>NZ_JBBODI010000001.1:0-4800000 GCF_038002845.1 Paenibacillus sp. FSL F4-0122
TGCCTAATAACCAACAAGAAACTCATAATATCCAGGCGTGGTCTCTGATCAATCGCAAATACCTTGGACAAGGCGTTCGAGTCAAAAGATTTCGCCGTCCAAAGCGCAGCCAGATTAGAAACCGTGTGCTGCTTGCTGTATTGATGGCTAAGGATATCAAGCTGTCACGACTCGCAGAAGAGCTTGGTATATCCTCACGCAGTGTAAGCGCTTGGGTATACGAAGGTCGTATCCCTTCCAACAATAACATTGACAAGACCTGCCGCCTATTGGGGTACCCACCCCACATTCTGTTCAATGAAGCATTGATTCGTCAAAGCCCCATTGTATGTCAGCCTACACCCTCACGATTTATGAAAAGAAGTATTACCAGTTCACCGCGCAGCAATGTTATCCTGACCGGACTTTGTATGGTTTACGATTTCTCAGTAACGGATGTAAGTATTTGGATAGGCGTCCATCCCGGAACGTTTCGGAAATGGCTCCACAACAGCCATCTGCCGACCCCTGCTCTGCAGGAAAAAGCCGAAGCTTTCTTTCGGATTCCACGCCATATTCTATTTGCAGACTGCGGAACGCTCTAATACAATCCTCTCACAGAACACGTTTAACACAGCCCTTCTTCAAGAAATCATGAGAAGGGTTATTTGCCATACCTTTTTTTCTTAAAAAGAGGTCATACTACTGTATGTAGATACATTGTGTAGTACTAAAGAACGGGTCAGGAGGCGCAAGATGAAACTTAACGGAATACTGTCAAAGGGCTATACCGATACTTGGAATGTGGCCCCTGGTGTCATTGGACTTCGCACTATGTTTGTAAATGTCGCATTAATTGGCCAGCCCTCTTCGGATTGGGTTCTTGTAGATACTGGTCTTAGCTCATATACAGGCAATATTATTGATTTTGCTACGGAGCATTATGATAAGCCTCCGGTGGCAATTATCCTGACGCATGGGCATTTTGACCATATTGGGGGTGTGAAAAGGCTTGTTGAGGAATGGAACGTGCCTGTATATGCTCATCCGCTAGAACTACCTTTTCTGACAGGTAAAGAAGATTACCCTCCAGCCGATCCGGCCGTAGGCGGCGGGCTTATGAGCATGATATCCCCTTTATTTTCACATCATGGCATTGATCTTGGTTCAGCCGTTCACCCCTTGCCGGAAGACGGGACTGTCCCTGGTGCGAAGGGCTGGGAATGGATCCATACCCCTGGACATAGTCCCGGGCATATCTCCCTGTTCAGGCCTGAGGATAGAGTCCTGATCGCTGGTGATACGTTCCTTACGGTCAAACAGGAATCCGTATTTGCAGTGGCTACGCAGCATCAGGTGGTGCATGGCCCACCCTCTTATTTCACGACAGACTGGGAAGATGCCGAGAAATCAGTCCGTACCCTTGCCTTGCTGAATCCACATCTTGTTCTTTCGGGACATGGAGTACCCATGGAAGGTGAGGAGTTGTCTACCCAGCTTGCTCATTTATGCAAAAATTTCAAAGAAATGGCGCTACCGGGTCAAGGTAAATTTGTGTAAATAAGGTATTCCTGATCATCGAGCAGAGGTCTAGGGAAAAAGTCCCTATAATTCATTTGATATAGCCGATTCTACGGATATTCAACGAAATTATAGGGAGTTCCTCCCTATATTATTTGCTAAGTGCAGATTTACGTGCGACTATATATCTCAGTATGTATTGATGGTTTTTTCCAAGCGGCCCACATAATGTCTCCACACATGAGCCGGTCGTAATTATTTTCGTACCTGCAAAATGTTGTCTTAAATCTTCATCACTAAAAAAATGGGCATATTTTCCGTCTTTGTATTCGTAGGTTCCCGGTTCCAAAAGTGTTCCACAGCCGTTGTTCGCATCCTCATCGGAAAAACTGGTAAAATAGAGCAAGCCATCCGGCCGCAGCTGTTCCAGACAATTAGCTACGAGCCTGCGGCGATCCTCTTCGAGAAATAAATGCAACACGTCATAGCAGTAGACAGCATCAACCTGTACTTCAGAAATAGTATCTAATACGGAACCTGAGATAAAATGGCTCTTGGGATCCCATTCTGCCGCCATCCTTAACGCATCCTCGCTTAACTCAACGCCTAAGGTCTTAAACTCATCTGAGAACACATTCGTATTTCTTCCGTATCCCGCACCCGGGACTAAAACTGATTTCACGTCATATTGCCGAAATATCTCCCTTGCTGCCTGAGCTGTAGGACTAGGTTCACTCCCCCAGATCATGCCTTCCTGAGCAAATCTTCGACTCCAGTATTCGGACATAGATTAGACCTTCTTTTTAAATTTATTCGCTAATTTCATCGCAAGGAATTGAGGGATCAGGTTTAGCATACTAAAAAATAAAAACGATCCTGTAGGTCCAAGTGGTTTGAAAAACGTCCCGTCCCAACCGCCTTCTCCTGACAATTTGCTAATAAAATAATACGAAACAAACGCAGAAGCGATATTCCCAATGACTACAGCAATTATATTATTAGACCATTTTCCCAAAAAAGCTATTAGCGATGTTATGACGATCATCATTAAATAACCAACTATTGAACCATTATTGAAATCTTTATCCATCGCGAAATATACAAATGGAAAACAGTACACACTAATGATCAGGAGATTTAATCCTAATTTTCTCACCGCATCCCCTCCTCAGCTAGTTTTTCACTCTATACCAATACTGATAAATCTCCTTAAAACCCAGCTTGTCATACAAGGCTGAAGCCCCCGTATTCGCTTGCACAACTTGCAGAAAGGAAGTTGTTGCTCCCTTTGCTCTACCCCAATTAAGCAACGCTAGCAGCAGCTGTTCCGCCATTCCCTTTCTACGATGAGCAGGGGAAGTGACAATATCATACAGACCCAAGTATCCATTCTGAATCACACCAAGTCCGCAGGCGGCAGGAACACCATGATTAAACAACAGGACATAACCCTGCTGCAAATGTGATGCAGACAACATTCTAGTTAAGGTTTCCCGGTTCTTGCCAGACAACCCGGTAAGCTCACTGAAGGCGTGCAGCCACTCTTCAGTCAAGCTCTCCTGCATCTGAACCGTATAACACAGATCGGGGCTCGCTAAGCCCCCCAGATCAAGAAGCCTTACCGATGAAGGCTCGACAATTGTATAACCGCGATCCGCAAGCATCTCATCAAGCTTTGCCGGCTGGATATAGGGGGTTATTTTGAACACTGGCTGTAGTCCAGCATGCTCATAATACCGCTCCGCAAGCTTGATTTGTTCTGCGAGATCAACCTGAGAGCTGTCAGCCCCGTATAATGGATTGACCGAATTGGCCCTTTTTGTATAACCAGCTGCCGTACGTAGAATCCAGCCCTGCAGGAGAACGCTCTGCTCCGCAGGCCAAGTATTAAGTGTGATTTCTTCTATGAATTTATACAGCTTATTCCTCTCCTCTTGAAGCACGTTTGTTACGCATCGCAGGCAGTAATTTCACAGTTCCCTCCTCTTGGGAAGTGAAATAGTCATATTCGGGAGACTCTTTGCCATAAAGAGCTATTTTACCCTCACCGTTATAGTGAACACCCCAACCAAACCGCTTCGGCAGCAGTGAAGCCCTTAGACAAGGATGATTTTTGGAAAATAGCTCGTTCCATATTTGTTCCTTACGGGCCAAACGTTCTTCCTGTGGAATTTGTTTATGGCGCACATGAACCTCGTACAGAAGTTCTTCATGATTGTATTTGTAGGGCTCATTAATTAACAGTTCATATTGAATCACATGTGCAGGCGGGAGCGTTCGGCAAGACATCGGAGGAACTCCGATTTCCTCAGGGCAGTCCTCTGCTACACGAATAAAAGTATCGGTATAGCTCATTTGCATCACCTCCATATTAAATAGAAATATATTCCTTCTATGATAAATCATTTTCCTATTCTTAGCATAGCCGAATTTTCTAAAGTCCATGATGGATGAGCAGCAAAAACGGCCAATCCTCTAAACTACGGAGGATTGGCCGTTCTCATTTACCAACTCGACTTGGTAATACCCGGAATCTGGCCTTTATGCGCCAATTCGCGGAATACAATTCGGGAAACATTAAATTTGCGCAAATAACCTCGAGGTCTGCCAGACACTTGGCATCTATTTTTTTGACGAGTTGCGGAGGAATCACGTGGCAGCTTTTGCAAAGCCATATAGTCCCCTTGTTCCTTTAGTTCTTTTCTTTTAACAGCGTATTTGGCGACTAGTGCTTGTCTCTTCAATTCTTTCACAACTTTAGATTTCTTGGCCATGTTCGTTCTCCTTCCATCCTTTAAATCTACTCGTTCAATGCACTCTTCAAGGCTTCCAGGTTCTGACGCATGATTCCTAAATAATCCAGGTTTTGACTGCGATCTTCCTCTGTTAATCCTTCAATTGGGTTTAGAACGGCTGCTTTGGCACCAATCTCTTTTGCTATTGTGTCTGCCACACTGGAGGATACAAGTGTCTCGAAGAAAATCGTCTTCACTTTATGCTCTTTCGCAAACTCCACAATCTTACTCATATTTGCGGCAGAAGGCTCCTGCTCCGGAGATAGTCCGGCAATCGGGACCTGAGTTAATCCATACTGCTTGGCAAGGTAACCAAAAGCCGCATGCTGAGTGATAAAATCCTTGCGTTTAGTATCCTTAAGACCGTCCTTAAATTCTTGATCCAGTTGCTCCAGCTTAGCTACATAAGCATCTGCATTTGTCTTAAAATCCTCGGCATGTTCAGGTGCGGCAGCAGCTAAAGCTGCTTCAATGTTACGCACTTCTTGAATGGCTAGTGTAGGATTGAGCCACACATGCGGATCTAATCCACCGTGATCATGCGAATGCTCTTCATGAGCATGTTCTCCTTCTTCATGCGCATGTTCTCCTTCTTCATGAGCATGCTCCCCTTCTTCATGAGCATGCTCTCCTTCTTCATGAGCATGTTCTCCTTCTTCATGAGCATGTTCTCCTTCTTCATGGTGGTGGTCAGCTTCTTCCTCTTCCGTGCCTTCCATGATGTCCAGACCCTTGCTCGCTTCTACAGTAATTAACGGAGTGCCAGATACACTTTCCAGCACCTGGTCTACCCAGCCTTCCATTCCTGCGCCATTATAGATCAGCATATCCGCATCTGAGATTTCTGCCATATCTTGTGCAGTCGGTTCCCAATCATGGGGTTCGATTCCTGCCGGTATGAGTGCTTCCACGTCCGCCAGATCTCCTGCCACATTTTTGGTAAACTCGTAAATTGGATAGAAACTGACTTTAATATTTAGTTTAGATGACTCTGGAAGGGCTGTGGCTTCTGCGGCTCCAGAAGCATTCGTAGTAGTAGAAGAATTACTGGCATTATTATTACCGCAACCTGCGGCAATAAGTAACGCGGACAGGGACAAAATGGCTAAATGATGGATTCTAAATTTCATTGAGAGTTGTAACTCCTTTTCTGGAAATAGATTTATGAATTCGCCGACGATTTCTAAGTCGGATCAGCTTCTGTACCAAAATTGCGATTAATAAGAACGATAGCAGTATAAGAGCAATCGTCCCACCAGGCGGTGTATTGATGTAATACGAGGCACTTAGGCCACTAAAAACGCCGAGTAACCCTACGCCAATTGATATCAATATAGCTGTCGTGAAACCAGACGCTATACGCAAGGCAATCGAAGCTGGCAAAACAATAAGCGCTGAGACTAACAGCACTCCAACAACTGGCATCGCAGCAGCTACTGTCATTCCAGTTAGTACAGCAAACGAAAATGATAACCAGCCCACATGAACTCCACTGATACTAGCGGTCTCTTCATCAAAGGTCAGATTATATAAAGATCTGCGTAACACAATAAAATAGACCAGACCGATTACAGCAACCACAGCGATAATCTTTAGTTGAGTGTCGCTGACCGCAACGATGGAACCAAACAGATAGGAACTGAAGCTTTTACTTAAATTCTGCTTTAAGCTCATAAGTACAACTGCCAATGCTAATCCAGAGGTCATAATAATAGCTACCGGAAGCTCGCTATATGTACGATAAGAACGTCGAAGCTGTTCGATGACAATACCACCGAGAATCGCCACCATGAAACCACTTAGTGCCGGATTAAGCTGAAGTATTGAGCCTAGTGCTACTCCTGCAAGCGAAACATGAGAGAGGGTATCCGCCATTAGGACCTGACGGCGAAGCATGAGATATACCCCGAGCAGCGGACCAATAATGCCAATTAAACCACCGGCCCAAAATGCACGTTGCATGAATTCGTAACTAAACATTGCCAACCCTCATTCTCCTTTCGTTCCAGGCTGATCAACGTATCCAGATAGGAACTGGTCTCTTCCAGGCCATGCGTCACCATGATTACGGTCCGGCCGTGTTCACTGACATCATGGCGCATCAGCTTATAGAACCCAATGCGACTGTCCAGATCCATTCCCGTAGTAGGTTCATCGAGAACCAATATCTGCGGCTGTTGTGCCAATGCTCGAGCGATGCAAATCCGCTGCTTCTGGCCGCCTGACAGTTCTCCTATCTTCCGGTCTCGCAAATGCCACATATCCACCTGCTTTAAACTTCGCTCGACGATCTCGTCCTGCTCAGGTGTAAAGCGTCTAAATAATCCCAGCCTTGGATAACAACCCGAGCGAACCAGTTCGATCACCTTACTTGGGAATCCTGCGTTAAAAGAAGCTACCTGCTGTGGAACATAGCCGATAACCATCTTTCCGTTATCTGATAACTCTTTATTCAACTGAACCGTTCCACTCCATGGACAAAGCAGGCCGAGCATTAGCTTCAGCAGGGTGGTCTTAGCAGCTCCATTGGGTCCCGTTATACCAATAAACTGTCCGGTATGAATATCTAATGAAATGTTATCAAGGACAGCTTCATCCCCATACCCGAACACTACATTCCGCATGGATGATAGGATCATCGTGCCTCGCCTCCCTTCTGACTGATGTTATGTCCATCTCGGATTAAATCGTAAGTATTACGATTTAACAAATTTGATAATATCGTAATCATTACGATTTGTAAACCCAAAATTAAAAATTAATCGTAATAATAACTATTAGACCTCTTTTTCATACAGCAAAAATCCGGAATCCCACCTTCTGGATTCCGGATTTCCATCGCTAATTTACTAAGTATCTATTCCTCAGCAGCCGCAAGGAGTTCTTCAACAGGCCACGGAAGTGGATTGTTGAACTTTGTCCAATCCTGCTTCAGCTCCTCCACCGTCAGCAAACATCTGTCCAATCTGGCTTCGAGTTGTGCCTGATCTATATTTACACCGATAAATACGATTTCATTTATTCTATCGCCCCACTGCTCGTCCCATTTCGCCTGCAGCTCAGGTTCGCTTTCCAGTACCTCCAGCTGCTGATCCTTAGGCATTGTAGCCAACCAGTAGCCAGCAGGTCCGAACTGAATGGAAGGTCCTGCCTGACTTATAGTAGCTGCAAGATCACCTTTTGCAGCTACCCATGCCACACCTTTTGCCCGAACGACCTCTTCCGGCCAGTTGCTAAAGAAAAAACTTAATCTTTGCGGGTGGAAAGGTGTTCTCCGGCGATAAACAAAAGAAGAAATTCCGTATTCCTCCGTTTCAGGGGTATGGGTCTCTTTATTCAGCTCCGCGATCCAACCAGAGGATAAGCTTGTTTTCTCAAAATCAAACAATCCGGTATTCAGAATTTCCTTCGGATCTACTACGCCGTTAATCGTGCGGATCAGCTTGGCAGACGGTTGAAGCTTACGGAGCACAGCTTCAAGCTTGTTGAGTTCATCTTCTTTCAACAGATCACACTTATTAAGCAGCAAGACATCACAAGTTTCGATCTGATCAATAAGCAGATCCACAATATCGCGGAAATCTCCTTCGCCAGCCGTTTGGTTGCGGTCCATCAGACTATCACCAGAAGAGAAGTCATGCCAGAAACGCCCAGCATCCACAACAGTCACCATCGTGTCTAATTGAGCAAGCGAAGTCAAATCAATATCCAACTCGGGATTGGCATAGGTAAAGGTCTGTGCCACTGGTACAGGTTCGCTAATGCCTGAGGATTCAATCAGGATGTAATCAAATCGCCCTTCCGCAGCCAGCTTTTGTACTTCGACAATCAAATCATCACGAAGCGTACAACAGATGCAACCATTAGACATCTCAACTAATTTCTCTTCTGTTCTAGAAAGCGTATTTCCGGACTTCACCAGATTCGCATCCACATTGACTTCACTCATGTCATTTACAATAACAGCTACTTTAAGCCCGTCACGGTTGTGCAGAATATGATTCAGCAGCGTTGTTTTCCCAGAGCCCAAATATCCACTGAGCACGGTAACAGGGAGCTTTTTCATCTATATCACTCCTATCGTTTATAAAATCAAGATTAAAAGCCTCCGCCCTTAACGGGTTTCGCGATGTAAGGTTACTCTCTTTAGGCGTGGACAATATTTTTTCATTTCCATACGCCCTGGATGATTTCGCTTATTCTTGGTAGTGGTATAGTTGCGATCTCCTGTCTCCGTACATGCCAAAGTAATGATTACTCTCATCGTTTCCATCTCCTTTTGATTAAATCGTAATAATTACGATTAACACATCGTACACGGTTTATTCACAATCTGTCAACTATGATCTTGTAAAAATTTCAACTCTCTTAATTTTGTGGTCTTTCTGGTGGACAAATTACGTATAGATGGAATTATAAAAAATATGATTCTTGTAATTCCTAGAGAATCAGGCAGGAGTGGAGATCATGAAGATACCAGTAATTATTTTGAGCGGGTTTCTGGGGAGCGGGAAGACAACTCTGCTGTTGTCCCTGCTGAAAGAAAGCAAGGTAAGAGGGCTGAATCCAGGAGTAGTAATGAATGAACTGGGCAAACGGGATGTGGACGGGTATATTCTGCAGGAGCATACCGGTACAGCTGTAACTAAACTGCTGGACGGATGCGTATGTTGTAGCCGTAAAGAGGATTTGGCAGATAGCCTGATGGTGCTGCTGAGAGGACGTCCAGATGCCATTTACATGGAGTTGACCGGCGTCGCCGATCCTGAAGAAATCGCCAAAACGTTGCAGGAAACCCCTCTACAGGATCTGGTGGAGCTGCACTATACCATCACTCTGTTAGATGCGGAAAATGCTCTGGAATATAACAGCAGACTCTCCTCTGACAAACAGCTCGTTCGGACCCTGCGTAAGCAGCTCTCCACAGCTGATCTTATTGTCGTTAATAAAAGCGATCTCGTAGAGCCGGAAACCTTATGGAGAATTGAAAAGGGAGTTCGTAAACAAAATACGGAGGCTGAAATTGTATACACCCATTACAGTGAAATCAACCTGTCTCCGATATTGTCAGGAATAATCCCACGTAAAATTATAGCTCCGGCTCCACAGCGAGCGCCTCAAACCTTCAAAGGAGCATCACTGAAACAAATGCATTCAGAGCATGGGGGAACCGCTGTAAAAGAGCTGCATGAGGAGCAGCACGCTTCTTTCTCGCAGGTAACAGCCATCACGTTAACCATTCCGCAGGTAAGGACAACTATGCCTTCTAAAGAACGCCTAGAGGCCTTCTTCCAAGAATGGGGTGACAACCTGTTACGTGCCAAGGGGCATATTCTTTTGTCCGAACAGGAGCCGGTTCAGCTTGTCCAATATGCGGGGATGCGTACTACCTGGGAAGCCTCTCGTTATCCTGGTATGCCTTATGTGGTGTTCATCGGGATGAATATAGATGAAGAACAGCTGGCAGATCGGTGGTCCGCCTTATTCGAGTTTTGACTACCTTTTCACCATTAAAAATACTGCCGTTGCTCCTCCCGATCTCGTTCCTGATTATCATTGGCTTTGTATGGCTGCCGAATCATCTGGAACTGCTGGATAATGCATACATCGACACCTTCAAAACCGCTTTTATCGGCATATTGCTGGAAGCCTTGCCGTTTGTATTAGCAGGAGCATTGTTATCTTCACTGCTTCGCGTCTTTATCCCGGATGAAATGATTTCCCGGTGGATTCCGCGGCGACCTCTTCCGGCCATTCTGTTCGCATGTCTGCTCGGAATTATTTTTCCGGTCTGCGAATGTGGAATGATCCCGCTCGTCCGCCGACTTATCCATAAAGGTATGCCTGTTTACGTGGCTATCGTGTTTATTTTGTCCGGACCGATCCTAAATCCTGTCGTCTATGGGGCGACCATGACAGCATTTCGCAGCCACTCGGAGCTGGCCTATGCCCGTATGGGTCTGGCTTTTGTTGTAGCCTGTCTAATAGGTTTGATAATCTACGCAACGGTTAAAAAATCTCCCATCCGCCTAAATGTTCAGCGTGAAACGGGGGAAGCTCATCACAATAATTCTCGTGGGGGAAAAATAGCCGCTGTCTTCGTCCATACCTCAGATGAGTTTTTTGAGATGGGAAAATATTTAATTATCGGTTGCTTATTAACCGCTGGCATTCAGACATTTATGGTTCAAGACAGTCTGGCTGCGATCGGAGCTAAGCCGCTGGGTTCATATTTTTTCATGATGGGACTGGCATTTGTGCTCTCACTTTGTTCCACCTCAGATGCCTTTGTAGCTTCCACCTTCGTACATTCTTTTCCATCTGGTGCTCTGCTCGCTTTTATGGTATTCGGACCGATGCTGGATTTCAAAAATTCATTGATGTTGCTCTCACTGTTTAAGACCAAATTCGCTCTTTATTTGTTCTTTCTGATCTTCGCAAGCGTGTTTATTGGGGCGGTATTCATGTCCTTGTGGCTGTAATTCATAGAGGTGGTAAGCTGTTGCTTACAACATGGGTAGGAGGATAGAGCATGAATGACTCTCGAAGCATCCGGTTTCACTATTTGTTAAGGGCGGTCATTCTGCTCGCTTTCGCCCTCTATATCGGGCATCTGGTACAGCAGGACGCTTTGCATTATTATGTAGCGCCCAAGCTGGCACGCTGGGTTCAATTATGTCCAATCCCGCTGACACTTATGGCGCTCAGTCTGGCCGTACAGGCTTTATTTGGCAAGGGTAGTGTTCTCTGTGACTGCGAGCATCGGCTTCCACATTCTTTTTTCAAAAGTACAGCGCTATATGGATTATTCCTTTTTCCACTGCTGCTCGGATTTCTCCTTCCGGATCGCGCTTTGGGAAGTATGGCCGCTGCTAAAAAAGGAATCTCCCTATCCTCCTTGCCCACTGAAGCTAAAAATTCCGCGAGATTCGAGTCCATTGATCCTTACCATGAGGAGCTTACCGAGCTGGCCAAGATCCTTTATGTACAACCTGTGGTCCCAGTTTATTCAGCGATTTTCTCCGAAACCTTAGGTGCCCTTGAGATGTACAAACAACAATTTGCAGGCAAAGAAATTACTATTTCCGGCTTTTTATATCGTGATCAAGGTGAACATTCAGAGAATTCTTTTGCCATAGGTAGATTTCTGGTCCAATGCTGCACTGCCGATGCTACACCCTTTGGGATATTAGTGGATTCCGGCAAACTAAAAAGCCTGCCTACCGATACCTGGATAGAGGTCCGGGGCAAGCTTCAAGTTGTTCCCTATAAAGGTCAAGAAATTATGCAAATTAGTGCTGAGTCTATTACACCTATCAAACAACCCGCAACACCTTACATTTACACCAGTCCTGACTCTATCACCGCATGGAAAGAGTTAGAAGGTTCAACTAAGATTACTAAATAATCGCATCTAGCTCATCCTCATCATTCTCAGACTTATTAGGATTAAATACTTCTACCATAATACGGGCTGGAATACAAATAATTTGCTGTTTGGGTCTTGAGATGAACCCCATTTCCAAAGCAATTCTTAGGGGAGCATCAGAATAGGTCATTTGGATTCCATAATCAAACACCTTTAGCGTATTGTGGCCGAATTTCGTTTGAATATCTATAATTTGTTCTTCTTTAGTCAAAGAAACGGTTTTGTACTCTTTACCATCCACCGTAATTATAGCTTTCAAATCCCCTTGCTGATACTGCTCATTGCTGCTGTCCCACCACTTCATGCCATAAATCAAGCCCGCAGCTAACAAGGCTATCACAATAATTAAAATATCCCCGCGCTTCATTGTTAACAAGGTAAGAATCCTTTCATGACAAATAATATACGTAATGATTACGATTAATATCAATATATTAATCATAACCCTATTTGTCAATGATGCTCACCTAAACGAATTTGGGCAGACCATTCTCTTAATACCCGGTCGAGCTCTTTTATCGAGATGGGTTTAGAAATGAAATCCTGCATTCCAGCACTAAGACACATCATCTTATCTTCATCTCTTGCAAAAGCTGTAGCCGCAATGATAATTGGTGTCAGCCCAAGCTTCTCACGTATGATTCCCGTTGCTTCTATTCCATCCATAATAGGCATCTGAATATCCATAAATACCAGATCATAATGATTGGAAAGCACAGCCCGAACCGCTTCCTCACCATTTAAAGCGATGTCAGGAACATATCCCCTCTTTTTCAGATAAGCCTGCATAAGCTGCTGATTCACAGGATGATCTTCTGCAATAAGAATGGACATCGGTCCATACTCACCGGTAGTTAACTCTTTAGCAGCAGATTTATCATTTCTGACCACATCTGTTGAGGCGTTGACGGTCACTTTCTGATCCCATTCCTCTTTAGGTAGAGAGACTTCCACTGTAAAATAAAACTCCGAGCCTTCATCCTCACAGCTATTGACACCGATAGATCCGCCAAGAAGCTCGGCCAGCTTTTTACTTATGGCAAGTCCAAGCCCAGTTCCGCCATATTTACGATTGATCGACGGATGCAATTGCGAGAAGGATTGAAATAATAAACCTTGGCTGGAAACTGGAATCCCCAACCCTGTATCTTTTACGATAAATTTCACGATAAGATTTCCGGATGCCTCTGAAGCTTCTAACATAACAGAGATACTGATTTCACCTGTCTCCGTAAATTTCACTGCGTTCCCAACCAGATTTACGAGAATTTGACGCAATCTCGCCCCATCAGTCATGATGACGGCTGGAAGCTCAGGAGATAGCTCGCTAGTAAGTAAAAGCCCTTTCTCCTTAACCTTCGGATAAAACAGTTCACAAACGTTCTGTATCACTTCATGCAAATCCACCATTTGCAGTTCAAGCGTCATCATGCCTGCTTCAATTTTGCTGAAATCCAGCACTTCATTCAGAATGTGAAGCAATGCCTCACCGCTTTTGTTAATGATCTGTGTGTAGTAGCTTTGCTCTTCATCCAGCTCCGTCCCAGATAAAAGATCAGCCATCCCAATAATGCCGTTCATAGGCGTGCGCAGCTCATGGCTCATGATCGCTAGGAACTCCGATTTTGCCCGGTCCGCTTCCTCCGCAGACTCCTTCGCCCGCACAATCTCCTTCTCCTCCGTAATATCTCGAAAGACGACAACCGCCCCAATCCGTTCATCACCATCAAACAGTGGGGTCATTCGATATCTGACTAAAAAGCTTGAACCATCCTGCCTCCAAAACACCCCCTCCCTATCTTCAATAGTGAGATTACTGGAGCGTGAAGGAAGCAGCGTCTTCTGAATTCCTGTAAAAGACTCGTTATCCAGCCAGGTTTGGTGAATCGCATGAAATTTGCTGTTTCCCCACTCAGTAGGATCGAATCCCAACATAGTAATGGCTGCTGGATTAATGAACATCGTATTGCCTTCAAGGTTCATCCCAAATATGCCTTCAGAGACCGAATTCAAGATCAGCGCATACTCGTTACTTAATTTCTGTATTTCTTCAAAATGACGCGTACGTTCCCCAATGTCGCGGGTTACACAGACAAGCTCCTGATTCCCGCAGGTCTCAGAGTAAATATACCGCAGAGTCGTTTCTGTCCAAATAAAGGTTCCGTCTTTGCAAAAAAACCGGAGAATAACAGGCTCAAGCTTCTTCCCTTCCATACAATTGCTGAGATATGAAGTTAATTTGATTCTGTCCTCCGGATGTATGTAATCAATCCCTCTAGTTCCGCACATTTCTTCTGGTGCATAGCCAAACATAGTCTGGCAGATGGGTGAGGCATACAGATAGGTAAAGCTCCCGTCCGCTGCATTACGTGAAATGAAGTCCATAGAATTTTCTGAGATCAGACGATAGTTCTGCTCACTTTCCCGCAGTTGTTCTTCCATTCGTTGACGTTCGGTCACATCCTGGGCTATCCCGCTGATCTGCAGCAGTCTTCCTTCTTCATCTGTAATCACTTCCCAGTGCACATCCAGAAACTTCAGCTCTCCATCCGCACTATGAATACGGACCGTTGCTTCGCCATTAGTCCCATTCTCCATGGATTGATGTACTAACTGTTCAAGTCTGATGAAATCGTCAGGATCAATGCAAGCAAAAACACGTCTGTAATCAAAATAAGAATGATTGCTCTCATCTTCCAAAAAGCCAAAAATATTACGCATCTCTCTGGAAACCGTCAGCCGTGATTTTGTCATATCCCATTCCCAGGATCCCATCTTCGCAAGGTGTTGAGCTTTAGCCAGCATATCCTCGTATTTCTTGCGCTGAGTAATATCGCGACCAATGGTTAATATCTGTTTAATGTTCCCCTGCTCATCACGTACCACTTGGGAAGAACTCTCGATCCACAAATAATGTCCATCTTTATGACGGGCTCTACGAGTAAATACGTCCGTATCCGAATATAGCTTGCCTTGTTCAATCATCTCAAGAGCATCATCTACGTGATAATACTCGGGTCTTTTGGTACCTATCATTTCTTGTGCAGAATAACCTAACAGCAGCTCCACTGAGGGAGATACGTAGTGCAGTGTTCCGTCAGGATCGCCAAAAGAAATCATATCCGGTGTATTTTGCGTGATCAAATTATATAAATGCTCATCTTCCTGAATCTTCTGTTCAGCAAGTTTTCGGTCAGTGATATCCGTTAACTCAGAAATCAGGACATAGGGTTCACTGGAATTCTCCTGATAGATTAAAAATATATGTTGGGCTACCCAGATGATTTCGCCATCCTTACGCAAAAACCGCCGTTCTTTCTCCAATGCAGTCCCAGGCTCAGCTAGCAGATCGTTCAGGATAACGGAATGATCGTTATTAGTTTTATCTTCCGGATACACAAGATCCAGATAATTTATATTCAAAAGATCTTCTTCTGCATAACCAAACATTTGGCATAGCGCAGGATTCGATTGTAATAACGTCCCATCCTTCGGAGAGACTACCGCAATCCCGATAGAAGACCGTAAGTATAGCTGCTTAAAAAGAAAATCAGACACCTGTAAGCCTCCTCTTTTGAAAATGGGGGACTATATTAACAAACTTGTAATAATTTCAGTATACCTTTTTTTCGGTAAATAAGCTTGATAGTTGAGTCCTAAATGATAGACTGGTAAATTTCGCAGTAAAACTGCGCAAAAATAAACAGCAAGTCTCCCTTTGAAAAGGAAACTTGCCGTGTGTGCATGTTACAACTCTAAAGTCCTATTCTATTATCAAATTTTCCAGCTGAAGCTTCTTAATTTTCTTACGGATAGGTGCACCAATAATTAAAAAAACAAGACCTAACAAAATCAACATTCCGCCCATTATTACGTTTACTATACTGAGATCCTGTGATGAAAAAGAATAATTTATTACACCAATCATCACATTAAATAGACCTAAAATCAACTCTAGCCACATTACAGATTTCCATAACCTGTTGATTCGCTTATAGTGTTTTATTCTGGATTCCAGATCTGTGTAAATATCAAACGGACCTTCTCCCGACTTCTTTCTAAGGTAAACCCAGCGCATGTAAGTACTAACACAATCTATACCGTTTTCCTCTAAAAACTTGAGATATTTGATGCTATCCGGATGATCAGGCATGTTATCTAAAAGCTCAATTCTATACGTGTACTCATTATTGGGGGTCTCTGTAAACACATATTTGCACCAAGATAATTCTGATAGAGCCATCCCCTTCGCAGACATTTCATTAAGCCACTTTTCTTCCTTCTCATAATCCCAAATCAGCTTGCGAACCACATGTTTCATTTGGACTCACCTCCAGCTATTCTCTTCCCATTCGCTATCAATTCTTCCAGACGGATAATCTCTCCCTGAATCACTGACTTTCCTAAGTCGGTAATTTCGTATTCTTTTCGACGGGAACCTTGCTCCCCTTCCACTGCTTTTATCCAGCCTTTTTCCAGTAAAGTGTTAAGTGCTCCGTATAAAGTGCCCGCGCCCAGATCAACCCGACCGTTACTTAAGTCCTTCACATTCTGCATAATTGCGTATCCGTGCATTGCTGTATATAGAGACAATAAGATATAAAATACAGCTTCAGTTAATGCGCCTCTTTCTGTGCTTTCAGGCATCATTTCATCTCCAATCTATTACTGTTGTCGATATATCGGCTTCCGTAATACCATTATTAAGGAAGCCGATATAATTGTCAATACAAAAACACCCATTTTATTCTTCGCAGCGATTATGAGCGCAACAAAAAAACCGCCCAGCACTTAGCTTAGGACGGATTTTGGAGGCGTTGCTATTTGACGGATGGATGGTCTCCGCATGAATGCTGCTGATTAGATCGACGCTGTTTATTTGCACGAAAACTAATTTATTTGCATGCAAGACTGATTCATCTACTTGACTGCCGCTCATCTGGATGACCGCTACTCAGCAGATAGATACTCCCACCGTGCCAACTATTCCTTCCTCATTATGATGTATGAGACTGAGATGCCGCTATTTCCGAAAAATAGCGTGTTTCAGCTTACGTTCGGACTCAGATGCAGCTATTCGTCTCCAAACACTCGCTTTCACACGATTCCTTAGCAATAAGAGCTATGCAGTCCGAAACCCCTGTAAAATGTGCAAAATATCAATAATAGCGGCCATACGGTCCGTTAGTTTAACACCGTTCACCTAGGTTCCGTTTATGGACCTTAAGAACACCATGCGCTCTGGCGGTGACTGTATTTAGAGATAGTTTCGTTAATTTGTTTGAGAACGCTGAGATTCATCAGTTGGATGCTATTGATCTACATGACTGCTGCTCAGCTACATAATTGCTAATTTAGCTATATGATAATTGCAAATAAAAAAGCCCCCAAATCACCATAGGAGCGAATTTAGGGGCTTTCTATTAAGCTATGATGCGGTCAAGAGGACTCGAACCTCCACGATATTGCTACCACTGGCACCTGAAGCCAGCGCGTCTGCCAATTCCGCCATGACCGCGTATTATGTAACTGGCGACCAAAACCGCCTGTACATAATACTATACTCCCTTTGCATATAAAACGCAAGGTTTTTGTATTATTGAATTGGGCTATATATAGACCTCATAGGCACAACCAATCAATATTATTCAGTTTATATATTTCTATTATAAGATCTCATATGGTACAACATAGATAAAGTATGGCGTTATGACGGAGATGTCTGAATAATCTATCAATAGAAAGGATGAATACTTATGAACCAGCAGTGGAATACCCAAACCTATGATACTGATATGGCCTTTGTGTCTCAGTTTGGAGAGTCTTTGATTGAGCTGCTTCGCCCACAGCCTGGCGAACAGATTATCGATTGGGGCTGTGGAACCGGAGATTTGGCGGCAGCCATTGCTGCTAGAGGCGCCACTGTGACAGGTATTGATGCCTCTGCCGAAATGATTCAGACAGCCCGTGACAAACATCCCCATCTAAGCTTTGTCTTAGCTGATGGGCAAACTTATGTCGCGGAACAGCCAGTCGATGCTGTGTTCAGCAACGCCGCCCTTCACTGGCTAACAGACGCAAACGGAGCGGCGGCGTCCATCGTTGCCAGCTTGCGGGTAGGCGGCCGTTTCGTGGCCGAGTTCGGTGGACTGGGCAATATTGCTTCCATCGTCGCTACACTTCCACAAGCTTTTGCAGCCATTGGCTGTAGTCATAAGCTGCATTTGCCCTGGTACTTCCCCAGCATTGGCGAGTACGCAACTCTATTAGAGAAGCACGGACTGACCGTGGACCTCGCTCTTTGTTTTGACCGGCCAACACCACTGGAAGGCTTGGAGCAAGGATTTCAGCGGTGGTTGAATACTTTTGCCGATGGAATCTTAAGTGTGCTCACACCCATTGAACGCGCAGAAGTTCTCTCTTCTATGGAACAGAAACTGAAACCCACGCTATATCAGGACGGCCGCTGGGTAATGGACTATCGTAGAATCCGGGTTGTTGCTTACAAACGAAGCTAATATAGATGAGAATTACTGCCCATGTTCAATAATCAAAAAAAGAGTGCACTGGCGCTTAGTACGCGTTAGTACACTCTTTTTACACGGGATCCTATTTTCTATCTCCAACGTACCGATCACTGCCAGCACCAAGTCCGACAACCATCAACAGCACACTTGCACCCAGCAGTAAAATCAATGGCACCGTCCAGCTGTTCGTTACATCATGCAGCCAGCCGAATAATGCCGGTCCCATTGCTGCCAGTACATAACCCACAGATTGGGCCATTCCTGACAGCTCCGCCGCTTCTTGCGTGCTTCTTGTTCTTAGACTGAAGAACATCATCGCAAGACCGAAGGCAAATCCCCCGGCAATACCAAAGCATATCGCCCATACAGCCATTAAAGCGCCGCTGCCTTGCCAGATGCCACCTAATGCGATGAAATAAAGAACAGCAGTGATTATAACTAGAATACGTTGGTTTTTCATCCGGCCTGCCCACAGCGGTACGAAGAAAGTAAAGGGTAGCTGTGCCAATTGCATGAGCGAGAGAAACCAACCCGCATTACTCGACGACATTCCCCGTTCACCGAGGAGAACCGAAAACCAGGCAATAAAGACGTAATAAAGCAGTGACTGTAAGCCCATAAAGATCGTGACTTTCCAAGCAAGAGATGAACGCCACATATTTTTGCTTGAGGCTGCACTCTTAGAGCCGGTTCCTTGATTAAGCTTACGCATTTGCGGAATCCAGAACACTGTTGCTAGAGCTGCGATCATAAACCAGATGGCCAAGGTCCCTCTCCAACCGAATCCAGCATTCGTTGCCAACGGTACACTAATTCCTGAGGCAATAGCTGCGCATAAATTCATAGAAACCGTGTAGATACCTGTCATTAGCCCGATTTTGTGAGGAAACTTCCCCTTAATAAGACCTGGAAGCAGTACATTACACACGGCAATAGATAATCCAAGTATAGCAGTACCTGTGAACAACAGACCTGCTCCAGATCCCGAGCGAATTAGAATTCCCATAGCCAGCATGACCATGGCAACTAATAACACATTAGCCAAACCAAAACGGCGGGCCAGCTTTGGAGCAAACGGGGACAAGATGGCAAAAGCTAATAATGGTAAAGTAGTAATAGCTCCCGCTAAAGTATTGGATAAGCCGAGGTCATCCTGAATCAATTGTATTAATGGACCCACAGAAGTAAATGGAGCCCGCAGCGCTGCAGCGATAAAAATAATTCCCAGCACAAGCAGCCAGCGATCATATTTGCTATCCATTAAGCTATTATTCTGAATCTGTCCTTCGCGTTGTGATGCTTTCATCGTGTATCCTCCTAAATTACAAACAAATAACCCCGCCAAGCAGAAAGCTTGTCAAGGATCTGAAATATTTAAACACTATGAACCATCATCTACTATTCTATTAGAAGTTACAACCCTTAAGTAATTTTATACCCGAATTATTGACAAAACCGCTGGCCATCTTTAGTATCCATATCATCGGGTAGTTGAGAATTAATTTCAATTGGACTCATATTTAAACCACAGAAAAGAGTGAACAGAATGCTTCGAAGGTTTTTTTCCTACTATCGTCCGTATAGAAAACTATTTATATTGGATTTCTCCTGCGCTGTTTTTGCGGGACTGCTAGAACTGGCTTTTCCGGTAGCCGTCAATAAATTTATTGATGATTTACTTCCTGGTCAAGATTGGCCGCTTATTCTTATCGCTTGTGTTGCGCTGCTGGCGATTTACGCCTTAAATACAGTGATGCAGTATATTGTCACTTACTGGGGTCACATGCTGGGCATAAATATCGAAACTGATATGCGCAAAAAAATGTTTGACCATATTCAGAAACTCTCGTTCCGATTCTTTGATAATAATAAAACAGGCCATCTAATCGGACGAATCACCAATGACTTAAATGATATCGGCGAAGTTGCGCATCACGGTCCTGAGGATGTATTTATTGCAATCATGACCCTTGTCGGAGCCTTTCTCCTAATGGCTGATATTAATCTGAAGCTGGCGATCATTACTTTTATTATCGTTCCAATTATGGCTTGGGTAATCATCTACTTCGGGCGCAATATGACTTCCACTTATCGTCAGCTATTTGGAAATGTAGGCAGTTTCAATGCCCGTATCGAAGACAATGTCGGTGGGATTCGGGTCGTGCAATCTTTTGCCAATGAGCAGCATGAACAAGAACTATTCGCAGTAGATAATCAAATGTTCCGCAAAACAAAACTTCTGGCTTATAAAATCATGGCTAGAAGCTTGTCCGTCAGCTATATGATGACCCGCCTCATTACCATCCTGGTGATGATCTGCGGCGCATGGTTCTTCATCAATGGCGAGCTGCAAATCGGTGAATTTGTGGCGTTTATCTTGTTGTCGAATATCTTCTTCCGACCTATCGAGAAAATCAATGCAGTGATCGAAAGTTATCCTAAAGGAATTGCCGGCTTCAGACGTTATCTGGAGATCATTGACACGGAACCTGACATCAGTGACAAACCGGATGCCGTGGAGATCAACGCTTTGCGCGGTGATATTACATTCCAGGATGTATCTTTTGGATACGAAGAGAATCGTCCGGTTCTGCAAAATATAAGCCTTAACGTAAAGGCTGGCGAAACCATTGCCTTTGTTGGACCGTCCGGCGCAGGTAAAACAACAATCTGCAGCCTGCTTCCGCGCTTCTATGATGTCACAGCCGGGGCCATCACGATTGATGGCATCGATATCCGTGACATGAAGCTGGAATCGCTGCGCAAACAAATCGGGATCGTGCAGCAGGATGTTTTCCTGTTCTCCGGGACAATTCGCGAGAATATCGCCTATGGGAAACTGGATGCAAAGCTGCCTGAAATCTGGGAAGCTGCGCGACGTGCTCATCTGGAGGAGCTCATTCAGAATCTGCCAGATGGAATGGAGACAGTCATCGGGGAGCGCGGTGTGAAATTGTCCGGTGGACAAAAGCAGCGCCTGGCTATCGCTCGCATGTTCCTCAAGAATCCGCCGATTCTGATTCTGGATGAAGCTACTTCCGCGCTGGACACAGAGACCGAAGCCGCGATTCAGCAATCCCTGGCTGATCTGTCCGTAGGCAGAACCACACTCGTCATCGCTCACCGTTTGACGACGATCAAAAATGCCGACCGGATTATGGTCGTGAATGAAGAAGGAATCGCTGAACAAGGCAGACATGAAGAATTAGTCCATGCTGGTGGAATTTACAGCCGTCTGCATCAGGCGCAATATAACTTTTAAAAAGTAATTTGCCACAGCTGGGCAAAAATGAAGCAAGCCTAGTCACCATGTTTTTGGCGACTAGGCTTGCTTTTTCGCGTAACTCCTCTATTTGCAGCAAACGTGATGCTTGATTAAGGAATTCCTCCCTGATTTTCTTTGGTTTATTGCTCTAATCCTTGCAATCAGGGAAAACCTCCCGCAGATTCACCCCAATTTGCTCATAATAGTGGAATTCAGGCGATATTTAGGGAGGATTTCCCTGAAAAGCTAAGTAACCAGCATAAATCAGCTATTTTCAGGGAGGTTTTCCCTAAAAATTAAAAACGGCACAATTAAAGCTCAGTTCCCCTAGTTTCGCTATTGCGGCTCTGTTCCCCATACCAGCACTCCGTTCCGATAAAGGGTCACCTTGTTCCAATCCGCATAAGCGGTCTGAAGTGAATTAAACGAATAATCATTGGCCTCGTTAAAATTGCTCCAATCTGTCTTGTGTATCCGGGTCTGAATATCCCCGGAAGCACCTCCAGCTGCAAGCATGCCCGCACCTGCGTTGAATTGTACTTCCAAGTAGTAATCTGCTCCCGTTCGAGGCGTGTCCAGCTTTACAAAACTGCCTGCTACCTTGCTGTTGCCGATCTGGGCATAATCGCAGAAAAAGGATTGCGGCTTGTCTCCATCGATCGTATACCAGTAACGGATGCTCAGCTCGCTAAGATCGACTGCAGTTGTGCCGTTATTTTTAATATTAAAATAGGGCTTCATCTGGTTGTCATTTGGGTTAGTATCCGCTGTCCGATACGCCACTGCAAGCCCGGTGACCGGTTCGACAGGCCCCGAGCCTTGCGGTGTAGCCATCGCTTGTACAGAATTGCTGCTCGTACCCGCACTATTGACAGCATTCACAACATAATAATAAGTCGTTCCGTTGCTAACGGCCGCATCGCTATAGCTCGTCCCGGTAGCCGTAGTCAGAGTGGTATAAGGGCCACCACTCGTAAGTGACCGTTTCACCGTATAGGAAGTTGCGCCCGCCGAGGTGCTCCAGCTAAGATTCACGAGCCCATTGCCTGCAGCTGCATTCAAGTTAGCAGGAGCAGCTGGAACTACGGGAGCTGCCACTGTCTCCAATACGGACCAGTAGGCCGGCTTAGATTGAAGGCGCTCATCAAATAATAAAGGCCAATTGTTGCGGGCTACCGGATAAGTGCGCAGCCAAGTATTACTGTCATCCTTCCCCCAGAGAGTGACATTCGTGACCGTATCCGTGTGCCTCAGGAAGATCTCAAATAATGATTTGTATAAAGCCGCTTGGCGCTGCTTCAAATGATCAGGGAAGGTCTCATAGGCTTGAGAATTATCAGAATACACACTAATATCCAGCTCAGTAATATGAGTTTCCAGCCCTAAAGCCTTGAACTTGATAATCGAATTTTCGATTTCAGAGAGCGAAGGATAATACAAGCTGATGTGCGTTTGATGCCCTACTCCGTCAATAGGAACCCCTTTAGCCTGAAGTCGTACAATCAGATTGTATAGTGCTTGGCTTTTGGCTGGCTCATGCGTATTGTAGTCATTGATGAACAGTTTTGCGTTAGGATCAGCTTCATGAGCGAACTGGAACGCCTTCTCAATGTACTCTTCACCCGCGATCTGGTACCACAGGCTGCGGCGCATGCCATCAGATTGCGAAGTGTCAATCACTTCGTTGACGACATCCCAAGCATAGATTTCACCTTTATAACGTTCCATAACGGTCTTAATATGACTCTTCATCCGCTCATATAACACCGTTTTGGAGACCAAATTACCACTGGCGTCACGGAACACCCAATCCGGTGTCTGCGAATGCCAGACCAGGGTATGTCCACGTACCTGCTGCCCATTTGCGGTAGCAAAAGCTACTGCCGTGTCAGCGTCAGCGAAATTAAACACACCTTCCTGCGGCTCCGTGCTGTCCCATTTCAGAACATTTCCTGGCGTTACACTATCAAAATGCTTGGATAACAATTGCCGATCCGGAGCTGTCAGCAGCTCACTATTCGTAAAAGCCGAGCCGATCAGAAATTTGTTTGCAAACACATCCTTCAGCGAAGGAATCGCATCCTCGATGACAATTGGACCGAGATCCGGTAGCTTTTCCAATCGAAAATCATCCAAATAAAAAGAAGTTGTCGCGCTACCCGGCACTTCAAAATAAATAGAAAGTTGATCTGCCGGCTCCAATAGCTTGTACTGCGCCTGAAGCTTCACCCAACCGTTCGCTGTCACTGCACCAAAGGTCAAATTGTCATAATGAATGGTAGAAGGTAATGTCCGCTGCAATGACATATAGATATTCGCGTTAGATGATCCGGCCGGCAGCTTCACCCATCCAATAAACACATAAGTTTGTCCCACTTCCAGCTGGCTAGTCACATCCAGTGAAGGTCCATGCCACGTTTTTGTTCGGCCGCTTACCTCCAGGCCATATGTGCCGCTGCGTGCCGCATCTGTTTTGGCCGTAAGCACCTCAACTTCCCCACGTCCACTCCAGCCCTGAACAGTACCATCTTCAAAATCGCTTTGCTGAATAAGCGTGTTCTCCGCATGTGCGGGTGCAGCCCAATACGCAGGTACAAGCAAACATAAAACCAAAACAAAATTAAGCGCTTTCAAAAAAGTTCCTTTTTTCATCGCTTCGATTCTCCCTTCTGAATTAGGTTCGAACCTTATTGCTTCGTTTCTTCCTGTCCCCGATACCGCTCGGGCCACACCACCTTCCTCATAAAAAAATCAGAGCCTATCCTCAGGAGGAACCAAGCTAGGCAGGTCATCCGTGAAGTATGGGCTCTATATCGCCATAATATCACATTTGTTTCCATTTATGGAACTAAAATTAATTATTTTCGATCTTATTTTACTTAAGCTGAACGGATCTGCGTTATCAGATCCGTTTAGCGTCGAAAAAACCCAAGAGACGACACCATTATGGTGTTGTCTCTTGGGTTACATAATATGCTGGCTGAATGTACGGGATTTCTACCGTTCATTTCGCCACTTCCAGCTGGATCAGCTCATTATACGGGAGTTCTACCGTATATTTCGCCACTTTCAGCTGGATCATCACATTGTACGGGATTTCTACCGTTCATTTTGGCGTTTCCAGTGGGATCCGCACAATGTACGGGATTTCTACCGTTCATTTCGTCACTTCCAGCTGGATCAGCTCATTATACGGGAGTTCTACCGTATATTTCGCCACTTCCAGCTGGATCAGCTCATTGTACGGGATTTCTACCGTTCATTTCGGCATTCCTAGTGCGTACAAGAAAATTATGCTAGTCAGCTATTGATTTTTCTTTCGTTACTATCATGATCAATAGTAAAAAAATCAAAACTAGTTGAATGCCTAAATATATTATAGGGAAAAAATAGATAAGACTTATCTGATCAAAGTCAGGCTTCATATCAAAAAACCTTAAATCAACAACCCCTGAACCCCTAGACTCTTTTCCTTGTAATTCTTTTAAATAAAATAGAATTCTCGTGCTAGGAACAATACTAATAACTAACCAAGAAATGTTGTACCTAAGCTTTTGCGTCTTTAAAGCTATCTTGCAAGACACATTCAGAAGAATTATTGGTGCTGCATACATTATAAACATTTGTTTTACTACTTCTACTTCCAACTTCCCCGTTTTCATTCCCAAAAGGTAGATAATTATTAAATGTAAGAAAATAACAATGGTAACTTGTAGGATTGCTTTCATCCTTGTGCTTCTAGATTCAGCTTTCAATCTATCACCTCTCACAAGTTATATTCTAATTTCTATAATTTCACAACGAAAACATAGAAATGCTGAGATAAAACAACAAATTAAAGAAGGAGCCGTGTAGTGAACACGACTCCCTCTTCCTATAAACCGCCTCAGTAGCGGCATATTTGCAAGGAGCTTAGCAATAAGCTGTCATCCTTGATTTATTTTTTCGCAATATGAACCTTCAGCTGCTTGCCCTTTACGGTGGTCTCTCTCATCGCTTGCAGCACCATTGCGCCTTTACCGTTCAAAATATCCACGTAGGTCACATTGTCCTGAATCGAGATAATCCCGATATCTTCGGCGGAAATACCTTCAAGCTTTGCTATTGTGCCGACAAAATCCACGGCTCTTAGCTTCTTTTTCTTGCCGCCGTTGAAGTATAGCTTCATAATCTCTTTGTTTAAGCTTTCGCTTTTGTCCTTTTTGCGGACAGGCTGCTTATTGATCTTCTGCTCGAACGCTTCCTTTGCGTAGGCAACTGCGTCGTCCGAAGGAGCTTTCATATGCGGAATGCTGAAGCCAATATAGCTTTCAATTTCAGTTACCCACTTCTGCTCATTCGGAGTGACAAAAGTGATCGCTTTACCCGTCTTGCCTGCACGCGCGGTTCTGCCTGTACGATGCACGTAGCTTTCTTTTTCCAGTGGAATATCGTAATTAATCACATGGGTGATATTCTCGATATCAATCCCTCTAGCCGCCACATCGGTAGCGATTAAATAGCGGAATTGCCCTCTTTTAAAAGCATTCATGACCTCAAAGCGCTCATCCTGCTCCATACCCCCATGGATCTTATCACAAGGATATTCCAGATCCGCCAGTCCTCTGAATACAGCATTCACCTGCTCCTGCGTACGGCAAAAAATAATACAGCTATCCGGATTCTCCACCGTTATGATATCGCTTAGCAAAGAGAATTTGGCAGCTTGTCTCACTTCAATCAACGCATGTTCAATCGTAGCCGTCGTAATTCCACTTGCCTGAATCTCGATATCCGTTGGATCGTTCATATATTTTCGGCACAAATTCTTAATGACTTCGGGTAAGGTAGCTGAGAATAACATGGTTACTCGTTCTTTGGGCAGCTGCTTGATGATCTTCTCGATCTGCTCAATAAAGCCCATGCTCAGCATTTCGTCAGCTTCATCGATGATCAAATATTTGATTCGATTTAGCGGAAGTGTGCCTCTTTCAATATGGTCAAATACGCGTCCAGGCGTACCTACGACAACATGTGTTTTTTGCGTAAGCTCTATCTTTTGGGGGGCAAAGGGCTGCTTGCCGAAAAGAGCAACTGCCTTAATCCGTTTAAAACGTCCGATGTTCGTAATATCCTCTTTCACCTGCATCGCAAGCTCTCGAGTTGGCGTAAGAATCAAAGCCTGCGGCTTATTCTCCACCCAATCCACCAGATCGCAAAGCGGAATACCATAAGCTCCCGTCTTGCCACTGCCTGTTTGCGATTTCACAATCAGATCCTTTTGCTGCAAAGCCACAGGAATTACCTTGCTCTGTACCTCCGTAGGTGTCATAAATTTCAGAACATCCAGTGCTTTAATTATCTCTTCGTCTAACTCATAATCTCTAAATTGCAATTCACTCATCGTTCAACCTCTTCTATGCCGATTGTTCTGGTTAAAGCGGAAACTCCGCGATCCTTCCATCTTGTGCATACTTATCATTATAACAGTTATTGGCGTCCTTGATTCCATTCCTTATAGAACTGGTCCAGAAAATTCAACATGAAATCATGCCGTTCTTCCGCTAACTTGCGTCCATAAGCCGTATTCATTAAGAATTTTAGTTTCAACAGCTTCTCATAAAAATGATTCACAGCCGTCCCCTTGCTATAATCCCTGTATTCCTTTTGCAGCGACTCCTCGCGTGGAGCCACTTCTGGATCATAAGCCGGACGTCCCTTTGCACCTGAGAAAATAAAGGTTCTGGCAATGCCAATCGCGCCAAGTGCATCTAGTCGATCTGCATCCTGCACCACTTGACCTTCCAGAGTCTGCATAGGTTCTCCTCCACCACCACTAAAGGACATCGTTTCAACGATCAGCATGATATGACGAATTTGCTCCTCCTCTGTAAGGTTTGCCGTGAGCCAAGTGTGGACTTTAAGCAGACCTGCTTCTTTTGACGGATTAAGCTTCTCGTCTGCAACATCATGCAGCAAGGCTGCCATCGTACAGATAAACACATCCGCACGCTCGATCTCAGCAATTTCACATGCCGTGCTGCGGACCCGATGGGTGTGCCACCAGTCATGACCCGTAGTATCTTGTCCCAGTTGTTCTTTAACAAATTCTTCCGCCCGGGCTATTATTAAAGGTTGATTCATCGTCAACAAGCTCCCTTCGCCTATGAAATATCGAAGCCCTATTATAGCTGATTGCCTGTCCATTCGCCTACTAAAAATCTTCGTTATAACAAATTCTTACTTGCACGACTCCAAATGATCCGCTATAATCGGCAGTAATCAAAATGTCGAAGGGAATTGATTCTGATGAACACCATAACAATCATGCTGAATCAACTTCATTATTATCACAAACAGCGTTAGCAACCCTGAAATTCTCAGGGAGGCTAACGCTACTCGCGTTGGCCTCCCTGCGGCATAGATCACGCGCAGGACCATGAGGTCCTGCGCGTTTTTTTATTCTCTAAACTATGCCAATTCAAAGGAGCTACTAATGATGCAAAACATTAAAGGAACTTATGATTACTTCGGAAAAGAGCAGGCGCTCAGAAAGAACATTCAAAATACGCTGCAGGATTTGTTCGAACTCTATGATTTTGAATCCATGGACACCACATTATTAAATGAACTGGATTTATTAACCTCGAAATATGCAGGTGGGGATGAAATTCTCAAGGAGATGTACCAACTAACCGATCAAGGCAACCGCAAGCTGGGCTTACGATATGATCTGACCATCCCTTTTGCCAAAGTGATCGCTTTAAATCCTGGAATAGAGTTTCCCTTCAAGCGTTATGAGATCGGAAAAGTATTCCGTGATGGTCCCGTGAAACGTGGGCGCCTGCGTGAATTTCTGCAATGCGATGTTGATGTCGTTGGTATTTCAGGACCTGAGGCGGAAGCTGAATTGATGCAGCTGGCCACAGAAGCTTTTCGCAAGCTGGATATCCCGATCATCCTAAAATGGAACAACAGACGTTTTCTCGGTGAGATTCTGGAATCGATTGGTGTACCTGCTGAGGACCAGTTGTCCGTTATGCTAACCTTGGATAAATTAGAAAAAACCACCCTCAGCGGCGTGAAAAATGAATTGATCAGCAAGGAAATCAAACCTACAACCATCGCTGCTATCCTAGAGCTTATCGAAACGGACAATCCAAGCTTTGAGCAGTTATGCGAAAAATATAGTCTTACCGGACAACCGGGAGCGATGGAGGTTCTTGTCCTGCAAAAGCTGCTCCAAGACATTCAGCTGCAACAGACTTGTCGTTTCGATCCTTTTTTATCCCGCGGGCTTTCTTTCTACACTGGAACCGTCTACGAGATCTTTGATGCATCCGGTTCCTTTACCTCAAGCTTGGGGGGTGGAGGCAGATATGACGCTATCATCGGACAGCTAGTGGGCAGAGAGGATATTCAATATCCTACGGTTGGCTTATCTTTTGGTATGGAGTCTATCATGGCGCTCCTTGCAGAACGTCCTATCCAAGAGCACAAGACAGCAGAGGTTATGGTCATTCCGATTGGCGAGACGCTCCCACAGGCTTTAATTGCAGCCGCCGAGCTCCGTGCCTGTTCTATCCGAACCACTCTGGTATCCGGTAAAAGAAAACTTAAAAAGCAACTCGCCACAGCCTCATCCAAAAAAATTCGTTACGTTATTCTGATCGGCGAGAGTGAATCCAGTGTGGATAAGGTGCGGCTGAAGGATATGAAGGAACAAACAGAGGTTATAGTTCCATTAGATGAAGCCATCTACCTTATTACTGGCTAAACTACTGCCTGATATTCTTTTAGAAAGATTCGCATAAAAAAAAAGACCCCGCCGGCGACCGGCGGGGTAAAGTCTATATATAGGGGAGGTTATACATGTACTATAACCCTGCAAGCTTAATATTTTATGAAAAATAGATAAGGATTCCCTTAATTCATTTCAAACCCTTAGATCTTAAACTTATCTACTAACCCCTGAAGTTCTTTGGCACTTTGAGTATTTTCATCAGCCATAGTAACCTCTAGGAATGTTTTTTCCACGATATCCGCCGTTTTCACCGCGATATCCTGAATCCCTATAGCTCCTTCGTTTACTGTAGCAGCTACTTCATTAACGGCAATATTAATACTTGATATGGCCATACTCAAATGATCGGCTGCGCTCTCGAATTGTTTTAACAGCGTATTTACAGTAGCAGCATCACTGTTGTATTGCTGACTTACCTCAGTTAATCGTTCATAATCTGCTAGAACATTCTGGTCAATAAAAGAAAGTAATGCCTCAGAATTCTCCTTCATGGATTCAACAGAGGAATATACACCTGTTACCACACCTTGAATTCCAGCCGCAATCTTAGACGATTTCTCAGCCAACTTCCGAATCTCACCAGCTACAACCGCAAAACCTTTACCTGCCTCACCCGCTCTTGCCGCTTCTATAGCTGCATTCAGGGCCAGCAGATTGGTCTGACTGGCAATGGATAGAATCGTATCTGTCAGTACATTAATCTCTGCAATCGCGCTCGACTGCTCAATCGCTTTTTCCATATCGATTCGCACGGATTCATAAATTTGTTTAGCATTCGTCGTAGATTCTGTTGCCTCATCTTGGAGAGTCAGCGCCCGCTCACTAATTTGTCTAGAAACGGCAGCGCCTTCCTTCACATTATTGGTGATCCCGGATACATTGTTATCAATTTCAGTAATTGCTGCTGTCATTTCCTCTGTGGAGGCTGCGGTCTCTTCCATACCTGCCGATAGCTGCTGCGTAGTCGCTGAATTATCGTGGGCATTTTCCCGCACATCTATAGACAGCTTCTCCAGCGTTTCTGCATTTTCAAGCACTTTGGACGAGATCGTAATTAAGCTTCCAGCCATCTCACGAAGTGTAGCCCGGGTGCGGAACATCGCTTTGGCGATCGTCCCTGTCTCATCTTTGTTTTTAGTCAAATACTCATACTCTGAGTCATGCGTCAAATTCAATTCTGCCGTTTTATTAATCATGTCCGTTAGTTTAACAATCGGAGAAGAGATTTTTTTAGCAAAATAAAGAGCAATCAGCAAGGCAATAATTAAACTTCCCACACCAAGAAATAAGTTGAAATTTCTCATATCAGTGACAGGTTTCACGATTTCATCAAGGTCTGCGGTTAATACAAGCAACCAGTGCGTCTCAGGCAAAACTGTATAGGTAGATTTTTTTTCCACACCATTATATGTATTATTTAGCAGGCCATCCGCTACCTTCTCACCAGATTTCACACGCTCCATAACAGCTGCGATCTGCGTATTCTCAATAGGCTGACCAATTTGTGTTTTATCCGGATAATATAATTTATTGCCGTTCTCATCCAGTAAATAAGCGTAAGAGCTCGTCGTGTTTACCACTTTGGTATCGGCCAAATACTTAATCATACTATCTGCGGAAACAGCTGAAGCAATAAATCCAATCATCTTTCCATTACTCTTTACGGGCTGTACAAAAGCCACTACATAAGCTCCTGTAGATTTTGATTTCAGCGTTTCACTGATCACAGGCTCAGCCGTCTCCATTACTCTTTTCGTATAATCTCTTTCACTAAAATCTGTCCCTATAAGCTTAGTATCACTGTCAGCCACACTAATACCTTTCATATCACTGACAAGAATGTGCTCAAGGTTCCCTGCTTCCTCCACAATGCTTTGAAGACTGGCGTTCACCTCATTCTGAAGCTTATCACCTTTACTAACTCCACCATTCCCAGCTTGCAGCAGTAGATCAACAATTTCCGAGCGGCTCGCAATAAGCTCTGTGCTTCTCTGCTCTTTTGCTATCATGGCTGATATGGTCTGAGCTTTGTTCGTATTGACCTGCTTCATAGAATTCTCAGTAAGATTCACAATCGCCTGAGTTGATTTCAAATACGTAAATATCCCCATTACAGAAATACATAAAAGGGTCACACCTATCATAACAAGTGATAACTTTAGGCGAATCTTCATATTCTTTTCATCCTTCCGACTCCTTGTTCATTTGCGAACAATGAAATTGTAAATAATACAATTACTATCGGGTGGCAAAGTTGAATAGTGAATATAAATCGCGCAAAAATAAGAAATATATCATAAAATGTCGAAAATTTTCATGTAAATGAATAAAATATCACAGCTTTTAGGTCATATATCCTTCACAAACCGGCTAACAAGACCTATCATCTGTCCTAGAAGAAGCAGAGGGTTCTATCTGAGAGGCAGTATTCACTTGCATTAATGCACCCTCACTTAACAGTCGTTTAGTTCTACTACGTAAAAATAGACCAGACATCGCAGCGAGTATTTGTTGGAACAACATCCCCGAAATTACTGGAAGCGCGACAGCAGGAGGAAAATATTTCACTGCTAATACAGCTCCCGCACTTAAATTCCGCATACCCGAATTAAACTGCACCGCCACGGAATCTTCATAACTAAAGCGGAAACGGCGTGACACCAAAGCTCCGATTACATAGCCAAGCACAACGGTTATGAAGGTCACTCCAATTATGATCGCTAATTTGCCATCCGGATGTTTCAGATAACGGGCAATACTGGCCCCATTAATAGAAACAACTATAAACAATCCGACTTTAACAAACGGAGCAAGCGGCGGTCCACATACCGTATTGACTTTCCCTTTTGTCCATTGATTCAGCAGCATCCCAACTACAGAAGGAATGACTACCATCCATAGCAGCCCTTTCATCATATCAGCTAGCTGAATTTCCACACTCGCTCCCATCAGCAAATATAAGGTACCCGGGACAACAATTGGCGACAAGAGCGTATCAATCAGAATAAGGGCTAATGTCAATGCAATATTTCCTCCGTACATCGACACCCATACCACACTTACAACACCTGTAGGAATCGCGAACAGCAATACATAACCAGTCACTGTATATGGATCTCCCGGAAAAAAAGCCATGGCTGCAAGCCAGCCGATCAGCGGCATTACAATATGTAAAATTACCATTAGAATAATCAGCTTCTGGGGTTTCAGAAGTACCCCTAGCAGGTCCTTTAGGTTGGACTTCAAGCTACCGATCAGCGTCATTACAGCGAAAATCCAGGGCACGAGACCTGTGAACGGCAGCAGTCTGCTTTCGTTAAGCACACCGACCACGATGGCTGTGGGTGTTAATAACGGCATAATCTTTTCTAGAACAACATTAGATTTGATAAGTCCATTTCTTATATTAGCAAACACTTGGCAGTACACCTTATGTATGAAGCTCATACATTCCTTATCTGTGTTTTTTATTAAGTCTACCATAAAAAAATAGGAACCAATTCTTAAATTGGTCCCTCGAAGTAATCTATATAGAGTGTTAAACTTCTAAGCCTTGTGGAAACAATGCATCCAGCGCTGGGCAAGGTTGCTTATCCAAAAACTGTGCCAATGGCGCTGGCATATTATTGTATAAATCTTTTAGTGAAGTTCCTTGATAAATGTTGCCGATAATCACCGGATGGCAAAGCTCTGAAATCAAAATGTCGCCATTTCCATGCAAATGAAGCTGCTTCTTCCCCTCTATACAGTGAGGAAAATACACACCCGGCTGCTCTTCGAACCCAAGGGCGTCCATAAAGCGGTCCATGCAGGTGAAATACAGAATCGTATCTTCTTTCTTCCGTGCGATCAGCTCACTCACTGCATTCTTTAATTGTTCCCGCGCAGCTATCGACTTCCACCCTGTATGATCCATGATAATACTGTTCTGAATTTCATGTGTGCGCACGCCCATTGCGTAGACATGATCGCTGATCTCCTTCATATTATCCTGGGTTTCACTGAACAGCAGCGTCTCCAGCACAGTATCTACACTTGTTGCGGCGAACAGGGTAATATTTTCTCTTATTTTCTCATAAATGCTTGGATGAATATTATAATATTTTGAGAAAGCTTCCGCAGTAGTAAAATTGAAGGAAATATGTATGGTCGTTAATCCTGCGGAAACCAATTGGCCAATTCGTTCAGCATTTAAAAGACTGCCGTTGGAATTCAGTTGTGTCTGAATCCCTCTGGATGCGCAGTAGGTTACAATCTCCACACAGTCATCGAACTTCAGCGTCACTTCTCCACCTGATAAACGTACTCTTTTAAGGCCTGGAAGTTCGTCCAGAATGCGGATGACCTCTTTGGCTTTGATGCTTTGTCCATCATTTCTATTATATGCACAGCAATAATCGCAGCGGAAATTACAGTTCGAAGTTACCCCTATTTCTAACCCTTCCAGCTCATAAGTAAGCGGTTTGTCGAGCTCTAATGCTTTATATCTCATACTCTAAAGTCCTCCTGAAAAATAATGAATTTAGTTCAAAAGTTCAACCTTAGAGATTATATAGGTTTATAGCTTAGGTTAATGTGAGTTTTATAACATTCGAGTGTACGGTTTGATTAACGAATACTGATCTGCCGCTGCTTATTTCCAGATTTCTATGATCTCACTTGATAAACGAGTCCATTGAACAACACTCAAATTTTCACCATAATCGTAGTCGGAAGCGCATGCGTAATCACTTTCAGATACGCGTAGTAACCTGTAACGGACTCCAGTGCACCTATTGACCGAAAAAACGCCCAATAAGTGCCTTTTGCAATGAATAGCGTCAGCGGAGTCCGAAATCATGTTTTGATAGCTGATAACATACAAATAACGTCATCCGAGTCCGGAAGCCTCGTGGAGTGATGGATAAACCGATACGCATTCAGGCATATATGTTACAGGTTATCTTCAAACTGGTGAAACCTATAAAACCTGGGGTTATGGGCTTTACTACCATTTCGTCCATCGAGAATGGAACTGTAATCGAGTAGTAGAGTTTGTTTTTAATGTCCACCGACACTTTTTATAGGGATATAAAGATCAACTTTTGCTTTACCTTCAGGGTCTGTATATGGATCATTCATACAAAATTCGAGCGCATACCGATCATCCGGTTCATAATCACTATTAGGTAGCCATTGACCGTACACACTTTGATAGGCAATAGCCAATTTGTCGATCGTATCATAAAACGGATATAAGGCATAAAGACCACCAGATAAAGTTTTGAACTCTACGCTCGAATCACCCTCTTTAACAAACTCTTCTGGAATGGTTATGCAGGCATCATATCTACAAGAGTATTCGTCAGTCACGCTGGGATCATCTAAAGAAATACCAATGAAGTATTCTGTTGAGGGTAAATCATTTTTCTCAACCCACTTGCTGAGTGTTCCCCATGCCTTATACGTTTCAAGATAGCTGCCAACATGCCTTACGTATGCCACTTGATAACTTGGAAGTTCTTTTACCTCAATGTTCATTTCCCATACTCTCCTTAAAAAATTATTATTTATGTTGATACTCACATCATAATTTTTAGAAGGAGACAATTCTTCCTGATTATTGCTGGACATTAACTGATAATTGCTATGTTCTTGCATTGACCTTCTCATCTCGCTTGGGGTTGTCTTAAACAGTTTCCTAAAGGATGAATTAAAACTTGAGATGGAACTAAAACCGCATAGAATTGAGATATCTAGCATGGTTTTATTGGTTGTTTCAAGATAGGTAACCGCGTGATGTAGACGTCTTTCCGTCAGATAGGTCATTGGTGTTTTATTTGTAATTGCAGAAAAAACTCTAGAAAAATGATACTTAGAAAAATTAGAAACTTCAGCTAGCGTTTCTAGATTTATCTCTTGATCTAAGTTGTCCTCGATAAAATGAAGAACCGTCTGAATACGCACCCTGTAATCATTGTTCACTAGACCTACCTCAATCCCGTGATGATAAAATGATTTTTCCTTATTTATTTTCTTCGCCCTATATACAACAGATGAGAGGAAATCCCCAAAATGGATGGATCCTTTGCTGCGTTAATGAGAAATTCAAAGAGCTCCTCATGCTCACCCCGGTCTGTCCAGTATTGTTTCTGCTCATTTGTCAGTAATGCTCCGAGGCTAGAAGAACCAATTAAATCAATGGTTCGAAATCCATTCTCCTCCATGAAAGGTTTTATATCCTCAATATTGAAGTAATAAGCTCCCGTAAACCTACCTTCATCTTTATGATTAAAAATCCCGCTATCATAAAACTCTTGTATTGAATCCATGTTGTCATTAGGCTTCCAATGTTGTGGGAACTGTAAGGATGTAAGAGTCATTCTCATCCGACTTTGAAAGGCTACAAATACGATGCCATTCTTCCTTGTCACACGAAACAATTCCTTAACTGCTAAAATCCGATCCTCTTCTTCTTGCAAATGATATAAAGGGCCTAACATCAGAGAAGCATCAAAGCTTTCGTCAGATACTCCCTCTAAACTAGTTGCATTCAGCACATGAAAACCTTTAAATTGCTCAGTTAATCCTAATTCATTAACCTTCTGCTGAGCTATTTCAACTAACTTAGGGGTAAGATCCGATAACGTTACGTTATAGCCCAGCTTCGCCAGCTCCATGGCATATTTACCGGGCCCAGCACCATTATCCAGTATAGATTGTGCGGTAGTTAAATACTGTTTTATATAATGCAGATTAATGATGAACTCCAGCGGCTCCCTATCCAATCTTCCCCACTCATCAAATTGGGAGTAATATTCAATAATATTGCCCATTACCAAAACACCGACCTTCAATTGTATTTTTTACTGTAGAGAACAGAAAAAACCTATCGCCTCCAAAGAGGCGATAGGTTTAACCTTCGCGGTACCACTCTTTTTGATCGTTGCGTATTGCTTATAATAAACAACGAATCTTAGAACCCGATTACGGAGGGTTAGCCGTTAAGATCTACTGAGGTTCGATCTTACCGCTCATGGGTGAGTTGGGGAACCTACTCCGCTGTCTTGCACCAACCGGCAGCTCTCTGGGCAGTAGTTATTCCTTAATACTCCCAATCATTACGTTTATTCCGTATTGTATTTTGACCTAGTATATATTTAGAAATTATTCCCTGTCAATACAAATTCCACTTACAGCTCTACTGACTTACCCATTTCGTTCCAGACAGGCTGTCCGATCAGACCTAAACGCCAGATCGCAATTCCTTTAAGACCATAACGTTTAGCAAGTCCTACCTTCGAATTCACTGAAGATTCGTTTTCGCTATACACAGAGATCCCGAGGATCAGCTTATCCTTACTCACTTGCTGAAGCGCAAGCCGGATGCCTTCATCAACTAAACTCATCGGCTCTGGAACTTTTTTCTCTTGTAAATAATCGTACGCCATAATGACCAAATCATCTGCAAGTGTTCCTAAAGTTTTGTAATCATATCCTTTATAAGAACTATTTAATGGATGAAGAATAACGGTAAGTTTAAGTCCTGCTGCATGTGCTTTTTGTGATAGGTTTTTAACAAAAGCATTGTAATCTGCTTGCACCTTCGCCTTATCACCTGTTAGACCTAGGCCCTCCAGATCCAGGGTAATGCCTTGGAATCCTTTTTGCGTTGCAAGATCTACGATTCCAGTAATCGTCTGTTCTTGAAGCTGCTTATCTTCCAGGTTCTTAGTTAACTCTGATGCGGTATCTCCAGAGAAGACCATCAGATAAGGAGCTGTTCCACCTGCCGCTGCATTCGTGACAATCGATTCTGGCGTTACGTCACCAGCCGCTTGAGGCCATTTGAAATCAGTCCCCGTTGTGGTGAATTGCCCGCTTTTATCAATCCCACTCCAACCAAAGGCCACAGCATCAAAATTAGGAAGTAAGGAAATCTCACTATAAGAACTCAGAGCATAGAAACCAAGAGTGTACAGCTCAGTCTTCGGCGAAGTAATAGATACGGTCTTCGTAGATTGATTCCAAGCTACACCCGCACCAAACTGCTGGCCGAAAAAGCTAAGGGGAATCATCGTTGTATCCCGGATCGTCTGCGGAGCAACTCCTAACTTCACAACCGCGCCGTTAACACCTGCATTTTTGCTGCCAAGGGTCAGGGTTACCACTTTGGTCCCTGCAGTATCTGTTTTGGTAGCCGTAATTTTCTTCTGCGCCTGATTCCACTCGACATTAATTCCCAAAGCTTCAGATATAGCTCGGAATGGCACCATCGTTGTTCCGCTCATCACAACAGGTTCTACTGGAAAGGGTAGTGGATAACCATCCAGCACAATACTAACTCCACCAGCTGTGGCTGCCTGTGTGGTATTGTGGATTAAAGCCGTGGTGCCTCCTAGCGAAATAGCCAAACATAATACTAATTTACCGATTCGCTTGTTCATGAATGATAAGTCTCCCTCTTCTATGATATGAAGTCTAATCTTGTAAACTCTTATATGTCCTCTACCATTTTACCAAAGATTATCCAATTGTAAAATTAATAGATTGTCATCTATGAGCTTCGAAATTATTTTTCATATTAGAAGAGGTCGGCAAAATTACATAAACACGCTCAAAAAGGTTCCCACTGCTCGTTCAACATCTACATCCACTGCAACTTGTATGGGTTTACCTACTTTTGGCTGAGCCCGCAAGTCCGCTACGACCATTCCCGATGTGAACTCACCTTTGTGCTCCACACGAACATTCATCTCTTTGTAGGTTACTAGATCTGGTTGCAGCGCAACCATAAGTGCGAGTGGATCATGCAGCGGTGCGCTGTTGATCAAAAAGTTCGCTTCACGATAGAAATTAAAATAATGAGTAAGCGATTGTTCCATGAACGAAATGATCGCTTTATTTTCTTCACGTCCAAAACGGTTTAATAAATCGATATGCTCTTGGGTAATCCGCGTCTTAAGCGTAACGTCTAGACCCACCATCATAACAGGAAGCCCAGATGTAAATACATGATCAGCAGCTTCCGGATCCCCAGCAATATTCGCTTCCGCAACCGGTGTTCTATTGCCGGGATTGAAGATCGTACCGCCCATCACCACTACTTTTTTCAAAGTATTCTTAATACCAGGGTCCATGTCAAGCGCCATAGAAAGGTTAGTTAGATGTGCCAGTGTGACTAATACAATCTCTCCGGGATTCTCATTAGCCATCCGAACAATAAACTCAGATGCAGTTTCGCTAATGGGACGCTGGCTGGATGGAGCAATTTCCACATTACCAATACCGTTCTCACCATGCACATGAGTGGCGTAGCCTGAGTGCTCACGAACAAGTGCCTTGGATGCTCCTATCGCTACAGGAATCTCATAACCGGGCTTAGCAAGCTCAATTAGCCGCAGTGAATTGTCCGCCGCCTTTTCGACATCAATATTCCCAAAAACGGTTGTAATCCCTTCTACAATTACGTTTGGAGCGCGTAAGGCATATAGAATCGCCAGTGCATCGTCAATACCTGTATCTGCATCAATAATAATTCGTGTTTTGCTCATTTATGTTCTCTCCCATTATGTTTTTTCATAAAAACTATCATATCACGGCCAACGAGGGTCGCTCAATTTTTATTCAATTCCTGTTCTTTAAAGGCTTCAATAAACCGCTTGGGATCACACTCTATCAAATAAGCATACACACCCTTACTCGTGTGCAGATAGAACATGCCGCCCATATCCCCCATTGAACGATAAGACATATCGAAAATATCTTTTAGCGGGAATTCCCGATGACGAGTTACAATTCTATCTTGATATAGATACATTAGCCGATTGGAAGCAACACTTCGTTGTTCTCCATCCCTAATTTCTCGTTGTATCTTATAATACGGAAGCTGGGCTACCCATTTCATTTGCAGTCCTCCTGCTTGTCGTAATGGACTCCATTTTATTATTCTTTTTACCCTATTGCAAAATAAAGAAGCTTAACGACCCCATTAGCGGAATCATCAAGCTTCAGTAAATCACCGTTTATTTCTTTGTATAAGCTGCGGCTGCCTTGCAAAAGCGTTCCAATGCCTCAACTAACGTAGATCTCGGACAAGCCAGATTGATCCGCAGATGGCCTTTGCCCTCTGTTCCAAAAACAGAACCTTCATTAAACGCAACTTTAGCCTCTTTGTGCATCAGCTGCTTCAGACCGTCTATTTCCAAGTTCAGTTCGCGGCAATCTACCCATAACAGGTAGGTTCCTTGCGGCTGCATCACATGAACCTGTGGTAAATGCTCCGACAAATAGCTAATAGTATAATCCACATTATCTGATACATATTGTAACAGCTCATCCAGCCATTCTTCTCCGTCGTTGTAAGCGGCTTGTACTGCTCCTTGCGCGAAGAAACTAGCCATATGTAAGCTCAAGGCTTTCATTTTTTGATCAAATTTACGTTTCAATTCCGGATTCGAGGACACGATAAAAGAGGATTGAAGCCCCGGAAGATTGAAGGTTTTGGTCGCGGCAAGTGTGGTTAACGTAATATTGGCAATTTCCTCAGACAAAGATGCAAAAGGAATATGCTCATACCCTGGAAGCGCCAAATCACAATGGATCTCATCAGAGATAACTGTCACTCCGTGGCGCAAGCACAGTTCACCGAGCTTCAACAGTTCTTCTCTTTCCCATACTCTACCGCCTGGATTATGCGGACTGCATAACAGCAGCAGCTTAGCTCCACCCAACATCAGCCCTTCCAACTGCTCATAATCCATCTCAAAGCGCCCATTACGGACGATAAGCGGATTCTTGGCAACCTTCCGGTCATTCATCTGGATGACATCATAGAAGGGATAATAAACTGGCGATTGTAAAATAACCTCGTCCCCAGGCTCAGTAAACAGTTCAACAGAGAGGCTTAAGGAAGTTACAATTCCGGGAGAATCTGAAATCCACTCCGGTTTGATCTGCCAATCATGCCGTCTTTTAAACCATGACGTGATGGCTTCTTTATAAGTATCACTAGGTACACTGTAACCGTAAACTCCTTGTTCTGCGCGGCGCAGAATGGCTTCCTTCACTGCGGGAGGACTTTCAAAATCCATGTCTGCCACCCAAAGCGGCATAATATCCTTCTCACCAAACAACTTCTCGGATTGATCCCATTTGTAAGAGCTAGTATTACGGCGGTCAATTACGCGATCGAAATCATACTTCAACTAAAGTCACCTCATCCTTATAAACTTATCTTTTATTGTATCATGAGGAAAGCGATATGGCATCTTAAGATAGAATCAAAAGAATTCACATAAATAGATGATTAATTTCAAGTCGTTAGACGATAGAAAAACAATAGAATGTTAATAGTAAATACTCTGAATAAAGAGGAGGACCTTCGTTCGTCCTCCTCTTTACAATAATCATAAGTAAAATCACCAATATTAAGGTGACCAACTTATCTATACGAAATACACCTTATTACGCTAATTGTGTAATAACGAGATGTGCTGAAACAGATCTTGTTCCTCCAGCGAGAGGAGTAATAGTAAGTGCAGTAGAGTTACCAGCAGGATTCCGAACGGTCAGGATGGTGTTAATAACCGTTGTTTGCACTATAGCCATTTCTACGATTTGTGATGTACCTGTTGCGCGTCCAACTACAGTATAGGCGAGATCCGCGCCATTAAGAGTCAAGATGAGTTGTCCTGCTTCGGTTACACTAACCTGAAACAACACCTGATAAGTCCCTATTGCTGCTAAATTAAAAGAACTAGGACCCGTTCGTGCAATTGTCGTCCCGCTGGTAGGTCCGTTTTGAGGAAAACTTACGTCTGTGCCCGGTGCTACAGTTGCTGCATTATCAGGAGGCATTAGGGCAAAAAAATCAGCAAAACCTAATACACCTCCTGGTGCTCCGGTTGCCCCCGTTGCTCCTGCTGCTCCAGGTGCTCCCGCAGCTCCTGCTGCTCCCGGTGCTCCGGTTGCTCCCGCGGTTCCTGCTGCCCCCGGTGCTCCAGCTGCTCCCGGCGCTCCGGTTGCTCCCGGTGCTCCTGCTGCTCCCGGTGCTCCGGCCGCTCCCGGTGCTCCGGTTGCTCCAGCTACTCCTGGTGCTCCTGGCGCTCCTGGTGCTCCTGTTGCTCCTGTTGCTCCCGGTGCTCCCGGTGCTCCTACAAAACCTTGTGGTCCTATAGCTCCTGCAGGACCAGGTAAACCTTGCGATCCCTGAGGACCTACAACTCCTTGGGCACCCGGCACGCCTTGGGCACCCTGAGGACCAACGGGTCCCGCTACACCCTGTGGACCAATCGCTCCCGCTGGCCCTGGTTCACCTTGAGGTCCTTGGGGTCCTGGAGGTCCGCCGGCGGGTCCTGGAGGTCCTTCAGCTCCTTGGAGTCCTCGTGCTCCTTGAGCTCCGGGAACGCCTTGGGCCCCTTGTATTCCTTGGAGTCCTTGTGCTCCTTGCGGCCCTTGCGGTCCTGTAGCACCAACGACTGTCGGTGTAGTAACATTCACTTCTGGTGGAGGACAAGTGACTTTTACAATCTTCTTAATAACTTTTCGACGATGTTCTTTTCTTTTTCTTTTCGAAGGAAATACAGTGGCGACTTTTTTCTTATGACACTTTTTATCGTCTGGACAACTCAATGCGTACACCTCCCTATAAATATAGTTCAGTGTACGCATCTTACTAATTTTAGACATGGACCAATAACTAGTTTCTATTAGACTGGAACCTATTTTCATAAAAAAGGGCTAATAAAGTAGGAGGTGGCCCTTAAGTACATTACAATGTCCACACCATTTTTATTTACTTTTCGTATTTTATGATTAGGACAACTGACACTTCCCTATTAGGCCCAAATCATAGATTTGGGTTTTTTTATGAGCACATAAAAAAACAACCCCCAAACCACGGGAGCTGCTAATCATCAACTATTATATTTTATCAACAGGCTTACGAATGGTGTTGCCTACCTTCGTGAGAATATCCGCCATTGATGCCGAGTCATTTACGTCATAATCATCAATGTTCAGACGAAGCACTGGGCAAGCTGTAAACTCATTGATCCATTTCGAATATCTGCCATGCATATGCTCCCAGTAGGATACGTCCGTTTGAATTTCCATCTCGCGGCCGCGTTCATTAATTCGCGCTAAAATAGAAGGAAGACTGCCTTCAATATAAATCAGCACATCAGGGTGCGGGAAATAGGGTGTCATGACCATGGCTTCATACAAGCTTGTATAGGTTTCATAGTCTGTCTTGGACATCGTGCCTTGATCCGCATGCATTTTAGCAAAAATACCAGTGTCCTCATAAATCGAGCGATCTTGAACAAAACCACCGCCCATTTCGAACATTTTCTTCTGTTCTTTAAAACGTTCGGCTAGGAAATAAATCTGTAGATGAAAACTCCATCTCTCAAAATCATGATAGAACTTTTCAAGATAAGGATTATGATCAACTTGCTCCAGCGAGGTTTGAAAATCTAACCTTTTAGCCAAAGCACCTGTTAAAGTGGATTTCCCCACCCCCACGGTTCCTGCCACGGTAATTATGGCGTTAGCTGGGATGTTATATGGATTCATTTCATTAGCTCCTTTATGTGAGAGGCAATTTCGACGAAGTGTTCTGGGTTCTCCACGAAATCGACTGCATTTCCATCTATGGTAATAATAACGGTAGACGGCTCTTGAATCGCTAGAGAGCCCATCGCATCATCATAATCTTCTATCAATTGCTGCAAATACGCAGTATCCATATCCCCTTCAAAAGGGCGTCCGCGTTTGGCGATTCTTTTTAACAAGGTATCGAGATCTGCTTTTATATAGAGAATAATATTTGGCTTCGGCAGGTCATCCGTCAGCACATGATAGATTTGTCGATACTTTTCTCGTTTCGTTCCCTTCAGCGTTCGTTCCCCAAAGATAAGGTTCTTATAAATATGATAATCCGAGATCACCGGTTTACCTTTATCTATGTACTGAGTTACTGTATCTTCAAGCTGCTTGTACCGATTACAGAGAAAAAACATCTCCAGTTGAAAGCTCCAGTCATCCATGTTCTGATAAAATTTAGCCAGAAACGGATTCTCATCCACAATCTCCTTAATAATCGGTAAGTTTAATTCCTCTGCAAGCATCGAAGCTAATGTTGTTTTTCCAGCCCCGATCGGGCCTTCCACTGCAATAAACGGTGCATGTTCCATTGATGCTGACTTCCTCCTCAGATACGGACCCTTCAATAACTAATTTTAAAAAACAGACTAAATTATTGTATCACATGAGACCTTACTTGTGAGCGGCTAATTATGAAGAAACTTTTCCAGTAATACAAGTGTCCAACTGTAAGATAAACGCATATATAAGAGAGTTATTCCTCTGAAAAATCGGTTCGACATCTATCTTCTCCCCACGAGGATGAATCGGACCGAGGAGACTCTATTTCCGAAAAATCGGCTGTTTCAGCATACAATCGGACTCAGTTGCAGCTATTCTACCAAATGCGCCCTAATAATAGTCACTATCCGACCAATAAGAGCTATACAGTCCATAACCTTAGCTAAATGAGCTAATAAACAACAATAGTTGCCATACGGTCCTTTAGGATCACTCCTCTTTTCCTAGATGTCATCGCGCATTCAAAGGACTGGAACCACAGCAAAAAAGGTGTCCCTGAAGGGACACCTTTTTAGATCATTCTATTAAGATAAACGTCCGCTGAAATCTTCGAAAGCGAACTGTTTGATTACTTTAATTCCCTCTTCGTCATTGTAGCTGACGATAGCTGGCAGATTCACGCCGTTAAACATATGGTTCTTCACCATAGAATAATGCGCCATATCTAGGAATACGAGTCTATCGCCGTATTTCAAAGGCTCCTTGAAGGAATAATCTCCAATAACATCTCCGGCTAGGCAAGTCATTCCACCTAATCTGTACGTATAAGGATATTCCCCAGGTTGTCCAGCATCGATAATGTTCGGACGGTATGGCATAGCCAGTACATCTGGCATGTGGCATTCAGCCGAAGTATCGAGAATCGCAATGTCCATTCCGTTATGCATAACATCCAGAACGGTAGCTACCAAATATCCAGTATTAAGCGCAACGGCCTCACCTGGCTCCAGATAGATTTCCACACCGTAAGTCTCTTTCATATGCAGAATGCAGCGGACAAGGGTCTCCAGATCATAATCGGGACGTGTAATATGATGACCGCCACCAAAATTAAGCCATTTCATCCCTTTGAGATAAGGTCCGAACTTCTCTTCGACTACCTTGAGCGTACGCTCCAGTGTGTCTGAATTTTGTTCGCACATGGTATGGAAATGTAATCCATCAATTCCCTCAAGCTCTTCAGGTCTAAAGTTAGGGAGAGTTACTCCCATTCTGGAATAATTGTAGCATGGATCATACAGCGGAACTTCGATCTCGGAATACTCCGGATTCACCCGAATGCCGCAGCTGATATGCTTCGGTGCATTTTTCACACGATCCTTGAATCGATTCCACTGGTCAAAAGAATTGAACACAATGTGATCCGAGTATTCAAGAAGCTCATCGAATTCACTTTCCACATAAGCTGGTGCGTAGACATGAACCTCTTTGCCCATTTTTTCATAGCCAAGTCTGGCTTCGAATAAGGAGCTGGAAGTTACGCCATGCAAGTACTTGCCAACTAGCGGATACAAGGAGTGCATTGAGAAGCCTTTTTGCGCGAGCAAAATCTTAGCTCCTGTACGTTCTTGTACAGAATTCATAATCTCAAGATTGCGGGTAAGCAATCTTTCATCTACAAGGTAACATGGTGACGGGACAACGCTGATATCAATATCCATCAATCGCGCCTTAGTCTAGCAGCGTTGGCGAGAAATCTTCTTGCCAAGGCAGACCATGTTTATTCAAAGCTTCCATGAATGGATCTGGATCGAACTCTTCTACGTTGTACACGCCTGGTTTCTTCCAGATTCCTTTTATAATTAACATTGCCCCGATCATTGCAGGAACGCCTGTAGTATAGGAAATGGCTTGGGAGCCAACCTCTGCATAACATTCTTCATGATCGCAAACGTTGTATACATAATAAGTTTTTGGCTTACCGTCTTTAGTACCTTGGATGATACATCCAATGTTAGTTTTACCTTTTGTTCTTGGTCCCAGGGAAGCCGGGTCAGGCAGCATTGCCTTCAAGAATTGCAAAGGAACGATCTCTTTGCCTTCGTACATGATAGGCTCGATAGAAGTCATACCCACATTCTCAAGCACTTTCAAGTGAGTCAGGTAGTTCTGCGAGAAAGTCATCCAGAAACGGATCTTCTTCACGCCCTTGATATTAACAGCCAAGGATTCCAACTCTTCATGGTACAAAAGATAAATATCTTTAGGTCCGATTTCCGGAAGATCGTAAACTTTCTTCTCAGAAAGTGGTGCGGTTTCAATCCACTCGCCATTCTCGAAATAACGGCCATTCGCTGTAATTTCACGAATATTGATTTCAGGATTAAAGTTTGTAGCGAATGGATATCCATGATCGCCAGCGTTGGCGTCTACAATATCAATGGTATGGATCTCGTCAAAATAGTGTTTTTGCGCGTAAGCCGTGAACACGCCAGTTACACCTGGGTCAAATCCACTGCCGAGCAAAGCGGTAAGGCCAGCTTTCTCAAATCTTTCTTTGTAAGCCCACTGCCAGGAATATTCGAATTTCGCTGTATCTTGTGGTTCATAATTGGCAGTATCCACATAGTGCACTCCTGTTGCCAGGCACGCATCCATGATCGTCAGGTCCTGATATGGGAGAGCGACATTAATAACGACATCCGGCTCAAAGCTCTTGATCAGTTCAATGACTTCGTCCGTGTTATCTGCATCGAGCTGAGCAGTAGAAATCTTCGTGCGGCCTCCGGCTAATTTATCTTTCAGAGCGTCACATTTCGCGACAGTTCTGCTGGCAATGCAGATCTCTTCAAATACATCCGGGTTCTGGCAGCATTTATGAACAACAACACTTGCTACGCCGCCAGCGCCAATAATTAACGCTTTTCCCAAAATAAAAACCTCCTAAAATTCCATTTGCAAAATCAACAAGGCTGATTATACATAATATTTTTGAATAAATCAATAAAAACCGACAAAAAATGATGTGTTTTGTGTAAAATCTCTAATAAATCTTGTTAATACTCTTAAATGCTCATATTTCCTCGATTATCCACGTGTATAGATCAGGTGTTTTGCTGGAACAGAGTGGATTTTCAGAAACTAGAGCAACTAGATTATTCTATCACAAGAGGGTTATACTTCATACGATTTATTTTAAAATCAATGAAAAACCTCACCATCCTTTCAACTCCGCGTAAAGACGTACAGTTCCCACCCATTCCGATCAACAGCACTGCAACAAATACAAAGAGGCCGTAATATATACTCTTACCCGTTTTTGTCGCAATATTAATCGTTGTTGCTATGCCCATCCGTTTCGTGACCAGAATTGAACGATCATTGGGATAATTATAAGTTGTCCCATTTTTCCAATATTCATCATCATCCGTATAAAGAATCCTCGAAAAGATTCCCGCACACATTCTTCAAAATCGCATACGCTTTGTTTACCGTTATTGCATTTCCCTCTAAATCTTCTGCGCTCCACGCAAAAAGCTGAACTCTCCAGAAGGAGAATTCAGCCTAAAGCTTCTAATAAATAGTCAGCTTATTTATTGGAATTTATTCGAACTGCATAAGCATCTGCATCCCATTCTACCTGCGCCCCCAACATTTCGCTTATCAATCTGAGGGGTACATAAACGCTATCATTAATGAAGACCGGTTTTTGATCTGTTGCTATTACCTTTCCATTAACAGTCGTTTGTCCAGTTACCGAATTCAAGATCAGAGTTGTAGATCCCTTTACAGCGACCACAGCTCTCGATGGAACATCCCAACGAACATTAACTCCCATCTGCTCGAAGACTCCTCTTAAAGGAACATATGTCGAATTATTAATTAGTAGTGGCGGCATAGTCAGTTCCATTTCATTCCCATTCAACAATACTTGAATAGATTTCTTCACGAGCTGAGGCGTATTCACCTCGATCTCTCTGACCCCCAGACCCGTCTGCCCAAATTCATTTGCTCCCCAGGCAAGGACATGACCATCTTTTAAGAGTACATAATGATTTCTGCTCCCTTTAGAAATGGAAACTGCATTCTGAATACCCTTTGACTGTGTAACATTAATCTTGTTCTTATCGCCAACCGTCCACTGCCACACGGTCCCATCCGCCTTCACCGCGGAATCTGTTGTCAGCGAAATGACGCCTGAAAGCCCTGGAACCTGAACAGGCTTTAGAGTTTCTCCCAGATATGGATCTATGTAATTATTCCAAATCCATACTGTACCATCCCATCTCAATGCTGCCCCATAGAGCCCATAGGCTCCGTCCATATCAACCGCTCTATATTCTCCGCTTCCTTTAATAAGCGTAGGCTTTAAGATTACGCCTTTTTGCGTTCCCAGCGGTTGCTGCGATCCCCACACCCATACCTCTCCACCATTACCAAGCGCCACTGAATTATTCGATCCCGCTGCTATAGACAGGACAGAGGGTAGTCCCTTTACCTGCACCGGGGTTAGCTTGTTTTTCCGCGAATCGTCACCGAGTTCACCTTGTTCATTGCCTCCCCATGCCCAGACCGTTCCATCTTTAAGAAGAGCTAAGCTAAAGGTGCCCCCCGCAGAAACAGCTTTCACATCTGTTAGCCCTTGCACTTGAACAGGCTCTACAAGAATCTTAGAGGACTGTGTTCCAATGCCAAGTTGTCCATGCTCGTTCCCCCCTACTGCCCACACTGTTCCATCGTCCTTCAACATCAAGTTATGGCGATAACCACCTGAGATTTGCTTTACATGATCGATATGCATTTTGACGGGAGTATACGCTGGTGTGGTCGCCCCATTACCAATAGAGCCGTACCCACCACCCCACGCCCAGGCTGTTCCATCCGCAGTGACGGCATACGCACTTCTGTCACCAGCGTCCAGTTGGGTGATGCCAGACAATAATTTCTTTTCTTCAGGTGAATTCACATTATCTGCTGCTGCCACTAAGGGTGAGACCATAGCCAAGCTAAGAACAGTCCCGACAACAACTCTACAAATCCGACTTACCTGCACTTTTGACATCAAGCTTTGTTTAAACACTTGAGATCACTCCTTTTTATTAAAAAATAGATAACGCAACAACTCACGGTCCCGTCCCAAAACCTCCAATCTTCCAGCCGTTAGCGTGTTTGGTCAACACTGCAAAGCGAGTTTCCCGGCCATCTGGGGTATTAAAGACAGGATTTAGTGATTTCATATACAGATCGACCACAATATTTAACGTTGTGCGATCGCCGATGTCTTTGATTTCAGAGCCAGTATCATAATCCATCACTTTATAAGAGGTAGGCTTAGCCTCAACAATACTTTCACTGAGAGCATTTTCACCACCAAAACCCGGGTTATAGAGTTGATGTGCTTGACGGTTAACCGTCAATGCAGTGAGTAAGGCATTAGGATTCAAACATGCGCGGGCACGGGTATGATTACCGTCCTGAATAGCCTGAAAAAAAGCATCCAGCAGCTCGAAATGGTCTAATGAGGCTAAGTCACCATTCTCACCTTCCTCATCAAACAAACCTTCTCTCTCCGTCCACTCCTCAAATGTAAGTCCTGTAATGTCGGTCAAGCTACGCTTCTTAATAGACGGGCCGATACTTTGAATATTAAATTCCAGCCACGCACCAACGGTATTCCCTGATTGCACAAGCAAAACGAGATTCGAGGGATAAGAAAATTCTTTTTGTTCGCCAGAACCAGGTAAACCATCGACTAAGGAATACCGCTGTACCTCTACCGTGGCACCCTTCAGGAGGGTCAAATCCAATCCGGCATCTTTAGAGAACTCATTCGCTAATCGCCAGTAAAGTCCCACTGGATACTCCCCCAGCTTAACCTCCCAGTTCTGTGGTACCTCAACTGCAAATGTATCCGGATGGTTCTGAACTTTATAATCCAGTGTTAGCAAAAAGTCTTCGGGAACCTGTGGTACAGACGTTGAAGCTATAGAGCCAGAAGGCTCCACACCAATGGAGTTCTCCCCTTGATTACAACCTGAATTTAAGAGCACAAGAAAACAAATCGTTACCATCGTTATGAACTGCCGCTGGGTCATCTAATTCCCGCCTCTCTAATCACTCCTCTATATTTAGACTGAGGAATATTATACAAAGTTGCGGGAAACTGGAAATTATTAAAATCATTTTATACGCATAGGACCCTGTAGTTTGGGATTGGCGTTGATTTTACCTGCTTATGCGGCATAAATCGCTTGTTGCTTCACTCTAGGACTCTCGTCCACCTTTTGACACTTGATAACTTCGGGAGCATAATAAGCTTCGGCATATTGCAACGGATTTCCATGAAATACAGGTATATGCAGGACCTTGGTGTAATTGCATCAGAGAGGATGATAACGAGTGAAAAAAGATTTTGATATAAAAAACAAACCCTTCCTAGTCTTTAGCTTCGTCCTGCTGCTAAAATGCGCAGTGGCCTGGTTCGTAGTTTTTAGCGACGGTCCTAACTGGAGCATGCTGCTGACAGAGATCCCATTTTTCTTTATCGTATTTGGACTTATTGAATGGATGGCTTCCAAACGAAAATTTCTGTATTACATGATAGCCAACCTATTGATTTCAGTCATATATTTCGCCGTCCTAATGTATTACAAATATTACGGTGTAATTGCTACTTATCATGCCTTGGAACAAGCAGATAAAGTAACTAAGGTGGGAGAAAGCACATACTCGTTGCTGGACCCTTACTATTTGTTCATTTTTGTGGATATTGTAGTGTTCATGTTTTTTATGTTCCGTCCGAAATATATTGCGATCTGGAAAGAAAGAGGTATGAACCGCCGCATGAACCGGACCGCTTTGTTTGGGATCATCAGTGTTTCCTTAGCAGTTTGTGTCTTTAATGTTTGGCCGAATCATGCCAGTATGAACGAGAACAAAAAAGCGGAGAGTATGGGGATTCTTAATTACGAGGTCTATACTATTTTTGCCGATACAAGGGAAACAGAAGAAATAATCGACAGCAAAGAAATCACGCAACCATCCATTAACGAGACCAAAGGAATTACAGAGCCTGTCTCACCGAAGTACTGGGCGGCAGCTCAAGGTAAAAATCTAATCGTGGTACAAATGGAATCTTTTCAGAACTTTTTGCTGGACCTGAGCATTGACGGACAGGAAGTAACACCCAATCTAAATAAGCTTTTGAAAAGCGAACATTATTTCAATAACTTCTATACTAATGCCGGGCAAGGAACAACTTCGGATGCTGAATTTGTGGTGAATACTTCGTTGTACGTTCCTCATCACGAGGTAGCCACTTCATCCAATTATATGGATAAGGCGCTTCCGAGCCTGCCTAAGCTGATGAAAGCTAATGGATATAATACAGCAACCTTTCACACCAATAGCGTAGAATTCTGGAACCGCAAAACTCTATACAAAGTCCTAGACTTTGATAAGTATTACGATCAAGCGTTCTATGGGGATGGTGATCATATCGCATTCGGTGCTTCTGATGAGGTACTCTATGCCAAGACTGTGCCTGAATTAGTCAAAATGGATGCTAAAGATGATCCTTTTTATGCAATGGTCATTTCTATGAGTGCTCATCACCCTTATAAAATGCCAGAGTCAAAAAATAAAATGACGCTGCCTAAACGGTATGAAGGTACCCTAGTTGGCAACTATATTCTAGCTCAAAATTACGCAGATTATGCAATGGGACAATTTCTGGATCAATTAAAGTCCAGTGGTCTATGGGATGATAGCGTCATTGTCTTTTACGGGGACCATCAGGGTGTATCGCTATATTCCCTTGATGGCAACGAGAAATCGTTAATGGAAGAAATGGTCGGTCACGAATATAGTTATACCGATATGTTCAACGTTCCTTTCATCGTACATGCGCCAGGGGTAGGTCAACCTACGGTCTACAGCCAAACTGGCGGCCAGATCGACATTATGCCAACTGTAGCTAACCTGTTAGGGATTTCAATGAAAGATCAGCTCTACTTCGGAGAAGATCTGATGAACCAACAGACCAACATGCTCCCTGTCAGACACTTTTTGCCTACCGGCTCTTTCATTAATGACACAAGCATGTATTTGACTGGTGTCGATTACGATGATGGAGACAACTTTAATCTAATCGATGGCTCTGAAACAGAGGGCGGTTCGACAAAAGAACAATTTGACGCCGTTCAGCGGCTTCTAAATATGTCTAACAGCTACATTCAACAACTGCCGGATTTACCATCTACGGATAATGCAGAGTAACTATAAAAAGAATGCCCCTCAGCCAAATAGCTGAGGGGCATTCTTGTATTATTTTATAAGTATCTAAAACTTAATTAAGCTTCAACATCCTATCAATAATCACTGCTGCTTGAGCACGGTTGGCAATGTTTTTAGGACCGAAGGTATCCGCAGTCAGACCTTGCACAATACCTTCCTGAGTTAGTAATGCCACCGCTTCTTTACCGTAAGCAGCGATTGTTGCCTGGTCTTTAAAGTTAGCCAAAGCGGCATTTGTATCACTTACCGACTTGCCTTTAAATTTCTTAAGTGCATTGGATACAATGATTGCCATTTCCTCGCGTGTAATCGCACGGTTAGGATCAAACCTTCCATTGCCTACACCGTTAATCAATCCGTTCTTGACCCCGGATGCAATGTATCCGTAAGACCAGTCAGAAGCTTTCACGTCACTGAAGGCAGCGGTTGATTTCACATCAAGCAGATCAAAAGCTCGCACGATCATGGTAATAAACTCGGCACGCGTCACCTCTTTAAGCGGAGCAAAGGAATTATCGCTCACTCCTTGCAGGATCCCTTTTGCCGCCAGCTCTTGAATTGCCGATACTGCCCACGCCACCTTACCTAGATCCGTGAAGTTAGAACCTATTGGGTTTGGTGTTGCAGACGGCTGCACAGTTGGAGTTGGAGCTGGCGTTGGTGTTGCAGACGGCTGCACGGTCGGTGCAGGTGTTGATGTTACAGATGGCTGCCACGGTGTCGAAGGTGTTGTTGGCTCTGGTTCATTCACCCCGTTATCCATACCATCCTCTTTAGTCGCCGCTGGAGCAGCAGCATAGATTGAATTGGCAAGCAATCTGAATTGATTTTGCGGATGATATTTATTCATCAGATCATTCGCAAATAACGTCACATGGATGTTGTCTGTATTGTAAGTAAGCGCCAATACTTGGTCTTGTGCAGCCTCGTTATTCGGCCACCAGCCTGCTTTGAAAAAGTCAGCTCCTGATCCGTATTTCGCCAAGATCTCTGCGCCTTCAGGCACTTTTGTAATATAAGCCGCGGAAACTGTGTAGAGGTATTCGCTATCGGCATAAGGCGCTGTAATTACATTGTCCTGAGAGACCTCAGCCTTAAACAATCCCTCATGAGCATCTTCTTTACCATCCTTATTGACCGGAGTTGAATAGTCCAGTCCAGGGAGGACCTTAAGCCCTTTAACAGTTTTTAGCATCGTTCTTCCATAACCGATAAACGGTTTACCTGTAGCAATCAGATTCGTTCCCGAATTGATTAGAACATCTGCTGCCACTGTATCCGTAGTTACGTTAAACCCAAGATCCTTCAGCATAAATGCAGTCGCTCCTGCAATAGCTACCTTAGGAGCCTTAAGCAATTTACCCGTTCTGTTCTCTGCAGCACTAAACGGCACAATATCCAGCAGATATTTAGACGATACCGTTCTAAGATTGGATCTGGAAACAAGGAAACTTCCCTTCTCGTAACCTGTACCCCCATTCTCCAGCAGTGTCACTGCCTTATGGTTGGCTAGCAGCTCATTCACAGCTTTTATCGCATCATTGTTGCTGTTTTTAATCACATAATTTTGCTCGAACGGAGATTGATCCAGATTCGTACTAGGGATCGTTACACCGCTAACCTCTTCTGTCTTCCCAGTGAATGCTCCTACAGAACGGCTAATATATCGGTCAAAACCACGCATAGCCGAGAAATTCTGTACCGTATCGGAATACATCTCATTAAAATCCGAGACATCTAGTCCATCATACAAGACAAGATTCGCATAACCTCTTTTGGCTTGATGCATATTCACCACATAGGTTCCAGCCGGATAGACTACAGAATCTACAGTTACACTGGCTGTTGTCCGTTCTACTTTCACATTGTTACGCAGTAGGTACTGAACCATTTTGTAGGTTTCCAGATCATTTTTTTGCAAATCTTTTGCAACCGGAAGAATGTAATACTCAGGGAAGAAATTCGTATTCTCATCTACCCCTGGACGTCCAATAGACTCATTCTGTGCATTGATTAGATAATCTTTAACAGCAGCATTAGTATTCTCATTTTGGATACCCCGTTTGAAGATTTCCAATTGATTCAGGAACAGTTCCTGCTTGTTGTTGATCACATAATCGGTGGCCCCCAAAGCCGCATAATAAAAGGCATCCAGTGAATCTTCATTCAATTCAGGCACTTCAATGGTATGCCCAAGTGCTCCTTGATGCATGGCATATACAGCTGTGTAGGCTGGCGAAGCATCATCCCAACCTGTTGCATTCGTTCCTTTATAGTTCGGATCCTGTTGTGTTTTTTCGTATTCTTCATAAGGGATATGGTAGGAATCATATTTTGTATTAGCAATCCCCGCCTTACCCATGGCATTTGCTTGCTCAAGCATACTTGGCATTACAAGATCATATTCAATGTTAGGATCATGAGGTGGTGTGCAAGGCTCAATCAAGAAGCCACTTACAAATCCATGCATGTCCAAAAAGGTAAGCGGCGTCCACTTAGCAATTTGTGCAGTTACCGCTTGTGTCTCAGGTTGGGTCTGGTAAGAGTTGTCCCGATTTGGATCAAGCAGCGTTGAAGTTTGACGCGTGTTTAACGCGCGACCGTCAGGATTCTCTACATAATCAAGCAGGAAAATCACATGGTCAAGCGCTTCGTCGATGTTCAGAACTACCTTTTTCGGATTTCCATTCTCATCAGTGGTATCATAGGTGACAATTTGCTGTGTCATCAGCGTATCCAAAAACTTAATGATTACATCGACACCATTGGCTTCATCGGCATGAATGTTATTTAACCAAATAGGTACCTTATAATTCTGCAGATCCCCGTCGTTAATTTTCTTTTGCAGGGCTTCAGGATCATTCATCATAAGCGGTAAGGTCTCGTTCAAATATTGATCTACTGAGGACTTATCCTTAGCAACAATAGAGAAATGAATGGCACGACCTTGAGTTGAGGTCCCAATTTGCTGATACTCTACATATCGATCATATTTATTATTGCTTTCAGCAGTAATCCTATCGATCGCAGGTTTAATCTCATCATATGTATGATAGGTTTCATATGGATTTAGTTTGACTTGCTGCTCTACCAGCACATCTCCAGCAGGTAATGTCCCGATTAGATTATAAATTCCCACTCGTTTGACGTACTCTGCACGTATACCCGTTAGTGAGAGATTCTCTCCGTACAGCAAATCAAAATGAATTAAAGCCTTTACTTTTGAACCTGAGATCGGCTCATATGTCACTGTTACGAAAGGATTACCTGAATAATCTTTCGCATCTTTATTCCATTTTTTCCACTCTGCCAGCGGCTTCATCTCTTCCGCCGTTCTGCCAAAATTCCAGATGATATCTTGAGGCGATGCCCCATCAGGAAGATCTAAAGTCAATTCTAATGTTCTAGCTTCCGTCATAGAAGCTTTGTATACTTCTGTGGAAACTGTCGCCGCTATTTGTTCATAGACAGCAGTCGCTACCGTAGTTTGTTCTGAAGAAAGCACCGCTGGATCAGCTGTGTTCTCCGTAGAAACCGGAGCAACAACCGCCTGCGGGTTAATTTCGGTTGCAACTTCACCTGCATATGCAGCTGGAAGCAGACCCGACATCATAAGTGTAAAAGCTAGTAATAAAGATAGTATTCTCTTGGACATTTTTTACCTCCTATAATTTTGTCTACTTTCACCCCAAATTGAATGAATATACACTTATATGAATCTGTATTCATAACATAATATAGTATTCTATTAATTTTGGGAACAAAAATAATAGAAAAAATAATATTTTTATACGACTTGCCTAGGTAAGCGTATTCATTTTGTGCAAGAGTCCTACACTACCGCAATCGAGTAGGAGGGGGCGGCTAGCCCCCGACCTCTCACACCACCGTACGTACCGTTCGATATACGGCGGTTCATGAAATATTCCGTAAGGAGTTGTATCTGTCCAATACACTCTTTAATCCATTGGCTTCCCAATATTGGTTATTCAATGCATGTTGTAGAATTGGACTCCCTGCAATTCGCCAATACCCTTTTCGGGTATTTCCCCACTCATAGGCTTTATCCTTAGGTACCCCTAAGGATATAAGTCTTTTGACTTTGGTTCTAGGGGTCTTCCACTGCTTCCAGAGGCACATTCGTAGCCTTCTTCGTATCCATTTATCCATATCTCGAAAGGTACTTGGGGTATCCGCCAGCGAGAAATAACCGCACCATCCCATGAGGTAGTGGTTTAGTTCCTTGATTCGCTCTTCCATCTTCATCGATCTCTTTCGAGAGGATATCTCCTGTATTCGAACCTTGACTCTCTGTAAGGACTGCTTCGCAATTCTCACCTTTGGTTCTTTGTCCACACTAAAACTAAATCCTAGAAACTTTCGTTTCCAGGGACGGTCTACCGCGCTCTTTACTTGGTTCACCTTCAGCTTTAGCCTCGTCTCGATGAATCGGGTGACCGTTGTCTTGACTCTCTCTCCTGCTCTTAGCGTTTTCACGTAAATATTGCAATCATCCGCATAACGAACGAAGCGGTGCCCACGTTTCTCGAGTTCTTTGTCGAGCTCATCTAGGACAATGTTAGATAATAACGGACTCAGTGGACCGCCTTGCGGGGCACCTTCCGTTGTCGGGGTTACTAACCCGTTCTCCATCACACCTGACTGAAGATATTTGCGGATAAGCAGGAGAACTTTCTTGTCCTCCACTTTCTCCGAAATCTTCATCATCAGTCGGTCATGGTTGACGCGATCAAAGAATTTCTCCAAGTCTAGGTCGACTACGAATCGATATCCTTCTTTCATAAAGGTTCGAGCTTTCCTCACCGCATCATGCCCTCGTCTTTTCGGACGGAATCCATAGCTATGGTCGGAAAACTCTGGATCAAACAATGGAGTTAACACCTGCGCGATTGCTTGTTGAATCATTCGATCTGTCACGGTAGGTATTCCTAGTAACCTAACACCTCCGCCACCGGGTTTCGGGATTTCGACTCGGCGCACGGGGCTCGGTTCATAGGTTCCTTCTTCTATGGCATGCCGCAAGGTCTGCCAGTTTTGTACGATGTGTTCTCGTAAGGATTTTACGGACATCCCATCTACGCCATGACTTCCTTTATTCGCTTCAACACGCTTTAAGGCTTGCAGAAGATTTTCCCGTGATAGCAGTTGCTCCAACATTTTTTTTTAACCTCTCTTTACGTGATTTATACCTTCCATTTGTGCCAAAGATGAACTCCGCCCTGCTGAAGACCCCCACGGGATTCACCGTTTCCTTCTTCAGTCAGGTCCTTTCGGATTTTTTTTTTTTTTTTTTTTTTTTTTTTTTTTTCTGCATTCATCGCTCATCTTGAACGCCTGGATGTATAAATCCTATTCCATGTTCAGCCCTTCCGCAGCTGTTGCAACAGCTTGCGTACTATGGCGTCTGCTGACTTCTGTGCACTCAGCCTACTCTCACAAGTAGGGTTACGAAGTATACTCGCCTATCACACAGATCTCCCCAGGTAAGAACGCTATCTTCCTCTCCATCTATCTGCTTCATTTACTCTCGTACGCCTTTGGCAGTATGGACTTTGGTTTGTTGTGCAACCTCATCCAGCCTACGTTAGCCTTGTATGAAGTTCGTATTCCTCAGACCGGAGATTTGCCGCTGGCTTCCTTCAGATTCCACCTCGCGGTGGACACCCTTGCCTTAAGCTAATGGCTACTACTGCCTTCGCCATTCGGGACTTCAACCCTATAGATAGCGCCCATGCTGGGCGCACACAAAAAAAGCGCCCGGATAACCGGGCGCTTTGAATTACAATAATATATTAAACTGTTTCTGGAAAAGAAGCTTCACTTAACTCTTGTGCAGGTACAAGTTCACTGCTCCCCTCTTGCTCTACAGGTGCGTTAACCAGCATATACACACGGGACTCGTAAGGCCGTAATGCGACAGTCTCAATCGGCTCCGCAGGATCAACCTCATAGTTATGCAAGAGCAACTCACTAGTATCAAACTCCAATTCAAATGGAAGGTCAAACAGCGCTTCCTCTGCTGTCAGGTTAGACATGACCAGCAGTTTTTCATTTCCAAGCGTCCTAGTATAAGCATAAATACGTTCATCTTCAGGCAAAATGAGATCATAAGTCCCGTAAACAGTAACGGGATTAGCAGCCCGAAGAGCGATAAGCTTTTTGTAATGATGATAGATGGAATAAGGGTCCTGCTTCGCCCGCTCCACATTGATTTCCGTATAATTCGGATTCACCTTCATCCATGGCTTGCCGCTGCTGAAACCAGCGTTTTCAGAGTCGCTCCATTGCATTGGTGTTCTAGAGTTGTCTCGACCGTTCTTCCAGATTACCTCCATGACTTCCTCATGTGATTTACCGGCTTCAGTCTCCAAACGATACAAGTTCTTCATCGCCACATCATCGTAATCATCCATTGATTCAAATCTTACATTGGTCATCCCAATTTCTTGACCTTGATAAATAAATGGTGTTCCCTGCATCAGGAAATACATCGTAGCCAACGATTTAGCTGACTCTTTCCAATACTGGCCATCATTTCCCCAAGTAGAAACTGAACGCGGCTGGTCGTGATTTTCGATGAACAATGCGTTCCAGCCTCTGCCCTCAAGACCTTTTTGCCAACGGGAGAGAGCTGATTTTAGCTGCAGAACATCCAATCCACCTGTCACACTCTTATTCCAAAGAGCTAAATGCTCGAATTGAAAAATCATATTAAATTTGCCCTGCTCTTCACCCACCCACGACTCCGCCTGATCAACATTTACACCACTCGCTTCGCCAACCGTCATGATGTCATATCGGTCAAACGTCTCCTGCTTGAGCTCCTGCAAGAAATCGTGAATCCCTTCACGGTTCATGTGACCATCGCCAGACGGAACATACGGAAGATTCTGTGGATTCGGCAGATCGGGATGTCCGGTGATTTTTTTAATATGTGAAATGGCATCCACCCGGAAGCCGTCGATTCCTTTGTCCAGCCACCAGTTGACCATGCTATACAATTCACGGCGCACCTCAGGATTCTCCCAGTTGAGGTCTGGCTGTCTTTTGGAAAATACATGCATAAAATATTGCTCTGTGGCGGGATCAAGCTCCCAAATCGAACCGCTGAAAATACTCTCCCAGTTATTCGGCTCCTCCCCGTCCTTAGGATCACTCCAAATATAATAATCCCGCTTCGGATTATCCTTGCTTGAACGTGCTTCAACAAACCATGGATGTTCGTCCGAAGTATGATTAATCACTAGATCCAGAATCAGCTTCATGCCTCGTGCATGAACCTCGTGCAGCAGCTGATCAAAGTCGGCCATGCTGCCGAACTCCGCCATAATATCCTGATAATCCGAAATATCATAACCATTATCATCATTTGGGGATTTATAAATAGGACAGATCCAAATGACATTGATGCCAAGCTCCTGCAAATAATCAAGTTTAGAAATGACTCCTTGCAGATCCCCTACACCATCACCATTGCTGTCCATAAAGCTCCGTGGGTAAATTTGATACGCCGTGGCTTCTTTCCACCATGTTCTGTTCAATGCATGCAGCTCCTTCGTATTCATATACCCTTCACAGGAAAATATTTTCCCGAAATTCATTAAAATTAATAATTTAGTTATTGTTTTTAGCAAAAATTCAACTTTATCGTTCAAAAAAAGCTTTTTTCAAGGAAATAATTTTCCTACAGCGATCATTATAGGACCTTTTATTTCCTAGGTCAACAACAATCTTTTGGATTCTTGAAGCTATCCGTGATATGCTTGCGAGAGTTGAAACACCAAGTGAATCATATGGAAAGTTATGGTGATCTTCTTGAAGGTAAAGATAAAAGATATAGCCCAAATGGCGAACGTTTCGATCTCTACGGTGTCCAGGGTAATCAATAACAGCAAACCAGTAAACGAAGATGTCCGTAAACGAGTACTGGAAGCTATTAAACAAACCAACTACCGTCCGAATGTCATCGGCCTTGAAACGGACAAAGCTAATACACAGCTGATCGGTGTGATCATTCCGCAGAATAGCAACACTGTACTGGATGACTTCAATGTTGGTATTCGCGATCTTGCGGATTTGTATGGATACGACATTATGGTCGGATTAACGGACGGCAGTGCAGAAAGTGAACAACACTATTTGAAGATGTTCCAGCGTATTGGGACGGAAGGAAATATATTTGTGGGTTCAATTCCAAACCATGAACATCTGGAGATCATCCGCAGCTCAAATACACCTTGCGTGCTTGTCGGGCAACAATCGCAGGTGGATATGATTCCTTCCGTTCATCTGGACAATATAACTGCCTCCTATGAAGCTGTTACTTATCTGATTCAAAAAGGTCATCGCAAAATCGCTATGATTCGCGGCTCGGGAGATAATGCGGTGGGTGGGGATCGGTATAAAGGCTATCTACAAGCCCTTATGGATGCAGGTATAACCTTAAGGAAAGAATGGGTAGTAGAAAGTGCGATGGCCGTCGAAGATGGGAGCGACGCCATGCGCCGAATTATGGATAGCGGGGAGTTACCTACTGCGGTGTTTTGCTCCACAGATTGGATGGCAGTTGGAGCCATGAATTATTTAACCGATAACGGTCTACGGGTGCCAGCTGATGTCGCCGTGTTCGGTTTTGATAACAGCTTCATTGCCTCTATCGTTCGACCTAAGCTTTCCTCGGTTGAATACTCTGGAACGGAGATTGGGATGACCGCCACCCGAACCTTAATCAAGCTGATTAAAGGGGAGACCGTTGTGCCGCATCATGCAAATGTGGCTCATTATTTGGCTATTCGGGAAAGTACGGGTTAGGAGCTGTGGAGCTCCTAACCCTTTTTTATACAGATGATGTTGTTGATGTTATTGTGTGAACCCTACTTTGGCTCGTTCACGCGTTTTGGTATCTAGAGAGATAGAACAGATCGAGCTGATTGGAATATAAAACTCTTCAAAATCCGTCCGATATTTGACGAAATTTTCACTTACCGTTTCCAGCACTCCTTTTGTAGCGTTGGAGCCATCCACAAAATAGATTGTTACCTCTTTTCCCTGCAAAACCTCCAGCATAGCCTTCTTCACTCCTTCGTCTTAGAGATTTGTGATGACCTTATCGATAATTCCGTATTCAACCGCCTCCTCGGCTGACATGAAATAATCTCGATCCATATCTTGCAGTACCTTCTCTACCGTCTGCCCAGTTCGGTCCGCTGTAATTTGCACAAGCACTTCCCTTGCCTTCAAAATACGTTTGGCACTGATCGCAATGTCACTAGCTTGCCCCTGCGCCCCACCATGCGGCTGATGAATCATAATCTCGCTATTCGGCAAGGCATAACGTTTCCCTTTGGCCCCAGCCAATAACAACAAAGAACCAAAAGAAGCCGCCATTCCTGTACAAATGGTATTCACCGGAGGCTTAATAAGCTGCATCGTGTCATAAATACTGAAGCCTGCGGTGATAGAGCCACCTGGACAATTGATATACATGTGTATATCTTTATCCGGATCTTCTGCTGATAAAAACAATAACTGGGCAACAATACTGTTAGCCAGCTGATCCTCAATTTCCGCACCTACGAACACTATCCGGTCCTTCAACAGCCGCGAATAAATATCGTAAGATCTTTCACCTTGATTCGTTTGTTCGACTACATAAGGAACGTACGCCATCCGTATTCGACCTCCATCTGTTTTAGAGTTTTGAAATCTACCCTGTAAACGGATTAATATGGGGATAGGATACGTTAGGCGTGAGAATTTTTATTTTTTAAAATTGCGTATCTTAATTTCCTGCTCATTCGTTTATTATTAGAAGTAATCGAAATCACCTTACTGGAAAAGGAGTTATGCAGAGTGATCATCCTTGAGAAGCTTAGCACCGGAGATGAGCCGGATGAAAGTAACAGCAGGTCTTTGCAGATAGCTCTGAAGCGATATTGTCTTGCATTGACACAATCCCCGTGGGATGCCGATGATTTAGCTCAGGATACATGGGTCAAGGCTCTAGGTTATATGAAGACTTCGAACTCAACGAGCGCAAATAATGGGAACAGTCCAATGAATGAAGTTAAACAAAATAAAGAAACCATTGAAAATGATAAGGCTAATGGAGCAAATGGAGCTAATGAAAAACTTGAAACTAATCAAACTAATCAAATGAACTATACGTTTTCTAAGGCTGCAACGTCTGCTAAGGCTGTAACGCCATCTAAGACTGCACCATCTGCAAAATCTGCAATGCATTCTACGATTCCTACAAATTCTACTCATCATACAAGTTCTACAAATCACCCAAATCCTGAGGCATTGCTTTTTCGGATTGCCCGAAACACATGGATTGATATCATGCGGCGAAAAGCCACCTTGTCACGAGTGTTGGAGCTGGATCAGTCCCCCACTGAAGCCTCTGCGGAGTATGGTTCATTTGAGATTGAAGCTGCTTTTCAAGCACTACAGGAGCATTTATCTCCGCTGCAGCAGGCGGTATTCCTGCTTCGAGATGTGTTGGGACACTCTGCAATGGAAGCTGCCGAGATTCTCGATACCACAGAAGGGGCAATAAAAGCCGCTCTGCACCGAGCCCGGCAAGCCCTTCCTCTCGTAAGACAAGAGCTGCTTCAGGCCGATGGTCCTTCCTTACCACAGGACACAGCCATGCAGATTGTCTTGAGCCGCCTTGCAGCCGCGTATGAACATGGGGAAATTGCCGAGCTGATCGAGCTTGTATTTGCGGACGAAAGTCAGGAACCTGTAATGGCGGTATCGAGCCAAAGCTTGCAAGGCTTCCAGACCTTCCAAGCTGGTGGATTCAGTTCAAACAGCTGGAATTATACCACGCCAGGAATGTGTATGGTGGCGTAGTTTTTCGTTAAGCTCGATTTCGGGCAGCTAAGTGTCTCGTTACGTTAAAAACGAACAGATATAATTGTGATTAGTGTGCTTAATGTGTAATTAACATTTGGGCTGTTTGTGGTAACTAGCTACAAACGTTGCATATTGTACAACAGAATCCGCCGTCCTAGCCGCAAAAATTGAATCTGCTGCAATCTCTGCAATAGATTCTGGTGAAAAGCTAGTTTAATGCCACTTGATCATCCATTGATTGTATAGAGTGCAATAGGATCAAATTTTCTCCACTCTAATACGAATTCTATTGCACGAAGTACAATCAAACTAACTCTTTCCCGTTAGTCCAATTTGTATCACTCAAAACTCAATATATTGCTGCTGATCTGGCTGATCCCGCCGCTTCTCTACAATGAATCAGAAGCTTCACATAAACCAATAAACAGTCATTTTAATAACCATTAATAGCAATCAAGGAGTGAGGTTGATGAGGAGGATTCTTATTTTAGGCGGCACACGCTTTTTTGGGAAACGTTTGGTCGAGCGTCTGCTTGAGGATTCTAAGAACGAAGTAACCATATTAACGCGCGGGGAAACAAGCGACCCTTTTGGCGATCTCGTTCACCGGATACAGGTGGATCGGTCTCAACCGGAGGCCTTCGCTCAAGCATTAGGTGATACGAGTTGGGATGTAGTCTACGATAATATTTGTTTTTCACCTGATGAAGCGGATCAGGCGCGCCGTATTTTTGACGGCAAAACCACACGTTACATACTGACTTCAAGTTTATCTGTTTATGATTTCAGTGAGCAAGCGCTGACGGAAGAGGTGTTCGATCCTGAAACGCACCCTATTCGTTATGGAGGACGAAATGACTTCACCTATCAGGAGGGGAAAAGACTGGCGGAAGCCGTCCTTATCCAACAAGCTAACTTCCCTGTAGCCGCTGTCCGCTTTCCGATTGTTCTGGGAACTGACGATTATACACGAAGACTCCATTTTCATATTGAACATGTACGTAATAAACTGCCCATCGGGATTCCGAATCCAGATGCAAATATTTGTTTTATCCGTTCGGACGAAGCCGCTAATTTTCTGTATTGGCTCGGCAACTCGACGGTGACGGGTCCTCTCAACGCTTGCTCAGACGGTACGGTTAGTATTAAGGAGCTTATCTCGCTGATTGAAAAAGAGACCAGAAAACAAGCCGTCATTCAAAGCGAAACAGCGGATGCGCATAATTCTCCATTCGGGATCACACAATCCTGGTTTATGGATACAGCTAAAGCTCAATCGGAGGGATACAAGTTTCTCACTCTAAGCGACTGGCTCCCAGAGTTAGTTAGCACCCTAAATCAAACTTACGAGGACTAATTATATTTCTACATAAAAAAGCTGGCTCCTTCGTGGATACTCCCACGAAGGAGCCAGCTTCTTTATGCAACAAAACACAATTATGCGTTGAGTTAATTGCACTCTATACAACTATTTTCAGGTATGTGCACTCCCACCTGGTTTTAGTTGTATTTCATGCAATTATATCCCCACCAAACCACCGTTATCGTCATTTCGCCTCGAAATAACTGCACTAAATACAACTAAACCCTAATCAAGCTAAATACAAACCTTTTTAGTTGTATAAAATACACTTAAAAACAAAACGGCAGATAGAACCTCACTAAGCGCTAAACTTTAGCCTCTCATCTCTAAACTCTATTCTATAAACTCTAATCTCTGGACTCTACTCCCTACTCCCTACTCCCTACTCCCTACTCCCTACTCCCTACTCCCTACTCCCTACTCCCTACTCCCTACTCCCTACTCCCTACTCCCTACTCTATTCTCTATTTTCTATTCTCTATTCCACCTTACGCTACGAATGCCAATTCCCGCTGAGCTACGCAGAGATTGTCAGATAAGACCCCTCTTTAGAAGCGTCTGCATTTGGTGTACCACCATCATTTGGTGTACCACCATCATTTGGAGTACCGCTATCATCTGGAGGATCGCCAGCACCTAATGTATCATCTCCTAATGCGTCTCCTAATGTGTCCCCAGCTTCTGGAGTGCCAGCATGCTTTGTATCCCTGTCCCCTTCATATCTGACCCCATCGTCCCCATCCGAATCAATCTTAAAAATGTTGATTTCTTTAAATAAATTCTGCGAAATTTCATTAATCTCAATGGCTTGACGGGCTATATCACGGATAGCATGATCCTGCTGTACGCTGGAGGCGTTCACCTCTTGCACCCCTGCTGCAGTTTCCTCGGCGATGGCCGCGACGGCATGCACAGACTCTGCGAGTCTACGGTTCATAGTCTGAGTCATATCCACTTTGTCGTGAATTTGCCCAATCTGTTTACTAATCTCCACAATAGATTGATCAATCGCTTCGAAAGAGGACAACGTTTCGGCCACTTTATGATCCTGTTCCTCAAGATTTCCTTTGGTCACCAGCATATATTGCTGGAATTCATCCATCCCGGATTGCAGCTCGCTAATAATCTGACTGATATGTACGGAGGACTCTTTGGTCTGCACAGATAATTGTCTTACTTCATCAGCGATGACAGCGAACCCTTTTCCGTAGGCACCCGCGCGGGCTGCTTCAATTGCTGCGTTAAGTGAGAGGATATTGGTCTGATTAGAAATATCTGTTATGGATTTAGTGATGCGCGAGATGTCCTTTGATTGATCACTCAGTTTGGTTAAAGCCAGATATACTTTATTAACAGATTCTCGCGAATGCTCAGACACCTCCCGGAGGGCGATGACGGATTCAGATCCTTTACGAGTATTGTGATTAGCCGTTTGACTGGTAGCCAGCATAACCTCGGTATACTCCGTGATCTCATTCACTTCACGTTCCAGCTCCTGAATCAGGCCAGCGCTCTGCTCGGATTGTCCTGCCTGCTGTTCTGCGCCTACCGAAATTTCCTGTATAGTGCTTACGATATCTTGATTCGTATGCGCCGTTATAGATGAAGATTCTTGAAAAGAATGCGAATAAGTTGCCAGCGAAGAGGCTACTGACTGGGTATGCTGAAGCATTTCCCGGACCCGCTCCACCATATGATCAAAATGATGACTCAAACTGCCCAACTCATCGTTGTAAGGTGAGTTAATCTGCTGACGCAAATCTCCTTCTGCAATTTTTCGCAGAGCCACTTGCAGTTTATGGATAGGATTCAGGAAGGAACGTATGAGCATAACCGCAATCACTAATGTGAAAATAAACACTAGCACAGCTGCGTAAGCAACTATAGAGGTGGTTAGATTAAGCAGATCAAAAGAATAATCCTGTGCTTTTTCTGCATTCTCTGCTGCTGCCGTATACAAATGTTCATTAGTCACTAGCATGACTTCACTCAACGCTGTAGCCTTCGTATGTAATTCATCGATTTGTTCCAGCACACTCATGGGATCAAGCTGCTCGTCTTCTATGGTCTTTACCAATTCGTCAAAATATCCCGTATATTCCCCAATCTGACTATGTAATTGTTCTAACTCTTTAAATGCCGGCGAATCTGCCGCAAAATCCACCGTCGCCAACTCTTTAGTCAGTTTTGTTTGCTTGTCCTTAAAGGGTTGGACGAACTCCAAATCACTCGAACCCGCTAACGAAGATTCTACCGCATTCATTTCCTGCAGCAGCTGCGTAATTAATGACACGGTAATTCGTTTTTCCATCTCAGCTTTTTGCGTTTCCATAGAAATCTCCACTTGGCTGATTTTATGGTTTTGATAAAACGCTACTCCCAAAAAGAAAAGAACAACGGCGGAAAAACTCAAAATCAACTTCCATTTCATAGTTAGATGCATAGACCTAGCTTTCAACAATATCATCCTCCGTATAAAGCCTCATATTGCAATAGGTACATTCTACCAATATCTTGATTGTAGAAGCTGGACGTTAAATACTGGACAATGTTTTGTATGAGAAATGTAAATTATCTCGAATACCCAATCATTAATTCTCCTTGCAATTGACGTAACGTTAAATGCTAAAATAATCCACATAAGGCGCCTTATCAAACTATGAAATGGGAGTTGTCTATGAGCGGATTTGTTACCATTGATAAGCTTTCTGCGCAATTCGGACTGACGAGTCGGACTCTGCGTCACTGGGAAGCACAAGGATTGTTTGAAAGTAAGCGGGACAGCAGCTCTGGCTGGCGGATTTATGATGAGAAAGCAATACTCGCCATTCGGGTTACCTCATTATTAAGAAAGCTGGATATTAGCATCAAGGATATTGGAACCGTGCTTAAAAATATGTCCGTTCAGTCCATGTACGAAGCGCTCAGCCAGCAAGCGGCTTCTATTCACAATCAAAAAACAGAACTAACAAATAGAGAAGGTGAAATCCATCTCTTTTTACAGTGGATATCCGCCCATCTCGAGGAACCCATTACAAATCAATTATTATCTGAACTAAACGAAAAGTCATGCAGTCCATCGGATGGTATGACTAAAACTGAGGAGGTTATATCTATGCCAACTATTAATCACTCTACCCCTATTCATGTAAGATTCATTACTCTCCCAGCTATGAGATTTGCCTACAATGTTGCGGTTAGTACCTCTCCAGAAGATGAAGCTATGATCCCAGTTAATGAATGGCTGGAAGCTAGTCAACTATTAGGCACAGCACGGCTGTTTGGCGGCAATACGAACCCGCATCCAAGTGGTGAGAATAAACCTTACGGATATGGATTCTGTGCCTCAATACCGGAAAATGTGAAGATACCAGCTCATCTAAAGGAAATGCGGCTCGACGGCGGCCTCTATGCTCTGACAGAAAGCACTGATGATATCTATGGTTCATGGCAAGCCCTAATGGGGTATCTGGATAATCATCCTGATTATCAAGCGGATCACGACTCCAGATTATGTCTGGAGGAGCATATCCGCAACGATAGTCCCAAAGGTAGCGGAAATGAGTATGCCCTAAATCTACTCGAACCTGTAAAAAAGAGAGTTCACGCGCTTACGTAAACGAGCGAGCCATAGATAAACGTTTCTAATCTTTTAAAAAACAAAACGCTCTCTTCTGCTTATTCAGGCAGACGGAGAGCGTTTTGTTGTACATTGCTTCTATTGATTTATTCCCTACGCAGACACTGCTGGAGTAATTTTCACAAAAATAAATCGTGTAAGCGGCCCAACTAAAATGATTTGCAGTGGAAGTGCAAAAATAAAATTTTTACCTATGGCAGACAGATAAGCTCTTGGTAGTTCAGCAGAAAATCCAACATGGAGAACTGTGCCATAGAAGGACATGAACAATACCATTCCGGTCACCATAAAAAAGGATATGAACATGATTTTTTTGATCATCGGATCATTTTCTTTAACCAGCTTATGCGCGATCCCCTTCGCAACCTTGCCTACAACAAATACATCTAGAATGAGTGCAACTATAAATGCAGGCAAGTAGCCGACAATCACATCCTTAACTAACGTGCCTGACCAACCCTCCATTAGTGCTACATTGTAAATACTCATACCCAGCACCATCAAAAAACACATGATGAACGTAAATAAAAATGCTTCTTTTTTGTTTCTTCCCATCTTCAAGCTCCTTTTATCTCTATATTGTCAACTTGGATTACAATAACACAAATTCTCAAATCAAGTCAACCAAGTTGACAATATTCGCAAATGTCTTATACTGGGGTAAACGAGCCATGATTTAGGAGTGTTCTAATGAATAAGCAGCTGCAAAAAATGAACCTGATCGATTTACTCAGTGAGAAGCATCTAGCTTTACGTAAAATAGTGACAGACAAAGACCCGGATCAAATTAATAAGACCGAATCCCACATTCTTGCAGTTCTTGAGGCCCGAGAAATGTTATCGATCTCAGAAATCAGTAGAATAATTCATATTTCAAGACAGGGCACGCATAAAAGCATTCAAGGCATGTTATCCCGTGGTTATGTCGAAGCCGTTGAAGTCGAAGGAAATCAGCGTGACAAAAATATTGTCCTCACTCCAAAGGGAATAGAATGCAATAACAGAATGATGATCACCAAAATTGAATTAGAGCAGCAGATCGCTGCCAAGCTAGGAGTAACAAATGTAGAGCTTCTTAAATCTTTGCTAAAAGAAGATTGGCTCTAATCTCCAGCAAAAAAAGACGCAGAGTTGTCTACTCTGCGTCTTTAAAAAGATTGAATTATTTTCCGGGAAATTGTCGTTAATTAGCTTTCAAAGCACTGTTTGCCGCGCTCTCTCCACCTAGACGACCTGAGGTAAAGGAATAACCAATTCCAACCCCATTGCCAACATAGGTATCGTTGAATAATACGCCTTCCGATTCAAGCCCTACAGCAAACAATCCTTTTACTGGTGTACGTTTATCATTTAGCACTTGGAACTTAGTGTTTACCAGCAAGCCACCTACAGAACCCAAGTTGTTGATTTCAGCGACGATGGCATAATATGGTCCTTCTTCGCCCATTGGCTCTAAATAATCAGCAGCTTTACCAAATTCAGTATCCACACCAGTTTTTGTAGCTTCTTTATAACTATTGTAATTTTCTACAAACACATCAACATCCATACCTGCATTTGTTGCTAATTCTTCGATTGTATTTCCTTTGAAGCCATCTCCGTTTTCTACCATAGAATCAAAGACCTTTTCTGCATTTACCCATGGATTCTCTAACGTGAAATGATCTGCAAATTCGGCATAAAATTCTGGTGGCATTCCTGGCAGGCTTGGTGCGTTAACACCTTTCATCCCCTTGGACTGAAGAGCAGCCAATTGTGATTTTGATACGATAACCATATGATAAGCACCATTAAATGCACTCGTATTAGCTGCTGCGACCGATGTTAATGTAGCTGCTTCATCTCTGAAACGTGCTCCGGAAGAACTGACATTCATGAAGTTAGGCAGATATGTCAACATGAGCGGATAACTTGCTTCAAAAGGCTCATATTGTGCTTTTAGTCCTTGTGTTGCTCTGGCTAATGTTTGGTGCAGCATCTGTCCACCGAAGTTATCAGGAACCTTGGCTCCTGCTTCCCAAGCCATCTTCAGACCTTCCCCAACGTTCTGACCTAGTCCTCCGTTAACCCCTTCAAAGCCAAAAGCTTCTTTAACCATTTCCGAATTTGCGGCATAACCGCCTGTTGCCATTACGACACTTTTTGCTGTGATTTCAAGAGTAGTCCCGTCTGATTTCTCAGCCACAATACCTGTAACTTCTCCTGCTTCATTGGTAATCAGCTTTTTGGCAGTGGTTTCCGTGATCACTTGTCCACCCTTTTGTTCAACCGATTCAGCCAACATTTTCCGAAGGGTCTCTTCACGGGTTTCATAAGCTGGCAGTACATGCAGCTGCTCTCCGAAGAAGTTCAGGAAGCTGGTTTTATACCCTTTTTCTGCTAACCAATCATAAGTTTCACCGGATTTCGTTACGTATTGTCTAATCGCTGCAGCGTCAACTCTCCAGTGATTGTTGACAATCCAATCGGCAATTTCTTTTTCCACATTTACTTTAAGATTATTGTCAGTAGCTGCGGAAGAATTATAGAACTTACCAGCCCAGGATAGATTACTTGCTCCCCCGATAACTCCTGTTTTTTCGATAATAATAACCTTGGCACCTTTATCAGCAGCGGTTACCGCTGCGGACACACCAGATGCACCGGCGCCTACTACCACTACGTCTGATTCAAGCTTTTCCGTTTTACCTTCACCCGCTTTTTGCACGCCACCGGCTTTGAGGACTTCCAGATTTCCTCCACCTTTGGTTACGGCATCTTCAACGGCCGCGAGCATTGCTTCACTGGAAAGACTCGCACCACTAACAGCATCTACTGCCAAGGTTTGTCCTTCCAGAATTTGATCTTTTATTTTTTCAAGTGCACTATCGCCTAGACCACCCGTTTCTGACTGGCTTACGATCTTGATATCTTTAATTTTATCTGGCTCATCCATAGTGACTTCTACTTTAATCACGCCTTCTTTGCCTTCCGCTTCCCCAGCGAATGTACCGGCTTTAAAAGATGATGATGACGAATTTGCCGACTCCCCATTTCCTTTGCATCCGCTCAGCATGGAAACGATCAGCACCATACAAAAAGTTAACATGAGCATTTTCTTGGTGAAATTTCTGTTGCGCATTCTCTTCTCCCCCAGTATCTAATATCTTATAGCTCGCCAATAACGTGATATTTTTCACATTCATATCTATACATATCTACCGAACGTTGCCAAGCTATATACCGAAGTATAAACATTGGTGCAGCACCAAGGTCAATGTCCAATTCTTGTCCAAAAAGAAAAAACACCCGCTCTCAGAGCAGGTGTTTATAGAAATACACTTATAGAATTGGGATATTCACTTCCAAATACGAGCGGTTATTGCCTTCTATTTTTTCAGTAAGCATTAATTTACCCACCACATCACCCGCTATAGTATATCCATTTGCTTCGATGTAATCTATCATAAACTGCAAGGATTTCTTCGTGATATAATGTCCATCCGTAGATAACATGATAGCAGAGATACAGGTACTCGGGCTAATGTACTCTACATATTCATCGATATCCATCGCAAATTTCTGCACTTCCTCCTCTGGTAAGGTAAGCCCCCAGCTATAGTCAAAGTTATTATCACCGGATAACACCCCCGCGTCCTCAATCTTAAAAGAATAAAACGCATAAGGAAGCCTATCCATCCAAGTGTTGACGAGGCTTTTTACGATATCATTTTTTAATAATGCATTTTTATCCGTTTGCTTAAGCCTGTACATGCCTGGCAGCTGTTTAAGTTTACATATATATAGTGAGGACTCTATTTCCTTAAGCTCTTTATGAATTTCATTCATCTTGTTTAGCAGCATCGTCTTTTGCTTAATCTCTTCTTCTAAACTCTGCCGAGACTGCTGCATCATTCCCATAACTTGCTCAATAGAGGACTCCTTCATCAAAAGTGCCACTTCGGGCAATGGAATTTCCATACTGCGATACCATCTGCTCATTAACAGATCCCTTGCATCTAAATCATTAAAATATCTATAATTATTGCTGTTATCTTTTGTAGGCCTAACAATATCATGTTTCTCGTATAATCTCAGCGTATCCGCAGTTACCCCGAGAATGGAAGCAAATTCACCTATGCAATACTTCACCTGAAGTCCCTCCATTCATTTCATGCATACCCTACCACACTAAATGATAAAGAGAAAGACGCTGTTAGGATATGAAGTAACTCATTTCATACTCAGGGTGTACATGCTAACTACGCTAGTGCAAGTAAGTGAACTAACATAAATCCAACTAGAGATAACATGACCGAGCCTATAAGTCCCGCTGCAAAAGACTTCATTCCAAGCCGTCTAAATGCCGCCAAATCAACGTTTAACCCAAGCCCTGCCATCGCCATAGCGATTAACATATAAGCAATCGTAACGATTCCATTGGCTACTGATGCGGAGACGATCCCTAACGAATTCACACCACTGACGACTAGAAATCCTAGAATAAACCAAGGGATTGGAATGCTTTTCCACGAAGCTTTAGCCGCTCCACCTTGCACTTTTCTTTCTTCACGATTGGACCAAATCCCAATTAAAATAGCCACTGGCACAAGTAAGGCCACCCGGGTCAATTTAACGATGACCGCCATATCAACGGCAGCATTTCCACCAGCATCCGCAGCCGCGATAACGTGAGCAATTTCATGTAAAGTCGCTCCTGAGAATACCCCATAACCTAAATCTGATAAGCCGAGAAAAGGATATAAAAATGTGTACAGCAGTGTAAATATTGTGCCTAATATAGCTACTATAGCTGCACCAATGGCAGTTTCGTCATCTTTGGCTTTTATCTGTGGAGCGATGGCAACCACCGCTGCCGCACCGCAAATCGCAGTTCCGCAGGCAGTTAAGATACTGAGGCGCTTATCTACTTTGAACAGTCGAGCCAGTCCGTATACAACGGAGATCGCAAATATAATGACGATGACTGCCAAAAGAAATACCCGGGGTCCTGCAGCAACGATATCCATTAGATTAAGCCGCATACCGAGCAGGATAATCCCTAGACGAAGCAGTTTTTTACTGGAAAAATCGGTGCCATGTGTGATGCTATTTGGCACTCCTATCGTAGCTCGCCAAATAATCCCGATTAAGATGGCAATGACCAATTGCCCCATAATAGATAGGAATGGAAAACCCGCTAAAAATTTCGCCAATAATGCGATAACTAAGGTTAGCCCTATCCCTAATGCAAACCCAACCTTTTTGTTGTGATCTGGTTGATACAAACCTTCTGATTGACCCATGTCGTATACACTCCTTGATGAATCTCTAGATGATGCTGTATAAATACATCCCATGCTCAACAATAATACGACATCGCTCGGAAGTTAAATACCAATATCCTATCCGTAAAATTAGGAATACTTATGCTTAATTTTAGACAAAAAAAGCTCCTTCGAGTGAAACATAAATGCCGTAGCATCTGCCTCACCAAAGGAGCAATTATAATCGTTAGTGATATTTAAGCTTCCAGCTTCTGTAGTCGAGTCCCTTTTGGAAGTACAGAAGTTATATATTCGTGTACTGGATGTTGCCCTTCCTCTTCCGCAAGTACAGTTACAATTCCTTGATCTGTACCGGTTCGAATCAGCCGCCCCATCCCTTGTTTGAGTCTTAACAGCATGTAAGGCAAATCCACATCTTCAAAAGGAGTGGAGGTTTCCGCCCGTTTTGCCATAAACACTGGATCAAGCGGAGGATACGGCAACGACCATATGATCACATTAGATAATGAAGGTCCAGGGATGTCCAGCCCTTCCCATAAGGTGACCGCACATAACACGCTATGCTCATCCCGTTGGAATGCCGAAATCAAATAGCTGATTTCTTGATCCCCTTCATATAAAAATGAATATGAACTGCTTTCCGGTCGTAACGAGTTAAGCTGCTTGAACTGCAGAAGCTCTTCACGAGTACGGAACAATAGCAGTGCTCTACCTTCAGTCCGCTGAATAAGCTTCAGGGAAATTTCCATTTTCTCAGCAAAATCCCCACTCTGAAGCTCTGGCACATAGACATTCATCTGGTGCTCATAGTCATAAGGTGAGTCTACAGAGAAGGATAAAAAATCTTGTATCCCAAGACTGTCCTTCAAGTATTGGAATGATTTATCCACAGACAATGTAGCCGATGAGAATACGATTGGCATTTTTTGCGTGAACAGGCTGTCTTGAAGTACCTCTTTGACATTTCGTGGCATGACCGACAGCGTTAGACCATCGCTTTCTTCTGTCGCCCAGCAGATTAAAGCCCCTGAATCCTCAAACAATCGCAAAGCGATCTCTATGGTCTCCAAACGTTCCTCCACAATTCGGAGTTGGTATTCATCAATCGTGTAGAGTCCGCTTTCGAATACTAATTCTTCTTCGATAGCAGCAATTACACTCCGCATCCGGTGTACCTCACGAATCAATGAAGCATTCAGCTCAATGCTTTTCCGATCTGATCCAGGTATGTTTCGGCATTGACGGCGAATCGCTTTGAACATTTGCTCACTTTGCATGATCGCTTCATCAATCAGAACGGCCAGCGTTTCACGAATCTCGTTCTGTAGCAGGCGAGAAATCAATTCTTCAAAGACGACATGCTTCATCTTATAGCCAAGCGCCTTCATGGCCGCTGATTCTAATAAATGTCCTTCATCGAATACAACCGCACAGTGATCCGGAAGCAAAGGGATTTGCCCTTCCCGCTTACGCGCTTCATAGGTCCAAATATGCTCCATGTAATAATCGTGGGAACAAATGATCAGATCACTTGATTTCCGGTAATGATCACGGGACAAGGTCTGCCCGCAGCGGTGACGCATATCGCAAGTAAAGCAGTCCTGAAACGTATCCCAGTTAATTTTGTTCCATTGTTCGTCATTCAGATCAGGGTAATCTCTGCGGTCTCCATAAGCATGGAATTGCTGCATCGGTGCATGTGAATGTACAAAATCAGGTAATGTACTGTACAAGCTCTCCAGTGGTAAGCTTTCATCATCATGGTTCCGAGCCTGATCCAGCTTTTTCAGACACATATATTTATCCGGAGATTTCGCTAGTCTGGCATCAATATTCATGTTCAGATGCTTCGCAAGCTTGGCGATATCGCCTTCCGGTTTCACAAGCTGCTCAATCAAGGACTCGTCCGCACATGCAATAATCGCAGGTTTGCCCATATAACGCGCGTAACAAATGCTATACAACAAATACACTAATGTCTTGCCTGTTCCGACCCCTGCCTCAGAAAAAATCGTCTTTTTCTCGGCAAAAGCTCGCTCTACCTGAAAGGCCATGTATATCTGTTCATCACGTACTTCAAATCCAGCCTCAGGAAGAATTTCATAGAATACATCTCCGACCCATTCCCCTACTTGCTCCATAAAAGGTTTGGTCCGATCATATTCAAAAGGATACTGTTTCGCCAACAAGCCTACCTCCAATATTTGATCAGGCATCTCTACCATGCCATGAAAAATAGAATCAACGGAAAAACTCTATTATCTCATACGTTTGGAGGAATTACAAAAAAAAATTAGAGATCTAAAGATCAGATTAACAACGAAGATACTCATTTTCGTAGATATTATTAATCCTTTCCAAAACATTCCGGGCTTGATCCTTAAATTTCAAATCCGCAACCTGGCCTTTCCGAAGAAATATACCTGTCTCTTCACGGTGTTCTCCCAGAGCACCCTCATACAATTGGCCGGCGCCGTGGGTTGGCGGAGAGAAAAACAGCTTCATCAACGGTTTAACTATAAGAGGCAGTCCAGAATTTTTCCCTTTTCGCAATGTGTTATTGCTACCCGGATCAACACTGCGAATCATGATGCCCTCGTTAGCAAGTTGCGGCGCGGCGGCCTGTGTCCATAACGATAATGCCAGCTTTGAGGTGGCGTAAGGACCAAGCAGCTTGCGGAAGGTTATGGGATGCTCCAAGATTTCTATCGTAAACTCTTTCGTATAATTAAGCGCTGAGGATGAGGTGTTGATCACCGTTTTTAAGCGTCCTTTTTGTAGGATATCCTTCAATTCCATTAAAATAATATACGGAACAACGGTCATCAATTCATAGTGCTTTTCGCGCCCCTGTTTCGAATAGCTTAGTTCGGGGAAGCTCCCGCCGGCATTGTTGAACAAAATATCGATTCGCTGCTCCTTGCCTTTGATCTCTTCCAGCGTCCCTCTCAAGCTGGCAAAATCCGCGAGATCGGTTGTTTTATAAATACGAAGCCAGCCGTTTTTGATGGCTTTTTGGATGTTCACATCGTCGGCCGGAAAATCGGAACGGTTCAAAGCAATCACCTGCCAATCCTCCGCTAGCAGTTTTCGAGTTAATTCCAATCCAATCCCGGCGTTAGCGCCTGTAATCAATGCGATATTTTCACGTTGCTGAGTGCTCATTGTAAATCTCCTCCTGAATTCGGGATATCTTCCTCTTCTAACGCACATTTTATTAATTGGAGTCGACTCCAAGTCAAGGCGTAATAAAAAGATTTTGTCCCAGAGATAAGGTCTTGACTTGGAGTCAGCTCCAAGTTGTATAATGCACACACAAAGCAATCTCCAGGAGGTAGAGTATGAAGGCAGAGCAAACGTTTACGATAAAAGAAACCGCCGTGCAAACCGGAATATCCGAGGATACGATCCGCTATTACGAAAAGATTGCGCTGCTTCCCCGGGCGGACCGGAAGGACAACGGGCATCGCGTTTACCGGCAGGAAGACATAGATACAATCCGGCTGCTATCCTGCCTCAAAAAAACAGGTATGCCCTTGCAGGATATGCAGCCATTTTTGGCGGTCTCCGCCGACGCTGATCCCGCGGATTATCCTGAACTGGTGGAGCATTTAAGGAACCATCGAGAAAACATCGTCAGCCAAATCTCGTCGCTGCAGCAGGTTGTCGATTTTATTGATATAAAGCTGGAACAAGGGAAATATCGCCGAGACTGCTCAGATAAAAGCGAAGACCGATCGGAACCAAAAAACATCTCCCCCGTTGAGATGAGTTATTTTTCTGGAACAGCAAAAATGAATAATTAATGAGTTGGAGTTTTTAGGATGAAAGCAATGATAATTAAAAAATACGGAAAATATCCTCTTCAACTAGCCGACGTCCCTACACCCGCAGTGGGTGATTATGATGTATTGGCAGAGATCCATGCAGCAAGTATTAATCCTATCGATTTCAAAGTGCGGGATGGCAAAGTTCGTACGCTGTTGAAATACGATATGCCCCTAGTTTTAGGAAATGATTTTTCAGGGATTGTCATCCAAGTAGGAAAGAATGTTAAAAAATTCAAGATAGGTGATGGCAAAAGGTATTGATTCAAGCGGGAGCGGGCGGTGTTGGCACTTTTGCTATCCAACTTGCCTAAGCGATGGGGATATACGTGGCTACTACTACAAGCGATGCTGGAGCAGAATTGGTCAAGTCACTTGGAGCCGATCAAATTATCAATTATAAAACCGAAGCATTTGATAAGGTCCGGACAAATAAAACCTGTTATTGATCAAGTGTTTCCTTCTGTAGAGGCGCAGAAAGCGATGGAGTATTCCGAATCGGGCAGAGCTAAAGGAAAGATCATATTAAAAATAAAGTGATACAACACATAAATAAAACGGCAGTCTAAGACTTTATGCTTCTCGTCTAGACTACCGTTTTTTATTTGTGTACTCGTTAATTAAATTATCTATTTCCAAAAATCCGTGCCAGCAAAAACAAACTCTTTATCCAACGTCTCGTCCCCATCTTCAAAGCAATCTGCCCAAGAAACACGTTGCTTACTCAGGAGAATTGCATCCTTCACGCCATATTCCTGATAACAAACGGTTTGTTCATTAGCGGTGTTGTTCCAGTTATCCCAGCCAAGTGGATGAATATGTGCACCCAGCTGACAATCTACAAATACGGTTTTAGCATACTCACGCCATGGACGGCCCAGAAACACCGGAGCAATATCAGGAGCCGCTGTTAAAAAGCAATTTTTAAAAATATAACCATACGATTGTCCCACGGGTGTGGAGGCTGCCGTAATATAACCTGCTTGATTCTCACTATGACGCAAGCTGCGAATTTCACATCTGTCAAAATAAGCCGTAGCCCCACCAAATATAAAGTCCACTGTTCCCTCTATATAGCAATGCTGATACAACTGCCGATATTGGGCATGGTGCTTTCTCAGTGGTATACCTCCAAACGTAGATCGCTCTTTGGGTGCAGGTGGCAAAGGTCCCGTGAACAACGTGTCCTGATACCCTTTTAAAGTACAATTTCTGAATACGGTTTGATCACAATTAGCATACACGGCTACCGCCTGCCCGATATTTTCACCCTGCCCTGCATTATTGGTAATCACCAGATTCTCCAAGATCAGGTGGCTGCCGCCCAGAAATAACGTTGGTGTAGAGAATGTATTGATTTCTTCGCCCGCTTCATCACGCTCTTTCGCGTAACGATTCATAACAATCTCCACGTAGCCAATCCCTATGATCGTAAGATTAGAACGATAAATCCGCACTGCCTCTTTATAGACCCCTGACAAAATATAAAGCGTATCCGCTTGACCGGATGGCCCCTGCTCTAGTGAATCTATCGCCTCTTGAATCGTGTGATAAGCGCAAAAGGATTCTTTTCCTACAACAAGCATAGTGGATTCTTTTCCTTTCAATAAATTGATGACTCTCTCTTATGGACAGACATTCTGTTCTTCAGGTGACACTGTAGCTTGTTCTACTAATTTTTCCGGCTTCTTCGTGTTTTTTGATCGACAATTTATGATCTCTACAGCTTCTCCATTTTCAATGTAAAAAGCAGGCCCTTCATGGTTCTCAATCGTCACCTGATGAAATTGAACATCTCTTGCATTCCCGAGGAAAAACCCGCGATTATTCATGTTTTCGATCCCTGTCATCATGTCTGGATGGCCGGGAATTGCATTCGTCGCCATGGAGATGTCCACATTGGTAAACGTAATCTCGGATACATACTGCTCCGCAAGCCCGTATAAGAAACCCGCTGCGGCATGAACATTACGTGCGGTAATATTGGCAAAATGAATGCGTCTAAAACACGGCGTTTCCTCTGTAATCGGATAAGGAATTTTATCCCACACATATTTTTCTTTTCCGCGTGGTCCACAGAAATAATATAGATTTAGAGTAAACGGACAAATAACGTCCTCCATTACAATATTGCTGATCCGAATATCTTCAATCGTTCCCCCGCGTCCCCGTCTTGATTTCATCCGGATTCCACGATCGGTTTGTTTAAACACACAATTACTAATCGTGACATTACGAATATCTCCACTCATTTCACTACCGAGTACGACACCCCCGTGTCCATGTACCATAGTGCAGTTGGTGATCGTAATATTCTCACAAGGAACTCGTTCTTTGGTATCCTCAGTTCCTGCCTTGATCGCTATGCAGTCATCACCGACATCAATATTGCAATTGCTAATTCGCACATTGGTGCAAGACTCTGGATTAATACCATCTGTATTTGGAGAGTCCGCCGGGTTCAGAATGGAAATATTATCAATAGTCACATTGTAACAGCCTATCGGATTAACGGTCCAGCTTGGAGAATTGACCAGCGCGATATCTTTAAGGGTTACCCGCTGACAGCTGTCCAAGCCGATTAGAGTCGGCCGGGGATACTGCAGCTCTTCCCGGCGGTTCCGAAACTTATCCCACCAGAGTTCACCATTTCCGTTAATCATTCCGCTGCCAGTGATCGATACATTAACTAACTCTCTTCCATAAATACAAGGTGAATGAACCTGCTGCTTCACTCCTTCCCATCTGCATTCCACTGCAGGGTAATCCTCCGGGTTCGTACTGAATGAAAGAATGGCACCAGGATTTAAATTCAATTCGATATTGCTTTTCATATGAATTGTACCGGTTAAGAACGTACCAGCCGGCACATAAACGGTTCCTCCACCGGCTTTATTTGCCGCTTCAATTGCACGCGTTATCGCTTCTGTCGCTAACTTTTTACTATTCTTAAGCGCTCCAAAATCCTCAATATTGTAGATCAACATTCATAAGCCTCCCTGTTCTATATCAGATCCAGCCTCTTAATTGTTCGTATTCCACACAGGCCTGAAGGAAAGCACCCACACCTTTTTGGTCGTTAGTGACAATAGGCTCGCTAATGTAATAAGCGAAAGTACCGTCACGTTGGTCCACTCCACCTAATCCTGCTACTTGGCAATTCTTATTTAAATTGACCCATTCTTCTTTGGTTTCTAGTACAAACTCCGAGATAAGTCCTTGTTGAGCCAGATCTAATGTTTCGTACCATCCAGCGTTTAACACGCCTAATCGGATACCTTTAGCCATGGCATACACGATCATACTTGAAGCAGAGGCCTCAAGATAATTTCCTTTGCGTTCCCCTAGATTAATCACTTGATACCAGACCCCGGATTCCTTATCCTGATATTTCTTCACCGCAGTTAAGGTATCATTTAGTATTCGTACCAGCTCTGGATAATCTGAGTGCTCACTAGGCAGCAATTCCAGAACATCAACCAATGCCATGAGATACCAGCCAAGTGAACGGGCCCAAAAGTTAGGCGAAAGTCCTGTTTCAGGGTCGCACCAAGGTTGAATACGCTGTTCATCCCATGCATGATATAGCAGACCTGTTACCGGATCTTTCGTATGCTTCTCACACAAGATAAATTGTTTAGTTACATCCCCAAGTCCCTTTCCTTCTTCAAAAGCTAGCAAGTAGGCTAAATAAAAAGGAGCGCCCATATAAAGTCCATCTAACCAAATCTGATAGGGATATATATTTTTATGCCAAAAAGCACCTTCCGAGGTTCGCGGATGGGTCTCAAGTTGCTTTCTAAGTAGAGCAGCCGCTTTTTTGTATTTTTCCTGCTTCGTTTCTTTATATAGAGTCAATAATAATTTTCCGTTGTTAATATGATCGATGTTATACTCCTCTAGGTGGTAGCCCTTGACACTGCCATCTTCCTGAATAAAGTAGTCCATATTATCTTGAATGAACTGCAGATACTTCGAATCACCGGTCTGCTTCCAAAGCCATTCAAAACCGTTCAATACCACGCCATAATCGTAGGTCCAGCTTCCTTTGTAGCCTTTATCTTCATAAAGCTTCGGTGTCCGCGCCATAATAGAGTCTGCCGTTTGAATTGCCCACTGTGATTTCTTCATCCCAACCCCCAAAATATTTATAAATTTAAGAGCTCAAAAACTATAAATAGGTTCACCCGATTTAAGGATTACTTTGTACATAAAATAATACGACTTGATTCTCTGCAATCTCAGAGAATCAAGTCATTGTTTAGTAAGGATACGGAGCGATTCAGTCTTGGAGCATTGACTGTATTTCAACACAAGCCATCACCAATGCGCCCACACCATGCAGATCATTTTTAACCTTAGGCCGAGTCACGTAACTCTCGTAATCTCCAGCTGAGGTACCGATACAAATGTCCGGCAGAACTAATCGGTTATGCTCATCCCACTGGATTACTTTGGTTAACCCTTCATATCCTTTTTTAGCGGCAGCTGTAGCGATAGTCACATCACTTACAACGCCATGCTTCACGGCTTTGGCAATCGTATAGACGAACAAACATGACCCTGAAGTCTCCAGCCAATTATCTGGCTCATGTCCCTTATCTACGACTTGATACCAAAGTCCACTTTTTTGATCTTGGTAACGAATAAGTGCATCCACAAAATCTCTCAGCGTAGTAGACAGCTCTGTCCGGGCTGAATCATGGGAAGGTAACAGATCCAGAAATTGCGATAAGGCGAGACCATACCATCCTAATGATCGGCTCCAGAACTCCGGTGAACAACCCGTCTCCGGATTCGACCAAGGCATCCGCCGGCTCTCATCCCAGGCATGGTATAACAAACCCGTTGTCTCATCCTTCATATGCTTGCGCATTAACATTTCCTGATGAAGGACCGTTTCACGCAAGCTTGGTTCATCGTAGACATTAGCATATTTCAAGGAGAATACGCCTGCCATATAAAGTCCATCCAACCACATTTGGTTGGCGTACTTATCCTTGTGCCAATACCCGCCCTCAGAGGTTTTATTTAGTGTGAGCAGTAAATTTCTTAGCTTCTCTGCTGCAATACGATACTTAAGTTTGCCTGTCCGTTCATAAAGAGTGAATAGTAGCTGTCCTGCTTGAACCGCATCCAGCTCATCACGTGCAAAATAAAAGTTCCCGTATTCATCCACCAAATCATCTACATATTCCTGAATATAGTTGATATAACGGTCTTCTTGATAAGCATTCCACAAAAGCTCCATGCCACACAGAAATACACCCTGATGATAGTGCCATCGATGCGCGGGGGGAAGCTCTCCCGCCCTGTAAGTATCCATTAGTGAATCGCAAGCTTTTTTTGCCCACTCTATCGGCGTTGTAGGTATCTGTACAGTCATCTCGAAGCTCCTCCCCTAAGTATAGTCTCTCTCTTTCTTGCTAGCCCTTCATAGAACCCAACATGGCACCTTTGGCAAAATGCTTTTGCAGGAACGGATACACACAAACTATTGGTAAGGTAGCTACAACGATAACAGCCATTTTAATTGATTGATCTGGCGGTGGAACAGCAGCATCCAGTGTAGCGCTGTGATCCATACCGCTGGCAAGGACGACAATTTGTCTGAGCAGAACCTGTATTGGCCATTTCGCACTATCATTCAAATACAGAATCGCATTCATGTAGGTATTCCAATACGTTACCGCATAGAACAATCCGATAGTCGCTAACGCAGGTAAGGATAGTGGCAATACAATCCGAAATAATATTCCAAAATCGTTACAACCATCAATTTTGGCCGATTCCTCCAAACCTTCAGGTATATTTTGGAAAAAGTTTCTCAAAATGATCATATTAAAGGCACTAATCGCTGACGGTAGGATCAGTGATGCGTACGTGTCAATTAGTCCTAATTCCTTCACCACGAGGAACGTTGGAATCATCCCACCATGAAAAAGCATGGTGAACACGACCATGAAGTTAACCACTTTACGACCATCCAGATCTTTTCTGGTAAGAGCGTAGGCCATCAAAGAAGTTATAAACAAACTAAAAATAGAACCAATTGCCGTGACACCAATGGAAACACCCATGGCTTTAAATATTGTATTCGTCGAAAAGATGAACTTGTACGCTTCCAGACTCCATACCTTTGGAATCAGTACAAATTTGCTAGAAGCTAGTTCTGCACTCGTTGTGAAAGAGCCTGCTACAACGTGAACAAGGGGAAGCACAGTAATTAAAGCAATGATCGCAAGCAGCGTAAAGTTTATAGCAGAAAAGATTCTACCACTGATTGTTTTATCTTCTACCATTTCGATTCCTCCCACAAAATATCAATAAACGCCTTCTTCTCCCATTTTCTTGGATAATTTATTCACCATCATCACCATTACAAAGCCTACAATCGATTTAAAGAATCCAATAGCTGTACTGTAACTAAACTGCCCTTGTCTCAAACCAGCAGTATATACATACGTATCGATAATTTCCGCAACTTCTCGATTCATGGAGTTAAGTAGCAGATATACATGTTCAAATCCAAGATCAAGAACGGAACCAATTTTCAGAATAAATAATGTAATAATTACGCCTCTAATCGCTGGAAGAGTGATATGCCAGACTTGTCTAAGTCTTCCAGCTCCGTCCATACGCGATGCTTCATAAAGCCCTGGGTCAATCGCAGCTATGGAAGCTAGATAAATAATCGTTCCCCAACCTGCTTCTCTCCAAATCACCTGAATAATATACATGGGCCTGAACCACCCTGGATTAAGCAGGAAATTGATTGGTTCAAAGCCAAAATAGACAAGCAGCTCGTTGATAATCCCTCCATCCATCGTGACCATTACATAAGAAATGGAGACGATGATAACCAATGACAGAAAATGGGGCAAATAGAAGACCGTCTGAAAGGTTCTTTTGAAAAAGCTGCCTTGAAGTTCATTTAACATCAGGGCAAGAATAATCGGCATCGGGAAATAGATAAGAATATTTAATCCGAAAAGAATAAGTGTGTTCACTAATATATTTAAGAAATCCGGCTCTGTGAACAACCTGCTGAAATGCTTCATCCCTACCCAATCACTACCGTTGATCCCTTGATAGGGTTTGTAATCCTGAAATGAGATAATTAATCCGTACATTGGAAGATATTTAAAAATCAGAAAATACAGTACTCCCGGAGTTAGCATGACGTAGAGCCATTTATTTCTCCACAGCCGCTTTTTCAGTTCGCTGCTGCTTTTATAAATTTCAGGCTTAGGATTCATTTGAGGAGCTGAGCTGGGCTGTGCGGTGACTTCCTGCATGATATTCTTCCTTTCTCCTTCTTTATTCAAACACGATATTTCTGAACCCAGTGAGGAATAGAAAAGGTTGTTGAAACAAGATCAACAACCTTTTCAGCTACAATTTGTCGCTTAACTATTCCAGTACGGGTTACTATTTTTTGTATAACGCGTTGTATTCTTCAATAATCTTATCTCCACCACGGCTCTTCCAGTTCTCTACTTCCTTCTCAAATCCAGCCTTGTCAATCTGACCATAAATATATTTATAGGTTGCATCTGTAATAATCTGTTGAAGCTCTACGCCTTTTTCTGTATAGGTAGCCGAATCCATAGCAGCTGTTGGATCCGCTACACCAACTTTGACATTCTCAAGAACCAATTGATCTGCATGAATTCTTCCTGGCAGCGTGTTATAGTTTTCGTACATTCCATTGGTTTCAGCTTCGCCGATAACGCTGTCCTTATATCCCTTTACTTCACGTTCAATCAATTCTTTGTCGTCTGCAGCTTTCGCTTTACCGTCTTCAACGGTATAGTGAGTACCTTCAATTCCCCAATACATCAAATTAGCTACTTCTGGAGTCATCATTTGATCAAAGAAAGCAAGAATCTTCTTCAGCTCTGCCTCATCCTTGACAGCAGATTTCGGGAACAAGACAACATTGTTATAGCCTGGAATCATCCATTGAGCATATTTCCCATCTGGACTTGCAACCATACTATGCGCATCCAAAACAGCGTCAGGGTTATTCTTAATAGTATCTTTATTGAGGGAATCAATATCTTGCATGGAGCCCCCAATATAGAGTCCACCCTTTCCAGCCTTAAACATATTTACTGCATCCGTTTTACTGGTGGCAGCGAAATCTTGATTAATGTATCCGCCATCACGAGCTTTTTTGAAAAAATCCATTGTGTCGAAATATTCATCGAAGGTAAATTCAGGCGCTAATTTGCCATCCTTCTCACCCCAGGTATTCGGTGTTCCGAACCAAGACGAAACAGTTTTGAAAGCTCCATAGGTCAACTCATTACGGTCAATAATACCGGTAGTATCTTTCTTTCCATTACCGTCTGGATCTTGTTCTGTGAAGGCTTTAGCCATTTCAAATAATTCATCTACATTAGCTGGTGCAGCAAGTCCTAATTTATCTGCCCAGTCTTTGCGGTAAATGATCCCTTGGCGTGCAAGTGGACGCCCGATATATAGGGTATAAAGCTTGTCATCTACTTTCGTGTTATTAAGAATTTCTGGTTTCAATTTGCTCAAATTCGGAAATTCGCTTAATAGTGGACCGATTTCCCAGAATTGTCCGTCTTTTATCGCTTCTTTCATCTGAATGAAGGTTGTCTGATTCTTCAAATATGTTACTTGCGGTAATGAACCCGTTGCAAAAGATGAATTCAGTTTTTCTTCATAAGTATCAGCCGGAAAAAATTGATAAGTCAGCTTCGTGTTGGTCAATTTCTCAAGTTCATTCTTAATCGTATCAGGCGGAGTCTCTGATGTATTCAATGGAAGCATGATTTTGATTTCTGTAGGTTCCTCTTTAGGTGCTTCAGTCTCTTCCACCTTCGTAGTGTTCTCTGCACTTGTAGTTGGGGCTGCTGCTTCTTCTTTGTTATTGTTGTTACCACCGCATCCAGCTAACAATGTGCTGAATGTTAACAGTGCTGTTAACAACATGGTGAAGGATTTCTTCTTCATACCATTTTGACCTCCATAATTTGTATTGGTTACGAGTTCCACGTTACATCGTCGGCAAGGTTACGAAAACAATCATTTCCCCATAACGGCGTGTTCTGAAAGGGATCTGAGCAAATGATTATCGTGATATCGCAGCACAAAAAAATCCACCGCATTATCCGCAGTGGATCAAAACCTTTTTAACCTATTTACTTTTCTGTCCCAAACTCAGCCTCAGCATATTCCTTAATAATAAGATTGCCTCCACGAGCTCTCCATTTCTCAACCTCTTGCTGGAATCCCTCGACGGTAATATTACCTAATATATAGTTATATGTAGCATCCACAATGATTGTAGATAACTCCATATTCTTCTCATCAAAAGTAGATGAGCTCAGAGAAACTGTCGGGTCATCGACCAGAAAAGATTCATTATCTTTACTCAGCTGATCTGCTAGAGAGGTTAATTGCTCCTTCTGAGCCACTTCCATAATGTTTTTATTACTAATGTCCGCGATCATTAAAGCATATAGCGGATTCACTTCCTGTACCCGCAGTTGTGAGGTTTCCTCGGGAAGGATAATCTTGCCGCCTTCAAGCTTATAATGCCGCCCCTCAAAGCCATACATCATTATATTGGCTACATCTTTATCCATGGTCCGATCAAAAAATCCAAGCACCTGCCGAAGCTCCTCCTCTGTGGCAATGGACTTTTTGGAAAAGAGATACAGTCCGTTGTAATTGGGGATAGACCACACTTTATATCCATCAGGCCCCTCGATACGATTGATCAGGGTAAGTTCAGCCTTTGGATTGTATGCTTGAGCTTCAATTGACAACCGCTGCACATCAGTCATGCTGCCAATAAACACACCAGCGATTCCGTTAATGAATTTATCGCGTTGAACCTCTTTACTGGTAAGAGCAAAGTCCTGATTTATGATTTTTTCATCATATAATTTCTTCATAAAATTCATTGTGTTCATATACTCCGCTGTTACGAATTCCGGAACAAATTGATGATTCTCTAGCTTCCAATTATTTGGTGTGCCAAAATAAGAGCTTAGTGTCTTAAATACACCATAAACAAGATCATTACGATCGACTAATCCAAGGGTATCTTGTTTGCCATTCTGATCCGGATCGTTATATGTAAATTGCCTCATTACTTCATATAGATCATCTAAGGTCTGTGGATTGCTTAAATGAAGATTGTCCAGCCAATCCTTACGTATAATGACACCCTGTCTGGAGGAAGGGCGTTCTGTATATAGGCCGTAGATCTTTCCATCTACAGCGGTCTGTTTAAGAATAGCGGGGTCCAGTGCTTTAAGATTGGGGAACTCCTGAAGATATGGGCCGATCTCCCAAAATGCTTCAGAACGGATGGCGTTTTTCACCAGATTATAATCTGAGAACTTCACAAAGGTGACTTTTCCCAAGGAATTAGTGGTCAACGCCGTGTTCATTTTATCGGTATAAACACCCTCAGGCACCCACGTGATATCAAGCTCCACCCCTGTTAATCTTTCAATCTCAGCTATAATCTTTTTTGAAGGCTGCTGTGGAAAATGAAGGGGTGCCAAGATCGAGATGTTCGGGCGAGCTTCTTGCAGTACAGAACCAGCTGACTTTCCATCACTGCAAGCGCTTAACATAGGGAAAACAAGCATGAAAAATAAGCAGAAACAAAACGTTGCCCTTCTACACAAAAATTGTCTAAACATTTCTACAGCCTCCTAAGGTATTGTAAGGATTTTCACCCTACAGCTTGAAGATTTTCCATTTTGTAGTCATAATTAGGGTTAATGATTATTACAGAACGAGATGATTATTGTTATTTTCCACCAGGTTTCATACACTAAGAACAAGTGTCTACTTCTACATAAGTAAAGGTGCTGAGCCCCGTGAGACCATTAAGCTTTTTAAGTAAATTAACGATTTTTGCCTTTGTAATTAGCACGTTGCCGGTGATATTCATCGGTTCTTTTTCCTATTTCACATCATCTAATGAGATCCAAAAGAACGTAAACAACAGTAAAATGGAACTTATATTACAAATCACCTCAAATGTAGAACATAAGTTAACAACTGTCAATCAAACATTAAACCAAGTGATCAACTCTAGTGTATTAAAAAAAGCACTAAATAACCCTTTAAATGAAACCGATTTCATTTTATATAATGATTTAAGAAACGAAATCCGCAATATGCAATCCTTCGATACGAAACTGGAGGATGTCATCCTGCTCAATCAGCAGCAGAACTGGATGATCAAAAATTCAGGCGTCTACCGTCTGAATGAATACAAAAACCACGCGCAACTCTCTAATCTAATGAATATAGCTGACGATACTTCATGGATTTTGAATCCATCGTCCTTATTTTATAGCGAGGAGAGCATTAACGTCACTGGCTGCAATTACAGCATTAGTCTTATCAAAAAGCTTCCCACCAATAAGCTGCAAAAATATGGGCTTGCCCTAGCTAATATTCCGGTCTGCAGTCTTCAGGATTTCATTAATTCAGATGTGCAGCCACTCGATGACATTATCGTTCTGGATCAAGCTGGCCGCTTCCTGCTCCATCCGGATACCAGCTTAATCGGAAAACCTAAAGAGCAAGGCGGATTTAAAGAAGTCCCTTTAATCTCTGATCCTTCTAAACAATCCGGACAGTTCAAGACTGTGATCAATAAAAAGAATTACTCCGTCACTTTCATGCGTTCTCAGCTAAATGGCTGGGTTTATCTATCGGTTACTTCTATGGAAAGCTTGACGAAGGAGTCCAATAAAATCGGGATGTTTACGATAATCGTGTGCACCATTATGCTCTTGTTCTCCATTCTTCTGGCATGGATCGGTTCCAGGCGTATGTACACCCCTATCGAAAGACTGCTTAATCAGATGGGCCAACGCAAACCGGATATTAAATCGAGACATCGCAATGAATTTCAGATTATAGGAGAACAAGTTCATTCTTTGTTCCAATCCAAATCACAGCTGGAAAAAGAAGTCCGGCAACACTTTCAGCAGGTGCGAACGTTTTTTCTGATCAATGCCTTCCACGGAAATGTTAAGAAACGTGATTTGCTCGAAGAATTAGGGCAATTCGGCTACCAAACACAGCTTGAAGAATGGAAAACCATGGCAGTAATTACGTTGTCTATTGATTATGCCGAGGATTCCAGCTATGAGAAAAAAGATCTCAGCCTCTTATTGTTCGCTGCCCACAATATGATCGAAGAGTTAATCTGTCCTGAACAACGGCTGGCTCCTGTAATCATGGACCATGCGGTAGTCGTATTATTGGGCAGTTCAGACTGCGATACCCAGTCTTTTCATAAGACACTGTATTCGTTAACGGAGAAGCTGCAGCAAGAAATAAATAATTATCTAAAGGTGCAGGTGAGTATTGGGCTGAGCCTTCCCTTCAACGCCTTCGATAAACTAGCCATCGCCTACAGAGAAGGTCTAGAAGCACTGAAACATCGCATTAAGCTTGGCAAAGGCGTTATTATTCAATATGAGAACATTAACTCCGGCAAACATTATCTGAACTTGAACTACCCTACGCATAAAGAAAACGATCTAATGGATGCTATCAAGCTGGCTGAAACGGATAAAGCCAAGGAACTGATTCATTTGCTTTTTAAATCTATTTTTGCCCTTGAGCTTTCACCACAGGAATATCAAATCCCGTTGACCCGCTTACTCAATAACTTGCTCATTATGATGCAGGAATCGGGCATTAGCTTAAATCAGATCTATCATGCTAATGGCTCTATTTTTGAGGAATTGCATGACCTTCATACCGTGGCTGAGATTGAGGATTGGTTCTGGAGCATGGTCATTTACCCGATGATCAAAATTTTTATCAGCAGGCAAAATGCCCAATACCAAAACATCTCTGAGAAAATCATTGATCTGATCCAACATGAATATGATACAGATCTAACCTTGGAAGAATGCGCTTCTCGGCTGCATTACAACGCCAACTATATCAGCAGTGTCTTCCGTAAGGAGACCCAATACTATTTCAGCGAATATTTAACGATGTACCGATTTAAAATGGCGAAAAAATGGCTGCAGGAAACCGATATGCCGATCAAAGATATTGCAGCCAAATTAAGATACAACAATTCTCAGAATTTCATTCGATCTTTCCGTAAACAGGAAGGGATGACCCCTGGACAGTACCGGGATAACAATACAGGCACTAAATCCAAACCAACATTTGACGAATCTATGTAAAAATCACAAAATAATCGTTCAAGGTCGAATCTAAAAAAAAAAGAGTCTCTCTTTTTTTCGGAAAATATGTTAACGTGTGCATATAACCATTTAGGGAGGAATTTGAACGCAATGTTGAACTTTCGACTAAATACTAACCGTGTGGAACAAGATGAGATTTCTCAGAAAACCTCACTACTCACCCTCTATCCGCTCGAGACGGATCAACCCCGTCCTTTTATATTGGTATTGCCTGGTGGAGGATATCAGCACTTAGCCAAACATGAAGGAGAACCTGTGGCTCAATGGCTAAACAATCTAGGTATTCATGCAGGTGTACTAGATTATCAGGTCGGAGACTTCAACGTCTCTTCTTTGTTAAATGATGTTGAGGAAGCTCTCAAATGGATTAGGGAAGCACCCAAAGCTTGGAATGTGATCTCAGACAAAGTAGGGATGATTGGATTCTCGGCTGGAGGACACTTAGCTTCCATCTTTTCTACCACTAGAGCAGAGAAACCAAATCTTCTTCTGTTAGGTTATCCTGTAATCACTTTCCAAGAGTCCCATTCGCATAAGGGAAGCCGGCTACATTTTCTTGGAGACGACCCATCACAAGCGGAGCTTGACTCCTTTTCCTCAGAAGCCCAGGTGGATTCACTCACACCTCCAACCTTTATCTGGACAACAGCAAACGATGCCAGCGTTCCCGTGGAGAATAGTCTGTTGTTCGCCTCTGCCCTGTCTAATCAGGGAATTCCTTTTGAATTACATATCTTTGAAGAAGGGCGGCATGGTTTAGGGCTTGCTAAAGAACACCCTCATTGCCAGCAATGGCTTTCCCTTGCTGAGAACTGGCTAAGGGAACATCAATACGTTAAAGGAGCAGAAGGCCTTATGAGACAACAACTATTTATTGCAGGCGATTCCACTGCGGCTATTAAAGGCGCTGGAGAAAAACCTATGACTGGCTGGGGAGAATACCTGCAAAGTTATTTTGGGACTTCTATTCAAATCCAGAATCGCGCAATTAATGGTCGAAGCACCAAATCGTTCATAACAGACGGCCGCCTGGATGCCATCAAAAAAGACTTTCAACCCGGCGACTACCTGTTTATTCAATTTGGACATAACGATGAGAAAAAAGATGATCCATTACGTTACACCGATCCTGAAACCGAATATCGCCATAATCTAATTCAATATATAGATGCTGTTAGGCAGCTAGGTGGGACGCCGGTTCTGTTAACCTCTGTAAGTCGCCGCCGCTTTAACGCCGATGGAGAGCTTGACCCGTTGGCTGTAGGTGCTTATCCCGAGGTAATGAGACAAGTGGCTGAAGAAACGCACACTCCGCTACTTGATATTTTCGCAGCCTCGCAAGCGCTCTATCGTTCATTAGGCGAAGAAGAATCCAAGAAGTTATTCATGCACTTACCAGAGAAAACACATCCCAATTACCCCAATGGAGTTACGGATGATACTCATTTCTCGGATGAAGGTGCCCAGCAAATTGCTAAACTTGTGGTTCAAGCACTTAAACAAAATACAGCCTCACCTATATCAAACTTACAACAACTTTTATAAGGAGTGATCACAGATGTCTATAATTAAAGAAGTTATTACAGAGTACTATCGTATCCCTTTGCCAGAAATCATGGAGGATGCTAAACACGGCTTGCATACTCATTTTGAAGTACCCATTGTCAAAATTAGAACGGATGACGGTCGTGAAGGTGTAGGTTATACCTATACTGGCGGATTTGGCGGCAAAGCGATCTGTTCACTAATTGCTAATGAATTAACACATATTTTAGTTGGCAAAGACGCCAGCTGTGTGGAAAGTATCTGGGAGCAGATGAACTGGGGAATACATTATGTTGCTCGCGGGGGTCTGGCTAGCTTCGCCATTGCGGCATGTGACATTGCGTTATGGGATTTACGTGCGAAGAAAGCAGATGAACCTCTCTACAAACTTCTGGGTGGCGCAAGCAATGAGGTCAAATGTTATGGTGGAGCGATTGATTTGAATTTCCCATTAGAAAAGCTCCTGCGCAACAATCAAAAATACTTAGATATGGGCCTCCAGGCTGTCAAAATTAAACTAGGCCAAAAAACATTAGCTGAAGATGTGGAACGAGTGGCTGCGGTACGCCAATTGGTCGGCCCGGATGTAGCCTTTATGGTCGATGCCAATATGAGCTGGAGTGTGGAAAAAGCGATAAAAGCCGCACGTGAATTTTTGAAATATGACATTCTTTTCTTAGAAGAACCAACGATTCCGGAGGATTATGCCGGCTATGCACGGATTGCTGAAGAAACAGGAATGGCCGTTGCAGGCGGAGAGAACTTGCGCACATTAACCGAATTCCATCACATGCTGCAATATGGTCATGTTGATTTCCCTCAACCTGATGCTTCCAATATAGGCGGAATTACGGGCTGGTTAAAGGTAGCTCACTTAACACAAGCCTATAACCTTTCCGTTTCCACACATGGGATGCAGGAATTACACGTTAGTTTGTTAGCAGCTATGCCAAATGCAGGTTATCTCGAAATGCATAGCTTCCCTATCGATCAATACACTACACGTCCGCTAGTGATTAACAAAGACAATGGGATGGCAGTAGCGCCTGAAGTAACGGGCACTGGCGTTACCTTTGACTGGGACAAATTAGCACCTCACAAACAACAATACTAATAGGAGCGATCGATCATATGAGCATTCCCCTTCATCTAGGTGTTCGAGCACATGATTTCACACAAGTTCCATTGCAAGAGTTAATTGAGAAGATTAAGTCCTATCATTTCACTCATATCCAGTTTGCACTTAAGAAATCTTTTCCTGATAGTGCCCCTAGCCTGACGGCTATAAGCCCTGGAACAGCCAGCTATTATGGCAATGCCTTTAGACAGGCAGGTATTCAGATTGCGGTTCTGGGCTGCTATGTAAATATTGTAGACACCGATCCTCATAAACGGGCAGAAGCGTTAGCTGCGTTTAATACCCATCTGCGCTTGGCCAGGGATTTCGGCGCTAGTCTGGTAGGTACGGAAACCGGAAGTGTGGGACTTGGGTATACCACAGATAATTTTACAGAAGAAGCCTTCCAAGAGGTGGTGACATCAGTTAAGGCCATGGTGGCGGAGGCCGAACGTTTTGGTGTGACGGTAGGAATCGAAGCAGGACTTCATCATCCGCTTTACACCGCGCCCTTAACCCGCCGACTTCTGGATGAAGTCCCTTCTAACAATCTTCAGGTCATATTAGATTGCGCAAATCTAATGTCACCTACAAATTACTTGCATCAAGAAGCTATTATTACGGAGGCTTTGAAGCTTTTAGGAAATCGAATTGCTATCATTCATTTAAAAGACTTTATCGTCCAAGATGGAGCCATAAAAATAGTCCCTGTAGGTCAAGGGTGGCTAGAGTTTGAGCCGATTCTTCGTTATATGAAATATGAACGTCCTCATATTCAAGGAATCCTGGAAAGCACTCCTGAGTCACATTTAGGAGAAAGCATTACCTTTTTGCAACAGTTATACGAATCCCTGTAGGGCTTCATCCCATTAAAACTAATAAATCCACTGCACACCTCTTTACCTTACTTGGTGCAGTGGATTTTTATATTCTGTTTAACATCCGTTTGACCTCCATCAAATAATCGCCTGTTATGATCAGGGCATCAAGAGTATCTGGGAGGGGTTCCATGCGTCTTGCTTTATTCACGGACACATTTCTTCCGCAAACCAACGGAGTTTCACGTACGCTTCAACGATTAACCACTCATTTGAAAGGGCGTGGTATTGAACATCTGCTTTTCTCACCGAAATCTGCTCCTGAAGACAGTTATGCCGATCCCATACGTCCCATTACCAGCATCCCCTTTTTCTTATACCCCGAATGTAGACTCGCACTGCCCAATATGTCCTCTATCCAATCAGAGCTGAAAGCTTTTCGTCCCGATCTGCTTCATATGGCAACTCCGTTCAATATCGGTCTCTGCGGCCTTCGTTATGCGCGAAAACATGACTTGCCCCATGTCGCCTCATACCATACCCATTTTGACCGCTATCTTGAATATTACCGGATGAAAAAAATCGCTCCGCTCTATTGGAAATACATGAAGTGGTTCCACCGCTCCTGCGACGCCACCTTTGCACCATCCTACGAAACCCTCGATTCCCTCCAAGCTCAAGGCTTTCATCGCCTGAAGCTGTGGTCCAGAGGCATCGACTGCCAGCAGTACACCCCCAAAAAACGCAGCCATGAGGTCCGTGAGCGCTACGGAATTACCGCACCGTTACTGCTTCTATATGTGGGAAGGATCACCCCTGAAAAAGATATAAACACCCTTGCTCTCGCCATGCAGCAATTACCCGAATCTATGCAATCTCAGGTTCATTGGCTGGTCGTAGGAGACGGCCCCCTTCTGCCGGAAATGCGGGCACAGGCGCCCCATAATGTCACGTTTACAGGCTATAAACATGGTGATGAGCTTGCCCAATTATATGCCTCAGCAGATCTGTTCGTCTTCCCTTCCAGTACGGAAACCTTCGGTAATGTTGTCCTTGAGGCTATGGCCTCAGGACTGCCTGTCCTCGCAGTAAATGAAGGTGGGGTGAAGGATCTGGTCACACCCGGCCGCACAGGAATGATTGTCGAGCCCCGCTGCCCGGATGCTTTTATTCGTGAGATTTGTGCATGTATAGAGCACCCTCAAAAGCTAGCTGCTATGGGACATGAAGGTCGACAGCTGGCACTCGGCCGCTCTTGGGAGAATATTTTTGATGGACTCATCCGCGATTATGAAGAGATCATTGAGAATAGACGTTATGATCTTATACCGGCTTTACTACCATTAATATAATAATGACGATAGTAAGCACATGAACCGCCGCTTCTAGGGGAGCGATCTTGTTCATAGCGGTAGTGTAACCCTCAGAGATTTCCTCCCCTTCGCTGGTCATTACGAGCTGGGTTAGCTTTTTCAATCGGGGCTCAACCATTCCAATAATAATCACTTCGATCACGATAAAAAATAATAACGACAGATTTAACCACAACACCGACAAGCCCATTTTATCTATGATCATTAACAAAATACCTGTAACGATCAGGGTGACCCCACCTGTCTTAGGGAATCTGTTTATTTTCTTCATAAGACCAAATACAAAACGAAGCTGACTGCCTGTCTTGGCTGAGCTTGTCAGTATTGGCAGCACAAAAGCTGGCCCAATTCCCACTATGGATGCTATAACATGTATAACTACCACAAGCTTTGAGATCATATGCGTCAAATCCATATTTACAATCCCCCCTATCATTCGTTGTTTAGATTCATATGAGGCAGATAGGAGAATTAGTCTTGCAGAATCTTTTAAATCTTAGATAATCTAAAAAAAGCGCCTAGCCGGATATTACCGACTTAGGCGTTTTTTTAACAAATATTCAGTTATTTTACCGTAACTTTCATGATAGCACTCTCATTTACCCCTTGATCATTCAACAGCTCAGCCCGGTATTCATAGACGCCTGGAGAACGGTTAGTAATAGAAGTAGAAGCCGTTTGTGCGTTTGGGGTGCCTGCTGTTAAAGTCTTAGTATCGATCAGTATTCCGTTCTCATACAAGCGATACTCTTTGCCGTTCATCCCCCACCATAAATTCATAGTCACTTTATACTCTCCATCGCCATCCCAGTTGTCATTGGACAACACCGGCTTAGCTGGTGCAGCATCCTTCACGATAACCACATGAGCAGCAGACACCGTTGTGCCAAAAGAATTGGTCAGCTCAGCCGTATAGGTGTAGGTTCCGTTTTCTTTTCCGGTAATATTAGTCACTGCAGTCTGTGCAGCTGGGGAATCATCACGTAAGGTTTGCGTGTCGATTAAGGCACCATTCTCATATAGCTTGTAGACCGTACCATTATTGCCCCACCACATATTCATTGTGATTTGGTAATCCCCGTCAAAAAGTCCTGTATCCTGCCCATTATTATTGGATAGAACCCATTGCCCCGGAACACCTGTAGCCTTCTGAGGTCCACTTACGACCACAATCACTTGTTCTGTCGTTGAGAGTCCAGCGTTATTAATGGCTGTTGCGATGAACGTATGCGCTCCCGCAAGTCCTGTGAGTGGAATCTCATCTCCATAAACGACAGGTTTACCATCAAAAGTAATATCCAGACTGCGAATACCAGACTCTGGATCTTCCGCTACGACCTGCACCTTCAATACATCCGTTTCACTCATTTGAGCAGAAGGTAAACCAGAAATCGTAGGTGGTGTAGTATCTTCAGTTTCTCCCGGTGAGCCTACATATTGAATTTTTGGAGCCGCTGGTTGTTCCATCCCTTCACCAAGAAAGAATCCAGGGTGCGGAGGTTGATTATAGCCTACATTTTGCCAAGCTACTGCCAGACGGTAGATCGGATCATGCATCAATGTGCGAATACGATAATCTGTCATATCCGTTGTTGTGTAGATCCGTAGTTCAGAACTGTCCGTTGCCCGCCAGATCACTTCTTCACGCCAATCCCCGAACAGATCTGCCTGCAAGCTTGGATTCGCCTTGGTGCCATTATTTGAAGAAGCACCTACAGCCGTCAATAAGTTAACCGTTGTCTGATTGCTATAGTCCCACTTATCCACTCGATTAGCATCCAGTAATTCACGTAAAAGATCACCATCCCACCAAATACCAAAATTCGTGGAGGAAGGCAGTTTTTTAGTAATTAGTTCACCTTGCGCACTGTATAGGCCCGTAACAGGTATATGCTCCTCATTGGTGATCGTTGCAGCCCATACCTCTTCGCCAGCATATCGCGGATCAATATCCGCTGACATCCCCCGTCCAGTATCAATCCCCGTGAACACACCCCATAATATATCTCCTGTAGCTGCATCACGCATTTCAATCCCATACTTCGAATCGGTATGCTCATGAACATCAAAGACTTCCAGCCCGGGTCTGGTAGGATCAAGGTCCCCGAAATGAATTGCATCACCATGGCCAAGCTTTGTATTATACAGCGGCAACCCATCATCGTCGATTGCCATCGCACCGAAGGTTATTTCGTCCTTACCGTCGCCGTCCACATCTCCTACAGAAAGATTGTGGTTTCCTTGACCTACGAAGTCTCCATATCCTTCATCATTAGAATCGAAACGCCATACTTTCTCGAGCTTGCCCTCGCGATAATTGTAAGCTGCAAGTACAGTTCTAGTATAATAACCGCGGCTAAAAATCACGCTTGGCTGCTCGCCGTCTAAATAAGCTACAGCTGCCAAAAAGCGGTCTACACGGTTACCATAGGTATCCCCCCAAGCGCCAACATCTCCACGTGGCGGATCATAATCCACGGTATCCAAGGCCCGGCCTGTTGCCCCTTCGAACACCGTTAAATATTCATTGCCCAGCAGCACATAACCCGAACTGTTACGATAGTCTGCACTGGCATTGCCAATGACTTTTCCTTGACCGTCCACTGTGCCATCTGCCGTCTTGATCATAATGTCGGCACGTCCATCACTATCCAGATCATATACCAGGAATGGAGAATAGTGTGCACCGGCACGAATATTAGGCCCTAAATTAATCCGCCATAAGCGAGTTCCATCTAATTTATAAGCGTCCATATAGACAAGTCCAGTATACCCAGCTTGAGAGTTATCCTTGCTGTTCGAAGGTGACCACAACATGATGATTTCATATACACCATCACCGTCCAAATCACCTACACTTGCATCTCCCGCACTATACGTATACGGTTGACCATCCTTGGTGTAATCATCTGCTGGCTTTTGCAAAGGGATCGATAGATATTGCTTCTGCCATACGCTGAATGGTTCCGAAGCAGATTTCTCGACTCCATTGATTACTGATGTGATTCTATATTTGGCATCCTCCCTGCCTGTAATATCGAGATAGTTCGTGTTTTGAGTAATCAACGAATCATTTAGTTTCTTATCGCCACGATACAGATTGAATCCTATCGTTTCCGGATCCAGACCTAACATCCGCCAGCTGATATACACACCTTCATCTGTCTTAACCGCTACAGGCGCACGGTCCAGCGCCTCCATCTTCCGGTATAAAGTTGTCACCGCTGAGGTTTCCAACGTAGCGGATAGATCAGAGATGCCGCCTGCATTTACCGAGGCTACTTTGTAATAGTAAGGAATGGTAGTCAGAACGGTCATGTCTGTGTACGAAGCTTCGAATGATTTGCCGATCAGGATGAACTCACCGTCTGCGGATTTCGCACGATAAATGTTGAACATCCGTGCATCCGGTACCTCATTCCAAGTAAAGGTCACATCATTTTTGTTCGTAGATTGTACAGCTAGACCACTAGGTACGGGTGCTTTTGCTACGGAGGGATCAATCATAGACACTTTTAGCGCATTAGAGCCTACGGATTCCAGTCCCGTGCTGTCGACCGAAGTTACCGTATAGATATATTCCATACCAATATCCGCAGTGGTATCTGCGTAGAACGGCTCTATTGTCTCGCCCAGCAGCTCTGCACTATTCGCAACCGTAGCCTGACGATATATACGGTATTTCAGCGCACCCTCCATACTGTCCCAAGAAAGATTAGCTGTAATAGGCTCACTGTTTAAATCCAGGCTACCCAGTTTCAGATTCGTTGGGGCTAATAATAACGGTGTGATCTCCAGCCCATTGAGATGAGCGGTTGTGCCACTAAAGACAAGATTCATCTGCCCGTCTTTGACAGCAATCTGGTTATACAGCTTCTCAGCAATATTTTCCTTACCTGAGGAGACTGTTCCGTAATCTTTGCCTTCAATGGCTACATTCGTCTTAGCAGATCCAATCCAATCTCCTGTATAAGTCTTAACAGAATAATAACCATTGGGTAAATCAACTTTGAATTCATACGATCCTCCAAAATAAATCACAAAATCTCTGCGCAGATCGTCCGTCGCATTTCCCCGATCCCGATCAATCATCCCTGCACTCGAGGTCAAACCATATCCTCGTTCTGGGGTATATAGGACATTCACATTCACTTCCGTATAACCCGCAGCAACGGGTGAACCAACAGGTCCGAAATCATAACGATACTGAGCGGATTTCGTAGTCAGCTTCACTTCATCTGAAGGCTCAGACTCTCCTAGCCCATTCACTGCAGTCACTCTTACCGAGTAGCTTTGACCTTCAACCAACCCGCTTAATGTCAATGAAGGGACAGTTGAAGTTCCCGCTAATGTATAAGCAGATTCGGCTTCTGCCGCTAGCTTACGATAGATTTTATAGATATCTGTACCTTCTACTGTATTCCATTTCAGTACTGCACCTGCATTACTGATACTCCCAGCTACAAGTCCTTCAGGCTTCGCTGGCACCGTTTCCGGCTGTTTGATGTCCTGCACAAAGCTGGAGAGTGGAATATTTAATTCCCCTATTCCTTTGGCCAGCAGACGGGCCATTTGAATGGCTCCGTACTCTTGAAAGTGAGTATCGTCTGTCGAGCCATTTGGGAAAGCACCATATATCCCTGCATCGAGGTGAAGGAATACAGAGCGTGTAGCTGCAAAACCGATAGAATTGTAATAAGCTACACTGAGTGCGCTAAGATCGACCAAGTCAACATCCAACTCACTTGCTACTTCTTTCATAGCCTGCACATATTCTGGAAAGCTCACATTAAATTTTTCACTCGCGGCATTATAATCTCTGCGGCCCATGGGAGTCACCAGAATCGGAGTTGCTCCTCTTTGCCTAGCTCCATTGACATAAGTTTTTAAATAAACTTTGTAATCGGCTGGAGAAGCATATCGGTCTGGAACGCTAATCGTTGCGTCATTATGACCAAACTGGATAAGGAAATAGTCGCCCGGTTGGATCTTACGCAGGACTTCATCCAGCCTTCCCTCGACAATAAATGACTTAGAGCTGCGGCCTCCGATAGCGTGATTCTTAAACGTTACTTCCTCACTAAAGAAATCAGGAATCATTTGTCCCCAGCCTGCTTGTGGTATCCAATAAGGATCATAAGTCTGCACGGTTGAATCACCCGCAATATAAACTGTTGGCAATTCATTAGCAGGACGGTCTGGCTGCTTAGTAATCACCAGTGCATTGATATTAGGCTTAGTGCCAGAGAACACCAAGTTCATTTGTCCATCCACCAAAGCGATGTCAAAGCTCATTTCCAAATACTGGCCTGCTGTTTTGCTCGTCTGTTGAACTTTTTGAATGGATTCTACTTTGATGCCAATCTCTGTATCTCCGGCGCTGTCACCAGCGATAAGTGAAACTGTATAGTCGCCATTCGGTAAATCTACATTAAAAGTTGCATCCTTAGGGACCACAAAATCTGAACGCAAAGGATCTGAGGTTCCTCGGTCTACCCCAGTTACTTTCGATATATCTGTAAATCCATATTTGACCTCAGAGGAATAAGATACCCCTGCATCTGCCTTAAGATAACCTTCAGCCACAGCACCTGGGCCAAAATCAAAGGAATAAACATCTCCTTCTGGCAAAGTTCCAGGAGGCGTATACACGGCACTTTCCACCTTGTTAGATAGCTCTGATTCTCCTTGGCCATTGGCTGCCTTCACCCCATAATATTGCCGTTTTGAGGTGTCCGCTGAGGCATCCGTAAATGTCGTCTTCTCTGACTGACCAATCTCATGGAATGTTCCATCTGCTGCATCAGACCTTAAGATCGTATAGCGGTTTGCTCCAGCCACACTGTTCCAACTCAGTTGAACAGAACTTACACCTACACTGACAATTGAAAGACCGGTTGGTGCTGCGGGAACCTCTACCCCCGGAATTTTGTCTACTGTCACAGATGCGCTCAAAACAGACTCCTCACCCTTTCCATTTACAGCTGACACATTGTAAATGTAACCACTGCCTTCATCTACATCTGAATCCACGAAGCTGTTAGCAGCAACTTGACCTATGGCTTGAAGGGTTCCACTAGGAAGAACCGTTCGATAAATATTGTAATAGACTGCTTCTGTCACGCTGCCCCACCCCAGAGATACCTCAGTGGGGGTGATATTATGAACCACTAATCCCTCAGGGGCTTTCAATGGACCTGGTACAATCTGCTGAATAATTAGTCCATTTAAATATCCGCCAACCCCTGTACCCGTAATGCCGACAGTTAGTTGACCATCTTGAACAGTCGTCCGATAGGTAGCTTGATTTACAGCTTGCTTGCTGCTTATCGACCCAGCCGTGCTACCTTCCAAAGTAATCGTAGTTTTGGTTGTACTTGTACCCGCTAGTAAATCTCCTGAGTATACAGTCACATCGTAATCCCCATTAGGAAGATCCACCAAAAAAGAATAGGACAGTCCCAATACAAAATCGTTGGTCATACCGTCTCCACCCGAACGATTCCTCGAAGCAACCGCCTGATCTAAACCATACCCTAGCTCATTCGTATATAACTTAGATTCATGCACGCCTGTATAACCACTCATAACAGGACTTGTTGCTGTTCCAAAATCATATTGCAAGGTTATTGGGCCTGAAGCTGCACTGGCCTGTTGCCCCCCAAATGTTGTAGATGGAAGTATTGATGAACAAATGAAGATCCACGACAATAACACCATAAATATTTTATTTCCAAGTTTATTCCTCTTCATCTTCCGTGCTTCACCCGCTTTCTTATGATTGAAAGAACTTAGTACGCATCTAGCCCTGTTGTAGTAAACGCTTACAATAAGCTTCGTTGTCATTCGTTCTTCAAATATAAGTTCACTTCGTGCGCGTATCCCCTCCTCTTTGCTCAGGCAGTTAGTTGGTAGACGATTCCAGTTCCACTCATATCCAACACGATACTACCACCTAAGTGTCACTCTGAACATTTAAAAAACAGATTTTATCATACACTAAACCGTTCAATTTCTTCGCCTATAGTTATAAAAACCTACGATTTGGTAAGCAGTTAGGACAGAAGAATCAGTGAGGGGACACCCGCCTTTTGAGATCACGACAACAGTTTTGCTATTCCTTCATCCTTAACCATTCACTTCTGAGCAATCCATAGGAATAAGTATCATGCCAGATTGGCTCTCCATTACTATCGTATTTAAAATAACCCGTCTGCAAAAAATGTCCTTCTCGACGAAGCTTCAATCGTTCAAGCAGTTTCCATGAGCGTGTATTTTCGGGATCACAGTTCGCAATCACACGTCTCATTTTCAGATTATCAAAGCCATAGTTTAACAATTGATTACAAGCCTCTGTAGCATACCCGTTTCCCTGAAAATCAGGGTTAAAAACATATCCAAATTCCCAAACGCCAAAAGCCTCTGGTTGGCTCTCTTGAAAATATAAGTTGCCGATCATTTTGGTCGTAGATTTAAGACAGACTGCCCAAAAAGCACGGTCCGATGACCGTCTGAGCGCCTCAGTGCGAGATTCATCTGCATTAAACCCGGAATAGGGCTCATATTTCACAACACTTTCTTGCGACAAATATTCATGAAGGTCTTTCCAGTCCTCTGCTGAGAACCTTCTAATCCATAAACGTTCGGTTTCCATAATTTCCATCAGAACAACACTTCCCCAATATTAATAGTAAATATATACCATACACCCCATAATACCCCTATGCCTTTTTTATTTCATATGAGCAAAATCATTTCACAAACAGCAAATAGGCCTCCTTGGATTCCCAAGAAGGCTGATGAATGTTTCTCTATATCTTAACTCCGCTTAAACTGCCACCTGACGCAAATAATCGTTCGATATGCTTCTGAACGGTTGGGTCGGGGATCAGTGGTGGGGCTTGATGGGGTTTTACCCGAGCATCAATAATCACGTTATCACAGGACCAATGTTTATACTCAGTAGAACTGTTCACTCCATAGATATCATGAGATGGATTACTGCGGGTAAACGTCGCCCATAGGAAATTGTCGATCTTTTCACTCAAAAACTCGCTATCATCACACAAAATAATCATTGGACAAGAAGGAAGTGCCCCTTGCTCCTGAATAGCTTCACTAAGCTTGTTCATTTCCAATGCTGCTTCAGCGTAGCTTGTGAATTTAGCACCTTGAAGGGCAACAAGACCAGGCATCACCATTCGTGCATGTCCAAATCCCTGTAATTCTTTAAGCATGCCCGGTACCTCTGTACATAGCTCTCTTTTCTTATCCCCTACTGCTGCGAAGATCACTTTACTTCCGCTGTTTAATCCTGTGCCGGAATAATCAAGCGTATCAATCGTGGTGTTGGTATAGAAATGAATATCTCTACGAAGATTAATCCGCTCCAAGATATACGTCAAGAAATCCTCGATATTATGTGTACTGATAGGCTGATTCTCTTCTGCAGTAATAAACAAAAACTTAGCTAAACTAAGCTGACCCGTACCTAAAATCCGGTTAGCAATGGTCAGAATTTCCGCTGGCTGCTTTACTTGCTGATAAGGCGTATAACGTTCACTGCCAATGGCGAACAGCAGGGGATGAACACCCGCAGCATCGACTGCATGAACTTCTTTGACGCCCGGAATTTCTTGGCGGATAGCCCCACCTGTCAGCTCGTGAATTAACTCACCAAACGCGGTATCTTCCTGTGGCGGCCGACCGACAACCGTAAATGGAAAGATTGCATTTTTCCTGGCGTACACTTTATGTACTCTCATTACTGGGAAAGGGTGAACCAAGCTATAATAGCCTAAATGGTCGCCAAATGGCCCCTCCGGCTTCGTCTCACCAGGGTGAATTTCACCTGTTATCACAAAGTCCGCATCATTGCTGATACAGTAACCATCCACATAGCTATAGCTGAAATGGCGTCCTGATAATAAACCTGCAACGATCATCTCACTCATTCCCTCAGGCAAAGGCATAACCGCCGATAAGGAGTGAGCGGGTGGCCCACCGATAAAACAACTCACTTTAAGCGGTTGTCCTTGGCGGTTCGCTTTTTCCTGATGTACGCCAATGCCGCGATGAATTTGATAATGAATGCCCACTTCTTTATTTAATTCATACTCATTTCCAGTCAGCTGCACACGGTACATTCCCAGATTGGAATTCATAATGCCCGGCTTATCCGGATCTTCTGAATACACCTGCGGCAAGGTTACAAAAGCACCACCATCTCCCGGCCAATGTGTGATTAGCGGAAGATCAGAGATACTAATTTCCTGGAAACCGCTTGGCAGACCTCCTGGCTTTTTAATAGGCAATGCTTTTCTCGCGGATAATCCGGTTCCAACATATTTAAATGGATTTTTGAGTGCTTTTACGGGATCGTTGCGAAGGGCAATTACGTTATGTGTGGAGTCCCAAGTCCGCCGAAAGATAAACTTACTGCGCTCTAGCGTTCCAAAAAGGTTAGATACGGCCCGAAACTTCGAGCCTTTTACATTCTCAAATAATAATGCGGGTCCACCAGCCTCATAAACCTTTAGGTGAATCGCCGCCATCTCTAGATAAGGGTCCACTTCTTCACGAATCCGAACTAAATGTCCGTGTTTCTCTAAATCATTAACACACTCTTCTAAATTGCTATATTTCATTTCATTACTCCGATCTCTAGAAGGTTATTACAAGATTACTTGGATGCTTTAATTATACCCTGTAAGATATTAAAATAAAGCGCACGCGTACCCTATGTACTAGAACCTAACGTCTTTATCTTGTATTCTCTGGTTTCGGTTCACTCCGCAATATATTTTTAGCAGGAATACCTACTGCCGAAGCATTATCCGGCACATCCTTTACCACTACAGACATGGCCCCGATATTAACATCGTTACCAATGACAACCGGTCCAAGAATCTTGGAGCCTACTCCAATAAAAGCTCTGTCTCCAATCACAGGCTCTCCTAAGTTATTTCTCCCGCCAATCGTCACTTGATGAAAAATAGTAGCATGGCTTCCAAGCACCGCTTTAGGACTAATGATAATCCCATTTAAACCATGCGGTAAATGAAGCGCGTCACCAATTTGAGCTTGAGCGTGAAGCTCTCCATTTGCAAGAATACGGACAAAAAGCACATCCATTATTCGATATAAAAGCCACAAAGGTTTTCGCACGATGCCATTCTTCACTCGATAATACACCCAATTTCCATAACGATAAGTAAACAAGGCCATAATCGTTTGAGGATTTTTCAGATTTGCTTTCCAGTCCGTTTTGAATGATTTCATCATTTTATCGTTCTCCTTTTTAGGGGCTAGGGTATGCACTGTATTCTGGAGTAATGAAGGGCAGCTGTGGATAAAACATCTGGGAGGATCGCGGGCTGGAGGGTCAGTCGGTGATTGTACTTTCACCAGTGTAAGATAGATTTTGAGATTCATCAAGCAAGTGGACAGTTCTCTCTATATAATCATCAACCGATTTAGAGGCTTGTTAAACAACAACACGCGCCGAACAAAAAGATCGGCGCGTGTTGGAAAGCATATTTTCTATTAAATCAGATCCAGAACAATCACATTTACGGAATTGGCAGCTAGCTTCACAACTGCCGTGTCTTTATCAATTACGATTTCTGTTTCGACTGGTGTAACCTTCTCATCATTTTTTCTGTTCACATTAGGTGTGTGAACCAGCGAGGCGTCTCCGGTTAAGGTAATCCGTTTACCAGTAGCAGCTACTTTTAAGCCTTTTAGATCAAGCTTCGTTGCTTTTTCTACACCATCCGCATTTACAAGCTTCACATAAAGATGCTTATCATCTTTAGTTACGGAATTATATACCTCTCTGTTATAAGCCTCAAGCTTATAATCCAGTACTTTGCTTGTTACCTTGCCATCTGTATAAGAGCAAATCAAATGTTTGCCATCTGCTCCACCATAATTAACGGTGATAGTATATTCCGTATGATCCGCAAGCTCTTCATAGCAACTGGCTCTCAGGTTACCAGCAGCGGTACTAGAGGAATAATCGCCGAGAGTATAAGCCTCAATCCCTTGCTTGTACACCTTGACTCCTGTGGCATCACCATTATAGCCAATCGCATATTCGATGACATCTTTATTTTCCGGTGAGATTTCTGTCAGACCTGCGCCTACATAGAAGCCATCTTCGCCAGAAGCTTTTTCAGCTACAACCTCTACTTTATAATTAGTCCACGCGTCATTAAGGATATACAATCCATTCAGTCCGCCATTCTGCGCTTTCAATACCAGACCTTTGGAAGGATCAATCGTATATCCGGCAGAGCCAGGAATCACTTTCCAAGCTTCATTCAGCGGCTGCGTGAAATCTTGATCCAACCAAACACTGCCATCTACATTCGAGGTCACTTTCACCCGTTTCACGATCACAGCTGATTTCCCGGCAGCCACTTCAATTCCTCCATGAGGAATGAGGTCTACCTTCTCCCCGTTGCGATAAGTCGAAAATGAGGTGCCAACCACTTTGGTTCCCAGGTATTTAGCATACAGCTGCTGAACATAATAGTTCGGTGTGTACCATACGGTCTCATCATCGAACCAGATGCAATCCGGTGTCCATCTATAGGTGCCATCTGTCAGAACCTTGTTGAACAATGGTGCCGTTGCCGCCAATCTAATCACATCAGAGTTATTCTCGAAGCTGGACATAATCGCTGCCTCAGCAACAGCTCCTGCCAATGTGTTTTTATCTGTGGAAGCATATTCACCCACAAAAACCTTTGAAGTTTCAGCCTCATCCAAGCTGCCGTCTTCCTTATAGGCTCTGTAATAGTAGTTGTAACGATCAGCATTCTCTAACAAATACTCATTGGAACGGTAGTAATGCTCATCCGCAATGGTATCCATGTAGTTCTTTTGTTTTTCGTACCAGGTAACAGTCTCTTCGATGCTCGATGTACCATCCGTAAAGCTGATTTTTTCCGAGCCCTGTAAATTTCCGCTTAGGAATTTCCAACCTTGCTGGTAAGCATCATCATCTGCCTGTGCACCCACGGTAGAGAGAATAGTCAATTCATGATCAGGATAGTTCTTCACCATATACTCATCAATCACTGTTTTAAAATATTCGAAGTTGGCAAAAAACTCTGTACCCCAGTTTTCATTCCCCACACCCAAATAACGCAGGTCAAACGCTGCTTCATGGCCCATCTTTTTACGCAATGCAGCCCACTCATTATTGTCAAAATCCATGCTAATCGCAAAATCAATCAGATCCGTAAAGTTCTTCACATAATAATCTCTTAACGCACCGCCAGCTGGATTCGCATAATCCGAACGAGCTTGACAGAGTACGCCGCAGGCCATAACCGGAAGTGGTGTTGCGTTCAAATCCTCGGCTAATTGGAAATACTCCATATATCCAAGACCCATGGTCATCATGTAGCCCCATACGTTATAGTTCTCTTTGCGCAATTCGATATCGTTGACGGACTCTTTCCAATCGTACACGTTCTCCCAAATGTGAGAACCTTCAGAAATACAACCCCCAGGGAAACGCAGGAATGTAGGATGAAGATCAACGAGTGCATTCACTAAGTCTTTTCTTAATCTATAGTTTGGATTTCCTTTATAGTTAGCATGAGCTGTAGCAGAACGTTCCTCTTCACCAGCGCCCCAAACGTCATCAGGAATTAAGGATACCATATCAATGGAGATCTCACCGTTAAAGGTTAACGCCAGCTGACCAAGCACAGTTTCAGACCCTGTTAATACAAGCTTAGAATCGACACCATACTTCTTCCAGTTGCCGTCACCGTTTACTTCAACAACTGCAGTATCGCTGATGGCTTTACCGTCTTTGTCGAGCAATTGCAAGGTAATTGTGCCTGCTGCTTCTGCCTTCGCCCAGATTGTGAAGTTGTACTTGGCATCTTCCTTAATAAACATCGAGCAGTGCTGATTGGAATCCGCAAAACCTCTATTATTAATAGTCGCGCCATCCGCTACCGTCACATAATGAGCATTCATATCTTTATCTTCGATGCCGAAGAAATCGTTTAATCCGCCTGTATTATGGACAGTCATTTTCTCTGTATCCCCAGACCATGCGTGAAGAGGTGTATAATTTCTTCCGGTGGAAGCACCATGTACACCACATACATGCGAATAGCTGTCAAAAGCAAAAGATTCGAAGGAGCGATTCTGCACTAGCTCTGCATAGATCCCACCGTCTGCTGCGTTGTTAATGTCCTCATAGAATAAACCATATAGAATTTGGCTAACATCCAAAATCTCCTGATTACCATCAATAGTTAAGGTGTATGGTGGCAAATCTTCCGGAAGCACAGACACCGTGAAGCTCTTTTCTACTGTACTAGCCCCTTTTTTCAAAAGCGCTGTAAGCGTTACGCCTTGAGCAGATTGAACTCCTTTATTCACAACACCTTCATTAGAAATGACTTTGGAATCGCTGGATACCCAAGATACGTCAACTTTTCCGCCCATCAGCGAAGCTGGCAACTCAATATCTTTGGTAATGATCGAGCTTGGGAAGGTTAAGTATTTATCTTTTGCAAGCTTTACGATATCTTCATCCGTCAAAGATTCGCACATGATTTCAATCACTTCATCTTGAGTTAAGCCTGCTTTATATACACGGAAGTCCGAAATATAGCCGCTAAAATCAACATCTGCCGCGTATTGGGATTTCCCGATTGTATTATTGCTATAATTCTGTTGATCTTCAAAAGTAGCAAACCATGTACGCAGCTTAGCATATGTGCCACTCGAGGTTTGGCTGATCATTCCATCCGCAACTACTTCACCATTTACATACATCACAGGACCTGCACTGCTTAGTGTTCCACCTTCTGTACCTGTAACTGCAAAGGAAACATGTACCCATTCATCAGTCGCAAAGGATTTCCCTGGATCTGCGATTAAGTCTTCCCCTGCAAAACAAGTCCCCCGCAAATTGCGAGTTACGAAAATATAAGGTCCTGTTTCACCTTTACCAAAATCAAAGATTCTTTCCCATAAGCTTGAAGCTTTGCTTACATACATCCAGGTCGAAATCGTAATTCCTGTATGGTCACTGACCTCTTTAAGCAGATCGTTAGGTAATGAAATATAGGATGTGCCATGTTCTCCCCCAGCAAGCGAAACAGCTTGTCTACCTGCTACGGATTTAATAGCCGGCAGCTTCGTACCTGAAGCGGTTCCATCATTGCCGTTCCCCGAGAAATCTTGACCTACATCCTCTGGATTATCAAACTTATAATGCGCAATTAGACTACCATTAATAAATTTGTTACCGTTGTCATTTTTCATAAAATATCACCTGTTATCTTTATAGTAGAAATCTTAAAAACCTAACTGTATTAGTTCATTGCCGTTTATACGAAACATAATAACATATTTTATAGTCAATTAATATATTAACCAATTAATATTTATGTGAAATAAAAGAAAACAATTTTTATAATCAAATATTACCAAATCAATCATTTATTCCATGGTAAAATATCTGTTAGTTAATAAAGGAGTGGTGAAAGTTGAGCGAAGCTGTGAATGAAAAGGCCAATTCTAGTGATTTATTTACGATTGATTGTAAAGATATTTTTCTGCGGGAATATAGTGTGGAGGATTTAGAGGAGTTTCATGCGCTTACTCTACAGCCTGAAATTATTGAATTCTTGCCAGATTGGAATGTTCCTAAAGAACAACGGTTGGACTGGTTAATAAACTATGAAATAAAAGAGAACCAGCAGTTTCTTCAAGTGATCTCAGCGGGCGGAGATATCGGAGAGCTTCGTCTTCGTTTAGGCATTATTTTAAAAGTGTCCGGTGAGTTTATTGGTTGGTGTTGTACAGGAATTAAGGAGGAATTGCCCGTTCCTAACAGAGAGATTATGTATGCCATATCCAAGGATCATCGCGGTAAAGGCTACACTACTCAAGCTGCCAAGGGATTAATTAAGTATTTGTTTGATAATAGCTCTACCGATGTATTAAACGCCATTGCTCTGAAACACAATATCCCGTCTAATAGAGTCATTCAAAAATGTGGTTTCGAGCTTCTTGACGAGATTACAATTGAACATGAAGACTATAATTACTACCGGCTTTTTTCCCAGCAACAGTGGGATGAACAGGTATGATGTAAATAGCGCCTTACACTAAAAAACCTCTGTATGGGAAATGGAGATTCGGTCCATTTACCAAAACAGAGGTTTTATTGTGAATTCATGACTGTTGCTTCATGCGAAGCATTTGATCCAAAAGCTCTTTCACATCTTTTTCTGGAAAAGCTGCAAGCAGGGTCTCTTGAAAGGTATCTTGTGCACGAAGGAGCTTGTCTTCGCCAATGGCAGTCAAGGCAGTATAGATACTTCTGCGATCAGCATCACACGCTTTTCTTTCTAAAGCGCCACAGCCTTTGGCCTCAAACCGACTAACCAGTCGGGAAACTGCACTCTGGCTTAAACCCACCATAGCTTCGAGTTTCTGCAATTTCAGTTTCTTCTCCGGCGCTTCCGATAAAAATAACAGCAAATAAAATTCTTTTAAGGATAAGCCATGTTTGGCTTGTAGATTAGCTTCCAATTCATTCGTCACATTCATTTGTATATGCGTTAACGTCAACCAACTCGTTATAAGGTCATTGTTAAGAATGTCGTCCATTTTATTATTCATCTCCCGGGTGTATGGCTTTTCATGATTTTTTCCTTCTATATAATAGTACTACAATCCACAACCATACATAAAGTATAGGTTCGATACTTATACTTTATTTTATTTTAAAAAAGAGGAGAGACCGTTTCTCCAAGAAGTCGGCCCCTCCACACTTTACAATTATTTTGTTTGGACTTCAGACTTCATACCATTTATATTAGTCTTTACCCATTAATTCTTGGAAACCCGAAAGTATACTGTCTAGGAATGCCGGCATCTTTCTGAAGTTCAACCCCAGCTTCCAGCGTCCAGTATGGATTTCTCAACATGCCCCGGCCCACGGCAACAAGATCAGCTTCCTCATTCCCAATCACGGCATTAGCAAGTACAGGCTCATCCAATCTGCCAACCGCAATAACCGGAACATTCAAGCCATACTTGATTTCTCTAGCCAAAGGAATCTGATAAGCTGCATGCGTCCCTGGTTTCCCGGCAGCTGCGATAGGACCTTCACCACCTGCACTGATATGGAAAATATCTGCGCCTGCTTCTTTGTAAGCTTTACTAAATTCCAAGCTTTCTTTGATACCGTACCCGCCCTCAACATATTCTTGGGCGGAGATACGCATAATCAATGGCATTCCTTCCGGCATTTCACTTTTTGCTGCGCGAATGACTTCTGTACCAAACAGTGTTAAATCCTTGCCATATTCATCTGTTCTTTGATTGGTTAGAGGGGAATGGAACTGATGAATAAGGTAACCATGCGCTCCATGAAGCTCGATAACATCAAATCCCGCTTGTATCGCCCGCTTCACGCCCAACCGGAATTTCTCAACCATAGCTTTCACTTCTTCAGTTGTTAATGCACGTGGTGTTTTGGAGTCAGCGTCAAAAGGAACGTTAGATGAGGATACAGGAACTGCTGCATCTTCTGCTTTACGTCCGGCGTGTGCAATTTGAATACCTACTTTAGCGCCATAAGAATGACAAGCTTCAACGATTCTGGCCAGTGCAGGAATTTGCTCATCAGACCAAATGCCAAGATCAAAATCAGTAATCCGGCCATCAGGCTCCACGTCCGTCATTTCAATAATAATTAATCCGGTTCCGCCAACAGCGCGGCTTACGTAATGATTATAATGCCAATCCGTAGCAATTCCGTCTTTGTTAGACACTGAATATTGACACATCGGAGGCATAACCACGCGGTTCTTCAGCTTCAAATCCTTCAATTCATACGGGGTGAACAAGTCCTTCATGATATCTCTCCTCTTTATAAAAAACTAAGTATAGTATGATCAATGCTACCAGTGAACATGAGTTTCTAAGTTCATCTTATATATTTTTATAAATGCATGCTCATGCATGTATATTATTATAGAACAGCGATGGTGTCAACCGTGAATAATCTTCTGCTTAATGGAAACTCCATGTATTGTTGAAACTTCTACCTTGAGGTAATATATGGATATCTATTTTTCTTTGAAAGGATGACCTCACTCGTGGACAAAAAGCTCTTACAATCGCATAGTATTTTCCCTACCTTGAATATTGAGCAAACTGCTGCCTTCTATAGCCAGTACTTAGGTTTTAAAGCTGTGCCCTATTTAGATACACAAGAACCACATCTTTGTTTGTATCGCGACGATACAGAGATTATCCTTACGCAATCCCATGGACAAAAGGTCATTCCCAATCGAGAGTTGTACGGTTATGGATACGATGCCTATTTCATTACGAAGCAGCAAGAAGAGTTGGAGAAGGAGTTCGAAGCCGCCGGTGTTCATATTGTTCGTTCTTTATCAAACACCGATTATAATAACAAAGAATTTGTGATCGAAGATGTAGATGGTCGCTGGATTGCTTTTGGAATCAAAAATTAAAAAAAACGGCTCTCAGCCGTTTTTTCTTGTATTTAAAAGAGTCCCCATAACTTCTTACAACTATTTTTACGGGAAGGATCCAAAACATCCGTAACCCCAATCTTATTTAACTTGTGTAGTAACTCTTCCTCGCTATGCTTGATTTTATAATCTAACTCCTCCCCATAGAGCGGAATTAACGTATAAAAGTGCACCACTTTCTCACGGGTCATTTCTAAATTAAAGAAACCGGCTTTATCTTTTACATCTGGAACCCAAACGAACATCCCTTGAAATCCTGTATCCTCACTATAAGGCTGGGCGGGATTACCGTTCACAAGCGTATGCCCCATATAAAGCCATGTATTATATTCATGCGGAAACCTAGCCATTGTTTTCAGGGCCCGAATCGGCCAATAATTCCGTTCATCCTTAAACGCCTCATCCGACAGCTTCCAGGTAGGAGGGAGACAAATCATTATTTCAGCATATTGATATTCTTCTGCACCTTCTGGCACCGTCATCGGTAATTCGCTCATTCCAGAAGTAATTAAAGTATAGAAGTTCCGCTCAGGCGTCGGATCAAGAATTAGAATATCTATCGACAGAACACCTGAAATAATTTCTTTAAAAACATTATCAATAACACCTATGTATTTTTCAATATGATTACATATTTTCTCATTAGACTGAGCAGAATGCATTCATAATTCCCTCCCTTATATATGTTTATCGGTATAAACAAAGGAGAGTTTATTGCTAATTTACAGAATTTCTTCTCCACTACCATGGATCTCACAAAAATCTTTATGAACACTACTAATTAATGCCGAATAACCTTGCCCCTGATCTAAAAGATGTTCCAAAAGGAACTTATTTATAAGCTCGTTTAAGCAAGTATGAATTTCACAGGTTCTTTGTTTTAAAGTCTCTCCTTCCTCAAAAAGGGGCAGATCGCTAAATGACATATGTGTAGCATTTCGTATTTTTAGAAAAGATTTATATCCGTTCCAATTCTGAAAAAGCGCCTCTTGTCCTTTGATGAAATCATTTGCCAGTTTCTCCTGTAATATATTACTTAAGGATTCTAAGGTCGAGGCCTTTTGCCTTAATACAAGAAGCGGCACAGTATTGTTCTTCTCTTCATTCTCAATATATAAGTGCATGCTTGCATCTAATAAAATAGCAGCTTTAATTCTATCGTCTTCCATAGTTAAATCTAATGCAGTAGCACCGCCGATGGAATGGCCGATAATACCAATCTTATTCATATCAAATAAGCCCTTCACATCTTTATCCATAGAATTAAGCGTGGACAGGTGATCCAGAACGTATTGAATATCTTTTTTTCGAATGGAGATTAAGTTATGTAAATCGGTATAATCCGCAGCTTTTATTTGCCTCATGGCTTCGGATTGATTAATAAATCCACCACTAGGGCAAACAGTAAACATAGCTTCGTACGCAGCACTGACCGTTACCACTATGAAACCTTGCTTAGCCAACGCTTCTATATTATAAATATACATATCTCTATCTAAACCTAATGCAGGTGAATAGATGATGACTGGATAGGAGCGTTTGGATTTGCTTTGAAAGGTTCGATCGCTGATTGAGGTTGATAATGTATTTATGATTTCCATATTCATGCCAATATCTTGTAGAAGCTCTCTCGCCTGTTGTTCACAGGGCCCGAAAAGCTCCATATACTTCATTGCAGATGCGTTTTTATTTAATACACCCTCTGTATCCGGATAATAAATACTTATAACTATTTTCCTTCCCTCTGACTCTTCTTGGAACGTTTCCGTGCGTGTGTAATCCTTCAATAATTCAACTTTTCGAAAAACTCCCATTGCTCCACCCCATTCTTCCTAATATTCTATATTTTAATTGATTTTCCCATTTACTGAAATGCAATCTCCTTAATGTCCATAATAATGTCGATTACAATGAATGGAATGAAGCTGTATGAACGGTTATAATACCTAAGTGCATAAGAAATCTCTAAAAACTTCAGGGATGTGGAAAATTTAATGGTGAATAATTCAGCATATACACTTTATTTACGTGAGGATTGGAAAAAACTAAGCGATTTCACCGCTATCCAATTATCAGAAGAAGAACTTATGGAAGTCCAAAGTATTAATGAAAAAATCTCCAGCGAGGATGTTAACGAGGTCTATCTTCCTCTGTCCAATCTGCTAAATCTGCAACTTCTATCTGCTCATAAATTTAATGAATCTATAAATCACTTTCTGAACAATGATGTAAAAAAAGGTCCATTTATCATAGGCATCGCGGGAAGTGTCGCTGTTGGCAAAAGCACTACGGCCAGACTCCTACAAAAACTTCTCTCACAATTACCTTCCCATCCAAAGGTGGATTTAGTTACGACTGATGGGTTTCTACATCCCAACGCAGAGCTGGAAAAGCGCGGTATAATGACGAAAAAGGGCTTTCCTGAAAGCTACGACACGCGTAGTTTAATTTCTTTTTTAACGGATGTGAAGTCTGGGGTGCCGCGGGTCCAAAGCCCTGTATACTCTCACTTAACTTATGATATTGTGCCAGATGAATATATTACGATTGAGAATCCGGATATTCTAATTGTTGAGGGCTTAAATGTTCTTCAGACTGCGATTACAAATAATCATAATATGCCTAACTATTTTGTATCTGATTTCTTTGATTTTTCTATTTATGTGGATGCTGATGTGAACGATATCGAGACATGGTACATTGATCGGTTTATTAAGCTCAGAGATACTGCCTTCCAAGATGAACAATCTTATTTCAAAAAATATGCACAGCTGTCTCTAGAGGAATCTATTGAAATCTCAAAGCGGATCTGGAAAGAAATAAACTACGTAAATTTGCAGCAAAATATTCTGCCCACCCGAAATCGTGCGGATCTTATAATGCATAAGGACAACAATCATCACGTAGATCGAATTAAGCTGCGAAAATAAAGATTGAAGTCCTTAGCCGACCAAGTTGCTGAGATTCAGCACTTGGTTTTTTTGGTGCTCACATCAAATTGGGTGAATATTCTGGGTTTAATGTCTCTGTCCTCTGATCAAGGCGAACGTATACTGTGGTACATTCGTACACAAACGTGAAGAGAGGATAAATCAAATGATCGATATCGCCTTGGCTTTTCAAGATAAGGATGGGAAATATGCTGAACATGCCGGAGTCGTTCTAGCGTCAATTTTTCATCATACGAGTTCCCCAATTCATATTCATATTTTACATGATGTTTCTTTAAGTGAAACTAATAAGCGCAGGCTTAGCGCATTAACTACAAAACATAATCATACCCTTAGCTTTTATTCAATCACTATGCCCGATGATCTAACTCAGGTGTTAGCCAATGTTAACTCCATTAATGTATGGACGCAGGCATGTATGTATCGATTGCTTCTTCCTGCACTAATACCCGTGGACAAAATCATCTATCTGGACTGCGATGTATTAGTGAATATGGACATAACTGAATTATGGCAGGTTGAACTGGATGACAAGTATTTGGCCGCAATTTGGGACCAGGGGATTAGAGAGGTTGCTCATATTGTGAGCGCTAAGGGATTAAATCCTGAGCTTTATTTTAATTCCGGAGTGATTTTATTTTCTTTGCATAATATCCGCCAGAATACCAACTGGTACGAAGAAATGCTAACCTTCCTACGTACCTTTCCTGATGTCACCATGCCAGATCAGGATGTTCTGAATGCGGTTTTTGGTGGGAATTACCTCCCCCTTGATATCCGTTTTAATTCGTTCAACACAAACATTCCGGACCATGATTTCACTAACAAAATCATCCATTTTGCCGGAGATGATAAATGCTGGAATAAAGATTCCGCGGGTTCATCCCTATATCAGCAATTCCTAAAGCTAACCCCTTGGAGAATCACCAGGGCCAAAATCAGACGAAGAAAACGGAAAAGCAGCCCTTTAAAACCACACCTCACCCGAAATAGAAACAAGCAGAAAATAAAAATTGTTCAGTTGAACTTAACCCCTATTTTTTTATCCGATTTAAAACAAATTAGACCGATTAGACCGATTAGACCGATTAGAAAAAGCCCCATTTGATATGGGGCGGCATTCTTTAGTTCACTTTCGTAAAAAACCATTTCTGAGCATCACTCCCGTTATCTGTCCACTGCTGGACAGCTGCGCCATCGGCTGTTGATGCTCCGGATACATCCATGGCTAATCCGCTCACTTTTGAAATAAGTTTATAATAGCCCCCTCCGACATCAATAATGCTCCATCGCTGAGCGTTGGTACCATTGTCATCCCACTGCTGCAGCTGTACACCGCTCGCGGTTGATGAGTTTGGCACATCCAACACTTTTCCACTATGCACTGCCGTAAGCTTGTAATAACCGTCGCCTGTACTCTCCACTTTAAATTTCTGATTATTGGCAGTGTAATTGGTCCATTGCTGCATTTTCGCCCCGCTTGCTGTGGATACATCCACTACGTCCAGAACCTTACCACTAGCCTTGTCAGCTAAAGTGTAAATCCCACCACTAACAATGCTTGAGGTAGGCGCAGCCTGATACACACGTACGTAATCAACCAGCATTTGAGCTGGGAAAGCAGTTGAAGCATTTGGACTTCCCGGCCAATTTCCACCCACGGCAAGGTTTAGCAGGATGAAGAAAGGTTTCTGGAACTCCTCCGTATTTCCGGTTCCGTTCTCAATATAAAAAGCATTAAATGGGTTGCCGTCTACAAACCATCTTATATAATTCGCATCCCATTCCACGCTGTACACATGGTACTGTGAGAAATCGAGGTTACCAGACACCTGACCGTACTCGGCATGCCCATTGGCATCCCAATGTACCGTCCCATTAACAAAAGCATTATTGTTTACACGCTCCATAATGTCCGTTTCCCCAGATTTCGGCCAACCCACTGAATCAATATTCGCCCCAAGCATCCAAAATGCTGGCCAGAGTCCCTGTCCTGAAGGCAATTTGATTCTAGCTTCGATTTTTCCGTAGGTGAAGCTTTTGAGTCCCTGTGTTTTGATCCGTGCAGAGGTATAATTCATCCCCCCGTACGACTCCTTTTGTGCAGTAATCACTAAATTCCCACCTGTTACCTGCAGGTTCTGCGGGCGACTGGTATAATACTGAAGCTCATTGTTTCCCCAACCTCCGCTACCCGTACCTATTTCCGCCGACCAATTATTAGTGTTCAGAGAATTCCCATCAAATTCATCGCTCCATGCCAGATTCCAGCTTGATGCCGCGCTTGAACTCCCTGTAGGTACCCAAGCAATTAAGAGGGTGAACAGCAGAAATAGACTTAACATTTTTCCTTTTCGTAACATCGTCTTTTCCTCCTACTGATTTCATTGCGCGGCGCGCTCGCACATTTGAAACCGGTTTCGAATATTGGATAAAACAAAACGTTATCCCATAAACAGCTATAACAGCCGGAGTCAGGTTAACGCCTCGCTTCATTTGATGTGTACGTCTTTTCTAAACGCAATATGCCAACATTTCGATTAAAGGGACCATTTTCCATAGTTCTGCATGCTTAATGTCCAGGTTTTCTCTGCGTATTTCACCGTCGCCATACTCTCAGAGAGCGTCCATGCTATACCAACATACTGATCCATATGATCGTCAAGGAATGATTTCCAATGTTGTCCTCCGTCTATCGTTATAAATAACAATGTATGTTCTTTTTCAACGGGCCGAGTAATTAAGATTCCTTGATCCTTCGTAAGAAAGAGGGGAGGATAAGCATAGATTTGCGAGTTTACTAACTCACCCGGCACTGTGACTGTCTGTTCACTCCAGGTAACTCCACCATCCATTGTTTTATATAAACCAACCTTTCCCTCCCATGGAGCATTCGTTGTAATCCAGCCTTCTTTTTCATTAACAAAAGTAAGTCCCGATTTCACCCCGCTAGGAAGAGTACTTCCTGCTTGTAAGCTATCCCCAATCTCCTTCCAAGTCTCTCCCCCATCACTAGTTGCATAAAGCTCCATATCTTCGCGTGACATCCCTTGAAAATGATAGACTGCTTTCCAACCTATATTTTTGTTGAGGAACACAGTATCTTCTCTGCGGTTATCTGAAGAATCAGTATCAGAATTCAAATTTGTATTTGGATTAGGAGAAGGAGAAGTTTCCTGATTAGAAGTTGGATGAGGGATTGGAGTGGTATTGGAACAACCAGATGCTATCACTGCAGCAATTAGTAGTATTGAAACTAGATATTTCATCTTGTTACCACGCCTTCGTTTATTTTTCTAAAAAAGTATAGTGGTGCTGTGCATATAGCTTCGTCCGCAAACGTATTCAGTAAATGAAATTTTATCCTAAAATATCTGAAAAGTATTTACAGTTTCTTTATATAATCCAGCTACACCAAGTCCTATCGGACCGAGGAGACGTTATTGGTTCAATTTCAAGAGAATTCTTCTGTTAACGGACTGAGATGCAACTCTTTGGCTAATTCTCCTACTTTTATCGGCGATAAACAGACAATAAGGGCTATACGGTCCGCGAGTTCGGTAAATAGAGCTAAAAAGCAAAGATAAGCGCTATACAATCCGAAGATGATGTGAACGAAACCTTCAAGCAGCAGGTTATCAGCCTATAGTAGATATGAATGAATTCATTGAGCAAGGATCTACTCTTTGAATGTCAAAAGAAAAAGAAACGGCATTTCTGCCGTTTCTTTGGGTTATGGATGGTCAGGGCTCAGAGCCTGTTTTACTCCAATCCATGTTCTCTGCGGATGTTATACATGCCCTGAACAAGCAGCTCAGATGGATCCCGGTTCAATTGCAAATGGGTCAGCAACAGATGAAGCGGGAATGCACATACGTTATTCCCATCGGTGATCGCTGGAAATCCAGCCTCGAAGACTGGTCCCAATTTCTCGTTCCATGCCAGCCCGACATGCACTTTTTCTGGAGCAAATTCTTGGGTAATTTCCTCAATACAAAGCGGAACTAACACATTGTCAATGATCCCTTTTGCTTCTTCTTCACTTGCTGGTGGTTTTGGAAGTGTTTTGCCTCCCTCAATTTTCATCAGCTCAACGAAGAATGAGGCCATCCATGCTGCCGGATCCTTACCCGACTGGAATCTTGCAATTAACTCGCGCAGAAAAAATCCGCAGGAATACACCTGATCTAATTCAGTTTTCACGTGAAAAACAAAAACAGGACCGTAGGCTTCCATGTTCAATACTTGTCCTTCAACATCTTTAAAGTGTACTCTCAATGCTACAAGGCCGTTATGGTGAACAGCCTTTAGCAGCTGTGCCATATCCTCTTCAGACATTTCTGTATTATCATTTACTTCCTCATTCTCATTTGTTATTTCATTTTCATTAGTCGTCTCATTGTTCATTTTATAATTCCCTCCCATACCTATCATACCATCTAGCGAATTGAACGAACACTTTATAATAGAACAATTTCTACCAGATTGCAGAGAAAACAAAAAAACGGCAGCTTTGCCGTTTCTCTGTTCGTCTCGCTGGAGCTCAATAGCTAGATCATATCCCTTACTTTCTTCACTATTTTACCAGTTAATTGATTAATATCCCCCTCATTTAACTTATAAGCTGAGGTATCTTTACGTGCAGGTTTGTGATCTGCCGATATCAGATCTGCGATATGCTGCTCGATGAATACAACAGGATCTGCTCCAGTTCTTTTTCTGAGCTCCCCTGGCACCTTCGGATTTGGACCGTCAGCTCCGCCACTGATTGAAAGGTAACCATACTTTTGCGGATTTTTCTTCAAATCCTTTAAATAGGCACGGAGCGGTGTGGCCACTTTCCCCATCCAAACCGGTCCAAAAAATAGGATAATATCATATTTTCCTATTTGCTCAGGCTTCGGTTGAACCAACGGTATCCTGTCAAAAATCATATCGAAGGTAATCCTACCGAGTGTTCGGGGTTTGGCTTCCGAGATTCGGATATGTTCAGCCGACAACGCATTCGCCACACTCCTTGCTAATGCTTCATTATTACCTGTGAATGAATACGAAATGACTGCAATGTTCATATAAATTCTCCTTAAAATGAATTATTTCGTCTCCGCCTGCTGTAGGGCATTTTCGAGTGCCTTAAGATGTATTTTAGAGGTAAGCGTTGCCCCGCTGATAACGTCCACCTGAAGAGACTGCGATTCAATCACATGACTAAACAAATCACCAATGCCTAGACCATCCTTCAGTTCAGCAGGGTTCCCTGTTTTGTCCAAGGCACCTTTGAGTATTTTTATATCTGTCAGCCGTTCAGCAGATATTATTGCCCTCACCTTGGTATCTCTGGAATGATCTTTGATGCCAATGTATTCCCCCACATAGGTACCCTCCCGCAGATTCTGTATATCTATGACGTTGATAGTAAGCTGCTGAACCTCATGCCTTCCCGGAGCAGTCAAGAGAATACCACCTATCCAACCTATGACTGTAATCACGCATAGAATGCTGAGAACAATAATCCATTTATTGAATTTTCGCTTTTTTCCTCTTCTCTTACTCACCTGCTTGCCTCCTTCTTTTGGATTTCAATTTCGAATGAATATTTAATTATTCATTCATTATACAAGAAAAAAAACTGCACCATAAGTGTATTAGGGGCAGTCTGTCAAACCCTTCATGATTAGTTCCAGCATATTGTCCAGAAGTTGTGGAAAGTGCTCCAGCCCGATTTCTTCCTTGTGGGTTTCCACATTAATCATTGCGGCGAAAATCATCATAATCATTTTACTATCCATATCGCTGCGCATTTTACCATCGGCTTGCCACTGCTTAATGATTTCATGGAAGCTATCATACAAGATGTCGTTTACCTGAATGTTGGTTTCTTCCCGGTACAACTGTTCGATTTTTGCGAAAACACTTTTGTTATACCATTCCTTAAGAATGGGGTTGGCTATCATACCTTCCAAATTAAGCGCCATCATCTGCCGTATTACTGCCAGTGGGCTTTGGCTCATATCGAGCGATTGCATACAGCTTTTTTTGAGCTTTTCGTTTTCCTCTAAAAAAATATCCATAAAAAGCTTTTCCTTAGAGGGATAATAGTTGTAAAAACTTCCTACAGCTATTCCAGCCATTTTGGTAATGCCAGAAACATTAGTATCTTTAAAGCCTTTATTGCTAAATAGCTCTTTCGCGCATTCGTATATCTTTGTTTTTTTGTCTTCCACTTTTCGTCTCTCCGTGAATGAATAATTATTTTTTCATTCATATCATAGTGTTAACAGCTTGGTATGTCAATGCAAAAATAGATCACCAAAAGCATTAACATCTATAGCATCACCCAAATTAGGTTGGAGTGCCCTCTTATTGCGCAAGAATTAGAAAAATTCTGACTAATCATTCTAATCTTTGCCAAAATGCTTAATTACAACATTATTAAAAATCGCGGTGCCACCTTCAGAAAACAAGGTAATGCCTTGATCATTTATTTCCGGGAAAATTTCATTAGAAAATACAATTTCACCATCATCTATAAAAACTTCAATACTTGTTCTATCCACAAGGATCTTCAGATGCACTTTTTTCTTGTTCACATCAAAGGGGGCCTTGCTTTCAAGATATCTGTCACTCTTATCAGGTTGTCCAGTAAAGGCTCTGTTAACATAAGAATATTGTCCTTCAACAAACACTCCTACATCCACATGGCGCGTCTTATCTGCTGATTCACGAAGTCTTAAGCCTACATTGGTAATCTCTGACCAAGATAGATCTGCATCGAGCTGGTAATTTTCACCTGTGATATCAAGTGTTGACGAGCCGTTCACTTTTATTTTTTGCAAGGAATCCGTTGAAGTTACCATTTGATCTAATGCTTCGATGGGCTGTGATACTAGCTGATACGATTGCTCTTCATCTCGTGTTAATTTTATTTGACGCACGATTGAATCCATTCCGTTAAAACCTTCGTTAAGATTGGGGGTAACATGAGGGTAATCCCAATTATTCATCCAGGCCAAAGCATATCGATGATTGTATTGATCCTTATCCTTTCCCTCTTCAAACGTTACAGCACCATACCAATCAAATCCATAATCTAGCCACTGTGGTTCATGATAATCCGTGATAAATTCATTCCCATTAAAATCTCCAGTCCAGTAGGCATACGTGTTGGGTTTACCTATCGACTTACCATTTGCACTGACCCCAAGAACCCATTTATAAGTGCCATCATTCGCCCGCATCATATAGAAGTCAGGACACTCCACAATTCCGATATTTTCTGTTTCGAAGCCGCTTGTGTAGTGCCAATCCTTTAAATTGTCAGACTCGTAAAAGCCTACTTTCGTACCTTCGGCTAGTGTCATCACCCATTTATGAGAATGTTGATCCCATATTATCTTCGGATCTCTGAAATCTTCTGTGCCCGGATTTGGCAAAATAGGATCATCACTATAAGATTTAAACGTCAGCCCACGATCCGTACTGAACCATAAATATTGTTCTTGCTTCCCCGCCTCTGCAGAGGGCTGTGTTAAAATCGCCACAATTGCCCCTTCGCCAAAACCTGCTGTATTGCTATCGTCAACAACAACAGATCCTGACCAGGGATCACCATTGGGTGTTGTATATTTTGGAATCGCAACGCCTTCATCTGTCCAGCTCACCAAATCCGTTGATGTGGCATGTCTCCATTCTGTACCATTTCCATCCGGGTAATCAGCATTATAGAGATAATAGTAATGATATTTACCATCAAAATAAATGGGTTTTTGCGGATCGTTTTTCCAATGCTCAGGTACAGTGAAATGATAGCTAGCCCGAGTGGTAGGTTTATGATCAGGAACGTCGGTCCCTGGCTTATTCTTCTCTCCAGCGCCATAAGTTACTAATACTATTGTCACAATACAAATTAAACAAAGGATTAATATAGTGATTCCTATCATTTTTTTCTTATTCAAAATATACCTCGCTTTTTTCACATTGCTAATCTTAGCTTATAAAAAGAAAAGTAAACGCCAACTACATTGGCATTTACTTTGTAAATAATTAATACGGTTTGTTACCTTTAAGTGTCAATTGCCCTTGTTCCAAAATGCTGTTCGGTACAACTGAAGTCTTGGAGCCTTTAATATTCAGCACAAAGCTTGGGGCAAAAGTGGAATGATGATCCCCAAAGTAACCTCTATTCGTCATGTAACTTGTGATGACTACATTATTCCCTTTCACTTGCGGAATCGCAAAGTGAGCATAAGTCCAGGTAATATCATAAGGATTAAGATCTTGATGGAGGACAAGTCCTGTACCATTTAATGGTTTATACGGTCCGTTTAAAGAATTAGATACGTACCCGAGCATGTAGATGTCTTCATCATCAATGCCATCAATGAACATTTTAGAACCTCTTGAGCTTGTGAACAGATACCACTTGCCATTCAATTTAAATATGTTCGCACGTTCAATTTCATCTGTCACGGTATTGGAGGCAAGTAGCGGCTTCATTTCTTTTTTGAATGTATAATCATTATTTAATTCAATGATACCGAGCGCACCATTCGCGGTTTCCGCAGATGTTTTGTCAGCACTGCTTAGTAATTTCTTTTTCTCCGCTTGGAAGAAGGCATTGCTATTACCATAATAAGCTTTGTTAAAGAGAGATTCTTCACCCTGGTAACCCGTAGTTGTCCCTGTATTTGCTTCAAACACAAGATACTTGTGGCCTTTATCCTCCACATAGTGAGGATCTCTTAAGGTATGATTATCGTCGTAATCGCCTTTGCTGAAACCGGTGATATCAAGACTTTGATAAATTTCACCTTGATTACCGTCATAGATGGATTTCATATCTTCTACGCCATCAATCTTAAGGGTATCCCCATCCGGGGCAGAGACATTAATTTGAGCTGTAGTTAAAGTTTGTTTCCCGTAAAATCCGCGATCTGGATCCCAAGGATGACGATTGGTGTAGAACAAGCGAACTTTGCCATCAGATGTCATGGTTGCTGAACCGGACCATTCTTCGGCTTGATTGTTTAAAACATAATCATCAGGTACAAGTTTGTCACTATCCTTAAACACCCGGCCGGCATTCTTCCAGCTGCTGATAGAGTTGTCTCCTTCTTTCTTATAGAACAAATAAATAAATGTGTCTGATCCGTTATTAGGGTCGCCCGCCAGACCAAAAACAATTTGATACCCCTTATAACTTGCTGCAGTTCCATCTGCATTTTGCAGCGGCCAAGTATCCCAAACATCCATTTCAATTTTGTTTCCATTCTCATCGAACTTAACGGCTGCAGGAATGTTCTTAATCGTTGAAGCATCAAATTTTGGGACTTGGAATTGATTACTATTTTGTTGTTTGGGTAATTTCAACATGTCAGCGCGAGTGATATGAGAGAAACCGTAGTCATTGTACTCCGGCTTGTTCGGCTTGTTATTTCCTTTCGCAAAGGTTTGAGTAGCTCCACCTAACATTAAAGCAGCTGTAAAGGTTAGGATTGTTGTTTGTTTAATCATTTTCTTGAAATTCATCATCTAACTCCTCTTATACTTTAAATTTGGGTTTCGGTCTTCCTTTGTGCTGTTCCCCTTTTAAATTCTAATGAAGAGTAGACGTTATGAGTATGTCGTGAATTGATGCATTTACAGGGTTATATTGATTTGGTTTTATTACTTCACATGGCTATCCCACGATTTTTGAAGCTCTTGAAGCAATTGATCCCGATTGATTTGCTCTCCTACATAAGCTTGCATAAGATAGCCAAACTCCTCTCTTGCTCTGGGAGGGAATTTGAACCAATTCCAAGATAATGTTTTCTGCTCATCGACGTATCGCATAAGATCTTTTACAAGCGCTCCCGAACGGTCCGTCTCTATATTTTTAAAAGCTGAAATAAAATGAAAGCGATCCTTCATGAACTTTTTCCCTGTTTCCGAGGAAACCATCCAGTTCAAAAACTTTTTGGCTTCCTTCTTCTTTTCTGGCGAAGATTCTTTATTAACAGCCCAATTATTAGATATCCCTACTGGCAACGCATTGTTTTCGGCACCATCATTAATAGGCATGGGTAAAAAACCGATATTCATATTCGGCGATATTTGATCAATTTTAGACTGAACCCAATTCCCTTGTTTAAGAATCGCCGTTCTCCCTGTTGCAAATAACTCAACTTCCGAATTATAATCTGTTGTCAAAAAATTTTCGTTACCATATTGTACGGTCAAATCCAGCATCCGAATGACATCTTTAACTTCCTTATTCTCTCGAAAAGATTGTGTTCCGTTGTTTAACCCTTGAATAAAAGCATCCGGCTCCTCCTGTTGTGCAATAGCAATATTCAACAGAAGTACAAAAAACCAATGATCGGAATACCCAACAGAAAAAGGAGTCACACCTATAGCCTTCAGCTTTTTCGCCGCCACTTTTAATTCAGTAAACGTTGTCGGGAGAGGAGTAACCCCAGCCTTTGCGAATAAATCCTTATTATAAATAAAACCGTAGCCTTCAAAATTGATCGGCATCCCGTATATTTTCCCGTCCATCTTCATCGGTTCTAGCGCCTCGTCATAAGCCTGTTCCACCCAGGGTTGATCCGATAAATCTTCAAGATATCTACTCCATGCCCTCGCTTCTTCATAACCGCCATTTGGAAAAATATCCGGACCAACATTGGCCGCAAACCTCGCCTTTAGCTCATCAAGGTAGTTAGCTCCTCCGCCAAAGGTTAGAATTTCCACGTTAATATTCGGGTTTTCCTTTTCATATTCCTTAACCATCTGCTCGAATTCTATAGAAATTTCCACTTTAGGATTCAGTACCTCCAAAGTGACTGTCTTATCCGCTACCTTCAAATCCGCTTCCTTCAGTGGACGTGTATGCGCACCACATGAAGAAAGCGTTAGCGTAATCAACCCCACGATAATCATTTGAACCCTTTTTATTTTCATAATTCCCCCAGATGCATTCAACAATGAACTTATGTATTGGCTATCCTGACTTCCGCGTCTATTTCTCTTGCTCCCTGTGAATTACGATATTCAGCAGGCGTCATACCGACGTTTTTTTTGAACAGCTTAGAGAAATAAATCTCATCTTGATACCCTAGCTTTAAGGCAATCGAGTACATCTTTTCATCCGATTCCAGTAACCACTGTTTCGCTTGATTTATTCGTAAATGAATGACGTAGTTAGTAAGAGTCATCCCTACTTCTTGCTTAAATCTCCGCGAGATATGTTCTCGGCTCAGAAAAAAACGGGTGGATAATTTGTCCAAACTTAACTCTTCCATATAATGCTCATCAACAAATGCGACAATATCATTCATACGCCTAACATCATCTAAATCCGCCAAACGATGGATTGCTCTAAAATTTTGTTCAGCCATAGACCTTTGTGCAGATTGAAAAGATAAGGATATCTCTGCGAGCGATTGAATGGAAGGGCCACTAACCAAACGAACAGGTATATCAAAATGCTGGGTAATCCATTCCTCTATCGGGAAAAACTGTCCATGAAGGGACAGAATCACACAGACATTAGGATCATTTTGAAGCGTAAATGCATTTCCCCACTCCCGTGTAACCAGTTCTTCGGTCAAAAGCTGAATGTATGGCTCCGAATAATGAGATTGGTAAAAATACATCATGGTGAAGTCGTATACGTCTGCCTGTGGGAGAGCTGAGGCAATTTCGCCTGCATCAAAAGCTTCACCGTTACAAGCAGCAGTAATCTCCCTGTTTAAGCGAAATATTTTTACTTCTTCATAAAATCCGGACTCCATATTGCGACGTTCTCCCTCTTCTTGTTCCCAGGCTCTCAACGCCCCTTCTAAAGTTTCATTCAGCATTTTCTCTTCAATTGGCTTCATCAAATAATCAAAGCATCCCAGCTTAAACGCTTTACGCATGAAACAATAATCGTCAAACCCAGAAATCATAATCACTTTTCCCGGATAGTCTTTAGCAGCCAACCACTCGATTAACTCCATCCCGCTATTTTTGGGCATTTTAACATCTGTCATTATGATCTCTGGAGATTTCTGCTCAATCAACGCCTTAGCCTCGAGACCATTTCTGGCTTCCAGCACTTCGGTAATCCCGTATTGCTCCCACCGTCCCAAAAAACGGATGATTTTTCTAACATTAGACTCATCATCTACAATAAGAGCTTTCATAAACGTTACTTCTCCTTTAGGTAGAGTGGAATTACTAGCCGTACAGTGAACCCTTGTCCCTGCATCGAATCTAGTTTGATTCCCGCTGTGTGATCGAAATGAAGAACCAAGCGATCATGAATGTTTTTTAACCCGATATGTGCAAAAGAAGGATTGCCTTCGTTAACCGGTGTGTAGAGATTATTTTTTAATGCCTCAAGTTCATCATCCGTCACGCTGTTTCCGTTATTTTCTACGACTAGATTCAAATATTCACCTTGTATTTCACCATAAATATGGATGTAAGCTTGTTCATAGCCCTCGTCATAACAGTGCTTAAAAAAGTTCTCAACGAGCGGCTGCAGGATCATACTAGGAACCGGAATATCAAAAATATCTTTAGGTATATCAATGGAATAGCTAAAATCAGTCTGAAAACGTTCCGCTTGAAGATTCAAATAAGCCTGTACATAATCCACTTCGCTTTGAACCGTCGCCTTCTGATCCACACGAATCGAGTACCGCATCATTTTGGATAAAGAGGTAATCAGTTGATATACTTTTGGAGATTCAGAGAGTAGGGCAACAGCTGCAATGGATTGTAAAGAATTAAATAAAAAGTGCGGATTGATCTGCGACTTTAGCGCCCTATGCTGATTTTTCCTGTTCTCTATCTCAAGCTTATACTCCCGGTCAATGTGACGGTTGATCCGATTCATCATCTCCTTGATGTGTCTTTCTAGAATACCGATTTCGTCCTCCCGCATATCGTCGAATGGGGCATTCATATTCCTCCCCTCGATACGCTGGACTTTTTGACTAAGCAATTTTATCGGCCGTGTAAATCCATATGAAATGATTGTTATCATTATCAAGCCCAGTCCACCTACAACCACACCTACAATGATGTTTGTATAGGCGGTTTTCCTTACATCTTCAAATAAAAAAGAGCTCGGGGTTACCTTAGCAAAATGCCACTCTTTTATCGGTTCCTGCAATGTTCTAGTAAACACAATATCTCCTTCTGGAGATTTAGTATCTGCCTGTGCCGGACTTATTTTCCTTTGCAGTTCATCGGGAACGGTTTTGCCTATCCATGTTTCATCACTGGCGTAAATGACATGATCCTCCGCATCGGAAAGCCACACGCTCTCTTTATTTTTCTGTAGAAAATGATTAGCGATATGAGCAATCTTGTCCAAATCAATATCCATAGTGATGACGCCCAGAAATTCCTGCGTTAGGACATCCACAATTTTGTGATGAACCGTCAAGACCATCGTTTTATCCGAAGGAGGCATAATGGAGGTATCGTTATAGTTCTCAATCAGATGCGGAGCTTCAATAAGATAATTGCTATTAGAGCTCATCAGCTTCTGAATGGAAGCTTGCTGTAATAAATCCGGATTCCTTTTACGGGAACTTAACATGGCATTATAAACTGTAAATGAGCTTTTCCCTTCGTTTATGAATAAACGGATCTGACGAATTTCACTCCTCATGAGATAGAAGTTAGTCATACCCTTATTAATTTCAAGCTGCTTAAAATAAAAATCTTCTTCTAACCCTTCTTCAAACACCCTGAATAAGTCTGGATTTCGGTATAAAATATATGGAAGATTAATGATTTCGTCCAAATATTGCTCTAGATCGGCTGACGCCTGCTGAATTTGCTCTTGGCTGTTCTCAAGTTCATGTCGTTCCACATTCTCTTTCGTCTGCCGATAGATCAACAACACGGATAAAAAATACGGTAGAATTATAAACACAAGCAGCAAGAATAATAAGCGCTTATGAATGCTTTTCAAATAAATACTCCTCTGTAAAAATTTCGGTTTTCAGCAAAAAATCTAATATCAGGTTTTATATTTTCACAAATATCCAACACAAAATCAAAATACTTGTTGCTGAGCAACAAGTATTTTTGCCGGATCCATATATGACAAACGCCAATCGTTTATTACCCAAATTATATCCATATGAAACAACCGTTAAGAAATTTCCGCAAATTAATCAGCTATTTGAAGATTGAAATAATTCCCTGCACAATGGGCTTCCAAAGATGTGGATATTCTTGCTGAATTAACTTTCTTACCTCCTCCCCCTTGATGTCGTTGAAATTATTATCTTGAGTAATAAAGGTATAAGCACCTTTTACGGTATCCCCTATAGCTATATGCCCGCTTGCATATCCACCCATTGCAATATGGGAAGCGATAGAGAGACCACCCAAGGAGAACATACCTACAGCTAAACCTCCAACAGCAAATATCCCCAATGCTATTCCACCAACGGCCATTGTACCCGCCGCAATGCCCCCAACGGCTAACAAAAGCCCTAGAGCCAGACCTGCAAAGCTGATGAGTCCTAAAGCAAGCGCACCTAAACATAATCCGCCCAAAGCAACAATACCAATGGATACAGCACCAATCGCAACATTACCTATGGCAATAACCCCTTTGGCAACGTATAGCCCCCGTCCGATATGGATATGAACCAGAGGAATTCCAAAGCATGTTCTCTTACTTTTGTACTCATAATGAAACAAGGAATTCAGATCTACATATACGGGGCTTGCGACATGCTCTGCTTTGGTATCGCTTGAAGCATCCTTCACCAGATGATCCAAACTTACGTGAAATAATTCACTTAAACTAATCATCTTATCCATTTCGGGATAGGATTGACCTGATTCCCACTTAGACACGGCTTGCCGCGAAACACCAATCACCTCCGCCAAGTTCTCCTGGGACATTCCTCTCTGTTTCCTATAGCTTTGCAATTTATTTGCAAAGTCCATTCGCCATCACCTCATGCTCATCATATTATAACGTTCTGTAATTGACTACCTATCTACCCTTACATACTGTCAACCACTGGTTGCACAGTTGATTTTGCGGGCTTTTATCCTCATTAAACGTTCTTGATTCCCCGTTCTCCCTGTTTCCGGGCAAGATGATAGCGTATAATATACGATATAGAATATTCATCAGAGGAGACTATAAAACCATGAAATTGAGTATGAATTGGATTACGCTTCGGGTCCGCGATCTGGAGGCTTCCCTTCATTTTTATAACCGGATACTGGGGCTACCCATTGAGCGTAGATTTGAGAGCAGTGGAAAACAGATCGTCATGTTAGGTCTGGAGGGGCAACCCAAGATCGAGCTTATTCAGGGAAGTGACCCGGCTTTGAAACCGGAATGTGGCGTTTCTGTGGGTTTCGAAGTGGAGTCACTTGATGAAGCGATGGAGAGTTTAAAAAGCCAAGGTATCCCAGTAGCGCGCGGACCAATCGCCCCCAATCCCCACCTGCGGTTCTTTTATATCCTGGACCCGGACGGGTTTGAGGTGCAGTTAGCGGAGCATAACTAACGTTTATCAAGCGCGTTATTACCTCAAAAAGAAATAGACCGCCCTAACCAAAGGTAGCGGTCTATTCTGCCGTGTAAAACCTAACCCCCACTCTTAAAGCAAGGCTTTATTCAACAGCTTTAGTTGATCTTTTTTCAGTGAAAAAGTAAACCAAAACCAATAGCGGCAGGATCACTCCGATGAGTGAGGCGAAGGTCCATCCCCCATAGGCATAAGCCCAACCACCCAAAGATGATCCAACGGCTCCACCCACGAAGAAAATCGCCATAAAGATCCCATTAAGACGCCCCCTCGCTTCACTACCCAATGAATAAATCACACGCTGTCCGAGTACAAGATTTCCGGATACGGCCATATCCAATGTAATCGCGGAAATAAAGAGCAGAATGAGAGCAAAAGCTGAGTGGCTATGGAAAAGATGAATTAGTAAAAAAGACAAGGTGGCAATGATCATGGCCAGCCCGGTTAACCATTTGCTCCAACCTTTATCTGCCAGTCTTCCAGCAATCGGCGCGGCTACAGCCCCACCAACACCTACTAAAGCAAACCCTGCGATACCTTGCTGCGACATTCCAAAATCATCCGCCAACCGCAACGGAACCACCGTCCAAAAGAGACTAAAAGCTCCAAATAAACAAGCTTGATATAAGGCACGTCGGCGCAATATAGGCGTTTGTTTTAAAAGGGTGCCTAAAGAGACAATTAATTTACCATAGCTTACCGAAGGTGCAGGTTTACGTTCAGGAAGAAATCGCGACAGCAGAATGGCTAACAACGTGATGACGACCGCTGAAAAAATAAAAACGGCTTGCCATCCCCAGATGCTGGTGATAAAGCTTGCCACGGGCCGGGCAAACATAATACCTAGTAAGAGTCCACTCATAACATTACCAACCACACGCCCACGCTGCTCTTCAGACGCTAAATAGGTGGCATAAGGCACCAGGATTTGGGCTACCACAGAACCGGTTCCTATAAACAAAGATGCTGTCAGGAATAAAGGCGCATTAGCTGCGAAGGCTGCAACCAGCAATGCACCCACTGCAACCATTAACGTGATTATCGTGAGACGCCGATTCTCAACAATGTCACTCAACGGCACGATAAATAACAAACCTACAACATAACCGATTTGAGTTAAAGTGACTATCAAGCCTGCGGCTGTAGAAGAAAGTCCTGTCGAGACACTGATAGGTCCAACAAGGGTTTGAGCATAATAAAGATTGGCCACGATAAGCCCACATGCGGCTGCTAACATAAACATCATCCAACTTGAAATGTGGTTCTCTTTCACCGCTTGTTCTTTTTGCATGTGAATCCTCCTCAGATGGTCTTAATAATTTAAATACTATACGTTCAGTTCACTAATTCATGTTTAAATAATATACTGAACGTATCGTTTTGTAAATAGGTGATAGTCATTTATTTTTTTAGGTTTTTTTAGTATACTGAACGTATAGTTTATATTTTGATTGGAAACAGATTAATGAAAGGGTGATTTCAGATGGAGAGTAAACGAGGGCGTCCGCGTAATGTTGAGACGGAGAAGTCTATTCTTACCGCATCCTATGATTTGTTATTGGAAAATGGTTTTGGAGCAGTTACGGTGGAAAAAATAGCGGATCGTGCCAAGGTCAGCAAAGCTACGATATATAAATGGTGGCCTAACAAGGCTGCCGTGGTGATGGATGCATTCCTATCCTCCGCTGCGGACAGACTGCCCGTACCTGACACAGGTTCAGTATTTGATGATATTCTCATGCATGCAACGAACTTATCCCGGTTCTTGATTAGTCGAGAGGGTAAAATCATTACGGAGATCATTGGCGAAGGACAGATGGATTCAGGTTTGGCGGAAGCTTATCGGACCCGATATTTCCAGCCTCGTCGGCTTGAGGCACGGCTGCTTATGGAACGGGGTGTTCAGCGCGGGGAATTGAAGGATAATCTCGATATTGAAGTAGTTACCGATCTTATTTACGGGCCGATATTCTACCGCTTGCTGGTGACCGGCCAACCCATAGACGATGCTTATGTGCAGCAGTTGGTGAGGTACGCTTTTCAAGGAATACGTAACTAACGGGAACGGTAATGGAAAAATAGACCGCCCTCTCTCACCAGAGATGCGGTCTATTTCTGCTCGTAGTACTATAAAAGGTCGGCCTGGCGGAAGGTTGAGATACAACGGACCGAGGTGCTCTTATTTTCTGATTATGGGGCGTTTTCCCAAGCTATCGGACTCCTACGCACTTATTTAGTCTTTTCAAAACAAAATACTGCTACTGGAGAGGAAATAAGTGCGCTACGGTCCGATCACTCGACTAATTGCACCGAATAAAGAAAATAAGAGCCATACAGTCCGCAGGATCATAAGTGGGTGATTCGAACGGACAGGAGCTCAGTTTCACTAATTAAATCAATTTCCAACGAAACCTTTCTGCTGCAAAATGTCTCCCGTATCGTTCCATAATTTATTTTCCATTACCTTATCTCCTCCCGGTTGTACGGGTACAATGGGATTGCCTGTCCCAACGTTAAAATATCCCCCGGTGCTCTCTTGATACTTAGGATCGGTCATTAAACGAATAATGATCTCAGCTCCTTTACGAGGATCGCCAATACGAAAGAAATTCAATAAGTGCTTCAGCATCGAAGAAAACCAAAGTTCACGCCCGAGACCTGTAACGTTAAAACCCGGATTCAATGCATGAACGCTAATTCCCGTTTCCGCCCATCGACGTGCAAGCTCACTGGTAAACATAATATTTAACAGTTTGGTTTTCCCATAAATCTCAGATGATCCTCTGGAAGTAAAAGAAGCTGTATTGAGCAAATCTTCTGGCAACTTTAGCACTCCATGCCGGCGTGAAGCTTCCGAAGCAACATTTATGATTTTTGCACTTCCTGCTGCTCTCAAAGAATGCTCTAAGGTATGTGTCAATAACCATGGTGCAAAATAGTTCACAGCCATCATTTCTGAGAATCCATCGGCAGTTATCCGCTGTTCAAACCCATGAAGCCCTGCATTATTTATTAACACATCTATCTTCGGAAAAACACTAGATATTTCTTGTCCTAACCTAGTGACATCCCTCATTGAGGATAAGTCTCCGTAGAAAAAACTAATTTCGGCTGCTGGTACGCTCTCCTTTATCATTTTTTCAGTTACTTCCGAACGGGTTTTACTCCTTGCAGTCAGAACAAGATGGGCACCCTGCTTTGCCATTTCAAGTGCAACGAGTTGTCCCAAACCGCTTGTAGCTCCAGTAATTACAATAATCGGCTTTGTCATCATCTACATTCTCCTTTATATAAGGAATTCATCAGGGGCAATTTCATTTTGACAGCGTATTGTCCAAATCATATAATTGATATATATCAACTATATGACGATGATTGATATATGTCAACTACATAGATGTTTGATGACTTTAAAATACAAGGTTAGGTGGTTAAAACAATGAATACTGAACGTAAAGACACGTCGAGAGGACAATTAGAACTGAAGCTAGGTGGACAAATTAGTGCCCTCATTAGTGCTTCGCATGCCCTAAATGTCAGAACTGCTGCCGCTTTCGATTCAACTATACAGCCTGCTGCTTTCCATATAATCCGTTGGCTGTACTCTTATGGACCAACAAGCGCCTCTGTGTTGGCAGAATCAACGGCTATGGATCGTAGTTCAGTCAGCCGTCTCATCAAGCAACTCGAGAATTTGGGTTATATCAAAAGGGAAGACTCCCCTAACGATCGTCGAGCGATCCTTCTTACTCTCACTGATCTTGGACGACAAAAAACCTTTGATGCGCTGCAGGATAAGGAATTCATATTTTATGAGCGCATAGCCCAATGGGATAATCAACAGCTTGAAACCTTTATCCAAATGCTTCAGGAGTTTAATGGATTTAATGATAATTAATAAATGGGAATCGAGTAGGAGGGGGCGGCTAGCCCCCGACCTCTCACACCACCGTACGTACCGTTCGATATACGGCGGTTCATGAAATATTCCGTAAGGAGTTGTATCTGTCCAATACACTCTTTAATCCATTGGCTTCCCAATATTGGTTATTCAATGCATGTTGTAGAATTGGACTCCCTGCAATTCGCCAATACCCTTTTCGGGTATTTCCCCACTCATAGGCTTTATCCTTAGGTACCCCTAAGGATATAAGTCTTTTGACTTTGGTTCTAGGGGTCTTCCACTGCTTCCAGAGGCACATTCGTAGCCTTCTTCGTATCCATTTATCCATATCTCGAAAGGTACTTGGGGTATCCGCCAGCGAGAAATAACCGCACCATCCCATGAGGTAGTGGTTTAGTTCCTTGATTCGCTCTTCCATCTTCATCGATCTCTTTCGAGAGGATATCTCCTGTATTCGAACCTTGACTCTCTGTAAGGACTGCTTCGCAATTCTCACCTTTGGTTCTTTGTCCACACTAAAACTAAATCCTAGAAACTTTCGTTTCCAGGGACGGTCTACCGCGCTCTTTACTTGGTTCACCTTCAGCTTTAGCCTCGTCTCGATGAATCGGGTGACCGTTGTCTTGACTCTCTCTCCTGCTCTTAGCGTTTTCACGTAAATATTGCAATCATCCGCATAACGAACGAAGCGGTGCCCACGTTTCTCGAGTTCTTTGTCGAGCTCATCTAGGACAATGTTAGATAATAACGGACTCAGTGGACCGCCTTGCGGGGCACCTTCCGTTGTCGGGGTTACTAACCCGTTCTCCATCACACCTGACTGAAGATATTTGCGGATAAGCAGGAGAACTTTCTTGTCCTCCACTTTCTCCGAAATCTTCATCATCAGTCGGTCATGGTTGACGCGATCAAAGAATTTCTCCAAGTCTAGGTCGACTACGAATCGATATCCTTCTTTCATAAAGGTTCGAGCTTTCCTCACCGCATCATGCCCTCGTCTTTTCGGACGGAATCCATAGCTATGGTCGGAAAACTCTGGATCAAACAATGGAGTTAACACCTGCGCGATTGCTTGTTGAATCATTCGATCTGTCACGGTAGGTATTCCTAGTAACCTAACACCTCCGCCACCGGGTTTCGGGATTTCGACTCGGCGCACGGGGCTCGGTTCATAGGTTCCTTCTTCTATGGCATGCCGCAAGGTCTGCCAGTTTTGTACGATGTGTTCTCGTAAGGATTTTACGGACATCCCATCTACGCCATGACTTCCTTTATTCGCTTCAACACGCTTTAAGGCTTGCAGAAGATTTTCCCGTGATAGCAGTTGCTCCAACATTTTTTTTTAACCTCTCTTTACGTGATTTATACCTTCCATTTGTGCCAAAGATGAACTCCGCCCTGCTGAAGACCCCCACGGGATTCACCGTTTCCTTCTTCAGTCAGGTCCTTTCGGATTTTTTTTTCTGCATTCATCGCTCATCTTGAACGCCTGGATGTATAAATCCTATTCCATGTTCAGCCCTTCCGCAGCTGTTGCAACAGCTTGCGTACTATGGCGTCTGCTGACTTCTGTGCACTCAGCCTACTCTCACAAGTAGGGTTACGAAGTATACTCGCCTATCACACAGATCTCCCCAGGTAAGAACGCTATCTTCCTCTCCATCTATCTGCTTCATTTACTCTCGTACGCCTTTGGCAGTATGGACTTTGGTTTGTTGTGCAACCTCATCCAGCCTACGTTAGCCTTGTATGAAGTTCGTATTCCTCAGACCGGAGATTTGCCGCTGGCTTCCTTCAGATTCCACCTCGCGGTGGACACCCTTGCCTTAAGCTAATGGCTACTACTGCCTTCGCCATTCGGGACTTCAACCCTATAGATAGCGCCCATGCTGGGCGCACACAAAAAAAGAAACAGCATCTTGCTGTTTCTTTAGATATGGATTGTCTGTAATTGGAGTCAGCAATTATCACTGATGTTCATGTTCGGCATGTTCATTATTGCATTGCTCAACTACCTCAAAAAGAAATAGACCGCCCTCTCGCAAAGGAATGCGGTCTATTTCCTGACTAAACTTCCGAAGCCGCTTTTATCTACCCAAACTATACCACGATCAAAACCAAATCAAAAGTCACTCACTCCCCAAACAGCAAAGAAACGGCATTTCTGCCGTTTCTTTAGGATGGACTCTCAGGGGCTCGAACCCTGGACAAATAGATTAAGAGTCTACTGCTCTACCAACTGAGCTAAGAGTCCATATGATGTTTGGTGGAGCCAAGGGGGATCGAACCCCTGACCTCATCGCTGCCAGCGATGCGCTCTCCCAGCTGAGCTATGGCCCCAAACTGAAATTTCAGATGTATGTAATCACACATTTTTAAATTTTAGTTTGGTCGTAATTGAGTTGTTCCGATAAACTCAAGCGTCGTAGGCGACTTCTATATAATATAAAAAATCGCCCTCTATGTCAACACTTTTTTTAAAATTCATTTTTCCACTCAAATTCCCCGCTGAGAACTTAGAGGAAACAAACCAGTAGAAGCACTCCTAGCAGACCCTAGGACTGGCTGTAACGCCCTAACTGGGCAAAACCCTATAATCCCTCTAATTCTCCCGTACTCTTGGACAGCAGCCCCTTGAGTTCCTTCATGAACATGTTAATATCCTTGAACTGGCGATATACGGACGCAAAACGAACGTAAGCCACTTCATCAACTGGGTAGAGCTGCTCCATCACGAATTCACCAATCTGTTGGCTTTCCACTTCCGCAACGGCGATGCCGCGCAAAGATTTCTCAACCTCGGACACGATCTTTTCTAGACGTTCCACAGAAACCGGCCGTTTCTCACAAGCACGGATAAGACCGCGGAGTATTTTATCACGACTGAATTCCTCACGGCTGCCGTCTTTTTTAATTACAATCAGTGGCGTCTCTTCAATCATTTCAAAAGTAGTGAAACGTTTGCTGCAACGCTCACATTCACGCCTACGACGGATTGACTTATTTTCATTCGCTGGTCGCGAGTCCAGCACTTTAGTATTTGTGTGATCGCAGTAAGGGCATTTCATAAGCTTCATCACTTCCTATTACATAATGGTATTGGTCCCGGAATGTTATAAATCCGGCTTTTGAACGGCTTTTTTATTATTTCCAGAAATCACCGTTTTTTTCTTGTAATGATAATGGCAAGTCCGGCACATAATACAGTTACCAACAGAGGAGGTGAACAGCAATGAGCCAAAGCAACAACTCCAATAACCTTGTAGCTCCAAATTCCCGCGGTGCCTTGGAACAACTTAAATACGAAGTTGCCCAAGAACTAGGAATCACGCTTTCCCCAGATGGTTACCAAGGCAATAAAACTTCTTATGAAAATGGTTCGATCGGTGGTTACATCACTAAACGTCTTGTAACCCTGGCAGAACAACAACTGGCAGGTCAATACAAATAACCTGACCAACATAAGCTTTTTGAAGAAGTATTAAACGACCTACAGGTCGTTTAATACTTCTTTTTATACATAACACGGCAGAAATTAAAATTCTTTGTAAATGTCCGTGTACTGATCATAGTAATAATTAACGCGCTGTACATAATGCCTGGTTTCACCAATGGGAATATCTTTAATGGTTGCATCTGTCCCATCCCAGATCCCTTCGTCCAACCAGCGTTGAACTTTTCCCGGCCCAGCATTATAAGCTGCGATAATTGCTGTACGTTTGCCTTCGAACTGACGGGATAAAGTTGAAAGATACCATGTACCCAGTTCAATATTAGCCGAAGGCTCATGCTTGAGTTCTTCCATAGATACGTTTGGAAGCTTGGCCTTTTCCAGCGCCCACTTCGCGGTATCCGGCATAAGCTGCATCAGCCCTAGTGCGCCTTTTTTGGATTCTCGTCCAGTTTTAAAGTTCGTTTCTACACGAATAATCGCGGTTACAAGAAACGGGTCTATCTCATAAGTGATGCTGTGCTTGCGAATCTCGTCTTTAAAATGGATGGGATAAAACCACGACATCCAGTTTGTACTCAGAAACAATATTGCCGTAAAACCAACAAATAGCAGAAGCAGTACTCTTTTTTTACGTAACCATTTCATGATAAACCCAGCCTGTCCCAAAAAACAGCAACCTGTTGCTCAGTGTACGCAAGATCGCCACTGTTGTCGATGATGTAGTCCGCTTTATTACGTTTCTGTTCAATATCCATCTGTGCATTCAATCGCGCTTCTGCTTCTTCTAAAGAGAGCCTATTACGTTCCATTAATCGAGCAATTTGCACTTCACGGGGAACGTAGACTACTACAATCTCATGGAACAGGGTCTCAAGCCCTGATTCAAAAAGAAGCGGAATATCCACAATAATAAGCCGCTTCGGCTCTTCCTGCTCCATGCTGTACATACGTTTTTTGATTTCCTGCCGGATGGCAGGATGCGTCAAATTGTTCAAGGTTTGCAGGGCCACCGGATCTTGAAAGACGATTTCACCTAATTTGGCCCTATTCAGTGTTCCATCCGGAAAAAGGATCTCTTTTCCGAATTGCTTAGCAGCAGCAGCCAACACTTCATGCCCGGGAAGCATAACTTCTCTAGCGATCACATCGGCATCAACCAGCCTCGCTCCCTTGTTCACAAGCAGTGCAGACACTGTGCTTTTTCCGGATGCGATTCCTCCGGTTAAGCCTATAATCATGTACTCACCTCATAATAGCTTCAGTATTCCCATTGCAATTAATAATAACGCTGGTAATGCGGCAGCATGCTTCATCCAGTAGTTCCCGGCAAATCTAAGTCCAGTCTTCATACCCAGCAATAGAAATGTACCACTAAACAAAGCTATTGTAAGTGATGTCCATATCGGATTGAAGCCAAGCAGCGCTGCGCCAAGTCCAGCCCCAAAAGCATCCAGAGAGAGCGCAATCCCAAGTATCATCGCCTCCATCGAAGAGATGCTTCCTGAGGCATCCATATCCGCAGAAGACGGGGTACGCAAGATCTGCACTACAATCCCCAAACGGCGTAGCTCAAGCGAAAAAACAGCTGATTTCAACGGTTCATCATTCATAACAGGTTCTGTTCCCGCTTCAGAATCAGCAGCTACCTCTGCCCAAGCCTGCTCGGAAAATGAGCCCTCATCTACCGTTTCAGCTTTACGTCCGCCATCTGCATCTTTCTCTTTTTGCATCAGCATCTGAACAAGTGACCAGCACCCCATTAGCACAAGTATAACCGCACCAACCATAGAAGCTGCATTCGGAGACACTACCTTGGCAAGCAAAACCCCAACCTGCATCGATACACAGATAACTACCCCCGAACAGAGCGAGATAATCAGAACGGAGAGCAGTGGTATTTTCATTTTACGCAGCCCATATGTAATTCCTACACCAAAACCGTCCAAACTCAAGGCAAACGCTAGCAATAGCAGTGAAAATAATGGGCTGAGCACCCGCAATCCCTCCTGTGAAGAACCGGCAAACTGAAAAGTTTATCGTTTCAGCTTCCGTTCTCTATTAAGCATTCTTCACACAGTATATGGGCGGGACAAGTAGTGGGTGCCAACCTTATTATTTCAACAAATTCAGTTAACAGTCGGGCGCTGGCAATTTGGACAATAATGCGTGCCACGACCGCCTACAACCGTCTTCTCAATCATCGTTCCACAGTTACTGCACGGCTGATCCTTACGACCGTAAATCAATAGCTGCTGCTGATACGTACCGCTCTCACCTTGGCCATTAACATATGACTTAACAGATGAACCTCCGGCGTTAACCGCTTCGGCCAGCGTGCTTACAATGGCATGATGCAGCTTGTCCAATTGATTGTCCGTGAGCGATTTGGCGCTGTCTTCAGGATGGATGCCCGCACGGTGCAACGACTCATCTACATAAATATTGCCGATGCCGACGATATATTCCTGATTAAGCAGCAGCGATTTAATTTTGGTGCTTTTACCTGACACGATCTGCTTAAACCTCTCCGGTGTAAAAGAAGGCTCCAGCGGCTCCTGCCCCAGCTTGTTTAAAGGCGGCAGCTGAAGATCTTCTCCCATCTGAAAAAGATGCATCGTACCGAACTGGCGAACATCCGTGTAACGCAGCTCAGTTCCATCCGTAAAATGAAAAATCACATGTGTATGCTTGTCCAGTGGGTCATCATTTAAAAAAAGTCCGTAACGGCCTTCCATCCGCAAGTGTGACACAAGCACCAGACCATCCAGAACAATACGCAAAAACTTTCCTCTTCGTTCAACTTTAACAATGCTATGACCTGCCAGCAGGTGGGCAAAAGCCTGAATATCATCCGGACGCTGAATAATCCGCGCCAACCGGACGGTTACATTCTCTATCTGCTTTCCATTAACTAACTCATTAAGTGTTCTCTTGACTGTCTCTACTTCCGGTAATTCCGGCATGATGTCTTCACCTCAACTACATTATAGCTGATATGCACACCTTAAAGGGAGTCTATTTCGCCTCGTACCAGTTACTTCCAAAGCTGACCTCTGCCTTAAGTGGCACAGATAACTTCAGTGCTCCACCCATTACTTCCGGCAAAAGCGTCTTCATAAGCTCCATTTCATCCTCTGGCACCTCGAATACAAGCTCATCGTGTACTTGAAGCAGCATACGGCTCTTAAGCCCACGATCAAATAATGCCTTGTCCATATGCACCATCGCCAGCTTGATAATATCCGCTGCTGTTCCCTGTATAGGTGTATTCATTGCTGTCCGCTCCGCAAAAGAGCGCAGATTAAAGTTCTTCGCATTAATCTCCGGCAGATAACGGCGACGTTCAAGCAATGTGGTCACATAACCATACTTCCGTGCCTCCACTACGATATCGTCCATATAGCGGCGCACACCCTGATATACCTCGAAATACTGCTCAATAAATTGAGCGGCTTCCTTACGTGGAATATTCAAATTCTGCGAGAGGCCGTAATCACTGATCCCGTAGACGATCCCGAAGTTTACGGCTTTTGCGGCACGGCGCATATTGCTGTCCACCTGTTCCGCGGTCACACCGAACACATCCATCGCTGTCTTCGTGTGAATATCCATATCATGCAGAAAGGCTTCCTTCATCCGCTCATCACCTGAAATATGCGCAAGCACACGCAGTTCGATCTGCGAATAGTCGGCTGCCAGGATGGACCAGCCCGGTTCGGATGGAACGAATACCTTGCGGATTTTGCGTCCTTCCTCTAGACGAATCGGGATATTCTGCAAGTTCGGGAATTGGCTGCTAAGCCGTCCTGTAGCAGCAATCGTCTGCCGGTAGAATGTATGCACCTTCCCTGTGTTCGGGGAAATTTCTTTAAGCAGCCCCTCTACGTAGGTAGATTGAAGCTTCGCAATTGTGCGATATTGCAAAATCAAACGCACCACATCGTGGTATGGCGCAAGTTTCTCAAGCACTTCGGCATCCGTGGAATAACCCGTCTTCGTCTTCTTGACGACAGGCAGACCTAGCTTTACAAACAAGATTTCACCCAGCTGCTTTGGTGAGTTCAAATTAAACTCAGTGCCACAAATCTCGTATATTTCACTGACCAATTTGGAAATTTGCGCCTCAAATTCTTTTCCAAGCTCTTTAAGATCACCAGCATTGACTGCAATCCCCTGTTTCTCCATATCCGCCAAAATCCGTGACAAAGGCATTTCCAGATCCTCGAATAGCCCTGTCATCGCGGTCTCCACCAGCTCCTGCTGTTGCTTCTGTGCGATTCCAAGAACCGTTGCACTCTTTCGTGCAACGTGATTTCCTAAGACTTCAAGCTCAGGGATTTTGTATTTGGCACCTTTACCAAATACCTCTTCATCAGGAGAGAGCCGCGGCAAGCCGTATTTAGCAGTGAGATCGTTTAGATTCTGATTAGCCTCCGTAGGATCAAGCAAATAAGCCGCCAGCTGCACATCATGGGCTGCACCTGCAAAAGCAATTCCCTGCCAGTGTAAAGCCAAATCAGCGCGGTGAAGATCATATCCACTTTTCGGAGCCTTTTCATCTCCTAGCCAATCACGCAGCTTCGCAGCAGCCGGTTTATGCAGTAATTCAAACGGCACATAGTAATGCCGCTCCAGAGAGGACAATCCTATTCCGATTACCTCGGCACGATGCGGATTATCTCCATTCGATTCCACATGCAGCGCTGAAATGTCAGCCAGGGCTTCACTTAGCCCCTTAAGTTCTTCTTCACTTACGATCGTAATATCAAGTGCCGCAGCTTCTACTTCAGCCGCACTCTCCTCTCCCTCGGCAACAGGAGCATAAGCACTAAGAGACAAACGTTCCAACAGTGATTTAAATTCCAGCTTGGCAAGCGCTGGGCCGGCTGTATCCGCTGAAATTCCATTAAAGACCATGTCTTCCCACGAATGCTCAAGCGGCACTTCGCGATAGATGGTCGCTAATTTTTTACTCATTACCGCATCTTCCGCATGGGTTTCCAGTTTTTCTTTCATTTTACCCTTTAGCTCACCGGTTCCAGCTAAGACACCTTCCACCGATCCAAATTGATGCAGCAGCTTCAAAGCTGTCTTCTCACCTACGCCGGGTACTCCCGGGATGTTGTCACTCGCATCGCCCATCAGCCCTTTAAGATCAATGATCTGCTCTGGGGTTAGGTCATATTTCTCCCGGATTTGTTCCGGCCCATAAAGCTCAACTTCAGTGACCCCTTTGCGGATTAAAGCAACGGTCGTATGCTCAGAGGCCAGCTGCAACATATCCTTGTCTCCCGACACGATCATAACCTGCCGTCCCGCTTCATCCGCCTGGCGCGAAATGGTGCCAATAATATCATCAGCCTCATAATTGCCAATTTCAAACTGCGGTACACCTAAATTAGTCAGCAATTCCTTCAGCAATGGGAACTGCTCGGAGAGCTCGGGCGGTGTTTTTTGCCGGCCGCCCTTATAATCCTGATAACCTTCATGCCGAAAAGTAACTTTCCCTGCATCGAAAGCGACAATCATATGTGTCGGTTTATGTTCTTCGATTAAACGAAGCAGCATCGTTGTAAATCCGTACACCGCATTTGTCTGTTGCCCTGCTGTATTCGTCAGCGGGGGCATCGCAAAAAAAGCACGGTAAATAATATTGTTTCCATCTATAAGTATCAACTTGTCCATAGTGCACCTCGCCTTTTTCATGCTTACTCCTTACATCTTACCATATGCCCTGTACAAGTAGAAACGGCTTTACCAACCTAAACAGTGGGATAAGCTGATATGTTAAGGATATACAACAAGTAGCCGCCCTTTTAAAAGGGCGGCTACTTAGTTTAACTAAAGATATAACAAAAGATGTGTGAGTACAAATTACTGATTCAAGTCCGGACGGCTGCCTGTGACCAGATAAACAACACTCTCACCAATGTTAGTCGCATGATCGGCAATCCGTTCAATATAACGGCCTACCAGCGTTAATAACATAGCTTGGGACACAGAATCCGGTTTTGCCACCATATAACTATATAGCTCATTGATCATCGAACCATATAATTGATCGACCTGATCATCATCTTGTGCCATTCTATAAGCCAGATCAGTGTTCTCATCCAGATAAGACTGGATAGCCTCATCAATCATGGTCGTCACAATTTCCGCCATACGCGGAATGTCTACAAGCGGCTTGATCAGCTGCTGTCCATGGATGCGCATAGTTGCTTTCGCAACATCAATAGCCAAGTCACCCATACGTTCCAAATCGCTAGATATTTTGAAAGCAACGATAATGCGGCGCAAATCTTTTGCTACAGGCTGCTGCGTAATAATTAGCCGTGAGCCAATTTCCATGATTTTATCTTCCATGGCATTCAGCTGCAAATCTGCTTTAATGATTTCCTGAGCGCGCACAGTATCAAGATTCTGTAAAGCAACAATTGCTCCACCAAGAGCATCTATTACATGTTCACCCATCTGCTGCAGCAGACTGCGCAGCTCTTCCAAATCTTTATCAAATTCTTTTCTGCGAATCATAGTAAGAGCGATCCTCCTCATTAATGTATGGTCAGCTTGCCATTTCCAAGGACGAGCGCCCTTGTAGCCCGTATCAGCCGAAACGTCCAGAAATATAATCTTCGGTGCGGGAATCCTTAGGAGTCGAGAACAACACCTCTGTATCCGCCGCCTCTACAATTACACCATTCAAGAAAAACACGGTTCGACCAGATACACGTGCCGCCTGATGCATGTTATGAGTAACCATAACGATTGTATACTTACTTCTTAATTCCTGTACAAGCTCCTCTATCTTGAGCGTAGACACAGGATCCAGTGCAGACGTTGCTTCATCCATGAGCAGGATATCCGGCTGAACTGCCAAAGCTCGGGCAATACACAGCCGTTGCTGCTGTCCGCCGGACAAGCTAAGGGCAGATTTTTTCAGAAAATCTTTAACTTCCTCCCACAGCGCGGAATGACGCAGACTTTGCTCTACAATCTCATCCAGTTCGCTCTTTGAACGAATGCCATGCAGGCGAGGACCGTAAGCTACATTGTCGTAAATCGACTTTGGAAAAGGATTTGGCTGTTGGAATACCATGCCGACCTGTTTACGCAGGCTTTCTACCTCTACCTCGTCACTATAAATATTTTTGCCACCGATGTTTACAGTTCCTTCAATACGTGTACCAGGAATCATATCATTCATACGATTCAGCGTGCGCAACAGAGTGGATTTTCCGCAACCGGAAGGTCCGATAAAAGCAGTAACCTGTTTCTCCGGAATTTGCAGATTCACATTCTTCAGTGCGTGAAATGACTCATAGTAGAGATCAAGTTTCTCTATGTCAATGATGGATTTCATTAGTATTTACGTCTCCTTCTCATCATCTTCGTTCTCCATAATAAGCTTTTAATGTAAATACAGTTGGAGAGAAATGTTAACGCAATGTAAAATTGGTGAAGATGAATTAGTCCACGTGATAGTATTCCCTACAATTCGGCGTGTAATCTCACCTGAATCTTGTTTATGAACGGGATAAAGAAGAAAACTCCCGTCATGCTAAATGACCGGAGCTCTCTTTTTGTTAACAACTAATTTATAACCTACACCTCGAATGGAATCGATATGAACGGATTCTGGATCTAGCTCAAGCTTTTTACGGAGTGAACTTACATGCACATCAACTGTACGCTGTCCACCAATATAATCAAAGCCCCAAACAGCGTTCATAAGATCATCTCTTGTCAGCACTACCCCGGGTTTACGGGCCAAATATAACAATACCTCGAACTCTTTAGGTCGAAGGTTGATGCTATGTCCTCCTAAGGAAACTTCATACCGCTCAGGATAGATTTCTAGTTGTCCCAGAATGATCGTTGAAGCAGATATAGGTGTCTCTTGTGGAGCCTCCTCAGCAAGGCCGGAAATCCGCCGTAATACAGCGCTCACTCTTGCAAGCAATTCGGATACTCCAAAAGGTTTGGTTATATAATCATCAGCACCGGATTTCAGCCCTCTAACCACATCTTCTTCAGCATTTTTAGCAGTCAATACGATAATAGGTGTGCGGATACCTTGTCCACGCAATTTATCAAGGATGTCAATGCCATTCATTCCTGGCAGCATCAGATCCAATACGATCAAGTCAAAAGGTTCCCTCGTCGCACGATCATATCCTGCCGTTCCATGATCCTCTACCGTCACCTCGTAACCTTCCTGCGTTAAGTTATAGGACAGCAGCCGGGCTAGTGTCGGTTCGTCTTCAATGACAAGCAATCGTTGAGCCATAGGTTCCCCCGTCTTCCATATAGTTTGATTTTTACAAAACAGCAACAAAACCATCATATCACCGTAATGTTAACTTAGTGTAAAATTGAAAAAGTGAATTTACAAAAATCTAATCGGTCTTTTCTTCCTGCAGCAAAGGCAATTCAATCACAAAGGAACTGCCGATTCCCAGATCACTTTCAACTGAAATCACTCCATGGTGCATATCTACCAAATGCTTCACAATAGACAGCCCCAATCCCGTTCCACCGGAGCTTCTGGATCTTGCCTTATCCACACGGTAAAAACGTTCAAAAATACGCGGCAGATCTTTTTTAGGAATCCCCATACCCGTATCGCTAACAGTAAATTGAAAATTTTCGGAGCCGTCTGGTTTCAGTAGACTCTTAACGTAGACCTTTACGTTTCCGCCTTCATGTGTGTAATTAATCGCATTAGAGAAAAGATTCATAAAGATTTGACGCAGCTTATCCTCATCCGCCTCAATGAACAGCTCCTCAGGAACCTCTACATTAAGACTAATGTTTTTCTTCTCAGCGACTTTACTGATGGTTCCCAGCACGGAATCAAAGAATTCAATGATATGAACCGGTGAGCAATCGAGCTGCACCCGTTTAGATTCGATTTTAGATAATTCCAGAATATCTCCAATCAAGCGATTTAAACGCTCATTCTCATCATATATAATTTGCAGGAAGGATCTCGCCGTCTTCTCATCTTTAACTCCGCCTCCCAGTAAGGTCTCGGCAAACCCTTTGACCGCTGCAACCGGAGTCTTTAGTTCATGCGATACGTTAGCGACAAATTCACTGCGCATCCGCTCCAAACGGCGAATTTCCGTAACCTCTTGCAATAGGAAAAGCATACCTCTGTACGTACCATCCTGGATCATCGGAACCGCGTCCATCCGTACAATTCGCTCTCTTGGGTTATAAATACTTCGCTCTTCATGAATCGGCTCCCGGCTTAATACCCCTTCTTCAAGCAGACGGGTTAGCTCATAATGCCGTTTTAACTCTTTGTACGAATGACCCGCCATTTCACTGTTGCTGACATCAAGCATTCGCTCTGAAGCCCGATTGAGCAGCGCAATCTCTTCTTCCGCATTGATCATTATGATGCCGCCAGTCATATTATCCAGCACGCTTTGCAGCAGATCCTCATTATCACGAATCGTCTTGAGCTGGTCTTGAAGACTGTCTGCCATCGCATTAATCGCTGTAGCCAGCTGTCCAACTTCATCTTTACGCTTCAAATGAACTCTGGCATCATAATCCAGATCGGTAATCCGCCGGGCGACTCTTGTGATTTGCTCCAACGGGGAAGTCATGCTTGAAGCTACTTTATAGCTCACAATCGTTGCTGACAAGAACAAGATAATTAGACCTGCAGCCATAATCATCCATGCATGCTTAAGACCTTGCGTTACAGCATCAAGTCCCATTGAGACCCGAATATAGCCGTCAAATCCCTGATCTGAAGTTACCTTTCCAGCCACATATAGCATCTCATGCTTTAGAGTTTCGCTGTAACGGATTGCCCGTCCAGTTCCCTCTTTCGCAGCCCCTATTTCTTCTTCACGATTAGAGTGGTTGTCCATTTCCAAGGGGTTTTTCTCAGAATCGCCAATTACTTTACCCGACTTTGTAATAAACGTTATCCGAGAATCTAAAAGTTTAGAAATATGCTCCGCCTGTTCAGTGTAATACGGGATCGCATTCGAAGAATTCATATCTACAAATTCCAGTGTGCCTGAGAGCAAGCTTATTTCCCGGGACATATTCTCTTCCAGAGCAGTTATATGGGAGCTCTTAAACAGATGCGCCATCGTAAATCCAGTACCAATCATGGAAATACCGATTAAGGCCATAAGTATAAACGTAAGACGAGCGCGAAACGGTTTCATCTGAGATTTGCCTCTCCCTTTATCATTGTATCTTTTATCCTAACTTCATTTTCTCCAAAATACCAGTACGACTATGACCGTGACATAAGCCCCCCAGAGTAGATTATATAAAAATAACAGCCCGAGTTGATTAACTCTGGACTGTTACTTTGTATTACTTTTGTAAAAACACATGAGTTTATTCTGTACGGGTAGCAAGAAACCACTGATTACCCTGACGGTCTCTAACCCCTGCTCCTCTTTCTCCATAGGACTTATCCAGTGGTTCTTCAATAATAGAGGCCCCGGCATTCAGGCACTTGCGGTAGGTCTCATCAACATTTCTTACATAAAGATGAATGGCAAGCTGTACCGGTGAATACTTTTCATTCGCTTCGGAAATCTCAATGATGGAATCACCGATTCTGACCTCGGCATGCCTAATCCTACCCTCATCGTTTCGCAGCATATCAATAATTTTGGCATCAAAGCAGTGCACAACAAAATCTATCAATTGGTCTGCATCTTCCGCAATAAAATACGGCGTAACGTTAAGAAACCCATTTCTAATATAATGTGGTGCCATTCGTTGTCCTCCTTTGGACAGGCAAAAACGCCTTCGGCGTTCCTTAAGGATAATTTATAGTCTGGAACATATAAATCCTGATAATTTGATTAAAACCCATGGAAAAGCCATTCAGAGAATCTGCCCTCCTCATGACTTATCCACCGGTTGTAACCCCATTTATTTAAACACTGGCTCCTTGAATTGAGTCAATTTAGCTGCAGAATCTTTTTCCACATCCGCATGCAGACTGTTGCCGTGAGCATCCATCGTCACAATCGCTGCAAAACCCTCCACATCAAGATGCCACATCGCCTCAGGAATACCAAATTCCATAAAATCAACAGCGTTGACCTTCTTGATGCACTCTGCATAATACTGGGCGGCTCCACCAATCGCATTGAGGTATACCCCGCCGTGCTCCTGTAAGGCTTTTAACGTTTTTGGACCCATACCACCTTTTCCGATGACTGCACGGATTCCAAATTTTTTGATGATATCGCCTTGATAAGGCTCTTCACGAATGCTCGTAGTTGGGCCCGCAGCTTTTACATGCCAGCCTTCCTCATCTTTCATCATCACAGGACCGCAATGATAAATCACAGCCCCTTCCAGATCTACCGGAGACTCATGATCCATTAAATATTTGTGCAGAGCATCACGGCCTGTATGCATTTCACCGGATAAAATAACCACGTCTCCAACACGCAGACTACGGATATCCTCTTCACTTACCGGCGTTGTAAGACGTACTTCCCGCGACTCAGACGCTGGGCTGTTAGCTCCCTCAGCAATTACCGCTTCAGATTCATGTGCTCCTTCATCATCTACAGATATCCCTGTGCCGCTCTCATATAACCAATCCTCTATATTGCCAGTTGATGGATCAACCAGCACCCCTTGGCGGCGGAAGGCCCAACAGTTATAAGCAACGGATACGAAAAAGCTAGCTGGCAGACGATTCATAACGCCAATCTTACAGCCCAGCAGCGATACCTCACCACCAAAACCCATCGTGCCAATTCCAAGCTTGTTAGCATTCTCCATAATATAGTCTTCCAGCTTGCTAAGGTCTTCTATCGGATTAACATCCTCCACTTTGCGGAACAACTGCTTCTTAGCCAGCTCGTAGCCAGTCGTACGGTCACCGCCGATACCCACGCCAATAAAACCGGCACTACAGCCTTGTCCCTGCGCCTGATATACCGCGTGTAAAATACATTTACGGATTCCGTCCAGATCCCGACCCGCTTTGCCGAGTCCTTCTAATTCTGCCGGGAGACTGTATTGAATATTTTTATTCTCGCAGCCTCCACCCTTCAGAATAAGTCTAACGTCTATTTTATCCTCTTCCCATTGTTCGAAATGAATGACTGGTGTGCCTGCACCCAAGTTATCTCCGCTATTCTCACCTGTTAATGAATCTACAGAATTGGGACGAAGTTTACCATTCTTGGTCGCTCGTACAATGGCATTATGAATATCTTTTTTCATCTCAATCTGATTGATTCCCACAGGGGTGTGAATGATAAATGTAGGCATTCCCGTATCCTGACAGATCGGAGACACTTGCTGCTCAGCCATTCCGATATTTTGTGCAATCGTGGTTAAAGCAAGACCGGACCGGGTAGCCCTGTCTTCCAGCGCGCGACCTTTTGCAACTGCCCGGCGTACATCTCCCGGCAAATTCGTGGAAGTTTCTACGATAAGGTTATAAATACTGTCTTCAAAATGCTGCATCTTCATTCAAGCTCCTCTCGGCAGTTCCAGGTTATCTAAAGTTTGATACAATTAGTATAATAATATCATACCTAGCACCGCATGAAAGGGGTTACTTTAAAATTGAGCTACCATTTTTCTGCCTATCTATATCGTCTTCAGTATATTCAGCGCTGGAGCTTGATGCGCAGCACCGCACCGGAGAACGTCGCTGAGCATTCTTTTCATGTTGCATTGCTCACACATATGCTCTGTTCCATTGGTAATGTACATTTCGGGCGTTCATTAAACGCGGAACGAGCAGCAACCATAGCTCTTTTCCATGATGCCAGCGAAGTATTCACAGGCGACATTGCCACGCCGGTAAAATACAACAATCCTCGCTTGCTCACCAGCTTCCGCGAAATGGAAAAAGTTGCGGCTGATCGCTTAACTGGAATGATTCCATCAGAGCTAAAAAGCATCTACACTCAGCTCATACGACCGGAAGACAGCCCTCCCGATTCGGAGGACATTCTGCTGCACAGCTATGTGAAAGCCGCTGATCGGCTGGATGCTTATTTGAAATGCGTATGGGAGGTTGCTGCAGGCAACCGAGAATTTGCCGCCGCGAAGGAGCAGACAGCAGCAAAACTTCGTGGGCTTGGCCTGCAGGAAGTGGATTATTTTCTGACTCATATGGCACCGAGCTTCGAAATGTCTCTCGATGAGCTCTCTGCCGGAAACTAAACACCATCTACACAATAGAAAAAAGGACCTCCGCATGAATCTCGCAGGGGTCCCTTTAGTGATTAATAATAAAAATACAAGCGTTACGTTACTGATTCAGTCAGGATATCCCAGTCTTTAAAAATCGGCTGCAAACCCTTCGTATATAGCATTTCCGTAATCTCCTGCACACTGCGGCTATCGGATATTTCGAATTGCGGAGTTCCCCCTGCATTAGTGTGACCGCCCACCTCAGTAGTGACCCCGGCTGACATCTTAGTTATTCCTAGATGAATTAAATGATCGCGTAGAGAGGCAGGCTCTCTTGTAGATAAAGTAATGCCCGAACGGGGTAAAAATAACCGGTATGCCAAAATAATCTGCACTAGTGATCGATCGGTAACATCGCACTCTGGGTTAAATTCCCCTAAATAAGGCCGAAACCGTGGGGGTGACAGGCTGATCTCGCAATCTGGATACCGATCCTGTAGATAGCGGGCATGCATGGCACTTTGGAATGCCTCTTGCCGCCAATCGTACATCCCGAGCAACGTACCAATATTCACAGAACGAAAACCTGCCTGACAGCCGCGTTCAGGTGCATCCAGGCGATTCCGGTAGTTTCTTTTAGGCCCTTTAACATGCAGCTTTTTGTAAGTCTCCTGGTGGTAAACCTCTTGGTATAGTGTTAATCCATCCACGCCTGCTTGAAGAAGCTCTTTATATTCGGCAGTCGATAGAGGATTTATCTCAATACTGACGGAGGAAAAAAATTCTCTAAGTACAACTACACAATCCTTAATATATGAGACAGGATTCTCCCGGCGCGATTCACCAGTCAAAATGAGGATATGCCGCAGACCTGTAGCTGCAATCTTCTCAGCCTCCCTGCGAACCTCCTCCAAGGACAGCTTTTTACGCGGAAAATCATAAATGGAGCTGAAGCTGCAGTAGGTACAATGATTCACACAAAAATCGGCAAGATACATCGGTGTGAACAGCTGCATCGAATAACCAAAATGTGCACGGGTCAGTCGCTGAGCAGCTTGCGCCATCTCCTCTAGCAGCGGCGTTGCTGCTGGAGAGAGCAATGCCAGCAAATCATTTTCGTTCAGCTTGTCTTTTCCAAGCGCCCGCTTAACGTCATCCTCCCGGAACTCCTTCCACAGCTGCTCATAAGGATACTGCTCCAAGCGGACCAGTGTGTCAAAAAAGCTCATGCTAATCCTCCCTCCTTTGGTGAACCTATCAAATTCAGTTCAGAAATCCAGTCAACGGTGACGAAGCAAAAGCAACTTCTTCTACAGGACCGAGTCCTGCCAAATAAGCTTTGCGGCCAGCGGATATCGCCTCGCGGAACGCTTCCGCCATGACGAGCGGATTACGTGCCGTTGCGATAGCCGTATTAAGCAGAACAGCAGCGGCCCCCATCTCCATTGCTTCCGCCGCTTCCGAGGGCTTGCCAATTCCGGCATCTACAATAATCGGCAAATTCACTTCTTCAATAAGAATACGCACGAGCTCCTTGGTGCGCAGGCCGCGATTCGTCCCGATCGGCGCACCAAGCGGCATCACAGCAGCAGCACCGGCATCTCTCAGACGTAAAGCAGCCGAAAGGTCCGGACTCATATATGGCAGTACTACAAAACCCTCCGCCGCTAGAATCTCTGTAGCTCGTATGGTCTCCAGATTATCTGGAAGCAGGTATTTCTGATCATTGATCACTTCGATCTTCACCCAGTTCCCCAGTCCCGCAGCTCTTGCTAATCTCGCAATACGGACTGCCTCTTCCGCTGTACGCGCTCCTGAGGTATTAGGCAGAAGAGTCATGTGGCCGGGAATGTGGTTCATGATATTTTCTGCTCCACCTTCCGGGTCCACTCGGCGAAGCGCTACAGTAATCACCTGAGAACCAGAGCTTGCGATCACTCCGGGGATCAGAGCATTCCGGCTATATTTTCCGGTTCCGATAAATAATCTACTAGTTAATTCGATGCCTCCAATATGTAACGGGTCATGCATGAAATTACCTCCCTTTGGTTCTTAGAAATTTCTCAAAATTCTATACCGCTCCATCTCAACCCCCACCAACAAAGTGCACCAGTTCCAAACGATCATCCTCGCTCAGAGCAGTACTTTCATAATTCTCCTTACTGACAATTTCTCCATTCAGCTCAATGATCATCAGACGACCCGACCACTCAGGAAGACTGATCAAATCAGCTATAGTTTGAATACCACCAGAACACTCTGCGGATTTCCCGTTAATCAACAGTCTCATTCTGAATCACCCCCTTCGCCTATGCTTTTACCTCCCGGCTATGAATGAACCGCCTTATGAATAGCTTTGGCGGCCTCATAAGGATCATCCGCTCCGCAAATTCCGGACATCACAGCAATTCCTGCCGCGCCTTGCCTAATGATCTGCGCCGCATTAGCGGGACCAATTCCGCCAATCGCAATTACAGGAATAGAGCTAGTCTTCACCGTTTCTGCAAGCAGCTCTAACCCACGTGCGGGCAGCCCTAGCTTGCTCGCCGAGGGAAATACATGGCCAAACAAGCAATAATCAGCTCCCTGCTCTGAAGCATTCGCCGCTTCTTCCGGAGAATGAACCGATCTCCCCAGCCAAAGCTGAGGTGCAATTCGCCGGGCTGTAAGCGGGCTCAGACTGTGCCCAGCCAACTGAACACCCGCGGCACCAGCTGCCAATGCTACATCGATCCGGTCATTGATTATCAGTTTGGTAGCGGGTATACCGGCAGCCAACAGCTCCTGTGCCGCAGAGAGCAGTTCGCGTGCTGGACATTGCTTCTCTCTTAAGTGAATATAATCGACCCATGTCTGCACCGTGACAGCCAGTTCAACAAATTGTCTCAACAGCTGCTTGCCGTCTGATATTAGATGGATCTCAGCTTGTACCACTCGCGATCTCCTCTCTCTCACTTCCCTGTAGGCCAGTAAAAAACAAAAAAACTGCCCCCGTAAGGAAGGCAGTCAGAATCTGTATATAGACGGTACTACAAATAGCCCGACAACAGAAATTCGTTCTCCACTTCCCTACGCTGGTCTTAACCAGATCAGGTTCAAAGGGTCCGGAAATCCATTCCGTCTCAGCCAATCGGCACCCCTAGTGACATAAATATACAATTTTAAAATGCTAACGTGGTTTATAGTAACATATTTTTTTATTGAAATACACCCATTTATTCACATTAGCTGTACTAATCTAACCGTTTACTACCTCGCCACCATTTACATGAATAACCTGTCCAGTCACATAACTGGAATCGTCAGAGGCAAGATATACATAGGCTGGCGCCAGCTCCTCTGGTTGTCCAGGCCGTTTCATAGGCTGCGTGCCTCCAAACTCGCTAACCTGCTTCGCATCAAAGGTAGAGGGAATTAGCGGTGTCCAGATTGGACCTGGTGCTACACCGTTTACCCGTATGCCCTTCTCCGCCAGATTCGTGGACAAAGATCGTGTGAAACTCAGGATAGCTCCTTTAGTTGATGAATAGTCCAGCAGCTGCGGGCTTCCGCGATAAGCGGTAATTGAAGTTGTATTTATAATTGTAGATCCTGCTTTTAAATGAGGCATAGCTGCTTTTGTTAAATAGAACATCGCAAATATATTCGTACGGAAAGTACGCTCTAGCTGCTCGGAAGTAATATCCTCGATCTTAGCTTGCGGATGTTGCTCCGCCGCGTTATTGATGAGAATATCAAGCTTTCCTAAGCCCTCTACCGTCTGTTTAATAAGATCCTTACAGAATTTCTCGTCACCGATATCACCTGGAATTAGGATACATTTGCGGCCTTCCTGCTCGACCTGACGTTTAGTTTCCTCTGCATCTGAGTGTTCATTAAGATATGAAATGACCACATCAGCACCTTCTTTAGCAAAAAGCACAGCAACTGCACGCCCAATTCCGCTGTCTCCACCGGTAATCAACGCCGCCTTGTCTTGCAGTTTACCTGCTGCTTTATAATTTGCCGGCTCGTATTTGGGCAGCGGCGTCATTTCACTCTCAATCCCTGGCTGATGATGCTGCTCCTGTGGGGGTAAGGTTTTTGTAGCTTGTTTATTATTGCCTGACATCTTCCCTATCTCCTCTCGTTAAGCAAATTGATAGTTAACTGATCATCTTAGGATGGCACAACAATGCACGTTTATACGCTGGGTTTGTCATTTTCTTAAATCGCTTTACGAATCTTACTTACCACAATGCAAGTAGAAATAAACAACCGTGGATGTAAACTGCTGTAAGTGGAGAGGACTTCACTGCATACAAAAAGGCACAGCATCGCTGCTGTGCCTTGAATTGTTCACCCTAACTATTTCAAAGAAGAAACATGATTTTCTGCATTCACTCCATGTTCCAGTACCCACATAAAATAAAGAGCTTTAGCTGCTTTCTCCCGGGTCACTATGGCTTTAGGTTCTAGTTCTGTCCCATTGACCATTTGGCCTCTAGCAATCCCCACTTCAGATCTAATAAGCCCTAATTCATAAGCACTTTTCACTTTTGAAATTAAAAAAGGAGAAATGTCCGCCGTATCAACCAGCTGCTGCCAGGATACAAGTGGATAGTACATCGCTCCTCTAGCTCCTGGATCCAGATTGAAATCATAACCAGGATCTCCTGGCACTACTGCTGTGCCGTTATAATCAGTCATGTACTTAGGTTTATTAGCAAACTTTACTTGGTAAACATCATAGAGAATAGCACCCATCGTTTCACGTGACAGCTTACCTTTCGGATAATAGGCAAGATCTGATCTTTCCACTTTCATTAACTTAGAAATACTGCGTGTGAATTCAGCAACTGTCATCTCCGTATCTGGCTTAAAATTCCCTTGACGGTCTTTGCCCATTACTCCCAGCTGGATTAATTTTTCAATTTGATTGCGGTAATAAGCAGCTTCCCCGGTCGTCGTATCATTAGTTATTTCCGGAAAAACCTTATCCCAGTTGCCTGTTAGTGCCGCATGCTTAACGTTCCCTTTAAGATAAGCAGTAATGGAGGCAGCAGTAGAATCGCCAGTAGCACCTTTCTCTACAAGCTCCGTAACAATCATCCGCGAAAATTGTTTGGCGAGCGCTTCTTTAAAATGAGTCCCATCGATTTTCTTTGAAGGATGCCCGTTAGCGTAACTTCCGTCATTTGTTTTGCCTGGCGTTTCTCCGGCTTCAATTGACATGAAGAGGGCTGTTATCGCTTCTCCTCCGATCTCGTTATAATATTTCAGACTTTCCGAGTTAAGGTCAATAAGTGTAACTCCAGATTCATCTGCAACCCGTTTAAGAATATCTACAAACTTTCTTGATTTAAAAGAATTCTCATAGATATATCCCGGACTTGCATTCCCTTTAATTCTGGACATTGGCGTTACCAGTACTGGTATCATGCCCCGGGCTTGGATCGCAGGGAGATAAACTTCTTTAAGGTAGTTTTCATACATTGCCTCAGTCGAACCTCTGCCGTAACGTCTGAACTCATCTGCACTCTCATCATTGTGTCCGAATTGAATAAACACATAATCCCCAATGCTGCCACTCAGTAAAATGTCGTTAAGTCGACCTTCTGTATAGGCATTTTTAAACGAGCGTCCTCCCATGGAATAGTTAGTTACACTCACTTTATGTTGATTAAACATACTGCCAATAATCTGGCCCCAACCACTCATTGGCGCTTCGTCGAAGGTGTAGGACTTGACCGTGGAATCTCCAAGTATAAATAAATTCGGAAGAGCTCCAGCTGCTCTATGCTGTGGCAAAATCGGTTCCAGTATGATCTCCTCAATCCCTACAGCTGTGTTCACTTTGTTCGGTTCAATCTCAATATCTATATGGTCACGGCCGTTTACATACGTATAAGTCCACTCTTTCCCTTTGGCTACAGCCGTATGCTTGACGGGTACAAGCTTTGCCGCGTCCCAATGTCCACTTTTCAACAAGCGGCTGGTCTGCATTCCTGATACTGACACGATCCCATCCTCTGCGTCAGAAGTCGTTTTTACATATACGTTGTAGGTTCCAGGGGAAGCATCCATTCGAAACGCCATGCCGTAGTTATTATAATTATCCTTTTCAGATTTAGGTTCAGCAAAAAAATAAGATTCTGTGATGAAAAAACCTGTTCCATCGGATGTAATTGAATCGGTATGCACTTCTCTAGCGGGTAAAGCGTTGGTCTCTTGGACAAAACCATAACCTAATGATGAGTCATACAATTGCGCACCGCGATTAGGATCATACCTAACGGATTGATACCCTGCTTTAACTTGGTTTGTAAAATTAAGCTTGTATGCGTTTGCAATTTGGATTGGAGGTTGCCCCTCTACCCCATCTTTAATAAGGGCTGCCTCTGTTATACCGTGAGTAAGAGTCAATGAAGCCATAAGTAAAGAAGATAAGATTAGTATATCCCTACACAGCTTTCTCACTTCATTACACTTCCTTCCGTTTCTCGAAGTACTTACCTAGGTTCCTCCATTATCCCTTTTCTCTAAAGTGATTCAAATGATGATTTCATTCTTTTTTTTGACCTTTTGTAACGTAAAACTTGGAATTGATCAACGGCTCACACTGCAAAACGGTCATATGTATAGGTATCCTTGATATAATTAAGAACATCCCTATTGATCCTAAGGAGGAGAACTCCTATCGCTTACAAAGTCAGCTTTCCGAACATTATAAGTACACTGCAGTTGATCGGTGTTCATTATCGTGTAGCAGAATCTGGGTGGGCATACCCTGATCATCATCACAAAATCTTCGAACTATTGTATTGCTACGATGGCAACTCCCATCAATATGTAGAAGGAAGCTCCATCGCCTTTGGTAAAGGGGATTGGTTAATCATTCCGCCTGGCTTACGTCATTATGTAGTTAATTCAGGCCTGAGCAACTATATCTACCTCTCCTTTCATTTCGATATTGACGATTTAAAGTTTCGTGAATGGTTTCAATCTCAGGCTGTACAGAAATGGAATAACCAACAAATGCAGCGTTCGGGATTAAATCACCAGTTGGAACATTTGGATGAATTTATTAAGAACAATATTCTCGCCAGGACGGCATCCACTGGATTTCCCGAGGAAATTGAAGAAATGATCCTTGTAAAAGAAAGGCTTCGTTTGCAAGCGATCATTCTGATGATTTTGACTGAACTCATTGATGTACAGCTCTCGAATTCAGAGAATTCCAACACAGCGAGACAAGCAAACTCTTTGTACGAGGTGGAAACTGCTCATCAGATCGAAAAATATATTGCAGCCAATATTCATTTACCGGAGCTCACGGTTAATTTGATTGCTGAGCAGCTTTGCTTAAGTCGGGTGCAGTGCCATAAGTTGTTTACAAAGGTGTATAAGATATCTCCTAGGCAGTACATAACTAACCTAAGATTAAAGAAGTCAAAACATTTACTGCTTCATACCGATTTAAAAATACAGATGATTTCTGAACAACTCGGGTTTGCTTCCCAGAGCCACTTCAGCCGACAATTCAAGCGATGGACGGGTGTTTCTCCCTTAAACTACCGGCCGAAATCTTATACTAATCCTATCAGGGATTAACGTTTATGAAGATAAATCACCGGAACATACGAAAAACCCGCTCTCCATTACGGAGGCGGGTATAATTCGCTGTAAGTTAAACTATGTCGTTAAACACCATGAAGAATACCATCAATAGCAATGACACCGTAAGCAGTGCACTAAGTGTGCGCAATTTGCCAGTCTCTGCGCTAACGTCGCGGTTCTCACGAATTCCAGCTGCTGCAAGACGCAAAGGCTTGCTCATAATACCGCCAAGCGCAAACATCGCTAGCAGTAACACAACAACAATAATCATCCACGCTACTGAATAATCACCTTTGGTCATCATATAACCGCCTGTAAGGAGTTGGATCACCAATCCATACTGCGCAAAACGATTAAATCCGGTTACGGCACTTAAAGTTCCTTCTTTCGCCCCAGACGACAGTTTCTCTGCACGTCCTAGAATGAAGGGTAGCACAAGGTAGAAGCCAAGTGCCAAGGTTCCGATCATATGTAAGAAAAACAAAACGTTCCAATCCATAACATATCTCCTCCGATTTAACTGTGATAATAGTTACATTTAATTATACCCATTATTGCTTAAGAAGAAAAGGAAACCCCCATTTTAAGTAAACAAAATGGGGGTTTCTTCATACCTCTGTCACAATCTATACAGTTATTACAGCTGTTACGCTACGCACGGACTCAGCAGACTTATCTAAAGCCGCTTTTTCCTCAGCTGTAAGCTCCAGTTCAAAAATCTTCTCGATACCATTGGCACCAAGTAACGCCGGAACACCCATGAACAGGTTATCATAGCCATATTCTCCTTCGAGCAAGGCGATAACCGGAATGATCCGTTTTTTGTCCTTCAAGATAGCTTCCGCCATCTGAACTAAAGAAGCCGCTGGTGCATAATAAGCACTACCATTTCCTAAGAGGTTAACAATCTCTCCGCCACCCACACGTGTACGTTGCACAATCTCATCAATACGCTCCGCAGATATCAATGTATCAATTGGGATGCCACCGACACTGGAATACCTTACGAGCGGTACCATATCGTCGCCATGTCCGCCTAATACGAAACCACGTACATCTTCAACGGATACCTTCAGCTCTTGTGCAATAAACGTGTTATAGCGGGCTGTATCCAGCACTCCGGATTGTCCAATTACGCGACTCTTCGGAAAACCCAGCGCATTAAATGCCGCATAGGTCATAGCGTCAACTGGATTGCTCAGAATGATTACAATGGAATCTGGTGCTACACGTTTTATGTTCTCGCATACCGACTTCACAATACCTGCATTGGTGTTCACGAGATCATCGCGACTCATTCCAGGTTTACGGGCAATCCCTGCAGTGATGATTACAATATCTGAATCCGCAGCATCTTCATAGCTTGAGGTTCCTGTAATTTGACTGTCAAATTTCTGTACAGGACCTGCTTCCAGCATATCTAGTGCCTTCCCCTTGGTAGTGTTCTCCATTTGTGGGATATCAAGCAGCACAACGTCACCAAGCTCCTTTTGAGCAAGCATAAGAGCTGTAGTAGCACCAGTAAAACCGGCACCTACAACTGTAATTTTATAACGTTTGATTGCCAAGGATTCTCCTCCTAGAACGGTGTCGGTATAGCTTGTATTAGCTAAACTTCAATATATTCAGTTGGTTGAGCCAGTCTCTTAGAGGTGATTAATAATCTCGTCGGCAAATGCAGAGCATTTCAGTTCAGTTGCGCCTTCCATCAGGCGGGCAAAGTCATAAGTCACGGTCTTGTTATTAATAGCTGTTTCCATACCTTTATAAATCAGATCTGCTGCTTCCTGCCAGCCCAGATGCTCCAGCAACATTACACCGGACAGAATCACGGAACCAGGGTTCACAACATCTTTGTCTGCATATTTAGGTGCGGTGCCATGAGTGGCTTCAAAAATCGCATGTCCAGAAATATAGTTAATGTTCGCTCCAGGAGCGATACCGATACCGCCGATTTGCGCAGCAAGCGCGTCAGACAGGTAGTCCCCGTTCAGGTTCAAGGTAGCAATAACATCAAAATCAGTCGGACGAGTCAGAACTTGTTGCAATGCGATATCCGCAATGGCATCCTTGATGATGATTTTGCCTGCAGCTTCAGCATCCTTCTGAGCAGCATTGGCAGCAGCTTCACCTTCACGTTCTTTAATCACATCATATTGATTCCAAGTGAAGACCTTATCTCCGAACTCTTGCTCAGCAACTTCATAACCCCAGTTTTTGAAGGCACCTTCAGTGAACTTCATGATGTTTCCTTTGTGCACAAGCGTTACGCTCTTGCGTCCGTGTTTGATCGCATATTCAATCGCAGCGCGCACCAAACGTTTCGAACCTTCGGAGGATACTGGTTTGATACCAATACCAGAAGTTTCAGGGAAACGGATTTTGTTAACTCCCATCTCTTTTTGCAGGAATTCGATGACTTTCTTCACTTCAGCAGAACCTTCTTGATATTCAATCCCTGCATAAATATCCTCCGTATTCTCACGGAAAATAACCATATCCACCAGCTCAGGACGTTTAACAGGAGAAGGAACCCCTTCGAAATAACGAACTGGACGCAGACATACGTACAAATCCAACTCTTGACGCAAAGCTACGTTCAATGAACGAATACCGCCTCCGATTGGAGTCGTAAGCGGACCTTTAATAGCTACAAAATATTCACGGATTGCCTCCAATGTATCATTTGGCAGCCATTCGCCATATGTATTGAAGGCTTTTTCGCCAGCAAAAACTTCGTACCAAGCGATTTGCTTTTTGCCGCCATAAGCTTTAGTTACTGCTGCATCAAGTACGCGTTTGGAAGCCTTCCAAATATCACGGCCTGTGCCGTCACCCTCGATAAAAGGAATGATTGGATGATTAGGAACCTGCAGTTTACCATCTTTAATTGTGATTTGTTCGCCTTCTGTTGGCAGATCGAATTTTTCTAGTTTCAACATTTGAGTGTATTCCTCCTAAAGTTTTGTGGGATTTAATTTCTCATGGACAAGCCTCGAACAAAACTCTCTACGTATGAATATGCATTATTGCATATATTCTAGGGTTCATTCTACTAAACTTTAGGAGCAGCCTGCAAGGCTGCCCTTCTATCTTTCGTCTACTGGAACGTATTTCTGTTCAATCATACCTGTGTATTCTGCACGTGGCCGGATAATACGGTTATCTGTATATTGCTCCAGAATATGCGCAGTCCAGCCTGAAGTCCGGCTAATTGCAAAGATAGGAGTGAACAGCTCACGTTCAATACCCAGCTGTGTATAAACTGATGCCGAATAGAAATCAACATTTGGTTTAAGTCCCTTTTGTCCGGTAATCAATTCCTCGATATTTACGGACATATCATACAGCGTAGTATCATTCTTCATTGTGCCAAGTTCAAGTGACATTTTCATCAGATGTTTAGCACGTGGATCACCATTTTTGTATACTCTATGGCCGAAGCCCATGATCTTCTCACGGTTATCCAGCTTCTTACGAATATAAGGTTCAACCGCTTCCAAACTTCCGATCTCTTCAAGCATCTTCATAACGGCTTCATTCGCCCCACCGTGAAGTGGACCCTTGAGTGCACCGATAGCAGAGGTTACGCCTGAATAAATATCGGACAAGGTTGCAACCGTAACCCGGCCTGCAAAAGTTGAAGCATTCAGCTCATGGTCCGCATGAAGCACAAGTGCGGTATCAAGCGCTTTAACAGATACACTGTCAGGCTCTTTTCCCCATAGCATATACAGGAAGTTCTCGGCAATCGAGACGCCTTCTTTAGGAGCCACAGGTTCCAGACCTTTGCGAATACGCGATAGGGCTGCCACAACCGTCGGGAGCTGAGCCTGTAGTTTTACTGCTTTAATCTCGTTAGCTTCTCTACTCATATCGTCAGCCGCTTCATCATAGAGAGCAAGGCTTGATACAGCAGTCCGCAATGCTGCCATGGTGTTGGTGTCTTTTGGATAGAGCTTCATTTGCTCGATAACTGGCTCAGGAATCCGTGCGAAAGCACTGAAATCCCGTTTGAGCGCTTCCAGCTCTGGTGTTGTTGGTAGACTGCCAAACCACAATAAATAAGCGGTTTCTTCGAAGGTAGCATTTTCTGCGAGATCATCAATATCATAACCACGGTAAGTGAGTACCCCATCCACAATAGAGCTAATGGATGAAGTTGTTGCAACGATACCTTCCAAGCCTTTGGTAGCTGTCATAGCATATCTCTCCTTTGCCAACAAGGTATAAAAAGCATTCTCGGTTTCATGAAAACATTTCCAATTTAAAGCATTGAAAAATCTAATAAGTGCAGTTCAAGGACATATCCGGCGAGGATGTTGTCTGACTTTCGTAATCGAATCTTTATTCATCATACTGGATTTTGTCGGTTATGTGAACAATGTGGAAGCTTTGCAGCGCATCAAATGATTTTATCACAGAGATAGAAAAAAACTTCTAAACCCTTGATTCACAGTTGAGATTTTAGTTTATAGCATCCGGTTCAGCCCAATATTTATCCCGTTTCCTAGTCTTTAAATACGTTCTATGAATATATATGAAGACGAGCTTTTATTCCCCTGCATCCGCAGGAATGAAGGAGGTGTAGATCTTCGTATGGACCGATTAGCATTAAAAAGACTGCTGCGCGGCCTGTGGGTCGTTCTGGCTACCTCTATCCTCCTGCTGGCAATCTATTTATTGCTTCCGCTGTTATACCCCCTCCTGCTCGCTTGGTTGCTCGCTTATATCATGCATCCACTAGTGTTGATTCTTAAAGGTCTTAAGCTCCCAGCGTGGCTCGCAGTGTCGCTCTCGCTGCTATTTTACATAGGCGGAACCGCACTAGTACTGACCGCGATGATTACAAGGCTAGTGAAAGAATTGATCGTGCTGCTGCAGACCTTTAATCTTCATACGGACCAATGGAGAGATCTTCTGCTGTCTTTGAGCCAGAATGCAAGCATACAGAATATCATTAACCAGATAAATCATCGCGACAATCCTGACTATCACGCCACCATTGACAGCAATATCAGCAGAACAACGGAAACAGTTGGTTACGCAGTTACGCAAGTGGTGACCGGATTTTTTAATGTGATCTTAAAGCTGATCTCTGCTCTACCCAGTATGGGTACAATTCTTATCGTGGTCGTTCTCGCTGCCTTTTTTATTAGTACTAGCTGGGAAAGACATAATGCTAAACTCACAAGCTGGCTGCCAGCACCGTTCTTAAAGCCTGTATCGGATATCTGGCGGGATCTGCGAAAAGCTCTCTTCGGCTATCTCCGGGCTCAGCTAATCCTCATCTCGATTACAGCGGTCATTGTCGTGATCGGGTTGCTGCTCTTGGGTGTAAAATCTGCTTTCGCTATTGGCTTAATGATTGGTTTTGTGGATCTGCTGCCTTATTTAGGGGTTGGAATCGTAATGATTCCCTGGGCTTTATACTCTTACATGACAGACAATCTGGCACTGGGGATCGGACTTACTATCCTATATGCCGTTATCCTTATAACCCGCCAAGTGCTTGAGCCGAAAGTGCTCGCCAGCAGCATTGGGCTTGATCCCCTTGCTATGCTGGTCGGTATGTTTGCAGGTTTGCAGCTGTTCGGCATGCTTGGGCTGATCATCGGTCCCGTTATTCTAGTTATCCTTGTAGCCTTTAACCGAGCAGGTGTATTTCACGCGTTACACAGCTATATTGTCAGCGGAAGACTAAGATAATAAACAATACCCTACAATTCCTAGAATAGCAAAACAGAGCGGATCCCTATCAATGACGGGGATCCGCTCTGTTTTTGTTTTGATTATAACTAGCGGCGGTAAAAAGTGAAGGTGCCGTTTTTCATCTTTTTCTCAATCCACTTCAGCAAAAATATACGATACAAAGGCCGAGTCAACGGAAACACCAAGGAGAAACCTACAATATCCGTTACGAAACCAGGTAAGATCAGCAGTAAGCCCCCGAAAAAAATGCATAGGCCATCCAGCATCGTCCGGCCAGGAACGCGTCCCTCCTGCATATGTGTTCTGCTGTCTTGCAGCACCTTATTCCCTTCGAAACGCATCATCAATAAACCGATAACCGAGGTGGTCAACATAAGCAGCAGCGTTTTGAATGCTCCAAGCTGATCTGCTACAAAGATAAAGCCGAATAATTCCACGGCAGGAATGATAAATAATGCAGCCCACAACCATTTGCTTCTAATCATACAGAACCCCTTTCTTCCCGCAGCGCTCCTTTAATCGCGTGAAACAGCTCCGGAAGGGCTCTATCCAGCCTGGCAGGCTTCCATTCTCGATTCACCCAAACATGATTTGTCGAGCCGGTAACCAGCAGTTCCCCGGGGAGGTCCATCGACCGCAATTGTCCCAAAGTAGCCGCTGAACCCTCTAAATTCCTACCTTCTGCTTCCGAGAGCCTCCGCACCTGATACTCAAATGCGACTCTTAACGCCGAAAAGGTAGTCATTCGCGCATACACGGAGATAAGATCATCATATCGCGCCGGACTTTTAAATTGCAAATCGGCTGAGGTAACAGGAAGCAGCACTCCCTGATTCTCAAGCTCACGATAAGTAAAGCCAAGCTGACGTAACAACTCCGTACGGCCAGACTCAAACCAGTTCAAATAATTCGCATGATACACAACGCCCATCTGATCACTTTCCTGGTATCGAACACGCAGGGTCGATTCATACCACCGGCTTCGCAAGCCGTCTTGCTGTAATTCCATTTATAAATACTCCTTTCGGCATAGGCAGCAGGGAGAGCTTTATGCCCTGGCCCCGTCTGAAGATAGCTTTGTCGTTGATAGTTTGCTTCGGGAGCTTCTGGCGACATAAAATAGCAGCATCGCTCCTGCGATTGAACTCAACATACAAGACAGGTTCATCACTTCTACACCGCCTTGATTGAGCAAGAATCCATTTAATAAATTGCCAACAACACCGGCAAAACCCGAGAACACCATATTAAAAACACTTTGCCCAGTCGCCTGCATCTCGTTAGAGGTGATCTGAGATACATATTCAACGGCAGCAATATAAAAGAACCCGAATGACAGACCATGCAGTACCTGCACTCCAATCATTACGGATGGATAAGGGAATGCCACCTGAATGCCCCACCGCAAGACATAAATAAGTGCACCAAGGAGCAGCGTCCGCTCGCGACCCAGCTTTTTGATTACCTTGGAAGCAAACAGCATGGAGGGCACGTTCGTTACAGATGCGAGAAAAAGCGCAATTCCTGCATAACGAGTTGAACCTCCAACCGACTGAAACGCGATAACGAAGTAGGTTCCAAAAGCAGTCATCGTCTGGTTCACAAGAAAACTGCCACCCAAAAACGCTAGGAACACCCGATTCCCCAGCAGCTTTTTAACCCCCTGAGAAAACGATTGCCGCATCATATGATTCTCTTCTGCCTGCTTCGGCAGCGTCAATGCAATAAGAACCGCTATTAGATTAAACATAAGAAAGGGCAGCCATATCGTGGATACAGAGAAGGACGATACATACAATCCGCCTAAATAGGCTCCCACAGCCGCTCCAATGCTCATCATAAGCCTTATACTACCATAAGTAGCCCCAGCCCTCTTCGCCGCTGAAATCGCGTAAGAATCGGCTATAGGCGCCTGTGTTGAGGAAAAGATTGTTGAGAGGGTATACACCAGCAGTAACACTATAAAATATTCCGAACGGTAAAAGACCGCTAATAAAGCCGGTATCGCCACACTTAGGATTAGTACCAAACGTGTCTGATTATACCGATCCGAGACAATTCCCCATATTGGCTGAATCGTGATCGCAATTAGCGTGCCTGTTGCCATTAGTATACCTATTTGCCCGCTATCAAGTCCATTGTGTACAAGCAGCAGCGTTAGATATGAGCCAAATGAACCACCGGCCAATCCTAAAAACAGATAAAAGCCACGCAGCTTCGATAATTTTTCCATTTTAAGCTACAAATCCTCTCCAGCTTCTTAATCAAGCATTGCACTCTCTTATATTTTAGCAGAACACCCGTACTTCCTATGTAATCACCGCATTTAATATAGCAGTACTATAAAGGCGGTGGACAAGTTGAATGATAAACAAAATTCTATTCGGGTCAATCATCCATGTCTAAAAGACAAATCTAATGCGAACAAATTTCAAAGCTCCGGCTTCGGCTGGTCTTCAACAAACTGGAGCGGGTATACAATCACTGGAAAAAAGGGGACCCTTAACCGCATTGCCGGCGAATGGATCGTTCCCTCCGTAAAACCAACCTCTAAACCTTCCTATTCCTCTGCTTGGATTGGAATCGACGGTTTCAAGAACAGCAGCCTGATCCAAACGGGAACAGGCCATGAATTCGTAAATGGTCGTGCCCGGTATTACGCTTGGTGGGAAATCCTACCTGATGTTGAAACGGTAATTCCCCTTCCAGTGAGCCCTGGAGACCATATAAAAGCTAACATCACGAAGGTAGGCCGCAACAAATGGACGATTACGCTCCGCAATTTGAGCCGAAATTGGATTTTTCGAACATTGCAGCGATACAACGGACCACAAACCTCTGGTGAATGGATTATGGAGGCTCCCGAGGTAGACGGCTCGATCGCAAAGCTGGCGCGCGTCTCCCCTACTTGCTTCTATTGCTGTCGAATTAATGGCAAAAGTCCGAGGCTTACCCTAAATATGGGAGGAATCATGGTGCAAAATAACGCTACTATCGCCGTTCCTTCTTGTCCAAACCATCGTGGGGATTCTTTTACTGTCAAACGAACATACCCCAAATAAAAATTCTCGAACCTGTCATTCAAGATTTGTTACTAACAGCATAAATGGATTTAACATAATCTTCAATCGAATATGTTGATAAACACGAAAAAAGGGCTGCCTCGCTTGTAGATTTACACTACAGTTGAGACAACCCTTTAATTAAGCTCTATGGAACCTGTTAAACAGGTGAAGCCAGTCGAAAACTACTCGATTGTGCTTACTTTTACCAAGTTAGTGGAACCAGAACGTCCAAGTGGAATTCCTGCAGTAATCACAACTAGGTCACCAGTTTGAACCAGACCGGAATCCTTACCACCTTTGATTGCTGTTTCCAGCAGCTCATCTGTGGAAGATGCAACTTGTCCGAACACTGGCGTTACGCCCCAAACGAGGGACAATTGACGCATAGTTCTTTCTTGTGTTGTAACGGCAATGATTGGTGCTTTAGGACGGTATTTGGAAACAACGCGTGCAGTATGACCTGTTACAGTCGAAGAAATGATAGCCTTAGCGTTCAGATCCAAAGCAGAAATTGCAACGGATTGGCTGATTGCTTCTGTAACTGTAGTTTCTTGTGCAGTTTGTTGTTTCATGAAGATTTCATGGTGGTTCAGAGCGGATTCCGCTTTCTCAGCAATGCGGGACATTGTAAGTACGGATTCTACTGGATATTTACCAGCAGCAGTTTCTCCGGAAAGCATGATTGCATCTGTTCCATCTAAAATAGCGTTTGCTACGTCACTTGCTTCAGCGCGAGTAGGACGTGGGTTGCGTTGCATGGAATCCAACATTTGTGTAGCTGTGATAACTGGTTTACCAGCAACGTTACATTTTTGAATCATCAATTTTTGAGCCAAAGGTACATCTTCAGCTGGGATTTCAACACCAAGGTCACCACGAGCAACCATCAGGCCGTCAGAAGCTTCTAAAATTTCATCAAGGTTGTCAACACCTTGTTGGTTTTCGATTTTGGAAATGATTTGGATGTGAGAAGCGTTGTTTTTCTCAAGCAGCTCACGAATTTCCTGAACGTCGCTAGCTTTGCGAACGAAGGAAGCGGCGATAAAATCGATGTCCTGTTCGATACCAAAAAGAATATCGTTGGTGTCTTTTTCCGTAATACCCGGCAAGGAGATGTTTACTCCTGGTACGTTAACGCCCTTCTTGCTCTTAATCGTACCACCGTTTACAATACGGGTCTTGATTTCTGTACCTTGAATGTCGACAACTGTCAAACCAATCAGACCGTCATCAATAAGGATTGTGGATCCTACTTGAACATCGTTAGGAAGTTCGCTGTACGTGATGGAAATACGATCTTGATTACCAAGGATCTCTTCCGTAGTCAGTGTCAGGTACTCGTCCTGAACAAGTTCAATCGGTTCTACTTCCAGCTTGCCTGTGCGAATCTCCGGTCCTTTAGTATCGAGCAGGATAGCAACTGTTTTGTTCAGTTCCTTAGATGCTTGACGGATCGTATTGATCCGAGCACCGTGCTCTTCGAAATCGCCGTGGGAGAAATTCAGACGGGCCACATTCATACCAGCCAAAATCAATTTTTTGATATTCTCCAACGATTCACTCGCAGGTCCGATCGTACATACAATTTTACTTTTCCGCATTAGGTTTTCCTCCGTTTTTTCGTTCTCTCTGTCTCACTTTTTCCAACTACAAAATCTACTACAAGGCTAACTAATAAAATAGGAACTTTGTCACATGTGCCTTTAAGTACGCCCTTATGAATATTACTGCAAACCAGACACAAAATCAATGTTGTAGGCACTTTTGGGTGTAACTTTAAGTCGAATTTTCTGTAAACATAAAAAAAATTAAAATAATCCCGTTAGTGGATCGAGATTATTTTAATTCCAATAAATTGTATATTTTACACTATATCCAAAAGACCCACTAAGTATAGCTATATGTCTTAAAGTGCAAATGATTTTGCACTTTTACACTTCTGACTTCACTTCTTCTTCAATGAAAATTTGTTCCTGCTGAGCCTCTGCAAACTCACCAATTTTACGGAATTTACGGTATCGATCATCCTTCAATTCCACTGAGTTCATCTGGGTTAGCTCCTGCAGATGCCGCCATAATGCATCCTTAATCGCCGCTGCCGTTGCTTCGTAATCCCGATGAGCGCCGCCTTTAGGCTCTGGTACGATCTCTTCTATAACTTCCATCTCAAGCAGATCAGCAGCCGTTATCTTCATGGCTTCTGCCGCTTGATCAGCCTTCGAAGCATCCTTCCACAGAATAGAGGCCGCTCCGTTTGGAGATATCGCCGAATAAATGGCATGTTCCAGCATGAGCACTCTATTCCCAACCGCCAATGCCAGGGCGCCACCGCTTCCGCCTTCACCGATGACCACACAGATTACAGGGACACCAAACTGAGACATCTCGCGTAAATTACGGGCAATCGCTTCGGATTGACCTCTTTCCTCGGCTGTGTTGCCTGGGTATGCACCTTTCGTATCCACGAAGGTAATAATGGGACGTTTGAACTTGTCCGCTTGCTGCATCAGACGCAGCGCTTTACGGAAGCCCTCAGGGTGTGCACTGCCGAAGAATCGTAAAATATTCTCTTTGGTGTCTTTACCGCGCTGCTGGCCAATAACTGTAACCGGCAACCCATTTAGTTTACCGATGCCGCCTACAATAGCAAGATCATCCCCAAACATCCGATCACCGTGGAGCTCAATAAAATCTGTGAAGATCTGCCCCATAAGATCAAGGGAAGTCGGACGTCCTTGATGTCTAGCCAAATGCATTTTTTGCGAAGGAGAAATATTAGAATATATCTCTTCCTCCAGCACACGGTATCGTTCTTCCAGCCTAGCTACCTCGTCCGTAAAATCAATACCCTTCTCTTCGCCAAACTGCTTCAGTTCAGCAATCTTCTTGCGCATTTCTACCAGAGGCATTTCAAAAGGCAACTCTCCTGCCAACCTAAAATCCCCCTTTCACGTCATGCAGCTCCAAAATTTTAGTCAATGTAGCGCGCATTTCTTTGCGGTGCACGACCATATCAAGCAACCCATGCTGAAGATTAAATTCAGCGGTCTGGAAATCATCCGGAAGCTTCTGGCGAATGGTCTGCTCAATGACTATACGTCCTGCGAAACCAAATACCGCTCCAGGCTCTGCAATAATTATATCACCAAGGCTGGCAAAACTCGCAGATACTCCACCGGTAGTAGGATCCGTAATTATCGAGATGTAAAGACCTCCAACCTCGTTAAAACGAGCCAGCGCAGCGCTGGTCTTCGCCATTTGCATTAGACTAAGAATACTCTCCTGCATTCTCGCTCCACCTGAAGTAGAGAAAATAAGGAGTGGAAGCTGTTGCTCCGTGGCCTCTTCTATCGCACGGGTGATCTTCTCCCCTACTACAGAGCCCATACTGCCTGAGAAAAATTCAAAATTCATCACAGCTACGATGACTGGATGGCCACCAATGGAACCCTGACCCGTAATTACGGCTTCAGTTTGTCCAGATTTCAGCTGCTGTTGCTCCACTTTGGAAGCGTAACCCGGAAATTTCAGCGGGTCGATAGAATACATTTCACTGTCAAACTCAATAAAGCCCTCAGGGTCTAATGTCATCGCAATGCGCTCCACAGCATTTAGGCGCATGTGGTGACCACAAGTAGGACATACCTTTAGGTTCTTCTCTAATTCCTTACTATACTGGATCGTTCCGCATTTATTACATTTGCTCATTAATCCTTCAGGGATTTCACGTTTGGGGCGTTCGCCTTCCGCAGGCCCGCCGCTCCGCTCCAGACGTTCTGAAGGAATAGTCGCGTACTTCCGTTTCTTCTGAAATAAATCTTTGAACACACCCGCACCTCTTCAGCCGTTTATTTGCGTTATGCAGCTTGCCGCTGTCATGACTTTTGTCTTGTAAGAAACTCAGGGATGCAGAATAAGATTAAGGACTTCCTGTACTTCCTCCAGTTCACCTGAAGGAACCAATATCTCAAACTGCTGCTTGGACATATTGATTGGACGGCATTCTACCAAAAAACCTTCTTCTGTTAGCTTACTCTTAATCATATCCGCCACTCTGGCGGTCGGCGCGATATATATTACCGTCCACATGCCCTGCAAGGCCTCCCCAATCTTAATTCCCAGCCGTATCCCGTATAATGGAATTATGATAACACAGTTTTCTTTTTTCCCGCAACAGGAGTAGGGCATAGGAAGCAAGACTGAGGAACTTGTTCAAACGAAATAAAGGGGCTCAATTATTCCTTGTCCGTGCCTAAAGGATATACTTTTGCCCCTTCATGCCGATGAGCAATTCTGGCGGAAGCGGCGGCAGCAATGCCGGCAACAAGGTCATCCAAGAACACATGAATCCTACCTTTATCATCGTTCAGTTCACCAATGATTCCAAGCTTTATTTTGTCCAAATACCCAAAACCTGTCAGTCCGATCATCCCATATACCCCTGTTATACCAAGTGCCAGAGTCTCGTCCGCTCCGTAGAGGGATTCATCAGCCTCCATTACCGCCTGCAGCGGCTGTGGAAGCAGTTTTTTCTCGGCTAATTCATCAAGAGCAACACCTGTCATTAAAGTATACTGCACTTCTCTTTTGCCCAAAACAGACTTGACGCTGGACAGACATTCATCCTTAGTTAAACCAGGATAATAAACCGATTGTAAAATATATACGATTTCAGCAATGGAGGAAAGTGTTACACCTCTGCGTTCCAACAGATCTACTGCCATTTGATAGGACATGCTGCGACTCCCCTTTCCGTACAGGGATGTGCCCTGTGGTTTCCTAATGTATGCGGAAAAGGGGAGAATTGTTCTTATTTTATTCTTACCGTACCTGCACCCAGCATAACCTCGATCGCCGCGAAAAGTTCCTCGGACGGCTTAATTCGATAATTATCGCTAAGAGCTAGGAGCTTCTGATCCTGTTCATAGAACAGAAGCGTCGCAGCTGGACCGGGATGATTCTGCAGCAGCTCTTTCAGGCGCGACAGCAACGCTGCATTCTCTGAGGCCGGCGTGATCTTGATAAAGACACGCTGGCCTGAGGTCGCCGCTGTTGTTGGCGCGGCCTGTGCAGTTGTTGCAGGCGGCGTTGTGCCGCCTGCTGGCCTGGCAGCCGGACCAGTGGCGGCACCGCTGGTCCGGGAAGCAGGAGCTGCGCCGCGTGGCGGCGCTCCTGCTGAGGCCGAGCGTCCCGCGCTGTACGAGCGGGACGCGGCGGCACTGCGGCGCTGCAATAGCCCGCGGAGAGCCTCCGCAGACAGCAGCGCCACTTCCTCGGCCAGCAGCTTGAAGCCTTCGTCTTCCTGCTGCACCTTGGCGCGCAAGGCCAGCAGCGCGCCCTTGGCAATCAAGCTGCGGCTTCGCTTCCACACCTCAGGGAAGAGCACGACCTCGCAGCGCTCGATCTGATCTTCCCATTCGACGAAGGCCATCGATTTTCCTTGCTTCGTCGTAATTTCCTTAACGGATACGACCATTCCGGCCGTAACCGTCTGGCTCTCATCCGCGGCTTCACCAAGATCCATCAGCCGCTGCATACCGGGCTCCTCAAGCAGCTCCGCGCTATCATCAAGCGGATGGCCCGAAAGATATAACCCCAGCAGCTCACGTTCCATCTCCAGCTGCTGGCCAATGGTGAACTTAGGGATATCCGGATAGCGGATTTCCCAGTTCGGTGTCTCCACCAAATCGTCGAACAGCTGGATTTGCAGCTCATCCCGCTCCTTGCGCCATTTCAGCGCAGCGTCAACCGTCTCGTCCAGCATAGCCAGCAGCTGGGCGCGGTGACCCGGCAGACAGTCAAAAGCTCCCGCCTGCAGCAATGATTCCACTACCCGCTTATTGCAGACCCGCAGGTCCACACGTCGACAGAAATCTAGCAGACTGTCGAACGGACGCTCCTTGCGGACCGCCATAATGTTCTCCACTGCCAGCGTGCCGACGTTCTTAATGGCTGCGAGTCCAAAGCGGATATGCCCGGTTCCGGTTCCTTCGCCTGGAACCGGAGTAAACAATACGCCGCTCTCGTTCACATCCGGCGGCAACACGCCGATGCCCGTGCGGCGGCAGTCCAGCACATACTCCGCTACCTTGCGGTGAGTGCCCATTACAGCGGTCAACATAGACGCCATAAACTGCACCGGATAATGTGCCTTGAGATAAGCTGTCTGGAAAGCCAACACTCCGTAAGCCGCGGCATGAGCACGCGGGAAGCCGTAATCGGCAAAGCGCACGATCATATCATAAACAGCATTCGCATCCGTTTCATTATACCCCTGCTGCAAGCTGCCTTGAACAAAATGGCTCCGTTCCTTATCCAGAGTCTCACGTTTTTTCTTAGAGACCGCTCGACGGAGCAGATCCGCTTCTCCTAACGAGAAGCCCGCCATCAGAGAAGCAATCTGCATGATCTGTTCCTGATACACAATGATCCCATAGGTGTCCGCTAAAATAGCCTTCAAATCAGAATGTGGATACTCTACTTCAATCTCACCGTGTTTGCCTGCTATATATTTCGGGATAAATTCCATCGGACCCGGACGATACAGCGCTAGAACCGATACAATATCTTCAAAGCCGTTAGGCTTCAGATCTTTAAGTACTCGTCTAACGCCCGCCGACTCCAGCTGGAAGACCCCTGTTGTCTCACCAGCACCAAGCATTTCATACGTAGCTGGATCATGATCTGGGATGACACGGAAATCTGGAACACTTCCGCTCATTTCACTAATCGAATTCATGCAGCGTTCGATAATCGACAACGTGCGCAAACCCAGAAAATCCATTTTCAGCAGCCCGACGCTCTCCAAATGCTCCATAGAGTATTGGGTTAACGCCGTACTTTCGTTACCTTCCTGAAGTGGGACTGCATCGGTCAACGGACCTTTCGAGATAACAACCCCAGCGGCATGTGTCGAAGCATGGCGGGGCATGCCCTCGACCTTCATAGCCATATCCAGCAACCCTTTAATCTTTGGATTGCTATCATACAGTGCTTTAAGATCTGGTGTACTCTCCAGCGCCCTGGCAAGGCTGATCCCTAGTTGTCCAGGTATAAGCTTGGCAGCTTTGTCTACCTCGTTATAAGGCAAATTCAGCACCCTGCCTACATCACGAACGGCAGCCCGTGCAGCCATAGTTCCGAAAGTAATAATTTGCGCCACATGTTCTTTGCCGTATTTCTCCACTACATAACCAATAACCTCATCACGCCGTTCATCGCTAAAATCGATATCAATATCCGGCATGGTGATCCGTTCTGGATTTAGAAAACGTTCAAAGAGCAAGTTATATTTCAATGGGTCCACGTCAGTTATTCGCAAAGAGTATGCGGTGAGACTACCCGCGGAAGATCCCCGTCCGGGTCCCGTAGCAATTCCCTGACGATGACAATAAGCAATAAAATCCCACACAATTAGAAAATAATCGCTGAAGCCCATACTCTCGATAACGCCCAGCTCATAGGTGAGACGCTTCTCAGCCGTCTCTCTTTGCTCAGGTGTAGCCCATTGCGGTGTATCTATATATCGTTCCTCCATCCCCTTCCAGCACAGCTCACGCAAATAAGCAGCGGAATCCATGCCTTCAGGGAGCGGAGAATAGGCAGGCAGAATATGATTGCCGAAGGTAAGCTCCAAATTACATTTTTCTGCGATCAATAAGGTATTGGCGATAGCCTGCGGCACATGCGGAAACAATGCCGCCATTTGCTCGCTGCTTTTTAGAAACAGCTGATCTGTTCCGATCTTGAGACGTTCCTCATCATCCACCGTTTTGCCTGTTCCGATGCAGATCAGCACATCCTGAACCTCAGCATCTTCCTTCGCCAAATAATGGACATCATTCGTCACCACAAGTGGAATTTCACATTCCCCGGCAAGGGCGATCAGCTTGGGATTCACTCTCTTTTGCTCGGAGATCCCGTGGTCTTGCAGCTCCAGATAGAAATCTTCGCCAAAAATCGCCTTATATCGCAGCGCAGCCTTTCGCGCCTCCTCATCACGACCATGCAGCAGATGCTGCGGCACTTCTCCGCCCAGACAAGCACTAAGGCAGATAATCCCCTCTGAATGAGCTGCCAACACTTCCATATCGATCCGGGGTTTATAATGATGGCCTTCCAGATGGCCGATAGAGATCAGCTTCATCAGGTTCTTGTAGCCGGTTTCATTCTTGACGAGCAGAATCAAGTGGTAGATCGGTTGATCTTTTCGACTGCCCCGCTCACGGCGTGAACCCGCGGTTAAATAAGCTTCACAGCCAATAATCGGCTTGATTCCATTCTCTTTACACGCTTTATAAAAGGGGATGGCCCCGTACATCACTCCATGATCCGTAAGCGCCAGCGACTTCATGCCGTATTCGCCGGCCCGGCGCACGAGATCGGTAATGCGCGCCGCCCCGTCCAGTAAACTGTATTCGCTGTGCACATGCAAATGCACGAAAGGGCTCATAACCCCACTTCCTCTCTACTGCAAAAATCAAACATAAGATGAAACTATTTTATCATATTAAAGGGGGACCCGCCCATACAATGGATTAAGAGCATAAGGACAGGCAAAGCTTGTAAATGCCTCGTCCGGGAAGGGGCCTGTATGAGCATTTTTATGAGCAAAGCTATCCTCGACTTCTTTATCGCCTTCGGCATCGTGCTTGGCGGAGCTATGCTCGGCGGAATCGGCGCCGTTGTATCCCTGCAACCGCCGACGCAAACGATGCTGGATGTGGCAGATCGGATTAAAATATGGGCACTAGCAGCCGCTGTAGGAGGTACTATGGACCCCTTACGGGTCATTGAAAGTAACATGATTGGAGGCAACCTCTCCCCCGCCATCAAACAAATCATGTATCTTGCCTTCGCTTTTCTAGGAGCACATATGGGCAGTGAGCTAGTAAAATGGGTGTGCGGCAGGGGGTAACGCCAGTGAGAGTTCCACCATTCAGTCGTTTTCGCAGATTCACCCAGATCTCCGCTATATTCATGCTAGGGATCGTCGTAGGAGCTGTCATATACAATGCTATTTACCATGTAGGATATAACGTATTATGGCTTCATAATCAAGATCTGCGTGTACAGATCGAGCAATATCAAAAAGATATTCAGACACTCAAAAAATACAATAATACCTCAACCGTGATCAGAGAAATCAAAATTCGATCGGAGGAAAGCAAATCCAAAGAAGATACCCCACTTGACCCCGTAACTGTAAAATTAATCATAAGCCAAATGGGCTCAGATCTGGAACCGATGCGCGGCCGCAGCATGTTCGATATTGATACTGACAGCAAACTGGTTAGACTGCTGTTGGATGGCAAGCTATACATTGTGCGTGACAAGGAATACTCTGTCAAAATCCGAACCATGCTCGTCATGGAAGGCGTCCTGCAAATCTGGGTAGAAATCAGTCCTTTTAAGCGCAGCTGACAGCCATCGTGTGATACAATAATGGACAGACGTGGAAATTACTTCTTGGCTACTGCAAGACACGATAAAGGAGCTGGCTGTCCATGGTTTTATTTATCAAGTATTTATTGTTTATCCTGCTGGTGATCTTTGTAATCGGTGCCGCTGTGTTCAGCATATCCTTCCGCCGTACCTTAAATCCCCAAGATAAAGGGCTGAAACGCTCCGTCATGAATGTGATGCTCGGTGCTATGCTCGTAACGCTATCCTTGATATCCATGTTTTTGTTTCGCGGCTCTACCGTTAATATCATTGTTGAAGCTGCCTTTCTGCTGATTGGTGCGTTCAACATCTTCTCGGGTCTACGCAGCTATAGTTTTTACAGCCGTAGCCGTAGCCAGGAACAACACCAGTCAAAAGCCTAGCTGCTGCTCTGGCGGAATAGAAAGAATAAAATAGACTCCCCTCTCTTTCAATGATGAGGGCAGTCTATTTAGCATGTATACGATCCTATTTACCGGATGCTATCCAGCTAGCAAACCATCTTTTAGCCATGATCAATGGATTGCAGCATCAGAACAGCTTTGGCTACCAGAGTATCCGAGTGGCTGATCTCAATTTCAAGCTTACAGGTACGACGGCTGATTTCGAGCAGTCTCGGCATTACAATGATCGCGTGTTCGATCTGTACCGGTCGGATAAAATAAGTGGACATATTATCTAGTACATAATCATTTCCTGTGATATCCTTAGCTGCTTTAAATGCCGAAAGCGTCATAAGCGTAGACAATATTCCTTCAGAAATCGTCCCAAGATCCGTGGCCATCTGCGGCGTAATAAAGCCATGGAAGAACAATCGTCCCTCTTCGTCCCGCTCATCCGCAAAACCATTCCAAATGAGATGATCAAAAGTCTCTCCCAGCTGAGGTTGGTTCCGAACATCGCGTAAGCTTTGCAGCACTTCTTTACGGGTTAGGGAGCCTACCAGTTTGCGGTTACGGTCCACTATGGGCAGAAAATCCACGCCTTCCCACATCATGATCTGGGCCGCGGAGGCTAGTGAGGTTTGCAGTGCAGCCGTAACCGGACTGCGAATCATCGCTTTTTCAATGATCTGCCCTTCCGTCAATTCCTCTACATCACGGCGACCGATAATGCCAATGACTCGGTTCCATTCATCCGTAACGGGAAAGCGCTGCTCTCCAGTTTCCTCAGAAACCTGTCGTAGCTCGCCGACGGTGCTAGAGATTTTTAACGTATTCAGGCGCGGTTTGCTGTCGATAATATCCTCTACCAGCATAATTTTTTTCTTTATCAATCTATCAAAAATAGCACGGTTAATCATTGAAGCGACGGTAAACGTGTCATGTCTCGAAGAAATAATGGGAAGATCCAGCTCGTCTGCCAATGCCTTCACTTCACGGCTCGTCCCGAAGCCCCCTGTCACCAGAACCCCTGCACCCTGCTCCAGCGCCAGAGAGTGAACATCATCACGGTTACCCACAATCAACAGACTGTCAGCGTCTATATAACGGATCATCGCATCGACCTTCATCGCCCCGATCACGTATTTATGCAGATGTTTATTTAGTCCACTTGCCCCGCCAAGCACATGCCCTTCAACAATATCAACTACATCGCCAAACGTCAGCTGCTCTGAAATGTTCCGAGGTTTCTTTTCTACACGAACTGTACCAATCCGTTCCTTCGTGATGACTATCCCGAGATTCTCAGCTTCCTTCACTGCACGGTAAGCAGTCCCTTCGCTGACTAACATTTCTTTGGCGAGCTTGCGAACAGATATTTTGGTGCCTACCTTAAGACTTTCAATATGCTGCAGCAGTTGCTCGTGTTTAGTAATCGCATCGCCTTGACCTTCCAACTGTTACACCCCCATGCTCCGATCTGTACTATACTGTACCTATTATACAACGATAGAATGGCTCAGTACAACCGATTCATAAGCTTCGGATTCGAATTTCACTCTCCTTACACAATCTACGATTAAGGTAGGTATTGCCACATAGCAGGTTTGAAAACCACCTTAAAATCGAATTTTTTGAAACTGAATATCTCTGATGCGTTTTAAGCTGACCTTAAAAATTCGCTGCCTTTATTTAGCAACCTTTTCCTCTTTTTTATAGTCTGAGAATTAAAGAATGTGTAAAGGGAGCATTGAAGATATGAACAAGACCGCTTTATTACTACTTGCCCTTACTTTGCTTTTCATAGGACTGGTCGGCTGTGGAAATACGGGAAACGAAATAAAACAAGCAGACCAGATAGAGCTGGATGCAAATAATATAGTTTCTATCAACTTAATTGAGAAAAAACAGCCAATGGCCACTATTTCGGATACATCCTCCTTTGAACGTTTCGTTCAAGCCATAACTACTGCTGAATATGATAGAGGACAACTAGATATTGCTTCCAGCGATTACAGAACCACTGTGAACATGAAGGATGGCATAAGTTATGAATTCTCTTTTTGGATCGTCGGAAGTAACAATGGGTTACTCATTAAATCAGGACAAATGGGCCACTATCGCCTGTCAGATACCAGCAAAAAGGATCTATTGGACTTGTTTCAATCAACTTTTAATGAAGATAAGAATTCATCAGAAGACACTGCTAACCCACAGCCCCCAAGCGTTCAAGTTACTGTTGGCGGTGAGCAGTTCGAGGCTATTCAAGGCTCTTATTGCTGGACCGACAATGGCAAAGGCGTATGTGTGGATATGGCTTCTTACGATGAGCTGGTTTCCAAACAGAAGGTACATCCCAAAGCCATCAGCGGTGATCAGGTAGAACTCGAATTCTCATATGCACCCAAGGAGATGGAGGTTATGGCTTCATTTCCTGGTGAGGAACGACCGGACGAAGCCCTTTCCGTGGACAAAAACAGTTTTCAACTCGCAGCAGGTAGCGGCAGACACCTATATATCATCCATGCAAGATGGCCTCAGGGAAGCGCCAGTTATGTATTTGAAGTTCAATGCTCGGTCAGTAAAAAGTAATCGGATTGTTTTTGCTTAACACGTGGATGGGATGGTCGGATGATGGTCGGATGATAGTCGGATGGTAGGATGGTAGGATTATGTCCATCCTCTCTACGATCAGGAAAAAAGTTTATACTATCGACGTGAAAGGAGCTGAGCTTATGCAATTTCTTTTTATACTCGCGGTCCTCGTTCCTGCAGTGTGGTATTACGCGGCTCTTGGTAAACGGATATCTGCCGAAGAAAAGAAGGCTGGAAGAGATCTCACCAATGAGATCAATCCTTTTACGGGTGAAAAATAACATTTAACCCCCTGCAAGCAATGCAGGGGGCATATTAAAGCCCACTGCTTAGGCTAGTGGGCTTTTTCGTATGAGTGTGTCTTTTTTGTATGCCTCTTTGTGTGACTTTTGCGCTTGGCTCGGCATTCTGAGGTATTTATACTTCTCTTTTGGCTACTTATGCGTTTTGTGCGACATTCTACGGTATTTATACTTCTCTTTTGGCTACTTTTACGATTTGCCCGGCATTCTACGGTATTTATACTTCTCTTTTAGCTACTTTTGCGTTTTGCCCGGCATTCTACGGTATTTATACCTTTCTTTTGGCTACTTTGGTGTTTTGCCCGGCATTCTACGGTATTTATACCTCTCTTTTGGCTACTTTTACGATTTGCGCGGCATTCTACGGTATTTATACTTCTCTTTTGGCTACTTTTACGCTTTGCGCGGCATTCTACGGTATTTATACCTCTCTTTTGGGTACTTGTGCGATTTGCGCGACATTCTACGGGATTTATACCTCTCTTTTGGCTACTTGTGCGATTTGCGCGGCATTCTACGGGATTTATACCTTTCTTTTGGGTACTTGTGCGTTTTGTGCGGCATTCTACGGTATTTATACTTCTCTTTTAGCTACTTTTACGCTTTCCGCGGCATTCTACGGTATTTATACTTCTCTTTTAGCTACTTTTACGATTTGCGCAACATTCTACGGTATTTATACTTCTCTTTTGGCTACTTTTACGATTTGCGCGGCATTCTACGGTATTTATACTTCTCTTTTGGCTACTTTTACGATTTGCGCGGCATTCTAAGGCATTTTTGCCTCTCTTTGCACGATTGCCGCGCTTATTCGAGAGACCTGAAGCTAATCTAGCTTTTTAGTATCCGATGTCAACTCTATTATCTTTGCGAAACTCTAGTTTCTTCATTCCACTTTGTCTGCCATTGCTCCAGCTTTGCTTTTCGCACAGCTTCCAAACGTTTGGACTTTTCTTCATCAACCCCGATAATAAAATGCAAATGTGCCGCAATGACCATAAACGCAAAAAGTGACCAGACGACTCCAAAACCAAACACCCAGCTCGGTCCATTCGCAAGCGAAAGCTTCGGCAGTGCATACAAAAGCATGGCCAACGCCAGCAACAGATAGACACCGTGTTTGAACTTGTTTCTTTTTCTCATTAATAACAGCTCCTTCGTAGACAGGATATTCGATTGAATCTATATCTCTACTCTATGAACATGAGGCCCGTAATATGAGACAAGTCCATTAAAAAATATATAACTTTTCAAAATTTTGTATAAAAGGTTAGCATTTATATAGCAAGAGATGCTTATATATGAGATGATGATTTCATTTAGGGAGGCGTTTTTGAATTGAATGCAGCTTATAATCATACCGAATACATAATTCGCAAAAAAGTATTTTCGATCATGGGTGCGAAACTTCATATTTTTGATAGCTCTGAGCAGCTTGTGCTCTATTCGCAAATGAAAGCGTTCAAGCTTAAAGAAGACATTGCACTTTATACGGATGAGTCCATGCAGAAGGAGCTTCTGCGCATAAAAGCCCGCAACGTGGTCGATTTTAGTGCTACTTATGATGTACACGATACAGAGTCCGGTGAGCATATTGGTGCTTTTCGACGTAAGGGTCTCAAATCTATTTTGAAGGATGAATGGATTATTCTTGACCGTCATGATCAGGAAATCGGAAAAATCAAGGAAGACAGCACCGCGATGGCTCTACTGCGCCGCTTCATCGCTATTATTCCGCAGAAATATAATATCGAGATGGATGATACTACGATCCCTGCATTCAAGCAAAATTTCAATCCATTTGTCACCAAAATTATGGCTGACTTCTCGGAGGATCGAAAAGGCAAGCTTGATCGCCGCTTAGGTTTGGCAGCTGGTATTCTTCTCTGCGCAGTCGAAGGTAAACAAGATTAGGTTGAGGTTGGGGCTAGCCATATAGCCACATCCATAAGAAAGAGGGTGTTTCCAGAGCCACCGGCTTCGGGAACACCCTCTTTTGATTTTCATTGTTGAAATTTATTCGCCGTACAGTTGAGACAAACTCTCGGTGATAATTTTATTTACATCCTCGATTACAACGCTCAGACGGCGTTCCGCATCGAACAGACGACGAATGCCAAGATTCAAGTTAAGCACCTCGAACAGCTTCTCCATCTTTTCCATTTCTTCCTGTGGAGGCATTTCTCCGCTCATCATCCGTTGTTGCAGCTCCATCTGACCTTGGCGGAAATTGTCCAGCATCGCTTTCGCTTCAGGATCTGTTTCTACGACCTTCATGGCATTTCTGATATCCGATACCTCGCTGCTCTCTTTAATGGCTTTCGCCAGTTCATGTGCTTTGTCGTGAATGCTCATTATGATTCCTCCTAAAAGTTTTGTTAGCGTACACTCCTCAGATCGTCTTCGTACAAAACTCACTTCGAAAGCTTACGCTTAAGTTTTGTTAGCGTACACTTCCTATCGTCTTCTTACAAAACTCACTTCGAAAGCTTACGCTTAGGTTTTGTTAACAGCCGCTTCCTGAATCTACTCTGCTCTAAAAACTCACTCCGAAAACATACGCTTAAGTTTTGTTAGCAGCCGCTTCCTGAATTCACGCTGCTTTAGTTTCCAATATTCGCTCATTCCATACTTGTTTTGCTTCTTGGGCCGAGCTTATGAAATGACTGGGCAAGGTTTTTAGCGATTAGGTCAATCACCAAGGGTCATCTGTCTCCATATGATGAATGATATGTAACCCTTAGCTACCAAATTGCCGGCATCATGCTGCCTACCGGAAGGAGATCCACGATGTCCCAATTCAAGATCCCGGTCCATACGGTCAACTCGGGCATCCTGCAGGAAAACGCTATAATGCTTGGCGAAAAATCCATGAAAAGACTCAAAATCCCGTCTCACGGAACACTCCAGCTGGCATTCGGCTCTTTCCGGCAGGAGGTTACCATTATCTCGGCTCCCAAATCCGACATCCTGCGTGTAAGCGAAGGACTGGCGCGGCGGACCGGATGGAAACACCGACAAACCCTCAACGTTTCTTACAGCTCCGTAAGCCGTACCTTGCGGCTTGGACCGTTGATCGGCGTGCTCGTCAGTCGTGACCATCCAGATAATCTCGACAGGTTGTTTGGACCCATTACCATGTTCTGCCGGGAATTGACAAATGCCTGCCACACACAAGGCGCCTATGTATATTTCTTTACCCCGGAAGCGCTGGAAACACGCAGTTCTTCCATTCAGGGCTGGGTATACAACGAGGGTTGGAGAAAAATGAGTCTGCCCATTGCCGATGTAATCAACAATCGGTTAACGACGCGAAAGGTGGAGAATAAACCTAGCGTACAGCATTTTTTGGCGGATGTAAAATCGCGATATGGAACGCATTTCTTCAACGAAAAATTTCTTGACAAGACAGAGGTATTTGAAGCTTTAGCGCAAGACCCTTCCCTGCAGCGGTATTTACCTGAATCGCATGCGTTGAACGGCTTTGCCGTAATGAAGAAGATGTGCAGCCATTACCCAAGTGTATTTTTGAAACCTGTACGAGGCAGTCTCGGCAAAGGCATACTTCGTATCTCTAAAGAAGAAGGCGGAGGTTACCGTCTATTGTCTACTACCTCCATAGGTACACGCAAGCAAAGCTACACCACTCTCGCTAAATTGTACCAGTCCATCGCTCCCAAAATGAAGACCACTCGATACCAGATTCAGCAGGGATTGCCTTTGATGGAGCTAGGAAGGCGACCTGTAGATTTCCGGGCACTTGTTCAGAAGAATGGCAGCGGAAAATGGGGAGTTACCTCCATTGTCGCCCGCACCGCCGGAAGCAATCACTTCGTGTCTAATTTAGCTAGAGGTGGCAGTCTCAGCACAGTGAAAGAAGCGGTTAGCAAGAGCAGTCTTCCTCCGGGCGCAAAAGAAAACGTTCAGCTTCAGCTGCCCAGAGCAGCACTTGCCATTGCAAGAGGGGTCGAAACCTTTATCCCCGCTCATTTCGGAGAGCTCGGAATCGATCTGGCACTGGATCAATCAGGACGAATATGGCTCTTAGAGGTTAACTCCAAGCCCTCCAAGAACGATAATACACCGTTAAACGATCAAAAAATAAGACCGTCCGTCAAGCAAATGATTTTATATTGCCGCTACTTGGCCGGTTTATAAGGAGGACACGATGACTGAAAAAGAAGTGGGGTTCCTCGGCATTATGACAGGCCGCCGCAACGGGAATCCACCGATCGCCGAGCCAGAGTTTTGCAGTCATTTATGCCGGGCAGCTCCTCTATACAGCCTAAAAGTCCTCGTATTTCATCCAGACGGAGTAGCGGCAGACGGTTCCTCCATTACCGGCTATACCTGGAAAGATGGAAGCTGGCAGAATACCACTTCTTCACCGCCAGATATTGTCTATAATCGCTGTTTTCACGAAGGTCCGAAAGAAAGAAAAGAAGCTTCCGCTGCACTTTCCTCTCTTCATCGTTCTCTACCTTGGTCTCGAGGTTTGCCAGATAAATGGGGTGTACATGAGATATTGAAGCGCGACCGGAGAGCAGCGGCAATACTGCCGGAAACTGTACTCTATACCGGTACCCGCAGGTTAAGTACAATGCTTGCTGAAAGAGAATATGGAGTTTTTCTAAAGCCCAAGGCCGGCACCCATGGCAAACGTACATTACATGCCATACTGCAGAACAGAGGCATGAGAGTACGAGGGCGTGACGGAACAAATACACCCTTTCAATATGTTTTCGACTCACAGGCTGAAGGACTGAACTGGATTCATGAATTTATCGGCTCACGCCGCTATATTATACAGCCTTTCCTGCACCTAACGAATAGTAAGGGGCAACCGTTCGATGTGCGTGTATTGATGCAAAAGAATGGCCTTGGCCGCTGGACTCTTACCGGCATGGCCGTACGGCTGGGTAACCAAGGTTCGCTGACTTCGAACCTGCATGGCGGCGGAACAGCTGTTTCTCCCCTGCCTTTTTTGCTTGCTGAATATGGTCAGGGTGGAAAAGACATCATGCGTGAGCTTGCTGCAGAAGCTGCATACCTGCCTCCCCTACTAGAGGCTGCATGCGGCAGGCTTGGAGAACTCGGCCTTGATTTCGGTATTGATTCGAGCGGTCGGATTCATTTACTAGAAGCAAATTCCAAGCCAGGGCGCACGGTATTCCGGCTGACGGGCGACCGCCGGGCTGCTAAGCTCGCCGCCGAGAATCCACTGTCTTATGCGCGCCATCTACTGCTCACACAACGACGGATACCATCCCTATCTACGGACAGCTCCGTTACAAACGGGAGAATGATAACAATGGTTCCTAAGGAGGATTCATAAATGAGTCTCACTTTTTGCAATGTGCATTTCACTAAGCAGCCCCAAAGAGTTGTATATGTATCAGGTGCACTGATGAAAAGCTTGAAGTTAACCGGGAAAAAAAATATACGCTTAAGGCTCGGAAAAGATGCCACCCCGACCATGATCAAGCCCATCAAGCGCGCCGGAAATCACCTATATCTCGCCTCAGGCGTAAAAAGCGCTATCAAGGTTCCGAAATCAGGTGGTATCTATTTACGCAATCTACAAAATGACGAGGTGCAGCTGGGACCTTTAGTTGGCATATTGTCCGATGGTCCTGCTTCCTCGTCTCAGCCCTTCGGTTCTCGCACAGGGTTCATCAAGCAATTGCTGCGGGAAGGCAGTAACAAATGTTATATATTTGCCTTTATGCCGCGTGACATCAACTGGCAACAGGAACAGGTCTATGGATATTTTTTGACTTCAAGCGGTAAGTTTGAACGAAAAATGGTCCCTCTGCCTGATGTTGTCTATAATCGATTGCCCAGTCGGAGAGCTGAGACCTCACCCTATATCAACCAACTTCGCGAACGATTTATGCGGAAAAAAATTCCATATTTTAACTGGAGTTTTTTCAATAAATCCGATATCTACAAGCTTTTGGAAAATGATGGGGCAGCAAATCGTTATGTACCTGAAACACACAGCAATCCGTCCACGGAAAAAATGAGAGAAATGCTGGATCACCATCATTTTGTATACTATAAACCTTCTGCGGGAAGTCTCGGTCACGGCATTTATCGGCTTACCTATCTCCCGAAAAAGGGGTATTTTGCCCGCTACCGCCGCGGAGGAAAAAACGTACTTCTACGCTTTACTACCTTTGAGAGCCTTATGCGTATGCTTCGTTCGCGTCACGGTCAAAATCTGCAAAATTATATAGTTCAGCAGGGAATACGCCTCATTGAAATAGATGGCTGCCCGATTGATTTCCGGTTCCATATGCATAAAAACGGCAGTAATCAGTGGATTGTAGTCGGCATAGGCGCTAAAAAAGCCGGCCGTGGCAGTGTCACCACTCACCTTAAAAATGGAGGAGCATTGCTCACACCTCAGCAAGCACTCGGACGTGTATTCGGCGCAAGAGCTGATGAAGTACTGCAGCGTGCAAAGACTACAGCCATCAAGCTGGCAGAATCACTAGAAGTCCAGCATCGTCATTTGCTCGGTGAAATTGGCTTTGATCTCGGAATTGATCAGGATGAAGACATCTGGATGTTCGAGGCCAACGCCAAACCAGGTCGTTCCATCTTCCGTCACCCTTCCCTGCGCGCTGAGGGCAAAGCTTCCATCGAGCACATTCTGGAGCATTGTCTATACCTCAGCAAATTCCGCAGGAGGGATGAGATGTGAGCACCCATAATCCGGAAGATACAAAACCTGTTATTGCCATACTGACAACCAGCGATAAAGTACGGCAATTTAATGGCAACCGCAGCAACTTCCGGGACATTATTCGCACAGGCAAAGAAATGGGATTTCTTGTCTACGTCGTCACTGTCCGTGACCTCAAGCTTGAGGAACGGATGGTGAACGGATATGTCCCATCGTCCAGCGGTAAAATCTGGTACAGCATTCCTGTACCTCTTCCACAAATCATTTATAACCGAATTCCCACCCGTGAGGATGAGGAAAAACCTGCTGTGGTACGTAAAATAGCTCAATGCCTGGAACATCCAGGCATTAAGCTATATAATCCATATTTTTTCAATAAATGGAGTCTATTCGAATGGTTAAGGGGTTCGCACTCCACCTCAAAGCATGTTCCAAAAACGAGACGATTACGCAGTGCAAACACCCTTACTGCCATGCTGAACCAGCACACCAGCCTCTACCTTAAACCAGAGAACGGCAAAGCAGGAAAAGGAATTATGCGCCTGAAATATCGTGCAGATACCGCTTTGCCTTACCGGCTTCAAATTCAAAGCGGCAAAAAAAATGTGACGTACAAAGCAGCTTCCATGGACCGGCTCTGGGCAAGAATCGGAAAAGAAAAAGGAATCTCTCGTTATATTGTGCAGCAGGCTATTGAACTGGCGACTCATCGGGGAAGACCGTTTGATCTGCGGGTGCTGCTGCAAAAAAACAGCAGAGGCGGCTGGGGAGTGACCGGCATAGGCGCACGCCTCGCCGGTGCCCGAAGTATAACGACACATGTACCACGCGGCGGTAGTATTGAAGAGCCTGCCAGCATGCTGGAAAGTACATTTGGAACCGAAAGAGCAGCCATGATCTTGAAGAGCGTGCCTACAACCGCCCTTCTTATCGCTAGACAAATCGAAAGAGCTTCTGACTCTATGCTCGGAGAGATGTCGATGGATCTGGGTGTAGATGAGAACGGGGGACTCTGGTTCTTTGAGGCCAACTCCCGGCCGATGAAATTTGATGAACCCGCGATCCGCAAGCTGTCCCTAGAGCGAATCTTTCACTACGGCCAGCACTTAGCGCGCCAGTTTAAATAGAAATCATTAAAAGGATGTGACACAGCATGCAGATATCCTCCATCTATGACACAAATGCCAAACAGTGGAAATCACGGCTGGCTGGACTGCTTGAGTTTATAAGAGCGCATGGGGAGAAGCGAATCACAAACCAAGCTTGCAAAGTACTGGCCCGTTTAACACCGGATCAGTTGTCAGAGCCGGGTATCTCGCTGCTTGTTGCCACCGTACGCGGTCAGAATGGGCGCCAGCTCGCAGGAGTCAGCTTCGTATCCGGTTTCGGTGCAGAAGCCTGTCTTGTCGCTGTGCACCCCTTCTACCGGAATAGACACACCGGCACTGCCTTAATGGCTGCCCAGCTGAAACGCCTCGGGCATCTGCAATGCAGTGTTGCCTGTGACAATACAGCTAGCCTAAAGATGTGCTTCAATATCGGCCTTGCTGCCGACACACTTACCACTGGTCCTACCGGCAAGCCAACATTACTGCTCCGGTCACCCCATCATACCGGCAGCACTACTAATTCTCCACAAGAAGGTGAACTCCTGTGCCAGAGCCCGTCTTAGGCATTCTTACTTTATATATTAACGAAGCCAAGCAGCTTGAAGAAAAGGCCGTGTACCGGAGAATGATCGTCGAGGGCAAACGAATTGGCTTGGATGTCTTTGTATTCACCCCCATGGATGTTCATCCCAGTAAAGAGCAGATCCATGCCCTTGTCTTTGATCCCAAGAGCGGAAAATGGTCACGCAAATGGCGTTCTTTTCCGAACATGATTTATGACCGTTGCCGTATTCAGCGCAGCTCACGCTTTCAGCAACTGCTTCGTTTCCGAGAACGCTACAATCATCTGTTATTTCTGAATCGTCCACTGCGCAACAAATGGACCATTCACCAAACATTCTCACAAAAAAGCCGTTTCCGGCAGCATATGCCAGAAACTTTACTCTATCAGTCCTCTGCCGACCTGCGCCGGATGCTGAAAACCAATTCAGTAGTCTATATCAAGCCGGCAAACGGCACAGGTGGACGTGGCATCCTCAGAATTGAGAGAATGAAGAATGGGCGTGGGGTATATGATATTCAAGGCCGTCGCCAGGATCGCCGAATCATTCCCACACGTAAAGTCTCTTCTACTCGGCTGGATTCCATCGTACGGCAATGGTGCATCGGCGGACGTTTCCTTATCCAACAGGGGATTCCATTACGTCTGCCGGGCGGACGTTTCCATGATTACCGGATGCTCGTTCAAAAGAATGGGCAAGGTGTCTGGGAACTCACAGGTATGGCAGCACGGGTTGGTGCAGCGCGGAGTGTAACCTCCAATCTTCATGGCGGTGGTCATGCCGTTCGAGCGGAAACACTGCTGAAGGAATGGCTGGGTAGTCAGGATAAAACCGATAAGGTCATGAAGACTGCCGAGAGGTTAGGCCTTGATGCCGCAGCCTTCCTGGAAGAAAGTTACGGAGCCTTATGTGAGCTTGCATTGGACCTCGCCATTGATCGCGAAGGGAAAATTTACGTGCTGGAGGTTAATCCAAAGCCCGCCCGTGAAGTGTTCGCAAGATCAGGTGACGGAACCACATACCGCAAAGCCCTTATTCGCCCTCTGGAATACGCGCTGTGGCTCTACAATAACAAAGGAACCCCCAGCACAGCTAAAACGACTGAGGAATAAAAATTATCTTAATAGTCATCAAAAAAAGACGCCCCTAGCTCGTATTAATACGAAGCCGAAGGGGCGTCTTTTCGATTTATTTGGCCAATGATCCCTGCAGGGAACCTGCATCGAAGTCCGGCTGTGCTTCGATATCGGTGTCACCTGCGGCTTTGGCTTTTTCAAGTGCCGCATTATAGCGAGTATTCAAGTCCTGAAGCTCTTTATCTAAATCTCCACCACCAAAAATGTATCTATTGAAGACATCAACCTTCTTTAGTCCTTCCAGACGTCCCTCACTAATGACCATCGGAGTCGCTGGATAAATCCCGTCTAACTTTGTAGGCAGAAAATCTTCAATCCCTGCAATGTCTGGTGCCTTAGCAACAGTAGCAACCGATGGAATAACCGAAACCCCATACCCTGCTTCCTGGTAAGCAATCTGCACATCATCACTGTACATCCATTCAATAAACTTCCAAGCTTCTTCCTTATGCTTCGAATCCTTGCTCATAGCCAAATAACTTCCTGCAATAACTTGGCTGACACCCTTCTGCTCCCCGTCAATGGTTGGAGGAATCGCAGCTGCCCAGCGAATTTCAGTTGGGAATTGGGTTTTGTAGACCGTCGGCTCAACGGAATGGTTGAAATACATACCGATCTTGCCTTGAGCAAATTGCGCACGCAGCGGGTCGATATCAAGCGATTCCGATCCTGGCATCATGCTTCCATCCACCTTAATCTGCCGCAGCGCCTCAGCAACCTCTTTATATACGCTAAAATCAAATTGCCCGGTCTGGAAGTCGAAGCCCTCTGTGCCCTTAGTCTTGCTAAGTGTTGTTATTGGATAAGCGATACGCTCAAATCCGCTGGTACTTTTGAAATTACCCGCGAAGCCGTAAGCGCCTATATCTTTTCCCGCTTCTGTAATTTTCTTGGCATCCTCGACCATCTCTGCGAGTGTGGTAGGCGGCTCTGTAATGCCAGCCTTCTCGAACAAATCTACGTTATAGATGAGGCGCCAGAACTGACCGATATTGGGAAGGCTATATATTTTGCCGTCAACGGTATTTTTCTCGTTGATAAGTACGTTCTCGAACCGGCTCTTCATCTCTGGTGAAATGTAGCTATCAAAAGATTCCAGATACCCTCTTTTGACCCACGTTGGCACGTTATAAGTATCCACCCGGAGAATATCAGGCGCCTGCATGCTGGAGAAGGCAATATCCACCGACTGGGTATAGTTCTCTGCCATAACCTTCATTTCAATCTCAATATTGGGATTAAGACCTTCATACTCGCTGATTTTTTGTTCAATAAAATCAGAATCGTGACGATCAATGGTCCAGTAGACCAATTTTGTTTTTTCGGAGTTTGTATTGCTGCTGCTTACCTCCGTATTAGATTCGGATGATGAACAGGCGGCCAACGAGCCAGCCAGCATCAGCGAAACTCCAGCTAATATCCATTTGTTTCTTTTCATCTAAAATGCCTCCCTTTTCTTTTGAAATCGCATTCATTTCTTAAGAAAATTATAATTCCGCTGCCCTTTTATCAGTGAAGGAGAAAACAACTGTCAATGGGAGACGAAATCACTGTTTCCCTCTACTTTGGGCAAGGTATATTTTGCACGAAAGTCCGTCGGCGTCATTCCGGTGTATTTTTTGAACTGCTCTGTAAAATAGGGACGATCCTCATAGCCCAAAGAGATGGCAATATCCTGAACCTGTATGCCTTCCAGCACTAGCTCCTTGGCTTTGTCCATTCGTCTCCCGATAATATATTGGGCGAGTGTCATCCCCGTCTCCTTTTTAAAAAGATTGGAGAAGTAGCTAGGACTAAGATGCACCTCCCGTGCACAGTCGGCGACGGATAGATTTCGCTGCAGATTGCCATTGATATGAGTGATGGCCCGATCCACAAGCATACGCGCGTCGCTGCATTGGCGTTGTTGCAAATACGTACAGCCCAAACGGCAAAATTCCCGAATCTGGCGGCTAAGATCTTCAAAAGAGACTGCACTGCTCATGTCTGCAAGTTTGTTTTCCAGAGTTTTAACTTCCGAATCTGTTGCTTTTTCCGAAAAAATCCGATGGATAGAATGAGCCAGTTCAAGACAGAGTGTCTTAACGATGGACGGGTTAGGCGTTGCCGGTGCAGTAATCCAATCATGCCAAATGTTATCCAGCTGCTCCTCTGCTTTGGACAAATTTGCCGAACGCAGACAATAAAGCAATTCTTTCTCCTTGTCATATGAGTATCTGGGTAGCACGGCATTCACGACTGCATCTTCAACATAGGTGTACACGCTGTTCCCACCATTTAGAAAGGTGTTCGCAAGTGCAGACAGTGCCTGCGCATAGGAAGCAGAAAGCTGCCCTACCTCTTCTACCTCTCCACCCAGTCCAATGGACACCGTCTGGTACGTATACCGATGTACATTTTCCCGGCATTTCTCTGCAAGTTGCTCCATATTCGGCTCCGCCAGAGGGTTCATCACAATAACGAATTGATTCACATTTTCCCGGAACACAATGCCCCGAGTGTATTCAGATATTGTATTTTCCAAAATATTCTGTACGGCAAAGCGGATTAACTCCACCTCGGAAACCGTAAGTTCTGATGTACGTTCCACAAAAAAATCCACTTCCGCTACCATCACGCAAAAGTTATGGTTATTCATCTCGATATTGTAAAAATCCCACTGCTGGCTCAAATGCTGCTGTCTAGTTCCGTAACGGATGAGCAGACGCATATATTCCTGACGCAAATAGGGTAAGCTCTCGCGCAGCTTTTGTTCCATGCCCATCATCTGCTCAGCTTGACTGCGTTCCCGTTCCAACACTTCCTTGGCCTTCAACACGGATTCAAGCACTTGAACCTTGGTGTACGGTTTTACAATCAGATCAAAGGCACCCAGCTTAACAGCTTCCTGGGCATAAGTGAAATCAGAATAACCCGTCAAAAAAATCAGTTTGATGCCTGGCTGCTCCGCTTGAAGGCTCCGCATCATCTCTAAACCATCCTTAAAAGGCATTCGGATATCCGTCAATACGATGTCAGGACGATGCTTGCGGATCTGCTCCAGACCTTCTTCCCCGTCTGCCGCGGTGGCCGCGATCACAATCCCATGTTCCTCCCAAGGAATCCGCTGCGACAATCCGCGGACCACTGCAGGAATATCATCAACAATACATATTTTAATTGAATGGGCGCTCAGGATTTATTCCCCCTTCCACAGGAATGGATAGAACAGCTTCGGTTTCAACACGCGGACTGCTTCGAAAGACCAATCCGGCTTCTTTGCCGTAGTACAGCTGCAATCGGCTACATATATTAGACAGAGCGTACCCTCCACTGCCGTTCGGCTCCTTCAGCCAGGCATTGAGTTTCTCCGCATTCATGCCGGTTCCGTTATCGGTAACCCGGATGAGCAGTGTATTTTTGGCTACTTCTACGGAGATCCGGATCACTCCCCCTCCCCTTAATTCCTTAAGACCGTGCAGGATAGAGTTCTCTACCAAGGGCTGAATAATAATTTTCAACACAGGAAGCTCCAGCAGTTCCACTCCGGCATCAATTGTATAGTCAAACAACCCTTCATAACATTGCTGCTGAAGGTTTAGATACTGGCGGACATGTTCCAGTTCCTTGCCTAAGGTCGTAATTTCCTGCCCGTTGTTCAGTCCCAGCTGAAACAGCGCAGACAGCGAAATGACCATCTGTTTCACGTCCTCATATTCATCCATCTCACATTTCCAGAAAATCGTGTTTAATGTGTTATATAAAAAATGAGGCTCGATCTGCGCCTGAAGCGCCTTGATCTCCGCTTTTCTCTTTTCTTTTTCTGTATCCTTGACTTCAACAATCAACTCGCCGATCCGGTCTAACATCTGGTTAAATTTGCGTCCTGCCTCCCCAATCTCATCCTGGAAAGGACTCTGGAAGCGAGCACTGAGATCCTCCTGCTCTACACGAGACATCGTCCGTTGCAGTTTCAGCAGCGGTCCCAGTAGCAAAGCGGACAGATACCTTGCAAGAAAAAGCGCGATGACGATACATGCCGCCATGATCATCAACACCAGCCATTGAATACTCCGAACAGGTTGCAGCAGTTCCTTTTTGGACAGGTAGCTGACCAACACCCAGTCTTTTGCATACCCTGAACTGGCATAGCTGAGCAGCATTGTCCCGTCACCAGCGGAATATTCAAAATTACCCCGGTCCGCCTCCCTCAGTTTGTCTAAAAACACAGAGTCCCGAGACCATTCCGGGCGTTCCCCGTCTCCGAAGACGCTTGTTCCCTCTTTATTGATCAGTAAAAAACGCGCGGAGCCAAGGCTCCCGCCTCCACTTACAGTATCTTCAAGAATGTCCTCTTTTACATTAACGATCAAAAATAGATCAGGGACATAATTGTCTGTAAGCGGCTGCAAAACTAGGGAAATAACATGATGTTTCCCGGCAAATAGCTCGTCCCGATGGCTCTCCACCCAATTGGATTCAGGTTTCTCCTTAACCCGTTGGTACAGCGAAGATTCTAGAAATGGGGTCAAGGTTCTGCGCTGATTGCTGGTAGAGTAGAAATCCCCGTCTGGCGTACTGATCAAGATAGATTCAATAGAGTTTTCCGTCAACTCTACCTGCGTGAAGGGCGCTTGCAGCATAGAAAAATTGGCAAAAAAACGTTCCATATTATGAGCTTTAATATCCCGGATGGTCTGCTGATAAGCTTCGCTCAACATCATCGTGGAGGAAGCCACAATGATTTGCTTTAACTTCTGGTCTAGGACATTGATTGACTGATTCAGCACATTTTGATTTAACTCGACAGAGTTACGCTCCATCGCCCGAGAAGCAATGGAGTAAGCCAATAAACCGGTGACTGAAATACAGAATACCGTCAGTGCGGTAAAAGACAGCCATATTCTTTTCTTCAAAGAGGTACGATAAACCCAGGCCTTCAGCATGTATTCACATCCTTCTTGAATAGCTGTCCGAAGCCCGCCCCGAATCTAGCCCTTTACAGAGCCAGCTGTCATCTGCATGAACGATTTATTAGCGAAAATATAGACAACAATCATTGGCAACATGGACAGACATGCACCCGCGAGCATCAATTGAGGTTGCGCCGCATCGCCGATACCATATTTTAGCCCCGCCAATCCTACGGTGAGTGTCTGTAATTTTGGCTGTGTCATAGTAAAAACCAGCGGCAGAATATATTCGTTCCATGCTCCGCGGAAGGTCCAGAGCGCCGTGACTCCAAGGGCGGGCGTCAGAAGCGGTAAGATAACTCGAAAGTATACGCTATAGAAATTACAGCCGTCAATAAAAGCAGCCTCATCCAGATCCTTCGGAATCGCTCGTACAAAACCAATCAACATAAAAAATGCCGTGGCATGCGCACTAATAAGAATAATAATGACACCCCATAACGATTTCTGTAGATTAAGCGCTACCATAAGGTCAAATTGCGGCCGCAGCACCACAGCACCGATCGAGATGAACAGCGTGCAGGACTGAATTACAACATATATCCTTTTCCCATAAAAATCGACTCTCGCTACCGCATATGCGGCCATCGTTCCAATTAATAGAGTGCCTAAGGTGGTAAAGATACTGATAAACACACTGTTCCATGTAAAGCGGGCAAAGTTAGCCGAATTCCAAGCCTGCGCGTAGTTTCCAATCTGCCATGACTTAGGCAGCAAGGTAGTTCCTGTCGTCAACTCCAGATTGGTCTTAAGGGATCCGAAAAAAGCCAGAATAATCGGAAACAACGCAAAAGCCGCCACTATAAGTAGAAAAATCCACAGCAAGGTCCGGGACAGCACCGCTCGGGTCTTGAAGGATCGGACAGGCTGGACCGAAGTGTTCTTCGTCTCCGCATGTAATGTACTCACTGTTCATTCTCCTCTCTTTTAATAGATATCATTTAGCTTTTTAGATACATAAAAGTAGACTAAGGTAATCAGACCTACAATAACTGCTGTGGCAAAACCAACCGCACTACCGTAGCCAAATTGCTGAATGCTTGTACCTCCACTGGATACAGGGAAAAACAGCTTATACAGGTACAGGTACATAACTTCCGTCTTGCCATAAGGACCGCCTTCGGTAAGCACCATAATACTCTCATAGCCTTTTAGGGAGGCGGTAATAGCGAGCATAATGATCATTTGCAATACAGGTCCGAGCATGGGAACGGTGATGTTCCACATTTTTCTGAAGGGTCCAGCTCCATCTATAGATGCCGCCTCATAGAGATCCTCAGGAATGTTCTGTAAACCAGCGATAAAGAGCAGCATATAGTTACCGATAGCCCCCCATATCGCAATCATAATAGCTGTTAGTAAGGCATATTTCGGCCCTAGCCAATCTATCGGAGCGGAAATAATTCCAGAGCCGACCAATAGCTGGTTAACCATCCCATTGTATGAATTAAAGATAACGTAGAATACGATGGCCATAACCGAAGCACTGATTACGGTCGGCATAAAGTAAATCGCTCTTAGCAGCTGCCGCCCTTTCAAAGCACGATTGAGGACAACCGCCAGTAAAAATGATAATGGCAAGGTGATGAGCAGCTTCCCTCCAGCGTAGATAAAGGTGTTGACCACTGACTTCCAGAATTCCTTATCCCTTAATAGGCGCTCGAAATTCTCCAGTCCGATAAACAGGGGTTCGCCGAAGCCCTGGTAATCATAGAACATGTACTTCAGAGCCCAAAAGATCGGATATACTCCAAAAACCAGCGTCAGAATCAAACTGGGAGCAACGAAGGTCCAGGCGTTAATTTGACGTTTTGATAAATTCATTTATTGTTCCTCCTGTCCATTGGACTAAGCTTATGTCCTTAATGATAATTCTATCCGTTCGTAACGGTTAGGGAGAAAGCGACTGCGCTTGGGGGAGAATTTCACTTTTTCAGTTGCTTTGTCCCCTTTCCTTCATTTGTTTATCTATCCCGCCCTTCGTAAAGCCACGTTTATACTAATTAAGAGAAAGCTCACCCACGAAATATGACAACTTTACAAGGAGGTTAGAACTACCGATGATTTCAGCATATGGTGGCGGTACACGCCCCTTCGGGTGTTATACGGAAGGAGAGCTGGAGGGCATACGCCTTAGAATCGAACAGCTTCCCAAGGTCCGGCAAGAGTACGAAAGACAACGGCAGCTATCTGAACAATTTGCCAGCCGAGAAGCTGCTGCGCCCCTCCATAAACTCGGCGTGTTCCGGGTAGAACCCTTTGTTTTTAAAACCCCTCCCAGAACGGCCTTCCTCAAGCTTTCTGTACAGATTCGGGGAAAGGGCACGGCACGCATCGGGGGCTTGCGTCTGACTCATTCGCAGCTTGGCTTGCCGGTTGAACTAGCGAATGGCGGTCTAGAATCTGGGATGCTGGGGTGGAGTCAGGACCGAGAAAACGGAAGCACAGTATATCTAGAGAAATTGGCCAGCTGGCAGCAGGGTCTTCAGCCATCTGGTGTGACTCCATCTGGCGCTAGTCTGGCAGACGATTTGCAATGTATCTGTATCAGTAATGAGGAAGTGAAGGGATTGACAATCCTTCATTATGGAGAGACCATACCTGTATACGAAGGAAATCATTACAGCGTGCAGACAGCACTCAGTCTGGAAGCTCTTCTAGGCGAAGGAATCTGCATCGGGGTCCATTTTCTAAATGCTGCGGGGCAGCCGCTAGGAACTGAGCTGCTCTCCCCGCTTTTTAATCGGCCGACGCTTACCAATTGGGCCTACCTGCTGGAGGCTACGGGAGCGGACGCCAATATGTATATGATCACGGGTGAAAGTGAATTTGCGGTTCGAGCCAAGCAAAAGCTACAGTACATGCTTGCCGATATGCGGGTAGGCATGGATATTTTCCGTAGAGACGGCTGGCATGACGATGATACTTACGGCGCGGTGCATATCGGGAGGGGGCTCGCTGCTGCTTCGGTAATCTACGATCAGATTGCTGGCAGCAGTGTATTCCTCACTGGTGAAGAAACTGAACTTCTCGCTCATTTCCGGTATATCGCAGACATGATGATGGATACCCACTACTACCGGTTTGATCTGGAGACCTTTCCAGATGAAAAGGGAGGAAAACGCAGTAATTGGAATGCCGACCGGGCAACCGGACTGGGTGTATATGCCCTCCTCTTTCCCAATGAAAAACAAAGTGAGGCATATCTTGATCATGCCCTCTCTGTCATCAACTGGCAGCTGGCAGAAGTGGTGGATTCAGACGGCGCATGGCCAGAAAATATTCGCTACCATGGCGCAGTATTGCATCGCTATTTTCTCTTCTTCGTCCTATTAAAGCGTTTGAAGGGCATTGATTATTTCAAGCATGAAAAGGTTAAGGGCATGTACCGTTTCCTAATCGGCACAGTGACTGTACCCGATATTATTCAAGGAGGCTCTTCTGGCTCCCCCATCCTGCTTACACCAGCGGTCGGCGATGCCAATGTGCAGGAACAATGGTTTCGCCTGCTTGGATACTCGGCCCCATTCTATATGGACGAAGACCCCCAGCTTGCCGGGGAAATGCTCTGGACGTGGAAGCACGGCGGAGAACCGATTGAGGATAGTGGCGCATTTCCTCTGCCTCTGGTCGCGCTGTTATATCCACAGCCCGATTTAGCAGAACAAAGGCCTGCACTCGACTCCGTACATTATCCCGATATCGGTTATGTCATCTTCCGCAACGGAGAACAGAACCTTCAGCATTATGCAATCTACGAGGCTTCACCGCTGACTTATCACGCTCATCACGATGAAGGGCACTTCTCCATCTGGGCAGATGGTGTTCCAGTAACCCTTGATTCTGGAACGGGAGGTTATTATAACGGGGATCGGCATTGGTATGTATCCAGCGCAGCTCATAATGTTGTCCAATTTACCGATTCATTCGGAAATTTTGCCAATGGGCCACTGCAAAGCACTTGCAAGGAAGTACGCTTCTCAGAAGAGTTAGATCATGCCAGCAGTCTTATTCCAGATGCTAACGCCAGGGGATATGAGCGGAATTTCTTATTCATTAAAGCAGGCTTTAACGTCTACTTGATATGGGATCGAATCGAGGGAGCATCTAACAGCGTCTGGAATCTGCATACACTCAGTACTGATGCAAGTATAATGGAGCAATCCATTGATGCAGCTTGCCTGAACGGCAAGCACCTAAGCGCTTATATCGCCGAGCCAGAACTTCCAGTGATTACAATGGGAGAAGGCGCTGTAGCCGGGAATTATCCGCTGGCAGAGCAGCAACATTTCCGTGTTTATGGTGGTACAAGCGACTACGTCATTCTGCTTCATCCCCGGACAGAAGATGCTCCTTCACTACAGCTTGAACAGCTTGATTATGAAGAGGCTGTCGAAGGAGTACGCTTGTACAGGATATCCCGTACGGATGGAAAATGGTTTATCGCCGCCATCAACGGCACCAAGGAGGAACGCCTTGTTACTGTTCCGGGTCTCGGACCGCTTAGGCTTCTCGGAGAACCTGAGTCAACGTCAGGGCAACCTGAACCAACCCAATTAAGAATTGAGGCAGGCAAAATTCACATCGCCATGCCCCGATAACTATATAGAAGGAGGAAGATTAGAACATGAGCAATCTTGGAGTATGGGAACCAGCAGAACCGGGAGTTAAACGCTGTATCTTGAATGCTGCAGCCAGTCTGATGATGATGGAGGTTCATTTCGAAAAGGGAGCCGAGGGCTATGAGCATAGCCATCCTCACGAGCAGATGAGCTACTGTCTGCGTGGAAGCTTTGAATTTCGTATTGACGGCGAGAAGCATAAGGTAACCGCGGGGCAAAGTATTGCCATACCGCCAGATGCAAAGCACGGTGTAACGGCATTGGAAGCAGACTCCGCGCTGCTCGATGTCTTTACACCTATCCGCGAGGATCTGCTGAAACGCTAATAAATATATATCTGGCAGCAAAAAAAGGCCCAATCATTCCATTTCTTAGGGAATGATTGGGCTTCTGTTATTTTTCAGCTTGGTACCGTTCCACTTCAAGTGATGCTAATAACAGTGGAGCGACGCCCATAGGCACATCCGACAGTACGTCCTCAGAGATATAGTAATCGTATGAGCCATTACGGTCTTTGCTCAGACCCGCTCCATGACAAATCTGGTGCAAGTGAACACCTTGTTCATCCTCTTCAGTCAAATGCGTCAGAATGCCTTCATACCCTTGCAACATCGCCTCTATAAAAGAGGGTTCCAGATAACCTAATCTTAGTCCCTTAGCCATCGCATAAACAAACATGCACGAGCCGGAAGCTTCAAGATAATTGCCTTTTCTCCCTGCTTGATCTAACACCTGGTACCAGAGGCCAGTCTCCTTGTCTTGAACCTCCAGAAGCGCGCCGCACATCCGCTGGAAAATGCCAATGATCGTCCCCCGCTGCGGATGAGTGAGCGGAAAATGCTCCAGGCAATCAACCACAGCCATCGCATACCAACCCATCGCCCGGCTCCAGAAATGAGAGGACAATCCGGTAGACGAGTCAGCCCATTCTTGCTCTTTGGACTCATCCCAGCCATGATAGAGCAGGCCGGTCCGTGGATCGCGGGTCCGTCGCTCAACCAGCAGCAGCTGATGCGCCGCTTCGTCAATCAGTTCAGGTCGTTGAAAGACCTTGCCGTATTCCGCTAGGAATGGCGATGCCATGTACAGCCCGTCCAGCCACATCTGGAAAGGGTATACCTTCTTATGCCAGAATCCCCCTTCGGAGGTGCGGGGATGTCCAATAAGCTGTGCGGCCAGCAAATGGGCTGCTTCAGCATACCGTTTTTCTCCGGTTTTCTGGTATAGCAGGAACAGGTTTTTCCCCTCGTTAATCTGGTCCAGATTATATTCTTCCAGCCTGTAGGTACGGATGGAACCATCATCTCCAATAAATGTGTCCATATGCCGCTCCATAAAGGAGACATACTCAGACTGGTGGAGCTGAACACCCGCCCGGGCCATTGCCATCAGCAACATGCCCGGAACATACGCCCATCTTTCCAGCACATATTCATGCTCTCCCTGCTTGTTGCACCCTCTAAGAATCGTATTCGCAATTTTACTGGACAAGCGAACGGTTGTTGCTTCAGTTATAGACATCCTTATTCCTCCTTCGTTTGTCATCCATATGAAGTCTAATCTTATGCTCAGGTGAGCTGCTTGCGCAGCCAGGCAAAGGCTGGTTCACCATGAATCTCATGACCTCCGGTGAAGAAGTCCGCCTCTACCTGTCCGATATGATTCGCCGACCTGTAAATCGTCTGCAACTGGGTTAAAGCAGATTTTGTTCCGCGCGGGCCAAACAGATGATCGGCATCTCCCGATTCGAGGAACAGGCCACGTGGGGCAATGAGGCCCAGTAGATCAGGCATCTCCGCTTCCAGCAAAATCCCTGGAATATAATTGTCAAGGCAATGATTGCGTGTCAGAATACTGTCCACGAAAGTATTGGCATACCCGCTTACGACCACACAAGCGATTCGTTCGTCAAGTGCAGCTGTGAAGCCAGCTACCAGTCCTCCACCGGAAATACCCATAATTCCAATCCGTTCGCTCTCAACCTCTTTTCTTGTCTGCAAATAATCCAGTGCCCGCATGGTTTCGTAGATACGGTAGCCGGCCATCGTCTTCCCAACCATCAACAATGCTGATGACAGGCGGAAGCAGGAATTACGTCCAGGCTCCCCGCTTGTTAGGTCTTCTTCCAGTCGTCTGTCGCCAAAGCCGAACAGCTCCGGAGCTGCCACTACAAAACCCTGTTTTACCAGTGAAACAGCGAAGTCCTTGTGCAGCCCGGGATCTCCCTGCCGATCCGATCCGTCCGGATTCAAGCCTACGATCTCCCGGCTTCCATAGCCATGTCCATGAATGGCAAGAACGGCAGGGGCAGGGGTAGAGAACGGCTGATCCGGGATCAAAAGATACAGCGGCATGCGCAACCCTTCATAGGTAGTTATCTCTATACGTTCACGGGTATACCCGGAGCAGACTGTACGTTCCAGCAGAACCGGTTGCAGCTCCTCAGCTATTTCTGGAAAGCCACCTAATCGCTCCGTAAATGCTGCGGTAAGCTCATCGCGCCATTGCTGAAAGGGTATATCTTTGCTGAAAGCCGAGTTGCGTTGAGCTGAACCAGATAGTTCTTTCATGTATTGTTCCAGAGGCTCCATCCGAAGTGCTCCTTCCCTTAATATCCTTCAGGATGCCAGCCATCAAGCACGGACAGCACCCTATACTCCGCAGCTTCCTGTGGAATCAGCTGCCGCGACCATGCAGCTCTGGCTTCGGGATTAGCTCCCGGTCCACTGCTGCCATATTCTTCATAGCGGCTAGTTTCCTCCCTGTCCGGCTGCCCCCAATTATGCCAGCCTTCGCCGATAATCGAACTGTCCATGACCGTGCGGATAAAAGCAACATGTGCATAAGGGCGCCAAGGTCGGCCAAGATACACTTCACTTACACCTTGACCGCCAGTAATTTCACAATCGAGGAATACATAACCAAACGATGCGTCTTCAGGCGTTGATGCGGCTGTAATATATCCTCTGGAACGTTTGTTATGCAGCCGGCAACGTTCAAACAAAGCCGTAGCCGCGCCAAAAATATAATCCACATCGCCTTCAATGTAGCATTCGTTATAATATTGCTTCCCTTGCCCTGTATACAAAGTATCCTGATCACCCAGCAGGCGTACACGCCGGAATACAGCATGACCAGCATCAACAAAAGCAGCCACCGCCTGGCCAGTGCCGGGACCTGATGCATTTCGAATGGTCAGATTTTCAGCCGTGAAATGCTCAGCGAATACATTCAAGGTGCCGGATTTGAACGTGCCAAGCGGCTCTCCGTCCGGTCCTAAAGTATGGGCGTTGTCTGACCAGGTAATGATGGTGGAATTCGTGTCTTCCCCCAATAGCAGAACCGGAGGCGTTCCCTGTTTCACTGTAATTTTTTCCCCGTAAATGCCGGGTTTGATACGAATCGTCACTTCTTCCTTGTGTTCCTGTGGAATTGAATCCAACGCTGCCTGTAGACTACTGAATCCTTCGTCGACACTCTTAGAGACTGTAATTAACATCTGCGGCTCCTTTCCTATCAACCTGAGTTTATTCTATAATAACCGTAACGCTTCGTAAGAGAAGAGGAGAATTATGACTAGCCTGACTAGCCCCAATCACAAATATCATATTGAAGAAGACCGCTACAGCATCCAACATATGAAACGTAAAGGCATCACTGCTATGCCACGTCCCCACAGCCATGACTTAGCCGAGCTGTACTATCTGATACAAGGGGAGCGGGTATACTTTGTGGACGACCGAGTCATTACGGTTCATAAGGGTGAGCTTATTCTTATCTCCGGCCGGGAGCTTCATTCCACAGCAAGCTCGGAAGTAGCCGAGTTCGAGCGGATTCTGATCAACTATGATCCTGCTCTTCTACCGCCTTCCCTGCAGAATGAAGCCATCTGGTTTCATGACCGCGGGTACCGCTTGTTCAAGCTGACCCTGCGCGAGCAGGACGAAGCGGAAATCCTAATGAACCGGATGCTGGAAGAATGCCGGTTGCAGCGGCCGTATTACGAAACCAGCGTAATCGCTTTATTCGCCGAGCTGATGATTCTCCTTCAGCGTTCAGAGAGTATCTCACAAGCTGGAGGGACGAAACATCCGCTCCATCATCTAGTAACTGATGTAGCCACCTATATCCGCGATCACTACCGTGAGACCCTTACTCTGGAAGAGACTGCAAGTAATTTTTACATTAGTCCTTCATACTTGAGCCGGGTATTTCACCGATTGACGGGTTTTCACTTTCGGGAATACATCGTTCATGTCCGTGTAAGGGAAGCCGAACGCCTGCTTGTCGGATCTACAGGCAAAATCCAGGAGATCGCCTCCGCTGTCGGATTTGAACATCTTTCCCATTTCAATAAAACATTCAAAAAATCAACCGGTCTGACCCCGCTCCAATACCGAAAAGAAGCAAGGTCACACCCACGGAAGTTCAAGACGGATTTCCATCATCCATAGAATTTTTTTATCTCTCTGTGATCGTCAAATCTTCGGAATTAGTGAGCGTGACGTGACTGCATCTATGCGCTGTTATCTTCGGCATTTCCGAAGTCTGCAACCGGATACGATCCAGCTTAAGCCCCGTAGCATGCCGCAGCACAATTCCCCGGTCACTCACTGCGTGGAATTTTTCAATGGTTAGATCAGCAAGCGGCATCTCCGGCAGCCCGTTAACCAGTAGAGCGGTTGCCGCACCATGGCACACAATGTTCTTCAGGGTAATCTTCCGAAATTGCGGAGTTTCCTCTGTAACCGAAAATAACTGCTCGTCATACCCTTCCGATCCTTCAACCCCTGCATAGAACATATGAAAGGATACAGCCTCGTGGATGATGCCGGTCATGTTGATATTCTCCATTACAATATCCTCCACCACACCGCCTCTTCCCCGGGTGCTTTTGAACCGCAGGCCGATGTCCGTGCCGATGAACAGGCAGTCACTAACTCGAACTGCATGTACACCTCCGGACATCTCGCTGCCGATTACAACGCCTCCATGTCCGTGATATACCGTGCAATTCCGGATGGTAATATATTGGCAGGGCATTCCCAACCTACGGCCTTCCTCATCCTTGCCTGACTTGAGACAGATGGCGTCATCACCCACATCAAAGCTGCTGTGCTCAACTAGAGCATGCGTGCAGGATTCCAAATCAAGGCCATCCCCGTTCTGCGAATACCAAGGATTACGTACCTGAACATTTCGTACGGTAATCTGTTCGCAACCAATGGGATGAAGACACCAAGCAGGTGAATTCTGGAAGGTCGGCCCTTCCAGCAGCACCCGCCGGCAATTGCGCAGGCTTAGCAACGTCGGACGCAGATACGTACGAGCAGGCAGATAAGCCTCCATACTAGTTTCTCCCTTGTCCCACAGCTTCCGGCAGAAGTCCTCACCTTCCATAGCTTCCCGTGAAGGCCACCATACTTCGCCTTGCGGATCAAGCACTCCTCCAGATTCGATCAAACGCTCCCATTGCTTCTCGGTCATCTTAAACCGCTTCACTGGGCGCCAGCCTTCGCCACTGCCGTCGAATATCCCCTCACCGGTTATTGCCACATCGCTTAAACCTTCTCCATCGAGCGGAGCCTGACAGCGCCAGCCGGCATTCCCCTCATAATGGGAAGAAAGTAACGGATACAAGGTATGATCAGGGTCAAACTGCACCAATGCTCCCTTGTCTACATACAGATTAATTCGACTATGCAAAGTAAGGGGTCCCGTGCGCCAGATGCCAGCTGGAATAACAACTTTTCCGCCTCCCGCCGCAGCGCAGGCATCCAGTGCAGCCTGAATAGCAGAGGTACATAGCGTTAATCCCCCCTCTTCTGCCCCATAATCCGTGATTGCAAAAGTCCGTTCGGGAATCTGAGGAAGCTCGGGAATCGGATACGTGTTAGTTACAAGATTGCTGCTCATTGAATTTCACCTCCTCCTATTACTCAAGTCCTTCATAGCTAAACCAGTCGAAATCAGCATAGCTTTCGCTCTTTGCGCCTTGAGAGCTTGTGTACATCCCGAGGTATGCTCCTGTGAATCCTCCGGCCAGATCGGTGCTGAGCACTCTGCCATCCGTCCGTTCGCAGAAGGCTGTCCACTTGGCGGCTTCAGAAGGTCTGTAATAGAAGCTATACTCTTGTCCTCTGGCTTCCACCTTAAGCTGTATCTGATCCTGTGGATATGGCACTGACGCCAGCAGCTGCTCGCTGCCACCCATCCGCTGAATCAGCTGTAATACACGTTCGCCTGCCTCCAGCCCCAGTTCATAACGGAAGTGGTGATCCGCATTTTGGAGGAGAACAAGACCAGCCACTTCCCCTTCTGCAGCGGGACTAAACGTCACGTCCGTCGCCGCTCTGAAGCTCAAATGCTGCTGGCGTCTACCGATATAAGATGGATTGGTGATCTCCGAGAGCCGTTCTGGCTTCAGGCGAAGCCGCAGAACTCCAGGCTTGTCGGTGAGACTCCAGAATTCACCCCGCGGTGTCCGCAGGAAATTCCAGATCGGTGCCAGCTCATTGGCCATAAACTCATCGCGTGCAGGCAATTCCGGCCACTTTGTCTCCGGCAAATCCGGAGCCTCCGTCTCAAATTCCAGCACTCCTTTGCCGGGATTGACCACAGGCCATTCATTCTCCCAGATTACCGGTGTCAGGAAGGTTTCACGTCCCAGATTGCGGTAATAACCACCGCTGGTTCGTGAAGCCAAGCAGAACATCCACCAGTCACCATGTTGAGTCTCCACTAGCTCTCCATGACCCACATTAACAATAGGATACGCTCTGCCAAGATGGCGATGCGTCAGAATCGGATTGGCTTTATGGCCCTCATAAGGACCGGTCACACTCTTGCTTCTGGCAATCGTAATCGCATGAGTATGCCCGGTGCCGCCCTCGGCAATCAGCACGTAATACCAAGCGCCGATCTTATAAATATGCGGTCCCTCTTGCGCATGAGCTACCTTGAGTGCGCCTTGCCAAATACTATGCTTCGGACCGATTAGCTTCCCTTGGCTGAGATCAATCTCCTGCAGCCAGATATCCATATGCTTTGGATAATCCTGCCCTTCCGGCGGAACACGATTGCCGGTATAATACACCTTGCCGTCTTCATCGAAGAACAAAGAGGAGTCAATGCCGGGTGCATCCTCCAGCCATACAGGGTCAGACCAGTCTCCGGCCGGATCGGTTGTTGTTACATAGAAATTATGCTGGTTCTTGTCATTGTCAATAAAAGTAGTAATCATATAGAAAACTCCCTCATGATAGCGGAGCGTCGGTGCCCAAATGCCCATGGAGGGAATCGAGTGATCCAGATTGAGCTGGGACGGGCGGTCCAGTACATGGCCAAGCTGGCGCCAATTGACCAGATCCTTGCTGTGGAAGATAGGAACGCCTGGGAAAAATTCAAAGCTTGAAGTCACAAGATAATAATCTTCACCAACACGGATAGCGGAAGGGTCAGGATAAAATCCCGGCAGCACTGGATTGCGGAATGTTCTCATTAAAAGTAATCCTCCTCAAAACAATTCAAATGTAAGCACCACCAATTATAGTTCGTATAAGTTTAACTTTCTTGTATTTTCTATGTTCTATTTCTTCATTTTTATACTTTCATGCTATATTGCCCATATTTCACTCCTTGTCAGCGAATAGCCTTTCCCTCTAGAATGGGTGTAATAGGATTTACCTGAAGGGGTGAGCAGCTTGGGAAAAAGAAAGAAATTGTACTCCCGCTTTTTTATGAGCCTAACCGCGATTTCAGTTTGCTGTATTCTAGTACTGGCTGTAGTGATCTTTTATTGGTACCGGAATATTACGATAGATAATGTCAACAAGGCGAACCAAAATGTACTGGTGAATACTGAAACCGTTTTTACAAACTATGAAGAGATCGTCCAGAATTACGCTATGGACTTCTATAGGAATCCAAACATCAACGCGCTCATGATGAATGGCGATACCAGCTGGAGCGACCAGTTGTACAGTGCCCTAAGCCAAATCCGCGGAGCATTGGTTGTGAACCAATATATGGAGAATGCCTACATCATGGGAGTGGATGAGCCTGTTGCCATGTTCGAAAACCTTCCGCTAAGCCCTGAATCCAAGCTGGAGCTGTTCTCGAGAATGCGGGATAACATTATTGTTGAATCACCGTTTCTGTGGGAAGCAACCTTGAATAACGGTGCCCCCATTACCCTGCTCACCGTGTTCTATAATGACCGGGCATTTGCGGATAGCGAATATAATGGTGCGGTAGCGCTGACCGTCAATCTGGGAAAGCTGCAGAATAATCTGTTTACGCAAAAAGAAGGCGAAACCACCCGTTACGCTGTGCTTGACGGAAAAGCATCGGTGCTCATGCACAGTGCATTATCTGACATCCCTCTGGAAGAGGGCATGTTAAAGCAGGTGGTGTCATCCACCTCTGAAAGAGGCTCTTTTGTCTATAGGGGAGGTGCAGAGCCACAGCTGATTACCTATGTATATTCTGCAGCGGACAAGCTGTGGTTTGTGTCGGAGACTTCCTACAAGGATAGCATCCGTGATATCTCCAATGCCCGCAATCTGATGACTGGCCTATGCTTGGCCTTGATTGCCGCCGCATCTATAACCGCCAACCTGATCTCGCGGCGGATGTATAAGCCAATCGGCCGGCTGTTCGGCAATATCGCTCATCTATCTGGCAATGAAGAAGCGCTGAAAACCGGTGGCGATTTCGATACCGTAAGCCAGGAGCTCGAACAGATTGGCGTTAAGCTGGAGCAGCTAAAAAAAGAAAGCGATGATAGCGCCTTGATGCGGTGGCTGCTTTCCCCGCAGAGAACACCGGAGAACAGCAGGACACCCCTGATGAGTATAGCCGCTGCTGGGGGAGCATATTGTGTATGCGTGCTGACCGCTCTGGAGCCCGATCAACCTGAAGACTCCGACTTCCGGCATACCTTTGAAGAAAACATACAGCAGATTGAACATGCCTTCTGTGAACTTGCAGCCATTCAATCCTTCCGCCCGCATCAGGGCACTGCTGTGCTGATTCTGAGCGAGCTTCACAGCGGCAGCTTCGGCGATTACGCTTTGTACCGCGGTAAATGGGAAGAATTCGCGGCTCAGCTGCAGCTTTCCGGATCCTGCTGCGTCCTCGGAATCAGCGGGCTGACGGATGATTTAAACCTACTAAGGGCTAAATACAATGAGGCTGCAGACAGTCTGCAATATATTAAATTTCATGTGCAGCAGAATATCATCTTTGCCGATGATACGATCCATCTGAACAGCAGCCCAATGCCCGACAGTGCCCTTGAACCGGTACTGCAAGCCGTTAAGCAGACGGAACTCTCGAACCATATTCCACAGGCAGTGGAGAGATTGCTGGCAGTAGCCTGCAGTTACCGCGTCGAGCCTGCCACCATCGCTTTATCGAGACTGGTCTTTGAGCTCAGTCGCACGGCTGAGCTTAATGCAGACGTCCAACATTCCGGCTTTCTAGATAATTACCAGCATATCTGGCAGATCCAAAGCTATGACAAGCTATGGAATTGGATTGTAAACAGCTGTTATACCGCCCACGAGCGCATTGCCAGCATGAGTGCTGTACAGACCAAGAGCATTGCTGGTGAAGCCATTTGTTATATCAGAGATCATTATGATGACTCCAGGCTCTCCCTTAATGCCCTTGCTGACAAGCTATCGCTAAGTCCCGCTTATCTCAGTAGACTTATTGCCGACGAAGTAAACTGCAGCTTTCCCGATTTCGTTAACCTGCTGCGTCTGGAGCAGGCGCAGATGTTATTAGTCACTGAGCTTGGCTTGGATATCCGGGAAATTGCCGAGAAAGTGGGCTACAACAGCAGCACCTATTTTACAACCCAGTTCAAAAAGCGTTATGGGGTTACACCTTCCAAATGGAGAATGAATCATATTCTGCAGAAGCAGAATCTTCCTGATTGACCCGCTAAAAGTAAGGAACAAAGGGGATGTCCCGGCAGCATTTTCATAGCCGGAGACATCCCCTTTTTGACTTTCTATGAATAATCCCTCGCGTCGCATATACTATGAGATTTCCCTTTAAATCAGGCTTTTTAGCACCTAAAAAACAAAAAAGTTCTGTTTTTTTCGTTTTTTTAAGCCGTCCTTTTCCGCTTTTTTTAACTTTTTTCCGTTTATTATGATAGCGTTTACATTCCGGGTGGATTTATGATTTTCATGTAAAGCGTTCTCCTAAACAAGGGACGGAAATGACAACGCTAGTATAAAGGAGTGGACTGTTAATGATGCAAGAGGCTACATCGGAGACACAAGGAATGCCAAGTCCGGGAATCAGGACGGCCAAAGCCAAGAGCTTCCGTAAATCCCTAAGGAAGGACAGCTCGCTTTATTTGCTCGCTCTTCCGGGAATCGTCATTCTAATTCTTTTTGCTTATCTGCCGATGAGTGGTCTGATTCTCGTCTTTAAAAATTACAACTTCAACGACGGAATCTTCGGCAGCCCGTGGGCCGGCTTCTCTAATTTCGAGTTTTTCTTCTCTAGTATGGAAGATTCTCTTAGGGCTACACGCAACACGGTGATGTTAAATGCACTGTATATGCTAACCGGCACGTTTTTTTCAGTGGCCATCGCCATTATTCTAAATGAGCTGCGCAGCAAATGGTTTATCAAAATCACGCAGAGCGTCATGTTTTTCCCGTATTTTATTTCCTGGATTATTATCGGAGCCATTCTGTTCTCCCTGCTGGATTACGACAAAGGCATTATGAACCAGTTGCTCCAGACATTCGGCTTCTCTCAGGTTGACTGGTATTCCAGCCCTTGGCTGTTCGTAATCATTCTCGTGCTAGCGAATATCTGGAAAAGCGCTGGTTACGGCGCCATTATCTATTATGCGGTGCTGCAAGGCATCGACACTTCCTATTATGAAGCTGCAAGAATCGATGGTGCCTCCAGATGGCAGATTATCACCAAAATTACGGTGCCAATGCTGATTCCGTCGATCATTCTGATGACGCTGCTGGGCATCGGGGGCATGCTAAAAGGCGATCTCAGTATGATTATGGGGGTAACGTTCCTGAATCCGTTGCTTCTGCCGACTACCGACATTATCGATGTGTATGTATACCGCACAGCCATCCGTTCCGGAGAATTCGGCTTTGCTTCAGCCATCACGCTCTATCAATCCGTCTTTGGTTTCATCCTGGTGCTGGTGGCCAACAAATTAGCCGGCTGGTATGACAAAGACAGCAAACTATTTTAGGAGACTGATAAGATGCAAACTACCGAAAACAAAGGCCTGCTCATTTTCTTTTACATCTGTATTGCCGTATTTTCAGTAATCTGTCTAGCGCCGTTTATTCTGGCAGTATCCGGCTCATTATCTACCGAATCCAGAATCGCCGCGGAAGGCTATTCGTTCTGGCCCAGAGGCTTTACCTTTGAAACCTATGAATTCCTGTTTGGCTCGAAGGCACAGCAGATTCTGCGGGCGTATTCCATGTCGGTGATCGTTACGGTGCTGGGTACCGTGTCGGCCGTATTGGTGACCACCGCTTACGCTTATGTTATTTCCGTTAAAAGCTTCCGGCTCAAAAATTTCTTCGCCTTCTTCGCCTATTTTACAATGCTGTTCAGCGGAGGAACGCTGCCATGGTATCTGCTTAGCACCAAATATTATCATTTGGGCGATACGCTCATCGGTCTGTTCATCCCTTATGTGCTAAGCGTCTTTCTGATGTTTCTCATGGCTAACTATTTCCGTAGCATCCCGCATGAAATCGTGGAATCTGCGCAAATCGATGGTGCCGGACATCTGCGCATCTTCTTCAGCATTATGATTCCGCTGGGCCGCGTCGGACTGGTCACCATCTCGCTCTTTTACGCACTGCAATTCTGGAATGACTTCTATTTGCCACTAATGCTGGTATCCGATCAGGATCTCTATACGATCCAATATTTGATGTATAACATGATGGCGAACATTCAGTTCCTAGCTTCCGGCAATGCTGCTCAAGTTGGTGGAGCTATCATCGCACCGCCACTGGAGACAGCCAAAATGGCAATGACCTGTCTGACCGTTTTGCCAATCGCCATATTATATCCTTTTCTCCAGCGTTTTTTTGTCAAAGGTATTATTGTAGGTTCGGTCAAAGGATAATTCCAGCAAAGATACCAAATTATGTTCGGTTGCACCGGGTTTATGCTCCCCTACTTCTTGATGTACAATGGGACTTAAGGGAGCACGGCCTTTGCAATAGATGCCTCAAACATTATGATTCTATTTCAGGAGGGTTCATCATGAAAAAGAAAAAAGGTTGGTTAAGTTTGTTCCTAGCTGCGGTGTTCTTGGTAAGTGGCTGTGCTCAGGGCAACAATGAAAGCGCTCCCCCTAGTTCTGGGACTGGAAATGAAGGTACCTCTTCCTCTACGGATAGCGGTAGTAATGACGGCAGCGCCTTGACTCCTGCCAAATTGAAAATTGTGCTGTACGGGGATGAGTCCAACCGGATGAAGGAACTAGCGAAGACATCGTTCTACGACACTATTAAGAAAGAAATCAATGCTGAGGTTGAATTTCAGTTTCTTCCTTGGACCGAATATGGCGGCGGCAAAACTGACTTAATGCTGTCTACGGGAGAAGACTTCGCAACCTATACAGATGCCAATTACATGGTAAAATCTGTGGCAAAGGGGCTTTATGCCGACCTCACTCCGTATGCCGATGCAGCAGCTGATTTGAGTAAAAATGTGGACGAGGCCTCCTTCAAAGCCTTTCAGCTGGAAGGCAAGCAGTATGCGATCCCCGTCGGCAACAAACCGAATTCTGCGGAATTCTACAGTGCGCTAGTCAGACAGGATTTGCTTGAAGAAGCCGGGATGACACAGGTCACTTCACTGGGGGAACTAGAGCAGTTCTATGATAAGGTCCATGCCATTCATCCCGAACTGATCGGGTACGCCAACACCGATGCACGCAGACTCCTACAATATGATTACACGGACAAAAACCTCTATTGGCAAAATGATTTTATTGCCCTGGATGAGTCTGTGAAGGATGATAAAATTATTAGCTGGTTTGAAACCGAAGAGTTCAAGAGTTATGCGAACCTTATGCACGGCTGGTATGAAAAAGGAATCATTCCGAAATATGCCGCCACCAATGTTCCGCAGCTGCAGTCTGACTGGAACTCCGGTAAAGCGATGTTCTGGGCCGGCACAGCGGCACGCCCATTCGAAGGTGCGGCAACCATCTCACAAGCAGTGCCTGATGCCAAACTGGTCAACTATTTCCTCGGCAGCGGCCGTCCAAAAATCAGCCGCGGCACTTACAGCACCGCCTTTTTCGTCTCCACCGCAGCTAAAGACCCTGAACGTTACGTCATGTTCTTCAATCTGCTGCAAAAAAACCAGGAGCTGTACGACTTGTTCGCCTACGGGATAGAAGGAACAGACTATACGCTGGATGAAAACGGGCGTTTGACCAAAATAACCACTGATTCGCTGATCCCTGACTGGCTGCTGATGAACAAAAACTTCATGCGTTTCGATAACACGGTACCGGACGAATTCATTGCAGAATATAAAGCTTGGGACGATGGAGCTATCATTTCCAAAGGTGCCGGCTTCAACTTTGACAATACACCCGTCAAGAATGAAGAAACGAAGCTGAACGGCGTATTCACTGAATACCTCGCTCCGATCGGCAGCGGCTTCAGCGATTATGACACCGCCTTCCCCAAAGCGCTGGACAGACTAAAAGCAGCGGGAATAGACAAATATATCGCTGAATACCAGAAACAATTTTCCGAATGGTACGCTAAGCAGCAGTAAGCACCGCCGCGGCAATTATCATACCGGTCAATCGAGTAGGAGGGGGCGGCTAGCCCCCGACCTCTCACACCACCGTACGTACCGTTCGATATACGGCGGTTCATGAAATATTCCGTAAGGAGTTGTATCTGTCCAATACACTCTTTAATCCATTGGCTTCCCAATATTGGTTATTCAATGCATGTTGTAGAATTGGACTCCCTGCAATTCGCCAATACCCTTTTCGGGTATTTCCCCACTCATAGGCTTTATCCTTAGGTACCCCTAAGGATATAAGTCTTTTGACTTTGGTTCTAGGGGTCTTCCACTGCTTCCAGAGGCACATTCGTAGCCTTCTTCGTATCCATTTATCCATATCTCGAAAGGTACTTGGGGTATCCGCCAGCGAGAAATAACCGCACCATCCCATGAGGTAGTGGTTTAGTTCCTTGATTCGCTCTTCCATCTTCATCGATCTCTTTCGAGAGGATATCTCCTGTATTCGAACCTTGACTCTCTGTAAGGACTGCTTCGCAATTCTCACCTTTGGTTCTTTGTCCACACTAAAACTAAATCCTAGAAACTTTCGTTTCCAGGGACGGTCTACCGCGCTCTTTACTTGGTTCACCTTCAGCTTTAGCCTCGTCTCGATGAATCGGGTGACCGTTGTCTTGACTCTCTCTCCTGCTCTTAGCGTTTTCACGTAAATATTGCAATCATCCGCATAACGAACGAAGCGGTGCCCACGTTTCTCGAGTTCTTTGTCGAGCTCATCTAGGACAATGTTAGATAATAACGGACTCAGTGGACCGCCTTGCGGGGCACCTTCCGTTGTCGGGGTTACTAACCCGTTCTCCATCACACCTGACTGAAGATATTTGCGGATAAGCAGGAGAACTTTCTTGTCCTCCACTTTCTCCGAAATCTTCATCATCAGTCGGTCATGGTTGACGCGATCAAAGAATTTCTCCAAGTCTAGGTCGACTACGAATCGATATCCTTCTTTCATAAAGGTTCGAGCTTTCCTCACCGCATCATGCCCTCGTCTTTTCGGACGGAATCCATAGCTATGGTCGGAAAACTCTGGATCAAACAATGGAGTTAACACCTGCGCGATTGCTTGTTGAATCATTCGATCTGTCACGGTAGGTATTCCTAGTAACCTAACACCTCCGCCACCGGGTTTCGGGATTTCGACTCGGCGCACGGGGCTCGGTTCATAGGTTCCTTCTTCTATGGCATGCCGCAAGGTCTGCCAGTTTTGTACGATGTGTTCTCGTAAGGATTTTACGGACATCCCATCTACGCCATGACTTCCTTTATTCGCTTCAACACGCTTTAAGGCTTGCAGAAGATTTTCCCGTGATAGCAGTTGCTCCAACATTTTTTTTTAACCTCTCTTTACGTGATTTATACCTTCCATTTGTGCCAAAGATGAACTCCGCCCTGCTGAAGACCCCCACGGGATTCACCGTTTCCTTCTTCAGTCAGGTCCTTTCGGATTTTTTTTTCTGCATTCATCGCTCATCTTGAACGCCTGGATGTATAAATCCTATTCCATGTTCAGCCCTTCCGCAGCTGTTGCAACAGCTTGCGTACTATGGCGTCTGCTGACTTCTGTGCACTCAGCCTACTCTCACAAGTAGGGTTACGAAGTATACTCGCCTATCACACAGATCTCCCCAGGTAAGAACGCTATCTTCCTCTCCATCTATCTGCTTCATTTACTCTCGTACGCCTTTGGCAGTATGGACTTTGGTTTGTTGTGCAACCTCATCCAGCCTACGTTAGCCTTGTATGAAGTTCGTATTCCTCAGACCGGAGATTTGCCGCTGGCTTCCTTCAGATTCCACCTCGCGGTGGACACCCTTGCCTTAAGCTAATGGCTACTACTGCCTTCGCCATTCGGGACTTCAACCCTATAGATAGCGCCCATGCTGGGCGCACACAAAGAAGCGTGCTCCTTAATGGAGACACGCTTCTTTTGGCGTCACCGAACGACGTAGCTAACAGGCAGAAAAGCGTAATAGCATGTCCGATATTATGGTACAATTTGTAATACTAAGGCGGGGTGAAAAACTTTGAGGAATATTGTTAATGATACTCAGTTTCTCAGTGAAAGAGCTACGATGATGTACTATTTTCAAGATGAATTTTACAATCCTGAGAAAACTGAAATTTTTTATTCACCATCAGGGAAGTTTAAACTTGAAATCCATCACTATAACCATGTAGAAGGTATTATTAGATATAATTATACAAAAGGAATTATTACGGATAGTGAGCATAAAACCATCGACATAATATATAGAAACTTCGGCACATTTCTATTCAGTTGGTTAGAGATAAATGGCATAGAATATCTTTTAGGTGGGTTAGATTATCAAGGGTATTCAATTGTTAATTTATCAAATAAACAAACCAAACATTATGTTCCTGAAGAGGCATATAAAGGTCATGGATTTTGCTGGGGGGAAATAATATATTTTCAACAAAAAAAATTAATAGTGATTGATGGATGCTATTGGGCATGTCCTTATGAACTTGTTTTTTATGATTTTTCTAATCCGATGAATATGCCATATAATGAATTATTTCGCGTGGAAGTTGACAGTATAACAAATTGGGATAATTGGAAAGATTACTGTAGGGTTAGATATCTTGATGGGGAAAACAACGAGAAAGAATTTGTATTTTAGAGACTACACTAACGGAAAACGATAGTGGGGGAGCTTCCTATAAGGTAGCTCTTCTTTTCTATTAAACTAACCGGTAACAACTAAGGGAATATTGGAGGAATACTTTTATTGTAATTAATGATCGAGTGTTGCCCGTTATAGGTTAATACTATAAATATTATTTCTATTATATATTAGACCAATAAACGCCTATAGCGCTATTATGTTATTTATAATAATAACGTGGAGGGATAGTCTGATGTCTATTTATGATTTTCAAGCAAAGTCAATTCATGGTGAGCCTGTTGAATTGTCCATTTATCGAGGAAAAGTTCTGCTTATTCTGAACACTGCCAGTAGGTGCAGCTATTCTCGCCAATTACCTGATCTCCAAAAAATTTACGAAATTCACCATGAGCAAGGGTTTGAAATACTTGGTTTTCCTTGTAACCAATTCAACGAGAAGGAGCCAGAAAGCAACTCGGAAGTACATGAATATTGTGAGAGCAACTTTGGAGTTAAGTTTCCTTTATTTGAGAAAGTTGAGGTTAGGGGACCGTCTGCCCATCCTTTATTTCAATATCTAACACAGCAAGCACCATTTCAAGGATTCGATACTGAGACATCAGGCGGTAAATGGATGCAGGATTTTCTGCAGGAAAAGTATCCGGACATATATGCCGGCGATGGGGTTAAGTGGAATTTTTCGAAGTTTTTAATCGATAGAAACGGTCATGTATACGGTAGATACGAAACAACGACTAAACCTTTTGACATAGAGCCATTTATTGAGTCACTTCTTTTAAAGTAAATGAATCCGATTGGTAATTTAACCCACAGAGAACGATAGTTTAACATAAAGGGTTTACATATTAGGCATGCAAAACATATATAGACCCTCTCCATTTTTTATCGGATTACTTCCTTTATTTATGTATATATCTTTACTGCCTGACGACGATACCGATTTCTTTCAACTGAAGCACCATCTTTTTGACTTCAATAAAAAGACAACCTTCTTCAAGAAGGTTGTCTTTTATGTGATCAAGCGCTTGCTTGTAAGCTAAGCAAACTCCCCATCGTAAGTTCTTATTCACTAATCGTTGCGTTATCGTATAAGTCAACCAATTCGTCGAAGGAGGTAATAATGACATCAGAGCCCTTCAGCTCATCCTGACGTCCGAAGCCTGCATAGGCGCAGCCGATTACGGTCTGGCCATTTCCTTTACCTGCCTGAACATCAGAAGAACGATCCCCAACCATCCAGGCACTGCTGATACCATGATTATCCAAAAGAATACGTAGCAGCTCGGTCTTAGTCGCAGTGCCTTGACCTCCCGCACTATACAAGCCTTCGAACAACGCCTTAAGCTCATGCACCACAACGATGCTGTGAATATAATCCTCCAGCCCGTTGCTAGCCACAAACAGCTTCACTCCGCGCTCTTTAAGCGCTGTCAGTGTCTCAACCACCTGTGGATACAGTAGTGTGCCTCCGGCTTCAAGCCCTTCAATCTCCAGCTGCAGGAGCAATTCATCCGCCCGGCGGTGCACGGCTTCATCTGCTTCAGGCATAACATTCTTCCAAATGTCTGCCAGCAACATTCCTAAGCAGCCTAGAATACGTTCTTCTGGTGGTGTAGGTCCTACGTATAGTCCCTCTTCCCGCAAAATATCGAACATTTTATGATATGCAGGCAATAAAAGACTTTCAGTCTGGAACAATGTTCCATCCATATCAAATACAATCGCTTCTGGCTTGTTCAGTTTCGCATGAACCACGTTTTGTTCCGTTCCTTGTACTTCGTTACTCATCTGTTGTTCCTCCCCATTCTGTTCTACTTCAGGTAAGACATTCATCTGTGCGATATTTCCAGTACAAGCCCTATGATATATGAAATCGCTTTGTAATGTCCATGCTCTTAACTTTTTCTGTTGCAGTTTATATTTCGTTGTGCTATATTTCAATCTGTAATATTACAACTTGAAATATAAAGGAGAAATAACCATGTCAAATCCATTAATCATACGCTTCCTCAAGCAGCCTGCTACCATCATTGGAATTATAACTGCACTGTTGTTCCAAGTTTTTTTCAGCTTAATTTGGATTACAGGGTACGATCATGTAACGGATCGGGTAGATCAGTTGCCCATTGCTATTGTTAATGAGGATGGTACAAATGCCCAGCCTATAGTCGATGGGATTGCAGGATCACTTCAGTTCGTAACCAGACAGGATCTCCAACTAGAAAATGCAAAAGAAGCACTTGAGCATAGAGAAATCCGCATGATTATCAATATTCCCCAAGGGTTCACTGGACAGATCAGTAATCCATCTGCAAAGACTGAACTCCACTACTTCTTAAATGAATCTAATCCGCAGATGGTCAGCAATGTCATGCAGACGGTAGCACTTAAAGTCACGGCTGCAATGAACACTCAAAGCAGTAATTCAGCACTAAGCCACACCTTGGATGCTATGAATCTGCCGCAGGCACAAGCGGAGATCATCAAAAGTGCTGCAAGCAGCCGCATTTCCGCCAACGTCGAAATCATTAACCCTACAACTAATTTTGCACAAACTATGGTTCCCTTAATGATCGTTACCGCCTCATTTACCGGTGCTATGTTACTCGCGATGAATCTCCATAAAGCTTCCTCCAACTTGTCTGGACAATTTAGTAAATGGAATCGCTTTGCAGCCCGATTTGTCATAATGGGTGGAACGGCTGTGCTTATCTCACTAGTGGGAACTATCATGGTTAACTCACTCGGTATCCACTCTAATCGTGGCTTTCTGCTTATGTGGCTGTTCGAGTTCACGGTAATTCTCTCCTGTATGATCCTTGCTCAGTTTAGTCTGCTGCTCCTCGGGGATGCTGGCGGCTGGCTAAATATTGCCCTTCTCTCCATGCAAATGTTAGCGTCCGGAGCAACTATTCCACGCGATGTGCTTTCACCTTTTTATAACTGGATCGGTCCCTTTTCGCCCGCTTACTATGCAGTTAATGGTATGCTCGACCTGGTTATCGGGGGTAACGGGGTATGGAAAGATATGTTCTATTTACTCTGTATTGGGGCAACAATTGCTGTATTAAGCGTACTTGTCACTTTCCTTCGTAAAGAAACTCGGATCTCACGAGAACAAGAGCCCGTGTCAGTAAATGCGTAATTATACAGTTTGCCACTCCGGCTATGCCATTTCAAATTGAGAGCGATATGCAGTTGTGATATGGTAGGAAGTGAAAGAAAGGAGCGGCAATGATTTATGAACATACAAGATGTTATTCTGGGGATTTTAAGCGAAAAACCTCATTCTGGTTACGAGATAAAACGACATTTCGAGGAATACTTCTCATTTTTCTTCGATGCCAGCTATGGCACGATCTATCCTACCCTAAGCAAGATGGAAAAGCTGAATCTGATCACTAAAGAATCTGTGCGACAGGAAGGCAAACCCGACAAAAATGTATTCACCATTACCTCTGCCGGCTTGGATCAGTTCCACGCTTATCTACAATCACCAGCCGAAAAAGATGTTCTGCGTTCTGACTTTTTTATGCACCTGTATTTTGGGGAAAAGACGGACAAAGAGAACATAGATAATCTGCTTCGGCAAGCATTGATAGAAAAGCAGGCAATGTACGACGATCTGGAACAGAAGTTGAACCAGCTAGATTACAAGTTATCTTCCTACCAGAAGTTGTGCATGGAGCTAGGCCTCGTACAATATGATGCTTTTATCAAAAAAATCCAAAGTGTGCTAGAGTCTAAATAAAACCCGCTTTCGAAAGTACACCATAAAAAAAAGAACCGGTATTACAGGCACATCTTGTGCTTGTAATACCGGTTCTTTTTTTTGGAATCATATGTGGTATATGGATTATGCTCTATCAAAGCTTGCAATAAGTTCATCAAGAACATCTTTGCTTACCATTTTACCTTTGAAATTGATCAGGTTTTCTGAGCTTCCGGAGAAGATACAAGTTGGCTCATATTTTCTAAGGATAATCTTTTCAGCGTCTACAAAAATTTCGAGCGGGTCTTTTATGTCGATTCCCATTGTTCTACGCAGTTCAATAGGAATTACGATACGTCCCAATTCATCCACTTTTCTTACTATGCCTGTTGCTTTCATCATCGTACATCCTCCCTTGAAGTCACATTTATAATCATTCTTGCTAAAAGCTATGTACGCTTCTATATGATAGTAATGATTACGCTACTACCTAATTCTAAAGTTCTATTCATTTCCTGTCAATTATTTTTCTACATTATATGATATTATTCGACAAAATTTCGACAATGTATGATATCTGTTGAGCACCAAGATATGAAGCCGTGTCAGAACACAAAAAAATAGGGGCTTCTCTGGAATGTCAAAATCCACCCAGAATGTAACCCTACTTGATGACAATTCTACCCTAAAATACCTTCGTTAATCTATTTGTAAATCTTGTCACTCCGCTTATCCGCAATCACAAGTAGGAAATTGTCGAAAACTAGCAAGAACGCTACTCCGTCATTTACCCAGATGTTTAGTAAGTCAAACTTAAATAGGATCTATCATTGGAATAATAATTTCGCTATGAGTAGTGTGTGTATCGAATCCTCATGTAAATACAAGGCTGATGATATCACTGTAGTGTAAATACGATGAATCCGGAAGTCGACTAACGAGGGGCTAGCAAAGAAGTTATTAATGGAGGGTATTCTAAGTGTTTGATGATTTTTGTCCCCCATTAAGAGAGTAAATAAACTATAGAATTATAAAGTTCTCCGATAAAGGTTTCATCAATCTGTTTAATATTGATAATACGTTCCTGGCATAAGCCATTTACAGCAAAAGTTGCTTGAAAGTAACCGTTTAATGGTTCAATGTCTATTTCAATATCCGTTTCTATTTTATCCGAAATATCATAGCCATATAAGACATATATCGCGATATCGTAAGATTTCTTATTCAGAATTAAGGAAAAATAGGAAGATGTCTGCGCTGAGTTTGTCTCAGGAACATAGTCTATTCCGTATAAAACTCCGATAGGGTGATTCGATGCAAAATAACTGTTATAGTTATTATTTTTAAATTGCCCTTTTAACCAGAGAATAACTTCAAAGTCAGTGTCAGCAGGGATGTAAATAGAAACCATTGGCTCTTCGATCAGCAACGGGGTGCTGTTAAGTGTGTAAATGTTGTGTATTTTGAATAAGCTATGCCATAACTTAATGTTAGTACACTGATTGTTAACTATCTTGTTCATATCTTTTCCTTGGTAATTGTCAATAAACACTACATTTTTATTGTATTTCGAAGCAATCCACTGTAATTCAACATAAGCATCAGGGTAAAGATCTCTGCTGATCACAACGAGAGTCTCAATATTTTCATTGTAAGCCAATAGGGCTGCATCAACAGCATCATAAGCCGACTCAGCGGGAACGACAATTTCACCGTGTATGTTAACGCAAAGATTCCGATTGTCCAATTTGCATTTTCCGTTCACATAGCATACTAATATATCACTTATCCAATCAGGGTCAGCATAGCAAATAAACAAGTGTTTATCGTCCCTATAGTTATTTGCCATTTTCGACAACATGAGTTTTATTTGCTGCAAGTTAGTTAGGTGAGATTTACCAATGAGTTCACATACTTTGGCTGTAATCATGGGCGCGGCAAAGCTGTTCGAGTTGCTGCACTCTTTACCATTCAAATGATGTCTAGCAAAAGCCGTAAATTCTATACCGTCGATGATATTATCATTGAGATAAAACTCCCCTTCGTGCAGCGTGTTGCTTACCTCTCTCTTAACGCCTATAACGTTTGAAAAAGAAGCTGGATATGTAATATAATCATGATTACTTGCGGCACTTACAATAACTAAGCCTTGACCAGCAACCTTGTTTATAACTCTCTGCGTTTCTAATAAATCCGCTGAGCAATGGCTTCCCAAGCTGATATTTACAACTTGGATATCATTTTGAACGCACCATTCTAGTGCACTATACAACTTCTGGATATTTCCCCTTAAGGTATCAGACAATATCTTCAAGCTATACATATAGATTTCCGGATAATAGTGCTTAATTATGCCTGCGCAGATGGTGCCGTGAGTTATTCTTTCGGGACTGTCTATTGTATAAGCGTCTATTGTGAAATCTTCATTGAAGATCAACTGTTGAACAACCGGTTCACCTAGCAAATATTCGTTGATACCATCATCAATCACGGCAATTTTCACTTTAGCTTCGATGTTCATCATCTCCTTTTACAGATCGACAAAAATAAAACCGCCTCATTGGTCACAAATCCATTGACCCAGGCGGTAGTCATGATTAAAAAAGTGATTAATCATTTAATAAACAGGTTCTTTTTCCGCAGCATCGAATCCAGACTAGCTTGTAGCACACTATTTAAATACATGCTATCTTCTTCACCATTATTGGAGTTGTCAATAAATAACCCGAATTGTGATAGGCTAGAGCTGCTACTTAATTTACTCAACGAGTCTAACTGCTCCGCCTTTCTTTTTTTTTCTGCCTCTACTTCTTTATTAATCTTCTCCCGCTCGGCAGGTGTTAAATAATCACCAATCACCCAAAAAGTAGCTGTTCCATCCGGATGTATAATGACGCCACTGGCATCACCGGGTTTATCATTAGCGCTGGAAGCAAAATGATCCTGAATAATTGCTTCTACCCTTTTTTGCATTTGTGGATCTGTTGCCGACTGATTCAGTATATTTGGAGCAATGGTTACATTCCCTTTGCCAACACTACCAGAGTATACACTTTTCACTGCTTCATTGTTCTTTGGTATGGCTTGAACGTTGATTTTAATGTCGAATTTTTTTTCCAATTCCGTCAAAACCGCTTCCGAACTCGATGTCGATAGCGCGTCTTGAAATGAAATCTCTGAACTCTTATTTTTCTGGATTACCATTGCAGCCCCCGCACGATTCAGGCTACTGAGTGAAGCTACATTCAACAACTTAAACCAACTCCCTTATTCTTTTTTCCTGTAGAATGCGGCAAACTGTATTATTAATTCGATCTAGGCTGTTGAAGCATCCATTTAATATATCGGTTTCCGGAATTTGTATTTTTAGTTTTTCCTCAATATGTACAAATAGAACCAACAAATCCCGTGGTGAGAACTGCATCGCCTCGCCCAATAAATCTTCATAGAAGTAGTTTTCATTAAGCTTGATCTTGTCCATTCCCATTACGTCGAATAATATTTCGTTTATCTGTTCACGCACTTGATCCAGATCCATAAATATCACCCTTCTTTTATACGATTTGCATATTTTCCTGTAACAATAGAGCTTCACAGCATTCTGCTAATTTCAAAGTGTCTGTCCCATTTAACGAATTAAACAGAGGAACCTTTGACTCTAGCGATATTTGTGCAATTTTTTCATCAACCAACTTAGAATCAACCGTAAAAAACTTCAATTCTTTATCCTGTTTGCTTCTGCCCGTATCAAATTTATGATTTGACATATTAAAACAATCAATATCAAAACCTAATTTATGCTTTGTTGACACACATATCTTATCCAGAAACTCTCCATTAAAATCATCATAGGTCAAGTTCATAATACCGACATCCGGATGGATTGCACTAGCCGCCTCGAATGCAGTAATACCAAATCTATTGGTAAACAGATTATTATATACCATTGTCCCGCCTGGAATTCCGATAATCATTACATCAGGTCGTTCGTTCAATTCAATATATTTACAGAAGTGATTAAAAAGAAATATTTTATCTATCTCCGCTTCTTTATGATTAAACATAAAATCAGGAAAAGAATGAAATCCCATAATCTCACAATAAGATTTTGTCCCAATTTGACTTACTTTGTACCCTTCTTTCAAGAAATAATCCCTTAGGCTAAGCTGAACATCAAATTTATTGGATTTTTCCATAAGACTCGCCACGCAGATTATCGGAACATTAATATCCAGCAGTATTTTCTCAACGAGTTCTACTTTCGTTCTGTCAATGTCAATTCCAAAAAAACTTGTGAGTTCCACATTATTTTTCAGGCATACCTTCTTTACCATTTCAACTTCATGATCAGCACATCTGTTAAGCAGAACAATATCTTTCCCCATCTCTGCGGCTTTGATAATTGTCGGGAACACCACTTTTTCAAAACTGCATTCAAATTCACAAATCATTAACACATCAAATTCATCATCTGAAAAAGAATCTTTAACTTTTATACCCACATCCTCACCATAATAGCTGTACGCTGCATCTTTTTCATTCAGTCCAAAACCTAAAGGTGCCATTAATGAAACAAGCTCATAGTTGCCCAGTAAATTGGAGAATCTGACGACCGGACCGAAATCTGCATGATATGGATAAACAATTGCTCTTTTTTTCACCATTGTCTCCCCCATTACACTTTTTCTTTATCAAAGTCGTAGCCTAACTCTCTTAGTACGCAATAATCTTTAAACAAACTCTCAGTGTTTTCTTTAACTTTATTGCAGATACTTAATTTTTTGGCAGCAGAAAACTCACTGATATCATCGGCGGCCATTGCACAAGAAGTGCAATATCTAAAGGCCCAGCACTCTTTGCATTCTTTCTCCGTTATTGTTCCAATGTTTAGTATGTTCCGGATATTATCCAATTCAAAGCCTGTATCTATATGCCCAATCCTCATTACACTAGATGCTTCACTAACTCTTTCACAGGGATACAGAGCACCGTCAGCATTCACAAACAATCGTTGTACTCCTGGAACACACGGTCCGGAATGATGGTCTTTTTTTACATCATAGAAAGAGATTCTAAGCCTGTTATGGACATTCTCCTGGATTTGATCAAAGCTTTCCATCACCAGCTTGGATACATCATTTTTCTTAAGCCTATCAAATTTATAAAGAAATAATTTGAAAACTTCGTAATTATACATCTTGATAAAACTGTCATTGATTAAGGACTCACTTTTTTTGTAGCTATTTGCTATATCACTTGCCATAACAGCAAAGTCTTTTACGGTCTCATAGTTTGAAAAAAAGTTTGTGGAACAGCTAAAATCTGAATTTGGATCAATTACTGCATTGAACATCACTTTATCAACATAGTCTGGTGTTTTGTTTTTGATATTTTCAATATTATCCATAATAGTCTGAAAACTGCCTTTATTATTTACCGCAAAAACTCGGTTTCTATCATGCGCGACTTCATCGCCGTCCAGGCTGATCGTTAAATTAAAATCATTAGAAGATAAGAACTCTAAGGTTTCGTCGGTAATTAAAGTTGCGTTTGTAGTAAGGTTAAACGTTAGTTCTTTGCCCGCACTTTGTTCTCTGGCATAAGCAACACAAGCTTTTATTAAGTCCATTTCCAGTAAGGGCTCTCCTCCATAAAATCCAATATTAATAATTGGAGAATCTACGGAGTGCTCAATCAAAAACTTAATTGCTTTCAAAGCAACCTCTTTTTTCATTCTCTTATTGGTATGTACTCTGTGTAAGTAGCTCCCTGAATACGCGCAATAGCTGCATCTTAAATTACAGTTTTGCGTGACCTGCAAAGTTATCGAGCCAACGCTTCTGCTTAAATTGTGCTGCAAAGAGTCGCTCATGGGATGAATCATCTCAAAATCCTGTTTCTCCGCCAAAAAACCGGAATCAAATAAGTTTTGAATCTCCGGTTCCACTTGTTCAAAGTTTGAATTTCTATAGTTCAACAAAGCCTGATAAGATCTTTCATTTAATTTAAGAAATGTATTTGCATTCGCATCGAACATATATTTTCCCGTTACCGTTTCAAATAAATGAAATACTGGCACCTGAACTCCCCCCACTCTAAAAGTGAAGCAGGACAGCTTTTTTAATAAAGCCATTTAGCCATCCTGCTCTTAGCTATACTTAAGATTGCACTTACTACCCGATTCCAATAGCAGTCATCTTCATGGAGTTACCAGTATAGGTTACTTGTTTCATGGCTGCTTTGTTTGATCCGCTGGCATTGCATGTACATGCATAACAAGGACATGCACTGCAAGCTGCATATGCCTCCAACGTTTCATAATTTGCATTTGTTCTTTTTACAAGTTGTTTCATATGCCTATTCCTCCTTTCAAATCGTATTTATCTAAATATCAATATTTGATATTTAAATCACTCGAAGGGTAAACCCATTAAACGAATTGATGCTGTTGTGTGATGAGCCGATACCTTTCATTTGTATAAGACAACTTCTCATGAAGTCCAATAGCGGAGACCTGGCCTTTTTCTAAAAAGATTACTCTATCCACATGCTTCAGAATTTCCGGCCTATGACTGACTATAATCACTGTATTGTTACTGAGTGCTGTATCTAATAGATGGTTGATGGCTTGTTCAGAGTGAAGATCAAGGTTGGAGGTCGCTTCATCAAAAATCACCATAGGCCTGCTTTTTACTAATGCTCTGGCTATCGCGATTTTTTGTTTTTGTCCACCGGACAACTTGTTCCCATTAGAACCTACGACATAATCCTCAAACCGGCTTGTATCCTTCTCTAATAACTGGGTAGCCTCAATAGCCTGTCTATACTGCTCCTCATGGTTTTCACTGTAAAGTTTTATGTTATTTTCGATGGTTGTGTCAAAAAGATATATCTCTTGACTAACAGTCGAAATTAATTCCCGATATTCATTCAAATTAATAGCCTTAATATCCACTCCGTCAAATAAAATTTTTCCTGCAAGTGGTTCGTAAAACCTCTGGATTAAATTTAGGATTGTAGACTTCCCCGAACCATTCATTCCTACAATGGCCACTTTCTCATGGCTGCCAATCGTGAAATTCACATTTGACAAGATCAGTTCAGTATCATAAGCAAAGCTTACATTTTCAAACTGAATGCTCCCAAAAGGGTTGAGTCGCTTCATACCAATGTTGGCGGATTCTACATCACAAGCTTCGATTTCTTCCTCGAGCAATGAATAATACCTTCGGGCAGAAGGCATTATTCCCGACAATAAGTATCCAATATTCAACATCGATGAGATAGGAGTGGTCACATAAGCGCTATAGGTAATAAATGCAAATATACTTCCTACCGAAAGCTTTGAATCTAATATCATCGTCGATCCAGAAGCATATATTAGAAGAACTAGTCCTCCAATTAGAAATCTCTCCACAGTAATCCGCCAATTATCCAATAAACTGATTCCCATATGGGAGGTTATTACTTGATTCTGCTTGTCTGCAAATTCTTTTTCTTTGAAAATGAATAAATTAAAAAGCCTTGTTTCCTTCACACCATTCAAACTATCCTCAAACCAATGCGAATATTCTCCATCCTTCGTGATGTATTTTTCCGCAAGAGACTTTCTTTTTTTAGCAAACGATTTCAAAATTAAATATTCTATAGGAATTAAAATAAGCACAATAAGTGTAAGTTCCCAACTTATGATAAAAAGTCCAATAACTCCTCCTACCAAACTAAAACACTGACTAACAATAAAAAGCATGCTACCATCCGTTATTTGCGAAATATTCGATATATCGGTGCTAACGCGATTTAAAATTTCACTGCAGTTTTTATCAGTGAAATATTTCACTTTCACTTTCATAAGTCGATCAAATGCAGCTTTATGCAAGGAGTAGATAATATTTGAAGCTATTTTTATTCTTCGTTTTTCTTTGAGCAAATCTAAAAAGCTACTGAACATAGACAAAAGAAAGATGTAGATTGCCGTTAAAATAATGGTTCTAACATCTGATTTCATAAATCCTTCATCAATAATAATTTTGTTGAACATCGGCAAAATGGAACTAATCAAAGTAGAAAATATTAAGAGCAGAAAAATAATACATAAATTCTTTTTATGCGCTTTAAATAATCCGATAAGTTTTTCAAGGGTATCCTTATCATTCATAGAATATATCCTCTTCTACTTTCAAGCTTCGGTTTGACATTGATAACGCTATCAATATATCATATAAAAGAATATTTGGGGTAATTTGGTAGCTAATGGTTGGAATAGGAGGCTGAATGACGTTTCGTGTCAGGTTTTGGTATCTCTGAAGATTAACAAATTTAATTATGGGGGGGATGGCTTTGTTACGCATAGCCGTATGCGATGACGAGAAAAAGGAACACGATTTGCTAAAGGAATATCTCCCAAGACTTATGAAAAGCACGGCTTACTCTTTCGAGACTCAATATTTTACCTCCGGTGAGGAATTGCTTCACTATTATAATCAACAGAGTAGTTATCCTTTTCATATACTTCTAATGGATATTGAACTGAGAGGATTAAATGGAATCGAGGTTGCAAAAAAAATCCGTGCACTTCCGGATCGGGAGGTTCAAATTATATTCTTGACAAACTATCCGCAGTACGTAATGAGCAGCTTTGATGTGCAACCCTACCATTATTTGATTAAACCAGTAAACTATGAGTGTTTTGAGGCAAAGATAATAAAGCTATGTAGCTATATCATTTCTTCTGTAAATAGGTTTCTAATGATTAAAACTGAAGATGGACATATGGTGATCAAAAATTCTGACATTATTGCGATTGTTAAAATCAAACATTCCTTGGCTAAAAACCGACTAAAGATCATTACCTCTACGCAGCATTACATAATTCCAGGTACAATTTCAGAATATATAAGTAAACTAAACCGTCCATTTATGCTTATTCATCGTTCCGTTATTGTTAATCTGGAACATGTCCATAAGTTTACAGCTACTTCCGTAGTCATGCACAATCAAGAGCAGTTTCCTATTGGCCGTACTCAGGCAAAAGAGGTTAAAGAAGCCTACGCCTATTATATGATTGCACAATTCAAAGAACGAGGATGACTCTTTATCTATCAATGGTCATCATGATGTTGCTTATTCTGCTAATCAGAGAAACCATCCTTTTATTCGGTAAAATTAATGAAAACACCAAACTGACTAAAGAAAATCTGCAATTACATAAACAGATGGATTATCAACACATCAGCTATGAAAAAACCACACATTCCCTTACAAGCATCAAACAAGTTATCCATGATACGAACAAGCATTTGGTATATGTCCGGAATTGTATTCAGAACAATGAGATTCAGGAATCTATCCATCATATCAATTCAATGCTCGGTCAAATTCATCAGCCTTCTCTCAAACTATCAACAGGTAATTTGGTAATTGATTCTTTAATTGGCAACGCGCTAAATATTGCTTGTGAACACAAAATTGCTATTAAGTATGATATTCATATACACGCCGAAGCTATTGATATTGATCGGTTTGACTTATGTACCGTGATCGGGAATGTGCTGGATAATGCTCTAAACGCCGCTGCAAGAGTTCCAAAAAAAGAAGATAGATTTATTCAGCTGCTAATTTTCACTACCGATACTTCATTGTTTATCCAAGTCACCAACTCACGGAACAATTCTAGCACTATAGTGCAGCATAATTTTAAAGAGAATCCCGCTTTTCACGGATTCGGCTTAACAAATATTCAAAGTGTCACCGAAAAATACGGAGGTCATCTAGTTACTAATGCTCAAAATAATGAATTCGAAACAATCATTGTACTACCTTTTCTAAACATACTTTCAGCAGCTAAGCCAAACCTGACCGAATTAGAAAGGCAGTGAAAAAAACTATTTCCCTAGCAAGTACAGCGGCCGCTCCCCAACAGCAGACTGAAGGGGAGCAGGCCCGCCGCAAGCTTTACGAAGTAATCTCAAACAATCTCGCTGTTTTTCCTGGTGGGAGTGCCACCGTCAAAACCCCTGCCGATTGATCCCAATTCCAAGTTGAACTATGCTGCTGAGGATAGGCACAGGCGATCACTGGTTCAAATCCCTTCAGCTCTTCTATCGACAATTGGACATTTGCAGCTTCTCCGGCAATCCGCCATACTGCAACATACCGTCGTTCGCCGCGCCGCAGGCCAAGGCTGACCCATTCGCCCTCACTGTCAGGCAGGCCGAGCGGCCAGAAGGGCGTGGCGTGTGGGATATCACTGCGAATGGTTTTGTAATAATCCAGCGCTTCTTTAACTAATTTCCTGCGGTGGGGTTCAAGCTCCGCCAAATGACCGCTCTGGTGTACACGAAGCAACAGCGCATTAACCATATTGAAGATGACTTCCTCATCGTCCCCCTCGCGCAGCGGATAAGACCAAACTGCGGACTGCTCCGGTGTCAGTGCTGCCGGAGAACCTGCGGCAATCGCCGCATACTGTACATAATCCTCCTGGTCGCTGGTAGACTGGATGCTGTGTCGGCTAAGCATCGCATAATCCATGCGCATTCCCCCACTGGAACAGTTCTCGATGACAAGGTTCGGATAACGAACAAAGATGCTGTCCAACCAAGCCAGATAAGCGCGGTTATGCTGTAGCAGCCCGTCTCCGAAGCTGTCCGCATCCGTTTCTGTCCCAATGCCTGCATTGATGTTGTAATCCATTTTAATGTATCCTACACCGTACTGCTCAACCAGACGCGCAATAACACCGTTTGCATGATCAATGACTTTCGGGTTGCGGTAATCTAGCTGATAGCGGCTACGGTCCTTAACCCTTTTACCATGCCGCATGAAAAACCAGCTGTCATCAGTCTCCGCAAGCTTCGGGCTGTTGATGCCCATAACCTCCAGCTCAAGCCATAGTCCGGGAATCATCCCTTTGCTGCGGATATAGTCGAGCACATATTTAATCCCTTCCGGAAACCGATCGCTGGAAGGCTCCCACTGGCCTACACCATCCCACCACTCTCCGGGTGCATACCAGCCAGCATCAATGCAGAAATATTCACAACCTACTTCCGCGGCAGCATCAATTAAAGGCAGTAGCTTCTTAGTCGTTGGGCTCCCCCATAGGCAATTCATATAGTCATTAAAAATAATCCGCAGCAGCTCATTATCCTCATTAGGTCTGCGGATCATCCGGCGATATACCGTAAGCTGTTCTGCCGCGCTCTGAAATCCTCCCTGCACAGCACCCACAGCTGCTGGCACCGAAGTAAACTCTTCACCGGGAGCTAGCTTCAGCCACCAATGGTTGTCATGTTCTGTAGGTCCGCTGACCAGTAGTGTAAGCTGATCGTATTGATCCGTCAGCTCCCAATGCCAAGAGCCGTTATGCTCAATCTGCCAGAACAGGCTTGTCCCGCTCTCCTTATTATGCAAAACCGCCATCGGCAGAAGTTCCGCTGCTGACCAAGAGCCTGTATTGCTTGCGGCAATTCGTTTGGAGCCACGGTCTGCCAAATGATACATCCCGAGCTCAGGCAGCCGGTAGGTCCGCCACTGAAGTTCACTCTGCCATCCGCTGTGGGCAAGGGTTACTTCAATCTTATCATTGCGCTCCCTGCCCCCCTCTTTGTCTACACCTGTAAGAGCAAAGGAGGAGATGTATTCCACTGCCACCTCAGCTTCTCCAGCATTATTTAACACTGACCAGCTTCGAACGATTTGCACACCCTTATAGAATTGAAAATGCTGCACTGCCTGGATTCCTGTAATCGGATCAGCCAAGCTAAGCTCCAATTTACGCCCGAGCGCATTCACTGTATCGCTGTGTCCCGCATATACCATCCGAAGACCCGGATAGGATGCTCGGTGTGTGCGCCCGTGATATTCGGCGCGGTCTTCGCCCGATAATTGCAGCTCCAGCAGCCGGAAGCCTTGCTTGTTCTTATCCGCTATGGCTGCTTCCAAAGGTGCCGCGCCAAAATGCAATAGCCGAACATCTTGATCTTCCGTAACTTCAATCGTAAGATATAGTCCATTTTCAATGATTTCAATCATTTTGCTATTCACAATAATGTACCTCCTGACTTTGTCTCAGTATCTTCTTATGATTATATAACATATAAAAAAGGGACGGTTCTCCAGTAAGTGAATCTTACCTTGGAGCCCGCCCCCTGATCTGAACCTAGTTATTCTGCCGATCCGAATTGAATCCAAGCTTTTTGAATTTCATCGATGGCTTGATCCTTAGTTTTGCTTCCGCCGATGTAAGCCTGCATGAGCTCACCAAATTTTTGGTGGAAGGTATCCAGAGAGTAGTTCACGGACAGGTCGCCGGATTTCTCTGTTTTGAGGATTTCTTCCATTTCTTTTGGCATTTGCAGGTCAGGCATTGGAGCATCCTTAATTGGAGGAATAACCTTTGCTACTGTAGAGAACCAGTTCTTACCGTATTCAGAAGTATACAGCCAGTTGAAGAACTCAATAGTCTCACCAGCTACAGCAGAATCCTTATTGATACGCAGGGCCTGATCCGCACCCGTAATGATCTGGGACTGTTCAGCCTTGTCGCTGACTGGGTAACCCATAATGCCCAGGTCGAAGTCAGGTGTGATTTTCTTAATGGCTTCTTCATCCCATGCGCCTTTACCCGTCATGAACGCTGTTTTGCCGGATGCAAAGTCGCTGACTTCAGCATTGCTGTCCCGTTCAAGCGGTTTGTCTGTGCCATGTTTAACAGTAGTATCAACGAAGCTGAAGAAGTTATTGTACAGCACCGGGTGATCCTTGATCGTGGTTTTTCCGGCAATAAAATCATTTACTAGTGTCTTAGCATCCGTACCCGCATCTTGGGCTGCCGCATCTACGAAATGTTGGAAGATATGTTTCCATACCCACCACTCTTTATAGGCGTTGGCAAAAGGAGTAATACCTTTAGCTTCAAGCTTAGTAATCGCATCGTCCATTTGGGCTGTTGTCTTAGGAACTTCTGTAATCCCAGCATCAGCCAACAGTTTCTTATTGTACATCAGGACGAATAGATTTCCTTTTACCGGAAGACCGAGCACTTTACCGTCCGAAGAACTCATGTTAGAACGCACTGCATCGGTCATCGCCGCAGCCAGTGGCTCATTAGTTAGGTCAGCACTATACTCCGCAAAAGTATCAATATCTCCGCCCGCTGTGGTCTGGAATACGTCAGGTGTACTTCCCGCAGCAATCTTCGATTTGAGCACCGTATTGTAGTCAGCCTGCATAATCTCCAGATTAATCGTCACATTCGGTTTAACTTTCTTGTACTCGGCAATATAAGCGTTAAAAGCATCAGTGTACTCGGGTGATGCGGTGAACATATTAATCGTGACCGGCTTGCCAGAATCTGTGGCTGGAGTATTCCCTGTTCCGCTATTGTCAGCGGCATTGTTGTTTCCGCCGCAACCCGCCAGTAATCCGCCGACGAGCAGCAGACTCGCAGATAAAGCCATAAATCTTTTTAACATGATGTTGCCCCCTTTTCCTCATGCATCTAGTGGTCTTGAGACAATTCTAAAGAAAAAGAAAAAGGATAAGAATGTACATAAGTGAACTTATTAGGGTAAAAAAGTGTGTTCATGTAACCGCTTCACTACTCCCCGTTCAATAGCAGAACCCGATATTCAGAAGGTGAACAGTCATAATAATTCCGGAACGCCTTGCTGAAATAATTTTTGTCCTTGTACCCCAACATCTCGGAAATGTCTTGGATTTTCAAATCGGGGGTGGATAGCAGCTCCTTTGCCTTATCCATTCTTACCTTTTGTACATACTCATGTATGCCATAACCATATTGCCCTTTAAAAAGTTTCATCAAGTATTCTCTGCTCAGGAAATATTTATCCGTGAACATCGATATTTTAATATTCTCAAAATAGTGATTATCAATGTATGCTTTAATATTTTCCAGTACGCTGGGGCGATTGCCAGCAAGGCTTTTGCTGATTTCATTGCCATAGCAATCTAGAATTCCGCTCAGTACCCGCTCAAATTCGCCAAAGGAAGCAAAATCGCTCCCGATGCCTAGCCCACGCAATCCTTTATCTTTACCGCCGCGAATACGTTCGGGGACCGCATCCAGCTCCGTCGCAATATCGTTCAGTAAAATAATAAATTCCTCTATCTGCCGGTCAGCCTCGCCCAGATTAAAACGTCCGGAAGCCTCCCATTTCTTTGTGAATTCGCTTAAAATACTTTTGGCATGATTGATGTTCCCGCTCTCCAGTGCGTTGCGAATCAAGGGCATACGTCCCGTCAAGGAGGGATTATCTTTCCCCTGGGAAGTATCGTTGCTGCTATTTGTGACAATCGCTCCCTTCAGCGTCAGGAGGTCAATCCCGTCGAGAGAGGCTTTGGCAGTCTCATAGGATTGAGCAAGCGCCATGATGTCACCATAGGGCTGTCCAATTCCTCCGGCAACAACAATTCCGAATAGCTCCTTCAGCGTCGAGACTAACTTCTTCATATGATGTAAAGAGCGGAAAGTTGCGTCCTCCTCATAGCCGCCTTTCATCGTGAAGATGGCGATGAACTCGCGTTCTCCCTTATGACTGGCGAAGCTGAAGGCCTGAAAATGCTCATCGCTATTCTCATTAATCACATTCGTGACGGCAAAATGCAGCAAATCCCGGTCCTCATGGAAGCGATTACGACGCACTTGTTCCAAATTGAGCACCCGCAGTACACCCGCAGCAAAATAGTTTCCGGCCGTATCCGCGCCGATCAACGGCAGAAAAGCCTCGTTGGACTGATTTTTGAAGCTGCGCTCAATGATCGACAGATAGATTTTCTCCTTTAGCTTCGGCAGAGACATGTTGAGCGTAATGTTCCTGTTGATGAACTCACTTTCTTTCTTGCGTTTGGCCTCCAGCACATCTATAGCTTTACGCAAGGCCGCATTCAAATCCGCCCGGTTGACCGGCTTCAGCAAATAATCAACTACCTTAGAACGGATAGCCTGGCGGGTATATTCAAAATCATTGTAGCCGCTGATTACAATCGTCAGCAGTTCCGGGAACTCCTTCTCCACGATCTGCAGCAGCTCACTTCCGTTCAGCTCCGGCATCTTCATGTCAACCAATACAAGGTCGATCTTTTGCTCACGCAGCATGTCTAGGCCCATATTTCCATCCGTAGCCTCCAGTACCTGATCGACACCTAGTCCTTTCCAGTCTCCCAGGATGTTGATCGCCTCACGCAACGGTTCCTCATCATCTATAATCAGTACTTTATACATGGTTAATCCCTCCCCGCGGTAACCGCATGTCCATCTTTGTTCCGCCAGCATCACTGGTAATGGCCAAACCCGCAGCCTCACCATACAAAAGCTTCAGCCGCGTGTTCAAATTTTTCAGTCCAATGCTTTCCGTGTCACTTTCGGCAGCGTTTTCTCCGCCCTGATCCTCCCACTGGATTTGAAGAGAATTTCTCACTTGCTCCAGCCGCTCCCCGCTAAACCCCGGTCCATCATCCGTCACTGAAATAACAGTATGGCTAGGCGTCACATGCGCTTCCATGGTAATTGTGATCGTTGTGGATACTTTTTCCAGCGCATGCTTGATGCAATTTTCTACCAAGGTCTGAATGGACAGCTTCGGAATCTCCAGCTCCAGCAAAGGATCTTCCCACTGGTAGGCCACCTGCATTCTGTTTCCAAAACGAGCCTTCTGCAGTGCCAAATAACGTTCAATATGCTTTAATTCCTCTCTGGCATGGACCACATCTTTACCGCTAATGCAGTATCTCAACGTCATAGCAAGATTATCGACCATATCGACAATATCATCATTGTTGTTTTTCAGCGCCTTGGTGGAAATGGCTTGCAGGGCATTATATAAGAAATGCGGATTGATCTCAGCTTCCAGTGCTTTGAGTACAGCATTTTTCTCGACAATTTTCATTTTGTACCGTTCATTGATCAGCTCATTCGTCTTTTCCACCATCTTATTGAAGTGGCGAGACAGATAGGCAATTTCATCCTTTCCTTCAACCTGTGCTTCAGCGTCAAAGCTGCCTGTACTGAACCGCTTCATCTGCAGCGACAGATTCTTTAGCGGGTTCGTTATTTTGTTCGAAATAAAGCTGACCAAGATGACCGAAACGATTAAAAATAACAGTCCTATGAAATAGTTCAATTTGCGTGTTGTCGTGGCCGCTTCATAAATTTCTTTGTAGGGAATCGGCTTAATCAGCTTCCAGCCTTCTTTTTTGCTGATGTCATAAATCACTAGATACTTCTCTTCTTTATCCGACCACGTCACGCGTCCTCCTGAGGCTGGTGTCAGCTCCTTAAGCAGTCCCTCTTGTTCGCTCTGTTGATAAAACCCGGGGTCATCCACCACAAAAGGTTCATTATCGGGACTGACGTACATTAGGTGCTGCCCTTTACTGAAGGGAATATCCTTCATAATCTCGTCCGTAACCGAGGAGTTGAAATAAAGGGAGAGCACCGCCTGCGGCTCCCTGGAAACTATGGAGCGCAGCAATCGATGGTAGCCCATGAAGCTTTTATCCTTATTTATAGGGTAGTCGGAGCTATTGATCATCGAGGATTGGTTTTTTACAAAAGACTGGTAAGAACGGTTAAACGGGCTGGCCAGCGCTTTTTTATACCAGGAAAGATTCTCAATCGACGGATGCTCGGCGACCCGCACGGTAATATTGTAGTTCTCTTTGGTGACATAATAATACTTGTGCTCCTTGATCACATACAGGTAGATAGCTTCCAGATCATTGCGGGAGAAGTACAGGTTCTTCAAGTAGTCCTCCACATACATCTTCGAGGCATAATCCTCCGATTCATGCAAAATCGCATAGGTGATCTCGTCATACGATATTTGCGGCAGGGATAATTGCTCGATGCCGTCCAAATAACTCTCCAGATTCCGGCCGACAAGCAACAGATTGTTGCTCGTACTGGCGATGCTGTTATCCACCGATTCTTTTCGCAGCATGCCGTATGAAATGAACGTCAGTGAGGTCACCACCAAAACAATGATGATTGTAAACAGCAAAATAAGCTTGTTCGCCAACCTGCGTGAGACAAGCTCCATCACGGGTTCAAACCGCTTTATGATCCATTTTTTAATAATGACCGGCAACCTCCCCCACGATTTACAAGCTTAATTATAAATATTTCAGTTCACCTTTTTACCCCTAACTGTACTCTTAAATCCATTTTTGAGTATAGGGCACTGCTCTATAATACACAATATAGACTAACCGGAATGGTTATGTGTGGCAAGCCTAGTCGATATTACCACCCAACAAATCAAGAAGAGGTGCATCCATGTTAAAATCACTCGGCAAAAGATGGCGCGAGAAAACAGAATTCGGATTATTCACTCTCCCAGTCCTAATCTGTATCGCTGTAGCATTCTACATTCCGTTTGCCATGACTATCCGCTATTCGATGACCAAATGGAACGGAATTTCGAAACACCCTAAGTTTGTCGGACTTGATAATTTCAAACAAATCTTTATGGGCGACACCAACTTCGCCAATTCAGCCTGGTTCACCATAAAGTATGCGATTCTGTACATTGTTCTCGTTAACGTGCTGGCCATTCTGCTCGCACTAGTTCTGGACATGAAGCTGAAGAGCACCCCTTGGCTGAGAGCCGCTTTCTTTATTCCTTATATCCTCAGTCTTGTCATTGTCGGTTTTATCTGGAAATTTATCTTTATGCAAGGTTTCAACTCACTCGGAGAAAGTACCGGCTGGTCCATATTTGGTCTAAGCTGGCTAGGGACGCCGGGACTTGCTTTCGTCTCCATATTGGCCGTCTCCATTTGGCAGTCGATTGGATTTTATCTGGTCATTTATATTGCCGGTCTGCAATCTGTACCTGAGGATCTCAAAGAAGCAGCCACAGTTGATGGCGCTGGTCCCATGAGAAAATTCTTCAGTATTACACTGCCGCTGCTCGCTCCATCCATTACGATTTCTGTGTTCATGGCACTGACCAATTCGATCAAGGTGTTCGATGTCATCCTGTCATTAACCGGGGGCGGACCTGGCGGAACTACCTACAGTATCGCTTACGATATCTACCGGGATACCTTCCAGAACAATCTGTATGGATACGGTACAGCGAAAGCGCTTATCCTGTTCCTGGCCGTCTTGGTGGTAACCATTCTCCAGTTAGCATTCTTCAAACGAAGAGAGGTTGAGGCATAATGAATACAAACCGCAAAGCAGGCCGAATCATTCTAGAAGTTGTTATGGTCATCCTCTCTCTTCTGTTTCTATATCCGCTATTTCTGACGATTATCAACTCGTTAAAAAGCTTTAGCGAAGTCATGACGGATGTCATCGCCCTGCCAAAACATCTGGTATTCGGCAACTATTCCTACGTGTGGAAGTTTATCAACTATCCGAAGCTGTTTCTGAACAACTTTGTCATTACCGGTGTAGGTCTTCTGGGTATTGTGTTCATTTCATCCATAGCAGCCTACAAGCTGGCACGGACGAAATCCAGACTGAGCGGGGTGATTTATTTCCTCTGCATTATGCCGATGCTGATTCCGTTCCAATCGATCATGCTGACCGTTCTGCAAACCGCTAAGACCTTAAATCTCTCTGAGAGTACTTGGGGACTTGGGTTGTTATATTGGGGTTTCGGTGCTCCACTCGCCGTGTTTATCTACCATGGATTCGTCAAGGGTATTCCGGTTGAAATTGATGAGAGTGCCACGATTGATGGAGCTTCCGGCTTCCGCCTGTTCTTCAGTGTCATCTTCCCACTGCTGAAATCGGTCACAACAACCATTGTCATTATCGACGTAATGTGGATTTGGAATGACTTCCTGCTCCCGCTGCTTATGGTCAACGGCTCCCCAGATACCAAAACGCTGACACTGGCTGCCTACACCTTTGTGGGCCAATATACCTCAGATTGGCAATATGCGATGACAGCTATGGTCATGGCGGTGTTGCCATCGATCGTGGTATTCATCTTCTTGCAAAAGTACATCGTTAAGGGTGTTGTTGCGGGGGCGGTGAAGGGCTGATTAACTGATTCCAAACCTAGCTTCTGCATAAAAAGGGGGAGATCCATATGGATCTCCCCCTTTATGCAGACGTTCCAATACTTTGCATACTGCTACGGTCAGCTTTTGATGCAGACGTTCCAATACTCTGCATACTGCTGCGGTCAGCTTTTGATGCAGACGTTCCAATACTAACTAGTAGTTTAACTGTATTTTGTACAACTATAACTCTGCAACTCGCTCGACCGATGGATATAGCTGTATTTCGTACAACTATTCTCTTGATTTAATGCCCTCTAGGCCGATTTTCTAGTTTTTAGTTGCATAGAATACACTTAAAAGCAAAATGGTCCGTTTTACATATAAAATAGGTGTATAGAATGCAGTTATTTCACAAACACAACGGTGATACTTCATGGGCACTCCATACGGACTCCATAAATACTCTCTTCATACTGCTTCAGTCAGCTTTTTATACAGACGTTCCAATACTCTCTGCATACTGCTACGGTCAGCTTTTGATGCAGACGTTCCAATACTAACTAGTAGTTTAACTGTATTTTGTACAACTATAACTCTGCAACTCGCTCGACCGATGGATATAGCTGTATTTCGTACAACTATTCTCTTGATTTAATGCCCTCTAGGCCGATTTTCTAGTTTTTAGTTGCATAGAATACACTTAAAAGCAAAATGGTCCGTTTTACATATAAAATAGGTGTATAGAATGCAGTTATTTCACAAACACAACGGTGATACTTTATAGGCACTCCATAGGTATTCCATACGCCACATCCTACGTACACCATACGTACTCCATACATACTCCATACATACTCCATACATACTCCATACATTCTCCATTCGTACTCCATACGGACTCCATACATACTCCATTCGTACTCCATTCGTACTCCATAGGTACTCCATAAGTACTCCACACATTTCGCATTCCAACGAGATCGAGCGCAATCCGTGAATAATTAATCAGAGTTTGTATTAATTAAAGCGCCTTCTCCGTGACCCTGCCGTTAGCGTCTATGTTGGCATTAAAAGATAGGGTGTTCATGAGCTTAATCGTTTTCCTATTGTAGGAATCATCCATGAAATTAGGCTGTCCGCCAATAATTTTGACAGGTGTAATCTTGCTGGTCATCTTGGAGTCCTTAATCTCAACGTTCAATAGCATAGAATTAAGTGTCTTTTCCCCACCACGTGTGGAGCGATTAAACACAAAATTCCCAAGTGAATAATAAATGGGCTTGTGCTTATAGTATTCGATGCCCATAAGGCAGTGACTGTGTGCGCCAAGAATTAAATCCGCCCCGCTATCAATCATCTGTTTAGCTAGTGTGCGAGCGTACTTTTCAGGGAAATCCTTAAACTCTTCATTCCAGTGAATATATACGATCGTGTAATCATTCTCCTTGGACATCTTCTGAATGGCGCTAAGCATAGGTTGCGAGGTGTAAGCTGAAGCGGCTCCCGGTTTGTTTTTGCCGGCATACCACGAAGGATCTGAAAGCACACGGCTAACGCCAAGGATGGCGATCTTTTTCCCTTTTACTGTCTTAGTATAAGGCTTGAACGCTTCATCTTCATCTTTGCCAGCTCCTGTATGGCCAATCTTGTTTCGATCCAAATGGATCAGCGTGTCGAGCATAGCGTCTTTTCCATAATCCAAAATATGATTATTCGCCAAGGACACTCCATCAATCCCGGCATAGGTTAAGCCACCTAACGTTGCTGGTTTGGATCTGAAGGCAAAGGTTTTCTCTGCCGCTTTCCCTCGGATAGACACAGGCGTCTCCAGATTGGCGAAGGCGATGTCAGCCTTTTGCAGCGTAGGTGCGACCTTTACAAACGGAAAGTTCACCCCATATTTAGCAATCTGATCGCCAACAAAACCATCCAAAAGGATATCACCCGCAAAGGCAAGCTTTATAGGATCTGAAGATAGTGAAGCTGCACTGGAAGCAGATGTCACAGGAACTATTAGTGATAACATAAGTGTAATAAGTGCTATTCTACGCAAAACCTTCGATCCTAATCTCAAAAAACACAGCCTCCTCTCATCTTTTTATTAGCTATGATCCTAGCATACTGGAAAGAGGTTACTAAATTAAGAGTAGAAAGACCTGTTATTCCTTTGCTTTTTTCAGAACGGCTCTGAAGCAATTTAATCCGCCCCACGCATCCGTATGCACAGCATCCGCAGGCAACTCAAAATCCGTCTCCCCCCAATACTGAAATCCAGTTTGCAGCAGCAGGTCATTCATAAGACTCAGATTTACCGTCGGGTAATCAAATGTCAATACCAATAATCCTTCTTCGTTCAACGTCCGGTGAAATTCCCGTAAAGTACCCACTGTATCCTCAAAGCTCAAATGCTCTAATACTGATATGCAAAAGACAGTGTCAAAGCTCTCATCCTCATAAGGCAGATCCGTCAGATTAGCTTGAGCGAAATGCAGGTTGTTTGTTCTTCTAGCGATAACCTGCTTCGCCGCTTTTTCCCCAATCTCATTCTCAATACATTCTTGGATAGCTTTCGGGTAAATAACCCTACTGTCCTTATCGCAGGCATAGACCTCTGCACAAACCCCTGCCAAATAAAACTTCAAGGGATGAGGAATCCCACAGGCGGCATCCAGCACAACACCATGCGGAGAAATAAAGTTAATACACCACTCATATTCAAAGGGACGGCTCCACCATGATTCCGGCAGATCATAAATCAACTTCTCACGACGTGCATCTGAATTTACGAAAAAACGCGAGACAAAGGGATGGGTTGGCATGGCCAGGACTCCTTTTTCAACGGAATTTTAGGTAGTGAGAGTATATTCATGATTTGCTGATTCATTCCATAACCTTACATTGAACGAGACAAACCCAAAAAAACGGCTGCTCCCTTAGGAACAGACCGTCTTTAAATATAACTGTATAGTATAAACCTTATGCGTAGAATGAAAGAGGTTTGGACTCAATTCCATGTCTCTCGATCATCTTATCAAGTAACGCAGACCATTCCGCATCGACCGTACATTGCTCAGGATGAGCCTCGAACCAAGCAACCGACTGCTTGATCCCTTCGGAGAAAGGCACAGTAGCCTGAAAGTCAGGCACGAAACGTTTGATTTTGCTATTATCAAAAACACTGCTTACCGCTTGATCACCGATCAAGCCATCCGCTGTCCCTGGAGGGGAAAAGGCTGTGATAAAGTCTGTGGAGATATGCACCACTTTAGGTTCCACACCTGCCGCTTGTCCGATGGCCGCATAGATCTGATTCCAATTCAATACCTCGTCGGAAGTAATATGAATGGCCTCCCCTATCGCTTCCGGATGTCCAAGCAATCCAACAAAACCTTTGGCAAAATCCGAATTATGCGTCAGTGTCCACAAAGAGGTTCCATCTCCATGTATGACTAAAGGTAAGCCGCGGCGGATACGATCGATCAATGACCAAGGATGCTGGCCACTCGTAAGTGCCGCAGGGATGGCTGTATTTCCATAGGTATGGGAAGGACGAACAATCGTAACCGGGAATCCGTTCGCCTTGTAAGCTTCCATCAACAGCTGCTCACACGCAATTTTATTCCTCGAATACTCCCAATAAGGATTCTCCAGCGGTGTCTTTTCTGTAATTACATAATTACGCTGCGGCTTCTGATAAGCAGAGGCTGAGCTGATGAAAATGTACTGCTTCGTTTTACCAGTGAACAGGTCAATGTCTGCCTGCACATGTTCCGGTGTAAAAGCAATCCAGTCTACCACTACGTCAAATTCGTAATCTCGTAATACTAATGCGGCTTCTGCCGGATTACGAATGTCTCCTTTAATTACTTTTGCACCTTCTGGAACGAATTCATCCCGCTGTCCTCTGTTGAACAAATACAGCTCGATTCCTTGAGCTACAGCCAACGGGGATACAGCCTGACTAATTAATCCCGTACCTCCAATAAATAAGACCTTCATTTTGCACGCTCCTTATAGTGAATCCGGCTCGTTATTTACTGGTTAACATAATCTCGCCATACGTGCTTCGGCTGCCAATTCAGCAGCTTTTTGGCCTTCTCATTACTGAGTAGCGACTCGTGACCCTCCAGCGGCTGGCGGAAATCCGTCACCTCTGGATAACGTGCGGCCATTAGCTCTCTGCTAGGAACAGCCATGCTGGTCTCATCTGCACATATATTAAGAGCAACCGCGCCCAATCCATCCGTTTCGATTGCCAATTGGCAAGCTGTTGCTACATCCCGTGTATCAATATAACTCCATAGAATCCGATCGCGCTGCGCTGGATCATGAATGAAGGAAGGGAAACGTTCATACGCCGATGGATCAATAACATTTCCGATTCTTAGGGAAACGACCTGTATACCCTTTCTGCGATAGAACATCTCAGCGGTTTGCTCATTCACAACCTTAGACAGACCGTAGCTGTCTTCAGGCAACTGTGGATGCTCCTCATCCATAGGCACATACTTCGGCCCCAAAGGATTAACCGCAAAACAGATTCCGTAGGAGGATTCACTGGAAGCAATCACTGCTTTTCGAATCCCGAGACCCGCTGCAGCCTCCAAAATGTTATAGGTAGATACTACATTATTTTGAAAGGTGACCTCACTCGTCTTTATATTTGCAGCTGGGATCGCAGCCAAATGTACAACTGCATCAGCGCCAGCAAGTACACCATATACTTCACCCAAATTATTCAAATCAGCAATCATCGTTGGGCACAAAGAATCTGCGGATTTTTGCGTATCTACATTCACAACCTCATACCCTTGCTCTACAAAATTCCGGACCACCCATCTGCCCAACATCCCACTGCCGCCTGTAACAACTACTTTCGCCATGAGCGTGTCTCCTTTTTTATGAAGCTAACAACTACTCCAGAATCTCCTCAATCTGCTTCAAAATCTCTTCCGAAAGCTCAATACCCGAAGCCTTAACATTCTCTTCGACCTGCTGCGGACGGCTGGCACCCACCAGTGCACTAGCTACATTAGGTTGACGCAAAATCCAAGCCAAAGCCAAATTCCCAACAGAAATATTCAGTTCCGTGGCGATCCCACTCAATTGGCGGACTTTTTCAATCTTTTCTTCTGTAATCGAATCTTTTAATCGATCCAGCTTAGCAGCACGGCTATCCTCAGGGATGTCCGTGTTATACTTTCCAGTTAACAGCCCTTGAGCCAGTGGAGAAAATACCACCTGTCCAATCCCACGGCGCTCGCCGAGCGGAATAATTTCTTTCTCAATATAACGGTTAAACATATTATAAATCGGCTGATTAACAACAATATGATCTAGCAAATAGCGGTCTGCTACAGCTAACGCATCGGTCATTTGCGCCGCCGTCCACTCACTAACACCGACATAATATACCTTGCCTTGCCGAACCAGATCATCTAGCGCACGTAAGGTTTCTTCAATTGGAGTTTCCGGATCAAAACGGTGGCAATACATAATATCCACGTATTCTACTCCGAGACGTTTCAAGCTAGCATGACACTGTTCCGTAATATGTTTGCGGGATAGTCCACGGTCGTTAGGTCCCGAGCCCATTTCCCCGTATACTTTAGTAGCTAATACATAGGACTCACGAGAGTAGTTACGTAAAGTCTCACCTAGTACTTTCTCGGCAGCACCTTTTTCATAAACATTTGCAGTATCAAAAAAATTCACGCCTAAGTCGTAAGCGGTTTCAATGGCATTAACAGCATTATCTCTTTCCACATAGCCTCCGTATGTCAGCCAGCTTCCCAAACTAATCTCACTGACTTTTAAACCGGTTCCACCTAATCTGCGATATTTCATAATAACTGCTCCTCTCCATAGTTCCGTGTTTGATTTTGGCAGGTTGCTTAGCACTCATATTCATTCTAGAATAGTTTGTATATAATAGAAAGAAGTGAAAATTAGTTTATTATATGATCTCTAGTGTAGTTACTATACTAGAGTATAGTAGCTTCACAAACAGGAGGAGATACCTTGAAGACAGCTAAATCTACTAATAATTATATCCCCAAAACCCCTGTTACTATTGAATGTAATGTTGAAAAAACACTTGAAGTATTAGGTGGAAAATGGGCCTTTCTTGTCCTCAGAGAGCTATTCGACGGCACGCAGCGTTTTGGGGCACTGCAACGAAAAATCACTAATGTGTCTCCCCGCGCACTGACCACTACGTTGCGCCATCTGGAGGAGCATGGTGTGCTTGAACGTCACGTATTTCCGACTGTTCCTGTTACGGTAGAATATTCGCTTACTCCCAAAGGCGAGGATTTACATCAAATTTTGAAGGAAATGAAGCTGTGGTCCGCGAAATGGACTTAGCTTGAGCTGGTTGTGACTGATGAAATAAGAAGCTGTCCAAAAAGTAGAGAATTCTACTTATAGGGCAGCTTCTTTTTTATAAATTGGCTATACAATGGATGGATTCTTACTTTAACCCAGGGGATATGTGCGGTGTGCGGTGTGCGGTGTGCGGTGTGCGGTGTGCTGTGTGTGATGCGCCGCGGTGTGCGATGTGTGATGTGCGCTTTAGTGTAATTGGGGAAAAACTCCCTAAAAATAGCCGATATTCGCTAAAAAAGAGCATAATGAGGGAATTTCTCCCTAAAAATCGGGTTGATTCCTTTCTTTTTCACCAAATCAGGTAAATTACAGGGAGGTTTTCCCTAATTATAAGTTAGATGACCCAATATCTAAGAATTATAGGGAAAAATCCCCTAATTATAGAGTCGGAATGCGTATTTGGTTAACTGAAAACAACCGGAGATACCAGCGATTTCTGTGATCACGTCATAGACAAATTGCCGCTTGAGGTCAGCAGAGGCTGTCTTCTTTCGTAAAAAATCCACCTGTAGAATAACCCCTCCAACATTTTTACTATATTGATCTAATATTTATCCACAATCGCGCCGAGAACTGCCGTATTTACATAGGGTTTTCCTTTGAGGCTTTGCAGCTCTTTCGCAGTTCCAGTAACGACAACTCCCAATAGCTGTACATCACTGGCGTCCGGCGCCGCTTTATCCTTTTTCAAGTAATTCGAGATTCGCTCAAACTCTCCGTAATGCTTGCCCTTCATCTGAAGCCCATAGGTTAAGGATTGTAAAAAATCCTCTGGTTTCGGCTTAAATAACCCTTCCCATTCCCCACCGTAGCCATATACTTGTCTAGCAGATTCCGGTAAGGCATATTTATTCGGGCTGCTGTCATTCCTAATAAACTCAAGGTTCTTTTTATTGTCATACGTATCTACCCAATACCAAGTCTGTGTCAAACCCGCCGGCAGCATCTTCTCTACCTCTGCCTGAGTGTAGCTTTTATCAAAAGAAACAGCCATTTCTACGAGCTTGCCAGGTTCCATTTGTTCGAGTGCAGGCAGGTCATTTAGCACTTTTTCGTTATAATTCACTCCAGGCACATAAAACATCATTTCCCGCTGACCATTTTGACTGTTATATCCTCGGTAGTATTCATAATTTTGCTGTGTCATTACCGGGTCAGGAACATTTATACTAGAGTATCCCCTATTAAGCAGAGAAAACCGGCTGCCCATATCGAAATACAGTTTTTTAGTATCCCATACGATGGGCACACCCTCAACAACTTTGTAAGTGCTCAGTTCAACTTTACCCGATAGAAACCCTAAATCAAGTTCAGTTCTCAACTCCTGAAGGTTAGGACTGCTAATCTTCATCATGATCCTCTCTTCATCCAAACCACGCATCGCCAACCAGCTTGTCAGATGGGCGTTACCCAGCATCCCGCCGAATAATACTATAACCGTCACCACTAGAGAAATGATTGTGTTTCGAATCATTGTTTTTCGTTTTGCCTTCTTAATTACTTTTGAAAGGTTCTGATCATCCTTTTGTTCCCATGGAGCTGTCATTCCGCTTCACCTCTATACTTTTTTTGAAATTGCTTGCGGGCACGAAACAATGCCGATTTCACTGTATCTGTCGTAATTCCCAGAAGCTCAGCTATCTCCTGATAGGACAGCTCCAGCTCATACTTCATAATAATGAGTTGTTTATGGAGCGGTAGAAGCTCATCCAACACTCTTTCGATGTCTTCCCGTTTCTCTTTTAACAGCACATGATCCTCTGGCAATTCCATATCCGGCACATCTACATAGTCAATAGGAATGACTATCCGCTTGCGTCGGCGGCACAGATCATAGTAGCGATTGATCGCTACTTTATATAACCATGCACTGAATTTGTTCTCATCAATGGAATCAATATACAAAAGAGCCTTATACACCGTATCCTGTACGATATCTTCAGCGTCGGCTGCAGGTGCCCCGAGACGAATCAGGTATTTTTGAATTTCTAACATTTTAGGTTGAAGTATCTGATGTAGCTGCCCGGGCTTCATCCTGCACCTCCCTTCGTATGTATAACGATAAAGTTCTCAGAATGTTAGCTTATGAGGTAAAAAAATTATAAAAGAAAAGACGGCTGCCTCAGAAAGACATGCCGTCACATTTTAAAGAATGAATAAGGTTCCAGTACAATTCCTATATATCCGTAGGATTCATTGCCTGCTGAGCTGTAGATATGAGTATGGTTTGAACTTTCAGAGATTGTTTGTCAATAATGAAGCCTATATAGAACCCACCCTCCATATTATCCATTTCAAAAGGTGACAATCGGGGCTCATACACTCCACCCTTGTTCTCAAACCAGTAACTCACTATAATCCCGTATTCGTTATCCACTGCAACGTATGTACCGTATGCCTTTAGCACATCTTCCAATGTACTTACCCCAGGTCGAATATTGTTCAATGTACCTATGTGGATTGGATCAATGCGCTCATTATCTTTGTCTATTTTCCAAGCGTTCAGCCGACCTTCGGTATCATAATGTACAGATACTTCTTTATACATTTCATTATTGAATACATCTTGACCTGTTGAATCCCCGTAATGTTCCTCTACTAACATTCTTGAACTCCCAAAATCAATAAAAAGATTACGTACACTATCCGCTATTCCGAAATCACTATCAGTTACCGGAGCCGCTATAAAGTCCTTCAAGCCTGTACCCTGTTCCGGTAATGACGGTAATAGACTCCGATCCGATCGTTCTTCTGGACGAGAATTTACAGTATATATTCCCTTAAGCTTGAGCATTCTCATCCATTGTATAGCCTCTGCTCTTGTAAGCGGGAGATTTCCTTTAAAACCGACTAAAGTTGGCTCCCCGGGAAGTGGAAGTAGAGAGTTACCCAGCAAATAAACGACGGAATCCGTGTCGTTGTAATTCATCCCTAGACCAGATACAACTAACCTTGCGGCGGCCATTCTGGTGATTGGAGTCGATCTTGCCACTGGATATTGTAGTCCAGTAACTGGATGATTCCACCACTTAGCCATTCTATACGGTGCTGCTGTCCATTCTTCGCCTATGCTAGTAGCCTTTGGATAGCCGAAAGAAAGATAAAATAATTTCAAAAATTCCGCTTCCGTAATCGGCTGATCCGGTCGAAAGCTCCCATCATCATAACCAACCATCAATTGGTTGCCTAACGCCCAGCGCACCCAAGGTTCAGACCAGTGACCTTGAATGTCAGTGAACAGTGAAGATGCCGGATCCTCCTCACCGTCCTCTTCCACTTCTTCATATGTCCCTGTATTCTCGTACGTTGTCGTTTCAGCATGAACTCTATAACTCACGTTGCCGCATGTCACAATTGTCCCTGAGATAAGACCTAGTACCAATAGCTTCATTATCTTCAATTTAATAATCCCTTTCGTTCTTATCGGTAAGGGGTTCCTGCTCTCTTTGTCAGGTTTATCGTGATTAACCCTTTATCTTAACTATCGGGTAAAAAGTCTGATTCGTAAATATACTGCTCTCCTTTTTCACAAGAAAAGCCAAAAAGATCGCTCCCCTTCATAGCGGGAACGATCTTAACCTACCTACTACTTAGACCTTTAATCGACGTTCGAAAGCTTTGGGGATAAGCATTATAGCAAGTATACCTATGATTATCACCGAAAGGATTGACAAGGGTAGATGTAATATAGGGATGCCAAAAATGTTATAGGATACATATTTTTCGATTAAGGATCTGCTAACCATTACACCTGACGGTAAAAAAGAGATTATTTTGCCCAACATTCCAGGCAAAGAGAAAAGGGGAAGAATAACTACGAATGCTGCCAGTCCAAGACTGCTTAAGCTACTCCGACACAAAGCGGATATCAGCGCCGTCAATAACAATAGACCACATGCAGCCAGCAAGGTTACAGCATATTTCAGGGCAAATCCCTGCAGCTGGGTTAAGGCATATGGAGTCTCATCAAAATAAAAGTAACTATTCAGCGGGGCATTCCAGCCCACGAAGCCGAACGGTAAACAGGCCAGCAATGTGCAAATTCCGTAAAAAAGAGTTACCCAGCTAAGCGTAACTATAAATCCAGCTAATAGTTTTGCCGCAACAATCTTCAATCTTCCGTATCTACTAGATAGAATAAGTGCATCCATTCTATAGTTTTCCTCACCAGAGAACAAGGGTGCCAGCGCAAATACTAGAATAAGACCGATCAGAAGATCGCCGACGCCAGGCGAGCTTGAAAAAAATATATGTAATAAGTCCCAGTCCTCCGTTACATAAAACCCCCGTGGTTTTCCCTCCTCCAGCATGGAGAGTTTTTTAGTAACATCTCTTAGTGCATATGATCCTGGTTCTTGCTTCTCCAATAAAACCTTCCGCTCTCTCAGCTCTGTTAAATTTCTGTTGAATTGATCTACCATATAAGTTGTACCAGCATAGTGTTGCTCCAGAATTCGTTTCATCTTCTCCTCTTTGGGCCAAGCGCTGTCTTCGGCATATTCTTCTTTGAGTCTAGGAGCGTATTTCAAAACTAAATCTGCTTGAATCGGTCCTAGATGAGCGGCGATAGCTTCAGGCTTTTCCTTGTTTACAACCAATAGACTATCCGTACCGGATGGGTAGAAACTAACAAAACAAAAAATGGCTAATGCAGTACTTCCAGCTATAGAAATCCAGACTCTGGGAATCATAATTTTGCGTAATTCAAACATCACCAGACGGTTCATGTGTATCATCCCCTCCGAAAATAATGCATATATACATCTTCTAATGAAGGATTCACCATCACCGCATTCTCAACTGGCGAATTCTTGCTGACTATCCGAACCACTAGTCCAGTATCTGACTGCTGCACATTCAATACAGTTCCCTTCTCTTCGATTTGAGCCAGCAACCGTGCAGGGATATGAACCTCCCAAACCTCTCCTTGCAATTCATCGGTCAACTCCTTAATTGTTCCTTGACGAAGTAACTCTCCTCGCCCCATCAGTAGCACCTGTTTAGCTATATGATCAACATCAGAAACGATATGAGTAGACAAAATAACGATGCGCTCATTTGATATTTCAGAAATTAAATTTCGAAATCTTACGCGTTCCGAGGGATCAAGTCCTACTGTGGGCTCATCCAATATGAGGATGCTCGGATTATTAAGCAATGCTTGTGCGATACCGAGTCTACGCTTCATCCCGCCGGAGTACTTTCCGCATTTTTTATCCATTTCACCGGATAGATTAACCGTTTGAGCCAGAACCTCTATACGATCACTCGCCTCCTTCTTGGTCAACCCCTTTAGGGCAGCAACATAATACAAGAAATCACGAGCTGAAAAATGATTGTACATCCCCAGTTCCTGTGGTAAATAACCAATCTGAGCCCGGTACTGATCCCCCATGTCATCCTTGTTTTGTCCATCTAAAAGTACATTTCCACGAGTCGGATACAGAACATCTGCGACAATACGCATCAATGTCGTTTTTCCTGTTCCGTTAGGTCCTAGAAGACCATACACACCAGGTGACATAGAAAGGTTAATAGTATTCAAAATTCGCTTTTTGCCGAAATCATGTACGATATTACATAGTTTAAGCTCCAATCAGAAACCCTCCCTTGCTCAATACTCTGGATTGAAACCTCATGGCTAAGACAAATAACACTGCCGACAGAACACCCAATCCCATTAACCAAAATAACTCAACCGACGTCGTCCAGCTCACTGCAAATTCTCCGGAAAATAAAATCATCCAAAAGAGAGGCAAACTGAAGAGTACGGTCGTTAATTGTCTAAAATTACGTATCAGCGTAGATAATACTGACGCTACCGCCGCATTCATTAGGATTGGGATGCACCATAGCAAGGTCATACGCAGCATAAACTCCTTTCCCCCTAAAGGGGTTACCATAGCAGTAACACTAAAGTTAATCATTAGTGAGATCAGCCCTGCCATAAGGAACCGAGCTTGCACATACCGATGCAACGGGATTCTAAAACTACGTGCGAGTTCTCCCATTCCACAGAGCGTATTCCGAGCCGTATGAGAGACGACCACCAGTAAAGGAATACAACCCACGATGGACAGAATAAACATAGGGCTAACAATCTCCGTAACACTCAGAACCAAATATCCTACTACAAACAAGATCACACCAAGCACAACTTCTCTCCACCATCCCTGTGAAAAAAGAATCCTCATCTGTTCCCGTACAAATAGAGGAACTGGTGGGACTGGCGCAGGTAAAGCCCGCTTGGATCTTCTCCACCTGCTCATGGCTTCTTCTGCAAAACCGTCAAGGAGTGGCGGTTCAGGAATGCACTTGATGGAATTCACGATCTCCTCTACAGACTCTGCTGTCATCTCATCCTGTAAATTTAGATTGAGGTAATCTTGATGGTTACGTTTAACCCTCATTTCCCTGCTCCTTTCTTTAGGGGTTGGGATATATCCTCTTGCTTGGAATACCTTAGTAAATCGCGTAATTTTATCAGTGATCGACTTACCCTTGACTTCACAGTTGATTCAGGTTCATGAGTTACGGCAGCTATTTCTGTAAACGTAAATTCATATTTATACCTTAACAAGAGCGCATCCCTCTGTTCCTCTGGCAGTGAGCAAATCGCGGCGTATACCTGCTTAACCTCTTCACGAAGTAATATTCCTTCAAGAAAGTCTCCTTCGACTGTGATTTCATCAGATAAGCTTTGATTCAACTCTGCTTGCCGAGCACTTTTGCTGCGAAAATAGTCAATGCAGACATTTTGCGCGATCGCCATCAACCAAGCTCGAAAACTCCCCTGTTTATTTTGATAGCTGCCAAGCTTGGCCCATGCTTTTTCATACACCGTCTGTGCAAGATCCCAGGCTAATTCGTCATTATGTATTTTCCATCTGATGAATCGATAAATATCGCTATAGGTATACCGAATTAATAATTCCACCGCTGCCTCATTGCCCTGCTGCGCTTCTGTGACCCATTTGTCCTCTCCGATTTAATTCCCCTCCAATCTACCAATCTACTAAATATAACGAAATCGCCTACAAAGTAGACGCATCACATTAAAAAGACCAACCAGAAGGTTCTGGCTGGCCGAATATAAATTTTCCCTAGATTATGTCCCCGGTTCAAATTATGAGTGAACATTCTCAGCTTGTATCTTAGTGAATTATATAACATTGATTCTATTAATTTCCATAGTGTACACTCATTACAAGTGGTCTTTTTGTGAAACTCTTCGGAAAAGGTGGATTATTGTTCGATGAAAAAAATGATGCTGTCTATTCTTTTAATAGTTTCTTTAATAGGTATAAGTGGATGTGCAGAGAGTAATATAGGAGATCTTAAGATAAGCGCAGGAGATCAAGAAATTAAAAGTACAACATTATCTAACACTAAATTAGCTAACGCGAAGAGTGACTTATCCTCAAACGCTGAAGCAAGTGGATTTGAATTCGCCTTTGAGCAGGATGCAGTAAAGAATATTCAATATTTAAAAAATGGAGAAATCATTACTCTAGACTTTGGAGATTCTGAGCCAAATAATGTATCGCTCGAAGATAGCGTACTAAATAAGAGTGGAGCTTATCAATTTTCATCCAGAGAAACACTAGAAGTTCCAATTACAAAAGAAGACGGTAAATATTCCTTTACGATCGAAAAGCATATGGCTTCTTCATTGAGTTCGTTTTACGAAGAGAACAAAAAAGACTATAGAGGCTTTAGCATAACGGCAAGCTGGGGAGAAAAAGAATATAGATATGCTTTTGTTATACAAGCGGATGCCAATTAAAGCTAACATTCTGATTTAAACCCGCTAATCATATTAGGCATTCCATCGAAATATTCAGGGCCCAGAAGTCATCCAGATGGCTTCTGGGTTCCCTTGAATAGAAATCTAACTATCTATTTTTTAAATATACAACAAATTGTTCATGCAACTCTAGTTCGGATCGTTTAAAGATCCCAGCCCTCGGAATTTAATTATTGAAAAGTAGGAATAACAAGATTATGAATTTGCTCTGACCCGAGTTTACTTTCAACAAAAGATATTTATGGATTCTTTCGCGATATTGATTATAAGTGATTTCAAAGCTTTGCTTGTCTCCCTGTGCATCCGGATAAACAGTGGATTTGTCATGAGCTCCAGACATTGTAAGAACCTCCTCTTGACCTTACATTTAATTAGACACCGCAGGTTGATTAAAAGCCACATGTCATTTCAAAAAAATCCATAATAAAAAACTGTCGATTGCTAGACAATTATATAGAGCCAAGTTATAGTATTGATAATACTTTTAATAACCATTTTTAAAAGTCTAGAGGTGAATAAAATAACCCAAATCGCAAACAATTCTATTCGTGTTAAAAAGATAAATCAGGAGCTTATCAAGCAGGCCTTGAAATCGATGAAAGAAGGAACCAAATCCACGATTGCAAGTGCCACCGGATTAAGTATTGCTACCTGCGGAAATATCCTGAATGAACTTCTGGAGACTGGTGAAGTCATTGAGACTGAACTGGAGGCATCAAATGGAGGTCGACCGGCCAGACGATTTATCTATAACGCTGATTTTTCCTATATTGCATGTATCTATGCCAAAATTGAGGATGGCCAGAAATCCATAACCTATGCGGTGACCAATTCAGTTGGTGATCGTGTGGATCATGGATGGATGGAATTAGAGTACATAGATGCTGCAGCCATCGACCATCTGCTGGATACGCTTATCCAACAATATAACAACATCAAGGCAGTCGGGATTGGAATTCCCGGCCTTGCTCACCAAGGTGTCATTAATATCTGTGACATTAAAGAGTTAATTAATGCTCCCTTAGAATCACTGCTCAGAGAAAAATACGAGCTTGAAGTCACGATTGAAAATGATATGAATCTGACCGTTTACGGGTTCTATAAACAGCAGGATTATGAAGAGGATAAAACCATTGTCGTGGTGACCTTTATCAAAGGAGCTTTTCCAGGCGCCGGGATGATGATCGACGGGCATATCCACAAAGGTAATACTAGATTTGCTGGTGAAGTCTCTTTTTTACCGTTTGGAATCTCGCGTGAACAGCAATTGAGTAGCTTGGACCACACGGATACCTTCATCCCTTTGGCGGCTCACACTATATCGTCCCTGATTGCAATTATTAATCCAGAGACCATAGCTCTCACAGGAGAACAAGTCAAACAAGAGAATGTGCGGCCGATTTATCAACGTTGTCTGGAAGTGATTCCAGAGGAGCATATGCCTCACTTAATTGTGCTGGATCAACCTGATGATCATTACATGAACGGATTAATTGCGATCACACTTGAAAGCTTAACCTACTCATTGCAGTTGGTTGAGAAGCGCCGTTAAAAACATAAAACTAACATACACTTCAGGAGGAACTACGAATGGCAACAAACAAAGAAAACATGATCGCAGGAAAGCTATATATGGCAGGCGGTGAAGAATTAGCAAAGGATAACAAAAGATCCAGAATGCTCACTCGTTTATTTAACAATACGACGGAAGAACAAGGTGAATATAGAGTAGAACTACTCAAGCAATTATTTGAGTCTACAGGAGAATCATTATATGTTGAACCTCCCTTCCGTTGTGATTACGGCAGTAATATTACCGTTGGCAATAACTTCTACGCTAATTTTGACTGCATTATCCTTGATGTAGCTAAAGTAACGATTGGTAACAATGTTCTCTTTGGACCTAGAGTAGGCGTATATACTGCTGGTCACCCTATAGATGCGGACGTGCGTATTAGTATGCTTGAATTCGGTACACCAATTACCATTGGAAACAATGTGTGGGTTGGTGGAAACGCGGTAATTAATCCTGGGGTAAAAATCGGCAACAATGTAATCATCGGTGCAGGTTCAGTCGTAACTAAGGATATCCCTGACAATGTAATTGCGGTGGGTAACCCATGCAAGGTATTAAGAGCAATCACCGAAGACGATAAGCAACACTGGGAAAAACTTAAGGAAGAGTATTACAGAGACATTGAGCAATAAAGTAACCCGCTCTGGGAGGATCTTAATTTGAAAAAGCGCTTCGGGGGATTTAACAAGATTTATGCCATGCAATTGGCGACCATCTTTTTGGGATTTATAGTGTTTGGCATATCGGAAAATATTAAAGGACCCGCCATTCCGCGAATCCAATTCGACTTTAATCTGGACGAGAAACAGCTTGGCACCCTTTTATCCCTAAATGCATTAGGTTATTTGATCGCCTGCTCCTTTACAGCTGTATTGGTTCGGAAGTGGGGGATCAAGGCTGTCAGTATCATTGCTTTTGCATCCATGATATTTTCAGGAGTGTTAATCTATATCTCCCACAGCTACCCCTTTTTCTCAGCTTCTTATTTCCTGATGTACATCGGAAACGGAATGCTGGAGATTGGTCTTGCCATTTTGGGAGCACGCATCTTCGTAAAAAATACCGGGACGATGATGAACTTATCCCATTTTTTCTACGGATTTAGTTCAACCTTAGCTCCACTGCTGGCAACAGGACTCATGTCGGTAAGTATATTTGGCCATCCACTCGACTGGCGCGGAATGTATTTGATTATGCTAAGCTTATCTTTACTGCCTATTCTATCTGCCTTGCGCAGTACATTTCCGGGTGACGATCTTCCACAAGAGGACCGGATCCCATTAAAAACGCTGGTGCGCGATCCCGCTTTATGGCTGATGGTGCTTATTCTTTCTTTCGGTGTAGTGTCAGAACTTGCAGTAGGTGGATGGCTAGTGAATTTCCTAGAAAAAGCATACTTGTGGGATACAGTTACAGCTTCTGGTATGTTGTCCACCTTTTTTCTCTGCTTCTCGCTAGCAAGGCTCCTGCTGGGGCCGGTTACAGATAAGATTGGTTTCAATCTATCGCTTATCATCTTTTCAGCCTTCTCTGCCTTATGTACGTTTGCTGCTATTTTGGGTGGGGAACAGCTCGCGTTTCTATTTGCAGCAGCAGGCATAGGTATCGCTATGATTTATCCGACCGTCATGGCGTTTATCGCAAAAAGGTATCCGCATGGCAGTGACACTGCCATCACCTTTACAGTTACACTAATGGGAGTCGGTAGCGTGATTGGCAACTATGCCATAGGTGCAGTGATCGAAGGTGTGAAGCGGCTTTACGGAGCAGAAACACAAACTGGCTTGCTACGTGGACTTCAAGCTGGGTATGGTTTTATCGGTTTATGTGCAGCTATATGCGCGATATCCGGTTGTGTTTTATATCGTTATTTAAATCGCCGCCAAGAACTTATCTAGAATAGTTATCGCACTTACTTCTGCTCATCCCTGCAACAACCTGCTGATTTCATGGCAGGTTGTTTTGTTGCAAATAGCGACCAACCTCCCACCATCGGACTCAAATGACCTTATTGGCTTCGAAATAGGCAGAAACGAGGTTTTTCGGACCCCAGAGTCGTTATTGAGTTGTTTTTGTGCAAAAACCGCTGTCTTCTGACTTGATAACGCCTCCTGAGTCCGAACACTCCGCCTAATGAAGCTAAATCCTGAAATAGCGACTATACAGTCCGCAACAATGACCTCTGAGCTGGTGATCACCATCCCAACAATTATCGCAGCCCTCCCGCCAGCTCCATTATTTTTCTAACAATCTGCTCTTCACCGCTACTAACCTTTTCCGTTGCAACTTCTCCCAAGGTTATATGATCGCCAACACAAACCGAGTGTGCGGAATGTCTGAACATTTCTATATCATTAGCATCGTTACCAAAAGCAATAAATTGCTGCGGTTCTATGCCTAAATTTTTTAGTCCTGTCCATTTGTTTACACCTTGGGGACTTATATCCATAATATCTTCTTGTCCATGCTGGTAGATCTCAATCGGCAGATTTTGCAGCTTATGAATAAGTTGTTCCCCATTCAGACTGCTCAAAATAACTACCTTCACAATCTCATCCAGCTCCGATGGAGTTACATTTTTGGCGCGTTGTTCTGGATCTACATTTCTCCGCACCATTCCCGCCAACCATAGACCTAAATGCCCCTCATTTAATTGAGGATAAAATGATCGATGTCATCATAACGGATATCGATCTTTTCTCCGTTTCTTTTGACAAGATTTATATACAGAGGAGCTGCATCAACACTTCCGCCACCCACCAGCACATGGTAGTTTTCATTGATTTCATATTTACGGATGTACAAGCCTGAACCGACATCTTCAAAGGGATAACCTTCAAAATCCTTCCACGACAACGCCTCGCCTTGATGAGCTAGATCCTGTATTTCATCCATGGATAATATTGCAGTTTTTTTATCATTACAGGCTGAAAGTATAATCGTCAAAGCAAACAATAACAGCATTATCAAGCTACGCTTACTTCTCATTCATAAACCTCCAAACTCTATATATTGTTATTTATAGGAAAATATAAGGTAATAATAACATAGCTTAGACTTGCTTTGAATGGATTGCGACCAGTTTCTGCTCTGAGTGTTAGAAATTCAAGCTCCCCACATCCTCCTCGGTTTCTTCCTGCAAATCTATTTTAAATTTGACGTTAATTTGTTATGTATGCTCTAATATAAATGAAGGGTGGAGCTGCATGTTATCATTTTTACTAACTTTAAAACGTTTATTTTCGGGCTTATGGAAAGCGCTCAAACGTAAAAATTTCCAAGCATTATTCTTATTAGTTTTGATGACGCTGTTGTCCGGAACCATTTTTTATGTCAAACAGGAAGGTTTGTCTGTCCTGGATGCTATTTATTTCTGTGTTGCAACGCTTAGTACATTAGGTCATCCAACATTTGTTCCCCAGACAGCACTCGGAAAAATATTTACGATCGTTTACATTATTGCAGGCACAGGGTTGTTCTTGGGAATGATGGGGTATATCGCTTATGAACTGATCAAACAAACCGATAAAGATAACAATTAAATAATGGAAACCAGAACTCGTGACATTATTAATAGCCTTGTTAGCCGAAGCTGACATGGCTATTTTTTTCAAATATTCGATTATATCTGTTTCTTTTTCGCAATCACTTTCACCTTCAATCAAAGCAATGTTGATGGATTAACGTGTCTCATCTCCAATGGCTGCAAGAGCTTTACTGCTTTCACCATTACCATTGAAATGACCAAACAAGGCTTGAAAAATGGCTTTATGCATGGCTGGATTGTTGGCCGCTCCATATTTTCTAACGTAAAAAAGCCGTTCTCTTTTAAAAGAGAACGGCTTTAAATGTTATTTTCACAGAAATCCTTAGAACACCCGCTTCTGATTCCGATCATCAATAATAATCTGCACCGCTTCCTTAAACCGTAGAGCATGCACTATCTCCCGCTCCCGCAGGAACTTGAGGCTATCCTGCAGGTCCACGTCATCCGTCATGTCAATCAGCCACTGGTATGTAGCCCGGGCTTTTTCCTCAGCCGCAATGTCTTCATAAAGGTCTGCCAAAGGGTCTCCCTTAGCTTGAATATAGGCTGCAGTGAATGGAACACCGCTAGCATCCGTGTAGAACAGGGCATGATCATGCGCTACAAAATGTGGCCCTAATCCCGCTTCCTCTAATTCACATACCGAAGCATCCTTTGTCAGCTTGTAGATCATCGTGGCAATCATCTCAAGGTGAGCGAATTCCTCAGTCGAAATATCGTTCAACACGCCAATAACTTTATCTGGAATCGTGTATCTTTGATTCATATAGCGTAGTGCAGCGGCGAGCTCGCCGTCTGCTCCTCCGTATTGCTCACTCAAATAACGCGCCATCCGGACATCACATTTACCCACCCGTACCGGATATTGCAGTTTTTTTTCGTATATCCACATTCGGGAACTTCCCTCCTCTAGAAAAATAGTTCCTTACGGTTATACTCCTCTTACACCTGCCAAGGCCAAGGGGGTTGATTCCATTCCCATGGACATTTAGAATAAGCGCGGCCAAAATTCTGCAGCGGACCATATAACTCCTGAAAATGATTCGCTAGCTTGGTTCGTTCCAGCGTAAGCTGATTAAATTGTTCAATACTTCTCAGATCGTCAGGATGCGTATTTAGATATAAGTTCAACTCCACTAAGGCAAAATCAAGGGTCTGCAACTGTTCAAGCAATTCATAATAACGTTGGTCGCAAGGATTTGCCTCCATAGTCTATTTTCCTCCTCCTTTGCACTTGGATTCATACGGACTAAATAGTGCTGGCCAGAGCGTTCCATACTTCAGAGCCTCCTGCAAACTAAACTGTGGCAAATCGGGTGGCTGAAAGGTGATAAATTGATTGGGTGGAACTACATACGTCTTGAACGGCACCGGTGGGCAAGGATCAAACGGGCCCCTAAAGGGGGTATACCTCCGCAGCTGTGATTCCATCTTTTTTGTACCTCCTTTGTTCCTGTTCCTTCTTTAAAGACTCTGAACATTACTCCCTTAGCTAACTTATGACAGCAGGACACAATATAAAACGTTATTTACAAAAAAAGCCCATTAGCAATTTTTTTGAGCAATGTGCACGACAAATAAGCTGTCTCCGGAAAAGTACCGGAAACAGCTTATAACTTGAGTCTTTTAGTATTCAGCTTAGGGGTTCGCTCTTTTGAACGAATCTTCGTGGGTAATCTCAAGGATATCCAACATAAATACAAAGATAGGAATACCAAGAATAAGTCCCCAGACACCTATATAATGCTCAGAGAACAACAACACGCTAAAGGTGAAGAACATCGGCAAATTCATTTTTGTGGACATCAGCTTAGGATTCAAGAAATAACCTTCGATAAAATGCAACACCGCAATAATCGCCAGCACATAAGTAACTGTTATAAGACCGCCGATGTTGTAACCAATTATTAAAAGCGGAATGAGCGAAATCAAAAAACCAACCACCGGAATGAGACTGAGCAGAAAAATCAAAATCGCCAGGGCAAATAAATACGGGAAGTTAAGCAGCCACAAGCCAATAACAGTAAGACAGGTATTGAACATGGCAATGAGAATTTGCGCTTCTATTACTTTCCCAAAGGAAACGATGAATTTTCGGCTGAAATACTCCAGATCTATATAAAACCAGGCAATCCTGCTCACTCTCATCCTAGAAGTGAAACTGACGACCCGGTTCTTCTCCAGAATAAACACAAAGCTTAAAATGGTTGATAGAACGAAAGTTGCACCCCAGTTGCTAACCTGCAGCACATAATCGATGCCTCTTTTGATATAGGACTGATAGTTAAGGTCCCTGAGCATATCATACAAATATAATGTAATCTTGTTCTGCGGAAGATCCTCTGACTTGAGATTGGTGAGGAAGATCGCCAATTGCTTAATCTGCTCCAATACTTTAGGAAGATATTTTACAAGGGCCAGTACAATCAATGCGATTAAAGCAAGGTATAAAATGACAATAATCACCTTACTGTTAACCTTCATGAATTTACCAATTCGTTTACTGAGCACAATCTGAAAGCTGTTCATGACAAAAGCAATCAGAAACGTCAGCAACACCAGATTAAGCATCCCACGAACCATGTACAGCAGCAACCCGATAAGTGCGAGAATAAAAAAGCGTCTGGTAGTCCTATTCGCGTAGAATCGCTTGAATACATTCATTGATCTTGCTCCATTCAATTGCGATTAATAATGTTAAACTTCAATGGCTATAAAAAGGAAAACTTAGCCCCCACAAAAAAGCCGATAGAAACAAAAAGGAGTGACCAGGTTAGCGCTCCTGCAGTCGTTATAAGTATATATTTTTTGAAAGACATAGCACTGATTCCAGAGATATAGCTCGATACATGCCTCAGACCTGGAATAAAATAAGCAATGAAAATCGCCCAGTTTCCGAACCGCAAAAACCATCTTTTCATACTCGCAAAACGCTTGGGTGTAAGGCCAACCCACTTGCCGAATTTTGCTACCACAGGTTGCCCTAGCCTTAGACCAATAGTATAGCTGATAAGCATTCCTGTGATGGATCCCATGAAACAAACCAATACAGAAAGTGAAAAATCCAAAACCATAACGGAGGATAAATAGCCTACAAACAGCATTAACACCTCATCAGGCACAGGAAGTCCGATAATCCCAACTGCCATAAGGCCAAATATGGCTAAATATCCGTACTGTGAAATAAACTCTATAATCCAAGGCATGGGTGTATCACTTCCTGTTGAAGGATTTTTTAAGGGACGGAAATGGGATACGGCTGATCATCATTACGGACAGCAATGCCATTAATCCGATGACCAGTCCTGGTTTCATACGTTCATCTAGTAAAGAAATCATCGACAGAATGACTCCAGCAGCAGTAATCGGCATCCCCACGAACCCTTTGGAAGGCGCCGACAGATTAAATCTGGCCAAACGAAGTGCGCCACAGATCAAAAAGAAAACTGCAGCTGCAGGTCCAATCCAGTGGGCATCTTCTAACCTATACAACAAGATAAGGAAGGTAGGCGCTAAACCAAATGATATAATATCCGCCAATGAGTCCAATTGTTTACCGAATTCACTAGTACATTGCAATATTCTTGCCAGTAATCCATCCAGTACATCGCATATTGCCGCGAGCAAAATCATTAATAAAGCTAGGCTATATCGTTCTTGAATCGTAAAATACAAGGACAGTGATCCTAGTCCCAAGTTTCCTAGTGTGCACGTTGAAGGCAACCAGTTCAATTTCATACAATCTCACCCCTTTCATAGCAGTATTTCTGTTGATCCGATTTAACCTACAAAGGTCACAGTAAAGCTGACACCGTTCTCCGTATTTTTCACTGTATAAAGACAAGCGTGCATATCTAGTATTCGCTTCGCAATGGAAAGCCCCAGACCCGTACCGCCTGTCATTCGACTGCGGGATGGCTCCAACCGATAGAACCGCTCCCAGATCTGCTCCAACTGATCTTCAGGGATTGATTCTCCTATATTTTGAATAGTGAATACAATAGTCTGGGCATGACTCTCAATATTGACGGTGATAGAACTTCTTTCTTCCGCATGCCTGATAGCATTGGTCATAAAATTTAGCATAACTTGTTCGATCCAGTTCACATCCGCATAGACCGGTAATTCATTTGCAGGAATAATGATGACTTCCAAATGTTTTTCAATCAGCAAGTGGACCAGCTTGTCCGTCACCTTTTCCGTCAGTTCACTTAACATAAAGGAAGTTTTCCGAAGTTTAATCGTGCCCGACTCCAACCGCGCTAGATCTAGCATATTTTTAACAAGAAACTCCATTTTATCGGCTTCCTCAATAATTACCTTAATGTAGTGATCCTGCTTGCCGGCGCTAACGCCATCTTCCAAGCCTTCAGCAAAACCTTTGATAATACTGAGTGGTGTCTTCAATTCATGGGAGGCGTTGGCAAAAAAGTCCTGCTGCATGATCTCCATTCTTTGTTTCTGCTCCATATCCTCAACTAGCTGCTGATTGGCCTCTCTTAACTCTCGTAAAGCAGAATCCAGACTTAGTGATAAGGTGAACATGCTGTTAGAAAGGCTGCCTAACTCATCCTTCTGCCGAATCGATGTGTCCCCTGTAAAATCCAGAGAAACCATACGTTTGGCTATTTTATTTAATTTAATTAGCGGACGCGTTACCATTTTCGAGAAAAAGAGAGAAAGCACCAGAATCAGGACAAAACCACCCATTCCCAGATATAAAAAGAACCAACGCAACGCATCGTTCGAATCCTTAACTTCCTGTAATGAAGTGACTGTGAATAGTAATTCAATTTCTCCGTTACTTTGCTTCAGGGGCAGAATAACCACAGAATTGCGACTCCCACTCCAGGGAGCAATCCAGTCTTGTTTCTGTATTTTCAAATTTTTGAAGTCTTCTGCCTGCGCCGATGTCAAAGGAAACCATTCCTCTAGAGCCTCAAACAGTATTCCCTGGCGTGGATTCCATATTTTCAAATCAGGCAGTACAACTTCTGCAACAGTACCAGATGCATGAATCGTCCCAGTCTCTCCCGTCTCCCCTATTGTTCCGCCCCCTTTTTTTGTAATACTTATGGGGTAGAGTATAACGGGTGAAGCACTGTCTTCGTCCAAAAGTTCGCCTTCCACGCTCAACTGATCATCTACTTTAATGTTTGCTGCTCTTAGTGAATCTCCGTACTGATTCATGAATAGGGATAAAGAAACAACCATACTCTTCCCGTCATCATCGATTAGCTTTATATGAAATGGATCTTCTGAATTCATCTTTCCATCCAGCTTCAAAATAACCATTTGTGTTTTATTCCGCAGCATAAACCGGACAAGCTCCTGAGAGGTTCGAGTGCTTCCCCATGGCTCACTTATATATCTTGCCGCAAAGCTCTTAAGGTGTTTCTCCACGCGGTGCTCTTTTTGCTTCTGATAGAAATTGTCAAACAACAGCAATTGGCTTAGAATCACCATGCCATAGAAGCAAAGGAAAAAGATAACGGTCATCACAAACAGTTTAAAAGTAATTCCCCGTCTTCTCATGCCTCTTCCTCGAACATGTATCCTGTGCCAATTACCGTACGAATAAAACGTGATTCATAACCCAATTTACTTCGCAGCTTTTTAATATGACTGTCCACAACTCTGGAATCTCCTTCAAATTCAATTCCCCAGATCCGACTGAGGATCGTATCCCTTGAAATGACAATCCCTTTATTTCGTATTAAAAGCCATAAAAGATCATATTCCTTAGGGGTAAGCTCCACTTCCTCATCTTCTACCTCCAACCGATGAGCTAAGGTATTAAACATCGCGGAACCAAATTTTATTATGCCAAATTCAGGCTGATGGGTGCCTTCAACCCGCTTCATGAGTGCATTTGCCCGGGCTACCAGCACCTTTGGACTAAATGGTTTTGTAACATAATCATCGGCTCCTAATTCAAATCCATAGATTTTGTCGTCATCTGTAGACTTGGCGGTTAACAAAATGATGGGTACCGCTGATTTCTCACGAACTTCACGGCACACTTCAAAGCCATTCATAGCAGGCATCATGATATCCAGAATCAGCAGATCCGGCAGCAGTGAATCAAACCAAACCAATGCATCTCTTCCATTATCCGCTTCAAGTACTTCCCAATCATTCTGTAAGAAATAATCAGATACCAGTTCACGAATACGAATTTCATCCTCAACGAGAAGAAGTTTCTTTTTCAATCTAGACCCCGCTTTCAAACAATTTATAAACATTAGCATAGACGAGCGTTATGTCCTTTATGTGTCCACAAAAAACTCCCCCTGTCGTGAGCCATAAAGCTCTTACAGGAGGAGTTCATTATATCCCTGATCAACCGGAACAATACGTTACAATCTTTAATAGGTTATTCTTTATCCTCGTCCAATTTTGATGAGGTTTCTTCATCCGCAACACGGGGTTCCCGGTGGATATTAATTCTAGTGATACGCAATCTTGTCGATTCCTCGACTTCAAAAATAACATCTTCAACTTTGACACGTTTTCCTTTGGTTGGATTACCCTCCAGCTCCTTAAACAACCAGCCGCCGATGGAATCCACCTCATCATCTTCAATCACAACACCCGTAAGATCGTTGACATCCTCAATCAGCATCCGGCCCTCAACAGAGATATACTCCCCGTTATGTTCCACACTTGGACGCTCATCTTCGAACTCGTCATGCAGATCTCCTACGATTTCTTCCAGAATCTCTTCTGCTGTCAGCAAACCTGCTGTGCCGCCATATTCATCGACAACCAACGTTAGCTGCGCCTTATTCTTCTGCATAAAACGAAGAGTATGACTGATCTCCATCGATTCCGGAACGTTAAGGATAGGCCGAACCAGAGTTGTAAGATCATTCTGCTGCTCCGGTGGAGCAAACAACAGGTCGGTAATATGAATAAAACCGATAATACGGTCCTTATCTTCCAGAGCAACCGGATAACGTGAATGTCTCGTTTCGGTAATAATCTTCATATTTTCTTCTAACGAAAGATTGCTGTAAAGCACATCCATATCTGTACGAGGCAGCATGACTTCACGTGCAAGCAGATCTGAGAATTCAAAGATATTATCCATTAGTTTCATTTCATCTTTGTCAATGACGCCACTCTTGGCGCTCTGATTCATCAAAATACGTATTTCCTCTTCCGAGTGTGCTGCTTCACTTTCATTTGCAGGCTCCACACCAACTAACCGAAGCAACGCGTTGGCTGAAGCGTTCAGCACCCAGATAAAAGGCATGAACACATTATAGAAGAACATCAGGGGTGCAGATAACAACAGTGCCGAACCTTCTGTTCTTTGAATCGCGAGCGATTTAGGAGCAAGCTCCCCAAGTACAATATGTAAAAATGTAATGATCGAAAATCCAATAATCACAGATACAGTAGAAATCAGGGTATGATCGGTGATCCCCATCTGGTACATTAAAGGTTCGACCAACAGCTCAGAAATCGCGGGCTCTCCAACCCAACCTAAGCCCAGCGATGCAAGTGTTATCCCAAACTGAGTGGCGGATAAATAGGAGTCCAGTCTCTTATTTACTTTCAGAGCATATCCAGCCATTTTATTACCTTCACTGACAAGTTGGGTCAGGCGGGACTGCCTGACCTTAACTAATGAAAATTCCGCTGCTACAAAAATACCGTTCAATAATACGAGCACCAGAACCAGCAAAAGATTAAGCAATAATCTCCCTACTTCAAATTCCGTATGCACCACTTAACAACGCCTCATTTCTACAGATTGATCGCTTTTCTAGTTTTGAAGTCAACTTCCGGATAATACATATCCGCCACTAACAGATTAGGTCCGCAGCAGCCTGCTGCATCGCAGTGGCAGTTCACCTTTTGGTTCAGCGGGTGTTTAGTCTGCCAATCGATAAATATATCATCCAGCTTTTGGTTCTCGATGTTGCCAAAGGCTGCGATATCAGCGAAATCTGTAACAAAAACATCGCCCGTAAACATGTTTACGTTCACTCGATTCCGGCCATCCGGATCATTGCGAAGGGTAACATTCTTCTCGGCGCGCATTCTGCTTATCAGCTTCTGGTCTTCTTCCAGGAAGCTGCAAGCAAAAAACGGAAGGGTCCCAAACAGCATCCAAATCTCCGGATCACGGGTATCCAGTAGTTTATGGATTGCCGTCCGCATTTCATTCAAGGACAACACTGGCAACGCCGAAGCAAAGCTGGAGTTGTACATAGGATGTACCTCATGCCGTTTGGCGCCCATATCGAGAATCAACTTATGAATTTCAGGCAGCTTAGTATGTGTACGGTAATTAATCATAGTTTCCGCAGAAATTAGCATACCATCCTCACTTAGCCGTCGAGAATTCTCAATCATTGCATTATATAACCGATATGCACTTTCCTTTGAAACAGCATGCCCGCTGTTGGCAAAACCAACTTCATGAAAATCGTCTCCGTTCACATAATTAAAAGAAATATGCATAACGTCCAAATACGGAAGCAGCTTTTCATATCGAGCATACGGCATCGTCAGATTAGAATTAATTTGCGATCTAATCCCCCGCTCTTTGGCATACTTTAAGAGCGGCACTATGATATTATCCACCGTTCCGGCCAAAAACATAGGCTCTCCGCCGGTAATACTAATAGTCTCCAGATGCTCTACTTCATCTAAACGGTCCAACATATTTTTAAGTGGCAGCATATCCCCTTCTCTAGAGGTTAAACTATCACCTACCGCACAGTGTTCACACCGCATATTACATAAATTGGTTACTGTAAATTCCACACTCGTAAGCACATGGCGTCCATGCTTGCGTAAAGAAGTAATGGGATCCCATGGATCGTAGCTTGGCGACAGCTCCTTCGTTGAAGATGTTAATGGTCTTAAAACATTCATTTGTACTAGCTCCTTTAAATCTTATTCCTATTATTAACCCATAATCATGAAGATTGAACGGTGTCTTATCCTATATCATACCACGTTAGTCAGAAAAACTGCACTTCGGATGTCTTTCGGACTGTTCTTACAAGCTTTTTCACTATAAAAAATAATAGCAGCGAGACGAAAAATAGGCTTCCGCGAGTTATGCGGACAAGCCTAATCTTCTCTCTTCGCTGCTATGATTAATATTTTGGCGTTCCCACAGAATCGCCTTGATCTGCGACGTCAACGATAACAACGGAGAGGGCTTTTCCTAGATCCCTTTCGAACGGTACGACTTTCTCTCCTTCAGGCCCTGTAAGCACACGTACGATCGGTCTGTGAGGCGTACTTGGATCTATTTTGACAACAACTCCACTTTCACCCGTACTGAGCTTCACCGTAAGACCAAGTGGATAGATAGCCACACGATCTCTAAATAACTCTAGCTGCTTCTGCTCATACAATGTACCGGAACCTACATAAAGCGCCTCAACGGCTTGATGTGGCAGCATAGCCTTTTTGTAGACCCGGTTGGAGGTCATGGCATCGTAGGAATCAGCCACGCCCAACCATTTGGCATATTCATGAATTTGAGGTCCTTTTAATCCCCGCGGATATCCGGATCCGTCAATGCGTTCATGATGCTGAAGCGCACAATGAGCCGCGAGCAGCGGGATATTCGGTTCTTCCTTGAGAATCTGATACCCGATCTCGGTGTGTGCCTGCATATGCCGAAATTCATCTTCACTGAGCTTGCCGGGTTTTTGAATGATTTTTATCGGGACTTGGGTCTTGCCAATATCATGCAGCAGCGCACCCAGACCAATCACTCGAAGCTCCTCTTTGCTGTACCCATGCGCAATGCCAAGCACCAAAGTGTACAAGCAGACGTTCAGGGAATGGACGTACAAGTAGTTATCAGCAGTGTGCATATCAAGCAGCATGATCATCGGATCTTCTTGTAAAGACAAATCATCCAGGATGCTATCCATGATTTTTGAGAATTTTTTATCCAGATGGTAGAATCCCTTACTTATTCCTGAAGCGCCTGTCATTTGCTGAAACTGATTACGAATCACCTTCAGTGCCTGATTGCGCGTCTCATCTTGAAGCATACCTATAATCTCAACATCGTCCGTGACAGAGTCCTCTATGTAAATATAACCGATGTCAATTCTTGCAAGCCTCTTGATCAACGCATCAGTAAGCTCCACCCCATCCGCGAGGAGAGTTAGACCTTCATCATTATATATTTTTTTACCTAATTTCATGCCTGCTTGAAGCTGATTCACGGATACTAAACGCACTTAGCTCACTCCTGCCTTTAACGGTAAAATGCTATTCTGTTTTGAAATCCTTGGGTCACACGCTTTGTCTATACCGTTTATGTAGAGATCAGACAGGTGCACCATGAAGAACATCGGGTGTGTCTAGGTCTTTGCCTATGGGCATTAACGCATAATAAACAACCAGAATATAGCAGCAAGAATAAATCTGTAGATCGCGAAATGCGTCAATCTAATCTTTTGAATCAATTTCATAAACAAAATGACCACTACATAAGCCACTACAAAAGAAATCAGAAATCCAATTACAAAATAGCCAATCGTCTCACTAGTGAAGTTCTTATAAGAATCCAACAGTTCATATCCGGAAGCCGCACACATAATAGGAATGGCTATAAGGAAGGAGAAATCCGCAGAAGCTTTATAACTAACTCCACTTAACATCCCTCCGGAAATCGTAGATCCCGAACGGGAAAATCCTGGCCACAGCACTGAAATAATCTGATACATCCCGATAGCCAGCGCCTGTCCGTAAGAAAGATCGTCTAGCTCATGCGCTGTAACTCTAATTTTGCGTCTATTTACCCATTCTGCGATAATCATTAGAATCCCTCCGGCGACAAGCGCCCAAAGAACAGTCGTGGCCCCAAAGAGACTTTTTATAAAATCGCGGGCAAAAAATGCCACAGCTAGTGCTGGGGCAATCCCAAGTATTACATGGATTAAGTTCAAACGAGACGCCGGCATCACACCGCCTCTTCCTGAGTTCTTACGCCCAATGCCCAGCAAATTAAGCACACGCTCGCGGTAAACAAGCGCAATCGCCAATATTGCCCCTAGCTGAATAACGATTTCATAAGTCTTCATAATCGAATCCTGCTCATCAAAGCCCAGAAGCTTCGAGGTCAAGATCATGTGTCCTGTAGAAGAAACAGGAATAAATTCAGTGATCCCTTCGACAATTGCTAAAATAATAGCTGTAATCGTGTCCATAATTTCCTCCTATTTTTTTGGGAATCTAGCACTGTCTAAATGGAATCAAAAAGTAAATCTTGTAAGCTGCAGGTTTACTCAGACTTGATCTGCCAGCGAGTGAGCATGCATTCATCAAGACTGTCCGGGCGCTGCAATTCCATCCCAAGCAGGTCGCGTAAAAAATGAGGCAGCAAAAATAAAGGATCCTTCCCATTGGCGATCGTCTCATAGCCTGCACGGAAAGTAAACATGTCCAGCGTACCAACATTATACTCTTTATCATCCTCCAGCGGATTTCCTTCGACAAAAACTGCAATATTGTTATCATACGGTATCTGCTGCGGATCGTACAAGATTTTTATCCCATCTACTGCTAAGCTGCCCAGATAATTCCCGCGAAAGCCATACCCAAAAATCACCTTATTATAAAATTCTTCCGTAAGACTCTGCTCCAAAGCTATGCGAATATCTAGGCCTTTCAGCTTGATTACGCAGGTATTAATGGGAGAAGGACATAGGGCGTGCAGCATTCCCGTTGTAACCTCCCCTTCAGGCAAAGGTCCTAGAAGCTGACCTGTGTTAACTATCGACAAACTGGCGCCTGTAAATCTACGTACAGCTTGGGCTAAAAGATTGCCAAAAGGGGATTCTCCCTGCAAATTCAAAGGAAGCTCACGATCTGTGATCGCAACGGTCTGCTGAAGAGCCTCACGACCACGCTCCAAATGAATAGTAGCGGCAGGACCTACAACCTCTTCCTTCAGTTCTGGGTCAATCGGAATACATTCACCTGCCACCAGACTGAATCCAGTTTGTCCCTCTCTCCGCTCAAATTGAAGCCGCCCGAGGTAACGCCCGAATTTCCCCGCTCCACATACAGCTGTTCCGTTAATCATGAGCGGCTCTTCCAGCATATGATGCGTATGTCCACCAAGAATAGCATGCACACCTTCCAGCCGCTCTGCCAGAATTCGATCTGCGGGAAGCCCCAAATGAGAAAGGATGATTAGAATATCCACCTGGGGAGCTAAAAGAAGGCATTGTTCCCGAAGGGTTGTCTCGGGATCCAGGGCATCCCAGCCCAGCAAGGAATAGAACGAACTAAATGCCGCTGTCGCTCCAGTTATTCCTATTCTGATTCCATCCTTCTCCAAGATGGCATGACGCTTCATCCAGTGGGGAGGTTCCCCTGTTGCAGTCTCCACAAAATTACAGCATACCACTGGGCACTGTAAGCCGGAGAAAATAGAGGATAACATCTCCTGTGAGAATGTTAACCCCTCATTATTACCGATGGTTACAGTATCATATCCTGTTAAGTTAAGTACATCGATGTTAGCCTGACCCATAGTTCCTTCTGTCTCGACGGCTGCACGATCCATATGATCGCCAATATCCAGCAACAGCACAGGCTCTTCCCCCGCTGCAGCTCTTTGTCTCTCGATTTCTGCTGCCAATGGACTCACCATTTCGAAATGGCTATGTATATCATTGGTATGAAGTATGGTCAGTCTTTGCGGCACATGCCCCATTAGCAACATTCCTCCTACCTGTTGAGCCGCTCTTTAATGAAGCAGCCGATGCATGATCTTATAGAGCCTAGCATAACATTTTCAGGCTCATTATGGTATATTGTAGACATTACAACATATTTCAGAGGTGAATAAGTATGCATATCACAATCCGTCTGTTCGCGGGTTTGGCTGAGATTATCGGCTCATCTTCTCTGACCTTTCATGCGACAGAGAATCCCTTAACCGCTGGGAAGTTAAAAGAACTCCTTTCAACCTCTTATCCGGATGCAGCATCCCTAATTGGAACTTCTTTGGTCGCCATTGACCGGGAATATGCACCTGATGAAGCCCTCATCACCGAGTCTGCCGAAGTTGCATTAATCCCTCCCGTTTCCGGTGGAGAGAATGGTTCTTTATATGAGAGCACTTCTGACGGCCTCTATAGCATAACGGATCTGCCTTTAAATGCTGAGAAGCTTCTGGATGCCGTCCTCGACGCCAATCATGGAGCATCCCTATTATTTGTAGGAACTACACGCGAAATGACCGGAGAACTACGTACAACAGCATTAGACTATGAAGCCTATATTCCTATGGCCTTAAGCAAGCTGAAAGAAATTGGTGACGAGGTGCAGAATCGCTGGAATGCACGCTGCGCGATTTCCCACCGCATTGGGCTTGTAGGCCTGAAGGAAGCAAGCGTTATCATTGCCGTCTCTACCCCTCATCGCGATACCTGTTACGAGGCTAGTCGTCTGGCCATTGAACTGCTGAAACAGACCGTCCCTATCTGGAAAAAAGACATCAATGAATCAGGCCAGCACTGGGTAGGCTCTGAACAAAAGGCTGCCGATTCCCTCCACAATTAATCTTCACTCCTTTTTCATTGAAAAATCTGCACTTTGTTGATATTCTGGATAAAATCGGATAAAAGGTGGCATAGGCATTGAGAGTACACGTCTCGGATCTAAAACCTGGTAATCACCTCAACTCAGACGCTTATAGTTCAAGAGGTCTGCATGTATTACCAAAGGGATCGCTGCTCCAGATAGATGATATCGCCAAGCTGATGCAGCATGGAGTTGATTATGTTGATATCCAGACGTTAGTGGAAGAACCTGCCCCATTAAGCAGACCTTCAATTATTCAGACGGTGACCACTAGTTTTGATACCATGATTGACGGCTTTGAGAATCTTTATATGGAAGCACTATTAAAAGGAAGCTTTAACCAATCCGTGGTTAACGACATTCTTCAGCCTTCGCTTCAATCGTTGGACAAGCAAAAGGATGTAGTCTCCCTGCTGCTTCTGCTCGATCGCGAAGATAATTATACCTACAATCACTCTTTGCAGGTAGGTATGCTCTCTTATTATATTGCAATCTGGCTTGGGTATTCCAAACAAGAATGCTATGAGATTGGACGAGCTGGATATTTAATTGATATTGGAAAATGTAGAATCTCACCTGCACTATTAAATAAGCCTGGGAAATTAACCGCGGAAGAATTCGAAGAAGTTAAACTACATACTAAGTACGGCTACGAAATTATCCGCAATTCTATGGATGACTCACATACAGCCTTGGCAGCCTTGCAGCATCATGAACGTGAGGACGGCTCTGGCTATCCTAATAAGCTAACCAAATCCGATATTCATCCTTATGCGCAAATTGCTGCTGTAGCTGACATCTATAGTGCGATGACTTCTAAACGCGTCTATCAGTCCAAGCAAGAGCTTATTTCTGTCCTACGTGAACTAAATGACCTCAGCTTTGGTAAGCTGAACGGCAGAACGGTTCAAGCCTTTATACAGCATTTAATGCCTAACTTTATCGGCAAGCGAGTATTACTGAACACGGGGGACACAGGTGTGATTATCATGAACAATCCAGTTGATATTTTCCGTCCGCTGGTAAAGATCGATGGATTATTTGTCGATCTAGCCCGCGAACGTAACGTTACGATTGTGGAAATCTACATGGACTAGGGCGTTTCTTGAGGTCCTGCGTTGTTTAGCAAAAGGTTCACAGCTGCTGTTTGTACACTAAATCCCCCGGTTTGACTACGGGGGATTTTTTAGTTGTACTTTGTGCAACAAAATTCATGTCTACCAGGCTGACTTCTGATTTAGTTGTACTTTGTGCAACTAGAATCCACATCTAACGAGCTGAATTGTGATTTAGTTGTACTTTGTGCAACAGTATCCACGTCTAACGAGCTGAATTGTGATTTAGTTGTACTTTGTGCAACTAAATCCACTTCTAGCGAGCCGATTTCTGATTTTGTTGTACTTTGTGCAACAGTATCCACGTCTAGCGAGCTGAATTGTGATTTAGTTGTACTTTTGCAACTAAATCCACGTCTAGCGAGCTGAATTGTGATTTAGTTGTTCTTTGTGCAACTAAATCCACGTCTAGCGAGCCGATTTCTGATTTAGTTGTACTTTTGCAACTAAATCCACGTCTAGCGAGCCGATTTCTGATTTAGTTGTACTTTGTGCAACTAAATCCACGTCTAGCGAGCCGATTTCTGATTTAGTTGTACTTTGTGCAACTAGAATTAAGGAAAATGCCCTTAATAAGCACATTTCTCGAAAATAGCTGCACAAAGTGCAATTAACAGTATTTTTATAACGAGAATGGCGGTTACTATTGTACAAACTGCAACTAAACGATTCGTTTCCTGATTACTCCTAAACTTCCCTCGATTTTCACCTCTACTTGTTTCCTTCTGACTTCGAAGATAGTTCCTCCTACCCTCAGCATAGTAAGGCCCCTCAATTTAATTATCTGACGTAACGTTTAAATTTCTCTTCTCATGGCGAGACTAATATGTGGTTTTAAATTGCTGTAGGAGGAAAAAAGCATGCTTCCTGTCCATGAACGCCTTGCCGAGTTGTTCACCCTGAGCCGTAGACGGCAGCTTACTGCTGCTGAGGAAACGGAACAACAGCAGTGCCTGCAAATAAACGCTACCTACTGCTATGAGATGGCCCGATTGCAAAATGAAATCCAATTAGCGGAACAGACAGCTGATCTACAATGGCATCAAGATATTTGTGCACAAATGTTTGAGCTGCGTGTGACGGGCAGGGTATCCAAACGTCCTAAGTAACTGAATAGAAATCTAACCCTGCTGTATTATGTTCTGCTGTTCTTGCATTCTTACGTTCTGCTGTTCTTCCATTCTGCCGTTCTGCTGTTCTGCTGTTCTGCTGTTCTTCCATTCTTCCATTCTTCCATTCTTCCATTCTTCCATTCTACCGTTCTGCCGTTCTGCTGTTCTTGCATTCTTACGTTCTGCTGTTCTGCCGTTCTGCTGTTCTTGCATTCTTACGTTCTGCTGTTCTGCCGTTCTTCCAATCTTCCGTTTTGCCCTTCTTCCGTTCTTCCGTTCTGCCGTTCTTCGGTTACCTTGTCCCGTAATACCTCTGCCATATTCCACTCTACTCTGATCCACCAAGCCCCGGCCACATTAATCACTATATCCCTATAAAAAACAGCCCACCCCGCATTTGCCTAAGCAACGGGAATGAGCTGTTGTTCTGTTCTGTTCCGTTCTGTCGGTCTATAGGAAGCGGAATTGCGCTTCGATCAGACCGTTGTATACCCCATCACGGGATGTCAACTCATGATGGTTTCCTTCTTCTTTAATCTCTCCGTGATCGAGAACGACTATTTTATCCGCATGGCGGATGGTAGAAAGTCTGTGCGCTACGATAAAGGAGGTTCGGCCTTGAAGCAGGATTTTGAGTGCCTCCTGGATCTTCAGCTCTGTCTCCGTATCAATGCTGGCAGTTGCCTCATCCAGGATTAGAATACGCGGATTTGCCAAGAGCGCCCGGGCGAAGGAGAGAAGCTGACGTTGTCCCATCGACAACGCGCTGCCGCGCTCTTCCACCTCTGTCTCATACCCACCGGGCAGCTTCATGATGAAGTCGTGGGCATCCACGGCTTTTGCAGCATTTTCCACTTCTTCATTTGTAGCCTCCAGACGGCCAAAACGGATATTATCCCGAATCGTTCCCGAGAAAATAAAGGTATCTTGCAGCACGATTCCGATCTGCCTTCGCAGGCTGTCTAACGTAACCCCGCGGATATCTTCACCGTCTATCGTGATTCGGCCGCTTTTGATATCATAAAACCGGCCAATCAGGTTAATGATCGTACTTTTACCAGAACCTGTATGACCTACGAGCGCGATCGACTGTCCTGCTTTTACATCCAGATCAATACCTTTTAATGCAGCCCGGCCTTTTTCATATTCAAAAATGACCTTCTCAAAGTTAATATCCCCACGAATCGTTCCCATTGGCTTAGCACCAGGATTATCTTGAACCGCAGGTTGCTCATCCAAATATTCAAAGATCCGTTCCGAGGAAGCCATTGCCACAAGCAGCTGATTGTACATCTGCCCAAGGCGATTAATCGGGTCCCAGAAGTTGCTGACATAAGAACTGAATGCTACCAGCATACCTACTGTGAGTTCTCCAGATTGGATCAGATAAGCCCCCAGCCAAAAGAGGATCATTGTCCCAAAACCACCTGTGACCTCAATAATCGGACCGAACGCCTGGTTCATCGCAGAGGCTTTGTTCCAGGATTTTTTGCTGTCGGTATTCATAACATCGAAATAATTCATATTTTCTTGTTCTTGGGTGTAGGCTTGTGTGACTCTGATTCCCTGAATCGATTCATTTAAATGAGAATTAATTCTGGAGTTCTTCATCCGCACATCCTGCCAAGCGATCCGAATCTTTTGGCGCAGCTTAGTTGAAACAAAGAACATAATCGGAACCGTAACCATTACTGCAAGACCTAGCTTCCAGTTGATCACTAGCAGAATAATGGTAATCCCCATAAGCTGCACGCAGTCGATCATCAGATTGACAACCCCGTTTGTGAACAAGTCCTGCAAAGAGTTGATATCATTGGTTACCCGCACTAATACCGAACCTGCCGGACGTTTATCAAAGAAGTTAAAGGAGAGCTTCTGAATATGCTTGAACAAATCTGAGCGCAAATCATAAATCACTCTTTGGCCGATGATGTTCGTGTATTTAATCCGGTATACTCCCGCAATCCATTGAATCAGATATAAGACGATTACCCCTGCTGTAAGCGAATATAGCAGAGATAAGCTGGGATTCCCCACCTTTGGTGCAATCGCACGGTCAATGGCTAAACTTGTTAGGAACGGGACGGTCAACTTCGTGATAGTTCCCAGAATCATCATGATGGACACCAATGGAAGCATCTGCTTTGCATAAGGCTTCATGTACCCGAACAGTCTGGTGAATTGCTTCCAGTCAAAAGCCTTATCGATGACATCATCATCTTTATATACAAAACGTTCATCCAGCTCTTGCTGCTCGGCTGCTTTATTTTTTGCTCCCGTAGCGGTCATTGGTTTGGCTTCAAGTTTCATATGCCTCACTCCTCCCCTCTTCCGGTCGCTCTGGCCAGATAATCAGCATACTGTATCCGGTATACATCCTGATAAGGACCCGGCACTTCAATTAGCTCTTTATGGGTACCACGCTGCTGTACATGACCTTCGTTCATGACGATAATCTGATCCGCATGGCGCAAGGAGGAGATCCGATGGGCAATAATAAGTGTAGTGCGCCCCTTCATGACCTCTTGGAATCCGGCTTGAATCTCGTGCTCCGTCTCCATATCGACAGCGCTGGTCGCATCATCGAGGATAAGAATCCGCGGATTCTTAAGCAGGGCTCTAGCGATGGCAATCCGTTGCTTTTGTCCACCGGAAAGACCCATTCCGCGCTCACCCACCACAGTGTCATAACCATCTTCCATCTCCATGATGAAATCATGGGCTTTGGCAAGTTGTGCAGCTCGGATAATTTCTTCCATGCTTACATTTTTCAACCCATAGGAGATGTTGTTGCGAATTGAGGAGGAGAACAGGAAGGTCTCCTGAAAGACCGTCGCGATCTGTGAACGCAAGCTGCGAACATTGTATTCTCTTATGTCCATCCCATCCAGTGTGATGCTGCCTTCATTAACGTCATAAGCACGCATCATCAGCTGTGTAATGGTCGATTTACCAGAGCCCGTTCCTCCAAGGAACCCTATAACCGCACCAGATTTAGCCTCAAAATCAATGTCTGTAACCGCAGGCATTTTGTTTCCATAAGCAAATGTGACGTGATTAAACGCTACATCTCCCTTAACCTCAGAAGGTACCAGTTCACGGGCGTTCTCTTTATCCTTCACATCAATATTCTGATTAAGTACTTCCAATACACGTTCTCCCGATGCTTTGGACTGTGTATAGTTATTAATATGGAATCCAAGACCCCAAATCGGTCCAATGATGTACCAAATTAAGCTGAAAAAAGCAACCAGTTCGCCCAGTGACATTTTCCCCTTAATAACTAACGTTCCGCCTACTCCAAGCAGAATAGCTGCACTGATCGATGCTAAAAACTCCATCGCTGGAAAAAACTTACTCCAGAGCTCAGCAGCAAAAATCTGGTTATTCTTATAACGTTCGTTACGGTGCGAGAATTTCTCTACTTCATGAGCCTCTCTCGCAAACGATTTGACGGTGCGCACACCCGTGATATTCTCCTGTACAGCCGTAGTCAGAGAACTGAGCGCAAGGCGCATCTCTTGAAAGGCCGGGTGAATCTTAGACTCAAATTTTAGCGCAATAAACGCCAGGATTGGCATCGTAATCAAAGTTACTAGAGTAAGCTGCCAATTGAGTGAGAACATCATAATCGAACCAAAAATGACCATAAAAAAGACATTAAGCAACTGAGCAAAACCGAAACCGATAAAGTTACGAATCGCTTCCAAATCTCCGGTTAGTCGGGACATCAAATCCCCAGTTTTCGCGGTATCATAATAACGGAAAGATAGGAATTGCAGCTTCTCATAACAAGCATTACGCAGCCGGTATGCAAGAAAGTTACCTAGCCGTCCTCCAAAAAAACCATGTGCAAACTGCAGGCATGCTTTTACTATTACTACAGCTAACACGCTCAATGCGAGCACTGGCACCTCTGTAAACTTAAGTGGCACAATAACATCATCGATCAGCTTTCTTAACAAATTGGGGGTAATCAGCCCCACTGCAGTTGCAGCGGCCAAACATATAATCGAAAGAATCAGAAAATGCAGCTTCTCTCGATAATAACCGCGCAGTTGCCTGAGAACATCCATATCTCTCCTCCTTAAGGCTTACCTAGTAAGCGTTTTTTTGTATAAAGCAAATGTTACATCGTAAGCTAGCTTTTTTTAGCGCTTACAATTTAGTGACTTTATGCAGTGTATCATCCATAATTTAATGCGGCAAAGGGGAGAATTGCGCGTTTTTGCGGTTATTTCGGAAAAAAGCAGCATCTACATGATATAAAGGACCCTCGTTATCTTAAAATGCTCGTGTTTCCTCCTTAATCCTGATGAATGAAGAATCTACATGAATATTGTAATCATCGTGTAATATTAGGAGGACCTTTATTCGGTTTTTTGCATAATTATTGGAATTTATTCCGGGTTTCGAAGAGTTCACTTTTTCGCCGTCTTAAATTTGCCTCAGATGTAAAACTTTTACCACAATTTACCGTAATATAGTAATACAACACTTTTTACTTATATTATGGAGGGGAACTATATTGAAAAAGCAGCTTATTTTATATTGTATTATCGCCATTATCCTTCTCTCAGGGTGTAGCAATACAAATAACAATAACCCTACGGACGCAAACACAGCGATCAACGAATCTAAAAACTTGTTTAATTTCGGGGAAATTTCCTCAAAAGCAGATACAGCAGCACCCTCACCTGAAAAAACGCTAAGAGAAATAAGCAATTTTGTTATTGCCGACATTTGGAATGTAGGGTTTGTAGATGTTATCTCATACACTAGAAGTGGTACAAGCAGTACAGGAACGAGCATGGACATAGACTTTACGGTCGAACAGCTTGGCAAAGCCATGGAAGAGAAAAAAGAATACGATACATATATGAACAAGTTAGATACTAAGTATGATTCTATTAAGAAAATATGGGCCAAGCTTTCACCAGAAATTGATCTTTTATATAAGCAGATCCAGGAGACACCTCCAAAAGCAAACGATGACAGCTTAACACTTGATGCAGGTAAATTTAATCAATATTCAGAGGCTTTTAATAAAGAAGTGAATGATCTGGCAAAACAGTAGCCTTTACTATATAAAAAACCCCGTCAATGATTTGGTGCCATTCTATTCTTTCTCTCATAAAATATAAAATCTACAATGAGAGGTTAGGTGAATAGGATGAGTATACAGTTTCTTGATATGCGGATTTCACAGGGCAGCACTATGGATGCACAAAGTCTTAATTTGGTTCGTTCAGGTGCAGTTTTCGGTGACATTGGACTTCAGACAGTAAATGTTACCCCTGCCAATGCAGGCTTAGTGAGAGTCACATTGAATGCTTTTGCCAGACTTAGTGTTGATGTCAGCATTATAGTTCAGAATGATGTTACTTTTAGTATTTACCGCAATAATGTATTAATTTTCAGTACAACCTACCCCGGAAACATTAATAATACAACGACCCAATATGAAATGGTTGGAATCACCGCTGTCGACTATCCGCCTTCGACCGATGTGCTTACTGGCCAGATCCAATACACCATTGTAGCATCAGCGATTAGAACGGCATCTCTGGGAGCCAGATCCTTCAGTGGAATTGCCGTTGCCGGAAATGGATAATTGAAAATATTAAAGGTAAGTCCCCGGCATTCGGGGATTTTTCAATTGTGCCAATAAAAAAAGCATCCGTAGAAAAATATCTACGGATGCTTTGAAGAAATATAAACGTTAGGAGGACGGGCCTCCATTCATAAGCGCTCTTATTAACCGATTGAACCTTCCATCTCGAACTTGATCAGACGGTTCATTTCGACCGCATATTCCATCGGCAGTTCTTTTGTGAACGGCTCGATGAAGCCCATGATGATCATTTGAGTCGCTTCAGCTTCTGTGAGGCCACGGCTCATCAGGTAAAACAGTTGCTCCTCAGAAACTTTAGACACGGTTGCTTCATGTTCAAGAACGATGTTATCGTTCATGATTTCATTGTAAGGAATAGTATCCGAAGTGGACTCATTATCCAAAATCAGCGTATCACATTTAATGTTCGATTTCGCACCTTCTGCTTGACGGCCGAAGGAAGCTAGACCACGGTAAGTTACTTTACCGCCATGTTTACTGATGGATTTCGATACGATGGTGGATGTTGTATCTGGAGCCAAATGGATCATCTTGGCACCCGCATCCTGATGCTGGTCTTTACCTGCTACCGCGATGGATAGTACTGAACCTTTTGCACCACGACCTTTAAGAACAACCGCAGGATATTTCATGGTCAGCTTGGAACCGATGTTACCATCGACCCATTCCATCGTAGCATTCTCTTCTGCAACCGCACGTTTGGTAACGAGGTTGTAGATGTTTGGAGCCCAGTTCTGGATTGTGGTATAACGAACGCGGGCGTTCTTCATACACAAGATTTCAACAACCGCACTGTGCAGAGAGTTCGTGCTGTAGATTGGAGCAGTACATCCTTCTACGTAATGCACGAAGCTGTCTTCGTCCGCAAGGATCAAAGTACGTTCGAATTGTCCCATGTTCTCGGAGTTAATACGGAAGTAAGCCTGCAAAGGAACTTCACATTTCACACCTTTAGGAACATAGATGAAGCTGCCGCCTGACCAAACTGCACTGTTAAGTGCGGCAAACTTATTATCGGTTGGAGGGATGATCGTCCCGAAATATTTTTTCAGAAGCTCTGGGTGCTCACGCAATGCAGTGTCGGTATCTGTAAAAATAACCCCTTGATCTTCAAGGCTCTTCTGCATGCTGTGATAGACTACCTCAGATTCATATTGTGCCGATACGCCGGCGAGGAACTTCTGTTCCGCTTCCGGAATCCCCAGCTTGTCAAAGGTTTCTTTGATTTCGGAAGGAACTTCTTCCCAAGTCTTCCCTTGCTTCTCTGAAGGTCTTACATAATATTGAATATCCTCGAAGTCCAAATCATCCATATTGCCGCCCCATGTAGGCATTGGCATTTTACGGAACTGCTCCAAAGATTTCAAGCGGAAGTCAAGCATCCACTGTGGTTCATTTTTGATCGCTGAAATTTCTTTAACAATTTCGGCCGTCAAACCTTTACCAGACTGGAATATCGACTTATGCTCATCACGGAACCCGTACTGGTATTCTTCCATATCAGGCGCTTTCTTAGCCATGGTGTCAGCCTCCTTGTTCTACTGTTATTTATGTTGCTCTTCTTCGTCAATTCCTTTACGAAGTGCGTTCCAAGCCAGTGTTGCGCATTTGATCCGCGCAGGGAATTTATTCACACCCGAAAGGGCTTCAATGTCTTCGTAATCTCCAAAATCCACGTCTTCACCCTTCATCAGTAAGGAGAAGTTATCGGCCAGTTCAAGCGCACGTTCAACCGTTTGTCCTTTGATCGCCTCAGTCATCATCGAAGCCGATGACATACTGATCGAACAGCCTTCACCATTATAACGGGCATCCTTTACAATTCCATCCTCTACCTTAAGCTGAAGAGTAATACGGTCACCACAGGTTGGATTATTCAGTTCGATTTTTAGAGCATCATCTTCAAATGAACCGCGATTCCGAGGACTTTTATAATGATCCATAATTACGCGTCTGTATAAGTCATCCAAGTTCATAGCTGAAGTACTCCTTTGTCTTGATTAAAGCGTCCACCAATCGATCTACATCCTGCTCAGTATTATACAGATAAAAGCTTGCACGTGCTGTAGAGCTGGCTTCCAGCCAGCGCATCAGCGGCTGACAGCAGTGATGACCAGCGCGGATGGCAATACCTTCCGCATCTAGCACTGTAGCGACATCATGCGGGTGAACGTCACCCAGATTAAAGGTGACAACGCCGACTTCACGATTCCGAGGACCATAAATGTTCAGACCCTCGATCTCTGACAGACGTTGCTCTGCATACGCTGCAAGAGCTTTCTCATGGCGGTGTATCTCATCCAATCCGATTTCTTGTAAGAAATCAATGGCTGCACCTAAACCAACAGCACCAGCTATGATCGGCGTACCGCCTTCAAACTTCCAAGGCAGTTCTTTCCATGTGGATTCATAAAGACCCACATCATCAATCATCTCGCCACCGAATTCGACGGGCTCCATGGCTTCGAGAAGTGCTCTCTTGCCATACAAAGCGCCAATTCCGGTTGGTGCGAGCATTTTATGACCAGATAGTGCATAGAAATCACAATCCAGATCCTGCATATCGACTTTCATATGTGGTGTGCTTTGTGCACCATCTACGACAATTACTGCACCATGACGATGAGCAATAGCCGCAAGCTCTTTAATAGGATGAGTTACTCCCATAACGTTGGATACATAAGCGATAGCAACGATCTTGGTTTTATCCGTAATCGTCTGCTCGGCAGCTTCCAACGTAACCGTTCCATCAGGTTGCAACGGTATATATTTTAATGTAGCACCTGTCTTCTTAGCGAGCTGCTGCCATGGAATCAGATTACTATGATGCTCCATTAAGGTGATGACGATTTCGTCGCCTTCACCCACAGCAGAGGGTCCATAAGAAGAGGCCACAATATTTAATGCTGTAGTTGTTCCGCGTGTAAAGATAATTTCTTTAGTGCTGCGGGCGTTAATAAACTTAGCTAGCTTCTCCCGGGCTCCCTCGTAGGCATCGGTTGCTCGGCTGCCTAAAGTATGGACGCCACGGTGTACGTTGGCGTTATCCCACTCATAATACGACTTGACCGCCTCAATCACTTTCCGAGGCTTCTGTGAAGTAGCAGCACTGTCCAGATAGACTAGTGGATGTCCGTTCACATTTTGGTTCAGTATGGGAAATTGCTCCCGGATGGCGTTGCTAATCATTGCACTAACTTCCTTTCCACAAGAGATTGGAGCTGATTGCGCAGTCCCTCCAGTGGAATTTGTGACACAACAGGAGCCAAGAAGCCGTAGATGATCAGAGTCTCTGCATCATGCCGTGTAATTCCGCGGGACATTAGGTAAAAGACTTGCTCGTGATTGACCTGTCCTACGGAAGCGGCATGGCCGGCTGTAACATCATCTTCATCAATAAGCAGGATCGGATTGGCGTCACCACGGGCTTTTGGACTCAGCATCAATACTTTTTCCGTTTGCTGGCCATCCGCTCTAGTAGCACCTTTCTCAATCTTGGTGATTCCGTTGATGATAGAAGTAGCAGAATCACGCATAACTGCACGAGTGATCATATCACTTGGTGTGCTTTTGCCAAAATGCTGAGCTTGAGTGGTGTAATTCAGTTTCTGTGATCCCGTACCTACTGCAATTACTTTAGCATCGGAGCTAGAACCGTTGCCTTTAAGCACAGACTTGGTATCACTCGCAGTATCTCCGTAGTTCATCTCACCAACGATCCATTCGATGACTCCGTCATTCTCAACAACAGCCCGGCGATAAGTTACATCTGTAGTATCTACACCAAGCTGATGCACTGTAGCATAACGAACTTTAGCGCCAGCGCCCACGAATACCTCTACCGCACCATTGTGTAGTCCAGCTTCTTCTTTATCCGATACGTAGTTGTCTACATAGGTTACGGAACTGTTAGTATCAGCTACGACCAGAATGTGTGGAACAAAAGTAGCTTCCGCATCATCCGTTAACAGCACTGCTTGAAGCGGAGTTTCAATAACAACATTCTTAGGAACATAGAGGAATACTCCACCATTCCACAATGCAGCATGAAGCGCTGCGATAGAATGTTCGTCTGGCTGAATGGCTTTATGCAGGTAACGTTGAACCAAATCTCCGTGTTCTTTAACAGCTGTCTGTAGATCTGTAAAAATAACACCCTGTTCTGCAAGCTCAGGAGCGATACGTGTATATACTGCACCAGAGTTGCGTTGAATAATCAGGCTGCCTTCCTCCTGATCCTTGATCAAGGAAGAAATAGATGCAGGTGCATCACTTAGCGAAGCAAAAGGTTCACTTGCTTTATAGCTACCATAATTATTGACATTCCAACGATCAATCCGTGTCTTCTCTAATTTAGGCAGTGTCAGAGTAGCTGCCAATTCTAGTGCCTTCAAGCGGCTTTCTTTCAGCCAACCCGGTTCGCCGCTGCTGTGCGATAATTCGCTCAAGCGTTCGGCATCCACCGGAAGAATGGTCTGTGTCGTCATAGTGGTCTCCTCCTTCCTGGCGTTTCTTACGCTTCTTGCCCTACAGTTTCATCTTCAATTCCGAGTTCTTCTTTAATCCATTCATAACCCTCTGCTTCCAGACGCTGTGCAAGCTCTGGACCACCGGATTTCACGATTCTACCTTGCATCATAACGTGAACATAATCAGGTTTGATGTAGTTCAAAAGACGTTGATAGTGGGTAATAACTAAGAAGCCGCGTTCTTCGCTCCGCATGGAGTTTACGCCTTCAGCTACAATTTTCAAAGCATCAATATCAAGACCGGAGTCAATTTCGTCCAAGATCACGATTTTTGGATCCAGCATCATCATTTGTAGAATTTCATTACGTTTCTTCTCACCACCGGAGAAGCCTTCGTTCAAGTAACGGTGTAAAAACTCAGGGTTCATATCTAGTTCTTTCATCTTTGCTTCCATTTGGCGAATAAAACGAATCAACGAGATTTCGCTTCCCTCTTCACGACGGGAATTAATGGCAGAACGCAAGAAGTCGGAGTTAGTTACTCCAGAGATTTCGCTTGGATATTGCATTGCAAGGAAAAGACCTGCACGTGCGCGTTCATCAACAGCCATCTCCAGAAGATCTTCACCATCAAGAGTTGCAGTTCCATCAGTTACTTCGTATTTAGGATGACCCATTAGCGCCGAAGCCAAAGTACTTTTACCTGTACCGTTTGGTCCCATGATGGCGTGAATTTCGCCACCTTTCATTTGAAGGTTAATCCCCTTCAAAATTTCTTTTCCCTCAATCGTCGCTTTAAGACCCTCAATGACAAATTCTGCTGCCATAATATTATTCCCTCCATTGATCGATTTGCGAAATCAAAAGTTGTATTGAAACAGGATAATCCTGATTCCCAGCACAATTAGATTTTCTATCACATTATAATTATTATAAATTGAATCACAATGATTATCAATGATTCTCACTAATTTTATATCAAACCTTGTTTTTTTACAAATTTCTCTTTAGCTAATCACTTGTGACTCAGAGAAGATTTTCATTAAGTATAAGACTAACGCAAAAATAAGACTTCCCGCAGGAAGCCTTATTCAAACTGCTTAATGATTAGCTAAGAAATGAACGTAGCATCCATTGGTGTTTCTCCAGATCACTACGGATTTTAATGAACATATCTGAGGTTGGCTGATCCTTGGTTTCTTCGGCAAGCTCGATGCCTTCTGTCAGCTCTTCAGAGATGGTGGCGAAGTCTTCAATCAGAGACTGAACCATTCCCCGTGTATCTTCCTTACCTGTAGCTTCTTGAATTGTAGCTAATTCCAAATATTCTTTCAATGTTGCTGCCGGACTGCCTTTGATGGTTAGCAAGCGTTCTGCTACTTCATCCATGTGAAGGGTTACCTCATTATATAATTCCTCAAATTTCACATGAAGGGAGAAAAACTGTTCTCCTTTGACATACCAATGAAAGTTATGAATTTTTACGTACAAGACATTTAAGTTAGCAACCTGACGATTCATGATCTGTTCCAGTGAAGTTGTATTTACTTTATTCGATGCTTTAGCCATGAGATGATCCCTACCTTATCCATTATATTTACCGGTTACTATTTCCTTCGTCCGGTAGTAACTTGTCTATTCTTAATTTACCCTTTTACCTGTAATACGAAACAAGGAGAAGCCTTCCATAACCCCTTTATTTGTACTAGCATGAGCAAAGACACACCCGATTATGCTTAAATGTGAATACTTGCACACAAACAAAAAGGGCCTAAGCCCCGTTTGTTTGGAATTGTTAAATTTTCCGGTCAGACCATAAGAAGTAACGCTTCCGCACCCGTCATACCTGGTACGATGCCAAGACTCTCTGCTTCTATCGTTACAGACTCCAACGGGGCAGCTAAAAGCTGGGCAAGCGTCCGTACACCCACCGCACGAGCTGCGATGATATGCCGGTCACTAAGTGTTTCATTGAGGAGACCGACATCCAGTGCACCGCACATAATATAACCTCGGTTCGTGCTGATGGAGAGCAGTGTAGTTTTGGGAAGCTTAACCTCTACCCCGATCAGCGTATGTTCACCTACTGTAATAGGCTCCATAGTAACCAATAGCAGCACCTCCTTTTTTTCACTATCCACGTTGTATATGTATGCTAATTTTCCTGTGGGTGTGCTGACGGTAGTCCTATGCCTAGTATAAAATGCAGTATAATAGTCCCTATTCCAGTAGTCCTGGGTATATGAATATTGCATGTTTAATGTTATAGTTAATTACATTCCTGTAACCATTCAGAGATGTTCTAAACGAAAAGCTGGGGGATTTATGGACGAGAAACTACAACGCACAGACGGCAATTATTTATTTAACGTCGACATCCTGATTAATGCCCGTACCAACCCGCTTGCACTGCAATTTCTGCTCGAAATGTTGAACAATAATGACCATATCACAGATTTCAACATTAACTCCGGTCTTGAATTAGGGAGAACCATTGACAGCTTGCTACGCTCCGCTAAACTAGCTTTGAATCAAAACTCTGCTCCTCCCATTTCATTAAAGCTGCCTCCAAAATCCACAAAGAAGCAGCTGGATACACCGATAAAAAAACAGGCAGAAACGCCTGCACAGCAAACGGCAATTGAAACGCCAGCTGATGCATACGGGAAGATTCGTCAGTATATTCAGAATAATCAATTGGTACGTTTACGAGCGAACCGGTACGGGAAACAAGTGTCCATGCCCTGTCGTATTTTAAACTTTGATGAAGCAGCCAACTCTATAAGTGTCTACCATGTGGATGAGAAGCAGGTGTACAGCTTTAATCTAAATGAAATCGACGAGTTTCTGTAAGCGCATGCGTTACAAGCAAATAAGCACCCTCCCTCTTTGGGAATAGGTGCTTATTGGTCTTTCTTTTCCTAACAACTAAGACGACGTTTTACGTGAAAATCCTTCTATCGCAAGGCATAACCAGCCAATTATAAAGCATACCCCACCGATAGGTGTAATCGCTCCTAGCACCTTAATTCCGGAGATACTCAGAACATACAAACTGCCAGAGAACAAAATGGTACCTGCAATTAACAATCGACCCGCCCAACGTAATCGGGCACTTTCGCCCCATTGGCCCACAGCCAGTGCGATGAGAATTACCCCCAGCGCATGTACCAAGTGATACTGCACGCCAGTCTCATATACCTTCATATAGTCTTCACTGATAACTGGTTTTAGTAGATGGGCACCGAAAGCACCAATTCCTACTGCCAGCATTGCTAGCACAGCCCCCCAGGCCATAAATTTCCGTTGCAAATGATTACACCCCCTTAATTTTAGACTCATTCTATCATAACGTAATGCCAGCTCCTATTTCCAGCAGTCATTTTTTAATTTGCCTCATTCAGGGGTTGCTTTTTTAGCATCAATATGAAAAAGTGGATATTAACAACATTTTCATTCTAATCTCTCAAGGAGTGCAAACCATGGACTTAAATTCTCTGTCAAAATCAGACGTACCTGCGGCAGAGGTAGGAAATCCCAGCCCTCATCCGGATTACCCAAGCGCTGATTTATCGTCTACGCATCAAAAAGTAGAACATGATCTTCAACATTCTGGACCTGGTATTGCTTCATTCATTATCTGTCTCGTGTCGATCATCGGCTACGCAGCCATCTTTATCTCTATTATAATGAAGTCTTCTTCATTGGTTAATGAGAATTCCGAACTATTAAGCCAGTCCTCGCAATTCATAATGCTTCTAGGATTAACGGTTATTATTCTGGCTGCTCTTAATGTAATCGGTGTAGTCATCGGCATCATTGGGCTTTCCATTCGGAAACGGCGCAAGGTGTTTGGCATTATTGGCACGATAGTCAATGGTGTTATTATCTTACTCTTTATGCTGCTTATTACAACCTTTCTAGTCAATGCAGGAACGCTTTAAGCTTCTTTTAAACATGCTAACTTCATTAAAAAGGGTATCCCAACAACTTTGAGCTGTTGTGGGGATACCCTCATTTTATGTATGAAGCTAAAATCTGCATCGGGGAGTCCTCATCGTCATCCGCGGCTTGCGGACTCAGATGACGTTATTTACGAATTTTCGCCCTTTGGAGCAGAGTTTCGGACCCCAGTGACGCTATTGCATCGAAAAAGGATCCTATTGGGCGCTTTTCATGGCAATAGCTGCGATAGGGTCCGATAGTAATTCAAATATCGGAAAAAGCTGCGTATAAGGGCCGCTGGGTCCGATGATGCTGAGTCCGATAATGCTGAATCCGATAATGCTGAATCCGATAATGCTGAATCCTATCCCTCATCCGCTCACGGACTCAGATGACGTTATTTACGTTTTTTACGCCTTTGGAGCACAGTTTCAGACCCCAGTGACGCTATTGCATCGAAAAAGGTTCATATTGGGCTCTTTTTATGGCAATAGCTGCGATGGGGTCCGATAGTAATTCAAATATCGGAAAAAGCTGCGTATAAGGGCCGCTGGGTCCGATGATGCTGAGTCCAATATAGGGGCTACCAGTTCCGTTAGTGGGGCTGCTAGATCCATAGTGGTGCTGCTAGATCCATAGTGATGCAGCTAGGTATGCGTACTGTGATCGACCAAACAAAGTTTAGTGTTTTGAGCAAGAACTATACTTAAAAAATACGAGGGTGTCCCAGCAACTGATATGCTCCCCATATAGTAGACAGGTGAAATAATAAAAACCTGTCGCTGTATGGGGAGCATTTTTATGGAACAAAAAAAGTATACAGCACTGGAAAAGTTAACGATTCTCCAAGAAATTGAACGGGGCGACATTGGTTTGAAAGCTGCGGCCCGGAAGTATGGAATATCCAAAAACTCTATAGTGAAGTGGCGGCAACGTTATCAATTGTATGGATACGAAGGGCTGGAAGTCCGAAGCTACAATCGTACGTATTCTGCAGAACTTAAACTCTATGCCGTTAAGGATTATCTCGAGGGAGGATTGTCGCAAAACCAAATCATCTGCAAGTATAAGATTGCAAGTGCAACCCAACTCGCCAACTGGATTAGGAAGTATAATGGTCATAGCAACAGCTTAACAGCTCATTCAGGAGGAACTAAAGCTATGACCAAAGGACGCGTAACCACTTGGCAGGAACGGATAAATATCGTGCTGTACTGCCTTTCGAACGGAGAAGACTATGCGAAGGCGGCAAGCCATTTTCACGTGTCTTACCAACAAGTATATAGCTGGGTAAAGAAGTACGAAGCAGGTGGTGAAGAGGCATTACGAGACGGTAGAGGACGCACCAAAGCGCCTGAAGAACTTACGGAAGCAGATCGCCACAAACTCGCGATGCAAAAGCTGGAATACGAGAATGCACGCCTGCGTGCGGAGAATGCTTTTCTAAAAAAGTTAGAGGAACTCGAAAAGAGGAGGCGTTAAGAACCATTCGCCAGGTGAATATCTACCTGGCCATTCAGGCTGTTCAGCAGGAACAGTCTTGCTCCATTCGGCTTTTGTGTGACATCGCAGGGATTTCACGGTCAAGTTATTACAAATGGTTGAATCGCAAACCCAGTTTTCGAGAGGCTGACAACGAGAAACTGACAGAGGCCATGCTCCTCTTGTATGAGAAGGTGGAACGAACCTTTGGGTATCGCCAATTGACCCTGCATTTGCGCAGACAAATGGATAAATCTATTAACGCAAAGCGAGTGTACCGGCTGATGAGATGCCAAGGTATCCAGTCAGTCATCCGCAGAAAGAGAAAGAAGTATGTAGGCTCCACGCCTCAGCAGGTTGCAGAGAATGTGCTGAACCGTAATTTTGAGGCTGAAGCTCCAAACCAAAAATGGGTAACGGATGTAACGGAATTCAAATACGGCAACGGCAAGAAGGCGTATTTAAGTGCAATAAAAGATCTGTATGACAAGTCCATTGTTGCTTACGTTCTGGGTCATTCCAATAATAATTCGCTAGTTTTTAACACACTGGAATTAGCTTTGCAGGCAGCACCGGAGAGCCGAACCTTACTCCATAGCGACCGTGGTTTCCAGTATACCTCTCTGCATTTTAAGAAGATGCTGGACGATGCAGAACTGAAGCAAAGCATGTCCCGAGTAGGCTGCTGCATTGACAATTCGCCGATGGAATCCTTCTGGGGAACATTGAAATGTGAGAAGTACTACTTACATACCTACCAGACCTTTGAAGAACTCCAAACAGATATTGATACCTACATTCACTTTTATAATAACGAACGGTTACAGGCAAAACTAAACGGCCTCAGTCCCATTGAATTTAGGACTAAGGCCGCTTAAACTACTTTTATTTTTTGTGCTGTCTACTTGACGGGGTGCAGTTCACAACCACTATATGATTGCTGAGACACCCTCTATTAATTTGCAAATCAATACATTCAATTATTTTGCTAGAGCCAGCTTTGTCAGCACACGCTGCTTGACGGACGGATCGCCCTCCACTGCTTTTTCCACATATTCAATAACTACGGAATCATCCGAATTCAAAGTGTCAAGTATGCTCTCCATTCCAGCTGAAATCTCAAAAGCGGTTGGACCTTCTTTTGTCGCAATCTCAACGGAATGACTATCAATTTGTCCGATATAAACGGCTGTCATTTTTATTGTTTTACCTTCAGCTTTTGGAGTAGAACTAGGTTTAGCTGTGCTCGGATTTTCGGTTGGTGTGGCTGTACTTGGGTTCTCAGTGGGTACGGGAGTGCTTGGAGCTTCTGTAGGCTCAGCAGTGCTTGCGCTCTCGGTTGGTGTTGGAGAAGGTGTTGCAGTCGGTTCTCCTGAAGTCTGTGCCGAATTATTCCCACCGCAAGCGGTTAAGGCAAATGTTAAGGCAGCAATCGCTGCTATGGCGGGTAATGAACGTTGTTTTTTCATGTTGAGTGCCTCCTCTATGTGGCGATTATTTTCAAAGTCATCTTCATAAGTATACTCCTATAACGTTAACCACTCTATGAAAGTTTCATATGAAGTAATTTTAGATAACTTCCAGCTTCTATTAGGCATCCGTCGGATGCAGGCTACAGCGGTATTAATACAATAGTGTGAGCCTGATTTATCCCAAAGGAGTGAGCCCCTTGAGAATCGATATCGGCTGTGGATCTAATAAGGAAGCAGGTTATCTCGGGATCGATCGGATCGCGGGTCCTGATGTAGATATTGTCTGTGACATTTGCCAAGAGATTCCTCTCCCTGACAATAGTGCTGAGTTTGTTATGGCTAGCCGTGTACTGCCTTATGTGGACAATTTATTCGCAGCCCTGTCGGAAATTCACAGAATTAGCATCCATAAAGCAGTTGTTTGCATCCTAGCACCCTATGCCCACAGCTTTGCCCATATGTCCAACCCTGCCTTCAAGCAGAAGTTTGACGAATATACCCCCCGGCATTTTACAGGATCCTTCTTCCAGCCTCCATCCGGTCCAGTTTGCCCAGCTATTCCAGACTACCCTGTACCCGCACCACCCTTCGATTATCGGTTGCTGCGGATGGAGTTATTCTATCAGCATCCTTATGAAGATCCGCTTTACGAAACTGAAGAACTAGAAATACTAAAGACCCTTCAAGCAAATGTAGTGCATGAAATCATGTACCATTTTGTCGTAGTCAAGCACAATATCAACGATCAGGAGTTAGAGCTGATGAGCAGAAGCCATTATCCTGAACCTCATGTTCTTGTCGAACGAAGACTTAAATCACAAAACAGACATTTTTTTCTATAATTTTAAGATGGGACATACACTAATACCCATTTTGTGTCATAGGCTAACATACAGGTATTAACTGTGCCGTCCTAGTTATAGGACGGCACACTTTTGATCAAAACCAACCTCGAAGGAGGTGAGAATCATTCCACTAGTCGTACGGGCAACGATCAATGCGACCGGTGCTATCACATTTACCGGCAACACGCTTGGACTTAGCCGCTCCGATACGATCGGAGTGCCAGGAACACTAGACAGCATCGGTGGCTTTACTACTGTTAATACTTCATCAACATTTGGTACCTATCCTAGCGGAACTACTAGTCTTTATACAAGCAACAGTTCAGCAGCCATACTGGTCCTACCCTCAGGCAGTACCGTACTGTATGCGGAGCTAATCTGGGGCGGTACCTATATTAACGGAAATGTAAACCTTAGTTCGGCCATTAACAACCCTGTCTCCTTCATAACCCCTGCCGGCACTACATTCAGTGTTACTCCTGATTCAGCAACGAGCAACGTAGTCGATTTGGGAGGTGGTGCATCGGCATATGTTCGTTCCGCCAACGTGACCAGCATTATCCAACAAGGCGGTGCCGGCACCTACACCACTGGCGGTGTAGTGGGTACGATTGTTATTCCTAGTGATTCCACGGCCAACCATGCAGGCTGGACATTAGGAGTAATCTACCAAAATACAGCCTTACCTTTTCGCAATATGTCCCTTCGGGCAGGTGCAATACTTGTACAGGCAAACTCAGCTCCGGTATCCACTACAATAACTGGATTTGCCACACCCATTACTGGTGCGCTTGGCGGCAGAGCGTTATTCAGCGCGCAGGAGGGGGATGCCAACCGTTCGGGGGATCAGGCATTATTTGGTCCAACCTCTGCTACACTTGTTGCTTTATCGGGACCTAATAACTTTGCCAACAACTTTTTTGCATCGCAGATTAACAATGATGCAGGTAACCTAAACACAACGGGTACCTTTGGAAACCGCAACCAAATAAACGGAAATCCAGGAACCAACATTATCGGTGGTCGCCAAGGCTGGGATATTACCAATGTTGACGTCTCCGCACGGCTGATAAACAATCAATCTTCAGCCGTATTACAATTAACCACCTCAGGCGATGCTTATGTACTCAACGGTAATGCCATACAGGTTGATATCAATGCTCCAAAAATAAACCTCACTAAAAGCGCTAATGTAGCCGGCCCCATAGTCGGTGATACGGTAACTTATACGGTGACTGTCAATAATACAGGAACAGCGGGAGCAGCAAGTGTCGTTTTATCAGATGCGCTGCCGGCAGGATCCACTTTTGTAACTGGAAGCGTAGTTGTTGCTGGTGTCTCCAGACCTACTTTTGATATTACAGCAGGAATCTCACTAGGCTCATTAGCTTTAAGCAGTTCAATAACTGTTACATATCAAGCCAAAGTCACTTCATTACCACCAAGTCCGCAAAATATCGCTAATACCGCTAATGCTGCCTTTACATTTCAAAGTGTAGCCGGAGGCCCTATCATGACTGGGGTCATTCCATCTAATACAGTAACCTTACCTGTATATTCACCCGTCCTTAACATTGTGAAATCAGCCAGTACTACCAATGCTACGGTTGGAGATCAGATCACCTATACCCTTCAAATCACTAACACAGGAAATATCGGCGCGGTAACAACACTTACTGATAATATTCCTTCAGGCAGCTCTTATGTCGCAGGTAGCTTCACCGTCAATGGAAATCCTATCGCCGGTAACCCTGCCACAGGGATTGCTATCGGTACGATTGCCGCCGGTGGCAGTTCTACTGTTCAATTTCGGGTCATCGTGAATAGCCTACCTTCTCCGCCACAGCTGGTCGACCAAGCAAGCGCCGCTTATACGTTTCAAGTTCCAGATGGGCGAACAGTAGCTGGATCTGCCTCGTCCAACATTTTGTCTATTCCAGTTAGAACACCTAATGTTACCGTAGTCAAAAGCGCTGGATTCGCCGACGTAACTGTCGGAGATATACTACTCTACACCTCTGTAATCAGCAACAACGGAATTGCAGCAATTACCAACGTGTCACTCTCAGATACCATCCCTGCGGGTACATCGCTGGTCCCCGGAAGTGTTACCGTCGCCGGTGTGTCACAACCCTCAGCTAATCCTGGAACAGGGATTTCTGTCGGTACCATCGCTCCAGGAAGCTCCGTCGCCGTCACTTTTCAGGTCAACGTTATCTCATTACCCAGCCCCGCTCAGCTATTGAATAAATCTAGCGCCTCTTTTAGCTCGGGTGCTTTTACTGGCATTTCAGTCTCAAACACGACGACAACTCCCGTGTATCAGCCTGTAATCCAAATTGCAAAAAGCTCGAACGTTTCCAGTGCAACTGTAGGCGGCAATATTCTTTATACGTTAAATGTTCAGAATTCTGGAAATATCGGGGCGGCTGTAACCCTGAGCGACAATATTCCTTCAGGAAGCACCTTTGTCTCGGGAAGTGTAACTGTTAACGGTGTTGCTAGACCTGCTGACTCTCCACTTACAGGAATTAACTTAGGTACTTTAGCTTCAGGGGCAGCTGTTCCTGTGACCTTTCTTGTCTCTGTGCAATCTCTGCCTACTCCACCTGTTTTGAATAATCAAGGAAGCAGCAGTTACACCTACCAATTGCCAAGTGGAAGATCATTATCCGGGACCAGTCTGTCCAATACCCTAACCATTCCGGTCTCCGCTCCTAACATTACACTAACCAAAACTGCAAACCTGACTAATGTAGCGGTTGGAGAAAATCTGACTTATTCAGTCGTAGTGTCCAACCCAAGCAGCGTCGCTGTCACCAACGTCGTTGTCTCTGACCCTATTCCTACGGGGGGAGCTTTTGTAGCGGGCAGTGTGACTGTCAACGGTTCGACGGTAGCAGCTGCTAACCCAAGTACAGGTATAGCAATCGGAAGTATCGCCGCGGGCAGCTCTGTCACGGTGTCTTTTAGAGTGAATGTCGCTACCTTGCCAAGTCCAGCACAGTTTACAAACAGAGCCAGCGCCTCCTTCACCTCTGGGGCGTTCACCGGTTCTTCGCTCTCAAACACGATAGTAACACCTGTATTTCAGCCCATCCTTAGTATGGTCAAAAGCGCCAATGCAGCACAGGCATCTGTAGGGGGATCTCTCTCATACTCCATCCTGATCAGCAACACCGGGAATATTGCAGCTACTCTATTAGTAACTGATATCCTGCCACCCCAAGCTGTGTTTGACACGAATAGTGTAATTATTGGCGGAACACCTTTGCCCGGATATAATCCGGCAACTGGCATTCCAGTTGGACCGCTCGCTCCTGGTGACAGTGTCACCGTAAGTTTTCTGGTCACAATCACAGCCCTGCCTCCATCACAAGTATTGCTGAACTCTGCTTCAGCGACATATAATTTCACCCTTCCAGACGGGCGTCAGCTCGGTGGAAATGTAGTGTCCAATACGCTCTCTGTCCCAGTGTCTGCCCCTAACGTCAGTGTTGTAAAAAGCGTAAACGCTGCTACTGCTGTTACTGGTGATATCCTTACCTTTACCTCTGTATTGACCAACAACAGTATTGCAACAGTAAGCAATATCATTCTCAGCGATCCTCTGCCTGAGAATGTAGCTTTCATTCCCGGAACCGTAATTGTAAGTGGCACTCCCCTGCCGCTAGCAGTTCCGTCCGCCGGCATTCCAATCGGTAGTTTGAGCCCTGGCGCCACAGCTACCGTAACATTCGAGGTGAGGATAACAATGCCGATACCATCACAGATTAACAATCAGTCGTCTGTCAGTTTTACATCCGGTGTATTCTCCGGTTCTTCTTCATCTAATATCACAACTACACCAGTTATTCAGCCCCAAATCTCCTTAGTAAAAAGTGCCGCTGATGGAGACGGCGATTTCGATGCTCTAGTCGTCGGTGATTCTGTCATCTACACAGTGATTGTTAGCAACGCAGGTAATTTGGCTGCAAATTTAACACTAACTGATAACATCCCAGCAGGTACTGTCTTCGTTCCTAATAGTGTCATAGTGGGTGGTATGCCTCAACCTGGTTCAACCCCAGATACAGGGATAGCTGTAGGAAATGTCGCTCCTGGTGCCAGTATTGCTGTCAGCTTCACCGTTGATATCATCTCCTTACCTACACCTCAGCAAATTAGTAATCAAGCTTCCGCAAGCTTTACCTTTACTCCGCCTGACGGTAGACCGTTATCTGGGACTGCTGTGTCTAACACTGTCACATTACAAGTCTCTGCTCCTAACATTGTCGTTACCAAGAGCACCACTTCAACATCAGTTGCTGTTGGTGAAACGGTCACTTACAACGTCAATATAACTAATAATGGTATAGAATCTGTTACTAGCGTCTTACTGAGTGATCCTACACCGGCAGGGAGTACTTTTGTAACAGGCAGCGTATCGGTCAACGGAGTTCCATTCCCGAACTTGAGTCCTGCTTCGGGGATATCTATCGGCACTCTAGCAGCCGGTGCTTCAGCGCTGGTTACTTACAGTGTTACTGTTACCCCTGTCCCTCCTACAGCTTCACTCATCAATCAGGCATCCGTTACCTTCACTTCAGGCGTTATTTCAAGCTCCACTTTTTCTAATACTGTTACAGTCCCTGTGTTCCAGCCGAACATTGCCGTAGTCAAGAGTGCTAGTACAGCCAATGCCACGGTTGGCGATTCAGTTAGCTACACACTGACAGTGAGTAACACAGGAAACTATGCTGCTAATTTAACACTGACGGATAATATTCCCGCAGGTACGGCTTTCGTTCCGAATAGTGTGCTCATCAACGGCCTCCCTTTAGCGCAAGCGGATCCTTCCACCGGAATTGCAGCTGGAATAATACAACCTGGAGGAACCACCGTAGTCATTTTCACGGTTGACATCACTTCATTGCCTAGTCCTCAGCAACTGGTCAATCAAGGAACCGCAGCATTCAGCTTCACCTTACCCGACGGACGTACACTTAATGGGTCTGCACTCTCTAACACCGTCACTATTCCTGTCTCCTCACCTAATATTGCTGTAGTTAAAACTACAACCACAACATCAACTACGGTCGGTGACACTATCACCTATTCCATAGCTTTAACTAATAACGGTATTGCCACTGTAAATAATGTGGTCTTCACAGACGCACTTCCTGCTGGTACTACATTTGTGACAGGCAGCGTGCTTGTGGACGGTGTGCCTCGTACAGGAGTTAGCCCATCTACTGGAGTAACCTTAGGCAGCATAGCACCTGGTGTAACCGTAACTGTTGCTTTTACCGTAAATGTAGTTTCACTGCCGGCTACCGGATTGTTAAACAATCAGTCAACGGTCAGTTTCACCTCAGGTGTTGTCTCGAATGTAGCTTTCTCAAATATCGTCTCCACACCTGTCTATCTGCCTATCCTTGCAGCAGTAAAAAGCTCCAATTCAGTCAATGCTACCGTTGGGGATACGATTACTTATACTATCAATGTGACCAACACAGGTAACTACGGTGCTTTAGCAACCCTGAGTGATACCATTCCTGCGGGTACAACGTTTATTCCAAACAGTGTACTCATTCAAGGCGCTCCTGCTCCAGGAGCAGACCCGGCTGCTGGCATACCACTGGGTGTAATCTCCGCGAACGGAAGCCTGTCTGTGATCTTCTCAGTTCTTATCACAACATTGCCGGCAAGCCAACAGCTGCTCAATCAAGCTTCGGTCGCGTTTGCATATACGCTTCCGGATGGACGGACATTTAACAGTTCGATCAATTCCAATACGACAACAATATCAGTATCCTCACCGAACGTTGTCATCACTAAATCTTCGACAGCTACCGATGCCGTTGTTGGCGATACCATCACTTATAATCTCACTGTTACCAACAGTGGAATAGCAAATATCAGTAACGTTAACCTCAGTGATCCAATACCTGCGGGCTCTACCTTTGTCGCTGGCAGTGTGACCGTAGATGGCACTCCACGCCCTAGCGCCAATCCAGCGAGCGGCATCTCGCTCGGCACGCTTGCGCCAGGCGCATCTTTCCAAGTCTCATTCAACACAATTGTCAATGTGCTCCCTAATCCTGCAACGCTTAGTAATCAGGCTTCTGTCAGTTTCACCTCTGGCGCATTTTCAGGCTCCTCATTCTCAAATACACTAGTAATTCCGGTATATCAACCTATTATTGTAGTTGTCAAAGGGGCGGACAGAACCGCCGCAACTGTCGGAGATACGATTACTTACTCCTTGAATGTGACGAATACTGGTAACCTCATCGCAAATGTAGTTATCACCGATACCATCCCTAACGGAGCTGTCTTTGTTCCAAACAGCGTGCTCGTGAATGGGGTACCACAACCAGGATCAGATCCGTCTACAGGCTTAAGTATTGGGTCGGTAGCTCCGGGAAGTACAGTAACAGTAACGATTACCTTACAGGTTACTATTGCGTCCCTGCCTTCACCGCAGCAGTTGGTCAATCAAGCTACAGCAAATTTCACATTCACACCGCCAGATGGACGTTCACTCACGGGCTCCTCTGTCTCAAACGTCCTCATTATCCCTGTATCTTCTCCGGACGTAAGTGTTGTTAAGAGCACTACTTCTATTGATGCGGTTGTTGGCGATATCATTACCTATACGATAGTTGTCACCAACTTAGGGATTTCACCAGTCAATAACGTCATCATGGTTGACCCTATTCCAGCTGGCAGCCAGTTCGTAACGGGAAGCATTACCGTAGATGGAGCCCCTCGTCCTAGTGGCAGTCCGGCTTCGGGAATCGCAATTGGTACAATTGCTGCAGGTGCTTCTTCAACCATTACCTTCCAGGTTCAGGTAGTAGCGTTATGATTCCCGGCTCACGTACCCAACCTGTCGTAACCAATCAATCCATGGTACTCTTCAATTCGGCAGCGGGTGTTGATGGAATTGTCTATTCCAATACCGTTAACACCCCGGTCGTGGGCCCCGTGCTTTCATTGCTGAAGAGTACAGATAAACTCCACGCCTCTTTAGGCGACACTTTGGTGTATACCATTAAAGCCAGTAATAATGGAAATACAGATGCTTTTTTGACGGTGTTTGACATTCTTCCAGAAGGTGTATCCTTTATTTCCAACAGTGTACTCAGAGACGGTGTGCCTCTTCCGGGGGCTACACCGTCTTCAGGCATCCCCCTTGGTTCTATTGCACCGCAGAGTCAAGTGAGCATCGCCTTTCAAGTCGTCATCATTTCGCTGTCGTCTTCCCTAGTGCTGCAAAATAAAGCGCTAGGCCGTTTTTCTTTTTCCACTCCGGAGGGAAGAACCGTTAAGGGTGAGCTTGCGTCTAACTCTGTACTGGTTTCTTTACGCTCCTACCAGCTCTCGACCTCTTTGTCTGCAAGTACTCCGACTTCTTTTATTGGGGATGTAGTAACTTACACCTTGCGACTTACAAATGAAGGCAACAGCCTCTTAACTCAAATCAGTGCAACAATTTCTATTCCGGACGGGACAGTGTTTATTCCAGGCAGTGTCATTGCAGGTGGGATTTATTACCCAGAAGCAGACCCGGCGAAAGGAATATTACTCGGTTCGCTGGACACAGACCTAAGCGTTGATATTACTTTTCGTGTCCGGGTAACAGAGTTTTCTCCCTCGTTAGCCTTGACCAATAGTGCAATTGTCACCTATTCAGTTGATGAGCATACAATTACGACCGAAAGTAACACTGCGGTTGTCTCACTTGTCCAAGCGGGGGTCACCATTAGTAAAAAAGTGGATCATGTTACAGCAGCTCCGGGCGACAATTTGAGATATGAGCTTACGGTAACCAACAACGGGAATCTGGCTGTAAATGCAGTCCTAACAGATGCTATACCTTCAGGTGCTCTTTTCGTATGGGATAGTGTTCTCTTAAATGGAGTGTTGCAAAAAGGTGCACGACCAGCGGAAGGCATCCAGTTAGGTTCTTTAAGAGGCGGAACTACAGCAGTTGTAGTTTTTCAAGTGAGTATACCTGCAGCCATTAACATACATGAAATCGCAGCCGTACAAAACCATGCTAGCGTTCAGTATACCTTTGTGCTTCCAGACGGACGGACCGTACGACAAACCTCTCGTTCCAATACAGTTACCACCTTAGTAGTCACACCTGTCATTTCACTCGTAGTCCATGCAAAACCAACTATTGTAGAAGCAGGAGAGCGAGTCCAATGCTGGATCTCACTAACCAATAGCGGAAATTGGCCTGCGGAAATATCTCTGAATCGGCTAACCCCGGAAAAATGTTTTCTTGATCCCAACAGCATTGTGATTGATGGAGTTCCGAATCCACAATCTTCATTTGCCGGCACCTTGCCGCTGGGGGTAGTTAATGCTGCATCTATGGTTAACATTCATTATTTTGTCCAGGTAAGTGAACAGGTAATGGGTCGTTTCCTTAAGGGCTCCGTGAATGCTCAATACTCTTTCAATATGGATGGACGTGACTACTCTGGCGAAAGTCAATCTAACAGTTATGTGCTGACCGTAGATGAGATCAGTGAATAAGAAATCACATATCCCTCATCCCCATGAATATACTTTAGTTACAACCCCAAAACATCCCCACAAGGTGAGGCTTTGCTCTCTATGCGTACTCAGGTACTTTGCGGGGGATCCAAATATATGCTTTGCAAAAGATTTCTTCAATCAACATTCATATTCCATGGGAGGTGGTCATCCTGTCGCAATCATCCGGTCCCTTTTCCTTCGTAGTCTCAAAAGAAGATTGGTCCCTTCATCGTAAAGGTCATCAGGATCAGGAACGCCATCAGCAAAAGGTCAGAGAAGCCATCAAGGATAATTTGCCTGACCTCGTTACCGAAGAGAATATTATTTTGTCAGGCGGTAAGCAGATTGTGAAGGTTCCGATTCGCAGTCTGGATGAATACCGGATTATTTATAACTTCCGTAAACAGAAGCATGTAGGACAGGGGGACGGAGAAAGCCAGGTCGGAGATGTGCTTGGGCGCGATTCACAATCGGCACAGCCAGGCAAAGGAGAAAAAGCAGGCGATCAGCCCGGTCAAGACACCGTGGAAGCAGAGGTCAATCTGGAAGACCTGGAGGACATTCTATTTCAGGATATGGAATTACCACATTTGAAGCCTAAGAATAAGGAAGAGATCGAGGTCAAATCCATTATTTTTAACGATATTCGTAAAAAAGGGATGATGTCCAACATCGATAAAAAACGTACGCTGCTGGAGAATCTTCGGCGCAATGCAAGCAGCGGCAATCCCGGCATCCACAGTATCAGCCCAGATGATCTGCGCTACAAAACATGGGATGATATTAGAACCCCTCATTCCAATGCGGTCATTATTGCCATGATGGATACGTCAGGTTCGATGGGTTCATTTGAAAAATACTGCGCCCGCAGCTTCTTCTTCTGGATGACCCGTTTTCTGCGCCGCCAGTATGAGAAGGTAGAGATTGTCTTTCTCGCCCACCATACGGAGGCTAAGGAAGTCAGTGAGCATGATTTCTTCACCCGTGGCGAAAGCGGGGGAACGATTTGTTCCTCGGCATATCAGCGAGCGATTGAAATTATCGATAGCCGCTACCCGCCTGCGCAGTACAATATTTATCCATTTCACTTCTCCGATGGTGATAATCTCACCTCCGACAACGAACGTTGCGTGAAGCTGATCGGAGAACTGCTGAAACGAAGCAATATGTTCGGCTACGGTGAGGTGAACCAATACAATCGAAGCAGTACCTTGATGTCAGCTTATCGCCATCTGAAACATGAACAATTCATGCATTACGTCATTAAAGACAAAAAAGAAGTGTATCAGGCGCTGAAGACCTTCTTTAGTCCAAAGGGTACGGTTAATTCTTAATCCCCCACTCCAAAACGCGGGTATCCCAAAAGCCAAAAATGGCTGATGGGACATCCGCGTTTTTGGCGTTGCTCCTTCTTGAACAAAACAACAAACTTCGTAAATTGCGTCATCTAAGGCGAATCGCTTCATCTGGGTCCGTAAGATCGAGGGATGGACGAATAGCGTCACCTGGGTCCGTAAGATCAAGGGATGCGCAGAGTAGTATATTAGGGCAACTGAGGGATTACTGGGGGATCGGCGCTTTCGGACACAGATGACCTTATAAGTAGCTTTAGCGCACATTTGGATTGCTATCGGACCCCATAGCTGCTATAGGCATGAAAAACACCAAAAACGAACCTCATTCTGAGCAATAGCTGCACTGGGGTCCGATAATACGCTCCAAAGGCGATAAATTGCTAAATAGCGTCATCTAGGTCCGCAAGTATCGGGGGATGGGCAAATAGCGTCATCTGGGTCCGAAAGTACCGGGGGATGGACGAATAGCGTCATATGGGACCGCAAGTATCGGGGATGGGCAAATTGCTCATCTGAGTCCGTAAATATCATAGAATGTAGGGCAACTGTGTGGGATTACTGTAGCGCTCGGCGCTACGGTATAGATTAAAAAATAAGCCAGTGAAATTAAACTAACTTTCTTTTTTCAGTTACATAATAACTCCTACTATACACCTAATTTCACAATTTGGATCGGCACCGATAAACTTGTACTCCCCACCCATGTCAGCTTGTTATCGTAAGCTATGACTGCTGTTTTGTTTTTCCCCGCTTAGATTTCCACCATGCAAATAACCTCCAATCTCAAACTCTGGAATGCGGAGGTTATTTATAGTTAAAAAGCTTTCAACGCTACAGCCTAATGAACCTTCTCTCTATCCTTGCCTTTATCAGACTCACCAGCATTTTTGTTCGCTGCTTCCCGGTCCTGCATCATCTCATCCACCGTCTTCACCTTCAGGCGAGCAGCGCCCTCGTTGTTAGCGTTCGTTGGGATAAGCTCTCCTGAAGCCAAACGTTCCTTGGCCCTAGCAATAGCTTCGCTGTATTGAGGCAGCCACTGTTCCCCTGCGACGAGCATCTCATCGACCATCTGCCAGATTTCTTTTGGATTACATACAGCACCAACGAGTGGGTCCATCATAAATGCCTGACGCAACAGCTTATCATCGCCGTGTACAGCTGCTTCAACCGCCAGACGTTGCACTGAAATGCTCACGTTACATACGGCGGCAGGCCCAAGCGGCAATTCACCTACCAATGGCATGGAGATCCCGTTCCGGTCTACATATCCCGGTGCTTCGATAATGGCGTCCTCTGGTAAATTAGAGATTACGCCATTGTTCACTGTATTAAAGTGCCCCCGGTACACTCGTCCCGTTTCCAATCCTTCTATAATATAAGAGCCGTGCTCTTCCCCGCGATTCTCCTTCGTATACTCCAATGCCGGGTCTTTCATCCAGTTTGGAAAATCGGTCTCGAACCAATTCCGACCTTCCGTGCAGACACGCAGATAACCGCCTGTTTCTCCGTTAATCCAGCTCCCCAGATCGATCCAATCCATAATTTCATCACTGCGTTTACGATACCATGGCACGTACTCACTTAAGTGTCCATTGGATTCTGTACTATAGTATCCAAAGCGACGAAGCATATCGATGCGCACTTTTTCCGTACGGCTGAATTCCGGATGTTTCTCAAAAGCCTCTAAAAGACCTTCGGTCAGATCCTTCCCCTCATGACTTGCTGAAATATACCAGGTCTGGTGATTGATGCCCGCACAGATAATATCAACTTCGGATTTCTTAAGCCCATACACATCCGCAATTTGTTGGTGCCCATGCTGTACACCATGACATAGACCGATGGTCCGAACACCACCATATTTATTGCAGGCCCAGGTCAGCATAGCCATCGGGTTCGAATAGTTAAGCAAAAGCACATCCGGTGCTGCCATCTCCCTAATATCACGGCAAATATTCAGCATCTCCGCAATTCCGCGTTGCCCGTACATGATACCTCCCGCACACAGAGTATCTCCCACACACTGATCGACTCCGTATTTTAAGGGAATGTCCACATCCGTAGCAAAGGCTTCAAGCCCACCCATCCGAATAGTACAAAATACGTACTTAGCATCCTTCAGTGCTTCTCTGCGATCCGTTGTCGCCTGAATTTGTATATTTAAACCATTCTCCTTAATATCACGCTGGCATAGCTCCGTGACCATCTCCAGATTGTGGCTGTTAATATCCATAAATGAGACTTCGATATTTTTAAATTCCGGTACAGTTAGTAAGTCCCGCAACAATCCACGGGTAAATCCAATGCTGCCTGCCCCTATAAAAGACACTTTAAATGACATGGTTATCATCCTCCGGTAATGAATTGGTTGTTCCTGTCCATTGTAGCAAGGGACCTGAGGAAAGCGTAACCAATATCATGACCTCTTTTGAAAGAAGGTGTCAAAAATCCTAACCTATCTACTAAAAATCATGCTCTTCATAACTCCAGGCGTGACGCTCAATGGAATTGCGGAATTCTACAGGCGTGCAATCGGCGTATTTTTTAAAAAGAAGGTGAAAATATTGCCTGCTGCTAATTCCTACGTAATCTGCAATTTCAGCAATCGGGATGTCGCTCTGCCCAAGCAGCATCTTCGCCTTCTCCATTCGCAGCATATTCAAGTAATCGCTGAGTGTCCGACCCGTATGGCTCTTAAAAATTCGATGCAAATATCCGGGATGCAGATTTACTGCGGCAGCGATGTCCTTAACCTGAATGTTCTGGTCATAGTTCTGATGCAGAAATTCGATGCTCCGGCGCACATAAAGCTGCGAGGGCTGTTGGCTGGTATGAAGCTGCTCTTGCCGAAGTCTGGATAATCGCAACAGAAGCTCACAAAATAATAAATCAACCATACTTCCCCCCTTCCCGCCGCTCTGATCAAGCTCTAACACAAGTCCCTTTAGAACATGATAGATTTCCTCCGGATCAGGCATTACTAAACTGGAAAAAGGAAGCTGCAGCATTTCTGCGAGCGCCGTTTCTTCACGGGCTAGCTTGCCGACAGAGGGTGCAACCCCTCTATATTCCATGAAGCCAAATTCCACATTTAGCATCCGACAAGGTGCCCCCTCTTCAACAATCAGCCTATGCGGAACATTCGCGTCTAGGATGATCAATTCTCCCCGCTTCAGCCGAACTCTCTCTTCTCCTCCTGAGCTTGGACGGACATCTACGATACAACTTCCTGAGATCAAATACATGATTTCCGTTGAATTATGCTGATGGTAAGACATATTGTAGTTATTCCACTGTTTATAATAGTAAGCAAAAAAATGAGGACTATAATCTCCCTCGATTAAAACCTGCTGAAAAAGACTCCCGCTGGGGCTCAGATTTAAGTTCGTCAATGGATCACTACTTTCTTCATTTATTACTTAATACAAGTGTATCTCTTTAGCCACTTCGAAGACAAGATAACGTCCGATAGCAATCAAATCAACAAAAACGAGCAACTCTCCATTATATTGGAAAATTGCCCGTCTCTATTAGAATAATATTGTCATACTTGAAAAGAAACCAAAGAGTGCTTAAGATCGGCTGCCAAGCCCTCCAGCTTTTCCGATAGGGCAACCAATTCCTCACTAACCGTGAATTGCTGAGATGACATAGAAGCTACCTCCTCCGTCGAAGCAGTGGTTTGCTGGACGATGGAGCTTACGCTGGCCATGGATTCACCGAGTTGACGCTGGAACTCAATCAGTTCGAGGACAGAAGCAGAAGATTCACTAATATGTTTCATGAAATGTTCCATTTCCTCTTTGACACTCGCGAATATCGTTGACGACTCTCTTACAGAAGAGATTTGTTCACGGAACTTAGGAGCGGCTTCATTGATATCCTTAACGGTGTTCTCGATATGTAGACCAATCTCTTCCGTGATCTTGGAGACCGATTGAATCGATTCATTCGACTGGTTAGCGAGCTGCCTGATTTCATCAGCAATCACTATGAACCCTCTACCTGCCGCACCTGCTCTAACTGCTTCTATGGTAGCATTTAGTGCCAAAATATTGGTCTGCTTATTCACAGCAATCATAGGGCTGAGTATACTGCGAATTAAATGAGTGCTTTCTCTGAGCTTAGTAGAATTATCTTGAATTCGATTGATCACCTCTACCGTAGACTCACTCTGCTCTACCAGCAGCTTCATCAGCTCTGTACCTTGATTGCTAACCTCAATGACCCGTTCTGCTGAATGGTCCATCACTGTATTTATTTCCGTCACTTCACTCATTTTGTTGCCGATAATCTCAACATTGTGATAACTGCGTTCGGCTTCAACAGCGAGGCTGGCTGACCCCGCTGCAATCTCACCGGTAGCGGTCGCAACCTCTCTGGCATGGAGGGAGATTGTACTTGATGCTTGTACTAATTGTTCCGAAGTAAGGAGGACCTCATCTGCCGAATTCCCGCTCTGCCTTGCAAGTAAGGAGATCTGCTCCATCATTTTGTTGAAGCTTTGACCCAAGCGGCCAATCTCATCTTTGCCCTTGAAATTGGTTCGTACCTGTAGGTTCCCACGCTCTCCTTCCTCCATCAAGATTGCCAGCTTACCCAGCGGGCGCCCTACCAATCGAACAAGAATATAACCAATTAGCAGTGCTATTAAGGCTGCCGCCAGCACCACAGAAAATGTGATATATAAAAGCTTGTCCGCAGACTTAGTAAAATCACTGACAGGAGCATACCCCATAAGCATCCACTTGGCAGTCGCCAGGGGCTGGTATACAACAAGCTGAGAACTTCCGTTCTCATCCTCCGCTGTAAATGAATGATTTTGCTCTTTCCCTTGTTCTTCTGAAACTTTTATGTAAGAGGATTGACCCAGCTTGGCATGATCCGCACCATACACAATGCTGCCATCCGCACTCAAGATACGAATTTCACCGGTCATCCCAATCTGAAGGTTAGACAGCATTTCAGTCATGGCCTTCCCTTTCACTTCGATTAGCATGTAATACTCCGCTTCGGGATGTAAAAGATTACGTAGCAATCTCCCCATAGTTAAGGATGGCTCAGTATAAGCATCAAAAAAGCCTTTCTCACGAACGGGAAACCAGACTGGCTCTCCTTTAGCTGCGGCAATTTGCTCTAATCTTGCGGAAATGCCTTCATCACTACGAATCCCACTTATGCCAGCAGACTTATAAGATTCTGAGTCTACCAAGCTCTTGGATACCAGCCTGACGCCATACATCCGCTCATCAGACCCTTTTACCAAGTCCAGCTTTCTGCGAATCCGATCTTCAGCACCGGCTTTGTCCACAGTTGTAAGCTCGCCACTATTTATTTTTTCTAAATCACCCTTTAACACAGAGTCGAGTGCAAACTGCCTTGATAGTGCCTCATACTCTGCCAGCACAAAATCCAGCTTGTCCGCTGCCTGAACTACAGATTGTGTGGAGGCTGCAGCAACCTCATTCGTAATGATATTTTTAGCGGCAAAATAGGAAGTCAATCCTAGCACGGAGGATAAGAGAACTATAGAACTAAATAAAATAACGAACAGTTTAACTCCAACAGATTTAAAATATAGAGTCCAGGACTTTTTCATTAAGTTCACTCCCCGTGACGAAATAAGGGTACAGCCCTCCATTTCTGTATAAAGGCTGTACCCTGATCATTTATTAGCATGAAGCGAGCGAATGGGTTTACCCCTTACTAGCTCCTGCTGTCAAGCCATCTACTAGCAGACGTTGCAAGAATACAAACAAAATCATAATTGGAATGGAGATCAAAACCGCACCCGCAGAGAACAAGGTAAAGTTCGTGTTTTGGTTCGTGTTAACCATATCCCACATTCCGACTGCGACCGTCCAGTTCTCCTTCGTCCGCAAAATAAGTCTGGCGAAAATGAAATCCACCCAAGGACCAACAAACTGAGTCAGCGCCATGTAAGTGATCATAGGACGTGACAAGGGTAAGATGATCCGCATAAATATCCCGAAATTACTCGCCCCATCTATTCGAGCCGCCTCATCCAAAGAACGAGGAATCGTATCCAGGAACCCTTTAGCGATAAAGGTCCCACCCAGCGGTGCCCCCGCCGCATAAACGATAATTAACGCAATATGTGTATCCAGCAAATTAAACTCTTTAAGCAGCATATAAATAGCGATCATACTCATAAAACCAGGGAACATACCAAGAATCAATACGGTGGATAACGCTGTTTTACGCGCTTTAAACCGGAATCTGGATACGGCATAACTGGTTAACAAAGTAAGAACTACCCCGATAAGCATCGAGAACACAGCTATTTTCAAGGTATTGGCATACCAAGTCCCAAACATATAGCTGGGTGATGTGAACAATTCTCTGTAATGTGATAAAGTGAATTGCTCGGGAATAAACGTTTTGCTGTACAATGATTTACCAGGTCGGAAGGAAGCTAAGAGAATCCAAAGGGCAGGATAGAGTGCAGCTATCGACAAAGCAATCAAGATAATATAACTACCTGCTAAGCGAATAATGTTCGCGACTTTTCTGCTCATTGGATCATATCCTCCTCTTTAAATGACTTCGTCCGGCGGTAATTGTACAGGGAGAATGAAGCGACAATGATAAAGATAATAATCCCTATTGCCGAAGCCATGTTGTTTTTATTCTGATCAAGCGTTAATTTGTATAACCAGGTTACTAGCAAGTCCGTAGAACCGGCATATTGATAGTCACCATTTACCGGACTACCCCCAGTTAATAGGAAGATTGCGTTAAAGTTGTTGATGTTACCTGCAAACTGCGTAATCAAGGTTGGTGCTGTGGAGAATAATACCATCGGCAACGTTACGATACGGAACTTCTGATAACCCGATGCTCCATCCACCTCAGCAGCTTCATACATATCCCGTGGGATAGTAGTCAGAACGCCCATGATAAGCAGCATAGAAACAGGAATACCTACCCACATATTAACGATAATTACGGTAACCTTAGCCCAGAATGGGTCAGTCAGCCACGGTAATCCATCCAATCCAAAATACCCCATGTATTGATTGATAGGCCCGAATTGACCGTTAAATAAGTTGCGCATGAGCAGAAGCGAGATTAACTGTGGCACCGCGTAAGGCACAATCAGAATTACTCTCCACATTCCTTTGAAGCGAATGCCCTTCTGACTCACCAGCAAAGCGACCAACAGTCCTCCGAAGTATGTAGTAATGGTTGAAAGAACTGCCCATATAATTGTCCATGTTAATACACCATAAAAAGTGTGGCTCCATGTCTTAAGGACCAATAAATTACGAAAGGTCTGAAATCCAACCCAGTCCACCAATTTGGCGGGTGGAAGATGATCAGGTGCGGAATAGTTCGTAAAGGCCAACAGGATCATGAAGATAATAGGCATAATAGTAAAGAATAGAACACCGATACCCGGCAAGACTAGAAACGCTTGAGCAAACTTGTAATCCAGGATATAACGAACACTTTGTTTAAAAGTGTTTGCCTGAAGACCGTTATCACGTTTTTCTCCAATCTTGTAAGCATCTCTGATATTCAAATACCACGCGATAATCAATAGAATAAGAATAAGGATGGTGATCAAGCTTTGGATCATAATATAAATCGAGTGATCACCGGTAACCATCTTGGCGATCCCCTTCACTTTAACCAGACGACTCGGATTCTCTCCTAGTGTTACAATGCCCCATAAGGAGTTGGCAAGATTCTCAATAAAATAAAAAACGGCTACAGCTTCTACGGCTAAATATAATATTCCTTTAACGAATTGGCGGTTATATATTTGTCCCAATCCCATAAAAATCGTCGACAGTATTGCGGCCCTCGTGCGATGTCGTTGCATTTCGCTTCCGTTCTCCTCTCCGAGTGAAAATAAGAAGCTGCCAGCCGCTAAACATGCGGCGGGCAGCTTGATTCACTGTATGCTGTTAAGACAGTGAATTATGATCCTTATTGAGATGCACTGTTATTCAAATCTTTGATTTGTTGTACAGCTTTGTCCATTGCTGCTTTTGGATCCCCATTTTTATCCCAAATTTCTGGAAGGGCAGCATTTACTGGACTCCATACGTTACCCATTTCAGGGATAGAAGGCATCGGTTGGGAGTTCTTAGCTTGTTCTGCAAAAACGGACACATAAGGATCGCTAGAGATCTGTGGATCAAGAAGCGCCTCGTTGTTTGTAGGAACCGAACCAATCGTTTTGTTCAGTAACAGCTGAGCGTCTTTGCTTGAAGCAAAATTCGCATACAATTTAGCAGCATTCGGATATTGAGTAAACGAGTTAACTGCGAAAATTTTAATACCAGAGAATGTAATTGCTGTTTTGCCATTCACTGTAGGGATTGGAGCAATACCAAGGTTGTCACCAAGAGCTTCTTTGTATCCTCCAAGCTCCCATGGACCTGTGATATCCATAGCTACATCACCAGAGTTGAACAAGCTGCGTTTGATATCACTGTTGATATCACCACTCTTAATTGGCAATGCTTCCTTCAATTTCACAAATTCTTTAAGTCCTGCAATTGCGCCATCGTTAGCAAGACCGATATCATCTTTATCCGTACCATCCTTACCGAAGAGGTATCCGCCATCGGATGCGATAAACATGTAGTTGAAGTACACGTTTCCTACTTCCCACATAATTCCATATCTATTTTTCGATTTATCCGTGAATGTTTTGCTGAATGCAAGAACATCATCGAATGATTTAGGTGCTTCTTTAACAAGCGATTTATTGTAGAACAATGCATAAGTTTCTGCTGCTCTTGGGTAACCATACAATTCGCCTTCGTACGAAGATCCGATAATCGAAGCTTCAGTATTGTTAGCTTTTGTTTCTTCACCGAAGACATCGTTAGGAAGAACCAAGCTCGCGCTTGCCGCTTTACCTAAGTTATCGTGAGGGATAAGAATAACGTCTGCCGCTAATCCTGAAGGACCATCTTGAGTAAGCTTAGTTACTTGATCCGGGGGTGCCAATTCTTCAACCTTGACTGGAACGTTATATTTTGCTGTGAACTGTTTAGCAATCTCATCTGCAAAAGGTCTTTCTTCTTTACTTTCCCATACCACTAGAGTTGCGCCATCTTCAGGTACGATTTCATCTGTTACTGCTGCATCTGTGCTCTCTGGCGCTGCAGTCTCTGTAGTAGCGTTGTTAGTAGCTTTTGCTGCGTTGTTGCCCCCGTTATTCGTACTGTTGTTGTTCGAACCGCATGCTGTAACGGACAGAGCCATTGAGAAAGCTGCGGTGATAACCATCATTTTTTTCAATTTCATTACTTTAACCCCTCCCAATTTTTAAAAACGTAAGATGGAAAATAGTAGTGCTGCAATCTGCGCAAACGATTTCAGAAAGGCTAAAAAAAAAGTTCTTCTTTTAGCTTGCTCCTTCTGTATCTGCATTTCACAGGTACGAAAGCGCTTCATTCATGAGTACATCATACAACAGTAACGATTGTTTTTAAAAACGTTTGCATATACTGTATTGGGTCATTTTCCATTAATTGATATACATTATAGGCATATATCTCCATTTTTCACATGATATCTTTTAATTAGTCGATAATTCATGTGTTTAATATTGGAATATCTATTTTATTTGCCCCTAATATGCCACATTTTCTCTATTTCAAGAGATTTCTCATAAATTAACGTTCACAATGCTCGTTTACTTTAGTGAAATTTAGTGCAATGGTTTGAACAAGAGTATTGAAAGCCCTTTTATTCCATGCTATAATCCAAAACGTTAAGAGGCTGTCCAGCATGAAGCACAACATCTCTTGTCTGCCTCCTGTTCTATACAATTAAAAGGCAATGTTACTAATCAAAGGTACAACCTCGGGCAAGCTATTTCGCGGTGGCTGTGCCTCTTTGTTATGTGCTACTCTGCTACTGATTTAGTGCATGTTGCATAAAAAACTGTGCAACCAATAACAATAGCGACATTCTACATTCCACGCGCTCTGTGGAGTATCGTCCGGGAATAGTTTATGCTTTCGATGCGGTTTTGCCGAAGTGTCCGAGGAAGTAGCGCTAACAAAACTTAGCCTATGCTTTCGATGTGGTTTTGCCGAAGTGTTCGAGGAAGTAACGCTAACAAAACTTAGCCTATGCTTTCGATGTGGTTTTGCCGAAGTGTTCGAGGAAGTAACGCTAACAAAACTTTAGGAGGATTTATCATGTTACTGGAAGCAGTGTATCATCGTCCGCGGTTAAATTGGTCTTATGCCTATAATGAAAGTACGATTCACCTGCGTCTACGCGCTAAAAAAGGGGATTTAACCGAAGTGTTCGCCTTTGCTGGAGATAAATATGCTTGGGATACCACAAAAGAGCTAATTCCCATGACCCTCTTCACCTCCGATGCTATGTTTGACTATTGGGAATGTGCTTCAGTACCTCTCTACCGCCGCTTGAAATACGGCTTCTTACTTCAAAAAGATAACGAACGAATTTGGATGACCGAAAGTGACTTTCAAACGGTGCGGCCGGAAAACCCAAACAAGCTGTTCGAATTCCCCTTCATTAACCGCGTTGATGTATTTGCTCCGCCTGCCTGGGTAAAGGACGCTGTTTTTTATCAGATCTTCCCAGAACGCTTTGCAAATGGTGACCCGAGCCTTGATCCGGAAAATGTTCAGCCATGGGGCTCCGAACCAACACCAACCAATTTTTTTGGCGGCGACCTGCAAGGGGTTATTGATCATTTAGATCATCTTAACGAGCTTGGGATCACTGCTATTTATTTCACACCTATCTTTGATGCAACTACTAATCACAAATACGATACAGAAGACTATATGAAAGTCGATCCGCATTTTGGAGATATTGAGACTTTAAAAAAGCTCGTCGATAGCTGCCATAAACGTGGGATTCGTGTCCTGCTAGATGCCGTATTCAATCATTCTGGCAGAACCTTTGCCCCTTTTGTGGATGTTCAAGAAAAAGGAGAGGCTTCCGCCTTTAAAGATTGGTTCCATATTCGCAAGTTTCCACTTCAAATTGAAAACGGTGTCCCTACTTATGACACCTTTGCTTTTGAACCGCTAATGCCAAAGCTAAACACAGAACATCCTGAAGTTAAACAATACTTACTGAAAGTCGCAGAATACTGGATCAAAGAAGTTGGGATCGATGGCTGGCGTCTGGACGTTGCCAATGAAGTGGATCATGATTTCTGGCGGGAATTCCGCAAGGTGGTTAAACGTGCTAATCCTGAGGCTTACATATTGGGAGAAATCTGGCATGAATCTGCACCTTGGCTAGAAGGCGATAAATTTGATGCCGTTATGAACTATCCTTTCACTGACGCTGTCCTTGACTTCTTTGTGCATGGCACTCTTGATGCTGAAGAATTCGCTAATTCCATTGGCAAACAGTTATCGCGCTATCCGCTGCAGGCAAGTGAAGTTGCTTTTAATCTGCTGGACAGCCACGATACTCCACGACTGCTTACGCTGGCTGCTGGAGACAAAAACAAGATGCGATTAGCAGCACTGTTCCAATTCACCTTTATGGGCACTCCCTGCATCTATTACGGTGACGAGATCGGCATGGACGGTGAAGGTGACCCTGGTTGCCGCAAATGCATGGAGTGGAACCCTGAAAAGCAGGATCGTGAGCTCTTCGAGTTCTATCGTCAGCTTATTCAAATACGCAACGATCACCCTGCTCTCCGCACAGGTACATTTACCTTCCTTGAGGCAGGACAACAAGGCAGCAAGCTAGCCTATGAGCGCCGGCTGGATCTGCAGACAATTGTCGTACTAATCAACAGTGAAGAGACCGCTCAGACCTTCCGTATTGACGTAGACGAGCGGGATTGGGAGAACTTGTTTACAGGCGAAACACTGCGCACAGAACGCAGCAAGCTGAACGTGAAGATGCCAGCCTATGGATTCGCAATCCTAAAGGCAATCATCTAAAAGACTTCTTTTCTTCCCACTGCTCAGCCATATAGCATAACAAAACAGGGTATCTCGCAAGCGATAATCGCTTCGGGATACCCTGTTTTCTTTTGGAGAATACTAAAATGCTAACCGCTGCTCTAACTAAAGGGTGCCAGAGTTCAGCACACCTTAGTTTAGCCTACTTGCTCAGCAGCGTATAAATAACCTGTGCGCTTTCTGCGCGGGTCATCCATGCTTTTGGAGCGAATCGATTGTTCTCTCGGCCTTGCAGGAGTCCTAAGTCTGCTGCAGTCTTCACATAAGCTTCCGCCCACTTGCTAATACTTGAAGCGTCAGTAAATGCCGTAGAGGCTGCTACAGGTTCAAGCTTCTTACCAGACTTCACTTCAAGTGCGCGGATCGCCATAACAGCCATTTCCTCACGGGTAATTGATGCATTCGGCGCAAAAATATTATTACTCCGTCCACTAACAATACCCAGCTTAGCAGCTGTGGCTACATATGAGGCATACCATGCATCTGACCTGATGTCAGTAAACAGGACCTGCCCTTCCGCTTTTAAGCCAAGTGCACGTACTAGTAGTGCTGTAAATTCCGCACGGCTAACATTACTTTTCGGATCAAACTCAGAGGTAGTAACCCCTGACACAATTTGTTTGGCGGCAAGTGATTGAATCGCCTTAAATGCCCAATAGGTTGCAGGAACATCTTTGAACGACTTATCGATTTCAAGCACAGCATACTTACTGAAGTGTGTGACTTGTGCCGTGATCACCTCTCCATTCAGCTGTCCTCCCACGTACTCTAACCCGCCATTATCACTTAAATAATAGATTCCGATTAAGTCTTTGTTGAATTGCCCTTTAATCTTAAATGAGATCGTAATCGGCTCATCGAACTGCTTAATTACAATCCGAGTACCGTCTTTCATCAGCACGCTAAGTCTGAATTCAAATACATCGGAAAGAGAGCTAGCATGAGCACTATCATTGTTTAAACCGTCTACTATGGCTTTCGCAGCAGACTGCGCCAGTGGCTTCAGTTCAAGCAAGATTTGGGCACCTACCCCATCAATACCTGAAGCTAAACTTGGCATTGTACTTAAAAGCTGGCTAGGGATAGTAACTAACAGATCTCCCATTTTAAATACAAGATCATTAGTTCCTAGTATTTGTGCAGCTTGTAAAGGTAAGCGTACCGCTGTCTTACCGGCAGCAACATCAATTTGCACCTTGCCTTCTTTACCATTCTTCAAGCTATCCTCATTCACAACCTGAGTATCCGCTGGCGGTGTAGGGCTAGGGTTAACAACAACTCCAGAGGTTGGTGCCGCTGTGGCTTCTGGCGTTGGTGTCACCTCAGGCGACGGTGTTACTTCTGGTGCCGATGTTGGCGTCGATGTTGGCGTCGACGTTGGTGTTGGCGTTGGTGTTGGTGTCGGTGTTGGTGTTGGTGTCGGCGTTGGTGTTGGTGTTGGTGTCGGCGTTGGTGTTGGTGTCGACGTTGGTGTTGGTGTTGGTGTTGGTGTCGGCGTTGGTGTTGGTGTCGACGTTGGTGTCGGTGTTGGTGTCGGTATAACATCCGATACCTCAGCCAAAATAACCGTACCTCCATCATCTCTACCTGGCAGATCAATATTTACCTTTTGATCCTCGGAAACCATGTATGTTTTACCGCTGTATTCATCGGTTACCGATGAATTAGCAGCAAACGGTACTGGAATCGTTACAGAACTCTCACTAGTTTTAGTATTGATTACCGTCACTACGTTCTCATCTTCATAAGATTTGTTGAAAGCCAAATAACCTGAATCATCTGAACCTGCGAGCTTCGTGCGCGCACCTTTGGAATACACTTTGGAGTACTTCGCACGGATATTCAACAGCTTTTGATAATGGTCATGTAGTGGCTTCTCTGCCGTCAATTGATCCCAAGGCATATCCTTACGGTTCTCACTGAATTGACCTTCAGACATATTTCCAGCATTGCTGCCTGAATTACCCAGTTCTTCTCCGTAGTATATTACTGGCTGTCCTTTGGCGGTAATTTGCAGAGCTGCAGCAATCTTCAGCTTGCCTTTATCGCCTCCCACATAATCAGACAAGAAACCATTCTCATCATGACTGCTCAGGAATTGAGCCATCATCTTCGTATTGTCGATCTTCAATTCACGTTCCTGCAGATAAGCATCCACACTGTTTACCTTACCATTTGCAAAATCTCTGGCTGCATCTTTAAATCCAAAATCAAGCAGCCCATCCATCTGGCTAGTTTCGAGCATTCCACCATTGTTATCAATGGTTCCACCGAAGTATTCGCCGGTCATTTTGAAGTTTGGATCCATCGCTGTCAGTGCATTTTTAAAGGCTTTCCAAGTCGTATCGTCCACGTGTTTGACCGTATCCACACGGAAATAATCAATCGTGTCTCCACGTTCCGTACGTGCGTTGTCTAACCAGCCTGTTTGCCAAGCGATAATTTTTTCACGAACGGCTGGATCTTCCGTTTTGAAATCTGGCAGGAAGGCAAGTTCACCCTTAATTGGATCTGTATCTGCGGATACACCATCCGTGCGCAGCATCCCTTCGAAACGTGCTTTATCCTCAGCTGTAATTGTCGGATAGGTATCCTCAGCTTTCAGACCGTAACCCGTATGATTGAGTACAACGTCAACCATGATCTTGATCCCTTTGTCATGCGCCTTTTCGATCAGCTCCTTGAAGGTGGCCATATCGCCAAGATGCTCGTCGAGCTTGGTGAAATCTTTTGCCCAATACCCATGGTATCCATATTGTTCGCTGCCAAAGTCAACGCCTTTGTTAAAATCAATATTATCTACGATTGGCGTGATCCATAACGTGTTAATTCCTAGCTCTTGCAAATAATCGAGATTGTCGATCATCCCCCGGAAATCTCCACCATGATAAGCTTCCAGATGATTTTTATTCACATTCTCATTATTCGTTGGGTCACCGTCTTTAAATCGGTCTGTAAGCGCGAAATAAATTCGAGCCTCATCCCAATCAAAATCCAGCTTATCCCCTGTATAGGTTCTTGCTTTTACCTCAAGTGTAGCCTTTTCCTTATGTGCATTGCCGTATTGGTCTACGAGCGTAATCGGAATATCCTTGATGCCCGCTGACACCGTGTCTTCCACAGCAACCGTTTGTTTCAAGAGTTCCGTATCCAGCTTAACTTTGCTAGGGCCCCCAAGATTAGTTAAATCCATATATGCTTCAGAGTAAGTTACTTCTTCCGAAGAGGAAGCGTGGATGGTTACAACAGCATTCTGATTGGATGTGACTGCCTCTGGACTTACGGATGTCGCAATCTTAACGACAGGTTGATGATAATCAATAACAGATTCATCATTCACCGTATTCTTTGGATCTGTAATTTCGGTAGTGACGCCGTCTTTTGTAATCAAGAAAGTATATTTATACATACCTTCTTTTAAATCAGCCAGTGTGTAAGTGAACCACTCGTTAGCCGGATCATAGATCATTGGATACGAAGTGCCGTTCACTTTTACTTTAGCAGCTGTTATTGCGTCCATATTTCCATTACGGAACAAAGCGTCGTCGCGGTATCTGAAAGTAATCGTTCCATCTTTTAAAATAGGGCCGCTAATACTTGGTTTGATATCAAGCTCTTTAACCATACTGGTTACATACACCTTAGTGAACGGTTCACCAGGGGTCAACGGAATAACACGATCGTCTGGGTAGTCTAGTTTCCCCGTGTTCCAATCCGTACCTTTGCGCAGGACAAATCCAACGCTTGTTGCATTCTCCGCAACCTCAATCAGAACGCTCGCTGTGCCATTCTTAAAGGTTGTGAAATCAATCTGGTCATTTTTAGCTCCAGTGTTCCAAACCCAGATATTCCAATCCTTATAGTCCTTATCGCTACGGGTATAAGTGAATTGAACATATCGTTTGTCAGTAACATTAACAGTGACGGTTGTAGAAATACCTTCATAAGAAATAGTAAGGGTTGCCGTTCCTAGCCCAACCGCTTTGACTAGACCTTTATCAGTTACTGTAGCTACTTCAGGTTTATTGGAGAGGTAAGTAGCCTTCTTAGTAACATTACTTCTGCTATTGTCATCATATTTCGCAAAAACAGCGGTTTGATGCGTATTTCCAGCTGCCAGCGTGTAGCTTGCACTATCTGTTTCCAAAGAGTTCAGCGTAACTGGTGCAGCTTCCTTTTGAATAATCACGGCCGTCAAAGGCTCTAGTGTAATTGAATTTGCTGTCAAAATAAAACCTGACTGCTGTGCAGCCGGTATCGCTGTAACACCAGCTTCATCGTTGTCCACAAGCACCTGACCGCCCGTCAAATCCTCAGATAAGGTCAGTTTTCTAGTTGTGCTGTCACCATTCATGAAGACATAATAGATGCCAGTGCCATCTGTTGCTTTGTTGGAATAGCCGATGACAAGATCGTTATCCTTCATTTCTGGAGCAGGGATCAGGTTAATGTTAGAGTCAACCAAATCCTTATCGCCCAATCGGAAGGCATCCGTTGATTTTCTCAGCTCCATCAGACCCGACGTATATTTTCTTGTCGTGTTCTGTACTGGGAACTTAGATTCATCTGTTGCTTTGGTCCAATCAAACATGTTAACTGCATCCGATGAATCGTAAGAATCATGAATGAAATAGCCAAACGATTGGTTGTTGTTGTCGAACATCTCTGTGAATTTATCCTCAGGATCCGTTGTGCCCTTCCACTGCTTAGTCCGCCCATATTCCTGACCGGCATGGATAAAGGCTGTACCTTGAGAAGTTAATACGAGCATATTTCCTAATCTGATCCGCTGCTGAATTTCAAGCTCATTCTCAGCAATATCCGGATCCTTCTTGATCGATTGTACTATGACATCATGAAGTGTCAGATTATCATGAGCTTCGATATATGGGACGATATCACCCGGATCATCTGCTGGTGTATTCGAAGGTTGAGCTTTGATATTGTCTAGGATTGTAGCGATCGGACGTGCTCCACCTGTAATAAATCTAGGCTGACCTTCGGAACCATAACCAGACTTCAATTCATTACGGAATTCATCTGAGAAAACACCGACACTATCCGTTTTGTCCATCCAATCCTGATCTGCACCTTGCCCAGCGAGAGAAGGATCAGCCGCGGCGCCGCCGAATGTTCTCCAGCCTTCACCAATAAAGAGTGCCTTCGGATTCACTGCTGCTGCGGCATCATAAGCATGCTGAACAGCATCAGCTGTCGCATCGCCCATCATATCCCAGCGCATTCCATCAATCTTGTACTCTTCAAACCAGTATTTTACCGAATCAACCATCAGCTTCTCAGCCATTTTATGGTTGGTGGCTAAATTGTTGCCGAACCCCCCGATAAAGTTACCGTTTGCATCTTGGAAGGCATAGTAATTAGGTACGATGTCGTTTAAAAATTCTTTTTTAGCCATATGAGTATACACTACGTCCAGAATGACACCCATTCCAGCTTCATGCACGGCATCAATCAAACCTTTTAATTCTTTAATCCGCTCTTCTGGATCGGCAGGGTTCTGTGAATAGGCCCCGTCCGGTGAAAAATAGCTGTGAGGATCATAACCCCAGTTGTATTCATTGTTTTTTGCGGAATAATCCGGCTCTCTAGTCCCCATCTTCGTCTCATCCCCGTAATACCAAGCCATCACAGGAAGCAACTGAACATGCGTTACACCAAGAGATTTAATATAATCAAGTTTCTTTTCAAAAGCGCTATAAGAACCCCATCTTTCCCCACTCAGACTATCCTCGATCGATACATCCGATGTAAAATCTCTCACGTGGACTTCGTAGATGATGGCGTCCTCACGTTTTTCGTAGCCTTTTATATCAGCATACCCAAAGGTATCTGGGTTCGTCTGGCTTAAATTAACAATAGCCGCTTTGCCCACTGTATCCCCGCCAGCACCAGCAGCACCTGTGGTATCCACAGTAAATACCGCCATTGATTTAGCATAAGGATCAAGAACCTTATGGGTTACACCGTCATTCGTTACTTCGTATTGATAAAAGTATCCTCTTACATCATTTGTGGTAGTGCCTGTCAAATCAGCTGGCTTCAGCTGGACTGACCAAACCCCGTGCTCGCCGAGCGTTAAAGCAACTCTGCCCACTTGCACGTTAGAGTCATTCTTATCGTAAAGATTTACAACGACCGAGCTTGCTTTAGGTGCCCATAATTTCAATGTGGCTGTTTTGTCAGCATTATACGTAGCTCCAAGATCGTCTCCTGTATAGTTGTACATTTCATCAAGCATTCTCCAGCCACTTGCGGCTGAGACCGTTTTACCTGAATAGGTAACGCTAAGCGGAACTTTTTCCAGATCAAATGCTTCTGTATCCACTTCGATTGAAGTTTTACTTGTAAGGGTTACAGCAGTAATCGGGATTGCAGCACCCTCTTTATCCTTAACTGTAATTGCTGTCTTTAAGGCTGCTGGATCCAAACCGTCAGTCAGTGTGAAGCCGAGAAGGATTTTGCTCGTCGACAGCACCTCTGCGGATACTAAGCCAATAGGTGTCTCACCAAACGGAGAAACATAAACATTGTTGTCTCCTTCTTTAACCCATAGCTGATTGTATCGATCCAGCAGGCTAAAGGTTTTATTGTCACCGTCCTTATCACCGTTCGAAGGTTTCATCACAATAAAGCCGATTTTCTTCGCATTCTCAATAAGCGGAACATCAACATATGCACCATAACGATCTGTTTGATCTGCTACAAAAGGAGTAGCTCCAGACGGCCAATTTTCGGATGGGGCTACGACGTCATCCCACAGCCACAGTCCATATTGATCATGATTTGTATCAGCTCTGGTATAGTGAATTCGCACTGTATTAGGAGCAAGTGTAACTGGTTCATACGGTGTTACATCATTTGAACCCTGCTTGATCCAAATTTCATTCGCCTCAGGCGTGTTAATGGCAAAGAGTTTATCCCCTTCATCCTTGGCCTGAGTGACTCGGTTTACCACAAGGAACGAAATTTTCTTAGCTCCATCCTTCACTGGCACGTCAACATAAGCACCATAAGAATCGATTTGCCCTTCAGGAAATGGAGTTGCACCTGTAGGCCAATTTGCGGAAGGGGATTGAGCATCATCCCATGTCCATAATCCCTGATTTTCATAGTCACCAGCTGTCCGATTGTAGTGAATACGGATGTGTCCAGCCGGAACAGGAGTAACCTCAACAGGTTCAGAAGGAATTTTATATTCTGCTGTCACACTGCCATCCAGTGGATTAAATTTAAAGGTAACCAGAAGATCTGAAGGAAGACTCAGATTATTAGCAGTTTCGGGATACAATTGATCCCCGGCTTCACCGTCTCCTGGAACAGAAACTTGGTAGGTGTAATCTCCCTTAGGAAGGGTAGCCACCGTACTGTAAACATCATCAAAATCAGGATCAGATAATACGGTAAGTGCTTCTGCCGGCAGGTTTCCTGTCAATCTTGGTAGTTTAGCGGAAGCAATCGGTGTGTAATACGTGGAATCAGCTATTTTATGAGTTAAGTCATTATAATAAAAGGTTACGGCAGTCTCTGTTTCCAGCTTGATATGGATATTCTCCCCATCATTGGTCCCCTGAGGATTGGTGTAACTTGTGAATCCATAGTTCTCATCCCATAAATCATTAAGAGTAACCTTGTAGTTATATTCTCCTGCCGGCAGAGTGCCTGTAAAAGAATATAGGCCATTATCTGAATAGGTCATTTGGGTGACTACTGATGTCTCATCCCAATCCTTACCCGGCGTTCCCGCACCCGTCGACGTAAATTTTGTCTGCAGATCCCCGACCAACACCACTTTCGTCGTTGCTGCTGTAACATTAACAGGATGTAGTCCAAGACCAGAGAACACGAGAGCAATGATCATAAAGATCGCAAATGCCCTCTTCCCCCATAAAGTTATTTTCATTTTTGCAAAACCTCCCATAATTATGAATTCCCTTTTTGCAAGCGGATACATGATTTCACAAACCCCACCAATTTATGAGATTATAAATCATGCTATTCCTTCTAAAGTTGGAGAAGGTCTATATGTAGGGCTCGTCAAGCCAATTCAACGCTGTCACCATCCTTTTATCAAAGTAAAAGCTTGATACATCATGTCGAAATTAGTGCAATCGTTTGCAAAAAGCTATGCACAAACACTAGTCCATAAAACCCATTCGTTAGTGCAACTGGTTCAACCTAAAAACACCCAATGAAAACGCTTGCTGTATTTTGATTTACATACTAATGCCGAATTTGCGGTATTGTCAACCAGTATTTTCTAAAATAAAAGCTCAATTTAAAGCCGCAATAAAAACGAAACTTGTTCTTCCCTTCCTTTCAGCTAAGTTCTTGCATCATTTAAGCCATACGTTTGCATTCAGCGAATACTCTTTTCGTAAAATCCAGACCGCATTTATACATATTAAGATCAAAATTCCCGAATCATTCATACTTTTTTGGTGAAAAGCAACAATATTACATTGAAATTTCTTGTGTTCCTTCCAAAAGTAGCAATTTCCCCCTTTTGAATGACTTTATCTATTTACAATTTAGAACTCTTAGATTAATATTACTGTGTAAAGCAAACGGTTCCATAAGGAGGTTTCAATGACAGTTACCATTAAGGATGTGGCCAAGAAAGCGGGAGTATCTCCCTCCACGGTATCCCGGGTATTGTCCAACCATCCCAGAATCAGCCTGGAAACTTCCCGCAAAGTTAAAGCTATTATGGAGGATATGGGCTATACCCCTAACATGATGGCTAAGAGCTTGGTGTCGAAAACTACTAACAGCATCTGCTTCAGTCTTCCTAAACCTGCTGAAGAGCTGTTCTCTAATCTATTTTTTATGGAATTAATTCGCGGGATCGTTACACAAGCCAGCCGTTCCGGTTACGATGTGTTAATAAGCTCCGGAGCGAACGAGAAAGAAGAACTGGAAGCCGTTTCACGACTTCTGAAGGGTCGCCGTGTTGACGGCGTTATTCTGCTTTACTCTCGTACGGATGATGCCGTTATTGATTTTCTAGAGAGCAACGATTATCCATTCGTGCTTGTTGGCCGAAGTGATAAATATGAGAATATTTTATCAGTCGATAATGATAATGTGATGGCAGCATACGATGCTACGAACCACCTCATTTCCATGGGGCATAAACGTATTGGCTTCGTAAGTGGACCACCTAATCTAATCGTTTCTCGTGACCGTCTCGCCGGATATCGTAAAGCATTGCAGAATAGCGGTTTAGAAATGCGGGATGAATGGATTGTAGAAGGTGAATTTCTACAGGATAGCGGCTATAGAGCGATGTCCTTTTTCATGAATTTGCCGAATCGCCCCACTGCGCTGGTAGCGGTGGATGACATGGTATCGTTCGGAATTTTGCGCGGGTTGAATGAACTGAAATACAAGGTTCCAGACGATCTCGCCATTGTAAGCTTTAACAATATTCCATTATCTGAATTATCTAGTCCTCCGATCAGCAGTATTGATATAGGAATTTATCATCTTGGCTACACCGCATCACAAGTACTTATCCAAAATATCAAGAGTCCGGATAACGGTTCAGGTCATACCAACCGATTTGTCATTCCCCATCGTCTGATCGTGAGAGAGTCATCCATGCACTCTCTGGCAAAGCATAAAACCGAATGAATAAGTGAAGCGTTTAACCGCTTCATTTATTTTTTGAAAATCTGTACAAACGTTTGCGCTAAATCATACAATACTTATTGATCCAGTTCTTTATGGGTGATTTCTAGGATCTTAGGTTAGGATAAACTTACACATCTTAATCAAAGTTTAAACGGTTTAATAAGATTCTAATACGGCATCCGCTGGATCACGACGCTGTCAAAACTTTTAGGAGGTACTACAATGTCGGAAATTAAAGCCTGCTTGTTCGACTTGGACGGAGTAATCGTCGATACAGCAAAATACCATTATATTGCTTGGAAAGAGCTTGCAGATGGACTGGGGTTTCTTTTCACAGAACAAGATAACGAACGCCTTAAGGGAGTCAGCAGAACGGCTTCACTAAATATTTTGCTGGAAATCGGCGGACTAACGATTGACGAAGAAGAGAAAGCTAAGCTTGCGGAACAGAAAAATAATCGTTATGTCGAATATATTGCGAAAATGGACAGTTCTGAGATTCTGCCAGGTGCGCTTGATTTCCTAAAAGAGTGCCGTGCGAATGGCATCAAAGTTGCTCTCGGTTCTGCCAGCAAAAACGCTATGACGATCTTGAATAATACCGGATTAACCCCTTACTTTGATGCAATCATCGACGGCACACACACTAGTGCTGCTAAACCAGATCCGGAAGTGTTCCTATTAGGAGCCAAAGCACTGGATGCCGCACCTGAACATTGTGTAGTCTTCGAAGATGCAGAAGCGGGAATTGAGGCCGCTACCCGGGCCGGTATGTTCAGTGTTGGCATTGGTTCGCCGGAAACCCTGAGTGCAGCGAATATTGTTGTCCCATCGCTTGCTCATATGAGTGTGTCCCTGCTCAAAGAATCTTTTGCATAAGTTTATTGAACATAATTAACTCAAATAGTACTGATTTGAGTTGTTGTGGACATTCCAACCAAAGATTAAATGAACTAATAATTAATCGTTAGCCTTCTGGTGATGAAGTGACGGAGAGGAATTTTGGAACTATAGAAGCATAACTTTCGCCTTTATAATCAGATTTCATCCGCAAAATGTGATCGAAAGTCCAAAGATTCCGCGCAGTCACTTTTATATCACCGGAAGTTTAACAAGGGATTTGTTCATTTTATATATCCCCCTAACATATTTAAAGGAGCGGTTATCGTGAAACAATATTTAACAATTGATGAATGGTCCATTATTGAGGAATCCTTTGATCCACAGACGCAAGAAATTTCTGAAAGCGTATTTAGTCTTGGTAACGGATTTATGGGTGGCCGGGCCAATTTCGAAGAGCAATATAGCGGTAACAGCCTGCAAGGCAGCTACATGGCTGGCGTCTACTACCCTGACAAAACACGTGTTGGCTGGTGGAAAAACGGCTATCCTGAATATTTTGCCAAAGTACTTAACAGCACGAACTGGATCGGTATTAACATTGATATCGAGGGTACCCCCCTTGATCTGGCAAAGTGCACCGTTTCCGAATTCCGCCGGGTACTTAATATGAAAGAAGGAACGCTCTCCCGTAGCTTCACTGCCACACTCGAAGATGGTAAGGAAGTTAAAGTAGAAAGTATCCGGTTCGTAAGCATGACTCGTCAAGAAATCGGCGCGATTCGCTACTCCATCATTCCTGTCAATTTCTCAGGCAAGATTACGATTACTCCTTATCTTGATGGTGATGTGAAGAACAAGGATTCCAACTATGACGAGAAATTCTGGAATGAAGTTGAGAAACAAGCGGGACCTGATCATGGACATCTCACCCTAAAGACTAAGAAACTCGACTTCCATGTCACCTCTGCTATGGCTTTTGATATCCTTGTCAATGGTGAAAAGGTAACTGCCGAAGCAGAAGTCATCGAACAAGAGAAATATGTAGCCAGCAAACTGGACGTAACCGCACAAGCGGGCAATCAAATCGTCATTTATAAATATGTAGCCAATGTTACTTCTCGGAATCACGGTCTGGGACAATTGGTCGACGCCGCCCAAACTGCTCTGCAAGCTGCTAAGGAAGCTGGGTTCGTAACCCTTTTGACTGAACAAATTGAAGCTTGGAGAGAAAAATGGAAAGAAAGCGACATCATTATTGAAGGTGACGTTTCGGCTCAGCAAGCGATTCGCTTTAATATTTTCCAACTCAATCAAACCTATAATGGTGAAGATGACCGCCTGAACATTGGGCCTAAAGGCTTTACCGGTGAAAAATACGGCGGCAGCACCTACTGGGATACAGAGGCGTATTGCGTTCCCTTCTATCTCAGTACGGCGGACTCCTCCATTGCCCGCAATTTGTTGATCTACCGTTACAAGCACTTAGAGAAAGCTAAAGAAAATGCCCGTAAGCTTGGATTCAAAAAAGGTGCGCTGTACCCAATGGTTACTATGAACGGTGAAGAATGCCACAACGAGTGGGAAATTACATTTGAAGAAATTCACCGGAACGGTGCCATTGCCTACGCCATTTACAACTATGTGAACTACACCGGAGACAAAGCTTATCTGGGACAATATGGCCTAGAGGTTCTCGTGGAAATCTCCCGCTTCTGGGAAGAACGTGTTCACTACGCATCACGCAAAGACAAATACGTAATGCTCGGCGTAACGGGCCCGAATGAATACGAGAATAACGTTAATAATAACTGGTATACAAACCGTATGGCTTCGTGGACTATGGAATACACCATGGAAGCACTGGCATACTTGCAAGAAAATGAGCCTGCTCGTTATGCAGAGCTAGTTGACAAACTAGGGCTGCAAGAGAGCGAAACTACAAAATGGAAAGACATCATTGCTAAGATGTATTATCCTGCGGATGAAGAGCTGGGTATCTTCTTACAACAAGATGGCTTCCTGGACAAAGAGATCATTCAAGTCAAAGATCTGGAACGTGAGCATCTGCCACTTAACCAAAAATGGTCATGGGACCGTATCCTGCGTTCTTGCTTCATTAAACAAGCAGACGTTCTGCAGGGATTATATTTCCTGGGTGACCGTTACGATCTGGATACAAAAAAACGCAACTTCGACTTTTATGAACCGATCACTGTTCATGAGTCCTCCCTTTCCCCTTGTATCCACTCCATTCTAGCCAGTGAGCTGGGATATAAGGATAAGGCCTATGAAATGTACTTGCGTACTTCAAGACTGGATCTTGACAACTATAACAATGATACAGAAGACGGGTTGCACAGCACTAGCATGGCTGGTACTTGGATGTCGATCGTACATGGTTTCGGCGGACTCCGCGTACATGACGGCAGACTGACACTGAGCCCATCTAACCCAGGTCACTGGACTGCTTACTCTTTTAAAATTATGTTCCGCGGCTCCCGTCTGAAAGTAAGCGTTACGGATGCACAAGTTACTGTTACGAATGAAACTGATATCCCTGCTTCTATTACTATCTACGACAAAGAATATACCGTAAACGGACTAAGCAGCATCACTGCTGATAGCAATTCCGTCACAGTATAAAACTTACACCCAAGAGACCCTTGAAGCTTAAAGCTTTTGGGGTCTCTTTATTTTTTAGGAAGCTAACTTATAAAAGGAGTGATTATGAATGAACAGAACCTTTTGGAAAGAAGCCGTTGTCTACCAAATCTATCCCCGCAGCTTTCAAGATAGCAATGGTGACGGGATTGGAGATCTGCAAGGAATCATTTCACGTCTGGATTATTTGCAAAAGCTAGGTGTCGACGTAGTTTGGCTGTCACCTGTCTATAAATCGCCAAATGACGATAACGGTTATGACATCAGCGATTATCAAGATATTATGGATGAGTTCGGCACATTGCAGGATTGGGAAGAATTACTGACTGGATTGCACGCCCGTGGCATAAAACTGATGATGGACCTTGTAATCAATCATTCCTCAGATGAGCATCCTTGGTTCGTAGAATCCCGTTCTTCAAAAGATAATCCATATCGTGATTACTACATTTGGCGTCCGGGTGGACCAGATGGTGAGCGCCCCAACAATTGGAGTTCTGTATTCAGCGGCCCGGCTTGGGAACTGGATGAAACTACTGGTGAATACTATCTGCATCTGTTTTCGCGCAAGCAACCGGATCTCAACTGGGAGAATCCGCAGCTGCGTGAGGAGTTATACAAGATGATCACCTTCTGGCTCGACAAGGGTGTGGATGGTCTACGAATGGATGTAATCAATATGATTTCCAAAGTGGAAGGTCTCCCTTCCTCCCATAGAGACGGCCTCGCTCCCGGGGAACTTGCCTGGGGTGGCGAATATTATATGAATGGACCACGTGTTCATGAGTTTTTACATGAAATGAATGACAAAGTGTTATCCAACTATAACATTATGACTGTCGGTGAAACTCCTGGCGCTACAGTTGAAGATGCCATCCTTTACACGGACGAGGAACGCAAAGAGCTGCAAATGGTATTCCAGTTCGAGCATATGGATGTGGACTCGGGTCCTGACGGCAAATGGGACGTAGCCCCGTGGACGTTGTCGAAGCTGCGCGATATTCTTCATAAATGGCAAGTGGGTCTGGCGGATAAGGGTTGGAATAGTCTTTATCTTAACAATCATGACCAGCCACGTATGGTCTCAAGATTCGGGGATGACGGTAAGTATCGCGTGATCTCTGCCAAAATGCTCGCTACCTTACTGCACACGCTGAAAGGGACGCCCTATATTTATCAAGGCGAAGAAATCGGGATGACCAATGTAAAGTTCACTGCCATTGAACATTATAAAGACATAGAAATCCTCAATATGTATCGCGAAAAGGTTACCGAAGGCGGCGCTGATCCTAACAGCGTTCTAAACGCTATTCATATCAAAGGCCGTGATAATGCGCGCACTCCGATGCAATGGGATGATTCTGCGAATGCCGGCTTTACTGAAGGGGAGCCGTGGCTCAAAGTTAATCCGAACTACAAGGAAATTAACGTGGAGCAGGCGCTGGCTGATTCGGATTCTATCTTTTATTATTACCAAAGGCTGCTTGCTTTGCGCAAAAAAAATCCGATCATGGCTTATGGCGAATACAAGCTACTTTTGCCAGAGCATGAGGACATATATGCCTATACGCGTACTCTGGATGACGAGAAGTGGCTGGTGCTGCTCAATTTCAATGAGGTTCCACAGACTGTTGATCTTTCCGCAGAGCTAAGTAAGGCTACGGAACTTATTATTGGAAATTACCCTGATGATGCACCCACACGGGAATTATTACGACCTTATGAAGCAAGAGTGTATCGATTGAAAGACTAACTTTGTCTATCTTCCTGAGTTATACTATTTAGGATGATTTTTTATGAGATTATCCTTCTGCCCGCTACCTGTCATTAGAGAGCACGGAATAACAGGATTTTGCAAATGCAGCCTGATAGTATGAACTTAAAGGGAGATGACGGACTTGGAATGGCTTATCCGCATGAAAGAAGCTTTAGACTATATGGAGAGCAAGATGGAGGAATCTGTGACGATTGAAGAAATCGCCAAGGTTGCTTACTCCTCCCCCTTTCATTTCCAGCGCATGTTCAATATGCTTACCGGAGTATCTATTAAAGACTATATCCGTAAGCGCAGATTAACTCTGGCTGCACAGGAGCTTGCTATTTCTAAAGTTAAAGTGCTGGATGTTGCACTGAAATACGGATATGACTCGCCCGAGTCGTTTGCCAAAGCATTCCGCAAGGCACATGGAATTACTCCTTCTGCTGCGCGGGAGTCAGGGGTACAGCTCAAGGCTTTCCCTAGACTCTCCTTCCATCTATCACTGAAGGGAGATAAAGAAATGGACTACAGAATTGAGAAAAGAGACGCCTTTAATGTTATCGGACTAGTAGAGGAAATGACAACGAAAGATGGGGAGAATCTGCGCCGCATCCCTCAGTTGTGGATAGAAGCTAATGAAAATGGTACGTCGGATAAGCTGATTGAGCTCGGTGGAGATAAGGATTTATTAGGCATCTGCTCTGACATGAACCATGATAAAGAAACCTTCTCCTATTGGATCGCTGTCGAAGCTACTCCAGAGACTGATGCACAGGGCTTTGCTTCTACAACAATCCCAGCTGCAAGTTGGGCTGTGTTCACCTCAGTAGGGCCGATGCCTGATGCTATCCAGCAGGTATGGGCACGCATTTTCCAGGAGTGGTTCCCTTCCACAGGCTACGAGCATACAGGCGGGCCTGAGTTTGAGCTATATCTTCCGGGGAGACCAGACGCAGAGGACTATCGCTGTGAGATATGGATCCCTGTTACGAAAAAAGAATAGAACTAGAAAGACTATCGAAACCTCGATAGTCTTTTTTCTTGTGATTGCCTACTATTTCATTTTGAGAATTGGCATAGTCTTGGTATAATAAATAGATTATATAGTTCTATAATGATTATTGATTATTGTCATCCGAATTATCGGTGAAGGAGAATTTCATGTCTACTGTAAAAATATTTTCAGACAGCACTTCCGATTTACCTCAAAACTGGAAGGATACTTATGACATCGGCATCGTTCCTCTTTATGTAGTATTTGAAGAAGGTACCTACAAAGATGGTGAAGATATTACACCCGAGGAAGTGTATCGCCGTGTAGCCGCTAGTGGAGTATTGCCGAAAACGGCAGCACCTTCGCCAGCAGATTTCATTGCTGCATTTCAACCCGTGATTAGTAGCGGACAAGATATTGTATATATCAGTCTCTCCTCCTCACTATCCTCTACATATCAGAATGCACTTTTGGCTGCCGGGGAATTTCCTGAGGGACGCGTACAGGTCATAGATTCGCAAACCTTGTGCGGAGGCATTGCCCTCCTTGTTATGAAGGCTGTCAGAGCTGCTAAAAAAGGCCACACTGCGGTGGAGATTGCAGCCCTGCTGGAGCACAGCCGCAACCTTGTGGAAACTGAATTCGTTGTGGATACGCTAGATTACTTATATATGGGTGGACGCTGTTCAGGCATGCAGAACTTCATCGGTAGTCTACTCAAAATCCGTCCTGTTCTTAGACTGGTAGATGGAAGCATCATACCTACTAGCAAAATCCGTGGCAAAAAGGAAAAAGCTGTGGAACAAATGCTCCAGAACGCTTTGGTTCACATCGATCGAATGGATAAAGAGTTGCTCATCGTTGTCCATACCTTGGCGGAAGAAGATGCACTCTATCTGGAGTCAGCACTACGAGAGAAAACTCAAGTTAATGAAATAGCAATTCTCCATGCTGGTTGTGTAATTGGCAGCCATTGTGGGCCGCATACTGTAGGTCTCATGTATATGCTTCAGGACTAATAACACACAAATCTCCGGCCATTGCTTCTTAAGCAAATGGACCGGAGATTTGTGTGTAACCCCCCCTAGTTTGAAGTTACTTCCAGCTCTATATCTTCTGCTCTGCAAGGCAGCATAAAACGAAACGTAGAACCTTGATTCTCTTCACTTTCTACAAAGATCGTCCCACCCATCAGCTCAACGAGCTGCTTGCAAATCGCCAGTCCCAAGCCTGTGCCTCCATATTTACGGTTTATGGACGGATGCAGCTGTGAGAAAGATTGAAACAACAGATTGAGTTTGTTACCGGCAATTCCTACACCTGTATCCCGCACTGAAAATTCCAACAAAAATTCTTGTTCATCAGATAGTGGAATGTTCTTCACCGATAGGGTCACGCTCCCACGTTCAGTGAATTTCAGCGCATTGCCTACCAGATTCACGACAATCTGCCGCAAGCGGATCGGATCAGCAATGATTATGGTTGGAACGCTAGTATCCATCCACCACCGTAATGCCAGCTTCTTCTCTTCCGCTTTCGGTGCAAATAAATCAATGACGTCTGAGATCATTTCGCGGAGATCAAACTTCTCGGATTGCAGTGACATTTTACCTGCTTCCATTTTGCTGAAATCAAGAATGTCATTCAAGATCTGCAATAACGTATAACTACTGCTGCGTAAAATCTCGGCATAACCTCGCTGCTCTTCTCCAAGCTCAGTATCCAACAATAGATCAGCCATTCCGATCATCCCGTTCATCGGCGTCCGAATTTCATGGCTCATCATCATTAAGAAATCAGATTTGGCTTGCGCTGCCTGCTCTGCTGATTCTTTGGCACGAATGATTTCTCGCTCATTCGTAATATCACTGAAGGCAATAACCGCACCTGCGATCAGCCCTTCATCAATAAGAGGTGCCACCCGGTAATTAACAAAAAAACTGGTGCCATCCTTACGCCAGAAGATCTCATCATCTTTTTTACGGATGATTCCATCCTCTATCGTAAGACTAATCTGGCAATCAGGCGTCGAATAGCGCGAACCGTCACCTTGGATATGATGGATATAATCCATAAGCTTCAGACCCATCAATTCTGTAGGTTGATAGCCTAGCATATCTGCTGCCTCACGGTTAATAAAAAGAGTTCGCCCCGTTGTATCGAGCACAAAGATTCCCGCAGAGACAGAATTCAGAATGAGACTCGATTGTTGATCCTTCACAGCTACTATTGAGGTATCTTTGGAGCTTACCTCCGCTTCTCCCTTGGCAGGTATTTCAGTGTCCAAGGTGTCTGCCAATTCATCCAACCAGTCTTGTAACAATTCCGCATGTAAAAGAGCGCTTCCGTTAGCTACTTTGGTAATCGCGAATACCCCGGCGATCCCTTCTTCCGTTCTGATCGGTAAAAGTTTAACGCCTACGCAATTCGAGCCTTTTTTGGGATTCTCTAAATCTTGTAGCTCAAAGCTTGAGGAGTTCCCCTGCAGAGCAGCCTCAAAACTAGCAATATTGCCAAGTTTTTTTCTCTTTGCTGATATCGGACTTGTATTTTGAAACTGCGCTTCTGCGCCGGAGCCTAGATGGAACGTTAGGTTGGTTCCTACGCAGCGACCTTGTCTATCCAGAACGAATATCAAATCAGGATGATGGTCATATAACGATTTATAAGCGCTCTCTTCCGAAAGCAACCGTCTCAGAATGGACGTCCAGTCTTTATCCACAGTTCACATCCCCTCAGGCTCTCTCATCCATTATCATTACCCCTAAACGGGCAATGTTCATCTAAAATTTAAAATATATTTCATATCTATTATATCAAAATTACGGAAATCAGTCGTAGATAAACGTCAAATCCCCCCTTTATAACCCCAATCACGATGCTTTTTCATCGTTACAAAAGGGTTATAAAAGGGGGGAATTCCGAATCTATTAGGCGATATCTTTATGTTCAATGTTGCGAATGGCCATATAGGCAATGGCTGCTCCTAGCAAACCAAGTGAGATCGACACCGCCGCTAAATTACCTAAACGCGCTTGATCAAATCCCCCAGAAATTAGGGAGGTAACTAACACAGCTGAGACGATGGTGGCTGGGACTGATTTTTTCTTCATCCCAAAGTACAATGGAATTAGAGCGATACCCGCGGCATAAAATGCGTTTGCGCCTAACTTAATCAGCTCTGATGTGATTACATGAAGGGTCAGTTCACCCGGAATTAGCCCTGCAAAGGAATTGAATCCTATTAGGATAGCGCCGACTACAATGTCTGCCACGATAATGGCAACAAATGTGAAGGCGAACACTATCAATATTTTCGCAGTCATTAGCTTTTTACGTGAGATAGGATACATGAAGAGAAGAGTAATGGTGTTGTTCTTATACTCATCAATCACCAGCTTGCTAATAATAACCGAAGCGAAAATAATATAAGCAGCCTTTACAAAAACGAACACACCCTCAAACAACTCTGCATAAGAAGCAAACGACGGTTCGCTCTCATTTTGATCAACGAATAAAACCATAATCATAAAAGCAAGAATCGCAAGATTAACGATTGCAGCACCTGTAAGAAGCGTTTTTAGCTTATTCTTCCGAATCTCCAAAGATATTAATTTAAGCAATGCTTTCACCCCCAATCAATTGCAGAAAATGATCTTCCAGCGTATGTTGTTTTTTGCTGATACTCTCAATTTCCACATCTGCTAGCACTAACGCCTTATTCAGATCACGCTGTGAGATTCCATCGTCATATATTCTTACTGTAATATGGTCCAGCACTTTGAAATTATTAAGCCCAAGCTTATGCTCCAACACATACACTGCTTTATTAATCTCATTCGTAACCACTTCGATATATTCAGTATTTTGGCCACGAATGGAATCCATCGCCACTTCTTCTACCAGAGCACCCTGCCGGATCACACCGATCGTATCAGCAATCTGCTCTATTTCCCCCAGAATATGACTAGATACAAGTAACGTCATTCCATATTCACGGCTAAGCATCCGGAACACTTCACGCATCTCCTTGATTCCCACAGGATCTAACCCGTTAATCGGCTCATCCAAAATGAGCAGCTCAGGTTTCGTCATGAAGGCTCTGGCAATACCCAGTCGTTGCTTCATCCCAAGTGAAAATTGCTTCACCGGCTTTTTATCGACACCTGTGAGCTTTACGAGCTCCAGCGCTTCACCAATCGCTTGCGGATCATAATAGCCCATGTACTCTCCGTGCAAAATCAGATTTTCCTTGGCTGTCAATTTATCATAAAACACGGGATATTCAATGATGCAGCCCATCCGCTTCAGCATTTCGTAAGAATGCTCTGTCATTTTTTCATTAAAAAATTCAATTTCTCCACTCGTAGGTTTAACGAGGTTCGTGACCATTTTCATCACGGTAGTTTTGCCAGCACCATTGGGTCCAAGAAACCCGTAAATTTCACCTTGCTTAATATTCATATTCACATTGCTTACGACTTCTTTACCTTGATAGGTTTTCGTTAAATTTCTTGTCCGAAGTATTGTAGTCAATTCCGCGCTCCCCTTTGTTTTCGTCTCGTCTTCCTTAGTTCTTATTGTACACAGCAGAATTTTCTTTTTTATTACTCGTTTCTTACGAAAATCTTAAGCTGCGCACAATTCTATTCCTTAGAAGCGTAATCTGCGAAAAGTAAGGGTAAACACCGTTCTCACATACGGCTGACTAACCAGTGTAATCGTTCCATTCATTTGCTCCGTTAATCTTTTGGTGATCGTCAGACCTAGACCGCTGCCTTGATAAGCCCGGTTTCTTGAATCCTCCAGCGTATACAGACGCTCAAATACTTTATCTTGGTGTACTTCACTAATGCCCTTTCCCCGGTCCCACACCTCTATGTATACTTTGTTCTCATCACTATAGAGCTTTAATCCTAATACGCCCCCCGCGTCGCCATAAGAAATTGCGTTCGACAACAGATTGGACAATATTCGATCAAGAGCCTCTTCATTTCCCATGAAGTAAACAGCCCCATCCGGAATCTCAATCTCCACCTCACTGCCCTTAGCACTGAGGATATCATAGAAAGAAAGGATGTTGCGTCTGCATACTTCACCTGCCTCAACTCGTGAAAGAGCAACTTCCCGATCTCCTGATTCCAGCTTGGACAAATCAAAAAACTTGTTCATCAGCTGGATCACTTCATTGGCTTTTTGATGAATCATCTTCATCATCCGTTCCCGTTCCTCAGCCGGCAAATGCTCATCCTGCTGAATGGTCTCAATATAACCAAGCACAACCGTTAGCGGAGTCTTAAGATCATGAGAAATATTAGACAGCATATTACGCATGGATTTCTCCAGCCTCACACGCTCAATGCTTCCTTTATGATTGATATCCAGCAGCCGGTTCAGGTCAATCAGCACGTTTTGCAGCTCCAAATTACCGCTGAACAGCAGCAATCTTTCATGTGAGCCTTCTTCCATAATGCTGCTTAACTTGTCATGCATATATCGCAAATCATTAGAAGCTTTACGCGAATTCTGATATTGCCAGACAATGACGGCCAGTAAGAGCACAATGACAACACCTAGCCCCGCAATCATTATAGCTGTTCTCCCAGCTTATACCCGATGCCCCATAACGTCTTAATGTATTCGGGATGGGAGGGGTCGTCTTCTATTTTTTCACGCAATCTTCTCATATGTACATTAATGACGTTCTCATCCCCGAAATAATCATCCTCCCATACGCTCGCATAAATCTGCGCTTTGGTAAATACTCGGCCCGGATGCGTCACAAACAGCTTAAGAATATGAAATTCCTTCGACGTTAGCTTTACTTCTTCCCCATTCTTCAACGCAGAGAAGTTATCTAAATCTACAGTCAATCGGCCAATGGAGATCATTTGCTTCACCGGAGCTTGATCTTCCACTTGGATACTGGGAGATGCATAACCTGCACGACGGATCGCTGCCTTCACCCTAGCCGCTAGCTCAATCATAGAAAAGGGCTTCGTAATATAATCATCTGCCCCAAAGCCTAACCCAAGCGCTTTATCTACATCACTGTCTTTGGCGGACATGATCAACACTGGAACCAGACTCCCCGCACGGATAGTCTGAAGAATGTCAGTCCCGCTACGCTTCGGCAGCATAAGGTCTAACAGTACAAGATCAAATGGACCCCCGGTCCGAAATGTTCTCTCCGCTACTTCACCGTCAAATACAGCTTCAATCTCATAACCTTCTTTTACCAAATAAGACCTGACCATTTCACTGATTGCTTCGTCGTCCTCAATCAGCAGCACACGCTGTGGCATGTCCAAACCTCCCCGTAGTCGAAAACCTCTTCGTTAAATTATACCAATTTCCCGGAGCGCTTACTATTTCAGTTTTTATTTCAGTTTCATTAAAGGTAGCCCAGGTATGATGGCCTTAACAACTTACAAAAAGAGGTGATGCTTCAATGTTGAACAAGAGAAGTAAACAAGCCTGGAGCTTCAAACGAAAACTGCTGATCGTCATGATCATTGTCCTCCTGCTTCTCGGCACAGTGATATATAGTCTGGCAGATCGTTACTTAATCGAACATGTCGAAGTCGTGGTTGCGGATGATGCAGCTACAACTAGCAGCTCAGGAGCTACAGCCGTTACAGCTGCCAAAGTTAATGCAACCTCTGATGACTGGAATTACTCCAGCGATGATATTCAGATCCAGATCGATCAAGTGCAGACAGGGTCCGGTTCAGACCAGATCACCTATTTTGTCGCTGATGTCGTCCTCAAGGAAGCGAGCAGCCTGCGCACTGCCTTTGCCGACAACAGCTTTGGAACAAACATCACTGAGGATACCTCGGACATTGCTTCCGCGAACAATGCGATATTTGCCATCAACGGGGATTACTATGGCTTCCGCAATGACGGAGTGATTATCCGTAACGGCACGGTGTATCGTGATGATCCTGTGCGGGATGCAATGGCGCTGTTCGATGACGGAACGATGCAAACCTATAACGAGGAAGAGATTTCTTCCTCTGAACTGCTGGCGCAAGGGGCCACCGATACCCTTTCCTTTGGCCCGATTCTGATTCAGGACGGGGAGATTGCCAGTGATTTCAGCAATGTCAAAATCGATACCAACTTCGGCAACCATTCCATCCAGAATGCGAATCCCCGCACCGCAGTTGGTATGATCGAACCAAACCATTATGTTTTTGTCGTAGTTGACGGGCGCAATGAAGGGTACAGCCGTGGGATGACCCTTACTGAGCTAGCCGATGTAATGTCCGACCTTGGCGCCACAGAAGCCTACAATCTGGACGGCGGTGGTTCATCCACTATGTACTTCATGGGACGGGTCGTAAATAATCCGCAGGGCAAAAACAAGGAGCGGGGCGTCAGCGACATTCTTTATATCAAGGAGGGTGCAACATCATGACTATACTGATCCCAGCCTATGAGCCAGATGAACGACTGCTCGATTTGATTTTACAGCTGCATAATTTCCAGCTTGAACCTATTGTTCTTGTAGATGACGGCAGCGGCCCGCACTACCGTGGAATCTTCGATATGGCAGAAGCATTCGGCTGCACTGTCCTAACCCATGAAGTCAACCTCGGAAAAGGACGTGCTCTGAAGACAGGGTTCCAGTATATTCAGGAGGCTGGTCTGCCGGATTATGTAGTCTGCGCGGATAGCGACGGCCAACATCTGCCTTATGATATTAACCGAATCGTTGAATCTCTGCGGAACCAGACTCCCCCGGGAATCGTACTCGGCAGCCGCAGGTTCACCGGAACCATTCCTCTGCGCAGCCGCTTCGGCAACTCGGTAACCCGGACGGTCTTTTCCTTAACTACAGGCACTAAGATTTATGATACACAGACTGGTCTGCGCGGCTACCCTCTACCAATGCTTGATTGGCTATGCCAGATTCCCGGCGAACGGTTTGAATATGAAATGAACATGCTGCTGACTGCCCATAAAGAGGGGTACACCATTACGGAAGAGTACATCGATACCGTCTATCTGGACGATAATAAATCCTCCCATTTCCGGCCTCTGATGGACTCCTTCCGGATATACCTGCCGATACTAATGTTCAGCACTTCTTCGCTGCTGTCTGCCCTGCTCGACTTCACACTCTTATTCCTGTTCCAGAGTCTCAGCCATAACCTATTCCTGTCCGTCGCGGCCGCGAGATTGTGCAGTTCTGTCTTCAACTATTCTATGAATCGAAAATATGTCTTCACGGGCGGCAAACGCTCCAAGATTCAGGCGTCGCTTCCCAAATATTTTGCGCTGGTGATCCTCGTGTTGTTGTTCAACTATGGGCTACTCTATTTCTATAATGAAAAGCTGATTATTCCGCTTGTCGCCGCCAAGCTACTGACCGAGGCTTCAATCTTCTTATTCAGCTATTGGGCGCAACGGAGGTTTGTGTACTGAGGGTTGGGAACTCTGAACTGCTTATGCTCGTGTGGTGAGCAATCTGGAATTTGTGAAGCACTAATTGGACACTTATGGAGTACTTTTCGAACACTTATGGAGTACTAATCGGATACTTGTGGAGTACTATGGGTACCTATGGAATACTTTTCGAACACATATGGAGCTTCTATCGGGTACCTATGGAACTGCTCCTCGAACTCATATGGAGCTTCTATCGGGCATCTATGGAACTGTTTCTCGAACACATATGGAGCATCTATTGGGCACCTATTGGGCGCCTATCGGACACAGATGACACTAATCGCAGTATTATTCCACTTTTGGTATGCTAACGGACCCCATAGCCGCTATTGGTAAGAAAGACACCACATATGAGCCTCTTTCTGTGGGATAGCGTCTGTGGGGTCCGAAACCCTGTTCAAAAGGCTGGAAATTTGCAAATAACGTCATCTGAGTCCGAATTCACCGAGAAGGGTACCGTTGATAGAATCGCATACAAAAAAAGCTAGTGCGTCCTTCCAATAATGTATGCAAAATCACATTATCTTTGCTCAGAAATTCAGAACGTCATACACTCATCTACTCTCCCATATATATAAATGGAACAGTCCCGGACGTTGTCGCGGAACCTTTGCAGCCTTGTCAGAATAGGTTGCAGCATAAGCCCAAGCTGGAGGGAGAGAAAGATTCATGCCAAGCGAAGAAATTAATGCGCTAGAGCGGGCAATTGCCGAGATTACGGAAATAGCCACTGGCTTCGGTTTAGATTTTTATCCCATGCGTTATGAAATATGCCCCGCAGATATCATTTATACATTCGGCGCTTATGGAATGCCTACACGATTTGGACACTGGAGTTTTGGAAAAACCTTTCATAAAATGAAATCCCAATACGATTTCGGACTGAGCAAAATATACGAGCTCGTTATTAACTCCAACCCTTGTTATGCCTTCCTGCTGGATGGAAATTCACTGATTCAGAATAAGCTGATTGTTGCCCACGTGCTAGCGCACTGTGATTTTTTCAAAAATAATATGCGTTTCTCCATGTCCAACCGAGATATGGTCGAGAGTATGTCAGCTACAGCAGATCGGATTGCCGGTTATTCTGTAACCTACGGAACTGATGCTGTGGAGAGCTTCATCGATTCAGTGCTGGCTATCCAGGAGCATATAGACCCCAGTCTGATCCAACCACGCAAGCTGGGCAAAACTCACCTGCTGGAAGCTAAGATGAAGGAGCTCAAAGATGCCCCTCCAGGTGGCTCGAAATCATCCAATCCTTATGACGAATTATGGAATCTAGATAAAAGCACTACCGGTCCGCAGGAAGCACCCTCTGGAAATCGTGCTTTCCCCCCAGAGCCAGAAAAAGATATGGTCTGGTTCATTCAGCAATATTCCACTGTTTTGGAGGATTGGCAACGTGACATTATGACGATGCTACATGACGAAATGCTCTACTTCTGGCCACAGATGGAAACAAAGATCATGAACGAAGGCTGGGCTTCCTACTGGCATCAGCGCATCGTTCGCGAACTAGATCTGACCGAAGAGGAAACAGTGGAATACGCAAAACTGAATTCATCCGTCGTGCAGCCCTCACGGCAAAGCCTGAATCCTTACTATCTGGGGCTGAAAATCTTTGAAGACATCGAACGCCGCTGGGACCGCGAGAAAATCTTTGAAGTACGTGAGCTGGAATCCGATACCTCTTTTATCCGCAGCTATCTATCTAAGGAATTGGTGAACGACCTCGATCTTTATGTTTTTGAGAAAAAAGGCCCCGAATGGAAAATCACCGATAAAGCATGGGAAAATGTACGCGATCAACTGGTGCTCGCCCGGGTCAATGGCGGGTCTCCTTACTTGGTCATTGAGGATGCAGACTTCGAGAAGAATGGTGAATTATTTATAACTCATCGCTATGAAAGCATCGAGCTGGATCTGAAGTACCTGGAGCGCACACTCCCTCACATCTACTCTTTATGGGGGCGCACAGTTCATCTACAAACAGTTGTGGAAGACAAAAAGGCGCGTTTTTCATACGATGGTAAAAAGGTGCAGCGGAAATTTATTTAAACTAAAAAAAGCGGCAGACCTAAACGGGTATTAACACCCTGGTCTGCCGCTTTTTGCTATGACTAAAATGTGGATTCAGATTCTTTTAACGACTTCGAGAAATATTTTGGAGCCTCAACAAACCCTTGTCGAGCATAAAATCTATGCGCATCAGTTCTTCTGGAATGACAATGAACCTGAATTTTATCACAGTTTCTTTTTCTAGCTAAATCAGCGCAATACTCCTCAAGCTTTCGTCCAATTCCTTTGCTCCTAATGGCATTACTCACCACAAGATAACTTATAATTGCAGTCTCTCCTACCAGACCTAATTGGGGTATGTAATGCATGGAAATACAAGCTACCACTTTATCATCTTCCTCAAAAACCAATAATTCCTCATCCGGATGTAGGATTAGCTTTTCTATTTTTTCTTGCATGAACATTTCTGTATCCGGATATCCCAACTGTTCTAATAATTCCGCTATGTCTTTCCAGTCATCAGCTCTCGCTTCTCTAATCATCTGCTTCACTCTCCGTTATTTTCGAATTACCTTATTAATTGACTCTATTAAACTACGGAAGATCATACTCGTCAAACGTATTAATTTCGATGTATAACTCCTCCAAGGTATCTACGTTTCCCATATGGGAATTCCTAAAAAAGAAGGCCCGCAGCGGTAACACGCTGCGGACCTTCATCGACACCCTCATATCGACTTAATAACTGCACATGGCAAATGCCCAGGTGAACGTAACGTAAGGAAGTTTAAAAATGTAGGCGCGTAGCGTTCGCCTTTGTCAGCGACATAAAGTCCAAACATTTCAGAAATTACAATTATCACCGAGCGGTATTTGCCCTTATCGACTATTCAGTCAACTTTTTCACAGGAACGTAAATCTCCATCACTGTATCTGGCCGCGAATGGCAGCGTTCATCGTAAAACTCAAAATCCAGTTTAGTCTCGTCATAAACGTAACCACTATCCTTAAACCATTCTTCGAAGATGTACTTCCAGCTGCTTTTTATGACTTGGGCAAACTGTATTTGCTCTGTATCTGTTGAAGTATCCACTGGAGGTGTTGTAAACACGGCATATTCGGCTTCTGGCACATCCATCGTCAACATATCAGCTTCTACCTTGGAGTAGTCCTCAACAATAACACCCAAAAGATAGGTGGCATTGCCGTTATCTGAAGACGGAATACATAAACCAACTTCTCCGTGTTTAGGCGGGTTTAGTATTTTATACATTTTGGACTCCAGGTTTTCACCCTCATAATGGCTCCAAAAAGAAGCAATATCCTTAGTGTACATACTACCCGCAACATTAGTTTGGATACCATAACCAGCCACCTTAAAAGCAGGCTTACGAACAAAAACAGGATTCATAATATAACCTCCGATATCAAATATTGAATTTCCTTTACTAAACCCATCCATCCGCGCCGCATATTGTGTCGGACTATAACCAAAGGTTTTGCGAAAAGCTTTAGTAAAGCCACTTTGTGTTTCAAAACCATAGTCCAGCGCAATATCAATGATCTTTTTTCCAGCAAATAATTCAATTGAGGCTAAGGATAATTTTCGGCTCCGAACATATTCCATCACAGACATTTCCTTGCACAAGCTGAACACTCGGCAAAAATGATACACCGAATATCCGACCTCAGTCGCTATTTCTTCCACCGTTATATTTTCTTTGATATGAGCTTCTATATATTCAACACATTTTTCTATATCTTTACTGTAATTCAAGTGCAGCACCAGCCTTCCCCCGTACGGTGATTTCATTATATCAACTGCGCATGAGATGGACTGTTCCTGTTTTGCTGAGCTGCATTATTGCCTGTATAAAAAAACAGAGCAGCGAGCCCCTCCATTTACAGAAGGATCACAACTCTGCGTATTCTTGGCCGCCATCATTTTGGGTAAGCCTCGAAGTAGACAACGCTGGATTCACGTAACCTACTTACACTTCAGTTGCTCCCTACGACTGACTAAAGGACCCAGATGACGTTATTTTCCAAAATATCGCCTTTTGAGCGGAGTTTCGGACTCCAGTGCAGCTATTACTCAAAAAACGGCTCATATTTAGGTTTTTCCTGCTAATAGCGACCATAGGGTCCAATAGCCTGCTAAAGATGCTCAAAATCTACGTTTAGGGTCTCCTGTGTCCTTTAGCAACTTCCTACGCACAACAGCCAAATTAGTCAGATGGGTGGCGGCGTTTAGATCAACATTAGGAGGGTAAAAGGAGGCAGTAAAACATGGAAGGACAAAAAAAGAGTGCTCCACAGCCATTTTCATGGCTTTTGGAACACCCCGCATAAATGAACTCTTTTTAACGGTTTAGCAGACTTCCCACGTATTTCAGCAGCTCGTTGGCGCAGATTGGGCAGTAGTGATGTCCATCAATAAGTCTGGCGCATACCTCATTGATTCGTTTGAGCTGACTTTCATCAGGTGTTTTGGACGAGGTGGTGATTTTGACGATATCTTTGAGGTCTGTGAACAGCTTTTTCTCAATCGCTTCCCGCAGGCGGTCGTGGTTGTTGTACTCGAATTTCTTCCCTTTGCGTGAATACGCGGAAATCCGGATCAGGATCTCTTCACGGAACGCTTTTTTTGCATTCTCAGAGATACCAATTTGCTCTTCAATCGAACGCATTAACCGCTCATCCGGCTCCATTTCCTCATCCGTCAGCGGATCACGAATTTTCGACCAATTGCAGAAGGCTTCGATATTATCTAGATAATTCTCAAAAAGTGTCTTCGCAGATTCCTCAAAGGAGTAGACAAATGCCTTTTGTACTTCGCTTTTCGCTAAAATATCATATTCCTTGCGGGCAATGGAGATGAAGTTCAGATAACGCTCCCGCTCCTCTTTTGTAATCGATGGATGCTGATCCAGGCCATCCTTTATCGCCCGCAGGACATCCAGTGCGTTCATGCACTGCAGATCTCCTTTGATCAGAGCGCTGGAAATGCGGTTGATAACATAACGCGGATCAATTCCGGACATGCCCTCATCTAAATACTCCGTTTGCATCTCCTTAAGATCGGCCTCTTTATAGCCCTCGACCTCTTCACCATCGTACATCCGCAGCTTTTTGATCAGATCCATACCTTGTTTTTTGCTTTCTTTAAGACGGGTTAGGATGGAAAAAATAGCGGCGGCACGCAGCGCATGTGGCGCAATATGCACATGACTCATATCACTCTGGGCGATCAGCTTCGCGTAGATTTTTTCCTCTTCCGAAACTCTGAGGTTATACGGAACAGGCATAACAATCATACGGGACTGGAGCGCTTCATTCTTTTTATTAGAAATAAACGACTTATACTCGGTTTCATTTGTATGAGCAATTATCATTTCGTCCGCACTTATCAACGCGAAGCGGCCAGCCTTGAAATTGCCTTCTTGCGTCAGTGACAGCAGGTTCCATAAAAACTTTTCGTCGCATTTGAGCATTTCCTGAAATTCCATCAGCCCACGGTTAGCCTTGTTCAACTCACCATCAAAACGGTAGGCACGCGGATCAGATTCCGAACCAAATTCAGTAATGGTCGAAAAATCAATACTTCCTGTCAAATCAGCGATATCCTGAGACTTCGGATCAGATGGACTAAAGGTACCAATCCCTACCCGCTCTTCTTCTGACAGAATAACACGCGTCACCTTAACCTGCTCAATGTCACCAGCATAATCATTTCTCAGACGCATCTGGCAGGATGGGCACAAGTTGCCCTCAATACGTACACCAAGTTCCTTCTCAATCTCCGGACGGAGCTCCAGCGGGATCAAATGCAGCGGGTCCTCATGCATCGGGCAGCCTTCTATTGCGTATACCGCACCCGCATCTGTCCGCGAGTACTGTTCCAAACCACGTTTAAGCAGCGTGACCAGGGTCGATTTCCCCCCACTGACAGGTCCCATCAATAACAAAATCCGTTTGCGAACATCAAGCCGACGTGCTGCAGAGTGAAAATATTCCTCGACCAACTTTTCGACTGCACGATCAAGTCCAAAAATCTCCTGTTCAAAAAACTTATACCGTTTGCGTCCGTTTATGTCCTCTACGCCGTGCGACTTAATCATGTCATAAACGCGGGAGTGAGCGGTTTTTGCGGGAGAGGGGTCTTTTCTCAACAGTTCTATATACTGCTTGAAGGTGCCGCTCCACGCCAACCGGTCGTTCTCAGCCCGATACGAAGCTATACGCTCAAAAATGTCCATTGCTCGCTGCCTCCTCTTGCGCTCCTACTTGCTCTTCTACTTGCTCTCCTATAGCGTTAAAAAGTGTATTACATACCTATGCGGCAAGCGCGGAATAGTTGACCTCTTTTTTACTGTGCTATAATAGAGAATCAGAAAATGGCTGTAAAACCTTATTGAGAAACCCGAAAATAAAGGCCTACGGGAGTGACAAGATGGCGGTACGACATGAAACGGAGCTGTACGCTCCTTTGAAGATTTTTTTTGAAAAGCAGGGTTACAGCATCAAAGGTGAGGTCCGGACCTGCGATTTGGTGGGGATTCGGGAGGACGTTGAGCATCCTCTGATCGTGGAGATGAAAAAATCATTCAATCTCGCCTTGCTGCTGCAAGGGGTAGAACGGTTGAAGCTCAGTCCCATCGTCTATCTCGCAGTGGAACGTGTCCGTGATAAAAAAGGTGCGGTGAACCAGCGCTGGGGCGAGCTTAGCGGGTTATGCCGCCGGCTCGGTCTTGGGTTGATCACCGTTATCTTTTATAAGACCAAAGCACCGCTGGTCGAGGTGCTTGTAGAGCCAGACGAGAAGCCGCCTGCGCAGCGCAGCAACAAGCGGCGGCGCGAGCGCCTGCTCTATGAGTTCCGCGAGCGCAGCGGAGACTACAACACCGGCGGCAGCACGCGCGTCAAGCTCGTGACGGCCTACCGTGAGAAAGCGCTGCGTGTCGCGCTTTCTCTGCAAGCAGCGGAGGCGGACGCCGCCGCCGCTGCAGAGAAGGCAGCTGCGAAGGCTTCGCTCGCAGCTGCCAAACGTTCAGCGGCGGGCACCGCTGAACAGGTTCCGGCGCTGAGCTCAGCGCCGGAGAGCCGTGCTGCCGGGGACGCGGCAGCACGGGAGGCAGCGGCGGCAGGCACGCGAAGCGGTGCCCCTAGCGCTGCCTCAAGCACGCTTCCAGCGGCCGTATTGGCCGCAGGAAGCGCTCCCCGCTCAGCCGGCATCACTCCGGCCGAGCTGCGGAAGCGTAGCGGCGTACCCACCGCCGCCGCTATGCTTCAGAACAACTACTACGGCTGGTTTCACCGGGTAAGCCGTGGGCGTTATACCCTAACCCCAGCCGGTCATGCGGCGCTGGTTGAATATGCCGCGATAACAAGCGGCGTACCCAATAACAGCAATCATCCCAGTAATTAGCTAACCTAACCTGGACAGTACATCAATCGAGCACCTCTTTTAGTCGGGTTCTAATCTTTTACCTCGGTTCTAATCATTTACTCAGACTTTAAACTTATTATTCTGATGCACACATAACATATTAAATAACGCCAAAAAGCATCCCAACTACGGGATGCTTTTTCGTATGTCTAATCTTATTTGAATCTTATCTCTGTACATTCCATGTTCTTATCTTACACATAACACATTAGTATCTGGTGCGTACCACGTTCTTACTATACTCATATCACATTTAGATTACATTTTTAATACACTAGTATCTCATACGTATCATGTCTTATTTCACACATATCTCATGAGTATCTCATACGTACCACATTCAGATTGCATTCTTAACACATTAGTATCTTGCTCATCACATTCAGATTGCATTCTTAACACACTAGAATCTCGTTCGTACCACGCTCTATCTCATACATACCACATTTCTATTTCATTCTTACCGCGTGCGTAACTCGCTTTTCCCACGTTCGCAAATCATTCTCATCACATTAGTAACTCATTCGTCCACATTCAGATTTCATTCGCGTTCGTATCTCACTCTTACCACGTTCATATCTCTGCGTACCTCACCCGGCACTAAGTGACTGTACTTTTTAACTTATTTAACTTATTTACACTCTCGAACACGAGCGCTATTTACTAATTACTATTTTCTCTACTCTTGCTTAAACATGCTACTCTTGCTGATTTATTCACATTAGAACCCCTATGCTACATTCAACATCCACTAATACTAAATCATTCAAAGCAAAATAAGCTTTAAAAACACCATTCCGAAAAAGGCACACTAAGTTATTAGGGAAATCCTCCCTAATATTCTTCGATTCACACGCTAAAAACCGCATTTTAGGGAATTACTCCCTGATTTTCGCCAGATTACCCCCTAAAACGGGGTATCCCTTGATTTTTTAGGGAGAAATTCCCTAAACAGTCCATTTTAGAGTTCAAATCGACCAGTTTTAGGGAGGATTTCCCTAATTAATCTCACATCACGCACTTCGTCTTGCCCGACTTGTAATTCTGTCCGTGTTTTAGCTCTAAGAGTGTCTTGTGTTTTCATCATTTCAATCATTTCATTCCCAACTTTCATTCCACTACCTAACTCCGTGCCGTGAACTCCTTAACCGCTTCGCTCATCAGGTTCATGCCAAGCAGCAGCTCATCCCGGCCGGGATGGCTGAAGTTAAGGCGAAGGTGATTGCTGACTCCATCTACACTACATAACGGACCCGGCAAAAAAGCCACTCCCTTACCTAGCGCACATTTGAGCAATGCCATAACATCCATTCCCTCTGGTGGTGCGACCCACAGGAACATGCCTCCTGATGGAAGATCATAGGAGCTGCCCTTCCAAGCAGGCCGCTTGAGCAGTTCCACCATAAGCTTCAGACGGGTGTTATACTCTCGATTCAGCTGCGCGATATGCTCACGCAGATCAAACGCAGACACATCCAATAAATGATGCAGCAGCCGCTGATTTAATGCGCTCGACTGCCAATCGGCCATCTGCTTAGCCGCAGACATCATTCTGATCAAGACTCGGCTGCCTGCCGCCCAGCCCGTCCGCAGCGCGGGCGCAACGGTCTTGCTGAACGAACCGATATAAAGCACATGTCCGCCATCGCTGATATTTTCCAATGCATACAAAGACGGATATCTTTTGGCCTTGTGTTCACCCTGCTTCTGGAAGTGCAAATCCCCATAAGAATCATCTTCCACAATCAAGATGTTATATGCGATACATAAATCCAATACTGCGCGGCGTCTCTCCAAACTCCATAAAATGCCGCTTGGATTGGTAAAGCTAGGGGTTGCGAACAGCATTTTCGGCTTATGCAGCTCGATCTGGCTCCGCAAATGCTCCGGATCAAGCCCGTCCAAATCACCCTGTACGGGAATAATAACGGCCCCCTGCATCCGAAGAGTCTGCAAAAATCCTGGAGAGGTCGGATTTTCTACTAATACACGATCTCCTGGATCAATATATACCCGCGACAACAAATCAATGGCTTGCTGGCTACCCGTTGTTAGCAGAACTCCACCCTCAACAACATTTACCCCTTTTTCTTTAAGCCAATCCCCAGCAAGCCACTCCCGAAGCGGTCCGTACCCGGCAGGATCACCATATTGCAGTGCTCCCGCATCTGCTGAAATCACCGTAGATGCTGCTTCAGCAAGCAGTGACAATGGGAATAGTTCTTCCGCTGGTAATTCTTCAGCTAGCGATATCATGGAGCTTCTCCGTGTTTGGGTGCGGATACTAAGAAGCGATGACGACAACAATGTGTGTGCGCGAGCAGAAAATTCGTAAATCATGCGAAATCCCCCTTCCCTGTTACCAAGTAGAAACGGCTTCGTCATCCTCATCCAAGGACGGGATGGTTACCCATTCAACATGATATTCTTACTTCTACTCCAAGAATATTCCACCCCATACGTCATTATGTCGTAAAGCGTGGGTTAGGCGTAGATTTGCCTGTTTTGTCTTGAGAAGAGCGCGAATTTCTCAATCGCTTGTGCCCGGGTCGAAACATCGAGCTTTACATAGATTTTGCGCAAATAATTATCAATGGACCGACGGCTTACCGCAATTTCAAGCGCAATTTTATCGTAGGTAATCCCTTGAACGATTCGCTCCATGATAAACATCTCTGTCTCCGTCAGTTGCAGAACATCATCTAATCCTTTAAATGTCGAAATCGGCCAAGCTCCTTTTTCAATCCATTCCAACGGCATTGAAAGAAAACCCTCCCGTAAACCCAGGATCAGCTGTAAAAGCTGACGGGGAGAAGCTCCCTTCGAGAATATCCCGCTGGCTCCTAGTTCTACGAGGGGCTGAAGCAGTTCTCGCCCGTCTTCGTCTGTCATCACGACAAAATGTGAGTTTGGTGAGCTTTTTTTCATATTTAACAGCACACTCTCAATATTCCCCTCAGGCATATGATAATCTACTAGCACTAGCTCGGGATTTTTTTCCCTTACGATGGTAGCGCCTTCGTCCCAAGTGGAATACATTCCCAGAACCTTAAGCCCCTCTTCCTCTTCCAAAATCAATTTTGTCCCCAGCATACTTGTAGGATGACACCCCACAATGACCACCTGCCAAACCTTCATCATTAATGCCCTGACCCCCTGCTCTATATATAATCATCTAGAAAGGAAAGCGCCGCAGCGTTTCCGGTTAAAACGCAAGCAAGGCTGTATGATGACTTGTCTGTATAATCTCTAGCTGGTTACCTTGTGTACGTCTATCAGAATTCCAATCTATAGAAATTGTATCGCAGTAGTTTAATAGGATGCAATTACTTTTTCTAGTTTTCATACTCTCTTACATTTTTGCGAATCTTGTCAAAGTCTGATAGAATGGGGACTTGAAAAAAAGACCAACCCGAGGTGATAAAATGCAACCGCTAGCGGAAACGTCCCCGGTACGCTCGCGCTCTACTACTGCGAGAAACGGCCCTTCCGTAAAATGGTTTTTACTGTTCTGGATTATGATGATCGGACTCGGCGTATATGCTGTATACAGCTACACGAACCATCTGAAGCAACAAGTGCTAACCGAACTTAGTACTCAGAGCCAGCAGCAGCTTACCGTTTTAAAGACCGACTATGAAGCAAAAATTGCCGTTCTCTCTGAAGAAGTGAAGGAATTGCAGAATACAGTGCAAAGCTTTAACGAACTATTAACCTTCACTAAAGATAATGCTAGTGCCAAGACAGATAACAGCAACAAGCTATATACGCAATTGAGTGAGGTAAGCAAACAGTTAGAAGCTTTGAAGAAAGAAATGGATCTGATCAAATGATGACGCCAGTCAAAAGAGTAAATCGCTTCTTCATGCTTCTAACTGCACCGTTCATAGGCTTGTTTATATGTATGTCGTGGTATCGACCACCGCTACAGCTAGACCTTGATGTAGGACAATTCACACCAAGCGCTGGGCCAGTGAATGAAACAGCTTCCTTAAAAAAAGAGCTGACTCTGGCAGAGGCCTCCGCAGCTTACACCATTGATGCTGTCAGCGCTAGTGCCAAGCTATATAAAGAGACTACCACTACGATGAATAAGCTGGTCGAAACAGCAAAGACTCAGGCGAACCGGCCTGAACTGATCTATAACCGCAGGATTTCAGCCAAGCTTGGTATACCTTCAGAGATTGTTACCAGCGACCGTATAAGAGTTGAGTTATATCGATTGAATCCAGGAAACTACAAAGCTTATGCGTTGAAAATCAAATTGAAGGACCCGACCGCTATGAAGATGAGCTTGGCGGAGACAGCCTCCGGTGCGGAAACTACTATGCATGCCGTACAGCGTAATGGTGCCATTGCTGGTATTAATGCGGGCGGTTTTGCAGATCAATCCGGAAAACGTTATCCCTTAAGCACAACTGTAGTGGATGGAAAGTATTTATACGGTTTTGAGCCAACGTACAAGGACCTAAGTTTTGTTGGGCTGAACAAATCCGGGCAATTAATCGGCGGGAAATTCTACAGTCGCGCACAATTAGATCAGCTAGATCCGGTATTCGGCGCCACCTTTGTGCCTGTCCTCCTTAAAAACAACATTAAAACACCCATACCCGAAAAGTGGAAAACATCCCCTAATCGGGCACCACGTACCGTGATCGGCAAATATAAAGATGATCAGATCCTGCTTTTTGTAGCAGATGGATATAATGAGTATGGCAGCTCTGGTGCACAGCTGGAGGAGATTCAGAACAAATTATCGAATATGGGCCTCGTAGATGCTTATAATTTAGATGGTGGTGGCTCTTCCTCATTGATCTTTAACGGAAGAGTTATCAATAAACCATCCGATGGAAATCTAAGAGCTGTGCCAACGAATTTCCTGTTTTTTAAATAATATAGTAAATTGTCTATGTAACATATCACATTTGCGTTTATTTTTATTAAATTGCAGGTTATAATCTTGATAACGAATACATTCGCTATTGGAGGTGCCAGTATGTCGTTCTCATTAACCTTTTGGATCGTAATGTTCGTATTTGTGTTATTTACGGTCGGCATCCTTACCTCATCTTACAACGACGACAAAACAAAAGGCCTATAAAGCCGATATGTCCCTGCAGCCACTTGGTGCGGGGGCATTTTTCGTATACATAAAAAAACTGCCCCCAAGTAGAAGAGTTCTACGAAGAGGACAGTTTTTTTATAAGCTCTTGGCTGTCAAAATTCAAAATATGTACTTCTTAGGCATGTCTTGGCAATTGAGTCATTTCCGAAAGGCATGCAGAACAAATATAACGATCTTTATATTCGCTTACACCATCCATTGATCCACAGAAAACACATTTTGGACGGTAACGCTCCAAGATGATATGGTCACCCTGTACCAAAATTTCAACCGGGTCGCCTTCATTCATCTGATACCTTTTACGCAGGGACTTAGGCAGAACAATTCTACCCAACTGATCCACTTTGCGAACTACACCAGCAGGTTTCATAACTAACGTACACCTCTCCTGTTCAAGAAAAATTATTTAGTAGCTACTACTTATTTCGGCTCTTTCAATATATTTCGTTACCTAATTGTCGAATCCTGCTGAAAAAAATAAAAAATTTGTCTTTTTTTAAATAAGATTAGGAAAATCCAATTGTCGAAGCGCCTCGTACACAATAATAGCTGCCGAATTGGATAAATTCAGAGATCTCACAGCATCACTCATTGGCATGCGCATTTTTGTTTCTTTACCTGCTTCTAGAATCTCTGCAGAAAGCCCCTTCGTTTCCTTGCCAAAAACAAAAAAATCGCCATCTTGGAACTCAAAGTCACTGTATCTTTTCTCTGCTTTCGTCGTTGCGTAAAAGAAACGCCCCTCGTTATATTTCTCCAAAACCTCAGCAAAGGAGTCGTGATATTCAATAGTAACAGCATGCCAATAGTCTAATCCTGCTCTTTTTAATGTAGCATCGTCTGTACGGAATCCGAGTGGACGAACCAAGTGAAGATGAGTGCCTGTAGCGGCGCAAGTACGCGCAATGTTGCCAGTATTGGCCGGAATTTCCGGCTCGACTAATACGATATGGAGTGCCATTATATGGTTCCTTCCTCTCTAAAGGCTTAATAGCCAGATGTTTTACTCTAGTGCCTAACCATAGCTTCTCCAAACAAACTGAAAACCTTCCACCAAGAAGGCGGAAGGTTATAGATAGAATTCATTAACCTTGAGTTTGCCGGAAATGGTTCATGAAATCGGACAGTGCTTTTACACTTTCGTAAGGAACTGCATTGTAGATGGAAGCACGCAAGCCCCCAACACTGCGGTGACCCTTTAAGCCGACAAAACCTTCCAGTTCAGCAGCTTTGACAAACTGCTTTTCGAGTTCTTCTGATTGCATCCGGAAAGTAACGTTCATAATAGAGCGGCTGCCTTGTTCTGCAACGCCACGGTAGAAACCGTCACTTCCATCGATGTGATCATATAACAGACCCGATTTTTCAAGGTTCTTGGAATGGATGCCAGCTAAGCCGCCTTGCTCCTCAATCCATTTTAATACTTCGTTCACCATATATACAGAGAAAGATGGAGGTGTATTGTAAAGAGAGTTATTCTTATAATGAGTGCTGTAACGCATGATAGTAGGAATGTTAGAAGGTGATTCTGCAAGCAATTCTTCTTTCGCGATAACTACAGTCACGCCTGAAGGTCCAAGGTTCTTTTGTGCTCCGGCATAGATCATTCCGAATTGGTTCACATCGATTGGACGGCAAAGTATATCACTAGACATATCCGCGATTAACGGAATCGAGCCTGCATCCGGAAATTCTGCATATTGCGTTCCTTCAATGGTCTCGTTGGAAGTAACATGAAGGTAAGCAGCATTCTCCGCAGCTTTGATCGAACTTAATTCAGGTATAGCCAAGAATTTCTTATCTTCGGAAGAAGCAGCAACATGAGCGCCTCCTACCAATTTGGCTTCTTTATAAGCTTTATCCGCCCAGCTACCTGTCATTACATAGCTACCTACTTGGCCTTCGGAAATCAAGTTCATAGGGATCATTGCAAACTGTGTGCTTGCTCCGCCTTGTACGAACAATACCTTATAGCCCTTCGGATTGCCGAGGAGCGAAAGCAGACGTTCCTGCGCTTCATTATGCACGGATTCGTAAATTGCACCACGGTGCGACATCTCCATGATAGACATTCCACTTTCCCGGAAATCAACAAACTCCGCTTGTGCGCGTTCCAGTACCGTAAGCGGCAATGCTGCCGGTCCGGCATTAAAATTGTATGCTCTCTTATTCAAAACTGCTCCCCACCCTTTCTCTCCTATCAATATGGATATGGTTATGATAGCAATATTCTCCCGCACCAGCAAGTATAATTATTCACATAAAAGGTTAAGACGGTACTCATTTCGCAGTGAAAAACCGGTAAGATCGGCGCCAGCTCTTGCTTTGACGCGGTAAAAGACTAATGTTCACAAATACTTCAGGAGAGACTACATGACCTTCTCCCCACAGGGCCATACGTTCTACTGGAAAGTCCCCACTCTCTCGCACGCCCGTTCCACTAGGCTTATGAACCAACTCCCAGGTGAACTCATTTTCCTGACCTTCCCAACCGCTCAACTTGCAATAAAAGGGTTTATCCGGTTCCTTTGACCAAGTAAGAGTATTCCCGGATACCTCTAGCAATTCTTTCGTATAGGAGGATTCTGGTTCTACTACCTTGAGTTCCCTCGGAAGACGCAGTTCAAAATCCTGCCCAATATTCAACCCATCGATTCCGATGAAATTGTGAATATATTCCTCCGTATGGAAAGGCTTTTGACCTTTGTTATGCAATTCATATGCAATTGTTAATTGATCCCCCTGTAAAGAAATCGTTTTGGTTAGCTGCACAGCATATCCGTTGCTTTCCATTGGGTGGATCGTATATGTGACCGCATCATTCCCTGCTTCGACATCCTTACTAAAAGAGGTTAAAGGGAACTCCTCATTGAAGCTGTATAATGGGGAATTTCCTTTTTGTAACAATCCGACTCCGATTTTTGGAAACCAGCCTCCGATTGGCGCTTCATCATATCCAATTGCCCGGGAAATGCCAAACTCATTACAAAGCCCCTTGCCTCCAGTTCCTTCGCCTGGCTTCAAGCTTTCCGGCACACAAAACGTATGTTTCCCCTCTTCTAATGTCACCTGTGTAATAAATCCTGTCCAGTCAAAACGAGTGCCCTTATACTCTCCGATATCAGCGATATCGACAGTTAATATGCCATTTGACAGTCTGCAACCCATACCTAACGCGCCCTTTCGTTCATTGTTACAATGAATAAATATTCATTATTGAAAAAAACGTCTGCAGCCGCTATGAATAACGGTGCAGACGTCTTAAAATATCGTATAAAGCTACGCCAATGTCACTTCAATCAAGTGGCATTTCTCTGTCTGCAGAGAGAGCAACTCTTCACGCGGAATAATCGCACTTCCTGAGCCGCGCTGCAGCGTCACCTCGCTGCCATTCAGGGTAACAGAGTGTATTTGGTACTCCCCGTAGTTTAAGCTTCCTGTGGCTTTATAGACCACTTCAAACTCGCGATCCGCGAAGATTGTCTTAATAGAGGCTTTTCCCTCGGAATCAAACTGCTCTTTAACAAGCTTCGGTTGCAACAAAAGATCACCTAGCTTACCTTTTACACCAAATACTTCAGTAACCATAGTTAACAGCAGCCAGCTTGCTGATCCTGTTAAATACGTATACATCCCTCTGCCTTGCTCGTTAATATACTCAGGAATTCCTGGGTATATGCGGGCTTTTGCAAAGTCAGTACTTAAGCTATACAGAGATTCTAATACTTTATGTCCTTCTTTCACATATCCGCGTTTATACAATGCATTGCCATACATGATGGTCATGTGACTGAACATAGCACCGTTCTCTTTATGTCCAAAGGCAAAGCCAAAGGCACGACCCAGATTCTGCTGGATCCCTCCGAAACGGGAATTAAGTCTGTACCCAATTTTGTCATCCAGTAGATTACGATCCACGGCGGCAATGATATGCGGAATTTGCTCTGGTGCAGCTGCATGGCCCATCAGCGGGAATACTTGACCCGTAAGCGTCATTCGAACGCCTTCTGCGAATTCCCCTTCCACTTGTTCCCCATCATTATTATAATAACCGTTAAACCAGCCTCCACCGTGTTCACTTTCCACCCACTCATTGCGGCGCAAGTGATTAAAGATCCACTCTGCTTTTTGTTCCAGATCGTCCGCTACTGTCTCTATGTCGAGTCCTACACGAATACCGCTGACTTTGTTCGGAGCGGCAGCATAATATTGATTAAGTCTTTCATGCTTGCCTGATACAGATTCATAATCCACTTGCTCACCAAGCGAATCTAGCAATAGTTTCATTTCTTCTGCCAATTCAACTGTCTCTTGCCCTTTAGAAGTCTTTAGCGTACGTAGCACACGAGAAATATCCAATAAGTTACTTGCGTAGAATGCTGTGAAAGCTACACTCTCACCCCGGTCTGCGCCCATATCAAGACCATCATTCCAGTCTGCGCCCTCCAGCAGGATATTATTGTGCTCTCCAACATTAAAGAACGGAACCAGATTTTGCAGCAGGATATGCTCCAGAATCGTACCTTTATAAACCTCACCAGAAGTAGTTCTGAGATCACTTCCCAGCGAGGTATCCCATGAATTATCGCGTTCCTTACAGCGACTCATAAAGGTATCGCGGAAATACGTCTGTTCCTGCAATAAGAAATCAAGATCACCACTCTGATCCAGATATAACATAGTCGTTAAGAACGGCCAAGCTCCATGATCCATCCACACCCGCGGGATGTTGTTACGGTCGGCAATAAATTCACCAGGCTGTTGACCGATAATAGTGGCATTACTACCATCTATTCTTACCCCGGCGTAGTTGTTCAGCAGTAAGCTGCGTACTTCAGCCGGTTCCATAATAAGGAGTGCTAGACAATCCTGCCAAAGATCCCGCCAGCCACGTCCGCCTCTTCCATAATCATGATAAGGCAAGAAGGAGTTACCATAAAGTCTTCTCAGCACGGGTTGAATCGTAACCCATTTCATCCATTGGTCAGCATCTGAATCACCGGTATGAAATTCTACCATATTCACTTTATCTGCCCAGAAGGCTTTAGTTTCCTCAAGCAAATGATCAAAAGCTTCAGATGTACCATATTTGTTCATCAAGGCATCCACGTCAATTCTCTCATTATGGATCGCCATAACTACTATATAAGAATGGCTGTCACCAGGAGACAGATTAAGCGCCTCGTAACGAAGACCCCCGATAGCCTCATATCCCTCTCTTTGTACACCTCCACCCTTGCCAATCTCCGGCGTGTTGTTCAGGATAACAGCTTCTGGCCAATCCAGACTTCCACCTTCTCCAATGAACTCCTCCTGCACTGGAAAGAAACCAGCAGGTTGATTGCCGTCACCCTCTGCACCAAATACTCCATAAGAAGTGTGATTGATGCGGTGTCCCCGCTCATCAAAGGAGAGCGCAGGCTGAACCTCAACACCATAAGGTGAAGTATAGATCCGGTTAAGCAAAGAGGTTACATGTCTATGATCGCGCAGATCATCTGCCGAACGCGCGTAGATCGGAACTACCGCTGTCGGTGTCAGCGTAATAACCTCTGCTATTGTATTCGTCAACGTAACCTTCATTAGTTCGACCTTATCATTACCGCTTGGCACAAAGCTGGTGATTTCAGCTTTAACACCCATCTCTGCGTTACAACGCGTTACGCGTTGCCACAGGAAACCAGCCTCTAGTACTGCTTCATCAGTAGACGATGTATAGAAATCGGCATTTTGCTTAGCGGAGTTCCCCACTGCCGACCAAGCTCCCTTGCCTTCTACGTATACCCAGAAGTTACGGGAAGCCCGCGAATTATGCAAATCTTCAACAGATAATGGCGGTGTCAAAAATGTATTATGACCTGTGGTAACCTGACCATGAAGTTTTGGAGTTACCGTCGACATCATTCCCCCTTCATTCACTAGAGGGAAATATAGAAAACTGCTGCGATCCGGTTGCTGAAGCCTGAATTCCCCATCATTTCCGGTGAATTCGAAGCCATGAATTTTATTACGATCCATTCTCTCCATCCTCTCATTTACACAACTACTTAAGCTTTAACCGCACCTGCCAATGCACCGTCAACGATATACTTTTGAATGAAGGTGTATAGGATGATAAGCGGTGCAGATACGATCATGATCCCGCACGCCAACATAGGCCAGTTGTTCCCGTATTGACCGCGGAATTCTTTAAGCCCGAAGGTGATTGGATAGTTTTCTGGACTCGGTAAATACATGACCGGCCCCACGAAGTCATTCCAGATACTAATTGCTGTTAGAATAACACCTGTAGCAATTACTGGTTTCATAAGTGGCATGATGATCTGGAACAAATAACGCATATATCCAGCGCCATCCATACCTGCTGCTTCATCCATCTCCCGGCTAATTCCTTTGATGTAACCTACAAACATCATGAACACGATACCCGTTCCGCCTGTTTTAAGGAGAATGTAACCCAGCTTCGTGTCATAACCTACAAATCCTAGCTCCTGTTTCATGGTAAGCATCAGCTTGAACTGTGCGACCATTGGATTCGGCAGGAACTGAGACATTAAGAAGAACAAATAAATAAATCCGCTCCACTTCACATAATTTCTCGCCACCGGGAAGGCCCCGAATAACGAAACAATTAGGGTCAGCACTGTTGCCACAGCTGTATACAGCAGACTGTTTAAGAAATAATTAGAGAAATTACCCTGTAGCCAAGCTTCTTTATAATTATCCCATTGAATACTTTTTACGAGACCGATAGGATCTAACAGATATTCTGTAAAGGACTTGAATGAAATATTGATTACAAATAACAACGGCATGATATATAAAACAAGCAACACTGCAATCAGAATATAAGAGAGAGTTTTGGCGGTTTTGGAATCCTTCATTAATATTCCACCTCTCTCTTACGCATTTGTTTCACTGCAAATACTACAAACACCAGAATCATAAGGAATTGAACCACGGAAAGCGCGGAAGGAAGTCCCATCTGTAGAGAACCACGGAACGTCTCTTTATAAACGTCATATGCCATCGTTCTTGTGTTAAAGCGACCGTCCGTAGTTGCGAGAATAATATCAAAGGTGGACATCGCACCGATAATAGACAAAATAATGTTAATCGTAAAGGATGGAGCGATAAGTGGGAATGTGATATTTTTAAAAGATTGCCACTTCGTAGTTCCGTCTATATATCCAGCCTCATACAAATCTTTCGGTACGGATTGTAGTCCCGCAAGGAAAATCAACATCGAATAACCCATATACATCCAAATTTGCGTAAATATAATATAACCGAACGCATGAGTGAAGCTTCCAAAGAACATATCTTTATAACCGAACAAAGAATCATACAGTTGGTTAACCGGACCACTCAGCGGATCGAACATCATGCCCCATACCAGTGCAACTACCGCTACACCAAGCACAACCGGTAAAAAGAATACCGCGCGATAGAAATAATCGCCTTTCAGCTTCTGATTGATAACTACGGCCATAAGCAGACCGACACCGTTCTGTACAATGGTTACAATGACCATGAAATAAATAGTACGTATAATGGAATCCCAACGCTCGCCTGAATTTCCTGAGTAAAATACATCATAATAATTGTCAAGGCCTACAAAACTCATCTTGCTTCCAGGAACGTTAGTGATATCTGTAAATGAATAGATAACCGTCATCATAGATGGGCCAAAATAGAAAATTACATACAATGATAATGGAATCATTAGCAGCAGAAGCGGTATATATCGTTTAATACCTTTCCCGAACGGATACATTTCTCTCACCTACCCAATCCTAATTCAATAAAATGATCGGGGCCTGCACAAAACAGACCCCGAAGTTGTAAAACATGTTTGGTGTACAGTATGTTGTAGATTCTTTTTATTTATCGGGATAGCTACTTATTTAGGTGCTGCTGCTTCCCATTCTTTTTGTTGTACATCTGCAAGCTCTTTAGCGGTTTTAAACTCGCCACCTGGTGCCAAATATTCAGTGTGAACGCCTTCAGCTGCAATGTGCTCACCAACGTTATCACGGTTAATCATCATAATTTCATAAGCAAGTTCGAAATCTCCAGTCATGTATGGAGCAAGTTCTTTGTCAATAAAGTCACTTTCAGTGGCAATATTGTCTTGTGTAGGCAAGAATCCAGCTGCTTTAACATATTCTGTGTAGTTTTCTGGTTCAGAGAAGAATTCCAGCCATTTCAAAGCGCCTTCTTTGTTCGGGCCTTTTTCTGCTGCATACCAAGTTACATCGTATTTACCGACAAGAGAATTATTCTTAGCAGCATCTTCTGTAGCTGGGATTGGGAAGTAACCAAATTTCACATCTGGATTTGCTGCCGCGATCGTAGGAGCATCCCAAGTTCCGTCAGCAATCATAGCTGCTTTTCCTGTTGCGAAAAACGAAGGTGCTGTTGCATAGTCGATACCCAAGAAACCGTCGATGATGTAGTTATCTTGAAGCGTCTTCATTTTCTCCAATACTTCTACAGCCTCAGCATCGTTAAACGCCGAAGTTCCCTTCCAAACCCCTTCAATCCATTGTTGTTGGTTGCCGCCACCCAGAATCTTGGCTTGCAAACCGAACACTGGCAATTTCAATGGCCATACATCCTTACCAGCCACTACGATTGGAGCAATACTCTTAGCTTTCAATGTATCTAGAACACTAATGAACTCTGTCCAAGTTGTAGGTACAGTCAGCCCGTTTTGTTCAAAAATTTCTTTATTATAGAAGAATCCTGACATCGCTACTTTACCGGTTGGGATTGCATACACTTTATCTTTATAAGTGCCGGCTTTAGCAATATCATTCGCATTGTAGTTTTTAACGAAAGCTTCGCCGCTCAGATCAGCAATCAGCCCGGAATCAATCCATTGTTGCCAGTCTGGCACTTTCGCACCTGGTGTCCAATCTTTCGGAGACAATCTCATACCGGATAGATCGGCAAGTACATCTACGTCACCAGCTGTAATTCTTGCTCTTTGTGCTTGTTTGAATTCATCATCCGGACCAGTGGTTGTGTACTCTACTTTGTATTCCGGATATTTTTCTTCAAACTTTTTATTAATTTCTGTAATGACCTTGTTAATATTCTCTTGTTTCCAGTGTAAGATCTTAATCACTTTCTTATCACCAGATGCAGGCTTGTTTGTTCCGCTGCCCGGAGTAGCCTCACCATTCGCGTTGTTATTGCCGCTTCCACATGCTGCTAATGAGAGCACTAGCGCTGAGCTCAACAATACCGCAGAAAGCTTCTTTACCATTTTGTTACCCCCCAGATAATTTGTTATGACCCTTTAACGAAACCACATGCTAATTTCTGAAAATCACGAAACAGTAAGGATGATATCACAGAAAGCGGTTTCGGTGTTTTCATTATTACATCGTTATTTGTCTTTGTAAAGTCTTTTTTCATTGTTCATTTTTGAACGTTTTTTGAACCAATCATTCAAAAAAACCTTTAATATCAAGCATAATCCTAGTTTAAGAGTAAACATTCCATTGACTATAATCTTATTGAACTATAAAATAAGTAACGAAACTATTTCGTAAATCATAAATTCAAGTCATAAAAAAATAGCCTTGAGTAGATTTTAAACATATATTACGGAACATTTTTCACTATAAGGGGGACTTAATTTGGCCTACAGCATCAAAGATATAGCGAAAATTGCTGGAGTTTCTGTTTCGACAGTATCCAAAATCATTAATAACTACAGTGATATTTCGGAAGATACCAAGACAAGGGTTCAACAAATTATAAAAGAAACTGGATATACCCCCTCCAATTCAGCTAAAACATTGGCTACGAAATCATCCAATCTAATCGGAGTGATTTTTGCCGGAATGCTGAATGTCGACTTTACCCACCCTTTTTTCATCGAGGTGCTAAATTCATTTAAAAAACAAATGGGACTACTAGGTTACGACCTTATCTTTTTTTCCAATGAAAAATTCCAAAGTGGCGATACTAACGATTATCTTGCCCGTTGTCAGCATTTTAATGTAGATGGGTGTGTGCTTCTATCCGGACAGGAGCTAGAAACCTCTATCAGCGAATTAGACAACAGTGCTATTCCATGTATCGGCGTAGATTTAAAACTAACGGGTGACAACTCTGGCTTTATCATGTCGGATAATTTCAAAATGTCCTCCAAAGTGGTAGAACACTTTTATTTACTGGGCTATCGTGAGCTTGGCTACATTGGCAGCTCCTCAGATTCAGACATCTCCAATATGCGCGAAAGTGGTTATCGCAAAGCTCTTGAAGATTTGGGGCTGCCTATTAACGAGAGTTGGTTCTTAAACGGAAGTAACTTCTTTGAGGCTAGTGGGTATGAGACGATGCGTAGAATGATTGAGAATGGAAATTTACCTAGAGCGATCTTCGCAGCGTCCGATCAGCTTGCTATAGGAGCGATGCGTGCCCTTAAAGAGGCTTCTATCGCTGTTCCTGAAACTGTTGCAATTATTGGCTGTGATGATATTGAGGCCTGCAATTATACAACACCCCTATTGACTACCATCCGCCAAAATAAAGATAAGATCGGTCGCCTAGCAGCACTAATGCTGTATGATCTAATAAACAACCAATCAGGTACGAGTTCTTTCAGCGTAGAACCAGAGCTTATCATTAGAGAGTCCTGCGGCGCTCCTGAACGGGGGCTAGTGTAGCCTTTCTCGGAGAATACACGAATAGCAAAAAGGGGCTGTCCCAAGCAGCCATTTTATGGCTTGGTGACAGCCTCTTTTATGTTCTTAACACTACTTAATGTCCAAATGGATTCTATGGGCGCACCTAGTGTTGCTCCGGATGATGCAATAAGTGAAGCACTTATAGAATAATTGGGGAATTTCTCCCTAAAAATCAGAGATTTCTGTTCATCGGACTTATAATTAGGGAAAACTTCCCTGAATTTTGGCCTATTCAGTAACTAATAAAGAAATCACCCTGATTATTAGGGAGGAATTCCCTGATTTCGTTCATTTAGAGCAAATATCGGCTATTTTTAGGGAGTTTTTCCCTAATTAGTTTAAATCCACTTTGTACATCACATAAACACAGAACGCATATCGCTCACCGTACATAGTCCAGCGTCACAGATACCACAAATCATATACTGCAAGCCGAACGGAAATCACACATAGCAGTCACCCGCCAACCACCCCAATAGCATGGAACACTACTCATAGCATGGAACACTACTCATAACATAGATCACTACTCATAGCATGGAACACTACTCATAGCTTAGAACACTACGCGTAGCATATAGTCATAGGGCACAGTAAAATCCATTACTTTTCCTGATTCACAAAAAAAGAAGCTGCCCCAAGTAGAATTCTCTACTTTTGAGACAGCTTCTTTTATTATAAAGATTATAATAGCAGGAATCTTATAGGTCGAAGTACAGGGCGTATTCATGTGGATGAACACGAATCGCAACCTCTTGTGCTTCAGAACGTTTCAGAGCAATATAGTTATCGATGAAGTCCTTAGTAAATACGTCGCCTTCTGTTAGGAACTCGTAATCAGCTTCCAAAGAATCAAGCGCTTCGCTCAGGCTGCCTGGAACGCTGCGGATTTTTTCTTTATCTGCATCAGACAATTCATAGATGTTCTTATCCAGAGGACCATAACCCAGTTCTTGCGGGTTAATCTTGTTCTTAATTCCGTCCAGACCTGCCATCAGCATTGCGGAGAATGCCAAGTAAGGGTTAGCTGTGGAATCCGGTGTGCGGAATTCGATACGACAGCCTTTTGGTGTCACAGCTGCTACTGGGATACGAACTGCTGCAGAACGATTTCCTTTGGAGTAAACCAAGTTAACCGGTGCTTCATAGCCAGGAACCAGACGTTTAAAGGAGTTGGTGCTTGGGTTAGTCAAAGCGATCAATGCTGGTGCATGGTACAAAATACCACCGATATAATGAAGAGCCATTTCGCTCAAGTTAGCATAAGCGCCTTTTTCGTAGAACAAAGGAGTGTCTCCGTCAAAGATGGATTGATGCACGTGCATTCCGCTACCGTTATCTCCGAACAGCGGTTTTGGCATGAAGGTCGCTACCTTGCCATACTGACGTGCAGTGTTTTGTACAATATATTTATAAGTCATGAGATTATCAGCAGTTTTCTTCAAGGTATCAAAACGGAAGTTAATTTCCGCTTGACCTGCAGTGGCTACTTCATGGTGATGACGTTCAATGCGTAGTCCAACTTCAGCAAGCAGACGGCACATCTCACTACGGATATCCTGTTGGGAGTCAACTGGTGCTACAGGAACATATCCACCTTTAACGCCAACTTTAAATGCCAAGTTGCCGCCCTCTTCTTTACGACCCGTATTCCAAGCCGCTTCTTCAGAATCTACGAAGAATGAGGATCTGTTCATGCCACTTTCGTAACGAACATCGTCAAAGATAAAGAATTCTGATTCAGGTGCGAAGAATGCAGATGTACCTACTCCGCTTTTTTGCAGGAATTCTTCTGCTTTCACAGCAATACCGCGAGGATCGCGCTCATAACGTTCGCCATCAGGAGTGAAAATGTCGCACATCACGTTCAGCGTTGGATGAGCTGTAAACGGATCTATGAACACACTATTCGGATCAGGCATCATAACCATGTCTGATTCTTCAATACCACGGAAACCTTTGATGGAAGAACCGTCGAATGCTACCCCATTTACAAAAGTTTCATCTTCCACTTCAGAAGCTGGCAGAGAGATGTGGTGGGCACGACCACCTAAATCTACGAATCGAAAATCTACCCACTCGATATTGTTCTCTTTAATTGTTTGCAACACTTTTTCAACCGACATGAATTTTTCCTCCCCCAAGTTCCGAACATTAGGCCGCTCACAGTATGCAAATGTTCTTGTTTTAATTTTTTTTGCTGTCGTAATTATAAATCTCATACCTAACATCGTCAATGCTTATGTCAGGTATTTCTTTCAGCAATGTAAGATATTCTAACGCTTTCGTGAAATCTGTTATTTTCGCATATTTTCATGTCACATTTATTTTATTCAACTCCAAAAAAACCCTCTTTTCCCACTAGGTCGCGGGTTAAGAGGGCTTCCGAGGAAGCTCTTAGATTGAATTTTATAGCGCCGAAACCGTTTCTGGCGAAGTAGAAAACTTACGTCCAACAATTGGAGCCAGCTTTTCCAGATCTTTAAGCAGGTTATCAAACTGATCAGGGAATAACGATTGAACACCATCACCTGTCATGGAATTGTCCGGATCTGTGTGCATTTCGATAATTAGCCCGTTTGCACCAGCAGCAACAGAAGCTTTGGCCATAGGCTCAACTAACTCACGACGACCGGTTCCGTGACTTGGGTCAGAGATTACTGGAAGATGGCTTAAGCTTTGTAGAACTGGAATAGCCGATAGATCCAGTGTGTTACGAGTGTAGGTCTCAAATGTGCGAATACCGCGCTCACAGAGCATTACATCCTTATTACCGCCTGCCAAAATGTACTCCGCTGCATTGAGCAACTCATCATAGGTCGCACTGAAGCCACGTTTTAGAAGAACAGGTCTGCCACAGGTACCCAGCTTGCGCAGCAAATCAAAGTTCTGCATATTCCGTGTACCCACCTGCAGAATATCCGCATGCTCCGCACAGATATCAACATACTCCGGTGTCATAACCTCTGTAATCGTCAACAGGCCATGACGCTTTCCTGCTTCAGCCATCATAGTCAAACCTTCCACACCTACGCCTTGGAAGCTGTACGGTCCTGTGCGGGGCTTAAACGCGCCTCCACGAAGTACCTGAGCACCAGACGCTTTAACAAGCCGGGCGATCTCATCAATCTGCTCTGGAGACTCAACGGCGCAAGGTCCGCCCATGATCACCAGGTTTTCTCCACCAATCTTCACACCCTTGATATCAATAATCGTATCCTCAGGATGGAAATCCCGGCTGGCCAGCTTGTAGGATTTGGAGATCTTCACGACGTTCTCTACACCCTTCATTTGCCGCAAATGCTCGGCGAGCTTAGGAGTGACGCCTCCCACTAAACCTATCACCGTGTGATCTGCTCCTCTGGAGAGATGCACCTGCAAACCTTCTTTTTCGATTACGGCAATTATATCTTTAACCTGCTCTTCCGGTGTTTGATTTGATGTAATGACGATCATATTTATAACTCCCTCTCTACACTTAAAATTTATAATAATTCCGCTAGATACTATCGCGCTACGACGCGTGTTCGCTTTTAAGCTTTTATGCTTTTAATCACTAAAGCAATTCTACCTCAAAAAGCGATTATAGTCAATCTATATTCTAGATTCCTATGCTGGAAGCGTTCTTTCGATAAAAAAGAGCACTTAACCTCGACTGACGAAGTTAAGCGCTCTTGTTGCAGCGTTCATAATATATAAGTTCGAGCCTAGCCCATTACATTAAGTAGTACTTGCACTCTTATTCTTAACCGGTGGCAGCAGCTTCGCCATATTCACAGTACGTTTAATCTCCCACGTCTCCGGATTAGCCGAATCATACTGATCTAAGTAGTTAATCACTTCTTTGGTGATAGGTGTAGGTGTGGATGCGCCAGAAGTGACCCCGACGATATTCACACCCTCTAACCATTCTGTTTGGAGTTCAGACACATCAGAAATACGATGGGCAGGAACCCCAGCGATTTCTTCCGACACCTGTGCCAGACGATTAGAGTTGTTGCTTCGCGGATCACCGACAACAATCACCAGATCACATTGCCCTGCTTGTTCCGCTACAGCCTCTTGACGTACCTGGGTAGCCATACATATCTCATTATGCACTTCAGCACCTGGGAAGGTCTCCAGAAGCTTTTTCATGATATGTTTAATATCCCACTGGCTCATAGTAGTCTGATTCGTAATGACGATACGTGAAGAAGGGATGGATAACGTAGCAATCTCATCTTCTTTTTCAATCAGATGCACATGCTCAGGGGCAATACCCACAGCACCCTCTGGTTCCGGATGGCCTTTTTTGCCGATATAAATGACCTCATAACCATCATCTACTTTTTCCTGAATAAGATCGTGGGTCTTCGTGACATCAGGACAGGTGGCGTCGACCGTAGTCAGACCCTTGTCCCTTGCCATCTTGCGCACCTCAGGAGAAACCCCGTGTGCAGTGAATATAACAGTCCCACTATCCACTTTATCCAGAATATCCAGACGATTATGTCCGTCCAAAGTAATAATGCCATCATCTTCGAACGAATTCGTGACATGACTGTTATGAACAATCATACCCAGTATATAAATCGGCCGGGGAAGATCGAGATTTTGCGCAGCCTGCCGTGCCATAACCATTGCATCGACAACTCCGTAACAATATCCCCGGGGAGAGATTTTAATGACTTCCATGAGTTCACCAGCTTTCTGCTTTCATTGACCTCTGTAATAGGACACTTCTAAATTATACCCTATTCCAGCGGCGGAGCAAAGAGAAGCGGCAACCAGATGACAAAAGTAGTACCCTCACCTTGGCGTGTAACAACCTCCACAGACCCACCATGCTCGTCAATAATCCACTTAGCAATGGATAGACCAAGCCCAATCCCTTCCGTAATTCCACGCGATTCATCCGCACGATAGAAACGATCGAAGATATATGGAACCTCATCTTTATCCATACCAATACCTGTATCAGTGATCCGAATACCAACCTGATTCTGATAGAAAAGGGTATCCAAACTCACGATGCCAGAAGGCGTGTACTTAAAGGCATTATCAATAAAAATAAAGAGCATTTGCTGTAGATAATCTTTATTCCCAACTATATATTTGCCGTTTAAGACTGACATATCACCTGTAACCCACTCGGCTTGACGCGGCAGGAAAGAGGCGCGGCGCGCAATCTCATTCATCATCGGTTCCAGTGCCACGGGCTCTATATCAAAAGTACGTCCAGTATCCGCACGCGCGAGCGAGAGCATATCCGCTACCAAGCGGCTCATACGCTTAGACTCGTCTGCGATATCCTGCACCGATTCAAGCGATAGCTGGCGAATCTCAGCTTCACTCATCTTCCCTTCTCCGGGTTCCATCTCCCAAACCTTTTGCAGCAGATCAATATTTCCGCGAATCGTAGTGAGCGGTGTCCGAAGCTCGTGTGAAGCATCTGAAACGAAACGGCGCTGAGCCGCATACGAATCCTCCAGCTCTGTGTAGAATCCTTCCATACGCCCAAGCATACTGTTAACGGTCTCAATAAGTCTTCCTATCTCGTCTGGCGGCCCATCGTATTCAATACGCGAGCTTAAATCATTCCCCGTCTGAATCCCATTCGCAGCTTCAATTACTTTGCCGATTGGACTCATGGATTTGCGCGCTAGGAACAAGCCGAAGGTAAATGCCGCGATCAGGGTAGCAAAAGAACCTACGAGCAGGATAGTTTTTAAACGCTCCAAGAGCTTATTCTGTTCACCTACATAGGTAGCCACTTGTAACACAGCAGCAGGATTATTTTTATAATTTTCCAATAGAATTGGCCGTTCATAAATCAGAAATTGATTGCCTTCAATTACAACATTACGAAATCCCTGTACAATTTTATCCCGCTCGGGATAATCAAATGCAAGATTACCATTTCTCATGTTTGTCGTTCGCTGCATAACCTTAGTATCATAAACATAGATCTGTGTATACGTATTAGAATTCTCAGGAGTTCTGACCCCATCCATCATTAGTTCACCGCTGTATAAATTGATACTGAAAAATGGAATGGTCTGCTCAGCTTGCACCTGGAGGCGATTCTTCAAGTCCCCATAAGTATTAAAATAAACAAAACCGTAAATTGCGGCTGATAAGGCCAGCAGCATAACGGCCAAAATCCCTGAATACCAAGCAGTCAGCCGCAATCTTATAGACATGTTAGTTGTCACCTCTTAGAATGTAACCGGCACCCCGGATCGTTTGAATGAGGCGTTTACCGCCATGCTCCTCCGTCTTTTGACGTAGCATAGCTATGTATACCTCAAGCACATTAGATTCACCGCTATAATCATAACCCCATATTTTATCCATGATCAGATCCCGTGAAAGCACACGTTTCGGATTTTGCATAAAAAGATGAAGCAGCTCAAACTCCTTCGCTGTTAGCTCCAGTCTTTTACCGGCACGGGTAACCTCACGTGAATCCACATCCAGCGTAATATCTTCATAAGAAACCGCTTGCTCTCCACCTTCACTTTGCTCACTCTTACGCCGAAGCAGCGCACGTACACGTGCAAGCAGTTCTTCCAAGGCAAAAGGTTTAACCAGATAATCGTCCGCACCCAGATCAAGCCCTTTTACACGGTGCTCAATTTCATCCTTCGCGGTAAGCATGAGAACAGGAACATTACTGCCCCCTTCCCGCAGGCGGCGACATACTTCAAAGCCATCCACCTGAGGCATCATTACATCCAAAATTACCACATCCGGATCACTGCTCAAGATTGCCCGTAATCCATCCGCTCCATTCACCGCTGTTTTCACATCGTAACCTTCAAAAGCTAAACCTCTACGCAGCATAGAAATAATCTTTTCGTCATCATCAATAATTAGAATATTCGGTCGCATCAAGCAGCCCCCATTGTTCAGTTCTTTTTATATATTGTAGCAGTTTACATCACAATTAGACAAAAACGGAAGGGTCGCCCCTTCCGTGTGACTTACCGTCCGGTATTATTGCTGCTGACTTTGTTGTGTAGTCGTTGTATCAAAATCATTTTTGTTACCGATGGTAACTGAAAGATCCATGGTTTTACCGTCGCGCACAACATTTAATGTTACTTTATCACCAACTTTTAACGTTTGAATGAAGGTAATCAGATCTTGGTTGGTTGAATACTTCGTTCCATTCGCACCGGTAATGATATCGTAAGGGCGCAGATCAGCGGTATACGCTGGGGATTTATAGATGATATCTGCAACCACAGAACCTTCTTTAATATCCGTACCCATTTGCTTAGCAACCTCATCTGTAATCGTCATAAGAGTTGCACCAATGAAAGGTACCGGCTCTTTCGGAATGGCTTGGTTGGCTTCCAGTTTATCTACGACTTCTTTAATCGTATTCACAGCGATTGCGAAACCAATACCTTGAGAATCCGTGCTGACGGCTACGTTCATCCCGATTACCTGTCCATTCATGTTGAGCAACGGCCCACCTGAGTTACCCGGGTTGATAGAAGCATCGGTTTGCAGCAGATTTTTGTAATTACGAGTTCCACTGCCATCTTCTTCGTTAATATCAATACTGCGTCCTTTTGCACTAAGAACACCGGAAGTTACAGTATGGTCGAAGCCTTGTGGGTTACCGATAGCAACCACTTCTGAACCTACCTTTATGCTATCCGAATCTCCAAGTGCTACGGTAGGGAAATCACTATCTCCTTCAATTTTAAGCACAGCCAAATCCAGATCTTTGCTAGAACCTAGCAGCTTCGCTTCATAAGGCTTGGTTACGCCATCGACGGTTACTTGGATTACATCAGCATTGTCAATTACGTGCTGGTTGGTCAAAATATAGCCGGATTTCTCATAAATGAAGCCTGTTCCAATTCCATAAGGGATAAGCTGTGATGAAGAATCCGATCCTGATTTGGAATCCTGTTCATTTTGTGAAGAACCATTTCCACTGTATTGATCCCCGAAGAAAAATTGTGAGAAGGGATCACTCAGATTCGGGCTGGATGAGCTTCCATTACGCGAATTAGTTTTCACTAATGTCTCAATCTTAACGACTGCTGGTCCCACTGCATCAACAACACCTGTCACATCACGAGATCCAGTCACCAAGGATGTAGTAGAAGTAGAAGGCGCAACACCTGCACTCTCGCCCGTTGTCTTCGCCGTTCCATTCGTTCCGGAGCTAGTAGCAACCGTTGTAGCTGTATCTCCCGTAAACCAGTTACCTCTGTCTGCCATATACATTGAGCCCGAGAGAACGACCATACCGGCTAGGAATGATACCAGCACTGTTTTTAACGAGCTTTTTGGTTTTTTATTATATTGCCAGCCGCCGCCACCTTCAGAACCGCCACCGCCATTTCCTCCGCGGCCACCACCATTGCCATCATAGCCAGTGGTACGAAGTGATGTGTTATATGGTAAGGGCTTTACAGGCTGTGGAGGTGTAACCTCGACCCGTTCTGGCTCCATCCGATTGTAGTGCTGCGCGCCTCCGTCAGCGTTATTCTCATCTTTGTTCAAAGATTTAAAAGGTCCGTAAGAATAGTAGTAGGATGATGATCCTGTTTCAGATGAAGTATTATTATTGCTGCTATTGTTATTATTGTCCCATTCCCGATCTGGTGCTGGTCCATTGTCGCGATTGAAGTTGTTTTTGTTATCGTCCATGTTTATCTTTCCTCCTGCTTCCTGTCGCCGTGACAAGGATTAATTTGTTTTCATATTCTTATTTTGTACTTTAAACCTTAAGGTCACATTAAAAACAATTTAAGCGCAGATAAAAGATATAGGCAAATGGGAGGAGATTATACAGGGAAGCAGAAAAAAGAAGCTCGGGCGCGAAAAAGGTCGCGGCCCGAGCTTCTAAAACCATTTCAAATAGTAATGCACCTTAGTCTACAAGTCCTACCCCTGAGCCCAGCCCTTTCGATGAGCGTAAATAGCCAACTGGGTACGGTCATCAAGCTCGCATTTCATCAACAGATTGCTGACATGCGTCTTCACTGTCTTGATGCTGATATGCAGCTCCTCACCGATATCCTTATTGGTCTTGCCCTCAGCTATAAGCAGCAGGACTTCCTTCTCACGCTCTGTTAAACCGGAGGAATCACCTTGCACGGTGCGCTGGCGTATACCACGGGTCAGCGCCTGTGACACATCACCCGTCATGACGGGCATGCCGCGGTAAGCCCCTTGCAGTGCGTAGATTAACTCTTCTGCCGACACTGTTTTGAGCACGTAGCTGACAGCACCAGCCTCTATAGCATCTACAACAAGATCATCCTCCAGAAAGCTGGTGAGGATCACGATTTTGAGGCCAGGAAATTCAGCCAGCACTGCTCTTGTGGTCTCGGCACCATTCATCACAGGCATCATCAAATCCATCAGCACGAGGTCAGGCAGACCTTCATGTCCACCAGCACGCAGCATCTCCAGCGCCTCTTGTCCATTCGCCGCCTCACCGATGACCTCGAATGTAGGCTCCAGCATTAGATAAGTTTTGAGGCCCATCCGTACCATATCATGATCATCTACGAGCAACACTTTTATGACACTCATGCTCTACTCCTCCTCGTCCTGTGTATCTGTTCCTAACGATCTATTCTGCTCTAATTCTGGGTTCCCTTGAACAAACTTAGGAATATGTACACGGATCGTCGTTCCCGCACCCTTGCGGCTAATAATCTCCACTTGCCCACCCAGTTTCTCCGCGCGTTCGCGCATGGTGGTGAGACCGTAGGAGCCTTGTTTTTGCTGCACATGTTCAAAACCTTGACCGTCATCACTAATACTCAGCACAACTTGTCTTGATCCTTCACGCAGTGATAGGCTGACCAGTCTAGCTTCAGCATGCTTCACAATATTCGCCATCGCCTCTTGAATAATTAGGAACAGCTGATGTTCGATCGCTTCCGATAACTCGCCCTGAAGTTCGAGCTCCTTCATTCCTTTTAAGCCATTCTGGCGACAATAATCGGGAAACCATTTTTCCAGCGCCTCGAACAGATTTCGACCTTCCAGCTCCACTGGACGCAGTTGTGCAATTAATGCTCTCATTTGTTTTTGTGCCATCTGAGACATTGTAATCAACTGGTCCATGACCATTTGACCTTGAGCTTCATTGACCTTCAGAACTTTAGGCAGCGAAGAAGCGGACATATGGATGGCAAAAAGCTGTTGGCTCACCGTATCATGCAGATCCCGGGCCATACGCCTTCTTTCCTCCAACACCGCACTCTCCGCTGCCTGTTCCTTCTCAATAACCTCTTGTTCACCCAATCGCTGTAGAAGCTGCATCTTATTCTCAACCGTATCCATCATGACATTAAACTCGTGATACACTCGGGCAAAAGACTGATCGTCACTTTCTGGCATCCGTACGGACAGATTTCCTTTGGCTACCTGCAGCATATTCAGATCCAGATGATCAATCCGGCGCTGAATCCGCTGGCCTGCCATGTAGCCGATAACTACAGTGAACAACACAATCCCGAGACATAAGTACAGCCACATCCGATAATCCTTCACTTCGATATAACCAAGGCAAGTGCCTGCATACATCAATCCAGCGCTTACCGCTCCAGTGAGCAAAAAGTAAAACAACAGCAACCATTTGGTATTACTGAAGATTGTCCCCATCTAACCCACCGTTTTAACTTTAATGTCACCTATAAATGCACTTACATTTATACGGACTTTTTTGCCTGCTTCTTTATAATAAGGAGTCTTGCACTGTACACTGCTCATAAACCCACTGCGAGACTGATCCAGAACTTCCATATCCCCGATAAAAGAACTGCTGTTCACCGAGATGCCAAGATCCATATCATTCGGAATGTACACTTTAATGTCGCCTATAAAAGCGGAAATATTAATCCTCGTTTCGCCATAAGCAATTTGTGCATTCGTCAGATCCAGTACGGTATCGCCGATAAACTGCGAGATATTCGTGTTCTTCAGTTGGAAATGCTCGCGCCCCATGTGGACATCTCCGATAAAAGCAGAGCGATTGGTCGATTCCTTTTGATTATTTGATTCATGGAATTCCTCATGCCATTCACCATGTCTACGAGCATGACGCTCATGACGTTCCTGACGTCTGCGCTCGTGTCGTTCCTGCTTCTCTTGCCAACGTGCTTCAGCGCCGGACTTATAAGATCCTGTTTCGTCCTCATCGTCTTCTTCATCTTTTTGAAGATAGTCCTTCCAGTCGCGTTGACCAGAAGCCTTGCCGAATTTTTGCTCAAATTGTTCATCAAGTGTGGAATCCAGCGGTTTGGGCGGCTCCACATCTAGTGAGCTTTTTCCTGAAGGAAAGTGATCTGGTGGTGACGGTGGAGCTGGTGGCACAGGTGGTACTGAACCGCGTGGTTTAAAAATCACATAAAGTCCGCCGCCAATCAACATGACTGGAATGAACATTTTGAAAAAATCCCCGGCCGAAATATCAAACCAATCTAAATTCCGTCCAAGGAAAAACACTCCGATCGCCAGAAAGAAAAAGCCGCCGATAGGTGAAGAACCTTTTGATTGCTCCTCCCCTGTACCTAAAAGCCGTTTCATTCCCATTAGGATCAAGATAACCGGCCAATAATTCGAAATCAGGTAACCTAAGCTGAAATCAGTGTAACCCAATTGTCTCAGTAGAAACATAGCTCCAATCCCTATCAGGATCAGGCCGCCTAAAACCTGGCTGGTGAACCTTCTTTTCATGACTCATTTCCCCTTTAAAGTAGTGGAACGCTCTCTTCTTCAATCTTATAGCCTTAGTCTACAGGAATGAAGTGCTGAGAAACAGCGGCGAGAGAAGGAACTTCCCCTCAGTCTCTAGACTGAGATGAATGGGATAAAATTCTATTTACTTCATTATATATGAAAAAAGACTGTCCCTCAGTAATTAACTGATTTGGACAGTCTCTTTTTTTCAGCAGTCTTCTGCTTCAGTTAGCGCATTATTGTTGCGGTTTCTGAGCTGGTTTAGAAGTATTTCCACTTTGCTTAGTAGCGCCGTCATTCTCAACAGCAAACTCAGCATTGTATTTTTCATTTGGTGTTTTGTAATTTTCTTGTACTTTAGATTTCTTGTTATTGGCCACGGAATTCACCTCCTTTTCTCTTATGCAGCATAGAATATGCTTACTAAGAGAACATCTCGGAAGAGGCAATTGCTTTGCCCCAGTCCGTATTATGGCAAGGTGATGTCACTATTATGCATGACCAAGTGAAAATAAGTTCAATCCCATTAAATGGATTCTTCGAGTAGGGATTGCGGCACTGCTTTGTAAGTCTCAATCGCTTGGCTCAGCTTCTTCAGCATGACTTCCGTGCAAGTCCCGTTACCACGCTTAATGAGTTGAACTACAACCGATTTTTTGCCCCATTCCTTATACACCTGTTTCGTAGTAGCAAAATACAGATCAATCTTCCGCCCTTTAATAGCCGAGCCCGTATCAGCAACTATGGCGTATCCATAGCCCGGTATATAAAGAATACTACCCAGCGGCAAAACCTTAGGGTCAGCAGCAATGGTTGAGACTGTATTCTTATCTCTGCGCACTTTTACACCTGAATAAGTGATTCCATATTCGGGATGCTTAGATGTCTTACCTGTAGATTCATAACCCGCAGTATAGCCAGTCGCCATTACTTTCATTGAAGTAATAATCTGGTCTTCCGCGGGAGCGGCTACAGGAATAGAATTTGGTAACTGTTTTGAAGATCCGCTGCCACCATTTGTTTTAGTGGTTGGAGCTTTGGTGCTCTGCGGTGCCTTTGTCGCTGCTGGTTTATTTTTTGTTGTTGCAGGTAATACAGGTGCGACGGAATGCGCCTCGTTTGACATTAGTGTGGCGCGGCCAGTCGCAAGAACGACCTTATCATCTGTGGTTCTCATAAACACAGAATTAGCCTTGGTATATTGCAACTCGTTCGATAGCGTTTTGTTAATACCCGTGTGCTGTAAAGTGTCTCCTGTCCCAATGGCCCCTACTGCCTGTTGCTTAGATTCTGGAATGATTCCAGCAGCGGTCAATAGCAAAACGATGGTGACAAAAAGACACCAAAACCTCTGAAATATGCCCATTTTGTTCATGTGATAAACCTCCCCCTTATTAGCGAAGGTTTCCCGATTCACAAAATTTTATACATGAAGATCAGAAGTTGATCCTCATGGGCATATAACAGAGGTCTTATTTAGACGTAATTTTGGTGTTGTTAATTACAAGAAATTAGGAAATCACACGATCAGCAATTTCCTGAGACAAGAGCTCAATCACTTCTTGAAGCGGCTTAGCTCCAATGTCGCCTTCCCCGCGTTTACGGATGGAGACCGTCTGAGCGTTCATCTCATTCTCGCCAACTACGAACATGTATGGCAGTTTCTCAAGCTGAGCTTCGCGGATCTTATAACCCAGCTTCTCATTGCGAAGATCTGCCTCAGCAGAGATACCACGGCGACGCAGCTTGTCTGTAACTTCCTTGGCATAATCGTCGAACGCTGTCGATACAGGAATTACTTTAACCTGCTGTGGAGATAACCAAAGCGGCAGCGAGCCCGCAAAGTTCTCTAACAGGAAGGCAACGAAACGTTCCATAGTACCCAAGATTCCGCGGTGCAGAACGACTGGACGGTGTTTTTGACCATCATCACCGATATATTCCAGTTCAAAACGTTCAGGCAGCAAGAAGTCGATTTGTACAGTAGACAGAGTCTCTTCTTTACCTAATACAGTTTTAATTTGCACATCAAGTTTAGGACCATAGAATGCAGCTTCGCCTTCTGCTTCGTAGAACGGCAGTCCTGCTTCCTCTACTACCTCACGCAACATCCGCTGTGCAGTTTCCCACATTTCGTCATTCGCATAATATTTCTCTGTATCCTTAGGATCACGATAGGACAACCGGAAACGGTAGTCATTAATACCAAAGTCACTGTATACCTGTTTAATCAATTCGATTACACGAATGAACTCGCCTTTAATTTGATCCAGACGGCAGAAAATATGGGAGTCATTAAGAGTCATCGAACGTACACGGTGTAAGCCAGTCAATGCGCCTGACATTTCATAACGGTGCTGGATACCAAGCTCAGCAATACGGATCGGCAGATCACGGTAGCTGTGCATCGAGCTCTTATAAATCATCATGTGATGCGGGCAGTTCATTGGACGAAGAACAAATTCTTCATTGTCGATAGTCATCTTAGGGAACATATCCTCTTGATAGTGCTCCCAGTGTCCTGAAGTTTTGTACAGTTCAACATTACCCAGAACTGGTGTGTATACATGCTGATAGCCAAGACTTGCTTCCAGATCTACGATATAACGCTCCAGAATACTGCGCAATTTGGCACCCTTAGGCAACCAGATTGGCAAGCCTTGTCCTACCAATTGATTAAATGTAAAGATTTCAAGCTCTTTACCAAGCTTCCGGTGGTCGCGTTTCTTCGCTTCTTCAAGCAGGCGAAGATGCTCATCAAGCTGAGCTTTTTTAATCCAAGCTGTGCCGTATACGCGTTGAAGCATCTTATTCTTGCTGTCGCCTCGCCAGTAAGCACCAGCTACATTCATCAATTTAAAGACTTTGATCTTGGCAGTCGACGGCACATGCGGTCCGCGGCATAGATCGAAGAATTCACCTTGTTCATAGATAGAAATCACGCTATCTTCAGGCAATGCCTCGATCAATTCCAGCTTGTAAGGATCACCTAGCTCACCGAAAATTTCAAGTGCTTCCTTGCGGCTAACTTCTTTGCGCACGATCGGCAGGTTCTCCGAAATTATGCGGTCCATTTCCTTTTCGATTTTGAGCAAATCTTCAGGATTTAGAGGATGTTCCAGATCCATATCGTAGTAGAAGCCATCTTCAATGACCGGACCTACACCAAGCTTAACTTCTTTTGTTCCGAACAAACGTCTGACCGCTTGAGCCATCAAGTGAGCTGTACTGTGACGCATAACCTCCAGACCTTCAGGTGAATCCAAAGTTACGATCTCTACCAGTGCGCCCTCTTCAAGGGGAGTAGATAAATCTACAACGATACCGTTCATTTTCCCCGCTGCTGCATTTTTGCGCAGGCCACTGCTAATAGAAGCTGCTACATCATCAATACTGCTACCCTCTGCGTATTCACGGACAGAACCGTCCGGAAGCTTAATACTTACTGACATTGCTAATTCCTCCTTCATATAATTAAGCCTAACGGCCCTTTAACCTTTGCGGAACAATAATATCCACGCACACAAAAAAACGCCCGTCCCGCAAAGGGACGAGCGATTACACCCGTGGTTCCACCCAAATTCGATTCTCTCTAGCCTCCCTTGAAACCTCAAGCGGAGTGAAGATAGAATCCTTCGTAAGCATGGAGTAACGACCATGAACCGGCAGTTCTTACTATCCCATTGCAGGGAGTTCAAAAAGGCAGCTACAAAGGGGTAAATCGAAAGCAGGATGCCGGAGGAAATTTCAGCCTAAGTTTCCTCTCTCTGAACGGTCCAGAACAATCAACTCATATCTTCGTCAATGCTGTTAACGTGAATTATGGAGTAATTATAAATCTGTCCTCTCTGACAGTCAAGTCAGAAAAGGGTCCAAAATGATAGAAACTCAGGCAGAAGACACACATAAGGACTGTTCTGGCAGCCAATACATGGATACCGAAACAATCCTTTTGTGGTTATTCCTCTCGCCGTTTTTTTTCAGGTAAGCGGCCTGCACGTTTCAAAGACTCACGCAACAAGTATTCGATATGTCCGTTTACGCTGCGAAATTCCTCTCCCGCCCATCGTTCCAGCGCCTCATGCAGATCCGGATCGATCCGCAGTGGAAAGCTTTTCTTGGCCGCCATGATGCACCGCCTTAGTACAACGAGCCGGCGTTAATGACCGGACTCGCTCCGCGCTCCGACACGATCGCAACCATCAGATTATTGATCATCGCCGCTTTGCGTTCCTCATCAAGCTCAACTACGCCGCTTTCTTTAAGCTGTTTAATCGCCATATCGACCATGCCTACGGCGCCTTCAACAATGATTTGACGAGCGGACAGAATTGCAGATGCTTGCTGACGTTGCAACATTGTACTGGCAATTTCTGTGGAATAAGCCAAGTGTGTAAGCCGCGCTTCAATGACCTCGACACCAGATATCGACAAACGTTCTTGCAGCTCGGTTGCCAATTCTTTAGCAATCTCATCTGCATTAGCCCGCAGGGACATGCCCGATTCATTGAAGTTATCATACGGGTATTTACTGGCTACATGACGCAGCGCTGTTTCACTTTGGATTTCCACAAACGCCATATATTTATCTACATCAAAAAGCGCTTTTGCAGAGTTAATTACCTTAAATACGATAACTGCAGCAATTTCAATCGGATTCCCTTCCACATCATTAACCTTCAGCTTGACACTGTTAAAGTTACGTACGCGGAGGGAAACCGTCTTGCGCAAACTGAACGGAATGACTGCAAACAAGCCACTTGTCACGATAGTCCCTACATATTGCCCGAAAAAGGTAACTACGACCGACTTATTGGGCTGCACAACCGTAACACTTGTACATAATACCCCAGCTACAACGAACAGAATGACTGGCACTGCGACATACTCCTGAACAGCACCATAAATTCCTCCAGCTAAACAAACTGCAATCAATGCGAGAACCCAAAATCCACTGACAGGACGAAGCGTTTTCTCTTTCATAAAAGCACCCCCACTAGATATTCTTTTGATATGATTATGATATCACTTTTGGATAATAATGTGAATAGGTAAAAAGAAATTAAAAATGCTTTTCTGTTCATATTTCATATACTGCAGCTCTATCGGACACTGATGCTCTTATACGTATCATTTTCTGATTTCCCCATCCTATCGGACCCCACAGTCGCTATTGCACTAAAAACCAGCCTATATGAGGCTTTTTTCAAGGAATAGCGTCGCTGGGGTCCGAATCCCGACTCAAAAGGCGCTGAGTCTGCGAATAAGATCCACTGGGTCCGTACGCATAGCGGATGATATAACAAGCGAAGATTCAGTTGTGTTCTGCAATGAGGCTTGCAAATGATCGTAATCCTAATCTTACAAAAAAACGCTTGATGCTCATTAATCCACTGAAGGATTAACAAGCATCAAGCGTTGATTAATTAATATATATTAGTTCTGCATTACAAAATCATTATCAATCTTCGCATTAGGATCATCGAACACCCGCAGAATATCATAACGTGTATTCCGCTGCGCTGGAACTTTGCCTGCTTCGCGAATCAGCTGAGTAATCGACTCGATGTTTACCTTGTAAGTCGCACCCGCCGAAGATACTACGTTCTCTTCAATCATTGTGCTGCCGAAATCGTTGCAGCCATATTGCAGGGAGAGCTTGCCGACCTCTGGCCCCATAGTGACCCAAGAAGATTGGAAGTTCTTAATATTATCCAGCACAAGGCGGCTGATCGCCACCGTCTTCAGATACTCCTCAGGCGTTTGTCTGTCCAGCTTCAGGTTGGTATTGTCCGGCTGGAATGTCCATGAGATAAAGGCCAAGAAACCTTCAGAATCATATTTGTTGGCAATACACTCATCCTGAGCCTCACGCACACGTAGTAAGTGCAAAGCACGTTCCTCCATACTTTCCCCAAGCCCAATCACCATTGTCGCTGTGGTATTCATACCCACTTTATGTGCCGTCTGCATTACATCCATCCACTCGCGCCACGAGCCTTTTAGTCGGCTGATTTTGCGGCGTGTACGGTCATCAAGAATTTCTGCGCCTCCACCTGGCAATGAATCCAGACCCGCAGCATGAATTTCACGAACCACTTGTTCCAGTGGTAATCCTGATACTTCTTTCATCTTCATAATCTCCGCAGGAGAGAAGGAGTGCATTGTAATCTCAGGGAACCGTTGCTTAATTCCGCGCAGTATATCTGTATAGTAGCTAAATGGAAGGTTAGGATTAGTTCCACCTTGCATAAGAATTTCTGTACCATTAACAGCAATTGTTTCAGCAATTTTTTGATAAATCGCCTCATCTGGCAGCACATAGCCTTCATCCGAGCCTGGTCTGCGGTAAAAAGCGCAAAAACGGCAGTACACATCACATACATTCGTATAGTTAATATTACGGCCAATTACAAAAGTGGCTAACGGGTCCGGGTGCCAGCGTTCCATAATAGTGTTTGCAGCAGCACCCATTTTCTCAATTTCGTTGCTCTCGAATAGTCGGATGGTATCTTCCAATTGGAGACGGTCGCCCCGCAGGGCTTTATCCAAAATAAGATCTATCGCACTCATCGTTCGCATCCTCCTTTTAAACCCTTAGGGATATGGTAGATTCACAAAATCACAAGAAAAAATAACGTTGTCGTCCTTTAGAGATAACAACCGTTTCTCGTAGTAACATAAGGATAAAGTATAGTATGTAACTTATACCTTATATTTTAATAAATGAACAGTTCATTTCCTCATCGTATCACAATCTGAACAGCTTGAAAAACTTTTTACTTTCTCAGCAAGATACCATCCAGCAGAAAGAGTCCTTACATTGCTGCCTGCACCCGTTGAATCAAAATTCCCTGAGGCTGTCGGACACAGATGACGTTATTTGCAAGTTTTTAGCCTTTAGAGCATAGTTATGGACTCCAGTGATGCTATTCCATGAAAAGAGCCTCATGAAAGCTGTTTTTTAGCGCTATAGCTGCTGTGGAGGCCGTTAACATTCCAAATGTGTAATAATGCTGTATCTAAGGTCAGCTGTGTCCAATAGCAAAAAGTCCAAAAAGAAGAGCTATCCCAGCAGCCAATTCCCGGCTTATGAGACAGCTCTATTTCATCCTCAGTCTAACACCAGCTCTAAATCAACGGTGAGTTAGATCCTCGATATTTTCCAGCAATTCGGTGCCGATCTGGGTTGCCGTTACTTTTACTTCGTTTCGATTTCCGCCCGCGCAGCCTCCAAAGCATGACCCAGATCAGCAATTAGATCCTCCGCATGTTCAATGCCCACCGAGAAGCGCAGCAACCGATCATCTACACCCACCGCATTCCGAATTTCCACAGGAATGTCCGCATGCGTCTGTACTGCAGGATAGGTCATTAACGATTCAACCCCGCCGAGGCTCTCCGCGAAGGCTATAAGCCGAATATGACGAAGCAGAGGTTCTACGTATCTGGCATCTTTTAATTTGAAAGAAAAAATTCCGGTATTGCCCGAGGACTGGCGATTCTGAATTTCATATCCCGGATGATCCGGCAGGCCTGGATGGAACACTTCCGCAATCGCCGGGTGCTCTTGTAGATAGCGGGCAATTGCTAGTGCATTACTCTCGTGCCGTTCCATACGCAGAGCCAGTGTCTTCATGCCTCTCATCAGCTGATAACTGTCTGTTGGCCCAAGCACAGCGCCAATAGAGTTATGTAGAATCGCTATTTCAGCGGATAATTCAGCCCCTTTAGATACAATAAGACCAGCAAGTACATCATTGTGTCCGCCCAAATATTTGGTAGCACTATGGACTACAATATCCGCACCTAATTCCAGAGGACGCTGGAAAAATGGAGTCAGCAGTGTATTGTCTACAATTGTGAGCAGCCCATGATGACGAGCCCAAGTAGCAACGGCTGCAATATCCGTAACCATCATCAAAGGATTCGTTGGCGTTTCAATAAATATCGCCTTTGTATTTGGAAGACGGGAAGCCCCAAGCGCATCCAAATCATTCGTATCTACATAGGAAGCAGTGATTCCAAACTTGGACATAATTCGTTCCAACAAACGATAGGTCCCGCCGTAAAGATCCAGCGAAACGATCAAGTGATCGCCTTGCCCAAACAGGGTAAATATGGTTTGAATAGCCGCCATCCCAGAGCTACAGGCAAAACCTGCATCACCAGACTCCAATTCCGCAGCCGCATTCTCCAGTACGGAACGGGTCGGACTTTTGGTACGGCTATAATCGAAACCTGTGCTCTGCCCAAGCTTCGGGTGACGGAATGCCGTAGCATTATAGATAGGAAAATTAATGGCTCCGGTAGCCGGATCTTCTTGTGAACCTATTTGTGCCAGTCTGCTTTCAATCCTAAGTTTGTCGTCCATGATAAATGCCTCCTAAATTATAATGTAGCGCTGATCTTAATAAACAATCGGGTCGATATCGTAAGGTGTCTCTTGATATACATAGTAATTGAGCCAATTAGAGAATAATAAGTTGGCATGTGCACGCCACACTGCAGGAGGTGTCCGTTCTGGATCATCTTTAGGGAAATAGTGTTTCGGCAAGGCCATCTCCATGCCCCTCTCCAAATCACGATCATATTCCCATTTCAGGGATAGAGGATCGTACTCGGAATGTCCGGTCACAAATATTTGTTTGCCGTCGGTCGTAGCTACTAGATACATACCAGCTTCTTCGGATTCTGCCAGAATCTGCAGATCTGGATTGCTCTCAATATCTTCGCGGGAGACATCGGTATGACGGGAATGCGGTACATGGAATACCTCGTCAAAACCGCGCAGCAATTTAATGTTATTTTGATTAATCGTATGGGAGAATACACCAAAACATTTTTCAGGCAATGCCACTTTACGAACACCAAAATGATGATACAACCCTGCCTGTGCCGCCCAACAGATATGCATGGTCGAGGTCACATTATCCTTGCTCCATTCAAAAATCTCTTTTAGCTCTTCCCAATAGGATACTTCCTCAAACTCCATTTGCTCTACGGGTGCTCCTGTAACAATAAGGCCATCCAAACGGCGGTGGCTGATCTCGTCAAAAGTTTTGTAAAAGCTTCTCAAATGCTCAGCAGAAGTATTCTTAGAAGTATGTGAGCGTGGATGCAGCAAGGTAACATCAACTTGCAGCGGTGAATTTCCTATTAAACGCAGCAATTGAGTCTCCGTCGTTTCTTTAGTCGGCATGAGATTCAGAATAGCAATCCTTAGTGGACGGATATCCTGATGGAAAGCCAAACTTTCATCCATCACAAAAATATTTTCTCCGGATAGTACTTCTTTTGCTGGTAAACTGTCGGGAATTTTAATTGGCATTGTCTTTCCACTCCTTAACTGTATTTAGGTTATGTTGTCACATCGCGGCTTTCTGAACAATAAAAAGACCTTTCTCGGAAAACGAGAAAGGTCATATCTACAGTCATATGCGCCTCTCTCATCTGCCAGAAACTTTTGGACGGGGTTTAGTCGTCAGCAAAGTTCCGCAAGAATTAGCACCGTGCGTTCACACGCCGGTTGCCGGGTTTCATAGGGCTAGTCCCTCCACCTGCTCTTGATAAGATTTAGCTGTATTCAATTAAATTTCTTTAAAATTTACTTTAAATCATGAACCTCCTTTTCGTCAAGTCCATACAATGCTGAAGTAGCCTTAAAGTAACAATAAATTTGCTTGAAAGAGGCATACTCCGTTGTTATACTAGACAAGTATTTCATACCTGAACGAAAAGAAGAGGTGAGAAGAAGAATGGAAGGCGACCCGAGCTCGCAATTAAGTGTACAAAATGAGCAACCACACAGGATAATCATCAGCTTGCCGGCGGCGGGAGCAGTTCTTCTTCATGCCCTCGAATCGTCATTCGGCCTCTTGTATTGATTGTAACGCCGGCCAAGCTGATTTTTTTCTCTGTGCTTAATTAGCAGTCCCTGGTGAAGACCCGGGGATAGAAGGAGTGGAATCAGATGAAAATCCGGCTGGTGAATGCAGGGGTTTTTACACCTATTGATGAAATTGATGAAACATTGACACCCCCAACAGAAGGGTTCTATTGGATTGATGCAGATGTGGAGGATTTGGAGCTGCTTCAGCCCCTGTTCAACCTGCATGATCTCGCTGTTGAGGATTGCCTTAGTGAAGAGGATCAACGTCCAAAGATCGAAATATACGAAAGTCATTACTTTATTGTTGTAAACAGCATCCGCTTTGATGATGAGGAAATTTTCCTGCGGGCACTCAATATATTCTTGGGCAGACATTATATTATTACTGTAACGAAACAAAAGATCCACGAGCTGCGCATCCTGAAGCCCATGTTATGGGAGCAAGAGGTTAGCGAACCCGACCAATTCCTTTACCTGCTTATCGACCTTGTCGTAGATAATTATTTCTCCGTAGGTGACCGAATTGAAGCCCGGATTGAGAAGCTTGAAGAGGATATTTTAATGCATACCAAGAAATCTCATCTGAGTGAGATTATCGGTCTGCGAAGTGAGATCTTATGGTTAAAGAAGATGCTGGGACCACAGAAAGAGGTTATCAATACCCTGAACAAAAAAGACCTCCGTCTGATTGATGATCAGCTGCAGAAGTATTTTAGCGACATTTATGAAAATGCAGTTAAAATATCCGAAACCTTTGAGACGTACCGCGATCTCATGGGCAACTTACGTGAGGCCTACCAATCCAGTATCGCCAACCGCGCCAATGAAATTATGAGAGTATTTACCGCGATTACAACGATATTCATGCCTTTGACCGTAATTACCGGAATCTATGGGATGAACTTTGATCATATGCCTGAGTTGCATACGAAATACGGCTATTTTGCCGTTATAGGTCTAATGTTGACGTTAGGCTGTGGGATGCTGTATGTATTCCGCAAGAAAGAATGGCTATGAAAATAAACGGACGAATAGGCAAGACGAAGGCCCTTTAACCCTATGGTGTAAGGAAGCCTTCGTCTTTTTGATATGAGGAAAAGCTACTAGAAACTGGTCGCCACGCCCACTTTAGGAGCTTGCTCCCGCCGGAAACGAATGCGGATCAGCCGCAGACGTTCATAATAGCTGTCCAGCCCTTCTGCTGCTGAAAAATCCTCCCCATACACCATATGCAGCACTGGCTTTAGAAAAAGATCTCCTGCCTCTAGATAGGCATTCCATATCGCTTCCTGTTCATTCTGCGGCATATTTTCCAGTTCTACCTCGATCAGTTTCTCCACGCAATAACCTTCTCTTTCCAGCTCCTCTACCGCTTCAATCAGTTCGCGACGGTTCACTCCACTGTTCACCTTAAGCTGTTCTAACCCTAACCCATTCTCGATCCCTTGCAGCAGAATTCGCCGTAATCGCAGTCTTTCTAGCTGTTTCTTATATTTGACCTCTTTCTGTTTATAGAGCCAGGATACAAAAGAGTCCTCCTCAATTTCTTGGTGAACCCAATTCAAAGGAAAGGAATGTTCCCTTGCAGCCGTAGAGGTTATAGCCAACCAATCCGTGCCATATTGGGCTACCTTTCCTTCCCCTACACCAGGGATCTGCAGCAGCTCCTCTGGTGTATGCGGCAAGAAAGTGCTTATCAAACGTAACAAACGATTGCTGGCAAGAATGTAAGGGGCTTTCCGTTCACTAGAAGCTCGGCTGCGGCGCCAAGCACATAACTCCTCATAAATAGCTTCGTTCCCATTATATTCACTGTAATATTGCAGCCTTAGCTGCTCCTGATTACGCCCAGTAAGGCCGTCTTCTTCATGAAATACGCCATCAATCAACGGCCGATAGCCATCCCCCATCTTCACCGCCAGCTCATGCCTGTAAACACAGAGCATTTCATTCCAAGAACCACCCGCATACCACAAATGCTCCTGCGTCTCCTCACCGTCTGAAAAATCACGCCAGCCCAGGCTCCACACTCCTTCTTCCTCTCCAATCCATAGCTGAGCGAACACCTCTTGATCCACCCCAGATATTCTGGATAAGCGATTCATAAATACAATTTGCATATTCATCCCTGCCTTTCTAGTCTTCAGCAAGCACTATACCTACCGGGTCTGAACTACTCTTCGCTGGTGTGAATCCCACACTGTCAGACTCGGAAAACGCAAAAAAGCACCACTCTCACGATAAACGTGAAAGAGGTGCTCCCTCATTAAATGCTATACTGTTAGATCCTACAATACCATATATTTCCTAACAGTCAATATCTTTTTATACTAGTTTCTTGCCAAAGCTAAGGTTGCCAGTCCAATCGCACCTGCAAGTCCTGCATTATCTCCAAGCTGCGGTGGCACAACGTAATTATCAATATCGGTATTGAGCGCTGGATGCTGAACATAACCTTTAAGCAGCTCCTGCAGCTTGGTACGGATTAGCGGGAACAAGTGGCTTTGCTTCATGACCCCACCGCCCATTACGATTTTTTCGGGAGACAGAATCAGCACGTAATTCATAAGTGCATGTGCAAGATAATGAGCTTCCATATCCCAAGCTGGATGGTCAACAGGCAGCTCGCCTGCTGGTTGTCCCCAGCGTTTGCCAATCCCCGGACCTGCGGCTAACCCTTCAAGGCAATCGCCATGATAAGGGCAGTAGCCCTCAAACGTGTCCTCTGGATGTCTGCGAACTAGAATATGTCCCATCTCAGGATGAGACAATCCATGCACCATCTGACCTCCAACAACTGCTCCCGCTCCAATACCTGTCCCAACCGTAATATAAAGGCAGCTGTCCAGACCTTTAGCCGCTCCCCATTTACTTTCCGCAAGCGCTGCACCATTCACATCCGTATCAAAACCGATCGGCACGTTAAATTGCTCAGCCATTGTACCTACCAGATTATATTGTCCCCAGTGAGGTTTTGGTGTCGTTGTTATGTAACCATAAGTAGGGCTGTCCAGCACGGGATCAATCGGTCCAAACGATCCAATACCAAAAGCTTCTACATTCTTCCCATTAAAATAGTCGATTACGAGTCCCATCGTTTCTTCCGGTGTTGTTGTCGGAAAGCTAACTCGGTCCAGAATGGTACCGTCCTCATAACCAATCCCGCATACAAACTTCGTTCCGCCTGCTTCAATCGCTCCCAATAACTTCATAGCAACTATCTCCCTTCTCCAATAAGCAATAATCCGCCATCCAGTGTGAAAATAAAAAAACAATATAAAATAAAACAATCAACAGCCCTTATTATACGTTGGATGAAGCGCTATCACAATAATAAAACTCCCTTCATGCAATTTTGCATGAAGGGAGTTTTATTATTGTTTAATTATTTAAGTCATCAAACATAGAGCCTTTTACCGTAACCTCAATTTGATCCAGCGGCTTAATGCCGACAAGCTTGCCCAGTGATTTGTATGCGTTGGTACTCTTGGAGAGCTCCACATCTGCCAACCAAGCCTTAACATAGTACTTCCCATCTGGCATTTCAGCTGTAGTATAGACAGGAATATGGTCCTTATTAATCGTAATCGTCACCGTAGACTTTTCCGTGATCTTGTACATATTCTGATTCAAGCCCACATATTCACGGTATTTGAAATTGTCGAAGCTTCCCAGTGTACTAGACTGTGAGTAACCCTCTAATATATTCTTCCAGAATTCATGGGTGCCATTATCACTTTCTCTTTCTTGTGAATATGGGATCTCTTCCACATCTTTAGTAAAGCTGTTCTCCACCGTCAACAATTTCGCATCATTCACTCCGGTGTTATCCTCTACGGATAAAGCTGCTGGCTTTCTTGCAAAGTTATTCCCGTTTTTGCTCAGTGGTTCATTCCGCAGATTGACCGCAACTTTATCATTATTGATATACATAAGATCAGTTTCATATCGGAAAGAATTCGTAAGTTCCTCAACAAGATCCTTATGGTCCTTCGTGTCTTTATCCGTATCTTTAAACGTAACTGTCTCCAGTGTAAAGGTATACGTTCCAACAGGATTAAAATAATATCCGGATTTAATCGGATAATCATACCCTTGAAGTTGCTTATCCGTCGCAAACACGGCGGTATCATAATTAGATTTGTCGTTAAGCATTTTTTTAGCGGTAGCTCTGGCTTTCTTATAAGCTTGAGCCATGCTATTCTCTACCTTCCAACCGATGTCTCCGCTTGCCTGTTGTGTGAAGATTCGTTCGAATTGCCCCTTTACTTTCGTCCAATCCTGTAAGTTCTTATTCTCATCTTCATGAGCCATCCAGCGGATTACATTATAATTGTAAGGCTCACTTGTCCAGAGGAGCTTTCGAATCAAAGAATCCGCTTTATTCTTGTCTATTGAATTCTTGTACAGCTTAGGTGCTATTTGTTTGGCCCCGTTATAAATATAGGTCCGAATGGTTTTGACATCCTCACCTGGTGTAAACGGAGCTGAAGTGCTGCCGCTCTCCGTATACGTTTGACAAGATTCAACATCTTTACCTTGCCCGTTCTTAGTTGTGCTGCACACCTGATAATTACGAGTGAAATTTCTGCTCACAGTACCCTGGAAACTGATATTACCTGACTTTTGATTAGGTGTATACGGAGCCGGATTAATGTACCACTTACCGTTAACAGGATCATCACCAAAATCAGGACGCTGTAGACTAGCTATGATGTCAGGTTGCCTAACTATAGTACTGGCGGCATCGTTAACCAGCGGATTATTCTCCACACGGAAATAACGATAGATAGTATCCGAATTATTGATTACTTCCAAAGCGCCTGTAGCATTCCCACTCCAAGTAAAATCAGAATATTGCGGTTGTAGAACAGCCTTTATAGCAGCACCATCGGCTAACCCGAATTTCACTTTTTTCGATAACACATTATAATCCAGATCGAAGGAGCCTTTAGTTGTTGGCATCGAGTTGACCTTCTTAATCCATCCGTAAATCTCATTATTTCCGTAAAAGACTTCATTAGGTGACTTCAACCTGTTCAGATTAAACTGGATGTATACGTCCTCATCAGGCATTGTAAATGTCGCGAAAAGAATATTGTCAGCCGTATTAGCCGCAAGCATAATTTCACCTGCTAACGTTGACGCATGACCATGGTATCTTACAGGGATTTCCTTTCCGTTACTCGTGATCTTCCAAGCGTAATCTGTTGTTTTCTGCGTGGCGAAGCTGGATCTGAGTCTGATTCCAACGGTTACCTCTTGTCCAGCTACCGCGCCGGTTGGCAAAGTTTCGAAATGAGGGGATAAATCATTTACCTGCAAAATAAACGGTGCGATAGGAATGCCTAAGTAAGTAATATTTCCGTTGGAACCTTGGATGTAAATCCTGCCTGATCCCCAAGACAGATAGGTAGGCGGTTGCAAGACGTGAACATAATCTATCCATCGCCCTCCCTTAGACGGTGTAGTATTCTGAGTGTATACAACCCTGTCTTTATACTCCTTGTCTTGATTGTTATAGATGAACCGTTCATATTTCTTACCGGCATAGCTCAGGTTTAGTCCAGTAAGAATCGCCTGCTCAAAAGTCCCGCCGGAATTTGCTAGATACTCAATATCCCGACCTACAAATGCATCAAAATCATTTTTTCTAATTTTGTAGCTTGATTTTACGCCAGAGTCCTTCCAAGGTTCCTTAATCATATTAAAATTCTGAATTTGAATCCCGCTCCATCCAGCATACCATGGAGCTCCCTCAGTTGAGACCGAGTCCCCATCAATCGAATACCCGGAAAAAGCAAACATATTGCTATGCTCCAGCCATTCATGATTTCCACCATAAACAATCTCAAAATTACTATTGTTAGATTTTATCTGGTTTTGCAACAAATCCTCTCTTAACTTTCCTTTATTAGTCTCCATTGTGTAATAATTAGATTTTTTATAGAGCTCCGCCATATCTTTATTGATCTTCTCGATAACAGCTGTCGCTGTTTTTGGAAGATTGTTAGATGTATCATTCACTGACTCTTCAGAGAAAACTGAAGAAGCTATAGATTGGAATAAGAATATTGTCACTATACTAAGCCATATCGATTTTTTCATACCTTCACCTCTCCTACTTCGGCCATACTGCGATTCCTATATCCCCCATACCAGGAGAGTCTACATCAATTTTATAATCTTTGCTTTGGAAGACTTTATAATCTAGCTCATCCATTCTTTTTGTTTTTGTTCTAACATACTTCATAATCGAATCTACGACATCGCCCTCAATGTTTTGTCTAAGAATATTCTCCGCTTCCTTCGCTTCCAGTGCAGGGTCAGAGCCTATATTAGTAAATGTAATTGTGATTTGAAAAAGATACTGACCTGCTTTCCGATCATCATTGTTGTATACTGTCAGCTGTGAATCGGTAATATAAGTCGACTCTAGATTGGCCCCCAATTGAGTATACGGGATTTCAAACCCATGAATCGTTACCGTCTTCGCTCCATTCGTTGATTCTCCCGTAGCAGGCTTATCAGAGGTAGCTATTTCACCTGAAGGAGTAGTGATGTAGACCGTCTTCACAGCATCATCCCATTTCACGTTTACACCGAGTCCTTCATATACAAATCGAAGTGGGACAAAGGTTCTTGACTGTTTGAACAATGCTGCCGTGTCCATTTGTTTTGTTTTTCCATTGAGCTCATAACTCTTTTTCCCGATATAGACACCCATTGTTTTGCCTTCAAGCGAGATTGTTGCCTTTTTGGCCTTACTGTCCCATAACACCTTAGCTCCAAGCGCTTCACTTATAAAACGCACGGGTAGCTGTACTCTTTGCTGCGCATCGATAAAAGGCTGGGCGTCTGGAAAAATAACTTTTTCTCCATTTACTACTACCCTCAATGGAAGACTTGCTGCAAAACCTGAAAATGCAGAAGTCATCAGGGATACCATTAGTAATAAAAGTAGAGAACTGATTAATTTTTTCATATAATTACTCCTCTCAATTTATCTTTCTATTTCCTGATATAATTAGTTAAGATGTATTGAGGTAGTACTTGCACGGGCAGCTGCAACAATTTTGGATTCAACCTCTCGATATTTTGTAACTGTGTATCTTAAACCTGCAGTTTTTCCGTTAATCGCTGTTGTTACACGATTTTTCTGTGTCCGGACTTCATTGCTTAAACGTTGAACTTCTCTTAATTGAGCTTGAACATAAGATTCACTGTAAGTCCTGCCCACGTTAGAACTGACTCCTGAAGCTATAGATAATATCCTCTCGACGGCTTCAGCAATGCTCTCTTCCTTACGCACCAGACTTTTCTGCAGACTCTCCAGTTTATCCATATTCGCCAAAATCTTGGCTCCTTGAATGACACTAGCAGATGCAACTGCAATCTTCGTTATGGTTTTCGTTACGGTCGATTTGACTTTGCTGATCGCTGAATCTTTAATCGTGCGTACGCCAGCGATAAATTCTTCCTTAGTTTTCTTAATTTTAGATTTTACACTTTGGAATATATCCCCCATTTTCTTCATTGCTTTGTCTTTTACACTAATCCAATATTCCTTCTGAGCTTCAATATACTGAATGGCATTCTCTACAAAACGATTAAAGCCCTCTTTTAATTTCGTCATAAAATCAGAGACTGCGTGCTTTACCTTTTGTGAAAACTCCTCAATTTTATCACCGATCAAATTAGTCACTCGGACAGCTTCTGTCACCATATTCGTTACAAATTCAACACTTTGATTATAAAAGGAGACCACTCTCTCCTTGATATCCTCCACCTTTTGCTCAATCCAGGGAATCACACTGTCAATTACAAAACCAATCACATAAAGCGCAACCAGAGCTTTTATAGTGACAACGAGCGCAGCTAACGCTGCAGTAATCGCCGCAGTAACAACTGCAACGGGCCCAACAGTCACCATTAAAAGCCCAACTACGGCTATTCCCGCAAACGCTAATGGCCGCAGATCTACTTCCCCATCCAATACTTTAAAAATCCCTTCAACCAATGCTTCCTTTAGTGGCCCCGGCACAATTTCTAAACCAACTGTAATATTATGCACAAGGTTAGGAACCAAAGCCCGAGTCTGTGACTCTGAACGTTGAAAGGACTCATTGTTCCCGTCGATCTTCAGTGAGAATAAGGAATGATGTGGCAGCACGGTATTCCTTTCAGATTCAGTGTCAATGTAAATACCTGCTGATGGATTTTGAAATAAGGCCGGAACGATGTCATTTTTATTTCTGAACTCTTTAATTTTGTCATTCTCATTCAATTCATCTATAGTGGCCCTGTGTTTATCAAGCAAGGTTCCATTAAATCCCGGTGCATTAAACGTTGATGCGGAAGTTAGCTGATTCCGTAAATTCTCAGGTAATATAAAAGAGGAATATAGGGCTAGATTACCTCCTAGCGAGTGCCCAGTCAGAAACAATTCATAACCCGCATCTATTTTGAAATTATCCATATATTCTTTAGCTTCCGCCTGTTGTAAAGATTCAAGGGCATATGCAGTTGTTCCGTTGTTTTTCCAGTCATTATGGTAAAGCGGGTTATCCATTGGTTCACTACCCCGGAACGCCGCTACCTTTGCCCCGTTCTTGGTATCTACTGTAAATGCAACAAAACCTGATTCCTCTTTTTTATTATGAGAGACGATATTGGAGATTTCCCAATTCTGATAATCAGATATATTCATCTGCTCTATGAGATCATTCCACTGCTTGTATTCTTTGACTCCGTTAAGATCGTCAGGAAAGCGTTCTTTTAATTGTTGCTGACCTGCGGGAGAAGCGTAGAAGTTGAGAACTTCGCCGAGAGTGATTTTTTTATATAATGCATATGTTTTTTCCAAATCCTTAATGTTGAGTATATCTAAATAAACAAGTTGTGAGATCTGCTTTAACTCTACCTCTGTAAGCGTATCGTCCATTACAATCCCCCTCTTTGTTCCATTCTTTTTATTCTGTCCTCTTTCCATATATCAAAGAATTCTCTAATCTTGTCTTGAGATTCTACAATCTTTCCATCAACTCCTAATTTGAATCCAGCCATTGTAACTATATTAATAATTCCTGTTTTTTTAGTTTCGTCACTAAAATATATGTCAACACTTTCCTCTGCCTTTTTGACCTCTTCTAATCGACCATAGGCCTCTGGAGTGAGGTATCCTATCCCTATCAGACTACTCACATATTTATTTTCTGCTAGTATTTTTGCAAAATCCATATATTTTCTCATTTCTGCCTCTTGGTCCATATCTCCATTACCATCAACATAGTTATCACTATTTAAATAGACTGAAATCACCAGCGTATTCGTTGGATATAACTTCAGAAATTGCTCGTAGGAAATCTTTGTATCGTTATGCTTGGGGTAAACCAACCCCGTTTCGTTGGCAACGATAATTTTACTGTCAGGCCAAATGCTAGCAGCGATTGCTTGAATCATTGGTTCGTCTTTTTTTGCTACCACCTGGTTTAAATAGTTGTCATACACCTTTTCCAAATCCTTCGTGATTTCCACCCGTACATTAATCGTGTCATCCTTCTTAGGATGCACAGTCGCCTTCAAAGTATTGTTGTTCATCGTTCCCCAACCGCCGCCTATGCCATCAAGGATGAATTCCTCGCCATACTTTTCCTGCAAGGAGCTCAAAATTTTCTTTTCACTTTTCTCCTCTCTAGAGCCACATCCCATAAAGCTGAACATTGATAATATCAACATCAGAGTCAACACCTTCCTTGTATAAATCTTTTTCATGCTGGCTTCACTCCTTTTTGATCGCGATTCCAGTTAGTAATCAGAACTCAAAATCCAGCTTCAATTCTGGAAATTTGAGCATTTGATTCATGGTTGTTTCAACCACTTTATCGAGATGTAATGTCATTTGGTTCGTTAGTTTCTCCATACGTTCCATGAGGGCATTTGTCAGTTTATTCAACCATTCCTCTACATGGTCCATCAGCTTATCCCCTACCGGACTGCAAATCAGCAAGATGGATAAGACAGCTTGCGTGATTTCATTAAGCTCTTCTGCTATTCCCGCTGCCTCTAGCATGGCTGCTTCAGATAGTTGTTCAAATTTCGCACGGATGTCATCGAATAAGAAGGATTCCGGAATATTATTCATTTCGGTTCTCCACTCGCTGAACTTCGCATCCAACATTCGTTCATATTTGTGGGCAATTTCAATCAGTGCACCTCGCACTTTTCCTACATCTAACTGATCTATTAAGGTAAATATCACGTAACCCAAATGATCCGATGCAGATTCTGTTAGTCCGACGGTATCCCCAAATCCACTCATAACAGCATCAAAAACAGGCGTATGCTCTTCCGTTAGGATATTAATCTTGGATAGCAAAGCATAGGCATTCCCTTTTTCACCTATAATCACATTCCCCTCAGAGTCAAAGGTATAGCGCTGCCAAAGCGAATCAGGAATTAGAAATTCCGTTTCTTCTATACCCGATTTAGCAAATACAATCTCTTCGTTGTGTTTGCCTAACGCGGATACAAGACTGTTATAAGCCACAATATTTTTAACCTGAAGCTTCCCCCTTTGCTCCGCAGTCAGAATGTTTACTATACCTGGTGCGTCGAATACCACACCACCAATCCCCTCATTAACCGCTGCTGCATAAAGAGCTAAGGCACCGCCCATGGAATAACCAGTAACCTGGCAATCCTTCTCCCCTTTGTTTTTTAATAAAAATCTTGATGCTTCCTCCGGCATGCTGCTCTGACCGCTTAACAGAGACTGCAGATCCGCAAGCCAATCTTTTCCTTTATATGTAAAGATAATTAATCTATCATCATGCTCATCTCTATAGGCATAGGCTGCTGCACCAGCAAAAGTCAGACTATCCGTCAGTTCGAGACCGTCTGCTGCTTCTACAACTGATGCCAGTGTTATGTATTGTTGTTCGGTCAGCTTCACTTACAGATCCCCCCAAATAAATTCACTTCATACTTACTTAAAATCATACTAACAAGGCAGATAGCTCAAAATCTGCCTTGTTATGTATGCCAGCATTATTTTCCACGCAGTTTACTTGCCATTTCTTGCTCGGCTTGTTGCTTGATGTTAGCAATTTGCGTTAGGTTCTTACTGATGTTCTCTACACAGAGAACCATTTCCTTAAAACTAGGCATAAGTCCATCGAATTGTTGTATAAAAGCAGTTTGTGATTCTCCTTGCCACCAACCGCTAACAGCATGAATTTCAGATTGCAATTGTTTGATAAGAGTATCTGCATTGTTTGCTTTGGTTTTAATAGACTTAGCTACACCTAGTGCCTGATCCGGATTAAATGTAAGATTGTTTCCCGCCACATTATTCACCTCCTTTCAAAGCATTTCTATCTCAACACCCCTGTCATTACTTCTGGCTTTGCTTTTGCTTTTCTAATTGCTTTTGTTTCAGTGCCTCTTGCGCCGCCTTCTCTGCTAGTCTTCGCTTTTCTTCTCTTTCCTGTTCAGCACGGATCACTTCTGAAGCCACTCTTTGGACCCCACTTTCGAGCCTATCCAGCATTGTAAGCAGGGTCTTCATTTCGCTATCCAGCTCGTTGTATTCACTTTGAAATGCTTTAGAAGCCGTACCGGTCCAATAGCTGGCCGATTGTGTATAATCACTTTGCAGTTTTTTTGAAGTACTGTTCACTTCATTGATTAGACTATGGATTTGTGAAGCGTTTCCCCTGATTTCTGATGGACTAACTGACACTAGCTGCACCTCCATCCTAAACTCCTACTCCCGCATTAACTCGATTCTCCTTACTCCATACGGCACATCTTAATCCGGTATATTTATTCTTTACAATGAGATAGCCATCACCTTGCTCCCCATCTTTCTCCTGGATTCCGTAAGGTAAGGACACATTGTAAAGATTTTGTTCTTTCATTCTACCTAGCAGGATCCCGGTCTGTTCTTCTCGGATAGTCTTGCCCAAGGAATCCCAATTAGAGGTAAGATCATTTGTGTTATCTGTCGCTAGAACAGCTACCTTCATGCCGCGTTCTTGCTTCACAATTCGTTCAATCAGCTCATGCAGCATATACTTGTCTCCGCTCGTAAATTCACTTAGACGATCAATAACGAAGATTATCTGCTTCCACTGTTTCATCAGAGCGCCAACGTCACCACCGGACATTCTGCATGAGAGAAGCTCACTGCGTCTAGTTTCCAATTGTTCTTTGATCCCATCAATGAAATTGTCCAAATCATCCACGTTCGATAAATCCGTTACGTAAGACTGTTGTATCAGTTCATAAATGCCCATAGCAGATGAATCCAGCGCATATACCTCTAGATCCTCCCTTTCGCTCAGCAGCTTCATCCACGATACAAGTAAAGTGCTCTTTCCTGACATAGCCTCTCCAGCTATCATCAGCACTGGTGTTGCAACAAGGTCTATAAACACAGGCTGTAAATCATTGTTGCCCAAGCCTATTGCCAGTTGCTCTGTATTATTATTGAGCTGCCGCAGATCAATCGTAGAAGGCATCACCGGAATTGGTGCGGCTCCAGTTAGATTCAAAGCCTCCATTCTCTTCAAGATGAGCTCGGTAGCGGTATGTTGATATTCAGGAAGCGAAGTCTGAAATTCCAAAGGCGGCTTGCCTCTTACCAATCCTCTGCCTGCAACCTTAGCGGGTTCCAAGCCTTCCGTTCGTCCTACAATACCATCATATTCACTCTTCTCAGTCATCTGGAAGCTGATCGCCATTTTGAAGTTAACCGAAAATTTATATCTGACCAAAGCACTATTGGTTGCTGTAGCGACCATATAAATACCGTATTTAAAACCTTCACGAGCCAGCAGCACCATTTGAGCGTCAAAATCTTCGTAGGTCTCCGATAAAGCAAAGTAGTTGTCGACTATGACTATAAATGCGGGCAGTTTTCGTCCACTTCTACGGTAATCATTGAACCCTTCACTTCCATTATTTTGAAACAGCGTTCTTCGATCCTCCATAACCCTGAACATAAAGCGCATAAATTGGTCAATTTTATCTTCTTGCTCCAGTGTCATTACCCCACCGACATGAGGGAGTTTCTCCATAGCTTTGAGTGAGCTTCCGCCAAAATCCATAATATAGATATTGACGTCATCCGGCGGATACATTAGAGCCAGCGATAAACATAACGTTTTGAGGAACACGGTTTTACCTGTACCCGGCGTTCCATAGACAAACAGATTCCCCTCAGATGCAAAATCTATCTCCAGCGCTTCCTGTCTCTGTCCTCTTGGATCATCCATGATCCCCACTGGCACACTGAGCAGTTTCTGCTGCTGCGGCCATCTACCATCTGCTAAGCTATTCGGCAGCAATAAATCGAGGTAGACTACTTCAGGCAGTGGCGGTAGCCAAGGCCCTTTCATTGGAGAAATCCCATATTGCTTGGCGGTTTCTGTAATGTATTCAACCATGGCATGCAGTTGGGAAGCAGACTCATTTGGGGAGAATTTCTCTTCCTCAAGCGGAAAGATCTGCTCGCTTCTACCATTCAGAGCTACCTTATAGATTCGTTTGGTCTTGTTCTCCTGTTTCTGCAGTTCGCCTTTCGGATCATAATCAGCACCAGAATACGCAGATTGGAACAACTCAAAGATCTCATCATTTCCGACCTGTATATACGCCCTTCCCGGTTCCTTAATCATGGCCGCATCAGGACGTTTAATAACATCCCGACTGTCAGCCTCATCCTGCACTTTAAGACATATTTTAAATTTCGAGTTACTCCATATCTGGTCATCCACTACGCCGGCAGGCTTCTGGGTGGCAAGGATCAAATGGACGCCAAGGCTTCGACCTACCCGGGCCGTACTTACAAGCTCTTTCATGAAATCCGGTTGATCCTGCTTAAGCTCCGCGAACTCATCCGCAATCATAATCAGATGGGGAATGGCTGGCATGTCACCTTTTACATTTTTGCTATAAAATAATTTCTGGTATTTATCAATATTGTTCACGCCATATTCCGAGAAGACACGTTGCCGCCGCATGAGCTCACTTTTGATAGATAGCAGTGCTCTCGTCGTTTGATTCCCATCCAAATTCGTAATGGTACCGACCAGATGAGGCATTCCCTTGAATACATCTGCCATGCCGCCCCCTTTATAATCAATAAGAACAAAAGCAATATCATGCGGATGGTAATGAATGGCTTGGGATACGATGATACTTTGTAATAATTCACTTTTGCCAGAACCTGTTGTCCCGGCTACAAGACCATGGGGCCCGAACCCCGTCTCATGCATGTCTAAATATAAAGCTTCTCCACCAGCCCTCACCCCTATAGGTACACTCATGCCCATATAGGTTTTGTTGCGGGTCCAGTTCAACATTACATTTACTTCAGATACCTTTTCGTTCTGTAGCATTTCCATCAGTGTGATGGAGGATGGAAGTGAGAAATTAGCACTTGAATTTTTGATTCGTAGCGGTGCGAGCTTTCTGGCGACTAGATCTAAATCTTTTATATCTGCCTGATCCGGAGTAAATACGATCTTCTCCCCGGTTAATCGATTGGCCATTTCACCGTTTTTTCCGTTTAAATGAATAACCGTTTTACAGTTCATGGGCAAATAAGCGGAATTCTTGGCGATAAAAAGGGTTGATACTCCAAGCTTTACACTGCCGTTGTACAAATATTTACTGATTAGCTCATTCTCAAGTAAGGAAGCGTCCTCTACAATAAAGAGATAATGGGGCAATACACCACCGCTCAAAGACCTCATCTCCCGCTCCTTCAAAGAGCCATAAATCTCGGACAAGGTCTGATGGGCAATGGCTTTACCACATAAAAGAAATCTGATATTAAAACCGTCATCCCATAGGTGGGGTACAAATTTCAGCCAATCCCATTTCTCCAATTCATCCTCTGCGGCAAGAACAATAACCCTGACATCGTCATAACCATGATGAGTCACAAGCTGTAGCAGCATCAGTTTTATTAGCACAGCTGTTTTATCGCTTTCACCGGCAATCCCGCATATTTCGGTAGTCAACAGATTAACCGTTATAGGAACGTTCGGGACCTTCTCAAATTCCATGGCCAATCTCTGCGGCTCCATCAGCAGCGGGTCTGTTTCAAGGATGATCGCCTGTTTGGTGTATTTGATGTGCAGTTCCAGGGGTACACTTCCCACCCCGATCCGCAGAGCCAGAAAATCATTATGTGAAGGCGTTTTTTCCCATAGCTTGTTATCCCTGCGCGAGATTCGTTGCACACATTCCGCAGGATCCGGGCTCATTTCATTCATGGCTTTCACCTGTTGTTCGCGAGCTATCGACAAATCGCTGCGGACATCGGTTATAAATTGAAGATATTTTTCTTCCCGTTCCTTCTTCTTTAGCTTATATTTCCGAATCTGAGAAGTTGCTCCTGTCAATGAGCCAATCAGTGTCATTACTGTGGTCGCAACTGAGATCAGTAAATAGATGGACTGTGAAGTCATTGCGATTAATACGGTAATAATCAACATTACGATAGGTGGAAGCAATATTCCGAACCAAGAGATCTCTGGTTTCTCGTTAATCATAGGTGGATTAGGAACATCAATTTCTCCCCGGGGCATATCCGGTAGAAAACGGGGCTGACGACTGAATTCATAGCTCATTAGATCTACCTTCCTATAAAGGTTATTGTCTCCGCCTCTCCACCAAATAGAGAGATTCGATGCCATTCACGACCACTGCAAAAATAAAGATCATTGTCCAGAACATGTAAATAGTCCGCGCTTTCCCCAGATATTCGAATACTCCCTCCATGCAATGGATCTACGCGATATATACTGTTGTCATTTAATCGGTTAGCACAATAAATATATTTGTCATCCGTGCTTATACTAAGGGCAACTATATTGTCTACCATAGTTACCGTATGACGCTCCACATCAAGTAGCGTCAAGCGATGTCCATTCTCGGCATCTGAAAAACACAGCTTATTTCCTATCCGAATCAGTAAACTTGTAACCAATTCACTAATCTTTTCACTTGCCTCACCGGATTCTGTGCTCCTCTTAATCCCATTTGGTGTAGCATAGTAGATTTGTCCTTCGTACAAGAGAAAACTCTCCACATGCTCATCAATCAGCCTCATATCACGTTTACCACTAGTAGAACAGCGATATAATCGATGGTCCTCCTCGTGAATATAGTAGATCCAATCTTCATGTCGCTGAAGCTGATAACAAGGTTTGTCTAACAATACTTCTGAATGTTGCTTTACAATATCAAGCTTACAGAGCACATTTCCCTTTAACTGATCACTGTAATAAAGGAAATTGCCAGCCTCATTCATGAACCAGAACAAACCCTCATAATGAATAGGCACAGCTTGATCATTCGCTCTGTCCAAAGAATAGGTTCCTGAATAGTTTTTAATATCCGTAATAAAAAGAGATTCATCAGCCTTTAGGATTAATCCGCCACTTTGCAGGTTGCCATTCATTTCATTGCCCCTTCTCAGATAAGTGTGAGCAGTGCGCCTTGGGCTACACCTTCTTGATCCAAGGTTTTACTATTACTTAATATTCTGCCTAATGGCTCAGCCTGAAGCTTAGCCCCGCTTCTCTCTTTTAAGCTCAAGGACTCCGTTAACATGTCTAACAGTTCTTCTATAGTCACAAACACCGGGACTTTTAGGTCCATTCTTAGACCTGTATCCGTTTGAAAAGTAACCATGATATAGTCCATTCTGATTATTCCTTTCATCAATTCTTAACGGAGAGAATATATTTCCTCTCGCTAATTAACTGATAATCTACTTCTTTGTCTGCTTCTTCAGCGAGCTTTAAGTATCTGGTTTTAAATTTGTATGTTGCCTGTGCTTTCACATTAACTTCTGATACCCATTGGCTGGTTTGGGTGTTCTCTATGTTAGAAAAATCTAAATTTACCGTAAAATCATTGTATCTATCATCATTGGAGGTAAATGTAAGCACGTTGCCATTATCGGTCTGTTCCGATACATTTAGAGCACTTTCGAACGCATCTGAAAAGTATTCTTTGAACCTCTCCTCGTTAATCACCGCATCCAGTCCACGTAGCAGTTCATACTCTAAACTCCGATCCTTGGCTGCCCGGCAAGCATTAGAGATCGCAGTGCTCAGCACTACCTTCTCTCTAAATACAATGCCCATCTCCACCAAAGGCTCCACAACAATTGACACTAGAATAATCAACAATACTCCTACTGCAATATTTTTCACACAAAGTCATCCTATCAATCTATATAGTAGTCCAGATCCTTATAATGTTTCAGGCCTGTCGTTGACATGGAGAAGTGGACCGGAATTTCACGCTCCAGCTTCTTTCCCCATAAAGTGATAGAGAAAGGATATACAGCTTTAATCTCAACCGTAAGCGGTTCGCCTCTTTGCCGATAAGGTTTATTCCATTCGTTCCCTTCATCGTAATATGAGGTTTCATCATCATTTCCAATCGCATTATCATGATCTGCATTAGTGACCGTAATGACAATATCATCGGCTTTATCTCGGTAAATAGGGCGCTCCTGTAATCTCTCCATAACATCCTCATAATACGATTCCTTCAAGTAGTTATCACCAGCTACAATCTGCGAAACACTATACGTCTCTGTGACCAGCGTTAAATACCATGGGAAAAAGAAAGCCAAATTTACAAACAGCAAAATCGTTACCGAGGTCAGAATGGTAAGTAATACTGCCTTTGCTATCCCTTGCATTGTGTTTTCACCCCAAATTAGCTAACCATCTTTCCAATCAAATCATCGAATAAGAATTCCCAAACATCATCAACCCATCCTGTCAGTACTCCACCCTTTAGATAGGTCACTACCACTCCAATTAAAATAATAACGCCAACCGTGATGGCAATTTGCTTGATCCCTACTTCTCCTTTTTCCTCCACTAGCAATTCCTTAAGATCTGTCTTCATTCGTATATCCCCCTATAAATAAATTTGGCTTATTGAAACATCTTCATTGAACTCAGAATGGTAAACAAATAGTACATAACGATATAAATAGCCAACACTATAATAAGTAGAAACTGGATCCTTGCGCTGCTGCGCTGCCTACTCTCCAGCTCTTCTTCCAAAGCCCTGATTCTGAAGCCATCTAATTCATTCTTGAGATATGCCATCTGAGACACATTATCGTATCCTTTAAGCCTCGTCTCCATAATGTCGCAGAACTTGATCACGTAATGCATCGGAATCCGTTTCTTCAGCTGCTTAAAAGCGAATTCTTCTCCGTAATCAATATTGTCCAGCATCACACCGAGCTCCTCGGCTATATCAGGATTTGCACTAGGAATGTAATCCTTAAGCACATCTGAGAAATGAATGTTAACCGACTTTATATACTGGTAATAGACCATACTATAAAAGGCTGGGAAATCCAGGGATATATTTTTGTTCTTCTTATCGATAATCTTCTCCAACTCGACCACCGGATAGAGCCAGCCCAGCATGATGAAGATGGCAGAGATACAGCCAAGCAGGATGTTCACCTTCCATAGCAACAACATAATCACAATAGCACTTAGCGTGTACATGAATTGCTCGGTCCGTATTTCCTCTGGAGTCTTTTGTAGATCAAGTCGGTCAATGATTTTCTTGAATCTTAATCTTTCAGCACTTCCCAATAACCCTTTAACATATTTCATTGCAATTCTTCGTTTATATTGGTTGAACTTCTCTTTTAGCGCCGCATTTTTACGCTGCTTGATATATTGACGTGCACGTTTTTTCTGTTTTCTGCTCACAGGCTTGAAGAAGGGGTATAACAATATCTTGATCAAATAAAGGATGGAGAGCATGGCTATCAGCTTAACTAGGAATATCATTTGCGCTCACCACCCATGCCGACGTTCCCTTGGAGTACCTGACTGCGTGCAAAGCTTAGACAAATGACACTAATCAATATCGTGTTGATCAATTTCCCAACATTGCTTTCAAGCATAAATTCTCTAAAATCCTTTACAGTTAATGCGTACAAGAAAAAAAGCACAATGATTCCGGTTTTAAACATAAAATCTCGATTCATCTTTCTAAAAATCCGTTCCTTTTTAGAGTTAATCTCGCGCAGCACGGCATTTTCATCTACAATATCGAGGAAAATGTCTGCCATACCTTTTCTTTCGTTATATTCGAAGACCACTGCTTTTTTTGTGAAATTATCAAATTTGGGACCAAGCTGTCTATTTAATAGCGTAATAGCTTGCTTAAAGGAATAGCCGTTGTTGTCGCAATTATCTATAAATTGCTGAAAATATGGCCTAAGATTAGGACTGATATATTCATCGCTCTCCATCACCTTTTTAATGGCTACTAGTACACCTTCACGGGCTAACGGACAAATCACATCTTCGGCATCCATTATATTTTCAAGCCGTTCTGCTTGGATGGCTCTAGACTGCATCACGAAAAAAGTAAACAATCCTACAAAAATTGAAATCGTAATCACAAGCGAAAGCGTAACGCTTTTCATAAGCAGAACCACTAGCAGAGCTATAATCGCAAAGCAAATGCACAGCATTGAGGTAAAGCTCTCCAGCGTAAACGGCATATTAAAGTCTAAAATCAAACCCTCTACCATTCGATTGTATTTCGCATAAATATTTTCCTTCTGCCTGACGATTCGCTCCTTCTTGATCCGGTCAACATAACGCTTCGTGTTATACTTGCCTAGGTACTCTGCGAGGGTATCCATAACGTCGAGAACATATCTTACAGAACCCTGAAAAAACTTGACCTCAAAGATGGCGTTAAATAGTACAAATGCAGCCATACCAAGAAGTAGACTAATGATTAAAGTTGTATTCATCGAATTCGTACACCTCTGTTTCGCCCTCCAACGGATCCTTGGTAAAGAACTCAAACCTGCTTTTCTTAATTCCGGCCTTGAGCATTAGCTGCTGTACATTCTCCGAGATCTTTCCTACACGTAAATGTCTGCCAACAATTTTGATCATCTTCTTGCCTTCAATCATCTCTTCAATAACATCATCACAATCAAATCTATAGATTTGATTAATCAGTGGATTCAAGCCATCTGAGCCCAAAATCTCTGAAATTGAAGTCACTTTACGAGTACCATCTGCCAGTTTCTCTTGAAAGATTACAAATTTCACAGCACTGCAGATATTTCGTAGAGCAAGTTCCGCTGGCTCATTAGAGGCCATTAGATAAGCCGTTAGAAATCTGAAGATCGCTTCCTTATCCCCCTCTGCATGAAGGGTGGAAAAGAAATAGTGTCCCGTCTGTGCTGCTCGAAGCGCTGTGGCGAATTCACCGGGTGTTCGAAGCTCCCCTGGTCCAATCCAGTGAGGTGACTGTCTCATCGCATTAATAAGCAAATTTTCCATAGTCGCTGGGCTTGAGTCATCATCATCAGGGACCGACTCGTATTGCAACACATCATTCAGCACTCTACCGTGTTCGCTGTTATCTTCTCTTTGAATCAATCTCATCTCCGAAGGATTTTCAATGGTAATAATCCTTGATAGAGGATTGATCTCCTTCACAAGAATTTCATTTAGCGTTGTCTTTCCGCTTCCTGTCGGTCCCACTGTAATCCAAGATAAGTCTGATTTCGGGATCAAAGACAATAATTTATACATATTTGAGGAGAAGGATTTATTCTCAATGAGCATTTTTGGAACAATACTCTTCTTGCTGAACTTTCGGATCACAAACGCCGGTTGATCATACGGTGAGATCTCAGCATGAGTGGCATTCACACGATATCCCTCAATCGTTCTGGCATTTACCATGGGTATCTTTGGAATCAGCCGAACCTTGGAGATACCTATAAGCTTGGCGATAATCCGTTCCATATGATCACGATCTGTAAAATTTTGATCCCACTGCAGGCTTCTTCCGCCGCTTTCCACAAAGATTTGATCAGGCCCGTTGGCTCTGATTTCATCTATACTAGGGTCCTCCATAGCCTTGGTAATGGGACCATAGTGAGTGATTTCATTGGTGAGTGCGTTTTTCAACTCTGCTAGATCATAAAATCCCTCGACAGAAGGTTTCTGCGCGTCTACAAATTCATTTATGTATGCCTTAGTCATTTCGCGTTTTCGAGCAGGGTCGTTTTCTCGCCTATAGGCATGTGTCGTTATTTTCGTAATATATTTTTGGCATAACTCCAAAGCCTCATCAAAGCTTATGGTCGTATATTTACTAGCCAGATCCTCCATGTTCTCCTTCGGCCCTACCTGATGCAGTACTTTTTGCTGCATATCGCTAATTTTCGCACGTGTCAGCAAGTCGCTCTCCCCTTTACTGATCCGCCAACCGATCGGCCAGCTTTTGGATCTCTTTTTTAAAATATTTATTAATTAGGGGGTTATCTTTTATGTACAGCCTGCCCTCATGTGCACGAACTACGGCATCCTTCACAAGTGGCAGTACAGAAACTATGTTAAAACCCATGTCCTTCATAACCTTATAATCAAATTCAATATGCTGAATATTCATCAACACCACACTGGTGAACTTAGCCGTACTTATCCCCACCGATTTAGCATAATCCAGCAGCTTCACCATATTTATGGTAGCTTCCATCCTCTCTGTTGCCGTAAAGAATCCTATGTGACAATACTTCATGGCACCCAGACAAAATTCCAATGGAGGGTTGTTGGGAATGTCGATCAGCACGATATCAAACATCTGCTTAAGTGTAGTAATTACACGCTCTAAATTTCCAAACTCAAAATCAAAATACTCCTCCATTAGATCCTGTGGACTAGCTGATAACAGGAACAGCTTCTCGTATTTGGTCCGCTGCAATTCATCTCGGAAATCTACCTTGTCGCTTTTTAACACCTTAATTAATCCTTGCCCCTTCTTATGTGCAGGGACATCTAGAAATTGATATAAGTTCGGATAAAACACCTTAAGGTCAACCACACAAGTATTTAGACCCTTTTGAGATAACAAATATCCTAAGTTGCTTATGAGCATGGCATTATCTACGCCATCACAAGCAGGTATAAAACCTACTACACTATAAATCATATTATTCTCTTGAAGTTCGGCACCGACGAGATCCTTAGATGATATTTTCTGAAAAATGCTGTCGATTCCTAATCCTCTTTTCCGATCCACGATTCCACCTCTTTCTCCAAAGTGGGCAGTTGGTCAATGATGACATCACTACTTTTTCTGCTCAGTATGGTAATCAGAAATGAATTTCCATTAAGTCCTTTGTATTTGGCATAATTGTTAATTTGTGCACTCGTCCCCTCGAGGAGTAATGCTTTAGGTTGAATGTTCTTTAAGAAATCCTTACTCTTCATAACATTTTGTTTCTTATCCTCATCCAGTTTCTGCACCTCTTTATATACTTCGTAGATGGAATGACTACTTGCGTTGAGCATATCCTTCACAACAATGCTTTCAAACAATACTTCAGTTTTTTTGATCGTATTCGTGGACTCGGAATAAATAGCGTTTGGATTGCCACCCGGGGCATCCTTCTCCTCTACCTCATAGGACACACGGATACGAACACGGTCTCCTGGCATTAGAATATCTCCACCAACCTCCAGAAAATTATAAGGAAGCGTCAAGACCTCATTTTCCTCATTCACTTGATACAGCCATTCATTTTTTTGCGGTTTTTCATCCAGCAACTGATCTTTGTAGAGCACGCTGTTTTCTCGAAGATAATATGCGGACAGTTTATCCTTCACCGAATCTATATCTTCAGACAACACCATGTCCTCCGTGTATTCTTTTTTGATAATATTGTATTTCTCAATCATAGGCTCCGTAATGACTACGTAAGCCGGAATACCATCACTCTGCTTGACCCGCAACACCTCTACCACATCGCTGGCATCTTTGCTGGCTTTCGTAATGAACATATAAGAAACCACGATGATCAATAGACTAAAAAGCAATGCTGCAACCCGCTTGAACATTTGCTTATTGGGTGTCGCGTTTTTAAGCCCACTTAAATCCATTAACTACTCCCCTCCAGTAATCTAAGAAGTATATTTCCATATGCCCGCTCATGGTCTTTGTTTGAATATACAAGCGGCACATCGGTTTCAATCTGAGTATCAAAGTCCGTGTCATAAGAGATATGACCTGCCACTTTCATTCCGTATGTAAAGCTATCTAAAAGACCGGATGTAGCAACTGCACTTACCTTGTCTGGTACGAAAATTTCACCTTGAAATCTGGAACGGTCATTATATTTGGTGACAATTACTTTTGATTTAGCATTCAAATAGGCCGTATTTTCCTTATTCAGTGTCTCTTCCACATTCCTCAGAGTGCTTAAAACAGCATATAGATTATTGGGAATACAGAGGCCAAAGCTGTCGATATGGATTAATGCTTCTCGAAATCTGTCTAATAAGTTCAGTGGTAGATCCAATAAGATCAAATTAAATTTGTTTCGGAGTAAGGACAACAGACCGACAAGTTTAGAGCTGGTGTAAAATTGCTGGATTAACTTGGGATCGGAAAAGCTGTAACCCAGTCCAGCCAGCCATAGGTTTTCTTTCAAATGAAAAGCCGTAGTCAAATAATCCTGAGGTCTTGCTAACGTTCGGATGAGAGATGCATTTATATCTTCATCCCGCTTGGTTCGTTCATGAAAGCTGCTAAAATACATATTCGTACTTCGATATTCGATATCCATATCCACGATTAATACATTCAGCCCCCGTTTACTCGCTTCACTTGCAACATTGATAGTTGTGCTGGTAATTCCGCATCCACTATGCCCGGTTATCGCTACAATACGACTAATCCCTCGGCTAATCTTATCAAGCTCCCTAGTAAGGGTATCCGTAGCCTGTAATTCAGTTGGGGCTTTCGGTTTCGGTTTAAAGCGATCCAGAAACGACCCTTTTCTGTCTGTACTCTTTTGGTGATTACTCTTATCGTCGTGAGGTCTGGAATGTTGTTTCAATTGAGGTTTGGTATCGGATAAATGCTCAAGAGCTTCCTGAAATAGTACTGGTGTAATGCGTATGTATTCGTAATTCTTAATTTGGAGATTCGGATATCTATAGCTGAGATTCTCCCATTCTGTATCTTTCCTTATGTACCTGGTGAGGATTAAAATCTTTACATTTGACTTTTGATTAGCTACGAGCCAATTGATTAGGTTATTTAAATCACTCCTGTTCTGTTCCATCCTCAGAGATAATGCATCATCTGTTATTAATATGCTATCTATAGAAGGATTGATGTTTTGCAAAAACTCCAAAACACCTCCAAGGACTAATTCAGACTCGTTCACTACGTCCATGGTCCGCCTGCAATAATTACCTACTATCTTCTGAAACTTGTGCGTGACCAAAAGCATCTTCATCTCATCATCACCTACTATGGAAAATAATCCCTATGTATTTCCTTTGAAATTTCATTAAACCAATATCCATGATTAGAAACCTTAATTTGTAATTCAGTCAAAAAAAGACATATATTGATAAATTTCCACATGAATTCGACAACAAAAAAAGCAGGTCAAGGATAGTAACCTTGACCTGCCATTATGTTTATTCACATTTTCATCAGAAGAGAACCTCTCTCCTTAACCCAGATCACCTAACTCAATCTGTACAATTCCCCGTTCGTCCTGCACCTCAGCGATCAAATGCATCAGGCTGCCGAATTCCAGTTCTTGAAATTTACGCGCGGCTGTTTCACGCTGTAATTGCCATAAAGCTTCTGCCAGCTCACAGACCACAGGCACATCACAACGGATTTCAGCCAGCTCCCTTGATAGATGCAGCATATCTAGGTCGGCTTCAATTTTGGACCGTACACCTTTAGGGAGCAAGTGAAGATTCTCAATTACACCTTCAACTGTACCGTACTCTGTTAACAGCTTCAGCGCGGTTTTCTCACCAATCCCTTTTACACCAGGGTAATTATCACTTGTATCGCCCATAAAGCCCTTCAGGTCAATAACCTGTCTAGGGGTTAGACCTTTATCCTCAAGCAATTCTGCAAGGTCATAAACTTTATAGTTGGAGCGTCCTTTTTTCATAATGACGACTTTAACATTCTCATCAATAAGCTGCAGCATATCATGGTCACCCGTCAGAATGTAAACCTCAGAATTATCGCTGTAACAGGATGCCAGCGTACCTATGCAATCATCTGCTTCATAGCCGGCAAGACCAATGTTTGGCACACCCAGCTCAGCCACCACTTCTTTTACTAGTTCAAACTGCGGAATTAATTCCAGCGGAGCTTCGATCCGGTTGGATTTGTATCCATCATATTTCTCGGTGCGGAACGTTCCTTTGCCCATATCCCAGCAGCATACGACGTGAGAAGGCTCAAACGTACTTACTGCATCAAAAAAATACTGCAAAAATCCATATACCGCATTCGTTGGCAATCCATCTTTTGTCTTGCGAATATATCCTCCATAAGAGGTCGCATAAAAGGCCCGGAACAGCAGAGCCATTCCATCTACAAGCATTACCCGGCCCATTGTTTCTGTTCTCACTTATAAACCTCTCCCTTGATCGTTGTATTGATATTAAACATTAGTCCAAGTATCGGCATATTGGTCTTCTTTGAATCCCACCGTAACTTTAACTCCATCGGTGACAATCGGACGTTTGATCAGCATCCCGTGGCTTGAGAGCAGCGCTAACTTCTCCTGTTCCGTAAGCTGGGGCAGCTTGTCCTTCAGACCTAATGATTTGTATACTTCACCGCTTGTATTAAAAAACTTCTTCAGCTCAAGGCCGCTGTTCGCGAGCAGCTCACGCAGCTCGTCCACCGTAGGTGGCTGCTCTGCGATGTGCTGAAGCTCCAGCTCATGACCTTGTCCCTGCAACCATTTCACTGCGCTGCGGCAGGTGCTGCATTTGGGATATTGATATACTTTTAATTTGCTCATGCTGTGCTCCTTTAATAATCGGCTAATAATACCGTAACTACAAGGAATGTTTGGACTTCCGGCCGCTGTTGTCTACAGATTTCATCAATTTTACCGTTAAACACGGTTGAAATCCGCAGACAAAGGCGGTCGCTATCGCTCCTACAGTTCCAAACTTCCCCTTCGCCACTCTATCGCCTGAATCATAATTTTATCACAAATTCGCTGTCAGACCTTGCTCCAATATTTTCTCCAAGACTGCCATGTCAGGTGGCAACGGGGCTTCGAATATCATTTCTTGCAGAAGCACCGGGTGCTTGAACGTCAGACGCACTGCGTGCAGTGCCTGACGCGGTATGGAAGCATCGAGTGCTGCAACGGACTCCAACTGCTCGCTTTGCGTTGAAGTAAATTCTGGTAGATTGTACAGCTCATGACGATACATGCTGTCTCCAATCAGTGGACAGCCGATAGAGGTCATATGGACCCGAATCTGATGCGTACGTCCACTCTCCAGCTTTAGTTCAACTCTGGAGCCGGCCGAATACACCTGCTTAACCTCATAGCGGGTTAGGGAAGGATATCCATCCGGTGTCACGATACGCCGATGTGGCTCCTCAGGATCACGGTCGATAGGGCCGTCGATATCACCGGATAGCTCCGCAGGAACCCCATGAACAAATGCAGCGTAACGCTTATCCACAGTACCGGCGATCATCTGCTCGGAAATATGCTGATGGCTGTATGGATTTTTGGCGATCACTAACACACCGGAGGTTTCCTGATCCAGGCGGTGAACAGGCCGGAAACGGAAGCGTTCATTCTTCTGCGCCCAATAATAAACCACGCCATTGGCAAGCGTGTCGGTGTAATGTCCATGTGTTGGATGAACTATAATTCCCGCTGCCTTGTTAACCACTAGCAGATGTTCATCTTCAAATAGAATCTCGAATGGAATCGGCTGCGGTAAAATATCATCCGAAGTCTCCGTTTCCATGCGGATCTGCACGGTATCTCCTGCCTTAACATGCACACTAATGTATACACGTTCACCGTTTAATGTAATGCCTTGTTCCGTCTGCTTCAGCCGGGAGAGTAGCTTGCGTGAGACATCCATCCGTTTGTGCAGGATTGTCTTCAGCAGGAAGTCATCCTCTTCTGGCGGTATGATATAAGTAATGGGTGAATAATAGCTTGTCATATTAGTCTCGAAACACCTTTTTACTACGGATGTATTCTACATCAGTAATCCCTGACCGTGTATTAGCCGTTCTAGCCAACGCGAAAAAATAATCCGACAATCGATTGAGATAAATCACCGCTTCTGGGTTTATGTCCGCATTTCGCCCTAAGGTAACTGCCCGGCGTTCCGCACGACGGCAAACCGTGCGGCATACATGTAGAACCGAAGCCAGCTGACTACCTCCTGGCAGGATAAATTTCTCTAGTGGTGGATTCTCCTCTTGTAGAGAATCTATCCAGCCTTCCAGCCGCTGAGCCATCTCACTTGTCACCATATATTGACCACCGTCAGCAAGTTTAACAAATGCTAAATCCGTGCCGCAATCAAACAGCTCATGCTGTATTTCGAGCAATTGCTCGCGGACATCGTCGAAATTATCACTTTCCATCAGGCTTCGTGCTTGCCCTACAAAACAATTCAGCTCATCGATCGTTCCGTAGGCCTCGACGCGGACATCATCCTTGCCGACCCGGCCGCCAATCACTGAAGTCTGACCTGCATCACCCGTACGTGTATAAATCGCCATGGTTTAAGCCTCCTATCCATTCTTGAAATCACATACTGATAGTTTAAGCTTTCTGCTATAAGGAAGGCAATAAAGATAGCAAATTAAGAGTATACACAATAACACCGTCATTAGTAAGAGTGAACAATCGAGTAGGAGGGGGCGGCTAGCCCCCGACCTCTCACACCACCGTACGTACCGTTCGATATACGGCGGTTCATGAAATATTCCGTAAGGAGTTGTATCTGTCCAATACACTCTTTAATCCATTGGCTTCCCAATATTGGTTATTCAATGCATGTTGTAGAATTGGACTCCCTGCAATTCGCCAATACCCTTTTCGGGTATTTCCCCACTCATAGGCTTTATCCTTAGGTACCCCTAAGGATATAAGTCTTTTGACTTTGGTTCTAGGGGTCTTCCACTGCTTCCAGAGGCACATTCGTAGCCTTCTTCGTATCCATTTATCCATATCTCGAAAGGTACTTGGGGTATCCGCCAGCGAGAAATAACCGCACCATCCCATGAGGTAGTGGTTTAGTTCCTTGATTCGCTCTTCCATCTTCATCGATCTCTTTCGAGAGGATATCTCCTGTATTCGAACCTTGACTCTCTGTAAGGACTGCTTCGCAATTCTCACCTTTGGTTCTTTGTCCACACTAAAACTAAATCCTAGAAACTTTCGTTTCCAGGGACGGTCTACCGCGCTCTTTACTTGGTTCACCTTCAGCTTTAGCCTCGTCTCGATGAATCGGGTGACCGTTGTCTTGACTCTCTCTCCTGCTCTTAGCGTTTTCACGTAAATATTGCAATCATCCGCATAACGAACGAAGCGGTGCCCACGTTTCTCGAGTTCTTTGTCGAGCTCATCTAGGACAATGTTAGATAATAACGGACTCAGTGGACCGCCTTGCGGGGCACCTTCCGTTGTCGGGGTTACTAACCCGTTCTCCATCACACCTGACTGAAGATATTTGCGGATAAGCAGGAGAACTTTCTTGTCCTCCACTTTCTCCGAAATCTTCATCATCAGTCGGTCATGGTTGACGCGATCAAAGAATTTCTCCAAGTCTAGGTCGACTACGAATCGATATCCTTCTTTCATAAAGGTTCGAGCTTTCCTCACCGCATCATGCCCTCGTCTTTTCGGACGGAATCCATAGCTATGGTCGGAAAACTCTGGATCAAACAATGGAGTTAACACCTGCGCGATTGCTTGTTGAATCATTCGATCTGTCACGGTAGGTATTCCTAGTAACCTAACACCTCCGCCACCGGGTTTCGGGATTTCGACTCGGCGCACGGGGCTCGGTTCATAGGTTCCTTCTTCTATGGCATGCCGCAAGGTCTGCCAGTTTTGTACGATGTGTTCTCGTAAGGATTTTACGGACATCCCATCTACGCCATGACTTCCTTTATTCGCTTCAACACGCTTTAAGGCTTGCAGAAGATTTTCCCGTGATAGCAGTTGCTCCAACATTTTTTTTTAACCTCTCTTTACGTGATTTATACCTTCCATTTGTGCCAAAGATGAACTCCGCCCTGCTGAAGACCCCCACGGGATTCACCGTTTCCTTCTTCAGTCAGGTCCTTTCGGATTTTTTTTTCTGCATTCATCGCTCATCTTGAACGCCTGGATGTATAAATCCTATTCCATGTTCAGCCCTTCCGCAGCTGTTGCAACAGCTTGCGTACTATGGCGTCTGCTGACTTCTGTGCACTCAGCCTACTCTCACAAGTAGGGTTACGAAGTATACTCGCCTATCACACAGATCTCCCCAGGTAAGAACGCTATCTTCCTCTCCATCTATCTGCTTCATTTACTCTCGTACGCCTTTGGCAGTATGGACTTTGGTTTGTTGTGCAACCTCATCCAGCCTACGTTAGCCTTGTATGAAGTTCGTATTCCTCAGACCGGAGATTTGCCGCTGGCTTCCTTCAGATTCCACCTCGCGGTGGACACCCTTGCCTTAAGCTAATGGCTACTACTGCCTTCGCCATTCGGGACTTCAACCCTATAGATAGCGCCCATGCTGGGCGCACACAAAAAGAGGACCCTAGGGTCCTCTCAAGAGCATTCAGCAGCACTATTTTCCAGCCGGACGCCCCTTCATGTACTCATTTATTTTGAGGTCCAATAAACTGCTAATTTCAATCACATTATCCGAAGTGAATGATTTTTCCTGCAGGAAAAGCTGCTCCATCTTGCTGCGGAGTATTCTAATTTCATCTTCCAGAGAGAGTATGCGAGCAGAAGCATCACCCTTGGGGGGTATTTTCCCATTTCCAGAGAAACATTTCCCACCATAGGAAGGTAAGTAATAATCGGCGCTAAGCACAATCATCCCTCCCAAAAGTATTATTGAGCGCGTGCTGCAAAATAGCATAAAAGTTAAATAAAGCAACTTCAAAGCAACGCTTAGTTCCAGAGTAAATGGATCCTTGTAAGTTCTATTATAGGGGCTAATTACTCTCAAAGTAAAATAATACCATAGGATTGTATGATCGGCTATAGTTCAATTTTCACTAATCCGTTCTCTCACGTGTAAGCTTTGTGACAAAAGCACCAATTCGTTCTACTGCTTCGTTCAGTTGAGATACTGATGTGGCGTAGGAACAGCGCAAGTAACCTTCTCCACCTAATCCAAAGACACTTCCAGGCACAGCCGCAACCTTGTATTCAAGCAAAAGCCGCTGAGCAAATTGATCAGAAGTCAGCCCTGTCTTGCGCACGCTTGGGAAAGCGTAGAAGGCGCCCTGCGGCTCATGGCACTCCAGCCCCGCATCGCGTAGGCCTTTGACGATCAACCTCCGCCGTTGATTATAGGAATCTACCATCCGGTCCTTCTCTTCCATACCATTGGTCAGCGCTTCAAGTGCAGCCACCTGTCCCATAGAAGGAGCACACATGACAGTGTACTGGTGAATCTTAAGCATTGCAGCGATAAGATCCGGGTGACCACAAGCATAACCCATCCGCCATCCGGTCATTGCAAAAGCTTTGGAGAAGCCGCTAACCAGAATCGTACGGTCTATCATGCCTGGTAAAGAGGCAAAGCTGACGTGATTAATGCCATAAGACAACTCTGCATAAATCTCATCTGAAATCACTATAAGATCATGTTTCTCTACTACCTTAGCAATCGGCTCCCAATCTTCTCGGGTCATTACACTTCCCGTAGGGTTACTTGGGTAACACAAAATCAGAACCTTGGAGCGCGGAGTGATTTTGGCTTCCAGGCTTTCCGCAGTAAGTTTAAAGTTATTCTCACCAACCGTTTCAATACCTACAGGTATCCCTCCACCAATCGCGGTAATCGGCGAGTAAGAGATATAACAAGGCTCCGGAATCAGAATTTCATCCCCCGGTGAAATCAGCGCACGTAGCGCCAAGTCGATGGCCTCACTTCCGCCAACGGTTGCAATAATTTGATTGGCAGGATCATATTCCACAGCAAAACGGCTGTATAAGTAATTTGCGATCCCTTCCCGCAGTTCAGGCATCCCTGCATTGGATGTATACCCTGTAAACCCTCTTTCCAGCGAATAGACACAAGCCTCTCTGACATGCCAGGGGGTCTTAAAGTCAGGCTCTCCGACTCCCAGAGAGATGATATCCTTGCTACCTGCAGCCAGATCAAAAAACTTGCGGATACCCGAAGGTTGAATTTGCTGTACCAACGGGGCCAAATAAGAATCCATTGATTTGCTGTCTTCTCCAGTTAGCTGCGATTTATTCGTGATCATATGATTACTTCCTTTATGGAGAGATCATCAGACGGTTGTCTTCTTCATGCTCTTCGAAGATGATCCCGTCCTGTTTGTATTTTTTAAGGGTAAAATTCGTTTTGGTTGAAAGTACTGAATCGATTGGAGACAGCTTCTCAGATACGAAATTGGCCACTTCACGTAAATTCCGGCCTTCCACTTCCACCAGAAGATCATAAGCACCAGACATCAGATAAACTGATTTGACCTGTGGATACAGGTAGATTCGCTCGGCAATTCCTTCAAAACCACGCCCTCGTTCAGGCGTAATCTGCACCTCAATCAGTGCGGTTACCTTCTCATCGTCCACTTTATCCCAGTTTACAACGGCAGCATATTTTACAATGACATGATCTTTCTCCAACTGCTCAATCGCAGTCTTCACATCTTCTTCCTCCGCGCCAAGCAGCGTTGCCAAGAGTGCAGTAGATCTTCTCGCGTCTTCCTTAAGCAGTTCCAGCACTTTCCTCTTAAGCTCGTTCATTTCCTTCATGCCTTCCCTCCGGATAGTTCGCCAATGACGGTACGCTATAAATGCGTCGCCCCGCGAAAAGAGTTTAATACTAATATGACATGAAATGTGCATCTCTGCAAACAAAATAACCCTATAGGAGCTCCCATGAAAGGCTGAGTTTATATAGAGCATACTCACAAATATAGAAAAAACGCCCGTTCTACCGGATTTAACCAGTAAAAACGGGCGTTAGCTCCACACACTTGAAGCGATTTGCTTCATTCGCCAACCATCATGGTTACATTAAATGAGAAGGCTGATGTTGTCCGTTAGCCGGAATATGAGCATTCTGAGCGGATGCGCCAAATTGCCCTGTTTTTTGTTGAACGAATTGCCCTGTTTGCTGTTGCATTTGCTGTGCGGTTTGAAGCTGCTTGTCCACATCTTGGCGCAATGCTTTTGCAGGTGCAGGATACATATTCAATTGAGACATATGCGTGTATAAATCACCTTGGAGTTGCAGTGTGTCCATGGTCATAGTATTAAAAACCCTACGAACCGCTGGACATGCTGATTCTGTAGCAGCTGTAGCATATTCGCGTACGGTCCGCTTCAAATCACACAAAATGGTGTTTAGTAAATCCTCATCCGGCATAAATGCTCCAGTATTTTGCGCGTTCATTAAATAACCTCCTTAGAATTAATATTGCAATTATTGTGGGCTTGTTGGCGCGTATTGTTGATGTTGTTGGATTAACTGAGTGAGCTCAGTCATGTGCTTGGTGTGATTTTGCATATGCTGCATACAAATTTGACGAACCTGTTGATTCTGTGTTGTCGCAGCCGTTGCTGCACATTGCTTAAGAAGCAAGTCCTCATTGGAGATGGAGTCAGCGATATATTCCAATTCTTTACCACTTAGCGCTTGCATTTGCGTTGATTGCATTTGTTGTAGTCCCTCCTTGTAGTTGATTCAAACAGGCATTAGTATGCCGCTTAAGCGCGCTATTTATTTGCCGAAAAGCACTAGAGAGTTATGACAGAAATAAGAACACGCTGCGAATGAGACGATAAATTGCCGCCAATACTAATCACGGCACGAATGAAGGAGCGAACAATTCATGAATTTAAATAGTGGAAGCACACCTTGGTCTAGCACTTTACAGAACCCTCCGACTTACCCCACTCTAGAAGGTACTATTCATTGTGATTGTCTGGTTGTAGGCGCGGGAATGGGTGGAGCAATGGCTTCCTATCGTTTGTCCTTAAGTGGAGCGGATACTGTTCTGATTGAAAAAAAACGGGTCGGTAGCGGCAGCTCGCATGCTAACACAGGGCTCCTGCAAATTTCCAACGATAAATCATTAACCTCATGTATGAACACTTTTGGGCAAAAGAACGGTTTGCTCTTTTATCAGTTATGCCAAGCTGGGGTTAGGAACATTCTGGACCTGCCGGACAAGCTCGATATCGATCCACAGATCATTCCACGCAGCAGTCTTTTATATGCCAGCACATCAGAGGATGTACCTGCATTGCGGGAAGAATATGAGAATCTCGCAGCTAATGGTTTCGATTCTGAATTCTGGGAAGAGGAAAAGATTGCAGCTCTATACTCTTTTTCAAAACCAGCAGGACTTTATTCACGTGGGGATGCCGAAGCGAATCCTTATCGAACGGTGCACAGCTTAATCGCCAAGGCAGCGTCGAATGGTGTACGCGTCTTTGAACAGAGCGAAGCGAAACATTATGAGTTTACTAAGGATGGCGTCATTTGCCACACAGAAAATGGCCGGATTATTGCCAAGGATGTTATTTTTGCAATGGGTTATGAAACACAAGAGTTCAAAAAAGACCGGGGCGCTGAGCTGATCAACACGTATGCAGTGATGACCAAACCTTTAAAGGATCTTCCAAAATGGCATGAGCGTAGCCTGCTATGGGAGACAGCCCGCCCTTATTTATATTTTCGGACAACTCCTGAAGGCAGGATTATTGCGGGAGGCAAGGATGAGCAGCTGACAGACCCTGAACGTCGTGAGGTCCGGGTAATCTCTCAAGGTCAAAAATTGCTTGAGGAGCTTGAGGCCTTATTTCCAGAAATCAAAGGCATTGAGCTGGAGTACTCCTGGGGTGCTGTGTTCGGTTCTACTCGTGATGGACTCCCATATATCGGCCCCCATCCAAAGTTCCCTCACTGTTATTTCATCGAGGGCTACGGAGGCAATGGGACTGTGTACAGTATGATCGCTGCGGAGTTGTTAACGGATACGATTGCCGGCAAACATCGGCCTGAGTTAGATTTATTCTCACTCACCCGGTCAGCCAAACCCTCTCCTTCTAAGAATTTGGACGTGATGAAACAAAGCTGATTAACATAGAAAATAAAAAAGGGACTCTCCCACGTAGCCTCTCACGGCTTTTGGGACAATCCTGCTTTTAATTTTGCCTGCTTTAATCGTAAATCCATCATTCCATGGAGCTTGCGGACTCAATTGACGTTATTTACATGTTTTTAGCCTTTAAAACAAGGTTTCGGACTCCAGTGATACTATCCTTGGAAAGAGGCCCATATTTAGGCGTTTTTCAGACCAATAGCTGCACTGGAGTCCGATAGCATTCCAAATATCGAATAATGTGGCGCTTAAGGTCGGCTGTGTCCGTTTGCGGGTTACTATGCGCATTCGTCAGTGATTACATATACGCACGCTTTCGACAACGGTCAAGTAAGGTCCAAAAAAAGGAGCACGCCCCAGCAGCTATAAGCTTATGGGACAGCCCCTTTTTTTATATGCTTAACCTTACGCCTGAGCGTTGCTCAAATTGCGTACGAGCTGAATACGATCTTCCTGTGCCAGACTGTGCTGAACATGGAAGCATGAAGGACACACGTAAACATTGAGTGAGAATGGAGCGGTTAATACCGATTTACCTAATGTTGCTGGAGCAGACGGCTCAAAGCTGCTCACAGGCTGCTTACCCGCAAGGATCGTAAGCTCATGGCATTGAGTACATTCCGGAGCCTCCTCCTGAATGGCTAGAATAGCTGAAACACTCTCTTCGTACTTGTTCAAATCATAATCATCGCCGAATTGATTAAGCGTATTATAAATTGGAACTACGCTGTCTTTATCAGGCTCTCCCCAAAGATCATCGTCATTAACAACCTCTTGTTTGGGTTCTTCTACGACTTCCTCTACTTCTTCTTCTTCGATGCCGTCAATCCCAACAGTGACCGTGCGGTATCCGCTAAGCTCATTGTTACAGTGAGGACAATTCTCCTCAGGTCCAAATTCCTCATCCCATACAATTTCAGTATGACACCAAGGGCATACAGTTGTTTCCATCTTTTTAATCTCCTTCATACTTTCACTTTTAAATTTAATTCATCATTAAATAAATAATACCGGCTGCTATAAAAGCAATCGCTGACAGAAACAGAACTCGGGTGAGAATCTTCATGATTTCCTCCTAAGATACCCCACAAAGAGTGGGACTGCTCATTTCAAAGCTTGTCCAGATCATAATCCTTTGCAGGGTGTCCTGATAAGGACGGATTTAAAAAATAGCCGCACCAATTACATAAGACAACGATACCGAGATCAGCATGGCAATAAGTCCAACAGCACGGTTATCCGCAGCGATCTCCTCGTCAATAGAGAATACAGGGGTCAGAAATTCAAATAAAAAATAGGCAAGCAGCAGCAGCAAAAAACCGACGACGGACCACTTCATGGTCTCATAAATTGAAACACCAGCTTCAATGCTGAAACGCAGTACGTTGCAAATCCCGAAGATTTTACCGCCTGTGGCCATTGCCACTGCCAGGTTTCCCTTACGTATTTCTTCCCAGCAATTATATTTCGTTACCATTTCAAAAAAAGACAGAAATACAACTAGCCCAAGAATCGCCACTGCGAAGTAGCCAAGCAAGGCACCTAGCGGATGACCCAGCAAAAGATCAATATCTTCTTGCACGCTTTCCCCTTCTTTCTGCCGGGAAATCCCGCTATTGCAGCTCAGCCACAGTTACGCCCGCGCCGCCTTCGTTATAATTCCCGAGCCGATAACTCTTCACATGCTTGTGCTTACGCAAATATTCCTGAATTCCTGTGCGCAGCACACCCGTTCCTTTACCATGAATGATGGCGATTTGGCCCAGATTACCTAAAAAGGCTTCATCGATAAAACGATCTGTCTCCATGATAGCTTCCTCCAGGTTAGTGCCGCGCAAATCCAGTTCACTACGAATGTTCTCATCACGGGAACGTTTGACGGTTGTCGCATGGCGAAGGGCCGTTGGCGCAGCTGTTGCCTTCGAGGAGAGCAATTCCAAATCATCCAGCCTTACCTTCATCTTCATAATGCCAAACTGCACCAGCGCCTCTTTAGTACCGCTTAGCTCCACCACAAAGCCCTTTTGGTTCAAGCTGTCGACTTTCACTTCATCTCCAGGACCAATTGTCCGTGGGGCCTTGGCAGTCTTGCGGGTAGCAGCCTTCTTGCGCGGTGATGGCTCAGCTTCATCCAGACGTCGCCGCGCTTCAATCAGCTTATGCTCTTTAACTGAAGCTCCTTCTTCCATAGCCAAGCGGCGCAAATCACTGATAATTTCCTCAGCTTCCTTACGCGCTTTGTCCAGGATCGCGCTGGCGTCCTTCTCTGCCTTCTCGAGGCGTTTCTCGCGCTGGCTTTCCAGCTTCTCAAGCTCTTGCTGTTGTCTGCTGCGCAGCTCCTCCACTTCACGGCGGATGCCCTCGGCACGTTCATGCTCCTGTTCTGCTCCCAGCCGATTCTCTTCGAGAGAAGCAATCATATGCTCCACGCGCAGATCTTCTTCCTTCACTTCGCCGCGGGCATGCTCCAGAATCGCATGAGGCAGGCCTAGACGCTCAGCAATCGCAAAGGCGTTGCTTCGTCCCGGTACGCCGATCAACAAGCGATAGGTTGGGCTAAGGGTCTGGACATCAAATTCCATACTGGCATTGATGACTCCCTTACGCTCATAAGCGTAAGCTTTCAATTCGCTATAATGTGTTGTTGCGACCATCCGGCATTCGATCCGGTGAATATGCTCCAGAATGGCAATTGCCAGCGCAGAGCCTTCTGCCGGGTCGGTTCCAGCACCCACTTCATCAAGCAGAATGAGGCTCTTAGGAGTCATTCTACGCAGAATGGAGATAATATTAGTCATATGACTAGAGAAGGTGCTCAGACTTTGCTCAATGCTCTGTTCATCGCCAATATCAGCATAAATGGCATCAAATACACACATCTGGCTGCCTTCCTCTGCTGGAATAAACAAGCCGGACATCGACATTAAGCTTAACAAGCCGATGGTTTTGAGGGTAACGGTCTTACCACCGGTATTCGGTCCGGTTACGATAATTGAGCTGTATTGATTGCCCAGCTCCACGTCCAAAGGAACCACATGCTCCGCTGGAATAAGCGGATGCCGCCCTTTGCGCAGCTTAAGATAACCGCGGTCATTCATGCGCGGCTGAGTAGCCTTCATATCACGAGCAAGACGCGCCTTGGAGAAGATGAAGTCCAGTTCTCCCAGAATATCAATATCGTAGGTCATTTCTTCCGCAATGTCGGCTACAAGTGCCGTCAGCCTGTGTAAAATGATCTCGATTTCCCGTTCCTCACGCAGCCGTGTTTCACGAAGTTTATTATTCATCGCCACAATAGACTCTGGCTCGATAAATAAAGTCGCTCCTGATCCAGACTGATCATGTACGATACCGCCGAAATGGGCACGGTACTCCGCTTTTACAGGAATAACAAACCGATCACCACGAATGGTTACCAGCTGATCCTGCAGCATTTTTGCTACAGAAGACGAACGAATCATCGAATCCAGCTTCTCACGAATTCTGGTCTCTCCTCCGCGCAATTCACGGCGAATGTTAGCCAGCTCAGAACTAGCTGTATCAAGTACATCAGCATTCTCGTCTATACATAAGCGGATGGCATCTTCCACATGTTTTTGCTCCGATAAAACGTCGCTCAGTGAGAACAGGAGCTCAATCTTTTCTTCCTCATGCATAGCTGCCAGGAAACGTTTGACTCTGCGTGCGCCGCCAATGGTATTTCCAACGGCCAGCAGCTCAGTTGTTCCCAGCATTCCGCCTATAGACGCACGTTTTAGTGCAGCTCGAATATCGCTTACCCCGCCGAACGAAGGAATACCCTTCAGGCGGTCCACATTAGCCGCTTCATCCGTGGCTTGAAGCAGCTTCTTCACGCCTTCGAAATCGCCGGAGGGTCTTAGCTGCTCAGCAGCCAATCTCCCCATGGGGGTTTGCGTATATTGCATTAATTTATTTAAAATCTTGCGATATTCAAGCGTATGCAAAATTTTGTCGTCCAATTACAGTCACAGCTCCCTTCATAGATGTTTCCATTATACAGAATTCAGGTCAATTTCGCTATTTGGGTCTTATTTTTAAGCATAGAATCACGTAATAAGGTCACAATAAGAACTGCACATATCCTTAGCATGGGCCAAAGGAGGTTAGTACAGTGAATTTCTTAAGTCATGTTGGTCGTTTTGTGGTCGCAGCGCTTGTTCTGATGGTTGTTGGCTGGATTGTTCCACAGTTCACGGTTGGTGGGTTCTGGAGCGCTCTAATCCTTGCACTGGTGATTGCGCTACTCGGCTGGGTAGTCGAAGGAATCTTCGGCAAAAAAGCAACGCCTTTCGGTCGCGGTATCGTCGGCTTTATTGTCAGTGCGGTAGTTATCTGGGTCGCTCAATTCGTAGTCAGCGGAGTCAGCGTATCCATTCTGGGTGCCATTTTAGCAGCTCTGGTCATTGGGATTATCGACTTGTTCCTGCCGGTATCCACTCCATTTGAGGCCGCTAAGTAACAAAAGTTCTTCACAACACAGAACCCCTTATTCCCGGTTCTTCTCCGGCAATAAGGGGTTCTGTGTTATTTTTATGCAAAAGACACAATCTCCTCTTTATGACTTTCAGCACAGTTGACCACTCTGTTCTTGCCTTGCTTTTTAGCGGTATAAAGCGCCTTGTCTGTTTTACGGAAGAGAAGCTCTTTCCCATCCCCAAGCTGATAATCACAAATTCCAATGCTAACGGTGATCGGCTTGTTCCCAGCCTGCAAATGTTCAATTTGAGCAATATTTTTCCGTAATTTTTCTACTGCTTCATAGGACTCCGAGAAACTTTTATCTGTAAAAATCACAGCGAACTCTTCCCCGCCATACCTAGCCGCAAAATCATTTAATTCAATCATACCGCCTACCTTGTCCGCTATCACCTTAAGCACAAGGTCTCCAACCCTGTGTCCGTAGGTATCATTCACTTGCTTGAAGTTATCAATATCGAAAAGAGCCAGCTGCAGTTGAAGGTTGTTGCTTTCACATTGCTCCAATAATGAATCCAAATATTCATGAAAGGTTTTATGATTATAGAGTCCAGTAAGTGCGTCAATCTTCAGCAGCTTATCCGAAATAGCCCTCTCCACCATTAGATCTTGGCCCGCCTTCGTTAATCTCTCTAAATTTATACGCGCTTCACGAGCACGAATAATTACTGCAATAGCCATCAGCACAAATACCAAAAATACACACTCAACCATCAAGAATTCAAGCAGCGGTTTATGTAGGAATGGCCGTTCCAACCCAAAATATACCCCAGCATAAAACACAATACTAAATAACCCCATTATGTACAGGAGCTTACGATCAAAATAAATAAGAGCAACCATAATCGGCATCATAAGTGTCATCTGAGCACCGTCAACAAAAGGCTCTAATACAAAATACATAAGGTAGGACACTAAAAAACCACAGCTAACCACCCCATATTTAGGGGACTGTTTACTATAACGCAGCCACAGCTCCGCAGTAATCATAAGGACCACAATTAGTAAATTACAGGCTATAAATAAATGCCACAGGTTCGTGTCCATTGTTGTTTTTATTTGGAGTCGGTCAATATTCGACAAAAACAGCAACTGTGAGATTAATAAAAGAATGACTACCATCCAATAGCCTTTTAAGATTCTACGGTGCCAAACCTCCGTACTTAGCGCATCGTTAATACTTGTAATATGTATCCCCTACTTTTAGACGTTAATGTAATAGCTTTCATTATAATAAATTTTAGTTATATTTTCATCATTTTTTTGCAATTTACGACAAAGTTTGAACAGTCTGCCTGTTCACAGATTTTTCACATTTAATCAAAGCGCTTTCTTAAATTTTAAGTTATGATGTCTACATAATTGTCACATTTTCACTATGCTTGGACTTCTTGGGAGGGGATTTAGATCATTAAAAAATTTGCAATTCTACTTTCAATGGTGTTCGTTATAGCACTTACAGCCTGTGGGAACAGCAATGATAGTGCTGCTGGCAATGCTAACACATCGGAGCCGGAGATCGAGGCAGAAACAGAACTCATAATTACAGCTACGAATTACAGCTTTGATCAGGAAGAATATCATCTAAAAAAGGGTGTACCCGTCAAAATCATTTTTAAAAATGATGACGGCAATCACGGTATCCTTATTCCTGAGTTCGAGCTGCAGCTTAATGAAAAAAAATCCTCAAAGGTGATCGTACCAGAGGAAGCTGGAACTTTCGAAATGACCTGTTCCATTATGTGTGGCTCCGGACATAGCGGAATGAGAGCTACTATCATCGTGGAATAGATTACACATAAACAGCCGATTATTAGGGATTCTCCCTGATATCGGCTGTTTTTTTAATCTGAGCTCATTAATAAAGAGTGCTGACCCGAGATAGATCTCTCTACTCATCAGGTCAGCCCTCTTACTTGCATCCGGCATTCAACTGTCCTGCTCGATCAGTTGAATCCATTCATTATATTCATTTTGCAGCTTGGCATATTCCTCTTTAAGGTTACGATGCTCGTCCGTAAGCTTGTCAAGCTCTTCCTGACGCATTTCAAACTGGACCTGCAACAAACGAAGCTGTCCTTGAACCATTTCATAGCTTTCACCAACTTCACCTAACTGCTGAAGCACCTCGCTACGTTCACGATCAATAGCTTCCTGCTTCATCTCAGCCTCGCCGGCTTCCTGCTGCCAAATGTCGATCTCCTCGCGCAGCTTCGCTTCGAGATCCGTCCACTGCAGCTGCCGATCGGATAGCTCCTCGTACTTGTGCTTCCAAGAAGCTCCGTACGCCTCTGCTTCCTTCAGCACTTCCTGTTGCTCAGCAACAGTAGCAGCGGCTTCACGACTAGCTTCAGACAGCTCTTCTAAGCGTCGTGTTGCCTCTTCGCCTTCTTCCTGCAGCAGTTGATATCTTTCCTGCAGGCGTTCTCCTTCTTGCAGTACATCATCGTATTGAGCAATCAATTCCTCATAACGCACACGAAGCGCAGACAGCTCCTTCTGAACCTGCACACCTTGCTCCCGAAGTGCCGCTGTTTCGCGTTCTGCATCTGTACGAAGCTGAACCTCCTGATCCAGCTGCTGTACTAATCCATCGGCTTGCCCACGTAGCGTGTCGATCTCTTTCTGAAGCAACACGGATTTCTCCTCAGACTCCAGCAGATTCATTTCCAGTTCACCAATATCTTCCATACGTTTATCCGAAAGCTCCTGCCAGTTAGCCGCCTCTGCTGCTGATCCCGCAAGTTCTTCCTGAACACGGTGCAGATTCTCACTCGTCTCCTGTAGAGACGCTCTTAGCTCTGTCGCTTCATTCTGTGACTGTTGATAACGCTGGCGTAACTCTTCCAGCTCCTCATTCAACAGTGTGCCCAGCTCAGTAGCTGTGCGCAGCTCTTCACTGAGCTGTTCTTCACGTTTAACAATCGCTTCATATTGTCCAAGCAGCGTCTGTCTTGCATCTCGCTCACTCTTAAGACTGGCTTCAGCCGCCCGTAATCTGGACTGAAGTTGCCCGGTCCCACCACGAAGCTCCGCCAGCTGTTTCTCCAGCTCTTGAATGCTTTGCTTATGTCTATGCTCTTGAGTGCCTTGTGACTGCCGCAGTTCCTTATTCTTGGTTTGCTCCCGCTGCAGTGCTTCACGTTCTTCCGCCAGCTCTTTGCCCAACTTCGCTTTGGTACTCTCAAGCTCTTTACCTAAGGTCAACTTGGTATCCTCAAGCTCCTTACCCAGCGTCAATCTGGTATCTTCGAGTTCTTTACCTAATGTAGACTTGGTAACCTCAAGCTCTTCCTCCAGTGTTGACTTGGTCTCGGTCAGCTCAAGCTGCAGAGCAGACAGCGTGTCTGTCTTCTCCTTGGTCAGCGTCTCTCGGATGTTCTCCAGCTCTTGCAGATGAGCAGCCTTCTGCTCCTCCAGCTGCTGCAAGCGGATGGCTTCCGCCTTCGCCAGTTCCTGCCGCTGTTGTTCACGACTAGCTGCCCGCTCTTCTTCGTAGCTTGTCCGCAGTTCTTGCAGCTCTATCTCGCGCTCAAGCAATTCTTCTTCCAGCTTCTTGCGTGCAACTTCCACAGCTTGTACTGCCTCCTGAAGCTGCTCCGCATGTACCTTGCGTTCATTCTCCTGAATCTCCAAATGCCGCTTACGTTCTTCCTCAGCAGCAGCAATCAGTCGCCCAGCCTCTTCTTTGGCCGCAGCTTCAAGTCGCTCAATTTCTTCTTGCCGCTCCCGCTGTACCTCCAGCAGGCGAGATACTTCCAATCGCAGTTCACTGCGTTCACCTGTCATCATGTTTAGTTCATTTTTGAAGTCCTGAACCTGAATAGCCTGCTCCGCCATATGTACAGCTGCAAGCACCGCTATACGCGGTGTGTCCAGTCTGGTGTGTGATTTAGAAATCGTGCGCATATGTTCATCAACATAACGGGCCACTTGTTTCATATATTCAGTACTGCTTCCGACGAGTTTATAGGAAGTTCCGTATATCTCCACGGCGACACGTGTCCGGTCCATAGCCACAGTTGTGCCCTCCTTTGTATGTGTGCGGATTCTAAGCTAGTTTCACTTCTTCTATTGTAGCTTTTTTGGTAAGCATTTGGCAAAATCCCTAATATTCAATAGATTATGGCTGATATTCTCCGCTTTGCACTCTACCTAGAAAAAACCGCAGCGAATCTCAGTTTCTAAATGGATTCGCTGCGGCTTTACACAATTCCTGCTACTTTCTTAATTCTGCACCAAAAGTTTGTTGAAGAGATGCTAATACCTTCTCATGCACCTCTCCTACTTCTTCATCAGTCAATGTATGTTCACTATGACGATACAGCAGTGAGATCGCGATGCTCTTCTTTCCACTCTCCAGCTTACCGCCAGTGTACACGTCAAATACCTGTACGGACTGGAGCAAAGTACCTCCGTTATCACGGATGGAAGCCAGCAGATCGCCCGCTGGTACAGCGGAATCCACGACCACAGCAATATCCCGTTCCATTCCCGGGAAACGCGGAAGCTCATTATATTGCAAACGGCTTTGCGCACTTTCATATAACGGCTGCAATAAAATTTCTGCCGCATAAGTATCCACCAGATCCAGCTGTCTTTGCAGATCCGGATGAATCTGCCCCATCGTTCCGATCTTCACACGGCCCTCGTTCCCGAGTAAATATACCGATGCGGAACGCCCAGGATGAAATCCTTCTGGACTGTCTCCCACATAGACGATTTTATCAGTCAGCCCTAAATGAGCAAATACCGTTTCCAGCGCACCCTTCAAATCAAAGAAGTCCACAGGCTGTGCCGAAACATTCCATTGCTTCACTGTTAAGCTTCCGCTAAGCAACAGCCCCAGCACTGGCAGTTCGCGTGGTTGGCGAGTCAGCTGTTCTTCATCCGTGAAGAAGACGTTGCCGATTTCAAACAATGCCAAGTCGCTTTGACGACGATTGGTATTGTAGCTGGCAATATCCAATAGTTGCGGAAGAAGGCTGGTACGCAGTACGCTGCGTTCTTCACTCATCGGCATAGCCAGCTTCACCGCTACTGCTCCTTCTGATAACGCAGGGAACATTGTGCTTTGTTGCGGCTGGATGAAGGAGTAACCCATCACCTCTTGGTAACCGCCATGTGACAATAAGCGGCGCAGTTCACGACGGAGCGCTTGCTTGTGAGTTAGTGCTCCTGGCGTTGTAATTCCTTCAATTAGAGTCGTTGGAATATTGTCATATCCGTACAGGCGGGCAATTTCTTCAATAAGATCAACATCATAGCTGATATCGCCACGTCTGGTTGGGACTTGAACTTCAATCAGCCCTTGTGCGGTATCTCCGCATTTGAAGTGTAGACGGCCAAACAATGTCTTCACTTCCAGCAAGGACAAATCCGTTCCCAGATAACGATTCAGTTTCTCTAAGGACAAGGTGAGAACCTTCTCTTGAACAGCGTCAGTTCCTGCTTGCACGATGCCTTCATGGACCGATCCGCCAGCATAACGTGCAATCAGCACTGCTGCACGGTTCAATGCAGGAATAACTGCACTTGGATCCACTTCCTTCTCGAAACGAAGGGAGGCTTCAGAGCGAAGTCCCAATTGACGCGAGGTTTTACGAATCGTACCACCATCAAACTTAGCAGATTCCAGAACAAGGTTTACCGTCTCAGCAGTAACCTCTGTATCCCGTCCACCCATTACTCCGGCCAGACCTACAGCTTTAACTCCATCAGCGATAACGAGCATTTGCGGCTCTAGCTTACGCTCTTGACCGTCAAGTGTAACCAAAACTTCACCTTCATGGGCAAGACGAACGCCGAGTTCTCCACCTTGCACTTTATCTGCATCAAAAGCATGCAGCGGCTGTCCATATTCCAGCATCACGTAATTGGTAATGTCCACGATATTATTAATTGGACGAACCCCAGCAGCCATCAGACGATTCTGAATCCACAGCGGTGATGGTGCAGGTTTAACACCTGCAATATAACGAACTGCATAATGGCTGCAGTATTCTTCATCTTCAATCTTGACGGAAATGGAATCCGCAGCAGGACCACTGATCTCAATAATTTCGCTTTTTGGATCAGGCAATTTAACTTCACGCCCAAGAATCGCACTTACTTCATAAGCAGCACCAATCATACTGAGGCAATCCGAACGGTTCGGAGTCAGATCGAATTCCAGAATCTCGTCATCTAAGCCGAGGACCTTGGAAATATCCTGACCAATCTCTGTCCCTTCAGGCAGCACAAGAATACCTTCTTGTTGCTCTTTTGGAAGCAATTTATCATTCAGTCCCAATTCTTTGGCCGAGCAGATCATCCCTTGCGATAGGACGCCGCGCAGCTTGGCTTTTTTGATATCCAGTCCTGGCAGCTTAGCACCGACCAGTGCTACAGGTACAGTTTGACCTGCAGCTACATTTTTTGCGCCGCAGACGATTTGTAGATCCTCATCTTGGCCCGCATCCACGATACATACGTTCAGCTTGTCGGCATCAGGATGTTTTTCCTTTGATTTCACATAGCCGGTTACGATGCCGGAAATGCCTTTATTGCGGCGCTCTACGCCGTCAATCTCAATGCCGGCAGCGGTAATCTTCTCCGCTAGCTGTTTGGCGGTTACTCCTTCAATCGATGTATAATCAGCCAACCATCCGGTTGATACTTTCATATCCGCTCACTTCCTTTATGTTTCAGATGTATTTATTTCACTGTCGTTCGTGCTGCTTCCTGTGGGAGAACGGATGAAGTGCACTCAATTTCAGCTACACACTATTAAAGACGGTCCCTACAAGGAAATCAGATGCTCCAAAACCCATTCTCCAGCCACTATCAGCCAGCGCACCACAATAACTAAACGCCCTTGAACTGCTTCACAAAACTCATATCATTACTATAGAAATGACGGATGTCATCGATGCCGTATTTAAGCATTGCAATCCGCTCTACACCCATTCCGAAGGCGAAGCCGCTGTATTCAGCAGGATCATAGCCACCCATTTTCAGTACATTTGGATGCACCATACCGGCGCCAAGGATTTCTAACCATCCGCTTTGCTTGCAAAGTCTGCAGCCATCGCCGCCACATTTGAAGCAGCTTACATCTACTTCAACACTTGGCTCAGTGAATGGGAAAAAGCTCGGACGAAGACGAATGCCTGTATTCGGTCCAAACATCTCCTGCACAAATTGTTGCAGGGTGCCCTTCAGATCACTCATTCGAATGTTACTTCCAATGACCAAACCTTCGATTTGGTGGAACTGGAAGGAATGCGTTGCATCATCATCATCACGGCGGAATACTTTACCCGGACAGATGATTTTAACAGGAGCTTCACCGTTCATAGCCTGCATAGTACGAATCTGTACTGGCGAGGTTTGAGTGCGCATTAGCAGGTCATCTGTTAAATAGAAAGAATCCTGCATATCACGTGCCGGGTGATTCTTAGGCAGATTTAGAGCTTCAAAGTTATAATAATCGGTCTCCACTTCCGGACCTTCAGCTACACGGTAGCCCATGCCGATAAAAATATCCTCAATCTCCTGTACGACTCTGCTAAGCGGGTGAATGCCCCCTTGCTGTAAACGGCGACCCGGTAAGGTTACGTCTACTTTTTCAGCCTGCAAACGTTGCTGGGTTTCCTGCTCTTGAAAAGCCTCCTGCTTCGCGCCGATAATCTCCTCAATAGCACTGCGAACCTGATTCGCCACTTGCCCGATTACCGGACGCTCCTCAGCACTAAGTCCTCCCATACCGCGCAGAACCTCTGTAAGCTCACCTTTTTTACCGAGATACTTCACTCTTAAATCATTTAGTACCTGCGGATCCATAACCTCCTGCAGCTTAGCCAGCGCTTCAACCTTCAATGCTTCCAACTTCTCTTTCATGGCCGTGTACAGCCCCCTTCAATCATTGTCTAGTTCAACAAAAAAAGGCCTTTCCTCCCGGTAAGGGACGAAAAGACCGTGGTACCACCCTTGTTAGACAAGCTGATCTGTTCCCCTTAAGAGCTTCATTCCCTCTTTTGGCTGGACAGATACCTATCTCACTTTATACAGAAATAACGGTCTGTGACCGGTATCCCCTACCCTTCCCTATTAGACAGCTTAAGGAATTCAGGGAACTGCTCCGGAGTGAACTTCGACAGCTCTGCTTCTTAGAAACGCTCTCAATCCGCGGCGTCTCCTCCCTGTAAGTCAGGCACTGTGTACTCTTCTCCATCACTGCATTTCACAATTCATGCTAATTGTCAGGTATCTCTTTACTACAAGAGATATGTCTCTTTATTATATGCAAAATCTGTCGTTTTGACAAGCTGGATTGGCATCGGGGCGGGCAGGCGTGATTTTTGGAATGATGCCTGCGAACAAAGCCGCACGACTTCACCCCATTCACGCACTGCGTAACGAATAATGAATGATTAGCTTTCCTGTAGTCATTATGACTAAGGGCAGTTTTTTTCAGCAGCTGTAAGCCGTATCATTTATGATCGAGTGGGGTAATAGGATCCATCGGTTTGAATATAGATAATTCAATAGGCCCATACATTAAACTTTAAATTTTGTCTTTTGGATTATTATGAGTAAAGATTGCTCTATAAGCAGCACGTCCTATATACTTGATATACTAGAAACTACCATTTACTCACACGTACACTTTCCTATGTTTTCCCACTATGTATACAACACCTCTTTTATTCCAAAAGCACCTTCAAACATCAGTGACTGATTTAAATTACGCCTGACCATAGATTGACTTCTGCAGGTTCTACTTAAGCAGCAATAGATTTACTTAATCATCTTATACAGGGAGAAGATGACTGTGGCAGGGTTCTTCGAATTTAAGGTAACACGCAAACTATTCTATGTCTTCGCTGCAATCTCCGTCCTTCTGGTCGGGATCAGCGTGTCCTCGCTCCTCTATTTAAATCACACTATTAATAGATTGTCAGATTCTCTTTATGATGATATATATCAGAACTCTAAGCTCATACTAAGCGCCGATCGTGATCTGCATCAAGCTGCTGTAGCCTTGCAAATCGCAATGGGTCCAAACCTAACAGCCGCAGAAGGTGAACAGTTCACTAAGGAGTTTATAGATAATAATCTTCAAGCGCAGGAACGAATAAGTCTAGCAAGAGCAAATATCAACGGTATAAAAAAAACTTACAGTGATATGAAACAAAGTGGAATTATCCTTTCCGAATTAAAAAACGAGCTGCGCTCCTTTGAAACTACTATTGTCATGTGGAAAAATTCAGGGCATACGCTAATAACGGAACGGACGAAGAGTAGCTGGAATCCGGATTCATATTCTGCGCTCACCCTAAACTCGCAATTCAATGAAGCTAGAGCATATCTCGATCAAGCAGAGGACTTGATTGGCAACTACGCCTTGCAAGTAACGGACGGTTTTAAGGATAAAAAAAGCGCTTTGTTCTCCCTATATTCGCTCCTCTTACTTGTGTTTCTCCTGGTCATTATTTACCTTGGACGCAAAATCATCTGGCTCCAGAATGAAATGCTGGAAGAACAAACACTTTATCAGCTAATCGGTGAAACCATGTCTGATTTCATTATTTTGACGGATCCTAACGGGTTGATTCTATACGCTTCCCCCTCACACTCCAGTATTCTAGGCTATGTGCCTAAAAAAGGAGATCCGTTATCCAACTACATACGTGAACCGGAGATTGCCTGGGCTAAATTAAAGAGCGTGGTTCAGGGAACCCCGCGCATTTCAGAACTGCGCATGCGCGGAGCAGAAGGCCAATGGGTATGGCTTGAAACTAAGGTGTCACCTGTTCTCGGCAGCCGTAAATTCCCAGCACAATTCATGCTGTTATCTCGAGAAATTACCCAGCGAAAACAATACGAAGAACGACTACATAAGCTAGCCTTCTATGATCATTTAACAGCGATTCCCAACAGGGCTCATTTCAAAATGTATATGGAGAACCTTATCACACAACCCGGAGAACGGAAGCAAAAAATTGCACTGGCCCTGCTGGATTGTGACAGATTCAAGCAGCTAAATGATACCTTAGGCCATCTGGCTGGAGACGAATTTCTTCAGCTCCTCTCCCGTGAACTTCAGCATACAGTCAAAGGAATAGGTCAGGCCTTCCGGATCGGCGGAGATGAATTCGCAGTTGTACTGCATCGATTCACTTCTCCAGAGATGCTTGATGAAACGCTGCAGCGGTTACTTAAACTGTTCAATAAGTCTTGGTCTGTTGATAACGGGTCCAGCTTCCACACCTCCGCGAGTATCGGAGTAGCTTTATTTCCTGAACATGGAAGCAGTATCAATGAACTGCTGCGTGCCGCCGATTTGGCGATGTACCGCTCCAAAGACCATGGTGGCAATAAAGCCAATCTTTACTATGAGCTTGTGGACGAAGAGTTTGCTGACCAGACCATTGTAAAACCATAAAACCAAATAAAAAGCTGTCTCAGGATACAATCAACCCTGAAACAGCTTTTTTTTGTATTGCCACTAACTGCTTAACCGAAGATGATCCTCTGAAATTCCATCAATCTCCTGTTCACGATCCCGGACTAAGACCTTGGTTAACTCTCCATTCGTAGAACAATCAATGAAGCGGTCTCCGTCTCCATCTTTTTCTTCCCAATCATTAAGCCGCAAAATATATCCGATGGATTGGGTATCTGGCAGCACTTCGATGCGGGCTACTGCACGCCCGTTCTCCATATAACGGAAATCGCATTGTCCATCCTGGATTCCTGTATCCCAAACCCAAAGATTCCAGCCTTGGTAATTCCGATCTGGGCGTTCATAGTGTATTTCGATGATTTTAGAGCGTGGGGCTGGCTCACCACATTCATCATAAAGGACCATCATCGACAACCCTTCCACCTCTACCTCATTGCCTTCGATCCTGCGGAGGGCTTCTGTACCTGCATGGGTATGGTCTACTACTATACTCCACCCGTTAGAAATCTCAGTAAGAGCCACCGTCATTCGATCATTATTAGCATTGAAGATAACGGTTATATTGTTCCAAAGATCGCCTCCTGCATGGCCTCTAAGAAGATACGATACTATTCCGCCATCACATCGCAGAAATTCCAACGAACGTTCAATTTCCTGGCGGCCATGCAGACGAAATGCCGGATGTGTGCGCCGCAGCTCGATCAGGCCTTTATAATATTGAAATACGGGCTTAAATACGCTTTTCATATTCCAGCGGATCGAGTTGATCGCGTCACCGCTTCGGTAGCTGTTATGATCTCCAAATTTACTGCGCAGGAGCTCATCTCCAGCATGCAGGAAAGGTATCCCTTGCGATGTCAGAATAATTCCGTTAGCAAGCAAGGAACGACGTACAGTTTCATTACCGAGAATGTTCTCCGGATCTACATTCACGTATGGATTGGCAAGGGCCACTGCATCTTCCAGATCCTCGTTATCCATGTTGGCGATTACCGGAAAATCAGCTTTCTGGCTCCCCCCTTGAACGATAAGCAACTTATCCCATAAATTCAAATTATCATGGGCAGTTACATAGTTCACAGATTCCACAGGCGAGTCCGTAAACTCATGAATTGCTCCTTTAATTCCGGCTGCAATAGCACCTTCTTTGCCGTATTCGCCTGTCACGAACCCTCTTCCGAAGCCATCACTATCCCCTTTGATCGCTGAACGAAAGTTATCGTTGAAGACAGCATAACCCTTGCCCCGTTGTACACCTTTTAGCGTTTTAGTGGCCAGCGGAGAATCTCCACCCGTCCAAGGTTCACCGTAAAGCAACAGATTCGGATTCACTTCTAGACGGAGCTCTTCCGTAATCTCCCGCATGGTAACACTGTCCATCAGACCCATCAGATCAAACCGGAAACCATCGATATGATATTCCGCAGCCCAATAAGATAGGGAGTCCTTAATAAATTTTCGGACCATCGGACGTTCTGTAGCCAGCTCATTGCCAACCCCGGAGCCATTCGACAAACGTCCCATAAAATCGCGGCGATAGAAATAATCTGGGACAAGCGGCTCAAAAGGTCCATTCTCCACAGCATAAGTGTGGTTGTAAACGACATCCATAATTACCGCGATCCCGCGGCTGTGCAAGGCCTGCACCATCTCTTTAAATTCACGGATCCGCAAGCCAGGATTGGCAGGATCGGTGCTGTAAGATCCTTCAGGTACATTATAATGCTGGGGATCATACCCCCAATTGTAGTCCACATTAGCTATGGAGGAACCCCGATTAACCACCTTCAGCTCATCCACGGTCTGAAAATCAAATACCGGCATCAGATGAACATGGGTAATCCCTAATTCAGCCAGATGATCAATCCCCACTGTATTTCCTGCCGGATCCTTTAATCCAAATTCGGTAAATGCTTTGAATTTACCCTTATAATACATACCAGAGCTCTCATGTGAGGAAAAGTCACGAACATGCAGTTCATAAATCACTGCGTCGGCAGGATGCTGTAACGGAGGCGCTACATCCTGATCCCAATGTTCTGGATTCGTATCCTGCAAATTAACGATTGCCGATCTTAAACCATTAGCTGATACGGCTGTTGCATAAGGATCTACTGCTTCTGTCACATTACCATCTGCAAAAACAGCACGGTACATATAATATTTCCCTTTTAGATCACCTGATAACTTGGTCTGCCAGACTCCGCCATTACTACGCTGCATATATACAATTCGACCACTGTCCACAACACTCTTATGTGACTCAGCATTCAGTCGATAACCACCTGTTTCGTACAGGACAAGGGACACAGCAAGAGCCGTAGGTGCCCAGACTTTAAAGACACTGTACTCCGTTGAATACGTCAAGCCTAAATCCTTACCCTCATAGACTTCCATCATCAATTCTGCATTTATATAATTTTTACTCATGAATTAACACCATCCTATGGCTCCCCACCTAACCTGTGGGGTTGCTTATAAGTCCATATATTACCAATTAATTACATATTAATACTTGCACAGCGCTGCAAGTCGGCAAATGGAGTATAAACTTTCTATGGATCCTTACTATTATATGTACGACATATTTATAGGTTTGGGTTCCTTATCGACTTTATGCTCATTACTAATACTATCGGTATAGACATCTGCGCAATAAAGAAAATAAACAGTGAACAGTAAATGAGGTCGAATTAAAGTAAATTATAGATTAAAAAACATAAAAAAGCCGACCTCCAGCCATCGGAAGTCGGCAATAGTAGTTGGAAAACAGTAGAACGCTAAAACGGATTAATGCATGCGTAAAAAGTTACTTAGCGATACTTTGAACAAGTGCAGCTACTTCTTCAGCCGTGCCAAGCTGCAAAGCTTTTGCAGCCAAATCCTTCATGTCGGCAGCCGACAATTTAGAAATTTGACTGCGCGCTGGCAGAATGGAAGTTGCACTCATGCTGAATTCGTCAAGACCAAGACCCAGTAGCAGCGGAATAGCTGTTGCGTCACCAGCCATTTCACCACACATCCCTGTCCATTTACCTTCTGCATGGGCTGCATCAATTACATTTTTGACCAAACGCAGGATGGCTGGATTGTAAGGCTGATACAGGTAAGATACCTGTTCATTCATACGGTCAGCAGCCATTGTATATTGAATAAGATCATTCGTACCGATACTGAAGAAATCAACTTCCTTAGCAAACTGGTCAGCCAGTACAGCAGTTGATGGAATCTCAACCATTATGCCGAGCTGAATGTTGTCTGATACTTCCTTACCTTCTTCCCGAAGCTTAGCTTTCTCTTCGAGCAAAAGATCACGCGCAGCACGGAATTCACCAAGCGTAGCTATCATAGGGAACATAATGCGAAGATCCCCGTGAACACTTGCTCTTAGTAATGCGCGTAGTTGAGTACGGAAAATATCCTGACGATCCAAGCACAGACGGATCGCACGGAAACCAAGGAAAGGATTCATTTCCTTCGGAAGGTCCAGATAAGGCAGCTCTTTATCGCCACCGATATCCAGGGTACGTACGACTACCGGCTTACCCTTCATGTTCTCAAGTACAGTACGGTAGGCGTTATATTGGATTTCCTCAGAAGGCAGCTTATCGCGACCCATGTAAAGGAACTCAGTGCGGTACAGACCTACACCTTCGCCACCATTCTCAATTACACCATTCACATCATTTGGTGTACCAATATTGGCAGCTAGCTCAACATGTTTACCGTCTGCTGATACTGTTGGTTCGTCGCGAAGTTTCTTCCATTCTGCGATTTGCAAGTCGTAAGCTTCCTGCTTGCGAGTGTACTCTTCCACTTCAGCTTCGCTAGGATTGATCAGAACGTCTCCGTTCAGACCATCGACAATCACCAAATCGCCAGAATTCACTTCTGATAGAACCGTTTTAGTTCCAACAACCGCTGGAATTTCCAAAGAACGTGCCATAATTGCAGAGTGAGAAGTCCGTCCACCAATGTTCGTTGTGAAGCCTTTAACGAACTTACGATTAAGCTGTGCTGTATCCGATGGTGTTAGATCTTGAGCAATCACGATTACTTCTTCACTGATTTCTGCAGGACTTACATAATGAATGCCCAGCAGGTGGTTCAGCAAGCGCTTGGTAACATCACGCATGTCAGCTGCACGTTCCTGCAGATAGGCACTCTTCATATTTTCAAACATCTCTATGAATTGCGTAGCCACTTCGTTTAGCGCATAGTCCGCGTTAACCGATTCCTCACGGATTTTATCAATTACAGGATTGATCAGCTCTGGGTCATCAAGAATAAGCAGATGTGATTCGAAAATCTCAGCCTTTTTCTCCCCCAGCTCTGCCAAAGTACGCTCTTTAATCGTTTGCAGCTCCACTCTTGATTTGGCGAGTGCATCATTCAACTTAGCGACTTCTGCTTCAGTATCACTGATACCTGTCTTCGTAATCGTATAATCCGGATGTTTCAGGATAAAAGCACGGGCTACTGCAATCCCTGCTGAAGCCGCGATTCCTGAAATCTTATTCATGGATTTCCCCTAGCCCTTCTTTAATCATTACTTCTTGAAGAGCGTTCAAAGCTTCTGCTTCTTCGCTTCCTTCAGTAATCAAAGACAAAGTATCTCCAGCTTCAAGACCCAATGACAATACGCCAAGAATGGATTTCAAAGTTACTTTTTTACCTTTAGCTTCTGCAAATGCTTCTGTACCTTTGAATTTTGTCGCTGTATTTACCAAGGCAGTTGCTGGACGTGCGTGAATTCCATCTTCATCGACAATTCTGAATGTTTTTTGCATAATATTATCCAACTCGCTTTCTGTTATTAGAGTATTTTAAATTTATAGTGAAAGCTTCGCTTCCTTGTATGAACAAAGAAGCATCGGCCCTTGCACTTTTACTGAATCGTAATGATGTCTTGGTCTCCTATAGAAACCTTACCCGGCTTCTTCAATGTTACAGAAGAGCCTTCTGGTAAATTCGAGAAAATAACAGGTGAGATTACAGAAGGTGCATGTGCTTTTACATACTCTAAATCCACTTCCATAATCGGTTGCCCAGCCGCTACAAGATCGCCTTCTTCAACTAATACCGTGAAGCCTTGACCTTTAAGCTTAACCGTATTAACCCCAATATGAACGAGCACTTCCTTGCCTCCGTCAGACATAATACCGATGGCATGTTTGCTCGGGAACACGTTAAATACCTTACCGTAAACCGGTGAAGCAATTTTCCCATCTTCGGATAGAAACGCGAAGCCGTCGCCCGTCATTTTTTGGGAGAATACTGGATCTGGCACCTCTGTGATATCCAACAATTCACCGTTTACTGGAGATACGATATCTTCCTTGATAATCGCTTCACCAGCTTCACCTGCCTGTTGTTCTTCTTCTGGCTCTGGAGTAACCACTACTGGAGCTGCTGAAGCCGCAGGTGTCTTTCCGTTAATTACATCTTGAATCTGCGATTTAATCGTATCTGAACGTGTGCCAAAAATCGCTTGAACGTTATTACCCACTTCCAGCACACCTGATGCACCAAGTTTCTTAAGACGGTTCTTGTCTACGCCTGCCTTATCTTTAACTTCAACACGAAGGCGGGTAATACAAGCGTCTAGATGAGTGATGTTTTCTTTACCACCTAGAGCGGACAAAATGTTCCGCGGTAGATCATCACCGGCTCTGGAGACAGACTCCGTATTCACTTCTTCTTCTTCATTCGTATCTTCTTCACGACCCGGTGTCATAAGATTGAATTTCCGAATTACAAACCGGAAGCCGAAGTAATAAATTAAGGCAAGGGCCAGACCTACCGGAATAACCAGCCACCAAGCTGTACGGTTCGGGATAATACCGAAGAGCACAAAATCGATAAAACCACCCGAGAATGTCATGCCGATTTTAACATCAAGAATATGCATAGTCATAAAGGACAGACCTGCAAACACAGCATGTACAGCGAACAGCAATGGAGCCACGAATAGGAACGAGAATTCGAGCGGCTCAGTAATCCCTGTCAAGAACGATGTCAATGCCGCGGAAATCATCAAACTTCCGACGATCTTTTTATTCTGAGGTTTAGCTTCATGATAGATAGCCAAAGCCGCTGCTGGAAGACCAAACATCATGAATGGATATTTACCCGTAGTAAATGTCCCTGCTGTGAAGTCTACTCCATCGCGAAGCTGCTGCATGAAGATCCGTTGGTCACCACGTACCAATTCTCCAGCTTTATCAACGTAGGTACCAAATTCATACCAGAATGGAGAGTAGAAAATGTGATGCAGTCCAAAAGGAATGAGCGAACGTTCGATCGTTCCGAAGATAAACGCTGCAAGCGTTTTGTTCGTATCAATCATACTTTGTGACACATAGTTCAGACCATGTTGAATAGGTGGCCATACTATTGTCAGTAACAAGCCCAAGATTAGAGCTGTTACCGCCGTCATAATCGGTACGAAACGTTTACCTGCGAAGAAACCTAGGTAAGAAGGAAGCTCAATTTTGAAGAATCGCTTGTACATGGCCGAAGCCAATATACCGACGAGTATACCTCCAAACACCCCTGTTTGCAGTGTTGGAATCCCTAATACGCTGGCATACGAGAAGTCGCCTTGGCTTAGAACGTAATCATTAACACCAATAACTGTACCCATCGTAATGTTCATTACGAGGAAACCGATAATGGCAGCTAGACCCGCAACACCTTCACCCCCGGCTAAACCTATCGCAACCCCCACCGCGAAGAGTAAGGCTAGATTATCAAATACAATTTGTCCTGAATTCATCAATACGTTGGCAACAGCCTGAACAACATGGTTCTCCAGTGCTGGAACATATTGCAGGAAGTCTGGGTTTACCAGCATGTTTCCTATTCCAAGAAGCAAACCTGCCGCAGGCAGAATAGCTACTGGAAGCATCAGAGCTTTACCAACTCTTTGTAAAACACCAAACAACTTTTTAAACATTTAGGTTACTCCTTTCATTAATTTCACTAAAACAGATGCCAAAAAAGGCATGAGCAACACAGTATAGAAGTTGTAATCTAACGCTATCGTTAGATTGCCCCAAGAAGGGGGTTAACAACCAAAATACTGTAATTCACTCATGCCTGATCGAATCAGTTACACGCTCGATATTCTGTTTTGTTGATGACAGTGAACATTGTAGCATCGTTTTTTTTAAGTAGCAAGCGTTTTTTTTGAAACCATGATTTGTTACAACTTTTGCACTTTAAGGAGCTTCACCATTCTTGTCCATATCTTGTTCGTCCACTTTTTTCTGGGCAATACGCTGCAGGTGAATCGTCAAATAACTTACCTCAGCTTGATACACGGGAATTCGCACACGCTGTTCGATAATTTTTGTTAATTTCCAAGCCAACGAATACATCTCAGGATACTCCCGTTTCATGAGTCCATCCAGGGTTGAGGTCTCTTGTACCGCCTCTCCACGGCGTAATCTTTCTAGAACAAATCGCAGATGGGTTACCAGTCTTGAGTAATCAAGTGAATCCCGTGGGATTCGATAGTCCAGATAATTCTCGACTAACCCAACCAGCTCTCCAATCAAGAGAGAATGTTGTCTAACCTCGGAAATTTGCCTATTACTAAGTGCGCTGACAATATGAAGAGCCACAAAACCTATCTCATCCACCGGCAATTCCACGCCCATAGCCTCATTGATCCGTCCAATCGCATATTCTGCCATCTTATATTCCTCAGGATAAATCTCCTTAGTTTCATACAAAAATGGATTATGAATTGGGATATCTTGTTCAAAACGACGGATAGCAAAAGAAATATGGTCGGTAAGTGCAATGTGAATATGCTCATTAAGCGGCTGACGGTTACAATGCATAATATGTAATACTATTTCTTGAACGACCTCAATCAACTTCTCATCCACTTGGGGAAGAAGCTGTTTATATTGTTCCTGCTCCTCCTGGCTACGAAGAATAAACATCTTCTCCACGGAGGATAGATTAATCTGATCACGCAGCTTGCGGTTAAACCCTATCCCTTTACCGATAACTACAACCTCAGAATATTGAGGATGCTGGGCAATGATAACGTTGTTATTTAACACCTTCGCCACTGTTATGCTACTCATTTTTGACACCTCTTTTATTTCTAAACACCTAACTTCCAGCAGCATTCGCAATAAGAAATCGTACGATAAATACAAGCTTTGCTACCATCATAACACCAAGAATTGCATATTAGAAGAACACTCTGTGTCCTTACTAAGCTAGTAGATCAGAGTGAACAGCCTTAAAGGCTTTTATTTTACCTGAAAAAATCTTTAAACACCAGTGAAAGCGACGATGTCCATTTATACAATAATTCCCATGGTATTTCGATAAGCTATAAGCTTCATCAAAAATCACCTGTAAACGCAGGAGCTTTTTATCATGTTGTCTGATTTAGATCAAAACATAAAGATTAAGGTATGACCAGCAGCTTTGCCAGTCATACCTTAAGTAAATTAAATCAATATAATTTGCATTAAACTATTTTTCCTTTTGTTCAGGCAGAGAAGTTAAAGTCTCGCTGGCTGCACTGGATGTTACTGATGGCTGAATATAAGTTGCAGGGGCAACTGGTGCGGTTGGTGTAACTGATGCTCCTTTGCTTCCGGAAGCTTTAGTGGTCAGCCCCTTGATCAGTGCCTCTACATCAATCCCTGAGACGCTCTTCAGCATCTCTGGAGCGGTGGACATTAGCTGAGTCACATAATTGCTGACCCGGGCTGCACCTTCCCCATTACCGGTATCTACAACGGTAAGTTTATCAATAGATGCCAGCGGCTTCGCAATTTGGCCAGCCAAATCAGGCAGCATTTTGACGATGATGTCGAGCACCGCTGCTTCGCCGAATTTCTGGAAAGCTTCCGCCAGTTTCTCTTTTGCTTCTGCTTCCGCTAGACCGCGCAACCGGATAACCTCAGCATCCGCTGTACCTTTAGCCAGCTCTGCATCCGCCATCGCTTGACCTTCAAGACGCTTCTGCTCAGATGTCGCTTTTGCTTGCGTTTCAATACTATATTGCAAGGCATCTGCCTCACGCATTCTCTTCGCCTTATCGGCTTCCGCCGCTTGCTCTACTGCATAACGATCCGCTTCTGCTTTTTTCTTCACTTCAGCATCATACTGCTTCTCGCGAACTTGAATTTCTTTGGCTTGCAAATCGATTTCACGTTCCTTACGTACCAGCTCAACCTTCATCTGTTCTTCAACAACGGTCTGCTTTGCACGTGCCTCTTGAATATGATAAGCCTGGTCGGCTTCCGCTTTCGCTGTATCCTGATCCCGTTTAAACGCAGCCACCTTAAGCTGGTTTTCCTTAGAGGCTTCGGCAATATTCGTATCCCGCAGCAGCTCAGCTTTTTGCCCTTGCTCTTCTGCGTTTGCCTTTTGAATTCTCGCATCCCGCACTGCTTCTGCTTCAGCGATCTCTGCATCCCGCTTCACAGCAGCTATCCGCGGTTTACCCAGTGCCTCTAGATATCCATGTTTGTCTCGCACATCCTTGATGGTAAAGGAAACAATTTGCAGACCCATTTTCTTAAGATCACGTGCCGCCACGCCTTGAACCTCTTGCGCAAAGCGGTCACGGTTACGATATACTTCCTCAACGGTCATCGAACCGAGAATGGCCCGCAGATGACCTTCAAGAACTTCTTGTGCTTCGCTCTTCAGTGCTTCAATCGGTTTGCCCATAAATTGCTCAGCAGCTGTCGCCACATCTTCCGTTGAGCTACCCACTTTAATGATCGCTACGCCGTCGGCAATAACCGGAACCCCTTGTTCGGTGTATACTTCCGGGGTCGTCACATCGAGTTTATGAGAAAGAAGCGACATAAATTCAGCCTTCTGAAAGACTGGGAGTATAAAGGCACCGCCCCCGCGTACAATCTTTATTTTACGACCAGAACCATCGTCTGAAATATGATTTTTCCCTAAGAACGACCCCGTTACGATCATCCCTTCATCGGGTCCAACCGTTTTGTAACGTGCCCAGAATGCGATACCTAGCACAAACAAAACAGCAACGACAACAGCAGGGACTAACAAATACTCAGGAATACCGAACATTAAAGATCCACTCCTCTTCTCTTTTCGAATTCTGACACCAATGCAACGCCTTCTCTAACCTCCACTACAACAACTTTAATCCCTGCCGGAAGCAGCTCATGATCAAAGCTTGCTGCCGTATGCAGGCTATTGCCGGCGCCAAACTTTACCATAATCTCACCATAACCAGTGGCGGGAACAGGAATTGTGATTTCCCCGATCTTACCAGGCAGATCACTCATTGAGAAACCATTGGACATTTCGCTTTTTTCCATGGGCTTAACCACCCCTAGATACATAAGTACTCCCAAAAAAGCGGCGGCTAACAAAGACAAAGCAATGATCGCCCCAGCTTCCAGAGCGCTGTACCGGGTTAGAAGAATGCCCGCTCCGCCGAACACGGTTATTCCTCCTGCCAGCACGGTGGGATTCAGAAAATCTACAGATACGAAATCAAAGGCCCCATGCAAGGCATCTCCGATCACATCGCCCACCAGGACGCTGACTATGGCAAATATGACGCCTAGCGCCAAGCAGCCTAAATACAGCGTTTGCATTTTTATTTCCTCCTGTCTTCAATCAGGACTGTCATATTACATTAAACGTACAAAGTAGGTCCTTGGTTTCACAATCTTTGGATATTCACCCAAATAAGTTCCATTCAGAGGATAAGCATACGCACATTGACACTGTTTTATTACATACGATGGGGTTGTTCTCAAAGCCGTCCAATAGTTGCTGAGGCGCTGATTTTTGTTGGAAAGTTACTTAATCTAAACAGCAAAATTTGTAGTGTCTCTGGTGTCCGAAAACTTGCTCAAAAGGCTGAAAATTCGTAAATAACGTCAGCTGGGACCGTAAGACTCCCGAGGACGGTCGACGGATTAGATTACGGGTGCGAACAGTGATTGATGAGGTGCGGCCAACTGCAGTGAGGTACGGTCAACGGCATTGAGGTGCGATCAGCGGCAGTGAGGCGCGGTCAGCGGCAGCGGAGGCGCGGGCAGCGGCAGCGGAGTTTACGGTCAGAAGCATAGGAGGCGCAGTCGGCGGTAGCGGAACTTGGGACGTGGGCGAGTGAAGTTGTGCAAGAGGAGCAAGTCACACTAGACCATAAACACAAAAAAGCGGATCCTCCATTAACGGAGGATCCGCTTCTTTGACATTCTATTGCGGCTTCTTGAATAAAGACAAATGGTCTCTTTCCGTAGAAGAGTTACTTACAAAGCCATTTTATAAATCTCAACTACATCTTCACGCTCAAGCTTGCGGAAATTACCAAACGCTCCGAAACGAACAGCCTTGTCAGCCATACTGCCGATCTCGCTGTCATCAATATCATAATCACCAAGTGTCTTCGGAGCACCGATGGAATCCCAGAAATTACGCAGAGCCTCGATACCCTCCAACCCGATTTCTTCATCAGTCTTGCCAGCAGGATCAACTCCGAACACATTTACCGCAAGCTTGCGGAAACGTGCAGGGTTTGTGCTGAGGTTATATTTCATCCATTGCGGGAACAAAATCGCCAAACCTCCGCCATGCGGAATATCGTATACAGCCGATACTGCATGCTCGATATTATGAGTCGCCCAATCTCCGGCAAAACCCATGCTGACCATTCCGTTAAGCGCCATCGTACCGCAGTACATGATGGTCTCACGCAGCTCGTAGTTATTCAGATCTTCGATAAGCTTCGGCGCGGTTTCAATTACAGTGCGCAGCAAAGTTTCACAGAAACCGTCTTGTACCGGTGTATTGCCGTCTGTATGGAAATAGTGCTCCAGAACATGTGACATGATATCCACCATGCCATAAACGGTCTGATCACGTGGCAGAGAAAAAGTGTTCTCTGGATCAAGAATCGAAAATGCCGGGTAGGCATGCACGCTGCCCCAGCCCATTTTTTCCTTAGTAACCTCGTTTGTGATTACGGAGCCGTTATTCATTTCAGATCCCGTAGCAGCCATTGTCAGCACTGTGCCCAGTGGAAGCGCGTCTTGGGCCGCTGCTTTACGCTCTACAAAGTCCCACATATCACCATCATATTTCGCTCCAACAGCAACAGCTTTTGCGCAGTCCAATACGCTTCCGCCCCCTACTGCGAGAACAAGGTCAATATTATGCTCCCGGCACAGCTCTACGCCTTTATGTACTGTGGAAAGACGTGGATTGGGTTCTACTCCAGAGAGTTCAGTCACTGTAGCGCCTATTGAACTCAGCTCAGCAACTACTTTATCGTACAAACCGCTACGCTTGATACTGCCGCCACCGTACATCAAAAGCACATTTTTACCGTACTTAGGAACCTCCGTCTTCAAGGCTTCAAGGGTACCCTGTCCAAAAATCAGCTTGGTAGGATTATAAAATTCAAATTTACGCATATGTGTAAACCTCCAGTAGTTAATTCATAATGTCTTACTCCTTCGTATTATAAACCTCTGGTTACCCGCATTCAAATTAGGTGGCTGGATTTCGTCATTCCGAATAAAAAAAGATGCCCCAAGCCCATAGGCTTGAGGACATCCTTAAATCTAAATTCACTTACTACAAAGCACCGAAGCTAGTTACAAAACGGCGGAAAGCCGCTTGACCTTCTGGAGTCCGTTTGTAAACGCCAGCGTGTTCAAGAATATGCGTAAACTTGATGCCAACTTCGTTCTGCACAATCTTGAGCGCTTCCTCGTGTTGCAGTGCAGTTCCGAATCGCTCCACCAGCTCCTGAATCCAAGCCGCATGCTGCGCAAGAGAATGACTAGGGTCATTCTTCACCGCTTCTAACAGCGCTTGATCTCCTGCAAGAATACCTGCGATGGAATCAAGTTCTTCCTTCAAACGGCCCGGAAGAATCGCCAGTCCCATAACTTCAATCAAGCCGATGTTTTCTTTTTTGATATGATGCATTTCCCGGTGTGGATGAAAAATCCCTTCAGGATATTGCTCATTAGTTCGGTTATTCCGCAGCACAAGATCCATCTCGAAGCTGCCGTCCTCGGCCCGGCGGACGATAGGAGTAACGGTATTATGAGGTTGTACTTCACCGTCAACCTCACTAAAGGCTAGCACTTCCGCCTCTGGATCGCTGTAGGCTTTCCAAGCTTCATAAAGCGCATTTCCGCATTCCAGTAGAACCGCAGGATCTTCACCATTTAAGCGCAATACGGACATCGGCCATTTTACGATATTAATGCTGACACCCGGATAAGAAGCATGTGTAAATGTATCTTCCTTAGGCGCTTTTTGAATCGGGAACGTGTGGCGTCCGCCCTGAAAATGGTCATGCGTCAGAATAGAGCCGCCAACAATCGGCAAGTCTGCATTTGAGCCAATAAAATAATGCGGAAATGATTCCACGAAGCTAAGCAGCCGCTTCAAGGTATCCTTGGTAAGCTTCATTGGCACATGATCATGATGGAATACAATGCAGTGCTCATTGTAATAAACATATGGCGAGTATTGGAAGAACCATTTTTCATTATTCAGGTTAAGCGGAATGATACGCAGGTTCTGGCGCGGCGGATGATTGATCCGTCCGGCATAACCTACATTCTCACGGCACAGCAGACATTTCGGATAGACTGGCGGCGGGAGCAGCCGAGCCATCGCAATTTCCTTCGGATTTTTCTCAGGCTTGGACAAATTGATCGTCATTTCAATGTCTCCGTACGGCGAATCCTGCAGCCAGTAGACATTCTTGGAGATCCGATCCATCCGAATATAGTTCGAATCAATGCTCAATTTATAAAAACGGTCTGTAGCCGCGGAGATGCCTTTTTCAGCAGTCAGACTATAGAATTCAGCATTTACATCCGAAGGACGGGCCATGAGAAGTCCCATAATCTTGGCGTCCAGCAAGTCACGGTAAGTGTCACTATTCTCTGGGATCAATCCGATTTCAAAACCATAATCAATCAGTGCATCGAGTGGAGCCTGCGGCCCTTCCAATGCACTTTGATCGATGTCACCTACAAGCGGCTCACTGAAACCAAACTGTTCGAGCAGCACATTACGGCTATAATCTTCATCGGATGGAGCTATAAGCTGCTGGCGCAGTGCGAACAGAACAAGCTGCTCAATCGCATGTAATGCTTTCTGGCCAGCAGGCGTAATCTTATTCTCGTTGTGCATTTTAATTCTCCTTAAGTAGGGTCTCAAGTTCAAGATAAGCTAACCTAAAGTCCCTTATTCTCCGTATCCTTGCGGATTGGCAGAGTGCCAGTTCCATGCACTTTGAATGATATCTTCCAAATCTGCATGCTGCGGGTTCCATCCAAGGACGCTACGCGCTTTGTCGGAGGAAGCTACCAGCACAGCAGGATCGCCGGCACGGCGTTCTTGAATGACTACAGGAATTTCAAGTCCAGTAACCTTCTTCGCCGTTTCAATCACCTGTTTTACCGAGAATCCAAGTCCATTACCCAGGTTGAAAATATTGCTGCTGCTTCCGCTGCGCAGGTAAGTTACCGCACGGACATGGGCGTCAGCCAGATCGCTGACATGGATGTAGTCGCGCACACAAGTACCGTCTTCTGTAGGATAGTCATCTCCGAAAACAGCGATACTGTCACGTTGCTTCAAAGCCGTTTGCAATACCAGCGGCACCAAATGACTTTCTGGACGATGGTCTTCACCGATTTTGCCACTGGCATGTGCGCCAGCTGCATTGAAGTAACGCAATGCTACATATTTGATGCCCAGTACTTTATCAAACCAAGCCATCATCCGTTCCATGGTCAGCTTAGTTTCTCCATACACATTGGCCGGTTCAGTGCGATCTGTTTCTTCAATCGGCACCTTTTCCGGTTCGCCGTAGGTTGCAGCTGTGGACGAGAATACGATCTTGTTTACGCCAGCTTTTTGCATAGCTTCCAAAAGACACTGTGTACCATATACATTGTTGTCGTAATATTTTACAGGGTCCTTCATGCTTTCTCCGACCAGCGAGCTTGCGGCAAAATGGATAACCGCTTCAATCTCATTTTCAGCGAACAGCTTACCCAGCAGTTCTTTATCACGCAGATCACCTTCGTACAGCTTGCCACCCAGCAACGCCTCACGATGCCCTGTTAGCAGATTGTCGATGACCACCACTTCTTCGCCACGATCCAGCAGCTCCGCTACAGTATGAGACCCAATATACCCTGCTCCACCTGTTACTAAAATCGCCATCTGATTACACTCCCTTCAATTCTTGGACACCATTACCGATGCCGCAAACGTAGAACTCGCCAACCAAACCAGATCTTGTGGTATAGGCTTCACCAACTTCACGAATAAAACGTTCTATATCATCTTCATGTACCAAAGATACTGTACAACCTCCGAAACCCGCGCCAGTCATACGGGAACCGAGTGTACCTGGGATACGTCCAGCTTCTTCAACCATAATATCAAGCTCTGCACAGCTAACTTCATACAAATCGCGCAAGGACGCATGCGAATCATTCATGAACTGTCCAAACTGCTTCAGATCATTGTTTTTTAATACCTCAACGGAATCCAGCACGCGTTGATTCTCTTCCACGACATGGCGAGCGCGGCGTCTTACAATTTCGTCTGTGATTTTATCTTGATGTGCTTCGAACTGTTCACGATTGAGCTGTGCCAGATAAGCTAGCGAAGGCACTTCTTTTTGCAAAATAGCCAATGCTTCATCACACTGCTGACGACGTTCATTGTACTTGGAATCTACAAGCCCTCTGCGTTTGTTCGTGTTGCCGATAACCAATTTGTATGAACCTGTGATGAATGGTACCAAATTGTACTCAAGTGTGTCGCACATCAGCAGGATTGCATGATCGCGTTTGCCGTTAGCAACTGCGAACTGATCCATAATTCCGGAGTTTACACCTACGTACTGATTCTCCGCACGCTGGGACAAAAGTGCAATCTCAACAGTGTCTGTATCGCCGCCTTCGAGAGTCAGGAACGCATAAGCAGTAACGACTTCAAGAGATGCCGAGGAGGACAAGCCTGCTCCATTCGGAATATCGCCATGGAACAGCAGATCGTACCCTTTGGATACCGGGGTGCTTTTCTTATCCAGCTCAACCATTACCCCAATCGGATAGTCAATCCATTCACCAGTTTTGGACTTGCCAATTTCGCTATAATCAATAGAAGCTTCGTAAGGAAAATTAGTCGATGCAAAATTCACTTTGCTGTCACTACGTGGACGCACAATCAGCGTTGTACCGAATTCCAAAGCTGCGGGAAGTACATATCCGCCGTTATAATCCAAGTGCTCTCCGATGAGATTGACACGACCTGGTGCATAAAACACCTTAGCCTCTTCCTCGCTCACCCCATATTTTTCAATAAATTTGTTGTTAAGTTCCTGCATGCTCATTAATACCACTCCATCCTTTCGCTGCTTCAGCCAGTGGGAATTAGTAAAGCGTTCTTTATGTACTCATTATAATAGATTCACTCATCCTCTGATAATGCAATCATGTGTGTAATGTATGGATAAATGTGACTTCCCATAATATAATAATTACATATATTACTGTTACTCTCTAAACTATAATCCATTAAATGACATTAACACAAGAAAGGCTGTCCCAAATGGAGCATACTTATTCCGTAGGATCCAATCCCGTGTATTACGATAAACAGAACCTTCATGTACTGTTTGCCGGCCAGAGTCAGACACTGCCCATGCATCAAGCTGGACCCAAGATCTATGATTATTATTTGCTGCATTTCATAGAATCTGGCTCGGGTGTTTTCCGTACAGAACATCATAAATATGAGTTGGGTAAAGGAGACTGCTTCTTGATCCATCCGGGACAATTAGTCAGTTACGTCTCTGATAAAGATCAGCCCTGGTGCTATCGCTGGGCAGCATTTACTGGCAGCGAAGCTGACGATCTGGTGCTGCAGACGGGGTTCACACCACAACAACCCGTGGTGACCACAACAGGTGAAAGCCTCATTCCAGGTGCCCTGTCCAGCATCATGCAAGCCTTCAACGCCAACAAAGAAAGTGCCCATCTGACTTCGCTTGGGTATCTCTATCTCATTGTCGGCGAGGCAGCTGATTTGCTCTCTTCCTTCTCCCGTCTTCCCGGAACAGAATCACAGGTTAAGCGTACTGTGAAGCAAATGATCCACTATATGGCTTCTCAATATGCGCACCCGGTCTCTATTGAACAAATGTGTGATACGCTGGGTTATAATCGAGCCTACCTGTCCCGTGTATTTAAGCAAGAGACCGGATTATCTCCGGTGACCTACTTGCTGAAGCTGCGTATTGAAAAGTCCAGACAGCTGCTGCGTGAACGACCGGAGCTGTCCGTGGAACAGGTAGCAGCATCCGTGGGGCTCACCGATGCTTTATACTTCTCTCGCCAATTCAAACGGTTTTGTGCCCAGTCACCGACGGCTTACCGGATGACTACAACGAGACAAGCAGAGAAACCTGAACGTTAGTTTGACCTTTAATTTATAAATCCACCTTACAACAACAGCCCGTCTTCCTTAACTTAAGGAACCGGGCTGTTACTGTGTTCAATACGCTATAGTTCTGTCTTTAGAATCGTTTCAATCCGCTCTAACTCCTCTGGACTGAAATCAGGCTTAGCTAAAGCAGCTATATTCTCTTCAATCTGATCCACTCTGCTTGCTCCAATTAGGGCAGAAGTAACCTTGCCCCCCCGGAGTGTCCAAGCCAGTGCAAACTGAGCCAGACTCTGTCCTCGCGAAACTGCAAGCTGATTAAGTGCGCGAATCCTCCGCTGCACCTCCGGTGTAATCCGGCTCTCATTCAAGGCGGCAGACGGCTTGGCAGCCCTTGATCCCTCTGGAATACCATTCAAGTATTTGTTGGTTAACAAACCTTCAGCCAGGGGTGTAAAAGCGATGCTCCCTACACCACTTTGTTCCAGTACATCCTGTAAGCCGCCCTCAATCCAACGATCGAGCATAGAATAACTAGGCTGATGGATTAAGAGCGGTGTGCCCAGGCTTTTTAGAATGCTGAGGGCTTCAGCCGTCTGCTCCGCATTATAGTTGGATAGTCCTATATATAAAGCTTTGCCAGAACGTACCGCATAATCCAGCGCCTGCATGGTTTCTTCAAGCGGTGTTTCCGGGTCTGGACGATGAGAGTAATAAATATCAACATAATCTAGGCCTAGCCGTTTCAGGCTCTGATCCAGACTAGCCAGCATATATTTACGCGAACCCCATTCGCCATAAGGGCCGGGCCACATGTTATACCCTGCTTTTGTAGAGATCACTATTTCATCACGATAAGGAAACATATCATTGGCGAGAACTTTACCGAACAGCTCTTCTGCTGAACCAGCTGGTGGACCATAGTTGTTGGCCAGATCAAAATGGGTAATTCCAAGATCAAAAGCACGAGTGATCATTTCTCTGCCGTTCTCGTAATTATCGATCCCACCAAAATTCTGCCATAATCCTAATGAGATTGCTGGGAGCTTGAGACCTGAGTTCCCGCAACGATTATAACGCATGTTGTCATACCGTTTATCGTCTGCTACATATACCATTGCTTATCCCTGCCTCTCATTACACGCTGTTGTGAGCCTACCTTATCTTTAAACTTCTGAGCGTAATAATAATCTGGCAAGAGAAACCAAAGGACAGCTTTTTCCTACTAGCCTAATAGATCCTTGACACTGCCCATTACTTTTCCAATTCGATCTGTAATCAGCAGATCTGCCCGGTCATCATAAGGTGTGGGATCTCCGTTCAGCAGCACCGTACGTTTGCCCCGGAAATAAGTCACCAGACTAGCCGCAGGCTGAACCGTTAGCGAGGTTCCGCCAATAATAAGCATATCTGCAGAGGCAATCGCAGCGACAGAGCCCATAAGCACGGAATGATCCAATTCTTCTTCATATAAAACCACATCCGGCTTGATAATTCCGCCACATTCCGGGCAGCGAGGAACGATCTCAGTCATTTCCAGCAGTTGATCCAGCCCGTAATACCGTGAGCAGTCCATACAATAGTTGCGATGGATCGAACCATGCAGCTCAAGTACACTACGGCTACCCGCCTGCTGGTGCAGGCCGTCAATATTTTGCGTAATCACCGCCTTCAGCTTCCCCTGCTGTTCCAATTCCGCTAGTAGCTGGTGCGCACCATTCGGACGGGCCTCTGGATGAATCATTTTACTGCGGTAAAAATCAAAAAAAATGTCCGGTGAGGACATGAAAAAAGTGCGGCTCAGCATCACTTCAGGTGGATAAGGTGAATTGTGCTGAGTTTGATATAATCCAGCTGCGGAGCGGAAATCGGGAATTCCACTCTCTGTCGACGTACCCGCCCCTCCGAAAAAAACGATGTTGTCACTTTCTTTGATCCAAGAAGCAAGTGTCTGCAATTGATCCATGCTAAGTAGCACATCCTTTCCTTTTATTAGCTGATCAGTAAGTGATCCGAAGCTCATTAAAACCGGAAATGATTACATCTGCGTCTATAAGGTGCTCCCCATCACCACTGGCGGAAATCCCAATTGCGAGGCGAAGCCCTGCACCTTTACCTAATTGCATATCGGCATTACTGTCCCCAATAATAATCGTCTCTTCAGGCGAAAGCCCTAGCTCCCGGCAGGCCAATTCAGCCATTTCAGGAGCGGGTTTTCCGTTTTTTACCCTGTCCCTAGTAACTACCGAATCAAAATAGCCTGCCACATTAAGCCATTCCAAATGCTCACCGGTGGTCTTTGCCCCGTCGGAGGTAACCACGCCAAGCTTAAGGGATGCCGCAGAGCATTGCTCCAAAAAAGAATGAAGTCCCGCTAAAGGCTGTGCCATACGGCGTCGGCGTAATTCATACATCGCGTTTTTAGTTATGCTTTTCACACGGGTCAGCGCTTCATTCCAAGGAACTCCTGCTGCATATAGCTGCCACGCGAGTACACCGTAACTTTCTTCCTCTGTAGCCATAGTAAGCGGCCCCGCCGGGTCGTACCCTATTAACTTCCCTTGCGGATCATGTTGCGTACCCAGCACCTTGCTGCGCTCTACAATAAATCCCGCTCCCATGATCGCTAGTTGATCTTCCAGTCCGCGCAGTACAAGCTCCGCCCAATTCCCCCAGGTGGCTAATAGATCGAGTAATGTCCCGTCTTTATCAAACAATATTCCAGAGCAGGGAACGCATTCATCGTTAATGTGTAATACTGGCATGAATTGTTTCCTCCCTCTGTTGAATGACCCGTAACTACCTCAAATTTCCCAGCCAATCCAACAGGGCACTTACTGTGCGACCCTGCTGCTCTTGCTCGGATATTGTGGCTTCGCCGTCCCCCTTCTGAGGCCCGTAGCTGCCAAATTGCGCATGATTCCCACCTACAATTGAACTATAAACTGTATTATCTGGCAGATAGGAGCGCCCTTTGTTGTAGCTGTCTCTGTCAATCACTTGATCCTCAGTACCCACAACCGATAACACTGACAAAGTAGTCTCTCGTAGACTGCCCTTTTCATCTGGATAAGAGGCTAAGAAAAATACACCTTCCAGCTGGTCCGTATGCTCAATTGCGTAACGTGAGGCCATGACACCCCCAAGTGAATGTCCACCCAGCACAAAAGATTGCTTCGGATGTACACGAATAATCTCTTCTGCGGCATCCCCCTTCGTTACGGCTAAATTAAACGGCATTTTGGCGATGTAGAAGGGATGCCCTGCAGCAGCGACGCTCTTCGCAAGAGGGGAGTAAGCTTCCGGTTTAACCAAAGCCCCAGGATAAAATATAATCGAGGCGCCTTTAGTAATGGAAGGTTCAAACGAAATCCAATTATCATTCTGTTCGACGGTAACTCCACCACTTGAAATCAGTGCGGTTTCGGCTTCTTGAGCCGGTGCATATGGCGTTAAATACTTCCATAACAGCAACCCGGCTACAACTAAAATAATCAATACAAAAATAGCGACGCGACGCTTAGTTATTCTTCTCTTCAACATGTTCCACTCCCAGATGTTAATGCATATAAAAATTATAGTGGAATCCCTCTATTCTAACAACCTTCAACACATCGCCACATTTCGCACACATGATAACGCTTTCTATTGTGACTTAATTCACAATTAAATCAAAGAAAATCTAGTATTTTAAAATTAAATTAATTTGCATACAGCATAATTTGGAGGCTAAATCATGGTAGGGGAAAACTCGCTGGAAACGCGCGGAGAAACCTTTTTTCTCAACCTGCGTTTTATGCTTATTATCACTGTTTTTGCCGGTAATGCAATTGAACCTCTGATTAACAAAATGAGTGGAATACACGGATTATATATGTGGATTTTCAGCTTTCACATGCCACTATTCGTACTTGTGACCGGCTATTTCGCCAGAAAAAGCCTTGCCGGAACTACCGGCCGCAAAATGCTGCTGCAAATTGGATTGCAATACCTCATTTTTCAAAGCTTATATTCCGCACTCGACGTTTCCCTCTTTCATGTAAGCAACATCCAGCATTCCATTTTCGCACCCTATCTGCTCCTATGGTTTCTGGCCAGTCATGCCTGCTGGCGCCTCCTGATGCTCGGAATGAGCAGATGGTCAATAACCGCTAAGCTCCTCTTCGCTGTAACAGCGGGGGTGGCTGTGGGATATCTCCAGCTGGACGGTGTATGGTTTAGCATCAGCCGTACCTTTGTATATTTGCCTTTTTTCATTATCGGCTATCATTTCTCCTTCGAAACCTTCGTCAAGCTCTATCAGAAATATATCAAAATCTTTGCAGCAGCAGCCTCCGTTCTACTCCTTGCCATCATGGCTACATGGGGAGCAGGATTTCCCTTTGGCTGGTTATATGGCAACATGACCTATATGCAGCTTGATGCCAATGTATGGTATGCAGGCGTATACCGCCTGGGACTGTACGGACTACAAATTGTCGCTTCACTCGCTTTCCTCGGTCTTGTACCTTACGGAGCGAGCCGCATGACCGACTGGGGACGCCGCACGTTGTATGTCTTCCTGCTTCATGGTTTTATCGTTCGTCTGGCTGCCGTTTCTGGGATTTACACCTATATTGGCAATGCTGCTGGGGCAGTAGTCCTGCTGCTCACCGCCGTATTATTCACCGTATTGCTGGCTCAGCCGTCAGTTAAACGGCTCTTTCACCCGCTGGTTGAGCCGTCCGTTGACTGGATGATCACCCTTCAGCGTGCCGCCCTACGCCGCACACTCTGATTTTACATCCAGAACAAACAAAGCAAGGCGGTTCCCTGGATACGAAGATTCGTTTCCGAGGCACCGCCTTGCTTTATCCATCTCCTAAGCTAAAGTTCTACTTCATCCTGGTCCATGGTATATTTCACCTTCATCATAATATGTTGTTCATAATCGCCAAACTGACGCCCGAACAGGTTAAGTCCGCCTTGATGAACTGCATCGGGATTGATTCCAATGCGCAGCCGCAATTTGGGGCTCCGGTTAATCAGAAGATCATTTAAGGAAACATTCGACACCTTCTCCATATCAAGTGTCGTCTTTTCATGGTCAACACGCCAGGTCTTGAGAAACCCGTATTGTGTGGATCCATCCCACCACCAGTTCGGATTCAGCTTGCCCCGCCGGTCACCGAAATCACCGGGACTGGTCCACATGCCAATCTCCGATCCATTCACCCACACGGAAATGTTCGAAGGCCAGTTCTGGTCATAATTCGGAGCTTCCGAACAGATCTCCATGGATAATTCCAGCGATTCAATTTGTGCTCCGGAGGGGATATCCATAGGCAGCAAATATTCCAGGAATCCTTTGCGGAGCCAGATCAGCTGAGCGTTGACATGTTTAGGGTGATAAAAGCTCGACGGTTCATCTTCTTTGATAATAAGACCCTCGCTATTAGCCATTCCGCAAGTAGGAGATACCTCACAGTCGCTATAATGACCGATCGGCATCTCTACTTCATAGACATGAGTTAATCCCTTTGGCATCGGCTCTTTTAAATTCAAGGCAATATGAAGATCATCATAATTCCGGCTGCAAACTTTCATCGCCCCGCGTGAAGCCGGAAGCAATTCTGTATGAATTAACTCTGCTGCTTCTAATACTTTAATATTGCTTGCTACCGTCGACACTGGAAGCTTCAGCCTCTCAGCGATTTCAATAATATTTAAGTTTTTGGAGTTTAAGAGCCGAAGTATATCAACCCTAGAACGGGTTGATAAAGCATGCGTTACTGTGACTAATTTTTCCGGGTCGTTTAAGCTAAGTTCCAGCACAAATCAGCTCTCCTTGTATCCTAATAATTATCCTAATCTTACTTCTTAATGAGATGAAAAACAATTACAACTACAGGCCCTTTCACCTAGAAATGACCTCCGGAAAACCGGAAGCCATCTCGTAGGTCTCTTAGGTTTGTTCGATTCACAATGGCTTAATATCAATGAAATCAATTTCTCCGTAACCTTCGCCTTTGGTAAAACGAAGCTTGTTCATGCCTGCTTTCAGTTGAATCCGGGCTGTGGACAGCCCCCAATTCTCCCACCCTTTATTGGTGATATAGAATGGTCCGGAAGGTCCTGCATTGACACTAAGCTGAAAATTCGACCAATTCCCGCCAGCCGTTCCATTCGCCGTTCGAGCCAAAAGAATATACTCGCCTGCGGCTGCCGCATCAACCGAAAATTCTACGTAACTGTCCGGTGTATCAATATGACCCGCCTTAAGCCCACCCGAGCCCTTGGGACTCGAAGAGGCATAGGCATCGCCGCCAAATGTCCCTTTTTCCGCTTCGTAGCGGGTATGCATGTTTTCACCTGAAGGCAAAGTTATAGGAAGATTAGGGTCAACGGGAATGCCCAGATTAGGTGTATGATCAGCATTCCAGCTGAATTTCTGCATCCGTACCTCGCGGTTCCAGCCAGCGTTGTTGTATTTGGCGACATGGTACATGATCCAATCCTCTTGGCCGTCAGGAGACTTAGTAAACGAATGGTGTCCAGGTCCGTAAAGTCCATTGCCTGAGGAAAAGATAGGCTGATTGCGTTTATTCCATGATGCCGGATTCAACAGATCACTGGAGATGTCTGCGGTGATCAGTCCCAGACAATAATCATTGGTCCAGCTTCCACTTGCCGAGTAGACCAAACTAATGACTTCTCCATTTATAATCACCTGCGGTCCTTCATTCACATTTGGGGAATGAATCGTTTCCCAGCTATACGTTGGTCTTGAAATCTCTACGCGTTCGGAATCAATGGTCCAGGGATTACTCATATGCGCGATATAGAGATTCTGCCGCACATTAACATTCCCCTCCCAGCCGGACCAGATAAAATACAGCTCGCCGTTCACTTGCAGCACAGTACCGTCTATAGCCCACTTATTGCTTGAATCTGTGATCTGGCCTTTGTACTGCCAAGTTCCCTGCATCGGGTCTGCCGCTGTGTTCTCCATTACATACATGCGGTGGTTTACGTTATCTCCGTCGTCCATCGCATAGTAGATATACCAAGCTCCGTTTATATAATGTAGCTCAGGCGCCCAGATGCCGCTACCGCCCGTGTTGACAACTTTAGTAGGCGCTGCATCAATAGTGGTCAACTGGGCTGACTTCCAGAGAGTAACATTGCCACCTGTTGTTTTGGTGAAATAATAGAAGCCATCTGTATGTTTATACACCCATGGGTCCGCCCCGTCCTGCATAACCACGTTGTAAAAGTCATTATGATCAGAGACAGCTAAGGTCACCTTCCCCATTGGAAGAATAAGAAGAACACTTAAGGCTACCAGACATTTTTGCCGGAAATTCACTTTCATAATCTATCACATTCCTTTCGAATGAATAGTTACGTAGCGCCTCTAATCTTCAATTGCAGCCTTACGCGCATTGATGCGGCGGATACGCTCAGGATCGAACTTCGGCTGTCTGTCATAAGTATACAGTCCATTAACTTCCTGCTCCACATCGTACAGCTGGGTATAGCAGAATCCAAACATCAGCGGATGATCTAATAGAACATTCGTCAACCCCTCGTAGCGTTCGATAAACATTTGCTCTGAGGTCGGTCTGTCCCCATACCCCCATGATTTTTCATCTTTCTGCTGTGGGTTCCACCAAATTCCGCCATACTCGCTGATGAAGTAAGGTTGACCTTCATACGTTTGGCGATCCGGGAAGGTATTGAATACTTGACCGCCATGCTTCATAGGTTCATATCTGTCCCGGAACGTCTGCGGATTCTGGTCATAGTCATGAAGATCGAAGATATCTGTAGCCACATGGAAGTTACCGCTTGTATCAATTACGGGACGTGTTGGATCCATACGTTTTGTTACGTCGTAAACAATCTGTAGCACGGCGTTATGCTGCTTCACACCGTCCCGATCCCAGGTCTCATTAAAAGGGCACCAGCCGATCAGCGCGGGATGATTGAAATCACGCTGCATACCTTCGAGCCATTCCGGCAGGAAGTGAGACAGGCTATCCGCTCCAGTAATATTCAGCCCCCAATTGGCATGTTCTCCCCAGACAAGATAACCTAATTGGTCAGCCCAATAAAGATAACGCGGCTCAAAGATCTTCTCGTGAAGTCTTGCGCCATTGAAGCCAAGCCCCATTGAGATTTCGATGTCTCTGCGCAGATCTTCATCAGTAGGAGCGGTATAGATTCCCTCCGGATAAAAACCTTGATCCAGTACTAACCGCTGAAATAAGGATTTCCCATTGATCCGGAATGCCATCCCATCCAGTCGTACCGTGCGGAGTCCAAAATAAGAATGGACCACATCACTCTCCCGTCCCTGACAATGCAAGGATAACTTCAGGTCATACAATCTGGCGTTTCCAACTTCCCATAAGTGAATCTCTGACAGTGGAATCGTAAGTTTTATAGAGGGCCCGGAAACAATCACACTGCTGTCCCCGACGGGTTTGCCGCCATAAAGAGCAGTAGCGCTAAGCGTGTCCCCCGCAACGTTCCCTTGTACCTTCATTTCGAGGTGCACACAGCCATTGTCGGGATCAGCGACAACTTTCAGATTAGACAGATAGGTCTCAGGCACTTGCTCAAGCCATACCGTCTGCCAGATTCCTGTAGTGCGTGTATAGTCGCAGCCGTGCGAATGAAACTGTTCACTCTGCTTGCCCCGCGGCTGTCGCCCCGATCGAACGTCGTCTTCAGCATATACAGTAATCACATTACCGCCCGCTAAAAGATTAGAAGTAATATCAAAGCTAAACGGAGTATATCCTCCGCGATGCGTACCTACGGATACGCCGTTCACCCAGACCTCCGCCATATAATCAACGGCGCCAAAATGAAGGATAACTCTGCCATTTGTCCAGTTCTCCGGCACGGTAAACTCCCTTTTATACCATACAGCAGCCATAAAATCTTTGTATTCTACGCCGGACAGCCTGCTTTCCGGACAGAAGGGCACAGTAATTGTCCCTGAGAGATTATGTTCGTTAACAGGGTATCCGCGTTCCTTCCCACTTTTGCCATGATCAATTTCGAATTGCCACTGGCCGTTCAGATTGATCCACTCTGGTCGAACAAAGTCAGGGCGGGGATATTCAGGACGCGGAAGCGTTGCTTGTTGTGTCATGGTGTAACTCCTTTTAATAAATGTTATTTATTTGATATGCATCATGATGTTGCGGATCGCTTCAAGCGGAGCTTTGGGCTGTCTATCATAGGTGAGCAGTCCGTTGATTTCCTGCTCGACATCCGTCAGCTGGGTATAGCAATAACCTTGGATCACCGGGGAAGTGAACATCGGGTCAACCACAGCCTTGAGCTTCATCAGGAAATCCTCTTCGTTCTCTGCCCCAGAATAACCCCAGCCCTCCCACTCACTTTTCTTGAAGGCAATTCCACCAAACTCGGATACGAGAATCGGCTGGCCTTGATACGAAGCTCCACCGACAAATATTTTGCGGTTGGCCGGCATCGCATTTACAGAAGATTCAGCCGTGGCGTATCTATCCTCCAGCACTTCCTGATGGCTCTCATAGTCATGAATAGTCACCAAATCTGTAGTCATATGCTCCCACCCATCGTTATACACAACAGGTCTCATCTCATCCAAGGATTTCGTTAAATGATACATTGCCAATCCGTGCTGCTGCTGGCGTGTATCAATCTGGACATTGGGAACCCCCCAACTCTCATTAAGCGGAACCCAGGTCACGATACAAGGATGGTTATAGTCGCGCTCGATGATCTCCTGCCATTCCTTCGTGAAGCGGCGGACATACTCCTCGGAATATTCGTAAGCATTGGCTGCCTCACTCCATACCAGCAGGCCGAGCTTATCACACCAATACAGGAACCGGGGATCTTCTGTCTTCTGATGTTTCCTCACCCCGTTAAAGCCCATTTCCTTCGTCAGCTGGGCATCACGTTTCAGCTCTTCGTCTGTAGGTGCGGTTAGTATCCCGTCAGGGAAGTACCCCTGATCCAGCACCAGTCTCTGGAAATATGGGCGGTTATTCAAGCATAGCTTGCCATTTTCAATCGACACCTTGCGCATGCCGAAATAACTCGCCGCTTCATCAATTACTTCCTCATTCCGAAGCAATTGGAATTGAATATCATACAAATTCGGATGCTCAGGGCTCCATAAACGTCCAAGACCATGATCCGCAAAATCCCCCAAGCCGATAGCCCGCAGCTGCTCTGCATTCTTGATCATATATTGATCCTCTGCGATCACTTCACCGTCATACGATACCGTTATGCGCAGCTTGAGCGGATCAGCAGACTTAAATCCTTGCAGAAAGGTCCGAAGCCGGATTTCATTGCGGTCTATATCAGGTGTCATCATAGTTTTACTCAGATGCACTGCAGACAGCGGTTCAAGCCAGACACTCTGCCAGATTCCGGTTGTGCGGGTATAAAAGATGGCAGCAGACTGCTCCAGCCAATATTGCTTGCCCCGCGGCAAGGTGACATCGCGGCTGAAATCCTCTGCGCGCAGTATAATGGTATTATTTCCTTTGATCAGCGAAGGAGTGATATCGGCCTGAAATGGCGTATGTCCGCCTTCATGCACGGCCACCAGCTGACCATTCACCCAGACCTTTGCCAAATAATCAACGGCGCCGAAATGGAGGACAATCCGCTTCCCGTTCCAACCCTCAGGAACTTCGAAAGTTCTTCTATACCACACAACATCATGAAATGAAGGATCTTCAATTCCGCTCAGCTTGCTCTGAAACGCAAAGGGCACTTGAATAACCTGTGAAAATAAACCCTTTGTGTCCGCCCGATACCATTGTTCTTCCTCACCGACATCTTCATCATCAAACGTAAAATCCCATTCTCCATTTAGGCTAAGCCAATCCTTACGGGCAAATTGGGGTCTTGGATATTCTGGACGTGGAACGGATGTGCTGCTTGCTTCTGTCAACATGGTGTACTTCACTCCTATTAAATAATTTCTATATAAGATGAACTTGTTTTTTTGCCCGCTATCCTTTAATCGAACCTACGTAAACACCTTTAACAAAATATTTTTGCAAGAAAGGATATACCATTAATATAGGAAGCGTAGAAACGACAATCGCGCAATACTTAACCAGCTCGCGGAAAGCCGTCTGGCTCTGGGCGCTATCGATGACTACCCCGCCTGCACTGCCGATCGAGGTTGCGGTTGCATCATTAGCTACTAATATTTCCTTCATTAATAGCTGCAGCGGGAACAGCTGTCTGTCCTTCAACAACACCATCGCATTAAACCATGAGTTCCAGTTCCCCACTAAATAGTATAAAAAGATTACGGCCAGCGTAGCTTTGGACAGCGGTAGAATCACATTCGTTAAAATATGGGCCTGACTTGCCCCGTCAATAGTAGCCGCCTCTTCCAATTCCTGCGGAATGGCTTGAAAGCTAGTTCGTAAAATAATAATGTTCCATGTACTTAAAGCACTTGGCAAAATCATGGCCCACAAATTATTGTACAAGCCAATATCCTTCATTAATAAGAACCAAGGAATCAACCCGCCACCAAAGAACATGGTGATTGTAATCAGGATCATGATGAAGTTTTTAAAATACAAACCTCGTCTGGACAATACATAAGCTCCCAGAATGGTCATGATCATGTTGACTAATGTGCCTAACCCTACATATATAATCGTGTTTTTATAGCCGTTGATCAGACTGTTATCTTTAAACACCAGCTTATAGCCATCCAAAGTGAACCCCAGCGGTTTCAGCAAAATCCCTTTATGAGCAATCAACATACCGGGGTCGCTGACGGAAGCAAACAGGATATGCAGGATCGGATAAAAACACACCAAGGTTAATGCGGTCAGCAGAGTATAAAGCGTGCCGTCAAACACTCTGTCGCCGATGGATTTATGTTTTCGTCTTTTTTTCGTTTTACGCTGCAAATTATCTTTCATAGCTGTCCCTCTTTCTTACCATAAGCTGACCTCGGACCTGCGTTTGGCTATTGTATTTGTCATCCAGAGCAGCCCGAAGTTAACGATTGAGCTGACCAAGCCCACAGCCGTAGAATAACTAAGACTGGCTTCTCTTAAACCGCGACGATAAACATAAGAGGCAATAACATCCGCCGTATCATAGATCAGAGGATTGTACAGCAGGATAATCTTCTCGTACCCGGATGACATCAACCCGCCGATGGCAAAAATAAACAGAATGATGATAACTGGGCTGATCTGCGGCAGCGTAATATGCCACATTTTTTTAATCCGTCCCACTCCGTCAATTTCAGCAGCTTCATATAATGAAGTATCGATGGAACTCATCGCCGCAAGGTAGATGATGCTATCCCAGCCGATGCTCTGCCAAATGCCGGAGAAGGTATAAATCGGCCGGAAGAACGAAGAGTAGCCGAGCAGTGAAGAGTACTCTTTTCCGGTAATAAATTGCAGGATTTGCGTGATAATCCCTTCATCTGCGGCAAAGATATGAATGATCCCGCATACCACCACCAGGGAAATAAAGTGCGGCATATAGGTGATCGTTTGGACCACTTTTTTAAACTTAACCCCACGGATTTCGTTCAGCATCAAGGACAGAATAATCGGGGCTGTAAATCCAAAGGCAATCCCCCAAACATTGAGGAGAAGGGTGTTTTTAACGACCCGCCAGAAATAAGGCCCTTGGAAAAAATCAATAAAGTGCTTAAACCCTACCCACTCGCTCTGGCCAAACCCCAGCAGGGGTTTAAAATCCTTGAAGGCGATCATAACCCCCCACATCGGCCCGTAGCAGAAAATCAGGAACCATGCTACAACAGGGACGGCCAACAGATAGACAAACCAGTTCTTTTTCAAATCCTTCTTAATCACTAGCTTGGTATTTTTAGGTTTGGCGTCCTGAGGAGTGGGCTTTATCGCTCTGTTTTTTCGTAACATTTCCATAAAACAACCACCTATCGTTTGTTATATCGATCTAAGGCTGCCTGATGGATACTCAAAAACTCTTCCAGTCCCATGCTCTGAGCTTCTTTCAAAAATTTATCATAGGCATCTACCGGCAGGTCTCCCATTATGATTTTTGCAAAATACTCTCCGCGCAGTGTCGACAGCTGGTTTCCAAGCTCGGCTTCCCGCGAAGCTTCATCCTTGGTAAAAGAAATAGGTGGCATAGCCATACTGGTGTCCATATTTTCTGTCCAATTCTTGCGAATGTCTCCCGAATAACTTCCTTTGGCAGCGATCAGCGGGTTGGAATGATGCTCATCCCGGATATCCGGCCAGTTGTGCATCCGGTATTTCCATAAGGTTGTCGATACGGGCTGACCTTCAGGGTCTTTAAAGATATAACTGTTCTCTGGATAATAAGGCATTCCCGTGTCATCAATCAGGTGGACCGTGCCGTATTCACCAAAGTTAATCAATTCCCAGCCCTTTTTACTGTAATTAAAATCAAGCCAAGCCATTGCCGCTTCTACATTTTTGCTTTGCGTTGTGATCGCAGCTTCGATCCCCGCTCTTTTGAAATTTTTGTACGTGGTTGCGGACTTATCTCCTTTGTTTAGAACCGGGTTCAGTGCCCCCACAAAGTCGATACCGCTTTGCTCTTTCCAATAACTCCACATCGTATCCGGAGAGTCCATCATCATCGCGGTATCTCCCGAAATGGCACTCGCCATTCTCTGGTTAAAGTCTGCCGTTGCCCAGTCCGGGTTCAGTAATCCTTCTTTGTTCCATTGCTGCATGGTGGTCAAATATTCCTTAGCTTTCGGCTGTGCTGGCCCCCAGGCCACTTTGCCATTCTCATCAAGGAACGTCCAATCCCATACTCCATATGCGCCATTTATGATGCCGGTAAAAATCTGGCCGTAAGTAGAGCCGTAATTAAGTGGTGCTTTGTATCCGACTTCCTTTGCTTTTGTCAGGAAGGTATGCCATTCATCAATCGTATTTGGAACTTCAAGCCCTGTTTTATCCAGCGCCTCTTGCTTAATCAACGTTCCAAACCAAGTCCACTCTGAATATGGGGCGATGCCATAAAAGCCAAGCAGCTTGCCGTCATCCGTGACCGTGGTTTTTCTTCTTGATTCATCCGAATTGCGCCACTTCGTATAGTTCGGAGCATTTTTCTCCATCAGATCTGTCAGATCGATATAAGCGCCGTCATTTACGCCCGCTTCAAAACCTCCCGGATAACGTCCCGGCTCAATGATAATGTCAGGCAGTTCACCGGAGGAGATCATCAGCGTGAAGGCATCCGCTTCCTGGCCGATTGGCGGCGTGATGAAGTTTACTTTGATTCCCGTTAATTGCTCCACCTGCTTCTGGACAGCATGATTGTTCATATCCGGAATATTGGAATTCGCAGGCATCCATACATCCAGAACCACATCACCTTTAACAGGATAAGCTGAGTAATCATTTGGAATGACTTCATCGAAAACGTCGCCGAGGTATGTATCATTCAAGGAATGATTAACTTCGTCGATTTGCTCTTGCGTTGGGGCTGTATTGCCGCGTATGTCTGCGCTGATATCTGTAAACTCAACCGGGTCTTTGGCTGTGCTCTCGTTCTCTTTGTTGTTGGAGCCACCGTTATCAGCCCCATTGTTTGCACTGTTGCCACTACATGCTGTTACAGTCGAAATGATCAGTATTAACACAAATAAAAGACTAAAAAAACGCTTTGCATTGTTCTTCATACTTAACCTCCCACTATAAAATATTTGCCACAACGCCTTAAGCAAATCCAAAGCTTGGAACCACGCTCCTTTTTGCCCTGTAGATAACTCCCCTTGATTAATACAGTTTTTCTGTATCTCAGATCGAATTATAAGCATCCAAAATCCATATGTCAACGCTTTCATACAATAATTTTGTAATCTTACGAACTTTTCTCAAACAAATATATGGCTACACCAACTACAAACCTATTAAAAAAACGTACTAAACACCCTGTATTTTGGCGAAAAAACCCTTATAACACAGGCGTTTTTCGTCAATTATTATCGACAGCGAATAAAAATATCTGCATTACATGAAAAGGCCATTCATTACAGTTTTTCTGTAATGAATGGCCTTTTCAATCTTGTTTTTCTGTTTTATTCTTATTCTCCCGACGGTACGGTCTGAGCAAGCGTATCCCTACAAGGAACCCCAAAATCCGGTGTCCCATCCACCTTCCACCCAAATTTCTGGATACGGGTTGCTCGCAAAGACACATCCGCTCCAGCGGAAGGAAGCGCATGATAGACTATCCAATCTTCCTTGCCATCAGGAGATCGTGTGAAGCTATTGTGCCCCGTGGCAAAAATCCCGTTCTCTACACTTTTGCAAAATACAGGCGACATTGATTTTTCCCATGACAGCGGTTGCAAAGGATCTGCCGCTTCGCTCATGGTGAGCATCCCTAGTGCATAATCCTCAGACCAAGTCGTACTTGCCGAATAAACCATGAAAATACGATTGTTGCGCCGCAAAATTACCGGACCTTCGTTAATCGCCATGCCACCTTGCTTCTCCCATGACAGAGTTGGAGCGGTAAGCAGGTGATGTTCCCCTTCCAAGGTCCAAGGATTACTCATTCGCATAATGTAAATAGCCGACCCATAATCAGGGAAATGACCATATCCCGCATACAGAAAGTACAGCTGATCCCGCAATGACATTACTGTTCCATCCAACCCTGGGACAGGTGTCTGCAAAGCACCTCTCCATACCCACTGCCCTTCCAGCGGGTTTGCCTCTTCATTCTCCAGCACGCAAATCCGTCGTGAATCGTCGCCTCCTCCGTCATTCGCAGTGTAGTAAATGTACCATTTGTTGTCCAAATGATGAATTTCCGGCGCCCACAGATTGTAACTGTAGCTGCCCCCCGGTTCGGGAGACCAGATCACTTTCTTGTCGCCCTCCGCAAGGCCGGTCAAGGTTCTAGATCTCGTCAGCTCCAGACATTTAGCTTTTGTGGCCATAAAGTAATAATATCCATCGGTATGTTTGAATACCCATGGGTCTCCTGAGCTTGCTACAATTGGATTTAAATAAGTTGTACGCTGTGACATTCCCTTTCCCTCCTTAGCTTTTCATCCCCGTAAAAACGATCCACCGCGGCGATAATAATACACAAATCCCGATTTTCCAGCACCTCCCATAAAATAATAACTCCCATCATACTCAGCTCTCCTAAAGTTGTCTAGAGTGGTAAATAGATACATCCGAACCCTGATCCATTTTCCAAATAAAGCACTTTCCTTTCGAAAATGAGCTTTTCCTCCACTTCCCACGCTTTGCGTCAATCGACAAACTTCACATTGTCCGGTAGAAAAAACGTGCTCTTTGTGATAGACTCACTAATAACAATGACTTCTCCGTTCATTTTAGGCGGTAACTGTTTATACCAAAACAGCGGCTTTTTTTATAGAAACGGCATCGCTTTTCTTATTCAGGAAGCAGGTCCCCGTTCTTTCTATAAACCGTATATACGCAGGTCTTTGGAGTTCATTGCGTTAATGCGACACTATATTTGATTGAAATTCATTTAGGGGGGAATGTCATTATGGCAGCCAAGAAAATGCGTTCAGACATGATTAAAAAAGGCTTTGACCGTGCTCCACACCGTAGTCTCCTGAGAGCAGCCGGAGTAAAAGAAGAAGATTTCGGAAAGCCGTTTATTGCGGTCTGCAATTCCTATATTGATATTGTTCCAGGGCATGTGCATTTGCAAGAGTTCGGTAAAATCGTTAAGGAAGCGATTCGCGAAGCTGGTGGCGTTCCTTTTGAATTCAATACGATCGGCGTAGATGACGGAATTGCTATGGGACATATCGGCATGCGTTATTCACTGCCAAGCCGCGAGATCATCGCTGACGCCTTGGAAACCGTAGTTTCCGCGCATTGGTTCGATGGCATGGTCTGCATCCCTAACTGTGATAAAATTACACCGGGCATGATGATGGGCGCACTGCGTGTTAACATCCCAACCATGTTCGTAAGCGGCGGCCCAATGAAAGCCGGCGTAGATAGTAAAGGTAACAAGCTCTCTCTGACCTCGGTATTTGAAGGCGTTGGTGCTCACCAAGTCGGCAAAATCAACGATGCAGAGTTGCTTGAATTAGAACAATTCGGTTGTCCAACCTGTGGATCTTGTTCCGGAATGTTCACTGCCAACTCCATGAACTGCCTTGCAGAAGCACTTGGACTGGCATTGCCAGGTAACGGTACAATTTTGGCTGTTGCTGATGAGCGTAGAGAATTTGTTCGCAGATCCGCAACACAACTGATGGAATTGATTAAGCTGGATCTTAAACCAAGAGATATCGTAACTAAAGAATCCCTTGATAACGCATTTGCACTGGATATGGCAATGGGTGGTTCTACTAACACAGTGCTGCACACCCTTGCATTAGCTCAAGAAGCAGGTATCGATTATCCGCTTGAACGCATTAACGAAGTTGCAAACCGTGTTCCATATCTGGCTAAGCTGGCTCCAGCTTCTGATATCTTTATCGAAGATGTGGACCGTGCGGGCGGCGTTAGTGCTGTATTGAATGAACTGCTGAAGAAACCAGGTGCTCTGTTCGGGGAATGTATGACCGTTACCGGCAAAACATTAGCCGAGAACGTAATCGGACACGAGATCCAAGATACTTCCGTAATTCATACTATCGACAACCCTTACTCCGAAAGAGGCGGTCTGGCCGTACTTTACGGAAACTTGGCTCCTGAGGGTTCTATCATCAAGGTTGGTGCAGTTGATGCTTCAGTAGGCGGATATCATAAAGGTCCTGCGATCTGCTTTGATTCCCAAGAAGCTGCACTGGAAGGTATCGCCAACGGTAAAGTTAAAGAAGGCCATGTAGTCGTTATCCGCTATGAAGGTCCTAAGGGCGGACCTGGAATGCCGGAAATGCTGGCGCCTACTTCACAAATCGTGGGTATGGGGCTGGGTGCTAAGGTCGGTCTGATTACAGACGGTCGTTTCTCGGGGGCTTCCCGCGGAATCAGTATCGGTCATATCTCTCCAGAAGCAGCTGAAGGCGGTCCGATCGCTTTTGTTGAGGATGGAGACATCATTGAACTGGATCTCAACAACCGGAAGATTGAATTGCTGGTTGAAGAAGAAGTATTAGCAGTTCGTCGTACAGGTTGGAAAGAATTCGAACCTAAAGTTAAAACTGGTTACCTGGCTCGTTACTCCAAAATGGTTACCAACGCAAGTAACGGCGCTGTGCTGAAGATCTAATCCCTTTAGCAGAAAAGAATATTAAAACAAGCAAGAGCAGTCCCACCTTAGTATTTTTACTGGCGGGCTGCTCTTTTTTTAATTATCCCAACAAAAAAATGTTCCACAACCCAACGTTGGATTGTAGAACATCTCTTTACACGTCCACTGTATAATATTTATCAATAAGATCATGAATCAATTTGTTACTGTCGCACCTGGCATTTCTACTTCCGCAACCGAATCATTAAGTGACAACGATTCTTCCTGTTGCGATTTGCGTTTTTTTGCAGTTTTCGGATGATGAGGCAGCTGTTGATTCATCTTTTTGAGCAGCTCTGAGACAGGCATCAGGATAAGCTTCGGCACAAGGACCTCGCTCCGTTCTTTAAGCCTTGCCCCACCTGCTGGATGAATCACACTTAACAGGATCCTTAAGTAAAATTTAGAGGAACGTGCGAATAAGCCATCCGGCAAATCGCGTACGGTAAAGCCGAATTTCTCCGGTCCCCGGTTAATCATGCTGACCCCGTAAAGCGCTTTGGCTTCTGCAAGATCCACATCTTTGGCAATGATCTCAGCAAGAATGGGCAGATCCTTTTCCATTCTGCGGATCATTCGAATCGCAAGTTGAGCGGAAGAACGTGAATGAATTCCTAATTCGAACAGCTGTTTATTATCGATGTGCAGCTCAATGACTTTGTCACCTTTACGGAGCAGTGCTCCACCCTCGAGTTCAACCGGTTCGCCCTGATATTTCCGCATCCGATAATGCAGGAAAGGATCTGACGGAGTAATCGTTTGGAGATGAAAAAGAGCTTGAAATACCTGTTCCCAAGCTAACCAAAGTCCTACAAGCACCCGTTTACCAAAAGATAAGCGCCGGATAGGTGACGTCTCAGCCATCTTAATCATTTCGTCAATCCGAATGCTGCGGAGTCCCCGTTTACGGGCTTCCTCCAGTGTCTGCTCAAGAGCCACAAGCATATTCCCTGGAGCATCCGCATCTGCACCCAGCGTTGTGCCGCTATCATGCAACAACATCACTTCCCCGGGATTTAGACGGGCCAGCATCTTCTCAGTAAGTTTTTCGGCGCCGAGCTTCTCACGCCAATCGCCAAACATTGCCGACCAAAGCACAATTTCAACTTGGCGTCGTTTGGAAATATCAAATAAATTGACAATGCCCCAAGGTGGACGGTAATACGTACTGCGTTCGCCAATAATATTATAAATAATATCATTCGTACGTTGAATCTGCCGGCGGACGGTTGCTGGCCGCATGAGCCAGTTCGTCTTGTGAACATAATTATGAATCCCGATGAGATGTCCCTCATCATGGATACGCTGAATAAGATCAGGATAACGTTCAGCATTAGAGCCTACTACAAAAAAGGTCGCTTTTGCATCATACCTCTTCAGTAATTCCAGCAGTAATGGTGTAAATCGAGGATCAGGTCCATCATCGAAGGTCAGAGCGAATTCATTTCGCCCAGTTCCTTTACGAAAGACACGGTAACCAAAAATCCGGCTGATCATACCAGGGATAAAAGCATAAAATGATGAGATGTAAAATAACCAGAGCAGCAAAGTCTGCATATTAATTCCCCGCTTTTCCAGAGTTGACTTTGGCTCGCCTAATGTCTGCAAGCAGAACCTGTGAAACGGCCAAGTGAAGTAGAATAAAAAAAACGTTACCCCCTATTTTAACACATGTATCAAAGAAATAGACGCTTTTAAAGTAAAATCATGTACAATGTAATCAACCTGGCATATCCACTTATAAAAAAAAGGGAGTTGTTTATATCTATGCTGCCGTTATACAAAAAATATTGGCGCACATTTTTTGACATCGGATTAATTGTCCTCACGGTTTATTTAATTATGTTCTCCTTTAGTAAACTGTACCAGTTAGCTGCACCTGTATTCCTGTCTTTTTTTGTATTTTTGCTTATCGAACCCTTGGCCCGCTTCTTGAACCGCCGTGGTCTTGGTAAACCTTTCGCCTCCGCTATTTCAGTGTTGCTCTTTCTGATTGTGCTGTTAGGTACATTATTTGGTGCCGGTCTACTGATTACGATCCAGGCCCTTCACTTCCAAGAGAACCTCCCTAAATATACATATGTGGTGCAGCAGCATTTTGTGGAGACCACGACCTACCTGCAGCAAAAAATAGATAACTTGCCACCCGATATTACGAACAAGGTCAACGGCTACTTTAAAGATGCCACGGATGTCCTAACAGGATGGCTGATTACTTTTCTAAAATATATGGCCGGTATTCTTGGCTCCTTCTCCACCTTCATGGCCAATTTCGGGATAGCCATCATTTTGGCATTTTTCCTTAGCATGGAGATCAAAGATTGGCGTAAAATCGCGCATGACAAAATGCCAAAAACTTTTAAGAACGCCTTTGCCTTTTTACAAGGCAATGTTTTTAAAGCCATCGGGTCCTATTTAAAAGCACAACTTATTCTGATCAGCATTACTTTTGCCATAGTTCTGGTTGGCTTATTTATTCTGCGAACCGGCAACGAAATCACAATGGCGTTAGTCTGCGCTGTATTTGATGTTTTGCCGCTTCTTGGCGTGACGACAATTTTAGTCCCTTGGATCATCTATTTGTTCATCGTGGGCAATACTTCACTGGCTATCGGATTAATTATCCTCCTTGCCATTGTACTAATTGTTAGACAGCTGTTTGAGCCGAAGATTACCGGGAATTCGATTGGCGTATCCTCAGCTTTCCTTATGCTGTCGTTCGTCATTCTGTCCACATCTGCTTTCGGTATGGCCGGTCTGATCCTGTCGCCGATTCTGCTTATTCTGATAAAAGAACTGATTCAACAAGGGTATCTTCAGAGCTGGATCTATCTTCCGCAAGAGGAATTTATCGTTTCGCCCTTTGCTGCTAACGGTCCAGCTTCCAATCATACCAGCTCTGCGCCACCACCTGAACCTCAAGCTCCAGAGGGAACCGATGATAGTAAATCCAACACTTGACCAAACAGCTTAACCGCTAGATGTGAACTGTCCGGAGCAACGTTCTCAACCGCTACCGACACAGCATATCTGGGATGATCCACCGGCCCATAGCCGATAAACCATTGATTGTTACGCGGCACACCCTTAACAAGGGTTTGTGCCGTACCTGATTTCCCGGCAACCGGCCATTTCGTACTCTGCAGACTTGTGCCGGTTCCATCCGTAACAACTTTACGCATCCAGGACAGCAGCTGGCGGGCTGTAGATTCTGAGATCCTCCCTGCAGTTGAAGGGGAAAGATGACCCGGCAGATCCTCTAGCTTTTGACCATTTGCAAAGGTCACACGCTGGAGAATTCTTGGCGCTCTCACTTCCCCTCCATGCAGTAACGTCACTACCAGGTTGGCTGCCTGAAGTGGTGTCACTTGCACATCTCGCTGCCCAATGGCCGTCTGCACTCTGGCGCCTGGATCATCCGGCAGCAAAGAAGTGAAGATCGTCCCCTTCTGCTCACCGGATAGTGGCTTAAGAACTGGAAAACCAAGCGTATTCTCCGCTTGCCAGCTAATATCTCTTCCGAGCCCCAGCGCGAGTGCTGTCGCTTGAAGCTGCGCCCCACTTAAGCGCTCTGCCAGCGCAGCAAATACTGTATTACAGGACACGGCGAACCCTTGCGCCAGCGTGAGGGCGCCGTGTCCTTTTCCTTTTAGACAAGATAATCCATATTTCTCATATTGCCCTGAACAATAGAAGAGCTCATCCGCTGAGGTGACCTCGGCTTCTAGTGCCGCTGCTGCTGTGACGATTTTGAAGATTGATCCAGGTACAGCAGCCTGCAGCGCCCGGTTATTCCACTCTCCCCCTTCAGGGGATATCTTCTCTGGGTCGTAAAAAGGTAAAGATACCATGGCTTCAATATCTCCCGTTCCGGTGTCTAACACCACCACGGCTCCTTCCTCCATTCCAGCTTTGACAGCTAACTCCTCTATTTGTTCCTGAAGCTTTTTATCAATCGTTGTATATAAAGACAGCGGATAATACGGATTGCCCGGGGTTCGTACTTGAATGGGACTGCCCGGGACACGTTGCCCGTGCGCATCAACCTGAGCGTATGCCTCAGTATGCCCGACGCCTCGAAGCAACGGCTCCAGGGTCTTTTCTAACCCGTCCGTTCCTGTCATCGGAATTCTCAGCCCCGATGGCGAAGCCTTCCCACCAGTGTTTGGGACCGCTTCCGATAAATATCCAAGCCACTGCCGTCCAGTTGCGTTCCCATCATATCTGCGAGCAAAAGGAAGCACGCCTACGCCCTCGATCCCCAATGCACTCACTTCTTCCGCTTGTGCGGATGTAAGTGCGAGCGGTCCTTTTCCCACTGAGGATGGCCAAAGCAGAGGTTCTTTAAGGGAAGAGCGCTTGTTTAGCAATTGCTCATAACTCACTCCAAGGATAGCTGCCAATCGGTGCATGGACTCAGCTTCTTCGTATACAACCTTCGTCACGGTATTCCTAGCCTTCGCCTCTTGAGGAAAAAAAGCAGCCGTCCAAATGGTTTCCCCGGCAAGGGGTTCACTCTTTCGGTCATACAGGCGCCCCCGCCCAGTATCCAATACAGTCTCCCGTTCGCTTTGAATTTCCGCCATCTTTGCAAGTGTATATTTCGTTCCAGGGACCGTCTGTTCCTTCATAAACAGTTGAATCCACGCCAGCCTAAGGACCAACACGGCTACCACTGAACATAAAATAATCAGTCCGCCGAGTATGCGTCTGTGGACATTATTGTGCAATCCCATTCCTCCTGACTGACGTTCATAGCCTTTATTATGTCCCACCCGCTGGATTATTTACACTCATGCTTAGTTAGCTATTTTATAACCTTTTGAATAGCACAAAGACCAGTCCCAAATAATTGGAGACTGGTCTTTGTATTGAAAATAATTACTGAGGTTATGCAAGGTTACAAATTAAACTTGGACAGTTTTTCTTGCAACTGCCGGGACGCATGCTCAAGCTGCTCAGACAGCTCCACTAAATGATCACTCACACTTTGTTGCTCCCCGCTAAGCGAAGCCACTTCTTGCGAAGCTGCTGATGATTCCTCTGCAATGGAGCTGATATTGCCCATGGAATTTGACAGCACCTTTTGGGATTGGCTCAAGCTATCCATCGATAAAGCAACAGATTCCAAACGTGTAATAAAATGACGCATCTGATCCTGTACAGATACGAAGATATCGCTAGTGCTCTCCACTGAAGTCACCTGCTGATTAAAAAGAGGGGCTACTTCCGAGAGAACACCTACGGTCTCGTTCATATCCTTCATAATGGTGTCTGTTATATTAGCCACCACAGCAATGGAATCTTTGGACTGATCTGCAAGCTGGCGTATTTCATCGGCCACTACCATAAATCCCCGGCCGGACTCCCCTGCCCTTGCCGCTTCTATCGTTGCATTTAGAGACAAAATATTCGTCTGCTGTGTAATATTCTGCATAACATCAAGCACCTTCATCACTGATGATGTGGTGTCTTGCAGCTCATTCACTTTCAACACGAGCTTATTCGTCATATCGCCCGTCTTATTGGTTTTGCCAAGCAGCTCTTTTAACTCATTAAAACCTTCTTCACTAAGCACGCCGATACTATGTGCGGTATGATCCATCTCATGCGTAGCTGAGTTCACTTTGTTCATTTGCACCGAAATTTGCCCCGTAAGCTCGTTGCCCTGGTCCGCCTCCAAAGCCAGGCTGCCTGAACCTCCGGCAATTTCTTCTGTTGCAGCGGCAATCTCTTTGGCGGCCATCGCTGTCTTACGCGATACCCCACTAAGTTCATTGGCCGTTTCCATTACCTTTCGAGCCGTTTCATTAGTATGGATAACCAGTTCTGTGATCCGTTCCATCATCCTATTAAAGGAACCCGATAACTGACCTATTTCATCTCGTGAGGTAATCTCCGTGCGTACTCCAAGATTCCCATCTGCCCCCTTAGACATTAAATCTTTAAGCCGGGTCAAGGGCTTGGATACCATTCTGTACATCCAGTAACCAATTAGAATGGCGACAATAGCAGCCACCGCAACAATAATATATGTAGTTTTTAGAATACGAAGTGCGTCTTTCGTAAGATTCTCAGCCGGAACAACACCAAGCAATCTCCAGCTGGAGCTTTCCATCGTCCCATACACAGCTAGTATGGATTTCCCTTTCTCATCCTTCGTTGGCAATGACCCCGCCTCATGCTCCAAACCATGAAGAAGGGTCCCTCCCAGACTGAGATAAGTATCTGTTCCTACTTGCTGGGACGATGCGATCAATTCATCCTTATCCGTCAGCAATTGCATGTAAGAGCTGGGTCCGAGATCAACTTTACGAAGCTGATTTTCTAATTCACTAATTCTAATATCACAGATAATTATGTATCCCGGGCTTTGTGTATCCCCAGCTATCGATTGTGCCAAATGAAACATACCCGAAGTATTTCCTTCTTGTTCTTGTACTGTCCGGGGAATCCACAGTGTTTGTGGTTCCTCTTCAAGCTGCTTGAACCATGATGATTCTCTGAATTCCTTGATAAAAGCGTTGTCTTTTGATCCCGCTGAAGAAGTGGGGACTTCCTGATTCATCGGGATGAGGTATACAGCTTCTACCCCCTTTGATGCGGTCAGCCAGGCATTCAGCTCGGCGCTAATCTGGTTAGACTGCAAATTACGTTCCTCATTACTTGTAGTGGGATTATTCCCTTGTTTGAGTGCATCCTGAATCTCATTGTTGTAAAGAATTCTTCCTAGGCCGTCCTCATAACGCAATAATTCAACATCAAACTTCTCTGCAGCTTGGACGACTGTCTGTTGATTGGCTGACAGCGCGTTATTCTCGATCGTTTGCTCAGCTACGGAATAGGAAATGTAGCCAAGTGAGAGAACGAGCACCATTGTTGAGATGAAGAAGATGAGAAAAAGCCGCACCCCAATCGATTTGGCAGGGTGCAGCTGGAAATGCGCCTTTTCTTTTTTTGCTTGCGACTTCATCAATTGTTCACCACCGTTGTCTTCAGTTATGCCTGCTGGCTTATCTCTTACAAGGTCATGAACAATTCCAACGCCCGATCGGCAAGATATGGTAAATACTCATGACCGTACTCATAATAAACCATAAGCTCTTTGGACGCTAGTATTTTATTGTATGCGGCAAATTGAGTTGAAGGTGGACAAATCGTATCGGATAACCCGGTAACCCACAGTACTTTAGCCTGAATTCTTTCCGCAAGATTCTGAATATCGATATAGCCGAGCCTATTAAAAATCTCATCCTCACGCAAATGATGGGGATCAAAAAACCGGAAATAATAGTTGATCTCCTCATAAGCTGAGGTGGTAATATCCAGTTCCCAAGCACGTTTATAATCTGAAAGGAAGGGATACACAGGCAAGGCTATTTTTAAGCGAGGCTCTAATGCTGCACAAGCGACAGTCAGCGCTCCACCTTGAGATAGTCCAAAGGCACCTACACGCTCAGGATCAACTTCATCCATAGACATCAGAACTCGGGCAGTCTGTGCCGTATCCAAAAACACATTGCGATAATAAAGGTTATATGGATTAGGATCATCCATCCCTCGAATGATATGTCCACGTATCGTGGTGCCCTTTACGGTAAGATTATCTTCGGAGAGGCCGCCCTGTCCGCGACAATCCATCGCCAGGACGCTAATCCCGTGGGCAGCATAAGCCACCTTCTCCATCCAATCCCCGCTGTCACAGGAGTACCCATGGAACATCACTAGACCGGGGCCTTTTTTATGTACGTTTTTCTTCGGTCTTACATATTTGCAATGGATTCTTGCACCGCCAACTCCGGTAAAATACAAATGGAAACACTCCGCAAGCTCACTGACAAACTCCGCCGGCTCCAGCTCATAATCCAGCGGCTGTGCATCCAGATCACGTAATGCCCGCTCCCAAAACTGCTCGAAATCACCCGGCTTTGGACTACTTCCGTTATATTCCTTTAACTGTGACAAATTCATGTCGCTTCCCAAAATATTGTTCCTCCTTAAGTTATGTAACGATATTGTTCGCTTACTGTTCGTAACCGCGAAGCATCGTTACAGTTACTATGCTAGATAGAAACGGAAAACCCAATATGGGTTTTCCGTTGGTGTATGGATATTTGCGATGGGATAGTGGGACGGGATAGTGGGATGGGTTAGTTGCGTTTTCTGCGACTGAATAGTTTAATTGCAGCTCCGAGGCTGGATAGTTGCACTTTGTGCAGCTATATTTCAGCTGAATATGTGTGTTTTCCTCTTAGTTGCACTTTGTACAACTAAAAAACAGTAAAAGGAGCTTTTGGAGGTTACTTGGCTGATATAGTTGCACGAAGTGCAATTATATCGCCTAGTAACCAAAGAAATGTTAGTTTAAGTGCACAGAGTGCAACTATTTACGTCGAAGTCCTAGAGTAACTAAGCAACAGAGTAGCAGAATCACCAACAGATCCACATTCACCACTCACTCGCTGCTTGCCTATTACCTTCACAACTAATCATATTCTACGTGCCTATAACCTTCTTTTTACCTCTACAACCCCTCACATTCCACTTATCCGCTATCTTCTTATTACTTCTACAACTAATCATATTCCACGTACCAACTACCTTCTTATTACCTCTACAACTACTCACATTCCACTTATCCGCTATCTTCTTATTACCTCCACAACTAATCACACTCCACGTACCTACTACCTTCTTATTACCTCTACAACCACTCACATTCCACTTATCCGCTATCTTCCTCTTACCTCCACAACACCCACATTTTCCACCTTGCCCATTAACTTCTTTATAATCGGCACAGTAACAGCTTCTGGCTGGATAGTTGCACTTTGTGCAGCTATTACAGCTGAATATGTGTGTTTTCTCTCTTAGTTGCACTTTGTACAGCTAAAAAACGGCAAAAGGAGCTTTTGGAGGTTACTTGGCTGATATAGTTGCACGAAGTGCAATTATATCGCCTAGTAACCAAAGAAATGTTAGTTTAAGTGCACAAAGTGCAACTATTTACGTCAGAGCCATAGAGTTGCACTTTGTGCAGCTATTACAGCGGAATATGTCTTTTTCCCCTTTTAGTTGCACTTTGTACAACTAAAAAACATTAAAAGGAGCTTTTGAAGGTTACTTGGCTGATACAGTTGCACAAAGTGCAACTATATCACCTAGTAACCAAAGAAATGTTAGTTTAAGTGCACAAAGTGCAACCATTTACGTTAGAGCCATTGAGTAGCAAAGCCATGGAGTAACCAAGCCACAGAGTGACTAAGCAACGATCGCCAACAGAGCCGAATTCCCCCCTCACCTGCTACTTATCTATTACAAGCAATATTGAGTTGTTCTGTTGCACATTCTGCAACAGAACGGAGGCCGCACATGGCAACCTCCGCACTGAGCACACTTAACAACACCAATCCCAACACTTCTTTCGAACTCTACGCTACGCAATTCTCCGGACAAGCAAGCTCCCTGCAAATATAGGTCATTAAGTCCAATTAGATTTTGCCTAAACCTGCATCATCGCCAACCTCTTCATGAGTTTCGATGACATAGTTGACGATTTCATTAACCGTTGTATAAGCAACGCCTACATAAGTATCAGCAGCGCCATAATAAATGGCGATACGGCCGGTTTCTGCATCATGCAGTGTGGCACATGGGAACAGGACGTTATTCACAAAACCTCTTTCCTCATACCATTCTTCTGGCGTTAATACAAAGTTTTTCGAGCGATATTTTACTTTCGAGGGCTCATTGATATCCAAAATAACCGCCCCCATGCTATACACAAGACCGTTGCAGGTTCCAGTTACGCCATGGTAGAACATCAACCAGCCTTCAGTAGTTTCAATCGGCGCTGGTCCGCCACCAATTTTGACACTTTGCCACCAGCCTTGACCACCCTTGGTCATTACATGGCGGTGTTTTCCCCAATATACGAAGTCAGGGCTCTCACTAAGGAACACATCACCAAATGGCGTATGGCCACTGTCACTTGGACGGGACAACATCACGAAGTTATTGTTGATTTTTCTAGGGAACAGTACGCCGTTCCGGTTGAATGGCAGGAATGGGTTTTCCAAGCTGATAAATGTTTTGAAATCTTGTGTTTTAGCTACACCAATAGCTGCGCCGTAGAAATCTGTACACCAGATAATATAAAATGTATCTTCAACCTTCACCAGACGTGGATCGTAAGCATAACGCGGCTGATAAGGATTACCTTCTTCATCTATAAATCGGATCGGCTCATCATCGATTTTCCAATCCAAACCATCCACACTATGTCCCATACGCAGATGCGGACGAGTCGTGTTATCTTCTACACGAAATACACCAATAAAACTGCCTTCATACGCAGCAACCGCACTATTGAAAATACGGGCTACACCTTTTGCAGGATTTCTTTTGATAACCGGGTTATCATTATGTCTCCAAATCGGATTCTCGTAGCCAGCAGGCTTTTCTTGCCAAGGCATGTTCGGGATGTTAATTGCACTTGCTCCAACCAATTTTACTTCACTCATTAGTATTCCCTCCAAATGTATGCAACTTTTCAGTATGCTATTTTATCTAGTACTGTTATTAAATTTACTGTTGAACTCACTTTACAGAACCTTGCGAAAAACCATTGTAGATATATTTTTGCAAGGCGGTAAACACAACCAATGTAGGTATAATTGCGATCATAATCGCCGCACATATTACTTCCCACTGCGATCCATATGGACCTTTAAACTTAAAGAGTGCTGTGGAGATCGTTTGCAAATCTGTTTTCGGCATATAAAGGAAAGGGGTGTAAAAATCGTTATAAATATTAACACCCTTCACGATCACTACAGTTACAATCGCCGGCTTCAACAATGGCAAAATAATTCTCCAATAAATCGTCCAATACGAAGCTCCGTCCAGCATCGCGGATTCATCCAGTGACTCGGAGATCGAATCCAAAAACTGCATGAAGATATAAACAGCGATAATATCCGTGCCCAAGTACATAACGATTGGCGCCCATCTGGTATTAAATAATCCCAAGTGATTGATGATTTGGAAAGTAGCCACTTGTGTAGTTACGCCTGGAATCAGAGTAGCAATCAGGAACATACTAATTAGGATCTTACTGCCTTTAAATTTGAAGCGCGATAAAATATAAGCCATCATCGAACCCGTCAACGTGGCACCCGCAATAGAAATCACAACGATAATGACAGTATTTTTAAAACCGAGCAGCATTTTCCCGTCTACAAAAGCCTTTGTGTAGTTGGAGAAATTCAACCAATTCTCTGGCAGCGTTAACGGTCCGGTAGAAGCATATTCCGTTCCGGTCTTTAATGAAGCGAAAAACACGACCACGATAGGTATCAAAGCTACAAGTGCTCCCAAAATCAAGGTGAGATATTTGAATATACTAGCAGTGGTATATTTTACAGAATGCATAGTTTATTTCTCCTCCTTGATCAGAACGCGCTGCAAAATAGTAACTATGATAACAATACCCAGCAATACCACGGCCATCGCCGATGCCAAACCAACCTTGCTGTATTTGAAAGCTACATCGACCGTCTGAATTACGAATGTACTACTTCCGTTAGATCCGCCTGTCATGACGTATGGAATTTCGAATACCCCAATGGCGCCACTAACCGCAAGAATCAAGTTCAATTGCAGAATACGTTTAATGCTTGGCAAAATAATATGCATAAACTGATGCCATCTGTTTGCACCGTCAATTTCAGCGGCCTCATAGATATCCTTACCGATAGAAGAAATAGCTCCAAGGAAAATCAGGAAGTTCATTCCCATGTATCTCCACAGTGATGCACCTGCGAGCGAGAAGTTAATCAAATTAGGATTCAGTAGCCACTTCTGCTGCAGACTGCCAAGCCCAATCAGATTAAGAATCGTATCTAGCGTTCCATCTGGTTTGAAGAAGAAGAGAAAGATAAAACCGATCGCTACACCGTTTAGCAAGGTCGGGAAGAACAAAATCCCTTTAAACAAGTTTTTCATGCGAACACTAAAGCTTAAGATGGTTGCAAAATACAAAGCAAGTGCCATCTGAATAAAAGTGGTAAAGAAATAATACAAGCTGACCTTAAACACAGAAAAATACTCAGGTTTTGTAAAAATGGTCTTGTAGTTTTCTAAACCGACATATTCCATATTTTTGCTCAATCCATTCCAACTGGTGAAGCTGTACCGAAACATACTGATGACTGGATAATAAGCGAATGTGAGCAGCAATAATATCGGCACTAATGAGAATAAGATGATGATAGCGATTCTTTGATTTTTATAACTCAAATTTGAAAACTTAAACACCCGATACACCTCCAGAAAAAGCATCCTCATTTATTTAAGACTCGTTTAAATGTGAAGGGGGAAATGCTTGTTAGCATATCCCCTCCCACATTCACTACCGCCTATAGCATCTAAGAAGCTTATAGTTTTTACTGTGCTGTGACTTTAGCGCGAGCGGCTTTCCACTTGTCGTTCAGGTCTTTCATGATGTCATCATAGGATTCTTTTCTGTTGCCAATCGCTGCTTCAATAATCCGTTTCTTGAAGTCTGGCTGCCAAGCACCGATCTCAGCTTGTTTGTCGATTTCATCAGACCAGCCTTCTTCACCAGCTTTAGCAGGAGCAAGAGTATCAAAGGTTACATCTGTACCTTCATATTGTTTCAGGATTTCTGGAAGCTCTGCACCGATAGCCGGGCTCATACCGCCGCCTTCAGTTGTAGGGTAATTAGATTCGTTGATGAACCAATCCACCCAAGCTCTAGCAGCTTCTTTGTTCTTACTGTGAATGCTGACACCCAGATTGTAGTCACCAGCAAGCGGCACAAGGATTTTATCCGCATTGGTTGGGAAAGGCATAAATCCAACATCGTCTGGATTTGTAGCCAGGCCTTTGATTTGGCCAATCGCCCAAGATCCAAGCACCATAGTCCCAATTTTTCCGTTGGCTAGATCAGCTTTGGAAGATTCCCAGTCTGTTGTAGTTGGATCTTCTTCAATCAAACCTTTTTGTGCTGCATCGTACAGAATTTTGTACAATTCATAGTGTGGTTGACCCGCTACATAGTTGTCGTCGCTAGCCACTTGAGCAATGTTCACATAATCACGGTCACCAGCTACTGTAGCCAGATCCGCTTCCCATTGTGTCAGTGTCCAGCCTGCTGCGTAATTTGTGTAAAGAGGAACAGCTTGTGTTTTGTCTTTAATAGTCTGCAGAGCAGTCAAGAATTGTTCAGGGGTTTTGGGAACCTCTGTAATTCCGGCATCTTTGAAGACTTGTTTGTTATAGATAATGCCATTAAAGTTGATGGTCATCGGAATACCATAGGCAACTCCGTCTACTGCACGTTCTTCCAGCCCTGTGTATTGTTTGCTCATTTCTTCAAGCTTGCCAAGGGGTTCGAAGAAATCAGGAATATCTTTTACAGCTATGCTAGTAGGTAACAAAAGAACGTCGCCATAATCACTAGTGCTCATACGAATTTTAATTTGGTCTTCGTAAGTAGCTAGCGCTTCAAAGTTCACCTTTACATCAGGATATTTCTCATTGAATTTAGCCGCATACTCTTTGAATACGGTATCAACAATATCTGTTCTTTGCGTTATGACTGTGATATCCCCTTTGATATCCTTGGCTGCTGTACCATCGGCTGGAGCAGTTGCCTCTGCTGAAGAACCATTGTTTCCTGTGTTTTTAGCAGCTTCATTGTTAGTGTTGTTGTTTGAGGAACAACCGCTAAACAATCCCGCCACAAGTGTTAGTGCCATCAAGCCCATCATTGTTTTGCCTTTTTTCATGCTGTTACGACCCCTCTCTTCAATTCAACTCTAGTTTTAGGTAAATAACAAATATAATAACTTTTATCATCACTTATAACTTGAAAGAGTAGTCATTAATACCGGATTATCTGAATTACTCTTAAAAATAAGTGATGATATCGCTTACAAACCCATTATAAATCTATTTTCGACGCAAAACGATGGTTTCAATTGCTTTTTCTGGTCTTGTATTTGTTATTTTTGTTTTACTTATAATAATTTTGTTATCTAATTTATAAAAATATCTACAAAAAAAGAGAGCTTTTCGCCCTCCTAATAAATAGCTTCCTATATATGCCTAAAACTCTCGTTCAATTTTCGGGAATTTACAGCCGCTTTTATAATCCTTAGGTGTCATACCACACATTTTCTTGAACAATTTATTAAAATATACCGGATCGCTATAACCCACCTTCTCGGCAATTTCATAATTCTTCAGGTCAGGATGCTCCATTAGCAGTTCCTTAGCTTTAGAAATTCTAATCCGAATCAGATAGTCTGTGATCGTCTGCCCCGTCTTTAATTTGAACAAACGGCTGAGATAACTCGCATTCATGCCCACCATCTCCGCTAGGCGTTCTAGCTCGAAGTTCTGATCATACTCTCTCTCCAGAATGCTTTTTGTCTGCTCAACTACATAATGTTCCCCACCATCCGCAGCTTGTGAGAAAATCTCCTCATGCTCCGTCACGTTCTTTTTCTTTACATCCTCTACTCTCTTAAGCAGCTCATATAGCTGAGTCTTATCAATCGGTTTAAGCAAATAATCCATCACCCCATGGCGGATCGCTCGACGGGCATATTCAAATTCACTAAAACCGCTAAGGACAGCAATAGGTATATCCTCCATATGGTCTCTAACCTGTTCAATCAGCTTAAAACCATCCATTCTAGGCATTTTGATATCTGTAATAAGCAGATCTATATCCTCTCGGGATAACTTTTCTAAATGTTCCCAGGCTTCCAACCCGTTTCCGTAAGATCCAATTACATGTACGTCTATTTCCATTCTGGATGTGATTTTTTCGAGCCCCCTGCGAATGACTTCCTCGTCGTCCGCAATCATAACATTTATCATTTAAGTAATTCCCTCCAGTTGTATCCGCCAGTTATTATGATTGCGCTATCATCACGAATAGTATCTCCCCATGCATTACGTCAATGTACGATTGCGCCCTTTTATAGTCTTATATTTACTATAACTAAAGTTATTCAAATTTCCCAGCTCCAACTACAAATTGTCCTTGAAATCATCTACGAAAAAGTATATAACTAAATTAAGTTGTTATTATAAACTAACAAAACAATAATAACTATCTAACAAAATTAAGTTTGCTAATTTATCTATTTCCATTTGTAAAGTGAGGATCCTCGATGATGTTAAACAACGAATACATTGCAGGCGTAACCTGGGGTTTCTCAGGTAGACGTGGTTCATGGACAACAAAAGAAGCTGAGTGTTCGCTGGAATTAATGTCCTCTGTCACCGGAGCGAACTGGACGGCCATTGCGCTCAGTGCGCTTCAAGCTACCGCTCATTCTACGGAAATTCCCTACTGGGAGGCTCCAACCGTTAGCGACGAAGAAGTGAAATGGGCTATCAGCAAAGCGAAGTCACTGCAGCTAAAAGTATGTCTGAAGCCGATTGTTAATTGTGCTGACGGAACTTGGCGTGCCCATATTAACTTTTTCGATAAGGATGTCCCTTGCGAGCCTAAATGGTCTGAGTGGTTCAGCTCTTATACTAAATTTATTCTGCACTATGCCGCTATCGCTGAGGAAACAGGCTGTGAAATGTTCTGTATTGGCTGTGAGCTTGTACAGACGGATAGACGCGAAGCCGAATGGCGTTCGCTTATTGCCGAGGTGCGGAAGGTCTACTCAGGTATTCTTACTTATAATTGCGATAAGTATCAGGAGGATAACGTAACCTGGTGGGATGCGCTCGATGTGATTTCTTCAAGTGGGTATTATCCAGCTAGTGATTGGGAGGCTCAGCTCGACCGGATTGAGCAAGTGGTGAGCTCACAGAATAAGCCGTTCTTTTTCATGGAAGCGGGTTGCCCAAGCCGGAGCGGGAGCGCTGCGATTCCCAATGATTGGACCTTAAAGGGCGAACCAAGTCAAGAAGAACAAAGTAAATTCTATCAGGCAATGTTTCAAGGCTGTGAGCACAGAGATTGGGTTCAGGGCTTTATGCTCTGGGATTGGCCTACTCATCTTTATCCAATTGAAGAAGCAGCACAGAATGATGATTACTGTATGTACGGTAAGCAAGCCGCTGGGATCATCAACGAATATTTCACCTCAAAAATCACCAAATAATGTGAGGAGTGACTGATTACAATGATTAATTCACCAGAATTATGGTTGACCCAACTTGAGGATGAGCTGCAGGATAATATTCTTAGTTTTTGGATGAAACAGACGAAGGACGAAGTAAACGGCGGTTTTGTAGGTGAGATCGACAATCAGCTGAACATTACTCCTAACGCAGAGAAAAGCCTTGTGCTTAATGCCCGGATCCTTTGGTCCTTTGCGAGCGCTTACCGGATCTACGGTAAACCGGAATATCTGGCGATGGCAGAACGTGCTTATACCTATCTGATGGAACACTTCATTGATAAAGAGTATGGCGGATTATACTGGATGGTGGATGCTGAGGGCAGACCTTCTCAAGAGAAAAAGCAGATCTATGGCCAATCCTTTGCTATCTACGCACTGGCTGAATTCTACCATGCGACCGGACGTCCAGAAGTCTTAGAGGATGCGATTCAATTATTCCAGCTAGTTGAGAAATACGGCTATGATTCTATTTATAAAGGTTATGTCGAAGCTTTATCACGGGAATGGCAAATCACTGATAACCTCAGTCTCAGCAGCAAGGATATGAATGAAAAAAAATCTATGAATACCCATCTGCATGTTCTGGAAGCGTATACCGGTCTCTATCGGGTATGGAAGTCGGAGGAGCTAAAGAGCACGCTAACTGAGCTAATCGAAACGATGCTGGATCATATCATTGATCAGAAAGGCCAGCATTTTCATCTTTTCTTAGATGAGGGATGGAATGTGAAATCAGATATTATCTCCTACGGACATGACATCGAAGGAAGCTGGCTGCTGGTGGAAGCTGCTGAAACCCTTGGAGAAGAGCTGCTGCTGCAGCGTGTGCGAACAGTCGCTGTCTCCATGGCAGAAGCCGTTCTTGCGGAAGGTATAGATAGCGATGGTGGGATATGGAATGAAGCTGACCCAAGCGGGCTGCTGAGCAAAGATAAAGATTGGTGGCCGCAAGCTGAGGCGGTTGTTGGATTCTATAATGCTTATCAGCTGACTGGTGACAGCAAATTTAATGAGGCTGCCCAAGCCTCCTGGACTTTTATCGATAAATACATGGTGGATCACAAGCTCGGTGAATGGTACTGGGGCGTGGACGAGAACCTTCAGCCCCTGCCTCACGGATCAAAGGTTAGCGCCTGGAAATGTCCTTATCATAACAGCAGAGCCTGCTTCGAAATGATCGCACGACTGAAATCAACTATAAAGGAGACTATCTAATGTCATCATTATTCCAAGAACGCAAACAACAATTAACAGAACGTTATGAAGCCCTGATCGCCCGCAAGAACGAAAAGCTTCCTTATGGAAACGGCATTTATGACCGTTATACTCATCCACTGCTAACTGCTGAGCATGCGCCCTTAATCTGGCGTTATGATTTTAACCCAGACACCAACCCTAATTTTGCCGAAAGAATTGGCGTCAACGGCGTCTTCAACCCGGGTGCTATTGCACTGAACGGCAAATTCTATCTTGTTGCTCGGGTTGAAGGCAATGACCGCAAATCTTTTTTCGCTGTAGCAGAAAGCGACAATGGCGTAGACGGCTTCCGCTTCTGGGATCATCCAGTTGTGCTGCCTGAGACAGAAGTTCCTGATATCAACGTCTACGACATGCGCCTCGTAAGCCATGAAGATGGCTGGATCTACGGCCTCTTCTGTACAGAACGCAAAGATCCAGAAGCTCCACATGGTGACCTTTCTAGCGCAGTAGCACAGTGTGGTATTGTTCGCACCAAAGATCTGAAAACCTGGGAACGTCTGGCGGATCTCAAAACAGGCTCTGCTCAGCAGCGTAATGTCGTGCTCCACCCTGAATTTGTAGATGGAAAATACGCCTTCTACACTCGCCCACAAGATGGCTTTATCGATGCAGGTTCCGGTGGCGGTATCGGCTGGGGACTCTCGGATACAATTGAAGATGCCGTAATTACTAGTGAGACCATCATGGATGAACGCCACTACCATACCATCAAGGAAGTTAAAAACGGCCAAGGTCCGGCTCCAATCAAAACTGCAAAAGGCTGGCTGCATATTGCTCATGGTGTACGCAACACAGCTGCTGGACTCCGATACGTACTATATGCTTTCTTGTCTGATCTGGATGAGCCAAACAAAGTCACTCATTCACCTGGCGGTCATTTCATCGCACCAGATGGTGAAGAACGTGTCGGCGATGTCTCCAATGTCGTGTTCTGTAATGGCGTGATTGCACGTGATAACGGTGAAATCTATATTTACTACGCATCCTCCGACACTCGTATCCACGTGGCTACAACTACCGTTGACCAAATGTTAGATTATGTGCTGAACACTCCAGAGGATCCACTTCGCTCTTATGCTTGTGTACAGCAACGTATTGCTCTTATTGACCGTAATTTAGCATTGTAAATAAGGTTTCATAAACCCTAGAAATCAACAGAGCAGCGATTCTCCTATTATTGGAGGATCGCTGCTCTGCGTTTTAATCATTCACTGTTTGCTTCAAGCGAATATCAATCATCTAAAGTATCTTAAGGACTCAGATGACGCTATTCACATATATTTAGCCTTTAAAGTATGTTTTCGGACTCCAACGACGCTATTCCCTGAAAAGAGGTCCATTTGGGGCGTTTTCTAGGACGATAGCTGCTCTGGAGTCCGTTAGTATTGCAAATATCGGATAATACTGCATATAGGGTCAGCTGTGTCCATTAGCGGGTTACTATGCGTATTTGATAGTATTTGCAGTTTGCCTTTTCGACACAAAAAGCCATTTACATGACGCACATCCATACTTTTCAACCCATTCATGAGTAATTCCTATAGATTAAGCTCAAAATAGCTCAGTAACCCCTAACCTCAAGGAGGCTGAGATATTAATGTTCAAACGTATGGATGAAATCATGATCGAGATTCCTGAAGTTGAGAAGCCCGATCCCAATGCTGCTGCCGCTGTTCAGGAATTGCTTGGCGGAAAGTTCGGAGAAATGTCGACCCTTAACAATTACCTCTTTCAATCCTTTAATTTCCGTTCAAAAGACAAACTGAAGCCCTTTTATGATTTGGTGATGAGCATAACAGCGGAAGAGCTTGGCCACGTCGAGCTGGTTTCGCATGCCATCAACAAATGTCTTCGAGGGTCAACAAGTTATAAAGAGCCCGATTCCACCCCTCTAGGGTCCGCAAAAGATGCGCGTCTATCCTATCACTTTCTGGCTGGTGCACAAGGGGCTATGCCTTTTGATTCAACGGGGAACCCGTGGACCGGAGCAAACGTATTTAATAGCGGCAACCTAGTGGAAGATCTGCTACATAACTTCTTCCTCGAATGCGGAGCCAGAACACATAAAATGAAGGTCTACGAAATGACAGACCATCCAGCTGCACGCGCTGTAGTCGGATTCCTTTTAGTCCGTGGTGGTGTCCACGTGGTCGCTTATGCCAAAGCAATCGAAGTGGCAACAGGTGTTAATGTAACTAAGCTCGTGCCGATTCCTTCGTTAAATAATAAATCATTCAGTGAAGCAAAAAAATATGAAGAAAAAGGCGTGCACACCAAGCTATACACCTGGAGTGAAAGTGACTTCGGCGCCATCGATCAGATTTGGAAGGGAACCCACCCGGAGGATAATCTTCCGCTTGAAGTCATTCAGGGAGCCCCTAAAGGTTTTCCGATCCCCGTTGCTCCGGCAGTCGAAGAGGAATTCGCTCCAGGAATCTCCCCCGAAGACTTTAAAGAAATTGCCAAACGCCTCAAAATGGCTGGAAATATTACAGACTAATATTCATAGTGAATCTGGTGAGGAAGTTACTTACAATCTTCCTTACCGTAGATTCACTTTTTTTAATTGTACAAACTGCGGAACTCCTCCTCAAGCATGGACATCAGAATCATGTTATGAAACTCTCCGTCTACATAAAGAGCATCCCGCTCCACACCATCGCGTTGAAAACCAAGCTTCTCATAGACATGAACGGCTCTGGGGTTAAAAGTATATACGCCGAGATGGATGCGGTGCAGCTTCAAAGTTTCAAAGCCATATCGTAGCATTTGAGTCATAGCTTCAGTACCGTAACCCTTACCCCGATGTTCATGTCCACAAATGCCGATTCGGATATTTGCACTACGATTGTCCGGATCTATTTCATTTAGTACCACTTCTCCAATGAGCTCACCCGTGTCCTTTACTATAATCATAAGATCTACACGATCCTCGGCTGGAACACTAATCTTACGAATCCAAGCTGCTGTTTGCTCACGGGAGAAATCTCCTTGTGATCCTGTTAATTGCCCCATCTCAACATCAAGCAAAAAATTATAATAAACCTCCAGATCGGATACTTGTACACCTCGTAGTTGAATCTGTTCGCCTTCAATCCTTGGCATGACAACTGGTTCTGTCATAGCTAAACTCCCCCTTACTCAAGCAAATCACAACATAGTTCTAGTCTCGCGGCTTATCCACAGAATCACGATGAACAATGTCCGCTGCGATAAGTATTTTCTCAAGCGGCGCAGAAGGATTATGAATACGGCTCAGAAGTTTCTCCACTGCGGCTCGGCCCATCGCTTCTTTAGGAACATGAACAGTTGTAAGCGGTGGAACTCCTCTTAAGGCATCCTCAATATTATCAAAGCCTGTAACTGAGATATCCTTCGGAATATTAAACCCTTCTTCCTTAAGAATGTCACTGACCGAAAGGGCTGTGGAGTCGTTAGCGCAGACCAAGGCTGTCGGGAGTGTTTTGGCTTTTTTACGCTTATTCACCCAGCTTTTAAAATCCTCCTGAAATAAGTCTTCCTCCACCCCTTCCAGAAAAAGATTCGCATCATCTTCCAAAGGCAGTCTTATTCCGCTCTCCTCCAGCGCACTCCGGAAGCCAATCCACCGGTCGCGGAAACTGCGTGAGAATCCAATATTGCCGATAAAATGCATTTGGGTATGGCCTGTTCCCATCAAATGATTCGTAAGTCGAGCCATGGAATCCACATTATTTGCAAACACGGTATCACTTGGAATTAGCGGATCTTCATGGTCAATCAACACCATCGGCAGACCAATACGATGCACCTCAAGCAGTAAGGAAGTAGAGATTTGTCCCACACCTACTAAGCCAAGGATTCCATTTGGATTCAAAATATTGACGAAATTATCCGCACGATTCTCAGAGATAATGACCATCCCAAGCCCTTCCTGATCCAGCGCAATAGCAATACCATCCACAATTTTCCCCCAATACAAGGAATCCTGCGTCTGAGAACGAATATTCGGCATTAACACAAGCACGGATTGCTTATTCCGATCACCGCCACCTACCGGAGGGGTGCGTTTTATGCCTTGGACAAAAGCATTTTTTTGCGTAAAATAACCCAGCTGCGATGCCGCTTGAATCACTCGTTCTCTTGTCGTCTCATTAACGCCGCCTTTACCCGAAAGTGACTTGGAAACAACGAATTTGGATACGCCGAGATGATCAGCGATTTTTTGCATAGTGACCTTTTTAGCCATATATAACCCTCCAGAGAATGTCATCAAATTTATGTAGTACTAACTTTAAGGCTGAGAAGTTTCTGATGTTCCTGCCCGCGCTTCCTTCCATTTTGCATTCAATTCGTCAAAAGCCTTTTGTAAATCAGGCGCAGCCAGTAACTCCTGAATGTAATCCCCGGACCAAAAGGACAGCTTGGCTCTATTCGCCAGATCGATGAACGCATCACTTTGTACGGTAGCATCAAGTAGCTTAGGCTTATAAGATAAAAACTCACGGTACTGCGACATAGAGGAATTCAAGCTTCCATCAGCCGGAAGGAATCCCCAGTCATCCCGATAGGAAGTCTCCTTTACAAAAAAATTCAACCACGCCATAGCAAGCTCTTTGTTCTTGGTGTATTTACTAACCCCCATGAACCAATCTGGATTGATCGGTGCATAATGAGTGCTGCCATTATCATAAGGAAACGGGAAGAATCCTATATCATCCGGTTCAGCCCCCACATCAAGGACTTGTCCAATCGTCCAATTCCCCAGTAAATACATTCCTGCTTGACCTTTAGCTAGCCTAGTCTTTGATATCTCCCAATTGTTCGAGAATAGTTCATCTTCTACGTAGCCTTTACCAATTAAGGTTCGAGCAATGGAAATTGATTTCCCCCACTCATTATCAAGCTGCCATGGGCTATCCTCATTTACCATATTATTTAGATACTCTGGATTGCCTGTCATATAGTTAACCAGACTGTTCCCCCATTCACGTAAAGGCCAGACGGCCCCATAATTCATATATAGGGGGATAATACCCGCTTGTTTTAATTTCGCACAAGCTTCGTAGAATTCATCCAGTGTCTTCGGAACAGTAGTTATCCCTGCTTTTTCGAATGCCCTTTTATTATAGACAATCCCAACCGTAGTAGTCCCAGTGGACAGCCCATAACGTTTCCCGTTATACGTAGCAAAAGAAGTGAAACGCTCACTAGCAGCGGTTTCTTCATCCAGCGGTTCGAAAAAATAATCCAGCTCCTTTGCCGGAAGATTCACCGGAAGCAGCAGTACATCACCGGCATCTTTCGTGGACAGCCGTACCAGAATATCCGTTGCATAATTGGACAAACCTTCAAATTCCACATTGGCTTCGGGGTATCTCTGTTTAAACTGGTCCGCGTATCCTTGAAAAGTTCCGTTCTCAATCAGATCTATTCGATTGGTCATCATGACTATGGTGCCGGACAAGTCAGACATCACCTCGTCTCCAACTGGAGGCGGAGTGGATTGCGCCTGCTTATTGTTATTGGCACAGCTACTACTCAATAACACCAAGAGAAGTAACAGTATGGTTCGCATAGTCCATTCTAATTTCAACCCCTTCAACGGACAGCCCCCTCTTATTTCGTTACTCAGGTAAGCCAATCATTTCCGGCTCCAGTAATGGCAGCGACAAAATAACATCGGTCCCTCGTCCAAGCTCACTATATACCTGGATCCCAAATGCCGCTCCATAATGAAGACGCACTCGCTGCTGTACATTTTTCATGCCTATGCCCCCGTTAATGCTTTTCTTAGGAGGACTTTCGTTCTGCAGCCCATCATTCAATTTCTCCAAAGTCTTCTCATCCATTCCGATACCGTCGTCTTTGATATGAAACAACAGCATTTGCTCTGTAATCTCACAGTGGATGCTTAAATGCATTTGCGGCTTATTATCATCTAAGCCATGATAAGCAGCATTCTCAATGATGGGCTGGAAGACCAGCTTGATAATAGAGTAATTATCTAACGCCTTCGGCACATCAATATCCAGCAAAAACCGGTTAGGATAACGATAGTTAAGCAGCTCAACATAATTACGCACATATCCAAGCTCTTGCTTCAATGTCGTATTACCGCTCAGATCACTTGTACTATACCGTAGCAGTTTGCCCAGAATAGAGATCATATCCGCAGCTTCGACATCATCATTCAGCTCAGCGGTCATTCGGATCGACTCCAGTGTGTTATAGATAAAATGAGGATTGATTTGGCTCTGCAGCGCATGAAGCTCTGCTTCCTTTTTCTGTTCTTCTATGCGGTAGATATCCTGAATTAGCTGCCTGATTCGGGCTAACATACGATTGAATTGATGCCCCAGCAGACCAATTTCGTCACGCCGTTTAACTCTGAACATCACATCCAGATCGCCACCCTGAACTTTTTTCATCAATTGAATCATTTGAGTCAGCGATTTAGTAAGGGCAACGGAAAGAATAATCGAAATAATTAACGCCAGTACAATGATACTTAATGTAGCAGCAAGTGTTGTATTACGGGTCACCTTCACATCACGCATCAGTACATCAACAGGTATAGAGATAATTACCTTCCAATTGGTTTTGGCAGAACCAGAGTATATATTTAAGCGCTCTTTTCCGTTGACTGTATCATAGAAGCTTCCAGAAATTCCCCCAACTCTTTTGAACAAGTCTGAATCAGAAATATCTGTGGCCAGCAGCTTCTTGTCGCTGTCGTAGATGACCATTCCTTTCTCATCCACAATCAACGACTTCCCATGGGTGACTTTATCCAGCTCCGTAACTTGATTCTCCAAATTGCTGATATTCGCTTCAACCGCAATCAGCCCGATTGGATTTAACAAGCCATCCACGATTTTGCGAACAACGGTAAAAGCATATCGGGTGCTCTGCAGATTACTTGTATACGCCTGAGTACCGAACAATAATGCTTCTCCGCTGGAATCCTTAGTCTGCTGGCTCCAGTATTTATAGCTTTGCTCGAGATCGAGCCGTACGCCACCATCCTTCGCAGAATAATAACCATTTCCGTAAGCGTCAAAAATATAAACCGAGTTCGCGCCTCGCTTAATATTGTTAATAAACGAAATGTTGCCCTCTATCCCCCGTTGAATGGACAACAGTAGATCAAAATCACCGGGTGATAAAGTAGCACTCCCAGTTGCGCCTCCCATAATCTTTTTCTGCTCATGGTAGCGGTTTGAACGTATTAAATTAAGTTTGATATCATTCACATAGGCGGGCATAGATGAAATACGCTTCATATCTTCGATATAATCGTCTACTCCATCCATCATTTGATCGATTAATTTCTCAGAATAAGCAATAGTGTTCCCCTGAATAGATTCTGAGTAGCTCTTGAAGGTAAATACACTGATGAAGGATAGCGGGAGGGTAATGATAATTAAAAAGACGAGGAGCAGCTTGCGTTCCATGCTCATGTCCCCGATAACGGACCACCAGCCAGAGATGCGTCTACCTTTCATTTGGTCCTTCTCCTTAATACTTTTTACCTAACTTGTTATTAAATTATAACAAATACCTAACAAAGTTATTATACGGTGTAGTTCTTCATTACACAACAACAAACCGCCTCTTCATGTTGAAGAAGCGGTTTTGTTAGGTAAACAATTTAGAGATTAGTGATGAATCCACTCATTTTATAGTGAATAATGACAGTTTGTCCTTCAATTGACCTGAAGCACTTTCCAGCTTGCCAGATAATGAAACGAGTTGATCACTTACATTTTGCTGTTCATTACTGAGGGAAGCTACTTCTTCGGAAGTTGCTGAAGACTGTTCTGCTACGGCGCTAACATTCCCCATAGCCTCTGACAACACACCTTGTGAATGATTCAGACTGCTAATCGCTGTTGTTACCGATTCTAAGCTTGTTATGAATTCATCCATCTGTCCTTTTACGGACAAGAAGATATCACTTGTACTCTTCACAGAGCTTACTTGTTCTTTAAACAGTGGTGCTACTTCGGATAATACAGCTTCCGTTTCGTTCATTTCCGCCATGATCTTATCCGTAATTCCAGCAACAAGGGCAATAGATTGCTTCGATTGGTCAGCAAGCTGCCGCACTTCACCCGCAACTACCATAAAGCCCTTACCAGCTTCTCCTGCACGAGCGGCTTCTATTGTCGCATTTAATGATAAAATATTCGTCTGCTGCGTGATACTCTTCATCACATCCAACACCTTAATTACGGAGAATACGGTCTCCTTCAGGTGGTTGACACGTTCGACAAGCGCACTTGTTTTTTCTCCAGTGCGGCTGGTCTGATCCAGCAGGTCCGTTAATTGCTTAGCACCTTGAGCACTAGCTTCACCAACCCCACGTGCTGCTTCATCCATCTCAGTGTTGGCATAAATCACAGTCTGCATTTGCGTAGCTATCACATCTGTAAGCTCATTACCACGTTCAGCTTCGAGCGCCAGGCTGCCTGCCCCACCGGCAATTTCTTCCGTAGCGGCTGCGATTTCCTTCGCAGAAATAGCTGTCTTACGTGAGGCTTCACCAAGCTCACCAGCGGTCTCCAGCACATCCCGAGCGGTTTCTGTCGTTTGCGATACAAGCTCAGTAATACGCTCCATCATCACGTTAAAGGAAGCTGACAGCTGGCCAATTTCATCCTTAGATACATATTCTGTACGTACACTAAGATCACCACCTGCACCTTGTACCATAAGATCCTTCAAGCGAGCTAGAGGACGAGCAATCATACGCACCATCCAAATCCCGATTACTATGGCTAGAAGAGCCGCGCCAGCAGCCGCAATAAAAGTAGTCAACAGAATCGGACGTGCTTCTTTCACTAGCTCATCTGTTGGGACTACCCCTGCCAACTTCCAATCCGCCCGGATCATTGGATTAAAGACAGCAAGGATTTCTTCCCCGTTTGTATCTTTTTCATCCAAACTCTTGTTATCTTTTTTACTTGCCTGAATAAAAGCAAACTCTGAAGGTTTACCATCGTCTTTTGAATCCGAAGAAGCTACTACGGTTCCATCAGGAGTGACAAGTTGAATTCGAGAGCCATCTCCCAGCTGGACACTTGCGAATGATTCCTCCAGCAATGTATTCTTCAACACAAGGATGACTATGTATCCTGTACCTGAGCCCAGGGTTTTGAGAGATCTTGCCATAGCAATATTTTTGTCTCCATCACCTTGAACAGCTGTAGAGAACCATATGTTCTTGGCCGCATCACCATCACCTTTAGAATAGTAGGATTCATAAGATGCAGTGTTGTCGACAATCTTCTTATACCATTCTTGTTCTCTAATGTTATCTAACTTAATGCCGCCACTGCCACTTGTAACAATGTCTTGATCAGGTGACTCCGGGATCAAAGAAACACTAAGAATATTAGAATCCGTTGTAATCTGACTGGACAACTTTTTACTTACTGCGCTTGTAGCTTCAAATTTCTCATAGGAAGATTGTGCAGTCACTAAAGACTTCAAATCTTCTTGCATCTGCGCATCAAAATAAAGCTGTAAAGCCAAGTTCTCGTACTGCTTCAAAGTAATATCTAACTTCTCTGAGGTCTGAATAATAGTCTGACGGTAGGCTTCCGATACGTTGTTCTTAATTGTCTTCTTGGCTTTTGAATAAGATAGCAGTCCAAGTGCCATTACCACAATTACAATTGCACACAAAAATATCAGGAATATCTTCACGCCAACAGATTCCATAGGATTAACTCTTTTGATCTGTCCCCGTAAATCTATTCCATTCTTCAAATTAAACTTAGGTGTCTTGCCTGCCCCTTCAATCTTGCTTGTTTCCTTGTTTCCTGTAATCGCCGATTTCTTATTCTTTTTATTCATGCTAAACCTTCTCTCATTATGCTTTTCACTAATACTATCTTGATCAGGATCCCCCATCTTGATCACCTACCCGCTAATATTAGAATACGCATGAAAGCGTTAACCAATATATATATCGGCGTATTAGGTCTTTTTCCTTAGCTTTACGAGACTTTTTTTACAACTTTTAACCTATGTATGTTTAATCATAATAAATAGCTTGTTGGACCTCCTCCCTTGGATATATTTGTTAATCCCTAATATATATAACTTATTGTTCGCTTTGTCAAAAAGAAAAACAGGGAGGCTCTTGGATGACCAAAAGCTTCCCTGTTTTTTATTAAAACTTCTTCTTACGCATCATATCAAAGTATGCAACTGGTTGATCTACCTTCATGCGAATAGGTTGCAGTGGATGACGGGCGGCATCAAGCGAATTGCCTTTCTCATCCCATATTTCGCCAACCGTTTGCTTGAAGAACGTATCGTTAGGTCCAAAGAATTCTACTTCCTGACCTGGCTTAAAGTGATTGCGCTGTTGAACTAGTGCCGTACCACTTTCAGCATCGTATTCAATTACAAGTCCGGCAAAATCATACGGAGCTGCTTTTTCTTCAGGCTCATAGATATGATCTTCATGATCCGGAGTATCATAGAAGAATCCTGTGTTTAGCGGACGGTTAGCCGCTTTGTTAAGCTCATCCATCCATTCCTGCTTCAATTCATACCCTTCCGGATCTGCCATATAAGCATCAATGGCTTTACGATATGCATTTACGACAGTAGCCACATAGTGGATTGACTTCATTCGCCCTTCGATCTTGAAGCTGTCGATGCCCACTTCAATCAGTTCAGGTATACTTTCCAGCATACACAGATCCTTAGAGCCCATGGAGAAGGGATTATCTCCTTGCTGATGCAGTGGAATCTGAGTTACACCTGGAAGCAGAGGAGCTGGAGATTTCGCTTCAGCCTGCTCTTCCTCAGACACCCAAGTCCCTTCCGGACGTGCATCCTCAAACAAATCATATTTCCAGCGGCAAGACTGGCAACAGCCCCCGCGATTGGAATCACGGTCGGTGAAATGGTTGGACAATACACAACGACCCGAATATGAGGAGCACATGGCACCATGGATGAAGCTTTCGATTTCAATGTCGACATGTTTTTTAATCTCAGCAATCTCTTCCAGGCTTGTCTCACGGCCCAAAACAACACGCGGAAGCCCCTCTTCTTTCCAGAAGGACACCGCTTGCCAGTTCAATGTAGACTGCTGTGTACTCAAATGCACTTCAAGTCCAGGCACTAACCGGCGTGCTGTATCTACAATGATTGGATCAGCTACGATAATAGCAGCAATGCCAGCTTCATATAAGTTACGCAGGTATTCTTCAATTCCCGCGACATCTTCATTGTGAGCATAAATGTTTGTTGCAACAAATACCTTAGCGCCATATTTCTTGGCGAATTCAACACCTTCGCGCATTTCCTCGAAGCTGAAATTATCTGCGCCGGAACGCAAGCCGTATTGTTGTCCTCCGATATAAACAGCATCCGCACCATAGTGTACTGCGAACTTCAATTTTTCCAAATTACCAGCCGGAGCGAGGAGCTCCGGTTTGTCCAGACGGTAACGTTTGCCCTTATATTGCGGCTTTGTCATGGTTCCCATTCCTGTTCTCCCCTCCATCGCCCCACAAAGCTAAGTCACATGCTATAAATGCTGTCCTAATCTTCGTGGGGACCTATAACCTCTTTATTTTTGTCAAACTTAATATACTTGCTCTTTATAGAAAAATCCGAAGCTTAACTCCCGTTCAGGGTCCTGCACCGTTCTGATTACATCCATCCATTCCTCATCGAAGGCATAACCTTCCGGATCAGCCGCATAAAGATCTATAGCTTTACGATAAGTCTTCACAACCGTCACATTATACGCTATCGATTTCAAGAGTCCCTCAATCTTAAGGCTGTGTATACCTGCAGCCATCAGAATATGCAGATCCTCCAAAATACAAATATCATCCGAGCTCATAATATGAGTGCCGTTCTCGTCTTCATAAATCGGGAATTTCTGGTCATCTCGTTCTTCCTCAATCAGAAATAGTCCGCGTTCCTTCCCGAGACTTCCTCCATCACTAGGACGGCCTTGATGTGACATATAGCTTTCAACAAGCTTCCGCTTGGAATGGTATATATTAGTCATTCCATGAACCTGCACCTGTGCCTCAATCTCCAAAAGCGGAACCATTTCCGTCATTTCATCCATATTCAGCTCACGGGCCAGCACGACACGAGAAGCCCCCTTGCGTCCCCAGTAATTCGCGGTCGCATAGTTGGTGGAAGTCATTTCCGCATTCCAGTGCAGCTTCATTACTGGCGCTTCTTTCTTCACTGTGGTTAACACAGCTGGATCCCCGAATTCAACACCATCAATGCCAAGCTCACCTAAAGCCTTCACATAGTCAGGAAGCTCATCCAGCAGACGGTTAGACATCAGCCCACCCAAGCTTGCATACACTTTGCAGCCTCGCGAATGCGCCATTTCTACGACAGTCGCTGTATCCTCCAGAGAGAAATGTCCAGCAAGCCGCATCCCGAAACGGTCATCCCCAATGAGCAGCGCATCTGCTCCGGCATCCAGCAGAGCAGCAGCTTCCTCTAAGGACGCTGCCGTCACCAGCAATTCCGGTTTGTTAGTCATGTTGTACCTCCTACTTGTACAGTTATTTCAACCGCACCACTCTTCATTTTAATAGTTTACTTCGATTCTTGCTTGCTTTTTTCGATATTGGCTAAATGTTCCTTGTAGGTCTTAGCAAACAAATGGCCCTGTGTACCATCTTTTTTGGTCACATAGAAATAATATTCAGAAGCTTCTGGTTCGAGTGCCGCCTGAATGGACTCCAGCCCCGGATTACTAATAGGTCCCGGAGGAAGTCCAATATTCTTATACGTATTATATGGATTATCAACTTCTAAATCTTTATACAAAAGTCTTTCCTTCTGCTTATTGAGTAAATATTGAACGGTAGCGTCAATCTCCAGCTTCTGTTCTTTCTTTAGGCGGTTATAAATAACCCCAGCCACAAGCGGACGTTCACTATCCACCACAACTTCCCGCTCTACCAGCGAGGCTACGGTTAACAGTTCATGCAGAGACAATCCACGCGTTTCTAGCTTTTGCTGCCAGTCGGGAATCGTATCCAGCTTCTTCTGGAACTGATCCAAAAGTGCTTCTACAACTTCCTGGGGCGTGCTATCCTTGGCCAGTTCATAGGTTTCGGGAAATAAATATCCTTCAAGACGGTGGCGAAGATTCTTATCCTGCGGGATACCCAGAATATCAATCCCCTTCAAACCTGCACCAGTATCCATAATTTCAAGAAAAGTAGCCGCATCCTGATTCCAAGCTTCAGCGAGCTTCTTAGCGATCTGCTCAGCAGTATATCCTTCGGGGATGGTAAAGACCACAGTTTCTTCCTTAACTACATCACCTGCATTTAATCTCGCAATGAGTTCATCATAGCTGTCACCCGGCTTAGCGATATAAGTACCTGCTTTGAAGCTAGAGCCTTCTTTAGTCCATTTCAAATATCCCTTAAAAAAAAGACTCTTACGGATAATGCCATTCTGCTCAAGCAGATCAGCAATCTCCGCACTTCCCATGCCCTTCTCTATCGTAAATGTTACAGCAGGACCTGCAGGCTCTACCGGCTGCATCCCGTTCCAAATGTACCATGCTCCCCCACCTCCTGCTGCTGCCAGCAAAAGAATAATGATTAACACAGTACGGATTGCGGATTTCAAGTCTGGTTCCTCACTTTCCGACTATAAAGTATAAAAGTGTATTGCCTAAAATTCAATATATATTTCCTTAAATTGATGTTTATACAGGATATTGCTCGCATTTCAAGCAAAAAGAGCGCGGAATTCTCCGCCCTCTTCCGTGCCCATCATAAATGTAACGTACATGTTTAAGATTTATTCAGCGCCATCTGCTGGAAAAGTCATCTCATCGTATAGCTCAGAGATGTCTTCCCACTCTTCATCGTCCATAATGCTCTCCAATTCCGGAAGTCCGTCAGAAGAGACAACGATACGCAGGATTTCATACTCCACGTCTTTGCCAGAGCCTTTCAGCACCGCATATCCGCGATCACCGACTTCAAATTCGGCGATAATATCGTAAATGGAAGATTTGCCTTGCTCATCTTCCAGTTCTACAGTTTCTCCGTATGCTTCTTTAAGCCGTGAAGTCCACACCGCTTGATCAGCGGATATCTCAGTCATTCTCCGATCCTCCGTCCAACTCGTCGACCAGTGTGTTGAAAGTCTCTTCGACAATCGCCCACTCCTCATCATTATCGATCATGAACAATTGAAGATCGTCGCCTTCTTCCACATAACGGAACGCGTATACCTCATCGGTTTCCTCGTCCTCGGAGTCTAGCGGAACCACCATCATATACTTAGCGTCCGAGCCATCAACCTCAAACTTCATAATGACCTCGAATTCCTCTTCATTACCTTCCTCATCGGGAATATAGATAATTTCCGGTTCTTCCTCTTGGCCAATCTGTTCGTTTGTCATATCCTCGCACCCCTCACCTTTTACTGTTAGCATCCAAAAAATTTTGCAAAATCAGGGCTGCAGCCATTTTATCCACAATCCCCTTGCGTTTCTTCCGGCTGACGTCCCCTTCAATCAGCACCCGCTCTGCGGATACCGTCGTCAGACGCTCATCCCAAAGGTGTACGGGCATTTCTAACTCTTCCCGTAACTTATCAGCGAATTCAATACAGATTTCGCCCCGGGGTCCTACTGAGCCGTTCATATTCTTCGGCAGACCAACTACAATCTCTCCAATTTCGTGCTCTGCAACAAGTTCACGAATGCGTTCGAACTCATTACCCGTACCTCGGCGCTCAATCGTTTCAAGAGCTTGTGCCGTCCAGCCAAAAACATCGCTTGTGGCTACACCGATTCTACGGTCGCCGTAATCTAAACCTAACTTTTTCTTCATTTCGGATTGTCCACCCTGTGATTGACGAGATAGAATCTAACCAGCTCTTCAATCAGCTCATCACGTTCTTTTCTCCGGACCAAACTTCTCGCATTGTTATGGCGCGGAATATAAGCCGGATCTCCGGAAAGAAGATACCCTACGATCTGATTGATCGGATGATACTCTTTCTCCACCAGTGCATCGTATACTGCTAGCAATATTTCCTGGGGAGAAGCTTCCTTTTCGTCGCCCTTCACATTGAATTTGACCGTTTTGTCCATGGAGTCCATTTGTGACACCTTCCTTCTGCAAAATCGCCTTTTGGGACGGCTTCGCAAAGTTGCTACTGTGCAGCTCGCTTGCTTCCTTTATCATAACATATTCATGCCCCAACGAGGAAATCCTGCCCGTTATTAACGCTTTTTTTGGCATTTTCTCTACAAAAATTATGATATTTTTGGCTTTTAAGCTATTGTCAAGCACAATTCTTCATGAATAATCTAACATCCTGCTAATAAAGAGTAGCGGTACTGATATCAAACTCTCAGTACCGCTATGTTTTCTCGTAATACGTTTAGTTAGAGAAATGGTTTCGTAATTTTAACTTAGGCTAAGGAAGCTACCAATTCTTCAGCCTTTGCCAATGCTTCGTTTAGCTTAGAAGCATCTTTACCGCCGGCTTGCGCCATATCTGGACGCCCGCCACCGCCGCCGCCGCAAACCGCTGCGATTTCTTTAACGAGTTTACCAGCGTGGAAACCTTTCTTCACAAGGTCTTGCGGTACAGATACTACAAAGTTCACCTTATCATCCATCGCCGCACCTAATACAAGCACTGCATCCGGAAGCTTGGATTTCAATTCATCCGCTGTAGAACGCAAAGCATCCATATTACCTGCTTGAACAGCAACAGCCAGGAGCTGCGTACCTGCACCAACTGTCTTCACACTGCTTGTAAGTTCAGCAGCAAAAGTAGCGCTCAGCTTGGATTGCAGAGATTCATTCTCACGTGAAAGCTCACGCACCTGGTTATGCAGCGCTTCGATCCGTTTCGGAACGTCATTCAGAGAAGACTTGAGAAGGCCTGCTGATTGTTTGAGCAAATCTAGCTGGCTTTCAGTGAACTGGTAAGCGTAACGTCCGGTAACTGCCTCGATGCGGCGCACTCCGGATCCAATGCCACTTTCGCTAAGCAGCTTGAAAATTCCGATTTGCGACGTGTTGGATACATGACAACCACCGCAAAGCTCAAGACTGTAATCGCCCACTTGAACGACACGGACGATATTACCGTATTTTTCACCAAAGAGCGCCATTGCTCCCATTGCTTTAGCTTCATCAATCGGCTTGTTCTCAATCACTACATCTAGACCGCGCCAGATTTGTGCATTTACGCGATGTTCGATATCGCTCAGTTCTTCTGGAGTAATCGCTCCAAAATGGGAGAAGTCAAACCGCAAACGAGCACCTTCCACTAAAGATCCCGCTTGATTAACATGCCCGCCAAGAACTTCTTTAAGCGCTTTGTGCAATAAATGGGTAGCTGTGTGGTTCTTCACGATATCTTCACGCTCTGCACGATCCACTTCCGCGCGAACGGATTCGCCCACTTTCAATTCTCCCGCTTCCACAGTTACCAAATGTACGTGTTGGCCGTGCGGCGCTTTAAAGAGTCCTTTTACCTTAGCCGTAACTGAACTCCCAGTAAGCACACCGGTGTCACTTACTTGTCCGCCGCTCTCAGCATAGAACGGTGTTGCTTCAAGAATAACTTGGCATTCTGCGCCTTCGCCGGCGACATCTACCAATTCATCACCCACAACAATAGCCAGGATTTTCGACTCTGTTACCGAGTCATTATATCCAACAAATTCACTTTTAACCGTCAGGTCTGCTAGTGCGCCTCCCTGAATCTTCATGCTGCCGCCATCATGACGTGCAGCTCTTGCACGGTCACGTTGCTCCTGCATAGCCGCATCAAAACCTTCACGGTCTACAGTTAATCCTTGCTCCGCTGCGAAATCTTCGGTCAAGTCAAATGGGAATCCATAAGTATCATATAACTTAAATGCATCGGCTCCAGCAATATTGCTGAGACCCTCTGCTTTTGCTTTAGCACTGATCTCACCCAAAATAGCCAATCCGTCAGACAATGTTTCGTGGAAACGTTCTTCTTCAGTACGAATAATCTTTGCGATATATTCGCGGTTGTCCACAACGGATGGATAGTAGACACCCATAATTTCGCCAACGGTTTCAGTCAGCTCATACAGGAATGGACGATCCAGACCCAAGGTCTTTCCGTACCGAACAGCACGGCGAAGCAAACGGCGGATAATATAACCGCGTCCTTCATTAGAAGGAAGTACTCCATCCCCTACTGCAAAAGTAACGGTACGCACATGGTCAGCGATTACTTTAAGCGCGATATCCTGCTCAACGTTATCTTTATAAGTTACACCCGCGAGCTGTGCTGTCTTTTGAATAATAGGTTGGAACAAATCAGTGTCGAAGTTGGAATCTACATCCTGTAGAATGGATGCAAAACGCTCCAAACCAGCACCTGTATCAATGTTTTTATTCGGAAGCGGCGTATAGCTGCCATCCTTGTTATGGTTGAATTGTGAGAACACCAAGTTCCATACTTCCAGCCAACGTTCATTTTCTCCGCCTGGATACATTTCCGGATCGCTCATATCACTGCCGTAAGCTTCTCCGCGGTCATAAAAGATTTCCGAGCAAGGACCGCATGGGCCTTCGCCAATATCCCAGAAATTTTCGTCGCCCAGCTTAATGATGCGTTCAGCAGGCAGGCCAACCTTTTCATTCCACAGCTTAAATGCCTCTTCATCCTCTGCGTACACCGTTACGGAAATACGTTCCGGGTCAAAGCCGATCCACTCTTTGCCGGTTAGGAACTCCCAAGCCCATGTGATAGCTTCTTCTTTGAAATAATCGCCGATGGAGAAGTTACCCAGCATCTCGAAAAATGTATGGTGACGGCGTGTCTTACCCACATTCTCGATATCATTGGTACGAATACATTTTTGTGAGTTAGTCAGGCGCGGATTTTCTGGAACCTCCCGGCCATCGAAGTATACTTTCAAAGGTGCCATACCCGCATTGATCCACAGAAGCGAAGGATCGTTGTGAGGAACGAGGGACGCACTTGGTTCAATCTTGTGACCTTTACTTTCAAAAAACTTAAGCCATTTGGAACGAATTTCACTTGCTTTCATAATTTACAGCTCCCGTCTCATCTTTTTACTTCGGCATTTACACCGGAAATTACAAAATACCTAAAAAATAAAAACAAAAAAACGCCCCTGAATAATTCAGGGACGATTAATATCGCGGTACCACCCTGGTTATCGCCTTGACCCCACTAATGGGACAATTGCAGACGATCGCCTTGTCGCGGCTGATAACGGGCGCCCCCGGTGAGCATTGATCTCACACTCCGAAATTAGCTTTCCACCGGCCTGTCTTCAAGGTTCTCACAGCCATTACGAAACGTTTCGTAAAGGAACCTTTTCTCTGATCAAGCCATCCTCCGGTGTACTTCATTTTCATCAACGATTTGTCCGATTTGCATTTTAACATTTCAAGTATAGCCAGTGCCCTTGCTTCTGTCAATCTGGGGATGGGCGAATGTGAAGAATAACACATGATTTTTGTAACAGTAAACTTGGACTCAAAAAGGATATAGTGAAATCTAAGGTTAATTTGGAATATTTTGTATTCAGGAGGACTGCCGTTGATGCTTCACTCCAAGGAGTTCAATCCATCATCGATTTTTGAAGCAAAGCCTACACACTACCTTTTTATAGCGAGCCTCATTTTTATTCATATTATCTTTACTCTTGCGGTTAATCTCATCCTTTTTGAGCATGGATATTTAAGTTTTATCGCCAAAAACACAAACCACTGGATCAATGAAACGTTAGCCGCCAATCTAGTTGGGCTTCTCTTAGAAGTAATTATTTTTTTGATTCTGATAGCTAAAGTTTCTCCCCGGGATTTTGGGTTAAAAATAGAAAAATTACGAGCCGGACTGCTGGGTACCTTTCTGTTTTGGCTCGCTATAAATATAGTAGATTTGTGTATGGTACACCTGAATCACTCAGAGCTAACACTTAACAATGCTATCTTCAGCCATTCAAATTTAGTTTTCGGTGAAATTCTAGGTCAAATCTTCGGAAATGCTTTATTGGAAGAAATCTTATTTCGCGGCTTCCTGCTCGTTCAAATCTATCTATGCTTAAAAAAAATCAACAACAAAACTACACGGATGATCTCTGCAATGCTAATTTCACAATCGATCTTTGCCGCCATACATATCCCAAACCGGATTTACTCAGGATTAGTTGGAATGGAGTTTGTTTATGATTTTATCATGCTTCTAATTCTAGGAGTTATATTCGCTCTACTCTATATCTTAACCAAAAATCTATTTTTCGTGATCGGCGTTCACTCATTAATGAATATTCAGATAGTGTTTTGGAATAGCAATTTCACGTATACGGCAACTTTATTATGTGTGTTATTACTGACCTGTCTTTTGCTTTGTATAAAAAGGAAAGAGTTTCGCGCGCAGCAACATCAGGCGGAGATGGAGCTCTGATAATTAGAACTTTAATTACTCACAAAAAGAAGTTCCACCCTTTAAGCTGGAGGAACCTCTTTCATTATTATATTATTTCTATTAATTCGCACCCTCTGCAATAGCCTTATAAGCAGCTAAATCCGTATAAACTTCCTCTTTAAGCGGATTGCGTTTATGCTTGATAATTTTATAGAAATGATAACCAAACACTGCAATATTAGCAGCTAAAGATAATGCACTTACTACCCACAGAGCGGTTTCACTATGAGAGGATTGTACAGAGAACTTTGACTCGCCAACAAACGCCGGGAATGACATCGTAAACATCATCCAAATCGCCAAAGTCTGTGCACGATGCTGCAGCCATGCCCCTTTTTTGAAGAAGAACGCCGGGATGGTACAAGAAATCAACAATGCTGCACCTGCATAGAAGGAATGGTCAGAAACTGCATTATATACATAGGCAAAGTTCCAAATGTCATAAGCAATGATCCAGAACCAAAGCTGGTCAGGCCACAACATATCTTTACTCTTATCTTTACTGATCACAATTCCCATCCAACCAGAAATCGTAATAATGTTCAGAATACCTGCGATCCCGTTCATAATGTTCCAAGGACCACCTACCATCATTACGCCATCCACCATACCTTGCAAGCTGTACACTTGGAAATCACGAATAACTGCTTCAAGAATGTTAACTGCAAGGATAATAGCCGGGAACATTAATATATATTTATTTTTGTCCCATCCTTTAACATAACGGATAGCCATAAACCCTATACATCCTGCCAAAGCAGAATATACTTTTACCCAGTGAAACCATGTTCCGGTACTAGAGCCTTCGCCTGCCGTATTCGGCCAGACCGCTATGGTAAGAACAATAGGGACAACTATAAACAGAATGATTGAGAACCACTTGCTCTTCCGTGCGATTTCATTTACAAACATTAATCCTGCTAGTACTACTAACCACATTAGCGCAGAGTACCAGGGAATCGATTCGAATAAAAACATGTTTTACTCCTCCTTGTAGTTTGGTGTATATAATCTGTGTCTCAGGTCCAATATAGTACATCCCTCTTTGAATGATCAAATCGCTTAAAACGTTGATTTATCAGTGTTTTTTTAGTTTCATTTCAAGTTGAGTTTACACAACCATAGCACTAGGATTCGCCAAAGTTTCTACCTTTCTTCTGAGCAATCTATTAGAATGCATGTCTACAGAACTATATACTGCAAACCTAACTTGAATGTAAAAAAAACCTTGTCGACAAATTTCTTTGTGGACAAGGTTCCTCTTTACTATTATTTAAAAGAATCGTTCAACCAAGTGTTTCGCATATACAATACAATTCTCAAGTGTAGGGAAGTTCATGATTTCTCCAGCTAAATAGATATTGTTGTTCCCCTGCATCTGATCAACCCGTTCATAAAACCCCTCATGTAGTGCATTAGAATCCACATGAGGGAAATGCTTCCAACGCTTCATCATATACAGTCGAATGCTCTCTCCGCCCAGCTCGCGAAGTTTATTTTCTACCGTCTCTCGCATTTCCAGATCAGTCATAGCTTCATTCTCTGCTACATAAACCGTAACTAGATCCGTAGTTCCCATATCTGCCCACCGATAGTACCATGCCATCATATGCCCTTTACGTTCAGGGTACATATTCCGGGGGATATAGCCAGAAAGCTCCGGCAGCCCTTTCACTCTGTAGGCATATACCCTAAACCATTCATACGTTATACTCGCTAATAAGGTTTTGTCCTCACTGGACAGGCTAACTGTATCGCCCATTTGCTCTAAAGCTGCTGTATAAATGACCTTGTCAAAATAAAAGATGTCCTGACTCGTCTCTACTCGAACCTGTCCATCTTGTTCTTGCTCCATAAAAAGCACTTCACAAGTCAGGCGGAGATCGTTCACTTGGTCGGCCATTCGTCTTATCAGTTCAGTAACACCCTTAGGCCAGGTTATCATATGAGTAATTTCAATAAACGACAACAGATTATCATAGCTTAGAAATTTCAACACATATGCAGCGGGCACATTATGGATACTACCAAATCCAAAAGTATTAAAATAATGCATGTAGACCTGTTCAAGGACAGACAGCTTATTCTCTGCACACCACTGTGAAAATGGCTGACATAAATCTGGTGGTAAGTGAAGAAATCCCGGTTCTTGGAGAGACTCATAGCGTTTTAGAATATCCGGCAGTCGTTTGAATTCTTGTGTAAACGCCTCTATCTGCTCCATGGGAATCTGTGAAGTTTTTCTCCCATTATTATCAAAAAATCCACGTTCTAACAAGGGTCCCCTATCCATAAGATCAAAATCTCTCATTAAATCCATCGTATGTTTATAGGTAGGCAGGCCGATTAGCGTCCCCATTTCATAACTTTTTCCTTTGTACTCAATAGAATGACACTTTCCTCCTACTCTGTCCGACTTCTCCATGAGGGTAATGTGGGTATATCCTTTTTTCGCTAATTCGTAAGCAGCTGTAACCCCAGAAATCCCTGCACCGATGATCCCAATTCGGTCTTTATTCTTCGTGTTTGTCATCATCCGTTATCTCCTTGTAAATAACCATAATGGCAAAGTTTCTCGTTGTCCCGTATAGGCAAGTGCGACATCCGATGGTATTTTACCTTGATTAGGCCCATCTGTAATTTGCCTGCTGAAGTTGTAGGTTCTCAAGTATTCATGTAAGCGCTTTTCTAAAATTTCAAAAGAATCTATCGTATCATCTACCCAAGCCTGCTGGTAGAATTCTTTGGTCAACACCGCCGCAAATTGCTGCAAGGGCTGAAATATCTCTGTTTGGTCTACCGTTATAGCTACTTGATTAATATTGTTCTTATGTAAAAATTCACTATATTTATGTTTTCCTCTGTCCCAGTTCGTAATGAATTCACGGCTTTTGTTCGTAACCAGATTATCGATATGAAAATCTAATGTCTTCATCAATGGGAGAACTTTCAGATGCATAAAATCTATAAAATGAATGGTAGACTTACGATTGTATAGCTTAACTAGACCTAGTCTGGAGTAGGCATCATAAATTACATATTGATATACCTTTCCGACCCTCGGGAAAACTCCCAAATAGCTGATACTCTGCTGACACATATACCCGGGATGAGCATTTATCGGATTCTTCATCTTATAATCTAGTGTTCTCCGTTTCTCTTTAAATCCTTTAGTGAGAGTGGATTGTGCGCCATCCCTCTTCTTTGCTTTGATTTGATTGGCGTAAGCTTCACGCTCTATTCGTTTATTTAGTCCGTTTCGACGTAGTACATTATAAATACCCGATTCCCCTATTTGCATACCTTCATCTTGCAGTTCATAAAAGATGCGTCTAGGCCCATCCTCAGGAAATCTGGCGACGTACTGCAAAATCAATCTTTCCGTTTTCTTATCTACTTTATTAGGCATTACCGGCTTTTTTTTCTTCTCCCCAAGTCCATCCATTCCATGTTGTTGATAAGCTTTAGACCACTTATAATAGATCGTCCGGGAAATGCCAAACTCCTTACAGGTTTCGCTCACATTCTTGCTGATGGCCCCTTGCATGAGGATATGATATTTGCTGTTTGCATTCACCTATTTGCACCCCTCCTATCTTTATTTTATACATAGTTAACGTTTAATTCATTACTATTCTAAAAAAAATGGGAGAACGCTCAAAGCGTCTCACCATTCCGAACAAAATGCGTTATGTATTTCCCTGCGGAAATCTCCAAGCAATTTAGTCGTTGGCCATATGCGCAGCCACCATCTATGCCAATTTTATCTCCAAGTGGACTAAACCAAATTTCTTCTGAATCATGCAGATCCATCGTCGAAGTATGACCGAAAACAACCGTTTTGTTAGTGCTAACTACCGGATTCTTATAAAAGGGTTCTCTAATCCAGATAAAATCATAAGGGTCCTGCTGCTTCCAATCCTCTATTAATGGATTAATGCCCGCATGAACAAAAATATGTTCTTCCGTCTCATGATAAAGCGGCAATGTGCTTAGAAAGTCTATATGATGTCTATAGTCCCGCCTAATTTTTTCTTTTAGCTGCATATAATCCTTCCAGCCAAAATCCTCCTGCAAACCTTCGGAGCCCGCCTCACAATAACTCATCAGCGTATGAAATCCGCCATTAGTAAGCCAATGGGTATCCAATTTATCATCTTCGCCGGTGAGCGCATCGCAAGCCATTTTATCGTGATTTCCTTTGAGAACTATAGCTCCACATTCTTGCTGCAGAGTCATCACTTCCTCCACAATTCCTTTACTGTCCAGCCCTCTATCCACATAATCTCCCATCAAGATAAGCTTATCCTCCGCTGGGCGATAATTCACTTTTGATAACAGTGCATTGAATTCTACATAACTTCCGTGAATGTCACTAATTGCTAATATTCTGATGATAATCGCTCCTTGCTCTAAGATGCAAAAAAAGATGTTCCCGCGGGTGTGCAGGAATATCTTTTGATGTTGGGCTTTTTATACTGATTCTATAACTAATGACTCTTCATCCGACTGTGGAAAAAAATGACGGCTTCTGACCTCATGCACCGCTTCTTGAAAACGATCGCACAAAAAGATCAGCTGGTCGATCTCTTCCTTACCGACCTTTTGCGTGATTTCACTCAAAATACCGGAATAGGATGCCATCTGCCTGCTATAAATCTGCTCTCCAAGCTCACTCAAACAGATATATACGACCCGACGATCTGTCTCGGATGTTGTACGTACTACGTAACCTTTTTCCTCCAAAGTATTTGCCATTTGCGTGGCAGTAGGTCTACTTATCTGGAGCAGGTCACTTAATTTAGAAATCATAACTCCCCGGTGCTGTTTGTCACCTTCGGTCGCTTTCTTTTGCTTCATTACAGTGTGAATGACGTACATCATAACAAACTCTCTATACGATACTACATCAATCGAGTAGGGGCGAGCAGTCAGACGCTTTATATTTTCAAGGGCTATGATAAGCTTCTGCTCTTGATTGTCATGGGTATCCATAGGGCACCTCCAATATACCTCAATCTAATTAGATTACTTACCTATTCCCAAAAAATCAAGTCAAATTCAAATTCTCTTTAAATTAAAATTTAATAATTAACCTGTTGTGCTAATTGATGAATTTGTGTATTATACATAAATGATAGTTTGGCTACCTAATTATTACGACATGAATTCCCAAACTACAATATATAGAAGTTAAAGGAGAGGAACTGCTCTGGAGCATCTCACTCAGAAAAAGAAAGTTACAATTATGATTGCTTTAATGGCGGCTATGTTTTTCGCAGCAATCAACCAGACAATTGTGGGCACAGCAATGCCCCGAATTATTGCGATGCTTGGAGGCATTGAACATTATACCTGGGTAATTACCATCTATATGCTCACCTCAACCATTGCTACCGTACTTGTCGGTAAGTTATCCGATATTTACGGAAGAAAGCCCTTCCTGTTATCAGGGATTGTCATTTTTATTATAGGTGCGTTCCTATCCGGATTGTCGACCAACATTTTTCAAATGATCACTTATCGCGGGATTCAAGGTCTAGGCGGCGGGATTCTCATGTCGGCTACCGTAACCGCTGTAGGTGATTTGTTCGCTCCAAGAGAGAGAGCCAAGTGGACTGGAATTATGATGGCGATATTTGGTTTCTCCAGCGTAATTGGTCCTACTCTTGGCGGATTCATGGTAGATCACATGGCTTGGAAATGGATCTTCTGGATCTTCTTGCCTTTCGGTATCGTGGCCTTCTTTATGATTTTGAAAATGTTCCCTAAAACAACGCGTTCTACATCTGAGTCCATTGACTATTTAGGCTCCATTTTCCTTTCCCTGACCATCGTTGCGCTCTTGCTCGGCTTTTCATGGGCAGGAACAAAATATGACTGGGGTTCTCCGGAGATTCTCGGCTTGTTTGGGGCTTCCATTCTGGGTCTGATTATCCTGATTCTGATTGAGCGTAAAGCTAAGAGCCCCGTATTGCCATTATCCTTATTTAAAAACTCCATCGTATCCATCTCAATGATTGTCGGTTTCCTGATGAATGCCGGTATGATGGGCGCAATGATCTACCTGCCCTTCTTTGTGCAAGGGGTAGAGGGCGTCTCCCCAACTAAATCTGGTTTTATCAATATGCCAATGTCACTTACTATGATTGTACTAAGTACTTTAGTGGGAAGATGGATCTCCAAAACAGGAAAATATAAACGTTATGCTCTAATGGGGATGCCATTCATGGTTGTAGCCATGATATTAATGGCCTTTATGAGTAACATTGCTACGGCTGTAGTCAGCATGATTATCTTCGGGGTTGGGTTAGGACTATCGATGCCCGTATTTACTCTAACCGTACAAAATGCTGTTGCTCCTTCAATGCTAGGTGTTGCTACTGCTACAAATACTTTATTCCGTAATTTAGGTGGAACCATAGGTATTGCCATCATGGGTACCATTATGAACTCCTCATTAACGAAAAAATTAGAGGCAGCGGTATCTTCAGGCAAAGGTCCGGATTTATCCAAACTCGATCCTGAATCCGCTAAACAGCTTTCTGCATTTATGAACCCTCAAATGTTGCTAGATCAACCTAAACTAAAGGAATTGCATGCAACACTGCCAGAGCAAATCCAGCCGCTCTTCAATCAATTGATTGAGATGCTGCGGAACGCACTGAGCGATTCCCTGACAGTTGTGTTCTTAAGTGGTACGGCGCTGTTAGTTATCGCAGCACTGCTCGTTCTGTTCCTTAAAGAGATTCCATTACGTAGTGGAGAGAAAAAAATGGAGGCACACGCAGAGGATAAAACCGGGAGTAAAAAACTCGAAAAATCTGTGCCTGCTGCACATTAATCACAAATAACCTTACATTAGAGATGTCCGTAAACAGCTTAGGCTGTGCAGCATCTCTTTTTGATAAGAAGGGCTAGGATTCGTTTGATTGATCATTCAATTCTTCGAAGTAAACGTAAACTCCGTTTAACAGCTCCATTAACGTATCCGTCTGTTCTTTGCCCATGTAATCAATCATACCTTTAAAGGTATTCCGGGATTTCGTTACGGCCATCTCAGCCAGATGCTCCCCTTTTTCCGTAAGCGTGATCTCACTAACTCGGCGATCCTGTGCATCGGAAGTACGCACCACATATCCTTGTGCAATCAGACTATTGAGCATTTGGGTAACCGTAGGAGAGGTGACTTTCAGAAACTTGCTAATCTCCGAAACCGTCTGTCCCTTCTTCCCTTCCCGTTCTTTACCAAGCTTTAAAGAAACCAACATCCGGACCTCACTTGGCTTCAAGCCCCAAATCGTAGTTTTACGCCAGTTCATTCTAGCGAATTGTTGGAAAGCCTCCATTAATCCATCCACATTCTGATATTTCTCTTCGTTCATCAGTACACCCCATAAAATCATTTAACACTAAGTATAGCCTAATATGACGTAAAAAAGAATTGATAGATGTCAGATTACCCATTTTCAAAAAATAACTAATGGGATGTATAATATAATAATCATCCTAAATTGAAAGTGGGTATTAATTTGACCTTTTCTTACTCTACCTATGACGCTCTAGGACTTGCTTCACTTGTCAAAGCACGTGAAATTTCACCTCGTGAGCTGGTCGAAGCCGCCTTTGCTCGGTTAGATGAGGTCAATCCGGTCATAAATGCGGTGGTGCGCACCCGCCGGGAAGCTGCTCTTAGAGAAGCCGACGAGATGCCTGTTCAGGATAACACTCGGCCGTTTGCTGGCGTTCCGTTTCTATTAAAGGATATTTCCCAATCTATCGCTGGCGAGCCCATCACTTGTGGGGCTATGCTGATGAAGAACAATGTCGCGCGGTGGGATTCAAATTATGTTGCACGGATTAGGAAAGCCGGCTTCATTCCACTTGGCCATACGAACACACCAGAGTTCGGCTTAAAAAACATTACAGAGAATGTCCTCCATGGACCTGCTCGTAATCCTTGGAATCTCGAATATTCTCCTGGAGGTTCGAGTGGCGGAGCCGCGGCAGCTGTTGCTTCTGGTATCGTTCCAGTAGCAGGAGCCAGTGATGGTGGTGGGTCCATCCGTATTCCCGCCTCATTCACAGGCTTATTCGGACTTAAACCCACGCGCGGGCGCACACCAGTAGGACCCGGAGTCGGCCGTCAATGGCAAGGGGCTTCTATTGATTTTGCCTTAACCCGGTCCGTTCGCGATAGCGCTGCTATGTTAGATCTGCTGCAGGTTGTGCAGCCAGAAGCCGCCTTCCAGACTCCGTTATATCCGGGCGTATATCTGGATGATCTGTTTAAGCCTACGCAACGTAAACTACGAATTGGATTTACGACTGCTTCCCCAGTAGGTACGCCTGTCTCTGAAGAGGCCGTAAATGCTGTTCTCAAAACCGTGAAATGGCTCGAAGCTGAAGGACATGCGGTTGAAGAAACAGAAAGTCCTGTGAATGGCACAAGACTGATGGAGAACTACTATACGATGAATGCCGGAGAGGTAGCAGCCATGTTCGTCTCCCTGGAGAGAAATATGGGACGTTCCATAACTGCTGACGATGTCGATATCATTACGTGGGTTCTTGGTGAGACCGGAAAAAATGTTTCAGCGGCCGAATTCGTACATAGTCTGGATGAATGGGACGTTGCAGCCGCCCAAATGGCGGAACTGTTTAATCATTACGACTTATATATAACACCTACGAATGCAAACTCCGCTCCCAAAATTGGTGAATTAACGCATAAACCTGCAGAGATAGCAAAGCTGCTGCACGTAAACGAATTGCCAAAAGAAGAACAGAGCCGCTTAATTTACGAGATGTTTGAGCCAAGCCTAACCTATACACCGTTCACCCAGCTCGCAAATCTGACAGGCCAGCCAGCAATGAGTGTGCCCGTCCATAAGTCAGCAACTGGCCTGCCGCTAGGCGTTCAAGTCATGGCGAACAAAGGCCGTGAAGATTTGCTGCTTCAGCTTGCTGCCCAGCTTGAACAATCCGCTCTTTGGGTCGGCATGAATGGGAATCCGCTGTTGACCTGATCAATTAAGGGTGATGTTCACGTAGCTCAAGCTCCCCTTACTCTTTCCCGCAAATGCCATAGAAGAAAATATGGATGGCTTCCTCGATGAAGGCATCCATATCTTCCTGTTTGCTAGCTTCGTCTAGAAGTTCACCCGCATTACGCATATACATCCCCATTAGTGAAAGTATCCCTTTGGTGGATACTTTATTTGAGATTTCTCCCCGGGCTTTCCCATCCTCAACCATCTTCACCAGCACCGGCAAAATGTCATTCGCATATCGTTCCTCAATATAACGGAACATTTCTTGATCCTCAACCATAAGCTCCTTCACAGTCGCGGGAGATAAACCGCTGTAAGTTTGCCTTTCCATGGTTAGAATGTAACCAATAATCTCCTTTAGAGAATGCTCTTGATAAATGTAATCTTCAAACTCCTGAATTTCCTTCTGAACAAAGTCCTTAAAAGACTCACTAAGCAGCGCTTCCTTACTGCCAAAATAATTATAAATCGTCACCTGAGAGACTCCTGCTTCTTTCGCAATATCTGCGATCCGTAGACGTTTGGGTTCCCAGCTCTTGAGCATCTCCATAGTAGTTTTCATAATTTTGAATTTAATCTGTGCTGCTCTCTTCTCAAATCCATTCATAGCTTCCACCCTAACTTCGTTATTAAGTATGCGTATTTAAATTTAATGAAATATTCCATTTCAATTATTTCATAATTATATTGACTTCATTAACCACTAGGAATAATATAACATATGAAATATTCAATTCATATTAGTTCATTATTTTGCGGCGGGGGTGGCGGCATGCTGGTTGTAGAAGGCTTAACTAAACGATTTTCGAATGGCAAAGGAATCGAAGATGTAACATTTACCGTAAACAAAGGCGAGGTTTTTGGATTTCTAGGTCCTAACGGCGCGGGTAAATCGACAACTATACGGCATATCATGGGTTTTATGAAACCAGATCAAGGGCATGCGAGTATCCATGGGCTTGATGTATGGAAGGCACAAGGGACAGTCCAGAAGCATATTGGCTACTTACCCGGTGAAATTAACTTTTTTGATGGGATGACGGGCCTTTCTTTCCTTAAATTCATGTCAGCCATGCAGGGAATCAAAAATACTACCAAACGCGAGCAGCTGATTGAACGCTTGCAATTTGATGCCACAACTCCGATCCGAAAAATGTCAAAGGGAATGAAGCAAAAGGTCGGAATCGTCGCTGCTTTTATGCACAGTCCTGAAGTTATTATTCTGGATGAACCTACCTCGGGTCTCGACCCGCTCATGCAAAAGGTATTTATTGATCTGGTACTGGAGGAAAAATCAGCCGGAACTACCTTTCTCATGTCCTCACACAGCTTTCAGGAAATTGAACGCACCTGTGACCGCGCCGCAATTATTAAAGACGGACGGATTATCACCGTAAAAAATATTCATGAACTACAATCGATGCAACGGAAGCTGTTTGAGGTCATTTTTGCGAATAGTGAAGATGCAGTGGATTTTGCCGCCTCCGGCCTACAAGTGGAAGCTCATGAGGGAAATAGGGTCCGCATAGCTGTGCAAGGCAATTATGATCGATTCATCCGGGAAACTGGAAAATACAATATCCGCAGCATCGACGTATTCACGCAGAATCTAGAGGACATCTTCATGGACTATTATGACCGTGAGGGGGCAGTGCAATGAATCTTCCGCTCTATAAGGAAATGATGCGAGTGAACCTGAAAGGAATATTGAATTACGCCTTTGGTTCTGCCTTCTATATTCTGTTTATGATCTGGCTTTATCCAGGGATTGCGGGGAGTACACAAGCAATTGATGACCTTATTAAGGCGATGCCAGAGGGTGTGGGTAAAGCCTTTGGGTTAAATAGCGGATTTACCAGTGCTGAAGCTTTTATCTCCGGAGAATATTATGGACTTATACTAGTTCTGATTCTTTCCATAGTTTGTGTGCAAATGTCAACGCAGCTTATGGCTCGACTCGTGGATCGCGGTTCCATGGCTTATCTGCTCATAGCCCCAACTACACGGAGAAAAGTCGCTACCACGCAGGCACTTGTTCTCACTACAGCATTACTCTTAATTATGGGTGTAACCACCCTCGCCGGATTATTAGGTAAAGCATGGTTCCTTGGCAGTGAATATGACTTTAACAGCGGTCGCTTCGCTCAGCTGAATACCGTGGCGTTTTTATTATTTTTTGCGGTAGGCGGCCTTACCTTTCTCGTGTCCTCTGTATGTAATGACGAGAAAAAAGCGCTCGGAATTTCCGGCGCCATCGCCTTCGGATTTTTCACTCTGGATCTACTCGGTAAAATAAGCGACAAACTGGAAGGGCTGCGTTTCCTAACCTTATTCTCCTTTTATCAACCCGGGGAAATCGTTCAGGGCAACGTGGAGATTATTCAGGTCTCCAGTTGGCTGCTGTTGATCGGAGTGCTCACCTTTTCCTTGGGAGTAGAGCTGTTCAGAAGACGGGATCTTCCATTATAAGAGTACCTCATTTGATCAACTCGCTTTTACGCGTTCCCGAAGCAACTATCGGACACAGTTGACCTTAAATGCAACTTTATCACAAATTTGCGTACCTAACGGACCCTAAAGTCGTTATTGGCTTGAAGATCAGCAAAAACGAACCTTTTCTAAAGGAATAGCTGCACTGGGGTCCGCAACCTTACTCAAATGACTAAAAAATTGCAAATAGCGTCAGCTGAGTCCTTAAGCCTCAGGAGGGTTATAACTATGACTCTTATAAAAAACAACAGAGCAGTGTTTCTCCACTGGGAGAATCATTGCTCTGTTGTTTTATGCGACAAATCCCTTTTTATTTCGTATCCGGTTTAGGTACACCAAAGTTTGGCGTTCCGTCTTCATTCCACTGGATTACTTGCACACGTGCGTGACGATTCGGATCGTAAAGCGGATCACCGACAATTTCCTTATAGCTTCTAGCATGGAAAACCAGGATATCCTGTGTGCCATCCTCAGAGACAGTAAAGCTATTATGTCCTGGACCATATTGGCCGTTTTCCTCAGAAGTCGTAAACACAGGTTCAGGTGTCTTGACCCATGATTTTGGATCCATTAAATCACTATTTTCATCAGCAGTCAACAATCCCATACAGTAGTTGTGATCTGTTGCACTAGCTGAGAATGTCATGAAAATACGTCCATTACGCTTAAGGATTGCCGCGCCTTCGTTCACCAAAAATCCGATTTTTTCCCAATCGTATTCAGGAGTAGTGATGCACACCTGCTCACCTTTTAGTGTCCAAGGGTTCTCCATTTCGGAAATATAAATATTTGAATTGCCAGGGATAGCAGGATCTTTTTGTGCCCAAACGTAATATCTAACTCCTTTATGCTCAAAAGTTGTTGCATCCAAGGCAAAAGATTCCCATTTTGTTTTTATTTGACCCTTTTCCACCCATTCACCTTCTAAAGGATTTGCGGATGGGTTTTCTAACGCAAACATGCGATGATCAAATAAACCGTCTTTCGTATCAGAGGTATGTGCAGCTGCATAATATACGTACCATTTTCCATCAATATAATGAATCTCTGGCGCCCAAATATTAGCACTCATCAAACCCGTTTCATGCTTAACCCAAATGGTCTTTCCTTCAGCCTCAGCCAATCCTTGAATGGATTCAGAACGGCGAAGCTCAATTCTATCGAACTCTGGAACTGAAGCTATGAAATAGTAGTAACCATCAGTATGTTTATAGATCCAAGGATCTGCTCGTTGCTCAACTAGTGGATTTTTTACATTAAATTCTCTCACAATGACAACTCCTATATTTATCTCTTTTTTTATATTTGCAGGTCACCAAAACACACCCTTCCTTATAAGAAGTCAAGGTGTATTTAAGTTTAAGTTCATTCGATCTAACCTTTGATACCCGAATTCAGGTTGATGGATTGAACGAAGTATTTTTGTGCAAAAACGAATAGCAGCAATGTTGGAATAATCGCCATGATTGCCGAGCCCATTAATTGTCCGATCATACGATAGTTTCCGTAGATGTCTTGCAATAAGAGCAAACCAGCGGTAATTGGCATTTTGTCTACATCTGTGTACACGATAACCGGCCAGAGGAAGTCATTCCAAGATCCAGTAAAGGAGAACAATCCGCAAACAATTAGTATTGGTTTAACTAACGGCAATATAATTTGCGCGAAAATTCTAAAGTCACTTGCACCATCAACTTTAGCCGATTCATCTAATTCTTTTGGGATACCGTTCATAAACTGTCTGACCAAGAAGATATTACCCATACCCGCAAGACCAGGGATAATCATAGCCCAGGAAGTGTTCACCCAACCAAAGGAGTCAATGATTTTATACGAAGGAATCAAGTTAACAACACCCGGGAAGAAGGAGATCCCCAGCAAAGTAAAGAACAATGTGTCTCTTCCTTTAAACTTAATACGGGTGTAACCAAAACCTGTAATCGAAATAACAATAACAACCAGAATGGTGTGAGATGTAGCAATAAACAATGAGTTACCTAACCAACGTAGAATTGGAGCTGTAGAAGTATTGTTTAGGATCGTAACGTAGTTCTCAAAGACCCACTCTTTAGGAAATAGTCTAAAGCCCGAGGATACTACTTCCGTTTGTGATCTAAATGAGGTGGAAATCCCGAATATAACAGGAATGATCCAAATCACACATAGGATACCTAGAAATATATAGGATATATATTTTGAAATACTTACACTGGAGGAGCCTTTTATTTTGCCTGTTGTATTTACAACTGGATTTACTGCCTGGTTTGACATTTTAGTACACCTACCTTTTCCATTTCCTTGTTAGTCAATTAGTTTCTGCGAACCCTATGAAGCATTTCGGTTCATTACATAATATTGCAGTGCTGAGATCACCAAAATAACTAATCCCAGTAAAACTGCCATAGCTGATGCCATCCCGGCGATGGATTCACCGTTACCGAAAGCTAATTGACGAATATACATCATTAGAACGTGTGTACTTTGTCGAGGTCCACCATCGGTCATCATTAACGGTTGGCCGAATACATTAAAGGCACCCGCAGTTGTCATAACAAAGGTATAAATTAATGGAAAACGAATAGATGGCAAGGTAATACTGGTGAATCTTTTAATTGAACCCGCACCATCGAGCTCCGCTGATTCATATAACTCTTGAGCCACGCCACTTAAGGAAGCACGATAGATAATCATGTTGCCCCCAATACCACCCCATAAAGTAATTACAATGATAATAATCCACGCATAGGGTTGATTTGCAGGCCAAGCAATTTGTGATCCAAACAGATTACCAGTGATCCCTAGTTGCTTATTAAAGATCAACAGCCAAATCAGTGCTGCCGCAGAAATTGAAATCAAGCCAGGAATATAAAGAATAGATTGAATTAAGCTCTTCATTTTAACTTTTTTATGCTCCAACGCCACCGCGACCATTAATGGAATAATAATCAGCAACGGAACAGACAGAGCAACGAAAATCAATGTGTTTTTTAGGCCTCTGAAAAATTGAGTATGAAAGGTTGATCCGCCGTCAAAAAGAATAGCTTTATAGTTATCAAAGCCTACCCATACCGGATCACTCATTAAATTCCATTTTGTAAATGAAGCATAAATCCCATAAATCGTTGGCAATAAAATGAAGACAGCAAACAAAATGACATGCGGACCTACAAAGAAAGCAGGTGCCCAATTGATTTTCTTTTTCATAGGAATTCATTTCTCCTTTTGCACAAAGTAATGCACCATAACATGGCACATTACTTCGTACAATCTATTCTATTTTGCTTTATTTTGCTGCACTGCTGCTTTCCGCAATTTTATCTTCAACAAATTTTTGCATCGTTGCCAAAGTCTCATCAATATCAACGTTGCCACGCACGATATCCGCACAGTAAGTATCTACAGCTTCCGCAATGTATGGGTAGTATTCATATGTGTAAATGTAAAGGGATTCGATTTCTTTTTCATCAGATGTAAAGAAGGATTGCATAAAGTCTTTGTACTCAGGGCTTTGGTTAACTACGTTACTTGCTACGTTTTGTCCAGCTTTTGCCCATTCCATCGAATTCGTACGAACATATTCCAAGAAGTTAGCAATACCTACTTCTTTTTCGTCTGTTCTCTTATCATTTTTCAACATAGCGAACAAGTGAGAAGAAGATCTGTTGGTGAATTTGTCAGGAGTAGGAGAATAAACATTGGTCACGCCAAAGTTCAAACCTTCAACCCCAGCATGTGCTGTAGAACTCCAAGTTCCGTCTGTCGAGAAAAGTACATTTTGAGATTGGAACATCAAGTAACCGTCTTCACCAAATGGAGTCATAAGGCCAGCATCGGCGATTTTCTTAACATTTTCAAACGCTTGTTTAAAGACAGGGGTGTTAACAGCCGGTTTTCCATCAACTTGGATATCGCCGCCCAAATCTTGAATTTGAGCCAAGATAACCCAGCCCAGCAAAGCATCATTAACTACGTAATCGCCTTCATCCAATTTACCTTGTAAGGAAAGCATTTCATCAATAGTAACCACGTTATCATCCAAGAAAGATTCAGCATTATACTTTTTCAGCAAATCTTTATTGTAATACATTACGTTACTATGAATATCAAGAGGAACTGTGTATTGAGTTCCATCGATATTACCAGTGTTCCAAGCTTGTGGTAAGTAATTTTCAGCTTTCAGTTCAGGTTGTGCTGGCAATACGGTATCTTGCATGGATTCCAGTACACCTTGTTTAACAAATCCAGGAACACGGTCAGCATGGATAATTGCTAAATCAGGAACACCTTTGCTAGATGCCAAAACTGTAGAAATCTTTGTGTACATATCAGCCGTAATAACATGTTTTACTTTAATTTCGGGATTCGTTGCATTGTAGTTTTTAACAATTTGATCCATATAAGCACCGTCATCACCGGTCAGCGGTGTCCAGAACGTAATCGTCTTACTATCATCTTTACCACCGCATCCTGCCAAAACTGTCGATAATGTTAGAACCGTTGCTAATAAAACTCCAAATTTCTTTTTCATTACTCTCTCCCCCTGCAGCTGTAATGTTAAGATAACCATTCATGTTCACTTTCTTTGAAAACGATTAACTTGAGATTAGTATACATTCATTGTGAAAGCGTAGTCAATAACATTTAAATAAACTTAACAGAATTTTTTTTCGTTTAATTAACCTTTTGATTCATCTCTCGGAGATGAAAGCGATATTATATTTACTTCGGTTACCTTTCATGTTACTTTATATATAGATTAATAAACTTTACAGTATATGAAATAACTTTGAAAGAAGTGGGTAAAATGCAGTTGGAAATCGACAAATCCTCTCTTGTTGTTTACGAAGCTTTAGCGAGTGAAGTACGCATCAAAATTATTCAGTTGCTCTCCAAAAATAAGATGAACATCAAAGATTTGGCAGAAGAACTTAAAATAAGCAGTCCTATCGTTACCAAACACATTAAAAAACTAGAAGATGCAGGGCTCATAAAAACGGAAAAGGTGCCTGGTAAATCAGGAATGCAAAAAATTTCAATTCTTAGGGTGGATCATATTGAGATTAACTTCCCGAAGAAAATCTTTCACTCTTTTGCCTCCTACGAGACATCAGTGCCGATTGGTCATTATACCGATTATGATCTGAAACCTACTTGCGGACTTGCTACGGATAAGGAGTTTATCGGCAGAGTAGACGAACCTAAGTATTTCATGGATTCTAAAAGAGTGGACGCAGAGATTCTCTGGTTCACTCAAGGTTATGTGCAATATAATATCGCTAATTTCCTAAAAAAAGAGGAAACCCTACAGCAATTTGAAATTAGCTTGGAGCTTTCTTCCGAATTCCCCTTTGCTAATGACGTATGGCCTTCAGACATCACCTTTTCTTTGAATGGCTTGGAATTAGGGACTTGGACGAGCCCCGGGGATTTCGCTGATGCTAGAGGTAAATTCACACCGGAATGGTGGCCACACAATATCAATCAATACGGATTGCTAAAAACGATTAGAATTACAAACCACAATGGAACTTACATTGACGGTGACCCGCTGTCTCAGGTTTCGATTGAGGATTTAGATACGACTTGTGACCGTTGGACCTTTCGGATCGAAGTGAAGGAAGATGCAAAGCATGTAGGAGGAGCAACGATTTTCGGAAAAAAATTCGGAAACCATGATCAAGATATCATTTTCAAATTGTACTATCTGTAAATTTTTCTTTTATGTTCTAAGCAAAACTGGTTCTTTTTGCGGGGGTGAACAACTAATTAGCTATTCTTCCTTAGCTCCCCCCCACCCGTTATGCCCTACCCCCTCTCTTTATCCATGCTGATATATCCCGCCTAGTCATCCATTCACCAAATTTCACTCTTATCCACTTCAGCATTAATCACCAGTAGTTAAATCATTTTCCTCTTATTTGAAATTATAATTTATAAAAATATAAAAAGATTCACAGATTTATAAATTTCTATTTGACTATTTGCTGATATCATGCTTAAAATGAGAGCATTATAAAACGTTTTCCTTGTTATGGTTTAGTAACACATAAATTAAAACCATTTTCATATACGAAAGCGTTTTTTTAGTAGCTATTTATGTAAGCGTTTTACATTTTTTTCAGTAAAGAAGGGAAGAATTGGAAAAATACGCGTGTACAAGCTCTACATCACTAGAATCGGAGGATCATACATTTGAGAAAAACTACTGGTAAACTAACCGCTTCCCTGCTTGCACTCACTCTATTAGTGCCTGCTCCATTAATTTCTGCAGCTTCTGCAAGCGATTCCAAATCAGTCGCATTATCCACTCAGCAACAAATCGCCGATTATTCCGGCCACTGGGCACAGAAGGATTTTCAATCTTGGGTAGATAAGGGCTTGATTCTGGGTTACGGAAACGGAATATATAAGCCAAATCAAGAAATCAACCGTGCAGAGTGGGTTACTCTGGTTAATCGGGTCTTTAATTTGCAGGAAAAAGCCGAAATTGGCTTCACGGATGTTTCCACGACAGGTGCTTACTACAGCGATATCCAAAAAGCAACCGCTGCAGGATATGTGACAGGATACAGCGATGGCACCTTCCGACCCGCACAGCAAGTAAGTCGTCAAGAAGCTGCAGTAATGTTATACAGACTGTTCCAACTCAACTCATCTGTTGGCACTTCTGCACCAAAGGATGCTGCTGATTTGCCAGAATGGAGCCAAGAAGCAGTATTGTCTTTACTTGGTGAAGGTTATCTGCAAGGCTACACTGACGGCAGCTTTAAAGGAACTCAGGCTGTAACAAGAGCGGAAGCACTGCGCATGATTGAGAAGCTGGGCGGAGAAATCACACCTAAGAGCGGAAGCTATTCGGGGATTAACACTCGGAATATGGTTATCAGCAGCCCAGGCGTAGAGTTGAAAAACTCCACAATCTCAGGGAATCTCTACCTTACCGAAGGTATTGCTGAGGGCGATGTCACACTGAATAATGTCACTGTTAAGGGAAAAGTATTCGTTGCCGGTGGCGGTGAGAACAGTGTCGTACTAAGCGACTCCAATGCTGCTGAAATGGTAGTAGATAAGCATAACGGCAAGCTGCGCGTCGTTACTAGAGGCACAAGTGCTGTACCAAACGTACGCGTACATTCCGGTGCAATACTAGAGGAAGATGCATTAACGGGGGCAGGTTTCAGCCGGGTTATTGTTGAGAATACGCTGCCTAAGGATTCCATCCTCAAGCTGAAAGGAAGCTTTGATTCCGTTGAGCTTCAAGCGTTGGGAGAGCCTACACTCCATCTGACAGCAGGCAGTATTGCTGAAGTTACACTGAAGCAAAAAGCCAAGCTGCGTGTAGAGGCAGGTACGGAAATCAAGAATCTAATCCTTGGTTTCAACGATATCCTAACCATCCAAGGCACGGGTAAGGTTATCTTTGATAGCAAGTACAGTCAGCTAATCCATTTTGAAACACCAACTCCAACGGCTACGGCAACCACTGGTACTGGTGGATCTAACGGCGGTTCTGTTGCTACATCAGCTCCGGAAGTTACAGCTACTCCGGCTCCAACTGCTACACCAGATCCAACGGCTACACCAAATCCAACAGCTACACCAAATCCGACGGCTACGCCTAGTCCGACGGCTACACCTAGTCCGGGAGCAACTGCACCAGCACTCACCAATGTCTCGGTGCATGATCCATCGGTGGTTGTGGATAATGGAACTTATTATGTATTTGGCTCCCATATCGATGCGGCCAAATCAGATGATCTGATGAACTGGACACAGTTCACTAATGGTTATACAACACCGGGCAACGTGATTTTTGGTGATCTGTCCAAGAATCTGGCAGAATCCTTTAAATGGGCTGGCGAGAACGATTCGGACAGTAAAGGCGGATTCTCCATCTGGGCACCGGACGTATTCTGGAATAACGATTATAAGAACGCTGATGGAACAACTGGCGCTTATATGATGTATTACAGCGCTTCTTCTACTTATATCCGTTCGGCGATTGGCTACGCCACTTCGCAAAATATCGAAGGGCCTTATACTTATGGAAATACCGTAATTTATTCCGGTTTCACCAAGGAAGAGGCTTATGACAGTGACAGTAAAGTAAATAAGAAATGGGACAATACAAATATCAAGGACCTTATCGGCAATGGAACGCTGGAAGGTGTCAATCCAGATTGGTTTAATGCAGGTGGTTTGTATCAAAACAAAACCTATACAAATGCAATTGACCCAACTATTTTCTACGACAAAGACAACAAGCTTTGGATGACTTATGGTTCATGGTCAGGTGGTATATTCATTCTGGAGATTGATCCAGCTACCGGAGAACCTAAATATCCAGGCAAAGATGGAAAGACCGCTGATGGACGTCTTATCGACCGCTATTTCGGAACCCATATTTCTGGCGGAATGACCAAATCGGGTGAAGGTCCGTATATCGTTTACGACAAGGATACTGGTTACTACTTCTTGTATGTAACTTACGGTGGACTTGACTCCAAAGGCGGTTACAGCATGCGGCAGTTCCGTTCAACAAATCCGGACGGCCCTTATACGGATGCAGCAGGACAGAATGCTGTTCTAACTACCGATGGTGACAACACACCATATGGTAATAAGCTATTAGGAAACTTCATGTTTACAAATCAAAATGCAGACCCGAATTTCCAAACGTATGGTTATGTGTCCTCAGGACATAACTCGATACAATATGATGATGAAACGGGTAAAATATTTAACTTCTTCCACACTCGTTTCCCACTCCGTGGTGAAACACATGAACTTCGTGTGCATCAAATGTTCACTAACGAAGATGGCTGGCCAGTAACTGCCGTACATCGTTACACGGGTGAAACTATTGGGGCTGTAGCACGGGATAATGTTGTCGGCTCTTATCAGTTCGTAAACCACGGCAAAGATGTTTCAGGCATCATCAAACCCACAGTAGATATCGAGCTGAAAAGTGACGGAACGATCGCTGGATCGTTAACCGGAACTTGGGAATTGAAGGATGAGTACTTCGCTCATTTGCTTATTAACGAAACGGAAAATGGAAACACCGTACAACATCTCTACAAAGGTGTATTTGTGAAGCAATGGGATTCCTCACGCCAACAGCATGTTATGACGTTCACCGCAATGTCAGATCAAGGAATCACTATCTGGGGCAGCCAGATGGAATCGATGAGCGTTGAGCAGATTTTGAACAATATTGCTGCAGGCTTGAGTATTGGTGACACAAGAAAAATATACGATGACATCACCCTCCCTACGGAAGGCTTGCGCGGAGCAGAAATTTCATGGTCCTCTTCCAATGAGGCTGTAATTGGTAACAATGGTAATGTTACTCGTCCTGAACTTGGACTTGGAAACGCTACAGTTGAACTGACTGCTACAATTAAGCTGGGCGAAGTCGCAGTAACTAAAACCTTCACCGCCGTTGTTATGGAAAAAAAGAGCACGCAACTGGAAGACGGCTTAGTAGCTGCCTTTGACTTTGATGGCGACCTTGCAGAAAATGGTGATCGTACAGCTGACGGCATAGTCACCGGAAATCTGATCAACAACACTGAGGATGGAGACATCACTTTTGAGGCTGGTAAAGACGGTCAGGCAGCCAAGTTTGATGGCAAATCCGGTGTTCGTCTACCTGACGGATTAATTCAAAGTAGCGCATACTCGGTAGGGATGTGGCTGAATCCATCCGAATTAAAAGCTTTTACTCCTGTATTCTTCGGTGCTAAAACCGAAACGAACTGGTTCAGTCTCCTGCCTTATGGAAACGGTGGAGCAACCACTAGACTCTGGTTCGGTAGCGAGACTTGGCTGGATGCTGATACAGGCTTACAAATTCCAGTTAACCAGTGGACGCATGTAGCCTTCACTTACAATGCTGGAACAGTCAATATGTATGTAAATGGTGTATTGAAATCCTCCGGAAAAGGATTCACAGATATTTTTGATACAGAAGACGGCGTATTTGCTCTTGGTGTGAACTATTGGGATGCACCCTACAAAGGTTTGGTTGATAAATTCCGCGTGTATGATAGAGCATTGTCTGCGGAAGCTGTAGGCTGGCTTGTAAACGGTGAGCCTGATACGAACATCAAAGTAAGTAATATTTCATTCAGTGAAGCTGTTAAATCAGTAGCTGTAGGAAATACTTTCACCCCTCAAGTAAGTGTGCTTCCGACCAATGCCGGAAATAAGGCGCTAACTTGGAGCTCTAGCGATTCCAGCGTAGTGGCTGTTGACGCAGCGAGCGGAATAGTAACAGCACTAACTGTCGGTGGCCAAGCTGTAATTACTGCAACAGCGACTGATGGAAGCGAAGTTTCAGCCAGCTACACAGTAAATGTAACTGAAGGAAAAGTAGCTCATTATGCTTTTGATGGCGACCTGGATGACTCCTTCCAATTGAACGGAAAAGGCGAAGTTACAGGAGCAAAAGTAGATAGCCCAACAGTAGGCAATATCACATACGGTAACGGTGTCCTCGGTCAAGCTGCAATATTCAACGGTACCTCCGGTATCCGTTTGCCTGATGGATTAATTGACAGCAATACCTACACCGTATCTATGTGGCTAAACCCTGAACAACTTACAGATGCAACAACTACTTTCTTCGGCGCTGCCACTAAAAATAGCTGGATTAGCTTCGTTCCTCAGAACGGTGGCGGTAAAACGTTGTTATGGTCCGGAGAAGCTTGGTATGATGCTATTTCTGCCATGAAGATTCCAGTAAATACATGGACACATGTTGCGTTTACGGTCAGCAATGGAACCGTAAAAGTTTACCTCAACGGAGTAGAGCAGTTCTCTGGTGAGGGCTTCCCGAATGTCTTTAAGAATAAGAATGGCGTTTTCGCTCTAGGCGTCAACTATTGGGATGCACCATTTAAGGGTATGATTGATGAACTGAAGATTTACAGCAGAGCGCTCAAATCAGATGAAGTACAGGCAGAGTATAGCTCGAACGTAGATTAAGCAAGACTTGATTTGAAAAGAGAGAGCGGAGCCACAGGCTCCGTTCTTTTTTTAAAGTCCCATATTGTAAAAAAAGTATTTAACTAATATAATCATTAACTATACGTCCGAGATAAACGTCGATTTTTATATTGTTATTAATAAATTTCTTAATCATCGGCGATTAGCCCATAAATTTTAATTGGAGGCCATTTATGAAACTTGACCTGTCGGAAGAATCCCTTCCCGTCTATGAAGCTTTAGCCAGCTCAGTACGCCTACACATGTTGCGTTTGCTTGCCGAAAATCCTATGAATGTTAAGGAATTGGCCGCAGCAGTAAATTTGAGCAGCGCAATTATGACTATGCATGTGCGTAAGCTGGAAGCTGCCGGCCTGATCCAGACGCATATGGCACCTGGTCGAAGTGGTCTGCAAAAGATCTGTACTCTAGCTGCTGAAGGAGCAGAAATCACCTTTCCAGGCAGACAAATCAATGAGCGCAAAAGTTATCGTAAGGAAATTCCGGTTGGACATTATTCCGACTTCCTGATCGAGCCAACCTGTGGTCTTGCAACTACTGAGAAAGTGATCGGCAGTTTTGATGATCCCCGATATTTCTGGGATCTTGAGCGTATGAATGCGGGGATTCTTTGGTTCGGCAAAGGATTTATTGAATATAAAATCCCTAATTTCCTACTCTCCAGCCAGCATCCTGAGGAATTGATTATAACCATGGAAATTGCTTCCGAAGCACCTTCCATTAATAATAATTGGCCTTCGGATATCACATTCACTCTGAACGGAGTGAAGCTTGGATTCTGGACAAGTCCTGGTGACTACGGGGATAGCCGTGGTAAATATACACCGGCCTGGTGGCCAGCACTCACGAACCAATACGGCTTGCTCAAGCAGCTGCGCATTACAGCAAAAGGTACATTTATGGATGGTTTGAAGCTCTCAGAAGTTACCCTTGATCAAGTGAATATCCGTGACAAACAGTGGTCTTTTAAGCTTTCCGTAGATGAAGATGCCGAGCATATTGGCGGGATTACTCTTTTTGGCAAAGGTTTTGGAAATTACAATGAAGATCTAATCGTTGAATTGTTCTATACGGATAACCAAGAATAAAGCCGCATTCACCTCCCATTGGAGAGTCGAATGCGGCTCTTATTTTAGCTTAATTCTTTTCGATAAAGGGGCCCCACAAGCCACCCCCGGGTAATGGACAACTACGTTCCTTAAGCTTGGCTACTACGGGGATGATGCAACCGCAAGCGACGCAAGTTACCCCTTCGTGCAGCTTAGGGCAAGTCCCACAAAGGGCAACCCGTTCAGCGTAAACTTCATCTGGAACACAAAACTCTGGCTTAAACATGGAAGAAGACAAGATACGATTAATCTGCGTTGGCGTAACTTTATAATCCTCTCTGCATCCCTTGCATGTTGATGTTGTTGACATGGTAACACCACCTTAAGCCTTCGGCGTAATCTCCAGCACAGTTACTGACATTGGAGGCAGTTCAACATTAAGAAGATCGCCCTCCAGAGTAAAGGCAGTGAAGGCTTGCGGCACTACTGCCTCCGGTTGGCTGAAGGTATTGTGAGCATCAATTTTGTCACCGGTAAGTGTTGTGCCTGTCACTTCAACCTTCTTCCCGGAAAGACCACGAAGCTCGAGTGGTACAGTAGCAGAAGCTGCATGGTTCAAGTTGCAAAGGCTGACATGAATGATTCCAGAAGCAGTTACGGAAGCCGAAGCAGATACTTCAGGAATCTCACGGCCTTCAAAGCTGTAAGTGCCACTTTCCAGTGCCAAATCCAGCAGCTCCGCATCCTGATGGACTTTAAACATATTGAACACATGATACGTAGGAGTCAGCACCATCTTTTCCCCTTCGGTCAATATAACTGCCTGAAGTACGTTAATCGTCTGCGCAATATTTGCCATACGTACCCGGTCACTATGTTTATGGAAAATATTCAAGGTCACGCCTGCCACAAGAGCATCCCGAATTGAATTTTGTTGATACAGGAATCCTGGATTCGTTCCCGGCTCTACATCATACCAAGTTCCCCACTCATCTACGATAAGGCCTACTCTTTTATCCGGATCATATTTATCCATAATAACGCCATGTCTGGTGATCAGCTCATCCATGCGAAGGGCTTTCTCTAATGTACTAAACCATTCACTCGTTTCAAAGCCTGTAGCTGCACCTTTATTCTCCCATGCTGGACCAGGGATTGTATAATAATGCAGGGTAATCGAGTCCATAAAGCGTGTTGCCTCACGCATCAGAACCTCCATCCAGTGATAATCATCCACGTTAGGACCACAAGCAATCCGGTGAATACGATTGTCCCCGTAATTACGTACATACGTCTGATATTGGCGATAAAGATCTGCATAATATTCTGGACGCATATTCCCGCCGCAGCCCCAGTTCTCATTCCCCACGCCAAAATAAGTCACAGCCCAAGGCTCTTGATGGCCATTCTGCTGGCGAAGCTCGGACATTGGAGATACGCCTCCAAAGGTTAAATACTCCACCCATTCGGACATCTCTTGAACGGTACCACTGCCCACATTACCGTTAATGTAAGGCTCACATTCCAGCATCTCACATAATTCCATGAATTCATGCGTACCAAAATGGTTGTTCTCAACGGTTCCGCCCCAGTGAGTGTTGATCATACGTTTACGACCTTCACGGGCTCCGATACCATCTTTCCAGTGATATTCATCCGCGAAACATCCGCCTGGCCAGCGAAGTACAGGAATTTTAATTTCCTTAAGCGCTTTCACGACATCATTACGAATACCGTTGGTGTTAGGAATAGTTGAATCTTCTCCAACCCAAATCCCTTCATAAATACAACGGCCAAGATGCTCAGAAAAATGTCCGTAAATATTTCTGTTAATCGTTCCTTTGCGAATGTCAGTATTAAGGATCGCACGTTCTGCCATGGTTAAATACCGCCTCTCAACGTTTATATTTTTATTAACTAATTAATAATTATACAAACATTATAAGATGCTGCTTAGGTATCCGTCAATCTCCAATATGAACAAAAGCTATTCTTTATCAATAGGTTTCTTTATCCCGTCTTCATAATAGTCAAAAATGAGCTGCTGCTGCGTTCCTCTTACCCCGTAAAACACATCAGAAATTTGTTTTCCCTTACGTCTTAACTCGTTCTCCAGCCACTCGTGGGTCAGGCTATTATCCTTAAGATTATCTGCAAGCACTATTCCATCCATAATCAATTCAACGGGAAAGCTCTGAGGAACGGACAACAGCTTTAGATCTTTTCGGGTAACATATTGGTACTCTTGTTTCTTTAATACAGACACCATTCCGTTATCTTCCAGCACAGCGTATTCTACTACCTCTAGATTAAAGATTTCCTTTTCTCTCAATGCCTGATCCAAAGAGTCCAACGAATACCTTACCTTTTTCATATTTTGCTCAAGAATTTTCCCATCCTCAATAAGTACAGTGGGTGAACCTGAAATCCAGCTTCTCATTTTACGACTTTTTAAAGCGATGACAGATAGTAAAAAAGATGTAACGGTAACGACTATAAGCGCCAGGATCATGTAGGAAGAATGCAACTGTTTATTAAACGCCAAGTTCGCGGCTATTGAGCCCAATATAATACCCGTCACGAAATCGTGGAAGGTCAAGTTAGATAACGTTTGTTTTCCCAATATTTTGGCGATCAGCAAAAGCATGATCATAGCAACAAAGGCCCGAAGCACAATGTCCATATACACCTGCATCTCTAATGCTCCCTTCCTATTCAATCCTCCATTATTCACAAACCGAGTAGAAATGAAACCTCAACGAAAGCTCTGCCCATCCAAACCTGCCGATTTCTCTAAACGCCAAAAGGGCTCTGGAATGGTTCTACTGAACCTTCCCAAAGCCCTGGCTTCAAATTCTTACTTTTCAGTCTTAATTGCTAAAAGATTGTATAGAACCATTGCACTCTCAGCTCGAGTTGCTGAGCCTCCCGGAGCGAATTGCTGGTCACTTCGACCCTGGATAAGTCCAAGGGCTTGGGCAGCAATGATCGATTCACGGGCCCATGAGGCAGCCGCACGCAAGTCACCGAATTGGATTACAGGCTTTGGTTCCACCTTTTTCCCGCTGACATATTGGTAGGCTCGCATCACCATGACCGCCATCTCTTGGCGGGAAATAGGGGCTTCTGGAGCGAAGAGAGTCTCACTCACCCCATGGACTATCCCCGCCTCTACAGCCTGCGCCACTTCCTCCGCATACCACTCATCCGCAGATACATCCGCAAATGCTGTAGATGATTTCCCTTCAAGTCCCAGCAAGCGGATCAGCATAGCTGTAAATTCTGCACGGGTCACTGACCGGTTCGGCTCGAAATTCCGAAGTCCGACTCCTTGAATCAGATGTTTGGCCGTTAGCTCTTGTACAACCGCCGCCGCCCAATGTCCAGAAGGAACATCGTCATACGATTTGTTGTATTCCAGCACAGCATATGTGCCTAAGTATTCGGTGCGCAAAGCCACCTTGCCCTTCAGCCAGGAACCGCCCGCATACTCTATATTTCCGGAATCCGGAAAATAATAGCCGCCGAGCAAATTCCTTTTGGCCTCAGGGTAGGCGTTAAGCTCTAATGTAACGGGCTCAACAAATTGGTGAAGTATGCTTCTTGTACCGTCACCAGCAACAATATACAGGTTAAAGAGAAGGAACTCTCCTGCCTGGTTTAGCACTGCACCAGATTTCTTCTCTGCGCTAGCTAGTATTCTCTGCGCCGCTTCCCCATTCACCTCAGAAGCCTCCAGAAAGATCTGGCTACCGGCCAATTGCTCCGCAGGAATCAAACCCCGTAATTGTTGAAGCACCGCTGCCGGAAGGGTCACATTAAAGTTAGAAGCCTCTACCCGAAGCGGCTTCTGTTTGAGCATGTCTGCTGCCATCCCCGGCAATACTAGCATTCTCAATTTACCCTCGTAGACAATGGCTGCCGAAAGATCGTTCAACGAAGCTGCGTTTAGTTGCAGCCGCCCCGCCGTTACCTCCGGTACGGAAGGCACTTGTGGTTGCGGACTCGGAACAGTTGAAGTATTGTCTTCCGCTTGTAGAATCTGAAGCGTCAGCTTGCTCTGCCGTCCTCCGTAACTTGCAGTAATCACTGTCATGCCCGGATCAAGTGCTTGCAGCTGCCCCGTTGCCGTTACTGTGGCTACCTTCCTGTTACTGCTCTCGTAGATCACACCCTCTGTTACCGTAAGGTGGCTATCATCACTATATACCGCCGTTGTGACCACCTTACCGCTCTGCCCTATTTCCAAGGATGTCGGACCGCTTAACGAAATAGAGACGAGCTCCGGCAGTTGTTCATACACCTTTAATAAATAGGAAGCGGTCATGTTGTCATATACGGATGAAATAACCGAAACGCCCGGGCCTTTAGCTTCAATATGGCCATCTTTGCCTATACTTGCGACGTTAGGATCGCTGCTCTCATAGACTATACCTTCGGTTACTATATAACGGCTACCATCGCTGTACACTACCGAAGTAACCGCCGTTCCGGTCTCCCCGACACCCAGGCTTTCCGGGCCGCTAATTGCCGTTGAGACTCTTTCTGTAGGCTCCATGACCGTCACCTGAAGCTGTCGGAACGGCTCTACATTGCCAGCCTTATCCACCGAACGATAATCGATCCCGAAGGTTCCGGGGTTCTCGATATATACGCTCTGAGTAACCGTATTCCATGCACCACCATTGAGCCGGTATTCTGTCCGCTTGACTCCCCAGCCGACAGCTCCCCCATTGGATTGGTCGGTGACATCAAAAGTGATATTGACTTTGCCCTTATATGCGCCCCCTTCTCCTGTTTCTCCAAGTATGGTAGCCTTCGTGACTGGAGGTGTTGTATCTTTCGGCAAAATTTCCAGATACGCGGCATATTTGCCATTCTCATTCTTACGGCTTCTTATGTCTGTGGCGAGATTATAGCCTACCTGCCTAAGAGCCAGACTTATCACCGGATCGGAAGGGAACTCCGTGCCAACCCATGAGGTGATATCGAACTGCCGCCACTGCTCCGGTCCGGAAAAAGTCTGCAGCGCAGCTTGAGTACCGATTTTTGGAGCATTATTGTAATTTAGCGTTGCCTCCGTCCAATCATCATCTTGGACTCCAAATACACCGATATCGGACAAAGTGCCTGCCCCGTCATTTGTCTTTCCGAACACATTCAGCTTCACAGAACCGACTTCACCGACAAACGGACTCAGATCGAATTTTAGATAAACCCTTCTGTCTGTGTCCCCGCTGCCATTTCTGATTTGCAAGTAATTGACCGAACTATAATTGACTGCAGCTTTCGATCCTCCATTGACATACGCATCTTCAGAAACATACAGCTTCGTTATTGCCGCTTCGTCTGGTTCCGAATCGGAAGGCTCAGAAGGTTCGGCATTCGGATCAATTCTGAACTTGACAACATGGCTTTTTCCTTTGGACCCGCTTGTATGAATTGCGAGTTCAATCCTCGGCGAGGTCTGCAGTACCGTTACGGTTGGATCTTTCATCAGTTCTTCCAGCGCGGTTCTGCCGACATCCACATTCACCACAGATTGAGACTGTGTCGGATCCGAAATGGCTATCGTCAGTTCATCTCCAGACTCCTTGATAATAATGGAGGCTGGATGATTGGCGCGCACGGATTCGATCATTCCCGGTACCCAGAAGTTCATAGCCATAAGTCCCAGCTTCTGTTCCTTGACGGCTTGCACACTATCCGTGTTGGCTATAATTTCGATGTCAGGACTACTGCTATAGCGCGCTGTCGCCGTTTCATCCTGATTCGGCAGAAGCACATACGAATACGATTGATTCACCGGATTCGTTCCCTGAGCAATCGACAGGCTGGCATAATTTCTCGTAATCGGCTCCGTTGATCCCCCTTGATTAATATCCTTCCATGCGCCAGTCCGAGACTCACGCAGACCGTCAATCGTTGGGGCATCAGGGAAATAATAACCGATTCCCGAGCCGGGAACATTGCCTTCCAGATGTGCCCAATGCACCTGATTCATTGACTCAGACCAACCCAGCGCGGATGGCTTGGCCTCTCCGTTGACCGTAAGTACATTGTCTCCGCTCGCCTTGAGCTTACGGTTATCTACGATGGTCTCCACCTTGCGGTTATCTGTGCTTGTAATGCCTGCCCCAAGCGCTACGATTTCATCATCGAACATGAACCAGGACTTTTTACCGGACAATGTGCTGTTATCCGGATCCAGATCCATGCCGGCCGCTCCATAAAGGCCGTCTATGGATGATCCTCCCACCCATGTTTTAGATGTAGTCTTGGCTGCACCGCGACTTGCCCCATCCGATGTAACCCCAGGTAGACGGTAAGCGTTCACGGTCGGCCAGAATGCATCTGCATATTGATCCAGATCCTGATTATACAGATAGGTCATGCCTTCGCCTGTATACCAGCCCTTCAGATTCTCTGTGCCCGCTTCATAGTTGGCAATTCGGGCCGAAGACATGCTGATCCCAAAGGCATATCCAGGCCGATGGTGGACAATCCGGTCCATAGCCGAAAACTGCTTATGCACAGTAAGGTCTCCTGATGGCTGCACCTCTGGATCGTCCATAAGCGTCTGGAGCAGAACAATATCGGCTACTCTTAGACCGTCGTAATAACTTTCTACTACCGTATCGGCTTCGAACCAATACTTCACCATCGATTTAAATCGGGCCGCTTGCTCCGGTGGCGCGGAAGAAGCCAGCCGCAAAATATGCGACCAAGGCACGAGCTGCCGGTTTCCCCGGGCTATCGATCTACCGAACACCATATCCATCATTAATTTTCTGTAGACAAGAGGTTCATAAGAATCCGTTACCCAGTTGTATACATTCTTCATATTGGTATCAGTCAGCGGCCAAGAGGACCCTGTCAGCAAAGTCATCATTTTCATCATATCGCCAAGCAATACAGCCCCATAACTGCCGGTATAAGCAATATTATTATGCTGGATAAAGGAGCCGTCCTCATAAAATCCGTCTCCGCGGGTCACATAGGGTAATACTTGGCTAACTGCATCCCGCCCTTGTTTGATCTTCGCGCTGTCACGATTATAAATGCCCCTCAAGACCACTGCCAGTGCTTTATCCAGCCGATTCGCGCCGGTTTCCATCAACGAGGGTTGATTGGTCCGTTTGGTTGGGTCCGGGCAGAATTTATCAATGGCTTTGGTATATTTGGTAATCTGATCGCCTGACAAATACTCGAACATTAAGGCCATCGTATCTCCCAATGCAAGCGGAATGCCGATCTCCCATTCGAACCAATTGCCTTTCTCCAGTTTGGTTTCGTTATACCAATTCGCGTATAGGAAATCTAAACCGTCCAGAATATCTGATTTCAACTGCATATTCTCGTACAATGGTGAGCCGGATGTCGAAAAGGCAATAGCCATATCCTTCAACCGGTTATAAGAGGCTGCCGTATCAAAAGCATCCGCTGTGCTGCCCGGCTTATCGCTCCATAAATAAGTACGGTTCATTTGCTTGTTCATCGTATCCCAGAATCCAGTTCGCTCCTGATTACTGATCTTATCGGATAAAGTTTTTATAGACTTGGCAATGTCCGGGTTATTCGGGTCGAAGGATTGCCCTCCGGTCAAATACTCCACCCATCTTCCACGAAGCTCGTCATATTCGTCTTTTGGAGTCTCTCCTTCAGTAATATTAAATTTCAATACATGCGTTGCCCCTATAGAATTCTTCACATCCACCGTTATAACTGTATTTCCCGAAGCTTGCACTACTTCCGTCTTGCTGTCTTTGCTGAGCAATGTCAACCCCGGCACATCCAGTTCTAGGGCCAATAGGTTTTGCGATTGTGTAGGATCAGACACCGAAACGATAAGCTCCTGATCGGTCTGCTGAATCATCACGGAAGCTGGATTGCGTGCCTTGATGAAATCCACCGTTCCGGCATTCCAGAAATTAGCGGCGGTTATGCCCAGCTTTTTCTCTCTGACTGCATGCACATCCTTGCTGTTGCTCAACACTTCGATATCCGGGTTGCCACTATAGTCTTCAGTACCGGCAATGTCACGATTAGGCAACAGAACATAGGAGTATGAGCCATTCGTAGGCGTATCTCCATGCTCAACTGCCAGGCTTAAGTAGTTGCGCGTAATGGGAACATCGGATTGAGTGGCATTAATCTCTTTCCAACTGCCGGTTCTGGCTTCACGTTGCGCCAGTATACTTGGAGCTTCAGGGAAATAGTAGCCCACGTCGGAACCTGGCACATTACCCTCCAGATGGGCCCATTGAACGTTCTTTAACGTCGCTGACCATCCGGACTGTGACGGTTCTACAGCTCCGTTGATTAGAAGTTTGTTGTTTCCCACTTCGTTTAGCATCCGGTTATCGATAATCGTCTCAACAGACTGCGGGCCGGCAGTTGATTTGGAAATTCCCGAACCAAGCGCCACAATCTCATCATCGAACATAAACCAGGATTTCTTGCCTTGCAAATCGCTACCGGTCACTTGGGAGAGTGAGAAATCCATACCTGCTGCACCGTATAGGCCTTCCAGCGACGATCCACCCACCCAGTTTTTCGGATTCATGTAACTTTTCCATTCCACAGGCACCATCCCCTGCCCCGATCCATCCGTTGTCGTGCCAGACAAGCGATAGGAATTGACGGTAGGCCAGAAGTCATTGCGGTATTGGGTCAGATCCTGATTGTATAAATAGGTCATCCCAATCCCCGTATACCATCCTTTCAGGTTCTCGTTATTCCCTTTCTCAAACGCCGAGATACGATTCGAGAACAGACTCAAACCGAAGCCGTAACCTTCGCGTAGATGAACCACCCGGTCCATGCCGGCGAATACCTGATTCTTAATGAGAGCTCCTCTTGGATTGATCTTCCCGTCATTCATCAGCTTTTTCACAATCGTTATATCGGCAAGCGACAACCCTTCATAATAATTGCCGGATGTCATATTCGCTGAGATCCATTCTTTCGCCGCTTGCTTAATGGATACTGCAATATTCTCCGGAGCAGTTTCAGCCATCCGCAGCAAGGTGACAATTAACCCTCTTGCGCTGCCGCTTCCTTTTCTAGATATACCTCTGCCATTTACCGAATCCATAAATTGACCGTTGTAGATCACCGGCTCGTAAGTCTGAGCCACCCATTCGTAAATGTTCAGAACATTCGGGTCCGTTATTGGCCATGGAGAATCGGTCAGCAGATAAGACATATCCGCCGTCCCTTTGAGCCAGACCGAACCATATCCTCCCGTATAGGCAATATTATTATGCTGAACGAGGGAACCATCCTTATACACACCGTCACCATGGGTCGTGTACACATACTCGGAGCCAATAGAATCACGGCCCTGAATGATCTTTGCACTGTTGTTGCCAATCACGCCTCTTACCGTGACCACAAGCGCTTTATCTAGTAGATTTGCTCCCGTCATCTTCGTGCCCTTAACGCCAAGCACCGACCCTACTTTGGGGTCTGGACAGAAGGCATCAATAGCCGCAAGATACTGATTGATTTGCTGCGGTGTTAGATGGTCGTACATGAGCACCATAAGATCATTCACAATCTGCGGCGTGCCAATCTCCCAGTCCCACCAGTTTCCATAAGCGCTTTTGCTCGGATTATAGCGGTTTGTATACATCCAATTGATTGCGCTTACAATATCATTCGCCAAAGCGCTGTTGCCGTAAAGCTCCGATCCCTCCACAGAATAGGCCAATGCCATAGTCTTCAAGCGATTGTAAGCGCTTGTAATAAACTGCGAATCTGTAGTGCTCGCGGTATCACTCCACAAGGAGGTGCGGCCGGAGGATTTATCCATACTCTCCCAAAGTGCAGCAGCCGATGCAGCCTGAGCGCTAATACTAGCAGCTATATCAGGATCACTCCCATCGTATTGACCACCACTTAATCGGTCGTACCATTTCAGCCTCAGTTTATTGTAGGCCTGTATCATGTCGGGAGCTTCGACAGTAACCAGACATTCGGCTGCAAGGCTACCATCCGGTGTGGCGATCTTGATGGTCGAAGAGCCGATCCCCGTACCCATTACATTACCAAGTGCGTCCACAGTCGCAGCTTCTGGATTGCTCGAAGTCCACACTACCGTTTTATCCACCGCCGTTATAGGGGATAAAGTGGGCAGAAGTGCAACCGTGTCCCCTTTGACCATAGAAAAGGCCGTACGGTCTAGCGCAATTCCTGTAAGACCCGCATATTCCTCCAATGCGATATCATCTATCCATAGCTTTCCTTTTCCAGTCTCCAAAAAAGGCTCGATGACTAGCTTCGTCGCGTTAGCCGGCATAGTTAGAAGTACTTGCTGCATACTCCAGTCCTGTGTGCCTGTTATTTTGGGAGAGGAAGGTCCATCTCCCACTTTGGCAGTATTGTAATACTGTGTTCTAAAGTAGGCTCCCTGTCCAGTGACGTTGTCCGTCTTTAGCCAGACTTTAAGTCTGTAGGATTTACCGGGGATAACCGAAGTTACCCCCTGATTGATGGAAATCCTGCTTGTGGCAAAGGCATCGAACAGCATGGACCGGGTTCCTTCATGCGCAGTGCCAGCGTCTATCTTGATATTCGCTGTTTTATTCGTGCCTTTCCCGCTACCTGTAGGGACCCATAAGCTCCAGCCCACCGGAGCAGCGTCTGTAACCCCTGTCCAGGTTGAGTCAAGGGCTGTCGTTGTATTCTCAAAGCTTCCGTTAAGCATAAGATTTGATGCAGCCGCAGATGCCCTGCTATGCGAGGGATAAAGAACTCCCCCACAGGAAGAAAAAAGATCAACAATGAGAACTAATACTAAAAATAGACTTGGTTTACGCATTTGTTCACCCCAATCTTAGAATTGGTTAAAGCTAAAGGCATCTACAAGTTATCATCCTGCACAAAATTCAACACGGCGTCATCGACGGCCGAAGTTCTTCCCAGATCAGGAAGGTCCACAAGCTCAATCTCGCAAGTCTCCGCACGGCCATGCAGCTCCAAAAGAACAAGTTCATTGCGCCCCTTGCGCAGCAATGGGCCCGGGATATATAGGGCGCGTTGCGGCCCTGCGTTCCAGTAGCGGCCCAGATTAAAACCATTGATCCAGGCGACCCCTTTATTCCATCCATCGAATCGTAGAAAGGTATCGCCAATCTCCTCCGCCTCGAAGCTCCCCCGGTAGAATCCGGGCAGACCCGAAAGGGTCGCAGTTTGCTGCTTCTCCACCGGGTGCTTCTTGTACGCTAGTGAATCCAGCTGTTCCTGTTCCAACGGCAAAGTACGAATCGTCCAGTTATATTGCAGCTGGTTATCAATCCGAACCCCGTCCAGAATCCCTTTCGGATCGCGAATGAGCGGCCCGTAATTGATTCGTCCCATGTTCTCGACGAGGATATCCAGCTGCGCTCCCCCAGCGGGGATGGAAAGTTCCAGTGGCAGCGGATTCCAGCGCTCAATCACCCCAAGCACCTGTCCATCCAGGAAGACCTGCGCCCGATCGCGCACGCCCTCGATGTAGAGTTTCTGTCTAGAGCGCGGCCCTTTCACATAAGTGCTGTACAATATAAAACCATAGGATTGTCCGAGCTTCTCCATCGGCTGTACACACACGCTGTTCACCGTCTCTGATAACTTCTCCAGATTGGAAGCTGTGAATAGTTCCGCTCTTTCCGTCAAAGCGACTTTCCCGTAAGAAATCTTCGGAATCGGCTCAGGGAGTGGACAAGTCGGGGCAAATCCATGGTTGCTGAGTACCGACCGGACAGCTTCAAATTTCTCCGTCGTATCTCCCCATTCCGTGAGCGGGGCATCATAGTCATAGCTTGTAGTCGTTGGCTCGTAGGTGACGATATGATTCGCACCATTATAGAAACCAAAATTGGTTCCACCATGGAACATGTACATATTAAATGAGGAGCCCTGTGTCAGAATCTCATCCAGAACACCTGCTACATCCCCGGCATCGCGTACATGATGATCCTCCATCCAGTGATCAAACCAGCCGTTCCAGTATTCCATCACCATAAGCGGCTCTTCAGAGCGGTATTCCCGATATTTGCGGAAGGATTCCTCTGTACTGGAGCCGAAATTGACTGTCGCATGCACATCCTCCAGTGTTCCGCCGAGCAACATCTCATCGGTTGGCCCGTCGGAAGTAAATAGCAGCACATCGATCCCTCTGCTGACCAGTCCATCACGCATATAGCCCAGGTAGCCACTGTCATTACCATAGCTGCCATATTCATTTTCTACCTGAACGGCCAGAATTGGTCCGCCATGTGTGGAGAGCAGCGGAACCAGCCGAGGCATTAGCTCATCGTAATAACGGTCTACCTTGCTTAAATAAAGAGGGTCACAGCAGCGAAGCTGGAGTTCCCCGTAAGCTAGCAACCAGCCCGGCAGGCCTCCGAACTCCCACTCTGCACAGATGAATGGACTCGGTCTGACAATAACATGAAGCCCAAGTTCACCAGCCAGTTCGATAAAAGATACCACATCGGCCATGCCATCAAATACGAACTGCCCTTCTTTAGGTTCATGTATATTCCAGGCGATGTAGGTCTCCACGGTATTGAATCCACAGGCTTTCAATTTCAGCAGCCGGTCTTTCCAATATTCAGGCATAACCCGAAAATAATGAATGGCTCCTGATACGATACGATAAGGCTGTCCGTCCAGCAAATAGTGTCCGTCGTTCCAGGTGAGCAGGCTCATTATCGACAACCTCCTTTATTAATATTTATTCTAACGATTCCCCGCAGTGGTAGACGGCAAGCCGTCTAATCTTGGGGCTTGCGGCAGCTTCTGACACCCGTAAGCGGATTTTCTCTGCGACAACCGGAGGGAAGGCGTCGATTTTCTTATGGCCAATCGAACTGCCACGCTTCAACTCCAGCCACGCTCCGTTGCTGTACGCTTCCAGCATATATCCTTCTACTCTTTCGCCGTAAGCGATATCCTCCATAATCTCGGCATGATCAATCACAGTAGCTGCTGGCAATTCCAGTTCAACAATATCTCCAGTACCTGCTGTTACCGCCAGAGCCTTGTCAAATCTGCGTCTTATCTCCTTGCCGAATTCCAGCAGCTGCTGCACATCAGCCTCCGGAAACAGCCCGCGGTTGTCAGGGGCTACATTGAGCAGCAAAGTTGCCCCATGTCCAACCGAACGATAATAAATATCCATTAGCTGCTCCAGAGACAGCAGCAGATGCTCCTCCTCAGGATGCCAGAACCAGCGGTCTTTACGGATGGGCACATCGCATTCCGCAGGCACCCAGCTCGGCGTTCCGGGAAGCCAGTTCAATGAAGCTTCACTGAACATGCTACCCCGCGCAGAATTTGCAGTGTTCCAGCATGGATAAGGAGCAACGCCATCCTCATTGCCAACCCAGCGGATCGTTGGTGCCCCCATATTAAACACCATGGCGCCTGGCTGGTGGCGCTTGATCAGATCCATAATCCGCTGCCAATCGTAATTGCGGCCCTCCGACCCTGCGCCGTCGAACCAAATTTCCGTAAGCGGACCATAGCCCGTAAGCAACTCTTGTAATTGCAGGGCATAGAAATCATCGTACGCTTGCGGATCTGCATAACAGGGCTCATGTCTGTCCCACGGAGACAAATAAATGCCGAAGCCAACTCCAAGTTCACGGCAAGCCTCCGCGCATTCCTTGACGACATCGCCGCGCCCTTCTTTCCATGGGCTAGAAGCCACAGAATAAGTACTTGTCGCAGTCGGCCACAAGCAGAAGCCATCATGATGTTTAGCTGTCAGTATAAAATAACGGAATCCAGCTTCTTTGGCTGTACTAACCCATTGGTGGGCATCCAAATGAAGCGGATTGAAGACCGCAGGTGAATCATTGCCTTCTCCCCACTCCTGATCGCAAAACGTATTGATGCCAAAATGGCAAAACATCCCCAGCTCCAGGTCCTGCCACTCCAGCTGTTCCCTAGAAGGCAGCGCCAGTTGCTCTTCCGGCTTGTTCTGTGAAAATCTGCTTTCCATCATTTCTACACTCTCCCATATGTTTGTGTAGGCCCAATATATAAATAAGGCTTTGGAAAGCCAGTTGATGACCTTCCAAAGCCCCGTCCACAACTTGTGATACTTGCTTATTCCCTATTTATTTGATAACACCTTTTTCGTTGATAATTTTTGTTGCTTCATCAACCATCCATTGCTGCACCTTATCAATCGATTCATTTCCAAGCATAAATCTGCTGAAGCCGTCATCGATTATTTTGGTCAATTCGGACGTTGCAGTCGTCATCACCTGCGCGCCATCAAGGAACTGAATTGCACTGTCAAAGAGTGTATATTTGAGTGAATCCATATCATACATATCCTCTTTGCCAGCTACCAGTTTGGTCAGCAAGGCTTCATTATCCGCTTTTTTATAACCGGAGAATTCCAGTCTGTTATCACTAACAGCCGTTGACATAAATCTCATCAGTTGGAAAGACGCCTCTTTGTTCTTCGAAGTAGCGCCCATCGCCAGCATATTGCCGCTGGTGAAGTATTTGCCCTCGTATTCTTTTGGTTCCGATCCTGCCGGAGGCACCGGTACCGGAGCAAAAGCTGTCTTGAAATCATGCGGATACTGCTCAGTATTGCCCGGATCAGCAATCGTCCAGTTACCAGCCAGAATCATAGCGGCTTCTTCATTAAAGAATTCCGTGCGGTAATTGAGCTTAGCCGCTAAAGCGTCTGCATAAGTTTTCGCAGATTTATCAGCAGACTCCATATCTTTGCGCAGCTGGAAGAAGTATTTATAGGTTGGATCCGCGAAAATGGTCGTCCCGTCATCATACACGAATGGATCTTTCATCATCGTTTGGGCCGGAGCGTTCATATACAACTCCCAGGTGTGGAAGTATGTGCCGTAACGTTTGTCTACGCCTTCACCTTTGGTCAGTTTTTTGGCATAGTCGCGGTAGTCATCCCATGTCCAGCCAAAAGTAGGTACAGGCAGCCCAGCTTCATCCAGTGCATCTTTATTCAGCATTACATAGTTGCTGCTCTTGGTATATTGCATCCCATAATAGTTGTTGTCTACCTTAGCATTCACATAATATTCATCCTCAGGAACGAGGTTATCCTTCTCATAGAATTCATTCAGCGGGGCAAGTGCTCCCCGGGTCGCCCGTTCAAGTACGCCTCCAAGGCTTGGTACCTGAACAACGTCAATCGCTTCGCCGGATGAAATCAGGAAGTCGAGTTTCTTCAGCATCTCCACAGAATCACCGGGAACGAGTGTCACATGCTCTACCTTGATATTTGGGTTCTGATCCATAAATTCCTGCAGCATGGCATCCGTGCCTGCTGATTGGGCTTCATTGTCCCAGTTGTAATATTTGATGGCGACTTGCTTGTCCACCTTGGTGTTCCCGGCATTCGTACTGGCTTCAGCACCGCCATTCTTCTCTGAATTTCCGGAATTTCCACAGGCGCTTAACGTTAAGGAAACCGCCAGCATGGAGCCTAGTACAACGGATAATCTTTTTTTGCCCTTTGTTTTCATTTTACTTCCCCCCGCACTGAAATTTAAGTATAGTGCCTTGTTCATTTCTTATTATAGGCACCCGCTGTACAAGCCAAGTGCACAATTTTGCTGTAGTAGGATCACATTTTTGACTTTTACCCTCTTTTGCATACCCGCAAGTCAGCCCTTTACGCCTCCCAAGGAGATTCCGTTAATGACTTGCTTTTGCAGGGCAATGAACACGATGACCAATGGGATGATCGCCGAAACGGCTGCCGTCATCATAATCGCATAGTTGTTCGAATAATCGTCCCGGAACAGTGTCATACCGAGTGGGATAGTGTACAGATTCTTGTTTAGCAAGAAGATCAGCGGATTCTGGTAGTCATTCCAGGTCCAGATAAATTTGATGATCGCCACGGTAGCGAGCACCGGCTTGCAGAGCGGAACAATAATAGACCAGAATATCCGCAAATGGCCTGCACCATCAATTCGTGCCGCTTCAATATATTCGTCGCTGATACCAATCATAAATTGCCGCAGCAAGAACGTGAAGTAGATGGAGAACATACTCATTAATACGATAGCAGCATGAGTATCATAGAGGCCGAACCAACGAATCAGCAGAAAACGCGGAATCAGCGTGGCCTGGTCAGGAATAATCATGAACGACAGCAGCGCCAGAAAGACCATATTCCGTCCTTTAAATTTGATTTTGGTCAAGGCGTACGCCGACATAGATGAAATGATCAGTGTGATGCAGGTTGTAATAATCGCAACTTTAAAGGAGTTTAAATAGAAATGGGAGAAAGGTACCCGTCCCATCCAAACCATCTTGAAATTATACGCTACATTGATCTTCTCGGGAATCCATTGGATCGGGAAGCGCATTACATCTTTTTCATACTTGAAGGCTGCGGAAATCATCCAGATCAGCGGAATAAGAAACACAATGGACAAAGCCCCCATGATGCAGGTAGTGATCACTCTGGACATATTTTTTCTAATCAGTTGCATGTTAATCTCCCCCCTTTATTCTTCATTTCTCATTTTCCAAGTGGCTGCGGTAATCAAGCCGATAACAGCGAATAGCAGCCAGGAAATTGCAGAAGCGTAGCCCATGTTGTAGTATTTGAACCCTTCCTCATAGATCCTGAACACAAGCACGGTAGAAGAATTATTCGGACCGCCTTCGGTCAAAAAGGCGATGATGTCGAACACCTTAAACGAGCCAATCAGCATGGTAATAAGCAGGAAAAATGTAGTCGGACGCAGCATCGGAACTGTGATGGCAAAGAATTTTTTCAGCGCGCTGGCGCCATCTATTTCGGCGGCTTCGTAGATTTCATCGGAAATATTCGTCAAGCCAGCCATATAGATAATAATGGTGTAGCCAAGACTTGCCCAAGAACTGATAATGGCAATGGATAACAGTGAGGTCTTTGGATCAACTAGCCATTTCGGAGGGCTGGAAATTCCAAACTCCATCAGCAACTGATTGATCGGTCCAAGAGACGGATGGAACAATGCACTCCATACGGCAGCTATCGCAATAATTGAAGAAATATAAGGAATAAAGAAAGCCACTTTAAAATAATTTTTGAGGAACACACTGTTTTGAATCAATGCCGCGAGCACCAGCGCAATCGCAATCGGTATCGGCACGGTCATAATCATATAAAAAGCATTGTTCTTCAAAGCTTGAATGATACTCGGATCATGGAACATTTTGATATAGTTATCCAATCCGATGAACTCGATTCCTTTGACTCCCGACAATAGATCCCATTTCGAGAAGCTCAAATAAAGTGAGAATCCAAGCGCAAATACATTAAGAAAAAGCATCCCGACAATTTCCGGTGCCAAAAACAGCCACCCGGTTAAAGCCTCTTTCCGTTGCGGAGTCCAGAATTTCCGCTTCTCTTGCAGAATTTTTGGCACAGGTTGTTTTGCAGCCTCCACGTTGTATCACCTCGACAATTTGATTTGTCATTATAGTAATACATCCGCCTTCCGCAAGAAGGAGTGATTATGACCCGGAATGTGCAAGATTTTGACCTTTGTCCGCCGACAACAAAAAACCGCCCTAGAGGGGCGGCGGGTCTGTTCATATCGTTGACAATTGTGCTTCTCAGCGTACCGAATGTTTGGATTTATATTCGCTTGGCGTAGTTCCTACATATTTTTTGAACACTTTTGAAAAATAGGTTCTGTCCGAATATCCCAGGCCGACGGCCAGCGACTCCAGGTTCTGGCTGGAGATTTTCAGCATTTTGGTAGCGACCTTCATCTTGTGCTGATGTACATAGTCCGTAAAGGTCAGGCCAGTCATGCGCTTGAAATAACGCGAAAAATAGCTTGGATCCAGAAACAGATAACGTGCCATATCAATTGAGGTGATATTATCGCCAAGATGCTGGTCGATATACTGCTGGATAAGCTGCAGCTTGGGCTCCTGCGGAGAAGCTCCTGTCACCTGCTGCTTGCTGCCTGTAATCTGTACAAGCTTTCTTTCCACCAGTTCCATCGTATCTTCAAGTGTGCGGGTCTGCACGAGATAGACGAACAGATCCTCATCGAACATCAGGCTCGTAAACATTAACTCGATGCCGCGGAGCATAAAGGATAAATCCCGGGCGAAATCGCCAGGATGAATAGACATTGCTTTTGCAGTCCTAGCGATTTCCTGTAGAGTGCCACGGATGGCTTCAAGGTCTTTTTTAATCACGGCCCGTTCCATCTGCGGGATATAGCTGTCCAGAAATCCTTGGGGTGCAGGCTGGAAACGTGGAGAAGCGATTTGCAGAGTATCCAGAACCGTGTAATCCGCACTTGCATAGAACTCGCATTTGTCCTGAACAATCTGCCGATGGATCTGGCCAATCGCCTGTAGCTCCATTTTCTCTGTGACGGCAATAATGCCGGGTTGAATCTTTAGGAGATGGGAGCATTCGGAACACAGCCGCTGTAAATAATCGTGAAAATGAAGACTGGCATTCTGCGCGAGATTCACACGGTAATTATATAGAATCACAATATTCTTTTGCTCCAAGAAAGGCGTAATCCCTTCACATGTTTCGGACAGTTCCAAGGCTATATTGTAAATAGCATATAAAATAAGTGGATACTCACTCTGCTTGTATCGCTTGTCGAAACTGGAAAAATGAATACTAACCGTGCCCAGCATAAACCACGGATACGTCCAGGATATGCCGATTTGCGCCGCATAAGCCAGTGTGGTTTCAGGCGGAGCACCGCCAATCACCCTTTGCAGCAGGTTCTGCCGGAAGAGCTGGCTGTTGTAGCCTGTCTCCCCATGGCTGATCAAGCCAATCTTCGACTTAAGCAAGTGTACGGACTTGGCAAGGCTTTTCTCCAGTTGCTCTTCTGTAAGCTGGTCCTTGATTAAATAATCATCTACTTTCAGCTTTACCGCCTGCTGAGCATAATGGAAATCCTCATGACAGGTCAGGAAAATAATTCTGACCTCCGGCTTCATGCGGGTGAAACAATCGGCTAGCTCAATCCCGTTCTTTTGCGGCAAACCAATATCCGTGATCACAATGTCAGGCTGCACTTCCTCAAACATTAATAACGCCTTGGCACTGGAATAGGTGCTGCCGACAATCTGCAAGCTATGTGCCTCCCAGTCAATCATCTGCTGAAGCACTTTGAGCATAGGAACATCATCGTCTATGAGCATCACTTTATACATCAATATCCCTCTCTCTCTGACAGATTAACCTGATGATTGCCTTGCGGCAAATACAGAGAAACGGACACCCCACCCTGCGGCAGATTATGCAGCGACAAGCGGGTATCCTGCCCATAGGTCAGCCTCAGCCTTTGAACTACGTTCATTAACCCGACCCTTTGATAAGCTTCATCCTGTTCATCGTCCTTATACAGTAACCTGCGGTTCAGTCCCGCCAGAACTTCAGCCCCTGCACCGCAGCCATTATCTTCAACTTCAATCATGATCCCATCAGGGACCGTTCGCGAGCGAACGACAATACGCGGTGCCGGGTGGTCAACCAATCCGTGGACGATTGCATTTTCTACAAGGGGCTGCAAAATCAGCTTAGGGACGATGAGCTTCTCTGTATCCTTTTCCAGATCGACCTCCAGTTCAAGAGGGATTTCGTTGCGGATCTTCATTATATCGATATAATGGCCAAGCAGTTTGCATTCTTCCCGCAAGGTAGCCGGTTCATTGACCTTCAAATAGGCCCGGAGCAGACTCATTAATGAATCGATGATCCCACTATGCAGCTTATCTTTGGACAAAATAAGACTACATTTAATCGAATTCAACGTGTTGATCAAAAAGTGGGGGCGAATCTGCATAAACAGCGCCTCCAGCTCCATCACCCGCTTCTGTTCCTGCTCCAGCTCGATGTCGTGAATCAGTCCTTGCAGCTGGTCCAGCATAGTATTCAACGTCTGCCCCAGCTCAGCGATTTCATCCTTGCCCTTGACCTCCAGCCTGACATCAAGATTCCCCATCCCGAACTGGCGCACAACGCGCTGCAGCTTCATGATCGGACTATGCAATCTTTTGGCAATCAGCATGGAGGTAGCCGAAAAGACAATAAATAAGAGGAGTACCAAGCCAATGCCACTATAAAACGTCCGCGAGATCTGACCCGACCATTCTTTCTCCGAAGCTTCATAGATCAGCTGCCAATTAGATTTGTCGATAGCTCTGGCCGTACGAACGCTTCCTCTTGCTTCCTTGCCTTCTGGAGCCAGCTCTGAGTTCCCAGCAATCAAGCCTCCTCCAGAATCAAATAACGCAACCTTGCCAAATTCGACGGGTCCGAGCAATTTATTGAAATAGGATTCAGGAATTGAGATAAGCAGCACGGACACCTGCCGTTTCTCCCGGCTGTCATAGATAACTCTGGCAATATAATAGCTGCTGCTTTTACCAGAACCGCTGTCAGCCATCCCAAGCCATTGCAAGGTCTCCGGTTCGTGAATATTGACACGGCTCATCAGCTTGTCCAGGTTGGCATTGATCACGGATAAATTCTCAGTCCCAGAGGAGATCACAAAGTGTTTCCGGTTGACCAAATACATGCGGATATTATTATTCAACGGCTTAGAGTTGATGAGCGAAAACACATCTTGAATTTGCGTAAAATGTACGTAATCCTGATAGCTATTTAGCCGCTCAGTATCCGCAAATGACTTCAGATTAGCGCGGAAATTGGTATCGTTTACAATAAAATGGGAAGCGAACGTCACATCATCAATAGTTTTGTTTAATTCGTCAATCATAACGTTCAGGAAGTTATCGTTGCTGAGCTGCAGCTTCTCTACCATCGTATCCCGGATGAGCACGAAGGAAATGATCGATACTGCAATCAGAGGGATAAAAATCAGCAAAAGAAATGAAACCTGGATACGTCTATAGTAAGTGAATTTGAACATGTTTTCTCCGCGCCTCTCTCATGCTCTTTTCTTTTATTCTATCAGCCCGTTGTCCAGTATTCATACATTATCTGATTACCGTGACCTTCTTTTGACCGTCTGCAGAAACAATAAGCACTACTTCTCCAAAAATTTGTACGCCTTCCACTACATAGGAATCTAAATGACTGGATGGAATCTCGTGGCTGATCACGATAATATGCTCCTCATTCCTTTCGGGGAGGATGATGCGGCAGGCCTCCGCGTGTGCAGCAGCCACCGGTTCACCTGTATGGCGGTAAATCGGCACCTGTTCGACCAGCGGACAGAACAACTCACCCGAAGACTGCGGGTACAGCACCTGCATGATCGAGACCGTCCCTTTCCCCTTTCGGGAGTACACAGCATACTGATTGGGTTCCAGCAGATTATATTCGCGGGAGATTACCCCAGCAGCAACCCTGCCCTGAAGACCCTCAACATGAACAGGAAGGATACAAAGATTGGCTTCCCGCTCATTTTTTGTACGGCATATTAGCGTTCCATCTTCCATCTGAACCGCTCCGGGTGCAAAATGAAAATGCTGGGAAAATGTATGCTCCTGCCGGGAACTGAAGCTGTCCACCAAAAGCCAGTAAAAAGGCTTAATAAATAGGATCCTCCTTAACGGGTAAACCGGATCATCCCAATGACGGTAGCCGTCGTGGCTACCCTCTACATAATCAAAGTCCGGATGGCTGATCCATTGGCAGCCCATTGGCTTCGCAATCTGAGAGAAGGACCATGTATCCGTGACTTCGGTAAATCCAATTCCGTCGACAGTGGTCGTATTATGGGCAGCGCTTTCTTTTAGCGCTTTTCTAAGTGGTGTATGATCACTATAGTTGTATCTGCCAAGATCGGTAAGCAGATCCCGCCCATAGGCATACAGATCGAAATGTAGCAGATCCGCGTGCCCATGTCCACCCCCAAGCGGTCCGCAGTGAAAATATAGGTACAAATCCTGCTCGTCCCAGCCCGTTCGCATCACATAATGGCCGGAATGTGCATAGGAGCGTGACAAGTTTGGTGGTAGCTCCGCATTCAGCCGCTCGTAGCCCTCAACTCCATTTATCCCAAACAACCAGGCATTGTCATAATCCATTTGATCGTATCCGCCAAAGCGGAGTACAGCATCCTGAAATAACCAGCCCGCATAAGTCAAAAGCGAACGGATATCGCTGTCATCACTATCGCCAAGCATCGGCTGTCGGTGATTCGGCTTGGCCCAATATAATGAAGCGGCAGCCATTTGCTGAACCTTTTGCTGAAACTCATCCTGAAGCTCCACTCCATTCAATCGGGCTAAACGGATGCAGTCGAGAAAACATACCAAAACCTCATGGTGATAGGTGGGCGATTGCTCCCAGTGGATGCCGTCCGCCATAATCTGAATTCGAGCTGTCTCTCCCAGTCTCTCCTTACTGAGTTGTCGCCAGTTTTTGGCGCTAGTGAACTCAGGGAAGTAGAGCGCAGTTTGGAACAAACCACAAGTCTCCAGCACCCCCCAGTTGCTGATCTTCTTCCAGCCCGTAAACGATAAAGCTAAATATTGGCCGTGTTCATGCAGAGATATCATCACTTTGGCCAGCAGCGCCGGTGTGAGCAGTGGACTATCCTGTATATAGGACAACGCTTTGATCCAGTTAGCACAGCGAAGGCCCGTTTCAATTGTGCGCCATGTCAGCGTATCATTCGTAGGCTTGTCTGGAACGGGGTTACGGTCTATCCAATCTTCAAGCTGGCAGCAAACTGCTCTCGCATAATCCTCTTTACCTGTTATCGTATACGCTTGTCCTAATGCCACCCAGTAGCGGTGGCGATTCAGCATATAAGCCCATTCTACATCCTTGTCTGGAACATGACGCCAGTCAATTTCTTCCTCAAAGGTAACCGGAATGCGGCTGCGCTCCATATCCCAGGGAAAACGAAAGAGAAACGTCTGCTCCACAACTTCATCCGCTGTCTTCATTACAGCTTCCAGCTCGTCTGCACAATAGCGCTGCACATAGTCAATAAGCTGCTGCTTCCGGTTATCCTCTATCCGCCAGCCCGGCGTGGTCCGGCGGGTCAAATACCGATGCAATTCAGTCAGCGCATCGTCCTGCCGAGCTTGGCTGAGCGCATTCTTCACTAGAGCTAAAGCGGGCAACTCAAGATCGAGCAGCGCAAAGACGGCATAGGGGGAGATTTGTCTGACATCAGCGTTCATACCAGTACCCCTTGTTGCCATTTTGCAGCCGCATCAATGCTTCGAGATAGAAATAATCTCCCCAGATCATGAAGTCATCTGGAGACAGATCGCCGCGCACATGGTAAGAACCATGCTTCAGCAGCCCCTCCGCCTCTTCGCCGAGCGTGGAATAGTTCTGCACAAGCGAAGTCATCGACTGCACTAATCCCTGCTGAAAATAAGCCCGTTCGGGATCCTCCCCATCCATTAGCTCCAGCAGTTCCTGGAGTCCGGCTGCTACTATTGCAGAGGCCGAGCTATCCCGGTAAGTATCCGGAGACACCGGAGCATTAAAATCCCAGTAAGCGACATGATCCTGTGGCAAATGCTCCAGAAAATAGCGGCCCATCCGCTTGGACGTTTCCAAAAACAACGGATCTTTGGTATAGCGGTATGATAACGCAAAACCGTAAACGCCCCAAGCCTGCCCGCGCGTCCAGGTCGATCCGTTAGTAAAACCCTGGTGTGTGGCGCCGCCAATCGGCTCTCCGGTCTTCGGGTCGAAGAAAAACGTATGGTAAGAGCTGTCATCTCCCCGTACCAGATACCGTCTCGTTTTCTCCGCCTGCATGACCGCCACCTCCCGGTATACGGAATCACCGGTCTGTTCTTCTGCCCAATACAAAAGGGGAAGATTTAACAGACAATCAATAATGATGCGCCCGCCTTCCTGAGCATCCCCCTCCGGTCCCCATGCCTGAATATAACCGCCAGCTGTACGCCAGCGCTTCAGCAGCAGGTCTGCCGCCTGCAATGTCAGTTGACGCGCTGATTCGTCTTTATCTATAATCCACTGGGCTTTAGAGGATAACGAATACAGGAAGCCAATGTCGTGATGATCAAGCACGGTCTTTGCCGCGAAACGGCGGCGGAAATCTTCTACGGTATGGGATGCCGCAATACGGAAGCTGTCATCCCGCGTATATTCATAACACAACCACAACATGCCGCTCCAAAATCCGTTAGTCCAGTCGTCGTTGTTATTGAGCTGATAAGTTCCATTCCTGCTGACATGAGGGAAACTGCCCCCGAACCGGTCTATGTTCTTACGTACCTTCTCTATCGCATCTTCAATCGCACTGCTCCACATAAGTTCCTTGCTCCCTTCAGGCTCTTCGTTTCTTACGTTTCATGATAAGGAGAGTGAACAGGATCTAATAGGGGCGATTTTTGCTTTGATGTGCATTATTTTGACTTCTGAATGACGTGAAGCACTGTAAGTTTACTTTCCAATCATAGGCATCAAATCAATATAGTAACAAAAGGTATAACTGTTTATGGGAAAATACGTTAAAATCAGAGAGTGACTTACATCTTTCATTCTTTTTTAGAAACGGAGTGTCCTATTAATGAAAAAGCTAGGTGCATTATTTTTATCCATTTTCATGGTTATGTCTGTCTTTACCACTGCGCATGCTGCTGAAAAGCCTGTCGGTGTATGGATTGATGGAACCGAAATAAAGTTAGGCGATTCTAACCCTGTTGTAGAAAAAGGAACGACCCTAGTTCCTATGCGTCCTCTGCTAGAGAAGCTTAATGTAAATATTAATTGGAATAAAAAAACCCAAACCGTAACAGGGACCAAAAATGGACTGGCCCTCTCACTGACCATTGGCAGCACAACTGCAACGGTAAATGGGGAGAAGAAAAAACTAGAGGTGGCTCCTAAGACCATCAACAATGTCACCTATGTTCCTGTCCGCTTTATAGGAGAAACGATCGGCTATAAAGTGGAGTGGAGTCCAGCGCTGCGCACCATCACTTTTGTGGCCAATACTCAAGCTGCAGGAAGCACCGGATTCTTATGGAAAGTGGAGAACAAAGGCAACACCGTTTATCTGCTTGGTTCTATCCATGTGGCTAACGACAAAATGTACCCGCTGCGTCCGGAGATTGAAGCTGCTTTTGAAGCCTCGCAATATTTAGGTGTCGAAGTAGATATCTCTAAGATTGATCAAGCTGAGATCCAAAAGTTTATTTTGGAAAAAGGCTCCTATACAGATGGAACCAAGCTCAAGAATCATGTATCCGCAGATACCTATAACAAAGTGACTCAACTGCTAAAAGCAAATGGTCTGGCGGAAAATGCATTCGATTCCTTCAAACCGTGGGTCGTTACCCAAGGTGTCTCAAGTCTACAGATGCAAGTTACAAGTTATACGGCGGATACCGGCATTGATTTATATTTTTTACAAAAAGCAGGCAAGCTGAACAAACCTATTATTGAGCTGGAAAACACACAATTGCAGCTGAATATGTTCGACCAGTTCTCAGATGGATTGCAAGAAAAGCTTCTTGTCGACACACTCGGCAGCCTCAATCAAACGGACAATACTTCCGCAGCAGCTTCACTGGATGCACTATCCCAAATGTGGATGCAAGGTGATGAGCAGTCGCTCGTAGCGATGACAAAAGCGGTCGCGCAAGAGCCAGAGTATTATAAGGGCCTGGTTTCGGATCGTAACGTCAACATGGTGAAGCATGTAAAAGAATATTTGAATAGTGATAAAAAAGCGACTTACCTTGTCGTCGTTGGCGCGCTGCATATGCTCGGTGACGATGGTATCGTGACCCAATTGCAAAAAGATGGCTTTAACGTCGTCAAACAATAATTGTTTTAGCTAAAATAAACAAGGCTGTCTCTTAGTCATCGTAGATGACTAAGAGACAGCCTTGTATTTTACTTTTTTTAGCTTAATCTAAAAGTAGAAGTTGACTTAACGTGCGGACACGCGGAGGGCCCTCCGGGATTCTGGAGAAACGCACCCTCCGAACCCAAAGCCGCTTGTTCATAAACGGGCTACTACAATTTTATTAACTGATCTACCTTAACTGGAAGTCCAGTAGCTATTGAACGATTTGCCGCAATCCCGGTCATAATAGACAACGCCCCGTCCACATGGGAAGCCGCACGATTAAAGCGATCCTCTAGCGGACGTTCAAAAATATCACGCAGCATCACAGGATCTCCGCCCCCGTGCCCCCCAACTCCTTCTTCAATCTCCACTTCATAAGGTGCTGCGAAATGAGGGAAAACCGTGATCCGCTTGTCTTTTAACGCCCCTTCATCTTCCTTGTTTCCTCCGGCATTTACATAAGACTGTTCGACGACCTTTACTTCCATCCGCCCCTTCGTTCCATTAAATACTACAATGAAGCCCTCCCAAGGCAGATAAGCATTAAGTGAATAATTCATAATCGTCTTATTTTTGTATTTGACCATAACCGCCATCGTATCCTCAATGCTGATATTATCACCGAACACACTTTGATCACGCAGGTAACCATCCTCATGCTCCGTATCCAGATACATCTGCTTTAACTGCTCGTTGTCTTTAAGATGCAGGGCAAACGGATCATTTTCTGCCGCGCTACTTCCATGAGCACGCTGATAAAACTCAGTCACCCCGCGCTTCTCCGCGTTTTCTCTGCCATAAAATCTTAGATCGCCCATCGCATAAATCGTATCCGGGCGCGAACCCAGCCAGAAATTCATCAAATCGAAATGATGTGTGGATTTATGAACCAAGAGACCTCCGCTGTTCCGTTTATCACGGTGCCATCTGCGGAAGTAATCCGCCCCATGCTGCGTATTTAGCAGCCACTCGAAGTTGACGGAAAGCACTTCTCCAATCGCGCCGTCCATAATGAGTTCACGGATTTTGGTGTTGTGTGGTGCATAGCGGTAATTGAAGGTCACACGCAGCTTTTTCCCAGTCCGCTCAATCGCTTCAAGAATTTCCTGACATTTCTCTTCATCCACTGTCATCGGTTTCTCCGAAATAACATCGCAGCCAAGCTCCATCGCCCGGATAATGTAACGATGATGCGTGCGGTCAATACTCGTGACAATTACCGTGTCAGGTTGGGTTTCCTCAATCATACGGTCAAACTCATGAGCTTTATAGGTAGGAACCGCTTGATATTTATATTTTTCCTCCAGCAAACGGTTCGCATAATCCATTCTTGCTCCATTCACATCACAAAAGGCTACAATTTCAGAGGTTTCACGATAATTCGTAGTGATCTCACCATAAAAAAACTCCGCTCGGCCGCCGGTTCCTACGAAAGCATATTTCTTGTTGGACATCAGGATCACTCCATCACTTATTGATTTAAAAGCGTTTTCTTCTTATAGTGTATAGTATAAAATACATCTGAATCTAAGCGATTCTTAGCAGAAACAATAAAAACTTTGCATATATTATCTTCATTATCTGAAAGGAGCAGATTTAGCATGGAACAGGAGCCTCAGCCTCCTTTTATGATTGAGCAAATAAAAAGAGCCGGTCCATTCAGCATGGATTCCGACCATTATCACGATACTTATGAAATTTATTATTTACTCGCCGGGGAACGCAGTTATTACATTAACAATCTGATCTACACCTTGCGTAAAGGTGATCTGATTTTTATTAACAAGAACGAGCTCCATCGTACCACCTCTAAAGGCTCTGCAAGCCATGAACGGATCTTAATTAACTTTGAGGAAAGCTTTCTGCAAAAGACATTGGCGCACTTCGAGCTGCATTTTCCATTTATGGCTACACAAAGCTTGCTTTTGCGGCCCGGAGTACATGAACAGGGTGCCATTGAATATCTTCTTTTCAGCATGCTAAAAGAACAAACAGAACCACGGACACAGCAAATCTCCTATCTTCAGACGCTGCTCATCCAACTATTTATTGAAATGAACAGAATACAGGAAATAAGCCGCGAGCCCATTGCCCCTGAGAGCAGTGAGAAGCAGCTAAAAGTCTACGAAATTATCGATTTTTTACAAGTACATTATGCTGAAAAGCTTACATTAGAGCGGCTATCTGAAACTTTTTTCATCAGCAGCACCTATCTCTGCCGTGTGTTCAAGCAAACGACTGGCTTCACTATCGTAGAATATCTAAACTACATTCGGATCAAGGAAGCCCAACGTCTCTTGCAGAGCACCAACGCTAAAGTTACGAACATCGCCGAGGATACCGGCTTTGACAGCATCGCCCACTTCGGGCGTGTGTTTAAGCAAATCGTTAAATGTTCGCCTTTGCAATATCGCAAGCAAAACCGCTGATCCACAGCTAGAAATCACAACCGATTCTCTATGTAGCCGCTCCGTCGATCAAAAGCACCTTATGTGAACTGCCATGGGCATACGGGGGCATCCGGAGCATTGAGGCAATAACAATACCCCGTCCCTAGATTACCTTTTCGCGCGAACAAAGTTCATGAGGCTATCGGACCCAGTGGACCTTATTCGCAGCATAATCGCTATTTTGGGATTTTATCGGACCCCATAGTCGCTATTGGTATAAAAAGCTACCTATATTGAGCGTTTCCGAAGGAATAACGTCACTGGAGTCCGAACCCCTGCCGAATAAGCAATAAATCTGCAAATAACGTCATCTGGGTCCGCATAACTTTGTCTCGCAGGAGTAATCGGCGGTTTCGGGGGGGCCGGGGGGTTTCGGGGTTTCGGGGGTTTAGGTAGCACTGTAACGCATAACAAGAGCAGCGATCCCCACTAATGGAGTATCGCTGCTCCGCTGTCATTTTGTGATTAATACGGTCGTCTCATTCCTCATCATGCCATTCATTTTGCTTCGTTATGTGATTTCATTTCCAAATCTCGTACAAGCCTGTGAACCTCAATTCCGGCCAGCAGCACGATGCCAATCCCATGTGTATCGTTTAATTGCCAGGTCAATTCATCTTTATAATACAGTTTGTTAAACGAATAACCCGAACCGCGGCAGACACCGTAAACATTGCCTTGTTTGTCAATACAATGACGGGTTAAGCCGCTCCAGCCGTGGAGTGCAGAGGTTACGTATGACTCCGGTTCCAGCAGCCAACCGCAACGGACGCCTCTAGCAAAAGCATAAATAAACATAGAGGTACAAGAAGCCTCCGCGTAAGACTCAGGATCCGTCAACACTTGATGCCATAAGCCATGCTCATCTTGCAGCTTAAGATAGCCTTTACTAAGCTCACGGAAATAATCAAGTAAATCAGCCCGCAACGGATGTTGCTCAGGCATAACTTCAAGCAGCTCAGTCAGCGAGAAAATCACCCAACCATTACCTCTGCCCCAAGGCACGCCATTGGGTTTATTAAACTTATAATCATATACATGATGCATAATGCCAAGCTCCGGCTGGAACAGCCGCTCCTTGTAATGTAAAAACTGCGCCGCCGCATCATCAAGATAAGCCGCATTTCCGGTCAATTTATAATATTTGCTTAGAAAAGGCGTGCTCATATACAGATCATCACACCACATCGTCTGCTGCATGAAATCAACTGTGCCACTGGTCCGATACAGAGCTCCGTCAGGCAGCCTGCTCTGCACTTTAGTAATGTAATTGGCAATTTCAGCAGCAGCTTCCGGTGCGCCCTGTAGTGGACGAAGCTTATTTGCTTCCAGCATCGTTGCCCCGAAGGATCCGCAGTCGTCCAGCGAATCCATCAGCGCCAGCTGATGATTGATGCCCGGAGCGCCATAACGTTCAAGGTCCCATAAGGCATATTCGTGCAGCCCTGTACATTGCTCAATATGGTGTTGTGCATATTCGGCATAATGGGGGGCCTTAAGCTCTACTCCTGTTCTCAGCAATCCGTACAGGGTTACGCCTAGAGGGTAATTCCAGCGCCCAAACATAACACTCTCCAAATAAGGCCTAACCCAGCTATTCGGTTGGTCCACCCGCCAAAAGGTTACTTCATCCGCTTCCCCAAATAAAGTATCCATAGAGGTCAGTTCTAAGACTTTCGGCGCTGTCCCCGAGGTGAATAGTCCAAGGTACAGCCAAGGATCAGTTAATCCTTCAACTGAATAAGGTTGCACGAGACTACTCTGAACACCACCAGACCGTACGTCCAGTTCAAATCCCCAATTCCCCTCTCCGCAGACGGACTCCACGACGAGATCATGTAGTCCATAACCAAGCTCCAGTTGGATATCCAGCGTGCCGTTCACGTTCTGGTGCTCAGCTACAAGTTTCCCATTCACATAGATAGAGATTTCAGCCATTCCACGATAGCTACCTTGCAGGCGTATGTCATCTTTCTGTAGGCTCTTAACTTCCAGCTTACACCAAGCAAACGCCTTGGCTCCTAGTAATTCCCCAAATATACGTGAACAGTTGCCAGTTGCCTGTTCCTGTGGCGACCATTGCGGCGTCGGAAACCAAGCGCAGCGAGCTGTCATCTGCTCTTCAGTGAAATCAGCTTCCAGCCAAGCTGCCCAAGACGTCTGTTGGGGTCCACTATAAATCCAACCTTCACAACCGCTTAACTGCGCCGTTGGAGTAAGAAAGTGTACCGGTGCACCTTTGACGCTGCCCGTTCCAAAAACCCCTCCGCAACCTGTACCTGTTGCTACATACTCCAGCACAAGATGGTTCCAGCCTTTATCCATGCCCGCCCGAAAAAACGTCCTCCGGTCCGGAAACACATCATCATTTAGATTGGAGCTAAACACCAGACGTCCATTTATGTAAACCTTAACTGGACTGTAGCAACTAACTGAGAAAGGGGCTTCTACCTCATTGTCACTCCACAGCTTTCCCCATACATATACGAATTGTCCTGCCTCTAGCTCCGGCAGTCGTTCTTCCAGATTCATATCGTAACGGCAGTCGCGGAGCCGTTTGAAACCACTCTGTGAATGTACCCGGTAAACCGGAGGCTGCGGGGGATAGGCACCGATAAAACGGCTGGCCACAGCGGCCAGTACATTTTCGATTTTGCCCCCATTATATTTGGCAATACAATCAGGATCAGGAAAGTATTCTGGAATATAAGTACTCACTAAGCATATCCTCCTTCACACCGTTATTTCTCCACCGGGATACAGCGTCGAGCTGTACAATCTTTTAGGCTGAGGTAACGATTTCTCAGAGGCACAGGTACTAATATCTATCCACTCGCTTGAATATACCGTTGCTGACTCATCATTATAAATTACAACCTGTTCGCTGCCACATCCCAGAAGATCGCCGTGAACGGCATAACCTTCCTCCTTGAATTCAGCTACAACCTGCATATGTCCATCGTACAAAGCAGGATATACCCCGCCTCCCCGGCGGTACGCGAGAATATAATCCGGAGAACCCACTTGCCAGTTGCTCACAGCTTCCACTATAGTCAGCCAACCGTCGGTTGTGCGTTCTTCTTTCCACAGTTCCTTGCCATTACAGTCTAGAAGAAACAACGCATCCTTGCCCTTCAGCCCTTTGCCGTCATCTTCGCGGATCATTCGGTCCAGCCCGGCAACCTGAAGACCAGGCAGTTCGGGCCGGAATCGGCCTAACGCCAGATGCTGTGACTCTATAGAACCGTCATAACGCCAAAGCTCTTGCCCGTCCCGGTCATACATCACCGTTACGCTTCCGCCGACAACCAGTTCAGGATAACCATCTCCATTCACATCGCCAACCCAAATACAGTCCGCGTGGTCATCCAGATCGTGGCAGCTCCATAATAAATTACCTTTAGAATCAAGCAGATCATAACCTGCCATCACTTGATCCTGTCCATTTCCATGAAGATCGTGAACCCACGGATAATGTCCTACATTGCCTGTATGCGTCCATAATAAATTGAAATTCTTATCCAAGACCCACAGTTGATGATAACGGTCCTTCAGAATGATGTCGGAAGCATGTTCTTGCCCTGTTAGATTGGCAATGATAATACAATCATGTGCATGTTCAGCAGGTAAGTCGTATATGGACTTAACCGTTCCTGTTGAACCTTCAAAAATATGAAAACGTCCATCCATTACACATAATACTTCCAGCGACCCATCACCATCTATATCATAAACTTGCGCTGGATAGTCCGAGCCTTGGCTGCCAGCGTCAGGATCGGGTGTGCCCACCTGCCACAGCAGCTTGCCATCCATATCAAAAGCGGTCAGGCATTGCACCTGATGGGGAATATAACGAACATCCTGGCGATTATCCGGCTGGACCAGCAGCATTTCTGCACGTCCATCCCCATTCAGATCGCCAATAAGCATTTTACAGCGTGGACCAGCAGCGGAAATATCTACTTTTGCCAGCTGATAGACTGATTGTGTGTCCTTCGTTCTCATTAGAATCCTCCTGTCTTCTCTCTTCGATTAGATCTCAGGGAAACGGACGGTTTGTCCGCCTGCTACTTCTATAATCACACCGTCGATTTCCAGCCAGACAGATACCGCTCCCGGATTATATACAAAATCCCTAGCAGCGGAGAAAATAAGGGCTTCACAAGCCTTCATATAATGAACGAGTTCAATATTTGTGGCGTACCAGATTTCCTCCAGTCCTCCCACTGCTTCACAGAAGCTTTCCATCAGCTCCCAGTTATTATCGTTATCAAATTCATAACTATGGCCCCACACATACATCAGATATAAATACTGCCGTTTATGCAGCTTCACGAACTGCTCCGCATGCTCCAGCAAATGATCATTATGATGGCAAGTCCCCCGCCATTCCAGCCAATCCTCCGGCAGCCCAAAGCCGCCGCCAGTGGTCTGTACCACACGGGCATATTCCATGCCTAAATGAGGCAAAAGCTTCTTTATCTCCTTGTTAAAGGAACCGTTAGGATAAGACATTCCCCGTATCGGCACCTGGAGTAGCGTCTCAAAATATTTTCGATCCTCCATAATCTCATGGATGATTTGCTCCTGCGGACAACGGGCCAGCGTCGGATGGTGTTGCGTATGGACAGATACTTCATGTCCCTGGTACAGCTCAGTTATTTCATCTGCCGTAATACGATCACCTTCACCCAGCAGGCCAGAATTGAGATGAAATGTTCCTCTAATCCCATGGCGGTTAAATAGTCCAACCAATCTTTCGTCAGCCCGTCTGCCGTCATCATAGCTCATTGTAAGCGCCTTATGTCTGCCCTCAGGGTAACAATAATAAATAATAGACATCAATCTGAAGCCTCCTTCGCATTACTGTCCAAAAACCGTCAGATTCGAGTATTCAGCAATCAGGGGTGCCATCTGTCGGAACCCAATTTTCCCGCCTGTCAGTAGCGGCCCATAGGTTTCACCATCATCTATCCATGTAAAAATCGGCAGTTCATTGATTGCAAAAGACAGCATAGGGCCACGTTTCACCACTAACATCCGGTAGGGCTCAGTCATGTCGCTGACGTCCGGAAGCGGATCGGCTGCCTGCGCAACCAGATGAAAACCATAACTTTTGCGCAAATTACAGGTGTGAAATTCACGTTCTTCCACCCAACGCCTGCGAAAATACGAGATATGATACGTGTCTATCTGCCCGTGATGGTATTGATCATATTCACCCGTACGGCGAGCAAGCGTGGAATCAAATAAATCCTTCCCACCCTCTCCTTTGGCCGCTATAAACAAAATCGCCAACCCCGGCTCACACAATGGGCGGAATTTCCACGATACGGCGAGGTCTGCCGGGAACTCCTCTGGACACCAGAGAACGACATTTGCTTGTTGTCCGGCCTCGGCATGGATAGTGCTCTCTAATCTCATTCGTTGCAAAGGGAAGGAAACCGTTCCCTCTCCCTCCATCTGGAATCCAGCGATATCACTAGTTGAAGCGAGGGGATTATGGTAGATTGGTTTCCATGCTTCAGGGATCAAACCACCTATACCCGTGTCCTGCATCGGCCTAGCCATAAATCATTCCTCCCCACAATGAAGCCTTCAATTCGCGAGTTCCGGTATAGCACTACCGATTAATTCCAAGGCAATGATCGTATTTAAAGACCACTGCGAGGCTTCATTTGTATTCATCCAATCGATCTCATTTAACTCAGTCATATAAGTGACCCGATCAGCTTCCTCCTGTAGATTCACACAACCAAATGGATTCTCCAGCAAAATCGTCCAACACCGCTCTGCCGTCGCCGGATCCTTGCGGTAATATGCTCCATATGCAGCAATGGCTACGCTGAGCACAGGATGCTCAAAACGGAGTTTTCCTGAAATCAACCCTCCTGTAAATGCGTCCTTCTCTTCTTGTGGCAAATTATAAAATACGCCGAACTCAGCCAGCATATCTTCCCAGTCCGAGTCCTCCAGCATTGCCGCCAGCTCGAACCACACCTGCGGACCTCCCATACTAATCGCTAGATGACGCCCCCAGTTATCGTCGCCCATTCCCGACAATAGGCCAGTTGCCGGATCATACCCATATGTGGGACCAGATAAAAGCCGTAAATTTGCCCTTTTGATGCAATTCATGCCTGTTATAATCTTGTCACGATAAGCGGTATCCTCGAACCGCTCCCAGCGGGTCATCCAATTAGAGCTAAAGGCCGCCCAGTCCGGACCCACCCTAACATGAGTGGGGAATTCATCCTTCGGAAAATACGCCCGCATCGGGTCCAGAGTAACTGTTGAATAATCAGCATCCTTTACACTGTCCATAATATCGCCGACCCGCTCGTCTCCGGTCAGATAATAATAGTAGCGATGCAGACCCGCCATAGCGATACGAGCCTCTTTGCAGCCGCAGCCCCAGTGGATGACATTATGCCGCGAGCCTAGTCCGGCGTATTCGCCAAAATGATATACATCTACCTCACTCGTATGCCTGGTCATAGCTTCGGCCATTCGGAACACATCCGCTCTCCCGGACCGGAGAAACGTTACCCACAACCACATATTTGGCACCAGCTCGGAATTCTGCCAGGCACAGCCACCGAGATCATAGTTCCATACATGTCTGACCGGATCGTAGCTGTGCATGAAATCTCCGTAGTCCCAAAAACCGTACCATTTGCGCTGCTCGATCTCTTCCTTGTAAAAGGAGATGATCCCGTCCAGCCGCTCTTCCAGATACACCTTGGCTGGCGTGCTCCGATCAGGCAAACTCCAGAAACCAAAAGCACCCGCTTCATGATAATAAGTTGGTTCACAAACCAGCAATGAAGGTTCTTCAGCTTCTGCCTGCATCCGCTGCAACAATTCAGGCCCGGGAGTCTGCGCCGTACACCAGAATGTTAGCTCGCTAGTATTAGCGATACCAAATGGAGTGGCCCGTAATTCTTCTGCACCTTCATACGAGGATTCCACATGTGTTTTTGTATCATAATGCCGCAAGTCCATAGCTGCCGCATCAGGTGACCAGAACCAGACAGTAAGAGCTGCCGCATCTGTGGCAGTGGAACCAATCTCCATTCCTGCCGGATGCTTACGCCAGAAATTCTTCATCCCGACGGCTAGCCCTCCACCCTCTGCTCCAACATAACCAAGCCCACCTGCCCGGCGGCCTTCTGCTGCCTTGATCCAAGCGCACCCATCCTCTGTCCGCTTCCAGATCCCATAATGCTCGGAAGAATCTTGAACCAGCCGAAAGCTGCCCCAAGTCGCGGAGTCATCCAATAAACTAAGGAAATAGGCATCCTCTTCTGGATCAAATTTCACAGCACATCCTGCTACCTGATCGACGAATAAATCACGGTACTTACCTTTGGTTCGCCGTGTATGCAACGTCTTAGGAGACTCGCTAAACAAGCCGCTATCTCCGGCAAAACGAACATGGCGGTTGTAAAGCGGTCCACGCAGCGGCACTGTGAATTCTATTCCTAATCCTTTAATAAAATCCTGCTGTGGATTACCGTCATAATGAAACGTATGAACTAATCGAATAGACTCCAGCCCAGCATAAAAATATAAACGTAACGTATAGGGAAGCCACTCACGAGCATTGTGTGAAGCTTGGTGAAGTCCCTCTAGCTTCACCACTGCGCGAACAGGTCCGTCCTGTTCAAGGATGGCACTTAACGTTCGTCCTGTGAATCGCTCCTCACGTATGCTCAGGGTGCCAGCACCCTCATCTCTCTGTTCACGTATACATACAAGCTCTCCATTACTGCATACTTCGGTTCCTTCCGTGTCCGCCGGATTTCTGCGCACAATACTGCGGATAAGACCCTTCCCCTGCTTGTTAACCGTGCAAATAATAACACCTGTATCTATAATGAAAGCTTCCTCTGTTTCCTGCACAGTTAGTCGCTCAGTCATTTCCGTAGCTGGAGCCGCTTGATTTATTGTCATTGTCGCTAAGGAATCCTGCTGAATATCCGAATTTTTGTTTACTGCCGAGTGCGTGGACCATTTGATGCTCCCGTCAGGCCAAAAAGCTGCCGGCCAGCTTTGCAGCGGCACAAGCTTTTCGTTCTTCGGCATACTTAAGCAGAGATTCTTTAACGATTCCCTGTCGAGCGCTCCTTTTTTCCAAGGAACCCCCCAGGTAACACCCACATCAATAGCGGGCTTTTTTAGCCAATGCAGGCTAATCGGCAGAGCCGTAGGCACAACAACCATCTCCTTTATACGTTCTTCGCCGCACGTCCACTTACTTTTAAAGAGCTTCATTATTATGGCTTAGCTCTCTATAGCGGCTTGGGGTTATTCCCTCTTGTTTCTTAAAAATCCGGTTAAAATAGCTATGCTGATAACCCACCTGTTCAGCTACATCGTTAATTCGCAGCGAGGTATCACGCAGCAGCTCCTTGGCTTTATCAAGCCGCAATTCGGTCAGATAATCAATGAAATTTTTCCCGGTGACCCGTTTGAATGATTTACTCAGTAAAAATGGGCTGATCCCTGTATAATCCGCACATCCATCCAGCGAAATATTATCCATATAATGCTCATTGATATACATCATGGCATGCTCAATCGTCCGTTTGATTCCGGCATCAGAACGCTCGCTCAGCTCCGTCAGATACGGTGCGACTACCTTTTCCTGAAACCAGGCAAGGATAAGCTTCGGCTCATGAATTTGCGACAGTGCCGCGTACAGATTAGCCCCTTTGAACAGTTGGTTTGGATGAATGCCTGAGACCATAATGGCGTGCTGAATACTGCCTAACAAATGAAGCATGCCCTGCTGCACATCAATCACTTTTGCCCCATTGGCACACAGTGCCTCCAGAAATTCCTCCAACAGCCGGTAAGCCTCTTCCGCTTCTCCTGTGCGCAGGGCCTGAATCATTCCGCGCTCCAAAGTGAACGAATATTGCGGTTCAGGCGTACTTTGCCCCTCACGATCCAGTAGCTCCATATTAATAATCTGGTTCTCACCACCAAACTGGCGATAACTAGCGGCTTGCTTCGCAGCCTCGAACGCTAGCGGAATACCGGATATCCTTCCAACCGGTGCACTAAACGCCACTGTTACCCTCATTTTTAACATGCGATTAATCGTTCCTGTCAGTTCTTCGCTAAAGGCTTGCACCGCTTCCAGCGATGGATTCGCAACGGGTTCGATAAGAAGTAATCCTGCCGTGAGATCATGGAAATTGATAATATCAGCCTGCTTAAAGTGCTCGGCAGACAATTCTCCGATAATATTGACGGCGGCGAATGATACAAGACTTTCATCACCGTTGCGGAACTTCCCCTCCTGGCTGGAGATGCCTGTAAGCTGAATATAAAGAATAATATAATGACAATCCTCTACTTCCCACTTAAAACGCCGCATCCGGCTTTGCAGATCCTGCTCAGAATAAGAATATAAATACCCCTGAAACAGCTGATGCAGGAAGCTTTCCTTCACATGTGGAAGCTGCTCGGAAAGAGTGTACTTCAGGGCATGGCTCTCCCCGTGCAAGTTCTGCCAATGCCGTTCAATCAGAATGAACTCATCCTCCCTACTCGCAGCCGCCGCTTGGTCAGGCAACAAAGTCTGCAGCAACCGTCCTATCGGTGAATAGATTTTACGGGAAGCAAACCAAGACAGAATCGCCGCCAGCAGCAAAGCACTAAAGCTAACTAAAAATATCAGTCTCGAAATGAAGACGACAGGTGAAGTTATGCTGGTTATCGGTGAAGCGGACACATAGAGCCAATCTGCGGAGAGTCGGGAAAACTCACCATAAGTCACTGCATATGTAGCCTTACCCCAGTCGAAGAGAAAAGAGGACTCAAGATTTGACTCATGGTTCGCGCTCCGTTTCACAATCTCATTATGCAATGCGGTAAGTAAGGGAGAATCCTCGGCACTGTCTCCAGCAGATACGTACAAATCCCCCGTCGTCTGCAGCAAAAATGTCTCGCCGCTATTATAAGGTGTCATAGTTCGTAGCATCGCAGCTACTTTCTCCGTATCCATGCGGAGCAAAAGAGCCCCGAAGGGCTTCAAGCTTCCGCCCGGAATATGATGGACAAGCGTTAATTCTTTGACATTTGGTTTATTGGGATCGAATGCCCACTGCGTCCAATAGGTGCTTTGTTCAGTATCAATCAATTTGTCATATTGACCCGATACCGCGCTGGAGTCAATCGTGCCATATTCGGGATTAAATAGTAATGGATGATCTCCTGATAGATAGAGTTCAACGTTACTCGTCATCGTGTTCGAGCCCTGCATCACTACGAGTGTCTTCGTAATATCCCAAGCCCGCTCATGATCCTGAATAAAATCAAGGCCATTCAAGCTGTAATCAAACTTGGGATCAAAGGCCCAATGTGCCAGCATCAGCTCCAGATTGGACAGTTGATCATCAATATTAGCCGCCCGCTGTTCAATCTGCCTGTTATGCATCTGCAGCAGCTCGCTCTCCAGGCGTCCCCCTGCCATCCAGTAGACAAGCGCACCAATAATAAACCCCGGAATGGATGACACCACCAGCATAATGATCAGATTTTTACGATAATATCGGCCCTTACAGCCTGACCAGCCTTTTGTATAACGCTTCCATTTCGCCACATTTCTCATCACTATGCTCTCACCAGCCGAATCAGATAAATTTGAAGTGCAATCGAACCACATTCGTTTTGCTCCTCAGATCCTTTCCAGCCGGATAAAAGCACTAGGAAGGATCTAGTGGTCAGCCTTAGCGTATAACTCGTTCATTTCCTTAACTAAATCATCTCCACCTGTTTTTCTCCATACATCAAATGCTGATTTCAATTCAGCTTCATCAATTTGTCCTACAATATACTTTATGCGTGCATCATTAATTACATTGTCAAGTTGAGCACCCTTTTGGGAATATACTGTGGAAATAAAGGCCTCTGCCGGATTAACCACGATCGAAGCTTCATTTGCTTTCTGAACTTCGATTTGTTTAAGCCGCAGCGGTGTCTGAGCTACAGTCTTGGATTTGTCCTCAGGTATAAAGGCCAGAATTTGGTTTAACCCTTCCACTTCTGACTCCAGAAGGACAGTGTCTTTGGAGCGTTCAATAAAACCATCCACCATAGTGTAGTGAGTACCTTCCAAACCAAAACCTAACATCGTTTGTAATTCCGGATTATTGATTTGATCTAGAAAAGCCAGTACCCGTTTCAGTTCTTCTTCGCTCTTCACAGATGATTTTGGAATAGCCAGCATGCCCGAGAAACCAGAGGTCGGCAATGTATGTAGCTTGCCATCCGTACCTGTTACGCCCCCGCTTACATCTACATAATGTTTATCCGGTTCGTCTTTGCCTTCTTTTTCTAGCGCAGCGTGAATTTTATCATCCACCCGGGCACCTGTATCGACCACATCGACGATTACTCCTGCCTTATTGTTCACGATCGGATCTGTCCATTTGGCACTATCCATAACTGCGAAGTCGGAGTTGATCAATTTCTCATCATACAGCTTCTTCATGAACTTAAGCGCTTCCAAATATTCTGGATATTCATGCTCAGGCACCAGCTTGCCATCTTGCACGCCCCATTTATTCGGTGTTCCAAACCATAACTTAATAGTATCAAAACCGCTGGCCCACTGGCCGCTCCATTTGACCAGCACCATGCCATAAGTATCCTCTTTACCATTGCCGTCTGGATCTTTTTCCTTGAACGCTTTCAGCATATTGTAGAAATCATCTACCGTCTGCGGTGTTTGCAGCCCCACCTTCTCCAGCCAATCCTTACGGAAAACCATACCGTTACGGCCGAGTACACGCCCCCGATAGATTCCGTAATTCTTCCCATCAATAGCCGAGTTTTTCAGAATAACCGGGTTCGCTTGGCTTAAATTCGGATAATCCTTAAGATAAGGCCCTACTTCCCAGAATGCGCCCGATTTGGCAGCGTTCACAAAACTAGAAGCCTTAACATCCCCCACGTAGATAATAGTCGGCAGCTTCCCAGAAGCTAGCGTAATATTAAATTTATCTGCATAAGATGCGTTCGGGACCCACTCAAAGTGGATTTTTGTGTGGGTCTGTTTCTCCAGTTCAGCAGCAACCGGACTGCCATCCTTCGGATAATTTGTTTTGAATATCGGCAGCATGAGGGTCAGATCCAGCGGGGACTCGCTTTTCTCTTCTCCAGTATTACTACTCCCCTCACTTTTGCTGTTAGAACCTGCAGATTCATTACCTGAGCAACCTGCAACAACAGTGGTAACCATCATAGCCACAAGTAAAAGTAACAACCAGCGCTTCTTTTTTACCGAACGATTAGCTTCCATTATTATACCTCCAAATTGGAATAAGTTAAGTTTGCTATCCTTTAACAGAACCCAGCATCACCCCTTTAGCGAAATGTTTTTGCAGAAATGGGTACACACATAAAATTGGTAGAGTACCTACTACAATAACCGCCATTTTAATCGACTGCTCCGGTGGCTGCACAAAGCTCGGATCCATAGAACTCATATCGCCAGCTGCAGATTGGGACAACATTACGATCTGTCGCAGCATCACCTGCAAAGGCCATTTTGTCGGATCCGTAATGTAGAGCAGTGCCGAGAAGAAATTGTTCCAATGTCCCACAGCATAGAACAACGTAAATGTAGCAAGAACCGGTTTGGATAACGGAAGGACTATCTTCCACAACAAGCCCAGCTCAGAACAACCATCAATACGCGCCGCTTCTTCCATTTCTATAGGCAGCTCCTGAAAAAAGTTTTTGACAATAATCAGGTTAAAGGCGCTAATTGCTCCCGGTAAAATAAGAGAATTGAGCGTATCCAGCAGATGCAGTTCCCGAATGACGAGATAGGTTGGAATCATTCCTCCACCGAACAGCATCGTAAAAATAACAAGGTTGAGTACCAAATTACGGCCCATCAGATATCGTTTTGCCATCGGATAAGCCATTGTTACCGTGAAGAATAAATTAACGACAGTTCCGATTACCGTAACATAAATAGAAACCCCTATACTGCGCATAATCGTATCTGTTGAAAAGATAAATCGGTAGGCGTCAAATGAAATCGTGGTCGGGATCAGGAATACGGCACGTTTAGTAATTTCCGCATCTGTAGCGAAGGAGCCCGAAACCACAAAGAGGAAAGGGAGAATCGCTACGATTCCGATAATCCCTAAAAATATATAATTGAATACATCAAATGCAGTTCCACCCGTACTCTTGTATTGTTTGGCCACAGCAAGCTACTCCCTTCTCAATAAAGTCCGGATTCACCAAATTTTTTGGCGATCCAATTCGTCCCGAGCACAAGCGTCACACCGATTATTGATTTGAATAATCCAACAGCCGTACTGTAACTAAAAGCTCCCTGGGTGATTCCCAGTGCGTATACATAGGTATCGAACACCTCCCCTACTTCACGATTAAGAGCATTCATCATTAAATAAATTTGTTCAAAACCGTTATCCAAAATCGTTCCCATCCGAAGAATAAGTAAAATAACGATTGTACTGCGAATAGCAGGCAACGTAATATGCCAAATCTGCCGCCACCTGTTCGCACCGTCTACTACCGCAGCCTCATACTGCTCCACATCTACACCGGCCAGCGCTGCCAAAAATATAATCGTCCCCCAGCCGCACTCCTTCCAGATCGTCTGGAGAATAATCAATGGACGGAACCAGTCGGGATTAGCTAGAAAGTCTATTTTCCTGCCTGTAAACGTATACAAAAACTCATTTACAGTCCCGCCTTCCGTAGTTAGAAATACATAGCTCATACTGGCCACAATGACCATGGATATAAAGTGCGGAACATAAATCATCGTTTGTATCGTCTTTTTATAGAAGGAAAGCCGTATTTCGTTTAGAAGCAGTGCCAGAATAATCGGCGCCGGAAAAAAGAAAATCAAATTATAAAACGATAACAATAACGTATTGCGCAGCAGCATAAAGAAATCGGGATTCTGGAAAAAAACACGAAAATGCTCAAAATCTACCCATTCACTTTTCTGAAAACCAAGAAACGGCTGGTAATTCTTAAAAGCCAACAGCACGCCCCACATCGGAACATATTTGAAAACAAGAAAATAAAGGACTCCAGGGAGCAGCAGAATATATAACCATTTATCACGTTTAAAACGTTTCCATCTTCTTACCCGGATATTTCGATAGGTCTGCGGCTTTGGCTGTTGTTCTGCAGTTCCCGGAACTGTTACGTGCTTCATCCTGTTCACCTCCATTTGTCATGTACAGCTCGCGATTACTGTAGCCATGGATTACTGCAATCACCCTTACTGCGACTCCTATTATGCTGCTAGTGATTTTTTCCAGCAATCGGACTTTTTTGAACGCTCTATATAAGCTAAAAATCCCATTTTATCTAAAAAGTCCAAACCGCGCAAAAGTTTACTATTGCCCGCAAGACCCTAACAACCTATGATTCCAAGTGATGATTTCCAGCAAATGTTTGCCTTAAAGGGGGAGCTGAATTGAAGAACAAGTTATACTATGGTGCTGCTTGGTATCCCGAACTATGGAGTGAAGAGGTGCTTGAGCAGGACATCCTTCTAATGAAAGAAACGGGGATTAATATCGTACGAATCGGAGAATTCATTTGGTCTGCCTTGGAGCCAGAAGAAGATAAGATTGATATCCGTCCCGTCGTGAAATATATCGAAAGGTTACATAGAAACGGAATTGACACAGTAATGTGTACGCCGACACCTACACCCCCCATTTGGCTTACCCATGGACATCCTGAGCGCTGTTATGTGGATGAGAGCGGAACGGTAATGGGACATGGAGCACGGCAGCATATCTGTACGAACAATCCTTATTTTCGTGAGCGGGCTGCCATCATTACGGAGCATATTGCCAAGGAGACCGGAGCACTTCCGGGGTTAACCGCCTGGCAGCTCGATAACGAATTCAAAGCGCATGTGGCGGAGTGCATGTGTGAAACCTGTAAAGGCTTATGGCATATCTGGTTGCAGCAGCGCTACAGCTCCATTGAAAAGTTGAATGAGGCATGGGGAACAGCCGTCTGGAGCCAAACTTATCAACGTTTTGATCAGGTGCCACAGCCAGGACCCGCACCTTTCCTCCACAATTCATCTCTGCGGACGATGTACCGCTTATTTTCAATGGAAAAAATCGCTGAATTCGCCGATGAGCAGGCTGATATTATCCGCCGCCACTCCTCTGCACCAATTACCCACAACAGCAGTGTCGCTTTTCATCTAGATAATGAGCGGCTATTTCAGAATCTCGACTTTGCCGCCTACGACACTTATGCCTCACAGGAAAATATGCATGCTTATCTGCTTAACTGTGATCTATGGCGAAATTTCAAGCCGGGAAAAGATTTCTGGATAATGGAGACAGGACCCTCGTTTGCCGCATCTCTAGTAAGTTTTGGTGTGCCACATCCGAACGGATATCTGAAGGCAGAAGCGGTTGCCGCCTATGCGCTGGGTGCAGGTGCATTTTGCTATTGGCTCTGGCGCCAGCATACTTCCGGAAGTGAACAAACACATAGCTCGATCCTTAGTGCCTGGGGAGAACCAGCTCTAGGGTACGATAATGTGCTGGAGGCCAATCAAGCACGGCAAGAAATTGAACAAATTATGCTCTCCACCCGGCCCCTTCGGGCAGATGTTGCGATTACCTATTCGGACAGAACCAAAGCTTATCTCGCAACTGAACCTCATCGGAAGCTAAATTATCGTAGTCTGCTGGGCGATTTCTACAAAAGAATTCTACATATGGGTATTCACCGGGATCTGCTGCCCGAAGGCGGTGACTTAACCGGATACAAGCTGTTATTCACTCCATTCGTACATTATTTGTCCCCCGAGTATGTGGAAAGTGCGCTGGCCTTCACAGCAGCTGGCGGGATTTGGATTGTCGGTCCTCTTACCGGAGGACGAACGAAGGAGCATACCCTTCATAGGAATGCCGGACTTGGGGAATTGGAGCGATTAGCAGGAGTCAAAACTAAGTTTATCTATCCGCTGGAATTAACAGGCACGATTGGACACGCTTTTGGGGTATCTGCTCCCTTGTCCATGTGGAGTTCTGTTTTTGAACCCGTTTCAGAGTCCGCTTCCAGTCTCGGAATGATTACGGAGGGGGTGACGCCGGGTTTGTCCTTCCTGACGGAGCAGCCTTACGGACAAGGTACTATTGTTATGCTGGGTTCAATGCCTGCCGGTGAAGAAGGTGACCTAATGTTATGTAAACTTATTGATCATTATGCAGAACGTACTGGTGTTACCGTACGCAGTGATGTCACTAAGGGAACCCTTGTCTGCCCTAGAAGCAATGACCAAGGTACCGAAGTGTGGACCATTGTAAATATGGATGGACACGGGGGAAGTCTCACACTCCCGCGGGACGGACATGATGTTCTCTCAGGCAAATCCGTGGCCTGCGGCCCCCTCTCCCTTGGTGCATATGAGTACAGAGTAATCCGGTTATAAATACTTATCCTTACAGCATAAAAAGCCGCTAACTCCTTGGTCACCCAAGCGGTTAGCGGCTTCATTTCCGTTATTTTAACTTTTAATAACGCCTTTTTTAAGAATAACATTCCCATACAATGCTTCTTCACCAGTAACTATAACCGCATAACTTTGCTTAGAACGGTTATAGAAATCAAAACGTTCCTCATGTTTAATCGTCGCTTCAGCATCATGTTTGGCAATGATAGTCTCGTATGTGGACCAGATGACCGGTACAGTTGGATCTCCAGCCACCACTGCCATAAAAGCCACCTGTTGCTCTGCATAATGATCCAGAGGTAACAACTCTAAGATGGCATCCAGCAGGTCAGGAATACCGATGCCATCATATCTCAGTACCCTCGGATTCAACGAATGTCCGGGATAATTCGCATCAGCCAATACAAGCTCATCCCCATGACCCATTTCCATCAGAATGCGCACCAGCTCCGGAGACAGCAGCTTAGGAATTCCTTTTAACATAAGGCACCTCTTTACTTCCCATAAAATGATCGCAACGCTACCAGCTCATCAATCCGATGCTGCGGCAATTCTCTCTCCCCGCCAATCATCCGGGTAATGAAGGTGAGCTTGGCGGTATACTCAAGCCGCTCCATGTTCAGATATGCTTCCATAACATCTTCTCCCCAAGTAAGGGCTCCATGATTCTCGAGCAGGACCGCAGTTTTTTTGCCCAGGAAAGGCATCAGTGAATCTGGAATTTCTTCCGTCGATGGTGTTCCATATTCCGCCAATGGAATATCTCCGATCATGATCACCGACTCTGGCATCATCATCTTGTCGAGCGCCTCACCTTTTATGGCAAATGCAGTAGCATACGGGGGATGTGCATGGACCACACCCTTCATCTCTGGCAGCTCATTATAAATTCTTAGATGCATTTTCGCTTCCGTTGAGGGTCTGTAGCCTTCAGCTGCTTCAAGGACTTCACCTTGCAAATTCACTTTCACAAGCATATGAGGCTCTAAATATCCCTTACTCACCGCTCTGGGGGTAGTCAGAATTACATTCTCTGATAAGCGAGCAGAAATATTCCCATCATTAGCCGCGATAAAATCTTTATTAAACAGGTTTCTCCCGATATCACAAATCTGCAAACGTAATTTTTGTTCCAATGTATCCATAGGGTTTCTCTCCTCGTATCCTATTTTTCACAAACCTTCACCAAAGAAGGCTGATATGTCTTAAAGGCAAAAGATCTTTCCACTACCTGCTTGCCCTCGGAGATTTCCAATTCCCCTAGGGCAGCCAGTTGAATAATTATATTGCCAATTGCACTAGCTTCCACAGGCCCTGCTACAACTTTTCTCCCCGTAATATTAGCGGTAAGCTGACAGAGCAGTTCATTCTGAATCCCACCACCGACCATATGAATGATATTGATTTTTTTGCCGGTGATCTCTTCCATTTCGTTAATCGTATGGCGATAGGACTCTGCTAAGCTCTCAAGTATGACGCGAATAATCTCAGCTTTCGTGTAGGGGGCTTGCTGGCCTGTTCGTTCGCAATATTCTCTAATCCGTTGGGTCATCACACCGGGTGTACTAAACAGTTCATCATTCGGATCAATAATTGCTGGGGCATGATTTATGGTTTCAGCTAGCTCAACCATTTGGCCTTGGCTGACGTATTTTCCCGCTTCTGCCCAATTCCTTTGCAGCTCCTGCAAAATCCATAGTCCCGTTATATTTTTGAGCAAACGATTAGATTGGCCGTAACACTGCTCATTTGTGAATCCGTATTCATAGCTTTTCTCTGTAATGACAGCTTTAGGCGTCTCCATGCCCACTAACGACCATGTACCACAGCTAATAAATGCTGCATCATCCTTTAGAGAATAAGGAATAGACGCTACTGCTGAAGCCGTATCATGAGAAGCACCCGCAATTACCTCCATTGAACCTACGCTAAGCTCCTCTTGAATTACCGGAAGGATAGAACCAATAACCGTTCCCGCTTGAACCCGTTGTGGCACTAGACCAACCGGAATATTAAGCCTGCTGAATACTTCAGTGGAGACTTCACCAGATACAGCATCCATTAAGCCACTTGTACTCCAAATCGTGCTTTCTGCTGCCGCGATACCAGAGAATAAATAGTGGAACAGGTCTGGCATCATTAAAATAGTATCTGCGACCTCTAGCAGAGAATCATTATCCTGAAAATCAGCAAACAGCTGATAAACCGTATTAATCAAGCTCGGTTGAATACCTGTAATGCTAAATTGCTCCCTTGGTGGAAGCAGCGCCTCCAACCCTAGACGATGGCTTCCCATTCTCCTATCCCTATAATGATGGGAGGAATAGAGCAACATCCCTCTTTTATCAATAAAACCGTAATCGACTCCCCAAGTATCCACTCTTAGAGACCTCAATTTTCCATGCGCCCTATAAGCTCTCTGGATTCCTTTTTTCATTTCGTGGAAGAGCTTCAAAACATCCCAATACAAATGCCCGCCAACATACACCGGCGTATTAGCAAACCGATGAATTTCTTCCATGCGAAGGGTGTTACCGTCATACAATCCCAACATCACTCTTCCGGAACTGGCGCCAAGATCCATAGCCAGAAGCTTAATCGTATCACCCATTTCAAGCACACCTGCTCCACAAGAAGATTTTAATATAGCGGTCCGAAATTCTGACAGGCTCTGTAATCTGCTCCTTCCAGATTCTCCGTCCCAAATAACGACCACACCCGTGGCCTGAAAATACGTGATTCCTCAACGTTATGCATACTTACTGGAATACGCAAAATCGACGCCAGCGTAATCAGATCCGCCCCGATATGGCCATAACTGATCGCCCCATGATTGGCGCCCCAATTATTCATGACATCATATACCGATTGGAATGAACCACTGTTAGTTAGCTTAGGAGCGAACCAGGTCGTCGGCCATGTCGGATCTGTTCTCTGATCCAAAGTATGATGAACCTCTTCAGGCAGCTCTACGGTGTGACCTTCAACAAGCTGAAGAACAGGTCCAAGCCCCTTCACCAGGTTCAAACGAGCCATAGTAACCGGCATTCCGCCTTGGGTTAAATAATCGGTAGAGAAGCCGCCTCCCCGGAAATATTCTTGAGAAGCAGGCCGGAATTGTGTATTGCTTAGACAAGCCTTAGCCTCTTCGTCTGTAATCTCCCAAAAAGGTTTGATTGCAGGCTTACCCTCTATCCTTTGCTCACCTGTGCCATCAAGCGCAGCCGAACCAGAGTTGATCAGATGCAGTATTCCGTGAGCTGCTTCTCCCTCCAATTGATGACCCGTCACTCGCTTCACAGCATCAGGACTCCAGAAGGTCCGGACATCAGCAAAGATTTGTGCCGTATTCGTAAGCAAATAATTGAACAGCATCGTTACCCCATTCAGGCTGTCATTCTCTGTCGCTACGAGATAAGGAGCACGTTTGCCGTTCCAGTCAAAAGAAGAATTCAACATCGTCTCCATGAAATCGCCGTTAGGGAAATGGTCCGTCCATTGTCGCTGGCCTTGGAAACCGCCAACAATCGCATTGTGGCCGTTAGCTTCCTCCGCAAAACCAAGCTCAGCGAGAACCGGATTGCCGATCATCAGGTCGCGGGCGATCAATGTCATTTTCACACAGGTCTCCCACTGCTTCTCTTTCTCTTCTGCACTGATTTGCAGATGCTGCGGATTATTATCGGCGCCAACTTGGCAGTTTTCTTTAGTCCACGCAAGCGCCCGCTTAAATTCCTCTTTATCATAAATCTCTTCTTCAAAGCGCCGGACATATTCAGACATATCGATATATTCATTGCGCATGCCCAGATACTCTTGGAAAAATTGTTCATTCACAATGGAACCCGCAATCCCCATCGAAACAGAACCCATAGATAAATATGATTTTCCCTTCATTTGAGCAACTGCTAAGCCTGCTCTAGCAAACTGTAGCAATTTAGACTGCACATCCGCTGGAATCTCTTCACTGCTAGACTCTTGAACCTCTTCACCATAGATACCAAACGCAGGAATTCCCTTTTGAGCATACGCAGAGAGAACAGCAGCTAGATACACAGCACCCGGCCGTTCCGTTCCGTTAAATCCCCACACGGCATGCGGAATGGATGAATCCATATCCATTGTCTCTGAGCCATAACACCAGCAAGGCGTCACGGTGATCGACACCCCTACGTTAGCCCCGGAGAATTTCTGAGCCGCAGCAGCAGCTTCTTTAACACCACCGATCGTAGAATCGGCGATGATGCACTCTACAGGACTTCCATTCGGATACCTTAAATTCGCTTCAATAAACTTAGCCACCCGCTGAGCCATGCCCATCGTTTGCTCTTCCAGTGATTCACGAACGCCTCTTCTTCTGCCATCAATGGTTGGGCGGATACCAATTTTCGGATAGTTTTCTATCAATGCCGTTCCTCCTCAAGATCATCTTAGAGTCATCGTTAATAGATCTATTTCTCCTTCATCATAAAATCTGCAAGCGCTTTAGTCAACACAAAACAACATATTACCTAAACAAAAGTGTGGTTTTATGTGATATAATTATTATATATTGTGGTTTTATGTGAATATGTAATTATTTTTAGATTTAAACAACAATGTAGTACACTAGAAAGCAGACGATTTATATATAAAGGTGAGTGAACGAATGAAAGCATTTGAACGACGGGATCTAATTATTAAAGAGCTTTACAGACAGAAGAAGGTCCATGTCGCAGAGCTAGCGCAAAAATTCAACGTCTCGGAAGAGACCATTCGGCGGGATCTAGATAAACTGGACAAAGAAGGTCTTGCCAAAAAAAATTATGGTGGAGCCATTCTCAACGCCCATACCAATGAAGATCCTTCCTATACCAGCAGGCATCAGGTCAATATTGAAGCGAAGCGAATCATAGCCGATAATGTACTGCAATTAATCAATGATGGAGACAGCTTGGTGACGGATACGAGCTCAACGGTGTTTGAAGCCTTGCGTAGAATTATTGAGGAGAAAAACAATCTGACAATTATTACGAACTCTCTGGTGGTATTATCTGAATTTCAACACTCCGGTCAAAAGCTGATTTCCACAGGTGGAATTTTAGGCCCCGAGACCAGCTCCTTTGTTGGAAATACCGCTTCACAGACAATTCGAAAATATAATGTGGATGTAGCCATATTCAGCTGTAAAGCATTGTCCATGACAGGCGGTCTAAGTGATTCAAATGAAGAAGAAAGCGAACTGAAGGTGCTTATGCAGCAGCAGGCGAATAAAGTGGTTCTGCTCGTAGATCACTCCAAATTTGACCGGACCGCGTTCATTAAGTTGTTCAGCTTTGATAGAGTGGATTATATCGTTACAGATCAGAAGCCTTCTGAGGAATGGATCGATTTCTTAAATAATTACCATGTATCTCTTATCTATGCGCCCGCTGAGTGATCAGTAGGTGCATAGATAAAGAGAGATAATGACTTTATAACTTAATTGTTTAAAAGACCACTTTCCAAAACGACCTTCAGCCATTCCCCAGCAATCAGATCATGCCCGGCAGTCGTCGGGTGAACGCCGTCCCACAGCCAATAGGCTGCCTCTGCTCTCTCTGCAGCTGCGTTAAAAGCATCCTGTAGAGGTACATAAACTGTATCAAATTGCTCAGACAGCTGCTTAACCACTCCCTGATAATGTCTAATCTTCGCTTCCCATTCTGTCCACTGTTCAGCTGGAGCTCCGGTATTTAAAATAAAAGGCTCACATAAAACCAGCTTCGTATGTGGCAGAACTTCACGTGTTTCTTCAAGTACGTGACGGTAAGCGCGTTCAAAACGGTCCGTAACTCCACTTGGTTCCCCTTTCATCATTCTCCAAATATCGTTTACCCCAATCAATATACTAATGATGTCAGGCTGCAAGCTAATTGCATCTTCATTCCAGCGTGCATATAAATCGGAGATTCGATCTCCACTCACTCCGCGGTTATAGAATACCAGATTTTCTTCTGCCCGCTCATTCCCTAGCTTGCCTCCGATGATATACGCATAGCTATGTCCAAGAATATGATTCGGGTCTTCATCACGACCTCGATTCCCATCCGTAATGGAGTCACCCTGAAATAAGATCACTTTTGATTTTTTAGTAGCTGGATTAGTCATTGAATCTTTCATCTCCTTGATTACTAGTATATTAATCATTCAACTTGAATGTCTCCTATAATACAAGTAAAGTTATCATATAGAATACAAGGAGGAAAGAGAAAAATGAAATATAGAAGACTAGGCAATTCAGGGCTCAAAATCAGTGAGATCGGACTAGGCAGTTGGCTTACATATGGAACCGCAGCAGAGCAAAAGGCAGCCGATGCTTGTATAAGCAAAGCTTTTGAATGCGGTATCAATTTCTTTGATACGGCTAATGCATATAACCGTGGCGAAGGCGAAAAAGCGATGGGTGCTGCTCTACGTTCCTATGAAAGATCATCTTATGTGCTAAGCACAAAGGTCTTTTTCCCCATGGGAGACGATGTTAATAACCGTGGCTTGTCCCGCAAGCACATTATGGAGCAATGTGAGGCCAGCCTCCGCCGCTTAGGCACTGATTATATTGATGTATATTATTGTCATCGCTTCGATACAGAGACCCCTGTAGAGGAGACTCTACGCGCACTGGATGATCTGACTGCTCAAGGTAAGATTCTCTACTCCGCTGTTAGCGAATGGAGCGCAGCCCAAATCTCCAATGCTGCTGGTATCAGCCGCAGACTGAATCTGCGTCCACTGATCTCGAATCAACCTATCTATAATATGTTCGAACGTTATATTGAAGACGAGGTCCTTGAAGTATCCCAGCGTGAGGGGCTGGGCCAAGTGGTCTTCTCTCCACTAGCGCAAGGAATTCTGACTGGCAAATATAAACCGGGGCAACAACCTCCAGCAGGAACCCGTGCAGCGGATAATTCAGTTAATGGTGTAATCTCCAGCTACCTCCGTGATGATGTGTTGTCCGTGGTTGGACAGCTGGTTGAACTCGCTCACAGTTTAGACCTGAAGCTGTCGCAATTGGCATTGGCTTGGATCCTGCGCCAGCCTGGTGTAAGTTCAGCATTAATTGGTGCCAGTAAGCCAGAACAAGTTGCAGAAAACGCCAAAGCTGTAGATGCGGTACTCTCCGCTGATACTTTACAGCAGATCGAGGAGATTCTTAAGCCAGTAGCTGATTTTGCTCCTGCAAGATAACCTATTGCAAACTTGCCATATAGTACACAAAAGAGGTTGTGCCAAAAGCCATCACCATGGCTTAGGCACATCCTCTTTTTCTTTAAGAAATCAATTTAGACTCTTCGGCTTGTTCAGAAGCCTTATGGATAAAAGGCTCCAGTGGTTTCTTGAGGAGTAATGCCAGCAAGAGTGCCAGCACACCGAAGATAATCAGATAGATCACATCACGAATCGCCACTTCTGGCAGAATTCCCCCAACCGCCTCCCGCATCAGACTAATTGCATAGGTAAACGGCATATACGGATTTAATATTTGAAAAAAACGCCCTGTCGTACTAATCGGAAATGTACCGCCGGAGCTAGAGAATTGAAGCACCATGAACACGATCGCTATTCCTTTTCCCAGGTTGCCAAATACAGCGACAAGCGTAAATACAATGGTTACGAACACGATGCTGATTAACACTCCAAAAACTACAAACCACACCTTATTCACCACATAACAATGCAGAATAAAAATGTTGCCAAGGACAGCCACCAGCCCCTGAAGAATTCCCACCGTAAGGAAGGTCAGCAGGCGGCCAAAATACAATTGATATCTTTTGTACGTTAGCCCACCCGTATCCACACCTGTGCGGAGAAGGGAGACAAGCAGTGTGCCTCCGACCCATAAGGAAAGTACGACATAAAAAGGAGTCATTGCCGAGCCATAATTCGGAATGGGATATAACTTATTCTCTTTTAACACTACCGGATTGGCCAAAAAATCACTTTTGCTCTTAATATCTCCTCCGAGCAGTTGTGCAATCTCCCCCAGATCAATCTCCTCTTTAATTTGGCGGATCGTGGAAGCGGCTTTTCGAATCGAGTCTTCCAGTACTGGAAGATCATTTCTCACCAAATCTGCGGCAAGCGCCACTCCTTTATCCGCACGGGGGAGTCCTGTACGAATCAACTCCGAGACCTGATGAACCCGCTCTTCTACAGTAGGCAGATCCTGACGCACGAAGTTCGCAGCTTGCTGTATCTTTTCCCCTGCAGTAGGCAAGCTACTCTCCAATAGCGGAAGTGTATCTCGGATGAAGGCACCAAAGCCCTGGGTCTGATCGGCAACCCCACTGGCTGCTGTGTGGACCGCTTCGCGTATAGCTGGCAAATCCTGCTGCAGACTAGCTAAGCTTGTCTGCCCAAACTCAATCGCCGACACTGTCTCTTCCAGCAGGGTACCCAGCGCGGGTAAGCGATCTGGCACCTGCTGCAATGCGGTGGCTGTGACATCTGCCGCCGAAGTTATTTGCTCCAGTGTATTTTTTATGGCAGGGATTGTCGACGAATCATACCCTGAGATAAGCTTCGCAATCGCCAGCTTCCCAAGACCAGACTTTAGGAACAATTGGTTAATTGCACTGGAATCAGCGTTATCCTTATTCTGAACGTCAGCCGCCATAGCATTTACCAAGGACTTCTGACTGTTCAAAACACTGTCTACACCTTTCAATGCTGCAAGATCAGCAATAGACACTGTTTCAGGTGAAAATGTGTTCAATGCATTTAACATAGAAAGTGTGTGTTCAATCACGCTGCTTCCTGCAGCCAACTGTGCTGAGAGTACCTCCAGCTGCTCACGTACAGCTTGCGGCTCGTTATCCTCTCCCTTTAACTGTTCAGCAAGCTTGACCACTGAGTTCTCCGTTTGCTGTAGGAGATTAAGATTCTGTTTGATAGCTGCTGGAACAGCTTCAAATGCAGCACTGCTCTTCTCCAAAAATTGTTGAAGTTCCAGAACAAAATCATTTCCGGCAGTGGCAATCTTTTCTGCCTCAGGCAGTGCTGTTAAGGCAGCATTAACGATTTTATGCGCTTCCGTAAGACCTTGCGAGGCCTGAGCCATGATCTGTTCAACTTCACCATAATGGTTATCAAGTTGAACGATTAGCTGTGCTGCTTCTTCAATCTTGGGCAGCTTGTCCTGTAGCCCCCCTAAATGATTTAAGGTACTCGCGATTTGCGGCCAATGCTCAGCAATTTTCTCTAAAGCCTCACCCGCTTTTTCCACCTCTGGCAGCTTATTCTCCAATGTGGAAATACGCTCTGCTGAAGCATGAATCTGCGGCCAATTTTCCTGAATTTTCAATACACGTTTACCTGCGGTTTCAATTTCTGGCAGGCTCGCCTCTAATTTAAACAATCCTTTTTCTACCTTGCGTATAATGGGCAATTCAGATTGAAATTCCTTATCGATTTGACTTAAAACAGTAAATACCGTCTCACTAATCGTTTCCGTGAAATTCTCACTGATCTGTGTGGTGATTGAAGTGGCGCCCTTATCCGTGATTTTAGGAGCAATCGCATTTATTTTCTCATTGACGGTATATTCGATCTCTGGTTTCACAATCGTTCCTTCAAGAATTCCAGTCATTCGTTTGGAGAAATTAGCAGGGATAACAATACTGGCATAGTAGTCTCCGCGTTTGACACCATTATGTGCAGTCTCTGCATCTACAAAGGTCCAGCCCAGGTTTTTATTGCTCCGAAGACTTTCCATGACCTCATTCCCGATATTAAAATCCTTCTCCTGTACCTTAGTACCTTCATCTAAGCTGGTAACTGCAATTTTAATGCCAGAAGTATTGCTATAAGGATCCCATACTGACGCAACGTTCACCCAATCATACACGGAGGGCAATACCACCAAAGCGGCAACCAGCAATACGGCCACAGGAACTCTGAATAAGTTACGCCAATCGTTCCTATAAATCCGTAGTATTCCGCCCATTCGCTGCTCCCCCTAATCTGCATGTTTTGATATTTTAATATGCCCGAGGAGATAAGCTTTTACTATTCATTTTAGGGAACTCGTGACTTCTCATTGCTTTTTAAAAAAACTTTTAAAAAAATGCAACAAAAACTGCTCATTTCACGTAAAGAGTAATATATAACCCGTTTAAGAAAAAACGGAGCGGGTAATAAGTTTTATACAACGTCTTACATATCTCAAGGGGGAGATTAATAATGTTTAAGAAAAAGTCAGCGTATGTGTTACCGGTTGTTGTTCTGTTGTTTCTTTCCCTCATTACTTCTGCAAGTACCGTTGGAACACGGGTAGATGCGCAAGATAGTGACAAGACCCAGCATCAAACAGTTTACTTTCATACTATTGAATCCGACCATGGCAAGCTCTCCGGTACGACCGATGAAATAAACTGGTATCAGGGTGCTGATGCCGATCGAATCTTTGCTGAAAGAGATCCAGAAGCTGCAGCAGAAATCGGCGGAGCTCCAGACAGTTATTATATTGTAAATGATGTTGATACTCTAACAACTTATCCGATAGCGGATAACGCCACAGTGACGATGCAAATTTTTGATCACACTGGCAACATGGAAGACTTGGATATCAACTGGAATGAGTCCATCACCTTACAGCAATTTATGGATCAATTTAATAATACGGATGTCATCGACTTGAGCCAGTTCCCGTATCACATCACCATTCAGGACGGCGTAATTACTTCGATCGTTCAACAATATATACCTTAAGGTGCAACATAAGAAAGAGGGTTACTCAGCAGCCATCTACATGGCTTATGAGTAACCCTCTTTTTTATATACTCAACGAATTATTGTTTAGCAGCATCCTTAACGGGAACCCCAAAATTCGGCGTACCATCTTCATTCCAATGGAAGACTTGAGCACGAGTATGACGGTTCGGATCATACAGCGGATCGCCAGTAATTTCTTTATAATTGCGGCAGTGGTAGATGAGTACATCTTCCCCATTTTCATTTACAGTAAAACTGTTATGACCCGGACCATATTGTCCATTCTCTTCGTGGGTCTGGAATACCGGTTCCGGCAGTTTGGTCCATGAAGCGGCGTCCAGCAGATCGCTGTCTTCATCCGCAACCAAAAGTCCCATGCAGTAATTGAAATCCGTAGCGCTAGCCGAGAAGCTGATAAAGATACGGCCGTTACGTTTAAGCACTGCAGCTCCTTCGTTTACCTTGTACCCAATAATTTCCCAGTCATATTCAGGAGTAGCAATCATCGTCTGAGGACCCGTTAGCGTCCATGGATTATTCATTTCAGAAATATACAGATTAGAATTCCCCTCAATATTCAGGTCCTTCTGTGCCCATACATAATACAATTTTCCTTTGTGCTGGAAGGTGGTTGCATCCAAAGCGAAGGATTCCCAAGCGGTTTTCACCTGGCCTTTTTCTACCCATGTTCCTTCTAAAGGATTGGCAGATTCATTCTCAAGAGCAAACATACGGTGATCAAATAATCCATCCTTTGTCTCCGTAGTACGCGCCGCTGCGAAATAAATGTACCATTTCCCGTCAATATAATGGAGCTCTGGTGCCCAAATGTTTGCACTAAGCGGACCCGTCTCATATTTACGCCAAGCTACAGCCGGTTCTGCAGCAGCCAATCCCTCGATTGTTGTTGCTCTCCGCACTTCGATCCGGTCGTATTCTGGGACAGAAGCAATAAAGTAGTAATAACCATCTGTATGTTTATATACCCATGGATCAGCACGCTGCTCCACCAATGGATTTTTATATTCTACACTCGTATTCATAATCTCTCTCCTCTATTTAAACTTTAACAATACAGAACCATGCTGTGGAAGAGTTTGAGAAATACCTTCGTTAACTACTTCCAAATCGCGGCTCTGCCATAGATCACGTATAGTACTAGGAATTGAAACATTAAGCTGCTCGAATGATACCTGAAGCGTTAATGTTTCATCGCTAAGATTAAACAAAGCTACATAATGGTTACCTTGTTCATCCTCAGATGTCCAGATCGCATGCTCCTCATTTAGCGCTACCTGTCTGCCGCCTTTACCATAACGATGCAGATGAAGCACTTCCTTATTGGTCAATAAAGATAATGTCCAATCATCATTGTCCCGAAGTTCTCCTCCAAACATTAACGGGGAGCGGAAAATACTCCACAGTGTCATCATGGTGACCTGCTCGTCATGAGTAAACCGCGTGAACCGGTCTCCCCCGCCATCTACAGAACGAATGCCCAGATGACCTAACGGCAGCATGTCACAATCCGGCCAATGGCCCGGCTGCACATAAGGAGCCCATTTCTCACAGCGCTCAAACATCCCGCGCAGCAAATGCCAATGATCCCAGTAATCATCGGTCATTCTCCAAAGGTTAGCGTGTCCGGCTAAGTGTTCAGCCTCTTCCACTGGAGCAGGTCCAGGCGAAAGACTGAGCACCATCTCGCGACCACTGCGGTCAATAGCCTTACGGATCATAGCAACTTCTTCTTTGTGGTATCCATAAATGCGAGAAGCGGCAATATCATCCACTTTCACATAATCCACACCCCAACTGGCATACAACTGGAACAGCGAGTCATAATACGCCTGACTGCCTTCTTTTGAAGCATCTACTCCATACATGTCCGTATTCCATGGACAAATAGAATTTGGGTGAGCCACATCGCGTGCGGTTTGCTCAGATCCTAGTATGGCACTGGCCGCATGAGCAGCCTGACGCGGAATTCCGCGCATAATGTGTATGCCGAATTTCAAACCCAATCCATGCACATATTCAGCGAGTGGCGCAAACCCTTTGCCTCCCGCTGCGGAAGGAAACCGGTTCTCAGCAGGTTGAAGTCTGGAGTACTCATCCATAACCAGCGGTACAAAGTTGCGATACTGCGAAGAATTCGCTCCAGGCTCATACCACTGAATATCCACAACTACATATTCCCAACCAAAGTCCTTCAAATGGGTAGCCATATATTCTGCGTTGCCTCTTACTTCTTCTTCATTTACACTGGCTCCGTAACAGTCCCAACTATTCCAGCCCATCGGGGGCGTAGCAGCTAACAAATTTTGTTTGATGATTTTCACGTCCTTTTCAAAAACTTAGTATTCAATCCCAGCGAGGTGCCGAGGGATAAGGGCAAGTAGAGTCCTGTAATCTTGTTCTCACCTCTACGAGGCAGCCACAATAACGGCAAGTGCTACCAAATTGCAGGCCAGAGCAATCTCGGCAATGTTCAATACGCTGCAAATATTGCTCCTCCGGCGCTAAGGGTCTTTCTCTAGTGGCTATTTCTATTAAACGCTCCAGTTTTTCTGGGCTTATTCTCATGTTCTCATCACAGCTTTTGCAGCGACGGTTTTTTTCTTGATTCTCTGACATGATATTATTCCAGAGTCAAGACTACTACAGAAGCAGGTGGAAGCTCGCAGCTCAGCTTTTCACCCGATAAAGATGCACCCTCAAAAGCTACTGGAGTAACTGTATCCGGTGCCTCAAACGTATTGTGCGCACCCAGCACGGAATGCGTTAAGATCTGACCTGTCACTTTGCTAAAGGTAACCTCTTCAATACCAATACTTAGCGATGCGCTGTCATTATGGCTCAAGTTACAGAGAGAAACATATACTTTGCCATTCGTATCGCGAGAAGCAGAAACGCTAATCTGTGGAATTGTTAGCTCCCCAAACGTATAATCAGGGCTCTCAACAGTTACTTCAAGCAGTTCATTATCCTGATGCTCTTTGTACATTTCAAATACATGATAGGTAGGCGTTAGAATCATCTTGTCGCCCTCCGTCAGGATAAGAGCCTGCAGTACATTGACCACTTGAGCCAAATTCGCCATTTGCACACGACTGCTATGCTTTTGGAAAATATTCAGCGTTACCCCTGCTACCAATGCATCTCTGAGTGTATTCTGCTGATACAGGAACCCCGGATTCGTACCAGGTTCATTTAAGAACCAGGTTCCCCACTCATCTATAATCATTCCAACCCGCTTATCCGGATCATATTTATCCATTACCGCTGAATGTTTGGTAATCAGTTCATCCATATGCAAGGTTTTTTGCATAGTCTCAAACCATTCGGCTTCGTCAAAACCTAAAGCGTAACGTTTCTCTTCCCAGCTTCCAGGAATCGTATACGAATGAAGACTGAGACCATCCATAAACCGTCCAGCTTCGCGCATTAGCACTTCTGTCCAATTATAATCATCAACGTTGGCGCCACCAGCGATTCTATAGATCTGATTTTCACCATAATTACGCACATATGTCTGGTAACGTCTGTACAAATCTGCATAATATTCTGGACGCATATTGCCGCCGCAGCCCCAGTTCTCATTACCTACACCAAAATACTTCAACTTCCACGGCTCTTCACGCCCATTTTCACGACGCCAATCCGCCATCGGTGATTCGCCTTCAAAGGTCATATATTCAACCCACTCCGACATCTCCTGAACAGTGCCACTGCCAACATTCCCGCAGATATATGGTTCACAATCCAGCAACTCACATAATTCAAAAAATTCATGAGTCCCAAAATGATTATTCTCGACGACACCGCCCCAGTGCGTATTCACCATCCGCTTACGGGTTTCTTTTGGACCGACGCCATCCTTCCAATGATACTCATCGGCAAAACAGCCCCCCGGCCAACGAAGGACAGGAATATTAACTTTTTTGAGTGCTGCTAGGATGTCGTTGCGAAAGCCCTTGGTGTTCGGAATCGGCGAATCTTCCCCCACATAGATCCCATCATAGATACATCTGCCCAAATGCTCGGCAAAATGACCATATAGATACTTGCTAATCTTATTAATTCCTTTACCTGCATGTAGCTTGATAGTAGTCATCTATTCTCTTCTCCATTCTTTTGCTTACCCCAGATGGAAATTCCATTTTCATTTAATCCAGTAAATACAAGGGTCTGAGTTTCTTTCTCCCAATCCCATGACGGAAGCAATTGCACCTTCTCTATCCGGCCTTTACCCTCGATAACGTCATTCCAGACCAAGGTCAGGACTCTGCGTCCATCAAAAGACCAGCTTCCCTTTCCATTCGCACCTTCCAGCTTAAAGTCAGACGATAGACTTATGAGGGTAGACTGAATCTGGCCATCCACTGAGGGGTCCATTACAATCCATTCCCACTGTCCTGCGATTAGCTGTTCTGGAATATCCTGTTCCACTTCACCCGCATACCGTTCTGGAGATACAACAGGCCAACCATCCTCTGTCCACAGAATTCGACGAACCTGTAAATAGGACCAATGTTTATCGATTTCACCACGTGCATGATGAACTATATAATAGCTGCCATCCTCATGAAGAACTGAGTTATGGCCGGGAGCAATCCAACCTGGATCTTGTCCAAAGCGATAGCCACCCAGTATTTTATTGCCGACCTCATATCGGGGTTGATGCGCACTATCACTCATATCTCGTCCGTTATAATCCACATATGGGCCGGTAATAGTATCTGCACGAGCGACACGAACGTTATAATCCTCAAACAGGGAGTCATAGGAGACGAACAAATAGTATTTTTTGAATTGCTCGTTATACACTATGTACGGTCCTTCAACTGCTCCATCTTTAATGGTGTTATCCCGTTTAGCGATCAGCGTACCAAAACCTTCTTGCTTCGGTTTGCCCGTTTCCGCATTCAGCTCAATGATATGAATTCCACCAAAAAAAGAACCATACACCATCCACATCCGTCCATCTGCATCCGTAAGCACATTTGCATCAATCGCATTCAGTGAATCTTCAGCACGCGTCTGAATCACCACACCTTCATCGGTCCAAGGTCCCTCAATAGAAGATGAAGTTTGAAGTCCGATTAGCGATTGTCTACTTCCAAAAGATGAGGCCGAGTAATACATTCGATACTGATCACCGTATTTCACCACATCGGGTGCCCATAAATTAGTAGCCCCTGCCCATTCCTTCGCAACTCGGGGAATTCCCGGCAGCGCATAATGAACCCATTCCCAATGGATAAGATCCTGTGATTTTCGAACCATTACGCCTGGACGTAATTCTCCTCCGACTCTTATATCGGTAGAAAAAACATAGTAACCCTCATCTGTTTTAATAATGCCTGGATCATGTGTGTTGTGAAGCGTCCATAAAGACTCAATATCAATCACTGATAGATCATACATTGGCATGTTCCCTGGGGAACATGGAAAGACAAGATCTGTTGTCTTTTTTACCATTAAATTATCACCTCAGAAATAGCAACAGATTGAGCAGCAATAAATATTAAATTTAAAATGAAAAAATATGTATTCGCTTACAATATAAAATAACATATATAAAAAGCCTTGTAAATATATTTCTATAAACCTTTTTATGTTTATATGAAATTAAACTCGAAATAAATGAATTATGGCGAAATAATCGTCTTTTTCTTTAGTTTAATCCTTTGTTTGTTTAAATTTTACTAAATTAAAAGAAAATCATGCCAAAAATCCCTCTTATATTTGACCATTCTACAAAATAAGGAAGTATACTTTATTTATATGCCTTATTAGTTTATAATTTTATAAAATAGTATAATTTATGACGTAATCGGAAGAAGGTATTGATAAAATGATCTATATTAAAGATTTAATGAGTGGATTAGAAATTTTCAAGGCACTAAGCTCAGAAATCAGAATCCTCATTTTAGAGCTCCTTGCCACCAATCAAGCCTTGAACCTGAATGAAATTGCCAAAAAACTGAACCTCAGCAACGGCGCCATTACCATGCATATTAAAAAGTTAGAAGAAAGCGGTCTCATTGAGATAAACACATCAGTGGGCAAACACGGTATTCAAAAGGTCTGCTATTTAAATAAGGACAAGCTTATTGTTGACCTTCGCAGCAAGGATGTTGATAATCTTTACGAAGTAGAAATTCAAGTAGGTCATTACAGCAACTATCAGGCTGTTCCAACTTGTGGATTGGCTACCAAAGATAGCATCATCGGGGATTTCGACGAGCCGCGTTATTTTGCAGATCCGCAGCGAATTGAATCCGAAATTATTTGGATGGCTGAAGGGTTCCTCGAATATAGAATTCCAAACTACCTTAAAGCCAACCAAACGTTCCGCGAAATTCAGTTCTCGATGGAGATCGGCTCTGAAGCTCCTGGGTCTAACGATAACTATCCGTCCGACCTTTATTTCTATTTAAATGGAATTGAAATCGGATTCTGGACTAGCCCTGGCGATTTCGGAGATACCCGGGGAACTTTTAACCCCGATTGGTGGCCTCCGCACCTAAACCAATACGGCATGCTGAAGCTGATCCGTATCAATAATGAAGGCAGCTTCATTGATGGCTGTCGGATTTCTGATGTGACCCTTGATGATATTCAATTGGATTACAAAAGTGAACTCACATTCCGTATCGCAGTAACCGACAAGCCTACAAACAAACGTGGACTCACGATTTACGGAAAACATTTCGGCAATTATAGCCAGGACCTACTGGCACGTGTGTTGTATGATGTACATGAAGTTGGAGAGGGCCTCCCTCGTAACGCTGTTATAATAGCAGAGTAACCAACCCTGATTTAAATAAAAAGACCCTAAATTCAGCTAACGCTGATTTAGGGGTCTTTTTGAGCTTCGTATATTTTTTCGATATTGAACCATAATAACTTTGTCTCCCAAACCACCGAGAAGGAGTGTTTCGAATGCGTGAAGGTCTAATTCCCGCTGTTCTTGGAACCGTCGTAACCGCTTCTAGCGCCGCTTTTCTTGGAAGCAAGTATAAGATGGCAGCAACAGGCGTACTTGGATTTGGTCTGGCTCATGTCGTATTGGGTGCCATTGATCTGTTTGAGCATCGGTAAGGATTGGAAGATGCCGGGTGGTATGAACACTGCCCGGTTTATTTTGTATTTATTATGTTGGCGCAATTACAAGCTGCTCCAACGAATGAAGTCATAAAAACAGCGATTCTCCTGATATCGGAGAATCGCTGTTTATGTTTGGGTCGCTGGCTGGTTACTCCAACCTTGTCTCCATCATCTCACGTGTATCTCACGTGGCTTACGTATCTCACGTGGCTCACGGACCCAGATGACGTTATTTGCATATTTTTAGCCCTTGGAGCATGTTTTCGGACTCCAGTGACGCTATCCCTTGGAAAATGACCAATATTGGACGTTTTTCAAGCCAATAGCTGCAATGGAGTCCGATAGCACCCAAAATATTAGCAAATGCTGCGTATAAGGTCCGCTGGGTCCGATAGCTAGTACTAATACGGATATCTGATGGTAGTTGTGCATGCATGTTGTTGGATAGTGAAAACCTACACGCATCCGTAAAGGGCGATGCATGAGCATTCGAGAGCGAGAACCTACACGCTTCCGCAAAGCGGCAATATATGAGCTTTCGAGAGCGAGAACCCACACGCTCACGCCAGCGGTAATGCATGAGCATTCGATAGCGGAAACACACTTGTTTCCGGCAGCGTCAACCTAGGTGCTTCCAACAGCAGCATTCCACTCGCTTCCGCCAGCAATCAGCTAAGGTCAAAAAAGGGGCTGTCCCAGCAGCTATTTTCATAGCTTATGGGACAGCCCCTCTTAGCATTTTGAATATTTATTTTATAGCTACATAAAATAATCGTTCAGCATCATCTTCTGCCTCTACCCACTCGAAATCGGCATAGATCTTCACATCACTAAACCCAGCCTTAAGCAGCTCTTCCTTCATCCAGTTAGGATCGTAGGCACGCTGAATATGGGTCTCTTCGAATCGGCGATAGCGATCGCTGTGTCCGTCTTCACGGGCAAAAATGGACAGATGATGTTCAATTTCGCGGCGTGGAACATCCATCTCACAAGTCCAAATATAAGACACAGATGGCTCGTCCAGAATAAAGGGCTGTTCTTCTTCATAACGAATTAGTGTGTTTGGATGATGCACATCGAACAGAAAGGTTCCGCCTTGCTTTAACCCTGCATAGGTACTGGCAAAAACAGCGCTGATGTCATCCTCTTCCAACACATAATTCAGACAATCACAAAAGGAAATCACAGAATCCACCAGCTCGGGAAGCTCCCATTCCTTCATGTTTTGTCTAATCCAACGAACACTGCCTTCACGCAAAAAGCGCCGTCCCTGGGGATGCTCCTCCATTTTGCGCTGTGCCACTGAGAGCATGTCAGAAGATAAATCGATTCCGGTCATATGATATCCTGAACCCGCCAAAGGAATTGTAATACTCCCTGTACCACAGCCAAGCTCGGCTACAGTTAACGGCTTGCCGTATTTACTCCATGCGGCTTCAGCAAAGGATATCCAATCTGGATACGGCATATCTGCCATAAGCTCATCGTATACATAAGCAAATTTCCCATAGGAAGACACAATTACACCGCTTTCTATAACAACATTTTATAAATTACGTCTATTGAATCGTAAGCTTAATCCGTCGTTTCTTCTTGCCCTTCGGTTGTTCCTTCTTCATTATCCTTAGCAACAAGATAAGTCCAATTCTCTTTTTGAGTAATATGGCCTTCCTTCATCAGCTTCCCAAGTGCACGCTTGAAGGCGGATTTACTGATTCCGAACCGTTGTTTGATAATATCTGGCGGCGTAGCATCCGAATAAGGCATCGCTCCCCCTGGACGAGCATTTAAGAACTCCAAAAGTGCGGCAGAATCTACATCCATCCCCACTTCTTTACGGAGACCCATAGAAAGGTTAACACGTCCATCCTCACGGATATGAGAGACACGTGCTTCAAACTGCTCACCAAGACGCAGCAGACGGCTCCGCTCAGATGAATGGACCATACCGATAATCCCAAAGCCTAGAACACCCGCATCCACAAGTACAAAAGTACCCATTTGCAGCGGCTTATACACTCGGGCTGTTACAGTCTGTCCCATCCAAGATTCAGGTGCAGGCAGAGCTAGTGGAGCAAGCTCCTGTTCTCCGGCCAGCTTGGCACGCAGACGCCCCTGTTTATCATGCTCCATGATCGCAAACACATAGTCTCCAACCTGCGGACGCAGCTCTGGAAGTTCTGGAAGCTCACGAATAGGCAGCAGCAGCTGGCGTCCAAGGCCCATCTCCAAAAAGCAGCCCAGACGCGGATGAATATCAGCCACTTCCAATAACGCCATCTCGCCCAGCATCAGAAATGGTTTTTTCATCGTTGCCGCAAGACGGTCCTCGGTATCAAAGAAAATGAAAACTTCAACTTTATCGCCTGCTTTTACCTTCTCTGTCAGCTCCGTATAATGCAGCATAACATCTTGGTCTCCAGCATTTAAAAAGAATCCGTATGGGGAAACTTCCCGCTCTACATGAAGTGTAACCGTAGTTCCTGCAATCAGGCTCATACAGTCTCCACAACCTTGGCATCGGACCACAGACGCTCGATATTGTAATATTCACGCTCATCGCGGTGGAATATATGAACGATAACATCGCCAAGATCCATCAGCACCCAGCGTGCTGAATCCATGCCTTCAATCCCTTTGATGACTCCGCCTGCTTCATGAACTACTTTACGGACTTCGGTAGCGATCGCCTGTACCTGAATATCCGAGTTACCGTGACATACGATAAAGTAATCACTGATTGGTGAAACATTACGTAGATCTAGTGCCACGACGTTCATTGCTTTTTTATCTTCAACAGCCTTAAGGGCCAGTTCTAACAGCTTGCTTGGTTGTACACTCATATTTTATCCTCCAATATTCTAACTAAATCATTACGCGCCAGTACCGTTAAGGGGAAAATCACCCGGCGTTTCTCCAGTAACAAACTAATCGTAGAATCGAACCCAGCGACTAATCCTTCTTCCAAACTTACTTGTGCCTTCTCGCGTATCTTATCAACCCCGGGAAAATCACGCCCAGGCTCGATGTAGTCAGCTAGGCAGACGATTTTTTCAAGTAAACTCATGTCTTCACGGCCTGAGGTATGGAAACGAATCGCATTGATAATATCAGGATCCGTAATCCCATAGTCTTTCTCAGCTACAAAGGCGCCTACTTCCGAATGCCACATCTGCTTGTCATACACCAGAAGATCCAAATTCAATTGATTTTGTTCAATAATCTCCTTCATTCGCTCAACCGGCCAATACTTGGCCACATCATGCAGAATCGCTGCTGTCTCTGCACGTTCAGGGTCAGCACCATATTGCTTCGCCAGTTGAATAGATGTCTCCATCACGCCGAGTGTATGCTTCCAGCGCTTATCAGGCATCTGTGTGGAGACCGCCTCAATCAGCGCTTCGCGGCCGTATGCCATACAATCCACTCCTTTGAACATAATCGAACACTGCCTCTGGAACCATATAACGAATAGATTTACCTGCTGCCGCCCGTTCTCTTAACATCGTTGACGAAATATCAACCAGTGGCATATCTGCAAGCAATACCTTTTTTGCTATAAAGTCTGGCAATGCATCTAGATCAAGAGGTGTTCCCGGACGACCCACACCAATAAATGTAAGCCGCTGCACCAGTTCTTCAATCTCGTTCCATTTCGGCAAATACTGGACCATATCCGCTCCAATGATGAAATAAAGATCGAAATGCGGATACTCCTCTTGCAGACGTCTTATGGTCTCATAGGTATAGGAGACGCCACCTCTGACAACTTCCCAATCTAATGTGCAAAAAGCTTCGTGATTCTTCACCGCTTCCTGCACCATTGCTAGCCGGTCTTCTCCAGATACACCTGCCTCATGTTTATGAGGCGGGATATGTGAAGGCATAAACCATACCTCTTGCAGACCATAAGTATCTCTTGCGGCTTCCGCTGCCATCATATGACCGATATGAAGAGGATCAAAGGTACCTCCCATAATTCCAACTTTCAAGAGGACGACCTCCTCGGTAAGGTATACTTACAGCTATTAACGCGGCAGCTCAATGGTTTTATTATCACGTGATTCTTTGTATAGAACGACAGTCTTACCGATCACTTGCACAAGCTCAGAACCCGATTGTTCAGCCAGAGCAGCACCGATTTCCTTGGGATTCTCAATATTATTGCTCAGTATACTAATCTTCATAAGCTCGCGCTTCTCAATAGCTTCTTCAATATGGCGTACGAGGTGATCGTTTACTCCACCTTTGCCCACTTGAAAAATAGGATCGAGATGGTGCGCCAATGAACGAAGATACCGTGTTTGTTTACCAGTTAACATAAATGAATAACTCCTTAATTAACATATATTATTACCTATTATTACCCTAACTTAATGAATCCATTTCTTACTCATTTCCACCCAAACAATCCAGAATGGTCTGCCGCATGATTTCCGTAGGAGCAGGCTGCCCTGTCCAATACTCCAGAGCATAAGCTCCCTGATAGACAAACATACCAAGACCTCCATGAATCGTGCAGCCCCGTTCGAGTCCTTCCAACAATAGCCGCGTGCGCAGCGGATTATAAATCAGATCGCTTACGACCATTCCTTCACGAAGCAGTCCAGGATCTATCGGTGTCTCATCCATATGAGGATACATACCTACGGAGGTAGTATTGATCAGCACGTCTACACCACTTAGCATTTCTGCTACTTCGTTCATGCTAATCCCGATGACATTCCCTTTGCTCCGGCACTGTGTCGCCAAGTCCTCTGCCTTCTCAGCGCTGCGATTAGCAATAATGATTGAAGAAGGTTTCTCTTGAAGTAGTGCGGCAACAATTCCTCTTGCTGCTCCACCGGCCCCGATAACCATAATCTTCGCACCAGACAAATCAGAAATAGCTTCCGCTTTGAGCGAACGCACATAACCGATTCCATCCGTATTATATCCGGTGAGCACTCCGTTATCATTAACAATCGTATTGACTGCACCAACGGCTACTGCACTCTCATCTAATACATCCAAATACTCCATCACCGCAACCTTATGCGGAATCGTCACATTCACTCCACGGAAACCAAGCGTACGGATCGCTTGCACCGCATCCCCCAGCTTCTCCGGGAGGATATGAAGCGGTACATAAGCACCCGGAATTCCCAGCGCTTGCAGCGCTGCTTCATGCATAATTGGAGATTTGGATTGTATAATAGGATCTCCCATTACACCGAGTAGAATATTACCGCTATTGTAGCCTTCGACTGCTGTTGTAGACAATAGATTATCCTCCCTCGTTAAATCATCGAAGGGCGGGTAAGCACCTTCACACCACGGGGAACGTGAATGGCCACAACTGCACCTTCAGTTCCATTAACCTTAATCCAGCCCAGACCCGAAATGTACAGATCGGTTCGGCTGCCCCGATTAATCCGGAACTCATGCCGCTGCCAAGGTGGCAGCTTGTCCATCCGGTCACTTCCCGGTGGAGACAGCATTTCACCGCGATGATCCTGATAGAGGGAATCTGCGCGTTCCAGCTTCGTGCGATGGATTTTTAAAGTACCACTAATAAAGCAAGTGAAGGATTGATGCGGGCCTTGTACGAAATCAAAACGTCCCAGTCCACCGAAGAAAAGAGTCTGTCCTTCGTTCAACTGATAGACTGTTGGCTTCAAAGGATTGGCAGGCATAACTGCATCCAGATCCTGACGCTCTACTAATTCACTATAACGCCAAGGATACACAATCCCTGGAGTATCTATAATGTAGTGGCCATCATCCAATGGAATTTTGACCGTATCGAGTGTTGTGCCAGGGTAACGTGAAGTCGTTAACTCCTGCTCCAAATCGCTATAGTCCGAAATCAGACGATTAATAAGTGTGGATTTGCCCACATTGGTAGCACCCACGACATATACGTCACGTTGGCCGCGCAACTCCGTTACGGCTTCCAGCAAACGGTCAAAACCTTGATTGCGTTTCGCACTGCAAAGTACGATTTCAGCCGTCCGCAAGCCTTCCTCTTTACAGCGCTGCTGCATCCAGTTACGCAACTTGTTCCAGTTTGTAACTTTCGGCAGCAAGTCACATTTATTCACTGCAAGAATAACAGGGTTATTGCCAACAAAGCGCTGCAGGCCGGAAATCAGACTGCCTTCAAAATCGAAGATATCGACAATATGAATAACAAGCGCATTCTTCTCTCCTACTCCACTCAGCAGGCGAAGAAATTCATCCTGATTCACCGAAACAGATGAAGCCTCATTATAATTTTTAATCCGGAAACAGCGTTGGCAAATCACCGGGTCCCGTTCAAGTGCAACCTCCGGAAGGTATCCTGGTTGATCCTTATGCTCCGTCTGAAGCTTGATGCCGCAACCGCTGCACTTCTCAGGACGCTGTGTTTCGCTTTGTTCGTTCATTACTATTTTTCCTCCTCGTGCCACAATCCTTTTTTGCGAAGCCGTGTCAGAGCAACCCGCTCTACCCGGCGATTAAACCTTGTGCCGAACCCCTCATCCTTGACGGAGATTGGCAGTACCAAAACAGTATACAGGCCAAGGCGATTGCCGCCGTATACATCTGTAAGCATTTGATCTCCCACCACAATCGTTTGTTCAGGTGGCAGCTCCATCTGCTTCATCGCTTTGAGAAAAGGAGCATTACTCGGTTTACGAGCCTGGTGCACAAATTCAATATTAAGCGGTGTTGCAAAGCGTGACACCCGTTCCATGTTATTGTTAGATACGATGATGAGCTTAAAGCCCAGTTCCTTCACCTTTTCGAACCATAACAACAGCTCCGGAGTAGCCACAGGCGCTTTGGCACCGACCAGTGTGTTATCCAGATCCGTGATGATTCCGCGATATCCCTGTCTATACAGCTCGTCCAGAGCAATATCGAATACCGTATTCACCCGGAGTTTGGGAACTAACATTTCAAACAATACGTTCACCTCGATTTCATACAAAAAACTATAACATACTCCTTGCGCATCGCAAATAAATCTGTATCTATGCTTTCACGCAAAGTGTTATTTCTTGGATCTCATTTTTCTCCGCACCCACAAAGCTTCAGTATACACGCTCTGCCAGTCTTTGTCTTCAATAACCTCAGGGCTATATTTCGCCTTTTCGAACATTGCTAATAGTGAGGATAGATGATCAGCCACTGCCGGCCGTTCTCCACTCCAGCGATTTACGGCTTCACGCAAAGTTTCGTGCTCTTCTTTTAGCATTCCCTTGCGATGCAAATACCTTACCCAACGCTCAGTTTCCGCCACTACTTTCTGATCTGGCGTTAAAGGCCGGCCATTGCGCAGCTGCTGCATGAAGAAGCGAAGCTTAAAGCGTCTATACCAAATTATAAAAATCGTCCAGGACAGCAACACCACTACAGCTGCCACAACAACCCAAAGACCTACATGAAACCCTTGATCTTCTTGTGCGTTACTCACAGGCGCTGGTGTAGGTTCTGCCTGTTCTTCTTGATCTTCTGACTCGACCTCAGGGGTTTGCTCATTCTGAGTTAAAAGCGGAATATTAAATCCAGGTGTAGCTTCAACTGGGATCCAACCATAATCACCAAAGTAAACCTCAGCCCAAGAGTGGGAATCCGCATTGGTAATTGTATAGTTATTATTCACTGTGCCTGATTGCTGTTGTGCCGGATTCATTGGGATTTCTGGCTGTTCCCCAGGTGCGTACCCCTTAACCCATCGTGCAGGGATGTTCAGAGAGCGCGCCATAGTAACCAGTGCAGTAGAATAATAATCACAGTAACCTTCCTTTAACTCAAACAAAAACCCTTCTACAAAATCGTTGCTTGTGACACGTGATATATCTGGATTATTGGTATATGGAAAGGTTTGTTGTAAGTATTGTTGCAAAAGCGCTGTTTTTTCATACGGCGTTTTTCCTTCAGCCGTGATTTCCTCAGCCAGCTCCCTGACTCTTTTAGGAAAATCGTTAGGCAGTTGAAGAAACATTTTCTCCAAATCGTTCCCTTTATATAGCTCCTCATACGTCTTTGTTGTCAATTCTTGAACAGGAATTACAGGAACCTCAGACGTCACCTCAAAGGTAGACGGATAAGCGAGTTTCTTCCCATCCACATCCCAGATCAGCTCGCTGTCCCGGCTTCTCCAGGAGAGTCCATTTCCAGCTTTTTCCCCATTTAAAGAATCCACCGAAGATACTGAATAAGTGCCAAACAGCACAGGAAATTCATTATTATTAAGCACGGTTACTGTTTGTTTCAGTGTTCGTGTATTCACTTTAGAACCCGCACTGCTCTCTAAAGATTCACCTACATCCACCGCTTCTAGAGGTCCCCGATTTAACCGATCTCTATCGACCCAGCCTCTTCCGGAATATAATCTGCGCGTTTCTCCCCGCATATAAATACGCAAATCAGAAACCACTGTCATCACCGGTGTATAATCGAAGGTAAAGCCGCCGCCTAGTTGATCATCATTCAGACTGTAACCTGACGAAGTATTGTTAGTAGGGGAGACAGAACCCATCTCAGATTTCGTGGTCCCAACTGTGCCCTTCCCAGAAGACTTCCCAATCCCATTCCATTCTTGCCAAGCGGTATAAGGATCGGTTAGGGTAGGCCTTACCCCAGGCATATTCACTCCAATTAGGATGACCAAAGAGAAGACGATGGCAATATTAATGACAATTTTCGTGGGATATTTCAGCAGATGCACCCAACCACGCGGATAATGTAGCTGGAAGCTTCTCAGATGATGGCTGACCAGCCAGCCCATCCCCGCAAATACCGTCCAGGCTACTTCCTGCCACAAAACGATAGATGTAAAGGAATCCAAGGCAGCAAAAGCCACTATGTTCATTCCTATAAACCATAAAATACGTCTTTTTGAGGATGCCCACCAAGACGACAACAGCAGCAGGGCTGAGGCCCCGAGAGCAAACCAGATATAGGGCACCATATGAACTGCAATATCCTGCAGTCTGTCCGGGAGGGTTGTTGCCCAAGGATCAGCGACGTATATACCATAATTGATAAGTATACGATAAACGATATAAATAATAGCTGCCGCTTCAATAAAGAGTCTTATTTGAACTTTAACAGGAATTATGATTTCAATAACAGTGATCGTTATTAATGCAGCCCACACAACAGCAGTTGTCTGTCTTAACCAGATAGGCTCCGTATAAGAGACCCACTGGTGGGCTATAATCAAAAGCCACAATAGACCTAAAGAACGGTGCCAGGAGAATTTCATCTGATTCCACCAGTTTTTCATATCAGACTTCCCCTCCTAATACTATGGGAAGCTCTTGCAGTGAATTAATGCTGTAGCCTGTAATCCCCCGAGATCTTAGAACGTCTGTCCAATCTGTGCTGCTGTTCGTTTCTGATAAATTCCCTATATGAATGTGAGACGGAGTCATCCCTCTGCTGTCAGCCCAACGTAATGCATCCAGTACAGGTTGGCCACTTTGAGGACTAATTAGCACGAAGTATGAGCCTTTAGGGAACATACGATATCCTTTTTCCAAACGGGAAATGAGTGGACCATGCCCTTCGGCGTTAAGATCGATCAAATATTGAATCATTTTCTGACGTTCAGCAGCACCTTCAACTGGTGCAAATACCTTCGTGGTCTTATCCAAGCAGCAAAGACCGATCCCTATCCGCTCTCGAATACCGAATCCAAGAAGTGAAGCTGCTACAGAGACTGCGAGTTCAAATTGATTCGAATTCATATAAGCAGAAGCAGAGCCGTCCAGAACTAGAATGGTTTTGGGAATCGACTCATGCTCGAACTCTTTGGACTTCCACGAGCCTGTCTTTGCCGTTGCATTCCAATGTATGCGTGTTAGGCGGTCGCCGTATACGTAGTCGCGTACACCGTTAATTTGGGTGGTCTCACGACGTGATTGAACAACAGAGGTCTGTGGTCCAGAAAGACGGGATTTTCTTTCATATAACTGCCAGCGCGGAACATAGATTGCACGAGGCAACACCTGAAACTGTCCTTCAGCCAGAAAAGTACCTTTATGCTCGACAAGGCCAAAAATATCTTGGCTGATGATATCCGTATCTGAAAATGTATAAGTGCCCCGTTCCAGAACCGGTGTCTGAAACCGCAGTTCCCCATGCCCTCTGAGGCTGGGAATCAGGCTTTCCTCAAATACCCATGATTCGCCATTATGCCGTTTCAGAACTTCCCTTACAACCACATAAGGTAAAGGCAAAATCCCCGGGATTGTGACCTTCAGACCTACACGAAGATACCCACCGGCAGAGAGCAAATCTCCCTTATCCTGTTCGGTATAAAAACTGCGAACACCCTTAGCCCGCCGAACGCCTCCTAAACCTCCAGCAATCAGATATGCAATAAGTACAGAGACCATAATAAACAACATAAATGCAGTTTTGCCGCCCTGAAATAGTACATATAAGAGAGTAATACTCCAAATTACAAGGATGCTGGCGAATTTGGTATGCTGAATGTGAGCTGCCACCGTAGACAAATAACGTCTCATATTATTGCCTCATCGTAACAGGCACATGAATGCTCTGCAGAAGCTTTTGAAGCAGAGAATCTACGCTAATATTATCTAGGCGCGACTCTGGACGCAGCAATATACGATGACCCAAGGCAAATGGAGTAAGCACCTTTACGTCATCCGGAAGAACATAATCCCTTCCCTGTAGGAAAGCATAAGCTTTACAAGCCAGCATAAACGATAACGAAGCACGTGGACTTGCACCTAGCAATACAAGCGGATGCTCTCTTGTCTGGCGTACAATATCTAACAAGTAATTCAGTACAGGATCACTCATATAAATCTCACGAATCTCCTCTTGAATACTAGCGATCTGCTCCATACTAGTGACAGCTGTAAGCCTGTCCACTGGTTGACCTTCTTGATGGCTCAACAATAGATTTTTTTCGGTTGCTGCATCAGGATAACCAAGACTAATTCTTAGCATAAAACGATCCAACTGAGCTTCCGGCAGCGTGTAGGTTCCCTCAAAATCTATCGGATTCTGGGTGGCGCACAACATAAATGGATGCGGAAGCGGATAGGTCTCCCCATCTACGGTTACATTACGTTCCTCCATCACTTCCAGAAGGGCGGATTGTGTCTTTGTCGTGGCTCGGTTAATTTCATCAGCCAGCAGGATATTCGTCATCACCGGACCTGGGCGGAAATGAAACATCTCGTCCCTCGGATGATACACAGATACACCGGTAATATCACTCGGAAGAATATCCGGATTACATTGTATCCGGCGATACTCCCCGGACATTGATCTGGAAAGTGCGCGAATAAGCTGGGTCTTTCCTGTTCCCGGTACATCCTCGATCAGAACATGACCACCGGCAAGCAGCGCTGTTAGCAGCAATTGTATTTCAAATGATTTTCCAAGTATGCAGGATTCTAGATTATTACGGACAGCATTCATGATGTGCATTGATTCTTGACGAACGGGCATATATGATCCTCCTAGGTCAGAATAAGCAGTAATATTTATATTTTACATGATTAGGGGACCCAAAGTACATTGTTGAAGCTTACGAAGTGTAAACAAACCAAAAACCCGCAGGACACAATGTCCCGCAGGTTCTAATCTAAAGCGCTAGAATCCCATTATCCTTTAGGCCGGACAACCAATGCAGCCAGGAAAGAGAACACAATCGCTGACGAAATCCCTGCGCTCGTGATATCAAAAATCCCTGTAACTACACCGATCCAGCCATCCCGTTCCAGCTCTGTCAATGCCCCATGGACCAAAGAGTTACCGAAGCTTGTGATTGGAATGGTTGCGCCTGCACCCGCAAATTTCACAAGTGGATCGTAGATGCCAAAAGCATCAGCAATCGCTCCGGCTACAACTAATGTACTCATCGTATGTGCAGGTGTCAGCTTCAATACATCAAACATCAGCTGGCCTATAACGCAAATGGCTCCTCCAATCAGAAAAGCCCATAAGTAAATCATCATTAAACTCCACCTCCACTTTCTATAGCAACAGCATGAGCCACACACGGAATGCTCTCTCCCTGCTGGTATGACAATGGGGATAATAAGGCTCCAGTTGCCACAATCAGCACCCGTTTAAGCTCACCTTTTTTAATACGCTTGAGTATATGACCATAAGTCACTACCGCGGAACATCCACAACCACTTCCTCCGGCGATCACATACTTCTGTTTCTCCAAATCGTAGATAAGCAAACCGCAATCATCAAAGGTTGTTTGCTCCATTGGAATCCCTTCTTTAGCTAATAAGGTTTTCGCAATGGGCAAGCCTACAGATGCAAGATCGCCTGTTACAATTAAGTCATAATGCCCGGGGGATAGTCCGGTATCCCGAAAATGCGCAGTAATCGTATCCGCTGCCGCCGGTGCCATCGCTGTTCCCATATTAAAAGGATCTGTCAAACCGAGATCCATTATTCGTCCAAGGGTAGCCGAGACCACTACCGGATTGTTGCCAGTCCCATCATTCTGACCTACTACAGCACAGCCAGAGCCTGTGACCGTATATTGCGCTGTTGGCGGCTTCTGTGAACCGTATTCGGTAGGATAACGGAATTGCTTTTCCACCGTACAGTTATGGCTGGATGTTCCCGCGAGCACGTATTTGCTCCCTCCGGAATCAACGATCATAGAGGCAATCGCCAGGCTCTCCATGGAAGTGGAGCAAGCACCAAAGACTCCAAGATAAGGCACACCTAATTTTCTTGCCGCGAAGGAGCTGCTGATAATCTGGTTCATCAAATCTCCGCCAACAAAAAACTCCAGCTTCTCCTTATCGAGGTTTGCATTAATCAGTGCCAGTAGGGAAGCTTTTTCGAAAAGAGCCCGCTCGGCCTTTTCCCATGTTTTTTCTCCCATTTCCAGGGAGTCAAATATAAAATCAAAATCTGACGTTAATGGACCCTCTCCCTCTTCAGGCCCCACTACAGCGGAAGAGCCTAAAATAACGGGACGGCTCGTGAACTCCCAAGTCTGACTGCCAAGCTGTTTCATGTATGTGCACCTCCACCTACGCCTAAAAAGAGATAGACGATACCAATTATGAAAGCAGCGACAGCACCAAATACGATGACTGAACCCGCCAGCTTGAACATATTGCCACCCACACCGAGCACAAGTCCTTCCGCACGGTGTTCCAGAGCTGCTGAACACATACTGTTCGCAAAACCAGTAACCGGAACCGCAGTTCCTGCACCGGCCCATTGGGCCATTTTGTCATAAACGCCAAAGCTGGTCAGAATTACAGAGAGTAGAATCATCGTCGCTACAGTTGGACTTGCAGCTTCTTTGGAGGTCATATCGAATATGGCCATATAAGCCTCCTGAATCCCTTGTCCAATTACACAGATTAGGCCGCCAGCAAGAAATGCTCGCACACAGTTTTTGAATACGGGCCTAGCGGGTACAAAGGGCTTGGACAATTTCTCGTAATCTTGCGGGGTCAGGGTATCAAGCTTCAGCTTGACACCCGATTTTTTCGTTTTCGCCGGCATTGAGAGCACCTCCTGAAAGTTAGGCGAAGGGGGCTGACAAGCATCATAGTAGTACTCACTTTGAGCCCCTCAAGTTGTTTCTTCGCTTAGAAGTTTTCCTTATTGTTTGCCATACCCCGCTTCGTTATGTCCCTCCAATTCAGGAAAAATACAGTAACACAACTATCAGCAGCAGGAACAGCACAAGAATAAGCACCGCTTCCTTTTCCAGAGAGTTGTGGCGCCAGTAACGTCTGCGCGCTCCGCTAACCTTTAGGTTTCTTTTGGAGTATCCTCCCTGCACCCTTCTTTTGGGTACACTACCTGCTACCCTCATTTCCTTCGCATCCTTTCTAAAGCTCCTGCCACCAGAGCCCCTATTGCATTGTATTCGCGGAGCGTTCACCGGGTGTTCATTTGTCTCTTTAGCATGGACAAGTGAGCTCACAATGTTCATACTAAGTGGCAGGAAGAAATAACGTTGTCGTCCATTTTGGATGGCAACCGTTTCTCGTAGAACTATAAGGATGATGTATAACGCAAAGCTTATACGTCCTTATATTTTAATAAAGGAGTGATTTCAAATGAATCAAGAAACATTGGATCTATTCAAAACACTTACCGAATTCCCTGCAGCCCCGGGCTTTGAGCGCGAACTCCGCGCTTACGTCAAGGATGCTATGACACCTTATACCGAAGAGTTCGTGCAGGATCGTCTCGGAAGTCTGTTCGGCGTATTGCGCGGTGAGGAAAACGGGCCAAAAATTATGGTCGCTGGACATTTTGACGAAGTGGGCTTTATGGTCACCGGAATTACTAACACCGGGATGATTCGTTTTCAACCGCTAGGCGGCTGGCTTGCTTCTGCTGTTGCTTCCCAGCGTCTCCAAATCATTACCCCAAAAGGCACATTGACTGGTGTTGTTGGCAGCACCCCTATCCATCTACTAAGCGCTGAAGAACGCGGCAAGACGGGCGAAATCAGCAAAATGTATATTGATATCGGTGCAGACAGCCGTGAAGAGGCAGAAAGCTTTGGCGTCAGACCAGGTCAACAAGTACTGCCAATCTGTCCGTTCACCCCGCTTGCCAACCCTAAAAAAATCATGGCTAAAGCGTGGGATAACCGTTACGGCGTAGGTCTCGCCATTGAGCTGGTTAAATCATTACACGGCAAAAAGCTGCCTAATACTGTTTATGCTGGAGCTACCGTACAAGAGGAAGTTGGACTTCGTGGAGCACGTACAGCCGCTAATCTTCTGTCCCCAGACATCTTCTTTGGCTTGGATGCGAGCGCTGCTGCTGATATGACCGGTGATAGCCAAGCCTTTGGCCATTTGGGTAAAGGCGCTCTCCTGCGCATTTTTGATCCAACGATGGTTACACATCGCGGCCTGATCGAATATGTACAAGACACAGCGGATACTCACAAGATCAAATACCAGTATTTTGTCTCCCAAGGTGGAACAGATGCAGGTCAGGTTCATGTAAGTGGAATCGGCGTTCCTTCCGCAGTCATCGGAATATGCTCCCGCTACATTCATACCGCTTCATCAGTTATTCATAGCGATGACTACGAAGCTGCTAAAGAGCTGTTAGTTAAACTCGTAGAAGGCCTCGACCGCACTACACTGCAAACGATTATCGAGAACAGCTAGGTTCTTATTTTTAAAAGAGCAGCAATCCTTTTTGAAGGATTGCTGCTTTTTTTTGGGGGTCGTGGCTTACGGACCTGTGTCACTTGCGCCCCAGTGGTGTTTACAAACCCCGATATTACTTTTAAAAACCAATTGTGCTTATGCTTATCAATCCCATTGCTCGCTGATCCCGCTATAGGTACTACGACGGACCCATGATGCTTACGAACCCACGTTGTTTATTGTTTACGCTCCCAAGTTGCTTGCTTACGGCGACACGTTGTTTATTGTTTACGCTCCCCAAGTTGCTTGCTAACGCACCCATGTTGTTTACTATTTACGCCCCCAATGTTGCTTCCGAACCCAGTGACACTATTCCATAGAAATGGGCTCATAATTGGTGTCATTCATGCTAATAGCGACTATGGTGTCCGATACTCCTCCAAAAGTGGCATATTTCTGCGTTTAAGATCATCTGTGTCCTATAGATACTCCCCTATCCCCCGTCCCATATAAAAAAAGCCCGCCTCACGGCGAGCTCCTTGACCATTCTCAGACAGCTATATCAACTCATATCCAGTGGCACTTTCCACGAAGGTATCGGGAAAGCCTCATCCAGCTTCCATCTTTCTTCTTCACTCAGCGTAATTAAACCTGCAGCAGCATTCTCAATTACATGCTCACGTGAAGAAGCTTTCGGAATCGTAATAATGTCCTCCTCGCGGATCGTCCAAGCTAACATTATTTGCAGTGGTGTTGCGTTATGAACACGGGCAATTTCCTGAACCGCCTCACTCTCAATAACCCCTTTGCGGAGCGCGCCTGCTTGTGCAAGCGGAGAGTACGCCATTACGGGCATGCGGTGACTTTTCTGCCATGGCAGCAATCCAGCTTCAATGCCTCTCGACCCTAAATGATACAGCACCTGATTCATAGCACAGTGAGTTCCCCCAGCTATACTAAGCAGCTCTTTCATATCGTCAACATCAAGGTTCGATACACCCCATCTTGCTATTTTACCTTGAGAGACCAGTTTCTCCATGCCTTCCACAGTCACTTCAAGCGGAATATCTCCCCGCCAGTGCAGTAAATAGAGATCCAGATGATCCGTATTCAGTCGTTGCAAGCTTTCTTCACAGCTACGAATAAGATTCTCGTTGCCGGCATTATGTGGGTATACTTTGGACACCAGGAAAACGTCATCCCGAATTCCTTTAATAGCGTCACCTACTAAAAGCTCTGAGTTTCCTTCCCCATACATCTCAGCCGTATCTATCAAATCCATGCCTAGTTCCACGCCTAATCTAAGAGCAGCAATTTCTTCCTCTCTACGGGAAACATCATCACCCATATTCCAAGTTCCCTGTCCTATTCTAGGCAGAGAGGTACCATCTGGAAGAAGCATGCGGTTAGCTCGGTTCACTTTCACAATTTCAGCCAAATGCTCGATTGAATCCTTAGTCATTGTAAAAATCTCCTTACCGATAAATTGTATACTTACTTTATACGACCTTTATGACCCTTTCGAAACATCTGAATCGTGTCTAATTTATAACTTATCTTTCCTTTAGGAGAGAAAAAGCAACAAATTGATTGCTAACTACGCTATCAACTTCAGCCCCACTGCGGCTCCCAGTATCATAAAAATACAGATAACCCGCCGCCAATCTTTGGCCTCTCCATATAAAAGCATCCCCAAAATCGCCCCACCAGATGCACCGATCCCCGTCCATACCGCATAAGCTGTACCCATAGGCAAACTTTTCATTGCAAATGATAGAAAAAGAAAACTCCCCCCAAAACCAAGGAAGAGCAGCAAAAACGACTGCAGATTCCGGTGTTTATTCAACCTGTTGATCATAGCCACTCCGAACATTTCAAACAATCCAGCAACAACCAAAAATGCCCATGCCATTTAAGACTCCCCCTTTATTTCAGTTTCTTTGATATCTTTGGTTTCGTTAGTTACCATTTTCAGACCTATTACTCCTGCCAGCAAAATAACCACCAGTACCAGCTTCATTAGCTTGAAGGGTTCACCGAATAAAACCATGTCCGCAATGACTGTACCTGCTGTCCCCAGCCCAACAAATACAGAATATACGGTACCCACCGGTAATTTACTGCTTGCTGAAATAATGACATAGAAACTTATTATTATGGCTACAACTGTGATCAGCCACTCCCACACGCTTGAAGCATGCTTTAAACCTATGACCCACATGACTTCGAAAATCGCAGCGCCAACTACCTTCAGCCACTCTGAATTCTTTTTCATTTCAAGCCCTCCTTCAATTCACCATATCTTATGATTGCCCACGGACAAACAAATAAGCCCGGAAGGTCATCGCCAAATGGCGATACCTCCCGGGCTTTTATCCCTCCGTGTAGACACAAACTTAATGTTCGTGCGTTTTCCCTCGGACCAGACCAGCTATGCACTCGCTGCGGAACCCTAGAAAACAAATAAATGATTAAGTTACATCGTATGGTAGCAAATCGGGCGTATAAAAGCAACCTTTTCTATTCCGAGAGTAATTAAATCATAGTATAAACTTCCATAAAATTATAAAATAGATATAAATTTCATTCGATTATCTAGGAAAAGAGGTTAATTTATGTTTCATTCCAGACATTTTAACTGCGTCCCTCTAGTGGAAGGCATTTATTGCCTTGAAGCGAAGGAGCAAGGCGGAGCCATGAGCAATGCCGGTTTGATAGATATGGGTGATTACACATTAATCTTTGATACATTCAACACTCCACAAGCTGGCAAAGATCTTAGGGATGCCGCTCTGTATTATTTTAATAAACCTATCAAATACGTCATCAACAGCCATTGGCATGGAGACCACGTTAGAGGGAACCAATTCTTCTCGGAAGAAGTAATCATATCCTCCAGTAGAACTAGAGAGCTCATGATAAAAACTCAACCCGACTGGCTAGCCCGAATGAAGAAACTGCTTCCTAATCTTGATGAGGATCTTAATAAGCTTAATACCTCTCTCGAGCTCGAACTGAACGCTTCCAAACAACGAGAGCTCCTTTCGCAAATAGGTTATTTACAAGAAATCAAAGAGTCTATACTAACGCTTGAAGTAACGCTTCCCCAACTAACTTATGACCGCAAAATGACCATACATGGCTCGGCTAGATCCGTTGAGCTCTTATCGGTGGGTGCTGCCCATACGGAATGCGATTCTATTCTATTTTCTCCTTCCGATTCTTTAGCTTTTGTTGGAGATATTGTCGCTGTTGATAATCATCCATTATTAGTAGACGGTAATCCCTTATCCTGGTTGGAGGCACTTACTTATGTCGAGCGCTTAGATGTGAACATAATTGTTCCCGGTCACGGGCCCGTTACTCAAAAACATTATCTACAGCAAATAAAACGATATATAAATGATATAATCCATATTAGCGAATCATTAATACACGAAGACATGAATGTGAATGTGAACCATATAGAAATTCCTGAGCCTTATCTGGGCTGGAATTATGGGAGTATTTTTTACAGAAATCTTGAGTTTTTGACGAAAGCAGCTAATAACTAATTTTTGGAGTTGAAGGGAGAGGTTCGTTATGGTTTTTGGGATACTATTTGTAGGTGTCGCTGTATTTATTATTATACAAGCCGTTATACGGAATGGCTCGAGCTCGAACAGAAGTACCTTTGATAGAAATAGGCAAAATGATGCCGCCAACATGTCTTTTATGGCTGCCAGTCATCCGGATCTGCTGGATCCAAACCACTCTAACCATCATCATCACCCTGGAGATCACTCGCATCACCACTCTGGACCTGACAGCGGGGGGCATAGCTGGGGTGGAGACGGCGGACATAGTGGCGGTGGAGACTTCGGTGGTGGTGGAGATGCTGGCGGGGGCGGTTGTGATTAGATGAAAAGAAACGAAAAGGACATCCCTGATCTTTCAGGAATGTCCTTTTTTTAATACTCATTTATGATACTGAGAATTTCAGCTTGAGTTTGGCTTAATAACTTTTCGGCACCGTGCGGATGGATTGGTTCACTCCAAGCGAAGCCATCTCCTTCGTATCTAGGAATAAGATGCATATGATAGTGAGTCAGGTCGTTAAACTTCCCACCATTTTGGCAAATGCTGATGCCATCAGGTGCAAACAAAACCTTCAGGACAACTGATAGCTTCTTTGAAGCGTCCATAATCGCATACGATGTTTCTGAATCGATATCTTCGAGATCCCAATAATGCTTTTTAGGGAGAATTAAGAGATGTCCTTCGTTAAATGGAGCAATGTCGAGCACACAAGTTACAATTTCATTCTCGTATACTACGTTTACGTTAGGCTCAATCCCGTTAGCGATCCGACATCCCAAACAATCCATACAGGCACCTCTCCATCCAAAGAAATTAAGAGCGCTCTAGCTTATCTTATTGATTAAATTGAAAACGGCTAAGCAGTACCTCACCATTAAAGATGAGATAAACATCGGTAGTTCCAGATTCCACGGATACTTCACCAGTAAGTGTGTTCCACTGCTGCAACACGCCACCCGATGGTACAGTCACAGATCCAACCATTGTCCCTGCTGGGCTGCCCGTTCTAATCTCGAGGGTGCCACCTTTTGCAGAGGATACCAAGGCTTCAAAAGCTCCTGCCCCTTGCTCGAACAATACATCTTTAAAAGCGATCCAAGCGCCATCTTTTACCGGATGTATGGAAGCACCGCCTGCTTTGCACTCGTCCAGATATACGCCTTCGTAGTCATCGTAATTCTCTGCTTTGGTATTGATATACAGATTACGCGACGGAATAACGTCCCCTTGAACCGATAGTTGAGCGGATAATTGGATATTCGCAGATGAACGGCCGATCAGAACCATGTACTCTCCATTTTCCACGCAATATTGCTCACGGGTAACATCCCAGAATGCCAGCTCGGCAACCGGCAACGTAAACTCTATGGTTTGCGATTGACCTGCGGTTAGGTTTACTTTTTCAAAACCCTTCAACTGTTTAATCGGACGTTTGACCCGGGAATTCAGAGCTTGCACATATAGCTGCACCACTTCGTCCCCATCAACAACGCCTGTATTCTCTACTTGAACGGAAATTTTAAGCGTGTCATCCGCTTGCAGTTCCTTAGCACTTAGGCTTAGGTTGCTGTAGGAAACTTGGGTATAACTTAAGCCGTGTCCAAACGCATACAGTGGCTCTCCGTCAAAGTACATATATGTTCTTTTGCCTTTGATAATATCATAATCCATCAGCTCAGGCAGCTGTTCTACAGAACGGAACCAAGTCATGTTCAGCTTGCCGGAAGGACTGTAATCGCCGAAAAGAACTTCTGCCACCGCATTGCCCAGCTCTTGTCCACTGTGGGAGGTATACAATACAGCCGGGATGTTCTCGTCAATCCAAGTGGAAGTTATCGGGTAACTGCCGACAATGACTACAACTGTATTCGGGTTCGCTTCATAGACAGCTTTGACCAGTCGCTCTTGCTCCTCTGGAAGCACAATATCCGGTCTATCGATTTCTTCTTTTCCGTTAAGGAGTGGATGGTTGCCCACAAAAACCACAGCGATTTCCGCAGCCTTGGCAGCTTCTACTGCAGCCTCTATGCCGTTAGTTACGATGTTCTTTTTGAAAAGACGTGCTTCCGCATTAGCATCCTGATCTGCCACCTGCAGTGTTCCATCTTCCGGATTCACCGAGATCATTTTATCATTCCAGGTCCGCAAAGATACCGTATCTTCGCTTTCCGGAACGATGTTAATCGATTCTTTTACAAACCAGCCGTAAATTTCATCAGCAGATGCTGTGAGAGTCTCTGCTTCGCTTAAAGTTACATACTGACCGCGACTTGTCGCCTTCAGAGTATTGCTAGTCCAACCCCAGGCTGTATGTTGGAACAATTCTCCGTGCTCTGCTATGTCATGCTGTACAGCCAGTCTTCCGTCCTCACCTGTGATTCCAATGGCTTGGCCGTTTGCAGCTGAAGTAAGAATGATCTGATCTGCGCCACTCTCAAAAGTAATGTGTTTACCAGGCAGCTTTTTGCTAACACCCTGCAAAGGAGTCACTCCATAAGGTAATGTGCCAGAATACCAATCTCTAAAGGCTTCATCACCAAGCGGACCAATAATCGCCAATTTGCTCAGACTGCTTTTGTTCAATGGCAATGTGCCTTGTTCATTCTTCAACAATACTATAGATTGTTTCGCAGCTTCCAAAGAGAGTGCCGTATGTTTTTTGCTAAGAATAACGGAATCGTCGATTGCTGCGTACGGGTTACCTTCAACCGGATCGAACTCTCCCAAACGGAAACGAACTCTGAAAGTATTGGCAAGTGCACGATCCAAATCTTCCTCTGCTAAGAGGCCTTGGTCTAGCGCTTCGTGAAGAACCTTGATTGTCTCTGCGGTTTCTTCTGTTACGCTGTCAATTCCATTTTTGATAGATTCAGCCATCGATTGTGCAAAAGATTCATAATACTTGTGGTCCTTCACGATCCCAAAAAGATCGCCGGCATCGCTTACAATAAAGCCATCCATTTCCCATTCGCCTTTAACCACATCCATTACTGCCGGATGAAGAATAACAGGCACGCCATTCACCGAGTTATAAGCGGTCATCATGGACTGTGCGCCACCTTCTTGAAAAGCAGGCTTAAACGCTTCCAGATAATACTCCCGCATATTTCTCGGATCGATGCTCGCGGAGCAGTTCCCGCGTTCAATCTCATTATTGTTGCCGAGGAAATGCTTCAGCGTTGCTACCGCTTTCAAATAGACCGGGTGATCACCTTGGATTCCCTGCACTAGTGATGTGCTGAGTCGGCCGGTCAACTCTGGATCTTCACCGTAAGCTTCCTCAGTTCTTCCCCAACGTGGATCACGTTCCATATCCACCGTTGGCGCCCATAACGTCAGACCGTTCACCGTTGGATTCTTTTTATAAAAGGCTCTAGCTTCATCTCCGATGGCCGAACCAATTTCCTTCAGCAGCTCTGGATTCCAAGTACAAGCCAGTCCGCTTGGCTGAGGAAAAGAAGTCGCTTTTCCAAGCCAAGAAATCCCGTGCGCCGCTTCCGTACCATGCTTGTAGGCCCCAACACCCAAACGCTCTATGGCAGCTTGATACTGAGGCATCAGGCTTACTTTTTCATCAAGTGTTAGTCTGGAGATCAGATCCTGCACTCGCTCATTTAAAGGTAAATCAATCTGTTGAAATGGATATTTAGCTATATCTGTTCCCATCAAAATCGCTCCTTCGTCTCTTGTTGATAGCGGTTTCATTCATTCCCGAGGACAATCCTTCAAAAAAACTCCTATACGTCCTATCCATCTAATCATAGAAGATTCCCCTCCTCCGCAACACCTTAACAATCTAAATAGAAATCAGGTCATAATTAGAGATTTAGGGGGATGATGTGAGTACGTAGGTCTGCTCGTTATTCGCTCCATCTCCACAATCTACGGGATTTATACCGTTTATTTGCTCACTTCTCGCTGTACGCCCACAATCTACGGGATTTATACCGTTTATTTGCTCACTTCCCGCTGCACGCCCACAATCTACGGGATTTATACCGTTCATTTGCCCAATTCCCGCTGTACGCCTCCAATCTACGGGATTTATACCGTTCATTTGCTCACTTCTCGCTCCACGCCCACAATCTACGGGATTTATACCGTTCATTTGCCCACTTCTCGCTCCATCTCCGCAATCTACGGGATTTATACCGTTCATTTGCCCAATTCCCGCTGTAGGCCCACAATCTACGGGATTTATACCGTACATTTGGCCACACTTCCCGCTCCACGCCCCCAATCTGCGGGATTTATACCGTTCATTTGCCCAATTCCCGCTCCACGCCTCCAATCTATGGGATTTATACCGTTCATTTGCTCACTTCTCGCTCCACGCCTCCAATCTACGGGATTTATACCGTTCATTTGCTCACTTCTCGCTCCATCTCCGCAATCTACGGGATTTATACCGTTCATTTGCCTAATTCCCGCTCCACGCCCCCAATCTACGGGATTTATACCGTACATTTGCCCAATTCCCGCTGTACGCCCACAATCTACGGGATTTATACCGTTCATTTGCTCACTTCTCGCTCCACGCCCACAATCTACGGGATTTATACCGTTCATTTGCCCAATTCCCGCTCCATCTCCGCAATCTACGGGATTTATACCGTTCATTCACCACAGCTGAATATCGTTAAGTGAATGTACATATTCATAGCGACAAACCCTCCCACTCACCTGGGAAACTATCGGCTTAAACTTACCTTTCTCACAAAGTGACCTCATACATTTCCTAACTGTACGCAGATCAATGCCAAGCTCCCTCACCAAATCAACAGGCCGAATGTCCCCGTTCGAACGCACCACAATTTGCAAAATATCACGCTCCAGTCGACTAAACGCCTCCTTCTCTTCTGTCCTCAAGGCAAGGTACGGCATCAGTAATGATCTCAACAAAAAAATAGTATTCTCAGAATTGGCTTCCAGATCATCATATGGTATCGCCACTACCCGATAACCCGCGATTTGTAGATAAGTCTCTCGATTCAATTCCTGCCGATAACGCGTCCGATCTGTGTTTTGCACATGTGGGCCGTAACCTTTTACCTCAAAAGCAAACTTAACCTGCCCAGGCTTCCACGCAAAATCAACAAAATAAGGCCATCCCCGCCAATCCAACACTTCATATTCAGGATGGAGATCATCAAAATGACCCATCATCGGCCACCAAACTTTCTCCGCAAACATTCGCTCACCATGCCCATGTCCCCGCTCCAATCTCCCCCGTCTTTCTCCCGTTCTTCGACTAATATGATCTTCCACCCACTTACGATGTTCTTCCGTAAATCCCATAACGTTCCCCTCCTCCTTGGCATAAAAAAATCCCGCACCCAATTATGGATGCGGGACGTGCTTCGTCCTATTACTCAAAAGTATAGTATTCGCCTTCTTATGCTGTCAATGACACTCTACATTCAACGTTAGCATCGAGCTAAATATACTTGCCTATTAAAAAATCACATTGGTTAGAGTATGTTGCATTAAAGTAATTTCAGCTACAATTAGATCACTACAGTGAGTTCAGCTAGAATTGGATCACTACAGTGAGTTCAGCTAAATTTAGCTACAGTTAGATCACTACAGTTCAGTTAGTATTAGCTCAGCAAGAACAATCTCGGTTAAGTAAACTACTTTTGAGTTAGACGACTAGACTTAGCTCAATATAGTATGTTTTGTATAGTAGGTTCAGTTAAAGTAATCTCGGTTTGACTAAGTTCCCCTAGAATAATATTATTCGACCTACCTTTTTGAAATTGTCTAAAATCGTCTCCCATTCTCCACTATTCACTGGCTATCGACCTGTGATTTTTCTATTTAATTGTATTTCATGCAACTATTTAACCCTTATCCCCCTAAAAGTCCATTTAGTTGTACTTTCTACAACTAAAAAAGGAGATATTAGGTAGTTACGCGTAAATGATCAAATTTAGATGTACAAAGTGCAGTTAATTGTTACTTTTCCTAAAACTACTGAAGTTTAGCTGCACAAAATGCAATTAAAACTGAGTTCGAGTGAAGCTGGTTGGATTGCGTCTTAGTTACATCACTTAGCGCCCTAGCTACAACATCGACTTGGCTACATTGATTTAGCGATCTAGCCACAACATCGCGGCTTAGCAACATTAATATAGCAGCCTAGCCACAACATCGCGACTTAGCAACATTAATATAGCGACCTAGCCACAATATCACAACTTAGCAACATTAATTTAGCGACCTACCACAACATCGCGACTTAGCAACATTAATGTAGCTACCTAGCTACAACATCGACTTGGCTACATTGATTTAGCGGCCTAGCCACAACATCGCGACTTAGCAACATTAATGTAGCAACCTACCTACAACATCGCGACTTAGTTACATTGATTTAGCGACCTAGCCACAACATCACAACTTAGCACCATTAATATAGCGGCTCAACTAGAGTGACATATTGCTCCTCTTCACTGCTCTCCCTCACCTAGCAAATGTGCATGCCGAGCGCCTCGCCCATAGGCATCATAAGAGATCATTCCATCGACACCCTGACTTCGATACCCTAGCTTCAATCCGAGACGGGAAATCAATGATCATAAATCCATTATCCTTCACAACAACCTTTCACAGAAATGTCGGAGAGCGTTCTTTTGTTCCCTAACAAATCACCGTTTACCGCATATAACTTACGAAATCCCTGCTTATAAAGAATTCGCGCAGCTTTATTTCTATTGTAGTAGCTTCCTGCAAGAATTAAGACCGAATCGCCTGGAGATAGACAGTGCTGCCAGACATAAGGTAACCGCCCAAGCGATATATTTATCGAACCACGGATACTGTCCTTCTGGTAATCAACGGCATCCCTGACATCGAGCATTTTCATAGCCAGTGATTGATCTGCTAATTCGCGAACCTCACGGACTTCTATATAAGAAAGTGAACGAACAGGCCATGCATAACGTAAAAACCTCAAAATACTAAAGACAATTATGATACTCAGTAGGATCCGTACCATCATGCTCATGCCATTACTCCCGTACCAAAAAAACATCCGTCCAAGCGCCTAATCCACCCGTCATGTTCACAACGTTATACCCCTTTTCACTCAGCAGCTCACAAGCCAGTCCACTACGGCCACCACTTAAGCACATCACAATTATCTCGCCATGAGAATCCAGTTCATCTGTGCGCATCAATAGCTGTCCAAGCGGAATATGTTTAGCACCCATTACATGTCCCTCCACCCATTCGGCTGGTTCGCGTATATCCAACATGGTAGGAGTCTCGCCATTCTTCAAGCGTTCTGCAACTTGCTGTGGGGTAATTTCCTTTGAAATTTTAAAAGACATCGAGCATCTCTCCTTCACCTTTATAAAAATAACTTGATTTTCATATCTCTATATCATAATATTACGATATAAGGATATTGTAAAGTGAGGTGTTCGTTACCATGGACAAAAATTTTAAAGCTTATAACCAAACCGCCGAAACCTTAAAGGCTATAGCTCATCCCGTGCGCTTGTGCATCATCAAAGGACTTCTGGAAAAGGGCAGCTGCAACGTGAGCTTCATGCAGGACTGTCTCGACCTTCCCCAATCTACGGTTTCCCAGCATTTGCAGAAGCTTAGATCACTAGGCATCGTTGAAACCGAACGTAATGGGCTGGAAATTAACTATTCTGTTAAAGACGAAAAAATCAAACATCTGATTCAGTTATTTTTAGGGGAGGAATAAGTCATCATGAGTAAAAAAGTATTGATTGTTGGTGGAGTTGCAGGAGGCGCATCAGCAGCCGCTCGACTTCGGAGATTAGATGAAGATGCGCATATTGTAATGTTTGAGCGTGATCCGTACATTTCTTTTGCCAATTGCGGACTTCCTTATTATATCGGGGGTTCCATTCAGGACCGCTCCAAGCTGCTAGTGCAGACACCGGAGGCGATGCATAAACGTTTTAACATCGATGTTCGGATTCAAAGTGAAGTAGTGTCTATCGACCCCGTGAACAAAAAAGTGCGAGTAGAAAGTATAGAAAAAGGCTCCTATGAAGAGAGTTATGATGCGCTTATTTTATCGCCAGGTGCTAAACCGATTCGTCCGAATTTGCCTGGTATCGAGAGTTCCAAAATACACATGTTGCGTAACATTCCCGACACTGACAAAGTCAAAGCTAAAGTCGCTGCGGAAGGCACACGTTCGGCCGTGGTGATCGGTGGTGGATTTATCGGTGTGGAAATGGCTGAGAACCTTAGAGAAGCTGGTCTGGAAGTTTCCTTAATTGAAGCAGGACCACAAATATTAGCTCCGTTCGATACTGAAATGTCTTCTATTTTGGCAAAAGAACTTGACGAGCATGGCGTTAATCTTATTTTTTCCGATATGGTCCAAGGGTTTGCTGAGGTGGGAGAACAAATACAGGTGCAATTAGCAAGTGGTACTGTACTGCAAAGTGATATGGTTCTGCTGGCTATCGGCGTTTCTCCGGATACCTCTTTCCTGAAGGACAGTGGCTTAGAATTCGGTCCCCGTGGCCATATTGTAGTCAATGAGCGGATGGAGACAAATCTGGATCAAGTGTACGCTGTAGGTGACGCGGTTGAGGTGGTTGATTTCGTAAACGGAACAAAAACTGCCATTCCACTAGCTGGTCCTGCCAATAAGCAAGGGCGCATTGCTGCGGACAACGTCAGTGGTCTCGGCACAACTTACAAAGGATCACAAGGGACTTCTATTATTAAGGTTTTTGGAGTCACAGGTGCTTCTACTGGAAATAACGAAAAAACACTACAACGTTTGGGTCTGCCGTATCACGTGATTTATATACATCCAAGCTCACACGCAACCTATTATCCGGGGGCAACTCCGATATCTATGAAGCTGATTTTTGATCCAAAAGGTACGGTGCTAGGAGCACAAGCTGTGGGTTACAGCGGTGTAGATAAACGTATCGACGATATCGCTACAGTTATTCGTTTTAGAGGTACGGTCACTGATTTGACGGAGTTGGAGCTATCTTATGCCCCTCCTTATTCTTCCGCAAAAGATCCGGTGAACATGGCCGGCTTTGCCGCTGAAAATATTTTGCAAGGTTTGACTACGGTATTCGTCCCTAAGGATTTAGAGGGTCGTGACAAAAACAACACCATTTTAGTTGACGTACGTTCGGAAATCGAACATGCCAACGGTCATATTGAAGGGTCCATTAATATCCCTGTGGATGATCTGCGTGGTCGGCTAAACGAGCTTGACCCTAGTAAAGAAATTTGGGTGTATTGCCAAGTTGGACTCAGAGGCTACACCGCTTCCCGGATTTTGCAGCAAAAAGGTTACCGTGTGAAAAATCTGACTGGGGGGTATAAAACCTATCAGATGAGCCAATTTACGCCTAAAAAAAAAGATAACTTGACGCCAAACGTTGATACAGCCGTAGCCAGTAAAGAAATCGCAGCAACGGGAGCAATGACGGAGCCTGGGACTGGGACTGGGACTGGGACTGGGACAGAGACTGGGACTGGCACAGTTACACCAACCGTCAATGCTACAGCTTTCACAGCTAACTCCAGCACAATAGGTGCCCCTTCATCCAAAATAGAAACGGAACTAGCACCTGATTCCGTGCTTGATGCCTGCGGACTGTGCTGCCCAGGGCCGCTGATCCAAGTTAAAATGAGTATGGACCCGCTCTTGGACGGCCAAGTCCTGAAGGTAACTGCTTCCGATCCCGGATTTTATGAGGATATCAAGGCTTGGGCTCGTATGTCCAACCATACGCTTTTGCAGCTAACAAAGCTGCCTACTGGTATGATCGAAGCTTATCTGCGCAAAGGAGTTATCGAGGCTTCAGCATCAGCACCAACCGGAGCAGGCGAACAAGTAATTCAAACTAGCAACGCAAGCACAATGGTTGTTTTTAGCGGGGATTTGGATAAAGCGATCGCTTCCTTCATCATTGCCAACGGAGCAGCATCCAGCGGCAAAAAAGTCACGATGTTCTTTACCTTCTGGGGCCTCAATATTATCCGCAAGGATGAGAAGGTGCATGTGAACAAGAACTTCATCGGTAAAATGTTCGGTGCCATGATGCCACGCGGCAGCCGGAAGCTGACGCTTTCAAATATGAACATGATGGGCATGGGTTCGAAGATGATCCGCTCTCTAATGAAGAGCAAAAATATCTCTTCCTTGGAAGAATTGATTCAGATGGCTATCGACCAAGGTGTGGAAATCGTCGCCTGCCAAATGTCCATGGATCTTATGGGCATCACTCGTGAAGAACTGATTGACGGTGTCGGAATCGGCGGCGTTGGTTATTACCTCGGCCAAGCCGATCAGTCCGGTCATAATCTATTTATCTAAATACCTTAACATAGCAAAGAGACTCCTCTATTTAAATAGAAGAGTCTCTTTTTTATATAAAAATGAACTCACAAGAATCGGTGATATAGATTTGAATAACCAAAATGCAGAAATTGGCTGGATCTGGATACAGAATCTAAAACCTGCTATCCTATTTAATAGGCATTCATCCGAATAACGACCTATTTTAGGTGGAAAAAGGAGATTAAATGAATAACCCGATACATATTCTTGTTGCTGAGGACGACAGCGACATCAACCGATTGCTGTGCAACATTATTAAGAAAAGCGGCTACATTCCCCAACCCGCTTACTCGGGAACGGAGGCACTTCTCTATCTGGAGCAACGTCAATGGAGCATGCTGCTACTGGATCTGATGCTGCCTGGCATGTCGGGAGAGGAACTACTTGAGAGGATTGCCGGGCGGGACGATATGTCGGTAATTATCATTTCCGCCAAGGGTGAGCCCCAGACCAAGGTGTCTGCCCTACGGGCGGGGGCGGATGATTTCATTACAAAACCCTTCGATGTTGAAGAAGTCTCTGCACGGATCGATTCTCATCTACGTTTGTATTCGCGGATTGCGCAATCGGCTTTGCCTAACGTGCTCCAGCATCAGGGCCTTGTACTTCATCGAGATGCGATGTCGGTTACGGCAAATGGTGCGGAACTGACGCTCACAGCTCTAGAGTTTGAGATTCTCTCGTTACTTTTGTCGGCCCCAAAAAAGGTGTTTACGAAAGCGAATTTGTATGAAAGAGTCTGGCAAGAGCCATATTTCGGGGACGACAATACGGTCAATGTCCACATGAGCAATTTGCGCAGCAAGCTAACCAAGGCCGCACCAGGAAGCGAATTTATCGAGACGGTATGGGGCATAGGTTATCGGCTCAAGCCTTAAGACATTCTTAAGATTTGGCTTTAGCTCTTCTTATGTTTTCAATTCTATACTTGGTCTATCACGAAAAGGAGGCCAAGACGAGATGTACGAGTATGTATTAAAAACAAATCAACTATCCAAAAAGTTCAAGGGCCATACGGCGCTGGACAAAGTCAATTTGTCAATCCGTAAAGGCTCTATTTATGGTTTTATTGGGCAAAACGGAGCTGGAAAATCAACATTAATCCGGATTGTGACCGGACTTGCTTTTCCGACTCAGGGGACGATCGAGCTGTTCGGAGCCAGTGAAGAGCAGGCCTTGATCCAGGCTCGTAAGCGAATCGGCTCGATTATCGAGAGCCCCGCTTTGTTCCCCCATATGACTGCAAGCGAAAATTTAGAAGCAAACCGGATTCTACGCGGTATTCCCGGCAAAGATTGCGTTCCTAGAATGCTAGAACAAGTTGGACTGCAGGGCGCTGGCAAGAAGAAAGCCAAAAATTTCTCACTTGGAATGAAGCAGCGGTTAGGTCTTGCCATCGCCTTGCTGGGAGATCCAGAATTTCTGATTCTGGACGAGCCGACCAATGGGTTGGATCCAATGGGTGTCGTCGAAATGCGCGAACTGCTCAAGCGACTAAACCGTGAGCTTGGCATTACGATAATGATCTCAAGTCATATTCTAAGTGAGCTGCATTTAATGGCAAGTCATTATGGCATTATTCATCGCGGTCAGTTGCTTGAACAACTCACTGCGGAGGAATTAAACGAGAAATGTCAGCAGTATTTGTTTATCAAAGTGGATGATCCGGGCAAGGCAACAGCCGTCATTCAGAACGAGCTGGGTACGGCCGATTTCGAAGTGATGCAGGATGGAACCATCAAGTTGTATAGCCGCATTGAGCAGCCAGGCAAAGTATCAACAGCGTTATTCTCTGCCGGCCTCGAGATCGAGAAGTTTATGCCTATGGGTGAAGACTTGGAAAGTTATTTTACGAAGCGAATTGGGGGGAATCCAAATGTATAATCTGATCAGAGTTGAGTTTTTCAAGCTCCGTAAGAATAGATCATTTTGGACTTTTCTATTGGCACTTTCCGTCCTCTCACTTGCTTACCCATTGCTATATTATTTTGATCATCGGTCCAATGGGGAACCTCAGATCACCGGTGCTGAATTTCTGACTACCTTTATTTCAAGCAATGCCTACATTATTAAATTCGGCGTAGCCATTCTGGCTGGATTCTTTATCTCTAACGAATATTCCACAGGGGTCATGAAGACGATCGCATCTTCGGGCAACACCAGAGGCCGGCTGTTCGCGGCAAAACTAATCGTATTCGCAGTTGGGGCCATGGCGATTTCGCTCGTCTTTCCTATTGTCAGCACAGTCGAAGTCACGCTGCTTTCGGGCTTCGGTCATCTGCCAGAAGGAAGCACTACACTTTTTATACCGCGAGCCCTCGGGCTAACCCTGTTGTACACAGCTGGTTACGCAGCCATCGGGGCGCTGTTCACCGTAATCCTAACCGACAGCGGCAAAACTATCGGCTTCTCAATGATTTTCTTCCTTATGATTGATACGGTTTTGGCTAGTATAGGTGCAAAGATCTCTTTCTTTAGTAATTTGTATGATTATTCCATCTTCAAACTGGTGAGCGATATCGGTAAGCCCAGTATCGACAGTGGAGATTGGCCAGCGCTTTTACTTGTACCGTTGTTGACAATAGCCGTTTCCGGGGTACTCGGTATTCTCGTATTCCACCGAAAAGAAATCAAATAACAAATAGGAGGTGCAGGAGAGTGTTGTTTATTCTGACAATCATATTGTTTGCGGCAGGAGCTCTCCTGCTTTTCCGTTTGTTGATTTTAAGGCGAGAGCTAGGGCGGATAACAGAGCAATTGCATACCTACAATGAGCGAGCAACCGGTAAAAAAATTGATGTGGCTCTATTCGACCAGAAGCTTGAGGCGCTTGCGGGACAAATCAATCGTCAATCTGATTTAATCGTCGAAGCGGATGCCCAGCGAAAACGTGTCGAACAAGAATTCCGTCAGGCTGTTGCGAATATTTCACATGATATCCGTACACCCCTCACCTCCATCTTCGGTTATATTCAACTGTTGGAGGATGAGTCTATTACCCCTGATGAAAAGCTTGAATATGTTGCCATCGTTAAAAATCGGACGAAACGGCTGCAGGCGCTGCTGAATGATTTTTTTGAGCTTTCCTTGATCGAATCGCTAGATTATCCTCTACATACCGAAAAGCTTGGGATGACGGCCCTGCTCTCGGAAATTCTGGTCGGATTTTACGATTCCTTCAACGAACGCAATATTACACCGGATATACGGCTACCTGAGGAAAATGTATCCGTATACGCCGATGAATCCGCTGTGCGGAGAGTTGTCGAGAATTTACTTGTCAATACGGTCAAACACGCGACCGGGTATGTGGAAATCCGTTTCGAACGACGGCAGGAAACAGCTGATTTAACGATAGTAAACGATGCGAAGGAACTAGCCGGAAGCGACGTTAACCTCTTATTTGACCGATTCTATACCGCAGACCGTACCCGATCTTCTCAAGCCTCCGGGCTGGGTCTCTCCATCGCCAAAAGTCTGATGAATAAAATGGGTGGCACGCTGACAGCCGAACTGGAGGATGAGCAGCTGATAATGACCTGCCGTTGGAAACTAGGTGATGCCGGCATTAGCTTGGCTACTTAATTCATTTTATATTTGGTCTAGACTAACCATTGTTCTAACCCGTTTATGGAATGTAGCCCATTCCCGATAGCCAATGGCCTGCAGGTTTTTCCGGACTTCTTCGAACTGATCTCCCACCCGTTCGGGTTCATGTGCATCTGATCCAATCGTGACCTTCACACCATGAAACAGAGCTCTTTCTAGAAAAGCCGTATCTGGGACACAGTTATCGTCAGAAGTATTAATTTCGAGAACTACGTCACTTGCTGCAACGGTTTGCAGGGTGAAATCCAGCGCTTCTGTCCACAAGCCGGAATAACCGGGAAAATACCGCTTTAAAGCATCCACATGGCCTAGTATGTCGTATAAGCCACTTTTAGCCGATTGAGAGACATAGTCATAATACAGATTTTTGGTCGCAAGTTTCCCCGCCTGATCCAATCCGTCCCAGTATTCTCCATCGTAAATGCTGATTCCGCCGAAATTATGAATCGAACCAATCACATAATCAAAGGGATAACTGGCGATGACACTACGATATATATCCAGGGAATCAGGCAAAAAGTCCGCTTCAATCCCCAGCATTACATCAATCTGTCCCGCAAATTCTTTTTTTAAAGCTAGAACCTCATCCACGTATGCAGGAAATTCACTCTTCGCCATAGCTCCTCCGGGCCAGGGCAGGTCTTCCTCCAGCGCAAATGCAGGAGTATGATCTGAGATTCCAATAACCTGTAATCCCTTTTCAATGGCTGCAATTACATAATCTCTTACTGTTCCTGTTGCGTGCCCGCAACGATTATGATGTGTATGATAATCAAACTTCATAAGTTCCCTCCAGGTAATAAACTTTTTTATGATTCGCGTTAACCTTTCGATCCAGAAATAACAATTCCTTGAATAAATACTTTTTGAGCAAAAAAGAACAATAACAGCAACGGAAAGACGGTTACCACAGATGCTGCCATCAACAGATTCCATGGTGTTTGTCCATATGCGGCTGTGAAATTTGCTAATCCTAGTGAAAGAGGATATTGACTGCTTTCACTTAAATAAATAAGTGGACCAAATAAATCATTCCAACGGGACATGATTTCTAGAACAGCCGATGTAGCGAGCGCCGGTGCCGACAAGGGCAGGAGAATTCTCCAATACATGACTAGATGTCCTCCACCATCTATCTTAACTGCCTCATCCATTTCCCTAGAGATCCCAAGATAGAATTGGCGTAACAAAAAGATAACAAATGCACTGCCTGTAAATGCCGGAACGATAAGCGGCAAATAAGAATTTGTCCAATGAATTTGATTAAATAACAAATATTGAGGAATCAAAGTCACTTGTGACGGGATCATCATTGTGCTGAGTACAAGCACAAACAGAAGCATATTTCCACGGGCACGAAGACGAGCGAACGCAAACGCAGCCATAGAGGAGGCAAGCACAGTCCCAAATACTGAGATACATGTGTAGCCTACCGAATTCAATAAATATCGCCCCATTGGAGCATCTATGAAAATTTGCTTATAATTACTCCATTGAATAGAGGATGGCAGCCATATCATCGGGACTTTATGAATGTCGCCCATGGTTTTTAGCGAGGTGACCAACATCCAGAATAACGGGAATGCGAAAAGAATAACGCCGCCATAAAGGATTAGATATAACAGTATCTTCTGAATGGGCTTCAGCTTGCCGTGTAAAAAACTTCGCTGTCTCATGATGTGAATCCCTCCTATCTTTTAGAGTCATATTCATAGTGGACAAACCGCTTCGAACTCCACATGAATACAAGAGTCAGTGTAAAAAGGATGATAAATAGAATCCAGGCCTGAGCAGAGGCATAACCCATCCGAAATTGTTTAAAGGCTGTATCAAACAAGTAGTATACATAGAAATATGAACTCCAGTCCGGTCCGCCTTTCGTAATGACGTAGGATTCAGTAAATACTTGCAGGGAAGCGATCATTGCAATAATCGTATTGAACAAAACCACCGGCGAAATGAGCGGAAGTGTAATTTTGTAGAACTTTTTCCACACACCTGCTCCTTCGATTGACGCCGCTTCATATAGATCACTCGGAAGAGATTGCAAGGAAGCTAGGAATATCACCATGGTTGAACCTGACGCCGTTAATTGCATCAGAACCATAGATGGGACGACCGTCCCCGGGCTCGTGAACCAGCCTGGACCTTCCACACCAAACCAGTCATAGAGTAAGGAATTGACTACCCCGAAGGTCGGGTTAAGCAGCCAAGACCACAGGAAAGACACAGCCACCCCGGAAATAACACTTGGCGCATAATACAGCGTACGAAGTAATGACTGTCCTCGAACCTTCTGATTCAGCAGCAGGGCAATCACCAACGAAGATACAATGGTAAAGGGTACGGACAATAAGGAATAATAGATGGTGACAGATAACGATTTGTAGAACAGCCTATCCTGAAATAACAGCCTGAAATTATCAAACCCTATAAATTCAGGAGACGAAATTACATTGTATTCGGAGAAACTTAACATTAGCGACACGATGATCGGTCCGCCAGTAAACAATATGAAACCGATAAACCACGGCATAATAAACATCCAGAAGGCGCGTTCCTCCCGCTTACTCTCAGTTGCCATTCGCTTCATGAATCATCCTCCTTACGCGGCCGGCTAGTCTGCGATTAGCGGCCGCTTATCCTTCCAGTTCTAGTTAATCCAGTTTGAGTGAACGGAGGTTCTGATCCACTTCCTTCAGTCCATCTTTCAAATCTTTACTTCCATTCCATACAGAAGACATGGTCTGGTTCATGGTTTCTAGAATCGTATTGAACTTTACGATCAGATGATTTTCAGCTTCACGTCCATACTTAATAGCACCCTCATGGACTTGTTTGAATTCCGCTTTATCCATCCCAATCTGCGAGGATATTTTTTCGTACCACAGTTCAAACAAGCTGCTGTCCGCTGGCGTTCTACCGACATCATTCATATAGCGATAGGCGCCTCCATCGGTTTTGGGATCGGCCAGATATCTGACAAATTCCCAGGCTTCATCCGGATGTTTACTTGAGTTTGAGATGCTCCATGGGTCCACAAAAAGTGTCACTTTGCGGCCATCATGGTAGGGAACAGCTGCGACACCCCAGCGAAAGTCCGCTTTTTCATAAGAACCCAATCCCCAACCTCCATTAATGTACATGGCAACTTTCCCCGTCATGAACACATCTCCAAGCTGAGCCGCGGCAGACACAGTCTGTTGGTCCGGTGCAACCTTATACTTGTTAATTAAATCGAGGTTAAATTGTAACGCTTCAATATTTTTGTCATTAAGTAGATCCGGCTCCCCCATAACCCCTGAGGTATACGCTTCTGGCTTAAAAAAATCACCGCCAAATGACCAAGCCATAGCATTCGGACTAAGGCCGCTTGCAAATCCGAATACCTGCTTGCGCACATTACCTACATCATGAGAAAGCTTTTGAGCAATTTCTAACATTTTATCGTAGTTCCATGAAGTGTCATCCCAGTCCGTTGTTGGATAAGGAATACCCTGCTGATCGAATAAATCCTTATTGTAAAACAGATACGTCGCATTGCTGACAAGCGGAATTCCGAAAAATTTATCATCAATTTTATATACATCCAGCAAATCCTTATCCATCGTATCCAGCTCTGGAGCCCCTTTTTCAATGTAAGGCGTTAAGTCCTTCAGGGCACCCATCTTCATATAAGTAGCAAAGCCGCTGTCCGCCTGGTTCGGATTCCACACATCAGGAGCGTTGCCGCTTGAGATCATAGTGGTCAATTTCTGATCGAACTGATCATACGGAATATTCTCAAGATGAACTTTAATATTAGGATGAGTGGCTTCGAACGAAGCAATCGTCTCGTCTTGCCAAGCTTTTTTATCCGGATCTGCAGCCATCACCCAATTAATCTCTACTGTCTCTCCCTTATTACTCTGCACACCTGAAGGGTCGATAGTAGATTCCTTATCACCAGATCCGGCACATGCCGACAATGACATTCCGAGAACTGCAACGGGTAGAAATGTAGAAAGAAGGTTCTTTTTTAAGAATTGAGATTTCATTTTTATGTCCCACCTTTTTTCATTTTTCGTTTAAAATCGTTCAAAGTATCTCTAATTTCAGCATAAGTTTACATATAGATTACACAATTCGATAATTTAGATAACATTCTAATTTTCTCTTCACCCCCCTCTTTGCTAAACCATTCGGAACAACTTCATCATAGCGTCTAAAAATATGATTTTCAGCACATATATTCACTAAATATATTGTTTTTCTGCATATATTCTTGTTAATATAGTTGACATACAACTGAATTGGGAGGGATAGCAAATGGAAACCAATTTTTATGAAGTACAAAAATTCGACATCAGTCGAGAGAAAAAAAGTCAATCCAGCATGCCTACACGACATTACCATAACGGTTATGAGGTTTTTTACATGGTTTCGGGGGATATTTGCTATTTCATAGAGGATAAGGCTTATCAGGTTGTCGGGGGTTCTCTATTGCTGATTGACATCAATAAAATTCATAAGCTTGTCAATTCGAGTGGGGAGACCTTTGAACGAATAACACTTGTATTTAAACGCGAGTTCCTCGAAGATCTGTTTCCGAACAATAAGACGCTTGATTTGCTGTCCACTTTTACACGAGATTGTCATCTGCTGCGATTTAATGGTTCTGAACAAAACTTTATCGAGAAATTATTCAATAAAATGGTCTCTGAATTTACGAAGCAACCTCCCGGCTATGAATTCTATCTAAAAACACTAATGTTTGAGCTGCTTATTTATATTTATCGCCACCAGGAAGCGATGCCTCCTGCAATCACTGAAGAAATCAGTGTAGTGAACAAAAAAATATTTGAAATTGTTGACTATCTCAATCGTTATTACGACCAACGTCATTCCATACGCGATATTGCCAACAGATTCTATATCAGTCCTTCCTACTTCTGCAAAACTTTTCGTGATAGTACAGGCTTCACCTTTACAGAATATTTGAATAATGTGCGGATAAAGGAAGCTCGTGCCTTGTTAATTAATACTGCCTTTAAAGTAGCCAAGATAGCTGAAAATGTTGGATTTGATAATATGACTCACTTTGGTCGGGTATTTAAGGAAATCACCGGGCTTTCTCCATTAAAATACCGCCAGACTTATAAAATAGAGAGTCCATGATGTATCTACGAAAAAGGAGCAGCTGCAATCATTTTTATTACAATATCCACACCAAAAAGACTCCTCTATTTATATAGAAGAGTCTTTTTTTGTTGCGACAGGCTAACGGATTATGTTTAAAATCTAACTCAGTAAGTTTAGGCTTGCTTCTTCAAGCGATGGTATAAGAAATTTATGATCGATTGGCGATGACATCACGATTAGAATCGTGTAGGTACCGTATTTATCACATTGATTTCCGAACTCCTCGAGGGCTCGTGTAGAGTCGGTTACTACTTTCAATAAGTAGTTGTGTTCCCCACTTATACGGTAACATTCGACGACATCAGGACTTGAGCGGCAGAAATCAAGGAATGCATTACAATCCCTAGAATGAAATAACATGTAGGCAGCAGCATGTTTCCCAATCTTTTCAGGAGAAATTATGGTGCGATATTCGCTGATGATGCCTTTTTCCTCCATACGCCTAACTCTCTCCGTAACCGCAGGTTGCGATAAACCGACACATTTCCCCAGCTCTGTCATAGAAATTCTTGCTTGATTTTGAAGATGGAAAAGAATTTGCTTATCAACATGGTCCATCAAAATCGCCTCCTTTAAATTTAAGGTGTTCTATATTAACTAGCTTGTAATTAACCGTTATAAGGCTAATTTAACTTAGTTGCCTTATGTAATCAAGATAACTCGTTATATATAATAACCCTACAATAGTAAAGTGTTCCTGGCTTTAACTATTCCGAAGGGATGAAGACAGATGAGTATATTGGATTCAAACAAAATAAATACAGAATGTTTATCAGGTCGCATCGATAGAGTAATCGATCGAACCCTCGCTGACAAGCGTTTGGTCGGTGCTGTCATTAAAGTGATGATAGATGGGGAACTGGTTTATAGCCGTGCTGCCGGTTTTGCCGACCGTGAGATAGGCCGACTTATGCGAGAAGATGCCTTATTCCGGCTAGCTTCAGTTACTAAACCTATCATTTCAACGGCAGCCCTAGTATTAGTTGCGCAAGGTCGTCTACAGCTGGACGACCGCGTTGATCGTTGGCTTCCAGAGTTTCAGCCGCGTTTGCAGAATGGCGAGTTCGCGACCTTGACGATTCGTCATTTGATGACGCACACCGCAGGCCTGTCTTACCGATTTTTTCAAGAAGAGAAGGGTTCCTATCAGTCAGCAGGGGTATCAGATGGTATGGATCAGCCCGGCATCACGTTGGAAGAGAACCTGCGTCGTCTTGCCTCTGTCCCCCTCCTTTATACGCCAGGTACCGAGTGGAAATATTCCATCGCGACAGATGTACTGGGAGCAGTAATTGCAAAGGTCACAGAAACACCGCTTAGTGAAGCTGTACATTCACTCGTGACAAAGCCGCTTGGCATGAGCGACACGGGTTTTATTGCAGTTGACCGAGAACGGCTGGCCACTTCCTATGCCAATGATACTCCAGAGCCACGGCCCTTACTTGAGCCCGACAGTATTGCCTTTGTGGAGGGAACGGCTGGGTTCCTGCTTGCCCCTAGCCGAGCATTTGACACTACTGCCTATCTTTCTGGAGGATCTGGCATGGTCGGCAGCGCCGGAGACTTTTTGCAACTGCTGGAAACATTACGTAAGGGCGGAGCGCCGCTGCTACCGGAGTCACTGGTTCACGATATGACGACCAACCAGATCGGTGATCTGCCAATGGCCTTCTGGCCAGGACGAGGCTTTGGCCTAGGCATTACGGTACTAAAGGATCCTGTCGCCGCAGACACTCCGGAATCCCCGGGTACTTGGCGCATGGGTGGCACTTATGGTCATTCGTGGTTCGTCGATCCCAAGCAACGCCTCAGTGTCGTGGCTTTCACTAATACTGCACTGGAAGGCATGTCGGGTCAGTTTACTGTTGACCTTTGTGATGCCATTTATGACAGACGTAATAAATAGAGCAAGAACACAAGGTGCCTGGGTCCGGAATGAACCGGCCTAGGCGCTCTGTCTAGTAGACCTATTCGTCGTGTGTATCATTGAGTTTGCTAAAATTATATAAGAGAGGGGCTTCTCTATGAGCCAAAACACATCTTCTGCCACACAAAGTGCCTCCAGCACTCCCTCTTCTGAACGTCTGCCATGGGCTGGATTACTCGCCCTAGCTATGACGGGGTTTATCTGTATTCTTACCGAAACGATTCCGGCCGGCTTGTTGCTCCAAATAGGTGACGGGCTTGGAGTCTCCGAGGCCCTTGCAGGTCAACTTGTCACTTTGTACGCCCTGGGTTCACTGTTGGCGGCGATCCCCTTAACTACCGTGACGCGTGGATGGCGGCGGCGACCACTGCTACTAATGTGCATCCTTGGTTTTCTCATATTCAACACCGTCACCACTTTTTCTTCCAATTATATACTTACGCTGACAGCTCGGTTCTTCGCAGGCGTATCCGCTGGAGTCTTATGGGGGATGATAGCAGGTTACGCCCGGCGCATGGTGCCGGAGTCACTCAAGGGACGAGCAATGGCGGTAGCCATGGTTGGCACGCCTCTCGCTCTGGCACTCGGTGTCCCTGCGGGAACACTTCTTGGCACCCTTGTAGGCTGGCGCTCTATCTTCGGGATCATGTCGCTATTGGCTCTGATGCTAATCGCTTGGGTGTTTTGGAAGCTACCGGACTATCCAGGAGAGGCCCCTGATAAGCGACTCCCTCTCTACAAGGTTTTTGTTATTCCGGGGGTACGGCCGGTACTGTTTGTTGTTCTGGCATGGGTACTGGCACACAACATCTTGTATACCTACATTGCCCCTTATCTTACTCAGGCCGGGCTAACCCAGCGCGTTGACTTGGTACTGCTTATTTTCGGCATTACAGCGCTTGTTGGCATCTGGGTCATCGGTATTTTGATCGACCGCAAGCTGCGTCCATTGGTTCTGATCAGCCTCGCTGCTTTCGCCTTGTCATCCATTGTACTAGGCATTAGTAGCAGCCAGCCCGTAGTGATCTATTTAGTGGTTGGTGTATGGGGGTTGACGTTTGGAGGAGCGGCTACTTTGCTACAGACAGCCGTTGCCGAAACCGCTGGCGAAAGTGCAGATGTGGCCCAATCGATGTTGGTGACGGCATGGAACCTAGCTATTGGCGGGGGCGGCGTGATGGGCGGGATTCTTATTGAAACACTTGGTGTCCGCTCCTTCCCGTGGGTAATGTTTATACTATTGATTCTTGCGCTGCTAGTAGCGTGGCGTGCTAAAGATTACGGATTTCCTTCAAGGAAGCGTTAAGCACACACATAAGAAATCCTGCCACAATCATCGAGTTTACAGATAACAGTAGCTGAACAAGAGATTTTTTAAAAAATAAGCCAGTGGTGCATATTAGATAGGACTAATATATGCCACTGGCTTTCTTATATTAGATTTTATAAAATCAACCCTTGATAAATTCTTGCAGATCCTTGGCCGAATTACAGATCTGTGATCGCTGCCAGAACGGTATTATTGAAATAATCAACATACATATTTTTAAATGGCTTCTGGTGATCCAGCTCTACGGATAAATGAACCGTCACCGTCTGATAAATCGGATCCACACAGAGGAATGGACCTGCCGCCCCCCAGTGTGAATAGGCATCAGGAGAGAGCAGATCTCCGCCGTCACGCTTCGTGCCATTAATCGCCCATCCGTATCCCCAGTACGCTTCAGGAAAAACTTCATCTCTATATTGTGAGGATACGCCCGGAATTTGATTGCGGGTCATTTCTTTTACTGTTACCGGACTAAGGAATCGTACTCCGTTATAAATTCCACCGTTAAGGAACATCTGGCCAAAAACAGCCAAATCCATAGCCGTTGAGTAAGCGCCGCCCCCCGCAGATACAGAATTCAAATTGTATTCGCTGTCTACCCATTCCGCGCATGCTGCCTCAGGAGCACGTCTAACTACTCTGTTCCGCACTTCCATTGGCACACGATAATATGTATTTTCCATTCCCAGCGGTTTAAAAATGGTTTCCTTTACGAATACATCATAAGCTTGTCCACTAACACGCCGTATGATTTCACCCAACAGCTCATAACCATATCCACAGTAAGACATCACAGTACCTGGCTCATGGCTAAGTGGTGCATCATAACCGCCATATAAGTAACTATGCAGTTCTGGATCTTGATTAGGTTCGTGTGGAGGATATTCCTCTTGCGCCTGTTTGGCAATTCCATTAGAACGAATCACATCAACCTCAATTCCAGAGGTATGTGTCAACAAATGATGTACGCATACCTTTGTTTTGTTTTCCCCTGTAAATTCGGGGATGTAATCAGAAACCGGCCTATTTAGACCCACTTTCCCTTGTTCCACTAACATCATAATAGCGGTTGCAGTAAATAGTTTTGTTATGGAACAGAGTGGAAATATAGCATCCGCGGTTAATTCCGCTGCGTCTGCTTCAGGGCCGGTTTTTCCATTCGCTTGATGGACCAGCAGCGTCCCCTTTCTCGCAGCAACAATAACTTGCGCAGGTGTGATATTGTCTTCAACCATTTGCGCGGCGGCTGTACGAATGCGCTCCACACCAAAAGCCGAGACACCCGCCTGTTCTAAAGAATTAAATACTAACCCTCTCATCGGTAGCCCTCCAATATGATTCATTTAATACATATATAAACTATTATACAAATATATTAAATAATCCTGCTAGCTTACTATTATCCTGTGCCTGAATTGTTGCTAAAGCTGACCCCGGCTTCTCCCGAAAATCAGCTTAGCTTTGTTTTACTAATTGACCGCTACCTTAAAAGCATCCACATTAAATGTTGTCCCGTTGATGGATAATGTGGCATTGTAATAACCCCGATCGCCATTTGTTTTGCATTTATATTCCCCGGAACATCCGCATACAAAAAATTTAGTTTTGTTGTAACCGGGATATATATTACTAAGTTTTTGGTAAAACAGATGTCCATGATGCGTAAAAATAGCTAGCACCTTATCTCTCACTTTTGTAGGAATGGATGAAAAAAACTTATTCGTCTCCGATGCGCTTAATACATGGGTTGGGTCCACCGTAATCCCGCTCACTTTGAGGGGCCAATGAAAATCTATAATATAATAAAAACTATCATCTAAATTTTTCAACAAATTTATACTACCCGGAGTGAACCGTCCAAGCGCACAATTAAGCCATACATACTTGACCTTCCCCTGAGTACCCGGGAAATTCATTTGCCCTTCATCAGCACCTAAATATTGTCTGAATAAGGACTGTGTACTTGCCTCCCAATTTCCTATAGATGCTTTATAAGGAATACTCCCGAGCGTGCTTGTTACCGTATCCTTGAAGTCCTTGTAGTAAGCATTCGCATTATTTCCATGATTAGCTCCCGCTTGCGTATTATCTCCTCCAAAAATAACAAATCTCTTATTCCCGCTATTCACAGCTTTAGGCAAAAGATTCCTAAAAATGCTTGCGCTGTTTCCATACCCCACATGACTATCACCAATAACCGCAAAGTTAATGATTTGTGCTTTTGCCTTAAGAATTAAACTACGTTTAGGCTGCAGTCTGGAGGCAGGTCTTCTTCTCCTACTAGGTTTCACCTGTCTTTTCATCTTAGATTCACCTCTTTTAAAATGGATGAAGGATCATAGTAGTATTTATATTCGCTTTACCTTAGGGACTCTTGGACCAATGGATTCATCTAGGAGATTAGTTCCTCTTATACTTTGTGGTCATTTATGCGGCTTGTCCCAAACGGGAGATTATAATTAGTCCCATAGAAATGAATAATATAATACCATTCATAGACTTATTTATTGATTAAGAAATAAATAAGCATATAGAAAAATCAAAAAGAGGTAACTCAGAAGCCACGAATGGCTATTGAGTTACCTCTTTTAGTTAGAACACTCTTACTTAAATCTTCATGTCCTTACCCGTATAATCTACAAACATGAAATGACCTTCCGGTGTTGTCCGCTTCTCGATCAAGTCCATGATGCCCTCAGCACTTTGGGTCGGATTCGTTGGCGCCTCTGCCCCGCCCATCTCCGTATGCATCCAGCCAGGATGTACGCCGAGTACTTGTACCCCGCGTTCTTTTAAATACACATGCAGCTGCTGTGAGAACATATTAAGTGCCGTTTTGGAGATGGAATATGGATAGTCTCCCGAATAAGCATTAGTAATGCTGCCTGCTTCCGACGATATATTGATAATCGAAAGTTTGGGTTCAGTGAGCAGCGGCAAGAAATGCTTAACCACCCGCATCGGTCCGTAAAGATTAATATCCATCGTGGTAAGCATATCTTGGAAATCCAGCTCTTCAATCTGTGTGTCCCTGGCGGTCAGCACCGCCGCATTATTAATAATGGCACCAAGTGTCCGGCCTTGTCCTTGCAGATTCGCAGCAAGCGCCGCGATTCCTTCTTCATCCGTCACGTCCAGCGCGGCCACAGTCAGCTTCTCGCCATAGGTCGCAGCAAGCTGGGATAGTGCTGTTTGTTCCTGATCAGGACGGCGAACCCCGGCAATGACTCCATGCCCCCGCTTCAATGCCTCAGCCGCCAGCTCATAACCCAATCCACGTCCGGCACCAGTAATTAGTATATTCACTATAAATCCTCTCCTTTATCCTTATCGTTCTCCAGCAGTTCCACAATCATCTTTAACTCCTTGAACGTGTCCAGATAAGCATAACTCCCCCCGGTATACTCACCCTTTTGCTGGAGTGGGAACCCTTTGCCTTCGAGCAGCGTAATCTTCTCCTTCATTCCTTCAACCACAAAAGCAATATGATGAGGTCCCTCACCATGCTCATTCAAATAATCACGCCACGTACTGGGCTGCTGATCTGGCTCAATCAGCTCAAGCTGCAGGGAGCCCATATCAAAAAAAGCCAGCTTAGCCCGCGCCACCGTCGCCTCGCCATTATACCGAGTCTGCGCCTTATCTTCTGTATCTGTAACGATAATTTCCGGCTTCTCCAGTCCAAAAAACTCCGCATAAGCCGTGCTTACCTTTTCAACATCATTCACCAAAATTCCAATCTGCGTAACAAAATGATTCCCAAGCCATCCTGACATGTACTCTACCTCCCATTTGTCTGACAAGTCCACCATACCGATTCTTTGAAAAGGCTGTCAAGCCTGAAAATAAATCGCTCCGGGCCAGTGAAAATTATCCAGAGAAAGTCCAGCCGACTTCGGCGCTATCATAGGCATTTATACCTCTCCAGATGCCGCAACTGGTTAAGAATATTTGGTGCGTGATGTTACTTTTTGTTTCGGTTAATGACCAATTCGGTTATAGAATGAAAAGTTTAAATTAACAAAAGGGGTGAGGAACGATGGACCATAGAAAAAGATCACGCCTGATGCAGCAGTTTATTTTTGTCGGGCCAACTTCCTTGTTTTTCTTTATTATTGTGCTGATTCCTTTCTTTTTGGGACTCTATTATTCATTTACCAGCTGGAACGGAATCTCGCGGCATGTGGAGTGGACCGGGCTGCGGAACTATCTACATATTTTCACCAAGGACCCTTCCTTTCTTAATTCATTCTGGTTCACGGCGAAGTTCACTATCTTCGGTCTAGTGCTGACCAATCTGCTTGGCTTCACACTCGCTTATGTGCTGACGCGTAAACTGTTCACACGCAATGTCCTGAGAACGGTATTTTTTGTACCGCATGTCATTGGCGGACTTTTGCTCGGGTTTATTTGGCAGTTTATTTTTGTCAGAGGATTCTCCTCTATTGGGCAGGCCACCGGCTGGTCCTTCTTTAATCTTCCATGGTTAGGCACCGGAGGAACAGCATTCTGGGCGATTGTTATCGTATTTGTCTGGCAAAATGCGGGATATCTGATGGTGATCTACATCTCTGCTATCAACAATGTTCCCCAAAGCCTAATTGAAGCGTCCAAAGTGGATGGAGCCGGACGTTTTCAGGCCTTGCGCCATGTCACTCTTCCACTGGTCATGCCCGCTGTAACTGTTTGTCTATTTCTATCTATCTCTTGGTCCTTTAAGCTGTTTGACCTCAACCTGTCGCTGACCAAGGGTGGACCCTTTAAAGCTACCGAATCTGTAGCCTTGAATATTTACAATGAAGCCTATACCATCAGTCGGTTCGGAATGGGCTCGGCCAAAGCGATGGTTTTCTTCGTCATCGTGGCTTTGATTTCCCTATTACAGGTTAGAGCAACCAAGAAAAGAGAGGTGGAGCTGTAATGGAGACTACCGCCAAGAAATTTAATGTCCCCCTGCTTCTCATCGAAGTGATTGTAATCCTGCTGGGACTACTATTTTTAGTGCCATTTTACTTTTTGCTGGCTAACTCAGTGAAAAGCTATAGTGAAATACTATCAGACTCTGCTGCGCTGCCTTCAGCACTCCAGTGGAGCAACTACGCGGAAGCTTGGAAAGCTACCAATTTCCCCCGCGCTTTCCTGAACTCTTTTATCATCACGGTGATTAGTAATATTCTGCTAGCATTCCTTTGCTCCATGTGCGCTTACAAAATGGTCCGCAACAACAGCTTGTATAACCGTGTGCTCTATATTGCATTAGTAGCCGCCATGGTTATCCCATTTCAATCTATTATGATCCCGCTGGTGCAGGTCGTCAGCGGCTTGGGCGTCATGGATTCAACCGCCGGTTTGATTTTAGCGTATCTTGGGTTTGGCGCCCCGATGACTGTTTTTCTATTCCACGGCTTCGTCAAATCGGTACCTCTCGATATAGAGGAAGCTTCAAGAGTAGATGGAAGCAGTCCTTATGGTACCTTTTTCCGGATTGTTCTTCCGCTTATGCAACCGATTATCGTCACCGTCATCATACTGAACACCCTGTGGATCTGGAACGATTACTTGATGCCATCGCTTATTCTGCAGGATCCGGTGCTCCGCACCATTCCCATCGCCACTTATAGCTTTTTCGGACAATATACGAAGCAGTGGGATTTGGCGCTTCCAGGACTTGTGCTCGGGATTACGCCGGTGGTCATCTTTTTCCTAGTAATGCAAAAATATATTATTGAAGGCATTGCCCAAGGCTCCGTAAAGGGCTAACGATACATGTTGCTTTCAGCCAGAGAGGATGAATGAATATGAGAACAAAACGTGGAATTCTCCTCGCATGCTCCCTGCTGCTGGCTGCTCTGACAGCCGGTTGCGGACGCAGCAGCGACAATGCAGACGGAGTAAAAACCGTGCATATCTACCAATTCAAGGTTGAAATATCCGAAGCGCTGGCTTCGCTCAAGACCGAATTCGAGAAAGAACATCCCGATATTAAGCTTGAGGTGCAAAGCGTGGGAGGCGGGACCGATTATGGCGCCTCGCTGCGTGCCAAATTCTCTTCCGGAGATGAGCCGGATATCTTCACCATCGGCGGCAACAATGAACGTGATATGTGGCTGGAATATCTGGAGGACCTGAGCGGCGAAGCTTGGGCCAAGGATGTAAAGCCACTCGCAGCAGAACAAATGACCATCGATGGCAAACTCTATGGGATGCCGATGAATCTGGAAGGATACGGCTTCATCTATAATAAGGATCTATTTAAGAAAGCCGGAATCACCGAGAAGCCATTAACGCTAACCGCTCTGCGCGAAGCCTCCGAGAAGTTAAAAGCGGCAGGCATCACACCTTTTGCGAATGGTTACCAAGAATGGTTCGTGCTTGGCAATCATAATGTAAACGTACCTTTCGCCCAGCAGCCTGATCCGGAGGCATTCATCGCCGGACTTACAGACGGTTCCAAAACCTTCGCCGGAGACCCTATTTTCTCCAAGTGGATCGATCTACTTGACCTTACTGTAGAGTACGGCAATAAGAACCCGCTCTCGACCGACTATAATACTCAAGTCACTATGCTAGCGAGCGGTGAAGCTGCGATGATGCAGCAGGGTAACTGGACACAAGGACAGATCGACGGCATCGATCCCAATCTTAATCTGGGCCTCCTGCCCATGCCCATTGACGACACTCCCGAAGACAACGACAAGCTTTATGTAGGCGTACCCAGCAATTGGGTTATCAATAAAAACTCTCCCGTTAAGGAGGAGGCCAAGGTCTTCCTGAATTGGCTCGTCACCTCCGAGACCGGAAAAAAATATATCACCAAGGAATTCCAATTCATCCCTGCGCTCGACAACATTAAGGGAACCGAAGAAGATCTTGGAGCACTAGGTGCTGAGGTGCTGGCCTATACCGATAAAGATCAAGCGCTGACCTGGAACTGGACCCGTCTGCCGAACGGGATGCCACAGGAATTATCCAGCAGCATACAAGGGTATCTCGGCGGCAAGCTGACCAAAGAAGGGATGTTGAAGGAATTCCAAGTCAACTGGGATAATCTCAGTGTGCAGTGATTTACCTGCTCTAAATACGACAAACAGCCGCGCAACGATGCGTGGCTGTTTGTTCGTGTTCATTTAATTCCTCTCCGTTCATTAGTCGGAACCCGTTGCTAGTTCGCACGCAGCATACTAATTTGTCTGGCAAGATACACAGGCGTATAGGGCATGTCATCTCGGAGCCAAGAAATAACCGTGCCGATTAGAGCTGCTGAACCGTACCAAACGGCAATGTCCTTTTGTATCGGCGTCTTTGAATGATCAGCAGTCCCCTCCTTTTTCTCCTGGTGCGCAGAAATGATTTCCGCCATCAAATTAAACAGGCGATCTGTAAAAATCGGGCTTCGTTTGGATGTGAGTATGACCTTGTAGAATTTTGCATTTTCCGCAATATGCTTAAGCAGACTTTCTAATATCCTCAAATTCTCTTCATCAACCGACTGGTGATGGTTGTCATCGTTGTTCACCACTTGTAGAATGTCCTCCACCATCTCATCCGCCATCTTTTCCAGCATATCCGGGAGATCCCGATAGTGCAGATAAAAAGTAACCCGATTGATTTTAGCCCGCTCTGCAATACGATTTACTGATATTTTCTCAATATCCATTTCCTCAAGCAATTCAATCACAGCATCTCTAAGCAATTGACGTGTTCGAAGTACCCGGGGATCTGTACGTTGCGTTGTGTTATTCATCTTGTACTCTCCAATCTTTTACTTTCATATTGTAAGCTACATATTTTAGATAATTGTTGTTTTTTAAAAAGAAAAAACTACATTTTCAGAACGAATGTAAACTACTTTACATTTTTTCGCAAATTGTTGCTTGATTACATGAAAATTTCATTTATAATCTAATTCATGCATTGTAAACTATACAACACACTGTAAATTTAGTCCATGATCGACGAGTTGAAAGGATGGAGTGGAGTGAGTACAAAGACAGAAGTAACAAGCAGTTCCGTGAAAAAGGGCCCCATCTTATTCATTATGATTTTGGGCGCCTTTCTTGCGACACTGAATCAAACGGTAATGAGCGTTGCCGTTCCGGAGTTAATGCATGATTTTAATATCTCGGCGGCTACAGCTCAGTGGCTGACAACGGGATATATGCTGGTTAATGGTGTTCTAATTCCAATTACAGCTTATCTAATGCAACGATTTACGACGCGAGAGCTTTTTCAAGCTTCTATGTTTATATTTTTGGCTGGAACGATCGTATCGGCCCTCGCGACAAACTTCCCTGTTCTGTTGACCGGGCGTATGATTCAGGCAGCTGGTGCCGGGATTATCATGCCACTGCTCACGAATGTCATCTTGACCCTGTTCCCTCCTGAAAAGAGAGGGGCCGCCATGGGGATGGTAGGGCTAGCCATTATTTTCGCACCTGCGATTGGACCTACTCTGGCTGGATATATTTTGGAACATTATTCTTGGGAGACTATGTTTTATGGCATGATTCCTTTGACCGTCATTGTAATCATATGCGGATTTATTTATTTAAAAAATGTATCAGAACGCATCTTTCCCAAGTTGGACATTGTTAGCGTAACTCTTTCTACCATTGGTTTTGGAACCTTGCTGTATGGCTTCAGCCGCGCCGCCAGTGCAGGCTGGTCGAGCGCAGAAGTGTTATTGTCTTTAGCAGCAGGTGTGCTTTCCCTTGGCTTATTTACTTGGAGACAGCTGGCTTCCCAAAATCCACTGCTTGATCTCCGGGCCTTTAAATACAATATGTTCTCCTTAACGACTGTCATCAGTATCGCAGTTACAATCGTGATGTATGCGGATATGATGCTGCTGCCTCTGTACCTGCAGAATGCCCGCGGTTTTACAGCGATGGAGTCCGGTTTGCTGCTGCTTCCCGGTGCACTCGTAATGGGATTGTTGATGCCGGTAACCGGAAAGCTGTTCGACCGGTTCGGAGCGAAATGGCTCGCCATCATCGGATTATTAATTACAATTGCAACGACTCTAAGCTTTGTGAACTTAACCGACTCAACCAGCTACATGTATCTGGTATACATGTCAACAGGCCGCCGGATCGGGATGGCTCTCCTTCTCATGCCTATACAAACCTTGGGTCTAAATCAACTACCCGCCAAGCTTAGTGCGCATGGTACAGCGATTTCAAATACCATTCGACAAGTAGCTGGCGCCGTCGGGACTTCCCTGCTCGTCACCGTAATGACGAGCCGTACTACAACGCATATGAAGGATATGCTGGCCTCTGGCAGCACACAGAACGGAACACAGGAACATATGATTATGGAAGCATCCATTCAAGGGATCAATGATTCCTATCTAGTGATTGTGGGAATTGGCATCCTCGGTCTGCTGCTATCTTTCTTTATTAAACGTGTTGGGCAAGCGCCTGATCCTGAGCAAGAACCCAAAGTGAAGCTAAAAAAAGTCATTGCCAAAGAAGCTTGATATATAGAAGTTATCAGCACTGTTTAAGAATCATAAAAAAGAGATCAACGATGAATGACATCGTTGATCTCTTTTTAGTTTGATCTTTATTACAACAATTAGCGACCAAACCATCTGCTAACTTGCATAACTATTTCAGTTTAAAATAGATGGACCTTTTGTCGGACTCAAGCTTGCTATCGTTTCTATAAAGAACAAGGTTGTTCTCCTTGCCTTTGATTATTGGCAGAATAACTTTACCCGAAGCTTCAAAAGAACCCGGTTTACTTGGGGTGACTTCAGGAAAATCAGCTAACAACTTTTCGATATTTTCTCCGAGAGATCCCTCAAAATAATCACTAGAGCCACCAATATAGTACTGTCCACTGGATGTTTCTACCCCCCAAATGGTAGGTGTAAAACTTGAAAGGAACTTCCGCCCTTGGTCCTGACTACCTTTTACAAGAGTGGCGTTCTTCACCTTAAGCGTTACATCAAGCAGGACATAATCTACAGCTACATCGGGATCAGTGACATGTTCCTCAAACCCAAGAGCATGTAATTGTCCGAGAGTAGTCGACGTAACCTTATTGATAGTGAAAGTATATTGAACAGATGTTGAATCACCTTTAGGGCTATAATTGTTATCAAGGTCCGTATAAGTAAAAGAAGTACCTAACTTCACTGCATCTGCAAACGAAGCGCCGCTGTTACTGGAAGTCGTAGCGGAAGATGAGGCAGCAGGCTTTGGTGTTGCCTGCGGTGTGGACTCGGTTGCAGGCGGAGTAGATACGGTTGCTGGCTTCGCAGTAGCTTGTGCAACGGTATTGTCCTTATCCGGGACAACGGATGTAGATGTTCCGCCGTTCGCCGATGTGATCACAACAGCTTGACGACTGTTATCCCATTTCACGGTTGCCCCCAGTGCTTCAGATACAGCCTTGGCGGATACATAGCTATGTCCCTCATAGATAATTGGGTACATTGTTCCTTCACTACTTGACAGGTTCACTTTCTGATTATCCACTTCAATGCTGATGGCCGCATTCTGATATGCAGAAATCTTCTTCAATGTCGTGTCTGCGTAAGCGACTGCACCCACAGCCAACAGCATTGAGCTAACTGTAATAATTGACATGACTTTTTTACTTGTTACCTTTAGCATCTTACACTCTTCTTTCATGTTTATGTATATGAATCTCGAAAATTATATCACTTTATATCGAATATTGTAAATATTGGAATGATAGGATATTCGTTCTTTATTTGTGAATACTTAAAAAAGACACATTTCCATTGCCAACGCCACATTTCGCTTTTAATCTCCTAAATAGCGTGAATACTATAGATCTTTATACTCAAACCAAAAAGCAGCCCTGGGGGCTGCCTTAATCAAATTAATTAGTAAGTGTCTTAGAATCATTCTACGCCGAAGCTTCAATGATCTGTCCTGCCAAAGCAATCAAATCCTCCTTGGTCAGGTGTCCACCGGTTTCCCGAATAATATAATTGACACGGGTCTTTGGATTCATCCATGCAACTGACTTGTACTCCATCTTATCAATAGGTGTGTATACCACCTCTTGGCCACTCACTTTTAGCTTCTGCGACTGTGCATTTGCTGGTTCGGATTCAACAGTCGTATCCTTAGGTCCTGCAGGTTCGGCAGCGATGGCAAGAACTCCTCTTTTACCATTTTTCTCTGTGGTCATATTATAGATGATGTTGATAGCTGTACGCTTCTCCTGCAATTTCTTTACATATATTTTCTTATCGGACGCCTTACCCTCGGCGATCACTTGATAGTATATCTTATCCTGTTCTTTTTTCGTCATATATGGAGAAACAATTGCCCTGAAAAAATTGTAGCCTTCCGGAGGCTCTTGCAATTGCAGTGGCATGGAGGTATTGCCGGCAGCATACTTTTCCACATATTCATTATACGTATTAAACGAAAGGGAATAATATGCACCCGCAGTGGGTGATCCCTTAGCATAGGCTTGATATTCCTTGTCATTAATATACACATATCTGATTTCTCCAGGTTTAAGCTCTTCACTTAATGCTTTCTGCTGCAGATCTTTGAGATTTTTGAATTTTTTTTGTTCCTGATCTGTTTTCGCTTTGGCAGCTTCATCGATGCCCTGAGCTATATATTTGACTTCCGCCTTAATGGCGGTTTCTTCCACAGACTGAGCAACAGTCTTCTCGGCGTAAGCTTCTCCTTTGAAGCCATAACCTAAACCGAACATTAGGGTCATACTGGTCATGGCAATGAGTGTTTTTCTATTATTCATTAAAATACCTCACCTTCCTGTATATGTAGTACTCTTACATAACACTTACGTTACCGGATTTGTGACATCAAATTTCTATACTTATTTCATCATGTCGGCAGCAATTCGGATAACCTCCTCTTTGGTTAAAGAAGAAGACTCCGGTGCAGCAGTCATATCGTATACTACATTTTGTTCTGGATCCGTCCAGACAAGTCTGTATCTATACCCCAACTTTATTTCATTGTTTGTAGTTTCCGTATAGATCAGTTGGGTTCCGTTAACAAGAATATTCTGTACGATTGTGGTGTTCGTCCTTAGTAAGCTTTCCACCGTTCCGGACTTTGCCTTGATGTGTTTGGCATTAATTCTTACCATACTCTCCCCTTTTTTGTATCTCATCGACGAATAGTCATAATTAATACTGGCCGTAGCTTCTTTTTTCCACATAACCCGGTAACCGCCTTCCAGCTTTATACCATCAGTCAGGGCAAGCAGTTCATTCTCGTTGACCTCAAAATCAGGTTGTATCCATGCTTGATCAAAAACATACCCTTCTGGCAGATACTCCGGACGTGGCAAATATGGCACCTTATACTCTTCTGCTTTGGCTAAATAACTGGAATAATCATTAAATAGCATCGCAGGAATAACTCTGCCAAGCTGAGGACGTTCATCTCCAGCACCTTCCTTTTTTAACACGTAAGAAGCGCCCTCTCCCGGTAGTAATAATTTCTCTACAACTCTATATGCCTCTAAATTTTTTTCACTCAGCAGCTCTTCTTCTTTGGTCGCCACTCTCTGAGGAATTTTTACCTTTGAAGGAACTAACGGATTCTTAGATACTTCAATCGTCCCCCCTTCCTTCGTTGCAAGAAGCGGCTCGTATGGCAGCACCTCATATTGAAATTTGGCAGCTTGCCAGGGACTCTCCTTAAACAAGGAATAGCTGCCTCCTACCAAGACAACCAGGATCAGCACCGCTGCCCATCTCCTTACAGGCCTGCTCCACATGCGCTTACGGTATCGTTTGGCATAGGTTTCTGGCTCCACTCTATGCATAATATCTGGGATGTCCCCCTCCTGCTGGTGAGGTACAGGCTTAACAGCAAGGTGACCATTACCTAGCCCGATGGCTTGCATTACAGAATCATGAACATCAACCAGCGGAAGTTTGGCAGAATTATCCCCCTCCTTCAGAAACAACTCTTCGGAAGTCAATTCGTCCTTGCGCATAGTTGTTTCTCCTTTCTTTCAATGACTTCTCTGAGCTTGCACCTTGTCCGCTCGTACCGTTTCCTAACTGTGACCGTACTTTTACCCAGAATTTCACTAATTTCTGCAAATGATTTATCTTCAAAAATGCGCAAAATCAACAGATTGCGTTCCTCCACGCTAAGCTTTTCCAGGGCAGAGGCCACGGATTCACTGAACAACTGATTTTCTACCATTTGTTCAGCGCTTTTAGTGGTTACATCCTGTCTGAGTAATTTTCGCAGCTGATTTTGAAATTTCTTCCGGCGCAGTTGATTCAGGCAATGATTATAAGAAACCCTGTAGAGCCATGAGTTAAAACTCACCTGAGACTCAAAATGGCCGATGTTCTGGTAAACCTTAATAAATATGTCCTGAACCGCATCCTCGGCTTCTTCCTTATTGTTCAACAAGCGAAAGCAGTAGAGGTAGATCCGTTGTTGGTAGAGTCTGATAATATCTGAAAAAAGGTAGACTTCCCCCGCTTGTACCCGCTTTATCTTTTCTTCAATAGAGTCCACGACTGTCTCCTTTCTACTATCAGTACAGTTATAACACTTGAGCGGTCTGTTTCGTGACATTTTTTTCCGTTTTAGCTCCAATTTAACGGAACATACACAAAAAAATCGCTGCTCCTCTCCGCAGGGAGGTGAGCAGCGATGCTTAAAACAGAAGAACGCAAGGGATGGATATACACGTATTTCCGCTCTTCAGATTAAAAATGAACATGAGCCAATTCAGACTTTTTTTCTCTGCTGCCGGGACTACAGCTTCCAGATACGGTACAGGATGACTGCCGCTTCAGCACGGGTAAGCGTATCGCTCGGCGCAATTCTATTATTCTTTCCGTTTACAACTCCGGATTTGATCAACAATGATGCGCTGTCTTTTGCGTAGCTGGATATACTTGCTTCATCTAGATAAGCAGCTACAGTACCGCTCGCCTTAACTTGCTTGCCGGCTGCCGCCAGCGCTCGTGCTGTCAGCACCATCATATCTTGTCTGGAGATATTGCTATTGGGTCTAAACGTATCATCTTTAAAACCTGTAGCAATTCCCAATTCCTTCGCGATGACCAGTTCATCATAATAGTAGTCTGTCTTTTGGACATCGTTGAACATTATTGCACTTTTGCCCGTTCCCTTCAGTTCAAGCGCTCTTACGAGGAGAGCAATGAAATCCGCTCGTTTGATTGAATCTGCAGGTGAAAAGCTGTTCGTGGACGTTCCTTTGATGATATCGCGAGCTGCCATAACGCCTATAGCTTGTTTAGCCCAAGACAGATTCTGCAAATCTCCGAAGTCTTTCTTTACGAAGGTTACTGCATAAGTGCTGAAGTGGGTTGTTTGAAAGACAAACGTTTGGGTTGCAGCATCATATCGACCGTTCGGAACCGGCATTACGTTGCCTTTGCCATCAATGTACCAAACGACGATAAGCTCTGGATGGTTAAGCTCCTCCGCTGTCGGCACGTAAGGAATGGCTACCGTTACAGGTGCGTTAGGGTTATTCCAAGGAATAACTTTGTCACCTGCTACTACGCTTAGACCGATAATTGGACGGTTGCCAATCAAATTGCGGGTAGCTGCTTCCAAGCTGTCCGTGGTGACTTTACTTATTCGTATGGATACTTGCTCAGCATTGTCTGTTATGTTGGACAGCATATTGCTTGGAATTTGAATTGTGGCATTTTCCGTCTTAAGCAATAGTTCATAGTTTTCTTTCCCTGTTAGGCTTTGGGTCGGTAATTGTATATCATACCCTTTCGTGTCCGTTTGCTTTGGCACTTCAATGATAATTTGTTTCTTGCCGTTTGCTGCTACAGTAGCCTGTTCAAGCGCTTTTTTCATGTTGTCGCTGGAGATCGTACCTATAACCCGCCCGTTATCAGACTTTACCTCCAGTTTAATCGTAACAACACCATCTTTGTTTGTAATGGCTCCAGGCTGTGGAGTTGATACTACATTACCCGAGTTACTGCTACCCGTTGGTGCATTTGTTGGTGCTGGCGTCGCTGTTGGAACAGGTGTCGGGGTTGCCGATGGTTCCGTTGGGTTTGTTGGATCGGTTGGATCGGTTGGGTTTGTTGGATCTGTTGGGTCAGTTGGGTCTGTTGGATCGGTTGGGCTCGTTGGTGTCGGTGTCGGTGCTGTTGTCGGCGTTGGGGTTGGTTCCGGACCGGCAGATTTCCCCTTTAAAGTAAGCACACCATAAACGGATGTGTCCATATACCCAGTTCCACTCGTATCGTTCCAAGCCGCGACACTTTGACGTGAGCCCTCTTTAGCATCGTTGATCTGTACATCGAAACCAAGCTTTTTATCGTTGTCCGGAGTGATCCCTTGAAGTGGAATCTTCACTTCAACCGTATAGTTTGTTCCGGAAATCTGGGTTGCCGATTCGAAGCCGGCTGCGATACTTGAAGGATTAAATGAAGTCTCGTTGTCAAAATTGACTCTGTACTGGCCATCATCATCTTGATAAAACGTCGTTTTCCCATTATTTTGGTCTACGAAGATTTCGACCGAATCCTGTTCATGTGCATTCACGCTGCTCTTATCAAGCTGCGTATCACTCACCTGGACTAGGACATATAAATATTGATCATCCCAGAGTGCTTTTGCTACTCCGCTCGCTCCTTGCCAAGCGGTTTGATACCGATTGACCGGAATCTCAGCGGTCTGGCTCCAGATCTCGTCAACTGTTCCGTCTATAACAGGTGCAGCGAATTTGGCAGTAGATTGATTGGCTTCTACTGATTCAGGCTCATGCTCTTCAATGAAGGTATCAGGATCGATAACGCCATAGTAAGCCGGCTTAGCTTGCAGATTTTTATCGAATAACAACGGATTGGATGAAGCTCTCCAGCTTGTATTATCATCCATTCCCCAGAAGGTAACACGTTTGATAGAATCAGCGTGATCCCTGAAGATATTTAACAACTGTGCATACAGATAACCCTGCGCATTAGCAAGCTTTTCAGAAAGCTGATAGTTGCTTCCGGCCTGAATGTCCAGCTCAGTTATGCTTACTTCGACACCCAAGGAAATGAACTTTTCCAAGGATAGCTTCACATTCTCTGGGTTCGTATTGATGCTGTAGTGCCCCTGCATGCCAACCCCGTCGATAAGCAATTTGCCAGGGTGAGTCAGCGCGTACCTATCATTGATTTCTTTGACCATACTGTAGATGGCCTGCGCTTTATTCTGATTGTCTTCGTTATAATCGTTGTAATAGAGCTTAATATCCCAATCTGGATGCGTGTCCAGCACTTCTCTTGCCGCCAGGAAGGCTTGCTCTACGTAATCTGCTCCAATAGCACTTTTCCATGGGGCGGAACGCAGCGCAGTTTTCCAATCTGTTGGGTTGGATGGGTTATCGCTCATCGCCTCATTTACAACATCCCAGGAGATCACCTTGTCACCAAAATGCTCCATAACGGTTTGGATATGGGTCTGCAAATTCATAAGAGCTTCATCCCGTCCCAAGGGGATCGTGTTGTTAGCTGCGTCTGTTGTTGTATTCAGCCATGCAGGCGATTGTTGATGCCATACCAACACATGTCCATGCATCTGCATGCCCTCAGCCAGTACTTTATCTACAATTGTATCTGCCGCGGTAAACGTGAAGTTGCCCTTCGTAGGCTGCAACGCGTCCGGCTTCATGGCATTACCTGCCGTAGCAACATTGTGATGCATTTTCAGAAGCTCAAGTCTGACACCTTCCAGATCCTCAGCGGTTATCGCATTTCCGATCAGAAAATCACTCTGGTAAGCATCCTTAATCGGCACAAGATCTTTTTCGATATCAACCGGGCCAGAGCCTACCTTTTCAAAATTAATATCATCGATATAAAATGAGGCCGCGCTATTACTGGAGCTTTCCACATAAATGGTCAAATACTCACTGCTTACATTGTTATAACGGTAAGTTCCCTCGAACTGAATCCAGCCATCGCTTGCGCTGATGGTTTTAGGTGCGAGCTGCACATAATTGGCGCTGCTTCCATCGCCAACCTGCGTGGACAGCTGAAGCTGCGAGCTTGCTGGCTGGATCAGCTTGACCCATAACGAAATTTTATATTCGTAGCCTTTGTCCACAAACTTCTCCACACGTAATGTCGGCCCATGCCATGTACTGGTTCTGCCCTCAACCTTCAAAGCGTATGAACCACCATCTGTATGATTCGCTTCATTAGTAACCGTAAGCGTTTCAGTACCTGCTCTGCCTTCAAAACCACCTGCCGTTTGATCCTCAAAAGTAACAGTGGTAAAAGGTAAAGCTGGGTCTCTAGGTGTTTCTGGTGTTGGAGTTGGCTCTACTGTAGCCACCTTTTCTGTGACCAATACATCCCCAATGTAGAACGGAACCGTTTTCCCTTCATCGTTGGATTGAACACGCAGTGTTGTATCTTTGTCCGTATCCACGGTAAATTCTTTCGTCAAGGTGACCGCTTGGCCTGCTTCATAACTCACATTTGCCAAAAGAGCGTAGCTGCCTATCGCTTGAAGATAAGCTTGGGCACCACTAGGTACAGTCACATCAGCGTCTACATACACGGATGCAGTTACCGTGTAGGTTTTGCCGTTTTCTAGGCCCATATCCCTGAATTTAAAATCAACCGCGTCCCAGTTATTCGCTCGGTTGCTTACATATAAAGCTGCCCCGTCAGCATTGCCCGCAAAAACTTTTCCGGTGACAGGGGTTAGGTTAGCGCTACCTGATTGTGAGGCTAAACCTTTGCCACTCGCAAAAGTTTCGTGATAGATTTCTTTATCCGTTTCCGTCACTGCTTTTTTTGCTGTAATGAGGAGCTCCCCAATGTAGAACGGAACCGTTTTCCCGTCATCGTTGGATTGAACACGCAGCGTTGTATCTTTGTCCGTATCCACGGTAAATTCTTTCGTCAAGGTGACCGCTTGGCCTGCTTCATAATTCACATTTGCCAAAAGAGCGTAGCTGCCTATCGCTTGAAGATAAGCTTGGGCACCGCTAGGTACAATCACATCAGCGTCTACATACACGGATGCAGTTACCGTGTAGGTTTTGCCGTTTTCTAGGCCCATATCGCTGAATTTAAAATCAGCCGCGTCCCAGTTATTCGCTCGGTTGCTTACATATAAAGCTGCCCCGTCAGCATTGCCCGCAAAAACTTTATCGGTCACAGGTGTAAGGCTAGCACTGCCTGCTTGAGCTGCAATACCCTTGCCACTCGCAAAAGTTTCGTGATATACCGTTACCGTATCTGATGATACTGTCGTATCCTGCGCCGCAGCTTCAGTAACCGGAGCGATCCAGCTTGTCGGAATAAGCAAGGCAGCTGCGAGTAAAATCGAGATTACTTGTTTAAGCATTCTACTCATTTAATGCATTCCTCCTCTAGTGATTTTCATACAAATCAGTTAATGACCTACCTTATTAGCACCAGCCCTATATTCCCACGCTAATTTCTTTACCTGCTAAATCCTCAATTTCAACAGTGGCACAATCATTCCGAAGAGCAGTAGAACATCATCACAAATGAATCTTTTTACTTACAGACCCCCTCCTTTTATGTAAACGCTTTCATGTGTACTCACACTATTTTACAGCCTCGCTGCTACGCACTACTACGCTAATATTAAAGGTGTTACCCCCCATAATTATAGGAAAACGTATGTATGATTAAAGATTCTACGTATTTAACCCAAAAGAAAACCCCACTTGCGGACCGTTGAACGTAACGGAAGGTAACGGGGACTTGGTTTGTTATTTGTTCTGCGGCGTAATTAAATTGTCTGTTTGGATAACGCTCCAAAATATTCTACAACTACCTCCCGAAATTCCAAAGCAGCCTGAGAAATGTACCGGCTCCTGTGCCACAATAGAGCTATCTCCCTTTCCAATTCGTGATTCTCTACTTGGAGGTATTGGATATCTTCCCGTGAATTCCGTGCCGTGCTTGGTATGAAAGCTAAGCCAATTTCAGCTTCCACAAGAGTGCTAAGCCTTGCAGGTTCATCCCCCTCATACACATATTTAGGCACAAATCCTACCGATTTGCATACAGAGTCTATTAAATCGCGAGTACCATAGCCACTCTTTACACCAACAAACCATTCATCCCTTAGCTCTGTCAAAGATACGCTGCTTCGATTAGCCAGCCGATGCCCCTTTGGAACAGCCACAAGAATCGGATCGATAAAGACGATTTGACATTCGATGTCATCCCCTTTTATTGGAGGTGAGGATAAGCAATAATCAACCTCTCCTCTATTAAGAAGTGTAACCATTTCCTGCATGGTCAACATTTGCACATGGTATTGAATATCAGGCCGCTTTTTCCGAAACTCTCGCAGGATATTGGGTAATGTGCTTGCGGTCGTCACCGCTAATTCGAGTGTGCCATGTTCAGGACTGGATAAATCGCTAAGCTCCTGTTTTCCCTGCTCCAATTCAAATAATGCCCTTTCAGCTCGGCGAAGGAACCGGCTTCCGGACTCATTCAGTCGCAGCTTTCTTCCTACCCGATCGAATAAAGGTACCCCCAGATCCTCCTCCAAACGCTGAATCGTTTTGCTTAGTGAAGATTGAGTAACGTGTAGATTTCGTGCAGCTTCAGTCATATGTTCCAACCGAGCTACCGCGAGAAAATATTGCAGTTGCAGAAGTTCCATTTCGCACCTCCATTCATTCCCTCAAGTCAATGAGATCATAACATAAAATGCGTTGGAATGAATAATCGATTTCAAGTACGATGACATTAATAAGCTTTAGGGGGATTTAAAATGAGTGTTCGCAACAGGTGGTTAATGATTTCAGTAGGTCTGGGGATTTTATTGAACCCTTTAAATTCTTCGATGGTGTCTGTGGCTATTCCAAGGCTGCAAAATGTATTCCAGCTTGACTATACAGGTGTTTCCTGGATTATTTTTTCTTTTTACATTGCAAGCAGCATCGCTCAACCTGTCATGGGAAAGGCCAGCGATTTATTCGGCCGGAGGAAAATATTTCTTACCGGGCTTGTCGTATCCTTCATTGCAGGTTTATTAGCTCCTCTCTCCCCAAACTTTGGCTGTCTCATCGTGTTCCGTATTGTGCAAGCCATTGGAACTAGCATGATGGTTGCCGTTGGAATGGCCATTGTGCGGATTCATATTACGGAGAAACAAGCGACCGCACTGTCTGTTTTATCCATCTTCCTATCCGGCGCGGCAGCAATTGGACCCTTTATTGGCGGGGTTATTATTCACTGGTGGGACTGGCCAGCTATCTTTTTCGTCAATATTCCATTCGTGGTGGCGAGCTTTCTATTATCTTGGAGGCATATCCCCAAGGACGAACCGTCAACAACCATTACCCGGGGAATGTCCCTGCGCAAATGGTTTGATTTGATTGATGCGTCAGGAATCCTGCTCTTCACTGTGGGGCTGGTTGGCGTGCTCCTTGGATTGCTTTCAGCAAAATCATCCGGACATATCTCATTAATACATGTCATTACCTTGCTAACAGGACTCATTCTGCTGGGGGCATTCGTCCGGCATGAGCTAAAAGCGGCGTCACCCTTTATTCCTTTACGTACATTTGCCAAATATCCGGCAATGACTTGGGTTAATGTTGAATTCATGCTCGTTAATGTACTTTTTTACTCACTCTTTTTCGGGATTCCATCCTACTTGCAAATGGTACGTCATGTCAGTGAATTCCAAACTGGGATTCTCATGCTAACGCTGGGATTATGCTCGCTGGTTACTGCTCCAATAGCAGGACGCTGGATCGATAGATCAGGACCCCGGCCAGCATTGCTGGTGTCCGGGGTCCTGATGACATTGGGATCAGTGTGGCTTGTGACCTTAAATCAGACTTCACCGGTGATCAGTGTATGTGTGGCTTTAGCTGCATTTGGTATTAGCAACGGATTGAACAATGTCGGCCTGCAAGCAGCCTTGTTCCAAAGTTCTCCAAAAGAAATCATCGGTGTTGCCTCCGGATTATTTAATACATCGAGATACCTGGGAACCATTCTCTCTTCATTGTTAATAGGTATCATAATGGGAGGTAAGTTTAGCTTCGCGGGATTTCAAGTCCTTGGGGTTATCCTCACGGTAATTGCATTGTCTTTGGTATTCATGAGTCGGAGGCACCGTGAGTCAGGGCAATTGCATGAGCCGGCTAATTCGGGCGCTAACAAATAGGAAAGTATAGACAAATAAGACCTGTCATCAGACAGGTCTTATTTTGTTCTTTTAACGAGATCAATTGATCCCCCTTCTGCCACTTATAGAGTTTTTAAGCTTACATTGCATATAAAAGGTATATACGATACCTCCAAAAAACAATCCAACAGTTAGCCCATTTGCTGAAGAATAAATGATATGAAATACGCTGCTATGGTAAAAAATCGACATCACATTCAGAATATATTTAACAATAAAATTCAGTAGGACAATAAATAATGGAAGATAACTTTTCTTTTTGAACACTACTGATTCTTTTCTAACAAAGGATTGGTACCTCTTATTTAAAAGATAGCCAATCAGGAAACCTGGAATGATAAAGATCATATAACTCGTCAACGTTAGACCTAATTGAGGAAAAGTAGTTGTTATTGTCCGTAATCCCCATGCCATAAAAATAAGCGGGGCAATAAACATCCGTGAAAAAATAACAGGCCGTTCCTGAGAATTTTTAATCCCCATTATGAACAAAAGAATGAATAATATCCACACCCATGATGGTGTGCTTGAAATTACTTGTGTGACTGTAATGTGCATTATATTTCCTCCTTGTATAGAGCGTTGCAGTTCCACTGTGTTGCCTTACTAATAATAAAAAATCATAGGGACTAACACATCTACACAGCGATTGATTTATAAGCAACGATACCTCTATCTAGAGATATACAATGTTTGAGCAGACCCCACAAACAAAACAAAAAAAGACCGGTTGTGGCCGGTCTTTCTAACTACATGGCTATTTTTTTTATAGAACAACTTCTCCCTCTGTTACTCTACCATCCCTGTCCGTATAGCCAATACAACAGCTTGTGTACGATCTTCGACCTCAAGCTTTTGGAGAATACGATGAATATGAGTCTTAACCGTGCCCTGTGAAATATTCAGAATTTCCGCAATTTCAGAGTTCCTGCGCCCGTATGCCATTTGTTGGAGTACATCAAGTTCACGTTCGGTCAGAGATTCAGAAAAATCATCTGATGCTTGCTCTGTTTTGTTTAGTTTAGCATCACTCGAAATGGCTGCTATAAGCGCCTTACTTGCAGTAGGTGTCCTGTAAATTGCATTACCTTGATTCGCCCAGCGTATTCCCGCAAGAACTTCTTGCATATCCGTATCCTTCAACAAGTACCCTACTGCGCCTGCACGTATCCCTTCAATAACATAGGCTTGAACATCAAAAGTGGTTAGAAGTACAATCTTAATTTCTGGACTTACACGGAGAACTTTGCGAGTTGCTTCAAGCCCCGAGGAATTAGGCATTTGAATATCCATTAACACAATATCGGGTTTAGTTTCAAGTGAAACAAGGTAAGCTTCCTCCCCATCACAGGCTTCTCCTACGCATTCCATATCAGGTTGTGAATCTATAATGTACCTTAATCCTTGCCGGACGAAAGGCTGATCGTCAGCAAGTACAATCCTAATTATTTTATCCAAGTGAACTACTCCTTCTCTTCCACAATAGGTCTACATGCAACGGGAACGACTGCCTGCAGGCGAAAGCCATGAGGTTCTATAGACGAAAAAAAACAGTAGCCCCCCGATGCTTTACACCGCTTTGTTACGCCATTTAGACCATACCCTAAATTTAAAGGTTCTTCTTTAGCAGTTACTCCATTGTCTGTGACCGTAAGGTAAATCGTATCGTTTACTTCTTCAATATCAATGCTGGCAATAGTCGCATTTGAATGACGAAGCACATTGGTTAATGACTCCTGCAGAACTCGATATAACACGATACTTGTTTCAATAGGCCACTCTGTGACTTCCGATTTTTGATTAAGTTTGAACTGTATAGAAGATCTGCTTTGAGTTTGGGCTACGAGGCCTTTTAAAGCAACTAGCCCTAAACCCATTTCGTCATTTGACCATTCCTTTACCGCAACTCGAACTTCCGCCATAGCTTGACGAGCAATAGTAATTAACTGGCTGGTGGACTCAGCTGCTCTTTTAGGATCATTTACTTGCATAATCTGAAGGGCTTGCAATTGTACTATCAGTGAAGTCAATTGATGACCCAGTCCATCATGAATTTCGCTGGCAAGCCGGGTTCTTTCTTCTAAAGCTGCATAACGTACCGAATGAACCATAGCTTCTTGAAGTTCGTTATGCGTAGCCTCCAGCTCTTTATGAGTTTTATTTAACTCTTCAAGGTGGAGCGTTGTTAAGTAGTGAGCATCTCTTCTGATTTTTATACTTCGCGCTACGAGGATTACACAAAGCAGCCCTAAAAAACTGCTTAAGGACAATGAATAAATCAGAAAAACAGCAGTAAGTGTAGTGATTCCAACAATAAAAGAAACACGGGGATAAACTCGATTCATAAATAGGATAATAAAATAAAGCGGCCATAGTAAACTTGTATTCGGTGAGCCAAAAACATAATGAAGCACTAATATAATCAAAATCATTATAAAAGTAACAGCATAATATTTCACTTCAGTCCACCAAGCGTTTTTTGCCCAAATCAACACCATATATAGCAACAACACGATCAGACCACCTAGAAGGTTAATGAATCCTTGACCGCTATAATCTTTGTAATAGGAAATTGCTAAGAGCAATGACCCAACGAAACGAACCAGATTTACATATATTTTTTCTTCCTTGAATGTAAACTTCACGAGGTTCCTCCAAATTTCTATCTAGTTCAGAACTCAATTTATTACAAGATTCGACAGTATTAATACTATACGTCAAGCTCAATGCTCAGTCCAGTTTCAAGCTCAAAAGACACATTTATAATGTGAAAACAGTTTATGCAGCTCGATATTTTGAAACTTGTCCCGGCTTGAACCGTAATTTTTAAGAACAAAGACACAGCACAGCAGAGAGGAGCTATCATTAGTGGAATATTACCGCAACAATGTAGCCGACAGTTTACAGGATGTTCAGAGTTCAGCTAACGGGCTTACTTCGGCAGAAGTCGACAATCGTCTAAAAGATTATGGTTTTAACGAATTAAAAGGAAAGAAAAAAGATCCTGTTTGGAAGCTTTTTCTTGAAAACTTCAAAGACCCTATGGTAGTCGTACTGCTTATAGCCGCCATTGTCCAGATTGTTATGGGACAAGTTATGGAGTCGCTTATTATTTTCCTCGTGTTGATTCTCAATGCAGTTATAAGTGTCATCCAGACCCGTAAAGCGGAGAGTTCACTTGATGTCTTGCAGCAGATGTCAGCCCCCGAGGCCAAAGTGCTGCGTGATGGAGAATTAAAAACCGTCCCGGCAAGGGAACTTGTACGCGGTGATATCGTCTGGCTGGAAGCCGGCGATTTCGTACCCGCCGATGGCCGGATTATAGAATCGGAAAGCTTAAAAATAAATGAGGGTATGCTAACCGGAGAATCCGAAGCTGTGGAAAAGCATACAAATATCATCGCGAAAGAATCTCCGCTTGGAGACCGGCGTAATATGGCGTTCAGCGGTTCACTAGTTGTATATGGCCGCGGAACGCTAGTAGTAACGGGAACTGCACTCACTACCGAAATCGGAAAAATTGCTGAACTCATTGAAAGCGCCGAAGCCAAGCAAACGCCGCTGCAGCGCAAGCTCGAAACATTCAGCAAGCAGCTGGGGGTAGCAATTATACTCCTGTCCATTGTAATCTTTGCCATCCAGGCCGGACGTGTTTGGTTATCGAATGAGACTGTGGATACAACAGAAGCTATCCTGAATGCGTTAATGTTTGCAGTCGCTGTGGCGGTTGCTGCGATTCCCGAAGCTCTTTCCTCAATAGTAACTATTGTCCTATCCGTAGGTACTAATAAGATGGCTAAGCAACATGCGATTATTCGTAAGCTACCCGCTGTCGAAGCCCTTGGGTCAACCAGTGTCATCTGTACAGATAAAACCGGTACCCTCACCCAGAATAAAATGACTGTTGTAGATTACTTTCTTCCAGAAGGTGACCGTGATCAATTCAATCAAGCGCCTGAAGAATGGTCTGAAGAAGCCCGGCGGCTCCTGCATATTGCCGTGCTCTGCAACGACTCTAACATTAATGAGGATGGTAAAGAGCTGGGTGATCCTACAGAGGTAGCACTTATTGCCTTCAGCAACAGCAAGAATAAAGATTATAAGGAAATACGCGATAATTTCCCTCGCGAAGCCGAACTACCTTTTGACTCGGATCGCAAGCTGATGACGACCTTGCATACTTTTAACGGACAAAAAGCAATGATTACTAAAGGTGGACCCGATGTGCTCTTTGGTCTATGCTCGCATGTACTGTTAAGTGGAAAAGAAGTGTCGATGACACCAGAAGTTCTTGAACGCTTCTTCGAAGCCAATGAGGAGTTCTCCAGCAGAGCACTCCGTGTACTTGCCTATGCCTACAAAACCGTACCAAATACAGTTACTGAAGTCGGATTGGAGGATGAACAAAATCTAGTGCTCGTAGGTTTGACAGCTATGATTGATCCACCTCGGGAAGCTGTCTACGGCGCGATCGCAGAATCTCAGAAGGCTGGAATCCGAACCATCATGATTACCGGTGATCATAAGACAACCGCACAAGCGATCGGCCGCGATATCGGTCTGATGACTGAGAATGAAATTGCCGTAACCGGCCAAGAACTCGATGCCATGTCTGACGAGGAACTTGATCAAAAACTTGAACAGATCGGTGTCTACGCCCGTGTCTCTCCGGAGAACAAGATCAGAATTGTCCGCGCGTGGCAGCGGAAAGGCAAAATAACAGCCATGACCGGTGATGGTGTAAATGACGCGCCTGCTTTGAAACAAGCAGATATCGGAGTTGCCATGGGCAGTGGAACCGATGTTGCCAAAGATGCGGCTGCCATGATTTTGACCGATGATAATTTTGTATCCATTGTCAATGCTGTATCTGTGGGCAGAACGGTATTTGACAATATTAAAAAAGCGATCGCCTATTTGTTCTCAGGTAACCTGGGTGCAATTATCGCCATCCTCTTTGCCCTTATTTTCAACTGGATTAATCCTTTCACAGCGATTCAGCTTCTATTCATCAATCTGGCGAATGATTCTCTGCCCGCCATAGCTCTTGGGATGGAAAAACCTGAACCTAATGTGATGAACAGAAAACCAAGAGAGCTCAAGGAAGGAATATTCGCAGGAGGAATGATGCAGGCCATTGTCACTCGTGGTCTACTCATAGGTATAGCTGTTATCATATCCCTGTATATCGGACTTCAGGATTCGCCTGATATGGGCGTAGCTATGGCATTCACAACCCTGATCTTGTCTCGTACATTGCAGACCTTTGCCGCCCGTTCGAACAGTCAAACTGCTATTGAAGCTGGCCTTTTCAGCAACAAATACGTCATCGGAGCCGTTCTGGTCTGCTTTGCCTTTTACGGCATTGCGGTTCTGCCAGGAGTTAGAGAAATCTTCTCGATTCCGGCTTCATTTGGAATGTCAGAGTGGCTGATTGCAGCAGGCTTAGCCCTCGGCTCCCTCATCCTAATGGAATTAACGAAGGTTGTTCGAAGAGCTTTTACACCCAAATCTGTTGAACAGAACCCTGTAAATTCCTGAGTAAGCTATAATTGACTGAAAAAAAAAACAGCGATCTCCAATGATGGAGTATCGCTGTTTTTCTGACATCTAGAGTTAAACCCAGAAAAACTTCTGTTGATTTTAATCAAAATAAAATAATTCTTCGAATTTTTTATCCAACGCAATACATAAAATCAAAGCTAATTTTGCAGTAGGGTTAAACTGTCCGGTTTCAATCGAGCTTATAGTATTTCTTGAGACACCCACCATTTCTGCCAATTGTGCTTGCGATAATTTTTGTTCCGTTCTTGCTTCGCGCAGTTTATTTTTTAAAACCAAAGGTTCACTCATACTAATCACTCATCCCATAAAAGTAAATAAACAAAAACGAAACACTTATAATTAATCCTAAAATGAAATTGAGTAAATGCATCTTTTTCTTAGTTACAGAATACATCCCAAGACCTTCACAGCTCAAATATCCAAAAAACATGGCTATCAAGGCTTTTAATGCAAGATTTGTTTCCTGACTATGATTATATAAACTGAAGACACTCAGAATGCAAAATACAATCAACATTCCAATGAATCCGCTTTTTCTGCCTTTAGCAAATACAAATTCTTTTCCTTCGTCTCCTTTTTCATTTCTGCTTTTTTCTAATATTTCTTCCTTTTTCATAAAAATTTCTCCTTTCAAATTGAAAAGATGATGACAAGTTTTCTTGTCATCATTATTATAATACGCCAAGTTTTCTTGTCAAATAAAAAATAGCTCACTCCAATCCAAAGATTGGTAGTGGGCTATTTTCTATACCTTCATATATTCGTTATATAATTGCTCGAAAGTATTGTATCGTTCGACTTTCCTGCCTACCTTATTGTATTCCTCCAGATATTCATCCATGACCTTCAGAATCTCATTTTTAAAGACTTGAAGATGGTCAGAATCAAAATACTGCATGATATCAAACTTTTTAGTTCCCTTCCATTCTGTCATTTCATCAAGAAAACCTTGTATGCCCATTGCTGCAAGATACGCATACGATCTATCACCCGATTCTACACTTGCTATAATCTTATTGCGGTAGTTGCACCATAATTCCTCATAAGTTCCGCCAAGATTATCATAGCTTGGGACAGGCTGCACTACAAAATCCTTATACATTTTATTATATAAATCATTGATGTTTTTAAGTGCCTTATATACTGCACTTCTGATTTCATCGATAGTCTTCGCCTCTATCACAGCCATATATGTCTTTTCAAAATCATCAGGAACATAACGGTACGTAGCTATTTCCTCCAAATATCTCTTAATTCCCCGTTTGAAATAAGTATTGTTCAAATGAGTTAGCGCATTTAACAAATTGTATAAAACTTCGCTTGAAGCATACCTTACTGCTCCTATATCTGCAGAAAGTAATGTATTCGCATATTCCTGTTTTGCTATGTCTATACACTTTTTCGCTCTACTGATACATTCTCTCCCTATAGGCATGGCCAGAGCATCGAGTGCTCTCTGTTTATATAAATTTAGCTTTTCCAAATATTCGGGTTTTGCACAGTATAACACCTGTAAATCCACCAGACATGAAATCATTGGACTCTCGAGATTGGCTTGATCTTCTATCCTTGTTTCCCATGGCGTACAATATAGATCGTATCCAATATCATCCAAAATAAAACACGAAGATATCCCCCAGCCTTGCTCTGTGTTATTAATTATGATTAGATCAAGATCGCTTTTTTCATGAAAATCCCCAGTACTAAAAGAACCTGTAAGCCCTATAATTGCAATATCATCAGAAAAATCTCTCTTAACCCGTTCAATGACCATGCTAATAAGCTTTTCATTTTTGATTAAAATCTTGTCTTTATGAACATCATCCATATCCATGCCCCCTCTCCAACCTTATTAATTCTATTGTATAAGCATGTTGTTAAAGTAGGTATTCCGACTTTAATTATATTAAATCTATACCAAGCCTTTCCTCTCCTTCAAAGAAAACAAAAAACGCGCTGGCAAGAGCATAATTAGCTTCTCTCCAACGCGATTTATAGTCATTAGTGAATATTTTTCTTTTTGAAACTGCCGCCCTTAACTTCTGCAACATCGTAGACTACTACAAAGGCATTAGGGTCAATTTCACGAATAATATCTTTTATTTTACTTTCTTCCAGACGGTTAATGACACAAGTGATTTCTTTGAATTGTTCATTTGAGTAGCCGCCATAAGCATCTGTATAAGTTGCTCCACGACCCAATCGGTCACGAATAGTCTCGACCATGATTTCCGGTTGAATAGTGATGATTTTAAACGTTTTAGAGCCACTCAAACCTTCTTCAATAATATGAATGACCTTAGAAGCAATAAAATAAGCAAGCGCTGATAGAATAGCTCCTTGTAGGCCAAATACTGTTGAAACAACAATAAAGACAAACATATTTAGAAATAAGATTAAATCACTGGTCCCAAAAGGTAATTTTCGTGAAAGTAAGACAGCTAACATATCTATCCCATCTAATGCTCCACCATTACGTAAGGCTAAACCCATACCAAAACCGATAATAATCCCGCCAACAACGGTAATTAATAAGGTATCACCTTCTATAATCGTCGGTACATGATGCATAAGACTAGTGCCAATAGCCAGTGAAGCAATACCGATAACGGAATAAAGAGCAAAGCTTTTACCAATTTGCTTATATCCTAGCCACACAAAAGGAATATTAATTATGCCAATTAGCAGCCCTAGCGGTAAGCCAAACAGTTCAGAGCCAACGATGCTTAGACCTGTGACACCTCCATCTGAGACATTGTTGGGTATCAATACAGATTCTAGACCATAGGCAGCTATTAGCGCCCCAATAATAATCATGAATACTTTTGAGAATATCTTGAGTTTATTTGATTTCTGTTTTCGCGTTTCAATCATTGAATTTCTCCGTTTCACATTGCTTAATTTAGTCCATAAAAATTTCCTCTAAAGGTCTTCCGTCACCTGGATTAAAATCAATCCCTAAAATCTTTGCCATCGTGGGGGCTATATCTACCATTTCGATGTCCCCTATAGGATGCCCATTTCTAATCTTTTCCCCAGAGACAACCAAGTTGCATCTATAGCCGTCTTTATCAGGAGAATAGCCATGCGTGGCAAATTTAACGCCTTGTTTGTCCAAATCAACAATCGTTGGTTCATCCATACTTTCGTCGAAACAATAACCTCTCTTAGCCTCAAGCATATACTTTGTGGTTTGGCCCACATGAAAATAATCCAGTTCATCTCTAGCATACAATTTCTCTATACCTGAGGATTCATCTCTCATATGATCTCCAATAACAGCTAATGCTATTTGCTCAGCTTCTTCATCGCCCTGCCGGATATGCAAGTAAGCCGCTCCACCCCCACACTGAAAGTAAGCTCTCCACTTCATTTCGCCGTTCTCTTCATAGATCAGGCCCTTTTCCTGCAAAAGGTTGTTCAAATGCACTCTGTACCTAACATTAAACTGGCCATGGTCCCCCAAAATTAAAAAAATCGTATCATCCTTCATCCCCGCTTCATCCACTGCCTGCATAATATCGCCTAACCTTTTATCCATACGTGTGATTACCTGCTTCACTTCGTCACTGTCAGTTCCATAAGCATGTTTGGCATCATCCAGATCGATCAGATGCATCATTAGAAGATTAGGTTTTTTGCGCTTAATCGTGTCTATAGCACATTTGGTCGTGAAGTCATCCAGATAGGGCTGCTCAATCCCTTTGCGGATCCGGCCATATTTCAGCTCCATATCCACGCAGTATAAGGGGCTTCCGCTTTTTAATATCTTCAGTGCCTGATTTTCGTTTTTGATGGCTCTGATTTCAGGTATATTGTATTGGATGGAGGATTTACCCGATACTGGCCATAGGATTCCGGCTGTGCTCATCTTATGCTCGCGCGCAACATCGTAAATCGTTGGCACCTTGATCGCATTTCTAAACCAGAACCAATTCTGCTCCTCTTCCTTAATAAAAGGCTGAAACGGATTGTTGTGATGGATGCCATGCTTATCCGGATATACACCGGTTGCTATGGTGGTATGCACTACATATGTGAGCGTGGGATACACACTTTTCAATTTATGGCTATGGGCTCCGTTTTTAATTAATTCCGCTAAGTTTGGAAGCCGGCTGGCCAATGCCCAGTGGTCTTCTGAAAAGGCATCGTAAGAGATGACGATTAAATGCTTGGCCATAGCCGTTTGTGCTTTAATTGACTTCATAGAATAAGCCCCTTAGGTTCGTCATGTTCAGGCTGCTCTTTAGGTAAAGTTATAAATACGAATAATCCAATAATAAAAAGTGGGATAATCGCTAAAATACTAAATTTAGCATTACCTGTTAATGTTGTTGTTAAAGACATTACAGCAGGACCAACAATGGCCGCGAACTTACCAAAAATATTGTAAAAACCAAAGAATTCATTGGAATTCTCCTTTGGAATGATCTTCGCATAATAAGACCTGCTGAGCGCCTGAATGCCTCCCTGAGCGGAACCAATTAGCGCACCTAAAATAAATATATGCCACACTGAAGTGATAAAAAAAGCCGCGATGCAGGAAATGATATATGTAACAATTCCCACGATTATCAAAGTCCTGGCGGAGTATTTTTTGGCGAGATTACCATACAGGATTGCAGAAGGAAAAGCGATGATCTGGATAACTAATAATATCCCCAGTAAGGTAAAGGTGTCAAAAGCATCCGCACCCAGAACCGATGTGGCATAGGGCACTACCATTTTAATAATCGTATCTACCCCATCAATATAAAGAAAGTACGCAATTAAGAAAACAAATACAACTTTATGCTGTCTAACATTCCTAAAGGTGTCTCCCAGTCTTTTAAAACTGTTGATTACAGGTCTTGGTTCAGGCTCAATATAATATCTCTGCTTCACATCTCTGATCATGGGTATGGTCAACAGCCCCCACCAAAGGGCAGTAATGATAAACCCAATCTGATAACCGATCGACTTCTCCATCCCCATAAACAGAATCAATAGCAGGCTGATGCCAAATGGAATGACACTGGCGATATATCCATAAGCAAAACCTTTTGTGGATACCTTATCCATCCTTTCATCAGTGGTTATATCCACAAGAAAAGAGTCATAAAAAATATTGGCTCCGGCAAAACCTATAACAGACAGGATATAAAACACAATCAATAACTGCCACTGCCCGCTCGCAGGTGCAACGAACGCCAACGAAGCCGTAGCCAGCACACCAATCAAAGAGAAAAATAAGAAAAAGCGCTTTTTCTTATCCTTGTAATCTGCGATCGTGCCTAAAATCGGACTAAGGATAGCCACAAGAATACTAGCAATGGAGTTAAAGTACCCTAAATCCATGCTGCTGTTAACATTTGAAAACATGCCAAATACAATAGGCAATAATGCAGTTGTAACCGCCATCGAATAGGCTGAATTACCACAGTCATATAAAATCCATGATTTTTCCTCTTTGCTAAGTTTCATCTAACAGCCACCTTTTCACCTATTTGTAACTGTTATATCATTTCAGCATAAGAGCCATGTTAAATGAATGTTAATTCCATCACAACTTCTTCATAAAAAAACGACCTTTTAAAATTGAAAGGTCGCTTACTCGCTTTTATATATGATTTAATATTTGACGATATATTCGCAATATTCATCCCCATTAACATTACATTTTATTTCCCGGACGGAAACTCGTTTCCCACGAATTTTAGTAAGTGCTCCTTCGATAATGGCCCCCTCCAGGTCACAAACCATTTTCCCTTCCATAATAGGTAACCCTTCGCAGAAACAATCGTGTACTGCAATCGTCATCCCCTTGTCATCTTCATGGGTTATTATAGGAATCCCTATCTTCAATTCTTCGAATAACTCGAATAGTTCATTAACCGAGGTAACACCAAATTCTTCCCCAATTTTTCTTCCTATAGTCAACGTTGTACCCTTACCATTCATGGGTAACGCTTGATATAAACCAATCAGTCTGATCGTTCTGAAAAGCTCTAAAGGTACGACATTACCTAAATTTTTTCTCTTTATTTTTTTCATATCTGTAAAAGTAAATTGATCCATGCCAGTAGCCTCCAATTGCTTATGTAATTTATATTTCAAATTTAATTGATATATTGAGTATAAACATATCCAATAATTGCTTTGTGATCTTACGCACATCCTGATTTTTTGTAGAACTATAACAAAAAAAGCAACTTCCCTATTGGCAAGTCGCTCCTTCATTCATTAGATGCAGCAGCATCTCAAATATGATAATCATAAACCCAAGGCAAAATAACCCTCACGCTAGTTCCAACCTGAACCTCTGAATCTACCATAATATGCCCCCCATACATTTCGATTAGTTGTTTACAAATCGATAATCCAATCCCTGTCCCTTTTTGCTTGGTAGTAAAGAAAGGGTCAAATATCCGTTTTAATTTATCCTGTGGAATTCCTTCTCCATTGTCTTTAAAGAGTAGAATAATTTCGTTTGTCTCAGCAGCTGTGGTAACAGAAATATCTATTCTGCCTCTAAAAGCTGTGAAGGAATCGATACTATTTTTCAAAATATTAAGAATTACCTGCTCTAGCTGAGAGGCGCTCCCAAACGTCAGTACTTTTTCTAAAGAGCACTCTACTGAAAGTATAATATCATCACTAAGTATGAGTTGATTCACAATGTTATTAACTCTATGTATAACCTCCATAACGTTAAATACTACGCCGTTATTTTTTGTACTGTCACCTTTTCGAGCCAGTATTAGAAAGTCCGTTACTAATCCATTCAGAGCATCAATCTCTTTGATGGTTATATCCAGATATGCACGCAATTCATCCGCTTTGATCTCCGGCTCATTTAGCCTGATATTTACAAGCTGAGCAAAACCTTTAATCGAAGCTAGCGGATTTCTTATTTCATGCGCCATTCCTGCTGCCATTTGTCCCATAACAGCAATTTTTTGTTCATGTAAATTGTCAATCTGTTGATTTTTATTAGACAAATAACCTTGTGCAAAGCCAGTAAAACGGGTCCAGTTGCATTCCATTAAACGATTATAAAAAAACAATCGGATCGCGGAATCATCTACAAACTCTTCAATGATCTTAAACATAATATTCTGAGCGGTTAAATTTAAATCCTTGCTCATATCAAGTAAGATATCAAAATGATCACCGAATATTTCTGCAGTATAAACCCCTTGCTCAGCCCCCTCTTTTTCTAGCAGGTTTAAGTATTGATCGTAACCAAAAGAATCAAAAAACAAGGCTTCTACCATACTCATTAATATCGTACTGAATGATGAATCTAACAATTCCTTATGCGCCTCTACAAACCAGGAGAATTCGATGTTTTTCATAGTCATAGAATGATAATGCCTGTTTAAAATGATTGGAACTGCTAAGGTTAATGACGAACGCAATTCATTTTCTTTGTATGACATTTTCATCCTCCTTCTTTGTAGTTTGTATTCAAGATATGTGTATATTTTCCTGCTTCAAAAACACAGTAATTCACTTTGTTTTAATCACTATATTATATTCTGACACTTGACTGTTAGAGTAGCATCGAAGATAATTACAACCTCACCAAAAAAACTATAATTAGGAAGATCATTGATTTTGAAAAGGGGCGGTCGTCATTAGCTGGTTAAGTGATCTCTATAAATTACAGAAGCAGGAGCTAAAGAAGGACATCGAGCCCTCTTTAGTCAATGCTATCTTTCGAATGTATGATAAATTCCCCAGGATTGGACTTAAAGAGCGGATCGGCCAGCAGGATATGTCTCTAGATATCGCTGATGCCTATATAAATGGTCGTAACGCGATGATTGAAGCTGGAGTCGGTATCGGCAAGTCCTTTGCCTACCTCATTCCCAGCCTGCTTATTAACCAAATCTCAAGGCAACCGGTTATTATTGCGACATCCTCCATACAACTTTCAGAACAAATACATAAAGATCTGAGATTCATCGGAAGTCGTCTCGGATTTACAAGGGTACGTTCGGTAGTTGGAAAAGGCATGGGGCAGTATGCTTGCCGGTATAGGGCAGCAGATCTGTTCCAAGCGGATGATTCAAACACTCCTCTGTCTGCGCTTTCTCAACAGATTGTGAATTATGAAATTGATGAGCGGGCAGATATTAAGGGCGGGGTTAGTGATGCTGTATGGTCTAACGTTTGTGTGAATGATTGCAAATTTGAACGTTGCCATTATAAAAGTACATGTACGTTTTATGAGATGAGAGCTAAAATTAATGCCAACGCGAGCGACATGGATTTTATTATCGTAAACCAGGATCTGCTCATCCGTGATTTAATCAAGAAAAAGGAAGGAACGAAGGGGTTAATCACCGAACGGCCGGCTCTGATCGTAATTGATGAAGCGCATAATCTGGAAGCAAAGGTTAGAGATGCAAGAACGCTCGAATTTACTTACCGGGGAACCTGCCGTATTCTGGATGACGCCTTACAGATTCTCTTCAAGCAATCTGCCGATACGGAGCTTATGCCGCAATTTAAATTTATAAAAAGATGCGTTGGCCATATTTTTAAACAAGTAGAGGCAGACTTACTGCAAACAGCCAAGCAGGACAATGACCGTATAAAAATATCGCAGATCACAGGAATCCCCTTAAGACGAGCGGCACAGGTTTTAAAAGATTTTAATCTCAGCCTTTCCGTCTTAACTTCACGGCATGAACGGGAGATTGACAATATTTTTGAAGCCATGAACGGACTTATCGACCTCTTTGATGTACTCGCCGGAGTAGAGGATAACTATCTGATCTGGGCAAGTAATACCCAGCGGGAGAGTACCCTTAGTATCTGCCCTAAAGGGATAAGCCAGTTTCTGAAATATACCTTATTTAACGGGAAAACCTCAGTTATTTTAACGTCAGCAACCATGTGTCAAAGCGGAGAAACGCTGGAGGAACAATACGCTTATCTCACTGAGTCCCTCGGTTACAGGGGAGATTATATGGAGCGCCAAGCTTCACCGTTTGATTATGACAACCACACCATGCTGTATATTGCCAAGGACATCCCCTACTATAACCATCGGCGGCGGGAAGATTATCTTGAAGCGGCATACAAGGAAATGATGAGGCTCTGTAATTTAACAGACGGGCGGACATTAGTTCTTTTTTCAGCTAAAGAGGATATGAAGTATATTCATAAGAAGTTAAACTCTGAGAAGCTTGCATGGGCATTACATGTTCAAAGGGAAGGCTCGTCCCAGGACGGGGTGATCGCTGACTTTCGGGGCAGTAAAGGCGTTCTACTTAGTACCGGTGTATTCTGGGAAGGTGTGAATATCGAGGGTTCCGATTTGTCGCAGTTAATCATTTTCCGTCTGCCTTTCCCTGTTCCTGCCGATCCTGTCTATGAATATAAGACTTCGATGGCAAAGAATCCCTTGAAGGAGGTTTTTGTACCGGACATGCTGCTTCGGTTAAGACAAGGAACCGGGCGCCTGATCCGCAGTGAAACTGACCTTGGTGTGCTCAGCATACTTGATTCCCGCCTGTCCATTGCCGCCAAAAAGGATTACCGGGATCAGGTACTGGAAGCTTTACCTTTTAAAAAGGTTACTGAGGATTTCAAGGTTCTGGAGAAGTTTGTGAAAGAAAATGGGATTCAGCTTAGTGATACGTAGAGAGATGAAAAAAAGCAACCCATCCGCAGACAAGTCGCTTCTAAACCCTGTAATGTTATCTGGAAATTAAACTACTTTGTGTTTGTATACCCGCATTGCTATTAAATAAGCAACTACTAGAATGGCTATGCACCATATGATGGCTCCCCAAATATCATTGCCGACAGGCTGCCCCATCAGGAGGGAGCGAACCGCCTCTACTATAGATGTAACGGGCTGGTTTTCAGCAAAGGCGCGAACGACTGGCGGCATCGATTCGGTAGGCACAAAGGCCGAGCTGATGAAAGGAAGGAAAATAATCGGATAGGAAAAAGCAGTCGCGCCGTCCACCGATTTTGCGGATAGTCCAGCAATTGCCGCGACCCAAGTTAGAGCCAGCGTAAACAATATGAGGATGCCAGCAACCGCCAGCCATGAGAGCACTCCTGCCGATGAACGAAACCCCATAATCAATGCAACAAGAATGATGACGCTAACTGAAATCGCATTGGATATCAGGGAGGTCAGCACATGTCCCCACAGCATGGTAGAACGTGCAATCGGCATAGAATGGAATCTCTGAAAAATCCCTTTTTGCACATCGTTAAACAGGCGGTAAGCCGTATAAGTTACACCACTTGCAATAGCGATCAGTATGATCCCGGGCAACAAATAATTCACATAGTTATCCGTACCCGCCTGGATGGCCCCACCGAACACGTAAACAAACAACAGCATAAATGCAATTGGCATGATAGTTACCGTGATGATGGTATCCATACTGCGGAGAATATGGCGCATAGAGCGTCCAAGCATTACACTCATGTCACTGAAAAAGTGCTTCTTAATCATTTCCATTTACTTCCCCTCCTTTTTGCCGATGATTGCGAGGAATATTTCCTCCAGCGTCGGCTGCTTTTCAATGTACTCAACTTTTGCGGGCGGGAAACGCTTTTTTAGTTCTTCGAGTGTACCGCTCGCAATAATTTTACCTTCATGTAGAATGGCGATTTGATCAGCAAGCTGCTCTGCTTCTTCCAAATACTGCGTCGTCAAAAAGACAGTCGTACCGCCGTCGGTAAGCTCCTTAACCATCTTCCATACATCAATCCTTGCCTCAGGATCAAGTCCAGTGGTTGGTTCGTCGAGGAAAATAATCTGCGGTTTTCCAACAAGGCTCATCGCGAGATCTAATCTCCGGCGCATCCCGCCTGAATAAGTGGATACCTTGCGATCCGCGGCATCGGTCAAAGTGAAGCGTTCCAGCAGATCGTCCGCAACTTGACGCGGATGCTTCTCATGGCGGAGCCTCGCAATCATGATCAGATTTTCCCGGCCGGTCAGAATCTCATCCACGGCGGCAAATTGACCCGTCAGGCTGATGGACTGGCGTACATAATCAGGCTTTGTGGCGACATCGAATCCGTTCACTGCAGCAGTCCCACCATCTTGATTTAGCAAAGTGGTGAGGATTTTGACAATGGTGGTCTTGCCTGCGCCATTGGAGCCAAGCAGGGCAAAAACGCTGCCCTGCTCCACTTCAAAATCCACCCCCTTTAAAACTTGAAGCTGTCTGTAGGACTTTTCCAACCCAACCACTTTAATGGACTTGTTCATTGCATTCCCTCCCTAAGGTTTTGTTAACATATCTTCATGGAATTTCCCCCGCAAAACTCACTTCGGAAGCTCAGGCTTATAGGACTGTAACCTTTGTCAAATCAGCTTCCATGCCTTTGAGCGCAGCGAAGGTCAACTTATCCATCATTGCACCGTCAAAGTTGATCGTTTTAATTGCACGATAAAACTTCTTGGATAACGAAAACCCGGAGAGGAATGACACATTTTTTAACGTCGCACCTCTAAACGAAATATCGTTCAGCGCCGACTTTTCAAACTTGACCCCGATAAAGGTCTGGTCGTCAAAACATAATCCCCGCAGATCTGAGGTTTTAAATTCCACACCGTCAAAGATACAGCTCTCAAAGATTGTTTTCGTAAGATCAGTCGTACACAGCTTGACGTCGGTCAGTCTTGCACTGATAAATTTCGCCCCTGTAAGTCCTGATGAGCTAAAGTTGGTGCGAACAAGAATAGATTTGTGAAAGCTCGCATTTGCCAGTTCAATGCCGGACAGATTGCAGTCGGTCAGATTAGCGCTGTCGAACTTGGCCTCGCCTACGTCACTGCCCGCGAAAGAACTGCCAGTCAAGTCAGCGCCTGTAAAATCCGAACCCCGCAACGCGCTCACTTTAAAATCCCCTTTATGGGCGGTAACGCCTGCAAAATCGCTCTTCGATAAGTTGCTCGCCCTAAAGCTCGTCACCACCTGCCGCTCAAGTGAACGGGAGAGATTGGCAACCTCCTGCACCGTCTGTTCAATGTCGCCGATGCTGTCTATCGTCATCTTAAACGCCGTTTCATCATCCTTGCCTTCAGCCTTGAGTTCACTGAACCGCTCCTGCAAATCGGAAAGGAGGTCACTCTTTAATTCAGCAACGCTTTTTATCCCGTCATAGGGTGCGAATACGCCATTTAAATACATGTTTAATTTCTCATTCATATTATCAAGTCTCCTTATAATAAGTTTTCAAGCACACGCTTTGCGTACTCCCAATTAGTCTTGTTATTGGCGTAAACAGCTTTCCCCTTCTCGGTAATCCGAAAATACTTCCGTCGTCCCCCCTGAGACTCATCCCCCCAATACCATTCAATGTCACCGTCTGCCTCAAGCCGCCGGACGCTGGAGTACATCGTAGCTTCTTTTAATTCATATTCGCCTCCGGAACGCTCAGCAATTAATTTGACGATTTCATATCCATAACGATCGGCTTCGGACAAGAGCCGTAATACCATCGTATCGGTATGTCCTCGCAGCAGATCGGATGTGATTTTGTTCTCACTCATTTCATCACCTCATAATCGCATTGTATATCATACTACTGTGACAGTCAAGGTACTTTGATCATCATGTTTATACAAAATAAAAAAATGCCGTCCTTAGTTGTCTAAGGCAGCATTTTTCTCTTTTAAGTCTGAAGTTCCAATCTACGCTAACCAGAAATAAGTTGATTTACGTCTGCTGGTAATTCACAGCTACCTGCAGGCAACCCTCACACAAAAATGCATAATAAATCCCCTCGCTGTCCTCGGCCTGTTCCATGTCCATTTGGGCAATAAACTTCATCGTCGTCGAACAGCAAGGGCACACAGGATATTCCGCATCCTGAATCCAAGCCGGATGTCCTCCAATCTGCGACGCAGGCGCCTCAAGCATCCAATATGAATTTTCATAGGTTCCCATCTGCCGTTCCGATAGCTGCATGGCATGCCATGCTATTTCTTCCCTGTCTTCATTTGCAGGCAAAAAATCAGGAACGGTATTATATTCACTCCACGAATATTGGCCATCCAGCTCCGCTTTCATAAACACGGTGCCATAACAATTACAATGCATGCAAGCTGCAATCCTTAACCGCTGGCCGGAAAGCTTCATAAATTGAACCAGTGGATTCTGCAAATTGTAATCAAACAGCACTGTCAACTTACCGCCACACCAAGGGCAGGAATGCTCACCCTCCTGCAGCGCCACTACCGCCGTATGATCCCGATCCATCCCATTTTTTCCGTCCCTGTTTACTTCAAAATGATAACTCTCGGGGTAAAAAAGCAGCCTTTTCCCACCGTCGGGATCTAATTCCCATCCTGCTTCGTGAGCATAGGTTTCCGGAGACACATTTAACTCCGATGTCCATCGAGGCGGATGCTGCCGCCATGTCTCGAACTGCCGAACAACCTCTTCATCACCAATCCAGGCCATTGCAAGCAGCAAATGATTACGGTTTTCCGAGTCATGCTCTAACTGATGAATGATCTTATCACGGATCTCCTGACCCGCTTCTTTATAGAGAATGCCGGGATAATACTTCCCGTTAAGAAAAAAAGCCTCCAGCCCCCGTTCAATGGAAGCACTTGAAAAACATATAAGCGACAGTAAAATGGTTTCAGCCTGGTCAAAATCATCTTCTTCCATCAATTCAATGGCGTAGGTTTCCAATCGCTCCCTTTCGCTTTCAGTCAGTTGACGATATAACTCTTGCGCGGTTTTGTGATAGGGAATTACGTGTTCAAGCGGGCTCAATCTCCGCGGTTTGTGCATGATTTTAAGAATTTCAACCGGATCATTCACACCTGCGTACAAATCAATGTCTTTTCGATTTTGTTCAATATAAGCCTTTTCCTCCAGCGCAAGCTTCCTCTGATGACAGGGCATGCAGATTCCACCTGTCTTTAAAGCAGTTGCAGGAAGTATGCTTCCCTTGCAGCCTGAGGTTTGGCAGGGTATACGCTCGCTCATCGTATCTCTCCTATTCTGTATAAGTTATTCTCAAAGACTATTATTAATAAGCTAAACTGCATTATAGAATTAGCTATATTATAGAATTAGCTGCATTAAATATACCACCGGATTTAGCAGCTTTAAATTCATTTCAGATTTCAATTGGATATATCCCCCACCATCACCTTATACCGAAATAAAAAAGGTTAACCAGATATTTCTGGTTAACCTGATAAACGAAAACTCCCCCGGATAAAGAAGAACCGGTGCCCTTGTATTAAGCTTAATCCGTAATCTTCACATTTCCAAACACAGCCTTATTCCTCGAGTCATCCCCGGGATTGCTAAGTGCTATGCCAATATACACCTTGCGGTTCATCGGAATCTGAACAGTTCCGACCGTTTGCCAGTTATTCCCGTTACTCGAAATAGCCCCTTTGAAGGTATTTCCACTTCGGGTCAGCTTTAGCCATCTTGGAGCCGAGGCAGCCGCAGTCTGATCAACCATATTGCCGGCAGTCTCTGCACGATACTGGAAGGTTGCCCCATTTTCGGGGGTAAGCATCATATCTGCATGCTTCGAATTATGACCCAGCGACTCCCGAATCATAATGCCGGCCTTGGCCCAGCCGTCCAATCGGCTAGTGGACTGCACTTTAACAATAATCTCCGCATTGCCTCGCACGGATTGGTATATATAATTCAGTTGATCTCCATTTCCCCAAATATCCGTAGAGCTGCTGCTGAGTGTAAATTGCTTATTGGAAGAATTGTAGGTAACGTTCCCCGGCATGGAACCGATATTCCGCGCCTTCCATCCTGTTGGTAATTGAGCCGGATAGTCTTGTTCTACCGGAGGCGTCCAGCCTGGCGTAGGCCAGGTTTCACGTTCTTTGATATTGGCCAGCTCATCTTCTGGCCAGGCCCCGTAAGCAAAGAACGACAGACGCTTCACACCTGGATAATTCTCGCGGATTCCCTTGTAAATCTCCTGATATTGATCATCTGTCCAGTCATTATCCAGCGTCGCAACAATTTCCACGTCACTGCCGTTAATCCGGTCGCTCGTATCCTTCAGGATGCCGTAGGAAGTGCTGTATACCCAATCACTGTTGAACTCCCAGTCATCAAAGTACGCCATTGGTGCAACAAAGTCGATATCATCCTTGAATTTCGCTACATTCTGCCCAACTTCAATGAATTCTGGCGGCAAAATATACACACCGAGCTGCACATCCGGCTTCGAGGACTGGGTGATATCCTGACGGATATCGCCCACATACTGTCCGATTTGATCGGTCCTCCATTCATTCCACTGCTCACGCTGAGGCGAATCTGTCTCGAAGTCAATGCTGAGCGGTGAATACCCGAACTGCGCCTGATACTTCGCAACCGTATAATCACTGACGTCCATGTTGTAATTGTCGAAGCGGATCCAATCCAGCACAACGCCATCCACATCATAATTCTCGATCACTTCCTGAATAATGGAACGCTCATACTGCTGCACTTCATGGTGAATCGGATTGACGAAGTATTCGTTGCCGTTAGAACCTGTAAACGGAGTCTGAACCCCGTCAACCAGCGCCTGCATCTGCCATTCATCGTGCTCCAGGAAGGCCTGCTGATCATGGAACTGCGGAATCCAGGCATGAACCTTGATTCCTGCAGCATGGGCTGCCGTAATGACAGCCTGCAGGGCGTCGAAATTCTGGTAGCCTTGGGCAATTGGTGCGATATCACTCTGATAAAATACACTTCCAGACGGAACCTCATCATCTTCATCCTGCTTCACGTTCATGCTAATAACATCGACGCCATAGCTTGTAGACAGCGCGATGAAATTCTGGACATCCGTCATGTTCTTAAACTGGTTTACGGTCCGTACAATAACTTCCGTTTCGAAAGGGGGGTTACTCTCCTCGGCCATAACAGGAACGGAACCACCGGCTATCGAAGAAACCAACACGATGCTTAACAGTGCTATGAACCTCGAACTCAACGCAAATGCCATAATCTCGCCTCCACTAGTATAAGATTTTATAAATAGTCTTATTTCGTCGCGTTGATTTTCTTAACATTTTCCTGCCATTTTTCGGTTCTGAATTCAAGCAGCTTAGCCAGCCCCGCTTTTTCGGTGTTCTTTTTAGCTGTCTCCAGCGCCGACAGCACCGCTTCATCCGACTTCGCCTGAACCATCTGGGCGTAAGCAAGGGTATAAATATCCCCGATATTCTGTGCGATGATGCCGATTTCCGTATCCGGAATCGGATCGGTATTTACAAACTCCGTGATATCCAACGCGGTTTTCCAGGTCACCGTGGACTGCGCCACGGTCTCCCAGGATTTCTGGTTCGCGGAAAGCAGCGCCTCGAGGCTCATTTTCGCCGTATCAATAAAGGTTGTATTTCCCGCCCAGTTAAAGTCCTCGAATTTCCGCATCGTTTCCGTGCGCTCGTTAGCAGGAGTCGTCTTGTATTTCTCGTTCGGGATTGGCGCTCCGTCCGCATCCTCTTCATCCCAGTACAAGCCTTTAGGACCGAAGAAAAGCACCTTCTGTCCCTCCGGACCCGTAATCCAGTCAAAATAAGCGAAGATGGCCTCTGGATTCTTGGCCTTTTTCGTAATGACATTAACGTTCCAACCCAGCGTCTCAAAGCCGCTTACAAACACTTGTGTTTTGTCTAGACCGGCTTTATGAATCGGCCATATAATCTCATAACCGCTGTCCGGATTATTCGCTGTCAGTGCCCGGTGTCCCTCGGCTCCATACGTAGTGATATTGGATTCGACCATGACTGCTACCCGGTTGGTATTGACCTTTTCTTTGACCGCATCCTGGGTTTGCTGCAGAGCATCCTGCGTAATCAGCCGTTCACGATACAGCTTATTAATATACAGCACCATCTCCTCGTAAGCGGGATCGTCCAAGATAGATGACAGCTTGTCGCCATCCGGATATCCCATGAGTGAAATGAACTTACTGGTGGAGTTCTCCTTAAAACCACCATACATAATTTCCAGACCTGCCCCCTTCTCCCCAACCTCCAGAGGTACTACATCCGGATACTTTTCTTGCACCTTAAGCAAATATTGATACAAATCATCGAAGGTCTCAAGCGCCGGTCTGCCGAGTTCGTTATAAATATCTTTATTCACCATCCATCCGCCGTTGCCGAATTGCCCGGATGTATACCAGTTCGGGATTTGATAGATTTTCCCGTCTTCTGAACGGAGCAAATTCAGGGTGGATTCCTTCACATATTTCTTGAAGTTCGGATACTTCTCATAGTAATCATCCAGCGCAACGAGTTGTCCTGCCTGCACCAGCCGTTCCACTGAGGATCCCCGGTCAGTAAAAATGACATCCGGTAAATCACCGCCGACGATCATCGTGTTGAGCTTTTCTCCGGCCGCTCCTCCGGATTGTATGGGTTCAACAGTAACCTTACGGTTCTCCTGAATCCATTTTGTCGCCTCATTATCCCCCCATGGTGATGTCGTAAGCCAGTCATAGTTTCCATAGAAGCTGAAGGTGACGGGCTTGATCCCGCTGCCGTCATCTGTGGCGGCCTCAGTATTCAGATTTTTCTCGCTTGTGTTTGGTGAAGTGTTAGAATTTCCTCCTCCGCTACAGGCAGCGAGAAGAAGCACCAGTGAAGTCAGCAAAAGAGATACCCATTTCATACGATTGCGCATCTTTTCCCTTCTTTCTACATAATATGGAGACTGCTATTCTTTCATCGAACCGATCATTACGCCCTTAACAAAGTACTTTTGGAGAAAAGGATACGTCAGGATAATTGGAATGGTAGCGATCATCATCGTAGCCATAGTCAGTGACTTCGTGGTAATCGTCCGATTTCGGTTCATATGATCCAGCGCGATAGCATTCGATGAGCCTATTTGGGTCATGATGTTGGAGTTCATAATCTGGCGCAGAAGGGTCTGTATAGGAAGCAAATGATCCTTTGTAATATAGATCGCTCCCGTAAACCAGTCGTTCCAGTAACCTACTGCGGTGAATAAGGCAATCGTGGCCAGCACCGGACCGGAGACGGGAATGACGATTCGGAAAAAAATGCCGTAGTTGCTGCTGCCGTCGATTTTGGCCGATTCCTCCAACCCCTCCGGCAGAGCGTGGAAGAAGGTGCGGATGACAATCATGTTCCAGACACTTATGATGCCGGGGATAATCAGCACCCAAAAGGTGTCCAGCATACCCAAAGAGCGAACTAGTAAATAACTAGGGATGAGCCCTCCACTGAAGAACATCGTAATCATGAAGAACACCATATATTGTTTTCGAAATAGCAATGTCTTCTTGGACATTCCGTAGGCTAACAGTGCCGTGAAAAAGACAGACAATGCCGTGCCGCATAACGTTCTAAGAATGGTGATCAGAAAAGAATTCAGCAGGCGTTGATCCTGAAACACAATATAATAATTTTCCAGAGTAAAAGCTCTCGGTAACAAGGTTACACCACCGAGCGCCGTATCGCTCCCTAGATTAAAGGAAATGACCAGCGCATTCCAAAACGGGTATAGCATGAGTAACGCCAGCAGCGTCAAAAGGATATACATACTCCGCTGCATGATTTTGTCGCCTAGGCTTAGTCTCATTGTTCACCCCTCCTAAAAGGTTTATGGAGCATCGGAAGCATTCGCTATGAGTAGTAGTACTACCAGAGACTAACATCTGCCCGGCGAGCGATTTTGTTGGCCGTCACTAGCAGAATGACACTGATCACCGCCTTGAATAGCCCTACCGCTGTCGCATAAGAGAATCTGGCATTTAAAATCCCAACACGGTACACATAGGTGTCGATAACATCGGAGTAGGGTCGCAGAATTGGATTGGTTGCCAGCAGCAAAATGTCCTCGAAGCCCGCACTGAGCAGACTGCCGATGGCAAGAATCATAAAGATGATGATAATGGGGGTAATGCTGGGGAGTGTAATCAAGTGAATTTGCTTAAACCGGCTTGCTCCATCTATAGAAGCGGCCTCATATAGGGTTGGATCAATGCCTGCAATCGCGGCCAGGTAGACAATGCTCCCGAATCCGACCTCTTTCCACACATTTACGCTTACTAGAATCGACCAGAAGTATTTGGGTAACGCCAGGAAGTTAACTGGTTCCCCTACCAGATTGAATCGCTCCAGCACATAGTTCACCGTCCCGTTGTCAACGGATAACAGCGAAAATACAAAACCGGATACTATAACCCAGGACAGGAAATAAGGTAAATAACTGACGGTCTGGATAATGCGTTTAAAGCCCATATTCCCTATTTCATTCAGCATCAGCGCAAGAAGAATCGGGGCAGGAAAAGAGATAATCAATTTAAGCAAGCTGATCACAAGGGTATTTCGCATCACATTCCAGAACTCCGGCGCCTCGAAGAACATTCTGAAATGCATAAATCCAACCCAGGGACTCTTCATAATGCCGCCAAAAATATCGTATTGCTGGAATGCCATAACCACGCCATACATCGGAATGTAGCTAAAAATGAATACAAAGATAATTCCCGGCCAAACCATGGACTGCAAATCCAATTGACTGATAAATTTCTTCCATCTACGCGGTTTCTCGGCCGTGTTCATCCGCTTTTCCTCCTCTGGACGATTCTAGTGAAACAACGGCAACAACGATTTGTTCTTCTCCAGCATTTCATCCAGCAGTTGTTCAGCTACGGTGACCGAAGGCACGAGCGGATGATGAACCATAGCCTGCAGGGCTATATCCCGGTCTCCGTGCACAGCCGCTTCGATGGTGAGGCTCTCGTATTGTTTGACTGCAGCCAGCAAGCCTTTTACGGGCTGAGGAATTATGCGCAGCGGAATCGGCAGCGGACCTTGCTTGGTGACCATACAATTCACCTCAATGGAGGCATCGTCCGGCAAGAAGTCAATAATTCCGTTATTCCTTACATTCAACGTCTGGATATCGCGGGAATCATTATAAATGGAGCGCATCAGCAGCACTGCCGCCTCCGAGTAGTAGGCTCCGCCGCGCTGTTCCAACTGCTCGGGCTTTTCCTTCAGCTCTACGTTCCGGTACAGTTCAAACAGCTCTTCCTCCACCTTCTTCACTACCTCAGCGCGCGATCCATTCGTTGCTGCTGCTTCCTTCTGTTCCGCAAGCATCGCGTCCGTCATATAGTAATAGCTCAGGTAATAAGAGGGAATCGCTTTCAAAGCATTCAGAAACCGGTAGTCCCAGGAATCAAACGGCACATTGCTCGCCTTGTAGCTCTGCGGGTAATCAATGAGCTCCTGCAGCTTGCTTTTACCGTCAATCACGATATCGGATACCCAGTGCAGATGGTTGATGCCGACAAACTCCGCGTAGATCTTCTCCATAGGAAGTCCGAAGAACTCGGAGAGCCACTTTTGAAAACCGATCGGTGAGTTGCACAATCCTACGCTTTTTACCGATGAGTATTTGTGAACAGCTTCAGTCACCATACCAGCCGGATTCGTAAAATTCAGCAACCAGGCATCCGGAGCCAGCTCCTCAATGTCTTTGCAAATATCCAGAATGACCGGGATGGTCCGTAGGCCTTTCATCATCCCTCCGGGACCTGTCGTCTCCTGGCCGATGACATTGTATTGAAGCGGAATTAATTCGTCCCATTTGCGCGCTTCCAGCATGCCTACCCGGATTTGCGTGCATACAAAGTCCGCTCCGGCAATGGCTTCCCTGCGTTCAAACGTCTGGACCACGGTAATCGGCAGTCCGGACTCAGCGATCATGCGTTTGCTCAGTTCTGCAATCGTATGCAGCTTCTCCCTTCCCTCCTCAATATCCACCAGCCATACTTCGCGGATGGGAAGCTCTTGGTGATGCAGGACGATGCCTTCAATAAGCTCAGGCGTATACGATGATCCCGCTCCGATGACAACCAGCTTCAATGTTTCCTCCATGATAGACCCTTCCTTCATCTTTTTCATTTTGGTCTTATAAAAACTAGCCTATTGTGTTCGGTACTTTCCCCTGTGATAGATTATCTAGAACCTTCTGATCTACACGCATACCGCTGCTTTCCATAGCCAGAACGACCGATCCTACAACCGGCTCCCGGGTCAAAATCCTTAAAGTGCCATTCGGAGCCGACAACTTCACTCTTCTCTCAATGGCCCGCCGGATGATGCCTGAGCGGTCTCCCTTTGTCAGCAGGCTGCCTGCAAGTACGATGTCGAAGAAGTCCTCCTCCATGCCCAAGCGACGGATGGCCGATACCGCGGCCAAACCCAGCTCATCCCCTTGCTTGACCAGCAGCTCGGTGGCAACCTGGTCCCCTTCCTCTGCCGCTTGAAATAATAGTTCAGCAATATGGGGAGGCAGGTCTCTGAAATGATCCAGGTAATCCTCTCTTAACTCTGAAACATTGGAATAGCCCAACAATTGCGTTAAGCGTTCGGTTAGGACCGTCTCCCTCTCTCTTCCCTCATCCGCCCGAAGGACGCTACGGAATACCTCAATACTTAAATCATAGCCACCGCCATAATCCCCGAACCGGTAGCCGAATCCACCACATTGGTATGTAGCACCCAACGGATTTTTACCACTACAGTTCACGCCCGATCCGCAAATCAGTACGATCCCATAGTTCTTCTCTGTACCTGACCGCAAGGCAATCCAGGTATCGCAGGAAATCTCAGTTTGGGGAAGATCAAAGCTGCTGATGACCGGTCGCAAAATCCGGAAATCAGCCTCTCTGTCCGCTCCCGCTAAGCCGAACCAGGAGTAATCCAGCTGATCCTTGGTCAGCCCTGACGCCATAATTGCTTCCGATAGGGCCTGCTGCAAACTGTTCACCGCCTGCTCACGGTTTATTTGATGATTTCCGATCCCACCCTTGCCAACTCCGATGACCTTCCCTTGTTCATCTGCAATCATTGCGTGGGTTTTACTGCCTCCTGCATCAACTCCCAAAAAATACTTCACGGATGATTTCACTCCTAAAATTCAAGGTAATCTAACAGATGCGGTGGATTCACGAATGAGTAGCTGCGGAGCGAGCTTCGTTACAGCGGGCGGCATCACCTCCCCATTGATCATTTTTAGTAGTAAATCAACGCCTATATTGCCCATTTGTGCCTCAGGTTGTCTGACCGTCGTTAACCGCGGGTAAAATTCACCTACGAACTGCTGATCATCAAATCCAACAATTGAGATATCGTGGGGTACTCGAATTCCCTCTTCCCGGAGAGCCTGAACCATTCCAAGAGCAATAAAGTCATCCCCGGAAAAAAAAGCTGTCGGCAGCTTATCTTCGCGGATCCATCTCTTGGCCACCTCATAGCCGCCGCTTACTGTAAAGCTGCAGTATTCCGTTCCGAATGGCGTTAACCCGGCATCCTCGAGCGCTTGGACATAACCTCGCTTACGCTCCGCTACACTTAGAAATACCGAAGGGCCGCCAATATAGGCAATTTGAGTGTGCCCAAGATCGATCAAGTGCTTTGTAGCCTCATACCCGCCTTGATAGTTATCGACCACGACGCTAGGCACATCCTCATGCTGAAACTGGTTATCCAGCAATACAAACGGAATATTTTTTCTTTTCAGTTCCTCTACATATGCCTTTTCTTCAAGTGGGGACAACAGGATAATTCCGTCAACGCGATCCTTCTGAAACAGGAAATTGTCGCCCTCATCCTCATTCTCGGCGATCGATAGGGCTAAAAAATACCCTTGCGCTGCCAGCTTCCGGTTCACCACGCGAATAACCCGGTCATAGAAAGAGTCGTTAAAGTTGGTAATCGACATCCCGATGACTCCCGTTTTGCCCCTCACAAGACTCCGCGCTGCTGAATTGGGCTGATAATTCAATTCCTCCATAGCTTTCAGCACTTTCTGTCTATTAGCTTCCCGTACAGAGGGTAAATTGTTAAGCACCCTGGATACGGTCACTACAGAGAGTCCCGACTTTTTGGCTACATCATGTATATTCATCTTAGCTTCCATACCTCCGTCACCCGAAAGTTTAAACGATTAAACTTTTTAGGTAAATAAAAAAACCTTACCTTTCGTGATATTTCTATGTTCTGATTGAAAATTGCACACTGAATGTCAGCTTTGCCTCTATCAAGAACACCAAAATTCTTTACAAAAGTTTTAAGGTTTTAACTAATTTACATTCTACTTACATTTCCAATATCCGTCAATACATAAAATGCAGCCAAAACAAAAAGCAACTCATCCGCAGACAAGTTGCTTTTTAGACACGCTATTCCCCTCTTCCATTGCTTCTATCATCCTCAGGTTAATTGGTAATTACCCATTTTTGTCGATCAAGAGTAGGATCAAGCTCGCTTAGGGACAGTGTCGACCCATCCGCTGATACTTCCAGCGCTTTCTTATGATGAGCAGAAATAATACTTACGGTACCATCATCATTTTTGTGAAAAATCCAACGCTGATTGTTATATCCGAGATAAGGGTATAACTGGATTTTATTTTGCCCTGTGTCTAGATCAAGCGCCTGACCGGCTGTTGTACGAATAGAATAAGAACCTGCATCGTCCCCCGTCGGCACGAATACCCACTTCTGATCCGTAGAATCATTCGCATCCTTCAGTGTAACAGCTTCACCATTTGCGAGATTTGCTGTATAAAGGGATTTCTGTAGTTCTGCATTTACTAGACTGGAAGTGGTTAAATTGGCAGGTGTTGCTCCGCTCACGTTAACGTTTTGATATGAAGCATTTCCGCCAAATACATGTAGTCCAAAGCGGCCTTCGGCAAATGTGCCGTCCTGGAGGTCGATCACTTTCTGCCCATCCACATAAACCACGATATGCGGGCCCTTCGCTTCGATTTTCACTTTGTAGGTTTGACCCGGCTGAATGAACGTCGGAACTTTTGCTAGAATCTGACGCTCTTCAATACGGCCGTCGATTTTATAAAACAGACGGATGGACTTCATATTCGGATCCAGATTTAAGTAGTATCCGCTGCGTCCATCTTCGCTGGCACGGAACAACATAGAGCCTGCTCCTCCGGATTTCCCTAACATCATATCTGCTTCATAAGTAAAATCTCCTGCCTGCTTCTCTGCGATATAATTCGCGTCACTCAAGTAATTTCCACGAATCCCATTTTCACCAATGACCCAGGAGGCTGCAGATAGATCTTTAGTCCACCCACTTAAGTTCGTATGAAATTCACCCCCAGATACCTTAACTAATAAGCTAGCTGATGTCTTCCCATTTGGAGTAGAGACGGTAATGATAGACTCGCCTTCTTTTTTAGCTACAAGGGTTGCCTGGGATTTATCCACCACGTTTAGTTCAACTACATCCTTGTTACTGGAATTCCATTTAAGCGGCTGTGCCCCATTACCGGTACCATTCTCTACCATCGCCAAAAGTATGTCGCTTTGCCCCTTGCTCAGTTCGCGATCACTTGTATCCATCATTATCTTGGTAGCTGAGCCCGTCTCCTGATTCCATACAGAGCCTAACTGATTCACCTTCAGAGATACGACTTTTACGTTGCCTCCTTTGGTGTAAAAACTCAAAGCTCTGCTGGCTGGATCCGGAAAAATGACGTCAGAGAAAACAACTTTACCGTTGTTGCCAAAAACCTCAACAGAAGACTCATCTACAAGGATACGCAGCTTAACTCGCTTGTTCTCCGTTTGCATTGCCGCTTCATGTCTTGTACTAAATAGATTCGAAAAATCCGTCAAACCAGATGCAGACCGATCCACGAAAATCCGACCCTCACTAGGTTTATATCCAACAACCGTTTGCTGACTTCCCCCTACACGAACGTTAAAGCCAAATTCACTAACCTGACTACCTGCTGGAATTTCTACTTCAGCTTCAATTTCGTATGCACCAGAGGTAACCCCTTTCAATAGATTCTGAGAAGAAGGACTCACCTCTTTGTTAGCAGTAGAATACAGCTGATTACGCAGCGATTCCAACTCCTTGATCGGACTTTGAGCGAGCTGAATCCCATCTTTTGTCGTTACTAATGAGACTTCTCTTGGGATTGACAGTACGCCTTTCCAATGGGTTGTTGGAAAAGCAAACGGATAGTCCCAGTTTGTCATCCACGCCATCATTACGCTGCGATGATCTGGCATGTTCGAAAAAGACATTGAAGCGTAGAATTCTTTTCCAAAATCTGTTCGCAAAACTTTCCCTGCCGGATTATCATTAACGAATTTACCTTCCGCTGTTAAATGACCCACAAAATATTCAGCATCTGATCCGCCTGTTTTTGAATTCGCTCCTGTACTAATCATCAGAACCCATTTTTTCTGTGATGTTCCGTCTACCGAAAGCTGAAGCAAATCCGGACATTCCCATACACCGCCGCGAACATATTCCCCGTATCCCCAGCTATCTGTTAGGGTCCAATCAAGTAGATTTGTTGAAGTAAAGAAACGAATATGATCTCCACCGGATACAACCATTACCCATCTGTTATTGTCGTTATCACGAATCACTTTCGGATCACGGAAATTCCAACCTCCGGGCTCCCCTCCATTATCGCCTGGATTTCCGATAACCATAGGACGCGTCTTGGAATATTCCCAAGTACGACCTTGGTCCTTGCTGTATGCAAGACCGATACGCTGATTCCCATTCGGGCCATCGGGATTATAGGAAGTGTAGTAGGCAATCAGCCCCTTGCCTCCTGAATCCCCGAACAAACCTGATGCATTCGTCAAATCTGCCACAGCTGATCCAGACCAGACATGCCCATGATCATTCCACGGCAGCGCAATCGGAAGGCGCTTCCAGTTCAGCATATCTTTACTGACAGAATGTGCCCATGTGCCTCCGTCCTGATGGAATAGATGATATTCTCCATCGAAGTAGACAAGTCCGTTAGGATCACTGGCAGAACCACGAATTGGCGTATAGTGGTATTGAGGACGATATTTTTCATTATAATAACTGCTGGCATCCGTCACATAGGTATCCTGGAAGTAAGCCGTTCCCTGTTTAACGACGATTCCTGCATATCCATCGGTATAGGTTTTATCTGTTAGATCGATCGCAGCCGGGGTGTATCCGTCTAGGAAGACCTGAATTCTGTTTCCCTTCGCCTTTATCTCTACATGATGTTTTGCTCCGGTCTGACTTGGATAGGTTTGCTGTGAACTTGCAATTGTTGCTCCGTTAGCTTTCGTCAAACTTACACGAACCTGATTTCCTTCCTTTGTCAGGGATGCTTCATATCCCTTTGTTCCATCAGCCGATGAACGAAATGCGAGCGCTGCAACAGAATCAGGACGAAGAGATATATTTCCTTCATATACAAAATCAGCAGCTTGTTTATTATAAATTTGCTGTGACTTCATCTGGTTTACTGCCATTCCTTTTTTGCCGTTGATATTAGGCTGCCATTGTCCTTTATTTGTAACCACAGCACCCAGATTTCCTTTCAGGTCGCTTACGATAATATTTTGGAACAAAACAGAACCATTCCATACATTGAGCCCTAGCTTACCAGTACGATACGCATGATCCTGAACCTCAATCACAGATTTATATTCGTTGTCCCAATATACTTTCAGTGATGAACCCTCTGCTTTTACCTTGAGATGATAGATCTCTCCTGCCTTAACAGTAACCTTCCGCTCCTCTTTTAATTTCCCTTCACCATCACTTGCGTCTCGTAAGCGGATCATACCTGCATTCGGAACAATTTGTAGCATGTAGGAACCCCAGCCATCTTCATTAGAACGGAACAATAAGGTCGCGTCCACTTGCATATCCTTGATCATGACATCAGCTTCATAGATAAAATCCTCTGATACCGTTTCGGAGATTGCCATTACATTTTCTTGTGGATCAGAAGTCAGTAAAATCCCTTCAACAGTATCCGCCAACTTACCTTTTCCTTTTATTTGCCAACCTGTCAAGTTTGTGTTTGTTTTGGTTACGCTTTCAAAAATAGAAAGCCCCTCCTTAGCTTGTTTACTTACCTCCTGATCAGCGGGCGCAGCCCACCCAGTACCGGGATTTGCTACATAAATGCCTGCTGAAGTCATAACAAATCCTGTTGCCATGAGAAAGGGCAAAACTAATTTTCCTTTATTTTTCATCTTCTTCAGCCTCTTTTCTATCATTAATATTGAAAAACAAGAAGGAGGCCAATTCATTACTGCACTGACCTCCTCTCTATATTCTTTTACAATTGAGCAGAAATCTGAATTTCCAGTGCTGTGAGTCCAAGAGCCAGAGCACCACATAATCCCGCCTGTTGGCCTAGACCTGGTGGAACGATATACTCATCTATGTGTTCTAAAATAGTACTTGAGCTAACATAACCGTTCAGGTTCTGAAGCACGGCCTGCCGAATAAGTGGAAACAATTGTGATTGCTGCATAACACCACCACCCAGAATGATTTTCTGAGGAGAGTTAAGCAATATAGCACCCGTAATCGACTGCGCAATATAAAATGCTTCCATTTCCCATGCAAGGTGATCTATAGGAAGTTCATGTCCCTTCTTCCCCCACCTTGCTTCAATAGCAGGACCTGCCGCCATCCCTTCTAGGCAGTCCCCATGATAGGGACATCCCCCTGGGAATTCATCTTCAGGATGGCGTCTTGTAAGAACGTGACCCCCTTCAGGATGCACAAGACCATGAATAAGTTTGCCCTCTGAATACACTCCCACACCAACACCCGTGCCAACTGTATAGTATAAACAGCTGGATAACCCTTGGGCAGCGCCCCATTTGGCTTCACCAAATGCCGCTGCATTGACGTCCGTGTCCCAGCCAAAGGGAACCGAAAAGTATCTTTTCAAAGTGCCCAGCATATCGTAATTTCCCCAACCTGGTTTTGGTGTTGTTGTAACGTAACCATACGTCGGGCTATCTGGGCGTATATCGATTGGACCAAACGATCCAATTCCGATAGCTTCTACTGGTTTGTCTTGAAAATATTGAATAACTTTGGGCAACGTCAACTCAGGATGTTCTGTCGGGAAACTGATCTGATCTTCAATGATCCCATTTTCATTCCCGATGCCACATATAAACTTCGTCCCGCCAGCTTCTATCGCTCCTATACGCATATACAAGACTCCTCTCGGTGACTAATTCTTGTCTTGCTCAGCAGAGAGAGTAAGCTCATAGATATCCAGGGAAATCAGCAAGTCATTCTCATTTTCTGCAAACACAGCAATACCTTTAGATTCTAGTCCAGGGAATATAAGATCCGTAATCACTGCCTGACCTCCATTACTAAACACCTCAACGGAAGAGCGATCCACATAAATACGGAGATCATTTGACTCATCAAGCGCTGCGAGTTTGGCTGAATGATGTCCTACGAAATGTTCATGGAAATCATGCTGGCCCGAAGCCTTCCGGTCTACATAAAGTTCCTCTGTGTCACCGTTGATACCGATCACTGTTTGTTCATCCGCACCAATTCTTACTTTGAAACCTACAGATTTACCCCGAGTGAACTCAGCTATAATCTCATAAGATTCCAAGCGAATCTCTTTAAGAAGAGTATTGATTTCTTGCACCGTTGCATTTTTTATAGAAAGGACTTGTACACGAGCTGATTCCAACTCTTGTACCGGCTTCTGCACAAGAAAAGTTCCCCCTTGTCTTGATTCGAGCTGAAGTTCTCTTGCAATTGTCATCGCACCACGGAATTCTTCTGCTGGCGTCTTGTTAGCATACATCCAGTTGCTCATCCAGCCGATAAATAGTCTTCTTCCATCCTCAGCCGGTATATCGGACCAGCTTACACCTGCATAGTTATCTCTTCCATAATCAAGCCAGCGAACTTTTATCGAATCTTCATCTGGCGTGAACACTTCTCCATCAAAATCCCCTGTAAAATACTGTGTTCTTGATCCTTCCACAAAAGCGGGATCCGCACCGATGCTCACTAGCATCACCCATTTCGTGTTCGAAGGATCGCCATCAATGGCCAGCGGGAACAAGTCCGGGCATTCCCATACCCCGTCATGAGAACCGATTCCTTCTCCGAATTCACTGGCAAATGTCCAGTTCATCAGATCAGGAGAATGATATAGACACACCGTTTGACCACAAGCTACAATCATCACCCATTTATTAGTATCTTTATTCCAAAATACTTTCGGGTCACGGAAATCAATGAATGTATCATGTTCAAGTACCGGATTCCCATCATATTTCGTCCAGGTTCTTCCGTTATCTTTACTATAGGCCAAGCTTTGACGCTGAATTGCTGGCTTGCCTTCCGGCATATCCAAATGGTGTGTAAAAATTGCTACTAGACCTGGTTTATCTTCAAAAAATCCAGTCGTATTGTTCCAGTCGACTACGGCACTGCCGGAAAAAATCATACCTAATTCATCTGGAGCAAGAGCGATAGGCAGCTCCTCCCATGTAACAAGATCCTTACTGACCGCATGGCCCCAGTGCATAGCGCCCATAGTCATTCCACCTGGATGGTGCTGAAAAAACAAATGATATTCATCCTCAAAATAAACCATTCCGTTTGGATCATTCATCCACTTTTCCTTAGGGGAAAAATGATACACTCCGCGGTAATTTTGTTTCGCAATCGTAGACATTATTGTTTTCTCCTTTACTCCCGAACACGGTCTTTACCGTATATTATTTATAGTTTATTATTTGCTTGCTCTGTCATAGCCGCCTTGTTTAATTTCAAGCCATTCTTGCAAGCCCAGACGGTCCAATTCTTTCAGGTATTCATCCCACTGCGCTTCAACTTTACCATTTTGGTACCATTCAGTACGCATTCTAAGCACGTAGGCAAAAAGATCCGTCTCAATTGTCGTTAGGCGATCAAGCTCTTGAATGGAGTGGAATACACTCGGCATTACGTTTTCTGCTTTCATTTTTGGCGCCATGATGTTCTTGATAATATCCATTCTGCCTTTAGCATCATCCGGCATGGTTGTGAATTTGCCATAATAGGAATCAAGGATAGCTAATGGTCCACCGACACTTGTTTTCTCACGTAGTTCTACAGGAGCTGCACCCTCCAGCGGCAAATGCTTCAGCATTTCTTTTTCTTTATCAAATTCGAAGATATTTTGCTGTTTATCGTCTCCATACGTTCCCCAGTTGTTCTGTACAGATTGAATCGGATCGTAGAGTTGATCAACCCATTTCGCTGTCGTTTCTAAGTTCTTATTGGCGCTAGTAACAACCATCTTGCCTCTGCCCAAACCAAGCGCGTTCGTTCTTGTTACGTTAACTTCACCATCTGGTCCAGCAAGCGGAGGCATAACCTCGTAAGTGTCATTTGCTCCAGTGATATTGGCTTTATCCCATGAGAAGTAAAGTCCGTATCTCTGATCATTCCCTTTTGCAAGGTAAGTACTCCAGTCCTGTGTATAGGCTTCAATATCAATGAGTCCTTCTTTATACAGCTCGTTAATAAAAGAAACGGCTTCTTTGTAGTCATCTTGTGACGCCGTAAATATTACCTTTCCATCATTGCTCACAACCGCATGGTCAGGGTTCTCACCCAATCCGAACGAAGCAAATAGGAAAACCAGATCTTCTGCTCCAGGCTTGTTAATAAAGGACAGAGGAATTTCGTCAGCCTTACCGTTGCCATTTGGATCTTTTGTCTTGAATGCAATTAATACTTCTTTTAATTCTTCTGTTGTTGTAGGCATATCAAGGCCCAGCTTCTCAAGCCATTCCACATTGATCCAAGGCATACTGTCTACCGCCTGGATTCTTTCCTTGCCATTGCCCAGCTCTTCGATCCACGGAAAGGCATAAATATTACCGTCTGGTGCCGTAATCATACTCTTGTATTCCGGGGCTTCTTCCAGCACCTTTTTGAAGTTGGGCATATTGTTCTCGATGAGATCATTCAGCGGAATAATGGCACCGTCTTTAGCAAGTTTGAGCAGCTCATAGTCGCTATAGTCCGCATTAAAAATCGCATCAGGAAGATCACCGCTTGCCACAGCCAAGTTTCTTTTTTCAACAAATACGTCTTTCGTGAAATTCTTCCAATTAATATGAACATTCGTCTTTTCTTCAAGACGCTTATTAATCAGTTTTTCATTTGGATCAACTGGTGCAAGTGGAGAGCTTTGCGTAATAAAGTTCAAAGTTACTTTACCGCTGGCGTCCTGTTCTTTACTAGCCGCACTTCCCCCTCCTCCTCCGCCACCGCATGCAGTAAGGAACATAAACGAAGCAAGTACAGATGCAGAAGCTACTTTCGTTGATACTCTTGATTTCTTAATTCTTTTCATAGGGTATGACCTCCAAATTATTAGATATGAATGAATTAATCTTTATCTATGTGCAGCCTGTTTCCTACTTAAGGGAACCGACCATAACACCTTTTTCAAAGTACTTCTGGAAGAACGGATACATAACAATAAGTGGCAAACTGGAAACAACGATGGCAGCGTACTTGATGATTTCAGACAATCGTTTCATTTCCGCCATGGCGAGTTGATCGCTGATCATGCCCGGATCTACCTGATTCTGGATCAAGATGGAACGCAACACGAGCTGCAGTGGATGAAGATTCGGATTATCTAAATAGATCATCGCGTCAAAATAGGAATTCCATTGGCCCACAAAGGCATAAAGAGCGAGCACGAAAACAATCGGTTTGGAGAGCGGTAATACGACACTGAAGAAAATCCGCATCTCCGAAGCTCCGTCTACATTAGCGGCTTCCTTCATTTCATTCGGTACTCCTTTGAAGAAAGTTCTAGAGAGAATGATGTTCCATACATTAACTGCCCCTGGAATAATCACCGCCCAGACTGTATCAAGCAGACCAAGATTCTTAACGAGCAGATAGGTTGGTATAAGCCCACCCCCAAAGAACATGGTGATAATAAACAAGGTCATGAAGAATCCTTTTCCTTTGAGCCTGTCATCAGACAGTGCGTACCCTGCACAGATAGAGACGAGAACGGTAAGCATAGCAAATGAAACAGAGTATAAAACAGAGTTTCCAAAACCTCGGATCATGGCCGGATTAGAAAGAATTTTTATATACCCTTCTAATGACCAATCCGAAAGGTTGAATGATAATCCTTTACTGAGCAGAACTGATGGATCCATAAAAGATGCAATCACTACATAAATCAAAGGAAGTACAATGATAAGTACGGCCAGTGTCAGGAAGATCGCGTTAAGCACGACGATAAAGCGATCTAATCCGGAATGTTTAATGGGCATAGCTTGTTGCTCCTTTCTTAGTAAAGACCTTCGCCCTCATTCAGTTTCTTCACGGTGAAGTTAACGGTGATGAGCAGGACGATGTTGATGATAGAGTTAAACAATCCTACTGCGGCTGAATAGGCATAATCGCCCGACTGCAAACCAATTTTATAAACGTAAGTCGGAATGATTTCTGAGGTTGGCAAGTTCATCGCCGTTTGCATGAGATAGGCTTTTTCGAAGCCAATGGACATAATCCCACCAGCTGCAAGGATAAATACAATAGCCATAATTGGACGAATGGTTGGCAAATCGATATGGCGGATTCTTTGTAGAAGATTAGCGCCGTCAAGATTGGCTGCATTATGTAACTCAGGATCGACATTAGCAAGCGCTGCTACATAAATAATGGATGCCCAACCGGCTCCGGTCCAAATATCGGACAGAATGTAGATCGAACGGAAGTACTCCGGACGAGACATGAACATGATTGGTTCACCTGTAAGCCAGGTAAAAAACTGGTTAATCGGTCCCGTTGGGGACAAGAAGATAAACAACATCCCGACCACAACGACAACAGAAATAAAGTTAGGTGCATACAAGAACAACTGAATGTTCTTTTTGACGCCTGCACGGCGAATTTGATTTAACATCAACGCAAGCAGGATAGGAATTGGAAAACTCAGAATTAATCCGAAGAAACTTAATTTAAGCGTATTCATAAAGATAACTTCGAAGTTGGGGGATGACAGGAATTTCTCGAAGTTGTACAAGCCTACCCATTCACTTCCCATAATCCCTTTGATTGGGCTGAAATCTTTAAAGGCGATAATCGCACCATACATAGGACCGTATTTAAAAATCAGGGTCAGGATCACAGCTGGTGCGAGCAAAATATAAAGAAAGTAGTACTTCTTTAGATAGTCTAGTAAGGAGCTCTTATGTTTGGTCACCATTGTTCTGTGTTCAGCTTCTATTAGGTTTTGCAATGCCTTTACCTCCGTTCTTATCAATGTTTATATCTTGATGCAGTAAGGGCTTTCAATTGGCTTATGTCCTGCTGCTTTTACAATTTACCAAACACTTAATCGTTCGTCAATACATTTTGTAAAAATATTTATGTGCATATGACAAAGCATTATGTTCATAAATGATGCATATAATTTTACATAATTACAAATACAGCCAATTTAAATAGGATTATATACTTTAAAGTCAACATATTCTCATGAATATGAAAAGAATAATACCTTTTTCGCACACTTATACGCCGATAAAATGTAAACTAAATTGTGCATTTGTAAATATCATATTGCTATTTTGAGTAAACTAATATACATTAAAGAGAGTTGGAATCATGCCAAATAGTACACTATTTGTGGCGAAGGTTAAGAACAAGAATATAGAGGTGAATTACATAGATGGCCAGGGAAAAAGTAACCATACAAGACATCGCGGATGCTTTAGGAATCTCCAGAAATACAGCTTCCAAAGCCTTAAATGGAACGAATGGTATACCTGATGAAACTAGAAACAAGGTTATAAAGAAAGCGATAGAGTTAAAATATAAACAATTTGCTTTTATGGACACCGAGAGTGTTCAACCAAGAAACTCTGGAAATATCGCTTTATTAACAGAAAACTTACCTAACACTTCCCACTTTGGATCGAAACTGATCAGTGGCATGGAGAAACGAATCAGTGCAGAAGGATATAATTTATCCATGCACATTATAAGAGACATTGATCAGGCGTCCCTGTCTCTTCCAAATAATTTTGATGTCGCCAATGTAGACGGAATTATTTGTATTGAGTTGTTCAATTCGGAATATAGTAAGCTGATTACAAGTCTTGGCATTCCAACTATTTTCATCGACTGTTCTGCAGATATCTGCTACCCTGAATTCCAAGCGGATGTACTTCTCATGGAAAACGAACATAGCACATATCAACTTACAAAAAAGTTAATTGATGGCGGTTACACATCACTGGGGTTCATCGGGGACTATAATCACTGTAGGAGCTTTAATGAAAGATGGGTGGGCTTTAATCGCGCATTGATAGAATCTGGCATCCAGCTTGATCTCTCACAATGTATTCTCGATGACGATCGACTATTTTTTTCGAATCCGGAGTGGGCAGATACTAGGCTGAGTCAAATCAATGAGCTTCCTTCTGCTTTCGTGTGTGCTAACGATTATATTGCGGTTACCTTTATGAAGTCACTCAAAAACATGCTTTCCATTCCTAATGACATCGTCATTTGTGGTTTTGATAATGGTCCTGAATCAAACATTGTTGAACCCCATCTCACTACTGTTCATATTTATAGTAATCAGATGGGTGTCAAAGCAGCCGAAATGCTACTTTCCCGAATTCATGATCCGAAGCAACCCTATCAGGTTTCTCATATTTATACCAAACTCATCATAAGAGACTCTACACCTAATATCAGTTGATGAATTTAAAAAGAACCCAAGCGATTAATAATTCCGTCGCTGGGGTTCTTTTTTTTCGTTGAATTGTTCCAATTACAATATCCTGTATATATAATCGCCCACAATTAGTTTATGGAAGGATTGTATTCTTCATAGGATAGAACAATATGCTCTCGTTTTAGCAGACAATGCTCTATGATCGCCTTACGTTTCGCTTTCAGGACAATTTGTTCAATATCAGCAAAACTGCAACCGGAAAGACGTTCGCATGCCTCCTCCATCAACCCAGCTTCACTTTCAAAGTCATTAATTAACAGTTCAACATATTGACGCCTACTTGATTCATCCGGGTTGGAATAAATCATTTTTGTATCAAACCTTCGCCAAATAGCTCTATCCAGTTCATTTTCTAGGTTCGTCGCTGCTACAAAAATGCTATTGTCACCAAAATCATCGAGACATTGCAGCAGTGTATTCACCGCACGGGCCATTTCTTTAACCTCGTCATTACTCTCCCGTGTTCTTGCAATGGCATCAAACTCATCCAGGAAAAGAACACAAGGAGATGCTTTGGCATACTCAAATATTTTCCGGATATTACTTCCTGTCTCACCCAAATGGCTGTGAATAATTGCATCAAGTCTAACTAGGATAAGTGGAAGCTCCAGCATTTGCGCCATATAAAATGCAGTAAGTGTTTTCCCTGTGCCCGGTGGACCATACATAACCACTTTATTGGGAATGGGAACTCGATGTTCTTCAAAGCTTCCCCTCATACCTAAGATCGTAATGAATTCTTCGACAATCTTTCGATTCATATCGGGTAGGACGAGATGTCTAACCTTTTTGGCACATTCTTTGGGTGTATAATAGGTACCCATATCAATCCCTTTTGCTCTGGGTAGACGTTGATTGTTGCTGCTTTTGTTCATTATTTATTAAAGCTCCTTTAAAATGGTTATTTTCAAGAAATCCAAAAGATCCTTTCTGAATCCAGTTCAACCTGCTCTAATTGCCGCTCGAAGTCCTCGTGAGGAACGATAGAGCCGGCTTGTGACCATTCATTATCCACAAATCAATTCAACTTCCAAATTATATTTATTCGTAATTATTACGATTTAAAATATCATACTTTCTTTTTGTTTATAATGTCAACCAGTAGCACAAAAAAGAGCCTTTATAGTTCCAAGGCTCTTTTGGGGTATATCTATTAAATTGTCCATCCAGGCAAAGCAGAAGTTCCAGCATCTTACCTTCACATATTGTAAGTCCTGGCTAGCTTGGACTTAGCTCTGAGCCGGGTGAATTCCTTAGTTACCAGGATTACCGTCCACACTACAACCACAGAATCAATCACAAGCGAACCCCAATATACTCCGGAGACGCCTAACCATCTTGGCAAAACAAGCATCACTGGCACATAAAAAACAAGTTGTCTGGTGATGCCGATAACGGCCGCCGGCTTCCCTTTATTAATCGCAGGGAAAAAGGTCATGGCCATAAAAATGAGCGACAATAACGGCAGAACCGCCATGTTCAACCGGAAATATAACATTTCGCTGGTTTTAAAGATTTGATCCGGCAGCATTAGTCCCAGAATGGAAGCCGGCGAGATCATGGAAATTATCCAGAAAGGCAAAGTCAGCAGCATGGAGACGAGTGTGAATATTTTATAGGCTTTGATGGCGCGCTCATACTGTTCTGCTCCAAAATTAATGCCGATGACTGGCTGCAAGGCGCGCATTAAACCGAATATCGGCGTCAACAGGAAGGTGAATACACGGAAAACCACACCATAAAATGCAATATCTGCTGTAGTCCCGTATCTCGACAGTGCATTAAATACTACAACAGCCTGTACCAGATTCATAAAGTTCATAATGAAAGAGGACATTCCCAGTCCAACTATGGATTTGATTGTGGCAGCATCCCGATAGATTGCAAAGACATTCGTTCGGAATGAGGCAAATCCTTTGCCAAAATAAATCCATCCCAGCAAGGTGTAGACCAGCATCCCGATATTTGTAGCCCAGGCAGCACCCTCTACTCCAAAATCCAGCCAGGCTACCAGAATATAATTGGACAATACATCAACTGCCAGTCCAATGCCCATTACCACGGCTGCCGATTTCATTTTCCCTTCGGCACGCACAATCATGTTGGCAGCCAGTCCATAAATCCAGAAAAATGAACCGATCACCGTAATTCTAAAATAGCTGTCTCCAAGAGCCAGAGTTTCCCCTTCTCCTCCCATAATTCGCACCAGCTGTGTGGAGAATAATAAACCTAACACCATATAGACAAGCGTTACAAGGATGGACAGATAATTAACATTCCCCATCAAACGCTTCTGCATTTCTTTGTCCTGCCTGCCGAGGGCTAAACTTAAAGCAGAACCGGCACCCACCCCGATCAAGGAGCCCAGTCCCAAGCTGATCTGGGTTAAAGGATAAGCTACCGAAACCCCAGCCAGTGCTTCCTCTCCGACAAACCTTCCCACAAATACAGCGGCAATAACCGCATTTAAGCCATAGAGAACCATTGCGATGATAGCGGGCCATGATAACTGGACCATAATATTCCATAGATTACCGTTGAGAATAAAATGCGTCTGCTTGTCTTTGCTGTTGTTTATCTGTGTTACAGTGTTCATAATGTGGATTTTCTCTCCTTCTTTTGACTGAATATGCGAAGTCCTCGTTCAAAGATTTACGGGACTCCTTACATTAACAAGTCTATAAGACAGGATGGCTAGCAACTACCGCAAAAGGGATTGTTTCTATCTCATAAAGGATTTTATCTTTAAAATTATATTTTCACAGCACAAATAAAGGGCACCCTATATCGCCAGGCTCTGTACTTAAGCCTTAGCAGAAAGGTGCCCCCATTAACACTTCAGAGCAGATTACAGTGCGCTATCTTTAGCCATTGGAGCTAATTTTTCAGTCCTGTCAACACGATTCCTTCTACGAAATATTTTTGACCAATCAGATAAAAAATGACGCCCGGCGCAAAGGACATACACGTAGCCGCCATCGTCAGCGACCAGTCCTGCTTTAGTTGTCCTCTAAAAGCGGTTAGTCCCAAGGCTATCGTGTACTTATCGCTTGAGTTTATGTAAATCATCTGTTGAAGTAGATCATTCCATAAACCGATAAAGATAAATAATGCCACAACGATCATTGCAGATTTAATGGCCGGCATAATAATGCTGAACAAAATGCGGTAATATCCAGCACCATCGATCGTTGCTGCTTGATCAAGCTCTCTCGGAATAGACATGATAAACTGCCTAATCAAAAAGATATTAAAAGCGCCACCACCACAGAAATAAGGCAAAATCAACGGCAGATAGCTGTCATGGATTCCTAAGCCTCTCGTCCACCCAATATATAGTGGAATAAGAGTAACCATGGCAGGTAGAAGCATCGAACCGACACAAAGCGCCCAAATCAATTTTTTGCCCCGAAAACGCAGTCTTGCAAAGGCATAACCGCATAAGGTCGCTGTAAAGGTTCCTGCCAAACAAGCGGGTACAATAATCATCATGGTGTTCCATAAATATTTCCAAAACTTAAAGATCTTTAGCGTTTCTGCATAGTTTGAAAACAACCAATTTCCTGGCAGCAGTGAAGGCGGATATTTGTATATCTCGGCATTCGACATGAGCGACGTGCGAAATATCCACCAGATTGGAAAGAGCACGAGTATAGTAAAAAAAATGACGACGACAAACGAGATCAGGTTCATCCATTGATTATTACGTTTTTTACTCTTTAATCTTCCGTATGTGGCTACACTCATTTGTCATCGCCTCCTTCATTAAAAATCCATAGGTTGGAGGTTTTGAATAATACACCAGTAAAGCCTGCAAGAATAACAAAAATAACGGCCGTTGTTGCACAAGCATACCCTAATTTATAATTTACAAAAGCTTGATCATACATCAGATAAGTTAAAAATCGTGAAGAATTACCCGGGCCGCCATTCGTTAATGAAAGAGCCGGCGTAACAATTTGGAGATTGGCAATCAAGCTCATTAACAAATTGTAAAAGATAATGGGCGACATGCACGGTAAAGTGATATGCAAGAATCGTTTCCATCCATTCGCACCATCCATTTCAGCCGCTTCATGGTAGACGACCGGAACATTTTGCAGCCCCGCTAAGAAAATAACAATTAAGTTACCTGACAGCCAAACTGAAATCAAGGATAGAGATGGAACAACATAGCTGGAATCCGCGATAAAAGAAACTTTGTTCAAACCAATCTCAGAGAGAATAAAGTTAAAAAATCCAAAATTAGCTTCGTATAACCAAGACCATCCTACATATATCGCGGCTGCCGGCAAAACGTACGGTACATAGAAAACAGCTCGGAAAAACCCTCTTGCCGGAATTTTACGATTCAGTAGCATCGCGATAAAAAGTGAATAAATCATGCCTCCAACTACCGATAAAACGGCAAAGTAGACCGTAGCTATAATAGAATCTTTAATATAAGGATCAGTGGTAAATAGATTAATATAATTCTCGAAGCCAATAAATTTGGGGTCTGAAAGTCCCGTCCAATTCGTTAAGCTGATCCCGAGCACCCCAATAAGAGGTAGATACGTTAGAAAGATCAGGCCAATGAAGGCAGGGATCAATAATATATACGCGGCTCGTGCCTCACCTGCATGGATACGTGAACGACGTTTCGGAGATTTATTAATCATTTCCATCTCTATCTCCCCACCTGAAGATCATAATATGGCCGCCGCGGGTGTGAGCTTGGCAACGGCCATTCTTTGCGGATTTTACTAATTGCCTAAATGGGCTGCTTTCAACGCATCCAGATTTTTAGAAATAGCATCCTTAGCGGTCGTCTTTCCCGTCCATACATCCCCTAGAACCGACCCGAGTAAGGTGTTAAACTCCGTCGTATGATTCGTATAGAACCACGCTGCGGGCTTCACAGCAGGTGATTGCGCATAATCGACTACTGCAGATTTATATTCGTCATAAACAGGGAAGTTAGGATTTTCGACCCATTTACGGGTAAGGGTCTCATCCGTGTACCACTTCTCCAGTGTCGGCATCCAGATTCCCGAGCTAATGAGGCCCCAGTTATTTTCTTCTGAGTTGTACCATTTCAGCCATTCCATCGCTTCTTTTGGATGCTTAGTCTGGGAGAACACGACATTGGCGCCACCCGTGTTGAGGGTAACCTTATCCTTCATGTAAGGCAATACTGCAACGCCATAGTTCAGGCCTTCATTCTTAGCCGTATTGAGACTAGTTCCCACGTTCCACGCACCGTTAGTAGCCATGGCAACAGTCCCTGCGATAATGGTTCGTTGAATGCCATCATCAGTCTGTCCGACAGACAACGGAGCAACATGATCCTTCAAGTAAAGATCTGCAACCTTCTGAATTCCCTCTATACTGGCGTCTTCTCCAATTCTCACCTCAGTCCCATCACCCGAATAGAACCCCCCACCATTACCAAGCGCCCAGGTCTCAAGCTGCCATGGTAAGTTATCAACGGATGCGCCAAACTGAACGATACTCTGCTCATTAAAGCCACTCTCATCAGGATGTTTACCATTTTTATCAAGGGTCAGCTTCTTTGCTGTTGTTACAAATTCCTCCCATGTCCACGCTTTATCCAGAGCGGCTGGGGGATAGGGTACATTGGCTTTGTCGAATATATCTTTGTTGTAATAGAGGAGTAAGATTTCATTGGCAGCCGCGTAGGCTACGGTTTTCCCTTGATATTTGTAGGCTAGGCTATCCAGTGGTTTGCTGTCGCTTCCTTCGTACATTGTATTTACATCATTCAGCATGCCTTGGGTAGACCACTGAACGACCCCATCTTCTCTGAGCATCCCTGTATCAGGTAATTGCTCTGCCGTAGCCATTGTATTCAGCTTGGTCATGTAGTTTTCCCAAGGAATTGCTTGTACTTCTACTTCAATTCTGTCTTGAGAAGCATTAAACTTATCCGCCACTCCCTGGGTTACATTTCCCTCTTCCGCACTTCCCCACATCGAATAGATAATTTTGACCTTCTCCTCAGGCTTGGAGGTGGCGTTCTCAGATGCTTTGGGTCCATCAGTTGCCTTGGTTGCTGTGTTTGTCTCATCTTTCGCGCAGCCAATGACACTTAATGCTAGTGCAGTTGAAAGAATACCTACCCCGAATGCTTTACCTACCTTCATTTCCCTCTCCCCCTTCATAATCACATAGATATGTCCAACCGTTTGACCCCCTAAGTTATTGAGTTAAACGTTTAGTACCAACTTTTTTTAATAATTCCAACCTTTGCTTGGAATCCGAAATTTCGGCCAGCCGATACGACTTTTAATATCGTAAATATTTTCAAAAAGTGGTATAGAGTCTTCATGAACTTGGGATGTTTTAATGAAGTAAGCGCTTTATTGTTATTGTGTCATGATTTTCTATTAGGGAAAATAGCATTTTTCAACCTGATTTTTAAAAATTCCAACCTTTAAAGAATCATCTTTTTCATAAAACAGCAGAATCAGCTGATCCAAAATATTCACTTGCAGTAACGACAATAAGCAGAGCCGCCCTCCTACCCCAATGGTAGAAGCACTGCTCTGCCTATTTAGCATTTATACACTACGCTGCTGTATGAAGCAACGCCGTTTTTCTATTCTCGAAACACAACTGCGTGAGATTTCCAGCTCCTTGCGATTTCCCGCTATGTTATCGAATTTCTTGAGGTTGTGGACACGAACCGATGTCAAGAAAGAGGACGTCTCTTATTCGTTCCCCATCGTGCTGATGTCGATGACAAACCGGTAACGGACATCTGAAGCAAGCACACGCTCCCAGGCTTCATCTATCCGGTCAGCAGAAATGACCTCGATTTCAGATGCAATATTATGTTCAGCGCAGAAATTAAGCATTTCCTGCGTTTCACGGATTCCGCCAATCATCGATCCGGCAAACGAACGGCGGTGGCCGATCAGCGAGAATACGTTAACTGCCAATGGATCAGCAGGCGCACCGACATTGACTAATGTACCATCCAGCGCTAGAAGTGAAAGATAGGCATCGATATCAATCTGTGCGCTTACTGTATTCACGATTAGATCGAATGAACCGGCAAGCTGCTTAAATGTCTCCGGATCGCTTGTGGCATAATAATGATCCGCTCCTAATTGCAATCCGTCTTCCTTCTTCTTCAGTGACTGTGATAACACAGTAACCTCAGCTCCCATAGCATGAGCAATCTTCACAGCCATGTGTCCAAGCCCGCCAAGACCCACTACAGCTACTTTTTTGCCGGGAGCGGCTCCCCAATGGCGCAGCGGTGAATAGGTGGTGATTCCTGCACACAAAAGCGGTGCAGCCGCGTCAAGCGGAATAGCGTCAGGAATCCGGACCACGAAGTCTTCTGTTACAACGATGTGCGTGGAATATCCGCCCTGTGTATAGTGACCGTGCCGGTCGATAGCTCCATAGGTGCCCGTATTTCCACTCAGGCAATACTGCTCCTCACCTTTCTGGCAATTACTGCACTCTCCACAGGAGTCAACCATACAACCTACCCCTACACGATCGCCAACTGTGTACTTTGTAACTTCGGAACCGACCTGGCTGACAATACCGGCGATCTCATGCCCTGGAACAAGTGGATACTTAACCGGTCCCCACTCCCCGCGGGCTGTATGAATATCCGAGTGGCAAATGCCCGCGTATTTAATCTCTATAAGAACATCGTGCGGCTGCAGATTCCGGCGTTCGATTGTAGTTAGCTTGAACGGGCCTTCCTGACTGAATGTAGCGCGTGCATTAACTTTTATCATAGTGAAACCTCTCTTCTAGTTAATATAAAAAACTGTAATGCCGACTTTACAAAACCTATGTTATTACTTAAAGTTAACTCTAAGTCAAGCACAAAATATAATTAAGACTGGAGATAGATGATGAAGACATACTCCATAAGTGAAGTTGCAGAATACTTTAATATGACATCACATACCCTGCGTTACTATGACAAGGAGGGGCTTTTGCCTTTTATAGAAAGAACCCCCAGCGGGAAACGCGTTTTCAAAGAAACGGATATGGACGCTTTAAAAGTAATTGAATGCCTGAAGTCATCCGGGATGCCGATTAAGGAAATAAAACATTTCATTGAGTGGTGCTCTGAGGGGGACTCCACCTTGCAGCAGAGATATGACATGTTCCTGGAGCGAAAAGCTTCCGTAGAAGCACAGATGGAAGAATTAAGAAAAACGATGGAAGTCATAGAACATAAATGCTTCTACTACAAGACCGCCTTGGATAGCGGCACGGAAGATGTTCATAAAAAAAATAACATTAAGAGTGCATTTACTCATTAGAAATGAACCTTCAAATTACAGTAAAGGCGGGGCAGATTGATCTGCCCCGCCTTTCTTAATTTGGACGCTTTTTTGCCAGCAGCTTCTCCGTAAAATTCACATCAAAAAAATGAATAATGGGTCCCAGACCAAGTGCGGACACTAGAGTTCCTAAGCCTATAACGCCTCCTGCCAGGAAGCAAATCAAAGCACAAAGCGCATCCGTAAACATCCGGTGCCAAAAATAAGATATTTTCGGGAAGTTATCCCTCATAATCAGGGACAGGCTGTCGTAAGGAGCTACTCCCACAGCCGATGTCTGATACAAGGATACCCCAAAACTGCATACCACCACGCCAATCGCTACGACGACCACCCTCTGCCATAACAGCTGAGGTTCGCCCAACAGAGATAGCCAAGTACTATGAAAGAACGTAGCGATATATCCCAAAAAGATTGCGTTTACAAAAGTCCCGGCTCCAATAAACCTTCGTCCGGTTATGAATTCGATTACAAACAATACCAGGTTCAGCAAGATCAGAAAATTTGCATATGTTATACCGACGCACTCTGCAAGTGCCATTACCATGCCGCTAAAGGGATCATTCCCCATGCCGGACAGCTTAAAAATACTGATTCCCATGCCCAGAAATACATTGCCGATAACCATAATAATCAATCGTTTTTTATCAACGTTATAAAGATAACCCTTCATATTGCCCATCCTATTTTTCATATTAAAATTGCACCATACAACAACCACGTCATTATATCATATATTCTATTGTTTGACGGTTATCTTTATTGATAGTATTCAATGATTTGGATAAGCAGATCGGTCAGCACTGAGCATTATTTTGAAGGGAACACTGCTTTTTCGATTTCAGATCTACTTCTTTAATGACATCATCAGCCTCGGAGCCAAGAATATCTATAAGTGTAATTTCATTACCTTCTTTGTCCGTCCCAATTGGATCATATAGGGATACGTCTTTACGTGTTTTCTTGAGCGAACGCAGGTGCATCAGGATTTCGTTTTCAATACAACGAGCAGCAAATGTGGCTAACCTTGTTCCTTTGTTTGGACGATAGCACTCAATAGATTTAATCAGGCCGATTGTGCCAATGGAGATCCACGCCCCAACAGAAAGAGTTGTCCAGTTCGAAGCCAAGTCTTTTTATTATCACAGAAAATGAAAATAAGCCCAGCTTCTAATGTCTGCTAAAAACCTTGGCAGCCAAGTTGCGTGGGCATAAAAAGTGTGTATTTATTTTCTTATCTGAAACCCGCCGCGCTGCTCACCTCACCCAGTCTCTTCTTGGTCACTCAGCAGCTGGTCAATTTCCACAATTGCCTTAATATAAATCTTGAATGCGTCCCAGATCTGGCTGATGCGCATGGCCTCGTCCGGCTGATGGCTGCTCCCTTTTCCTTCGGGAAAAGGAGTCTGTACATCGGTGCGAAGCGGGCCGAAGGCTACTGTGCGCGGCAGCCATCTGGCATACGTTGCCCCACCCATTGCATAGGGCGCTTGCGACAAGCCCAGCTCACTGTTGGCAAGTCTGCATAAGGCCGCTATGATCAGGTCATCCTTGTCCATGTAGTGTGGCGGACTGTCCGTCCACTCAGTCAGTGACAGTCCATGCTGCCGCGAGTAGGCTGCCAACTGCTCCCGCAGCGCATCCGCGGATTGTGACAGACCGTAACGGACATCGATTCCGATCCGAACGGTTCCCTCATTCCACGCTACGATGCCGGCATTGCTGGTGGTAGGACCCGTTTCATCCCTGTGAGTGATACCAAGCCCCTCCCCGTAAGGGTCACCCAGCGCTTGTGACAAAAAAGTGAGCACAGCACGCGCCGCAGCATCCTCAACCAGCTCATGCGCAAGGAGCGCCCCCGCCAGCTTTCTTGCCGCGTTTTGCGTCCCGGCAGGAAACGCCGCATGCCCGGCCTTACCCTGCGCGCGAACAACCGCTATCCCCTCTAGCTCCGCGACTTCAAACCCCTCCGACCGCAGCTTTTGCACTTCGTATGAGGTTAATCCGCGCAACCGGGCCTCCGCAACGGCGGGCACCATATTGTAATCCTCGCCAGCTTGAAAGGACAGCAACCTGTCGTCGGACGCGCTTCCAGTCACATCGGCTCGCACAATCCCTTTTTCCGCATAGCATACCGGATAATAAGCGTCAGCAACAATCCCGAAGGACGGCGACTGATGCTGGGACAGGAAATAGCGGATATCCCGCATGCCGCTCTCTTCGTTGACGCCCAGAAATACATAAGCATTATGATCCAGCCGCACGTTGGTCTCTTTGAAAAACTTCAGTACATAAAGCGCAAGCACAGCAGCCGATTTATTGTCCATCGCACCTCGGCCAAATAGAAACCCATCTTTCTCGAACGGGGAGAAGGGCGGAAAGCTCCAGCCCCGCCCTGCGGGCACCACGTCCAGATGGGCGAACAAGCCGATGCCCTCCTCACTGTCTCCCAGCTGCACCTTAATGCCATAGCCAGCAAAAGCCGTTACCGACAAGTCTTCCCGCGCGGCCAACTGCTCCGCCTCACGCAATACAGCAGCGCATTCGGCACCAAAAGGCTCCGGGCTATCCGGATGAAAGGTGGTGTCCACGCTCGGCACACGAATCAGACGTTTGATATCTTCGAGAATCGCCGCTTGATGATCGGTTAGAAACTGTTCAACCTGCTTGTCCAGCTCCATACTGGTCATAATCGCTCACCCCTTTCAGGTTTACAGCTCGGCTGCAAGTTCCAGCTTTTGTAGACGGAAATCCAGCTCAGCTATGACATTTGGCGGCAGTACTACCTCGGCACCGGCAATATTCTCATGAAGGTGCTTTTCCTTGCGAATGCCGCAAATCACATTGACATTGGCATGCTTGTTCAACAAATAGGCTACGGCAATAGAACTGGCGCTAACCCCATATTCACTTCCGATCTCAACCAGACCGCCGGCAAACTCAGTGGCCAGCTTCAGGTTGCGTCCATGCCACCAGGCATCGTTCTGGCGGGGATCGTTCGGCTCCAGCACATGATCAGGCCGAATATGTCCTGTCAGTAACCCTTGCGCCAGCGGCGAATACGCATGGAAGCTAATCTGATGCTCGTTGCACAGAGGCAGGATCGCCTGCTCGGGTTCTCTGGACAGCATATTGAATTTTTTTTGCACGATTGAGATTTCACCATAATCGATGTAGCTCTGCACGTGATGCGGCTCGCAATTGGACGCGCCTATGGCGCGAATCTTGCCTTCCTGCTTCAGTTGCATCAGCACCTCGATCGTTTCTTCAATTGGTGTTAGAAAAGGCTCCATCGCCGGATTATGTGTATAGTAAATATCGATATAATCCGTCCCTAACCGCTTCAGGCTTTGCTCCACCTCCATGCGAATCGTTCGCGGGCTCAAATTCCGCTTCACGCGATGCCCGTCCCAGGTAAAACGATAACTGCCTTCCTCGTCACCCCACCACAAGCCGCATTTTGTCGAAATAATGACATTATCCCGCCGGCCTTTGATCGCTTGCCCAACGATTTCCTCACTGTGCCCAAAGCCGTAAACCGGGGCAGTATCAATTATATTGATGCCCAGATCCAGCGCGGCATGAATGGCGCGAATCGATTCCGTATCATTGGTATCTGGGAACTGGAATCCTCCACCAATACCGAAAGCGCCGAAAGTAACGACAGAGGCTTGTATGCCGCTCTGTCCAATCTCCTTATATCTCATCGTGACTGTATCCTCCCACTTTATTGATTCGCCTGTGCAGCAACAATATCCAGCCGGAGCTGCCCACCCACACCCACATTTTCATCGGCGTGTTCTTTAATGATGACAATCGTTTTTACCTGCAAGCCGGAAAGCACCCGATCCGTAGTCTCCTGCAGATTACGAACCAAGTCCCGCTTCGCCTCAACTGGTTTTCCTGGTGCGGTGTATACAAAAAATGTAATTTCATAAAAGTCCTTAGGTGTTGTCGATGCCTGTGGAAGTTCGATCCAGGAGATAGTTCTTAGCTCCGGAGGCAGGCGAAGACCCGTTGTTACTGCCGTGCCCAACTCACTTACCAATTTTGTCTTTTGTTCTTCCTTCAGAGATGTCGTTGCGTATGCCAATACAGTTGCCATGGTTCAGCACTCCTTTATCATTATAGTTAGTTTTTTCAGACAAACGCTTTGCTTATTTCCGCATTCCCATTACTCAGGATGCATTATTCGTTATACGGTTTCTTGACTCCCTTGTACGTATCCAGCAGCCATTGCGAATATTCTTTCGAAGTCATCACCGATACGATAGCATCCAGCCATTCCTTATTCTTCTCTTCAGTTCCTTTCTTAATAGCCAGCAAAATACCGCCATATTGTTTGTATACCTCAGGTGTTTCCTGTAGCAGCGCCGTATCAATCGTCACCTGGGGATCATTCATTTGAGCTACCGTAATAGCCGGCGCAGTCATGGCGTCCAGATCAGCAAAAGCCCCTACGCGGCTGCGCGGATCAATTTCAACGAATTCGAGCTTCTTGCTGTTCTCGACAACATCGAGTACTGTTGGCAGGTCAATACCCTCGCGCAATTGGATTAGCCCATTGTCCGCCAATAGTTGCAGTTCTCGCGCCCTGTTGGCGGAATCGTTGGCAATGCCGATCTTCGCTCCTTGCGGCAGCTCATCCACAGTTTTGTATTTCTTGGATACGAACAGCACCGGTGTTGTATAAATATTCGGGCCATAAGCGACCAACTCTGTACCGTTGCTTTCATTGAAGCTGTTCATATATTTTTCATTCTGAAAATAATTGGCATCGATACTGCCGTCTGCAGTCGCATTGTTCAAGGCAATATTGTCATTGAAGACTTGCGTCTCAATTTGATAGCCTTCCGGCTTCAGCTTTTCGGCCACATAATCAATATCCGGCTGCTCCCTGGCAATCACGCCAATCACAATTTTTTGGGACTTTGCATCCGATTGTGCGTCGGAGGATGAGCTGGATGACTGAGAGCATCCGACCAGCAGCACAATGACAGTGGTCATGATCAGAATCAGCTTGGCAGTTGCCTGTTTTTTCATGTAAAACCCCTCATTTCTGATGTTTTATTTCAACTTGCGGTACAACATATTCCCGCCCAGTTGTATAAATTGAACAATAACAATTAAAATAACAACGGTTGTGTACATAATCGTGTCATTGAAATTCTGGTAGCCATAGGAAAGCGCAACTGCCCCCAGCCCGCCGGCTCCAACGGTCCCTGCCATAGCTGTAAAGCCCAGCAACGAAATAAAACCAATCGTTAAGTTTGAAATGATGGATGGAATCGCCTCACTGACAATAACGTTAAATGTTATTTGCCAATCGGATGCGCCAAATGACCTAGCAGCCTCGATCAGACTCGGATTCACCTCCTTAAAGCAGCCCTCCAGCAATCTCGCCAGTAACGGAGAACCTACAATGGTAATGGAGAAAATGGCAGCTGTTGTACCAATGGTCGTCCCCACAACAAAGCGAGTTAACGGAATTATTGTAATAATGAGAATAATAAAGGGTACAGAACGCAGCACATTAATGATGGCGCTGAAGGTCTCGTAGACTGCTCGGTTGGGCCTGAGTCCTTTGGCATCTGTAGTAATGAGAATGAGTGCCAAAATGAAACCGAACAGGGTACAGGTCACAACGGTGCCGCCCAACATAATCAGCGTATCGCGCAGCCCCGGAAAAATGATTTTATCGAGCAGAGTCTGGTAATCGTACTGATACATTACAAATTCCTCCATTCCATGCCGCTCTGCTCCAGATAGACCCTGACCTTGTCAAAATCTTGCCTGCTGACCGATAAGGTGAACGCCCCCGCGATACTGTCCACATAACGGTCCAGTCCGCCCCATACAACTTCAAACGGCACCCCTGTTGACAAGGCGAAGCGGGAAAGCATGTCTTCCTGACCTGGTCGCTGAATAAGCTCAAACAGAATGTTATCCTCGCCAGTTTTCACTTCATGTGCGCCCAGGAAATCATTCAGATGACCGGAGTTTTCCAGGAAGATATCTTGCACCGCTCCGGCAGCCTGCAACTGACCCTTGCTGAGCACCGCGATGTTGTTGCAAGTTTCTTTTACCACTTCCATTTGATGCGTCACAATGACAATGGTGATGCCAAGCTCTTTGTTAATTTTTTTGAGCAGACCCAGAATGGATTTGGTGATGTTGGGATCAAGTGCGCTTGTCGCTTCATCACAAAGCAGAATGCGTGGGTTCATAGCAAGCGCCCTGGCGATGGCAACCCGCTGCTTCTGTCCGCCGGAAAGCTCGCGCGGCAGTGCCTTTTCCTTGTCCGTCAATTCCACGAGCTGCAGCAGCTCTTTCACGCGCGCATCAGCCACCGCTTTATTGTAGCCAAAGCATTTCATTGGAAACATAATGTTGTCATACACATTTTTTCGCTCCAGCAGAGAGAAATGCTGAAAGATCATGCCGATATTGCTGCGAAACTTGCGTAGTGTTGCTCCCCGCATGCTGCGGATTTCAACTCCGTTGACATGCAAGCTGCCGCGGTCAAAGGTCTCCAGACCGTTGATACAGCGCAAAAGCGTTGACTTGCCCGCGCCGCTCACCCCAACAAGTCCGAAAATATCCCCGTCCGTAATGTTGACATTAATACCAGACAAAACCTCCCTACCTCCAAATGATTTAAATAAATCACGAATTTCTATGCCTGAACCGACAAGCTCCGTAGGTTTGCCCTCCAGTTGTCCGACCATCCTATCCACTCCTTTCATGCACCCAGAAAATGCTTTTTCTAAATAAATTAGATCGATCTAATTTCAACCTAAAACAATTCCTATCAGTTTACTTTGATTTATGTTATCAGCTCTACAGTAGCCTGTCAACACTATTTTTTAAACCTTTCTGTCAAATGAATTATGATATACTGGAAGGTAGTTGAGAGGAGGAAAAGTTTGTGGTTTCTAGAGAAAAAAGAGTTACACTACAAGATGTTGCCGATGATGCCGGCGTTTCGAGAGCAACCGCCTCTCTTGTCGTTCGCGGCAGCAAATCCATTAAACCTAGTACACACAAAAAGGTGCTGGACTCCATGGAAAAGCTCGGCTATGTATATGATCGCGTAGCCGCCAGCTTTAGATTACAGCGTTCCTCAACGATAGGCGTTATTGTCACTGATATCGAAAATCCGTTTTATCCACATATATTGACGCATATTGAGCATGTTCTATACGAACAGCGGTTCAATGTGCTGCTGGGCATGAGCTTTGAATCAACCGAAAAGCAGGAGCGTGTGCTGGAAACAATGCTTGAGCACCGTGTGTGCGGCATTATTATGACTCCTGTCGCCTCTACATCGCCCGCCCTGTTCACCAAATTGCAAAATCTAAACATCCCCACGCTGCTGATTGGACGTGAGGTTGATACCGTGAATACCGACTATGTCGGGACCGATTATCGGCTGGGAGCCGAAATGGCCGTGCGCCATCTCATCGAGCAAGGGCACCGGCGCATCGCTTATCTGGGCGGCAGCCCTCAGGGAAACACATCCTACAAGGAGCGTTTTGCCGGTTACTGCCAAGCCCTGCAGCAATTTGGATTGGAGATCGATCCCGCTCTAATCATTACAAGCCCGATCAACCGTGACGGCGGCACCCGCGCTGTGCAAGAGGCGATGCAGTTAAACAATCCGCCAACCGCCTGCTTTTGCAACAATGATGTCATTGCCCTGGGCGCCATGATCGGCCTGCAGTTGCAAGGACGTACGCCTGGGAAACATATGGCCATCGTTGGCTTTGACAATGTACAGGAAACGGAGACTGCCAAGCCTGGTCTAAGCAGCGTTTCCGTATTCCAGGATAAATGGGGAAGCGAGGCTGCCAAGCTGCTGCTCAAACGAATCAACGGCGATCAGTCAGAACCTACCAGAATTATTATTCCGCCTCAGCTGATTATACGTGAGTCTTCCACCAGCTATAGCGGCTTCCATTCATCCAGCCCTTTATAATCGACACAATCCGGATTCATTCTCCGGACTTGTGTTGTTTTTCCGGGAACTCCAATACTAATAAATTCTTTATTAATACTTTTGGTCTTTGTTCTTACCGGTCTTCTGAATTTCTTCTCAAGCGAACCTCTTACCTCAAATGAACATTATAAAAGAAATTAATTATTTTTACATATATATCTAGTTAATTCCACATTATTGATAAAGCAAGTACATGCTGTCCATTTTTATGTTAAACAATCCTCTTAGAGATCTCATCAACAAGTTGCCTAATCCCCATTCTTTTTGAGCTTTAATATCTCCTTCGGTTCGACTGTTAAACTTTGATTATTAAACCCATTAGTCCGTCTCTACATTGAAATATCATCACTTTCACTGCTCTTTACTTTTCTTAACAAAAAAGCAACTCCCTTATTGGCAAGTCGCTTCTAAAACACTCAATAGTGATTATTTAGTTATTATCTAAGACCCTACCGCTTAGCCTTATAAAACTCATGATACAACTTCATCAGCGCCCTTTTTTCTATCCTCGAAACATAACTCCGCGAGATCCCCAACTCCTTAGCAATCTCCCGCTGCGTCCGCTCTTCCCCACCTGTATCCAATCCAAATTGGCCAAAGACAATATTATCTAGAATATTTTCAAAATACAAGAGTATCATTTATTGATAAAACAATAAACGTGCCCTTGCATATTGAAATATAGGAAAACACTCCTCAGTACTCTTCATATTTGATATAGAAGTGATAAAATATCGGCTGCTTCTTCGTCGACTAATTCTTGTTTTTCACGTTCAGTTGGGTTAAAGGCTAATCTTTTAAGGTCAGCTTCCATCTCCGATAATACAGTTTTCGGTAGATTTATAACCAACTTTACAAGTATTGAATATTTCCAACAGTCGTCATCAGAAGCGAGAATTTTCCTGAGATGAGGAATTAATTCCCTGCCTAACGGAAGCAGCAACTTCCCAATTTCTTTTGAAGTAGGCCAATTTGCATCTGCGGTCCACTCTAATAAATCAGGAATAATCGGTTTAATTAAATTTATATCCAATGCTTTTAATTTATTTACTGACTCGATATCCATTTTATCTTTCGGGATTAATCTTTTGATCTCCATCTTTATCCTCCTACCTAAAATCATATTGATAGGGTCGGCTCCATCCTTAAGCCTGAGTTTTTTTAACACTTCCTTAGCAGCCATATCAACTTCTAATTCCCTATCTAATGTAGTTGGGGTTTCAACAAGCTTGATTAAACTGACTTCTAGTTCAATAAGAACTCCAATAGGAAACTGAGGCAATAAATATTCTAAAACATTTAATTTCCAATCACTTTCCTCCCCTTCGAATATTCTATTGATGAGTGGAATAAGTTCCTTATTAAAATTAAGTAATAAATCCACAACATCTTCAAATATAGGAAAATTCCTATCCTTTAAATATATCGATAACCCTTCAATCAGATCTAAAAGATCATTTTTATTTAATTGCTTTAATTTTTTAATACTCTCATAATCCATTTTACTTAGAGGTAAATTCCCCATAATTGATTCCCTCCCTTTTTGGTAAAAAATTTATTTTTTCAATCAAATTTAAAACTATTTTTGAACTTGGACTGGAACTGATATTTTCATAAGTATTTCTGTTAAATAGTATGGACTTTATTAGCATTTGTTTTTATATGGATATTTTGCGGAAATAAGGTATTTCCCGTAATTAAATCATTTATTTTATTTTGAATAGACTCATGATTATTAAGGGCATAGTGGTATGCATTCTTCGCTGCTTCAATAGATCTTAGAAGCGCTTCTTTTCCCGAGGCCAAGTACCTTTTCCACATAAGAGGCTTCCATAGCAACTCCTGCAAAGAAGCCTTCTCTCACTGGTAAGGGATTAGCCGGAAGTGGCTTAACGTAAGGTTCAACAAACTCGGGATAATCATCCTTCTTGTACAGTGATTCGAAAGAAATTTTGTCATCAAGGCTGAGCGTTTCACTAATAATGGATTTAAATTCATTTAATCGGTAATGAACTTCTTCATTATTATCTTTAGTTTCTTCTTTACGTCCTTCTATGTATAGCGCTTTTTCTTCTTTTTCATATGCCTTTTATTCACGTATCGACTGTTTAATGGCATGCTCTCATTCTCACATTCATATTGACGTTGCAGCCTTAAATTCCTTTATTGCTCACGAATTGCTACATTCCTTAATCTTTCAGCTGCACGCTGCGCTTTTGCTGTCTCTCTAATAATTTTATTAACTGTATTTCCAAAACTCCGTTCCACCTTTATCTTGCACTGTGACTTTCGCAAGTTGACCATTCCCATCGTACGTAAAGCGTGTGTGCTTTAATGCATCGTAGACGGAGGTTAGACGATTTAGAGCATCATAACTATAATCTCAACAACCGCCATACTCAGAATGTCAAATGCTAAATTACAAAAAATAAGCCACATAGAGTTATTACACTCGTATGTGGCTAAAGCACTACTATTCTTCCAAATAAGGTGATTCAAAACTCTCAACAAATAAACCTGAACTACTGATCTTTATTAAAGAATCTTTACATTCCTTCAAACTCCCAATATACATGTAATAATCAAAACCAAAGTGAACAAACATCTCCCTACTTTGAAATTTACACCAAATCTTTTCTCTTAAAATTAATTGAGAAAGTAATTTCAATTCATACATAGAGATATAGTCGCCGTTTTTCACACTGTTATAAACACTTTTCATCTCGTCAGTGTAGATGTCACGGAATTCAGCTTTCTCCACGTCAAAATAATATTTTTCTAGATCTACTACTTGAATTGTGTTTAAGTTATTCTCATTCATTATTAAATTTATAGCCGTTATATATAATGATTCAGTTTCCAAATAATGTTCTAACAGGAATTTCTCAGCTGAAAATACTCTTCCCACTTCACTTATTGAAGTCCATTCTTCATTTTTATACACTCCTTTTATACGATTAGTTGGGTCAAATTTAGTAATCCTCCAAAAGAATTTGTACATTTCAATCTCCAATCCTATTTAATAACGCATCATAAGTACCCAAACGAGTATCTTTACTAGCTAAATATTCTGGTTTTGTAGCCATTTTCCATATACCTTCGATATGCGAATCAAGATCTTGGACAATATAGAGTTTACCATTTTTATACACTGGTTTATCCTTAATTTTTAATTTCGTCTTTGTAAAACCCAAATATTCCGCTAACATATCTGTTTCTTTATTTATTAATCTTAAGGCTTTACCGCTTACTTGAGTTTTTAGAACTTTATCTTTACTTCCACCGGCAAATAGACTTAAAGCAGCGCCAAGCATAGCATCGTCCATAGCTTGGACTCTTCCATAATCTCTCATTAATTGATTCTTTGCCGATGTAACCTGTTCCTTGCTACTTTCAGCTGATGTAGCCATATTAAAGAGATTCAGCCATTGCTTTCTGCCCTTTTCATCTAAATATTGAATAGGTTTTGATGAACCAAGATCGCTACGAATATCCCAATAGAGTTGTGATTTACTCCCAGAAATTCAAGCTGTTGTAAGCATCAAATCCACTTGGTTCTCAGTATAGTGTCCTGTTGGATCGACATGAGTTAACGGATTGTTCTCCACATACGTATACAAATTCAGTGTCAGCGGATTATCAATCTGCCCTTCATACGTATCCTCATTTAAAAACCGCCCTATACATTATTTTGCAAATAATAAGGGTAGAAAAGTCTCCATTGCCCGCCAGTTAGAGGCCGAGGCCAGCTATCGCTTTGAGCAATGCTGTTCTCCGCTGCCATTGGCTCCCTCCAGACCATACCAGCCTGGCGGCAAAGCCAGATTCACATTCCCTAGCAGCAGGTGACCATTATCTGCAAGAAGTTCAACCGCGGTAAGTTTTAACTCAGCTCCTCGCACCACTCTTCCCTCCTATCCATATTGCTTGTAATAATGCCGATGGCACAGCAAAATACTTGTAATAACACCAAGCACTATTGCCAGACTAACAGCAACAAGCTTGCTTGCAAGCCAGTGTTCTGACCCGTATTCGCTGAACAGTGAAATACGCCAAGCCTCTCGCCAGCGGAAAACTGGATGGCGCCCACTGCGAGGACAGCCGCGGGATACGTCTTTCCGCGTTTTCTTTAAGGATCTAAGGTGCATTAGGATTTCGTTTTCAATACAACGTGCTGCAAATGTGGCCAGTTTGGTTCCTTTGTTCGGACGATAGCTCTCGATGGCTTTAATCAAGCCAATGGTTCCGATGGAGATTAAGTCCTCCATGTCTTCTCCGGCATTATCGAATTTTTGAGGTTGTGGACACGATACGATGTCAAAATCCACTTTCTTGATAGAAAAGCGTTGATAGAAGTATGAAGGTTTTACCGGATGGATGGCTCTTTTTTTGTTATTCATTGTCCTTTTTTTAATAGTCACTTCGTTTTCTTAAATTTTCACTTGATATCAACAACTTAAAGAAAACAGTTGAAAGACATGATATTTAACATAGTTTGAGCATGTTTACAGTCACATCCGGGAAAGAATTAGCTGTGTTACGATATATCTTATTACTCTAGAGGAGTATTAATAATGTCAACAACTTGCAAAAGAGGTGTGTAATTGAAACTTCCAACAATCCAATTCGGACATATTAAATCGAGAGTTCCTGTTATTCAAGGTGGAATGGGTGTAGGCATATCCTTAAGTGGACTAGCCGCTGCTGTAGCCAATGCAGGCGGGATCGGCACCATCTCTGGTACAGGGATCACTCCTGATGAGCTGAGAATGCATATTCGCAAAACAAGAGAACTCTCTAAAGGGAATGGCTACATCGGTGTGAATGTACTATTCGCAGTGAAGGACTTTGCCGAAAAAATGAAGATTGCTTTGGAGGAAAAGGTTGACTTTATTATTTCCGGAGCCGGAATTTCTAGAGATATTTATGCTTGGGGTAAAGAATATGGTACTCCTGTCGTAACTATTGTTTCATCCGCCAAATTAGCCCGAATTTCCGAAAGACTTGGTGCCTCCGCAGTCGTTGTGGAAGGGTTCGAAGCTGGAGGGCATTTAGGTACAGACAGATCCATGTTTGATATCCTTCCTGAAGTCTTAGAGGCCGTTTCGATTCCTGTTATTGCTGCGGGTGGAATTCTAACAGGGGATGATATCGCAAAAGCCCTTCGGATCGGCGCATCTGGTGTTCAAATGGGTACCCGTTTTGTGGCTAGCCTTGAGTGTGATGCTCCCTTAGCCTTCAAGCAAAAGTATGTAGATGCTCAGCAAGGAGATACTGTCCTAATCAAGTCTACTGTGGGTCTAGAAGGTAGAGCGATTCGGAATGAATTTACGGACCGGATCAGTGATGATGCCAAATTAAAGATAGTCAAATGCTATAATTGTCTAAAGGTTTGTTCACATCGCTTCTGTACAATGGAATCCCTGCTCACTTCCCTTAGAGGAGATGTTAAGAACGGATTGGTTTTTGCTGGGTCCAGAGTTCATGAGATTAAAGAGATTTTGTCCGTACAGCAGATTATCGACAATTTAATGGATGAGTATCAAGGGGCATTGAACCCGACAACTTAAGGTTGTTATAAGATTCAAAAGCACGATTAACCACTTAAGCAAGCTTGGGATTTCCGAGCATAAGTGGTTTTTCATTTCGCTTGATACTCAAATTTAGTTATATTTAATAAGCTTTTGTGTTGTATTTAACTAAAGATTTCCGTACCTTTCTTTTTAATTGCAACAACAGCTAAATATCTTCACAGCCAAAATGCAATATGCCCAATACCCAGGATAATCGCAAAAGATGACTGGATATATGTACTCTTCAGAGCACCACTTAACAATTTGCCCTCTCCCTTTCTCATGTATTTTTATGAGTTGGTTTAATACAAAAATTCGCTGAACTATATCTTCTCTAAAAAATTCTAATATGGTCCTTGAAGCTTTCTATGTATGCCGGTTAACGGATACTACCTTGTGATTATGAGTTTACCGCTTAGCCTATAAAACTCATGATAAAGCTTCATGAGCGCCCTCTTCTCTATCCTCGAAACATAACTCCGCGAGATCCCCAGCTCTTTGGCAATCTCCCGCTGCGCCCGCTCTTCTCCACCTGTATCCAATCCAAACCGCCCAACCACAACTTCTTTTTCCCGGTCATCCAGAATATCAAGGTTACGATATATCTTACTCTTTTCGATCTTCAGATCGACTTCTTTAATGACATCATCAGCTTCGGAGCCAAGGATATCGATAAGTGTAATTTCATTACCTTCTTTGTCCGTCCCAATTGGATCATGCAGGGATACGTCTTTACGTGTTTTCTTGAGCGAACGCAGGTGCATCAGAATTTCGTTTTCAATACAACGTGCTGCAAATGTGGCTAGTTTGCTTCCTTTGTTTGGACGATAGCTCTCAATAGCTTTAATTTGACAGATAGTGCCGATGGAGATCAAATCCTCCATGTCTTCCACAGTATTATCGATTTCTTAAGGTTATGGACAACGATGTGAGGTCAAAAAAATAAACCAATTACGATCGATTCTGATTCGAATTGGTTTCCTTTTGCATATTATATTTAATTTGTAGTTTCCGATTGATTTCTTGTGTACATCCTGGTAATCCATTTAAATAACGCTTTACTTGATCAATCAACTCTAAGTGAGATATCAGAATATTCATACTTGTTAAATTGCATCTAACAATATCCTCGGTTTCAATATGATAGCCACCGTTTTTCACACGTAGAGCAATACATTCAATATTTAGCCGAACATCTGCTAGTCCCATATAAAACACAATAATTTCAAAGCCTTGTTCCTTTGCATCCTCATCTGCCTTATAACGTTACCACCCGCTAAAGGGTTTCCACAATGAAATCTCACTTATTCCAGATACACTACCTGGCTATTCTTATGGCTTCTTTCCCAACAGATACTTTACTCTTTTCAGGATGCCCATTAGTGATCTTGCGGCTATGCATCTGGAATCATCAGTGATTCTGCCTTATGCCATGCTCCGATATAGAATCTTCAATCTTCCACTTTCATGAAATGAAAAACATAATATTCTCCGTTAATTTTTAGCTATTCCTTTTCTTTTTCATTTCGTCAAATTCACATAAAGTTAAGTAAAATTCAAGGTTTTTGGTGATGCAGCTGGATGATGATACTCAATATCCTATGGATTCTCCAAAAACTATCATAAATTGTAATATATTTAGCGCAATAGTTTACATATACATTACATTATATAATTAAAAGAGCTATTTTTTTCTTTTTACAAACTTAAAATATATTAAATTCATAATATTCATTGACTGAAACAAATACTAGTGTTATATTTCCTAACATTAAATAATAAAATACATACAGGAAAAGGAGATTACGCACATGAATAAGTTCAAACGTCTACGTGAAACTAAAAGAGAGCATTCTGGTTCCACCCGATCTGAATATTCACCAGCAAAAAAAAATTGGAGTAAAAAGCAATTTATAGCTACTTCAATTGTGTTATCTGTTATTGCTACGAGTGTAATTCCGTTCCAAACAGCTGACGCTTTAACTAGAGTTACTTCAGAAAGTGGCACAGTATGGGAGATTCACGATGTCTTTGCTCCTAGCTTAGACACAGGAAGTTTACGTACAGTTGGTGCTACACAAGTACAAGGTTTCGGCAATATCTTTGTTAAAGTGTCCTCGCCTTCAGCTCCACTGATGAATGGTCAAATGATGCGTGGGTTTGACTTGAAATATGACGGCGTTAATAAGTTTACTTCGGCTCAATCTGTAAATCTAGGAAATGTAACTGTAACACGTGAGGTGTATGTGGATACTATTCATAATCGAACGAGATTCTTTGATACTTTCACTAATAAAAATGATGTGGCAATAAAAGTTGATGTATCATTCGGTGGCTCTTTAGGATATGGTACAACAACAAATGCTTCAGTAGTTAAGGCAACCTATTCAGGCGATCTAAAGGTAACTACAGATGATTCATGGATTGTTGTAGATAGTAGCGCCAAAAACAATAAGCCGCTAGGCGTTGCAGTGGGATCTCCAAAGCCGTTTGATAATGGATTAACCGGTCTAGGTAATCAGCAACAGGATCCATTCACAATACCCTTAGCTGAGCATGGAAATGAAGCGAATTTCTATGGGTTCATTAACACATTAAATATTAGGCCGGGTGAGTCGAAGTCCCTAGTAAATTATGTACAAGTTGGAGAAGCTGGTGAAGAAGGATTAAAAAATCTGGTTGCTAGTCTAGATGGACTTAATAGTCTGCTAGACGTAACCGGATTAACAAACGCACAAATTCGTTCAATTAGCAACTGGGATATATCTGCTATAGAGGGACTTGATACTGGAGATCATCTGGTTATTCCAAATGCTCCTGCACCTAAAGAATTAGTAACTTCATCGCCGTATGATGTTAAGAATAAATCCATTGCAGAAATGCAGCAGGATATGATTAATGGCAAAACTACTTCTGTACAAATTACTCAAGCCTATTTAGATAGAATCAAGGTATACGATGAGGGACAATTGGGATTCCATGCATTCCTGCATGTATCTGAAACTGCGCTTAACCAAGCAAAAGCTGCTGACGATGCCCGTGCACAAGGTGTAAAAGGTGATTTATTGGGTATTCCAATTGCGATAAAAGATATTTATGATACAAAGGATATGCCTACTACCGGTGGCAGTAAAGCTCTTGAAGGCTGGCAGCCTGATTCTGATGCATTCCAAGTGAAAAAACTGCGGGAAGCTGGAGCTGTAATTATTGGTAAAGTAAACACTTCTGAGTTTGCTAACAGCGGAAGCTTTAGTGAAAGCGGCTGGCAGCAAACATGGAATGCACTCTATCCATCGAAAACATCTTTTGGCTCAAGCGGCGGGTCTGCAGTATCTGTTGCAGCTGATTTTGCAGCAGCAGCAATGGGATCGCAAACAGGGGTATCTCTATATGCACCAACTACAGGCGCTAGCTTAAAAAGCTTCCGGGGTACAGACGGTATGGCAAGTACTACAGGTGTACTGCCACTCACTTGGGGACAAGATTATGCAGGTCCCATTGCCAAAACAGTAACTGACCTAGCCATTATATTGAATGCTACAACGGGTACGGACCCACAGGATATTTTCACAGTCACTGCTGATGCAGATCATAAGCGTCCAGTGGATTGGAAGGAATCTCTGGATGCTAATGCATTGAAAGGAAAGAAAATTGGATACATTCCTGCATCCTTTGTATCTGCATATGCTGATGATGATACTGGACAGGCAGTGATGGATAAGTTCTCAGAGCTTCAAGCAGCGGGGGCGACAATGGTTGAAATGTCAGCTGTACCATCAGGCCCTAGTCGTCCTTCAGGTATTAATGGATCTACTGAAGGTTGGGCACGTTATATTGAGCTTCATAAGGACTTCCCTTATATTGATGGAGCAAGTGTATTAGCTTCAGATAAAGTGCTTATCTATAACCAAAGAGGATATAGTACCCCAACTCGTATGACTGAACAGGCTGTACAAGATTACATTAAGTATAGAACTGACTATAAGGAAGTTATCAAAGGCTGGATGGACGCGAATGGTGTTGATGCTGTTGTTTATGCAGGTTTTATTAGCGACGTATATAACAATGACGCAGCAGCTTCTCAATTAAGTTCAGACCGTAACACAGGCGTATTAACCTCTACTATGGGACTACCTACGGTAGTTGTTCCTGTAGGAACGAATGACAGCGGATATTCTATCTCTATGCAACTGGTTGGTAGAGCATGGGACGATGCAAAAGTTTTAGGCATGAGCTACGCTCTTGAGCAACAAAGTCAAGCTAGACTACTTACAACATTTGCTCCAGCACTTCAATACGTTTCAAACTCTACTAATCCTGATCCAAACACAGATAATGGACCAACCCATCCAAATACTGGAGGAGGTACAGTGACACCTCCAGCAATAACAACGCCTATAGAAACACCGTCACCTGCAGAAACAATAACACCAGCAGATAAGCCGAAAGTTGTTAGTTTTGTAGATACAATGAATCATTGGGCAAAAACAAGCATTGACGCACTAATTGCTAAGGGATTATTGACGGGATATTCCGATGGAACATTCCGCCCAAATTCAGGTTTGACTCGTGCGGAAGCCATCAAGGTAATTGCAACGCACATGGGACTTGAAGGACATGAAAGTAACTTTACAGATGTAGCTTCAACTCATTGGGCGAATAAGTTTATCGGTGCAGCAGCCGGATCAGGCTTGATGAACGGATATAGCGACGGAAGCTTCCGTCCAGATGAGAAGATTAGCCGTAGTGAATTAGCGGCACTAATCACTCGAGCCTTTAAGCTAACTGGTACTGGAAACACATCATTCAAAGATGTTACAAGAAATGCATGGTATTATGATTCCATCGACGCACTCGCATCCAATAATATTATTACAGGGTACGCAGACAGTACATTTAAGCCTGAAAAAGATATTACTAGAGCTGAGTTTGCAACTATTGTATCCAGATTACTAGAAACTAATAATTAAAATAAGTTCAATTATAAATGACAGAGTACTTGAGTAACCATGTTTACAGGAAGGGCCATCCCGAAAGGGATGGCCTTATAACTTGCCGTTACAGATGGTGCGATGAACCGTATCATAAGTAGGGCGAACCCTATCCACACAAAAAACGACTCATCCGTAGACAAGTCGTTTTTTAAGTTTTATTATTAATAGATTATTACTGTGTAATTGTCATCAGTCTCACCGCTTAGCCTTATAAAACTCATGATACAACTTCATGAGCGCCCTCTTCTCTATCCTCGAAACATAACTCCGCGAGATCCCCAACTCCTTAGCAATCTCCCTCTGTGTCCTCTCTTCCCCACCCGTATCCAATCCAAACCGCCCAACGACAACTTCTTTTTCCCGGTCATCCAGAATATCGAGGTTACGATAAATTTTGCTCTTCTCAATCTTCAAATCCACTTCTTTAATAACATCATCAGCTTCGGAGCCAAGAATATCGATAAGTGTAATTTCATTACCTTCTTTGTCCGTCCCAATTGGATCATGCAGGGATACGTCTTTACGTGTTTTCTTGAGCGAACGCAGGTGCATTAGGATCTCGTTTTCGATACAACGGGCAGCAAAAGTGGCCAGCTTTGTGCCTTTGTTCGGGCGGTAGCTCTCGATAGCTTTAATCAAGCCGATCGTGCCGATGGAGATCAGATCCTCCATGTCCTCCCCAGTGTTATCGAATTTCTTCACTATATGGGCAACGAGCCGCAAATTATGCTCAATCAACAAATTGCGGGCCTTGGCATCTCCCTCAGCCATCATCCCTAAGTATCGGCTTTCCTCCTGCTCCGAGAGCGGTTGTGGAAATGCATTATTCCTTACGTATGATACCAGCAGCGTCAGTTCTTTGATCAGCAACGCAATCGTGCTTAAGAATCCAGGCAACTTGGCGACACCTCCCGCACTTGTACAATGAAACCGATCTGTTTGCCTTACGGGTTCATGGTCATCCTTATTGTATGTGGGCGTGCGCCTAGAAGTGCCTGTACGGGGGAAATTGTACAACCACAGAAATTTATTTTTTATACGAGAAATCAGTCATACTCTACTCATTCACTTGTCTTTTAACACGATGTTGTTAGCGGTAATTCTCACTCTCTTTTGATAATAACTTCCGCTTCACTAGACGTAAAAACCTTTATGATGTCCTTATCAAAAGTAACCTTCAAAATAGACTCTGGTAATTGTTCAAGAATACCCCCGCAAGAATCTCCCGACGGATCACCGTACACAGCCGAAGCCAGCCAGTGGATTCCAGGTTCAAGGAAAGTCGTCAGTGTAGGCAAAACAGTCCGGGGATGAAGCAGGTTTGTGTTGGCATTAGGCCAAATTAGCTCCGCCTTTTCATAGCCGATCAAACCCTTGACTCCGCTTGTTCCCCATGCTGTAGATACTGCGGCGGTTGTAAGGCCGATCTGCTGTTCCACCCCCGCTTCCTGACCAAGCGCGAAGCCGCCCTCTGCGGCGTCCAACGGTCGTCCGGTCTCGATCCGGTGTATCCGAATATGCCAGGGCAGCCCAGCAACGATCCAGGTCCGAACCTCCACATTAGTCCATGGCTTCCAGACGGAGTGCAGCACATTGTCCACAATTGTTGTCTCCATATTCCGCCGTCTGACCCGATACAAGTTGTCCCCGCTCTCACTCAGAGCGAGCATGGAATCAAATGCCCCTTGAGACAATCCCCATTCGGAGCGGGGCACACTGAATCCGAAGCCTGTTGAGTATACAAATTTCTCATACTTGGCAGACGTGTGGGTATGTTCATTCGTATATAGATGACCGCTGTTGAAGGCAGCCACATGGCCGGAAGCAGGTTCGCGGACAATGACAAGATGCGCAGGCTTCTGGACTATAACTGCAGGAATATCCGGCAGCGGCAGTTCTTCTTCCTTCCAGAATGGATGCTCCGCGCTGAGAGCCAATGGCAGGAATGTCTTTAACGCCCAATAGGGCGAACCGGGAGCGTTATAATTCTCCGCCATGACCAAGTTGGGGTAGGTATAACCAATCGTCAGAACGCCTCCGGCATCAAAGATCGGCTGGCTGAACCACCAGCGCAAATTGCGCAGTACTAATCCTTTGACCACACCTACAGGGAATACTTCAACGCCTGCATAGACGAGGGCACCCCAGAAAGCAGACTGGGCAAAACGGTAGCTTAAGCTCCTTCCATAAGGAAGGGCAGATCCGTCCGGAGCGAACCAGCCCAAGAATTCGGTGGCAAAAAGCCGGGCCCGTTCTTTGAACACCTGTGAACGTTCCGGGTCCTCCTGTTCCATCAGCTTCGCGTACAGTAGCGCATAATAATGGATGGCAAAAGGAACATAATAATCGCTATGCCCGTTAATTCCATCACTGTACCAGCCATCACCCAGATAAAAATCATCCATTCGCTTCAGATTGTTCTCCAGCTGCTCCGCGTCGTAGGGACAGCCGACTCTGCGGAATCCGACATTAACCAGCACGTTGAAGAACAGCCAGTTGCAGTCATAGCAAGGATGGGAATTAATCTGATTCAGCCAACTGTACAATTGCTCCTGTTCCTTCTGGGTAAGTGGTGACCAGATCTGTTCAGGAATGGCGGCTAAGGCGAAACCGAAGACCGCCATCTCTACCAGACGCTGGTCATAATCTTGAACTACACCCCAGTATTCTTCATGGGCAGGATCCGTGCCGTGGCGTATGCCATCCAGCACAGTATCCCAAAGCCCGCTTTCACCGCCTCCCATGAGCAGGGGCACTAAGCCCCACAATACCCGGGAGAAACCTTCCATTTCTGCAGTTGCAGCCGGATAGCTCGCTCCTGTTCCGCCGATTGCCAGCCGTGCACCGCCTCTGCTGTAGAGCGGCCGAAGCGGATCTGTAAGCTGTTCAAGAGCAGAGATCAGATCCTCCCGGGTCTTTAGCGGATTTTTAGCAATAGTCGTAAATGTCTTCTCAGTCTGCATTATGTGCCCCCTATTCCCAGTAGAACGGTCCGGCTTCTTTTAGCCGGGCTAGCGCTTCGACATAGAAGAAATCACCATAGATTAGCGGAACATCTATATTCCGATTCTCAGGATAGTTACTCGTACCATGAAGCAGCAACCCTTCTTCTTCTGCATTGTCCCAAGTTCCATAATTCCTATAAAGGGATTCTGTAATTCTTATAGCCCCGTTCTGATACACATGTGCCTCCGAGTCATCTACTTGGCTAGCTAACAACAGCAAGCCACTCGCTGCACAGGCACCAGCAGAGCTATCCCGAATCTCCCCAACTTCACCGGGAGCACGGAAATCCCAATGTGGAACATGATCTTCGGGCAGACGGGTCAAGAAGAAATGCGCGACCTGCTTGGCTGCATTGAGGTAACTTTGCTTGCCTGTATGATGATAGGCCAATGACAGTCCGTAGAGCGCCCAGGCTGCCCCGCGCGACCAAGCTGACTCGGGCGCAAAACCTTGCCCGCCAAGCTTTTCAACCACTTCGCCCGATTCCGGGTTGAATTTGACGATGTGATAAACCGAACCATCCGGCCGGATGAAGTGCTCCAGCACCGTATCCATATGCGCCTCAGCGATATGTCGATAACGTGGATCCCCTGTTACTTCGGAAGCCCAGAAAAGCAGGCTGGTATTCATGCAGCAATCGATAATGGCTACCCCGCTGTTATCCTCGCCTTCACTCCATGGATTCCAGGCCCGGATGTAGCGTCCTTTCAGATTGAAGCGGGCCGCCAGATAGTTGGCTGCCTTCAACGCCCGGACTCGTGATGCTTCTCTGCCCGTGAGCTTGTAGTTCGCAACACTGGTCAACAGCCACATAAAGCCTAGGTCATGGTCCAGCTTCACATAACCATCCAGCACCTCGTCAAGCCGTTCCTCACACTGCTCAGCAACCGCTTTCAAATCCTCATCACCACTCTCAGCATAGAGCTGCCAGAGCATTCCCGGCCAAAAGCCGGCTGTCCACCAGTTTGGTGCTTCAAGCACGTATTTGCCGCCTTGACTCGCATGGGGGAATTCTGCACCGATTCTCCGGTTGTTCGTTCTAGTCTTCTCCAAGGCTTTGCCCCAAGCCTCGTCTACCCAAGCTTGCTTTACTAATCTACTCATCTAAATCCCGCCTTTATTCGAATTAGCCTCTACCCTCTGATAGAGGACTTTTTATAAGCTCAGGCCCATCTTTTATAGAAATTGAAAAGTGAATACCAGTTTGCCCACCGCGCCAAGCTGAAGCACATGGAAGTCCAGACTATACCAGAGCTTCTCCATGCCAAAATGATCCCGGTACATATGCACAGTAATCTCCGGCTCAACTTTCAGTGAATCGTAAGTCACTTCAACGCCGCGAGTCATAGTCCCCGGCAGCAGCAAGGTACCCGGATGAAAAAGCTTAGGCTCACGCCAGGTGACAAACCGCTCCGTCCAGCTCGCTGGAATTCCCGCATACCGGTAAGTGTCTGTAAGCTCCAGCTGTGGACATTCCTCTTTATGCCAGACGAACGAACGGATTAAGGACTGTAGTCCTGTTACCTGATACGCCTGTGTCAGATCCAGTGTCAGCTCATCATTCTCCTCCGCCGCCGATGCATGCAGCACTGTGGAGCTGAACTCCCGACCGGCCAGCTGATACTGGCCATCAATGATCGGCAGCGAATGACCCTGCGATCCATTGCAGTCATACTGGTAACGGCCAGCCCCAAAATAATCAGCAGTATACTCTCCGCTCCCAAGATCGGATGCGTAGATTTCTCCCCGGCCGCTCAGAATGAAATGTCCCAGATCATTATGGTTATGCGGTTCAGCATTGTGCCCGCCCTTGGCTGCGAATCCGAATGAACCCGCCTCCGACACATGACGCGAGACAAGCCAAGCGGCATCAGGGAGAAAATAGCTGGCGGCTCGCCAAGCTTCGTCCTCCTTGCCAGCCCTGGTCCAGATCAGATTGCGGAAAGCCGGTGCAAAGCGGCTGCAATGATCTTCAGTGTAAGGAGCACGCAAAGCGGATGGGGGGCGTTCGACATCCGTACAGACTTCCGCCAGATAATGGGACAATCCCATATGTACTAGCACCTGAGGCACTGAATCAGAGAAATTGGCTACATGACTTCCGTCAATGAAACATTTTTGTTGGAAGCGCGCGATTTGCGCTACCTTCTCTTGCTTGAACCAGTCCAGTCTGCCTGCGCTTCTGGAACAGAGCAGATCGCTATAATAAGTGAAATAACCAAACCCATAATTCCAGTACCCAAGGCCTTCCAGACAGGCACCGTCCTCACCGAACCCTTCCAGGTAATACAACATGGCGCGCTCTGTCCTCAGCAGAATATCCGCAAGCATGGCCGGGTCCTCCACAGACAGCAAGGCAGCAGCCCCGATTGATCCCGCACAGACCGCTGCCCAATTATGCCGCGCTGTCTCCCAATCATAAGGATCATTTTCAAGAAATGGACGAAACAGTCTCCGCTCTACTTCATGGTGGATTCGGGATCTCAGAAGCTGCGAAAGTCGTTCCCCGAGCAAAAGTAAAACTTCACTTAAAGTAAATCCGGTCTCGGAAGAAAACAGATCAATATACCGGTTGATATCAGCTGCATTATGATCCGCTGGGAGGTGGGCCGGAAGACACCAGGCGTACTCATCGCATATAGCCCAGAGGATGTCCTCCAGCTTCTCCAGTACTTCCGGATGATCCGGCTCCAGCAAAGCCAGAAATACATAAGTATTCAGCCTTCTTCTCCGTTCAAAATAGACCCGTTCATATTCCAGCCTCGAACCCGTACGCGAATAAGTGGAAAATAACGTATACGACAGTTCAGGTATAGACTGCCCGTCCAGTCTTACCGCCTCCGCGCGGATCTCGCTGCTATCTGCCTGTAGTACTCCCGATGATAACGCCTGTTTCCAAAAAGCAGCCGCCTCCCCCTTTGGATAATACAAGCTCAGATCGACTGGCTTCATTTTATGCACTATTTCCAAAAGCATCTGTTTATTCATGCCTTTTTTCCTCCTTATAGATCAGTCAGATCCGCGAAGCATCTTATTCTTCACTAATATGGCTGAATACTTTTTATTCCAAGGCATGATCTCTCATAACATCCTCACCGGCTGTAATTTTTAATGTAGTCCATTTCATCTCTTCCCCTGACCAGAAAGGATCAGAAGGGAGCAGCCCCAGCGGGAGGAATACGGAGGCGCATAAATAAAGACTGCCTGTATTGATATAGCTCTCCGCAAGCTCCGGCTGATAACCGTATACCCCCGGACGTAGCCATCCGGACTCATCCAGCGTATCCGGATATTCCATAATTCGCGTAATCACAGCTGTCAAAGCGCAGCGTACCTGTGCAGGGGGCAATGCTTCCTCCAAAAAATGCTGCAGCGCCGCCTGCGACAGCAGTTGAAACGCCCCAAAACGGTAAACGATCGAACGCCCGATAAAGGGATAGGTTCCATCCGGTGCAATGATCCGTTCGAGAACAGTAGCGTATCGCTGTGCCCGTTCCAGAATCAGCGGTTTCAATGCGGAATATTGCTCCGACTCCTGTTCAAAAAGTGCTACCACATCCACCAGCATCGGCTGAATAACAAAGCTGTTGTAATAATCCCAGTGAAAGTCCTTGCCATCCCCGTAAACTCCGTCGCCCTTATACCAATCCATGAACATACGGACCGCATAACCAACGCGCATCCGGTCATATTCAGGATCGCCGAGTATATACAAAGCGGCTTCCACCATTGCACTGAACAGCAGCCAGTTGCTTCCGCTTGGTGCTGTCCGGCGTGTCTGCTTCAACGCTGTTATTAAGTTCCCTTTGACCCGCGCACTCAGCTTGGCGGCAAGCTGCTTTGGTGCACGAACCAGCGCGTGTGCCAGGAATGCCGCATCAACCAGCGGTTGGCCTTCGGTCTTGAATTCCATATAATCAGGTGAATTCGGATCAACAGCGGCATCAATGGCTTCCAGCATTAGCCCTGCATAACGTGCTCTAAGCTGTTCTTCCGTGCCCTCAAGTCCCTCTAGTTCAAGCCAAGGGGCCATTCCGCAAGCCAATCTCGCAAAAGCCTCCAAATGGGCAAACTGGCTCCGATCCCTATGAAACTCTGTAGGCAGCTGTTCCTTTAATTTCCGCTCAGCCAAAGCATTCAGCACAGGCCCCCCGATCAGCAGCATTGTATCCAGCCAGTATTTACGCTGTTCCTTCCCATTCATGCACAATTCCACCCTTTCAATTGCGTCTAATCAGCTACAGCTATTTCTCTTGCCTACCGCCTGAATCTTGTTATATTGCGTAATCTTCTACTATAGTTTAGTGTTGTATTATTGCAATGTCTTTGCGAATAATGATGTTTTATTGCGTATATTGTGATCAATCTGAAAGGGGCAATTCCAATGAAGCATGCCCAGTATTATGAGCCGTTCGATGGAGATATTCTGGCAGGTATCGGAAACTCGCCCATCTCACCTACCAGGGATTTTCACATCCATGATCACTATGAGATTTTCCTGTTCTTGGGCGGCAAGGTGAACGGTTTTGTAGATCAGTTCAGCTATCCCCTGCAGCGGGGCAATGTTCTGTTGTTCAACAATCACGAGATTCATAAAATCATCAATTTATCTCCAGAGCCTTATGAACGGTTGACAATCCATTTCAAAGCTCCACTTGTCTATCCCTTCTGTACCGCATCTACAAATCTGCTCGCTTGTTTCCAGAACCGCCAGCCCGGAGAACATAATCTCGCGCAAATGGATGAACCGCTGATTGCAGAGTATACAACCCTTGCTTCCCGCCTGATTGAGACATTAGAGAATCAGCAGTACGGGAGCGAAGTTCTGGCTCTGACCTACCTGGTTCAAATCCTCGTCCTCATCAATGAGCTGTACAGCCGTACCCGATCCACCGTGCCCAGCATTATTTCCTCACATATTCAATCAGCCATGAGCTATATCGACAACCACTTGCATCTAAATCTGTCACTGGAGCAAATCGCTGGAGAACTGAACGTCGATAAATATTATCTCAGCCATCTGTTCAAACAGCAGACAGGCGGAACCATCTACCGTTACGTCTTGCTCAAAAAAATAGCGTTATCCAAGCAGCTCTTGTCCGCCGGGAACTCCGTATCCGATACCTGCTATCTGTCCGGCTTTAACGATTATGCCAATTTCATCCGTACCTTCAAGAACATCACGGGCATTCCACCTGGGAAATATGGTAAAAGAGCTGAGCTATAAAACTCAAATTCAAGGATTTTTCAAAAAAAGATGCACTCGCAACTGCGGTGAATAGTTGGACTTCCGGCCGCTGTTTTCCTAAGCACTCCCTGCCTCTCCAAATCTATAAAGAACCTGGCAGCCCGCTTAATGCAGCCTGCCAGGTTCTTTGAAATGCTACTTACAAATATCCCAGCAGATTGGAGATAACTTGCGCACCTTCGGCACGGGTCATCGTCTCTTGTGGCGCGAATTGCTTATTGCCGCGTCCCTTGATCAGTCCCGCCTGTTCGGCGATATTTGCTGCGCTCTTCGCCCAGTCATGAATCCGGGAATAATCACTGAACGATCCTACAGCAGGTTCATTGGTCCCGCTTCCCTGCAAATATTCATAAGCACGAACGATCATCACAGCCATTTCCTCGCGGGTAATGCTCTGATCCGGTGCGAACGAATCTGCACTTCGTCCGAGCACGATGCCAGCTCCGCTAACAGCTGCAACGGCTTCGGCATACCAGGCCTTGGAATCCACATCACCAAATGTTGCATGGCTTCCTGCCTTAAGCCCAAGCGCGCGTGCAATCATAGCAGCGAATTGTGCCCTAGTTACATCCCCTTGCGGATTAAATTCCGTACTGGAAATGCCTTCGATAATATGCTTCGCGGCCATGGTCTTAATCACATTAGTGGCCCAGCTGTCACTGCTGACATCCGTGAACAGCTTATCGTATTCCAGGACCGCATACTGGCTGAAATGCCGTATTTCAGCAGTCCACTTACCATTAGTCAACGTTCCGCCCATGAAATCAAGCGCACCATTTGCAGAAATATAGTAGCTGCCTAGCAAGCTTATATTGGCATCCGGATCTACGTTGAACGTAAGTGTCAACGGTTTATCAAAAGCAGTTACCGTTACAGCAGTGCCGTTCGCAGCAACAACCTCCAAGCTGAAGTTGATCACATCACTTGCCGCAGATAAATGTACGGAACCATTAGCAGCCCGATTATTGATTAACTGTTCCACAGCATCTCTGGATACCTTCACTGCTGAGAGCTTAATTCGCGCCCCCTCCGTTTGACCTCCAATAGCTTTTTCTTGAATGCTCTTCAGCACTTCTGGGGTCAGATCGATAGCAACCTTACTCCAAGCCAGACGTAGAGTGTTCTCTCCGATGATTCCTGATAGTCCTGCTGGAAGCAGTATGGATTCTGTAGCTTCAGTAAGCTGAACCGTTATTACTCCTCCAACCGGTGCCGTGAAATCCTTTCGATCAAGAACCTTTTCGGCCTGCGGCAGCGGTGTTGGCGCCGGGGACGGGGTGACTGCTGGCGTTGGTGCTGCCGTCCACACTGGTGCTTCCGTTGGCGCCGGCGGAGATGTTGGTGCTGTTGTTGGCTCCGGTTCCGGCGTTGGCGTTGGTGTTGGTGTTGGTGTTGGTGTTGGTGTTGGTGTCACTACCGGAGGTTGCTCTGCTTCGCCCACTGTCACGGTTCTAGTCACTTCGATAGCCGCGTTGCCCGCCGCATCACTCACATTATAATGATAGGTGTAGATGCCTGCCGCCTTAGTGTCCAGTGCCAGCACATTCTCCTCATTCTTCGTAATCGTTGCTACAATGTGCTCCGTAATGTCGCCGTCACGGTCATCTACCGCTGTGGCTCCGGCATCCGTATAGCTTGCGCCATTTTCCAGTTGAATGGATGGTTCACCAAGCAGTGTAATCACCGGCTTCATTACATCCGGATCAAGTGCAACGACTACTTTTCTTGTCACTTCCGCAGCCGCATTGCCTGCAGTATCGCTGACATTATAATGGAAGGTATAAATATCAGCTTTCGCCGTATCGAGAGCAGTCAAGCCGTATACTTCACTGCTAACTGTTGTAGTTATACGGTCTGTAATATCACCATCCTTGTCATCATAAGCAGTCGCTCCTGCATCTGTATATTCAGAACCGATGTGCAAATTCACTGTCGCATCACCTAACAGAGTAATCAAAGGCTGAACAGTATCCGGCTCCGGCAGCTTGATTGTTCCGCTCGCTGAACTGTCCGCTGTAGCCTCTCCCTTACTCAGTGATACCGTAAAGCTGAAGCTGCCGTTAGTCTCATCGGTTGCTTCTTGGAAGGAAGACAAGGTAATCTCACCGATCGCAACTCCAGTATCATTGAGACCGGGCAGAGCGCGTATCGTCTGCAGCAGCCAAGTCTGGACAGCTTCTTCGCTGTTTGCCGCTTCCTTCTGCACGCTGTATACCGCACCTTCTATGATACTCTTAGCCTCATTTACAGCCTGCTCATTAGCAACACTGGCTTTATCTCTAGCTACAGCCACATAGCTGATCAATGCAGCCTGATTGCCTGAATACGTATTGTTTATTGAGTATTTCACAGTACCGCTCAACGGAAGCGTGAAGTCATAGTTAATCATAGCGCCATTAGGACCTGCGACGAGGCCGGTTCGGACCGGTTTGGTCACTTCTTTCCCTTCAGCGTCAATATAGCTGAGCGTAATATCCATCGTGCGGTTGGTGTTGTTCCACCAGTCCCGATGGAATGACGTAATCGTATATTTGCCTGCGTTCAAAGGGAGCAGGTATACAAGTGGATTATTTTTTGTATCCGAACCATAAACACCTGTCTGACTTTTATCAGAAGGAACTACAGCGCCACCAAGCCCCTTGAGGAGGTACTTAGTACTGGTATGCCCCCATACGCTATTGCCTGTCGAAGGCTGATCCGCCTTGTTATTAAGCAAGCTGTCACCTACAAAATCCTTGATTAACGTATACGGCGGCGTGATACCGTCCACCGATACACCAGCATCGAGGAAGTATAAGAGCCCCTCCGGCACCACTTCCACATAACAAGTTGTTTTCAGATTTCCATAAGTGCCGGTTACAGCTACCCGTTCATACGGATTATTGAAGCTGGCCGCATTTACATTCCACTTTACTGATACCAGCAATTTGGATCCGTCTGCCCGAGTGGCTTCCACCTTGTCTGGAAGATTCGGCAGTTTTCCGGCATAAGTAGCCAAATCCTGAGGAGCGACAAGCTCCCGTATATCTCCCGTAGTCAACTGGTTCTGGGCGGAGATCAGGCGTGCTTCAAGCTGAGTAACTCCTTCCTGATCCAATTTGTATAAAATAGGATTATCCAGCGCTTCCTGTGCAGCGCTCTGTGCATCTACGAAGAGCTGCCAGTCTCTGTCCGAATATTCATCCTGTTTGTTCATTTCTTTCGCGGCTGTTACCGCCGCCTGAAGAGCAGCAGTATCTACAGTGCCGGTTACTTCCCCGGAAACAACCGCCACCGCATCGACAACCAAGGTGCCGCTTACCACCTTTATTTGCACATGGTGCTGGCCATATTTAAGCCCGCGGAGTGTGTACGTCTGGTACAGCTCCTTGGAAGCTAATGTATCAGCCGATAGAGTAATAACTTTTCCGTCCACCGTTACCTCAAGCTTCGCCGATCCGTTATTCGCTCCTAGAATATCCAGTCCGGTACCTTCAAACGTGTATTCCATTGCAGCGTCTACAGCCTGGCTGGTAGAAAGAGAACGCTGGTAAATGTACATGCCCGCTCCGTTTATATGGCTCCACGACCCGGTATATATCAATTTAGGGTTCGGAGCAGCAGCCAGGTCATACATTTCAAGATTGTCTAGAAGCTCTGAATAATACGGCGTGTAGCCCTCAACCTTCTCCACCTTCAAATTATCGAAGCGGACGTGATAGTAGCCGCTGGCCAGATCTACCCGGCCGGACAATTCAGGAGTAGGATCGGTATAGGAAGCCAGCTTCACCCCATCCAGATAGGCGGTCACTTTATCGCCCGCAACCTGAACGGCAATATTATGCCATGCGTCATATGCGGTATCGAATCCGTCGATCTTCACGCCGCCGGAACCGTTCGCGGCATTTCCGCTCGCAACTGCGCTATTGTTGACCAGCAGCTGCCAGCCGCCGTCGAACCAGAATTTCAGCACATACGGTGTACCGGTTATGGAGTGGGAACTGCCACCTCCTTGATAACGGGCACCTATCGCAGCATAATTGGCTCCGCCCTGAGTATTGTTTGTTTCGAACGAAACATCAACACTGGCCTTGTAGTTCATCCACCGGTTGTCGCCGATGGCCGTTACTGGATCTCCGCTGTTCCATGTGCCGCCAAGCCCCATGGTTCCCGTGTCCAGCTGCTGCCGCAGGACATAATTGTCAGACCCGTCCGGAAGATAGGCCTCAAATGCCCCATTGCGGTCATGGGTATAACGCGGGATAACGCTTTGGGAACCGCCGCGGGATTCGATATAGCTCTGGGTACCCTCAGATTGACCGCCTGCACCAATCTTCACAACAGTCTGCTTGGAATAGTCAAAATCATCAGCGTACAAAATGTTATCCCCAGTACTGTGTCCCGCTCCTGTAGCATCAGTATCCAGTACGGTACGCTCGCCTTCTACAGGCAGCGGTGTATTATATTCTTCTTTATCCTTGTTCTTCAAAGTAGACACAGTCACGGTCGAATACGGCTTAATCTTAACGGTATATACCCCGCTACCGTCTGCAGTGACGTCTCCAAGATACTGCATATAATTGCTGTTGAACGCTTCTCCTGCATCAGCGGCACGGGTTTCCCATACTTCCATGGATGGATTACCCGTATAAGCCATATTGACTGTCTGCAGCTTGTAGATTTTGGAATACTCGCTGTCGTTCACGATAACCGTCGAGAAATCTTTTTTATCAGGTGCTGCAAGGGTTATATAGCTAGGAGAACCGTTGCGGCCGCTTACCGGATTGGTGCCTGTCGCACCTGTGGAGCTGGCTTGAGGAACCGCTCGCCAGATCCCAGCAGTATTATCCTCGTTCTCCCAGCCTACATTCGCAAACCAGCTATAATGCTGCAAAGTGACAAGACCCGCATCATAATGAATCCAGCCTGACCACGGATCGCGCATGCTGACCAATTCCTTGAAGGAATATTGTCCGCCTTCATAAAAGGAACCAATGGCTGGCTGGTAAATAAAGTGCGTCCGGCGGGAGTTAACAAATCCTTTAATAATCGTGTTACTCATCTCCAGCGGACTGCCGACACCACCAATGCCGGTTCCTGCCACTGTAGGATCTTTCATATTGTTGTTAGGACGGAAAGAGGAATTACTGAAGGTAGACTGCGCCTCACTGTTCCAGATCTCAATATCATATTGTTCTGCGAGTTTTTTGAAATTGCCTGCGCTGTCGTCGTCCGTGTTGTAGTGGTATCCAGCAATCGGCACAGCTTCCCGCAGAGAAGGATCACTCACCATACTGGCACCGAAGCTGCCAATCCCGACTTCATCGGAAATCACAGACTTGATCCGGTTGTACAGTTCCCGCTCTTCGGTGCTGTTGAAGCCTTCGCTGTCAGTCTTGACTCTCTCAGCGTACTGTTTGGTCCACGCCAAATCTGGAGCGTGCTCGTTGATATAAGGATTAACGTAATCGGCCATATAACCGTATTCACGATAAGCGGCCAGAATGGTTTTTTTGTACCAGGTATAGATTTTGTCGTTGTTATTCGCCCAGGCCGGAGCACTCCATCGCAGGATGCTCACTTTAAGATCAGGGTTCACTGCCTTGGCATCTGCGGCAAGCTGGAAGCCGGGATGCCGGGTAACATTTGCCTCTTCATCGGCCGTACGCATAGTCGCCGGGTCAGGTCCCGTGGAGTTATTGCGGTCATTGCCCATCTCGATTTTCACATGCGTCATGAGCGGATGTTCTCCACCGAACAAGATCTGTAGCATTTCTGCATAAGCCTCTGGATGCTCTGACTTATAGTCCAGCAAAAGCGCACTGGTGCTGTTAGCGCTTAGTACGCCAAATCCCTTAAATGTGAGGCCGTTGACATTGTCAGCTTGGATATCGTTGCCGTCAAGCAGAACCTTGACCATAGAAGCTGCGCTCTGTGTAGCTTCTTCGATCTGTTTCTTGATTCCGCCCTTGGCAACGGCGAACCAGCTCAAAATAGGTTTTTCGTCAGCAACATAGGCGTAAGTCAACGTCATTGGACTACTAACGTCAATGTCTCCAGGAATGGTGAATTCGCCTGAAATTAGCTTAGTCACATTAGTGTTGAACTGGTCAAACAAGATCGTCTTGGTTGCCCCGCTAGCATCCTTATACTCGATCTGAGGACGTATTACACGGGAGCGGCTGCCATACCAATCATGGAAACCGCTGCTGAGCGTATAGGTTCCAGCTTCAAGCGCTTTTAATTTATACACGATATGATTGCTGGCAGGGTCGGCACGAAGTCCGACAGTCCATAGGGACGGATCAGTAGCTGGATCGGTAAGTCCCCCGTCTTTGGAATTCTTAACCTTGTTTACGGAATCATCAAATCCCCAGTCCGCCGTACCGCTGATATACTTCTGGTCGGGGGACTGGTTGAGCAAATCGCTGCCGCTCAGCGTGCGAACCGCTTCGTACAGCGGCGAGGAAGTAGGCCCGTTGCCTACGGAATCGCCCCCTCTGCCGCTATCCACAAAGTAAACCAACGGATTACTTGCGGGCGGAATAACTTCCACACTGGCAACGACCGGCCCCCCGTTCGCTGTACCGCTGACGGTCACGGCATCGTATGGCACGGCAAAGGTATCTGCACCAATATTCCAGTTCACTGCTGTGCTCTGGCCTCCGATATCAATGCTGGATGGCAGAGTAGTATCTGCAATTGTTGTCGCCCCCATATGGGCGGCAGCGTAGATAGAATTTACGGTAGCAGCAGAGGCTGCAGACAGAGTGAATGCCGGAAACATCCCAACTACGAGCGCAGTAGTCATCGTTATTGAGAAAAACCTTTTACGAAAGTGCCTTCTGTTCATTCTCTTCTCCTCCTTTGATTGTAAATCAATAAAAGAAAGCGTATTCATTTCGTTGTTAAACGAATAATCACTAGATTTATACAGACCCCTTTGACTTATAAAAAACCTGGCAGCCTATAAAAAATGCAACTGCCAGGTGAAATACGGTTCTAGCCCTTAATGCCCGATGCTGCAACACCTTGTACAAAGTACTTTTGCAGAGCCAGAAAAACAATTACAACCGGAATAATGGAAACCACACTTGCGGCCATAATCAGGCCATATTCGGCGGAATATTGCGAGATGAACATTCTTAGTCCAATTTGGATGGTCTTGAGTTTCGTATCCGTCAGATAAATCATTGGCCCCAGGAAGTCATTCCAGGTGGCGACAAAGGTGAAGATCGTCAATGTAGACAATGCTGGCTTGGACAACGGCAGCATGATTCGCGCCCAAATTCCATATTCGCTCAAGCCGTCAATACGGGCAGCCTCGCATAATTCATCCGGAACACCTTGATAGAACTGGCGCATCAGAAATACTCCAAATGCCGAGAATGCCTGCAGCAGTATGATTGCCAAATGCGTGTTGTTAAGCCCCATGTAACGCATCAGGATAAATTGCGGCACCATGTAAGCCTGCCAAGGGATCGCAATTGTTGCAATATATCCAAGGAATAGAATGTTTTTTCCCCGGAAATGCAGTTTGGAAAACGCATACGCAGCAAAGCTGGAAGTCAGTAGTTGTAGAATCGTTACGATAATCGATAATTTCGCCGTATTGTAAATAAAACGGCCCAGCGGAATGCGTGTCCAGATATCCGCGAAATTCTCCCAGCGCGGATTCTGTGGAATCCACTGCATTGGGAAGGAAAACACATCTTTGTTCATCTTGAGTGAAGAAGACAACATCCATATATACGGAACCAGCATCGCCAGTACTGTCGCAAACAACAAAATATACACAAGAACCATAAGGCTGATTCTAAGTCCTTTACTTTTACCAACCATATCTTTTGAATCCTCCTATTGTCCGTATTTCTTCTCGCCGCGGAACTGGACGATGGTGATGCCAAGTACCAGCAGAAACAATACAATGGCCATGGCGCTGGCATATCCGTAATCAAGCGAGCGGAACGCCGTATTGTAGATTTGATACACCATAACCCTTGTAGAATCATTCAACTGGTTATCGGCGCCGGCAAATAGGTTGATAAAGATATCGTAGACTTTGAACGAATTGATGACTAGAATCATCAGAACAAAGAAAGAGGTAGGCGCCAGTTGAGGGACCGTCACATTGCGGAATCTTCTCCACGCGCCCGCACCATCAAGTTCAGCAGCCTCATACAATTCAGGGTTGATGCCCTGAAGACCTGCCAAGTAAATAACCATGTAATAACCCATGTTTTTCCACACTGTGAACAGTATTACTGTGAACATCGCCCAGTGTTTATCCGCCGCCCAGCGGGGAAGATCCTCCAGCGGGATACCGGTAAGGGTATGCAGGATATTGTTGATCGGACCCATCGTAGGACTGAAGATAAAGTTCCATACGGCAGCAACGGCTACCAGGGATGCTACATAAGGGAAAAAGAATACGGTTCTCATGAAATTGCGGGCCATTATCTTCTGATTAAGCAGGATCGCCAGCGCCAGCGCGACAATCATGGTAAACGGTACTACGCCAATAGTGTAAACAATGGTATTCCATAATGCTTTGTGAAATGTTGTATCTCTGATCAACCGGGTGAAATTGTCCAGCCCGATAAACTTCATTGGATTGGCCCCGTCCCATTTCACAAAAGCAAGGATAAAGGCAAAGAACATAGGTACCAGTGTAAACAGGGCAAATCCGATAAAGTTCGGCGCAATGAAGCTGTAAGCTACCAGGTTTTCCCGGACACCTTTTGACAAATGACGTTTAGGGATCTTTTTTGTACCCAATATGGTTTCGTTCTGCATTCTTTCTCCTCCAAACCTTCTAAAACTTCCCCACAAATCTATACGCTTTAATATAAAAGGCGGGCTTTCACCCGCCCTTAGAACCGGCTCTCTTAAGGTTAATTATTCAAGAGCTGCTGTACGCGAGCATTCATATCATCCAAACCTTCGTCAATCGAAGCATTTTTAGTCATAATATTGTCATGCGCTTCATTCAAAATAACTTCGATGTCCGCGCTCTTTTCATGCATAGGCATTTCCAGATAAGTCTTAACAGTAGTCAGTGCCGCTTTGCTGTTCTCATCCGCAGGGAAGCCCTCGATGGAAGTAATGGAATTGATAACTTCATCATTCTTAATCGCTGGAATGGTTCCGGTGGAAGCAATAACTTTAGCGCCTTCTTCACCAGTCACGAATTTCATGAAATCAAGTGCTGCTTCTTTATGTTTGGATTTCTGATTTACAGCCAGAGAAGTAATTGTACCCAGGGTTGTACCGGCTTCCACACCATCCGGATGAGGGTATTTCGCAATGCCCCAGTTAGCCGATTGGGACTCGCCGCTCTTCACTTTCTCAATCTGTGTAGCGATAAACCAGCTGCCCATGTTCATAGTAGCAACGGAATTATTGTAGAATACGCCAGAATAGTGCGTGCTTGAAGTCTTCAGTGTGGCGTAATCCATTACGATGCCGTCTTCCTGTTCTTTCAGGATCCGCTCATAGGTTGGCTTCAAGAAATCGTAGTTTCCGTCAACAACAGTGTTCTTGCCGTCCAGAATACCGAACAGTTGAACCGCACTACGCCAAGTATGGTAGTGAGCTCCGTACACTTTTTCAGAACCGCTGCCAGAAGTCATTTTTCTGGCCAACTCATCATATTGCTCGAATGTCATATCATTGCTTGGATATTCCACTCCTGCTTTGTCGAACAAATCTTTATTGTAGTAGAGAATCCAGAAATCGCTGCGGAAAGGAAGCGCATACACCTCATCGTTCACTTCGATTTGTTCTACAGTACCTCCATATACCGAAGGATCAATAGCGTTGCCACTCATAAAGCTTTTAAGCGGCTCTAGGTGATTCTGTTTCACAAGGTTCGAGTAGCCCGGAATATCTTTAATTGTAAGTACGTCCAGATCTGCGCCACCGGACAGTTGTGTGCTTAACATGGTCATATAGTCCGTCGACCCCAGATCGACATATTCGATCGTTACATTCGGATGCTCAGCTTTATAGGCATCGATTAGCGGCTTGTAGTAAGCGGTAGCTTCCCAATCCCACAAGGCCCATTTCAAAGTCACAGGCTCCTGGCTCGGTTCAGCGGAAGCGTTTGCAGAATTCCCCGTTGCTGGAGCTGTCGTTGCAGCAGCACCTTCGTTGTTGTTATTACCAGAACATCCAGCCAGCAGACTCATGGAGAATACTGTGGCGAGGGTTATGCCATAGAATCTTTTCAGTTTCATTTAAATATCCCCTTTTCTTCTGATTGTGTAACTACGATCGGCTCTTCTGAGCTTAGTTCAAAGTTTATAGCTTTTTCCGCAAGAATGGCATGCATTATCAAACAAAGTTCATTCACTTTTCTGTGCTCTTCTTCCCTGCTCGGGTTCAAACCTGTAATTTTCTATCTAAAACATGTAAAATATTCAGCTTATGTACCTCCCCCTGTATCGGAACGCAGGAATATGCTATGGTATATGAAAACGCTTTATATGTTTTCACATTTTGTAGAGGAGTGTTAAATACGGTAAGAAAATCCACCATTAAAAGTCGCATTATTCTGCTCATGGCCGTATTCGCACTGCTGATAGCGTCGCTGCTTTCTTTTTTCAGCTATGAATTAATTACTTATTATCAGCGTAAAACAACCATCCAGGCGACCGAGTTCAATCTGCAGCTGGTATCTCATATTATTGAACAGGATTTGATTGATCTGTCATCCCTGGCGATGACCTGCAGCACTAACTCTTCTACTAATACCCTGATCACAGACTACTTCAGCTCACCTAAGGCTAGCTCTAAGGAAGCAGTTAATGTATTCAACTCGATGCAGCAGGACTTCCTGAACAACCGCTCCAACAGCTATGCCCGCCGTCTGATTGTTACGGATAGCAACGGCAAGTTTCTGCAGGTGGATAAAACCGGCACCTCTGTTCCGCTTACCATACACAATATCGGTCAAATTACCGGCCTTAGCAATGATGCCGAGGAGAAATGGGACCGGGTGATCAAGGACCCGCTCTCCAACACGAACGGAATTCCTTTTGTTTTTCCTATTTACGGCAAAGGAGCTTCCCGGGTTGGAACGGTGTACCTGTTAGCGAATACAACTGTTATTACCGACAAGCTGAAAGGGTACTCCCTGCCGAAGAATTCCCGGCTGCTGCTGACGCTCGGCAATCATCATTATCAGCTCATCGGCGATCAGGTCATCGCCATTGCAGAGCCGTATGAACCGGTGGCCTATACCAATGATAAACCTGTCGGTCCGCAAACCGAGCTGTCCATGGTCAAGCTGGCGGACGAGAAAGAGAGCCATATCGTGGTATCTTATCCCGTACGCAGCGGAGTCATTCTGTCACAGACTTTATCCAATGACCTGTTCGCTCCCAAGACAAATATATGGATTCTGGTTATGCTCGGCGTCTGTCTCCTGGTTATTGTCTTAAGCGCTATCATTACGCTGTATCTGACCCGTACCATCAGTCTTCCGGTGGAAAAACTGAAGAAGCGGATTGATAAGATCGCCCAGGGCAATTTCCTGCTGGACCGCAATATCGAATGGAACAGCGAGCTTGGCGATGTCGGACGGGGTATTAACCGCCTGTCCCAAGATATCGTAGCGCTTATGGACAGCCGGCTCGCTGACGAGAAACAGAAACAGGAGCTGGAATACCGGATGCTGCAGAGTCAGATCAATCCCCATTTCCTGTACAACACACTGAATTCGATCAAATGGATGGCTACAATTCAGAATGCTACCGGCATCGCAGAAATGACCACTTCACTATCTAGACTGCTGCGCAGCATCGCCAAAGACAACCGTAGACTGATGCCGCTGAAGGATGAGCTGAGCCTGCTGGATGATTATTTTCTGATTCAGAAATACCGCTATGGCAGTACGGTCTCTATGGTAAAGGAGATTGACAACGAGGAACTGCTAACCGGCCTAATTCCACGATTCACGCTCCAGCCCCTGGTCGAGAACGCCATCTTCCATGGCATTGAGCCCAAAGGCAGAGGAGAAATTCTCATTAAGGTGGCCAAAAGTGGATTCGCCGATATTCTAGTTACGATTGAAGACAACGGTGTAGGGATGAAGGAAGAAGAAATCTCCACGATTCTGTCGAATCCAGGTGACGGAAGCAAAGAAATGCCCGAGAATATTGGACTCCGCAGCGTAAATGAACGTTTGCGCCTGGCATTTGGGGATAATTACGGTCTTTCGATTGAGAGTGAGTCGGGCCAATATACCCGGATGAAGATTCTTCTGCCGTTCCTGCAAAAGGAATAGAGTAGCATACCAAGCAAGGATGTGATGGAATTGATCAAGTTGTTAATCGCTGATGACGAGGCGCTGGTCTGTATCGGCTTGCAGTCCATGCTGAAGTGGGAGCAATATAATATAGAAATTGTCGGCATTGCACACAACGGGGCTCAAGAGGAAGAAATGATTGACACCCTCCGTCCTGACATTGTAATCAGCGATATAAAAATGCCAATTAAAAGCGGCTTAGAAGTTGCCAATGCGGTACGCAAAAAACACGGCCGGCTTCCGCTGTTTATCATCTTAACAAGCTACGAGGAATTCGAATACGCACGTGGAGCGATTGAAGTGCAAGCCACAGATTATCTAGTGAAGCTGGAACTGACACCAGAGGCACTTGATGCCTCCATTCGGAAAGCAATTTCCCAATTGGAGGCTTTTCAAACCCTAGACAGCTATCCCATGCTTGCTCATAGAGGCAATCTACAAGCCCAACGCGATAAATTTTTCATCCGCCTGTTCAATAACTTATTCGCAAATAAAAACCAGTACCTTCTGCAGAGAGATGATTTAAACCTTGAGCTCAAGGAACCTGCTTATCTAGTCTGCACTTGCCGTATTTTGGGACCAGACAGTGTCCCGCCCCGCGGCGATAAAATGGTTGCTCTGTGCTCAAGTACCGTCCAAATGGCCAAAGATACGCTTACTTCCATAAGACCTTGTTATGTGACCAGTCTGGACTTGCGCAATTTTGCTGTAACCCTGCCCGTCAACGGGACGGATTCACGGCAATGGATGCCTGAGATTGAAATGCTATTGACCCATATGGCCTCCATACTCCATAACTACTTCAATGTAAGGATCATCGGCGCGATCGGCTTTGCGGTCGAGGATCCTTATTTGCTGCGGGAAAGCTACCTCGCTGCGCGAAAAGCGCTTCCTGCTGCGGTTAAAGCACAGTCGTTTGTGTTTTTTGCCGAAGGAGAGTCGCTGGAGCAGGATCATCTGTTGTTTGATTTCTCCGAATTGCGTACAGAGATCCGCCGTGCTTTTGAAGAAATGGATACCCAAGCTTTATACGCCATTATCTCCAAAATGATCGAAATCTTCGACGGCCGGGCCGACCTGCTGGTTCCCGCCACTGATGCCGCCTGCAACATTCTGTATATGGCCACTTCACTACTTGCAGACGGTGAGAATATTGTGGAGCAAATTTTCGAAAATGAACCGGAGGGCTACCGGGCTATCTACCAGATGCATACGATTGAAGAGATCGCCGGCTGGCTGATCCAGTTCAGGGACGGTTGCTCGGACATCCTCTCTACCCGCAGACAAAGCTACAAGGAGCAGCTCGTCAAAAATGTCCAAGAGTATATTAAACGAAATCTCGGAACTAAGCTCTCGCTCAATCAAGTGGCGGATGTCTTCAATTTCAGTCCCAACTATCTGAGCCACCTTTTCTCCAAGGTTGCCAAGGTCAACTATGTGGAATATATCACGGAGATCAAAATCACGACAGCCAAAGAAATGATGGCACGCGGGGAAGGTCGCATCTACGAAATCTCACAGAAGCTGGGATATGAGAGTGCCTTCTATTTCAGCAAGGTCTTCAAAAAGGTAACCGGAATTTCCCCCAGAGAATACATGCAGCAACTTAAAGCAGATTCACCGCCTGACCGAAGCCTCGGAGTAAACAACCGTTCTTGAGATCAAGAGATTATTAAGAATAACCCCACTTCGCAAAAATAAAGCCAATAAATCTGCAAGGAGCAGGCTCTGTTCCTTGCAGATTTATTGGCTTGCCATCACCCTCAGCAGCATCCCTAAGTATCACCCTTACTCCTGCAAATTTTTTTATTTTTATTTTTAAACTAGCAAAATACTAATACTCCGGTCTTTCTGCCCTAAAAGCCTGCCAAAAAACCGCTTACGAGACACTTTCCCAGCTATTAAGACGGCTGTTCCCATATTGACTTTTCAACATATAGTAATTAAAATAAACAACGCACACTAAATATAGTATAGATACAATTTTTCAGTATTTAAAGCTTATCCATTCAGTTTTCATACTATTTTCAATAGTTTTTAATATTTACAGGGGGACAGACACCATGCTAGTCGCGTATGATTCAAAAACAGGAAATGTCAGACGCTTCATCAGCAAACTTAAGTTGCCGGCTGTGCAGATTGAGGAGCATATGACGATTGACGAGCCCTATGTGCTTATTACATATACCACCGGCTTTGGACAGATTCCAGAAAAGGTGTCTACTTTCTTGAAGAACAATAATGCCAATCTGAAAGGCATAGCCGCCAGCGGCAATAAGAACTGGGGCGAGCTGTTCGCGCACAGCGCGGACTTGATTGCAGATCGGTATAACGTGCCCGTTATCGGTAAATTTGAGTTATCGGGTACATTTGGCGATGTAGAACGGATTAAACAGGAGGTGAGCCGGGTTGCGGCATATTGAATTAAACAACATGTTGATGAAGAGAGACGAAAGTGGCTTCTTTCAGTTAGACAAAGATCTTGAGGCAGTAGCCGAATTTATGCGGGATGTAGAGCGCCGGAGTCTGGCTTTTGCGAATACAAAAGCCAAGGTTGATTATATGATTGAACAGGATTTCTACGAGAATTTTTACGAACAGTACAGCACGGCGGAAATTGAAGAAGTCTACCAGATTACCCACGCCTACAACTTCAGTTTTCCATCTTATATGGCAGCTTCGAAATTCTACACGGATTACGCTGTAAAAACCAATGACCGCAAACAATATCTGGAGCATTACCCGGACCGTGTGGCGGCAGTCGCCCTTCACCTGGGACGCGGCAACGCCGATACTGCCGGGGTACTTGCCCGTTCGATGATGGAACAGCGCCTGCAACCTGCGACCCCAACCTTCTTAAATGCCGGTAAGAGCCGGCGTGGTGAGCTCGTCTCCTGCTTCCTAATCGAAATGGACGACTCGCTCAATTCCATCAACTATGTGCTGAATACCTGCATGCAGTTGTCGAAGATCGGTGGCGGTGTGGCCGTCAACCTATCCAAGCTACGCTCCCGTGGTGAAACTATCAAGGGTGTTGAGGATGCTGCGAAGGGAATTATACCTGTACTTAAGCTGATGGAAGACGGCTTCTCCTATGCAGATCAGATGGGTCAGCGTAAAGGATCAGGAGCAGCCTATTACAACATTTTTGGCTGGGACGTTCTGGAATTCCTCGACAGCAAGAAGATCAATGCCGACGAAAAAACAAGACTCAAAACCCTGTCCATCGGCCTGATTATTCCGAACCGCTTCTATAAGCTGGCGAAGGACAATGAAGCACTGCATGTATTTGCTCCTTACAGTGTGTACAAAGCCTACGGAACGCATCTCGACGATATGGATCTGGATGACATGTATGATAAGCTGCTGGCCGATCCACGTGTCAAAAAGAAGAAAGCTATGAGCGCACGGGATATGCTGACCAAAATTGCCATGATCCAGCTGGAATCTGGCTATCCATATATCATGAACAAGAGCAATGCCAATGCGGCCCATGCTCTGAAAAACGTCGGACAGATCAAAATGTCCAACCTTTGTACTGAAATCTTCCAGCTGCAGGAGACCTCAGAGATTGCCGACTACGGACAGGAGAGTACAATCCGCCGCGATGTAAGCTGCAATCTGGCTTCCTTGAACATTGTTAACGTGATGGAACATGGCAAAATCCGTGAATCCGTACATGAGGGCATGATCGCCCTGACCGCTGTTAGCGATATGACCAGTATTTCCAATGCCCCAGGCGTAGCCAAAGCAAACAAGGAGATGCACTCTGTCGGTCTTGGCGTCATGAATCTGCACGGCTATCTGGCTAAGAACAACATTGCTTATGAAAGCGAGCAGGCCCGCGATTTTGCCCGGACCTTCTTTATGACCATGAATTTCCACTCGCTGGAGAAAAGCATGGAAATCGCTGCCGCGACGGGCCGATCTTTCCATGGATTTGAGGCTTCTGATTATGCTACGGGAGCTTATTTTGAGCGTTACCTGACTACCGATTACCGTCCGGTTACCCCAAGGGTACAAGAGTTATTCGGAGATATTTATATCCCATCCCCAGCTGACTGGGAACAATTGCGGGATGCGGTAAAAGCAAATGGCCTATACCATGCTTACCGTTTGGCGATTGCGCCAACGGCCAGCATTTCCTATATCCAAAACGCCACTTCAAGCGTTATGCCGATTGTTGAGCAGATTGAGACTCGGACTTATGCTAATTCAACTACTTATTATCCGATGCCGTACCTGCGGCCGGACAATGTGTTTTTCTATAAATCGGCTTACCAGATGGACCAGTTCAAGGTAATCGATCTGATCGCGGAAATTCAGCCCCATATCGACCAAGGTATCTCGACCGTTCTGCATGTTAACAGTGATGTTTCCACCAGAGAACTGGCCCGCTCCTACCTGTATGCGGCGCATAAAGGCTTGAAGTCGCTGTATTACACCCGGACCAAAAAGCTGTCTGTCGAGGAATGCCTCACCTGCTCAATCTAAAAGGAAGGCTATAGCCGCAGAAAAGGAGATTGCAATATTATGACCGCTATCCAAGCCGTTAACTGGAACCGTCCCGACGACGATTTCTCATTGATGTTCTGGAATCAGAACATTATGCAATTCTGGACGGACGATGAAATTCCATTATCCGATGATAAAATGTCCTGGCTCACGCTCAGTGAGCAAGAAAAGGACTCCTATATGAAGGTGCTGGGCGGTCTGACACTGCTGGATACGATTCAAGGCGGAGTCGGAATGCCGCAGATTATGGAGCATGTCGAAGGCCTTCAACGTAAAGCCGTACTGGGCTTCATGGGTATGATGGAACAAATTCATGCCAAATCGTACAGCAGTATTTTCACCACTTTGTCCTCTACAGAGGAGATCGACAGTGTATTCCGCTGGGTAGAAGAGAACCCCTTCCTCCAGTTCAAAGCGGAGACCATATCACAATATTACAAAAACATAGACTCACCTAAAGACCTGTACCTCGCCATGGCAGCCTCCGTACTGCTCGAGAGCTACTTGTTCTACAGTGGTTTCTTCTATCCCCTATATCTGGCTGGGCAGGGCAAAATGACTTGCAGCGGTGAGATCATCGACCTTATTCTACGGGATGAGAGCATCCATGGGGTATATGTCGGCGTGCTGGCACAAGAGATCTTTGACGGGCTCCCAGAAGACGAGCAACGCGAACTTCACCATACGCTGGTAGAATTGCTTCGACTGCTGCATGAGAATGAAGAGCGTTATACCGAGCAGATCTATGCCCCTATCGGATTGGTGGACGAGGTTAAGACTTTCCTAAGATACAATGCCAATAAAGCGATGATGAATCTGGGCCATGATCCGCTATTTGACGAGGAAGAGATCAACCCGATTGTTCAGAACGGGATCAGCACCCACACCAAGCAGCATGACTTCTTCTCGAAGAAAGGCAACGGATATGTCCGGGCGCTTAATGTGGAGCCACTGAAGGATGAAGATTTTCAATTTTAAATATAGATAAAACAAAAAGTGCGGAGAAAGCTCTCCGCACTTTTTGCTAACTCTATTTATTAGATTATTGCAATTTTTTCAGTACTGTTCTAGCTTCTTCATAGGTATCGTAAGCATCAGCAAAATCTCTTCCAAAAATACGTTTCAATTGCATTTTCCAAATTGGGTTTTTAGTTACATAAGCCCATCCTGCTTGACCAGCTGCTTTCGCCATCTCACCTGTTGGAGCCAACATTGCTGCAACTTCAGGAGAAAGTACACTTGCAGATTCAGTTACATCAGTTGTACCCGTAAATTTAGGACTAACAAGCTTCATGATATTCTCAAAATCTTTCAAGTATCCTGGAACATCCTCAGCAGAAAAATCGATAGATACTACATCGATGTGGTTTTCACTTTTGTTGTATTTAATTGTGTATGACATAATTGTATTCCTCCAAGTTTTAATAGTTATTTTTTAATAATAGAAAGTAATGTATGTAACTCCAACAGACAAAAAAATTTCTGCCCAGGCTTTTCAGTAACTTCTACTTTTGGCAACTGGGTTTGGAACAAACTGCCTTGTTTAAATGATGCCATATCGTTACAATCAATAGTAAATGACATCTATTTCCTGTATCGTTTTATTGCAACATCCTTTCTAATATATTTTAACTCATACCTATTACCTATATTATTATCGACAAATTTCTTTTTTTATTTATATTAAAATACAAATTTCTACAAATTCCAACATATCCATGGTTATATCTGCCTTAATTTCATTCACACTTGTGTAATTCCGTTATCATTTAGAAACAACTAAAAAAGGCTCTGCGTGCGCCTTCCAACTCCAGTCCATTCATCCTACAGGATTTTCGAACAGGAATACGCCGCAAAGCCTTCGATACTAGATGCTTATATAAGTAAATTAATCCGACTAATTACTTAGTTGCGGAGTAGCCCCCGTCAATCACATGTGCTGTACCTGTAATAAATGAAGCCTCATCACTTAGAAGGAAACATGCAAAAGCAGCTACTTCCTCAGGCGTACCATATCTGCCCAAAGCCGTTCCAGAAGCGATAAGAGATTGAAGCATCTCTACATCATCAGACAACAGCTTTTCGTATCTGTTCATGGTTGGTGTAGGGATAGGACCAGGGCAAATAGCATTTACTCTGATATTACGGTGACCCACTTCTTTAGCAACCGATTTAGTCATGCCCACAATGGCGTGTTTACTTGCTGAATAAGCTGCATCATTTGCCATCCCAATAAAAATACCATGCAAGGAGGAACAGTTTAGAACGGAAGCACCGGATTTCATATGTGGTAATGCATAATGCAACATGTAGAATTGGCCATTAAGATTTGTCTGAATCACCTTTTGAAACAATATCGGATCATATTCTGTAACATCCGCATTATCTCCTGTAATTGCTGAGTTATTATAAAGGCAATCAATCTTTCCATAAGCTGCTAAGGTTTGATCTACGATATTTTTGCAGTCTGCTTCAACTGAAACGTCTGACCGCACAAACAGTGCTTCTCCACCTAAAGCTTTGATTTCTTCGACTGTGTTAGCGCCAGCATCTGATCGATTGGCAACTACTACAGTACCACCCTCTCTTGCTACTCTCAATGCTGTAGCTTTTCCGATTCCGGTACCAGCACCCGTAATAATAACTACTTTGTTTTCAAATCTGTTGCTACTCATTATGCGCACCACTTTCTTATGTCTTTTTCAGGAAGAGGATTTGAACCTCATAGACCCTAATGTCACCTGATACAGTGTAGATTGGAACATTTTTGCAGAAAAATCGACAAAATTATCCTCTATATGACAACTTTATTGTATTTAATTGTATATAGCAATCAATATTTTAATCTACTTTTCCAACAATTGAGAATTTGGTTTTGATCGTCATAAAAAATACACCCCTTAGAATTTCATCAGATAAACCAGAAGTTTTATCCAATGTTATTCTAAGAGGTGTAATAAACCTCTACCTAACTCCACGAACTGGGACGTCGATTCGAACTTGACCTCCACCCGTCAGAGGAGAATTGCTAATATGCAGACTGCCCTGATGCTGCCTGACAATGGTGTCGGCAATATAAAGTCCCAATCCATAGTGACTTTTGGAGGTACGGCTACTGTCCCCTTGATAAAACTGCTTAACTGCAGATTGGAGTCCTTCACTCGTAAATCCTGATCCACTGTCTGCTACCGTTATACTCCACCAATCTTGTTTTGCCTCAACCTGCAAATAAATCACACTCTCATACGGGGAATACTCTACCGCATTAGCGAGTACATTCATCACAGCCCGATGAAGTAGTTCATTGTCTATCAACACCTCAGGGGGCAGATTATTGTCCTGGTGGAATTCTATCCGAAGATGCTTAGGGACAACCAACGCATCTAACTGCGTACGAATTTGCTGGATAAAAGCTTCCGTTCTAACCCATTTAGAGCGGGGAGAAATTTGTTTCCTCGTATTAGAAATCTCAATAAGTGTTGCCATGTATTGTTCGATTTGATCCGCATTTTTGGAAATATACCCTATATATTCTTGCTGATTCTCCGCTAAATCTGAGTCTATCAGCAAATCTGCATTTCCTTGAATAATCGTAAGAGGAGTCTTAATGTCGTGGGCAAGCGCAGAAATCTGCTCTTTTTTCATTTGTTCCAAATTCCATTGCTGTTCTAGCGACTTTTTCAATTCCTCTCTCAGCTGTTCCAGGGATGATAGCACCTCATCAATTTCACTGACCCCAGAATACACGACAGTAAAATCCAAATTCTTAGCTTCAATGTGATGTGCAGCTTCTTGCAAGGAAGCCATTTTTTGACTCAGTCTTCGAGCGAAAAATCCAGAAATCAGAATAACTTCCAGTAACATCAGAACTACAAAAAACAGCAATAACGTTAATTGCGGATTAGGCAGCGTGTTATGCAGAAAATTCGAGGTGAACTGCGGTACGATTGCATATTGCAGTACGATAACCTCATGCTCCCGCTCAATCACATCGGTGCAGTTTGTACCCATGAGATTACAACTGCTTTGATTCTTCTGCAATATATCTAGAGCGCGTTCTTTAGGAATATTTCCTGAAATATAGTTCTTTTGCTGATCCAATACCGCATGTTCCGCTCCCCAAGGGATCATTTCTTGCGTAATTTCTGGCGCACGCTGCAAAACATCCCAAGACTTTGCAATGGATTGCTCAGTATGGTTTGCTGGAACAATCATTCCATACTGCATTAAGAGAGTAAATACCCCTAAACACAGAAATGCCAATAATAGAGTACACGCACCTAATGATAATAAATATTGAATGAAGACTGTACGGAGCCGTATTCGTTTCACACCCATTTGTAACCTATCCCCCAAACGGTTTCAATCGGTGAAACCTCCCTCGCACTCAGCTTACTGCGGATATTTTTTACATGTTCTGTAATAGTTGAGCTATCGCTTTCTCTGTCATAGCCATAAACCGATTCATAAATTTGTTCTTTGGAAAAAACCTGACCTTTATTTCTAGCAAGAAATTCACATATCTGATATTCACTTTTAGTGAGATTTATTTTCTCTTTATCAATAGAAACCTCCTTTGCCGAGAGATTGAATTTCACTCCAGATGCGCTTAACATATGATTTTTCCCTCGATCCTCACGCCGCAAATGAGCGTTAACCCGAGCCTTCAACTCGCCTGCGCGAAAAGGCTTCACGATATAGTCATCTGCCCCTACACTAAGTCCAAACATAATATCTGTCTCCATTGATTTAGCTGTAAGAAACAGAATCGGACAGTCTACGATATCCCTGATTTGAGTACAGAGCTCAAAACCATCGATATCTGGCATCATCACGTCCAATAGGATTAAATCAAATGTCGAGTACTCGTTCAAAGGCATATGTCGTGCACTTGTTTTTACCGTAACCCTATGGTGATCTTTGCTAAGAATATTATTTACTAGCGCCAAAATATCAGGTTCATCATCTATTATTAAAATATTAGCCAGTGACCTCACTCCTATTTATTCATATGATTTCCTACCCTGAAAGTAATGAAACCATGTCAAGCCTAACATTGCCATTATCATTGTACTAATAAGTATAGCAGGTACGGAATGAAGAAGTTGCAGCTTCAATACTTCCGTTTCAATGAACCCGTTGGGTTGTGCATAAAACAAGGGAAGTTGAATCATCCGCATCGACCAGGCCCACGGTATGTATAACCACACTTTATCTCCTACAATGGTTCCACCTACGATGGCTGCAATTAGCGTACCTGCACTACCCACCGTTAGAGAAAGTCCCAAACCTCCAGCATAACTTAAGATGAGATGAAAGATCATTAAGATTAGAGCAGTGCCTACTACCCAACAAGCTCCTTGCCAGAATATTAGATATTGTATCTGCTCTATATGCAAAATTTGTTTCATGCCCAGTATTAGAATTGATGTTGAACCGAATACGATCCATATCATCGCCAAGATTATGAACCCGAGTTTTCTTATATAACACTTCGGACGTGAAAGAGCACTTAATAGATTATAGAATCCCCCTGCCCCCTCCTCTAAACCACTCATTAAAGCAGAGAATAATCCTATCCCAACAGGCAACCCAAAGGCTATTAATGAAAAATAACCATCATAGATGTGAAACTGATCCGCACGCTGTGAAAAATACCAAAGTACCATCATCGGATATAGAACAGGAACAAGGAATATCAACCAACGAATTGCAGTGTGCTTAGTCATCAACCATTCAGCTTGTAATAGCCGGAGTATCACCATCTCTATCGCACCTCTCTTCTACTAAACCAGCAGCTAGTTAAGGTGAGGGTTACCAAAAAGAATACAAGCGACACCACAATTCCAGGTAAAATAACCGAAGAGTCTCTTAGAGCATCCTGTGCTGAAAGAGCCACACCATTTGGACGTACACCAACAATGGGACACATTAACCTTAAAGCCCAACTCCACGGAACATAAATCCATGAAGGTTGATCCGCTGCTAGTACACTCACAATCATCCCAAACAGACCTGCAAGAATAGATACTACAGACCCAAATTGTTCAGCTAAGAATAGATAGATTGGAATCATCCCCAAAGAGGTCAACCAAACAACCATAGCGGCTGTTGTAATTTCAGATAAGGGTGCTGCACCCAAAGGAAACAAAAGACCAGATAGGTACATTACTGCAATAAGGAGCAGCGAAGACAACAGCAAATAATATGACACCACAATAATTTTACTGAGCCAAAGTTTAACGATGCTAATTCCGTGACTGCTTAAGCTGCGGTATCCTCCAGCCTTACGATCCTTGTTATTCGATAGTGTAGACAACAAAGCAGATCCTATGGTCATGAATAACAGCGGCCACCAATTAAAGACCATTTCCATAAAATAGTGGTCTTCAGTTTGCAGGTTCTGTTGTGTGAAAAATGAAAATAGAAGAAAAAACAGTGGCACCACGACAATCAATTTTCGCGAAAATGTTCGTTTGAATTTAATATTTTCGGATAAAAGATAGTGGATCATCTGGTTACCTCCTGTCTGTTCCGACTCACGACTTCCATGAACAATTTCTCCAAATCATCACCAGGAAATATTGCATTCTGATACCCTAGAACACCATTACTAATGATTCCAATATGATCGGCAATTTGCTCCACCTCATGAAGAATATGACTCGATAAAATAACTGTAATCCCTTGTGCAGGAAATGAGCGTATAAGCTTACGTAATTCCTGAATTCCAATCGGGTCAAGCCCATTTGTCGGTTCATCCAGAATCAAGAGTCTAGGTTGATTTAACAAGGCGATCGCAATCCCGAGACGTTGCTTCATGCCCATAGAGAATTGTCCCGCTCTTTTTTTGCCTGTTGTTGTTAAATCAACAATTTCAAGAACTTCCCGAATCCGAGAATCCGGTAAGTTTAATATTGTCGTGTGTACCCTCAAATTTTGGACAGCAGTCAGATTCCCATAAAGTGGCGGGGACTCAATCAGCGCTCCAATGTGTAGTAAATCCTTACGTGTCCATGGATGACCGTCAAATAAAATTTGTCCTGACGTCGCTCGAAGTATTCCTGTTATCATTTTTAGAGTCGTCGATTTACCTGCGCCGTTTGGGCCTAACAGTCCATAAATCGAATTAGTTTTTACGGTTATGCTAATATCGTTAACCGCACGCTGCCCCCTGAAACTCTTGGATAAATTATTAGTTTGTAAAATATACTCTCCCATCCTATATCATCCTCTCATTTGCTATAAGTTGATCATATATAGCAAATCTAAGGACTTTATAAGGTTTTACTGAGCTCAAATTATACGGAATTATAACGAGCATAAAAAAGCTCGGTTCAAATTTAACGTTGAACCGAGCCTGTTGAATTTTTATCATCTAATACATGACTTCAAATATTGCAAAAAAATCATGCTCTGCGAATTGTAAATTCAAAATCCATATCTAAGGATGGATTGATTTGATATTCATCAAGAACTGGAGCTCCCCAGCTGTCATCCCCGCCTACACCCATTTGACGTCCAGCAATGGTAACAACGGTATAGTGAACGTTCGGCAGCTCATAATGATGTGTCGCATTCTCCAGCTCCATTGCCGAGTAAGGCGAGATATTGGCTTCAACAGGGGCTGTAGCTGGTGCCGATATTATAATGCCTTGGCCATAATCGTTCTTTATGGATACTTCGCGTACACCTGTGCGGTTGCCCGATTCCTGAGGTACCAAATAGGACGACACATTGTCCACCGCATGATTCTGGAAGCGACACAATCTCGCCCCACACGCACGGTCGATATAATTTTCTTCCGGCCCATTTGCATACCAATCCAGCTGGTGATAATCCGCTGGCACCTTAAAGCTTAAAGCGAAGATCGGAAGCTTTGGTAAACCCGCTGCTCCATGGTAGCTTGATTTCACCTTTATGCTTCCATCGGAGAACACGGTGTAAGTTACACTTACACGTACCGCCTCTGATACACTAATCTTATACACGTAAGTCACCGTCGCACGGTCTTTCTCCTCCACGAGCTCGAAGCTTAACGTTCTACGGGTCAAGCTTGCTGCATACCAAGGGGAAGAGTCGAAATGCATTCCTGCCCCCTTGTCATTGTCGGTCATTGCTCTCCAGAAGAGCGGTGCCGGCGGTGAAGAGATCATTTCCTGTCCTGAATATTTAACAGAAATTAATGTACCCGCCTGCTTTGAGAACATTACGGAGAAGTCACGACCATGTACACCAATATTCACATCTCCTTCAACCACGCGAAAATCATTCACGACAGATGTTATCTTAGCATCTGTTAAAGACTCCTCGGCTGACGTATTGGCCACTTGAAAAACATGCTGGCCAAAAGCGATTTCATAACCGCTATTCGCCCATAATGAATCTTCCTTCAGGACAAGTGCAACATCCAAGCTATACTCGCCAGGCTGATTCTTAATATCAGGTAGATCAACTTCTACATATTTTTCCTCGCCCGGATTAACCTGTGCGAATACTGTTCCACGCTGGATGACCCTACCCTCATAGTTCAGAGCGTATTGTAATTCATAAGCATCCAAGCCCACAAATAAGTTTTCATTTCTGATTGTAAAACCTTGACTATCCGGGAGCAGCTTGACGTTCTGATACAGGAATTTCACTTCCTGCATTTTTGGCGACCATCTCCGATCCGCATACACAATTCCGTTACCGGAGAAGTTGTAATCGGTTGAACGGTCATCGAAGTCTCCTCCATAAGCCATGAAGGGCTTACCGTATCGATCATTTTTCACAATCACCTGATCCATATAATCCCAGATAAATCCACCCTGATACATGGGATACTTTTGCTCTAGCTCTGTGTATTTATGCAATCCCCCGACGGAATTGCCCATCGCATGCATGTATTCACAGCTAATATATGGCTTTAACGGATCTTCTGTTAAATACCTTTCGATATCTGCCGCTTTCGCATACATGCGGCTTTCCATATCGCTCGAATCATCATATTCACGGTTATGGAACACCCCTTCATAATGAACCAAACGAGTAGGATCCTTCTCTCGAAAATAATTGGCTACGTTCAGAATTACTTCTCCTGCAAAAGATTCGTTCCCACAGGACCAAATTAGAATGGAGGGATGGTTTTTGTCTCTCTCTACCATGGAAATCGCACGATCCATCACGATATCCTGCCATTCAGGCTTGTTGCCGGGGATGTTCCAAGACGGCTCAACTGCCCCCATTTTCTGCCATGATCCATGCGACTCTAAATTCATCTCGTCAATGACATAGACTCCGTATTCATCACACAACTCATACCAGAGTGTCATATTCGGATAGTGCGAGGTCCGCACAGCGTTGATGTTCGCCTGCTTTAAGGTTTTTATATCCCACAGCATATCTTCTTTTGTAATGCTGCGTCCAAAGCGCGGATTAAACTCATGTCGGTTGACGCCTTTAAATACAATACGTTTGCCGTTTAAGTGCATAATCTTATCCATCATTTCGAATTTCCGAAAACCAATTTTTTGCGGCACAACTTCCACAAGATCCCCGGAGGCGTTGTAAACAGAGACGTAAAGGGTATACAGATTTGGAGCTTCTGCGCTCCACAGCTGCACCTTTGTTGCCGCAAGCGTAAGCGAAAGAGAATCTCCTGAAACTTCACTTTCACCACTAGCCACAAGATTACCTGCTCTATCCTTAAGCTCAAGGCATACTTTTGAAGCAGACTTACCTATCAATTGCAGGACAGCCGTCAGCGTTCCTTGCTCAAACTTTTCATCCAAATCGGTTTGAACGTGGAGATCCCGCACATGAACATCCGGCACGGTATATAGATACACCTCACGAAAGATTCCCGAAAAGCGCCAGAAGTCCTGATCCTCCAACCAACTCCCCGTGCTGCGCTGATAGACTTCGACCGCCAGCTTATTTTCGCCTTCCGTCAAGTATGATGTTAAATCAAATTCACTCGGTGTAAAGCTATCTTCGCTATAGCCAACAAATTCCCCGTTTAGCCATATATAAAAAGCCGATTCAACTCCTTGAAAAGATATATACACCGGACGTTGCTCCCAGCCCGCAGGAACTTCAAAATATTTGACATAGCTGCCTACAGGATTGTGGTCCTCAGAGATCATCGGAGGTCTAAGATGCTCATGACCGTCCCATGGATACATCGTATTCACGTACTGTGGCTGCCCATAACCCTGAAGTTGGATATGACCGGGAACTTTAATATCCTTCCAGCCTCTGCAAGACACGTCCTCCTTATAAAATTGAACCTGTCGTTCCATGGCATTTTGGGCATAGCTAAATTTCCAGCTGCCGTTCAGGCTGTGGCGCCAGGGCATTTCTCCAAGCGCTTCGGCTTCATTTTTCGTTTGGTAATATCGATGGTCAGAATGCGCGTGCACTCTGCCTATTGCATAAATGGAAGGGTCTGATAACCATTCCAGACTTGGAGTGAGGTTTCGTTCAACCTGCTGCTTCATCTATATTTCCTCCTCTATTCATAACATGATCGCTAACTTATTTAACCGAACCCGTCATCCCAGCTACAAATTGCTTTTGCATCATGAAAAACACTAGTGCTGTCGGCAAGGTCGTAATGACAATCGCAGACATGATCAGACCATAGTCAGGGGCATAACCTGAGCCTAGATTCGAGATAAGAAGGGGCACAGTCATATTTTCTGGTGATTGCAATACGATCAAAGGCCACAGATAATTGTTCCAGCTGTTTAAAAATGTGATAATCGCAGCAGCGGCGTAAGTTGATTTCATCGTTGGCATATAAATGCGGAAGAACAATCCAAATTCCGAAAGACCATCGATGCGCCCAGCCTCCATCATATCCTTAGGAAACATTTTTGTACTTTGACGAAAGAAGAAAATTAGGAATGCTGTTGTAAATGTCGGAAGGATGACTGCCGATGCTGTATCGATACCCAGAAAAGGCACTACACTCGATACTTTTGCGAACATTTGAAATAGAGGTACCATGATCGCCGCAAATGGAATCATCATTGAAGCAAGCAAAATATTGAATACGATATCTTTACTCCGGCTACGGTACATTTCAAAACCATACCCAGCCGCCGATGCTACTAGCAGTGAAAGCACAGTAGTCACCACAGAGATTTTTGCTGAGTTCCAGAGAGCCTGCCACATATCCACTGAACTAAATAGATTGTTTATATTTTTCACTAAATGTGCACCCGGCAACAATGTCCCTTTGGTTACATCAACCGACTGGTTCGTGGCGCTTATAACCATCCAGATAAATGGAAAGATAGAGATCAGCGCAGCGATGACTAGAAATACATAAGTAAACATGCGTTTGGTTTTCATTATCTCTTATCCCCTCCTACTTTGTTCTGAATAAGCGTCAGAATGAGCACCATTACAACAATCGAATAGGAGACGGTTGCAGCGTAACCAAAGTTAGGCGTGTATTCAAAAGAAAGGTTATAAATATATTGGGAAATCGACATGGTTGCATTGCCGGGTCCACCTTTCGTGATGTTAACCACCTCGTCAAACAACTGAAGTGTTCCAATGGTCGATGTTATCGTCGTGAACAAGATAATCGGCTTCAATAGGGGAATTGTAATTTTGAAAAATTGTGTAAATGCACTCGCTCCATCTATATGAGCAGCCTCATATATTGATTTGTCGACATTTTGCAGTGAGGACAAATAGAAAATCATATTATAGCCAGTAAAGCGCCAAGTGATAGCGATAATGATAGTAACTTTGGCCCAGAAGGGATCGGTAATCCATTGAATCGGTTCGCTGATTAGATGCAGATTCACCAGAAATTTATTGACGATACCTTCGGCTCCAAACATGTACTTGAAAACAACGGAGTACGCTACAAGTGAAGTTACCGTTGGCAGAAATATGGCCGTTCTGAAAAATCCTTTGAATTTCAATCTTTCGTCATTCAGCAGCACAGCTATAAAAAGTGCCAGTACCAGCATAACTGGGACCTGAATAATCAAGTAAATAAAAGTGTTTTTGACGGCTGTAAGGAAAGTGGTGTCGCTAAACAGACGAATATAGTTATCAAGGCCGGTAAACTGAAGATTGTTGCCTCTGCCTGTCTTGAAGGATAGAATTAAGGCTTGAATCATTGGATAAAAATAGAAAATACTGATCATAATGACCGGCACAAGAACGAATAACCAGCCTGTCAGATGGATTTGCCGTTGACCTTTAGTGCTCTTATGTCTTTGAGGGCTTAGCCCTGGCTTTACAGTTTCCACTCCACTCCACACCCTTCTGTCTGATAAATTAGAGATGAAAGCCCCTGCTACCCATCCTTCTGTAGAAATCCAATTTACAGGAGAAGAAGAAGCAAGGGCCTAGATTGTACAGCCTAAGTGTGATTAGCGAACTTGGGTATCTGCTTGCTTCTGGGCATCCTTCAGAACAGTATCTACATCTTTTCCACCAAGATAAGATTGCACTGCTACAACCATAATGTCCTCTATTGCGTAAGTGTTCATGCCATAGTTGACGTTAGGAATTTGTTCGGTCCAAGCCGCAAAATCGGATACGACCTTTTGACCTTTGAAAAATTCATCCGCAGCTGAATAAGCTTCTCCGCTTGCCGCAGCTTTTAAAGTGCCGATAACACCAACTTTTGTATTTAACGTCTGATACAATTCCGCATCAGAAGCAAATGTTTTTGCAAGGAACTCCGCAGCAGCTTCTTTACCATCTACATTCATTACATACCAGGAGCTGCCCCCAAGGTTGGATGCATGGACGGAGCCTGCTGTGGCTGCCAGCTTAGGAAGTGGAGCTACTGCCCACTTACCGGATTGGGAAGCTTCGGCTTTAATTGAAGGTGTAATCCAGTTACCCGTTGGCACAGTAGCCACTTCACCACTATTGAATGCGCCTACAAATTGACTCCAGTCTGAGTTAACTTTCACGATGCCGGAATCCATCATTTCTTTGTACAATACAAGCGCCTCTTTCAAAGCAGCGTTGTCTGCAATGGTCGGAGTTTGACCGTCTTCACCCGTATACCATGCACCCGCCGATTGAATCATGACCCGGATAAGTCCAAGATCATTGGGATCCAGTGTGATCATGCTTTTGCCGGTTTTTTCTTTTACAGCTTTACCGATCTCGATATATTGCTTCCAGTCGATATCCTGTAGTGCATCCAGGCTATAGCCTGCTTGCTCAAGATAGTCTGTACGTACATACATTCCAGTTACACCAGAATCAAACGGAACACCATATTGCTTGCCGTCAACACTGGTCGGGCCAATTTTGTAATCCGCAAAATCAGCAGCTTTTACAACATCCGTCAATTCATAAAAGGAATCCGGATACGCTTGCAAAAAGCTTTGCGCACGGTAATCCTCAATCAATACAATGTTAGGAAGACCCTTCGTAGATCCAGAGTTCAGTCCTGTGTTCAGCTTTTGCACGATATCAGCCTGCGCGTTCTCAACGACGTTTACCGTTACGTCTGGATTGACTTTCGCATAAGCTTCTTTAGCAACATTCATGGCTGCAATGTTAAACGCTGGGTCCCAAGCCCAAACTGTGATCTCTTGTGGCTTGCTGCTACCTTCGCTTCCGGAGTTGCTCGTTTCGTTTTTCGTTCCACCTGAGGAACATGCCGAAAGTAGAACCACACTAGCCAGCATTACGGATAATAATTTTTTCACTTCGTAACCCCCTTGATAATCTGTAAAATAATAAAGATGGAAGCGTTTTCTCTGCTACGCTTCCATCTTATCATTTTGTATTCGCTTTCTTTGGCAGTATCTTTGTTAGCTTTGGTGTTATTATTGGATTCTATTTTTACTCTAAGATCGACTATGGTACTATTTTTAGGTTCTTGTAAAAATTTTAGCTTTTTAACAATGGAAGCGTAATTATGATCTTCGTACCTTCATTTCGTTTGCTTGTAATGTTAATACCATAGCGCTCTCCGTACAACAATTTGATTCTGTCATCAACATTCCGTATACCGATCCCGGAGAATAATTGGCGTTTGTGCTTCGAGGCTGGCAGCTGTTCTTCTTTCATCAAATTCGGATCAAGGTCCATCCCATCACCATTATCTACAACTTCGCATACAAGCTGATCTTCCTGAACGGCGATCATGATCAGAATTCTTCCCTCATCTTTAAGATTGAATGCATGAAAGAACGCGTTTTCGATAAAAGGCTGCAGAATTAGCTTTGGCATATGATAATCCAAGCTTTCAGGCTCCACAAAATAATTCACGCGAATCTTTTCACCGTACCTTACATGATTGATATACACATAATGCTTCAGCGATTCTAATTCCTGACTAACAGGTATAGTGGATTGAATATCACTGACAGTGTTTTGCAGGAGTGAGATTAGCGAATTTATTGTTCCAGCTGCTTTTTCCTTGTTGCCCTGTTGCACCAGAAATTTGATAGAAGCCAGCGTATTATATAAAAAATGTGGATTGATCTGCATTTGAAGGGCGGCCAGCTCCGCATTACGCTGCTGCTTCTGGGTCTCCATCAACCGATCAACATAATCATGTAGGGAATCAAGCATAAAATTAAAGGCATTTCCTAGCTCCTTAACTTCATAACTACTAGTGGCGACATCCACATGATTATCAAATCCCCCCTTAGGAATACTCGACATCTGTTCAACGAGTACACGCAGGGACTTCGTCATTTTCCTGGTAATTAAAAATACAATAATAAGCGAAATGGCTACGATAGCCATGATCGTCAACGACACTGCTTTAGCATTTACCATCTGACCCGTTACAGCTTTCTTATCGATCAGATTCACCAAATAAACATCAAATTCAGGCAAGTATTCCGAGAATACTACCCGTTCATTCCCCATCACATAGACAGATTCTCCATTGTCTCCTGTGCTCTGTTCATCAACTACTTCTTGAAGCAGCTGTTGATCGGTCAGCCCAATCAGCTCTGTCCTGTTGCTGGATACAATTTGCCCTTTTGCATTCAGCAAAACAACATCATTACCTTCACTCGTAAAATTGGCATAGAAGGCCTTAAAATCGCTATCACGAATTGCAATGTACATAGTGCCATAGATACGGCCGGTCGAATGATCAAATAGAGCTTTAGAAGCCACTAACAGGATCTCTTTCTTTTTGGTTTGACCATCCTCTTTTTGATAAAGTTGGTACAGAATTTGCTGTGGATGGGCCACTGTCGCTTTCGTAATCGGGTGGTTCTTCAGTTCATCAGCAGTAGCAGACCAATACCAAGGATCGGTTGAATAACTTCTGCCATTCGCACCTACAATCATAATACCCACATCAAAGGCACTCAGGTTGGAGCGGACTGCCCGCATGCTTTCTGTCATCTGGTAGGTTTTGATAGCGAGTGTCAATGAATCCGTCTCTCCCCCGGACAAATAGCTGCGGATGGCACCTTTCTGAGCTGTCATTGTAGCACCCGTAGCTACAACGTTGTTGTAGGACTCCAAGTTTGTCTTCATCTGATTTAGTAGTTTGCCATTCGTTATGCTGAAGGTCTTTAAGAATAAATTTTCTGACATACGGATGGTAATAGACAAAGTCAGCAGGGATACAGCAACAATGCTTATGAGGGTCACAAGAAAAAGCTTGAGAAATAGGCCCTGCTTTCTAATCTTGTTAATGATAGTTCCAATCATGGTCGCTCTACGTCCCGTCTTCGGTACTGGCTCGGAGAAATACCAGCCTGTTTCTTAAACACTTTAGTGAAATAACTCTGATCCGAATAGCCCACACTAGCGCTAATATCAGAAATTGTTTTTTCCGTTGTCACGAGTAACTCCATGGCTTTCTCCAAACGGACTTTGTTCAGATATTCATTAAATCCTTCACCATTCTGAGCTGTGAAATGGCTCGATAAATAAGAAGCGTTGAAATGAAACTGCCGCGCAACCCCAGTCAACGTGATGGGATCAGCGTAATGATCCTGAATGTATTCAAGCAAGCGGGTCATATTTGGATTGATCGTTAGGTTCGTCTCACCAATCGCACGTTCAGCTTCGCGAATAAAAGCTTCAGCAACAGCGATTGCATCTCCGGCATACATCGCTTCATCTATTTTTCGAAAGAAGTCGTATTTGGATTCCTCCAAGCCTCCGGTCTCATACTTCATTTTTCCAAGTGTGGTCGCTACGTTAAATATAAAATTCCCCAATAACGATTTGAATTCGAAAATATCGGTCCGATAATCCATCGAACGGAGATGAACATATTCCAGAAATCCAGTGAATGCCTTCTGGTATTGCTTACGTTTCAGTTGTTCCATTAATTCGCCCATATCATATTCCTGATATGCACTCGGAAGGCTGGGCAAATGATCATTTTCAATTAAGCTTCGATCCGGCAAGTAGAAACTGTATCGTGTAAGCTTTAAATAATTGTCTCGATAAATCTCCCCCAGCTTATTAAAATCCGTAAAGCTTTGACTGATAACGAAATGTGTTTCTCTCGCCCAATGGTCCATCTCCGAGACTAGATATCGGAGCTCTATAACAAGCTCGTCCCACTGTTCCGGCTTTGCATTAAGCAAATATATAACCGAATCATTGACAAACTTCAGCCGAATAAACACTGTATCGCCCAAAGGGAGCTTACTAAGCCCTTTTTCTATTTTTTGTGTGAAAGTTAACCTATCCCCAGAATCTTTAATATGTTTCATATCCGCTCCGAAAAACGCGAATAGTGTGTGTGGAAACTTTGCATGAAGCAAAGCAGACTCAAGCCCAGACTCATATCCGGTCATAAGCTTCTCGATAACTAGCAAAACTTGCTTTTCCCCAGGATCCTTTCCTTGATCGGTCATCTCCATCCCTACCAATTTAGCAGTGGTTTTATTTAGGATGGTTAACAGATAATCAGCTTCCAACTTTGGCTTCAGAATGTAGTCCGCTACACCACTTTGAAATGTGGATCGGACATAATCATATTCACTGAAACTACTTAAGACGATTACTTCAATATGAGGGTATTTCTCCTTAACGATCTTGACCAGTTTCTCCCCGCCCATTATTGGCATAACAATATCTGTAATGATCACATGAGGATTAACCTCATCCATCATATTTAGTGCTTCAAGACCGTTAGCAGCCTCACCAACAATTCGATACCCTTCATTTTCCCAATCCAAAAGATGTTTGATTCCTTGTCTTACAAGCATCTCATCATCAACAATCATAATTTTGAATATTGGTTTCATTTCTTCCCCCTTGCAGCCCTGAGAATGATTATGCCTTTTTCCTTGAATTGAAAATCTCTTTGTAACCGTTTTCTTTTTATTCGTTAGTATACAATACATCCAACAAGGAGCAAGCTCCTATACAAGTAAAGCCGTAAGCTTACTTAAAAATTGTTCATTCCAAATAATATGCCCCACCGACAAATATGGTCAACCTCTCATTTTCATTCTATGAAATATTCTTAAGTTAAGGACAAGAACTTCTACATGATAAAACAAAAAAAGCCGCGATAATTGCAGCTTCATTGTTAATGAAACAATAAGCCAAATAAATTATTTATTGGCTTATAGATAAAGATAATAAGAAACAGCGGACTGGGGATGTTCAATTTTAACAACGAGCAGAAGGTCGCGCCAAGACCCAAAATCCAAAAAATAAAATATACGCTAAGATCACGCACTCGGCGCTTTCGCATTAATTTAGGCAAATCAAGTGCCATACAACCTACAGCAATCACCAAGAATAACAGTACTAGCATTTGACTTCACTCCTTGATTTTTTCAAGAAAAGAATTATCTGTGAGACCCACGCGGTTAATAACTGCTGAGGCTTTGTAATGGATGCGCAATGATTTAAGGTAATCGTCACCCTTTTGTTGCTGCAGCTTTGCCCAAGCTTTAGGGCTGGCATGGTAGATCGATTGTCCGAATCCCATAATATCAACATTGAAACGATCATTTACATGCTCCACAGTTTTTTGCATCCGCTCTATAATCCGCTCCTCTGTTTCCTTTTCCAAACGTTTTATAGTGCTTTCCGATTCCAAATTTTCTACACTTTGCACTTCTTCAATATTGCAAAGCGTCTTAACACTAAGGTAAATATGCGGCTCCCCATTAATGATTTTCACTTTGCGTTTAGTTGTAGCCTGGATCGCTTCGATTACTATGGGCTTTCCGTCTTCCCCTGCGATCGAGCCAGAATGTGCGGTTACCTTATCGTTGATATAATTGTAACCAATCGTTTCTCCCTCGTTTAGCCAACCGATCAACTTGTCTTTTTTGAACACAGCTACAGTATGGTATTCCAATCTTGCCTTAGGCATTGTTCGCTCTACATTGCTTTTGTCTTCTCCATCTTTGGGATCTCCTATAATTTTCACTCCGGTTAGCACAGGATTCTCACCTTCAGACAATAAATTCTCAATAAAATCATCCAGCGTGACAGCGACTGTTTTTGCTGAATCTTTATAAGAATTATCCAAAGAGCTAAATAATTTGTTCGCTGGTAATTTATCCATAGGTGTAAGGACATTCAAGACATTGCTGGCGGTTGTATCTCTGGCAACCATAACGTAGAAATCCATCCGGGGTTCCCGACTTCTTTTAAATACATCGAGTATCTCACCCACTCCGGTGCGGGCAAGCTCCTCCCCAATCACCAACACCCGGATATGACCGAGATAACTTGACCTAGAGCTATCCAGATTCAGCTTACGCAGCGCATCATAAAACGTAGGTACAGTAAATTTATATACAACCACTGGGACTCCACTGCCTCCCCCTCCTCCATTCGTTTGGGAGGAAATCGCAGATGGAATAACGACCTGCATCGAAACGGTATAACCTTTTTCTGCCTTGTCAATCCCTATCCCCAAGACAAAAGCTATCTCATTCAGCTCATTTCTTTCCCAACAGCCGCTTAGCACTAACGTAAATTGGAGAGCTATCATTAATCGAAGAACGCCTCTAACTAATTTTTTATTCATTTGGTTGGTTCCTTATCACTGGATGTGCTTTGACGAAACAGGTTCTGCGTCTTATTCTCAGCAGGCCTTGTCTTTAAAAACGGCCACGGAAAGCGAAAAATAGAGTCTTTTAAATCTTTGGAATTATACGGTCCGAGCGGACTCATATAAGGCATTCCGAAAGAACGCAGACTCGACAAATGCAATACGATGATGAAAATACCGAAGAGAATTCCATATAATCCGATAAATCCGGCCAAAGCTATAAGCACAAAACGGATCATCCGCGCAGCTATAGACATTCCTGTCTCCGGAATAACAAAACTAGAAATGGCTGTTAGCGATACAATAATGACCATTGCGGATGAAATAAAACCCGCTGCTACCGCGGCTTGTCCAATCACCAACGTTCCGACAATGGAAATCGCCTGACCAATATTTTTGGGTATCCGCACCCCGGCTTCCCGCAAAATCTCATAAGTCATTTCCATGATCAGCGCCTCAACAAAAGCAGGAAAAGGAACACTCTCCCGCTGGGCAGCTAAACTGATTACAAGATTGGTCGGTATCATCTCCTGGTGATAGGTAGTAATCGCAACATACAATGAAGGGGCAAGCAAAGTAATAAAAAATGAAATAAAACGAACTAATCTCAGCAATGTTCCAATATCAGCCCTTTGGTAATAATCCTCAGCTGACTGGAAAAATGCCACAAAAAATGTGGGCACCAGCAGTACAAAAGGAGTTCCATCAACAAGAATGGCCACTTTTCCTTCCAAAATACCCGCTGCAATCGTATCCGGACGATCACTGTTGTATACGGTAGGAAAAGGTGTAACTGCCGTCTCTTGAATAAACTCCTCAATATATCCACTCTCGAGAATACTGTCCGTATCTATTTTATTCAGACGGCGCTTTACCTCTTGCACCAGTTCCTTATTCGCGATGTTACTTAGATACATAATGGATACGCTGGTTTGAGTCACCCTTCCGATCTGAACGGTTTCCAGCCATAAATGGCTATCTTTGATTTTTCGCCGAACCAGTGCCGTATTCGTCCGTAAATTCTCAGTGAATCCTTCCATTGGACCCCGAACAACCGACTGTGAGCTAGGCTCCCCTACATTACGATCTTCCCAGCCTGGTAAGCCGATCCGCAGAGCGCTGGATAACCCGTCAAGCAGCAGCATTATATTACCGGACAATAAATGATGAATAAATTGGCTGTAATCGTCAATGACGGCTATATCGCCGGCTATTAATATCTGTTTCTTAATCATCTCAAACTTCCGCTCGGGAGAAAGCCCCCTCAGCTGTTCGTAAGGAATGTGTTCCTGCAAGGAATACAAAATTGAATTATGCAGCACCTGAGTATCCACAAGACCATCTATGTAAATCAAAGAAATATGAGTGTTCTCTTCTATCTGCAACTCTTTTATCACTACATCAGAGCTTTCACCCATCAATTGGTACAAATTAGCAATATTAACTTCCAACCGGCTTGATAATGTACCAATCTCCGTATCTTTCATGATGCAGCCTCCACTTCTCCATAGATAGATGAGTATAGTTTGATGTTAATTATGATAATTATTCCTTCGGATTAAAAAATCGGGATGGCATAATTCTGGTAACTACAACCATACTAAAACTAGTCCAATAAATTTGAGGGGGTATATGAGTTTGGAGAAAGATCGAATTAGTACCAATCAAATGATTATACTCGGGCTATTCACATTTATTGGGGATATGGCGCTTGTGTATCCGGCGTTAATGATATCAGGAGCGAAACAAGATGCATGGATTGCTGCTTTGATTAGTATTCCCTTGGGTCTAGTGACCATAAAACTGTTACTCTGCTTAGCAGACCTTGAACCCAACAAGAATATTATCGAGCTTAGCCTACAAATTTTAGGGAAATGGGTCGGAACTGCTGTGGCCTTATTCTATTTAGGGTTCTTCCTGATTGCTGCCTCCACCTACATAAGAGAAATTGAAGATTTCATGTGTACACAGATTTACGAGAAAACACCCGGTGGGGTTATTCGTTTCATGGCCATTTTCCTGCTGGTATATGGGGTACGACTTGGCCTAGAAACATTGGGCCGGGCAGCTCAGCTTTTTTTCCCTTTATTTGCAGTTTTTTTGATCGGTCTGCTGCTCCTGCTGACCCCCGATGTCAAAATGGAACGTTTATACCCCATCTTAAACACACCAGTACCGGACATGCTTCATACTTTGATGTATGGTGTTTTTTATCCTTTTGGCGAATTGTGCGTGTTTCTAATGATATATCCTTATGCTCAGAAAAATAGCAAAACAAGCCGCGATATTTTCATAGCCTTGATCATCGGAGCTCTGGGCCTTAACCTCATCTTATTGTTTTCCCTTACCGTTCTAGGTGTTTACGCTTCTGAACATCAATTTTATGCCGCTTATATTCTTGCTCAAAAAATTAATATTGCTAATTCTCTGCAACGTATTGAAGCGCTTATGGCTACAGCATGGATTATCAGCACGTACTTCAAAACAGCAGTTTATTACTATGCTTTAACCTTAGGTACAGCCCAATTATTTAAACTCAAAAGCCACCGTCCTCTGATCATACCTACTGGATTTTTGTTATTCGGTATGTCACAACTGATTGCCAAAGACATCATTTTCTACGTAAAGGAGATCCCCGCCTACTGGGTAGATTGGGATTTCACCTGTGCATTTGTTCTGCCGCTTATGTTGCTAATTGTGTATCAATTTAAGAAACGCCGTGCTTCTAAGGTTTAAACGACACTAGATTATAGACAAGTGAAATTAAGATTGTAGATACGAATCCCGCTTAAAGATCTAATTAAGCTCCGCTAAAATAATTGGGGAATTTCTCCCTGAAATTCTGGGATTTTCGTTCATTAGACTAATAATCAGGGAAAACCTCCCTAAATTTCAGCTGATTCGTTAGCAATTAAAGAAATTCCCCTTATTATTAGGGAGATATTCCCTAAATTCGTTCATTTAGAGCGAATATTGGTTATTTCCAGGGAGTTTTTCCCTAATTAGTTTTAGGCCGGCTTCGCACATTCATAAACGCAGACAACACAAACGGCCCCCGCATACTGCTTATCGCACCGTCCAATAGATATCGTCCCCAACAGGTATCACACAAAATGAATATTCCGCCGCCCAACCTAATGGCATAGAATACTTTGTGTGCGTAGCCCAGAGTCTATTGGCTACAGCAAGAATCCGCTTATAGCCTTTTTACTAAAAAGAAGCTGCCTCATAAGTAGTATTCACTACTTTTGAGACAGCCTCTTTATTCATAAGTTTCTTGTATGAAGTAAATCTATTCCTTCTTATCCAAAGACATCGACGATGGAGTTACATCAATGACAGGTTCTTTTGCCACTTCAAAAGTGGATCCGCAGGCCGGACAAAAGCGTGCCTCGATCGCCACATTCCCACCGCATGCTTTGCAATGCTTTACATCGGACAACTCAGCAATTTGCTGAAGGTTCGTCTCAATCTCAGCCTTCAATTCGAGAATACGATTGATATTAGTCTCGATTTGCTCACTTGGCAGTGGCCCTGCACCTTGAGTTACGGCTTCAAATAACAGTTTGCCCATAACCTGATACTGCTGGTCAATATCATTTTGCTTACCGTTATTTTGCAGCTTCAACCGGTTAATCTCCACCACTGTTTTTGCTTTATTCCCAGCCTCGCTTACCCCTGCTTTTACTTTGTTAAAAAAACTCATATTCAGCCCCCAATTCCGTAGTAGTCATATATAAGCATATTTCGACACCGCCAGAAGTATTCCTTTCTTTATTGTACCTAACTTCGTCCATGGTTTGTAGCCTATAACCGATTTACTAACCCTTTCCCCGCCTTCCTGCGGGAACGAACCTCGACTCAGGTCTGGTATACAAAACCGCCTCCAGGCCGTTTTTTCGCATGCAAAAAGACATTAGAATGAGTACATAAGCAAACGGGTTGCAGGATTCAATAACAATCACACCCATACGAGAGGAAGAAAACAATAAATGAAAAAATTATATCGTTCCCAAAGTGATCAGAAGATAAGTGGTTTGTGCGGAGGTCTTGCTCGTTGGTCTGGTATTGATGCTACAGTAATCCGTCTCGTTGCTGTTGCCGCAGCATTGTTCAGCTTCGGAACAGTACTTATCTTCTACGTCATCGCTAGTATCATCGTTCCTAAGGAACCTTTTAACAGCTTTTCAGATGGACATGATTTCTATTAATAAATCGTCGTTTAATACAAACTAACCCTAATCCAACCATAAAAAAGGAGAGATAGAACATGAGTCTATTAAAAAGAATTTCCACAATTACTAAAGCAGCCCTACACGAAGGTTTAAACAAATTAGAAAACCCGGTGTTGCTGACAGGTCAGTATTTACGTGATCTTGAAAATGATATCGCTAAGGCGGAACGCAATGAGCGTGATCTGCAAGTTACAGCAAGTGTGTTGGAACGCCGTAAGCAAGAATATACTCAGTTAGTAGAGCAAAGTGAAGCCGAAGCCGTTCAAGCAGTTGAACAAGGAAATGAAGAAAGAGCTCGTCTGGCACTCATAGCCAAGTTACGGTACGTAGAACAGTTGGAAGAGTCCATAAATAGCCAAGTACAAACTAAGCAATCCCTTGCAGAGCTTGAGATCAATATCGCTAGAGCAAAAGAAGAGCGTGAACATCTCAAAGCGAAAAGAACTGAACTTATCGCTCGCGCTCAACAAGCGACAGAAACACTCAACTCTGCTCCACGTTCTTCTACGAAAGGTCTAAATGTAGGATCAGCTTCACAAGGTTTCGAACGAATGGAAGAAAAGATTTTCGAGTGGGAAGCATTGGCGGAAAACTCCAAAAATAAATTCAATACAGGCACAGGAATAAGTCCTTCCATCGATCCTAACCTGCGTAGCGCCGTTGACATCGAAATCGAGCGAATCCGCAACCGTAAAACCAACACTGAAGTAAACACTGAGAAAAAATAAATAGGACAACAAGCCTCTTACTACTCAGCTATTGAGCTGAATAAGGGGCTTGTTTTTTACTTCTTTTCATCCCGCGAATCCATTTTTTCGTTTCTGGATCCACACGATAAGACTCAGTGATTTTCTGCAAAGCTTTGTTGTAAGTGAAATCATCTAAGCTGTTGTTTCTCAAATAACTCATCGTAGGCTCTGGCAATTTCACATAACAAATCGAAAGCGCCCAAGAAACCGCCATTTTTACATAATAGCCTTCATGACTGACCTTATCGAGCAATTGTAAAATCCGGCTGATATACGCCTCTTCAATAAAGAAATTAAGCATCATTACCACAGCAAAACGGATTTCATATTCTTGATCTGACAATAGGTAAGGCATTATAAACTCCCACACCCGTTCTTTATTCTTTACGGTAAACTTCAGGCCTGTGCAAAAGCTATCGCATACGGACCAGTTATCAATTCTGGGAATAAAGTCTGCGATATAACGTAGGATTTCTTCAAGATCTGTCTTCACGTAGCCAAGCACCATACCTTGCAGCATCACTTCTTCAAAATAATCTGTCTCGGCATGCTCCAAATAGGCTCTCCAATCACCCTTTGCAATGATTTTGGCAAGCTTGCGCAGTTCCGGTAGCCTGACGCCTATAACATTATCTATCGTCGGAATTAAGGCCGCAGAAAACTTCTGGTAGTCCACCTCTATCAAATTCAATAGCTGTTCTCTTATTGTTTTTTCCATAGTAGTACTCCTTACCCGTCCATTATTCAAATGAAATTTCCCATAAATATATAGAAGCCACAGAACCCAAAGGAGAATAGTTTAGCCGGTATTGTTCAAATTGATCTTTGGTAAGCTTATCAAGTCCATACAGCTTCATCATCCCCCGACGAATCGCAATATCTCCCCAACTGACCACATCCCGTCGTTCCATAGAATGGATTAACATCATTTCTGCCGTCCACTTGCCAATGCCCTTTAACGTCATAAGTTTTTGTATAACCTCTTGATCTGATAACCCAGGCAATTCCTCCAGCTTAAAATCACCCTGAGCGACCAAATTGGAAATCTCATGGATACATAGTGCCTTTTTCATCGTCATCCCACAGCTTTGAATCTCATCCGCCGTATGTAACGCTAACTGCTGCGGAGTGATGTCTCCGAACTGAGCCAACATTCTGTTCCAAATGGTCCGAACCGCTTTTACTGAAATAAGCTGTCCTACTATAGCATAGATAAGCGCAGTAAAAAGATCCGGTATAATTACACGTTCCACTCTGCCCATCCGTGCCATAGCTGTGCCAAGTACTGGATCCACACTTCGGAGATAATCTATGTCTTCTTGCCCATAATCAAAAAACTTAGTAATTACGCTGCTCAAAGTGTTTCCTCCCGTATCTGATAGTGATGACCCTAATCCTAATATACAATACCTATTTGGCAGTGTACGGATTGTTGAATAGAATAGCAAGATAGCGAAACTGGAAAAAGCCATAACATCCCTAAGATAGGTGGTTATGGCTTATTGTAGCGCATAGGCTTATTCATTCTGAATAATGTATTTTTATGCTCGCAGGATTCTTTTTTCTTTCGCTGCCCTTAGCCACATGGGGAATTCATTCAGTAGCTGATCATACAGATCTTCATCAGTCACCTTTTCAATTTGGTCCAGATGAATAAAATTGGCGTTATCCACCAAACGTCCCTTCATCGTATCAAGTTGCTTCAATACTTCAAAATCCGAGTTACCAATTCCGACAAACTGCCAAAAAATTGGTTGGACCGAAGCAGCCATAATCACATTTTTAGTGGATTTCACTACACCACCATCGTTAATAAATATGATAAATACCGGTGTAGAATCGGGTTCTTCCTCCGTATATTTTTTAATGATATCCTCCATTACTGGCGGTTCATTATTGCGGCCAAACTTATGAATGGTACGATTATTTAAAATATGTGTAAACACATATCTTCCTAAATCCTGCTCTGTCACAGGTGGCAGCCGGCTAAACTCCGTATCGTACACCCACACATCTAACGATTGGTTATCATCAAATTTACAGGCAACGGCTAATATACGCTCAACTACTTCTTGAACGGTTCCATTATTATAGAGATTTCTCATAGATCCTGTAATATCCAGGACAACGCCTACCCTTGCAATGACTCCTGTCAGATTCTTTTTTTCTAAGGTGATCTGAACAATTTTTTTACGTAAATCAATAGAGGACAGTACATTCTTCTCTTCATAGCGGATCGTCTCTAAAGGCAGGGTTAACTCAGCTGTGGCCGCTACCTCAGGGTTCCCTTCGTCTTCTTCAATAACGAGCCCATAGTTTGTACATAACGCAGCCAATCCTCCCTCAAAGCCACTACCAATTGCACTGAATTTCCACTCTGAACCATAGCGATATAGCTCTCCAACCACAATAGCTGTCTCCGTCGACAGGTCAGAGCCATACTCGAAAACGAATAATTCCTCACCGCTAGCAGCATCCACTAAGCGTAGATAAGGAGAGGTTACTTGCTTCATAGAGTGTCCTAATTTTTCTCCTTCATAGATCGTTAAAGTTAAAGCTATTCTAGTAATATCCTTAGGAAGTCGAGAAAGCGTAATGGCGATAGCTTCTTTATCCCCTAGTTGTAAGACAGAATGAGTTACAGCTTCGTCTATAGACAACGGATTGCCATAAAAGATAAAGTTCTCATCGCGTTCGCAACGGTTCTGTTCTGACAGTAAAAAAGCAGCAGAGTCTATGCCAATCCTAATATCAGCAGTCATCCATCCAAATTTCAGCAAAAGCTTGTTCACGTTTCTCCCTTTCGTAATATCCACCTTTTGCCCCTTTATAAGCCGCACTCTATCATCTCCTTATTTTTACTGAACAGCTCATTGTGATTCACTAGATTGTATTTATCATTTTACTACTTTAATATGAAACGTATATATGATAGATAAGGAGCTTTACGAATGGACTTTATAGCAATTGACTTTGAGACCGCGAACTCCAGTCGATCCAGCGCATGTGCCTTGGGACTTGTGGAAGTTAAAGCTGGAAATATAACCGCAGAGCATTCTTGGCTAATTGACCCGCAGCAGCGGTTTGATGGCATGAACATTTCGATACACGGCATCACACCATCAATGGTAATCGGCCAACCTACTTTTCAAGAGCTATGGCCCACCGTTGAACCTTTACTACACGGACAAATCGTCGTGGCGCATAATGCTGCTTTTGATATGAGCGTCCTGCGTTATTGTCTCGATGGAATGTCCCTAAGCTACCCAAGCTTCCAATACTTATGTACCTATTTATTAGGCAAAAAAATGCTGCCCGACCTGCCCTCCCATAAACTTAATGTAGTCTCCGATTTTTTCGGCATTACGCTAAAGCACCATGATGCCTTGGATGACGCACGCGCAGCCGCTGCAATTCTAGTAAAACTTATGGAGCAAGAGGAGCACTATGATCCTCTATTGCTCTCTGCCAGTCAAGGATATACTAGCGGAACGATGTTTGCCGGCGGGTATACCCCATTTTCTACTCGCGCGAAAAAGCCTGCTAAGAAACAAGGCAATAAACATAAACCCTCCATTTATAGCAGCAGCGCCACTTTGTCCAAATAACCAAAGAACATCAAAAACCCCCAACCAGCTCTTTTCTGCTGATTGGGGGTTTGGTTTTACAGGGTATCTCTTAAATCTTCAAACGATACACAGCCTTATTCTCTAGACCTCTGATGAACGGTGTCCATTCCTCGGTCTCCGGTGTGGTATCCAAAGCATCCTCCACCATTTGCAGCTTCGCATCCATCGCATCGATATGATGCAGAGCGACTGCCTCAGCTGTCTGTGGCTGAACAGGACTCCCCCATTCGCCCAGATTATGATGTGACAATACGAGATGCTGTAACGCCATAACCTTTTCCGAATTCAAATCAATATCTAAACGGATAGCCGCTTCCGTGATCCAATTAGACGCCATCGAGATATGGCCAATTAATTTGCCCTGAACGCTATATTCCGAGACAATCCCAAGCTGGGAGACCATCTCCTCCGGCTTCGCGATATCATGCAGAATGATCCCGGCCTTCATTAGATCTGGATTCAAGAACGGACGCTGCTTGCACAGAAAATCACCAATTTCCAGCATACGCACCATATGATAAGCAAGTCCGGCAAAATAAGCATGATGATGTGTTTTGGCTGCCGGATAATGCATCAATTTCTCTTCCACTTTACCCACACAAAAAGAGACAATTGAAGCAATTTCCGGATCCGAAATACTTGCCATAACCCCTTTAATCGTATGAATAAGGTCTACTGGACGAATTGGGGCAGAACGGATGAAATCCGTAAGTGCAACGCCATCCTCATCGTTAACCAACCTGATTTTAGTAATTTTTATTTGTAATTTCTCACGATAAGTATGAGCAATCCCGCGTACCTTCACAAGCGCCATAGGAAAAAAAGTTTCTTTATCAGTTGTGCTGGCATCCCAATATTTCGCGGATAATTGTCCAGTGGAATCCCCCAGGACGATGTCAAAATAATCTTTTGGAGGAGTGCCGTTCGTTTGTTTAATTGCCAGCTCTCTTAAAAGATAAAAGCCAACAAATTCATCTTGTGGAGCGAGCTGTTTAATTTGTGTCATGTTGGAGCCTCCTATTAATAACAGGCTTTCGGCCTGCTCTCTATATTAAACTTTAGACACTCACCTCCAAAATCCCTTTAAATCACTATACGATCTATTTTCATATTTATGTACAAGCCAAGAATATTTGAAAAAGGAGGCTACTCCCCGGCCATATTCTGGCACTGGAATATCCTCCTTTTATTATAAAACGATAATTATTTACCAGCCGATTCAAGTGCTGATTTAATAGCTTCTACCGCTTTAGCGGATATTTCTTTCTCTGCATCATTTTTTCCGAAGACTGCTGGACGGTAACCATATTTGTGCAGGCTATATCCGGTCGATGTCGACTCGATTTCACCTTTCACTGCCAGCTCCGCGTCCGTTAACTGATTGATTGTTCTTACACTTCCGTTTTTATCCAAATAATAAACAAGCATTTTGACAGGAACACCGTACTCTACATTCACCATAACATTTACAAGCTTATCGGCACTTACACCAATGAAGATTCCATCGAAATAAGCCGCTTTATTAGCTTCTACAACCTCAGCTTTTCCGTATGCTCTATCCACCGCAGTCTTTAAAGCCACGCTGCTGCTAGTTGCACCGGACACAGCATCTACTTCCTGCACGCCTTCTCTAGTACCTGCTGCGAGGAAGCTAGCCGTCAACTGAGGAATTGCTTTTACCACCTCAGGGTAAGCAGCGTTCCCTCTATCTACAAGGTTCATTCCTACACGATACAATGCTACATTTACGATTTTGCCGTTACGCAGGGTAACGTCCGCTCTGTTCGTTCCTTTATCATAAGCATCACCAAATGCAGTAAAGGTTCCGTCTTTATAGGTTCCTTGGACTTTGGATGCATTGGTCAAAGCATCTGTCAGTGCTGCTTTAGCTGCTGCCGACAATGCTTCTTGGCCTGTAATATCGGCCATTTGCACACCTTTTTCTAACAGCCCGGATGTGAGTGTAGCTACCCATCCTTTTTGTTCTGCACTCAGTTTATCGTCAGCAATCAGCTTGCCGTCAGCTCCAAACAGACTTACTTTAATGCCTGTTACCGCATCTGCATCAACATCAACTAGCAGCAGCACTTTAGATTGGTTATCTACTCCGGCAAATTTGCCGTCAAAATATTGACCTTCAGCAGGAACCTTCAGCGCCTTCTCAAATGCTCTTTCTACAGCTTGGTTCCAGCTGTGACTACTTTCCGTAGCTCCGGAAATTCCGTCAACCTTTTCATCATAGTTAGCGATATATGAACCATTCGCTAGCAGCTTAGCTGTCATAGGAGCATTTGCTTTTACTACTTCCGCATAAGCTGTTGCCCCTCTGTCAATCAGGTTGTTGCCAAGTCTAAACAGCTTCACATCAACCAACTTACCGTTGCGAATCACGATGTCAGCTCTTTCAACGCCAACACTTCTTGCCGTACCATAAGAGGAATAGAATCCGTCTACATAAGCAGATGTATTGTTGATTATTGCATTCTGCTCAGCATCCCAGAAAGCGTTAATCGCTGCTTTAAAGTCGGCTTCAAGACCTCCAGCAGGTTGTGCCTCTGTTCCTTTGGCCAGCAAGGCTGGAGCTATAGCTGCAACCGCTGCCGCTTGCTCAGCTGTGTAAGCTTTCTCCTCAATGAAATCACCAGCGCTGTTCATAGGATACACTTTAACATCTGTGAGCTTGTTGGATTCGTAGGTCGCAAATACAGAATATTTACCTGTAGGATCTACGCCCATATGAACTCCATCAAAGTAAACGGCATTTGTATCTTTCACTGTTAGAGCTCTTTCAAACGCTCTATCTACAGACAATTTCCAGCCATTACTGGAGCGGGTAGCTCCCGAAACAGCATCAACTGCCGCTGCTCCATCTCTTGTTTTGCCAAGCAATCTATCCTTCATCAATCCATAAGCTTGCCATAAAGCACTATAATTGTTACGGGCATCTCTATCAATCAGCTTAGGACTGGTTCTCAAAAGCTCAATGCTAGTAATTTTGCCATCTTTAATTTCGATCTTGGCACCTTCCGTGCCTTTGGAGTATGCATCGCCATAAGCTACGTAAACTCCATCTTGGTATACGTTTTCATTAACTGTAACAGGCTTTGCTGTAGCCACAGGCTTAACAGTTTCTGCTGGTACTACTGTCGCTGCTGGTGCAGCGGTTGCTTTTGGGGTTGCTACTGGTGCTGCTGTAGCTTTTGGGGTTGCTGCTGGTTTGGCTGTTGCCTTTGGCGTTGCTGTTGGTTTTGCCGTTGGCTTTGGCGTTGCTGTTGGTTTTGCTGTTGGCTTTGGTGTTGCTACTGGTTTTGCCGTTGCTTTTGGTGTTGCTGCTGGTTTTGCCGTTGGTTTTGCTGTTGGTTTTGCTGCCGGTGCATCCGCTTCTTCGGAGGCTGCCGATACTGCATCCACCTTCAAGTTTACAGCAGGCACATTAAGTGTGTAAGCAAACGGCGCTAACAATATAGCCGCGCTAACCGTTAAAGAAATTAGTTTTTTCAATGAAAATTCTCCTTTACCAAACCCCAGTGATATGTAGCTTTTTGTTAACCAAACCTTTTTCGTACGATGCGCCCCTTCTCTTCTTATGAAGCATAACTTCTCTCTTCATAAGAACTCATCCCCCCTCTCATGCTTTTGCACGCTCGATTTTCAATAAAAAAAATATCTTGAATCTATTTCATTTCTTCCTTTTAACACAAAGCTGCATAAAAGGTGAAATAATTCACATAAGTTATTATAAAAACACTTACACCCGTTTTCCATCAATTTCTGGTTTGATACTACCAGACCTTTCTGCGGTTCTTCTGTATCGAAAATCACACACCCTATAAGAAACATCACTATTTGCGATTAAAATTAATTTATACACGCAAAGTGATCTCAATAACTGTGCATTCAAGGTTAGCTATGCTATTTTAGAACGATCTCTTATATGGGAAAGGAGTTCTGTGCTTTGAGCAAACAGCCACCTATTGGAGTTATACTCGCCCAAATCGGCACCCCTACTGCACCAACTGCAAAAGCTGTACGGCCTTATCTGAAACGTTTTTTATCAGATCGCCGAATCATAGATTATTCTCCTCTGCTGTGGCAGCCTTTGCTGCGAGGCGTGATTCTGCGTTCACGTCCACGCCGGTCCGCTGAGCTGTACAGTCAAATATGGACAACCGAAGGATCACCACTGCTCCTTCATTCTTCAGCTCAGCAATCTGGATTGCAAGAACTGCTGGGTCCAAGGTATCAGGTAGAGCTTGGATTGGCTTATAGCGAACCCAGCATGGAGCAAGCGATGGCGAAATTCGACACGGCCGGAGTTACCCGAATTATCATTGTGCCGCTGTTTCCGCAATATTCGTCCACGACTACCGCATCCGTATTCGATCAAGCCAGCTTTGCAGCCTTAGGTCGCCAAAGCTCCACTGGACCTGTAACTAAACGTCTAATTCCGGCTCTAAGATTTATTGATGCCTACTATAATGAGCCCGGTTATATTTCAGCCTTGAAGTCACACCTGCTGCGTCAAATGGAGAATCTGAGCATAGAACCTGATTATTTTGTACTGACCTTCCATGGGATTCCCAAACGGTATGCGGATACCGGTGATCCTTATCCGCAGCAATGTATGGAAACCGCGCGTCTTCTTGCTTCAGCTATGAATTGGGAGCCCGAACGCTGGCAGCTTAGTTTTCAATCACGTTTCGGGCGAGAAGAATGGGTAGGACCGTCTACAGCGGATGTTCTGGGAGAGCTTGCCGGACGAGGAATACGTAGACCTCTGATTTTTTCACCGGGTCTTGTGACCGATTGTCTGGAAACGCTGCATGAGCTAGCCATAGAAGGACGAGAACAATTCGAGGCTGGTGGAGGACAAGCAGAGGAATTTATGGCAATTCCCTGTTTGAATAACCATGAGGATTGGCTTGATTTTTTGGCTGAACATGTAGAAAAAAATACCCAAGGGTGGTAAAACAAAAAACCGTCTTGTCCACAGATCATCTCTGTTGTAGACAAGACGGTTAGCTATATCAATTGTTAAGCATGAAGAATCGAAAGGATACTTATGCTGTAAGCTGCTTATATTTCGTAGTCAGTTCATGGAACCACTGCTTGTCCTGTAAGGTCAACGCAAAATCAATCAGCTCGGCAATCTCACTCGGCTGTAAATCTGCTGAGTCATTAAAGGATACTTCAGCCATAGCTGTAGCTGCGCCATTCCCATCCTCTGCGTAATCATAAGAAAAACATAACTTAATGTCACTTTCCAGAAATTCATTACGAAGGAAATATAATACCTCACACATTAACACAGGTCTAACATGATCATCAAAGACACATTCCATAACCTTTGCCCAATATTGCTGGTTGTTGAGGTGTAACTTATCATTAGTTAAGAGATATTTCTCACCCTGAAAATCGGTGACAAATCTCAGTTCAAGCGGCTTCATCTTAAAAATAGTAGCAATTTGCTTCATGCTAATATTCAAAATATCTTGCGTTTCTAGTCTGATCATCTCTCCATGCACCTCGTCCCTCTTAGTTGGGTTATTCGAAACCTGCCATTATCTATAATTCTTTATATGCCATTATTGTAAAATTAACTCCATTAATTCACTTTAATTTTATCTAATTTAACATTATTATCGTCACCTGACTATGCTTTATTTATATTTTTTTAGGATTTCGCTCAGAAAAATGTTTCATTCTCTAAAAATCTGTTTAATATTATTGTTCATTACAATAAGATGTATAAAGATTACGCATCATGTGAAGCTTTTACTTTCTTATATTTAAACAAAAAAAACTGTTCTGAATGGTCATTACGACCTCAGAACAGTTTTTCGCATTAGGATTATGCTTCAGTTAATTTACTTAAACAAACAGTGGCACTAACTGTATTCCCTCAGGTGAAATCCGCACGAGTCCTTTATCGGTGATACGTAACGTTGGGATAACCGCCAGAGCAAGCAGCGATAAAGTCATAAACGCGTAATTCAAAGTACAGCCGGCATCATACAACGCTTTGCTGATCGCAGCTGATTTCTCAGCAGCAATTTCAAATGGCTCTGTAGACATTAGGCCTGCAATGGCCAACGGGAATAACGTTTCTCCACTAGAAGTAATTACGGCAACCCCACCTTGAGCGTCCGCCACCGCATTCGCAGCTTTGGCCATTAACTCATTATCATTGCCGATGACGAGTACATTATGACTATCATGAGCAACAGTCATTGCGATAGCAGCCGGCTCTTTAAAACCGATACCTTCCACAACAGCCACTGATTTATTTCCTGTTCCTTTATGCCGTTCGAGCACAGCGATTTTACACAGACCCTCCACAGCATTTACATCCAACTGCCCTGCCACTACAGGTACCGAAACTATACGTTCAATGGTCTCTACATGATTTTCTCTTACTTTAATAACTCTTGCAGTAAGTTCACCTGTTTCAATTGGAGCCGCGATAATGAAATCTTCGGCGGTAGGACGCTGTGGCAAATGAACCGAAGCCAAAACTTCCTCTGGATAAGTGAATTTAGCAAGCTCTGCCGTCATCACACCATTTTCGGCAACTACTACACCCGCGGCAATCGTAAGTACCACACGAACATCGGCCAAATTCCCGTCCAGCAGAATAATATCCGCAAAAGAACCTGGAGTAATAGATCCGATATCCTGAGACAACCCAAAACGCTCTGCTGTATTAATAGTTGCCATTTGGAAGGCTGTTACTGGTTTCAAGCCTTGAGCAATCGCATGGCGAACAACGAAATCCATATGACCTTCATCGCGTAACGATTCCGAGCTGCGGTCGTCAGTTACCAGCATCATGCGGCGCGGATCAAGTCCACGCTCTGTATGAGCGGTGATGGTCTTGGCAACATCATGCCAAGCCGAGCCCCGGCGCATTTTGGCATACATCCCCAGTCGAACGCGCTCAATCACATCGTCTGCTGTAACACACTCATGATCACCAGTTACCCCTGCCGCAGCATACACTGGCAGTCTCCAGTCGCTGGAAGGCCATGTGAAATGACCGTCAACAAATCTGCCAGCCCGCAGCGTAGCTTGAATCTCTCCAAGCATTTTCTCATCGCCGTAAACAACGCCAGGGAAATTCATCACTTCGCCCAGAGCAATCACATCTTTGCCCCAAGTAAAAGCTTCGGCAACTTCTTCAGGACCCATTGAGGCACCCGTTGTCTCGAATTCCGCACCTGCCGCAGGCACACAAGAAGCCACCTGCATGTAAGCAGCTAACGGCGTACCCCGCATCTCATCCAGCATCAATTGAATACCCTTCAGCCCGAATACATTAGCAATCTCATGCGCATCAAAGAAACCACCTGTTGTGCCAAGCGGCAGAACAGCGCGGGAAAATTCAGTAACGGTTAGCTGGGTGCTCTCAATATGGCAGTGGCCATCGAGCAATCCCGGAGCTATATATTTGCCGTTCGCATCAATAACTTGCGTTCCTTCGCCAATCATATGTGTCACATCTTTACCAACATAAGCAATTCGTCCACCTTGAACACCAACAGACATTCCTTCTAGAATTTCACCAGAGCATACGTTGACCAGCTTTCCACCTGTAATTACCAGTGTTGCCGGTTTATCGCCTCTTGCCGTAGCCACAAGCTCAGGTACACAATCTGCTAAAGGCTTTCTTGTAAAAGTTGTCATCTTCATCTCTCCCCCGTTAGTATCCAAGTGTTGTCTTGATGTAGTGAATAGATCCGTAATCATAGAGGATTGCCTAACTATTAAGCCTAGGATAATATAGTTGCGCAGGTCTGTATTTGTAAGAAAAAACGGCTCAATCATCCCTGTAGATGATAGCCGTTTACTTATTCCCAAAGATTGTCCAAACCATCCGGACATGCCCCTGTTTTTACTCTCCCGCCATCCGCTCTATTCCAACGATTATCTTACTTTTGCCTCATATACGTCAAGTGCTGCCTGAACCCCAAACCCGCAAGGCCCCTTAAATCCATGACGCTGTAATGCGGCTTCCAGCGCTCCAAGCAGCCGCAACACGTTATTCTCACGACAGCTAAAACCCATCGTACCGATGCGCCAGATCCTTCCCTTTAACGGTCCAAAAGAACTGGCAATTTCAATTCCGAACCGCCCCAGCAGCAGCGAACGGACAGCTTCCCCATCTATCCCCTCAGGGATCAGCACACAGGTAACAACAGTAAGCTTGCAGGAAGGATCCCCGTATAGTTCTAAACCCATAGCTGTTAATCCAGCTACAAGTGCTTTTTCATGGAGGATATGTCTGGCGAATCTGGCATCCAGCCCTTCTTCAAGGGTAAGCCGCAAGCCCTCCCGCAGTGCATAAAGCATTGAGGTCATCTCTGTATGATGATTGAGACGTTGTGGACTCCAGTAATCCTGAAGCATGCCGAGATCGAAATAATTGCTGCGGACAAAAGATAAGTCACCTGGCTGGACATCACTTGTTCTAATCCCTCGTTCTACTCGTTTTCGGGTCATGAGCTTAGCTTCAGCACGATCATTATACGTTATCGGTGCCATTCCGGAAGGGACGGACAGACATTTCTGTGTACCGCCAACGACGGCATCCAACATCCAAGCATCTGTCTCGACAGGAAGGCCCCCAATGGTTGCAACTGCATCAACTATGAATAAAGCATCCATCCGGCGGCAAGCTCTACCGATTTCCGCGAGTGGCTGCACACGTCCTGTAGAGGTCTCCCCATGAACCATTGCCACCACATGTGGCTTAAAAGTCTCCATAGCTGCTATCACTTCATCCGGCTCAAACACACTCCCCCATGGCTTTTCCAGCACGAACACCTCAGCGCCACATCTTTCAGCAATCTCATGCAATAGATGTCCGAAGCGGCCAAAGATCGGAATCAGCACACGCTCACCCGGCAGGATCAAACTAATCATCACGGCTTCAATTCCAGAACGAGAAGTACCATCGATAGGGTAAGCCCATGAATTACGAGTAGCGAACAGCTCCCGCAGCATTTCCATCGTTTCATTCATAATAGAGGTGAACTCTGGATCAAACTGACCCAGCACCGGAAAAGACATCGCCCGCAGTACACGCGGATCTACCTCGACCGGACCCGGAGTCATAATACAGCGTTGGGACGGCGACAAATCTTCGTAACGCTTCATGATGATCCTCCCTTAAAAGTTCGGCGAACTCTTTTTAATAAGCTAACTCATATAACATCGCAGTCAGAACCTCAAGCCCGGCCGCGAGCTGCTCAGGGGAGGTATACTCTTCCGGAGAATGGCTGATGCCAGCTCGGCTTGGCACAAATATCATCGCAGTAGGGCAACGCGGCGCCAATAGCTGGGCATCATGTCCCGCTCCACTTACCATCGTGCGGTACGTCTTCCCCTGTTGGCGGCAGATATTTTCCAGCATTGCAGATAGCTTCATATCCATAGGCGCAGGGACTGTGTGGAGCACGGATGTAGCCTCCAGAGTTACCCCACGTTTAACGGCAATTTCATTACATTCCGCAAGAAGCTTCTCACAGAAACCTTCCAATTCGTCCTCTTCACTATGGCGGATATCTAATGTAAAAAGAACCTCACCCGGGATTACATTTGGCGTATTCGGATTCACCTCAAGCTTACCCGAGGTTGCTACAAGAGGTTCACCAGCCGTTTTAGCAGAACTTTCAAGCACGTACAGCATTTCAACCGCACTAGCCAGTGCATCCTGCCGCATAAACATCGGTGTCGTGCCCGCATGATTAGCAATACCACTAACCTTGACCACATATCGTCTCTGTCCAACAATCCCCTGAACTACGCCTATCTGAGTGTCCGTCTTCTCCAGAATAATCCCCTGCTCGATGTGCAGTTCTACAAAAGCACCAATATCATTTCTGACTCCAGTCCGCTTAGAAGCTTTCTCCTCCGTTATGTCCTGTAAGAAGCTGGATTGTGCCATTGCTGCTTTTAACGTCACGCCCTCTGCATCCATACAGGTCTCGGCCTCGCTTCCGTCATACCTTTCCGTGACATGGCCCGAGCCCCAATAAGCAAGCGGAAATCGGCTCCCCTCTTCTTCACAAAAAGATACGACCTCAAGCGTCCGCTGCGGCTGGCCAAAGTTCCTCTGCAAATCTTGAAGCGCAATCATAGCCGCAGCGATCCCATAGGCACCATCATATTTTCCGCCATTGACTACAGTATCGATATGCGATCCGGTTAAAATAACCTTTTGCTGCGGATCGCGTCCACTCAATCGTCCATATACATTGCCAACCTTGTCTACCGAAACTTCTAAGCCGAGCCCAGACATTTTTTCCTGCAAAAAAATCTGAGCCCGGCTCCATTCCTCCGTATATAGCAGTCTAGTAACTCCTGGCCCAGCTGTGCTGAATGCCGCCAGCTCCTCCAGCAGGTCCAGCAGTTTCTGAGTCGATGCTTGAACTCTGGAATCATTCATAGACTGTACTGCTCCTTCCTAATTCGCAGCCACTGTCCACCTCCCTCACTGATCACTCCTTCTTCAGAGGTATAGACCACATTCCCGCGGCAGATCGTAGCAACTACCTTGCAGGATAAAGTTCTTCCGATGTAGGGGCTGTGCTTGTGGCGATACAATAAATCCTCCGCAGTCAGCGTATAGGTTGTGCTTGGATTAAGCAGAACTAGATCGGCATCTAGACCTAGAGCTATAGCGCCTTTGCGATGCTCTATTCCAAACCGTTTTGCGGGTTGCCCTGCGAGCAGACGAGAAATTAACGTCACAGGCAATCCCCGCACATTCACGCCTTCATGGAACATAAGCTCCAGACTGCTCTGCGCACCCGAGATCCCACCCCAAGCTGCAAAAAAAGACAAGTCCGGCTTCACCTTCAATTCCGTTGGACAGGGGGAATGATCCGAAGCGATCAGATCGATTTTGCCGTGGGCTAGCATCTCCCATAACTTCTCCTGCTCCACCGCACTTCGCAGCGGAGGCGCACACTTCGCCACAGGTCCTAACGCCTCCATATCATTTTCAGTGAGGACCAGATAATGTGGACAGGTTTCGGCCGAAACGTCCAGACCTCGAAGCTTAGCTTCATAGATTTTCTCAATGGCAGCAGCCGTGCTAATATGAACAAAATGCAACCGGCAGCCCGTACGTTCACTGTACAGCAGCGCCCTGGACACTGCCTCCAGCTCTGCTTCAGCAGGGCGGCAAGCCGCAAAATCACTTGCGCTGGTTCTGCCATTTCGCACTGCATCTGCGGTCAACACCGCCGTGATAGCCTCACTTTCTGCATGAAGCGCCAAAATCCCGCCCAGAGAAGCGATTCGCTGCATCCCTTGATAGAGTGTATCCTCATCCACTTCACGGAATCTGCCTTCGCCCTCCCCTCCAGGATTGGAGAGAAAGGCTTTAAACCCAGTGACACCAGAGGCTGCCAAAACTTCTAAATCATCCAGATTGCCGGGAACGAGCCCACCCCACAGCACATAATCAACGGCAGAGTTTCCAGCCGCAGCATCTACCTTTTGACGAAGTGCAGCCTCGTTCACAGTCGGTGGATTGCCGTTAAGCGGCATATCTGCATAGGTTGTGCAGCCGCCAGCTGCCAGCGCCGCAGAACCGCTGCGAAAGCCTTCCCAACGTCCAAACGTTGGTTCATTAAAGTGGACATGCATATCAATCATACCGGGGAGCACATAAAACCCATCTGCGTCGATGACTTTGGTTAGCCGCGCAAGCGAAAGTTCCTCTCCAAGTGCGACAATCTTACCCTCTGATACTGCAATATCCAGCTTGAGTACCTGATCGGGCAGCACTACATTCCCGTTCTTAATCACAAGTTCATAGGATTCCTTCATGAGCTGCCACCTCCTCCGGTCGTCAACTTTCTCTTAACTTCCCCGATACGTACTATATCCACCAGGAGCTACTAGCAAAGGTACATGGTAGTGTTGCATGGAGCTCTCTATATGAAAGCGAATAGGTATCTGTTCTAGAAAAAAAGACATCTCACGTTGAGTATCTACTGAGCTTTCTGTTACTCCTATGCCAGCTGCTGACGCTTTGGCATCAGCTCTACGGTAGTAATCGCCAACCATAAACAGCAGCTCGTAACATCCAGCCTCCATTTCGTTTCCCTCCAGCAGCGGAGCATCCAGCCTCCCGTCACTGTTCGTGACTTCTTCACACAGTAGCTTGCTCATCCCATCCGTAAGCTTCCAGAGCTGAAGCGTCAGACCTGTAGCAGGAATCCCCCGCGACAGATCCAGCACATGGGTGGTAAGACGCCCGCTCATTACGCTGTCTCTCCGGCCAGATCTGCACGGCTGACAGAAAAGCCCTGAAAACCATAGGGTGGACGAGGTTCGGTGAAGACTCCACCTTTAGTTTCTTCAGGCTCAACAATGGTTTCCCAAGTCCGGTTATTGGACTCAAATGAAACGGTAGCCAGCTGTGGAAAACGGGACAATACGCGCAGCCCAATTTGATAAATCAACGATTGGATTGATGGACTGTTCAGCTCATGAAAAGCGCTATGGGCGATATCGCGAACCTGCTCCGCAGCCACATATTGGCCTAAATCTCCATCCAGAGCATGTTCAACATCACTGTAGGTCCAGTTAATATTCAGAAAAATATAAAGCGGACGGTCAAAGCTCTCCGGCAATGTTGTATACTCATCACGGACGAATCCATAAAACGAGCTTCCACTTACTTTTATCAGCTGTAAATCCTTCAATCGGCATTCATGAGCGATAACCTCAGTCCCATTCTCTCCACGTTTTATAGTTAACGAAGCCGAATAAGATTCATTATTGGAGTGACGCAGTACTAAATGACTCTGTTTAAGCCCGTCAACCCCGGGCACCATCACCTGTTCAAAAGGTAACCGGTCTGCGGAAACTGAAACTGCGGTGACATGATCGTATTTATCGAGAAAACGGCTGCTTAGAAGCTGCAATAACCCCTCCGTTGTGCTTCCTGTGTAGTCCGCGGTATTGCGCAGGATGAAATTTTTCATAGAATCGGTAGCAACGACCATGGAATTATTCCCCTCTGAAAAAGAAGGAAGAAACGCTTCGCCCATGACTGCGAATGTAATATTATGTGCGAATATAATGTTGTCGCAGCCCGTGAAGGAAGATTCGGGAACGGGGGTAACGGCCAGCGGTTTAGCATAGGTACGATAAGTTAGCACATCACTTTTTCCATAAAACATTGTACGTCCGTTAATTGGTTCCAGCATGGCTGACACCCTCCCCGTTTATGATGAATGAATGAATGAATGAATGATTAAATAATTAAATCACTTAGGCGAAATCTCGTAATTGTACCGACTTCAGAAAAGGCTTGAACCCATTCCTCCTGAGGGGAACGCTCTACTCGCACTCCAATGGCGCTGATAATGTCATCTTTGTTTTTGCCACGAACAGCTAGAATAAAAGGGAAATGAAATTTGTCCGTATACTTTCGATTCAGATCATTTAATAGATTGAACTCTTTCGTTGTTAGCCGATCCAGTCCAGCTCCCTGCTGCTCTGAGGCAGATAAAGCCGTAACTTGAAGCCTAGTCGCCAAATCTGGGTGAGCTTTTAATAGTTCCTCCATTCGGCTCCGGTCAGCACTCAGTACGGTCTGCATCATTGTGCTATGCAAATGCTCTAAAGAATGGAACGGAATCTGCTTATACGCCTCCTCTGCTACCCACGGTGAATGTTCAAAAATGCCGCCTAGATGCTTCACAAAATCCGTTATACTCATGGCATTTATCTCTTCCAACGTAAACCTGCCTTCAGAAACGACCATCCACTCAACCTCCAATAGCTTTGTTAACAGCCCGTAAAATGCCTCCGTACCCTGTACAGCGACAAATGTTACCCGATAAAGCTTCTTCCACTTCACCCTGAGTAGGATGCGGGTTCTCTTCCAGCAGAGCAACCACCGAGATAACCATCCCTGGTGTACAATAACCGCATTGGAACCCCCCCTCTTCTAAAAAAGCCCGTTGAACGGGGTGCAGGCCTACTTCACTAAGACCCTCAATCGTTGTAATTTCCGCACCTGAGCATTGATAGGCCATGACCAGACATGAATTCACTGGACGTCCATCCACCAGCACCATACATGCCCCGCAGCGGCCAATCTCACAAGAACGTTTTGTGCCGGTCAGCTCCAAATCTTCACGTATGACATTTAAAAGCCGGCGGGAGGGTGGAATCTCCATGGATATCGCTTTCCCATTAAGATTGCAATTAAAGGTGAACCTCTCTTCTGTGAAGGCTTCCTCAGACGAAGCTGGGATTGGGTTCTCTTCATCTAGATTGTGATCTGAATTATGACTCGGCATGGATGTTCACCACCTTTTGTGGAATAAACGGTGTAGACTGCAGCCATTCGGGATCAATGGGCAGCTTGGTTACATGCTTCCCTACAGCCTGAAATATGGCTGACACGACTGCCGGAGCTAAATTGACGGAACCCACCTCTCCAATGCCGCGAGGACCGTACGTGTCATGATCCGGCAAATCCTCTATCGGCTGCACCTGAATGCTGCCATTCATGTCGGCAATGGTCGGCACCAAATAGGTGTCTAAATTTTTGGTGACATAGCTGCCGCCTGACATCACAGCATCCTCTGACAAGGTGAAGCCTACCGCCATACTGCTGCCACCTTCGATCTGCCCGAGATAACCTTGCGGATTAGCCACCGGTCCCGCCGCTACCGCATGATATTGGTCCAGTACACGGACACGTCCAGTAAGTAGATTAACTTCCACGCGGACTGCGATTGCAGAATAGGTGTATAGGAAATGTGCCCCCACTCTTTTAAAGGGTGTGGTTGGATAAGTAAACTTTGTATTACAGACAATGGGTTCTGAAATACGCTGTGCCAAGTCCTTGTAAGTCAGAAGCAGACCGCCGTCTTTTAGCCAAATGCCGCCAGGGCCGAGCTTCATTTCATAGTTATCCAGCTCTGGCTTTATCATCGCAGCTGCCTGCAGCACTCGAGCGGTGAAGTCTGGACGCAGCCGTTTCAAGGCCATCCACATCATGCTGGTTGATCGGGAAGCCGTACTAGATCCGCTATCAGGCACAACATCCGTATCGCCAATGACGATGCTTAGATCCTCTGCCGCCAAGCCAAACTGTTCAATCAGCATTTGTTCCATTGTTGCGATTAACCCCTGACCAAACTCCTCGTAACCAAACACCGCCTCAATCTTGCCCTCTAGCGTCAAAGAGAGCCTGCCACCCGCCGGATCGGGAATACCATAACCAAGTCCTGCACCATGCATAGCTATAGCAGCACCCGTTCCAGTTACGATCCAAGGTTCCACAACACCTGAATCACTGTCTGTAGATGCGGCCTCAGTCATAAGAGGCGAACCCGCCAGCGCTTCCCACACCTGAAAGGCACCATCGGTCTGAGCAATTTCCTGACCCAGTGGCCCCAGATCTCCATATTTACGCAAATTGCGGCGGCGCATTTCCCACGGATCGATCTGCAATCGCTCAGCCAACCGATCGATTTGTCCCTCCAAAGCGAAAATCGCCTGATTGCCGCCAAACCCGCGAAATTCACCAGATACACCGTTATTGGTATATACAGCAAAACCCTTCACATCCACATGATCGATGATATAGGGGCCCATCACATGTTCTGTCGCAAAGTTGAGCACCTCCGCCCCCAGTGTTGCGTAAGCTCCCGTATCCGAAATAATTCTGACCTGATGTGCCCTGATGATTCCTTCGGGGTCGCAGCCAGTCTTCATGGTGATTTTCATGGGATGGCGTTTTAGTCCTGCACGTACCGATTCAGCTCTCGAATTATGCAGTCTTACCGGACGGAGTGTCCGCAAGGCGAGCAGCGCTCCATACGGCTGTACATTCAGCTCGTCTTTTCCTCCAAAGGACCCGCCGATAGGACTCGAGATGACGCGAATATCTTCTTGAGGAATAGCCAGAATTCTGGATAGCTGCAGGCGATCCATCAACCCATGTTGTGTAGCTGAATATACGGTAAGCCGTCCGTTATCCTCTGGGATAAACAGTCCACCTTCAGTCTCCATATAGGTGTGCATTTGGCGTGGTGTATAGTAAGTCTCCTCTACCACATGACAGCAATCCGTAAATACCGTTTCCGGCTCCCCTTTCCGATATTCCGTATGATGAAGCACGTTTCCCTCGGCATGCAGCAAAATTGCGTCCTTTTTCATCGCCTCTTCCGGATTCTCCAGCAAGGGTAGAAGCTCATAATCCACTTCGATAAGAGATAAGGCGTATTCCGCAATTTCGTCCGTCTCAGCCGCGACTGCCGCAATCGCATCGCCAGTGTAACGCACACGATCACTGCAAAATACCGGTTGATGCGGCAAAGCTATGCCAAAGCCGTTAAGTCCGGGCACATCCTCATGAGTGATTACAGCGTGTATACCAGGGACTTCAATGGCCTTCTCAATGCGTATGGACAAAATACGAGCATGTGCCTGCTCACTGCGGAGCACGCGGCCGATCAACATTCCTTCTGCCCTCATGTCGGTCAAATACTGCAGCTTACCGGATACCTTGCCCTCTCCATCAGGTCGTGTACGCCAGCGGCTACCGCTGGATTCCTTATTCAGCAGCATTTTCCCTCTCTCCTTTCGTCGGGTTATTCACCTCTAAACTCCGTATATTCATAGCCTTCCACAGCTCAGATACAACCAAATTCCCAGCAGTCTTTTTCTTGTAAAGTTCTGTTGCAAAGGGATCACTATACGTCTCAAAGCTGTTCTCAACCCCTTCATATAAAGAAGCCAACAGCTCATCTGTATACCTCACACCTTCAAGCATAACTTCAGCCCTACTTAGTCGCTGTGGCCGACCAGAGCCCCCACCTGCGGCGATACGCACCTCACGGAAACGGTGTTCCTCATCGATTGATGCTGAGATTGCTACCGTTACAAGTGAAGGGGTGAACGCTTCCCTGCGGCCAACCTTACGAAAAATTTCTAGCCTATCCGTTAACGGACTCTCTAAGCGAGTAGGTGAGATGCGAATCTCAGCCACAAGATCCGCCGCAGATTTTATCCCGCTCCAGTGATTGTTTAGCCACTCTATCAAAGGTAGTGCCGTCATAAATTTGCCGTCAAAGGAGATTAACTCCGCGTCATAGACCAGTAACGCAGGTAGAATATCTCCGAAGCCAGAAGCGATATTGCCCCCGAGCGTGGCAAGATTACGCACCGACGGAGCCGCTATGCAACGTGCAGCCTCTTGCAGCGCAGGAGCTACGGCCTGCAAATGCTCATTACTGCGGCACTGGGAGAGTGGAACAAGAGCGCCCAGAGATAAGTGAAATTCCGTTAAGGTAATGTCGCCGAGATTTGTAATTTGCCGAAGATCAATCAGCTGTTTGGGCATATGAGTCGTTCCATTTTCCCACCCTGTTCTCAGCAGTGTTCCCCCTGCAACATATCGGGCACTGTCTCCAAACGCCGTCTTTCTCTCCCAAGCTTCGTGCAGGCTGCGGGGTTGAATTACTTCAGGTAGCCTTCCTTCCTCTTCCCGTATAGCTCCCATACACTCCGCCTCCCTTTTTGAGTACCAGATTGCCGCTTCCCTTCTCGTATAGCCTGCCTTAAAACCTTTGTTCCCGAATATAAGGAACTCCGAGCGCCTCCGGTGTGCCGGATGGTTTGTTGCGATTGCGGTACCCCAGGTACATCAGGACCAGAATGGTCACAAGGTACGGAATCATTTTGAGAAAATAGGGCGGAACTGCACTGCCCAGCAATTGAATACGGAAGCCAAGTGAATCCAATGCCCCAAAAAAGTAGGCGCAGAACAAGGCACGCAGCGGATTCCATCTGGCGAAAATCACCAGCCCTACCGCAATCCAGCCCCGGCCGGCTGTCAGCCCTTCATTCCAGGTTGGCGCGTAGGCCAATACCATATCCGCTCCGGCCAGGCCGATGAGAGCAGCACCGGTGATCACATAGCTGTAGCGGATAAGCTGTACACGGATCCCCATCACATCTGCGGTAGCCGGACTGTCTCCGACTGCCCGCAAATGCAGGCCCCATGAAGTGCGGTGAATTAGCAGATGCAGAGCAAGCACTAGCAGCAGGCTGAACCAGGTTAGGTAGTCCATGTTGCCGAATATTTTTCCGATGAACGGTACATTTTCCAGCCAAGCCAGATGCAGCTTAGGGGAGGTTCCCGGCAAAGGAATGCCGCTGATCGGTTTACCAAGATAAGCGCTCAACCCACTGCCAAACAGGGTCATCGCAAGACCGGACATCGTTTGATTCGCCCGCAAGGTCACACAGAGAAAAGAATGCAGCAAACCAAGCACAGCCGTTACAGCTACGGTAGCCAACAGAGCGAGCAGCAGGTTTCCGGAGCGAATATACACGATACAAGTGATGACCGCTCCCATCAGCATCAGACCTTCAGCCCCAAGCTGTATAATGCCGGCTCGTTCATTTAGAATGCCTCCCAGCGTAGCCAGCAGCAGCGGGGTCCCTGCGGAAATAGCGGCAATAAGTAGCTGTGTTGTAAAATCCATTGCCTATCTCCCCCCTTTCAGCTGAACCCGGCTACGGCGAATGCGGAAACGATAGATCATATCGCCAGCAATCAAGAAAAACAGGATGGAGCCCTGCAGCATTTCTGATATCGATGAGGGCAGCCCGATGGTTTGAACACTATATCCGCCAACAATTAAGCCACCGAATAAAATAGAAGTAACGATTAGACCGAGTGGATTCAATTTGGCCAGCCAAGCTACAATAATGGCGGTGTATCCATAACCCGGTGAAATGCCCTGCATCAGCTTGTGTGTAACACCGGAGACCTCCGCCATGCCAGCGATCCCGGCGAGCCCCCCACTGATCAGCATGACGATAATAATATGGCGCTTGATAGGAATCCCCGCGTATCTGGCTGCAACAGGATTGGCCCCAATCAGCCGGAGCTCGTAACCCCACTTGGTAAAACGAATCATTAAGTAATAAATCACAACGGCGATAAGTCCAAATAACAATCCAATATGCAATCTTGTACTTCCGAGAACAGGCAGCGACTGAGCCGCAGTAAACATAGGTGATCCCGGGAAATTAAATCCTTTAGGATCTTTCCAGGGTCCGAATACCACGTAATCGAGCGCCAATAGGGCAACATAATTCAGCATTAATGAAGTGATTAGCTCATTCACTCCAAAATGTGTCCGCGGAATAGCAGTCAGCAATCCCCAAAGCGCACCCGCGGCAATCCCGAACAGCAGCATTAAGCTCAGGGACCAGAATGAAGGTAAGTCAGGAAAATAAATCGTGACCGCTGTGGCCGCCATAGCCCCAACAGTTAGCTGACCTTCTGCTCCAATATTCCATACCGAAATGCGATAAGCCACAGCAATCCCAAGCCCACATAGAAGAAGCGGGATCGCTTTAACCATCGTTTCCGTGAGCCCATACGCAGTGCCAAATGCGCCACGGAACATTTTTTCATAGACCAGCACCGGATTCATGCCATTCGCCGCAATAAATAGGGCACACAACAATAGCGCTAAAATTATAGATACAATAGGTGTCCACCAAGGAGAACGGATGCGGCTGGCATCGTATTCGAAACGTAGAGAGAATCGTTTTCCGGAGTGGGAGGGGAGGGGTTCCAGTACAGCTGCTGCGGTATTTCTTCCATTCTCCAGACTCATACGGCGCTCTCCTCTCTATTATGAATACCAGCCATTAGTAGTCCGATGCTCTCTCGATTCGCTTCCTCATGTGTACTCTCACCAATAATTGAGCCGTTATAGATCACTAGAATCCGGTCGGACAACTGAAGCAATTCATCTAAATCCTCCGAAATTAACAACACGCCACTACCTGAACCACGCAGCTCCATAAGAAGGTGGTGAACACCTGCCGTGGCACCTACATCCAGCCCTTGTGTCGGATGAACGGCGACCATCAGCTTAGGCCGATGACTGATCTCACGTGCAAAGAGCAGCTTCTGCTGATTACCACCTGACAACTGTTGTACTGGCGTCTCCAGCTCAGGTGTCTTGACGTTAAAGCGCTGGACCAGCTCCTGTGACCACAAACGGTTCTTCGCGGACTTCAAGAAACCAAATTTGGAGTGCTCCTCTGAGCGGTAAGACTTAAACAAAAGATTATCCACCGATCCGAGGCGTCCAGCTAAACCGCTCTTCATCCGGTTCTCCGGCACGTGGGAGATTCCTGAATCAATTGCCCCTCTAACCGAAGCCGATTTCACCGTCTTTCCATCAAACGTGATTTCACCACTTTTCCAGCCTCTAAGACCAGTTAACACTTCAGCCAGTTCCTTTTGCCCATTGCCAGCTACCCCAGCTACGCCTACAATCTCTCCTTTACATACGTTCAGAGAGAAGTGATCCAGTGCTTTTCGCCCGTGATCGGCATATACGTCCACATCTTTCACTTCTAATAAAGAATCCCCTTCAGTGGCTTCCCGTTCTTGACGGGTGATGGTTACTTCCTTGCCCACCATCAGACGAGCCAGCTCCAGTTCATCTGTATCTGCTGTGGTCAGCGTGGCGATCATTTTTCCTTTGCGCATGACGGAAATCCGATCGGAGGACGCCATAACCTCTTTCATTTTATGAGTAGTCATAATGACCGTTTTTCCTGCCTGCTTCATGACCCGCAGCGTTTCAAATAGCTGTTCCACCTCTCCCGGGGTCAGTACAGAGGTTGGTTCATCCAGAATAATAATGTCAGCCCCGCGATACAGCGTCTTAACGATTTCAACACGCTGCTGCTCACCCACGGACAACTGCCAGATCGGGCGATCCACCGGGAAATTCAGTCCAAACCGTTCCGCTAATGCCTCGATCTCCTTGTGTTTCTTCTTCATCCACTTACGGCCGCGCCAGAAAGACGACTTTTCGCCAAGCACGATATTTTCTGCTGCTGTGAGGCTTTGCACCAGCCTAAAGTTCTGAAACACCATACCTACACCCAGCTGCGCAGCATCTTTAGGAGAACGGATCTGAGCACCTTTCCCATGAATGAAGATTTCTCCTTCGTCTGCTCTATACACCCCTGACAGCATGCTCATCACCGTGCTCTTCCCGGCCCCATTCTCCCCAAGCAACGCATGAATCTCACCCGCATTTGCCGAAAAGTCGACTTGATCACTGGCGGTTACCGAGCCGAATTTTTTCACAATCCCCCGCATTTCAACTGAAGTTCCCCGCATGGCCTGAACCCCTCCTTCCTTCAAGTTGTAGTACGGGTGGGGAAGTTTCCGCTTAACGGAACCCGCCCCACCCATAGATTGTGCACATCTGATTCCCTATTTTTAAACATTATTGCGGGATAGTTCCTTCCACACCCTTTACGAGCCAGTTCATGCCCAGCACTTCCTCCAAGGTCAGCTTCTGACCCTCCTGAACCTTCACATTCCCTTGATTATCTGAGATCGGACCTGTGAAAACCTCCAGCTCACCACTGATAATTTTGGCTTTGGCGTCTTCGACAAGCTTTTTCACATCATCTGGGATCTTGTTCCCGAAAGGAGCCAGCTCCACCATACCGTCAGCCATATCACCAGAATATTGCTCGCTCTTCCAGGTTCCATCCATAACTGCCTGCACAGCTTTTACGTAATACGGCCCCCAATTCCATACCGGATTCGTCAAATAATTGTCCGGAGCGTATTTGCTCATATCCGAGTCATTCCCCCCGGCAAAAGCCCCTCGTTCAGCAGCAGCCTGCAGTGTTGCAGGTGAATCCTGATAGGCCAAAAGCACATCCGCACCCTTATCCAGCAAGCTGATTGCCGCTTGACGTTCAGTCGTCGGGTCATACCATGTATTCGTCCATACCACATTCACCTTTACATCAGGATTGACACTTTGTGCTCCAAGGGTAAAAGCATTCAAGTTATAGATCACTTCGCTGATCGGAAAAGCCCCTACATAACCCAACTGATTATTTTTGGTCATTTTCCCTGCCGCTATGCCGCTCAAATAGCTGGCTTGATAGTTCTTCCCGAAGTAGGTCCCCATGTTCTCTGCGGTTTTGTAACCCGAAGCATGCAGGAACTTCACGTTGGGGAATTTGCCCGCTACATTTAATGTGAAATCCATATATCCGAAGCTCGTTGTAAACACGATGTCGTGTGATTGTGCAAGCTCGGTGATGATTCGTTCGGCGTCAGCACTTTCAGGGACATTTTCTACAAAGTCAGCTTTAATCCCAAGCTCCTTCTCCATATACAGCCGTCCTTGATCATGTTGGTATGTGTAGCCGCCATCCCCTGGAGGTCCGATATAAACAAAAGCAACCGTCGGTTTCTTTGCAGCCGGTTCTGTTGTTGCAGTTGCCTCTGTTGCCGCTGTAGTTGTCGCTGGTGCCTCAGTTGCATTTGTAGAAGTATTATTATTACTGCCACACCCCACCAAAGCCACCGTCATTAGAACCATTAATGCAAGACAAGATGTTATGAACTGACCCCTTTTTTTCATAATTCTCCTCCTCCAAATCATCTCTCATCATGGCTGCAACCATTAATGTACTTCTACTATACTTAGAGGTGGCCTTGGCGTAAATTTATATAACATACGTTTGTATATAAATATAAGAATCAGAACTTTTTTTGTGTGTAATGCACTAATTGGTTTTTGGAAGGTGAGTTACATGTCATATTATATGACCAAAGGTGGGAAAGGAACACTGTTTCAGATTACTTTTCAGACTATTCTTTACTTCACTTTCCATTTCTCAGAATCCATTGCTCCTGAATCTCACCAAAATCCGCTTTTGTATCTGCGTCCATGAAATAATGGGCAGACTCAGATTCCAGAACAATCCCCTTATAATCAGGTGAACGCAATATCCCCGCCGCTCCTCGATCTCCATCTAATCCCTGTAGTGCTGGAAACAACGTCTTCGAGAACAAAGCCGGGGGCATAGCCGACCCATTGCTGACGCTAGCGACATAATCCATCTCCGGAGATTGTTCAAACGTTTGTATTAGACGGTTCACTAATGCTGTAGTAATAAATGGCTGATCCGCAAGCGCCACAACTACTGCATCGGGCTGTAAAGGTAATACCGCATTAAGGCCACAGCGCAGTGAAAAAGACAATCCTAGATGTGCGGTTAAGCAAGTTTCGGTACGTCTGGATGCTTGCGGTTCAATCGCGGGTGGCAGCCATTCCAAGTTGTCATCCGCACGCACTACCACGATTAGCGGTTCTAGATTGCAACGATCCAATTCACTAAGCGCGACGCTCCCGAGTGAGACCTCCTGCGACAATTTCAGTGAAACCTTGGACACGCCCATCCTCCTGCTCTGCCCCGCTGCCAAATATATTCCTGCTACCTTCAATACTATCCGCTCCTTTGGGCAGCTCTCGTGAGCCCACCCTTCTAATTTGAATAATTTCCGCTATAATACTGACCGCAATCTCCTCCGGACCTTCTCCTCCAATTGGCAACCCTACAGGTGCATGCAAAGATGCAGGAACCTCAAACCCTTCCAGTAAAAGAGATATCCGCGCCTTCGAACCGATAATCCCTATATATAGAGGAGCAAGCGGAATCACACTCTCCAGGAACTGTCTATCCCGCCCAAGTTGATGACTGCAAATCAATACATAATCCTCCCGAGCTACGCTCAATCGCTGAACAACCTCCATAGGGGAACAAATTACTTGTTCAGCTCGAGGAAACTTATTGTGCAAGCTTCCTTCACGCCAATCCGCAACCGCTACCCGAAAGCCAACTCTGTCAGCAAGTTCCGCAATAGGAACCACATCACGTCCCCCGCCAAAAATCACAAGCCGCGGTTTGGGCACGAAAGACGTATGGAATGCTGTCAATTCTGCTGGAGCGGCCATAAAGCGACCTGCCGCCAGGCTTTCTTTTGCCGAGTGGGATAATGTCGGATGTTTCTTGCTCTGCGGCAGTACAATGTCTGGATCCAGCTCCAGCTTATAGATAAAACCTTTCTCCACTGCTTCGCGGAACAAAATTAGCTTCTCTCCCCTAGCCAATCTGTCACTCGCCTGCACTAAAAGCTTGTAGAGCTGACCCCGCACGGGTTCTAGCACTACTTTGATTTTGCCTCCACAGCCGACAACCTCACCCCAGGACAGATCATTCGGAGACAGCATGTTGTATTCCACAATTTCGGGCAGCCCTCGTTCCCAGATCTCAGAAGTTCGCAGCTGCAGATCGTTTTCCAGACAACCTGGACTCAGGCTCCCAATCGTACCTTCTTCAAAAAACAACATCACCGCTCCGGCTTTACGATACGAGTGTCCCTCCACCTCTATCAGCGTTGCCAGCACCGCAGGCGCCTGATGGGTTTGAATATGCATTGCGATTTCATGTGTATTCACGAGGTTCCCCTCCTCCGTGTTTGCATTTCAACCCAGAACTTAGAACTTAGAACTTAGAACTTAGAACTTAGAACTTAGTCCCTTCCGAGCATCCTCCGAAACATGAATACTAACTTCAACCTCATTAGATCATTTATTTTTTTAAAATCGACGTCCAGCAGCTCACTAAGCTTCTCGATCCGGTAGGTAGCCGTGTTTCGATGAATAAACAGTTTCTTAGCCGTCTCATTAACATGACCATCGTTCTCTAGATAAACTTCCAGCGTCCGCAGCATTTCCCTGACATACTCCGGTTCTCGGTTAAGCAACCCTCTAAGACTTCCATTACAATATTTCTCCATAACCTCTGCCGGAATTTGCCCGAGTAGCAGGTTAAGCTCAAGCTGCCGGTAATGCACAACATTCCCTTTTACTCCCCCGCCCTGAAGCATTCCCATACAATCCTTTACCTCCGCAAAAGCCTCCTTCAGCCCCTCCGGCTTCGCTTTACAACTGCTTATCGCAGCTCGCGGATAATATCCCTTATCAAACTTCATGTTGTTAAAACAAACCTGGATTATATCCCGGAATTGTTCAGGACGCTGACGATCTCCCGGATATATAGACAAAAGTCCTTGATCTATGATCACATGAATTCCCTTTACTTCCCGTAGCCCGGGATGTTCAAGATATTCTTCTTTTAGTCTGAGCAGCTCACCTTGGCGTTCTTCCCCAGTCGCAGCTGTATCGGTCAATAAGAGAAAAAATGGTGATTGAAGCAGCTCAATCTCCAAGTCGAGAGCAGCCTGCGCCAAATCTGTGTAAGATAAATTACCGCTCAAACAACGTCTCAGCAATCCGCTAAACTCCCTGTGTTCTGCCTGTTCAAAATAATCTTCGTATCCTGAATGAATATGATATGAAATAAGTTCAGCTCCCTGAACGAACAAACTTTCTTCCATTGGGAGCAATAAAGGGTCGATGGCACAAAACAATAGATATCCGGAGCACTTCTCTCCTTGCAAAAGTGGTGTACGGTAGCCCACATGATCTCCAACACGAAAGCGCTGATTCCGTTTCTGCCACGGCCACCCCTCCAGCAGCTGTGAAGGATAGTATTCAGAGTTGTTGTAGATCACATCCCCCCGTGCGCTAACCACCACAAGTGAATGGCCAATCACTTCAGACACCGAATCAAACAACGGACGGCTGCGGACAGATCTTAGGGCGAATTGCATCAGCTTTTTCTGCTTCTCCATAATGTTCTGCAGAACGTGAGTGCTGCGGCTAAGCTCGGCGCGAAACAGACCATTCATCTGATCTGAAAAAGTAAACTCGAAAGGCAGCTGGATAAGCGGGAAGTTAAGACTCTCCGCTTCTGCAACCAGTTGCTCTGGTACTTCATCCCAAAATCGCCCCAGCTTAATGCCCAAGGCCGAAGATCCCCGGCGATTCAAAGTCTGCAGCAAGGCAGAGGCTTCCTCCATATTGTCCTTTATCAAATAGGCTGTCGTTAGCAGCATCTCGCCTTCTTTGATCCAATCCGAGATATCGGGGGCGTCCATCACATTAATTGACTTCACAATTCGATGTTTCCCTTTAGACCCAGCGATAAGCTTCGCCTCGGACAAAGGATAAATGGACAACGCTTCTTCAACCGTAAGATGCATATGCCACCCCTCCTTATTAGGATCAATAGAACCATTTCTAATTTATAATGTTATTTTATGTAACATTATAATTAAAATGAACCGTGTTGAATAGAGGGAAGTTAAATTTTCATGATTTATATGTTAATAAACATAACATAAAACGAACATGGATCATGAATTATGAATTATTGAACTTTAGCTCATATCGTTCATGTGAACTGTATAAGGGGATTGGAAAATAGTAGGTGGAGTTGAGGGAGGGCTTTCGAGTAAAAACAAGTTTTTACGGGTTCAACTTGGGAGCTGATGGGAGGGAATGCTCGCGCCATTCGAATTGGCCATCGGATCGAAGTCGCAGGCACACCAGCGCTGCAAGACGGGGAATTGAGCAGTGTAGAAGATCCGTACGAGCAGAGATAATACCACCCCACTATAGCTGTGGCGGAGGTACAAGCTCTTACCGGTAGAGGTGAAAGGCACTTTTGCCCTTCTTTTTGACTACATAGGCGTCTTCGCCACATTCTGCGGGATTTATACTGTTCTTTTTAGTTACTTATGCTACTTTCCTGGGTTCTACGGGATTTATACCGTTCTTTTCAGCTACTTGAGCCATTTCCCCGGATTCTGCGGGATTTATACCGTTCTTTTTAACTACTTAAGCACTTCCCCCGATTGTCTGCGGGATTTATACCGTCCTTTTTAGCTACTTGTGCCACTTTCCTGGATTCTACGGGATTTATACTGTACTTGCTACTTTCCTGGGTTCTACGGGATTTATACCGTTCTTTTCAGCTACTTGAGCCATTTCCCCGGATTCTGCGGGATTTATACCGTTCTTTTTAGTTACTTATGCCACTTTCCCAGATTCTGCGGGATTTATACCGTTCTTTTTAGCTACTTGGGCCACTTTCCCAGATTCTGCGGGATTTATACCGTTCTTTTTAGCTACTTGTGCCACTTTCCTGGATTCTACGGGATTTATACTGTACTTTTTAGTTACTTGAGCCATTTCCCCGGATTCTGCGGGAGTTATAACGTTCTTTTTAGCTACTTGGGCCACTTTCCCAGATTTCTACGGGATTTATACTGTACTTTTTAGCTACTTGAGCCATTTCCCCAGATTCTGCGGGATTTATACTGTACTTTTTAGTTACTTGAGCCATTTCCCCGGATTCTGCGGGATTTATACCGTTCTTTTTAGCTACTTGGGCCACTTTCCCAGATTCTGCGGGATTTATACCGTTCTTTTTGGACCTCTGTCAAGAAAGTGGACAGTCACGCAACAGACATTCTAGTCAATTGCTCAGCAAAACGAACTGGAGAAAGATACCCCAGCGCGCCATGCATTCGCTTGCGGTTATAGTAAAACTCAATATATTGAAAAAGTGTCTGGTAGGCTTGCTCCTTAGTTTTGAATCGTGGATTACAATAAATGAGCTCCTTTTTCAAAATGCTGTGCCACGACTCGATACAGGCGTTATCATAACAGTTACCTCTGCGGCTCATGCTGGACTCCATGCCATACGCTTTCAACTGCTTCGTGTATTCATGAGAAGTATATTGAGAACCTCTATCGGAGTGATGTAATAGACCCTTTTCCGGTTGTTTAGCTTCGTAAGCATCTTGTAAGGCGCCCGAAATCAAGCTAGTTTCCATATGGTTCTCCAAGCGCCACCCCACGATTTCACGCGTGCAAAGGTCCATCACACTAGCCAGGTACAAGCGCCCTCCCCGGCAAGGAATGTATGTAATGTCGGTAACCCATACTGAATTGGGTTTGAGTATTTTAAATTGCTGGTTCAGCGTATTTGGGGCAATCGGATGGTCATGATTGGAGTCGGTGGTCTGTACGCGATACGTTTTGGAGACAATGGAGCGAAGCTTCATATGTCGCATGTACACACTCACCGTGCGTTCGGTAACGGTATAACCTTCTTGATGCAACAGGCGGGTGATCTTCGGACTCCCATACCGCTTTTGATGGTCTGCAAAATGATACTGAATTCGCTTCATTATCGCAGCCTTACGAAGCATATGCGTACTGTTTTTTTCTGTCCGCCACTTGTAGTACCCGCTCCGTGACACATGTAGGGTCATGCACATCTTCTCCAAGAGAAACTCGGAGCGATGTTTTTCAATAAACTGGAATCTCAGTTCCTTGGTTTGCTGAAGATGTGCACTGCTTTTTTTACGATCGCTAATTCCTCTTCCACATCGGCAATCTTGTTATCTTTTTCTTGAAGTTGACGTTTCATTTCTTTCAACTGTGCCTCGAGTTCCCGTACTCGATCCAAGCTAGCTGCCGGTTCATTTTTTAGTTCTCGATACTGGCTCATCCATTGATGCAGGGTACTTTTTGGGATGTTGAGCTCTTCCGCCAAGTCGCCCACTGTCTTTGTTTGCTCTTGAATGAACTGCACTGTCTGTTTTTTAAATTCTTCGTTATACCGTTGTCGATGTTCTCCCATGTGAACACACCTCCGTGGACTCATTATCGCCAGTCTGTTAACTACTGTCCACTTTTTATTCTAGCTTCATTTTAGCTACTTGGGCCACTTTCCCAGATTCTGCGGGATTTATACCGTTCTTTTTAGCTACTTGGGCCACTTTCCCAGATTTCTACGGGATTTATACCGTTCTTTTTAGCTACTTGGGCCACTTTCCCAGATTTCTACGGGATTTATACCGTTCTTTTTAGCTACTTGTGCCATTTCCCCGATTTCTACGGGATTTATACTGTACTTTTTAGTTACTTGAGCCATTTCCCCGGATTCTGCGGGATTTATACCGTTCTTTTTAGTTACTTAAGCACTTCCCCCGATTTCTGCGGGATTTATACCGTTCTTTTCTCTCCAGCGACGTATTCACTTAAATCTACTGGTCTTATACCACACAATCGAGCGCTGAATTAATCTTTTTCACTCTACCACTCCACTATTGAGCCAACTTAAGCTACCTTAGTTTTTAAAGCAACTCCACTGGGCTCCCCGGTGTAAATAAACTAAGAGTAGGAGGGAATGACATGCGTATTTCGTTAATTTGTGAATCAATAAGTGAGTGTGGCGTTAGAGTGTATTTCTAGAGTGTAATCCTAGAGTGTAATCCTATAGTGTATTCCCAGAGTGTATTGCTAGAGTGTAACCCTAAAGCGTCTTCCTAGAATGTATTTCTAGAGTGTATTCCAAGAGAGTAATGGAGGAGTATCGGTTAACAGTAACTAGAAATGTAACTAGAAAAGTGTCAAGATATGTTGTTCGTAGCTACGGTCTGTTTAGTATCGCTGCTTTTTCAAGACCACTGCACTCAGCCTCTCAAGACTGCTGCCACACTTCATTCACCCAAGAGAGTAACCGGAGATCCTGACCATGTCCGGCAATAACGGATAATCCCAGTGGCAATCCACTTGTGGAGAGCATAGGTAATGTTACCTGAGGCAAACCCGCCAACCCAGCTATGCAACTCAACATCATCGCACCACTACGATTCACCTCCAATTGGCGCAAATCCCCTCCACGCAGCGGCGCTGGTCCCGGAACTGTCGGAATCACAAGACAATTGTCCTCTCCTAGCAGCAGGCGCAAATGATTAGAAATCTCTTTTTGCTTACATTGTGCAACGCTATGATCCTCTTCCGCCAAACTGGCAGCCCACGAGAATCGCGCTGCAATATCAGGCCCAAAGACTGGTTTCTCGTTCTCAATCCAAACGCCATGAGTTTCCCAAATTTCATTCCCCTGCAATTCTCTAAAAACATCCATCCAGACCCTTAACCCCTCCAAAGCAATTTCTATCTCCATGAGATGATCTGCCCCGGATCGCAAACAACTTAATCCCTCCGATAAAATAGCTGCATTCTCCAGATTAACCAAAGCCCAGCAGTCAGTAGCAACAAATAAAGTACCCATTTTATTTTTGTCTTCCATATTCTTTTTTACCTTGTTTTCCGGGCCAATCTCTAAAATTTTCTCCGTACTCTTCTCAGCACTCTTCTCAATACGTTTCTCCAAAATCGTTTCTAAACTTTCCTTCTGGCTCTTTTCTAAATTATTTTTATCAGTCTTCACCATGTCTCCCTCTAAGTTGTTCTTCAAATTTTCCAATACATTCTTCTCTATGCTCTTCCCTACAGTTTCTTCTAGACTACTTCCTATTTTCTTCGACGTCTTCACAGATGTACTCCCAGCCACAAGTAACACTTCCCCTACCTTCTGGAGCACATCCAAGCGATCCGACACCCAGCCAACTGTATCAAAAGCCGGAGATAATGGAATAACACCTTGAAAATCCACAGCTCCATGCGTTGGCCGGAAGCCATATACTCCGCAATAAGAGGAAGGTACTCGAATTGAGCCACCGGTATCTGTTCCGAGCGCAAAATCAACACTACCAGAAGCTACCGCTACTGCCGAACCACTTGAAGATCCGCCTGGGATACGACCTACAGCACGCGGATTAATCGGCGTTCCATAATGATGGTTCTCGCCGCCCAGACTATACATCAGCTCATCCGTATGGGCAGCACCACGAAGTGTAGCACCCGACAACAGTAAACGATGTACAGCCACCGCATGCTCCGTGGACGGATGGTGGCTACGCAGCCAATCAGGATTACCTGCAGAAGAGCTGTGTCCAGCTACAGCAAATACATCTTTTACTGCAAAGGTCAGTCCATCCAATATCCCGCTTCCTAAACTCTCAACCGTAAGCTCAGGATCTATAAACGCACCATACCGATTATCCAAAACCATAATTCCCCTCCTCCCCAGACCATTACTTTTACAATCCTTCCATCAGCCTTTCGGATCCCACGCTTCTCCTACGATTCCTCCAGCGTTCCTTCCAATTCCTCATCTTTCCTCCTACGACCCATCAGCAGCTTTTCCATCCATCATTCCACCTACGATTCTTCCATCAGCCTTTCGGATCCCACACCATCCCGCCTTCGATTCCTCCAGCAGTCCTTCCAATTCTCCATCTTTCCTCCTACGACCCCATCAGCAGCTTTTCCATCCATCATTCCACCTACGATTCCTTCAGAGTCCTTCCAATCCTTCCATCACACCTATACCTACCACCCAATCGCCGCACCATCGCAGCGTCGGTCCGTTCCCCCACTGCGGTATCCATTGTCATCTATCGAAATCATGTGAGCGTGACCCATAATCCCATCATAGTCATCTACTTTCCGGACAATATGACCGGCTGCGGCCAAATCTGCCAGCACCTCATCAGCTACCCTGCTCTCCACCTTTAGCTCTTGCGTAGGCTCCCCCCACGTTCTCCCCCACACAAAACGCGGCTCATTCACAGCCGTTTGTGGATTCATGCCATAATGCAGCATCCGTGTGAGCAGCAGGGTTTGAGTCTGTGGTTGACCTTCGCCACCTTGCGTCCCGTACAGAATCGCAGGTTTGCCCTCGCGGCAGGCCATCGCTGGCATCAGTGTGTGGAAGCTGCGCTTATGCGGCTCAAGCGTATTGATGTGCCCGGGGTCCAGCGAAAAAAACGAACCTCGATTCTGCAGCAGAATCCCAGTATCCCCAGCGGCCACGCCCGAACCAAATTCAAAATACAGACTCTGAATAAAAGAGACCGCATTCCCGTCCTCATCCACAACCGCAGCATAAGCTGTATCACTGCCGATAGGCTGACTTGTCAGTTGTGCAGCTTTTTGCATCGAGATGGTAGACGCTAATTGTCCTGCATAACGTTTATCCAGCAGCTGCTCCAAAGGAATAGCACTAAAATCCGGATCTGTAAGCACCCTATCCCGATCGCGGAAGCTTAGCTTCAACGCTTCAACAAGCAGGTGATAATATTCATACGAACCATGCCCGATTGCTTCAAAATTGTAATGTTCCAATAAATTAAGACTCATTAGTCCAGTGAAACCTTGAGAATTAGGCGGCACTTGATATACCGTATGCCCGTGATAATCCGTATGAATCGGCTCGACCCAATCCCCCTGATGATCCGCAAAGTCATCCCGAGTCAAATACCCGCCAGTTGCCAGCATATAGTCACAGATGTCCTCCGCAATCTTCCCCTTATAAAAAGCATCCCGCCCACCCGCCGCCAATGTCCGCAGGGTGGCCGCCAGCTGTTTTTGCTGGAATCGCGATCCAGCACAAGGAATCACGCCGCCTGGCGTGTAAATCGCTGCCGCCTCCGGCGACAGCGCAGAGCCCGCAACAGCCGTGTTATTCCGCTGATCCGGCGACAGCGGAAATCCCTCCAAAGCATAACCAATGGCAGGCTCCAGTACCTCCGCCAGCATAAAGCGGCCATACTTACTCAGTATGGCATCCCAACTGTCCGCCATCCCCGGCACCGTAATGGCGCTGCGAATCCCCCGCCGCGGGATGAAAGCTTCCCCGGCATAGCTGCTTCTGCGGACTCCGTACCCGGAGCGCCCGCTTCCGTTATAGGCCCGAACACGCGCCTCTTGCGTGTTATAGGTCAACCAAAAGGAATCTCCGCCTAGCCCCGTCATATGCGGATATACAACAGCTAGTGTCGCACTGATCGCCACCGCTGCATCAAAGGCATTACCCCCTTTTTCCAACATACGTGCACCAGCAGCCGAGGCTAAATAATGGGGGCTAACTACCATAGTTTTTGTGCCTATTACGGGTTTCTCCGCCATGTTCCGTCCCCCTATCTTTTACGGGTTTCTCCGCTCCGCCATGCCCTTCCCTCTATGTTTTTCGGGTTTCTTCCCCATGCCATTCCTCTACGTTTTACGGGTTTCTCCCCTCCACCATGCCCATCCCCTATGTTTTACGGGTTTTTCCGCCATGTCCCAACTCCTTATTTTTTGCGGCGGGTTTCTTCAACATATTCAATCTTCCTATCTTTTGCGGCAGGTTCCTCTGCGAGCCCCCTATAACTTCTGACTTAATTAGTGTCATTTAACATTACACGAAAATCCTTTGTCAATCGGTTACGCTGAAACGCAAAATAAACCTCTTCTTTTTGTGAGCTATGCACAAATAAGAGGTCATCTTTGTTTAACCTTGTAGATTCACGCCTACGAATATTATAAAATCATTTTAATTACAGGGAGCCGCATACTGCCATGGCGTACTACCGTCACCTTTTGCCGCCATATGGCTGTCTATCTCGGTTATGTCTCTAACCTATTTCCTCCAATAGCTACCTATCACGAATATGTCTAGTCACCTTTTGCACCCAATGACTACCCATCTCGAATATGTTTAGTGACCTTTTGCCACCAATGGCTACCTATCTCAAATATGTATAGCTGCATCTAACCTTAGTAATCTTAGCCACTTTTAGAGGGGGGCTTGTGCTTTGAAACACCGAATAAACAATTTATTTTAAAATATATTGCGATAACACGGCCTGCACCTCGTAAATATTTACGGATTTATTGAAGGTCTTCTTCACCGGAAGCGTGCTGCTGGAAATGTAGATACATAGCTCCGCATCCAGGTCAAAATGCCCTGCCGTCTCCACGGAATAATGCGAGATGCTTTTGTAAGGGATCGAATGATATTCTGTTTTCTTGCCCGTCAGACCTTGTTTATCCACCAGAATAAGCCGCTTGTCCGTAAAAATGAACATATCTCTAATCAGCTTATAGGCGCGTTCGATTTTCTCCTGAGGAGCAAGAATTTGTGCGTATTCCCGCTGGACCTCCGTAAGATTTACTTGTGATGCATTGCCCATTAATCCGTCAAAAAGTGCCATATCTCTTCCTCTTTTCATCCGTTAAATTTAGCCACTTGCCCCCCACTACAGAACCATATTATTCTATTTTTCATATTCTATGCTGTGTAAAAATACTCTCTGACATCTTTTTACTTGCTTATTTTCTGATTTTTGATTACACTGTCATTAAATTTACTAAGAGAGGGGTGTGGAAGGAATGGATCACAATTGGACCAACAGTGTTATGAGTCGGCTACCTAAAGCGATAGCTGGCATTGCTCATGTAAATGGCGATAACGGGAGAAGTCTGTCCATTTGTATGAATTTAATAACACTACACAATTGTGAAATGCCTTTCCTGCCATCACCCGGACGGATCAGTTAACCGGAGAATGATAAGGCCGTGGGGAAATTTCCCTACGGTCTTTTTTTATGGTTTTTTACAGGATTTCGGAGCCATTTAGGGTACTGGCGGTGCGAAGGGCATTCTTAAAGGAGAATATATATGATCATCCAATGCCAAAATGTTCAAAAATACCACGGGGCACAACTCGTGCTGAATAGCATTACCTTCGATATCCGCCAAGGGGAAAAAATCGGCCTGATCGGCCGCAACGGCTGTGGCAAAACGACACTATTCCACCTGCTGAACGGGGAGGAACGCCCCGATGAAGGGCAAATCTCAATACGCAAAGGCAGCGTAGTAGGTCTGTTAGCTCAAATTCAAGAAGTTAACGAAAAAGAAACCGTATATGATGTTCTGCAGCGCAGCTTTGCCGAACCTTTGCAATGGCAGCACCGCCTGCGGGAGCTTGAGCTGGAAATGTCCAGCTTTAACAGCGGAACGGATGAAACCCTCTGGAATCGGCTGCTGAAAGAATATGGCAGCTTGCAGGATAAGTTCGAGGCCGCCGGAGGTTACGAGATCGAATCCTCTATTCAGCGCGTAGCCTCGGGTCTCGGGATTGGAACCGGACAATACAGCCGATTGTTCGCCTCTCTTTCAGGAGGAGAAAAAACAAAAGTCGGACTTGCGGAGCTGCTGCTGCGCCGTCCAGACATCCTTCTATTGGATGAACCAACCAATCATCTCGATATGAACGCCATTGAATGGTTGGAGCAATTTTTACAGAGTTATGATGGAACAGTGCTTGCGATCTCCCATGACCGTTACTTTCTGGACGCTGTAGTCAAGAAAGTGATCGAGATTGAGGATGGCGAGGCCTTTACCTTCCATACCAACTACAGCGGCTACCAAGTGGAGAAGGAAACACGACTTCTTCAACAATTTGCCGATTATCAAGAGCAGCAGAAAAAAATAAAACAAATGCAGGAAAGCATCAAACGTCTCATTGAATTTGGCAATCGCGGGACACCTCCTAACCCTTCCTTTTACCGGAGAGCAGCATCCATGCAAAAAGCACTGGATCGTATGGTGAAGGTTAAACGTCCTATTTTGGAGCGCAAATCGATGGATTTGCAGCTACAGCAAAATGACCGTTCCGGTAATCAGGTTGTCATTTTGGAGGATATCGGAAAAGCATATGGTCAGCGAAGCCTTTTCGCAGAGGCAAACGAAGTACTTCGCTACGGAGAGACTACGGCACTCATCGGCGGTAACGGGGCAGGTAAAAGTACACTTTTAAGAATTATTTTAGGGCAGGAAACCCCGGACAGCGGAAGCTGTACACTCGGCTCAAGAACTGTGGTCGGCTACCTCGCACAAGAGGCTGTTCCTGAAAATAACAAACAGTCTGTACTCCGCTACTTCCGCGAAGAAGCTGGACTTGAAGAAGGTGAAGCACGCGGGCAGCTTGCACGTTTCCTATTTTATGGTCCCGATGTATTCAAAGACATTACGAATCTGTCCGGTGGTGAATGGACCCGCCTGCGTTTCGCTGTACTAATGCATCGCAAGCCAAATCTGCTGATTCTGGATGAGCCGACCAATCATCTGGACATAGATTCTCGTGAAGCACTCGAAGAAGCATTAGAGGAATTTCCAGGCACGGTTCTGGCGGTATCTCATGACCGTTATTTCATCAATCGCCTATTTCACAAACTATGGTCCATTGAAGACGGGCGGTTTGGAGTGTTCAACGGAAACTATGAATATTACAAGGAAAAACAAGCTGAAAAGGCATTACTAGCTCCCTCTTTTGCGGATCAAGCTAAACCTGTCTCTGCAGAACGAACAAGTTCACGCCCTGATAAGCCTCAATCTAACGATTCAGGGAAAGAAACCAACGCTAAATCCACCAGTTCCCGTAGGAAAAACACCACCTTCGACTGGGAAACGGCCATTGCAGAGGTAGAGGAACGCCTTGGCGTGATCGATGCTAAGATGTTAGATCCCCTGATCAGCAGCGATGCAGCTGAACTTGCTGAGCTGCAACAAGAACGTGATGCGATACAGGAGCAGTTGGATGAGCTCTATACAGGATGGATGGAGACAACTGGTCTATAGAATAGATTGATCTATAAGGAGATGAGCATATGAGCAACAAAGAGAAGATTAAGTTATTGTGGAAAGAATACACCCAGCTTCATCCACAAACAGCGGATAACTATGACGCCTGGGCCTTTGGTGACAGTCCCCAGATGGCCGATGAACTGCTCGATCTGGTGATTCGTGGGATCAAGACAGGAACTGCTTCAAATTATGATATATTTGAAACTTGTGACGAGACGTTTCCGCAAGTTGGCGGTCACAGTATCGTGCTGGATGGATCTGGTGATCCGCGGGCAATAATTGTTACTACAGATGTACAAATTATACCTTTTGATGAGGTTAGCGCTGAGTTTGCCTATACTGAAGGAGAAGGTGACCGGACGCTTAAGTCATGGCGTCATGATCATGAGCAGTTCTTCACCAGAGAATCCTTAAAATTCTTAAACAAACCCTTTGATCCAAAGATGAAAGTTGTTTGTGAGAACTTTAGAGTGGTATATACAAAAGACTAAGATCTTCAGAAAACGCAAAAGGCTGTCTCTTCCACAAGGAAGGGACAGCCTTTTGTGTATACTATAAAATCAACAGAATTAGATCCTCATTAATTTATGGTTTAGTGCCAAAATCCCAAAATCCAGCCAATAACAGAGATCCATAACGGAATGCTGATTAAAATACCCCAAACCAGCCCAGTGGCAATATTGCCTTCTGCAGGACGCACCACATTTTCCTGTTTCAATGGAATGCTCAATTCTTCTTGTTCCATGCGATCCCCTCCTAAAATATCTTATCGTCACAGTAGAGGAAAAAATGTAGACCGCTCGACCCAAAAAATTAAAATTTTGAATTTTGGTAGATATAAAGGCTCAGCGGCCAAACCGTTGTAAGTGCTTACATATTAGTTATTAACCAAATTTTGAATAATTCAAAACTTAAATTTGCGGAAGTCATACAGTATATGCAGATTCTTAGTCCAATATTACTACTTTTTCCGGATTTCGTAAATATTCAAACATCGTCCGAATCTGTGCCTCTGTATTCCGCTCTGCTGAAAGCTCAGGCAGCTTATCTTCAGCAAAAAACGAAACTTCGCTTGTCTCTACCCCTTCCATTGCCTCTCCGCCCACGATGCGGCATAAAATAAAGAACTTGTACACGTGATAAGGCTCCGGCGGATGGCTATGAAATTTCTTATCCAGTACAGCCAGTAAGCGAACTGCTTCTGCCTCAAAACCCGATTCCTCTTTGATTTCTTTCACAACAACTTCGCTCGGCGACAGTCCAATGTCCCCCCAGCCACCAGGAAGCGCCCAATTCCCGTCCAACTTCTCGCGAACAAGTAGAATTTTATCCTCCCGGAATACAACACCACGGACATCAACTTTTGGGGTAGCATAACCCCCTTCACCCGCAAAGGAGAGTCTAATTCTCTCCTTGCTTTCGAAGGTATAATTAGCGAGGATATCTACACTGAGCTCCCGCAAAGCTTGATACCGTTCTATATCATAAACATCCTTAGCATAAGTTAATCCAGTCTGTGCGATGGCCTGAATTTCTTTGGCCCACGTTAACCATTTCTGCTCCATTGCTGCACCCCTTTTTCGGTACCTTGATTAGGATTACTGGCAAAGCATTAAATGACGCGAGAAGGCTCCTTTTTTAGCTTCACAACGGTCTATGATTGTAAATCCAGCTTCAGTGATCATCTCGTCCATCGGTTCAATCGCAACGATAACCACCCGATCTGCAATCCGGCGCGCATTCACTAGAATCGCGAACTGCTCCTCAGGTGTAATACTAGAATATAGATTATATGGCATATCTACAATGGCTACATCGTAATGATCAGTGATATCCGCAATATCCCCGAGCGTAACCTCACTGGTGAATCCAAAATGGGCAATATTTGTTCTCGCACCGATAGCAATCATAGGGTTAATATCACGTCCAACCATATCGATTCCCATTGACAAGGCTTCTACCATTACAGTTCCAATACCGCAGCAAGGATCTATAGCACGTATACCTTCAGGATTCGGAATAGCCATATTAACCGCGGCACGGGCAACACGTGTACTAAGCGCGATAGAATAGCTGCGTGGCTTCTTCATTTGGCGGAACCAAGTTGCCTTGTTTTTATGATAAGATCCGAAGTACCAGCGTCCACCCAGCGTAACAATGCCGTATACCAGCTCCGGATGGTTAACATCCGCTTCTCCTTCAATCCGCAACCCAATTTCCCGCTCGATCACTCTGCGCTCATCATACTCTATTTTGTCTGCAGGGCCCAGATCGTTGGTCTTCACAAAAATAACCTTAAACGTCTTGCCGCCAAGCTCCACCTGCTCCGTTTGATCATAAATCTCAGGCAGACTGTCCCCTTCATACATTACATCTATCCGCTCTTTAATGAAGGGACTGCGGCTGACATCCACCTCAACCTCACTCTTAAAAAGAACAGTCGGCACCTGCTCGCCAAAAAGACATCGCAGCTCCATCTGACACAGCGATAACTCGTCCTCTGAACAGGTGTAAGTATAAATAAATGTGTTTGTTCCACTTTCCTTATGCAATATAATCCATCCTCTATCCCAGTGAATTGTTCTGCTGTCTTGTTACTCCTGTGTGTCGTGCTGGTGGTCATAATCTATACGCGCTTTGGCGATCTTCCCATTGTTTTTGTTGACCCAGTCCACAAGCGAGGTTAAAGGTCCCAACAATGATTCTCCTATGCTCGTCAGACCGTATTCCACAGTCAATGGGACTGTAGGCGTCGCTTTACGCCAAACTAATCCATCCCGTTCCAAATGGCGCAGGGTCTGGGTCAGCATCCGTTGTGATATCCCTCCAGAGCGCCTTTGCAACTCTTTGAACCGCAAAGCTTCAGCACCTAAATTGACTATGATCAGTACACTCCATTTATCTCCGACCCTATCCAGAATCTGGCGGGTAATGGAGCAATCCTCCAGCATCGGCATGAACCGGGTGGGTTCTTCCTTTGAATGTTCCAACTGTGGTTACCTCCATGTAACTTAAGCATGTAATAGTGCCTTCTTGTCCCTCAAGCCTATTCAGCTTATCATGGTTACTGTTAGTAATCAACAACCGGAAAGGAACTAATAAATCATGAAAAAGACCATTGCCATCATAGGTGCTGGACCCGGCTTAGGACTCTCAATCGCCAAAAAATTCGGAGCCAACGGATTTCAAGTGGCATTAATCTCTCGAAATGAAGAGAAGCTGAACACCCTTGTTCAGGAACTGCAAGCACTGAATATCGAGGCTGCTGCTTTTCCTGCCGACGTATACAATAAAGAACAAGTAGCCACAGCCTTCGATAATATCAAGAAAAAATACGGCTTTATCGATGTGCTCGAGTTCAGCCCGACAAGTGGAAATTACCCTCCTACTCCTGCTTCACAAGTAACAGAAGAAAATGCACAGGATGCCTTTCAGGCACTGGTTGTAGCCGCTATCCGCAGCGTAGCACAGGTCTTGCCTGAGATGCTGGAGAAACGCAGCGGCGCACTGCTGTTCACAACCGGATTGTCCTCCATCTATCCCATGCAGATGATGGGTAATGTAGGCATTGCGCTTAGCGGATTAAGAAACTACGCACTTAACCTGCATGCAGATTTGGCTCCACAAGGAATCTATGTAGGTCATTTAGCACTTGGTGTATTCATTAAACCCGGCACCGCTACAGATCCAGGACTCATCGCTGATGTTTGGTATGAGATGTATATGAACAAAAGCAAAGCTGAGGATACTTTTCCCCAAGGTGTGACACCGGCTACAATCATCTGGTGAGAGGTTTGCCCCATCGCTTTTGATCCATAGTGAGTTCTCCAGTATAATGGTTCCTATAGAATGCTAAACAAGACGGTCACGCATGGCCAATAAGCTTATGCCCAGGCGCTTACAAAGCCGGTTTTGCGCAGCAAAACTTAAGGAGGTACATACTCACTATGTCATACGAAACGTATTTTTCAACCCACCGGGATGAACATCTCGAAGAACTAAAACAATGGCTCAGAATTCCAAGTATTTCTGCCTTATCTGAACATAAGGACGATGTACTGAAGGCAGCCCATTGGCTGACAGACACCCTGAAAAAAGCCGGACTTGAGAACATTGAGTTGCATCCGACAGCGGGACATCCCGTTATATATGCCGATTATCTTCATGCTCCAGGCAAACCAACTATTCTCGTGTATGGTCACTACGATGTACAACCAGTAGATCCATTAAACCTATGGACCACACCTCCATTTGAACCAGAGATTCGTGATGGCAAGCTTTATGCACGCGGAGCAACAGATGACAAAGGACAAGTATTCGTTCACCTCAAAGCCATTGAGGCGATCCTGAAACAAGAAGGTACTCTTCCTGTGAATCTCAAGCTTTGCATCGAAGGTGAAGAAGAAATCGGCAGTGTGAATCTGCCTCCGTTCCTTGAAGCCAATAAAGAAAAGCTCGCTGCGGATGCGGTGTTAGTCTCCGATACATCCCTATTGGAACGCGGTCGTCCTGCCATCTGCACTGGGCTACGTGGTCTAGCTTCCCTTGAAGTTGATGTAACTACCGCTTTGACAGACCTGCACTCTGGTTCTTACGGCGGTGGCGTTCCGAATGCATTGCATGCCCTAGTATCTTTGCTAAGCTCGCTTCATGACGACAAAGGACGCGTATCTGTAGACGGATTCTATGATGGCGTTCCTGAACTTTCCCCAATGCTGCGGGAAGAATTCGTGAAGCAAGGTGTGAATGAAGATAAAATCCGCGAAGGTCTTGGATTGGAATCGTTATACGGAGAAGAAGGTTATTCCTTTGTAGAACGGATTGGCGCTCGTCCTACGCTTGAGCTTAACGGCGTATACGGCGGTTTCCAAGGGGAAGGCAGTAAGACGGTTATCCCTAAAGAAGCACATGCGAAGATTACCTGCCGCTTAGTTGGCGATCAGGATCCACAGCATATCCTCGATGCCGTTGAAGCACATCTGAAGGCTAATATTCAGACCGGAGCGAAAGTGCATGTTAAGCAAATGGAGAAGGCACGTGCCTTTAACATCGATCCGTCGAATCCTATTCTGCAAACTGCAGCAGACGCATATGGAAAAGTATATGGAACCCGTGCCCTCTTCACCAAAGACGGCGGCTCCATTCCGATCATGGAGAGCTTCTCCCGTGTGCTGGAAGCACCTGTCGTTCTGATGGGCTTTGGTCTCGATGATGAGAACCTGCATGCACCGGATGAGCATTTCAACCTGGAGAACTTCGACAAGGGATTACTCACCATTGTTGAGTTCCTAAAGACTGTTTAAGATACACAAGCTACAAACAAATAAAGCCAGGTTCCCTAAGTTGGGAGCCTGGCTTTTTAGTATGCGGCCAAACAAAAGAGCATCATTGCTTAGTCCATTTATAAAACCACCATACCATTGCTATCACCATTATTATTAAAAGAAAAATCAGGCTTTTAACTGAGCTACTTATTATTAAAGGTCTTAAATAAGCGATCATTATCCGTCCCCCATATAGAATGAATATAAAAGAGATATAATCACCATATCACTTAATACAAAATATTGAAATAGCAGAGAAACTCTGTGAGTAATCACCATTATTACCCTTCATGTAATACCGGTTTGTTAGCTAACTGTTCATGTTCGGGTTCAATGTGAATCAACACCTGGGCACGTTCAAATATGCCTTGAATGGCTTGTTCAATTTCGTCGCATAATTGATGCGCAGTAGCAACACTCATTTTAGAAGGAATCACAAGGTGAAAGTCGACATACTCTTCTGGACCAGATCGGCGGGTACGAAAATCATGAAATTCAATATATCGCCCTTGAAATAACTTTATGACATGTAATATTTCATTTTCTTCTGCCTCAGTTAATCGTGCATCCAACAGCGGAGGAAATGACTCCTTTAGAAGCTTATAGGCTTCACCCATAATATACAGAGCCAACACAATCCCAATGACAGGGTCGAGTATCGTCCATCCAGTGAGGGTAACCAATAATAAACTGAATGCAACACCCAAAGAGGTGAAAACATCCGTAAGCAAATGCAGAGCATTCGATTTCATAGCCACAGAGTGAAGTTCGTCTGCCTTCTTTTTAACCTTGCGTGAAACCATATAATTGATCCCCGCTCCGACCACCATCACAATAATGCCCAAAAAGGGAAGTTCGATCGCGGTTGGATTCATTATTTTATGAACACACTCATCTATAATCCAGAATCCAGCTACAAAAATAAGCAACGTTTCAATCGTCCCTGAGATATTCTCCACTTTGCCATGACCATAAGGATGAGTTTTATCCGCAGAACGACTTGACCATCGGACCGAGAAAAAAGCAATCAACGAAGCAACTAAATCTAAGGAGGAGTGGATCGCTTCCGAGATAATTGCTACTGAACCTGTAAGTACTCCGACTATAAGCTTTAAAGAAACGATAAATGTATTGCTAAGTACAGATAGGAACGCAATCTTTGCACCATTCAAAATTTTCACAACCTTTTCTTAAAAGTACGCTATATTAAAGTTTTTCCATTAGGCAAATAGTATAAACAAAAAAAATCCCACCAACCAATATAGGCTGATGGGATATAAAAAAACCCTTGCATCGCAAGGATTTGGAAGTTTGAATTATGGAGCGGGTGATGGGAATCGAACCCACGCTATCAGCTTGGAAGGCTGAAGTTCTACCATTGAACTACACCCGCACTAGAAAGTGAATACAAGAGTTATTGTATCATCTCTACAAGTAAAAATCAACATTTTTTTAGTTTACAGGGAAGCGCCGAGGGGTGCCTTTTTTAAAAATATCGCCTCAAACTCTGCTGGTTGAATAGGTTTGCTGAACAGAAATCCTTGAGCTTCATGACAATGCTGCTCCCGCAGAAATTGCAGCTGCTCCTTGTTCTCCACACCCTCAGCCGTAACCTTCAGCTTCAAATGATGCGCCATAGAAGTGATTGTAGAGACTATAGCAGCATTGTTGCTGTCCTCCATAACCTCTGATACGAACGACCTGTCGATTTTCAATCTGTCGATCGGCATGTTCTTTAGATAATGCAGGGAGCTGTAGCCTGTACCAAAATCATCAATACTGATGAAGACACCAAGCTCTTTCAGACGTTTCAGCTGATCAAAGGCTGTTTCTTTATCCAAGGTCATACTCTCAGTAATCTCAAGGTCCACATAACACGGATCTAAACCAATATCGGTTAAGATGGTATGAATCCTCCCTGCTAGATTAGGCTGAAGGAATTGCCGCATAGATAGGTTGATGGAGACGCAAATCGGCACATAGCCGGCCAGCTGCCATTTTTTATTCTGCAGACAAGCTGTTTTGAGTACCCATTCCCCAATCGGAACAATGAGTCCACTCTCCTCAGCTAACGGGATAAATTCCGCAGGAGAGACCAGACCACGTTTCGGATGATTCCAGCGGAGCAGAGCTTCCATTCCTACGATCTCTTCCGTCTCCAGCAAAACCTTTGGCTGATACACCAGAAAGAATTCATTGCGTTCAAGCGCTCTGCGGAGGTCATTTTCCAGCTTTAGACGTTCCTTTGCTTTCATCTGCATAGCTGGAATATACCGGCGAATCTCCACTCCCTGTTCCTTGGCATTATGTACCGCCGTATCAGCATTCTGAATTAGATGTTCCGCAGTTTCACCGTCACCGGGATAAATACTTAACCCCATACTAAGCGAAATATGGTACTCCCCCGACTCTAAGGCAATAGGTACCTCAAACAATCGATGCAGCTCCGTAGCTCGAACCAAACATTCTCCAAGACTTGCTCTCTCCATCATAAGAAAAGCGAACTCATCCGCCCCCATACTATAAAGCTCTTCAGTAGATTTAGCCTCATTCACAAGGCGCTCAGACACCAGCTTCAGTAAATGGTCTCCGGCAAAATGGCCCAGGGAGTCATTTATATTCTTGAAATGATTAATATTCATAATAGCTAACGCTGAGAATTTATCGCTCGTTTTCTTCTCTCCAGCAATAATCATCTCTTCTACACGCTGCGTCAGACGACGTCTATTGGGAAGTCCCGTTAAATCATCATGATAGGCTAAATAATTGATCCGTTCCTCAGCCAACTGCTTTTCGTAAAAGGGTTCTTCAATCGTCAGACGATATACTCCAGTAAGAAGCAAATAGTATGCAACACCGCTACACACCATTCCAAAAAGATCATCTATATTGCCACTACTGAACGGACTCATAAAAAAGGCTTGGCCCAAAGAGAAAAAGATAAGTGCTCGAATAATAATAAGCAGGGAGGCTGACTTTTCACTTTTTTCAGGAAATACAATAACTGCAACACCTGCCAAGTAAACAAAAAGAACTGCCAAATCAGCAATCTGCTTCAAAGGATTCATCCAAAGTTTAGTTAAAAACTGAGGTAACGCCGAGTGGCTGAATATAAACAAAACAATGGAAAGCACAATCAGCATGAAGGCTATTCTAAACAACTTTCTTTTTTCAGAGACAGACACGGGCTTATCTTCCCTGCTAAAAATAAACAACATTCCTAAACCGCTGATTAGTCGTGAGAGGGTTCGCAGCCACAACGATTCTTCAAAAGTTATGAATGATGAAATCAACGGGATGCCCACAAAACCCAGTGTATGCAAAAAATCAATAATACATATTCCACCAAAAAGAGCAGCGGCATATAATCTTCCTTTAGATAATCTGCTAGAGAAGAATAACCAGCCCTGTGCAAATATTGCAAATCCAAAAGCAACATTACAGCAGCCGACAATGAGATAGAGAGAAGAAATAATATCCCAATCGTCCAATCGGTTAAGCGATGTATGGAAAATTTGAATTAAAAGGAACAGCAAGGCGCCTACAGCAGCTGCTTGAATTGTCTTTTTCTCTTCTTGTCTCATAAGTCCCTCGCGTCTGAAAATAATATCTATTAATTAACATTCAAGTATAGTTATGTCCTACGTATAAATATCGGCGGGATAGGACTTTTAAGTTACATTTCTTTTATCGGCATTCAAATGGAAGGCGCGTTTATAAGTTATATATTCATAAATCTTGCATAAATATAAACCATTTTCTGCTAGCAGGCAACCAAAAAAGCACTTCCCCCTACGAAAGGGTTCAGTGCTTCTAAGAAACTCAGGTTTATTTGTCACCAAAGGTTACTTCTGGTGTTGTAAGCTTATCAAAAAAATCAACGGATTTATCCTTGTCTGCAGATGCACGAAGTGCCATTGCTGAACGTGGATGCTCATCAAGTGTACCTGTGATCATATAAGGAATGATATAGCCCCACTCCTCTTTCTCACGCAAAGGAATCATCAGGCGTTCAATAATATCAAGCACAGGGCGCAAGGAGTAACGTGTATTCTTCAAATGAGTTACTAACAGCTCTGTAGGGCAATTTCCTGCAGCTCGTCCCATCCCATAACAAGAAGCATCCAGTAACTCTACACCATTCTCAGCAGCAATCAACGTGTTGGAGAACGCCAACTGAAGATTATTGTGAGTATGTACGCCTAGACGTTTGTTTGGCAGATGTGTCTTGAACTTCTCAACCAGATAATTCATGTCATTGTGATCCAAGCTGCCGTATGAATCTACAATATATACCACATCAACAACGCTCTCACGGATCATTTCAAAAGCTTCCAACAATTCATTCTCCATAACATTAGACAAAGCCATAATGTTGATCGTTGTCTCATAGCCTAGATCATGGAAAGTTTGTACCAATTGGAGGGCTTTCTCTACATCTTTGCTGTAGCATGCCACACGAATCAAATCCAGCATACTTTCGCTGCGGGGCAAAATATCATTCTCATCCACGCGGCCGATATCAACCAAAGCAGATAGCTTGGTGTGACCTTTTTGCGGAATCACTTTACGCAGGAAATCATCGTCCAGAAAACGCCATGGTCCGGCACCCTCTGCTCCTTTGAGCAATTTTGGTGAATTTTTATAACCGATTTCCATATAATCAACACCAGCTTCATTCAAGCCGGCATATAAGTTTTGTACAAATTCCACACTAAAATCCCAGTTGTTCACTAGGCCCCCATCTCGGATGGTGCAGTCAACAATCTTACATTGATTAGTCTTCATAATTATCTCCCTTCAACTATTGCAATCATTATAACCGCGAATATAGCTTTACTATGCAATTTATATCGTATAATCATACTTTAATGAAGAATAAAATGTAAAGGAATTTCATCTTCTTCTCCTTAATGCTATTACCACATCGTGTCAGCGACAATGATCACAGTAAATAAGCCCTAAAAATGCTACATTACAAGAAAATCATTGAGATTGATTATCAGTCTCTTTTGGAGGGATAAAAATGGCTTCTACCTCTTGCTCATTACTGCGACTACAACCGGGTTCGACCGGATATATTCATAAAATAGAAGGAATCAATCCTATCCTACGCCGTCGTCTGGCTGATCTTGGAGTGTCCGAGGGTGTGAGCATTCGCCTGAAAGGAAAAGGACCTTTTTTAGGACCTATTACCTTAGAGTGCAATGGACAACTGTTCGCCATCCGCCGGAAGGAAGCTTCATTGATTGAGGTGAACGTGTCTTGAGTTCAATAGCTCTTGTAGGTAACCCCAATACAGGTAAAACCTCTCTTTTCAATACGTTAACCTCCTCATACGAATATGTTGGTAACTGGTCAGGGGTAACTGTAGAAAAGAAGATCGGCAGCCTGAAGAACGGCGCTGGCAAGCTCATTGATTTGCCGGGCATCTATTCCTTGCACCCACTCTCACGCGATGAGGGGGTTGCTGCCCAGTATCTAATAGAAGGATCTCCAGAAGCCTTAATTAATATCGTGGATGCTTCACAGCTGGAACGAAATCTGCTGCTCACGCTTCAATTACTTGAGTATGGCAAACCTACCTTACTCGGACTGAATATGATTGACGTCGCTAATGCACGTGGAATTCGCATCAATCATGAAGTCTTACAATCACGACTGGGTATAACTGTCCTCCCGCTTGTTGCAAGAACGGGAAAAGGCTGCGCACAAGTCCTCAGTATTTTAGAGAAATCCTCTGCGATTCCCGCTGTAAAGTTCAAGTTGAACTACGGTGAGATTGTAGAGCATGCGATATCTTCTATAGAAAAGGAATTACTTCCTATCAAGGACTTACCCAATCACCGCTGGATTGCTTTACAGCTTATGGAGCAGAATCCGGTTATTCTTCATTTTCTGAAGACACGTATGGACACCACTCGCCTGCTAAACATCTGTGAATCCTGTCAGAGTGAGCTACAGATCAAAAAGCTGGCCCTGACGCTCCCCCAATGGATTCGCTCACAGCGGATGGATTATATCCACTCCATTTGTGAGGTTGTACTTGATACAACAACGCAGAAACCTCATAACTTAACAGAAAGATTAGATTCCATATTGACGCATCGTTTTCTAGGACTGCCCTTATTTATCTTCTTTATGTATGCTCTCTTTAAGACCACATTTGACTGGGTCGGCGGACCTCTATCAGATCTCCTCGATGGCCTGATCTCCGGACCGATTAGTGATGGAGCCAATTCCCTGCTTCAGACGCTTGGAGCATCCAGCTTCACGCATGCCCTGATTGTCGATGGATTAATTAGCGGTGTAGGGGGCGTCCTCGTCTTTGTCCCGCAAATCTTCATTCTCTTCCTGATCATTTCCTTCTTGGAGGATTCAGGATACATGGCTCGGGTTTGCTTATTAATGGACAGCACCATGGAACGTATGGGACTAAACGGAAAAGCATTTATTCCATTCATCATTGGCTTCGGCTGCAATGTACCTGCCATAATGGCGGCGCGCAGCATCGAACAGCCCAAAGACCGCATGCTGACCACCTTGCTAATGCCGCTGATGTCCTGTTCTGCGAGACTGCCTGTTTACGCTTTATTCGCAGCTGTGTTTTTTCCGGCGCAAGAGGCCGTAGCAGTTCTGTCCATGTATGTGATGGGTATTGTGTTTGCTCTGATTCTTTGTAAGGTATTCTCTAAATATTTATTCAAAAATGAATCCTCAGTTTTCATGATCGAGCTTCCACCTTATCGTATGCCGCAGATCAAGACCTTATCGCGCAGCACTTGGGAAAAGGGCAAGGGTTTCCTGCGAAAAGCTGGAACTATTATTCTTGCAGGCTCAGCAATTATTTGGTTTATGTCTTATGCCGGTCCTGGCGGGTTTAATGTGGACATGGATCACAGCTTCCTGGCTAAGTTTGGGGGTATGATCGCACCGCTACTGGCACCGCTTGGTTTCGGAACATGGCAGGCTGGCTCTACGTTGGTTCCGGGATTTTTGGCAAAAGAGGTCGTAGTCTCTACCATGAATATCATCTATCATGCACCAGATGCTGCTGGTTTAGAAAATCAAATTTCTCAAGTCTTCACACCATTGAGTTCGATCAGCTTTATGGCCTTTATCCTGCTATATATTCCTTGTTTGGCTACTGTAGGGGTTATCAAAAAAGAAACAGCGTCTTGGAAATGGACCTTCTTCTCCATGGGGTATTCTCTCGTTCTGGCGTATATCGTATCTTTAATTATTTTTCAAGGCGGACGGTTATTAGGATGGTCGTAGACTTGTAAATTATAAGATTCTCATGATGAAAGTGGGGTACCATTATGATAAATGTTGTGATTGTCGCCTTAATTTTCGGTTATTCTGGCTGGACCATCTATCGACATGTGCAAAAGGGAAAGCAGGGCGCTTGTGCAGGCTGTGATAAAGGAAAAAGCTGCTCGGCAGCATCGATGGATTCCCCGCTTTCTTGTTGTTCAACACCGGTTAACAACAAGAAGTAGGCTTGTAAAATGGGCAATAAATAGTGATTTATCGTTTAGCCTCCTTAACTAACGGGTATGTTTGTTATAAGCAACTACAGACAATACCAAGGAGGTAATTCCTATGAATACCAAAAAGACATTATTTACAACGGTCGCATTGGGAGCAGCATATTTACTGAAGAATAAGGGAACTCGCGATAAAATTATGAACGGCATTCAATCTTACACTTCCCAATCGAAGGCCAAAAAATCCAGTCGTACTGTTTAAGCTTCTGCTCTTGGATTTCAATAAAGGGGTGTTCCCTAAACCAGACTCTGAACTGCACCCCGTCAAGTAGACAGCACAAAAAATAAAAGTAGTTTAAGCGGCCTTAGTCCTAAATTCAATGGGACTGAGGCCGTTTAGTTTTGCCTGTAACCGTTCGTTATTATAAAAGTGAATGTAGGTATCAATATCTGTTTGGAGTTCTTCAAAGGTCTGGTAGGTATGTAAGTAGTACTTCTCACATTTCAATGTTCCCCAGAAGGATTCCATCGGCGAATTGTCAATGCAGCAGCCTACTCGGGACATGCTTTGCTTCAGTTCTGCATCGTCCAGCATCTTCTTAAAATGCAGAGAGGTATACTGGAAACCACGGTCGCTATGGAGTAAGGTTCGGCTCTCCGGTGCTGCCTGCAAAGCTAATTCCAGTGTGTTAAAAACTAGCGAATTATTATTGGAATGACCCAGAACGTAAGCAACAATGGACTTGTCATACAGATCTTTTATTGCACTTAAATACGCCTTCTTGCCGTTGCCGTATTTGAATTCCGTTACATCCGTTACCCATTTTTGGTTTGGAGCTTCAGCCTCAAAATTACGGTTCAGCACATTCTCTGCAACCTGCTGAGGCGTGGAGCCTACATACTTCTTTCTCTTTCTGCGGATGACTGACTGGATACCTTGGCATCTCATCAGCCGGTACACTCGCTTTGCGTTAATAGATTTATCCATTTGTCTGCGCAAATGCAGGGTCAATTGGCGATACCCAAAGGTTCGTTCCACCTTCTCATACAAGAGGAGCATGGCCTCTGTCAGTTTCTCGTTGTCAGCCTCTCGAAAACTGGGTTTGCGATTCAACCATTTGTAATAACTTGACCGTGAAATCCCTGCGATGTCACACAAAAGCCGAATGGAGCAAGACTGTTCCTGCTGAACAGCCTGAATGGCCAGGTAGATATTCACCTGGCGAATGGTTCTTAACGCCTCCTCTTTTCGAGTTCCTCTAACTTTTTTAGAAAAGCATTCTCCGCACGCAGGCGTGCATTCTCGTATTCCAGCTTTTGCATCGCGAGTTTGTGGCGATCTGCTTCCGTAAGTTCTTCAGGCGCTTTGGTGCGTCCTCTACCGTCTCGTAATGCCTCTTCACCACCTGCTTCGTACTTCTTTACCCAGCTATATACTTGTTGGTAAGACACGTGAAAATGGCTTGCCGCCTTCGCATAGTCTTCTCCGTTCGAAAGGCAGTACAGCACGATATTTATCCGTTCCTGCCAAGTGGTTACGCGTCCTTTGGTCATAGCTTTAGTTCCTCCTGAATGAGCTGTTAAGCTGTTGCTATGACCATTATACTTCCTAATCCAGTTGGCGAGTTGGGTTGCACTTGCAATCTTATACTTGCAGATGATTTGGTTTTGCGACAATCCTCCCTCGAGATAATCCTTAACGGCATAGAGTTTAAGTTCTGCAGAATACGTACGATTGTAGCTTCGGACTTCCAGCCCTTCGTATCCATACAATTGATAACGTTGCCGCCACTTCACTATAGAGTTTTTGGATATTCCATACTTCCGGGCCGCAGCTTTCAAACCAATGTCGCCCCGTTCAATTTCTTGGAGAATCGTTAACTTTTCCAGTGCTGTATACTTTTTTTGTTCCATAAAAATGCTCCCCATACAGCGACAGGTTTTTATTATTTCACCTGTCTACTATATGGGGAGCATATCACTCTGGTTTAGGGAACACCCCTTGTTGTTTAGAACGGACAGCTCCCCGGATGTTTAGATCTCGCTTTCGCTCAGCAGCCACTGAATGATAGAACGAACCATGACACCTGTTGCTCCCTTAGGATTAACTCCACGTTCTTTAGATACATATGCAGTGCCAGCAATATCTAGATGAATCCATGGCAAGCCCTCAGCAAACTCACCTACAAATAATCCGCCTGTAGTGGCTCCACCATATCTTCCAGCAGTGTTACGGATATCGGCAACCTCGCTCTTTAGCATCTCACGAAATTCCGGGTATGCCGGAAGCTGCCAGACCTTTTCCCCTGAATAGCTTGAAGCGGCCAGAAATCGCTCCAGAAACGCTTCATCATTAGTTACAGCACCTGTTGCTATATCTCCCAAAGTGGACAACACAGCGCCTGTCAGTGTAGCTACATCGATAATACGTTTCGCTCCCCATTCCCGAGCATAAGTCAGCGCATCTCCCAGTACAATTCTGCCTTCAGCGTCGGTATTCAACACTTCTATCGTTCGTCCGCTCATGGAGGTAATAACATCTCCAGGCTTAAAAGCATTGGCCGATGGCATATTCTCCGCAGACGGAATAACCATAACGACATTAATTCGTGGACGTAAGCGGCCAAGCGCCTCCATTACTCCGAGTACAGCCGCTGCCCCACCCATATCACTAATCAGCTCTTCCATGCCTGGTGCTCTTTTTAAGGAAATCCCGCCGGTGTCAAAGGTAACTCCCTTCCCTACAAGCCCCACTACCTTATCCCAATTCCCTGTCCCCTGATAACGGATGACGATCATTCGTGGAGGGTTTACACTTCCTTTTCCGACTGCGAGCAATCCGCCCATTCCTTTTTGCTCAATTTCCCGTTCATCCAGCACCTCAGAAGGAAAGCCATATCGCTCAGCAACCTCTATAGCGGCCACAGCAAGGTCTGAGGGGGTCAATAGATTACCAGGCATGTTGGTCAAGCTCCGCGCCAAATTCGTGGCCTCACCGAAAGCTAGCCCCTTCTGAATGCCTTGAGTCCAATCCCGTCCGGCATTACCCTCTAATTTCTCTTTTATAGTGAAAACAACTGCTGTTGGGCCTGTATAAAAAGACTGCACCTGCTTATAGGTAGCCCGGCGATAGGAACCTAGCATTAGCCCCTCCGTCAGCGCATAAGCAATAGAAGTCACATCCTTCTCTACGGTAAGCTCCTGTAATTTGTCCGGCACTTCAAATACCAGCTTGAGCGCCTTCAAACGAAGCGCTGCACGAGCTGTCTGAGCCCCCATTTGCCTTAGATCCTCAGTCGTGAGAAGTTGGTCCCCCCTGCCAACCAAAATAACAACAGGACAACCAGATGAATTCTCAGCAGGTAGTACATAAGTCTGATTAAGCTTGCCTTTAAATAAACCCGTCTTTCCCAATAGGCGAATTCTGTCATCCCATCCTTCGGAAAAGCCTCCATTCTCGACCTCAGACTCAGAAATAATAAGGATAAGGGCATCACCCTGCACATTGTTGGCAACACCACTGTTGTATTCTATATTCATTGTGATTACCTCCATTTGTTTCCCAAAACCAACACCCATTGTAACATAAGCAAAGGCTGATCTCCGCATCTGTATTATCCGCAGGGATCAGCCTCTTATTACTTATTCTAATGGATTAATGGCAAAGAGATCACAAAATGAGTACCCTCGTTAACTCTGCTGCTAACAGAAATGCATCCGCCATGATTTTTGATGATGCGGTCACTTACGGAAAGACCCAATCCTGTACCATTCTCTTTGGTAGTAAAGAAAGGATTAAATAACCTGTCCAGTGTACGAATATCCATTCCTTTACCGTTGTCAGATATGAACATACGGACCTCAGAGCCTTCTCTGCGGGCACCAACCTCGATTTTCCCCATCGAATCATCTTCTCGATCCGCTACAGCCTCCATCGCATTTCTAATCATATTAAGCACAACTTGCTTCATCTGTTTGACATCTCCAGAAATCACCATGTCCTCTTGAAGAGGATGAAGATTGATCTGGCAGCCCTTCATTAAAGCTTCGCTCTCTGTAAGGAGAACAACCTCCTTGAGCAATGCGGACACGGGTATCATCCCCACCTGCGGAACTGACGGCTTAGAGGAGGAGAGAAATTCATGGATAATATCGTTCGCACGATCGATCTCGGCCAATATAATCTTGGCATATTCCTCTTTCCCCAGTTGGTGCAAGTATGGATGAAGCAGTTGAATAAATCCCCGGATCGCGGTCAACGGATTCCGGATTTCATGGGCAATAGATGCGGATAATTTGCCTAGCATAGCTAAGCTATCGTTCTGGTAAGCCGTTTGTTCGATTAACTTATAATCCGAGATTTCCTTGACAGTGAACAAATAACAGCCTTTCATTTGCTCTCCGCAGCATAAAGTAACCTTCCAGTAACGGCCATACTCGTCTAGAAACTCATAATTTGATTTTCCTTTGTATACCATCTCTCTGTAGCTCTGCAGTACTTGTTTTTTCTTGGAACGGCTCAGTCGAACATTAGACAGCAGATGGGAAAATGTGCAGCCCACAAGAGAGTGACGGGTAAGCTCGAGCATCCCGTACATTTGCTTATTTACAAAACTTATAACTCCCTCTTCATCAAAAAGCATGATTCCGCTGTCAATATTCTCTAGAACATCCTCGTATGTAGTATCCACAGGTCCAGTTTGATAGGTTCTTCCCGGTAATAGAAGACTTTCTTGATATTGGCTAATCACGATACGAAGTTCCCCCTTTTACTGCATTTGACGAAGACGCTTAAGCGACATCAAATTACTATGTATTTGAGTGTATGACGAAGCCGCCAGAACATTCGGTAATCGTTGCACTTTTTCCAACCGGTTCAATTATATTCCAATCATATCCAAGAGAACTAGACAACGCAATCGGAGAAACTGTCGAATGGTAAAAAAATTCATAAAATGATTCCAAAGACATATGAAACATCACATCAAATTATATTTATCGCTATTTATTCGCCTAAATGATTTAAAAAAATCTAAAAAGGATCACGAAAAACTAAAAAGGATTATAAAAAGCTAAAAAGCCCCCGCGATTGCGGAGGCTTACATGGAAATGGGGCATGCCCAAAAAATTAGTAATAAACTTATGCCTTTTGTTGCAGGCGTAGACGGCGCTGACTCATCACAGCTAACCTTTTTTTCAATTCCCGTTCCCACTTGGTATCCTCAATCTGTTTGGCTACAGCTAGCAGATCAAGCGCCATATCGATTTGATTGCGTACAACGGCTAGAGGATCTTCACTCTCGACGTTAATGACGTTCTCGAAAATTGCAGTTTCGTCTTCCATGACATAGTCCTGAAAGTCCACGTCGGTAACACCATCTCCATGTGCATATTCCGCTAAGATCTCATATTCATTCTCGACCTTGTAGTGAACCTCCACACGATGACATACCGGACAAAAAAGCAGGGGAACATTATGGACTTGCGTGCGATAATGTTTTAAGGTCCCCTTTGTTCCTACCATACTCGCTCCACAGCAAAAGCTCATATTTGTTCGCCCTCCTTAGAAGTAACCCTTTGATTGTTTATTATTGTATTACATTACCCCAATGGAGATTCCTCCACTCGAGGACATAATATAACTTTTCGCGCCTATTTTCAAATCTATTTAGATATACAAGATCTTTTGGTGCAAAAAACCCCCTTACAGAAAATTTTCTGCAAGGAGGTAGAAATCAGAATATCAAAGATCACTATGATAACGGTCTAAAATTTACAGATTCTTATCGCCCGGCTTCCAGTTCATTGGGCATAAACCACCAGATTGCAAGGCTTGCAGAACACGAAGAGTTTCTTCCACACTGCGGCCTACATCATTGTGGTTAACGACTTGATATTTCAATTCGCCTTCAGGATCGATAATGAACAAGCCACGCAATGCGATACCTTCTTCTTCAATCAGAATGCCATAGTCTTTAGAGACTTGTTTCGTAATATCAGCTGCAAGCGGGAAATTCAAACGACCCAGGCCGTTGGAATCCTTAGGGGTATTAATCCAAGCTTTGTGGCTGTGGATCGAATCGATGCTTGCGCCGAGAATCGCTGTATCAAGTGCTTCAAACTGTGCTGCTGCGTCACTGAGAGCTGTGATTTCAGTTGGACATACAAATGTGAAATCAAGCGGATAGAAGAAGAATACAAGCCATTTGCCACGATAATCAGACAAGCTTACTTTACCAAAATCCTTACCATCACCTGATACGGTTTCCATAGTAAAATCGGGAGCCGGTCTACCTACAAAACGTTCCGCCATTGCTAGAATCCTCCCTCTGATTATGTAAGAAAAAATACCATTTGTATCTCTCAATATACTGAAAAATGCTGAAATAGATAATATCTTGTCTACTTAACAAATGGTATCATCGCACAAAATCAAAGTCAAGATTAGATCAATTATTTATTTATAATTATTATAAATAAAGCATTAGGCTTTGCGGATTGCTGCAACAATCAGGTCGCCCATTTCAGTTGTACTGATCGCTTTGCTCTTATCCACGGCGATATCACTTGTACGGTGTCCTGCATCCAATACTGCAGCAACTGCCGCTTCGATTGCAGCAGCAGCATCCTCATAACCAAAGGTTAAGCGGAACATCAGGGCCAGCGACAAGATTGTTGCGATCGGGTTCGCAAGCCCTTGTCCGGCAATATCAGGAGCAGAGCCGTGAACGGGCTCGTAGAGACCATAGTTGCCGTCACCCATCGAAGCTGAAGCAAGCATACCGATAGAACCTGTTAGCATAGCAGCCTCGTCGCTCAAGATATCACCAAACATGTTCTCAGTAACGATAACGTCAAAGCTAGATGGACGGCGCAGCAGCTGCATTGCGCAGTTATCAACCAGTACATGCTCTACCTCTACCTCCGGATATTCTGGAGCAATCTTATTCACAACCTCACGCCACAAACGTGAAGTTTCAAGTACATTCGCTTTATCAACACTCGCCAGTTTATTACGGCGCTTGCCGGCAATCTCAAAAGCTTGGCGGACAATTCGTTCTACTTCCATTACGTTATATACACAGGTGTCCACAGCTTCTTCACCATGTTCTCCTTGACGGCGCAATTTATCTCCGAAGTAAATCCCGCCAGTCAGTTCGCGAACTACCATAAGATCTGTGCCTTCCAGGACTTCAGGTTTCAAAGTCGAAGCATCCTTAAGACAGTCAAATACGACAGCTGGACGCAGGTTGGAGAACAACCCCAGTGCTTTGCGAATTCCAAGCAGTCCGGTTTCGGGACGAAGCTCCTTTGGATTATTATCCCATTTCGGTCCACCAACAGCACCCAATAACACAGCATCTGCGCTACGACAGATTTCAAGTGTATCTTCCGGCAGCGGAGTCCCCTTCTCGTCTATTGCGATACCGCCAAATAATGCGTGCTCTGTTTCAAAAGCATAACCGAATACTTCTTCTGTTACTTTTAATACTTTTTCCGCTTCTGCTACAACTTCTGGTCCAATACCGTCCCCTGCGATTACGGCGATTTTTTTAACTTCACTCATCTCAGTCACTCCTCAAGTTTTCTGCTCTAACAGACATAGTTCTTCTTTATATTGTTGTATCATACCCAGTCGTAAAGGACAAAGATATAGATTCTATTGAGCTGATAGGTATAGCCTATAAACAATCAGGATCAGACCACCACCCTCAATGCTGAGCATATTTGCTCTTAGTTCTGAAGATGTTTACAATTAATATGAAGTCATCTATCAAAGGAGTGAATGCGAAGTGCAATATGCAAAGCTTGGCAAATCCGGCATGAAGGTCAGTCGCCTATGTCTAGGAACGATGAATTTTGGCCCGCAGACGGATGAAAAAGAAGCCTTCCGCATCATGGACGCTGCACTGGATGCAGGTGTTAATTTTTTTGATACCGCTAACATTTACGGCTGGGGCGAAAATTCTGGCCTGACTGAAACCATTATCGGACGCTGGTTTAAACAAGGCGGCGGGCGGCGGGAAAAGGTTGTACTAGCCACCAAAGTTTATGGAGCCATGAATGATAACCTTGATGGTCCTAATGATGAAGAAGGATTATCCTCATATATCATTCGCCGCCATCTTGAAGGGTCCCTGCAGCGTCTTCAGACCGATCATATTGAATTGTACCAGATGCATCATATAGACCGCAGTACGTCCTGGGAAGAGCTCTGGGGGGCTTTCGAGCTGGCTGTGAATCAAGGCAAGATTGGTTATGTCGGTTCCAGTAACTTTGCAGGCTGGGATATCGCCGTAGCTCAACAAGAAGCTAAGGCTCGTGGTTTTCTTGGACTAGTCTCAGAGCAGCATAAATACAGTCTGACCTGTCGGCTTCCTGAACTTGAAGTTTTGCCAGCCGCTCGCCATCTGGGACTAGGTATTATTCCTTGGAGCCCACTCGATGGAGGTCTTCTCGGAAGAAATGCACTCAAAAAAATAGAGGGCAGCCGAAGTGGCGGAAATGCAGATCGTGTAGAGCAGCACAAGAGCCAGCTTGAGGCTTTTGCCAGCTTATGTATGGAGCTGGGAGAACCACAGGATAATGTCGCTCTTGCTTGGCTACTGGCTAATCCTGCTGTAACTGCTCCAATTATCGGCCCCCGCACCTTGGAGCAATTTGAGAGTGCGCTGCGCAGTCTTGAGATTGTGCTAGATGAAGCTGTGCTTAAACGACTAGATGAAATATTCCCTGGACCCGGCGGTGAAGCCCCTAAAGCGTATGCTTGGTAGGTAAGTTCTATCACAAAGGAGCTGAGGCCTCAGCAGAATCAATACGCTGAAGCCCCAGCTCCCTTTTATTCATACTTATTCAGCTGTGTCCACGGTCACACTTCCATTACTCGTGCTTAAGTCCACAGTATATGTGGCTTTACCAAGCACAGCGGTACCATAGCTATCGCCGTCCCGATCCCAGGGTACATTCCCCTTCAGCGAGCCATTGCTTGTATCTGCAATAATCTTCGCATCCGACACGGCCGGCAAGCCCACTATAATCTTTCCGTTACTGGATGTACACTTCCAGTTTCCGGTCACTGCTGAGTTTATAGTAATTTTGCCGTTGCTGCTCTTGGCTGACAACGCCCCATCAATGTTATCCAATACTATGGCTCCATTAGAGCTCACGAGTTCAACTTCACCTTGGATATTCTGTACGGATAGTGACCCATTACTGGTATGCGCATCCACTTCGCCGACAATATCATGAATATTTAATGCACCATTACTTGTCTCAACCTCTATACCTGACTTTAGATTCCAGGCTTCTATAGAGCCATCACTTGTCTCAACCTCAACAGCAAGGTTATTGGGTGCACTTACATTTAGATAAGGACTTTTGGTATTGAATCCAAACTGAATGTTAGAGAACCAATTATGATCGGAATCAAGCTCCATAATCAGTGTATCTCCTTCAGTACTAACCTTCCATTTCTTTTCCAGTGCACTTTCAGCATCACTTTGCGATTTTCCAGGCAGCAGTAAACTTCCCTCATAATCCAAAGAGCTTCCAGCTACACCCTCAACCTTTACTTTTCCACTCGGAAGTACGATTTTGAGCGTCGTAATATTCTCTTTCACTTCCACATTCCCACTAAGCGGAGTTAGATGTGTATTACCGATCAGATTGCTGAGTGAACCTCCCGCCATTACTGTCTGAGCACCACTTGCTCCGATCAGTACAATAATTAACAGGATGGCCCAGCCGCTTACACGGCTTTTGACATCGGATTTGATAAAAAGTCTTATCAACATCTCAAGTCCGAATAAGACCAACAACGCTGGCCATAAAAAACCAAGCACCTCATAGCTGATCATATCATACTGAGCCATCACGATAATGACACCAAGGGCAATGCAGCCCAAGGCTGCTGTGAAACTTCCTATTTTCCATCTCCCCATAGTTAAATCCCCGTTTCTTATGCTCTCGTATTGTTCCTTAACATCTTCAGTCCGTACGCAATCAGACCCACTGATAATAGGATCGTGCCGATGTTGATCTCAGTCAGCATATCCCAAAGGGTAGGGAAAGCTGTGATTACCAACATGAGGAATCCAGCAACAACACAGCCGATTCCCACCCAAGCTGGATTGATCTCTTCATGCGGATATCCAGGCATAGAGGACATCCCCATGGTCCAAGGGGCTCCGAAGCTGTCTGGATGAAACATCATTCGTTCGTGTTCAGCAGCAGTTATTTTCATCCAAGCCGCCTTCTGCAGGGCATCAAACAATTGATAAAACCACAGCGCCGCCAGGGCAAACGGGAAGATCAAGGGCTCGGACGGAATAAACATTATACATAAGGACGCCCCGATCATAAACTGTAACCCCTGCTTTTTAAAGCCTAAGTACAAATGACCTACTCCAGGTACCATAGCCAGCATAAAAGTGAGCCAACGTCTCTTCTTAATCATAATACATCCTCCTAAAATTTGGGTAGCAAAACTTTAGCCAATTTAAACATCTATTAATGATCAATTATTTTATTTCTATCTCCCAAAGCCACCAAACCACTGGGTTACTGAATTCGACATATGGCCGTTTATTTCGGTAATGCCATAGGCCAAATTCTCAAATACCCCAAACTGCAACAATAACAAACTGAGGCAAGCAGCCACTCCATAATGAATCCATGAGGTTTTTGGGGCAGAACGACGTCTTACATTTGTCGCCTTAGTCGCTCGTGATCTGCGCCCTGTTTCGAGCTGCTCAATATGTGTCATAACATCTGCTGCGAGATCCGGGAAGTCCATCTGCGCCTGCAGCTGTTCTCTGTCAGCATCCATTTCCGACCACAGCTCCGACATTGCTTTGGCTTCCTCCAGCCACTCTGCGCAATCAGGACATGACTCTATGTGCAATCGGATACTCAGCTCCATCTCTGGAGACAGTAGGCCGTCTATATAATGTGGCATCCATTCCTTCACTATTGCACAATTCATCGCCATTCCTCCCTTTGTTTACGCATCATCTGTCTGGCTCGATAAAGCTGCGATTCGATTGTTTTCACGGAAACTCCCTTTTGCTCTGCAATCTCTTGGTAGGAATTCCGCTGAAAATAGTACAGCTGGACGACCGACCGGTACGGTTCCGCCAGACTGTTCACATTCTCTCCTAATTCAGCTGATGTTTCCTGCTCAAGTACCTCATGCTCCGGAGTTTGAGACGTTACCCAATCATTTTCTGTGTAATCAGCTGCACTTCGGTACTTCCACTCCCTATCGTTGGCCCGTTTCCAGTCCAGACAGGTGCGGTAGGCAATCCGATACAGCCATGTCGAGAAGGAGGACTGTCCTCTGAAAGAGGGGAGCGCTTTATATGCTTTTATAAAAACCTCCTGGGCCATATCTTTGGCCGATTCGGCTTCCCCTGTGATTTTGACGCATACTCTGTATACCATGCCTTGGTAACGTGTCACCAAATGCCCAAAGGCTTGATGTTGACCGTTCAGCACAGCAGCAATCCATTCTGCCTCTTCCAGCTTTCTCCCCTCCTTCACCTTCATAACGTTAGACGCCAGACAATCCTTCCCCCCTGCAACCTATGCATAAATTTTTTTGAATTTTTTGAAATAGGCCGAAGAGAGGAATATATAGTTTGTTGTCGAATAATGTTTAACTACTATGACTAAAAGAAAACTCTTCTTAATTATCGCATTGTTTCTTATTATACTCACTGGATTTCGTATCCTATGGGTAATGATTTCTCCACACACCACACAACCACCATTGATCAATGGGGTGTTGGATTTACGGGATCAAAATTTGAATCCGGACAAACTTCTTATTTTAGATGGGCAGTGGGAGTTCTACCCGGGTATGCTGCTTCCTTCATTCAACGAACAATCTCTAACCTCTGCTCCTACAAAATATATACAAGTCCCGGGGAACTGGAAAGATGCACTTAGCGATAGCGATAGTGATAAATCTGCTTATGGCTACGGCTCCTATCGACTACGTGTGCTTACAGATAATAATAAGAAGCAATCTTATAGTCTTCTCATTTCCGGAGCTCGCTCTTCTTCAGAAGTGTATATCAATGGTGAACGGCTGGGCAGCTCTGGCACTCCTGCTGAGAATAAAGAGCACTATATCCCATACATACTGCCTTATTCAGTATCCTTTACAACCGATAAAAGTGAGATTGAAATTGTGATCCATGTAGCCAACTATTCCTTCTCCCAAACGGGGGGAATTTCTAAAACGATTGTATTTGGCAGCGAAAAAGCTTTAACACAGGAAAGACTGCTATCTATTAGCCTACAGTTGCTATTATGTGTTGTTCTACTGCTGCACGCTGTATATGCTGTTATTTTATATATAATTGGGCTGCGGCAAAAGATGTTGATCTATTTTTTTCTGCTGGTAATATCCGCTATAACTACCGTACTCATAGATGATGACAGGCTTTTATTGCACGTATTTCCCTTGAACTATCAATGGAATTTCAAACTATTTTTTATCTCTTATATTGCTGTATTTATTTTTATCCTGCAGACAAGCAAACATCTTTTGTTCGCGGATTTAAAAATAAAAAGTATTCGTATCCTAACCATCCTGTCCATAGTAGACATCCTGTTCATATTATTTGGACCCGTTGTTCACTATTATGAATTTCACACACTGATTTTCGGCATAAATTTATTAGTTTTAGCATTAGGTGTCGTAATTCTTTTTCTGAGATCTATTGTTAAAAATTACGAAGGCTCTATTTTCCTGTTGTTATCTATGTTTGCCATCGTTAACAGCACACTTTGGGGAATGTTCAAGAATTATAACTGGGTCAACGTTACCTATTATCCTTTTGATCTAATTATCGCCTTTTTGTGCTTTGCGACTTTTGGATTTAAGCGATATCACTGGAATACTAAGGAGACAGAAAAACTGGCGCACAGCCTGCAGAGAAGTGTTACGCAAAAGGATGTTTTTTTGGCTAACACCTCACATGAATTAAAAAATCCGCTGTACAGTATCATTAACATTGCCGAAACTGTTCTGGACAGCGAGCGTGACACTGTAACGCATCAAAATGCTGAGAATTTAAAACTGCTCATTACCGTTGGAAGACGTATGTCCCTTCTGGTAGACGATCTGCTGGATCAATCCCAGCTCCGTGAAAGCAATATACAATTGCAGCTCAGAGAACTTAAGATTCAATCCTTCGCAGTGGGTGTGCTTGATATGTTCAAATTCTTAACAGAAGGGAAATCTTTAACCTTAATCTCAGAAATACCAGATTCATTCCCTTCTATTGTGGCTGATGAAAAAAGACTCATTCAGATCTTGTTCAATCTGCTTCAAAATGCTGTTAAATATACGACTGTAGGCACGATAAGAATCCATGCAGATATTCATAAAAAATCGGCGCAGATTCATATTACGGATACTGGTCTTGGCATGAACGAGGAGACGTTGCTCAGAGCTTTCCAGCCCTATGAACAGGGCGACTCCAGCATGAACGAAGTTAGCGGTGGCATCGGGCTTGGATTAAGCACCAGCAAGCAGTTAGTTGAACTTCACGGCGGGAAAATAAGTGTAGTCTCTACACTTGGAGAAGGTACTACCTTCACATTCACAATGCCGTTATACGATTCAACCAGCCGGGTATTGAATTCAGAACTGCCCTCTATGACTGAATTCTCGGACACGCCATCTATGATCACTTTTTCCAAATTAACCGCGCCGGGTATCGTTTCATCAGCCCATGGCAGGAGACCCAAGCTTCTGGCTGTAGATGATGATCCGGTTAATCTAAAAATACTTACCAACGTACTTTCCATCAAGGACTATGAAATCGTTACGGTGACCAGCGGAAACGATGCTTTACTATTGCTGGATACCGCTCAGTGGGATTTAATTATTACAGATGTAATGATGCCACAAATGTCCGGGTATGAACTGGCGCATAGAATTCGTGAACGTTACACCATTGCTGAGCTTCCCATTTTGCTTCTGACGGCACGAAACCAACCAGAAGATATTTATACCGGATTCATTTCAGGTGCAAATGACTATGTAATGAAGCCTATGAATGCAATAGAGCTGAAGGCCCGTGTACGCTCCTTAACAGATCTAAAACAGTCCGTAAACGAACGGCTTCGTGTGGAAGCTGCCTATCTTCAAGCGCAAATACAACCACATTTCTTGTTCAACACATTAAATTCAATATCCGCGCTGGCCTCTTTTGATATTAATAGAATGAGTCACCTTGTGGATGCCTTCAGCTCTTATTTGCGTTTAAGCTTCAATTTCCTGAATGCTGAGCCTATGATACCGATTGAACGAGAGCTTGAGCTTGTTCGTGCCTACCTCTACATAGAGAAGGAGCGCTTTGAAGATAGGATGACCATTCATTGGGATTATGAGGAAAGCTTGCATTTTCAGCTGCCGCCTCTGACTATACAGCCACTGGTTGAAAATGCTGTCCGGCACGGTATTTTGAGTCGCTCCCAAGGAGGAACGGTGTCCATAACCATCAAGGAACAAGCTGGCGATATTGAAATCACGATATCAGACAATGGCCAAGGCATGAAAAACGAACAACTCCAGCAGTTGCTCAGCAATCCGTCTAATGATGTACGAGGAATCGGATTTTTAAATACACATAAACGGCTGTTGCGGGTCTACGGAAAAGGGCTGCAGATTAAAAGCTCCGAAGGGAAAGGAACTTCTGTGAGTTTTATTATTCCTTCTGACAAAAAAAATCCGATTCGAAAACTTTCTGATTAACAGACAAACTATTGTGAACCCAAATATCAAGTAAGGATTCGACGTATTTTTGGCTAAAATACTATATCTGAGTGGTGATTAATAATGATTCAGGCAATATTAGTTGACGATGAACGGCTTGCCCTTGTGAAATTAGAGTTTATGTTAAAAAAAATACCATCCATACATATAGCCGCTTCCTATACGGACCCCTCGCAGGCCATTCAAGAGGCTCCGTCTTATCATCCTGACGTTATTTTTATTGATATTGAAATGCCTGAAATTAATGGTCTTCAAGCTGCGGAGATGCTCCAAGAGACCTGTCCAAACGCAAATATTATCTTTGTTACCGCGTATAACCATTATGCTGTGGAAGCCTTTGAGATCAATGCGCTCGATTATATTTTGAAGCCTGTGCGAAATGACCGACTACTGAAGGCCGTCCAACGGTTAGAAGAAAGATTGTCACTTGCCCCAAAACTCATCATTGCAACAGAAGAGGTAACCATTCGTTGTCTTCAATCGCTTCGTTTTGAACGAGGTGGACAATCTCTGAATAATCTGCGTTGGAGAACCTCTAAGGCCCAAGAGTTATTTGCTTTTTTGCTCCATAATCGCAACCGCTTTGTAAGTAAAGACATGCTGATTGAACTGCTGTGGCCTGACTTTAATCTGAAAAAGGCTTCTACCCATCTCTATACAACAATTTATCAAGTCCGGCAATGCTTAAAGCAGAATGAAGTCGACCTGCATATCAGCAACCTTAGCGGGGGGGAAGGCTATACCCTTGAAACCGGATCAATGTTGATCGATGTAGATAAGTGGGAACAGGGGATTCTGGCTCTGGAAACCATTAGTGAAGTTAATTGTGCGGAGCATCAAGTTTTATTCGAGCTTTATTCTGGAGATTACTTTGACGATTATGATTATTTATGGGCCGAAAGTGAGCGGCAACGCCTTCGTACCATTTGGCTGCACCATGCAATGGGCATTGCCCAATTTTATATAGAAAGCAACAGAATTGCCGAGGCCGTTACTGTCTATCAACGAGTAGTGCAGCTGCAGCCTTATTTTGAACAAGGGCATTTAGGATTAATGAAGGTCTACGACAGTATTGGAGAACGTTCCGCTGTGGAAGAGCAGTACAAGCTGCTCAAGGATTTGTTCCAAAAGGAACTTAACCTTGGCCTTCCAGCCAGCGTTGAGCACTGGTACGAGCAATGGGAACAGTTTAACCATAGAGTGCGATGAGCTAAATACCCTATCAAGACATAATAAAGACACCCGGATAAAACCGGGTGTCTTTATTATTACCTTCCTAGTTATTACGTTTGAATCGTCTTGTTAATACAAACCCTAGTAGTACCAGACTTCCACCTACCAAGTAGATCGGAAATGCGCTGTCTTCTCCCGTTTTCGGAAGCTGAGTCGGTTTATTGCTGTTATTTCCTGGCTTAGTGACTGTACCCTTTGGTACTTCCTCCACATCAATCTCTATGAGGATTTCTTCTTCATTTCCATTCTCATCTGTAACAATAATGGTGAACTTATCTTTACCAATATAGCCCGGATCAGGTGTGTAGACCCATTTGCCATCCTTAGTAATAATTACTTTACCATGTCCCGGCTCATCTCCCAGGCTTGGCACTCCCCCAAGTGGAATTTCACCTTCAATAGGAACATCTTCATTGGTAATCTCTTTCTGCACAGGTGGAGTTACCTGCGGAACAACAGGCGTACTAGTTGCCACAGGCTGGCTTGGAGTAGCTGTTGGCGTAACCGTTGGCGTTGCTGTCGACACTGGCGTTACCATCGGTGTTGGTGAAGGTGTTGCCACCACAACTGGTGTTGGTGTTGGCGTAGAAGTAGCGACTACTTCCGGAGTCGGTGATGGTGTCCAGATAGGACCTGTCGGTTCCTCTGGCGTCGACGTTGGTGTTGCTGTCGGCGTCGACGTTGGTGTTGCTGTCGGCGTCGACGTTGGTGTTGCTGTTGGCGTCGACGTTGGTGTTGCTGTTGGTGTCGACGTTGGTGTTGCTGTTGGCGCTGGCGTTGGTGTTGCTGTTGGTGTTGGCGCTGGCGTTGGTGTTGCTGTCGGCGTCGACGTTGGTGTTGGTGTCGACGTTGGTGTTGCTGTCGGCGTCGACGTTGGTGTTGCTGTCGGCGTTGGTGTTACTGTTGGCGCTGGCGTTGGTGTTACCGTTGGTGTTACCGTTGGTGCTGGCGTTACGGTCGGTATAGGCGTTGCTGTTGGTGCCGGAACTTTGTTTTTAACCTGAAGGCTTATCCCTGTCGTCGAAGAAATAGTCACTTCATGTGGTGTTTGATCAAGAACATAACCAGCAGGTGCTGTTTTCTCAATTAATACATATTTCCCACCTGTCAGTTTGGTAAATTCAAGTATCCCGTTTGTATCCGTCGTGCCTTCCTTAATCCAGATCTTATCGGCATCAACTACGCGATACAGATCAAAAACGGCCCCACTTAACACCTTGCTGGTATTCCCGTCTTCTACTTTGGTAATCGTCAACGGTCCTCTTACGCCGCTTCCTGTACCGGAGCCGCTAGAGAGCTTAACGATAATTTCCTCGGTGCTTACACCTGGAACTACCTTGATGTTTTTACCATCAAAACTAACCTGATTGGTTACCTTATCATTGTTTTGTGCTGTGATCAGGGAATCATATTTTAAAATATAAGCTTCGGAAATATCCTTGAGGAAACTAAGCTTAAAGCTTTCTTTTCCGTCATTATCCGTAGTGATTTCCAGCTTATAATCTGTACCACTCACCAATTCTTGGTTGGTGGATGTTACATCCCCATTGCTTGCAACTTTCGTTTTGTAGACATGGAATGTATTGGACAGCAGGATTTGATTGTCGCTTGGAATATCCGTAATTACCGCTTCTTTTACAAAAGATTGGTTACGGTTGATGTAAACCGTCCAATGTATTTTATTGCCATCCTGCGCACCTTCTTTGTTAACATATTCCCCGCCCTGAGGGATATTAACAGAAGCTTGCAGTTTAGCGGACTCTACTTTCGTACCATCATATAACGTAGCTGTATTTTTAATTTCATTTGAATCAATCGCTTGATCCGCGAACGTTGTTTTGAAAGTGACGTAGAACGCATAATTAATCGTTTTATTAAATGTCACCTTCAGCTCACTGCCATCCAGCTCCACTTTATAATCAGCGGAATTCACACTAGCTTGAGGAGAAGGATTTCCATCCTTTCCATACTCCCATTTATTCACTTTCACAGAATCCATATTTACAACTTGGCCAGCTGAAATGGTATCAACCAGTTGAGCTTGGCTTAACGTTTTCTGATTATAATTAGCCCCAATGTTCCAAGTGATCTCCTTAGTTACAGCATTGTAGGAACCACTCTTCTTCCCATTGTTTTTAACCTCATCTCTTGGATTAAAGGTTGCGGTCGCTTCTTTATGCTTAGACTCCTTCACCCCATTAACCGTTTCTTTCCAATCGAGTGCACCTGTATTAGTGAATTGAGTTTTGCCCGGAGCCAGCCAATCATAGTTAAAGCTTGTTGTATAAGTAATTGTGTAAGGCTCATTTATCGGCGCATTAAAAGTAATCACAAATCCATCGTTTACTGCAACCGGATCATGCGCATTGTAAACAACACTATGGACGGTAGCAGTTCCACCTTTAGTTGGTTGAACCTTTAATGTACCCGGGACAAGCTTTAATCCGGCATTGCCAAAAGTATCTGTCACCACTAAATTTTCCATAGTCTTGCTGTCATCGTTAATTTGGATAGTCCAATCGAGGGTCTTAGTCGCATAATTAACGTTGCTATAATTTTTATGGAGAATTTGCTGCTTGATATCACTGTAACCCGTTTCTGTTTTTCCATCATAAGTAATCTTGTTCGTAATCTTGCCATCATCAAATACTCTGCCATTTGCCTTTGTCTGATATTCAATACGGTAGGCAGAATTAATATCATTGTTAAATTTCAGATCAAAACCATTTAATCCCGTTGCAGTTGTTGGAGTTATTGTATATTCGCTTGAAGCGATTTCCGCGCTTTTAACCCCGTTGCCATTACTGTCGATCGTTACAGGATAAACTTTAACCGAGCTGAGAATCAGATCTTGGGTGTTATTGAATGTATCCTTCAAAATAGCATTTGCCGCTAAAATTGTTTTTTCATTGTAATTGAAATTAACAGCCCAGGAAATCACCTGATTCGCTGCATCGTATTTAGTGGACTCTTTCGATAGTGGTTTGCCACGTCCTACTGTAACTGTAGTGCTAGCCTTTTTAGAAAATCCGTTATCTCCTGTTAAGACTGCCTCATTCAAAAAGGTTTTCGCATCTACACCAGTACCAGTTATATCCGTAGAAAAGCCAATCCGGTAGGCCTTAGTAAGCGGGTTATCCGCAAATTTCAGCTTTAACTCTCCCAAAGTGGATCCTGTCACATCATACTTGCTGCTGTCCACTATATTGCCAAGACTCACAGTCCCATCGACCTTCACATCAAGCTCATAAACAGCAATAGATACCGTATTTAGTGATAATCCCGCAGGGAGTGTGTCTGTGATAACTGCATTTTTTACGCTTTCCAGTGCCTTATTCACATCAACCGTCCAAGCGATGCTTGTTGGGTTATAATACTGCGGCTTAGGCGAACCGTCTTTTTCTATAGTAGAGCTAACCTTCGGCTTAAAATTAAGCTCAATGGTCTGAGTACCGCCTTGTATCGGGAAAATCAGGGTTTGCTTCGTGGAGCCAGTAATCTTCTTGGAGCTCAAAAGCGACCTTACGGAGAAAGTCCCTCCCACTTTATCGTGGGTTTCGATATACGCATTAAATGTAAATACAACGCGGTTAGTATTTTTGTCGACGGTATAAGTCCCTACAGGTTCATCGTCAAAAATAAGATCACCATTCAGATCGTTATAAAGTTCAAACTGTGTTGGAAGATCAAAGGTATAGGTGGACCCATCCTTATATCCATGCCCATCTGGAAGTGACCATGTATAGTTCAATTCCGAATAGGAATCAAGTTCATATACGCTTTCTGTAACCGTATTTGTGTATTTATCATCGGTGTATACAGCAAGCGTAACACTAGTAATGAGGTCATCTCCAATTACAGTACCGTTGCCACTCGCATATGCCTGCGAATTGACTCCAAAGCCAAAGCTGTAAGCCCATTGCGTCACAAGCAAGAATACTACGAGCAATGCGCTAATTTTCTTTTTTGATAACATTATTAAAAATGCCTCCTTTGTCACTCCGTTTATCGTGCTTTTCCTAAGCTTTATCCTTTGAATCCCGTACTCTACTCCCCGCATTAACCTCCTTGACCCTTTCTCATGATATAAATTTGCAACCTAACAACTATTGTAAATAGTCCATCTATACATAATCTGAACAGCGTCCTATTGCAGCCTTAGAGATCTTTTTATTGCAAAAAAAAACAGGGATATGCGCAATAACTCGCATATCCCTGTCTTATTTACTACTTAATGGAAAATAAAAATAACATTGTACATTTTACAGACTAGCGTGATCACGTTTGGTGTAAGTCTTGCGTTTCTCCAGAAGCTTGTTAAGCGCATCAATATAAGCGCGGGCACTTGCTTCCAGAATATCGGTGCTAAGTCCACGGCCTTGTGCAGCTACTTCTCCCTGCGACAGTACTACATGAACCTCACCTTGCGCATCTTTACCACGGGAGACCGATTTAATCGAATAATCTCCAAGGGTAACTTCCTCATTCGTGGCTTTATCAATAGCATTGTAGATGGCATCTACTGAACCATTACCTTCTGCCTCAGCTACAATCGGCTGGTCTTCCGGACCCGCAATAATAACCTTGGCGGTTGGAACAGCTTCATTACCATAAGTAACGAACATCGTTTGCAGCTTAAAGACTTCTGGCGTATCAATTAATTTCTCTTCAATCAAAGCCAAAATGTCTTCATCTGATACTTCTTTTTTCTTATCTGCCAAATCCTTAAATCTAGAAAAAGCGGTGTTCAGCTCTTCTTCGGACACATCATACCCTAGATCACTCAACTTATCGCGGAAAGCGTGACGTCCAGAGTGTTTGCCGAGTACCAGCTTGCTCTCTTTAAGTCCAATAGTCTCCGGTGTCATGATCTCGTAGGTAGTTTTCTCTTTCAGCATCCCGTCCTGGTGAATACCCGATTCATGAGCAAATGCGTTAGCTCCTACAATCGCTTTATTCCCTGGAACCACCATACCTGTCAGCTTGCTGACCAGACGGCTTGTGCGAGAGATCTCGGATAACGTAAGCGATGTTTTTGCGCCAAAAAATTCAGCCCGTGTCTCAAGCGCTAGCGCAACTTCTTCAATCGCTGTGTTCCCGGCACGTTCACCGATACCGTTGATCGTTCCTTCGATCTGATCTGCACCATTCTGAATCGCAGCCAGCGTATTTGCTGTAGCCATACCAAGATCGTTATGACAATGGGCACTAAGCTGTACGCGTTCAATATCAGGCACATTCTCTTTTAGATATTTAAAGATAGCTCCGTACTCCGAAGGATTCAAATAACCTACAGTATCCGGGATATTAACAACATTAGCGCCTTCCCGGATAGCCATGCCGACCATTTCAGCCATGAAATCATACTCCGTACGGCCCGCGTCTTCTAATGAAAACTCGAGCTTAGGGAAATATTTTTTAGCGTATCGGATAGCAGACTGTGCAGTTTCCAACACCTGAGCCTTATCCATCCGTAGCTTATGCTGGCGGTGAATAGGAGATGTAGCTAGAAAAATATGAATACAAGGGTCCTGCGCTCCCTGTAGTGCTTCTTTTACAGCATCAATATCTGTCTCTCTAGAACGAGAAAGGCCGATTACCGTGACGTTCTTCACAGCTCTTGCCACCGCATTAACAGAAGCTAGATCACCTGGAGAAGCTGCAGGAAAACCCGCTTCCATGCGATCAATTCCCAGCTTCTCTAACTGGTAAGCGATCTCCACTTTCTCACGCGTGTTGAGGTTCACACCTGGTGACTGCTCTCCATCTCGCAGTGTCGTATCGAACACATAAATTTTCCGCATGCTAAGCACCTCCCAAAAATTGTGCTGAAACTCTCAAATGCGGCTCGCAAAGTCACGGCCGCATTTGAAGGTAATACTATTTAATCATAAGTATGATTATGATTATTTCTTAATCCAGTGCATCATTTCACGCAATTGGCTACCTACAACTTCTACTGGGTGAGCAGCTTCGTTGCGGCGAGTAGCGGTAAGGAAAGCACGTCCGGATTGGTTTTCAAGGATAAAGTCACGAGCGAATTTACCTTCTTGAATATCTGTCAGAACAGCTTTCATAGCTTTTTTAGTATCTTCAGTTACAATGCGTGGTCCAGTTACATAGTCACCGTACTCAGCAGTGTTACTGATGGAATCGCGCATGCTGGACAATCCGCCTTCGTATACCATGTCAACGATCAGCTTCAATTCGTGCAGACATTCGAAGTAAGCCATTTCAGGAGCATATCCTGCTTCAGTCAATGTTTCGAAGCCAGCTTTGATCAGTGCGGATACACCACCGCAAAGTACAGCTTGTTCACCGAACAAGTCAGTTTCGGTTTCTTCACGGAAAGAAGTTTCGATAACCCCTGCACGTGTACAGCCGATACCTTTTGCATAAGCAAGACCGATTTCTTTAGCTTTTCCAGTTGCATCTTGTTCGATAGCAATCAAGCCAGGAACGCCAAAGCCTTCAACATAAGTACGACGAACCATGTGACCTGGAGATTTTGGTGCTACAAGCAGCACGTCTGCATCTTTAGGAGCAACGATTTGTCCAAAGTGTACGTTAAAGCCGTGGGAGAACATCAAAGCTGCGCCTTTTTTGAGGTTTGGTTCTACTTCATTTTTATATACCGAAGCCTGTGTTTCATCTGGCATTAGGATTTGCACAACATCTGCACGGGATACTGCTTCAGCAACTGGCAATACTTCAAAACCGTCATTTTTCGCAGTTTCAAAAGATTTACCTTCACGAAGACCGATGACAACTTGAAGACCACTGTCACGCAGGTTTTGTGCTTGGGCATGTCCTTGGCTACCGTACCCGATTACCGCAATTGTCTTTCCTTTTAATACACTAAGTTCTGCATCCTGTTCATAGTACGTTGTAACTGCCATTGTCAATATCCTCCTTTAATTTGAGACCCATCATAAAGAGCGGGTGCTTCAAGAGAACTGGATTCATAGAAGATCTAGCTGCTCCTCAAGCTCCCGCTCTTTAGCGGGAAGTTCATTCATATCATATCAGATTAATGCAATCAAGCAGTAATCCGTTAAAGTCGCAAAATAAAATATTTAAGAGTTACCGCGTACCATAGCCGTAATACCCGTGCGAGACAGCTCTCTGATTCCATAAGGTTTCAAAAGCTCGATCATCGCATCAATCTTCACTGTATCTCCAACTACCTGTACTAACAATGTAGTGCTGCCAATATCAACAACTGAAGCCCGGAAGGTTTCTACAACGCCCATAATTTCCGGACGCTCACTTGGATCAGCATTCACTTTAATCAGAGCCAGCTCACGAGCAACCATTGGCTTAGATCCAAGATCAACGACTTTAATTACATCAATTAACTTGTAGAGCTGCTTCTCGATTTGTTCAAGCGTATGCTGGTCTCCAAGAGTAACGATAACCATCCGGGACAATCCAACCTCTTCAGACTGGCCAACCGTAATACTCTCAATATTAAATCCGCGGCGACCGAACAAACCCGACACCCGTTGAAGCACACCCGGCTGGTCATTTACGAGTACAGAAATCGTATGTCTTGTCACTGTTATTCATCCCCCATCAGCATATGATCGATGGTTGAACCTTGAGTTACCATCGGGTAGACATTCTCGTCTTTTGGAACAACGAATTCTACCAATACTGGACCCGGTGTTTCCAGTGCCTTCTGCCATGCATCACGTGCTTCTTCCTTATTCGTCGCCCGTAGACCTTTTACGCCATAGGCCTCAGCCAGCTTAACGAAGTCCGGACTGCCTGCGAGATCTGTAAAGCTGTAACGTTTATCATAGATAAGATTCTGCCATTGGCGAACCATGCCAAGCACCTGATTGTTAATTACTACAATTTTGACTGGTATATTGTTAATCGCACATATTGCTAGCTCTTGGGAACACATTTGCATGCCGCCATCACCATTAATCGATACTACCAACCGTTCAGGATGTGCCATCTGTGCACCGATAGCTGACGGGAATCCGAAGCCCATCGTTCCAAGACCGCCTGAAGTAATCCATGAACGCGGATGATTGAACTTATAGTATTGTGCAGCCCACATTTGATGCTGACCAACATCCGTTGTGACAATCGCTTCACCTTTAGTGGTGTCATTGATCATTTCAATCACCCATTGTGGTTTAAGCTCTGTTTCTGAATCCTTATACCGAAGCGGCTGATCTAGCTTCCACTGAGCAATCTGTGTTCTCCAAGCATCAGCATTAGATGCGCGGCCAACCTCAGGATTCAGCATTTCCAATACAGTTTTCACATCGCCTACAATCGGAATATCAGGCGATACATTTTTCCCGATTTCTGCAGGGTCTATATCGATATGCACGATTTTGGCTTTTGGCGCGAAGCCGTCCAGTCTGCCAGTAACACGATCATCAAAACGTGCACCGATATTAATGAGCAAATCGCACTGTTGAATCGCATTATTCGCGGTATACGTACCATGCATACCCGGCATTCCCATCCAAAGTTCTTCTGCACTAGGGAAAGCTCCGAGACCCAGCAAGGTTGTAGTAATTGGAATCTCTGTCCGTTTCACGAATTCGAACATAGCTTCATGTGCTCCGGAGTAAATAACTCCACCACCTGCAATGATAATCGGACGTTCAGCAACCGCAATCGCACGAACCAATTTATCAAGCTGCAGTTTGTTTGGAACTGTACAAGGATTGTAGCCCCTAAGATTCACTGTTTTCACTGGTGTGAACAACGTCTTCGCTGCTGACACGTCTTTCGGAATATCGATCAACACTGGACCTTTACGACCGGTATTCGCCACATGGAAAGCTTCATGTATAACACGCGGGAGATCCTCAACATCTCTTACAAAGTAGCTATGCTTAGTAATTGGCATCGTTATCCCGGTAATGTCTGCTTCCTGGAAAGCATCTGTACCGATCAGGCTGGAGAATACGTTACCTGTGATTACAACCAATGGAGTGGAGTCCATATATGCTGTAGCAATACCTGTTACAAGATTCGTTGCTCCGGGACCCGAGGTAGCAATACATACCCCTGGTTTGCCACTTGCTCTAGCGTAACCGTCAGCTGCATGAATAGCACCTTGCTCATGACGTGTTAACACGTGATTGAAATCCGTAAAACCGTACAATGCATCATAGATGTACAATACAGCTCCACCCGGATATCCGAATACAGTGTCTACACCTTCTAATACAAGGCTGCGGAGTAATATCTCGGAACCGGAAATGACCTCCGGCTCCATCCATTTTTCTTTTAACTGCTCAGTAGACCGTAATTCCGGTATTTGCGCGCTCATCAGTATTCCTCCTCCGATATTTAACATTCATTATGCAAATGACGGACCGTCCTTTATACATCAGCAAATGGTTCCTTATAAAACAAAAAAACCTTTCGCCTCCCACGCACAGTATTAGCGCGTGAGGGACGAAAGGTTGATCTTCCGTGGTACCACCCATGTTTGCATTACATCTCGCGATGCAACGCCTTATCAGGTATACAAAAATCCATCGATGTAGGCAAGGGCCCTAATCTCTGTAACCTGAAGTCCCTAACGCGGACTAAACGATTTCCCCTAATAATTCCACCACTCTAGCCAGTGGACCTTTCAGGAAAACAGCTCCGAGGTGAGCTCGTATATAAGGGATTTCGGTGGAGGTTGCAGCAGATCCTCACACTCTCTGAGCAAAAGAGCCCTTAAAACTTCGTCCTCATCATTGCCGATACATGTATGTTCGATAAAATGTTTAGACACATTATATGATTCCTAACATGGATAAGTCAATACCCTTATTTTTAATATTGTCACAACTCCTACTTCTACGTGCTGGGAACCCCCACCCCGCTCCCGACATATGATGTACGACAATGCGTAGAAAGGGGGCGCTCTATGATCCGTTATCGTCGACCCAAGCAGGATGACGTCATTATCCTTGATTTAATCGAGCGACAGCTTGTACCATTATCTCATTTGCCAAAGACTGAAATTGCCAAAATCAAAAAAGATATCCCCCGTCGTCTGGGACACGGTATCACCTTAGTCGCCTGTCCCGACTATGAGAGTGATCCAATGGGGTTTGTCCATTTCCTGCTGCATGGTGATTTACTTTATATCGATATGTTAGCCATAGCACCCGCAGCACGGCGCAAACACTTGGGGAATATGCTCATGGATCGAGCAGAACGATTTGCACTATCACGCGGATGTCATCGGGCTAAGGTATCCGTCGATTTAGGAAATACAGCAGCTCTTGCCTTTTATCAAAAATTGGGCTACAGCGTAGCCCGTTATCAATCCCTAAGCTTCTGTTACGAACTGGAAAAAAGGTTCATCTAATTAAATCAAACTCAACTGAACTTAAAAGAATCCGAAAGGTGGATAGGGTGTGCCTCCGTACCCATAGCCTCCATAAGGATTGCCATAGCCAGGACCTCCACCATAAGGCACTCCACCGCCATAGCCACCACCAAAAGCATAAGGTGCTGTACCAATGGCAAGCAAATCAAACAACACTAAAGGAATGATTGCTTTGGTTTGTACTTTTTTACCACTTACGCGTTGTAATATCAGACGATTTCCGGATACACGCAGCAGTTTACCTGTCACCTGAGTACCGTCTTTTTTTACTGCAATGATCTGCTTACCTACGAGTCTCATAACTTGCTTCTTCGTAACTGGCTTAGTCATATGATCCCCTCCTAAATGTTTTGTACGCCTCTCATTCGCATCATCTACAAAACAGTCTATTCGTTGGAAAGGACCTTCGCCTGTACACTTGCCCTCCTACCTCAATGTTTATCCTTGCTGATCCTAATAAAAAAGCCGTATTTCCGGGAAAAGACCGGAAATACGGCTTTGAAAAGTTACATTTCTATCGCTTACCAGGATCGTATGGCTGTCCTAATGCCTTAGGAGCAGAGGAACGGCCTACAGCCCCTACCAGTACGATGATAGTCAGTACATAAGGGATCATAAAGATAAACTCTTGAGGAATATTTTGTGACCACTCATACAATTGAACATAGTTGCGAATCGCTTGGGAGAATCCGAAGAATACCGCTGCACCAAAGGCACCAAGTGGATTCCATTTCCCAAAGATCATCGCTGCAATGGCGATAAAACCTTGACCAGAGATTGTATTATGTCCAAAGGTTCCGGTCGTTGTTAAAGTGATTGTAGCCCCACCAATACCCGCCATCAATCCACTCAACATTACACCGATATATCTCATCCGATTAACTTTTACACCTAGTGTATCTGCAGCACTTGGATGCTCACCTACAGCACGCAAACGCAATCCAAATGGCGTCTTAAACAGAACCAAATAAATAACGATGACCAGTATTATGGCCAGATAAGTTGTAGGATAGGAATTAAAAATCCCTTCACCAATCACTGGGATTTTGGAGAGCCCAGGAATTGCAACCTTGCTGAATCCGTCAATGATCGGAGTTTCAGCAGATCCATCAAACAGGAGCTTTACCATGTAGAGCGTGCTGCCTGCAGCTAAAAAGTTAATAACCGTACCACTAATCGTCTGATCAGATTTAAAGGTTATAGATGCAACCGCATGAATTAGTGAGCCTAGCACACCAACAGCTATAGCACAGAGTACACCAACCCAAGGAGCCCATTCGCCCATTCCAGCGTCCTGAGCATAATAACCGCCTACTGCTGCCGCAAAGGCACCAAACATCATCAAACCTTCAAGTCCAATGTTTACGACACCGGAACGTTCAGAGAAGATGCCGCCAAGTGAGGCAAAAATGAGCGCTGTGGAAAAAACAAGCGTTGTATTAAGCAGTTGACCTAACGTCTGCAGATCCATCTATAACACCTTCTCTTTCTTGCGCTTGAAGTAAAAGGGCTTAAGCACCCAGCGCACAATCCCTTGTGCCGCAATAAAGAATATGATTGAACCAATAACGATACGAATAAGCTCCGGTGGAACATCTGCAGCAAAACTCATACCCGCAGAACCATAAGTCAGCGTACCGTAGAGAATCGCAGCCAGAATAACACCAAGTGGATGTGTTAAACCAAGAAGAGCAACGGCGATACCATCAAATCCATATCCTGGCGATGCCGCGAAAATAGCTTGATAATGGAATACACCAAGCACCTCTCCTGCTCCGGCCAGACCGGCGAATACACCACTTATGAACATTGCCTTCATAACGTTACGTCCAACATTCATCCCTGCATATTCGGCAGCATGTGGATTGTAACCAACTGCACGCATTTCGTAGCCCTGCTTGGTCTTCCATAAGTACACATAGAAGAATACCGCTGCAGCAAGAGCAATAGCTGTACCCCAGTGTAGACGTGCATTATCAAATATCGAATTCAAAAAGGTCATGGAAAGTGAGGCCGGAATATCCTCGGAACGATTTTGTCCTGGAAGCAACAAAAAGTTTCTAACGATATAATTCGACAGGTAAAGAGCGATCCAGTTTAACATGATTGTGGTAATAACTTCGTTAATCCCACGTTTTGCTTTCAAATAACCGGCAATCCCTGCCCATAAACCACCGCAGACACCCGCAATAATTACAGCAAGCGGGACAAGCAGGAAGGACGGCAGACCTGCCATCTTAATACCCACCACTGTTGCCGCTGTCATACCAATCATTACTTGGCCATCTGCCCCGATATTAAACATCCCTGAACGGAATGCGAAAGCTACGGCTAGCCCTGTAAGCATTAATGGTGTCATTTCGCGCACAGCTTCACCAAAGTTATACAAATTACCAAACACCCGTTTGAACAGTGCGGAGTAAGCAGTTATCGGATCATAACCGCCCAGAAGCATAACTATTGCTCCCACAAGAAAACCAAGCACGATGGCAACCAGAGGAACGATGTAGCTGTCAGTTGTGAAGATTTTTTTGAACTTATTCAACTGCCTTACCTCCCCGCTGCAAGCTGCCTGCCATCATAAGACCCAGTTCCTGATCATTCGTATCTTGCGGGAACACTTCACCGACAATTTTCCCTTCATAGATAACAGCGATTCTGTCAGAGACATTCATAATCTCGTCCAATTCAAAGGAAATAAGTAGAACAGCCTTTCCTTGATCACGCTGAGCTATGAGTTGCTTCTGAACAAATTCGATAGCCCCAACATCTAGACCGCGTGTAGGTTGTGCGGCAATTAACAATGTCGGATTTTTATCTATTTCCCGCGCAATAATCGCTTTCTGTTGATTTCCGCCGGATAAAGAACGGGCTTTGGTCTCTATTGAAGGTGTACGTACATCAAATTGCTCTATAAGCTTCGCTGCGTACTTATCAATGACATCATTTTGCAAAAAGCCATTTTTGTTGTAAGGACTCTTATAATAAGTTTCCAAAACCATATTCTCACTCATGGTGAAATCAAGCACTAACCCATGCTTGTGGCGGTCCTCAGGAATATGAGAGACATTCATCTCTGAAACCTTCCGCGGTGATAAATTAGCAATTTCATTGCCAGACACGGTAATCGAACCTGAATCAATTTTGCGCAGACCTGTAATCGCCTGGATCAACTCACTTTGTCCATTGCCATCTACGCCAGCAATCCCGAGAATTTCCCCTGCTTTAACTTCAAAGCTAAGACCATCCAGTACGGAAACCCCGTCTTTACTCTTACTGCTGACATCCTTCAGTTTGAGTACAGATTGGCCAACCTCAGGAGCTTTCTTGTCCACTTTGAAAGTTACGCCACGCCCAACCATTTTTTCAGCTAGCTCATTAGGGTTGGTCTCTGCGGTATTCACAGTATCAATTACTTTCCCACGTCTAATAATGGTGACCCGATCAGATATTTGCATGATTTCTTTAAGCTTATGCGTGATCAAAATAATGGATTTTCCCTCTGCAACAAGCCGCTTCATAATCGCCATGAGTTCCGTAATTTCTTGAGGCGTAAGTACTGCGGTCGGCTCATCAAATATGAGAATATCCGCTCCACGGTACAGGGTCTTCATAATCTCTACCCTTTGCTGCATACCTACCGAAATGTCATGAATAACGGCATTTGGATTCACTTGCAGGCCATATTGCTCCGATAGCTTCCGAACCTGTTCCGCAGCGGATTTATAGTCAATTTTAAGACCTTTTTTCGGCTCCATCCCAAGAACAATATTCTCGGTCACCGTAAAAGGCTCCACAAGCTTGAAATGCTGATGAACCATACCAATACCAAGCTCAATAGCTTTATTGGGGTTATCAATAATAACCGGTTTCCCGTCGATTTCAATACTGCCTTCATCCGGTTGATACAATCCAAATACAATGTTCATTAAAGTGGATTTGCCTGCACCATTCTCACCAAGCAATGCAAGAATTTCACCCTTTTTAAGCGTCAAGCTAATGGAATCGTTAGCAACAATACCGGGAAAGCGTTTTGTGATTTGCTTCAACTCTACGACAGGAGCCGCAGCACTCATGGAATCACCCTCATCACAGAATATATAACTACCTTATAGACACGGATGTACCGCCCTTTGTAAGGCGGTATATCTATGTTCCTCTTATCATAACCAGTGCTTTAACAAGGAATAAGGCCAGCACAACACCGGCCTTATTCTTTGATCCTTATTGTAATGCAATAAATGGAGACTAACTATTACTCGGAAGGAACAGTGATTGTTCCATCAATGATTTGTTTTTTGTATTCTTCAACTTTAGCCAGGATCTCTTCAGAAACGTTGTCCTTAGTATCAGAAATACCTACACCATTATCTTTCAGACCAAGAACGGTTGTAGTACCACCCTTGAACGTACCGTCAATTACTTCTTTAGAAACTTTAAGAACAGCTTCGTCTACACGTTTGATCATGGAAGTCAAAGTAACGTCAGTACCAAACTCGATGGATTGGTCTTTATCTACACCAATAACCCATACTTTAGTACCGCCTGCTTTGTTACGAGCTTTAGCTTCGTTGAATACGCCATTTCCTGTTTGTCCAGCAGCAGGGAAGATAATGTCGTTTCCGTCGTTATACAATGTAGCCGCAAGAGATTTACCAACGTCTGGTTTGTCATAACCACCAGCATAAGTAGGTGTTACTTTAGCTGAAGGGTTAACTGCTGCTACACCAGCTTTAAAGCCAGCTTCAAAACGTTTGATTACAGGGCTTTCCAGACCACCGATGAATGCAACTTTGTTAGTTTTTGTAGTCAGACCAGCAACCACACCAACCAAGAAGGAACCTTCATTTTCGGAGAAAGTAACGGAAGCTACGTTAGGAGCTTCAACTACGCTATCAATGATAGCCAAGTTAGCATTTGGGTTCTCAGTAGCTACTTTTTTAATTGCGTCGCCAAGATCAAAACCAATACCCCAAGTCAAGTTGTATCCATCTTTAACGAAGGAGTTAAGGTTTGGCTCATAGTCAGCATTTGATTTACTTTGCAAGTACTTAACGCCACTACCTGTTTCTTTTTCAAGAGCTTGCAATGCTTCCCATGCGGATTGGTTAAACGATTTATCGTTTACGCCACCAATGTCAGTAACCATACCAAATTTGAAATCGGATTTAGGTGCGTTTGTTCCTGCATTGGTTCCTGCATTAGTTTCACCTTTAGCGGCGTTGTTATTGTTGTTTCCACAGCCTGTCAAAACGACTGTAAGAGACAGCAACATTGCAAGAGATAGCTTTAAACCTTTTTTCATTGAATGTAATCCCCCTTAAAATATTGGATGTCTTCTGTGTTCTGCTTGGACATTCCATTAGTTCAAATTATAACTGCAATAAAATCTAAAATCCAGTGCATAAATGACCTCAGGTCAATAATAATTTGCACTTTTTAGCAAGTAACCGCTTTCCATGACATAGCATGTTACAGTTATGTCTGGTTAATGTCAGAAACCCTGATTTTACTCTGTATAGTATTCCAACACATTACAAATATTATTGCACACTTAAGTGTTTTCTATTATTATGATTCCTTAGTAATTGCACTGAAAGGAAGTTATCAGATCATGACCGAAGAAATAAATCCACAAACATCACCGGCCTTCAAATATTGCCGTGAATCCCGTGTCTTCAAAACCGGACGCGTTTTCCCTAATGATGTCAATAATCACAAAACATTATTCGGCGGCAAGCTTATGAGCGGCATCGATGAAGTAGCCTCCATTTCAGCTATGCGCCATTGTCGAACTAACGTCGTCACAGCCTCTACAGACTCTGTAGACTTCTTGAGACCCATTCGGCCTACTGACTCCGTATGTTTTGAATCCTTCGTCTCCTGGACTGGACGGACAAGCATAGAGGTGTTTGTAAAGATCATTTCAGAAAATCTATATACTGGAGAGCGCGCTGTCGCTGCCACTTCATTTCTAACCTTTGTCGCAGTCGAAGAGGATGGCACACCTACTCCGGTTCCAGCTATTATCCCAGAGACAGACGAAGAGAAGCTGATCAATGAATCCGCTAATGAACGTTCCGAGCTGCGAAAAGTACGCCGCAACATCAGCAAAAAGCTCGCTGCTCAATTAAATACCATAAAGTATTGGGAATAGTTCTGCATCCGCAGAGCTTTTTCTTTTATGTAGGGAAACCCAATGCTGCTTCCTACCTATCTTACCGCACAAAAAAGCACCGCTGCATGGGCAACCCGCAGGCGGTGCTTTTCGGTTATATTACAACACTTACGCGTTGATTTTCTCTTTAGCAATACCAGCCAAGGAGTTGAATGCGTTAAGATCATTCACAGCCAGATCAGCCAGCATCTTACGGTTAACTTCTACACCAGCCAATTTCAGGCCGTATACAAGCTTGCTGTAAGAAAGACCGTTCAAACGAGCTGCTGCATTAATACGAACGATCCACAGTCTGCGGAAGTTACGTTTAGTTTGACGACGGTCGCGGTAAGCGTAAACCATCGATTTCATTACTTGTTCTTTAGCTGTTTTAAAAATACGGTGTTTAGAACCGAAATAACCTTTTGCCAATTTCAACACTTTTTTATGTTTACGACGAACTACAAATCCGCCCTTAACTCTTGCCATATTAATAAACCTCCCAAAAATGTGTAATAAACTATTTCAAGTTAGCCAATCCTTGTTTCAAACGTCTTACATCCCCAGGGGCCATTACTGGATTTCCGTTCAGAACGCGCTTAGCGCGTTTAGATTTGTGGGACAGCAAGTGGTTTTTGTGAGCTTTGTAACGTGTTACTTTACCAGTTCCGGTAATTTTGAAGCGGCCTTTCAGGCTGCTGTGTGTTTTCATCTTAGGCATGGTGTTTCCTCCTTGAATATTATGCGGCGCCAAATTGCAGATAAGCAAGTGACTCCAGATTTATTGAGCTTTAGGAGCCAAAATCATAATCATGCTGCGGCCTTCCAGCTTTGGCTGGCGCTCAACAACAGATATATCAGCCACTTCGTTCTTCACTCGTTCGAGGATTTTTTGGCCGATATTCGCGTGTGTAATCTCACGTCCGCGGAAACGTACGGAGCACTTCACTTTATCGCCCTCACCCAAGAACTTGATCACATTGCGGAACTTAGTTTGATAATCATGTTCCTCAATGTTAGCACGGAACCAGACTTCCTTGATATCAACGACCTTCTGGTTTTTACGCGCTTCCTTCTCTTTCTTCTGCGTTTCATAACGGAACTTGCCGTAATCCATGATGCGGCATACCGGCGGCTTAGCCTGTGGTGCTACATTGACTAGATCCAGATTAAGATCGATCGCCATTTGCAGCGCTTCGCGGATCGGTTTAATTCCGATTTGCTCACCTTCCGCACCAACCAACCGTACCTCTTTGGCCCGAATTTCATCATTGATCATATGTTCCTTACTGATAACTCTCCACCTCCGGATCTTTTTAACAACTATTCTCACGTAACTCCATAAAAAAGGGGTGCCGGTAACACCCGACACCCCGTGTTTGATCAACGTTCATGAACATTAACATTCATAAAGCATTGAGATCAAAACCAGCCGGCGAATATGCCAGTCAGGTGAGAAGCAGGTGCTTCTTCTTGCAATCCCTATGATTTGCGTACTTGAATACTATACACCACACTATTTGGGGTGTCAATCCTTTTATGCAGAAATTTCGTGAACTTTATACCTGCTTACTTTGTACCTCTTCAAGTCGTACTACGCGAGTATGCTTGGTATGGCTCCATTGCTTATTGTTCTGCGTGAAGAACGCATAGAACGTAATCGGATACCACGAGATCAAGTAGATCGGGAAGAATACAAGATAAGCATATACTTTCTTGAACGTAACCTTCTCTAATGCCATCGCAATACCAAAAGTCACCAGATTGGCGCCAATAGCTAGGAAGCTGAGCCAGATCGGCAAGCTGCCATAAATGTTAGCGATATTCGGTCCGTTAAAGAACGCCATATCCACCCACATTACCGCCGTCATTAAAAAAGTGAGCAATACAATATATACATTCGCTCCATAAAGCGCGAGGTCAAACTTCGTTAAGCTGCGTTCTTTAATACTTTGCCAAAGCAATGGAAAAAAATAACGGCGAGCAACAGTGAAGTGCCCCTGCATCCAACGCAGACGCTGTCTTGAGGAGGCCTTGAAGGTTAACGGCTTCTCATCAAATACCTTTGCATCATAATTGAACTTAGGATATACACCATGTGCTGCACTACGCATCGTAAACTCCAAGTCCTCGACCAAACTTGTAGCTCCCCAGCCCATTTCTTTAAGAAGTGTGGTCTCAAAACACATTCCGGTTCCGCCAAGGAAGTTAGCCATATTTAAATTATGGCGTGAAAGTTGCCACAAACGGTTAATATACCAGTACGAAATACCATAAGCAGCTGTAATCCAGGAATCCTCTGGATTCTTGGTATCGATATAACCTTGGATTACCCGTGCACCTGAACAAAGATCATTATTCATCTCCATCAGGAACTCAGTATGCGCCAAGTTATCGGCATCGAACATGACAACAGCATCATATTGCCGCGGCATAGCCCACAGCTCTTTAAGCATCCATTCTATTGCGTAGCCTTTACCTCTCAGATTTGCATTGGTGCGGACACAAGCGTTCATGCCGTGTTCTCTAACGATGCGAGCTGTACCGTCTGTACAATTGTCACAAATTACAAATACATCGTACAGTTCTGATGGATAATTAAGCTGCTTCAGATTCTCCATTAATGCGCCGACAACTTCTTCCTCGTTATGTGCGGCAACAAGTACGGCAAAAGATTTTTCCGGCTTATACTGCGTCTTTTTCTTTTTCCTGTGCAGCCCGAATAATGAAAACGTAAACTGATAGACTGCGATTGCTGCCAAGATCACTTGGAGCGTAACAAACAGTGCGTCTGTCATGACCTTTTGATGCCCCCTTTTTTCACTCTTGGTGTTCTTTTTTTTCTCTCTAGCTTGCTTGACGTTCTTTCTGACCCTTTTGTTGCATCCCTTAACAATAGACCAAGAGTATTCTTATTCTCGGCAGACTTCACAATTTTTATATATGCTGTTTAAAAGAATTCTATGGATTCCTTTTTTTGAATCCTTATTTATCTCTTACCCTTTTAAACAGGTTTAGTCTGCTTGAATCATTGTAAAGCGTAATAGTGCTCTAAGTCAAAACTGGCAAATTTCGAGTAAACCTGAGCTTTTCCTTGAAATGAACTACCTTTAAAAAGTATGATTAAGACAGATCTAAGCTATAGAACGGATTACTGCATTAACATCTGTTAACGGTAGCCGGACTAGCGGAGGGAATTAGATATGAGACATTTATTCATGAAACTACATCTCTGGGAGCGGCATCTTTTTAAGTGGATCAACGGACGAATGCATAATCGTTTTTTGAACTTTTGGCTCTTTTACCTTACTCATTTGGGTGGAGCTACAAGCACGATTGTTATCAATATACTGATATGGGTATTAGCTCCTGAGCCTTGGAGAACTACAGGTTTACAAGCCTTGACAGCACTAGCTGTCAGCCATATACCCGTAGCTATCGCCAAAAAGCTGTACCCGCGAATGCGTCCATATCTGGCGTTACCGGAAACCAATACTTTTCGTAATCCATTAAAGGATCATTCTTTTCCATCTGGTCATACTACAGCTATCTTTGCTTCTACGGTCCCTTATATGCTGGCGTTTCCTGCTATGACCGTTATTCTGCTGCCGCTAGCTTGTATTGTCGGATTTTCTCGTATTTATCTTGGATTGCATTATCCATCGGATGTTATAGCTGGCGCAGTGATCGGTTCCTGCGTAGCAGCTGGTACTATAGCCTTATGGATGTGAAGCATTTATTGTTAATAACCGGGAAAACCCTTGAGAATAGGTGAATCAACATTGCGTAAAAAAAGAATCTTAATACTCTCGGAAGGTTTTGGCGCCGGACATACACAAGCAGCTTATGCGTTGTCGAGCAGTCTGCGCCAATTATCGCCTAATTTACAAACGAAGGTGCTAGAACTTGGGAATTTTCTAAACCCCAAGATGGCACCTATTATTCTGTCTGCTTACCGAAAGACGGTAACGACACAGCCAAAATTAATGGGTTATGTCTACCGTCACCAGAAATCATTTAATCGTCTTACCACGCTTGCCTTGCATCGTATATTTTATACGCATGCCAAAAATATTGTGAGACAACTGAAACCTGACGTAATTGTCTGCACTCATTTTATTCCAGGTGCTGTAGTATCCCGCCTAAAGAGACTAGATCCTACCTTAAAAGTGCCGCTCGTCACCGTTATAACAGATTATGATGCGCATGCTACCTGGATTAGCCCAGAGGTAGACCTTTATCTGGTTTCAACACCTGAGGTTAAATCCAAATTGCGCAGCCGAAATATTCCTGCCACGAAAATTCAGGTAACAGGCATACCGATACACCCTAATTTTTGGAAGCATCCCGGAAAGCAGGAGATTCGAGAGCAATTCAATCTGCGGGAGATGCCAACCGTTCTAGTCATGGGCGGCGGCTGGGGAATCATGAACGACCAAGTCGTAAATGCTTGTCTGGCGGAATGGCGTGACAAGATTCAAATTGTTTTCTGTCTCGGCAAAAATGAGCAGCTGCTAAAGGAAATGAAAGAAGACCCGCGTTATAATCATCCTAATATTTCCTTAATCGGCTTTACGCGTGAAATCCACAAGCTGATGGAGGTCTCCGATCTGCTGGTTACAAAACCGGGTGGAATGACTTGCAGTGAAGGGCTGGCAAAGGGTATTCCCATGCTCTTCCATCACCCTCTTCCCGGTCAGGAGGAGGAGAATTGCCGCTACTTTACTGCAGCCGGCTTCGGAGAACCCATCGAATCTTTAGAGGTTGTCGAAATGTGGATGAAGCGCCTCTTGAACAACTATGAGGATGTGCAAAACAAGCGCAAACTCCACCTTGAAGAAATCGCTCGCTATCACCCGTTACAATGTGCTCAGAGTATCATCGAATTATTGGAATAGTTAATAAAAAAGCGGCAGCCTCCAAACCACATGGAGACTTGCCGCTTTTTTATTGAAGCATGCCTTATGGAGCAGTGCTTTGTAACTACAACCGATATTTATCCAATCGGGTAGCCTGATACTGTTTGAGTGCTTCTGCGCCTACAATTGCCTCGCAACGATGGATATTCACGCCACGTCCGACAAATTTCGTCTCATATTCTGTCATGATATGATCCTCGTTGATGATGCCATCTGCATGTAGGTCCAAAGAAATATTTTTCATCTGCAAGCCAAAGTCCGCAAAGGCATTTAATGAGAACTCAAAAAGACTGCGGGAATCTGTTTTCAGATGAATTTCACCTAGATCGCTAAGCAAACCGCGATATTTGTCAAGAAAACGCGGATGTGTCAAACGACGCCGGGCATGCTTGCTTTTAGGCCATGGATCGCTGAAATTAAGATAAATCCGTTCAAGCTCTCCCGGAGCAAATACTTCCTCAGCATAATCGATATTTGCAAGTGCCAATTTCAGGTTAGGCGGTGTTTCATGTCCTGCCGGCTCCCATACTGCTCTAGCCTTATCTCCAGCACGGCGGATCAGCTCATCATACATATCCACTCCGATAAAGTTAATATCAGGATATTTAAAGCTCATTTGGCTGATAAACTGTCCTTTGCCCATTCCGAACTCCACATGGATCGGATGATCGTTACCGAACAGCTTGGACCACTCACCTTTATAACTCCGAGGATCTAGAATGACTAAATCCGTCTGTTCTTCCAAACTTTCACGTATTCCTTTTCTTCCGCGTAAACGCATAGGTATTCCTCCGATTATCTCTTATACGATAACTGTCACTTGCAATATTGTGCCGAAATTGTCCCAAAAAGTAAAGGGATTGCGGTAAAAAAGAAAAAGGAATTCTCTGGTTCAGCTCTTAAATGAGCTGTTCAGAGGAATTCCTTCGTTGTTGTATATTGGAAATAAATTTCGTTCTTGTCTGGCAGATCAGGATTTACTTTGTGTTTGTGGCAAATGTCTTTTTTTCGAATGCGCTACGAATTTTACGCTGCGCATCTGTCTTGATCTTAGGGTTGCCGTTAAATTCCACGCCCGTTAGTGCAAGGGCTTCATCTGGCGTTAAATGGACTTCAATCGAATCTTTACCCTCAGCATATACCGTTTGAGAATTCATTGCTATCACCTCACGGTTATTATTATGGATCGGACGACACGAAATTATGAACTCCTGGATGAATTTCTTTATGCCACAGCAGCTTTTCACACTCTGAATATAACATACTATGTAAGCATTTTCAAGCCGAAAGCGCCTTATTTCCTGCCTATTTTTCATGCCGTTATGGGGAGTCAATGTTACGCCGAGCTCGGTTTTTTGATACAATGTATTGGATTATAAGAAACGGCTGTGCGTTCTCTGGGATAAGGACGCCATCTGTCTCAGAAAAATATAAGGATAAGGGAACTTATCCATAATTATATTTTCAGAAAGGGGCTTCTCGTGTCTAATCTTCAATACACTTCTCCTCCGCAACTTTGGGGAGATAAACGTTTTCATACTTGGAATTACGAAATGCGTGAACACATGAACACCAAGGTATTCAAAGTTATGCTTGATGCAGGCTTTACCTGTCCCAATCGTGACGGCTCCATCGCTAAGGGAGGCTGCACATTTTGCAGTGCCAGAGGTTCTGGTGATTTTGCCGGAAGCCGCCGAGATGACCTAGTCACACAATTCAATAACGTCCGTGACAGACAGCATTTGAAATGGCCAAATGCTAAATATATCGGTTACTTCCAAGCCTATACTAATACGTATGCTCCGGTCGAAGAGCTGAGAGAATATTTCGAAGTTATTTTGCAGCAGCCTGGTGTCGTTGGATTGTCTATTGCTACCCGCCCTGACTGTCTGCCCGATGATGTAGTCGAATATTTAGCAGAGCTCAACAAGCGTACGTATCTTTGGGTAGAGATGGGTCTTCAGACTATACATGACTCCACTTCTGAGCTTATTAATCGGGCGCATGATACGCAGTGTTATGTGGAGGCTGTGGAGAAGCTGCGCCGTCACAATATTCGAATCTGTACCCATATCATTCACGGTCTCCCACAGGAGACGCACGAAATGATGCTTGAAACGGTATCTGCTGTAGCTCGCATGGATGTGCAGGGAATTAAGATTCACCTTCTGCATCTCATGCGCAAAACACCAATGGTGAAGCAGTATGAAGCAGGATTGCTCCGATTCATGGAACAGGACGAGTATGTGAAGCTGATTGCTGATTCACTTGAAATTCTGCCCCCTGAGATGATTGTTCATCGCTTGACTGGAGATGCCCCACGGGATCTCTTAGTTGGACCGATGTGGAGTCTCAAGAAATGGGAAGTGCTAAATGCCATTGACGATGAGCTTGTTGCTCGTGATACTTGGCAGGGTAAGTATTGGAGGAAGGGCTAATGGGCTTTATGTCCGTTCTAAGCTTTGCTCATAAATTAATCTCTGAGCGGCTGACTTTAGGTGACCGTGCGATTGATGCAACTGTAGGTACTGGTGCTGACACGCTTTTTCTAGCCAAAACAACCGGAGCTCGTGGCGAAGTCTACGGCTTTGACATTCAAGCTGCGGCGCTGAAGCTGGCAGAAGAACGTCTCCGGCTTGCGCGGGAGGAAACTTCTTCACTCTCTGGCGTTACCTTACTGGAACGCAGCCATGCCGAAATGGCAGAAGCCGTCCCGGCTAACTGGCCAGGCACCGTTGGTGCTGTAATGTTCAATCTTGGCTATCTGCCTTCAGGCGATGCCGACAAGAATATCATTACTGAGCCGGATAGCTCTATTGCAGCCCTGGAAGCTTCACTCCAGCTGCTGCGTCCGGGGGGAATTATTACGGCTGTACTGTATCCTGGCCATGCAGGCGGAGATCTCGAAGCCGCCGCTGTTGAAGCTTGGGCAACGACTGTTTCCCCTAAGGTAGCGCAGAGCATTGTATACCGTCAGCTGCAGCGCACGGACGCACCTTATGTAATTGCCCTCGAGAAGAAAAAAGGTTCCCCATCTTAAGCTTTGTAAACAATCAAACAATCTTGTAATTGGGAAGGAAGATTACGAATGACACAACCATATCCTTTAAAATTTCAACCGGAGTTTAAAGAACGTGTCTGGGGTGGCCGCGCGCTGGAGAAATTCGGCCTGAATCTACCAGAAGGTCATATTGGTGAAGGCTGGATGATTGCCGATCATGCGAATGGAACATCTTCGGTGGTTAATGGAGAATTAGCTGGACAAGGTCTGGATCAAATTCGTGAGCAATTTGGTCATGAGTGGTTCGGAAGCAAGGGAATATCAGAAGCTGGCGGAAGATTTCCACTCTTGATCAAATTGTTGGATTGCAACGACAACCTTTCCGTTCAAGTCCACCCTACGGATGATTATGTAGGATTGCCTAAAGGTGAACTGGGTAAAACAGAGATGTGGTACGTACTAGACGCTAAGCCAGATGCAAAAATCATCTACGGCCTTAAAGAAGGCGTAGACCGTGAAACATTACGCGAAGCACTGGAAAACGGCACGGTTATGGATAGCCTTCAAGAGGTATCTGTCTCCGCTGGCGATTCCTTCTACATCCCTGCCGGAACGGTACATGCTCTATGCGCTGGTGTCGTTGTAGCGGAAATTCAACAGAATTCCGACACTACATACCGTATTTATGACTACGACCGTCCAGGTCTAGATGGAAAACCACGCGAGCTTCATATCGAGGATTCTCTGAATGTTACAGCTTATGAAGGCGCCGGCGCTACTTCGATGAAGACCGATCATGCAGTGCCTGGAGAGTGGCTGCAGCTTGCCGCTTCACCTTATTTTATTGTCGAAAAAGGGATCGTAAATGGTTCATGGGATCTCACCACTTCAGAAGACAGCTTCACTATTCTGGTTATCTGCGAAGGCAGCGGACATCTGACTTGGGAAGGCGGCTCCCAGCCTTATGCCGCAGGGGAATGTTATCTGATTCCTTCCAACCTAGGCCGTTATACTATCGAGGGTCATTCTACTGTGCTTCGCTCTTATTTACCATAAGTCGAGAACCTTTAGGAGGAATGGACCATGAAGGAAAACAGCTTTACTCTAACGGATCCCATAGGTGTAACCATCCATGTCTATGAATGGTTACCTGAGTCCGATGTGCCAGTTAGAGGAATCGTGCAAATTTCACACGGGATGTGTGAAACTGCTGCCCGCTACGCTCGTTTTGCGGAAGCTTTAACCGGGGTTGGTTATGCAGTATATGCCAATGACCACCGGGGACATGGTAGAACCGCTGGCCAAGTCAATCTGCTTGGTGATGTTGGGGAGGACGGATTTTATTGGATGCGGCGCAATCTTCTGCAGGTAGGTGCCGCAGCACTCTCCAAGCATGAAGGAAAGCCCATCATTTTATTCGCTCACAGTATGGGTTCCTTTCTGGGTCAAAAACTCATGTGCGAAGAAGGCAACGAAATCTATTCAGGGTTTATCCTCAGCGGGACAAATGGTCCACGCAGTATGCTGCGTATTGGAGAATCTCTGGCTAGCGCACAGCTTAAGCTAAAGGGGGAGCATCATCGCAGTGTATTGCTGAACAGTCTGGTATTCGGCAGCTATAACCGTGCTTTTTCCCCGGTCAGAACAACATTTGACTGGCTGAGCAGCGATACTGCGGAAGTAGATAAGTACATTTCCGATCCATTCTGCGGAGCTATTTGTACAACCCGCTTTTTCCGTGGTTTCTTCCACCTCCTAAGAGAGATTCATACTGAGGAATCACTTAGCACATTATGTACAGGTAAGCCCATTTATATATTTGGTGGGGATAAGGACCCTGTCGGGATGAACGGTCAAGGCATTCCCCGTCTTGCGGAGTTGTATAAGAAACGAGGAGTATCAGACGTTGAGTACCGACTCTATCCAGAAGGCAGACACGAAATGCTAAATGAAGTAAATCGAGATCAAGTCACAGCCGATGTACTCAACTGGTTAGAGAGCCACCTTCCTTCAGAGGTTTCTACGATAAGTTAAGAAAAAAACGCGGTTGTTAGTGAATTTATGAGACAATATAGAAGCGATGCCCCCGTTATTTGGGGGGTCGCTTCTTTGCGGTTTGCGGTTTGCGGTTTGCGGTTTGCGGTTTGCGGTTTGCGGTTTGCGGTTTGCGGTTTGCGGTTTGGGTAGCTTATCTCAGCAGACTTCTCAATCTAACAATCTCCAGTTCCTCCGCGCATCTGAACTTTAGTAAATAAACTTCCGCCACCGCTAATGGACTCAGTTGACGCTGTCTTCAGCTCATCGCTCTCCCACACCACGTACAAACTCGGTTGTCACTAGCTACACATCATTACTTTCCCACGCCGCTTGCGGACTCAGTTGACACTAACTACATATCATTACTCTCCCCGCTACTTCCGGACTCAGTTGACACTAACCACACATCATTACTCTCCCCGCTACTTCCGGACTCAGTTGACACTAACCACACATCATTACTCTCCCCGCTACTTCCGGACTCAGATGACGCTATTTGCTAATTTATAGCCTTTCGAGCTAGGTTTCGGACTCCAGTGCAGCTATTCATGCGAAACAGGTCCATATTGGGTGTTTTTCATGCCAATAGCGACTATGCGGTCCGTTAGCATCCAAAAAACAGGATAATTCCACGTATAAGGTCCGCTGGGTCCGCCTGCGCCGAGTCATTACACTAATTACATTCTCCCGCTACTTTCAGACTCAGCTAACGCTAACTACACATCACTTTCTCCCGCCACTTCCGGACTCAGCTAACGCTAACTACACATCATTACTCTCCCCTGCTACTTCCGGACTCAGTGGACGCTATTTGCTAATTTCCAGACATTTGAGCTAGGTTTCGGACTCCAGTGCAGCTATTCATGCGAAACAGGTCCATATTGGGTGTTTTTCATGCCAATAGCGACTATGCGGTCCGTTAGCATCCAAAAAACAGGATAATTCCACGTATAAGGTCCCCTGGGTCCGCCTGCGCCGAGTCATTACACTAATCACTTTCTCCCGCTACTTTCAGACTCAGCTAACGCTAACTACACATCACTTTCTCCCGCCACTTCCGGACTCAGTTGACACTAACTACACATCATTACTCTCCCCGCTACTTCCGGACCCAGATGACGCTATTTGCTAATTTATAGCCTTTCGAGTTGGGTTTCGGACTCCAGTGCAGCTATTCAAGCGAAACAGGTCCATATTGGGTGTTTTTCATGCCAATAGCGACTATGCGGTCCGTTAGCATCCAAAAAACAGGATAATTCCACGTATAAGGTCCCCTGGGTCCGCCTGCGACGGGTTACTCACCGCTTTCGGACCCAGATGACGCTAACTACACATCATCACTTCCCACGCCGCTTCCGGACTCAGATGCGCTAGCGCACAAGGCAAAAGAAATAGACCGTCCCATTAAGGAACGGTCTATCCTTCCACCCGCCTATCACAAAGGCAGTGTGTAGTACTGAGCGCGTTGGCTCTCGTTCTGCTGATACATTACGATTAGTAGCGTGCGCCCTTCCCTAATGGAAGCGGGCTCCGCTACTGCTACAGCCGAGCTTGCTGGTTGGGCAGTCTCTTCTAAACTACTATCTGCTGCTTCCTGTAATGGCGAGTCTGCCGAAGGCAACGCCTCCAGATTAGCCATATCAGCTTCACCATCCTCAAGGCCCTCATCGGCACGCATGCCGCTGATGGAATCCAACACCGCTTCCAGCGAGAATGGCAACACTTCCAGCACAGTATACTTTTGCAGTTCTCTTTCGTTAAGTCCTGCTTCAGCCAATTGGGCAGAAATTTGACCCGGATTAGCCGCGATATCCTTCAAATAGCTCGACCAATCCGATTTATCCAGCACGAAATCCCACCAGATTTTGCGCGGCTTGTACTTGTGTCCAAGGAAATAATCGAGCTTCATCAAGCCAGTTATAACATCCATAGATGGCGTCCCGCGATCTATCAGGAAGGACTGCAAGCGGGTGAAGAGATCTTCCAGCTGATGGCCAATCTTTTGCCAGCCTCTCTCCTCCCAGTAGTCACCGAACTCCTGAAAGAAATCGAATGGCGAATCAAATACATGACGGATCAAGTACTTGGCCGTATGGTCCATCCGGTGGCTGTTCCAGTATTTCTCCAGCACATCCTCAAGCCGCTTCAAACGGATAATGTCTGAGAAAGGCATCATATGACTGCTAAGGATTTCATAAGGTGCGTGTTCCATATACGTGTAATCATATTTAGCCGCCTGCGCCCGCAGCCCCGTTCCCCGCAGCATTTTGAGGAATCCTAGCTGTAGCTCTTCCGGCTCCATAACGAATACATCATTAAACGTTTTACGGAAGGTACTGTAATCCTCCATAGGTAGTCCGGCAATCAAATCCAGATGCTGATCGATATTGCCGCTTGCCTTAATCTTCATTACGGTACGGGACAGCTTTTTGAAATTCTGGCGGCGTTTAACAAGCTCATTTGTCTCATCGTTGGTAGATTGCACCCCAATTTCAAATCTAAAAATACCCGGAGGCGCATTCTTAGATAGGAAATCCAGAACTTCCGGCCGCATGATATCTGCGGTAATTTCGAACTGAAACACGCAGCCTTGATGATTATCGATCAGGAATTGAAACATTTCCATCGCATAGTTGCGGTTGATATTGAAGGTACGGTCCAGAAATTTAATGATTTTGGCGCCATTCTGTATTAAATAAAGCAGATCAGATTTCACTCGTTCAATATCATAATAACGTACGCCTACTTCAATACTGGATAAACAGAACTGGCAGTTAAATGGGCATCCGCGGCTCGTCTCAAAATAAACAATACGTTTACTCAAATCTGGAATATCCTCAGGAAAACGATGCGGCGTAGGCAGCGTATTCAGATCGCTTTTGGGACGTGGAGGATTGACGATGATCTCTTCTCCCTTGCGATAAGCGGCTCCATACACAAAGTGAAACTTCCGATCATCCCTTAGCTCCTGCAGCAAATGGTGGAACGTCTCTTCCCCATCTCCATTGACTATAAAATCAATGCCAGCTTCTCTTTTCATCCAATGAAGCGGCTCATACGAAACTTCCGGTCCCCCGAGAACAATCGTAACTTCAGGCATCACTTGCTTAAGAATACCGATCAGCTTCAGCGTCTCTTCGATGTTCCAGATATAACAGGAGAAGCCAATCACATCTGGCCGTTTCTGAAACAAGTCGGACACGATATTCATCACGGGATCTTTGATGGTGTACTCTGCCAAATGAATATCCTTAAATTCATGCTCACTGTACGCTTTTAGCAAGCGGATTGCGAGTGAGGTATGAATATATTTGGCGTTTAACGTGGTCAGGACGATTTTCATGTTACACGACCTTTTCTACATTTCATTTTGAAAAAACTCTAAGAATGCCTTACCGTACTTCCGGTATTTCACTTCCCCAACACCCTTTACCCTCAGCATTTCCGCTTCGGTCTGCGGGCAAACCACACTCATCTCACGCAGCGTGGCATCATTAAAAATAATGTACGATGGCACATGCTCGCGTCCTGCCAATTCACGCCGGATAAGACGCAGCTGCTCAAAGACAGTCTCATTGACGGCTGATGGCGACAGGTCATGTCCCCGACTACGAACTCTCGTACCGGATGTTGTGCCTGCCCGCGAAGGCCGCGCCACACGCTGCATCACCTCACGCTGTCCGCGCAGGACCTCGGCAGCCAGAGGCTGTAGCCGTACTACAGGGTACTGGCCTTCCGACAAGGCAAGATACCCTTCTGAGATAAGCACATTGATACTCTCTGAGATTTCCTTCTCCGTCCGGCTCGACATCGCCCCATGTGTGGGCAGCTTATCGAAGCCGTACTGCATCACCTTTTGATTGCGAGAGCCTTTCAGCACAGATGCTACCAACGCTACACCATAACGCTCCCGCATGCGGTGAATGCAGGAGAAGATCTTTTGCGCATCGACGGTCATATCCACTAGCTCTCGTTCATCCGTACATGAGCTGCAGATACCACATGGCTTGTCCCCATGTTCTTCCCCGAAATAATCCAGCTGGGCACTGCGCAAGCAGCGAGTAGTATAGCAATAATCAATCATTTGCTGAAGCTTGCGATATTCGTTAGCTTTACGGTCAGTATCCTGTGGATTCTGCTCGATCAGGAACTTTTGCGTCATAATATCCTGCGCACTAAACAGCAAAATACATTCACTCGGCTCCCCGTCACGTCCAGCACGACCCGCTTCCTGAACATAAGCTTCCATATTTTTGGGCATATTGTAGTGAATTACGTATCGGACATTGGATTTATCAATCCCCATCCCAAAGGCATTCGTAGCCACCATAACCCGGATATCGTCATAGAGGAACCCTTCCTGGCTATCTGCCCGCTCCTGATCATTCATACCCGCATGATAGCGACCTGCTGCTATGCCAGAGGCCTGCAGCCTCTGATACAGATCATCCACTTCTTTGCGGGTTGCCGCATATACAATCCCCGGCTGGTGGGAATGCGTAGCCGCATAATCCATAACGAACTCCCGCTTGTTCTCTCCCCGCAGTACGGACATTGCCAGATTGTCTCTTCCTAGTCCCGTCATGAAAATACCCGGCTCGCGCAAACGCAGCAGCCGGACCATATCCTCCATAACCTCCGGCGTCGCCGTGGCAGTAAATGCAGCCAAGATCGGCCGGTCAGGCAGCTCATCTACAAATGGAGACACAGACAGATAACTTGTCCGAAAATCATGCCCCCACTGGGATACACAGTGCGCTTCATCAACAGCCACGCAGGAAATTGACAGCTCAGCCATTTCCAGACGGAACCAGTCCAGCTCAAGCCTTTCGGGCGCAACATAGAGCAGCTTCAAATCACCCCGCCGGGCAGCCCGAATCCGCTCATTCACTTCTTTTCCGCTTAACGTGCTATTAATAAAGGCTGCCGGAATACCCGCGGTAGTTAACGCATCCACCTGGTCTTTCATCAGCGAGATCAGTGGTGATATCACCAGTGTCAGCCCTGGCAGGAGCAATGCAGGAACCTGATAACAGATTGATTTCCCGCCACCCGTAGGGAGGATTCCCAATGTGTCGCGTCCTTCCAGCAAGTTCTGAACAATCTTTTTCTGGCCATCCCGAAAGTCTGGATAACCGTAATATTTTTGCAGCTCAGCCTGCGCCTGTTCAATAGTAGGTGCTTGCATCTTCATATCTATCATGACTCCTTAGGCGTTTCTATCTTTAGTTTAGCGGTCAATGGTGTAATGAGCAACACTCTAGAAGTCCTTCTTTCGTTTCTCCTTTTGGAAAAATTACATAAAAGGAGCGCTTTTGAGCCAAGCTTTAAAAATCATCATTCTTTAGGAAAGGGGAATAGCCGTGCAAAACTGGAAGCAAAACTATAGTTCTTTTAAGCAAAAAAAAACGCACGAAGATCCCACCATTCCTGATCAGCGTTCGGAAAAGCCACTAGATCCCGACCTAAAAAATAATATTAAAGCCATTAGCCAAATTTTTGGAGAAGATGCAGATCTCGTTGTGCGTAATTTTCGGGTATACGGTTTATATGATGCGGTAATTATCTTTTTTTCATCTTTGGTGGACCAAAATCAAATTCATGAGCATGTGCTTAAACCGTTAATGAGCCCTCCCTCTGATCTCTCGACAATTCCTGAAGAGCGCAAGGATCTGCCTGATTTCATCTGGAATACGACCATACAAATAGCGGCTGGGAACCGAACGAAGGACTTAAATTCTCTGCCACTCGCTCTATTAGAAGGGAGCGTTGTACTCCTTATAGATGGTATGGATCAAGCACTTCACTTCAATTTGCGTAAAATCGAACATCGCAGCATTGAACAGCCACAGACCGAGCAGGTAATTCGTGGCTCACGCGAAGGTTTTATAGAGAACTTGGAGGCAAACCTTTCCTTACTCCGTTATCGGCTGCAAACGCCAGATTTCCGGGTTATTACTGCTCCGCTTGGTGTGCGGACACGCTCACAGGTTGCTGTGTGCTATATAGAAGGGATAGTAGATCCTGAATTGGTTGAAAAAGTGATGAAGAGATTATCCATGATAAACACAGATAGCATCCTTGATGCAGGGTACATCGAGCAATTCATTGAGGATAACCCATTATCTCCTTTTCCTCAGGTTCAACCAACAGAACGTCCGGATAAATCAGCGGCAGCCTTATTGGAAGGAAGAGTCATCATTCTGGTAGATGGCTCCCCATTCTCGCTCATCGTCCCTGCATTGTTCAATCAATTTTTTCAGACCATAGACGACTATTCGGAACGTTTTATTGTAGGCAGCCTAATCCGGGGGATTCGACTAATTGCCCTGTTGTTCTCTCTTTTTTCCCTGCTCTATATGTATCCGTTATCTCCTTCAACCCGGAGCTTATGCCTACCGAATTTGCCGTAGCGATTTCAGGGGGTAGAGCAGGAGTTCCTTTTCCAGCGGTCTTGGAAGTTCTGATTATGGAGGTCTTCATGGAGGTGCTCCGCGAAGCAACTATTCGTCTACCACAAATGATTGGGGGCGCCCTTTCTATTGTAGGTGTTCTTGTTATTGGTCAGGCTGCTGTTTCAGCAGGTCTAGCAAGTCCGACAACCGTTGTTATTGTCGCTATAACCACTATCGGTTCTTTTGCCACCCCTGCCTATAATGCCGCTATCTCATCCAGAATGCTAAGATTTCCACTGATTATTCTAGCCGGTTGTTTTGGTCTTTACGGAGTCATGTTAGGTACCATCGTTATCGTGAATCACTTATTATTCTTGGAATCCTTTGGCGTTCCTTACATGACACCATATGTGCCCACGAAATGGAGAGATCTGAAGGACAGTCTGATTCGTGTCCCCTTATGGTGGATGAGAAGACGTCCGAGCTTCTTGAACACTCAAGACCCTACTCGTCTCGCTCATGAGTTACCAACGACGTATTCAGATCAGATTTTTAAGGAGAAGGGTGAACTCGATGAACAACAACCGCCCCATAACAACGATCCAAGTCGTCGCAGTAGTCGTTAGTACGATTATTGGAATAGGTATCTTGAGTATTCCCCGTTATATGGCTGAAGCCGGAGACAGTGGGGCGCCGCTGGTTTCGGCTTCAGGCATCCCTGTTGCATTTCTAGGCTGCTGGTTTACAGCCGCTGTATGTCGGAAATTCCCCAATGAAACTCTGTTTGTATTCAGCCGCCGGTTAGTCGGGAGAAGCATCGCGGATATTTTCAATGTACTTATCTCTTTGTTTTTTGCTTTCTCTGCCGGGATTACCATGCGTCAATTCGGAGAGGTATGTGTTGCGGTCGTGTTTAAAAAAACACCTATCGAAGCGGTCATTCTATTAATGCTTATTTTGGCTGCTTTATCTATCCGCAGAAACATTGTGAAATTCACCTATGTACATATTTTTTATTTGCCTTTCATCTTGTTAACCGTTCTCAGCATTATATTAGTAGCCATGAAAAATGTAGATGCTTTAAACTTACTTCCACTCACTGGAAATTACATCACCTTTTCAAGCTTTTCCAAAGGGACTGTCACTTCAGCTGCCCTTTATCAGGGCACATTTGTCATCACACTGCTGGTTCCTTTAATGAAAAAACCTCAGCAAGTGCTTAAAGCAGGAGCTGCTGCCCTTTTTATTATTGGCTTCATCTATGTAATGATTGTTGCGGCCACTTTAGGAATGTTCGGAGCGCAAGAAACCAAATTACTCGCTTATCCAACCTTAGAAACCGCCCGCTCCATTTCTATTGGTGCAGGACTACTAGAACGATTCGATGCGCTGTTTATTACTGTTTGGGTAATATCTATATTTACTACCATTTTTACGAACTACTACTTAGCAGCATATTCACTTCAGCAAGTATTTCGGTACAAAGATCACCGCCTTGTATCAAGCTTCTCACTTCCACTTATCTTCGTCTTTTCACTTTTGCCAAGAAATATTTACCAGGTTTATACCTTTTCTTCCGTCACAGCGATTATCGGGTTGATTTTTTTGACTCTCTACCCTCTTCTTTTATGGTTAATAGCTCTGATTCGGCAAAAAGGAGGGCTATCGAATGAATAAAGTAATTAACAAGCGTATTAGTCTTCTCCTCCTTCTCTCTCTGGTATTTGTATTCCTTACGGGCTGCTGGGACCAGCTCGAAATTGAAGATCGTGCATTAGTGCTGGGATTGTCTATAGATTCAGTGCCGGCAAATAGTAAAACCGAAGATGATCAAACGACACATCTAAAAAGCGCAAATATTAATTTGCCCAAAATCCGTGTGACCGCCCAAATTGCAGTTCCAGGGAGAGTTCCGTTAGGTCCTAGCAGCGGGGGAGAAGGTAGCGGGGGGAATCAAAATCCGGTTTGGGTTGTACAAGTTTACGGTTACTCACTAGATGATGCCTTAAACAATTTGCAACAACAGATCTCTGACCCACGTTACCTCATCCATCTTCGGGTGATTATCATCAGCGAGGATTTTGCACGCAAAAACCTGTCGGATTTAAATGATTATTTACGCCGCAACCCTGAAGTCCGTCGCCGTACCTGGTTATTAGTGTCCGAAGGCGAGGCTTCTAAATTTATGAATATTAATCCACCACTTCAGCGAGTTCCAACCCTCTATATCCTATCCACCATGGAAAAAGCCGTGAGATCCGGAAAGTTCCCAGCTAACTATATAGGCGTATTCTGGTCAGCTGAATCTAAATGGGGAGAGAGCGGTTATCTGCCTTATGTGTCTTTACATCAAAAAGACAATATGTTGATAAAAGGTCTTGCTTACTTTAGCGGAGGCGTTATGGTTGGTTCGACTACTCCCATTGAGATTGGCGCATATATGTCCATGAAAGGTCTTGATCCTGGGGGCTATTCCGTCATGTTCAATTCAGAGGACTTTGGCCCACTGACTCTTAAAGTTAACGACCGATTTACAAGGTCTAAAGTTAAAATCAAAGACGGCAAACCCCATATCACTATAAATATTTTTTTAGAAGCAGCGCTAGATGAGCACCTAGGTAATAATATTCGTATTGATTCCAGCCAGGATTTAAAAAAACTTGAGGCCAACTTTCAAAAAGGAGTCCTCACCATCTTCGACCATCTGATTAAACAGACGCAACAGGCTCACTCGGATATCTTTGGCATGGGTGAATATGTTCGTGCATATGCTCCTTCCTACTGGAAAGCTAATGTTCGTGACAAACATGACTGGGAGCAACAGTATTCTGATCTCTCTATAGAACTTAATGTGAAGACGAATATTGAAAGAGTCGGTCTTAAAGAAGACTAGATATGGGGATGTGTTCAAATGATCTATCATCAACTAACTTATTTAACTCTCGTGCTCCTGCTCTCCGGACTATTCCTGCTTACTGTGGATACCAAGATCTATGCTGTAAGCGCCATGCCCCGGGAAAAGAAATATGCCCGCAGGTTAGGCTGGGTATATCTCGGTTTATTCCTGCTTCTTGGATTAGCACAGCTGTTCTATCTTTGAGCAGCAGCAAACCAGTACGCCTGCCTCTCCATAGTATTTCTTAACAGCCCATGGTATATTGAGGAGTACAATATTAAAGGACGGAGAATGCATCCATGAACTCAAGAAGAAATCCTAAAGAAACAGCCAAAAGAGGTACTCGTTCTCACAGCAAGCCTACTGGCAAGCTTAATCATAAAACTAAAGCACCCGCAGCACCCAAAACATTTACTGTAAACGAACCTTCTGAACTATTGCCCTTCTTACTCACCCACGTCACGGGTCGCGGACGAAATGCGATTAAATCCATCCTATCGCGTGGACAAGTGTCGGTGAATAATAAGGTAGTTACACAGCATAATTTCCAACTGCATCCGGGTCAAAACGTTACTATTGATCAAGAGAAGCCTGTACAAACAGCAGAGATGATCGGACTTAAAATCGTTCATGAGGATGAAGACCTGATTATTGTTCAAAAGGATGCTGGACTGCTATCTATCGCCACTGCGGAAGAAAATGAATTGACGGCTTACCGCCAGCTCATGGAGCATGTCCGTGTTAGCAATCCACAAAATCGGATTTTTGTCGTACATCGTTTGGACAGAGATACATCAGGCGTAATGATGTTTGCCAAAAGCGAAAGGATTCAGCAAGCACTACAAACTACTTGGAAAGATACCGTGAAGGAACGTTCTTACGTAGCGCTCGTGGAAGGCGCGGTTAAAAGACCTGAAGGCAAGATAAGCTCGTGGCTCAAAGAAACCTCAACCCTTAAAATGTATTCCAGTCCTCATGAAGGCGATGGACTACATGCAATTACACATTATAAACTCATTCAGGCTAACCGCCATTTTTCCTTGCTAGAGGTTAAGCTCGAAACCGGACGAAAAAATCAGATTCGGGTGCACATGGCAGATATCGGCCACCCTATCGCAGGTGACAAGAAATATGGTGCAGAGACCAAAACGGTAGGAAGACTTGGCCTACATGCTCGAGTGCTCTCTTTTATTCATCCAACCACTGGAGAACTGATGACCTTTGAGAGCCCGATTCCGAAGACGTTCCTGAAATATACTGCGCCTGCGCCTACAAACTAAGAAGTGAACGTATACCCACAACCGAGGAGTATTCCCTCTTATGGGAAGCCGTAACTTCTACACAAGATGCCCGGTCCATTTGGTCCTGGGCGTCTTTTTTTAACTTCCTATCACATCATGTTACAATATAAATAAACAAAGAAGGTGCTCTTATTGTTCCACCCTACAGTTTTCGATAATATTAAGATCGCCTTTGAGAACCAGATTTATGACTACGATAATTTAGACGGAATATTGGTGGTTACGGATCGCTCCGACCTTCTGAATATGGCGCTGATGTCCAGAGAGTTCAGTCTCTCCTTCCAATTAACTGCAGGCAGGAAAGTAACCGCCGAAATCCTGCTCACTTCGTCCACGAAAGATCTCAGCGATGAAATCTTGGAGGTTCCTAATACGGATCCCGGCTGTAATCTTTCACTTCGTTTTTATATGGAAGTCGAAGATATTCCTAGCGAATGTCAGGCGATAGACAGTATTCTAAAAGCGATCTGGGGACCTGATTTCCAGCCTGTGCAATCTTTAAGCTTCATATATGGCCAGGAAAGTGAAACTTACAATAACTGCATCGAGCTGCAATTCAAAAGACAACTCACAGAAGAGCAAATGGAGGACATTCCAAACCTGCTAAGCCACCTGCTGCAAAGTGCGGAAGAACTGGAATCCTTCACGGTATAATCCCTACTTTTTAACGTTCGTACTATGGGAAAAGAGGTGTGCATGAAATGAAATTCCTGCCTGCTGCCAAAAGTAAAAGTTGGTTTCTCTGGATGACCGTTTATGCCATTCTTCTATGGCTTCTCTTCCCTCCACCGATTCGTGATGCTGGCCCAGGAAATGGATGCCACACTCTTACTGCGCTTTGCTCTTTTTTCCGTTGTAGTGGCTGGGATCGTCAACACATTAGGCTGGCTCGGAGCGCGTCTGCTCTGGGTATTTAGCACGGCGGGAATAATCATAGGTGCGGCATTTATGCTGGGCTACACCTACCAAGAGATGTCCGGTTGGGAGGATCTCGCAGGCTTCCTCGCGTTTTCCTTATTTTCATGCGCCGGATTTGCACTGGGTTTATTAGCCGAAGGTATTCGTCTGCTGTATAAGCGAGCATCGAAGTCTTGAATGGAAGAGGTGAACGCTGTTGTCCAATTCTTTTCTAACCAAAAATGCATTGTCGCATTCTTTAAAAGAGCTAATGGAGCATACACCGCTCAATAAAATTACTGTTAAACAACTAGTGGACCATTGCGGACTAAACAGACAAACGTTTTATTATCATTTCCAGGATATATTTGATTTGCTAGGTTGGATTTATAAGACTGAGGCTGTCGAAAGCCTCGCCCAGTATCGCAGCTACAGCACTTGGACAGACGGGTTTTATAGAATCTTCTGCTACATTGAGCGGAATAAATCCTTTTGCTGTAACACGCTAAATTCATTAGGCAGAAATCATCTGGATGCATATCTGTACGAGGTGACAAACGATCTCATCATGGGGGTTATAAACGAGCTGTCCTCCGGGATGGAGGTTTGCGAAGAAGACAAGCACTTTATAGCCAATTTTTATACGCTAGCCTTCACAGGCCTAATCATTCAGTGGATGAGAGAAGGCATGAAGGAACAGCCGCACCATATGATTGAGAAGCTAAGTGATCTAATTGAAGGAAATTTTCTGAAAGCTTTACACAAATATGAGAACCATCCGTTGTAACCTTTGGTTGCAGCGGTTTTTTTTGTCTAAAAACTAGACAGATCACCCATAATGACAAAAATCCAGACACTCTAAAGAGTTTGATTATACCTTCAAAATAGGAGTTGGTTTACATTAAGAGTGTGATTATTTAAACAACTACTTGGAGGCGACCATTGTGAAAAAAGAGTACGGTAATAGACAGGTTTATTTTGTCGGTGGCGGAATTGCATCCTTAGCGGGCGCTGCTTACCTGGTCAGAGACTGTGATTTTCCGGGACAAAACATTCACATTATTGAAGAGATGAAGATTCTTGGTGGTAGCAATGACGGCGCAGGTGACGCTGAACATGGTTACGTTGTCCGCGGCGGCCGTATGCTCAACGATGAAGCTTATGAGAATCTCTGGGAGCTATTAACAACGATTCCTTCTGTCGACCGTCCGGGGTTGTCTGTGCGGGATGAAATTATTGCTTTTGATACCGCAAACCCAACACACTCAAACGCCAGACTTGTAAACAAAGACGGCAAAGTAGAAGATGTATTGTCCATGGGTTTTGATATGGCTGATCGTCTCGCTATGGGCAAGCTGATTATTACACAAGAAGATAAAATGGGTAAAGCGCGTATCAACGACTGGTTCGCCCCTCACTTTTTCACAACAAACTTCTGGTATATGTGGGCTACTACTTTTGCATTCCAACCTTGGCACAGCGCTGTAGAGTTTAAAAGATATATGCTTCGTTTCTTCCATGAATTCCCAAGAATTCAAACACTGGAAGGTGTAACTCGCACTCCTTATAACCAATATGATTCCATCATTCTGCCTTTGCACAAATATCTTGAACCATTCGGTGTCGATTTCACACTGAAATGTACAGTTACTGATCTGCAGTTCAAAAAAGGTGACGGAATTACCGTAACCCAAATGAATGTAGTGCGCGAAGGTGTCAAAGATGTGATTGATGTAAAAGAAGATGATCTCGTAATTATCACAAACGGTTCTATGACCGAAGGCTCCAGCCTTGGCTCTATGACTTCTGCTCCACGCCTTAACGGCAAGGGAAGCTCGTGGAAATTATGGGAAAACATCGCTTCCAAGAAACCAAGTCTTGGCAATCCTTCTTCGTTCGATGATCATGTAGACGGTTCGAAATGGGAGTCCTTTACTGTAACTTTCCATGACTCCAAATTCTTCGATCTGATGGAAAAATTCACACGTAACCGTGCCGGCACAGGCGCTTTGGTCACATTTAAGGATTCGAGCTGGTTTATGTCCGTTGTACTGGCCTTCCAACCGCATTTCCGCAATCAGCCTGAGCATGTTAAAGTGTTCTGGGGTTACGGACTGTATCCAGACAAAGTTGGAGATTTCGTGAAAAAGAGAATGTGTGATTGTACCGGCGAAGAAATTATGCAAGAATTGATCGGTCATCTTCACTTTGAAGAACATAAGGACGAGATCATGGCTACCGCCAATTGTATTCCTTGCATGATGCCTTATATCACTTCTCAGTTCATGCCTAGACTCAATAGTGACCGACCAAAAGTTGTCCCTGAGGGTTCCACGAACCTGGCCTTTATTGGACAATTCTGTGAAATTCCAGATGACGTTGTATTCACTGAAGAATACTCCGTGAGAGCAGCGAGAATTGCGGTATATACTCTACTTGGTATCGAACGGCCTATCGAGCCAATCAACCAATATCAATACGATGTACGCACACTATTCTCAAGCTTTGTTACATCTTTCAGATAAAACCACAATCAGCGGCGAGCGCTTCCGGATATCGGGAGCGCTTGTTTTTGAGTGTGGGAAGCAACAAAAGAACAGGTTTATCAAAATCGAGTAGGAGGGGGCGGCTAGCCCCCGACCTCTCACACCACCGTACGTACCGTTCGGTATACGGCGGTTCATGAAATATTCCGTAAGAAGTTGTATCTGTCCAATACACTCTTTAATCCATTGGCTTCCCAATATTGGTTATTCAATGCATGTTGTAGAATTGGACTCCCTGCAATTCGCCAATACCCTTTTCGGGTATTTCCCCACTCATAGGCTTTATCCTTAGGTACCCCTAAGGATATAAGTCTTTTGACTTTGATTCTAGGGGTCTTCCACTGCTTCCAGAGGCACATTCGTAGCCTTCTTCGTATCCATTTATCCATATCTCGAAAGGTACTTGGGGTATCCACCAGCGAGAAATAACCACACCATCCCATGAGGTAGTGGTTTAGTTCCTTGATTCGCTCTTCCATCTTCATCGATCTCTTTCGAGAGGATATCTCCTGTATTCGAACCTTGACTCTCTGTAAGGATTGCTTCGCAATTCTCACCTTTGGTTCTTTGTCCACACTAAAACTAAATCCTAGAAACTTTCGTTTCCAGGGACGGTCTACCGCGCTCTTTACTTGGTTCACCTTCAGCTTTAGCCTCGTCTCGATGAATCGGGTGACAGTTGTCTTGACTCGCTCTCCTGCTCTTAGCGTTTTCACGTAAATATTGCAATCATCCGCATAACGAACGAAGCGGTGTCCACGTTTCTCGAGTTCTTTGTCGAGCTCATCCAAGACAATGTTAGATAATAACGGACTCAGTGGACCGCCTTGCGGCGCACCTTCCGTTGTCGGGGTTACTAACCCGTTCTCCATCACACCTGACTGTAGATATTTGCGGATAAGCAGGAGAACTTTCTTGTCCTCCACTTTCTCCGAAATCTTCATCATCAGTCGGTCATGGTTGACGCGATCAAAGAATTTCTCCAAGTCTAGGTCGACTACGAATCGATAGCCTTCTTTCATAAAGCTTCGAACTTTCCTCACCGCATCATGCCCTCGTCTTTTCGGACGGAATCCATAGCTATGGTCGGAAAACTCTGGATCAAACAATGGAGTTAACACCTGCGCGATTGCTTGTTGAATCATTCGATCTGTCACGGTAGGTATTCCTAGTAACCTAACACCTCCGCCACCGGGTTTCGGGATTTCGACTCGGCGCACGGGGCTCGGTTCATAGGTTCCTTCTTCTATGGCATGCCGCAAGGTCTGCCAGTTTTGTACGATGTGTTCTCGTAAGGATTTTACGGACATCCCATCTACGCCATGACTTCCTTTATTCGCTTCAACACGCTTTAAGGCTTGCAGAAGATTTTCCCGTGATAGCAGTTGCTCCAACATTTTTTTTTAACCTCTCTTTACGTGATTTATACCTTCCATTTGTGCCAAAGATGAACTCCGCCCTGCTGAAGACCCCCACGGGATTCACCGTTTCCTTCTTCAGTCAGGTCCTTTCGGATTTTTTTCTGCATTCATCGCTCATCTTGAACGCCTGGATGTATAAATCCTATTCCATGTTCAGCCCTTCCGCAGCTGTTGCAACAGCTTGCGTACTATGGCGTCTGCTGACTTCTGTGCACTCAGCCTACTCTCACAAGTAGGGTTACGAAGTATACTCGCCTATCACACAGATCTCCCCAGGTAAGAACGCTATCTTCCTCTCCATCTATCTGCTTCATTTACTCTCGTACGCCTTTGGCAGTATGGACTTTGGTTTGTTGTGCAACCTCATCCAGCCTACGTTAGCCTTGTATGAAGTTCGTATTCCTCAGACCGGAGATTTGCCGCTGGCTTCCTTCAGATTCCACCTCGCGGTGGACACCCTTGCCTTAAGCTAATGGCTACTACTGCCTTCGCCATTCAGGACTTCAACCCTATAGATAGCGCCCATGCTGGGCGCACACAAAAAAGAGCTGAGGGCTCCCTCAGCTCTTTTGTTTTACTCGAATCCAAACTTTAAATATTGCAAGATCCATCTGCGCAGCCATCATCGGTAGATACTTCAGAATTCCCCTTACCAACCACTTGTAATGTTGGTCCTGCTTGTTCCTCCGCCCACACAGTATCCAGTACCTCTGTAAATACAGGACCTGGTTGTGCACCAGATAAAGCATATTTATTGTTGAATACAAAGAAAGGTACACCGGTAATATTAAGACGGCTTCCTTCTTCAATATCGCCATTAACCTCATTCGCAAAAGCATCCGTTTCCAGCATTGCCGCAGCTTCCACTTGATCTAAACCAACTTCAGCAGCGAGTGAAGCCAGTACACTGCGATCTCCAAGATTTAATGAATCCGTAAAGTAGGCGCGCAGCAGACGTTCGGACATTTCTGCACCTTTTCCCTTTGTGCTTGCAAAATGACTCAGTCTGTGACTGTCGAAAGTGTTGGTATGCTTTACTGTATCAAAATTAAATTCCAAACCCACATCTTTAGCTTGCTCCGCTAGTTGTGCGTTCATTGCTTTTGCTTTTTCGACGGTCATCCCGTATTTGGCAGCCAGCAGCTCATGAATACTCTTGTCTGTACTTACCTCTGCATGTGGATCCAGTTGAAAGCTACGGAATACTACCTCTACTTGATCACGGTTCGGGAATTGGCTTAGCGCATTCTCCAAACGTCTTTTGCCAATATAACAAAAAGGACATGCATAATCGGACCAGATATCTATTCTCACGAAAAAACCTCCTAATATTATTGATAATTTGTAGCTGTCATATAAGAGTAATAACTAAATATACGTCGCTTACTATTATATAGTTAAAAACTCAAAATTACAAACTTAACTTTTAATAAAATGACATTTATAGACGTGAATGTTAAAGCAAAAAGTAAACGAAAGTGGTATATACGCTCCCCTTCTGGGCAGATAGAATAAAGTTAACACCAGAATTCCGAAGGGAGATCCCCATATGCATGATGTATCTATAGTGATACCTACCCGTAACCGTATAAACGACCTTACAGTGTGCATAGAGTCTATAAGCAAGCAGACAGAGCTAGAGAATGTCTCCATCGAGCTCTGGATTGTAGATGACGGTGAGATTCCTGTAGAGAGATTAACCTATTATCGTAACATACTGAACAAATTGCCACAGGCTGAGTTTCGATATCATCGTAAGACTAATCCGGGACTCTGGCTTTCCCGTTATGAGTCACTTGGACTAGTAAATGCTGAAATTGTGCTTCATTTAGACGATGATGCAGAATTAGATGATTCCTTATATATTCGACGATTACTTGATACTTATGCAGCGGACGATTCAATTGTCGGTGTAGGCGGTGTGGCAAAAGGCATGCGCAGCAGCAAACCGGGCCGGCTGTTTGGCATGCTGACCGGACAAATGTCCGGATCCCCGGGCAGATTATCCCCAAGCATGTTTGCAGGCTCCCTATTCCTCTGGGGAGAGAAGGAGCAGGTTTTTGAGACCGATTTTTTTCACGGCTGTAATATGTCATTCCGGCGCTCAGCATTACAAGATATGAAACCCTATCCCTGGATGACAAGTTACTCCATTGCCGAGGATATTTACTTGTCCCATTTGGCTAGCCGTTATGGCAAGCTTGTCATTAACCCGGCTATGAAAATCATTCATCATGAGTCGCCGGGTTCTCGGGATAAGGCGGGCGTTGTTGCAAGAGCTACTGCCATCAATCATTATTATCTGCTCAACTTACGTAAAGCACCCCCTATGAATTATGCCGCATTGATCTGGACGTTAACCTGTCTTACAGGTAAAGAAACTCTCAAACGAAATTTTAAAGCCGTTAGCGGTTATGCCAAAGGAATCCTTTTCGTAATGAATCCTCGTAAAAACAAATACCGTGAATACATGCTAGATTAGCTTAATAGCTACCTCTATATCCACAGCGTTGCTCCGAATCAGATTGCGGGGCTTTTTTTTCGTGCAGACGGAGTTGTACGTAAATACGCCATGAAATTAATTTCCATCAACTTCTGATCTAGGGTATGATAGTAATAATGTGTTTTAGAAACTAACTTTATGGATGGTGGAATATGTTCAAGAACAAAAAAACGACGTTGATCCTCGTTGTTATCGTCATCGTCGTCATAGCTGTCGGCGCTTGGCTAATTACTAAAAATAAGGATGACAAAGCGACGGAAACACCGGGTGGCGCAACAGCTTCAGGAAAAGGCGAAGCCAAGTCACTCTCACAGACCTTTTATATCTATGACACGGTCGTGAATATCAAAGTGTTCGGAGAAAATGTAGCCCAAAAAAATATGGATGATATCCAGCAAATGCTGGAGCGAATGGATATGGAGCTTAGCCGTACAAAAGAAGGCGGCGAGGTTTACGCAGTCAATCAAGCAGCAGGAAAAGAAGCGGTTGTCGTTTCGGACGAGACCTTAGATGTTGTAAAACAATCCGTGCAATATGCAAAAGAAATGGACGGGCTATTCGATCCCACGATTGGTCCGCTGATCGACCTCTGGAACATCGGTAGTGGCGGAGATAAAGTCCCTGATCCAGCATCTATCGATGCAGCCAAGAGCCTAACCAATTACAGGGACGTTGAAATTGACGAAGCTGCTAAGACCGTGAAGCTACTGAAGGAAAATATGGTACTGGATCTTGGAGGTATCGGCAAAGGGTATGCTGCTGACCGTATCGCTGATTATTTAAAAGAGCAAGGCCTTAACAGTGCAATGATCAACCTCGGCGGCAGCAGTATTATTGCGTTAGGTACGAAACCAAACGGAACGGATTGGAATATTGGTCTGCAAGACCCTGACCAAAGCCGCGGCACACAACTAGGAACGATTAAAATCGCGGATGAGGTCATCGATGCTTCTGGTGTTTACGAACGTTATTTTATGCAAGACAATGTTCGTTATCACCATATTCTTGATCCACGCACAGGTTACCCTTCTCAGAACGGTCTCAAAAGCTTGACCATTATGAGCCCTAATGCAACAGATGCGGATGCTTTGTCCACTGGGGTGTTCTTGATGGGGATCGAAGAAGGTATGAAATATCTGGAGTCGTTACCTGAAGATGTAGAAGCTTTCTTTATTACCGATGACAACAAAATCTACGCCACACCAGGCATTAAAGAAAGAATGAATCTGACTGATCCTACGTACAGCTTCGCTGATTAAACGAAAAGAGCTTGCCCCCATAAGGCCGTTGTTGGCTTTGGGAGGCAAGCTCTTTTGTTGTGGATAAAGGTTCTTTGGCGTGGCTGAGGGATATTCATTGCCCATTCATCGCCCAGCAGCCTGATAATTAGGGAATTCCTCCCTAAAATCATTAGATTTTTTCAAGGTAAACCTTCGATTAGGGAAAACCTCCCTAAAAATCACCCGAATATGGCTATAAACATGTTTATTTCGGTTTTATTAGGGAGGAATTCCCCAATAACCTCAATTTCGCGCTCTAACCGGTTAATTTCAGGGAGTTTTTCCCTAATTAATTCCCGATCAAGATTTTTGCAGCACCAAAGGCAACTCGCTAAATTCCTTATAATTCGTAAAAATATAACTAGGCCTATGATCCGTAGCCGGCTGTCTGCCTCTCGGATTATACCAGCAGACCTTCCAGCCAGCCGCAAGCGCTCCTACTACATCATTAGCCCAGGTATCGCCTATATAAAGTGAATGGTCTGGTGAAGTGCCAGACTTCTGATTTACATGCAAAAAGAGTTGCGGATCTGGTTTGGCCAGACCTACCGCGTCAGAAATAAAAATCATCTCCTCGGGGATCATCTGATCCAGACCTAATCCGCGAATCTTTTTCATTTGATGATCTTTGGGTCCATTCGTAATGATGCCTACTTTATGACCAGCAGCAATGAACCTTTCCAATTGCTCCCGGACTCCATCTATCATTTGAATGGTGTACTGACGGCCAATGTATGCCGCTTGTACCGCCGTGGCTTGGTCACGATCAAGCTGTAAACCATACTCTGCAAAAGCAAGCTCCAATCGGCGTACCCTAGTTTCCTCCAGCGGAATTTCTCCACGTAAATACATAGGCCATAATACATCACTATGATGTCTTACTTTATAAAATAATTCTGCAAAGTCCAGACTGTTCTCATCCGGTCTAAGCACTTGACGCACCGCTTCTTTAAAAGGAACCAAATGATCATATAAAGTATCATCAAGGTCAAAAAAGATTGCCAGCTTATTACTTGTATCCACTTTAACGCCCCTTACTCATCTTTCTCTCTAGCTTTAGAAAAAAAGGTTATAGGTATAAAAATCATCATCCCGAATGTAGCCATGCGCTTCATATAAACGCTGTGCCCCCACATTCGCCGTCATTATTGTCATGGACAAGCCCTTCGTATTCGTAGCGAGCGCATGAGCTCTGGCACTTTCCAGCAGCTTGGAGCCGAGCCCATGGCCTCGCAGTTCCGCAGTTACATATAGATCATTCAATATCCAGAGACGCTCCATAGAAACCGATGAAAAAGAGGGATAGAGCTGAGTGAAGCCCCACGCTCTTTTCTCCTCGCCTTCTCCCCCCACCGCAATAAAGATTACCGATTCGTTCAGCTTCAATCGATCTGATAAAAAAGCACGTGCACCATCCAGATCAGAGACTGCCCCATAAAATACCCGATACTCATCAAACAATGGGATAAGCCGTTCCAAATCATCATAGATCACACGTTCAATACGATAGTTGTTCATCCTCAGCGCTCACTTTCCGGCTTGGGCCGTTTTAACGTTATTGTATATTTCAGCCGTACCGTGCACCATGGAGCGAACGCCAGATCATTTGGACAATTATTCTTATTCTTTGGAATCGTAGAACACATGCCGGGCACTGACTTTACCCTCTTCGATATCCAAAATTCCGAAGGAATACAGTTTCTCACGTCGTTTATCTGTTGGCGATCCTGGATTAAAGAGCAGAATCCCATTCTCTTCCCGCAATAAAGGCTGATGCGAATGACCAAAAAGAATACAATCCACCTTATCGTTCGCAAAAGCAAGCAGCGCATTCCCGTCCGTTCCTTTGCGGGAGTGTGGCGTATGCCCATGGACCATTCCGATCCGGACTCCCTCAAGCGTTAGCAGCTTACGCTCCCCGAAACGCTCAATGATCTCTATTCCATCGTTATTTCCAGCAATCCCTTCCACTGGAGCTAATTCAGCCAACAAATCGTAGATTCCCATACTCACCCAATCTCCAAGATGCAGAATCAAGTCTACATTCCGGAATTCAGCAACAAGCGCTTTGGGCAGAGACTTAGCCATTCTTGTCATATGTGTATCTGATACCACGCCTACTTTCATATAACTCAGCTCCTAATCTATCATACTCATCTCATATTCAAATAATTGTACGATTTGCTTAAACGAGAAGCAAGTTCTGTGACTTCTCCCACACAGAAAAGCCGGGTACACCCCACTAACACAGGGCATATCCGACTGCCATTAAGTAATTACGAAGAAATCATTTACGCTTACTACCTTCTACAGTATTTAGCATCCCAACTCAGTTCTCTCTATCCTGCCAATTCCATAATCTTACTTCTTCAACATGAATATTACTGACCCATTTTTCTTCCTTTAACTTGAGCAACTCTTTAACCGGACCGGTTACGACAGCTCCATACAGCCTAACTCCGTTCTTCTCCAGATAGCTAATGGAGTCATCCAGATCAATAAACGGAATTACCTTGTTGGCGATCGATTTATGCTCCTGCATTAAGTGCAGTGTCTTAAGGAAGTTCGCATTACGCAGTTCACCATCCCCATATGAGTCAACAGATGGAGAAACACTCGTGCGGCTAGTCACCCCTCCAAACCAACCCCACTTTTTCTTTGATTCTTGTGTCACCTTCATATCATCAGCATGCCAGATAGGCATACTTGGAAATCCTAAGGGATCATTTATTACTGGCTCTTGTGTCCTTGGACCTGTATCTGCTGCGAACCATAAAAGTTCAAGATTTTTATGCTGAAACTTCTTCAATAGCTCATCTGTCGTAAAAAATTGTTCAAAAGACAAATAGGCTTCTCCTACCGTACCTTCAGGGAGCTTCTCTAGTTTTTCCCACTCACTGCTGTCATCCATCCTATTTTCTGCAGACTGGTTCTCAATGGGATAGATAAAGTAATTACCTGTCCCACTGCGTTCATATGTCCATGAATAACTATAGATTCTAGGCCAGCCTAATAGAAACTTCATCGAATAATCTCCAACATTAATCCGCGCATCACCAATTTGTTTTATTATTTCACCCTGCAGATTCATACTAAAAAACGGTCCGGAATCGCTACTCAAATGGACGATCGTATTTGGCTGTGAAACAGCAATTGCGGAAGAAACGACATCACGGTAAGTCTCTCCTCTTTCTCCAGTGCTATAAAATACCGCTGTGATGATACTGCTGACAATCAAAAAAATCAAAAACGCAGAAATCACCGTTAAAGTATTCGATATACGTGCTTTCCACTTGCCACGGCGGATGATCTTTTTTTCTTTGCCGGGTCTGTTTCTTTTACCCTTTCCGAATTTTATGCTCTTCTCCTCATCTGGAGCCGGCTTTTCTTCGCCCATGAGTTCATCCAGATAAGCCTGGTAAGCTTCCATCTTCTCTAACTCACGCTCAACCTCATCCCTATCCTCATCAGCAAGAGTGCCTTCGCCATACCTTCTTAACTTCTCCTTAAACTCTTCACTCATATTCATTTCTCCTCCGCTCTGCCTCACGCAGCTTCTGTCTGGCCCGAAAGATCAATATCTTATATTGGGACAAGCCCACATCCATAATGTCCGATGCTTCCCGATAACTCAGCCCATGAAAATCATGCAGCAGCAGTGCATTTCTCTGATTGTCCGGTAGCTCACTTACCGCTATCCTCATCTCTTCCCAACGTTCCTGATGAAGCAGTGTGCTTTCTGTGGTATCTGGATGAGCAAGCTTTTTGAAATAATCCTCACTCTGAACTGTACTGCGGCCTTCCTTTCGCTTATAATCTACGAAGGCGTTATAAGCGACACGGAACAGCCATGGTTTAATCTTCTCTTCTTTACAATTCTCCAAATGTAGATAAGCGCGATAAAAGGTTTCTTGCATCAAATCTTCAGCCGCATAATGATCACCACAAAGGGAGCGCAAATAGCGGTAAATATCCATCACATACATCTGATATATTTCATCCAATGAATTTCGCTTCATGCACTCCCCCCTTAACCTAACCACGTATCCCAGCCTGAAAAGTTACAGATAAATTTAGCAACTAGTATGAATATACCAGTAAATCGATGGAAAAAAGCGAAAAAAGCCTGTTGGCAAGGAGTATTAATCCCGCCAACAGGCTTTTTAATTCACCAAGTTACTCTGCTTACAGAACAACTTCAACTTCTTTGAGCATTTCGCTAACGGATATTAAACCGCCACCGGACAAATACCAGTAGTTAGGATCCAAGTAGATGATCTTACCGTTTTTAAAGGCATTTGTATTCTTCACTAGATCGTTTTCAACTGCTTTTTTAGCTGAACCGGATTCACCGCCATCACTCTTCACAACCGCATCTCTGTCTACTACAAACAGATAATCCGGGTTCTTATCCGCTACATATTCGTAAGATACGCTTTGTCCGTGAGTGGATACTTCAATTTTATCATCTGCCTGTGCAAATCCGAACACATCATGGATAATCCCAAAACGGGAACCTGCACCGTAAGCACTGATTTTTCCTTCATTCGCGAGAATAACAAGTGCTTTTTTGCCATCAGCTGTTGCCTTCGTATTCAAAGCTTTGATGGAATCATTGATAGTCGCAAGCTCAGTTTCTACTTCTGCTTCTTTTCCAAAAATTTGACCCAGCATTTTCACGTTATTCGTAAAAGATTCCATATAGTTTGCATTATCTACAGCCACATACAGAGTAGGTGCAATTTTGCTGAATTCTTCATAAGAATCCTGTTGTCTGCCGGAAATGATGATCAGGTCCGGAGAAAGACTGTTTATTTTTTCGAAGTCAGGCTCTTTCAAACCACCAACATTCTCATATTTAGCATCGTTATATTTAGAGAGATAAGCCGGTACATTACTTTGAGGCACTCCAGTCACCTCTACGCCCAGTTTATCCAGCGTATCCAGTGTACCGAAGTCAAAAACAACCACTTTTTGCGGATTGCTTTTGATAGTTGTTTCGCCAAGCGCATGCTTGAAAGTAAGCTCTGTCGGTGCTGTAGTTGCTTCCGTTGTTGGTGCAGTAGTAGCCTCCGAATTGCCTGCTGCTGTGTTGTTATTTGAAGTTGCTGCATTATTGGAGCCACAAGCCGCCAAGATTACCGCAAGAAATACTGTCATCATCAGTAAAGATAAGTTCTTCTTCAACGTATTCACCCCTAATTTTTATAGTGAAGCTATTTGAATTATTCGCGTATGCGTTAAGAAGCTGGCGCCTTTCACTTCTTACGTTACGTCATAATAATATCCGCATAGTAATAGTTACCTTTTTAGAAATAGACACCGATTTTTCGGCCTCCTATAGTTTCAATAGGAATGTCCATGTCATATACCTCTTTAAGAACTGCAGAATCTATAATTTCATCCGCTGTACCCGAGGAAGCTACTCTTCCATTTTTAAGCGCAACAATGTAGTCAGAGTAACAAGAAGCAAAGTTAATATCATGGATAACGAGCACAATCGTCTTCCCCTTCTCGTCTACCAAGCGGCGAAGCACCTTCATAATTTGGACGGAATGCTTCATATCAAGGTTGTTGAGCGGTTCATCGAGCAGAATGTACTCTGTATCCTGAGCCATGACCATGGCAATATATGCCCGCTGGCGTTGCCCTCCACTGAGCTGATCAATATATTTATCCTGCATCTCTTGGAGATCCATGTAAGCAATCGCTTCGTCAACGAACGCCCGATCTTCAGAGCTCAGCTTCCCCTGTGAATACGGGAACCTCCCAAAAGAAACGAGCTCCTTCACAGTGAGGCGTACGCTAATATGATTGGACTGCTTTAATACCGATATTTTACGAGCAAGCTCATTACTTTTGCAGGTACCGATTTCCTTACCTTCGATCAGCACCTCTCCCGCGTCTTTGGAGATAAGTCTGCTGATCATGGAGAGCAGTGTACTTTTACCCGCACCATTTGGTCCGATAAACGAGGTGATTGCGCCCTTTTTAATGGACAAGGACACATCATCAACGACGGTTACTCCGCCATAACGTTTGGTTAAATTTTTAACTTCTACCACGACTTATTCTCCTTTAACAGCAGATAGACGAAGTAAACGCCGCCTGCAAAATTGATAATCACACTAACCGTAGTATTGAATCCAAAAACACGTTCGACCAGGAACTGCCCGCCGACAAGCGCAACAATGCTCAGCAGAATCGTTCCAGGAATCAGATAGGCATGCTTATAGGTACGGAACAACTGGTGTCCTACATTAGCTACCAACAAACCTAAGAAAGTGATTGGCCCCACTAAAGCCGTCGAGATCGAAACGTAGATAGATACAATAACTAGCAGCCTTTTGACTACATAGTCATAATTGATCCCCAGATTAATGGCTTCGTCTTTTCCAAGCGAAATAACATCCAAATACTTAACAAATCGCAGGAAGTACAACGTAGTTAGCGTCAGAACAATGGTGGAAAGAATCAATAGGTCACTGCTGACATTGTTGAAGCTGGCGAACATTTTCCCCTGTAGAATCAGGAATTCGTTCGGATCAATAAGCACTTCCATAAAAGAAGACGCGCTCTGGAACATCGTCCCCATGATCAGCCCTACCAGCAGCAGGAAATAAATATTTTGTCCTTCCCTACGGAACATTAGCTTATACAATACGCCTGAAAACAGGACCATGAGGCACGCAGAGAACAAGAAGTTGATGTTTTTATTCATAAAGGTCATATTCGATGAACCTAAGGCATAAACACCGAACGTCTGGATTAACATGTACAGGGAATCGAGCCCGAGAATACTTGGTGTCAAAATACGATTGTTCGTGATGCTCTGAAAAACTACGGTAGAGACAGCTATCACAGCTCCGGTAATCAGAATGGCCGCCAGCTTTCTTCCCCGGCTGGGCAGAACGTAGTCCCAATTTCCCAAAGCATGATACGTCATAAACAAGACGATGAGGGCGACAGCACTTATTGATAATATAGTTAGTTTTGTCTTCATCTCTAGTTCGCCTTTCTTCTCATCAGCAAGTAGATAAACAGACCACTACCGATGACGCCTACCGTGAGACTGATTGATATTTCATATGGATAGATAATGAGCCTGCCCAGAATATCGCAGAACAGGAGGAACACCGCTCCGAGAATGGCTGTATGCGCCAGACTTTTTTTGAGGTTATCCCCTATGTACAACGTTACAATGTTAGGTACTACTAGACCCAGAAATGGAATCGTACCTACGGTTAAAATGACAACAGAAGAGATTAACGCTACAATTACCAATCCCACGTTGACCACCGCTTTGTAGTTCATGCCAAGATTAACGGAGAAATCCTCGCCCATACCGGCTACCGTAAATTTATTAGCGAAGAGGTACGCCAGAATGACAAGTGGAATGCTGATATAAATTAATTCGTATTGGCCTTTGATAATCGTCGAGAAATCCCCAAGCATCCAAGATGAGATATTCTGAATCAAATCATTTTTATACGCAAAAAATGTTGTAATCGAGCCTACAATGTTGCCGAACATGAGTCCGACCAGCGGGATAAAAATACTATCCTTGAACTTGATCCGATCCAGGATTCTCATAAAAATAAAGGTGCCCAATAGCGCAAAAACAAAAGCAACAAGCAATTTCTGCATTGGCGTTGCGCCTGTGAATAACATGAGGGATACGAGAATACCAAATTTTGCGGAATCCATCGTCCCTGCCGTAGTCGGTGAGACGAATTTATTGCGTGACAGCTGTTGCATAATTAATCCGGCAATACTCATGCTGACTCCAGCGATAATCAATGCGGCTAACCGGGGAATCCGGCTTACCAGCAAGGTCTGTGCTTGAGATTCCGTAAGATGAAAGAGATCTAATGGGGATATATCTTTAACGCCTATAAACAAAGAAATAAATGAAAATACTATTAGAAGTAGGGACAAATATTTTAGTTTCATGAGTTGTTCCTTATCTGTTTAATAGTTTACAAATGCGATTTTATGATAATGATTTTCATTCGCAATGTTTTAAATTATACCTAAGCCCACTTTGAGGGTCAACCCTTTCATATACTTAAATTTAAAATAATTAAGACTTAGGCTTATCTGCTTAAGTTACATAAAAAAAGACACCCTAACGGGTGCCTCTTTAATCTCTGCCATATTTTTAGCGCGAAGCCATAGGATTTATTTAAATTTCTTCCAATCCTGATTACTGTTCTCCAGCAGATGTGCAAAATCATTCTCCAACCGCTTCTGCTCAGCCTTGCGCTGATATTCCACTGCCTTACGGGCAGCTTCTTTACGGTCATTTTCCTCCGCTTTCAACGCATCAGATTGCGCCTTCAGCTTTCCTAGAACATCACTGCTTAGCAGGTCTTTTAACGTAGCAGGGCCATCATTCGTAGCGGCTCTTGGTGTGGTAGGCATTTTCTTTTTTTTAGCCACTGTCCATCATCCTTTCTAGTACTGAATTAAATTGGAATTTGTTTAAGTTATTGGTCTTTTCGTTTATAATGTTTACTAAGAGGTGAGCCCTATGAAGTCCAATGATTTATGTCCCCGGCTACAAAAAAGTATGGATATTATCGGCAGGCGTTGGACTGGTTTAATTATCTACCAGCTCCTTCAAGGACCCCAACGTTTCAATGTAATTGAAGCGGCATTGCCCATCAGTGGAAGACTGCTCTCCGAACGGCTCAAAGAGCTGGAACAGGAAGGGATCGTTCTTCGAGAAGTGTTCCCAGAGACCCCCGTGCGAATCCAATATTCTTTGACGGATAAAGGTCTTGCCCTGGAATCAGTCATCCGAGACTTACAGAGTTGGTCCAAAGAATGGGTCGATTGCGACACCGATAGCCTAAATCCAACTCTCAAAATGTAAGCGTTTTATCTGGTATTTTAGACTTTAAGGCCTACAATGACTAAATCACGCTCTATACCGTCAAGTTCAGCCACACCAGGCAGCATTCCCCACTCTTTAAAACCAAATTTTTTCAGCAAACCAAGGCTTGGAACATTATGTCCAAACACAAAGCCGACTAGATTCTTAATTCCGAGACTAGGGGCTTTCTCAATGGCCTCTGTCAGAAGAATTCTGCCAGCACCACCACCACGGAACTTTTCATTCACGTATACGCTGATTTCTGCTGTTGCATTATACGCTGGACGACCATAGAAAGATTGAAAACTGAACCATGCTGCAATTTCATCTCCTTGCTTCAGTACCCATAAGGGACGGTGATGGCTGTTATGCTCAAGAAACCATTTCTCCCGGTCTGCAACAGTAATGGGTTCCAGATCTGCAGTTACCATCCTCCCAGCAATCGTTGAGTTATAAATATCTACAATAGCTGCTAAGTCTGCAGATGTCGCATCTTCAATTCTGCTGTTCTCCCAATTCATCCCTTAATTCCTCCAAATGTGTTAATTAACTCAGGCCGACCTGCTCCTGGCTCCATTGCCACAGCCGTTCGGCCTCTATTGTATTCTGCGCTCTGGGAGACAGTTGTTTAATCTTTCTTCGATAATAATATTGACCGGTTACCTCTTCAAGATCAGGATCTGTAGCCAAATAAATCGCTGTATCGGCGCCTTGTTCAGGTGTTAAGAAAAAGTATGAGAGTAACTTAAGTACCGACTTGCCGAAGCCTGTCTGCCGGTTTACACCTATATTCGTCCCCACTGCACCTGGATGCAAGCAATTCACCGTCACCCTTGTTCCGTGAAGACGCGAAGCCAGCTCCCGCGTGAACAGAATATTGGCTAGCTTGGATCGGGCATAGGCTTTTGCAGGATTAAAACGGCGAGCCAGGGTTGGATCTTCATAATGGAGCGCACCTATTTTGTAAGCACCGGAGGCAACCACAATGATACGGCCTTGCTCTGCTGCCTGCAACGACTCAAGTAACAGATTTGTAAGTAGAAAATGCCCCAAATGATTTACGCCAAGATCCATCTCAAAGCCGTCCTTCGTAAGCTGACGCTTAATCGTGACTACCCCGGCGTTATTGATAAGTATGTCTAGCATCGGATATTTCATAGTAAATTCCTCAGCAAAGCTGCGAATGCTCTCAAGTGAAGCCAGATCACACAACATGAGCTCGATATCCTCGGAGTGGCTCTTTTGTTTGGCGGCAGCAAGTGCTTCTTCTCCCCGCTGGCGATTACGGCAAACCATAATGACTTTGGCTCCCTTGCGAGCCAGTTCAACTGTTGTAGCCAGCCCCATACCGGAATTCGCTCCGGTAACAAGTGCGATTGTTCCTCTCATTCCAAGAATCACTCCTCTCTCAACAACCGTACCCGAATAAGCTTTAGCCTAACCTTAGGAGAAGTATATTTAAAGATATGTTACACCAACTAGTAGGGTTAAGAAAAGCTTCATGTCATGATTAGCCAACGATAGTTATAGTTCGTCAGGTGCGTCTGGTCTATTTTTGATCTATAATAGGAATATTGCAGTTCTAATCGTGAAGTTGAAAGGGGAACACCAACTATGAATAATGCTCTGACAAGCCTAGAGCAGCAAATGGCGGGCGAAGGTCTGGATGCCCTGCTCGTAACAGATCCCAAGCATGTCTACTACTTAACCGGCTTCGCCAGCGATCCGCATGAACGTTTTCTGGGTCTGCTGCTGATACGCGGAGAAGAGCCTATGCTCATTCTGCCTGCATTGGATGCAGAAGCGGCTCAAGCGGCTTCTTCGGTCACCAAAATCCTAACTCACAGTGACACTGATAATCCCTATAACCTGCTAAAAGATTGTTTCGGCAGCAGCAAGCTTGGAACTCTTGGCATAGAGAAGGAACATTTCTCAGTAGCCCGTTTTGAACACCTAACCGCTGCTGTTCCAGCTGAACGGTTTAGTGATATTGGTCCATTGCTGCGCAGCATGCGCTCCAAAAAGACCCCGGATGAAGTTAAGCGCATGAAACATGCCGCTGAGCTAGTTGAGGAAGCCTTGCGCCGCGTTCTTACCCACGTAAAAACAGGCGTTACAGAAAACGATCTAGTAGCGGAGCTAGAATATCTAATGAAAAAGGTTGGCGCTTCCGGTCCTTCCTTCGACACTATGGTGCTTTCTGGTCCGAAAACTGCCCTACCTCACGGTGTTCCTGGCAACCGGGTCATTCAACCAGGCGATTTCCTGATGTTTGATATCGGGGTGTATGCCGATGGTTATGCTTCTGATATTACACGTACCTTTGCAATTGAATCCGTGGACGACAAGCTAATCACTATTTATAACACTGTGCTGGCTGCCAACGAAGCTGGGATCGCTGCCTCCAATCCTGGAGCACCTTTCGGCTCAGTCGACAAAGCTGCACGTGATGTAATTGAGGAAGCTGGATTCGGGGAATATTTCTTGCACCGTGTCGGACACGGACTGGGTATGGATGTTCATGAATATCCATCACTTCACGGACAGAACGATGACATTATCGAGATCGGCAATGTGTTCACCGTTGAGCCAGGAATTTATGTGCCTGGACTAGCGGGTGTGCGTATCGAAGATGATCTGATTATTACAGCTGAAGGCGCAGAGACCTTAACAAGCTTCCCTAAGGAACTGACTATTCTTCATTTGTAGAAAAGAATTACAAGCCACGGTCAAAAACACAGAGCAGCGATTCCTCCAATAATGAGAGAATCACCGCTCTGTGTTTGTTTTTATTTAAACCTGTGTTCCCCACATCCCGCGAATCGACCCAGCCTCTTTAACCATCCTGCCGACCAGCTCCGCGACTGTAGGTATATCTTGGATCATTCCTGTTACTTGACCTGCCCAGCCGATGCCCTCTTCTTTGATACCATCATAAATCCAGCGCTTGTTGGCTGCACCACTGATATATTCTTTTAATGCTTCATAGGTCGGTGTCACGCGCTCGATTTCAAGAATTTGATCAATGTAGTCACTACGCAACACTCGTGCGGGTGCTCCAATAGAACGTTTGATTACAACCGTATCCGACTCTGAGCTTTCTACTAAAGCTTTTTTATAAGAAGCAGCCGCGTGCACACATTCCACTGTAGCAACGAAACGAGTGCCCATTTCGATTCCCTCAGCCCCAAGCGCATGAGCAGCCATCCATCCACGGCCATCTCCGATCCCTCCTGAAGCAATCACAGGGATATTAACCGCATCGACCACTTGAGGAACGAGCACCATGGTTCCAACATCGTCACGCCCTAAGTGACCCCCGCCCTCTTGCCCAACAACAATAACCGCAGAAGCGCCTAATTGTTCGGCCTTTTGGGCTTGTCTGCGTGAGGAGACGAGCACGAGCGTTTTAATATCGGTGGGCAGTAACATTTCCAGTATAGGGGCTGGATTCCCTCCAGTGAGGCTCACCACGGGAACCTGCTCGTCGATAGCGACCTGCACCCGGTCTTCATAACCAATCCCATGCATGCCGATAGCAAAATTAACACCAAATGGCTTGTCTGTTAGTGTTCGTACCCGCCGTATTTCTGCACGTAAGGCCTCCGCATCCGGAAGACTCATTGCTGTGACCTGACCCAGTCCACCGCTATTTGAAACCGCAGCCGCGAGGTCTGCATAACCTAAATAAGCAAGTCCTCCTTGAATAATAGAATATTCTATGTGCAATAACTCCGTAATACGGGTGTTCCATTTCATCTTCATCTACACCTTTCCTATCTTTAAGCAAAGCAGAATCACGGCAAATAAAAGGGCAACTCCCCCTGCCAGATAATCTATCTGCTGAAATTGCAGTCTTTTAAAAGAAGTCCTTCCTTTACCATTACCATAAGCACGCGCATCAATTGCATAGCTCAGCTGTTCAGCACGTTGAATCGTTGTGAAGAGCAGAGGAATAATGATCGGAATGTACGCGTATATCCGTTTAGGCAGTGACAATACTGTAAGATCATAACCTCTAGCCTTCTGTGCGAGAAGGATACGATCAAGCTCCTCCTTGAGGGTAGGGATAAAACGGATCGCAATCACTATCATTAAAGAGAACTGTTCTACGGGTACCCCCAATTTGGATAGAGGGGCAAGCAGCTTTTCCAGACCATAAGCTAAGTCCAGCGGCTTAGTAGTTAAGGTTAGAACTGAGGCTAACAAGATGAGCAATATAATACGCCATACAAAACGTAATCCTGTTCGCAGTCCCTCTTCAGTCACCTCGATAAAAAACCATGACCAGAGAACCGTCCCTTTGGTGAACACGGCATTGTAAACAAAAGTAAACAATAAAATAAATAATACCGGCCGCAGCCCTCGCCAAAAAAAATGCACAGGAACTTTCGACAGTAACAACATTCCCAGTACAAAAAAGGTTGCAACAACATAACTAATCCCCGTTCCAAGCATCATAAAGCTAAGCATGAGCATCACGATACTTACAAGCTTTGTACGAGGATCTAAACGATGAAAAATCGAATGTGTCTCCACATATTGACCGACTAATACGGAATCAGCCATGCCCTTGCCCCCTCGAATGCCAAATCGGCAAAATCGCTTCGAGGATATCCTGCTCTTTACAGCTGGCAACTTCAATCTTCTGGTCAGATAATTCCTCCATTAGCTTCAAGAGCTGTACGGGTTCAGGCAAGGATAGTCCAAGTTCCAGCAGTAATTCTTCCTTTTCCAGAAACAATGTTCTGATATCATGATGCCCTTTTAACTGACCTTCATGAAAAACAATGACCTCATCCGAGTATTCGGCAACATCATCCATTTGATGCGAAACGAAGAGGATCGTGTGATTGTCTTGTTGCTGCCATTCCTTTAGTAGCTTCAGCAAAGACACTTGGCTAGCAGGATCGAGACCCGCTGTCGGTTCATCCAAAATCAGCAGCTTCGGATTTGTCATCAGTACAGAGGCAATAGCTACACGGCGCTTTTCACCACCGCTTAACTGGAATGGATTTAAGGGGAGAATTCCCTCAGGCAAACCCACTTGTGGCAAAATCGTTTCAATCGCCTCTGTAATTTGCTGACGTGAAGCACCCTGCTGATTCAGAGCAAAAGCAAGCTCCTTATACACCGTTGTTTCGAATAGCTGATGCTCAGGATATTGAAAAACGAAACCCAACTCAGGGACAACCTTTAAGCGCCCTTTGGCATCTCTGCTGGCAGGCTGCTGATTAATCCAATAGTCTCCTTTTACGGTGGGAATCAAGCCCTTCAGCACTTTGACAAAGGTAGACTTTCCTGCGCCTGTTGGACCGATAATAGAAATCCATTTGCCCTCAGGAATAGTGCAGTTTATATTGTGCAAAGCCACATGATCGGCATAGTTCACACTTAGATTTTTTAATTGGTAGACCATTGTGATCGAATTATCCCCTTCCAATCGGCTGTTAGCGGTGCTGCTGAATGGAGCAATGTATGTACACGCACTGCGAAGGGCAGTTGTAATTGATAGTCCGCAACAGGCATGGTTTCAAAAAAAGTCAGTGGATCGCCGTCAAACTCAAGTCGCCCTTGGTGCAGGAGCAATACGCGTTCTGCTGCAAGCACTTCCTCCATATGGTGGGTGATATGAATAAGCGTCAGGCCTTGACGATGCAGCTCTTGCATGATGGAAAGAACCTGCTGTCTTCCCTGAGGATCAAGCATTGAGGTAGCCTCGTCAAAAATAATGACTTGCGGGCGCATCGCCAATATAGCTGCGATAGCGACACGTTGCTTTTGACCTCCAGATAGCTGATGTGGCATAGCCTCCAGATAATCCTCCATTTGAACGGCCTGCAAGGCATGATCCAATCGGCTGCGCATTTCCTCCCTCGGCACACGGATATTCTCCAAACCAAAAAGCACCTCATCCATAACGGTTGTGGTGATAAACTGATCCTCTGGATTCTGAAAAACAAAACCGATTTGCTGATGGATCTCCGCAAGATCCGTTGGTTTTGCCGTGTCCAAGCTCTTAAATTGTACAGCCCCTTTTCGTGGCAGCAGCAGTCCGTCCATGAGCTTTGCAATAGTGGATTTGCCAGAACCATTCGCGCCAACTATCGCCACAAACTCCCCTGCTTCTATCGTAAAGCTAATATCCTCCAGGAGAGGTTGTCCCTTTTTATAATAAAAACAAACTTGATCGAAGGTAAGCATTTATTCACTCCCCTTTTGAAGGTGCCAAGCAGCAAAAAATGCCTCAATGCTGTTCTCGGAAAATGCAGGTGCAGGCTTCTCCCATTTTGTCACTTTTGATCCATTCACAGCAAAGATTTCACCGGTTAAATCCGCGTCGGACTCCCTCAATAATGCAGTCACGAAGGAAGCGATAGCCTCCGGGTCACCTATTCTCCAAAAGTCAGGCAAAGGTTCATTCCGACTGGCATGTTTTTCCCTCAGATGGTCAATTATAGGTCTGGTCATATCCGTTAACGCCGCTGGAGAGATCGCATTGACCCTAATCTGGTCAAGTTTCAGCTCTGCTGCGAGCGTCCACATCATGCCGAGTATTCCAGCCTTGGCTGCACTATAATTCACCTGACCCACGGAACCTGCTAGTCCAGCAGCAGAGGTCATCAACAGGATATCCCCACCTGTTTCACGCATATGTGGTAATACTCGTTGAATGCAATAATAAGTGCCATTTAAATGCACATCCAGAACATTCTTCCACTGTTCATCCGTCATACGTTGACATTTCTGATCCTGCACAATTCCCGCGTTAGCTATCAACACCTCGATACGACCGTATCGGGCAAAGACCTCATCTACCATGGCAGTGACTGCGACGGAATCGGCTACATTAGCAGCGTACCCTAGCGCCTCTCCGCCTGCCTGGCGGATCTCGCGCACAACCTCATCGATTAAGATTTGTTGCGTACCATTTACAATCACTATATAACCTGACTTGCCAAGCTGCATGGCGATACTACGTCCGATCCCTCTTGTTGCTCCAGTAATTAAGGCCACTTTATTCATCACTACACCTCTTTCACAGCAAAAGCTCCCGCAGCAATAACATCGCCAGCTTCTGTTGTAAGGATCACTTTCACAAAGCAAGCGTCCTCTACAAAATCAAAAATCACGACACTATCGACCTCTATTGGCTTATGAAATTTCATATCATATTGAGTGATCCACTGTGTAGGGTGCTCAGCAATATACAAAGATTGGGCTAATCCCATAAGATACATCCCATGTGCGATGGGTCGCTCCAAACCAGCCTTGGCTGCGGCCTCTGCATCTAGATGTATAGGCGCCAAATCTTGGGAAGCAGTTGCATATTGCCGGATAGCCTCAGCTGTTATGCACTTTTTTATCATGATCATCACCTACCCGAATTAACACCGTTTCTGCGGTGACTATTAGCTTACCCTCACACCTACAAACCAGCGTATGTGTGTAAAAAGTCAGTTTACCCTGTCTGCCTTCTTTTTGCACCTCGCCCGTTAACGCTAATTCACAATCCAAAATCATCCCCGCCGTAATCGGAGCCTGATATGAAAATTTCTGAGTGCCGTGAAGCAAGGGTTCACCGATGATTAACCAAGGAATATCGAAGTCTTGCCAGAAAATAATAGGCATCGTCGCAGGAGCGATCAGCTTTCCATTTATCGTCTGCACGGGTGCTTCAATACTCTGTGCATAGTCCGAAATCCATTCAGCAGTCATATGGATCTGATGTCGGACACTGTTCATTCTATAACCTCCACGAGTGTTGCCAGACCTATCCCACCGCCGATTCCCAGAGTAGCAAGCCCTCGTTGGTAAGGGGCATGTTGCATTTCAGCACATAAGCGAGTCATTAAAATAGCCCCGGAAGCTCCGTATGGATGGCCTATTGCTAATGCCCCCCCGCCAAGATTGACCTTTTCCTGTGGAATTTGAAGCTCGTTCAGTGATGCCAATACTTGTGAAGCAAAAGCTTCGTTAAACTCTACGATATCTAAATCGGCAACGGTAAGCTTTTGGCGTTTTAACACCTTTTGCACAGCTGGTACAGGTCCCATACCCAAATAGTTCGGATCTACACCCGCAGCTTGCGCATCCACGACCCGCAAAATAGGCGTAAGCTTAAGCTGCTGGCATTTCTCACTAGACATCATTAATAGAAGCGCTGCGCCATCATTAATAGGACAGGCATTTCCAGCAGTGACGGTACCCTTTTCTTCAAAAATTGGCGGCAGCTTTTGCAGCTTGTCCAGACTCGTATTTGCCCGAGGACATTCGTCGGTGTTCACCCACTGCCCCTCTACCTGAAGAGGTACTATCTCCTGCTGAAACCGGTCACTTTGCTGAGCATGAACCGCCTTTTGATGGCTTTTTAAGGCACATTGATCCTGCTCTTCTCGAGAAATCCCGTATTTCCTAGCTACATTTTCTGCAGCAATTCCCATATCCGGATCACCGTAAGAGCTAGGCGTAAAATGTGCACGGGTATACAGCTGTGGAACCCCCATTAACGTCTGTGGTTTAGCCATTTTCCATGGAGCACGGCTCGTACTTTCGACACCACCTGCTAAATAAATCTCACCAGCGCCGCTTTGAATCAGTCTTGCTGCTATATTAATTGCCTCTAGCCCAGATCCGCACTGACGATCCACGGTGACGCCCGGAACCGAAACAGGCAGCCCCGCTTCAAGCGCAGCTACCCGGGCAATATTACCTCCTGGGCCCACAACATTCCCAATAATGACATCATCGATCAGTTCTTTAGGCAAGTTCGTTTCGGCTACAATATGCTGAATAAGCGGCGCCAGTAATGCCTCCGGCTCAAGTGTACTTAATAAGCCACCCATTCTGCCAACCGGTGTACGTTTTGCCATGACAATTACTGCTTCTATCATATCATCGCTCTTTTCACATAGTCTTTCATCGCTTGCCGGGCAATTTTGCCACTGCTTGTATAGATAAATTCATCCAGGGTTAGCAGCTGCTTCGGCGCTTTGTAGCTCGCTAAATACTGGCGGCAATAATTCTTAATTTCTTCGACAGATAAATGCTGTTCTCCGCTCCACTTCACGAGGGCTATCAGCTGTTCTCCCCAGTAATCGTCAGGCACGCCAAGCACCATCACTTCATCTATTTCCGGAAGAAACTCCAGCACCCTCTCTATTTCTTCCGGATAAACGTTCAGCCCTCCGGATATGATTTTATTCTTCAAACGTCCCGCCATATATAAATAACCAGCTTCATCCTGATAAACATAGTCTTCTAAAACAAGCCATCCCTCTCTAAAAGCTGCTGCTGTCTCATTCGGCAATTGATGGTAGCCTAAAAATATCATATCACTACGCACATATAGCTGCCCAATCTCCCCAGGAGGGACTTCCCGGAGCTGGTCATCACGAATGGAAATTTGCACCCCGGGATAAGGTTTGCCTACAGAGGTCGGATTATGCTCGGTCAGAACATCCAAATAACTAATATAGCTCGCTTCTGAAGAACCGTAGGATTCATAAAGCCTAGCTCCACCAAACACTTCCATGCCCCTTTTCTTGGACAACTCCGACCACTTTGCACCTGAGCTAATAATCGCATCAATCTGTATCTGCCCAGGTACAGCCTGCTGCATCATGGATTCGATCATTGTTGGTACGACGAACAGCACCACGCCCGGAATTTGCTGGCACAGCTCTAACACCTGCGTGGCACTAAATTTTTGTGTGATATGAAAGGTTGCTCCACCATATAGACTCTGCATTACGGCGAATAAGGATAGGGAATGCACAAATGGACCTGGTGCCAAAACATCCTTCATAGCGTCCAATTCAAAAGCAATATTCGAGACCTCAAAGCTTTTTAACCATGATAAATGGGTACGCATATAACCTTTGGGCAATCCGGTTGTGCCTGAAGTAAAGCCAATAAATAATAATTCATTCGTCTCATCCAACTCAGCCTCCGGCTTCAGGGCAGCCAGCCACTGATCATAGGAACCTGTTCGTTCATTTGAGAAGGTCAATGTTTGGATCATTTGATCCTTGAAGGTCAGATTCTTTGCGGCTTCCGGCTCGGCAAAAATCATTGTCGGCTGGCACTGCTCTATAATAACCTGCAGTTCATTAGCACTCCATTTGGGATCTAAGGGAATGGGAACACAGCCCGCATAAATCGCCCCCAAAAAAACCTCAACAAATTCAATACGATTCGTAGACAAAATCGCGATTTTGTCATGCCTCAGACCCTTTTGCTGTAAGCCATTCGCGATTCTCCGCATCGTTTTTACTAATGTGGCATAGGTATGACTTGCTTGGTCATGGGTTAAGGCAATGCTGTCGGGCTGCTGTGCTGCATGACGCAGTATAGGAACTACTAGATTCATCCTGATCACACCTGTTCGTAATTTCTGTGACTACCGATTATATACATTCTCTTCAATCGGACTGCCCCGCAAGTCCAGCCCAAACTAAAGGATATGTGATAAGCGCCATCGAAGTCGCTCCTGTTAAACTAACCCGCTAGAATTGCTACGATAGCTTATTTTAGCTTTATATTATTTTTATGTACACATCTTTCATGTAACTATTAAGTCCATCTTACAACGAAAAAACAGCCAGCACGCATCGATTATGATCGGTACGCGCTGGCTGTATTGTTGTTTAGTCCTTCTTTTGAACGGATGATGGTGAACCCTCTTCAGCAAAAGTAAAGGTTCGGGCGATATATAAGATAGGTGTGCTTACTGCGGTTAGTAAGAACTTCGCTAGATAAGTCGTAAGCAAAATTTCAAGCCATACATTCCAGTCATACAAGCCCGCAAACGCAATGGTACAGAAAATAAGTGTATCCACAAAGGAGCTAATCATCGTACTACCGTTGGAACGAATCCACAGCTGACTTGAGGTGCTGTAATATTTACGAATCCAAGAGTACAACCGAACATCTAGGAACTGACTAATGAAGTAAGCAGTAAGACTACCCAAAGCTAGTCGAGGCATCAGCCCAAAAATCGTCTCCAAAGAAGACTGAGCGATATCGGTCTCCTGCGGCTTAAATACTAATACCATCTGCATAATGACTGTAGTCATAAGCAAGGTGAAGAAACCAAACCAGACCGCTTTACGTGCTTCCGCTCTTCCGTACTTCTCATTAAGTAAATCGCTGGTCATATATAAAGTGACATACATCGTATTTCCGAGTGTCATCACAATATCAAATGGCATAGCAATCGTCTTAGCTACCTGAATGTTAGCAATTACAGTAGCAATACCTACCCAGGCATACATTCCACTTTTCCCGAACAAGCGGTAACAGAGTAGAAAAAAAGCAAAATTGACAATAACAAATAAAACTCCCCACAGCAAATTAAACATATTACTGAAATTCCTCCTAGTTTTGTTTACGCGGGATGGTTACGAACCGCGGCTTACAATATTAAATTTTCGGAACAAAACATTAATACTCTATCACAATAGCGCTTAACAATCCATAAAAATAATATTTTTATATGAAATTGGTAGTTCCAGTTCTTTTTTTTCGACAATTATCTAAAATAGTCAGCAATAATTCATTTTTTTCAGAAAAAAATGCTCTATAGGACAAAACTTTCACTATTCATCCAGAGGTTAATTCTATAGAATAGTATCAAACACCTTATTCCCGATCCATTTAGTAGAAATATGACATAACTATGGAATATATCTCGGGTCGCCAATTTCCAGCAGTTGGCATGGAGTATCTAGTGAAGACCAAAAAAAGAAATGACCTCACCGTCCATAAAAAAAGGAGAGAACGATATGTTTCGTATCAAGCATTCGATCAGTCGCAAATTCACGCGTTTATTATTTGTTGTTCTGTTGCTCACGTCTCTTTTGTTAAGCACCAGCTTCTACTTTATCTCCATCAATATCTTCAACAGCTATGTTATGCCACAGATTAACAAAATCCTTACTGCCGCTGCTCAGGACGTATATAAGAATCTCAACGTAATGCACGCCCAGCAAACCCTAAATAAGAACGATCAGTCTGCCACCAATCTCGAGTTCTATTTTCAGGAAAAGAGGAAACAACATGGAGTGGAAACCATTTTTCTGGTCAATCTGAAAGGGAAAGAAGCTGAGATTCTATCCGCAGATCACGATGCAAAATTGCAACGGGCAGAAAGTGTCACCGTATCCTCTGCAATGCAACAAGCCTCTAAAGGAAAAACTGGACTAAGCGATACATATAGCGACGCACATGGTATACATAAAACAGCTTATATCGGTATTCCCGGAAGTACGATGGTTATCGGTGTAAGCAGTGACGTAAGCTTCATTCAAGAAAAAACAGACAGTATTCTATGGACAAGTGCCGGAATCACACTTCTGACGTTGATCATCGGTCTAACTGGTGCATGGTTTATGAGTGTGCGTATAACACGTCCAATCTCAAAACTGGCAGCTTATAGTGCCCGGCTCGCAGAGGGAGATTTCACCGAAGAATTATCAGTTAAAGGAAATGACGAAGTTGCACAGTTGTCCGTAAGCTTCCAAGCGATGACCCAACGCCTGAAAGAAATGATTGGACATGTACTGGTAACCTCTAATACTGTCGTTGCGGATTCCAACTCTTTAAAAGAACGTGTTGAGGTTCTCAATGATATGGCGGAACACTCCAGCTCATCGGTAATAGAAATCGGCAAAGGTAGTACGACTATCGCTAGCAGTGCATCAGATAACTCGAGAGCAATGGAAGAAATCAATTTAGGCATTCAAAGTATTGCCTCAGCAGCGAATGAAGTCACGGAGCAAATCAGTGAGGCTTCCGCTGAAGCAAGTGGCGGTAATGAAATTGCTCAAAGCGCTGTGCTGCAAATGCGCCAGGTTGAACGTGCTTCCCTACAGTCGCTGGATCAATTACAAATCATGAATGAGCGTTCAGTAATGATCGGAGAAGTCGTTCACAGCATTACTGAAATTACGAAACAGATCCAAATGCTGTCGCTGAATGCTTCAATCGAAGCTGCACGCGCAGGAGAGCATGGACGCGGCTTTGCTGTTGTTGCGGGAGAAGTACGCAAGCTGTCTGAACAATCCCGTAACGCAAACGAACAGATCCGTGACTTCCTACTTGGGCTTCAAGAAGATATGAGCCGCTCCGTTACCGAGATGAACCACGTGAATTCTGAGGTTGCCTCTGGAGTCGGCAAAGTAGCAGAAGCAGGTGATGCCTTTAATCACCTCCTGATTCTTATCCAAAGCATCAATCACAGCATCCAATCCGTATCTGCGGCTACACAGCAAATCTCGGCAAGTACAGAAGAAGTCAGTGCTTCCGTCGAAGAAACTGCACAAATTACATCAAGATCGCAAGAAAGTGCGGACACACTCGCTGCTAACTCAGAGCGGCAGCGCGTCGAACTGGAAGGCCATGCAGAAACCGTTAAACATCTGTATGAGCAAGCCAAGAAACTCCAAGAAGCTGTGCAGCAATTTAAGATTTAACGCTTGAAAACCAATAACCCCCGTTCACACGAAAGTGTTGAAGGGGGGTTTTTAGTTTATGGCTCACTAGCGCTTGCTGAGGTCTCGTTTAGACTCGGCTGCATGCGCTAGGCTTGCGCGGAGCTCTCGCTTAGACTCAGGGTGCATGCGCTAGGCTTGCGCGAAGCTCTCGCTTAGACTCGGCTACATGCGCTAGGCTTGCGCAAAGCTCTCGCTTAGACTCATCACGCCATTTGCTGCTGGCTTGCGGACTCAGATGCCGCTATTACTCGAAAAACTGCCATTTGGAGGCTTTTTCGGACTCGAGAGACGCTATGGCCTCATAATCAACCCAGACTCAGCCTATTTCGCTCAAATAGCGCCTCTGATGTCCGAAAACGCTCCAAAATAACCCTTTTTTCGCAAATAAGGTCTCCTGAGTCCGGAACCAAGTTACTCAAGGTTCCTCCATGGATGCTACCTACTGCAAATTACTCAAAGTTCCTCCGTGGATGCTACCTACAGCAAGTTACTCAAAGTTCCTCCGTGGATGCTACCTACAGCAAATTACTCAAAGTTCCTCCGTGGATGCTACCTACAGCAAATTACTCAAAGTTCCTCCGTGGATGCTACCTACAGCAAGTTACTCAAAGTTCCTCCGTGGATGCTACCTACAGCAATAGAATCAGCTACATGCACTAGCTTGCGCGAAGCTCTCACTTAGACCTCAGCACGCTATTTGCTGCTGGCTTGCGGACTCAGATGCCGCTATTACTCGAAAAACTACCATTTGGAGGCTTTTTCGGACTCGAGAGACGCTATGGCCTCATAATCAACCCAGACTCAGCCTTTTTTGTTCAAATAGCGCCTCTGGTGTCCGAAAACGCTCCAAAATAACCCTTTTTTCGCAAATAAGGTCCCCTGAGTCCGAAGCCAAGTTACTCACTCAGTAAAAACTAGGTTACTCAGCTTTCATTCAGCTTTTATGGCTAAGCAAACATCACTCAACTTAGTGTCGCGGTGCCCAGAGGATGACCGATACACCGATCACACAAATACCTGCTCCGACCCAGTCATATACGTCTGGTGTCTTCTTGTCTACAAGCCATCCCCATAAGACCGCGAGCACGATAAACACCCCGCCGTAAGCCGCATACACTCTGCCGAAGGAAGGGAATTTCTGCAACGTAGGGATAATCCCATACGCTATCAGAATCAAGGACCCCACTAAGCCGTACCAAAGTGGCCTTGATTCTCTCAACCATAACCACACTAAATATCCGCCACCGATCTCAGCAAGGCCAGCAATTATAAATAGCAGAATGGCAAATAACATGTCATCCCTCTTCCCTGTCAATCTCCTAAAAACGCAAAGGTTACTCATAACAAATTGTACTCAAGGTTCATCCGTGGTGCTACCTACAGCAAATTACTCAAGGTTCACCCGTAGAGCTACCTACAGCAAACTACTCAAGGTTCATCCGTGGAGCTTACATTAAATTGTACTGGAGCAGCAATAACACTAGCAGCAGCACAACCTCCAGCAGCTCGTTCAGCGCGCCGTACACGTCACCGGTGAGCCCGCCGAGCCGGCTGCTGATCCGCCGCGCAGCTGCGGTGCCGCAGGCCAAGGCCGCGACCGGCAGCAGCAGAGCTGCCGCCAGATGCAGCGGCCACGCGGCTAAGCCAGCGCCGAGCGCCAGAGGCGCAGCGGCGGCGGCCAGCGAGAGCAGCGCGGCGACTGCCAGCGCGCGCCGCTCATGCGAGGAAGCTAGGCCGGCGAAGTTCGCGGCCAGCCCCTCGTCTCCACGGGCAATGGGATAACGCACCATTGCCCGCACCATATACCAGCGGCTCCAGACCGCTGGTACCAAGAGCAGCGGCAGCTCGTAGTAGGCGTAGCCTTCGATTAGAGCTGCCAGCAAAGAAGCTTTAAACAGCAGGAGCAGCACGCAGGCAAGTACGCCCATCGCACCCACACGGCTGTCCTTCATAATCTCCAGGGCACGCTCCCGTGGCCGATAGCTGAGCAGACCATCTGCGCTGTCCATCCAGCCATCAAGATGCAACCCGCCAGTGAGGCTTACCCACAGAATCAGAGCGATCACTGCTGCTGGCCAAGCAGGTAAAAGCAATCCCGTCAGGGCTGCTCCAGCAGCTACACACAGCCCAATTGCTGCGCCTACCATGGGATAGAAGATTACACTGCGGCGCAGCAGTTCAGGAGAGAATCCCGGATCACCTTTTACAGGAAATCGGGATAAGAACTGAAAAGCAGCTACGGCCGCATCCCTACGCTCCCTCATAAACGATACTCCCTGCTCTTAAGCTCAATCGGAATTCCAACAGTTACTAAAAAGACCTGTTCGCATTGCCGAGCGATCAGGGCGTTCATTCGTCCCGCCAGATCACGATACAATCGGCCAAGCGCATACTCCGGAACAATCCCGTCGCCAACCTCATTAGTGACCAGAATAAGCGTCCCTTGAAAAGAACGCACACTGTCTTCAAGTCTTGTTATTTCACTCTCAACAAGCTCTTGTCTATTTTCAAAACCTTCCACGGCCAATAATGCATTGGATAACCATAAGGTCAAACAATCTACGAGCACCGCTTTTTCACCCGATAATCGCTTTAGCAGATCTGGTAAATCATACGGTTCCTCAAGCGTCTCCCAAGCGTAACCACTTTCCATTCGTTGATGCTGATGCAGAGCAATCCGTTCCTTCATTTCGTCGTCAAAAGCCTGTCCGGTTGCTACATAGAAGGCCTGATCTGCCAGTGAATGCATCAATTTTTCTGCAAAACCACTTTTACCGCTACGTGCGCCTCCCGTTACAAGAATGCTCATCGTTGACCAGCTCCAGAGATGCCTGCACTTTCAAAGGTTGCCATTTCGCTCAAAATGCGGCAGATCGCCTCGATTAAATGAAGGCATAATACTCCCCCTGTTCCCTCACCCAATCGCAGACCGAGATTAAGCAGCGGTTCAAGTCCAAGCTGCTCCAGCATTAGCTTATGACCCCGTTCTCCTGATACATGAGAGGCTATCATATAAGCGATGGATTCAGGTGCAAGGGCTTTTGCCACAAGCGCTGCCGCCCCCGAAATAAAACCATCCAAAATGATAGGTGTCCGATTAGCAGCCGCACCAAGAATCAGTCCCGCCAAGCCAGCGATTTCCAGTCCGCCAACTTTAGATAATACATCCAACGGATCTGCTGAATTCGGCTGATTTACCTTTAAGGCGCGTTCCACCACTGCAATTTTATGTAGTAAACGTTCATCATCAATTCCCGTTCCTCGTCCCACAGCTACTTCAGGGGCTATTCCTTTGAGAGCACATAGAATGGCAGCACTAGCCGTAGTATTCCCAATGCCCATTTCGCCTGTTATAAAAATCTCCGTTCCGTTCTTAACCGCTTCCTGCGCAACTCTTATCCCAACAAGAAGAGCATTCATGGCATCCTCACGACTCATCGCAGGTCCCACAGCCATGTTATCCGTTCCCCGGCGCACTTTACGATCAATCAGATCGACATGACTAAGATCGCCGTTTATGCCAACATCGACAAACTGTACCTCTGCCCCAGCTTGACGTGCCAATACATTTACAGCCGCTCCACCGCTGAGAAAGTTATGGGCCATCTGCAGCGTGACTTCCTGTGGAAATGCGCTAACCCCTTCGCAGCATACCCCGTGGTCAGCAGCCATCACAACAACTGTTCGTTTGGTGAAACTAGGCTGCTCCGTACCCGAAATTCCAGCGAGCTTAACAGCTAGAGGTTCCAATTGTCCCAAACTGCCCGGAGGTTTGGTCAGAATGTTCAGCCGATGCTCCGCCTTGAGGATGGACTGATCATCAGCCGGAATGATTTGTTTAATTACGTCTTGAATATCTGAAAGCATATAATTACGACCTCCTATTAAATGTATCCGTATAACCTATTCTATCTCATATTCGCAGAAAAGCCCCCATCTATGATAGAGGGGGACTTCTAGAATTACAACTTCACTTTCATAAAATCTTCGATTCTCTCCAGCGCCTCTGTCAATTTTTGTAAGGAAGCGGCATAGGAGCAGCGAATATAACCCTCTCCGCCTGCTCCAAACACATGACCCGGAACCGCAGCGACACCGACCTCCCTGAGCAGCTGCAAAGCGAAGTCTTCTGATTTCATTCCGGTATGAGCGATGGAAGGAAAGGCATAAAATGCACCCGCAGGTTCATGGCAAGGTAGTCCAATGGATCGAAATCCACTAACCAGCAGCTTTCTCCGCTCATCGAAGCATTGCTTCATATGTTCCTTATGCTGCATTCCGTTGCGCAATGATTCAATCGCAGCAATTTGACCGAGCACGGGGGCACACATTGCAGTGTATTGATGGATTTTTAGCATCGCAGCAATTAATTCTCGATCGCCACAAGCATAACCCACTCTCCAGCCAGTCATTGCAAAAGCTTTGGAGAAGCCGCTAATCACAATCGTCCTTTCCAGCATCCCGGGAAGAGAGGCGATGCTGACATGCTGACTGTCATACGTAAGCTCGGCATAAATTTCATCTGAAATGACCAGTAGGTTATTCTCTTTTACAATCTGTGCAATAGGCAGCCAATCTTCATAAGTCATTACTGCACCTGTAGGATTAGTCGGAAAATTCACCATAAGAAGCTTCGAACGCGGAGTAATCACCTTCCGTAACGCTTCAGCAGTAAGCTTAAACCCCTGCTCGGCCGATGATTCTACCTCCACCGTAACCCCCCCGTTCAAATGGGTAATCGGCGAATATGCGATATAGCTGGGAGAAGGGACGATAATCTCATCCCCAGGTGTAATGAAAGCTCGTAATGCCAAGTCCACAGCCTCGCTGCTGCCCACCGTAACCATAATCTCATCGTTTGGCTCATAACGAAGCTTGAAACTTGTGTGCAGATAAGTAGCGATCTCCTCTCTAAGCTCCAGTAACCCGGAATTTGGCGTATACATCGTTTCCCCATTATTCAAGGCATGAATACAGGCAGCTCTTACATGCTCCGGTGTAACGAAATCTGGTTCCCCTACACCCAGCGATATAATATCCTGATTCCCCGTACTTAGGTCAAAAAAAGCCCGAATCCCCGATGGCGCAATCTCCCGCACTCGTGGAGCAATCCATTCATTATGCATGGCTGTACACCTCTTCTTTTGCACTCTTTTCCGTTAGGGAAAGGGAGATGATTTCGTCCAGTAGTCCGCTGAAGGTGTAGCCTGCCGCTTGCGCGCTTTTGGGTAAAAGACTGGCCTTCGTCATGCCTGGTAACGTATTCACCTCCAGCACATAAGGAATACCCTCTTTAAGCAGCATATCAACCCGTGCATACACGCTACATTTTAGTGCTTTATAACAGCTCAAGGCAGCCTCGCGTACCCGTTCATGCACTTCAGTAGGCAATTCAATGACCCGTTCATCTGCTCCGCCTTCTTCGTACTTAGCACTGTAATCGAACCACTCGGCATTTGCTGAGGTAATTCCCAGAATAGGCAGCAGCTCTCCGTTTAGAATAGAACAGGTGATTTCTTGGCCTTGAATGTAGCTTTCAATCAAAATCGCCTGATCACAGGCAAAAGCCTTCTGCACTGCGCACAACAGCTCCTCGCTGCTGCTCACTTTTTCCATTCCGATACTCGAGCCGCCTGAACATGGCTTCACCATAACCGGATATCCGAGCCGTTCCACCGCTTCAGCCGAATAATCCTTCATGCTGTCCCAGCATAGCCAATCTGCTGTGTTGACGCCTGCGCAGCGCATAAGCTTTTTGGAGAGATCTTTATCCATACAAATGCTGCTAGACAAAACCCCGCTGCCCGTATACGGAATCCCCATCGTCTCCAGCGTTCCCTGAACCGTACCATCCTCGCCGTAAGCTCCATGAAGTGCAAGCAGCGCGATATCGATCCCTTTTGCCTGCTCAATAAGCTCCTCACGCTTGGTGATCACAATTGGAATAATTTCATATTTATTGGGGTCTAGATTCTTCAATATTTCTCTACCGCTATTCATGGATACCTCATACTCTGAGGATACCCCGCCCATAATTACGCCTACTTTCATCTCAAGCACCTCTTTATCCCATTAGTTGTCGAGCTGTTCTGCCAATAACCTCGATCCCCTTGCGGATATCCTCATCCGTCACTCTGGAGAAACCGATCCGTATCGTATTTTGCCCTTTACCGTCTGTGAAGAATATATCTCCTGCTGTAAAAATAACCCCTTGCTCATGACAGGCCGCCAACAGCGTCCTTGTATTAAAGCCCTCCGCGAAGGTTACAAAAAGATGCAGGCCACCGTCCCCTGACAGCGCCGTATAAGGAATAAAATCCTTGCAGCATTGCAGGGTTAATTCATACTTTCGTTTGTATTCCGCTCTGGCTTTTTTCAAATATTTCTCTAAATGGCCACCCAATAAATACTGATATAAAATGGATTGATCCAGCGTCGAGGTATGAATGGTACGGGCGCGCTTGACGCTTTCGAGGGAATTAATCAACTCCTGATCCGCCAGCACCCAACCTACACGTAGTCCCGGAAATAATACCTTGGAGAAGCTGCCGAGATAAATCACGCTGTTGCCGCTGCCTGCTGCTGCGATAAGTGGAGCCACATGTGAGCCCGAATATCGTAATTCCTCGTTAAAACCATCTTCAATCACCGGGACTTGGTAGCGATTCATCAGCTTCATTAGCCGCTGTCTTTTCTCTGGAGACATTACAATTCCGGTCGGATTATGGTAAGAAGGGACGAAGTATGCACAGTCAAAAGCTTGCTGTTGCAATGCTTTCTCCAGCTCCGCCAAATCAATCCCATCACGCTCCATCGAAATCCCGGTGATCTCAAAACCGTTCAGCTTCAAATTTTTGATCGCTGTATGATGCGTCGGATTCTCACAAATGACCGAACCATTTTTTTTACTCAGAGCAGACAATACAATATCGAACCCCTCTGTAAAACCATTGGTGATCAATATATCCTTGCCCCTCATTTCAACGCCCTTGTGCTCCATATACTGCTTCAAATAGTCTATTAAAGGCTTATACCCTTTGGCATAGCCGTAATTTAGCAGAACGTTGCCTTCTACCGACATCCGATCCATAAAGGACCGCTTCACATTATCCAGATCAAAAAGACTCTCATCAGGCGCTATGCTGGTGAAGGAGATCGTCCCCTTCTCCGCTCGAATCCCGCGCTTCATGATATCCAGTTCCTCCGCCAGCACCGCGCGATCATTGAGACGTGACTTCCAGTCCATCGTCCAGGAAGAGATCGTTTCACTGCCGGGCGGCGTAGCTGCAACATAACTTCCTTGCCCTTGCACGGCATAAGCAAAGCCATCATCCTCAAGCCCTGCATAAGCAGAGATTACGGAGTTGCGGCTAACCTTAAGCAATGTGCTGAGCTCTCGTGTGGAGGGCAGCTTTTGATTGCCTTGCAGACCGCCTTTTATGATTAAGTGCTTCATATAGTCTTTAATTTGTATATACACCGGCCGTCCGGCTATGAGCTTAAAATCCTTAAACATCTCTCAATCGCCCCCATGACTATCATGGCACAATCACTCGCTTAAAAAAAGAACCACAGCCATGGGATTTTAATCCGGCTGTGGTTCTATGAGGGGACAAATGCCCAAAAATCAAGTTACAGATCTATGCTTCGATCACAAGCTCCCCTTCTCCAGCAGGGATCTCAAAACCATTTAAAAACCGGGTTAATATGTCCTCAGTAATCGGAAATGCGGCATTGGCGTCAAAACGTTCACTCCGGATAAGCAGTCTCTGACGTAATTCATCCGGCTGAACCTTTAAGTGAATCAGTTCCCACACGCCAGCATAATCCTCAATAAGTTGCTTGTAATCGTTCCGTCTCTGACGTTGCCAGAAGCTGAAATCGATGACAACATGATGTTTTGCCTGAAGCAGATTCACCAGCTCCCCCCGCAGTTTTATCTCCGACTCTTCTTTATAGAACTCATAATTCTGCTCTGGATAATCCACCCCGAAACGGCCGTGCGTGGCCCAAATATCTTCATCTATCGAAAGTCTGGCGAATCCCTCTTTCTCCAGCTTTTTAGCAAAAGTTGTTTTACCCGACCCCGCTACACCGCACATCATCACTACGATGGAAGCAACACTCGTACGCTTTTGCTGAAGCAATTTTTCAATAACTAACTTTTCGCTCAGCATTATAAATGCATCTCCCTTCCAATTGATGGTATACTCATCGTTACAAAATACTTTCTCAAGGGATAGTGATAAGGATATGGTGAAATCAGTCCAGCAGACCTCCTAAAATGAAAAACGAAATAATTTTAGGAGGTCATAATAAATGATTTTTAACCCGATTGTCATTGATAACTGGAGTAGAAAACCCTATTTTGAACATTATTTAAACAATGTCAGATGCACCTATAGCATGACCGTAAATATTGATATCACCCTTCTACTGTCAGAGCTTAAGCATAAGGGAATTAAGCTGTACCCAGCACTAATCCACATGATAACTACGGTGGTGAACCGTCATAGTGAATTCCGCACATGTTTTGATTCTGAAGGTAGATTAGGTTATTGGGATAGCTTGTCACCTAGTTTTACAATTTTCCATGATGATGATAAAACTTTCTCAAGCATCTGGACTTCGTACGGTGAACAGTTTAATGATTTCTATAACCGTTATCTCGATGATATGAAAATGTACGGAAGTGTGAAACAATTTATCGCTAAAGCAAACGAACCATCGAACACCTTCCCTATTTCCAGCATTCCGTGGGTCAGCTTCACGAGCTTTAACCTGAACGTGTATAACGAGGGAACCTACCTACTTCCCATCTTTACGATAGGGAAATATTTTCAGCAAGACAAAAAAATACTATTACCCATCTCGGGGCAATTCCACCATGCTGTGTGCGACGGTTACCATGCCAGCATGCTGTATAATGAATTACAATCACGTGCAGATACCTATACGGAATGGTTACCTAACCTCTAATTAACCACGTTATTCTGCTGACAGCAAACGATAGTTCAAACATAAAGGGTTCCACCTATTAGGTTTTCCTAATGATGTGGAGCCCTTATTTTCATGTAATCATCCTTTTTCCACAATATCAGCTTTATCAGCTGACCATTGTCCATGCTGCCAGAGTATTTTTAGTACCATTACATTCCCTGGAGAAGGAGCCACTGCACTGTAGAATGTGAGGTCAGGAACTAACTGTGCAAGTAAATTCCTGATTACCCCCCCATGCGTCACTACCATTACTCTATTCGATGTAACCTCACTTTTTTTCTCCTTGATAGCACAGCATCCAAATGCAGCCATAGCAGCTTGACCTAGATCTAACAGGAAACTACGCAACCGTGCATCGAATTCTGTCCACGATTCTCCTTCTGGCGGTGTAACCTTTGAAGGATCATCAATCCAATGTCTATATAGAGAGTTATCTTTCAACTGCTCATAGGTGCAGCCTTCCCAAGCTCCGAAGTTCATTTCACGAAGCCGCTGATCGTAAATAGCGTCCTGCTCTAGTGAAGGTGCTACGAAAGCCAAGGTCTCCTGACATCTTAGCAAATCGCTACAGAACACACGCCAAAAACCACCTGATAACTCAGCCTGCATGCAGATCTGCTGCTGAAGTTGGGATAGCCGCTCACTTGCGTCAGGAAGCAATGGAAGATCCGTATGTCCCAGGTAACGATGCTCAACATTCCATTTCGTCTGCCCGTGTCGGATAAGCACTAGCTCAAGCTCTATAGAGGGAATTGCCATACCGACGCTCAGCCTCCAATCCATATCCATGCCGCAACCGCGCATAGACCTACAAATATTGAAGAGCAGAGCATCATCATCCGCGAGGTCTGGATAATATCATTTGGTTCCATCGTACGTACCGGATCACCCATATAAGCCCGAAAAGAAGCGACGCCATGATACACATTTTCGCCTCCGAGTCGGATGCCAAGTGCGCCAGCCACAGCTGATTCTGGATAACCGCTGTTAGGGCTTGGATGTAGATGTGCATCCCGCTTCACCATTTGCAGGCAACTACGCCAATCCAGACGAAGCATCCCTGCACATAGAGCCAAAAGTAATGCCGTAATCCGTGCCGGGATGAAGTTAGCAACATCATCGAGCCGGGCAGATGCCCAGCCGAGATCACGGTATTTATCGTTCTTATAACCAACCATTGAATCGAGTGTATTGACCGCCCGATAAGCCATAGCAAGCGGCGCACCGCCAATCAGCGCGTAGAAAAGTGGAGAAATAATCGCATCGACAATATTCTCTGCTACGGTCTCCACCGTTCCACGGACAATTTCAGGGGCGTCTAGCGAAGTCGTATCACGTCCCACGATCATCCCCAAAGCCTTGCGGGCAGCAGGGAGATCGCCCTTCTGCAATTCCACGTACACCGCCATTCCTGCATCTTTTAGTCCCTTGGAGGCAATCGTGGTTGAAATCAACCAAACCTCGGCTATCCAGACGAGCCAAGGTGAGATATATGACAGCAGCCATAGCAGGATGGCTGTCAGTGCCCAAGCACCGCCCGCCACACATAGCGGAAGTAACACCCCAGCTCTGCGCAGGCTTTGCGGGCGGGACCATAAACGACGGATCGCCCACTCCAGAGCCGTAATTGCTTTGCCCATACCAATTACGGGATGAGGCAGGTTACGCGGATCACCTACGATCCGGTCAATCACATAAGCCGCAAGCAACACCAAAGCGATTGTCACAGGCAATCACCTCTGAACAATCTTCTACTTCTCCAGCTATCCATTGTCATTAGCTGTCCTTCCTTGCCTGCACCGACAGCAGGCTGCCCGTCACAGCGCTATATATAAGCCGGCCGATAGCGCCTCCGAGATCGGTTGCTGTTCCGGCGTAGACATGCTCGGCGCTGTATCTCCCGCTTTGGCTCACAGCGAGTACAATAGCATCCGTAGTTGTGCCGGTTGCGATTAGGCCATTCTCCGGATCGGTAATCCCGAGATCTGCCAGCGCAGCAGCTTTGGCTTCGACAGCTGTCTGCACAGCATTGACCATGGCCGCCGGTGTCAGGCGGCCATCAATGCAGAGCATGATGTTAATCGTACCCGGCCGATACACAGCCAATACATTGCGTTCCACGCCTGAGCGCGCAGCATTTCCTGCGGCGGCTGTAACGCAAACAAAAATCCCCGCTGAACCCGTGTCCTCTTCAGCTACCGCTGCATGCTCTAGCGGTACAGCCGTCATCAGACCGGCACAGCCGGATAAAGGATAACCCCAATCGCGCAGCTTATTCTCCATATCCTGGACAGGATCACTACATTCGTAATTGCGATCTACATATAAATTAACCGCCCGCTGCAGCCGGTTCATTCCTCCGCCGTAGAACGCGCTCGATAAACCATCCGCTGCTGCTGGCAGCTCCAGCAGCAGATGCTTATCCTTCCACTGCAGAGCAAGCCCTGGCCAGACGGCCGGATGATACTCCCTGATTCCCCCTGCAAGATTAAATGGAATCTTCACTTCCACCATAGCCGATCCCGCTCCTTTCACCGCTCATTTCTTTCATTGAATACTTACAACCATCCTCGAAAGGATGCCCCGCCAATAGCGCTGTCAGCTCCCTCCGCACATCATTAAGGAATACGTGCACCTGTCACTTAGTCGCTAGAATCTCCGCCATCTGCAGCAAAAGGCGGGCATTATCCTCATGTCCCTTAACAGCAACTCGAATATGCCCTGAACCTAACCCTGCATACATAGCGCAGCTGCGCACAAGTATACCTACGCGGCCAAGCCTAGTCTGCAGCTCAGCCGCACTCCACGGTGACGGCAAGCCACAGAGCAGAAAATTGGCTTCTCCCGGTGGGACATCGCAGCCCAACTGCACTAGACCCTGCCGCAGCGTTTCGCGTTCTGCTGCAATAAGCTCACGCGTGCGCTGTTCATAGTCACGTCCGCTTGTAAGGCAGGCTTCCCCTGCCAGCAGCGCCAAGCCGTTCACACTCCAGGTGACCTGCTTTCCGCTCATCGCCTTCGCCAGCTTCGGATGCGAAATCGCAAACCCGAGACGCAGTCCGGGAATCGCATAAAACTTCGTCATCGACCGCACCAGAACCGTATGCGGAAACTGCTCCAGCTCCGGCAGGAGTGTATTTCGCTCTGACTCCGGGATAAAGTCAATAAAAGCTTCATCCACAGCCAAATAAGTCCCGCAGCTTTCAGCCTTCTGCGCTAACAAGCGCAGTTCCTCCACAGCATACTGAACTCCATTGGGATTATTCGGCTGTCCGAGAAATAACAGCTCCACCTGTTCCAGCAGCCCGGCAATCTCCTCCACTCCAGCGCGAAAATGCTGTTCCCTAGTCCCCTGGACCGACAATACTTCAGCACCAAATTGCCCGGAAAGCTGCCTATACTCAGAGAAACAAGGTTCCACGATGCCAACCTTTTGCGGAGCTATCGCCAACAGCAGCAAAGCCATAGATTCCGCTGCTCCGTTACCCACGGTTAACCAGCCACTATCTACGCCAAGATTTTCCGCCAGTAGTTGTTTAAAGCGTCGGTGTCCAGGGTCCGGATATGTAACCACCGTTGACAGTGCTGTTCTAAGCAGCTCCAAAACTTCCGGTGGAGGACCGAGTGGATTGATGTTGGCACTATAGTCGAGAAATGTGCCCCCAGCTTCTCCATAGAGCTCCGCTGCCGTCAGCAAATCACCGCCATGTCCATATTTTTCAAGCATAATTACACTCCCTCTATCTACTTTCTCTAGCACGATATGTATGTCATTGCCACCATTATTGACTCTTTGCCGGAAGAACGTCAATGCTTTCGCAGAAGGAACCAGCTAAATCCCCTGCTTCCCCCAAACCGACATGAATCTCAAAGATGTGATCTCTTTTGTTAAAAAACCGCTTTTGGTTTAAAATGAAGGTTGTAATCAATTTTGCTGCGACGGAGGAATTCACTATGCTTTTTATTGATAACACAGGGATTACTGACGCATCCATCAATTTGGCGATTGAGGAATATGCGCTGAAGCACTTGCCGATGGACGAGAGTTACCTGCTTTTTTATATCAACAGCCCATCCATCATCATCGGGAAACATCAGAATACTATCGAAGAAATTAACCAAGAGTATGTAAAAGATAATAATATTCAGGTCGTACGTCGTCTATCCGGCGGTGGAGCTGTTTATCACGATCTTGGAAATTTGAACTTCAGCTTTATTACCAAGGATGACGGCCAATCCTTTCATAACTTTTTGAAATTCACCCAACCGGTCATCGATTACCTGCAAAGCATGGGCGTTAACGCCGAGCTAAGCGGAAGGAATGATCTGCAAGTTGGTGAGCAAAAGATTTCCGGTAACGCTCAGTTCTCCACACGCGGACGTATGTTCAGCCATGGTACCTTGATGTTCAATCTTAATTTAGATGATGTACAAGCCTCTCTAAAAGTGAATCCAGAGAAGTTTAAATCAAAGAGCACCAAATCCGTACGCAGTCGTGTAGCGAATATCAAAGAGCTGCTGGGTACAGATATGACGATCGAGGAGTTCCGCGCCGGCCTGCTGCGTTCGATCTTTGGCATGGATTCTTCTGAGGTTCCTCAGTACAAGCTGCAACAAGCCGACTGGGACAAAATTAACGAGATCTCCAAGGAGCACTACCAGAACTGGGACTGGAACTACGGTCTGTCACCAAAAAGCAACGTTAAGCACACGCGCAAATTCCCTGCCGGAATTATTGATATTCGGATGGATATTGAAGATTCCCTCATTAAAGACATCAAAATCTATGGTGACTTCTTCGGAGTCGGTGACGTAGTAGATGTTGAAAATGCACTTCGTGGCAAACGTTATGACGAGGCTGAGGTTAGAGAAGCATTAGCTGATCTCGATTTGAAGCATTATTTCGGTCGTATTGAGCCGGAGGATTTTATCGGATTGGTCTTCCTAGAGGAATAGGATGAATTCACTGGTCATGATTTGAATCAAAAAGAGGACTCCTGCGCATTCGCCAGAAGTCCTCTTTTGCATGAATTAATACTCTTCGCTTTATCCTTTTACAGCAGATCCAACTGTCATTGCCCGTTCCACCTGCTCACTAAAGAACAAATAGACAATAACCATTGGCAGACTCGCCATCGTCATAACCGCCCCCATGCCACCCCAGTCTGTGCTGTATTGGCCTTGGAAGAACAATAGACCCAGCGGCAGTGTTTTCATCCCCTCATCAGAGATCAGAATATAAGCCAGCAAAAATTCATTCCAGTTGTTCAGAAATTGAAAAATGGCTACTGTTGCGACAGCTGGCGTTACAACCGGCACAATAATCTGCAGAAACATCCGGTATACATTCGCGCCGTCCATACAAGCGGATTCCTCCAGCTCCCCAGGGATACCCTTCATAAAGCCGTAGAATACCAGACAAGAGAACGGCAATCCAATGGCGACATAAGGAACAATAAGCCCACCGTAGGTATTAGTCAGATGTAAATCCCGTACGAGTATGGCAAGTGGAATCATAATTACCTGCAGCGGCATGAACATTCCGATCGTCATATACAATCTGACCCCTTCACGGAATCTCCACCGCAGCCGGGAAATTGCGAATGAGAACATCAGCGATAATATGATAATAAGTAGCGTTGAAATCGTAGAGACTACCAAGCTATTCGTAAAATATCGCGGTATATTGAACTGTGACCAAGCGGCCACATAGTTTTCAATCCGGAAATTAGTCGGAAATCCGAAAGGGTTGGTGACAAAAATCTCATCGTTATTTTTCAGAGAATAAGAAATCATCCATAATAGCGGATAGATGGAAATGATAAAATAAATCCATAAGGGAAGCTGTATGAGCAATGCTCTCACTTTTTTCATAACGTTCCTTTTCCTTTCCGGCGTACTGCCTTATGCTTCATTTCGGTCAAATGTCTTGTTGATAATAATGGTGGCCAGAAGCGACAGAAGGACAAGCACAACCGATACCGCACAGGCATAGCCGTAGTTGCTTTCCAAGAATGCATAACGATAAATCATAAAGGTAAGCGTATAGTTACTCGTTCCCGGTCCGCCGTTAGTCATAATCAACATTTGTACAAAAGCACCGATTCCTGAAGTGATGGCAATGATCAGACAGAATTTGAACGTCTCCTTCATCATTGGAATTGTCACCTTACGATGCGCCATCCATTTGGAGCAACCGTCAATCGTGGCAGCTTCCATGTACTGCTCAGGAACAGATTTAACCCCCGCATATAAAAGACTGAACTGGTAACCCATGAACTGCCAGGCATTAACAAAGGCAATCGCAATTATGGATGTGGTTGGAGAAGTAAGCCAGTTTTGTTGATAAGGAATATGCATAATTTCAAAAAGCCTATTGATCAATCCGTTATTCGGATCGTAGATGGCAATCCATAGCTGACAAACAACCGTAACCGACAGAACTACGGGAATAAAATAAGCTGTTTTCAACAACTTACGCCCTTTGATTCGCGGATCGGCACAGGCAAGCGCAAGAATGGTTCCCAATCCGATCTGAAATACAGCGAGTACCAGTGCAAAAATAAGGCCGTTACGAAGGGATGTCAAAAGCAATGGATCATCAAACATCTCTACATAGTTGGACAATCCGTTAAAAGTAGCCGTACTGAGCCCGTCCCACTCGAAAAAGCTACGATAAAAGGATTGAAGCACTGGATAGATAATCACTACGCTATAAATCAACAGAGCGGGAAGCAGAAACAGCATTATGGCTTTCTTATTACCTAAGTATTTATGCATGCGGTAAGATTCCACTCCTTCCTTGCCAAGCTGCTCACCCGATATAAGGGCTCGATCCGGGTGAGCTGCAGGGCATGGACCAATTTTTATTTATTTTATTTCTCTAATTATTTATTTTCTTTGTTCAGCACTCGGTTCATGTTATCCGTGAACTGCTTAGCCGAGAATCCTTCGATCAACATATTTTGTGTATTGTCGTCCAGTGCATTTTTAATTTGAACACTGCTTACCGCATTGGCGTACCCCTTCACGTTTGGCAGCACTTCTTCAGCGATTCTTTTCATCATGGCAGGCACTTTACCGGTCATTTCTTTATCCACTTTAGTCGCTACGATCGGGCTACCCAGCTGTGTATATTTGTATTCGCTATATTTTTGTGCGATGAAACTAGCTACTTTCACTGCAGTCTCTACATTCTTGCTGCTTGGAGAAACGGCAAAGCCACCAGGACCTCCTGCACCGTTAATGTACATTTTGTTGTTCTCATAAGTCGCTTCGTCCTTAGCTGGCCAGTACATCCAATCCACTTTATCCCCAAGCTTCTCAGCACTGCTGTAGATTTCCCACTGACCGTTGACGAACATGCCAGCTTTTCCTTGGTAGAACAAAGATGAAGCTTGATCATAATTGGTATTCGTAGCATTGACGTCGAACAAGCCTGCTTCTTCCAGCTTCTTCATTTGTTCTGCTGCTGTTACATAAGGCGAAGGCAATGTTGTCGTTCCCTTCGTTTCGAGTGGGCCAAACCCTTTCGTCTCCTCACGAGTCACAAGTCCGCTATAAAAAGAAGTAGTGATCCATTTCTCCTTCGCGAAAATTGAGAGCGGTGTATACCCTGCTGTAGAAAGCTTCTTAGCCGCTTCAGCCAGCTGATCGATCGTCTTGATCGGCATCTCGATGCCTACCTCTTTAAAGATATCCTTGTTGTAAAACAACATTTGGAATTCAATTCCCGTATATGGGAATGCGTATACATGACCGTCTGGGGCAATTAGACGGGACTCATTCCCTGTGTTTAGATTCGCTTTGAAATCTTTGGTGGCTTGGTATTCATCAAGCAGCTCGACATTTTTAGATTTGGCGAAGGTTTGCAGCGTAGGCCAGTCTGTTTCATAAATATCCGGCATGTTCCCAGTCGCGGCATATGTTTTCAGCTTCTGGTAGCCATCTTGAACAGCCTCATCCAGTACAATCTCCACCTCCGGCATTTCCTTTTTTAATTCCTCTACGGCATAATCAAATGGCTTTGAAGTATCTTCGTCAAAATGCTGTGCATAAATTTTTATTTGAATTTTCTTATCGGTATTCCCAGCGGTCGTATTGGAACCTTCAGAGGTTGAACCACCGTTTCCGGCATTGTTACCACCACAGGCTGTAAGTGAGAAAGCTAAGGATAAAACGGTTGCAACCCCCAGTGTTCTGAATAGCTTGTTGCTCATAATGAATCCCCTTTCTGATGCTCTATTTAGTGGAGCTAGTTGAATCCGCTATTTGTTAGCGTTTTCATCGTCCTGTTTCTATTATATTTGAGCCTTGAAGACCCAAAAAGAGCCATATCGGGCACAATCGGTAATAAACAGGACAAAATGAAAGCGGCCTCACCAGAGAGCCGCCACCAAATATGTTTATTAAATTTCATTATTAACGCCAATATGGCGGGAACGGGCAGCCAGCTGCTCAAATTCAGACGGCGGCATGCCATAGTGTTTTTTAAAGCATTTACTGAAATAATTCGGGTCATTATAGCCCACTTTACCGGCGATTTCAGACAGTCTCACATTTCCTCCAGCAAGCAGTTCCTTGGCCTGCTTCATACGAGTATAGGTAATGAAATCAAGTACAGAGATTCCACCTTCTTTTCGAAAAACCTTCCGTAAATAGCTGGTATCTACATAAACGCCATTCGCCACCTGGTCAACTGTCAGCTCACAATCGGAATAATGCTCCCGGATGTACTCTTTGGCGGCAATGAATAAATTGTACGACTTAGAGGGGCGGTGCTCACGACCTTGATCAATGACTTTACTGTACAAGCCTTTTATCCAGCTTTCAGTCTCATCCCAGTTATCCATCTCCCGTAGCCGCTGCTCCGGTGAACCTGCTGGTTTCCAGAGACTTTCCGGATTGATCCCTCTTTCTCCAGCATAGGCAAGGCAAAGGGATACTATACTCATTAATAGAGTAAAGGAATAGCTGCCTCCCCCTCTCTGGCGTCGTAGAATCTCAATTAATTTGCTTATGTCCTTCGCCGCTGCATCGCCATCCCCCATCTTTAACGCCATCAGCATGGCATCCTGAATTCCAAGATGAGTGATTTCTTTGGATGGAAAGGAGAACTCCTCTATCCCTTCAGAGGAATTCTGCTCGTCCATTTGGAGTGGAAAGAGCTTATTGGAAGCCGTTCCTTCTGCAATTATTTCCGGCTTCCCAGCTTTGCGTGCACCTATTTTATGTGACTGAAGGCGCTGCTTCACCTTGATCATCATCTCGTTAAACTCTTGCTGGTTAAACGGTTTCAATAAATAATCTTGTACACCTAAGCGAATCGCTTTTTGCGCATAATCAAATTCATTGTGCCCTGTTACAAAAACAATAAGCATATCAGGAGCATTGGCCTGTAACCGGGTAACCAGCTCCATACCGTCCATATAGGGCATACTAATGTCCACTAAAGCCAAATCTGGTTTCGTCCGTTCCGCTTCTTCCAGCGCTTCTCTGCCATTTGACGCTTCACCACAGACACTGAAATCATATTTACTCCAATCCAGCTTGGTCCGCATATAATAACGAAACAGCGGCTCGTCATCTACAACCATCACTTTATACATCTACGCTGCCCCCCTGCGCTTCCGTACCGGGAATCGTCATTTTCATAACAGTACCTTTTCCCAGTTTACTTTCTACCGATAGGCCATATGGTTCTCCAAAATACAGCTTAATCCGTTCATGAACGCTGTAAATGCCAATGGATGCCGGTTTTCCTTCTCGTGAGCGGTATTCTACAATCCGCGACACCTGCTCCCCGGACATGCCAACACCGTTATCCTCCACGGTAATGATAACTTCTCTTCCGTGTGTATAAGCCTCTATTGAGATTAGCCCCTGACTGCCCTTTGTTTTTAATCCATGGTAGATTGCATTCTCGATGAGCGGCTGCAGGGACAATTTGGGTACCTTGACTCCTTCGAGAAATTTCGGGATATTAATCTCGTAACGTAATACGTCGGGGTTGCGAACCTGCATAATAGCCAAATAATCAGCTGCATTTGATACTTCCTCGGACAGTGGAATAACCTCGTTCCCTTTGCTAAGAACAACCCGATAGAAATCTGCCAGTGCCTTGGTCGTATCCCGAGCTGCTTCATTAAGCTCCAAATCGTTGAGTACATAAATCGTATCCAGTGTGTTGTACAGAAAATGGGGTTTAATCTGGGCATGGATCAGAGCTAGTTCATATTCACGTTTCCGGACTTGTTCGTTTGTAATCGTCCGCATCAGCTCCTGAATACGACCAACCATGGAATTGAATACGGTGGAGATTAGCCCAGTCTCATCCTCTGTAGTCACTGGTGAGGTGACATTCAGATCGCCTTCCCTTACTTTACGCATCGCCTTCGTCACTTGAAGAAGCGGATTTACGATAATCTGTGACAGCTTTCCTGCAAGCAGCAGAGACAGTAACAGGCATCCTATTCCCACGAATATAGTTAACGTTATATTACGGTGAATATCCGCAGTTAACTTCTGCAGCGAAATCGTATTCACAAGCTTCCAATTCAGCTTATCATAATACGTCACAGTGACCAGCTCTCGCCCGCTCCCCTTGCCGATAATTTCCGAGACAGAGCTTCCCGTCTTCCTAAGACTGCCGTTCAGTCTGTCCTCAGGCTTCAGTAGAAGCTTTGATTTATCAGGGGTGGACACGGTCCTTTGCGTTCCGTCTACTATAAAATATTTCTTGTCCGAAGAGGTTTCTCTAGCGGTTTCCAGAAAAGCAGAGAGAGCATCTTCTTTTACGTTCACAAATAATGTACCTATTAGGTTGCCCGTTTTAAGATTGTACACGACTTTACTCAGTGTGAGCACCGGAACTGCCGGATCACTAACCAGATAATCTCTCTGTTCCATGGGAAGCCAACGGTTGACACCGTAGCTGCCTTTTTCTTTAGCCTTCTCCAGCATATCGCTGGTAAATACCTTCTGCTCGTTAGGATTACCGTAGGCGTAAGAGGAATAAATCTGGCCTTCCGTATCCACAAATACAGCAGAATCGACATCCGGAAAAATAATCAGATCGATAGAAAGCTGGCTCTGCATTAAATTGCGAAACCGCGTCTGCTCCACTGTCGAGGATAACAACGGACGTTCAGCATACATCCGATGGATGTCGGTAGTTATAATGTTGGCACTGCTCTCCGTATTTTTTACAATCGTATCTATTTGCTGCATGATGAGCTTGGATTCATCTTTAAAATTGTACTTAGCCTTTTCGATCATCGAACGGCTGAACATCTGCCCTGAGAGCAAGCCTAAAGCAAGCAATGGAAAAATGATCAACGGTATAAAAATAAGGATTATTTTATTACGAATCTGCAATCTTCCAAACCACTTCACTAAGGAATCCCCCCGCATAACAGCCGCCTCCTGTGTGTTCTAGCGGTAATTCATTATGTGCTTCATATCCGTAAATCTCAAGGAGAAAGTATAAATACATATACAACTAGGGCGAGTGTGAGCAAGATAAAAACATTCTCTACAGCTCCACCTTTTTTCGTGCCTGTACTCATTAGCTTTAGACGCAGCTTAAATGGAATGGGCGGCAGGGGCGTAATTCCCCTTTGGGTGAGAGAGTCGGCCAATAGATGAAGCGCATAAGACATGCCGCCTGCTATCCATAGACTACCACCATCCTGTATACCCGATGAAGCAAAATACAATAAAGTGCTCCAGCCTGCAACAGCATATAAGGTATGAGTCAATCCACGATGCGGGACAAGTGATGTAACTACGAGTATACAAGCTACTATGTAGTTCCAAGGATCATACGCCCCTCCGTATGCAAATACCGCAGTAGCGATTAGTACCATCACCAGATGCCGCAGCTTTCTTCCCGGCAGGAAAGTTACACTCCCCACAAGTAGGGCCAGTACAATATTCCAAGGGCTTTCAACGATTCCTGCAAAATAAAGATAAATCGCTGCTCCTATCAAAGCAACCTGTAGTATCCTGAGCAGAAAGTCAGGAATCGCCTTGCGTACCAGTAACGAATTCGGTTCATCAATGTCTGGCAGGAGCGAACTTAATGCCGCGACGGCAATAACCGGGATTGTAATCTCATGGGCCATCAAACTCATAACAGATAGGGTAACCCCGGTGCTGATAATTAAATGGGATCTGCCCATCATAGTGAAACCGCTCCTTTCTAAGATGCAAAAACAAGAACAAATGTGCGGTTATCGAAGTATATCAAGACCCGGATTTTTTGTCTACATAAAACGCTGAAATCGCTTAGTATATAAGCCTTTACGCGATTTCTATCTTGTCCTCTCCATGAATATACGATACAATTTGGACAACTTGACCTTGTCGTCTACATAGAGGCGACAGCTGCTGAAGAAAGGATGACCTAAGTAGTGAAGCGTTCCCGTATAGCCGATTTTAGCCTGCTATTAGTGGCGATGATGTGGGGATGTACCTTTCTGATTGTACAAAATGCTGTCAAGGTGCTGCCACCGCTCGCGTTTAATAGCATCCGCTTTATGGGCGCTGCCCTGTTGCTGGCTCTAATCACAGTTATTTCTTACCGCAAGGATTGGAAACAGCTAAGTTTCCGCATGGTACGCGATTCTCTGCTGCTTGGCCTTTTTTTGTTTTTGGGCTATGGCTTTCAGACTATGGGACTTCTATATACAACAACCTCTAATACCGGCTTTATTACCGGGCTATCAGTTGTCCTAGTACCCTTTCTGTCTCTAGCCTTATTGAAGCATGCGATTTCACGATACACTTGGTTCAGTGCGGCACTCGCCGCAATCGGGCTTTATCTGTTGACCTTCACGGGCTCTGCATTATCCTTGAATAAAGGCGATGCCTTGATTCTTCTATGTGCCATAGCTTTTGCGTTACAGGTAGCCTATACTGGCGTTTATGCACCTCATTATCCGGCGTTGCCGCTAGCTACTCTGCAGCTTGCTTTCGTTGGGCTGTTCAGTATTGCTGCCTCGCTTATTTTTGAAGGGGCAACACCGCTCGCCCACAGCGGGGAGCTGATTAAGGACCCAGATGTGCTTTGGGCTCTGCTGATCTCCATTGGGCCAACCAGCGCTTTTGCCTTCTGGATTCAAACCGCCTGTCAGAAATATACTACCCCATCGCGGGTAGCCATTATTTATGCCACAGAACCGGTATTTGCCGTTCTGACGGGTTTAGCCTTTGGCGGGGAAACACTCGGGTTGTCCGCTCTGCTCGGTTGTGGTTGTATTCTGGGGGCTATGCTTATGGCAGAGCTGAGCCCGGAACCGGGTCAGAATCAACATAAGAAGAGTTATTTTTCCAAATTACATTTATTTAGAAAGAGATAAGGAGAGAGACAAATGTACAAATTGATCGCGATTGATATTGATGACACTCTGATTAATGATGACAAGGAAGTAACACCCGCTACCCAAACTGCGCTTGAAGAGGCAGTTGCCGCAGGTGTTGTTGTAACCCTTGCTACAGGCCGTGCTTACGCTTCCGCTCAAGCCATTGCCCGTCAAACTGGACTAAACGTACCTATCATTACTTACCAGGGTGCACTCGTTAAGAACTTGCTCGATGAAAAAGTACTGTATGAGCGTTACGTCCCGCAAGATGCAGTCCGCAAGCTGTTCACTTACTGCGTGGAGCATAATCTGCATCTGCAAACTTACATTGACGACAAGCTATATGCCCGTGAAGACAACCAAAAGATCAAAGACTATACGGACTTGAATAAAACGCAATATTTTATTGAGCCTGACTGGGAAAAGCTTGTCCCGCAAAAAACACCAAAAATGCTAATTATCGATGATCCTGATTTCTTGGATGAACTGGCTCCAATCCTGCATGAATTGCTTGGTGATTCCGTGCATATTACCAAATCCAAACCACACTTCCTGGAAATCATGCATCATGAAGGAACCAAGGGCATTGCACTTGAATTCCTAGCCAAACATTACGGCTGTGATCTTTCCGAGACTATCGCTGTAGGTGATTCTTGGAACGACCATGAGATGCTGGAAGCTGCCGGACTTGGCGTCGCTATGGAGAATGCTATTCCTGCTCTGAAAGAAATTGCTGATTTTGTGACCTTAAGCAACAATGACGATGGCGTGAAATATGCGATTGATAAATTCATTCTTAATAAAGTGAACTAAACTTCCTTAAGCAAAAGGGTGCAGCAACGCCATATTTTATGACGTTGCTGCACCCTTTTTTATTCCAAAACTCAAACTCCTGTAGAAGCTAATTCCACTTTCTCGGGTCCCATTCCACTCTCTTCTTCCTGCTCTAGCTGAGAATAGTACAAATCATTATATCTTCCTTCGGCAGCAAGCAGTACCTCATGCGTTCCACTCTCTACAATTTCACCATTCTCCATCACGAGAATGATATCAGCGTTCTGAATCGTAGATAAACGGTGCGCGATAACGAGTGTAGTTTTATCTCCCATTAGTTTACGAATAGCCTGCTGCACCAGTTTTTCTGATTCATTGTCAAGTGCAGCAGTAGCTTCATCCAACAGCAGAATAGGAGCGTTTCTCAGAATTGCTCTTGCAATGGATAGCCGCTGACGTTGTCCCCCGGACAGTCGTGAGCCTTCCTCACCAATATCAGTATCCAGTCCCTCAGGCAATTCTATTACAAAATCATAGGCATTCGCTTTTCGCAAAGCTTCCAGAATTTCTTGCTCATCCGCCTCTGGATTTCCATTCCGGATATTATCACGAATGCTTCCCGTATAAAGACCTGCCTCTTGCGGCACATAGGAAAAATAACTTCTAAGCTTAGCCAGACTCATCTCGTTGATCCGCTGCCCATTGATTATTACTTCGCCTTCATCGGGTTCATACAATCCCAGCAATAGTTTAAAAAGCGTAGATTTACCTCCACCACTCGGTCCCACAACCGCCATCTGTGTTCCCTTTTGAAGCTCTAAGCTAATCTTGTTTATACTTTGTCTCTCTGCTCCCGGATACGAGAAAGAGATCGACGACATAACCATACTCTCAAATTCTGGTTGCTTAGTCTCCACTTCTGGAAGGGTCTCAACCTCCACCGGGCTATCCAACACCTCAAAGATCCGTCCCGCCGCCCCAAGTGATTGCTGCATCGAATTGATCAGTCCCGGCAATGACGAGAACGGCATTACTAAATAATTCATGAGCTGGATGAAAGCAATCATCGCACCGACCTCAAGTGATCCTTTTGCCACAAAATAACCAGCCACGACCAGCGCCAGAAGAAACGTAAAGTTTCCCAAAAAAGAGGAGAATGAGCCAGTAGCTCCCTCAATTCTTCCCCGTTTTAATTCTTCAGAAGTAATATTCTCACTATGCTCCTGATATTGCTTCATTAGTCTGCGTTCAATGCTAAAGGATTTAAACACCATACTACTGCCTAGAATGTCATGTAAAAAGGAAGTAATCTTGCTCATATTAGTCTGAATCTTCACACTGTTCTCACGCATCGCTGAACCGAAGATTTTTCCCGTAAGGAACATCAAAGGTCCCATTGCAAAACAGATCAATGCCAGTAACCAGTTAATATAGAGCAAATAACCAAAAGCCGCGAGGGCTAGTAAAGGGTTACGGATTAGATCAATCATTACCTCGCCTGCAGCATTACCAACAGATTGATTATCATTAGTAAAGCGGGACAATAAATCCCCGGAATGATTACGGTCAAAATAAGACTGAGGAAGAGCTAAGGCATGCCGCATCATATCCAACCGCAGCTCATTTCTGATCTTGGCAGAGATTTTATTTTTGAAATATCGATCGATGAAACCGTTAATTGCACTCACTAATAAGTAGATTAATCCAAAAATAACCAGCCCTTTAAAAGCTTTCACATCGAGTCTAACCGCAGCATCCGTAATTACTGAGAGCAGCCAAGCAATCGTTAAATCCAGAACAATCCCAAATAAAGTCGTAAATAATAAAATCGTATATAAGAGCTTGTGCCTTAACATGTATGTACTTAATCTTGAGAAAACGCCTTTCTGCTTCAAAGAACCAGCCCTCTCACTTAAAATTCTATACCTCTAACCTTAGCGAACACCTTATTATCATGCCGTTCCCCGTCATACCCAAGACTCGCACTGCGCAGGATCCCTTCCAGTGTAAAACCCGCACGTTCGGCTACCGCGGCACTTTTGGTGTTTCGTTCACTACAAAAGATTTCGAGACGATTCACCCCTAGTTCCCGTATGGCAAAATTGGTGATTCCATTTACGGCTTCTGTCATATATCCTTTGCCTGCACAGGCGCTCCGGATCCAATAACCAATCTCAAAATTGCGGAGTTCCCAGTTTAGATGATGCAGGCTAATGCAGCCGATAAAACCCTCCGTATCCCTTCTAAAAATACGCATATGTAGCTTATCCCTTTTTAGAAACTCCAGTCTGCCTTCTCTAGTAACTTTCTCTGATTCTTCTAATGTGGGTATTACTTGAGCAAAAGCCATCCAAGGTCTCAATTCATCTATACTTTCACGGATAGCCTCATTCATGCTAACTCCATCTCCCCATAAAGGGGCACGAATGAGCAGCCTCTCTGTTTCAAAACTCTCGGGAAAATCAAGCAGGATTGGATCCTTGGAGTCAGCCACTTCGTACTCCTCCTTTGGCGATGATAATTATTCTAAATATGTAAAAATAATACGATATGCTTTTTGATTATATAGTATATATCGGGATCTGAATACTGAATGCAATAGAAATCACAAAAGGAACATCAACAGGCTGAAGTTGCCCGAATGATGTCCCTTTTTGATTTAGTGAATATCTCAACTAAAGCGGACCACTCCATTTATTGGCTTGAAGAGTTCATTAAACATATTCAACAAGGCGGAATATAACAGGTTTAAATAGGATCATGAAAACTTCCTTCCAGCAAAAGGGAGTTTTCTTTTTATCTAAATTTCAGCTGATCTCCGAAGATCCTAAGGGTATTCTCATCCCCGTCTCGGCCAGCGTAACATTTTCCGGTAAAATATATGATTTTCTCATATCCACATCATGCGACATATGGGTATAGATTGCCTTTTGAGGCTTCACAGTTTGCAGCAGCTCCGCTGCTTCCGTCATATCGTACACAGAACGAGTCGATAACTCCGCTGCTTCGTAATAGAAGCTTGTACCTAATACCAGCAAGTCAGCTCCATGCATCAGGCGTGTCTCTTCAGCTCCAAGAGAAATGGAATCTGGACAATACACCCATACATAGCCCTCCTTCTCCAGACGAAAAGCATACGAGTATCCATTCTTGCCATGGTTCACTTTCCAGGTATCTATTGTCCAGCCGTCTAGCTCTATACCTTCATCACAAGGAATCATCTCGATCTGATTGCGCAGCCACGGGTATTGCCGCTCAATAATCGGAATCACTTCCGCTGGTGCATAGAGCTGGCCCTTATATCCCATCCAACGGCAAGAATCCGCCCATTCCGGCAGCCCACCAATATGATCAAAATGAGCGTGTGTCACCAGCAGTCTGCGCATATTCCGTACTCCCTGCGCCTCCATCTGACGCCGCCAGTCAGGTCCACAATCGATCACTAAAAAGTCACTGCCATTATCTATAAGTACAGAAGAGCGCAGGCGAATATTTTCACCCTGTTCCCTTGCCTCTGTACAGGTCTCACAGCTGCAATATACCCGAGGAACCCCCATGGCATCCCCTGTACCCAAAAACACCAACGTATCCATCTGTTATCTCTCCTTCAGGTTCTCTTCAACGAAGTAATAAATCAAAATTACCCTCTCTCTATCTTAAAGAGACCCACCAAAAAAAGCCATCCCCACCACAGAAGAACTGCTGGGATGACTCTTTTGTTATACCTCTACCTTATATTCCGGCAAGTACCTGATACCAAATTCCACGCTTGGAATAAAGTGAACTTCGCACCTCATCCCAGCCTCCTAAATAGTTAATATCAAAGAGGCCCGCCGGATCAGGGTAATCGCTTTTGTGCTCAGTATAGACTTGTTTATCCACGGGACGAAAGCCATATTTTGCAAAGATCTCTTGTGCCTGTGGGGTTATCAAAAAATCAACCAGTGCTTCTGATGCTATGCGTGTCCCATGCTCATCCGCATATTTCTCTATAACAGCCGCCGGATTCTCAATCAGAATTGTATTTTTAGGAATAATGACTTCGTATTTGACTCCCTGAGCAATCCGCGCCAGCAGTTCATTCTCATAGGTGACAATTACATCCCCCACTCCATACTCGAAGGCTGCCATAGAAGCGCGGCCACTCTTATCCAGAGACTCTACATTGGCATGGATGCTTTCCAAAAAAGCTTTGGCTGCTGCTGGATCCTTTGCCCCCTCCTGCTCCTCTGACAGCTTCAGACCAGCCCCATAGATCGCGTTGATATCCCATTGCGCACCACCAGAGGTCTTCGGGTTTGGATATAACACCTTAATCCCCGGCTTGGCTAAGTCCGCAAAATCGCGAATGCCTTTGGGATTTCCCTCGCGGGTACCAAGAGCAACTACTGAACGTGTCACCATACCTTGTTCACCCTGCTCTTTCCATGTTGACGCTACGAGTCCAGCCTTAACTAGCTTCTCGACATCACCTTCCATGGCTAGCAGCGTCACATCCGCTTCAAATCCACCTACAATCGCTCGTGCCTGTGTCCCTGAAGCCTCATAAGACTCCTGAAAACTAATATCCTGACCCGTATCCGCTTTCCACTTGGCAGCAAATAACGGCAAAATATCCTGCATTGCATCCTTAGCCACACTGTATGCGCCAATTACCAGCGTAACATCCCCTTGCTTCGAAGGCTCTGCCATCGTCGTAACTGCCTTCACATTCCCGCAACCGACTGCTGTCAGCGTGAGTATGGCCAGCATTAGGGCAGCAAAACATCCGTGCAGTTGTCTGCTCCTTTTGACATTCATTGCGGCCCACATCCTTCGAGGTAATGATTTTTAATATTTCCTTGAAAGTAGCTCTATGGCTGAAACTTAAAATTCAAGTAACCAACGTTTGGTCTTTGCCGTAATTACGTGGAATGTTTGGACTTTCGGCCGCTGTTGTTCCCAGATTTATTGATTTTATAATCTCAGCGGATTAAATCCGGAAACAAAGGCGGTCACTCCGCTCCTACAGTTCCAAACTTCCACTTCATTACTTCTTACCTTCACATCAGTTCCTCTAATCCTAGCTCATCACATTCGCTACTATCAAAAAAATTGAAAATCATTTTATTTATTTTTAAATAAAAATCGGCATTGGATCTTCTTTCAGGTTGTTCTCCTGGATCCAGCTGCGCTCATCATTAAATAAATAAGCCCGATGTACCAGTACTGAAATTTCCTGACCCGGCTGCAAGGTTTCTTTCTCCAACGAACGGTAGGTGACCAGCTTGTGGCCATTTACTTCAACCTCAACGAGCCATTCGCTTCCGCGGAAATGCAGATGTTTCACAACACCTTTTTCCGTGGCAGAAGCCATCTTGAACTCATGCAGGTTACCCACTTCAATATATTCAGGACGAATCAGTGCTTTGGTAGGCTTGCCGTCCCCCGCACCTGTAAAGCCTTTAACCTCAGAAGCGTTCTCAATCAGCGTAGATTCACCGATAAATGTTGCCACGAACGGTGTTTTAGGCTCCTTGTAAATATCCCACGGGGTACCCTTTTGTTCCAAGCGTCCTTGATTAATAATCATGATTTCATCCGCTACTTCAATCGCTTCATCTTGGTCATGGGTTACGAAAATAGAGGTGATACCTACACGTTCAATCAGTTCACGCAGCCAAGCGCGCAGCTCCTGGCGGATCTTCGCATCAATAGCGGCAAAAGGTTCATCTAAAAGCAGCAGCTGTGGTTCAGGCGCAAGCGCACGTGCAAAAGCCACACGCTGACGTTGTCCCCCTGATAGCTGATGCGGATAACGTTTCTCGAACCCTTTTAACCCTGTAAGCTCCACAAGTTCCATAACACGATCGCGGATGGCTGTTTTGTTAGCCTTTTTAACCTTTAGACCAAAAGCGATATTATCAAATACAGTCATATGTTTGAAGAGTGCATAGTTCTGGAAGACGAAGCCGATCCCACGTTCTTGAGGAGGAAGATTGTTCACCGTTTGACCATGAAAAATAATCTCTCCGGTATCCGGTGACTCCAGTCCCGCCAGCATACGTAGAATTGAGGTTTTCCCGCCTCCACTTGGGCCGAGCAATCCAATCAGGTGACCTTTTGTAATGGTGAAATTGACGTCCTTGACCGCATGAAAATCTCCAAAATGCTTGTTTAACCCCCGCACTTCTACATGCATATTACTGCACTTCCTTTCTTCTCTTGGTCCATTCCATCAACAGCAGCAGACCTGCGGAAAATGCAGCCAGAACTAGCGCTATTCCTCCAGCAGCCGTTACATTAAAATTCTCAACATCCTGATAGACTAAAGTTGTCGCCGTCTGGGTTTTATTCATAATGTTCCCCGAGACCACGAGCACCGCACCGAACTCTCCAAGTGAACGTGCCACCGTAAGAATGACACCATACACAACCGCCCAACGAATCGAAGGCCAAGTTACCTTCCAAAAAATAGTCCAGCTACGAGCGCCCAATGTCGAAGCCGCTTCCTCCTGCTGTGAACCAATCTCCTGAAGCACCGGCATCACCTCGCGCACCATTAAAGGAAAGGTAACAAATAAAGTGGCAATGATCATTCCGGGAATCGCATAAACGATCTTTAGTCCAATCCCCTCAAAAATCGCCCCCAAGGTACTATCGGGACCCAGCAACAGGACAATCATCAATCCTCCAATTACAGGGGATACTGCGTAAGGCAAATCTACAATACTGTTCAATAATCCTTTTAGACGCTTGCCGATCCAGTTCGCCCGAACAAGATACAGAGCCATCATAATACCGAACAATGTATTTAATAACGTAACTACTATCACAACAAGCCCAGTCATCATTAGCGCATGCAGCGCTTCGGGCCTAGTCAGAGCATTCCAGAAACCACCAAATCCTTCACTAAAAGCACCCATAGCCATTTTTCCTAATGGAGCAGCAATCAGCAAAAAAAACACTAAATAAGTAAGAGCAATCCATAGTTTTCTCATGAGCGTCTCCCCCGCATCTGCAGCATATTAATCAGCCAAAGAATGAGAAAGGATAAGGTCAAGAGAATAACAGAAACCGCAGCGGCGGAGACCGGATTATCACTTTCAACTTCACCAAAAATAAAAACAGAAGATACAAGCGTACGGCCCGGAATATTACCTGCGACGAGTACCACTGCACCAAATTCCGCAAGTGCCCTTGAAAATGCGAGCATCCCACCACTGATCATCCCAGGCGCCATAGATGGAAGAATAACTTGCCAGAATACCCTTGCTCCCTTGGCACCCATTGTATATGCTGCTTCCTCTTCGGATGGATCCAACTCCTCCAGCAAGGGCTGAACCGCTCGAATCACGAATGGAAACGTCACGAACACCATAGCAATTACGATAGCCGGTTGATGAAAAACAATTTCAAATCCAAGTGCCTCAGCTGCTTTGCCGATAAGGCTCCCTGGTCCAAGCAGCAGTAGAATCATCAAACCTCCGACAGCTGTTGGCAGTGCAAAAGGTAAATCGACCAGACTGTTTAGCAGCGCTTTACCAGCAAATTGATAACGAATAAGGACCCAAGCAATCATAGTTCCTAACAAGACATTAATTAAAGTAGCGATAATCGCCAGCTTTAAGGTTAACAGCACCGACTTCCAAGCAATTGGGTCGCTGACGCTTTCCACAAAATTGCCAAAACCAAGAGAAAAAGAGTTGTAATAGACCCCGAGTATGGGCAACACGATCAATACTACAAAATAGAGCAAAATTGTAGTTCGGAAACCCCAAGTCCAGCCTTTGTGTCTAAGCAGCGAATTCAATGATTTTTGCCCTCCCACCTCCGGATAACCGGTCGGTATACTAACCAAAATCCTCATTAATTATTCCTATTTATATACTTGGTTTTATATTATTACTACTTTACCAAATCCTTCTCACCGCCGTCAATTACTTTCAAGTGAATTTGGGTTAAAATATATGTATCAAAGGTACACTAAAAAATGGCACCTCACAGGAAGGGGAATGATTATGTTGCATACTATGGAGATCACTACTACAAAGCGGGATGAATTGCGTGATATTACTCGGGAAGTCATTTCTTATGTAAAAAAAAGTGGAATTCAAGACGGATTAATTGTAGTTTATTGTCCTCACACCACTGCTGGTATTGCTATTAATGAAAATGCGGATCCTGATGTGAAGCATGATGTTCTGATGCGTCTGGATGAGGTCTACCCTTGGGAGCATCCGAAGTATCGGCATGCGGAAGGCAATACTGCCTCTCATCTTAAATCTATTACTACCGGGCCTTCCCAGACCCTGATCATCCACGAAGGTGAATTAATTCTCGGTCGTTGGCAAGGTATTTATTTCTGTGAGTTCGATGGACCTAGACGCCGGCAATGTTTCTTAAAAATAGTAGAGGGATAATAAACATACAAATGGCCGCTTCCGTTATCGCTACGGAGCGGCCATTTAGACTATAACTAGAGTCTAGTAATACTTTCATCAAGCAGAGAAGCAGTGTTATACCAATGCACAGCTTTAAAGTGAAGATCTATAAAAAAAACAGCATGTTAAAGGCTGCGACATAAAACCTTTATATGAGCTAACGCTGCCTCTTTCACATCGTCAAACGATACTTTATCCTGGATATAATAAGAAATAAATCCGTGTGCAGACAAGAACATTGTTAACGGCACATTCTGCCAGTCCTCAGACACATATCCCTCTTCCTTCATATGACGGCGTACAATACTTGAGAATAAATCAAAACATCGTCCCTGTTCTGCTCTACAATAAGCTAGCAATTCCTCATCGCGAATCATGAACATAATTTCATATTGATAGGGATGATCTATTCCAAATCTAATAAATTCCATAATCAGCTGTTCTACCCTTGTCATTCCTTCTTCAGGCGGTTTATTCATTACTTGGCTGAGTAAAGCAGCCACATGATTAAAATCCTCTACAACAATAGCGTAGAACAACTCCGCCTTTTCCTTGAAATGATAATAGAGAGAGCCGTGGCTATATCCCAAATGCTGACCAATACTTCGCATTGAAATTGCCCGATACCCTTTGGTTATAAATAGATGCCTAGCGGCCTCTAGAATCCTTTCCCTCGACAACTCCTGCTCCACTGCTCTCCTTGCCATATACTAATCCCCTTCGCTGTAGTAAATCCGCCGCCCTTCTGTTATCAGGGCTTGCCCTTGGGTTAGATCTGTTATCCATGCCATAAAAGTCTCACCCTCATCATTTCGCGGCAAACATAACAACGTTACTTTGTCGGTGAACAAAGTCTCGCCAGTCTGAATCCCTCTTCCTCGAAGTTCGTTCTCAACCTTGCCCAGCCAAGTGTACTCGATCTCTACGAATACCTCTCGTCTCAGTACACGGGTGATTACTTCTCCTGCTTCAAGCGCAAGCACTGCTCCATCCGTATAAGCTCTAATCAGCCCACCGGCACCCAGCATAATGCCTCCGAAATAACGGGTAACTACGATTGCGACATTTTTAACTCCCTGATTGCGGATTACTTCCAAAATCGGTTTGCCGGCTGTACCACTCGGCTCCCCGTCGTCCGATTGCCTCTGGATTTCGTCTCTCTCCCCAATCACATAAGCAGAACAGTTATGCGTTGCGTTCCAATGTTTCTTCTTGATGTCCTCGATAAACAACAAAGCTTCTTCTTCATTCTCCACTGGCATAACATGACCAATGAAGCGAGATTTGCGGATCACAACTTCCTTTGAGCCGGAAGAGCGGACCGTTCGATAGTGTTCTAACATAATTATTCCAGTCCTTATTTACATATGATGTCTTCATATAATGTCAGGAGCAGTCCCGGTATTGGATTACCTATGGACTGCTCCTGGTGACTTACATTAGTATGAATGTTCTGTGATAACTAGCTATTGTAAAACCTACTGCAATACTATTCAGTAAGTCTTGCTTCTAGCTCTGCTTTTTCTTTTTCGTAACCTGGTTTGCCAAGCAATGCGAACATGTTTTTCTTGTATGCTTCTACGCCTGGTTGGTCAAATGGGTTAACACCGAGCAAGTATCCGCTGATACCGCAGGCTTTTTCAAAGAAGTACACCAAATATCCAAAGGTGTATGGTGTTTGATCAGGAATAGTAACGATAAGGTTAGGTACTTGACCATCTGTATGTGCAAGCATTGTACCTTGGAAAGCTTTCTTATTCACGAAATCCATAGTCTTACCTGTTAAGAAGTTCAAGCCGTCCAGATCATCCGGATCATTCTCAATCGTAACATGATGAGCTACTTGATCTACTTGGATAACCGTTTCAAAAATGTTGCGGTTACCTTCTTGGATAAATTGACCCATGGAGTGTAGATCTGTGGAGAAATCAACGGAAGAAGGATAAATTCCTTTGAAGTCCTTACCTTCACTTTCGCCAAACAATTGTTTCCACCACTCAGATACAAAGTGTAAGGAAGGCTCATAGTTGACGAGGATTTCAGTTGTTTTACCTTTACGGTATAAAGCGTTACGAACTGCAGCATATTGATAAGCTTGGTTAGTAGCTACATCTGGATTGTTGAACTCATCCGCAGCGGCAGCAGCACCTTGCATCATTTCTTCAATGTTAATGCCAGCTACAGCAATCGGCAGCAAGCCTACAGGTGTCAATACGGAGTAACGTCCGCCTACATCGTCTGGAATGATGAAGGATTCATAACCTTCTTCAGTTGCCAATTTCTTAAGGGCACCTTTTTCCTTGTCTGTAGTAGCGTAAATGCGTTTACGAGCTTCTTCCTTGCCGTATTTCTTCTCCAGAGCAGCGCGGAAAATGCGGAAAGCAATCGCTGGCTCAGTAGTAGTTCCAGATTTGGAGATTACGTTCACGGAGAAGTCTTTACCTTCTACTAGATCAAGCAGATGCGTGATGTATGTAGAGCTAATGTTATTACCAGCGAAATAAACTTCTGGAGTTTTGCGTTTATCTTTAGAAAGGTTATTGTAGAAAGAATGCGATAACGCCTCAATAGCTGCGCGTGCTCCCAGATAAGAACCTCCGATACCAATTACAATCAGTACCTCGGAATCGCTTTGGATCTTCTTAGCAGCTTGTTGAATGCGAGCAAATTCTTCCTTATCATATGCTGTCGGCAGATCGATCCATCCAAGGTAGTCAGAACCTACACCAGTTTTGTTATGCAACTGTTCGTGTGCTAGCTTAACTGGGGCGGCAAGGTTGTCGATTTCTTGTTGGTTAAAAAACGAAAGAGCTTTTGTGTAGTCAAAATTAATCTTCTTAGACATCGGTAATGGTAACCTCCTGTTTTATCTCTTTAAATTTAAAACCGTTTGTTACAACTTTATAATTAGGATACTTTAATTTGCCTTGACTGGCAAGGTCTTAGGGCACATAGAGGGCATTAGAACCAAGTTTTTCAAAGTTCCTTGGAAGCGTTTCCTGTATCAAAAGACATAGGTGTGCTGTGGTGCTGGACAAAGTGCCGTGATAGAATAAAGAAAACGGAAGGTGGCTATATAAATGAAACAAATCGGTTTTATCGGACTCGGAACAATGGGTGCGCCTATGGCCTCCAATTTACTACGTGGCGGCTTTCAGGTTACGGTATACAACCGTACGGCAGCCAAATGTAAACCTCTTGAAGCAGAAGGTGCCCAGACTGCTCTCACGCCCCGCGAAGCGGCTGAGGGTAAGGATGTTATTATTACCATGATCAGCAATGATGATTCAGTTCGTGAAGTGTTTTATGGTCAAGATGGTATTCTTGATGCTGTGAAGCCTGGTGGACTAATTATTGATTCCAGCACAATTTCACCAGGACTAGTTCGTGAAATTGCCGCTGCTGTAGAAGCTCGCGGTGGACATTTCCTAGACGCGCCAGTAACTGGAAGCAAACCAGCAGCGATTGAAGGAACCTTAGTGTTCATGGTCGGCGGTAGTGCTGAGGTCATAGAACAACATCGTGATATCTTTGATACTTTGGGTAAGAAGCTGCTACATATGGGTGATAACGGCAGCGGCGCTGTGGCCAAGCTGGCTCACAATGCTATGGTAGGTATTCATAATGTTGCCCTAGCCGAAGGGTTCGCCATTGCCGTTAAATCAGGCGTACCAGCAGACAAGTTCCTGGAACTGGTACAACTTGGTTCTGCGGGCAGCAAACAAGCTGAGCTTAAAGGCCGTAAAATCATAGAAGATGATTTCAGCAATCAATTCTCCCTCGCTCTAATGCTTAAGGATTTGAAGCTTGCCTCTGCCCACAGCGATTCAACAGGCGTTCCTTCTCCTATGCTGGGCTTGGCTAAAAGCATGTTCCAAGCTGGATTCACCCAAGGTTATGGTGAAGAAGATCTCTCTGCCGTAGTGAAATGTTACGAAGAGTGGATCGGCCAAAAGATGGGTGCAAATGTATCCGATAAATAAATTCAAGAACTCAATACCTCCTTCATAAGAACATTTACGACCGCCCCGCACATGATATTGCGATACGGTCTTTTCTTTATGGAGAATTCCATTGTTAAATCAAATATACGAACGTTTGTTTGTATATTTATAATACCAAATTAACAGTTGTAGTGCAAGAAAATATTGGTTGCTGTAGAGTTACTCGGGACGTTGTGGCGGTGTTGGTGGGATAGTTACTAAGAAGGTCGCGAAGTACTGGTTAGTCGCAAAAAGTTACTGAATTAGTGGTGAAATGCTGGTTAGTTACTGGTTAGGCTAGTTTGTCGCTGGCTATCGGACTCCATAGTCGTTATTGGCATAAAAAGCGCCAATTATGGGCCTATTTCCATGGAATAGTTGCACTGGTGTCCGAAAACTTGCTCAAAAGACTATAAATTTGCTAATAGCGTCATCTGGGTCCTTAGCGGTAGGATTGGTGTCGACCCGGTGCTACATTGGTGTTGATCTAGTGTTAACGTCATCTGGGTCCGTACGCGGTGGGTTGGCGCTAACCGGGTGCCTAAAGTTGGTGATGACACAGCGCTATCGGACTCAGCTGACCTTATTCGCAGTATAATCTCACATTTGGCATGCTATCGGACTCCATAGTCGTTATTGGCATAAAAAATGCCAATTATGAGGCTGTTTCTATGGAATAGCTGCACTGGAGTCCGAAAGCTTGCTCCAAAGGCTACAAATTTGCTAATAGCGTCATCTGGGTCCTTAAGTGGTAGGAATGGTGCTGACTCAGTGCTAATTTAGTGATTATCCGATTCAGCTCTAACGTCATTTGAGTCCTTAAGCTCCAAAAGAGAATGGTGAATACATAATTGAACATCAAGCAATCACCAGCCACAACAAAAAGCAGCGATCCTCCAATAACGGGAGAACCGCTGCTTTGCTGACTTCTACGATTTTTAAAGTGTATCCGGGTCGTCTCACTCAATGAAAAAAGCTACTTATAGGACAGCCCTTAGAAAAGTCTGTTTTCTATAGAACCGGGTAAGAACAGCAATAATCAGTTACTTCAAATACTTCCAACGCAAATTTAGAGTTGCCAGGAACATTGAACGTTGACGCTCCCTTAATCTCCTGCCATACCTCAGTGCCGGGAAGCAGCACTTTAAGATCGCCGGACAGAATCTCCATAATTTCAGGACCATCAGTACCAAATTCATACACACCCGGCAACATGATGCCCAGTGTCACCTTAGATCCATCTTGCAAAATTACCGTACGGCTGGTTACTTGTCCGCCATAATATACATTGGCTGCTTTTTCGATCGTTGCGTTGTTAAACTGACTCATTACTTGTTCTCCCCCTAATGATTATTCAGTTAATTACAGAAGTGCTTTCACACGGCTAACTACGTTCTCTACAGTAAAGCCGTATTCTTTCATAACTCTATCGCCAGGGGCGGAAGCTCCGAAAGTAGTGATGCCTAGGATATCGCCTTGGTCACCAGTGTAACGTTCCCAGCCGAAGGTTTGTGCCATTTCGATAGCAAGACGAGCTTTGACTCCTGGAAGAATTACGGAATCGCGATATTCTTTGTCTTGTTTTTCGAACAGATCCCAGCTTGGCAAGCTGATTACACGAACATCGATGCCTTCTTCTGCCAAAGCAGCTTGCGCTTTAACTGCCAACTGTACTTCAGAACCAGTTGCGATAAGTTGTGCTTGTGGAGTGCCATTTTTGGAATCAGAGACAACATAACCACCACGTTTGATATTTTCACGAACGCCATCTACGGTTCCAGCAAGAATTGGCAAGTTTTGACGGGTCAGAACCAAAGCAACCGGATTCTCTTTGTTTTCCATAGCATAAGCCCATGCTGCAGAAGTTTCGTTAGCATCAGCCGGACGAATAACAGTTAGACCTGGGATGATACGCAAGGAAGCCAATTGTTCGATTGGTTCATGCGTAGGACCATCTTCACCAACTGCAATACTGTCATGTGTCAGTACATAGGTTACTGGCAATTTCATGATCGATGCCAAACGAATTGCTGGACGCAGGTAGTCTGTGAATACGAAGAATGTTCCTCCGAATACTTTAAGACCAGTGTGCAGAGCAATACCGTTCATTGCAGCAGCCATACCAAACTCACGTACGCCGAAATAAATGTTGCGGCCATCATAAGATTCTGGTGTGAAAGATGTCAAACCATTCAAATGCGTCATAGTGGAGCTTTCCAAGTCAGCGGAACCACCCACTAGCTGAGGAACGCCAGCAGTCAGACCGTTAAGCGCACTACCGGAAGCGACACGAGTCGATACTGCTTTATCTTCAGTAGTGTAAGTTGGAAGGTTAGCATCCCAGCCTTCTGGAAGATCGCCATTGATTACTGTTTCGAATTGTGCAGCCAGCTCTGGATATGCTTTTTTGTAAGCTGCAAATTTATCGTCCCAAGCTTTGTTAGCTGCGATTCCGTTTTTCTTCACTTCTGCAAAATGTGCACGAACTTCGTCAGGCACATAGAAATCTTCTTCGTATACCCATTTGTAGAAATCTTTGGTCAGCTTAGCTTCTTCTGCTCCAAGTGGGGAACCGTGAGTACCGCCATGGCCGCCTTTACCTTGTTTGTTAGGGCTACCATAACCAATAACTGTTTTCACTTCGATCAAAGTCGGTTTGCTAGTCTCAGCTTGCGCCTCAGCAATAGCTTTTTCAATAGCCGGAAGGTCATTTCCGTCTTCTACACGCAGAACTTGCCAACCATAAGCATCAAAACGTTGAGCTACATTTTCGGAGAAAGAAAGATTCAATTTACCATCAAGGGAAATATCATTTGAATCATACAATACAACCAATTTTCCGAGTTTCAAATGACCAGCAAGAGAAGCGGACTCAGAAGAGATCCCTTCCATAAGGTCACCATCACCACAAATAGCATAAGTATAGTGGTCAACTACGTTATGTCCTTCTTTGTTGTAGGTTGCGCCCAATTGAGCTTCGGCCATAGCCATACCAACGGCCATACCAATACCTTGTCCAAGCGGACCTGTAGTTGCATCAACACCAGCTGTGTGACCAACTTCCGGGTGACCAGGAGTCAAGCTACCCCATTGACGGAATTGTTTCAATTCTTCCATAGGAAGATCATAGCCGCTAAGGTGCAGCAAGCTGTACAGAAGCATGGAACCATGTCCAGCGGACAATACAAAACGATCGCGGTTTACCCATGTTGGATGATCAGGGTTATGATTCATTGTTTTTGCAAACAGTTGGTAGCCCATTGGTGCAGAACCCATTGGCATACCTGGATGGCCGGAATTCGCTTTTTCGATAGCATCAATAGCCAACGTACGAATTGTTGTGATAGACAGGTTATCTACTGTTGAGTTTTCTTCCTTCTGGATCGCTTGTTCTTGTTCACTCATTTAATAGTTCCTCCTCTGAAATCTCAAGAATGTCATTTTGACTCTTATTGTATCACTAGTGTGGAAGCAATTCCAATTGTTTTTAAAAACTCTTTGTTTGACAGCTTATGTTTTGCAATATCTACGCATTTATATACGCAAAAGTAACTATGTCATGAGACGGGTTTTTACTTAGCCTATGGTCTAGTTTTCTATTGCGACTAAAGTTTGTTTTACAATGCTCGAATATAAAGTAAGATGGAGTTACTCAAGTAAAATTTTCATTCATTATCCAATATCTCCAAGTGGAAAGGAATTCTGAACATGACTTCGAAAAAGGATGTTTATATTGTGCTTACCGGTACAGGTACAGCCTTCAGTGGTTTCATTAAGTGGTTTACAAAAGCTGATCTGAACCATGCTTCGATCGCCTTTGATAGTGAACTACGTGAGGTGTACAGCTTCGGAAGAAAAAAAATGCACAATCCATTCGTCGCGGGTCTGATTCAAGAAAATTTCATTCACCCTTTTTATAGCAGCGCAAATTGCTCTATTTATCAGTTACGTGTTAGTGCCACGGAATACGATGCCATGTACAATCATGTCCAAGGGATGATGAAAAATCAGGAACGTTATAAATACCATCTTTTAGGCCTGATCGGCGTACTTCTAAATGTTAAAATAGATCGAGAGAACGCTTATTTCTGCTCTCATTTTGTTGCTTCCTTATTTGAAAATACCGCAGTTCAGCCTGTGAATAAGCCTTCCTGCTTTGTTACCCCGGAGGATTTCGCTCTTTCACTCTGTTCCCATAAAATATTCAGCGGCAAGTTATCCTATTATGTGCGTAGAGCTCAAAGAGCCTCGGCACGTTCGACGAATATACCTTTACATACACCTTCTGTTGCGACAAGAATGATGAGAATGAATGAAGAACGGACTGAAGGAGTTATATAAGTTGTTGCTCGTAAAAAAGGGCTATACGGATCGTATTTCCGCGTAGCCCTTTTTAGATGGAAAAAGGATAAAGTCGTAGATGTATCATTACTTCACACGATGGTTCCGAAAATATTCGGACCAATCGCCAGCGATCACAACAGTAACTGTATCTATTTTGGTATTGTACTCATTCTTAGCTGTGAAGGTAAATTTCACTGGACCATCGGGAAGTTTCACAAATGCTGGATCATATAATTCGCCTGTCCACAAGGTTTTGTCACTGTTCGTTGGATTTAGTTGCGTAAAATAACCTCCCGTCATCGTTACCTCAACAGTATCAGGTAGACCGGTTGCTATCCCTTGCAATATAAATCGCTCACCTGCCCAAAACACATTGTAGCCTCTTGGACTCTCCTCATTACCGCTCTTGTTCAAATTGTAGCCTTTACGGTTGTTATTCCATTCCTCTGTGTGCTGGACCCTACCTTTAATATTCAGCAGATTAACCATGAAATATTTACGCGCTGAGATATTACTCCAGTTATAACCATCAAAAGCTTCCACTTCCACGGCATATTTTTCGTTCTCAACCAATATTCCCGCGGGCACTTGCCACTGTTTGGCACTTGAATTTTGTTCGCCAGATTGAACCTTAACCATCCCTGTCGCCAAGTTGATAATTTGTACCTTATACCGCTGTTGTTCATCTCCATCCTCATCTTGATAATCCCACTTGATGATTGGTGTAAGCGTACTTGCGATCATAGGCTTACTTGAGTCAGTACTTGTTGGGTACGTTATCGTTACGGTCGGTTTACGGTTGGCTACGGTGATAATCAGAGATAGCTCTCGATACAGTCCTAGAGAATCCGTAACGGTCTGTTTCAAGGTAAAGACGCCATTTGAGGTGAATTTCTTCGTAAATTCAGCTTGAGTACTAGCCAATCCTTCCGTCCCGTTAGATGATTTCAAATCATACTTATGGCTGATCGTATCTCCTTTTGGAAGGTCTGGATCCGTCGCTTTGCTCTTGATATTAAGAAGATCCGTCCGATAAATCGGCTCTTTGGCAGCATCTCTACCTGTATCCGTGATTAATGTGAATCCAGGCTGCGGCGGATTGTCGATGATAAACGTTTTTTCGTTAGATATTTCTGACCAGGATAACTTGGAATAAGCCCGCCCATATACAGTGAAGTATTCAAATCGATTGAATGTATGGTTAGGGAGTTGATATTGCCGCAGCTGACCTGTGGTGTCAAGGTTCTCAACTGTCCTAACTAAGAGTCCGTCTTTTGAAAAAAATTCTAAACGGTACTTCTCCTGCCGATCACTCTCTGGATCTGTATAATTCCATTTAATTAATGGATCTCCTTGTATTTCGGCATCTATTACGGATGGATTGGTTCCGGTTCCCGACGGGGTTATCAATGTCATCGAGGGCGCTAGATTCTTAGTAACATTCACCTTCAACGTAGCTATATTAGACTTATCACCGATCTGATCGATAACCCAGTGTTCCAATGTATAGATACCGGACTCAGGAAAATTAACATCAATATTAGGAGTTCGAAACCATTGCGTAATGCCATCACTATCTGTTACTTTCCAGAAGTATTGCAGACTAGCGAGATCTGAGGGATCTCCATCCTCATCAAAAGATGTATATTGTCGGGTATCATATTGGAATACTGCCGATGGACCATTAATAGCAGCTGTTGGAACATGATTTTTAACAGTAAATACACGTGTTGCATTGCAACTTAAAGCTCCAATACTTGAGGGATTAGGTACGTCTGTTGCTTTAAGGCGCATTTCCCATCCTTCTGATATAGCCTGTTGCGGTGAAATTCCGTTTCCAGCAATAAGATCTCGTATCGTCAAAGATTGGTTGCGGTTGCTGCCAGCATAATAATAAGGACTATTGTTGAGTTTGGCGTACCATAAATAAGCAAGCGAATCTCCATCTTCATCAGGATCTGGTGTTAGATTATCCATTGTAATTACAGTATCTCGATATACTTCAGCTGGCATGTTAAATGCTGCTGCAGGTGGGTGATTAATCACCTGGACATTTTGGCGATACCAATCTGACCATAAACCTCGGTTGTCATGCACTTGTAAACTAATTTGATAATTACCGATTCCAAAAGCTGCGATATTAGGTGGCGTTGTAGCTCCACCCCAATGCTCCCAAACTTTGTTCCAACCATCTTTGATAACCGTCCAGTAATACATATCTAATGGATCATTATCCGGATCAAACGATTTGTCTGTTATGGTAGTAGCTTTGCGATAGGAAACAATATTAGGATCAACAGTAAATAGCGCTACGGGAGGTAGATTACCTGCAGCCCCCACCGTCCTTACACACCAGTCGCTCCAGACCCCTAACCCATTTTCGCCATCGACATCACGTACTCTAAGGCGTATGTCATATTGTCCAGAACTCGGTAATTGAGCTGGCGGTTGACCATCTGTCCATATTTCAGAATCAGTTTTTTTATACTGCCATTGCCAAGCTATAAGTCCCTTATTAACAGCCATGATGTGGTCCAAATCGTAGGAACTATCTGTTAGCTGAAGAGATCCCCACGCCAGTTTGGCAGCAAACAATGCAATGGGCTTCCGATGAACATGATAGGTCATTGAGGATAAATTATCTCGACTCCATAAACGATAGTTATCGAATCGGTCATCGTTTTTAGGATTATCTCGTGCTTGAAAGGTTGCGTTATAGAGTCCGCTATATGGAAAGGAGGTATACCTTTCTGAACGCCATAACCCACTATCCGAAATGATACCCATCGAATTATCGAAGAAATACGGGTTATGATCGTATCTATAGCGTTCTTGATATTTAAAATCTCCTTCATAGTCCTTGTATGTGGTTGATATGTCTATAGGAGTGTTGATCAATATAAAGGATTTATTCCTAAGCCTATAGGATACATTAACGACCAACGATTTCTCATCCTTATAATTATAAGGATCCACAACCTTGATAATGATATTGTGCTGTCCAGGAGGAATTCCGTCTGCCAAAACATCTATTGGGATGGAAAACCATTTATTATTTAATGCCTGTTGGATATTGACTTGTTTATAGAACACATTAGGGATTTCAGCACTAACGACTAGATCATTATTGTCCACATCTCGAACATATCCCTCGATGTTCATACCACTGAATCCTGGCTCATTCAGTAGCTGCTGCTCGCTTGGTGTAGTCACTGTGAGCGTAGGTGCTGAATTTATTATTAGAGGTATGTTATCCCAATCATAATATACGTTGTTATGCCAACCATTCATCCATTCGTTAGGTTGGTGTTGCGCATCACTTGCTCTTAGTGCGACTTTAAGAGCTTTTGGAATTCCATACTTCGTTGGATAAGCATAACTTTCATAAAAAGCGGTCGTATTTCTGTCAAGGTTAAACTGAAGACTATCCGAACTTTTCACAGGTGGCATTTCTTCAATTCTCCATGAGGCATCAGTAGCATAATCAGTATTACCACTTCCATCTGTCCTGTACATATAACTGTAAATATTAAGAAATCTAGTACGCTGCGTATCATAGTACCAATTAATATCCCCTGATGTTAAAACTACAGGCGCATCAGGTACATAATCGTAGCGCAGTATTCTTGTTGTTAGATTAAAAGTAATATTGGTTAGGGTCATAGCAGGCATATTCAAATTCAAAGATCCTATATTCCCCATAGCAGGCTCCCAAGGAGTTGTTTTATTAAATCCTTCAAGACGAATATCCATAAAATTGACGATATTTGGGTCACCTGCCGCCTCTACCTTAACACTCCCCGAATAAAATTCAGGGAATGAAAGAAGTAGTAATACAAGGGCCATAAACGTTGAAATTGTTTTTTTTAATTTCCGCATCTCTAATCCTCTCTACCATGACCAATCGACATCAGGTGCTTGATTTTTAACCGTAAAGATTCGTTCGATTACATTTTGTGTAGCTTCCGAATCTATGGATTGCCGATCAGCCTGCGTCACAAACTCAGCAATAGTCGGCTGACCAAACTCTTCAAATACAGTTAGTCTTACTTCGTATTTTCCGACTTCCTTTACCTTGAGATTCAAACGATCTAAATTCTCATTGCTAAAAATAGCCCATGGTTCACCTGTAAAACTACCGTTGTTATCTGAATCGTAGCGGTATTCCCAAAGCCTACTAACCACAATATCTTGATCTGGAGAGTAAGACATATCATCTATTGATATGGTCGCTTGATTACCATCTGAAGGATTACGATACGCAGTTCCAGCCATCGTAAAGTACGCAAAAGGTTTCTGGTCTGGTGCTATATCAAAAGTTGTTTCGTTTCTCGCAGTTAGCCCTAATGTATTCTCCACAAAAATGGTTGCTTTATATTTCCCTGGCTTCTTGAATAGCACATCTTTGCTATATACTCCGTTCAGGGATCCGCTATATTTAATATCAGAATTCGTTCCACCTGATACGGCTGTGATGGTGATTTTAGTCTTAGCATCTACTAACGGATAGTGAGTCGGGCTACTAACGTAACTTTGTATGATAACCTTTCGATTTTGCTTTAATGTACCATCTACCCTGATAGATGCATCTGGTTTTGGCTCGATGACATTGATCTCAGTGCTAGTACTTCCAGTCATTTTGTCATCGTCTATTACAGTCAAAGCAAGTGTTTGTTCCCCCAAATGGTCTTTATCATACCAAAGCGTTCCCCTTGGCAAAGTGCTCAATTCTCCCTTAGCATTAGGCGTATCCCAAAAGTAATCCGTAATATAACCATCAGGGTCATACGACCCTGCTGCACTGGCTACAAACTCTTGTCCTGCTTTTACAGTTTTGGGTGCATTTATAAGAGCTACTGGAGGTTTTAACTCTCTCGGTAGTTCTGGCGGTGATGTAGGACCTGGAAACCCTCCTCCCGGAGGATCTGAGGTTGTATACACTCCTGCTTTGACTGTAAAAGATTCTTTTAACGAGTCGAACTTACTTCTTTTGGTCACGACTTCATTCTTAAATCTCACTACTATACTTAGTTCGTACTCTTGACTGTAGTTACTTTTACCTGCCACTTTCTCCTTTGGAATTTCAAACCTGAAAGTTTCGTTTGCCGTTAGAGTTTTGGTATACACCTTTTTTGTCTGGAGCGAGCCTTCATTACCTTTCTCTTTGGCATAAAAAATCCATTCTGAAATGTTCGAAGTATCTTTATAGGATACGAGTTCGCCCTTCAAAGCAATTTTAACTGGCACATTCTTATTATCAAACTTAATTGGGTTTGGATTAGGTTGTTCTAGAATTGCAGAACCTGTAAGAGTAGCTTCATCTGGGAGACCATATTCAAAGCTGACTGTTCCCCCGTAGCTGTAGGTGGTGACTTTGACGTCAGCCAAGTAATAGTAGGATGCGAATGCTTTATACTTTCGTCCTTCCGCTTTTCCAGTTAAACCCGTATTATCTTCAGGATCCCAAGGCACTCCTGTAGGAATCGTATAGTTCAAAATAATTCTTCCATTTTTAAACTTTGGATCTTGAGCATAAGAAGATTTCTTAACTACTTGAGGTTTTATAGTAGACTCAATGATATTTTGAGAATCAATAACCTCAGTTTTAGATCCGTTATACCATTTTAGGTAATCTTTATCTTGATAAGGTCCTGCGGTTACTACCGTTATTGGTGGATTCTTAGAAGGATAACTATCAGTTGCAACTTTATCATCTGTCACCAAACTATCTCTTTTTTCATCATACTGATTTATTTGCCATCTTCTTCCGTCAGAGTATAACCATATTGAATTATAAATATCGGTCCTATATAGCAACTCAAAGGATGCTCTATAACCCTGAACCTCTTTTATATATTTTTGATTTGCAACCCCTTGTAATGTCACTTTAATCTTCCCGTTCTCAAGAGAGAGGCTAGTTTTTTCGTTAGATCCACTATATTTTAAAGTATCTGTCTTAACTGAAGAACTAGATACTCCACTAGGAAGTTCCAAATAGAAGTCTTTAGCAGCATTGTTTGATCCTTGTAAACCTGTAGTAATTGGGACAGCAACCGAGGTCAATTTCGTCTCGGCTGCTTTTACTGAAATAGCTGTCATAAGCTGAATGAGCAATAAAAAACATAGACATGAGATGATTATTTTTTTCATTTATACTTACTCCGGAGAATTAACTATAAATTTTTCGTCGAATCCGCCATCATGGAACAAGCGGATGGCAAAATAGTTAAAATCCTGATCATATAAATATGCTTGATAAGTAGTTAATTGCTCACTTGGCTTAAGAGTATAATAATAAAACGCTTCTTTATTATTTAATTTTTCCACATTTACTTTTGGCCAAATTTGGTCTAATTGTCCCTTACCTTGTAAACTTAAAATCCATTTTTCTTTTTGATCATTTAAGGATCTTTTAACAATTTTATTGCTGTTATTCTTAATCGTAATCTTTGTCCAGATGAAATGTTTAGGTTTGCTAACCATTACTCCAAAAGAATCATAATCATATTTCTTCACTAGATTTTGTGCATCTTTTGACTTGAAATCATAAATCATAAACTTCTCAAGCGTATAGCTAAGCCCACCTGCCGTAACCGTAACCGGCAACTCCAAATCCTTTTTCAAACCATATTTACTTAAGTTATCCCTCATAATAGGTACTGGTGTAGCAGTAGGTTTTGCTGTAGCAGTAGGTTTTGCTGTAGCTGTTGGTGTAGCCGTGGCTACTGGTGTAACCGCTGCTGCGTTAGTAATCACGTTCTGCCCCAATACCATGCTAAATAACATTGTCGTAGTCAAAGCTGCCCTTACAATGGTCTTCTTCATCACTGAATCTCTCCCTTTTCTTTAATTGGATTTTTATTACTTATTGAACTTATACTCCTGAACTGCTGGTACCCTGATGGGCTGTTGTGTTTTGGATCTGGAGATCAGAACCGGGTGCTCCGTCTCAATGACGGCAATAACCGAAGGACCTGCGATGTATTTGGTTATGCCATATTCGCTATCCTCGTATAAAAGTGGAAAAGTCACGCCATCGGAATCGTCAATAATATCGAATTTCACAATTTTCACTTGTGTCTTAAAACGACTGCCCCCTTGGGGGGAAAGACCGCTATCAAGGCCTAGATTGTTTTGCAGGGTTTGCTGAAAAGTATCGTACGCTTCTGTATGATCTATAATCAGATGACCACGAGTCAATTCGGTCTCATCTAATTCCTGTGCGGCATCGTGAACAGCCATATTATTTGCGTCTTTTAACATGCTGCGCAGCTGGTCCCACTCCTGATTCTGGATCTGAAAGAACCAGGAGTAGATAAAGATCAGTAGGACAAATGCCAGCTTAATAATGTAATCCATAAATTACGCTCATCCCTTAGTCAATCGAGATACTCACTCATAATTGATCCATGCCCATAATATCGAGTCGGCTGCGAAACCGTAGAAAAATTATAAGGAAACAGATTTATCCGCGGCGCGGTTACATACACATCAATTCGTTGCTTTCGCTCTTGAACGGTGTCTGTACTGCTCGTAATTTCTATCGAAGCTTCAGAAAATCCAATCGCCTTCAGATTTGAAATTACTTCATTCCGCATAGAAGCTGTAACCATCCCCTCTGTTGCTGCTTTTTGTGTGATATAGGACGTATTAGCTTTGACCTGTAAATCTAGCAGATAATCTATGTAGGTGAAGATAGGCTGCAGGATAATAAACAGGACTAGCCACATGAACAATGCCCGGAGGACGGTCTCCTTCATTAGATACGCCTCCTTCTAATACTGTTCCACTTGCTTAGTATGTGAGATGATGTCGTCCTGACTGCTGCCGATCATATGCGTAGCTACCGTGACAAACATCCCCGCTATTATAAATCCAATGGCCAAAAACATAGCGACGGAAATAGAGTCTTTTTTCATCTGATTTATACCGAAACGTGAGTCATGGACATAGTTACAGCAGTTTGGCTAGGAACCAGCGGTTGAGTTAGAGATACCCCCGGGATCGTCGGTCTATTATCATCTGCAGCATTAATCACGTCACGCACCAGAGGAATCAAAATGGCAATTACGATGGCCACACACAAAAAACCGATAGCGATAAACAAACCTGTAGAAATAGCGTCTTTTTTCATTGTTAATTTCTCCCTTTTTATTTTAGGTTTTAAAAATAAGGTTGAATATACAATTTTTCACTGGAACATGCCGACTCCATTAAAATTTCCTTTGATTAGCAAAATGTACTGCATCGCCATCGCAACGATCATCAAAAAAGTAGCAATCGATGGAATAACATTAATAATCGTCGATAGATCACCGATGAATGACCATTTTTTTAAATACTGATCGCTGGAGATTTTGGAGATAATCTTGCCTTGTTCACGCAAATAGTTTGCAGCTTCCGTGTCATCATCCATACCTTCTGTAGCCAGTAAAATGGACCGGATGTCATTAATAAAGTGATGGTTATCCGGAAATTTGGCACAAAACCATTCAATCGCCCCCTCCACACCCTCATCTACTGCCCGTTCTGACAGCTCATACAAGTCCTGACGTATATATTGAAAATGTCCCGCTGTACTCCCACAAAAAGCACCAAACTGCACATATCCGCGCTTACGTAGGCGATTATTCTCATAGAGGCGAATGAAGGAGATCAACTCGCCATCTTTTTGAATATTCGTCTTTTGGTGAAGCCACGCCAACACCCAACCAAGCGGAAGATAACGCATCGGACTGCTGATTACGAGAATAAGTAGAGCAATTAGAGGGTCATAGAATGAAAAAGGAACAGATCGGATGAAATCGCTGACGACTTGGCTAAATAAATAGATGATTGCCGCTGAATAACGAAATAGCGTAACTTTTCGAGCCGAAATTGATAAACCGCATTCATTCAACAATTGCTGAAATCTATCACTCTGCACGTGTTCACCCAGCGAATTCCACCGGATGCCCAGTCGGACAAGATATCGTTCCTGCTTACTGCTGCTGCTCACAAACACAAGTAATGCGACATACACGATTCCGATCACTGTAATTAGTAGTAATAATCTATCCATAGTTCATCACCTTAGTGGTAGTCCAGTTTGGGCCTGGCAAGAATAGTACTGATCACAAAAGAGATAAAAAGGCCGGAGACGATCACCATCAAAAAGGAAAGGCCTACCGTAGTTTCGAACTGCAGTTGAAAATAGACATCGGGCTTCAGCATATACATAAAGGTTCCAACCGTAGATACCAGCACCAGAAGATTCCCATATAAGCCAAGGCTGATCGCATCTCTGCTTCCTGCTTTTACAGTTAAAATCGTCTCTCTCTGCTGCTCCATAGAACGATTCAACAGCATTAGCGAGCTTTTTAAATAACGGGTTCCCTCCTTCTCGGCATAGAGCAAATCTGATATAAACTCTAAAGCGAAGGTGGTGCCAATCGCGCTGGAGAATCTCCCTGCCTCCTCAACAAGCTCCTTCTCATTACTATAATTAGAAAATGCGGCACCAAGCAGCTTCAGAGGACTCTTTAGTACATTTTTATCTGTTAGAAAATCCGCTGTACGATCAAGAATCGAATCTACCGACAAATGAGTGAATTTGGTGGAGATTTTGACTACATCGAGGAGATCGTAGCTTCCATGTACCTTCCGCTGTGCATAGATGTATCTCATACGAAAATAAGGAATCGTCGCAGATATTACAGCTATAAAAAGCGGAAATCTCCACGCCCCCTGAATCGGCTGTCCCTCATTAAAAGTAATCCCCACCAAAAAAGGATTGTTAAAACGCAACCTTCCAGGGAGCTCACTAAGCGTCAGTAGTCCTGATAAGAAAACCGCAATAAACAAAATGGCTGTACGCATAACAAAACGCATAACGCTAATGCCCGGTTCATACTTCCGGTGTACGAAATAGAGAAGCTTGTCCAGATGGCGGTAGAGCCACAGCCTTTTTTTAACCGAGCTGACCCTTTTGCCAAAAATACTCATCTTATGTTTAATTCGAAAATCCACTTTCTGGACTACCTGCCGTAAATGCCTTTCGATGAGCAGTTTGGTGAGTAACCACAGTCCCCACGCAATCCATAAATGAAGGACAAAACGAAAAATATAAAATAGTAAATCCATAGTTGCACCTCCTCACTCATTAAGTACAATCTTAGATTTCAAGCTTTCTTTAAGCGGCTGATCCATTGGCTTTGTTGAAGCAAGTCGTCCCAGCTCTTTTTGGAGAATCTGCATAGCCTGCGCATTTTTCTTATTCATTTTCAGCATCAGATTTTTCGTCAGCTTGTCATTGTAAGACCAACACATTTCCTGCGGCTCCCAGCGCATAAGATCATTAGCAAACACTGAATTTCTATCCTCTTCGTAAAAGATTTCTGATATTCGCGCCAGCCGCTTCTTCCCGTTCGGAACACTCTCCAAAATAAACACTAGCTCGCATGATTTCAGCGCAGAGATCAAATGCCCCTTAAGACTCCCGCCAATTCTTGTCGACACAGCAAACGCACCTTGATAAGGAATGTCCTCCGAATCCACGGTGTGGAAGGTTCCGGTAATCCCGTCGTATCCTTTTTCCCCACTCCACAAATAAAATTCCCACTCGTTATAACGCATCTCCGTCATATACAAAATATTTGGGTCATGCCGCAGCGACTCTACTCCCACCTCCATCAGTTCCTCATTCGCAGCTTGAATTGGAATAATTCGATGGCCTTTAATTTGATACGGTAAAATGGATTCCGGATGTTTCTCTATCATCACCACTCCCATGCAGGATGAAGAGCCAAGCAGCTGCTCACCAACAATCGTATTGGCAAAGGTTGTTTTTCCTGACCCTACAGCACCTGCAATAATGGTATTACGAAACGTGGACGATAACGCCCGAATGAACTCAACCGCCTCCGCAGGAATACATTCCGTACCCGCTTGATCCTCCAAATCCAGAAATTCTACAACTTGTCGCCGCAGTGATATCGTAGTAAAACCCTCCCAGACCCTAGGTGATACCCAAATCGCAAGCCGAATAAATCGACCTGGCCAGAGCGGATCATCCATTTTGAACTCCACCGAAGGATTATCCTTGTTCAGCTTTTTATTGGGATCACTTTTTAGTAAGGAACGCTTCAGCTGCTCCACCCGATCCAGTGAAGGCATCTCATACGGATAAGCTATAAATTCACCTTTATAGTTATAAAAAATTTGCTTCCCAATCATTTGTAATCCGGTTGACTCGCTGTATGCACGATCAGTAAACCAACGATACGCTGGCCCAAAGCCCTTCCACTCGTGATACAGCGCCTCTGCCGCCGTTCGGTACGCTTCTGGAACCTTTCCAGTAAAAGGTGTTTTTCGTAAGTACTTCTCAATCTCATTCATAAAAAAACTAACTGCCTGCGGATCGCCAATCAAAGCCTTTGCATTTAGCTCGAAGTAAGCGTCATCCTCACGTTCTAATCCTTCGTTCATCTCGGTCTTCATTTTTTGTAAAAAAGCATAAAAATCTTCCTTGCCCGGTTTGCTAGTGCGTAACACGCTTTGTTTTAGAGAAAAGAGTGGACGACTCGCGAGAGTTTCAATCATAGAAATATCCCTTTCTTTTTGGCCTCTGGCGCTAATCCCATCGACACCAATAGAGAATGTACCTTATCATCCACATGCTGTAGCTCTTTTTTGCCTAGAGGCAAGCTTTCCTGCAAGGGCTGGTAATACGGTAACTCCAGCAAGATTTCAGTGCCAAATCTAAGGGCCATATTTTTGGACGAAGATATTTCCTCCACATTACTGCGGTTAATGATCAGCTGGAAATCATGCGGACGCAGATCTATATGCCCCGTAAGCTCGAAAAGAGGTTCTAATCTGTATTCATGTTTAGGATGAGTGACAATCATGCGTAACGACGACTTTTGCATACCGACATACCACGCAGCACTCTCGGGAATTGAACCGAAATCAGCAATAACCACATCTGCATTTGCTCCAGCTCTAGCCAAGAAATATTCGATCTCCTCCTCCAGATAATCCTGAACACTTAAGTAGTCGTAATTTCCCGGTAGATACAAATAGCCATCCTGTCTAATCAATTGCTGGAAATCTTCATCATGAATCATCTTCCCTGTAAGCTTGGGGCGCAGTTTGTCTAGACTGATCGTAGCTTTGCGCTCATACCCGGGATCATATAGATCCAAACCAAGTACAAGAACACGTAGACCTGCCGCAGCAATTCGTCTTGCAAACAGCTTCGCCACACTTGTGCAACCAATGCCTGGACCTGAGCCAAAAAAACCAACCAAATTGCTCCGTTCCTCCCCATCCTCTTCCAGGATAAAACGAATCTTCTCTATCACTGCTGACGAGGTAGAACGAGGAGGAATAAAATATAGACCTAAGCTTTCACATAACATATGCACAGCTTGATAGCCCCGAATTCCCTTTTGCAGATATAAATACAGGATCATAGAGCTTGGATATTTGTATCGCAGCTCGCTAAGCGCTTGAACAGGTACCTGGTCACTAGTAACCATTAACATATGACCTTCGGTATGCGCCGGATCGGGATACACGTTTTGTGTAACTACATTAAATCCCGCGTTTTTGATATCATTAATCGTTAACTGATCTATGCCCAGACTAAATATTTTCAAGGCAATCTCCCCCTACTCTACCCGTACGATCCACAGCTTTTTGCCCTGCTCCAAAAATTTCCCTAGCCTTTGACCCTCATTTTTCTTCAGCTTCAATTCTGGTGTCGCCACCTTGCCAGTAGAAGTGAATCGGTTATTGTTGTTACCTTTCTCAGAATCCTGCACATCATTATTGTCTTCTGTTCGCACATAGTTCACGGTAACTCCAGATAAGAAGATCTCTTTAGTAGGATCGCTAAGCCAGCTTTGTTCTTTCACCTGCTCCTCGTTTTCTTTTTCCCCTGTATTTGAAACGAGCGCCTCTCGCTGCTTCTCTCGATCACCTTCTACAAGATAAATGTCTACCTTATCCCGGCTTCGTAACGAACCATTAATGGCATAGATGGCCTCCTTCGGAATAGGAAATATGCCTTCATCCCGCAAAGGCTCTAAATCACTAACATCCACCAGTGATGCTGTCAAAATACTACCGTTAGTCAGATTCACATTCGTAATTTTGTGCTCCACTTGTGCGATCTCCGTAATTACACCAGAGGGTATGTCCTTGGTCTGAACAGAATCCAGATACAAATCACTTGCTTTCAGCTCATAATTTTTAGGTAGAGATTCCCCAGCTCCCACCTTAACTTTGACCACGGTTTGGGAAAGCACGTAGGGCTTGAAATAGAGATCATAACCTAGCAATCCCCCGAATCCAGTAATCAAAATGAGACTTGCGAAGAAATAATTACGTTTTAACAAACGTCCCCGCTGTAACGACAAACCTTCCACCTCCTTAACTACATGATTTTTGAGAACGACAAAAAGCACCTTGGCATAAATAGCCAAGCTGCTGGTAAAATGCTTTTTTACCTCATAGAGATTTAGAGAACTATTAAATTAAAGGGTTCCGGTGAAAGCCCTCGGGCATAATCGTTGCTTTCACCGGAGAATACCTTTATTTAAATACTACAGTTTTATTCTGATGGACGAGAATTCGGTCCTCGATATGCCATTTCACCGCACGAGCCAGAACAACACGTTCAATGGTACGTCCAATCCGTTTCAGCTCAATAACATCATCACTGTGGCTTACCCGCTGTACATCCTGTTCAATAATCGGTCCACCGTCTAGTTCTTCAGTAACATAGTGAGCAGTTGCCCCGATAATTTTCACCCCACGTTGATATGCTTGGGCGTATGGATTGCCGCCAATAAAGGCAGGCAGGAAAGAGTGATGAATATTAATAATCTGATGGCGATAATGCTCAATAAAGGACGGCGAAATAATCTGCATATACCGTGCCAATATAATAACATCGATATCGTCTCCGATGACCTCTAACTGGCGTTTTTCTGCTTCAGCCTTAGTATCCGCTGTGACTGGAATATGATGAAATGGAATGCCAAACGACTCGACATAAGATTTCATATCCAAATGGTTACTAACGACGAGGGCAATATCGGCATCGAGATCGCCCGCTTGCCACTGCCAGAGCAGTTCAACAAGACAATGGTCTTCTTTAGAGACGAATATGGCAAGTTTCTTCTTATGACGAACATTAAAGATCTTCCAGTCCATCTTAAAACGCTCCGCCACTCCGCCAAATTGAGAGCGAATCTCTTCCAGACGATCGCCTAATTCAGGTAGGTCAAACTCGACTCTCATAAAGAACATTCCACCATCTGGATCCATCGTATACTGATCCGACTGCACAATATTTGCGCCATGCTGATACAGAAAGTGTGATACAGCCGCCACAATTCCCGGTCCGTCAGGACAGGAAATGAGCATACGTGCCCGGTTGGAATAATGCTCGACACCTGACGAATTGTTTCTTTTTACGTGTAATTCCATGACCCTCTTCCCATCCTCTCATCTACATACGCAATCTGAAGTATAGCTTAAGCGTTCACGAGCACTTATTTGCCTGCTAACCAAGCAATTAAGCGATGATTAATAGCTTCCTCGCTTAGCTGCGGGAACAGCTGGGCAGCGACAACTTCATCGTATAGACGCTCCAGTGGTTCACGTGGATCAGCTTTTTTAGCTTTGGCATCGTTCTTCAGCAGCTCCCAGACATTAAGTACATATTGACGGGAATCGATCTCCTGCTTGGCAAAAAATTCACGTAATGTTTCAACATCCTGCACGAATTCCGCTCCAAACCGTTCAGCTACATTACCACGCAGCAAAGCGATCTCCACCTCATACATCGGACGTTGTGTCTTAGCATCCTTACCAATCCATGGGGTCTCCAGAATGAAAGGCAGACCTTCCAGCTTTTCATGGTGTACGATTTTGTTAATCGTATCAAAGCCAATCCAACCCGAGCCAATTGGAGTGTGACGGTCTTTGCGAGCGCCACATGGATTTTTACTGTCATTAATGTGGATTACACCAAGACGGTTCAATCCGATAGTCTCATCAAATTTGTTGAGAACACCGTCCAAATCATTAACGATATCATAGCCAGCATCATGAATGTGGCAAGTATCAAGACAGACCGACAGACGTTCGTTATGTTCGACCTTAGCAATAATAGAAGCGATTTCTTCAAAACTGCGGCCGATCTCTGTTCCTTTGCCAGCCATAGTTTCTAGAGCGATATGCACTTCCGTTTCGTTCGTGCCTCCAAGCACCTCATTCAAGCCATCTGCAATCCGCTGAATACCATATTCAGCATCTTTATCAGTGAACGCACCTGGATGTAATACAATATGCTTGACCTCAAGTGCATGGGTACGGCGAATTTCCTCTTGCAGGAAATCAACAGCCAGTTGATACGTATTCTCTTTATAGGAAGCGAGATTAATAATGTAAGGTGCATGGACAACAATCTCCTCTACACCATTTTCTTTCATAACTTGCTTCCCTTCGTTGGGATACATGGCATCAATCGGCTTGCGGCGCGTATTCTGCGGCGCTCCTGTATATATCATAAACGAGCTGGAACCATACTCATTTGCTTCATTTGCTGCGGTCAAAAGACCCTTGTCCGAGCAAGACACGTGTGAACCTATTTTCAGCATACTTCTTCCCTCTTTCCTTCACGAATTAACCCCTATTCTACCGTGATCGGAAAAATAAATCTAGACGAGGCCAATATGCCGGGTTCTGCTTCGCAAAACTTTGGAAATAAGCTATACTTTAATATGAGAATAATTCGTGTGAGAATCCTCATTGCCAAAAGGTGGTGTATGCATGTTTATCCAATCAGGACTTGGTTTATTATCCACACCGAGCAATTGGTTTATGAACTCTATCGCTTTCTGGACATTTATGCTGCTTGGTTCCATGTGTATCGGCGGTTTTTTTATGTTCCGCAAATTCCTAAAGGTCCTGCCCAAAGCTGATGGAAAGTCAAAGCTAGACTGGCAAAATTACTGGGTAGAACGTAGCCGCCCGCTCTGGAGTGACGAAACAAAGGCCTTTTTGGACCAGCTTGTTCAACCTGTACCTGGGCCATTTCGTGATATTGCGAAGCATTCTATTGCTGCCGAGATCGGAAAAATCGCAGTCGAGAGCAATGCAAAAGAAGTTACTCGCGATCACTGTATTAAAGGTTACATAGTTGCCACACCGCGGCGCGATAACCGTTTTCTTGTCAATTTTCTCGAAAAGAATAAAATCGATTACTCTGCTTACCAGCATTTGTTTAAGTAATTTTTAATGAATTGTACGATTTAGAACGGAGGCCCTCCTTTGAAATATGTGATATGTGGCGGCACCGGTTTTATAGGTAGCGAACTAGCAAAATACTGGCTGCAAGCAGGTAATGAAGTTGCTATTGTAGGTCGGAATTTACCAAAAGACGCAACAACAATTCATCCTAAGCTGAGTTACCACACCTGGGACAGTCTAAGTTCTAATCCCGCTCCAGTGGAAAAAGCAACTGCCCTAATTAATCTCGCCGGAGCTTCCCTTAGCCAGCGCTGGAGTCCAAGTCGCAAAAAAGCGATTATGCAATCCCGACTTGCAACCGTTTCCGCAGCAGCTAAGTTAGTAGATCAAATGAAGCAAAAGCCTTCCGTAATCATTCAGGCTTCCGCCGTGGCGATTTACGGTACCTCTTTAGAGGATACTTTTAATGAGTCCTCACCAGCCCAGGTCATGGATTTCCCTTCAGAAGTAGTTAAGACATGGGAAGAAGCTTCAGATGAAACCTACCATGATATCCGCGTGGTCAAGCTGCGTACCGGAGTTGTGCTCGGCAATGAGAGCGGAGCATTCCCCAAAATGAAGCTGCCTTATTTATTAGGTTTTGGCGGAAACATTGGCTCTGGAAAGCAGTGGCTCTCTTGGATCCATCTGACGGATATCGTCCGTCTAATTGATTTCTGTACGCAAAATCCAACGATTAACGGACCTGTTAATGCGACTGCTCCACATCCGGTAACGAACGAAGAGTTCGGCAGAACGATTGGCAAAGTCTACAAACGGCCGCACTGGTTCCCTTTGCCAGCCTTCCTGTTAAAAACAGCAGCCGGAGAATTATCCGAAATCTTACTCAAAGGTCAGCGCGTCCTGCCCGCAGCGGCATTAAATCATGGCTTTGACTTTACCTTCCCTACACTTCAAGTCGCTTTAGATGATTTGAAAAAACAAAAATTATAGAGCCACATTCATCGTTAGAACTCACCTTCATACTGTATGGAATGTGTAGCTTCCTTTTACAATTTTAAATGTGGTCCCCTCTGTTAGTGGATACTCTTTATACGGGACCATGGCTTCACCTTGAAAAAGCGTTCCATTTCTGGAGTCAAGATCCTTCAGAATATATCCGCTGGTGCTTCTAGATATCTCAGCGTGTACTCTAGAGGCGCCTTCTGATCTTTCCACATATTGAGCCACCTCTGCCGATCGGCCGATAATGAAGCTAGTTCGATTTAACTCGATCATCTCTGCCTCTTCGCCCTCCTCACCGCTTCTTTGGAGATAAGGAATACTCCGATCCAGCTTTTCGATTTGTCGTCCTTGCTCAGGCGGTTTCTCCTGTGATAATAAGGTTGTTGGAGCTATTGCTTCTGGTGCTTTAACAGAACTTTGTTCCTCTGCTAGTGATTCATAACGGGTTGCCGGAACGCTAGCTGCTGAATCCGAGGATTGCGGAGTTATCTTTGGAATTGTTGCTGGAGAACGCGTAGAAGTCACAGGGTTCCTGCCAAAATTCCACTCCAATTCTTTTCGACTCGGATTACAGTTAGTATCTTCAGAATCCTCACCCAGGCCATCAACATCTTCTTTACCAACCTTTAGCCTTCCGCTCCAAACCATCCAGCTTAAAACAGCCAATACAATCGTCACAACTCCACAGACGGCAAGCCATAACGGCTTGGGACTATCCAAATATAGAAACTTCCACAGTAGTGCATCGCCTAATAGAAACCCTAGCACTATATAGGTTCTTGAGCTTGAGGCTTGTGGATTCGTTACCTGCTCATCCTCCAAGCTTAGAGACAGGCTCTCCTCCTCTTTTATCTTAAGATTAGGATAGCTGCTGATCCAAGGAGTAGCAGTCGGCTGCAGCTCCAATTCCTTATCTTCGCGATGCTCATATATTTTTCTTAATGGTGGAGCTGCTGCCTCTTTCACTAGATATTCTTTTACGCCTTCATGAAGCTGTCTTTCAGGTGTAACGGGCTCTCTTTCTGTCAGCAACTCTGATAAAAGAATCTTTAAGCCAGCTGGAGTAAATCCCTCTTCACTGCAATATTGCAATAGTCTTTGCACACCACTGCCAGTAAGCTCTGTGATAGATGCCATTAACACCATAATCAGTGTCTTGAGTGACTCTCCAAGCTTTGAAACAGACTTACTCTCCTGAATGGGTATGTAGGTTAGGTATACTTTACCGCTCTGTAACGACCCTTCAATAAAAATGTAATCTGCATGCAAAGCATACTGTTCCGCCCGCAGCATATATAACCTGCCATCTTCCATGCCTTGGACAATTTGCAGCAATAACCCGTAAAACGAGTTCATACTTAGCTTCTCTCCTTTGAGTAGATGACTAAGCATTTTTTTGCGTAAAACAGCGTATTCCATAGTAACCTTCATATCTATTTCTCTAAGTAACAGCCTCAAATGATGAGGAATGTCGGTGTTCATCAGCATGCGTGCCTGAATCAAATTAAGCTTCTCCGCAGGTATTCCTTCGGGTTCACCAAGGATCATATATATACCATCCTGTTGTATAAAATCACGGGTTAATCCGAACAACAAACATCAGCTCCCGAACTAAAAGTATAGATAAGCGCATATGGAACCAGGGATAACAGCCAGCATGAAAGGGAATTTCAACAGTTCACTATCGTTATTTTTTAATAGAAACGGACTCTTCCATAAAATAAATCCAGAAATTCTGCTGATGATCTTACGCGAACGACTGATCGCCTCCCGTCTCTTTAAAACAATTAGCCAGCCTATTAAAGCTCCAAATAGTACGGAGTACATCACGACTTGCAGCGTAAAAAACATCCCTGTCCACGCGCCGATTCCAGCAAAAAGCTTAACATCCCCCGCGCCAACCGCCCCTATTAAATGCATGATCAGAAGGACTGTAAATCCTACAGCAGCTCCCCCGAAAGCCCTCAGCAGTCCATGCCAGCTATTTATCACCCCTTGTGCAAGCAGACCAGTGAAAAAGCCTGACAAGGTGATCCAGTTTGGTATTCTCATCGACTTTAAATCTGTAATAAGTGCCGCTGCTAAAAACGGTAGACATCCCCAAAATGCCCACTCTGCCATTTATTACACTCCTTTTTCCACCCTTTCACTTCACTACTGTGAACATAACCTCAACAGATCTACCGTCATCCAGTTGTATAACAAACGGCCACGAGCCCGGTGTGGTATTTACGCCAATTTTCCATTCCCACTCGATATATCCATCTGCATCCGCTTGTTTCCAGCCTAAATATTTGGCAGTACTGCCCCCGCTCTTATAAAAGACTGACAAGCTGGCAGAAGCATCCGGCGGTATTCTGGCACGAACCTTGCCTTGCTTATTCGCTACAGCCGGGTTCGGCTTTTCTAAGATTTCAATGAATTCTTCTGGTTGGCCAGTACCGTTCCCCTCCTTGGTTGTGCCTTCTCCTGTATCCCCGATCCAGAGACGTTCAACAGCACTTGCTTCTAATACAATACTTTGGTTCAGAAAAGGGACTTTCATCGGCAGCTTATAACTAACCACTAGCCCAAGGTATGGATAAGTACCCTCTTTTAGCTCCGGCACCATAACATTGGATACATGAATTCGCTCATAATCCAGTAAATCTGATGTCAGGTATGGTTTCAATAAAGGTTTGATCGCAAGATCAAGTACACTTTCACTGGTCTCTGCCTGAAGCTTCTGCAACGGTCCCTCACCACTTTCTAAAGCGGACATAACCCACTCATTTATCGGATTGGGTAAAGACTCAGCATAACTATTGCCCCAATCAGTAAGTGACAAGCGAGGAATAGTCCAATTCAGGCCAGCAGAATGATCACTGTCATCCCACCCTGAATCATCACTTACTTCGCTGGATGTTCCCCATTTCTGCACCGCCAAAGCCGCAGGATACATATGAGTTGAAATAGACTTTACAGTGTCTGATGCTGTACTTTGCAAAGCTGTCGAATACAAGGTCATCTGTACGATAGATATCAGGAACAGGACGAATAGCAGGAAGAACGGAAGAATCATCGCCGCTTCTACTACCATGCTACCTTCTTCCTTGTCCTCCCCTCTGATTCCATACCCATCCCCCATCTCCTTACCAACCTCCCGCTAATAAGAATAATCAGCTTTTACTGCCCTCAGATACTTATTCCCTTGTACATCTCCCGGAAAACTAGCGGTATAATTCAACATTTTAACTACACCTGGCAGAAACCATAACTGCATTTGGAGCTTAATGTCCGATGATACATAGGTGTTTCTTTCCTCTGGATTTATTCCTGTGTTCAGTTGAATCAGAGCCAGCATCCGCGATAGCTGCACTTCCCCGCCTCCATGCATTATCATGAACAGTCGCAGATGATCACGGTAAGTCAGCTGCGCCGGCATATATTTAGATAAAGGAATCGCATCCTTCTCACAAAGCTGCAACATATCCTGAATGGCATGCTGGATTCCATACAACAGTGCCGCCGCTAGAACAGCCAGTGGATTTCCCAAGGTTGCCTTCTCTATAAAACCTTCCATCGTGCGAATGGACAACCTCATCGCGAATATTTCGGCATAGGCTGCGGCCACATTCCCCGCGGGATTATGAAATCCGTATAAAATGTATTCCAGCTCCTGAGCGCGAGGATCAAGCTGATCTGTGAGCTCACTAGTGTCTTCCAGAGAATTCAGTGCCAGACTAGCTAACTTTGAAACATCAAAATGCTGAAAATAAAGCGCGGAATACTCCGTTTGAAAAAGCCTGTCTCTAGCGCCCCCCATAATGCCACTCATTGCTGCATAAATCCCGTCAATATCCTTCATCGCCGAACTTCCAGCAGCATAGGGATCTGAGGATACTTCAGATTTATCAGAGGATTGAGACTCCAATCCGTTGTTAAATGAAACATTGTCCTCATAAAATTGATGAAGGATTTGATAACGTTCCATCGAAGCTGCCGCTCCGCTACCTAGCATTCTAATCTTGTTCAGTAGTGCTCTAACCTCGCCCAGCTTGGATTTGGCTTCCCACTCTACTTGCTTACGTGCTTTATCCGAGCTGCGATGCTGTTCAAGAAAAGCCAAATCACTAGCGATAACACTTCCCTTCTTACCGTATTTTTTATAATAGTTGTCCACTACATGCGAAGCCCCTAGAACAGAGGAAATCATTTGGTAGGAATCGCCGTTGACTCCCAAAGCTTCATGCAGCTCTGCTGACAATCCTGTTACCGTCGGTTCAATGGATTCGTACACACTTTGTTGCATAAATAAACTATTCTCCATACTACTAATGTCAGCCGAAGAGAGGATCAAGGCATCTTCCTGTTCATGCAGCTTTTTAAGTGGCTCAGCACTTATTTCCCCTGAACTTCCCGGAATATCCCAGTCTTTAGCAGGATCGTCCGCCAGATTTACGCCACTTATTCGGGAAGCTGCCAAAACATCTCTCATCTCATCATTCAATTGCTGCGCCTTGTTTAACGCATCCTTCGCTTCCTCCATTGATTGTCCATGTTCTTCACGAAAGGTTGTTAATAAGGCTGGGAGCCGCGATAACATCTCTGAAGTTCGGCTCTGATAAAGTGCCAACTGATAAGTGTACTTTGCAGGCTTTTTACTATCACGATACAGATCGTCGTAATATTTCCCGAGATAGTCACTATACTGTGCTGGTATATCCGCGGCTGCTTGCATGCTTCCGAGCGAATGGGCCGAGATAGAATCCCCGGGCGGATTCATAATCCATAGCAGTATTCTTCTTCCACTCTCCGCCGCTTGGCTTCTCCGCTCTAACATTAGATCCAAATTCTCTTCACGTTCATCATATAAAGGTTGCAGCTTACTAAGTAATTCGGTAGCTCTTGAGGTCTCTGCCATTACGCCTGACAGCGGTTTGAATTTACCTGCCAGCTCCAAGGCGAAATCTACCGGAGCCTTATACTTCATCTCTTCCAGTATTTGATGACGAAAAACATCATAACTTCCCAGCGGCCGGCTCCATTCCAAGGAGGAGGATTCCAGTGCAAAGGGTAAGAGATTGAACGTATCCCCCCGCCCACTTTTATGCAAATTTTCGTTGAGCACTTTGGACAGCAGCATATCTCCATTGCTATCACCAAATGCAAACAAACCGTACTTCTCTCGTAATTCAACATGATATGAAGACATAACAGAGCGGACACTGGCTCTCGCTAATCGTTCCTCCTGAACGTTGAACGCAGCAATTCGCGCATAATCAATCAGCACAGCAGTAAAAAGAAAGACGAAAGCCAGCACCATGATTAGAAAAATTGTAACTGAGCCTTCTGTTTTGCCCTTAGCAGGACAACCGGTAAATTTACTTTTCATTAAAACCCCCTCCCTTGAGCAGAGATTTTACTTATCCTGAAGCTTGGTCAGCATAGCAGAAGCATCCTTCTTATCCATGTAAACTGCTGATCCACTGCCCTCAGGGCCCCCTTTAAATTTAGCTCCGAAATAACGCATCAGGTCGACCGTACGAATAAACTCAACAGGCTCAACAATGATAGACTGGGCTTCAACAGTTGGTTTAGCCTCATCCGATAGAACCTTATCAAGCACAGGTAAGCTCAGCAGACGGTTTAACTCGGTCTTTACTCTCCGTCCTGTAAGGCTGTGAGCATAACGCATAGTTCCTGGCATATTGTCCGGAATCATGGTAGACGAATGGCCCAGTTTAAGCACTGGCAAATCACTCTTCTCTGATACTTCACCGGGCAACTCTATTGTCACGCCAGCACTGCCAGCTTCTCCACCGAATAATGAGGCTAGCAAGGCATCATCCCCAATTCTCCAATAAAGGGAGTCATACTCACCAGCCATGTAAGAACCAGAGACCTCCTTGTGACTGTTGTCCCAGTTGTAAGCCGCCCGCTCAGTAGCTCCTGAGGCCACTTGCAACAGCATGGACTTCTGATAGCTATACAAGCAAAAAAACAAAAGAAGCATCGTAATAAACATGACGATCGGCAACAGAAGTGAAGCTTCAATGGTAAAGCTGCCTTGATCACCCTTAAGCTTGTTCAATCGAATACTTCCTGGCTCTTTTCACCCGCCGTTTTAATTAAGGCTTCTACTACCTCTTGAATTTTGTCCTTAAACAAAAGAACAACCGCAATCAAGACAGCAATAATCAAAATCATCTCCAAAGTTCCTAAACCTTCCTCGTCTTCCCAAAAGTTCTTCATACTGTCCAACATTGTTGATACCATCAGCTTCAGCCTCCTACATTTTTAACATCAAAAATGCTGGCGTTCCCACCAGTACAATTACTATTAAAAAGATAACTACCATCGGGAAAACTAATTTGGAGGATGCCTGCTCTCCGCGCGTCCGGCTAAGTGCCTTTCGTTTATCCCACAGCATCCGCGACAGATCACGTAGCGATAGCACAAAATCCGCTCCACCTCTGCGATAATTCAGCAGAACTGTCGTTGTGAATACCGATATCTCCTGCACAGCGCATCTCTTACTGAAATTTTCAAACGCCTGCTGGAAGGAATATCCGCCCTCCCATTCACTAGTCATAATCATTAGCTCCTTATACAGAGGATGATTCATATCCCCTCGGTGGCTTTCCACACAGCGAATAATAGCTCGTTGCACGGTCTCTCCTGCGCCAACCAACAACACAATACTGTTCAGCAGCTCTGGCAATTCGAGCATAATATTCTGCTCCCTTACCCTCACCTTTTTGTGCAGATCACTGACCATAGCGGTTGGTAGAGCAATTGCCAAAAATAGACCCAATATCATACCTGCCTGTTCGCCACTAAATGCTGTAATCAAACTTCCACCTACAAGCAACAGCCAGCTGTAACTTATCATCTCACCCATGAACAGCAGGGTCCGCTCTGCGCTATAACGCATCCCATAACTGCGCTGTAGAGAACGCTGAATTCTGAACAGCAGTGAGGGAAACCGACTGGCGATACCACTCTTCTCAATAAGCAGTAATAACGGTTCGCCTAACTTCCGAAGCCGTAATCCTTCCATAGGAAGACTGCGTAACGCGACATATCTGTTGCCGCATTGAATTCGCAGTAAAACCCAGACTATCAGCAAAATAACAGTAACCACCGCACATAGCCAGCGCATGTTTTCACCCCCTTCACAGTGGAATGTCCATTATTTTAGTAGTCCAGAGATAACATAGGAATAAAGCAACAAGAGCTAATGTCGATATGGCTATACCCGCTCCTGTATACATTGGCTCCATATAATCTCCAGCCGTCAAACTCATAAACATCACCATGATCAGCGGAGATATCAGCAGTGCCTTAGCCTCAAATTTCTTCTGAGCAATACTTACAGCAATATCCTGCTGAATATCCAGCTTCTCACCGATAATCGTTGATGTACGGCGCACCACTTCTACAAGATCACCACCAGTACGTTTACAGACCGAGAACACATCCGCGAATCGCTCGATGTCCTCCATTCCCGCTCTTTCACTAAAGTTCCGCAGCGCTTCTTCCACAGGCTGTCCATATTCCATGCGTGCACAGATAATGTTTAACTCGGAGATCATATCACTGCTTCCCTCCGGGTCGAGCATACGTAAATCCTGAACCGCCTCTCGGAATGCATTCTCCACCGAACGCCCAGCTGAAAGGGAGGAAGACAGCGAAAATAACGTCTGCTTAAATTGTAAATTCAGTGCATTTCGACGTCTTTTCAGTAGATAGTTACGCAGTATATGCGGGGCATAAGCTCCGCCCGGCATAAGCAGCAACGACAGCAGCCAATGATGATAAAAAAGATATCCAATTCCATACATCAGCAGTCCACCTGCAATAAAGGTCAGAATCCTCTGCAGCAAGGTCAATTCGTATACCTTATAATCTGGTAATAACGAAGGACCGTCAGGATCCGCTTCTACAGGCTTTGCAGCAACAAATTTAAACTTAAGCATGACCTCCCCCCTTCTGGAATTTTGAATCTCTATTGAGCCAATGGATAGGAGGTTACACCAGCCATCCTAAGCTTCGTTGTATGCAACAATGGGTTACCACAGGGAAGCAGCCCCCCTTGCACCCTTCCCTCTCGTTCACCAGCTTCTTGAAATTCATATAAGGGATTCAAGATCACTTCCCCGTCTTTCAACCCCGCAACCTCACTGATCTCCATCACCCGCCTGGAACGATCACGGAGACGGGATAAGTGTACAAAGATATCAATTGCCGATGAAATTTGCTGGCGAACAACAGCTACCGGAAGCTCCGCAGCACTCAGCACCATCGTCTCCAGTCGACTGACCATATCGTGTGCGCTGTTACTATGGCCCGAAGACAAGCTTCCATCGTGTCCGGTGTTCATCGCCTGCAGCATATCGAGACATTCCGCTCCCCGTACCTCCCCCACAACAATCCGGTTGGGGCGCATTCGCAGGGAAGTACGAATCAAATCTCGGATGGAAATCTCCCCTCTACCTTCCGTGTTGGCATTCCTGGTCTCCAGTGAAACAAGGTTCGGCACGGTTACAATCTGCAGTTCAGCGGAATCCTCTATCGTAATGACCCTCTCCTGTGGGGGGATATACTGAGATAACGCATTAAGAAAAGTAGTCTTCCCAGAGCCGGTCCCGCCACTAATAAAAATATTGTATTTAGCAGCCACTAAAATTTGCAGCAGCTCTGCGGCTTCCAAGCTTAAGGCTTCACGACGGACTAAATCCTGCATCGTCATCGGTGTTTCTGGGAATTTACGAATAGTCATCGCTGGGCCTTTCAGAGCTACTGGCGGAAGCACGATATTTACACGCGATCCGTCTTTTAGCCGAGCGTCAACGATAGGAGAAGAGTCATTTACAACCCGGTTCACACCGGATACAACCGTCTGGATAATATCCTCCAACCTGCTGCTGGACTCAAATTCCAAATGAAGGCGACGAATCTGACCCTCCTCTTCTACAAAAATCTCAGTATGGCTGTTAATCATAATCTCAGTGATCGACGGATTATCCACTAAGGGCTGAAGCACATCCAACCCTCGAAAAGAATCGAACAATCTCTTCACGAGCTCATGTTTCTCCTGTGCTGTTAAATAACGCAGATTTTCGCTGTCCAAAATTGTCCTTTCAATATATTGGGTGAGTTCACGATTTCCAACTGCAGAAGTAACATCTAATCCTGCCCGGATGTCACTACGAAGTGCCTTAAACATTTCCTCATTCATGTAAACCCTTACCAGTGAATACTTGCGGAAGCGACGGTTCTATAATCTGCTTGCACAGCTGTAAGATCTCCCTTTGGAATTGTGGTGAGTTCAGAAAAAGCTCCTCACGATGCTGCAGTGTCCAAGATGGGATATATGGAAGTACACCTTCAACGGTTATCCCTTCGGGAGGTGCCCACACCTCCAAACCATCTGCAGCAAAATTCACTGCAAATCTACTTTTATCCATCACTTGGGAGGGCATACCAGAATTAGGAGCATTACAATGGGATAGCCATCTCATGGTCTTATGAATGCTTACCTCATCATTTCTAACTACCCACAATAGAATTCCGCATTTATGTAACACAGCTTTGGCACGTTCTTCTTCAATACTGCCGGTATCTACAATCACTACGTCAAAATTCCTTTCGGCAACCAACAGCCCCAATAAATCTAGCGTATCCTGCGTAGTCATCTGCAGCATTTCTTTTACATTAATAATTGGCCTAAATGCAGCGCTTCGAAGGTGATCATACCTGATGACGTATTGTCCCAAATCAATCGTATCGGCTCCGCCCTTATCTCGACTAGCTTTGATTTCATAAAGGAGCCGCTCTAGTCCAGGCGTATCCCCTGCAGGGGGGCGCAAAAATAATCCACTGCTGTCCACACTTTCAAGATTCAAATAAAATACCGAAAGCCCCATTTCACCTAGCTGCTTAGCCATATTCATAGCTACTGTGGTTTTGCCCGTGTTCCCGCTTGAGGAGACGATACCGAGCAGCAGCGTTTCATCTAATACAGAGGAACCTCTAGCTCGTTTCACTTCACATAGCTGAAGAAATGCTCCCAGCAGAGAAGGCAGCGCCTGATACTTCGCAATCATAATGCCTCCAGCCAAGCTCTTAGAACTCCTGCTAAGATAAGCACCCTCCTCACTCAAAACTGCCCAAGGCACCTTATTTCTTCCCTCCACAAGCCAAGCCTCGATAAAAGTAACGTCACCTACAACAGCATCCGGCATATCCTCTCCCCTCATAAATTCGATAAAAGCATCCAGCCGGCTAAAAGCCGTAATTCGCAGCATTTCTCCATACTCACTATGATGAAGATAGTGTAGCAATGGTTCGATATATTGGCTTTCACGCACTGCGAGTACAATCCTTGCCGCCATAAAACCTCTCTCCTTTCGTAAGAAATTTATAAATATTATCAAAAAAAAGACAGCAAAAAAGCACCGACAATAACCGTGGATACGGTACATTGAACGGTGCTTCCGTTACTATCCCTTTAATTTACAGCTATAGTAGCATATATATAAGAAGGCAGCAATAAGTTTTTTCGCACATCAAGTGGTTTTTAGACTCTCATCGTATCTTCGCGCCAATTCTTGATGGCAGACCGGATATCGGCAGGACTAAGCTTTTCCTTCACCGCCCGCTGACATAGTGCCGGAAACTCTTCATCTCCTGCATACCGAAGCGCAATAATCTGAGCTAATTCAAGCTCTGGATTTAATGCTTCACCTGTCAATCGGAAATACCGGAACTGCTCCTCCACCCTCACTACTCGATCCTGATTTTTTGTCGCATAAATTCGAATTCGAGTAATCGCAAATAACAGGCATAGAGATAAACCAAATAATAGCAAGGGCACTGTTAAAGCACCATCATCACGTAACACCTGAACGACATAAATTCCCGACCATACAAATATAATCAGCGCAAGCGGCATAGTTACAAAATGATAAGGCCAATCAAAACGCATAAAACCTTTAGGTTTCCCCTTATTCATAATTCATCTCCATATTTATTTGACTTATATATTACTGAAGCTTGGTCTCTCCAGGTATAGCCACGACAAATGGTTTTCTAGTATCGTCCCAAGTCAGAGACTGTCCTGAAACTTTAGTAGTTCCATCCGCATGAACCATTCCATAAATAATCTGACTTCCCCAAACACTCGTATAAAAAGAGGCATAAGATGGAGCTAGAACAGGTGCTTTACCATATTCCTTCGCAACTGGGTAACCGAATATCGCGGTAAAATCTTTATTTGTAGCCTCTTTGGACATATCCAGATCAGCTTCCCAAACTACTTTTACAATATTATCCTTGATCTCATAATACTTTACGAAATGTCCATACATTATAAAATAACCATCAGATCTGCCTTCAGGAAAATAATACGTCATGGACAATGCTTCATTACCACCCGTCAATTTGGAGGGTTCTCTTTCTTCAACCGGGAATTGCAAAGCAGCTATGCGGGAAACAACTAAGTCATTACTATTATAATTCTGCACAAGTTTAGCATTGGCCCGTTCCTGAACCCAGACTGTATTCGTAGCAGCATCTACTGTTACTCTCGCTCCAAGAGCCTCCGCAATAAATCGCAGGGGTACCGCTACTCTTCCATCCACTATTTTGGCCGATACATCCAATTGTACAGCTTCCGAGTTCTTCCAAGCCGTCCGTGAACCAACCGTAAGCTTAATCTTCATAGAATCTCTAGCAATCGTAGCTTGCTTGGTATTGGCATCCCATTGAATAGAAGTATTCTTGAATCTTTCAAAAGCTTTCAGCGGAACCAGCGTCTTCCCCGACACGATTTGCACACCAACATCCACACTTGAATTGTTCACCATAATACGAAGCTTGGGGGCAGCTGAGGCCGTACCGATCATACTTAAAGATAACAACATGACTATAAAAAGCAGAAGCCCTTTCCGTTTCACTATTCGTTCACCCCTAGTCATAATATGAAAAAACTATACCAATTTATAGTTTCATTATAACATTCTCCCAGATTATGGTTTACAAAAATCTCCGTTTGATCTCTGGGGTAGGGAGCATACACTGCTCATCACGTCCGAACCAACGATAGCGGTTCTTAGCTACATACCGATAAAGGGCATTGCGCAATGGGCGTGGTACTAAGATGAACACGTATGCGGCAGGCCAAGGAAATCTCAATTTACGGGCAATTCTTAGCACAGCGGCCGACTCTGTATAATACACTCCGTTCTCCAGTAAAATCACCGTGTTTAATTGTCCAGGCTGAAGTCCGGACTCTTTCATTAGATTTGCCGCAATCTCATTCTGTAAAGGTGCGAATAGAAATTTAGCCTCGGGGTCACGCGGGATAATGAAACGAACTACCCCCTGGCAAAGATGACACACTCCGTCTATCAATACAATGGACTTATCTTTCATAAGGTTCAGTTCTTCGTTCATGGCTCCCCCTCCGTCTTAAAGGCGTAAATTTCTGCTTTTTTGGGTAAACAAAAACGCGGGATATCCTCCCGCGCCATCAAGTGCCGTTCTTTAATTATTCTGCGATTGCTTTCTCAATCCATTGATCCCCGATCATTTGCCCTTCGAAATCAGCAGTGAATGCCTCCATGCATTTGCAGATGAAATCTTTGCGGCAAATTGGACATGGAGTTTTAAGCAGGCGGCTGATGTTCGTCATTTTCCATTCCGGAAACCGATGATAAAACGCGCGGCACTCCGTTCCATCAGCAAGCTTGATAATGAACTCGTACAATCCTTCCTTATCGTTGCTGCTGGCTTTGGTCACATTCGTAATATTCGGTCTGTAAGACATCTTCATCACCCATTATTTAAATTTTTGGTTGTAAATTGCACACGCAGGCACATTCTCAGATACTTAGACATATTAAAGAATTTTAAGGGTGATGTCAACCAAAGACGCCTAACACGGCAGCTATTTATTACTCTTTTATGATTTACGTCTCTATTTAGCCATTATTTCCATAAAATATATACAGATACATTTAATCAACAATCTTTAATTCAACCTCGATATTACCTCTGGTTGCTTTGGAGTAAGGACAGAATTCGTGAGCCTTCTTCGCCAGTTCCTCTGCTTTGTCATGCTCAATCCCTGGCAGCTTCACATCCATTCTCACAGCTAGTCTAAAGCCTCCATCACTGTCATCCTTCCCAATGGACACATTACAAGTTACCTCCACGTCATGGAGTTTCACGCCCTCTTTACGAGCGATATTCGCGAGTGCACTCTCGTAACACGCTCCATAACCAGCCGAGAATAATTGCTCTGGATTGGTACCAGAACCTCCCGGTCCTCCAAGCTCTTTAGGCATGCTTAGATTATGCTTTAACACGCCATCCGAGGATTCAATGGAGCCTTCACGACCGCCATGGACTGTTGTAGTTGCTGTGTATAATGCTTTCATGAGTCATCTTCTCCTTCATCAAGCTGTATTGGTCATGCTCATACTTTATACTTTAAACAACAGGTATGATTTGAAACGAAGATGAGGAATGATTCATAATACTTTCTTATTTGGCTCCAGACCATAAATAGTGTACAATTAAATTGTTAAAAACTTAAATTAACTATGGAGGTGTCATCCATGAGTATTTATGATTTTGAGGTCAACACTCTTAAGGGTGAAGAGGAATCATTGTCAAAGTACAAAGGTAAAGTACTCCTGGTTGTGAATACTGCCAGCAAATGTGGATTTACTCCCCAGTATAAAGGTCTTCAGGAAGTGTACGAGAAGTTTAAGGACCGCGGGTTCGAAGTATTAGGATTTCCAAGCAATCAATTTGCTGGACAAGAGCCTGGCGAAAGTGATGAAATTGCGGAATACTGCGAGATTAATTATGGGGTAACCTTTCCTATGTTCGAGAAGATTGATGTAAAAGGTGATGAAGCACATCCATTATTCAAATACTTATCTAAGGAAGCCCCTGGTGTCTTAGGCTCAAAAAACGTGAAATGGAACTTTACGAAGTTTCTAGTTGACCAAGATGGCCGTGTTCTAAAACGGTTTGCTCCTAAAACCACTCCACAGCAGATCGAATCCGATATTTCCAAGCTTTTAAAATAATTCTTTAGTAAAAGGATACTCACCACATCACACAGCCCCCCCCTGTTGTTATGCGGTAAAGTATCCTTTTCAACTTGAAAGAACGTCATAATATCGCTATATATCAGCACCCTTTAATCTCTTGGAATATTTTATAATATTGTTGGAATATTTTTTCTGGGAGGGATAATCGGTGACTGTTCAACTGCTTGATATACCCGAACTAAATGTTATTGGCTGGGCAAATGTAAACTCATCCGGGGAGCCATACGCGAATCTTTGGGAATATGTTTTTGGCGAGCTGGATATTGATGCAAAATTTGATGCTATACCCACAAAAGTTCAAAGCAGCGGTTGTTATCTCGGTCTATTTCAGAATCGTACGTCCGTGCCTAAATTGTGGGAGCATACCGCATGGGATACTGATTTTTTCCTTGGTGTTGAAGTCGAGCAGTTAGATTGTATCCCTGAAGGCCTTGTTCATAAGAAAATTTCTGCGTCTACCTATGCTATATTTACTGCAAACGGTTTCCCTCAGTTGGCTTTTCAACACACCTGGAATTATATACATAATGAATGGCTGCCGGATTCCGGTTATAAGTTCAACCCTGATGGAGTCTTTTACATCCAATACACGGAAAAGTCCGGTCCGGATGATGAAGGATTCGAAGCCAATCTATGCGTGCCGCTTGTAAAGAAGTAGGTTATGTGATTGAGGAATGTACAAAAAAAGAAGCCTTGCATCGCAAGGCCTCTTTCTTCATTCTGTATGCGGTAGAGAGGACTCGAACCTCCACGGGTATACACCCACTACCCCCTCAAGATAGCGTGTCTGCCATTCCACCACTACCGCGCGGTGTGTTAAACATAGAACATAAATTTGTTTGAGGTCAACATTCATTATTATAAATGTACTTTTCTCAAAAGTAAAGATGCAGATTTTAAGATTCTTCGTCGACCATTTTCTGTTTACGATATTCAGCAAAAGCTATATATTCCTTGATAAAATTCTTTTCTGCTGGAAGTAATTCATCTACTCGGCTTTCCGATAGCTGAACATCACTCAAATCATAGTCTACGCCGCTCTCTCGTACAGTATCCGGTGTATCTTTGCCGAGAATAAGCCAGTCCAGACTAACATGAAAAAAATCACCGATCTCAATCAGCTTATGTGTTCCTGGAGTAGTCTTCCCCCGCTTCCAATCTCCCATATTACCTGTGCTGATATTTAACTGCTCACAGAATGATTTTTTGGTCAAACCTTTCTGCTTAATCAGGTATTCTATACGTTCGTATATGGTCTGCATCGGTGAATCGCCCTCCATCTAAAAATAAATTACTTATTTACGTAATTTCCTATTGCAAAATAACGTAAAAAAGTATATAATTAGTATTGTTATGTATTATCCGATTATATCATATGGCTGGAGTGACGATAAGAGGCGACTCAGGTGACAAGTATCTGTTAGAATACCGTCTGGCCCCCTTTGTTAACTTATCATCCTGAATGATCTCTAGGAGGGAGCGGTGACTTTTGTCAAAATGCTTATCATCTTCCATTATCCATTCACTTGAAGCTTTACCGCACAATGCGGTGGTGATCAACAGTCATGGGATTATCCAGTTCACCAACAGTAGGTGGAAGGCCTTTAGTCATGAATATGGTCTTTCTACTAATAAGAAATGGATTGGTGCGTATTACTCAGAGCTCATGCAAGATGTGATTATCGATCCCGATCAATGGGCCAAGCTTTATGAATCAGTGAAATATATACTCCGCAGAGAGCATCAGGTTTATACTTCCGAATTCTCCATACAAACCGCTAATAAAGGGAAACGAATCTTCCGTTTGGAGATCTATCCATTTCTCTCAGATCCGCACCCAGAAGCCACTTTTATAATTTCACTATATGATGTGGGCCCCTATAAAGAAGAACCTCTTCATCCGGAGATCATAAACCTCCGTTCAACCTTACCATCATCTTTTGAGCTAATCCCAATCTGTGCTTCCTGTAAATGTATTCGTAATCCCAAGGATGAATGGATCACCATTGAACATTTCTTAAAGCATCAGCTTTCTTTGCAATTCACCCATGATATCTGCCCAGACTGCATAAGACAGCTCTATCCCCAGTATGCTGGGGCTTTTAAGAGATGACCTGAGGCCACTGAATTTCACTTCTGATCTTATAAAAAAAAGTAAGAAATCCTCTGCGAACAAAGGGTTTCTTACTTTTTATTTGTATGCGGTAGAGAGGACTCGAACCTCCACGGGTATACACCCACTACCCCCTCAAGATAGCGTGTCTGCCATTCCACCACTACCGCATAATATGACCCGTATGGGATTCGAACCCATGTTACCTCCGTGAAAGGGAGGTGTCTTAACCCCTTGACCAACGGGCCATGCTTTACAAGTTATTTTCTTGTCACAACAAAAATGAGTATATCAAACCATAAGAATTTTGACAAGCCTTTTTTCAAAAAAAAGTTTAAACTAAAAGAAACGCGCACCAATAAAGGTACGCGCCTCTAATCACAACGCTTATGGATTTACTTTTGCCTCAAAGGTTTGTACTCCATCTACAAATTTTAGCACCACAGCTGCTTTTACCGGGTCATGCGTTTCATTCATTGTGATTTTACCCGTGGCCAGTAGTAAATCCTTCGTCCCCGCCAGTGCAGCCTTCAGCTTCTCAGGTTCTGTGGAGTCTGCACGTGTAATCGCGTCTGCCACTAGTTTCACAGCATCATATCCAAGCGCAGCCATCCCATCTGGAACAAGATCACCGTTAGCAGCCTTGAAGGCATCTACGAACGATTTTACTTCTGGCGAGCTATCTTCAGGTGAATAGTGATTGGACATAAACGTATTGTTTAGGGCATCCGCTCCGGCAATCTCAGCCAGTTGAGGTGAATCCCAGCCATCCCCGCCCATAAACGGAACGGTGATCCCCATTTCGCGAGCTTGCTTTACGATTTTGCCGACCTCCTCATAATAGCCTGGAAGATAAATAACATCGGGATTAGCTTCTTTAATACGTGTTAATACAGCTTTAAAATCAGAATCTTTTTGTTGATAGGATTCTTCGCTTAAGATAGAGCCACCGTTCTTAGTAAACGTTGCTTTAAAGAAGGTCTGCAGCCCTTTGGAATAATCGCTTGAAGCATCCGTATAAATAACAGCCGTCTTCGCTTTAAGTGTATCCTTAGCAAAGTTAGCCATTACTTCACCTTGGAAAGGATCAATAAAAGAGGCCCGGAATACCCATTCGTTCAAATCTCCAGTACGTTCATCAACTGTCACTTTGGGATTGGTGGCTGAGGAGCTAACCAGCGGGATGCCTTTTTCTTGAGCAACGGGAACAATCCCGAGTGTATTCGTAGATGTAGTTGCACCGATAATAGCTACAACTTTATGGGTAGTAATCAGCTTTTGCGCTGCGCGTGTCGCCTCTTCCGACTTGGAGGCATTATCCGCTTCAATCAGTTCAAGTTTTTTGCCTAGTATTCCACCTGCGTCATTAATTTCTTTTACCGCCAGCTTTGCCCCTTTGAGTGCAGAATCACCGAAGGAAGCCTGGCCGCCTGTAAGCTCAAGGTCTGCTCCAATCTTGATGGTCCCTCCGCCAGCATTCCCACCTTCAGCAGTAGTGTTGTCTGTCTTGTTCCCACAGCCTGCCAGCAATCCACCAGCCAGTAACGCAATCAGCAATATGGCCCCGATTTTCTTCATCCTCTTCCAGCCTCCCAAAATAAATAATTTATAGGTTCTTTCTGTGATGCTGTTATGAACTAGCCGATGAATTAATGTCCCAGATAAGCCATTCTGATCTCTTCCGAATCTGCCAATTCCTTGGCATCTCCCTCAAGCACCACTCTGCCCGTCTCAAGAACGTAAGCCCGATGAGCAATTTTAAGCGCCTGATGAGCATTTTGTTCTACAAGAAGCACTGTTGTTCCAGAGGCATTTACTTCCTTGATGATCCGAAAAATATCCTGAACGAGTAATGGAGCAAGCCCCATCGAGGGTTCATCTAATAATAAAAGCTTGGGATGCCCCATCATCGCACGCCCCATAGCAAGCATCTGCTGCTCCCCGCCGGATAATGTGCCGGCAAGCTGTTTTTTTCTTTCTAAAAGACGCGGGAAGGTGGAGTAGACCTTGGCAAAATCAGCAGCTAAGCTGCCCGAATCTTGTAAAAAAGCTCCTAGCTCCAGATTTTCTTCCACAGACATATTAGCAAATACACGCCTGCCTTCCGGACAATGAATAAGCCCCTGTTTTACGATGGACTGAACACTCTGATTCGTAATAGATTTATCCATGAAATCTATACTGCCTGTTTTGGGTTTCAGCAGTCCCGAAAGCGTCTTAAGCAACGTGGACTTGCCTGCTCCATTTGCGCCGATTAGAGTCACAATCTCGCCTTCTTTTACATTCATACTTAAATCCTTCAAGGCATGAATCGCCCCATAATATACATTGATCCCCTGTACGCTAAGCATGGTCCACTACGCCTCCTGTCCCAAATAGGCTTCTATGACTTTGGGATGATTCCGTATTTCAACGGGCGTACCTTCAGCAATCAACATTCCGCGATCCAGCACATAAATCCGGTCACACACCCCCATAACAAGGGACATATCGTGCTCGATAAGCAGGATCGTCAGCTCAAACTCTTCACGGATCCAGGCAATAAGATTCATTAGATCCCGAGTTTCATTCGGGTTCATCCCTGCGGCTGGTTCATCCAATAGCAAAAGCTTAGGTCCTGCTGCAAGCGCGCGTGCAATTTCCAAACGCCTTTGATTTCCGTAGCTAAGATTCCCGGCACATTCATCACATTGATCGGCAAGATTAAATATTTTGAGAATATCCATAGCCTTTTGCGTAATTCCGTTTTCTTCTGCAAAATGCTTAGGCAGGCGGAGCATGGAAGTGAACATCGAATGTCTGGCATGCTGATGAAATGCGATCTTAACGTTATCCAGCACCGTCATAGAGGTAAACAGACGAATATTCTGAAATGTCCTCGCTGCCCCTTTTCGGTTAATCCGATAAGGCTTCATCCCGCCTACTGCCTGATTGCCGAGGATAATATCGCCACTGGAAGGCGGGTATACACCTGTCAGCAAATTAAAAAGGGTTGTTTTTCCCGCGCCATTAGGTCCGATGAGCCCAATCAACTCACCTTTATTAATATGGAGGGATACCTCGTTAAGCGCCTTAAGCCCGCCAAATGCACGACTCGCTTGTTGAACATCAAGAAGCACTTCCACTGTTGATGCTGTCACTTGGTTTGACCTCCTTTTTAGACCATTTCAAGAAAGAAAAACCCGTGCTGCCAAGCAGCCCCTTAGGCCGAAAAATCATCATCAGAATTAGAATCGCCGAGTAAATAATCATCCGCAGCTCCGGATATTCCTGAAGCACCGTGAAGAGCACCGTCAGTACAATCGCACCCACGATGGCCCCGCTTGTACTTCCTAGTCCACCTAACACAACCATGACTAGAATTTCGAATGATTTTAGAAAATTAAAGCTTCCAGGATTGATGACGTAGAACTTATGAGCAGAGAGACCACCCGCTATTCCCGCAAATAATGCTCCAAGTGAAAAAGCAATGACTTTGTACAAAGTTGTATTAATCCCCATCGCTTCAGCAGCAATTTCATTCTCACGAATCGCTATACAAGCCCGGCCGTGAGTGGAACGTATAAAGTTATTGATCACAACAATCGTGACCAATGTGAACAGAAACATAATCGTCCAAGTCGTTTGATTGGGGATGCCGCTTAGACCTGAAGCTCCGCCCACATATTCTGTATTGAGCAGGACAATCCGGATAATCTCACCAAATCCCAGCGTAGCAATCGCCAGATAGTCTCCATTCAGCCGCAAGGTCGGAATCCCGATTAGCACACCGAAAAATGCAGCAACCAGTCCAGAGATCACTAGCGCCAGCACGAATGGCATATCAAAGTTCAAAGTTAAAATGGAAGAAACATAAGCACCAATGGACATAAATCCAGCATGCCCGATTGAGAATTGCCCCGTTATCCCATTAATCAGATTCAAAGACACCGCCAGCATGACATTTATACAAATTAGAATTAGCGTAGACTCCATGACATCATCAAATATTCCCGTTGTTAGAAGAACTTGAATAATGATATAAAGCATGATAGAAAAGACAATGCCTATCCAAAATGACTTATTTATCTTCTTCATACGGCATCTCCCTACACTTTCTCGCGGACATTTTTACCAAATAGCCCGGATGGTTTAAAGATAAGGATTAGGATGAGTACAGCAAATGCCACACCATCACGCCACGAAGAATATCCCAGAGAAGAAACCTCTGTCTCGACTGTGCCCAGCAGAAGTCCCCCTACCAGAGCACCAGGAATACTGCCAATGCCACCTAAAACCGCAGCCACAAAAGCTTTAAGCCCCGGAAGTACCCCCATCATCGGATCCACTGAATTGTAAGTCATTCCGAAAATAACGCCTGCTGCTGCCGCAAGTGCAGATCCTATAGCGAAGGTGGCTGAAATGGTCCGATCTACATTAATCCCCATCAACCGTGCTGCTTCCATATCAAAAGACACGGCCCGCATCGCTTTACCAATCTTTGTTCGGTGCACAATATACTGAAGGATAATCATCAAAATAACCGTCGTCCCCAAGATCATGATTTGATTGGAGTCCACCTGAATCGAGGAACCAAACAAGTTGTATTGCTGCTTATTAAGAATCTCCGGAAATCCTTTAGCCTGAGGACCAAGCACAAACACACCGCTGTATTCCAGCAAAAAAGAAACGCCAATTGCAGTAATCAACACAGCGATTCGCGAAGCTTTTCGTAGAGGTTTGTATGCTAGCCGTTCGATTGACATCCCCAGCAACGCACTGATTGTCATAGAGATCACCAATGAGATAAGTAAGACCAGTATCGGAGAAAGCCCTGCTGAAGCCAAGTACCTGGCACTGAACAATCCAATAAACGACCCAACCATAAACACATCCCCATGGGCGAAATTGATCAATTTAATAATCCCGTAAACCATGGTGTACCCAAGTGCGATCAGAGCATAGATGCTCCCTACAGAAATCCCGTTAATTAACTGTTGAATGAAATACTCCATCGCCGTCCCCCAATCCCCATATTTATTTTTAAAAACACCTTTCTTTAGCTTACATTCATTTTCATCGTTTTATGTCACTTATATTAACACAGTACTATACATGCGTCAGTAAAATTTGTGCTTTTTACTATAATATTCAATATTTTATGTTATATTACATAACATATCGAGTTAATTCTTTGGGATGTATAAAGATAGAAATTGGGTAAAGAGAAGAAAACAGAAGAATTACGGAGATTTTTAAAGTTTGATTTTCAGGGGGGAGTCTTTGATTTTACCTACAGATTGCATTTAAAGATAAATAATATAACATTTGTCTCTTTCGACGTGTGTTTTTCGAGTTTATTATGAGTTACCGGTCAAGTTGTTTCTCTATTTTTGCACAAAAAAAAGCTCTGTCCCACACAATAATGGAGTGAGAGAAAGCTAATTATGGTGGTCAGCTCCATTATTTGCACTTCCGTCCCGAGTCAATTACTCATCATTATCTTTTTTAATTCTTTAATCTGCATCATATGATGTAGGTCATGCGATATAAAATCCTTTAAATAGGACTCAAAGGAAAACCTTCCGTCCACATATTTGTCTGAGTATTTCCCCTCTTTAAGACTACTTATACAATCTAATATTAAGTTACGATACTTCACAGTCAATTCTATTAATTCGTCTTTGGTTTTTGTCTTACCATATGTAACAGCATCATTATTGAATTGATCGAAATCAATAAGTTGAAGTGTTATTGCTTTATCGCATGCTATCGGTTCGATCGTCGATTCATAGAAGTATTTATCCCATAACAAAATATGACTAACAACATCATGAATGGTCCATTTTCCTTCAGCGATGGGTGTTTTCCAATCTAAATCAATAATTTCTAAAACAAATCCATTCCATTCCTTAAACTGATTTAGCAAATCTGATCTGTTATTCATTGGCACATCTCCTTTTTTGGTAATCATCAAAATTCTAACAAAATCTCTTTAATTCATTCCTATATAGTTCATAGTTCGCTTCATCGAAACATATAAAAACAATCTTATTTATTTCCGACTTATTATGAATCATTGAGTTATTTATAATTACATCCATCTGAAATCCCCCCCGAAGTATATTAGTTGCGAACAAGTATCAAGTGCTGATTGACATTCAAGCGGCTTAAATCACCCTAGGAAACAGTCGTTAGCATTAGACTCGTGGGGTTGTCCACCTGGCTAACTCTTCTTCAAACCTTTACCTTCTATCGAACCAACACCTCGTGGTCCACAGCGTGAACGTATTGTTCGCAGATATCTAGCTTTTTCGGAGCTACTAATATGTTCTTCAGCATCCAGCTATTTTTTATATATGTAATCGATAAATCCTTGTCGTATCCATTCACCTTCAAACTTTCTTTCCAGTACTCGATCTTCTTTGTATATTAACTGCAAATCATCAAACATAGAATCTGCTTCATGATAATCATAATAAGAGTGTATTACGAATTCATCATCTTCCATCTGTTCAAACTGATTATCCCCCAAATCAACTCCATCGCCGACTCGAAAATCCTTTAGGGTTAAAAAATTTACAAATAATAATCCATTAGGTTTTAGAACTCGTTTCATTTCATTTATCGCTTTTTTTACATCTTGTTTTCTCATATGAAAAATAGAGTTATACGAATACACAAAACTCATTGACTCATCACTTAGCGCCAACTGTCTCATGTCGCCTTGTTGTATATTTAGAATCTGTCCCCTTTCAGTTGCGAACTGATTAGCTCTTTTAATTTGTTCGTCATTCATCTCAATTCCGTTTGTACTGTATCCATAGTTCGCAAACAAACTTAGTGGAGGTGAATCCCCTCCCGCTCCGCAGTCTAATATGTTTTTTTCCATACCACTTTCATTGCATAATGCCAAAAATCTGTACAAGGGGATCTGCTTAAACAGTTCCATGTTGGTTCCACTCCTTTGATCATGTAGTAATTGAATTTACTCATAGATCTTTCCCATATAAATTATTTGAGCACATCTTATTGAATCCCCGCAGTTCCAAATGTCTCTCTAATAACTTTTTCGTATTCATCCCATTTAAAGCAAAAAGGGCCTATATCAATAGCCTTATTACCGGATTCTAATTTGAAATCTCTCCATATAATAAGATCCCCTTCTCTCTCAATAAACACTGATATAAAGCCACATTCTTCATCGCCACACCAGGGACAGACTAATATTGGGTACCTGCAGTACAAATATTCATGCATTTCGTTTAACAAAAAATAGTTAATCATTTTCCTTTGATGCTCTTCACTACCCCACCCGAGGGAAGGAACCCTATCATATTTTTTTAACATTTGGTAAAGAGATCTACCATCAATTATTACGTCGGCAAAAATAGTATTTTTATTTCCCTCTTGATCCGGATCAAAACTATCATATCGGCTTGACGGTTTTGTTTGTATTTGATTTATAGTTTTCATGCTCCTCCTTTAAACTCTTCACACTTATCAAATAAACATTCGATCCCTCCACACCATTCCCCTTCCAAAATATTGAATTCACCGTTTCTCAGAATCGCATATAGCAACCGAAAAATAAATTCACACAACAAAAAAGAGCTCCCAGAATGGAAGCTCTTCTTATGTAATTCAGAACGGAGAGAGTGGGATTCGAACCCACGCACCGCTTACGCAGTCTAACCCCTTAGCAGAGGGTCCCCTTATAGCCACTTGGGTATCTCTCCATGAAAATGGCTCCCCGAACAGGACTCGAACCTGTGACAACTCGATTAACAGTCGAGTGCTCTACCAACTGAGCTATCAGGGAACATTACAAGTGAACATGAATTAATTTATCATGATTTCAAGGTCTAGTCAAGCGGGCAAAATAATTTTTGTGATCGTTTTCAAATTTATGCTATTATTCGGCCGCTTGCTAGATTTTTTAAAGAGATTTCCATCCCTCTCCGTCTATAGACTACACCATTCTCCATCCTGCGAAAGCTGTACCCGATCCCCCAACGATTCCTTCTCTAAATGAGCTTTTAGCTTATCTCGGGTAACCAAACAATGGTTAATGGCGTCCATGTGCACAGCAATCACTTTAGTAGAAGGAGCATATTCACATAGGTCTACGACATCCTGCTCATTCATTGTAATATGGCATCCGCTTAAAAACTGCGCACCACCAGCATTCACAACGGTCACCTCAGGTTTAAAAACATCCAATGCCATTTTCACCTTATCACACCAAATCGTATCCCCAGCCACATATAGAACAGGTTCGCCTTCCGCCTGAAACACAAACCCGGATACCTTACCCATAAGTTTACCAGTCACTCCAGTGCCATGCCGTCCATCAGTACGTGTTATAGTTATTCCATTAAACGTCAGAGAACCGCTAATTTCCGTGGTATGCTCAAACCCCTGCTTCGCTAATTTATCTCCATCTCCTTCCTGACATAATAGTGGTAGATCATGCGGCAACAAAGAAATGGCAGCAGCATCCCAATGATCCTGATGAAGATGTGTGACAAGAATTGCATTAGGACTCAGCCATTGTTCTACGGCTCCCGGTAAAGGAACGAGCGGATTGCGGCGATCATTGTCAGTATTAAAAATAGGTGGATTAGCACCCTGTTCACTCAACATAGGATCAATTAAAAATGTACTGCCACCATACTCTAGCCATAGGGTCGCGTTGCGAATATGCTGTATTTTCATCGGAAGCCCTTCTTTCTTTCAGATATCTTCTGCTACAATTAATTATAGTTGGACCTTGAAACAGAATACATTGAGATTGGAAAAAGATTGGCCTGTTCTACTTTCACGCAGAAAGGATTTTAGATAATAATGAGTTCTTATTTTATAGATGATGTGGATTTTCGCATCCTGCAGCTTCTAATTGAAGATTCCACGATCAGTCACAAAGATATTGGGCAGCAAGTGCATATGACCGGTCAGGCTGTGGGCGCACGTATTCGCAAAATGCAGGACACCGGAGTGATTGAAGGCTACACGGTACGCTGGAATCCGGATAAGGTTGGGGAGACTATTCATGCCTTTATTACTGTGTTTTTGGGTTCGAATACGGTTCACCCAGCCTTTCAGACATTCGCAAAGCAGCATGATAGTGTAAAAGAAATACATAGGGTCAGCGGAGAAGGCTGCTACTGGATACGTGTTCGTACCGGAAGCCAAGAGGAGTTGAATAGTTTTCTCGACGAACTGCTGAAGTTCGGAAATTACAGAGTCAATCTATCGATGGGAAAGCTGAAATAAGGCTGCATCGGAATCGGATATGAAGCTACTATCGGACCCAGTTGACCTTAAACTCAGCATAATCGCATATTTGGCATACTATCGGACCCCATTGCCTCTATTGGCACGAAAAACACCAAATATGAGCCTCTTTCGAACGAATAGCGTCACTTGAGTCCGAAACCCTGCCCAAAAGGCTAAAAACTTGCCAATAGCGTCATTGGGGTCCGTAAGCCTCAGCCAATGATAGCTCGGCGATGTTGGTGTTGGTGCAGGTGTCGATGTTGGTGTTTATGCAAGTGATTGGGTTACTCAAAGTCAATGAGCTTTCGCTTGCTCATAAGCTTTTATAGCAGGCCAGCCATCGTCAAAAACGCAGAGCAGCGATCCTCCAATAACCGGAGGATCGCTGCTCTGCTGTCCTTTTACTTATGCCATATTGTAGCTTCTACCGCGGTAGTTAATTCAATAATTCAGCTGCTCTAAGCAACCGTACAAGAATTACGGCGGCTTCTGCACGGCTAGTATCACTGCTAGGTGCAAAGCTGCCTGATGGTTGACCTTTCATAATACCTTTTGCAACCAGGTCAGACACTGCTTCTTTAGCCCATGAGGAAATAGTTGAAGCGTCTCTGAAAACATCTGTAGCAACGATTGCTCTAGATCCTTCAGCTTCTAGATTCAGCAGCTTCATTGCTCTGGCTGCCATAACAGCCATTTGCTCCCGTGTAATAGGGGCGTTCGGACGGAAGGTTCCATCCTCATAGCCTTGAACCAGTCCTAAGGCTGCAGCAGCTCTGGCGTCCGCTGCATACCAAGATAAATCGGACACATCACTGAAGGTCTTCGTCGTGTTCGCAGCTACAAGACCTAACGATCGAATCAGCATAGCTGCGAACTCGGCACGACTGACAGATTTCTGAGGTGCAAAGGTATCTGTGGATTGTCCGGTCAAGATCAGTCGGCTGGCAAGTCTCTCAATCTCATTTCTCGCCCAATGTGTGGAAATATCTCCAAAAGTCACAGGGTGCAGCGCAGCGACAAATACACCGCTCGCAATACTGCTCTTAACCGTAACCTTGGTCATCCCATTAACGAGCTCATACAATGCAGGTACATAACGGAAGGAACCCGTCTGTTCATCGTAAATAAGGACTACACCTGTCTTCGCATCCAGCGCCTCCTTAAGCATAAATGTACGATCTACATAAGTGGTACCGAACCCGCTTGCTGCTACAGAGGTTTTTCCATCCGTTACCTTTAGAGTGAAATTAGCCGGTGTTCCTTGCACAGTAAAGCCTTGCTGCTTAGCTTTGGCAAGCAGTTGTTCCAATCCTTTTCCGCTTAGCGAATTTACATTGAACTCCAGTGTGCCTGCCGGCATTTGTGCGGCTTTGAGCACACTCTCCACAAGCTCTAACGGGAAGCGGTAGCTCATCCCTCCACTTTCAATAACAAGCACAGCTTTGGGGCTAAGTGCCGCCGCCTTACGTAAAGCATCTGCACTAAACCGGGCTGTGCCGTCACCGTTAGCTGAAATCTCGATAACAGCCTGCCCTGCAGTCGCCTTAGCTTTTAGCTGCGCATCATGATTAGCTGCTGGCGTAGGTGCTGGTGTAGCCGTCGGTGTGCCGGGTTGAACAGGGTTCACTGACCCTGTAGGGTCTGTTGGACCAGGAGTACTTGTTGGTTCTGGAGTACTCGTCGGACTAGGAGTACTTGTTGGATCCACAGGATTGATCGGGTCTACAGGATCTGTCCCGCCAGGTGATAGCACCTCAATTGTATATCCCCTCTTATCGTTGCCCACAGTTACCGTGAAGTCTGTGATACCCGCTTTAATTCCATTAAGACTGTCGTTGGTAAATGTAGCAATCTCATTGCTCATAATATTTAGAGTAGCTTGTGCGGTAAGATCTCTGCCTTCTTTATCTAGTACCTTAAGCTTAGCTGACTTACCCTGCTCTAATACCACAGGCCCGCTCTGTCCATCTGCTAGTTTGATAGAGAACGGTTTAATGGCTGAGGCTATTCCTTGATTTTGTTCTTTAATGCTTAAGTCAGGAGAGGCATTGGTCAGTAGGTTCATCCGTTCGCCACGAATAATCATGTTGTCGACCAACAGACTCCCTTTCAGATTTTTCGTAACTTCTATACCGCTTGTACCTGCGCCATCTAATACATTATTCGTCATCACTACTCCATCAATGGAAGTGAGAGTATCTCCCTCTAGATCACCTTGAGCAATCAGCCCCGAATAAGTGCTGTCCAGTGCTGTATTGTTGCGAATGAGTACTTTTCCTTTCAGATCACTCTCACCAGCATAAAGCCATAACGCACCCAGATTCACGCCGTAACCGGAATCGTAGCTGCCAGTTCTAAGCAAGGTATTTCGCTCCACAATCGTTGTTCCTTGGAATGGCTCGGCGGTGAAACGGGTGGACACTGCAATCCCGGCTCCATTAGTCACAGTGTCTTTTACCACGTTGTCCTGGACTTTGTTATCTTTCCCCCCAAAGACTACAATGTTATCCGCTAACCAAGGCAAGGATACCGTATTAAAACGTGCCGTGTTGTTATAGCTCGGTGTACGTTCCGTACCATTCACATCCGTCAACTTGCCGTCTGTAAACGACCACATTGCGATTCCATCATCCCCTGGATAGCGGATGTCACTTTGTTCCATCATGCTGTTGCCAGTCCCTACGGCAAAGTTAATCCCGTCTGCCATAAGATTGCGGATCCGCAGACCTGCCATGTACAGACCATTCGTACGCGCCTTTTCACCCATCGGCTGAGTTAACCACAAGCCTGCTTTGGTATGTTCTATCCAAACGTTCTGTATAATCGAACCTTGGCCAAAAGCACCATGGAAAGCGTTGGTGATCGCTTCATCATCCCGTTCGTTAATGCCGCCTTCAATCATCAGATCGTAAACACCAACCTTACCGCCGTGACCATAAAACTTAGCTCCATTCAGAACCGTATACCACATGCCGGCACCACGTATTTCAGCGGTATCCAGATCCAGCAGACCCTCACCGACATTAAAGGTACCCGCCGGGAACCACACACCTTTACCTGTCGCATTCGCTTCGGCAAGGGCTGCCTTGAAGGCTGCGGTATCATCTCCCTCATCATTCGCTGCCGCTCCAAAATCCGTTACGGAAATAAATCCGTCCGGGCGAGCCAACTCAGGGGCAACCTGCTCCATATCCACCAGGTCAATGACGTAAGAAGCTGCGTTGTCTCCTGTTCCCTTCTCTAAGCGAATAGTTGCTCCGGCAGGAGCATCACCAATCAGAGCATGGATTTCGTCAAAGAAGCGGTGTCCACTGCCTTGGCGAGGGTCATTTGACCATGGGTAGCTGCCATATTCCCAAGCATATTTGGATGTCAGCTTAAGCTGCTTCTTAATTCCATCCACATATAGAGTCAAGGTTTCTTCCGCACCAGCCCCATCTGGACTATCAGGAATAGAATATCGAAGAACGATGGAGTTAGCTGATTCTGCAAGCTTGAACTCTAGATAATCTCCCGTATTCTTCAAGGCCACCGCTTGTCGTCCAGAAGCCTCGGAAGCCATGCTGAGATATTTCCGCGACGAGCCAATCAGCGTTCCGTTTGTTGCCGCATCCTCAGCTTCATAGCTGATATATGGAACCGTTGCTCCACGGTATGTTTTGTTAACGCTGTTTTTTACGGTCAGGCTATCAAGGGTTACTTTACTCCAATCCACGTTGTCACTGCTTAGAGAAACCGTGTTGATGCCTGCACGAAGCTGCAATTTTACCGCTACAGTCTTCCAAGAGGCAGACTTGCCAAGACTAACCTTGCCCCCTTCGTTTAATCCATTCACCTCTAGTGCCAGATCCGTTGCGGCAGCAGCGGTATTTTTGTATCGAATAACAGCATCGTATTCCCCAGCCTGCTGGGCGTTGACTGCAAACCGTATAACACGTTTCCCTTTGAATGCTTCTCCTCCTGCATAAATTGCATCAGCAGGGATAGGTAAGAAGCTCCAGAGCTCACTATCAGTTCCATTTGCAGCAGAACCAAGCTGAACAGCCGATGTGCTGTGAGAAAGAAGACCTGTTCCGTTCGCACTTAGCAGAAGAGCATAACCTAACTTCTCTTCCAGCTTCCATTGGGATCTTTCTGTATCTCCAGCAGCTAACAAGACCACTTGGCCCGATTCATTGAGCGAAAGATAATGTTGTGTCTGAACATTCATAATCCGTTTGCGTCCGTTTATCTCCTGGACCAGCCACTGGGATTGAGCCGCCATATCGGAAGCATCTGCATATAGGACAGCCCCCTCTTTTTCGGCCAATACTTTACCAGCCATGCCTTTCGGTACAATGGTTATGATGTTGGTATCATTTTGAACTGGAGTTGTTGTATTGTTATTGCGCAGTTCTCCAGATGGAGTAGTAAACTCCTGTGGAGCCGCCTCAAGTGTCCATAGTGCCGTACCCTCACTTTCTAGCAAAAGCGCACGTTCAGCATATCCTGTCTTATTGGCAATATTTATTAATTCATCGTCGTATTCTCCAAAGAGACTACGAATGGTGTAATGTGTATAATCGGAAGCCAAGCTTACTTCCCAGGCGGATGCTCCGTCTACAGCAGGATCTGTACTACTGCTCTCCAAATATGAATAATCACCATTCAGCGTTAAAAAATGACCTGTTGCCCGGTTGGTGATCGTCTGTTTACCCTCCTGCACAGATACATTCCAGTGCGAAAATCCATTGTCTGCTGACGGCTGCCCGTACAGAACAACCCCATGCTCATTTTCGTATAAATACTCTCCGCTGCTTGCATTCTTGAATCTTACAGGGTAATCAGGCAGTGGCGGAGCAATCGCTTCAACCGCTTCAGCAGTAAAATGCGCACTGCTTTTTTCCGCTGTATCTGCAGCTTTACTGATTCGGAGAATTGGGTTGCCGTTATCATCCGGCGCACCATAGATATAGTGACCAGCCCATGAGCTCATAATGGTAGTCACACCGGACGGTTGCATATCAACCTTCCACTTAATGCTGGCCCATACATCGTACACTGTTTGCAAAGTTTGAACGCTAACTTTAGGATCAATCTCATCTACAGCCCCACCTATATGCTCAAGGGAGAGATAACGTCCAGTGCCTTTATTTTTTATCTTCACCGATCCATTGCTGCCCGCTATTTCTTGCAACTGCCAGACAAAGGAATCGTCATTCAAATCAAGTGGACCATAAGTAGCCTGGCCTACTGTTACATCCTCGTTCTCAGCAGCTAGAGGTGCAAGATTTTGGTTAGAGTGAGCAGAGTCCTGGTCAGCATAGACAGCTTCAGTAACCGTCTTGGATTCTGGCAATTCCTCTAGTGCAGCTGGAGAAGTCAGCAAAGGACCGTCCTTAAGATATTGATCCTCTCCATTTACAGCATCTAGCTGAAAACGGAACAAGTCTTGTTTTTTCTCGGTAACCGGTACAAATCTCCACTGCGGACTGCCCCAACCTGGATTGATCACTCCGTACTCAGCATATTTAGTGAGGTTCTGAAGTGAAATATACTTCTCTGGGATTTTATTAGGTTCCTTGTCTAGAACGCTACTGATTACGTAGGTGTTGTTCCCAACATTTTTGCCTGTCCAGATGTATTCTCGTTCCACATGATTTCTGTCTGGAAGCTCTGTGACCTGAAGGTGGCCATTTGGCATGTTCATCGTGTTCATGTAATGGCCCGTTTTCTTGTTTTTGAACAGCTTGCGGCCGTTATATTTCTCCACGAGCCATTGATCGGAGCCGTCCTTTTGCATATTTCCATATTTTAAAAGACCATCAACACTCTCATACCAATAAAATGACTTCCAGCCATTCTGAATCCGGTAATATGGCATTGTGCCGTCAGTCGGTGTGTTAGGATCTAAAAGCTGCCACTGAGCGCTCAAAGAAGTCGCATCCCCAATCGCACCAGCCTGTTCTCCACCCAATGTAGACAAATAAATGCCTGTGCTTTCGAGATTCTGAAGCGTCTGGTAATCATCATAATCATCGGAATCATTAAAAATCCATTGATCCGACGGCTGACTTCCGCTAATCTGCAAGGCCTTGGCAGTACCTTCACTATAAGAAACATAATGATCGGTTGCCGCATTACGGATACGCTTATTGCCGTCATAATCCTCTATATACCATAGATAGTCAGAGGTGTTGGCGGCATCTGGCGCAATAATTCCATGCTTAAGCTCGCCGTTTACGGATTCATATAAAAAATCTGTAGCCACTTGTGCATCCGTATAAGTTGCCAGTCGTACAGGCTGTAATTCGGAAATTGGCACGATTCTCCACTGTGCACTTGGATTAGAGGCTGAACCCGGCCAGCTGTTAGATCGCACATTATTGTCATCGCTGAATTGCGGATTTAGCCATAATGGACTACCCTCTTCAGTTAAACCACTGTTACGAAGGGTAATGAAGCCCGTTCCATCAGGGCCTGGTGCATGCTCTTGGGTCCACTCACTTAGCTTCACGTGATCCATATCGACTTCCTGCGAAAAAACCCCAGCCCAGGTCACTTCATTTTGCTTAATATAATGGCCTGTCGCACGGTTGCGAATCATTACTGTTCCGTCATCCGTCCCTGATTCAAGATACCACTGTGCTGCTTCATTGCTGACAGGCTGTTTACCGTAAAGAACGTTCCCTTCACTTTCATACATTACCTGACCGGGGCGGAGACGGCTCTCTAGCCGTACAGGTGCTGCATTTGGATCTATAAAAGCCCACTGCGGACTCTCAAACGTAACATTGATATCCGAGCTTACTTGCGCATAACCAAGCTGATTCTCCTCGTGGATAACCAACTTCCCCTCTGGCACAGTCGCACTTCGGATGATCATGTATCCATTGCGATTGGAAGTATCGATCAGCCACTGATCCGCAACACTTCCTGAACCTTGGCGTTCTGCCGCCTTAAGTGAATCCTCTTTGCCGTTGTTACCATCCATTGTAATGTAATGGCCTGTCTTCACATTCTTGATTCGTGACAGCCCATTCACCGTCTCAACCGTCCAATGCGCTGAAGTATCGGCTGGATTGGTCATGCCATAACGCACGATTCCTGCGGATGTCTCATATAAAAAGTTGTTTTTCCACTTATTCTTGATGAGTACCGTACCTGATGGAATTTGCTCAGCGCCTGTTCCTCCAACCCCTTCTGCTCCTACGGAACCTTTACCGGTTCCCATTACAGGCAAGCTTGAAAAAATCAGCAGCAGCGCGAGCAGACCCGCCATTGCGGACCTGATTCGTTTCATACATGTGCCCCCTCTAATTAATATGGACTTCCTTTTCATATTAGTTTGGGAACGCTTACAAAACGATGTGCGATTTTATCCAGAAAAAGGTGTATTTGTACGGATATCCAATCCCTACAACCTTCATGAAGATTGACAAATCGGTTTAACGCGATGATAGTTAGTTTTAGCTACCCGCAAAGAGTAAACAAACGGAGGTACATATGAATTTCAAAATTGATTCGCCAAAAATAGCAGATCCAGACTCTCTTCTTCCTGAGCAAATATATTCGCTGCAAACCAAGGACGAATTCAGCTGTTGCAGCATCAGCGATACGGTTATTGATAATCAAGAGGCTAATAAGGTCAGCTTTGATCGCGTGATTTTTAAAAATGTAACGATTACGGAGTGCTCCCTAACTGGGATCGAGCTTATGGACGTGATTTTTGATCGCTGTGATCTATCTAATGTGGATTTTACGAATGGCATTATTCATCGAACTGAATTTAGAAACTGCAAGCTTATTGGCACAGACTTTACAAGAGGCAGATTCCAAAATGTTCGTGTAGTAGATTGTATCGGGGATTTTGCTACGTTTCGATTCGCTAATCTGAAGCAGGTTGCTTTTGAGAGCAGTTCATTAATGAGTTCCGACTACTATCAGTCAAGTTTCCAAAAAATCAGCTTCAGCGAGTGTAATATTGATCAAGCCACATTGTCAGGATCAAAGCTTAATGGGATCGATCTTAGTGACTGCGAGTTCAGTGGCTTGATCGTGGATATCAAAGATTTAGAAGGATGCATCATTTCGCCTCAGCAAGCTGTTTCTTTTGTCGGATTATTAGGTTTGGTTATAAAATAAATAACTTCAACTTGCCCGAACATTTACCGCAGCGATAACGCTTAGGGTCTACTTTTCGCTTACGCGGATACTCCATGGCACAGGCACTGCATACAAGCTTATATCGATAGGGCAGCGACTTCCGAGCTTTTGCACCCGGCAGTGTCTGACAGTAGCGGCTTCCGCCGACTTGCGCCAGCAGGCTTTTGAAATCAGCGTCACGATGCATATACCCTCGCTTAGCCAAATGCAAATGATAATGGCAGAGCTCATGCTTGATAATCCGCTCCGTCTCTTCTCTGCCAAACATGGCAAGCTGATGGGGATTAATCTCTATATTATGGCTTTTGGTAAAATATCGGCCGCCCGTTGAGGACAACCGGCTGTTAAAGCTCGCCTTGTGTCTAAACGGCACGCCAAAGCTGTCCCGTGATACCTGCTCAATCCACAGCTGCAGCTCTTCGTTGCTCATAGTTTCCATAGCGTTCTATCACAAGTCCTTTCCACGGGAAATAAGATCTCTACTTGAATTGTAACTTGTGCATAGGCTAAACTGTCAAGAAGGAAGACAAGTACGGAGGGAGAATGAACAATGCCGAAAATGCGGTATGTAATTTTGCAGCAAAATCAAGAATTACAATTCGTGGAAATGCCTGAGGAATATGCGTACCAACTAAGTGCGCTCAATTTACGCCTGAACAAAGAAATCGATAAGCTGACAGCCGATAATGTTCCGGATCTGCCCTTAGCCATCGCCGAATGTGACTCGCTGGATCTGTTACGTGAGGATTACTCCCTGGAGTCCGGTCTGGATTATATCAATAGATTGGAACAGGCCTTCGCCTCTGTTCAAGAGCAGAAGAACTACCCACTGATCTCCCTGCTTACTGAGATCCGAGCGCTACAGGCTCAATTGGAGCAGTGGTACGAAGAGGAAGCAGAAAGCCTACTGTAATCCGCACCTTTAGGCTTATTTCTCCATATTCTAACTTACGTAAGTTGTTAGAGGAGGGATTCGCTTGCCACAGTGGCTCTGCCATCAGCTAATGAAAGCCTATTACAAAAAAGACCGCCGTCAGATCAGGCTGCTGAATGAGTGCTGGTTCTTTTATCGTAATTCTGCGGAATCGAGTAATGAGATGAAGTTATAGCCTCGGATGATTAAGATCTAGGACATCTTTAAAGCAGCGGATATCGTCTTTTAAGAAGACGGTATCCGTTTTTGTTAAGAAAGGGGACTTATAATCATGATCAGTAGAACAAGACATATACAGCTGTCTCCGGAAAGTGGGACTGAGGAAGAAGACAATTATAATCTCTATGTCATAGTCACATTCCCTGACCGCTCCCGCTGGGCATCGGATTTCTACACCTTCAAGAACATCGAAGCGATCCGACAAGACTACATCCAAAGTGGTGCTTGTCTAAATGGGGCCTACTGGAGTGCACCTAATTATCTAACTGTCGTGGATCATATTGATCGCAAGCGAATTGAAGAAGTCGTCGATTTATATATTTCAGAAGGTACATTCGAATACAACTTTGAATACATAGGACAGGTCACGGAGCGGGATCTGAAGATTATCGATTATCCGAAAGACTTTTTCAACCCTTTAGAGAAGCTTGAGCACAGGTACGTTATGCGGCAGTTCGCTGCAATTGAGTTTATGCTGGAGAATGCTGCACCAGAAACTATAGCAGTAATAAAAAAGATCATCGCAGAGAAACAATAAAACTCCGCCTTAAGAATCAATTCTTATTAAAACTTAGGAAATACATATTTAACCAAAAAGAACAGAAAACCAAAAAATATTATAATGTAAGCAGCATATTTAATAAAGGTAGATGCGACAACGCTGGAATCCGATTTCCGTTGTACCTCCCTATGCTCCACTTCAACACTTCTATCCTTATAGCCCGGTTCCATCAGCAATCTCTCCTTTCGAATGTTCATCTTTGATAGCCTCCATTAACCCGAGGCTTTCAGGATTGAATCAAAATTCTAGATTGGATTAAAAAAAAAGACCGGAATTCTCTTCAGCTTTTCGAGCTGAGAAATTCAGGTCTTCTTTCTACTTACCCTTTAACCGAACCCGCCGCAATTCCCTCAACGATACGGTTACTGAGGAACAGGAATGTAATCAGGATAGGCAAAATACTGATCATAAGCGTTGCCCCGATCGCACCCCAATCCGTTGTATATTGACCAATGAAGTTTTGCACCCCCACGGTCAGCGTCTTGTAAGAATCAGAACTAATAAATGTGTTTACAAAAATAAATTCGTTCCAGTTATAGATCATATTAATAATGGCTGTAGTCGCGATCACCGAGCTTGTCATAGGAAGTATAATTCTAAAAAACATTCTGTTCACGGAACAACCATCAATAACCGCGGCCTCTTCCACTTCGCGTGGCAGTGCGTAATAGAAACCCAGCAAAATCATAATCGTTATCGGCATGTTAAAAGCGACATAAGACAAAATAAGTGACAAAGGGTGATCCGTTAAGCCAATCTTATTGAATATACTAAATAACGGAATAAGCGTGGAGTGAACAGGAATCATCATCGCTACCATAAACAAACCCAGTACGAACGAGCTTCCCTTCCATTTCATCCTGGTAACTGCATACGTAACCAAGCTCCCGAAGATAACCGTTAACACCGTAGCCACGATGGTAATCCATACGCTGTTGAAGAAATACACGTTGATGTTCCCTACATTCCAGACCTTCGCGTAATTCTCCCAGTGAGGATTCATCGGCAACGATAGAGCAGGAAGGTTGAACACTTCCTGATTATTTTTTAATGAGAAAAACAGCAGCCATACAAGCGGAAACAATTGCAGAGCAGCAACGGCAATCAACACGATATATAGCAATGAGTAGCCGAATTTACGTGTGATCTCCGCACCTGCGCCGCCTGTCTTTGGCCCGATTTCTAGCCTTCCTGCAGTTCCAGACATCATGAAGCGCCCCTCCTTATGAGTATTGGATCGAATCTTTCGTAGCAGTTAATTTGCGAATGACCCAAGTAATGACGAGACAGATGACGAGCAGGAAGAATCCAATTGCACTCCCGTAGCCGAAATCATAAGCCCGAAAAGCCTGATGATACATATAAGACGCCATCACTTCACTAGAGCCATTAGGACCTCCATCCGTCATAACAAAGATTAAGTCAAAATACTTCAGAGAACCTACAACGGCTAGAACAATCGTAACTTTGATGACTTCCATTGCGAGTGGAAGCTTAATTTTCCAAGCGATTTGTAAGGCAGAGGCTCCGTCAATCTTTGCTGCCTCTTCCAGAGAGGTCGGGATATTCTTGAGTGCTGCGTAATAGATCAGAATATAGAAACCAGCATATTGCCACAGAATGGGAATAAATAAAGCAAACAAAACTAATGTAGGCTCTGCAAGCCATGCAGGAGGATTAGCAAAACCAATGGATACTAATAAGCTGTTCACAATTCCGTTCGTCGGATGATAAATTCTTAGCCAAAGCTGCGCAATCGCAACGGACGATAGCAGCATCGGAATCAGATATATTTTGCGAAACAAGTTAGCTCCCTTGATCCGGGCGGCTAATACCATAGCAATTGCCAAATAAATAATGAGACTTAGGGTAGAAAACAACGCTAACTGCAGAGAATGCCAAGCACTATTCCAGAAGGTTTGGTCTGTTAGCAAAGCTTTATAGTTATCAAATCCGATAAAAGTCAGAGCGCCTATACCATTCCATTTATTCAGTCCGTAATAACCCGTTAGAACAATCGGAATATATACAATAGCCAGAATGAGAAGCAAGGCGGGAAATACGTATAACGCGATTATTTTTTTGTTAGACATCACTTTATCCAAAGTGTCCGACTCCTTTCCTTCATAAACCGTTTGAGGAAAGGCTTATCCGGCATCACGCTGCCGGATAAGCTAATTGTCCCCTTCACCTAGTTGTCGAAGCTTTAGTTGCCTTTGGAGATGGCTGCGTCATGCTCCTCGGAATACTTCTCTGGCGTCACCGCTTTGCCAAAAAGAGCCTGGATCATATTCAGATGCGTTTCTGCTGCATTGGCACGCATTTGAACATCTGCGAATAAAGTGATGCTGCTAGCTTTGTTCATTTCGTTAAACAAATCGATGTAGAGCTGTGGTAGGTCCAGTGTGGCGGTGTCCACCTTCGTAGCTGGAATAACGCCTGCTCCAGTTACGGATTGCTCTCCCCATTTGGATACGAAATACTCGACGAATAATTTTGCTTCTTCTTTTACCTCAGAGTTCTCAGCAACAAATAATCCTACGCCTGGTCCACCTACCCAGCTATTAATGTCGCCCTTCCCGCCTTCAACTGTCGGGAATTTGAAGAAACCAACACTATTACGGAATTCCAGTGGAATTTCTTCATTGGTTGTGAAATTTGGCAGATCCCAAGATCCCATCATGTACATTGCTGCCTTGCCATTTACGAACTCTGATTTTGCCTCTTCATTTGATAAACCGTTGAAACCCTTAACAAATGCATTGCTGTCAACAAGTGATTGAACCTCAGAAGCCGCCTTTACTAATCCTTCATCCATAAATGAGCCTGATCCACTGATCGCACCTGCAAGTGCCTGTTGGCCTGCGATCCGATCAGCCAGATACATATACCAAAGCGATCCTGTCCAGCGATCCTTATTGCCGAGAGCAATCGGTGCAATGCCCCCTTCAGATAGTGTTTTTACAACTTGCTTAAACTGATCGTAGGTTTGTGGGACCTCAAGATTATATTTTTCAAAAATAGCTTTATTGTAGTAGATAGGTGCGATGTTAAACTCAAGTGGAAGCGCATACGTTTTATCGTTAATAGCATAAGCTTCTGTAGTTCCTGCGACGAACTTGTCTTTTAATTCACCATTCAACAAGTCATCTACAGGAGCGAAGAGATTTCCTTCAACGTAAGGCTGCAAAAAGCCAGCGGCCCAAGTTACCCCAACGTCTGGCAATTCGTTAGAAGCAGACAATACCTTCAGCTTATTTTTGTATTGCTCGTTGTCCAGAACCTCTTGCTTGATCACAACATTGGGATGCTCTGTTTGATATTCTTTAATGATTTGATTAACAATTTTATTTTGTCCGGCAGAAACACCTTCTGGCCATAAATGCATGAAGTTAACGGTGACTTTATCGCTTCCCCCATTTGCACTACCTTTAGATTCACCTGCATTGTTATCTTTTTGACCACAACCAGCTGTGACAAGAACGAGGCACATCGTTAAGAACAATATTGTCCATTTTTTATTGCGCACGCTTACAACCCCTTTTCTATTGTTGTCTAGCGGCCATGTAACCGCTTAACTAAATTGTAGCTTGGATCCCATGCTGTCGTAAGGTCATAAGGATTGGGACTAATACCACTATTATTGGATTCTTTCCTCCGTGGTCATGACATTCTGCCGGTATTGCCCTGGACTAACATTTTCGAGTGCACGAAATACCTTCACAAAATATTTGGCCGTCTGATAGCCTACTTGTTCCGCGATTTCAGCAATGGACAGCCGTGTGCTCACCAGTAGTTCTTTGGCTCGTTGTATTCTCCTTCTCGTTACATATTCACTGTAAGTCAGTCCCGTCTGCTCTTTGAAAAGGACGCTGAAATAGCTGGCATTCATGTGTAATTGATCCGCTATATCACGCATGGATATCGATTCGTGAAGATGTTCGTCTAAGTATTGGAGCGCCTCACGCACTTGAGTGCTATACACTTTCTCCTGCTGTACCGTTTCCATAAGCTTGGGATCGATCAGCTTCTCCATTCGTTCGATTCGATAAATATCATCCTTGCGTTTCAGTGCCAGTTCCACTGCTCGGACCAGCTTCGTTTTGTCGAGTGGCTTCAGTAAATATTCAACCACACCAAACTGCAAGGCTTTCTGTGCATAGTCAAATTCAGGATGGCCGGAGATCACAATAACCACTGGAGGATGAGGCATTTCGTTCAGCTTTTCAACTAATTCTAGCCCTCCAATCTCAGGCATGCGCACATCGGTAATAAGCAGATTAACTTCGTTATTTTGCAGCCATGCCAGTGCTTCAACACCGCTTGCTGCGGTTTCGATGCGATATTGACCGGATGACCAGGCTTCTAATGTTTTACGAACCCCTTCTCTTGTTCTAGGTTCATCATCTACGATAAGTATAGTTTTCACGTGTTTTTCCCCTCTCCAGGTTCATTCGGTATTTCAAAAGAAATGCTAGTTCCATAACCTTCTTCACTTCGTATTTCAAGCCCGTCCGTATTGTCTACGTAACTGAGTTTCAGTCTCCGCTCTATATTAGCAATACCAATCCCAGTCCCTTTGGAAGACCTCATGCTCCCCTTTTCCATAGTGTGATAGATAGACGATATCTTTGCTGCATCCATCCCTGGACCATTGTCAGTTACCGTAACCAATGTATATCCCGGACGACTTGAGGGTCTGACAATTAGCATGACTGTCCCCGGTCCAACCCTTTGCTCTACGCCATGAAGAATCGCATTTTCGACAAGAGGCTGGATTAACAGCTTCGGTAGCGGAACACTTCGGCAAGCTTCATCTGACTCAATCCGCCAGGATAACCTGTCGAGCATACGCATCTCCATAATCTTCAAATATCTTTCGGCATGGTCGAGCTCATCGCCGATAGTCACCCATTCATCATCATCAGTTCGATTAATGACATAACGAAAAAGCCCCGACATATCAACCACAATTTGAGCTAATTCCTCCTCACCCTTTTCATCGAGGGCCCAATAGAATGCTTCTAATGTGTTAAATAAGAAATGCGGATTGATTTGAGCCTGAAGTGCCTTTAATTCTGTGCGACTCTGGACGATCTCCTTCTGATAGACGACTTCAATTAGTTCATTCAGAGAGTGAACCATCTGGTTGTAAGTATTATTGAGCTCATTGATCTCCATAGTTGTAGAAGTGACTGAAATCGGTTTCAAGGTTCCAAATCGTGAACCGCGCATCACTTTTATCAAATTCAGTATAGGACGTGTAATCATCGTGGATAAAATAAAAGTAAAAATGAGAAACAATAAACTGCCAACAACACCGGATACGATGATCGCTGTACGAAGGACAGATATCCCCTCTGTCGTATAGTCAACTGGAGTGAGGATTACTAGCCTCCAACCTGTTGCCTTGGACTGCTTCTGAATCACAATGTAGTCTTCACCGCCAACCTCAACCTTTTCTCCTCCATGATCCAGTATCTTATTCGCATTGACATTTACGGAAAAATCGGAAGAAATTTGCCGTCCCGCTTCATCAAATAATCTCATTAATTCACGCGTTTCCGCCTGTGAGCTGTCCACCTCATCCGTAAGCTGGAAGTAACTTTTCTCAATTTGAACCATAATATAGCCAGCTTTCGTGAATGAATGATCAATCAGTCTAATATTACGAATCGCGATGACGATATCCGAATTCCGCGGGTCAAGTCCAAACCATACGAGACGTCCTTTGCCCTCGTCCACCCGGCTGATCCATTCTTCTGATACTCGATTGTTCAGGCTGGCGTCATCAACAGAAAGTAATTTCTGATAATCACCTGCATACAGCTCAATGGAACGAATCCCTGTCGCATACGCCTCATATTTACGTACTTCCTGCTGGATGGTTTGACGTTCGGCGAAGCTGATCGGCTTTCCTTCGGCCTCTTGAGCGAGTAATCGCTGAATGGAGGCGTTGGTTGCCACTTGCGCCGTCAACGTGTTAATCTGCCGGATCAGTACATCCAATTTGCCCGTTGCCTGAACTGCAGTCTGTTCAATATGCTTCTCCGCACTATTGCGTAATAGAACCGAAACTTGACCGTACATAAAAAAACCAACCGTGGCGAGTACGATCACCATGACAAACATAAAACCCAGGAAAATTTGATTACGCAATGTGTTTAACTGTCCAAACCTCGTCAATCTTTACACTCCCCTCCGCCAGATAGACTTGATTCCTCATCAAAAAAGATGACCCTTGAATCTTCAGGAATCATCCACAGCTCTAGTTATTTGTTAATTCAGCCTTTGGATTATATGATATCAGTGATTAGTTTCTGAGCCCATATCCATATCGCGTTTTAATTTATCCAAATCAACCAAAAAAAACAATATAGAATATATACTCGTGCCTCCCAGAGTTGCACAAAAAAAAGCCGTACCTCCGCTGACCCGGGTATACCGGAATAGCAGTGTACGGCTTGTATTTTTAAATATGGAGGTTCTAATTAAAACTACGGTTGGACACCCACGAACCCTGCAATTTACGCAGCATAATAATTTGTCCAGTATGGTACGAATCGTGTAGGATAAGGCTCATTACCTCTTCCCCTGGCGCATGACCCGAACCGCCCCAATCATACGCGCCTTCTTCCAACGCTTCAATGATTTCTCTAAGAGCAGCATGCACGTCTTTCAGGTCTGCAACGGCTTTCGCCCATGCTTCTTCTCCTTCAGCTGTTACAGTAAAGGTATCATCGTTGCTTTCAGCATCGGGTTGTTTGGGTAACCCTTTTAGCTTTCGCAGCAAACGCACCTTATAATAAGTTAGATGGTTAACCGTTTCCCAGATAGAATTGGCCGCCCCACCCTCTGGCTTCCAGAGAGCCTGTTTGCTATCCACACCTTCCAGCGCATCGCTAAGCGGCGGAGCCCAATCCTCGATATCCATGCAATAATCCCAATTTTGGAGCAAGACCTCACTGATTTTATTTTGCATGTTCAACCTCCTAAAAATTTGTGTAAACATAAACTTCATGGTGTAGCTTCAAAAAGAACTACTTCAAAGCGAACTAATATGTAACGACTTAAACCATAATATAGTGGTTACAAAAGAAATGTAGCATATTTCCAGATTGTATTCAAGTAACTAGCTAAACTTATTTTTAACTGTTACAATGATTTGTAATGAGCGTTGAATCGGAAAGGATGAACAGACCGTGTTGTGGGAGGATTTCATTAACAGTTACTGGCGGGATTGGCGAACAGGAGATAAGAATAAAGACCGGGACAGACTCGATGAAGAAGAGTGGGTTTTTAAATGGCTGAAGGAGTATGCTCTATTAGAAACACAGATGCCGAACACGATAGAAATGGCGCAGCTTAAAAAGCTTCGCTCACTACTATGGAACTGGGTACAGGCCATTGTGCAAGGAAACTCGGTGTATGGAGAAATACTGGAACAGCTCAATGTCTATATGGACAAGGGTCCTGTTATACGGCGAATTGTGTGGAAAAGCGACGAGCAAGCGGAAATAAAGCTATTGCCACTCCATAGTGGCTGGGAGCAGGTAATGGCGGAGATTGCAGCGTCTTTTACCGAGGCATTACTTGAAAAAGAACCCACAAGATTCCGTATCTGCGAGAATCCCGATTGCCTCTGGGTCTATTACGATGATACACGCAACCGCTCCAAGCGGTACTGCGATGACAAAGCCTGTGGCAACCTTATGAAGGTGCGGCGTTTCCGGGCGCGGAAGAAGGCTGAGTCTGAGTGGGAATAAAGTCTATAGGCTAATAGATCATATTAAGACTCTTATACTTAATATAAGCTTGTTATGTGTATGAAGGATAAACTTGAGGTTATTAGCGCAGTGTGAATTACGTACATTTTTTACTCTCTGTGCATCCATTAGAGCCTATGGTTAAGCTGGTAATGGAGGAGGCGAGATCCAACCCACTGTTAAATCCCCCTCGTGATGACTTTCAATAATAATTCCTTTATCCAAATTTACAATCCATGTATCAAATCCAACAGCAATAACATCATTGAAATTGTTTATAATATTTTTTAAATTAGTCTCCACTACCGGAAGATTGAACTCATTCCACACAATAAAATAGTTATCACGCAATAAAATAGACTCTATGTCTTTCAGTTCTTCCGGTGTCTTAAAGGATTTCTTTTGATCAATAGATTCCCATTCAATCCGCGCCCACTGTGTGAAATTAACTATACTCTCCATCATAGCTACAATCTCGGACGACTTTTCTAAACTATATATTCTTGTGTTGGGACCTAAAGCTTCGATACACTCACTGTAAAGGGAACCTAGTGGGTTTTCTATTTTCACTCTTTTTTTCAGTTGCTCCATACGAAATAGCCGTGCTTGTTTATCACTCACTTTCTCACAACCTTTAACTCATCCTATTTTTTAGTGAAAAAAACCTGGCCTTCTCTAGATAGTTTTGTGCACGGAGCTTTATGAACTCATGAAATAGCTGCATTTCATACACTTATTCCGCATCCAAATGGGATCATCAAGACTTTAATTGTATTCTGTACACTTAAAAACTAGAAAATGTGCCCATAGAGTAATAAATCACGAAAATAGGTGTACGAAATACAGTTATATCCTTTGACGGGTTATTCGCAGGATTATAGTTGTACAAAATACAGTTAAAAGCTTCTGTACATCGCTCCCCTTGGCTCTTAACCCCCAACAACACCAATATCCCTCCACCCGATCATGATCTCTTCGACAACCTCATTCCCAATCTTCACTTCTTTTGTCGCAACAGATTGCCCACCCACTTTGTGGTAGAAATGAATCGCGGGATTTCCTGTTACCACCCAAGTCATGAACGAGCTATAATTTTTCTCCAATAAATTCTGTGCTACGCTTCTTATGAGTTGCCTTCCAAGACCTTTTCCTTGTTGTTCCTTAAGCAAATAGAGTGCATACAGCTCCGAATCATAGAGGTCTGGCCCTCTTCGCGCTCCACCATTTGCAAAACCAATAATCTTCCCAGCCCCATCTTCAGCCACATACATAACCTCGTCTTTATTGGGGTTTTCAAAATTCCGAATCCAGAGCTTCCTTCTTGCTTCCACTGTAATTTTATCGAGAAACTCATCTGATATTAGCCCTCTGTATGTGGTTTTCCAACTCGCAGCGTGGACAAAAGCGATCCCGTCTATATCACTAGCTGTTGCTTCTCTAATCATCAATTTAATTCCCCCTTAGATTTCCGATAAAAGCTTCAGCTAGTCCAACATTGACTAGTGTTCAACCACTTATTCCTCTCAAACAAACTATTGAAATCACTTTTGGCTACCGAATTGATATGTTTTTCTGAGCTGTATAATATTCACATGCCAACTAAAAACGAGGAGATGTCTTCTACTTCTACTTCTACTTCTACTTCTACTTCTACTTCTACTTCTACTTCTACTTCTACTGGAGCTACTTTCATATCTTCTAATAGTTTTCTGAGTATATCTTAGTACCAACATCCTCGCACACTCTCTAGTTTTTTATTCCCCCTCAGCCCATTTAGTACTCTACCTCAATTTAACCTTGCAGTGCCTTTCGCACGCTTAATATATATTTCGCCTGATCAAGTGGGTTCACGCCCCGGCGGGTGCGCTCAGCAGATACGTCTGGTGGACATTCTTCATAGCCGGCAAAAAAAGAAGTAAACGTGCTGCGCCCCTTCGTGTAGGAGCTTAAGCTGACGGGATAATCGAGCGATGTTGCCAGCGGCAGACGTCCTTCGATGATCATCCGCTCGCCTTGCAGCACGGGAGGCTCGAACGTGCCGCGCATCTGAACGAGGTCGTTCATCACCCGTCCGCCATTCTCCTCAGGAACCACGATGCGAACCTGCAGAATCGGCTCTAGGAGTTTAGTGCCTACCCGAGCGAGTCCGTCCATAATTCCCATCGGAGTCGCCACCGCAAAATCCAGCGGATGGGTATGCCACACATGATGTTGTCCCTCGATCAAGGTCACTTTAAGATCGGTAACCTCCCAGCCATACAAACCCTGTTGTAAGGCTTCTGGTACTCGGCGTGCGGTTTCGCTCTGGTATTGCGGCAGCAGGTCGGAACTCCGCACTACCGAATCGTAGACTAAACCACTGCCCGGAGATCCCGGCTCAATCTGAAAGCGTAGAATCGCCCAGCACGGTTTCGGCATCGTGTAAGCGATAAAACCTTCCCCGGCACGGGCTGGCGTTTCTTTATATATGACAGAAGGCTGACCGAAAGTAACCTTCAGCGCATATCGCTCCTCCAGAACACTGTTCAGAATCTCCAGCTGAATCGGTCCCATTACTTTGATATGCAGCTCCCGCTCATCCTGCAGCCACTGCGCATCCAAAAGCGGATCTTCATCCGCCAGTTCCTGCAGCGCTCCGATAACCTTATGGTCATCCACATCTGGTTCCCAGAATACACGCACCGTTAGCAGCGGCACAGCCAGCTTCGCCTCCTCCGGAATGGCCCCCGGATGGCCGAGCACATCTCCGATGCGCACCCCTGAAAGGCCATAGATAACAGCAATATCTCCGGCTTCAAGCGCTCCGACATCCTCGGTCCGACCACCTTCGACCTTGCGGATCTGGGTCACTTTCCCCTGAATATCCTGCGTATAATTCATCAGCGTATCGCGGTTACGGATCGTCCCTTCATAAAGGCGGACAAACGCCATCCGTCCCATACTTTTATCACGCTGAATATTGTATACGATGCCTGACACCGCCCCCTCCACATTCCCACCAGCGCGCGGAAAATACTCAACCATCGCATCCAGCAAGGCAGTAATCCCAAGCCCCTTGGCGGCGACGCCATAAACCATCGGAAAAAAGCGGCCTGATGAGGAGGCTGTTTTCATATATTTTTTCCATTCAGCCAAATCAATAGTGCTACCTGACATATACTTCTCCAACAGCTCTTCGTCCCGTTCCGCTAACGCCTCTAATAATTCTGTTCGTGCGCTAGCATCAGCTTCGTTCTCCCATAAATCTCTTGCTCCTATGTACCCCTTCTCTTTGCCGATGGGTTGCTGAACTGGAATGATATCACTAGACAAATAATTTCGCGCTTCTGCCAGCACAGCTTCAGGGTTAGCGCCTACGCGATCCATTTTGTTCACAAAAATAAGCGTGGGGATTCCCAGCTTCCGCAGCGCGTTCCAGATCATCTCACTTTGGGCCTGCACACCCTCCACGGCTGAAAGAATAAGCACCGCACAATCCATCACCCGCAAAGACCGCTCAACTTCGGACAGAAAATCGACGTGCCCCGGGGTATCGACCAGATTAATATGCACACCTTTCCAAGCAAAAGAAGCCAATGCCGCCCGTACGGATATCCCCCGCTGCCGCTCCACATCCATTGAATCCGTCAATGCCGTCCCAGTGTCTACGCTGCCAAGCGCGCGAATGCGACCGCTTTCATACAAAATATGCTCCGTTGTTGTCGTCTTCCCGGCGTCCACATGGGCAAATATCCCCACATTAATCCGTTCTGCTCCCTGCTGCTGAATCATCTATAGTTCCCCTATCATGAGCTAGATTTATCTGAATTTATATTATTTACATCCTTATATTCCATAGTAATATATCCACCCACGTTGTTCCACCCTCCAGTTCAATTGGTTAGATTCAGCTATGCCGGGTATGTAATTACTAATAAGAAATCTAACGCCGAGGAGGAAATTCATCATGACAGATAAACGTTTGCAGGATAAAGTTGCAGTGGTTACAGGTGCTGGTTCCGGTATTGGAAAAGCTACAGCCATAAGGTTTGCCCAACACGGAGCTAAGGTATATATGCTTGACCGCACTCCCGAGGATTCCTATGAAACTAAACGTGAGATTGAATCTATTGGCGGTACAGCAACAGTAATTGAATGCGATGTCTCCAATCCAGGTCTGGTCGAAGAAAGTATTCGTAAGGTTGGGGAGGCGGCCGAGAAGATTGATATTGTTTTTGCCAATGCTGGCATTAATGGTACATGGTCTCCAATCGAAACACTAGAAATCGAAGATTGGGACCAGACACTGGATACCAACCTACGCAGCACCTTTGCCACAGTAAAATATGCCATCCCCCATATGAAAGAAAATGGCGGCAGCATCATTATCACCAGCTCCATTAACGGCAACCGAGTATTCTCGAACATTGGCGCTTCCGCTTACTCATCTTCCAAGGCAGGACAAGTTGCTTTTATGAAAATGGCTGCACTAGAGCTGGCGCAATACGGCATCCGTGTAAATGCAATCTGTCCTGGATCAATCGATACACAAATTGGAGATAATACGTATAAAAGCGATGATCTTCAAAAAGTGAAGATTCCTGTGGAATTTCCGGAAGGTAATCATCCGCTGGAAAATGCACCGGGTAAGCCTGAGCAGGTTGCCAATCTGGTATTATTTCTCGCATCGGATGAATCTTTTCATGTTACGGGAACTGAGATTTATGTAGATGGTGCCGAGTCACTCCTGCGCGGGTAAGTTTTTACTCGAATCGTTATAATATTTTAAAATCTATGCAACATTTTGGTCTAATCTACCATCTAAGAGTATGGAGGTGACGCAAATGAAAAAACCATTATTCATAAATAACGCTAAAAAAATGACTATAGCCTGCGGCATTTTGGCAGCGAGTGTGTCTTTTGGGGCATCCGCTTTTGCTTTTTCAGATTTGAAAGGTGATCCTGCGGAAGCAAAAATCAACTCTTTGCATAAAGAGGGGATTATAAACGGAGTAGACAAAGATAAGTTTGCCCCTAAATCTAAGGTAAGCTTTGCGCAAGGGATACAATTCATCGTTGGGGGTCTGAATCTGACTCCGCAACCAGCGGTAGGTAGTAATTCTTCCAAAGCCAGTGATTATTTCGATAAAGTAAACGACAAAGCCTGGTATGCTTCGGCTTTCCTGACTGCCAAGCAAAATGGTCTTTCACTCGACCGGACAGTGGATCCTAACGGAACCATCACCCGTGCTCAGTTCGCTCACTTATTGACGCAAGCGCTGCAAAGTAAAGGTAACTTCCCTGTTACGCTGATGTATGTAGACATTAAGGATGGCGATAAACTCTCTACGGAGGTTATAAATAGTCTCCAGATCCTGCTGAATACACATATTGCCACACTCGATAAGAACGGTAATTTCCGGCCAAATGATGCTATTACCCGCTCTGAAGCAGCCGCTCTCATCTATGATGCAGCCGCTTTTGCTAAACGTGTAATTGTATCTAATGGCAGTCCCACTACTCCCACCTACGAAACAGAGGTTACGTTGACCAAAGCGGGTGAAGGCGTAAATAAAGCCACACTTACCGTTAATAATCTGCCTAACCCCGGGTATGGGCTGGTGATTGAGCGAATCGAATTTGGTAAAGACAATACGGCTGTGATTTACTTTAACGTGACTGCTCCTGAACCAGGGAAAATGTACGCGCAGGTGATCACAAAAGCATCTGTTGCCACTTATCTGCCAGATGGATACAAAGCTGTCGCTCAACCTGTAACAGGCTCTGCTTCTTATTCGTCTTCTAGCGCGGCACAATAATATAAATTCAACTTGAAGGTTTTAGAGTTAAGAGTCCGACGCAGCTGCGGTGTATATTTGGACTTCCAGCTGCCGTTTATGACGGCTGAGATACGGAGAAGGGATGCCTCAAAAGCCATCATATGGCTGCTGAAGCATCCCTTATTTGTTGTTTGTTGTTCCTTCCCCCTTTATCCCAACTCCGAACTCTGATTGATTAAGTAACGCCGCTATCGGACTCAGATGACCTTAACACAGCTGTTTCTTGTCTAGTTCTCTCTGAGTTCTCTCTGAGTTCTTTCAAACTTACAAAATTGACTGCGTTTTGGGTGAACCCGGCATCCCCTTGTTGTGCTTGAGAAAAACAGAAAAACCGCAAAAACCCTTGATTATACAAGGATTTTACAACCCGCTAGTGACCGAATTACATGCCCGATTCAGGTTCGTGTGGCAGCAATATCGTGGAGGTTCGAGTCCTCTCGACCGCATCATTTACAATCATAGATCTATCAACTGCTTCAAGCGCAATTAACGGATCTTTTTGTTTTATATGTACAAGCACAGGAGTAAGTGAAAATCGGTTTGACAAAATACTGATTTAGATATATTGTGGATACACTAAGTCTATTATTTATCCTAATTATAGATATAATGGATCTATAATATATTTTATTAATCTTGAAAGGATGATTCATAATGGCAGTTCTCCATGCGGAAGATGCTACTTTTGCACAACTCATTCAATCGAAAGGAATAACTGTAGTCAACTTCCGGGCGCCCTGGTGCGGACCGTGCCGGATGTTTGCACCTGTGCTGGAAGAGTTTGAGCGGGAGTCGGATGCTACAATAACTGTAGTGAAGGTCAATGTGGATGACAACCCGGAGACGACTGGAAAATACCACGTGATGAGTATACCGGCCACACTCATATTCAAGGATGGACAACTACGGCAACAAGAGGTGGGGATGTTATCCATACATGCCTTGCAGCAGCTCGCTGCATCCCAATAATACCTCTGAAAGCGGTGAAGACAGCTTGACTAATAAACCCAGCATTATTGTAGCCTCTCTGGTGGTTGCCAATTTTCTAGCCCAATTAATGCAAACGATGTTAAATACGGCGTTGCCGCGTGTCATGCAGGATCTTGCCATTCATGAGAATCAAGCGCAGTGGCTGATTACGGTGTACTACCTGATGATAGGTATAACTGTTCCTGTTGCTGGATTTTTGATCGGAAAGTTTACTACGAGGGCCTTGTTCATGGCCTCTGTCGGAGCGTTCACAGCAGGAACACTGATTGCCGGGATCGCCTGGAGTTTCCCCCTAGTCCTGACGGGGCGTTTGGTTCAAGGCATCGGTGCGGGTCTTCTGTTCCCTCTGTTTCAGACGACGATACTCAGAGTCTTCCCGAAGGAGAAAATCGGTGCAGCGATGGGAGTAGTCGGTTTGGTTCTGGGGTTGGCTCCTGCACTTGGGCCTACTCTGTCTGGGTTCGTGGTTCAGAATCATTCATGGAGACTGTTGTTTTATGCTGTGGCTCCGCTCGCAGCCGCCAATTTATTCTTAGCGCATTTCACGCTGCGGAACGTGGGAGAGACTCATCAGACCAAGCTCGACACCAGGTCCATTATCTACTCTTCACTCGGATTCGCTGGTATATTATATGGTTTTAGCATTGTCGGGGAAGAAAAGGGAAATCCTGTTGTCGCAGGGATCATCCTTCTGGCCGGATTCCTGATCGTGGCGCTGTTTATTAAAAGACAGCTCAAGCTCACGGCACCTTTGCTCGATTTCAAGCTGTTTCGGTACCGCTCCTTTACCCGTTCTTCTATTGTGGGGGTGATCTTATTTGCGGTGATGGTGGGAGTTGAACTCCTTCTTCCTCTGTATGCACAGACGATAAGAGGCTTAACACCAAGGGAGTCCGGGCTTATGTTGTTGCCAGGTGCACTGCTGATTGGTGTCTCCGGTCTGATCTCAGGCAGACTATATGACCGGTTTGGGGTTAGCCGCGTAACCCAGGGAGGATTTCTGCTCATTCTGATCATGGCAGTGGCTCTTGCCCTCACGTTATCAACAGAGACGTCCTTTAATCTACTGGTTATAATGTATGCCCTGCTTATGTTTGGAGTAGGGGCAGTTATGGCTCCAATTACGGCCTATGCCATGGCAAGTATCCCCAACACCATGGTTGCACATGCTTCTCCAATGACAATCACGCTGCGCTCGCTCAGCGGTTCAATAGGAGGCGCCTTGCTTGTAACGATAATGACTTCTACTGCGAGTGCCAGTTCCTTATCCTTTCCATTGGATATGCTCAAAGGGGTCCACATTGCATTCTGGACGTTGACGGCTCTTGCCGGATTAGGATTATACTTGTCTTTTCATCTGCAAGAAGCGAGAAAGCTTAAACCTGCTAATATTTAATTTCTTAATCTATCCTGTATTACCCGGCAGAATCCTCTGCCGGTTTTTTTGGTGTGGCTTCCGGTGCAGGGGGAAATTCCTGAAGCGCACTTGAGACTCCATGCTTAAAGCATATTTCCCGAAAAAAAGCTGTACTGATTATAATTTTCGCCCCCACTTTTACAGAGGAGGCCCCACCAGGGTCTGACACATATTTAAGCAGAGGTGGGACGTCTTTGGTAATTCCCCATAGATCGTCTCATAATCCAACTTGTTGTTAGCTATCGGACTCCATCGTCGCTATTGTCTTAAAAAGCACCCAATATGAACCTATTTCTAACGAATAGCTGCACTGGGGTCCGAACTGTGCTCCAATCGCTAAAAACATATGAATAGCGTCATCTGGGTCCTCAGCTAACTCAGGCTCAGAAATGCTGATTACTTGGCAGTGAGGATTATCAAACTACGAGCGATTAGATCATATTTGTGTGCATGTAGCTATTAGACGGTAATGAACATCAAACTTCGAGCGATTAGATCATATTTGAGTGCATGAGGCTATTTGATGGTGATGAACATCAAACTTCGAGCGATTAGATCATATTTACACGGACGCAGCAGCTATCGGACTCAGATGACCTTATACGCAAAAATATGCCACTTTTACGATGCTATCGGACTCCATCGTCGCTATTGGCTCAAAAAGCACCATAAATATGCCTTTTTCTAATGAATAGCTGCACTGGAGTCCGAAACTGTGCTCCAATCGCTAGAAACACGCGAATAGCGTCATCTGGGTCCGTAAGGATCAGCGTGTATCAACGGATATGAAAATCCGCTGAAGCAGGTAGCCAAAAACAATATACAAATCAGCGATGCTCCAATGTTTGCGTTATGCGAACGCAGCAGATGGGTGTGCAGAAGATAGGTGTGTAGTAGATAGGTGCACAGCAGTTAGGTGCACAGCAGTTAGGTGCACAGCAGTTAGGTGTCCAGCAGTTAGGTGTGCACCAGTTAGGTATGCAGCAGTTAGGTGTGCAGCAGTTAGGTGTGCAACAGTTAGGTGTGCACCAGTTAGGTGTGCACCAGTTAGGTATGCAGCAGTTAGGTGTCCAGCAGTTAGGTGTGCACCAGTTAGGTGTGCACCAGTTAGGTATGCAGCAGTTAGGTGTGCAACAGATGGGTCTACAGCGGATAGGAATGCAGCTACTATCGGACCCAGTTGACCTTATTCGTTGCATAATCGCACATTTGGACTACTAAAGGACTCCATCGTCGCTATTGGCTCAAAAAGCACCATAGATATGCCTTTTTCTGATGAATAGCTGCACTGGAGTCCGAAACTGTGCTCTAATCGCTAAAAAAACGCGAATAGCGTCATCTAGGTCCGTAAGGATCAGCGTATGCCAACGGATGTGAATAATCAGTTGAAGCAGGCAAACAGCGTCCATATTAGCGTCATCTGAGTCCGTAAGCTAAGGCGTCCATTGATCATGAATAATGCCGACTAATGCATGGTCTTCTCCGATCTTCTCAAAAACTAGACGCAGGCTGCGCCAATCCATTCCCTCGACAGAAGGATCGATACCAGCAATATGATATTCAACGAAATCATATTGCTCCTTTGGATACACTTCGTTTAAGTTGTTGATCGTCGTCCCTTGTCCAAGCCCCTTGTTCACAGCAATTTCGGCCTTCTGAATGAAGTCCGCATCGTAGACAAACCGCTTGTAGTAATCTGCGAATGTAAGCTCGATTAAATCACCGGAGCCAGCAAATGTTCGCCAGACTCTTTTGGTAGAGTCATTCATTAATCCTTCTACTTCCTCCTGGGTGAATACAAGATCATTTTTTGTATCCACGTATGCATATGGAGAGAAGCGTAGCCCTTTATCCCGATGTACCCACGCCGCTAATTGCTTCATATCCTTATTCTTAATGGAGTTCATTACCGTAGACGCCGCTTCCTCAACTAATGGCGGCAATCCCTCTAGATCCTGCGGCTGCCCCGTACTTGATGTCTTCGTCTCCTGTGGTAGTTCCGTCTCCTGTGGTGGTTGTGTAGTAGCCGCTGGCTGTGCAGTTTGTGTGTGCTCTGGTGTCTGCTTTGGCGTCTGCACTGGTGCCTGCTCTTGTGACTGCTCAGGCGTCTGCTTCGGCTCCGTTCCCGCTTCTGGCGTTCCACTGCAGGCTGTAAGCCATAACATAGCTGCTATAAGCGCCAGCCCACCGATTTTTTTTGCGAAGTACATAAGATCCCTCCTTAGCTTTGATTCTTCACTCTTTAGACTGATTTGAACAAATGAAGGTTGCAAGCTTATACTAAAACTATCAATCATACAACTCTTATGGGAGGGCGGGGTTACTATTTATTTAACAGAAAAACTTAAAAGCCTTCCCCTAACTCCCGGCGTTTATCTCATGAAGGATAATCTCGGTCATATTATATATGTTGGCAAGGCAAAACAGTTAAAACGGAGAGTCCAATCCTATTTTCAAAACTCAAAATCTCATTCCCCAAAGGTTAAACAGCTTGTAAGAAATATTAAAGATCTGGAAATCATCCTTACGGATACCGAATTTGAAGCCTTTATGCTGGAATGCAAATTAATTAAAGAGATCAAACCCATGTACAATAAAAAAATGAAAAATCCGCAGGCTTATACCTATATCGTAATAGGAGCGGATGAAAAAATACGTTCGTTAGAGATTACCTATGATCCTGCGGTCAAAGAAGGCACTCAGGTTTTTGGTCCCTATACAAGCAGAAGCACCGTGGAACGGGCCGTGCAAGGCATTAAAGATAGTTCAAGAATCCTTTGCAGTAACCCTAGCTTTAAAAATTCCCTATGCCTAAACCATTCGCTTGGCCTATGCATAGGGATGTGTGCAGGCGGAGATGCCGCTGTTCAATATAATAAAATTATTGATCGAGTCATTGGCTTACTAAACGGCTCAGATTCCAGTATCCTTGAGGAAATGGAGCAACGGATGGCAGTGGCCGCGGAGCACTATGACTTCGAAACCGCCGCCAAATACAGGGACTATATTGGAGCTGTCAGCTTCCTGATTCACAAAGAGAAGGTCATCGAATTCGCACAGGAGAATCAGAATATCGCAGTTCTTGAGGCCATGAATGAACAGACGCTTAAACTTATTCTGCTCAAGGGCAACCGTATCCTGTCCCATACCAAGCTACAATATGATCAACCGGATATCACCCACCTGCAAGCGGCAATAAAGTCAGCGATTATGAACACCTTTCAGAGTGAAACCAATCAGACCTCGGCAGCGATCGGGCGCCATGAGATTGACGAAGCACAAATAATATACAGCTATTTAAAAAGCAGCTCCTGCAGCTACATCATCATTCAAGAGGATTGGCTTGCAGCTGAGCAACGTTCCAATATGGAGGCTTCGGTAAATGAGCTGTTGCAGATTTTTTTAAATGCGCTTCCCTCTCATTCCTATAATTAAAAGGTACGGGTTGTAACTGCGGTGAATGTTTGGACTTCCGACGGATTATAGTAAACGGCGGCCTGCCTTTGCAGGCTGCATTTTTCGGTTTCGCTTCAACAATTTTTTATAGCGTTTCTGAGTGTATAACACCTCGCCCGCCTCCATTACCGTTTCCTTCGCCTCATTAACAACCAGCTTAGTTTCCTCCACACATTCCTTCATACGATTGATCTCCGATTTAAATCCCTCAGATCTGTCCTTCGCTTGCTCCAACGTGACCTGAATATTTCCCTTCATCTCATCTATAGGTTCTTTCAATCCCTCTACCGATTGCTTAACTCCATCAAGGGATTGCTTTAGGCCATTCACACTATTCTTTAATTCTTTCAATGGATTTCCCACATCTATCTCCTCCTAGTAATAAACGCTTAGTTCAACTGTTACTCTAAACTTACCCAAGAGTGCACGTCCTTCACTACTTTAATGACAAAAAAGGTTGCAGCTGAAAATAATCAACAAGAAGCCAGTCCCCAATAATAGGAGACTGGCTTCTTGTTGTCGTTCTTTGAGGATCAGTGCGATCTGTCTACTTCACGCTTCCCGCCTCAACACGCGGCGGACGCATGGTCAGGCTGACCCGGCCCTTCTTCAGGTCAACACCCATCACCCAGACGGTGACATTGTCTCCTACGGAGACGACGTCCATCGGGTGCTTCACAAAGCTGCCGCTGAGCTGGGAAATATGCACCAGCCCATCATTTTTGATGCCGATATCGACGAATGCGCCGAAATCGATAACGTTGCGGACGGTTCCCTGCATTTCCATGCCAGGAACCAGATCCTCGATCTTAAGCACATCGGTGCGGAAGATCGGCAGCGGCAGCTCCTCGCGCGGATCGCGGCCCGGACGCTGCAAGCTCTCCAGGATGTCGCGCAGCGTAGGCACGCCGACATCCAGCTTCACAGCCAGCTCCTCGGCATTTTGTACCTCAAGCTGTGAGGCTACTTCTTTGCTGCCAAGCTTATTCACATCGAGGCTTAGCTCACGGAACAAACGATCCACCACCGGATAGGACTCGGGGTGAATAGGCGTGCGGTCCAAGGTGTTGTCTCCACCCGGAATCCGCAAGAAGCCGATACATTGCTCATAGGACTTGGCACCTAGACGAGGAACCTTTTGCAGCTGCTTCCGGGTCGTGAACTTGCCGTTCTCTTCCCGGAATTTAACGATATTCTTAGCAATCGTTCCATTAACCCCTGCTACATAAGAGAGCAAGGCAGGAGATGCCGTATTGACATCTACGCCAACATGGTTAACCGCCGATTCCACGACGGCTTTAAGACTCTCCTCCAGATGCTTTTGGGAGACGTCATGCTGGTACTGTCCCACACCTATAGCTTTCGGATCGATCTTCACCAGCTCCGCCAGCGGGTCTTGCACACGGCGGGCGATAGAAGCCGCGCTGCGCTCCGCTACATCCAGATCCGGGAATTCCTCCTGCGCCAGCTTGGAAGCAGAATAGACACTCGCTCCCGCTTCATTAACGATCAGGTACGCCAGCTCTGGATTGCCAATCTCGGCAATCACTTCTGCCGTAAACTGCTCCGTTTCACGCGAGCCTGTGCCATTGCCGATTACGATGAGCTGAATGCCGTACTTAGCAATCAACTCTTTGAACTTAGCAGCAGCTTCGCGCTTCTTGTTATTCGGCGGCGTCGGATAGGTCACGGCTACCTCTAGCAGCTTACCAGTATCGTCTACAACGGCTAGCTTACATCCAGTACGGTATGCAGGGTCAACCCCCAGAACACAACGCCCCTTGACTGGCGGTTGCAGCAGCAGGCTACGTAGATTGCCAGAGAAGATCGAAATCGCCTGGTTCTCCCCACGTTCGGTCATCTCTCCACGAACTTCGCGCTCTACTGAAGGAGCAATCAAACGTTTGTAGGCATCCTCAGTCACTGCTTCCAGCAGTTCCTTCACCGGGGATGGCCCTTTAATAATTTTCCGTGCAATATAGGCATGAATTTTATCAGTGACGACCTCAATGCCTACCTTTAATATATTTTCACGCTCACCACGGTTAATTGCTAGGATGCGGTGAGGTGGCATTTTGTGTACAGGTTCACGGTAACTATAATAATTTTCGTATACGGATTCTTGTTCTGCATCCTTTGCTTCAGACACAAGAATACCTTGACTTGCTGTATACTGGCGAACCCAAGAGCGGATCGCAGGATCATCTGCTATGTTCTCGGCAATGATGTCCAGTGCGCCTTGCAGCGCTTGGTCTGCGCTCTCTACTCCCTTTTCCACATCAATATATTTCGATGCTTCAGTCTGCGGGTCCCCTTGTCTTTGCTGCTCCAAGATCCAGTTAGCCAGCGGCTCAAGTCCTTTTTCCTTCGCAACACTAGCCCGCGTCTTACGCTTTTGCTTGAAGGGACGATACAAGTCCTCTACTTCCTGAAGCTTGACCGCATTGATAATTTGCTCATGAAGCTCCTTGGTCAGCTTGCCCTGCTCTTCAATATTGCGTATAACGTCTTTTTTACGTTCGCCTAGATTGCGAAGATAACCCAGCCGTTCTTCAATATCACGAAGCGCATTCTCGTCCAGCTCACCTGTCATTTCCTTCCGATATCTGGCGATGAACGGAATGGTATTTCCCTCATCCAGCAATCCTACCGTAGTGCGTACCTGTTTCAGACTAATGTTCAATTCCTTGGCAATCGCTACGGTTATCAATTCCTGCTCCCGCTGTGCGTTTGCCTCATCCGTAATGACTTCCGTATTGCTGTTATCTACCGCCATTAGTATCCCTCTTCCCGTACACAATCTGCTTATACATATCTTGATCTCATAATTAAAATAGTATCACAGATTCGGCTCTGCACCAAAGACCAGCCCGAATAGCGCGCGTTGTACTGAACCGCTGTGCGCATATAGCGAGGCATCGTGGACGGGTCAGAGCCCGGATTTAGCGATTACGCCCGCTGCCCCATTCCCCGTTTGCCGGAACTCAGTGACAATACAAAACACAAAGCCAGAACGAGCGCGGCTGCCCCATATGGGAAGTTAATACTAAGATCAAACAAATACCCTGCGACGATAGGCCCAGCAATATTTCCGAGACTTGTATAAGCTGAGTTCATTCCCGCTACGAAACCTTGCTGTGATTCTCCGGCCATTTTGGAAAGCTGTGTACCTACTGCTGGACGCAGAATATCCATTGCAAAGAACACAATAAAGGTAACCGTAATAATCGCCCAAAAGCCGCTTACAAACAAGGTCAGCAGAATAAACAATGATGAGACTATAAGACAAGTGGAGATCACCTTGTTCTCCCCGAATTTATTCAAGATCCAGCCAAATGCGGACACCTGCACCACCGCACCTGCAATAGAACCAAAGGTAATTACAAAAGCGATATCCTTAGGCGTAAAGCCAAATTTATGATCCACGAACAATCCGAACACCGTTTCATAATTAGCCAGTCCAAAAGCCATGACAAATACAATAATTAAGCCGAAAAAGTACGGCTCGCGATAAGAACGCATCAGCTGTGTCAAGAAGCTTTCCTGATTATTTTTTGATAACGTCGCTTCCTTACGTTTCTCTTCAGACAGAGACTCAGGCAAGATTAAAACTGTAATTAGAGCTGCAACTCCAGCTGCACCAGCCGCACAGAAAAAGGGTACCCGCATTCCAAGCTCAGCAAGATAACCGCCAATCCCAGGACCAATAATAAAGCCGGTGGTAATGGCTGCATTAATTAGTCCCATTCCTTTAGCTCTCTCTTCAAAAGAAGTCGTGTCCGCTACATAAGCCATAACTGCCGGCATAATTAGAGCAGCTCCTGCACCACCAAGCAATCTCGAAACGAACAAGAGCCAAGGTACATTGGCCAGACCAAAAATCAGCTCAGATATCGCAAACACGATCAAACCTGCTACAATCACCTTTTTTCTACCGATTCTGTCGGATAATCTGCCGGCAAATGGCGATATTAATAATTGGGCAAGCGAGAAGGAGGCGACCAAGAGCCCGACAGTACTTCCGCTGATCCCAAGCTCATTCATGTAGGTTGGCATTATTGGGACTACTAGCCCAATTCCAGTGAAAGCTAGAAAAATATTAAGCATAACAAGCAGCATAGCGCCTCTGTTTCTAAGTAACAATGACATTGTATTAACCCTCCGTGTGTTTAAAGCCAAATCTTCGAATATTATGCATGTTAAGACCGACCATCCGGTCTAAATAATAGTAAAAAAATAACCCTTCCTATCCCGGTGCCTTTGAGAAGCTTCAGCCTTCATGATCCTGAATGTAAAGCTTCTTTTCATGCCCCTCGTTATCTTACCCCGTACGAATCCCTTGTAATAATAAATTTACTGCTTCCCGGTAATATTTTTTTATATCCTCCCGGGTCTTCTCATGAATCGAGAATTCAGAAACTCTTCCAATCCCTTCAAGCATGCCACTCACGATAATTACATAGTTCTCCAAGTCGCCTTTTACCAAATATCCTGTTTCAATCCCTTCCTTCAAAAGATCACGACAAGCATGTGAGGCTGCTTCATAAAGAAGTGAAAGCCGCTTGCTAATCTCTTCCGGGTGGCATCTGCTTCTGGAGAATTCCTCGAGCGCATGAATCAGTGGATTCTGAAAATCATTTGCGTAATGCTCGGCTAACGCATAAAATCGTTCTTCGATCCCTGCAATTTCCTGTTTCTTATCATTCCACGCTTGCAGCCACTCTAACGTATCCACTTCCACTACAAATAGAAAAAGCTCATCCTTGCTCGGAAAATGGTGATACAGACTGCCCTTACTGACATTCGAGGCTACACAAACTTCATTCATAGTTACGGCAGCATAACCCTTCTGTACAAACAGCTGCGTGGCCTTGCGCACAATTCTTTTTTTAGTTTCTTCTCCGTCTGAGCGTCCTTTGATTCTAAGCACCTCCTAAACCGACCGTACGGTCTAATAATATCAGATCATTTTCAAAAAGTGAAGACCTAACGATTCTTTATTTACTATACGCAAAAACGCACATTAAAAGACGCCCGGATTCGTACCCGAGCGCCAATCTCATGAGTTATCTATAACCTAGGGTGATTAAAAATCAATCAGACCAAGGCTGATTTGCAGCGATTCATCCACCTTTTTCATCGTTTCATCATCAAGGTGGGTGATCTTGTCAGTTAAGCGTTGTTTGTCAATCGTCCTAACCTGTTCCAGCAAAATAACAGAATCTCTGTCAAAGCCATGAGCAGCTGCGTCAATTTCCACATGTGTAGGTAACTTAGCCTTCTGGATTTGGGCTGTGATTGCAGCCACAATTACCGTCGGGCTAAAGCGATTGCCAATATCGTTCTGGATGACCAGAACTGGCCTTACTCCGCCTTGTTCAGAACCTACAACCGGCGAAAGATCAGCAAAAAAAACATCGCCACGTTTAACGATCAATGTCTACACCCCGCTTACTAAGCGGCCAAGAGTGCTGTCTGCATCTTCCTCCGCGAGGAAAGCCTCGCATGCCATGGTCAAGTTGATCTTAGCCATTTCCATGTAGCCGCGCTGCATGGACTCCCGGATGGAACGTTTCCTCCGTTCGCTCAAGTACAGCTTCATGGCCTGCCTAATCAATTCACTCCGGTTGGAATTCTCCAATTGAACAATTCCGTCCACTTCCTGCAAGAGATGATCGGGCAAGCTGATCATGATTCTTTTGGTGTTCTGCAAATTAGCCACCTTCTCTTCCACCCCCACAAACCTTCTGCCCTTGTGTTCCAGTGTTACAATATACAAGGAATTTTATACAAGGAATATATGCCGCCAGTATATCAAGTATGCTGCATCCCATTATAAACTAGAAATGGTGGTTCGTATAGGCTTTTAGTCACATCTCCTAATACGATACAATTCCTTCTATTTTCTCCCTTGTATAACATCACTGTCAAGAACTTTCAGTTTGTGAGTAGAGCATTTACTAATTTAGGAAGTGTGCCTTCACTTATATAAACGCGTGGCACCCGATGAGCCAACATGCAGATAACCTCGTAGTGAATTGTTCCAAGCTGGAGAGCCAACTCGTCTGCCGTGATCATCACGTCAGCTTGACGGCCGATGAGAACAACTTCTTCGCCTGCTTTAATTTGTTCCGCTTCTGCAGCGAAAGATTTGAGTGATACCATACACTGATCCATGCAGATTGTTCCGACGACAGGAACGCGGCGTCCACGTATTAGCACCTCCGCTTTGCCAGTTAGCATGCGGGAATATCCATCTGCGTACCCCACAGGTAGCGTTGCAATAATCTCCTCGCTCTCTGTGATGTACCTAGTGCCGTAACTGACGCCCCAATCGGCAGGCAGGCTTTTGACATATACAACCTGCGTCTTCAGCGTCAATACCGGACGTAGTTCTACCAGTTGACGGTTCACCTCTGTGGAGGGATAAAATCCGTACAAGCTGATGCCTACACGCACCATGTTGCTGGATAAATAAGGTGAATCAATGGCCGTAGCGCTATTGCCCGTATGTATGATCGGGATCTGAATGTTCTGCTCCCGCAGCGTTTCCGCCACGCTCATGAACCGTCGATGCTGTTCCAGTGTATAGCTTTTGTCTTGTTCGTCTGCCTTGGCAAAATGGGTAAACATACCCTCCAGCTCCGCCTGCGCAACAGACTGCACTTCAGAGATAAATGCAGGTGCGTCAGCTGGTAAAAGACCCAGTCGTCCCATCCCGCTATCAATCTTGATATGCACCTTTAGCCGATGTTCCGGATCTATAGGAAGCTGTCTTATAGCCTCCAGTACCTCCGGTGTGAACAGTGTTACAGTTACATGGTTCTCCCAGGCAACGGCTATTCCTTCTGGGGAAGTGTAGCCAAGCACCAGTATAGGAATCAGTATTCCCGCCTGACGCAGCTCCAATGCTTCATCCAAAAAAGCCACACTAACATAATCTGCTCCGAGTCTTTCCAGCTCCCGTGTCACTTCCACTGCTCCATGGCCGTACGCATTTCCTTTGACGCATCCCATAAACTTTGTCTCTGCCGGCAAGTAGCGGCGAAAGGCTTCGTAATTGGCACGCAAATCATCCAGATTAATTTCGGCTACTGTCGGTCGATAGCTTGCTTGCACTTCAAGTCACCTTCTTACGTTGTAGTAAAACGTCATTGCTGCATTGCATTAATCATTGTCTTAGTACCAATGGTAATGCTACAGAAGGTGGCTGTCAATGTGTGCTGGAGCCCCGGCAAATAAAGAAAAGCGGATACTACGTTGTAGAGGAAAGAATCCCACAAAACGCAGTATCCGCCTACTTTTTATTATTTACCCGATTGTGCCTCCATAGAAGCGGCAATTTGCATCATTTCATTAGCAGGAAGATTGGCACTTGTAATTCGGTACTCTACACCCTCAGACATCCAAGTCAATGTCTGCTGCTCATCCCCACTCAGAACTCCCCACGTAAAACCAAGGTCTTTCAGGGTTCCAGGCGCCAGTGCTACCGCACGGTCCAGTGGACGGGATTCCATAATAGTGTACTGATAAATCCCATCATATCGGATGAGAACAGCATGGTCTTTGTTGCCCTCCAATTTATGCGAGTCCTTGAACTCTACACCAGCTGGAATATAATCAGGTTCAATGATCCCAAAGTCTCCAAGCTCTGCTGCCACTGGTTGTTCAGCCTGTTCTTGGCCCTCAGGAGCTGTAACCGGATTACCATTCTCATCAACCTCAGCTACTGTGCTCTCTGCGGACTTACCCGAGGCCATGTTCTTTTCCATATCAAAGGAATCCTTGGTGAAATCCGTATCGAATTTGAAGGTGTCAAACTTCACGTTTACAACTACCTTCGCCTCAGAATCAGAGACTTGAACCTGTTTAGGCTCATAAGTCTTTTTATCAAGCCAAATCTTTTGCCGCACAAGGGCATTGCTTTGATAATTCGCGGCTACCTCGAACACATAGTTATCTCCATCTTCCACAAATTGGCGGTTATTATCTGAAACTATGCCACGAACCAACGTCTGATACAGATAGACCTGACCTTGATCATCCGGCCAATCGCTTTGGAAACGGAAGCTCTTATTCATACTTGGTGTGAGTACGAACACTCCCTCATCATTACGAAGTACGATCTGCGTAATATCCTTCTGAACATTTGCCAAGCTGATCCGGTAGTAGGAAGGATTCTTGTACCATACTTCTACCTTATACTCCTGCGGCTGTTCCCCGGTATACAGGGTCATTGTACCAGAACCTTGGTACGTTCCCTGCTTACTTTCCAACTTGTCAGCCACATTGTTCAAATCCTTGACTACGGAAGCGGCATCCTTCTTCCCGCACCCCGTCATCACCAGGGCCACGCTCATAATGATCGCGAGTACCCATGTTATCCGGCGCATGACATCATCCCCTTAACCTGTTTTGAATGCATTGATTAGTACATGTCTATGAGGGACTTGGCCGCAATATGCAGACGGGCATGACAAGCGTGCAGCATAGATTTATTTTATGAGATCCAACAAGCCAAAAAGCCCGCGCACAGCGCTGGCTCTATACTTCATCAGAAGTTGCAATATCATTATGTAGGGTGTTTAACCATTCTCTTCAATCCTCATTATCGCTATGTACTGCTTTATTGTACTGATTAATTAATTCATCTAATCTCATGGACTGTCTGATCACATTCGGATGCAAAAGCCCTCCGTGTTGCCTCTCCATTAAATAAAGTTTTTTTCTAGCACCCTCTATTCTCTTTTGGATAATTTCCTGATCATTCATTAACACTACCTCCCTAATTTAATATATTAGAGGTATATGTCAAATTCTATATTTTACATTAAAGTGCATTACTACAATTCAATAGATAGCGATCTCAGATTTAATCTGAAAACTCTTTTTTGTTTCTTCTATAAAACTATCAATACTAGACACTTCCAATAACAAAACCATTTTTCTTTTCATTGATTCTAATCAGATTTTGGTATTGCTTCTGCGTTTCTAAAGATGCAGTATGCCGAAGCTGCTCAAACATTCTGACACACTTTATTATACAGGATTCGTTATTAATCCTTACAGAAGTCTCCAAACTATCCATTATATACTTTATACTAAGCTCATATTTTCCTCTTCTTATATAATACAATGCTATTTCAGCCATAAAAAAAGTGTATCTGTCTTCGATAATTTGTCGATTATAACATTTAAGATTTCTCTGCTGATCTCTATAATCTGATATTTCTTGCTCAAACCCCTGAAGAATATCATCCACATTAAAATCATAGTGATTGGCTGCCTGAAGGATTTTGAACAGACCTGGAAGAATGTCTTCCTCTCTTTTTTCAATATAGGTCACATATTCCGGAAGCGCTGTCACATCACCTTTTAAAATTCTCAGTAAATATATATTGCCCTGTGCCCAACCCATACATCGATTCATAAGTTGCAAAGCTTCCTCCGTATCCTCACGGATCCAGCTCATATCCATGTAAAGGTTAACATACTGCAATGCTCTATCATAATCTCCCAGCTCTCTGTAAACTACTGAACGTAACACATAAGAAAATAGAATATATGAAAATAAGGGCATTGCAGGTTCCTTCTGTAACCCGTTTTTTCTGGCTCGCTCATTATTATACTTATATTGAATGGATGCTTTTTTTTCAATTTCAATAGCTATGAGCATTACCTTATCCCAATACCTCAATGCGCTATATGTATTCGCCAGAGCCTTCAGCGCGTCAAGTTGATCGACTTCATCAAGCCGATTTACAAAACCCTCAAACTGCACAGCTGCTCGCAAATTCAGATCCTGATCACCCCCTAGAGCAATCGTGAACAGTCTGTATTGGCAAAAAGCCAGCCGCTCTGAATGCTGATACTTCTCACTCTCCGCGACACTCCGGTATAACAACGCTGCAGCATCATATTTTCCTTGTACAAAAAAATCTTCTGCTGTATCAAACAACGAGGGTGTATAAGATAGGCTGTCCATCATGATTCCAATCACCCGACTTATACATTCCAGCTTATCTAGTTCAGCACAGCGATATAGAAAAGGTCGAAGTCGTCTCCAATTGGGATTGGAATGTATGAAACACTCCTCCACATACATATCATAAAAGCCGCCTTCTTCTAATCCCATACCTTTTGTAATACGGTCTAATTGCTGCATGGCTATAGGCCGATTCCCATTGATAATGTTGCTAATTGTGCCCGAATTCACTTTAGATACCTCTGCGAATTGATTAATTGTTATTCCATTCTTCTTGAGGTAGTCCGCCAGTTCTGCACGAATGGTCATCTGCTTCATGATCAAAGCCACCTTTCGCCATCATGATTCATATATAGATCAATAGTATTTAAATAATAATATGTCTAATTATTCCAGTGGTCAAATACTTTTTTTTGGCTTAATTGATTATACATTTATTCAATTAGTGATGTATAAAATACAAATTAGCCGAATGTAAAAAACCACCAGAACACAAGGTGTATTAGACCTTTTCTGGTGGCTTTTCTAATGCTACTTCTATCCATAGTTATTCAATACATGCATTTAAATTCAACTAAGAACTAGGTTTAATCATCATGTCCAGCTTATTTATATAAGGACCGAGCGCTTCAATTAACTTCTCTTGGTTTTGTATCTCCTCTTTCGAAAGCCGATCCATATGAACACTTCCATCTGCATCAAATACCTTGGCATCATAGCTTTGCAACTCATTTATTAATTGTTCGATCTCCTCAAACTCTTCTTTAGTAAACCTCTGTTCAGCTTTTTCCAGCACGCCATTCCAGAAAGTATCACGATCAACGACAGCCGCCTTTGCCTGAGGGATTTCATTTTCATTCATTTTCTCGAAATAAGGTTTAAGCTCAACCTGTAAATCATTATATGCCTTTTGATCTTTCGCACTTAACTGTTCTAGGTGAAAGACTCCGTCAGCATCGGCCATTTGCAGATTGTAAGCTCCCAATTCCTCTAGTAAAGACATCAATCTTGTAAATTCCTCTTCGTTAAAGCTTTGTTTCGCGTTCTGCAGCTTGGCTTCAAGCCTGTCATATTGTTGCTGGGTTACTCCAATCGTAGCAGCAGTTGCTTGTGAGCCATACAGGGTATCCGCCAAATAATTATATCCGGCATATGCTCCAGTAGGAATTAATAATGCAGCCGCCAAAATGCTTGCTACAAGCCATTTTTTCATTCGTCTTCCCCCTGATCTCTTCTCGGTCTGATTTAGTATTTGCTCCTTCAGTTCCGGTGGGGCACTTAGATTTCTCGCCTCTTCCTGCAGAACTGTCCGTAACTCTTCATTGAAATTCATGCAGGTCCTCCACCTTTCCCTTAAAAAGAGTATGATTCTCCGGCTTCTGACGAAGCTTGTGCAGTGCAGCATGAATACGGGATTTCACCGTACCCAGAGGGATACCCAGTATCGCGGCACTTTCTTCCTGTGAATATTCATTTAAATAGTGCAGAATAATCACCTGCTTCAGCTTAAATGGAAGACGATCTACACTTGCTAGTAGACGGCGGTTAGCTAACCTGTCCACAACATCACTAGTGAAATCAGGTTCCATCCTTAAATCAGTCTGCTCTACTTTTTTAACCATTCGGAGATGCGTCCATCTCTTTCTTCGATAGGCATGAATTTGCCGCATAACCAGCCCCATAAGCCAAGGCCTAAAAGGACGATTGACGTCAAATTGCTCAAGCGACCGGTGCACCTGAATATAAATCTCCTGAACAACATCATCCACATCGGAGGTTTCGCGAACGAGAAAATGAACGGTCTGATACACATCCCGAATCGTTGCTTCATATAGTTCACTGTACGCTTCACGGCTGCCGGCTAGCGTAAGCGCAATGAGCTGAGAATGTTCATTTGGATGTTTCATCCCTCTCAATCCCTCCTTCGGTCTTACACTATGTATTGGTAAATAGAGAATAAATCGTTCGATTTATTTTTTACTCTGCAGCGGCTTATTGGAGTAGATGAAGTAAGCGGAGGCGACTGCCAGCTGAACAGATTATGGACAGGTGGAAGCTGATCTTCGGCTTTGCTTGAGCAGATTATGGGCGGTGGAAGCTAGTCTTCAGCTTTGCACGCCAGCTTATGCGCAGGTGGAAGCTGATGTTCGGCTTTGCTTGAGCAGATTATGCGCAAGTGGAAGCTAGTCTTCAGCTTTGCTTGAGCAGATTATGGGCGGTGGAAGCTAGTCTTCAGCTTTGCTTGAACAGATTATGGGCAGGTGGAAGCTGATGTTCGGCTTTACACGCCAGCTTTGGCCGGATCCCGCAGAAATCTATGAGATAACTGCATTCTGTACACTTATTCCATATGCAAAAAGGTTTACTCTGATTTTAAGTGTATTCTATACAATTAAAAAGCGGAGAAACTTCCTATAGTGGGATAAATCGTGAAAATAAGTGTACGAAATACAATTATATCCATCCAAGCGTTATTTCGCAGAAATATAGTTGTACGAAGTACAGCTATATTCTCCCAAACGTTGTTTGCATGTGCCCTCAATAAAGCGAAAAAGGGGAGATCCATATGGATCATCCCCTTGCCTATATATACTCGAACAGTAACCGCCTATCTCTCTAAAAAATCAGTCAGCGGATAGACTCAGCAACTTTGATCAAATCATTCTTGTCCAAGCTAGCTGATGTTACACCGTATAAGACTCCATTGGCTTCCCAGTCCAACCCTTTTCCATTAACCAATACAGCATCAACTCCGTTAATCTTCACTTTTTCGATGGTGCCATCCGTCGACATCTCATAAGCCGTTTCGGAATCAGCGTGCCGCTGCTGCATCGAGATGATCTCATCGGTAGCTTCATTAACAAAATATAAATTAATATATTTGCTGTTGATTACTTCACCATTGCTATCCTTATAAAACTCTGCACGATCAAAGGTATAACCGTCTGGCAAATACTCCGGCAATCCCACATTAAAAATCGTATATTCATTTAGCTTGCTAGAATCCCTCTCGATCAGCAATTCCGCTTTCTCTTGATCCCTCTCAGATTGCGTAACCAGTCTGCCGTCTTCAACTCCGACGATTTTTTCCCCATCAGCATTGTAGATATCACCTGCCTTTTGAGCAGCGTCGAGGGTCACAAGCGCATTTCCTTTGCTATCAAAAATCTTCCCCTTAAAGTCATCCGGAATCACGTTGGAATCCGCAGAAAATTCTACTTCATGGGCTACAATATGGCCTAAGTTTATCGTTTGCAATACTTTCATTAACAGCTCCTGTGCAAATGACGGCTGCACAAAAGTTACACTTAATACGCTAACCACTAGCAAAGTTGCCAGCATAACAGCAGGACGTCTTAATCTATGTTTTGTATGCAATCCTTTCTCCTCCTTTTGGCCGGCATACTTTCTCCGAGCCTTATTCAGAATGGCTGTTTTGTCAGAGCCCTCGCTGAAATCTTTATGGGCCAGAACCCTGCCTAGCTCCAGCAGCTCCTTGTACTCCCCAGCACCCTTTAAATCATTTGCCGCTCCATATATACTTTCATCTAAATCTGCTGAGAACTTCTGCTGTATGTCTTTACTGTTCATAGCTGCTCCACGCTCCCTATTTCAGTCTTCAGCTTTTTCATAGTCCGGTAGAGTATCACACCGATATTGCTCTCCGAAATTCCCGTAACCTGGGCAATCTCTCTATTTCTCAGATTAGCTCCATATTTTAGAGCCACAATATTCCGCTCCTTTGAGCTCAATGTATTCAAGGCTTCGTTAAGCCTTCCACTACGTTCTCCCTGGAGGATCAAGCTTTCCGGATCTTTTCTGCTAGAAACCAGTTCCTTGACGGCATCCAGCGAAAAGAAACTTTTCCTTTTAAAACTCCGGTAATGATCATTGACCACATTTCTGGCAATGGCGAATAACCATACCTCTAAAGGAGCTTTTTCCTGAGAATAGGTCGATAGTTTCGCCAACATTTTCTCAAAAACAAGGCTTGTCAGATCCTCAGCCGTATGGAGAGAACTAACCCGGTAAGCGATGTAGTTGAATATTCTTTTATAGTAGGTTTCAAAAATCGTTGTGAACAAAACATCTATGTCAGTATTTTCCTGTATATTCTCTTTAACAAAAGGATGAAGCAATGCGCGCTCATGCATCAATCTAACTCTCCTTTCCCACCAAATTTTCACTTAGCTAAGTAAAATCATCAGTTAATACGATATATTTCCAATTTCATTACAAGATATAAAAAAAGAAGGGTTCCAGCGCTAAATTCAGTCTTTCTAACCAAGCTATAGTAACCCGTCAACTTGACAAGCTTATTATAGCTTCTATATATTTTAGTAACTAAAGTAAATTGGAGCGAGGCAATGTTATGAGCACAAAGGAAGAGAAACAAAATGCTATCCATAAGGTCATGGAATCTATGGCAAATGTGCAGCAGAAATCCCAGTTTTTCATTGATATGATCACTAAAAAGGAAACCCTGACTCACAATCAGATCATGCTGCTGTTTCAACTCCGGCTTACCGGAAGCTTGAACATTACTGACATCTCTGAACGCTTCGTGGTCACACCCGGAGCCGCTTCTTCCATGTGCGATAAACTTGAGGAAGCCGGACTTATTGAACGGGTGCGGACTAAAGAAGACCGCAGAGTTGTCAATATTGTCCTTACAGAACAAGGCGATCAGCGTATCCATACAATATTTGAAGCATTTCCTACCTCAGATCTGAATAAAATCTCCGGAACTTTAGAACAAATAAATAAATTGATGGAACAAATGATGCACTAACAGCCTTCATTTTGCTCCTTATCAGCTATACTCTTTTCTATAAACACTGTCTGTCAGGAAACTGACGGCAGTGTTTTTTATGTTAAACTCCCAAATTATTATATTGACTATATATTATAATGAATATATATTTTAATCATTAAAATATATTTTGAAGGACGGTACTGTAAATGTCCAATAATAACAATACTTATGAACGTACTGACATGATCGATCCACCGTTGAAGGTAAGAGGTTCGCTGTTTGTCCGAGAGAATATTCGTGCGGTTACTGTTGATGTGTTTGGCCACTTAAGTACTAAAAGTAGTGTCTCGACATCAAAACTCAAAGTATCTGGCGACTGTACAATTGGGGGGAATTGTAAGGCCAATCAGGTAAACAATCTAGGGAGTCTGCGCGTTCAAAATATCCAAGCAGATAATCTCCGATCTTCTGGATACATGTCCGTAGCAGAAAATGCTGCAGCCGGGACTTTTTATGCTGAAGGTGCTGTGAACATAAAGAGACTAAATGCAGATTCATCGATTGAGATCCGTTTAGGCAATAGAAGCACAGTCGAGGTTATGAGAGCTGGCGGTGACATTATCGTTAAACCCTCCTCCAAGTTGATTAATGCGCTGATGCACCCTTTTCGAAAACTTACCTGCACAACGATTGAAGGAACTAGCATAACGTTATACCGGACGACAGCTGACCTTGTGTGCGGTGAAGAAATCATCGTCGGACCGGGTTGTACCATTGGGGAAATCCGCTATAGCAAAAGTCTAACGGTGGATCTTAAGTCGCAAGTTGACCGAACTGTATTTTTAAACCAATAAAGGAGAGTCTACATGGAAAAAATCACTCATTTGTCAGGAGCCACTGTACTCAAAAATATCGCCAAAGGTGCCACCATCTTGTTCTGTGTACCGATCCTTAGTGTCTGGGCCGTGGGGAGTGTTGTCTGTGCAATCATTGCACCTATCGGTGGTGTGCTAGGTATTGTTGGCATCAAAGGGATAGGACTAAATGCCTTCCCAGATTATGATTTCCCGAACATTCTCAGCCTTCCAATTGGTCTGTGCCTCTCCTTACTTTTGTTCATTTCTTTCTATTACACTCGTCGTTTATTGCGTGGATGCCTGCATTTTATAAAAAACTAGCGAACTGTAACAAGCTTGTATTCTCTTTGTTAATAGAAAGTGACCTACAACGCGCTGTTTTATTCTATACTTAAGGGGACTGGACTTTATCCTGGAGGTAATTATGAATAAAATCATCGCTATAGGAGCTATCACGCTCTTTTTGGCCGGATGCGGAGCATCGGCATCCATAGATATGGATACAACAATGGCTATTAATCAAACACAAGCTACTTCAGCACCACTGAAACTAATCGTGGACGGCGAAGCCGTTCTTCCTACTCTCTCCCCTTTTTTCCTAGATGATAAGGTCTATGTACCTGCAAAAGTACTAATGGAATACTACACCTCAGAACAAAAATGGGATAATAACTTAAAGACCTTGACCATCTCTGATGGAAGCAGTAGTTATGTTCTGACGCCGGACAATGAGTATATGCAAGCTGATGGATATCAAACCTCGCTTGAAGGACCAGCTATTCTACGAAATGGTATTTTATATATTCCTGCCGATTCCTTAAACTCTCTGTCTGGTGCCACTGCGCAGCTGAATGCAGCTGGAACTGAAGTATTAATAACATCAGGGGATGTTAGTACTACCGTCAGAACACCCAGCGAACCTCTCGCTATTGCTACAGAAAATGACCAAGTGAAGCTGTATACTGCCCTTAAAGATGGCGGTACCTACGAAGGATTTGTTGTAGAGGTGAACGGTAACAAGCATACATTTGATTGGGAAACACCCAGACTCCTAAGTTACCCTCCTGAGATTCATTATGCCGACATCGATCAGGATGGACAGGAAGAAGTCGTTGTCATTCTGTGGCTCGGAACAGGTACGGGCATGTCCATGCAGGAACTTCACGTGATTAAGCCTAACCCGTGGGAAGAAGTCACTGTCCCTTCTGCAGATAAAGCCGCCTCCGCATTGGTTACGTCAAAAATTTCTAATGAAAAAGGGGACGCCCTGATTCAAATTCAAGTTAAAGGCTCAACTCCATCCATGGTGACTTTGCGATATCCAGATCGTGCTGAGGATGGCAATCTAGGCGAACAAGCCGGCATTGGTGCTGTTACTCACTACATAGTGGAAGAGGGCAAGCTAAAGGCGGAAACAAATGTTTATATTGGATTTCTGGAGAGTATTGGCACACTAACCTTTGCCTACAAACCGGGAAAAGATGGAATGGAACCCGACTCTATTCGCTTTGAGGTTCATGAGGAATTAGCTTCTTACGTGGAGGGTAAACAGTTATGATTGATGCCCATATACATTTAGAGCAATATGAACCTGAAGTTGCCGAACAGATACTGAGTGAACTACCTGACATGGGAATTAAAGCCCTTATCGCTGTCTCTATGAATTTGGACTCTTGTATACGCACCCAAAGACTTGCAGCCATAAATCCCGGCGTGGTCCGTCCAGCTTATGGCTTTCATCCAGAGCAACCCCTGCCGCAGGATGCTGAGCTGGCTGCTCTGCTGAAATGGATCGAGAGTCAATCTAGTGAGGATTATATTGCTGTGGGGGAAATCGGGCTGCCTTACTATACGCGTGCTGAAGCTTTAGAACGTGGCGAAACCTTTGATATGGACCCCTATATTGAGCTGCTAGATCAGTTGCTTGGGTTAGCTGCCCGTCTCAATAAACCTGTGGTGCTGCATGCTGTCTATGAAGATGCGCTTATTGCTTGTGATCTCCTGGAAAAACATAACATACAGCATGCCCACTTTCACTGGTTCAAAGGTCCAGAAGAAGCCATTGCCCGCATGATTAAGAACGGCTACTATATCTCCTTCACCCCGGATATCCTGTATGAGCCGGAGATACAGGCGCTTGCCCGCCGTTATCCCCCAGAGCTAGTCATGGCTGAAACCGATGGGCCTTGGCCGTTCGAAGGACCTTTTGCTGGGAATATAACCCATCCGTCTATGATTCGCGAAGTCGCCGCTGCTTGGGGAGTGCTCCATGGTTACACCCCCGGCGAAGCGGAAGAGTTAGTGACTGCGAATGCTAAGCGATTTTATAGCTTGTAGATAGTTTTATAGCTTGTAGATAGCTCTATAGACTATAGATAGATCTATTGCTTGTAGATAGTTCTATTGTTAGAGTAGAAGAAAGTCAGTGCCTTAGCTAGAATAGCCTAAAGTCAGACTAACGTTATGATTAAACACAGCTTGGCTTGTGAAGCCGTATTTTTCATAGTGGAAGTACTGTTCACAAGCCAACCTTACTTAATCCAAATCCCCTTACCCATTTTCATTTGATTCGGTAATATTTTCGCGTACATATTTTTGCGTATGTATTTACGTGGACGTATTTATGCGTACGTATTTACTCGTACGTATTTATGCGTACGTAATTTACGCGTAGATATTTACGTGGACGTAGTTTACGCGTACTTATACCTGTACGCATTTATGCGTACGTGTTTATGTGTACTTATTTATGCGTATGTATTTTACGCGTACCCATTTACGTGTATCTAATTACGTGTACGTATTTACTCGTACGTATTTACGTGTGTGAAGCCGCTATCGGACACAGCTGACCTTATATGCAGCAATTCCCCACTTTTGGGATGAGAAAGGACCCCAGAGTCGCTATTGGCATAAAAAACACCCAATAAGGTGCTCTTTTTAAGGAATAACGACGCTGGAGTCCGAAACCATGCTCCAAAGGCTAATAATCTGCGAATAATGTCATCTGGGTCCGTAAGCCTCAGGTTGATGATGACTCGGGACGCTTGTAAGCAGTCCCCAATAATCATAACCTCTCCACATCCACTAACGTTCCGCCTGCGAACTTCATTTTATAAACATCCGGCTTTGTGGTTTGAAGAAGAAAGCTCAGATCATATTTGGCATCAAAATAGTTCATCATAAGCGTCATGACTGCCCCATGAGTTCCAATAGCAACCTTTTGACCGCTGTGATTGCTCAGTATTTCTGCCAGCACACTAACTGAACGCTTCTGACACGCATGAATGGATTCCCCACCAACTGGGACAAAATCCGGATCTTCAAACATTTTTGCCAGTAATGGATACAGTTCCTGATCAGTCATAATCTTATTTCCGTCCGAGAAATGGATTTCCCGGAGGTCTTCAACACTCTGAATCTCTGCTCCTAAGTCCTGCGCCAATCCAGAAATCGTATGTATAGCCCGAAGGTATGGACTTGAATAGAAGACTTGAATTCCTTCCAGACGTAGTTTTTCCGTTATCTTGCGGGCATCCTCCTCCCCCTTCGCGGTTAGTCCGCGAGTCTTTTCAGTTTCTCCGGGCAGTTTGGGCGACTCACCGTGCCTCACCATATAAATAAAAGTAGCCATCCTTTCCATCCTTTCCATCCTTTTCCTCTACAAATTCTAATGTTCTAGCCAATCTCCTCTACACACTAAAAAAGCCCTTACGGACGAGAAACTGTCCTATCGGGCTAGGTAATATTGTAACTTATAACGTTTCGTGCAGCAGTTGCTTTAGATCACAAAGTAATAACTTATTGAGAGGTCACTTATTAAGGAGATATTTATTGAGAAGTCACTTACTGAGAAGTCACATATTAAGGCGACTATGACTAAGGAGACTCTTAATTGCACTATATACAACTATTAAGCGTAAAAAGAGACATCCTGAGCAAATAAGTGTACTTTGTGCAACTAAAAATCATCATTCCTAGACTAAAAGGGAGAATATCAAATAATAACTGCACAAAATACAACTAAATCCCAGTTTGATCGATGGAGGGGAATTTAACTGCACATTCTGCAACTAAATGCTAGGAAGTCACGCTAGATTATCTTTGCCACTCAACTCGTTTAGTCTAGCTAAGTATCTGCTAGTTTGTCACGCTAGGTTCTCTTTGCTACTCAACCTGTCTAGTCTAGCTAAGTATCTGCTAGGTTGTCAGGCTAGGTTCTCTTTGGCACTCAAGTTTTCTAGTCCCGCTAGGGAACGGCTAGTTTGTCAGGCTAGATTGTCTTTGCTACTCAACCTGTCTAGTCTAGCTAAGTATCGGCTAGGTTGTCACGCTAGGTTCTCTCTGCCACTCAACCCTTCCAGTCTAGCTAAGTATTAGCTAGTTTGCCACGCTAGATTTTCTTTGCCACTCAACCCTTCCAGTCTAGCTAAGTATTAACTAGTTTGCCACGCTAGGTTCTCTCTGCCACTCAACCTTCCCAGTCTAGCTAATCTAGTCCAGCTAGGAAGTCCCGCTAGCTAGACTAGCGTGCTACCTGCTAGCTACCCTCCATAACCTCAACTGTCCTAGATTGCTCCACAGAGCTATCGTTCATCTCTTTCTGCGCAGGCCACAGCACACGCCCAAATGCGATGCCCAGCACACCAATCAGAGCGATTACGATGCCGAAATTCAAAAAGATACGGCTAGGCCCAGCAATCTGAACCATCATTCCGCCGAGAAGTGGCGCGCCAATCATAACTCCGCTAAGAATGGTACTCTGAATACCGAACACACGCCCTGTCATGTGCGGGGGTGTTTCTTTTTGCAGACAATAATTGAACGTGATGATAAAAATTCCATTCCCAATACCTAGTAAGAACCCTAATAGCAATACAGAAATACTGGAAGCTCCTGGCTGAAGCAGTCCAAGTCCCCCAACCGATAAACCCATCAGCACATAACCCGTTCCAAGCTTCCAGCCATAACCTGTTCCGCGATTCATTTTGTTCATGACCATAATGATGAATACAGCACCGCCTCCGGATGCCGCCACGAGCCAGCCCAATAAAGATTCATTAGAGGGTGCAAGTACCCTAAATAGACTGGTGAATTGAAAATCAATCATCTGAATAGCCATTGAACAGACTATGCCAAACAGCATGGTATTTAGCAGCAACCTACTATGCAGCATAAAATTCCAGCCTTCTTTCCACATCGTGCGGAGAGCAACACGTTCCTCTTGATCGCCCTTGCCTTCTGTGCCAACTTGTTCTACTTCACTTTTCTTAACTGTAAGTAGGAGCAAATAGGAACAGCCTCTAAGGCAAGCATTGATCAATATACACCACTGTGGCGTAAGAACAGACAACGCGAAGCCGCCCAGTAAAGGTCCCGCGATTTTCGAGCCTTGATTTACAAGCCCATTAAGCGAGGTAGCTTGAAGCAGTTGGTCTTCTCTAACCATACTACGGGTCATCGACTGCTGAGCAGGCACGTTTAACGTAGAAATGGCAGCACGCAACATCAATAACGGGAGCAACCACACCATACTGGGAGCAAATAATACGAATACGGTTAACAATGCCGTAAGCAGATCACACATCCGCATTAGCTTCAGCTTGTTCAGTCGGTCAGCCACTACCCCTGCGAACGAGCCCAGCAAAATCCCCGGCAAAGCTATGGAGACCGGAATCAAAGCCAGCATTAGCGGGCTGGCCTGCCAGCGGTACCCTACGAGTACCTGAATTGCTAAGGCATCGAACCAATCCCCAAAGGTAGCCGTCGCATATGCGCTGTACACACGCATATACACCTTGTTCTTAAGCAGGCTCGTGCCTGCTTGTGTTGAAGCATTCATTAAACATTCCTCCAAATTACAATTAAGAACTTATTAGCATGACCTTAATGTAATGGAGAATTGTCAGAGAATTATCAGGGGGCAGTCACAAGGTTCGTAAGCACGGTATCCAAGGATTGTTCTAACCGATGGAATCCCCGCTCTTCCTTCTCCCGTTCAAATATATCCACATATTTGCGATACAAAGCTGGCTTAGGTGGAAACTGTTTACAAAAATGAACTATTCGGTACAATGCATATATCCGTATCGGCACGAACCCTGACATCTCAAGCACCTGAAGTGCCTCATCCAACAGTTGCTCGGCTTCACGCCAAGACTTGCGCCGTAGAAACCACAAGCCCCTTGTAACTTTATAACTACCAATCTCACGCAAATAAGGTTTCTCCAGCAAAAGTGCTTCAATGTCTGTTGCCATCCGTTCTATTACGTGATCTTCTGTTCCCATCCACAAGTGTGTAAGCATTTCTGAGGTCGCCGTTATAGGAATGAAACTCTCATACCCCGGCTCTTTAATCACTTCATATGTTAGCTTTAGTCGTTCCAGTGCTTTTTCCGGTTGCCCTGCCAGCGTGTACAAATCCAGAATATTTAGAATCTCCACTTCGCGATGCTGAGGCGGCAAAAGAATTTTTTTCTCAAGGACCAACTCACAGAACTCTAATTTTTTCTTAGGATCACCCAATAGAACATAACAGATTAATAAGGAATAAAACCGTTCCTCTATCCCCACCTCGGTTGTGTTCAGCAGCCAATCCAAATCTCCCTGTACAAAATGAATATAGATCGAATAAAACGGATCCATCGCATACCCCAAAACATCCTGTTGGCGTGCGAGGATTAACATCGAGCGACCTTGGCCATATAGGTGATATTTCTTGAATACCTCCCGCATCGTCTTTTGCATCTCTAAGTCATATGTAGTCGGATTGGCCATAGCAGCTGAGGGCTCCTGCATAGTCAGACTATAACCAAATCCCCGAACAGTCTTAATATCTAAGTCTTGAAACTTGCCTAGCTTTTTACGAAGCCGATAAATATGATCATCTACTGTTCGCTCTACCGGATATTCAAGCGGCCACACCTTATCCAACAGCTGTTCTCGACTGAATGTACGCCCTCTATTTTTATACAAGAACTGAAAAAGCGTAAATTCTTTTGGGAATAATTCTATCGTTATCCCTTCTGCGGTCACTTTATATTCACTTTCATTTAATTCCAGCTGCATGATAGAACCTCACTTTCCCCGAACCCGCTCATTGGTTACATTATAACAGTCCGTCCAAGGCCTACTCCACCTCAAAAAAGAACATACAAAAAGAGCAACCCACAGATTCCTCTGCAAAATTGCTCTCTCCTCTTCTAACCCATGCCACTTACCCAGCCATATTGTTAAAAGAGTCCTGTTCACTAAACACGGAAATATGATCTACTGTACCGGTCGAGCTTGGAATAATAAATTTCAGCTGGTATTGGTCATTGGCTTGATAGGTGTAAATCTTATCGTCTCCGTTCACTTTGGTATCGTCAGGCTTGCCGAATGTTGCCTCAATTTGCTTCAGCGTCAGCTTTTGCAGCGCGGAATCACTTGAACGAACATCGAAGATTAAACTTCCTTTATTAAATCCAAACACGACATGTTTGTCAGTGTAGGTAGCATAAATTCCTTTTCCCGCTGACTCTTGTTGATCAGGCTTGCCCCAATCCGCTTCGACCTCATCAATGAGTCCGGTATGAGCGGCATATTTTACGCCAGGCACCTTCCCCTTTTTGGCAAGCTCGAGTAACTCTTTAAGCTGTTTGTCGCTATTTTGTGAATTTGAGTTGGTTGAATCTTTATCAGTCTCCGTAGGGGAGGAAGTCGCTGCTGGCGCAGTTTCTGCTGGGATGCTTGATGGACTAACTTCCGGCTCAGAGGTTGCTGTGACAGCCGTTTCTGTTGGCGCCGTTGCCTGGGATTCTGAATTCCCCGCCTCATTGTTCGAGCTGCATCCAGCAAGCCCAATCATTCCTGCGAGTAGGATAGAGCCTGCTATTAATTTTATCTGTACTGACATGATGTCATCTCCTTAGTAGATTACCTAAAAGTCATCTTGCAAAAGTCATCTTGCAAAAATGAAACTGAACATACAGACGAGGTGAAAATCAAATAGTTGCAGGATAGCGGCAATTTTTCTGGCTAACCCTCTTTTACCCATATCTACAAATATAAATTCATACACACTCTATTTTTCTACATAAAACCCTTTTTTTCGACACCTAACTCAAGTAAGTTTCTCTTTTAAAATCTCCACATAACTCCATCTAACTATAAACTCGTAAACTCGTAAACCTATGAACTATATGACCTTACCCGTCATTCCCAGCCTCGAAGGGTTTCATTGCAGAACGTACAATAGAAAGGAGCTAATCCTGCTTGAAAAAGCGACCCATTGCAATCTGTACAATAGATTCCAACAGTAACCTCTTATCCGGCGAACTGCAATCGCGACATTTGTTGAATAATTTTCCATCCAAACGCAACCTTAATCCTCCAATCCGCATCTTATTAGTAAAGGGAGGGGAGCTACATCTGAATATTATAGAGAGAATTGTGGCAAAAGATGAGTCAGCTCTCCGCCTGTTAATGGACGAATATGGAGATATGCTGCTGCGAACCGCTTCTTTACTGCTCAAAGATAGACAAAGTGCCGAAGAAGCGGTACAAGATACTTTTATTCAAGCTTATGCCAAAATGAGTCAGTTACAGGAACCGGATCGGCTGAAGGCATGGCTGATACGGATAGTGGTCAATCGCTGCCGCATGAGGCAACGGACTTGGAGCTGGCGTAATATTTTCCCGGCGGGAGGGTCAGAGCTGCAAACCAACGAGGATGCTGACTTCACAGCCGGAGCGGAAGAGCTTTTTATGGTGGAATGGCATAACGTGAGGCTCGCCGAGTCCATGAGAAATCTCGATTATCTATACCGTGAATGTCTGACGTTATATTACTTTCATGAGATGAGTATCCGGGAAATTTCCGAGCAATTAAATACATCTGAAAATACGATCAAATCCAGACTCGCCAGAGGCCGGACGCTCTTAAAAAAGATTTTGGTGAAGGAGGGACATTTCTTATGAATACAGAACGCGATGCGATCAAAAAGCAGCTGGATGAAGAATTAAAGAACCTCCAGTTCACTGGACACGACCGGGTCATTAAGCAGACTCATCCTCCAACCTTTGGAGCCCGTTTATTGGCGCTGTGGAATAAAGAAATTGAGATCCCTGTCAAACCTATAGGTGCGATCGGTGCTATTATTTTAGTAGTTTCGCTTACCCTACATCAACCAGAGGTTAAACAACAGCCACAACAAAATACCCCGCAGCGTGCGAACCGAGAACTAATCGAAGCTGGAGGCAATACGTATTGGAAGGATATCTACGAGCAGGCGGTGAAAAAACATGAGAATTAAGATAAAAATCAAACATCTGGTGTTATTCGTGTTACTCCCTGCCTCCCTGCTTATTCTTCTGTTTAACTTCTTACCTTCACAAAGGCAGATAGATCAGAGCACAGCTATTCAATCTAACATAGCTAGAACTGATCTTCTGCAAAAGCTGGCTTCCACAACCGGGAGTAAACGTATCGAGCTAATCCGTACAAACATCCTTGATAAGGATCACAGCTATGATCCCTACAGATATGACGTTAATGTCAGCCCTTCGATGAGCCAGTGGAGTAATGATGAAACCCAGCGTTCCGGTCTGTTACCGGAGGACATAGTACCTTTGCTTGAGGAATATATCCTTGAGGGGCCTTCGGATAATACACGTATATTTGCGGCTAAGCAGTTAGCTTATGAATATGATGCTCTTGGCCAAAAGGAAGATGGAGATCAAGCGCTAATCACCGCAACGAAACAGTCAAACAGCAACTCCGATATAGCTAAACAACTGGAGCTCCTTCGAGCGGAGCGAGCTCTAAATAGTGGCGATATAACAACCGCTGAAACAATTCTTGAACAAACCCCCTTTCCATCCGAGTATCAGGAAGAGCTAAACGCACAAAAAGCATGGCTTACCGGGCGTTTACTCTTTACAAAAGGCGAAGCGCAGGAAGCACTTGCCGTAGTAAAAGATGGCTTGGAGAGCTACAAAAAATTCTGGCAGGATATTCATAAACAAATGAACGCTGCCACCAGCAGTTCGAACGAAGGCTCCACAGACAATACAGGATCAGCAGCAGCAGCACCAGAAGCTGGGACTTCAGATACTGAAAGACAGCTGGAATCGCTTCGAACCGCAATTCAGTCTGCTATAGATATGGGAAATACTTCAACTGCTGTCGTCTCCGGTACCCTTACACGAAGCGATGGCACCCCAGTTCCGCGGGCAGGTATTTTTCTCCGTGCTGAAAGCGAAGTTAACCATAGCATCACTTCTGCTGAACCCTACCGAATCGTCACAGATACTGAAGGACGTTTCGAATTTCACGGTGTGATTCCGGGCTTTTATCAGTTACAGCTTGGACTTGGCTATGATCAGATCGACGGCTGGACCTGGCCTGTACAATATGACGATTGGATTGAAGTTAAACCGGATGGCAGGTTGAATGAGAGCATAGTTCTACAACCTCTGCTTGAGCTGCAGTCTCCCATTAATCAGGAAACCCTAACGGGCAAGACCATAGATTTCAGCTGGAAAGCTGTTGAAGGTGCAGCTTACTATCGTTTAAGCGGTGGCGGGGAGGGGGCCGTGTTGGGTGTACAAATTCGGGATCGTATTGTAGATAATCATATCTCCATTCCAGTAGAAGAACTTTACGATGGCGGCGGTTTTTCCTATGGCAGCAGTGGAGATGGCTGGGAATCTATTGACCCCCTCTCCCTTCTCGGATTTATGAATCCCGAAGTGCGCTTTTCTTGGAATATTGAAGCCTTAGATGCAGATGGACGCCTGATTACCCGCAGTAATGGCTACAGGCTGAACGAAGACACTGTCGGCAATCTGCCGTTCTTTTATCTCAAGGAAAGAGAGCTTACTGCGGCTGACCAACTACTACTGGATAAGAAAACGGATCAGGCACTAGAAATGTACCAACAAAATATTGCCGATGACCCACAGGATGTTCATGCCCTGCACATGCTAGTAAAGATGATGCTGGCAAAATCGTCCCTCACAAAGGATACAACATTAGAAGATAAGGCGATTCCTTTACTCGAAAAGCTAATACAACTACAGCCTTCTACTAATTATGCCTTCACATTATCGCAGTACTATTTTGACCATGCCGACTGGAAGTCGTATAACGAATATTATTCCTACTACAACGAACTAAACCGACCCAATACTAACGGTTATGTACTTTCTATTAACGCCACAGCCCTCATGCAACAAGGGAAGCTTGAAGAAGCTCGTAAACAATTCGCGATCGCCCTAAAGTATGATGATAGCCATCGTTTTATTGGCAGCTTTTTGGCGGCAGAATTATACGCTGGTGAATCACTCTCTTCGGTAATGACACTTGCTGAGCGTTATCCTGAACTCAGCTTTGGTCATAGTGGGTATCGCTGGCCACAAATGATTAAACAACTGTTAGCGGAACGAAAAAATCAACCTAAAGTCTTTGACCAAGAGTTAAAAGAGAAGCTTGGATGGTATATGAATGGTCAAACTGATGAGTTAAAGCAATGGATCGCAAGTGCCAAACCCTCCGCTCTGAAGACCTTTATGCAGGAGGTTTTAGAGGTACGCTAATTCATTAAAATAAACCAAAATCCGGCCCCGCTCGATAAATTCGAGCATGGACCGGATTTTTAATTACACATAATCTTTTATTTAGATTTAGCTTCCATCATGTAATTCTGGAAATCAGTGATACTTGGGTTAGACATATAATGACCACCCTCTACTTCAATCGTTTGGCCTGTGATGAATTTGGATTCATCCGATGCCAGGAACAAAACCGTATTGCCGATATCATCGGCTTCTCCGTGATAAGGTAGGGCGTTGAATTTTTGAAATATATCCAATACAGCTGGCGGCATATTTCTTGCTGCCGCAGGTGTCAGGATCAGCCCTGGTGCCACGCCGTTACAACGGATTTTGTCTTTACCATATTGTGTAGCGATGTAACGAGTAAGGTTCACAACCGCTGCCTTAGAGGAGCCATAAGCAGTACGCAATGAATCCCCAGCGAATGCTGACATCGAAGCCGTGTTAATGATCGAGCCTCCGCCCGCTTTAATCATATGAGGAATAGCAAAACGGCTGCCTAACAGAACACTTTTAGTATTCACGTTCATCAGGCGATCCCATTCTTCCAAATCTATATTGACCACATCAAGGTCTTTTTGCAGATTAGTTAGACCTACATTATTGAACAATACTGTGATGGTGCCATACTGAGCAACAGTGAAATCAACAGCTTCCTTGATCGAATCCGCTTGGGAGGCATCTAAGAAAAGACCTTCAGCTTCTCCGCCTTCATTTTTAATCTTAGATGCTGCTTCTTTGGCTGCTTCCACATTAAAATCGGCAATGACAACCTTTGCTCCTTCTCTAGCTAATAGAGTGGCAGCTGATAAGCCAATACCTGAAGCGCCTCCAGTTACTAATGCAACTTTACCTTGAACTCTTCCCATGTTCATACCCCTTTATAATGTTATTGTGCTTCTAAGATGACTTGGTTTATGTTTCAGAGCTATCAAAGCTCGTTAACAACTTCTCATAGATTTTCAAGAATTGCTGCAGTTCCTCCTCATTGAGCTTTTGGAACATTTCAGCTCTTAGCTCCTGTCCCTTAAGCTGTGCTTCCTTCAGAACGTCTTTTCCTTTGTCCGTGATAGATAGAAGTACATTCCGTCGATCATCTTCGTTATATTTTCGCTCGGCCATCCCCTGCTTAATTAGTCGATTAGCAATGTTTGTCATTGCTCCTGGCGTATATCCTAGTCTCTTAGCCAAAATAGTCTGCTTCAAGGGGCCTTTTTTATTCAATTCACCCAAGACTAGAACTGGAGATATCCCAATATTGTGATCAAATGCGTTCATCCATCGAACAATAACTTCATTCGTAAATAATTCAACTGCATGTATTAGCTTAAAAATATCTGGATTTTCCAAGAGGTTCTCCTTTGGCATTCATGATGATCGGCTGCTTATAAAAGTATTTTAACACTAAAATATTTAATAGTAAAATACCTAATATTAAAAAAAAGAATGCTTGGTGAAAAGCATTCTTCAAATTGCGGATTTATCAACAACATAAGTGCCAGCCAGCAAATCGTGAATCGCACGTTTACGGGGATGGAATCCAACCAACAAGTAATCCACCAGCATGATTGGACCCAGGATTTGAGTGAGGTCAAAAGCCAAATCCGACCATAAGGATAATTTGGCGGAAATAACGGTAAAGTCATAGCTGCTGACCGCAATTACCATTGAAAGAATCATACTAATCATTCGGAAAACATTTCGAATCAGAGCTTCCTTCACTGTAGGGTAATTCCCTTGCTCATTGACAATTTTTAATTTTAAAATCAGCTTCCCTGGAGTTCCGCCAAATCTAACGATCATAAAGATATCAAATGCGATAAACAAAATGTACTCCAGGATAATAGGTATCTCCGAGTGTAATGAAACAGCTAATGAATTTAGTATCCAGTATACGATAACTCCAGGTATTCCAATGACCAAGAAATCAAGAATGGAAGCCAGCACTCTTTTCCAAAACCCTATGAAATTCTCCTGATCCAAATGCTCGGGTAGAATGTTATCCATGCAAGCACTCCTCTCTCTATCGTTTACTTTGTCGCTCAATCCCTATTTAACAATCCCTTCCTCAGATGCTCTTGGATAATGGGCTCCAGCTCTTTGTTATTTTTAACAATTACCCGTTTATCAGACAGAGTATCCGTTAACTCTATAATCCTATGTGCGGCCTCCTGATCATATCCACGGTTCCATTCAAAAATCATCACATACAGATTCTTAAATGACTGCTTGTAATTCGCTTGCTCTAAACCCAGTCTTGTTTTTATAAACCTTGTAAACACTCTCAAATCCCTGATCACTTTATTAGGGTTCAAAATAACGATTAAGTCAGCAGCTTTAAAACTCTCTTGTCCCCATTTGTAATGTGCACCTTCCAGAATCCATGAGGGTTTATCAAGGATTTCTTCCAACTGAGCATCCCTTGCTTCAACTGAAAAACGCAAATTCTCGGCACTTCTGTCCCATACCAAGTTGTCTGTCTCGTAATACTCTACACCATATTTTCTAGATAACTCCCGGGCGATATAGGATTTGCCGCTGCCGCAAGCTCCAATGATTCTAATCTTCATAAGCTCAGCCCAGCCCTAGCGGCAGGATTATTAGTCCTATGGAAATTATGGTGATTACTCTTGTGGTGAGGAGCGTTAGCTTTTGGTTCTTCTCTGATTTATACCAGCCTTTAAACTGAAAATGATTCCGGTACAGCATAAAAAATAACAATAAATTCCCGAATCCCATACTCCAGTTATACACGGGCTGACCAAATATCAATTGATAGATCAATCTTTCTACCCAACCCAAAACTAATAAAGTCAGCACAAGCAATATACATAATCGAAGTAATTCCAATATAAAAGAGCCCAATTTCAGCAATTCTGCAACCATCCTCTCAAGGTTTCTTTATCGCCAAAAAATCCACATTCCTCCAAATTATACACCTTACACCTTACGTCTCCTATCTAAAAACACAACCTGTTCAAGATAAATACATCCTGAGCAAGGTTGTGTTTTTTATCCGCTTAGGAGGATGCGGGTTTCCCCTCGCCCCTTAGTTCCTGTATTTGTCGCTGCAAATTAACGATTTCTGCCACTAGCGCTGCATTTTCCGCCTCAGATTCCACACTGCTACTCTGAATCAACTGATTCAGACGCAGCTGTAGAAGGGCAAGGTCATCCTCCCGAGCCTGTTCTATACCAGTAAGCAGACGGGTTCTGTCTTTTGCAAAATATTCAGCATACGTTCCTTGAAAAAACTTTGGTGCCTGAGACGGCTCTAATATCACCAAGCGATTAGCCACTTTAGAGTGAAGATAACGGTCATGCGAGACCATCACTAGTCCACCGGGATACACCATCAGTGCCTCTTCTACACGTTCCCTAGTGTCAATGTCCAGATAATTAGTGGGTTCATCTAAGACCAATAGATTTGCTTTTCCAAAATACAACTTGAGGAAAGCCACACGGCATTTCTCCCCCAGACTCAAATCCCCAATCCGTTTAAATACATCGTCCCGCGTAAATAAAAAGCAACCCAAAATTGTCCGCGCCTCCGTCTGGGTCATTCCCGGCAGTTCAAGCAAGCTATCCAGAATCGTAGAGTTCATCTCTAAGTTATCTAGCTCTTGTGCAAAATAACCGATTGTCGTCCGTGGATGCAGCCGCACTTCACCTTTTGTAGGCTTATTGATCCCTGCAATTAATTTCAACAGCGTAGACTTTCCAACACCATTAGGACCCAGAATAGACAATCGGTCTCCCCGATTTAGCGACAAGCTGAAATTCCTAAGAAAAGGCGCACTCCCATCATACGCAAACTCTATCTCACGGAGTGTCAGTAAAGAATCTGCCAGAAACTCTTCGCTTTCCAGCTTCATCTTCAGCTTGCCAGTCTCGCGGGGCAATTCTACACGGTTCTTATTTAACCGTTCCAGCGCAGCTTCCTTGGCATGGAAACGAGACACATTTTTCTTGGATTTCGAACGCAGAAAATCATTTTGTCCGGCAGCACGATGCGCTTGCTGGAACCATTCTGCATACCGCCTAATGCTCTCCAACAGCTTCTCCTTTTCTTGCTCCTGCTTTTTATATTGTCCCTCCAATGTTCTCAGCTCTATAGTCTTCTGCTCCCGGTACTGTGTATATCCACCCGAATAACGCCGGCATCCCTCCGGACTAAGCTCCAGCACAGACGTCGCAGTTCGATCAATAAATGTACGATCATGTGATACATAAAACACCGTTCCAGGGTAGTTGCACACCCAATGCTCCAACCACTCCATCGTTTCTCCATCTATGTGATTGGTCGGTTCATCCAGAATCAATAGCTTGGGCTGCCGGGCTAATAATGCTGCTAATTGCACCCGTGTCTTTTGCCCTCCACTAAGTGAGGCGTATGGCAAATCCCAGACTGCATGTTCAAGCTTGAGCTGCTTTAGACTTTTTTCCGCTTTGACCTCCCAGCCATATCCATCAAGCTGCAAGTAACCATCGTACACCTCTGCATATTCAGCCAACTCAGCTTCGTTATCAGCTTTCTGCTCCTGCAATCTCTGACTGAGGGCTTCCAGCTGGCGTTTTAATTCAGGCAGCTGCGCTGACCCTGAAAGAACGTATTCCAATGCGGTTACTTCCCCTGGTACCTCAAGCTGTTGATCGAGCACACCCCATTCTTCAGATGACAGGCCATGATAGATACTTCCCTCTTCAAAAGTAAGCCGACCGATCAGCCCCTTAAGCAGTGTGGTTTTGCCAATCCCATTTCGTCCAAATAAAAGCACGCGCTCTCCTTCTGCTATCTCAAAGGATACCTCCTTAAATAAAGGGATCCCGTTCCATTCCTTACGTAAATTCTTCGCTTTAATTACAGTCATCTTTCATTCCTCCGATTTCATTGCAAATAAAAAACCGCAGCCAGCGGTCTGCGGTCGAATAGCGTATGAAGGGGGAATGTGCCCAGACATGGATAGACTACGGCCGTGATCACCTGCTGGATGCAGAGTAAACCAACACAATAGATAGAACTATCCATATAAAGCATCGTAAGGCCCCCGACCGACACACGTATCCCTGACCGTTATCACCCTGCGCGGGTGCTCCGTGACTTGTGCATATGCACTTCACAAACTTTATGGTCTGTTTCAGGAAACGTGTTAGTTATTCATCAGTCGGTGGCCCTCCGTAATTGTCCGTATTTTTAGAATAAGTACAGTATATAACAATTTAAATCAGAAATAAAAGGTCAAGAACAATTATAACTTAATCTTTACCACCTGAGTCTGCGCATTCCACTGCACCTGAACAGCAAATAAATCAGGCAAGATACTCAGCGGAATTAGTAATCGGTTATTTTCATTGCGTGACGGTAAAATCGTAATGGATTTTCCATTCACAATAGCCTTATTGGATAATGGCTTATGTGTCACCGTACGATTGCCGATCGTAATTAGCAGTGCACCTGTCCCCGCTTCACTCTGCAAAGTTCCACCCAGTAAGGCCACGGATTCTCTCAGCGGAACAAACACACGGGAATTTTCCAATATAAAAGGATCCTTCAGCTTTGTTGTCGTCCCATTGATCTCAAAAGTCCCCGCAAACTTATTGCTTCCTACAGAGTACCCGTTTTTAGTTGCAATATTCTCCATAGCCAGTGTGCTCGTTGTAATGATAACTCGAGTATTCTTGGCTACTTTTGGATACAGCCAATGAATATCATCATTATGCATTCGAATACAACCAGCGCTAACATACTTCCCTATCGATGACTCATTATTATTGCCGTGAATCGCATACGTCGTGCCATAGGTCCCGTTCACTTCCAGCCCCAGCCAGCGGTCACCAAGCGGATTGGCCGGATCCCCACCGGGAATTTTCTCTTTGTAGTAGGGTCTGTTTTTTACTTTAACCACCATTTTGAAGCTACCTTCTGGCGTCAGTTCCTTCGACTTCCCTGTGGCAACCGGAAAAGTCTTCACCAGCTTGCCGTCACTGAAATACGCGAGTTTGTTTGTTTTTTTGTTCACGATGATCAGATCTGAGCCAGCAGCTTCCACCCTTCCAACTCCTGTAAAGCAAGCAGCGAACAAAAGCCCAAATACAAGCATCAGTTTAATGTTCCGCTGTAAAAAAGTTTGAAACCGGCCTCCCGAAAAGCATAAATTCATCTTGCTCCACCTCCGTTATATAAAGACGAAATCATTTCAAATATGTTGCGTACCAGCCTGTACCTATTCTTTTCAACTCGTCCCCTCCCGCTTGACGCAGAGATTGCAATACTGTAACCAGTGAATGCACGACAAAAAGCCGACCTTTGGATACGCAAAGATCAGCTAACGCATAAACACATAAGTTGCGGACCCTAGAGCCCCTATTTGCAACTTTTTCGCTGTTTTGGGATGCTATCGGACTCCAGAGACCCTATTTGCATCTATTTCGCTGTTTTGAGATCCTATCGGACTCCAGCGCAGTTATTTGCTCAAATACCCTCGAATTCCTTGCTCTTCACGACCAATAGTGTCTCTCGGGTCCGAAACTCGCTCAAAAAGACCTAAAACACGCGAATAGCTGCATCTGAGTCCTTTAGCACAGTTCTACCTTGTTCTTTCCTATGTCTCTATCATTTCTGCCCTATGTCTCATACATTACTGCCCTACGTCTCATACATTACTGCCCTACATCTCATACACTTCTGCCCTATGTCTCATACATTTCCGCCCTACGTCTCATACATTACTGCGTCCGCTCATTTGCCCGTTACCGTTAGCACAGTTACCTACCACATCTGCACCAAAACTCCACCATTTTTCCACCACTTCTCCACCACATCTCTACCACATCTCCACCACGCTCCGCTCCAGTCCCAGACTAACTGCGCTGCACATTTACCCGTATCCCATTCTACCGAAGCTCAACGCACCAGCCCCCAAACTAACTACGGTTTTACCATCGAAGATCAGCTAGCGCATAAGCACATTAGTTGCGGACTCCAGAGACCCTATTTGCAACAAATCCGCTGTTTTGAGATGCTATCGGACTCCAGCGCAGTTATTTGCTCAAATCACCTCGAATTACTTGCTTTTCAGGACCAATAAGGTCTCTCGGGTCCAAAACTCGCTCAAAAAGACCTAAAACACGCGAATAGCTGCATTTGAGTCCGTTAGCAAACTAGTTCATTTTTGATTGGTAGTTAGTTAGTTAGTTAGTTAGTTAGTTCGTTCGTTTTTAGTTCGTTTTTAGTTCGTTTTTAGTTCGTTTTTAGTTCGTTTTTAGTTGGTTTTTCGTTCGTTTCTTGTTTCATTTCTGGTTTAGTTACTAGTTCGTTCCCAGTACATTTCTGGTTAGTTTCTAGTTCGTTTCTTATTAGCTCCTACTCGTCTCTACCTCCTCCCTATCTCTTTGCCAGCTCATTTCTACTCCCTTCCGTTCTGCCGTTCTCCCCTCCACCCCCACTACACACAGAAAAAGCCATGATTCTCTTAATAGAGAATCATGGCTTTCTAAATTGACCTTACACCCACCACATACCCTGAGGTTGGTCATGAATAAGAATGGATTGCAAATTGGTTACTGCACGTTGGAAGCCTTCGTCAACCGTCATAAGAGGGTCTTCATGCTCGATGCTCACCACGTAATCATAACCGTAAGTGCGCAGCGCGCTCATGATATCTGACCACTCAGATATGCTGTGCCCGCAACCAACGGAGCGGAAGGTCCATGCGCGGGTCTGCACATCGCCATAAGGTTGCATATCGGTCAAACCATACATATTGATGTTGTCCTGATCCAAGTAAGTATCCTTGGCATGGAAATGGTGAATCGCGCCAGCTTTACCGAGAATCTTAATAGCACCTACAGGATCAATACCTTGCCACCACAGATGGCTCGGATCCAGATTGGCTCCAATAGCATCGCAGGTTGCTTCTCTAAGCTTCAAAATCGTATAAGGGGTATGGCACAGGAAGCCGCCATGCAGCTCGATGCCGATCTTAACGCCATGCTCCTCGGCCAGCTTGCCGATTTCCTTCCAGTAAGGGATCAGCTTATGTTCCCACTGCCAGGTTTTGATGTCGCTGTACACGGTAGGCCAAGGCGTGACTGGCCAGTTCGGTGCTTTTGCCTCATCGCTGTCCCCAGCCGTTCCCGAAAAAGTGTTCACGACCTTAACACCCATGAGTGAAGCCAGCTTGATCGATTTACGGAGAATTTCATCCCCAGCGCGGGCTTCTTCTTTATCTGGTGAAATCGGGTTATTATGGCAACTGAAGGCACTGATCATAATGCCACGTTTCGTGAACTTTTCCAAATATTCTTGACGTGCTGACTCGCTGGCAAGCAGCTCATCTGTCGGACAGTGAGCATTACCGGGATTACCGCCCGAGCCGATTTCTACCGCATTCAAACCTGCGGCGGCGATTTTATCTAACATCTCGTCAAGACTCAAGCTTCCAAATACAGGATCAAATACGCCTAATTTCATTTATACGACCACCTTTTCTTTGATAGGCTCTAAGGCTTCAGAATGTCCGTAAACCGGATAGTCACGTTTCGTTGGGGCACACCAGTTCACGCCATTGATGATAACTTTTTGAATATCCTTGTTGTAATAGGTTGGGTAAGATTCATGACCAGGCTGGAAATAAAAGATCTTCCCGCTGCCTCTACGGTAGGTCGATCCGCTTGGGAAGACGTTGCCGCCTTCGAACCAGCCGACAAATACAAGACTCTCTGGTGCTGGCACATCAAAATGCGCACCATACATTTCCTCTTGCTCCAAGTCGATGTATTCACCAATGCCCTCAGCAATCGGGTGACTTGGGTCCATGACCCACAGGCGCTCCTTCTCCTCAGCTTCACGCCATTTCAGATCGCAGCTGGTGCCCATTAATTTCATAAAGATTTTGGACATATGGCCCGAATGAAGCACTACAAGTCCCATACCTTGCAGCACTCGCGCATGTACACGGTTTACAATCTCATCACTTACTTCATGATGGGCGATATGTCCCCACCAGATCAGTACATCCGTGTTATCCAATACCTCTTGCGTCAGTCCGTGCTCTGGTTCATCCAGCGTAGCTGTCTGAGTGTCCAGTCCTGCTTCTTGAAGGAAGCTGGCCAGTTGTCCATGAATACCTTGCGGATAGACCTTAAGAATTCTTTCTTCCTGCCGTTCATGACGGAATTCATTCCATACGGTTACTCTTGTCACTTGGGACACACTCCTAGTTCATATTTATCTATGACCATCGAATTTGCTTAATTATTCAAAAAACACAGGCATTCCAGTTTCAGAGGATTTATAAATAGCCTCCAAGATGCGAGTCACAACCAACGCCTGCTCCGGCTTCACTACAGGTTCGGTGTCATTTACAATGCTGTCAATCCACTGAGCTGCCTCTATCATCGCAGGATCATCTCCCGCACCATCATAAAAGTCGACGCCACCGGCATCCAGACCGATATGCTTTTCAAAGGTTTTACCGTAGGCTTCTCCGTTAATGCGCAGACCGTTCTCCATATCTGCTCCGCCTTCAGTCCCACAAAGTACCGTTTTGGCCTCACCGACATCGAGTGTATTCAGTGCCCAGCTTGCTTCTAAGACGATGGTAGCCCCATTCTCCATAGTGATGAATCCAATGGCGGAATCCTCAACTGTAAACTTCTCAGGATCCCACGGGCCCCAAGCATTTGCAGCATTTTTACGACCGGACAGCTTATGATAAGCGTTGCCCACGACATATTTAGGTTTGTAATTATCCATCATCCACAGGGTCAAATCGAGCGCATGGGTGCCGATATCAATCAACGGACCGCCGCCTTGCGCTTCTTCATCCAAAAACACACCCCAAGTTGGGACAGCGCGACGACGGATAGCCTTAGCTCTGGCGTAATAGATCTCACCAAGCTCATTATTCTCACATACCGCATGCAGATAAGCTGAATCTGGTCTGAAACGGTTCTGATAACCGATGGTCAGCTTTTTCCCAGTTCGCTCTGAGGCCTCGATCATCGCTTGTGCTTCTGCCGTGGTTTTAGCCATCGGCTTCTCACACATTACGTGTTTGCCTGCTTCCATAGCCGCAATGGAAATCTCCGCATGGGAAATGTTCGGCGTACATACATGAATCACATCTATACTTGCATCGTTAAGAAGCTCTTTATAATCTGTGTAAACTACGGACTGCTCATCTCCAAACTCCGCTTTTGCCTTCTCGGCACGTTCAGCGACGATATCACAAAAAGCAACCATTCGCGCACCTTCTACTTTTTTTAACGCGGGCATGTGCTTGCCGTTCGCAATACCTCCGCAGCCGATAATTCCTACTGTTAAAGTCATTCTGGTCTAACCTCCACTTATTCCTGTTTTGATATCTCTATCATACAAAGCTGAGGAAGGGCTTTCTTCCTGCAATCTTGCTGTATTATTCCCGAATATTGTCTTGTGGTATTTCAGCGGGGATATCCCCGTTGCTTCCTTGAAAAAATGATGGAAGGTCTTCACGCTGCCAAACCCGGCTGCTTCCGCCACGGCAGACATCGGCAGATCTTCATTGATCAAGATCCATTTGGCTTTGTTAAGCCGGTATTCATTTAAGAACGCGATAAAGGTCATGCCCGTGTTTTTCTTGAACAATTTGGTAAAATAATAAGGACTAAAACCCATATAATTAGCTACCTCATTCAGCGAAATAGCCTCCTGATAATGCTGCTCCACATAAATAAAAATCCGCTCTAGTCTCTCCAGTGTTTCTCTGGATTGATTCAGTGTATCTTCCGAGAACTTAGGCTGTTTCTTGATCGGACTCTTCGGCACCTCCCGTAAAATAACGGTCAGCAGTTCAAACAATCTAGCCTTGATTAGAAAAACATACCCTTCTCTTCGCTGTACATCTTCCTCGTAAATACTCTCAATCAGCCCTTTGACCTTCGCGGCAGTTGCCACGGGCCATCTTGAACTGGAATACTCCATAAGCGTAAAGACCTCACGAAGTGAGTAGTCATTACCGTTCAAAGCGGCTACTTCTTGGAACAAATTCAGGTCAAATTGAATCACTACCCGTTCACTCTCAGGTGAAGAGAGAAAATAATGCACATCCCCACCATTGATAAACTGAACCTCGCCCTGCTCCATGTGAATAGGGGTATCGTTAATTCCCAGATTCAGGCTTCCTTTGGTAACATAGATAATTTCAATTTCTTTATGCCAATGCGGATAACACAACGTATCACCATTGCAGAGTAAACTGCGGTAAGGAAAGTGCTTATCTACATCCGGAATCTCGAGATAAATATTCATAAATGCAACTCCTTATCCGAGTAAATCATTAAAACCAGGGCTTGCATGCCATATTTTAAAATTTTACGTAAGCGTTTACTCTCTAAATGTTAGACCTCCAATATTCTTTTGTCAATTCCGATATTTCTAAGTAAATTTTTGGTATATACATCGGTATCATTCCTATTAAAAAATTACTGCTCTTGCGTAGTTTTGATCATTTTTTTATTTTTTAAGTACAGTTGACAAAAGCGCCTACCAGCATTTATATTCGGGGTAAGCGTTTACGTTCTCTTCCTTCATAACTTACTCTCATCAGCGTAAGCGTTTAATTCAAGGATAACCGTAGTTTAAGGAGCTCATAGGAATGAACCCAACGATTAAAGATGTTGCACAGAAAGCGAACGTTTCCATTGCCACAGTCTCTCGCGTGCTAAACAATTTAAGTGGGTATTCGGACAAAACGAAACAAAAGGTAAATGAGGCGATCAAAGAAATTGGTTATCAACCCAATGCGATTGCCCGGGGTCTAATCAATAAGCGTACACAGACCATTGGTGTTATGTTCCCTAGTGTTTCTGGTGCCTTCTCTTCCGATCTGCTCAAAGGTATTGAAGAATTGGCCAATGACCGGAACTACAGTGTGATGGTATGCAATACCGATCAGGACGGTAAAAGAACGTTGAAGTATTTGCAGCTCCTGAGAGAGAAACAGGTTGATGGCATTATTTTTTCTAGTGAAGTCCTTAAGAAAGAATATTACGATGTGCTAGAAACCATGAGGATCCCCGTTGTACTGGTCTCTTCCCAAACAGAATTCGCCAAGGTCCCTTATGTGAAAGTAGATGATTATCGAGCAGCTTTTGACGCTATCCTCTACTTAATTTCAAAAGGTCACCGCAAAATAGCCATGATTAGTGGGAACCCTAGCGATCTTATCGCTGGTGCGCCAAGAGCAGAAGGTTACAAGCATGCGCTTGAAGCAAATGGCATTCCTTTTGACAGCCGCTATCTTGCTTACGGAGATTTTTTGTATGAGAGCGGAAGTATAGCTATGGAGACTCTTTTGGAGCAAGCGCCTGATGTGACTGCCGTTTTTGCTGCTAGTGATGAAATGGCGATTGGTGCCCTCTCCACCGTTATCAAAAATGGTCTAAGCGTGCCCGAGGATATCTCCATTATGGGATATGACGATCTTGGATTAGCCAAAATGGTTATTCCGCCTTTAACAACAGTACGCCAACCGCTGTACGATATTGGAAAGATCGCCGTGGAGAAGCTCATTCAGATGATTGAAACAGGCGAGTCTGTGAACAGCCAGATTGTCGATCACACAATTGTGGAAAGACAAACGGTAAGATCGCTTACCTAAGTCTTTTTATCAATATTACGTAAACGTTTACTGTTTCTTTTATGGCATACCCGTCGCTTAGAAGAACATGAATATCATTTAAATTTGCAATCAACGTAAACGTTTACTCTTACCAAATTCACCATAATACCAACACATTATTAGGAGGATTTATCATGAAAAAAACAATTAAACCCGTAATGGTTAGTCTACTGGCTATGTCCGTGCTTAGCGCCTGCGGTAGCAATAGTGGTAACAATGCGGCTGACAACACATCTAGCGGCGGGAACTCCTCCGGTGACAAGGTGAAAATCGAGTTTTTCCAAAATAAGACCGAAGCCAAAGCCACCTTCGACAAGCTGGTTGCGAAATTTAATGAAGCCAATCCGAACATCGTAGTCACTCAAGTGAACCCACCGGATGCCGAAACCGTGCTGAAGACTCGTGCAGCTAAAAAAGACATCCCTGACGTAGTGGGTATCGGAGCCACTGACACCTACAAAACATTATCCGGAAGTGGTCTGTTTGAAGACTTCTCTAGTGATCCACTTGCTGAAAGTATCCAGCCTGCTTATGTTCAAATGCTGAAAGACCTGACGGGTTCTAGCGAGCTGAATGGTCTTCCATTCTCTTCGAACGCAAGTGGTGTCATTTACAATAAAGCGATGTTCACTGAAGCCGGCGTTACTGTGCCAACCACTTGGGACGAGTTCATTGCCGTTGCTCAAAAGTTCAAGGACAGCGGTAAAAATGCTTTTTACCTGACACTTAAGGATTCCTGGACAACCCTTACGCCGTTCAACTCCCTCTCTACAATCATAAAAGGCAATGATTTCTTCAAGCAGCGTACTGAAGGTACTGTGACTTTCGCAGACAGCTTCAACGAAATTGCTGAAAAGCTGCTTAAGCTGACGGAGTTCGGTCAGAAAGATATTTTTGGAAAAGGCTACAATGACGGCAACACAGCTTTCGCAAAAGGTGAATCTGCAATGTATCTGCAAGGGGTATGGGCGATCCCAGAAATCGTGAAGGCTAATCCATCCATTGAGCTTGGTGTATTCCCTTTCCCAGCGACAAATGATGCTGCTAACAATAAGGTCATTTCTGGCGTAGACACATTGTTGACTATCTCTAAGAGCACTAAACATAAAGAAGAAGCTAAAAAATTCGTTGAATTCCTGCTCCAGCCTGAGAATGTCAGCCTCTACATTAACGAGCAAAAAGCATTCCCAGCTGTGCAAGGTGTAACTCAAGATGATCCAACAATGGACGGCTTCAAAGCAGCATTTACCTCAGGTAACTTGGCCGACTTTGCAGACCACTACATCCCAAGTGCAATGAAAGTGGATACCATCAATCAAGCCTTCCTGCAAAAGAAAGATGTTGATGCGTACCTGAAACAGCTTGATAAAGAGTGGGATAAGGTAGCTGACCGGAAATAACGAGACCTGACAAATAAGAGCCGAGAAAGAGAACGGGACTCCCCCTTCTCTTTCTCTTTTCCAAGGAGGATTACATGATGGCCAAACGCCGAGTCGCCTTTTATCTAATGACTATACCGGCATTGCTTCTTTTCTTTGCCTTTCACACCTTTCCTGCACTGCAGGGTATTTATTACTCGTTCACTAACTGGGACGGCTTCAGTGACAGCTTTGATTACGTAGGATTTAAGAACTTCATTAACATTTTTCAAGATGAAAATGTGCTGAATTCATATGTGTTCACTTTTAAATATGCCATCTTAACAACTATTCTCATCAACATCATCAGTTTGTTGATTGCGCTTGGGCTTAACGCCAAGATTAAAGCCAAAAACTTTTTCCGCGGTGTATATTTCCTGCCAAATATCCTCAGCGTGCTGATTGTCGGCTTTATTTTCAACTATTTGTTCGCAAATGTATTCCCTATCTGGGGCGAGAAGCTTGGCAGCGAATTCCTTTCGCAGAACATTCTCGGCAACTCCGATTGGGCCTGGATCGGTATCGTCATTGTAGCCGTTTGGCAGGGAATTGCTTATAACACGATTCTCTATCTGGCAGGTCTACAGACGATTCCGCAAGATCTTTACGAAGCCTCCAATCTGGACGGCGCTAGCCGCTGGAGAGAATTCTGGAGCATTACTTTTCCAATGCTTGCTTCCTTCTTCACGATCAACATGGTGCTGGCGATGAAGGGCGGCTTAATGGTATTCGACCAAATCGTAGCCTTGACAGGGGGGGGACCCGGACGTTCAACACAATCCATTGCCCACTTAATCTATACAGGCGGCTTCCAAGGCGGAGAATTTGCCTATCAATCGGCGAACGCCGTGATTTATTTTATCGTGATCGTTGTGATCTCCGCCCTTCAGCTTAAATTTCTGCAGAAACGGGAGATGGACTTATGATCAAAAAATCAAGCAACTGGCCTGCAACGATTCTTATCGCGCTAGGCTCACTACTGATCCTTTTTCCGCTGTACATGACTATTGCTATCGCGTTAAAGAATCCCGAGGAAATGGCTCAATCCATCTTTTCACTGCCGACTGGCCTGCATTTTGAGAATTTCGCCAATGCCATTAAGGCAACTAATTTCTTCAACGCCTTGGGAAATAGCGCCACGATCACAATAACATCAGTAGTGTTCATCTTGCTTACCAACTCCATGGTAGCCTACGCGATTGCCCGCAATATGAACCGAAAATTCTTCAAAGCGCTCTACTTTTACTTTATCAGCGCAATGTTTATTCCTTTCCAGATTATTATGCTGCCTGTGGTCAAAGTGACAACGGATCTGCATATGAACAACATTTTGGGTCTTATTATTCTATACATTGTTTATGGCTTGGCTTTTAACGTGTTTGTATACACTGGCTATATCCGCTCTATTCCTTATGAGCTAGAGGAAGCTGCCACAGTAGATGGTGCAACGACATTCGGAACGTTCTGGAAGATTATCTTCCCACTTCTTGCTCCGGTCAGTGCAACAATTGGTATTCTCTCTTGTCTGTCGACTTGGAACGACTTTATGCTGCCGCTGATTCTGCTCGGTGATCAGGATTCATACACACTTCCGCTTGTACAGTATGTCTTCCAAGGTCAATTCAGCACAGATTTCAACTTAGCCTTTGCTTCGTATCTGCTCGCTTTATCCCCGATGCTCGTGGTCTATTTGTTCGCGCAAAAATGGATTATAAGTGGACTAACATCAGGGTCCATTAAATAACTAAGATTTATATAGAGAGATAGGAGAGTTATACATGGATAAGAAATGGTGGAAAGAAAGCGTAGTTTATCAAATCTACCCCCGCAGCTTCAAAGACAGTAACGGGGACGGCATCGGTGATCTGCAGGGCATTATCTCGAAACTCGATTATTTAAATCAGCTTGGCGTCGACGTAGTCTGGTTATGCCCGGTATACGAGTCGCCAAACGACGATAACGGCTATGATATCAGTAACTATCAAAGTATTATGGATGATTTCGGAACACTCTCTGATTGGGAGGTACTGCTAGCTGGACTTCATAGCCGCGGCATGAAGCTGATTATGGATCTCGTGGTCAACCACTCCTCTGATGAGCACGCTTGGTTCGTGGAGTCCCGCAAATCGCAGGATAATCCTTATCGTGATTATTATATCTGGCGGCCGGGCCAGGACGGACAGACGCCTAACGACTGGGGCTCCTTCTTCAGCGGTTCGGCTTGGGAATTCGATGAGAAGTCGGAGGAATATTACCTCCATCTCTTCTCGAGAAAGCAACCCGACCTGAATTGGGATAATCCTAAGCTGCGCCAGGAAGTCTACGATATGATGACCTGGTGGCTGGACAAGGGTATTGACGGATTCCGCATGGATGTAATCAACTTGATTTCCAAAGTACCGGAATTACCTAGCGTTGCCCCAGAAAATAACGGAGAACAGCCTGCCTACCACTTTGGAGGCGAGTATTTCGTTAACGGACCACGTGTACATGAGTATATGCAGGAAATGAACCGTGAGGTCCTGTCCAAGTACGATATCATGACAGTGGGCGAAGCCGTTAATGTCACTCCAGAAGAAGCTTCACTGTATGTTTCCGAGGATCGTAACGAGCTTAACATGGTATTCCATTTCGAGCTCATGGACGTCGATTCCGGACCTGGAGGTAAATGGAATGTGCAGCCTTGGAAGCTGGCGGACATCAAGTCCATCATTTCCAAATGGCAAGTCGCGCTGGACGGTAAAGGTTGGAACAGTCTGTATATGAACAACCACGATCAGCCGCGTATGTTATCCCGCTTCGGAGATGATAAGTTATATCCGAAAGAATCTGCCAAGATGCTGGCAACACTGCTGCACACGCTCCAAGGCACACCTTACATCTATCAAGGCGAAGAAATCGGCATGACGAATGTACAGTTTAATTCCATCAACGATTACAAAGATATTGAAATCTTGAATATGTATAAAGAATACTTGGCTGCCGGACATTCGGAAGAAGCTATCATGAACTCCATTTACATTAAAGGCCGGGACAATGGCCGTACGCCAATGCAATGGAACGCCGAGCCGCAGGCAGGCTTCACGACGGGCTCTCCTTGGATAGCCGTAAATCCTAATTACAAGGAAATTAATGTGGAACAGGCGTTGGCTGATCCTGATTCTATTTTTTACTATTATAAGAGACTTATTGAGCTACGCAAGCAGCATGAAATTATCGTATATGGTAGCTATACGATCTTGGCTGAAGAGAACGAGCAGATCTATGCTTATCTGCGTACTCTTGGAGAAGAACAGCTACTGGTTGTATTGAATTTCTTCGGAGAGCCCGCGACCTTCGAGCTTCCTTCCACTGTGAAATTTCAAACGAAGGAACTGCTCATTGCCAACTATGAGGTAAATCCAGAAGAAGAACTAAATACAATTCAGCTTCGCCCTTATGAAGCTCGTGTGTATAAGCTTAAATAATTACCCCCTTGCATGGAAACAACAAAAAGGAGCCTCATGGCTCCTTTTTACTTTCCTCCAACAGCTACCGGATTGACCTGTACCTGTCCCGCGTTCAATTTCTCAATAATCGCCAGTAAGAAGGTTTCGGCTAGGCTGTTCTTTTTAATCGCTCTGGCGGCTTCTTCCAAGGTAAACCATTCAGCATGATCAACCTCAGTACTCACCTGGCTCAAGTCCTCCGAATCTGCAACACCTATAAAATTCAGCATTAGCGTATTGGATGGTGCGAAGTACAAGCTGCGCATATATTCATAAGCGACAATATCAAGTCCTACCTCTTCTTTTACCTCACGTACGAGAGTCGTTTCCGCATCTTCACCTTTGTTCACGTATCCTGCGAGTAATATGTAGTCTGGCCGATTATATTGCTGAATTAATAAAATCTTGTTTTTCTCCCTGTTTAATACTGCTGTACTAATCGCCGTGCTGAAAATAGGGAATCGGAACATTTCACATGCATTACAATAAGGTACCTGCCCTTCCCCATCGGCTTCTTTCATTACTAACGCAGTTCCACATTCCAGGCAATACTTCAAACTGATCGCTTCCTTCTATTCTAAGTTAGCCTAATTCTACTCCAATTGAGGTGGAATCCGGTGATACGTAGCTTGTTCAAACCCGTATGCTAAGGCTATGAGCGTAGGCTCGCTATAAGCTTTTCCGGAAAAAACAACACCAAAAGGTCCCCTGGTCGAATCCCCATCCGCATCAATAATGCCTTGAGATACATATCCCGCCGGAACGGTAACTAATGGATAACCTAAGCGTGCCGCAATATACATGCCATCTACATCACCAGGCAGCAATATCGCGTCTAAACTATATTGTTCCAACACATAATCTATTCCTTGCTCAAGCGCTAATTCCTTGTATTCTTGTCTCTTCTCTTCATAGGCCTCTTCAGTTAATGTTACTTCTTGTGATCTTGTCAGGGTGTCTTGCCCATATTGCAAGGCAATCTCAGCATGTCTTTCATTATAGGCTATCAATTCCTGCAAAGAGTGAATCGGAACGGAATCATCTACTTGTGCTAAATACTGGTTGAGCCCTTTTTTAAATTCATAACAAATCACATCATTATTCCAATTCTGTTGTTCAACATGTACTGTGACAGGATCTACAATGGTAGCCCCTTCATTCTTCAAGGTCAAGATAGCTGCTTCCATAATTGCAAGCCTCTCAGCGTCTAAATGCTTATAATAATGCCGTGGAATACCTATTCTTGCTTGTCGTATAAAGCTTTTATCTAAACTTGAAGTATAGTCTGTATTAGCGTATTTTTCACTTGAAAATGTTGCTGAATCGTTGGCGTCCACTCCGGTTAATGCCCCTAAAATAATTGCCGCATCTGTAACCGTTCTAGCAATAGGCCCAGGGGTATCCTGACTTACTGAAATGGGAATGACTCCAGTACGGCTGACTAATCCCACCGTAGGTTTGATTCCGACAAGAGCATGTTGGCTGGCTGGACCGACAATAGATCCTGCGGTTTCCGTTCCGATCGCTGCTGCTGCCAGATTCGCTGCTACGGCTGCCGCAGGCCCAGAGCTGGAACCACTGACAAATACCGTCCCAGGTCCATACGGATTCAGTACAAGCCCTCCCCGCGAGCTATATCCCGCAGGCATTGTACTAGACATAAAATTAGACCATTCCGACATATTCGCCTTCCCAAGTAAAATAGCCCCCGCCAATCGAAGCTTGGCCGCTACAAATGAATCTTTTGCCGCAATTGATCCAGCTAAAGCTACAGAACCGGCACTTGTATGCATCTTATCCGCGGTGTCTATATTATCCTTCAATACAATAGGAATACCGTGCAGGCTCCCCCGGCTCCCTTTTTCTGCTCGTTCTTTATCGAGTGCTCGCGCGATTTGTATAGTCTCTGGATTTATTTCTAAAATAGAGTTTATGTCTATATCGTATTTATGGATCCGCTCCAAATACACTTGAACTATATCCTCTGAGTTGATTAAACCTGCTTCCAGAGCCTCTTGCATTTTAATTATATCCGTCTCAATAATCCATTCCTGAAGTTTATTCTTCATACGAATAACTCCTTCCAAAAAAATAAAATTGCCTCTAGTATAAACCTACCACAAAATTTCACCTCAATAATATGGAGAGTTTAACTATAGTTATATTCAGCTATTTGACTCCCTCGGCTACAGATGATAGGGTATTTTCGAAGTTAAATTTTTCCGGGAGGGAACACCCATGACGGAAGTAAAGCTTAGCATCGGATACGACGAATTCGAAGAAGGTCAAAGAATTGGCAAAGCAATTGAGAAGTTAAGCAGCAGCGCTGAAAGTGCGTCACTAACCAGCCTAATTATTGGTGATTGGGGGCAAGCCTACGAGAATAGCTCCGATGAGGTTGTGGATGCGCTGGTTACGCATAGTGCAAGCTTCCCTGCTTTACGCAAGCTTTTTATTGGTGAGATGGGTTATGAGGAGTGCGAGATTTCTTGGATTACCCAAAGCGATCTATCACCGCTGTTGCCTGCTTTTCCAGAATTACAATCACTCACCATTCAAGGTGGAAATGAGCTAAGCCTCTCAGAGCTAAAACATGACAAGTTAGAAAAGCTAATTATTATTACTGGTGGCTTGAGTAAAACCGTGCTTGAAAATATTGCAGCCAGCCAATTGCCGAATTTGCGTAAGCTGGAACTATATCTTGGCGTAGATAACTACGGCTTTGACGGAAGCCTCGCAGATATTCTACCTCTTTTAGAAGTAGGAAAGTTCCCTAAACTTACCTATCTGGGATTAAAAAATAGCGAAATACAAGATGAAATCGCCGGTGCAGTAGCAAATGCTCCAATTCTGGATCAGTTGGATACGCTAGATCTATCTCTGGGTACCCTCAGCGACGAAGGTGCTGAATTGCTTCTTGCCAGCGAGAGAATTAAAGGACTAAAAGCATTGAATCTAAGCCACCATTTTATGTCGGATGAGATGATCAGCCGCTGGCAGCAGAGTGGATTGCCTGTCGATGTCAGCGACAAACAGGAAAGCGATGATGAGGAAGACTGGCGTTATCCTTCCATCACAGAGTGACCCCCCTATGCGGCCGATGATCGTTATCGGTATTCCTGGGGATAAACGGACTAGCGGCATTCAGCAAGCGCGTTCCGATCTCGGAATGCCACCCGCCATCATTTTATCGTACGCTGAATTTCTGCAAGGTCAATCGTTAGGTGATCTGCTGGAAGTGCAGAAGCAGCAGTTATCCAGCCAGCCGGCTGTTTATAACGGAATAGATCTCAGTGCGGCTCCCCCGCTGCTGAGATTGGAATCGCCTGGAAGCAGCTTTGAAGTAGAACGTGCCTTAATCGCTCTTGGCGCACCTGATGCCGTTGATGTTGACGATTCGCTGCATCCCTACGCTGAAAGACCTGATCCGCGCCCACTCCGTGTGAAGGTAGCTCATCAATTGAAGGAGATGCAGGGTGTCCTGCATCATCCTTCGCAATGGTTCCGCGGTTATTGCCGCATGCTGGCTAGACTACAGCGCGAAGCCAAAGAGGTTTGTCCAGGTTCGCTATGGTTAAATGACCCCGCAGACATTGCGGCCATGACCGATAAACGTCGGACACAACAGATTCTAAGTGAGGCAGGCATCACTATTCCTCGTCCATTAGGCGTGGAACAGCAGCCTACGGACTATGCCTCTCTCCGTGAGATGATGATATCCCGGCGAATGCACCGGGTATTCATCAAGCTAGCCTTCGGCTCTGCCGCTTCCGGGGTGATCGCCTATCAGCTCCATCCCGTTACAGGTGCCGAAGTTGCCTTAACTACAGTAGGGGTCGAGAATTACATCACCCGACCGCCCATTTACTATAATTCCGGTAAACTGCGGCGGTACACAGATGCCGCCACGATCTCCGGCATTATTAACTGGATTTATCGGCATGGTGGTTATGCCGAGCAATGGATTCCTAAGATCGGCCATAACGGCAAAGCCTTCGATATCCGCCAGCTCGTGGTTCTCCGCGAAGCCTGTCATGCAATTGCTCGTGTAAGTTCCACCCCAATTACGAATCTGCATTTACGCAGCCAGCGGATGTCTCCTTCGGAAGCCGGTCTATCAGAATTCATACAGGAGCAGGTACGAAATACCGCGTTGCAAGCGCTGGCGGCATTTCCCCGTTCTGGAGTTGCCGGGATAGACGTGCTGATATCTGGAGGATCGCAGCAGTGTTTTGTCGCCGATGTTAATCCTTTTGGCGATTTGCTGTACGATGTGAAATACCGTGGCTGCAGCACCTACGAATGGGAAATGAAGGTATTAACCGCCAGAGACTATATTACTCATCCCTCAACACCGCTTATAAAGGAAGGATCCTCTTAATGGATATGAACACTATCGTTGGCACCCATGACATTCTAATGATCACACTCGATACCCTTCGATACGATGCAGCTACTATGGAGGAAGCGAACTGCCCGAACCTGTGCGGAACGGGATCCTGGGAGAAAAGACATACTCCCGGCAGCTTTACTTATGCGGCCCATCACGCTTTTTTCGGCGGCTTCTTGCCTACTCCAGCTACAACGGATAAGACTGAGCATATCCGCATGTTCCATTCCCGAAATACCGGAATGAAGACGCATCCTCATACATGGCTGTTCGATACGCCGGATATCGTGTCAGGACTTGCTGCTGAGGGCTATCGTACGGTTTGTATTGGAGGCGTTATTTTTTTCACCAAAAAAAATCCACTCGCTCGTGTGTTGCCAAGCTATTTCCAGCAAAGCTACTGGCGGATGACCTTCGGTGTGACCAATCCGCGTTCCACAGAGCATCAGGTGAACCATGCCTTGAAGCTGCTAAAAGATACTCCTAGCGAGCAAAGATTGTTTATGTTCCTCAACGTCTCTGCCATTCACGGACCAAATCATTATTTTGTACCTGGTGCTAAAAAAGACTCCGTAGACAGCCAGCGCGCCGCTCTTCGTTATGTGGACGGTGAACTGGGCCGGTTGTTCGATGCGTTCCGGGAACGCGGCAATCCGGTCTTCTGCCTGGCTTTTTCAGATCATGGAACCGCTTATGGCGAAGACGGCTATCAGGGGCATCGCCTTGCCCACGAGACGGTCTGGAACGTCCCTTATCGGGAATTTATTTTATAATATTTATACCAAGGAAAGGATGGAGAACTGATATGACGTTATCGTCCTTCTCTTTAGAAGAGCTTCACAAGTGGAAAGACAGCATTACTGCTCACCCTTACCGTTCTTATCTGTATTCCTATCCACACAAAACGGCTTACAGGGATTTGCAGCCTCCGATGCCGCTAGAAACACTCTGGCGTGATGAGCCTGCGGAATCTTTCTTTCTATATATGCATATTCCATTTTGTGGCGCACGCTGCGGATTCTGCAACCTATTTACCCTGCCTGATAAACGCGCTAATGTTCATGCCACATACGTGGATGCACTGGAACGCCAAGCAAAGCAATGGGCGGAATTCACCAGACATAAACCTTATGCGCGCTTTGCGATCGGCGGTGGAACTCCCACCCTGCTGGCAGCAGATCAGCTCCGCCGCTTGTTCCACATTGCCGTTGATACGATGGGACTGGATACAAATACAGCCTCCATCTCAGTGGAAACTTCACCGGAGACGATTACCGAAGAGAAGTTGAATATTCTAAAAGAATATACGGTGGATCGGGTCAGCATGGGCATCCAAAGTTTTGTCGCTGCTGAATCGGCGGCCATCTATCGCCCACAAAATCCGGATGAGGTGTATCGGGCACTAGAGCTGCTGGGGAAATATGATTTTCCCATATTAAATTTAGATCTGATCTACGGGCTTCCGGGGCAGACGGTCGACTCTTGGCTATATTCGCTCAATCAAGCGATCAGCTTTGAGCCAGAGGAAATTTTCATCTATCCGCTCTACACCCGAGAGCATACGATTGTGAAGCCTGGTGATATCCAGCGTCAGGACGATATTCGCCTAGATTGCTACAAAGCCGCTGGGCAGCTGCTTAGAGCGAGAGGATATCGCCAATACTCCATGCGTCGTTTCGCCAAGGAAGACGCAGGAACAGCTAAACCCATTCTCGATTATAGCTGCCAAGAAGAAGGAATGGTCGGCTTGGGCTGCGGAGCCAGATCCTACACCCGCCATGTGCATTACGCTTCCCGCTATGGGGTAAGCCGTAAAGCAACCGAGAGCATTATTGCTGATTACGTTGCGACGGATCGTTACGATACTGCGGATTACGGAATTGTGCTGAGTCTTGAAGAACAGAAACGCCGCTTTATTCTGAAGGCGATTCTACATAGCGAAGGGCTGAAGCTTGAAGATTACAGCCAGCGTTTCGGTCAATCGCTCTGGAACGATTATCCTGAGCTGTCCAACCTGCTTCATTCCGGTCTTGGGCAGGAGGAAGATGGCATCCTGCGCCTTACCACCGAAGGGATGGGTTACTCTGATTCGATTGGGGATTGGTTTATTTCTGGGGAGATCCGAGAGCAAATGGAAAGGTTCGTATTGCCATGAATGCGGTCCTCTACTACCGCGGCTCCCTCACGTCCTGCAACTATGATTGCCCCTATTGTCCTTTTGGCAAAACAAGAGACAGCGCAGCTACGCTCGCCAAGGACCGCCAGGGGCTGGAAGCCTTTGTAGCGTGGGCCTCTGAGCAAGGTGCGGCAGGTCATCGGCTTTCTATATTTTTTAATCCCTATGGCGAAGGGCTGATTCATCGCTGGTACAAAGAAGCAATGATTGCTCTCTCCAATATGGACCATGTTGAGAAAGTAGCGATTCAGACCAACCTTTCTGCCAACCTGGATTTCGTCTCCCAGATGAATCGTAAAAAAGTGGCCTTTTGGGCCACCTACCACCCCGGACAAGTGCGGGAGGATAAATTTCTGGCGCAATGTTTGACTTTATATGAGAACGACGTTCCATTTAGTGTGGGAAGCGTTGGAATACGCAGTGCTTTTTCAGCTATAGCTTCACTTCGTTCTGCGTTACCAGAGAACGTGTACTTATGGGTCAATGCTTACAAAGATAAACCTGATTATTATACAGCTGAGGATTTTGTCTTCCTTAGCGAGATTGATCCACATTTTTCTGTGAATGCTATGGATTATAAAAGCCTTGGCCAAGCCTGCAATGCAGGAAAAGATGTTTTTTACGTACAGGGCGCTGGGCTTGTGAAACGCTGCTATAAGGACAGAAGGGTCATAGGCAATCTTTACCGTGATGGGCTAGAGGGTCTCTCTGCGGTTAGAAGCTGCCGAATGAAGGTATGCGATTGTTATATCGGTTATATTCATATGCCCGAGCTGAAGCTGCGGAGCATCTATGAAGCTGGACTTTTAGAACGAATCCCGTATGGCGCTATGAATAACTGATTTAAAATTCCAGACAGGGTTTCTTTACTCTCTGTGGAATATGACAAGTAGCCCCCATCTATAGGGGCATAGCAAACACTAAAGTTGGAGGGACAATAACTTATGAACAACATCATTAATTTTGCGCATCGTGGAGCGTCGGCAGTGTGTCCAGAAAATACTATGGCAGCATTTCGCAAAGGTCTTGAGCTGGGTGCAACCGGAATAGAAACTGATGTACAAATGACCAAGGATGGCGGCCTAGTCCTCATTCATGATGAAACTCTAAACCGCACAACAAGCGGAACCGGCTATGTGAAGGATCATACACTCGCAGAACTACTGGAAGTGGACGCAGGCTCATGGTTCGGACCTGAATTCAAAGATGAGCGCCTTCCATTGCTGGAAGATTTATTAGATCTGCTGCAAGGTAGAGATACCATACTAAATATCGAGCTTAAAAATGGCACTTTTTTATATCCGGGCATGGAGGAAAAAGTGATCGCGGCCGTACGGGATTTCAAGATGAGCGATCGCGTCATTTTTTCGAGCTTCAACCATTATTCACTAGCTTACTGTCAGTCGCTGGCACCGGAGATCAGAACAGGAATTCTCTACGGGGAAGGTCTGTATCGTCCTTGGGATTATGCAGCTACGCTTGGAGCGACCGCGTTGCATGCGTATCATTTTGCGGTACTGCCTGAATTCGTCGAAGAAGCTGCAAAGCATGGCGTCGCCTACCATCCTTGGACCGTTAACGATCCCGAGCGGATGAAATATTTAATTGAAGCTGGTGTATCAGGCATTATTACCGATCATCCAGACCTGTTGGCTGGACTTCTGGCTGACAAGGGAGTGTGATGGTGTGAAAAAAGTCTGGCTGCTCGGATTCGGCTTTTTCAGCATCAGCATTACATGGAGTCTGTATAACGCATTTGTACCTTTTTTCCTCGAAAAATATGTACATAGTGTAGCCCTAATCAGCTTCATGATGACGATTGATAATTACTTCGCCTTATTCTTGCAGCCTTGGATCGGCAATCGGAGTGACCGCACGACCTCGCGTTTTGGACGCAGAATGCCTTATCTTATGATCGGTATGCCCTTCGCTGCCGTGCTGACTATGCTGATTCCGTTTCATACCGGACTATTTACACTGCTTTTATTTATGATGCTGATGAATTTAGCCATGAGTTTATACCGTTCCCCTACCGTCGCTCTCATGCCCGACATAACACCTGAAGAGCAGCGTACAAAGGCTAACGGACTAATTAATTTCATGGGTGGATTCGGATCAATTCTGGCTTTCGGCGTGGGTTCGATCCTCTATAAATCAAATCCTGCGCTGCCGTTTCTCGTTGCTGGACTGATTACCCTGTTATGTCTGTTTATCGTATCGCGCTTCATCAAAGAAAAACGGGATGGTGTGAATATAAGCCCTACGCTTCTATCCGATACAGCGGGGAGCCCTTCTGCGACGATAGTTAAGCCTTCCAGAGTCTCCTTTCGCGGCCAGCTGGATCGTACTACAGTATTTCTACTGGCAGCGATTTTCTTCTGGTTTGTAGCTTATCAAGGGGTCGAAACCTTATTCACGTTGTATGGTAAAAACCATCTGGGCCTCAGTGAACAAGAAGCCTCCTTCTCCCTTACCTTTTTCTCCCTTGCCTTTGTGCTGTTCGCTATTCCGAGCGGTTGGCTGGGTGGGCGATTCGGGAAAAAGAAGATCATTATCGTCGGCGTATGTGGCCTGATGACAGTCTTTGCGCTTGTTGGGTTTGCACAGGACCTGCTGGTGCTTCGGGCGTTGCTCCTGACAGGAGGAATCTTCTGGGCTTGTATCAACATCAACTCTTATCCTTATGTTGTTGCTACGGGGACTGAGGAAAGTATTGGTACTCGAACAGGGATGTATTATTTGGTCTCTTCACTGGCAGCGATCAGCTCGCCTCCTTTGCTGGGGCTAATGATTGATATTTTTGATTACTCCATCCTGTTCTATGTAGCAGCGATTAGTATGGCGGTTGCCCTGCTCTGCCTTTTCTTGATGAAGGGACGCAAGCAAGTACCCCACAAGTTTCACACACCGGGAGCCTAAAAAAGCGTCAGCCTTAGACATCTATTTATGTCCAAGGCTGACGCTTATATTTTACATTTAACAAACTAATTTTTAAAAACTGAATAACGACCTGTCCCGAGCTGTTTGGCGGTGTACATCGCTGTATCTGCCTCATGCAGCAGCCTGAAATGATCCACCTTGCCATGACTAATGCTGATGCCTATGCTCGCAGATACAAAGAGGTTGTGCTCTCCCAGCTGATAATGTCTGGTCGTCTTCTCCAGAATCTGCACCGCTAACTGCTCCGCTTCCTTCTGATTGCAGCCTTTAGCTACGATCACAAATTCATCACCGCCTATGCGGAAAATATGGCGTTTTCTTTTGCTGGAGAATTGACTTAACCTTCCTCCCACCTCTTGCAGCAGTAAATCGCCCACATGATGTCCTAAGCTGTCATTAATTGATTTGAAACGGTTCAAATCCATAAACAATACGGCTAGTTGCTCATTTACTTTGCAGCGATCCCAAAAGTGATCCATTCCATTCTTGTTTAACAGCCCCGTTAAGCCATCCTTATAGGCAAGTTCCTTAAGCTGCTCTCTTTCCGCCAAAACAAGGTTCAGCCGTGTAAGCAAAAACATTAAAACAGCTATCGTAAGCGCGTATATCAATAACGGAGTGAAAATCCCCCCATTGACCTCTAGAGTTTCTTCTAAGGATTTTTTGCCTAGCTGATGCATTGCCCACAATCCAACGACGATAGTTATTATGGAAAGGCCCGTATAAACCGCTCTTTGTTTTGGTTCCTTACTAGCAACATCCCGGTAAAATCTCAATACTAAATAACCTACAACCCCTGCGATGATAATGGACATTAACGTTTGTAAATAAATCTGAACCTCTACCACCTTTAATTCGCACATCCTTCTGAACTACAAATAATTAGCTTACTGTACTGCGATACCAATATATAAAAAAGCTCTGAACATTATCTGAACACTTACTCTTTCTCCAAATGCCGCGCACAATTATATAACTCGCAGTTCCAGGAGCCATCCGATTCGGATTTTGTTATTCGCGTAATTGACGTATTGTTCAATAATACTGTGCCGTCCAGTTCTGGAAGTAGTCTTCTAAGGCTACTGCGTAAAATTGCACCATGGCTAACGATCAGAATATGGCTGCCTGGATGTCTCGCCGCAATCTCTTCAATCACTTCGCTGCCTCTGAGCTCGCTGGCTTCTGGAGTTTCCAAACCCAAATCTAACGTCTTCCAATCGGTTCCCCATCGTTCAATCCGCTCTTGCTGCGTAGTTCCTTCAATAAGTCCCGCATACATCTCTCGAATGCCCGGCACTAAACCCGTGATCTCAAGGCCTAATCTTTCTGCAATAACCTCTGCCGTTTGCCGCGCTCTGAGTAAATCACTTGAATATATGTAATCCCATTGTTCTGTGCTAAGTCGTTCAGCCAGTAGTTGTGCCTGTTGCAGGCCTTCAGCATCCAATGAATTATCCGTATGCCCTTGCACTCTGCCTTCTTTATTCCACGCGGTACTTCCATGGCGAATTAAACCTATTGTAGTCATAAAAATCTCCTTTTTAGCTAATGAGTCTAGTGGCAGTTGTGATACTGGTTGTAGTGCTAGTTATAGTGCTAGTTATAATGCTAATTTCAGTGCTACTTCAGTGCTAATATAAATAATATAATCTATATTCTATCAGATTCACCCTATGAACATTTAAAAATAAAGGTTATCCAAGTTTTTGAACATGAGGTATAATAAACCTTGTCGTTTTTTACAACAGCTACAAGATAAGGAGTAATTGTTTATGATGAAAAAGCTAGGGTCCACTTTGTTTCTTACCTTCTTACTGCTCATTCCACTTGTCGCCACTTGCCCTTCCACTGTTGGTGCAACACCGCTTCCTAAAAACACCGTCTATGTGGACAAGAATAACCATTCATACATACCACTGCGTCTATTAAATAGCTTCACTGGTATACAATCTGTATGGAATCCTAACGAAAAACGTATAAGCATTACGAATGCAGACACAACCATAACGCTTACATTAGGTCAAACCGCTGCTCTCGTCAATGAAAAGTCGGTTACACTAACTGATCTTGCTTTCAGTGATAACGGCACGGTATATATTCCGTTGTCTTTTATCAGCACAACACTTGGCATTCAATTAACTTGGGATAAGGAAGCCTCTTCATTAACCCTTAAGAGTAATGATATTGCAACCACTGTTCCTGTACAGTCCGGCGCACTAATCAAAGCGGATTCTTCACCAGTTGTCAGCGCTAGTAAAACCTTCAAGGTTGGCGGCAGATCCTTCAAAGCCCAGACGGTTACAGTGTCCCTGCTGCATCCTAAGGTGAAACTTGATGTCGTACTGGCTGGAAATACGGTCGGAAAAGTGGAGGACCTAAGCAGTCTGGCTAAACGTAATAATGCCGTAGTTGCGATTAACGGAACGTTTTTTGATGCCTATACAAAAGGGGCATACAAAGCTCCATACGGTTACATTGTCAGCGGTGGAAAAATGCTTAAAAATAGCTCCGGGGATCGCCGGACGATTTTTACCTATGACAGCAACCATCTAGCGTCACTGATTCCTGGGTTGGATTTCACAAGCCGCTTCGCTTCCGGCTCCATGGAAGGAGCTCTTCAAGCCGGCCCGCGTCTTCTTGTGAACGGCAAGGTATCCCTTAATGTTGCGGCAGAAGGCTTCAAGGATCCGAAAATCTTGACCGGCGGCGGAGCCCGCAGCGCGCTCGGATTAACACGCGACCATAAGCTCATTCTGCTAACCACTGGTGGAGCCACCATCCCACAGCTGGCAGAAATGATGAAGCAAGCTGGAGCGTATCAAGCCATGAATCTGGATGGTGGTGCATCCAGCGGGCTCTACTACAACGGCAAATATCTCACGTCCCCTGGGCGTCAGATCAGCAATGCAATTGTAGTCAAATATCAATAAAATCTCTTGGCCAGACGATTAGTTGCGAGCGCTGAGCTTTGCGATTTGGCTCAGCTACAGCTACTGCTCGGCTACGGCTACGGCTACGGCTACGGCTACGGCTACGGCTACGGCTACGGCTACGGCTACTAAGAATATTGTACAAAATGCAATCAGAGGCAGTTTGCAGCGTATAATTGCTATGGCGGTATGATTGCTGTGCGACGTATGAGATTACTGTGCAGCATATGATTGCCGAGCTTAAACCCAAAAATCCCCTTGATGACTTACCCATCAAGGGGATTTTTCATAATACATTGCCAGTTTAGGTACTGCTGACAGATTCAGAGTTGGGGGCAGCCGGAGCAACTTAATCTGTGTGACCTGAATATTCCCACACCTGCAACCAAACTTCTGTAGTAAAGCCCAATTTCTCGTAAAAAGGCTGCATCGAACCTACATAAACTTTACTAGCTCCGAGTTGTTTTAAACGGTTAAATCCTTCGTGTAGGACCGCCCGTCCCAATCCAAGCTTTCGATAATTAATGGATGTCCCTACAGGCTCCAGAATACCAATTCTATTGCTGCTGTCCCAAAAAATATTACAAAAGGAAACCACTTCACCCGCGTCATTCACAACGCTAAGATCGAGCTGCGGATTATAGCTTGGAGCGTTACTCATATTCCCATAATGCAGCAGCGTGAGCTCTGCCTCCGCCGTTTCTGCATAGTCGAAGGCCATAATATGTCCGAGCGCTTTTGCAGTAACCTCGATCTCATCTCCGCTGCAAATTCTGAAGCCAGAGGGGAGCTCCACAGGAAATTGCTTATCCAATCGCAAGGAGTTTACGCTTTCCTTACCACCCGTTTGATGATACCCCCTCTTACGAGCAACCTCTGCCGCAGAAGTCATATTCTCCGGTATTGGCACATACAGCTCTACGTAACCACCGTTCTCTTCCTCAGCTTTTTGTTCAGCAAAAGCGAACATTTCTTCAAGTAATTTTTCCGGAGGATTCATCTCAGCACACTGAAAATAGAACCCATCGTCCCTGCACACTACAGCTGCAAGCTCTCCATTCTCATACTCCCATAAGCCCACTTTTTGTTCCCATTGCTCCAGCGTTCCACTTCTCGTCTCCTGAAAAAAAACAACAAATTCCCAGCGGTCTATAAGCCAGGTATTTGGAGTCTTTAGCTTACTGTAACTTTGTATAAGAAAATGACGTACCTTTAGCAGATCTTCTGAACGGTAGCTTCTAAAATTAATGTTCATTTTCCGCGCCCCTCTCTTTAATTTCATATTAAGGGGGATGCAAAATGAAGCGTATATCATAATTAGTTATTATTATTTTATACTACCGAATATGATCCGTACGTTCACAAAACAAACATTTCTTGAGTTGAAATTATGAGCTCCACGCATCTGTTAACTGCATTTAGTGCAACTATTTCCTCAGAATGCTCCTTTAAAAGATAGTTAGTTGTATTTCGTGCAGTTAAATTTCTGGTTTTCCTTTAATTGCACCGAATTCACCCTTTTTAGTTGCACGAAGTGCAATTAAATGGCTTCTAATGAGTATCTACGCAGAAATAAGTGTACAAAGTGCAATTAGAGAAAGTTTTGGAGTTCGCGATCTTCTTCCGGAGGAAATAGTCACTGATCAAGCTTTTTCAAGCGATAATTATGAGCTCCACGCATCCGTTAACTGCATTTAGTGCAACTATTTCCTCAGAATGCTCCTTTAAAAGATAGTTAGTTGTATTTCGTGCAGTTAAATTTCCAGTTTTCCTTTAATTGCATCGAATTCACCCTTTTTAGTTGCACAGAGTGCAATTAAATGGCTTCTAATGACCAACTACGCAGAAATAAGTGTACAAAGTGCAATTAGAGAAAGTTTTGGAGTTCGCGATCTTCTTCCGGAGGAAATAGTCACTGATCAAGCTTTTTCAAGCGATAATTATGAGCTCCACACATACGTTAACTGCATTTAGTGCAACTATTCCTCAGAATGCTCATTCAAAAGTTAGTTTAGTTGTATTTCGTGCAGTTAAATTTCTGGTTTTCCTTTAATTGCACCGAGTTCACCCTTTTTAGTTGCACGAAGTGCAATTAAATGGCTTCTATGGACTATCTACGCAGAAATAAGTGTACAAAGTGCAATTAGAGTAAGTTTGTTGAGTGGGCGATCTTCTTCTGGAGGAAATAGTCACTGATCAAGCATTTTCAAGCGATATATGAGCTCCACGCATCCGTTAACTGCATTTAGTGCAACTATTCCTCAGAATGCTCCTTTAAAAGATAGTTAGTTGTATTTCGTGCAGTTAAATTTCTGGTTTTCCTTTAATTGCACCGAATTCACCCTTTTTAGTTGCACGAAGTGCAATTAAATGGCTTCTAATGACTAACTACGCAGAAATAAGTGTACAAAGTGCAATTAGAGTAAGTTTGTTGAGTGGGCGATCTTCTTCTGGAGGAAATAGTCACTGATCAAGCTTTTTCAAGCGATATATGAGCTCCACGCATCCGTTAACTGCATTTAGTGCAACTATTCCTCAGAATGCTCATTCAAAAGTTAGTTTAGTTGTATTTCGTGCAGTTAAATTTCCGGTTTTCCTTTAATTGCACCGAATTCACCCTTTTTAGTTGCACGAAGTGCAATTAAATGGCTTCTATGGACTATCTACGCAGAAATAAGTGTAGAAAGTGCAATTAAGTCTGGATAAGCCGCTTGAGCTAAATTTGGATTGCATAGATCTAGCTGAGTTAGATTTTAGATCAGTTAGTTTTGGATCGATTAGCGGTAGATCGGTTAAAGTTGGATCAGCTAGAGCTATTCAGCTACAGCTAGGTCAGCTAGAGCTAGGCCAGCTACAGCTAGGTCAGCTAGGCTAGGTCAGCTAGAACTAGGCCAGCTAGAGCTAAGTCAGCTAGAACTAGGCCAGCTAGAGCTAAGTCAGCTAGAGCTAGATCAGCTAGAGCTAGATCGCTAGGTCAGGATCAGCTAGAACTAGATCAGCTAAATTCACCTTGATAAATCTAGGTGGATTCTTAAGTTGATCATTAGTACTCTTTTTGCATAATTTTCCTTGTCCATGTTACTGTATTACTGAACAAAGGAGTGAAAATATGGAGACAATTCTAATCATAGAGGACGATGCCAAGCTGGCAAGCTTGCTGAGCACGTACCTATCGAAATATGGGTTCCGTACAATTATTGTAGAAGATTTCAACAGGGTGCTGGAGACTTTTAATGAAAGCTCGGCTGACCTTATCTTACTGGACGTCAATCTGCCTAAATATGATGGGTTCTACTGGTGCCGCCAGATCCGTTCCCTCTCACTCTGCCCAATTCTGTTCATTTCTGCACGGGATAGTGGAATGGATCAGGTGATGGCGCTTGAGAATGGCGGGGACGATTATATCACTAAGCCTTTTCACTATGAGGTTGTGCTTGCCAAAATCCGCAGCCACATACGTAGAGCATACGGTTCATACTCACAGACTCAAGAAGAGCATAAACTCCAGTCTGGAGGTTTAATCCTCTATCCTGAACGATATGTGATCCAATACGACGGGCACACGAGTGAGCTAACCCAGAAGGAAGCGGTTCTACTGGAAGCTTTACTGCTTAAGGAAGGACGAGTGGTTAACCGGGAGCGTCTGCTCGATCTCATGTGGAAGGATCAGCATTTCATAGATGACAATACATTAAATGTCTACATAACCCGTGTCCGCAAAAAGCTCAAGGATCTCGGTCTTGGTGACATTGTGGAAACCGTAAGAGGCGCTGGCTATCGGCTTAATGTCTCTAAGGATACGCCATGAGGCTTTTTTGGAGAGACCAGATCTCACTGATCCTATTCTATCTGCTTCAGATGCTGCTTATCCCTTTGCTGTATTGGCTGTCTGGTGAGAGCAGACCGATCTCTATCATGCTTTATGGAATCGCCTTGAGTACCGTAGTTCTACTGCTATATCTAGGCTACCGATACGTTCAGCACCGGAGATTGTATGCGGCATTAAGCGAACCTATGGACATGCTCCAAAAACATCTTGTTTCCTTAGGAGACACTCCTCTTTCAGAAGCTATCCATGAGTTATTGCAGCTTATTGACCGCCAGTATCAAGAGCAAGTGAATGCGCATGCGCGCCAGATGGATCAGCATATCGTATTCATGAATCGCTGGGTTCATCAAATGAAGACCCCGCTCTCTGTAATTCAGCTTACGCTAAAGGATCTTGAAGAGGAGGCTGCCGCAAGTATTCAGGAGGAACTGGAACGTCTGCGCGGAGGGCTGGAGATGGTTATCTACACTTCAAGACTTGACCGATTTGAAAATGATTTTCAAGTTGAACCGTTACTTCTGCGCAAAACCGTTAGTGAGGCGGTAGCCGAAAATCGCAGACTATTCATACGCCGGGGCATAAAAGTAGATATACAGGTGGATGCCAATCTAGCGGTATATAGCGATGCCAAATGGTTAATGTTTATGCTGGCCCAAATCTTAACTAATGCCGTAAACTATACCTCCGGTTCTGGCAAAACCGTTACCCTCTCAGCTCAGCGTGTGGGCACCGACACTATTCTGGATATTACCGATCAAGGGATCGGCATTTCTCCTGAGGATCTGAAGCGGGTCTTTAATCCCTACTTTACGGGTGACCGCGGACGACATTATCATGAATCGACAGGGATGGGGCTGTATCTCGTCCGGGAGATTTGCAACAGGCTCGAACACAAGGTGGATATTCAGTCCCGGCTCGGGGAAGGAACCCGCGTGCGGCTTATTTTTAGCAACAGTGATCATCTACAGAAATAATATTGAGGGGACTTCGTCGTCATTATTCATGGCTTTGAAGCCTCCTTCTTCTTTATAGGTTACTTATCTCTCAACCCATTCTTCACAAGGAGAAAGGCGAACATAACCTTAACTTCTCTGTAAGGAAACCTTAAGGTAAATCCATAGCAGCTAATCTCTCGATCTTATAAATTATATACATAACCCGTTCCCCGAATAAGGCGGATGAAATCATTTTTGTATTGGAAGGAATGAATGATATGAACGTATTGGAAGTCAAAAGACTTCATAAGGTATACCCCGGCAAAATAGTGACCCAAGCCCTCACCGATATTCATCTTAATATTGAAAAAGGTGAATTTGTCGGAATTATGGGACCGTCTGGTAGCGGTAAAACAACACTGCTCAATATGGTATCCACAATCGACCAGCCGTCCTCTGGCGAAGTGAATATCAACGGCAGCAACCCTTATCTTTTGAATAAAAAAGAGCTCGCCCACTTTCGCCGAAAACAGCTGGGCTTTGTGTTTCAGGACTTCAACCTGCTTGAGACGTTAACCGTCGCCGAAAATATTGTGTTGCCCCTGACTTTAGATAACCGTAAGCTCTCACAGATGGAGATTTTGCTTCAAAGAGTCGCTGAACGCTTAAACATTACCGATATTCTGAGTAAACGCACCTATGAAATTTCAGGGGGACAACGTCAGCGGACCGCAATTGCCCGGGCGATCATCACCTCTCCTTCGATTATTTTGGCCGATGAGCCTACGGGTGCGCTTGACTCCAATTCTTCGCGGATGGTGATGGAATCGCTGGAGGATATTAATCACAAAGAAGGCACCACGCTAATGCTCGTAACACATGATCCACTGGCAGCGAGCTACTGCAACCGAATTGTTTTTATAAAAGACGGCAAACTAGCAGCAGAAATTCACCGGGGAGATAACCGTCAGGCCTTCTTCCAAAAGATTATCGACACACTTTCGTTCTGGGGAGGGAATAGTCATGAACTTTCCTCAATTCGCGTTTAATAATGTACGCCGTAATTCACGCGCTTATTTTGCTTTTTTCTTAAGCAGTGCTTTTATGGTCATGATCTTTTTCTCTTATTCAGTCTTTATTTACCACCCTAGTATTACCAACATCGAGCTGGGTGCGAATTCAGCCTCCGGCATGCAAATTGCTTCTTACATCGTGTTTATCTTTGCGTTCTTTTTCGTTCTATATTCGATTAGCGCATTTCTGAAAATGCGTAATCTGGAGTTCGGCATACTGATGATTTTAGGCGCACGCCCTGGCCAGATCAACAAGCTGATTCTTATAGAAAATATGCTGATCGGACTGCTCTCTATAATAACAGGTGTGTCTTTCGGCATGCTTTTATCCAAGTTATTTTTGCTGCTAAGCACGACAATTATGGGCATGGAGCCACTGCCCTTTTATTGGCCAATGAAGGCGTTAATGATTACCTCTATCTCTTTCATTTCATTATTTCTGGTCATTTCGATCTTCACATTATTGTTCATTCGTAAGCATCAAGTTCTTGAACTGCTTAAGGGAAATGTTAAACCTAAAAAAGAACCCCGTGTCTCCTTATTGTTCTCATTCTTTGGGCTTCTACTGTTGACCGTCGGCGCTCTCGCGATTCGGAAGCAATTGTCCCCGACCTCACTGTTAGTCGCCGCTGTCACAGGTATCGCTGGAACCTACTTTTTCTACTCTCAGTTATCTGTATTGGGCATTCGCTTACTAAAACTAAGACGCAAGCGGCTGTGGCGCGGAACCAATCTGCTGTGGATTTCCGAGATGAGTTATAAGATTAAAGACAATGCAAGAATGCTGTTCCTTGTAACTGTGGTTACCTCGCTTGCCTGCATGGCTTCGGGAATTCTTTTATCGATTAATCAAGCGAACTCAGACCTCTATAAAAAATCCCCATTCGCTGTGAGTTATACGATTTATGATCCGAAGGATGAAGCACCAGATTTAGAGCCCATTCACACTAAATTAAAGAATGCTAAAGTCGAGTATACAGAGAATAAAGTAGATCTGATCTCTGCTTCCATTCAAGGAATCGATAAGGAAAAAATACTTGGAATTGACCTGATCTCCCGCTCACAGTTCAATCAACTGGGCTTACAGATGGATGTATCCGAGGTTGGACCCTTGTCTGAAAAAGAAGCTGTATTACTGCTGAACCCACATATGGATTCACAGAATTATGCTGCTAATCGAGCGATTCATTTGAAGGTTCAGAAAGATGAGGAACTGATGTTAAAAGAAATACGAACACCAAAGGTGCATCCAGTAGATCCAATGGCCACCTCACTTCTAATCGTAGATGACAACTTATATCATAAGATTTCTAATTCAACAGAGAAGTACACGAGACCTTATGTGAAATATCTATACAAAATCCCTGCATGGGACGGTCCTACACCTAATGACAGCTCAGCTGAAGCTGTTGTCACCAGAGACCTCATCCAATGGAATAAAGCTGCTAACAAGGCTAACCATCAATACAGCTCTATACTGGGATCGCGAGCAGACAGCTATCTATCGACCAAGCAGGGAGCCGCCATGCTTAGCTTTATAGGGATTTTTATCGCTCTGATCTTCTCACTTTCATCGGCCAGCTTTCTCTTTTTTAAGCTTCATACTGAACTCAATACAGATAAGCAAATGTATAATGCTTTGTCCAAAATCGGTTTAAGTACTAAAGAAATGTCAGCTTCTGCTACCAAACAGATTTCAGTACTTTTCTATATTCCGATTATTATTGCCACCATTCAGACCCTTGTCGTGATACGCCCGCTACTGAAACAGATTAATATCACAAATGTAACTGTGCCCGTGCTTACTACATCAGCTGTATTTCTGGTTGTGCAAACTATCTATTTCCTTATTGCGAGATCACGTTACATTCATAGTCTCAAGAAAATAATGGTGTAACGACATGTCGAAAAGAATCATAACCCTGGATGTACTTCGCGGCTTGGAACTTATGTCAGCACCAAAAGGTTCTCTAGCTGATCATTAGACAATTTGCTATAGTTAGTGAGCTATTAATTAATGAAGCAAGGAGGTTCTTGATTTATGTCCAAGGCTGATCACATGTTATCCATTCTCTGGATGCTCAAGCAACGGGGAAGAACCGCCGGGGAACTAGCAGAAGCGCTAGAGATCAGTGTCCGCTCTGTCTATCGTTACATCGACGCGTTATGCATCAGTGGCGTACCCATTATCGCGGATAGTGGACCTGGTGGTGGCTATAGCCTTCCGGAACATTTTTCCGAGGCCCCGTTATTCTTTGACTCCGACGAACAGCGTTCCCTCCTGCAAGCCGCCTCCTTTGCGCGGGGAACTGGATATCCTTATGTAGAAGCTCTAGATCAAGCAATCGCCAAACTGAAACGATACAGCAATGCGCAGCAATTAGAACAGATGGAGCGTCATGAGGGCGGGATAGAAACCATCCACTCCCCTGCTGTGCCGCTTCCCCACCTGCTGCAAGAGCTTGAATTAGCGACGGCGAACGGACATACCCTCCAGATGGAATATCGGAAGGGAAACGGGGAGACAATTTCTTCCCGCGCTATTGATCCTTATGGACTTGTACTGTGGAAAGGGCAGTGGTACACCGTTGCTTATTGCCATCAGAGGCAAGGAATTCGGTCTTTCCGAGTCGATAGAATGACTGAACTGAAACGTACAGAAGCTGTGTTTGCCCGTCCTGCTGACTTCTCTGCACGTGATTTTTTGTTAAAAAGCTTGCTGCCAACACCAAATACTCCAGAGAAACTCATAGCAGTAGTCATCGCCGCTGATGAAGGAATCCTGAACGATCTATGCAGTCATTGGCTGTTTGGACATACTCTGGTGCAGCGTATTGACGGACAAGCCCGCTTTCAAGTCGATGAGACCTCCTTACTGACTTATGCGCCTTACTTCTTGTTGCCTTATGGATCAACACTACGAATCCTAGAGCCTTTAGCTCTGAAGCAAAAGCTGTCCGCAATAGCTACCGATCTGGCAGCTTATTATAAAACTTAAAATGATTATTTTAGGATCACTGACCGTAATTGTCAGTGATCCTTTTGTATAGTGTAAATAAGTCTAAGGGAATTAATGATTGTACAAACCAAGGAGGAATAACAAATGAAAGAACTTCACTATGAATTTTATATTGGCGGAACACCTGAGCAGGTATGGGAGACTTTGATCTCTCCGGAAGGTACTAAACAGATTTACTACGGTAGCGTAATCCAATCCACCTTTAAAGAAGGCGAATTGCTGGAATATGTTGGTCCCGGTGAAGATGGCGATGAAACGATACATGTATATGGGACTCTGCTGGAGTTCACTCCACAAAAAGCGTTTCGTTTCACGCATAAGGTCGGCCCCTCCTATCATAAGGGTACAGAAAGATATGAATCGCGTATATCTTGGCTGCTTGAACCGGTGGGTGGAACTACTAAGCTTACGCTTATCCACGATGAATGGCATCCTGATGATCCTTCATATGCTGGCAGTATCAACGCCTGGTGGCAGGTTCTGAGTAATATTAAAACCTTGGTCGAGACCGGACGTACACTTGATTTTGGCAGCTGGTCGTAATTTTACTGCTAATTAGGAATTAAGCTCAACCCTGCGGAAAAGAGCGTACAAGCCCTTTTTCGTCAGGGGCTTTTTTTGCTTAATTTTATTTTGCCTAAGGGAAACATTCTTGTTGCAGGGACAAAGTTGTTGCCATATACTAATGTTGTGCCAGACTACAAGAAATGTTCTAATACACAAAATAAAAACCATAGGCGGTAAAAATATAAATGAAAGAAGGGATCTCATGACTGGAACAACTATTCCTTTATCAGAAGCTGCAAAGGGTAGCACGCTGCGCATCAGCGACATTGAAGTCCAAGGTGTGCTTAGAAGAAGATTACTGGACCTCGGGTTCGTAGTCGGGAATATCGTAGAGGTGTTGCGGCGTAGTCCATTAGGAGATCCTATAGCTTTTCGGGTAAGCAATACGACCATTGCATTGCGTAGAGAAGAAAGTTCTTTAATATTCGGAGAATTAATTGGAGGTGTAGAAGCATGAGTCAGTTCACCGTCGCTTTTGCAGGCAATCCTAACACTGGAAAAAGCACACTATTCAACCTGCTAACCGGCATGCGACAGCATACTGGAAACTGGGCAGGTAAAACCGTCATTACTGCCGAAGGGGAATTCAAACACAATAACCATTCATACCTCGCGGTAGATTTACCAGGAACGTACTCCCTATACTCAAATTCCGCGGATGAAGAAGCGGCTAGAGATTATATTATTTTTGAACAGCCAGATGTGACACTTGTAGTGCTTGACGCTACTTCGCTGGAACGTAATCTCAATCTTGCCTTGCAAGTGCTGGAGATTACCGGACGGGCGGTTGTCTGCATCAACCTCATTGATGAAGCACGTAAGCTGGGCATCGACATCAACCTGAAGAGTATCTCCAAACGTCTCGGCGTACCCGTCGTTGCGATATCGGCACGCAATAAAATCGGGATCGATGCCTTATTGGATCAAGTGGAGCGAGTGGCTACAGGCGCATTCACAGCGCAGCCGTTGCGCATTAGTTACAACGAAGAGATCGAACGGGGAATTGCCGAGCTTACACCATTGGTAGAGCAAACCATCGGCACCAAATATCCCGCTCGCTGGATTGCACTGCGCTTATTGGACGGTGATGACAGCCTGCTTACTTCACTCAAAGAACATATGAAAAGCAAGGATTTACCCGAAGCAAAGGAGGTCATCGGCCATGGAGTCACTGCCTATCACTAAGGGTTCTGACGCTCTAGATTCCCTATTGTCTACCGCAAAAAAGCTCGCTGACGGCGGAGCCATTCGGGATGAGATTGTCAGTGGTATATATGGCGTATCCGCAGGCATCTGCGGGGATGCAGTTACTTATCGGGATAAGAAGAAACTGAACAGCACTTATAAGCTGGATAATATCGTGACCTCCAAAATTTGGGGTTTTCCCATCATGCTCGCCATTCTCGGTGTCGTATTCTGGATTACGATTGCCGGGGCTAACTACCCTTCTAGCTGGCTCGCTACCTTCTTTGGCTTCATCGAAGGATATCTGACAGCGGGATTTGAGGCTCTCCATGCCTCAGCTTGGCTGCACGGCGTGCTTGTGCTTGGCTTGTATCGAGGCACCTCATGGGTAATCAGTGTCATGCTGCCACCAATGATGATCTTTTTCCCCGTATTCGCTCTGCTTGAGAATTTCGGGTATCTGCCACGCGTTGCTTTTAACATGGACCGACTATTCAAAAAATCAGGTGGTCATGGCAAGCAAGCTTTAACCATGTCCATGGGCTTCGGCTGTAACGCGGCCGCTATCCTCTCCACACGAATCATCGAATCGCCGCGTGAACGAATGCTGGCTATACTGACCAACAATTTTGTCCCTTGCAACGGCCGCTGGCCCACGCTGATTTTATTGTCTTCCTTATTTATGGCAGGAGCCGCTACGACAGGTGCGCTTCGTACATTCACCACTGCCTCCGTCCTAATGGGGATGGTTCTAATCGGCATCATTGTTACCTTGACTGTTTCCTTGGTCATGTCCAAAACTGCGCTGCGTGGGGTTCCCACACATTACACATTGGAGCTTCCTCCCTACCGCCGTCCACAAATCTGGAAGACCATACTTATTTCCTCCAAAGATAAGTCCCTTAACGTACTTACTCGGGCTATCGTCGTTGCTGCCCCTGCCGGAATTATCACTTGGATTCTAGGCAATCTGTTTATTGGCGGCGATTCTGTACTGAATCATATGGCTACATTCTTTGATCCGTTTGCACATATGCTCGGCATGGACGGCTTTATCATCATGGCCTTTATTCTTGGACTTCCTGCGAATGAAATCGTATTGCCTATCTTGCTTATGGGCTATATGTCCTCAGGCGCTATGGTTGATATCGACAGTTTAGGCAGTATCAAAGATGTCTTTCTCTCACATGGCTGGACCTGGCTGACCGCACTCAACATGATGCTGTTCTCCCTGCTTCACTATCCTTGTGGTACGACACTCGTGAACATTTACAAGGAAACAAAAAGCATGAAGTGGGCCGTTCTCTCAGCAGTCATTCCGCTGGGTATCGCCATCGGAGTAACCTTTGCTGTCGCTCAGCTTACCCGGTTATTTGGGTGGGTGTGACGAGGGCGAGGTAGGCTTGCGATCTAAACTCAATTGACATCTTCTAACTTTAACTAATTTTATCTGACTTCAACTAGCTTCAAGTAACTTCACAACTAACTTCAACTGATTTCAACTTACATCGCAACTTACTTCACAACTTACTTCAACTGATTTCAACTTACATCGCAAAAATTCATCATTAACTCATTAAATTCACCTTAATCACATCACCCAAATTAACCTTGCTACACGGAATTCACCTTGCTTTACCTTACAACATCTAAAGTTCAACTTGCTTCACTTTGCAACACCCTACAATATCTAGAGTTCATCTTGCTTCACTTTGCCACACCAATAATAACTAGAATTTGCTTCACAAAGTCCCGCCCACTTTGAAATCATATTTAGGGAATTTCTCCCTCAAATTCGAACTTTATAGGCGCGCGTTAATCTTATTGCGGAATTTCTCCCTAATAATCGAACTTTATAAGAACACATTGAACTTTTTGCGGAATTTCTCCCTAAAAATCGAACTTCATAAGCGCACGTTGAACTTTTTGCGGAATTCCTCCCTAATAATCGTACTTTATAAGCACACATTGAACTTTTTGCGGAATTTCTCCTTAATAATTAGCCGATTATAGGCAAAAAGGGCAATTTCCGCAGAATTTTAGGGAGGAATTCCGCAATTATCGCTAATATTGAGTAAAACACGATAAAATCAGGGAGGATTTCCCTAATTATTGATTCTAGATGGTTCCGAGCTACAATTGAGCACCAGCACCAGCACAACCACCAGCACCAGCAGCCACCAACAAGCCCACCAGTTACTCAAGGTCATCTCAAACAAATAAGCGGTCGCTCGGATGTTATCCCGAGCGACCGCTTATTTCAGCACAACACCTTATATACTCTTACTGCCTACTTTGATCTCACCATTACATGACGTGACTCTACAGGTAGAGTCATTTTTTGCGCGTTCCATCATTTCTACGACGGTATAGAACAGCCCCAGCGATAGTTACTAGAACGATAATTATTCCACTGATCCCCACAGTAACAAGTGGAAAGGAATCACTGTCCGCAGCGGGGTCCCCCGTTAGATCAGACCCATTACTCCCAGCTCCTGACTCCGGTGAATTATTCGGGGTTACCTCCGGAGAAGCGGTAGGTGTCGTTGCCGAAATACCGGGCCCCAGTTCTTTCAGATCCACTGAGTCAGCGGTTAGCCGCTTAGTTCGACTGCATAAACTAGCCTCCAGATTACCAGAGTCTCCACCGTCTCTAGCATAAGCATAGACAATGTAACTTTCCCCTTCCACAAACTCAAAGCCGCAGCTTGCAGAAGATAAAGCCGTAGTCAATGTAACTTGATTCCCCTCGACCCCTTTCCAGCTGGAATCCACCTCAAAGGTTACCTTTACTGGATCAGCAGAAGAAATTATGTTCCCCTGTGACGGCTCCTTCATGTCCACTACTTTCCCGACAAAGACAGCTGTACTTTTCTCAAGAGCTTCCAGTGGCTCCGCAGGCATAACACAGGAACAGGCGTAAGTGACTGAGGGCCGCACCGTCAGCAAAGCCGTAAATATTAATAGGACACCTAGAAATATCATCATTGGACTTCGGAAATTGAACTTTCGGAAATTGATCTTTCGCAATTTGAAAACCCCCTTCTTTACCTTACAGACGGAGTAAACGTGGAAAGTGTTACAGGAATTCCCAAACAAGTGATACAAGTTTATCCGGTAGCAATTCCTCTAATCCTCTTCTTTAATTCCTCTAATCTTCTTTAACTCCTCATATCCTCTTCATTAATCCCCCATACCTGCTGTACCCACTCACAAACTGTGCGCGATCCCAATCAAACGCTGTATTCCTTCGCGTAGCACCCCTTCGCTTGCAAAGGAATAACTTAGGCGAAGCCTTGACTTCATTTCCCCCAGTGGATCAAATAACTCCCCAGGAACAAAAGCGATCGACTGCGCCATACTTGAAGCAAACAGGCGATCCATCGTAAGATGCTCCGGTAGTTTCACCCATAGATTTAATCCGCCTTGCGGAGTCGTCCATTCCCAGCCAGTACCCGCCAGCTCCTCTTCTACGATTTCCTTATGCACTTGAAGCGCAATGCGCAGCTTACCGAGATGCTGTTGCAAGCGTGGGGAGGTGTAGTAATGTAGAAATATTTTTTGATTCAGCAGCGGAGTACCATTGTCCGCGAGTGATTTGGCCGTGATCAGACGCTCCATAAATGGATATCGGCAGGCCACCGCACAGATTCGTAAGCCAGGGGCTACATATTTACTGAAGCTGCTGATATAAATCACCCAGCCCTCCGTATCATAAGCAAAAAAGGGCGGCGGCGGCTCCTCATCAAAATACATATCGCGGAACGGGTCATCCTCCACCAGTAAACAGCGATAACGCTCGGCCAGTTCTACCAACAGCTTGCGCTGTTGCACAGGCACCGTGTATCCAGTTGGATTGTGATGCGTTGGATTAATGTAGAACATACGCGGCTTATGCTTTTTCATCAAAGCTTCTACTTCCTCCAGATCATATCCCTCCGGAGTGATCTCTACCGGAACCAACCGTGCCCCCTCCCGGCGAAAAATATCCATAGCAACACTATAAGTAGGCCGCTCCACAAGCACCGTATCCAGAGGACCAAGCACAATCCGGGCAATCAGATTGATCGCCTGCTGCGCACCCGAGGTAATAAGCAGCTCTTCCGAAGTTAACTGCAGCCGATGTTGCTTCCGAAAGTGGTGGCTTAACGTCTCACGCAGCTCGTTATCCCCCTGGACCGAGGCATACGTTCCCATTACCTTGGGATATAGATCGAACACTTTTTTGACATAGTCAGATAGAAAAAGGTTCGGCAGCAGCCCCGGATCAATCAGCGCCTGCGAGAACTGATACTTAACTGGCACTCTCTGAATATCAGACAGCGGGTTAGTGAGCGCATAAGCCGATACTGCGGCTCCTACTTCAATAGCAGGAAGCGAGATTATGGGTGCCACGTAATATCCTGATTTATCTTTTACATAAACCTTTCCATCCTCCGTCAACCGTCTGTACGCTTTGAAGACGGTCAGTCGATGTACCTTAAGCTCCTCCGCCAGCAGCCGTATAGAAGGAAGCTTATCATGTGCGACCCACTCCCCTCGCTCCATGCGATTTAATAGAAATTCATAGACCTGCCGAAACAAGGGATGATTATGCTCCGCTCCCACAACCTTTTTCATCTGGCTACAACTCCTCTCCGAACAACCTTGTAATCATATTGTACACGATTTCTGAATTAATCTGTTCTACACAAGGCAATCTGTTCTGTCCTCTCCCCTATATGATTAACAAAATGCCAGCTTATAAATTCTTATATTTTATAAAGCACACAAAAGGGGACTTTCAAAATGATCTTATTTGCTTATGCACTTGTATGTCTGATCTTCGGCACGACCTTTCTAGCTATCAAAATCGGCGTAGATGCCGGTGCGCCTCCTTTTTTTTCAGCGGGCTTAAGATTTTTTGTCGCGGGCGCTGTTCTATTCCTATGGATGGTCTGGAAACGTAAAGCCAGCTTCTCCTTGCTGTTGCGCAAAGAAATGTTGTTCACCGGGTCTGCACTAACCTTCGGCACCTTCGCGGGTCTCTACTGGGCTGAACAATATGTTTCTTCAGGGCTTGCAGCTGTACTCTCTGCCACTGGACCGATCATGATCCTGCTGCTCCAAACCTCTATTCTTCGGCAAAAGGCACCCGCCATCTCCCTATATGGCTGCATCATCGGCTTCACTGGCGTACTGCTGCTGGTTCTCCCCAATCTCGCCGTTGATATTTCACCACTGTGGCTCATCGGTTGCACTGTAGTCCTAATTGGAGAGTGTTGCTATGCTGTAGGTGCGATTTACTCCAAAAAAGTAATTAACAGTATGCCTGCAGTCTCACCGATCGCACTGAATGCGGCTCAAATGATGTATGGCGGTGCACTGTTATTCATTCTTTCTTTTGCCACGGAAAAAGTACATCCTGCATTTCTCTTCTCATTCGAGACAGCAGGTTCACTGCTCTATCTCACAGTTATCGGCTCCATGGTCGGCCATACCTTGTTCTACTGGCTCGTAGCTAAGACCAACCCAGTGTTTCCTTCTACCTGGCTTTATATTTCTCCACCGATTGCCGTGGGTGTAGGCTTTATCTTTTACAAGGAGTCCGTATCTTGGATTACAATTCTCGGAGTGTTCACCATCATTGCCGGAACAATCCTAGTGAATGCTGATGCTTTAAAGCAATTACTGCAAAAAAAGAAGATCAACACTGTTGCGTTAAAAAAAACAAATATATGACGTACTATATATTGCATTTATGACCACTATTGCGTATTATATAAACAAGTTAAATTAAACACAGCTAAATATGACTCATATATGAAAGGAGGATTCGCTTAACGGCGCTTCTTTTCTAAAGAGGAATGCCTTTTTTATCGGAAGTGGAGGGAATTGTGATCGAACTGACATCACGTCAAATAGAGATTATCGATATCGTTAACAAAAGAGCTCCGATTACCGGCGAACAGATTGCCGAAAGTTTGAATCTTACCCGGCCAACAATTCGCTCGGATCTGTCTGTTTTGGTTATGCTCAAATATATCGACGCCAAGCCGAAGGTCGGGTACTTCCCAGGATTGAAATCATCCAGTCGTCAGGGAAGCGGTTATCTGCTGCAGGAAACGATGGTCAAAGAAATTCAAAGTGTACCTATAGTTATCCGTGAGACCACAACTATTCAAGATGCCGTAGTTACGCTTTTTCTACAAGATGTAGGCACTCTTATTATCTGTGACGAAGAGGGTAAACTCACGGGCGTTGCTTCACGTAAGGATTTCCTAAAGGTAACCCTGGGCAACCCCGGTGCAGTCTCCATGCCCGTAAGCATGGTTATGACGCGCCAGCCCAAAGTGGTCACAACTTCACCGGATGAGCCGGTGCTTGAAGCTGCACATAAGATGATTTTTCACGAGGTAGACAGTTTGCCGGTGGTTGTTCCCAGCGCCGCTGAAGACGGCGGTACAAAACTGGATGTGGTAGGACGTTTAACAAAAACCTCCATCATCAAACTTCTCCTCGAACTTGAAGCCAAAGGATAACAGGAGGAACCCATGAGCATCGAGCAATCTTCCAACTTAATAACGATATGCTCGGATTCTATAGGAGATACGGCAGAGGCTGTCGTGCAGGCCGTTATTCACCAATTTCAGAATCAGCAGGTCACCATTAAAAGATACGGCAATATTAGGCATGAAGACGAGCTACGCAAGCTTATGGAAGAAGCAGCTCAGCATCAAGGTTTTGTCGCCTATACATTAGTGCAGCCAGAATTAAGAGAAATGATCCGCGAGGAAGCGGTACGTCTTGATTTGCGGATCGTTGATATCATGGGCCCTATGATGCAGGCCTTCATTGATACCTTCGACGATGCTCCTCAGCAGCGGCCAGGTCTTCTCCACCAGCTCGACGAGAATTATTTCCGCCGCATAGAAGCTATAGAATTCACCGTCGCCTGTGATGACGGCCGTGATCTGGGTGCCATGCTCAAAGCCGATATCGTTCTGCTGGGCATGTCCCGTACTTCAAAGACACCGCTTAGCATCTTTTTGGCCCATAGAGGAAAAAAAGTCGTTAACTATCCGATTATCCCGGAGATTGGTCCTCCACAAGAACTATTAAGCTTGCCGCCGAACCGGCTTATCGGATTAACCATGAAACCCGAGTACATGCTGAAGGTCCGCTCTGAGCGACTCAAGGTTCTGGGATTACCGACAGGCTCCCAATATGCAAGTCTGGAACGGATCACCGAAGAGATGGAATACGCCGCTTCATTGTTCAACAAGCTGGGCTGTCCTGTAATTGATATTACTGACAAGGCTATAGAAGAAACCGCTGGGATTATTATGGGTTATATCTAAATTTCAGTTTACAAAATATATAGAATGCACTGGAGGGAATTAGAATGGAGCGCGAACTGGCCCTTGAGATTGTACGGGTAACTGAACTAGGTGCTTTATCCTCGGCTCGCTGGATTGGGCGGGGCGATAAAAATGCGGCAGATGATGCAGCCACGACTGCGATCCGTTCCATGTTCGATTCTGTGTCCATCGACGGAACTGTTGTGATTGGTGAAGGAGAGATGGATGATGCTCCAATGCTCTATATTGGTGAGAAAGTCGGGAACCAAAAAGGTCCCTCTGTCGATGTAGCCGTCGATCCACTCGAAGGAACTGAGGTTGTTGCCTGCGGCCTGCATAATGCGCAATCTGTTATTGCTATAGCAGATAAAGGCAGCCTGCTGCATGCCCCGGACATTTATATGGAGAAGCTAGCCTGCGGGCCCGAACTTGCCGGGAAGCTTAGACTCGAGGACCCTGTAGAGATCACTCTGCAAAAAGCCTGCCATTTCACTGGCAAATCCCTCTCCGAGTTAACCGTAATGGTGCTGGATCGCAAACGGCATGAGCAGCTGATTAATAGCCTGCGTGAAGCCGGGGTACGAATTAAGCTGCTTGGTCACGGAGATGTTGCTGGCGCTATTGCGGCTGCACTGCCAGACAGCGATGTCGATTTGTATATGGGTTCCGGTGGAGCACCCGAAGGTGTTCTTGCTGCCGCTGCACTGAAATGCCTTGGTGGTGAAATGCAGGGCAGATTGCTCCCGGATGGACCCATAGAGCTGCAGCGCTGTGTACGCATGGGAATTGCCAATCCTACGCGAGTGCTATACATGGAAGATATGGTTGGCACGGGCGACGTCCTCTTTGCCGCCACGGGTGTAACGTCAGGTGAATTCCTGAACGGTGTCCGTTTCATCGGCAAAGAACGCGCGGAGACACATTCGGTAATCATGCGCGCACAGAGCCGCACGATCCGCTATATCCGCAGCATTCATTTCCTACCAGGAAAAGAAATACCAGAAGCGCTGACCGTTAGACAAAATGCTGTCTCTCTATAAAACCACAAAAAACAGGCTATCTCACTAACAGTATCCATTGCTAGTGAGATAGCCTGTTTTTTTTTTACACTGAATGCTAATTGCTTCTTATTTATTTCCAATACGCTCACTCGCTAATGGATCTATATTAGCAACTTTCTCAAAGCGTTCTGCGTTCAGGCTGTTATACTTTGTGAAGATTTGTTTCACTTCTTGCTCCTTCTGCTCGCCTTCCACATCCACCATTACTAGAATATGACCTTCATCCACGTAGTTATCGTAGCTTTCTGCTTCCTCTTCAGGGATACCAAGGCCAATAAGTCCGCCGACTAAACCGCCACTGCCTGCGCCTATCGCCGCTCCGGCTAGTGTTGCCGCAAGAGGTCCGGCTGCAATAATAGGTCCAATACCAGGAATAGCCAAAGCGCCAATTCCCATCAGCAGCCCCGTTACTCCACCCAGCAGACCACCAGTAGCTGCACCTGTAGCCATACCTTCCGGGGCCACGGTTCCCGACTCGTCTCTAAGCGTTTCCTCATCCGCTTTATTTCTCGCGATAATCGAAATATCCTCTGTCCTACAGCCCTGACGCTTCAACTCCTCAATAGCTCGCGAAGCTTCGTATTCGGCAGCAAAGACACCCACTATTCTCTTATTCATCTCCATTACCTCCTATTGATGTAGTTAGCTCATACGTTCAGCTTCATAGCTTACTTAACCAAACTGGACAAGGATAAACTACGATATTTAAATTCGCAACAATTCCGAGTTCATATTCCTTCTAAAATATGCTGTATAATAAAAGTAAGCGGGTACAACTACCCTAGATCAACTCTATAAAAGAAAGAGAAGGAATCATCCATGGCGATATTTAACTATAATTCTGAGCGTCCCTTCCGAGGCAATCCCGACTTGCATCTCCATTACTGGGGGCGGGAGCAGTGTCTTCCCGGGCATTTTTTTGGGCCTGGGGTTCGTGACGTATATAAGATACATTTTATCCATGCAGGAACAGGTGAAGTTACTGTGGGTGAACAGACCCATTATCTTAAACCAGGACAAGCTTTTCTCACCTATCCGCATATCGTAACTGCCTACACAGCAGACATAGCAAATCCATGGACCTATTCTTGGGTAGCTTTTACCGGGGAGCAGGTTGATTATATTTTGGCCAAAACCGCCTTGTCACCTGAGCACCCGATCTTTCCAATGGATGAACAGCTTATGCCGAAACTATACGAGCTCCTGACACAAGCAGCTGAAGCTTCGGACAGCCTGGATCTACCTCTAAAAGCAATTATGTATGAGTTCTTTTCTCTGTTACTTCGAGCGGTGCCAGCAGTTCCAGATGTACTTCCTTTACCACGTCAAAAAAGTATTTACGTCGAGCAATGCCTGCACTTTTTGCATACACATTATTGTGAAAATATTTCGGTTGAGATGATGTCCTCTTCGCTCAAGCTGGATCGCAAATATTTATCCTCCTTGTTCAAACGGACAATAGGTATGCCACCACAGCAGTATCTATTAAATTTCCGCATCGCTAAGGCGTGCGAGCTGCTGACAGAGACCCTATGCACGATTGGTGAAATCTCACGTTCTGTAGGCTATCAGGACCCCTTACTCTTTTCGCGGATGTTCAAGAAGGTGAAAGGTTGTTCGCCAAAAGAATACCGTAGCCGTCATCTCGAAAATGACATTGTACTATAAACTCCTTCCTTGCTGACATACGTTTGTCCGCGATCTTTCGCTACAATAAGGACGTAACTTACTAAGTAATAAGTGTTTATAGGAGGAATAAATCATGTATAACGCAAGCGCTACCAGATATGACAATATGAAATATAATCGCACCGGAAAGAGCGGTCTACTCCTGCCAGCGATCTCGCTTGGTCTATGGCATAACTTTGGCGGCAACGACTTATTTGAGAATGGCCGCGCCATGGTAAGAAGAGCTTTTGATCTTGGAATCACTCATTTTGACCTTGCCAATAATTACGGTCCACCCGCAGGCTCCGCCGAAGAAAGCTTTGGCCAAATTCTTAAAAAGGATCTGACCCCTTATCGTGATGAGATGGTTATCTCGACTAAAGCTGGATATTATATGTGGGCTGGTCCTTATGGTGAATGGGGCTCCAAAAAATATCTCGTCTCCAGCCTAGATCAAAGCTTAAAACGTATGGGACTGGATTATGTTGATATTTTTTATCACCACCGCCCAGATCCAAATACACCACTGGAAGAAACCATGGCTGCGCTGGACCTCGTGGTACGCCAAGGTAAAGCGATGTATGTCGGGATTTCGAATTACGGACCTGAACAAACACGCGAAGCGGCACAAATTCTGCGTCGACTTGGCACGCCATGCCTGATTCATCAGCCAAACTATTCCATGATGTCCCGCTGGATTGAAGATGGCTTGCAGGATGTATTGTCTGAAGAAGGCATCGGCTCCATTGTGTTCTCCCCGTTACAAGGTGGCATACTGACCGATCGCTATCTAAACGGAATCGCTCCTGATTCCCGTGCCGCTGGTCCAAGTGTATTCCTGTCTGAGAATGCCATTACCGAAGAGGCGATCGGCAAGGTTCGCAAACTGAACGAGATTGCTGCTGCACGTGGACAAAAAATGTCTCAATTAGCGTTATCTTGGGTACTCCGTGGAGGCAAAGTAACTTCTGCATTGATCGGCGCAAGTAAGGTAAGCCAGATTGAAGATGCCATCGCTTCCTTAAATGCCCCGGAGCTTAGCGCTGAAGAGCTAGAGCAAATTGAGGCGATTCTGCGGGGATAAAGCTTAGTTATAACAAGACAAAGACCAATGAGGTCAGGCAGCTTAAAGCTGCTCTGGCATTTCATTGGTCTTCTTTTTTATAGATTAGAGTTCTATTTGCTCACCCAAATATCTGCGTGATGTACACCATGATCAATAATCCAAAAATAAACGAATACGTCGAAGGCCGCTCATAACCATGGCCATGACTCTCCGGAATCAGCTCCTTGTAGACGATAAAGAGCATAGCCCCGGCTGCAAAAGCTAGACCATAACCCACAACATTATGCAGGTAACTAGCAGTAAAATACCCGATCACCGCAGATACCATCTCCATCAAGCCGGTAAGTGTAACGATTCCTAAGGCTTTTAGCTTGCTAGTTCGCGAATTCATCAGAAAGACCGCAAGAATCAAACCTTCCGGCATATTCTGTGCGCCAATGGCAATCGCCACGGTAGGACCTAAACTGGCCTGTTCGCTGGCATAACTGAAACCTGTACTGAGGCCTTCTGGTATGTTGTGGATGAACAGCGCAATCATAACAAGCAGCGCTTTTGAATCCATATTGGTATAACCGGGCTTATTCTCCACATCGATATGCGGGATGTTATTTTCAATTAAATCAAGCAGCAGCACTCCGGTAATCAAGCCCAAGGTTAAAGCGATAATCCCCGATTCTTTGATCGATTGCGGCATGAGTCCAAACGTGGAGGCGGACACCATAATCCCCGCAGTGAAGGCTACGAGGATATCTTTCCACTTCTCGGATAACCTCTTCACGAACAGGATCGGAAATGCTCCAAGAACGGTAGCCATTGCCGATACAAAGCTGCCAATAAGCGCAGATTCCAAACCTTCAACTCCTTTGGTACAAGTCGGATAGACCAACATATGTTTCAGAAAAAATAATTATTACTTTTTCATACATTTTCGAATGGTCCAATATAGTATGGATCATATCATAAAAGACCTCCCCTAGGTTCGGTTCATACCCTAAGGAGGTCTTTGTCTCACATATCATTATGCAACTCGGTTACACCAGCTTCTTCCGGATCTTGCCGGAAATCAAATCAATAATTGTGATCATCGCAATGATACCTAGCAGTATAATCCCCACGCGGTCCCAATTCCGTGAACTGAGCGCGAAGATTAACGGTGTGCCGATCCCCCCTGCTCCAATCACACCTAAAATCGTAGCCGAACGAACGTTAATTTCGAATCTATATAAGGTATAGGATAAGAATCCCGGCAGCACCTGCGGTAACACTGCAAACCACAATACCTGCATGCGGCTGGCGCCAGAAGAAATTAAAGCTTCGAGTGGACCGTTGTCGATATTCTCAATCTCATCCGCGAACAATTTGCCGAGCATGCCCACCGAATGTAGTCCCAGAGCCAGCACACCTGCAAAAGAACCCGGTCCAACAGCCTTGATGAATAACAAAGCCATAATAATCTCAGGGAAGGTTCGTATAAAGCTCAACATCAGCTTGCCGGAACCTGAAATTACCTTTCCCTTGCTCATGTTAACTGCAGCCCAAAATGCAAAAGGAATACATAAAAAGGTCGAGATAAAAGTGCCTAGGATTGAAATAGCTAACGTCTCGAGCAATCCCCGCAGGAGATCCTCCCCATCTGGTAAATAAACGAAGGCCCAGTCAGGTGAGAATATCCCGGCAAAAATTGCTTTAGTAATGATCCCGGCGGTTTCTTTGAATCCATTAAACGGCACTCCCGAAAAAGCCCAAATATATAACGCAGCTAGGGCTACATAAATCAGCCAACGAAAACGATTTTTACGGGGTTTAGGGACAAGGGTATTCCATGATTTACTCATATTAATTTCTCCCGCAGCTTAGTGCTTACATAATCAATAATCAGTACTACTGCTAATGTGAACAAGATGATGGTGCAAGTCTTATCGTATTCCAAAAAGCCTAGGGTGACTTCATAATAGTGGCCGATCCCACCCGCTCCTACCAGACCTAAAACCGCCGCAGCACGAACATTAATCTCGAAGGCATATAGGACATAAGACATAAAATGAGCCTGTACCTGTGGAATGACTCCGAACATAATGCGTTGAATCTTATTAGCCCCTACTGAAGTCATTGCTTCCAAAGGTCCTTGATCAATCGTCTCCATCGTTTCATAGGTAAGCTTGGCGATCAGCCCCAACGAAAATATCGTCAAAGCAAATATCCCAGGAAGCGCACCGAGGCCGAAAATGGCCACAAAGATAGAAGCCAACAGCAGATCGGGAATCGTGCGGATCAGGTTCAGCAGCATACGGACCGGATAATGAAGCCAACGGCTTTGCGTAATATTGCTTGCACACAACAGCGCAACCGGAACCGCAAGAATGGCACCAAACGTTGTGCCAACCAGCGCCATCCGGATCGTCTCCAGCATCGCATCTATAATGTTGTCAAAATACCCCCAGTTCGGGGGAAACATTTCCTTAAGCAAATCAAGCATATTCGGCAGACCGGAAATCAGCTCTCCGAAGGATGAATCGGTTAAGACAGCACTTCTCCACAGTAATACTACTAATATAATGGCTGTAAAATAATGTTTTATCTTTCTTGGCGGTTTGGGATGTAGCTTCTCTGCATTCACACTCATCTCACACGCCTCCGAGTACAGGCTCACCCAACAACTCTTCCTGATGAATCGGTCTGCCGTAAATCTCAGCAAACCTCTCATCGGTTGCCTCCGATACAGGACCATCGAAGACAACCTCTCCTGCCCGGAGCCCGATAATCCGGGTAGCGTATTCTCTAGCCAGATCAATAAAATGCAAATTCACAATGGTCGTAATCCCGAGTTCCATATTAATCTTCTTTAGATCATCCATAACCTGCTTGGTTGTGAGCGGATCTAGTGAAGCTACAGGTTCATCTGCGAGGATAATCTGTGCCTCCTGCGCAAGAACACGGGCAATAGCTACACGTTGCTGCTGACCTCCAGATAGCTGATCTGCACGTGTATAGGCCTTCTCGGCGATATTTACCCGATCAAGGGATTCGAAGGCTAAATCGATATCCTTTTGTGGGAATCTGCCAAGTATCGTCCGCAGTGTGGAATGATAGCCCACCCGTCCTGCCAAAACATTACGAAGCACAGTCGTACGTTTCACTAAGTTGAAGCTTTGGAAGATCATTCCGATATTCCTACGGATCATTCGTAGCCGGCTTCCTTTTGCATTCGTAATGGACTGTCCGTTAATAAGAATATTACCTTCGGAAATATCATGAAGCCGGTTAATGGAACGCAGCAAGGTCGACTTCCCTGCTCCCGAAAGACCAACAATAGCTACAAATTCTCCGGCTGGAATGGTCAGGTTAATGTTGTTTAATCCTTTGGTTCCGTTTAGATACGTTTTGGATACATTACGAAGCTCTATCATGAAATCATCCCTTTATGTGTTTTCGTATATTCGTATAAAAGAGATAGCCAGATCCGGGGGGGAATCCGGAGCTGGCTATCCTTAATGCCTGTTATACACCAACATCGTTGTATCCTTGAACGGCCTGTTCTACTCTGTTTTTACTTTACTGTTGTATTCGCGAACAATGTCAAAGTTGCTGTCTTGTGATTTCACATAACCTTCATGAGAGTAAATGTCTTTGATAATCTCATGGCCTTCTGTGTCAGCTGCGATATCAATGAATGCCTGCTGGATTTTTTCAATCCATTCTTTATTCATATCTGAACGGACCGAAATCGTATCGTTAGGAATTTTATCAGTAAAGGCGAGAACTTGAGTATCTTCAAATACTTTTGGATAATCCTTAACGACCGTGTTCCGGGCATCTTGGAAAATAGCTGCTGCATCTACGTCACCATTCAGCACAGCAAGCACGCCTTGATCATGACCTTTAACCGTAATGGCTTGTACATCCTTCAGCGGATCAAGTCCCGCATCCATAAGCGTTGCAGCCGGCCATACAAATCCTGCAGAGGATGTAACGTTTTGATAGGCAATTTTTTTACCTTTCAAATCGGCAACCGATTTGATCGCAGAATCTTTCTTGACGATAATCATAGATTTATAGAAATCCGCTAATTCATCTGTTGGACCACCGGTTTCATCATTTACACCAAAACGTTGAGCCTGAAGAATAACCTCAGCTGCTCCTTTTTCTTTAGCTAACACGTAAGCAGTTGGAGGAAGGAAACCTACATCCACTTTTTTAGAGGCCATAGCTTCGATAACGGTGTTGTAATCAGTAGAGACACTTACTTCTACAGGAATACCGAGCTTGTCACCCAGTAATTTTTCAAGAGGTTTCGCTTTAGCTTCGAGCGTATCTGCATTTTGAGAAGGAACAAATTGTACAGTAAGCTTCTCTGGAACATAACCCTCTGCTACAGGAGCTGCCGTTTCCTTCGGTGCATTTGCCCCGTCCGTCGATCCTTGGTTTGCATTATTTGTAGTGTTGTTAGCGCCACAACCACTAAGCAATGTAATAGACATCATTAGCGGCAATACGAATTTACTGATTTTTCTCAAACGAAAGACCTCCACTGTTTTCTATTTTTATTTTTGAGTACTTCTAAACTATAGATGTGTTTTATTAAATCAATAGCAACCAAGCATCAAATATATGTAAAATTTATTCCAATCTCTTAAAGTTAGCAATTTATCTGCTAGAATGAGGTCTGAACTTATTATCAGGAGGGGCTACCTATGAATAAAGAGAATTCAATAACCTGTGAAATCCTCGTAACAAGTGATCTACATGGACATTTTGGGCCCGTCGATTACCGCACGGGGGAGAAACGACCAGCAGGCTTAGCAACAATTGCTACCCTCATTAAACAAGAAAGATCCCATACTCCTGAGCTGATCCTTATAGATAACGGCGATCTTATTCAAGGCACACCGTTAACTTATTATGCAGCTAAACATTATAGTAATGAGCTGAATCCGGGCATAGCTGCACTAAATGAATTGAAATATGACGCTGCAATTATTGGCAACCATGAATTCAATTTTGGCAAAACTCTGCTGAATAAAGCCGTTCAGGATTCCCGCTTTCCTTGGTTATCAGCTGGAATTATAGATAACACGACAAATCAACCCGCCTTTGGTAAACCCTATATCATCAAATGGGTAGATAAAATCAAAGTAGCCGTTCTAGGGGTTACGACGCATTACATCCCCCACTGGGAGAACCCTAGCCATATTGAAGGGCTTCAATTTGAGGATTCGCTAGAGACTGTAAAGCATTGGTGTGCCATTATACGGGCAGAAGAGCAGCCTGATCTGCTCGTTGTAGCTTACCACGGCGGATTCGAACGCGATCTAAGCAGTGGAGAACCTGTAGAGAGACTAACGGGGGAGAATCAAGCCTACGCCATGTGTACAGAGGTAGAGGGCATAGATGTGCTAATTACCGGACATCAGCACCGCTCCATAGCTGGGGAGTTGAACGGTGTTACAATCATACAACCTGGTTGTAATGGACTTTCCCTCGGTAAAATTTCGGTTATTTTCCAAAAAGAAAATACACACTGGAAGATTCAGCGTAAACATGCCGAGCTCCTTACCGTTAATGAGACAACAGCTGCAGATGATGTAATCCTAGAGCTGAGCAGTACTCTTGAATCAGAAACACAAACCTGGCTGGATGAGAGAATAGGAACGGTTATCGGGGACCTGTCTATTTCCAGTGCTGATGAATGCCGATTGGCTGACCATCCTTTTATAGAATTTATGAATAAGGTACAAATGGAGGCTGCTGGCGTAGACATTTCTACAGCAGCCTTACTCAGTAACGATTGCAAGGGTTTCAGCGAAACCATCACACGCAGAGACATTTTATCGAACTTCATTTATCCCAACACCTTAACCGTCCTAAGACTGACAGGACAAGATATTAGAGAGGCCTTAGAACAAACCGCTAACTATTTCCAACAAGTCGAGAACGGAATAATAGCCGTTAACCCCGCCTACATCGAGCCTAAACCGCAGCATTACAATTATGATATGTGGGAAGGAATACAATACGAGCTTGATACCGCTAGACCTGCAGGCGAAAGAGTCCTCCATCTGCTGTACCGAGGACAGCCTATAGAGGACTCTAAAGAATATGAGGTTGTTATGAACAATTATAGGGCTAGCGGTGGCGGAGATTATGAGATGTATAAGGGTAAACCGATTGTTCAAGAAATTATGATCGACATATCTGAAATTGTCACGGACTACATTGAAAAGCATGGCCAAATTGAAGCTACCTGTGACCATAATTGGAGAGTTGTTTAGGCTTTAGCGATGAACACCTCAATGTCGCTCTCAATCAGCTTCAACGCACTTCTCCAGAAGTCGATGGAGTGAACATCTATATCCATTGTTTGTGCTACATCAACAATATTATGTTTGCTGGTATCCCTAAGGAACTGGTGATACTTAGGGGCGAAATCTTCGCCCCTCTTTAAATATTCCGCGTACAGCCCTTTAGAGAATAACAAACCAAAGGAATACGGGAAATTCAAAAATTCATTACTAGCCATAAAATATCCAGCTTTGTTCATCCACATGTACGGATGGATTGTACCCGGGTCAATGCCCTCACCATAGGCTTCCACCATACAGGCAATCATCAATTCATTTAGCGCTTGAACAGACAGCGGGCCTAATGCTCTTCTCTCATATAATTTGATCTCAAATAAATAACGGGCATAAAAGTCTACAAGATAATAACCGGCATCAGAAATACTTCTCTCCAGAATAAGCAGAGCTTCCTTCTCCGTTGAATTTGTAATTATGGCATGGTTCACTATCGTCTCACAAAAAATCGAAGCCGTTTCAGCAATCGGAATCGGGTAATCCGTATTCAGCATCGTTTCATTAGCCAGACAGGAGCTATGATAGGCATGGCCGAGCTCATGGGCAAGGATACTAATATCTATGGCATTTCCGGTGAACTGGGTCATAATTCTGCTCTCGCCAATCGGGAAAATATCGATGCAAAGTCCATAACCCCCTTTGCCTGATCTAGGTTCTGCATCAATCCATTGCTGATCAAAAGCCTTCTGAGCAAAACAAGCCAGTTCCTCACTAAAGGTTGCGAAGCTCGAGATGATTGTATCTTTGGCGTTAGCGTATGTAATTTTCCCGTTTTCTACACCGACTGGTGCAAAAATATCGTAAAAAGGCAGCTTTGCCGGATGTCCCAGCAGCTCGGCTTTCTTTTGATAATAGGTATGAAAGGCTGGCAGGCTCTCCCCAAGAGCAGTGAGCATAGCTGCTAAAGTCTCACTGTCCATTCTCGAAGCGATTAACACTTTTTCCAGCGAAGATTGATAACCCCGCATGCCATAAATCGTCAGCGCCTCACCACTAATGCCATTTAAGCTGGCTGCGCAGACCTCAGCTATAAGACTACAGGCTTCTGCCTCTGCTTCATAAGCAGCTTTTCTTAAGCTGGCATTATTCTCATAAGCCATACTTCTTAGCTCCGCAAGTGTCACTTGTCTAGTTTCCCCATCCACCACTAAATCTGCAAGTGTACTTAAAGTCCTCTCCATATACAGTCTGCTCCATGCTTTGGATCCTGTACTCTGCATTTTGGCTATAGCCATTTCAAGTTCTTCGCTTAACTCATAGCTGGACTGTAACAGGAGTTCTCGCAAATAAAATTGATGCTCCATTAGATAAGGGGAGCTAACGATAAGCTCATCCATATGATCACAAGTGCTAAACCAGCGCTTAAAAGCCACAACTACCCCAATGATTTCTGAATTGGCCTCCTCAATATCATCAGCAAGATTCATGGCTTCCTCGCAGCAACTATCTGCGCTGAGTGTTAACTCTGCATAAGCTAACAAGCATACATATATGCTTTTATAATCATTATAAATTCTTAAAAAGCCCTCCACAGGCATGGCTGTAACGTCTTTTACATTCAAATGGTGCTCAGCCCACCGCTTTAAATCTTGTATATGCTGGTCCAGTAGCTTGCGATCCCTTTTTAACTGCTCCGATTCAAAGGAAGGATATAAACTATCTAAGTTCCATGTCATATTCATCCGCAAATCTCTCCCCTTTCGATTCCTATTCTTCTAAGGATAATCCATCCGGCCAGAAAAGTGCATCGACATAATGTACTTCTTCTCTTCTTTCACAAAAAAAGGACCCTGCCAACGTCCGGCAGGGTCAAAGTCTATATTATAAGGGGGTTATGTGATTACTATAACCCCCTTAGCTTAAAATAATATGAATAGTAGATAAAGATTGGCTTAATCTCCGAACCCTTATTGACTTAAGGTTGAAGGATTCACTCTAGCCTTGTTAATCTGAATCCCCACATACACGATAAGGAACAACACCATAAACCCAGCCGAATAACGATACATTATCCCATAATCGGTTGCTGCCGAGATTGCCCCAAGAATAATAGCTCCGCTGGCTACGCCTAAATCCGTTGAGTTATAGAACATACTGTTGGCCATACCATATTGTGCAGGTGTTGAGGTGCGAAGCATCCAAGCCTGGATCGTTGGCTGAATAGCGCCGAAACCAAGTCCATATAGCAAAGCGGAAACGATGAGCATTGGCATAGAGGTCGTATAAGAAAGCACAGTTAAGCTTGCAACGACGCAAACCGCCGCCGGGATTAGGACAGAAGCTGGTCCTCTTTTATCAAATAATCTGCCGGAGATAGGTCTTATAATGATGATCGTAACCGCATTAAATAAAAAGAACAGACCCACTTGCTCCAGATGAACTGATTCGCCGAATAAAGCGATAAAGCTTAGCAATCCCCCGTAGGTAATTGCCAACATGACATTTAGAATGGCAGGCAATACTAACTTTGTATTAAACGGAACCTTGAGAGGTTTGGTGGATTCGCTTTGATTTGGGGTAGGCTGTTTTTTCGGTTGCGCAGGAAGTGAACGAGAAAATAAAAGTACTGGAAAGGCAAGAAGTAAGGTTATCATACCGATCATAGCCAGTGTTCCAAAACCCGATTGTTTCATCACATTCAAGCCAATCATTGGACCAATCGACATCGCCAGACTGGTAGATAAACCGAAATAACCTATCCCTTCACCCATTCTTTTGCTCGGAATAATCTGTGAAACAATCGTTGGGATAATCGTGCTGGCAATCCCGAATCCAATCCCATAGCCCACACGCATCAGCAGCAGCGAGCCAATGGAATCTGCTACAACATAAAGGCCGGTTATAGCGGCGGCAATTGCTAAGCCAATATATAATAATACATTGCGGCTAACCTTCCGCATCAGAAAAGCGGTCATAAAACGTGAAGCGATCGCAGTTAATGCAAAGACGCTGGTAACGAGACTGACCATAATATCTCCGGCCTGAAATTCGCTTTTTACGTAAGACGGAAATGAAGATAACAACATCTGTAAATTCATAAATAAAAATAAAGCACTAATCGTTAAAGCAATAAAAGATTTGGTCCATAATTTCGTACGTAGTTCTTGTTGTTCTAACATAACTTGCCTTCCTACTCTCCATCTGTTATTTGATCTACATGATTGTTTATTCTTAGCAGCAATTCCATGAGCAACTCATATTCCTTACTAGAAATACAGTTCATAATCTCTTCTGTCACCTTATCTTCAATAGGAACGGTTTCCTTCACCAGAGACCTTCCTTTTTCTGTGATATAGACTTTAAAAGAACGCCGATCGTTTTCACCGGTTCTTTTGTAGATCAGTCCCTTTCCTTCCAAATGATCCAGAATTCGCGTTGTAGTTGGCTTATCCTTACCAGAGCGCTTAGCGATGTCCTTCTGAATCAGACCTTCCGTTCTGTCAATATGAAAAAGGACTGACCATTGCTCCGGTGTTATATCATGTTCTTTCAGCCCACTTTGAAATAACATGCTTAATTTACGATAAGTCGTGCCCATCATAAATCCTAACGTAAGCTCGGATTGGTTATGCTTTGTCGTCATGATCGTATCCCTTCTCAATTAACACTATTTTAATAGTTGCTTAAACAATTATATTCCTAACAACTAATTTTGTAAAGGTGAAGCAAAGCTATAAACTAACTATTATAAAGCTGCTTGACAAAGCACACTATGTGCGGTATTATTATCTCATCTTAAAGATACTTAACTTAAAGACAACCAGAGTTTACTACTCTTGAGATAATAATTTTAAAAGGTTGTGTACTTCATGGGATTCCTAGACAAACTATTTGGTAGAACAAAAATTGAGGAGGAACAAACAATGTCAAAATTAAACATCGGTATTATTCTCGGAAGTACTCGTCAAGGTCGTTTAAGCCCGCAAGTAGGAGAATGGGTTAAAAAGATTGCGGATGCACGCGGGGATGCTAATTATGAGATCATAGATATTGCAGACTTCAAGCTTCCACTATTGGGTGAGGCTGATGCAACTGAACAAGCAACAGCTTGGAACACTAAACTTGCTACACTAGACGGTTTCGTATTTATCGTACAAGAATATAACCACAGTATTTCTGCATCACTGAAAAATGCGCTCGATTATGCCCGTGAAGCTTGGAATAATAAAGCAGCAGGTATCGTAAGTTATGGTTCCGTAGGGGGCGCTCGTGCAGCTGAACATCTACGCGGAATCTTGGGAGAACTATCGGTAGCAGACGTTCGTGTACACCCTGCGTTGTCACTGTTCACTGATTTCGAGAACGGAACTGTGTTCAAACCAGCGGATCTTCATCTTACCAATCTTAATGGGATGCTGGATCAAGTCTTGGCTTGGAGTGGCGCATTGAAAACTCTACGTTAAGATAGAACGCCTTCCCCCTCTGTTATGTTATGAAGTACACCCTTTAGAATAGACTTTCGATAAACCTATGGTTTGTCCGGTCGCTTCTAGAGGGTGTATTTTTTATGTGTGACGAAATGAGCACCCTGTGTAGAATCTAATCTGGTATAATCGGCGGGGATTTTAAATTACATCAAGGAGCAATGATCATGTGGTTTATGTTTGCATTATTAACGGCCTTCGCTTGGGGAGGGGCTGACTTATTTTATAAAAAGGGGACCGATAGTCAGGATCGGTATAGCCATATTAAGATTGTCATTATCGTGGGGATAGTCATGGGTATTCACGCAACAGCTTATATGCTCATTCAAGGATTAACCTTTGATCCTATAGACTTAATCCGATATTTCCCTGTGTCTGCACTCTATATCCTGTCGATGGCAGTTGGTTATATTGGACTTAGATATATTGAGTTATCCATTGCCTCCCCCGTACAAAATTCATCTGGCGCTGTAACGACGATATTATTATTTATCTTTTTCACCCATGAGCTAGGGGCGCTTGAAATCGTTGGTGTTGCCGTTATCACCTTAGGCATTATCGGGATCGCCATCTTGGAAAAGAGAGCAGAACACCAAGCGCTTCAAAACAGCACCACACAGATTGATAAAAAATATCAGATTGGCGTGATCGCCATCATTTTTCCAATCCTATACTGCCTAATCGATGGACTTGGCACCTTTGCCGATGCTATTTATTTGGATGAACTCAGCCTGATTAGCGAAAAAGCAGCTCTGCTCGCGTATGAATACACCTTCTTTATATGTGCCATCTTGTCTTTTACATACCTGAAATTTTTTAAAAAGGTAAAGTTCAACCTATTTAAAGAACGGGATAAGGGCTTCGCAGCCATTCTGGAAACGACCGGACAATTCTTCTACGTATTTGCTATGTCCAGCAACGCCATTATCGCGGCACCACTTATTGCTTCATACAGCATTTTTTCCGTAATATTATCGCGCATCTTCCTCAAAGAAAAACTAAGCAAGGCACAATATGCCGTTATTATCGTTGTGATTCTAGGGATTGCTTTGTTGGGGGTTGCGGACGAGCTGTAGCTTCGGTACACAAAAAGACCTGCTAAGTAGGCTTCATTGCTTACTAGCAGGTCTATTCTATAGTTGCTTATTCCGGCCTATCTATTGTAAAAATCTCTCCAAGAGTTGCGTAATTATTTCCCGCCAAGCGGCTCACAGCGTTTAGAACTCTCGGGTCAATGTGCCCCTCCTGATAGATCGATTCATCGATATGGAATTGAACAATTTCGCCAATAAACAAGTCACTCCCAGGTTCTTCACCCCCTAGAGGGATTGCTTGAACAAGCTTGCACTCCATCCGCACCTTCGCTTCCAAAACGCCAGGCACAGCTACACTTGTACTTTGAATCGGTGTAAGATTCGCCAATTCAATTTCACTTTCAGAAGCAGGTAATGTGGCTGCAGTCTGATTGATCTTCGCAACATTCTCCTCATCTACAATATGCACAACAAACTGTTGATTATCGTAAATATTACGGGCTGTATCTTTTAAACGGCCTGCCGGTCTTTGAATAGCCAATGAAACCATTGGAGGATTGGACGAAACGATATTAAAATAGCTAAAAGGTGCACCATTTAAGAGACCCTCTTCTGATTGTGTTGTGACAAAGGCTATAGGTCTAGGAATAATAGTGCCAATTAATAATTTGTAATTTTCCCGCTCACTGTTGTGCTTTGGATCAATTGAAATCAATTTCCTCAGCCCCTTCTTCACTCTTTTACAAAGTCGATCGTACTTCTAATGGTATTAATAGGACGGACTAACTTCTCAATTTGCTCACGTTTAGGTTCCAAGAAAGGTGGCAAAGAAAGCTTCTCGCCAACGGTTTCATATTCCTCATCTCCCATAAATCCTGGCCCGTCAGTGGCAAGCTCAAACAATATTTGTGGTGCTACACGTGTATACAACGACTCGAAGAAGTGACGATCTACATATCCTGAAGTTTGGAATCCAAAGCCTTCAAAACGCTCTGTCCACTCGTCAAGCATCGCACGATCCTCTACACGGAATGCAGCATGGTGAACAGTCCCAAAACCTTGGCGTGAATTCGGTAAGAACTCGTTATGCTCTACAATAATTTGTGCACCGTTTCCGCCTTCGCCAACTTCAAATAAATGATACGTCTCTTCCTGAGCAATTTCTTTAAACAACATCACTTTCTCCAATACTTCTTTGAAGTAGCTGAAGTCAGCAATTCGTACAAAGATCGGTCCCAAGCCCGTTATTGCATACTCCAAAGGGATAGGCCCTTTTTGCCACGGTGTACCTGATACGACACCTTTATTCAATTCATCTGAAATAAGTTGATACTGTTGATCATCGAAATCTACGAAGGATATTGTCTTTTTGCCGAATTGCTCTTTAATGCCGGTATGCTTCACTGCAAGCCGATCAAAACGCTTAACCCAGTAGTCTAATGCAGCATCTGTTGGTACCCGGAAGGATGTCTTCGCAATCTCGTTAGTTCCATGAACCCCTTTAGGGATGTTAGGAAAATCAAAGAAGGTCATATCTGTTCCGGCGCTGCCCTTATCATCTGCAAAAAACAAATGATACGTCTGAATATCATCTTGATTAACTGTTTTCTTCACTAGACGCATACCTAACACGTAAGTAAAAAACTCGTAATTTTTCTCTGCGCTGCTTGTGATGGCTGTAACGTGGTGAATCCCTTTTAAGTTTCTCATTGTTATACACTCCTAATGTTTAGTTGATTTTGACTCGTAATATAATTCCCAAGAACAAGAAGGTTTAGTTTAATTATCTTAATGTTAAGATATCACTTTAAAAAAAGATCTTTTTCTACTGTACAAGCTCTTTGGTGGATAGTATCGAGATTTTTTATCTTCACTTTAAATATCTTTAACTTAAGATAAGTTTAGCACTGAATCTGTAGGAAGTCAACGCTTTGAAGCTTATCATATAAAAAAAGCTCCACACAAGTTCAATGAACTCGTATGAAGCCGGGATATTTTATATCATCTCATTAGGTTAAGTTATGATGCTGAGTGATGACCGCTACTTGGCTTTGATGATCCATCTTATAACATATCAACGTAATCACACAGGCCAATATCGCCAGGATGGCAGCAGCTACAGGAAGAGAGATTAATCCTCCATGCCCGGCAACCACTCCACCGATCGCGGACCCGCCTGCAATTCCCAGGTTTGAGGCTACTGGATTCAATGAGGCAGCAAGATCCTTCGTTTTTGGTGAGAACTGCTTAGCTAAGTCAATCAAATAGAGCTGTGCAGGGGCGCTCACAATACTCGACATCATGGCTAGAGCCATTAGCACAATCATTCCAAGAATGGAAACAGATGCGGTCATACTAAAGATAACATAGACCACAGCTTGGATAAGGAACACGAATCTCAGCTTACTAACCGCATTCCCGGTCGCAACCTTGCCACCAATCCAGTTGCTGACAATCGTGGCAATTCCGTATACAAACAGCACACCGCTAACCGAGCTTTTAGGAACATTCATGACTTGCTCCAGAATAGGTGTAATGTAAGTATACATCACAAATACGGCTCCCACTGCCGTAACCGGAATGAGAAATGCAAGAATAATGCGGCCGTTTGTGAGCAATCCGATCTGATCCTTGAGTGAGCTAGGCACAGGTTTCGGTAATTGGCGTGGAATATAGATATAATTTAGGACTATGGCAACTCCAGCTAATATCCCATTCAGAACAAACGCTGCTGGCCAATTAAAAAACTGCCCGACGAAAGTACCGATCGGCACACCAAAAACATTCGCAATAGCAAAACCACTCAAAATTGTAGCAATCGCTTTGCCTCTCTTCTCCTGATCAACCGCTTCATTCGCTACCGTAATGGCTACAGAAAGAACAAAGCCACATAGTATGGCAGTAACTATTCTAGTCACCAGCAGCATACTGTAAGTTCCAGTTACAGCACTCCACAAATTCAGCAGCAAAATCAATACAAGTGATACAAGAATCGTAATCCGTTTCGGAACACGGCTGCACAAGGACATCATAATTGGTGTACCAATGGCATAAGAAATCGCGAAGCCAGATACCAATCCCCCGGCTGTCGCAAGCGTAACTCCGAGGCTTGAGGATATTTCAGAGAGTAAACCAACAATAATATACTCCGTCGTACCCAGAATAAAAGCCATAAAAGTAAAAGAGAAAATCAATGCGTTCTGACGTGTTGTTTTCATGGTGCTCTCCATCCTGTTTATCTCTATTTTTATATGAACATACCTTACTCATAATACTCATTTAGACTATATTGAGCAATCCTATTTTTCATAAAAAAAGAAGCTTCCCACAAGTTCAAAGAACTCATGAGAAACTTCTAGTTTAAGCCGGTGGCAAAATAATTATGGTAATGACTTGTTCCTCGGAATAAGATCTGGCTGTTCCAGGTCCATCCGCATCTGCTTTGAACTTAATGAGATAGGTCCCGGGTGCCGGCATCACTTTATTATGAAGTTCAAAAGCGATATCCGAAACACCTATGTTACTTCCTGTGAAAGTTAACGTATGCCCATTATTGCTAATTTGATCACTCGTCGGATGTGTCCATCCACTAATGGTATAATAGTCGTTTGTGGTAAAGATCATGCCTTCCAACGTTACCTGAATTTCAGCATTCGTAAAGCTTTCTCCGGAGAAAAAGTCGAAGCGAATGCGCGATTGTGTAGAACCCGTTATCAGTTGTTTTGTTTTTGAACCGCCGCCTCCGTCAAAACCATATATAGAGCTAGTAACCGTAGGTGTGGTCAGAACACCATTAACAAGCTCAATTGTAACTGCATGCGCAGCGTTCTTCATTGATTCATTATTGGATGAATCCTTAGCGGTAATCACAAAACGATACGTTCCTGCGTTCAGATCCCCAATATTGGCTGCACTCACAGATCCATCTGCTGCACTAGTGCCTAATGCGATGGCTGTTCCCAATTCGTCGGCATCTAATTCATTGTTCTCATTCGCATCCGTCCACAGGTAGGCTTGTACTGCTGCTCCTTGCTCGCCAATGGCTCCCGCTAACCCGCGAAGCTGATCTTGTGTCCCGTTGTAGTTGTCGATCGCCTCGAACTTAGTTGCGTCCACTACCGGTGCAGTCGTATCCGGAACATCGTTTTTGCTTAAGGTCACCGTAACCGCATGTGCAGCTTTCTTCGCTGATTCATTATTGGATGAATCCTTAGCGGTAATCACGAAAGTATACGTTCCTGCGGTTAGATCCCCAATATTGGCCGCACTCACAGATCCATCTGCTGCACTAGTGCCTAATGCGATGGCTGTTCCCAATTCGTCGGCATCTACTTCATTGTTCTCATTCGCATCCGTCCACAGGTAGGCTTGTACTGCTGCTCCTTGCTCGCCAATGGCTCCCGCTAACCCGCGAAGCTGATCTTGTGTCCCGTTGTAGTTATCGATCGCCTCGAACTTAGTTGCGTCCACTACCGGTGCAGTCGTATCCGGAACATCGTTTTTGCTTAAGGTCACCGTAACCGCATGTGCAGCTTTCTTCGCTGATTCATTATTGGATGAATCCTTAGCGGTAATCACGAAAGTATACGTTCCTGCGTCCAGATCCCCAATATTAGCCGCACTCACAGATCCATCTGCTGCACTGGTGCCTAATGCGATGGCTGTTCCTAATTCATCGGCATCTACTTCACCGTTCTCATTCGCATCCGTCCACAGGTAGGCTTGTACCGCTGCTCCTTGCTCCCCGATGGCTCCCGCTAACCCGCGAAGCTGATCTTGTGTCCCGTTGTAGTTGTCGATCGCCTCGAACTTGGCTGCGTCCACTACCGGTGCACTCGTATCCGGAACTTCGTTTTTGCTTAAGGTCACCGTAACCGCATGTGCAGCGTTCTTCGCTGATTCATTATTGGATGAATCCTTAGCGGTAATCACGAAAGTATACGTTCCTGCGTCCAGATCCCCAATATTAGCCGCACTCACAGATCCATCTGCTGCACTGGTGCCTAATGCGATGGCTGTTCCTAATTCATCGGCATCTACTTCACCGTTCTCATTCGCATCCGTCCACAGGTAGGCTTGTACTGCTGCTCCTTGCTCCCCGATGGCTCCCGCTAACCCGCGAAGCTGATCTTGTGTCCCGTTGTAGTTGTCGATCGCCTCGAACTTGGTACTTTCAACCACAGGTGCATTTGTATCTGAATTGCTGCTATGCTCACTTTCTGAAGACGAAGACCCTCCAACAACAGGAGTAGGCACTGTTACCGGTTCTTTACTCGGTTGAGCAGTTGGGGTGGAAGCGGGCTGCTCAGTGTTTCCGTTCTCCTTAAACTTCAGAAACTTAGAAGCTACTAGAGCTACGGCCTGACGATCTACTTTGGCATCAGGATTAAAAAAATTATTATATCCTGTAATCAATCCATATTCCACAGCGGCAGCTATAAAATCCTTAGAATAATCAGCAATTTGGCTACTATCAGCAAATTGCAAAGTTCCAGCTTTACCCGTAGGATTGACTCCCAATGCTCTCACGAACATGACGACCATATCCTGACGTGATAAATTTTGCCCCGTGCCGAAAAGATTACTGCCTGTACCCTTAATCAATCCGGCTTTGACAGCTGCTTCCACATAGCTGTATGCGTAGTTGCTTGTGGGAACGTCCAGAAAGGTTGGCAGTGCAGGAGGGTTCGAAACATCCAGCTTTAATGTCTTTGCTAAAATAATTGCAAAATCCTGCCTTGTAATATTCGACGTAGGATAGAACTTACTCTCTCCAACACCGGTCACTATCCCCTGATCGAATAGCTCAACAATCGCTTTCTTTGCATATGAGCCATCAATATCAATAAAGGAAGCAGCTGCCGATCCTTTGGTCGGCATAATGATAGGGCTTGATAATACAGCAGCAGCCAATATAGAGCTTATCCATTGCTTTTTGTTCACTTGCTTATCCCCCTGTTCTTTGGATGCGTTATGTCGATTCGTTAACACAATTCGACTTTATATTACAAACTTTTCATCTACAGGATTATAACAAGTAGCAATAAACAGATTATAAACAAATAGCCATGGACGAACATTCTCACATCATTGATTCTGTGCATCAAACGAAAAAAAATGATACTATGTATGATGGGTATAGGACTTTGCTATCCTTATATCGTTTTTATATATTACAACAAGAGGAGATATTATGAGTAACGAACAAAACTTTTGGCTGGATTTACCGAAGCCGTTTTTTATATTAGCACCCATGGAAGATGTCACAGATGTTGTATTTCGTCACGTCGTTAGTGAAGCTGCAAAGCCCGACGTATTTTTCACAGAATTCACAAATACAGAAAGCTATTGTCATCCTGTAGGAAAAGACAGCGTACGTGGTCGATTAACGTTCACAGAAGATGAGCAACCGATTGTCGCTCATATTTGGGGTGATAAACCCGTATTTTTTGAACAGATGAGCATTGATATGAAAAAACTTGGTTTTCGTGGTATCGATTTAAACATGGGATGCCCAGCACAAAACGTCGCATCGAATGGAAAAGGTGCTGGATTAATAAAACATCCTGAAGTAGCAGCAGAAATTATTCAAGCAGCAAAAGCAGGCGGATTGCCGGTTAGTGTTAAAACAAGATTGGGTTACTCTGATGTTGACGAGTGGCGCGATTGGCTGGGACATATATTGAAACAAGATATTGCCAATCTTTCCATCCACCTTCGTACAAAAAAAGAGATGAGTAAAGTAGAGGCACACTGGGAACTAATCCCTGAAATAAAAAAATTACGCGATGAAATTGCTCCAAATACGTTGTTAACTATTAATGGAGATATTCCTGACCGCGCAACAGGATTAAAATTAGTAGAACAATACGGCGTTGATGGAGTCATGATTGGCCGCGGCATTTTCACCAATCCATTTGCCTTTGAAAAAGAACCTAAAGAACACAGCGCGAAGGATTTTCTCAATTTACTTCTTTTACAGTTGGATCTTCACGATAAATATTCAAATGAACTTGAGCCACGTTTATTTAAACCACTTCTTCGCTTTTTCAAAATCTATGTTCGTGGATTTAGAGGTGCAGGCGAACTAAGAAACCAATTAATGGATACAAGATCAACTGATGAAGTACGTCGTTTAGTAAAAACTGTTTTAGAGCAAGATTTAGATTAAATTATACCCACAAAAAAATGAGAGACCTCTCAAAAGTTCAATGAACTTATGAAAGGTCTCTCATTTTTGTACTATGTGGTTAAACGGTGTTTCCTCTCAAGGAAACTCATCATCGAATTGCTTCGATAATGATTTCCTTACATCATGCCGCCCATTCCACCCATGCCGCCCATATCTGGCATGCCGCCGCCTTTTTCAGGCTCAGGCTTGTCAGCGATAACAGCTTCAGTAGTCAAGAACATAGCAGCTACGGATGCAGCATTTTGCAGAGCGGAACGAGTTACTTTAGCAGGGTCAACGATACCCGCTTCGAACATGTTCACCCATTCACCAGTAGCAGCGTTGTAGCCGATACCTACTGCTTCTTTTTTCAAGCGGTCCACGATTACGGAACCTTCTTGACCAGCGTTAGCTGCGATGGTGCGAATTGGCTCTTCCAACGCGCGAAGCACGATGTTAACGCCAGTTTTCTCGTCGCCAGTTACGTCTACAGCAGCAACAGCGTTATATACGTTCACAAGAGCTGTACCCCCACCGGATACGATACCTTCTTCAACTGCTGCGCGAGTTGCGTTCAGGGCATCTTCGATGCGAAGTTTGCGCTCTTTAAGTTCAGTTTCAGTTGCAGCGCCAACTTTGACAACGGCTACGCCGCCAGCCAATTTAGCCAGACGCTCTTGCAATTTCTCTTTGTCGAACTCGGAAGTTGTTTCTTCCAGTTGAGCACGGATTTGGCTTACGCGTGCATTGATGTCCGCTTTGTCGCCGCTTCCGTCTACGATTGTTGTGTTTTCTTTAGTTACGCGTACTTGACGTGCGTTACCCAGTTGTTCAATGGAAGTGCTCTTCAGATCAAGACCGAGCTTCTCAGTGATCACTTGGCCACCAGTCAGGGCAGCGATATCTTGCAGCATAGCTTCGCGGCGGTCGCCAAAGCCAGGAGCTTTAACAGCAACAGCGTTGAATGTTCCACGCAGTTTGTTCACGATCAGCATAGCTTGTGCTTCGCCTTCGATATCTTCAGCGATAATAACAAGCGGTCTAGCTTGTTGAACGATTTTTTCAAGCAATGGAAGAATTTCTTGAGTGCTGCTGATTTTTTTATCAGTGATCAAGATGTATGGATTCTCCAAAACAGCTTCCATTTTGTCTGTATCAGTAATCATGTACGGGGAAATGTAACCACGGTCGAATTGCATACCTTCTACTACTTCAAGCTCAGTAGCGAATCCACGGGATTCTTCAACAGTGATAACACCGTCTTTACCTACTTTTTCCATAGCTTCAGCGATCAATTGACCTACTTCATCGTCAGCAGCAGAGATAGCAGCTACTTGAGCGATAGCTTGGGAATCTTCGATAGGCTTAGCGATTTTTTGCAATTCTTCAACAGCTGCACGAACCGCTTTGTCGATACCTTTACGGATAACCATTGGGTTAGCACCAGCAGTCACGTTCTTCAGACCTTCGCGGATCATAGCTTGAGCCAGAACCGTTGCAGTTGTAGTACCGTCACCGGCTACATCATTAGTCTTAGTAGCAACTTCTTTAACCAATTGAGCACCCATGTTCTCGAATGCATCTTCAAGTTCGATTTCTTTAGCGATCGTTACACCATCGTTAGTGATGAGTGGGCTACCAAATTTCTTCTCAAGCACCACGTTGCGGCCTTTTGGTCCAAGTGTAACTTTTACCGCGTTTGCCAGAGCATCTACACCACGAAGCATAGAGCGACGAGCTTCTTCACTGAATTTAATTTCTTTAGCCATTGTGTAATTACCTCCTAGAATTTTTTGTATATCCTATTACTTTAAGTAGTTTAGATTTAGCTTATGATCGACTCCTGCTTAGTCAAGAATCGCGTGAATGTCGCTTTCTTTCATAATCAAATATTCTTTACCTTCATATTTGATTTCTGTACCTGCATATTTTGAGAAAAGAACACGGTCGCCTTCTTTAACTTCAAGCGCTACACGTACTCCATCTTTCAAAGCTCCGCTACCTACTGCAATAATAGTTCCTTCTTGTGGCTTTTCTTTCGAGGAGTCCGGAAGCACAATCCCGAATGAAGTTGTTTCCTCCTGCTCGCTCGGTAGCACCAATACGCGTTCACCTAATGGTTTGATCATGAAAAAATAGCCTCCTTTAAAATTATGTTATTTTGCTTCAAAACATAGTTTAGAACTTACCGGGCAAACTTAGAATTCTGTGATGTTCTTGAAAAATATCAATGGAACCCTGCTAATCTCCAGCCCATCTCCTATTTTTCAAGAGCGTTAGCACTCAACAGCGTGCAGTGCTAACAACAATTTTTATGATACTCAACTTGAGCCCGGATTTCAAGTCTTTTTACACAAATTCGTATTAGTTTTCGCAAAAAAATACGTTTCAATGCTTGTCCAAGCACACACTCTATTACATTGTATCCACGGGTTTTGAAAATATGCGTAGGATTCCAGCGCTTTCCTCTCACCCCTTATCGATATGAACGTTGCTAGAATGGTTAGACCTTTGCATCTAATGATCCTGATCGGCCGATAACAATTACTTATTAAGTGTATTCAATCCAACTAATGAAATCAACTTATAGCAAAAAAGCTGCCACATTAGTAGAAAATCTACTTAGCGGCAGCCTTTTTTCCTCACTCCTTCTTCTGAACATACCGTTCATCCCGTGCCGCGTCCGCAGCAAGTTGCTTGCGATAGACAAATGCAGATAAAAATACACTGAACTCATACAGGATGAGCAGTGGAATCGTCACCAGAAAGTCTGAGATAAAATCCGGGGGTGTGATAACCACGGCGATAAATACAAGCGTGAAATAGGCATACCGACGCATTTTACGCAAGCGTAGCGGGTTGAGAACTCTTAGTTTGGTCAGAAACATCACCAGCAATGGAAGTTCAAACAGCAATGCCAGCGGCAATACTAGGCTGAACATGAAGTTAAAATACTGTGCAATCCCGTAGGTCTCTTCCAGTCCCATACTCCGGGTAATTGAGATTGTGAACGAAAGTGCCATTGGAAAAACAATATAATAAGCAAAAGAAAGACCGATAAGGAAAAGAACAAACACATAAGGAACATAACGCAGTGTCGCACTTCGCTCCTCCGGCCGAAGGCCTGGACTGATAAATGCCCACAATTGGTAGGCAATAAACGGGACAGAAATCACTAGCGAAACGGCCATCGCGATCTTCATGTACATCCCAATGCCATCCCAGAATGAGAATGCATGCAGAACAAAACCTTGCGCCAGGTCCGTGCTAATCAGATAATCGTAAATGGGCTTTGCACAAAATAAACCGCCTATTAATCCAAGGACAAATACGATTAACACATAAATAATCCGTTTGCGCAGCTCGGTGAGATGATCTACCACCGACATTTCTTCCGATTTCAGAGACATCCAGACACCATCCCATGACAAGAGTAAAAAAGATAACACTAACTTTCTTCAAAGCAGTGTCCGTTGCTGCGGAAAGCAAAGAAAAAGGGGCGTCTCCTCAAGTCTAGTAGACTCCTGAGATTGCCCCATTGAAAGATCTTCTATTATTCCGGCAGGCGTTTGTCCTGAGGAATATCTGCAGCGACCGTTTGCGGGGCCGTCGGCACAGGAGCTTCGCTCTTCTTCACCGGTTCATTATCCCCGATGATTTCACGCGCGCCTTCCTTAAATTCACGGAAGGTTCGTCCAACTGCACGGCCTAGCTCTGGCAGTTTATTTGGGCCAAAGAGCAGAAGTGCCAGTATGACCAACAAAATAATACCAGGAGTTCCAATTCCACTAAACATTATTATTCCTCCTTGTCCACCTGTCCGTTCATGGTATCGTTTACTTTAATTTAATAATACCATAACTTATGTCACAGTTACATCCACTTTCTTCTATAAATAGATTATCGTTGTGACGTGACAAGAAGATGACAAAGGGTTATTGGCGGTATTGGCCAGTTACCATGAGCAGCGCTTCCGGCAATTGATCCATAATAGCTGCCAAATTCTCATGAACACCCTTCGGCGTTCCAGGTAAATTGACAATCAACGTGCGTCCACGAATGCCGCATATCCCACGGAAAAGCATAGCTGCACGGTTTTTTTGCATCACTGTGCTGCGCATAGCTTCTGAGAGCCCAGGCACTTCCCGTTCTACCACTCGCCGAGTAGCGTCCGGGGTCACATCACGAATTGCCAGATCTGTGCCTCCGGTGGTCAGTACCAAATCTGCCTGAAAATAGTCCGTCAGTTCAATCAATGCTGCGATAATCTCATCTTGTTCATCGGGAACGATTCGATATTCAATGATCTCGCCACCTAGTTCCTCTTCCACCAGCTCCCGAATAACCTGGGCGCTCGTGTCTTCCCGTTCGCCCCTGGCCCCTTTATCACTGGCCGTTAGGATTGCTGTCTTCCACGCCATAGGTTTGTCCTTCCTCTCTATATGTATAGTTGGCTGTACAGTTCAGCCTGCTCGCATCAGCGCTTCGAACATAAGCAACTGATACTTATTCGAGCGTATAATCTCCGTTCTTGCCCCCGCTCTTAGATACCAGTAGCGTCGGTCCGATAATCATATCCTTCTGAATAGCCTTACACATGTCGTACACCGTTAGTGCTGAGGCAGAAACAGCGGTTAAAGCCTCCATCTCTACTCCGGTTTTTCCTGTAGTATGGACTGTTGCTTCTATATAAAGTTCATCTTCGCTGTTATCGGAGAAGCTGATATCAATACCGGTAAGTGGCAGCGGGTGGCACATCGGAATCCAGTCTGACGTCTTCTTAGCCGCCATAATTCCGGCAATCTGTGCAACAGCAAGGACATCACCTTTGCTGATCTTGCCACTCTTAATGGCGCTCAGCGTTCCAGCAGCCATCTTGATCATACTCCGCGCGACAGCTGTCCGCTTCGTGATCTCCTTCTCACTCACATCCACCATACGAGCTCTTCCCTGCTCGTTGAAATGGGTCAATTCCATGGCTCACTCTCCTTTTCGGCAGTGCACTATACCATTTTCAGTAATCAGCATGTCCATTAAAGCGTCATGCTCATCCATCGGCACTCTTGGAACCAACTGCATGCTGTAAGCTAACCCGATCCATATCGGAGGCTGTGCGCTAACGTACCCGGCGTTCTCCCAAGACACACGTAGCCGGTCATAGTATCCTCGACCGTAGCCAAGCCTGCCGCCTTGAAGATCAAATGCTAGCCCTGGTACGAAAACAACAGCAGGTAGCTTAATCTCTTCAACCTCTAATAAATCTCTACTGGAGACGATAGGTTCATGGATACCATAAGTCCCCGGCTCTAAATCGCTCCATGCATTCACCACGTGGACACTCATTTCACCGCTTGCTGGAATTACACGCGGCAACAGCACCTTACGCTGATCCTTCCACGCCTGTGTGATAAGTGGGCGGGTTTCAAGCTCTGAACGAAAAGACACATAGGCCATTAGTGAAGTTATATCCTTCGTGTCCAGCCACTCCAATGCATAGTGGCAGACTTGAAATGATAGTTTACTTCTCTGGTCCGAAGACAGCTCGTTTCGGGCGATGGTCTTCTCCGATCGTAGTTGTTGCTTTACTTTGGAGATCTCCGACTCCTTGCTGGACATTGTCGGCTTCCCCCTCTTATTCATCCCTAGCTTATCCTTGTTTGTAAATCCAGTTTACCACTCTTCTCCCCGGTTCGCCAAGGTGGATAGAACTGTGTTATCGGACTAGGTCGTTATTCCCTCCTTACATTAGATCGAACCCTCGCTTGGGAAACGCTTTTCATGTAAACTATAGAATAAGTTGTTCATACGGCTGAGGGATAAATACCAAGGCGAAATATGCAAGGGTGGAGGTTTCATCGTTATGCTTCTTCAAGCGACAGGAATTACTAAATCATATGGTATACAGAACGTACTGGATGGCATAAGCCTACAGGTAAATGAAAAGGAACGTGTCGGGCTAGTGGGTGTGAATGGTGCCGGCAAATCAACTTTTCTACAAATTCTGGCCGGTGAGATGTCTTATGACAGCGGTCAAATTCATAAATCAAAAGAAACAACAATCGGATATTTAGCTCAGAATAGCGGACTGCAATCTGACAAAACCATTCATGAAGAAATGATGGCGGTCTTCGCTCCGCTAATCGAAGCCGAAACTGAGCTGAGAGAGTTAGAAGTAAGTATTGCTGATCCTAAGCTCGCGGAAGATCCCAAGCGGTACGAAGAACTGCTTGAACGATATGCGCGGCGTTCGGATTGGTTCAAGGACCACGGCGGCTATGAAATGAATACACGGATTCGCAGTGTCCTACACGGCATGGGCTTCAGTGATTTTCCACCGGATACACCCATTTCTACCCTTAGTGGAGGCCAAAAGACCCGGCTCGCGCTGGCCCGTATTTTGCTTCAGGCTCCGGATCTTCTGATGCTGGATGAGCCTACTAACCATCTGGATATCGAAACGTTAACGTGGCTGGAGGATTACCTCCGCAGCTATGCTGGCGGGATTCTGGTTGTATCCCATGACCGTTATTTCCTAGACCGGCTCGTGACTACTATTGTAGAGATCGAGCGGCACCAGTCCCGGCGTTATACAGGTAACTACAGTCGGTATGTAGATTTGAAGGCTGCCGAATATGAAGCACGGATGAAGCAATATGAGAAGCAACAGGATGAAATTTCGCGGATGGAGGATTTCGTTCAGAAAAATATTGTCCGGGCATCCACCACAAAACGTGCACAGAGCAGACGCAAAGCGCTTGAAAAGATGGATCGTCTAGATCGCCCAATGGGCGATCTGAAGAAAGCTAGCTTCTCCTTTGAGCCAGACTTCATGTCTGGAAAAGAGGTGCTTCAAGTGCGCAATGTTGCGGTTGCCTTTAATGAAGGTTCACCTTTATTCAAGGACGCCTCTTTTGAGCTTCGTCGCGGGGAGACTGCTGCCCTGATTGGTCCCAATGGTATCGGTAAATCCACGCTGCTGCAGTGTATGACCGGAACCCGTGAGCCTTCTGCCGGAACGGTGAATTGGGGCACTAAAGTAAAAATTGCTTATTATGATCAGGAACAAACCCGACTTAATCCACAAAATACGGTTATGGAAGAACTGTGGAGTGAATATCCAATGATCGAGGAAGCCAGAATTCGTACGATCCTTGGCAATTTTCTTTTTAGCGGAGAGGATGTTCTTAAGAAAATTTCCGCACTCAGCGGCGGCGAAAAAGCTCGGGTTTCGTTATCTAAACTAATGCTCCGCGGTGCAAATATGCTAATTCTCGATGAACCTACCAACCATTTGGATCTGGTCAGCCGTGAGGTTCTGGAATCTGCTTTAATTGATTTCGAAGGTACCCTGCTGTTCATCTCCCATGACCGTTATTTTTTGAACAAAATGGCTGAACGCGTACTGGAGCTGCATCCCGAAGGGATCGACCAATACCTCGGCAACTACGATGACTATGTCGAGAAGAAACGAGAATTAGAAGAGATTGCAAAAGATGCCGCTGAACTAGCTACTAAAAACGTCAATAAGGACACTGCTGTACCTGAAAAAAGCGCTGTAACCTCTTTTGAAGCAGACAAGCAGGCTAAGCGTGAAGAGCGTAACCGCAAACGGCGTATCGCAGAGCTTGAGGAGAACATCGCCACACTCGAAGAATCGATCGTATTTATAGAGCATGAAATGACTAAACCTGAAGTTTATCAGGATTATTTAGCACTTCAAGGTTATGAAGAGGACCTAAAGAACAAAAAATCTCAGCTGGCAGATTTCTTTAGCGAATGGGAAATCCTTGCTGACGAATAATGTAAATCCTCCTTATAAATATTTTTTCATCGTTCTAGATTTGTTCATAAATAGTTATCCACAGCTCTATACACAGGTTTCGTGTATAACTCCCTACTTTAAAAGACCCTTCGGGGTCTTTTTTATGCGTTAAATCGGTATTTTCAAGGAAAAGGAATTATTATCCACGGATCTATCCACATTATCCACAATTCTCACAGTGTTTCATTGCCAACAAAATTGTTTATTAGAGCATTTTGAAAAAAGCCGTTATTGCTGATTTTACGCACTTTTTACACAACTCAGGCAGAATATGTGGATAACGTTGTCCACAACTTGACAAAAGACGTAACCCCATTTTACAAGACCGAATTTATGCTAAAAAAGAACCCGCTATCTCCTAAACTGACAGCGGGCACGTCGTATTTTAGACAATCTGTGTAGAGAGCAGGGCAGCATTACAGGCTGCGATATAAGCGATGCCAGCCGCCATAATTATATCTTGGTGAGTGGCCGTGCCTCTGAATTTTAGGCCCTCCCACTCCACCATCACCGCTGCTTCTGCTTGAGCATTCTCTCCGCTTCCAAGCGAATGAAGCTCGAGTCCTGCAAAGTCTATCTCCTCAGCAATCCCTTGCCCAATAGCGGCGATAATCGCTTCAAGCGGGCCTTCGCCAGTGCTGGTATGTGACGTTTCCCGGCCAGTCTGCAGATGGCGTACCGTAACTGCAGCTACACGGCGCTGGGCACTGCCCGCCAATACCTGAACCTCACCCAGCTCATAGACCTGAGCTTGTTGTCCAGTTGTACTGCTTACCATTTGCAGCAGTTGGTCATCACTGACCACCTTTTGACGGTCAGCGGTCTCTTTAAAGGACTCATAAAGTGCATCCAGCTCCGCAGGCTCCAGCGTTATTCCATACTTCGCAGCCCGATCCTTCAGCGCATGTCTGCCAGAATGTTTGCCCAGAATGATCATGCTGCGGGGGATGCCCAGCCGTTCGGGATCCATAATCTCATAGGTACTACGATCCTTGAGCAGGCCATCCTGATGAATCCCGGATTCATGCTGGAAGGCATTTCTTCCGACGACCGGCTTGTTATAGGCGATTGGAAAATGCATCGCTCCACTAATCAGCCGTGAAGTATCATACAGTTTATCGAGCACGATGCCTGTTTCTGCACCGATTGCATCGCCGCGGGTTTCGAGCGCCATAACAAGCTCTTCCAGTGCGCAGTTCCCTGTGCGCTCGCCTACACCATTCACGGTGACTTCTATCTGAGTCGCCCCTCCATCAATCGCTGCCAGACTGTTAGCTACAGCCAGCCCCAAGTCATTATGACAGTGGGCACTATAGCTGACCTTGCCGCCACCTCTTGCTCCCTGCCGCACTCTCCGGAACATCTCGCCATATTCATGTGGCAATGCGTATCCTACTGTATCCGGCAGGTTAATAATGGAGGCCCCTTCCTCTATAACTGCCTCAACCATTTCAATCAGATCATCAATCCCTGTCCGTGCAGCGTCCATGGCCGTGAATTCAACTACATCACAGAATTGTCGCGCATAAGCCGTCATCTCGCGCGCTTTAGCTACGACTTCAGCTCTGCTCATACGCAGTTGATGCTGCAAATGAATATCAGAAGAAGAAATAAACAAGTGAATCCGCCGACGTTCAGCGTCTTGAGTGGCCCGGACTGCAGCATCGATGTCTCCTTTTACGGCCCGCGCGAAACCACAAATCTCCACGTTGCGCACCTTGCGCGAAATCGTCTGCACCGCTGCAAAATCTCCAGGACTCGATACCGGGAACCCCGGCTCCATTACATCAACACCCAGATCAGCAAGCTTATAGGCCAGCAATATTTTTTGCTCAGGAGTCAGACTCGCCCCAGGGGCTTGCTCACCATCGCGCAGAGTCGTATCGAAAATTTGTATACTTTTCTTAACTGGAATAATCATCTAAATTCCTCCTAGTTTTGTTTTCATGTAATTGGATGCTTTATCTCTATCCTATGCTTCAGCGCAGAACCACACGTCGACTTGCGGTTCTGCTCATTTCCCACCCACTGCTGCCGGCAGCTGATACAAATGAATCTCTGCACAATGTGCAGAGCGTTCAATTTTGGCGTCTTATGTAGCGATGAGTCCATAACTCGGACTTCTTCTACAAGAACGCAAAAACCCGCCGTCTCTAATAAAGAGACGGCGGGTTACCCCTCCGCGGTACCACTCTTTTTGACGCATCGGCTGTCTTAATAACAAGCCTTAAAGCTGCGTCCAGCTCTTCTTCCCGATTTAAGCTGGAGTGCCAGCTTAAATCGGGAAAGGTCCGATAACGAGGACAATCGTAGGCAGCGTACTCTAGTTCCGCCGCTCCGCTCCCGGGCGAGCTTCAAGAAATCCGGTGACTGCGTCGCACCAACCCGCAGCTCTCTGTTCACCGTCAAACTCTACTACTCCCGTTCTTAGCGTGTGTAATATAAATTATTCACCACTCTAAATCCATACAAAAAAGCCTGCCATCTCATTCAAGAGACGACAGGCTGTTAACCTTCGCGGTACCACTCTTGTTGATGCTCTGTATCGGCTAAGTTACTGTCGATTCCAATTGAACATCCACTCTACGGTCCAGTATGTTAGGTACTAGACCACCCTATCACGGAGGTTACCCGTAAACGGTGTACAAACGTTCCGGCGACAATTGCCAGTAATGCTTCCACCGCTCCGCTCCCAGACGAGTTCAGGACTCCTTCGACTGCGTTGCACCCACCCGCAGTTCTCTTATCCCAGAGTATCCTTACTACTTCCGCTCATCGCGTTTGCTTGTTTAATTGAACTGATTATACTCGTTAGCTCCAAATGATGTCAATAGGCAGATACAGACCATTGTTCCAGTGAGAATCCAGGGTCAGCAACCATATCCAGCGGTATTCCACCGTCATGCTGCCACTTCACGTACGCAGCTGCTCCAATCATCGCCGCATTATCAGTGCAATATACCGGGGGCGGAATAATAAGTTCAATGCCCTCCGTTTCACAGCGCGAGATTAATGCCGAGCGGAGTCCACCATTAGCAGCGACACCCCCACAGAGCAATAACTGTTTGGAGTTAGTGGCTTTAACGGCGCGTACCGCCTTTTCCACCAGCACTTCTACTACCGATTCTTGGAACCCCCGGGCGATGCCTGCGACATTGGGTTCAAGACCTTTCATTTTGCTCTGATTCACCACATTCAGCACCGCCGATTTTAGACCGCTGAAGCTGAAATCATAAGAGTTCGGCTCCAGCCATACCCGCGGCAATGCAACAACTTCCGTCGCTTCGCGTGCCAGGCGGTCTACATGGGGGCCACCGGGATAAGGGAACCCAAGCGCCCGAGCCACTTTATCATATGCTTCACCTACAGCATCATCACGCGTGCGGCCGATAATTCGAAACTCACCCTCACGCTCCATATGAACCAGTTCAGTATGTCCACCTGACACCACTAGTGTCATGCAAGGATACTGCAACTCTGCAACCAGGCGGTTAGCATAGATGTGGCCTGCAATATGATGCGTGCCAATTAACGGCTTGCCCCATGCAAGGGCAAGGCTTTTAGCTGCTACTACCCCGACCAGTAAAGCGCCCACCAACCCCGGGCCTTGAGTCACCGCTACCGCAGTCAATTGTTCGGGTGTAACGCCTGCCTTGGCGAGCGCTTCCTCGATTACGAGCGTAATTACCTCCACATGTTTACGGGAAGCCACTTCTGGCACCACGCCCCCAAAAGCGCGATGTGTCTCTATTTGACTCGAGATAATGTTGGATAACACTTCTGATCCGTTTTTGACCACGGCCACCGAGGTTTCATCACAACTGGTCTCTATAGCAAGTATTAGTACAGGTTGAGCTGCGCCTGTTTCTGTCTTCATTTCAAGTCCACGCTTCCTTCCAAATAGCCATGCTCCTTATACTCCGGTAGATCCGCCCACATAATGAGTGCATCCTCGCGATTATCGGAATAATATCCTTTGCGCGTGCCGGCAGAACGAAAGCCTTTTTTACGATATAAATTCTGAGCTACCTCGTTGGATACCCGCACCTCAAGTGTAATGGACTTCATGCCTACGTAAGAGGCAGTATTCATTAACTCTTCCAACAGGCGCTCACCCCATTTACGTCCACGATAAGCTTCGAGTAAGGCAATATTCGTCACATGCGCCTCATCCACGATAGCCCACATTCCAGCATAGCCAATTATATGACCCGCCAGCTCCATGACCATGTATTTAGCAAAATGATTATGCGTCAGCTCATTCCGGAAAGCTTCCTCTGTCCACGGCATGGTAAAGGCTTCGCGCTCAATAATAAGAATGTCCGGTATATCCTCCAGCTTCATCAGGCGAAAAACAAGATCAGCCTCTTGTGCTCTCAATGATTCCACTTCCGTCATCGTTTTAAGCCTCCTTTACTACTTAACCGCAGATTGGCCTCCGCTTCCGAAATCTGAGTATAGTTAGGGATTAAGCTATGAATATCATCATTCTCTACTTGCAGCCGGGCTTCACCAAGGAAGCCTGTCCAACGCCCCTCCAGCTCATAAGGAACAGCTACAGAAGTGCCGAGTTCCGCCAGCGGATGTAGTGATTCTTCACTGCCATGTACAGTGGTTTCTCCAACAAACCATAGAATAGCTGGTTTAGTTCCTTCGGCTGAAGCCTGTTGTAAACGTTCTGCCAAGTACTCCACCCAGTCGGCCATCAACCGGATGGCATCTGGTTCAAGGCGGCTGAGAGCACTATTCCCATCCGCTGCGAATAACCCTGTATAGACCTGTCCCCGGCGCGCATCCATCAGTGGAATGATCCAGTCTGGACCGTAGCCACTGTTCGCACTAGCTTGTCCTGACTCTGCTGTCGTCTTATTCTTAAGGGCTGTTTCATACCCACCCCATGCCACAGCATGCAGGCTCGAAACACCAACTACTGGGACATTCCATGCCCAAGCCAGCGTTTTGGCAGCCGTAACCGCGATCCGTGTTCCCGTATAAGATCCCGGACCCACACCAACTGCAATCCCGCCCAGATTAGCAACGGTTGTTCCCGAAGCTTGCAGCGCCTGCTCTATAATCGGCAGCAAATGCACCGAATGATTCCGTTCACCGGAAGCATTAATTTCATGCAATAATTCTCCATTTTCGGTCACTGCAACCCCCAATACAGCAGTTGATGTATCCAGCGCTAAAAGCCGCTTGCGCGGCTCTGTATTCTCATTCGTCATATTCATTAACCCCACTTCTGGATCAGCTCCCGGCAAAGCTCACCATAAGGCGCCCCGATTCCGGTCACCGTAATGATTCGTTCCTCCGGTCCAACTGTTTTCATGTATATATGCATATGCCGCGGCGGCATTAACTCCGTAATAATACTGCTCCATTCTACCAAACAAACACCCTGACCATAGAAATACTCATCCAATCCAAGCTCATCTGCTTCCTGAAGTGAAATCCGATATACATCCATGTGATATAACGGCAGACGACCTTCGTACTCTTTAATAATAGTAAAAGTAGGACTGTTTACGATCCCTTTCACTCCAAGATGGCGAGCGTAACCTTGCGAGAAGGCCGTTTTTCCTGCGCCTAGATCACCGTCCAAACCGATAACCATTCCTGCCGTTGAAGCAGCAGCTATTGCACTTGCCAGTTGCTCCGTATCCTGCAGATTGTAAGAACGGTACGTGAACACCGTTTCGACTGTTTTGTCCAACTACAACTACCACCTTTTAAAATATCCCTGTCGAAAACCATTACATTCAATTATATCGGTATGGTCCATCCACCGCAACAACTGTCCCTGCCCATTGTTTAAGCCGAAGGAGGTACAGCCCTCTTTTTCACTTGCATGGTTAAGCTGGATTTCGATACAGAACGCTGTGAAAAAAGGCTATGTAGAATCATTCCAGGGATAATCACTAAGATTCCGACCCATGACAATAAAGAAGGTGAAGGCGAAGACAGGATCAGCATTTCACCTAATAATGCGAATAATACCTCCAGAGATTGAGTGGCTTCGACTACCGCTAATCCGCTCATACTGCTCCTTACCATATCCGTAGCTTGAAAAAATAATACTGTCGCAATAACTCCTGAACTCAGCGCAACAATAATGGACTTTCCTGCCTGACCCAATATATTGGTTTAAATCTTACACCGTCAACCTTGATGTCAATTATGCTCCAAATCAAAAAAGAGACCTTTACGCAAACTTAAGCATAAAAAGTCTCTTTTTTTAAAACTATAATTCAGCTTTAACGTACGCTCTAAGTAGACCTTTGTTAGTGCTCTTGCTCTTCGAGTCGTTCAACACCCACAGTGTGCGTATTGGTTGGTCGAGAACCAACTTGTACCGTAGCCATTCCGTTCTCTTCATCCACATGTTCAATCCATACAGGCTCCCCATCCAAATGTACACTTACCGTTTCTTTAGAAGCATAAATATCCTGTGCCCGTTTGACGTCCACAACTGTTCTCCTCCTTTATCTTTCCTAAAGTTTACGATTCTAAGGGTGATGTATCTTCGAGGGTTCGTTCCGCATCCAGCTTTTCCGAATCGGATACCTGACTGGCCTCCGCGGGTGCAATAATGCTCTCCCAATCCACAACTGTGGCCGGAATATCCTGCTCGCTCAGCGCATCGCTCCATTCGTTATCTCTTGGTTCCATACCTTAGATTCTCCTCCTCAACTTCACAGGTCCGAGTTTATTTTTTCCCAAGCTTCTCAAAAAATGCACCCGGCTAGAAAAGCCTTTCCTGCCTCATACTAACCCAAAGCAAATCAACTTAGATCAGGAGGTGTTTCTCATGCATACCGTTTGGAAAGGAGCCATAAGCTTCGGGCTTGTGCATGTTCCGGTTAAAATGTTCTCCGCTACGGAAGACAAGGACATTTCTCTGCGTTATATCCATAAGGAATGTGGCAGCCCACTGTCGTATGTACGCAAATGCCCGGTATGTGACAAAGAAGTAGCTTGGGAAGAGATCGGTAAAGGATATGAGTATGAAAAAGGGAAGTTTGTTCTCTTCGACAAAGAGGAATTGGATCAACTATCCGACGAGACCAGTAAAAGCATCTCCATTCTCGACTTTGTTGACCTGACGGAAATCGATCCGATTTATTTTCAAAAAACCTATTATTTATCCCCGGATCAGGCAGGCTCAAATGCTTATCGACTTCTTATGGAGGCCATGAAGCAGACAGGTAAAATTGGCATCGCCAAAATTTCAATTCGCTCAAAAAGCAGTCTGGCAGCGATCCGTGTGCTTGAGGATTGCCTTGCGATTGAGACCATTTTTTATCCCGATGAGGTGCGGCCGATCTCACAAGTGCCCGGTCTGCCCGAAGCAGGGACAGTGAACGATAAAGAGCTGGAAATGGCTAAGCTGCTGATCTCACAGCTATCCACTCCTTTTGATCCGGCAAAATATACCGATGATTATCGCCAGCGTATGCTTGATCTGATTTCACATAAAATTGCAGGCGAGGAATTTCATATCGCTCCTGCTAAACAGGAAAGCAATGTGATTGATCTAATGGCTGCCTTGCAGGCCAGTATTCAAGCTGTGCAGCATATTCCTTCAGACCCTGGTCCTTCATTAACAGGCACCACAAAAACCAAAACTAAAGCGGCTCCTGCTGCCAAAAGAAAAACAACCAAGACCAAAACAACCGCCGCGGAACCTGCGGAGCAGCAAAACGAGGTCTCCGGGCCGACTCCTGTTATTACGCCGAAACCGAAACGCCGCAGCACAAAAAGCAAAACAACCGTATCTTAGGAGGCTCTGCGGATGAAGCTTCAGCCCATTATTCCTTTTGAACCTATACTGGCTGGGCAGCTTCCAGCAGGTGACCAGTGGATCGCACAAATTAAATGGGACGGTGTGCGGATGTTGTCCTATTACGATGGAAGCACTACTCAGCTTATTAACAGACGTGGCAATTACCGTACCATGCAATACCCGGAGCTTACTGATGTATCTGCTTACTGCAAGGCTGGCTCCGTTATTCTTGATGGTGAGATTATCGCACTCAAGGACGGCAAACCCTCATTTCACGAGGTGATGCGGAGGGACAGTTTAAAAAATGGTTCCACGATTTCCGTCGTTAGGCATCAGGTTCCTGTCATTTATATGATTTTTGATATTCTGTTTTATAATGGCCAATCGACGATGGATCAACCATTATTCTTGCGGCAGCAGCTGTTAAGTGACATTCTGCTGCCCCATCCCCATGTTCAAGCTGTGCCAAGTTATACCGATCCTACAGAACTGTTCGCCGCCACTCAGAACCAGCGTTTGGAAGGAATCGTCTGCAAGGACATCAACAGTACTTATGCTCCGGGCGGAAAAGATAAACGTTGGCAGAAACGCAAAATCAGTTCTGATATTACAGCTGTAGCCGGGGGTGTGACGTTCCGTGACGGTATCGTCAACGCACTACTTCTTGGTCTTTATGATGATAAAGGAAATTTGCATTATATCGGACATGCCGGTCCGGGCAAATTGACTGTACAGGATAAACGCGACTTAACTGCGGAGGCACACCGCCTTAAGCTGGATCGGATGCCCTTTGCCGATGTTCCACAGCGAGGCAAGGGTGCTTTTTGGATAAAGCCGGAGCTCGTCTTCAAAGTTCATTTTCTGGAATGGAACACCTCAGGCACTCTGCGTCAGCCTGTTACTCAAGCTAAAGTGGATCTTCCCCCGGAGTCATGCACAATGGAGCAAAAAGGATAAATTAATAAAGAAACGTCCTCCCAATCTGAAGTGGGAGGACGTTTCTTGTTGCACTGTAAGTCTTGTTACAAGGGCCTCCAGCTCTGCCTTTGTCTGCGCAGTATTTTTTGTACTCGTAAGCGTATAATCGACACTTCCATCAGCACTGGACCATACCAGCTGGACTTTAAGATCTCCGTGATGAGGCCCAAAAACTGTGTAAACCGCCTCAACTCCGTTGATGTTCAAATTCTCATCTTGGTCGCCAGGCAGCTGGGCCAAAGTCACCCCTTCCGGTAGCGTGTATGCAGGTGCAGATCTTAAATTCACCCTCTCTCCATTTCGTAGATAGGTGATAGAAGTTTCTGTATTGCTCCACTTCAAGCTTTGCGAAATCACCTTTTTGCCAGCAGCTTGGGCTTTAGCTTTTAACTGATCCCTGAGAGTCTTATACTCTGAGCTAAAAAACATTGGAATCACTGGATTTAAAACGACATCCTGTAACTTATAATCCTCTGGTAGAGAAGTGGGTATCAGGAGTGACTTCCCGCTTAAGGAAAAAAACTTCTGCGCCGCTTCGTTTATAGAACTGAATCTATATGGCATATAGCTTATACTCAAGGTTTCATGTGGATTAGATTTCTTATCATTTACATACAGAACCTTAAGTTCGCCTGCTTGTAAGGGAACCGTATTTTCTTTGGCAATCAAAGCTTCAATCGTTGAAGATACGGGCGTATTCTGCTCAACGGGTGCGGTAGCTTTACTTTTATTATTACTCCCCGCAGGCACTGCGCCTGCTGTTCCACTCACCGCACTCATCAATACTAATAAGCTTAAGGCTGTAATCGCCGCGCTTTTCTTAATCGTCATTATAATATCCTCCTTTAGCCCCTTGGTTATTTGATCATGGTTTTAGCTACCGCCAACATTTCATTTGTCGTCAGCGTACTAGCCCGATTGTCTGAAAGGGTATATTGTATCGTGCCTGAGTTATCCAGCCACACTAGCTTTGTGTTAAAGCTTGCGTCTTTAGCGGAATCAGTTGTAAGTACTACTTTCCTGCCGTTGACCGTTAATTCTTTCTTAGTTTCCGAAGCTCGTACAAAAGGTACCGCTCCTTCTGGAAGTTTGGCGGGCGGCGACCCAGTTACAATGCTAAAATTAGCTTTTCCTTTGGCATACAGCTGCATAGACAAATTCGTCTGGTTCCAGCTGATGATTTTACTAAACAACTGTTTATTAGAATTACCAGCAGCTGCTGCTGCTTTCAATTCCTGCTCTAGTTGCAAGTACAGCTCTGAATCATTAGCTACAGCCGGTGGATAGATGATGGCTGTCGCCAGAGTGAAGCCTTTGGGAAGATTTCCGGGCTGCGGAGAAGACGGACCCTTTAGCGCTTTAAACTTAGCTGCAAAGGATTTATAGTCTTTAAAAACAAACCCTTTACCAGAGAAGCTGATCGTATCCTGTGGATTGGAGACTTTATCCCGTACGTAGTAGGCCAAAAGCGAACCTTCCTTCACTCCAGCTACGAGTGCCTGCAATTCCTTTTGAGTCTTCTGATCAGTTTGTGATGCAGCCTGCTGTCCTGATGCCACCGCAATTGTAAGGGACAAGCCAGGTACATCCTCACCCCCGGCCACTCCTGTTCCCAGCAAGATTGCTGCAGAGAGTGCGATCAGTGTTTTTTTGAAATCATAATGAAGCTTCAATTTCTAACATCCTCTCCTTCAAAATGGTAATGTATTTTCACCACTTTTTTTAACTACACTTCTATAACAATCCATCATTAGAAAAAGGGACATTTTCTCACAAAAAAGAGGCTGTCCCAAAAGCCATGAAATAGTTGCTTGGGACAGCCTCTTTTTTGTTCTTAACATTACAAGTGACGCATTAAGTGATGCTCCTAAGGATGCAATATGTGAAGCACTTATAGAACAATTGGGGGATTTCTCCCTAAAATTCAGAGATTTCTGTTCATCGGACTTATAATTAGGGAAAACTTCCCTGAAATTCAGCCAATTCGGCAACGAATAAAGAAATTCCCATGATTATTAGGGAGGAATTCCCTGATTTCGTTCATTTAGGGCAAATAGCGGCTATTTTCAGGGAGTTTTTCCCTAATTAGTTTAAAGCACTCTATACATTGCACAAACACAGAACGTAACGCCCATAGTCCACCGTCACATATACCACTAATTCCACAAAATCATCTACTGCAAGCCGCACGAAAATCACACATAGCACATCGCCCACCGCCCCAACCAGTAGCATAGAACACTACGCGTGGCATATCGTCACATGGCACAGTAATATCCATTACTTTTCCTATTCCATAAAAAAAGCTGCCTCCCAAGTAGAATTCACTACTTTTGAGACAGCTTCTCATAATGTACAGTTAGAACAGTAGCTAGTGAATAAAACTGGTGGCAATCTTTTGCCATTGCTCACGAGTCAGTTTACTCTCCTGCTTGTCGCTTAGAGAAAGAACCATCTGGGTGGCTTCATCATACCAATACAATCGATTCTGAGAAGACCAAGCTTTCTTCCCTTTTCCAGTACCCGCCGCGATAAAAACTGCCTCTTTCCTCGTGCCTGTCACAGACCATTTTTCAGCAGTCTGGCCTTCCAAGATAGACACTTGCATGGTATAACCCCTAAAGGCACTCTGCCTTAAGGATAGTGTTATTCTTTCATGTCCCTTGTGGTAGGTAACTTCAGCATTATCTATGGAATTTACAGCTATCTTCTCCATAAACAACTTTTGGCCAGTTTTATCGGTTGTAGCCTTTTTTTGAAATTGTTCAAGGATTTCTTCATATTCTGTGTCTAGCGACCTGTATAGGGGAGCTGCATTAAAAGTTCCTTGCTCGAATTCATAACCATCAGCTAACGAGGAAGGCAACCCTGGCCAGAAATCGCCAACATTTTTTAATTCTTTTACGAAGTCTTGATATTTCGAATACACCGGCGAAATAAAAGCAAACTGCAATTGATTTCCATAGCCTAACCCTAACTCCAGCTTATTTAATTCAGCATCCTTCACATAATAAGCAGCCATTTCCCCAGTGTTTAAACGAGCAAGCACTTGCTCTTTATAAGTCATAGATAAGCTCTGATACTTCTCTATCGCAGGCGAGGTTGTCGGATCAGGCGTATTATTATGCACCGTCTTCACAACAGCCTTCCCTCCGCTGTTCACTAGTGTAATAATACCACCTTGGGGTTTTGTGATATCAATTGTAAACTGGCTACCTTGTTCCGATAACTTTCCATGTTCAGACAGCTGCAGAGCACCCAACCCGATAATCCCCAGCAATACAGCCGCGGAGACTCCAGTGAGCACTCTTTTTCTAAACCTAGACGGGTGTTGGGGCATCTCCTTTTGCTTCTGCATAATAGGATCTTCCGGTTCTGGGAACGGCTTCAGCTCGCTAACCATGCTCGTCCTTTCACCGTCAATCCTATTCTGTTGTTCATGAATTGCTCTTACCCGCTTCATAACAGCTGCTTTTACATCCAGCTCTTCGCAGCTCCCTACCGCATCCATTTTCTTGATCATTTTCTCTTCAACAAAGCCTCGTTGCCGCACCATTCCGTTCCCCCTTTCTGAGCATTCAGCATTTTGCCAAGCTTCGTAATCGTTCGCCTGTATTTCTTCTTCACAGCATCAGTATTCTTATCCAGAATCTCCGCAATCTCCGGGAAGCTCTGTTCCTCAAAGATTCTAAGTACTAACAAGTTTCGCTCCTCTGTCTTTAGCTTCGCGAGGGCAAAAGTCAGATGTTCGTTAAATATGTAACGGTCCATCAACTGTTCCGGGCTTTCCGCAGGCGGATCTGGTTGAAAAAGCGCCATAAACTTTATTTGGCTTTGACGTTTGCGGATCATACTGAGGCAATGATGGTAGGCAATTTTATATAGCCATGAAGAGAAGCTCGCGATAGGGCGGTATGTGCCTATACGCTGATATGCCTTTACCAGAATTTCCTGTACTGCATCCTCCGCTTCAGTACGGCTCCCAAGCAGCCGACAGCAATAGCGGTAAATCGGCTTTTGAAAAGCCTCGACGATCAAGGCATAGGAATCTACCTCGCCTGCCTGTACCCGAACAACGGTGTGCTCGATCCCGTCCAAAATCAGCAAACTCCCCTTTCTCATTAACGTATATCCTTATAAGTCTTATGATCATCCAAAAGGGACACTTTGGGAATATTTTTTTCATGAAAAGGAGCAGACTGACACATAATACCTTCATTCCTATCACAGAAAGGAGTTTCCCGATGCCGGCAGCGATCAAAGGTACAATTACCATAGACGGAGAAGAAATCATCATCACTAATCCAGAGAAGCTGCTGTGGCCTGAATGTGGCATTACAAAACGGATTTATCTGCAAAAGCTCGCTGCACTCTCTCCCTATCTGCTGCGTTATTGCCGAGACCGGCTGCTTACCGTCATTCGTTATCCGCACGGCATCTCTGGAATGTCCTTTTATCAGAAAAATGCACCTGATCCGCTTCCAGCCTTTGTCCAAACCGCTGTACACGAGAATATTAACTATATCAAGCTGCAAGGCTTACCTGAGCTGATCTGGCTGGGGAATCTGGCTGCTTTGGAATTTCACCCTTCCCTGCATTATGTAGGCAGCGAACTGCCCTGTGAATGGATGATTGATCTTGATCCTTCACTTGAAATCGAACCTCGTATCATGGAAGCAACTGCGATCGTTGGGGCGGTTTTAACCTCCCTTGGCCTCTCCTCTGTACCCAAAACCTCTGGTGCTACCGGGGTGCAGATCATCGTCCCTATCGAGACTGGTGTTACTTTTGATGGATTGCGGAAAATCGGGCATTTTGTGGGTCGTTATGTCACCGAAAAGCATCCCAACCTGTTCACCCTGGAACGTCTAAAAAAGAATCGCGGAGATAAAATCTATTTTGACTACCTCCAGCATTATAGCGGCAAAACATTAGCTGCACCTTACACACCGCGTGCAAGACCGCTTGCTACAGTTTCTACCCCCTTGCTCTGGGAGGAGGTTCAGCAAAATGTATCTCCCTCTAATTTTCATCTGCTTAATATCGAGGAACGCCTTCAGCGTATGGGAGATCTTTTAGAGAAAGTGCCACCACAGCCCGTTGAACAGCTCATTGCTAAGCTCCCATAAAGGAGCAATCCCATTGAAAAAAGCCCCAAAAACAGCAATAAGCCCGCAGCATCAACTACATGCTACGAGCTTATTTGGCGTCCCACTCAAGGACAGAAGGTATACTATATAAGAATACGGCATGCCGAGCTTTGTTCACCGTATTTATTGCTTTTTTATCCGTAAAAATACCTTCTTTCAGTTAATGATACTTAAGAGCTACGCTAGTGGATGGATTTCTTCTTGAAGCGGCCACCTTTAACATCATGGATGTTACCTATTGCGATGAATGCATCAGAATCCCAATCTTCAACAATGGTTTTAAGCTTAGCTTCTTCCAGACGGGTGATAACTACAAAGATCACTTTCTTGTTCTCACCGGAAAATCCGCCTTCTCCATCTAAATAAGTAACACCACGTCCAAGACGCTCTGTCAGAGCTTCCCCAATATCGCGGAATTTATCGCTGATAATCCATACTGATTTCGATTGATCCAGACCCTCAAGGGTAATGTCAATAACCTTAAATGCAATATAATAAGCAATCAGGGAGAACATCGCGTTATTCCAACCGAACACAAATCCTGCTCCGGACAAGATGAACAGGTTGAAGAACATAACTACTTCACCTACAGAGAAGGGAAGCTTCTTAGCCACTAAAATCGCAACAATTTCTGTACCGTCTAGAGATCCCCCGAAACGTACAACCAACCCAACACCTACACCTAGTATGATACCGCCAAACACGGCAGCAAGCATCGGTTCAACTGTAAAGGCCTCTACATGATGCAGCATTGAAGTGCCGATAGACATAAGTAAAATCGCATATAAGGTAGATAAGGCAAATGTCTTACCGATTTGCTTATAACCGATTAACAGGAACGGAAGATTGAGCAGTGTCAATAAAATACCCAGAGGAATGTCGAATAAATGTGATAAAATAATGGAGATACCGGTAATCCCGCCATCAATCATTTGATTAGGTACTAGGAATATCTCAAGTGCAACAGCCATCATGGCGGCCCCAATGGATAACATAACCATACGCTGCGCGAACTTAGCCATTTTATGGGCACCGGTCTTCTGCAGTTTGTTCTGCTCCTCTTTGGTAAACATTTGTGGACTCACATTCATAGAACTCCCCCTACAATTTAACAATATAGTTTTGAAACATTCGGAAGTATAATTACAATCTATACTTTCTTACATTTCTTCTTATACAATTATTATATCACAAAATATGCTCTAATAATGAATGGAACACGTACTATCCTTCGAAAAATTCAGATTTAGTCCTCTTTCCGGTCATAACAGCGGTGATAACAACTGACATAGCCCTTCACCGAGTTTGACAATTCTCCCTCTCTCCTTAAATTTTACAGGATCAATGAATTCACTGTTCTTTTGATCCTTTTCAAACCCCGCGACTAGCACTGCTATCGTCTCAGGATGCAGCAAAACCGCTGTCATTTCGAAATTAGAATAGAAGCTGCGCATATCCAGATTCGCACTTCCCACCGTACCCAGCAGATCATCCACAATCATGACTTTGGCATGCATAAATCCTTTGGTGTAGCGATAGAACTTCACGCCTGCATCTTGTAAATTCTCCAGATAAGACAAAGAAGCATGATAAACGAGCTTATTATCAGGCTTCGCCGGAATGATGATTCTAACATCCACTCCACGAAGGACTGCACTCTTCAAAGCACGACAAATCGCAGGGTCCGGAATAAAATACGGCGAAGTAATCCAGATCCGTTCCCTAGCAGAGCAAAAAGCGGCAAAATACATCTCCTGAGAAGCATCGATCGCAGCATCCGGTCCACTTCCTACAATCTGCACGGCTTCTTGCTCCTTACAAGAGTGCTCAGGGAACAAACGAGGATGGCTCATACCTTCACCAGAGGCCAGTCTCCAATCCTTCAGGAAGACATACTGAATATAATAAACAGAATCTCCTTCTAGACGCAGATGAGTATCGCGCCAGTAACCCATCTTGGCGTCCTTTCCTAAATAATCATCCCCGATATTCATTCCACCCGTAAAACCAATCAATCCATCCACCACTAGGATCTTCCGATGATTGCGGAAATTAAAACGACGATCCAGTAAAGAACTAACCGGAGGTAAAAAAAAGTGGAACTCCACCCCGGCATTTCTCATGGTTCGAATAAACCTACGGCTTAATCGATGACTGCCCAGTCCATCACAAAGCAAACGCACCTTAACTCCCTGCCGCGCCTTTCGAATCATAACGTCCTGAAATTGCTCTCCGATCTCATCATCACGATAAATATAAAATTGCATGTGGATATGTTCTTTTGCCTCTTCCATGGCTTTCAGCATTGCGTCGTACGCTTCTCTCGCAGTTGACAGTACTCTGCTTTTGTTATGGCCTGTAATAGGCCCTTCCGAGAGCTTTGCAAGCAAAACCAATAAACCTTCGTTATTCTCAAACTGAGCGTTTCCAGTATCCGACGCTTGTTTTACTACCTTAATCTTGCCAGTGACATACGAACGAATTTCCCGGAAGAGCGAAGTACATCTTTTGTTCAATTTTCTATTCTGTCTGTAGTCACGACCTAGAAAATAATAGAATGCCAGACCAAGCGGTGGACAACAGAAGGAAATAAACAACCATGCTATAGCCCTTTGCGGGCGGCGGTACTCCAGAAATACAATCAATGCAATCTGTATGATAAAAAGAATTAGAATTATCGCAAAAATCTTCAATTCTCTACCCCCTCAATTAATAAAAACAGATGCAATAGACTCTCTGCGATGACTCTAGTACAGGTTTTGCCGTAACTCTCCTTCTTTATTCAAACAAACCGTTGTCATGTTCCTGAAAGATATGGAATACATAGAGTAGTAGGACAATTCGGATGAGCCTAATGGAAGAAAAGTCGTTAGCCTCAGGTATCGCAAGCGGCTGCCATAAGCCGCAGAAAGGAGAAGCCATGAAGAGTCAGCCAGATCATAAACGGATTACGCTGCTTGTCGTAAGGGATGCCGGACGTCCAGTCAAACAGCTCCACATCTCCAAACCGCTAGCGTTCGCTTTGCCGGCAGCAGCAGCCCTCTCTATCTCCAGTCTGGTCACCTCTATGCATTTCCATGCCTCTCAGTCCATCTCACAGCTAGAAGCCGAGGCAGCCGCACTATCGCTAACCAATCTCCGCATGGAAATGAAGGTCGCCGACAAGGATAAAGATTTAACCCAGCTTCGTAGCCAGGTCAGCGAACTTTCGGAAGAGGCAGATAACATTAAAGACAAGCTGAAGAGTGTAAATGCACTGGAACAGGAGCTGCAAGCATTGATTAACAAAAGCAAAGGTGCTGCTGCCGCTACAGACACGAATGAATCCCAACCGGAGAAATCCGCAACAGAAAAATCAAAAGCTGGATCGGCCACTTCAAATTCAACATTAGGTTTATCGAGCCGTCTTTCTTCTCCTGTTCCTAAAGAGACCTCCTTTAAGCAGAGTACTGAAGAGAACTCATCTTCCACTTCTCTATCCGCCATAAGTTTCCGCTTTGGAGCCATTACTGCAGCCCTTCCAAAAACACTCACCCCACAGGTTGGTGGAGAATACATCGCGGTGTATCAGAACGACGCTACAAGCTTGGTGGAAGAAACTAAGGATGACTTTGAGGAGATTCACGGAATGCTTGATGAAATGGTGGAAAGTATCACACAGACAATCACACAGGCAGAGCATGAGAATAACGTACAAGCAAATCTGCAAGCTCAAAAGGCCCGTGCAGAAAAGGCTAGACTTAACGCAGTACCGCTTTGGCCTACCGAGTCCAAAGTTATTTCTTCAAGCTTCGGCTACCGCTCAGATCCATTCAAAGGTTTGTCTGCTTTCCATTCCGGTGTCGATATTGCCGGGAACATCGGTGATCCTGTATATGCTGCCTTAGATGGCGAGGTTATTACTGCGGAACAAATGGGCGCACGCGGAAAATACATCGTGCTTAAGCATTCAAACGGGTTGGAAACCTGGTACATGCATTTGAACGGAATGAACGTATCTGCCGGAGACAAGGTTAGCAAGGGGCAAAAAATCGGCTTGCTTGGAAGCACTGGCCGAAGCACAGGTCCTCACCTTCATTTTCAGGTTGTGAAGCAGAATAAAACTGTCAACCCTTTGGCGTATGTCAAACCCTAAGGATTCATTCAATTTATATAATAGGAGGAATTTATAAATGTGGAACAAACGGCAGCAGCGTGTCCCCTTTAAATCTACCGATTCCCTAATAGGGCATGGAGGAACACTGGAGGGCAAGGTGCAATGCGATACAAACCTGCGGATTGAGGGTACCTTTAGCGGTGAGATTATTTGCAGTGGTGTCGTGACTGTAGGAGAAGAAGGAACAGTGCGTTCCAGTATTAAAGCGGAGGAAATCGTGATTGCCGGCAAAGTATACGGGGATGTTACCGCAGACCGCAGACTCATTATGACCGGAACCGGGGAGTTACATGGCAATATTTCTGCAGGAGCACTTAGCATTATGGAAGGCAGCCTCCTGAATGGCTCCATTGCCATGCAAGAACAGCCCACCTCTGAAAAAGCAGGTGAGCCCAAAAGTAATATGAAAAAGGACAAGGCAGCCAAGCGCTCCTCCAAAGCACAAGGAACACTCGAAGCCGGCTAGACTTATTTCTATGAGGCAACGTCCCTTTTACGGAAGACAATCCAGGAAATGGCCAGGAATAGGATATAGTACACCGCTAGTACAGCTATGGAGAAGCCAAGTGTAGAGCCCCCCGGACCCGTATCCGACAATAGGTAGTCTCTTAGATCCATATGTGTGAAGATCAAGTATTGGGCCCATTCAAACCGTTCTGGACTAAAAATAACCGTAAAAATACTCTTGGCAAACATAATAAATAAGGATAATCCAATAGCCAGTCCACTTGCGCGGAATACGCTAGATACCATGAAAGCCAGAGCAGCGGTCAGGAAAAGCTCAATGTAACGACATAGGAGATCTAGGAAGGAATATTCCGCTGGGCTCCAAGCCGTAATGGATGACATCGTATCTCCCGAAGATGAGGAGAAGATTAACGAAGCAGCAAAGCCAAAAGCAATCAATACTGCGGTGCTAAGCAAACTGAATAACACCATGGAAATATATTTCGAGAGCAGGATCTTGGAGCGACTCCACGGGCGAATCAGCAGCAGCTTGATGGTTCCCCAGGTAAATTCGCCCGCTACGGAGTCAGAAGCCACTACAACGGTAAATATTGTATTCAAGAAGAACGCAATACTCACCGTCATCTGAAAGTTGTCCCAAAGCCCCATAAGCGATGAATCGCCTTCGCTTGTGAAATAAATAAGCGCAGGAAGCAGCACGCTCATCACCGCAAGAATAAGCAGCATAATCCATGTGCGGACACGGCTGTATATTTTGATATTCTCATTATGTATGAGAGCTGTAAATTCACCCAATTCCTTCACCTCCTGTAACCTCTAAGAATTGATCCTCCAGCGTACGGGCAAGGGCTCTGATGCTATACACCTTAATCCCACCTGCCACTAGCTTGGCATTTAATTCTGCGATCTCCTCACGCTCTGCCTCAAGCACAAGTCCCCCACTCTTAAATACTCCACGTCCAATGAGGGCTAGAGCAGCTTCAGCATTATCAACCTCGAACAAGGTTTCTCCCAGAGGCATTGCAGTATTGCCTACCCCTTTCAGCTGCTTCACATCCACCAGTCGTCCATTTTGGATAATCGCCACGCTGTCACACATGAGCTCCATCTCGGAAAGTAAATGACTGGAGACGAATACAGTTGTTCCTTCTTCCTGACATAAACGTCGTAAATAGTCTCTAAGCTCGCGTATCCCTTGTGGATCCAGGCCGTTGGTTGGCTCATCTAGAATCAGCAGCTTGGGTCTGTGCAGCAGTGCCTGAGCCACTCCCAGCCTCTGACGCATTCCCAGTGAATAGGTCTTAACTTTGTCATGAATTCTTTGACCTAGTCCAACTAGCTCGACGACCTCGTCTATCCGTTGCTTCGTTACCCCTGGCACCATCCGTGCATATTGGCGCAGATTCTGATAACCGGATAGGAACTTGTACATCTCAGGATTTTCTACAATGGCCCCTATATTTGCGATAGCCTCTTCAAAATGGTTTTTAATACTACGGCCACAGATCAAGATGTCTCCACGACTAATGGAAATCAACCCCACCATCATCCGTATTGTAGTAGTCTTACCTGCTCCGTTGGGCCCCAAAAAACCGAAGATTTGTCCAGGCGGGATGTCCAGCGTTAAATCGCTCACCAGCGTTTTCGAGCCGATTTTTTTGGTGACTCCCTGCAGGCGGGCAACAGGCTCCATCAATATTTCTGTATTCGACATAGTCTCACTTCCTTTCATCTATAACCTAGTTTACCACATATACCCTTTTTCCCGAAAATCACTAGAGGATACGAGTCTGCCATCTAAAAAAAAGGAACCTGACTTCTCCGGCATTAGGAAGAGTCAGGTTCCCTTATTCATTTAATTCCTATTTCATTCAGGTACAGCAGTTTAGCCGCCAACACGGGCAAGCTCGCGCATATTCGCTTCAAATGCAGCCATCAACGCAGCTTCTCCGGTCAATCCGGTTTGTTCTACCTTGCGAATTTGCTCCATCATCCGTTTGTAATCCTTCGGAATGACACGAACGAAGTTCGGCAAGCTATCTGCCCACTGATCCAGTACCCGTGCGCCAGCCGCACTACCTGTAAGCTCGGTATGGCGGATAATCAGCTCACGCAGCTCTTCGATCTCCTCAGACTCTTCCACTCTCTCGAGCAGTACCATTTCGAGATTGCAGCGGCCGATGAAGGTTCTATCCGGGTCGTAGACATAAGCGATACCGCCTGACATCCCTGCCGCAAAGTTACGGCCAGTTTCACCAAGGACAACCACTCGGCCTCCAGTCATGTATTCACAGCCGTGGTCACCCACGCCTTCTACAACAACCTTCGCTCCGGAGTTACGGACGGCAAATCGTTCACCAGCGATACCGTTGATATAAGCTTCTCCACCTGTTGCACCGTAGAATGCAGTATTTCCGATAATGATATTGTCCTCAGCAGCAAAGGTAGCTTTCGGAGATGGCTTGATAATAATCTTACCACCTGACAATCCTTTACCTACATAGTCATTGGAATCTCCTTCCACCGTAAGTGTGATCCCCTTAGGCACGAATGCACCCAAGCTTTGACCAGCAGAACCGGTGAAATGAAACCGAATCGTATCATCTGGCAAACCTGCGGCCCCATACTTGCGGGTCAGCTCGCTGCCAAGGATAGTTCCGACGGCACGATTAACGTTCGTGATTGGCAGCGATGCCTCAACAGCCGTACCCGATTCCAATGCAGGTGCTGCCAGGTCGAGCAGCTGCGAGACATCCAGTGTCTCTTCCAGACCATGATTCTGGTATTTACTGCGGAAGCGTGTGCTTCCTTCCGGTAATTCCGGTGTATGCAGCAGGCTGCTCAAATCTATGCCTTTCTTCTTCCAATGCTTCGACGCCTGAGTTGCGTCTAGGCAATCGGTACGGCCTACCATCTCTTCAATTGTACGGAAGCCGAGACTTGCCATAATTTCACGTAGATCCTGTGCCACGAAGGTCATAAAGTTAACTACATGCTGCGGATCCCCAGTAAAGTTCTTACGAAGATCCGGATTCTGGGTAGCTACACCAACCGGACAAGTATCCATTTGGCAGACACGCATCATAATACAGCCAACAGATACTAGCGGAGCAGTAGCAAATCCATACTCTTCGGCCCCAAGCAATACAGCTACAGCCAGATCGCGGCCGCTTAACATTTTACCATCTGTTTCTAGAACAACACGGTCACGCAGATTGTTGAGCATCAATGTCTGATGGGTTTCAGCCAAGCCAAGCTCCCACGGAAGACCCGCATGACGAATGGAGTTCATCGGCGATGCCCCTGTACCTCCATCATAGCCACTAACCAAGATAATATCAGCGCGCCCTTTGGCTACACCAGCAGCAATCGTACCCACTCCAACTTCCGATACGAGCTTAACATTAATGTTTGCACGTGGATTTGCATTCTTCAGATCATAGATCAGCTCTGCCAAATCCTCGATTGAGTAAATATCATGATGCGGTGGAGGTGAGATCAGACCGACACCCGCTGTTGAGCCACGTACTTCAGCGACCCAAGGATAAACTTTACGTCCTGGAAGCTGTCCACCTTCCCCTGGTTTAGCGCCCTGAGCCATTTTAATCTGGATCTCATCAGCGTTAACTAGGTAGTTCGAGGTAACACCAAAACGTCCGGAAGCTACTTGTTTAATCGCACTGCGGCGTGAATCACCATTGCTATCCGGAATATAGCGAGCTGGATCTTCGCCGCCTTCCCCCGTATTACTCTTGCCACCGATACGGTTCATCGCAATGGCCAGTGTCTCATGTGCTTCCTTACTAATGGAACCAAAGGACATTGCACCCGTCTTAAACCGTTTCATAATAGACGATGCCGGTTCTACTTCTTCCAGTGGAATCGGTTCATAGGCTGACTTGAATTGCAACAAGGAACGAAGCGTCAATTGCTTCTCGCTTTCTCCTTGAACAAGGGCAGCATATTTCTTGTACATATCATAATTCCCACTACGCACAGAGTGCTGAAGCAGATGAATGGTCTGTGGATTGAAAAGATGCTCTTCCCCATCATTACGCCATTGATAATCGCCACCGGAATCAAGCACCTTATCATTTCCGTCTTTTTCTGTAAAAGCACGGTTATGATGGATAAGTGCCTCAGTTGCCACTTCCTCCAGGCCAATACCGCCAATCCGGGAAGGTGTCCAAGTAAAGTAGCGATCCACGAACTCAGAGTTCAGACCCACAGCTTCAAAAATCTGCGCACCGCGGTAAGATTGAATCGTCGAAATTCCCATTTTGGAAAGAATCTTAACTACGCTCTTAGTCGCAGCTTTAATATAGTTCTTCACTGCTTTTTCATGCGAGATTCCCCGCAATAAGCCTTGGCCGATCATATCATCCAAGCTTTCAAAAGCCAGATAAGGATTTACTGCGCTCACCCCATAACCGAGCAACAGCGCATAATGATGGACTTCACGTGGTTCACCGGATTCCAGTAAAATACTAACTTTCGTCCGTGTTCCTTGGCGGATCAAATGGTGATGCAGACTCGATACCGCAAGCAGCGCTGGAATCGCAGCATTCTCACTGTCCACACCCCGGTCAGTCAGAATCAGAATGTTATGCCCTTTAGCCATAACACGGTCAGCAGCCTCGTTCATGCGCTCAAGCGCGATGCGTAATCCTTCTGCCCCAAGCTCAGCCGGGAAAAGAATTGGAATAGACATCGATTTGAAGCCTGCACGGCGAACATGGCGAATCTTAGCAAAATCTTCGTTCGAAAGAATTGGCGTTTGCAGCGAGATCTGGCGGCAGCTTTCCGGTTCCGGTTTAAGCAAATTACGCTCTGGTCCAATCGTAGTCGTTGTGGATGTAACCAGCTCTTCACGAATGGCATCGATGGGTGGATTCGTTACCTGAGCAAACATTTGTTTGAAATAGTTATAGAGACGTTGCGGGCGGTCCGAAAATACAGCGAGTGGAGCATCATAACCCATGGAACCGACAGCTTCAGCACCAGTAGATGCCATTGGCTCAAGCACCTTGCGCAAGTCTTCAAAAGTATAGCCAAAAGCCTGCTGTAGCTGTTGTACATTGTCATGCTTAGGATTTGGCAGTTCAGGCGCATCCGGAAGCTCATCAAGACTGATCAAATGCTCATCCAGCCACTGGCGATAAGGCTTCTCAGAGGCGATAGCCGATTTAACTTCCTCATCTGAGATAATGCGGCCTTCCTTCGTATCCACAAGCAGCATGCGTCCAGGTTTCAGGCGGTCTTTATATAAGATGTCCTCTGCTGGAATGTCCAGTACACCGGCTTCTGAGGATAAAATAATCATATCGTCTTTCGTTACATAATAACGAGCAGGACGCAGACCGTTACGGTCCAGAATAGCGCCGATTTGTATCCCATCGGTAAAGCCCATTGCAGCAGGCCCGTCCCATGGCTCCATTAGAGTACTGTGATATTCATAAAATGCTTTTTTATCAGCATCCATACTATCATGATTGCTCCATGGTTCAGGAACCATCATCATGGCTACCTGTGGCAGGGAGCGTCCGCTCAAATAGAGAAACTCAAAGGTGTTATCGAACATTGCAGTGTCCGATCCATCCGGGTTAATAACAGGCTTGATCTTGTTCAGATCTTCACCAAACACTTCGCTCTTGAACAATGACTGGCGTGCATGCATCCAGTTCACATTACCACGCAAGGTGTTGATCTCACCGTTGTGGATCATAAAACGGTAGGGATGCGCACGTTCCCAGCTTGGGAAGGTGTTCGTGCTGAAACGGGAGTGAACTAACGCGATCGCTGATTCCAGCTCTTCGTTCTGCAAATCCAGGTAGAATTGTCCGACTTGTTCTGTAGTCAGCATGCCCTTGTATACAATCTTACGGCACGACAAGCTTGGTATATAGAAGGATTCAGCCTCTTCTACACCACCGTAACGAATGGCAAGCTCCGCACGTTTGCGGATAACATAAAGCTTACGTTCAAAAGACAATTCATTCGTGACCGAAGCCGAGCGGCCGATAAACACTTGACGCACAAAAGGCTTAGCAGCTTTCGCTGTCTTGCCAAGCATTTCATCATAGGTAGGTACATCACGATAGCCGAGTACTATTTGACCTTCTTCAGCAATAATATTGCTTAAGAGGGCTTCATGCTGCGCCCGAACTTCTTCGTTATGAGATAAAAAGATCATGCCCACGCCATAATGGCCTTGTTCCGGCAAAGTAAAGCCTAGCTTCTGAGCTTCACTTGCAAAGAAACGGTGCGGAATTTGAAGCATGATACCTGCTCCGTCACCAGAGTTGGGTTCGCTACCTTGGCCTCCCCGATGCTCCATATTAAAGAGCATTGTCAAAGCATTACTTACGATATTGTGAGACGGTGTGCCTTTAATATGAGCTACAAATCCCATGCCGCAAGCATCTTTTTCGAACTGGGGATCATACAGGCCCTGTTTTACGGGCAGTTCAGTGTGTTTCATCGAACGCAACCTTTCTATTATAAAGTATGCAATGTCTTAGGAAAATTTTTCACATGAAAATCTTAATAATTATTCAATCCAGATTAGTGCTATTATTTTATCACCGAGGTAACATCAGCGCAATTTAAACTTTTTTATGATGCTGATTAACATTTGTTTTTGCATCACAGCTTTAGCGAGTAAAAGTTTAAAAAAACTTCACGATGCATAATTATACATAAATAACGCATAAGTGCATATGCAATGAAAGCGTTACAAGATTTTTCATCCCTTCTAATATGTTTGCAAGAAAAAGGGTTTTTATGATTTTAAATCAAAAAAAGCGTCTCCCGGAGGAGACGCTTTTTTATACTTTTTTTTCAAAAAATCTATCAGTTTATACAGTCAAAACTTGTTCACTTTTCACTCCAACTTCATTCTCACGGCTACGAGTCATGAAGTAAGCGAAGGTAAGAGCAAGGAATCCAAGACCAAAGATTGCCAGGATACCTACATCTCCCCACATTGCACTGAAGTCACCTGTAGAAATTACTGCTTTAAGACCACTAACTGTGTAAGTCATTGGAAGCAGTGGATTAAAGAATTTCATCCAGTCAGGGATCAATTCAAGTGGGAATGTTCCGGCACTAGTTGTTAATTGGAAAATAAGAATAACGATAACAACGAAACGTCCCGGTTGATCCATCCAAGTAACAATCGCTTGAACTACCCATGTGTAAACTAAACTTGTTAAGAATGTAAATACGAAGAATAGCGGTTTACTTTGTACTTCCAATCCAAGTCCATACAATACAACCACAGCAGCCAGCATAGACTGGATAAAGCTCATGATTGTGAAAGTAAGCGTACGGCTAATGAAACGGTTCATACGGCTAGCACCAAGGACAGCCGAATCACGCATTGGAATAACAATTGTTGAAATCAAAGCACCTACAAACAATCCAAGGGATAGGAAGTAAGGAGCAAAACCTGTACCATAGTTCGGAACATGATTCACAACTTGATCCTCAACCACCACTGGTTGTGCGAACATTTCCATCATTGCATCTGTTTTGTTCACACTGCCTGTTTTTTCAGCAGCATCGCCAAGCTTAGTTGCCAGTTCTGTTGATCCAGATTTCAGATCATCCATACCATCTTTCAGCTCGCCTGCGCCATCAGCCAGTTTTTTCGAACCATCTGCTACAGCACTGATACCGGAACCTAGTTCGCCTACACCGCTTAACAGTTTTGTAGTACCATCGCCAAGCGCTTTACCGCCTTCAGCCAGCTTGCTGCCTCCAGCTGCAGCTTCTTTAAGCTTCGCACCAAATTGTTGCATCCCTGCATTCAGCTTATCTCCACCGGTTACAAGTGCAGATGCGCCTTGTGCCAGTTTTTGTTGTCCTGTCAAAAGCTGTGTGCTACCAGCATTTAATTGCTGTGCTCCATCATGCAACTGAGTTACACCAGCAGCTAACTGCTGTGAACCCGAGTGCAATTGAGTTGCACCTTGTGCCAGCTGCTCTTGCCCACTGTGGAGTGCAGTAGCACCCTGTGCCAGCTGCTCTTGACTTTGTTGCAGTTGCTCACTGCCTTGTGCCACAGCTGCACTGGCTGCCAGCAGCTTCTGTACCGCTGGATTTTGTGCCAGCTCAGGACTAGCCTGTGCCAATTGCTCCAATCCTTGAGCTACCGCTTTAGCACCCTCAGTTACCTTCGTGCTGCCTGCGGCGGAAGCTTGCAAACCTGCTTCCAGTTTCGCGCTGCCATCTACGGAAGAAGTTAAGCCTGCTTCCAGCTTCGCGCTGCCATCAACTAAAGATTGTGTTCCTGCTTGTAGTTTAGAAGTACCATCCACAGCAGACTGCGTTCCCGCCTGAAGCTGTGTTGCCCCTGTTACAGCTTGTTTCAAGCCGTCACTAAGTTGTTTACTGCCGGCAGCACTCTGTGCAACACCGTCTTGAAGCTGCGTATGTGCAGTAGACAGTTGTTGCAATCCGCTTGCCAACGTGGTTGATCCTGTTTTAAGCGCCGTAGCACCTGCATTCAAATCAGTCACGCCTTGTGTAAGGGGTTCTACACCATTTTGAAGTTTACCTGTACCATCTGTCAGTACAAGTAGATTATCTTTCAGCTTCAAGGCTCCGTCATCTAGCTTACCAGCGCCATCAGCGATCTTGGAGGCTCCATCTCCTGCTTCGCCCAATCCATCAGATACTTCTGTAATCTGATTGAATACAGACTCTACATAAGCTTCAGTTACTTTAGCAGATACTTTATTTTTAATTTCTGCTACAGCCGTACCACCGATTTGACCAGCCAAGAAGTTGTAACCTTCATTTGGCTCATAAATAATTTTTGCAGGCTGTGGTTCATCATCCATAAGAGTAGTAGCTTTAGCAGAAAAGTCTTCCGGAACAATGATCGACATATAATAAGTATTGTCCTTCATTCCTGCTTCCGCTTCTTCAAGGGAAACGAAGTTCCACTGGAAGCCGTCGGTTACCTTCAACTCTTCTATAAGATCATTACCGGCTTGTAGTTGCTTGCCTTCATAATTAGCGCCGACATCCTGGTTGACCACAGCAACCGGAAGCTCATTCATCTTGCCATACGGATCCCAGAATGCCTTCAGGAAGAATCCGCTGTACATCACCGGAATAAATAGGATAGCAATCATTGGAATTAGCACCTTCGGATTTCTAAGGGCTGCGCCAAGATCCTTGGTAAATACGGATAATGATTTCATTCTGGTTCTCTCCTTATGAGCTTATGCTCTCTTTAAAATGCTTTGTTTGCGAAATATTACGTAACACTAAGTGACTGTTTTCCCCATTCGGTCAATTCAGGGTATAAAAAAATGCCTCGCGGCTCTTTTTCAATGCCTAATCCATCTTGAGAATTGTTAAGGGAAAGCGAATCGAGTGAAGCTGAGAACGCCATCCCTGTCCTGAATCAACCCTTACTGTGCCAATCCTTCGGCGAGAAACAAATGAAAATACATCTTGATCTGTTCCTTGTCCAAGGGAGTATGTGTTTTATTCAGTTCAGCAGTCAATACAATATATAATCTGAACATGACTACCGAGACGATTTTGGGATCGCAAGGTTTGATTTCTCCCTGTTGGAGCGCTTGTTGCACCTCCCGTTCTAAATATTCTAAAACTACGTTCTCGATCTTCTCGAGTCCTTCTCCAGCCTGCGGCGTACCGAATTCGCGATTCTCCTGGGAAAGTTTTATGAATAGCTCCTGCTCACTTCGAAACTCAAGCAGAGCATCCAGCACACGATGCAAGTTGTCAAAGAAAGGTCTGTCTCGCCTGATCTCCCGCTCAGCAATCGTCTTCATTTCCATCATCATATCGTGCAGGATCTCGTCAAACAATTGCTCTTTGTTTGTAAAAAAGGTGTAGATGGTCCCCTTACCGACATTTGCAATCTTAGCAACCTGATCCATTGTAGTTGCCTTATAGCCAAATAATGAAAAAGATTTTGCTGCGGCCTGAAGCACCTGCTGTCTTCGATCCACCACTGCCACCTGTGCACACTTCCTTTCTCCAGAAAATATCGTTCCCGCTGACTTCTGACCATTTTACTAATCCGGTCAATTGGTCATTCACTACTTTATCATGTTGTTTTCTAGTTTGCAATACTTTGGGCGAACCTTTTATTTTTTTTATTTATTGCAGGGTTTTAACTTTCTATTTACGTCTTACTTGTATAATGTGAGTATAGTATAGATTTCCTAGTATAATTAGAAGAAGAAACGCATTTCTATAGAAAAGGAAAGTAGCAGGTGAACTTATGCGAAAGAAAAGAGTACTGCTGTTTTCGGAAGGCTTCGGTACGGGCCACACAGGAGCAGCCTATGCTCTGGCCGAAGGAATAAAGCTGCTGAATCCGGATGTCCAATGCCGAGTCATCGAGCTGGGGAAATTTCTTAACCCGACGGTCGCCCCTTGGATTCTTTCCGCTTACCGCAAAACAGTTAGCAGCCAGCCTAAGCTGGTCGGCATGATGTATAAGACACAATATCATAAATCATTGAACCCGTTGACTAAAATGGCGCTTCACCGGATTTTTTATACACATGCTTCACAGGTCATTGAGCAGCTAAAGCCTGATTTAATTATCTGCACTCATCCCATTCCGGCTGCGGTCATCTCCAGACTGAAACGTCGTGGACTACATGTGCCTCTGTATACATTAATTACTGATTATGATGCACATGGGAGTTGGGTAAATTCCGAGGTCAATCGTTATCTCGTATCTACCCCACGCGTCAAGTCCATTCTGACAGGCCGTGGGATCGCTCCAGAGCTAGTAACCGTCACTGGCATCCCAGTGCATCCAAAGTTCTGGGAACGGTCCAACAAGACGCTGCTACGCAAGGAGCTGGGATTGGCTGATATTCCAACCGTACTCATTATGGGCGGAGGATGGGGGCTGATGTTCGGCAAAGAGATTATGCATTCCCTCACCGCCAGAATGGATGATATTCAGCTCGTCTTCTGTATGGGCAGCAATGAGAAGCTAATCGCCAAAATGAAGTCCAATCCACTGCTCAATCATCCCAATGTTAAAATTCTGGGATATAGCAGTGAAATCAATAAATTGATGGATGCCTCAGACCTGCTGATTACGAAGCCTGGAGGTATGACCTGTACGGAAGGTCAGGCCAAAGGAATTCCAATGCTTTTCTATAAAGCTATTCCAGGTCAGGAAGAGAAAAACTGCCAATATTTCGTAGAGCTTGGGCTGGCAGAGGTGCTCGACTCGGAAGTAGTGAACAAATGGTTCACTATGATGCTTCGTGAATATTCAGTTCTGGAAGAGCAACGCAGACGACGTCTCGCTCCAGATAAACATCAACCGCAAAGCTGTGCGACTACTGTTCTGAAGATGTTAGGTAACCCCGTAAGCGAGGCAACTGAAATCAGAGGCACAAGAGCGCAAGCACGTAATGAAGAACCTGTATGTATTACACCTTAAAGAATAAGCAGGCAGTCAGGGAATTTCCCCCGGCTACCTGCTTTTTTTATAATATAAATCGGATTGGTTAAATTTCTACGCTCTCACCAGCTTTAAGCGGAAAACCTTCTACTCCCTCTTGATGCAGGCGATCGCAGAAATCAGCACCATCCTGAGCAATATCCGGAAATGTATTGTAATGTAGCGGGATCACTTTATCCGCCCGTAGCCAGCGTGCGGCCAGCAAGGCGTCATCCGGTCCCATGGTCAGCATATCGCCTATAGGAAGAGCTGCCAGGGCAATCGCATTCCTTTCTCCAATGAGGCGCAGATCGCTGAATAGTGCGGTATCCCCCGCATGGAAAATCGTCTTGCCCTCAATCGTCAACAAAATCCCCGCGGGTTGTCCAGCATAAATCCAAGAATCGCCCTCCTGAATGGATGAGGAATGAAACGCCTGCGTAAATTTCACAGTCATCCCTGCATAGGTATGACTACCACCTATATTCATGTGCTTAACCTGTGCACCCTTCATCCGGCAATATTCGGCAAGCTCAAACACCGCAAAGATCGGACAATCATTCTGCTTGGCAATTTCGACAGCATCTCCTAAATGATCAGAGTGGCCGTGAGTAAGCAGAACGGCATCAACGGAAATATCGGCAGGTGAAATACCGGAGTTCGGATTACCTGACAAAAAAGGGTCAATAATAACCTTCACGTTCCCCGTCTCTACCAGCAGAGCTGAATGTCCATAATAAGTGATTTTCATGGTTATCTTCCACCTCCAGATTCATATAGTTTAGTTTACCCTATATAGCGCTGAGGTTCACAGATCCACCAAATTATTTATAAAAAGTATGATTGCCAATAGTTTTAACATAAGTCTGTGAATGATGTACGGTCAGATCCTGTGCAAGTTTTAGCGACAAGAAAAAATAAGTATTATCGGGAACTTCCTTTACTCCGGAGAGTGCAGCATTCACCGCTTTAATACTATCATCGTTAGGCTTCACACGGTTAAGACGCCCGTTAGCTACAGGGCTGAACTGGCTCTTCTGATAAATAACTTTATATATCGTGTCGGGGAAATTGGCTGACCGCAGCCTATTCAGAACAACGTTGGCAACTGCCACCTTGCCCTTGTACGGTTCACCTTCCGCCTCTGCCATTACAATTTTTTGTAGCAGAAGCAGTTCTTCTTCGGATACAGCGTAGCGCCGGGTTGCTTTACTTTGCTGCTCCTGGCTTAATAGCTCTGTCCGAGAGAAGTACAATGTTGTGAGGGGATGTTTCTGAGAAGCCGAGGCTGTCTTCGCTGTCGCCTGACTACTCTTTGTTGCTGTTTCCGCCAATTGCGACGCTTTTTGCGCAGCTGGCTTGGATTGTACTACATCAGCCTTCACCCGAATAATGGAAACGTTCGATGTGTTTTTTGTGTTTTTTTGTTTTATTTTTTTTACACTAAGCCATTCCACACCCTTCGCCGGTTTCCAAGCGGAACTTAAAAGACTGAATGTGTTATTAAGCTTATTGGCTTGTGTAACTTCAGTAATGCCCCTCGTAATGCTACTCGTTATACTAGACTTCGATTCATCTTGCAAAAGAGAAAGTACGGATGCACGGCTGGTGGATTGCAACTTATCCATCTGCACCCTGTCCATCTTCCCTTCCGCAACTTGTTCGGGTTGCAATAAGCTTATGGCAGAGAAACACACTAGTATAACGCCAACGAGCAACGCAATATAGCGGTTTTGTTTAAAAATTAACATGATATTCCTCCTATTTCACGGCACATTCCTATTGTATGTAACCGAAAACGGAAGCTTTGAAAACTTTATTATCGATTTTAAACTGTAAACTTTTCAATAATTTCATACATAGGAATGGCATACATTCTGGTAGCATACAACACAAAACTATCAATCGTCCAGTCTCTCTGATAGTTTTTTAGGTTCCAATCACCATCCAATTTCAGTAAGTTTTCCAGCAATTTATCATCATATGAATTTTTTCCCCGGTACTTTCGAGCCACGGTAAGATGCGGTTTATAGGCCCTGGATTCGCCTGAAAAACCTAATGGAAACGTCGCAGAATGCACTCTCGCAGCTAATTGATTTAATGCCTCTATTTCGCCAGAAACCCCTATCCACAGGACTCTTGGGGAAGCTGGAAGACCAAATGTGTCCCATTTGTCCAAAGAGAGATTGAAGGGGCTGCCTTGACCCGCGATCTGCCTTAATGATTTTACTAAATCTGGAATTACGGTCTTTGGGGTATCTCCTAAAAATTGCAGGGTAATATGATAATCTTGCGGATTTGTCCATTTAGCAAATTCAAAATTTCCAGCTAGCTTTGAACATGCCTGCGCCACTATTTCTTGCAGCTCAGAAGGTAATTTCACAGCTAGAAAAAGCCGTTCTGATTCGTTCTCTGATACTTTAGTATTCATGGTCAATTTCACCTTCTCCAATAGATTTGGTATTCTTAACCTATAACATGATCCATATCCATTAAACCACAAAGTAGGAGGAACACATCATGACTAAGTCTATAGTATGTCTACAACCACTTACATCTCAGCAGCAGGAAAGGATCAAAGCGGCTGCCCCAGGCTATACATTCACACAAGGAGACGCCAAAAATCCAGATTTGCAGCTGCTTGCAGACGCAGAAATCGTAATCGGCTGGGCTAAAGGTATTTCGGATACACTCCTTCGCCCCGAGTCCTCCCTTCGCTGGGTTCAGTCCTGGTCTGCTGGTATTGAGAAACTTCCTCTCGATCGTCTTAAGGAACAAGGAGTCCTGCTCACCAGTGGGAGCGGAGTTCATGCCGAGCCTATTTCTGCGGTAATCTTCGGGTTCATGCTTCTCTTCACACGTAATTTGCATACGGCTGTACGCAATCAGCAGAACCATATTTGGAAATCTGATGGCAGTGAAAGCGAGCTGTCCGGCAAAACAGCCGTTATAGCTGGAACTGGAGCGATCGGCAGTGAAACCGCCAGAATTGCTAAAGCCTTCCGGATGAAGACTATCGGTGTCAGCCGTTCCGGTAAGCCAGTCGCAGACTTTGATCAAATCTATACAACAGATCGTTTATCCGAAGCTGTAAGCCAAGGCGATTTCATCATCAATACCCTTCCTATTACCGATGAGACCAAGCATTTATTTAATGCCACCAGCTTCTCCGCGTTTAAAGAAGGCTCCTATTACATTAACATTGGCCGTGGCGCAACTACCGATACTGAGGCTCTGATCGATGCATTGAATCGCGGACAACTCCGTGGCGCTGGGTTGGATGTTTTTGAGACCGAACCCCTTCCGCAGGATCATCCGCTTTGGTCTATGGAGCAAGTAATCATCACTCCACACTCCGCTGGAATTACAGATCAATACGCTGACCGGATCGTTAATATTTTTACCGAAAATGTGAAGTCTTACTTATCATCAGGCACACCTTCTCTAAATCTTGTTGATTACGACCGGCAATATTAATAATATGCTTTACAAAACAAGAACATCTGTTCTATAATAAGAAAATCCAAAGTTATCCATAAAGAGAGGGTTAGTGAAATGAAGGTCACGGTCACAGAATTTAACGAGCAATGGAGTCTAATGTTCATTGAAGAAGCTCAGAAGATTAAAGACATCTTTGCTGATGCCCTCGTTGATATTCACCATATTGGCAGCACTTCTGTTTCCGGACTAAAAGCTAAACCAATCATAGATATAATGCCTGTAGTACGAAATATCGAAGCTGTAGATGAGTTCAACCAGCAAATGACAGCACTTGGTTATGAATGTATGGGTGAGTTCGGTATCAGTGGCAGAAGATATTTCAGAAAAGGCGGAAATAGCAGAACCCATCATGTTCATGTCTTCCAAATGGATAATAAGATAGATATCGACCGTCATCTGGCTGTAAGAGACTACCTTCGATCACATCCGGAGACGGTTAAACAGTACGGAGATTTGAAGGATACTCTTGCCAAACAATTCCCAGAGGACATTGCAGCTTATATAGACGGGAAAGAAGAATTTGTGGTTAATCTTGAAAGAACTGCATATGAGTGGTATTTAAATCAATAATCCTTATAAAAATAGCCCCTGCTGTTCATTTAGATCATCCTAAATGAACAGCAGGGACTACTTGTCTAAGCGTCTCTAATCCAAATCATAAATCGAGCCGACTTTCAGTCCGTACAGCTCATTATATATTTTCTCTGCAAAAGCATCAGTCATCCCTGCGATATAATCAATCACCATATGCTCCCAAGTCCAAATCGGTTTTGCCTGCTTCTGATCTTTCTCAAATCGCTGCAGCCAATCCGATGGAATAATGGCTTTAGAGGTCTGTGGATCCAAAAATGCTCCCCATAGACGGCGCAAAATCCACTCACTACGTTTCTGCAGCCGCTGCACACGCAAATCACGGATCATAGTAACCCACGCGAAGCTTTTCAGCACACTTACGGTCCGCAGCATATCTTCGTCTTCTTTTCCTTCCTTTATAAAGGTGACCTTCTTCCAGTCTCCATCTTGGATCACTCCCAAGCTGGCGACAAAGGTACTTACCCAATAAGCCTTAACTTCACGTCGAGTGCGGGAATAGTCATTTTCGCAGGTTGGCATTTTTTCCTTCCAAACCCGAAGAAATGAACTGAGCACTTCCTCGACCTTCGCGCGAATGCCTTCCTCTTCCCAGCCCTTCCAGAAGAAATCCTCGAGCGTGGTGATTTTCTCTACGATTAACCGCTGGATATAAGAATCATGCATAAAGTGTTCATGCACTTCAATCTTTCCGGCTTTAATCCCATCCTCCAGATCATGTGCAGAATAAGCGATATCGTCACAAAGGTCCATAAGCTGAGCCTCTAACGTTTTCTTACCTGCCGGTATTCCCCACTCTTTGCGGATCTCCGAAATATATCCCCATTCGTGAAGGTACATCCCCTTCTTCAGCGAGGTGCCGGGAAAAGGATACTTATTTATGCCTAGCAGCACAGCATCTGACAGATTTAGCCCATCAATATTCTCACGCTTCTCCAGAAACATAATCAGCCTATAATTGTGGGCATTGCCTTCGAAATGCTCATAACGTTGCTTCATCTGCTCATGGATCAGCAGGCGATCCACACCCGTTGCGCCTGATTGCAGCGCAGCTTCGTTAGTTTTCTTTTCAATAAGCTGTTCCAAAATATTATCCAGCACTTCTTCCCCTTTATGTCCAAAGGGAGGATGGCCAAAATCATGAGCGATAGCTGCGCATTCCACTACCTCTGGATCTATAACAAGACCCGGATTCTCCGCCTTGGTGGTTTCCACTTCTGGATACGATCGCAGCAGACTTTTCGCCGCCTCACGAGCAATCTGTGCAACTTCAAGTGAATGAGTCAGACGCGTGCGGTAATAATCACCCGTCCCAGCCCCGAATACTTGTGATTTACCTTGCAGCCTCCGAAAAGTAGGCGAATGAATCAGGCGTGAATAATCACGCTCATAAGCAGCTCTCGACGTTTCTAGGCGGGTAATCTCCGGATACTGCCGGTGTTCTCTTTTTTCAATAAGTGTCATGTTCCCACCACCCTAACCAAATGTCTGTATATAGTACTTCATTATAAGGCATTTTCATAACAATTTTCACATCAAAATACAAAGGCTAATTTAATTATAGACGGTCACGTGGATAACTATGTAATCGTCAGAAGCCAAAATGAATCTCATAACCTGTACATGAAGATATAGTAGAAAGAAGAATGAGCACGAAAAAAGACTGGTTGCCTATACAAAACTGAAACTATGAATATACCGACCCCTAAAAGGAGCACTCTAAAATAAAAAAACAGGTGAAATGATGAAAACTTGCAGCAAAATTATGTTGATCACCCTTACATTCTTTTTATGCTTCACGAACTCTGCTCTAGGTAGTCCAAGCAAAAACCGCGACTACTACGAAAAAAGAGGAGACATGATTTGGGAAGTACATACTAACCAAAAAGTGATTGCATTGACGTTCGACGATGGTCCTGACCCTTCTGAAACCGATCAAATCTTAAAGGTATTGAATCAATATCATGCGAAATGCACCTTTTTTGCGATAGGAAAAAGAATTGCAGCCTATCCAGAGGTAGCGAAACGAGTTATTGCTGAGGGGCATGAATTAGCTAACCATACCTACAATCACGTTTATTTTAAAAAACCTATTAATGAAGCACAATTTGAGCAGGAGCTAAGATTGACCGAAGAAGAGATTATAAAAGTCTCCGGTAAACATAGTTCACTGTTCAGACCACCAGGCGGCATGTATGACGAGACCTTAGTTGATCTGTCTAACAATATGGGCTTGAAGCCAATATTATGGTCCTGGCATCAAGATACTCGTGACTGGAATCGCCCAGGCGTGTACAGTATTTCGAACAAGGTCATTCGAAATGCACGTAATGGGGACATCGTTCTATTTCATGATCATGTGCACGGGCAGTCACAAACTAGAGAAGCTCTTAAAATTATTTTGCCGGAATTAGAAAAGAAAGGCTTTCGATTTGTCACTGTCTCTGAGTTGATCAAATTATCCAGTACACAGCAGGCGGGTAAACAACAATAGGCTAATTGCACAGGACTTCAAAATAGGGTAGTCTTGTCCTAATATGAAGTTCTGGAGGCTTTTGTCATGTCCGATAATACATCCTATACGACAGAGGAAATTGCCCGCTTATTAAAAATATCAAAATTAAAAGTATATGATCTAATTAAAAAAGGGGAGCTCCCCTCCTACCGTGTAGGAAAACAAATGCGCGTGGATCAATCCGATTTGGAAACCTACAAACAAAATACACGGAGTGGGGCGTCCACCGCTAATCCTACTACTATAATGGCCCAGACTCCACCAGCAATACCCTTGGCCTTTTCCGGTACAAATCCAGCTCAAATGCCAGCACAATCTCCCCACCTTAAAGCTGTAGGACACAGCTTGGTGATTACAGGTCAGGATATGTCACTGGATATTCTAGCTACCTATTTGGAACGGGCTCTGCCTGAACGCCCTCTTCGTTCTTATGCCGGGAGTCTTGATAGCCTGATAGCCATGTATAAAGGGGAGTCGGACATTGTCAGCACACATCTGCTCGACGGGGATACTGGAGAATACAACCTACCCTATATCCGAAAAATACTCGTAGGATGCTCTTATGTTGTAGTTCGCCTACTTACCCGAAGTGCAGGTTTTTATGTACAAAAAGGGAATCCCAGGGGTATTCATGAATGGTCTCACTTAGAGCAGAACGGACTCACGCTGATCAATAGAGAACGAGGTTCAGGTGCACGCGTATTATTGGATGAACAGCTTCGATTGCATGGCATTCCAGCAGCCAGCCTATCAGGCTATGAGAACGAGGAGAACAGCCATTTGGCAGTTGCCGGTAAAGTGGCCCGGGGAGAAGCAGATGTAGCCATCGGCACCGAGAAAGCCGCTAAGATTGTCGACGGTGTTGATTTCGTTCCTATGATTCAGGAGTGCTACGATCTGGTGATGATTAAAAAACCGGAGCATGAGCAATGGATTGCTGCCGTGATTGATATTTTGCGTTCACCAGCCTTCCAGAGTGAGCTTGGGTCCATTCACGGATATGATCTCACGGAAACAGGGACGATAATTTATGAGACTTAATGGGTCACAGCAGAAGACGGGAGCATTATGCAGAAGCGTTTAACTGTATTTCGTACAACTATATTACTTCGAATAACTCGCAAATTAGATATAACTGTATTTGGTACACCTATTTCTCTTGATTTACTACCCCATAGGCGACTTTTCTAGTTTTAGTTGTATAGAATACAATTAAAGTTAGAACGATTCCTTATGCAGACGGAATAACTGTATAGAATGCAGTTAACTCACAGACTCCATCAAAATCCGACGGCGCTAGAAGCTGACATCAAAGTTGCCGGGTTCACTTGCCCAGCATCTGCTCAAACCACCCGCTTCAAACCAAAAACACCAGGCAGCAACTCTCCAATAACCGGAGAATCGCTGTCTGGTGTTTTTTTAAGAACGCCGATTCACAAACATCAGCATAGCGGCTGAAATAACAATAATTGAACATACCCACATCCACGCGAGCGTCATATTGCCTCCATCTACCGCAACATAGATCGCTGTGGGTAAGGTTTGCGTGCGGCCCGGAATATTGCCAGCTACCATGATGGTAGCGCCAAACTCCCCAAGACCGCGGGCAAAACCAAGAACATAACCGGCTGCCAGCGACCGGCCCGCAAGCGGCAGCGTGACATAACGCAGTACCTGCAGTTCACTTGCCCCTTGTGCCCGCGCCGCATCTTCAAGATCTGCTTCTATCCCTTCGAAACCCGCCTTCACTGTGCGATATACGAGTGGAAAAGCTACGACTACAGCGGCGATAACAGCTGCCCCCCATGTGAACAGGATCGTCTGCTCCGTCATCTGTTCATACCATCTGCCGATCCAGCTTCGTCGGCCTAAAATAACTAAAAGCACAAATCCTACGACCGTCGGCGGCAATACGAGCGGAAGCAGCATTATAGTCTCTACCAAGCTGTGACCGGGAAACTTCCGGCCCGCCATAGCCTTCGCAGCAGCTGTTGCCAAAATGAATACAATAATGCTTGTAATCACAGATATTTTTACGGAAAGCCATACCGGGGCGAAGAAATCAGTCCAATTTATTTCCAACCTTATTCCACCCGCTTCTACTCGTAATTTCTATTTAAGGAAGCAGGAAGCCATCACTTACAAAGATATCATTAGCTTCCTTGCTTTGAAGGTAACTATACAACTCCTTAGCTGCCTTTTGATTCTTCGAGCTCTTCACGATGCCTGCCGGATAATTAATAGCTTTGTGTACATGTGGACCGACCGTCAAAGCGATTTTAGTTTTCTTTGAAGTAAGCGCATCTGTCTTATAGACAAAACCGGCATCGGCATTTCCTGTTTCTACATAAGAGAGAACCTGACGCACATCCTTGGCAAATACGAGTTTGCTTTGCAGCGGATCCCAGACCTTTTTCGCTGTCAATGATTGTTGAGCATACTGACCCGCTGGTACAGATTCAGGCTGTCCCACTGCCACCTTCTTAAAAGCTTTATCCGTAAGCTGAGTAATCGTTGTTAATTTAACCTTTGAATCTGAGGGTACGACTACAACCAATTGATTCTTAAGCAGAACCTTATGATCGGAGATAAGTCCACCTTCCACCAGTGCATTCATCTGTTTATCACCTGCAGAGAAGAACAGGTCCGCCGGAGCCCCTTGCTCAATCTGCTTTTGCAGAGTACCGGATGCTGCATAATTAAAAACCAAATCAATATCGGGATGTTTCTTTTCATAAAGGAGGGCAATCTTATCCAGGCTATCCTGCAAACTAGCCGCAGCGGAAACAATAATTTCAGTCTTCTTGGTGGCTGCTTGCACCTCTCCCCCTGGACCTGCAGATAAATTCACAACCAGAACGATTGCCAATATCCCCATCACGGAGAGTGTCCATTTCTTAAACATTTCCATTCCTCCCAATTTCGTATGTATATATTTAGATGCTATTCTAGCATACACTTTTTCGTTTTTCTATAACTACAGATATGTTTAGATATGTTTAGTTATATATTGTTATAATTAGACAATATATAATGATGATTTTGGTTTTTTGCACACAAAAAAGATGCCTCTGACTCCCCTAAATAGGGCTGCAAAGACACCTATTTCACGAATGATATTAATTCTTCATCTGTGGGCCAAGCACATCATGTTGACCGTCACCCACCAGGTTAAAGCCAAGTACATTCAACATAATGGATAATCCACTCCCCCAAGAAGCTCACCCGGATTAATATATTCATTTTTAAGAATCAAATGGATCTAGAGAATAGCCCTCTTCTGTATAAAATTGAACAAAGGTCAAATTCGAGGATAAAAATAAACCTCTAAATTACAATTATGTTATTAAATGTATGTGGTATTATAAAAAGACTCACCAAACAAGAGAAATATTCTATAATTTTTGATTTGTAACAATATATGTAAACGAATATTTCATTTGAAGGTGAGAATCCATCTTATTTATATTGCGATATCCATTTCTCCAACTGCTGCCTGAGCACTTCACGATAATAAAACGGCTCTATGATTTCCGCATCCTCTTCAAATCGCTTAATCCAGCGGACAAATGCAATATCTTGTTCCAATGCGACTTTAAAATAACAACACCGAGCTTGACGGTCTACTTTATTCGGCTTATAGGGCAAATCCTCTTTCTTTAGCCCTTCCATGATTCGCTCCGAAAATTTCACTTTAAACTCTACCTGCAAACTATCGCGGTCAAGTGACCATTTTTGCTTCATAAAAGCTTGCAAATCAAATGATTCCTTTGAGAAGCAGCGGTTTAATGGCTTCACGTTTGAAAAATCGTTGATATGATATGTACGAATAACACCCTGATGATGGCAAAATCCAATGAGATGAAAACGATTTTCCAGTGGGACTAAACAATAAGGATCGATGGTTATTTCCTTCTCCTCCACCGCATTCTCGCAATAATTCGCTTGAATACTCCTCTGCTTTAATAAAGACTCCAAAATAGGTGTTAAAAAAGATTGATGCTCCATCTGTGCACCGCTTCTTTCCAACCAGCTTGTACCTGCTTCTCTTCTTGCACGTTCTATCGTTTCTTCCCGCTCTGCCTTTCGCTTGTATTCAGCTGCGACTACTTTTTCATAAGCGCCTTCAAAATCGATAGGCAGAACGGGTTTAATATCTTCCATAATATAGCGTAATTGCGAAAACGCAGCCGCCTCTTCTTCCGACCAATCCAAAGGATAAAGTGCAAAATTGCCAATAAAAGCATAGCCTTTTCCATGTCCAAGGTGGGTTATAGGAATATGCATGGCGCTAAGCGCGTCCATATCCCGGTATATCGTTCTCTCGCTGTTGCCGCAGCGTTCCGCCAATTCACGGGCTAATATCCCTGGCTTGGCTTGAACAAGTGTAATAATGCGCATCAGTCGGATTAATCGGTCTGTCATATTCAGTTCCCCTTGATTTATGGTTAAATAGACCCATTATTTTATGAAAAAAAGTAATAGTGTGATAGAACTTTTTTACTATGTTACCACATTTTATATTACAATTCTTCTGATTATTTTCCGCCGAACCCGCTGACAAAACAAATTTATGTATAGGTCTTTTTTCGTCAATATGCATCTTCTAGTTGTATGTCCTATATCAATTTCCAGTAGCAGTTTTACCCCGCTTCTGATACTCGAATCCAATCTGTTTATACAACATTTCGGCCTCTTTAAGTAGTAAAGGATCTCCAGAACGTACGGCTAGTAATAGTAATTTATCTGCGTGACGGCAGAGCATTTCATGAGCTTGACTATGTTGTCCTTCATTTTGCAACGTGGTTGCCTCCTCAATCGTTTCAGCTGTTTTTAACAATTCCAGATGTTTCTCTACATGAAAGCAGCAGGTTTCACTCAGAACCTGAGTATGATGAGTGTATTCTAGCTCAAGAACCTTTACTGGAAGCTCTTGAACACGCTCTACGGTTGGCTTTTTATATTTCCACTGTAAGGAAAGAGCTTCATATCTACCTGCAATAGTAGTAGAGATATTGAATTCCAGTGCAATAAACTTTCGTTGCCCCGTTTTTATTTTGCCAAGCTTAAGAAGTAGCGAACTGCCTTCACCGACTTCAAACTCACACCCATACGAGCGCTTAAAAGTTACATGGGGTTCAAGCCAAACCCGCAGTTCGATTTCACGTGCAACCACTTTATAACTGCTGGGTCGGCTGTGCTCTGAAGGCATATTCCCTTTCCATTCGACAAGCAAGATAACATTACGATTGCCGCCTGCAAAAATACGATTTTGACTCCATGTGAATACGGGATGAATACTTTCTATCATTATTTCCACCTCTTTCTTTTTTTGGGTCTTCTATTAATGTACCAATAATGGCGGACAACTCCATGTCATGGAATGTATGTTCGGTTCTATATTATCGACAAAAAAAGAGTCATTCTACATGCTTAGTAGACTGACTCTTGTAAAAACAACCCCTTTTGTCTTTTTATGACGAAAATTTTATGTTTTTTTTCTCATCGACTCCCTAATTTAGTCTGCACTCGCTCTCGCTTGAAAAATAGTCCCAGTGCCCATTTGGCACACAACAGAGAAAATATAAAAAACAGTGTGGCCCAAAATATAGCCGGTACGGGAGTCATTCTTGCCAGATTGCTGGCATCTCCTGCACGGGACGGTGATACAGCAGCCGCGTATACCAGAAATAAACTTCCCATTACAGACTCCTCCAAGGTTAAAAAGGCCAATAACAAATAATAATATTTGCTGGCCTTCTTCCAAACCACCAGCATTAGAATATTTAACGCAATAAATCCGCCCAACCACATCATGCCAAAGCTTCCTCGTACGTATAGCAGGAGCATAATCAACGCCACACCCGTAGCTAAGATAAGGCCCCAATCATGGCGTCCCTTACTATATAAATAGAAGAGCAGAAGTGCAAATAAGGAGGCTAGCAAATAACCCGAGAGGGAAACTAATATTGCCTTGCCCCCTTCTTGAATGGCTGAATAGGTTACACCGCTATGATCTGCGTATAATTCAATCCTCAGCACACTACCCGACAGTAGTAAGGTCATCAGAGCATGACCAAATTCATGAATCATCGTGTCTAAATTCCGAAACAAAGATGAAAATGGGATCAATCTAGTCAAAAAAGCAGATCCGATCAGAAGCAATATTGTTTTAAGCCATTTGTTCAATCGACAGCAGCCCCTTTCGTCCAAAGTATACGATAAATAGTACCTCTTCTCAATCGAGATAATCACGGACTGATCGTGTTTAATAATGAGTAAACGAAAACCTTAAGGAGGTAAAAATTACTTTCATTATAAGCATTGCCAGTCCCATGGCGTACGCTGTCAGAAGCTGTCAAGCTGTGTTAAAATAAAAGAACTACAAGCCTAAATTGGGTGGTGATTATATAGATGAAGCAACATAAATCCCGAGCATATCTACAGCTGTTATATTCGCTCCTGTTCTTGCTGACGCTTACTGTATGCCTGCCAGCTCCTGTAGCAAAAGCTAATATATTCAGTGATATCTATAATGGAGTTAAAAATTTCTCCGAGCTGCCAAACGAAGTGAATGAATTAAAGGAAGGTTTTCAGCAAACTGCTGAAGAGCTTCAGCAGGCAAAGGATAAGCTCGCGAATACCACGCAGGAGATGGAAGCTTACCGGATACAGAACGAAAGCCTACAAGAGCAAAATCGCCAACTGACGCAGATGGTTGATGAATTAAAAAATGACCGGACGGCACGCGAAGAATATTATCATAAAATCAAAGTGACTATTTTTACAGGGATTGGACTAATCCTAGGTTATTTTATACTGATCCGTTTTATTCGTTTCAGCATGCTTTACCGTTCTCGAAAAGGCGATCGTCTGCGTTAGTCTTACGTATTCATTGAAGATCACAGTCACAGCATGAGGGAGATGAACTATGAACATCGATATCCAAGATGAAAGCGACAGTGGAAGCGGACAAGCCGTAGCCTTCTCCCTTCAGGAGAAGGAAGAGGTTCATGTACTCCATCCACAACAAATTATCGCTTATCAAGGTCCTTCCTCAGGACGAGCGGACAGATTTATGGATGTAAAGGGCATATACCGCAAGCGAAAGTTGATTCGTTCCGATATGGCAGGTCCTTGCCATTTCGTTGCCGCCCTTCCGCCAGGCTATCGCATAAAAATCCTGCAGCTCGATGGTAAAAGCGATCTGCTGTACGACTTTAAGCATCTCTTCTTCTACAGTATAGGTATTTCGCTGGAGACCCGGGTGCTAAGCATGAAAAATGTGCTCGTTACACGGGATATTGTAAAGGTGAAATTTTCGGGCAATGGCATGATTGGCATACTGACGGAGGGTACGGTCTGTGAAGCTGTACTGCATCCGACCAACCCCCTTTATGTCGATGCAGGCAGCATTATTGCCTACCCTGAGAATGCCAAGCTGGAGCTCACCGTTTACGGCAACCATTTGGCTAGCCAGCATATGAGCTATCACTGGAAGATGACAGGTCACGGGCCTGTGCTGTTTCAGGCAGGACGTCAGAACCGCCGATTCGAAAGAGATAATAACGATGATGGAATTGTTAAACGATTTCTACGCGAGGTAGTCCCCTTCGGGGGTGTGTTTATTAAATAGTTGTGTTCAGCAGTAAAACAACAAAACAAAGAGCGCCATGCGTATCCTATACGCAGGCGCTCTTTGTGGTTCTATCCTTTATAAGACTGTTGTCTTAGGCGATAAAAGCATTCAACATCCATGCATGTTTCTCAATGCTGCTTCTAATACCAATCAGCAGATCCGCAGTAGGTTGATCAGCCAGTTCTTCTGCAGTAGCAATCGCAGCTTGCAGTTCTTTAGAGACAGTCGTAAAGTCTCTAACCAGCTCCATTACCATACCCTTGGCATCTTCGCCACCACGAGCTTCCTGTAAATCGGAAAGCTCCAAATATTGTTTCATAGAGGAGGCAGGTTGTCCACCAATAGCAAGCAGGCGCTCAGCCAAATCATCTGCATAACCAGCAGCTTCATTGTAGAGTTCTTCAAACTTCTCATGCAGCGTGAAGAATTGGGATCCGCTAACATACCAGTGATAATGATGAAGCTTTACCCCAAGCAGGAACCAGTTCGCGGTCTGGCGGTTCAAAGCAGCGTGCAGTTCAGTTTGGCTCTTTAGTTGTGTACTCATTAATAAAACCTCCTATGGTTAATTTATTATATTGTATTTAGACTCGTTCTAAATCTATATACAATTTAACACATCCTTTTGCTTTTTGCAACCACTTTGAAGATTTACATGTTGCCGATTCTAGCATAACTTTTGTTATACCGCCTATTATCTCTGTCACACTCTGGATAACGGCCTCTTTCTAAACTTAAATCAAAGATATATTTTCCTCCGCCGTCTTCCCTTTCTGACTCCGGAAAAAAGCCCTCATCTCATCGCGTTTGCTCTTTGGACTTAAGACATATACAGTATCCCCTGGCTCAATGACGGTACTGCCATGGGGGGTGACAATGCTTTTATTCCGGATAATAGCAGTAAATAAGATATCATCTGGCAGTCCAATATCGGAGATTTTCTGCCCGGCAATGGGCATGTAAGGTTCAATTCCTATGTGGTTGAACTCGGAATCTGTCTTGCCAAGGGCGACCAGCTCCATCAGTGATGGCTGTGCTGAATCCTCTTGCCCCACCAGCTTCAACCGGGAAGCCAGCGGTGAAATGCTTGTTCCTTGAATCACTGCTGAGGTCAGCACGACGAAGAACACCACATTGAAGAACAGTCGTCCGTGGGGAAGATTGGCTAGCAGCGGATAGGTTGCCAGTACAATTGGAACGGCTCCGCGCAGGCCTGCCCAGGAAATCAGTGTTTTTTCACGAATAGAGAATTTGGAAAAGAGCAAGCTTATAAACACACCAATGGGCCTTGCCACAACCATCAGAATGACGGACAGCAATATACCTTGCCAAGCCACCTCTGCCAGCTCCTGTGGAAATACCAGTAGACCCAGCAATATAAACATAAATATTTGCATCATCCAAGCGAAGCCATGACTAAAATTCATAATTGTTCGATGATACATTAGCTCAGAATTGCCAAGGGTAAGACCCATTACATAGACAGCCAGCAAGCCGCTGCTATGAACGAGTGCAGATAACCCGTAGGTTAGGACAGCAAATCCAATCGCCAATACCGGGTAAAGCCCCGTGGAATCCAGGTTAATTCGATTGATAAGATATACTGCGATTTTGCCAAGTACAACCCCTATCACCAAACCAACTGCCATCTCCCATATAAAGGACAGCACAAGTCCCCATATCGCCATATCCGGATGCTGAATCCATTCGATCAGCGATACTGTCAAAAACACCGCCATAGGATCGTTGCTGCCTGATTCCGCTTCGAGTGTCGAGGTCAGTCGTTTGTCAATATTCTTACCGCCTAATACCGAAAAGACCGCAGCCGCATCAGTCGAACCCACGATAGCTCCGAACAGAAAACTTTCCGCCCATGACACCTCAAGAATCAGCTTAGCGAACACCCCAACGATAGCTGTCGTTAACAATACGCCTACCGTAGATAAGGATAATGCCGGCCGAATAATAGGCTTGATATCCTTAATACTGGTCTGCATCCCACCTTCGAACAGGATAACAACCAGCGCAAAAATCCCGGCCATTTGTGTTAAGGAAGCATTGTTAAAAAAGATAAATTGACTCAGTACCATCCCCGCAGCAAGGAAAAGCACTAGCGCTGGCATTCCAAATTTAGTGGAGAATTTGGTGGAAAACACACCTACAAGTAAGAGAGCTGCCAGCAATAATATGATATTATCTGCAAGTTGGGTCACCGTTTATTCACTTCCCTTTCTCTTCTAGCTTAAAATATAAGCTTCCTTATTTATGTACGTTATTACCCTTATCCACATCCTTTTGAGACATTGAATAATATAAGCAGGATTGAAGATTTCATCCGCTGGGGCTTATACTTAAAATAATTCCTTCCTACCCTGCTCGTATTTACATATAAGGAGGCTGACTGTAAATGCAATTGAGATTAATTAAACCTGCGGAGCTGGATCAAGCCGCTCTTCTGGCCCATTCCATCTTTCGCAAAGCCGGCGACACTTCTATGAAAGAGCTGTTTCCGCTGATTTTCAGCCCTGGTTACACTCACTCTTATGCAGCCGTTGCCGAGGACGGTAACATCGCTGCTTTTATGGGATTAGTGCCCTCCACGATCCGCACTGGAGAAGCTCTCCTGAACGTATTCTCCATCGGTGCAGTTTGCACAGATCCTGCTTATCGCGGCCAGGGACTAGCCGGTCAGCTTCTACAGCTATGCCAGACCCATGCTGCGAATGCTGGCGCATCACTTATCTTTGTCTCGGGTGACCGCTCGCTGTATACCCGAGCGGGATGCGTACCGTTCGGCGGTACGCAATTTGCCGAGCTGAACGCAAGCTCGGCTCACGCACTTGCTGCCGCAGCAGGGGAAGAATGGACGCTGCGGCCAATGCAGCCGGGCGACTTCTTCGCCGTCAACCGGCTGCTGAATGAACGCGAAGCCGGACAGATGTACAGTCCGGGTGAGCTAGCGCTGCTGTTGGGTGCCGAGGCTTACGCGGGTGTGCTGGGCTTGTCCCAGCGCACACTCGTAGCCGTGCGGGACGGCAGCATCGAGGGGTTCGCCGCGATGGCTGTGCCCGCGGCGGATGTACCGGCGCCGAGCCCAGCGACGGCGGTGGATTGGGCCGGCCAGCCGCAAGCGGTAGCGGCGTTGCTGGCCAAGGCGGCTCTGTGCAGCGGCGTTGGCACGCTGCAAGTGCCTGTGCCGTGGCAGGAGCGCAGCCTGCTCGCGCTTCTGCGGGACGCCGGCGCCTCCTTAAGCGCCGGCGCGAACAGCGGGACGGTCTGCATAGCAGACCGGGAATCGCTTTTGCGGCAGACGGAAGTATGCCGCAAGCGTAGCCTCGACTTGTCGTCCGTGGACGACAAGGAGCTGATCTCGCTGCTGTTTGATCCAGCGAGCCCGCTTCGCACCTCAGATTCCTCAGGGGAATCTGAGGCAATTCCATTACCTTATATGTCTGGTCTCCATTTTATTTAAAGTACAAAAATAACCTCAGCGGGAGAATGATCCCGCTGAGGTTATTTAGTATGCTCTATTAACAGTTATATAAATTCAAATAATTGCTTATTCTCTGGAGTACACCTGTAGCTCTTGAATAGACCAATAATTCCCGCCCGCTCCGGTCTGTACAATTTTGATATACCGTGTCTTTACCTTAGAAAAGGTTATCTTCGTAAGCTCTTTCGTGCCTTTTCCAGAGGTGAGTTTGTTCCAGTTTTGAGCATCGTCAGAAATATAAACTACATAGTCTCTTGGATAATCAAACGGTGATAACGTGCTGTCCAAATCTATTCTTTCAATTTCATGTGCTTCACCCAGATCAATCTGAAAATACTCTCCAGAAACCTGATGTTTCCCCGTATCCCAGCGCGTGCGCCGATCCCCATCGATAGCCAGACTTGGAGCTAATGCCACCGTATTCACATTTGAGGTTACCTTCCACTTTGTCCGATCCAGAGGAACCAGGCCGGTGGCTGTAATCTGAATTTTGTCGGAAAGTAGATTTGAACCTGATACCCTTACCGCGTAGGTATATAACGTCCCTTCACGTAAATTATGATCCGTGTATTCTGTAAGCTTCACATCGGTGGCTACCACCTTCATTTCCCCCCCGCTACCTTCAGCACGAAGCAGCTCGTAGCTTGCTCCCGGTGCCTCCAACCAATTTAATTTTACAGCTAAACCTTTTGTTGCTGCGGCTTTGAATCCTTTAGGGGCCGACGGCTTTACTTCAGAGGAAGGCTGCAAAATATACTGCACAGCCTCTCCTGGAGCAAGTGTCTCCGTAAAAGTTAACGTGGGAGTAGCCTTTTTACCTGTTACATAACTTCTTGCTTTTTCATACGTATTCCCGTTTCCAAAACGTTCCCCTTCATACACCCCGTTTTTCGGCATAGTCACATTTACACTCACAGTTTGTGGAGTAGACTCAAAGTTAACGAAATTAACCAGCACCTTATTTGAGGTCGCTCCGCTTCCCGCAAGAGGCTTCAATGTAGAAGTATCCACGGCCCGAACATATACCAGCTTGTCGGCTAACACATCTTTGTTGGCAACTTGATAAGTTAATGGAGCTCCATGCGTAGCATAGGCAAGACTGAGCCTTCTCATGATGCTGACACGTGAATCCTCATTTTCTTTTGTATAATAAATCTCTGTGGTCGCCGGATCATGCTCTTCTAAATTAAACCCGTATTTGAATAAACTGAAATCCTTAAAAAAAGCAGCATGCTGCACAAACATATCCGCATAACCAATATGCGCACGCATGATCCGGTCGAATACAGCCGCTGTCCGCTCCGTTGCCCCGTATTGATAGGCATCCACATGACTGTCCGAGGTACCAAATTCAGTGGTCAGCATTTTTTTGCCGAGTCCATTGTCTGCGCCAGTGAAGGTCTTCAAATTCTCAGTAAAGCTTCCTCCATTACTAAAAATATAAGAGTCCCCGTAGGAATGTCCATTGGTCAAATCCGTAACCTTCTCCAGCTCCATACGTTGCTCTGGATCACGTTCCCAGCCATCCGGATCTCCACATTCCTTCCCAGTTCCCTTCTGATTACCGCAGGAATCCTCACTGTAACTCGGCCAATACGCCCAGCCCGGAGCAACAGTTTGTAAATGGGGCGCGATTTGCTTGCCCTTTTTATTTAGCCAGTCCGCAATCGCCAAGTTAACTGCCTTAGAACGATTGAATAATCCTGGCTCATTATCTACCTCATAATATTGAAAATAGGGGCTATATTGCTCAAAATAATCCGTCAGCTTTTTCTCTGCATCAGCGGGCAACGATCCGTCTGCCTTAAGCTTAATATCACCAGTATGCAAATACAGAGCAACCGCCTGCATGTTGTAATCCTGCAACACCTTGTAATATTCCATCATATCCGAGCAGGACCGCCCAACATCGCTGGCACAGCTGGTTCGCATCACATTGCCGCTATAAGCCATACCTAGCCATTTGATAACATAAGGCAAGTGCGTAACTGCACCTTCATCGAAATAAAATTGCTTATTATTCACTACTGTTCCGGTCAATGTGTAGCTGCCATGGATAGGCTCAGAAATTGGAGCGTTAAGAGACTCTAAACGGAGATTATCCCAAGTCCACCAGGAATATTCGTCTTCTTTGTCACTGCAATATAAACAGCGAACCGTTTGCAGCTTCAATTCGTTCGTTCCTATCTTCAATTGCTCCTTGGGAATATATAATTCATAGGTCTTTTGAAAGCTATATTCACTTTCTGTGCCAGCAACGCCTGCAATTTGAATGATCCCCGACAATTGATGATTGGAGAACACACTCATTTGCGGCACGGATTTATACGCATCCAGAATACCTACGCTAAATAAGACCCCATTCTCCGGGATCTTATTTAGCTGATATGTGATCGTTAATTCCGGCTGGGTCTTTCCATTCAAGCCTGCAGGCAAGCTCTGCAGAGCCGATGATTTGAGCACCGAAGAAGGAACATTAAAGTCCTTCTTGCTGCCAGAAGTGCCACTCGCAGCGAATTCAGCTGCTGAGCCATCATGTTGTCCCAGATTCCAGATCACAGTACCATCCGGTATTTCTGCTGCAGCATCAGTTCCTGCAGATAGTCTCGGTATATTGGCACCTACCTTATAATCGTTTGTCCTATTCGTTCCGAAGACAGAGACAGACAACAGAAACAAGACGGTTAATGCGGCGAATTTTAGTAATAACAGTAATGGTTTGTTTGCAGATATCTTATTTTTTCTATTAGATATTCTCCTCGTTATTCCCATCCATAGGTCCTCTCTTTCTTCCGGAATGTCTTACCCTATCATTTCATTAGATTAAGGAAGGAACAATGCCCCTTGTGGAATTACCTGCTGCTTCTGGCTGGAACTCTCCCATAGCAAACGAAGATTGGCATCTCCTTCATTTTCATAATATTCAATTTGGATATCATAAAGCGTTCCAGCTGTGAGCGGGATACTTCCTTTATGAAGGGTTGCACTTTGATTTTTCCAATTGTCGATGATCAGCTTTCCGTCAATCCAGACACGGACTCCATCATCAGAGGATGCTGAAATTGTATATTTCTCACTGAATTTGGGTTTGAGCTTCCCTTTCCAGCGTACAGAAAAGTGATCTTCATTTATCCCTGAGGCAGGTGACGCACCATGCCAATTAAAATCAATCTTACGGTCATCGCGGATAAGTACCGCTTCTCCCTCTAAATCAGTATTGTTATAGTATTCTCCAGTTAAACCCGTTAGGGTTACCGGAGTTACGGGTGCTATCGAAGGACCTCCTGTTGTGAGAACATAGTCCTCTCTCGATACTATAAACGAGTCTTTCATAAAGCTTTTAATTGACTGTAGCGTATTATTTTCTGTCAGTAATTTTCCCCAGGTCATCATATAGACCCATTTATTTTGTTTCTCAGTTAATACATCCGGGTCCGGCAGCTGTCCGCTCTCCCCGATTCCGATAGGTTTACCCTCGGCCAATGCGAGCAGATCCTCATAGTAGGACTGCTTATAATCGTTATTGTAGATATCCGCAGCCAGAACATCGAGTTTATCCCCACCGGGATAATATGCAGCATAAGGATCTGACCATTCATTCGGCGCATTCGGATTCCATACCCACAGTAGATTATTTAGCTTGTGTGTGTTTACAAAACGATCATAGACAATACTCCAAAGCTCTGAAAAATTGTCCTTTTTCCCCCACCAAAACCAACCGCCATTCATTTCATGGTAAGGTCGCCATAAGACTGGAACTCCGGCATCACGCAATTGTCCCAAATATCCAGCAACCTCGTCTAGATCTGAGATTAGCCTCTTATACTGAGCTGTCCCAGGTGTAACATAAGCATTAAATTTCTCTTGACTGAGACTTCTGTTTACATTGGACCATTCTGGAGATGTTCCCGGCAAACTCTGATGGAATGTCATGGCTACAATGCCACCCTCGTGATGCCATTCAATTGCACTGTCTATCACTGCTTGCCGCTGTTCTGCGATCGTCCCTTCGGATTGATTATTAATCGCCCCTAATTCATAACCATGTAGAACGGCATTTTGTCCCGAAGTATTCTTCAGCTTATGAACCAGTTCATCTGGGCTTTCTAGATAATCATGCTGGCCCGACAAAATCCCTTTGCCACGTAGATTCACCAAATTACTCAGCAGTTGCTTAGCCTCTTCAGAAGCCGATGGATTACTGGGTATAACCGGAGGTAAAGAGGAAGAAACACTCATAGCCTTCGGAAGACTCTTAACCTCTCCCCAAGGCAGCAAGGAAAAAATAATAAACACCGGTAACATAGTAAACAACAATCTGTTTTTCTTATAATATTTACGCAAATAAATCCTCCTTTCGGTAGCTGTACTGCCTCTACAGGTGCTAAATAAACATACCTGTTATCGGACAATCGTCTTCTGACCTAATGAGGACTATAGCTTAGTAGCTCTGCAATAACGCAGAGCCACTAAGGATCGACCTTTTAATTTTCATCAATCAGGAGACATCCGGAAGAAAAAGTGCACTTGCTGGAACTGTCTCTTTAGCTTGACTAGCACTTTCCCACATCAAGCGGACTCTCGCATCGCCTTCATTCTCGTAATACTCCACCTTGATATCGTATAGCCGGCCAGCCTTCAGCGTTATAGTGCCCTTACGCTCAGTACCACTTTGCTTAGTCCAACTATCAATCACGGATTCCCCATTCACCCAGACACGGATACCATCATCTGAGGTAGTGTAAAATGTATATTGCTCATTATATAACGGCTTAATTTTACCGCTCCAACGTATGGAGAAACGATCAATCCCGAGGGCGGCATCCGGCGATCCTTGCCGCCAATTGAAATCGATTATTGCATCAGTTCTGTTAAGAGTTGCCGCTCCCGACAACAACATGTTGTTGTAATACTCTCCTGCAAGCCCCTTCGCGAGAGGAATTGCTGCCTCCCCCTCTTCTTCGGAAGGTGCCGGCGCTGGTGCGGCGCTAGGTGTCGGTGCCAGACCAGTATTTAATTTATCTCTGGTCAGGGTGTAGTTGCTATTCATAAATGTTTTGATTGTGTCTGCACTGTTATTTTCGTAAAGCATTTTTCCCCAGCTCATCATATACGTCCATTTACTTTGCGATTGCTGAAGCTTCTCCAGATTAGGCATTTCACCATTCTCCCCGATCGCAATCGGTTTGCCTGCGGCTAGACTCAACAAGCTGTCATAGTATTTTTGCTGGTAATCATTTTCGTATATATCTGCTGCCAGAATATCTACTTTATCAGCACCTGGATAAGTTAGTGCATAAGGATCTGACCAAACATTGGGAGCATTCGGACTCCATACCCATAACAGATTATTTAATTTATGAACGTTAACAAAACGGTCATACATTATATTCCATAGTTTAGAAAAGTTATTTTTCTTCCCCCACCAGAACCAGTTCCCGTTCATTTCATGATAGGGTCTCCAAAGCACCGGAACATTGGCATCGCGCAAGCTTTTTAAAGAGACTGCCACCTTATCAAGCTCAGCGATCAGATTATTATATTGCTTGGTACCCGGTGTAACGTAACTATCGAACTCACTCTGGCTGAGTGTTTTTTTCACATTATCCCAGTCATAAGAGGTGCCCGGCAGGTTAGCATGAAAAGTCATAGCTACGATCCCGCCCGCTTTATTCCAGTTGATGGCGCTGTTCACCACATTTTGACGTTGCCAAGCCATCGTTGCTTCGGACTGACCACTGATCGCACCCATTTCATAACCGTGAAGAGCCGCATATTGTCCGCTGGTTCCCTTCAGCATATTGTTAATTTCATCTGGACTTTCTAAATAGTCATGTTGACCAGCAATAATGCCTTTTCCTGAGATCGAGTAAAAATAGTTAAGCAGCTTTACGGCTTCAGGTGAGGCACCTGGGGTAACTGGCGTTCCAGAATTTGAAGCAGCTATGACAATAGACGGCGAAATCCCAACAGCAAGCGGAAGTGCAGTCAGAAACAGGACGAGTGACAGAAATGCACCAAACAATCGATACGTACGGTAAGCTTTCAAAATATTCTCCCTTTCGGTAGCCAGGCTGCCACTCTTTCGAAGGCCCTATAGCTTTGCGTCCCTACCTTTCGATAGGTTTGCCTTTTCAATTTAAGAGAAATAATCTCTCTTACCGTAAGTATCGACGACAATTAATGATATATTTAGTGTTTTTATGACTTTTTTTGATAATTGAGTCAATTTACCTGTTTCAAGAAATTTTGAATTGGTTAAATAGATAGGTTAGACCTATGAAATGAATTGTTGTAGTTCTATATCATTCCAGTCTAAAGTAATACGAATGTTATCTTCTTCTACTAATTCAGACCCCGTCTGTACCTCTATAAACTCAACATCCGTCAAAGCAAGGATCGCGTGTTTCGTTCCTTCCGGTATACGTACCACGTCCCCAGCCTTCACATTATGTTTTTTCTCATTCAGCACAATACTTGCTTCGCCGCTGACGATTGTCCAAATTTCACTACGCTTGCGATGTAATTGATAGCTGATATTATTCCCCTCGGATATAAAAATCCGTTTGGTCAGCACTTCATTGCCTTCATCATATTTCACATAATCAATAACTTTGTAATGGCCCCAGCGGCGTTCCTCGTACATCGGTCTTTGTTCAAAGGTCTTCAGCACTTCTTTAATCCGTGGGCTCTCAGCTTTATGGGTAACTAGAATTCCATCCGGGCTAGCCGCAATGATCAGATCCTTCGCACCAATTACCGTAATCGGAATGTCCAGCTCATTAATCAAGCAAGTCCCCTCAGAATCCGCCGTCACAAAACCTTTTCCTACATGCTTGCTGCTCATTTCCTCTGTCAGCGTATTCCACGTTCCAAGATCCTTCCAGAATCCATCATACGGCTGCACCACAATATGTTCTTCTTTCTCCACCACTTCATAATCAAAGCTGATGGAAGACAATAGCTTATACTGCTTCTGCAATTCTTCATATCCTAAAGGCAACCCTTTACGCTGCAAAATATCTAACAAGTACCCTAAACGGAAGGCAAACACTCCGCAATTCCACAATGCATTTTGCTCGATGAGCTGTTCTGCTTGTATGCGGTCTGGTTTCTCTTGAAAGTGACTCACCTTCATAAAACCATTCCCCCCCGCCTCTTCAGCGGTAGGAATAATATATCCGTATTTCTCTGAGGCATGTTCAGGAACAACACCCATTAGTGCCAGATTTGCTCCACTTTCCAGCATGGTCCCCTCAAGCATAGCTATGGTATCGAAAAAGGATGCTTCTACATAAGGGTCAACAGGCAATATTGCTACCGTCTCCGCTGGAGAAACACCTGCCACTGAATAAAGATAGGTAGCTGTTAAGGCGATAGCCGGAAAAGTATCCCGACGCTCCGGTTCAACGATAATCGGCACATGACTTCCCAGTTGGCTTTGTATCATTTCTACTTGGCCGCGGCCGGTGGCTAGATAAGATGATTCTGCCATCCCTGCTTCCTCCAGCTGTCTCCAGACACGTTGTACCATGGATTCTGGTTCACCTTGAGGGCTTTCAAGTACCTTTAGAAATTGCTTTGAACGTGAGTCGTTAGACAACGGCCATAACCGTTTACCTGAACCGCCTGATAGAAGTACCATTTTCATAGAATGAACCCTCCTTGAATTATGGAAATCGAGCATAATGGAATTGTTATCAAAACGTATAGCTTCCGCTTAGCCTTAGTTCGAGCGGATGCATTTTTTAAAAAATTTATTAGGTATGAACCACTCCAAGGGATTTTGGACTTCCGATCGCTGTTATCCTCAGATTTCCTGATTGGACCGCTTCTCGCGGTAGAAATCCGAGGATAAAGGCGAACACTCCGTTTCTACAGTTCCAAATTCCCTTTCCGTTCTTAACCTAACCAACTACTTTTTAACAATGATCCATGCGCACCGGGCTGTACCAGCCGGAAGCGAGCACGTTTTTCTAAAGATTTGCTTCTGCTCCGGGGGAGGCAGCTGCAACTGCAAGAACAACTGCAACTACAAGAGCAAGACTAGTTGCCACCACAGAAACAGAGACAATGACAACTACAAATGCTACTGCTACTGCGGTATATAATCAGAGTACCTAACTTTATAAATTGCTTAGAAACTTAAGATTAAGGGAATGGAGTGGCGGAAGAGAATTTTGGAACTGGAGGAGCGATAGCATCCGCCTTTGTCTGCGGATTTCTACCGCTATCAGCGGTTAAAATCAGGAAATCTGCAGACAACAGCGGCTGGAAGTCCAAACATTCTCTGGAGTCACGGCTCATCCCTAATAGAAAAATCACAAGTTCAATCAATATAACTTAGATTAAACCGCTCCAGCCACACTAGCAGAATAACCGCTCAATCCGCCCATCTGCGGGCGGCCGACAGAATGATAAACGAGGCCGGTACCCTCGATTTGCTCCTTGGAATACACGTTGCGTCCATCGATCAATACCCCATTACGCATGCTTTTCGCCAGCTGATGCAGATCAATCTCCTTGAGTAGGCTCCAATCGGTCAAGAGGCAGACGGCATCGCTGCCCTCAGCCGCTTCCTCAGGCAGATGGCACCAGCGAAGCTGCGGATGATCGTATTGCTGCCTGAAATTTGTAGCTGCGATTGGATCATATAGTTTGACTGTTGCCCCTTCAGCCACCAGTGCCTCAACAATCTCTCTGGCGGGAGCTTCGCGGACATCATCAGTATTAGGCTTAAAGGCAAGCCCCCATATCCCAATCGTCGAACCGCGCAGGCTGCCAAGTGATTCATGCAGCTTGGAGATGATCATAAACCGTTGTCCCTTATTCACTTCGACTACAGATTTCAATAATTTGAATTCGTAATCGACGTTGCCCGCAATTTGAATGAGCGCATTAGTGTCTTTCGGGAAACAGGAGCCTCCATAACCGATGCCAGCCTGCAGGAAGGATGACCCGATTCTTTGGTCCATACCCATTCCTTGTGCTACCTTAGTTACATCAGCTCCCACTTTTTCACAAATATTGGCGATCTCATTAATAAAGGAAATCTTCGTGGCCAAAAATGCATTCGAAGCATATTTGATCATTTCAGCACTGCGTATATCTGTTACAAATACATTTTCTGTGAAACCCTTATGAAGCTCGCGCATAGTTGGTTCCAGCTCTGGATTATCAAGACCAATGACAATTCTGTCGGGATGGAGGGTATCGCGAATCGCTGAGCCTTCACGTAAAAATTCAGGTGCAGACACGATATCAAAAGGATGATGGGTATGGCTAGAGATCATTTTGGAGATTTTCTCATTTGTCCCTACTGGAACTGTAGATTTAGTCATTATAATTTTGTGCCCTTCCATCGCTTTAGCGATTTCAGCGGCTGCACCCTCAATATAGGTTAAGTCTGCTTCACCATTAGGCAGTGATGGCGTACCTACAGCAAGGATGATAATATCTGAACGGCGCACCGACTCTTGAAGATCTGCAGAAAAAGATAACCGTTCCTCACGAAGATTCAGTTCAATCAGTTCCTCGATTCCCGGCTCATAGATGGGCGATTCCATCTGTTTCAGCTTCTTAATCTTTTCCTCGTCCTTATCCACACAGATGACATGATGTCCGCCCAGTGCAAAGCACACGCCAGATACAAGACCCACATACCCAGTACCGATTACTGTCAGCTTCATATAATCATCCTCCTTTTAGAAAATTGACGTACGCCTGCTCAACATACTGCTTGAACTTAACCATAAACGCCTGCTCATCGAATTTACGTGCATGCTCCATAATTTGATCGATATCCCAAGCGTAGGACTCTACCTCATAAATAGCCTTAAGTAGATCCTCCACTTCTTGATGCTGAAAGAACACACCATTTACATAAGGAATAATAGTATCTAGTGCGCCACCTGCTTGATAAGCAATTACCGGTCTTCCTGCAGCGTTCGCTTCCAGCGGTGTAATTCCAAAGTCCTCTTCTCCTGGAAAAATAAATGCTCGACACTGTGCCATCATTCCAGTCACTTGCTCATCTTCTAGCCGGCCCAGAAACGATACATTATCCTTAGCCATGCCTTCGAGGCGCTTGCGATCCGGTCCATCCCCTACGATATAAAGCTTAAGACCGTTACGATTGAAAGCCTCTACCGCCAGATCAATCCGCTTGTAGGAAACAAGCCGGGAGACAATTAAATAATAGTCACCAATGGTAGAAGAGCTTGTAAACCGGGCTGTATTAATCGGTGGAAATATGACATCTGCATCCCGGTGATAATAATTCTGAATCCTCGTCTTCACTACTGAAGAATTGGCTACGAACTGATTCACATTTTTGGAAGTCCGTTGGTCCCACGTTTTAAGCTGCTGCATGTATACCTTAAGCATTTTCTTGAACAGCCCGGAATTCGACTGACGTTCCATATAGGTGTCATAGTCCCATGCGAAGCGCATAGGCGTATGGCAGTAACAAAGATGAAACGTATGTTTAGGAACCTGAATACTTTTCATAAAAGCACTGCTGGAACTCAGGACGATATCGAAACCGCGAAAGTCCAAATCACGGATGGCCATTGGATAAAGTGGCAGCACCCCTTTAAAATTGGTCTTTACTCCCGGAATCTTTTGCAGCCAGGAGGCACGGATATCCGCATCTTTGAGATTGTCAGTAAGGCGGCTTCCGTTAAAAACCGTTGTGTAGATTGGAGCCTCGGGATACATGTGATGAAAGACTTCCACCACTCTTTCCGCGCCGCCCATTTGGATTAAGTAATCGTGCGCTATCGCAATTTTCATGTGAATCATCCTCAAAGTTTTATGGAGCATCATCTTCAGAATTACCGCGTCATATCATCTGTCAGGTGCCCGCCAACAAACCTTTATAGTAGTCAACGATGTCCTTGACCGTATTCTCGATAACAAAATGCTCTTTCACTCGTTTCATCCCATTGTCCGCCATCCGCCGTCTTTCCTCTGGGTGATCCAGCATCCATTTAATGGAGTCTGCCAGTATCGCCGCGTCACCAGGCTCTATCAGTAATCCTGTCTCACCTTGAACTACAATTTCTACCGGCCCGCCTTCATTGGAGGCGATCACCGGTAATCCCGCTGCCATTCCTTCAACGATAACTTGGCCAAAAGGCTCAGGAGTTACCGAAGTGTGAATCAGTAAATCAGCAGTATTCATAAGGCCTTGAATATCATCCACATGCCCTAGCATGCTTACATTAGTAAGCTCGTCGTTTTTTATCTTTTGCAGCAATTCCTGCTTATAAGCCTCTTCTCCAAACAGAGCGTCTCCGGCCAGCCAGAACTTCACACGAGGTTCGTTCTTAAAGCTTTTTGCGGCTTCCAGCACAATATGCTGACCTTTCCAATGCGCCAATCGACCAACTAGCAGTACGTTAAAATTCTTCTGGTCCCGCATGCCGATCCCATTACCAATCGCTTTAGCGAAAGCGGAGTATACGACCAGCGTTTTTTTGGAACGCGGCAGCTCCAAAGCATTCAGCGTAGAATGTGAATTCGCGATGACTCCATTTGGGAGCAGTCGCGACAGCAAACGAATTCCTTTGGCAACGATAGGCTTTAAATAAGGGGCTCCAATATGATCCCGGATATGCCAGATCAATGGAACGCCTGCTATTTTTGCAGCGATGGCTCCGTATAATGCAGATTTCAGGGAATTGGTGTGCACGCAATCTACCTTCTCCGCTTTTAAGAGCGGCGCAAGCTTGCGGCCATAAGCCAACAGCTTGAAGGCTGCAGCAGGTGCTCCCAAGTTGACTGCATTTCTACCACGACTTCTGATGCTCTCATCCAGCGGAATAATACGGACATCCATCCCTTTTTCACGTAGCCGTTCAGCCAGCGCACCATCCTCAGCCAGAATTACCAGTGGATCGATCTGTTCTCCAATATGGGTAAGGATGTTAAACAGGGCAACTTCTCCACCACTCCATTTAGCAGTGTGATCTATATAGGCCACTCTAAGCATTACGTGGTCACCTCCTCTCCTAAGGCTTGTAGGAACACGGATTCTACTTGATCCGTAACATGCTCCCAAGTATATCTCTCTAGTACATGCTCTCTACATTCATCACGGCTCGGAAGCAGCTTTCGATTGCTAAGCATATGGATCATGCCTTCGGCCATGTGGTCGCTACTTGAACTCTTAAATAGCAATTCCGGCCGGAAGCCTTGCAAAATCTCCTTATTGCCGCCAATCGGTGTAGCCATCACTGGCAATCCTGAAGATAAGGCTTCAACGGTAATCAATCCAAAGCCCTCCAATGCCTGTGAGGGAACCACGAACATGTCCGCTGCCTGATAATAAGAGGCTAGTTCATGATCAGGAATGTAGCCTAGCAGCCTTACCTTGTTGCTTAAGCCATAGTCGGCGATCTTTTCTTCCAGTTCCCCCCGCAACGGCCCTTTACCACCAATCAGCAGAATTGCATTTGGGAATCGCTCCGCAACTTGCTTCCAGGCTTCAAGCAGCTGGAGTAGTCCCATCCGATTGACCAAACGCCGGACAGTCAGCACGGTTGTTGCTCCCTCAGGTAAATTCAAGGTCCGGCGAATCGCCAATCGATTCGTAGCGGGGATAAAACGTTCCACATTAGCTGCGCCTGGAATCACAATAATTTTGTGTAGTGGCACTCCGTGCAGCTTATGGAGAATATCGCGGAACGTCTCACTAAGCACGATGAACTTATCCGCTAGCTTATAGGCTCTATGTTCAATGGATTTGGCGATGGTTGTTTTGACCCGGTGCTTAATGCCTTGACCTTCGATTTTCATTTCTTCATTCCATGGGCCATGAAAAGTCATCACTACAGGAATCCCACGTTTCTTTGCTTCCAAGGCTGGACCAATACCATAAGGAGCAAAGTGAGTGTATAAAATATCTATACGGCCACTGCCCTCTCCCATCAGATCGGCCGCCTTACGCTGGAAAGCATCCTTACGTTTCCAGATCCCATCTTTTGGATCTCCGGCATTGTGAATAATCAATTCCTCAGGGGTAGCAGGCGTCTCTTGACTGCAAATCAGCGCATGCACCCGATTACGTGAGGAGAGTTGCTCGCAAACGGATTTGAAATACGTGTTAAGCCCACCCGGCTGTAGCGACGGCCAGCTAAGGCCTGTCGTCATAATGTTCAATCCGTCACTGTACGGCATAGCTTCTCTCTCCTTTATTCTCCTTCTCGGTCTGACTCGTCTTCGCATTGTGCTGAGTCAGCTTTCCCGATCTAATTAATTCGTAATGCTTGAAGCCGACCATGAATTCATACATGACCCAGAATACGGATACACCGAAGCCTGACATTCCCTTCTTGAACAACCCATGTAAGAAATACTTTTGCAGGAAACGGGCTGGTGGTCTTAACAGCAGATGACTGACCCGAAATCGTTTGCCCTTGGCATACGCACTTTCAGCTTCCAAGTCAGTATACTTATTGAAACGTGCCACATGATCGTTAATACTGCGGTAACCATAATGCCAGAGGGTTCCTGTCAAACGTATGGTTCGCTCTTCTGAGACCTCGGGCATCTCGTGCACCAAGCTATTTCGAATTCCATATGCTTTGCGGTTGTATAGGCGCACTAGATATTCGCCACGATCCAGCCATCTGCCCATAAAATCACCGATCCGGTAGATAGAATAGGCAACCGATTGATCCATAAGCCCCGGTTTCAGTTCAAGAATACTTGCGGCCAACTCGTCGCTGACCACTTCGTCAGTATCAATAAGGAAGACCCAATCATGAACCGCGCGTTCTACTCCGAACTCCCTCTGTTTCGCATATCCGGGCCAAGGGTTGACGTATACTCGACAATTCAAGCTTTCAGAAAGCTGTACTGTCCCGTCTTTGCTGCCTCCGTCAATCACAACCACCTCGTCGGCGAATAACCTGCAGGATTGTATGGCCTTAGATATTCGAACTTCGTCATCCTGAGCGATGATGACAGCCGATATTGGATAATTGCCTTGGCCGCCTACCACGCTTTTTACTGAATCCATGAAGGTTTCCTCCTTTATCTTTCGCATTATCCATTCATATCCATAGGTTTCTTGCGAATGTAAGAATTCATCGTCGTCTTCATCCACTGAATGTCCTCCCGGGTAATAAGCAGCCGCGGAAGTTTAACTTTTAAGGTGTACTTTATATTGAGAACAATGAAGAAAAATCGCAGGATTGCTGATGACAACATCGCTATCCCTGCTCCGAGTAAGCCAAATTTAGGGATGAGCAGGAACAACATTGGGATAACCAAGAGTAAGCCAAAACCTTGAAGCATCGAAACAATTTTCGGCTTGCCTAGCGCCATAAAGGCCTGCGCCAGAATGATCGTCCCCCCGCTAATAGTCACTTCAAGGAGCAACAAACGAAACACGGTTAATGCCGCATTGAAGTCTTTGCCGTACATCAACGGAATTACTAAAGGGGCTAAGAGCATCAGAACTACTCCGCCAAGCATGGTGAAGGTCGTACTTATTCGAAAGGCTTTGAATGTTAACTCAACTGCCTGTTCTTTTGACAGCTCAGAAGCCTTAGGAAACAAGACGATCGTAATCGAACTTGAGAAAAAATTAACCATCCGCGATAGACTCACAGCCACTACATACAGCCCCAAATCAGCAGGTCTTAACAAACCGGCAATTACAATCTGATCGATATAGGTAGAGAAATTGCCAAGCAAGTCATTGCCGTAGGAACCCAGCCCGTAAGTGAACAATCTTTTTAAATTCTGATAGGCCCCTCTCATCTTCACCTTATAGGTGCGAAGCAAGGAAATCGTCATTCCGATAAACAGCGGCGCCCCCGGAAGGAGATAGGCAACTGCAGTTGTAAAAGGATTCATCTGATCCAGCGCGATCAATATCCCGATCATCGTCAGTGTAAGCAATGGCACTAGATAGCGAATCCAGTTAAATCTCTTGTATTCTCCTCTGAATTGAAAAGCTGCATTGTTAATTTGAGAGATCGCTATAATCGGACACAGAATCATAGACCACTGAGCAAAGGTCACGACCTCCGGACTGAATGACTTCAGCCAATAAGGTAAGACCACGATACCTATAATCATCGCTATGACCCCAAAAATGGTACCGAGCAGCAACGCCATACGATAAAGCACTCCGGCATCCTCCGGGTTTTTCTTAGCGTTATAGATGAGAGCTGAAGGAATGCCAAAGCTCATGCTAAACGCCAGAAACTGTGACCAGTTAATCATCGCCGTCTGTTCCCCACGACCTGTCGGTCCAAGATAACGGGCGGTCAGTACACCAGTTAACATGTTAATCAATAGGATCATGACACTGACAAACATAGTTTTTACGGCTGCCGAGCTGTTGTCCTTGCTCTTGGCGAACAGTCTAAAAGATGACCAGATTGTTCTAGCGGGGAGAGATTTTGCATTCAACTGCTGCATACGGTGTTCCCTTCCTTCTACTTTGAGTAATCTCCCTTGCGCTGAGGCCAAGACCGATCAGCATCCAGATTAAGTATCCCTTGAGTCCGGGAAACCCATTATCTGAAACTAGACTGACAATCGCACCGGTCCAAGTAGCTAACGCAAGTCGGGCGTAGGGCTGCAATTGGTCCCTGCTGATTACTCTAGCGAATATCTGTTTGACAACTGCGCCTAAAGCTCCGAAGAAGAAAACAGCACCCAGAACACCAAAGGTAAGCAGTAAAGCGATAACTCCGTTATCCATAATTCCGTACTCTCCAAGCTCGCCGTCATTACCAAGCTTAGTCCCTTGGCCTACACTACCAATTCCCTGACCTACTGGATTGGCAGCGACCATCGGCAGCATGTTTTGCCATAAGCTTAGCCGTTCATTATAAGAGTGATCTTCCTGAACAGAAGATAGTGTCTCTACCCGAGCAACCAGTCCTTCGGCGCCAGGCAATTTCGGCACAACCCAGAACAACGCAGCAGCCACAAAAACTAATTGGATCAAGGTTTTCCACTTTCCCTTAGAAGGAGAGGTTCCAATGTACATGAGCAGCATCACCAGAAGTATCAGCCATGCCGCACGTACTAAAGTAGTCAGCAGGCAAATTACAACTAGCAGAACGCCGATCCAGCGCAATGTTCCCCGCCATTTTTTCTCCAGTATCATCGGAACTAAAGCAAACGCTAAGAATGTTGCTGCCGGTCCGGGCGAATTCAGCGTAGAGAACACTCGGATTTCCAATGGATATGGATTTCCGATGGACATCATGTCCGCATGTTTCATCCAGAACACATCCCAAGGTGGCACTGTCAAATACTGAACAATCCCATAAATGGCAACTAGGACTGCAATATTGGCAAAAGCAGTAAGCAATCGATCGATATCCTTCGGCTTGAACTTCGTGACGGCAAAGTACGGCAATAACAGCAGTGGCACAATATAATTCGCTAAGTCATAAACTGAGCCCATGCCATTCTTAGCCAAACCGATTAAAGCACCATAACCCAGCGCAACTGCGAACATTAACATGATCCGCGTGGAGGCTTTTTGAATATTATGAATCTCCTTCAGCAGCGGAATGATCAAGGTTACACCGGTTAACAAGGGAGCTAAGCTCAGCAAGGATACAGAGTGATAAACTCCTTCTGACCAGTCAGCAATGCGGCGCAGCTCTGGAGCTACGGCCCAGATTAGCAAGGTATAAGCAACCAGCATTTTCGGTCTAAGTATGGCTAACAAGAAAGCCGGGAATAGGATGGCTGAGAGAATGGCTCCCTGCAGACTGTTCGATGAACTCAGCATCGCACTGGAGAAGCCAATGATCAGCGGAAGAGAGACACCTACAGCAGCAGTCCCCCCTATTAATCCAGCTGTCTTGATGAACCTAAGTGATGGGGGCGTAAATACACTCATTCCAAGCCTCCTTCCTTCACCTTATCCCGCTTACGCAGTTCCTTAAGTAATAAAAGTAGAAATTGTGCATCGTCCACAAGATATCTTTTCCAGAGCCGACCCGGCTCCTGGCTAAGCCGCCAGAACCATTCGAACCCTGTTTTTTGCATGAAGCTAGGTGCTCGTTTCACTGAGCCTGACAGAAAATCAAAGGTCGCTCCCACTCCGATCGATATCGGAGCTTGATAAGAGGTATAGTGGCGATAAATCCACTTTTCCTGCTTAGGCGCTCCTACACCAACAAACACGATATCTGGCTGGCACTCTGTCAGCATTTCTATAATGCGTTCATTCTCCTCCTCATTGTGCTCGAATCCATAGGATGGAGAATAACAGCCAACCACATTTATTCCGGGATGCGCTGTTTTCAAATTCATTGCTGCCCGTTCCGCCACGCCTTCAGCTGAGCCTAAGAAGAACAGCCGGTACTTCCTTTGCTCAAAGGCGTTGCCCAATCGATTAAATAGATCCGCGCCGGATACCTTCTGCTTAAGCGGCTTGCCTAGCATTTTGGATGCCCAGATCAGTGGCATTCCGTCAGCAACAACTGCGCCTGCCTTCGAATATACCGTTTGAAATTCTTTATCCTTACGAAGCTTGATCACATGATCTACATTGCAAGTGAGGATATAAGACTGATTCCTCTCCTGAATGGTTTTATCAATGTAATCAAGCAAATCCATGAAATCATAGTTATCAAAATTGACATCGAACATATTCACTTGACTCATCGTATCACTTCTTTTTGTGGGGAATCGGTTGGCTGTGAAGATCGATACAGGCAGTTCAGGTACCAACAGAACGGAATAATAAATTGGACCGTCGACAGCGTGTTATCGGAGAATGAGTAGATTAAAAACGCTGCAATAAATAACAGATAATAAGGTTTGATCGGCGGAGCCAATGCTCTGTACACCAGAATAAATACAGCCAATAAAGAGAACATCAACAGAATAGCGCCAATATATCCCCCATCGAAGTAAAAGCGGATATACTCGTTGTGCGGAACTACAAAACCCTTATACAATGTTCCATCATTTGCTACCGTCACTGCTCCAAGCCCTCTACCAGACCAAGGAGAGTCCGCAGCCTTGTTTAAGAAATACTCCCATGCCTCTGACCTTCCTGATAAATCAACAGCCGTATCTGTCTGTCTCTCAAAGGAACGTTTCTCAAAATTATCGAGCTGCCAGAAAACGGCGACCATAATCAGGAAAAATGCACCCATCAACGGAATTAGCAGATAGGTTCTGCCCTTCAAATATTGGCGGAGAATATCATAGAAGTAATAGAGAACGGTAAGTCCAAGTGCCAATATAGGCCCTCTTGTTCCTGTTCCAATCAAGATAAAGAAATTTAGAACTAACATGATATAGAAAAAGCGTGCTTGCTGCGGATTCCGCTTCACCTCTATAAATGGAATCGCTACTCCCATAAAGGCCAGCATCGCTAGATGCGCAGGAATATTAGCCCCCTGAATCCGTACAGCGCCTGTATACTCGATGTTGAGAAAATTATGAACATGCGCAAGCTGCAGCAACAAACCAACCACTACACTAACAAGGGGAAGCATACAGATAATTTTGATTTGCAGCTCGGCTACATTCTTTTTCCAGTTGATTAATAAAAATACGAATGGAATGGATAGACCGATAAAAGCTTTAACTGCAATGGATGAGGTCATTTCCGGCAGCCAGATCGAAGACCCAAAGGTAATCACCAGCAGCGCTACCATTGCCCACAAGGGGTGACTCAGACGAAACCGCAAGCCATTGACCAGAATACAAGGAACAAGCAGCATCACGATAACCAATTTATAAAGGGACAGTATCTCCATTCCGAACATGCTGCCATCATATAAAAAGTTAATCGATATTGCCGTCGTGATTAGAACGAAATAACTGATCAGTTCAGGCCGTGAAATCGAGATTCCCAGCAAAATAATCAGAAGCACGGCAGCTATCGCAATCATCGGCTGGTAGATGACCGCCGTTCCAAAGAACAGGGCCGACATGAGATAGAGCATCCCGTATGGCAAAACATTTAATTTGGAGCCCCACTCAAAATTTGTCATGTTAATCCCTCACCCCGCTGCGGAATGCCTCTCCCGATTGAGAATCATATGAAGCGTTCCACGAATACTCTCCAGCCTGCATTTATTCAAAAGCCTTCTTCCTTTACTTCTTGAGAGGATAGAATCAGCCAGGATATACACGAGCTTAGCGGCTGTCTTTCCCACTAGAAGCAGCTTGCCTTTTAGTCCTTCGCTTTTCATAGCGTTAGAGATGCCTTGGCTATAATAGCGCCTCATAATCCAGTCTTCCGTCAAGCGGGCCGCCGGAACGAAATGGTCAACCGCCATTTCCGGATGGTAGAGGATGGAATGCCCTTCTTTTTGAATCTGTCCGAATAACCAGGTCTCTTCACCAGAGAGCAGAGAATCACCCTTTCTTCCGAGATCTAGGGGAAAAAGACTGATGTCGAATACGAGCTTCCGCATCGCCATATTGGCCCCACAAGGATGAAGTTGCTTGGGATATTCCTTAATCCGGCTACCTAAATCAACAATCGTGTACGGAAGCTCAAAGGGTTTAATCAACCAGTCCGGACGTTTACTTTCAAATATCGGAGCGATTTTGCCTCCCATAGCCATGACCTCCGGTTTACTCTCGAAAGTACTGACAATCGTTGTTATCCAACGCTGGCAAGGTATGGCATCATCATCGAGAAAGGCAATCAGCGGCGATTTGGAAGCCAGAATTCCTGTATTTCTAGCCGCTGAAAGCCCCTGCATCGGCTCCATCATGTAGCGGATATCCACATCAGCTCCATGCTTTCCTATAAACTTTTTGACGCAAGCTTCAGTATCATCCTTGGAACAATTATCCACAACAATGATCTCCGCCTGCTCTAAGTGATCCAGCTTTAAAAGTGACTGAAGCGTCTTGATCAATAAAGGTGCTCTGTTGTAGGTACAGATGATAATGGAAAGCTTAGGAACGTCTCCGTATTCACGCATCGGCATTCACCTAATTTCCACATTATTAATAAGCATCTTTTGAACCGAGTAACATCAGTCCGGTTTTAGCAATGATTTTTAGATCCAGCATGGTGCTCCGAATATGGATGTAGGTTAAGTCCAGCTGTACCATTTCGTCGAAGCCGACACTGTTTCGGGCATTTACTTGCCAATATCCGGTACAACCTGGAGTAACCGTCAAACGCTGTTTGTCATAATCCGTATACTGAGCCACCTCTTCTGGCAGCGGAGGACGAGGACCGACCAGACTCATTTGACCTATCAGCACATTCCACAGCTGAGGTAGCTCATCGATGCTCGTCTTGCGCAGGAATCTCCCTATTTGTGTGATCCGCGGATCGTTCTTAATCTTGAACATGGCACCGCTCACTTCGTTATAGGCCATCAGGTTTTCTTTTAACTCCTCAGCGTTACTGACCATGGATCTGAACTTATACATCGGGAATTGCTTTTCATTCTTCCCAACCCGGTTTTGCCGAAAGAACACCTTTCCTTTCGGATCCTCCAGCTTGATCAGAATCGCCACGACAACAAATAATGGCATTAACACGAGAAGACCAAGAGCGGAAAAAAAGATATCGATCATCCGTTTCATTATCAAATAGGACTCTGCTTCTTTCCTTCTCTCATCGGTATGCAGCATGTAAAGTTTCGGCAGGACCGCCTCGTAGTCTTCCGGCAGTTTTTGCATGCTCATCCTCCTCATCTAAAATTTTGCGAACTCAACTTAACTACTCAAGCTGGTTTGTCCCATTTTATTCAGCCATTCCGCCATTGCATCCATCACCGGATAGCGCAAATCTTCGCTTTGCAGTGCAAATTCAAGTGTTGTCAAAATATATCCAAGCCGCTCGCCGACATCATATCTTGTTCCGTCAAAATTATAGGCATATACCCGTTCGCTCTGATTCAGCTTCTGAATGGCATCTGTCAACTGGATCTCTCCGCCAGCGCCTTCTTCCATCAAATCGAGATACTTAAAGATCTTCGGCGTAAACACATACCGGCCCATGATCGCAAGATTGGAAGGTGCCGTACCTAGTGGCGGTTTCTCTACAAAATTGTTAACCCGATACAATTTACCGTCCTGCAAATCCGGTTCAATAATACCGTAACGATTCGTGAATTCATCAGGAATCTCTTGAACTCCGATAACCGAGTTTTGTGTTTCTTCATATTGATCAATCAGCTGCTTAAGGCAAGGTACGGCTCCTGTGACGATATCATCGCCTAACATGACACCGAATGGCTCATCTCCGATAAACCGTCTTGCACACCATACGGCATGCCCCAGACCCTTCGGTTCTTTCTGGCGGATATAGTGAATTTCTACCTTAGCTGAACGTTGAACCTCTTTAAGCAGATCCAGCTTTCCATCTTCCAGAAGCCTAGACTCCAGCTCAAACGCATTGTCAAAATGATCCTCAATGGCTCTTTTACCTTTACCAGTAACAATGATGATATCTTCAATACCGGAAGCAATAGCCTCCTCAACAATGTATTGAATGGTTGGTTTATTGATAATCGGAAGCATTTCTTTAGGCATGGCTTTCGTTGCGGGAAGAAAGCGCGTACCTAGTCCTGCCGCGGGTATGATTACTTTTTTTACCTTTTTCATCGCACTTTACCTCCTAAAAGTTTTGTGAGCATTAGCTTCAATGATTTGACTTCGTACAAAACTCACTTCGAAAGCATAAACTTAAGTTTTGTGAGCATTAGCTTCAATGATTTGACTTCGAGCAAAACTTACTTCGAAAGCATAAACATTTACTTCGCCTGGTTCATGGCAATTCCGATTAGATTAGAGCCGGTCTGTTCAAGCAGCGTCTTCGCTTTGCGAATCGATTCCCGTTTGGACTTTCCGTATCTGGCCACCAGAATCACGCCGTCCGCTTGAGGTGCCAATATACGAGCATCACTGAAATCGACTGCCGAAGGAGAATCCAGCAGGACCAGATCGTAGTTTTCTTTTAGTTCCTCAAGCAAAGCGGTCATTTTGGGGTTCCCCAGCAAATCCGGCGGACTAACATGAGTTTTTCCCGCCGGGATGACTGACAGATTGGCTAAGTTTCCGAGGACTGCGATGTTATCTGCTTCCTCTTGCCCACTTAAATAAGCCGCAAGCCCGTCACTCCCCTCTACTTCAAACACGGTATGAAGACCGGGATGTCTCAGATTGCAGTCAACCACCGCTACCTTCTTGCCGTCCTGGACGAAAGAAACCGCGAGATTCGACAAGATTGTCGTCTTGCCTGCCCCAGCTTCTGCTGATGTAAAGAGCAGCACTTTTCCTCCGCCGCCCTGCGCTAGTTCAAGCTGACGTATATATGTGCGCAGTGATCGGAACGATTCGGAGATATGCGAGGATGGATTAACGTCTGTAACCAGACTCTTATTTAGCCGCAACATAAGCACCCTCCTTCACTCTGGTGTCGCCTGCCGCCTTGCCCAAATCACGTTTGCGAATGGTTGCGATCGAAGCAATTACCGGTAGACCAAGGTCATATTCCGCTTCCTTTTCAGACCTTAATGTGCCGTTAAGTGTTTCCATCAGCAAAATAATTCCTAAGGCAGCCATAAGGGATACAACAAAGCTAATGATGAGATTCATCGCAAACCCGCCGTTCGAGGGCCCTGGAACATCAGTCGGATCGGCCGGTGTCAGCAAGGTAACATTGTCTACCCTCATCAGCGACGGCAATTCACGAATGAATGTCTGCGATACCGCATTTACGATCCCGGCAGCTTTGGTGTAGCTTTCATCCTGAACATTGAGGTTGATCACCTGACTCTTCTCTGAAGTTTTAATCTCAAGCTTCTGACTTAGTTCATCGGCCGTGAGACCAAACTCCGGGTGATTTTCTATTACGCTTTTCATGATGGTTGGTGATTTCATAATTTCCTTGTAACTCTCAATTAAATTCAGGCTAAAGCTCAAATCGTTAAGATTGTTGCTCTCGGGAGCTTTGGCAATGTTGTTGACAAGCAGCTGTCCGGAAGCGGAATAGACGGGTTCAACGAAGTTTTTGCTAACATAGTAAGTCGTAGCACAGGAGATCAAAACGAACACCATGATGAGCCAAAACCTTTTTTTAATCAGGTTAATGTAATCCAGAATCGTCTTTTCCACAGTAACCCTCCTTCCGCTAAAATTACATTCTGAAAGCATTCATGAAAGTTTCAGTTGTTGCTTTAATTCTATCAATCCACACCATTCGCCACATGGCTCATACCATCACTTTCCTCTTCACTTTGGAGTAAGACGTTATACCTCTTAAGAGGGGGATTAGGTATACTTTAGTGCCATATATAGGGCTAATTTAAGTTTTAACGCACAAAAAAACACGGACAACCTGTCCGTGTTCATGTACAATGCTTACGAATTATTTCAATTTTCACTCGTATGACATTTCATATTTGGTTAATCCGACAGCATTTGCATAAAGCGCTGCCTGTGTACGATCAGCCACCTGTAATTTTGCTAAAATCTGACTGACATGCTTTTTCACCGTAAATTCGCTAATGAAAAGACGTGAAGCAATTTCTCTGTTGCATGCGCCCTGCCCCAGCTCGATCAGGACTTCCTTTTCTTTGGGTGTCAATTCATCCGTTGGGCTGCTTCCACTCATGCGCATTTTATCTTCCATCAGACCAGGATCGTAATACTTTCTTCCCTTGTGCACCAATTGGATAGCAAACAGTAACTCCTCAGGCAACGCCTCTTTCAGTACATATCCATCTACCAGTACTTCTTCAGCCTTCAGGAAATCCTCTCTGCTCGCAGATGACGTCAACAGAATGAACTTACTAACGATACCACGAGCACGTGCTGTCTTAATGACATCCAATCCCGATTCATCTGCTAGCTTAAGATCAATCAATACAAGATCAGGCTGCGTCTCCTCAATCACAAGAAGCGCTTCTTGGCCATTCGTTGCCTCACCTGCAAACTGCACATTCGGCTGCATTGAAATGACAGATGCCAGTCCTCTTCTAACTAAAGGATGATCATCTACAATGACGATTTTCACAGAAACGACCTCCCGCCTAAAGTTTATGCATTCTTTAATTCAGCTACACCGACAGGAATCGAAATCATAATTCTTGTTCCTGTGCTCTCATTACTGGACAACTGAAAGTCGCCGCCGAGCGACTGGGTCAAATATTGCATATTCTTCATGCCAAGTCCGCTTACACTATCTTCAGATTCAATCCATAACAAATCAGTATCAAAACCAACACCATTATCACAAATCAATAATCGAATCCAAGTCGGCTTTAGAGACAGTTCTACATCCACTCGACTGGCAGCACCATGCCTGATGGCATTACCAGTGGCTTCGGAGATAATCCGAAAAAGCGCTTTGTGGTAAGGATAAGGGAGACTGAAATCATCGCCCGTTATTTTTAAATCAATATCAACATCATTTAACCTGGATAAGCTCTTCAAATGTGATCTTACCATGCCCAACCAAGTAGGACCGCCACTCTTCTTGGAGCTAAGACTGTAGATCGTGATCCGCAGTTCTTTAGCAACCTTTGTAGCAGAATCATGAATAAGCTCAATTTGTTCTTCTAGCTCATGATCTGACATTCTCTTCCACGATTCCTTCAGCGAATGCGTCGCATACACAATACCAAAAAGGCTCTGCGATACACTGTCGTGCATTTCATCCGCAATCCGGTTCTGTTCGTTCGTGATGATCAACCGGTTCTCGATCACACCAAGCTCATGTCTTTCAAGAATATTCGCACTTAGCTCAGATAAGAATATCAATTGTTGAATATACCATCTGCGGCCTTCCAGCCCCTCTGTAGACTCCAGCTTGAGTCCAATCATCCCTACAAAACGGGTGCTCATCCGTACAGGCATCAGCAGGAAATCTCCTAATCCCGGCAGATTTCTAAAAATAGGCTCTCGCTGCAATCTCCATTCATGCTCATGTTTTCCCAGTTCTGAGAATAGGAACTGTTCCTCTTCCTGCTGCCAGCCGGTCTGCCTGCTCTGCGGAGCTGGTTCTCCACTTTTCTTGGCGAACCAAAACAAAGCCTTATCCAGCTTCGTTAGCTTAACAACATAATCGGTGATCACTTGACCGATATTCATGAAATCATGTTGGCTTGAGGTTTCCACGATATGGTACAGGGATTTGATATGCTCCATCGTCTCTTTCGTGCGAGCATTCGATTCTTCACGTTGCCGCTTCATCCGATTAACGATCTGCATTATTATAACCGTAAGTACCAGTGTTAGAAACAGATTTCCATTTATAAATACAATTTCCAGAAAATTTCTGTTCGCAGAATTGATAAAAAAATAACAGAGCACCGCAAAAATACTGATGTAGCTTAAGAGCAACGACCATCCAAAATAAATGGACAATGAGCCTGCAGCAATCAATACAGGATTTAGCACATAAAGCCTAAAAGAGCTTTCGTACCCACCCGTAAACAAGGTCAATGCGATAATTCCCACCATCTCTATACTAACAGCCAGGACGAGAGTCTTCGGCCTGCTGCGTAGCCTTCGATAACAAAATGAGAACGTTTGTGCAAACATAACAAGTATAGCAATAATAAGTGATTTATAAATTATGGAAGGTCCCGTCTGATCTAGAAGATACATGAGTGATGTGAGGGACAATGAAAAATACCTGTAATACGCAATCAGTTTGTCTTCTGCAGTTGGTTTGATTTTCATCCCACCACCCTATTCTCCAGTTTTTTGGAAAATGCAAGATTGTACTGTGCTCGATAAAAGCATCATACATGAGAAAAATCACAATAACAAGTTGACATTTCCCATGTTTGCGCTTCCATTTGAAAAATAGTTACAAAAAATTTATTATTTTTTTAGTAGGTTTTATCACTAAAATTTGGAATTTTATCCACTATAGTTAATAAGAACTAACGTATTTATGTAATATTAATCCATAATTTTCAACATATCTTATAAAACGACAACAATCATACAAATTATAACAATTGCTGTTGGGACTCTAGTAGGATGATGTCGATTTAAATGTTATTCCGGCAAAGCTGGGGTGCGATCCCCATATATTTTTTAAATAAACGAGAAAAATAGAACGGATCATTATAATGAAGCATACTAGAAATTTCCTTAATTTGTAATGAGGTGTTGAAAAGCAACTTTTTGGCTTCCGCCATTTTTAGACGGTGAATATATTCATGAAGCGGGTATCCACTGCTGCGCCGAACAAGACGACGAAGTGTAGACATCGAAACATGATGTTTTGCCGCTATTTGTTCTAGGTCCATTTCACCATAAATGCATAAGTTCAGGTCTTCCCGAATCTGACGCATATAATCAGCCTGAGAATTCCAACTTTTTTCTTCTATTATAAAAGAACACTCCAGCAGCATTCTTTCGAGCAATAATGCTGCCCGATCCGCATCTACAGGTTCTCCGCTCTCCATCCGTTCCAGCACTTCTTCAAATAAGGTAGTAAGACCTACTATAGATTGGGCTTGAAAAACATTTCCCCCGGCTATGAGGCCCGATTCCAGCCATTCCGATACACGCGTGCCATTAAAGTTAATATAATACTCATCCCAGCTGCCTCCCGGTGGTGGACCAAAGTTATAACTGTAACCTGGGCGGAAAAAGTATAAGCTGCCTTCACGCACCTGCTGCTCTTTTCCCCCAATCTCCATGTAGGAGCCACTACCTGACACTATGTAAACAATGGCCCAGTGCTCAAAAACTACACCTGAACGGAATAACGTTCTTCCTGGCAGATGTCCTGCCTGTCCCACCCTTATATTCTTGAGCTTCAGCTTGGAGGATTCAACCTTGGGATCAATAATTCTTATTGGATATGGACTGATCATATAATCCATGTGCTTGGACATTATAGGCATTCCTCCCCTTGTTTAGTAGTGATAAGGTTATTGTGAAGATGATCATATTCTACATGAATAAGAGGTGTCCACGCTATGCTTAATCATTCTACACTACTGCTTTTCCCTAATCCGCGTGAAATCACATTGTCACAAGGCTCCTTCCATTTCCCAACAAGCGGAAGCATCGTGCTTCCTAATATGGAAGAACAATCTGCCATGCCAGCTGCACGAAAACTACAGGAAGTGATTGCACAAGCATTGAATCTGCAGCTGACTTTATCCATTGGCTTACGTCCAACCGTTGTATCTGTCTGTAACTTTAACTATATGCCATTATTATCTGCACAGGCCTATGAGATTGTTGTCGAACAGAAGGGTATCGTTGTCTCCTATAGCTCTCCTGTAGGCGCTTTCTACGCAGCAGCAACCCTGAAACAAATCATAGAACAAAGTGGAAAATCTATACCTCAGTTGCATATTCGCGATGAACCTGATTTTGGAGCCAGAGGCCTGCTCATAGATATCAGCCGCAATAAAATCCCGAAGCAAGAAACCTTGTACCGGATCATTGACCTTATGGCTGATTTGAAGATGAATGAACTTCAGCTATATATAGAAGGTGCTCCGTTCGCTTATGAATCCTTCCCTCAAGTCTGGGAGCTTGGAACCCCAATTACCGGAGAGGAAATCCTGCTTCTGGATGCCTATTGCAAAGCACGTTATATAGAGCTTGTTCCCAATCAGAACAGCTTTGGGCATATGGAGGGCTGGCTCTCTCGTCCAGAATTCAACGCTTTAGCTGAAATTCCCGAAGGCTTTATGCTTCCGAAGAATTTGTATGCGCAAGACGTTTATCCAGAAGGCTTATTTATGCACCCTGGTACTTTTGATACCGAAGATCCTGCTGTACTACCTCTGCTAGACAAAATGTTTGACGATCTGCTGCCTTACTTTAGCTCCAATCAATTTAATGTAGGCTGCGATGAGACCTATGAACTCGGTCTTGGTAAAAATAAAGCTCTGGCAGAAACTCAAGGCAAAGGTCAACTCTATTTATCATTCCTGCAAAAGATTTATGAGTTGGTTACAAAACGTGGCAAAACGATGCAATTCTGGGGCGATATCATTATCCAGCATCCCGAACTGATTCCTCAGCTTCCTAAGGATATTATTGCTATGGAATGGGGTTATAGCGCGGAGCATCCCTTCGAGTCCGATACGCTCAAATTCCGTGAAGCAGGTATTCCTTTTTATGTCTGCCCAGGCACCAGCTCATGGAACTCCATTACAGGACGCACGGACAATATGTTAGCCAATCTGCGCAGTGCAGCTATTCATGGCAAAAACAACGGCGCTATCGGTTATCTCATTACCGATTGGGGAGATTTTGGACACTGGCAGCATCTGCCGGTCAGCTATGCCGGCTTCGCCTACGGCGCAGCCCTATCCTGGAGTGTAGATCATAATCTGGAAGCAGATACTGCACAGTATTTAAATAGATTTATTTTTGCAGATCGTTCTGAGGGAATTGGCCAGCTGCTCCTGGATCTCGGCAATTACTATCAGCTTGAATCCAGTATCAACCGTTCGAATGATGCAGAAATGTCCCTGCTGCTGCGTACCCATCTGGACAATTTCCTAATCATAGAGAAGCTTACTGAGGAACACTTCAATCATCTCGAAGAATATCTGCTCTCCATTGAGGCGCGGCTATCGGGGCTAGATCTTCAATGCGAGGATGCTGCTCTTGTGCTGAAAGAATTGAGTAATGGCATCCATTTCGTGAAGCATGCTGTGCAGCTTGGCAGAATCAAGCTACAGTTGACATCAGCACCAGATTCGCTTGATCCTGCGCTGATTACGAAGCAAATCAATGATCTTGATATACTCCTTCACCAATATCGTCTCTTGTGGACGGAACGCAACCGGCTCGGCGGCTTGGAGCAAAGTATCTCGAAACTTCAACGCCTGCGTAGTCAATATGAAGCATTAAAATCAGAGCTCTCCGCATCCGTAAGTTCCTAATCCCTCTTATTAAGATTCTCTATATAGCTGCTGTTGGGTAATCGAACGTTGAACTAACGTTTTCGGTTCGCCCAGCGCAGCTCTTCATATTGATTCTCAAGCATCTCCCGCTCACGTTGCTCGTGTTGTTCCCTGCCAATTCCCTCCTGCTGGCTTTCCTCATCCTCATAGATTCGCCATAGGTCAGAGAACAGATAGTCTTTGATTTCTACCACTTTTCCCTGCAGGATTCCGTTTATCCAAAAAAGTCCTGTGGAGGTACGCATAACCATGCGGCCATCCGGTGTTTCCGCCTTTTGACCCATTCGAATCGCCATAAGCATTTGGCCGAAAGTATACCATTCCATATTTGCTAATACCTCCTAAATTTTAGTTGTAATGGAATAAAGAGAAAGCTATAATCAGGGCAAAAGAACCATTTTCGTAAAAATTTTATAGGAGGGTTGTTATGGATTGGCTAAATGACTACGAAGATGAACTACGCTTGGTATTCCAAGAAAGCAGACGGATTATTTCCGAATTTCCAGAACCTCTAAATCAACAAGGTATGTCCTATCTTGAGCATTTTAACGTATTTAACGCTGAAAGCCACAAAAACTACATATGTTATCTTTTACCCTTTTGGCTGCAGAAGGGATGCGGAATCTCTGCAGAGGTTACTCGCCAGATGTCGATGGGCAACGTCTTTTTTATGTTGTATTTCTTCATACAGGATGACCTGATGGACAGCCAAGAATCCTCCGCATACGAAAAATTGCCCTTGGCAAATTTGCTTTATGTCGAATTTTTAAATATCTACCGGATACTATTTCCGGAGCCATCCGCTTTCTGGATCTTATTTAATCGTTATATCATGGAGTGGGCAGATAGTGTTAGCAACGAAAATACCAGTGACTATTTTCTTAATGATCGGGTCAAAATTGCCTATAAAGCCAGTCCGCTCAAGCTATCCAGCACTGCTGCCCTTCTGATGTCTGGAAAGAGTGATTTAGTGCCGCAAGCTGAAGAGCTTATCCATTCGGTTTTGCTTACACTGCAAATGCTGGATGACTATGAGGACTGGAAAGAAGATTTATCCGCAGGCAACTATAATTGTCTTCTCTCCCTAACTCGCAAACATCTGCCAAACAGCAGTGCAGCTAAACTCACTTCGCAAGAGGTCGAATTTTATCTATTCACTGCGAATGGTCTACATACCTATACGCAATTAGCACACGACACACATAACAAAGTTACAGCTTCCGACCTTGATGCCCCTCATCTTATTGCGTTCCATTCCATGCTAGTAAGTAACTTACAGCAGATCTCTGATTCCATCGAAGCGGACAAGCAGCTCTTGCTAAACGGAGGATTATATCATTGGTTGTCAAAAAATGTCCATTAATTCTATTATTTTGTAATAAAAAGAATAGTATTAGTAGTTTTGCTATGTTATATTATTAAAGGTAAATATATACAATTTGGGAAGGGTGATTATTATGTCAGAAGCAATTCTTAGAAATCAAGTCATTCAAAAGGCATGGGAAGATCCAAGTTTCAAGAAAAGACTACTCTCAGACCCAAAAGCGGCTCTCCAAGAAGCATTAGGCGTAATCATTCCCGACAGCGTTACCTTGAAAGCCGTTGAAGAAGGCTCCAACGAATTCTATCTTGTAATTCCACCAAGTCCTACTTCCGATGTATTGAAGGCAACCGCAGCACCACGCGGTTCGTGGTAAGACAACAAGATTAACCCCCTAAGGAGTGAGAATCATCCGGAGCTTCTGCCAATGGCAGTATGGTGATGGATTCGGTTCCCACTCCTTTTTTGCTTGTAAATTTCACTTTACCTTGCATAGCTTCGATGATACGGAAAGTGACCATTAATCCAAGACCTGTCCCTTTATTCTTTTTAGTGAAATAAGGTTCTCCCAATCGGTGCAGGACATCCGCGTCCATCCCTTCCCCGTTGTCTTTGATATGAATGATTACGTTCTCCTCTTCCGCATACACCGACATATAGATAAACCCTTCGTCACGGAAAGATTCAATGCTATTTTTGATAATGTTGATGAAGGCTTGCTTAAACTTTGAGGAATTCCCCTTCACCCATAATTCGCCCGATACATCGAGAATCATTTTTCCTCCATTTAAATGACAAAGCGGCTGCATAATACTCTCAATATGCTTAAATTCATTATACAAATTCAGACTGGAAATCGTCTCAAATTCCGGTTTTGCAAAGGTTAAGAAATCCGTAATGATCCCGGAAGCACGATCCAGCTCACTAAGGGCCATCGACATAAATATTTCCTCTTCACCTACGGATTTCTCGCTAAGCAACTGAAGGAAACCCCTAGTTACCTGGAGTGGATTCCGCACTTCATGAGCAACAGATGCAGCAAGCTCGCTAATAATTTCCATTTTTTCCGAACGCTGCAATTCGTTGTTAAAACGCTCTAATTCTTTAGAATAGTTAACAACCTGTTGATGGCTATAGGCTAGTCTTCGCTCCAGAATTACGATCAAGGAGATTATGAAGGCAACAATGCCCCACTTCCACAAGAATAAATCATAGTTCCCCTTATGAATGTAATACCACAGTAACTCTGACACTACAGTAAATGCAGCCGTTCCAAAGCCAATGGCAAAAATGATAGCGTCCCTATTCCCTTTAAGCGAAAATATAATCACACATACGATCAGCAAGATGAACTGAAGGATGAGGATGAACCCGATAATAGTGGTGGATACAAAATAATAAAACTCAATATAGCTATTATTCGATAGAAAATTGATCAAAAGACATAGCAAACAAAATGAGGAGTAAATGACTTGAAATTGACGAAAACGACGAACGATCCCATATTTTCCACTGCCAAATATTTTTTCAAATAAAAGAGTAAGCGCCGGTAAAAGTGAGAATAAAGCCAAATCAAGAAATACATTACTAATCGCGCCTAAATCGCTGTAAAAGGTATAAATAAAAGGAGAATAGGTTATCGAAAGAATTCCGGTTGAACCTATTACAACGGCTAGTGAAGCCACACTGGAAAAATAGTCCCTATTAATGTATAGAGAGCTTATAAATAGAACGATAGCCACAAGAAAAAAAGCACAGCCCAAAATCACATCGCTGAGTCCATTTTTAATATAATCATTGATTAACAGGTTGTGTTCACCGATCACTACTTCATTTTTAATTCCGATTCTATCCTGCAGCGTTTCAGTCCAAATGTATAATGTTTTCCCACTATCGCTTTGACTCAAAGGCAACAACAAAGAATAGTTATCCTTAATATAATTACGATCTTCCTCGAAGATCAAACGGTCGTTCACATACACCTTCACATGAAGAGCATATAAAGTATCAATGTAGATTGAAGGGGAGATATAACTAAAGTTAGGTATGGAAATACGAGTCCAAGAAGTGGATACGCCTGATGGCAGATGTGGGATTTCCTTCGTAGCATTCACATTTATCCAATACTGCTGGTCATTATTCTGTGGAACCTCTATGCCGCTGTTTTCGGTTCCATCGCCCCATCTCATCTGCCAACTGGTAATTTCTTGGGATGGATATGGGGTCGTTGCTGATACAACAATTGAACTATATCCTATCAGAAGGAGAGTAAGAGCTATTGCTATATGTAGGACTTTAATCATCAAGCGCATATATGCACCTCAGAAGTAAGTATCAGAAACAATATTCTGTCTGTACTACTTCGCTCAGCCCCTCACTCTTTCCTTCTAAAAAACGGAATTATCATAAATTACTTCTAAATTCTTCTAAGTTCTGGTATTTTTACTATAATTTCAGTCCCTTCCCCTTTCTCACTGCGAAACTCAGTGCATCCCTCCATCGCCTCAATAATCCGAAAGGTTACCATCAGTCCAAGCCCCGTTCCTTTGGTCTTATTGGAGTAATAAGGTTCCCCTAACCGAGCCAGCTCATTCCGGTTCATCCCTTCCCCATTATCATGAACACTGATTATTATATGTTTTCCAGCCTTCCAGGCTGTGACTTTAATCAGCCCATTGTCCTTTAAAGCTTCGATGCTATTTTTGAGAATGTTGATAAACGCTTGCTTGAACTTGGCAGATGATCCAGTAACGTAAAGTCCTGGCTGCAGATTAAGTTCAATGACGCCCCCTTGCAGATTCGCTAACGGAGAAAGAATACCCGTCACATGCCTCAACTCTTCGGACACATCAAGCTGCTCTACGGTTTCAAGTCCTGGTTTAGCGAAGGTTAGGAAGTCTGTAATAATGAGCGTAGCCCGATCCAGTTCTGTCACTGCCATTTGCAGATATTCCCGCTCCTTTTGATCTGAACGCTCCCCAAGAATCTGCAGAAACCCCCGGGTAACCTGCAATGGATTCCGTACTTCATGGGCAACCGACGCTGCCAGCTCACTAATAATCTCCATCTTCTCCGAGCGCTGCAAATCATTATTGAACTTCTCAAGCTGATGGGAATATTCAATAAGCTGTTCATGGTTTCGAGTAAACCTTCTTCCCAGAATGACGATTAAGGCAATTACGAAAATCACCATTCCCCATTTCCACCAATATAATTGATAGGATTGCCCCGATGCATAGAACATGACCAGTTCACTAAGAGACATGAAAGCAAATATTGAGAACCCTGAAGTAAAAATAACAGCATCTACATTGCCACGATTCGCGTGTATAAACGCTAAGCTGATCAAAAGTATAATTTGTACAATCATAAGGATACCTAGCACACTCGTAGTCATCAATCGATAAAAGTCATCCACCTGATAGGACAAAAGAATATTAATAACCATTAGGGAAAAACAAAATACAGAATAGACAATTTGAAACTTACGGAAACGTGTAACGATTCTCTTTTTCCCTGGACCAAATATTTTCTCAAAATAAAATGTAAAGGATGGCAAAAGCGTATATAAAGCTACATCAAAGAAAACAAGTACGATCTCTCCATAATCGCCGAGGATTGTCGGCAGGAACGATGAATACGTTACCACTAAGACGCCAATGGATAAAATAATCAGCACCAATAGATATCCGCCTGAAAAATAGCCTTTTCTCATGAATAGCGAGCAGATCAGCAGTACAATCGCAATAAAAATAAGCGTCGTTCCAATGATCAGATCCATTAAGCCCTGCTTTACATAAACAGATAACAGCTCATCGTATTGGCCTACTCTTATTTCGCCGTGGATCCCTAAGTCTTTGCTGCCACCATGGGTCCATAAATATAGCTGTTGTCCTCCAACACTTTTGGACAGAGGAATGAAAACCTTACTGCCATTGAAATTAAAATCTTTTCCGGAATCATATATTAATTCGTTATTTAAATAAGCCTTAACATTATTTCCATATACTTTATCTATGAATAACGCAGATTTATCACTAATTTGTGGTAAAGTAAACCGCAGCCAGGCTGAGGTTGCTCCACTTGGAGTCTCTGGGCTTTTCCCATGAGGCATAACACGAGTCCATTCTTCATCAAGAGCTGCCACAGCTTCTTCAATATGATCTATTTCTATACGTTCAAATTTAATCTCCCAATTGGGCAGCGTAGAGTCTGATGATTCAGCACTCACTATCGCCGTACCAAAAGGAACCATAGCGGTCAGCAGTAGAATTAATAAAAAAGCAGCCGCTATATTGAGCTTTGGCAACTTCATCGTAGCACCTCAGTAATTCATTAGTTGTTTAAACGTTCATATATGCTTCTTAATTTCGACAAGCTTCGCACTATCCCTGCCTATTCTTGTAAATTTTCTCGAAAAAGAACGTTTTTCATCGGCTTTTGCTTTCACCCATTTTTTACTAATCCAATATAGACATACCCATTTATTGGATCAGCGATTCGATCATGGTCAAACGGGTAAAGATAAACATAGGAAGTTCAAATTTTATCATAAAAAAGGAGTGAACGGCTATGGATAGTTCACCAAATAAAACTGAAGCTGACTTTGAATATGAACGTTATATACAAGCTGATATGGATGAAGAGGATATTGTTGATGATGACGCAGATCCTGTCTTGGTTGGCGATAAATACTTGGCAGCAGATATTGGTTTAAACTCACCTAAGGATGTAATCGAAAGAGATGAGTTGGTGGAATCCGATGCATATCTAGCCGCTGAAACCGCAGGATTAACCCTAGATGATACGGATTATACTAAGGATGAGGAACTCTTGGAGATGGAAGAAGAAGATCAGCCGCTGGAGGATGTTCCAGATGCAGACGATGTATATCCAAATTCCATTATTGACCCTGCCTCCCCGCCAGTGGATGTTATGCCGGGAACAGACGTTTTGAACGGTTCGCAGGGAGAATAGCAGCTTAATATGAATAAAGCCGCCGGGCTGTGAGCCCGGCGGCTTTATGTTGTTTCTTCTAAATAACGACATGCTCAATGAGGTAGCAGTTAGCTCTGCATCGTTGTTGGCTGTTCTGCGGGACGAGCAGCGGCGATTTGTGCTTCCAGCTTGCGGGTCTTAACCAATATCGCTGCTACCAGCAGCATCACTCCATTGATTACAAACACCCAGCGAATTGGAATAACCGCGCCCAATAAGCCGCCGATAATCGGTCCAGCCATCGTCGCAAGCTGAGATGCCGCCTGATTCAGGCCAAAGGCCCGTCCACGGAATCCCGGCTCAATTACTTGTACAATCATAGCATTCACTGATGGCAGCACACCTGCATAGAACAAGCCGTAAGCAAAGCGAAGGATAGCGAACTCTACATAGCCCGAAACAAAAAACTGCAGAATATTACCGATGCCGCCCCCGATCAGTCCAATAAATAAGATCATCCCAAAGCCTTTTCGGCTGCCGAGTCTGCCCCACTGCGGAGCCATCAGCACCGTAGCAATCCCCACAGCGGAGAATACGATTCCCGAGCTTAGCGAGGCACTATTTTTGGAGATCCCCATGTCCAGTAGATAAATTGGGATTAACGGTTCCAGAATCATAACGGAGAAGGTACTGATTCCCGCCAGCGAGAGCAAAGTAATAAAAGCTCGGTTACTTCTCGCTTCCCTGATATCATCACTTACATGTGACCTTGGAGCCGAACGGTCGAAGTTCTCCTCTTTTGCAAAAAAAGTAGCAATGAGCGCTGAGATAAGTACAATACCCGCTGAGAATAAAAAAGCAATCCGGTTGCTGGTATAATAGCTCACTACACCGCCAATTAATGGCCCAATAATACTACCTGTCGCTCCGGCTGTAGACATAATACTTAAAGCGTACCCCGTCTTATGCTCAGGGGTATTGGTGGCTACCATTGCAATAGCTGCTGGAACAAAACCGGCAAGCAGTCCTTGCAGCACACGCACAATCAAAAAAACATAAGGATCATGTACAAAATAATTAATAAGGTATAAAGCTGCCAGACTAAAACCCGAGCGAATAAGCATCGGTTTCCGACCATACTTGTCGGCTAGCGAACCCCAATAGGGAGAGATTAAAGCGCTGGCAAGAAAGGTTATTCCAAAACTAACCCCTGACCAAATCTCCAAATGATTTGAAACCCCAAGTTCGTCGCTCAAAAAAATGGAAAGGAAGGGAATCGAGATCGAATAAGCTGTACTACAAAAGAAAACCCCTACCCAAAGCACGATCAAATTCCGCTTCCACGAAAAGAGCATCCTATGCACATCCTTTCTCGATGTTCTCTTTGGAAACATCCTACCATTGTAAACTTCTTTTTAAGATGTGCCAATCCCAGAAGTCATAACTGACCTTTGCATGTAATAGGACAAAGGAGGTATTATGGGAAGTACCTACGAGATTATTCAATAAAAAGGAGAGATTATTTAGTGAAGTCTACATCAACAAAATCCGCTATTCTTCTGATCATGTTATGCCTGGTCATGGTTATTGCGGCAGGTTGCGGTAACAAGCCAAACAATAACAATGCAAGCAGTAATAATGGAAGCAGCGGATCAGCACCTAGGGAAGGTGCAGCCCCAACTGAAGGCGTTCCTTCAGCTACGGCAAGTCATCCCTTAGTAACCATTGAAATGGAAGACGGGGATATCATCCAAGCTGAGCTATACCCTGAGGTTGCCCCTAACACCGTAAACAATTTCATCTCACTTATTCAAAAAGGATTTTATGATAACACTATATTCCATAGAGTAATTCCTAACTTCATGATTCAAGGCGGCGACCCTGATGGTACAGGTATGGGAGGCCCGGGTTACAGTATCGCCGGAGAATTCTCTGGCAACGGGTTCACCAATAACCTTCTGCATACAGAAGGTGTTCTATCCATGGCAAGATCACAGGCTCCTGACTCTGCCGGTTCCCAGTTCTTTATTATGGATGCAGCTTACCCTAGTCTAGATGGAAGCTACGCAGCTTTTGGTAAAGTAACTGAAGGTATCGAAGCTGTAAAAAGAATTGTGAGCCTGCCTCGTGACGGTTCTGATCGTCCAGATGAGCCACCAGTCATGAAAAAGGTGACGGTCGACACCTTCGGCGTCACTTACCCAGAACCGCAAAAGGTTCAGTAATTAGGAATAAGCAGAAACCACGTTACCGTCCTCGAAAGAGAATAAACGTTTCTTGTAGAAATAAAAGAACATAAAAAACTCGGCAGTCCCTCCGAAGTTGTAATCGGATGGAGCTTGCCGAGTTTTTTTACAGCTTATCCCCGCAGCGATCTTCTGCTAAGTGCATGTTGACCATTACGCAGGAAGGTGCTGCGGCTATTTCTTAATAGCGCTATCCGGTCCTCTGCAAGCTGGTTCGCGGCGGCATAAGTAGGTATTCCGTTCAAACGGGAAATTTCCATTACGCGGGTAATATTGTCGTAAATCTTCGCCACCTGCTTAAAGGCACGTTCCTTATTATAGCCGTTCAGCTCGTCCGCAATATTAATGACGCCACCTGCATTAATCACGTAATCTGGAGCATATACAATCCCCATCTCATGAAGTGCATCACCATGCGAGGAATCCTTCAGCTGATTATTAGCAGCTCCTGCAATCACTTTCGCCTTGATTACCCGTAAGGATTCATCGTTAATTGTCGCTCCAAGAGCGCAAGGAGCATAAATATCACAATCTACACTGATGATATCGCCTGGATCTACAGCCTTGGCGCCATAGGCCTCTACTGCACGTTGAACGGCTGGTTTATGGATGTCCGTTACGATAAGCTGTGCTCCTTCTTCATGAAGATGTTTGCACAGTGTAAAGGCCACGTTCCCCACGCCTTGAACAGCTACTGTCTTCCCTTCAAGCGAATCACTGCCAAAGGCGGCTTTAGCGGCTGCCTTCATTCCTTGGTAAACACCGTAAGCCGTTGCTGGTGACGGATTGCCCGAAGAACCGTACGTAGGTGAGGTGCCAGTAACATAATCTGTCTCTTGATAAATAATGTTCATGTCCTCTTCCGTAGTCCCTACATCTTCAGCAGTTATGTACCGTCCATTTAAACCTTGTATGTATCTTCCGAAAGCACGGAACATGGCTTCATTTTTATCCTTCTTGGGATCTCCAATGATTACTGTTTTCCCACCACCCAAATTCAGGCCGGATACTGCATTTTTATAGGTCATCCCTTTTGCTAATCGAAGCGCATCAACAATAGCTTCCTCTTCCGTAGCGTAGGTCCACATCCGTGTTCCACCCAGTGCTGGTCCCAGTGTCGTGTCATGAATCGCGATGATCGCCTTTAATCCCGATGCCTTATCCTGACAAAATAATAATTCCTCGTAGTCGTCCCGTTCCAATGCTGCAAACAATTCCATTTCCAATATCCCCTATCCCTTTGTCATATTCCTCATGCTGGTTCAAAGTTCATGCAATTAGAAGAGGATCAGTTGGATCCCCTCCCAAAATATTGTAGCAGAATACGCCGTAAAACAAAAAGAACTCATGTCACCATCTTAACAACTGATGGGGCATGAGCTCGTTTTATCCAATCTACTCTCATAGACAACTGTCAAAATGCTTTACAGTTTAGCAATCGTCTCTGTAAGTACCGGTACGATTTGTGATTTACGGGATACTACACCTTTAAGAAGGGCTTTATTGTCATCAAGCTTCACGTTGTACGCCTGTTCTACTGCACCTGCAACACGGCCCAGAACCAGACCCACCGAATCGTTGTTGAGGATATCTGTAACTACGAACAGGAACAGATCCAATTCTTTTTCAGCAATAATGGAAGTCAGTGCAGTTTCCAGTTCAGCCTGCTTGGAGAGTACATCATTAACGTCAACCGCGTTCACTTGGGCGATTTCTACTTTGTATTCACCCATTTTGAATTCCTTAGCATCCAAGGAGATCAGTTGAGCGATACTCTTGTCGCTAAGATCAGCACCAGCCTTCAGCATATCAAGGCCGTAGCTTTCTGCATTTACACCAGCGATTTCAGCCAATTCGCGCGCTGCCGCTACATCTTCAGCGGTGCAGGTTGGAGATTTAAACAGCAAGGAATCAGAAATGATTGCAGACAACATCAATCCGGCGATGTCTTTAGGGATAGCTACACCGTTTTCTTTATACATTTTGTTAAGTATAGTAGCAGTACAGCCTACTGGCTCAGCACGATAGTATAACGGATGTGCAGTCTCAAAATTAGCGATCCGGTGATGGTCGATAACTTCAACTACACGCACTCGATCAATGTCATTCGCACTTTGTTGGCGTTCATTATGGTCAACAAGAATAACCTGATTAGCTTCTCCAGCTACGTTCTCTACCAGACGAGGAGCCTCTACTCCGAAATGATCAAGCGCAAATTGCGTTTCACCACTAACGTCTCCCAGACGAACTGGCTCAGCATCCCAGCCTAATTCTTTTTTGAGTGCTGCATAAGCAATTGCCGAACAAATAGTATCCGTATCCGGATTTTTGTGTCCAAAGACCAATGTTTTTTCCATTTCCAATCTCCTTACTATGTTTTAGTGAGATTAATATACCATACATTGATAGCGGCTTCCAGATTGTGCGGACTGAAAAATTGGTTTAGCCTCTCCCACCTATGGTTGTTCACGTCTGGTCTTTGGAAGCGGATCTGGTTTGGACTCACCATGCAGCGGTTCATTATCGGAGAAAAGATCAGGATTCTCTTTTAGCATCAGGCTTAAAATATCCGTCGTTTCTACTGTTCCACACACTCTAACTAGCGCATCCCCGAAATTCCCCTTACGCATGGCACCGCCTTCCTCAAGCTCGCGTTCCACTTTCCAAAAATGCTCCGACCAAGAGAGACCACAATGTCTGCGAGAAGGCACCATGATTTCATCGCCACCCGGCGTCACAGTATATAATTCCTCATGACTATCCGTCATTCTGCCCGGAATATCCACCCACTCTTCAATACCGTGAATGAACGTATTCCGCCGCAGATCGACGCCCAGCAGTAATATTTCCGCCTTACGATCAAGCAGCTTGCCCCATACTGAACCACGGGCGCATGGCGTATCCCAACGTTCATCCCCTGCAGTAAACGCCTCAGCATCAACACCCAAAGCCGCTACAGAATGAGTCGGATGCCAAGAGCGAACAACGCCCGGACGTTTTCTGAACAGCTCCGGTAATATCCCAACACAAGATGGGGAATCTTGAACAGAGAAGCGTGGATTATCCGCATTAATATAAGCCCATGTATGCGTTGGCAAAACAAGCAGCCCGTCCTTCATATATTCGCTGAGTGCATCCAGCACCGTGTTCGCACCTCCTTCTACTTCGCCAACACTTTTTAACGAGGAATGAACTAGAATGGTCCCCCGTGGATCAATCTCCAACTCCTGTAATTGTTTCATCAAGCTTGTTGTTGTGTGCACTTATACTCTCTCCTTATGTATGAATTAAATTTCATGAAACATTAATATCCACTTGCAAAAGTTTGTTATTACTATTAAAATTATAGTAACTTAATAATATTCACCAATAATTCTATCGATATTAAAAATAATCCACAAACCCTAAGCATTTACACGGAGGTAACTACCATGAGCTTAACGTTAAAAGGACTTCACCATGTCTCAGCTATTACTGGCAAAGCACAGGAGAACTTTAAGTTCTATACAGAGGTACTCGGACTTCGTCTCATTAAAAAAACAGTAAATCAGGATGATATTTCAGTGTACCATTTATTCTATGGAGATGAGAAGGGCAATCCCGGAACCGAATTAACCTTTTTTGAACTTCCGATGGCGGGCCGCAACCGCGAGGGCAATAACAGCATCTCCGCCCTCTCCCTTCGAGTCCCAAGCGATGCCGCACTTACCTACTGGGAGCAACGCTTCACCGAGCTTAACGTGGAGCATGGGACGATACAGGTACTTGGTGGACGCCAGACTTTATCCTTCCGCGATCACGAGAGTCAACGTTTCATTCTCGTATCCGACGAAAATGATAACGGTGTTGCCGGCGGTACTCCTTGGGCTAAAAGCCCAGTGCCTGCCCAATATGGCATTGTAGGCTTAGGTCCCGCACATCTCACAGTCGAAAGTGCAGAACATACAGCGGTGGTGCTGGAGCAGTTGCTTGGCTTCCGCCGTATAGGAACCTACCCTTCAACAGTTGCCGGTCAGCCAGATGTGATCGTATTCGAGACCGGTGAAGGCGGGTCAGGCACTGAGGTACATCTGGAGGAACGCAATGATCTGGATCAAGAGCATTTGGGACGTGGCGGGGTACATCACGTCGCCTTCCGCGTCGATAATGAAGACGAATTGAAGCAATGGATCGAACACATCCGCCAGGCACAGCTTCCTAATTCCGGTTTCGTCGACCGCTTCTACTTCCGTTCCCTCTATTTCCGTGAGCCTAACGGCATCCTTTTCGAGCTAGCTACAGACGGACCAGGTTTTGCTACAGATGAGCCTATGGAAAGTTTAGGTGAATCGCTTGCGCTGCCGCCATTTCTGGAATCGAAACGCCAGCAAATCGAGGCGTATCTGAAGCCGCTGGATACTCGGCAATAAACCTCTTTCAGGTTACTAAATAAAAGGTGTGAGACGCTTATGCGCTCACACCTTATTTTTTTATTGAAGGTTAGTAGCTTTCCCTACAATATCTAGTAGCTCCGAGAGGTTTCGAATTTCGTATTTTGGCTGAACGCCGGACTCATTAATCTTACCGAGCGGGTTAAACCAGCAGGTATCAATCCCATAATTAATTCCGCCTTGAATATCAGAGGTTAAGGAGTCACCCACAATCAATACTTTTTCTTTATCCTCAATCCCCAATTTGGCAAAAGCGTAATCAAAAATCCCGGTCTCTGGCTTCTGACATCCTGCCTCCTCTGAGATAATGATCTGCTCAAATGTATCACTCAGCAGCGAGCCTTGGATTCTGGAAGTTTGCACATCCTTGATTCCATTCGTGATAATCGCCAGGCGGCACTCTGCAAGCTCTCCGCATAGCTCGATCGCTCCCTGCATCAGAAAGGTTCCTTCGCCTAAGAAACGTAGATACGCCTCACTAAATGATTCAGGATCAAGCTCAAGCGCATGTGCAGCAAACAACCGATTGAACCGCTCTACCCGCAGCGCCGCAGATGAAATCCTTCCTTGTTCTAAATCCCTCCACAATGCGTGGTTAATCTCTTGATAACTGGCAGCATAATCTGCTGCACCTGTGGGCATCCCAAAGTGTAGAAAGGCATTAGACAACGCGTGACTTTCTGCCATTCCATAATCAAACAACGTATCGTCGGCATCAAATAAAATAACATCGTATTTCATAAATATCCCCCAAAGAGCTTTTCTCAACAAGGTACTACAGCGATGCTGGCAAGTCAACTTCACACCTCTCACGACAAAATTTTACTTTTTTAAGGTAGATTTAATCGATCTGTGGTATTTTAAAAAGAAAACGGTGGTGAGCGTCATTTTATACGTTTTATCATTTCTAATGTCATTTCTTATCGTCTACTTTCTAATTCCGCCGCTCGGCAAGCTTGCTTTTCGGCTTGATTTTGTGGACAAGCCTCGGCAGGACGTTGAGCGTAAAATTCATAGAGAGCCCATTCCGCTAACGGCCAGCTACGCAATATTTCTCGGATTTTTTGTTACTTATCTGGTGTTCGCGCGTGATTTCTCCATGGAGACTGTCGCATTATTTGTTGGTGGAGTACTGTTGCTGACCATAGGCACGGTGGATGATTGGTACAAAACGAAGGGCAAAGATTTCCCAGCTCTGCCCAAGTTAATTGTACAAGTTAGCGCAGCGATCCTGGTTTATGCTTCTGGCAACGCCTTTACCGGATTTTACAATCCATTTTCAGGTGATTATATCATTTTGCCAGTCATTCTATCGTTTCTGCTGACGATTATCTGGATCTTCGGCGTAACCACTGTTATTAATTTCTCGGATGGCATGGACGGTCTAGCTGGTGCCTTGACGGCCATTTCGGCGGTTACGTTATTCGTAGTCGCACTGGCGAAGGGTCAATCCTCATCTGCCATTATGGCAATTTCGCTGATTGGCGTTACGCTTGCTTATCTGCGCTACAATAAGCCGCCCGCCAAAATCTTTATGGGCGACGCCGGGGCAACCTTTCTCGGCTTCATCCTTGCGGTAATTGCACTCGACGGCGCGTTCAAGCAAGCCACCGTCCTGTCGCTGTTCATCCCTATTCTGGCGCTGGGCGTACCGATCTTCGACAACATTTTTGTCGTAGTCAAACGTTTCATCCAAGGCAAGTCCATTTATCAAGCCGATGCCACCCAGGCTCATTACCGCCTGCTTCGGGCGGGCCTGAACCAGAAGCAGGTCGTTGCCGTGCTATGCCTGATTAGTGTTTGTCTATCCTTATCCTCTATCATTCTGCTGCTGATCGAGACTTAATGTATTTTAGGGACTAAGGGCATGTCTCATATACTGAGACTGCCCTTTGAAGTTATAAAAGGAGCAAGATTCCGATATGGAATCTTGCTCCTTTTGTGTTTGAGGGTATTCTAGAGTAGCGAGAGATAGCTAAGATGCGATAGTTTGCCAGAGCTTGCGAGATCTACGGGATCTACGGGATCTACGGTGATCTGCGGGATCTACGGAATCTACGTAGATCCATGGCCAACTCCGCAGCTTTTACTCTTACGGACTCAGTCGCCGTTATTCGTGGATTTGCGGCCATTTAGTGGTGATTTCGGACTCCAGAGACGCTATCTACCCAAAATGGACTCATATTCAGTCTATTTCTACCCAATAGCTGCATTGGAGTCCGATAGCACGCAAATTAGAGTGATTTGTTACTTTTAGCGACTCCTGTGTCCTTTAGCTACCTAACTCCAAATAAATCAATCACCCATCGTTCTCTTGCGTAAACTCGGCTAATCTGCGATAAATTCCAATGATCTCTCCCATCGGCATTCTAACTAATCCACTAGAAGAGGGTGCAACGAATTCACGGACACCATCTACCTTTGGAGGCTCGCCCCCTTGAAATCCCCAGTTAGCTTTTGTTCTGCGACTAAACTCTGTATACACACCCTTACCTACAAAACAGGCGACTTGAGGCCGATATTTCTCCAGCTTGGAGCGAAGCAATTCACGACCCTCCTGGTATTCTTCACGAGTAATATCGTCGATTCCCCGTGTGGGACGGGCAACAATATTTGTAAACCCATAGCCCAGCTTTAGCAAGTCCCCGTCCTCAGACGCATCATACAACCGGGGAGTAAGTCCAGACTGATGTAATATTCTCCAAAAATTATTCCGCGGATTCGCGTAATGATGTCCTACCTCACCAGAACGGATACTAGGGTTGAACCCAATAAATACAATCTGTAATCCGTGATCTAAGTGATCTGGAATTTCATCCATGTTATTATGCCTCCTAACCAAACGTCGATCTAGTTCAACTTACGGGGTATACACTTTAAGACATGAAGGCGGTATATGACCTGCCAACCAAACCTTATTACCCGCATTATAAAAGGTTGCACCCATTTGACCCGCTCTAATCGTATCAACGGTTAACAATATCAATTTCCCTCTGCGACTTCCGGCTAAACTGGCAAAATGAGTCCCTTCAGACAAATGAACATACTGCCGTCCCATCGATTGGAGTCCCTCCTCCAAAATCACAGAAAGCACACCAGAATGAGTTCCGTGAAAAAGTACAGCAGGCGGAGTCCCCGGCTCATAAGTGATTTTTGTATGGCTATGCCCGTACCGGGCTTTGATCCGGTCATCAACGATTTCCAATCGTTGCTTGTCGCAGCCTGCGACCACTTGCCGAATATCTCCCACAGTCACCTCTGACCATCTAGGAGTGCTGACAATAACAGACAGCAAATCATCCAACCTACAGGAACCATCCTCTGGATCCAAAATAAGACCATATTGCTCTGGGGTATGCCGCAGCAGCTTAGTCATAAATTTACTTAACGATACTTCCGCTGTATTGCTTAACATTATATTTCCACCTCAATGTTCCCTATTTATATTATTCTACAGTAAAAGATCTGCCGAAGCAGACTCCAGAGGCATTACAGCAATCGCACATCCATGTATTACCTCTAAATATGTAAAAAAAGACCATGGACTCTTTCGTCCATGGTCGGGCTTCACCTAAATACAGAACTCCTTACCAGTTAATACAGCGATGTTATTTTAACGGAAACGAATATACTGGCTCTGAGGCTGACCTGAAAGTCCCATTTCATCCTTAACCTATCTCCAAAAGCATATTCCAACTATCCAGTTTATGTCAACCAGTAGTCTTTTATCTTCTGTAATCTTTTACTTACCTTATTCTTAGCTTATTTCAGCAATGCTTTCAATTCAGATGTCATATCTGATTCTTTTAACATTACGAAATCGCTATAACCCTCTTTGTACATCAACTTCACAATGTAGTTGCCATTCTCAACACCATAATTGAAATGATGGGCCAAAACATCTGTTAATAGAACCTTATCCTTCGTAACAGCCGTACGATTCTTTTCACGCGCAAGCGCTACTCTTTGTTCAGGACTAGTAGGGTTCTTAGGTGTTTTCTCGTCCATATAATCATCTTTTATAATCTCTGCCGATTGGATATCTTCAGCTGTTATTCGTATTTTATCGGCATAACCTTTTTCGTTCATCCATTTCTCTAACTCATGAAAAGTTGACTTCCACGGATAATAATAACCATAATCTGTAGAAACTTGATTACTGTTCTCTTTTACCTTTACCTCTACTTGGATATTAGCCACATCAGGTTTTCCGTCCTTATCTATCTGTACTTCGTAGGACATATTCGAAATTTCGCGTTTGATAATCTGCTTTAGCTCTGAAATTTCCCCGGGATCCGAGATGGCTACTTTTTTATTCCTGTTAGTAACCCACATAAAATCCAGGTCTTTGTCTAAGAGAGCTAAATTATACTTTTCATACTTGTAAGCTTCGGTATCCTTAACCGCTTTGAGCTCTGATTCGAACCCCTTTTTAGGGATCCAGTATTCCCTCACTAGCTTGTCGCCGTTCTCCAATTGATAAGCCAGAGTAAAATATTCATAAACATATTGTCGTGACGTATGATCTGGACGTACCGTAACTACCGTTTGATGAAGTTTACGGACAGCTTCTATATAATCTTTATCATCGGAAAAAGGATTCTGCCCCATGTAGGGTGTAGTGTACAAATCATCCGTTGGGGTATACAACCGGTAGTTAGCTCCCATATATACTCCGCTAATCTTATCACCGGAAGGCACTCTGGCTTCATACCCCGTAACACTTGATACCGGGATATACAGAAGTAATCCCAACATTACTGCATAAACTGCAAACTCGGCTACCACTTTACGCGTCATAATCTGCCATGTTTTCCGAACAATCATTTCTGCGGCAACATAACCAATAATGGCTCCGATGGCATATCCACTAATCACCCAGCCCATTTGCTGTTGCTTCATTTGCGCAAAATAATTACCGGCAATAAGCATGGCACATAACATTACCCCTGCTTTAAACAGTGGATTGAAATATCCAAAAGCAATAGCCTGACCCGCTTTTTCCGTATTACGCTTACGGTATAACAGGTAGGACAACCCAATAAATAGAAGTGCCAATACCCCATAAATCCATAATTCTGTATTGGTGAAGGGTTTGCCGGTAAAATAATACACGATATGAACAAAAGGAGACCATATCTGCGAATTGGAATCATGCAAGTTAGAATTTGCATTTGCATAACCATAAAGATACATGGCTAAATGGCTGTGGATTAATGAGATCAGTACAGCAGGAAGAATAAGCAAAATATAAATGATAATTCCCTGAAGAATAGATTGGCCCGTACATATTCCCACAAAAACACTAAAGCAGAAGAGGAACAAAGTCAGAATACTAACTGTGATACACCATTGCCAAATATCTGCGCCTTGAAAAATATAAAAATTCCCACTCCATGGCTTAATAACGGCAACCACCCCAGCAGTTAACCAAACAGGCAGCAACAGTAAGGTAAGTCCACTCGTCAGATGAGCTGTAAATAAATGCTCTCTGCGTAAAGGCAGGCTATGCCAATGATCTGCGGGTGATTTTACCTGAAGGTATCGGAATAAGAATAGTCCTGCGGCAACTGGGATCGTAATGATAAATAAGGCTTGCACACTACCAGCTATGCGAAATAAATGATCAATTTCCTGCGGTTTTGCATCCGGATTGTTGCTCATGAAGAGCTGCAATGGAAGAGCGAATAATAAGCCGAGTGCATATATAATCCCTATCCAGCCATGCTGGCGGAAGTTCTGGCGAAAAATACTGCTATTAAAGTAGTAATGGCTGCGCGTCATATCCGACATCCCCCATTTCATAAATAAAAATCTCTTCTAACGTCAATGGAAGCAAATCGAATACGTATGGCTCGTACACCTGAAAAGCCGCTTTGATCCGTTCACGATCCCCTTTTACAATATATAGGTTCACACTTCCCCGGCGCTCTTGATGCAGAACTTGTAACTTGGCAACTAACGGAATCTCATGCCGTTCATCCCGAAACGCCACTTGAATCTTATGTGTATCCGCCTTAAGATCATCCAGATCCTTCTCAATCAACATCTTCCCACCATGCATAATCCCGACATGATCGCACAGATCTTCAATCTCACGAAGGTTATGCGAAGATATGATTACCGTCAGCTCGCGTTCAGCAACCTCCTGAAATAGCAGGTTTTTGATCTGACGCCGCATCACCGGATCTAATCCGTCAATCGGTTCATCCATAATCAGCACATCCGGCATACAGCTTAAACACAACCAGAATGACGCTTGCCGCTGCATCCCTTTGGAGAAACGACTGAGTTTGCGCTTTTTATCGAGCTGAAATACGGTTCCCAAATCTTCAAAACGCTTCTGATTCCAGCTCGGATAAATCGAGCGATAGAAGGCCGCCATTTGCAGCATGGTCGATTGTGGGAAAAAATAAGGAGCATCCGGCATAAAAATAACCCGTTGCTTAGTCGTCGGGTGTTCGAATACTGCTTCACCATCCACCCGCACGGTCCCCTTATCTGGAGAGTAGATGCCCGCCAATGTTTTGAGCAGCGTAGTTTTGCCCGCGCCATTAGAGCCGAGCAGCCCATAAATTGTTCCTTTATGTACCGTTAAAGAGATATCGTCGACTGCCTTCTCGCCTTGAAATAACTTGCTGACTCCTCGAATCTCAATCATCACTCTTCCCTCCTTCTCTTTGCTTCTCCACTTGTTGGTACAAAGAACTAATCTCAGCTGCGGTGAACCCAAGGTATACCGCCTCCGCCATCAGCCTCAGCAACTCATTCCGGACTTCCGCTTTTTTGATCGCATTTTGTTCTTTTTTCATCGGGGCTACAAAACTTCCTTTCCCCTGTAATGAATAGATATACCCCTCACGTTCCAATTCACGGTAAGCCTTCTGAATCGTATTGGGATTCACGGTTAGCTGCTGGGATAAAGTCCTTACAGAAGGTAGCTGTTCATCCGTCTGCAAAATACCATGCAGAATCATCTCCTTGACCTTATCGGTCAGCTGCTCATAAATCGGCTTCCGACTACGAACGTCCAGTTCGAACATAACCTTCCTCCTTCCACTATCTTGCATTAAATCCATTTTGGTGTGTATTAACTGTACTACTATTATTAATACAGTTTGATTTATATGTCAACAAAAAATCCCCAAGATTATCCTTTGGGGATCTATCTATCCCTTGTTATTAATCAAAATTACGTCCGATTGCGCCGAGCCATCCTCATCCCCGTGGCTTTCGGACACAAATGACGCTGATTCCTGCTTTTAAGTTCACCTGAGGTTGACAGCGCCAAGCCCCCCTATCTCCCGTGGCTTTCGGACCCAGATGACGCTATTCGCACATTTTTCGTCTTTTGAGCAAAGTTTCGGACTCCTGTGCAGCTATTGCCTAGAAAAGCGCTCATTTTGCGCGTTTTTCTAGGCAATAGCGACTTTGGGGTCCGTTACAACTCCAAAAGCCGCTGATTCCCAATTTTAAGGTCATCTGAGTCCGATCGCGCCGAGCCTCCTTATCCCCGCTAGCTTTCGGACCCAGATGACCCTATTCGCACATTTTTCGTCTTTTGAGCGAAGTTTCGGACTCCTGTGCAGCTATTGCCTAGAAAGGCGCTCATTTTGCGCGTTTTTCACACCAATAGCGGCTTTGGGGTCTGTTACAACTCCAAAAGCCGCTGATTCCTGCTTTTAAGCTCATCTGAGTCCGATCGCGCCGAGCCACCCTTGTCTCACGGGGCTTTCGGACCCAGATGACCCCATTCGCACATTTTCCGCCTTTTGAGCGAAGTTTCGGACTCCAGTGCAGCTATTGCCTGGGAAGATGCCCATTTCCGGGCATCCGCTACAACAAACCTCCTAAGTAAACCAAAAAAAAGAGACGTCCCTAAGCCATTTAGGCATAGAAGACGTCCCTTTGAGTATTAGTTACTGTAATTAAGCATACCAGCCCCATACGAAGATGAAGAGCGTACCGAATATCGTAACTAAACCAACGAATAAGGCATAGGCGATATTGATGTAAAGTTCTTTCTTGGTATCTGCTGATTCACCAATATGCATGAACAGGAAGAGCTGCAAGGAAGCCTGAATGAGGGCTGTAACAAGCAGTATTGCCATGTTCGCAGTGTTGGATAGATCAAGGTAGATTACAGCAAGTGCAGCCACAGAAAGGACAAGAGAGGCTAAGAAACCCATCACATGGCGAATTGGAAACAATTGCTTCATCATGCTACATCAGTCCTTTCAGATAGACGAAGCTGAAAATAAAGATCCAGACAACGTCCAAGAAATGCCAGTACAGCGAGAAGATAAAGGATTTATTGGCCGTAGCCGGATTAATACCTTGACGCTTCAACTGGATTAGAATAGCCGCACCCCACAGGAACCCGAACGATACGTGAGCTCCGTGTGTTCCCAGCAGTACAAAGAGACTGGATAGGAAACCACTGGTTTGAAGTGTAGCCCCTTCGTGAACATAAGTGACAAACTCCATGATTTCGATACCAAGGAAGCCGAGACCCATTAGAAGGGTTAGTCCGAAAAAGACCATCATGGCTTTTTGGTAACCATGCCGCATGGCATGAACCGCAAGACCAATCGTAAACGAACTTGTCAGCAGCAGCAATGTTTCGATCATCACCGGACCAATTTCGAAAAGCTCCGGCCCGCTAGGGCCGCTGGCAAAACGGTCTACCATTACAAAGTAAACAGTGAACAACGTAGCGAACAGTGCAATCTCCGCTCCTAGAAAAACCCAGAAGCCAAAGATTTTATTACTATTCTCTTCTGTTGAGTATTCAAGCGGCTTAGACGCATCTATTTTCATACTGTCTCACCCCGCAATTTCTTTTCAGTAGCAATAACTTCTTCTGCTGGGATGTAGAATCCGTGATCCCGATCAAAGGACATAGCAGCTAGAACAATGAGGATACCTACTCCAGAGAGGATCGCTGGAATCCAAAGACTGAAGACCAGAGAGAACCCTGCGATGAAGAAGATAACACCCAGAATAAATGGTTTTCCTGTGTTGCTAGGCATATGAATCTTAGTAATCTTATCTTCAAAAAGTGGTACTTTATCTTGTTTAGCAGACCAGTATGCATCGCGTGTTTTTACATTTGGAACCACTGCGAAGTTGTAAGCTGGAATCGGGCTTTTCGTTGCCCACTCCAAAGTACGTGCATCCCATGGGTCGCCATCAGTATCTCTTGGTTCGTAACGAGTACTCCAGTAAATGTTATAAACCAGGATTACAAATCCAATCGCGAGACCGATCGCACCTACAAATGAAACCATACTCAGCGGGCCAAATCCAGTGTCCGCAGAATATGTGTATTGTCGACGGGTCATACCCTTAAGTCCGAGAATAAACAGCGGGAAGAACGATACGTTAAAGGAAATAATAATCCACCAGAAGGCATGCTTGCCAAGACGTTCATTCAGACGGAAACCGAATACTTTAGGGAACCAGTAATGGAAACCTGCGATAACGGCAAAGACCGCACCTGGAATAAGAACGTAGTGGAAATGGGCAACCAGGAACATCGTATTATGGTACTGGTAATCGGCACTGGCCATAGCCAGCATGACACCTGTTACCCCACCAATCGTAAAGATCGGAATAAAGGCCAGGGTGTATAGCATAGGTGTCGTAAAGGTTATTCGCCCTTTTCGTAAGGTGAATAGCCAGTTAAATATTTTCACACCTGTTGGTACGGCAATGGCCATGGTTGTAATCGAGAAGAAGCTGTTAACCATAGCACCTTGACCCATTGTATAGAAATGGTGAGCCCATACTAAGAAGGACAAGAGGGAAATGATCAACATACTGAATACCATGGATGTATATCCATACAGGTTCTTTTTAGAGAAGGTGGCGATAATTTCACTATAAATACCGAATGCCGGTAAGACAACGATATATACTTCAGGGTGACCCCATACCCAGAACAGGTTGGCCCATAACATATCCATACCGCCATTGGCCATCGTAAAGAATTGAGAGCCGAACAGCCGGTCGAACATCATCAACGCAAGTGCTACCGTAAGCACAGGGAAGGCGAATACGATAATTACGTTGGTGATCAATACGGACCAAGTAAACATCGGCATTTTCATCAACTTCATGCCTGGTGCACGCATTTTCAGAATCGTTACAATAAAGTTAACGCCTGTGATGAGCGTACCAATACCTGAAATTTGTAATGCGAGCGAGTAATAGTTATTACCCACCGTTGGACTGAACTCTAGACTTGCTAGCGGGAAATATGCGGACCAACCAGCATCTGGCGATCCCCCGATAACAAACGAAATGTTAAGCAGCATAGCTCCAAAGAAGAAGAGCCAGAAGCTGACAGCGTTCAGACGCGGGAAGGCAACGTCTCTAGCGCCGATTTGCAGCGGAACGATAACATTCATCAGACCGATAATAAACGGCATGGCCATAAAAAGGATCATAATCAAGCCGTGTGTTGTAAATACCTCGTTATAATGCTGTGCGTCAAGAAATTTCATGTCCGGGGCTGCTGTTTGCAGCTTCATCATAATAGCGTCAACGCCGCCGCGGAAAAGCATAAGCAATGCTGCGAGGATATACATAATCCCAATACGTTTGTGGTCAACAGTAGTCAACCATTCGCGCCATAAATATCCCCATTTTTTAAAATAGGTCAGGCCGACAATAATCCCGATCGTAGCCAGAACAATACTTGCCATAGCTCCGTATATCAAGGGTTCGCCGTGGACCTTAAATTTATCCCAATCCATTAGGAATCGCTCCTTTCAAGTTGTTCAATTAACATTGACTAGTGTCCGTCATGTGTTGTGCTCTCTTCTAATGGAGAACTAGGTGTCGGCTCATCCAGTTCTGGATTAGGCTCGGTGTTGAATTCCGTCTCACTGGATGGTGCTGGAGTCGGGTGAATTTCTTTATTATCCTGATGCTCCATGCTTCCGTTATCCGTATCCATTTCAGTGCCACCATTACTCATATGGTCACCATGGCTTCCCGGAGGCGGGCTAAAGGATAAGTGAGTATTCGTATACGTTTTACGTCCGACATGTTCCATTTCCAAAAGACCTTTAAATTCATCTTCCGTCAGTGGACCCGCCGTTTCTTTAACGTCTTTCACCCATTCCTGATAATCCTTATCTGTCATCGCAAGTGTTTCAAACTCCATGTGGGCAAAGCCCTTACCATTAAAGTTCGCATTTCTTCCGACATAAGAACCTACAGTATCAGCTGAAAGATGCAAGGTTGTGATCATGTCGCTCATCGCGTATTTTTGTCCTCCCAATTGTGGGATCCAAAGACTTGAGATTGTACCGAAAGAATACAATCTGAACTCTACAGCGCGGTGAACTGGAATATTAACGTAGTTTACTGTTTCGATCCCTTCCTCTGGATAGCTGAAATGCCATTTCCAGTTAGAGGAGGAAGCATAGATTACAAGCGGTTTCTGATCTTTATAATCCGCTGCAACATTTTCTACATCTACTGTTGTTTTGACGGTGACTACGGAGAGGAATGCCACGATAATAATCGGAATGGTAATCCAGATAGCCTCCAGCCATTTGTTTCCTTCCTCGTGAGGAGGAATATAATCTTCGTTGCTTTTTTTAGCACGGTATTTCAAAAGAACGAAGACATATAAGATGTAGACAACTGCCAGAACACCGAGCATCATAACAATGGAGAGAATGATCGTGTCAGATAAAGTTCTTGCAGCCGGCCCCTTCGGATTCAGAACAGCGATTGAACTGCATCCTGGCAAGAGTAAAATTAGGCTGAGAAATAAAGCGTATAACGGTCCCTTTTTGTTCATGCTTAAGCTCCTTCCTTCAATACTTCTTTTATTAACCCTCAACATTAACCTTTATATATAGTAAGAATTTATGGGGAAGAAAGCAAAAGACTTATTTTTCCATTTAGCCTAAAAAAGACCTTAATAATGGCGAACAAGTTAAATATGTGTGATCAATTTGTTACAAGTTTCTAATAGTATGATAAAGATCACTGTAACGGCGCTGTTTATGGGTTGAAAAATTCCGTTCAAACTTTGTTCAATAGTTTACTAAAGTTGCTAATTTGGACACATCTATTTTGCGCAAAACGGGGTTATTTTAACCATTTTTGTTGATGCGTCAGTATTTAGCCGGAGTTACGTGCTTTTTATGATTGTGGTTGAAATCACAGTTAACTACTAAAAGGTAACAAATTATTCTGCTGGGGGTTACAATCTCTCAAATTTCATTCTATCAATGTATGATAAGGTAATAGACAAATATACATAGATAGGAGATTTTTGACGATGTCTTTAAAGAAAGTATGGCTATTATTAATCGTATTATTCATAGGTTCTGGATCAATACGAGCGATAGATTCAGTGAATGCAGCAGGTGCAGGCTCCCTTAGGTTAGGTGTGAACGATAAGTTAACAACTATTGAAGCAGTTTCGGTAAAAGATACCTATTACGTTCCTCTACGTGATCTGTCACAGGAACTTAAGTTAACGCTAACTGGAGTGAGTGATGGGATAAAAGTTACAGGTCAGAACAGATCAATCAAACTGCTGAATGATCATGCAACAGCTACTCTAAGCGATGGAAAGACCATATCCATGAGTACATTTCTGAAAAACGGAAAAACAATGGTTCCACTGAAATTGACTTCTTATCTTGGTTTCGGAATTTCCTTTAAAGCAGATCAAAATTTATTGCGTGTAAAAGATGGCTCAGCTACATTAGATGATGCAACATTTGTGAGTAAATTTAAAAAGGAAATGAAGCCAACCGCAACTCCTGGAACTTCTACGCCAACTGTTGGGAAGCAAGGTAAGACCGTATACCTCACCTTTGATGATGGACCAACGGCCACTACTTCTACATTGCTTGATATTTTGGCAAAATATGATGCGAAGGCAACTTTTTTCATGATCGGACCGAATATGAACCAGCATACTACGCAAGTGAAACGGATTGCGAATGAAGGGCATGGTCTCGCATTGCATGGAATGACGCACCGGAAAGAGAAGTTTTATGCTTCACCTGCCGCTGCACTGGGTGAGATGGATAACGATAACGCCATTTTGAAAAAGATTACAGGTCAAAGCACCACACTAATTCGTCCTCCTTATGGAAGCAAACCTTATTTCACAAAGACCTTTAGAGATAAAGTGTTGGCTCAAGGTTATCATCTGTGGGATTGGAACGTGGACTCTGAGGATTGGAAATACAAGGATGCTAGTACGACGATCTATAATTCGGTTATGAATCAGGTTCATAAGCTGCAGAAATCGCAGACCAATCCAGTTATTCTGATGCATGATCAAAAGGCTACACTTAAAGTGCTTCCTCGTATTTTAGAGTCATTGAAAAAAGAAGGATATACATTCCACGTCATTAGCTCAGATCTGAAACCTCTGAATTTCTGGAAGGATACACGCTGAGTTTTTATTAAAAATCAAGAGGGCATCCCCACAGCTGTGAACTAGCTGTGGGGATGCCCTCTTTTTTTCAGGTCTTGATCTAAAAACTAATTTTTATTTAATCCGATCACATTCGCGCTCCCGAGTTTTTCTATCGGACCCAGATGACCTTAATTGCTGGATTTGCCACTGTTTCGGGTGCTATCGGACCCCATAGCCGCTATTGGTGCAAAAAACACTAGTTTCCAGCGTTTTCCACACCAATAGCTGCGCTGGTGTCCGAAACTTCGCTCCAAGGGCGATAAATGGGCAAATAGCGTCAACTGAGTAGTCCGGAACTCACCCCAATGCCACTAAATGGGCAATTAGCGGCTACTGTGTCCTATAGCCTGTGGGGGTGAGTATAAGCCCACGTTATCGGACCCAGATGACCTTAATTGCTGGATTTAGCTATATTTCGGACGCTATCGGACCTCATAGCCGCTATTGATGCGAAATAAACCAGTTTTCAGCGTTTTCCACACCAATAGCTGCGCTGGTGTCCGAAACTTCGCCCCAATGGCGATAAATGGGCAAATAGCGGCGGCTGTGTCCGATAGCCTGTGGGGGTAAGCATAAGCCCACATTATCGGACCCAGATGACCTTAATTGCTGGATTTAGCTATATTTCGGATGCTATCGGACATCATAGCCGCTATTGGTGCAAAAACCACCCATTATCAGCGTTTTCCATACCAATAGCTACACTGGAGTCCGAAACATCGCTCCAATGGTGATAAATGGGCAAATAGCGGCGGCTGTGTCCGATAGCCTGTGGGGGTAAGCATAAGCCCACATTATCGGACCCAGATGACCTTAAACTGGGGAATATCAAGTAGATAGTGTGTTTAAAAAACTAGAGAACAGCCGGGGACACTAGGGGTACGGGGTACGGGGTACGGGGTATGGGGTACGGGGTACGGGGTACGGGGTACGGGGTACGGGGTACGGGGTACGGGGTACGGGGTACGGGGTACGGGGTACGGGGTACGGGGTACGGGGTACGGGGTACGGAGTACGGGGTACGGGGTACGGGGTACGGAGTACGGGGTACGGGGTACGGGGTACGGGGTACGGGGTACGGGGTACGGGGTACGGGGTACGGGGTACGGGGTACGGGGTACGGGGTACGGGGTACGGGGTACGGTTTACAGGTTACGGGGTACGAGCATACCGATCATCGCCGAAGTTTTTATTGTTTCCATCCCTCTGTCTTGCCTGCCAATAGTGTCGCTGGAGCCCACATAGCATATGTTTGCCCGCAACCTACTGAGTCCAGCTTACGTCTATCCGCTCCTGACCTACGGAGACCAGCTTACATCTATCCGCTCCTGAGCTGCTGAGTCCGCTTACATCTATCCCCCTTGACCAACTGAGACCAACTGGCTCGCGCTTGCTCCCAATCTGCTATAACCACAAACAGCAGAGCAGCGATCTCCGTTACTGGAGAACCGCTGCTCTGCTGGTTTTAACAATATTATGAAGCCTATAGTTTGAAGCTGGACAATGTCTTTTGCAGATCTTCTGCGAGCACCGCTAAATACTGAGCTGAAGCCGACATTTCCTCCATTGCGGATAGTTGCTCCTGACTCGCTGCACTTGTGTCCTGAACACCTTCTGCGCCTTTACTAGATATAACGTTGACCTGTTCCATAGCTGCTGCCACACCTTGTGATTCCATGGCTACATGAGCAACCGCTTCTCTAATTTCGGCTGTCTGTAAGGTAGCTTCTTTAATGGAAGTCTGAATCTCATGAAACGCTTGAGATACCAGATGACTTTGAACTACGCCATTGGTGACTAGCTCAGTACCCAAAGCCATGGATTCTACTGCGCTTTCGGTTTGCTTTTGGATATGTGTAATAATATCTGTAACCCGCAAAGAACTATTTCTAGTTGCTTCCGCCAGATTACGAATTTCTCCAGCAACTACAGCAAATCCCCGTCCATGCTCACCGGCCCGTGCTGCTTCTATAGAAGCGTTGAGCGCAAGCAGATTCGTCTGTGTAGCAATACCGTTAATCGTTGTAATAATTGTATTAATCTCTTGTGACAATGTCCCCAGATTAGAAACAATCTCCTGACTCTGAGTTACACTGAGGTCAATTTCCTTCATCTGCACAATGATTTGGTCTACAGCCTCTACTCCACGATCCGATGAACCGGAAACTACGCCCATTAGATCCGACATTTCATAGCTGCTGCCCTCTACGGCTGCAATATCATTGGTCATTGCTTTTATGGAACGTGTTGTATTGTTAATGCTCTCTGTCTGTTCATCAAAACCCGCGGCAATCTCTCCAGAAGATACAGCGATCATTTGTGAAGCCAATGAGGTCTGCTCAGCACTAGCGCTCATCTCTTCCGATGAAGCTGACAGCAGTTCTGCACTCTCTGCAATCCCTTGCATCATCTTCCGCAAGCCCTGCAGCATATTGTTAAATGAACTGTTAATTTGGCCGATCTCATCCTTGGCGGTGTACGTTGCTACCACGGTCAAATCTCCATCTTCTGCCCGCTTCATTAGTCCTTGCAGTTCTTTAAGGGGTTTTGTTATCAGTCGAATAATTGCAATACTAATTACGAAACAAATCACCCAGGCGAACGTAATCATTATGGTATTGTTTACCCGCATGCTTTTAGCGGTTGCCATGGAATCTGAATTGTGTTCATCAGCATCTTTAAGCAAAGAATCACTAATTCCTTTAAGTAGGTTGATCATTTTTTCACGGGATTCGTTAAATTCGCCTGAAAATACTTTATAGGCCTCTTGATTATGATTACTATCAGCAATCTTTATAATGTTATCCCGCTGTGCACGATAATCTGGCAAAAAGGACTCATACTCTTTGATTTTACTTACAATAGCAGGATCATTATACTGAATCGCTTTCACCTTGTTCATAAGTTCATTATTATCCTGAACCTTCACTTGGATACTCTCAGAAAGTTCTTTGTTTTTGCTGGCATCAACGCTAATCAAACGCTCCAAAAGATAGGATTCAATAGCCCGATTATTCGTACGCATCTGCCCCACGTAAGAAACAGGCAATAAATTTTCATTATATGTCTCATTTGTCTTTTCGGCCATTCGGGTCATCGTGATGATGCCTATGCCCCCTACAACATTCACCATGATTACAGCGAATACCAAAAGCAGCCCTATTTTGTATTTCACTTTCAAATTTTTCATCTACACTCCGCCTTCGCATTATCTTATGATCTATCTATTTTTATCGGTCGGAAGGGCTAAGAGTTTGATGATTTTTTGAATATTGTGTCGAATAAAAGTATATATTGTCATAAAACGACTTTCCTCCAAATATAAAAAGGGCGGGCACCCGATCCGTTAGTTACTCCGAATCCATGTACCCGCCTAATCAATCCTCTTCCTTATTCTCCAGAGGTATAGTACCAATATAAAGTATCACCGTTCTGCAAAATATAGCTGTCTGCACTTATGCTTGGATCAGCATCCCGGTTCGTTTTATACTTCCATCCGCTGCTTGGGCCTCCGTCAAATTCAGCCAACCCGTCAATAGACTTCACGTAGATGCTTCCAGCGTTGCCGGATGATACTACCTTAGTGCCTAATTGACTGACTAGTAAGCTATAAGCCGTTTCGCCCTCTTTTAGAGCTACTGTTGTACTGGCTAGGATGGTTCCCTTCCGGCTATCTCCAATTACTGAAAGGGTAGCGGTAGCTTTAGCTGGAGCAATAACAGACGATCCAACAGTCAGAGACTGAGTATAACGCGCTACGCTCGGTACGCTGTCTTTAACATAACCGGTAACAGTCATTGTATAGCTATTTGCCGGGAGACCCCCCTCAACAACAGCTACACCTTGTTCATTCGTGATTACCTTCTTATCACCAATCGAAACCTGCACACCTGCAGCTGGTGAGGTAACCGGATCAGAAGTGAAGCTGTCCTGATTCCACACCCACTTTTTCTGGGAAACCTTTACGGTAAAAGCTTCATTAGCTTTTGGCTGCGTTGGGGAAAGCGCCACAGAATCTATAACCTGTGTATTTTCACCTGCATAATAGACAAGCACACGATCGGATTCCTGTAGTTCGAACGCATCCATACCCACACTTGGATATATCCACTCCCCGCCGCGTGATACTACGAAGCTCCACCATCCGTCGTAAGTACCTTGCGAAACTCCATGGATACCTGATACAAAGTTGCCATAAGACGATTTGGTGATATCTACTTTAAAATCATCGGTAGACCCTAGTTGCTGCAACGCTTCAAGAGCATTGGAGGCTTTTAAAGTCCCTTCACTAATCAATCCTTCCGGGCCTTCAACGGTAAGAGAAGCTGTTACATTCTTAGAAGTTACCTTTATAGCTTTTGTATATTTAGCAACCGTTGGCGCTTTACCTTCGCGGTAGCCAGTTACAGACAGTGTATAGTCACCTGCGGGCACATTTCCTGAGAATACGGCCTCACCTTTAGCATTCGTCGTTACCGTGTGAGCTCCAATTTGGACCTGAACACCCGCAGCTTTTGCCGTTACAGGAGAGGAAGTATTCGTAGCAGCGTCCCATTTCCACGTCTTACTAGTTACAGTGACAGTAAAAGAATCGCCCTCTTTAAGATTTTGTTTGGAAAGGGTAACGGAATCCACAAGTTTAGTGTCATCTCCGGCATAATAAACCAGTACCTGATCTGAATCTTTAAGTACAAAATCACTCATGCCTACATCGGGATTAATCCATTTTCCGTCACGTGATACAACATACATCCATCCGTCATAACCACCAAAGCTTCCAGCAGCAATACTTCCGATGCCAGTCACATAACTGCCCGAAGGATTCGTGATCGGCAAGTTCGTTTGAAGCGCCAGCTTCTCTAACGCTCCAAGTGCGTTGCCAGCATAGGCGTACCCTTGTGCCAACGTGGCCCGTGGTCCCTCAATCGTTACAGGAGCGTAGATGAGTGAGCTCTGAACGGAGGATTTGGAAAAATCGTATAGCTTACTGTTGCTTCCTTTATACAGCAAATTATACGCAACCAGCGCCTGAAGTCCTTGCTCTGTCGCCAGAACATCACTGCTTCCACCACGGCTATGGGTGAAGCTACCATCAGCTAGACGATAGCTAAGCAGGTTCTCCATTAGATCCACTTTGTTTTTGGTGTATTCTAATCCACTAGGATCAACTCCGAAGGATGTGAGTCCAAGGATTGCTTGTGCGCTACTTTCAGCACTGTCACCGTAACCCCCATGGCTATCTTGAGCTGCAGATAACCAAGCTACGGCTTGTAGCCCTGCTAAGTAGGCTTCGGGATTATTTTTATGTGCCGCCAGAGCCGTCAAGGTTATCGCTGTCATATCAGGCTCACTTGCGCCTGAGGTTAATGCAAAGCCCCCATCCGGATTCTGTTTGGAGAGAATCTCCGTAAGGAGCTTATCCGCCGTCCATTTCGCGTCACTTGGGATATTATATTTACCAGAATCCAGCGCAAGTAAAGCATATACCGGATTATTTAGCGTCTGTTCACTGAGCTTGCTGTTATTATAAATTTTCTCAATCAGATTATAGCCAGGAGTCGTTCCGTTACCAGCAAAGCTAGTAGGATCTGCACCAATCGCTCTCACTGCGAGCACGATTCGAGCATAATCGGTTACATTGGCGAAATTGCCAGCTGCATCCTTTACTTTTTTCTCAAGCTCTGAATGGTAACTGGCTGGCAGCTTATATCCTGCTTGCGCTAATCCAATAGCTTGCCAATCCGATTGCACGCCACCTTTCAAGAGATATTCTGCAGCCGCATAAGTCGCATCCGCAACATTAATCCGCTCCGCAGCAGTTGCTTCCAGACCGGAGCCAGCGCTCGCTTCTGCAAATATTTGTCCTGCCGGAGCAAGAGATGTTCCTAGAATTGAAATGACCATGAATAAGGCCAGCCCAAGTGCTACAAACTTGGAAGACATGATTTTCTTCATTGTTTAACCTCTTTCTGTATAAGAATGGGTACTGCTGGGAATAAGACGCATAACATAAAGACCGCCCCTTTGGAGGGCGGTCAGGGAAGATTACAAATCGAGGCTGAGGCGCTTGCTTCCTGCCAACAGTCCATCTGTATATGTTCCACATTCTTACCCCACGAAGAATAGAAACGCTCACGAAAAAGGCAGGTCTCCTGGCTGATGCTTCATCGCTGTTCTTCACCTTCCCACCCTACCTTCGGGGCAGTGGCTTATAGAAGAAAAACTCCGCACATACAGTGGCGGGACCGCGCCGGACTCTTGCACCGGACTTCCCTTTTAAGCAGACGACTAGATTGATAGAGTCTGCACCTTTTCCAGTATGTAGTATCTTATTTTGACATCCATAATCATATCTATTAATACATAGCATGTCTATAGAAAAGCTTAGTATGGGCAGCAAAAAAATGAACAGCAATACACCACCTGCCGGTAGGTATTGCTGTTCAGAAAGCTTGTTATTCGGCTGTTCCTTCCGGACTTGCAGTTGAGGAGGGTTCAGCACTTGAATCAGAAGCTGGTGGAATATTAGGGTCGGGATCTACGATCAATGTAAATCTTCCGGCCTTGATCATACTTTTCTCTAGAATTGTCGCTCCAGGCTCCAATGTAACCTCAACCTGATAGGATGGTTGTTCACCTTCAGTCACAGCTGTTGCGGAAGGCAACCCAGTGCTGTCCTCAGTATCAGAGGAAGGCGTAGGAGACGGAGAAGCATCAGCTACTGCGTTAGGAGCATCTGCACCTTCTGCTGTTCCTCCAGTAGTGCCAGCGGCATCTGAATCGTCAGCGGCGTTTCCCTCATCCGTCCCATCCGTTGACGGCACTGGACAAGTGCCATTCGTAGCAGCGACCTTAAAGCTTTTATCTATCTCTGTAGACGAAGACATTAAACTAATCTCAGTCGGTTGAAACTGCACACAGTCATCTGCACTTGCGAAGGTGAACACCAATATGCTGCTCCCCTTATCTCCTTCGTCGCTCTGATCCTTCAAGTATACTGAAGCCGGAGGCAGCTCATTACCTGCACTCTGAACAGGGGTCGGCTCAGGGCTTGTCCCCGGCAGAGCAGTCTTCGTATCATCCGGGCGTAGCATACTGAATACGATAATTGCAATAATCACCAGAATACCCGTAATGGAGCCGGAGATTAAGAGTCGAAATCGGCTGCGGCTGATCCAGCGCGCCAGCGGGGAAGCCAGTTGGGAGCGGGCTTCATTGTACACATTTTGCAGAGCAGGCCGAGCTGCCGCGACATAGTTCTTTCGGAATTCCCGATTCTTGAACGCTTCACGATCACTGCTCAGGAAATACTTCAGAATCGCTTTGCGGTAACCCGGTTGCAGCTTTTTATTCGAAACCGTAAATAAAGGATTGCCTTGCGACCAAGCAAAAAACCGATAGATGATTTCTTTGTCGGAACCGGCTTTACGCTTTAGCAGCTCCAGAAGCGCATCGTAATCCAGCGGACCACCTTCACGCTGAGTTGTATAGTAGAAGGCTAGCGGAAGCCGTTCAAAGGGTTCCAGAACACGCGCCTCTTTTAGCAAACGACGACCCAGTAGCTGCACATCGTCTAGTTCCTGCGGAGACAATCCTGCAAAAATCTCCTCATTCGGCTTCTCTTCACCAAACCAGCGGTAAGCTGCACGCAGCGCATTCTCTTTCTGCTTGCTAATCCTATCCAGTGGCGGCTGCCAATCGACAACATTACCATACCGTAAAAAAACCACCTCCAGAAGCTCCTCCTGCGTCATATCGGAAAGCGATAAGCGGTTCAGTAAGAATCTATCTGCTGAAGCAGCAAGATCCTGCATTAGGGAGAGTGCCTTAGGAGCAACTCCTGTTCCTTTGCGGCGATCTTTTTCTGCCTTATCTACAATTTCATGAATTTCCGCTACAGAAGCCACCGGATCATGTTCCAGCTGGAGCTTTTCAAGCAAATAATCCTTCACAGCATTTTGAGCAAAAGACTGCTCTAACGCCACTGGCAGGAACCGCCCCCAATGGAGTACAAAGCTCAGTATATCCGCAGATCTGGACGCCGCAGCTAGTCTTGATTCCATATAAGGCTCAAGTAGCTGCTTACGGAAATATGTTTCAGACATCACTCGCTGGAAGTAGGCTGCACTTAACTCATCATTACCCTCAATGATCCCGTAAGCGGCACTCAAGATATCCTTGCGGCCCGCTTCCACACTATGAAGCATCCCATTGATGAAATAATCCACGATTCTGACCCTGTAATTGTGATCCTTAAGTACAAAATACTCCTTAAAGCATTCCATAATCGCCGGATCTGGCACATTCCTTTGCCGAATCAGATCAAATTCCCGGTCGAACCGTTCTAAGAAAATATCGTTCAAGCGGATTCTAGAATGAATTGCACCGTCTGGTTTAAGGTAAGAGAGCAAACCACTTAGCACCGCACTCTTATTCTCCGTATATAAATGCTCGTTCCCTTGCTCAATCTCATAAAATATAGCCAGCTCATTATAGAAAGCAAGGGATAGCTTATGCTCAGGACTCTCTCCACGCAGAATCTGATCGGCGAAGCTTACAAAGTCGTTAATATCTCCTGGATTCAGCAGTAACAGCTTCCACACCAAATCAGCATAAGGCTGGCGGGACTCACCAAAATCGACATTTCCCATCCGTCCGGAAGCCAAATCGAAGGTATAATCCTTCTCAATACTGCGATCACCGGGACGCAGCGAACCTTTTTCCACAAAGCTAAGATGTATATATTTACGGCTTTGCGGTTCATTCGCATACGTAATCACGCCTAATCTACGGCGGAATTCATACGGCAGAACGCTATACAGAATTTCTGTAAGCTCCACCGCCCGCGCGGACAACTCGGTGATAGGTACGTTTAGAGCCACGTAGATTTTTTTCTTACCTGCTACAGAGAGCATCACAGCTTGCAATAACGCCTTGAATATCCCTTCATCAATCCCTAACAAGCGTAAGCCTGCGATTGGATCCGGGCTGCGGTCTGTGCGAACAACTGGAATAGAGGGCAGCTCCGGCAAGGTTCCACCAAGCTCTCCAGTATAACGCTCTGCAAAATCAGCATGCAGCCAGTCTCCATAGCTCTGCACAATTTCTTCGGAACGTGAAGCAGGAACTACATAGTTATGTGCAAAAAAGGCGCTTCGTTGGCCTGTGAAATCGGCCGCTTGATAACGACTAAGCCCAATAACTGTATCCCCGTTCTCAGCATGAAATAGGTGCAGCGCTCCAGGATATGCAGCCTCATCCTTCTCCCCACGCGCGGTTAACTCCGCAGGAGCATCGTAGAGGCAGAAGGGATGAAGGATTTTTTTCACAAAATTATTGTCTAGACTATCTGATTTCGCTACCGTATCGAAGCCTTCTGTGGAACGAAACACTCCGCGACGTTCGCGGGTATACATCTGTTGGGCGATTGTTGACCCTGAGAAACCATTCACGGGCCGTCGCTCCCCTCAATATACTTCAGCTTATGCAGCAGCCAAATAAAAGGCTCGTCTACACGAATCGGGCTTACTACACCCTCAATCTTTTGATTCACAGGATTGCTGCCCAACGCAGATACTGCAAAATAACCCGTATTCGCGAAATAAACATCCATCGTATCTTTAAAGGGTCTGTCCACCTTACCAATAAATCTGCGAATTTCCCCGTCGATGTTATGGAACTCGTCCATGTTTAATGTTTTGCGATGAACATAGTTATTGAACACATTGCTGTTGGACTTGATATAATCGCCATCCTCATCCTTCAGCGAATGCAGCATATCACTTTTTGCAAGTACAACCGCTGTTGGAATGTCTGTCTTACTCTTTTCCTGATAGGCAATAAAATCACCAAACATCGTCAGCACCACATCGCGCGGCTCGTCATATTGTGAGACCCATTCTCCGGGACGGTCACCGATGTTAATATGAATCTTTTCACGGATAGAACGGATTTGCAGCGGATCGACCATAAACAGAATACCCGCAGAGTTCTTGATATGCTGACCATGAAGTCCAAGATAATCCTGATCCACCATCCCCTCACCTGCTACATCAAAGAATACAAGTGTCAGTGGCGGTTTATTTTCATCCTTAAAGACAAATTGAAAGATAAAAGGCTCCTGCATTTTTTCCTTCTGTGTAGAAGCCAGCAGATCCCCGCGCTCAAAAAGCGGTTCTTCATACAATGTACGGAACTTACGGCTAATCTCTGCATTAAGCGGCATACAAGCGGCATCAAAATGACCTGCTGTAGTATGCTGCAACGTGTGGATCAGCGAGGTCATATACACCGATTTCCCGACTTGGGATGCCCCGATAATCGAGATGATGTTACTTGGCACCTTCCCGGCAGTCACCGGCAGCTCATTATGGCAGGCCGGGCAAAGCCGTCTGCGCGTAAGCACACCGTAACGATCCGTAAGCCCAGTTAACACATGATCCGTGTAATGATGATATTCTTCCGGAATATCCGCCGGGTTGATAATCGCTTCTATGTCATCTACCGTATCGAGCCCGAAGCGCTCACGGTATTTGTTCAAGGCGTCATCCTCACCCAATGCGTAATTTTCATCGTCCTCCCGGCTGTGCATAGCCCGAAAGACGACATCCTCCGGAGAGAACTTGGTGAAGCAATACGGACACACTATATCGTAAAAAAGCGGCCGCGGCTCCGGCTGATTCTTTTTCATAAAACGGCTAAAAAAAGACATCTACTCATCCTCCCAAAAGTTGTATCTACGTACTTGCTATGAACGCACTGCTCATTACCCGCTTGTACACGTAGACCGAGTCTCACTCCGGTACCAATTCGTAATAAAGCCCATATTTCTTGCCATCGGTGAAAAAGATGCGTACAAAATCATCCTTACCGATTTCAATCGGCGGAAGTACATTGCGTCCAGGAGCGAAATCCTGGACGAAGGGAAAGAGAATACCATCCTCTTTCCCTGCCGGATGCCCTCCACGTTTCTTGACATAACAGAGGACATCCCGTGCCACGGGCACTTCTGCCGTAATCGCCATATGTACGGTCTTTTGTTTTCCGAATAAGGCTTTTTTTTGTTGAATGGAATAATAGATCCGGGCTTTACCTGCACTGACCATCACCCGGTTCACACCATCATTTTGCCTCACCAGGGCAGTCTCACCGTTCTCAGCAAGACGAGCAAATATCGTATAGGATATCAGGCCGATCTCATCCAATCGATCACGATAACCATTGTTAGATTTGTATTCCTCACGAGTGTAGAGCTTCATACCGATCGGCGGATCATCTCCGGTTCCCATGTCAGCCGCTTCTGCGGAGGTTTTGTGGATGTACACCGCCTGCACGCCGTCCGGCCAGCGCCATCTCAGCGTACAGAATCGGTCATCCACTTGGGATGTCACATCCGTTATTCCCGGAGCGGAAGCATTAACCTCGGCGTACCTCATTACTGTAACCCCCTTTCCGCTACACTAGAATCCTTTGCTGTTCCGGCTTCTGCGCCGACCCGGAAAGTTATCCGATGCTGGTGCAGGCGCTGCGTTATTGTTTCTTCTATTTCGATAAATACGTCCTTCACCTACCGGAATGACGCCTGTAAATAATGCAATAATAGCAGCTAATATAAGAACAGCCAGAAGACGAATAAGACTATCTGTAAAGGAGTCACCGCTAAGTCCAAATTCCAGAATCAGTCCTGCGAACAAGCCTGATATTACGCCGCCAATCCCAAAGCTTTTAGCCAAATGACGGTTATCAAACATAATTCCCAGACCTAATCCAAGCGCAGCCCCCATCAACATCAATGATAATATACGAACCGCAGCATAATAAGGACTGTCTGCCGTTGAATCACTGCGCTCAGTTAGCAGCGTCCGATCTCCCAGACGGTCATAGATCTGCTGGAACACATCGCCCAGAAGGGCTGAATCCTTGACATCATAATAGTGTCCGCCTGTCACTCTCGCAATATCCTGCAACAGCTGATTGCCTGCTGGATCATTCAGGCCCAGACCAATGGTATTCACGGCAATACCGCGCTCTACATAAGCCTGCAACTCTCTTGTGGTATCGAAATTACTCACTCCGTCAGACAACAAGATGACCATAGCTCCTTGGTCTTTTTTGCCGTCACTATCAATTTCCTTGAGTGCCTCCGAGACCGCACCGCTAATATTCGTGCCGCCTTCGGTTGGCTGCAGATTATCGATTGCAGTCAGCACCTTCTCACGATTCTCCGAATTTGAAAGTGGCGTTAAAGGCTGGACAACTACAGCTTCGTTGTTAAAGGTCACCACGGCCACCTTATTGTCAGTGTCCATTTTTGTAATTAACGCTTTTGCTGCTGAATACCGGCTATTATCAGGATCACTCTGTGTCATACTGCCTGAGTCATCGATAGCCATCACCACATTCTTAACCGGTCTGGCACCGCCAAAATTCAGTTCATAAACGAACTCCGTTAAGGCTCCAACTCCAAGTGCAAGGACAATCATCAGAGGCAGCAGTTTCCACGATAACCCCAGGTAGCGTTGTTTCCATGAAGCTCCGTTCAGTCGTGGCGAGATCATCTCTGCAAGCAGGCAGCCTACACCGACACCCAGCGCCACAATGGCAAAATAAATACCCACAAGCAGGATGGAAGGCAGATCGTTATACCAGCTTAGCAGCCATTCGCCAAAAAGAAAGGCGACCCCGCCGCCGATCAGACTGAAGAAGAGCAGCAGCAGATTGATTTTTCTCTGCATCGTTATACTTCCTTTCCGGGAAAACCTGAATTGTACTATTATCCTTTAAACATTCCGGGGGTTATGCTGCCTGATAAACGGGCTACCCGGATGTGTTATCATCCCCCAGATTGCACTTTGTGCAATAGAATGGAGTAGGAGGAACAACTATTTCTATTCTATTGCACAGTGTGCATTGGAAATAAGGAGAAATGTCCCTATCCCAGAAATCTACTTAAATCTACTGTATCAATATTGCACAAAGGCAATAAAGGGACTCAAAGTGAGGGTACCCATCTATTACGCCATCAGCGCATCTCAGGAAGCTGATCTTCACTCAGCCCATGGAGCTGATAGCCATTCTGAGCATAAGTCTCATAATAGACCTTACCGTTGCGATAATAGAGCAGGTCTTCTAAATGAAAGCCGCCCATCAGGTTGAGCTTCTCCACTCCGCTCCTCCGCTGCTCATGCACGAATCCTAACCGGTAAATCCGAGTTGTCTCATCCACTCCAAATGCGTAGCGTAGGAATTCTGATGAACTGTCTCCGAAGAAATATTTCTCCTCATGACGATGCTCTTGCGTATATTCGAATAGCCGAACATTAATGGCCGCGCCCTCTTCCAAATTATGATACAAGCGCTTGAACAGCTCTTCCCTCGATAGAACCTGACGATTCTCATAGGCTGCCGCAACATTTGCACGCCGCAGAAGCTCTTCCTCAAAAGATAAATTGAAAGGTTCTGCTGTCAGCAGCTCCCGGCGGCAAATATCAATCAAACGCTCAATCACAGCTTCTTTCCCTTGTTCTAAGAGCTTGGAGATACTGCCCATGTACTTCTCACTGAAGAATATTCCAGGTCCACGCCGGGTTTCGATATCCTTCATCACTTCTTCTGTGACTACGCGGTAGTATTCCATTACGTTCTGGCCCGTTGTTTCGTTTGTTCGCCCAATGCTGTCCATAACAGTAATACGCAATTCTTCCTCCAAAGTCTCCATAGCTTTCACACGAGCCATATTTTCCATATGAAGCTGCTCAAGTGCAGATTCCAAACGACTGCATAGGGCAAACTCACTTTCTAGGCCCAATAGTTCATATTTTTTGCCATATACGGCTGAAAATAAGTAATGAATGAAGTTACGTACTGTTCTTTTGTCAAAAAGCGGCACACGCTGGAACGGCTGGCGCTCCACGCTTTCTGCATAAAGATCCTCAAGCTCCTCCTGCATGGAGAGAATCGCGGAACGCAAGCCTGCCATATGCTGACGTAAAAGATGGAGCACACTTCCGGCTTCATCACGATCTGCCGTCCACTCCGCAAGCTGATAAAAGGTTACCGCAGGCGTAGATGTTTCCTGTGCCGCCAGCATAGTGCGCCATTGGCGTAATGGATTCATTCCCTCTACTCTCCGGTTTGACTCTGCCACAAAGTTATTGCGGAAATAAGCTTCGCCCCCTTCACCGAACAACTGCCGTTCAGCTTCACGAAGTGACAGCTGCTTCAGTTCATTATAGGAAGGGCGTCCGTGACTCATTAAACCCGTCATTTCATTCAGGCCGTCTTTCTCCGGAAGTAGCTGTACCGCGTGTTCCCGCAAGCTGTCAGGGTCCAGCCCTAACAACGCCTGCCGTTCACGTATAGTCCACGAACTGCCCTCACGCATATCGGAGACAAGCCGCCGGAACGCATGATACAGCACTGCCAAAGCAATTTGAACATTAGGTCTTCTTACCCCGGAAAAGCCAGCAGAGGCGTAGCCTTGTCTTCCAGTGCTGCCTCTGATGCCGCTTTTGAAGGTCATATTGTTATATCCGCCATGACCAGTAGCCTGATCAGAAGCCGGGCGGACCCGATTTTTGAGCAGACTAATATGAGAAATAATCTCGTAGTTGTCATCCATACCGTGTGCAGACATCATACCGCGCTCATTCTTATCGGAGAGCAGATACACAAGGTCAAATAATGCGGAAGGACCATGGCCAACTGGAATCGACAGACCGTCTTCCGTCACAAGTAACGGCGCATTAAACTTATAGTCCGTAGCCTGCATTCTGTCCAATTCACGCAGAAAAGCCAGCCCTACTGAGCTGGAATATCCAAAATTATCCCCTTGCTCCCGCTCATTGATCAGAGCGTAGAGATCTGTCTGTACGGACTTGAAGGACTGGCCGAGTACAGCACGAGCCAGCAGTGTAATTTCCGGCAGCAATACATTAAGCGGATCATCAACCCGCGTAATGATAGAGAGATGGATGACGTCAAAAGATGAATATAGACGTCCATAATCCGCTATACTGTTGCTCAGCCGCCGGATAACTTTATTCATTTCAGCAAGATAACGTGTATCCTCATGAAACTTGCGGTAAAGTTCATGACGCACAGTGCGTGGATCTGACCCTGCCGTTTCCGGCAAAGCCATGGCCAGCACCCGGTCTTTTCCTCCCGCATCAGATCTACTTTTGCTTCCGTCTGTTCCCTCTTTTTCCGCACCTGACACAGCATGTAATGCCATAACCCCGCCGGCGTTATCCCATTTTCGTTCGCAGCTATCCAGCACCGGACCGATGGCCGGAGCAACCTTGTCGCCTACGAACAGAAACAGGGCAGGGTAATGGATGCTGCTGCGTCCATCCCCTTTGCTGCGCTGTGCCTCTTCCTGTACCGCATATTGTTCACCATAAGATAATGCCTGTGTTTTGATCATAGGCCTATTTCAACTTTCTGCGGATACTGCCGAGCTTGCTAGTCATGCTCTTGTAGAATCCGTACATCTCATCGCCGCTCTCATACTCAACCCGTTCGTACTCCAAGCTGTCGCGTGCTTCCAGGAATGATACATACAGTCCTTCCAGCTTATAGAGCAGCGGGGTAACGTCTTCAGCGGCAGTCATTTCACCTGCACGACGCGCTGCCTTACGCAGCAGTACGCTGCGGCTCTTCTCATCCAGCTCCCGGAAGTGCCGATACACGGCATACTCTACGTAGCTGCGCTCTTTCATCAAATTAGCAAACGGCTCCCAAGCGTCCTCTTCTTCATCACGGTCATAAACGTAGAGTGCGCCTTTTTTGATAATGCTGTCCGTATACAAAGCTTCAATGAACTGATCCATCCACTTATCTTCGTCCAGATATTGATGAAGCACACCTTCAAGCTCAGCGGCTTTGGCAGTCAGTTCAGCATATTTGGCCAACTCCACACGAACACGTGAAATCAGCTGCGGTGAACGAATGAGATTCTCCTGCGCCATGTCCTTGTTGATGCTGCCAAAGATATCTTTAATGCCTTCGCGCTCCAAGCCCTTCTCACGCAGACTCTTCAGCTCATCAACCGCCTTCTTCACTTCACCGAGATTCGGGCGTGTGGATTGCAGTTGCATATCGAAACCACTCAAAATTGCGTCCAGATCAAAAGGTTTGGTGAACACAACAGAATATCTGTTACTTGTGTTCTCATCTACACCTTTTTCAATAATGACTCCACTTGCCAGCGCTTTTGCAAAGTCTGCACGCACTCTAGCGTTATAATCACGTACACGAGAATTGACGTAAGTGTCGCCCCATGATTTTTCCGGAATCGGAGAAGGCAGATACGTCCAGTTGTTCTTATCCGTCATCACGAGATGGCGACCAATCCCTTCCTTGTCGAGAATGGTCCGCTCATAGTTCTCTTCAAACACCCGCAGCGGCGTGTATACGAAAAGTGGCACACCGTTACGTGTGTTAAGCCAGAAAATACGGTTTTTCACTTGGCTTTCCTTGATCGTAAATTGCGATTTGCCAAGCGCATTATTCTGATAATTACGAATCCCTTTTAGGATACCCGGCGCTTTAACAGGCACGGAAACGAAACCCCATGATGGGAAATGCAAGCTGCCCGAGCTATTGCTAAGGTGGAAGGTAGGCACAGCCTCTTCGTCCAATTTACCGGCAATAATCCGCTCAACGAATTTATCCAGCGGCTCTTCATGGCCGAATTTCATCACAAGGAAATCCTCCATCGAACGGGTAATCAGATCCCCAAACTTATCGCTAAGGAATTCCGAAATCGAGCGGACGATATCAATCTCCTGCTCTTTGACCCAACGTCCGGAATGCTTCAGCATTTCACGGGTGAAGTCGCGAATCAGGTCGTCGCCGTCCTTCTGATCCATGATCTTGGAGATGGTCGCCGAAATATCCGGCACGTTAACAATGTTCCAATAATAAGTTTTGTTTCCTTTATAGTCTGCCTGCTCTGCGCCATTGATAAGGATGTCCCCATTCTTGGCAAAAATCGAGCTAAGCGCACTAAGAATCTCTGTAAACACACCGTAAATCCGGCTGTTCTCATCGTTTAAGAGCTCATATAAGTCCTCGTAAAATTGAATCATTTGCTCAGTGCGTTCTACATCGGCATGCAGCCAATACTCATTGATTTTAGCCTCAATATAGGCATTTTTCTTCTTCTCTTTGGATACAAAAGCACTGCGGGCATCGCTCAGCTTCTCATCCGCACTGTCCTGAGCCGTCTCAATATCACGTGGCAAACGCAACAAGCTTTCACGTAAAGCCTCAATATAAGACTGAATCAGCTTCAAAATACAGAAGCCCTTCTCGGTATACAGCAGGCGGGAAACGTAGAATGGCCCTTGCTCTGGGTGCAGGAAGATGCGCTCCAGCTCTTCACTGAAACGTCCCACAATTTCGCCAGGCAACTGCTTTTTCGATTTGATATATTCTTCACGGGCACGAGCCAGGAAGTTCTGCTCCAGCTCTGTATCCATGCTTACCACTTGATTCTTAACAACATTGGCATGGCTCAAGCGTTCGCTGTTCTCGTAGCCTGGCAACGGCTCAGGCACACGGGATTCAAACGTCTTGATCATACTGTCGAGATCAATCCCCAGCTTACGTGCGAATTTCTCTACATCCTCTTGACCAGGGGCCTGCTGGAACATTTTTTCCATTTTATCAAACAAGCGGAAAGCCAGGTAAGTCGTCATTTCCTCAATCGGAAGCACAGCAGACGAGGCACCGATAATGTTGTATTCATAGTTAGCTGGGTAGGTCTTGTTCATCTGCGCAATGTTGGTGCGGATATTACTGATATAGTCATGGATGGCGAATTCTTCACCAGACTGTTTTTCTTCACTCGCCATAAAGTTCGTGATGTTCTCCGCCGTTACGTTCATACAGTAATCGTACGCATTCTCCAGCAGCTTACCCTCGGTATTCGTTGCAGAGATCAAATGACATAGATTAAATGGAGGCAGCGGTGAATTTACCGTCAAAATATTACCGTATTGCTGCTGGAATCGCTCACCACGACTGTCCACATTCATCCAGTAATCCAGCTCTTTTAGCGCTGCATAACCGTTCTTGCGAATATATTCACGCGTGTGCTCACTTAGACTTTTATTAGACAGGTTCACGTCAGGTGTAAAGAGATAACCCAGTGTGTTCACACGGTCAATGCCGGCTGATCCATAGTCACGTTCAATAATACCGCGCACGATATAGGCAATATCCAAGAAAGCCCCACTGCCTGTACCGCCCGACAGACCTGTCAGCAGAAAGACCATCAGCTTTTTGTTAGTGCCTACGGATAACGTCTTGATCTTCTTATCAATCGCACCTACAACCTGATTAATCTTGGTGAACAAAAGCAGACGTCCAGCCTGCCGCACACCAGCAGCACCATTCATACCATCTGTGATACTTAACTCAGGTGACAGCCAATCTGTAATATAAGAATCGAGAATACTACGGTTCTGTAGCAGTCCGCCGATTTCAGCATTCGCCAACAGTACAAATTCATTTTGCGGGTCCAGCCCAATGCCTTTGTATTTTTTTCCGCGATCCTGTTCATTCGTCTCAAAAGCTAGAAATTCCACATTATCCGGCTTGTCCCGTTTCTTCTTGGATATTGGATCCTCCGGCAGCTTAAAGCGGCGGTTAATCTGATATTTAAGACGCAGCAGGGCATCAATGCCCGTGCCGCCTAGTCCAATGATCAGGATCGGATTATCAATCGTATCCACCCTGATTTTATCGCTGACAATCCCGCCGCCTAGTGATACATCCAACTGCTGTATATGCTCTCTTACTACTGGTTTCATATGCTTATCCTCCTAAAAGTTTTGCGGAAGCTGTACTTCAGATATCTTGCAGCAAAACTGTTTCTGCGGCATACATTGCCATTGCCTACTATACTAAATATTCCAGATAAATCGTCTTATCTACCGTCTGTAGAGATACTGAAACGCGGTCCCCACTCTTCAGTTCAAGACCACGCGAAGCATCCGCAGCACGTCCGGATCTCTCCACAGTAACACCTTCTCCGCTGCGTAACAGCAATCGGTCATTCTTAGCCGGTGTGAAAATAACACTTTCGCTCTCCTTCAGTTCAGGCGCCAATTGCAGCAGCTGATGAAGGGTGAACTTGCCCTTGAAGCCTGCAAGCTTCTTATATTGTGGGTAGGTCTTCTCACCCGTATTGCTGTCTTTAACCTCTACTACCAGCTGTCCTACAAAACCACGTGCCGATTTCTTATTCAGCACATACCATGCTGCACCAGCTGCCAGCACTAAAAGAATGCCCCCTATAATGTAATACAGGGTTTTGGATGAAGCTTCCTTCAGGGGTTCTTCATTGCCAGTCCCTGTAGAAGGTGCTGTTGTTGCTGCTCCGCCTGTCTTCGCGCTGATTTGGACAGGTGCACTTTCCCGATAAAAGCTGCTTTCCTCTGCCCGTACCTTCAACTCGTAGTTATGGCTTTCTTTTACCTCAAATGTACCCTTGAAGACAGCTCCGGAGTTATCCAGTTCGATTTCTTGCACATCACCTGTATCGATATCTGTAGCAAGCAGTACCGCCTTCATATCTTGATACAAATTACTGAGTGTTACCTGAGTACCGTTGCTGAACAGATGCGAGGTGATGTCGATTTTATCACCCTTTTTATAGGTTGCTGATGGCAGCGCATCGATCTTAAGCTCCAAGTCATAGTTAAAGACTAGATTAATATCAATCTTATCCTTTGGCACACCTTTAACCTGAAGTTTCCAATCTCCTTCCTGCGGTGACAGTAGCTTAATCAAGCTATAAGTAGAAGACTTGGACAGCAGGACATTGTTTGAGGGGATCGCAACTTCTTTCCCTGACGGGTCCGTTAATTTCGCTGTCACAGGCTGTGAAGACATAATTGAGATATTGGCTTCCAAAACACTGCCGTTAGGCACGTTGACGGTCACATCCTGATAATCGCCATTTGCAGTAATCGACTGCACAGGCACTACCTTCAGCTTCAAATGGCTGGCAAAAATCTCACTCAGGATTTGCGGCAGATCATCTGCTGAGTCCGTCGAAAATGCTTTACCACCTGTCTCATTGGACAGGTCGGCGAGGCTTTGTTTATTCAGCTTGCCATCTGCATTAAGTCCAATGGTATAGATGGGATAGCCATTCTTTTTGGCAACCTCAACGGCCGCCTTCAGCTCTTTATCTGATTCACTTTGCGTCCGGCCTGTCGCTTTGTTGAAATCATTATTGCCGTCAGCGAGCATTACAATGATAGGCTCATGGGAAGGGTCACTTCCATTCTGCAGAACCTTCACAGCTTCCTCTACGCCAATAGCGATATCGGTGTAAGCTCCTCGGTCCAAACCATCAATAAAATCCTTCAAATCCTGCTTATCGCTCTCCGAGCTAATTTGCAGCAGAGCCTTTTCCCGTTGCACCTTGTCGGTATAGGCAACAATACCTACTTTATCACCTTGGGTGGATAACATATCTATGAACATTTTCATCGCTTCGTTGGCGATTTTGTTCTTGTCACTAGTCTTCATGGAGTTGCTGACATCAATAAGAAGCACAGCATCAATGTGAGATTGCGCCGACGTTGCTGCATAGGCTTTAACAGCTGCAAAAGGCGAGGCAGCTAGACAAAGAGCCAGGAGCAATACCGGAAAGATACGTAGAAAGAGAGTCTTGGTTGTTCTAATACTTTGATATTTACGAAGCATAAATAGGGCTCCTCTTGTGTTATATTAGGCACATATGACAGGTTCAGCACTATCGCTAAAATCTGTAAATAGCATGCCATTATGATATAATTAAACCTTGTAAACTTCAACTTTAGGACCGCCGGACCCAGTGCATTGATGCATAGAAGATTATCATTCTAAAAGCCATCTGGACTGCAGAGCGTCCATGAGAAAGGATTGTTCCATGATTTCATACGTCATTCTTGGGATTACGTTCCTAATTGCCGTAATTCAGATTTCCATTTATGCCGCACATCAGCGCAAACCACTGACACGTGATGATATTAACGATCGACTGCTAGCCGCTTTGAACGGAGGCGATAAAGGCCGTGAATAAGAAAAGACCCGTTACCTTCCGGCCCTTTAAGGCCCCTCGTTACGCTTATGACAAGCTGCGCATCTGTCGCCACTGCGGACGGTATACCGCTCTTGGCGAAGACCGCTGTAGCAAATGTGGCAGAGCCTCACTTATTGCTGTAAAGCAGCACGCAGCATCACTAGCCAGACGGAAGATGCATACCCGTCTACTATTCATCTTACTGCTCACACTAGCCTCTGTCTATTTTGGAAATAGCATCCAACAAATGATATTGTGTGGTGCCGGGGGTCTTGTGCTTGCTGGACTATTGTACTATACGCAGCGAAAAGTAAGGCAGAACGAGAATCTTCGTTCTCTCAATGAGCTGCTTGGTCGTGGGATCGGCATCATCAAGGAAGGGCTGGAGGTCAACCGTCAGGAAGCTGTCTCCGTACTCCGTGAGGATGATGTTCTTGCCTATGAGAAGCTGCGCGAGCTCTCCATCCTGCTTCGCGGCGACCGGATCGCGCGGCAGCGAGTGGCTTTGCTGCATGGATTTTTACTCCGCAAGGATATGGATCTAGAACTGGAGCAGCTTCTTCTAAAAGACTTCGAACCACTGCTAGCCGAATATATCGGCGAGATCGCTAAAGTCCGTCCCGATCTCATTAAGGATCGCACACTACGCTACGTGAAGAACTATGAAGTGGAGATTCGCCAGATGGCTAACGGCTTAACCATCCTTACGAGCGTTGCGGGAGCGGCGGTAAGAATGAAGCGTTATGCCCTGCTCTACTCCAATATGATTGGCCGATACGTGCAAGATCTGCCCAAAGACCGTTTTATGCGGTTGTCCAAACTCATTGCTGCGAATCCCCATGAACCTTGGAACGGCTTAGACCTCAGGGTAGCTGACATTCGTGAAGCCAAATATCGCTGGGACCCGGAGGTCCAATAGACCTGAAAGCTAAGATGAGCCAATATAAAGCAAACATCACCCTTATTGATGATAACCAACCGTTTCTCACAGAAATATAAGGATGATGTATACTGTAAAACTTATACTTTCTTAGGCTTTCTTATATTTTGAAAAAAGAGGCTACTCTATATGACGTTCAAACAATTAATAACCCTGCGAAACTTTATGATCATTTTGTGTATATGCATGCTTGTGCTGCTTGGACAGAAGATTTTTCTCATCGCAGATAAAATACAAATCACCAAAGAAGCCGACCGTCTCTACGCTGCTGGGGATCTGATTAATGCAGAGAATCAGTACCGCCAAGCAGCGGCCAACCATTCTATTCATTACTTGGAAGAAAGAGTCGCAAAGCGTCTGGATGAATTAGCTCCAATCACAGATATCCGCAAAGTTCTGAATGTTTTGGTAGCCTCTACTAAGGAGGAAGCAGCGACTAAGGATTTTGCCGGATTTATGAAGAGCTATCAAGCTCTGCTCAGTTTAAAAGCTACATATATGAAGCCAGACGGCCCCTATGAATCCTATTATCGCCAGTTATCGTCGGCCTCAGGCATTTCAGACCAGTTCACCTCTTATTTCCGTCAGTTTAAGGAGCAGTTCCTTGCCGAGCTTGCCCAGAACCAGAGCGGAGGGGTGAGTAATGAAGAGAACTTCAAATGGAATCTTTTGCAGATTCCTGATGCTTATTATGGAAGTGCAGCTTCCAAAGAGGATTTACTAGCCTCAAAGTTTAAAAGCCATGATACAGCTATATTAAAATCCTTAGCAGGAGCAGGAAACTTTACCGGCATGCTGGAAAGCACCCTGTCCCTGATGAGTGCTTATAGCCAGCATAATTACGAAGCTCCTTGGGTACTTCAACAAGCAGAAAGCAGCGGGAAGATCATCTTGAACAAAGATCTCGAAGGTGACAATATCACAGCTTTTGCTGGGCATGCTGTAGCTTATCGTAATTTTGCAGGATCGGCAGGTGTCACTTCATCCAAGGTGCTGACTTTGATCGATACTAGTAAGACTAAGCTACTAAAAAATGCCAAACGTCTGACTACTAAAGGTCAATATGCTGAGGCGATACAATTATACGGAGAGCTTGCTCCGCTAGAGGATACTTCGACAAACATTGCCGCTGCTAGGCTGGCCTGGAATATCGCTGAGCCTGTTCGCCTCCTTCCTGGCGGTGAAGAGCAAGACAAATACGACAACGTCATCTCCCGCAAAGGACTATCGGGCACAAAAGTGATCGTCGCCGGGACGGATAACAGTGGCGTGCTCTATTATGCTGCGATGAATAACGACGACAATGTGGTCACATTAACCGGAAACAGCTTGCCACGCTTCGAGAGTCTGCGCAGTCTTACTTTTAATGAACAGTTGGCAACCTCTTCAGGTGTACCTGTGGTTTTAGCCCAATCTGAGGTTGAAGGTGGACGCACCCTTTTCACAGCATATGAGATGAAATCGAATGGTATTTCGCAGTTATTTTCAATAGCTGGCGATGGTTATGAACTGCAGTCCGATGACTCTATTTTCGTGCCTAATGCGGATCTTGGAGACGGTGTTGACGGGCAAACGGCACTTTACCGTAAAGTAGACGGCATCTATCAATTCGCGGAGATTGTTCAGGAGTATGCTGTAATCTCAGCTGCGGATCTGACCACTCATCCTTTTGAAAAGGTCTCTTTTCATGGTGAAATCGTCGTAGATAACTTCGGTAATAGTCTTGCTTACTCGGATGGGATTTATATTTTGCTCCACGGAGAAGTGGGTTCCGTTACAGGTAACGCGTTAGTTAGTGGCCAATATCAGAATGGATATGAGCTTGTTGGAACAGACATAGGCGAGCAATATGTTCCTGTGTTTATAGTGGAATCCGTGGGTAGCATGAGCTTTGGGCGGTAGGGATTATGGAATGCAGGATACGGGATTACGGGATTTCGGGATTTCGGGATTACTTATTATGAATATGTGAAGTTAGTAGTGTGGTGGGTGAGATTCAATATAGTGACGGTGGCATAACCTATGTCGACAAGTGAACGACCATGATTAGTAGTGAGATAAGTTTAGCGGGTTGTGTGAACAACTCTGAGTGTAGGGTGTCACCTTCTGACGACTTAGGTGAACGACCCTGGGAGTAGTGAGAACCTTCTAGCGACTTGGATGAAGGACCTTGAGAGTTGCGGGAAACTACCTTGAGAGTCGCGGGAAGCTTCTAGTGACTTGGGTGAACGACCTTGAGAGTTGCGGGAAACTTTAGCAACTTGGGTGAACTACCTTGAAAGTCGCGGGAAGCTTCTAGCGTCTTGGGTGAATAATCCTATGGGTTGTATGTTCCTTCTATTGGTCATGAGTATGGGAGATCCTGTCTAGTCAGTTTTTGTCCAAGAGGTGTGGGTAGCCCGTCTATACTCTTAGTGTTCTTCTCTCCCCTATATTCTCTCAGACCTGCCTCGCCCTTTTGGATAGACCAACGCTGCAACGTATCTCGCTCACCCGCATAATTCATGAATGGAACCGAAAATCCGCAGGAAGTCTGCACTTTATGAACATCTATCAAAATGATCTGTCTGGCTCCAGGCAGAGATGTAAACATAGGGGACAGTGCTTCCCATTCTGCTGATTCAGGCAAAATCACAGCCCCTGTTCCATACAGCCTTAAAATGTTAGGCGTCCCCTCAAACGCACAAAACATAACCGTCACTCTTCCGTTTTCCAGCAGATGCGCGCTCGTCTCATTACCGCTGCCAGTCATGTCTAGATAGGCCACCTGATTAGGAGACAAAATCCGAAAACAATCATGCCCCTTCGGCGAAAGGTTAACATGCCCATCTTCTGAAAGCGGCGCCGACCCTACGAAAAAAAGGTGCTGCCGAAGAATAAACTCTTCATGTATTGGTAGTATAGCGGTAAATTGTTTTCCCATTTGGCATTCTCCATTTCTGTATATTGGTGTGCTGGCTAATCGGGCATCTCTACTCAACTCCATCAGATCCGCCGACTCAACGAACTACATGCACTACATGCACTACATGCACTACATGCACTACATGCACTACATGCACTACATCAGCTTCACCAATCACTTCAGCTCCATCAACCACATTAGCTTAACTAACTAGCTTTGCCAACTACATCAACTCCATCAACTCCACCAGTTACTTCAGCTCTAACAACTTCGTTAGTTTCTCCCACTAGATTAGCTCCATCAACCACATTAGTTTAACTAACTTCACCAACTCCAGCTGTTACAAAGTTACACAAGCTCTATCAACTCGTTAGTTTCACCAACTAGATCAGTTCCATAAGCGCATTAACTCCATTAACAATACCAGTACCACTAGCTCCCCTACCAAACTAACTTTGACTAGGTCCGAGCGGCGTTTGCGGCTAATGTAAGGCACTTTTGCCTCTCTTTCTTGCTACTTTGGCTCGATGCGGCTAATGTAGAGCATTTTTGCTCTTATTTCTAACTAATTCGACGCTATGCAGCTGATGTAGAGCATTTTTACCGTACATCTCTGCTACCTACGCCTAACCCTGCGATTCTACGGGATTTCTACCGTTCATCCCTGCCACCTCAGCCTAATCCAGCAAATCTACGGGATTTCTACCGTTCATTCCTGCCATTTTGGCTCAACCCAGCAAATCTACGGGATATTTCCCGTTCATTCCCTCTACTTCTGCCCAATCCAGCAAATCTACGGGATTTATACCGTACATTTCCGCCACTTTGGCTCAACCCAGCAAATCTACGGGATATTTCCCGTTCATTCCCTCCACTTCTGCCCAATCCAGAAAATCTACGGGATTTATACCGTTCATTCCTGCCACTTTATCTCAATCCAGCTATTCTGCGGGATATTTCCCGTTCATTCCCTCCACTTCTGCCCAATCCAGCAAATCTACGGGATTTATACCGTTCATTCCTGCCACTTTGTCTCAATCCAGCTATTCTGCGGGATTTCTACCGTACATCCCCGCCACTTCTGCCAATCCAGCAAATCTACGGGATTTTTACCGTACAATTTTCCGCAGACACATTAGTTAAGTATATATACTCTAGGGCTTCTCTTATGTCTCCCCCCGTCTGCCTAAATGCAAGCCTCAGCAAGGATTAACAACACATCCCCATATGAGATAAGAGTCGTTGTTCATTATTTTTTACTGATGTACATATTTTTTTAGATGTATATAATCTTTTCAAATGTATGTATTCTTTTAATTTGTTTATATTCTCTTCTACCGTCAAGTACCCCTTCATCGCGGTATCCGCTACGCCAACGGAAAAAGGGACTACCTCTCGGCAGCCCCCTTTCTCTCGAAAGTTGCTTGGTACTACTATCAGAAGCAACTCCCTTAAACCCCTTTTTCCCTCTAAAATACTTCCCTTTAAACAATTTCCTATAAAATAAAACTTTTCAAGCACTTAACCCACTAAGCACACAAAAGCATCTTTCCCCTAATCTATTCAATCGCAATATAAATCTCAACCTGCGTGTCAGCAGGATCAAAATTTCGCGAATCATAAATCTCAAAATCCCCCGTGTAAGTTCTTGCCTCCCTAGACTCCTTAAAGTACGCCCAAATCTCCCCCCACGCTTGCGCTACCACTTCAAATACCGGACCTTTTTTCGTCGTAAAAACCATGTATTTGCTCTCCGGTACAACCGCATAGGTGAACTGGCTTTCCTCCAGTCGGTTTTCCTCTAGTTGGTTTTCCACTAGTTGACTTTCCTCTAGTTGGTTTTTCTCTAGCTCGTTTTTCTCTAGCTCGTTTTCCTCTAGCTCGTTTTCCTCTAGCTCGCTTTTCTCTAGCTCGTTTTCCTCTAGCTCGTTTTTCTCTAGCTCGCTTTTCTCTAGCTCGTTTTCCTCTAGTTCGCTTTCCTCTAGCTCGCTTTCCTCTAGCCCGTTTTCCTCTAGCTGGTTTCCCTCTAAATGTCTCTCCTCAGCTACTTCATGCCCGATCACAACGGTATACGCTCCGCTCGCATCACTCTCATAATCCGTATACAACGCATAGATATACTCAGGATTTACCGTAGCTACCTGCCCCGCAATATTACTCTGAAAATAAGTTTCCCACAGCTGCGGCAAACCTCCATCAGGTCCCATTTCCACTTCATTAGTTGTGCGTATGCTAACCCCCGCCAAGGTCATTTTTGCTTTCTCTACAAAATAAGTATTCATCATTCTCCCTCATTTCCTGTGATTGAACTTAGTATACACAGGCAAAGTGGACACCTGTCTGTCCAGTTCGAATAGATTGATTTCAGTCTGGGTTATAAAGACACCATTAGGGTAATTAATAGTATGGAACTACACTCGAAGGGAATGACTACAGCATGTCAAAAATCAAATTAGCTGTCATCTACTACAGTGCCACAGGAACTAACTACCAGCTAGCACAATGGGCCGCGGAAAGCGCAGAAAAAGCAGGAGCTGAGGTAAAACTGCTGAAGGTGCAGGAACTGGTCCCCGAGGATAAAATCGCCGCAAATCCAGCCATGAAGGCCCTAGCTGAAGAAACAAAAGATATCCCAGTCGCCACACCCGAAGATATAGTCGAAGCAGATGCGATTATTTTCAGTTCCCCAACCCGTTACGGTAACATTGCTTCCCAGATGAAGCAGTTCATTGATACAACCGGTGGCATTTGGGGCAAAGGACTAACAGTAAACAAAGTCGTCAGCGCCATGAGCTCAGCACAGAACCCGCATGGTGGACAAGAAGCTACGATTTTGGCACTCTACACCTCGATGTATCACTGGGGAGCAATTGTTGCAGCACCCGGTTATACTGATCCAGTCACATTCGGTGCGGGAGGCAACCCTTACGGAACAAGTGTCAGCGTAGATGGAGACGGTAAAATGATCGAAGATCAGGATCGGATCCGTGACGCTGTTTTTCATCAAGCGAAGCGTACCGTTGAAGTGGCCGGCTGGGTTCAGGCAGGCAAAAACGCCAATAATCAGACCTAGCGCAGCTTAGTTAATATAACAACACCCCTCGGAGCTACTTGTGCAGCACTACACCGAGGGGTGTTTAATTTATATTTTAATTACTCTCCAGGGTATTTAAGCCCCCACTGTGCACGCACTTGATCCAGCAGTTTCAGAATCGCTAACGATTCATCCAATGTCATCACCGGACTCTCTGTAAGCCCTGCCTGAAGACACCGTCCTACTTCCTCCGCTTCAAAACAATATCCAATAGAAGCACGGTCATCCACAAAGCTCTCTATCTTCTCATCTCCTATATAAAGCGCAGCCGATTTCGGGTTCACTAATGTACCCTCTACAATAATACGGCCTTCTGTGCCAAACACATGCGCTTCCTCCAACATGTTAAGACGAATACCACCGTTCAACGAAGCGGTTTTCCCGTTACCATATGACAGCAGCATCGAGAAATGCTCGTCCACTCCAGTCTCACCTATGTGCACTGTGCTGGAAATAGACTCAGGATGAGGTCCAAACACCATGGAGGCAAAAGAAACCGGATAAATCCCCACATCCAACAGCGCTCCCCCGCCCAGCTTCGGATTCAGCAATCTGCCTTCCGGATTCCAGTCGGTACGAAACCCTAGATCTGCCTTCACCAATCGAACATCACCTATCTTGCCCTCAGCAATCCATTCTCTAACCTTTACAATCGCCGGGATGTAGCGACTCCACATCGCCTCCATCAGGAATAGCTTATGCGCTCTAGCATAGGCCACAACTTCTTCCAATTCACCGCTGTTTACGGTAAAAGGTTTCTCACACAGGACAGCTTTGCCTGCACGCAGCGCCATTAAAGCATTTTCTTTGTGAAAAGGATGCGGCGTTCCAATATATACCGCGTCTACATTCGGGTCATTCAGCAATTCCTCATAGGTTGCATAGGCATGCGGAATCCCATGATTTTCAGCAAATTCATCGGCACTTTCCTGAGATCTTGACCCAACGGCATAAGCCACACCATTACTGGCATGCGCCAAATCAGTAACAAATTGATGAGCAATCCAGCCTGTGCTAATAATTCCCCATCTCACCTTGTAAGCGTTGTCCATTTTCATTTGCATGTTCCTCCTAATCCTTCTGCTAAGTCTCTTTAATTCTATCAGACCATTCTAATGAATGTATAGGAACTGATGCCAGCAAACACCACCGTCACCACCAAAATAGCAATATTCCAGATCTTGCTCAAAGCCGCTGAGTGCTCGTTAGAGCTTTGAATAAACGCTTTTTGCAAAAGGAACTGTAAAAGCTTCATGATTATGAATCCCAAACAACCCAGCCCGCTTTGCAAAATAACCTCCAGACTAGCTTTACTTACAAATCGATCAGCCATGTTCCCATCATAATGAATCGGGACGGTATCCGGCATATTGGAATAAAGGAATAAATAAATAGCTACAGGAATCAAGGCCACCACACTGCTTAAGATCATCGTCAGTTTGGTTTTGAACAACGTTTTACCCTCCTTGTGCGGAAAAATAATCTCCCCGTTATTCTCCTTCCACTTCAATCAGATATATCCCCTTCTTAAATCCACCGCGACGTTTAGCTTTCTCTGCACGTTGCTTCTCCAGCTCCACGCTATTGCTCCCGTGTGTCTCCGCCAGAGCCTGAATCACTTCCAGCATATCGGCAAGCTCCTCCAAAGCTTCTTCATCACTTGCTGCCTGAAAATATTCCTCCGACTCTTCTTGCAATTTTTTACGTAGTTCAGTTATGTATTCTTTGGACTCTAATATCCTTGTGTTAAAATCTTTCCCTTGAGAAGCTATCAAATCGGGGATGCCGTCACGCACTAGCTTTTCATATACAGGCATTTAAGCTCTTCCTTTCTTCTATATTATATTCTATCTCCCTTCAATCCGGCTTTGATTCCATCAGTAGGCGTTCTACAAAAGGAAGATCTGCCGGAGCAAACATGAACTGACCCAGCTCAGCCGGAAGCACCCACCTATGTTCGTCGTGATCCACCAGATCAATTACACCTCCCTGATACCGCGCTTTCCAAGCAATCAATTGGATCTTTATCTCTCCATAGTTATGCTCGTTTATGCCAAAGCTCTCATAGGGAAGGATTGTGATGCCCATCTCTTCCTGAAGCTCTCTTTGCAGACACTCTGCGATGCTCTCATCCTGCTCTATTTTGCCACCAGGAAATTCCCACAGACCTGCCTGCGATTTACCTTGCCGCCGCCGGGCAATAAGAATCTGCCCTTCTACATTATGTATAATTGCTGCCGCCACCTTGATCATAAAGAACACCTCCACTATTGCTAGTTATTCGACAGATACTACTATTAAAACATACAATTCATTCCAAACCAAAGAGACTCTCCCAAACGCCAACACGGCCTGGGAAAATCTCTTCAGTACAGTCTCTCTATAAAATTCACAACAGCGTTATCCTTACGGAAGAGCTACTATTTTGTCAGCACAAGCTCCAAGCGAACCTCAAGATTATTTTCTGTATCCAGCACAACGGTGTGGGGATTGCTTAGACCAAAGTCAGAAAAGGCTACTGTTGTCGTTCCCGACAACATCAACTGTCCCCCGCTATACGCCGCTTGCGACTGAAAGGTGACGTCCTTTTCTACTCCTTTTACGGTAAGCGTCCCCTGCATTTCAACAGGCACAGTTGCTCCTTCAGTCCATTCTGCCGGCAGCTCCGAAAATGACTTCACTACAAACGTGGATTGTGGAAATTCCGTAACGGATAGAAAATCCTCTCCTTTTACATGCTCGTCCCGTTGGCTATTGCCAGAATCCAGAGCGCTCATATCCACTGTCCCTTCCCCGGCCATCGAAGTAGAATCCTCTATATTTACCTTCCAGGTGCCCTGAACTTTGTTGTCTACGAAGTTTACTGTTTCTTTAGAGGTCGTCACTGACCAATAGACTTTAGAGGTCTCCGCAAGGGTCCAATCCCCGTTTAATTGTTCGGCTGTGACCGCCACCCCTGCTGATGCTCCAGTGTTATTTGTTGTCTCTCCAGCACCTGCTGTTGTTGCTTGATTTGGAATCACGGACTCGATCTCTACATTATTGCCCAGCGATTTATCCAGTAATGTATAACCTGTGACTACTCCTACGATAATAACTCCTGCAGCGATCAAGGCTATTCTTTTTCTCTTCATCCTGTTCCCTCCAATATTCATAATTTCTGTATGCTTTCAAGCTCGTCCCTCATTCTAACAAAGCAATATGTCAGGAAGAAGTCAGAGCAGAGCGGGCTATGATGTGTTAAACTTGTCGTAAATTTTATGGACTGGAGGTACTCCAATTTGACGAAATCCATTCTTGTTGTAGAAGATGAAGAAGCCATCTCTAGGGTCCTCAGTGCTTATCTGAAAAAAGCAGGCTTTCAAGTCACCCGTGTAGCTGATGGACGCGCTGCGCTGGAGTCTTTTGCTATATCTCCTCCTTCATTAGTATTACTAGACATCATGCTGCCAAACATGGACGGCTTTGAACTGCTTAAGCTCATCCGTGAAAAAAGCAGCTGCCCTGTGATCATGCTGACGGCAAGAGATGGGATCAATGACCGGCTAGCCGGCCTCGACGGTGGTGCGGATGATTATATGTCTAAACCTTTTATTCCCGAGGAAGTGGTGGCACGTGTGAACGCTGTCTTACGCCGTCCCTCGCAGTGGTCAGATGGCAGCCGTAAACGGCATTATGGCAGTTTGTTTATCGACTTCACAGCACGTGCTGTCTTTTTGAATGGGGCTGAGCTGAGTCTTAGTCCTCGGGATATGTCAGTGCTGTTATTTCTCGCTGAAAGGCCTAATCAGATTTGTACGCGTGAGCAATTAATAGAATTTGTATGGGAAATGGATTATGAAGGAAGCGACCGGGCGGTAGATTTGTCGATCAAAAGACTACGCCAAGCGTTGTCGCACTGGCCTACTAGTGAGGGGGAAATCCGTACCCTAAGGGGGACGGGATATCAATTATGGACAACTTAAAGAGAAACAACGCCAAACGTACCTCTATCCTTTCTTACTGGACGATACGTTATCTGCTCATTATTAGTGTAGGCCTGCTCCTCACAGCTTTAGCTACATTATGGTGGATCCGTCAGGAGGCTATGAGCAATCGTCTGCAGACTGCGGGGCTTTTGGCACAGGAGATTGCAGATCGCAGCTTAAATATGGAAGGCTCCATTGAAATCAGCCAAAATCTCGAAAAGCTGATCGAAGACCGGAAACGGTTTTTCAAGTTAACCATAGAGATGTGCGTGATCATTACCGATCAACAAGGTCAAATGCTGTTCTCCCTGCCACCTCTAACTGACAAGGAAATGAGATATAAGCTTAATGATAGCCTGAACGACTCCCGCAGTCCGGAGTTTAAAGCTGCTGTGGCTCCCATAAATTCGAATGACGAAACGCTGGGACAGGTTATTGTCCTGCAATCCAAAAAATCACTGCGGCATATTCCACAGGAGGAGATCATATTTTTCTCCATACTGCTGCTGTTTCTAATCATCTTAAGTTGGCTAACCATTTACCTTTTATCTCGTAAACTGGCAAAACCCATTCAGAAGGTAGTCGAGGCAGCGGCTCAAATCAGCCATGGCCGTTATGATATCGTTCTAGATAAGGATGCTAAAGAGCGGGAAATTCATGAGCTGATGATATCTTTTGAAGAGATGGCAGGCAAGTTACAGCAATTTGAGCAGTCTCGAGCCGTAATGCTGGCAGGAGTCTCCCATGAGTTGAAAACACCCGTAACTTCTATTAAAGGCCTGGTGCATGCCGTCCGCGAAGGGGTCGTTGAAGGTGATGAAGCTGTGGAATTTCTGGATATTGCCCTGCTGGAGGCTGGGAGGTTGCAGCGAATGGTAGCCGACCTTCTGGATTACAATGCCCTGACTGCAGGAATGGTTTCCGTTCGTCACGACCGACTCGATGCCGTACCCCTGATATCCGAAATCGTATATCAATGGAAGCTGACACAGGCGGAAGAAGTTGCTGAACCCGTGCTCCATATGCCGATCAATCCCTTGTTTTTGCGTGGGGACTCCCTTCGTATCCAGCAGATTATCGTCAATCTACTTAATAACAGCGTACAAGCCAAGGCTCCTGATCGAAGGGTGCAGCTTACGATAGAACTGCTGGAGCAGCAAGGTCATGGCTTTGCCGAAATCCGTGTTCAAGATAATGGGCTTGGCATCTCATCCAATCATAGTGAGCATGTCTTCGAAGCCTTCTTCCGGGGCAGCGACAAGCAGAGCACACTGCGTGGTCTAGGACTCGGCCTAACCTTCAGCCGTCTGTTGGCCGAATCTATGAATGGAAGCCTCGTGCTTGAGGAGCGCTCAGACAAAGGCTGCACCTTCGTGCTGTCTCTGCCGCTTGATGACTAAAAAAATAGTCTACGATCCATCGACATGGTATAATCATGTGCACAATCACACCGAAAACCGGAGGCTGTATATGCTTACTTTTGAACAAAAATTAGCGATTCTCGACTCTTACCCCCAGCTGGAACGCAAAAACGTATCCCTTGGGCGCGTGAACTATCACTACGAGGAAAGCCAGCATGATAAGAAAACCGTGGCTTTTCACCTGCATCCAAATGGTAATGGCTATGTGTTCGCAGGCTTACTGCGGGGCTACGAGACAGACGATAAGGGCTTCGTGAATATTCGCGACTACTCGGAATCCGAGCTGCGGAGTTTGCTGGATGCCTCCATCACCTCACTGTCTATTTACATTCCTGATGCTCCTGTAGCCAGCAAAAGAAAGAAAAAGGCTGCGGCAACTGCCGATACACTCTGGACTAATGATGAGGGCCAAACCCTAACCCTAAAGCTTGAGGATGATCTATGGTATATCTATGCCGACCTCAATCTGGAGATGGCGTTTGAAACGCTTGAGGAAGCTAAAGAATATTTAGCGGAAGAGGGATTTACAGCAGCACAGGAGTGATTGTCAGACTTTAATCTACACACTCACAACAAAAGAGGTGTCTGAGCAGCCATTTATTTTGGCCGTTCGGACACCTCTTTTCTAATAAAACGATCCTTAATATACAGGTTCCGTATATATGTAACTATAAATACCCAAATCGAGCTCGGAAACCACTTCATAATCTAGTTGGAATTCTATAGTCTTATTCGATAGACCTCCTACAAAATAACTGCCCTCCACAACCAACCTATCCTTCCCTCCAACTGGGGCGACCAAGATCAGCTGTTCAGCTTTATTGGCTGGGATCATAAAGTTTTGCAGCCCACCCGTCTGATCTTGAATATATTTACGGACAGACACGAGGTTACTGCCTAATTCCGAGAGGCCGGAATTGTTGTTCCGCCATACATCAAGCGCATCTTGTTGGGATTGGTTGGAACTGACACACGCCTGATTAACTGAAAATTCCGGGATTTTATATATATTCCCGCCAATATTATCGATAACTACTTTATGGGTTACTTCCGTACAATTTTCAATTTTCAGAGTCGGCATGGGATCCTTTTCCTTTGAGAACGTCTTTATGATTTTTTGATCACCGGGCTTAAAATTTATTGAGATGTCTTTATTATCCATGTTAGAAAATTCGAGCAAGCTATACAACTGATTATTTTTAATACCGTAGTGCTTTACGTTTATAACAAACCTGTTTCTCTCATCTGATAACGATTTTGATTGCTCTTGACTTCCTACTGAAATTGTTCTGTTAACCGGAGCAATAAGCTTCTCCTCGGCAACTGGTGAGGTTATGTAAATAGATTTTGCACCTTCATCCCAAGTGACACTACTACCCAACACTTCGCTAATAAATCTTAGAGGGACGAGTGTATTATTTTGAAAATTGATACCCTTTAAGACATGCTCATTCTCTTTGGCGTTTACAATTACTCTTCCTTCTTTGACCAGATAAAAAATGTTAATATCCCCTTTAACCGCTGAGACCGACTTCGCATGATTATCCCATTTTATAGTTGCGCCTAAAGCTTCAAATATCGACCGCATGGGTACATATGTGACTCCATCTTTCAGGATAGGACTTACATTAAAATGTAATTGCTTACCGTCCAAATAACATTTGAGATCACTGTCGTCCGCAAAGGCTTGACTTGAAAATAAAACAGCAAAACTTATCATCACCACAAAAAAAGTGATAATTTTTGAAGCAAAGTTGTGGTTTTTCATGTTCTTAATTTAGCTCCTAATCTAGAAAAATAAAAAAATTACAATGCACACCTGAATATATCAAATGGCCAATCAAAATGTAAGTCTAAAAAGAAAACTACCAACAACACCCAAATTATGGTTAGATGAAGGAGAAGCCATATCCTAGAGGGAAAGAAGCGTGAACGCATATGAGTTTTGAAATCGTAGAGGCCACCATACCGGACATCCAAGCTGCATTAGAAGCCGGAGAAATTACGTCAAAACAACTAGTTCTCATGTATTATGAACGCATTGCTGATCACGACAAAAACGGCCTGACGATTAACTCTGTACTGGAGATTAATCCTGATGCGTTGTTTATCGCAGAATCTCTGGATGTGGAACGGGCAATTAATGGCCCTCGCGGCCCGCTGCACGGGATACCTGTGTTGTTGAAAGATAACATCAATACTGGGGACAAAATGCATACAAGTGCGGGTTCGCTGGCTTTGGCGAATTCTTTTGCCGGGGAAGATGCGTTTATAGTTACCAAGCTGCGTGAAGCCGGAGCCATTATTATGGGTAAAGCCAATATGACCGAATTCGCCAATTTTATGACGAACGGCATGCCCTCCGGTTACAGCTCCCGCGGCGGGCAAGTCCTTAACCCCTACAATATTTCTACGCCAACCGGCGGCTCTAGTGCGGGTTCAGCAGTAGCTGTCGCTTGTAATTTCTGTACGGTCTCTGTTGGCACAGAAACTTCAGGATCGATTCTTAATCCCGGTAATTTGGGCTCCATCATCGGCATTAAGCCAACCGTGGGGCTGCTCAGCCGTTCAGGAATCCTGCCGCTCTCCAATACACAAGACACCGCAGGGCCTATGGCTAGAACCGTTCATGATGCCGTGTTGCTACTAAACGCCATGCTGGGCAATGATCAGCACGATGCAGCGATGGGAACAAATACAGGTAAAGTCCACGGGGATTATACTGTATTCCTTGATCCGAATGGTTTGCAGGCCGCTCGAATTGGGATACCACGTGATTATTATTTTGAGGAGCTCACAGATGAGCAGCTTGCTTTGTTCAACGCTTCCGTCGACAGGATGAGAGAGCTTGGAGCGACCATCATTGATCCCGCGGATATTAAGACCGCCCGCGAAATTAGTTACTCTTCGGTGGTATTAAACGAATTTAAAACAGCACTGAATGCTTATTTATCTCATTTGGGTCCCGGAGCACCTATGCGAACCTTGAAGGATATTATTGACTTTAATCATGCACACCCTGTGGAGACTTTGAGATTTGGTCAAGCTACGTTAATAGATGCGGAATATACCTCTTCCGGCACACAAAGCGAAGCTCAATATTTACGCCATCGTGCGACTGACCTAAAGCTATGCAAGGAAGAAGGGATTGATGCCACTATGAAAGAATACAATTTGGATGCCCTGCTGTTCCCTGCCGATTTTGGCGCCAGAATTACTTCCAGAGCAGGATACCCCTCCATCGTCGTTCCTTCTGGGTATACGTCAGCCGGTGCTCCCTTTGGTGTAACCTTCTCAGCAAAAGCTTATCAGGAGCCCACGCTTATCAAGCTAGCCTATGCCTATGAGCAGCATTACAAGGTGCGAAAAGCGCCTTCGCTAAAAAGCTTCATTTGATTAAGCCTATTCCTGGAGTGGAACAATACCTAAATGCCTGTTTCCCTCATGGGACAGACTCCATGTACGCACTTCATAGCTACGAATGCCAGACAGCACGTAAGGATCTTTTTCGGCAAGGAGAACGGCTTCTTCGCGTGAGTTCGCTCTTACAATAACCATGCCGCCAGGACAATCACTAAAGGGACCACACAGCACTAATTGTCCTTTGCGGTCCAGCTCTTGTAAATGTTTAACATGACCACGAATAATCTCCATGTCTCTACGGTCTTGATTCGTCGGGCTAAGCAAAATAACATAACAAATATCTGCTTGATTGACCTCACTCATCCTATTCTCCACCTCTCGTTCAAATAGAAACTAAAGCCCGTAACGGTGATTTCCCAATGCCGATTCGGGCTTTTTTATTTCGCGATGTCTTCGTTCGTAGCTTTATTCATAATCTCGCTGATTTTCTTCATCGGCAATATTTTGAATCTCATCAGAATGAATAAGAAACAGCTCGTAGTCTCCCTCTGCATGCAGCTTCAGCGCTCGTTCTTTAAAAAACTTCGGGCTGCCTTCCGCCGCATCCTCATCATAAAAGAGCAATATTCCGTCACTTTTGCGGAACAACAAGTCATCTCTGGCCCTGAACTGCCAGCTGCCGTCATAAGGGGCATTACTGACCGCCCTGCAAAAGTCCGCACCCGCAATAATACGTCGGTATTCCTCCTGCTTCTCTTCCTTCCACTTCTCTTCCTGTCCAGTATGCGCCGTAATGATCCCCAATTTCAATTCAGGATATTGAGTCTTGAGTTCACATACCACCTCACAAGCCCAAAGATCGACACCATACTGGCCAGGGGTAATAATCCATTCGACGCCTTCTTCAATTAGCGGCTTTAATCTGTTAGACAGCGCCTTTTTGATATAAGGAATTCCCGGATGTTTATTGTCAAAAATACCGAGCTCATGCGCACGGTAGCCTGTTACGAGTAAATTCTTCATGTACTGCCTCTTTCCTGAACGTTGGTTATGTCTTACCATGACTTACCTTTGTAGAGTTTTATCCCACTTATATGATTATTATATAGCATTTCCTTGATCTATTTCTTTAGGCAAACTTTCAGCTGATCTTAAGCAACCTTTCAGAACCATCTGATATATTCCTCCTAATCTATCTAAAACTATTAAGGAGAGAAAATAAATGAAAAAATTAATCCCGATTATGATCTCAGGAAGTCTACTTGGTTCTTTATTATTAGCTGGCTGCAGCACGAATTCGGAGGCCGAAGGAACAGCAGTTGCCAATAACCAAGCGAACACGGCACCCGCAGATAACACTGAGGCACAGCAATCTCAAGGAAACGACAATCAACAAAACGGCAGACCCGACATGTCCATGAATTTCGGCAAGATTAAGAGTATTAGCGACAACACGATTACAATCTATACGTCAGAAATGCCTTCCCCGCCCGCACAAGGCACTGGAGGTACGGCTGGAGCCGATATGCAAAATGGTCAGGCCGGTACTCCACCGGAAAGACCCGAAGATGATCAAGGCTCAGATAACGGTACACCTCCAGAGGGGGGAATGCCGGAAGGAGGTGGCCCTGACGGCGGTGGACAAGATGGTGGACCACAGGGTGGTGGGATGCAGCAAACCTTCTCCGAGGAAACCACAGATATTACAATTGATGCTGATACCAAAATTGTAACGGTGACCTCCGACAATGGCACGCGTCAGGAGAACACGATCAGCTTAGCTGACCTGAAAGCTGATGACATTATCCAATATACGCTGAAATCCGATTCCACTTTGGCGGAGAGCATTACTTTAAGCAGCGGAAACCCAATGGGTACGGCTGAAGGCAAAATGAGCAGCGACTGAAACACCAAAAGATAACAGAAAAAATCCCCACCTACGATCAGCTTCATAAAAGCGTTTTGTAGTGGGGATTTCAAATTTATATAGGTTAGATGAGACTCAACTATTTTTTATACGACAAAATCAATACTCCGCGACCCGGCACAACAGCTGAACCGCTAATTACATTACCTGTTAGTAGATCAGTACGCTCAGCCGCCCCAATATCGGCGCTTAAATCACCAGCGGTGTGGTTCAGCAAGAACAGATAAGATACGCCATCCTTCACACGTTGAACAGATTCGATACCTTCCGGTGCAGTTACCAGCGGCTGAATGTTCTTTTCGGCACACAGATTCGCTAGGAAACCTTGCAGGAATCCAGCTTCTGGGCTAGTCGCCACATAATAAGCTTTACCTTCGCCAAATTTATTCACAGTCAGTGCAGGCATTCCTTTATAGAAATCAGAACCGTACTCTGCCAAAACTTCTGCCTCTTCGGCATGGATCAGATCGCAGAGCAGATCACATTTATAAGAACCACTCAAGCTACCCCACGTTTTATCCAGCACGAGCTCATTGCTCATACCTGGTAGTAATGCATCGATTTCCTCTGCCCAAATTCCAAGTACTTTACGCAACTCGCCTGGATAACCTCCAACCGTTACAAGGTCGTTCTCATTAACAATACCGCTGAAATAAGTCGTAATGAATGTGCCGCCCGCTTTTACAAAGGCTTCAACCTTCTCTGCAAAACCTGGCTTGACCATGTACATTACAGGTGCGATAACAATTTCATACTTGGACAGGTTCTCTTCAACCCCGATCATGTCGGCTTCGATATTTTGCTGATACAGCGCATCATAATATTTGTGAACTTCATTCACGTAATCCAAGGCAACCGACGGACCGCTTGATAGATCAAGTGCCCAACGATTTTCCCAATCGTAAATGATCCCTACTTTAGCTGCACTGCGCGCATCCAGTAATTGATCTCCAAGCTGTTCCAGCTCTTTGCCCAGCTCAGCACATTCACGGAATACCCGTGTGTGTTCATGACCCACATGCTCAATTACCGCTCCATGATACTTTTCACAAGCCCCTATCGAACGACGCAGCTGGAAGAACAACACAGTATCTGCACCACGCGCTACAGCCTGGTAACTCCATAGGCGCATAACGCCTGGACGTTTCAAAGAGTTGTACGGTTGCCAGTTCTGCTGGCTCGGTGTTTGCTCCATCAGCATGAACGGTTGGCCATTTTTTAATCCACGCATAAGATCATGTGTCATTGCTGTAAAGCTGACCGGTGTGTCCAGTGAAGGATAGTTGTCCCAAGAAATTACATCCATATGCTTGGCCCACTCAAAATAATCCAGCTCCGGATAAAAGCCCATCAGGTTCGTTGTAACAGGTACGTTGGTGCTGTGTTCTTTGATCGCTTCATATTCGATTTTGTAACATTCGAGCAAGCTATAAGACATAAAACGGCGATAGTCCAACGAGATCCCTTGGAAGTTAGTACGGTTACCGTTCCATTCTTCACTCAGCTCATTTGGCACCACAATTTCTTCCCAATCATAAAACGTATGTCCCCAAAAGCGTGTATTCCAAGCCTTGTTCAAAGCATCCAGCGAACCATAACGCTCCTTCAACCAGACACGGAAGGCAGCAGCGGACTGTTCGGAATAATCATAGCCACCATATTCATTAGAAATATGCCAAGCTACCAGTGCCGGATGATCCTTGTAGCGTTCTGCCAGCTTACCAGCCAGCTTCGCTGCATACTTGCGGTAAACTGAACTGTTCGGATTGGAGTTATGACGTCCACCGAACTTACGTTTTCTGCCCTGGACATCGACACGTGTCACTTCAGGATATCGGTGAGCCATCCAAGCTGGATGCGCTCCTGTTCCTGTAGCTAGACATACATAAGTTCCATTTTTATATAGTCTATCCATTAATTCATCCAATGAGGAGAAATCATAAGTATCTTCGGAAGGTTGAATTAAAGCCCAGGAAAACACATTAATTGTGGCAACATCAATTCCCGCCAGCTTGAACATCCGTTCATCCTCAGCCCATACAGGCGCATCCCATTGCTCCGGATTGTAATCTCCACCGTACCAAATTTTAGGTAATTTATCGTTAATCACACTTCGCACACCCTTTATAGTATAATTATATATCTATTGTAAATGGTTAAGGTTGCCCTTTAAATATAAAATAATATCTCATACATATAAGAATATAGAACTAACAGGAGAGGATAGCATTGTCCGAAATCATGCATCGCAGGATCGTATTCGTCCATGAAGGTGGACAGCACTTGCCAATCACTTTAGACAGTATGGGGCACAATCATGATCAGGAAAAAGTATCCCGCCCCGATGGCTATGACACGTATCATTGGCTTCAGACCTCAGAAGGTGAAGGGATTATCCATTTTGACAATAAAACCTTTTCCTTGCCCGTAGGCAGCGGCGTATTACTACTTCCCTATACACCCCATCGTTATGAGGCCTCCACTAAAAACTGGGGTACCTATTATCTAACGTTCGGTGGCGATTCGGCACAATCTATTTTGGAGACGCTTGGGATGAATAGTAATTCTTTTTACCGTTGGGAAAATGAAGCGCCTCTCCCCAATCTGCTGAAGGAAATGCTGGATCGTCATGATGCCTACCAGGATATGTTTGGTCTCGGCGCCTCCACAGATGCTTATCGTTTTTTGCTTACTTTGAGTAAATATGGCCAGCTTCATAACAATACGGCGATTTCCCGCAATGTAGATAAGCTGCAGCCACTGCTAAAATGGATGGACAGCCATTATGGCGATCCTGATCTCGGACTGAACGATCTAGCCGATGAACTAGGGGTATCTGGGCGCTATCTTAACAACCTATTCGTCCAAACTTTCGGACTCTCGCCTTATGCCTACTTCGTACGTTTACGCATCCGCAAAAGCAAAGAAATGCTCGTAAGCCAACCCGATCTTACGGTAAAAGCTATCTCCCAGCTAGTCGGCTTCCGCGATGTCAGTCACTATGTAGCCACATTTCGCAAGCAATCCGGGACTACGCCGGAGCAATTTAGACGCCTGCATTAAAAATGTCCCGCCCACTGTGGAAAAATTGCTCGCTGGGAATATGCGGCTAGAACGTAGTAAGAGTATGGTATGCGCTACTATTGTGTAGAAATGGGCGGTGCGGTACGGTACGTTGGCTGGGTGCATTTGGCTGCGAGTGTGCGGCACCTCTGAGCTGGATCGTGTAGATCTGTACATGATGGGAGTCTATGTGGAAATCTGATCATGTTATGGACTTCATGTGGAAATCTGATCATGTTGGAGCCCATTGTGCAGCTCTCTTCAGTTCAGTATGAGTAAGTCAGACGAAATAATTGCACTTTGTACACTTAAAATAGCCTGCACGGCAGAGATTATCCATATAAGTGTATTCTGTGCAACTATATTCTCGGAATATGGCCTTGCAGCGGGATTAGCCAATTTTTAGCTGCACAAAGTGCAACTAAAACCAATTAAACACTCCAACACTTCAAATAAGTGTACGAAGTGCAACTATTTTCTGTTGTGCTTCTGTTAAAGTTTCTGCATGCCCTACTCCACTCATTTTTTACTACACACTTCCACTTACTTCACTATTCCTACTCCACACATTCCCCTACACCGCTCTTCCCCTACTCCACACATCCCTCACTCCACTTTCCTCTCTCCTGCCACACTCCCAAACCCACTTCAATACCTCTTTACTCAAAACCACTCAAATCTCCAGCACCTCTACGCCATACGGCTCGAGCTGGAGCTTTCCCGATCGAATCTTATTATCCAGCAGGCTGCTGTATTCTCGTGGCAACGGAACGATCACCGACTCGCGGCTCAGGTTAAGCAGGAATAAGAAGCTTCCCTGATTTCCAGTCCGCACGGAGGCTTGTACTCCGTTTGGCAATCCTTCAAAGCGTAATAACCCTTTTTCCTTAGTCAGGTTCTCTAATAGAACTGACCAGTACTTCTCTTCCGCATGAGTTCCGAAGTAATAAACCTGACCTTTACCGAAGGAATTAACAGTTACAGCGGGTGTGCCGCGATAGAAATCATCACCATACCAAGCAATCGGCTGGGCCACTACCGGCCGGAGAATGTCGCACCACTGCGTACATTCGTATTGGTTACCCTCCGCGTCCATGATGGCATGTGTTTCAGCGCCAATCGGATCATACTCCAGCACTTCAACGCCGGTACAGTAGCTCAGCTGCCCGGGCAGCGGTTGCATGACTGCGATGTTGTTTATATTTTTGACACCACTACGGTTGGTGATCAGCAAGGTCCCGCCAGCGAGGGCAAAATCCTCCAGATTACGTACGATCTCCTCATCCAGCAAATATAAATTCGGAGCGATCACTACTTTGTATCCATCAAGCGGTTGTCTGAGGTCGATAACATCGCAGCCGATGCCAAGCCTGGTTACCGCCCGGTGAATCTGCTTAATGTTCTCATAATAATCAAAGCCCTCTGCCTGCGGCTGAATATCCAGTGCGGCCTTCTCTTCATGGGAATGGAGGATAGCCACTTCGTTTTTCAGCATCGTTCCTTGGAGCTTGTCGCTCAGCCTATTAACCTCATGACATAGCTGCGTGAACTCCGCTAATCTGCGTCCCGGAACATTGCTGTGGTCAATCAGCCCGTGCCAGAATTGTTCTGCTCCTGAAATTGCACTTCTCCAGCGAAAATGAACAACCGTATCCGCACCTCTAGCAATCGCCTGCCATGCATAGGCACGAATCAGTCCTGGATAAGGGGTTCGCCACATCGGCATCCAACAACCCGGCGATCCACTCAGCTGCTCCATAATCCAGAAGTTTTGACGTTTGATGCCACGGGTTACGTCCAATGAAAGCGCTCCGCTATAAGGCGTCGTATCTTGTTTGGTTGGCGAAGTATTCGGATAATAATCAAACGCAGCCACATCCAGATCTGCACCCACTGCGTACATATCGAGACGCTGCGGATAGCTGTGAAAGTTATGGGTTATGAAATGCTCTGGACAAATCATACGCAAAATATTGATCTGCGCCGTCTGAAACGCTACCACCGAATCCCACTGAAACCGCTGAAAGTCCAGTAGAAAAGAGGGATTCTGATGAGGTGATCCGCCCAGCGGCACGGTAAGCTCATTCCAATCGCTGTACTCCCCGCTCCAAACTACGGTTCCCCATTCTGCATTGACCTCATCCAGTGTTCCGTATTTAGCTTGTACCCATGCTCGAAAAGCAGTATTACAAGCGTCACAATGACAATCCAACATGCCAAATTCATTATCAGTCTGCCAGCCTATGACGGCCGGGTGTTCACTGTAACGCTCGGCAAGACGCAGAATAATACGGCTGCCATACTCACGCAGTGATGTGCTGTTATAGCAGCGGTGTCCACGTACCCCCGGGTGAAAGGTCTCTCCATTAGCAAACACCGGAAGCACATCTGGAAATTTCGTCGTTAACCATCTTGGCGGTGTAGCTGTTGGCGTACCCATCACAACCTGCAGATCATATTGATGAAAAAGGTTCAGCGCGCGGTCCAGCCACTCGAACTGGTAATTCCCCTCAGTTGGCTCCAGTCGACTCCATGCGAACTCAGCAACCCGGACTACTTTAACACCTGTTTCTTTCATCAACTTGATATCTGGTTCCCACATGGATTCATCCCAATGCTCCGGGTAATAGTCCACACCCATCTGAACATGATCATATCGTTTCATTGGCGCTTCTCCCCATCCCTTGATATTCAGCCCTGTTTCCCAAAAAAAGCGCTCCCCGTCTCAAATTGATGAGGTATACGGAGAGCGCTTCTGTTAACCACTAATATCCATTAAATCTTCTCTATAAATGTGCTTTACTTATTTTTTAAGCTTGTCCCATGCAGCTTGCATACCAGTCATCCAGCCGTTAACGTCAACCTTGTCAGCGATGAACTGTTGGATCACGCTGGCAAATTCTTGCGTTACACCATCAGGGAATTTGGAGGATTGCAGGCCATAAACTTTGTTTTCTTTTACATAGTTCCATACGTCTGCTCCAAGCATACCGATGTCTTCAGGTGTTGCTTCGATTGTGGACAAAGCAGGGATGAATTTCCATTTTTTAACGATATACTCTTTACCCATATCGGAAGTTACCAACCAGTTCAAGAAAGTTTTTGCTTCTTCTTTAGAACCGGATTCTTTGTTGACTACAAGGTTCGCAGGGATACCAACAGTCATTTTGTCATTCTTCTCAGCATCTTCATTGATTGGCATAGGGAACATACCAATGTTCATATCAGGAGTGATGTTATCAACAAGAGTTTGTGCCCAGTTACCTTCTTGCATCATTGCAGTTTCGCCTTTTGCGAACATTGCCAGGTGAGTGTTAGCATCTGTGGTCAAAGGATTCTTTTGTCCGTATTGTAAAGTCAGTTTGAGATACTTGCTCCACTCTTCAAACGTTTTATTTCCTACAATTGTACCAGTTCCTTCATTCAAACCTTTGATGAATTCATCTACATTATCTTGTTGTGCAAAGGCTACGCTGATCCCTTGGTTACCTAGCAGCCACCATTCCTGATATGCATTACCAAAAGGAGTTACGTCGATAGCTTGCAGCTTTTTAGCTGCTTCTTCAAGCTGTGACAATGTTTTTGGAGTTTCAGTGATTCCCGCTTTAGCGAACAAGTCCTTGTTATACACAATACCGATACCCTCTAGGTTCATTGCCATACCGTATACTTTGCCATCTTTAGTCATAGGCTCTGCAGCCATAGGAATCAGATCTTTTACCCAAGGTTGGTCGGACAGATCTTCCATCTTGTCTCCCCAAAGTTCCATTTCTGCATATCCACCATTGGAAAAAATATCAGGCGCATCGCCGGAAGCGAATTTAGTTTTCAATGCTGCTGCGTAGTCCGCACCACCACCAACTGTTTGGATATCCAGCTTGATGTTAGGGTATTCTTTTTCGAATTCAACCTTAAGCTCATTGAGGCCTTCTACGATTTCAGTTTTGAATTGGAAGATCTTTACGGTCTTCACTTCACCTGAATTTGTGCCAGCGCTTCCATTTTGTGAGTTACTAGAAGCGTTATTATTACCACCACATGCTGTTAGAGCTATACTCATTGCCATTACTGCTGATAGAGCAACTGCGGAGTGTTTCTTCTTCATTATATATTCCCCCTTAAAATAGTGGACTGCTTAAAAAATATTTGGAACGAAGGGCTCGGTGTTAACCTTTCACCGAGCCAGCCGCTATTCCCTCAACAATGTAACGTTGCATAAACAGGTAGAAAATGATAATTGGTGCGACCCCGATTACGAGAGCCGGAAGTGCCATATCCCATTGTTTGGTGTATTGACCAAAGAAGGAGAAAGTCGCCAGTGGAATGGTCCGAAGCTCTGGTGCCTGAAGAATCAAGGATGGCAACAGATAGTCATTCCATATTCCAAGTGCGTTTAGCACGATCGTTGTCATCACCATTGGCTTCAGCAAAGGAAGCACAATACGGAAGAACACGGTAATAGGATTACATCCATCTACTGTAGCCGCCTCTTCAATTTCAAGAGGAACGGACTTGATAAAGCCGTGGAACAGGAAGATCGCCATCGGAACACTGATCCCTAGATTCGTGATAATCAAACCAAGGAAAGAGTTGTTTACTCCAATAACATTTACGACCTTCAGAATTGGAATCATGATCGTTTGAAACGGAACTACCATTGCCGCTACAAATATAAGCAGCAAGAACTGATTGAATTTCGTATTCGCCCGAACCATACGATAGGATGCCATCGCACTGAACAGAGAGATTAGAATAACACTGATCACTGTGATAATAACCGAGTTTCGGAAAGCTTCACCGAAACGGGCTAATTTCCAGGCGGTTGAATAGTTCGACCACATAAATACTTTTGGCCAGCTTGCCGCATCACTCAGAATTTCACCGAAGGATTTCACCGAGTTTGCGAGCAAGAAATAGAATGGAGAGAGAAAGAGCAGGGCCAGAAGGATCATTATCACTTCCGTGCCAATATTCCATCTCTTTTTTTCTGTAGGTTTCATTACGCTTCAACCTCCTTGCTCTTCGTGATACGGACCTGAATCAGAGTAATGATGGCTACAATTACAAAGAACAGCAGCGCTTTTGCAGTACCCAGCCCGTAACGATTGTTCAGGAAGGCTTCATTGTAAATATTCATAGCAACGGATTCCGTCGATTTGAACGGTCCGCCCTTCGTCAAGGACAAGTTAAGGTCAAACATTTTGAATGACCAGGAAATGGCCAAGAATAATCCGATAGTTACAGCAGGCATAATTAGTGGAACTACGATATTGCGTAGCACCTGCCAACGGGAAGCCCCATCAATATCAGCCGCTTCTAGTACTTCTTTAGATACGTTACTCAACGAGGCAATGTAGATAACCATTAGATAACCGGAAGACTGCCAAACAAAGACCATTACAATCGCCCAGAATCCTGTTGTGGCATCACCGAGCCAAGGAAGATTAAAGAAGGACCATCCTGTAAGGTCGCCCATAGTGGCGAACCCTTTGATGAAGATAAATTGCCAGATGAAACCAAGCAACAATCCCCCGATCACGTTCGGCATAAAGAAAATGGTCCGAAGCATGTTACGTGTCTTTAAAGGTTTAGTTAACAGATAAGCCAAGAAGAAGCCTACCACGTTAGTCAAAATCACACCTAACACCGTAAATCTTACCGTAAACCAAAAGGAAGACCAGAAGTCAGGGTCATTTGAGAAAATAGTGGAAAAGTTTTGAAATCCGACCCAACTTACATTACCGGATACACCGTTCCAATCTGTGAAAGAGTAATACATCCCCATCAAAAATGGGATAATCGTTATTAAGGTAAAAAACAAAACTGCCGGACCAACGAAAAAAAGCTGTTGACCTAACTGGGACAACTTAGTGCCGCGCATTTATTGCCCCCCCCTTTCTTTTGCTCACTTACTTGTTTATGCTTTATACACATATTATCTGTTTTTTTCAGGGTACCTCACACCTACTAAAGTGATCTTTCAGGTGTAAAATATTGATCGGATGTGACAAATTTCGATGAAATGGAACACGATTCGCACAAAATTGATCGTTTTTATCCTACTGCCAACGTTAATTTGTATTATGGCCACCATGTTTATTAGCTATCACTATAGCACTCAATCCCTAAGAACAAGGGCAGTAGACGAGAATACGAACCTCCTCTTTCAAGGCAATAGAAACATCGAAAGTCTGATTCAGGAGATCAATCGTCTCTCCCTTATCGTTTATTCAGATTCAGATTTCTACAGACTGCTCGAAGCGGGATATGAGGATATGGCAGCAAATACACGAATTTATTCTTCTCTAAATTACATTTCTTCATCCATGCCAGATATATCCCAGGTGTATCTGTACGGTGCCAAGGATAGAAAAGCCACTTTGCTCACCCAGAATACACCCAAACGTTGGCAGGGTATTCCTCCCTATGCCGACTCAGACATCACTAGCAGTTCTCCTGTGGTTATACAAAGTACACATATAAGTCACAGCTACGGCCTAACTTCACCTATCCCGCAACTCATACCGGAACCTGTGTTCACATTGCATAGACGAATTGAAAGGATTCCAACTACCACTCCAATCGGCTTCCTGTCGATCGATGTTAAGCTAACGGCTCTTACCGACATCGTCAGTCAGTTATATGATCAGAAACAGGAAAACATTTGGCTGCTGGATGGCGATGGCAAGATTGTATACGGAAGCAACAGTGAGGAATACGGCAAGCGTCTACATGCCTCCTGGTACAACAAGCAAATCGCTACCAATCAAAGCTCCCAAGGGTATTTTGAAGAGGAAGATGCTGTGTTTATTTACCAGAGAATCGAAACCCAAGGTTTAAATTGGACCCTCGTGAAGCAGATTCCTACGTCCTATCTCTTCCGGGAAGCCAATGAGGCGGCAGCGATCAATATAATCCTCCTTGTTCTACTTTTGATTACAATTGCCACGTTAACGACCCTGATCTCTTTTCGAATCACGGCTCCTATCAAGCAGTTGACTCGTTACATGAATCAGGTGCAGACCGGTAATCTTGATGTTGAAATTCAACCTATGGGCAAAGATGAGATTGGCGTGGTTACCGAGCGATTCCGCAGTATGATGGACACGATCAACAACCTGATCCTAAGGGAGTACAAGCTGGAATTGTCCAATAAAACCAATGAACTGCGGGCACTGCAAGCACAAATCAACCCGCATTTTCTGAATAACACGTTGCAAATCATTGGCACGCTGGCCTTAGAGCTTAAAGTGCCCCAAATTTACTCACTTCTTTCAGCTCTAGCCAAAATGATGCGCTACAGCATGTACAATGAGGAGAAGATCGTAACTGTTAGGGATGAGCTGGATCATGTCAAAGCCTACATTGAACTGCAAAAGGAACGTTTTGAAAATAAGTTCAGTTTCCGCTACGATATGGAGGAATCACTTTTAGAGACGTTTATGCCGAAAATGATTTTACAGCCTATTGTAGAAAATTATTTCAAACACGGCTTTAATCTTTCCCGCAGTGACGGATTCATTGAAATCACCGCAGCAAGAGTGGATGACAACCGGATGGAAATCTGTATCCAAAATAACGGAAATGCGATCCCTTCAGCGAAGTTAGATCTTTTAAAGCAGAAGCTACAGCATCCTACTAGAACAGATATAGATTTATTAAGAAATACAGAGCAAACCAAGGAAGCTACAGGATCAGGTATTGGTCTGCCGAACGTTCTGGCTCGACTCAAGTTTGTGTGCGGAGATAGTGCCACTTTAACTGTTGATAACCTTAGAGCGGGTGGAGTATTAGTGAAATTGGAAATTGAAATTATAGCGGAGCGTGAAAAGATATGAAGGCGTTGATTGTTGATGACGAGGCAAGAGTTAGAAAGGCAGTCAGACTGCTTGTCGACTGGGAAGCCCATCAAATCGATGAAATTCTGGAAGCCGGAAATGGAAATGAAGCCATCGAGATCATCCGGCAGGCTAAACCAGCATTAGTCATTATGGATATGATGATGGAATCAGGTAACGGGATAGAGTTAATGACCTGGGTGAACGAATTCGCCGGCAACACTAAGTTTATTGTAGTCAGCGGACATAATGATTTTGAGTTCGTACGTCAGACTGTGCGGCATGGGGGGATTGATTATATCCTGAAGCCCATCGAAGCCGAGGCAATCAATGTAGCGGTAGCTAAGGCAGTTGCAGCCTGGCGCTCAGAAGAAGATGACCGAAGCGAGCGGCAGAAACAGAGTATTCAGCTTAATGAGTTCAAGCCCATTTATGGGGAAAAGCTATTATCCGCACTAATTGATGATCCGATCAATTCTGATTTATCTTTGCGGAGGTTATGCAGTGATAGGATCATTCCGGAAAACATCCATTCCGCTCGCTTAATATTGGTGCAGACAGATGCGGGTAACAATCCTTTGATTAAACGTTTTGGCGGAGACACCGAGCTAATGAACTACGCCATCGTCAATATTTGTAATGAATTTTTGCACAGTCCGCATAAGGGTGTTGCTTTTCGTTATTGGGGAGGTCCTCCGGAGATTGCGATTATTCTGTGGGATATTCAAACCTCTGTGGTCGAGCTAATAGGCAGAATCAATCATGGCATCTACTCTACCTTGCAGGTCCGAATGCATTTTGGAATCAGCAGCATCGGCAGCTTACCTAAGCAGTTACCTTATCAGCGTGCAGAGGTGGCAGAGGCATTACAACGCCGAAACTTATTAATTCATGAGGATTACTGCCATTTCTCCTCCTCCTCCGAAGAGTTCAGAGATCGTAAAGAGATCGCCAAAGCAGAGGTTCGCGGTAATATATCAGCAACGAACTTTGCTGACGTCAAGGAAGATTGGAAAATGGCAGTCATCAGCGGAAGTCCAGAAATATTATCAACAGCTGCGCAGCACTGGGTAGATGAGCTTAGCCGAGGCGGGATTGTTACACCAGAAATCCTAAACTCATGGAAAAATGATGCTCTATTATTTCGTTCCCAGCTGGTTCGGGAAATGTTAGGCCCTGAAGCTGAAGGTGCACTGGCCGAGCTTGAACAGGCCGACCAGCTTCACCCAGCTCCTTATACGAACGGTTACTCGTTCTCCTTATTCGCTTGGCGTGACTGGTCGTATTCCCTAATGCAGGAGCTGGCCGAAGTAATCGCCTTGAAACAAGCTAAAGAACGTAATCCGATGCATGATATCGTCAAATATATCGAGCTTAATTACGCTTCCGACCTGTCCTTACAGGAAGTGGCCGGAAAGTTTTTTGTTAGCCGTGAATATATTTCCCGCCGTTTCAAACAGGAATACGGTATTAACTTCTCCGACTTTATTGTTAATATCCGAATAGATAAAGCTAAGTTACTATTGCAGAATCCTCGTCTAAAGCTGGCCCAAATCTCCGAAATGGTCGGTTTTCATGATGTCAAATATTTCAGCAAAGTGTTTAAGAAGCAGGTTGGATCTTCACCTAAGGACTACCGGGACACATTTAAGAGTTGATCAATACCAGTTTAAAAAGGCGTCCGCAACTGTCTTACCGGCTATGCCGTTCGGATGCGGGTCGTCTTGTCCACTCATATATTCCGGTCTGATCCGGTGATCGTCTGGTGCAGGCAACGATAATAGGCTTGCTATATCAAACACACGGTCTACTCCAGCAGGTGGGTTAGTCAGGATTTCATGATTCACTCTACGCCAAGTCTCTTCTCTTGCCTCCTGAAAATTAAACGGCGGCACCGTACTTAGAATAATACTAGCATCAGCGTTTGCTGTTTTGATCTTAGCAATAATAGTTGTCAGATCACCAAGTAACTCATCTGCAGAGCGGCAGCCAATATCAATATCATTTACGCCGAGGACAATCATCAGTTCATCACTCTGTTTAGCTTTGTGAAGCCAAGGGCCATCCGCAGCCACATCATACGCTCTAGCCCAGCCTGAGCCGAGATTCCATACGCCAATCTCTGCACCAAGACCATCCGCAATTCTCGCTGCCCAATATTCGTATCCGTCCTTTAATGTCCGCACACCTTGAGTAATCGAATCTCCCAAAAATACTAGCTTCTTATTCACAGCTTTCTTATACCCGATATAGCTTGGCAGTACCAGAAGCTTGTCGGATTCTGTAAATCCATCGGCTGATTCCTGTGCAGCCAGATTTCCGGGCGCATCATAAGCGGTTGCCAGCATGCCTTCTACATTGAAAGGAATGGATTTGCCCGCAGCGGTTGTCTTAATCGTCCATGTAAAAGCTAAGTAATGGCCATCGGGTAGATTAATGCTTGTCTCATCACTCCAGAAGCATTCACCGGCCGCTACTGGTTTGGAGACATTGCCTTCAAAGGTGACAGCATGTTGTGTATGCTCAATAATAGCTCCGTTTGGCTCAGTTCCTCCATCAGCGATAAAAGCCGATTCGATCACCCAACTGCCCCCAGGTTCACTACCCGAAGCTTCAAGCCCTTGGTCCCAAGTGGAATCCACTGCATTGCTATGCCAAAATTTTAGCTGCAACGGGCCGTTTTCCCGTAACCGAATATAAGTCCGGAAGGTATGTGTAAAAGGTTCTTGCCTATTCATAATAAAATTAGCGGCGGTTGAAAGAACCGTAGCAGAGGTATAGTCCGTCTGATTCAAAACTCCACTTCCCTTAATTAAATTAGTATTCATAACGTTTCCCCCGTTATTAGTTAAGATTGTAACACTAAAACCTCTCCTATAGACCAGGGAATAGATCGTTCACCCAGTCTACAAGAGAGGTTATGGCTATATCAATATGCTTTAAGAAATCATCTTATTTCAGTGTAATGGTAAACGATACGGATTTTGCACCTGCGTTTACTTTCACTGTAGTCTCATCTACTTGCTCTGCACCTTCTACGGAAGCGATAGCTCCCAGATCTTTAAGGGAAAGCGAGAATTCTTTACCGCTGCCTTCTGCAGTAACTGTTACGCTGTTGCCTTTGCGGGCAGCCTTCACAGTCAATTCAGGAGCACCTTTAAGATCACGTACGGTTGCAGAAGTAGTAGTACCCTCTTCAAGTGAATACAGGCCAAATTTCACGCCATCCGCAAAGTCATAATCCGGTTTGTTGTCGATGCTACCGATTGCCAGCAAGGAGTTCTGACGAACGAACAGTGGCAAGCTGAAGAAATCATATTTCTCTTTGCGCCATGATCCGCCTTGTACAGTTTCACCAGATAGCAGGTGTGTCCAGCGACCCGCTGGCAGATAGTATTTCACTTCGCCGTTTTCTTGGAAAATAGGCGCTACGAGCAAGGAATCACCCAGCATGTATTGGCGATCAAGCACTTCGCATGTTGGATCTTCCGGGAATTCCATAACCATCGCCCGCATAGAAGCCCAGCCATGCTCTGCAGCCTGGCCAGCCACATCATAGAGGTAAGGCATCAAGCTGCATTTAAGCTTCGTGAAGAAGCGGGTAACATCACAAGCTTCATCATCGTACGCCCAAGGTACACGATACGAAGTGCTGCCGTGCAGACGGCTGTGGCTGGACAACAGTCCAAAAGCTAACCAGCGTTTGAATACATGTGCCGGAGCAGTGTTCTCGAAACCACCGATATCGTGACTCCAGAAACCGAAACCGGACAAACCTAGGGACAAACCGCCACGAAGGCTTTCTGCCATGGATTCATAATCTGCGTAGCAATCTCCGCCCCAGTGAACTGGGAACTGTTGGCCGCCAGCAGTTGCAGAACGCGCGAACAATGCTGCCTCATTCTTGCCAAGCTTCTCTTCCAATACTTCAAATACAACTTTGTTGTACAGTTGAGTGTAGTAATTGTGCATTTTCATCGGATCAGATCCGTCGAAATAAACTACATCTGTAGGAATCCGCTCACCGAAGTCTGTCTTAAAGCTGTCTACGCCCATATCTACCAAATCACGCAGGTAGCCGGCATACCATTCACAAGCCGCAGGGTTAGTGAAATCCACCAGTCCCATACCCGCTTGCCACAGGTCACATTGATAAACGTCGCCGTTAGGCTTTTTGATCAAGTATCCGTTTTTCTTGCCTTCTTCAAACAAGCGTGAACGTTGGCCAATATAGGAGTTGATCCATACGCAGATCTTCAGGCCTTTTTCCTTCAGGCGTTTCAGCATGCCCTCTGGATCTGGGAATACACGTTTATCCCATTCAAAATCAGTCCATTGATACTCACGCATCCAGAAGCAGTCAAAGTGGAATACATGCAGCGGCAGATCACGTTCTGCCATACCTTCTACGAAGGAATTTACAGTTTCTTCATCATAGTTGGTAGTAAACGAAGTTGTCAGCCACAATCCAAAAGTCCATGCTGGTGGAAGCGCTGGTTTACCTGTAAGAGCAGTATAGTTGCTAATAACGTCTTTAATGGTAGGTCCATCGATCACGAAATATTCCAAGCTTTCTCCAGCTACGCTGAATTGGGCCTTTTTCACTTTTTCTGAAGCGATTTCATAGGAAACCAATTCCGGATGATTAACGAATACTCCATAACCTTTGCTTGATACATAGAAAGGAATGTTTTTGTAAGCTTGCTCGGAGCTAGTACCGCCGTCTTTGTTCCAGATATCTACGGTTTGTCCATTTTTCACGAAAGCTGTAAAACGTTCGCCCAGACCATATACGAATTCACCTACGCCGAGATCTAGCTCATCACGCATGTACGTGTTGCCGTCTTGGTCGGTGATGTAAGCCATGGATTTAAAGCCACTGCCTGTAATACGTTCTTCGCCGCGATAGAAATCCACCGCCCATTGTTCGCCTTTGCGAATCACTACACGAAGTCCGCCGCTGATCAGCACGGTTTCGAGATCCGTTTCTTCAATCTTCACATGATCGCCAGTACCTTTAGTCAGTTCGAAAACCGGACCACGTTCCTGTACACCATCATGATGAATAATTTTAATGCCTACCACGCCTGGAAGCGGGGAATGGAATTTTACAGTAAGCAGGGTTGAATTCAGCGTTGCTGCGCGCCCTGTGATTGGAGTCGTTTGTGTAATTGCTGTTAATCCTTCGGGAGTCTTTTCTACAACATAATTTTGAACTGCGCCGTTAATCGTGATACCTTCACGAACCAGCCAGAGACCATCAGTAAATTTCATTGTGTACTTGCCACCTTTCAATTTGGTGTTTATAGTTGCATTATACCGATAAAAAATGAACAAAACTAATACTATATAGCTCATTTATAAAACTATTTTGATGTTTTTTAAGAAAAGAGGCGTTTATATGGACCGTACAACTCAGAGTTTGCTAAAAGAAAACAGAGTTCATGGAGATAGTATGTTTCCACTCGCAGCTTATTGGATCGAGCTTCCATCCGGAACGCATGTACTTGATACACATTGGCATGAAGAAGCGGAGTTCTTTATGCTGCTAGAAGGAGAAATTCTGTTCCAAGTAGACACAGAATATTTTCCTCTCCGAGCTGGAGAAGCGGTATTTATCGAATCTGGCGATATACACGCCGCCTATGTGCTGAACGAAGACACCCCCTGCAAATTCTGTGCGCTTGTATTTCTGCCTGATCTTTTGGCTAGCGCCCAGTACGATACGATCCAGCAAAACGCGATTTTGCCACTGCAAGAGAAACGCCAAAGCTTTCCGAGACATATTACACCCGCTATCCCTTGGCAGCAGGAACTGCTTCATCATCTGAAGCAAATGATGGAGGCATACGCTAATAAAATGCCCGGATTTGAGACCTTTATGAAAGGAACTTTGCTAATCATGCTTTCCAAGATTACCGCAGAGGGCCGATTTGAGAACCGCAGCCAATCGGATGATGCAGATACTACCAAGATTAACCGCCTTAAAAAGGTGATCCTTTATATCCAAGATAACTATCAGGAACCGATCCGTACCCGTGATCTATCAGAGCTTATTCCCATGAGCGAGGGGCAATTCTGCCGCTTCTTCAAAATGATGACTCGTAAAACGCCAGTCGATTACATCAACTCTTACCGGATTCGCCAGGCTGCCGATCTGCTGCAGCAAAGTGAAAGAAAAATATCCGACATCGCATTCGAGGTCGGATTTGATAATGTAAGCTATTTTATAAAGGTTTTCCGCAAAGCGATGAAATGCTCGCCTTCGGAGTTTAGGAAAGGTGCGGGCTAGTCTCATCTACTTCATGCAAAAACGATGGATTCCAACCTGATTTTTAGGAATTACAACCTTTTGGAGGCTCGCGATGAACTCACCGATTCTTAGCTTTATCACACCGCCTATTCCTTATTTCATAGACTGTGGCCGTGCTCACTACAATGCTGGAGACTATCATATCAGTCGTAATTGCATCGGCGTATTTGATCTAATCATTGTTAAAAAGGGTACGTTGCCTATCGCCGAGAACGAGGTGCACTGGGAGCTAAAGGAAGGAGAATTCCTCATCCTTCGACCAGATGCCCATCACTATGGCTTTGCCCCCTGTCCTATCGAAACAGAAATCATCTGGATTCATTTTCAGACTTTCGGCAGCTGGATCGAGTGTCAGGATATGAACGAATGTCTGGAAAATCAGAGCGAGCTCATCGAGAGCCATAAACAAAAAGCTTATTTAAATCACTGCGATGTATGCTCAATTTTTATTCCGAAGTATATGAAAATTTCAGAGAAGGCAATGGAGGTATTAGAGTTCTTTTTCCATCTGGAACAAGAACCCCAATCGATGCGCAACTGGAAGCGCCAAGCCTCCTTTCAACAGTTTCTGCAATTCTTGGACCGCGATCTCGCCGAGGCATCAGATGCAACCGCCATTCATCTCGCCGAGAAGATTGAATTGTTCATTCGGCAAAATTATACTCGTGATGTAACTAACTCCTTACTTCAAAAAGAACTTAACTATCATCCCAACTATCTCGCCAAAAACATGCTGAAAATATATGGTGTGACCCCTATGGCCTATCTCCTGTCCTATCGTCTAGAACAATCCAAGCGGCTGTTAATTCAGACTTCCTGGTCCATCGCCCGCATTGCTGAAGAGGTTGGCTTCCATCATATTACTTACTACTCTTCCTGCTTCTCCAAAAAAGAAGGCATCTCTCCCTTTCACTTCCGACAAAAATTCACTGGAAAATAGACATGAAAAAGCCTGGAATCGAAAACAGCTTCCTCTTCCGGGCTTTGTTCAGATAGGCTAATCAAATCTTTAGACACGCTGCAAACGAATAACATTCCAGGATAATTAGGACAAAGAAGCCGTTAAGTATCCATCAACCAGCGCTGCGGCTAACAGCTCTCCTTATTAAGTATTACTGCTGATTTGCCGATATATTATAGATAGATCTTATCGTCGTAGGAGGATAAAGAACCATGCACATAACGAATATGACCTCATCTATGGGAACGAGGTTTAATGTCTCTGTTAGTCACCAAACTAACGATAAAACCATGAAATCAAACAGCAATACTAATGGTAATGGAGACAAATTATCAATAAGTAAATCTGCAAAGGCCGCTTTTCAAAGTCAATCCAAAATGGACGGAATGGTTAACTCCCTGCTTAAACAAAAACAAAATATCATCGACAGTAAGAACAGTCTGATTGAAAGAACTACCAAAAGTTCACATAATCTCGAATCTATTCAAGATCAACTTAAGGAGTTCGACAAGCAGCTTCAAACGATTGACCAACAAATTGCAAAATACAGCTTCGAAGAGCAACAAAAGAACTTAGAAGATGCTCAAAAAGCTAATTCAACGGATGAACCTAAAACCGAGCAAGAGATACAAAATGAAAGATTGAATACGATTGTTTCTGTAAGCCAAGATGTTAGCCAAATGGAGGTAGTTTCTTCTACCCACACTAAGATGCGTGGCGAGGCTAAAATTCTGACCAAGGAAATAGAGCTGGATGAGGCTCGTTCTACTCATTCTGCAACAGCCAAACGGGAGCAGTTATCCAAAATCGAAACTAAACTATCGGAAATGAACGAAACGTTAGGCGATGCCATGAAAGACACGGGAGATAAAATTAAAGATCAGATCGATAAAGCAGGTTCAACAGAAATTAAACCTTCTGAAGAGAATACCAATGAGCGGACAGAACAATTAGCTACCTATCAAGAAATTCAACGTTTAGCCGAAGAATCTGATAAGTCGCAGCTAGAAATACTAATCTAACAAGGGCAAGATTCTCTATATAAAAAAGCAATCGGATCTCCTTCGCATCAGAGGGTCTGCCGATTGCCTTTTTAGATGCAGCTAATGTTATTCTTCGGCTATTCCTTCCGAATCACAATAAAGCAGGTGCTGTCCGGCAGCGCCACTTCCTGTCCGCTCTCATCCATGAACCTTACTCTATCACGCAAAGCTTCGGTATAACCTTCTTGCAGGTAATGCCGGAAGATCTCAAGCTTCGCCTGCTTTCCTAAAATCTGTTCAATAAATGAGGCAAACTCCGTAGGGGTGAAATAACCAAATTGTTCTTGGACTTCATGAATATAAGCCTCTTCCCCCCAGGTATACGTATATAAAAATTCCATGGCATCATTAACGGGCATGAGCACTTCTTGTTCCCCTAATCTTTGAAACTGAATCTGACGTCCAGCAAAATCCTTCGCATAACGCTCCAGCCACACCAGACCGTCCTCTTCAAGAAAGCGAACTCTCCGCAGCAATGATGCGGGTTCGGTCATGATCCCATCGCGGATAATGATAACCCCGCCAGCTGACAATACATCAAAGGCACTTCGCAGAGCTGCGGAGACAGTGTCATGATTGAACTTATTACCATTTAGCGGCACATAAGAATATAGCTCATGCAAAATCGAAGAGAAGATTACCGTGTCCACCGTTCCAGCCTCCACGAAATCTTTAAGGTTCAACGCATCTCCCTGCAGCACCTCCCACTGGCGACCTTCCCGCTGCTTGCGTTGCCGCAAGGCTTCCACTACATTGCTTGAGATATCAATGCCGATAGGAGTAACCTCAGGCATACGCTCTTCCAGTAAATCCAGCAACACACCGCCGCCCGGACCGATATCCAGCACTTTTTGTCCAGTGACATGATCCAGAATTACGGCTTTATAATCTGCTGTATTATTCATTTGGCTTAAGTAGGTATCTTCATTATGAAAACGGTCGAAAGCGTCCCTCCGCAGCTCGAATAGGTCGAATAACAGCAATACAGCACGTTCATACAAGGGTGATTTTTCTGCTTCCATACAGAATTCGATCAGCTTCTCAGCCGCTGCCGAGAATTGGAATTGAAAAAATACCGTGTCTGGCAGATGTTCCTTAGAATATTGCCGCAAGAGTAGGTGAGGGTTCTCAGCAGGCAAAGTCCCTTGCTCGATATCCTTCCATGTAAGCTCCGCTAAATATTTTTCGATAATCCGCTTCTTATAAATGTTGGTCTTCTTAACACCCTTGTAATCGTAGTAAATGCTGTTCATGACATGTTCGAAGCTGATATGGCTTAAGGATTCATTCTGCGCCTTCTGGGCAGCAAGCACCATCACCTTCAGAAATTGCTCCAGCGAAAAGGTCTGTAGTGCAGATTCCACATACCAGAAGGTAATCTTACTTAATGACTCCAACCGTTCAGCATGGAAACCTTCCTGCGTCAGCTTAGCCCATTCCGTAGTGAAATCCTCTCCTCTAGAGATCGGACCCAGCCGCATTCTGCGCAGTCGTTCCTTCATCGGCATAGGACTAGCAAGATTGCCTGAAGAAATCAGCTCAATAAGCTGCTTCACTTCATGCTGCACATTCTGCCATAACTCGGGAGACACAGCTCCGATGATGCAATGATTGAGCACGGTCAGCAGGCGTTCCAGTTCCTCCGTGGTCAGCAACTGATCTTCCACTATATCATGGAGTGGCTTATTGACTTCCGGCGGCACTTCTCCGCGAATTTGCTGTCCTATGAGTCCATGAGTCTCAATTAGCCGCTGAATCATCGCACCTTTCTCGGAGACAGCCCTCCCCAAATATCTCTCATATAACTGTGCGGAACCTAAATTATGTACAAAACAATTAATCCCTTCCTCCTGCCAAACCAGCCGCTCCTTTGCTGTACCTCCCTTAGCCGTTTCTGACCAAATTAACGTTTCTTCCACCAGCTCTTTTATCCAAATAGAACGGGGGAGTTGGTCCAGAATCTGCAAGCTACGTTCCACATAATCCAGTACGGGATTCCTGCGATCCAGCTCCTCCAGAGATTCCACACGTTCCAAATTTACTATCTGCTCCTCCGCTTGGACAATAAGCTTCAGCCAGAGGTTATCCTCCAAATGATCTTGCACACCTTCACGGTATAAGGCGATGGCTTCCAGTGATTTCAGCATATGCTCCTCCTTCGCTCCAAAGTGGAGACTATAAAGACCTATTATTATATATATACAATCCCGTTAATTAAAAAACAGAACCAGGATTCATGAAATAGCCATGTCCCGGTTCTGTTTGCATTCCAGTCATTAGGTTCCGAACCGCTGCCGATACCCACATTTGCGGCATAGCTCCTCCACCGCTTCTCTACGTGAGAAGCCATAGAATAAATTGTTCGCCCGCTCCCCCTCCACAATCTCTGAGAACGGAGTCTCATGGATGTTGCCTAGGTTAATTACTCCTTCACCATCCAGACAGCATGGCACAACAGTGCCATCCACAAGAATCGCCGCTTGGCTCCGCAGGGCATGACAGAACCCTTTTCCGTCATCTTCCGGCTCATTTAGCGCTGGCCAACGGAACTCATGATCCTGATTAAGGTAGACGCGCGGGGCAATCTTGACACCACTGCCAGGCACAACCTTTTCTTCGATCTTGAAATCCAAGTTGAAGGCTTCCTCCAGCAGGGCGAGGGTTTCACGGTTACGGTTTCTTTCCAGATTCGTCAGATTATCCTCCGTCAAATTCCACAAGCGGAAAGAAATAATGACCCCTTGCGCAGAGGCTTCCCGTACAAAAGAAATTATCTCTGAAAGATAACCTTCACGGTTCTCTGACCCTTCATGCCCATCAAAGCTGTGCAGAGAAAAGTTCATCTGACGCAGTGCGGGCTTACCAAGAATTTTAGGTCCGGCTTTATGAATTAACGTGCCATTAGTTGTAATATTAACCTTGAACCCTTTGGCATGAGCAGCATCCAGCAGTTCACCTATCTTGGGATGCAGCAACGGCTCCCCTTTGACGTGAAGATAAATATGATTGCTGTGTGGTTTAATTTCATCCAATATCGTATTAAACGTATCCAGCTTCATGAAATTTTTCGTCCGGGCGGTTTGTGGACAAAAGCTGCAGGCGAGGTTGCAGACGCTTGTTATCTCAATATAAACCTTTTTAAAAGTCTTCAAGTCCTGCTCCCCATTCTATTTATTATAAATCTGAGGCATAGCGGAGACCGATCTGTGCTCTGGCTTCCTCCATAATCTCTGCTGCGGCCATGGAGTTCTCATGAGTATTAATTCTGCTCTCCCGTTCACCATTCTTAATCAAGTTGATGAATTCCTCAACCTCATAATACATAGGTTCAAACACCTGAGGCAACGTAAGCTCCTCAACTGTACCATCACGATAGTAAATTTTCACCTGATAAGGCTCATTGATCTTGTCGATCACCATCGTACCGTTCTCTCCATGAATCTCAGCTGGCAGATAGGAGTCGGAAATTTTGGAGTGCATAACTACCGCATCCATATCGTCATATTTCATAATGAGACTTCCTTCACCATCCACACCTGAGGAGAGCATGACACCCACTGCCTGTACTGATTGAGGCTTGCCAAAGAGCACCACCATTGGATACAAACAGTACACACCAAGATCCATTAACGAGCCATTGGAAAAAGCGGGATTAAACGCATTTAGCACAGTCCCCTGCCGATAAGCATCATATCTAGAGGAGTACTTACAATAACTTGCAAAATAACGGCGAACTTGGCCGAGTTTATACAAATTATCCCGAATCACTCCAAAGTTCGGCATAAAGGTCGATTTCATCGCCTCTACCAGCAGCACATCATTTGTGCGCGCAGCTTCAATCATAGCTTTAAGCTCTATACTGTTGGATGCAGCCGGTTTCTCGCAGAGCACATGCTTGCCGTGATTTAAGCACATAATCGCTTGCTCTGCATGCATAGAATTTGGGCTGGCAATATATATAGCATCTACATCTTTGCTTTTCACCATATCTTCCAGATTCGTATAAATTGTAGCTCCCGCATATTTAGCAGCAAAGGCCTGACCTTTCTCCATTGTGCGAGAGTACACGGCTGTCAGGATAAACTCCTCATTCTCCAAGCCGGCTTGCACGAAGCGGTCTGTAATAAAGTTTGTTCCAATGACCCCGAAACGAATTGTCATGATGTTATCCCGTCCTTTTTAGTTATTACTAACTCTACATGCTATTTTCTCACTCATAGGTAGTCATGTCTACTTTTTAAGGCAAATTAACGACAATTTCTGATAAATTCAGCAATTCCCTTGTTACTGGCGGAGCATCTTTCATCGTACAATGCAAAAAAAGGCGTATCCCAGCCACCCTTTCATGGCTTTTGAGATACCCTTTTTTTGGAGTTACAACTATTGCCTCAACTTACGGACCCAGATGAACTCTATATAATCGTCCAGCCGCCATCTACAAACAAAGTCTGACCTGTAGTGTAGCTGGAAGCATCTGAAGCAAAGTAGAGTACAGCACCGTTTAATTCTCCCGGATTACCAGGGCGGCCCATCGGACACACTGCGTTGTACATTTTTAGCGCTTTTTCTGCAAATAACGTATTCTCAGTCATTTCAGTTTTGAACAAGCTTGGTCCAATCGCATTAACAGTAATCCCATGCTTAGCATAAGTTGCCGCCACCCCTCTTGTCAGATGGATCACTCCACCTTTAGCAGCATTGTAAGAATGCGTAGGAACCGAAGCAGAAGCTGTAAGGCCTAGCATTGAAGCTGTATTGACGATTTTACCGTAATTCCGTTCTTTCATATGCCGGATCACATGTTTCGACATCAGGAACACGCCCTTTAAATCAGTATCCAATACCCGATCCCAAGCTTCTTCTTCCAGCGCTTCAATCGGAACCGCATCCACCACACCAGCATTGTTCAGCAGAATATCAATTTTTCCAAAGGCTTCCATAACCTTTTGAACAGCCACAATAATCTGGTCCTCTTTTCTTACATCACACTCAATAGGAATTATTCTGCGTTCAGGGTATTTAGCCCGGATATCCTCGGCTACTGCTACAAGCTTGTCATATCTTCTGGCCAAAATAGCAATGTCTGCTCCTTGCTCAGCAAGCATCTCTGCGAATTGTACCCCGATCCCACTGGATGCTCCTGCGATAATAGCCGTCTTACCCGTCAAATCAAAAAGGTTAGTCATTCTAATTCCTCCTAATGTTTGGTTAGCCAATCCTTCTTCGGTTTCATTTCGCACAAACTCACTTCAAACACATAGGCTTATACTGAGGAAACAGGTTGCAAATTGTTTTCCCACCAGTCCCAGCGGAGATAGCAGTATGGAAGATACTCCATTGGATTCAGAGGCTCCAGAATTTTACCTTTTTCAAGCACATTTGTACTGACGGTGTAAACCGCGCCCAGCATATTCACAACTTCAAGCTCACTCCAAGGATCATGCGGGGAGTCTTGGAAGGTGATAGAGGCTTCTGCCGCTTTATAGACTTTAACCTCACTTACTAAACGCTGTGTGACCAAGGTTGGCATCAGATCGAAGCCGTTTCCGTCAATTGCATTGGCATATTTGATGTTATACAAAGGGATATCTTTGCCGTAATATTCCTCCAGAATCTTCTCGGCTCCATTGTCATTGAAGTGTCCATCCATAGTGGCTTTTACGTTGAAAAAGTCAATGCCATGCCGGCCGATTGCCCCATCAATGCCAGCTTCTGAGGTGTTCATACGCACATCGGCCATTTTCTTAGGCAGCCCACATACTTCCCGGCCCATAGCCATCCCGATATCGCTTGTAATAGGCATCGACAGGCAGTAGTTGCCTAATTGTCCGTTATAGTCTGCTAGAACGAACAATCCAGCTTCACGATAAGGTGGACAAAAGTTCGTAGCTGGGTAATTGGCGATAAAAGCATTTACCAGCGGCCGGCTTGTTGGCTTCAGTGGCTTCGGCAACAAACGCTCGATAATCTCTGGTTTGGTCTCCCAATACACCGTCAGCATCTCTGCATCATAAAAGGTGGTTGGCTTGCCTCCGTATTTCTGCATATCTGCGAAACTTTTCACAAAACTCACCATGAATGAACCCTCCTTAGATTAGTAACCCTTTAGTTCAGCACAAATGCCGTTTCGAATCCAGATTGAATGGCCTGTCCGATTCGTCCTGGCTTGCCTGCATCGCCGATTACCTTCACATTGGGCAGTACCTGCTTCAGCTCATCAACGAATGAGCGATCGGGTGTAACACCAATGGATAATACAACAGCATCCGTCTTTTTCAGCGAAGTTTCCCCAGTGGACGTATTCTCAAGCACAATCGCGCCGTCCTGCACTTCTACCAGCTTGGTTGATGCTAAGAGCTCCACGCCGTTCTTTTTCAGCCTAGTCACAATGTCGATCAGATTTGGCAGATAGGCGTCTGGGCCAACCCGCGGCTGCATTTCCACCACCGTGACCTGATTTCCCATATCGGCTAAATATTCAGCCGTTTCCAGCCCTGTCATGCCGGAGCCGATGACCACAGCCTGCTTGTTCTTAATCACAACTGACCCACTAAGTACGTCAACAACGGTGCAGACCGCTGCCTTCTTCACTCCCGGAATAACAGGCACTATAGGCTGTGCCCCAGCGGCAACAAATACCGCATAAGGGTTCAGTTGCTTCAGTTGTTCCAGCGTAGGTTTCGTAGAGAGACGGACATCAACATCCAGGTCCTCTAACTGATGCTGCATATTATCAATAAACCAGTTCAGCTTCTCCTTCAATGGTGGCCGGCTTCCCAGCTCCACACTGCCGCCTAGCACATCTCTGGCTTCGAACAATACAGGTTTAAAATCTCTGAGCGCCAAAATCCGTGCCGCTTCCATACCTGCTGGACCCCCGCCGATCACAGCTACTACTTTGCCATCGCCATCTTTTGCTGGTTCTGCAAATTCAAGCTCCCGGCCCACTCTGGCATTGACAGCACACTTGATTACCTTGCACTCCATCACTTCCTGAATACAGTACAGGCAAGAGATACAGGTTCTGATCTCTGCTTCTTTGCCTGCTGCCGCTTTGTTACCCCACTCCGGATCGGCCAGTTGGGCTCTTCCAAGGGCTACAAAGTCCGTGTTTCCTTCCTGTAGCAGACTCTCAGCAAATTCAGGCTTACGGATCACATCACAAGCAATCACTGGAATTTGCACCGCTTGCTTAATGGCTGCGGAGAGATGTTTTTTCCAGCCTTGCGGGTAGGATATCGGCTCAATGATCGTATTGGATGATTCATAAGTGCCGGAGCTTACATTTATGCAATCCACTCCGATGCTTTCCAGATGTTTCGCAGTCTGGATAGCCTCATCCAGTGTAATCCCGCCTGAGACAAATTCATCGCCGTCGATTCGCACCGATACTGGGAATCCTGCGCCACAGGTCTTTTTGATGCCAAGCACAATTTCATTCAGGAATGACATTCTACCTTCCAGTGAACCGCCATATTTATCAGTTCTCAGATTGGTAAGCGGGCTCAGAAACTGTCCTACAAGATAGCCGTGGGCACCATGGATCTCCACGCCATCAATACCTGCTGTTTTAGCTATATAAGCTCCGAACACAAATTTACGAACTAACTCTTCTACCTCTTCAGTAGACAGCTCCCGGGGCATTTCCCCAATCGCTGAAGACATCACTGCGCTAGGAGCAACAATTTGTTTGCCTCCAATAAGCCGTCCGTGATTTTGCCGGCCCGGATGCTGGAGCTGAAGGAATATTTTGCTGTCATGACGGTGCACAGCTCTTGCCAGTTTCTCCAGACGCGGCACAAACAGCAAGTCACTTGCATTCAGCTGGTTCGGTGTACCTACTCCGGTCTCATTATCCACACGCGTAATTTCCGTAATGATTAGACCACAGCCACCCGCGGCACGTTCCTCATAAAAAGCAATCATTTCATCCGACGCTTCACCACTGGCCGCGGCCAGTGACGTTCCCATAGCCGGCAATACAATTCTATTCTTAAGTTCAAGGCGTCCAATTTTACCTGCTGCAAACAGTTTTTCATATTTCATCTGCTTAGCACCTCCACCTTTAGTTTAAGGCGTCCAATACTTTGTGAATATATTTACAAGCACCAAAAATCACTTCTTTATAGTGCATATTGCACTATTATTGAAACAGGGGGCGATATGAATGGATGTTTCCTTAAATGAGCAAAAATCAGGTAAAATCGAAATGGAGCATTATACCGCATCTTTGTTTACTGCATACATTTCAGGTGCAGGCCTTTCAGCTATCGTACAGACAGCTGCCGAGCTACTGCAGAATCCCGTCATTGTATTTGATTGCAGCTTCAAAATTGTAGCTCACTCTGACCTTTCCGATATCGACGATTACATATGGAGTGATAATATCCGCAAAGGTTATTGCTCTTACGACTTCATTGCGGCCGTGAGCAAAATGAACAGTGTCCAGCGTGGGAAACAAAGCGATGAATCTTATGAGGTAACCTGCGAGGAAACGTCAAACTCCAAACTGATCTCCAAAATAAAAGTAGCCGGCAAACAAATCGGCAATGTATTGCTTCTTGGATGCAAAAATCCTTTTCGCGCCAGAGATAACGAGCTGCTGTCCATCACCGCTACCATACTTGCCGAAGAGATGGGCAAAAACAGCTACTATCGCAACGCCAAAAATATAAAAGTTGAAGATTTTATCTGCGCTCTGCTAGAGGAACAGCTTCAGGACAACCGGATTATTCAGGACAGAATGCGGAGTGCAGGACTAAAGTTCGGGAATCAGCTGCTTGTGCTGCTGTTCGATCTTACCTGGTATGAAGGTTCAGGCCGTTATGATGATTATTTAAGAGAACGTTTGCAACAGCTTTTTCCGGGCAGTCCTTCCACCTATTATGACGGGCAGATTGTAATGATCCATGATGGAAATCTCTCCAAAGAGCTTGTAAATAAGCAGCTGCAGGAATTTCTAGCCCAAACCGGCATCTCGCTTGGCATCAGCAATATGTTCACTAATCTTACGCAATGTAGGAGACACTATCTTCACTCCCGAAACGCTATTCGGATCGGTTCCATTCTCAGCCCGCAGCAGCAGCTGACTTACTATTCAGATATTCAGCTCTATGAGATGCTCTCTGCTGATATTGTGTTTAACGAGGATAATAACTACTACCATCCAGAGCTGCTCAAGCTTCAAGAATACGATACTGTGCACCAGTCCAATCTGTATCATACCTTTTACGTTTATCTCAAAAATAACCGGAACATGCAGATCACCTCAGACGAGCTGTACATTCACCGGAATACACTCAGATATAAGCTCGATCTTATTAGCAGACTGCTGGACACCGACTTTACCGATTCTGAAAAAATGCTGGCGTACTATGTCTCTTACAAGGTCGCTGCTTTTTGTGAAAAAGCTAGGGAGCAGACCCGTACGCCGCAACGTTAATGTTAGAAGCTACTATAAACGCACAAACAGCCCCCGTTCTTATCCCAAGAACGGGGGCTGTGCTGTGAAGTAGAACTGTATATGATATTACAATCCGTAAAAAGCTTGCAGCTGACGCACGATTTCATCCTTGTCATGATCCACTACGGTTTGATGTTGTGGCATCTCGAACAATGCTTTAATCTGTGCCGGGAATTCCTGCTTAATATCGATCAAAGTAATTGCCTCATCGAACTTAGCTGGATGTGCAGTCGCAAAGGTAATGCCAATCTCATCCGGGCCATTAAAGGCTTCGTAAGCCGCGATTCCACATGCTGTATGTGGATCAAGCAGGTAGCCATATTCTTTTTGATACTTAGCGATCGTATTCAAGCATTGATCATTCTTCACACCCAGCGCTGCAAAATCCTTCTGCACCTGCTGAAGCGCCTCGCCTTCAACCGTAATCTTGCCTTCGGTTTGCAGCTTGGACATATACGCGGATAACTTCTCAGAATCCTCGCCTACCAGATAATACAGATACCGTTCGAAATTACTTGCCACTTGGATATCCATCGAAGGGCTGTAAGTGCTTGTGAAATTACCTGGTTTGTATTCGCCAGTATTCACGAAACGCTCCAAAATATTATTTTCATTCGTAGCAATGATTAGCTTGTTAATAGGAAGCCCCATTTGCTTAGCCAAATAGCCCGAGAAAATATTACCGAAGTTGCCGGAAGGCACGCTGATATTAATCTTTTTCTCGTTGCTGCCATCAACATGCAGATATGCATAGAAATAATAAACAGTCTGCGCCAGAATCCGCACAAAGTTAATGGAATTGATTGCACGCAGATGATACCGACCTTTAAAGTCCAGATCTGCGAACAGATCCTTAATCACCTTCTGGCAATCATCAAAGTTACCATGAACAGACAGATTCAGTACATTGCTGTCTTCCACCGTAGTCATCTGCAGCTCCTGCACTTTACTTACCTTGCCGTGTGGATGCAGAATACAGATCTTGATGCCTTCTTTGCCGCGTACACCTTGAATAGCCGCCGCTCCAGTGTCCCCAGAGGTTGCACCGAGGATGTGGATGATTTTGTTTTGTTTTTTGGAAATATATGAATACAGCTCACCCATAAACTGCAGCGCTACATCCTTGAAAGCAAAAGTAGGCCCATGGAACAATTCAAGTACATATAAAGAATCATTTACTTGGTGTATAGGCGTTACTTCAGGTGTGCGGAAATTGGCATAACTGGTGTTGACCATTTCCTGTAAATCCTCGTAAGGAATCTCATCATTGGTGTAATAGGCAACAATCTTCAGGAACAACTCCTGATAGCTAAGACTTCTCCACTCTTCCAATGTTGCTGCTGAAACCACTGGAATCTCGGATGGAACCATCAGCCCACCGTCGTCCGCAAGTCCCATCAACACCGTATCAATAAAACCTTTAGGTTCCACATTACCTCTTGTGCTTATAAACTTCATGCTCATCCTCCTGAACCCCTCGTTAATATATGACAAGAATATATGATAAGAAGAAACAACGTTGTCGTCCTATAGAGATGACAACTGTTTCTCGCAGAAATATAAGGCTATTATAGTTGCACCACTTATAAGTTCTTATAATTAACTATAAGTTTCACCCTAAACGTTATCCTTAAGCTAGTTAGGGATGATAAAGCTATTTCTGCTTGTTTTCCCTATATACTACCACGTTTACGCGCTAAAGTCCGTTAATTCTTTGTCTTATTTTGCAGCTCTCTCCAGACTGTTTTGTTGCTGTATTGCCGTTCTGTACTAACATCCTTACCGAACCATTCCGGCTCTTTAAAGCTTTCCGCTTCCTCCAGAGATTCAAATTCAACCTCGAGTACGGACAATTTCAGCTGGGAATATACGTCGATCTCAACCGTTGTGCCATTCCACACCGCTGTAATTCGCTCTTTGACCAAAGCTACCGCATTTACCGCTTCGATCATCTGATTATATAAACCCTCTGAGATAAAATATTCGATCTCTTCGCGTTTGATCCCTTTGCCATCCTTAAACGTATGCGTGTAGGTTACCTCACCTGAGTCCAGATCCGTAATTTTACGCACACGAAGCTCTTGACCACCATCTATCGCCAGATATGTCTGATCGATATTATGACGGGTAACAATCTTCAATTCTCCCTTTTGAATCAGCTGCTCCGGAAATTCCGGCAGCAGAAACTTGCGTTCGATCTCCAAAGCCATGATGTTTCGCTCCTCTTCGTGTCATATATTTTATATTAATAATCATCATAGGGGTGTGACAAACCCAAGTCAATGTGGATTATAGGGAAATAGGACATGCTCTAGCTTAAAAAGGCTACCGTGGTGCTCATTGTGGGATTTATGGAGGTTGTGGAAGATGGGGCTCACCATAGATTACTGGAAACTACGGATAATTAGCGAGTCAGCCCTCGATCATTGGGAAGCATCATTTGATTAGTTGGTCAGTGTGCCACTGGTCGGACTCACCTATTCGATTAGTTGGTCAGCGCGCACTGGCGGCTCCCCATTCGATTAGTTGGTCACGCGCCACTGGTCGTACTCACCCATTCGATTAGTTGATCACGCGCTACTGGTCATACTCACCCATTCGATTAGTTGGTCACACGCTACTGGTCGTACTCACCCATTCGATTAGTTGGTCACGCGCTACTGGTCGTACTCACCCATTCGATTAGTTGGTCAGTGTGCACTGGCGTACTCACCCATTCGATTAGTTGGTCACGCGATACTGGTCGTACTCACCTATTTACTTACGGACCGTATAGCCACTATTTGCGAAAAAAGCACATATTTGAGATGGTATCGGACTCAGGTGCAGCTATTTACTCCAAAACACCCCATGCGGTTGCGATAATTAGCCAATAGCGTCGCTGGGGTCCGAAAGTAGCCTCAATTACCTCTTTTCTAGCAAATAAGGACTCCTGAGTCCGATCCGAAGCAGGGTACCTAGGTACCTAGCAGCAGCCAAGGAAATTCTCCATCAAATGTAATCGGCGCCTTCTCGTTCTTAACCCAGACCAAACCATAATGATTGGAGCATCGTTAACTGTTGGTGCCTCCTCATACTCCCTCATACTTTCTCATACTTGCTCATACTTTTTCATACTTACTCATACTCTCTCATACCACCCCTACTCCCCATTTACTTACGGACCGTATAGCCGCTATTTGCGAAAAAAACGCTTTTTGGGGAAGCTATCGGACTCAGGTGCAGCTATTTACTCCAAAACACCCCATGCGGTTGCGATAATTAGTCAATAGCGTCGCTGGAGTCCGAAAGTAACCTCAATTGCCTCTTTTTCAGCAAATAAGGACTCCTTAGTCCGATCCGCAGCAGGGTACCTAGGAACCTAGCAGCAACCAAGGGAACTCTCCATTAAATGTAGCCGACGCCTTCTCATTCTTAACCCAGACCAAACCCTAAAGATTAGACCATTGTTAACTGGTGGCACTCCCCCATATCTTACGGACTAATAAAAAACCGAACGAAAATCAGAGGAAATCCTGAAATCCGCTCGGCTCGACGGCAAACTTATTTTATTTCTTTCATAAATGCCTGAAAGTCTTCTACGATTTCTTTTGCTTTAGTGCGATATAAATAATGTCCCTCTTCAAACTTAACTATTTTTCCATGTACAGAGTCCTTGATTTGCTTTTCATGCTCTGGTATCCATCTATCCGTTGCTGGTTGATTCGCTTGTATAAAGAAAATAAGAGGAAGATTTTTAGGAAATGTTAAACTTTCAGCTGATTTAAAATTAGAATACATCATTCCAGCTTCATTTAATTGGGTGGGATTAAATATGTTTTTGCGATTGATCAATCTCATTTGTTCTTTTGTTTTATCATCAAATGGTAGTTCAGCAATTGGGTCAGCACTGAATTTCATTTGCAATCTGATTAGACCTGATTTTTTGAGCAGATTTATAGTTTTTAATTCCGAAGCTTCGATTTTCCTCTCGCTTATCGATGGAACACTACTATCAAGCCCGACAAATGCACTCACTTCATTTTCATACTTGTTAACATAATCTAGTCCATAAATGCCTGAAATGGAGTGGCCCATTAGAATATAACGGTCAATATTAAGAGCCTGTAAAGCCTCATGAATTTCACTTACAATATTCTCTGTGCTGCGCTCCTTTTTGGTCAGATCACTTAATCCATACCCAAAAGGCTCAATCATGACGACTTTGTAAAACGGTGACAGCTCATCTATTAATGATTTAAAATCAAGAGCTGGCACTGCTGTGCCATAACCCGGTAGTAGAACGACTGTTTCTTCACCTTTTCCTTGAATATAAACATTCATATTTTTCCCATCAACAGGTACTAACTGACCATAGGGCTCTATTTTACTCTGTTCCGATTTGTTGCTGATCAGATTAACTGTATAAACAATGGCGAGAAAAAGCAGGATTGCGATAATTATTGCTCCTATTACTTTAAGTAGTATGTTTAGTATTTTACTTGTTCTCGTGCCCGCCTTCATTTTCATTACTTCTTTTATTTTCAATCGTATCTTCTCCTGTCATCACCTGTGTATTGGACTGCCATAACTAACTGCTAATCTAAGATTAACCAATAAAGATGTACTCTCTATGACCTTAATATGAACGGAATATGAACAGGTAAAAAAGCTACAGCGTCTTACGCAAGGTAGCTGCACAGGATGTCATAACATAAGGAATATATGTGTATAGGCGGAGACGGTCAAGGCTGCCTTGCCATCCGCAGCTTCAGCTGGTTCAAATTCGTCATTGCCAACAAAAAAAGCAAACCACGAGCTAGGCTCATGGCTTGCTGGTGGCTTGCTCGTGTTTGCTCATGTCTTACTCGTAGCTTGCTCATGTCTTACTCGTAGCTTGCTCATGTCTTGCTCGTAGCTTGCTCATGTCTTGCTCGTAGCTTGCTCATGGCTTGCTCGTAGCTTGCTCATGGCTTGCTCATGGCTTGCTCGTGTTTGCTCGGGGTTTGCTTTCTGTTTATCTAATGAATTCTAATCCTGCACCTTCAATTTATAACATCCGCTAACAAAATCCTGCTGGATATCCGGCAGAGCCAGTCCAGCCTGCATTAGCCGATCACCACCGTAAACCTCACCACTCACCTCCAGAATGTAATCCAGCTCCGGATTCAAACCATTCAGCTTCAGGCTACGGCGGGGCGGGTGTGGCACAGCCATTACCCGGAAGTAATAAACTAATGCCTCACGCTGATCATCGGACACGAACATCCAGGCTGTCTCATTGCCCTCAAACGGGCTTTGCAGCCGGTACAGATTCCCTTGCTGCACAAGACTGCGGATTTGCTTATAGTTCGCAACCTGTTCCTTCACAATTTCCTTCTCTTCGTCTGTAAACTTCGTAAGATCCAGCTCATAACCGAAATTACCGGACATAGCTACATCTCCACGGAAGGACAGCGGGGTGATCCGTCCTACCTGATGATTCGGCACGGCAGACACATGCGCGCCTATCGAACTAACCGGATACACCAGACTTGTTCCATACTGAATCTTCAGTCGTTCCACAGCATCGGTATCATCACTGGTCCAGGTCTGCGGCATGTAATGCAGCATGCCTGGGTCGAAGCGGCCACCACCACTACAGCAGCTCTCGAACAGGATATGTGGAAATTCTGAAGTTATTTGCTCCAATAGCTCATACAGACCAAGCACATAACGATGTGCGGTTTCCCCTTGGCGTTCAGAAGGTAACTCTGCAGAACCAATCTCCGTTAAACAACGGTTCATATCCCATTTCACATAACTAATGGGCACGGTCGAGAAAATCCGGGACAGTGACTCATAAATGTACTGGCGCACATCCTCCCGAGTATAGTCCAGCACCAATTGCCAGCGAGCTTCGCTGCGGCGGCGTCCCGGCACATGCAGACACCAGTCGGGATGCTTACGATAGAGCTCGCTGTCCGGCGAGATCATCTCCGGCTCGAACCAAAGGCCGAACTGCAAGCCTAGATTGTTCACGCGCTGCGCCACATCAGACAGTCCGCCCGGAAGCTTGCGCAGATCCTCCACCCAGTCTCCGAGAGAGGAGTTGTCAGCGTCTCTTTTGCCAAACCAGCCATCGTCCAGCACGAATAGCTCTATCCCGAGCTTGGCTCCTTCCGCCGCAATCGACTCCAATTTATCCGCATCGAAGTTGAAATAGGTAGCTTCCCAATTGTTGACCAGAATGGGCCGTTCCTTATCTCTATATAATCCTCTGCATAAACGGGTCCGGTACAGGCGATGATAGGTTCTCGACATTTCCCCGATCCCCTCGGAAGAATACACCATCACTACCTCAGGGGTCTGGAATTGTTCGCCCGGCTCCAGCAGCCAGGAGAAATCAAAAGAGTTCAGTCCCATCGTAAACCGGGTCATCCCGAAGGAATCGACCTCTGCCTCAGCTTCAAAGCCTCCACTATATACAAGACTGAAGCCGTAGGCCTCTCCATGATTTTCATCCGTTTCAGGTTTCACCAGCGCAGCAAATGGATTTAACTGGTGGCTGCTCATCCCTCTGCGGCTCCCAATGGTCGTACCACCTTGCACCAGACGTCTACGAGTCAGATTACCTTCCCTTGACCAAGCTCCTGCCAAATAGATCATATCCATATCGCCAGACGAGAAATCGACACTAGCACTCAGTGCACGCTGCAATTGCAGCTGCGTTTTCCCCGCATTGGTGAACTCCACAGAGCGGGTGATTACGTTAGTATGTTCAAAAACTGTATAGCGCAAAATAACATTCAGCTTGGTGTAATCATCTTTAAGTGTAAGCTCCAACGTCTGTGCTTCTTGCGCAGACTCAACATATACGGATGGTAGACCCGGCAGTGAAGGTTTACCCTCAACTACCCGATACCCGCTGTATTTCAACTCTGTAATACGAGTGCCGTCTTCGAGCCGAACTTGATAAGCAGGTGTTCTGAAATCTCCCGTCCCGTATTGTGGGTATTCCTGCGGGAGCCGGTCGAGACCCGTATTTCCTCCCAGATTCAACAGCCCTTCCAAATTGCTGTCACTACGCAGCTTCTTGCCCCAATACGCATGTGCCGGATAATCATTTACAAGCTGAAGAATGTAACTCATCCCTGCACTCTGTAAATGGAATAATCCCTTATCTTCCTGAACTAAAATCCCCATGTGCCAGTCCTTCTCTCCTTAGGATTTACAGCAAATCTTCGCTCACAAAATCAACCATCGATTGAACCTTTAGCCCCTTAGGTGCGGCTGGAATCCAGTCTCTTCCATCGTTCCCGCGTTGTGAGAACTCTATCGTCTTGGTCTGACCTGGGAGAAGGTCAAAATAATTGTCAGAGAATATTCCTTCGTCTTCTGAAGTCAGGTATACGCCTCTAGCTAATACATCACTGGTCACGGTGAAGCTTAATCCGCCACTCTCTGGAGTTTCCAGCACGGTAATCACTGAGCGCTGTAACGCAATTTCTTTTTCCGGAATAAAATAATGCAGCTTGTGATCTATCACCCGGCCATCCGCCTGCAAGCAAATTCCAAGCAATACATCACCCACCCCTTGACCTTCTAGCAGGTCTGCCACAGGAGAAGAGAATACGATAGCAGCAGAATCAGCTCCCAGCTCAAAGGGATGTGTCCACTCTCGCAGCACCGAACCGTTAAACTGATACAAAGTAAGCACCAACTCAGCGCTCACTGCTGTTCTTAAATCAGATACGACATGAACGTCTACCTTCTCACGGTCTGTACCGTCGATAGACAACAAAACATCTTGGAAGCTTGAACGCACGGTATATTGCAGAGCTTTCCAGCGCCCGTTATAATCCATCCCCGCCCAAGAAGCCACCGGCCAGCAATCATTCATCTGCCAGTATAAAGTGCCCATACAATAAGGTTTATTTCTTCTGTGGCTTTCAATCGCGATTCGGATCGCTTCGGCCTGCAGGATTTGACTCATATATAAAAAGGCTTTGAAGTCCTTCGGCTGCGGCAGATACATATCCATATATTCTTTGATCAGCAGATTACCGCGACCATTCTTCTGATGTGCCAGCATCACCTCTGAGGTAAGCTCCATATCCTGCTCTTCTGCATAGCTCATTACGGTTTTCAGTTCCGGGAACGACTGGAAGCCGTATTCACTCATAAAGCGGCCAACCTTTGTATTATAGTTCTCAAATGGCTCGATCCCGTGCCACACACCCCAGTAATGCACATCCCCTTCGCCCACAATCCGCGTCGCATGCTGATTTATATCGCCAGTCAGCTCCCGCAGCGGCGAAGACGGCCAATAGTCCACACCTGGATGGAATGCGGCTACAGCCTCCGGCAGAATACGGTGGAAGATTTTAATATAATCGGCCCACATTGTCGCTCTTTGCTCAGCGCCGAGTTTTTCTTTCCAGCCCCAGCCCATATTTTCCTCGAACTGTGACCAGGCCGAATCAATCTCGTTATTGCCACACCATAAGGCGATGCAGGGATGATTGCGCAATCTTTTGACGTTGTATTCGGCTTCTTTTTTCACATTCTCAAGGAACGCCTCGTCCCCGGGATACATACTGCAAGCGAACATAAAGTCCTGCCAGACCAGCAGTCCGTATTCATCACAGAGCTGATAAAAAATATCTTCTTCATATATACCGCCGCCCCAAACGCGCAGCATGTTCATATTCGATTCTACTGCTGTGGCAATTTCATGCCGATACCGCTCCTCGGTTACTTCTGTGGTGAAGCTGTCATTTGGAATATGATTGGCACCTTTGGCGAAGACGGAAACTCCATTCAGCGCAAAAGAAAACGAAGCTCCTTTGGCATCACGCTCCCGAATCAATTCAATACTGCGGAGTCCGGTTTTTACACTTTTGCTAACCTCTACTTCCGTTCCCTGCAGCAATTCCGCTTGGAAGGTATATAAATGAGGCTCTCCAAGGGCCCTGCACCACCAGAGCTTTGGCTCAGGTATAACAATATTCATCTCTAATTGCTGCTTGCCTTCCTCTAAAGTAACCGCTTGCATCCACTCCAAACCATCGGCACTTATTCGCAGCATTCCCCGCCAAGCAGCAGGAGCATCCACTTCTACCATTGCGGTCAGGCGAGCTTCTTCCTTAGCAATCACATTTTGACGGATATAGAGGTCAGTAATTTGAACGGTGTCACGTCCCACCAGAGATGCTGCACGCCAGATTCCACTGGTCAAAAAACGCGGGCCCCAATCCCAGCCGTAATGATAAGGTGCTTTGCGCGCAAAAATACTAATCCGTTGTTCATCTAATCCCCCAAGCTCGGATTGATCATTCGAGGCAGGCAGCGCATAACCCAGCTTCGCTAATTTCGGTAAATCTTCCTTAACCACAGAGCGGAACTTCACCCGTATATTATTTTCTCCAGTCTTCAGCTGACCTTTGACATCCACTTTCCATGCCAGAAACATATTATCAGCAGCGAGCACATGTACATTATTCACGTACACATCTGCATAAGTATCCAGTCCCTCAAAAACTAACTCCGTACAAGCAAGCTCCTGCCACTCTTCCCCCAACTGCAGCGAGGTTTGATATTCCCAGTCCTTCTTATCGATCCACTGTAGATCATGTTCATTTGTTCCATAAAAGGGGTCTGAAATTTTTCCGTTCTTTAGTAAATCCGTATGAACTGTACCTGGCACAGTCGCCGGAAGCCATTCCTCATCACCACAGCCTCTAAAATCCCACTTCGCAAGATTCATATGCAAATGTTTCATAATACCTCCTAAAAGTTTTGTAAGCATAGACTTCTCAAAAATAGCATAAGACTCAAATTAATTCATTGAACCCTTTTGATATTCTTTGTATTTTGTTATCTTATTGTTAGGTACATGCTAATTATAAACGCAGAAACAAAACAAATAAAGACAATAAATAATAATACAATACATTTATTAACGGCTTCGATAAAGCTATAATGTTCATGTAAACGCTAACAATAAAAACGAAAAGGGGATTAAGCTATGAGAAATAAGTTATTTTCGTTATCCTTTGTTATGATTATGGTCTTATCTTCAACGCTTGCTGGCTGTGGTTCCAATAATGACAACACCACGAATAACGGTGCTGCCGCAACTGATAAGCCCGCAGCAACTAACACAGAGAATACCGGCGGTGACACGAATGCAACTGCAGAACCTGCAGCAGGAGCTGATATCAGCGGCAAAATCACCTTCCTAACTAACAGAACAGACATGATCGGTAAAGAATATGACGAATATGTAAAGCGCTTTAATGAAAAATACCCGAACATTAAAGTCGAGTTCGAAGCTTCCCAAACCGACTATAACCAACAGGCTAAAGTCAGAATGGCCAGCGGCGAGCTTCCAGATGTTATGTTTATTCCTTCCATCCCTAACTCTGACTTGCCGAAATACTTTGCTTCACTGGATGATCTCGGTTTGAATGACCAAATCACCTTTAAAGACTTCAAATCCTTTGATGGTAAGCTGTACGGAATTACTACAGGGAACTCTACTTCCGGAATTGTTTATAACAAAAAAGCATTCACCGATGCCGGCATCACCGAAACGCCTAAGACTTGGGATGAATTCCTGGCTGCCTGCGAGAAGCTGAAAGCAAAAGGTGTCATTCCACTGTCCTCCAACTTCAAAGACAAATGGCCACTTGGTACTTGGGCTTATGATACACCACGCCTAATTGAAGGCAATCCCGACTTTCCTAATGCTAAGCTGAACTCTGAAACACCATTCACTATGGACAACGGTTACGGTAAAGCCTTTAGCCTGCTTAGTGAGCTCAACGAAAAAGGTTATCTGGAAAAAGACATCAACTCCACCAACTGGGAACAATCGAAAAAGGACATCGCTTCCGGCAAGTTCGCCATGTATTATCTTGGCAACTGGGTTATTAACCAAGTCATCGGAGCAGGCGCTGCTTCAGACAATGTCGGCTTCTTCCCATTCCCTTATGACAATTCGGGTAAACCATCTGCTACCCTAAGCCCTGACTTCTTCTATGCCGTTGCCAAAAACAGCAAAAATTTAGAGGCAGCTAAAGCCTTCGTAAAATGGATGATTGAGGATTCGGGCTATGAGGATTTCGCTGGCTTTATCTCTCCATTAAAAGGCAAGGAATCCAATCTGACTCAGCTGAAAGAATTCCAAGCTACCGGAGTAGAACTGGTAGAAGGAACTGTTGACGATGCGAAGGTTACAGAGATCGGTAACAAGGCACAACTGGATCTTCCTGCTGTAGTACAGGAATTCGTGCTTGCCAAGGATCCACAAACTGTATTAGACAAGTGGAATAAAGCTTGGGCTAAAGCCAAGAAGGACCTCGGCTATTAATTTGAGCTTGTGATTAGAAGTACAGAACGGCGCAAAATGGATTATTGCCTTTACGGATAATCCATTTTGCCTTTCCATACCACGCTTTTATGAAAGAAGGGCTAGCGATGTTCGGAACACTTTCCTATAACAAACAGAAGACTATAATCATTGTATCCTTCCTCACGATTCCATTGTTGCTGCTTGCAACATTCACGTATTATCCGGCACTTAAACTGATCTATTACAGCTTTACAAATTGGGATGGCTATAGTCCCGAAAAACCTTGGGTTGGCCTAGATAACTACCGCGAGGTCTTCTCCAATCCTGATATCTTCAAGGTTTTCACACATAACTTTGCTTATTTTGCAATGGGAATTCTCCAGAATATCGTTGCTATTTATTTTGCGGTTGTGCTGAATAGTAGACTAAAAGGGAAAAATGCATTCCGCATCTTACTTTTCCTTCCTTATATCATGAACGGAGTCGCTGTAGCCTTTATGTTCGGTTATGTCTTTGACACTACTAACGGTTCATTGAATATGCTCCTGAATAGCATTGGCCTGACCGGCCTCGGACAGACCAGTTGGCTTGGAACAGAAGGACTAGTCAACTACTCCCTTGCATCCACAGGATTTTGGCGTTTCATGGGCTACAACATGGTCATTTATATCGCATCCTTGCAGGCCATTCCACGTGACATTTATGAAGCTTCTAAGATCGATGGTGCCGGCTCCTTTCAAACGCTGTGGAGAATCACTTTGCCCAATATGAAGGCTGTTATTCAGCTTAATTTATTTCTTACCGTTACAGGGGCACTGGAAGTATTCGATCTCCCCTTCGTGTTGACCAAAGGTGGTCCTGCAGGGGCCAGCCAAACTTATGTACAACGGGTTGTCGATACCGCATTTGCATTTAACAACTACGGCCTTGCATCTGCAATGAGTATAATCCTACTCTTCTTTGTCGTCATCGTACTGCTCATACAACAACTTGTTCTTAGCCGGGGAGGAGATAAGTAGCTATGACACACTCTAAGTTTCGTTTTACAGATATCATTAAATACTTTTCGCTAATTATCGGCGTATTCGTCGTGCTCTTCCCTCCATATGTGGTCATCGTTAACGCCTTCAAATCGACCGAAGAATTCAACAGCAGTAGCTCCACCGCGTTGCCAAAAAGCTTTTTAAACTTCGATAACTTCATTGCCGTGTTCCAGCGTGGAGGTCTACTCAATGGCTTTGGCAACGTATTAATTATTATAGCTATCACTTTAATTCTGAACATTTTGTTCGGGACTATGGTAGCATTTGTATTAGGACGCTTTTCTTTCAAATTGAAACCCATTGTTTTCGGTGCTTATTTAGTAGCCACTATCATTCCTAGTATCACGACACAAGTAGCGACTTTTGGTATCATCAAAAATATGGGTCTTTACAATACGCTTGGCGCCCCGATCGTGCTCTATATTGGAGCAGATGTAATTCAAATCATTTTATACCTGCAATTTATCCGTAATATTCCCGTGGATCTCGATGAAAGTGCGATGGTAGAAGGTGCCTCTCTGTTCAGAATCTATCGGTCGATTATTTTCCCTTTACTTACGCCAGCAACGGCTACTTTGATTATTTTAAAAACCATTAGTATCTATAATGACATGTACATCCCTTATCTCTATATGCCTAAACAAAGCCTTGGTGTAGTTACGACGATCCTGATGCGTTTTCAAGGGGTCAATTCGGGGGAATGGAATTTAATCTGTGCAGCTATTCTGCTTATTCTGCTGCCAACAGTAATTCTATATTTCTTCCTGCAGCGTTACATCTTTGAAGGCGTAACCAGCGGAGCGGTCAAATAAGGTAGCTTATTACAGGAAAGGAACAACGCAAATGCTATCATACATCCGGTTAACTTTACGCAAAATGTGGTTGTTCCTTGCCAATCTACCGATGGAGCGCAAGCTGATCGTTATCTTTGTTTTTCTGATCTCTCTGCCGATCACTTATGTAAGTTATCTATCATCCCGCTCCATGTTCAACTCGGTTCTTGTGAATGCGACTGACGGTGCGGGTCAAATGACATCGAATGCTTCAGATACCATTGACCGGTATATTGCCGACCTCAAGAGATATACAGCCCTGCCGCTGTATAACACCGATGTGCAAGTCTACCTGACACAGCAAAATACCGACTGGGAAAAAAATACGGGCATGGCGATGTTCCTTAGCTATTTGAATCATACTAAGGAAGAGATCATTGCCGTGTATTTGGTAGACCAGTACGGTTCGGTCTTTTATGATAAGGACGCCGGAATTAATGAGCTGTATCCAGAGGAACGATTAGCTAAATGGAGAGCCATGAGTGAAGATGCCGGAGCGGCGCCTGTCATTCAGGGCAGACATACAATCCGTACCAACTCGAATGTCCATAAAGAGGTCTTTAGTGTTCTGCGTACGATTAACTCTGTAAGTACTTTGCAGAATATAGGAATTCTCGTTTTCGATGTAGACATCAATCTGTTTAAGGGTATTATCGATCCCGTAAATGCAGTTACGCAAGGAAATACGTTCATTGTAGATAACAATGGAGAACTGATCTATGCCAGTGAAGATTCAGCGGTTCCGAATCTGGCTGCCGATACACAAACTCTGAATACAAAGCTGTTGCTGCAGCAAGTAAATCAGCAGCAGGATCATTTTCAAATAGACTTGAATGGCCAGTCTTATCTTGCAGTGTATACCGTCTCGAAACAGACCGGTTGGACCACCATGGTTACGATTCCTTTAACACGTATCCTATCCCCTGTACAAAAGAATCGGAATACGCTTATCTTGACCACACTGATCATCATTGCCTTTGCGCTTTTTGTTGCGACTATAATTTCCCATGCCCTGACCAAACCCCTTAAATCCTTGGTCCGCCTAATGAAACGGGTGCAGCATGGTAATCTGGATGTCTGGCAGCATTCCAAATATAATGATGAGATTGGGATGCTGGGCAGTCATTTTAATCGGATGATCGTAAGGGTCAAAGATCTGTTACAAGAAGTATCCATCACGGAGAAACGGAAGCAGAAGGCTGATATGCGGGCACTTCAGAACCAAATCAATCCCCATTTTATTTATAACACGCTGGAATCCATCCGCATGCTTGCAGAAAGCAATGATGATCCACGTGTGGCGAAGCTAACCTATTTACTGGGACTTCAAATGCGTTACAGCATTGTCCGAAACGAAGAGGCTGTTACAATTAGACAAGAGCTGGATCATGTACGGAATTATTATCAGCTGCTGGAAATCCGATTCCCAGACAAATTCAGACTTAACATTGACGTGCCGGACGAACTCCTTCATCTTCCTGTTATTAAGCTTGTCTTTCAACCGATCGTAGAAAATGCAGTCTTTCACGGCTTGGATCAAAAAGTAGGACTGGGCACCTTGAGCATCACCGCATGGAGCGAGCATGGAGATGCCGTTTTCTGTGTAGAAGATGATGGGATCGGTATGGATGAAGCTACTCTTCGTTCCTTAAACAATAGTCTGCAAACTGGAACGGACAATGAAAGGTTCGGGATTGGACTACGTAATGTAAATGAGAGAATCCGCCTGCATTACGGCAGCTCGTTTGGACTGCTTGTAGAGAGTGAGCTTGGAGTCGGCACTCGTGTTACCCTGCGCATTGAGGATATTAACGCTAAATATAGCGAAGATGAATTTATTTAGGAGAGGGGCTGCTCTGATTGCTGCGTATTGCGATTGTTGACGATGAGATCTTAATCCGCGAAGGACTGGCTCGAATGATCAGTAAAGAAAGCGCCGAATTTCTGGTCATCGGCACCTACTCCGACGGAAAACATCTATTAGATGAGTTAACCACACTTCAACTTGATGTCGTGATTACAGATATTCGTATGCCGCAAATCAATGGTTTGGAGCTGATTAAGCAGTTAAAAGCCACCCACCCGCAGATCTACTCTATTCTAATGAGTGGATTTGTTGAATTTAATTATGCCCGAGAAGCCATCCGCAGCTCAGCTGTAGACTATTTATTAAAACCAATCAATAAAGAGCAGCTGTTCGAGCTGCTATATCGGCTAGACAAAGAACGGCAGCTCGCGCGCGACAAGGAAGAACGCCACCGTTCCGGGCTTTTATTGACATTCTTACATATCGAAGAGCCCTCTTCCCCTCTTCTTTTATCCAGCCTTACCTTGCCCCAGCCTTATTTCTCGGTCTTTGTCCTCAAAGGGAGCGCCAGAGAAACCGTCTGCTCCTGCGCAGACAGTCTGCGGCAAGAGAAGGCGTTGAGCTTCGACAGCTTAGAGCTTCAAAAGGGACTATACGTCTGGATTGTATATTCTGCTGAGCCGCTGTCAGACAACGATTTAAAAGATATCGGTGACATTATGCGGATATCTGCGCACGGAAAGATCCTACATGTAGGTACCAGCGGTTGTTATAATGAGGTTTCCAAGCTTAGACAGGCATACCTAGATGCTAAACAAGCGTGCAACCTGGGCATATATAATCCGGAGCCTGTGCATTACGCGAATATTCAGGATATTCAACAGCCGGAGATAAACATCCTGGATCACTTTAATACAATTAGAGAACCGCTGATCCATAACCTGCAGATTCTGAATGTGACAGGCATCTTAGAATGGGTTCATGACCTGTTCTCAGTGTTGAAAGCGCAACAAGCCGGCCCTGACCAAATTCTCCGTGTCTGTCGATGGATTGAAGAAACCGCACAAAAGGAACTGCAAGAATTCGAGGCCCGCAATAAAAGTGCTCCCGACCTCAGGTTGGATGACAGAATCGCGTCCAGCTTAAGCTTTAGCGACATTGAGGAGATGTTTACCGCCCACTTTACAAATATTCTGACCGAAATCAGAACCCATCGTCTGGAAATGTCCGGTACAGCCATAGAAACCATCAAACGCTGGATATCCGCTAACTATAATCAGCATGCGGATCTGAACACTTTGGCGAATATGGTTTTTTTGACCCCAAGCTATTTAAGCAAGCTGTTCAAGCAAGAGACCGGACTTACACTGACGGACTACATCACCGAAATTCGGCTGCGCAAAGCCAAACATCTGCTCAAGAATGCTCCGGACCTAAAGGTTCACGAGATTGGGGCAGAGGTTGGATATGGCGACCCTGCCTATTTCAACAAGCTTTTTAAACGTGTTGTCGGGGTTACACCCAATGAATATAAACGAATTTCTATTGTATAAGGAGATTGATCACTTGCATTTAGAGCTTCAAAGAAATAGCGAAAATCATGAAATAACCGTCTACGACACAACAGAACTATATGGTGAAAAAGGCTCCTTCCGCGTTATGCAGTTCTCGAATCATGCCACTCAAGGTGCGATGGATCTTAATGACCCGCAACGAATTCTTTTTGAATATCCGCGGGCCATCATTCACTTCATGGAGTTCAACCTTCCCTCTTTTGAGGATGTTTTTCTTATTGGGCATGGGATTGGAACAATTGCCGGGCATTTTCCGGAGAAAAGATTTAAAGTAGCCGAGCTAGACAACGAAGTAGTCGAATTAAGCCGCCGCTGCTTCGGATACAGTCAAGATAACGTAGTGATCGGTGACGGACGTCAGATCCTTGAAGGTGAAAATCCGCAAGTATATGATTACATCATTTTGGACGCATTTACTGCCGCTGGTACACCAAGGCATTTAGTCTCCCGTGAATTTTTCAGTATTACCCGTTCGAAGCTAAACACAGGCGGATATATTCTCATGAATCTAATGGGAAAAGGTGAAAATGACCCGCTTATCAACGCGATTTATACGACGCTTACTGAAGAGTACGCCTATATCAAAGCCTTCTCCCTGCCTTCAGAAGGGGCCGCTGATATCCAAAATATCATTATGGTTGGCGGCAGCTCCCCTGTCCGCTTTCAAGCCCGCCATTTGGCTGGCTTCAAAGAAATACAGCTGGGACAAGGATATCTGATTCAGGATTAACTATAAAAAATGACCTCATCCTCCACTTCACTGTGGATTTCGAGGTCATTTTTGGGTTGTTTTCATATAGCACCATTTAAACCGGATTAGGCACAAAGCTGCCACCACGGCAATATTTCAAGTAATTCAGTGCATGCACCTGGCCGGTCATTTCCAGCTCATCACGATACACTGGATCATGCCAGCCTTCGATATCAATCGTACCTTTATAACCCGCTTGGCGCAGGATGGTGATTACATCTACCCAATTGGTATCCCCGAAGCCAGGGGTCCGGTCCCATACATACGGTTTAGGGCCATGAATACCGTATTCCTTGACGATGTCCCAAGCGATGGTCGCATCCTTGCCATGCACATGGAATACTTTATCCATCCATTTGCGCAGCTGCGGAAGCGGATCAATTAATGCGATCATCTGGTGGCAAGGCTCCCATTCCAATCCCAGATTATCTGCCGGAACGGCATTGAACATCTTCTCCCAGGCCGAAGGATTGTGAGCGATGTTCCACTCTCCGCTCTGCCAGTTTCCGCCCATAGCACAATTCTCAAAAGCAATTCGCAGGCCGCGATCTGCCGCTCTCTTCGCCAGTTCTCCGAACACCTCTGTAAACTTCGGGATGGACTCGTCAATGGACAAACCTGGCAATCGGCCGGTGAACCCGCCTATAATATCTGTACCAAATAAATGTGCATGATCAATCAGCCGCTCCCAGCTGGCCAAGGTGTCGGCATTATCGCCGCTGCCATCCAGCGGATTGCCATAGATGCCCACAGAAGAGATGACAAAATCATGCTCAGCAGCTAACTCCCTCAGTCGTGCAGCCGTTTCGATCAAATCGGTTTCGCCGGTGGTCTGCCAAAAGTTCAGATTAAATGATTCAAATCCATGCCCCACAATTTGTGGAATGACCTTAACGGCTTCTCCACCACGAACAATCGTACCTATTCTCAGTGTATCTTGCATTTCGGTTCCACTCCAATAAAGGTTTATAGTGTGATCTTAACGAGGTTTAATCATCTTGCAGGAACCACGCTTGAGCAATACCGCATCATAGACAATATGCTGATGGTTTGACCGTCCGGAAATGAGGTCGAACAGAACACCTACACTGGATAAGGCCATTTCCGTACCCGGCTGGCTGATTGTATCCAGAGAAGGATGATAATATTCAGCCATCTCGATCCCGTCAAAGCCAATGATTGAAATGTCATCAGGGATAGATAACCCCGCGGTAAGCACCGCTTTGGCAGCACCGATGGCAATCGTGTCGGAAGCGGCAAATATAGCTGTAATTCCCTTGTTCTTGTTGAGCAGTCTCCGCGCAGCATTAAATCCCGAGCTGGGACTGTATTCACAATCCTCGACCAGCCCCGAATCGTAGGGCAGACCCTGCTCTTCGAGTGCTTTTTTGTAGCCCAAATACCGCCGGTTGCCCGTGGTTTCATCCAATAAAGGAGACTTGGCTAAAAAGCCGATATTCGTATGACCTAATGAGATCAAATAATTGGTAGCCTTATAGGCTTCCTTCGTTTCATTGATAATAACGCTGGAAAAAATAAGCGGGTTCACCTCCTGCGTTGAGGTGATCGTTGTCAGCACAAACGGAACCGTCAGCTGTTTGAACTTCTCTTCAGAATGATCATAGGTTCCACCCATGAAGATAATCCCGCACAGATTCTTCTCCTTCACCAGTTGAATTGCAGCATTGATTTCATCGGTCCCATCCTCTACTTGCTGGATAAGAAACGGGTAGCCCCGCAGATTGACCTGCCGTTCAATTTCTCTGATCATATTAGAGAAAAAAGGATTGGTAATCCCCTTGACCATAAGTGCAATGTTCTTAGATTGTGTAGTTTTCAAATTCCGTGCGTTGGAATTGGGAATATAATTGTATTCCTTAACCACACTCATCACTTTCTCACGTGTAGACTTGCTCACCGGTCCCTTGTTATTGATTACCCTGGAGACCGTCGAGATGCCCACACCGGAAATCCGCGCGATATCCTTGATATTTACATCCACTTTACTCCCCCATTTATGGGTAAAGGAGCTATATCGAATTATAGCTCCCTTACACCCCTTAACTTTCTTTAGTTGACAGGAACAAACGCAGCCAATTGCTTCTCTACTTCGGCAATGACCTTGTCAACTCCTGCTTTTTTCAACTGATCGCGGTACTCTGCAACAGCTGCTTTTGGATCTTTGCTTGTTTTACCAAGCATCAATTGAATACCGAGCTGTGAATTTACGTTGGAAATCGAAGCAATTTCAGTTGTAACATTGGTTGGATCAAAGCTGAAGCCATTGTAAGGATCATCGATAGCCACTTTATCCCATTCTGCGAATAAGGAGTTACGGATTGGGTTTTCTGTATCCGTAGGAACTACGAATTTGTCATTACGAAGTGACCAAGCAGCGAAACCTCCGCCGTCCGTTTTATCATTGAAGCCTGCAGGCTGCTTTTTAACACCATTTTCCATCACATATTGTTTGCCTTCAATACCGTTTTGGATGAGGTTGTAGTAGCTTTCATCGGTCATGAACTTCTCGATCACCATCAGAGCGCGCTCTGGATTAGCTGAGTTCGTGCTGATTACAGTCGAGTTATCAACGCCCATTTTACGTTTGATCTTCTTATTAGCTTCCGCAAAAGTAAAGAAGTAAGGATCTGATTCCGGTTGTGCTTTCAAATCCGCACCGTATTGGCCGATCCAGTCCTGAGCATGAGTCAAATAGCCTGCGGAGTTGGCTGCTCTGAAGTTATCCTTGCTGCCAAGGGTTGCAGACAGCACATCTTTACTCCAGTAGCCTTTATCCGCCCATTCACGCATCTTCACAGCCCAATCTTCAAATTCCTGAGTAAAGGCTGGATGGAAGACGGTCTTGTAGTCCTCTGGACTTTTGGTCACAAGATTCAGCTCATTCAAAGATATACCAGGTGCGTTAAGCCACATCCCTGTAGTATCTACGAGCATTCTGAACATATTGGCCGCATCTTCTGCCTTGCCGTTAATTGGCGGGAAGGACTCATTAGCAACCACATTATCCATGTATTTAACCATATCATCAATGGAAGTGATTTTGTCCATTCCATATTTCTTCAGCAAGTCAGAACGGTAGGCATAACCGGCAGGTGTATATTCGCTATAAAGACTTGGTACACCATAAATTTTGCCTTTGTATTTTGTATTTTCCCACACACTTTCCGGAATTTCCGCCTTCAGCTTAGGAGCAACTTTATCCAGCATTTCTGTAAGGTCCACTAGAGCACCTTCACTAGCCAATGTGAAATAAGACACCGGAGCTCCGGGAGATGCATGCGACATATCAAATTCTTCGCCTGAAGCAAATAGCAGCGGGTACTTAGTAGCGATATCCGGCCAGTCAATATACTTCACTTCAATCGTAGCGTTTAGATCAGCTTTGAGCTTCTTGTTAATCTCAGCGAGGATTTCTTTATTTTTAACTCCTTCGCTGCCCCACAGGTAGTACACCAGCTTAGCTTCCTTGGAAGTATCCACTCCGCCTGCATTGGTTGAAGCCTCTGGAGCTTTCGTGGCTGCCGGATCATTACTCGGCTCATTGTTGTTCTTGGATGTGCAGGCTGTCAGTGCTCCAGTAAGCATGAGGACAGCAATTAAAGAAGACGCGATCTTTTTACCTTTCATTTAGGTAAGCCTCCCTTTTCTCTTCTATTTATGAAACTTTCATTTATAATAAACGCTCTTCGAAAAGAAGATTGCGTCCATTAACCCTTTACAGCCCCGATGGTGAGGCCTGTTACGAAATAACGCTGTACAAATGGATACAGGAGAATAATCGGTCCAGTGGCCAGCACAGCTGTAGCCATCTTGATGGATTGCGTCGGAAGATCAGCAGTATTGATGACCGCTCCCGAGTTGATTAGCGCTCCTAAGTTCGTCTGATTGACCATTCGCTGCAAAAAGTATTGGAGCGGATATTTCGTCGGACTGTCAATATACAACATCCCGTTATACCACTCATTCCAGAAGCCTAGTGCTGAGAAAAGCCCGATGGTAGCCAATGATGGAACCGCCAGCGGAATAAATATCCGCCAATAGATGCGAAAGTCGCCAGCACCGTCAATGGTAGCGGATTCATATAAGGAATCCGGAATCGCCTTCATGAAATTACGCATCAGGAAGATGGACCATGCGCCAACTACACCTGGCAGAATCATAGCGAATAAGCTGTCCTTCATATGCAGGTGCTTCACCATCAGGATGTATGTCGGAATCAAGCCGCCACTGAATAGTGTTGTAAAGTAAATCAAGAAGGAAAAGAAGTTGCGATACTTGAAATCCTTACGGTTGAGCACGAATCCGGCCATCGACATCATAAACAGTCCGAGTACCGTACCCACTACGGTAATGAAGATAGTTACCTGATAAGCATTCACCAGCTGAGTAGAGTTGTTGAATAGCATCTCGTAAGCTTTAAAGGAAAATGCCTTCGGCAGCAGCTTATAACCTTCACGAACAATTTCCTGCTCGTTCATGAACGATGAGGAGATCATCAACGCGAAGGGGAATAAACAGAATAGCGCAAAGATTGCGATACAGATATAACTGACTGCTTTTATGAGAATGCTTCCGGAATCCTGTTTGATGGTCGTATTTTCCATATTTATCACCCCTGTTTCGTGTCTAGTCTTAGAACAAAGCGCTGTCCGGTTCTACCTTACGTACAATAAAGTTAACCACAAGCACCAGAATCAGGCCGAATAAGGATTGGTAGAAGCCCACTGCGGCACCCATAGAGAAGTTGAATTGTCCCACCAGTGAACGGAAGACATAGGTATCGATGATATCTGTCTGCGGATACAGTACGGAGTTCGTACCGATCAGATTATAGAAAAGGTCAAAGGATCCCTTGAGAATTCCACCCATACCGAACAGTAGAAGCAGAATAAAGGTTGGCTTCAGAATCGGCAAGGTCATATAACGGATTCGCTGCCAGGTAGTCGCTCCATCCATATAAGCAGCCTCGTACAGATCATGATTAATTCCTGTGATCGTTGCCAGATAAACAATCATTCCATATCCGGTACCCGCCCAGATCTTGAAAGCCACAATAATATATTTCCAGATGCCCGGATCGGAATAGAACTCGTAACGGTCTAGCCCCATTCCAGTTAACATCGTATTGATAAACCCGGAATTGAAATTGAATATATTGTAGGCAAACACACCGACGATAACCATGGAGATGAAATTCGGTAACAGGATAACGGATTGTGATATTTTTTTGAACCACTTGCCTGAGATCTCAGACAACATAATGGCAAATACTATTTGAATGATATTACCTAGAGCTAGAAAGACGATATTATAGAGCAGCGTATTTTTGGTAATATTCCATAGATCCCCATTTTGAACCAGAAACTCAAAGTTCTTAAGGCCGATAAAGTTACTTCCAAAAATCCCCTTATTGAGCTTGTAATCTACAAATGCGACGTAAGCTCCAGGCATTACAGCATAGTGAAAGATAACGAAATATACGATTACAGGCAGCAACATTAGAAAAAGAACTTTGTTCTTAATGACTTCCCGAACAATGTTTCCACCCACAAGCTTCAGTCTCGCCAAAGTGCCCACCTCCAATTTGAAAGATGCATTCAGTCACATGCATAAATTACCTTCCTTTCTTGTCCAGCAGCCAGAATAAAAACAGTTTGCCCAACCTTCATAAAAAAGTGTATCGAGCGTTGTAGAAACGTTTCCAGTGTTTCTGTAAAACTCTCTGTGTGAGAAGCATACTCCCAAAATGTATGCGCTGTCAATTCATTTTATTTTTGAATTACAAGTACTAAAGTTACATTTTTCACGTAAAAAAATATAAATTAGCTGTTTTTCCAAAGGCGATTGACTTTTTTTGGTGTTCAGACTAATATCGAGGTGTATCGTTTGTGGAAACGTTTTTATACTTTTCTTTCATAGACATGTCAGTCTCCATATGTAACATCTTAATGATGCAATCCTCTTCTGATTTAATTCATGCCTCATCCCTGTATCCGAAGAGAGAAATGCTATGATTTTCACAACAATTGAACCTGATTATAGCTCAGGCCCATTCCGCATCTCGGAGCTGCGTGCCAGGAGAGTTAACGGTTCACTCCCATCCTTATCGCCTATATAACGTAAGCTTTGCAAATAAAAATCATGCTTACGCTGCCCGGCGGGGAACTACACATCTATTTAACAAACTAACTTTCGATGCGCTCACGAGGAAGGAGTTAACCATGACTAAAACGTTTATCCAAGATCTTGTGAACGATATGACCCTGGACGAAAAGCTGGCCCAATTAACCCAGCTAGGTCCTCACTATTGGGGTTTGGACGATACCGTGGATTTAACCGGACCATTTAAGGAACTGAACATTAAGCCGCAGGTAATGAAGAACATCGGAAGTGTTCTGAACGGTATTGGAGCTAGGAATGTTATCGAGCAGCAGACCCGACATTTGCAAACCAGCAGACAAAAGATTCCTCTGCTCTTCATGGCGGATGTCATTCACGGCTACCGGACCATCCTCCCGATTCCGCTGGCCATGGGCAGCAGCTTTGACCTTGAAGCCTGTGAAAGGTTTGCCGAAATCGCCGCCAAGGAAAGTGCGGCTGCCGGTATTCACGTTACCTTCTCGCCCATGACTGATCTCGTACGCGACCCGCGCTGGGGACGCGTCATGGAGACATCTGGTGAGGATCCCTATCTGAATGCCCGTGTCACCGAAAGTATGGTGCGGGGTTATCAGGGCAAAGACCTAAAAGAAAAAGGACGCATCGCTGCCTGTGTGAAGCATTTCGCTGGTTACGGTGCTCCCGAAGGCGGACGGGAATACAACACAGTGGATATGTCTTCCGGCGTATTGCGTGAGTTCTACCTGCCAGCCTATAAGGCTGCCGTAGATGCTGGAGTGGCCATGGTTATGGCCGCATTTAATACCATTGACCGTATCCCGGCAAGTGGTAATTCCGAGCTTCTTCGCGGGATTTTACGGGAAGAATGGGGCTTCAACGGCGTTACCATCGCCGATTTCAATTCCGTTAATGAGCTGATTCCCCATGGCGCCGCGATAGATGGCAGTGAGGCAGCGGAGAAAAGTCTGGCTGCTGGGCTGGATATTGAGATGATGTCCACTCACTATCTAAACCACGGCGCTGCTCTGGTCGAGGAAGGCAAGCTTGACATCGCCTTGATCGATGAAGCCGTCATCCGGGTGCTGGAGCTCAAGGATGCGCTCGGCCTGTTCGATAATCCATTCAAGGATGCAGATCCGCTGGTGGATGAGGCTCCGAAACCTAGCGCTGAGCATCTGCAGGCCGCACGGGAGCTTGGAGCTAGCTCAGTTGTGCTGCTCAAAAACGACAATGAAGCTCTGCCCCTTAAACGTGGCATGAAGATTGGTCTGGCTGGTCCTTTCGCCACCTCCATTCATGTGCTGGGCGGTTGGGCCGGGACAGAAAAAGATCCGGCTGTATCACTCTACACCGGCATTTTGCAAAAAACATCTGCCGAAGATATACTTACGGCCATGACTGGTGAGCTGGGAAGCATGCTTGAGGGTGTTTTTGATGTGGAGGATGAAATCGAGGACGCCTACCAGCAGCTGAAGGATTGTGATGTAATTCTCGCCGCTGTCGGTGAGAATCAGCAGGATACCGGGGAAGGCGGAAGTAAAGCCAATCTCCGCCTATCGGCCAATCAGGAGAAGCTGATCTGGCGTCTGAAGGATACCGGCAAAAAGATCGTCACCATTGTATTCAGCGGCAGACCACTGGAGCTGAAACCCGTTCTTGATGCCAGCGACGCTCTGCTGCAGGCTTGGTTTCTGGGTACAGAGTCAGGAAATTCATTGGCCGATGTGCTGTTCGGAGACTATAATCCTTCCGGACGTTTATCGATGAGCTTCCCCTACTCGGTTGGGCAAATTCCTGTCTATTACAACGCTTATCAAACGGGACGACCTTATGATCCTAAGTATCCTAATGTGCGTTACGTGACCCGTTATCTGGACTGCCCGAATGACCCGCTGTTCTGTTTTGGTTATGGCCTGAGCTATTCCAAGTTTGCTTACAACAGCTTCAATGTTGAAGCTGCGGATCGGGTGGTTACCTCCATTGAAGTAGAGAATACTTCGGACATCGCCGGCAAGGAAACCATTCAGCTCTACATCCACGACGTCAGCGCAAGTGTCGTGCGCCCGGTCAAGGAACTGAAAGGCTTCCAGCAGATTACACTCGCACCGCATGAGAAACAGGTGGTTTCCTTCGAAATCACCAGAGAAATGTTAATGTTCTACGGAAAAGACGATCAGTTGGTCTTCGAGCCTGGGGAATATGATATTATGATCGGTAGAAACTCTGGAGATCATTGCACTCAGCGGATCTGGATCGGTTGACCTGCGTATAGCTATGCTTCTAACGACGTCAGCCCTTATTGCCCTCTTGGCGCAATGAGGGGTTGGCGCCTCCACAGCTTGCTATTCAATATTCGATAGTAAGGGAGATTATTCTAATGAGACACAGTTTATCATTTCAGCAAGATGGCACTTTTAAAATCGTACAATTTACAGATCTGCACTGGATGGATGGAAGAGCTGAGGATCAGCTTACCCAGGCACTGATGGAACGCATTCTGGATGCGGAACAACCTGATCTTGTGGTTTTCACGGGAGATCTTATTTACACTGGTCCTGTATCACCGGGAAACAAGGCATGCGAGCACCCCGCACAAGCATTTCGTGAGGCTGTCGCTGCCGTGGAGAGATCCGGCATCCCTTGGACCTTTGTATTTGGCAACCATGACACAGAAACTCTGATTTCAAAGAGTGAACTGATGCAAATTGCCCTGGAACATCCCCACTGCCTGACCGAAGCCGGTCCAGAAGAGCTGGAAGGCTCGGGCAATTACACTCTTGAAATTAAAGATCAGGAAGACCACGCGGCCGCTATTTTGTATTTTCTAGACTCTGGCGGCTATTCCGAGTATGAGGATATCCCGGGCTACAATTGGGTTGGGCGGAATCAGATCAACTGGCTGACGGCTGAATCTGCGCGGGTGAATCCGAAAACTGCTGAGAACAGGCTGCCTGCCTTGGCTTTCTTCCATATCCCAATTCCTGAATATCGGGATGTCTGGTCTACACAGGTCTGTCATGGGCATAAGTTTGAGCGTGTATGCTCACCTGAGGTGAACTCGGGCTTATTCTCGGCTTTGCTGGAAATGGGTGATGTGCTTGGCACCTTCTGTGGACATGACCATATCAACGATTTTAGCGGCAACCTGTATGGCATACGTCTTTCTTATGGCCGTGCTACCGGCTACAATACTTATGGAAAAGAAGGCTTTATGCGGGGAGCACGCGTCATAGAACTGGTCAAAGGCACCCAAGACTTCAATACCTGGCTTCGTCTTGATGACGGATCTGTTATAAATGAACAGCCGATTCATATGCCTGAACCTGCTGCCGATTCAGGATATTAATCTTTTATAGGATTAAATTTAAATACTGATTAAATGAACCAGTGCGCAGATGTTGTGCTGGTTCATTTTTTTGTGCAAATATTAGCTTGTCTCCATATTCCCCATTACATCACTTTTTTTGTTAAAATAGAGAAGTCGACGTATTAAGCACTACAGCGTCAGTCATGGAAACGGAGGCAAGTACCTGTGGATTATATTATTCTGGACATCGAATTCAACGGCCGTAAGTTTGCCAGCGAGCACCCTATGGAGGTCATTGAGATTGGAGCCGTCCGGTTAGACTCTTCACTGCAGTATAAGGATGAATTTTCTTCCTTGATCAAACCTATATATTTCTCCACCCTGAATTCCTTTATTAAGAAAAAAACCGGTATCCCTCAAGAGGAAATCGACATTGCCGCCCGCTTCCCCAAAGTTATCACTGCTTTTAGAGAGTGGCTTGATCTAAGTACAGATGGAGTTCTGCTGCTTACCTGGGGTGGCGAAGATATGAAGCGAATCATTCAGGATGTGCGCATGCACAAGATGGACGAATCCTACTGGATGTCCGCTACGTATTTCGATTTGCTCAAAGGAGTTCTACGTGCGCGTGGTCTTAGCAATGATGTCAGCGTGGAAAGCGCGATGGCATTGTTTGAGCTTGAGCCTACTGGATCTGCACACCGGGCGCTGGATGATGCACGGATGACGTCAGAGATCTTCCGCGCCGTGTTTAAGGATCTGGATTTTGAACGTTCACAGCATTACGTAGATACCTTCTCCAATGCCAAAGAACGCAAAACAGTTAAGGTAGCCATTAAGGCAATGACCTCACAAAAAATTGTACCTACCTGGGACCTTGTCGTTGAACACTACTTCTCAGACAAAGCAACCCTTGCGGACCCTCGCAAGCTGGAGGAATTGCACAATTATTTCACAGCACAAATGGGCCATAAATAAATTCAGGCAGCAGCAAAGCTCAACATTATAGACTTATTCATAGCAGCGGCAGACTTCCCCATGATCATTCAGAGGGTAGCTGCCGCTGTTTTGGATATGCTAAAAAAACCATTTGACCTTCACGTTACGTAAAGGTGTACATTTGAATTGTAGGAGGTGATACTACGGAATACACAGTGCAGAAGCTCGCAGAGTTAGCTGGAATCAGCACACGGACCCTGCGCTACTACGATGAGTTTGGCATTCTTAAGCCGGCGAGAATCAACTCTTCAGGGTATCGTATCTATGGCCGTACCGAAGTAGATCTACTACAGCAAATTTTGTTTTATCGGGAGCTTGGCTTAAGTCTGGAACGTATCAAGGCTATTATGACAGAGCTCTCATTCGACGGAGCCAAAGCGCTGCGGGAGCATCATGACAAGCTACTGGAAAAAAGACAGCAATTAGATCTATTAATCGCTAACGTCGAAAAGACGCTGGCTCAAAAAGAAGGGAGAATTACCATGAGTGATACTGAAAAATTCGAAGGCTTTAAGCAAAAGCTGGTAGATGATAACGAAAAGAAATATGGCCAAGAAATAAGGGAGAAATACGGAGATGACACCATTAATCAATCCAACCAAAAGCTTAAAGGGATGACAGAAGAACAATATGCAGCTATACAACAGCTTGAGGAAGAGATGTTCGAAACGCTCTTGCAAGCGATGGAGCATGGAGATCCTGCCAGTATATTGGCGCAAAAAAGTGCTGACCTACACCGTGAGTGGCTCTCCTTCTACTGGAATTCCTATTCCAAAGAAGCTCATGCTGGTGTTGCACAATTGTATGTTGATGATGAACGTTTTACCGAATACTATGACAAGCGCCACCCTGGACTCGCTGCGTTTCTAAGAGATGCCGTACATGTATATACGGGAAAAAATGCGTAAGCGCACCAACAATACTTTAAAATAGAAAAAGGCATCCGGATATTCCGGACGCCTTTTTTTGCGGCAATATCAACAGCAGAAATCACAGACTGCGGTGCAGCAGTGACAATGTATTCCGAAGCTCAACCACAGCTACCTGTCCAGGTGCAGAAGGTTTATCTGCAGCTCCGAAGGTAAGCGCTGAACCGAAAATTTCACCAGCTAAACGGCTGATCACCCCGGCTCCCGCCATAGACATCGTTATAATTGGGCGGTCTGCATATTTTTCCTTCATGATGTGTGTAGCTTCCAGCAAAGTTAGCACATCGCCTGCATCTCGGGGCATAACGGCAATTTTGGGCAAATCCCCGCCAAGCTCCTGCGCCTTGCATAACCGCGAGATGATCTCCTCTTTAGGAGGTGTTCCCTGAAAATCATGATTTGAAATAATGACAGATACATTATGAGTATGAGCAGCTTCGACCAATAGCTTTACATCCTGCTCATCATTAAATAATTCAACATCTATTATATCTACTAGACCGCTCTCGGCAGCAGCTTTATTCAGTGCTGTGTAATATTCCGTGCTGACTTGCTTCTCTCCGCCTTCTTTTGCACTCCGAAAAGTAAAAATCAGCGGCAGATCTGGAATCACAGAACAGATTTCGCTTAGTGCGTTCTTAACAGAAGCAACGTCTTCCACTTCAGCAAAAAAATCCGTCCGCCACTCCACCAAATCAGGTTGCAGTACTTTCAGCGCTTCAGCTTCCTGCTTCAGCTCAGACAAGGTCGCTCCAATTAGCGGAACACATATCTTAGGGATTCCTTCGCCGATGATCACATTTTTAACGGTTACTGTTCTGCTCATTATTTAAGCTCCTTATCCTATCTCATCTAGTATAGATCTTGAGTATCCTGTACTGTCTATTCTACAGCGATTTACGATTTAGAAACTGCTCGACCTCGGACAACTGCGGCAATGAAGGGATCGCCCCTTCTTTCCCTACAGCCAATGCACCTACAGCATTAGCGAAGCTCACGGCTTCCTCCAAGGTCTTTCCTAAGACTAACTGCTGGGCTAATGCGCCATTAAATGAGTCTCCGGCAGCAACTGTATCTACCGCCTTTACCGGGAAGCCTGGAACAGCCTTGGCTCCTTCAGCATTCACAATCAGAGCGCCTTTTGAGCCCAAGGTTACGATAACGTTCTGTACTCCTTTTTGCAGCAAAATACGGGCTGCCTGCTCAGCAGTCTCTGCGCTATCCACAGTCATTCCGGACAAAATCCCGGCTTCTGTCTCATTAGGTGTCAGGTAAGATACCTGAGCCAGCATCTCATCCTTTAGCACTCTAGCTGGTGCAGGATTAAGGATCACCGGAATCCTCTTACGATGGGCAATCGCAATCGCCTGCTCACTCATCGCCAGATCCATTTCAAGCTGCAGCACAATGATCTTAGCCTGGCTAATCACAGCCTCCAATGCCTGAATATCCTCTACCGTAAGCTCAATATTCGCTCCAGGTACCACGATAATCCGATTTTCTCCATCTTCTTCAATAACGATCGAAGCGACTCCTGTTGCCTGATGTTCACTTACAGAAATATGCTCTATATGAATGCCTTCATTCCTGATAATCTCCAGCATTTCGCTACCAAAGGTATCTTTTCCAACTCTTCCGATCATACTAACCTCTGCATTCAGACGTGCTGCGGCAACGGCCTGATTTGCCCCTTTTCCGCCAGGAGATAGAGCAAAGGCTTGTCCAATTAGGGTTTCTCCAGCATCCGGTGACCGTTTTGTACGTACCACCATGTCCATATTCAAGCTTCCAATCACAACTATATCCAACTTAGACACCACCATTAATTATTTCTTCAATCTCTTTATCTTAGGGGCTTCTGTCCACTTTATCAATCAATTCCGCTCAATTGGATTCAAAATGGTTGTTTTCACCAAATTGACGTTATGCTTTTATTCATCGAGTGTGCTAGAATAGTGGTGCAATCGCTTCCACAATGATTGCCTGCACTATTTTGAGCAAACGTTTGCACCTAAGATAATGCCCGCAGCTTCACTGCAATTTAATCTAATCCGTGATTAGGAGGCTTATCAAGTGAACGAACAAAAATTACCGTCAGTCGCTTATTTTAGTATGGAGTACGGGCTGCATTCCGATTTCAAAATGTATGCCGGAGGTCTGGGCATTCTTGCCGGAGACTACATTAAGGGTGCAAAAGATATCAACGCCCCTATCATCCCTATTGGGCTGAAGTGGAAACAAGGTTACACGGACCAAAAGATTGATGCAAACGGCAATCCGTACGACTCCTATCACAATTATGTTTATGAGTTTCTTGAAGATACAGGGGTTAAGGTAACTGTTAAAGTCCGAAAAACCGATGTGGTATGCAAAGTATGGAAAACTGATTATTTTGGCAACAGCACATTGTATTTACTGGATACGGATATCCCCGAGAATAATGATGCCTGGATCACAGGCCAATTGTATGGCTGGTTCGGCGAAGAACGGATCGCACAAGAGATCGTGCTTGGGATTGGTGGAGTCAAGGCTATGCGTGCGCTGCAAATCCCTATTGATGTCTATCACTTCAATGAGGGTCATGCGGCTCTAGCGGCTATCGAGCTAATCCGTGAAAAAATGTCCGGAGGCCATACCTTCGAAGAAGCTTGGAAAGCGACTCGCGAAGAAGTAGTATTCACTACCCACACACCAATCAAAGAAGGCAACGAAACCCATCCTCTCGACCGACTTGAGTATATGAGTGCGTTCAACGGCTTAACCCGTGACCAGATGGAGCGGATCGGCGGCGAGCCATTTAATATGACGGTTGCAGGTCTAAGGCTGTCACGTATCTCCAACGCAGTTGCCCAGCTACACGCCGATACGGCTAATAAAATGTGGAAGGAAGTAGCCGGAAGATCAGAAATTATAGGCATTACTAATGCCATCCATACTCCTACCTGGGTAGATGAAAGAATGACGCAAGCCTACGAACAAGATGGCGACTTATGGGCAGTGCATAAAGAGATCAAGGGAGAACTGATCCAGTTCATCAAAGAACGTTCCGGCATTAGCCTAAATGCTGACAATCTACTCATTGGCTTCTCACGCAGAGCAGCTCCATATAAACGAAGCGACCTGATCTTCTCGCAGCCAGAAATTATCGAACCTTATCTGGAGTCTGGAAAGATACAAATTGTATTTTCCGGCAAAGCGCACCCACTCGATGATAACGGTAAAAAAATCGTCAGCAACCTAGTAGCGATGATGAAAAAGTATCCAAAGAGTGTGGTGTTCCTCGAGAATTACGATATGACGATTGGCGCCCAGCTGACGCGCGGTGCCGATATTTGGCTCAACAATCCACGTAGACCATTGGAAGCCAGCGGCACCTCCGGGATGAAAGCAGCTATGAACGGTGTATTGAACTGTTCTATTCTGGATGGCTGGTGGCCGGAAGCCTGCATCGATGGTGAGAATGGCTGGCAGATTGGAGACGGCTTCGAAACTACAGACTTTGAGGTGCTGGATAAGCATGATAGTGATGCACTGTACGACACCTTATTGAAACGTGTGCTCCCAACCTTTTACGAGAATCGTAAACAATGGGTGCAAATGATGAAAAAGAGTATCGAAACCACCCGTACGGAGTTTGCCACCAAAAGAATGCTAGATGAATATTACAACAGAATGTACATTAAAGCCTAAGTACAAGAACCGAATATCTTCTATATCAAAAAATGCAGCGCACCCCTCCAGTGATGGTAGGGATGCGCTGTTTCTTTTTTAATTCTGCTAAGCAATTAATCACTTTGTCTATCATATATATCTGAATGTGCCAACGATGTAATGACGATTCCCACATATTGTAATGTGCCAATTATTTAAAAAGTGTTGCAATTTCTTTAAAAAACATTAATATAGAACTTATACTAAATCTAAAATCAAATCTCATGAGGTGATTCTATTAATGAGCTCCAATAATAATAATCTTACAACCAGCTGGGGTGCTCCAGTAGGCGACAATCAGAATTCAATGACAGCCGGTGACCGCGGTCCCACTTTGCTGCAAGATGTCCATCTGCTTGAGAAATTAGCCCACTTTAACAGAGAACGTGTTCCTGAACGTGTCGTTCATGCTAAAGGTGCTGGCGCTCACGGGTATTTTGAAGTTACAAAAGATCTGACCCAATACACAAAAGCTAACTTTTTGTCTGAAGTAGGCAAACGTACACCGTTGTTCATTCGTTTTTCTACTGTAGCTGGTGAATTAGGTTCTGCTGATACCGTACGCGACCCTCGTGGTTTTGCCGTGAAGTTCTATACTGAAGAAGGAAACTATGATCTCGTAGGTAACAATACGCCTGTATTCTTCGTTCGTGATGCGATTAAATTCCCGGACTTTATTCATACACAGAAACGTGATCCACAGACACATCTGAAGAACCCGAATGCTGTATGGGACTTCTGGTCTTTATCGCCTGAATCTCTGCATCAGGTAACGATTTTGATGTCGGATCGCGGAATTCCAGCTACGCTGAGACATATGCATGGGTTTGGTAGCCATACCTTCAAGTGGGTAAATGCCGAGGGTAATACAGTCTGGGTGAAATACCATTTCAAAACAGAACAAGGCATTAAGAATCTAGATGCAGACCTTGCTTCCAAAATCGCTGGGGAAAACCCGGATTATCATACAGAAGACTTGTTCAATGCTATTGATAAAGGAGATTTCCCTGCTTGGAAGCTCTACGTGCAAATTATGCCGATCGAGGATGCGAAGACTTACCGTTTTGATCCATTTGATGTAACAAAGGTCTGGTCACAAAAAGATTATCCGTTAATCGAGGTTGGCCGTATGGTATTGGATCGCAATCCGGAGAACTACTTCGCTGAAGTAGAACAAGTCACATTCTCTCCCGGCTCTTTCGTTCCTGGTATTGAAGCTTCGCCGGATAAATTGCTACAAGGCCGTCTGTTCGCGTATGGTGATGCACACCGCCACCGGGTTGGCCCTAACCACAACAGCCTGCCTATCAACCGTCCAAAAGTAGAAGTGAAGAACTATCAACGTGATGGTGGCATGGCCTTGGGCAACAATGGCGGTTCCGGAGCCTATTACGAGCCTAACAGCTTAGGGGGACCAAAAGAATCACCGCAGCATAAAACATCGCCGTTCGAAGTCTCCGGATATGCGGATAGTGTCGCCTACAATAGTGACGATCACTATACACAACCAGGTGACTTGTACCGTCTAATGTCTGAAGAAGAACGTACCCGTCTAGTTCAAAACATCGTTGGCGCTATGACTCCTGTTGAAAGTAACGATATCAAACGTCGCCAGATTGAACATTTCTTTAAGGCTGATCCAGACTTGGGACAGCGTATCGCATCCGGTTTGGGTCTATCCGTACCAGACGGAATGTAAGACTGTAAATGCACTTATAAACTAAAGAGGACCTTTGCCCGTAGATGGGAAAGGTCCTCTTTTTACTAATTAGCTGAAAACATAATAAATGATGACAATCACAACGCACAGCGTAGAGACAATGGATAGACATGAAAAAAACGTGTTCCAGTTATTGCCTTTCATTTGTCTTATACACGACCAGTATAGTGGTTCTTTGGTGCTCTGCCCCATCACGTGATGATTTAACTACCGAACCGTAACAGATATTCACAATCTGTTCCTCCCGTAGTCCTGCCAGGAACTCATTAGCTTTATTCTCTGCATAAGAATTATCAGCATCTACAAACTCTTTAACTTGAATCATCCTGATCTCCTCCTTTAATAAATTAAGTAGTTATTTTATAGTTCTGGAATCTATATGTGAACTCAACGAAATGTACATGGCGTATCACTCCCCAGGTAACAATTAATGTAAAAATATCTTCAAAATACAGTATAGGCATTTCGCAGTTTTCTACGAAATGCCTATGCATCAGCCTATCATAGCACCCAAGTATGTAATAGTCAAAGGTTTTCATTACAATATTTAGAAGGTTTTAATTCCCCTTTTAAAATGGATTGGATTTACAAATAGAAGCTGGTATACTGATCAGAAGGTCTCCATTGGGGGACCTCTATTTGTATAGGAGGGATTTTAAGATGGCAACACACCATAACAAGTTTACAAGGAATGTGCTACTTAGAGGGGGTGAAATCTACTATGAACCATAGTCTTATCTATGAAGGCTCACGGACACAGCTGCTTCAGCAGCTTATTTATTTTGATGAGGAAAAAATCGCATTTCTAAATCAATACTTTCCGGTACGAAGCAAGGATAGAAGCAATGCTGAAACGCTGTTGTCCCGTTATTGCTCCGAGCTGGAACAATTACTAACTGAGTTTAATGGTGAAGATTTAAATTCTCAGGTCTTTATCGGAAGCCAGTTGCAGCTTCGTTACTTGGACGATAATACTACAGATATCTATACCATCGTATTTCCTAACCAAGCAGAACCTAACGATAACAAGATTTCTATGTTGTCACCTATAGGCATGCAGCTGCTGCTGGCTGAGCTCGGCAGTACTTGTCAGCTAGCGATTCCTTCAGGTCAACTAGAGGTGAAGATCGAAAGTATTAAGTTCGTGAATAATGGTGAGGTAGGCGTTCTTATATAAGGACGATCCCTTATAAACCCACTACAGCAGCGTCCCTTTCCTATATTAAGGAGGAGGACGCTGTTCTATTATTTAAGCCTCCGTAAGAATGTCCAATTCCCTTTAACACAGGTCCCTCCCTAAATAAAAATCTCTAGTCTCTATTGTATCCATACATGCTTAGTTACACAAAAAAACACCCGCCTAATACCGGCAGGTGTTTCTCATTATAAGCGGGTGATGGGAATCGAACCCACGCTATCAGCTTGGAAGGCTAACCGGAGGCTTCCCCTTGCTTATGCAGAAGGTAGCAAGACCTTGCTGCATAAGCATTCCTTAATCCGATCTTTAGGCAAATTTAAGCACAGTTCTTCCGCAATTAGCTATATATCGTCCCCCATTCGTCCCCTAACATTCGTTAAATATATATTTGTTTAGCACCTAAGATTCATATTTCCCCTCAGCTTGTTTTACAATATTGGTTAATTCTTTTAATAATTTACCAGCCACATCATTGCGCCTTAGAATTAGGAAATGTCCAAAATCTATAATTTGTTTAGCTTCTCCATCTTTAAGTTCCACGCCGCCTATAGTATGAAGATTATCACTTAGGTTATAAGTCAACTCTAACGGATCATAAATGACTTCCCTAAATGAATCTAGCTCTTCACCAATGCTTGCTATATAACCATCCTTTTCACCAACTAATTCACTAATTGATATACCAAATGCATTTGCGAGTCCTATTAGAGCAATATAAGACGGGCCTTGTTCCCACTTTCCATTCTCTAAATTGCTTATACTTGAGACTGATCCAAAATTCGCTTGATCAGCCAACTCCTCCTGACTCCACTTTTTATCTTTCCTATACTTTCTAACTCTTTTTCCAAGTTCATGAATAACAGGAAAACTCAATTCCATCTCTCCTTATTGAAACCTTAATCTGAATGAAAATTACTTACAAGAATCTTTGTATTTAATGATTTTTTTATTGGGAAATTTCAATTGGAAATATAGTACTCTTTGTGTTCCTCGAATAAAATTAACACAGCGACAAATAAGGGAGGGATGTCGTATAAAGTAATACTCCAAGCTATAGCAGCCATATAGAGTTAATTAAAATTCGAAAGGATTGTTGATATGGAAAAAGATAATATTTTAGATGTTTGGGCGATTAGTCGTGAACTAAATTGTTCTCCCGCTACAGTTCGACGCATGATAAAAAAGAATATGCTCCCTCATTATCGGCTTGGTATTAGGATTTACACAAAAAAATCCTATCTTGATGCCTGGATTCATAAACAAATAACCAAGTCAACCACGGAATCCCATCATGAATATTAAAACAACAGCCGCATTACCTTTGCCGAGGTAAAACGGCGCAAGAGCAATTCACTCAAATTAATTTAACCATTTCATTAAAAGAACAGCAAGCCGTTTTTTCGGCTTGCTAGTTTTCTTTCAAAACATTTTGCTTTATAAACTCAATCTTCAGTATATTCAAATATTTAATTTAAAATAATTTAGGAGAAGAAAATGAGAGAACACTTTATTGGTTTCATCTTTAGAGTAAAGAGCATCTTCCGAAAAGTATATAAGTTGATTGCTCGGAACTCCTCTATGCTCAAACGTTTTCTTTTATGGTTAAAAGTGGAGGATACAGAGAGAGTACGTGAAAAAGTGATTTATCACTGGGTACAATCCGCCAAAGAGGATCTTCAACGTGCCTTGAGTGTGATAATTGAAATCTCAAATTACGCCTCTTATGAAATCAAAGTTGAACAAAGCACTATTGACTGGGCAGTACGTTTAATTGCTCGATATGAAACTGTTCAATGTCCTTCTACACCGTTAAGCCTTCGTTTAGCTCTTCGTCTTGGCTTACTGGTTCCGACATTTAAACGACGGCTTTCTTGGCTTTTATTTTCTTCGGTTTTGGCTACAATTCTTTCATACTTACTATACAGGTTCAAGTGGTTTCCGTTTGATTGGTTCAGCATTGGTTTATTTTCAGTTATATTTTTTATTATGGCATGTATTCGTACAGGTCATAAGTTGATTGCCAATATTACAATAATTACTATCGATCCTATAGCTACTGCGCATCTGTTTCATGCTCATCTATCCCAGATTCATTCACAGGCAGAATCATTATTACAAAGTCAACGCGTTAAAAAAGCACCTCAAATTCAAGCTGCTCTCCATGCCATTAACTTTCAAAAGAGACTAATGGACAATAATCAAAGGACAACTATTGATAGAAAATCAAGTGAGATTGAATTAGTTGTAAACAAAGACCGTCCTGGTGGCTATTTTCCTATGCACTTAGAGTGGAAAAAATTTATAACCGAAGTGCTAAAAATCAAAGAAGATTTGTATAGCCCTCCTTATCATTATGATTTAGGAACAACTGAAATTTTCGTGTGGGACATCCCTTCTGTCTCATACAACAAATGGGAAGAGAATCTTCAGCGAATAGAAGCCTATTTAAAAAGAAACGTCTTTCTCATCCATAGGGACTATGACGGCATTGGGACAATAGGAGTGGAACTTTCAAAGCAGTCACTGCCTGTTGAAATACATTTCCATAATGTAATTGACCTAAATGCTGTAACAGAAACAATCAAAGTTGTCACAGTGGGAATTAACAGTAAAGGTCCGGTCCTATGGAACTATAAAAAAATCCCGCATGGAATTATCGCTGGTACAACCGGAGCTGGAAAATCAACTGTACTTTATTCTATTGTTCTACAACTTCAACGGCAAAAGCATTTGCCTATGTTTATAGATCTTAAAGGTGGAGCCAGTTTTGGATTTGTAGAAGATACTGGATACCCTACTGCTGTTACGAAAGAATCTGCATTAGTTCTCCTTAGTGACGCAGTAGAGGAAGTCAACCGAAGAGAAGAACTCTTAAAGGAATGGGGAGTATCATCAGATATCAGTGTATATAACGAAATGACTAATGCTTGCTTACCTGAATTATTCATTATATTTGATGAATTTGCACAGTTCACTGATAAATGGCCAAGGCTCGAAGAAGGAATGTCTCACATTAAGTTAATTGCTGCAAAAGGAAGAAGTACGGGAGTTCATCTGCTAATTTCTACGCAAAGACCAAGTCAGGAAAGTCTTGGTTCAACTGATTTCCGATCTAATTTAGGTTTTCGCTGTATTGGTAGAATGGATTCGCAAGCATCAAGTCAGATCGCTCTTGGGAATACCGCAGCCTTTGATCGGTTGCCTTCAACCAATTATGCAGGACTCTTCATCGTAAGAGGAACAGACGCGCCTGTGGATGGTTTAATTAAGGTTCCGTTTATCGATGATATCGAATTTCGAAAGTTATTCGTGGAGCATCCAAATCCTCACTTAAGTTTAAAAAAGGAAGAGGACATAATTCGGATTCAGAAAATCGAAAATTATAATGACATTTTTTAAAGGAGTGTGGGTTGCATGAGTAATGCAAGAGAAGAGATCAATGCCATCGTAAAAAGAAAAAGTTATAAAAATGAATCTTATGCAGCTAATTATAAAAAGTTATTTATAAGATTTTTCAAAAAACACAAAATGTGTCGCCCCAAGTCATTAGTAAACTATAAAACTATATTGGACTATATTGAGGAATTAGAGATGATTCCCGAGTTGCTACATGAAGCAAGAATATTTTTTGAACATAATACTTTGGAGCCGCAGGAACTTATTGAGAAAAGAGCAATTCAAAGCAAAATACGAGTAGAAAAAGAATTACAGGAGATAGAAAAGAAAAGATTAGCCGCTGAAGAATTTGATAAAAAACATTTCCGTTCTATTACCTTGCAAGAAATTGCAGATTACTTTAATGGTACAATAATTGACATAGATGAATCTGATTTATAAGAGGATTTAAAACAGGAATTGTTTTCTGTAACATTGCGGAAAATTGAAAATTACAATGATTTCTTTTAAAAGAACTTGAACTTAGAATGCTCATACCGAAAAAGGCCTGCCAACGATAAGATTTACGACCAACAGTTACCTTAAACAAATACTATTAAAACTATTAAATTCAAAAATCATATAGTAAATTATGAACAAGAAAATCCGCTAATCTAGCCTATTAAAGATAGATTAGCGGATTTTCTTTAATGATTAAAATTTAAAATCCACAAAATTAACATCCATTATATTCGAGGTTCTTCTGAATATAAATTACTCTTTAAATCATCAGAAGTCAGTTTATTAATAACTATTAATTCATGTATTCTTGTTTCTGATAAGTTCTTTAAGTCCATTGTCTTAAATTCATTAAAAAACTTGCGAACATTTTGATTAAGCAACTTTAAATGCTTATCCCTCATTATTTGTACCGACTCGTTAAAACCTGCCGCATTAGAGATTTTATTTGTAGGTGTAATCATTATTCTTTTTACCGGAACATCTCCATACTGTCTGTCAAACCAAGCACAAGCATTATTCATTTGCCCTGTTTCTTCTTTATAAATTTCTTTTCTAGTTGCCTCTACATTATTCTTACATTCCACCAGGAGATATTGATTATCACTTATTTTCCATAGATTATCCGGGCCTTCTTTCCATTCCTTATCCGGCCTTTGACTAGGAAATCCCAATATATGAGCCAGTTCATGGAACGCTTGCTCAAATCTATCTGCTTTAACGCCAAATCTCAGTTTACCTAAAAGATCATCAACCTCTAAGAATAGTTCATCGTAGCTTTCAAATGAACCCATCCATGACATTATATTTTCAACTCGTTTTAAACTTATTGCTGGGAACTTAGTAACCTCCATTCCCTCTTTGGGTTTTAAAAGATAAGTGTTTTTGCGGTGCGCATTAACTTGGAATTTATTTGACTCTATTTTCGATAAAGGATACATAATCCTTGCAATCTCTTGCAAATACCAACCTCTATCTTCTTCTGAGTCAATATGTTTGTCTATCAAGCTCTGCAATGCATCCGCAGCACTTTTATAGTCACGTTTTGAGTAAAACTCGTCTGCTTTCTTTTCTAACTCAAAAATCTCAAGCATTTTTGTCCTTTCCTCTTGAACTTCCATTTCATTCATTTTTTCAATGTAAAACTCTTTCCAACCATCGTCACGATTTAGCGATTGTTGCACTAAACGTTGAAATGCTTCAACTGGCTTAGTTCCATTATCAATTTCTTCCTTTGTAAACTCAGCAACTTGAAATCCAATATCAATTTGAGTTCTAGTTTGTTGCGAAAAATAATCTCGTGAATTTTTGGATCGCACAGACTTAACTAACTCAACACCTATAATTATTACAACACAGTAATCCTTTTCTCCCCTTACCCCTCTACCTAATCCTTGTTCTATAGTTTGTGCCATGCGCACAGTAACAATGTCACTATTACTACGACAATCCTCAATATATCTATCATGTAAGGACTCAAAATATGGTTTTGAATCGAGAATTAGGATTCTGCACGTTTCATCAGGTAAGTCAATCCCGTCATATCTATTAGCAATGACAAGCGTCTTTTCAAAGCTTTTCTCTTTTAAACTTTTAATATTTTCAATTATGGTCTTTGGTAGAGCCACTGTTGAACCATACTTCTCCCAATCTTTGGTCGAGTTAAAACTGGGAACTAAAGCCACTATACCTTCTTTTCTTCCCAATTGTGGTTTAGCAAACAGATTAACAATTTCTCCTCTATCAAGAGTTGCATCAATCAGAGAGGGAATTAGAATCATTTTCTCCCCGGACCATCCTTCGTCAAGAAGTCGTAAAGGATTTCGGATAGTTTCTGCATCAAGTCCCAACCCTTTTATAAGGAAAGAATCATCAGTTATGGTTGCAGACATAAATATCCGGTGTTCTGCCCTATAGAAAGAACCAAACTGATGCAATGGATTGATAAATGGTACAATTTCAAGACTTTGACCTGATATAAAACATTGACAGTCTTTAAGCATGTCCTTTAATAGTGGCCAAGCAAATTTAATTTCACTCTGATCTTTGTATTTCGATAAAATGTCAGCTACTTCTGCATGTTTGTCTTGCCAGTCCCAATATGGAACCTGCAACAAGGATTCAAAACTCTTTCTCTTAATATCGGCATATGTACCGACACCTTGATTCTGTAGTTCAGGACCAAAAAGCGCTAAAATCTCTTGATATGCATGGGAATCCTGCTTTAAGACAATTTTACATGCATTTTTTATCACTTCTATACAAGCATGTGCATCATCCATAAGGATTGTTGAAACAGGTAATGATCTTGAACCTAAACGAAATTTAGTAATACCATTAAATAGCATTTGAACAGTGGTTATAAGAATACTTTTTCCATCGATAAATTCGTCAGGTATTTCATCATTAACTGTACAGTAATTAAGCCCAAAACTTTCAGCTTGTATACATGTTTGTTCTATTAAATAATTGTTATGACACAAATACAAGCATGGACCTTTATCTTGATTCAACCGCGATTGCAATATAAGTAATCCAGTTAATGTTTTACCTTGACCCGTATGCATTTTTAAAATTACATCTTTTTTTGTGGAAAAGTCATCATACCAACTATCTAATATTTTTATCTGAATTGGTCTTAAAGGTCCCTTATCACTTTTTCTATCTAATGTTTCATATATTTCTCTTGGATGAACTTTTTTCTCGATTACTTTTTTTCCTAATCTTTTTTTAAAATCAACCATTGAGTATATCCCCTTCACAATTTTTTTATAATAATTGCTTCTTACCTATATTTAAATTAATGCTTTTCCACCTCTCCAATCATGTCTTGTGAATTTTTTAAATTCATCTTTTACATCTAGTTCTTTACCATCAACATGATCAACAATTATAATTTGGGGAAGAACACCCGTATCATCTTGAATATTACTTATTTCATCAAAAATTGTTTTATACATATTATTTACAGCCATGATATCAGTCTGCTTTTTGATGTTTAATTCTCCTTCCTCATCAATATCAGGGATTTCGCTGATACTTTGAGGGAAATATACTTGACTTGGTTGATCAAAAAACAAGATAAGCGGGATTGGAGAGTTCGCTTTTTCTTTAGCAAAAAAGCGAAGAAGACTGAGAAACAGAACGATATGACAAGAAACCCAATTTGCTCCACTTCCCATTTCACTTAGAAAGATTTTTTGTTCATTATTATACTTTTTCACTAAATGAAACAAATCAAAATTACTAATATCAAACTTCAGATTCATGGGTTTAAACTCATCTTCGAAATCCAAAGTTAGTGCCAAACGATTCATATTTTTGTTAATATCATTCTTTGCACTGCTTAATTTTTTCTCAATATTAAACTTTCCTATTTCAGCTTCTAATTCAGTAATCTGAAGATTTAATGTAATTAATTCGTCATTTAAATCTTTGAATATGCCTTCACTTATTGTTTCTATATATAACAAAATATTACCTTTGGCATAACTGATTTTGTCTTTAAGATTTTTCAAGGTTTCTGAGTTGAGATAAGTTCGCTCAATTTGTTTGACTTGACCATAATTGCGTTTAATAGAGGAAACCATATTATCTCTACTCAGCTCTAATTTTCTTATATCCTCCCAAAAATTTGTGTTGTATGCTTCCACAAATTTGATCTCACTATTTAACCATTGAGAAGCTTCTAGTATAGATTCATCATAATCAGATATCTTTTGGCTTAATTCACCACAAATCGGACATATATATTCTTCATTCTCAGGTTTTGATACTTCATTAATTTTCTTTAACTCGTCCAAAATTCCAACATAATTCTTACCAACGATATTGGTATTTTTAAGTTCACTAATTTTTATGTTAATTTCAATTTCTTTTTTTCTAAGCAGTTCTAATTCGTGATTAAGACTATTGTAGCGAGTAACTATTCCTGTAGATGAGAATTTCGATAAATCAAGCTCTGGAAGTTTTGCTGATGCTTCAATAAGTTCCTTCAATGATAAATTCCCACTAAACTCTCTATCTATTAACGCATAATAATCCTCAAATAATGAAACTAATCTTTCCCGAAGCTTCTTATCCATTACAGAATTTTGTTTTTCCTGCTTTAGTAATTGTTTTTGTTGCTTCTTTAGACTGTTCATTTGAATTATTTTCGAGTAGTACTCTTGGCCAATAAATCCTGCGAAAATTGGGAATTGTTCTATTACGTCTTGTCTTTTATAAAAATCTGTAAACCTATAGAAAAGAGCAAATTTACTTGCCATTAAATTTTGATGTTGAAACATATACGAAACCATATTACGAAGTGAAGCCTTTTTACTTTTATTATCTTCATCATCCTCTAAATTACTTACTTGCAGCCCTAATTCCAGTTCAATATAATATTGAACTTCTTTTGAGGATAATAAAGCACTGTTTTGAAAGTATGAAAGGTCGATTTGGTCAACGTTATATTCTATATTCTCGGTTAAATAATACATCCTCCCTCCTTTCTCCCAGTGTTCTCTTGCTATAATTAAACACTTGTTATTAATAATGTAAGTTAGGCAATACAACACTCCGAAATCAGTAATCTTCCCTTTTGGAATTGTACATCTTGAGCTACATAAGCAATAATCTATAATCTCGACTAAGGCGCTTTTTCCTGTTTTAGAATCTCCAGTTATTATATTAACTCCATTGGTCAATTTAACTTCTCGTTTCTCACCTTTACTATTAAAAATCAAAATCCTACTTATAAAACCTTCCATTTATTCTCAACTCCTAAGTATAAATCTATAGTTTCTGTTGTATGCTTTTTAAAAATAATTCCCAGATAAAATGCTGCTCTTAGTAAGTCATGGAGGTTCCCGTTATAATTCTTATAATTGTCTACCCGAAGAAGAAAAACAGAATTACTAATGTTAATTTTCTTTTCTGTTGATAGGACAATAATAGCCAGTTTAGTTAATTCCTCGAATTGTACATATCTTTCTACAAAACCAGATAAATTAACTCTTGCCGAGAGTTTCAAATCCTCATAGTTTGATTTCCCTTTTTTTGTTCCGAATAGAGTCTCCATTCTGCTTGTATTCTTTGCTGTCAATAAAACAGTCCTAGAATCTTTCGAAAGAACAATAGGTAAAACATAAAATAAGAGTTTGATACTTGTTCCTCCTCCGTAACCTTCTAGAAAACTTTGAATAATCTTTGCAACCATATATGGATTTAACGATAATGTTTTAAGATACTCATTGTTCATAGATTTTCACCCACATCCCAAGACATTGTCTTGGATTGCATTAAACTGTGTATTGTCCCATTTTGAAAAAATGAATAATTTGGATTTACTGATCCAAAGGGTGTAGCCTCCCAATTCATCACTGAACTATAAAACACTTTCGAATTTTCGACTTGAATGTCTCGGCTCTTGCTTCTATTTTGAATTACTATTGGCTTTTTAAAATTATTTAATTTTCGTGATAGTCTATATTGATATTGATCAAGACTACTGTTAAATACAATGTTATCCAAATAGTATGCCGCTATAGTCATATTTGTTTTCCAATAATCACTTATAGCCTCTGGTATTTCTGTTTCATAATTAATATCTTTAATTTTCTGAACAAATCTCAAATCATTGTTTTGTTCTATAACTCCTAAAGGTAATTCTATTTGTTCATATTCAGTAGGCAAAGGTGTCTCTTTGGGATTTGTATATTGTGGACTTATTTCCTGTATTAAATCTTCGAAATATTCAAATGTTATTTCCCATTTGTGAGGTTCATTTTTAACTTGACTTAATATATTCCCCAATAAAGAGGCAATAAACTTATCTCTATTTTGTCTAGGTATTAATTTCAAGTATTGATTAAAATCGCTGCTAATGCATGTTATTCTTTTTCGAGTATCTTTTATCTCAAACTTAGATAGAATCTTTTTTACTTTCCTATTAATTATTTCATTATTGGGAAAAACGACATCGTATGCATCCCTAAATAATTTTTCCTTTTTTTTCTTTTCAATACCTATTTCTTTTAAAGCTTCATACTTTTCATCAGCATTCTTACCAATCCAGTTATAAAAGACTGAGTTAACACGTATCCCTGACGTTGTATAAAGAATAAGTTTATCTAATTTAATAATTGTGTCATACTCCTTAACCCAGTTGCTCAGAGTATTCCAGAGATCTATATTACGATCATTTATTAAAGTAGTCTTTAAATGATGTTTAACTTCCATCTGATAGGAGTTAGAAGAGGAAATTTTACTAACATCTCCTTTAACTTCAATTTGAATTGATTCTCCTTCTTCCATATTAAAGCATTCTAATAAAGCAATATAATATTGGTAAATATCACCTAGCATTGATAAGGTTGCATCATTTGCTGCTCTTTTCATTAGAGACATCTCCTTACATTAAATAGACTATCGTAGTTTTTTGATTCTAAAGACTCAGATTATTTTGATATAACAACAAATAAATACAACTTTATACATAGTTCGGCATATAATATCCAGTACCTTCCAAACAGATGTTCTATTTGAATTGTTTCCTTTATCGTCATAATCCAACGTTTAATCTATAAGAAAAAAGTCCAATTAAAGGGCATTTACCAATATCGAGTAGGAGGGGGCGGCAAGCCCCCGTCCTCTCACACCACCGTACATGCGGGTCCGCATACGGCGGTTCCAAAAGGTTAACAAAGTTCCAGATAGCGTGAAAGTAAACTCTTCAGCCCTTTTGCTTCCCAATAGGAAGTCGAAAGGGCGTTATTCGTGTTCCGGGACATTTCCCACGCGCCTCGCCGCGAGTTGGCCATCTTAAAACAAGCCCACTTTGGAACCCCGAGTGCTCGAAGCTCGCGGATTCGTGTACGTACTCGTTTCCACTGTTTCCACAGACACATTCGAAGTCTCCTCCGAATCCACTGGTCCAGTGTTTGGAAGTGTGTCTTCGCCGAGGCTAGACGGAAATAACCGAGCCAACCCATCAGATAGCGGTTCAGTCGGTAAATCCTTTCTTCCATGGAAATGGACCAGGTACGTTTCGTTAGCTCTCGAATTCTCCCTTTAAAAGCTGCGAGACTCTTCGGAGCAATCCGAATCGTTGCCTGTTTCTGGCTCAGGAAACTGAATCCTAAGAACTTTCGGTGCCAAGGTCTCGCTACCGCACTTTTCTCCCCGTTTACTTTCAGTTTTAGCTTTCCTTCTACAAACCGACTTACCGATTCCATGACACGCTCGCCTGCTCGTTTACTCGCCACAAAGATATTACAGTCGTCCGCGTAGCGTACGAATCGCAAACCTCGCCCGGTCAGTTCCTTGTCCAGATCATCCAATAGAATGTTTGCTAGAAGCGGACTAAGCGGACCGCCTTGTGGCGTTCCCTCCCGGCTACGCTCCCATTTTCCATCCACCATAACTCCGGCGTTTAAGTAAGCACGGATTAGCGTCAGCACTCTTTTGTCCTCCACTTTCCGCGCCACTCTTGCCATTAGCATGTCGTGGTTTACCTTGTCAAAGAATTTCTCCAGATCCAAATCCACGACCCATCTGAGGCCGCCTTGGATATATCTTTGGGCTTGTTTAACGGCGTCATGCGCGCTCTTCCCCGGCCGAAAGCCGTAGCTGTACCACGAGAATTGTGCGTCAAAGATCGGGTTCATGACTTGTAAAAGTGCTTGCTGGAGGAAACGGTCCATCACAGTCGGGATGCCTAGCTGCCGTACACCGCCTCCAGGTTTGGGGATTTCCACCCGTTTGACTGGCGCAGGTCTGTAAGTTCCCGTCAGAAGTTCAGTTTTCACCGATGCCCAGTGCGTATTCAGGTAAACTTGTAGATTCGCTACCGTTACACCGTCCACACCGGGCGCTCCTCCATTTTGCACCACTCGTTTGTAAGCGAGTCGAAGGTTATCTCCTTTGAGCATTTGCTCCAGCAAGTTGTTCTGGTCTTCGCGAGAGGAAGGGACGACTTGTGCCGACGAAGAACTCGGCGCTCCGGCATACCCTGACGGCTTCACCGCTTCTCTTTGCCGCAAGCTCCCTTGCGAGATATTCTGCTGTCGTTGCTCTTCATGCGAACGCATCGCTTTCCTCTCTCCTTTCGGTTCAGCCCTTCCGTAAATTGTTGCAACAGCTTACGTACTATGGCTTCTGCTGACTCCTGCCAGTTCAGCGCAGCCTCTCAGCTACGGTTACAAGTTTTTTTTTCTTGCTTATCTGACAGGTCTCCCCAGATAAGAACGTCATCTGTCTGCCCGCGACCACTGGAGTATACCGCGCCAGCCCTTGGCGGCTTTGGATTTCGTCATGTTTAGGTGACTCATCCGACTGACACAGCCTCAAATCCAGTTCGTGTACCTTGGCCCGTGCTTTTGCCTCCGGCTTCCTTCAGATTCCACCTCACGGTGGACACCCTTGCCCTTGGCTAACGGTAGGCGCTCGCCAGCCCCCGTTCGGGACTTTCACCCTAAAGATGACGCCCATGCTGGGCGTACTAATAGAAAAACACCACAATTTTTATTGTGGTGTTTTATTTAATGCTCATTTACTTCTGCTATTTACTTGTAATCACACTTTGTGACGTAGAATTATTCATATAATGATATTTCTTTATTATCAATATATGGATAACTTGCGTATCTCTTCAGCCTTTACAAGTAATAGAGATGCATTAAGGATCATGTATCATTACGTTCAAAATATAAAGAGAAAAATTGTTACCAATTCTTCATTCCTCACTTTAAATCTCCACTTTGAGTATCTTGTTCAACCAAGAAGTAATACTTATTTAATTTCCCTGTTTGGAAAAGTGCTGCAATTTCAATTGCAATATCCTCGTTAGAATGACTCATAACATTCTGTACTGCATAGCCAAATTCGGGGCAATGATACCAAGCAAGAGATACCCTAATTTCATAATTTCTTTCTAACACATATACTGAATGCTCATATACAGGTTTATTGGAGGCGTCAGTTCCAATTTTTTTACTGTTGAATGTTATCCTCATGCCTGGAATTTCTTTCTTTGTATCGTACTTACTCATATACTCATTATTTAATGCTTTGTTCAATAAATCCCCATTTGCATTAGAAAAGTTGATACCCGTAAGTTCAGTTACCAAGCTACAAAAAACGTTCACTCTCTCCTGGTAATACAATTGAACATCGGTTGTTCCGTCACTTAAGTAGGGAACAACTCTACACTTAGACCGACCTCCTTCTGCATCAGTTCTCGCTTCAATAATAATTGCACCATTTTCATACATCATTTAAAATCCCCCATTGAAGTTTATTGGGCACTCCATACTACGCTCTTCTGACTAAGGCTACTTTGAGATTTAAAATACGCTTAAGTTCGTCTAACGGAACATACACTCGATTTTTAAATCGGATTATCGTATTAGATTGAATTGACTCTGTTACATCACCTTTACTTATTTTTATGTTTTCTCCCTCTTCAGCTATTGTCGCTGCAACACCTTTGGTGAAATCATCCAAAGGCACATACCAAACACCCGACCAAGATAAAAATGGTCCCTGTCCACTCATCTTTAATTCGTTCCCATCAAGGACAAGTTTCCGGCTAACCTCTGGAGACAACAAATTCTCATTGTTTGCCCCATACCTTTTAGCACTCAAACTCGATTCACTTGAATCCTCCTTGACATATATACCAGTGGATATATTCAAATACCCCGTTTTTACTTGATTATTATTGTGAACATTTACACGAACAAGTTCATCACCATAATCCCACTCATACCTAACCAATCCTTTCTCATACGCTGGAAGTTTATGAATTACTTTCGCTGTAACCGTATCAATTATCAACGTGTCATATTTCCCAGTATTTATTCCGGTCTTTGCATTAAATTCATTCTGTGTGATAATCAGGTATTTTTTGTTAGGAGAAAATGAAGTATCCGGCTTGACCCCCGGACGCGTGTAAAGTGTATAGTCCTTACCGTTAGTAGTGTATCCAACGGCATTAGTCCCCATTTTTGTATCATAAAATCGAGAATATCTTATATTTCCAACTTTATAAGTGAACGGACTGCCGAAGTAAATATATCTCCACCTTTCAACTTCTATAGAAATATCAGGGGTTTCTTCAAACTCTGTTTTCGTTCCTTCATGAGACAACTCATATCCTTGTTCTGAATAATAATCTTGGCCAATCTTATAAGTTTCGAACTCCCTTTGCACGTGGCCTGTTTTCCCTTTAAAACTAAGCCAATAAGCAGAATGCTGTCGGGTAGGTTTGATAGAACTCTTGTTAATCATCCCGATAATCAAATGATCCGACTTAGGGAGTGGAATAATGTACTTATTTCGATTATTTTCCCGAATCCCTTCACCTCTCACATAATTAACCTTTGTCAAAAGCTTATTGTCAGGCAATGTATAGATCTCGATGTCATTCTCACGATGAGGCTTGGTATTCAAATTGTCTCTATCTAAACTGATAGAATAACCTTTAAAGTTAGGATACAGATAGATTACTATTGGTTTATATTTAGCTTTGACCTGCTTGATAATTTGTAGCTTTTTGGAACTTAAATCAAATTCATATAGCCTTGCGAAGTTCCCCGCTGTTATGGGTACCAGATCATCTGTAACACTCCAATAAGCTTTATTATTTATGATTGCGTGCTCCTCATATCCGGAAAACCCCTTCCCCTTTGAGGCGTTTTTAATCGCCAATTCCGGATATTTGTATTCTTCCTTTATTAGAGAATTATCAGTATAATCAAAAACACTGATGTTCACGGTTGGAATAAGACTTCCATTAATATCGTCATTATCATAACTAAATTCGACTTCAGTTCTTAATTGCTTTGATTCCGCTGCAAATCCTAAATTATTCTTTCCTATTGCTGTTAGGATCATAAGAATCATCAGAACCATTAAAGTTCGTATAAAGTGTCTCATCTTACATAGAACCCTCCTTGAATTAGAGCTTAACGTATTTTCAAATACGTTGTTGCCGCATCACGAATGAATGAATTATAAAATTTCTCATTAGTCTTTGGGTCAAGAATAGTAATAACTACTTTTCCATCAATAAGTTCAATCTTAACCTTATAGGTTACATCATCGGAGATAAAATGAAGAGTAGTCTCCGCAATCCCGTTACTATTCACCTTGAACTCATTTGTTTCCCAATCTCGCTGGGTTGTACCCAACCACTCTTCTTTACCGTTACGCAGGTCAAAAGTAGCAACGTCACGATAAGAATTAGAAAGCTGAATGGTATTACTACCAATAACCTCTAAATCAAAGCCAGTTTCTATTTCAGTTTTAATTTTTTTGTCCACATCTATCTTTCCTACTTCTGTTCTCCAAGTGCCTATGTAATTAGATGCATCAAATTCCGAATTAGTTGTACACGTTGTTTGTTTACTATTAATAGTTATAATCTGAGTCTTTGCATCCCATCCCACTTCAGCACCTAGATTATCAGAAATATATCTAAGTGGAACATAGGTGGTTCCGTTATAGGTGAAAGGCTCTTGCTTAGGCATTTTAGATACATTGTTTATTTTTATATCCTCAATCCCAAAAATCACTCCAATTGTCTTTGTTGAAGCAGCCGCCGCAACTCCAATTGTACCGAATACCATTGCCCCAGCTATAAAACCTAAAGTAAACTTGAATTTACTCATTCTAATCTCTCCTTTTGAATAATAATTAGTAGTTATTTTTGTAATAATAAAGAGAATTATCTCTGTTACGATATATAATACACGATATATGTATCGTTATAAAGATATTATTTATTCGATAACATAGGGGTAAAGTAGTTAGGAGCATTCCCCTTGAAATTAAGCGTAGCAAGAAACAATAAAAATATAACTCAAGAGGATTTTTCTCATTCTATTGATGTTTCATTGAGATATTACCAACGCTTAGAAACTGGAAAATCCATTCCAAGTGTGAAAATCGCACTCCGCATATGTACAAAACTAGAAGTCAGCCCATTTGATATTGATGAATGGCAAGATGAGCCAAATAAATAATGTAAACCGTCAAGCTTCTAGCTGGCGGTTTTTTTTATTATTTCTTTCAGTGTATTTGACAATACCTATTATCTCCACGGACTATAAGTAACATATTTCCACAAAATTTGACAAAGTCTATAACTATTGAATCATGTAGCCGATGTACTAAGGACGATTATCGATAATCATTTGGGGATGATCTTGAGCATTCGGGCTGATTTGGAATAAGTATATTTGAGCTTCGTGCAGGTAGGGGGTATCACAGGAGCTGTTAGCTAATCGTGCAGGGATGGATCGGTCCTATATTGCGGTGTTGATTGTGGGGATTGGAAAATTAGCATTGTAAACATTGAGAAGATTCCCCGGAAGCAGTCGAACGCGCCGTCCTGTTCCAGCAGAAGATTTTCTCCCGCGTCAAGCAATCTGTCGTCCTGTGCAACTCCGAGTTATGGTGCATCAAATGAATGTTGTAACACTAACCAGCGGGATACGCGACAAGGCCACTGACCTGTACGGGAATGACAGAGACATGACCGGGAATGCCTATCTGTTAATTGATATTCACGGAAATAAACTCATTAAAGTTGCCAACCGCCAGGAGCTGACTAGCGGTTCCTTTTTTGTCTTTAATCCACTTTCGGCGGAATAAGTATTGCCATATTATGAGTATATTCACTGTTATAGTGTTGCCTTATCATCCGTTTATACATATTCAGGTGAGGCAGAATACAGGGCAACTATTAAAACACATATTTTTGAAATAAGTACTATCGATTAAATATCGCTTTATCATCAAAATGAAAAAAGTAGGTAATGGGAGAGTTTTTATTATTTTTGAATTAAAGAAGAGCTATCGGGTTAGTTAGTATCTTATATAGGTGAAGTTTGGGTAGGCAGAAAATAAACCTATGCAATCACGGAAGGGTTATTGCATAGGTTTAATTAATTCATTTCCGTTAACATCTAATAATTCGTAAGCTTGATCTAACATTTCCTTATCCCTGTCGTACAAAGGCGTAGTTTTATGCCATACCCCACTTCTGGTTGTCATATAATTCAGTTGATGTACCATGAATTCAGAATTACATAATACTATAGCCTTTTTGCTGCACGCTATTACGCTCTGTTGAAGCAATACCGCCTTCTCAATTACTTCAGGAAAAAAAACAACTGGCCCCCCGTCCCCTGCTTTCATGTTTCTATGATCAACGAAAACACTTAATTCTCCCTCCGCAAAATTAGAGACAATACCTTTCCATATTTTAGATACATAATCCACGTTTGCACCGGTTACTACTCCTTGTATCTGAATAGTAAGTAACTTTCGGTCACAGTCCAAATGATACTTAAATCGTTCGGAAATCGGGACTTCAACATTTTTCTTTAAAAAAATAGGATTGCTGGAAAACCGCTCACTTGAAAACAAGTATTTCATTGGGACGCTCAGCGCGTCTGCAATCTTTTCAATATTAACTAAGCTGATGTTACGCATACCACGTTCCACTCCACTTATATATGTTCGATCTAGTTCGGAACGATGCGCCAGCAGTTCTTGCGAGATTCCGCTACGCACACGCAGTTCCTTAACCCTATTTCCGAACTCGGCAAGTATATCCATAAAACAACCTCCAAAAAATCCTCTTCTATAAATAGCTTTCATTCAATGATATATTCTTGAAATACTTGGGACAATAAGGGGGAATACATTTATTCACAATTAATTACGATGAAATATTTGGAGGATTGATCAAACTCTTCGATACTGTTGAAAGTGCACACACTTACCTCGATGATTCAGTACATTATTAAAATAAAATTCATAGATGTAAGCCAAATTCAAATCGAATATACGAACCTACAACCTCGAAGCCTTACCATTTCCTCTATGCTAAATATCGGATAGTTAGGATGAAAGTTGTAGGTTTTTGTCGATGTGACTTATAGTCCGTGGAAATAAGAGATAGTGATATCCTATAGTTGAGTACAGAGATCAAACTATTGGACTTGTGGGATATGAGATAAAGCAACTCACATTTAGGAAAAGATAAATACATGATCGGACAGGCTTACCAATTAATTAATATCTACGGAAATGTACTCACTAAGGCTGTAAAATAAAACCGCCAGGAGCTAATCGGCGGTTTTATTTCTGTATATAAACTAATTTTCGTCAGATTAAGATATCAGTTACTCAGATATTCGTCAGCCTCAGCGTAAGATTCAAAGTAGGCAACAAAATCACCAAACATACGTTTCATCTGCATTTTGAAGACTGGAGAATCGGTAATGTAAGCCCATTTTTTCGTGGTAGAAAATCCAGCTTTAATTGCAAGCTCATTAGTTGGACTCAATTTCTTAACCACTTCTTGGGTCAGCACGCGGCATCCCGTAAGATCGGTTAGTCCTGTAAAACCTGGGCGTACTTGTTTAAGAATTTCCGTAAGCTCGCTGATGTAGGGTGCTACATCCTCCATAGCCATTCTATCCCCTACGAAGTGGACCCGGTTCTTTTTAGCATCATATCCAAGAGTAAACATAATTAATTCCTCCTAATACTTTCATGTCATGGTTGTATTGATTACACTGCAATAATGGGAATTGAAGTAACTACTACTGAATATAAGTATATATACTTTGTTAAGAATCTCCACGGACTATAAGTAACATATTTCCGCAAAATGTGACAAAATCTATGACTAATATGGAATGCACTAAATGTCTATATTGAGTATTTATTTGCAATTGAAAGATTTATATAAAATACAATATATCTATAAATTAAAACCGCCGTATTCTAATCAGCGGTTATTTTCTGCTAAAGGCTACATTTAAGGTCAAAAATAGTATTGGCGAATTATAAGGATATACACTGTTATTGTATATCCTTATTATCCGTTTATTCATGATCAGCTAAGGCTATAAAACAGAGCAACTATTAAAATAACATATTTTTGAAACAAGAACTATCGTTTAAATATCGGTTTATTATCAAAATGGAATAAAGTAGGTAAAGGCAGGATCTTTACTATAGATGAATTCAAGAGGAGATATCGGGTTAGTGAGTATCTGATATAGCTGAGGTTTAGACTAAATATCTATCGTTTGAAGCAGCACAGTGAAGTGACAACCGTTCGTGTTCACGTAGCGCTGTAACTCTGCTGCACGATTTTCTGACAATGCGATAATGTCCAGTGGTGCATTGATCGTAGCTACTTTGACAACTTCCTCAATTCGTTGAAATGTATTGGCTATGTGTACATTAGGATTGTCCACGATTAACGCTCTAGGAGTTTCGCCTTTACTCACAGCATCCAGCGGCTTCGTCGAAGACTGTACCTCTAGTCCCAGCGTCTCAATAAATCCGTTTTGCTCTATCGCCCAAGCCACCCGCGCCAAGTCGCTTTGTAGAAAGCTCCTTCCTCTTATGGTAACACCCTGCATCATCAATTCATCAACCCCACGCTGTGTAAGTCTAAAAATCTTCCTTTTGTGACGATCAACCACAGGCTCGATATATCCCCACTCACTTAACACTCTTGTCCGCTGGTAAATTGTGTTCTTAGGTCGCGGCTCCAATAGAAGGTTGCTTATACCAGTTACGGAGATGTGTCCATAATGTCCTATTATCTGCATTAGTAAATGGTCAACCGTCAATAGATATCGTTTTATGCTTGTAGCAGCTTTCTCTGACATATTGAGTATCCTCCTTTATGCTTTGAACTAAGTTTAGTTGATCGACTTGTTTCATCGTAATTAAGATTATTTAACGTTGGCATATTTCAAATCCCCATTCAAATTTATAACTATTGCTCCTTTCTATAAAAGAAGTATACGAGATTTATTATTCAATAGCAAATATTTTTAATGTTGCTATTGAATAATAAATGTGATAAATTAATTTCATAGAACGGAGGTGAACAAAATGGAGGTAAAAGAATTCGGTGAACACCTTAGAAAATTAAGAAAAGCTGCAAATCTTACTTTGCAAAATCTAAGCACTTTATCCGGTGTTAGCCACCCTTATTTAAGTCAGATCGAAAATGGAGTTAAACCTCGTCCCCCGTCACCTGACATCCTTAATAAACTTGCTCCTTATTTGGGTGTCAATCATCTTGATTTAATGTATGACGCAGGACACTTGCCTTTTCATGATCCTAATCATTCTGAAGAAGTCGAAACTACTCCCTTAGCTTACGGGCTGGACATACTAACTAAGCTGGATGATATTGAAAAGTATTTAGTTTACGATTTCATAAAATATAAAGGCATCTTACTTTCTAAAGAAGACAAAGAAAAACTGCTTGACTACCTTGATTACTACTTTTATCAAAAACAAAAAGGCGGGAAATAAATGCCATCTATCGAGAAGCGGGGAGAAGGATATCGTTTAGTGGTTGAGGCGGGATATGATTCTAAAGGTAAGCGTTTAAAACGCTATAAGACTATCCGCATTAATCAAAAAATGACTCCAAAAAAATTGAAGGATCATCTTCAAAAGGAATTATTATCTTTTCAAGGTGAAATTGAGAACGGAACATATATTGCGCCTTCCCGACTAACCTTTGAGATATTTGCCGTTAATGAGTGGTCACCAAAGTATGCGGAGAAAAGATTTAGTCCTCTCACATTCCATACGTACAATTATCATCTACAAAAATCTATCTATCCGGCATTCGGTCATAGGTACTTGCATGAAATTAAAACGATGCACATCGTTTCTTTTCTAAATGATTTAGAAAAAAAAGGAACATTAAGCGGGGGAACATTGCTGTACATTTATAAAGTTCTAAAATCAGTATTTAATAAGGCATTGGATTGGAAGTTGATACCTTTCAATCCTATGCTAGGCGTAGATCGTCCAAAAGCGGATAGAAAAAAAATGAAGTTTTATGATGAAGAGGATGCGCAAGCGGTAATAGCAGCACTAGACCTTGAACCCACTAAATGGAGGTTAAATTTCTTAGGGGCTATGTTAGGTGGCTTTCGTCGAGGAGAACTTATTGCATTGGAATGGCCAGAGATAAATTTCGAATTGAACACAATTCAAGTCATAAAGTCAATCTCCTTAACCAAAGATGGGGTGGCTCAAGAAAAACGGCCAAAAACTGAAATGTCAGAACGTGAAGTTGATATGCCAGATTGGTATATGGAAGAATTGCGAAGGTTCTACGATGAATGGAATGTAGAAAAAGAATTATTAGGCTCAGAATGGCAAGGCGGTGAACATCAATATGTGTTTCATAATGGTACTGGAAAACCTTATTACCATAACACACCGTCAATGACTTGGCGACGCTTCATTAAGCGACATAAGCTTCCAGAAGTTCGCCTGCACGATTTAAGGCACACAGCAGCCACATTATTAATTGAGTCTGAGACAGACCTTAAAACGGTCCAGGAGCGTCTTGGACACACCAAGTATTCAACAACGGCTGACTTATACGCTCATGTGACTAAAAAAATGAAAAAAACTGTTTCTGATCGGTTAGAGAAATTTCGTCCCCATAGCGTCCCCATTAAATAATTTCGCTTTACCCCCCCAATGTTTTGCCTCTGGTTAAACAAAAAAAACCCTTGATATACAAAGGTTTTGGCTTAAAAAGTTATGGAGCGGGTGATGGGAATCGAACCCACGCTATCAGCTTGGAAGGCTGAAGTTCTACCATTGAACTACACCCGCAAAGGTATAAAATCGGGATGACACGATTTGAACATGCGACCCCCTGGTCCCAAACCAGGTGCTCTACCAAGCTGAGCTACATCCCGTTAACAATACTATAACTGCTTAGTAATAAAAATGGCGCGCCCTGAGAGATTCGAACTCCCGGCCTTTTGATTCGTAGTCAAACGCTCTATCCAGCTGAGCTAAGGGCGCAAAATCTATATGGAGCGGACGACGGGAATCGAACCCGCGACCCTCGCCTTGGCAAGGCGATGCTCTACCGCTGAGCCACGTCCGCAAAAACATGGTGCGCGTGAAGGGACTCGAACCCCCACGTCGTGAAACGCCAGATCCTAAGTCTGGTGCGTCTGCCAATTCCGCCACACGCGCACACTTTAAAGAAAATGGTGAGCCATGAAGGACTCGAACCTTCGACACCCTGATTAAAAGTCAGGTGCTCTACCAACTGAGCTAATGGCTCTCATAAATGGCTGGGGATATAGGATTTGAACCTATGCATGACGGAGTCAAAGTCCGTTGCCTTACCGCTTGGCTAATCCCCAATAATAATTAACTAAATGGCGGAACCGACGGGATTCGAACCCGCGATCTCCTGCGTGACAGGCAGGCATGTTAGGCCAACTACACCACGGTTCCATAGACATAATGCATAAGTGTAAATTGGTTGCGGGGGCAGGATTTGAACCTGCGGCCTTCGGGTTATGAGCCCGACGAGCTACCGGGCTGCTCCACCCCGCGTCATTAATAAGTATATACTATTCATTTTCACCATACCAGCTTATCCCTAAACATAATGTATAAGAGTAAATTGGTTGCGGGGGCAGGACTTGAACCTGCGACCTTCGGGTTATGAGCCCGACGAGCTACCGGGCTGCTCCACCCCGCGTCAGTGAAAATAATATGGTGGAGGCTGAGGGGATCGAACCCCCGACCCTCTGCTTGTAAGGCAGATGCTCTCCCAGCTGAGCTAAGCCTCCATGATATGACCCGTATGGGATTCGAACCCATGTTACCTCCGTGAAAGGGAGGTGTCTTAACCCCTTGACCAACGGGCCATGCTAATAATTTTTATGGCGGAGAGAGAGGGATTCGAACCCTCGAGACGCTTGTGGCGCCTACACGATTTCCAATCGTGCTCCTTCGGCCAAACTCGGACACCTCTCCATAAATGGCTCCCCGAACAGGACTCGAACCTGTGACAACTCGATTAACAGTCGAGTGCTCTACCAACTGAGCTATCAGGGAATATGGTGGGCCTTAGTGGACTCGAACCACCGACCTCACCCTTATCAGGGGTGCGCTCTAACCAGCTGAGCTAAAGGCCCTTCTAAGACATATTAATATTAAGGGCAAAAAAAATACCACGGGTAATGTGGTTGTCCGCTTGGCGGCGTCCTACTCTCCCAGGACCCTTCGGTCCAAGTACCATCGGCGCTGGAGGGCTTAACGGTCGTGTTCGGGATGGGTACGTGTGGAACCCCTCCGCTATCGCCACCAAACGGGCATTTACAGCGTAAATGCTCAGGCTTAATCGCCTGAAAACTGAATCCGAATTGAATTTGCGTCGCCCGTCATCTCTTCGGGGCCCCCGGAAAGTATTCGGAATTAGCTTCGCAGCCTTTTCTTCACTTTTTGGGGTATTTTTAGGATAAGCCCTCGACCGATTAGTATTGGTCAGCTCCATGCATTGCTGCACTTCCACCTCCAACCTATCTACCTCGTCGTCTTCAAGGGGTCTTACTAATTGGGAAATCTCATCTTGAGGGGGGCTTCACGCTTAGATGCTTTCAGCGCTTATCCCGTCCGTACGTAGCTACCCAGCCATGCTCCTGGCGGAACAACTGGTGCACCAGCGGTACGTCCATCCCGGTCCTCTCGTACTAAGGACAGCTCCTCTCAAATTTCCTGCGCCCACGACAGATAGGGACCGAACTGTCTCACGACGTTCTGAACCCAGCTCGCGTACCGCTTTAATGGGCGAACAGCCCAACCCTTGGGACCTACTTCAGCCCCAGGATGCGATGAGCCGACATCGAGGTGCCAAACCTCCCCGTCGATGTGGACTCTTGGGGGAGATAAGCCTGTTATCCCCAGGGTAGCTTTTATCCGTTGAGCGATGGCCCTTCCATGCGGTACCACCGGATCACTAAGTCCGACTTTCGTCCCTGCTCGACTTGTAGGTCTCGCAGTCAAGCTCCCTTATGCCTTTGCACTCTGCGAATGATTTCCAACCATTCTGAGGGAACCTTGGAACGCCTCCGTTACTCTTTAGGAGGCGACCGCCCCAGTCAAACTGCCCGCCTGACACGGTCCCCGTACCCGGTAAGGGTACTAGGTTAGAACCTAGATACGATCAGGGTGGTATCCCAACGGCGCCTCCACCGAAGCTTGCGCTCCGATTTCTACGGCTCCCACCTATCCTGTACAGATCGTACCCAAATTCAATATCAAGCTGCAGTAAAGCTCCATGGGGTCTTTCCGTCTTGTCGCGGGTAACCTGCATCTTCACAGGTATTAAAATTTCACCGGATCTCTCGTTGAGACAGCGCCCAAGTCGTTACGCCATTCGTGCGGGTCAGAATTTACCTGACAAGGAATTTCGCTACCTTAGGACCGTTATAGTTACGGCCGCCGTTTACTGGGGCTTCGGTTCATAGCTTCGGGTTACCCCTAACCACTCCCCTTAACCTTCCAGCACCGGGCAGGCGTCAGCCCGTATACTTCGCCTTGCGGCTTCGCACAGACCTGTGTTTTTGCTAAACAGTCGCTTGGGCCTTTTCACTGCGGCCCCCTCGTGCTATTCACACTACCGGGGCACCCCTTCTCCCGAAGTTACGGGGTCATTTTGCCGAGTTCCTTAACGAGAGTTCTTCCGCGCGCCTTAGAATTCTCTTCTCGCCTACCTGTGTCGGTTTGCGGTACGGGCACCTTCTCCTGGCTAGAGGCTTTTCTTGGCAGTGTGAGATCATGACCTTCGCTACTATAATTTTCGCTCCCCATCACAGCCTAGCCTTAATGATGTGCGGATTTGCCTACACATCAGCCTCACTGCTTAGACGGACATCCATCAGTCCGCGTCACTACCCTCCTGCGTCACCCCATCGCTCATAGCGGATTACGGTGGTACAGTAATTTCAAACTGTTGTCCTTCGACTACGCCTTTCGGCCTCGCCTTAGGTCCCGACTTACCCTGAGCGGACGAGCCTTCCTCAGGAAACCTTGGGCTTTCGGCGGATCAGATTCTCACTGATCTTTTCGTTACTCATACCGGCATTCTCACTTGTGTAGTGTCCAGCGCTCTTTTCAGTACACCTTCAACCCCTACACAACGCTCCCCTACCCCAGATACATACGTATCTAGCCATAGCTTCGGTGGTGTGTTTAGCCCCGTTACATTTTCGGCGCAGAGTCACTCGACCAGTGAGCTATTACGCACTCTTTCAATGGTGGCTGCTTCTAAGCCAACATCCTGGTTGTCTGTGCAACTCCACATCCTTTCCCACTTAACACACACTTGGGGACCTTAGCTGATGGTCTGGGCTGTTTCCCTTTTGACAATGGATCTTAGCACTCACTGTCTGACTCCCGGCAATAAGTATATGGCATTCGGAGTTTGACTGAGCTTGGTAATCCTTGCGGACCCCGCACCCAATCAGTGCTCTACCTCCACTACTCTTATACCGAGGCTAGCCCTAAAGCTATTTCGGGGAGAACCAGCTATCTCCGAGTTCGATTGGAATTTCTCCGCTACCCCCACCTCATCCCCGCACTTTTCAACGTACGTGGGTTCGGGCCTCCAGTGCGTGTTACCGCACCTTCACCCTGGACAGGGGTAGATCACACGGTTTCGGGTCTACGTCCACATACTCAATCGCCCTATTCAGACTCGCTTTCGCTGCGGCTCCACCTTCTCGGCTTAACCTTGCATGTTAAACGTAACTCGCCGGTTCATTCTACAAAAGGCACGCCATCACCCATAGATCGGGCTCTGACTTTTTGTAAGCACACGGTTTCAGGTTCTATTTCACTCCCCTTCCGGGGTGCTTTTCACCTTTCCCTCACGGTACTGTTTCACTATCGGTCGCCAGGTAGTATTTAGCCTTAGCAGATGGTCCTGCTGGATTCATACGGGGTTTCACGTGCCCCGCACTACTCGGGATCCGTCTCGGAGAGAATACAGTTTAGGTTACAGGGCTTTTACCTCTATCGCGGGCCTTTCCAGACCTCTTCACCTACCATATTCCTTTGTAACTCCATGTGAGACGTCCCACAACCCCAAGAGGCAAGCCCCTTGGTTTAGGCTGTTCCGCGTTCGCTCGCCGCTACTGACGGAATCACTATTGTTTTCTCTTCCTCAGGGTACTTAGATGTTTCAGTTCCCCTGGTCTGCCTCTACACACCCTATGTATTCAGGTATGAGTAACTGCGAATTACCACAGCTGGGTTTCCCCATTCGGACACCCCCGGATCAAAGCTTGCTTACAGCTCCCCGAGGCAGTTTCGTTGTTCGCCACGTCCTTCGTCGGCTCCTGGCGCCTAGGCATCCTCCGTGTGCTCTTATTAGCTTAACCTTGATTCTTCCGAAGAAAAATCTCACTAATAACATTTACTTGTTTGCACAAGTTGCTAAAAGATGTTCTAAAACGCAAATTCGTTTCGGTATCCAGTTTTCAAGGATCAAGTCTTACTTGAGAGCTTAAACTCTCAAAACTGAGCAACGAGTGAGTAACAGGCCTAAACCTGAGTTGTGGAAGCTGAGCTTCCGATTTGAATGTTCTCATTGCAGAGAACGATTCTCCATAGAAAGGAGGTGATCCAGCCGCACCTTCCGATACGGCTACCTTGTTACGACTTCACCCCAATCATCTACCCCACCTTCGGCGGCTGGCTCCCTTGCGGGTTACCCCACCGACTTCGGGTGTTGTAAACTCTCGTGGTGTGACGGGCGGTGTGTACAAGACCCGGGAACGTATTCACCGCGGCATGCTGATCCGCGATTACTAGCAATTCCGACTTCATGCAGGCGAGTTGCAGCCTGCAATCCGAACTGAGACCGGCTTTGATGGGATTGGCTCCACCTCGCGGCTTCGCTTCCCGTTGTACCGGCCATTGTAGTACGTGTGTAGCCCAGGTCATAAGGGGCATGATGATTTGACGTCATCCCCACCTTCCTCCGGTTTGTCACCGGCAGTCACTCTAGAGTGCCCAGCATTACCTGCTGGCAACTAAAGTTAAGGGTTGCGCTCGTTGCGGGACTTAACCCAACATCTCACGACACGAGCTGACGACAACCATGCACCACCTGTCTCCTCTGTCCCGAAGGCCGCTGCTATCTCTAGCAGATTCAGAGGGATGTCAAGACCTGGTAAGGTTCTTCGCGTTGCTTCGAATTAAACCACATACTCCACTGCTTGTGCGGGTCCCCGTCAATTCCTTTGAGTTTCAGTCTTGCGACCGTACTCCCCAGGCGGAGTGCTTACTGTGTTAACTTCGGCACCAAGGGTATCGAAACCCCTAACACCTAGCACTCATCGTTTACGGCGTGGACTACCAGGGTATCTAATCCTGTTTGCTCCCCACGCTTTCGCGCCTCAGCGTCAGTTACAGCCCAGAAAGTCGCCTTCGCCACTGGTGTTCCTCCACATATCTACGCATTTCACCGCTACACGTGGAATTCCACTTTCCTCTTCTGTACTCAAGCCACCCAGTTTCCAGTGCGACCTCAGGTTGAGCCCAAGGTTTAAACACCAGACTTAAATAGCCGCCTGCGCGCGCTTTACGCCCAATAATTCCGGACAACGCTTGCCCCCTACGTATTACCGCGGCTGCTGGCACGTAGTTAGCCGGGGCTTTCTTCTCAGGTACCGTCACTCCGGTAGCAGTTACTCTACCGGACGTTCTTCCCTGGCAACAGAGCTTTACGATCCGAAAACCTTCATCACTCACGCGGCGTTGCTCCGTCAGGCTTTCGCCCATTGCGGAAGATTCCCTACTGCTGCCTCCCGTAGGAGTCTGGGCCGTGTCTCAGTCCCAGTGTGGCCGTTCACCCTCTCAGGTCGGCTACGCATCGTCGCCTTGGTGGGCCGTTACCCCACCAACTAGCTAATGCGCCGCAGGCCCATCCCTCAGTGACAGATTGCTCCGTCTTTCATTCTTCTCTCAGGAGAAAAAAGAAATTATCCGGTATTAGCTACCGTTTCCGGTAGTTATCCCAGTCTGAAGGGCAGGTTGCCTACGTGTTACTCACCCGTCCGCCGCTAAGTTATTTTGAAAGCAAGCTTTCAAAATAACTCCGCTCGACTTGCATGTATTAGGCACGCCGCCAGCGTTCGTCCTGAGCCAGGATCAAACTCTCCAATTAGTATTGAAAAGAGCGATATGCTCATTTTGAAACATCTGACGAGAAAATTAATTCTCTAATTTTGGATATCACTTACGTGATTTCCTACTCACTCGTTGTTCAGTTTTCAAAGATCAAGTTCTCGTTGGCGCCGTTTAATGTCTCAGCAGCAACTCTTATACTATATCATGTTCGGCTATTTAATGTCAAGCTCTTTTTTTAACTTCATTTTCGAGCTCGGCATGTGTATTTCTTGGCCGGACTTAGAATATATCATGTATAGAGATTCATTGCAAGCTTTATTTTAAAAAAACTAAACACATACTTTTCCGCAATTGTATCGCAACCGCATTCCCCTTTTCCGCGTCTATCTATTCAACATCAAAGTCCCCTTCATACATAGGTATCAACTCCATTATTTTTGGCAAAGAGGTGATTCATATAAAGACCTTGCATGATCTCTAGCTTCCCTCTAAAAGGAGGTTGGAGAATCAATGAGCAGAAGTGTGAAAAAGCAACCCGTGTGCAGCGACCAACAGAAACACGGTTCCTCATGGGCTAAAAAACAAGCCAATAAAGCCGTCCGCCGCTCCCCTGGCGACATCCCTAAAGGGAAATGGTATCAGAAACTGTATAACAGCTGGAACATTTGCGACTACAGCTTTTACCAAACTAAACAGCAGGCGATTCATGAATGGGAGACAAACAACTGGATCCAGATGAGATTCCCCTCCCGCCAAGAGGCCATTCAAGATTGGCACAAGTCTTATAGAAGAAAGTAAATCAAAAGATGCCCCGGCAGGGAAGCGCCGGGGCATCTTTTTACCTAGAAGCTTAATTTCGCACCTACAGTTACAATCTCAGATGGACCTATCTCTAAGTGGTGAACCGAAGACGTTGCTCCTTGTAAAGCAGGGTTAAGCTGCTCTAAGATATTGCTTTTAAATAAATACTCTTGAGGACTGTTCACTTTCAGTTGCAGTTGTGTCTGCTGAGCGGACATATTGTACCAACGCAAAAACAAGTCGCCTGAAGTTCCGTTCATTTTCATGGATGAGAAGGCCATGTTGTCTCCTTCCCAAACCAATGGGGTATATCCAGAGTTCAACTTCCCGCTATGCAGACCGGTCTGACATACCGTCCAAGGGATCTGGAATTGATAGGCCTCTGTAAATGCCCGCTGTTCACTTCCCTCACCAGAATGAGGAATCAGCTCCAGTTGTGCTGTATATTCACCCAGGCACTGAGCTTCCGGAGTTGGGAACCAACCCCAATCCCCCAATTCCCCTACGCTGCGTAGCAGGGTGACGGCAATAGTATTGCGTCCATCCCGCAGAACCTCATATTCGTTCAATCCCTGGTTGGCTACCGTAAGTCCTACATCGCCATTGCTGACATCCACAAAGGATTGCTGATGTTGAGTGTTGCTCGGATTTGCCCATTCTGGTGCCGGATTATTGTCCCTCGTAGCCACTTCGAACATAGAATCTACACGATGCACATCGGTAGACAGATCGGTAGGGAACAGCATCCGCACCCGGTGATCCTTGGCTTGGTTATTAATTGTGGATTCAATATGCACACCTTTGCCTTCCCGCTCCAGCGAAACGACGGTACGAAGCTTCAAAACCACCGTATTTACACTCCGCTGCGCTTTACGCTCAGGATAATACACAAGTGCACGCTGTTCCGCCTCCAAGGTGTCATCCGCCGAAGCCGGAATCTCCCAGTCTATTCGGATCTCAATGGCCGCACGGAAGGGAGAGTCTTCAATCACCTTAATGACTCCAGGCTGGCCTTTGGTCGTCAGCGCTTGTTCACCTTCTGGCTGCTTGTACATGTATTCATTGCCTACGTCTCCGGTATTCTCGTAAATCCCCAACTCACGATAAGTGGTACCGCTATGCTTATCCAATAACGTAAATGAACCATCCTCAGCAACAACTACCTTGAGAGATGCATTCTCCAAGCTGCGCTCTCCTTCTATTAAAGAGCTTCCCTGAGCGGATTCCGTAGTTGATTGTACCCAAGCGTAAGTACAGAGTCCAAGTGCAGGCACATTGCGGGCTTCAAAAGTAAGTCTCACCTTGCGGCACATATACGGCTGGCGGAATTGGTCATCAGGCAGATCATAACCAAAGCTTAAACCTAGATCTTCCACTGTAGACGCTAATTCCTCCCCTGTGTGATCGACGAGAATCCGGCCGGACAAATCAACAGCCAACATTCTGCGGGCGGTCTCATCCAACGGATAACCCTCGCGCAGATATAACCGTTCAGCATCCAGCTCTATAGTCACCGTTCCCGTACGCTTCCACCCCGTGGTATTCATCACTACAAAAGGAACTGCATCTTCCCCGTAGGCGGAAAAGCCCGAAGTCTCCACTTGATCTGCGATAAACTTAGCACTGTCATCTATGATGCTTTCGGCAACATGCCGGCTTTTATCAAAACGCGTTACCATCTCACGATGCACTTCATCCACACTACAACCACAGATACTGTCATGCGGATGGTTCTGCATCAGCGTCTTCCAGGCATAGGTGAATAGATGATGTGGGTAGTCCTGTCCGGACAGGCGGGCGATGGAGGCCAGCGGCTCGGCTACTTTTTCCAATAGAGTCTGGCCCAGCTGGTTCATCTGCTTCAAATAAACCCGGGCTGAGGCTGTGTTCACTAAGGTGCCCCATCCGTCTGTGCGCTGACTGCGCAGTTCCCCTGTAACGGTGGAGAGCTCCCGCTGATCCGAGGATAATTGCTGATCCAAGGCTTGCAGATAGTCCGGGAAATTTGAATGCACGAACTTCACTTCAGGGTATAGCTTTTCGGCGGTGCGGATAGCTTCCGGCAAATCCAATTGCAGAGGCTGGTGGTCGCACCCGTTCATGAACAATAACTCCCCCGTTGAAGCATACTTCTCTGCATCCGCAAGCTTACGCTCCCAGAATTCCCGGGCCGCACCTTCCTCTACAGGAACTTCATTGCCGTTAGAATACCAGTTGGCAAATAGGATACCGAGAATTTTGGATCCATCCGGCCCTTCCCAGATCAGCTCGGAGAAAGAGGACTCATAACCCGCATCCGATACAGTGTTGTTAAATCCCGTAGGCTTCACCCCGCGTCCAAAAAAAGCATTCGTAATCCCTGACTGCAACATCAGCTGCGGAGTCTGTCCGACCAATCCAAAGGTATCGGGAAAATAACCGATTTTGGAAGGCTCGCCGTATTTCTCGGCATCCTGATGGCCGATCTGCATATTCCGCACATTTGCCTCACCGCTCGTCAGGAACGCATCCTGCAAAATGTACCAAGGTCCAATCAAGATTCGCCCATCCCGGATATACTGCTCCAGCTTCTCTTTGTTCTCTGGCCGAACCTGAAGATAATCCTCCAGAATAATGGTTTGCCCATCGAGGTAGAAACTGCGGAAGGCGGAATCTCCGTCCAGCTTGGCAAGCAGTGCATCCACCAGCTGAACCAGACGGACGTGGTGTTTCTCATAGGGCAAATACCATTCACGGTCCCAGTGAGTATGGGACACGATATGGGCTGTTTTGGTTGTTGTGTGGGTCATCTGTGTGTACACCTCAGTTCTTCAGCATTTATTAAGCGTAATGTTAACCTCTTCAGGTCTATAGACAGCTACCAGCTTGCCCGTTGAATCAGCTGCAAACAACACCGAACGTTCCTTCTCCAGTAAAAATGAGTAATGAGCTCCAGTTGCAGGATCTTTTACTTCAAGTTCGGCATCCCAGGCGTATTCAGATACGAAGATATACAATGAACCTTCTGCAAAAGCAAGCATTCGCCCGTACACACCTGGCAGGTCTCCACCGCTGATCCATTCCAGCTCGGTTTCGATACCTGCGGCTTGTGCAGCATATTGGTAGAGCGCGGCGATTGGCTCGTCGCGGTCATTCAGTTCTAAAGGCAGCGGGCACCAGATCAGGCGACCTGTGCCAATCTGGCGTTCGATGAGGTGATCACCTACACCTCCTGAGCTAGACGAATCAACATCTGCATTTGCTGGCGTTTCTTTGACTAGCTCCGCGATTCGCTTCTGTCCGTAGGAGACGGCAAACTTGCGTCCGTTCAATAGAAGCTGCTCCTCACGGCGCATGTTGCCAAGTTTACGGACTCCTACTATTGCGTCCATACGATCCGAAGGCTGCCAGTATGCATCTACACCCAATGCTCCAGTAATGAGCAGAACGGCACCTGTACGCTCCACTATGTCCAGCAATTGCTGAAGGGCGTCATTATCCAGATTGTGCACACTCGGCAGGAGAATCAACTTAGCCGGCTCTGCCTCCAGCGGAGCCAGATCGTATTCCGATACGGCGCGGAAAGGCAAATGAAGCTGATAAGATAAGATCCGTGTCAGGCGGGTAGTCGCATCATAGGTAAGCTTCCGGTTCGAGAAGTCATTAGAGTAAGGGAAAACCACGGAAATCTCTTCCAGCTTCCGCCCGTCAAATAACCCCCCCGCTTCGCCGATGAACCGCCCAAAATCATAAGACACATCCGCTTCCGGCTTCTCAGTCCCATCGGCCCGCAGCGCACCGATCTGTGATTCATTGGCATTATCCATATAAAAGTTCGTGTTCCAGATCCATTGCACAGCCCCGGCACCTCCAGAAGCAAACGCATAGGCATATTTGCGCTCCAGCATGGCCCGCAATTCTTCCTCACTGCGTTTAGCCCGTCCGTCTGGCGTCTCCACATACATGATGCCGGTCTCCTGGATGAGGTTCGGTTTGTGATGGGTTTTGGCAAAAATCCCATCCCAAAGCAGATTGTCATTCAACCACCAGCTGTGAACAGTGGTGTAATCGACATCGCGCTCATAAAAGAACGGCGATGGCCGCTGGGCACCCAAAGCCTCATCCTGCCCTACAGTCACTAAATGATCTGGGCAGAGTTCCTTAATAGTGCCGCTAAGCTCCCTTGCCCATACGTTGTGCATGTCCATGGAGAACAGGCAGTAGTCGAGCCAACGCGTGCCGCGCTTCCCGGAATGAATATCCTGCACACTGAAGTTAATCTCTTCTTGCTCAGGAGGTTGTGCAGCCGCAAAATCCGGCAATTCCAGCGGCGTCATATTCCAGCGCTCTTGCAGCGAAGTTATATCACCATGGCGTTCCTCCAGCCAAGCAGAGAAAGCAGCGCGTTCATATTTATCTCGCGCCGAGCTCGGTCCGTCCGAGAAAATCCGCGGCGGATCAAACATTGACGGTTCATTGATCAGATCCCAATCGACATGGGTTGTCGTGCGATGCCGGGCGACGATGGAGCGGATGAACCGTTTTTGCGCTTCTACACTGCGCGGATCGAGATAAGGATTCGTCCCTTCCCAAGTCTCCGGCGTAAAGGAGAAGAACGTAAAGGTAACCTGCAGCTCATGCCGCTTCGCAGTCAGTAGAAAAGCATCAATCGCCCGCAGCACTTCTTCCGAGGCATGGCCGTCTACCTGCATAATATTGCGGTAGGCTGTCCAGATGCCGGTACGAATCCAGTTGATGCCTGCCTTCCGCATCTGTGCCATATCCCGATCCCAGACATCAGCATTTGGCAGGAATAGAAACTTCCGCGCTACGTCAGAGGTCATATAAGTCATGCCGACAACAGGTAAAGGCTGACCGTCTTTGATAAAATAATCTCTTCCAGCCTTAATCGCTTCCCCCTGCGATAACAAGCCCACGTCATATCCCCAGAAGCCTTGACGCAACATCCGCACTTCGCCTTCTTCAGATACAGCATGGCAAGAAAGATGATACAGGCCAGGTTGAATTTCTACAGCAAGCGGTACACGCAGGAAGTTCAGCTCGCGACTGACCTCAAGCTTGCACTCGTGAGTGAAACATGGGATAGACTCCCCGTCTTTGCTCAGAGTGATGTTCAGGGTCCACTGCGCTGATGTCGGTGACGATTGGCTGCGGCTTAGCCGCTGGCCCTGCATAAACAGCAGCGGCCGCTCGCCTTCTTCATAAGAAGCATAGTTAGGCTTCAGCCACAGCTCTGTTACACCCCGAGCGGCAAAAGTTGCCCAGCGGGTTAATGCTTCCGTGCCGCCTTGATTCCAGAAATCAGGCGTAAGCGGTTGGCCGATGAAGATCCAGCGGCCACCGGCAAAAGGCCCGCCGATATGCTCCCACAGCACAGCTGGAGCTGAAACTTCCCGCCCGGCGGCGGTAATGCCCTTAAGCAGCGGATAAATCCGCGTGTCCATAGGTCCACTGGAACCCATCTGCTCCGGCAGGTCACTGCTTTTAGTGACATGCGGCACCAGGTTCCAGGTATCCGTCAGAGCCAGCAGCTGCTCATCACCTACGAAGAGCGGAATGTCTCTAAGCGCAACATGCTGCTGTATGCGATCTGTGCTGCTCACACGCAGCGCTTCATGGATATGCAGCTGGCGGTGATAGGCAGTCTGCTCAGCTTCGATCCGCCACTCTTCAGCGACTAGGCGGACTGGATGCTTAAACGGGGCACCACCAATGCTGATCAAGCTGCCGCCTCTGCTCAAATAAGCGACGATGGAAGGCCAAGCCTCCTTCGGGAAGTATGGAGCATGGAAGCTAACGAAGCAGTCCCCGGCCTTGGCGCTGTCCAGCGTTTCGGCCAGCTGTTCTGCATGAACAGGAGAGTCAGTATGATGTAATCCTATGGACTGTGCCTGTTCTGTGGTCAGTCCGCCCGCTGCGGTATACCCGGGAAAAGACGGGTCCGCGAACAGGATGATACGGCCCCCGCTCACAGAATACCTTCCTTCATCGCCCGATAGACAAGCTGCGAAAATAAGCTGTTAGACCATGCAAACCAGCTGCGGGTAAATACACTAGGATCATCTACATGGAAACCTTCATGCATATATCCGGTTCCGGCATCCGTACTTTCCAGCATCGCAATCAGTTCCAGCTTCTCTTCGGCAGTCTGAGCCGTAATGCCCTGCATGGACAACGCCATGTGCCAGATATAGTTCTCCGGAGTGTGCGGGCTGCCGATCCCTTTGGCAGCTGTGCCTTCGTAATAGAACGGATTTTCTTTGCTCAATGCGAAACGTCTGGTGTTCTGGTAGATGGGATCATCCGCCGAAGCGTAACCCAGATACGGAATGGAGATCAGTCCGGGCGTTCCCGCATCGTCCATCAGGCAGTAATTGCCGAAGCCGTCGGTCTCATAAGCATAAATCGGACCAAACTCCGGATGGCGATAAATGCCGTAGAGCTTGATGCCATGATCCACTTCAAATTCCAGCTCTTTAAGTTCAGCCAGGAAGTCTAGATCGCGGAAGACCCACTCCGCGAATTCCTGCATCTGGCGCAGCGCGACAACAGCGAACATATTGCCAGGAATGTTGTAGTGGAAATCACAGGCATCATCGCTGGACCGGAAGCCCGACCAGATCATTCCGGTATAGTTCACCGGCATGCCGAGACCGCTATTGCGCAGAGAATCTTCCGGAATGCCGTTATTGCGGCTGAACCGGTACGGAGACTGCTCGAAATGCCGCTGCTCTCTTTTGAACAAATCGAAGATCTGGCGCATGGCCGACTTGAACCCCGCGTCGAAGAAATCAGTCAGACCCGTCTCTTTCCAGTAGGTATAAGCGAGGCGTACGACAAAACATAACGAATCAATCTCAAATTTACGCTCCCACACCCATGGCGACATCTCGGTCACATCCGTAGTGTTCCAGTGCCAGTCATTGGCCGACTCATTAAATGCATTGGCGTAAGGATCGATATGAATATACTGAATATGGCGTTTGATAAGACCTCCGATAATGCGCTGGAGATCGGGATCGTTTTTGGCCAGAGGCACGTATTGAATTACCTGCTCCACTGAATCACGCAGCCAGGAGGCCGGAATATCGCCGGTAATCACAAAGGTGGTTCCGTCATCCAGCAGTTTAGTCGTCGTCTCCAGCGTATTCGGAAAACAGTTCTTGAACAGCTGCAACAGCTTCGGGCGATGTGCCAGCTTCTCCTCTGCTTCGGCAAGCACTTCTTGTACAGCCTGCGGTAGCGGCAGCTGGGGCATTGCTATTTTGGGTAATCGGAATTGTTCCAAGTGAGTTATGCTCCTTTGCATCTGTGATGTGATTATTTAACTTCTGATGTAGATTGTTTTGATCTCGTAAGGGGCAAAGTGAAGTTCCAGTTCACCGCCAGCCGTGTGTTCGATCAGTTCCAGCTGCTCTTCCAGAGCATTGGACAGGTAGACGCTCTGAACCGGATGCTGCCATTTGAGCTGAACCCGCTCGCGGCCTCCCGAGGATTCGTAGAAACGCAGAACAGTCCCCTGCCCATCCTCGGATGGCTTGATCGTATCCAGCACCACATGCTCACCGGAGAATCCGATAAATGAGCCCGTTGGCGGCAACTGCCCCTGTGTTGATGAAGCGGCAAAAGTATACAGCTCATGATTTAGCTCTGCTGCACGGCGAACAGTATGAGCCTCCCGCCAATCCCCACGGTGCGGATATAGCGAATAGGTGAAGTCATGCTCGCCGAGATCCGCAGTAGCATCCGGCCATTTCGGCGCGCGCAGGAGCGACAAACGAATGGTGCTGCCTTGGATGTCATAGCCGTATTTGCAATCATTCAGCAGACTGACACCATATCCACGTTCGGATACATCGGCAAAACGGTGCCCGCAAACCTCATACTGCGCCTGCTCCCAGCTGGTGTTGCGGTGGGTCGGACGTTCCAGCGCACCAAAAGGTATCTCGTAAGTCGCTTTATCCGCCACAACATCAATTGGAAACCCTACCTTAAGCAGCTTATGGGCTTCGTTCCAGCTTACATGCGTCTGGAAATCAATCCGGGGATTATGGTGATGTAGAATCATATCCTGAGTAATCTCGGATTGGCCCAGCTTCCAGCGGAAGCGCAAAATATCCTGCACCGCCCCAGTGCGGAGCACTGCCTTTTCTATAAGTTCAGCCTCCCCGGCGGGTTGAGCTTCATAACGGTTGTCAATGTCCCAGGCATCCCAAAGCGTGGGACGGTCGTGGAAAAAGTGGAAGCGATTCGCCGGCTCACCGGATTTTACGATCTCCCGGTTTCCTTTTTTATCAAAAAGACTGGTGATTTCTCCCCGCTCGTTAAAGGTAATACGATAATAGTCCGTCTCCCAACGGTCGCCGAAGGGAACAGCTCCTACAGCTGTTTGATTATGTTCAGCAGCGGCAGATTCTGCATTACTTTCATCGGATGTGTTCTGAGACAGATCACGAATCCAGATCGTTTTGTAGCCAAAGGCTGGAATCTCCGGAACGAGAACCGAGACACCAGAAACTGCTGCCTCCTCCGTCAGGACATCTGCTTCCAGCAGTACGTTATCCTCGCCATACACCGCAAAGTTTCCGCTGGCGGCTCCTTCTTCGCTGAGAGCAAGTTCGACCACGGCATCACGCGTCCAACCCAAACTATTAAAAACAATGTAAGGTGTGCCCTCGCCTGATGTGTTAATGTTCCCCGCCAATGCCGCAAGCCCCAGCTGAAGCGCAACACGACCAAGCTCAAACACCTCTGCGTATTCCTTCTCCGAGGTCTCGTAAGCTTCGGTAATCGCCGAGCCCGGAATAATATCATGGAACTGGTTCAACAAAATCAGCTTCCAGCCCTGATGCAGCTGCCCGGCAACTACGGCACGTTGCTCTGTGTCCAGCTGCGGCGAAGCTAGTGTCTGCCACAGCTCCGCTTCACGGTACAACACTTCCGCCTTGCAATTGTTCCGCTTGTTGCGGCCGTGCGTAGTGTAGGTGCCGCGGTGCAGCTCCAGATACAGATCGCCCCGCCACTGCGGCAGCTGCGGCTGACTGTGCGTAATGCCCGCGAAAAAATCCGCGGCATTACTGTATTTGCTTTCCGGCTGGCCGACCATTAGCTCGGCACGCTGGATATATTCCAGCATCTCGCGCGTGACCCCGCCGCCGCCGTCACCATGCCCATAGAGCAGCATCTGCTCGTTATGTTTATCTTTTTCGCGGAAGGACTGATAGTGTTCATGCACATCTTTGGGCAGCGTATTCTCATTAACCCCGTGATTCAGATAAGACAACATTGGTGTGCCGTCAATGCCGACCCAATGGAACAGATCGTAAGGGAAGACATTAGTGTCATTCCAGCCCAGCTTGGTGGTCATAAAATATTTGATTCCACCATGCTGCAGAATCTGCGGCAGAGAGGCGCAGTAGCCGAAGGTATCCGGCAGCCACTCAATCTGCGAGGTGCGCCCGAACTCTTTCAGATAAAAGCGTTGGCCATACAGCATTTGCCGCATCAGCGATTCTCCGCTCGGAATGTTCAGATCCGGTTCGATCCACATTCCACCGACCAGTTCCCAGCGTCCTTCACGGATGCGCGTCTTGACCTTCTCATAGAGTACCGGGTCATTGTCTTTCAAATATTCGAACAGCAGCGGCTGGCTCTGCGCATATTGATAGTCAGGATATTCGTCCATCAGGGCATTCACCGTCGAGAACGTCCGGCTAGTCTTGCGCACGGTCTCGCGCGCAGGCCACAGCCAAGCAATATCGATATGGGACTGGCCCACCATGTGGATTGTTCCTTCGGCATGACCGCCGATCTCCCCGACTCTGCCCCGCAGCTTCTGCTCGATTCGCGTAATCTCACCACCATCGCGGATCTCCTGCGTGGTAAGGCCAACGAATTCATCCATCGCCACATACAAAGCTTCCAGCATCCGGTTACGGCGCTGGTCCTGCTCAGGCAGCAGAATTGCCGAATCGCGAATCACTACTGCCGTGTACATTAGACTCTGCACAGGTCTGTTCACCAGCACCAGCTGGCTGTGGATCAGCCGAATCGGCGGCTGGATCACCGCCTGTTGATTTAATGGGTCCACCGGCTCGGGGACCGGATCGAAGAGTTCGATTTCCAGTTCCAACGGACGGCCAGAAGGATCACCTGTCAGGGTCACAAAGGTATGATTGCGGTCGAGTCCTTGCCGCGATTCACCGTTCACCCGCAGCAGCCCTTCCCCACCTGAAGCAAAAATCAGTCCGATGTGGCCCGGCAGCCAGTTAGCCGGAATCTCCAAAGTACGGCGGAAGAAATAGGTCGTTCCTTGCACACTCGGGAAGAGATCATAATTGCTGGCGTCCTTGTAAGGCTGCAGCTTGTCATACTGTCCCGGCAATTGATACACCGAGGACATAATCTCCCAATCGCGCAATTCCTCCACCTCTAACCATTGCTGCTCGGAGAGCTCGCGGATGAAGCGTTTAATGCGTTCCATGTCTTTACCCCCTCACCGTCAAATCGGTGCTCAGTGTATCATTCACATGCTTACCCACCAGCACTTTAAAGGCTCCTGGCTCTACAACAGGTCTTAAATCCGGTCCGATATATTGCAATTGCTCCGGTCCTACCGTGAACAACACGGTTTGCTTCTCACCCGGAGCCAACTTGATTTTGTCAAAAGCCTTCAATTCCCTGGCGGGACGGGTGACCTTACTGGCGACATCGGAAATGTACAGTTGCACCACCTCTGCGCCCTCACGGTCTCCTGTATTCTGAACGTCCACGGAAACTGTAGCCGTCTCCCCAGCCGTAATTACTTCTGGTTCTACCTTTAAGCCGGAGTACGTAAATTCGGTGTAGCTAAGCCCGAAGCCGAACGGATACTGAGGCTGGGAATCGGCCTCCAGATATCTTTTGCCACGGGAACGTTTGCCGTTGTAATAGACCGGGAGCTGGCCCACATGCTTCGGCACAGATACAGTCAACTTCCCGGAAGGGTTCACATCGCCGAACAGGATATCCGCAACAGCGTGTCCGCCTTCTTGGCCTGGATACCAGGCTTCCAGAATGGCATGTGCATGCTCGTCAATCCAAGGCTCGCTCACCGGACGGCCGTTAATATAAACGACGATCACAGGTTTGCCGAGCTGATGAACCTGCTGGATCAGTTCCAGCTGCACTCCCGACAGGGTCAACGACACCCGGTCAATGCCTTCGCCGCAGTCCATATCATTCCAGGCATTCTCCGTCACCTTGGACGCGCCTGTCTTGAGATCGATACTGCCTTCCCCGAAATCGCGTGCACTGGAGCCGCCGACGACCATAACAACGGTATCGGCCTGCTCTGCACAAGCGAGCGCGGCTTCAAAACCTTCGCGCGAATCGCCTTTGATCCGGCATCCCGGTGCATAGAGCACCCGCTCCGGCTCTGCAGCCAGCTTGCTGCGGATGCCGCTGAGCACGGTCGCTACCTTAGCCGGAGGCTGTGGCGAGGTGTAATCGCCGAGCTGGTTGTACCCGGCATCGGCGTTAGGGCCAATGACGGCGATCGTGCCGGCCGTCTTGGATAATGGCAGCACACCTGCTTCATTTTTCAGCAGGATGATGCTCTCGCCCGCCACTTGCCGGGCCAGCTCTTGATGCGCCTTACTGCCGATGACGCGTTCAGCCGCATCAGGATCAGCATATGGCTGCTCGAACAGGCCCAGCCTGAATTTGAGCGTCAGCACACGGCGGACCGCACGATCCAGCAGTGCCGGGTCCAGCTTGCCATCACGGACGGCAGCCACCAGGTATTTGCCGTACATTTCCCCGGACATCTCCATGTCGATGCCGGCTTCCATTGACTGCACTGCTGCATCCATGCCATCTTCAGCTACATCATGGCCAGAGGCCAGCATCTCTATAGCTCCGCAATCGGTAATGATTAGACCCTCAAACCCCCATGCTTCGCGGAGTATATCCTCTAGTAGTTCTGTATTTGTCGTGCAAGGCACGCCGTCTATTTCGTTATAAGCAGGCATAATGGAGACTGCACCCGCTTCGACCGCTTTTTTGAAGGGCAGCAGATCCACTTCCAGCAGTTCACGCCAGCCCATGTGCACAGGCCCGGCATTCCGGCCGCCTTCTGAGCTGCCGTATCCCACAAAATGCTTCAGCGTAGCCCCCACGCTGCCGCCGCTCTGCAAGGATTCCCCCTGCAGACCTTCAACGGCCGCAACCGCCATCTCGCTGATCAGGTAAGCGTCCTCGCCGAAGCACTCCTCGGTGCGGCCCCAGCGGGGATCACGCACCACATCCAGCACCGGCGAATACGTAACCGCGCCGCCCTGACTGCGTGTCTCCAGCGCTACGGCGCGGCAGACCTCACGATACAGCTCCACATTCCAGGAGCTGCCGAGCGACAGGGGCACCGGGAATACGGTGGCCCCGATCGCCATGTGACCATGCGAGCATTCCTCGCCGATCAATACCGGAATGCCCAGCCGCGAATGCTCCAGCACATACCGCTGGAGCGTATTCACCGCTTCCGCACCTTCACGCGGAGACAGGCCAGTGGCCAGCGTCACACCGGTCCACGGGTCAGCGCGTAACATCCCGTAAAGCGAGCCCACGCCGCCCCCCGCAACCTTCTCCTTGAAGCTTTCTGTCAAGGTCATCTTACCTTCTCTATGTTCATAGGCCTGCCAGCCAAAAGGCTGAATCAGCTGGCCGGCCTTCTCTTCCAAAGTCATCAGTCCGAGCAGATGCTCCGCCCGTTCTTCAGCAGGTAAATTCGGGTTTGTATAACTCATTCTTTAACAGCCCCTACAGTAAGACCTTGAATGAAATAACGCTGGAAGAACGGATAAGCAAAAATAATCGGCCCTGTCGCCAGCACCACCATCGCCATCCGCGATGTATCCTGCGGCATGGAGCGAAGAGCTTCCAGACTGAGCGAACTGTTCTGGGAGTTCTGCAAAATAAACTGCATACTGGTCTCGATCCGCATCAGCATCGATTGCAGCGGGACTAAATTCGGGTTGTCGATGTACAGCAGCGCATTGAACCAGTCATTCCAATAGCCGAGGGTGCTGAACAAGGCAATCGTAGCCAGACCGGGCAGTGATAAAGGCAACACCAATTTCAGGAAGATACGGAACTCGCCCGCCCCGTCGATTTTGCCGGATTCGATTATGGCATCAGGCACACTCGTGCTGTAGAAGGTGCGCAGAATCATAATGTAAAAAGCATTCACCGCCAGCGGCAAAATCAGCGCCCAGATCGTATCCTTCAGGCTTAGAAACTGCGTAACGATAATATAAGTCGGCACAAGTCCACCGTTGAACAGCATGGTAAAAAACGCGAAGAAAGAGAAGAAATTGCGGTAACGGAAGCTTTTCCGGGAAATGGCATACGCATAAAATGCGATAAACAAAAGGCTGATGATCGTCCCGATCACCGTAACAAAAATCGTCACACCATAGGAACGCAGCAGCATATCTCCGGATTCAAACACATAGCGGTATGCGCCGAGACTCCATTTTGCCGGAATCAGCTTATAGCCATCCCGCGCCAGCGCCACCTCATCGGTGAAGGAGATGATCACGACGAACAGAAACGGAAACACGCACAGAAACGCAAAGATGCCGGCTATCAGATTAAAAGTGATATTCCAGGGCGTTGAGAGATGGTGGAAATCACGTTCTTTTTTAGTCTTAGTAATGGAAGACATATGGCCCACTCCTTTCATGAGGTTCTAGAACAAAGCGCTATCCTTGTTGTATTTGCGGACAATATAGTTGGAGGTCATCACTAGCGTAAAGCCGACAACCGATTGATACAGACCTGCGGCAGTGCTCATACCAATCTCACCTGTTGTTTTGAGCCCTTGATAGACATAGGTATCAATAACATTCGTGACACTGTAGAGCGTACCGGAATTACGAGGCACCTGGTAAAAGAGACCGAAGTCGGCGTAGAAGATTTTACCGATGGCCAGCAGGGTCATGATCGTAATAATTGGACTCAGCAACGGCAGTGTAATATTGCGAATCTGTTGGAACTTACTAGCTCCGTCGATCATCGCCGCTTCATACAGCGACTTGTCGATCCCCATAATAGCTGCGAGATAAACTACGCTGTTATAACCAACCGCTTTCCACAGATAGACTAAGATCAGGATGAACGGCCAATAGGCTTTTTCCGAATACCACTGAATTGACTCTGCGCCAAAAAAGCCCATGATCTGGTTCAGCATCCCACGTTCGGAGCTCAGGAAACTAAATGCAAAATAGCCGACCACGACCCATGACAGGAAGTAGGGCAGGAACATGCCGGTCTGATACACTTTGGCCAGCTTCTTGTTCACAATCTCGGACAGCACAATCGCCATCAGAACCGACAAGATCAAGCCAAGCAGGATAAACGCTCCATTGTAGAGCAAGGTGTTGCGGGTAATGATGTACGCGTCATTGGTGGTAAACAAAAACTTGAAGTTGTCTAGCCCCACCCATTTGCTGTTGATAATACTCGCCCAGAAGCCGTCGCGGCTAAAGCGGTATTCCTTGAAAGCAATAATCGTTCCTATCATCGGCAGGTAAGAGAAAAAGAGAAACCAAAGCGCACCTGGTAAAACCATGAGCAGCATAATCTTGTTATTCATAATATTTTTTATAAATCCGCTGATTGTCTTCACACTTAGATCCCTCCTGTATGTCCTTATATTTCAAAAAAAAGACCGGGTCAGAGGCCACGCCCCTGCCCCGATCTTCTCTTACGTTGATGTTTTACTTGTTGTTGGACGCTTTCCAGGCATCAATTTGCGATTGCGCTTCAGCGATAATTTTGTCCAAACCAGCTGCCTTGAATTTCTCAATAGCTTTCGGTAGATACTCGTCAGGATCAACGGTTCCAGTCATCAGTGGTGACCAGTATTCTTCTTTTACGTTCTGAACCGCAGCGATTTCAGTGGTCACCTTAGAAGTGTCGAAGTTAAAACCAAGCAGCGGTGCATTTACACCGGATTCATTAAACTTTTTGAACTCTTCCCATTTGTTCTCAGGGTCACCCTCGTTCAAATAGTTGATCATGATATTGCCCAGCGAGAAGGTTGGCATGTCATAGTTCTTGGATTCATCCAGGTTCTTCATGGAATTCTCACCGGTCTTCTCGTAGTGCACGCCTTCGATTCCGGAGTCAATCATGTTGCGAAGCACCGGATCGGTGTTAAGCAGGTTCAGGAACTCCATCGCTTTCTCCGGATATGCGGAGTTAGCCGAGATGGCTTGCATCGAACCCATAACGGACCAGTTGTAGATGTAAGGTTTGCCAGCTGGCGTGGAAACTACAGGATAGCCGTAGCTTGCCGACCACAGATTGTCCGCCATCGGCTGGGTAGCCGCGCGATCCATGAACCAGTTCGAAGATTTATATAGATCATCCACCGAAGTTGTAGTTGCTACTTCCGGCGAGATATAACCTGCCTTGTAATATTTGCGAACGGTTTCAAGAGTGCTTTTGAGTTCTGGGGATTCCAGAATGTTCACGATCTTGTAATCCTTCGTGTCCATATAAACAGCCATTGGCATCTTTTCAATGATGTAGTCGAACGGCAGCACTGGCATGAAATCCTTCACCATAGCGTAAGGCGTGATGCCCGGTTCATTCTCTTTAATCGTCTTCAGCAGTGGTTCAATGCTTTCCATTGTGTTCACCCCGGAAATGTCGAGGTTATATTTGTCGAGCAGCTCTTTATTGAAGCGCCAAACTTCTTGCGCCGGAAGCTCTTTGTTGGCAGGAACGGCATAATTATGTCCATCTACCTTGGAACCTTCCAGGAACGCCGGATCAATCGTGTCTACGATGCCTTTTCCATATTCATTAAGCAGGCTGTCCAATTCCATAAAAGCGCCTTTGCGGGCATTTTGCACATAATCGAACGCCCAAGAGCACGTAAAGAGAATGTCCATGGGTTCACCAGCGGCTACTTTGACCTGCATTTTTTGTGTATAATCACCAAAATCAATCATATTCATCTTCAGGGTGACATTTATCTTCTCTTTAGTGTACTTATTGACTTCTTCCACGACACGGTCCAGATCCTTCTGCGGTCCGCCGATCGTGTACCAGATCAGTTCGACTGGTTTCTCGGATGATGCACCGTCGCCGCCCGCTCCTGAACTGTTAGTTGCCGCGTTGTTTGAATCGCCGCCACATGCGCTGAGCGCAAGCGAGAATGCCATAAGTGATGTCAGTAACAGGGAAAACCTTTTTCTTTTGTTGTTGCCCATTCCTGTATAACCTCCCCTTTGTTTACCTCAAGATCGCTGGCCTAATCCGGAATTAAACCAGCAGCTTTCTCCTTCAAGGACTATCTTTACTGTAATTTATGAAAGCATTTTCAAACAGAAGCTAAACTAAATAAATCATGTAGAAAATAAAGAAAAAGCTTGCAGCGGCGGTCCGCTAGACAAGCCCTTTGTACTCCGTAGGAGATATCCCGACATGCTTCTTAAATTGTTTGTAAAAATAGCCGGTCTCCCAATAGCCTACTTTGAGAGCGATTTCATGAACTTTAAGTGAGGTATTCCGCAGCAGCTCCTTCGCCTTCTCAATCCGGTATTTATTGATATATTCGGTGAATGACTCATTCACCTCTTTATGGAACAGCTGTCCCAAATACACCGGGTGAATATGGTATTGGGCACCGAGGGTCTTCAGTGACACATCTTCATTGTAGGACTCATGGATATAATTCAGCACCTGCTGCACGACTGGACTCTTTACGTCCCGAACTAAGGCGTCTACCGTAATGGTAGCGGCTTCCTGAATAATCTGAGTCAGTTCATTTATGGAAACTGTAGAGCGAATGAGGCCAAAACCGTCTGCGAAAAGCTCCGGTTCTTCCACATGACGAATCTCCTGCAGCTGCATCTTGAAGCGGATCAACCATTCCATGGCAATGCCTTGCAGCAGCACGGGTGTAATCCCCTCCATCCGCCGCAGCTGCTCAAAATGATCCTGGATCCGCACCAGCAGCGCTTCCTTATCCTTCGCCATAATCAGCTTGAGATCATCTTCCCAATTCAGCGGCATGCCTTGGACGGCAACCTCATGCCTGTCCTGAACTTCCTCATAATGCAGCAAATTCCGCTCTGGAAACAGCATGAAATATTCCTGAGTCATCTTTGCATGGGCATAACTCTGAGCCGCCGCCTCCTCCATCTCCTCCACCGTTCCTACGGACAGACGCATTGGCGGACCGCCAGTTAGGGATAACAGCAGCTGCGCATGAAGCCTTTCCACCGCTTCTTTACCCTGCTGATACTCACTAAGCAGATGCAGCAGCACGGTATCTCCATCCATATCTCGGAATGCAATCAAAGACGGGTTACCGCCTACAACCTCTTCCACCGCCTGAAATAGCTCGGCAGCGTCCTGTTCAGGGCGAAGCAGGGCTACCTGCACCAGCGGCTTATCTAGTCTAAGTCCCAGAAAATCAGTCCGTTCACTGAATTCCTTCGGCCCAATCTGGCACCGCAGCCAGCGGTACATCACATTATCGCGCAGAATGGAAATACTATGCGCATTGAATTGACTCTCTTGACGGGAGACACCCAGCTTCTCGGCGGCAGTCACTAATGTTGCCCGGAACTCTTGCAAATTAATAGGCTTGAGCAGATAATTTTCAATGCCGAGCGCCATTCCTTCCTTAAGATAACCGAACTCATCATAGCCGCTGAGGATAACAACTTTGATCTCCGGCTGAATCTCCCGTACGGCCCGGATCAGATCCAGCCCGTTCATCAGCGGCATGGAAATATCCGTAATTAGAATATCCGCTGGAACAAACCGCAACGACTCCAGCGCTTCCTGGCCGTTCTCGGCGTGGCCGACAATCTCCATCCCCAGTGCTGCCCAATCCACAATGTCATATAATCCTTCGATAATAAAAGGCTCGTCGTCCACAATGAAAATTTTATACATGGTTTGGATCATCCTCTCCCAGATCGGGAAAATACACAGTCACGGTTGTGCCGGTACCCGCTTCGCTTTGTAATTCAATGCCATACTCACTGCCATAAAGCAGCTTCAAACGTTCATGAATACTGCGCAGGCCGAATGATTCCGATTGTTCATCTGGCTGCAAAAGACCTTCTTTGAGCTGGACCAATCTGTCCGGGGCAATCCCCCGCCCATTGTCTGTAACTACCGCACGCAAATATTGGCCATCCTTGGCCACAGCCACACTGATGTGATTATCATTCTTGTCCACTCGCATCCCATGTAGAATGTAGTTTTCAATGATAGGCTGCAGCGACATTTTGAGTACAACTCTTCCGGTAAGCTCTTTCCCGCATTCCATTGTATAAGAGAATTTATCCTTATAACGGATGCGGAACAGCTCCAGATATAAACGGCAGGCCTCTAGTTCATCCTTCATCGTATGCTTGGGTTTCTGGTGAACATAGCTTTTGAACAACACCGACAAGCTGTAGATCATCTCCCCGACATCTGAAGCTCCTTGAGAGATTGCCCTCATTCGGATCACCTCCAAGGTATTGTAGAGAAAATGCGGGTTTACCCTGGCTTCAAGCGCGGCGATTTCGGTATGTTTTTGCTTGATTTCAGCCTTGAACACACGGTCTATATGAAGATTCAGCTCATCCAGCATATCGTTGAAGCTCTTGGAGATCTGCCCCAGCTCGTCTTCTCTGACATCGGTAATCCGGGCATCCAGGTCACCGTTTTTCACTTTGCGGGTGAACTTGATAATTTTATGAGTCCGTCTGGCAAAATTATTGATAAATAAAGTGGGTGTAATAATCGCAAACAACAGGCAGATCAAGCAGATAATGAAGATCATGTTCCGCAATCCCCTATAAGTGGCGGCTAATTCCTGCTTAGGTACAGCACTCAACACAGTAAATCCGCCTTGGGTGTGAGTCTGCTTAGTAATGATCATCCCGCCGACTTCTTCACCATCTGTATAGGCAGAATTCATCTGCTCGGGATAAGGATAGCGCTTTCCATAATAGGTGCCCGAGGTATCAAATAACACATCCCCATCCGCTGCCAGCACCAGAATCTTTCCCTTGAAGTCATCCTTATAATTGCCCATACTCCCCCAGACCTCGCTGGCATCAAAATAGACTAGAAGCTGACCAATGTTGCGCAGTGATATCTTGTTATTGACCGGGGTACGAACCGTAAACATCGGCCCCTCCGGAGATGAGATCGCCTGACTGACCCAAGTGTTTGGAGCGGTGACACTGCCTTCCTCCTCCAGATACAGCGCATCCGGTACGAAAGAGTGGGCTGCATTAGTGGAAATAATCTGAAATTTGCCTTGGTCATTATAGACATACAGCTGCTGTTCAGCTGCACTGTAGAGCATTAAACTGCGGATATCAGGATCATCTTCAACTTGATTGCGAAAAAACTGCACGGTATCCGTCGTAGCATTACTTTCGTTGAAATAGCGGTCCAGCCGGTACCTCACGTAATCTTCATACGGATGCTCCAGCAAATACGACGTATTAGCAGTCAGCTCCGTGTCCCGGTACACGTCCCGCATCATAGACTGTACAGAGTCATATTTCTGCTCAATATAGCTGTTGATGCTCTCCACGGTACGTTTCTGAATCTCCATCTGCCGCTGCACTACAGCCTGAGACATGAGCAAGAACATCAGGTAGGAGAAGGTGATAATGGTGACCACGGCAATGACTGAGAAGAGCAGGATGATTTTCATAAACAGATTATTCTTCAGATACTTTCTGTACAATTTCCCCGGAAACATCAGCAACCTCCTACAGCAGGGGGAAGACTAAGCTTCGCTGCTTGTCATTATGAATAAAGTATAGCACGAGGTGCTTCCTGCCTGTGGCTGGTAAAAGCTTGCAATCCTCCGCCAAGCAAAGACAGTCTGCCCATGGAGCAAAGGGCTCCTTGGGCAGACCGTGGTGAGGCTATATAATCTACCGGATGTAATTCAAGATGAACTGCGCAGCCTCGGCACGGGTCGCCAAGCCACCGGGAACAAACTTCCCGTCCGTGCGGCCATTCACCAGACCCAGTGATGAAGCAGCATTCACGCTGTCTGCCGCCCAGGCTGCTACCTCACCGGAATCGGTGAATGTTGCCGGGGCTGATGACTGAAGCGCTCCATGCTCCAGTACATAGGCACGCATTAGCATAGTGACAATCTCCTGGCGGCTGATGTTCGCACTCGGATCGAAGTGCTCAGATGTGCGTCCGCCTACAATACCTGCCCGGACCAGACGCGCCAGGTCCTGCTCATACCAGACACCAGAAGGCACATCACTAAATTTCAATTCCGCCTGATCTTGCAGTCCCAGCACGCCAGCCAGCAGCTTCACAAATTCCGCTCTTGTAATACTGCGGGCGGGTTCAAATCCATTTTCGGAAGTGCCTTGTACCAGATGTTTAGCCGCCAGCTGGCGGATAGTGTCCGCAGCCCAGTGAGTAGACGGTACATCAGCGAAGGATTTATTGTACTCCAGCACAGCCAGCCTGCCTGTTCCGCTAAACTCCCCTTGCAGGAAGCCATTCGCGTACACTCCGCCGAGATAGGTAAGCGAACCCCCTTCAGCAATAGCATATAAACCAAGCAAATTAGTATTATAATCCGTATTTGTTGCACTCCATTGTAAGGTTACTGGTTTGCTGAAGCTTGGAAGACGGCTAGATGTGCCATTCCCCGCGATGATGCTCAGATCAAACGTCATACCCGTACCCCGCAAGACCACCCCACGCTCTACTTTCAGTGTGCTCATGTTCAAAGTCTCCGGGCTGAGCTTCACCAGAATCTTGCCGCCTGAAGCTTGGGCTTCATTAAGCAGAGCCTTCAAATGCACCAGCAATTCCGGCGCAATACCAAGTGTGGTTCCCGAAGCGGACAATTCAAGTTGACGGATCCCTAGCAACTCACCTGCATTTACAGGCAGCTCGATAGCTGTAACGCCTGCCGGCACCTTTACCGTCACTTTGCCGTTCTCAGTAGGTGCACTGAGTGTACTTGCTGGAACCGTCAATGTTGCACTAGTCGGAATTGGAAGCGGCGTTGCTGTCGCTGCCGGAGTCGTTCCGCCAGTTCCCGTACCTGTCCCTGGAGCCGATGTCGGCTGCGGTGTAGATACAGGAGTATTGTGGACCTTGAAATTAATAATTCCGCTCTTTTGAACAGCCGTGTAAGGGTGGCCATTCAATATTTTGGTGTTGGTGACTACGGCCGTGTACTCGCCGCTGTCTGTTTCTTTTGCAGAAGGAATCGTATAATTACGCTCCACAGCACCTTCAATGGCCTGCCCGTCTTTCAACCATTGGTAGCTTAACTCGCCATAAACTGCAGAAGCTACTAGGGCAAAAGACACCTTATCACCTACAACTGCCGGATTCTTATCTACACTATTAGAGGTGATAATTGGCGCATCGGGTGCCGGATGTACTGTCACCGTAAGTTCATTACCGGTTCTTGTTGAAGGCTCCGTTCCCTCTTTTCCAGTCAGAACCACACGGAACTGCGTACCGCTGTCTGCTTCAGAAGCAGTAAATGCGTATACCGCCGAAGTCACGCTCTCCGCCACAGTCCATTCCTCTGCGGTTGCTGCCTTCGTCTCCCAGCGAACCGATTCCACATCCCCGCGGATCTGAACGAACAGCTTCACTTCTTCACCAGTAATGACATCAAGTGCAGAAGGAAGATCGGTTATGAAATCAGGCGCTTCCCATGGTGCTTCAGCCGGAGTTACGTTAAGTGTGTACTCTGCTTCACTGCTGTCACCAGATTCATTGGTAACGATGACCTTGTACTTATTGCCATTCATCCCGGTAGTCAAAGCAGGGATAGTATAGAAGGCGGACATTCCCAACGCATCTCCATAACCGCTGCCTGTGTCCGCATACCAGGCATAAGTCAGCTGCCCTGCGCCAGTGGCAACTGCCGTTAGTGTCGCGGACGTATTTTCACGGAAGGATCCTTCCCCTACGATCTGCACCTTTGGAGCTTGCAAGGCCCACTTCGCCTGTAAGTTCAGTTCACCGGTTATTAGATCTTCGGCAAAATTCCATCTTCGCGCACCTTCTCCTTCTCCAACGTACCAGCCTTCCAGGTCATAGCCCTCTCTGGCAATGCCCGTAGGCTCCAAGAGCAAAGTGCCATACACAGCCTCGGCCACAGTATTTGCTGGTTCACCCCCATTAGCATCAAAGAGAACGGGATAGCTGCCTTTCAGATAGACCGGTTTGGAGCGGTTGCCTGCATAATCCTCCATCACCACATGCACAACTTTTGCCGTCGAGGTAAAGCTTAAGCTCGCCTTAGTTGTCCGTCCACGGATAATCATCGGCTTATTGCCAGAGCTATACGTTGTGGCAAAAGATTTCGGATTCCCATCTTCATACACATACATATACCGCCAGTCTCTGGTATTCGGCATCGGCAGATTCAGCTTGCCGTCCGTCCAGGACCATTCTTCCGCGTAAGGTTCCGCGACCGTGTCGATGAACCGGCCGCTGACCGAGACTGGATCGGTGTTGCCTGCGGTAACGGTGACAATGTAATCATCGCCGTTTACCGGCATCCCCGTGAACAGCGCAGTGCTTGCACCTGCCGGGACAACCACTTGCTGTGACACCGGTTCGGATGTCGTAATCCAATTCAAGGACTGCACTCGAACGGTAATGTCACCGGAAGCTTGAGCGGAGTTCGTCCAGTTCACATTCAACTCTCCGTCCGCACTTGAATCCACCTTCACTCCGGAAACCGCCGCATCCAGATCAAAAGCCAGCGTTGCCGCTTCACCCTCCACTCCATCCGCACCCACTGCAACCACTTTAAGGGTTCCGGATTTCACCGGGAGATGCTTCAGATAGAACACCTCATCGTATTTGCCGCCCATAAATACATCATTCACGTACACATTATATTGCTTGATCTTAGTGTAATCGGGATCTAGCTTCCACTTCACAACCATTTCACCTGTATCTGTAAAAGCTTCCGCAACTGTTAATTCCGCAGGAGCTGCGGGCTTTACGGCAGACCCGTCATAAACGCGCAGCTGTCCGACGTTCATCTGGTAGGTGGACGCTGTTCCTTGCCCGGGATCGAAGACCAGTCCAAGGGCTACAATATTATGACCCGCGTATGCACTCAGGTCCAACTCCTTTGTCACCCAACCTTCCGAGTGCTGACCACTGTTTGGAATAGCGACCTCTACTACGGTATTCGGATCATCAGCCAGGATGAGTCCTACCGCCATCGCCGAAGCATCCGTGGCAGATGGCTTATTGAAGCTGATCGACAGCTTGGAGTTGCCATTGACCTCCAGCTCTGTTTTGTACAGACGCAAGAAGTTCTTCGCATTCAGATTGCCGTTCACCACCAGTGAACTGCCACCGTTATACGCACCGATCTGCTCATAGTTGTAACGGTTTGTACCCGCAAGGTTGTACTCCGGTCCATAATCAAAATCTACAGTAAGCTTATTGCCAGCAGTATCCTGCCACCACTGCCAAGTCACCGGGATATCCTGCAGGCTCATATTAGACCACTCATCCGGGTTCGATATTTCACCGTTCACAGAATAGGACAAGCCCTGTCCAGTGTTAAAATTGGTATAAAAGTTCTTGTCCTTAATTACCGAACGCTCCGCAATGACGGAGGAGATTCCCGGCCAGTAACGGTTGTCGGCATAAACATCGGAAACGGTATTGGTTGCAGATTTGACCGTATTCTTAGGGTCCACGTTCGGGCCTGACCACCATAGCTGCTCACGCAGTTTTGTCATCCATTGGTAGTCATTTTCGGATCTGTGCGAGACCGGGTAGGACAAGTTCATATCCTCATCCAGACCGGCATGAACAAAGTCCGCACCGAGTGTAGCCAAGCTGAGCCGTGGCAAGCCATTGCTGTCCAGCTTGTTCATCAACGCTGTTCCGTTAACGGACTTGAACCGGTCGCGGCCTGCTTCCAGCCCTGCAAAACCAACGTCAAACAAGTTGTAGCTTGTTCCCAGACTGGCATTCAGATTGCTTAAGTAATTAGCCGCGTTGGTAATCTGTGTATTGCCAGCCCCGTAGTCGAAGAAAAACGAATTGGAGACGGGTTCCTTGGTGCTTTTATCCACTAAAAAGGAGATATTGGTATCATTAATCGTCCGGGCGAACGTATTAGCACCGGTATTGGTGTTCAGAGAGTCATACCACTGTACATATAGGCCGCCCTCTTGCAGCACCTTCATAAAACCGATGTAATCGGGGATATCCTGGGTCGCGACATTCGGATTCATCTCTTCCTGATTTACAAAATAACCGTCAAACCCGAAATATCCGGCCATCTCGATCAGTTTATCCGCCACCGGAAAATTACCATTCTCGTCTTTAACTATCATTTGTTTGTACGTCTGCTGTCCACGGTCATTATTGGAAAAAAAGATTCCCGCCAATGACAGCACGCCGTTCTTATGCGCTGCATCGGTGTAGGTAGGGTTCGGGATATTCAGCATGCCGAATTCGAACCATTTTTGCTGCCAGTCCTTCTGGGCCAATTCATCATAATATTCCGGCGGGGTGTACGCAGTTGCTGTACCGTGCCAATAGGAGTAGTAATCAATATATTGCCAAAAGTTAAAATGATACTGCGCAAACTTGTTCGTATACGGCGCGTTCTCAATAAAAGCATTCCCGTAGTCGCCAGCAACGTTGATCATCTGTGTGTCTGCGCTAAGCGCTGGGTTAGCTTGGGTTGCAGCAAATGGGGCATTCCGCTTCTGCAGCGGCACCCGCGATCTCAACAGCTCTGCATCCGGATCAGTTGCCGGACTCCAGTTCGCAATATGGCTGCTCGTATATCCATGTACATTAGGCTGATTGGCACCCGGCGCACTGTCTCCTGTAAAAGGCCACGTATCGCCGGCGTAAGCCGTTAGGGGAAGTCCTGAAACTAGCAAAGCTGCCGCCAGAACAGCTGATGTCAGCTTACGACGCGCCTTTTTACCGGTGTGAAGGTTCATTTTCCACTCTCCTCGTCCTGTAGTTGTTTCGGTTACTCTCATCCATGAAGCGTAATGTGTGCTCAGTATATCGCCGAACAGCAAGTAGATTACTTCTGTTATCCCGTCCCTCTGCCGCTCCTACCCTCTTCTGCCTGCACATTCTGTATCCAACCACATATGTGCAAGCGCATTCATATTTGTCGGCAACCCCCCTGTCTTACTTTGATTAGTCCACCCTAATCTAACCCAGATCTTTCCTTACAAATAGCCGCAAAATTAAAGATATGCTGGATAAATTAAAGATTATCGCGCCAGCAGGGATCGATATCCTGGCAATGAGTGGGTTGTTAAACATATGTTGGTTGAAAATATAAAGAGGATAAAGGAGCGTGGCCTCTTTTGCCTCTTATCTCCGCCACTCCGCCGTATTCGCTCAAATCAGAGGCACTTTTGCCCCTCTTTCACGCCACTCCGCCGTATCGCCGCCCTCCCTCAGACTACCCAGCTACGAAAAAAAGATTGTCTCTCCGTCATCAACGATGACCTTGAGGCAATCTTTTTTCAAACCATCCGATTTAGTTACTTTCCTTGCTTCTCAAGCAAGTTCAGAATGATTGTTACTGCTTCGGCCCGGGACGCTACCTGGTTAGGTGCGAAACGGTTTTGTCCTATGCCATTCACAATGCCCGCGTCTGCTGCTGCCGCAATATATGGTACTGCCCATGCGGGTACATCCTTAGCATCATTGAAGGTTAAGGTCGCTTTTGGATCTACTGTAATGCCCAGAGCCCTAACAACCATAACTGCTAATTCAGTGCGAGTAAGCTCCTGCGTAGGACGGAAGGTACCATCGTCATAGCCGCTGATAATTTGCAAAGCTACTGCCTGAGCTACAAAGGACTTAGCCCATGCCGGAATCTTCGCTGAATCCTTAAAGCTTGAAGTGTTACCACTGTCCGGCAATTGAAGGGCACGAGCCAGCATAGTGATAAATTCAACCCGATTTACTTTCTGATTAGGGCGGAAAGTATTATCCGGATAACCGCTAACGAAGCCCCCTGCTACTGCTTTCTCAATAGCCGCTGCTGCCCAATGGCTGCCAGTATCCGTCAATGATGGTTTGACTACTGGCGTTGCAGATGGTGTAGGCACCGTTGTTGGTGCTGGTGTAGCTGTTGGTGCTACTGTTGGTGTTGGTGTTGCTGTCGGTTTTGTTGTTGCCACTGGACCTGTTGATGATCCTGTTGTTGGTGCTGCTGTTGGTGCTGTCGTTGGCGCTGTTGTCGGTTCCGTCGTTGGCGCTGTTGTCGGTTCCGTTGTCGGCGTTGTTGTCGGTTCTGGTGTTGGGCTTACTTCAGGATCTGCTTCCTTAATAATACCAAACTCTTCCAGAACGTATGGTTTAGCATCATTAATATTCTGATCGATCTCATAAGATACAGCTGTTAATTTGCCAGCATCTACAGTAATACCTACAAAGGTCTGAACTTGACCGCGTTTTGGACGCGTAACATCACTTGGGTCAGGTCCGTATTTAGCTGCTGTATTCTCATTTGCTACTTCGAAGAGATTATAATACGCATCTCCCAATTCTGGTTTCATGTTCTTGTAGTAAACCTTCGCTCCCGCTGTAGCTGGGATCAGATAGATCGTTCCATCTGGATTTACTGTGTACTCTACAGTTTGACCATTGAAGCTTTCCTTGATCTTCACTGTGTCTGCCGCAGTTCCATCAGCTTTAATTGGCTTGGTCCGGGCATAAATATGGTCGTGGCCTTGAAGAACCAAGTCAATGCCCAGTTCAGCCATCATTGGAGCAACCTTCGCTCTTTCTCCATTTGTACCCATAATGTCTTTGTCAGTAGCATGGTTAGAGGTTGTGTATGGACCTTTATGCATAGCTACGATAATCCACTTCGCACCAGCAGCCTTCGCTGCTTTTACGTCAGCCTTCATCCAATCCAACTGCGCTTGGCTGAAGTTAGCAAATTCATCTGAATTCTCATTTGTATTTAGGACTACAAAGTGAGCATTGCTGTAGTCATAGGAATAATATGCTCCAGTTTCTGTTGCAGAGCCCGGTGCTTCCTTAATATTGTAGTGCTCATAGAAGGCATTTGCCTTATCCTCATGATTCCCCGCAACAGGCACGATGGTCGTGTTAAGCAGGGTATCCTGCGAATGACCAAGCAACCAATTCCATTGTGATTCATTAGTTCCGGTATCTACGATATCTCCGTTAATCGCCACAAACTCAGCATTCGGGAACGTCGTAAGTGCTTTTGCCATCGTTTCACCGGAAAGAATCGCTTCATCTTCGGTCTTAGCCTGTGTATCAGCCAAATCGATGAAAGTAAATGCTCCTGTCTTAGCGGCAGTTTCAAAAGTTCCCACTGCACTCCACAGGCCTAGTGCTTTATCACCTACACGGAAGTAGTATTTTGTATCAGCTTTCAGGCCAGAAGCTTCCGCTTTATGAACTAATTCATCCTTTGAATTTCTGGAAACCGCCGAACGTCCTGTAAACTCAGCAGCCTTAGCAAAGTCTGGAGTAACGCCCGTATTTTCTACAACCTGCAGATCGTTTCCAGTAGACTTCAACGCTGTGTACCAAGTGAATCCTTTTGCACTCACTGGATCGCCATTAAAGGTAACTGTAACTTTTTTAATCGAATCCGTTGAAGCGATAGCAGCTTCTGAATTTGTTCTTTCACTTACAGCTTTGATAACAAATTGATAGGTTTGGTTTGAATTAGTATTTTCTACAGTGTAAGTATAAGAAGTTTTACCTTCTTCATTAGGAACACTGGCCGTCCAATTTGCGGATACCAGATCATTTTGCTCATAAATACGATATCCAGACACTGGTGCACCGGAAGCAGGCGCATCCCAAGTCAACGTTATTTTACCACCATCTGCTGCAGTAGCCTTTGCATTTTGCACAGGTTTAACTGCTACTTCCGATTTATGAATGCTGTAGTTATCATACAAGTCTGTAGAACCACCAGTTGTTGTGGTGTAGGCTTCGTAAGATAGCTCATCATTCGTTACCGTCATCCCCGTGAACATTTCCTTGCCAGGCTGTCCGTATTTAGCTGCAAAAGGGAATGTTCCTGAAGCTACGTTGTATTTCTTATTGCCCGCTGCATTTGTAATCAGGTATAAAGTACCCTTAGGATCAGTTACTACTCCGTTTGAGTCCGGAACAATATCCGTCAATGGTTTGTTGTTGTACATCTGATAGCTTCTAGCAAAGGTGTGGTCATGCCCGCCAATTACCATGTCGATACCAAGCTCATCAAACACCTTCGTTAATTGCGCTCTGTAAAAGAGTACATCTGTATCATTGGTGTGATTGGCAACGGAATAAGGAGATTTATGCAGAAGCACAACCTTCCATTTCTGATTGCTTTTTGCCGCTTCGCTACGAAGCCACTCCACTTGTTTATTGTAAATTTCGTTATTCTCAAGATTCGAGCTTGCACCATAATATTCTGTATTAATTACCATAAAGTGCGCTGAACCGTAGTCAAAAGAATATACAGAACCATCAGGCTTCGCACCTGTATTCGATACATTCGGCAAGTTAAAATGAGAGCTATAATTGCTATAATTTTTGCTTTCATGGTTGCCTACCAAAGGCACCAACGGAATATTCGCTAAAATATCCTTAGGCTTATTGAAAAACCATCCCCATTGCTCCTCAATATCACCGTTATCCACCAAATCACCAGAATTCAGAATAAACTCACTTTCCGGGAATTTAGTCAATCCTTCTTGAAGGGTATGATTCCAGATATCAAAATCTTCTTCAGTTGTCCCTTGGGAATCCGTTGTATATAGGAATTTAAAAGCTTGGTTGCTGGAACGTTCTGTCTTAAAAGTTCCTACGTCGCTCCAATTATCAGCTTGTCCATCTCCAGCACGGTAAGCATATTCCGTGCCCGGCTGCAGATGATCCGCTATTACCTTATGGCTGGTTAGCACAAGTGGTTTTTTAGCTGATTTATCCGCTTTTGTCATATACACACTAGTTGTAACGGATGTTCCTTCATACAATTGAGCTCCTGCCGCTGGAAACTGGCCATTCTCCAATTTAGAAGCTTCTACCACTTCCAGTTTGGTGCCAGTCACACTTTCAGGTGCATACCAGTTAAATCCCATACTAGTCTGCGGGTTGCCATTAAAAGTAATTGCGATAGAATCTGGCTTCCCAACTCCAGGTTCTACTGTCTCCACTACAGGATAAGCAATCAGGCTCATATCCCAATAAAGGTCAGAGCTAGTGTCGCCTGTCTGGTGAACTTCAGCTGAAAGCTCATTACTTCCATCCTTCAGATTGGCTTTTACGATTTCCGTTAGGTCAACCTTTGTATACTCATTTGGATCACTGCCATTAGTTGTACTAAGTGTCTGATAGTCGATTTCACCAGCTGGCATAGCCTCGCGGTAGATTTCTGCACCATTCAGATACAGTACAACTCCGTCATCAAATGCAAAATTACCTAATACTTTATCCGATTCCGTAATTTCTTCCTTATTCACAGTTACATTTGTACGGAAATAGGAAGTACGATATTTCTTCTTTTTATCCGAGCCGTAGCTTATATTTGTATTCAGAGCACCAAATTGCTTGCTGCTGACTCCGGCCCCAGAATCTTTATAACCAAGCGGCGCTTGGCCTGATGCCCATGTAGAATCATCGTAAACAGACCGCCATACCGAACCTTGATCCGTTCCGTTATCTAGATATTTCCATGTAGAATTGCCCGCCAGTAGTGTAATTGGCTCTAGCGTTTGTAATTGCAGTAATCCAGCATCCTCATTGCTGTCTTCTGCAAAAGCTGGCATTCCTGTAAATGTAAGTCCCAGTACCATAACGAAGGCTAGTGTCATGGATACTGCTTGTTTAAATAACCTGTTCATAATCAGTCTCCCTTACTGTTATTATGAAATGCTTGCATCCATTCATAGTAACTACTAAATATTTTCACAATGTACGGATTAATCCACTAGTTTGTAAAAACGGCTTGTGTATTTAATCAGGCATAAGTGGTTACAGTAACGGCAAGGTTATGATCAAGGAGGACAAACATGGATGATACTCAAGCTTTTGTAGACAAAGTACACGACACCCAGAAGAAAGCAGAAAAGAACAAACAGAATCACGGTAAAGGAACACCAAGCCAAAAGCTGCCTAATAAACAGCACAGTAAATAGAACACGCGGACACGAAAACAAAAAAAGCAGCAAGCCCTCCCGGATCGGAGTGACTTGCTGCTTTACTTTTTGTAAATTGAGCTTTGCTTTTAAAGGAGTTATTTACTCCATTTCACCACATTCACGGCTACCTTCTCTAATTGCGCCTTGCTCAAAGCCTTGTCTGGAGAACTAATCGTCACAAAACGATCATCCAGTTTATAGGTCAAAAACAATGAATCGCTGGTAGGGCTGTACCACTTAGCTTCTGTACCATTGGAGAGCTTTACGGTATCGCCTTTGTAATCATAGGAGTAGTCACGTGGAGAAACGTTCACCCTCATATGGTTGAACAAAAAGTACACTCCATCTTCAGAGCTAGCTGCCTTTTGATAAGCGTCTCCACTCACCATTTGTGCTGGTGCATAAACCGTTTTAAACCCATCGAAATTTGCAAAAGCTTTAGAAATTTGTTCTTTTTGAGCGTTGCTGTACTGTACTGGTGTTAATGTATCTTTATCCGGCACCACAGTTCCAGTACCCAGAATGACCTGATTCGCTGCCGCATCAAAAGTCACTGGCACCTTCAACACATCAGCCAAGGCACGTACAGGAAGATAGGTTGTATTGTTATAAGTAATCGGAGCTAATGTGTTACCTTTATTATCAACAGGCGTATAAGCTGCACCATTCACTTTAAATCCAATGCTGTGATTAAGATATGCGGTGATTTTTTGCAGCTTAGTTCCCGCGTACACACCAGCTGAACCTGTGATTGCCATCCCAAATACCATCGTTGCTATAATGAACTTTTTACTTTTCATATGTTATGCCTCCTTAGAAGATCAATCTCGGTTTTTACTTTAGCTCAAGTTTTAAAAGAATATGTCTCTAAGTTGTATTTAACTTGTACCCAATTTGTAAAGAAACTATTCATCTGGAGCTCTGGTTTGTATAAAAAAAACAGCAACCCGCTTATCCCATAAGGATTTAACGGATTGCTGAGAGCTTTAACCTTGATACGGAGTTGTAACCTTATACACTTCTGAATATAAAATTTCTCTATAAAGTTGGAATTCTTCTTCATCAACAGGGTTAGGGTAAGTCATAATTAAGAGTGGTAAGTCTTCATTTCCTTCACGCAAAGGAGGCTGCACATAATCGTAAGGATTCAAATGAAAGCCCAGCCGCTCATAAAAGCCAATTCTCCGCTGCTCCATTTCACCCAGTGGCCGCTCAACTTCCAAAAGAACAGGCTTGTTAGATAGACTGATGTATTCAGTCATCAGCTTTTTGCCAATTCCTCCGCCTCTAATGCTTGGGTCGACTGCTATATGTTCTACAAAACGAAAGCCGGGAAACTCCCAGCAGGCCATAAAAGCAACAATTTTACCCTCAGAGTTCATCTCGGTAATGAGACGATAATCTGGAACGTCCAATAACTCCTGTTGTCCCTCAAAGGTTCTGATCTCAGAAGTAGGAAATGAGGCTTCCATAATAGCGAATATTTCATCAAAAGTTGTGTGATTCATAACATAAGTTCTCACTTTCTGGATTTGTGGTCTATTATAAGTATACCTTACACATATTATCTTAACCCGAAATTCATTAAGAACTCAAGGTACTAGTACCTGGTACTAGGATAACGTGATATACTAAATAGAACAGTTATACACATCTTGTTTGATATAGGAGAGGTTCATATTGGATAATCAGCAATGGATCGCACCTGAGTTCTACAATCTCACTTCGGAAATGGAAAGCCATGCTCCTGAGAAGATTGCGCTTAAGTGGTTAAATGAGCAAGGAGATTATGAGGAAATTACTTACGGTGAATTACGCAAACAAGCTAACCGGCTGGCCGGAGGACTTGCGAAGCTTGGGCTGCAACAAGGGGATCGTGTTCTTGTTATGGTTCCACGCCGCATCATCGCTTATGTCATCTATTTAGCTTGTCTGAAACAAGGACTTGCCATCATTCCATCCTCAGAAATGCTGCGTGCCAAAGATTTATCCTACCGCCTGCGCCATTCTGAAGCCAGAGCGGTTATTGCTTGGTCCGAAGTAACCGGGGAAGTTAATAAAATCTCAGAGGATCTTCCTGCTCTCGATTACCGTCTTTCCGTATCTGGCAGCTCAGACGAACTCGGTGAAGGCTGGCTGGATCTAGAAAGTCTGATGGTTGGACAACCAGATACCTTCACAGCAGTCGCAAGCCGCCGGGATGATATGGCTATTCTCGCCTACACCTCAGGTACTACCGGCAACCCTAAAGCGGTCGTTCATAGTCATGGCTGGGGTTATGCTCACTTGCGGATCACCTCACCTCAATGGCATGATATTCAAGGATCTGACACCGTCTGGGCAACAGCAGCTCCCGGCTGGCAAAAGTGGATATGGAGTCCCTTCTTAACCGTTCTTGGCAACGGAGCTACAGGTTTTGTATACAGTGGATCCTTTCATCCCAAAAAATATTTGCAGCTATTGCAGGATCACAAAATTCAAGTATTATGCTGCACCCCAACGGAATATCGTCTAATGGCTAAAACAGAAGACTTAGGTCGTTACGACTTGTCTACCCTGCGTTGTGCAGTATCTGCGGGAGAGCCATTAAATCAAGAGGTCATTAACACCTTTCAGCGTGAATTCGATATCACAATCCGTGATGGGTACGGCCAGACGGAAAGCACCCTAATTATCGGAACACTCAAAGATACTCCAATACGCATTGGTTCTATGGGTAAATCAATCGCACCCGGCTTAGTCGAGGTTGTGGACGAAGACGGCAAGCCACTACCTGCTGGAGTGGTTGGTGATATTGCCGTACATTTGAGTATGCCAGCCCTGTTCCACACTTATTACAAAGATCCCGGTAGAAAAGAAAGCTCCACACACGGCGAATTCTTCATAACCGGCGACCGGGCAAAAAAAGATGAAGATGGTTATTTCTGGTTCGAGGGCCGTGGGGATGACATTATCATTAGCTCAGGTTACACTATCGGTCCTTTCGAGGTAGAAGAAGCATTGATGAAGCATGCCTCCGTTAAGGAATGTGCGGTCGTAGCCAGTCCAGACGAGATCCGTGGGCACATTGTTAAAGCATTTATCGTGCTCAAGGATGAGATTGTTGGTTCACCAGAGCTTGTAAAAGAGCTGCAATCCCATGTTAAAGAGTGGACAGCCCCTTATAAATATCCGCGCAAAATCGAGTTTATTCAGGATCTTCCGAAGACGACCTCCGGTAAAATACGGCGAGTAGAGCTTCGTGAGCAAGAGAACCAAGCTGCGCAGGAATAAACATAGCTATAAAGATTACCTTATTAAAAAACAAAGAGCAGCTGGTCCATAAATGGACTGCTGCTCTTATTTATTTGGCATCAGGTCGTTACTCGGACCAATATTTCGCATCCGGGTTCAGCGCCGCGCCAACTTCGCCTTCTAATACTAAATCGCAATCGAGGTAGCCCTCTTCATCCAGGAAATAAACCTCCTGCTTGTAGAACTCGCATAAGGTCTCCAAGAATTTATCGGGCGAATCATACATCACGATTAAATCGCCGAAATCATGGAGCAGGTCACATACCTGTTCCACACCATCGGCAGACTTATAATAACAAATGAAATCACTGCCATAGTTCGTTAAGATAGGCAAGATAACTCCATCAGGATGTTGACCTTTTTCCTCCAATATCCCAGCTAATACCTTCATCTCCTCTTCATATTCATCCATATGAATCAGGCGGTACCCTGGAATAAATTCGATAAGGCTTGGTTCCTCTTCCTCACTGCTTGTCCCTGAGACAGTGCTATAAATAGCTTTCAGCAGTTCAGGAGTCTCCGGCAAAACTGCCGTAATCTTTGCTTCGTTACCGCCCTTGCCCAAGCTGGCAATATAATCAGGGCGTAATTCTGCGGACAGCTTAAGGTATTCTTGAAATTGTTCTGTCAATTTATTGGTGTGCATATTGTCATCCTTTACTTATTCGCAGAAGTCCACATCTTCATCAGCCACGTATCGAAGTCAGCGCCTTTTTCACCTTCATAAGCGTCGTACACGTCAACTCTCATCTTCTTCAGCTTCTCTTTGAAGTCCTCGTAAGAATGATCTCTTGGCAGGCTCTTTTTAATTCTCAGCAGGATCTTGGATACGCCTTTAACTAGTTCAGGCTTGTTCTTCGATGGCACCTTAACGTCTTCACCAAAAGCCTTCAGCTTAAGGTAAGCAGCTTCTTGAACTGTATATACAGGATCGCTCTCCATTAAACGCGTCAGGATATCGATAATTTGTTTGTGGTTGGTCTGTCCCAGCTCTTCAACTGCTTCTAGACGTGCTCTCCAATCCGCAGAGCGGTTGGCAGCTTTCTTTAATTCCTCATAATTCTCCGGTAGTTCATTGTTCAGTTCTTCGATCATTCCGTTCAATCCCCTTCTATTAAAAACTATCTATCTTACAGTAACAGTATAACCAACCATTGCGCAAGCTAAGAGAGGAAGATCTTTGCATGAATTCATGTGAATATCATATTTCCGCAAAAATATGGGTAAAGTATCCGAAGTAAGTATCCAGCGCAACATTCTATCGACTATATACGTTAGTAACTAGAGAAATTCAGACAATACATCAAGGAGAGTGACCTAAGTTGAAAAAGCATACCTTCATGCTAGCGTTAACCATTGTACTAAGTGTGGTGCTTGGCGCCTGTTCCAGCAACAACAGTAACAATGGAGCTGCCATTGAAACGAATCTAACTGCAAAAGAAATGGTCGATCAAATGCTGAGCAAAGTAGAGCAGCCATCATTAATGGAGCTTGATGCGGCTACAGTCGAACAGCTATATCATCTCAACCCAGAATTGCTTGAAGATTATAGCATTAGAATGCCTATGATGAATGTGAAAACTAACGAAATTGCCGTTCTGAAAGTTAAAGATGTAAAAGATATGACCACTGTTGAGGATGCCATCAAAGCGCGTGCAACAGATGTTCAAAAACAATTCGAAACCTATCTGCCTGATCAATACGAAAATGCTAAAAACTATAAACTTATTAAAAAGGGTAACTATTTCCTGTTCGTTATTGCTGATCCTGCGGATCAAGATAAACTCGTAGCAGACTTCGATACTTACTTCACAGAAAAATAAATAACAATGGTATTCAGCAGCCTACTTTTCCTATTCCTATTCCTGCCGGCTGTCCTAGCGCTCTACTATGTTTCGCCCTGGCGAATCAAAAACCTCATATTGTTTTTAAGCAGCCTGGTTTTTTATGCTTGGGGCGAACCTGTCTACATTGTAATCATGTTGCTGTCCACCATTACAGATTACAGCTTTGGTCTACTGCTCAGCAGACCAAAGCTGACTGCGGTGCAGCGCAAGTGGATTGTGGTTAGTTCCGTCATTATTAATCTAGGCTTATTGTCGTATTTTAAATACGCAGATTTTCTCATCCAAAATATAAATGGACTCCTCGGTACACATATTCCTTTAACGGATTTACCTTTACCTATTGGGATTTCATTTTATACTTTTCAATCCATGTCCTATATTATTGACGTCTATAGAGGAACTTCGAAAGCACAACGCAATTGGATTGATTTCGGTACATTCGTAGCGCTGTTTCCACAGTTAGTAGCAGGTCCGATTGTTCAATATAACACCATTGCCGGGCAACTACGTGAACGTTCGGTCGATATCCCCATGTTCGCAGAAGGTGTACGGAGATTCATAATCGGATTAGCCAAAAAAGTACTGCTCGCCAACAACATCGGTCTGCTCTGGCACACCATATCCAGCTCCAACCTAGATTCCCTGCCTGCTTTAACCGCTTGGCTTGGGATTATTGCGTTTGCTTTTCAGATCTATTTTGACTTCAGCGGGTATTCGGATATGGCTATTGGTCTCGGTCTCATGTTCGGCTTCCGCTTTAACGAGAACTTCAACAAACCTTATATCTCTCAGAGTATTACTGACTTCTGGCGGAGATGGCATATTTCCCTTAGCAGTTGGTTTCGTGACTATGTCTACATCCCGCTTGGAGGCAACCGCCGGGGGTTAGGCGTTCAAGTGCGCAACATCCTCATCGTATGGCTGCTCACGGGTATCTGGCACGGGGCAAGCTGGAATTTTCTGCTCTGGGGATTATACTTCGGGGTCATTCTTATCTTTGAAAAATGGTGGGGATTAAAGCTATTAAGCCACCTCCCCCGTTGGACAAGACATTTATATGCTGTAGTACTTATACTCATCGGATGGGTCTTATTCGCTTTTGAAGAACTTCCTCTGGTCATTGGCTACTTACAAGCGATGCTTGGCTTTAATGGACAGCCGTTATGGAATAATACCACTTTATACTTCACTTACACGAACGCGATTCTACTCGTGGTGTTAACCTTTGCCTCTACACCTGTGAAGCTCTCCAAGCGGATGGATTCTAGATCGGTTCCTGCTCTTGTTTGGTATGGCGTGTTATTTTTCCTATCTGTAGCCTACTTAGTAGATGCAACCTTTAATCCATTTTTATATTTCCGATTCTAACCATTAGGGGGTGATTGTTTATGAAGCTGAAGACGGATCGAATCCTGGTTGGGGGATTTGCTGCAACGTTATTTCTGGTCGCTATCCTTTTTTTCTTACTGCCTGTTCAGCGTTTCTCTGAGCTTGAGAACCGGTATTTGCAAAAGGCACCCCATCTGACATGGGACAATTTATTATCCCACACCTATGCGGAAGAGGCCGAAAGCTTTGTAACCGATCATTTTCCATTTCGAGCCAAATGGGTATGGGTGAAATCGGCGGTGGAACAGATGAGGCTGCAGCAAGAGAATAACGGAATCTAAAGGGAAAAGACGGCTATCTTTTCGAAAAATTTGCAGCACCTGATTACACTAAAGTTCAGCAATATGCAGCAGCTGTGAAACGCTTTGCCGATAACAATCCTGATGCAAACACCACTTTCTTACTCGCACCTACATCGGTTGGCTTGTACAAGGAACGTCTACCCTGGTTAGCTCCTGTCTACTCGCAAGCTGAGGTGAATCAAACAATAGCTAAGGATGTAGGAGATAGCCTTACTTTTATAAATGGATTTGATGTTCTTAGCCCACATGCCGCAGAACCCATTTACTATCGGACCGACCATCACTGGACAACCTACGGTGCCTACTTAGCTTATGTAGCCTATGCTCAAAGCATGGGCTGGCAGCCTCTGTCCCGGAGCGAATACCAGATTCAGACTGTGAGTAATTCATTTCTCGGAAGCTATCATACCCGGGGGCAATTTATCGGGGTCACACCTGACTCCATTCAAATGTACAAACCTAATCATGAGGTATCCACCCAAATGTACATTCAAGATACCGGTGAGACTTTAACAAGTATGTATGACCCAAGTTATCTGGCGACAAAAGATAAGTACTCTTATTTCTTAGGGGGCGTACATGCGCTCATGAATATCACCAGCCAGCTTGATCCAACAACAGTCAAACAGGAAAAGCTGCTTGTCATCAAAGACTCCTATGCACATAGCGTTATTCCTTTCCTGACTCAGCATGTGCCTGAAATCCATGTGATCGACATCCGTTATTATAATGGAAACATCAGTGACTATATGACTCAAAATGACATCAAGGATGTCTTGCTGCTTTTTAATACAGCTACTTTTATTGATAATGCGGCGCTTTTGAAGCTTAATTAATGATATTGCGATGGATGCGGTGAAAAGACCTTTAATATGGTGATGGGCGTAACTGCGGGAATGTTGGACTTTCGGTCGCTGTTGTCTCCAGATGTTTTTGATTTTACCGCTATCAGCGGATAACATCCGGAGACAGCTTATGCTTCCGATGCGAGCTTTCCTTCGGAAAGCTTTCAGGCGAACGCTAACGCTCCTACAGTTCCAAAATTCCCTCCTAAACTTCAAACCAAATACTAAAACTAATATACGAGTCCTCTAATCTGGACTCGTATTTCAGATCGTTTTTAGCAAGTATCTCCGCGACGATGGACAGGCCAAGTCCAGTACCGGAGATTTCTTTATTTCGAGACTCTTCAATTACATAGAATGGGTCCCAGATATACGCTAAATGCTCCGTTTTTAGGCGAGTGGTTTTATTGGAGATCGTAAATTTTAATGTACGCGTAGTGTCACTCCGTAGTTTTATTTCAAAAAAATCCTCTTCACCATATTTAATGGCATTACTAATTAAGTTGTTGAATACTATCTCGATTTGGCTGATATCTTCTTCAACGATAGAGGATTCAAACGAATGAAAGTCGCTCATTAAGGTTATGTTTTTATTTTTTAACGTAATATTATATTGTGAGATCACTTTTAGCAGAAGCTCTTTAAGATCAAAAGGCTCTTTATGCACTTCTGACTTCTGGATCTTGGACAATTTAATTAAATAATCCACCATATCCGACGTATACTTCACTTGCTCCAAAATGATATCCGTATACGTGCCATCATCCAGACCGTCCTGAATGCCAATCGTATATGCTTGGATTAAGGATAATGGTGTTTTCACTTCATGCGAAATGCTTGAGATAAGGGTATTTAAACTTTGATTTTTCTCCTCCAATTTGGCATGGGTGCTCTTTAGACGCTGACTCATCTGGTTAATGCTTTTCGAGAGCTCTTCGATCTCATCCCCCGTTTGAATCGTCACTTGTTTAAAATCGAGATTGGATATATCCTTTGCGACATCCTGCAATTGTTCTAACGGTGTAATGATCTTTTTTGAAAAGTAAGCCACTAACAACAAACTGATAATAATCCCCAGTAGAATGGAGTAAAAGCTGAATTGATTTACGAGGGTCAGGGCATCTGTATTGTGCACAACCACAGTTCCGATGAGGATTAGACTGTTATCCTGCTCATATATTTTCGTTAACAGACTCGATTTCAATTTACCCTGATTAAATAAAAGATTAACCGTGTTGCCTTGTTTTACTTTTTGTAATACCTCATCTGTGATCCAAAATTTATTAAGTGCCACCTTATCTTTAAACAACGCAAATTGAATATTTTCGTTAATTTCTGCTGTACTTCCACTGTTTTCAACCCTAACAATCGTTACGTTATTATTGTTCTCGATCCTGCTTTCATTTTCCATGAGTTGATCCAAACGGAGATCCTTTACTTCGTCATAAATGGTGTTGATCTTGGTTTTCATTTTGTATAGGTAATAATCTGCTGAGAAATAGTTGTGCAAGAAATAAGACGTACCAAAAACAATCAGCAAAATAATGCTCACCATGATCAATAACTTCGTACTTATTTTATGAATTTTTATCATGGAAGCTGTACCCCATTCCCCTATGCGTGATCACGTGGTCGGCCCCAATCTTATCGCGCAGCCTCTTAATATGCGTATCTACCGTTCTTTCTTCGCCCAGATAATCCATTCCCCAAACCGCAGACAATAAGGCATCTCTGGATAAAATACGCCCTTTATGCTCGTACAGGAAGGTTAGCAATTCAAATTCTTTTTTATATAACGCCAGTTCGGCCCCATTCTTGTACACTTTCTTCCGCTCAAAATCGATTTCTAAATCCCTAATCGCAGCCACTTTTTCAGTGCCTAGCATTTTTTTAATTCTAAGCATCAAAATCCGTGGGTCGAATGGTTTTCTTATATATTCATCTGCCCCTATATCCAAGGCACTGAATTCATCATCATGGGAAGACCTTGCGGTCAGCATTACAACTTTAGCCAAACTAACCTTCTTGATTTCATTACAGACCTCAAGACCGCTTCGCTTAGGCATCATCCAATCCAGCACCACAAGATCGATCCTATTCGAAAAAAAGAGCTCAAGCGCCTCCTCACCATCCGCAGCTGTCCAAACGTTATAGCCTTCTTTTTCAAAATAAGTCTTCAATATAGTGGTCATATGTTTCTCATCATCCGCAATTAAGATATTCAAAGTTTAGATTCTCCTTGCTGTAGTTATCAGAAGAAAAAGGCGAAATCCTTTACAGGTTTCACCTTTTCATATATTTTCATGCTACGCTATTGCAACTTCTCTAGTCCCTTCGTCAGTACGTTCCATATCGGGTTATCGACTGTCTTTCGATCAGGCTGTTCACCCTTCTCTATCGCTTCCCAATACTCCCAGGTTGGAGGCTCAATGCCAAGTTCATAATCCATGCCATCCCAAGTATCCTCCCGGAACGCATAAAACGCCCAGTGCCAGCCGTAATCATCAAAAATCGAGATTAAATCAGCCAAGTATTGATCTGCACCTTTTACAAGCCGGTTCGTGCCAAATTCTTCAGCGACAATACGATTAGCAGGGATGTTATTCTTTTCTGCCCACTGTGCGATAGGTTCTAGAAAATCCTTTAAAGCTTTCTTATTAAATGCTTTTTCCGTCTTCTCCTCACCTACTTTAACCGTTCCAGGATATTCATAGGTTAAGCCTTTTTTCTTATTTTGGCTGGTGAGTTCGTAGGGCTCATACATATGAAAAGCATATAATACATTCGCATCATCGATGGGTTTCAAATATTTAAAGGCCCATGGTGTAGCATACAGACCAGAATTGACGATAATAGGGGTTTCGGTATCTACGGTTCGAATCGCTGTCACAATAGTCTCATATAAAATATTCAAATCCGCCGGAGTATTCTCCATTGAGCTATACCACTCGTTGTAATCCTCTGTCCAGAAATCATTAAATCCAGTAGCTTGTTCAGGATGTGGCTCATTAATAAGATTATAGCCGACCACTGCAGGATGATCTTTTAATCTTTCCGCAAGATCCTTCCAAAACGTTGCCGCTTGTTCATGATAACTGAAATCCTTCCAGATTCGATCATCATTTGTATAATCATTAAACTGCCGCCACCGATCGCCGGGCAGACTAAGGACTGTCAGCACTACTTTTGAACCCCGCGCCTCGGCTGCATCCAAGTCTGCCTTTAACGCTGTGAAATCGTCCTCAACAAGCCCCTCGTATTTATCTGCATTCCCTATTAAAAAGTCTTTGTCTGGATTGGCATCCGGTTGATCGTTAAACAGGAAATCACTATCTTTTGCCCATTTATCTGGCGCAAGTCGAATGAACTCTATATTATTTTCTTTCGCCGCATCATAATTTTCGGGTATAGATTTGGAATTCATGAAATTTGTTCCTTTACGCTGTTGATCCCAGAAAACGATCTTCTCATTGACCTCTTTCTTTACCTCCTTATCCGGTTCAAGATTTGCTTGCGGTGTTGCCGCACTGCATCCTACAACTGCCAACAAAATCAATACGATAAATCCTTTAAACTTCTTCATTCTCTCACCTCGTAACCTATCGTAGCCAATCTCTGTTACAAGAGTGTCACAAGACATACCTAAAAAGACTGCCCTAAGGATGTCGGCAGACATTCTAGGACAGCCCGATCATATTCATAGAATATAAAATAAATGCTTACTGACTAGTACTTCGACGGGAATGTGACTCCGCATAGGCATCATGACGGAAGTTCAGAATAGGATCTTCTGAGCATTCAATGCCGGCAGGTACAACTGTCGGATCAAAGACGTACTCTTGAGCCTTCTCGTCTGCCACGCCGGTGATCGACAAATGGCCGACGACAATCCGTTCCCGGTCTTCAGGCCAAGCAGACGTCGGGTCATCCGTAGGATCTCCCTCCTGTCCGAGGATTACTGTCAATTGAAACGCCACAGGACCTTTGGACAGTCTCTCGATTAGTTCATCCTCCAAATAATCGGGAGATCGATTCTCCACCTCTTCCTTGGCCAGAAAGTGCAGACCCGCTTCCGGTTCCCACTCATATTTAATAGCCCGCCGCTCGCCAGCAGCATTGGTGAAGTAATAGGCATGAATGGAATGATAACGGTTGGTTGCAAAACTGAGTGGCGGTTGCAGCATTTTCACGGCTTGAAGCCCAGCCCGGCTTTCCGAATACTTCTCCATGACCGCTTTAAATTTGTCTGCAATGGTCGCTCCCTCAAACGAATTTTCTTTAATTGTACGTAAGATATTAATAAAGGATTGCGGTGTTTTGGCAAAAAAGATCGGCAATGTAATTGTCACCAAACTTGTCACGCCCCCATCAGGCAATACAAACTGAACCGCCATTCCTTTTGCAGGCGAAAAAACATCAGGGATGGACGGATTAGTCGAGCTATTGGAGAAGCGTACGAGAGCTTGCACCTCATGATTTTGCAAATGTGCCGCTGTTGTCAAAGGACCCGCTTGGCCGTTAGGGGTGAACACCGCCTGGTAGACAACACCTTTGGCGTGCGCGCGTCGATAACCCGGATATTTGCCTGCTACCTCCTCAATGGAGTTTACTGCTTCTTCTGCGAGTTCAGACGACACTGATTTATTATTGTTCATTTTCGTTCACCTCTTTGTAATTTATCAGGAAGGAAAAGGGGACAAGGCCCCCTTTCTAGTTTTTTAGCTTTGTGATGCGTCAAGTAGGTCGTTCCAGGCCTTCGTAATTCGCTGTCCGCGCCAAATATCTCTGACCGTGGCATCGGGATAAGCACTGTACCAGCCAGATGCAGTGATCTGATGGTTGGCGATGAAATCTTTCGCTTCCGAAGATTCAATTCCCGGAAAATCCTTCACTTCATTAAACATGTTATTCAACAACTCTGGAATTTCAGTTCCAAAATCATCAATATAACTATCCCAGTCGCCATCATAAGCCGTCGCGAACAACAGCCGCGTGTCGTTATCAAAGATTACGAAGCGCATGTCGTGAACGGTCGCGATCTTCGCCATCGTTTCGGCTTGTCTCGATGCGCTTTTTTTCAGCTTCTCACGGAGACGATCCGCCCCACCATCTTTAAGCGGCGCAATGATGGTAAGCTCAGATATTTCACCTTCCCGCAGGCCGGCACGTCCAGCGCTTGTAATCTGATTAGTCTGATCTTGTCCTTCTAACATGTTAATTCCTCCTTAGATATATGTTGATCCAACTCTGCCATCCACCGTAATGCAGTCATGCTGGGAACAAAGAAATACTCCCCGCCTTTGGTGATTGAAAAACTTGGAATTTCTTTCATCCGGTGGCGAATAGGTTTGTCCGGAATGGTAAACATCCCTTCCCCCTCATTCTTACCGGTAATAGGGTCTTTCTCGGTTGACATACCCGCGAAATTGCCTCCATTTAACCAATCGGTCTTGATAAACTCGAATTGGCGGGACAATGAGCTGCATATACCTGCAAAAATAAGGCCTCTATCCTGACCATCATCCTCCATTACACCTTTTGGCAGTATAGGGCCATACATCGTTGACCGCCGGAGCAACCGGTGGATGTTCACATTAACAACCGAATCCTGCAAGCTGTCACGGGGAAATGCACGACGGATATGCGAGCTTACCGGACATTTCAACCCTTTATGATCATCCCCGTACGTAAATGCGTTCCGTCGGCTGACATCTTCGCCCAGTGCCGGGTCATCTGCTTCAGGAGCCAGACTTAAAGGGGCTCCGCTCGGCCATCTTCCTACCATTTTAGCGGCCAAAAGTTCTTCCTCTTCCCGATTATCCGCATGCTCCCGCAAATAACGACGGAAAGCCGCGACCCTCATATGCAATTTGCGGAAACTGAGGTAACTTCCATTGTGGCCAAGTTCTGCCGGCTGTGGTCCCTGTGTTATGGTGCCAGATTCATTTAAATGCCCGAACAGGAATTCACCGGCTTTAATCTCCGCTTCCTGCCCCACCGCATTGAGTACATGGTTTCCTTCGATTCTCGGATTGCTGATTCCATCCATGAAGCCCAGATGAGTACGTCCGTCAGGATTCATTCCGACATCCAGCTGGTAAACGACGGATACACCATTCAGTTCACAGTGGATTCGTCGGGCTGCTTCTTCTGCTTGAAGCAGCGCTTCTTTGGTGGGCGCGAACAGAGCAAGCGCCACATCGACTTTGTCAGTACCCAGCGGGTCTTCCCAGTGCTCCGGGCTGCTTTCGTTTACATCCCCTAGCTTAGCTGCCCGGGCAGCCATACCCTCCCGGAACTCCAGGTCGAAGCTGTTGAGCGACTCCTGAGGAATCCCCAGCTTCTGGAGTCCTTGATAAGTAAAACCAACGTTGACCCAAGCACCTTCGTGAGGATTACTCCACTGTCCGGCCGACGTCACTTCGTCGAGAAGCCGCTTCAGCATCACTTTCCCGTCCTGTTGATGATCGATGGACAGCAATATATAGGTCCCAACGTAAGGGGTAGGGCGTTCTTGTAAGACGATTCCTTGAATGTCATCATAATTCAGTTCTTCCGTTTCTGTACCTATGACGTTCACTCCTCCCTCGTCTTAAAGTTGTCTTCATAATATTAAAAACGGGTATTCTCTCATCCATCTCTCGATCTAATTAAACTTAGCTCTAAATGGTTAATCAGGTTAACAGTCCTCCCCAACTAGACAATAACGGTGCATTGTCTAAAAAATAGACACATCGTTAGATTTGTCTAAAATCGAGACAAAAAAAGAGATATTCCAAAACCGGACCGGCTCTAGAACATCTCTTATCTTCGACTAACCTCACAAATCATATTCATAGTTATCAAACTTGCCATCTGATGCGAAGACATATTCGCAGATGTTCTCACCCCATCTAGCTATAACACTAAAGACGCGACCCGAAGTGGGAATATCACTGGTGGATGCTGGAGGGTTCACAAATTCATATTTCCCTTCCACGAGTGTTACAGGAACTTCTACAATTGGAAGCTGCGATTCATCAAAGCTCTCAGTTAGATAGGCCATCTTTACTGTGACTTCACTCGGTGCGTAATCTCCAAAGTCGACCTGCATTTTCTCCCCTGGTTTCAAGCGACGCAGACCCGTTAGAAGCGTAGGTTCACTATGCCAAGCCGTATAGTAAAAGGAGGCCCGATCATAGTCCGCTCCATTCCAGCTCGTCTTTAGAATGACATAGTTCTCTATAGCATCTGTACTATTCTCATGTGTAATGATAAGGGGCGACGGTTCAGCAGGACTTTTGAAAGAGCTCTCGGATTTACTCATTATTCCTCCGCGTTCCCCAAGCACCACCGCACCAATGATAACCACTGCCAACAGCATTAATGAAATCAATAATATCCTTTTAGACTTATTCCTATGTTTGATAATAGCTCCCGCCTTTCCTTAAACTTCTAACCCTTCTTTCATTTAACACTTGATCATCAAGCCATGCAAGTAGGTAGCTGATGAATTACATAGCAAATCCAAGAGTTAACTCTCCTTCTATCATATTCTATTTCTAGGAGGTGAATATAATATGACCATTCAGTTTGTAGATTTAAGACTATCCAACCAAGCTGCTTCGGATGCTACACCAGCAGTTATTCCACTAGCAGCGACCCCCCTTGTTTTTGGGGATATTGGTATTCAGACCGCAGGCGTGTCGGCTGAGAATCAAGGCAATGTCCGCGTACTTTTGACCGGATTTCTAAAAGTAGAAAACAATCCTCTTTTCAATACCAATACCGTTAATGTTCGCAGAAACGGAACGATCATTTTCACCACGACATTTGGGGTTGCGATCAGCAGAGAAAATGAAGCTTTCGGTTTTACAGCAGTAGATATCCCACCACCAGCGGCTGTCGCAACAGGTCAAATTCAGTATACAGCGGAGATCTTCACAAATGCAGCTGCAACAGATCCCTTTAATAATGTCCAAGCCAGAAACTTTAGTGGTGTTGCAGCTGCGGGCAACTCCTAACATGAACAGGTAGTGGGTGGGAAGCGGATTGCCCCTTTAAAAACAGAAGCTCAACCAAAGGTACTGGTTGAGCTTCTGTTTATTCCCCAAATAATAGATCCAGAATCCGTTCATCCGCCTTTCGGTTCTTCCCTTTATAAGGATAACAATGAATATGAATCGCTGGATTAAAGTTAATCTCAATAACGCTATAGTTGGTATCATTGGCTTCTTCCTTGATGTCATCAATCATCATATCCACTCCACAAAAAGTGGCGCCCGCAGCTTTAGCCGCTTGAATCGCCAGAGTCTTATAACTATCTGGGATCTCATCCGTAAAATCCAGGCTGTCACCACCCGTGCTAATATTAGAGTTCTCCCGAAGATAGATGACTTCGTTTAATGGAGGAATATCACTCCAAGCCTGAGCGTGGTTGTTCAAGAACATCGCTTCTGCTTCACCGATCTGAATTTTCTCAAGTGGAGTCTTGTACCCGCGGCCTCTTAACGGATCCTTATTCTTCTCGTGCACCAGTTGTTCAATCGTATGTACACCATCTCCAATCACATTTGCAGGAACCCGGTGCAATACTCCGACTACTTCATCACCCATGACAAGAAAACGATATTCTTTTCCCGTCATGAACTCCTCTAGTAGCACAGTTCGATCAAATTCGAAGGCGATTTCGAAAGCTTTTTGATAATCTTCTTTAGAGAAGTCGTCTGTAAAAATAGTAATGCCGAGTCCAAAATTGGTTGATTTGGGCTTAATCACAATAGCCTTGTTACGGTAAGTGCTATGCGCATTCATTGCCTCTTCCAGATTTCGAAAAGCTTCTCCTGCGGGAACCCGAATGCCTTGCTGTTTAAGAACTTCTTTCGTAACGATCTTATTCTCCATGATTAATACCGTACTATAAGAATCAAGGGAGGTCTTCGTAGCTTGCTTAATATATTCTTTATGATCACCTTGCGTAAGCACTACAAAGTTCTCTTCCCGATCGATCAATTGAAACTTAATGCCACGTTTAACCGCTGCCTTCAAAAGAAGCTGTGTAGATAGCTCCAGATCCTCATATCCCACAAAACGGTATCCATTCGCAAGACTTTCCTTAGCATATTGTTTAGCTTTATTCAGATGGTATTGTACAAAAGAGGATTGTTGAACTTCCGACTTCACAATAGCTGCAAAACTCCGGTCTGGCTCTACAATTTTATTCTTAGCTCCATGCAATACGTTCAAAAACACTTCATTCTCCGGGTTCAACAGTTGGATCATATCCTGCATCTCATGAATACAAGTTAATGCCTGCTGCTCCATCGTTGTACATGAATCCCCGTAATCATGCAAACATCCCTTTATCCCCTCCATGATCAATTGATCATGATTAAGATTCGCCATCTTCTGATCCTCTACTCCGAACGGTTCGTCCTCCTTCAGCAGCATATACAAGATAAATAGATGAATGAAAATCATCGTTTCTTTGCCGATTCCTATTTTGTAGAGTGGATTCAGATCAATAAACCGAAGCTCCAAATAAGCTATCCCATCTTGCATCAGTTCCTCTAAAGGATGTTTGCCTCTTGCTGTCTTCACTCTAACCGGACTATAAAACTCTTTTACACTTAATAATTCTTCCGATTCGATCAAAGCTTGTAAATCATGAACATAATCCTTTAACGAAGCAAAAGATACATAAAGAGGTTTTTCATTTCGATACCCACATTCGCTATTTCGCAGTGAATTCATATTCTGATAATAAAAGCTTTTGTCGTCATCTGATTCCCCGCGAGCTACACATTGTTCCATATAAGTCTTATCAAAAACAGGGCTGGCGCCTGTTAAATAGATAAGAAGCCAACGGTACCGCAATAGGTTGCGGGCTATTTTTAAGTAGGTAGCGTCTTTAAATTCTTTAAAGCTCACTTGCGGATCTGCTATGTCATGAAGCTGTCTCAGAAATTGTTCATCAAAAGAGAAATTGTAATGGATTCCGCTCAGCAATTGTCTTTTGCGACCGTATTTATCTGCTAGCTGATGTCTGTATTCATCCTCAATCGGATTACCCATCTTGGCAATGGGGATGTCCTGATCATTCGGTAACCTCGGAGGATTACTACTTGGCCACAGATATTCTTCCTTGAGCTCAAGCGACACAATATCCTGCAACGCCTCCAGAAAGTTATAAGTTTCATCAATAGAATCAAAAGAAGGGGTGACCATTTCAATTTGACTCTCTGAGAAGTCGGTTTGAATATACGGGTTCTCCATTTTGTTGCCAAAAGCTTTAGGATGTGGTGTCAGCGCAAGTCTTCCCTCTGGATCCACTCTGACATTTTCTTTTTCCAGTCCAAATTCGCCGTGAAAAAGCTCCTTGTTCAAATGGTTATCCCTCAGAAGCTGTATGAGTTTACGATTTAATAAAGCCATTTCAACGATCATCCTTTGCTTAGTAGTTTACCTGCTGTTTGTTCATTTTGAATAAAGATCTTCTAAACCAGAACACAAGAATAACTCCTTTAAACACACTGCTTAGAGCAATCGACATCCACACCCCACTCAAGCCAAAAGGTCCGGATAAGATCAAGGCTAGTGGAATTCGCAGTGCTGTAAATGTAATACTAAAGATCGGCGGGATATGGGTTTGGCCAATACCGTTAAAAGCACCTACTGTCATCAATTCCATACACATGAATAATTGTGAGTAACCAATGATGCGCATATAATTAGTTCCTAATTCCAGGCTTGTCTGATCTGATAAAAATAAGGAAAATAGCTGCTGCGGGAACGCAATAAATATAAGCGATATGATCACGCCAAAGATGGAGGTTAAGATCAAAGCCTTACGATAGCCCTGCCCAATACGGTCCAATCGGCGTGCTCCATAATTTTGACCAAAAAAGGCAGCAATAGCTCCCTGTAGTCCTCCAATAGTCATATAAGAAATAGATTCAATTTGAATCCCTACTTTTTGCACCGCAATCGCATCCGCCCCAAAACGTACAATGATCTTAGCAATGACGATCGATATGAGCGTAAAGGTGACCCGTTGGATTGTGATCGGAAGTCCCATACGGATTACTTCTTTCATTTGACGACTGTCCCATGCTGATGTGTTCGAAATGATTTCTGACTTTCTTGTCTTTATGATAAAAAGAGCCGTAACTAAGATGTTCGCTGTCAATGTTGCCGTAGCTGCCCCCGCTACTCCCCAACCTTCAAAACTGCCCCAGCCAAAAATTAAAAATGGATCAAGAACAATATTAACCATAAGACCAATGGAGAAGATCTGAAACGGTTGTTTACTATTTCCCATCGAGTTTAAGAGTGTGGCAAACAAAGTATTTACGATGGAAAATACCGTCCCGAAGATCGAAATCATTAAAAATTGCCGTGCCATCCGTTCAACTTCATCACTTCCAAGATCAAAAAAACCAATCAACCGATTGTTGGTCAACAGAACTAAACTCATATAGAGAAGTCCTAATAAAATAGACATCATAAACCCGTTTTTCATATAAGATTTAGCCTTCTCTATCTGGCCAGATCCCATACAAAACGCAACCTTAATCCCTGTACCGATCGTAATCATAGTCGACAATGCAATCGCTAGATTAATGAAAAAACTCGCCGTGCCAATCGCGGCAACAGGACCACTTCCTAATCTTCCAACCCAAATCATATCGACGAGGCCATAGGTTGTGGAAATGAAATTCGTCGCAATAATGGGAAGCGTTAATTTCATTAAGGTAGGCATAATAGGACCCTGAGTCAAATCATTCATGCCCTGCAATTCCTTCAAATCTAATAACACCTTCTTCATCTGAGTTTCAAATTTATTATATAACCAAACACTTATATAATCAATTGATTATATTTGAGCAATCTGTTGGACCAGCGCTTCAAGCATCCGTATCCGATTACGGAGTTCCAATTCTTCTTGTCTCAATCCGTCCAGCTGAAGATTCAGAGATTCGCCTACTTCCTTAATCAACTCTGCATGGCCACACCCATAACTCCTTTTCAATTTAAAAATAGACTGGATATCCCTTAGTATAACTCCATAACTTTTCAACTCTTGAATGGCAAAATAATCTGCCAGATGCTGCTCTGTATATATCCGTTTACCATCTGGTCCCTTGGACATAATCAAGTCCAGATCCTCATAATGTCTGATGGTGTCTTTCGTAGTTCCTGTTAGGGCTATAAATTCACCGATTCGCAAAAGTACAACCTCCTCCATACAAATATAAATTGACACGGGGTTAACCCCGCAACGTTTAATTTTATTAATGGGGGTGCATCAAATGATAGGTTCAAGCCTTATAATCTTGTATGGAATGGTTAGTGTGCTTGGGGCAGTGGGGATTCTAATTAAGGGCTCCGCTAAATCTGCTGTGGGTTATATTTATTTGTTTTTGCTTTCTCATATTACGTTAGTCGTCATCACCCTTTATGCCTTATGTAAACCGCTTAACTTCATTTGGTTTATTATCGGTTTTCTCACCTGTCTTATCTCCCGCTGGCTCAACGGTAAGTTTGTCTTCGGTAGGAATAACTGGCTTCATTACTTTATTGTTGCGCTGATCTTTGCTGTGGGCTACTTCTTAACCTAGTCTCTTCATTATGAGCCTGAAGACAGAAAGTGGAACTCCTAAAAAGTATATAAATTGTGTAGACATCAAAAGACAGTTCCTAGTGCACAAAATGTGCCTACCGGAACTGTCTTTTTTTCGTAATTAAAATTTCTTTTGTTTTTCAGTCGAATGGCTATTGAAAACGAATTTTAGTTCGTTTACAATAAAACTAATAATAAGTTCTATAATTATAGAACAAATAATTGTTTCAGTAACTTACTCAAAGAATGGAGAAGCTCATGGAATATAAAGTAGAAGTCGATTTTGCCCCCATGTATGAATGTGTGAACAGTATGACTGCTTTTCTAAGCAAGCAGAACCATACTGCTATGGATTCCGGTAAGCTCTGGGTACGTGAAGTCCAAGCAAGATTTGCCCCGATGTTGCTTCGTAAAATGCAAGAGGTCGTTAAAAAACTTGATGATTTCAGTTTGGCTCCCTACATTTGGTCTTCACCGGGCGAGCGTTCTGTAGACGGCTTTTTGAATTGGTTCGATGGTTTATCTTCGGGTGAACTGTATGAAATATCTGGACGTTTCGGCCAATCGGTTCCCTCTAATCTTTCTGAGCTAAGGGACACTGCCTCTGACATCCTGCGCGAATGGAACGCGGGTTACTTCAATGGAATCGACCCTAATATCCTCAAGGGGCTTGAACAGGAAGCCGAGTCAAGACGAACGACACTGAATGGGAACAATGATATGGAAGTCTTTGAAGCAGCAACCGACGGAATGCGCCTCTATCCAACCGAACGTCTGAAGCAGGTCATTATCATTCCGCAATATCATGCCCGCCCACTGGTCACCACCTCTATGTTTGATGAATTCGTGTTCACTAGCTACTCTTGTGATGTTCTCCCTCCGGAAGCTGGCCGGCCTGCTCCAGCACTGCTTCGACTTACCCGGGCACTCTCGGATGAGACGCGGCTGTATATCCTTCGTCTGCTTACAGGCAAGCAGTTGAATTTCACGGAAATCGTGCGGGAAGTCGGACTTTCTAAAAGTACAATCCACTACCATCTGATCGCGTTGCGCGCAGCAGGGCTGGTCATTGTCCATACCAACGTTAAAAGCACATCGTACAGCCTGCGATTGGAAGCCTTAAATGGGCTACCGCAGCAGATTGGGTCGTATTTGGAGAATTAAGCATAAACACCTTAAGCGTCCTTATAAGGACGGTAAGCGTATATGCGAGAAATATAAAAAAGGAGAGAACAGGCTATGATAAAACGCAGCTATTATGGTTTACTCTCAACCATAACTTTAAGTGCTTTTGGGGATGCTTTTGGCTTGTTGGCTATGGAATGGCTCGTCTATGAGCTGACGGGTTCCAAACTAGCGATGGGAGCACTCGCGCTCAGCTCCGGCATACCTGAGCTGCTGCTGCGCTTGCTGGGCTCGCCGCTGTCCGACCGACTCCACCGGGTACGCTTTATGGCCTGCTTGGCAGCCATTCGCCTGCTGGCTATAGCACTGCCGCTAGGCATGGGTCTGGCTGGCCAACTGCAGCTGTGGCATCTGTTTGTCGCCGCTGGTCTCAGCGGGGCCTGTGCCGCTCTGTTCATGCCAACAGCCATGGCTGTTATTCCCGGCGTTGCCGATAGCCGGAAGCTGGTGCGGGCTTTTGCTATCATCGATGGCAGCAAAAGTGCAGCAGTCTTGCTGGGCCCCGCCCTGGCTGGGGCGTTGACCGCTGCCAGTGGAGCGCTGCCAGCCCTTAGCATCAACATGTTATGTTACGTTGCGGCCATCACTACCTTGCTGTGCTTGCAAAGGCTACCCAAGCCCTCTCCAGCTCCAGGCCGTTTCTCCATTACCGTCTACGTTCGCGAAATAGCTGAGGGTTTTACCTTCTATAAACAATTCCCCGCCATGCTTACGATAATGATGATGGCCTCTATTAGTAATCTAAGCTCCATTGCCGTCTGGACCATGATGGTTCCTTTTGTACGCGAAGTGCTCCATCGTGATGCGGCGACGATGGGCACACTTAGTACAGTTTTCGCACTTGGAACCTTAGTCGGACTAAGCATCATTTCCATGATAGGGGAAATTAAAAAGAGGCGGCTTGTCATGCTCGGCAGTCTGGGGACCATCGGTTTAGTAACAACATTATGGGGGTTATTTCCTAGTTTTTCTTTTGCTCTCGCCGCCGTATTCGCCACCGGAACGATAGCTCCCTTCTTCGGTTCCTTAAGCTCTTCACTCCATGGACGGCTGGTTCCGGGTAATCTGCAAGGAAGAGTCAACTCCATCCGTTTTTTAATCGGTGGCGGCTTGCAGCCTTTTGGTGCTTTTGCCGGCGCCGCGATTGCTGAACTCTATGGCGTGCCTGCGCTTTTTGTCATCGCCGGATTGCTTCCACTGCTCTGTGCCAGCGCTGCCTTGCTGCTCCCCGGACTCAAAACACTGGACGGCGACCTCTCCACACTTGAAGCCACTCATAAGCAGCCCGATGCTGGGGTTCCCCCGCACAAAGTTGTTGCTGAACGTTAAGTGAATCAAAAAAACAGGCGATACCGGTATACCGGAACATCGCCTGTTTTTATAAGTTTTCACCTAGGAGCATCGCTACTAGGTATATTCTCTTTTCAGTGGTTTGTCACAGTGGCTTGATTCGTAGCCACTAGTTCCCCTCCCCCTTCCGGTAAAAACCGAAGCGGGAGGCGTTGAGCCTTTAGTTTGTGTTTGTGTTTGTGTTTGTGTGTTGGTGTTTTGGAATTCGCGCTGATAGCAGCGGAGAGAACGGACTGATTGTGGAAAAGCGGAGCGTTCGCCCGAAAGCTTTCCGAAGGAAAGCTCACTTCGTAAGCATATGCTGTGTCCGGATTTTACCGTTGAGGTTAAAAATTCAAAAAAATCTGGACACAACAGCGATTGGAACAATAGTCCGTTCTCGGAGCGTCCGCCAGCGTAAAAAGCCCACAGCGCACAACGTCCAAAAGCTAACACCAAGAACCTAAGGCTCAATCAACCCATATTTCGTTTTTATCCGATCCAACTTCTCAATCATAGGATTAGCAATAAAAAACAAAAATACCACCGTCGAGATCGCATGCACCATATCAAACCAAAAACCTGAAATATAAGTGGTCATTAAAGCCGGCCAGGAGAACTCTGAAGTGAACATCATCAACGAGCCTATATTGATAATGCCTCCGTATACGAAAAACGTCGCTAAGCCTCCGAATATACATAGCGAAAGCTTATTCTTTTTAAGCAGACCCTTCTTGAAGAAAATGCCCGCCAGGAAGCCAATGATGCCAAAACAAAACATTTGCCAAGGCGTCCAAGGTCCCTGCCCAAAGAAGAAATTCGAGACAAAGCCTGCAACAGCGCCAACCAAAAATCCTGCCTCCGCTCCCAAGCTTACCCCTGCGATGATGACAATAGCAACCACTGGCTTAAACTGCGGCAACATAAAAAAGGCTGCGCGTCCCGCCACGGCAATGGCTGCTAACACCGCTATAACGATCAGCTCCCTCGCCTGCGGCTTCCGGTTCTCGAACACCATCGCAAAAGGAACCATCGTATAGATAACAATTAATAGACTGATAAAATAATACTTCCGATCATTTAGCACAAAGATGCCTAATAAAATCGTAGCTGGAATGACTATGAGGATTAGTAGTGCCGCTAATAAAGTTCGACGACTCAAACGACGATCCGTTATCTGCTTCTTTGACATAAATCAATCACACCCTCTATCGTTACTCCCTCATTCCATACATGACGCGCCATACGGTTGGCGGCCGTTGTATAGAAGCTGTTTCCCGCAAAAAACTTCTGTGCTTCATTCGTAGTGATGATACTTCCATCAAAAAACATGGCGCAGACCTCAGCATACTTGGCACAAAATTCAACATCATGCGAGACCATTACAATAGTAACGCCTTCGGCATTGAGCTTTTGCAGGAATACGGCTAGCTTCTCTTTGAAGGGCCCATCCAGTCCTTTGGTCGGTTCATCCAACAGCAGAATCTTTGGTTCTAACAAAAGGACCTTCGCCAACGCTGCACGCTGTTGTTCTCCCCCGCTGAGATCATACGGATGCATGGAGAGGAGATGTTCCAGTTCTGCGAACTTAACCACAGCTTCAACTCTGGCGTTTTTTTCTTCCTTCGTCAAAGAGAGCTGGGATAACATTTCATATAAATCTAGCTCGACTGTTTTTTTCACAAATAAGGTTTGCGGATTTTGCGGGAGGATGCCCAGATTGTTAGTAAACAACGCTTTGGCATTCATCTTCGCAGGGTTGCTCCCGCCGATAAGAACTTTCCCTCTATAAGGCTGAAGGATCCCGCTCATCAGCGACAGCGTCGATGTCTTCCCTGTTCCATTCCCGCCAACAATACAATAAAATTGCCCTTGCTTCACTTCAAACGACAAATCTTTAATGACATCCGGCCCATTTTTATCATATTTAAACCATACGTCCTTAAACTTTATGACTACAGGGCCGGCCTCTTTCGTGATAGGCTGAGTTTCTGCCATCGTTGCAGGAGTCTTACCCTTTAGAAAAGCATCCAACCATTGGCGTCCTTCCTTTACAGTAACAGGCCACACTAAGTCATGATCTACTCCTGCAACAATCTGCATCGGTGAGGGCATGGACAGAAACATCGGATGGTTCAGCTTACATAAAACCTCGCCCACCTTTTGCGGGCGATCATCAGCTATCACAGCTCCCTCATTCAGCACAATCAACCGATCTGTAAGCGGAAGAACATCCTCTAGACGATGCTCGGTCATGATCACGGTTGTTCCCAGCTCACGATTTATTTTTTTGACCGTCTCCAGAAAATCGGAAGCCGCAATAGGATCTAGCTGGGAGGTAGGCTCATCGAGGATTAGAACCGAGGGATGCATAGCCATTATGGATGCTAAGTTAAGCAGCTGCTTCTGGCCGCCTGATAGCTCGGTCACACTTTTATGAAACCAGGTCTGGATCCCAAAAAAACTAGCCATTTCCGCCACACGCAGGCGAATCGTAGAATTATCGTACCCTAAGCTCTCAAGCCCAAAGGCAAGCTCATGCCATACTTTATCTGTCACAATTTGATTGTCCGGACTTTGGAGTACATAACCAATTTCCGCTGCCTGTGTGCGTTGATCGATCTCCTCTACAGGTTGACCCTTATAATAAATTGCCCCTTGGCGATTGCCATGTGGGGTTAGGATTGTTTTCAGTTGTCTAAGCAGAGTGCTTTTGCCACAGCCTGACTTTCCACAAATGGTAATGAAGTCTCCACTTTCAATCGTAAGATTAATATTCGAAAGAGCCGCTTGCTCTTGTTCAGGAAAAGTAAAGCTTAGTTCTTCGATTCGATAGATTTCCATTTCATTTCCTCCACCATATTGATGAGCACTGGGATCATACATAACGCAAAATAAGCGATATATATAAGAATACTAAAAGGTGTAATTGTGCTCGCTTTAATCGACGGATAGAATCTCATGGTGTTCTCACCCAACACTGCCCCTACGGCTACCAGCGCAATTAAGCCTGTCATGATCAAGAGAACTACTTTGTCTCGGGCATCTAACCGAAAGATAGAAAAGCTTGTACGGCCCGGCAATCCATACCCTCTCGATCTCATGGAATCCGCTGTCTCAATCGCATTTTCCAAAGCCCAGGTGGTCATAATGGAGAGAATCGTAATCCCATTCCGCGCACGCGCGAGGAGATTTCCCTGTGAGACATCCCGGCCTATACATTTTTGAGCATTAGAAATCACCTTGATTTGCGCTAAATATCTAGGAACAAAACGAAGCACCATCGAAAAAATCAACGACAGTGCCGGCAGTATTTTTCCGAATATATAAATAAACTTATCCGAGGTCATCACGACGTTATAACAGGAGAACCAAATAATTACCGTCACAAACATACACGCCGCTGCCACGCCATAAAGAATCGATTCCTTCGTAATGGGGTTCCCGTTGTTTAAATAGAACAAGATCGTTACCCCTTGATGATTAAAAACAGGATTCATCACTGCCATAAATAGCAGAAAAGGAATCATGTAAAGCAGATTAAATCGGATGCCCTTTTTTCCTTTTAACATAATTGAGTAGGCTACAGCACTAATAAGGGCAATCACCTGAAATATAGGATGCATAAACACCATGCTAAACAGCAATACAACAACAAAATATAGAAAATTCACAAACGGATGAAAGGTAGAAAAGCTATCCTTCATTATTTCTGAGCTCCTCCTGTGGCTACATATCCACCCACATCTCGACCTAGATCACAAGTGTATACCCAATCAATGACATCGCCATCTTTGAGAACATAACGGCTACTGCCGTAGTTAGGGAACCAGCCATTTACTTTGTACATCCATCCACTGAGCTCTCCAGCATCGAATTCATACAGATTATTTATGCCTTCAATATAATTACTGTTATAGATCGGCGTCATGCTAAATTCCATATGGATTTTATTCTTCTTCATTTCTCTTAGTAGAACATCAAACACAGACTCACCTTCATAAAAGGTTACCTTCTGCGCTTTATAAATGATACCATCTGCCGGCAATACTTCAAGCTTATCCTCATTAAAAATATCCATGTTATCTAAAATTGTTGCCGCTGACACGGACAAGGTAGCCGTTAATTGCTTCTTCTTATCTACTGTTGCATCTTGCCATTCCACTGGTTTAGGTTTCCCGCTCGGCACTGGATCGGTAAGAAATTTATCCTTTTTCGGTTCCTGCTTGGTTTCTGTTGTCGCTACTTTTGAATCAGGTTTTGTTACGGGTTTTGCCGTCGCTTTCGTTTCCGGCACGGACGTTTTAGCCGCTTTCGGCGTTGCGGTCGGTTGCTTCGTTGCAGCAGGTTTTGTTGTTGCGGCCGGCGTAACAACTTCTGTTGGTGCTGCAGTTCCTGTTGGTGTTACAGCATCCGTTGGTGTTGCCGATTCATTTGGTTTTAGGGCTTCAATGGGCTTAGCTGTTTCACTTGGCGTAGCTGACGGTGTTATCTCCGTTGTCTCGGTAGCGATTGCCTCAGTGGGTTCAACCTCAACATTTGTTGCGGAAGCAGTGTTCTCAGGCTCTATAACCTGTGTCTCAACGCTACTATTAGCGACCTTGTTTGGGCTCTTCTGGTAATCCCCGCCCCAAAAGAAGGCGATAGCCAATACACCTATGATTAGTATCGCGGTTAACCATTTCTTCTTGTTCATTTCTCTAGTCCCACCTTAAATAATAAGCAAGGGTATACACGCTACCCTTGCTTATCTCTCTAAATAAAATTCTATTTGACGTCTGTCATATCATAAAGACGTGTCTGGCCATTAACGAGCCGATCATAGGAAACCAGTGCATACATCGCCTGATCCGTAGCCATAAGATCTACTTCTCCTGGTTGCGCGCCTCCATTGCCTACTCCACCCTGCTTCACGTGATAAAAGCCACCTTCAGGTGCAGCAAAACTAAGCAATGCGTCTACTGCGGAATGTCCATTTTTAATAAATCTGGAATCCTTATGCGGGTCAATACCAAGGCCAGTTAAAGCTACAATCACCTGAGCGATGCTTTCGGAATTTGTAGATTCCCAGCTTGCAAAACCACCGTCTGCAGTCTGTGTTTTGGATAACCAAGCAATCCCCCGGTCCACAGCAGCTGTTACTTTGGCGTTGGTTTTGTAATAAGGCGTTAAGCCTTGAATGACCATCCCTGTGATATCTGGATCAGCCGCTGTAGCATTACTGCCTAGTGCCCATCCACCGCCGCTGATCTCTCTGCCCAAAATATAATCAATGAGCATCTCTCTAGTCGTCTGCGTCTTTACATCCTTAACCACTGGAATGTCGTAATGATTACTGTCCAGTGCAATGAGAGCAAACACAGGTCCATTAATACCTTGCTTAATTACAGTATCAAAATCCGCGAGCGGTTCCAGTAGGTTATAACCCGCCACTTTATCAATATTTTTGTTGATTGAAGTTAATGCCAAAATAACTCTATCATATTCCGTATATTTTACGCTATGCAGCTTCCCTGATTTTTCTTTAAGAGTCGCTTCTACATTTGCATAGTACTTAGTGTAATAACTATCTGGAACCTTCACACCTGAACGTGCCAGCCCGAAGACTGTCCAGTCCCCGCCAACCGAGGAGATGACCGGGTTTGTTACTGTTTTTTGCAAAAAGGCAGCTGTGTTCTGAATATAAGAACTAACTGCTGAATTCTGAATAGTTGGACTAACCACTTTGTTCCCACTCTTATAATCATGGGTTCTAGTAGCTACAACAGCCGCCATTTCTCTGGTTACTAGCTCTTTAGGCTTAAATTGATTATCATCACCTAACATCAAACCAGTCGCAACAACGGTCTCTACATCTGCTTTGGCCCATGCCGATACTGTGTTGATATCTTTAATCGCTGTTCCAGGCTTCGTCGCCGGGATGGCCAATGCTCTGATGATAATTGCGGCCATCTGCTCACGAGTAATCTTGTCATTCGGCTTAAATTCATTATTAAAGCCTGTGATTAGACCTGCCTTATGCGCAGCATTCACATATGGATAGAACCAATCGCCTAGAGCGACATCCTTATAGGTAATGCCTTTATCACTCTTAATATCAAGTTCTAATGCAGAAACGAGAATCTTAGTGAACTCCGCTCTTGTGATATAAGCCTTCGGATTCACCTGACCATTGTTACCTTGGATATATCCTTTTACTGTAGCTGTTTCAATCGCTGAATAGGCCCAGGAAGAGATCTTATCAGCATCTGTATACAGTTGTTTAATATCATTCGTATTCTGGGTAGGATCCTTAGGAGTCACTGTTGGAGATGGACTCACATTTGGATCACCACTGCCTTCCGGATTAGCTCCCCCACCAGGAGCCGGAGTAGCACCAGGCTTAGGCGTTGGGGTTGGGCTCATCGTTGGTATCGGTGCATTTAGATCCACACCCAAATTCGTAGTATAACGCCACTGAATTCTGTCCCCGGCACTTAGGTCATATGAAGATGCACCATAATTAGGATATTTCCCATTCACATTATACATCCATCCACTGCCGCTGCCATGGTCAAATTCCCCATCACCAGCTATGGATTCAACATATACACTTCCAAAGTCACTGTTCCAGGAATCTCTATAGTCGATACCGCGGCTATCCAGCACTCTTTTTAGTACAGACCACACTGTGTCACCAGATTGTAACTCTACCTGTACAGATGGAACAACATATCCCTTATTAATCGTAAGCTTATCCACGGACAGGATTACATATGGTTTCGATGGAGTGGTTCCGCCACCATTGTTGCTGCCATTTCCTTCACCATTTCCACTACCATTACCTTCGCCATTACCGTTACCACCGTCGCCGCCAGGTGTTTGTACTGCACTGGAAGCATAAGCAATGTAGTCAGTGAAGTGATTGGTTTTTACAATTAAATCATTTCCACTATCATAGGCATACTCAGACTTACCGCTTGCAAAACCTAAGTCATCACTTGCAAATTTTTGAATGGCATGAGGAGTGCCATTTTGAATATAAGCTGCATCTTTTCCTTTAAGGTCCTTAAAGGTTAACGTAATAAATTGACTGAATTCTACTCTTGCACTACCACCCATGGAAAATGCTTGAAGAATATTATCAAGCTTCTTGTCCCCGGGAATAATCTGATTCACACTATCTTTTAGTGCAGATTCTCCACCGGTTAAAGCTGAAATCAGTTCAATTGCAGAGGCATCCCCACTTGTAACTTTTGCACCCTTAGGAATGACTACAGATACGTTACCTTTTATGGCCTCTATCTGAGGAAGGTCGCTGTTACTTGGTAAATTGACACTAACCTTCGATTGATTTCCCTCCGGAATAGCTACTGTGATTTCTTTGTTGCTATCTCCAGTGCTGATCGGAACGATATAATCATTAGCGTCATTTGGGATTTCAACTTTCGGGTTCTCCCCAGAAGGTAACGGAAATTCTTTCGGACCCTCTGGTTGCCCAGGCCCCGGTTCTTCTGGTTGTTCCACTTTCACATCATTCATATCAAAGAGACGGCTGCTATGATTGAGCAGACGATCATAGGACACAAGAGCATACGTACCTTGGTCCGTTGCCATATTGTCTACTTTGCCTGTGAGGATATGCTTAAATCCACCCTCAGGTGCAGCAAAGCTAAGCAGTGCATCAATAAGCGAATTTCCACTTTTAACAAATCTAGCGTCCGTGTGCGGATCTACGCCCACACCAGTTAAGGCTACAATTACCTGCGAGATACTCTCGCTGCTAGTGCTTCCCCAGCTTGTAAATCCGCCTTGATTGTTTTGGTTATCGGACAGCCATTGGATGGCCCGATCCACGGCAGCTTTTACATCATCACGGGTTGCATAATAAGGTGCAAGAGCTTGCATCGCCATCGCAGTCATATCGACATCGGCTTTGGTTACGCCTAATGCCCAGCCACCAGCTTCTTCTGTACCTTTTTTAACCTCTTTATCTAAAATATACTGAACTAGTTTTTCTCTTGTGGTCTGTTCTGTAATTCCTTCAACTACAGGGATCTCATAGTTATGGCTATCTAGCGCAATCAGAGCAAAAATCGGACCATTATTGCCTTGCTTTTGGATATATTGATAATCAGCGAGTGCTTTTCTCAGATCATATCCCGCAACATTTGTGATATCTTTTCCGATAGAGGTAAGCCCTAGAATCGCTCTGGAATTCTCTGTGCTTTTATTGGCGTCGAGTTTTCCATCCTCTTTAATGATCGATGCTATTTTCGTTGCTACATTGTTGTAATAAAGATCGTAATAACCGTTAGGTACTGTATAGTTCGCCCGTGCTAAAGATAGAATCGACCATTCTCCACTACCTGTACCAAACGACGGATTCTTTACAGTGTTTAGAATATAGGCAAGGCTTTTATTTAATTGTTGTTTGGCTACAACAGTAGTAGGTTGTTCTAATTGCACATCATTCATATCAAAGAGATGGCTGCTATGATTGAGCAGACGATCATAGGACACAAGAGCATACGTACCTTGGTCCGTTGCCATATTGTCCACTTTGCCTGTGAGGATATGCTTAAATCCACCCTCAGGTGCAGCAAAGCTAAGTAATGCATCAATAAGCGAATTTCCACTTTTAACAAATCTAGCGTCCGTGTGCGGATCTACGCCCACACCAGTTAAGGCCACAATTACCTGTGAGATACTTTCGCTGCTAGTGCTTCCCCAGCTTGTAAATCCGCCTTGATTGTTTTGGTTATCGGACAGCCATTGGATGGCCCGATCCACGGCGGCTTTTACATCATCTCGGGTTGCATAATAAGGTGCAAGAGCTTGCATCGCCATCGCAGTCATATCGACATCGGCTTTGGTTACGCCTAATGCCCAGCCACCAGCTTCTGCTGTACCTTTTTTAACCTCTTTATCTAAAATGTACTGAACTAGTTTTTCTCTTGTGGTCTGTTCTGTAACTCCATCAACTACTGGGATCTCATAGTTATGGCTATCTAGCGCAATCAGAGCAAAAATCGGACCATTATTGCCTTGCTTTTGGATATATTGATAATCAGCGAGTGCTTTTCTCAGATCATATCCCGCAACATTTGTGATATCTTTTCCGATAGAGGTAAGCCCAAGAATCGCTCTGGAATTCTCTGTGCTTTTATTGGCGTCGAGTTTTCCATCCTCTTTAATGATCGATGCTATTTTCGTTGCTACATTGTTGTAATAAAGATCGTAATAACCGTTAGGTACTGTATAGTTCGCCCGTGCCAGAGAAAGGATCGACCATTCTCCACTACCTGTTCCAAACGACGGATTCTTTACAGTGTTTAGAATATAGGCAAGGCTTTTATCTAACTGTTGTTTGACGGCAACTGTAGTTTCCAGTTTGTAAGTAACTTGATAAGTTACATTTGTTTTGTTTCCAGCTCCGTCAAGAGCCGTTACAGTAATTGCATTACTGCCTGAATTCAGAGAAGCTTTGTACTCCCCATTCGCAGGTGATAAAGTAACACCATTCAGCTTCACTTCTGGAATGATGTCACTATATACATTGTCTGTGACAGCTACTTTGAAGCTTATTTCTTTATTAGATACTTCCTGTTTATCTTGTATGCCACTTACAGTAATAACAGGGGGTTCTATGTCTAATGCATGGTTAAGCCCTACAAGTGCATGATCTACACTTATTTGAGAGCTTGCCATATTTTCGAGCACGGAATAGGCTTGATAAACTGCCGATTGTACTACTGGTCTGTCCAAAATAGTTTCTTTATTAGGGTCACTGTTAATCTCGGCGATTTCCGCAGTTAAAGCATCCTTATTGGCAAGTTGAACGGGGATTTCTCCCCAGCCACCAAGATCAGAACCATAGCCATAAGTGGTGAACTGAGTTCGAATGATATCACCGTCTTGAGGCTTATAATCGGTCATCCCAAACGGAGGAAACACATTATTTACTGCATACATCCAACCCGACATGGAAGTATAGTCAAACTGACTTAACCACTCTGGGTCTGCTTTAGTGCCGACTGTATTCCCATCAGCTGAAATCATATCTAAAATATATTGTGGAATATTGACTTCGCTTCTGCCACTATCTTTAACTTCTGATAAATAAAAACCACTATCTATATTTCCTAAATATCTATAATTCCCATCTCCTAGCGCACGTGTTATTAAAGATGCGCCATTATCGCCTTCATAAATCGGAACTTTAATAGGTTCCTTAATATACCCTTGGCCTACGGTGAATTTCTCTACGGCTACAGTTACGTACCCTTTAAGAGTAGAGCTTGCTCCATTTGCTTGAGCTGGGATAACACTTGTAGAGAATGTCGTGATAAATACAGCTACAATGAGTAACCACGCTAAAAACTTATTTTTCTTCATTTTTCCATAACCCTTCCCTTCATACCTATGATAAAAAACAGAATAAACTTTCTTATAACCACAAAAAAACCACTCAACATAAACGTCAAGAGGTTAAGATAGTGAACCACAATAATAGATGGCCAACACTATTCAAGCACCTCTCTATCGATCGTAGAGTTTGATGGTGTAACAGAAAAAGGCAGATATTCTGGCTCAAGTATCATCACCCTTGCTGCCTTCCCAGTTTCCCAGTGGCATTTTGCAAGGACTCCTCTTTTACAGCGGCGGGACCGCGCGGGATTCACACCCGCTTTCCATTTAACCAATCTATGATTGTACTTCCGCAACATTCATAGTTGGCACCTATTTCTAATTTTAAATTTTCATGCTTCATCATATCTAATATATATGCTTTTGTCATGTTATATTTCTTTTTTGTATAACGGGCAGCTAGAGATAATCCTATTGAATAACCAATTTCTACGAGTAGGGATATTTAAATAATTTCTTTATCCAACTGTGGGGAAAATTAATTTAAATCACTAATTCTTATATGAATTTGCCACAAATTAGTAAGGTACTCGCTGAGTGAATTCTATGTTAGGGTATATTCAGAAAGCGTTTACAAAAATAACAGTGGAGGTGTTCGTGTTCATCTAACCATCAAGTACAGCGTCAAAGCCAGGTCCAAGCATCCTAAATTTATCTCACAAAGGAGAATTCAATGACTACGCGAATCCAGAAATCCTTCTTATCATTGACACTTGTCACCGCTCTTCTGCTCTCTCTGTTCTCATCCATGGCTGCAGCTGCAACTAAGGATGAGCAACAAGCTAAGGCAGCGCCAAAGAGTAAGATCCAATCCTATGTAGACGAAATGCAGCCCGGATGGAACCTCGGTAATACTTTAGATGCTACAGGTGAGGACGAAACCTCCTGGGGCAATCCTCGTGTGACCCAAGAACTTATTAAAAAGATCGCCGCTCAAGGCTATAAAAGTATTCGGATTCCTGTGACCTGGGATACTCACATGGGTGCGGCACCAGACTATACCCTAGAAAAAGCCTACCTCGACCGTGTGGAAGAAGTTGTCGGCTGGGCACTGGACGCCAAGCTTTATGTCATGATTAATGTCCATCATGATTCCTGGCTATGGGTAAGCCATATGGAAGAAAAACACGATGAAACGCTGGCGCGTTATAATGCAGCCTGGACTCAAATTGCCGATCGCTTTAAGGACAAATCCGATAAGCTGATGTTCGAGAGCATAAATGAACCTCGGTTCACCGATGGTGGAAGCACAGACGAAGCAAAAATGGAGCAAATGCTTACTGAACTCAATAACTCCTTCTATCAGATCGTGCGGAAATCCGGTGGGAAAAACGACCTCCGCCCACTTGTATTACCTTCATTAGAGTCTTCACCTACACAAACAAGAATGGATCATCTCTATAAGACGATTACGGCTCTAAACGATCCGAATATTATTGCGACCGTTCACTTCTATGGCTTCTGGCCTTTTAGTGTGAACATTGCCGGTTACACCACATTTGAAAAAGATACAAAAAACGATATCACTCAAACTTTTGATAACGTTTACAATACATTTGTAGCTAAAGGCATCCCTGTCATCGTCGGCGAATTTGGTTTATTAGGTTTCGATAAAGACACGGGTGTGATTGAACAGGGCGAGAAGCTTAAATTCTTCGAGTATCTGACTTATTATTTGAAAGAAAAGAAAATGACTTCCATGCTCTGGGATAACGGGCAGCATTTCAACCGTAAAACTTATAAGTGGTCTGATCCTGAACTCCACAATGTATTAATGTCTGGTCTGAAGGAGCGTTCCTCCAGCACCGAAAGCGATTTGGTCTACCTAAAAAAAGGTGCACAAATCAAAGATACCAAGGTTAAGCTAAACCTGAACGGTAATAAGCTAACCACCATTAGTGCCAACGGAAAATATCTGACCAAAGGTAAAGATTACACATTAAATGGTGAGGAGCTCATCCTCAAAGCCAGCCAACTCAAAAAGCTCACAGCTTCCCAAAAATACGGTGAAAATGCCGTACTGACTCTGAAATTCAACAAGGGTGTTGCGTGGAGACTTAAGGTGATTGTGTATGACACAGCTAAATTAAGCGATGCAAAAGGCACGACTGAATCCTTTGCCATTCCGACCACCTTTAATGGTAACCAGCTTGCCACAATGGAAGCTGTATATACCGCTGGTGGCAATGCAGGTCCGCAGGACTGGACTCCATTTAAGGAATTCGGCAATACCTTCTCACCTTCTTATAACACTAAAGAAATCAAGCTGCTTCCCGCGTTCTTTAAAGATGTTAAAGACGGCGAGGTTATCCTAAAATTCCACTTCTGGAATGGTGATATCATCACCTACAAGATCACGAAGAGCGGAGCAAACGTTGTAGGAAAGTCCTCTTAAGCATCTGTCCTGTTAACAACACAAATAGGGGTGTCCCTACGCGGGAACACCCCTATTTGTATTGTACCCATCACATATAAACCTCGTCATACGAAATTATCATCAACCGATAAATTAAATAAACGCCAAGATAGGCTCCGGTAATAAGAAACATTGGATTTAAAAATATCGCATGGATCGAGGTCATAAATACAGCATGATCCCTTAATATTTCGTAAATCGCCAAAGCGGAAATATTTCCAAAGATAATCGCACTTAAGACCGAAGCAACATTAAATACCATACGCCACTTTATCGATTTACCTTGTAACATCAGCATGACAATGGGAACAATAATACTACCAAGTACGATTAGAAATTTCATCCAGTCACCTCGGTAAATTTTTAATCGTCCAGTTCCACGCTTTCGATTTGTCCGTCTGCATTTACCGTCCACTCGATTTCAACGCCATTATTTAATCCGAGCTTGTCTTCATCTTCAATGACTATATGATCAGGAATCGTTAAGGTTTGCTCTTTACCGCCCTCCACTTGAACGGTAATCTGTTTATCCTTAACCGCAGTGATCCTTCCGTCATATTCAATCTGCTGCAAAACATTCTTTTGATTCTGATCTGTAATGGTAACCCGCTTGCCACCGTCGCTTAACAGTTCAACCTTTTTATGATAGCTATCTTTTAACGAAACATCCTTGATAACTCTCTGAATGCTCACTCCCTCTGGAAGTTCCCCAGTATTTGAACCGGGTGACGCAGATTGTTCTGTTGCGTTATTCGTAGGCGCAGGTGTAGTAGCTTCTGCAGAAGGTGCTGTGGTTTCTACTTGAGCCGTTGGAGTAGCCACTTGAGTCTCATCCGCTGCTTTAGTGCATCCACTTAACAATACCGTACATGCACAAATACAACAAAGAATTGTAGCCCTGGTAAAACGTTGTGTTGTTTCTTTATTCGATCTCATCTTTTACCCCCGCATTTTAATGTATTCTTTTTTATATAGTGGACATAGTTTTACCTCTTATCTTCCTTTTATTCACCAGAATATGGCCATCTGAAAGCAGCAGTTGAGTAACAATTCATGAACATGTCAAAAAACCGCCCTGATTTAGATCAGTAGCGGTCTCCATGAAATGATGAGATAAATAAGATCATATTAATTTACAATATGTGTGTGCCAGCCTGTTGACTCATCGCAGCTTTCATATTTTCCGGATTAGTAATGATAACTCTACGTCCCTCCTTTTTCAAAAAGCTAAGACTTGCTTCAATTTTAGGCTGCATACTTCCAGCAGGAAAATGACCCTGCTCCGCATATACCAACATTTCTGCCGCTGTAACTTCTTCAAGAGCCTTCTGCTCAGGCGTACCGAAATTCACACATACCTGAGGAACTCCTGTTGTAATGATCAGCGATTCTGCATCGATCTGTTCGGCCAACAGACTTGTAGCAAAATCTTTGTCAATGACCGCATCGATACCTTCGTAGGTATTATTTTCGGTTTTGATCACAGGAATCCCGCCTCCGCCAACAGCGATCACCACATAACCCGTCTCAATGAGTGATTTAATGACGTCTTTTTCAACGATATCAATCGGCTTAGGCGATGGAACAACACGGCGGTAACCACGACCTGAATCCTCAATGATGACCCAATCTGGCTTGGCACGCTTCATCTCCTCTGCTTGCTCAAGCGTGAAGAAGGAGCCCACTGGTTTCGAGGGAGACTGAAAATTCGGATCATTTTTGCTAACCTCGACCTGAGTAATAACTGTGGCAACCTTTTTGTCTAATCTGCGGTGAATGAATTCATTTGTTAAGGCCTGCTGAATTAAATAGCCTATGCCCCCTTGCGTGCCCGCCACGCAATTGACCAGCGGAGTAACATCCATTCCAGTGACTTCCGAAGCCACCTCGCTTCGTCTCAGCTCGAATCCAACCTGTGGACCGTTGCCGTGAGTAACCACCACATCGTTGCCTGCTTGCACCAGATCAGCGATATTGACAGCAATTTCACGTACTGCCTCAGATTGATCCTCTATAGAATCGCGGCCATTGTCTTTCACCAATGAATTACCGCCAATGGCTACAACTATAAATTTACTCATTCCATTCCTCCTGACGGATCAGTTGATCCTCATTGATTAGCGTTTAAGGGCCAGCTGAAATTGTTCCTTCGCGGAGTGAAAATCCGGATTGGCAGGATTATAGCTGATAGCAATATCTATTTCTTGAATGGCCATTTCATGATCACCAAGTAAACCAAGTGACTGAGCCTTATGATGATGATATAAAGGATTGCTCGGATCGTTAGCAATTGCGTTCTCAATCGCCTCAACTGCCTCTTGATGCCGGCCAAGTGATCTCAAGCTGTTCGCCTTATGGAACGAGAAATCATACCGGGCAGGCTGCTGTTCCAGAAGCTGATCCATAACTTTGACCGCTTCCTCATGCCTGCCCAACTCTCTTAAATAATTGGATTTATGATAGCGGAAGAAGCTTTCGCCAGGATCGCGTTCTATCGCTTTGTCATACTCTGCTAATGCTTGCTCGGATCGCTTCATCATTCGGTAGGCATTTGCGGTATAGAAATAGAAATCAAGGTCATCCGGATCAATAGTAAGTGCCTGTTGATAAGCTGCCAGAGCTTCGTCATATCTCCCGAGTTCCCCTAAGAAGTATCCTTTATAGTAATAGAAATCTGAATTATTACTGTCCACTTGCATTGCATGTTCCATAACCAAACTTGCTTTCCGGAAATCCTCTGCCCGAGCTAGCTCTTGAGCGCTTTGAATACTTGGATGAATCGTTAGCTTTTCTTTATTGAGAATACGGATGACCCTCTCCTGACCCAGCTCTTCTGCATGCTGCAACGATGATTTTCCGTCACGATCCGGCAAATGAACATCCGCTCCAGCATCCACCAACAACTGAATAATATCGGAGTATAAACGGCCACCATTCCCGAGAATTACTGCCTCCAGCAAGGCAGACCATCCCAGATTGTTCATATGGTTAACTGCAACACCTGCTTCCAAGCATTTCTGAACAGTTCTTAGATACCCCTTCTCGCTGGAGGGAAGCAGTGTAGTTCCCCCAAAACGATTTACACTGGTTGTATCCGCACCTGCGGCAAGAGTTAAAGACAGAATCTCATGAAATCCATTGGCACCGGCACACAGGTAGGGTGATAACATAGTGATATCTCTTGCATTCACATCACTGCCTGCTTCAATCAGCTTTTGAGCGAGAGGAATATGATTTTTTTGCGTTGCCGCCATCAGCGCAGTACGACCACTGGCATCCTTATGATGAACATCGGCACCACGAGCCAAAAGCTGTTCTACGGCAGCTAAATCCCCGCGATCCGCTGCTTGAATTAAATCTTCTGACAGAGTTTGATTAGTCATGGCTTAGCTCTCCTATTTCTTTTTATCAATTATTTATTCGGATTGCAGCTTGTTCGCTGGGTCACGAAGGTCTGAAAAATGCTTATAAACAAATAATCCTGCCACCATCAAGTAGGCGTATACGAACGGCATAAGTGAAGCTTGAGCAAATCCAACAGTCGGCGCGTGAATGATTCCAAATAAAGATAGGCCAGAAGCGATTACAGCAAAGACAGCAGCCCGCAGTGGTTTATTCAGGATAGAGAAAATAGTGATGGAGCCCCAAATCAAGCTGCTAAGCGGTGCACCATTTCCTAAATGCATCAGGCCGTTGTAATAAACCCCTTTGCTTAATAAGAGATCAATCCCCACCTTGGAAGCCGAAGTTTCAGCCGCATTAAAAATGTTGTTCGCAAGCGTTAAAGCCCAGTTGGCGATCCATGGGAACAAGGTGATAAAGATAACGGGCACTTCATTTTTAGGTGTCTCTCGAACCACCTGATTCGCCGTAACGACCCCGACATAGACCAGAATCGGAACAATCGCCACAACAGGTATGATAGACAACAGCAGTGCTCCTATGCCAAAGAGACAAATAATTAACATGGAGAAACCAGAAGCTATGGTATAACCAAGTCCAGCCCCAATAGATTTCCAGCCTGCATGACCAATATACACAGTTACTGGGAACGGATTACCTGTGAAAGCACCAATACTTGAAGCAACCCCATTCGTTAGCATAACGTTACGAGTGTTATAAGGGTCTCCGGCAGCATGTGCGCTCTCAATATTTTCAAGGTCAAAAATATAATTGGCCAGTCCCAATGGAATTGCAGAAGCCAGGTATGGCAAGGCATGCGGAATCCCTTGAATTAAGCTGGTAATATGCACCTCTGGTGGATTAAACCCCAGGGTTGAAAGAGCCGTTGTGATCGCTTCTGGATTCTGCAAACCAAATATCCAAGCCAGCGCGGTTCCAGCAATCAGCAGCAGAAATCCTGTAGGAATTTTTTTGAATATCGGCGATTTGCCAAACCAGTTAATAAAGATGATCACAAGTACAACAAAAGCAACCACAGGTGTTTCAAAGGATTGCAGCATCGGGTTCATGGCCAGCAATAACAATCCAAGTCCAGATAAACAAGATAAAAGTACGGTTCTTGGAATAACCTTGCGCAGCACATCTCCCAGAAATGAGCCGACAATAAGGATCAAGGCTTCGAACAAACACCATACGAGACCAATTTGCAGCGCAAATGATGCATCATTGGTTTCTCTAAATACGGGAATTAACACTAGAAAAGTTACTGTAAAAATCGATGGAGCACTAGGCCCTGAAGGTAATGCGGTTATATCCGTTCGGCCTGTTTTTTTGGCTAGCTGATATCCAAACCAGCCATAAGCAATACTTGCGATAAAAATCGCGAGTCCAAACGCAGGAACGACTCTGCCGTAAACCATACCTTCCGGAAATCCTACTACAAAAATTAACAATGAAATCATCGTAAGCAGATTGGTTAAATTGTTAGCAAGCAGCCCGAAAAACGCGGCCCAATCTCCCTTTTTCCAGAACATCTTCATAAATACTTGATCCATAATAAATCTCCCCCTAGATCGTTAGCGCTTACATACCAATGGCTTATGAAGCCCTCAGACCCTTGAATAGGCCTGAAGGGCGGGTGGTTCTATGAATGCATGCTCTGGCTAAAAGCGAGAATGGCTTGCTCGAAACACTCGATTGGAGGATGAGTGATTCCGGCTCCAATCATTCCGATGCCTGGATCCTTATGGGCAATAGCCGTGTTGATCACTGGCATAATGCTGGTTTGACCCACTTTACGAATATCGATTCCAGTAGGAATTCCGCGGAAGTTCAACAAAGGAATCGTCACATTTGGATTCTCCGTTGTAGTGATTTCCTTCATTTTGACAGAATAGTTCATGGCATCATCTACGGTTCCCCCAACTAATGCTACAATCGCCGGCGCGGTTGCCATGGCGAAGCCACCTATACCATACGTTTCGGTAATCGCACTATCTCCGATATCGAGTCCCGAGTCTTCCGGCTTATACCCTGCAAACATCGGTCCGACAACCTTTTGCGCAGGACCGGTAAACCAGGTATTGCCTGGCATTCCACTGACACGAATACCAAATTCCACGCCATTGCGGGCCATCGTTGTTACGATGGTGCTATGCTCGATGCCATGGGCAGCATCAAGTGCACATTTACAAAGAGCCATCCAAGTTGGTCCGGAGAAATAATCACTCATTGCCACAAAGTCGAACACTTCGATTTTCTGCTCATTAGTAAAATCTGTTCTCAGGATAAGCGGCGTTAATGCCTGAATCAAAAGAGTCGTTCCAGCGTTGTTGCGGTTATGGCATTCATCTCCCATATGGAGCGCCTGTGATAACATGAGCCGCAGATCAATGCCGTTCTCAGAGAACTTCATCGCCTCACGCAGCATCGGTCCAAGCACATCTCTCATCCAGATCAAACGGGCAACGACCGTTTCATCGTTTGCACCCATCCGCAAGATTTTCGACAGTTGCTCACTAAGGTTCGTATAAGCGATGTTGCCATACGTTTTATTCTCTACAATGTGCATAAACATAGAGGCTGAGGTTACTCCTGCCATGGAACCCACACAATTATGCTCGTGACAAGGGGAGAACGTAATCTCACCTGATGCCGCTAGTTCGGCAGCTTCATCGAGATCCTTCGCCAAGCCCTCAAAGACCAAAGCGCCGGTAACTGCACCTTTCATGGGACCACTCATCTTATCCCAAGTAATCGGAGGTCCTGCATGTAATATCGTAGTCTTAGTCATCCCTGGTACGACGTTGATCGCTTGGTCAAAACCAACCAATACCGGTTGTGAATTCACGATTCGCTCTACAGCCAGCTTGTTGGCAGCCTCAATCTTTGCAGCAATCCCCTCTTGCTCTAACGCATCCAGTGCGGCAATTAATTCGGGCTTACCTCCACCAGGTGGCTTCCATTCCAGATGGGTTACGTTGCCTTTTTGCTTCAGGATATCATCCTTGAACATTTCTAGGCCGACATTGATAACGTGAAGTTCACTCTTAAATAACTCATTAATTCTGCTCATGTTATACTCCCTTCTCTACAAAACCTCTGGCAAGAAGTCCTGCATTCGTATTACTGCTTGCATAGGTAACGCCCGCGGATACCAGCTTATCAAGCTGTTCTTGGACGGAAGGTGTATCCAGATCGGTTCCAAGTACATAGCCGACGATCTCCAAATGTCTGCCTTCTTGTTCCGCTGCTTGCTTAGCCTCAATAATTGCAGGCACCATAACACCTACTGGATCCTCATGTGATCCATAGCCTAATACAAAATCCATAATGATCACGCCCACCGCCGGGTCCTTCGCTTCCTGCTTGAATCTGGCAATCCGTGAAGAAGGATCAATCATCGGATGTGGTTTGCCGTTAGTGAACCCATCATCCCCAAAGTCAATAAACGTATGCGCTTGGCTGATATGGATATCACCCAGCTGATATTCTGGATCTTTTGGAATGTTGCTATAGACATCGTCGTATTTCTCCATCGCTAGATACATTGCTTCATCACATAAAGTACCGCCGCAGAATAACCCACGAATATACTTCTGTTCTGGCTTCAGCTTGACCTTAATCTCTTCAATCAGCGGAAGGTTTAGCGGATGCTTGTTAATTTGGCTCTCATCGATGCCGGATAGAATTACCGCCTTTAGCGCGGCTTCTTTGGTTGTTTTGGCAAAATGCCCACCTGCCTCCAGAACAGCTTCCTCCGTTCCTCCGATAAAGCAGACTACGACAGGCTTATGCATATTTTTGATTTCATTCAGCACTTTTTGTTCCACACTTTTAGCTGGGGGCTTGGAAATCAACACAATGACCTTAGTGGCTTCGTCTTCGTTAAGCGCTTTCATAGCATCAAGCATCATTACTCCGCCGACACGTTCACTTAGGTCTCTGCCGCCTGTGCCAATCAACTGTGAGATGCCTCCGCCAAAATCGTGAATCCGCACGCTGATTTCCTGACTTCCTGTGCCGGATGCACCCACGATGCCGATATTGCCTTTACGAACTTTATTGGCAAAACATAAGGCCATATTTCCAATGATCGCGGTTCCGCAATCCGGCCCCATCATCAGTAATCCACGCTCATGTGCTATTTTTTTTAATTCAATTTCGTCTTCTACGCTTACGTTGTCACTGAACATCATGACATGGAGATTATTCTCCAGCGCTTTTCTTGCTTCTCTGGCTGCAAACGCTCCGTTGACTGAAATCACTGCAAGATTAGCTGCTGTCCTATTCTTCACTGCCGACTCAATTGTTGGATATTTAAGCTCTGTACCGCCAACTGCACTGTCTTTTTTAATAAACAGCTCTTCGATTGCTCCAAAGGCAACTTCAGCCAGCTCAGGGGATGCTGCTTTGATTACGATCATCAGGTCACTATTCTTAGCTTCCTCTAGCTCAAGGGTTATCAGCCCTACATTCGCTAATACCTCTTTATTCATTTGAGTAGCCATTGCGATAAAAGCTTGTTCGACACCCTCTATTTGATTCGCTTTGGTCGACAACGACATGAGCGAGACGGAATCAAAGTATGTGTTTCTTTTAATTACTATTTTAGTCGACATATCTTACCTCCAACGTTGTTCTAGATTAAGATCCAAACCGCTAATGATCCCCAAGGCAATATCTGTTCCGGAAGAAGAACCTATATCCAGCACTGCCGATAAGCCAAGAAGCATATTTTCCTTACTCTCATACATGAGCGAATGCAGCATCTGACCCATTGACTCTCTCACCTGACCCCAAGCCGCTTTTTTCAGAGCCATATAGCTTATTTCATTCGTTAATTCAGCTGCTTCGTTCACGACTTCCCTGCACCACGGCTGGTATTTACTAATAGGACTCTGAGGCAGATGGATCACAGCAAACAATCCAACTAAAAAATCATCTCCCGACGGAGTCAGACCTGGGCCTAATCCCATTAGTCGAATTGCATAAAAAGCAGCATCTTCCATGCTGTCATTCGCCAAGGCATTCAGAAGACCTGAAGATCGCTCTTCCAGCAGCCGCATCGTTTCTCTCTCAAAGCAGCTAGAACCCGCAAACTGCTTCATACCGCCTGGTTTTCCATAGCTATTGATATAAGCTTTTGCCACAGCCAAATTATCTCTTAGCGTCTTTACTTCTTTTGGAAAAATAGATAGAGAGCTCTGCCAAACTGTCAGTTCCTTGATCGATATTGAAAGCTTAGTGCCAATATATAATTGATCATTCTCCGCAAAAACTTCTTCTCCCACAACCAGTCCAAGAACCGAAAAACTACTAACCTCTGTAATCAAAGTATTAGGCGCATTATCTACCCTACTGCTCGCAATGGTATATAATTCATCAGTTGCCTTGCACCTTACATTTATCGTCCGCTCAAATATGCTGTGTATATTTCCGAAAAATCTTGATTCTCGAATCCGATGAAAGAACGCGCTATCACTGGATATCCCAGCTTTTAAATAAGAGGTACACTTGCTCTGAGAATACTCCGTTTGATCGCCCCCTTGAGAAGGAAGTAGATAATGGTTTGGTCACTTATTGTCAGGTTATCCTATATAGAAAGCGTTCTCATAAAAAAACCGTAACGGTTGATGATGAATGATAGAAGATGTTACACTCAGTTCATAAAATTCCAAGAATGATAAAGATTGAGTTGCTTTCTGTGTGAAAAAGGATATTTTTGTGAAATATATCACAGTTTAACGGTTAAACGTTACCTGACACCCTTATTGTAGTCCTCCGTACACTGGGGGTCATCATACAAGAACACTAAAAACAACAAGTAATCACTATGCACATTGCACAATGGGTGATGATGAGAGGTGTGAATTGATGCTAACGATAAAAGATATCTTACAAATCAAATCCATCGAAGGCATAAAGATCGTTGCGGGGCATTCTGGCCTAAACAATCAAATCTCTGTAGTTAATATCATCGAGAATCCGGACGTATTTGACTGGCTGACCTCGAACGAGCTGCTTTTATCCACCGGATATATCTTCAAAGACAGCACAGAGCTGCAGAACAAATTCATTCATGAGCTGGTGGAGAATAACTGTGCAGGACTCTGCATCAAAATGAAGCGATATTTCGATGCTATCCCGCAGAACATGATCGAGCTTGCTGATAAGCATGGACTTCCGCTACTGGAGCTCCCTTTTGAATACACCTTGTCCAGAGTCATTGCGATCATTAACGAAAAGACCAACGCGGATTACGATGCAGTGAACCGACGCTCGCTCGACCTTCATAATGCGCTGTTCAAAATCGCACTCGAAGGCGGCGGTATTGAGCAAATATCGGCGGAATTGTCCGACACGATCCATAACCCTGTTCTTATATTAGATAGAGACTGGAACCTACTCTGCTATACAGATCATAAGGATAACCCATCTCCACTTCAGGAATTCCTGCCACTGGTGAAGAACAGGCCTGTTTTTCCAACAGAGTTCACGGTAGCTTTCCCAAAGTATATTACTGAAATCAAAAAATCCATCAAACGCACCTACTATTCTCAGGGTCAGCCGTACAAGTGCTGCATTATGCCGGTTTCTGTATCCAGTAACGCTTACGCGTATATCGTCGTTCTGCAAACGGTACGCAAGCTGGTTGAATTTGACTACACCGCACTAGAGCATGTATCCACGATGCTTGCACTGGACCGGATCAAAGCCAAGGAAATCGAAGAGGTAAAGCATAAAATTAGGCAGGACTTCTTCGACGACTTATTAGCTGGCAATATTACTTCAACAGAAACACTGCATTCCCTATCTGCTATGCATGGGCTTAAAGTTAACTATGCGTATTACTGTACAGTTATCCATATTGAAGCTACACAGCTGGAAAACTACACGGACATGGTTTATAGAAAATATGAAATGGAGCATATGGTCAAAAAATGTGTCAATTTGATCTATGGCTTGTCCAGTAATGCAGGTGGAGAGCTAATCTGTTACTATCGCAATCAGCAAATCATCATCTTGATCGGCAAAAATGAAAATAAACCGCCAATTTCCGTAAGCGATACGAAAGCCTTTGCTCAAGAGGTGCTGCAGTTGCTGGCTCAGGAAATGACTAAAAATCATTTTCTCATCGGCATTGGCAGTCAGTATAAGACACTTGCTTCGCTCCATCGAAGCTTCTTCGAGGCCCAGGAAGCTATGCGGCTCATGCAGCGGTTTAATAAAGACAGCCGGAGCATTGCTCACTTCGAGGATTATTCTGTCTATCATTTTCTGGATTCCAACATTAAGCCTACGGAAATGGAGACATTCTTTAACAAAGTTCTGGGAGGCATTCATGAACATGACCAGACGATGAACACGAGATTCATGTCTACCTTGGAGTATTATTTTATGTACAATCAGAATGTAACCGAAGCCGCCAAAGCGATGTTTATTCACCGCAACACCTTTATTTACCGGATTGATAAAATCAAAGATTTGCTAAATATAGATCTGAAAAACTCTGATGAGTTATTCGAGATTCAACTGGCACTTAACCTCTATCGATTGCTGCAAAGGGGTTAAAATAACGAAGGGTATTCCCGGCAACCATTACTCTAGTTGCACTGGAATACCCTTTTTTTCATAACATCATAGCCCGTCCATATCTTGCTAAATATTCTTCCTTCTCCTTATAATCCGGCATTAGGCTTCCAACCCGTCGCCAAAAGGAGCGATCATGGTTCATATGCAGCAAATGACATAACTCATGGATGATCACATAATCGATAACCTCCACGGGAGCCATGGCCAGACGATAGTTAAAGGTTAGTTTTTTATCGGAGCTGCAGCTTCCCCATTTGGTCCTGGACTCTACAATCTCGATACTCTTAGGTTTTACTCTAAGCTGCGTCTGGTACCTAGTGATCCGCTCTCCTATAAGCTTCTTGCAGCTAGAGAAATAGAACTTTTTCAGCTTTAACTGAAGTTGTTCTTCACTTAGCTCCGCTGTCTCTATAAGCTCATGCAGAGAATAATATTTGCCTAGATACAGGAACTTTCCTTCATCTTCGTACGCTCTGATCATCTTTGGCGTTTCACGAGCCGCTTCGAGACTTTGCAGCTTCTCCACAATCATTTTGCCATTACGCTCAACCACACTTTTAATCGTCTCTTCAGATGTTTTCTTAGGTACCTTGAGTGTTATGCGCCCTGACGAATCTATATGAATGGAGATTTTTTTCCCGTTTCCATATTGAACATTAAACTCGATCACCTGATTGTCGTAATCAATCTTCATACCCACCATCGTTTCTATAAGATTATTCGCAATAAAAAAGAAGAACGCACCTAGGCGTTCTCCTATTTTAACACGATTCCTCAATACACCGGATATCCCGCTACAAACATTGCCAAGTAAAGTATACTACCCACAACAGATATAACAGTGAGTGCAACATCCTTCGGCTTTTCATTAGTGAGCGCAACGGCAGCAAAAGCTAGCGGAAAGGCAACAAGCAAATAACGCGGGGCTGACAGCAGCCAGGTAGCTCCCACTACGAAAGCAAAATACACGATAAAATAAGCAGTGTAGGATGGCCGTAGTTTTCTTGCTCCCATAAACATGATAATTAGTGCTGAGAATATAGCGATTAAATTGGGCAGCCACATGCCGAGAAAAGAACGGCTATCTCCACTTTTAAAGGTGCCCACCGCATATTCCATCTGATATCTTACGGTATCGAAAAAGAGATAGAACTTCTGTGACCAATGCTCCCTCTGGTAAATACTGAACTGAAAAGCATTTCCCGTAACATAGTAGTTGATGTAAAGATAAGCCAGCAAACCCATCGATATGATAGCAAGACAACCAATGGCGGTGATCAGCTTATGTATAAACGCTTTTTTATCTAGTAATTTATAATTCCCTATAAGATCCCGTGCTAATTCAATCGCAACCGGTACAATCAACAGCACCCCTGGAGAACGCGTATACGCTGCGAGTGCACCGCATAAACATCCGATGAGCCATTCTTTTTTTCTCACAAAATATAAACACAGCAGCGATAAGGCCAGAAATAGAGATTCGGTCATTGGGATGAAGAAAAAGAACGCAGCCGGAAATATAAAAATATACTTCACTACTCGCATAGCACTCTTTCGATGCATGTCTAGTGAGGCAAGCTCATAGGCGACCAAGGCAGCAACAAGCGAGCAAATATTAGAAACGATAAATCCAGCGACGAGATAATTCCCTACGAATACCTGAACTACTTTAATTAGATTTGGAAAAAAAGGAAAAAACACAATATGGTATTTCGGATCTCCCTCCGTCACATACCAATTCTCCGCGATGCCCAAATAATGTGAAGCGTCGATCCCTGATATATGCCAGGTCTCAGCTATTTTGCTAAACAAACCACCGGAATAGCCATTCTGTATGATCAAAAATATATAACCGATAAACATAAGCAAGACCCGACTAGCCACTACCCAGCCGATAATATATAGCCAAGCCTGCTTTCTGTCCCGTGTTTTATTTTCCAGAGTTACTTCAGGTGCTGGATTTGTCAGAACAAAATCTGTCAAAACAGGTATAGTGCGGAGTCCCAATAATATAAAAAGTACGAAACAGGCCACGGAAGCAAGGGTACCCATCATAGTCCAACTAGTGGTCGAGTTTACCCAGAAAATAGCCGTCACCATCATAATGAACATGAAGATGAAGGAAATGATTTTGTCGTGCTTTTTCATTTGAACCTCCAGAGATAAATTCTTACAATAATCTAGTTAAAAAAGGAAAATATTACGCATAGAAATATAATAGTCTCTGGAAATTTTTTTGTAAATCATTTCTTAGATCATCATAGATTCTAAAAAAGCCTATGCACTGAAATGCATAGACTGTATGTATAGCACTATTTTAACAACTCTAACACGCCTTGAGGCTGTTGATTAGCTTGAGCCAACATGGCTTGTGATGCTTGAGATAAGACATTGTATTTGGTAAGCTTCATCATTTCCTTTGCCATATCCACATCTCTTATTCGTGATTCAGCTGCTGTTAAGTTTACTTCGTAATTGGTTAGGTTATTATGGATATGTTCTAATGCATTTTGATACGCGCCGTACATTGAACGCTTAGATGAAACGGTATTTATAGCCTTGTCTATTTTCGAAATCGCTAATTCGGCACCTTGTCTAGTTGAAAGATCTATATCCGCAATTCCCAGAGCAGTAGTTCTAGCATCTGTTAATTTAACAGCGAAGTTATCCCCAGAGTTTGCTCCCACCTGAAGGTTTACTGTTTTGTAATCATATGTGGTACCAGGGTTTGATCCGTAAGATACATTGAAATTGGTTATTCCAGTTGTAGTTGAAAAAGTGTAACTTCCGTCATCATTACTAATAATGTTATTTAATCTATCCGTAGAGCCCCCACCATTTAGATTAACATTAGCCAATTCATTTCCCTGTGGATCAAAAATGGAAAGACGATAATTATTATCTACTATTCCTCCAACGATGTAATTCCCATCTTTCATTTCTGTAATGCTAGTAAGTTGACTGGAGTTGGAAGTTTCATTTGATATATTCTTCTCCCACAATACGTTTCCACTACTGTCTAGTTTATAGATTAATCCACTAGTTTTAGTAGAGTCGTTATAAGAACCAACAATTATGGCCCCTCCATCACTGGTTGCGACGGCGCGGTAACCTTCATCATCCCCAGCAGCACCGACTCGTGTGTCCCATAACGGATTTAAGTTACTATCATATTTCACAACCCAGCTTGACTTATCGGTATAAGAACTGTTTAGTTTGAGACTTGATGAACCAATAGCCAAATAACCGCCGTCAGCAGTTTCAATAATAGAATTAAATTCTTCGCTTCCATAGCCAACAGGATTGGATTGTGAAGAACCCGCTATCGAGGTGGATTGTTGCACACCACTACTATTAAATTTAGCCATAAGGCCATCCCAATTTTGAATACCGGAACCCGTCCCTGCCACAATAAAGGAACCGTCACTAGTCTCAATTACTTCATTCCCCATAATGGAGTAGACGCCAGATACCCCTGTACTCCACTGCTCATTCAAATTCCCATCCCATTTGATTATATTTATTCTTTGATCGGAAACTGCCCCTGCTGAGAAATCATTTCCTAATAAAATATAACCACCATCACTAGATTCCTTAATACTATACACATCCATATTAGGAATTGCTTGTGACCAAACCAGATTACCCATACTATCTAATTTGAAAGGATTATTACCGGGAATTCTTATTCCGACATAACCTCCATCCGAAGTCTTAGATAAATCTCTGGCAGGTATGTTAGCTGTCCAATTCGTACTTATATTGCCCTGTACTGGCGTAATATTCGTGTTTACTTCGAGGTCATTATTCAATAAATGAATTCCATTAAATTGAGTGTTATTAGCAATATCATTTATCCCAAGCTTTATCTGCTCAACTTCTTTTTGAATCAATGTTCGATCAAAATTTGTTAAGGTATCACTTGAAGCCTGTATTGCAAGCTCCCGTAGTCTTAGCAGATTAGGATCTTGTATAGTTCCAAGTCCACTCTCAGCAGTCTGAATTAGTGAAATACCATCCTGTGTATTCCTTGCTGCCTGAGACAATCCACGAATCTGTGCTCTCATTTTCTCAGAAATTGCCAATCCTGCAGCATCATCTGCCGCTATATTTATCCGAAGTCCAGAAGATAACCTCTCTTGTGAACTTGTAATAGATTTATTATTTTTATTTAATCTGTTCAAACTATTTAAAGACGTGATGTTGTGACCGATTCGCATTTAATCACCTTTCAATTGTTAGTATCTTCTATATCGGATAGTCCTTAGTAATTTTTTAGGTCAAATTACCCGTGTCTTAAGGCCTCGCCTTAAATTCCTACCGTCCCCCGCTGAAAAGTTGAATATTCACATACTAAAACGGCGATCTATCACCGGTTAAGCACCGACAACAGATCACCGCTAAAATTCTGACTAGATCATTATCATTCAAACGGATAAATCCAGAAATGCTCTGTTCCAAACCGAGCTTGGATCTCTTTATCATTTAAAGGTTTGCTGCCCAACAGCTCAGCAGCTTGGAATTGGGAACGATGCGCCTGAATGGACGCCATCTTGTGCTTGAGGAAATCTCTCACATCATTGATAACCTTTGGCTCCCCAATCTCTACAATATTATTAGCAAAAGCTATACAGTGAACAGGAGGTCTTTCTTCCTTCGGCAATCTTGCAACGGTTCGGATCACTGCAGCTCCAGTAGCATCGTGATCAGGATGAACGCTGTACCCTGGATAGAAAGTGATGATTAGCGAAGGTTTAAGCTCTTTCAAGAGCGCATCAATCTGCCCATCGAGCAAGACTTGATCTTCGAACTCTATCGTCTTGTCGTGAAAACCAAGCATTCTTAAATCCTGTATGCCAATAGCCTCGCAGGATTCCTCCAGCTCCTTCTTACGTATTTCCGGGAGGGTTACCCGATTCGCAAAGGGCGGGATGCCCATATTTCGGCCCATTTCTCCAAGCGTTAGGCATGCGTAGGTAACTTGGGTCCCATTTTGTATATGTTTGGCAAGGGTTCCTGATATACCGAAGGCCTCATCATCCGGATGTGGCAAAATAACAAGAATATGTTTTTCCACAGAACTCTTCATCTCCTCTTCCATTAGAACGGCTCTCGGCTTAATTGTAACGATACGATCAGTTTGCCTTGAGCATCATGTCCAGCCATAATCAATCTGCCTGTCTCACTCTCTTCATAGTGAGTTAGCCCTTCCGAATAAACCCAGCCCTGCGACATTTTTAAGCCGACCCGATAAGGACCGTTGCCGGAAATCGAACCATGGGAATATCGAATAATAGCATTGGTAATAAAAGTAGCGGCTGGATGCTTCGAACTATCTAAATGGGCAGCGTAGGCTCCCGTTGTCATCTCAAGATGGATATATAGATCCTGATCTTTAAGCAGGTCGATCCTATCTTGTACTTCCGATTGATTGATTAGCTGCAATGTTGCGCCTCCGTCTCTGACTGAATATATACATACAAAAAATAAGATCCATACCTTATAGAAGGACGGATCTGTTATATGATAAGCGGGTCCGTATTTCTTTTCAAAGTATAACGTGCAATGCTATGTAATTCAATGGATAGAGCGATCCCCTCCAAGTGTAACAGTAATGGACTGGCTTTTTACTGTTCACCTGAAGGGGATAATATCACTAAGAGGTTATGCAGTTTATATTAGATCACAAACTGATCTAACATCTTTACGATGACTTCACGCTTTACAGGCTTGCTGATATACTCGTCCATCCCGGCAGCTAGACAATTTTCGCGGTCACCCTTCAAAGCATTAGCCGTGACCGCGATGATGGGCGGACATTTCTCTTGATGCTCATCTCTTAACATCTTCATAGCCTCTATGCCGTTCATAATGGGCATGTGAAGATCCAATAAAATAAGATCAAAGGGTTCTTTCCGTGCTGCTTCAACCGCATCTATGCCGTTTGTTACGGCGATAACGCTGTGACCCATTTTTTCGAGTATTTTGGTCAGTACTAGCGCATTGATAGTGTTGTCTTCAGCAAGTAAAATTCTTGCTTCACGTGCGGTATGAAGCTTGTTAATGTTAGCCTCTTGGCGAGGGATTACCACTGATTTCTTGGGCTTGATTGTGAAGGTAACCGACGTACCGCTCTTGCCGTCACTCTCCGCATAGATCTCACCACCCATCATTTCGACAATTCTGCGGCTGATGGCAAGGCCAAGCCCCGTACCTTCATGTCTCCGCATCATAAAGCTATCCACCTGCTCAAACGGTTCAAAAATATCAGTAAGTCGATCAGGATCAATTCCAATGCCAGTATCGGTTACCGTAAAGGCAAGCAGGGAGGGATCTTCCTTTACAAGCCTAACTTTTACCGATATGCTGCCCGCCGGTGTGAATTTCACAGCATTGCCTAGCAGGTTCAAGAACACCTGCTTCAAGCGTTCCTCGTCACCGTAAATAAATTCCGGAACGTCATGATTTATGATGCTGGTGAGCTCCAGATTTTTTTGTTCAGCTTTTATTGCGATAACAGAAAAGCTGTCCTTGAGGCAAGTTCGCAGATCGAATGTATCCTCTTGCAGCTCGCTACGGCCTGCCTCAATTTTTGAAAGATCAAGGATATCATTGATTATATTGAGCAGGATTCCTCCGCTTTTGCGAATGATTTCTACATATTCACGTTGTTCTTCATTAAGCTCTGTTTCAAGCAGAATATCAGTCATGCCGATCACCCCGTTCATGGGAGTGCGAATTTCATGACTCATCATAGCCAGGAACTCACTTTTAGCTCTATTCGTGGACTCTGCGGCTTCCTTAGCTAGCGACAATTGCCTTTGCTCGGAAATGTCCTTGCATATAAGGTAAAATCCGATATTATGATTGTTCACATAAATGGGTGCAATACTGGTGAGCACTTCAACTACTTCGCTTTCCTTAGTGACAAGCTTATTGATATACTGCTCAACCGTATTATCGTAAAGGGCTCTTTCCAGAATGCGCTGGACATTCTCTTCTCCAATCAGACTTGCAAGCTTCATCCCGATCAACTCGGACTCGATGGCGTAGCCCGTTATCTTTTCAGCCATACTATTGGTGTTAATGATTCGACCATCAAGGTCAAAGGAAATGACGGCGTCATGGTTGTATTTTTTAAGCGACGTATACCGTTCAACAGACTCCTGAAGGCGTTGCTCGGATTCCTTTTGCTTTGTAATGTTAACGATTTGGCAAATGAAATATGCTGGCTGATTCGACTCGTCGCTGAATAAGTGGAGAGTAAGCTGTCCCCAAATATAATCTCCATTTTTTGTGATAAACTGCTTTTCCATCTGCAATCTTGTTTTCTCACCCAAGAGTGCCTTTAAATCATGAAGGTTGCCGAAATCTTCGGGGTGAGAAAGGTCTTCTAACCGCATACCCTCAAACTCTTCAGTGGAATAACCAAAAGTCTGTTCAAAGGCTGGGTTTACGGTCAGAATCAAACCATTTGGCGCTAAAAGGGCGATCCCAAAGGAGGCGTGATTAATCACCTGTTGGTTGAACTGTTCCTGGTTTAGATTTACGCGATGCATAGCGACCTCCATGGATGATGTGATTTTTGCGTGAAAAAATAGACCTTCTAATTAGAAGGTCCTATTTATAGCTTATAGTCTAATTTACCCACTTTTTTGTTAATTGAATCCGTTAATTTAACGGGATCGAATAGAACACTCTGGACCCCTTATTGTTCGTATACCAAATGATTTTGTCCCCACTAATAATAGGACTGCACTCTGATAAGGCAAAATACTTGATCGTTTGGATGTCGCTAGTAGCTTTTCCCGCTCCATCTATAAGAACATATTTCAGGTCAACCGGATGATTCTCTTTATCAAACTCCTGCCACAGCACCATCATTTTGTCGTCTGTAATTTTTACTAGTTTAGGGATGGACGCGATCAGGTTCGTGCCTACATATTTAGCCAAGGTGATGTGATTCACCGAAGTACTGCTCAGGTTGGACTTGGGCAACACACTAAGCATGACATCCCTTTGGTCCGTTTCTAAACCCACCATCTCATAAGATGTATACTCTTTGACTAGTGAATGATCTACCGAATTCATAGCGACTATATAGTTCGCCGAGGACAGCTCAAATCCGCCTATAGAAACACCCGTCGCGTTCGCTCCGATTTTGCCGGGAATATTAAATAAGTCTACTTCGTTATAACTGGCTCCGTCTCCTTTATTCAGAACAATCGAACGAGGATAAGCATCACCATGATCGACTAGAACATGCGCTGCACCATCAAACAATACATATTGGTCAAAAGAGTGACTGACATGATTCTTCTGGAATCTTCCCAGATCATTGGTCACAGTCATGGATTTAGTATTTACGATAATAGTAAGCTGGGATTGATGATTTAATTTATCTTCTGTCGTGTATCTTGTACGTGAGGTGTGAAATACAAGCGTATCTCCAGCCTCAGCCATACTACCGGAGCCTGAATCAAACGGGCTAACGGTATAGCTCTCCCCACCCTTTATGGAGACACTGTCTACTCTATTGAAGCTTTTATCATAACGGACAATACGAATGACTTCTTTGCTATCATTCTCTTCGCGGTTCTCTTGGCCAAAAGCAATATAGTTATACTTCTCCCCACTATAGAAACCACCAAACACCGGAAGCTCAAAAGGAATGCTCTTATTGCCTGTTAGTTCGTACTTCTCATTATACGTTTCAATCGTAAACTCTTTGTTCGCCTCAATGACACTTACAGTCCCATCCTTATTATTCACAAGATAAGAAGAGGCCGTACTTTTCCATCTAGGAAAATAAGAAGATTCCCCGTTACTCTCAACTACAGCCGCCGTCTTTACCCGGTAAGCATGATCTGGGATTTTGGAGAATAACGATATGCGATCAGACTGAACGTCAAATTCGATATCAAACGGGATTTTGCCCGCCAAATCTCTCAACTGAAAATAATTGTTATCATCAATATTGTACGCCGTAATAGACTGCAACTGTCCATTGACCAGCACCTTAGAGTTGGAAAGCGTAGCTGCATAATTTTTATTGCGGCTATAATAGTTGCTCGTAGTTTTCTTTTCGGGCGTATAAGCTTGTCCAGTTATGATCTCAATCGCATTGTTCGCTTTATTCCAAGTGATATCAAACTGGCTGCTCGTTCCCGAGAAATACTCTGCCAAATCGCGTAGTCTGAAATAATTGTTATTCGATATGTTGAACCCATTCAGGTTCCGCTGTTCTCCATCAAAATATGTACTGCTCTCTGTTACCTTAGCCTTCACCGTATTGCTCGCAAAGGTTGTAGTGCCGAGCGCTGGTATAACCAGTAATAACATCAGCAATATACTAAAAATCCTCTTCATCCGTCTTTCCTCCATTAGATATATTCATTAGCTATTATATTTATCGGTAATTTGCTGTGCCACCTTAATTTAGAAAGGAACGTCAAAAAGCACAATCTGCATAGTCTCGCGATCTTCGTTCTATCGTTTGGTTGCAGGTAATCCGTCTCTCAAGAAAAAAGCCGGCCAAACTCAGGACAATACCCCTGAAATTTAGTCGGCTGATCTTAAACTTGGTTTGTTTTAGAAGCATGAAGCTTTTTTAATGTAATCTTTCATCAAACATGAGTTGAATTTGAATACCAAAGGGATCCTCAATGATACCGTAGGCTTTACTAAACACATTGCTGGATAACGGAGAAATAATTTTCACGCGCTCGTCTGTGATTAAGCTTTTATAAAAACCTTCAATCCCCTCTAAATCAGCACTTTGAATACATAATGAAGTGTTATTGCCCACTGTATATTTCTCATTCGTATTCATTGTATCTTCTGCTATCATTATTTTTGTTTTTCCGATTAACAGGACAGAGTGAGTAATATAATCCTTATTTTCATCCGTATGCTGTATGGAGCTGTCACGTTCTGCGAGTTGTTGATAGGTAACACGTAACAATTCCTCTGCATCAAAATGCTTTTTGTAAAATTCTATAGCTTCCTTGGCTCTTCCCTTCATCGATAAGAAAATAGCTACTTCTAGTGTTGTACTCATAGTGTAAATCTCCTTCGTATATTTGATATGTGATCTTAAACTTATTATCATATATAAAGGTATCAAAACATGACACCTTAATAAGGAGCTTTTTATATGAAGAAATCAGAACGATTAAATGACATGATGAGATACTTAAACGGGCGAGAGTTTTTTAATCTAAGTAACCTTATGGAGAAATACAATATTTCAAAAAGCACAGCGCTACGTGATGTTACTTCATTAGAACAATTGGGTATGCCTATTTTCGCGGAACATGGAAGACACGGACGTTATGGTATTCTAAAAAACAGATTGTTATCCCCTATTATTTTCACGATAGATGAAGTCTATGCGCTGTATTTTGCCATGCTGACGTTAGAATCTTATCAATCTACACCCTTTCATCTAAGTGTTAACAAGCTAAACGAAAAGTTCGAGCACTGTCTATCGAGTACACAAATCAACCAGATTCACAAAATGAAAAAGGTCCTGCAATTCGAAATGTATCAGCATAAGCATGTCAGCCGTTTTTTAGATAAAATCCTAGCAAGTATTCTAAATGAGAGTGCCTGTAACATTGAATATACAAAAGAAAACCAAACAAAAAGCTACCCTGTTCAATTCTTTAGGATTTCCGCTAAGTTTGGTCAATGGTATGCCACTGGAATAGAGCTTGCGACGAATACATATAGAGTTTTTAGATGTGATCGAATAACCTTCATTGAAGAAGAGGAAAGCAAGGCTCGTTATTCTATAGAAGAACTTCTTAGTCGTTCATTAGAGATCTATCAGTCTGCGAAAAGTATTGACTTTGAAGTTGAGATTGCGGAACAAGCAAAGGATATTTTTTATAAAGAACATTATCCTTCTATGGAAATAGAGGTTGGTCCGAAAACAGTCATTAAGGGATTCTACAATCCAGGTGAAGAGGATTTCTTGGCTAATTATTTTATGCGATATGGTCATGCTGTTACATCCGTGAAACCTGAAGCCTTAAAACAAATAATCAAAGATAAGTTAGAGCAACTCGTAAATCACTATCAAAAAATATAAAGCTATTCAAAAGGGGTGAAAAACACAGCTTGGAGAACTGCCTTAGCCTTTTTGAGGTTACGCATATCCAGTTGGTTAAGCATGTCTACGATTTGACTCATTTCATCGTTTTCCACTGGCTCAAGAGATGCTCCGGTAGTTAATAGTTCTTTTTCAGCGACCGATTCCGAATGAACCCATGACGCTTGCAAAGTATCCTCGAAGGCTTGGATTATAAATAACAATTCATCTGGGTTATATCTCTGTAGAAACCGGTTTATCCCTTTATTCATCTGCTTATGTAGGGCTAAATGCAAATCGAATATTTCTTTCCCTAGAGGTGTTGTAAGAAAAAGCACTTCTTTTTTATTATCGGGGAGAAACTCCGTGCGAATAATTTCCTGTTGTACTAATTTTCTAGTGATTTTGGACACGCTGCCTTTTGGAATTCCGAATTGCTTCGAAATGGTAGTGCCATTCACCGGCTCAAGCTGTCCAATCGCATCTATTACATGCAGCATCATGACTGTGGAGTCTTGGAGGAAATCAATGATAAGGGGATTACTGCAGTTCTGAATCAACCATTCCTTCTCTTCGTCATCCTCCGATTGAAATTGCTTTTGTAATTGGGGAATCATCTCTATTAATTTTTTTATCAAAATATCCTTATTAGGTAAGTTCTCGAAAGAATGCGTCACTGTTACGTCTCCTCGTAAATTCATCTTATGCTCATTTTAACAAGATACAGCTCATAAATAAAGTTTCCTAGAAATAATATTGACAACAAGGAAACTTAAAACGTATTATTGTTTCCATAGTTAATATTTAATTTCTAGGAAACAATAAATGATAAAGAAGGTGTTTATATGAATGTCTTAATTATTTTTGATCATCCCTACGGTGCATCAGCGTCCGAGAATATCCCCCATCAGCGAAGCTATTCCGCAGCTTTATTAGCCTCCGTTATGCGAGGTCTCACCACCAAAGGCCATACGATTGATCTTATCGACCTGCATGCCGATGGATTTGATCCGGTCATGTCACGCGAAGAACTCACTGCTTGGCGACAAAAGAAAACCACCGACCGGCTAGTCGCCAATTATCAGCAGCGTCTTATAGCAGCGGATCATATCGTCTTCATTTTCCCTATATGGTGGGAAGCCATGCCCGCTCTTACCAAAGGTTTTCTTGATAAGGTATTCGCAAAAGGCATTGTCTACGAAGAAACTAAACCTGGGCGGCCCTTCAAATGCTTGCTCCCAAATATTAAAGGAGTGTCCTTGCTGACCGTAATGAACACACCCGACTTCTTTTATCGCTGGATTTTTGGCAACCCCATCACCAAAATTCTATTTAGAGGCACCTTCCGCAAAATGGGAATACGGAAGAACCTCCGTTGGTATAATTATGCCGGGATGTCAGATCGCAGCTTAGAAGAGCGGGTGAAGCATCTCGATAAAACAGAACAACGGTTTGCACGACTGTACTAAACTAGACTAGATTAAATTACTCAAGCGCTGACTGATTCTGAGGCTAGCCTAATATAAAAAAACACGCCAATAACTGGCGTGTTTTAGTTAAATTTATTAAAATTCTTCATACGATGCGGGATCTTGATCAGCTATGCGACCTGTTGGCGAGGTTAATGCGGAAATAACGGTCATCTCAGCTTCCGATAATTGAAAATCAAAAATATTCAGATTATCGCGCTGATGCTCTAGAGAAGAAGCCTTTGGAATTGGAATAGCCCCAAGCTGTATATGCCAACGTAAGATAACTTGCGATATCGATTTATTATGAACCTTACCTATTTCCGCTATTTTCTCATTTTCCAGTACGCTGCTAGCTCGTCCCAATGGACTCCACGATTCAATCACTACCCCATGCTCTTTGTTCCATGCACGTTGCTCTTCCTGATTAAAATGAGGATGCAGCTCAATCTGATTCATGCTCGGCGCTACGCCAGTTTCTTGTATCAAACGCTCGATATGCTCCGGCAAAAAGTTACATACACCGATGGAGCGGATCAAACCTTGCTTCCGTGCCTCGATCATCGCCTGCCAGGCTTCAACATATAAATTCACTCTAGGGTTAGGCCAGTGGATGAGATAGAAATCATAATAATCCAATCCGGCTCTGAATAAAGACTCCTGTATGGTGGCTAATGCTTCTTTATAAGAGTGATGGCGACCTGGCAGCTTGGAAGTAATGAGCAGTTCTTCCCTAGGCACAGAAGTTTGCCGAACAGCCTGGCCTACAGCACCTTCGTTCTCATAATTAAACGCAGTGTCGATCAGACGATAGCCAACATCAATCGCCTTAGTGATGTTTTGTGCTCCCTCAGTACCATTTAACGCGTAAGTACCAAAACCAATAGCAGGCACCTTCACTCCATCGTTCAATATGATTTCAGGTATTCTCTCAGTCATCGTCGCACTTCTCCTTTGTTGTCATTTAAGCCCCTGCCGATCCATCTTATAATTATTATAACATCTTCATAGTAAACTCAATCATTGGGTTACCTGAACAACCTCTAGCTTATTGGTATGCCGCTTTCGTGGGCATCCGATTTATTTTTTATAGTAAAATGAATCTACAGCACTGGATTTTCGTAATGTTATGAATTAAAAGTAGAGATAAGAGGTGTACCCAATGAAGGAGCAATATCCAGCTAGGCTTGAATTGTTCGCAGACAACGCTCAGAGGATCAAAAAAGCTTTTCCATGGCAAAATGCAATGGTTAATCGGTTAGCGGCACTATTGTATGCTGTAGAGGACAAAGTTGCAGATGACGAAGCCATTCGTGCTAGCTACGAGCTAATTAAGGAGAGTACCGGGATTTTCTCTCAATTTAGAGGGGCTTCGGTGATCAGCATTGCTGCCCTGCTTTCACTTTCTGACGAAAAGGAAACTCTGCTTGCCAACACATTTACCGTGTATGATTTAATGAAGGAAGCCAAATTCAGAGCCTCTGATTATCTCGTCGTTGCTGCCTATCAAATCGCTGCTAATGCAACATCGGATCGATATCAGCGTACGGTAGAACGGGCAAAGCTATTTTACGATAGTATGAAGGCAAAACATCGTTTCCTTACCGGACAGGACGATTATATCTTCTCCGCTATGCTTGGTCTTTCCGATATCGATGTTGAGAGTGGCGTGGACCGCATGGAGCAGCTCTATGTAACACTTAAGCCCGAATTTATGTCAGGCAACAGTGTGCAAGCCCTGACCCAGGTATTGGTTCTTGGGGAAGAAGCCTCTCAAGCAGCGGACCGTGTATTGGCATTAAGAGATGCATTTCGTGCACAGGGTATCCGGCTAGACAAGGAATACACCCTCTCCTCACTAGGCGTGCTATCCCTGCTCCCTTGCAACAAGGAGGACATCGTTACTGATGTCTCGGAGACTTACGAATTTTTGCGTACAAAAAAGGGCTTCGGTAACTGGTCTATTGGCAAGCAGGAATTACTGCTCTTGTCTTCTGCGCTGGTAGCCTTCAGATCTGTGGAGGATGTACAAAACGGCGTATTAACTACGATGCTTTCCACCAACATTACCAATATTATAATTGCTCAGCAGGCTGCTCTTGCCGGGGCAGCGGCTGCGTCAGCTGCGGCTGCAGCTTCTTCTTCGAATTAGATTGAATCGTGAGGGAAAGATATGGACTCCATAAAAAGCTTCACAACTAGAAATGAAGAATTGTTAAACCGTTTACTGAACATTTGGGAATCATCCGTGCGGCATACTCATCTTTTTCTAACCGAGCAGGATATTGATGCTTTGCGGCCACTGGTCACGCAGGCGCTTGAGGGCATAAGCGATTTGTTTGCTTTTACAGATGATGAGGAACAGTTGATTGGCTTCATAGGGGTTCAGAATAATAAGATTGAAATGCTGTTCGTAGAACCTGCTGTAATGGGAAAAGGCGTTGGAAAAGCACTTGTAGCTTATGTCATGCAGGAACTCGACGTACACCTCGTAGATGTGAATGAGCAAAATCCCCAAGCTTTAGGTTTCTATGAGCATATGGGATTTCAGGTTTTTGAGCGTTCAGCACTCGACGAACAAGGTAATCCTTTTCCTATCCTGCACATGTCGCTTAAGTAGCTTTTTCCTATGCAGGAGACAGTTCGATGCATTTTAGTATCGTAAAAAAACAACAGAGCAGCGATTCTCAAACGAGAGAATCGCTGCTCTGTGTTTTAGTTGTCTGCTTCAATAGAGTTTAGGTTAGCGAAGCTAGGAGCGGCTAGGAGTAGATATGAGGAGCTAGAAGCAGATAAGAGGAGCTAGGCGAAGCGGCTTCGAGTATTCGGTTCACCTATAACTAATATCTGCAACTACTTCTACTTCTACTTCTACTTCTACTTCTACTTCTACTTCTACTTCTACTTCTACTTCCGCATCTACATCTACCTCTACATTTACTTCTACGCCTATATCCTCATGCACATCGCCGAATCATAGTTCCCTGTTGCTTACGGACTCAGGGGGCGCTATTTGCTCATTTGTCGCCTTTGAGGCATAGTTTCGGACTCCAGTGTCGCTATTACATAGAAAGAGCCGCATTTCTGACGTTTTTTATGCCAATAGCTGCTATGGAGTCCGATAACATCCCAAATGGCGGATAATCCGGCGTTTAAGGTCATCTAGGTCCGATAGCGTCGGGCATAGATTCAGATAGCAAACAATATCGTCAGAAATCGTCGGATGGCATCCGATAGCGAACGATAGCGTCGATTCCTAACCATCCCCTGTTCCTTACAGAGCCAGATGACTCTATTTGCTCATTTATAGCCTTTGAGGCATAGTTTCGGACTCCAGTGAAGCTATCCATAGAAAAAGCCGCAGCTATGGCGTTTTTAGATGCTATTCCACCGACTTCAAAGCCTCTATCATATGGATTCGTTTGAGCTTAATATGCATGAACGCCATGACAATACCGGAGAACAACAGTGTTAGGAGCGCCGCATAAATATAACTTGGCCACTTGATGATCGGAGCGAACATCGTCGCATCCAGCTCAGCCGTCTTCAGGACGAAGCTATGCAGCACTATGCCGAGACCCGATCCAGCCACAATACCGAGTAGGCTAAGCAGCATATTCTCGCGGTAAATATACATGGTTACTTCTTTGTCGTAGAAGCCCAGTACCTTAATGGTTGACAGCTCCCGGATCCGCTCGGACACATTGATATTGGTCAAATTGTAGAGGACGACAAAAGCCAATGCCGCCGCTGAAACAATGAGCACCAAGGTTACAACGTCCATACTCTTCATAGTCTCATCGAAGGCGGAGCCTACACTGCTGGAAAAGCTGATGGCAGCGACGCCCTCATTAGCCGTCAGCTTTTCACCAAATTTGTCTTCCCATGTTTTATCATGTGCGGTGTAGTTCAGCAGTTCTGTGTTGAATACTGGTTTTTCTCCGAACACAGAAGCATAATACGCCGGTGTCATATAAACATAGTGCATTACATAATTCTCTGTAATCGCCGCGACCTCAATCTCGAATGTTTCATTATCTTTGTCCACCACGGTCAATTTATCACCAGACTCCAGCCCATACAGCTTAGCCAGCTTCTCTGAGATAATAGCCCCATCATCCGTAAGCATCCGCCCTTCTCCACTCTTTCGATCACGCAACTCCACGAAATCGGATAGGGAGTCAACGGAAGTAGGAACGAACAGATGAACCTCTTGATCATTTACACCACCAGCATGTGCGGTCATCCGTTCTTGCGCCACACTCAGCGTGCCAGTTACTGCAGTTTCACCAGCAATTAGTTTTTCGTAGGCTTTTAGCACATCGGCAGACACATCTTCATGCAGTGCCACAAGTGCATCATATTTCATAATCGTGCCGAACTGCGACCCGGCGATGCTGCCAATTGAATCCTTGAGACCAAATCCCGTCAGGATCAGCGCTGTACAGCCAGCCACACCGAATACAGTCATGAACATCCGCTGCTTATAGCGGAATAGATTCCGTGCGGTAACCTTTTGGACAAAGCTCAATCGCTTCCATACAAAAGTGATCCGCTCCAGTAAAATACGCTGGCCACTCTTTGGTGCCTTCGGACGCATCAATACGGAAGCATTGCTGCGTAATTCTACCCGTGAAGCAATCCACGCCGTCAACGTAGTACATATTAACGCTACGATAACGGATATGATCGAATACGAAAGATAGAAATTCTTCGTGATATCCGGCAAGTTATAGATTGCACTATACGCATCGTAGATAATACCCGGAAACAGGGTAAAACCAACCGCAAGACCCGCAATTGAAGCCGCCAGACTGGCAAGCGTACCATAGACCAGGAATTTGGCCATGATGTCGCGGTTAGCATAACCAAGTGCTTTCAGGGTCCCGATCTGCAGGCGATGCTCCTCAACCATCCGTGTCATGGTCGTCAAGCTGACCAGCGCAGCAATCAGGAAAAAGAACACAGGAAACGCACTCGCAATCGCCGACAACCGATCAGCGTTATCTTTATATTCGGCATATCCCGGATTAGCGCTTCGGTCAGTAACGTAGACCTTAAGCTGCTCCAGCTCTGCAAGCTTTTGCTCCCCTGCCGCCAATTCCTCCTTGGCAGAAGCAAGTCCGGCAGCAATTGCCTTCATGCTTGCAGCCTGTTCCTGCTGCACTTCCTCCGGCTGGCGCTGCAAATCCGCAAGCTGCTGCTCGGCGGCGGCCACCTTGGCGCGGCCTCCGGACAGCTCTTTCTCGCCTTCCGCCCGCAGCTCAGCAAGCCGTGCTTCCGGCACGCCGGACATCGCCTGCTCTACAGCATGGGTATGCTGTTCGATCAGATCTTCATACTCCGGCGAATAAGCCTTCACCCCGGCTGTATCCTTAAAGGACAGATAGGCTTCCGTATACACCGGAAGCTTGAAATCCGACTCCGGGATCGCGGCGAACGCATCCGCCGTACCTTTGCCGATCCCACTGGTGCCCCGGGTACTTTGCTCAATAAACTGTGGACTTCTAACAAAGCCAACTACGGTATACTCCAGTGTCTCGAAGCTATTCGACAGCTCCGCATCCGTACCGTTTCCACTGAAAGATACCTTGTCACCCAACGCATATTCTTCCGCTAGCTTATCGTCCAGCACGATTTCACCGGAATGCGCCGGTAGATGGCCTTCAATAATACGGTATTGATTAAGTGGTTTATCCGTGTTGTAAGAATTGACTTTAAGTATTAAGGCATTATCACCTATGAATACATCTGTGCTATAGCTCGGCTGAATCTCATCGATCCCCTGTACATTTCTGAGTAACCCGATGTTGTCTTCGGTCAGGCCGTAGTTAGTCTGCACCTTCAGATCCATCAAGCGCTGCTCTTTGTAAAAGGTTCCAGCTGTATTCAGCATATCTGGCCCAGTGGCCTTGATTCCGGCAAAAAAGCTGACGCCTAACATAATAATTGCAAAAATCGAAATAAACCGGGCTTTGGTATGCCCAATTTCACGAAAAATATCTTTCCACAATGCTCGCTTTTTCATAGATGCCTTCTCCTTACCATTCAATATCGTCAACGGATACCGGCGAAGGATTGATCACCATCTTCCGTACCTTAGCGTTGTTAATCTCTATAACCCTGTCAGCCATCGGAGCGATCGCCAGATTATGTGTAATTACGATGACCGTTGTCCCGGTGTTACGACAAGTATCCTGCAGCAGCTTCAGCACCTGCTTGCCGGTGTTATAATCAAGCGCTCCTGTCGGCTCGTCGCAGAGCAGCAGCTTCGGCTGTTTAGCCAACGCTCTGGCGATAGCGACACGTTGTTGCTCACCACCGGACAACTGAGCCGGGAAATTATCTAACCGCGCGCCCAGACCCACATCCTCCAGCACCTTACGCGCATCTAATGCACGCGGAGAAATCTGCGAAGCAAGCTCAACATTTTCCAGTGTGGTCAGATTAGGCACTAGATTATAGAACTGAAATACAAAACCTACGTCATTTCGGCGGTAGCCTGTCAGCTCCTTGGCACTAAACTTGGCGATATCAATGCCATCCACAATGACCTGACCTTCATCGGCGGAATCCATTCCACCCAGAATATTAAGCACTGTAGATTTACCCGCACCACTTGGGCCGACGATCACGGCAAATTCACCTTTTTTTATCTCAAAATCAATCCCGTCATTCGCGACAATTACATTCTCGCCCATCTTGTAACGCTTGTACTCCCCTTTTACAGCAACAAAACTCATTCCTCTTCCTCCTGTCCCTATCCGAACTAAGTCTAATTACTCTACATTGTCTCAGTTTATCATAATTAGAACGCTCAAGCCCGAATGGCAAACCCTCATTACACAAGGTGAAATTCACATCATTAATAAGTTCATTTTTTTGTAACAATAATGTAACAAGGAAATTTTACCGTAAACGATACTTAGTCATTTGATAATGTTATAATCACTTTGTTTTATTTACTCTTTTCAGGCAAGAGTGAAAGAACAAGAACAATCAGAAACAGGTGATCAGATGTTCGAACTGAAATGGCTATGGCAGAACCTAGAGGGAAACCGGACGCGATACATTCTGGCACTCTGCCTTTCGGTGGTGGGCTCAAGTCTTACAATCGTGAATCCGTACATCAGTCAGCGCATTGTCGATACGTTTATAGCCGGTGACAACGCCCTGCAGAATCTTACACAAGAACGGCAATTATTGATTATGCTCTGTCTGGGCATGATCGGATTTTCTCTACTGCGCACAGGTCTCGCATATTTCACGACCATGCAGTACGAGATATCCTCGCAAAATATGATGTACAATGTCCGCATTTATTTGTACAACAAAATTCAGGGACAGGACAGAAAATACTACGATCATAATCGTACCGGCGATCTCATGACCAAGATGACAGGCGACCTGGACATGGTCCGTCACTCTATGGCCTGGATTTTTAAGACGATCATTGAATCGCTAACGATTTTTCTTGCCGCCGTTATCTATTTTTTCACCATAGATGCGGAACTGACGCTGTGGATGCTTATCCTGTCACCGCCCATTTTTATCGTGGCTTACATATTCGCTAAACGCGTCCGTCCTATGTATATTGACCTGCGTGAACGGCTGTCCCAGCTTAACACGACTACACAGGAGAATATCTCAGGCAACCGTGTGGTCAAGGCTTTTGCCCGTGAAGAATTCGAGGTCGAAAAATTCACAGAGAAGAATGTCAACTATTCTACGGCGAACAAAAAGGCCGCCCTTGTATGGCTTGATTATTTTCCTTATCTGGAATCCTTCGCTCAGGGCTTCAACGTAATACTTATGTTGGTTGGTGGTCTGTTCCTTATGAACGGCCGGATCACCTTCGGTGAGTTTATGGCCTTCTCTTCGCTTATTTGGGCTATATCGAACCCTATGCGCAACATCGGTATCATTATCAACGATATTCAGCGCTTTTTTGCGAGCTTGTCCAAAATTGTAGATATCTATTATGCCCGGCCAAATATTGTTAACGAGCATACTGTCACTGACAAACGCCGTTATGAAGGCCGTATTGAATTCGATCATGTCCGCTTCAAATATGATAGCGCTATCGTACTGGACGATATTAGCTTTACTGTTGAACCCGGTGAAACTGTAGCAATCATGGGCGCGACAGGATCAGGCAAAACAACAATCATCAACCTCATCCCTCGCTTCTACGATGTAGCTGAAGGGCGCGTACTCGTAGACGGTGTTGATGTTCGGCAGCTGGAGCTTGATGAACTTCGTGGAAATATCGGCATGGCGACCCAAGATGTACTTTTGTTCTCTGATACCATTGATGGAAACATCGCCTATGGCGATCCTGATCTTCCGGAAGAAGATGCAATGGGTTATGCAGAGCTCGCAGCCGCACACGACTTCATTACCAAAATGCCTGAAGGTTATGATACCGTTGTCGGGGAACGCGGAGTCGGACTATCGGGGGGGCAAAAGCAGCGTATTGCCTTAGCGCGTGCTTTGGCGGTACACCGTCCTATCCTGATTCTCGATGATACGACCTCTGCGGTCGACCTTGAGACGGAGGAGCATATCCAAAAAAGTCTGCGTGAACTGGACTATCCTTGTACGAAAATTATTATTGCGCAGCGTGTATCTACTACCTCGCAAGCGGACCGTATTCTCATTCTGGATGGCGGGAAGCTAGTTGAGGAAGGGACTCACACTGAACTGCTGGCGAAACGTGGTTACTATTACGAAGTGTTTAAACTGCAGAACGAGGGTATTGGAAGGCAGGTGACCGCAAGTGGCAAGGAATAAATTTGACGTCGATGAAAATCTTGAATCGCCGTTTAATATAAAACACTTCCGGCGTGCGATGGTATATATCAAACGAAAGAAAACGCCAATGATTGTTGCGTTCGTGCTCAGTGCACTTTCAGCAGCCATTTCACTGTCGGCTCCGCTGATCATGCAACATGTCATCGACGTGACCATTCCGGCAAAAGAGAAGCTTGCACTGCTGGGTTGGGCTGCACTGATGCTTGTGACCATCGTGGTCAGTGTTTATCTGGCTACGATACGCTCGCGCATCATGACGAGTGTTGGGCAGGATATTATTTTTGACATCCGAACGGATTTGTTTAAGCATCTGCAAGAATTGCCTTTCAAATATTATGACGACCGCCCACAGGGCAAGATCCTTATCCGGGTCGTAAACTACGTCAACGCCGTTTCAGATGTGCTGTCCAACGGGATTATCAACTTTATTCTAGAAATCGTGAATTTACTCTTTATCGCAGCCTTCATGTTCGCTGTCGATGTACGACTCTCATTTGTCATCCTTGCCGGACTGCCAGTCTTCCTTGGCATCATGCTGCTGATCAAAACCCGGCAACGCCGGGCATGGCAAGCAGTGTCCAACAAAAGCTCTAACCTGAACGCCTATCTGCAAGAGAGCATCAGCGGTATTGGTGTGACACAAATGTTCTCCCGGGAACAACGTAACGAAGGAATCTTCACACGTCTCGCAGGTAATTTCCGTAAAGAATGGATGAAGGCTCAACGTTACAACTTACTTATTCCGTTCTCTGTAGACAACTTGTCTACGATTGTTACATCATTGATTTTCCTTGTAGGCCTACTAACTCTGAGTCCTCAAGATATGACCCTCGGTGTCATTCTGGCGATGAGCAGCTACGCTGCCCGCTTCTGGCAGCCGATTCTGAGTCTTTCGAACCTGTACAATAACTTCATCAACGCCGTTGCCTATCTTGAGCGTATCTTCGAAACGCTGGATGAACCGGTTACCGTCAGTGATATTCCGGATGCAAAAATACTGCCATCTGTACAGGGCCATGTCACCTTCGACGATGTAACTTTCGCCTATGACCCGGGGCTTAATATTCTGGAAAATATCTCCTTCAAGGTCAAAGCGGGAGAAAGCATCGCGCTGGTAGGACCCACAGGTGCGGGCAAAACAACCGTCGTCAATCTGATCTCACGGTTTTATAACATTTCCAGTGGTCAGATTCTGATCGACGGCCAGGATATCTCGCAGGTGACGTTAAAATCTCTTCGCAGCCAGATGGGGATTATGTTACAGGATAGCTTCATCTTCTCCGGTACCATTCTGGACAATATTCGGTACGGCCGACTGGATGCGACCGAAGAAGAAGTAATCGCCGCTGCAAAGGCCGTTTGCGCCGACGAATTCATCCGTGAATTCGATCAAGGCTACATGACAGAGGTCAATGAACGTGGCTCCAAGCTGTCTCAAGGACAGCGGCAGCTCATTTCGTTCGCAAGAACACTTTTAGCAGATCCGCGCATTCTCATCTTGGATGAAGCCACTTCTTCCATTGATGCGAAGACTGAGCGCTTATTGCAAAAAGGGCTGAATGAACTGCTTAAGGGACGCACCTCGTTCATTATCGCGCATCGCCTCTCCACCGTAAAAAACTGCGATCGTATTATGTACGTATCTAACAAAGGCATCGCGGAAAGCGGCTCACATGATGAGCTTATCGCACAGCGGGGCCTTTATTACCGCCTCTACACAGCACAGAAGATGGAAGCTTAATTGAAGAAATACCAAAAGAGCTCAGGCCGATTTGCAGCCTGAGCTCTTTTGGTGTTTTATATTTTCAAAAAAATATCAAAAACTAATCTATCGCCGTCCAAATATTTAGCGCAAGTGAGCGAACCGCAAGGTTCGTGTGATTTCTGTACAACCGCAGACGCTCTGCAGGCTCTGGACTCCACAATAGAGCACTTCCGGCAACTTCAAGCAACGAAAGTCCAATATACTGAGATTCATAACGGCTCTCAGACCCTAGAACATCTACAATTTCCAATAAAGTTTCCGGACTCCAGTATCCCGTGCTCTCTTCTAAATTATACGCGACCTGCTTATAAACATCGCTTAATAGCTGGGGCTGATTTGAAATAGTGGTAACGATCCGATTCAGATAATTGGCGGATTCCTCCACGTTATTCCAGTCTATTGCTGCTATATACAATTTCATCACAGCTTGCTGTAAGGTCTCATCAGATGCCAGACAGTCAATCAGATCCGTATACAAAGGGATAAGGTGCATCCGGGTGATTTTTGGCAAAGCTATCAGCTGGTTGACTAATTTCAGTAGACGTTGCCGATGAGGCAAATCTCTTTTGGCAGTAGCGTTCCATTCATCACTTATCGCTGCACTAACCAGTCTCTGACATACACCAACTACTACCTCATTGATCTTACCATCGCGACAGGTTTCTACCAGCGTATTCATAGCAGTTTCCCATCTAGTGCTGTCTTCCAAATCCGTAATAGACTGAGCGGTGGCAGCTGCAACAATCCCTTCATTTCCATTTGTCCACCGCATCATAGAAATGAAAGCATATCTGCCAATATACGCATCCTGGTGCCTTGCAATTTCAAGGATTAATCCTAGATAACGTGGTCTAAAGTCTAGCGGAAGAGCATTAGGCTGTTGAGATAATAAACTTCCTGCGATGTCACTTTCTGATGAAGAAGCCATTGTACTTAACATGTCCCAAGCGCGTTCATCATCTAAAAGCTGTTTCGCAGCATGCCCTATGGCTATGATTACATCCTTGTGTGCATTGGGTTTCTCGAACTCGTTCATCAATAGCGGAAGACTGTCATCGCTTCTATAAGCGCCCAGTAAGCGGATGGCTTCTTTTCTGACAGTGATCTTCAGCTTATCCCGATTCAGCAGCTCTTTCAGCATGGTAACCAGTAACACCGGATTCACCCTGCGGATGCATCTGGGTATCGAGTACATGGCTACACGGGCCCGGTCCCCATCCAGATTCTCCAGCAGAACGGGAAGTGCCTTCTCCGGTTCTTCCATAAGTGAAAAGGCATGAAGTGCAGCTTCTACTACAGTTACTTCCTTATCCTGCATAAGCCCCAGTAACCTATCCGAACCGAGATCAGGCATGCTTGCCATGATCTTAATAACGCTTGCACGCTCCCAAAGATTACGTTTGGCATCGTATGCAACTTTTTCTAATAAGGCACTTAAAGCTTGTTGCTGACGTGGCAGCCATCTGTGGAATCCATCCGCGGCCGGCACAAGATAGATAGTTTTGCCTGATAGGAACTTGCCCTTAATGACAGCCCCTGAAATAAAAGGATCGAGCCATTCCTGACGCTTCAGATGCAGATGCTGGAACACTTCATGGATCGTAATATACGATTTATCTAAAGCTAATAATTCCTTAACTCTGGCATCACGCGTTGTATGAGGCGCAAGCCAGTATCTGGCCGCTTGTATGGCTGTAGAATCTGCCTTTGCCCTCGTTGCTTCCTTTAACAGATTTTGAAGTTTTATGATGCCGTAACCTCTTTTACCGAATGAGCTAGCTAGACTTAACACCAGATTGTAGTCTTCTCTTTTGTTGGCCTGTACAGCTAATGTATAAATTTCGTCGAAGATAATCTCTTCTACTCCCCGGGGTAAATTCTTCTCCAATGATGGAAGGGAAAGCTGCCCATTCTGCTTGGCCAATTTCTGAATCGTCTTTAAAGAAAACTTAAACAGCTCACCGTGAGGAAGTAATGCGTTATGCCGGAGAATAGCAAATGCCAGTTGTTGAACGGGAAATTTTGTACCATATGAAGTATCTCTGGCCTCTATAACACTATCAACAAGCAAAGTAAGCTCTTGTACATGGGCATCCGTGAACACAGACGCAGGACTTTCCGATAGCTCTTTAAATACAGCGCCCCGGACAGGATCCTGATCATTTTTAATCCGGCCCAGGTACACCAAAGTTTCATTCATGCCCTGTCTCGACAGAACGGTACTTCTGATCAGCTGCATAAGCGCCGTGGCACGTTCGTCTGCACTGGATACCTGTGTTGCTTGCTCAAGTCCCGCTCTTGAATGAAGAATAGAACGGCAAGCTGTAAATCTGACTGTTCTATCCCGGTCATCATTGATTTCACGAAGGCCAAGCATCCGGGTGGCTTCCTTGTCACGCAAGGCATGTGGTAATACATACAGTAATCTTTCCGGAAAAATGCGTTCATTGCGTTTATCTTCTTCATACACAGCATCGAAAATGACCTTGCGCTTAGAGGGTGCAATATTATGAAGCAGCTTTGCTATGTGCATAGGGTGATCTGCGAGTAGTTTCGCTATCTCAATCCATTGATCAATGGATAAATATTTTTTCCTTTTAAGAACAGCTTCAGGAACACCATAAGAAATCAGATCGCTCCGCGACTCCGTTCGTGTTAACAGCTGATATACCTTATTAGGATTTTGGCGTACAAGCGTGCCAAGCTGTTCTTTTAAAGCAGGATGTATGATGTCCATGGGTCCATGATTCAGCGCACACTCCAGCACCAAATCTGCCTTCAGATTGCATAGGATCTCCAGAGCTGATGAGAATCTCCACCAGACATAGCCTTTTTCCCTGAGTGGTGTGCTTTCCAGTGTTGTTGCAAAGTATTCCGCCACTACGTCAAAATGCCGGCTGGATAATTTCTTCCAGTCTTTTATGGCATACCCGATATCAGCTAGCCATTTACTTACCGTTGCCGAATAACAGGCCTGCAATATAATCGCGGCTTCCTCTGCTCCCCACCGGGCATACACTACAGGCAATAAGCGTTCCGCTAATTCCTGACGGTTAATCTGTGAAATACTGTGCAGCAGCTTGCGGCGGCAATCATGGGATAAATGGGGGAGCTCACGTTCAATATCAGCATCCGAAGCCACCCTTGCCAAAAGACCCGCAGCCGTATTTCTGATACTTGCCTTGGGATGCCGCAGTGCTGATAGAATAATAGCAGCATCTTGTGTTGCAATGGCGCCGATTAAGGCAAGTCGCGCTTCATAAACGCCATCCTCCAGCAAAGAGGCTAGTAATTGGGAGTACTGGACAGATCCGAGATGATCACGGCCTAAGATTGCTACTTTTTTGATTCTGTCGGAATAGCCTAGCGAATCCAATTCTTTAAGTAAGCTCTGTTTATCCAATGGATCTCTTTTGAAAATCATAAGTCCTCCTCGTTAACCTGTTCTTATTCCACCCGAACTTTATTCTCTATACCCTAATCTATCCCCTTTAAAAAAACTAGAATTCAGCATCTGGTTTCATTGACCAAAAAATAAAGGTAACCCTGAAGCCGGTTATTCAACCTCCTTCAGAATTACCTTCATGTACTGCTTGCTCTAATCATTCTTTTTCTGAATAAACACATACGTACTCTCATCCGACAGCTCATCAGCAAAGCTGAAATCAAATCCGTCGAAGCCTTTGATATCCTCCACACAGCTGATTTGCCGCTCAGCCATGAAGCGTACCATTTCACCTCTGGCCATCTTGACCAGGGTCGCTCTCTCCACTACCTTACCGCCGATCTCCTGCCCGAATATACAACTAACCATTCGAACGTTTCCGCCAATATAAGGGGTGATGCACTTGCTGTATTCCTTAGAGGCCAGATTCAGAATGATGTCAGTCTCCGACAATAGCTGATCTGCCAGCTTCCTGTTCCAGAACTCGTAGATAGACTTGAAACCAGGTCCGCTAAGCTTAGCCTGCATCTCCAGCCTGTACGGAACAACGCCGTCAAATGGCCGGACGATTCCATAGAATCCGGACAATATCCGTAAATGCTGCTGAAGATATTCCAGCTCCTCCATTTGAAGTACCCCGGGTGCCATGTACTGGTACTGGATACCCTCATAAGAAAAAATAGCCGGTGTAAGATTCCGTGTTACATCCATATCCCGAATCCGTTCCACATTCAGCGTGGCGATGGCATCATTGCATTTCCATAACGATTTGGCTTCTTCATAATTCAACTTTTGTAATAAGGCCAGAAGAGTCTGCGACTCGCTTATGAATTGCGGCATCTGGCGGCAATCCAAGAAATCCGTATCCATCTTCATCTTCTTGGCAGGCGATATAATGATTCTCATGGTGCTCCCTTTTCTTACCCCCGCGGGGAATTTAAATGTAACCTTATCCTATCACACTTAATCTTCGTAGGCTTGGGGCAAGTTCATGAAATTTGTTCACTGCCGCCCACCTTGTGCGCCACCGCCATCTGTACCTGGGTTGCCGTTTCTCCTTGTCCCACCATTCATGCCGGGAGATCCGCCCCCATCTTTCCCCCGCCCGCCGGTGAAGCCCTGTCCCCCGTTCGCTCTTAACCCGGAGTCAGTACTCGTTATCTTCTGTGCGGTAATAGCATCGCAGGAGACGAGCACCATGGAACAACTTAGCACTGCTATGAGCAAAGCGAAATATCGCTTGATCCGCATCTTTGAATCCCCTCTTTCCGAGCGAACATAGTTAACGTGGAAAATATCTTTTTAACATATAATCGTATACGTCCTTAAAACCCATGTAGGATAATACGATCAGCAGCGGATACACCGGGTAAATATACCGGGACTTGATCTCCCATAAAAGATAGAATCCGATAAAGCCCAGCACCACAAGAATCAAAGAGGTCTCTTCAAATCTTTTGGCTCTTATTCCACCGATTAAGCGAACGAGTATAAACACATACATCAGAAAATTCAGAACATACAGCAGCCACAACATTCCACTTCTATAATTGGAGTCTGCCTTAAACAAATCCGTAGCAGCATTAGTGTAGCTATAACGGTCCATGACAAAGCCCATTCTTCCCCCGTTACTGGATGATCCGTCGTTTCCGAGCCCATATCGTTCCATCTGGTAGGTTCCTTCCGTCCAGGTCCAAACGATTTTTTTATAATACATCTTCACTAAGTCACTTAGGCCCGCCTCGGAGAGTTTATTACGGATTTCTTCTTTAAATAACTCCGTACTTTCTGCCTTATTATAATTTGCATCCTGCTGATAGATTGCGTAGCTCTCCCGGTTGTCCCAGAACCCAAACGTCTCCAGATTGATCCCCATATTCAGCCACATGTAGACAGGTGCGGAATTTTCGTTCATCGGTTCATCTGCAACATTCGTCGCCTGCAGCACAGCATTTTGCGTCCAGCCGGGAACATTAAACAATATGGCCGTGATAAACAAAGCGCTAAGAACCTTTTTCACTCCGATAGAACGTATGTTAAATAAAAGACCCGCCACCACGGTAATCAGAAAAATAACACCGATACTGCGGAAATAGTTGCCTATTGCCAGTAAGAGAGCTGCGAAGAAAATATCCTTAATGGACCTTCTTTTGATAAATCTTATGGCAAAATATAAAGCACTTGTCAGAAAAGCGGTAGCGATCACATCGTTATAGATAAAATTACTCATAAACAATGAAGGGATATAGGTTGCGGCAAACACGAGGATGCCATAATCCTTATCCTTGGACTTATAATTGAGCTCTTTATACAGCATATAAATCATTAATGAGGTTAAGAGTGTAAACAGAATATTAAATATTTTGATTACCAGATAATTATCCGGAAAGATCAACAACAACGTCTTTAAATATAAAACGATCGAAAAATTAAACGGAAACATATGCAGATAGCCGTTCGTGTCAAACGACGAATAATCATTCCTGTACAGCATGTCGAGTGCCAATGAAAGCACTGTCTGCGAATCATCCGTCGGCAAGCGTGGAAACAGAAAGATAATCACCATCTGGATTGCAAAAGAAAATAGCAGTGTGGCTGGAATGACTATTTTCCAACTGTACTTATTAAGCTTCAGGCACATTTTATACAAAATAACGCTTAATGCCAGCACCACTGCGATCACTAGAATAAAAAGACCCAGCTGTTGTCTCTCCAAAATTGGCGTGTCCCCATATACGAAATAATTATATTTCGCCCTAATAAAAAAGGAGGATGCGATAAAAAGACCGATAAAGAATGCAAGTATGAGATACAATGTTTTTTGAATTCCTCTTATCATGGAAAACCTCCTTTGCGCAATCGAAAGCCCTTTACAATCCGCTGCCCCGATTCATAAAAAGCATTATAAACACCCAAACTGAAAATCCAATGAAAATCGGATATGTGGGAATTCGCAAAGAAGAGATTTAGAAAGAGGGGTACGCAAATAGACCGCCCACTCACAAAGGCATGCGGTCTATCTGTCGTGTCCTATTTGCTGAAGCCTACCGCCCTTAAAAGCGGCTATTGCCTTGGGAATCGGGTTACATTATATACCCAATCTCCCAGAAAATCCATCCATCCTTGCGTACATCAGAAGAATTTACTATCCATCTTTTTTAAAAACCGATTATCAGCGATTAAACTTTTCACTCTCTTCGTTGTATTAGGCCCTTTCGGTGTGCTACCTCTTCTATTCAGCAAAATCCACCGTAGACATGCCCAGGCTTCAAAGATTTCAAGTTCTTCCTGATCTATATCATTTTCCAATAGATAAGCAGATCGGAACACATCAGCATAACGCTCGGAGATATATATTTTCAGCAGAATAAGTGACCAGGCAAAATCATATCTAGAGTCTCCCAACTGGCCGTTCGTCCAATCAATTATGGTATATCGCTCTTTATCCTCCACTATATTTCCGATATGAAAATCCCCATGAATGATACAGTCTTGCTTCATTGGAGTTTGCTCAACAAGAATAGTCAACACATTATAAATATCAGATTGTTCTTTGGCTTCAGGGAAAAAGTAGCCGATGAAATCGTATTTTGGCAGTTGTATATTTCCAATCTCTTCAACGCGAATTTTATGTATTTTTGCTAATAGGCTTGCGAGTTCCTTCATTTTCCGAGTATTCATTTTATGAATAGGGGTTCCGTCAAAACTTGTTAACAACACCCTATGTCCCTCCGGATTGATTCCCCAGCCCACTGGTTTAGAGACGGCTACTCCTCGTTCGGATAGAACATCCAATAAACGATATTGAAACTGGACATCCGGTCTGGATTCCTTATTCCATGTTTTCAGTACATAGCTCTCTTGATCAGAATTAATCCTCATGACCTCAGCTTCAAATCCTTGATCCATTGTATGCGCAGTTAAGCTATCTTCCTGATTTAATAAGTCGTTCATGATTTCGTTGTGCTCTAGCCAATTTATGAGAGATATAGGAGTTTTCAAAAATGGTTCTTCCTTTCGGAGTCAGCTACAACAGATTTACGCAACCCAAAACTACAAATAACATAAAATAGATTGTTCTATCCAGTACATAAATACAGTATCCGGGCTTTTCTTTTCAAACTTTTTCATTTTTAAATACATGTCCATTCCATCAGAAACATCATGCCATAAATCCGTAAATACAAAATCATATTTTTCCTTAGACATATGTTGTTCTGCATATTCGAAAGCATCTGCTTGGATAAGCCTGATCTTGTGAGCATTACTGAATTGGGGCAGTACATATTTATTAAATAGATCAATGACATCTTGATTTTTTTCAACAACCGTTATGCTTTCAACATTATCTTTTTCAGAAACCATATAAGCATAATAGCCAAGCCCAAGCCCAAACGTAAGAACATTCCCACACGCTTTATCTACAGCTTCTTTCATTGTTTCTATTTCATTGGGCGTGATCGTCATCCAGATTCTATCATTCTCTAATACGGCCGGGAACATGAATTCAGTTTGAAAAAAACCAACCTGAGGAATTTGTCTTCCCTCTTCTGTCCGGATGATATCATTGCAAACAAAACCTTCAAAAGGTTTATATTTTTCATATTTTAATTCACTATTATTAATCTTTATAGTAGGAATCTTGATATTTTTATAATATGGATTGTCATAATATTCATTTGCATCAAGCTTATGAAGCATATTGCTAAAATATTGGTTGAACAATTCCTTATCATCAACATTATCAACCGTATCCAACCCAAAAGCAGCAGCCAGCATTAAACCAAAAGCGTATTCATAAGATACACCACAGTTTACGATTTCTTCAATTTCTTCTTTGTTAATAAAGTCGGGGGTATTATTCAAATAGCGGCTTAGTAAAGCAAACACTTTATAGTTATCTTCTTTTACTTTTTCTTTTATTACATTATTAAATTCCATATTCTCACCTATTAATTAGAATTTGTTTCTATGTCTCATGTTAGTCTTTCCGGATTGACTAGTAGGCAATACTCTCATTTTACCATTTAAAAATCCAGAAGAACAAAAACCGCTTTACTAATCCGTGACAGTTACCAGTTCTACAGTGAGAAAATCTTACGTCAAAACCTTCTAATTGCAAGGTCTATGATCCATTTTTCGCCTAATCTGCTCAATATTTCGTTACCCTATGTTAGAATAGACGACTTGTATAATTTGTGAAAACTTTCACTAATAGCCGTGATTGATGGTATACTTAATAAGAAGATGAACTAAAGAGAATAACGATGGAAACTGTGGACGTAACCGTAGAAGATTTGAAGTTAGGAGAATAACAGCGACGCGCGCGCTTCTCCACTTCCAACTCCCTCTGATACTTCCTTTCTTTTTTGTCGGGTTCTTTTGGTACATCTTAATAGAGAAATATAAAAGTGGAGGGTTAACAATGAAAAAGAAAGCAGCTGGTGCTCTGAGTCTCGTCCTCTCTGTCATGCTCGTTACTGCAGGTTGCGGTAATGGAAACGACAAGGTGAACGAGAGCAAGAGTAATAACAACGAGAAAAAAGAAGTTGAAGCCGTCTCCGGGGCATCTGAAGCAAGCTACACACCATTCGATCAATTAAAAGATAAATATGATATCATCATTGTCGGTGCGGGTGGTGCGGGAATGTCCGCGGCGCTTGAGGCTAAAGAGAAAGGCATGAACCCTGTTATTTTGGAAAAAATGCCGGTTGCCGGCGGGAACACAACCAAATCCTCTTCGGGAATGAACGCTTCTGAAACGAAATTCCAAAAAGAACAAAACATTGAAGACAGCAATGATTTATTTTATGAAGAGTCATTAAAAGGTGGCCATGACACTAACGACAAAGAAATGCTTCGTTTCTTCGTTGATAATTCCGCGAGTGCGATCGATTGGCTGGATTCCATAGGAATCCGCTTGAACAATATCACCATTACAGGCGGCATGAACGAAAAACGTACACACCGTCCTGAAGATGGCTCTGCTGTGGGTCAATACCTTGTCAAAGGTTTAGTGAAAAACGTACAAGAGAAAGAAATTCCACTTTTCGTGAATGCTGATGTCAAAGAAATTACCGAAAAAGACGGCAAGGTTAATGGCGTTAAAGTCCTCTTTAACCAAACAGAGGAAAAAGCAATTACGGCAGATGCTGTCGTTGTAACCACTGGCGGGTTCGGTGCCAATATGGATTTGATCTCCGAAGTAAGACCTGACTTGGAAGGCTATGTTACTACTAACCAAATCGGCAGTACCGGAGACGGCATCAAGATGATTGAGAAACTCGGCGGCACAACCGTCGATATGGATCAAATCCAAGTTCACCCGACTGTGCAGCAAGAAAAATCCTACCTCATCGGCGAAGCTGTTCGTGGGGAAGGCGCTATCCTTGTTTCCAGTGAAGGCACACGCTTCACCAACGAATTGGATACCCGTGATAAAGTAACGGCTTCCATCAATACACTGCCTGAAAAAGCAGCTACGCTGGTCTTTGATTCCGGTGTTAAATCCCGTGTGAAGGCTATTGAACAATATGACAAAATGGGCTTCGTGATTCAGGCGGATTCCATCGAAGCTTTGGCCAAAGAAATCGGTGTTCCAGAGGATAAGCTGGCAACAACGCTTGATACTTGGAACAGCGCGGTTAAGAATAAAAAGGATGCCGAATTTGGCAGAACTACAGGAATGGACAATGACCTGTCCACTGGTCCTTTCTACGCTATTAAAATTGCTCCTGGGATTCACTACACCATGGGTGGTGTGAAGATCAATACGAACACAGAAGTTCTGAATAAAGATGGTGAAGCTATTCCTGGTCTGTTTGCGGCAGGTGAAGTTACAGGCGGCTTACACGGACAAAACCGGATTGGCGGCAACTCTGTTGCAGAAATCATTATTTTCGGCCGTCAAGCTGGGATCAAATCTGCTGAATTCATAAAAGCAAAATAAGTAGATACTAGATACTATAGGCCTCACAGCAAAAAGCTCAAGCATCGGCAAGTTAGCCGCTGGCTTGAGCTTTTTTAATGTAATTAATCGCCAATAGTTCGGATAATAGTATCAAACGGATCTAATTCCAACGTTTGTTGTCCATATTCTGTATCAATCGTAGTTTTTTGAAGCTGGTCGCTATTGTTAATCACGACGAGTATTTTACTTTCTGGATAATACGCACACTCTGTATATAAATTATCCGTAATATACTTTGTGTCCTTTAACTCATTCCCGGCATAACGAATCACATTTAACAGCAATCTTGTATTTTCAAAGCTTAAGGTGAAAGAAGGCAGGTAGATCCCCTTTCCTTTACCAAAGGCATGGGCAGACAATGTTATCATCCCACTCTTTTCACACAATACCGCTGCCGAGCCATCCGTAAGATAAATGTTATTTTTAGGTGTTATACTGGCTCCTTCAGGCAATAAACCTTGCTCATCTCTAGCCTCAAATGTCCATCTTCCATGAGCTACCTTGGAGCCTGTATCCTCATCCAGACCAAGCACATGGGCCATTCTGAAAAAGCTGTCATAACCTTCAAGCGCCGAAGGCTGATTGACACCTATAAAAGTACCGCCCTCATAAACCCACGCTGTCAGTAAGTCCACGCACTTATGGTCACTCCAGTATTCTCCGCCACTCCATGCTGAACCTGCCGAGCCGGCATTAATCACTACATCACACTCTTGTAATACTCCCTGACGGATATCTTCAAAATCAATGAACTGGACTTCAATCGGCAATCCGGACAAAGCCTCATTGATATGAATCAGATCATGCATATACGTTTCATGGAAATGCCCGGACAAGGTCCACGATCTCAATTTACCCCAAGCGTGTAAAATGGCTACCTTCGTCTTAATGTGATACGGTTTGCCTTTATGATGCAGCTCTTTAATTTCTCTGAATTCATCCGCGATCTTTTCGATATAATCACAAAAATCCGGATAAGGCTCTACAAGATGCAAATATCCGCCCAGTCCAATCCGATCTATAGGCTCTCTGAGCAAGGCGCGCCGGATATTAATCCAATACTTTTTGGCATCGAGCGTAGGGTTACCTCCCTCCATAAACGTAGGAAGCCCTCCCAATCCAACCGGAAATAAATAGGGATGCAGCCGAATCTCATGGGTATCTACTTTTACACCAGAACAAAGCCTTGCCTCATACCCTGAGAACACACATTTAATCATCCCGTCAAAACCAAACTCCTCAAAACGGTCATTGTAAGGCTCCATGCCAACCCAACTGTCATCATAGAAGACATACGCCAGCTTATCGTGCTTATGCACAATATCAATTAATTGCTTACCAAATTCGATGACAAAATCATTGATAAATGCCATATAGTCCAGCTTCCGTTGCTGCGCCGGGATATGACTGACCCGATATTTCCCACCATTCACAAAATCCTCGGCCGTGAGCGAATACCCATATTTTTTGGCAAACAGATCAAGCGCTCTTGAGCTTACCGTAAAATCATATGAACCCCAGTCCGAGAACAAATGGCGATTGCGCTCATCACTGCCCCAGATCCAGGCGAAATTATAAAAGAGGGAGGTAAATCGAACCACTGTTGTTTCCTTATGCTTATGACACCAATCTTCTATCCAATGGAGTAAATATTTTTGCGTTTCTACATAGATGGGATCAATCTGCATCAGATGCTCTTTTTCCCAGTGATTCGTGGTGTGATTGTACATGGAGATCTCTTCCCAAATCCGATAGACCATGAAGCTGACTGTGTATTTATGCCAAGGTGCAATTCCAGTAATGACTACATTTCCCGATTCCCGCTCATAATTCCACAGTTCTCTTGGAACCTCTTCGCCCGTCGTTCGGTCAAAAACCTGCCAGTACTTAAACGCCTCTTTGGAATCATTCACTCGGAATTGTTCAGCAAAAAAATCCTCCATCAGATAGATGGATAAATAATCTTGTACCGCTACCTTAGGATTTGTTATTAAAAAGCTCTGCTGCAGCTTGTCTGAATTCTGGGACGCCCATTCGTTATGATCTCTGATGATGCAGATTGTAGAATAAATGCCGTATCCTGCGTTGATAATCTCATCGGACAACTGTGTGCCGTCACTGTCACGGATGACATCGGCACCCCAACGTTCAGCTAATTCCAGGGTCAATGCCTCATAACCGGATTCTCCCGGCAGTGTAAAGGCCCCCGTTGTTTTTTTGGACAACTTGGATCCCTCCTATTTAAGCATATCGGATAGAAAAGCTAATGCTAAGCCTTGACCCCAGCCTTGAATCCAGTCTTTTGGAATATTGCGGTATCCTTCCCGATCCTTCATAACCGCTGTTCCGCCAGAAACACCTAGTACCCGTCCATCATCACTGATATTGTTCAAAATACCTTTCAAGGCCTTTTGCACATATTTGGTATGCAGCGGATTGCCGTTATTGATCATAGCAGCCGCAATGCCGCAAGACGCGGATACTTCTTCATAAGACTCCTCATCATCTAGTACAGTCCGCCACAGGCCGTGCTCCGTTTGCACCAGCTTGAGTGCGGCCAGCTGATCGCGCAGCGAACACTCCACGTCCATACACTGCGGATACAAATACCATTCTTTCAAAAGCTTTTTAACTTGCGACATAGTGTATGCGCCCCAAGCATTCGCTCTGCCCCAGAATAGTCCAGACATGTGATCCTGCTTCACATTATTGTAGCCGTGGTACCAAAACCCGCTGCTAGGATCTTGCAGGTATTTGATATGCCAATAATATTGATTCAAGGCATCTTGGATCATTTCCTGATCCTTTAATTTGCTTCCTACACGAAGCAGAAAAAATGCCGCCATAAACAAGGTATCCGCCCATGCCTGTTCTGGAAAATCATTAGAAATAGAGACGGTATGCTGCAACACATGATCTCCGAATCTAAGCGCATTGTTCTGCAGATAATCCACTTTGCTCATCACAATATCCCAATACTTCTGGTTACCTGTTTCTTCATACAAGGTGATCAGCATATGGCCCATAGCACAGGTGTTAACTGTCCAATCCGGCAGACCCAGCTCGATATATTCATCTGCCCACTGGACAAGCATATCCAAATACTCTTTATTTCCTGTAGTTTCATAAGCTCTGGTTACCCCATAATAAGCCACACCACAAGGCCAGTCCCATGTTAAATCCATCGCCATTGTTTTTCTGACCACTTTATCGATGACCCTTAAAATCTCTTCTCTGTCATAATTTAATTGAAGCATCTTGTTTCTCCTCTCTTTCGCACACGCCCCCAAAGGCGCTTGAGAGCTGTCCGTCCATATTGTAAACGCTTTACTAACTCTATTGTAAGTAGTAAAATGGTCTGATTCTAAGCATATTCATAACTAAACTGTGCAATTTCAACCATTAACTAGTAGTTCTTATATTTCGGAATTGGCCGTGACTACAGAGAATGTTTGGACTTCCGGCCGCTGTTGTCTGCAGATTTCTTGATTTTATACCGCTCTTCGCGGTGGAAATCTGCTGACAAAGGCGGACGCTAACGCTCCTACAGTTCCAAACTTCTCTATAGTTGAACTCGAAATCACTTTCACCTATACTCTTCACAAATCAACGGAATGGGAGCAGAGGACCCAATATGCCCAGAAAAAAGAAGCCCATCATTGAATACCGCCACTACAGCTTACCGATAAACTTTCCTATCTTGCTGTTAAGCGGTGAACGTTGGAAGATTTCTGATATTAAAAGTGAACATCTGCATTTCCATAATCATTTGGAGATTGGCATTTGCCATTCGGATAGCGGCATCATGGAGATCAAAGGAGAATCTGTGCCTTTTAAAGCCGGAGATGTGACCTTCATCCCTAGGTATCTCCCTCATACAACTTATAGTTCGCCGAATGAAGCCAGTCTGTGGTCTTATATCTTTTTTTCGCCTGAGGATCTTTTTCAGCAATCCTTCAAGAGCGCTTACAGCAACTTTGAGCCGAATCTGTGGGCAATAAAGGGAACAAACTGTATTTTGAACAAAGAGGAACATCCCAAGGTTTATACCCTTGCGACATCGGTCGTGGAGGAATTGAAACAAAAAAATCCTTACTATCAAGAAAGTGCCTACGGCTTATTGTTATCGCTTTATATAGAGCTCCTTAGAATTCATTCCCGGAATGAACCCTTGGTTGATCAAGAAACAGAGCATAGCCTGAAGGGCGATTTTGTCATCTCACCCGTTCTGGAATACATCACTAAAAACTACATGATGCCAATTACTATCGATTTTTTAGCTGATCTGTGCCACCTAAGTACTACTCATTTTCGCAGGAAATTCCATGAGATTATGGGGTCCGCACCTCTCGACTTCCTAAACAGTACCCGTATTGAAGAGGCCTGCAAGCAGTTAAAAAGTACGGATGATTCCATTCTCTCCATCTCTGAGCAAGTAGGTTTTCAGTCCATATCCAGCTTCAACCGATGTTTCTCCAAGCTTATGGGCGAGTCACCTAAACAATGGCGTAAAGGCGCACAATCCGAAGCACAATCCGCTAAAGCGTCTATTTTGGAGTTTACGGGGTGGGTATGATCCATTGATCCATTGATCCATTGATCCATTGGTCTATTCTAGATCATCTTTCTCCCGATTGTTTTATATAACATGGTTCTTATCTTCTTTAACTGCGCAAAGTTTTCTTCAAATGAAATGCTGTGGGTCAGTGCCAGCCCTTTTGAGAAATCTTTTTTATATAGAAAAATTGATTCCAAATACAAACCTATGACATGAATCTGATTCCAAGTAGGATAACTTGAATTATGATAGAAGACAGTCAGCGTTTCTAATGCATAAAAATTATGACACCATCTCGCTTCCTCCATTATGTACTTCATTGCCGGTCCGTTATTGTTAATCATTATGTCTCGGAATTCATCTAAATGATTAGGCTGAACATCGACATATTCAATTGCATAAAATGGCTTTACATGCCGTTTTCGCGCGCCTTCCCCTGGTGTAGGGTACGTGCTGTTTGGTGTGGTTACAAGTAACTCCATACGGATTGTTTCGAGCACGAAAGGTATATTCACATTTTTTAAGTTAGGTAAAATGATTTCGGCATCTTCTTTTTCCTTGATCTGCATTAGGATAAGATAATCCCATATAATGAATTCTCCATGTTTTTCGGCTGTTTTGTTATGACTGTAAACTGAAATATCCTCCACAGCATTATTTTGAGTCATGGATCCTAGAACGTCTGTGAGTTGGCTCTTTATTTCTTTTTTCATATGCTTTTTATACTTCTTATCGACTCCGATACTCCAAGCAATATAATAAGTATCATTTTGTGGTGTCAGTTTTAGATTCTCTACGCTTATTTTCTTATCCATTTCTGTTTCCCTTTCTGTACAAGTCCCCAGCCATCGATGTATAATTCGTCTAAGATTTCTAATAGCTCGGAAGGGGTCTGAAGCAAGGCTGCTTATGGTTAATCGTAACGCTGCTTCCCAATAAACGCAAATAAGCCCCCCCTCTGAACTGCCCCATCAAGCACAACAAAAAGGCATGCGTCCGGTACACTACCGAATTCATACCTAACAATTCACCTAATAAAATAAGCTGTTATGTGATAAGGCTAGCCTTTACTTGACCTCACAAAATCTATTTAACAAGGGAATGATTTGTTCCTTGCTCATAGGGGCGTCGTGCCCCGGGATATACGTAGTAAATGAAAGAGTCGATAAAAGCTCAATATATTCTTTCATTTTTACCGGATCAATTTTACCTTCTCCATGATAATAATCCCCGCTATGTGCATCGCCTGCGAATAATACTCCCGCTTCTTTTATATATACAACACAAGAATCGTCTTCATGTGGCCCTCCTACCTTTATAATCTGGCAAGTGGTGCCCCCTAAATCCAGCGTTAAAGCATCCTCGAACATAATATTTCCTGTGCTAACCTTAATCTTATCAAACGTATCATATTCTTTTTTCATACAGTTATAGGCGAATGCTATTTCCTCTTTGGTCTCTAAGCGTTTTACCACAGCTTCTTCATCCCATTCCCATTCTTTCAGGCGCTTTAGTGCCTCATTCGTTGCTGAAGAGACTATAGTTTCCCCGTCAAAAGCATGCATACCAAAGGTATGATCCCAATGCCAGTGCGTGATCAAAGCATATTTGGGACGTGGCAGATTGTTATCATCCAAACACTTTATAAAGGCAGCTAAATGCGATTCTGAATTACCACAATCAATCATAATTGAAAAGCTGTCACCTAAAACATATCCCAAAACAGGTCTGTCTGTTTCTCTGACGTTTTCTAAATAATAAATAGAGTCATTTATTTGTTTCAGTTTCATCCTATGGGTTCCTCTCCTTTATGGATACAGGCTAAAGTTACGCTCTATGGAGGAGATGATTACCTATTTATAATGGATGAAGCAGGTCCCATTGGGCAAGGGAGAGTTTAGTTATATTCACAATGTACTACGCCGTAGTTCATAAAAATATTGCACAATCGGATGCTTTAACTGCATCTTCTCGCTCATGTTTAAAATCCGCTTTTTCCCAACCCGTCTGTCCACTAAAGCCAGAATATTCAATAAGATATCATCGCTCTCTATGCTTTCCTCTATAGAAGTAGATAGAAACTTATTAGCTATAACGATAAAATTCGATTTACTTAATGACGTCTGTGCTGACAAAAGCTCCTTTGCAACTTCTGATATCTTTCTGCTTCTTGCAATGACTATTAGACGATCCTCCGGGATGTTCCCTTTACTATCTTTTCTAACCGCTTCGATGTCTTCAGGGTGGATTGGAATTTGGAGTTCTGAATCATTCTTAATCTCCTGCTCCGTCTGATACCATCTGATTGAGTTAGTTCTATCATTCATATTGAGTACGTTCTTTTTATCTACCGAAATATAACAGCTCCCTGATTTATCAGGTAAATAACGGTAGCTGCTTGCGCGATATTCAACCTTGCCAGATAACGCAGGACAGAGAAAACTCTCCAGTTGTTGCTTTAATTTGCTCCAGGACATGTATCCTCCAACAAGACGATCTCTTCTCCTCGTCTTTGTCTTATTTTTATATTTTCTTTTCCCCAAGAACACATAACATCCACGATCTTATTGGCTGTAACGCCATATTCCGTGAGGCTGTATTCAACTTTTGGCGGCATCTGCTGGTACACGAATCTTTTGACAAGCCCATCCCTCTCAAGTTCACGAAGCTGCTGGATCAGAACCTTTTGTGAGATGCCTTGAATATTACGCTGTAATTCACTTGTTCTTTTGGCACCGGACATCAAAAAGCAAATGATCAAAGCTTTCCACTTTCCGCCGATGATTTCTAGTGTTGCCTCTATCCCTAAATGATATTGTTTCATAGAATAACACCTCGTTCATGCTGATCAAATTAAGCTTACTCAAAACTTCATTGTTGCATATATTTTTTTCTGAGTCCAGTACACACCTCAAAGTAACCATCTTACTTTATTGTGTGTATTTTCTTTTTTTACAACCTGCAAGATAATAATAATATTCATAAATAATATAGGCCTGAGAATGGAGATTCATCATGAAAACACTAGTGATTTTGGCGCATCCGGGCCTTGAGAATTCGAGGGTCAACCAGCGCTGGAAAGAAGAACTGCTATTATATCCCAACGATATTACCCTTCATGAGATCTATAAGGAGTACCCTGACTGGAATATTAATGTTCCTAGAGAGCAAAATCTAATGGAAGCTTATGACCATGTGATCTTTCAATTCCCGTTGTATTGGTACAGTTATCCGCCGCTATTAAAAAAATGGTTTGACGATGTGTTGGCTTACGGATGGGCTTATGGATCAAACGGTGACAAGCTTAACGGGAAAAAGCTAGGGCTGGCCCTATCTATCGGTGATAAAAAGGAAAATTATCAGCCAGAGGGCTCTGTTTCTTTTACCGTAGACGAAGTGATCGCACCCTTTAAAGCCAGTGCCAAACATGTAGGCGCAGAAGCCCTACCGTACTTTGCTGTTTTTGGAGCTTCATTCCAAGCCAGCGATGAAGAAATTAATACTAGCGCAAAAGAATATATCGAATATATCTTTAATCACCGTATTTGACACAAAACAAATTGGGCTATCCTTAGTCTTGTTCAAAGACTTTAAGGATAGCACATAACATTGTTGAAGCGGTCTAAAGATTCTCTGTAGTAAGTGTGAATCCTTCGATCACGGCATCTTCGTCAACCTCAATCAAAATGCAGCGTCTCCCATGATAATTCACTTGCTTCACATATTTTAAATCCTGCGGGCTGACCGAAATCGTAGCTACCTTTGTATCGATCTTTATCGATTTGGTAGTGAATTTTGGCATTACGCTGCTCGCCTTCATCTCATAATGCTTATCGTCAACGATCGTTTCAAACGCCCGTTCCACTTTTTCCATTGTCACGTTCTCTACGCCACTTACCGTCAGTACACGTTCCAGATCTCTATAATCGAGCATTGGAGGTTCTTCCTTATCGTCGTTGGTTTCGATGACCTGATGGATCTCCTCGTACACCTGTGCGAGAGTGGTTGCATCAAGCTGTTCGCCCGCCACTTCCTTCACGATGTCTTCGAATATAGCTCTCTCTTCCAGAGCCGTATTGGATCTTTCGGCATTCAAGACCTCTCCGACAAAATGCGGATCCGGGAAGTTCGATTTCCCCGTACAATACAGAATGCGGTTCACATCGGAATAATTGTCCGTCACGCTTGGGTAAAAGAAACCTTGCTCCGGCGTACTTAACTTGACGATCGGATCTACAATGACATTGTACTTGAACTCCCGCTCCACGTAATCAAACAAGAGAGCTTTCCGTTGTTTCTCCGTGGAATTCACGCTGCATAGGATAAAAGGATGCGCGAATAGTTCGTTTTTCTCACTTTCCTCGGCTTCATCGTTTCTATCTTTAGTCGGGCGGAAATACTGTCCGCGAACGAAAGTGATCACCGTATCCCGTTCATAATGAGTATCCGCCATCATTCTGTCCACCAACAGCAGCATCAGGTCCTGCCATTCATCCGGATCCCCTGTCACCAAAGCTTGATGAAGCATCACCTGCGCTGGCTCCTCCGCTTCCGCTTGAAACTTCAACTCGAACAATTTCTGATCCAATTCACCGGTCAGGAGTTTTTTGAAATTGCCCATATACAGCTCCTGCTTCTCTCTGTCCACCATTCCAAACGGCTGGCGCTCCCAATGATAGATCTCGTTGCTTTCCTTCATAATATACACGTTGAGAATATCGTAAATACTCATTAAATCGTGATCCAGCTTAAATTGCTTGCGTATATGCGCGACTTCTTTCTTTATCATGATTCGTTAGACAACTCCTAGGAAGATTAATTGGTCTTTTCAGTATAAAGGATAAAAAAAACCTTCGCTATATTAGTTGAAGTTAAGATTTTTCTATTAAGGTAAGTGCGTGACTGAGGTGAATGTTTGGACTTCCCCTCCATTCGTGCTCGTACTCATCAATTTATCGCATGCTCTAATGCATAGTCTTCAAGCGGAATATCTACCTGTTGATTCATGGCCAGCTTGGCTAGCTGCTCACCAAGAAAGGGTCCCATCGTTAATCCGGATGACCCTAGTCCATTAGCAACAATTAGTTTATTCCATCCTTGAACCCTGCCTAACACGGGAAGAAAATCTGCAGTAAAAGGACGGAACCCTACTCTTATCTCATTTAGGCTACAATCCGCAAGACCGGAAGCCGTTTGCAGACCTTTATTTAATATTTCTTGCATTCCTCCTGCGGTTACAGCAGTATCATAACCTACGACATCATTTTCGTGAGTAGCACCTACCACGATATTTCGATCCGCAAACGCAAGTATATATTGATCTGTAGGCGGCATTACCACAGGCCATTGCTCTGTACTCGCTTGTTGAGCAAGCTTCAAATGCATAATTTGAGCTTTTTGATAACGCACCTGGAGCATGATCCCAAGCGGATGAAGCAAAGCGTTAGACCAAGCCCCTGCGCACACAATCACTTCATCCGCTGTGAATGTCTGTTCTCCTACGCTAACCCCTTTAATTTCATGATCAGCATGCTCTAAAATAGCATCGCCCTCAATCATTTGCGCACCGTTACGCTGTGCTGCTCTTAGCAAAGCATCACGTAATTCACGTCCGTTCACTCTTGCTGCACCGGATACATGAAGCGCATGGTAACCTTCCGACAATAAGGGAAACTTCTCTTGTGCTTCAAGATCCGTCAGCATCGTAAGTTCCCCTATTTCAGGGGCGTCCTCTCTGCGCAGCTCCGCTCTTTCTTTCATCGCGAGTAACTTTTTCAAATCCTCATGAATACATATCGCTCCTACTTTTGCGTATCCAGTCTCGGTTTCTCCAGCCTCTTCCAACTCTTGAATAAGTGCCGGATAAAAGCTTGCACCCGCTTTAGCAAGACGATACCACGCTTTGTTTCTGCGTTGAGACAACCATGGACAAATAATCCCTGCTGCTGCATCTGTTGCTTGTCCAACATCTTTACGATCTATAATGATGACCTCAGCACCTAACTTACTTAGCTGATAAGCTGCTGAAGCCCCTAATATCCCTGCACCAATTACAATAACCTTGTTCATATTCGAAGTCCCTTCAGTTATTCATTTTTTAATCATTCACTACTTACCCATTGTATCTTAAATTTGACATTTATAATGAATTATCGTACTATAAATCTCACTCAGTTAAAAGTACTTTAATTGGAGTACTAAAATAAAAGTGTTATTCAGAAGAAAGAAGGTATACAGTTGAAGTTTTCACAGTTTTTGAAGTCCAAAGGGGCCATTGGTTCTATTTTTATGGGTGTGTTCTATGCCATTGCGATGCTTGGTATTTTCTTACCAGGGTATACAGCACTTCCAGGGAACATGGATGATTTAAAAATTGCTATCGTCAATGATGATGCCGGTCAATATGGGGCTCAGATTTCGAGTCAGTTCACGGAGAGCTTACCATTCAAAACGATAAAAACCGATGTATCGAATAAAAAGGCGATGGATGAATTAGAACATAATAAGTTAGCTCTAGTTGTCCATATTCCAGAAGAATTTTCCGCCAACGTTCAAAGCGGTAAGGTATCCGCAAGTATTGATTTCACAGTCAACGAAGCTTCTGCCACCATGGTATCTTCAGCCATGTCTTCCGTTGTAGGAGAAATTAACAAACAATTAAGCGCGAACTTCTCAGAGCAAACCGCAAAAGGTGTGTTAATGAACTTTAACGTACCTGAAGAACAAGCCACCGCAATGGCTACACAAATTGAAAATAGTTATGTCGGGAATTATGTTGTCATCAATGATGTTCCGGACGGCATGCACAACAACATGCTACCTATGTTCTTAACTATGGCTGGTTATGTTGGGGCAATGATTGCCTCCATGCAATTAGTTGCTTCTTTTAAAGCGAACCGCGGGAAGGCAAGCAAGACAAAACTGTTTATGTTCGTTCAACTCACAGCTTTATTAATCGCTGTATTATCAACAGTCGTTGCTTTAACCATTGCCTTCTCTGTTGCAGATGTAGACCTATCCTTACTGTTACCAGTTGCTGCTCAGCAAATTCTAATGTATATGGCTGCATTTAACGTGTGTGCGATTATGGTCTTCCTAGTTGGCGAAGGCGGTATGGTCTTAAATATTCCGATCCTGCTCATGCAAACCATCGCCAATGGTGCTACCATGCCTCGTGATATGATGTATACACCATACGATTGGTTCGGCCGCATCACCCCGATGTATTATTCTGTGCAAGCTTATTTGGCACAAATGTTTGGTTCTATTAGTCCAGCACCCTTCTTATGGGGATTAGCAGGCGTATTTGCCGGGGCTATGATGATTAACATTGTTATCGTCCGGTTTGTTCATAAATCTGTACCTCTGACTAAAGAAACTATACTGCCCGTTGAAGTTAAAAATACAGCTGAAATAACCGCCTAGGTTTGGTAAGATAGAGTTTAGCCAACAATTAGGAGTGGGTTCTGTGATGTCAATTCAAATTTATATCTTAAGTAAGTTAATGGATGAAAATAATTATCCTTATAAATTAAAAAAAGAACTATCCACCCCTATTCCATTTGATACATTGCTAAATCTATCTGAAAGCAAACTATATTATCATTTTGAATCCCTTACGAAACAGGGCTTAGTTGAACAGGTAGAGATTATCAAAGAAGAACATCGCCCAGACAAACAGGTGTTTTCCATTACCGATAAAGGGCGCAAGCAACTCCCGCTCAAAATTTATAAGGTAATAGAAGATGCAGAATCTATTTCAGATATGATTGTTGCTCTTGTGAATCTTCGTTTTGTAGAGACTGATAAAGTGATCCCGATTATCGAGATGAAAATTGAACAGTCACTTATAAAAAAAGATCAATTAAATCAAATTTACCAGCAAATAGATGTAGATAGCTCCACCCGTGACGTCGTAGATTTCATGGAAAGCTACTACGCATCTCAACTAGAGCAATCTATTTACTGGTGGAAAGATCTTTTAGAAAAGCTGAAAACGAAAACTATATAAAAAAGAATGCCTTGGATTATAGCATAATCAAGGCATTCTTTTTTATATCCAGCACCAATCGCAAAGTTTTTTTCAATTATTCACTTTTAATCAATAAATATAAAAAGTATGGAGCACCGATTAAAGCCACAATCACTCCTGCTGGTATTTCAGTATTGGCTACCACCATTTTACCAAGCGCATCTGCAATAACAACTAATCCGCCACCGATTAATAAACATGCGGGAATCATTATTTTATGGCCACGAAAGAGTCGTCTAACTAAATGTGGAACTACTAGTCCTACAAATCCAATACTCCCACTAACAGCAACCGCTGGTGCCGCCAATAAGACACTACACACTAAAAACCAAACACGATATTTATTTAGAGATACCCCTAAACTAATGACTACAGGATCGTTAAGCCTTAGTACATCCAATATAAGATGATTCCGAATTAATAAAGGCACAATAAGAAGTAACCAAGGCAGCATAGCATACACGTGACTCCAATTACTATTCCCTATGTTCCCTGCCAACCACACCTTAATCATCTGATATTGCGAAGGATCTAGTACGAAGGTTAACACAATCATAAATGCACTAATCGCAGCCGCAACAGCAATACCAGTATAAATTAATCGAATGGGAATAATGCCTTGATTGCGATCATAGGAAAGCATAAATAATAGAGCGACAACGATAAATCCACCCAATAAAGCATACAAGGGCTGAACATACGTATGTAAGCCGGTTGAGCTATTTTGTAACAGCAAAAATAACATCATGGATAATCCAGCACCAGCATTTATCCCCAATATGCCCGGGTCTGCTAAAGCATTTCGGCTTATGGCTTGCAGCAGCATTCCTGCTATTGCCAACGCGCCACCTACTAGAAAACCCAAGATCATACGTGGAATACGGAACTGAAAAAGTACAAGCTCCTGCCTCGGTGTTCCCTTTCCTAATACGGTTTGCCATAACTCTTGTAAGCTTAAGCTGCTTTGACCAGTAGATACACTATATATAAAGCCTAGCAGTAAAATGATTGCTATAATTATAAATTTCCATCTTAGCTTCACTATAGTTCCCGCCTTTCTTTACGTGCCAAATATAGAAAGAACGGAACACCAATAACCGCAATTACAGCACCTACAGGGATTTCATAAGGGGCATTTACGATACGTGCCACTAAATCAGCAAGCACAACAAGGGTGGCTCCCAGAATCGCGGATAATGGAATAATATAACGATAATCCACACCCACTATGTAACGTACCAAATGCGGAGCAATTAAGCCCACAAAGCTTACAGATCCAGCTAAAGCACATGAAATCCCAGCTAACATGAATGCGGCTAAAAGCGAAAGATTTTTGATAAGTTTAATATTAACGCCTAACCCTTCCGCTGTCTCATCCCCTACAGATAGTATAGTAATCGACTTTGAAATTACGATGGCAAGGAATAGCGCAAGAAGCATCCAAGGCAACATTTGCTGTAGATGGGTCATGCTAATACCACTTAAACCTCCTCCATACCAAAAAGCCACCTGCTGAGCCACTGAAAAAAAGATACTTATTCCTTCACTTAGGGCAGTTAGCATTGCAGAGATGGCAGCACCCGCCAATACAAGCCGAATAGGCGTCATGCCTCGTTTACTTAATAGGCCAACACTAAAGACTAAACCCGCTCCCAATCCCGCACCTAGAATACAGAGCCAAAGTGTACCTGTAAATGTTATCGTCGGCAGGAAAACCATAGCAATAACTAATGTGACCCCTGCCCCAGCATTTAACCCAAGAATCCCCGAATCGGCTAAAGGATTGCGACTAATCCCTTGAATAATCGCTCCACTTACTGCAAATCCAGCGCCCGTTGCCATAGCGGCAAGTACCCGGGGTAAACGAATGGATTGGATCACCTGATGAGTAGAAGCCTTATCGTCAAAAGCGATGATCGACATGAATACATCTGCGAAGGGTATTTTTTTCGCGCCAAGGGCCATAGCAAGCACTAATACGCCTATTAATAGGAGGAGCATGAGGATTAGCAATAATAAAAAGGAGAACTTTTTTTCTTCTGCTAGTGATGATTTCTGAACATTTGCGGCCAATGTTTCCAACCCTTTCCCTTCACTTTACAAAAAGAGCCAGCCAAGGGCCAGCTCAGATGCAAACGAATATGATTTCTAACGTAAGTCAGAGGATGTGGTAAGCATAAATTTGACGGCTCGACTAATCGCACCGGAGATTACGCTCACATGCTCCTCTTGCTCAAGCAATGCCCAGCTTACTTCAAAGCTTGGAAGGTGTAAGGCCATCATGCTGTTACATAAATCCAAGCTATCCTTGACCATATAATCCAGCTCTTCTCCACCGGCAATCATAAGTGTTTTAGGTAACTGACTTAACGTATTGCTGTGTAAATCAGCTTTAAAACTCTCATATTCCTTTAAAAGTGCGTAATCATTCCACCAGATGGAAGCACTACTTGCAATATAATGTGAGAACAAGGTGGGTTGTGTAAACAACGCATGCAGAACAAATAATCCGCCAAAGGAATGACCAAACAATGCCTGCTTCTGCTTATTGATAACGAACCGCTGGGCAATGGCTGGCATTAACTCTTTTTCAAAAAAAGCTAGCAGTTCATCTGCCCCGCCAAATGCAGGCCAAGGCTCGCCGTTGGGACGTTTCGGTAAATTCCCGAGCTCGGCTGGCATGGTTAAATCATAGGTTCGACGCACGGTATCAAACGCCTCACCTCCAGGATAACCAATGCCAACAACAATAGCGGGTGGATAGCCTTTAGGCTTACGCGTCAGCAATCGGGTAATTTCAGCAGCGGTTTCAAAAAGTCCATTGCCGTCAAGAACATAAATGACACCGTAGCCATCCTTTGCAGGCTCATCCAAAGGCTTAGCAATAAAAATTTCATAGTCCTTATGATTAGCTTTACTCGTGATCAGCATCGTTTCATAGTTTGGTTTTACGTACGGTTTGATAATCATGGCAGCAGGAACGCTACAATATCGTCCATCGTTTTTTGATAAGCAATTAATCCGCTGGATCTCCAGTGATCGCCATCCACCTCGAACACTTTACCTGCTTGAACTGCCGGCAGCGCCTTCCATAAAGGACTAGCTTTAATGTCTGCCAGGAAGGCATCTCCCAGACCATCATTATCGTTAATAAAGATATAATCAGCATCTAAATCAGACAACATTTCCAGCGAAATATCAGCGGACATTTCACCTTCTACCAGAGCACTTTGAGCAAAGCCTAGCTCACTCAGCACATAACCCCCGTAATGGAAGTTGCCCACTAAAAAGATTGCACGGGCATTCGCATTAATATAAATTGCTTTTTTACCGGCAGATACGCTGGCTAACTGTGCTTTAGTTGCTTCCAGCTTTGTATTGTAAGCAGCAATAGCTTCTGTTGCTTTATCCTCTAATCCTAGCAATTTCGCAATCGTTTCTGTGGCTTCCACTACATTGCCCAGTGCATTCTTAAACACGTAAGTTGGAGCAATTTGCGAGTAGTTTTCATAAACACCATTTTGTGCATAAAAAGCAGTGGGGAATATAATTAATTCCGGCTCCAAATCTACTACAGATTCTGGAGAGGGAACACCATTAGCGAAGCTGATTTCTTTTACACCACTTAACGTATCCTGTAGATACTGCTGCGGTCTTTCACCCGTGGACCATTGGGCTACTGGGGTTACACCAAGCGTAACTAAGTAATCCTCTAAACCAGGGGCATACACCTTTTGTACAGTCCCCGGAATGTTTACTGTATTGCCTACTTGATCAGTTACTACAAACGCTTCTCTAGCCGCTGCTTCCGTTTCTTGTACAGTTGGTTCATCCGTTGCAGTTGCGCTCGCTTCACTGGTTGTTACTGGAGTATCTGTTGCTTGCTGATTCGCTGTATTATTGCCCCCGCAAGCTGTTAGTAGAATGGATAATAAACCAACCATTACAACATAACTTATTGTTTTTGTATTAAACCCCTTCATGATAGACCTTCCCTCTTTCCTATATTCTCAATAATAATCATTCTCAGTATTGAGTGTATAAGAGATAGGACGCATTGACCATGTAACATCTTATGATTAGACATGTACATTTTCAAGGTATCATCATTACTGCAACTTCCTCTAGCATTCGTTTTAAAGCCACAGGAGAGTATTCAAACCAAGGATCGGAGTGAATAACATAGATTTGTCCCTGTTCGATAGCCTCTAACTGTCTAAACCCAACATCTCTCTGCAAATGATGCCAAGTTGCTCGTGACTCATCATCGGGGCAGATAATAGTAAACAGCTTATCTACCTTCAATTTACCTAATTCATCAAAAGTAATCTCAGTATTATATAGACCGGGCTGCACATAACTAGATTCCGCTCCCAAATCCTGAAATAAAAGATGCTGAATGCCTGTATTACAATAAGCAAAGATTTGCTGCTGATAGATACGTATAACTAGAACTCTGGGTGGTTTAGTGGCCCAGTCTAACCTGCGCCGAACGTCTTCCAATCTTGCCCTATACTGCGTGATCCATTGTTTCGCTTCTTCTTGTTTATTTAGTCGGGCAGCAAGTTCAGTTAAGGCTACTAAACAATCTTGCTTATCATCCAGCCAATAGATTGGAAAATGATCCTCTATCTGTTTTACCAGCTCTGACGACAAATCTTTGGGAGAAATAAGAAGATCAATTGGCAAATGCAATAGCTCATTTGGGCTGCAATAATTTTTGTTTTGGGTCAAGATTACCTTATGCTCGATTTCTTGCGCCCACAAATTATAGTAATACGGTGTCCATTTTGCACTTAAGGGTGCAGCAAACGGGATGATTCCTGCCGCATGTAAATACCCCATCATATTCCCAGTTACAACACCGATATTTGATTTTTGCTGGCTGGAATACATCGTTGGGGAGATTCCTTCGACCTTTTTGAACACTCGGCTAAAATAAAACTCATCACTATATCCAACAGCCTCTGCTATAAACTTTAAGCGAACATCTTCCTTTTGCAATAATTGTTTAGCCTTTTGAATCCGCAGCTGGGTAACAAACTCCATTGGACTTTGTATATATTCCTGTTTAAACGCCGAGGAAAAATAACTGGAGCTAAGACCAGAAAGATTAGCTAAATGTGCTAAAGACAAATGCTTCGTGAAATTCTCTTCAATATATCTTCTAACCTCAGTTAAATCCGTCTTTTGCGATTGTTTTTGCATTCTGTCACCTCTTTACTGCTTATATAAATGCACTTAACTCTTTATTCATTCATTAATTGATAATCATTATCAATTATACTTTTGTTTTTGGGGGTGGCAATGGTTGGGGAACGTTCTATAAAAGTGTGCTCAAAAAAGAAGACGCTCAGGGGACTAATCCCCTCGCGTCTTCTGTGTGTAACTATAGGCTGCTGCTGCCCGGAGTAAGTCTTTTATTTTGAATCTACAGCCGGAGCCGGAGCTGCAACCGCTGCTCCATTCTTTTGCAAGTTCTCCTTCACTTGACCTTGCTCTAAAGGCTGAACAGGCGCACCAATGTTAAAGCTATCAATGATTTTCCCTAGTGTAGCTTGGTCAAAATCTACTTGGGAATACAACTCTACTGTATAGCCATCCTCTTCCCAAATCACAATTCCATTTGCAAAATAAACTTTAGTCCCGTTGATTACTTCTGTCTTCACTTCTTCCGTAGTGCTGATCCCATTGTCCCCGCCCTTGGAGATTAGAAAATTCACAGCATTCTCTCCGGAATTATACTGCACTTCAACCATGCTGGTCCCCTGAAGAACACAATTCACAAACTCATAGTCTCCCATCCAGTCGGGTGCCGGGAAGTTCATACCAAGTGCTGCACGGGCTTCATCCAGATTTAACTTAGCTGCAACCGGCAATTCAATGACCGCATTCTCCCCGCCTTGGGCATCTTCAGATGGAGTCATTGACTGTGCAGCCGAAGGAATTTCCTTATCGTATTGCGTGATTTCGAGATTTCCCACTTCAAACTTTGCCATGATCGATTGGAACATATCCTGTGCATAGGAGGTTGCAGAGAATGCTCCACCCAGACAAATTACTGCACTGCCAATCACTATTGCATTTCTCCAGCTGCTTTTTTTCATCGTTATCCCGTCCTTTATCTCTGATTGGGGGCTAAGAGCCCCATGGTCCAATTTGTATATCAAGCGGTTATAGATTCTTTCTTTGGCGGTAGTGCTGCCCTGTTCGGCATTCTCAAGCCGTTCTATGGTCTTGCTGAATTTGGTGAGATCATCTTTCTTATTCATTTTTGAACCCTCCTGCCTTTAAGGAAATATGCAGTTTTTTCAAGCTTCTATATACTACGACACCGATATTGGACTCACTGACTCCCATGACCTGTGCAATTTCGGAATTTTTCAGCCCAGCCCCATATTTCATTGCAATGATATTGCGTTCCTTCTCATGCAGCTTGGAGAGCGCCTTGAACAGTGCCTGATTATTATCCTCACGGATCGCCAGCTCCTCAGGAGACGGCTTGGGAAATATAAGTTCCAGCAACGAATCCAGTGAGGTATAGCTTCTTTTCTTCTGCGCCCGAAAGTAGTCCGTCACAGCATTTCTTACAATGGCAAACAGCCACACCTCAAAATTCGATTTTTCTTGTGAAAAACTATAATACTTACACATCACAGTCTCAAACACCTGACTGCATATGTCCTCTGCCGCGTGGTGGTTATTAATCCGATAACAGATATATTTGTAAACACGTTGGTAGTACGTATCATACATCCGGGTAAATTCCTCTTTGGACATGATAGCTTCACGTGATCTTTCGGTATTCATGTAACGATCCACTTTACCCTGGATAACCTCCATCTCCACCCTCCTTCCACCTCACCTTCATCGAAAAGCTAAACAAATTGCGCAATTTGTTGTGAAGAAACTTACATATGTTAATACGGAAAAACGGGCGGAGCATTAACAAAATGTTTTGATAATTGTGGGATGGAGGGAAAAGGGTGAAAGATCACAATCCGTAAAAGCGGCGATACTTGAGTTGCGGGGTGGATATTTGTGTGGGAGAGAAGGGGAGAAGCTCAGCGCTATAATTCAATGATTTCATAGTTATGTACTTCAAGACTTTCAGAATCTATACAAAACACTTGTACATCCAGTGCATCCATAAGCCTTTCCAGGTGATCTCTTTCTAAATAACTGTTATCATAACATGCTCATTCCCAGTATTGTCTATTAACGGGATGTTTCGTATTTGCCTAATATAAAAAAATCCTGTCATTATCCAGCGAGATGCTTGATAAAATGGCAGGACAATAACCTTACTACATTTTCACTAACCTTAAATATTCCGAACTTCAACAACCTTTCCCAAGTCCACATACTGCTCATGATCCAACTTCACCTTCACTCTGCCCCTTCGGCGTTTCTCACGCCATTCACGAAGGTCTTCCTCCGTTTCTAAGCGAAGCTCCGCGATTTCCAAGGCACGATCCAGAATATATTTACTCGTATAGAGCACCGTTTGTATTCTTTGACCACCTAGCATGATAGGAGACGTAATTGCTTTCCATTCCTCAACCGTAAATCGTACATACAGATCTTCTTCAGTACCCGGGCGACAAGGAACCTCTTTAATCTCATTACGCCGCAGCACCTTCCAATCCGCTACTTTCCCTACCCAGTGAATCCCCGTTTTTGCAGGATCAATGAACTTTTTGCGGGATTGGCACATCGCTACGTATTCAATTTGCGTTAGGATCTTCTGATTTGCAAGATTCCTTAACGGCATGTGATAAAAAGCTTTCTGCAGCGCCACTTCCACTTGTTCGGGTCCCCGGACAGAACCAACAAGCACATTTTTGCCCGCAAGCTGGTTGGCATAGTATTCTTTCGTGCCGCGCGGACGAGTCGAGCGTTCATAAGCTTTTTCCGGACTATCCTGAATAATCTCATCCAAGAATCGCTCCACTAGGCTTGTAGAATTCGGTAGGAATGGCAAAGCGCCAATATTCAATAGCTCGATGCTTTTGTAGAATCGGTGGGTCTTATACCGCTCCTCATCCGGGTAGGGGAATAAAACATAGGCGCCAAACATGCTTCGCTCATATTCTTCCGATCCCTTCTCCTGATACACAATGGCATCCCGATAACGGTGCATGGTGTTGATGTCATCCTCTTCAGGACCAGGCTGCCTATAAGTGCGGTGATAGGAAGTCCCTTCATAAGCCGGATTTAATCGGTATTTCGCATCAAAAACATACTTATACTCTTTGATTTTGCCAGCATCCTTCTTCTTCAGTGTCAGCACATTATCCGGACGCTGATTGAGCGTCGGTGCCTTATCCGAGCTAGGAATCGCATTATAATACAGGATGAACTGCTCTCCATTAACTGGATTCTCGTACACCATCTTAGCGCTCTGCGAGCGGTCAAGTGTAACAAAAATACCATTTCGATTCACCTTAATAATATCCTGCTTCACCAGTTTATACTTCTGCCCCAGGAGCTGATTCAGCTTCAAGAAACACCAATACTCATAGAGCTGCGCGACATCCTTCATAGACAGACGCAGCAGATCACCTTGGATCGACAAGCCTTTGAGCAGCATGAGATAACAGCGATAGACCTCGCGGTATCCAGGGGCCATCTGCAGCACCAGTGTAACGGACATCTGCCTCAGTACTCCAACCTCACGCAAAAAATCCATCTTGAGCACCCGCTCTAGTTGAGTAAGCATGGTGTCTAACCTTTTTATAAGTAATGGATCTGGGGTTCGGTTTTTAATCTTCCAGCGACCCTTGAGCTCTTTCAGCTTTCCATGAATGCGTTCCAGCATCCAGCGGATGAACCTATTCTCATTAGTATCATAGGCGAGGCGTCTTCGTGTCTCCATTAAATGTGTGGCTGTGTAATTTCGGCTGCCGATGGTCAAGAATCCATGGTTCATGTCTTCTCTTAATCGTTCGGGATGCTTCGCGAGCTCGCGGATGTTCTCTCTTCCTGCCTTTTTGACCCGATTAGCATCCACTAGTCGGCGGTCCTGGAGCAGAGCGTAATGGGGATTCTTGTTAATCCGCTCAACCGCATCCAGAAGCTGTCTAAATACATGCTGAAGTATGGTAAAAAACTCCGTCAAGCTCTGATGCTGCGTCTCCCGCAAGCCTGTTAGTTGGTAGGTTTTGCGCAAAAAATCAAAAGCCAAATTATAAATCTGCTCATTCACTTCATTTAAAATATTCTGGTAATCCAGCTTGTAATCCATTTTTGAGGGAAAGATCTCCATCTCTACCCGCAGCAAAGCCTGTCCTGAACTACGGATCTCCCATTCCGTCAAACCGACCTCATTCCCAAAGTTCAGCACACCCGCAAGAATAGACTCACCTAGGGGCTTAATTGCCTGCCGAAGCAGCACATTGTCATGATGAAAAGAGAGGTTAGCAGCGGTCTTCCTCTGAATCACCAGCTCATACGACTGTGTCTCATAAAAACAAGGAAAAACAGACTCCCCCGGCTGCCAGTCCACCATCCCGTGGACTTCAGGTGAAAACACTTTAATCTGAACATTACCAAGCCGTTCGGAGCAAACAAGCCCAAGCTGCGCATTCACCCACTCCTGACTAGAAGAACGATGAAGCTGCAAGGTCTCCACAGTAGGATGATAAGGCCGTCCTTGAAGAAAAAGAGTAAAAAGCTCCGTTTCTACACGGAGCAATTCTACCGTCTGATTAAGAGAGCCAGTAAGAGGTAAATCCATCTTCCTCTAACCTCCTAAGCATAAAAGCCAATTTACGCGCACTTTGTGGATGTTTAGCCGTAGGTGGAGTTTGGCCAGCAGCCCATTTCAGGTAGAGTGGAGAAGCATCATTGTCCATAAGATCTTCAATATTTACCGTCACACTAGATCCGGTACCAAGAGCCCCTTTCATCAAGTTCAACAATACCCGGCGAACCGATGAATGGCTCCCTTGAATGCGCGGCAGTATCTTTTGCAGCAGTTGCCAGTCAAAAGCTTCTTCCTCACTCATCAGACTGTACCGTTCGTTATAGATCATATAGAAGCAAATCGCATCGCGTACCCGGAAACCTACATGAGCGTGGATATCCTCAAGCAGAGCATTGATCTTAACCAATCTCTCTGTCGTCCGTACAACTAGCTCCTTGTTGGCATCATAGGCATCCACTAGCTGCAAATAATCGGAGCGCAGAAAAAGATGATTCAGTTCGGCAAGATCAGCGGGATCATCCGTCTCTTCCTGCTCACTCATGTCCGGGTACTGCTGCAGATTGATGTAATTGAACTCCAGTGTGTTGGCTCGGTCCAGTACCTTTTTGCTAAAGGGATGTGTCGTTTCGTCCATATTCACAGTCCCGATTAAGAACACATTCTCCGGGATACCGAGGCTGCCAAACTTCCCTTGATCCTCAGGCGTATCCAGCATGATAGAAGATATGAGATCCTGTGTCTGGATTTTCCCCTCCTGCCAGTCCTGTGTTTCCAGCACACTTAGCAGATCACTGAAATAATGCTCTACCCGCGCCAGATTCATCTCATCCATACAGATAAAATAAGGTTTATACTGATTCTCCGGTTTCCGCGCCTCTACTAATACTTCCGTGAGCGGACCCGGTTTGAACCTGCCCGAAAGATCCTTGTACCCCAACAGATCCGCAGGATCACTCCAATCTGGCCGCACTGGGATCAAGGTAAACTGGCCGTTATTCCCCGTTGCACCAAGAGCCTCTGCAAACAGCTTCACCAACCGAGTCTTCCCTGTACCCGATATCCCTGCCAGGATGACAAAAGGCTTTGTCTTTAGCGAGAGGTAAAAATTCTCGATAAGGTGCTCAGGGAAGAAGAAGCCTTTGCGGCGGATTTGGGATTGGATTTGGCGGAGGATCCCTGTTACTTGTTCGTCCTTCAGCAGATCAGCTTCTTGTGTCACTACTTCCACTTCCTCATTATCAGCTACATTACCTGTAGAAGTCACAGTGTCCACATATAGACGGTAATCTTCCATCACATTCTCGAGATCTTGAATTAGTTGCTCGTCATTCGGAACGGCTCCTCTTTCATACTTGATGTAAGCGACAGTAGACACCTGATAATCTTGACCTAGACCGCTGTCTACCAGGTGAATATTATCATCCTTATTCATATGGTTCAGTGAAAGGAGCCCTTGTATTTCTTGTGTTCGAGTTCGCAGATAGGCATAGCCATCTCTACGCCCCTTCTCTTGAATAGGCGCCGTCACTCCTTGGTTAAAAGTAAGATAGACAGCACTCATATCCTCAGCAAACAGATACACAACATACTCCCCACGCTGAGTCGTTTCCGTGATCCGCTTATCCAGTATTGCAAGCCAAGGAACTGTTGCCCAATTCCCTTGACCAACAGAACCTTGAATTTTATATTGATCATCTAAGAATGGTAACGCTTTGAGCTCAGAAGGAAGTGTCTGACGAAATAACGTACCTAGTGCATGACTTGCAAAGGTTTCTTTTTTGGCAGAAGTGTACTCCGCCATGATCTTCTCCAGATAACCTTGCAAAGAGAAATGCTGCAAAGCGCCGTTATAAGAACCCAGTTCGTTATAGGCCAGACTCTCCAATTGCAAAAGCCCCTCTTCCCCTAGCTGGCTTCGAAGCTGGCTATGAAATCCTATGGTGTTATCTTCCGAGTTCACAAACAAAATATGCGAGAGCGCATTAACTGGACTGTTAATAATATCTTTAAGCTGGCTTTTAGGTGCATCCTTCCATAGCTCCCGTCCTGGTGGCTGATCCACCCGGTTTCCACTATCCTGTTCAGCTATAAAGTAGTTAAGAAACCGCTGCTTCACGTGATCATACGATACGCGCTCCTGATGAAAGGCTCGCAGCTCTTCGATCAAGGATAGGATCAGGACCATCTTGTATGATTTTTGCTTACGCTTGAAAATCTGCGTGACTGACTCCGGTAATGGCATGTTGACCTCCAAGACTAGTTAACGATTTCTAGTAGTCATATTTTTTTACATGAAGTTTGCGAATCTTTGAGTCTGTAATATTTGCTTGGCTCAGTTGGTCATAGATCGATTCAACCTGTAATTGAGGCCTTAATATAGCCATAGTTTTGCTTTAGTGGATTATACATCTTGTAACGGTTACCCACTAACCATTGTTGATCCGTCCGCTTACCTTTAATTTCTCCATTGTAGTTTTTCGTCTTTCAATGACAAATAAGCAATACGTAGTCATCTGGATTTACAATATATTTGGTAATTCGACAATATGGGAATGTATTCCTTCCAATCATGCATATAAGAAAAAGGACTGTCGCATGGACAGCCCCAACATATAGTTAACGTATACCTTGTAATTCCGTCTTAATCCGAGAGAACAGAAGGAGCAAATGCATTAGCAAGCTGCATGCCATACTTAAGTCCCTGTAGATATAAAAGTTCATAAACAACAGATTGCTTTAAAGAAACTTTATCCTCCCAATTTTCAAACTCTGGCTTACGTGCAATATCCATGGAGACAAATAACGCTTAGAAGGCCTTGCTCTTCTTCAAAAGAATGTCTATATAGAAAAACATTCAAATTTATAACGGCCAATATATTTTTCTTAACGGTATTAATGTCCGTGTCTCTGAATCAAATTGATCATAGTATTGTGTTACTAACTCCGCGAGCAGATCCAAGTCTATTAACGATAAAGGAATATTCGATCTTTCCGCTTCATATTTTGCTTCCTTTGTGAATCCACCACTAGATACATAAATCCCCCGATCTCCTACTCTTAATCCTCCGGTAAAACTACGTATTTGATTAGATCCCATACTGCCAGAACGGTGCTTTACTTCCACTATAATTCTGGGTTCTTCAAGCCCTAGACCATCTGGGGATGCAAAAATATCTCTTCCCCGGTCCGGCCCTTTGGGTGATATTCGTGTCTTGTAGCCCATTCCTCTAAGGATGCCCGCAACAAGTTCCTGCATTTGCTCCCAGTCTAACTTAGCAATCTTATCTTTGATAAATTCATTGGACTTCTCAATGACGTCTTCCTTAATTAGCTCTAATTCTTCGGCTTCTTCCTCCGTCTCAGCTTGCACAGACTCTATGGGTTGACTTGGTTGATTACCATCGGTCTGTCCGATTACCATTTGTTTGAGCAATTCCTTCTGAACATCATTCGGGATAGATATAATAGTCATTATGGAACCAAGCGTATTCCGGGCGCTTGCCGTCAAAACATCTCTAGATACAGTCCCCTCCCAATCTATTCTGCGAATATGAGGCTTATCCGTAATATAATTTGGCTTAAATTCATAATTCGACTTGATTCTTCCTATGTAATAGAGTCGCTCTTCAGGATTATATGTGATTACTTGGTCGTCTATTTTAAATTCACTTACAAAACGAAAAATCTGACCAGCAGTAATATTGATCTTACCCTCTTTATATCCAGGATACCGTACCTTCAAAAGCCTCTTCATCTCTTGCAGTGTATTTACCCCACCGATATCTCCCAATGGAGCCCAACCAATCGCTACAGCTTGCTTATCTTTAAATTCATTAATAAGATATGCCCTTTCTCCTGCTCGAACAAGCCACATACTTTTCATAGTGGACCTCCCTTTATTCTCTGTACATGAAGTTTGCGAATCTCGGAATCGGTAACATTAGCCTGAGCCAAACGATCATATATAGTTTGGACCTGCGCCGCAGAAATAGGAGGTTCAGGGGTTCCCGTTTTTAAACTAATCAACTTCCTAGAGATAAACTCACTTAGTTCCACATCATAGACAACCAGTTCGTCCGAGTGGATTTTCCGAAGATCCGGATCAATACTGAACCGACATCTCATAGTGAATGAAATCATAGAGATAAATTTCACTGCAGCTATACCTTGTATCAGGCTCTCGATGGCCTTGATATGTCCATAGTTTTGCTTCAGCGGATTATACATCTTGTAACGGTTGCTCACTGACCATTGTTGATCCGTTCGCCCACCTTTAATTTCCCCATTGTAGTTTTTCGTCTCAATGACAAATAAGCAATACGGGGAAATAACGATATGATCAATCTGGGTGTAACCTGTTCGAGACTTGGGATTAGGGAGCATTAGATCGCTTAACGATTTACACTCCTTAGGTAACTGGTCGAGTTGAATATTGATTTTATGCTCACCTAACTCTCCAATTCGTGTGGAAGCAACCTTCGGTTTCGACTTGGGAGTTTGTGCCTTACGCACTGCCTGTGGTGGCTTAGTGTCGGATTTTTTAAAGAGAGACAATAGCGCTTTAAACATAGCAAAACCTCGTCTGATATAGATTTACAATATGTATGGTTATTCGACAATATGGGAAGATATCCCTTTATTCAAATCATGAATGGAGGTCTGCCCTCTTTTTAGATGAACAGCATCTAAAAAAACAAAAATTCCAAATATATATATAGAAAAAAAGACTGTCGCATTGACAGTCCGAAGATAAGATATGCATATATCCCCTTTGGTTCCGATACCTATGTGCTTCTCCGCTACCCGCAGGACATGTCTTAGTCCGAGAGAACTGAAGGGGTAGTAAGGGCATTTGCAAGCTGCATGCCATCCTTTAGTCCTTGAAGATATAGACGTTCATAAAGAACAGCTTGCTTCGATTGAAGCTTATCCTCCCAGTGCTCAAACTCTGGCATACGTGCAATATCCATGGAGTCAAATAACGTTTGAAAAGCTATGCGCTCTTCTTCAAAAACATGCCTAGGCTCGGATTGATGTTCAATCTGTGCGGTCACCTCATCCACTCGACCTTGAATCGTCTGTAAAAACCATGCAGGAAAGCTCAACATATCCCCTCCAAGATAGAAACTCAAACGAAATGACGCTGCATGTCCGTTTTTTTCTTGGTACATCCGATTAATCAGTTCGTCAACCTTACGACTCTGGGCCTGAACCGCTTCATTGCTGCTTAACGGAATTCCCTGCTCCAGTGATTGCTGTCCGAGTTCATTCAGCTTGCGCTTTTCCTCCTCATATTTGCACATCAGATGTTGCATTGCACCCCCACCTTCCGGGAAAAGCTATATCTGTAGACGATGTATGGAAATTTTAATGCGTTTATCGGTTTATTTTATTTTAATTCGATATCCGCATTAAAACAATACTTACCTCGCATACAATTTGGTTAAATTGTGAGGTGACACCAAAATGAGGCATCGCAAAGAGCCCCCGGGTGACAAAAATATCATTGGAACCCGAGTTGTAGCTATTCGAAAAGCTAAGCGAATGAAGCAAAAGGATTTCCTTGCCAGGTTGCAAACCTTCGGTTTAGACATCAGTCCAACCAGTTTATCGCGATTGGAAGGTCAATATAGACTTGTGCAGGATTATGAGGTGGTTGCCATTGCAAAGGCGCTGGAAGTTTCTGTTGGGGAGTTGCTGGGGGAGGGTTAGTGCCGGAAGATTGGGATATAGTTCGAGAACTGTAGTACATAGCTGATCTATCATGAACATTCCGTGTTACAACTAAACTAGTATCCTTAGTCAATTAATTCATATCACTTTCATATAAAACCAGATATAAAAAAAGGAAGGCATCCCTCCAATTTGCTAAGACGGGATGCCTGCAACACCCATAAAATTAATTTATGTTGTTCTTAGAATTGTTACCACACTACATACACCATATTAGACTTTATTGTTACTCAAATTTCTAAAATTCCATTTCAACTAATTCTTCAAAACTAATTACTTTAATAGGAGAATTGAACAAGTAAGGGCTAATCATTGATTTACTTATTACAATTAACGGTCTAACTTTCCACACTTCTAAATTATTTATTTGAATTTGATTATTAGACAAAACAATCTGTAGATTTTTTTCGAACCAATCTGCACGCCTTTTGTGTTTAGTTACAATGCAACTATCCTTTTCTGAATCTACGAAAAGCTTACAAAGTTCATGATGTATTTCAAAAGGAGTGCTCGCACGATTTAAATCTTTACATTCAACTAACCAGATAATTTGCTTATTAGGGTTTATAATCATAACATCTATATCCCCGAGTTCTCCCTTTTCGCCTGAAATCTTTTGCTTGCCTATTTTTTTTACTTGACTTTTAACAATAAGATCGCGATCTGTTTTAATGTATTGTTCAACTTTTTGATTAAATTTATTTCCCGTTTCATTGACAAGCTTGCTGATATATTGCTTCATCTCTAGAGACTTTGCTTTAAATGTACCATTAACAATCAAATTAAAGAAATAATACAAAGAATTGTATAAATGATTATAACTAAAAATTATAAAACCATCTTGAAGTATGATGGGTCTTCGTAAATAAGATAATTCTCTATTAAACCTCCAAGGCCAAACATCATATTTTTGAAACGGTGTACCGGGATTAATAAATGAACTCCTCATTGATAGGCTCATTAAAGCAATGAATTGATTAAAGACAGCGTCTGCTACACCATATTTATCCTGGGCAACTAGCTTCAATTTTTCAACCGGCTCACAAACTATAGGCACTTCTTTTTGAATAGATAGTTCCAATAACAGCCCTGCTAATTGTAAGAATTCTATATAACTCAATCCAAATTCCTTAACAAAACCAGCATTAAACTGCACGTCAGTTGATTCGTCTTCTGTTATATCGTCCTCAGAATCTATCCAATTATATTTAAAACCCGCTATTCTTTGATGTACGTTCCCCCTTATAATCATATTGTGGAAACCATTATAAATATCCGCAAACTTATTAGCACGCGTGCTAAAAACTCCATTATCAATTATGATATTAACCTCCCCCAGTTTATATCTAATAAGATCACTTTCTTGACCGAGAGAAATAATCCGTGAAGCAATCGCAATTAAACGATCCAAGGACTCCAAAGTGAAATTGCGACTCCCTTTTTTGGGTGAAGCAGCAGCATATTCTATCAGGAACCTAATTGCTACACTAGCTTGATTGAGTTCCTTTGTCTCTTTTTCAATTTGTTTAAATGCATAATCTTCTTCAGGAAAACATGCCATAAATGCCGGAGCATTTAAATCTAATGTCATTCTTTTCTTTACTGCGGAGTCATTATACATAACCAGTGTATTAATTAAAGTAGATGGCTCAAATAGTGCAGTTTCTTTCTCTAAATTCTGAAAAAGGAAACCTACTATCTCATTTAATAAGTTCTCTTTCTCGGTTAAAATCTCGGATGGTACAAATTTCTCGTTTAAAAAATTTGAAATTTCCATCAAAAGAAAATTTTCATCTTCAGGTTGAACCGGTCTGAAAGGTGGTAACGTTCCAATAGGGGTAAGTTCTGATAAACCTGGGTTTGTCAAAATAATCTTCTTTTTTTCTAGAGGGAACATTACTTTGTTTAATCCATCTAATAGTAATGCTCTATCCAATATAATACCTTCCCGTTCAAACATATCTGCCATGCCTTGCAGCAAGTGCATCATTATTTGTTTCTCACCTAAGTTATCCGCTCTGGATAGTAGAGTAGTAAATGATTTTTCAATATCTAAACAAATGATGTTTTTAAAACCACCTGTTATATAAAAAGGGGTACACTCTTCATCATAATTAATGGGTACTTGTTCCCATTCCTCAATCGCCTTCAAGTTAACCTCAACATTTATGGTTTCATAAGGTAATTGTTCAATATCCTTCAATAAAGAAGCAACTTGCCATATCCAATATGTAAGCATGTCTATAACTAAATAATAATATTTCATTTCGTATTCATTATTTAGCGCTTTTTTAGGAACAACCCAAATCCATCGTGATGAAGTAACCTCAACTGCAAATCCAAAATATTCATTCTGAACTTCTTTAGGTACATTGCAAAAAAATATAGGAATGAGGCTATTTAGATAAACAGAAGATACTTCAATGGTTGCATTTGTGTATCGCGATGGTACCACATGTACTCTTGAATGTAAAAATGCTTCCTGCTTTAATGGAAGACCAGTATTAGTTCTTAAAAATAACGCCGCCTTTTCTGAATCTAATGGCAATCTAAACTGATAGCCCTGAGATCGATAGAAAAAAAATAAATCTAGTTCGTCAAAATAAACTAAATCAACCTTGGTTTTAAAATTTTCTTTGTTAATCACATATTTATAGAGCCTTAGAACTTCGTCTTGTTCTAACGTAGAAATTACAGATAAACTTTCTAAATTTATAACTAGAATTGGGAATTGAAATTTTTCCTCTATTAAAAACGATATTTCTCGACCGAAATTTTGAATTGCTATAATAAAAAACATATTATTAGGAGGATGCGGATGTTGTCGAAACAATTCAATTGTATTAATAATAGTATTTTTCAGTGCTGTTGCTACATGGTTACCGTTTGCCTTTGTGAACATTTGGTTTGCATCGTAATCTTCTAAGGGATCAGTTACAGTCAATGTTACTGCTACTTTATTTGAATCCAGATTATAAATGCCTTCTTTAATAAAAAAAAAGTTCGTAGTTAATTTAGCTAGCAGATTGGAACCCATCTTTTGCATAGACATCTCTGAGCTTAGTTCGGCAGCTTCATTTATAGCAGTAGCCAATTTATTCAAACAATTATATTCTTGAGCTTTAGAAAAAATATAATGGATCAATGATGAAATAATTAAGTGAGGAGAAGTAACTATAATATTCCCTTGATACTTCGTTAATGGTTTGAGGTTTAATATCGTTTGGTCGGGTACATATTTTTCTTTAGTTGAACCTAGTTCAAAACAAAATTCATTTAATATTTCTATAGATATTTCAGTTTTTAATAGCTCAGCCATAGTGAAAGTAACGGAATTTGTTAGACGTTCCAAGTTATGTTTTGATGGAATTTTAATCTTGTGATTACTATCACTCGAAACAATGACTCCATAATTTAGCCCAGCTTTTTTCAACATACTATCACTTAATGATAAAATTGTAAGCACTACTTCCTCAATATGATTCATAAACTTCGATTCCCCATGGCTCAATTTCACAAGGTTAAGTCCTCTTAAAATCAATCTCAATTGAAATGAACCATTAATAGAAATTCCAGGAAATACAATGTATCCTCCCCCAACAAAATGAATATTTTCAGTAAATAAATTTTCACTGGGATATTCATAATCAAGAAACTCTAAGTCTAGCGAATCTAAATTATTGCATAAATCCTCTAGTTCACTCTCGTTTCCTTCCTTCTTATTAGGGTCTGGAGCAATCGAGGCACAATAATGACATAACGCATCTAGTCTTAGATGATAATCTGCATTCTCTGGCATTAACCTTAATGCAGATAATTTTCTTATTAGTCTAAAACTATTGAATGCTTTCAATTCTTTAATTAGCTTTATATGCATTTTTCCACTTCCATTCAAAATCATCGGTAAATATTATTTATATAGATAGGGGAAATCCTCCAACATAGAGTATTTTAAAATATTAGTAAATGTAAGCCCTCTTCCGAGAAAATCGAGACCGATCACGGAAACTCAGCCTTCATCTACGCTCAAATCATCGACTAATGTAAGAACTCCAAGGTGCCACGCTTCAAATAATAATAAATATGGGAACTCTCATACTCTTACAATACTTTGTAAAGATTTTCAATTCTAATTCTAAATTTCTTTATTAATTTCAATAATAATTAACCCAATCCGGCTGATTTTCTCCGACAGTTTTTTCAACAATACTAATCCAGTCCGCGATTTGCTGAAGTTTTACCTGCAATTCCTCCAGACTGAGATTACCATCTTCCGCGTCATCCCACAGATTGCTGAGCGCATGTTTAACACCGTCTTCCGGAAAAAATATTGAATCATGATGTAAATTCATCATAAGGGCTCCTTCGCCATCCTTAGCGCACTTACCATTAATAGCGATATGATTAACTAACCATCCGTCAACTGTCCGCTCTATTCGATAGACGTCCGGATGCCCCCACCTTCTGTTATATACGGAAAAGTTCATTTTTTTGTTTAGCGTGTCATCTCCTTTGGTTTCCATAATTTCCCCTCCTCCTCTAATTTCATTCAACAAAGCAGTAAGCATATCATAATGATCATAAAAATCGATTATATTATTTTCCGGAAGCCTTCCACTATTGATCATCAACCATTTCGATAATATTGGAAGCATTCCCCAATGAAGGATTTGGATTATTGGATGCAAGTTAGAATAAATTTTTCGCAGCCTTGCATGATCAAATGAGAAGCCCTTGCTATTTTTATAGTCATCATAAAATCTTCCAAAGGATTTTAAAAATAGGACTTTGGCAGTTTCTAACTGTCCGATTACCTCATGGTGCTTCTTGAGTATTTTTTGGATATCCTCAAGCTTTCTTGGCTTAAGAATGAATTTCCCACCGTTTTGTTCAAAAAAATACTCTAAATTATAAGCGATGTCCCTCTTACGAAAATGAAAAACCGTCTCGATTTCTAATAGCGAATATTCCCTTGACAGTTCAAAATCCCCTCTTGAAATTCCACGAATAATTGAGATTAATAAATTCCTTCGCCTTGCAGTTGTTTCTGTTATCGACATTGTTTCTTCCTCCGTCATCTACATCTGTTGATATTAAAAATCTGGCACCCACCGTGGCACATCTCATAGCTTTCACAGTTTCGACACTTAGAGATGGACTGTTCCTGTACGCTGGGCTTGCTTAATCTCTCACGCATTTTGATGAATTCTTCTCCAAATCTCCATCCATCCTGTAGTGAATGCTTCCTTAAATCAATTCCATTCCCAGAGATATCATTCATGAACGAGCATGGATAAAAGAGCAGGTTTTCTGATATATAACCTGAAAATCTAGCAGCTTCACAAAAATCCACTGTCTCCTTTAAGAGAGATTCTCCCATCAGTGGCAGATACGAAATCATACAACTATCAAATCCTATTTTGCATTTTTTGAATTTTTTTAAGAACTCAAAAAAATCCTTAATTTCATTTCCATCCGTCAGACACAATTCATCTGAGGAATGTACGGGTTTATAATTCAAAAACACGATTGCATTGACGCCTTCTAGTTGATTGGATTGCTCCTCCATCAATTCCATTGCCTGGAGAAGGCTACGTTTATTAAGCATAAAATGAATATTGACTTTAATACCGTATTCCCCAGCTCGTTTAATAACATTCAATGCATCCACGTAAGGTTTATACCAGCTGACAGCCATTGCACCACAAAATTTTTTCGTTGCCTCATAGATCTCATCCGTCATACCTTGTCCGTTTGTTGTATATGACGGAACAATGTTATGTTCGCGTGTTTTTTGCAGTATCTGTATAAATTGAGGATGCTGGTTAGGGTTCCCTCCACCCAAAGCCACCTGTAAAACTCCTGACTTTTCCGCCTGCTCCATGACAAGCTCGTAATCTTCCAAACGCATGGAATAACCATGCCTGTTTGAAGCGCGATAACAAAAATAGCATCCACGCTCGCAATAATTTGTAATTGCTATATCCAGCAGTTCTGGCCCTACTTTGTTATAGAATGGGTCGCTCCCCTCTTTGCCATATCTTATAAACGTTCCCTCTTCCTTATCAAAACCAAGTATGTATCCGCTTTCTTTACAATTTCGAATCAACCAACTCCCCATCACCAACCCCCGATTTTGCCGTTAAAATATATATCTTCTTCACAAATCAGAAAGCTTTCCATACAAAAATATACTTCCGCAGCCGAATTCCCATCTGAACTAAGATTACCGTAATACACCTTTCTGTTTTCTGCCAACAACTTCTCTACTACTTTGACTGTTTCTTCATCGTAGCGTTGCTCTTGCAGAAATTCGGCGATACCACTATAAGATGTTCCATACTCCTTTAAATATTGCCTTATCTCCTGCTTATTCTGATCAACTGCTTCGTATAAATCTTCAAAAATCTGATTAATCGGAGATGCCCCTTCGACTCCTAATCCTTTTAAAAAATAATCTTTATTAAGTTCTTCCTTCATTGAAATAATGAAGGAAGTAGAGGAACTGTTTGTTACAAAGTCTTGTCTGATCTTCATATACTAATCTCCTTTAAAGCCTGATTCAGATTATCTAACCCGTTTTCTCCATATTCGATCAGGTTGTCGGCGTTATAGCTCATCAGATTTAGGTTGAGCTTTAATAAAGTTTGATGTTCGCTCAGCTCCAAATTATGAATATTCCCCCAATCTAACAACTCTTTTATATACAAGTAATCAGCAAAAATTTCATATTCCTCTTGATAGTACTTCATATACTCTTTTTTTAAATCTCTAGCATATTGAAAAAAGGCTCTAAGGATCCTCTTTGTGTAGAATTCTGCAAAGGAATTCTTTCGCAGATGCGACAAATCAACTATTTTTTTTTCAAGTTCTTCATAAAGAAAATCATCATTAGCAATACAATAATATACACCAGCTATATTTAGTATTCTCATGTTATTCTCCGAATTCATCGAGAAGCAATTTCGAAAAAAGCTTAACGTCGATAGAAATGTCCCTACAAAAATTGTTTTCCTGATCCAAACGTTCAATTATCAAATCGTATTCATCGCCCTTCCTAACCTTTTTGAGATGACGTAAAATTTCCTTTACATTACATAAAATCAAGCTACTTTTATGCTGATTTGTTTCACTCAGTATGTAAACAGCTACCTCAGGCGATATTTCAAAAAGTTTGTGCCATAAATCAAGCGCACTCCAGTTTTCCAATTCAAGTAAATAAATTACCAATCGATATAATTCGGAATGATTCACATTCCAATTATCAACACTCACATAATTAGTAATATCTTGTACCATAGTATTAAATGGCCAGATCGACTCCGAACGCGAACTGGTGTAGATATTTTTCTCCTGCCGTTGAACACCAAACATTCTCTTAATAAATGCATCGTACAGATCTAATTTTTGGACAAGCACATCAAGCGCTTCAAACAGTAAATGGATATTGTTATTTCTAAAAAACTCACAGTCATATTTGATAATCAGGTCACGAACAATCTTTTTCGCGTAGCGTTCATTCGTAATAAGCTGCATTTTCCATAATTCCGCATCCTCGGCGGTAAAATGACGATCCTCAAGTCCCCAAATATGTTCCCAATATAGAGTTTCATACTCAGGAAGATTTTGTATGATTGGCAACAGATCCTCCTGCGACTCGGTTCGTGCTAAATAGAAAATGTATTTTTGAACGCCTTCTTTGATTGTCAGATTCTCTTCGTTCATTTGGCCCCAGAACTCCAAAAAAGCTTGCTGCTCTGCAAGGTGGGTTAAAATATAGTTTGTAATGCAGAAATCCCGGAACTCATCAAATGTAAAGCTGATAACAACGGTGTTTCTCTTTAACATACCCATTTTTATTATCTGTTCGTCTTTGAATATAACCTCATTATCAAGCATTTTATAAAGCAATTCTTGCTCTGATTCATTGAAAATTCCCGATGGGATATTAAAGAACGATTTTTCACGAATCATGTACTCCGAAATTTTATCAAGCAGGGCATTTAAAAAGTCTTGATTATTTAATATCTGTTGATTTTTTTGATATTCAAGTGATTTAATAGCCAAATAACTCTTGAAAACATCATATTTGTAAACATCATATACATAGATTAGCTTCTTGTTTTCGTTCACTTCGCAAAAAAATCGCAGCAGCAGTATATCATTCGTTAATGCGTCATAGAATCTATTCGTTAATGTATTTTCCCTAATCGTGATCCCAAAAAAGCGTAGATAACCCCGGAAGATCCGCTCCTTGAAATCGTTTCCTCTTTGCCACATATCGATATGTTGATAAGCACTCGAATACATACCTTCTTCAATCACCGCAAAACGTTCCTGAAAGAGCTCATTTCGGGTTGTCATAATCACCTTAATATATGGATAATCCTTACATTCTTCAAGGAAATCCCGTATACACTGACCAAAGTTCTCCACAAGTGTGTTCTCATTTAAGCCGTCTATGATAATTACAAAGGGCCTTTGGCTGCGTTGCCACTCACGAAGTAAAATTTTATTTGCATAGAGAAATGGGTACCTCCCGTCAAGAGATAATTTTCGCTTTATTAAACCCATTGGATTGTCCCTAAAATCATAGGCATTAAAATATAGTGCGCAATATTTTTTTCTTATTAGGAAATTCAACGCGAAGTCACATACAAAATTTGTTTTCCCCTGCCCGGCATCTTTGCTTAATAGGATATATTTTTTCATTATAAAGTCGATGTTCTCTTTTATATTAGATAAGTAATATTTAACGGAGTTGTTAAGACTGTTCTGTCTGACATCGAAGTACTTTTCTAGGTCCTTGTATGACTCATTATTCTCCCCCAATTCATCTAATAAGGAAATAGCATTTGAAACTCTGTCTTTTAGATAGGTGGATACCTGTTCCAAATCCGTTGATAAAAAATCCTCCGTAAAATCGGAAAAATCAATGCTCTCTTTGCCAATATTTTTTAGGTCTACATTCATACTTTTAAAATCAATAATTTTCACATCATTGATTGCCTTTTTCAAAAACAACAGGGGATCTGAGAAATATCGGAGATTTTCTTTATATCCACCTTCTTCCACAAATATATCCGCAATATACTTTTTACTTCTCACATTTTTCTCGATCTGGCTTTTCGTATATTGGGTACAGGTCTCTTTCAGCAACATATAATATTCATTTGGTTTAAAATTTTCTTTCATTAGCAAATCCTGAAACGTTTTCACAGATGACATGCGTACACCAAGTGCGCCGCTGCTATTATAAGCCTGCATTTGGAGAATACCCACAACTCTGTTATCGCAAAAAACTGGGGAACCAGATAATCCTTCGTAATTATCAGCTGCTCCACCCGTAATTGCTGATAGACAATAATCCCAATCAATTCCCAATAATGGAGAAAAATCAAATCCAGTTCCTTTTATATGATGCTCATGCTGTTGGGACGTAATGAATCCCCTAACGGACCAGGGAGATGCTTCATCTAATATTTCATCATCCGAAAAAAAATCTGCTACGCTGTATGTATAGTCGGATTGACTGATCTCCATCAGTACTGCGAATTCATTCCCTTTTATAGTGTGAGCCTCAATCTCTTTATCATCGATACATACCATATGACAGTCTCCGCAGGCCACATGTTCAGCCGTTAAGACGAGATTTGGCGCAATTATAATTCCAGTTCCGTTTTGGATACGCTCACCTTGATAATATGATTGTACCCTGACTATATATTTCTCCATATAGTTCTCCTTAGATTTCGATTTGCCGTTGTGCAAAAACCATAGAATAACCATATTGATCCTGCATATTGAGTAATTCTTTTTTTTGTCTGATTTCATAATTAAAATATATATTTTTATTTCCACTTAAAATGGCTCTTGCCAGCAAATCATTTTCCGGATGTCGATTTTGTTTTCCGCCGTCTGTAGAAACAAGTATTCTTTTACCCTTTGTCTTTTCTAGTAACGTTATATTTGGCTTTGTTGTACCGTGGTGTGATAGCTTGATGACATCATATTCGTCTGTCAGATACTTTGCCCAATTATCGCTATCCGAGTCACCTGCAAATAACAGTCTTATCCCCTTATATTCTATTTCAGTTACAATTCCTGCATTGTTGACATCATTCATATGCGCTAGTGTAGAAGTTCCTATCCAATGTTCAAGCCGCGCCTCAGAAGCCGATATGTATTCCTCGGAAATGCCAGGCTCTATTTGTAGTTCCATTAAGCGTTCAAACAAACGTGCAAATTCCACATGATCTGAAAGTTCATAATTGATACCAAAGTTTTTGATCAACTCAATATTTAGTTTATGTGCCAATCTCTCTAACGAAACTTCGTTTGGAGATAACACAATTATTCTACAGTCTCCAATTTTAATAGCATCATTGACCAAATGACTTCTACTATCAATACTTCTTTTGATTACCCTATCATCAAACTGCATGTTTAGCTGATAACCGTTCTGAGCGCATAGTTCCTCAAAGCTTTTGCTATGAACTGCCGATATTGGGCCGTCATCAGCGTTAATCTGCATGGATAGCTGACCCAATACTATCTCCATCCGTTTCTTTTGCAAATCCCCAATTACAGACCGTCTTCTCTCTTGAAATTCATCCCGCATAAACAGCGTGTTGAAAAATCCGTTAAACCAAATATTATCTACCTTGATGATGCGAGGCGCAGACGAAGGACCGTTCTCGCGTAAAAATTCAATTGCTCCTTCTATGTGATCCTGATCTATGTGTGTAATGAGCATCAATATTACCCGGCATCCTTTTTGGTTTAACTGGATCAACAAAGGTTTCAGTTCATTTTCGTATGTGGATTTATATCCGCAGTCGACAATGATACACTCCCTATTGTCAAATTCTACAACAAAACAATCTCCCGCTTTGGCGGGAAGAAAGTGCACAATACAATTGCTCATAGTAAGCCCTTCTTTCTATTGACTGTTAGCAATTATGCTTTTATTTCATGACTATTTATGGAAAAGTGATCATTTATTTAGGTTATCATAAATTTTACCAATCTAAAATATTACAAATTTAAAACATCATCCCAAACTTTCATATGTATCCTATCATTGTATACATTGTATTAAAAAATTCCATCATCAAAAAGCACAAATTTCAACATTTTTAATATTGAACTTAGTCCTAAACTTTATAATTATTCATAAATTCATCTGTCAACTTAATTGCCTACTCTTTCTTTACGTCATTCCTTTCTAAGTATCAATATCCTGTAGTCTAGGTCATTCATCGCCAACTACACCGTAAGAAAAATCTCAAAGTAAGCACAAAAACCGCAAGACTCACCTTCTAAAGGTAGGTGATCTGCGGTCTTCTGTCTTTACTATGGTTATAGGTAAGGTTGCTCCAATATTATGAAATTTCTGTTCAGTATGAATTACTCCTGCTAAAGGAGTCGTCAAATCCGCATCCCACCGTTGCACGTTAAAATAATGTCTTGCTACAAATCACGATTTCCGCTTAATTAAATAACAATAAAGAGGGGTACTCCGAACCTCTTTACTATTTTGCGCCAATACATCTCCGGTTTAATTGTCCTTCCGCACCAACAGTGAGCAGCACTCCACATACGTAGAGTAGGCAGTGTGAACAAACTTTATATGATGAGCCCCCATCAAATGAAAGCCAGACTACGGAAGAACGTGGTTTGGCATTTATTTTTTTATACCCATTCCTACCTCACCCAATAATCTTCACAGCATTCTCTTTAATCTGTGTAACCATCTCTACAAGTCTCTTTTGCTTCGCCCCATCAAACAGCTTGATGAAACTCTGCGGCTTGTCAAATGGCGGTTTAATTAGTTCACACACATTATCGATATAACCATTCTGAACAATATAATCAATAACCTTTTTGACAAAGACAATCTGTCCCTGACTCAGCGACTGGTCATTGATAAATTCTGAAAAAGCAGCCGTTGCCGCCTCATATTCCAGCTTGGCAATTTTACGCACCAGCAAGCCAAACGGAGTGTCCTTGAATTCTCGCTGATAATCCTCTGCCGTGCCAAGTTCACCTGTAAAGATTTTCTCCAAGGCTTCATAGTCCAGCGCCGTTAACGGAATATTATTGCGGAGCTTGTGAATCACAAGATTGTCCCGGTTCTTCTCAATATAGCGGTTGACCTTGAGCTTGTAATCCTCAAAGGTATAGGCCTCATACATCGCTTTTCCCTCGTGGACTTCAAGAATCTCATCGGCGAGGTTGGTATAAATCGGGTTCTTGCTACCTTCATCCACGATGAATTTAATGAGATTGCGTAGCTCCGTACGTACTTTTTCAAAATTCAGTATATTAGCACTTTCCCAGAACTCATCCGTTCCTATAGTTTGGATAAGCGTCAGTTTTTCTCTAACCTGAGGTATAGTTGCACGCTGCAATAGGGTGGTAGCTGCATCTACCAGTTGCTTCTTTCCCTTCTTGTATTGAGGCGATTCCTCAACCTGTGAAAGCATTAGACCATATATTAAATTATCAAAACGTTTGGCATGCTCATCCACATCATCCATATAGACAATAGGCGCAAGATATTTAATCAGATTGGATTGATCCTGCTCCAGAAGGCATACAAAAGCCGCATTATGTTTATACTTCTCTATGTATTGCAGCTGCATTTTTACAGATATTAATTCCGTATTAAGGGCTTGAATTTGTCCAATTACTATTCCTATCAAGTCAGCACGAATCAATTGATAGGGTTCATCTATAAAGACAGACTGCTGCATATGATGAATTAATCGGACCCGTTTTGCAAAAATAGCTTCGGACAAGCTGTGGGCTTCATTCCCCTGCAACCCCTCCTTATGTTGACGGAAGAACTCGAAGTTACCCAGATAATCAAAAATAACAAAAAGTGTCTTGTCCTCTCCCTCTCCAAACAGATCTTTACGAAGCCTTGTCCCCCGGCCAATCATCTGCCAAATTTTGGTTTTGGAACGAATCCGCTTGAAGAACACCAGATTGACGATCTCCGGTACATCTATCCCTGTATCTAGCATATCTACCGTTACGGCGATATAAGGACTTTTATCAGGTATCTTGAAATCATCAATCAGGCTCTGAGTGTAATTGTCACCCGAAACAATGCGCTGGGCGAAATCACCATTATATTGAGGATACAGTTTATTAAATCGATCTACGATGTACTGTGCATGTTTTTTGGTTTGCGCGAAAATAATCGTTTTCCCCAGTCGGTCTCCGCCTGACACTTTAATACCTTGGATCATTAGATCCTCCAGCACTCGATCCACAGTTGCCTGATTAAAAATAAAATCGTTAATTGCTGGAGAGGGAATAAATTCAGGCATCTCGCCATCATCATCTGTAAAATCCTCTACATATCGCGCTTTATCATCCGCAGAAAGAGTCTCATAAGTGATGCCCTGCTCCAAAAATTTCGTCGTAACTTCAATATTATGATAAGGAACCAGGACATGGTCGATCTCAACAGCCGTTTCGTAGGGATATGCATACGTCGGCACGCCGCTCTCCATCTCGAAGAAATCATACGTATTACGATCTACTTCCGTCTTGGGAGTTGCTGTCAGCCCCACGATAATGCCGTCAAAATATTCAAAAATGGTACGGAATTTCTTAAATATACTCCGGTGTGCCTCATCCACAATAATTAAATCGAAGTGGGCGGGAGTGAATAAACGCTTGCCATCATCGCTCTTAGCCTTATCAATCGCATTCAGCATCGTTGGATAAGTGGAAAAAACAATACGAGCCGTCTTGTCATCCTTATTGCTAAGCAGATTACAAAGAGACATATCCGGCAGATAGTTCTTAAAATCATCCTTTGCTTGTTTGACCAAGGCTTTTCTGTCGGCCAGAAATAGGATGTTGGTCACATACCCTCCACGGGATAACACATCAGTTAAACTGGAGGCTGTTCTTGTCTTCCCGGTGCCAGTCGCCATAACCAGCAAAGATCGTCTATGACCTGTCCCAATATTCTCGCATACCGCACGAATCGCTTCCTTCTGGTAGTAGCGGTCTGTGATCTTATCATCAATAACCACTTCATCCAAAACCTTGCGTTCCTTCCGCCGATTCATCAGCTTCTGCAGATCTGACTTGGAGAACACACCGCTTACCTTACGCTGTGGAGAGGTAATGTCATCCCACAGATTGGTCTCGAATCCGTTGGTCGTGAACATCATCGGACGTCTGCCAGTCATTTGCTCCAGACAATCTGCATACAGCTTGGCCTGATGGGTTCCGACCTTCGGGTCTTTTGAGGTACGCTTTGCTTCAATGATTGCCAGAGGCAAGCCATCTTTGCCATAAAGCACATAGTCGGCATAACCTTTTCCCTCATTATTAGGCATCCCGTACAGTTCTACTTCTTCCCTTACATCATCACCGATTGTCCAGCCAAGTAGCTTCAGGTCTACATCTATGTATTTCTTGCGCGTGCGGAACTCCGAGATATCCTCTGGAGTAAAATGACGCTCTTCTTGGTGCTGCTCTTTATCCGCGGTAAGCTTGTCACTCATCGCCGCGATCTGAGCGCGCAGAGCTTCAATCTCAGATTCCTTTTGTTCTATTAAGCTGTCTTTCTCTTTGATCCTGGCTTCATCCAGAATTACCTTCTCTACAGGGATATTACTCTCAACAAAATGACGTTCTTCATAATTAGCTCCATAGCAATAATCAATCCACTGCACGAATTCAAATAAAGCGGCAAGTGATAACACAGCATCACTGCTGCTGATTGCCTTATCCGTATGTACCGCAAGGTTCCCCAGCTTGATAATGTAAGACAGCTTGCCCCAAGTCTGGTTGTCCATCGCGAATTTGAAGGTGGGTTCATGAATCAACGCCTGCAAATTGTCCTTATATGGCATGGTGATAGTGTTATCAGCAGCGTAGACCCATTTCACTGCAAGCTCAAAAGCCTTGCGACTACCCACCGCCGCCATGGCCGGAGAGGTGGCAAGCACCCGCTCCGCTTCAATAGATGCATTGGCAAATAGCTTATATTCCGTCTGTCCCAGTAAGAATTCAAAGTTTGCAGGCATTGGGTCACCTCTTTTTAGTGTTATTAGTCATTGATCATTCATATCTCTAATACACATGTCGTACTTCAATAGCTAGAATTCCTGCAAACTTTGAAGATACAAAAAAAAGTTTTGCGTAACAGGGTAGTTGTTATCTAAAAAATATTGGTTTGAGTTCTGCATATCTTTAAAGAAAAGAAGTTGCTTGTCACGAGATGCAGATTCATTGAAACTATCCCTATGCAAGCAAATAAAAAGGTCTATCCACTTTTCTACACTTAGTTGACCTGGATAAAATGACTTAATCTCTCTTTCATAGTTATATCCGAATTCAGAATACAGTGTTTTCTTTCCAATACGAGTCTTAAATGCAAATAACGCAAGTCGAATATGGCTTGTTTCATCATGTTCTTTAAAAAAATTATTTTTTCTGTTTGTTTCTGCAATATCGGTTAAGGTCAAGTTCCCTTTGACTTCTATTGTCATTAGACAATCCATAGGTGAGACAAGATAGAGTTCGCCTTCAAGTTTTCGCCTATACATATTTCTTCTACAAACTAAAATGTCACATTGAGGACTCTGAATTCCATTACAAACAATAAAACCACTTACAAAACTAAGCATTCCAAATCGTTCTTTCAACTCATTCAGTAAAATATTCTCGCCACAGCGGCCCATCTCTGCATTATGCTTTAACCGTTCAGCTATAAAAAACTTACAAAACATTATTTGTTCTGCATACTCTTCGAAGACTTTTGTGATATCTTCTAGCACCTTATCACCTACTTAAAATACTTTACCAATAGACTATTAAATAAATATTGTGTTGACTCTATCGCCTTTATTAATAGACATCTTTCAATTTCAATATTGTTATAAATCGTGGCAAATTGATTTTGAAGTTTTAATGAAGGTAACGGAATTGGAAGCTCTCTTAATGCAGAAAGATTAATCTGTTTCAACGTCGCGCCTCTTGTATTGTCTTGAATATATCTGCTGCTCTTCTCAGATTTCAAATATGCATTCAAGAACATTTTATTTACTAATTTATCATTCTGTCTAATAACTGCGATACCTCTTGTTACATTCATTCCTTTACTACTTTTATCTGTAAGAACAGTATCACCTGTTGTACCTCTTACTGTAATCAATATTTCATTTCCGTTTAATCTCGTTTTTTTGTAAGGCTCCTCAATACCTGCAGGTATATATTTTATATTATCCAGGGAAAGTCTACCTTCAGTTATATCAACAGGGCGAAGTACTCCAATTCCTTTCCCCACATCATCACCAGGCTGTACTATTCCATAAGATAAACCTGCACCTGGTTCAATCAAATCAATCAAAGATTTTGTCGGAAGTTCATCAAAATCACCGAACATATCATAAAAAGTAGCTTTTAGAAGATTATCCAGCTCTGCAAGCTGCTGTTTACGCATGGCAAGCAGTTCTGCTGCAGTGTCTAGTGTTTTGGCAATTTGCTTTTGTATTTTAATAGGTGGAAGAGGGATAGTCGTTTTCCTAATGTTTTTCAGATGAAGATTAGGTACACCTATTCCTTTTAACTCTTTATTGAATTTACGTTTTGTTATTGGGTTATTTATAGCATATAACAAATACTCAGATAAAATTGAATCTTTAGGTCGTAAAATTGCCAAACTAACATAAATATCAAACACAAATTCTTTATCAACAACAGCTGCAACTCCTGTTGTGCCATTTTTGGCTAATAATACATCGCCAATTCTTGGTGCTATTCTAGCATATAGCTGATTATGAAGTTCCTCTGGTATATATTTTACATTCTCCCAATCAATTTTGCCTGTTGTAACATTCTTAGAAGATAGAAATATAAATCCTTTATCAGCATATTGAGGTGTTTGATGTGTTCCATCAGTAATTAGTGAACAAACATCATTTAAAGTAACCATTTCCCACTTACTCACCCAACAACCCCCTCAATTCCTCCATCTTGGAGACAATATCAAGGTTAAGCTCATCTAATCGGGCCATGATCACTTCTGGTTTATCGTAATCCACCTTTTCATACACAACTTCTTTATATTTGTTAATCGACAGATCATACTCATTCGCTTCAATCGCAGACTTGTCCACCAGGAAGCTCGGCTCAGTTGGCAGGCGATCTGCTTCACTTGCAAGGTTATGGTAACGGACAATGATATCCGGGATATCGTTAGCCGCGATAGGGGAACGTTTGTCATCCAGAGAATACCCGTCCGCTTTCATATCATAAAACCATACTTTATCTGTACCGCCCGCACCTGTCTTAGTAAACAACAGAATAGCCGTGCTGACTCCTGCATACGGTTTGAACACACCACTAGGCAAGGAGATCACCGCCTGAAGCTGATGATTCTCTACCAGTTCTTTGCGAAGTGATTTATGCGCCTTAGTCGAACCAAAGAGAACGCCGTCCGGAACGATACAAGCGCAGCGTCCACCTTTCCGAAGAATCCGCAGGAAGAGAGCTACGAATAACAGCTCTGTCTTTTTGGTATCCGTAACTGTTCTAAGGTTATCGTTAATACTCTCAGCATCCACTGTTCCGGTAAACGGAGGATTGGCGAGCACAATATCATAGGTAGATGCCGTATTATTTTGTCTGGATACACTGTCCACGTAATCAATGTTCGGCTGGCTAATGGAATGGAGCATCAAATTCATAGCAGACAGGCGAAGCATCGTTCTGTCGGTATCAAACCCCGAGAACATCTCACCTGCGAAATGCTCCCACTGTTCGCTGGTCATCTCGGACTCGTATTTTTCACGAATATATTCGGCTGAAGAGACAAGAAAACCCGCTGTACCGCAAGCTGGGTCAACGATCTTATCATTAGGTGTGGGCGAAAGCAGATGGACCATCAAGTCGCGAATATGCTTGGGAGTTCTGAACTGACCGTTTTGTCCAGCCGAAGCCAGTTTGCCTAGCATGTACTCGTAAAGATCACCCTGCATATCCAGGTTTTTAATATCATGTTCATACAGCTCATCAAGACCTGTGATCATCTTTTGCAATACTTGCGGTGTTGGAACTAGGAACATGGCATCCTGCATATAACGCGAAAAAGCCGTCATGTTCGTTCCATTCATTGTTTTAATAAAAGGGAATACCTTTGTGCCGACAATATCATAGATGATACGGGCATCTTTGGTTTTAAATTTACTCCAGCGCAGTTCTTGCCCCTCTTCGTCCTGTGGGAAAATCTTCGGCATGGCTTCACCACTTAAAGCTTCAAAGCTCTCATTCTCCAATTCCTTCTCATCGAGGGAACGAATAAACATTAAATAGGTAAGCTGTTCAATAACCGTCAAAGGATTACTGATACCACCCGCCCATATATCAGACCATATTTTATCAACCTTGTTGCGAACTTCTCCCGTTAGCATCCATCTTGCTCCATTCTATTCCTTAATCATTCTTTATTCGATAATACTTCCTATATTATACACCTATCTCCTCAATCAAAGCACCTAGATACCTATACTGCTGCTGCCCTCAGTCAGACACAGCAATTGTCCAAGGAAAGACCAGAAGATGGGCAGCCAAATCAAAAAAAAAGCGAATTCAGCTCTATGCTGAATCCGCTTTTCCGTTATTCATCACGATTTAATCAATAAGGCCCGACTTCTGCAGCAGCCGCTGAATCAGAACTGACACTTCCGCACGGGTGAGAAAGGACACTTTATTTAAAAGTGTCTATTTCTCGGTTATGGTTTATTGATCCGTTATTTTAATTAGCTAGATTGCCCTTCCATCGCTCTAATAGATTCATCCACCTTTACCATCATGGAACATTCGACTCTTTTGCGGAAGACGTCACAGCTGAAGTCATAGGTTCCGACGAGGGAACCCGTCGCGTGCAGTGCATTGGCAGGACAACCACCGCTGCAGTAGAGTTTAGCCCAGCAGTCCTTGCATTCCGGCTTCGAGTAGCAGTTGCTCTCTTGGAATTGACATTGCAGCTCAGGCTTTGTGATGCCATCCCAGAGGTTCCCCATGCTATACTCTTCATCCCCTACGAACTGGTGGCAAGGAAAAAGCTCTCCCCAAGGGGTGACAGCAAGATATTCGGTTCCCGAACCACAGCCAGTGATTCTCTTCTGGATGCAAGGTCCTTCCGAGAGGTCAAGCATGTAATGATAAAAGGTAAACCCCTTGCCTTGTTCACCGCGCCCGATCATTTCCTTGGCGAGAATTTCGTACTGATTGTATATCTCCGGGAGGTCCTCCTCGGTAAGTGCATAGGGTTCCTTTGGATCACAGATAACCGGTTCCATCGAGATTTTGTCAAAACCAAGGTCTGCGATATGAAATATATCGTTGGTGAAATCGACATTGTTACGAGTGTAAGTTCCTCGTACATAGTACTCTTGGTCTCCGCGCTTACGAACATATTCCTGAAACTTTGGAAGAATATGATCGTAGCTGCCTTTTCCGTTAACCGTTTGGCGAAGTCGGTCATGAACCTCTTTTCTTCCATCCAGGCTTAATACGACATTATACATTTCCTGATTTAAAAACTCGGTGACCTCATCGTTCAGCAGCATCCCGTTCGTCGTGAAGGTGAAGCGGAACTTCTTTTTGTATTCTTGTTCTTTGCTTCTTGCATAAGCTACGATCTGTTTAACCACTTTCCAGGCCAAGAGCGGTTCCCCGCCGAAAAAGTCGATGTCCAGGTTTCGATGATGACCCGAATTTTCAAGCAGGTAATCGATAGCTTTTTGTCCAACCTCATAGCTCATGATTGCCCTATCTCCGTTGTATTTCCCTTGGCTAGCGAAGCAATAGTCGCATGACAAATTACAGGTATGCGCAACATTGAGGCAGAGTGCCTTAACATAAGTTTTTCGTTTTTTTAAATCAAGCGAGAGGTTCTCATACTCATCTTTTGTAAAAAGCTGACCATCATTTTTAAGCGCCTCGATATCCGCGATGGTTTCTCGAATGTCGCTCTCGGAAATGCTTGAATCATCTTTATATTTCTCCAACAGCGTTGTCACGATTTTTTCGGCAGAGGTTTTCTCATAATCCGCTATAATTTCATATGCTAGGTCATCAACAACATGCACCGAGCCACTGTAGGTATCGAGCACGATATTGTATCCGTTTAGTTTATATTGATGAATCATACTTACTAATCAAGCTCCTTTTGCACACAAGTAGAAACGGCCTTGCCATCCTTTAGGGATAGTATCCATTTCTTAAAAATAGCCGCCCATCAGCAGAGCAATGGGCGGTAAAATTCCGAATCCTATCTGTTCATTGCATTTTCACACTTCTGGTTTGCAACGCCGCAGGAAGTTTTGCAAGCGGACTGGCAAGAGGTCTGGCATGCGCCGCATCCGCCGTGTTTTGCGGTATCCATCAGTTTGCGGGTGCTTAGTGTTACGATTCTTTTCACGATAAATAACTCCTTCTTTAATTTCTTGTGATCACTTTCACTTAATTTCCATGGAACATCGTAGCAACCTCACGTAAGTACGTCTATGATGCCCGTCACCTAACAGAGTAGAGAGGGCTTAAACATAATTATCAACGTTAATTTTCGTGCAGCCGTTCATGCTTGTGATCGTAGGATGCGGTAGCGGGAACCAGAGTCAGAGCAATACTAAAAAAGTGAAATCGAGTAGGAGGGGGCGGCTAGCCCCCGACCTCTCACACCACCGTACGTACCGTTCGATATACGGCGGTTCATGAAATATTCCGTAAGGAGTTGTATCTGTCCAATACACTCTTTAATCCATTGGCTTCCCAATATTGGTTATTCAATGCATGTTGTAGAATTGGACTCCCTGCAATTCGCCAATACCCTTTTCGGGTATTTCCCCACTCATAGGCTTTATCCTTAGGTACCCCTAAGGATATAAGTCTTTTGACTTTGGTTCTAGGGGTCTTCCACTGCTTCCAGAGGCACATTCGTAGCCTTCTTCGTATCCATTTATCCATATCTCGAAAGGTACTTGGGGTATCCGCCAGCGAGAAATAACCGCACCATCCCATGAGGTAGTGGTTTAGTTCCTTGATTCGCTCTTCCATCTTCATCGATCTCTTTCGAGAGGATATCTCCTGTATTCGAACCTTGACTCTCTGTAAGGACTGCTTCGCAATTCTCACCTTTGGTTCTTTGTCCACACTAAAACTAAATCCTAGAAACTTTCGTTTCCAGGGACGGTCTACCGCGCTCTTTACTTGGTTCACCTTCAGCTTTAGCCTCGTCTCGATGAATCGGGTGACCGTTGTCTTGACTCTCTCTCCTGCTCTTAGCGTTTTCACGTAAATATTGCAATCATCCGCATAACGAACGAAGCGGTGCCCACGTTTCTCGAGTTCTTTGTCGAGCTCATCTAGGACAATGTTAGATAATAACGGACTCAGTGGACCGCCTTGCGGGGCACCTTCCGTTGTCGGGGTTACTAACCCGTTCTCCATCACACCTGACTGAAGATATTTGCGGATAAGCAGGAGAACTTTCTTGTCCTCCACTTTCTCCGAAATCTTCATCATCAGTCGGTCATGGTTGACGCGATCAAAGAATTTCTCCAAGTCTAGGTCGACTACGAATCGATATCCTTCTTTCATAAAGGTTCGAGCTTTCCTCACCGCATCATGCCCTCGTCTTTTCGGACGGAATCCATAGCTATGGTCGGAAAACTCTGGATCAAACAATGGAGTTAACACCTGCGCGATTGCTTGTTGAATCATTCGATCTGTCACGGTAGGTATTCCTAGTAACCTAACACCTCCGCCACCGGGTTTCGGGATTTCGACTCGGCGCACGGGGCTCGGTTCATAGGTTCCTTCTTCTATGGCATGCCGCAAGGTCTGCCAGTTTTGTACGATGTGTTCTCGTAAGGATTTTACGGACATCCCATCTACGCCATGACTTCCTTTATTCGCTTCAACACGCTTTAAGGCTTGCAGAAGATTTTCCCGTGATAGCAGTTGCTCCAACATTTTTTTTTAACCTCTCTTTACGTGATTTATACCTTCCATTTGTGCCAAAGATGAACTCCGCCCTGCTGAAGACCCCCACGGGATTCACCGTTTCCTTCTTCAGTCAGGTCCTTTCGGATTTTTTTTTCTGCATTCATCGCTCATCTTGAACGCCTGGATGTATAAATCCTATTCCATGTTCAGCCCTTCCGCAGCTGTTGCAACAGCTTGCGTACTATGGCGTCTGCTGACTTCTGTGCACTCAGCCTACTCTCACAAGTAGGGTTACGAAGTATACTCGCCTATCACACAGATCTCCCCAGGTAAGAACGCTATCTTCCTCTCCATCTATCTGCTTCATTTACTCTCGTACGCCTTTGGCAGTATGGACTTTGGTTTGTTGTGCAACCTCATCCAGCCTACGTTAGCCTTGTATGAAGTTCGTATTCCTCAGACCGGAGATTTGCCGCTGGCTTCCTTCAGATTCCACCTCGCGGTGGACACCCTTGCCTTAAGCTAATGGCTACTACTGCCTTCGCCATTCGGGACTTCAACCCTATAGATAGCGCCCATGCTGGGCGCACACAAAAAAGAGACGGCAATGATGCCATCTCTTTAACAACATTTTTTCTCATACTTGTCCTTAAAGTCCAATAAATATAAGGATCTCATAGCACTGTATCCTTCCTTACCAGTAGAGCGACACTCTCCACATGCGTGGGTGGACAGTGTTAACAAACTTATATTAGGAGCCCTAAGACACTTTCGGACAGTTTATCTGCTCTTGACGCCTTAGTTCATAAAAATATTGCACAATTAGATGCTTTAACTTCATCTTCTCGCTCATGTTTAAAATCCGCTTTTTTCCAACTCGTCTGTCCACTAAAGCTAGAATATTCAATAAGATATCGTCGCTTTCTAAGCTCTCCTCTATGGAAATAGATAAATACTTAGTAGCTATAACAATAAAGTTCGATTTACTTAATGATGTCTGAGCTGACAAAAGCTCCTTTGCAAGTTCTGATATTTTTCTGCTTCTTGCAATGACTATTAGCCGATCCTCCGGGATGATCCCCTTACTATCTTTTCTAACCGCTTCAATTTCTTCATGGTTGATAGGAATTTGAAGATCTGAACCGAGCATAGCATCTATGGCGTGCTGCAGAGGGACGAGAATAGCCCTCCTATCCATAACCGAACGGATGCTTTTTGTACTCTAAGGGGCTTGAGCCGACTCTATTTTTAAACACACGACTAAAATAGTACTGGCTCTTATACCCTACCTTCACGGCCAGATCCCCGATTTTGATATTCGGCATTACGTCATCCAGAATCTCCTTCGCCTTCGATATCCGAAGCTCGGTGACATAGTCAAGGAATGAAGCACCGATTTCTTGCTTCATACGCTTGCTAAGATAGGTTTGGTTGATATGAAATAGCGCTGCTACTCGAGTAATAGACAGCTCCGGATCCTGATAATGACTGTCAATATACTCGGTCACTTTTTGGATAAGCACTGTTCCATCCCCTGTATACCCGGGAAGCTCCCGCTCTTTATCCACCCTGCTTTCATGTGAATGCAAAGGATATTTTGCCTGAAGATGCTCATCGATCCGATGAAGCAGCTTGTTCAGATCACTCTTCGGCACAGGTTTCAATACATAATCGAATGCTTGCAGTTGCACGGCTTGACGCGCATATTCAAAGTTATCGTACCCGCTGATGATGACAACCAGAACCGACGGGCAGCGTTCGCGCAATATATTCATCAGATCGAGCCCATTCATATTCGGCATGTTGATGTCCACAAGACATACATGTGGTGGGGCTTCCTCCACCATATTCAATGCTTCGTTTGCACTTTTCGCTTCTCCTGCAACCTCAAAAAGATACGGACTCTCCTCAATGTATTGTCGCAAGCCTTTGCGAATGATCGTTTCATCATCGACGATGACAATCTTCCACATCTTCATTCCACTCCCCGTCCAAAGGTATTCGAATGACCATAACGGTAATGCCATCTTCGCTCTTCACTTCAAGGCCATATGGCACCCCGTAAGCTAGTCGAATGCGATGGTTTACACTGTATAGCCCAAAGCCTGTGGCAGAACGATCATATTTATCATCAATTAGGGCTTGATTTATCTGTTCAAGCTTCTCTTCAGGAATCATAACCCCATTATTTTCAACCTTAATGACCAAATAATCTACCTGTTTATATGCTGTGATCGAAATTTTGCACTTTTGATCCCCAAGTGGCTTAATCCCGTGATAAATCGCATTTTCCACCAACGGCTGCAGCATGAAGCGAACGACTTGGCACTGAGCAAGCTTTTCATCATATCGAAGCTCGTAGTCCAGAATCTCCTCATATCGCACACCTTGAATATGAAGATAACTCTCGACATGGTACAACTCCTGATCAAGAAGAATGTAGGGACTGCCTGTGCCAAGCCCTAATCGGAAATACGCGCTAAGCGCTTCCACCATCTCCACCACATTGTCTGCTCCATGTTCCGTTGCCATCCACTGGATCGTATCCAATGTGTTGTATAAAAAGTGCGGCTTGATCTGCTCATGAATCAGTCTGAGTTCCATCTCCTTTCGGTCCTGCTCCACAGCGTATAATTGAACAAGCATGTCATTGAAGCTTCGTCCAAGATCGCCGATCTCATCCGAGCGCGTAACATCTGCTCGTATGGTTTGGTTGCCGTTCTGCACATTTTCCATTACCTGGCGAAGCGACTGAATTGGACGAATAATGGAAGAAGCAAGCAGCACCAGAAAGACGATAAATGCACTACCGATAAGAACGCCTACCAGCAATGCAGTCCGCTGGGTTTTGATCACCGCTAACGATAGACTTGAATTCGGTACTTTGAGTACTAACTTCCAGCCTTCCACATTTTGAATTGGAGCCTCAAATACACTCATGTTCTTCTTATCTGTTGTATCCTCCGCTCCATCTTCTTCACCCAGCTCTCTGCAATCGACGATAAGCTGGCCTGACTGGTCATATAGCATTACATCTTGAGCAATCTCCTTCATCTTCTTGACGGAGACGGCTGCGGCAATATAAGCTACCTCATCATTCACCGATGGATTCACGCGATAAAGAATGACGACGATTTCGGCTGCATTCGCTTTGGATACGATCGGGTTGCTCACCACATAATTGGAATCTGAATTCAGCAGTTTTCGATAGTAGGGTCGGTTTAGTATCGAAAAAGGCTTGTCTCTTGCTGACCAGGAATTTCCGTGAATATCCACCACGCGTATGGATTCGTACTCTACTTTCTTCTTCGCCTCGAACTTATCGAACTCTTGCAGCAATTCATCTCGTGTCCACTGATGGTCCGAAGCTAGAGAAGCAAGCATGTCTATCTCTCCAATGCGCTGATTAAACCAATAATCAATCTGGTCGCTGCGTGCAGTAACCACTTGCTGCGTTAAGTTCTTATTCAAAGGGACAACCGTATGGTTCATCTCCAAATATATTGTTACAAGCAATGCAACGAACAGCAGCAAGAAGCAGCCTCCTGCGATTAACGTAATTTTTAAGTGAATTGATTTCATTGTAATCATAGCCCTTCACAATATCCGTTTCTTACATGCCCGAAAAAGACAAAAAAACACTAATCTGTGCAAATACATAATGCTGTACTAAATCTATAATAAGTCTTGTGCATATTTTCACATGAAATAACATTCATGTCTAGGCTAGAGATAAAGGATTTGCCTAGCAAATCTTCCTCTCCCTAGTGTATGTAACCAATCCACAACAGAATGAAGGAGATATTATGCGAACTCACACGAAAAAGCTGTTATCTATTCTACTAGTCCTCAGTCTTATGTTCACGCTTGCTGCCTGCGGCGGTAAAGATGCAGCACCCGCTGCAGATGCAAACGGAGTTCAAGTCTTTGAAGGAGTTGGGCAAGGTAAACATGGCGATATCAAAGTACAAGTTTCCTTATTAGATAACAAGATCACTGACATTAAAGTGACAGAGCATAAGGAAAATGAAGTACTTGCAGAACCTGTTTATACGCAGCTCAAGCAAGATGTCATGGCAACTAACAGCGCAAAAGTTGATGCCATTAGCGGATCTACAGTTACAAGCAAAGGATATCTCGAAGCCATTCAAGATGCAATTACGAAGTCTGGACTTACCCTTGTCGCTGGCGCTGCAGTCAGTGGAAGCAAAGACAAAGAAGAAGTCGAGCAAACCTATGATGTTGTCGTCATCGGTGCCGGGGGTGCTGGCTTTAGTGCGGCTATCGAAGCGAAGAGCGCTGGAGCTAATGTAGTTCTGCTCGAGAAAATGCCAGCTGTTGGCGGCAACACATTGATCTCCGGTGGTGAGATGAATGCGCCGGACAACTGGGTTGAACGTGCTCTTGGCATCACAGATGACACGGCTGACTTGTTCTATGATGATACGATGAAAGGCGGAGACAACCTCGGGGATCCAAAGATGGTTCGTATTCTTGCCGACAATGCTCTAGCATCTGCCGAATGGCTGCGCGATGATATCAAGGTAGAGTTCTTACCTGATCATCTGTTCCAATTTGGAGGCCATTCCAGAAAACGTGCGTTGATTCCTGTAGGTCATACAGGTGTTGAATTGATTACTAAGTTAAAAGCCAAAACAGACACTGATCAAATCACGATCAAAACGAATATGAAAGCCGAAACCTTGCTGAAGGACGAAAGCGGCAAAGTAACAGGTGTAACTGCGACTTCGGGTACTGGCGACAAGATCACATTCCATGCGAACAAAGGCGTCATCATCGCTACCGGTGGTTTTGGATCCAATGTAGAGATGCGTAAGAAGTATAACCCTACAATGGATGAAAAATATATGACTACCGATACACCAGGATCTACAGGTGACGGTATCGTTATGGCAGAAACGATTGGCGCCAAACTAACAAACATGGAGAGTATTCAAACGTATCCAATCTGTAATCCTGAGACAGGTGTTATTTCCCTGGTTGCAGATTCCCGCTTCGATGGTGCGATCCTGATTAACCAAGAAGGCAAGCGCTTCGTTGAGGAATTAGAACGTCGTGACGTTATTTCTAAAGCAATTCTTGCCCAAACGGGCGGATATACGTATCAATTATGGAATCAAGGCATTGAGGATATCGGTAAAACGATAGAAGTTCATCAAGACGAATACGATCAACTCGTTAAACAAGGCTTGCTCTTTAAAGCCGATACGATTGAAGAGGCAGCTGATTTCTTCAAAATTGACGTGAACACTTTGAAAGAAACGATTAATAAAGTAAATGATTATGCGAAAACAGGTAAAGACCTTGATTTCAAACATCGCGGTGGATTGAAATCTCTTGAAAAAGGCCCTTACTACATCGAAAAAGCTGTACCCTCCGTTCACCATACAATGGGCGGCTTGGTGATCGACGAGAAGACTCGCGTATTGAATGAAAAAGGCGAGGTCATCACTGGGCTGTTCGCTGCAGGTGAAGTAACAGGGGTCATTCATGGTGCAAACCGTCTTGGCGGTAATGCCATCGCTGATATCTTCACATTCGGCCGGATTGCAGGCAAACAAGTTGTAGCAGAGTAATCTTATTTTTTGTGTAACTGCTCTATTAATAAGTTAGCCTTAAAAACGTGCAAGATAACTTGTAGAGTGCCGGTTGACTGCTAACTTTCAAGCTGCCCTCTATGACATAGCAAACCGCCCTGTCAGCAACATTGCGAACAGGGCGGTTTATTTATGTATTCGTGTCATCGTCATGAAAAAATAAGCACTGTGACTAAAAGTGTGACCACGAAGATCTTCACGATTTTTTTTATAGCGGAGCCTAGGGGCTACGCTCGTCAATTGCTACAGTATGTTCTATTATTAACGAAATAAAGTAACTTTCCAAAAAACATATTCCTCAAATGATAATATCTTGACTTGCATTACAAGTAACAATTGGATAGTATTTAATAGGTAGCTTGCAATACAAGCTACCTATTTATTTACTCAGTACCTTGTTGAACAATATAGCTAGAGGCTACAATTGGAGGAATGCACATGTTCACTCAAATGGTTAGAGGGGTGCTTGAGGGATGTCTTCTTGCAATCATTGATGAAGAGGAAACATACGGATATGAAATTATGGAAAAGCTTGCTCTTAGTGGCTTCGTGTTCGCAAAGGAAGGGAGCATCTATCCCCTCTTACTTCGTCTGGAGAAAGAAAATATTGTAGCAAGTACACTACGTCCCTCTGCATCGGGGCCTAACCGCAAATACTATCGCCTAACCCTAAAAGGAGAACAGCAGCTTCAATTATTCCGTGGAAATTGGAACGAACTAAGTAATGCGGTAAACAGTATTATAAAAAAAGAGGATGGTGCTAAATGCTGAACGAAAAAAACAAATCCCTCTTAAACGAAATGAGATTCTACATTCAGAGCAACTCTGCCGTATCGGATACCAGCGCTAGTGAGATCCTCATGGAACTCGAAGATCATTTATTAACGGCTCAGCGGGAGGGGAAATCATTCGAACAAGTATTTGGCCAAGATCCCAAGTCCTTTTGTAATGAGATCATTCAGGAGCTTCCCAAATCATCGAAATGGGAACAAATAAAAACAATTGCACCTATGGTCCCTTTGCTTCTTATTTGGCGTTTTCTAAACGGTTTCAGCGGAGAACTAACGATTCCGCTATACGAGAATATCGTATATCTAGCACTCTCACTAGCCCTGTCCTATGTTTTATTTACCATTCTTCGTGTTGGCTCTTTCTCCTCAAAGCACAAATCCTTCTGGATGATTTACGGACTAGGAATGGTCATTATACTCGTATATGTTGGATTCTTTCTTGTGTCCGATCGTATTCTGCCTGCTAGACCACATCTCGTTCTTCATGATGGCGCTGCTTATATTACCGCTACGGTCAGCCTTGTTATCATTCTCTATTCGTTATTTGGTACATTTGTGAAAAAGAAACGTTGACCGACACAATAAAGCAAAGAGTGCTACTTCGCTAGTCAGAACGAGAACACACTCATCTGTTAATCATTAAGATCAATGAGAAAATTAATTAGAATTGTAGGTAACTATATGTTCCCAAGTATCTTTGAAACTATGTTATATCTATTACTAGGTTGTATTATTTATATGGTTGGCGTCTTAACTGGAAGATCGAGTAGTAAATTTGGTTATGCAAGTGAAATTACCGGAGCTATTTTAGCAATTGGATTTATCTTCTATCAACAGGGCTTTCCAGAAGGCTTCATTTATTTTGCGTTTGTTTCGGCTGGGTACTTATCGATGTCTCTTTTAATGACGGGTCAGGGGAAGTTTGGAGAGTTAAAGGAAGAAGTCATCCAACTAGAAGTCGAGGAAATAGGAATTATTCGAAATAATCAACGGATGCTTGGGGAATTGGGAATTTCAATCCTTGTATTTACTGGTGCCTCCTTATATTTGATATATGGACCCGAAAATAGCCCATTAAAATACTTTATTGTATACGGGCTGCTCATTGCTATTACCGAAATGACCAAACGTCTTGTGATCTATTTTACAACTAGCCTGTATTTTTCTAAACAACAAGGCAACTTATATATCATTTCCCGCTTGGACTCAAGAAAATTTTCAATCAAAGATATACAGGAGATAACTATCGAATCAACAGTAGACCTGTTAAAACTTCATCCATATCTTACCCTGTTCACATCAAATACCGACTTCACAACTAGCTTTAACAAAGTATTACGACTTCAATTACCAGGAGAAACAATATACCTGACAATTAAAGAAACAGAAAAGTGGAAAACTGAATTGGGAACGGGAACGAAATTTGAAAACACTATTGAAAATGAGCTTTACATTCTGCCATTTTATCATAAAAGGAATATCAAACGGCTTCTTGGCAAGTTCTATTTTGCTATAACAGTAAAGGGGGTATCCGCTTATACTGGAATGATATTGCTCCTATATTACTTTAGAACTCCTGCGTGGTTGATGGTTAGTATAGCGATTATTTATTGGTTATTTAATATATATATATCTGATCGTGTACTAAAGGTTGCCATGGATGCTAAACTTGCAACCGATCCTAAGGTGATATCAGTAGCTGAAAAGGTATTTGCTAAAGCTAATATTCCAAACGTGAAAGTTTATGAGACTGATTCCGCACAATACAATGGACTAGCAACAGGTATGAATATTGGACGGTCAATGGTAACTTTAACAACCGCTACATTAAAATTGCCCATAGATGCTATTGAAGGGATATTAGCCCACGAAGCCGTTCATGTAAAGAAGAGAGATATCCTGTTTGGGCAACTGTATAGAGTTCTATTAATGTTAATTGTGGTTGTTGCACTTTTATTTATCTTCAAACAAATTTCTGATGTTGAAGCTTTTGCTATTCCTTTATTTTTTTTAGTTTGGTTACTCATAATTCTATTTCCATTATTTCAATCATTTTGTTCTCAATTGATGGAAGTAAGGGCAGATCATTTAGGCGCTTCATTTCTTGATGGAGGAACGCTGCAAATGGCTAATAGCTTAGCGACTCTTGCTACATCCCAAGATGAAGCGATGAAGAAAACAGCAGAGTATAGTATGAAGAAAAATGAACTGAAAGAAATAAAGTCCTCTCTTGCAAGGTCACCTAGGTTCTTAAGGTTCTTGGGATTTCAAATGATGGATCACCCACCTATGTACTGGCGAGTATACACATTAAGAGTTTATGGTCATAAATGGGGAAAAGAAATTCGTAGACGTTGGTGGATGGACCGATTTAAGGAATCATTTACAAAGTGATCAATGTTCTACACAATGGACAATGCCTCGAATGACCCATATCGAAATTCAAGGCGGAGTTAACGAAATTCGCCATGCTAGACGTAAGCAACGAGGAAATCCTGAGTACCCATTCAATTTCATATGTATGCTCACCAAAGTATTCATGAAAAACAATATGACAAATAACCTTCCATTATCCTTTAATACGACAAGGAAATTTCTGGCTTCTTTATAAATTCTTTGACTGTCTCTTCGTCAAAAACCCCTTCAGGTATATATTTCATGACACTAATATTCGAATTATATTCAAGCACTGTAGGCCAATCCTTACATTCAAAACTTCGAATTATTAATCTATCCGTCATCACATGCATTGTTTTCACTCCAACCTTTATTGCACTATTCTACCTATTCTTCAAAAAATGAGAAATATAGTTTAACAGAGCCAAAATAAACAAGATCCACCTTGCATTACACTTGGAGGATCTTGTTTGTTATTTACTCAGTCTTGCTCTTAAAATCCCCGTCTCAATTCGTCTCTAACACGAGCGAACTTTAACTTTACATCATCAAGCCACTTGGGTGCATCTACGACCTCGGAGCCTTCCAACGACCATAACAATTTCGAGAACCTATATAACTTCATTAGCCTTTGAAAATACGAAAACTGGTTAATATCCTCATTGTTCAGCGGAAATACTGAACTGTAACCTTTAAGAAACGATTTCACTTGAGAGTGAACCAAATTCATATCATCTCCAAGAAAATCATCAAGTGCAGTTACAATGTCGAGAGCGTACCAACTATAAACAGCATCATCAAAATCAATAACACTGAACACACGATTATTCTCTTCATAAAATATGTTGTCCAGTTGAAAATCATAATGGATTATTCCATAATTGGTGTTTGAAATAGGGAATGATTGAAGCCGTTCAGTAAGTATATCAAGTTCCTCAATTGCTTCTTTTTCATCTGGGTAGGCTTGTAACATAACATCAATCTTCCATAGTATATCCTGCCAATTGAATCGCTTCGTACTAACAGGCTCGTACACCTTCGATAATTGATGCAAAGAAGCAAGTGACCGTCCCCAGTCCTCGCACTGCACCTCGGTTATGTTCTCATCCAATGTGTTGCCATGGGCTGAACTAAACACAACTGCAAAATATGTTCCTTCTGACTTCAGTACTGTTTCAATATACTTTCCGTTTACTGAAAGAATAGGAGAAACACAAGGGTAATCATTAGATTTCAAATATTCCATGAATTCAAGCTCTGCTGTAATTTGTTCGATAGAACTTTCTTGATCATAGCTGAACCGCAAAAAATATTTCTCCTGCTTATTCTCGAAAGCATATACGAAGTTGGAACTGGCACGCCAGAATGTTAATGTACCTTCGTCATGCTCCCAATTTTGAATAAGACTTTTTGCAACGGCATCTGAAGCTAAACCTCTAACCATGTTACTTAACTTCATCATTTCGATGTTTTCCTCCCGTTATTTATGAGAGGACTAAACTCCATTAAGAGGCAAGCCCTCTCATAAACATACAATTTTGATTATCCTTCCTTATCAAAACACGTCACCCCTTCCATCATTTTCGGTAAGAAATAACTTCCACCAATAGGTTATCATAAAATATAACCGCTGTATGGTAAAAAATTACTTTAAGTGATTTCTCCAGCGGTGCATCCATCCTGCATTAAATGTACTGACAAGCACTCCTGTCTTATTGATTTTATGTTATATGCTGACGCATCAACATGGGTTTGTTTTTTAATATGGCGGTTTGAGTTAGGCTTACGGATCGATGCTCCCCTGCCACATTTTCATATATAAATAAAAAAGAGTAGGGATTTCTCCCCACCCTTTGCTATATCTACCAATACACCTCAACTATTAGTCTTTCCTGACCAACACTGCCACCGACTCCACATGCACCGTATGCGGGAACATATCCACCGGAGTTACCTCCACTGTCTTGTACCCGCCATCTTCGAGCACCCGCAAGTCCCTTGCTAATGTCGATGGATTACACGACACATACACCACACGCTCCGGCTTCATAGCCAGAATCGTCTCTAACAACCGCGGATCGCAACCCTTACGCGGTGGATCGACCACGATAACATCCGCCGTAATCCCTTGCTCTTTCCAATTCGGAATGACATCTTCAGAGGCACCAACCTCGAACACTACATTCTTCATCTCATTCAACTTCGCATTCGCCCGGGCATCCTCAATAGCTTCCGGTACAATTTCGACACCGTATACCTTAGCCGCATGCTGCGCCAGGAAGAGGGAGATCGTACCGATCCCGCAATAGGCATCAATAACCGTTTCATTGCCAGTCAGTCCGGCATATTCAACGGTTTTACCGTACAACACCTCAGTCTGTGCCGGGTTCACTTGATAGAACGAACGCGCTGAGATAGCGAACTGTACATCGCCGATGTAGTCATAGATGACATCTCTGCCCCACAGGACGCGGGTTTCGCCACCGAAGATGACATTCGTGCGCTGAGTGTTGACGTTCTGGCAGATGCTGACTACATCCCGCAGCTGTTCGCGGATGCTGCCGAGCCAGGCGTCCAGGTGTGGGATGTCGCGGCCGTTGGTTACGAGGACGACCATCATTTCACCTGTGCGGAAAGCTTTCTTCACGACGACATGGCGCAGCAGGCCACGACCGGTTTCTTCACTATAAGCAGAGATGCCAAGTTCTCTGCCGATGTCTTTCACCTTGCGCACAACGTCATCATTATCTTCGTGCTGGATCAAGCAGGTTTCCATATCGATGATGCGGTGACTTCCCCGTGCGTAAAACCCGCCTACAAGGCCACCTTCGGTTACACCAATTGGTACCTGAGCCTTGTTGCGGTAACGCCAAGGCTCGTCCATGCCGAGTGTAGGGCGGACAAGAATGCCATCTGTCTGAGCTACTCCAGCGCCATCAGTCGTACCATCCACGATGCCACCATCGTTAGCACAATCTATCTGACTCTCAACAGCTTCATTCTCTTTGCTCTTTCCGCTGTTCCCGCCACCAGCCACCCGAAGCTTCCCAATCCGCTCCAGGTTGTCCACCACCAGCTGCCGTTTCCACGCCAGCTGAGCAGTGTAGTCCATATGCTGCAGCTGGCAGCCGCCGCATTGGTCATAGATCTCGCAAGGCGCCGCGATGCGGGCGCTGCTCGCTTCTACTATATTAAGCAGCTTGGCGTAGCCATACTGCTTTTTGGTCTTGAGCACCTTTGCCCGGACTTTCTCTCCGGGAAGGGCTCCCTGCACAAAAAGGGTAAAGCCTTCTACGCGGCCTACCCCTTCACCTTCATGGGTCATGCCGATAATATCGAGCATAACCTCATCATTTTTATTCACAGGCAGTCCGGCGACAGGCGCCTTGCCGGCTGGGCGGCTGGTGCTGCGTCCACTGCGGTGTTTACTCATTATTTATTGTTCACTTCTTTCATTATCATCGCTGTATAATCCCACTCTTACTTTCAAACAACCCTAATTATTCTGAGCAAAAATCCGCAGATGCTGCGGCAAAATCCGAAAACGACCCGGCAGCTCTCCGCCAAGTTCTCCATCCAAGTTCAATTGGACATGCCCTGGAGAGATTACATCCATTGCATCCGTACGGAAATACACAACCTTTTTATCCTGCAAATGCTCGCCACGAAGGGCCAATCTAACCAAACGGACAAACTCTGCCAGGTTGCATTTTTTAACCGCAATAACATCTAACAGACCGTCATCGATTCGAGCGCCGGGAGCAAGCTTTTCAAAGCCACCGACAGAATTCGTATTTGCAATCAGGAACAGCATGAACTCATCATGAATAACCTCCTGCCCATTGGCACGAATGATTAGTTCCTGAGGAGATAGGCTGACCATTTTTTCAATACCTTTTAAATAGTACGCAAGCTGCCCTATCATGGTCTTCAGCTTACTTGGAACTTCATAGGTCAGTTCGGTTAGACTGCCACCGCCTGCTATATTAATGAAATAACGATCATTGGCTTTACCGATATCAATCGGACGCGACTCTTGACGAAGGATCAAATCAACGGAATCTTCCCAATTCTTCGGGATCCCCATCGCACGTGCAAAATCATTGGTAGTCCCAAGTGGCAATACGCCAAGCGGGGGGAGATTAGGTTTCTCCGCCATACCATTGATAACCTCATTTAAAGTGCCATCCCCACCGGCTGCTATGATTAGATCATAACCGCGCTCTACTGCATCCGCAGCAGCTAACATAGCATCGCCTTCTCCGGTCGTTGCATGGCAGGAGGCTTCAATACCACCCGTATCCAGCCGGTCCAAAATGTCGGCGAGCCGCTTCTTCATTTCTTCCCGTCCAGAAGTGGGATTATAAATCAATCTCGCAGTTTTCATTACCGGAACGCCACCTGTTTTTTATAATAGAATAACCTAATTGATTATACCTAATTCGGACCACTACAATCAATGTCAGAGGACATTTATCGTAAATATTCCATTATACAACAATTCACGACACCTTATTAGGCAAAAATAACTATATATATGTCTATGCAGCAAATCCCGTATTATCCACGGAAATGGGCACTATTTTTCATGATTAAGTGGGCTAAAAAGGAAGCTTTTTAACTCTTTTTTCGAATCTGTTCGAGGAGTGTCTCTACCTGTCTCTCAATCCAATGCGGAAGTAGCGGGTGCGGCAAAAGCGTCTGGCCAGAATACTTATAGGCTAACCCTTTAAGTCTGTTCGGAACCACATGTTTAGTGAAATAACCTTCACTCAAAAAAAGCGGCGCCACCAATACCTCGTGACCCTGCTCCTGCCAATACTCCACTTTGCTTCTTACACTGTCCGGATTCAGCAGACCATAATCGGCCCCCGCTACACCACTCACCTCACGTACACGTCCTGCCAGTGAAGAGATGCCCTGCTGCCAACGCTGGCGGAAGCCCTCATAGATGCTGCCATGACCCACTAGCAGAATTGTCTCACGTTCCGGTTCCGTAGACAGCTTACGGAGCTTGTCCCAGATCATCACAGCGATGTCCGGGTCATCGTCGACAGGATAACCATAGTGAACCTTAGCCTTCACGTGGAACGGCTCTAAATCGGTCTCACGTTCAGGTGCAGGTTTAGCCCCTAGTGCATATTCTATTTCATCGACATGTGTGCTTCCCGAGGAAACGAACAATGGGATCACAATTATATCTGTGACCCCTGCATGTTCCAGTTCATTTATTCCATCTTGAATCAGACGGCCCTCTACCAGCTCTAAAAAAGAGACCACCACTGGCATCTCTTCATCTAGCGATAATTCGCTTACGGCCTCTTCCACAATCGACACCCAAACCTCGTCGCGGGAGCCGTGACTGATAATAAGTACGCCCGGTACCATAAATTAGCGTCCCAAACGTTCCAGCGTTAATTTATAACCATCATTTCCGTAGTTCAGGCAACGTTTTACACGAGAAATAGTAGCTGTACTTGCTCCTGTCTCTGCTTCGATCTGATTGTAGGTCGAGCCTTTGCCGAGCATACGTGCTACTTCCAGTCGTTGCGACAGCGATTGAATCTCGTTCACGGTGCACAAATCATCAAAGAAAACATAACATTCTTCCATATTCTTTAATGTTAAAATGGCTTCAAATAATTGGTCTATACTTTTATCATTTAACTTCTTAAGTTGCATCAATTTTTCATCCCCTAAAAGTTCTATCAGCATTAGTTTCTCTGATTAAGCTCCGTACAAAACTAGCTCCGGAAACATCAACCTAATGTCACTATCCTGCCTTTACTATATTGCACTGGAGCGCATTTTTCAAGCATTAACGATTTCACGCTGTAAAGAACGAAAATGATGGACAAACGTCCACCCCACGCGCACACCATTTATGTACCCCAATACAAGTATTTTTCTCTACATAAGAATTATCGCCTACACTATAGTACTACAAAAGCGCCGAAAATCAAGCTCGTACACGGTTTCTTCACTACTTTAACCTGTTTATAGGCATACGCCCTTTTCCGCTCCTATCCCTATTACCCGGGCATTCGTCTATACCGTATGTTCGCCCATGACATACAGTATAGCAGACCACTAACAAAGGAATGTGATATTATGCCTGATCATTACTATAATCATTCCCGCCGGAATCAGCGTTCACTGAGCGATTCGTATAATGCCTCTGCCTATCCTGGCCTCAGCTCATATGCGCCCTCAGCTCTCCCAGGTGAGACCGGAATCCTTCCTGCTTTAGGAGCAGAAGCTGCCACCGAAACTGCGCTAGCGCTCCCTGCAGCTGAAGCTGCAACAAAGGCAAGCGGCGGGCTTGCCGGACTGCTCAGCGGCTTAGGCGGCGGTGGCGGAATTGGTGGGAATATGGAGCAAATCAAAGGCATCATCGATCGTATGGGCGGCATTGACGGGATCGTAAACTCTATGGGTAAAGTACAAAAGGTGATGTCCGGCTTCCAGCAGATGGCTCCAATGGTTAAGCTGTTCATGGGTAGCTTCGGTAAAAACAAAGGCGCAGCAGGCGCACTAGCCGCCGAAGAGGATGCTGCCCTGTACAGTCCTAATCGCCGCAAAAAAAAGCGTTCCACCTCACCCCGTCGCAAATCTACTACAACTACTCGCCGGCGCTCTACTTCTTCCACCGGAAAACGTCGCCGCAAATAGCGGTGACGTTTTCTAGCTATGTATCAGAAAAACAGCAATTCTCGCGGGAAAGAGATTTGCTGTTGGCGCTTCTGCTCTATTTTCACTTAAACCAGCCACTCCGTCGGAACCATCGGAACATCCCAAAACCAACCACCAGCATAAACAGCAGCACACCAAAATAACCATACTTCCACTCTAGTTCAGGCATCTTCACAAAGTTCATCCCGTAGATCCCGGCGATAAGCGTCAGCGGCATGAATACGGTGGTGATTACCGTTAGTGTTTTCATAATCGAATTCATCCGGTTGGAATTGAGTGAAATGTAGCTGTCACGCAAATCCGCTGTCATTTCCCGATCAGCCTCAATCATATCGGAGAGTTTTAGCAGATGGTCATAAATGTCGCCAAAATAAATCCGTTCCTCGCCATTGCTCTGGACATGCTGTGAATTCACGATCCGGTACATCAAGTCGCGCATCGGCACAATCGTCCGCCGCATTTTGAGGAGTCTTCCGCGCACGCCAAACACCTGGCTCATCAATTCCTCCACCGACTCACTGCTGCCGCTGCTTTCCAGATCCGCAAGCTCGTCCTCTAAACTGTAGAGACATGGAAAATATTTATCCACCAGCTTGTCCATCACCGTATACGCAGCTGCCATCGGCCCACCCGACCAGCCTTTTCGACTATGTATTTCGCTTTTCACTTGTTCCCACGCTTCATTCATCTCTGCTTTTTCCTGATGGTGATAGGAGACAAGAAAGTTCGCGCTTAAAAATAGGTCAACCTCCTCAGCATCCAACGTCCTCTCATTCAGCGCATGCAGCACAAAAAACTGCACATTCTCGTAATGATCCAGCTTCGGCCGCTGCAATACATGCATACAGTCCTCTATCGCCAAGGGGTGAAAATGAAAATATTGATCCAGCAAAAGCGTTTCTTCTGGCGTAGGCGTAGCAAAATCTGCCCATATCCAAGCATAATCCTCCAGCCGGATATTTTGCAGAGGGATCTCTGTCAGCACCTCACCTTTATGTGTGACAACAAGTGTACGTATCATAAATGTTCCTCCGCTTCATCTTCTTCCACGCCTCTATTGTACAGCAAGAAGACAAGTCTTCCAAAAAGCAAAAAACATAGCCAGCAGCACCGCTCAAGCTAGACTAAGAAACATTTGGTGCTTCGTCGTTCGTTAATGCTCGATTCATTTGTGCTTGGTTGGATTCGGAGATATGGATAGACGGTCAACCTCCGGCACATTTGGTTGCGCTGGGAGCAAGCCTTCCTTATTCTCTGCTGTCGGTATCAGGTATATGAGTGAGACAAATTCATAGCTGTGAATTACTATCGCTATTTTTACTAATTAGTTGGTGAAAAGGGCTAATTAGGAATGGTAAACAATCCTTCGATCGTAAGCAAAACTGACCTTGATTTCGCAAAAGTTTGAGTTCATCGCCTCGCGTTCATTTACCGTAAGTAACATATGTTTTACTTTGGGCTGGTAGTGATTTGTGGGATTGGGATGCAATCCTTGCATCGTACATGTAAAGTTCCGGGCAGGATACTGTGAATATAGCGATGCTCATGGACGGCAGAAAAGCAGGGAGAAAGAGAATAGGGTTGGGTTGGGTTGGGTTGGGTTGGGTTGGGTTGGGTTGGGTTGGGTTGGGTTGGGTTGGGTTGGGTTGGGTTGGGTTGGGTTGGGTTGGGTTGGGTTAGTTTGTACTAGGTTACTTTGCGATGGACTGGATTAAGGTGCGCTGGGTTTCCTTGAAATGTGTTACGTGGGACTATGCTGAGTTAACTTTGGCTAGGTTACTTTGTACAGGGCTGGACTTCGGTGCGCTGGATTCTGCTGAAATGAGGTAAGTTGGGCTGCGTTTAGTTAGTTGGATCTAGGTTACTTTACGATGGACTGGATTAAGGTGCGCTGGGTTCCCCTGAAATGTGTTACGTGGGACTATACTGAGTTAACTTTGGCTAGGTTACTTTGTGCAGGGCTGGACTTCGGTGCGCTGGATTCTGCTGAAATGAGGTAAGTTGGACTGGGCTGAGTTAGCTTGTGCAAGGTTACGTTACGATGGGCTGGATTAAGGTGCGTTGGGTTCCCTTGAAATGTGTTACGTGGGACTATACTGAGTTAACTTTGGCTAGGTTACTTTATGCAGGGCTGGACTTCGGTGCGCTGGATTCTGCTGAAATGAGGTAAGTTGGACTGGGCTGAGTTAGCTTGTGCAAGGTTACGTTACGATGGGCTGGATTAAGGTGCGTTGGGTTCCCTTGAAATGTGTTTAGTTAGGCTGGTCCACCTTCATACAAGTCAGGTGCCGTCATTCTAAGGCATTTATGCCTTTCTTTCTGCTTCTTCGACGAAGTGTCTCCAATTCTAGGGCAGTTATGCTCTTCTTTTTGTCACCACCCTCGAATTTCGTAAATTCAGCGGGATTTATACCGTACATTCCCCCTCCATCGCCAAACTCCATCATTTCTACGGGATTTATACCGTACATTCCCCCTCCGACGCCAAACTCCGTCATTTCTACGGGATTTATACCGTACATTCCCCGTCCGACGCCAAACTCCATCATTTCTGCGGGATTTATACCGTACATTCCCCCTCCAACGCCAAACTCCGTCATTTCTACGGGATTTATACCGTACATTCCCCCTCCAACGCCAAACTCCGTCATTTCTGCGGGATTTATACCGTACATTCCCCCTCCATCGCCAAACTCCATCATTTCTGCGGGATTTATACCGTACATTCCCCCTCTATCGCCAAACTCCGCCATTTCTACGGGATTTATACCGTACATTCCCCCTCCAACGCCAAACTTCGTCACTTCTACGGGATTTATACCGTACATTCCCCCTCCAACGCCAAACTCCGCCATTTCTACGGGATTTATACCGTACATTCTTCACTCATCCTCATGTCCAAACAACAAAAAAAGATGTCCGCAGCCCAATGGCTAACTGACATCTTTATTAAAGGGTGTTTAAAAAATGATTTTGAAAATCAGACCTGCTAATACCGCACTGATTGGAATCGTGATGAACCAAGTGACCACAATACGTCCGGCTACTCCCCATTTCACTGCAGAGAAACGTTTGGCAGAGCCAACCCCGAGGATCGCTGATGTGATCGCATGCGTTGAGCTTACTGGCAAATGCAGCAGCGTTGCTGAGAAAATAACAGATGCCGCGGAAATATCAGCCGCGAAACCGTTAATAGGTTCGATTTTGAAAATCTTCGTACCCATAGTCTTAATAATCTTCCAACCACCGATGGAGGTACCGAGCGCCATAGCCGTAGCTGCAGCTATCTTAACCCACAAAGGGATAACATCCATAGTTTCTTGACGTCCTGAGGTAACGAGTGCAAAAGTAATGATCCCCATCGCTTTTTGCGCATCATTTGTACCATGTGTGAACGACTGTAACGCTGCCGTAAGGACCTGCATAGAGCGGAAACCCTTGTTGACCGTATGTGGACTACGCTTAGCAAAGATCCATTTCAGGATGGTCATTATAATATAACCGATAACAAACGCAATGATTGGGGAGAAAATCAGTCCTTCGACAATTTCCACAAACCCGCCCCAATTGATGTGTGCTGAGCCTGCTCCCACGTATACTGCACCCGCTAAAGCGCCGATCAGTGCATGAGACGATGAGGATGGAATCCCGAGCCACCAAGTAATCAAATTCCAAATAATCGAAGCAATCAGCGTGGCGATTATGATATCCAACCCATTTTCAAGCAAGGTCGGGTCGGTGATACTTCCGCCGATTTTTTTGGCCACACCTGTAAACATCAAGGCCCCAACAAAGTTCATCAGTGCTGCCATAATAATTGCTGTTCGCGGTTTTAAGGCACGTGTTGAGACAGAGGTAGCAATTGCGTTGGCCGTATCATGGAATCCATTGATAAAGTCAAACGCAAGCGCGAGAAATATAACAATTCCAAGAATCCATATAGATGTTTCCATATTCTAGTACCCCTTATGAGTTGCGCATGATGATCGATTCCAACATGTTGGCTACATCTTCACATTTGTCTGTAGTGGTCTCGAGCCGCTCATACAGTTCCTTGCGTTTAATCAGCTCAATCGGGTCTTTTACAGTTTCGAACAGGACCTTAGTACAAATACGCAGCACTTCGTCCCCTTGATTCTCAAGGTCATTCAGACGGATTGTATATTCACGGATCGCCAACAATTTCTTCTGGGAGAGCAAATGAACTGCTTTTTGGATTTCATAAGCACACTGACGAAGGATTTCGGCGAATTGTACAATGTATTCATCCGGGTCAAGAAGGTTGTACATATAGAAACGTGAGGCGGATGCCTCCAGACCATCGATGACATCATCCATGCTTGTGATCAAGTCCATAATGTCGTCACGTTCAAGCGGCGTAATAAACGTCTTGTTCAATTCTTTGATAACGGTGTGAGTGTAAGTATCACATTGGGATTCGTACTTTTTCATCTCTGCAGCGAAATTATCAACATTATTCCGGAGATCAGTGATATTCTGAGCAAAATAATCTGCAGCTTGGACAATAGTATCGGCCATATTTTCCAGCGTCTCAAAGAATATGTCCTTTTTTCTCAACTTCATTGTTTTAAACCCCTTTACATAAAATTACCGTGAATACAGAGCCATTCATATGTAAAAAGCATGAAAATGAATGACAACCCTTGTTATCTTATCATATCCGTACAAGGTATAGAAGCTATAGAAATGAACTTTTTTACACTCTATTAACACATACCCATTATTCCGAACACAAATCTGTATAACACTGGATATTCCGACTTTCTTATGTTGTACCATCCGCCCCGCCATATACCACATGACTGCTAAATGAAGGCGCATTAGGGACCACCAAAATATGGGTAATTCCTGGATACATCAGCTCTTCTTTTCCATCCCTCACAAAGCGGATCACATCCCCTGGTTCACGCGACCATCTGCCTTGGGTGACCTGTCCCCGCTGAAAAAGCAACGCTTCCCCGCCAAGCTCAACATCAATCTGAAGTCTTCCGACATCATCAAGCACTTTATGATCCGCTCCTATAACCATAACATTGGCCGCTTCCACCGGATTATCGTTATTTAGATCCAAATGAGGTTTGTCATTCACATAACGCTGATAGGTCTGACGTTTAGGATCATATTTATAGTCAACTTTATAACTTTTGAGCAGATAGTTTATGCTAAATTCAGCGGCTTTCTCTCCGTCCGCCGGTATGTAATCTGGATTATTAAAAAGATACCCGGGCACCTTCACACTTTGCGCAAACCCAAGCTTCTCGGCACCTTCCCGCAGTTTGGCTGCGTTGCTGTACAGGTTATGTGGTGCTTTTCGCGCTTTATCCCGCCAAAAATAAGCTCCGGCACGGCCGATCTCGTCCATATCTTCTTTTTTCTCTTTTTGCAAAATGGCATAAGCCGCCGGACTTCCTCCGGCATGCACCGTCACACCACCGTAGCTCTCGCCAATATCCAGCAGATAGGGGCGGATGCTGCGAATCGGTCCGATTTTCACCACACCTGTATGGCTCTGAAAAATACCAATCAAACGCGTAATGCCACCTTCGGCAAGAATCTCATACAAAATATCTGCTTCACTAACCCCCGATTGCGGCCGGGCGGCAGGAGCATTATTTATCATTACGGCCAAGGGACGTGGAAGACTGTCTTCAGAAACTGGAAGACCTGTTAATCCGGATACGAGCTCAGCAGCGGGATCAATAGTAGGTGAGGGTTGAATCGTTTCGATAGGCGTGGGCTCTGCGGTAGGCTGCTGTGTCGGGGTGATCTCATTATTTGCACTCTGTGTTCCGCAAGCGGAGAGCAATAGGGTGGTCAATACAATGGCAGATAACAGACGGGAAGAAGAGCAATTTACTTTCATAAGCTTGTAGTTCCTCCTAAACGTTTTATGAAACTCACTGATTCCTTCCATTTAATCACAGTCAGTCCCATTTGTCTTGATTACCTACTCCCTTTTTCATAGCAAGCATAAGGAAATTTTATAGCATGGAATAGATAAATTCTTATATTAAAAAAAGGGTACAGCCATTGCGGCTGCACCCTGCGGGTCTCTTATTCATTCAGTTAGTCTAGCTTCCAGCAATTCAGACTTAATGTCCCATACTGATAAGCCTGAAAAATACGCTCTGCCTTCCTGCTGCCATCCGCTGTTCCCATCGCGTAAAAGAGAGGTGCAAAATGCTCTCTTCCATAAGAAGGAACCGCATCGCGTACATTTGGAGCTTTTTTCTCATACGCAAAAAGTGAAGGCAAATCCCAGGCTTCTAGTCCCTTGGCAATCCAGGCATCGAATTCAAGTGCCCAATCCTCAGGCTGCTCACTTTCACTTAGCATCCGCAAATTGTGAACAAGTCCACCGCTTCCAATCAGCAGTATGCCTTCGTCACGAAGCGGCGCTAACATCCGCCCGATATTGTATTGCTCCTTGGGAGAGCGCAGGGAATCGACGGATAAAGCAACTACCGGAATGTCGGCGTTCGGGAACATTTTTTTCAGTATCACCCAGACTCCATGATCGAGTCCTCGCCCCAGAACGGGCTGATGTGAAAGATTGTTATCCTTGAAGAGCTCAGAAATCCGTCTTGTTAGGGCCGGATCGCCCGGGGCCGGATAGGTCAGCGTGTAAACTTCTTCAGGGAATCCGTAGAAGTCATGCTGTGTCTCGTGCAGTTCATCAACGGTAAGTAGCTGTTCAGGGCTATCCCAGTGCGCTGAGAAAACTACTATACCGCGTGGCGCTTCAAGTTCTTGACCAAGCCGCTCCAGAAAACGGGTATACTCGTTATCCTCCAGTGCGAGGAGCGGAGAACCGTGCGCAATAAAAAATGACGGTAATTTCATAGGATGCCAACCTCCATAACCCAGTATATGGTGTGCATCTTTATTTTACCGCTTATTGCAAGTTAATGCGAATAAAAACCTTCTCCTAAATCATCCAATTCTGCCACTCTGTCTGCAGATGCTCTTGTTCATTCATCCATTCTATAGTCCGCTTAAGCAGCTGCTGCTGTGCCGGTCCAGAAGAAAAGGTGTGATCCCCTTGAAAAATGATCTCTTTATCGCAACGTCCTTCGGGACGTGTCCAGAACAGTTTCTGGTAAAGAAAAGCGTAATCCACCGGAATGACATCATCAGAGGTGCCATGGATAACGAGTACATCGCCGCTAAATTTGCTCGCTTCTTGAAAGGGCTGAAATGCCGCCAAAGAATTAAAATATACCGGCGTAAACGAGTAGCCCACATAATCGGCTGATCCATTCTTCACAGCGCGATCATACGCCTCCCGCCCTACAATTTTCACAATATCATTGAAAGGATAACCCACAGAGGCCCATAACACGAGATTCTTCACGCGGCGATCGCGAATACTTGTCAGCAGCGCCACCGCGCCACCGAGGCTATGGCCAATCAGCGTCACCCGCTGTGGGTCCACATCAGCAGAGCTAATTCCGTAATCCAGCACTGCTCTAGTCTGAGCGATCATCGATTCCATGTCTTCACCGCCATAATTCCCGCTGCTCTCGCCGCAGCCCGCATAATCAAAACGAATAACCATATATCCCTCTTGTGCCAGCTCACGAGCCGCCTTCACAAAAATCCGGTCTACACCAATCCGATTCCCCACAAATCCGTGGCAGATCACGGCTAATGGCAGTCTATCCTTGCAACGCGAAGAGGTTCCCTTCTCTTTGTTCGGGTAATGTATGCTCGCCGTCAATTCTTCTCCGTTATGCCGGATTACAATATTCCGTTCCATTGCCGCATCCTCCTATAATTATATTTATAATTTAATTTATTTTAATTTATTAGAATTCCGATTAACTTAGTATGAATTATAATCTAATTATAAAGATTTCGTTCATATTGTCAACAGCAAGGGACAATTCTTAATAATCTGCCGGGAGTATTGGGCATTAGAGTCTGCACGACAAACAGGGTGTCCTGTAAGTCATGAGGATGCTCTGGTACACCCACGTCGAGTGGATTGGAACCTACCTCTTAAACCTATAAACGCCAACCTTTGTTGGATTAGTTAATAATCGCGATTCAGTAGCTCCTTCGGACTCAGTGGCTCCATCGAACTCAGTAGCTTCATCGGACTCAGCAGCTCCTTCGGACTAAATAGCTTCATTGGACTCAGCAGCTCCTTCGGACTAAATAGCTTCATTGGACTCAGCGGCTCCTTCGGACTCGACGGCTCCTTCGGCTCAGCAGCTCCAGCGGACTCAGTAGCTCCAGCGGACTCAGAAGACCCTATTCGCAGATTTAGCACACTTTTTGAATTCTATCGGACCCCATAGTCGCTATCACCCTGTAAAACAGCAAATACGAGCTTCTTTTCGAGCAATAGCGTCACTGGAGTCCGAAACTGTGCTGAAAAGGTGATAATTTGGCTAATAAGGTCATCTGAGTCCGATAGATGGTAGATGCTACGACAACCGGGGGTCTGGGGTTCCGGGGTTCCGGGGTTCCGGGGTTCCGGGGTTCCGGGGGTGCTTGGGTTTGGGTTTGAGAACCCCACCAAAAAACACAGAGCAGCGATCCCCAGTATCGGAGGATCGCTGCTCTGTTGTTTTTTCGAGATGAATGGCCAGGGTTGTTAATCAATCGTAGCTGTCGTTAAACATCTCATGGGTTTCATGGCTGCCTTCCCAATCCTTAAGCAAGCCCTCGGGAGCATCTTCCGCGGAATCCCACATGCTGAATCCATCGGAGCCGCCCCAATCCCCCATTGAATTATTGGGCGTAGGCTCGAAACCGTTGCCCATGGATCTTCCCTGTTCTTTCTTGTTCTCATGTTCCATAAAGCTCCCAACCTTTCCCAATGCTATATTGATCAAGCAACAACATTATCAGTGTTCACTCTTCTAAAAGGATTATGCATATCGCCATAGAAATGGTTGTCCTTGCGTAGACCTGTCATGCAAACGTATACTCTAGGTTAAAGACTATACCGATTAACAACACTGGAGGTTTACATCCAAATTATGAAAGTGAAAGATATGATTAAGGAAAATAACGCCCTGCGTGAGCAGTTGACGCCCTTCAATCGCTCCTATTTAGAAGATATGATCCTTGCAATGCGGGCCAGTCGAATTGACACCCTGCGCGGAGAAGAACTTTTGCTGGATGCGGCCAAGCTGCTGTTGAAGGAACAACGTAAAGGGAAAAATGCCAAGCAAGTATTCGGCGAGAATCCGCACGATTATTTTAAAGAAATCATAGACAGTGTTCCCGGGCGCCCGGTGCGCAGTAAATGGAACTATTACTTGATGATTCCCTGCGCAGCTCTGACCTGTCTTTTTGGGATATTGGCAATCGGTGGACTCTTCTTCCAATGGACTGACGATTCACCTGGAATGTTCGGACAGATCAGCCTTTTCACCCTGTTCGCTGTGGGAGTAGGCTCCATTATCTTAATTGAACTGATTATGAAATGGATGTCTTCCTTGTCGGAAAGCGATGCACCCAGTGCCAAGCCTTTTGATATAAAAAGCCTTGGAATCTATATTGGCATCGCAGTAGCTGCTGTATTTATCGGCATGTTCCTCGATCGGTTATTTCCGGTCATTACAATATCCCCGTGGGTAAGCTTAATTCTGTGCATCATTGGGGGGTTGGGACTGAAATTTATATTTTTCAAAAAATAAATACCTAGGCTGAAAACTTTATTCCATCCGATAGATAGGGGGAAACTTCCATGATTAAGAAGCATCATATTCTCTACTCCGTTCTAGCTATAGCCTTAGGGCTAGGCATATTGCCCAGTGCTATTCACGCCGAAGGTGCTACCAGCCCTCCTGGGGAAGGCGCTAAGGCAATTCCTCAAGCAGCTAGCAATAATCATGCAGAGGCTGTCTATAAAGCTGCATTACCGCTGTTATCTACCTCTGACAAGTTACCCGAAGCCATAAAATATTTGAACTCCAATATGTATGCGGTAGGGTCATATCGTGCAACAATGATGACCCTGAAGCTTGAGAATCTGCATAAAGCTGCGCTGCAAGCCTGGGAAAGTAAATTCAGTACCAGCACTGTCCAGCGGAAGCTCACCGCCATTTATAAAGCAGGCGCCAGCATGTCGTCTCTTGCCGCTATTACTGATGATCTCCAGCTGCGTACACTGCTTAAAAGTGCCAGCGAAAGCGGATATAAGCTAGAAACAGCAGAGGGTACTTTTTTCCCGGTGATCGATTATGGGGCTTACCGCAAGTACAAGCTATACGTTACCAATGATATCAGCGCTTATATTACCATTATGGCAACCGAATCGGACCTGCCCTCTTCCAAGGACAACGGGCTAGTTATCGCCTGGACTGAGGTTGCAGCCAGAGCTTTATCTCAAGAGCAATTCATTCAAAATCATCCGAAGTCAAACCGAATTTCTGCTGTAAAAGCCTTGTACACTATGTATGTGAATAATACGTTTTACGGCCAGAATAACACTCCTCTCTTCCATTATGACAATCTGGAAATGGATTTGGAGGCGCAAAAGGCTTACTCCAGTATTCTGACCAAAAATAATGACAGCAGCCCATTTCTACAAAAGCTGGATAGCTTCATGAAATTAATGAAAGACAATAGCTACAAATTGACCGATGAGGTCGAGCAATATCGTAAGACTTCGTTACCTATCTAATAAAGAAATCACAAAAGCCCGTCCCTGAAATGAATAGGGACGGGCTTGTTATGTTCATTAACGTGATTATGAAGTGGATGCGAATTAAATAAGGATGTTAAAGAGATTAGAATCCTTATTGATCTCTACATAATCGACGCCCTTCTGCTGCATCCGTTCGATGAGAGGTTCGTAGGCATCCGTTGACAATAATTCAATGCCAACAAGCGCGGGACCATTTTCTTTATCATGCTTCTTAATATACTCGAAACGGGTAATATCATCGTGAGGTCCAAGGATTTCGCCCAAGAACTCACGCAGCGCACCTGCCCGTTGCGGGAAGTTCACCATGAAATAGTGTTTTAAGCCTTCGTAAATCAATGAACGCTCCTTGATCTCCTGCATCCGGTCAATATCGTTGTTGCCGCCGCTTATGATACAGACAACTGTTTTGCCGCGGATTTGGTCACGATATTGATCAAGCGCTGCGATAGGCAGCGAACCTGCTGGCTCAACCACTATGGCATTCTCGTTATATAATTCCAGAATCGTGGTACAAGCTTTGCCTTCAGGCACCATCACGATGTCATCCAGATGACGGGAGCAAATATCATATGTCAGGCCGCCAACACGTTTTACAGCCGCTCCGTCCACGAATTTATTAATTTCATTAAGAGTCACCACTTCTCCAAGCTTGATAGCTTCCGTCATAGAAGCTGCTCCGAGTGGCTCCACACCAATCAACTTGGTAGAAGGACTAACTGTCTTCACATAGGTGGCTATACCCGCTGCTAGGCCGCCTCCACCAATGGTTACGAACATAAAATCTGCAGGGTTGTCCAGACTCTCCATCACTTCCATCGCAATGGTGCCGTTGCCCGCAATGATTCGTGGCTCATCAAAGGGATGGATCAGCGTCATCCCATGATCTATACAAGCTTGCAGTGCTTCATCATAAGCGTCATCAAAGGTATCGCCTTTCAGAATGACTTCAACAAACTCACCGCCGAACCGACGCACCTGCTTAACCTTCTGGTTAGGCGTAGTGCTTGGCATATAGACCTTGCCTTTAATTCCAAGCGCCTTACAGGAATAGGCTACGCCTTGTGCATGGTTGCCCGCACTCGCACAGACAATCCCTTTTGCTCTATCTTCTGCTGACAAACTACGAATCATATTATAAGCTCCGCGGATTTTGAAAGAACGTACAATCTGCAAATCCTCGCGCTTCAAATACACATCACAATCATACTTGGCTGACAGCACAGCATCACGTTGTAGAGGTGTCCGGATTATGACTTCACGCAGTACGTGATGAGCCCGCACAATATCTTCCATTCCTACGATTCGGTCTTCCTCTTCTCTCATAACCCTCTCGCCTCACTATCTATCTGTTATTCTACTTCTTGTAACATACTCTCCCGAGGACATTTTTTCAAGCATCCTAATCAGTGATAAAGAAAAAGAGACTAAAGGAACCCTATAGTCTCTTACTAATATTTGCTATCCCTACGCTTTGAAACCTACTAGTTCTGTTGCTTCAGCATCCACTTCACCAGGTCTGGTAAGCTTGTCCACAAACGCGAATGTACAATAACATATTCGATAGCCTCGTTAGCGTCACCCACGCCTACAAAATCAGGCAGGTTATGCGGCAATCTTTTGATACCTAACAGATAATCTGGCACATGCTTGTTCACATTCTTCGCCACGCGGTAGAGCATTTTGAGCTGGGAAGTAATCCCGTTCTTCTTATATTCTAAAACCATACGGTCATATGCTACTGTTGCAGCTGCATCCTTGCCGAACTTCTCCAGTACCTTCTCAGTCTTCTTAAGCTTATTAGTGTAAAGGTACGTTGCCGTTAGAAGGTAACGCGCACCTGTGTTATCTTCTGGGTTCAATTCTAGAATGTGCTCCAACGTCTTTTGTGCTTCTTCTGCATTTCCGCTAAACCAGCAGGAGTCAGCGTAGCTTTTGCAGATTCGAATGTAAGAACGTGTCTCGTAAAGACCCCAGAAATGTCCTTTGTTCTCAGTGAAAAAGGCTTCTCCAAGCTCACGCGCACCCGCTTCCATCCCTGCTTTCAGATAAGCACGGGCATCTGCTTCATTCTCGGCTTCCTCAGCCAAAATGAGATAGGCGTCCGGACTGTCCGGATAAACTTCCAATGCCGCTTCTGCTAGCTGGATCCGACGATTGGATGCTTTAGTTTCCATTGCTTTTTGCAGCAAAGCCTGTTCCTGATCCTTCGGAGTACCTGAAACGTTGAGCAAAAGTAATTCTTCCTCTGCCCCGCCCATGCCGTACTGTTCGACATAATTAAGCATCTCTTTAACTTTTCTGGAGATGGTAGGTGCAGTAACCTCATGTTTGATCGCTAGATCAGCTTGAGTTTGAAGGAAACCATATTCCTCAGACAAGATAAATTCGATAGCCGCGCAGAAGGAGCCCATTTTCTTCACTGCAGGCTTGATGTGACGGGAATAACCATTCCATAGAACCAGACCTTCCCAGATTAGCTCCCGGTCATAGCTGTCTCTCATGGTTTCAATAAGGTGCATAGCCAATTGTTCATGCGCCGGATGCTCCCATTTCAGATCACGTGACACCTTTTTTTTGAGCGTGGTTAGGGTAAGTTTAGCTTCAGAAATGGCTGCCGCTTCTGGTTTCTCGGCCACAGCCACAGTAGCAGCGGATTCTTCCGTTGTTACCAGTCGCATGATGGATTCCACTGCAGAAGTTTCTTTCCCTAGGCAGCATTTCTTATATTTTTTCCCGCTTCCGCAAGGACACATATCATTTCTTCCAATCTTACTCAAAACGAATTCCCCCTTAAATCTGTGAGTAGCCATTCGCCATAAGCGTATCGCTAGTATGCACTATAAGTATCAACATTTTCAGGCACGAGGCATCCTTTATAAGGTTACTGCACAAAGTCTGAAGGACTCCGATTTAAAAGGGCCTTCCCATGATCGGAAAGGCCCTTATCTGTATATATCCGCACATTTTCCCCCGTACGTGTAGTATTATAGCACTTCTTCTATCACTTGTCAGTCCTTTTTTAGGACTTAAAGCGCAAAAAATTGCTAGATACAGTGCTTTATCCTTATACCAGAGCCTTCATAGCGATGTCGCTGCGATTCTGTTTCCCGGAAAAAGAGATTCCTTCAGCCCTAGCATAGGCTGCTGAACGTGCTTCGGCAATCGTAGCACCCAGGCCTACCACGCCTAAGACCCGTCCGCCGTCCGTTACCCAGCTGCCAGCTGCCCCCCGTGCTGTACCGGCATGAAAGATCAGCCCTCCTTGGCTGTCCTCAAGCCCTTCGATCGGCACTCCCTTAGGATAAGAGCCTGGATATCCTCCAGAAGCGAGAACCACGCACACCGCTGCTTCGTCGCTCCATTCAATGTCGATATCCGCAAGTTTGCCCTCGGTTACTGCCAAAAAGATTTCTAACAAGTCGCTCTTCAATCTAGGCAGCACGACCTGTGTCTCCGGATCCCCAAACCGGGCATTAAATTCAATGGTCTTTGGTTTACCTTCTGGAGAAATCATCAGCCCTGCGAACAAAACGCCGCTAAATGAACGGCCTTCAGCTACCATAGCCTTAGCTGTTGGCTTAATGATGGTCTCAATCGCTTCTTGGATAATCGCCTCGTCGATATGCGGCAGAGGCGAATAGGTGCCCATTCCACCGGTATTAGGACCTTTATCTCCATCGTAAGCAGGCTTATGATCCTGAGCGGCAGCCATAGGGCGAACTGTCTCTCCATCAACAAAAGCCAAAATCGACATTTCTTGACCCGCTAGGAACTCTTCAATGACAACCTGAGCGCCAGCTTCACCAAACACTTTGGTTACCATAATATCAGCTAGTGCCTGCTCTGCCTCTTCCCGTGAATAGGCAACGGTCACGCCTTTTCCTGCGGCAAGCCCATCTGCCTTGATTACGATCGGCAGCGGTTGCTCGCGTAAGTAAGCCAGTGCAGCTTCATAGCCATCAAATTTTTCATAGGCTGCTGTCGGAATATTATATTTGTGCAAAAGATCCTTCATAAAGGTTTTGCTGCCTTCGATCTCAGCTGCATTCTTACGTGGACCAAACACAGGAATAGCCTGTGCTTCAAAAGCATCCACAATGCCCCCTGCTAACGGATCATCCGGTCCGATTACAACAAGACCTGCTTCCTTCTCTTTTGCAAAAGCCGTCAGACGGTCGAACTCAAACACACCGATAGGCACACATTCTGCTAGCTGCGCGATCCCGGCGTTGCCGGGTGCGCAATAGATTTTACCAACCTTGGGACTTTGGGACAGGCTCCAAATAATCGCATGCTCCCGGCCGCCGCCGCCAACCACTAAAATATCCATTAGAATAAAATCCTCCCAGCGTTCTAGTGTTTGAAATGACGGACGCCTGTGAAGACCATAGCAATTCCATACTCATTCGCGACCTTGATCGATTCTTCGTCTTTAATGGAGCCGCCTGGCTGAATAACTGCGGTAATGCCTGCTTTGGCTGCCATTTCAAGCGTATCTCCCATTGGGAAGAAGGCGTCAGAGGCAAGGACTGATCCTTTGGACTTCTCGCCAGCTTGTTCAATCGCAATTTTAGCTGCGCCAACGCGGTTCATTTGCCCTGCACCTACGCCAACTGTCATATCATCAGCAGCTAATACAATCGCATTAGATTTCACATGCTTAACTACCTTCCAGCCGAACAACAGCTGTTTCAATTCTTCTTCGGTTGGCTTACGGTCCGTAACAACTTGTAGATCATCCGGGTTCACAGAATGCACATCGCTCTCCTGTACAACCATTCCTCCATCAATAGAGGTAACTACGAAGCTGCTCTTACGCGCACTAGCCGTGCTGAGATTGCCGATTTTGAGCAGACGCAGGTTCTTTTTCTTCGTAAGGATTTCCAGTGCTTCTTCCGTAAAGCCTGGCGCCAATACGATTTCGAGGAAAATCTCTTTCAGCAGAGTAGCAGTGTCTGCATCGATAATCCGGTTAGCTGCCACGATACCCCCAAAGATAGAGGTTGGGTCTGCGTTGTAAGCTTTTTGATAAGCTTCGTATACACTTTCACCGACACCTACACCACAAGGATTCATATGTTTAATGGCTACGACAGCAGGTTCTTCAAATTCTTTCACGATTTGCAGCGCTGCGTTAGCATCGTTGATATTGTTGTAGGATAATTCTTTGCCATGCAATTGCTCAGCTGCTGTAAGAGTATCCCCCGCAGCCAAAGGCTTGCGATAGAAAGCCGCTTTTTGATGCGGATTCTCGCCATAGCGCAGATCCTGAATTTTCTCATAAGTCACGGTGTAGCGCTCAGGAAGCGGCTCGCCAGTAACATTAGCCAAATAATCGGAAATTAAGGCATCGTAAGCCGCCGTATGACGGAACACTTTTGCCGCAAGACGTTTGCGTGTTTCCAGCGTTGTATCTCCATCTGCGCGAACCTCTTCAAGCACTGTAGCATAGTCGTTAGCATCTACCACTACACTTACAAAAGCATGGTTCTTCGCCGCAGAACGCAGCATCGTCGGTCCGCCGATATCGATATTCTCGATAGCTTCTTCATACGATACATCCGGTTTAGCAATGGTTTCCGCGAACGGATACAGATTTACTACTACCAGATCAATGTAGTCCAGACCAAGCTCTTTCATTTGACGCGTGTGTTCCTCATTGTCACGAACCGCTAGCAATCCGCTGTGTACAGCCGGGTGCAAGGTTTTGACACGTCCATCCATGATTTCCGGGAATCCTGTAACATCGGAAATACCGATGACTGGAACACCTTCCTTAGCCAAAAGCGTGCTTGTTCCACCTGTGGAAATAATCTCTACGCCTAATGCAGACAACTCGCGGCAAAAATCCACGATACCTTGTTTATCCGATACGCTAACTAGCGCTCTTTTGATACTCACTTTGAATAGTCCTCCTTCGGGTTGTACGTGCGATTTAATGTGATGACATCTAAAAGCTTGGGAAATTACTATAAGAAAGAATCTGACTCTATTACCTACTACACGACACATAATGCCGCTTATGCAATATTTCCCGAGAAATACCCTGAAATCTCTCCGCCTGTCACCAAATGTCGATCCAAAACTTCGAATGGCTACAGTGTGGCTTACTTTTCGCGGATAATCGTCTTTCTTCCACTCAGTTCCACTTTCCCGCTGGCGAAAGCGCCAACCACTTCAGGATACAACTCATACTCAACCTTATGAATCCGTTCCGCCAATGAATCCGCCGTGTCGTTATCCAACACAACTACGCTACGCTGAGCAATAACTGGCCCGGTATCCATACCTCCATCGACAAAATGCACAGTGACTCCCGTCAGCTTCACGCCATAATCCAGCGCTTGTCCGATCGCATCCTTTCCAGCAAAAGCAGGCAGCAGCGATGGGTGAATGTTAATAATCCGACCCGCATACGGCGTTAAAAGCACTGGTGTAATGAGGCGCATATACCCTGCCAGCACAACCAGCCCGATTTCCCGCCGCTGAAGCTCTGCGACAATCTCTGCTTCGTAGAGCTCACGGCTGGCGAAGTCTTTTGGCCGCAGCAGGAGGGCGGGAATTCCCGCATCCTCCGCACGTTGTGCTACAGGCGCTTCCGGCTTGTCCGAGACAAGCAATTCAATCCTGCCGTCTCCAAGCAAGCCTGCTCTCTGTGCCTCGATCAGTGCTGCAAAATTGCTGCCCTGCCCCGAAGCAAAAACAGCGATTCGACTTGATTGCATCACACTTCAGCTCCAGTAAAGGTTACTTTGCGTTCCCCTTCTGTTACTTTACCAATGATATACGCCTCTTCTCCGCTAGCTTTAAGCAGTTCAAGAGCGCGTTCTCCATCAGCAGCGCTAACTACCAGAACAAGACCAATTCCCATATTAAAAGTAGTGAACATATCACGGTTGCTCACGTTTCCTTTGTCCTGCATCAATCCGAAGATTGGCAGAATCGGCCATGATCCGTAATTGATCTCCACGTCTACATTATCAGGCAATACGCGTGGGATATTCTCGATGAATCCGCCACCCGTAATGTGAGCCATACCTTTTACCGGAAGCTGCTCCAGCAGTGCCAGCAAAGGCTTCACATAAATCTTAGTTGGTGCAAGGAGTACATCCGCCAGCGGAGCGCCAAGCTCAGGAAGCACGTCTTTCAGACCATAACCCTCTTGCTCAAGCAAAAGCTTACGCACCAGCGAGAAGCCATTGCTGTGCACACCACTGGAAGCCAGACCAATCACTGTGTCTCCAGCAGCGATGTTAGCGCCTGTTACCAGCTTCGCTTTGTCAGCTACGCCCACTGTGAATCCAGCGATATCATATTCACCTGCTGAATACATACCCGGCATCTCAGCCGTTTCGCCGCCAATCAGTGCACAACCCGCTTGGTGACAGCCTTCAGCGATTCCAGCTACGATAGCTTCGATTTTCTCCGGCACCACTTTGTCGCAAGCCAGATAGTCGAGGAAAAAGAGTGGCTCTGCACCTTGCACTACAATGTCGTTCACGCACATAGCTACAGCGTCGATGCCAATCGTGTCATGGCGATCCGCCGCGAATGCGATTTTGAGCTTTGTGCCTACACCATCAGTTCCCGATACAAGCACTGGCTCTTCATATTTATCTTTATTGAGGCCAAACAGTGCTCCGAACCCACCAAGATCCGTCATTACTTCTGGACGGTAAGTACGTTTTACGTGCTTTTTCATGCGTTCTACCGCTTCATTACCAGCCGCAATATCCACTCCGGCGTTTTTATAAGCTTCCGACACTATTGGACACCTCATCTTTTAATAGTTTAGAGCGCGTTTGGGCGCATTCGGCTTTTGGGTGGTTGTAGGGGAGTTACTGCGAGGAATGTTTGGACTTCCGATCGCTGTTATGCTCGAATTCCTTTGAATTTTTTACCGCTGAGCGGTAGAAATTCGAGCATAAAGGCGAACGCTACGCTTCTACAGTTCCAAACTTCCTCTCCATAACTCCCTCCAACCACCGCTTCGTCCCTACTGCAAGCCGCAGTGCGCGCCTTGCACACGGACCTCAAGACCTCGGTGCATGAGCTGCGCCATGCAACCTCTTCTAGCGAAACAAGCGAGTAGCGCATTTGCGTAGCAAACAGGGACGAGCTTGGGGAGCTGCTCTTGGCGCTTAGGGTGCAATCGAGCGCCACCTTAGCGAGACAAGCGGCCCTCGTATTTGCGAAGCAAACAGAGGGAAGCTTGGCGAGCCAGCCCCGGCGGCGGATGCAGCCGGGGGGCGAAGCGCCGTAAAGCGTGTCCCGTCCGTGCGCAGCACACAGGGACAAAGCGAGCACTCGTACCCAAGTCTTCTTAGCAAGTTATAATCCAACTCCTACCGCCGAGCTTTCGGGTGGCCGGAGGGCAGAGCCCTTCGGAATCCCCCTTTGAAAGGGGGACTTAGGGGGATGTCAACACGAGCAGCCATCTTTCTCTGCCCCGCCAAAATCAACCTGCGTCGGGTAATCATTATCAAAGCAAGAAAGGCAAAGTCCGCCTTTGTAGTCATCTTTGTTGTGTCCACCAATGGAAGAGATTAAGCCTTCCGGCGACAAAAATGCCAAGGAATCGGCGTTGATCTCTTCGCACATTTCCTCAATGGTCTTGTAGGACGCGATGAGATCGCGGCGGTCTGGTGTATCAATGCCGTAGAAGCAAGGATTCTTGAACGGCGGTGAAGTAATCCGCACATGCACTTCAACAGCTCCCGCTTCCCGAAGCAGATTGACGATTCGGCGTGAGGTCGTGCCACGAACGATAGAATCATCGATCATAACGACACGTTTGCCATCAACTACACTGCGCACGGCGCTCAGCTTCATCTTCACACCTTGCTCACGCAGTTCTTGGCTCGGCTGGATGAAGGTCCGTCCAGTGTACTTATTCTTAATGAGCCCAAGCTCATAAGGAATTCCCGTTTGCTCGGCATACCCGATGGCTGCTGAAATACTGGAATCCGGCACACCGGTTACGAGATCAGCATCGACAAAAGCTTCCAGTGCCATGCGGCTACCCATCCGCTTACGGGCGGAGTGCAGGTTAGAGCCGTTCATATCACTGTCTGGGCGTGAGAAGTAAATATACTCCATCGCGCACAGCGCTTTACGTTTGGGTTCGGTAAAACGGTCCTCTAAGAGGCCGTTTTTGTCGAGGACTAGCAGTTCGCCCGGCTCAATATCTCGAACCAGCTGTGCCCCAATGACCTCTAATGCGCAGGACTCGGAAGCAAAAATATAAGCTTCACCAATCCGTCCCATCACTAGCGGACGCAAGCCATGGGAATCTGAAGCGACAATTAACTTGTCATTTGTCATAAGCAGAAAAGCAAACCCGCCAACGAGCTGCTGCAGCGCATCTTTTGCCGCTTCAACAAAATCCTTTGGCGAACGGGCAATCAGATGCGCCAGCACTTCTGTATCACTCGTAGTTTGAAAGATCGATCCGCTTTGCTCCAGCTGTTTGCGGATCAACGGTTCATTTACTATGTTGCCGTTCGTAGCAATCGCCAAATCGCCGTCACGATATTTAAATACCAGTGGCTGCGCATTGGTTAAGCGGCTGTCCCCACTGGTGGAATAACGTACATGCCCAATGGACATGTCTCCAACCAATGAGGCAATTTTGTCCTTGTCGAATACTTCTTTTACTAACCCCATCCCGCGGTGATAGTTGAAATCGCGGCCGTCTGCTACGCAGATTCCCGCACTTTCTTCCCCACGGTGTTGTAAGGCGTGTAAGCCGTAATAAGACATGGACGCCGCTTCCGGGTGTCCGAAGACCCCGAAAACGCCGCATTCTTCTTTTAATGTGTCAAAAATATCTCCCGAGCCCGTTCCTTCATTGTAAAAGTCACCAGTCCACAGGATAGGAGTCTCCTGCTCTTTCCCGGTCTTTATTTCATAAGACATGGAATAGCATCCTCCCAAACGAATTTCAATTCTGCTACAGCTTCATCTAGTGCGGACACGCCGTCCAGATTTACGCGCAGTCTGTCTCCACCTACAGTTCCGATGATCTCCACTGGAACACCGCTGGCTGCAATCGCTGCTGTCAGCTCTTCCGCACGTTCAGGAGCTGCTGTCAGCACAATGCGTGATTGGCTTTCGCTGAACAATGCTACATCAGATTTAAGACCGTTAGCTGAAAGCTCAACGTTCGCTCCGATTCCGCCGCTGATACAGCTCTCTGCAAGTGCTACGGCAAGTCCACCTTCGGACAAGTCATGTGCGGAACGCACCAGACCGCCACGAATTGAGGTAAGGACTGCGTTCAGCAGTTTTTTCTCAGTAGCCAAATCCAAAGCCGGAGGACGACCTTCGGTCACACCATGAACAGCATATTGGAATTCACTGCCGCCCAGCTCAGCCTTGGTCACTCCCAGCAGAAGAATAGAATCTCCTTCTTGCTTGAACCCTTGAGTCGTAATATGATCCGTGTCCGCTACTAAACCAACCATGCCGACAACCGGCGTTGGATAGATGGAACCCGTAGTATTTTCGTTATAAAGACTGACATTACCACCGATAACCGGAGTATCCAGCACACGACAGGCTTCAGCCATACCATCAACCGCACGCTCCATTTGCCAGAACACATCAGGCTTCTCAGGATTTCCGAAGTTCAGGTTATCCGTAATAGCCAGCGGTTCAGCACCGGAACAAACGATGTTGCGTGCCGCTTCGCTGACTGCAATACGTCCGCCCACTTCAGGATCAAGATGAACATAACGGCCATTACAGTCTGTAGTCATCGCAAGTCCTTTACGAGTACCATGAATGGTAACTACAGCCGCGTCAGATCCAGGGCGTACAGCTGTGCTCGTCCGCACCATGTAATCGTATTGATTGTATACCCATGCTTTACTTGCTACGGTTGGTGATCCAAGTACTGTACGCAATGCACCGCCCAGATCTGTAACTTCCTCGTAACGAAGGGTATCTACCTTTTCATTCGCAATATAATAAGCAGGAACCTCAGAGGGTTTATTATATACTGGGCACTCATCCACGAGCGCCGTTACTGGCATGTCACCAACAACCTCGCCGTGATGATACAATTTCAAGCGGCCATCATCCGTAACTTTACCGACTTTACAGCAGATAACACCCCAGCGGTCAAAAATCTCTTGTGCCTGGGCCTCATCCTTCGGCTCAACGACGAACAACATCCGTTCTTGTGATTCTGAAAGCATCATTTCGTAAGGCGTCATGCCCTCTTCACGTTGTGGCACCTGATCAAGATATAGCTCCAGACCGTTGCCTGCTTTACTTGCCATCTCCGCACTAGAGCATGTAAGACCCGCTGCACCCATATCCTGAATCCCGATAACGATGCCGCTGTCGATCAGTTCTAGACAAGATTCCATTACGAGCTTTTCCATAAATGGATCGCCGACCTGTACAGCGGTACGTTTAGCTTCTGATTCCTCACTAAGCTCTACCGATGCAAAAGTAGCACCATGAATTCCATCACGTCCTGTAGGAGGGCCTACATAGAAGACTGGGTTGCCTACACCCTTAGCTACACCACGTTGGATTTTGTCATGATCGATCAGACCCACACACATTGCATTAACTAGCGGATTGCCATCATAGCTATCATCAAACATGATTTCGCCGCCAACCGTTGGAATCCCGATACAGTTACCATAACCTGCAATACCAGACACAACATGTTCGAACAAATATTTTACTCGATCACTTTCCAGCTTCCCGAAACGTAGTGAATTGAGGATTGCGATAGGTCTGGAGCCCATGGAGAAAATATCACGGATAATCCCGCCCACACCCGTTGCCGCACCTTGGAAAGGTTCTACCGCTGAAGGGTGGTTATGACTTTCGATTTTGAAAACAACCGCTTGGTTGTCACCGATATCTACAATCCCTGCGCCCTCGCCAGGTCCCATCAGGACACGTGGTCCGGAAATTGGGAAACGTTTCAGGAGTGGTTTGGAGTTCTTATAGGCACAGTGCTCGGACCACATTACGCTGAATACGCCGATTTCAGTGTAGTTCGGCAAACGTCCCATAAAAGACTTGATCAGCTCATATTCGCTGTCCGACACACCGAACTGGCTGTAAATTTTCTGCTCCGCAATCTGTTCTGCGGTCGGTTCCTTAACGGATACTTGCTGCGTCATGACGATCCCTCCAAGTCTTCAGTATGGATGTAAACATTCTTTTGCCGTCTTCTGAACCAAGTAAACTATTAGCCGCGCGCTCAGGGTGAGGCATCATGCCAACCACATTCCCTTGTACGTTACTAACACCCGCAATATCGGCTACGGAGCCGTTAGGATTATCGCTATAGGTAAACACGATCTGATTGTTAGCTTTCAGCTCTGCCAAAGTCTCGTCATCACAATAGTAGTTTCCTTCACCGTGTGCGATTGGGATGATGATTTCTTCATCTTTAGCATAGTCAATAGTAAATGGGGTTTCATTATTAACAACCTTAAGCACTGTATCGTGACAGCGGAACTTCATCGACATGTTGCGGCGAAGCGCACCTGGCAGCAAACCAGCCTCAGTAAGAATTTGGAACCCATTGCAAATGCCTAGCACGTATTTCCCTTGCTCTGCTGCTTTAGCAACTTCCGCCATAACAGGAGCAAATCTGGAAATCGCGCCACAGCGCAGGTAATCACCATATGAGAATCCGCCTGGAACCAAAATGCAATCATACGCCGACAAATCCGTCGCTGTATGCCACACATAATCGACTGGTTCGCCGAGACTGTCCTCTACCGCCTTGTAGCAATCAATATCACAGTTGGAGCCTGGGAAGACAAGTACAGCAAATTTCATGTCGTTTAGTCCTCCAATTCGTAGCGGTAATCCTCGATCACCGTGTTGGCAAGTAGCTTTTCGCACATTTCCTTAAGACGCACTTCCGCTTCAGCACGGTTATCCGTATCCAAAGTCAGCTCCATATATTTCCCGATACGCAAGCTTTCAACTTCTTGGAAGCCTACCGAATGAAGTGCTCCTTGTACTGCTACCCCTTGTGGATCAAGAACGCTTTTCTTTATGGTGACATATACCGTCGCTTTTAACATATGCTTGTAGTTCCTCCTAAATTTTAATGAGCATACCCTCTGAAACTGAAATTCTACAATGAGTACATTTAGCTTCAAAAATATATACTGAATTTATTCCCATGAGTGCACACACTATGTTGAACTATAAAGACTTGCCAGTAAGACGATGATAAATGTCCAGATAACGCCGTGTAGTTTCTTCTACTACTTCAGTTGGGAGCGGATCAGGTTTACTATTCTTATCCCAGGCAGATGCAGATAGATACGTACGAACAGGCTCTTTATCCATACTATCAATTTCAATATCAAGCGCGTATTTATCCTTAGCCCAGAAGCGGGAAGCATCCGGTGTAAAAATCTCATCGATCAGAATCACCTTACCGTCCAACAAGCCGAATTCGAATTTGCAGTCCGCAAGAATGATCCCACGCTCAGCACAATACTCTCTAGCAAAAGCGAACAGCTTTAAGCTCTTTTCCTGCAGCTCAAGCGCCAGATCAGCTCCGATTAATTCCTGCATTTTCTCAAACGGAATATCCTCATCGTGACCTACATCATTTTTAGCCGCAGGGGTAAAAATCGGCTCTGCCAGCAGCGCGTTTTTGCGGAGGTTAGCAGGAAGCTCAATACCATTTACCTTGCCGGTTTCTTGATACTGTCTCCAGCCGCCGCCAGTGATGCATCCACGCACTACGCATTCGATATCAATACGCTCCGCTTTGCGTACCACCATGACACGGTTTCTGAGGGCCTCTTTGTCCTTAACTACGTCGCCGAGCAGATCCACATCAATATGAACGACATGATTCTCCATCAGCTCTTTAGTCTGTCCGAACCAGAACGCGCTCAGACGGTTAAGCACATTGCCCTTTTCAGGGACCGCCGGGTCCAGCACATAGTCAAAAGCAGATATCCGATCCGTAACTACGATCAGTACATTTTCCCCTAAATCGTATAGCTCACGAACCTTCCCTTTGTAGAGCAGCGGCGCATTGATGAGTTCCACGGCTGTGGATACGGCCGATGATGTCATGACCTTTCCTCCCTTGAACTAATGATCTTCCTAATAACTATCTGGTCTCAAAGGCGTAACTCCGAGGAATGTTTGGACTTCCGATCGCTGTTATCCTCAGATTTCCTGATTGAACCACTGCCAGTGGTAGAAATCCGAGAATAAAGGCGAACGCTAACGCTTCTACAGTTCCAAAATTTCTCTCCGTTCCTTATCGACCAGTTGCATTTCAATTATGCACAACATTAACCGCTCGTACTATTCCTAGCTCCTTAGTTCACCACTAACTTATCTTTTTTAGATAAGTTCTAGCTTGCGGAAGATGGTATCCACATGCTTAAGGTGCCAAGAAGGGTTAAATGCATCTTCAATCTCTTCTGGGGTGAGGACATTAGTGATTTCAGGTGTGGCTTCCACGATATCACGGAACTGCTTTTGCTCTTCCCAAGCTTGCATCGCACGTGGTTGAACGGTATCGTACGCTTGCTCGCGGCTGAAGCCTTTATCAATCAGCTTGGTTAAGATCCGGCCAGAGAAAGGAACGCCGAAGGTACGGTTCATGTTACGCTTCATATTCTCTGGGAATACAGTCAGGTTCTTCACGATGTTTCCGAAACGGTTCAGCATGTAGTTCAGCAGCATCGTTGCATCCGGAAGGATGATACGTTCCACTGAAGAGTGCGAGATATCGCGTTCATGCCAGAGCGGCACGTTCTCGTAAGCTGTAACCATATGTCCGCGAATCACGCGGGACAGACCGGAAATATTCTCGCAGCCAATAGGATTCCGTTTATGCGGCATAGCAGATGAACCCTTTTGACCTTTGGCAAAAGCTTCTTCTACTTCGCGAATCTCACTCTTTTGCAGAGCGCGGATTTCGGTAGCGAATTTGTCTAGCGAGGTTGCTACCAGAGCAAGAGCTGCCATATACTCAGCGTGACGGTCGCGCTGTAGAGTTTGTGTCGAGATCGGTGCAGGGCTTGTACCCAGCTTACGGCAGACAAATTCTTCTACGAATGGATCAATGTTGGCATACGTACCAACGGCTCCGGAGATTTTGCCAAATTGCACACCGTTCGCAGCATGGCGGAAACGCTCCAGGTTACGTTTCATTTCTTCGTACCACAATGCCATTTTCAGACCAAAAGTAGTTGGCTCAGCATGAACCCCATGTGTACGGCCCATCATCGGTGTATCTTTATAAGCAATAGCTTTATCTTTAAGGATCTCAATAAAGTTAATAATATCCTTCTCTAGAATCTCATTCGCTTGACGCAGCAAGTAACCCAGTGCTGTATCCACCACATCTGTGGAAGTAAGGCCGTAGTGTACCCATTTGCGTTCTGCGCCAAGGCTTTCGGAAACCGCACGAGTAAATGCGATTACGTCATGACGTGTTTCCTGTTCGATTTCATCAATACGTGCGATGTCGAATTTAGCATCCTTACGCAGCTTAGCAGCGTCTTCATGTGGGATGACTCCCAGTTCCGCCCATGCTTCACAAGCGCAAATTTCCACTTCCAACCACGCTTTGAATTTATTCTCCTCAGTCCAAATGGCCCGCATCTCGGGTCTGCTGTAACGTTCGATCATATTCTTTAGTTCCTCCAAAGTTTAGATTGCTCCACCCAGGATAAGCCGTCTCCGGTATCCTTGCACAGCAGATTGATATGACCCATCTTACGACCAGTCTTACTCTCAGTCTTGCCATATATATGAAGCTTAGGTACAATACCCAGCTTATTATCTTTTTCCTCATGTGTACAGGTCGCTTTAATAGCACCATCCAAATGCTGACCTAATACATTTACCATAACTACAGGTGTCAAAAGCGTTGTATCGCCCAGCGGCAGATTACAAATCGCCCGGACATGCTGCTCGAACTGTGAGGTCACGCAAGCATCCATGGTGTAATGGCCGGAATTATGCGGCCTTGGTGCCAGCTCATTGACGAACAATTCACCGTCCGCTGTGACGAACATTTCCACGGCAAGCAGTCCAACCGCATTCAGCCCTGCGATTAAAGTCTCAGCCAGCTCGCCAGCTCTGCGCTGAATGTCCGCTGACACTCTTGCAGGTACAATGGACAGATGCAAAATATTATTTACATGAATGTTCTCAGAAGGCGGGAAGCTTTTGACCTCCCCAGATGCACTGCGTGCAGCAACAACGGATATTTCGCATTGAAAAGCTACAAACTTCTCAAGCACCAGCTCCGGAATCACCTCACCAGGTGCAACCTGCCGGAAAGCTTCTTCCAGCTCTTCTTCCTGACGAATCACAGCTTGACCCTTGCCGTCATAACCGCCTGTGGCTGTCTTGAGCACACAAGGTAGTCCAAGTTCAGCCGCCGCCTGTTTTAGCTCCGCAAGGCTGTCCACCTTCCGGTACGGGGCGACCGGAACGCCCGCCGCCTCGATGGCGGCTTTTTCGCGCAGCCGATGCTGCGTGGTATACAGCAGCGCGCTGCCCTGCGGCACGTACGATTCCTCCGCCAGCAGCGCGGCTACGCCCGCGTCGACGTTCTCGAACTCGTACGTGATGACGTCCGCGCGGCGGGCCAGCTCCCGCGCCGCGTCCCGGTCGTTATACGCCGCCGTGATCTGCGGCGTAACTTGACCGCTAGGCGCATCCGGCGCAGGATCCAGCGCCACGAAGCGGTACCCCATGGCGCTGCCGGCCAGCGCCATCATGCGCCCGAGCTGCCCGCCGCCGAGCACGCCGACGGTCGAGCCGGGCAGCAGCGTCCGGACGGTGTCCGCACCGGACGCTTGTGCGGCTGGCGAAGCTGCGCCGCCAGCCTCCTGCAGCTTCAGCTCCTCCGGTCTCATAAGCTGTCGCTGCTTTCCAATACTTCATCGCGGATCGCATCCCGCCGCAGCTGCACACGCTGCTGCACTTCAGGGTCGAACGCTCCGATGATCTGTGCGGCCAGCAGGCCTGCATTTACAGCGCCTGCTTTACCAATAGCTACCGTTGCTACCGGTATGCCCCCAGGCATCTGCACGATGGAGAGCAGCGAGTCCAGCCCATTAAGTGCTTTCGACTGCACTGGCACTCCAATCACTGGCAGGATTGTCTTTGCAGCCACCATACCCGGCAAATGCGCGGCGCCGCCTGCTCCTGCAATAATCACGCGAATGCCGCGGCCTGCGGCTTCCTCCGCATAGCGGAACATCAAGTCCGGTGTACGGTGCGCGGATACTACCTTCTTCTCATAAGACAATCCCAGCTCTTCCAGCACCCTACAAGCGTGCTCCATCGTATCCCAATCCGACTTACTACCCATGATGACAGCTACCTGCACAGACATGATTCGACCTACCTTCCAATCACTAGTATGAGATATCTTTATCTTGTAAATCCGAACAAGCAGAGACTACATTCTCGTCCTTCAGGGATGACTATCGTTTTCCTTAATAATATAAGGTTGATATATTACGTGTAACTTATTCCTTATATTAAAAAAGCCCGATGTCCAGACGCATTTTGCTGCGGGAGGATCGGACTAGTAAAGGAATTAGGAAAAAACACTCCCGTTTGCCTCTCACCAAACTGGCATTAAGCGCGGAAAGCTGCACAATGCATCACTCCATTATCTGGACTGAACTATCGCATTCTAGCATCCTATTTCCTCGTAGTCCGGTAATTTACGGTTCCCGGGTAGAAACTTCCGGGCCATATTCCCGGTTTTATACGAGCTCTTCATGACATCAGTTTAACAATCCCCTACACATGATGTCAACTCAAACACGAACATTGGTAAAAACACCATAATAAATGTTCGCTTTTGGACGAATTTAAATTCTCAACAACCTTTTATTTTGTCAAGAAAGACTTCTTTCCGTACACTCCTAGCTCTAACACTCTATGTTGTTTAAGCTCCAGAATACGACCTATACTTCCTTAAATTGAAAAAAAGGAACGCTATCAGCGTCCCTTTGAACTCTATATTATTTTACAACCAGCACTGGAATACGAGCGCTTTGTACTACATTATGGCTGACACTGCCCAGAACAAATTCACGTATACCGCCAAGCCCACGGCTGCCGATAACTATGATGTCTATAGCATTTTCCTTAGCATATTTCAAAATCACTTCCGCAGGAGATCCTTGTAAAAGCTCAACCTCAGCATTCAGGCCTTCAGCCTCAAGGCGTCCCTTCACTTCTTCGGTAGTCTGCACTGCCAAATCATAATATTCTTTATTTACTGAAGCTGGTAGAGGTGCAAGAGCTTCTCCGATAAAAAATCTTGGGAATTCAAATGCGTGTACGACATGCAATATAGAACCTGGTGTGACTTTAGCGAGTTCAATTGCGCGCTCCAATGCTTGATTAGAAGCCTTTGAACCGTCATAGGCTAGCAAAATTTTAGAGAATAACATGTACGCCACCTCTTTTTCTAGTTTGTAATCCTAAAGACTATTATCTTAAAAAATAGCTGTACAAAAAGATATTCAGCAGCAGCAGAAGCGGAATTCCGATCCTGAAGGATGTATGACGCGTCTTGTGGCGCTTACGGTACATGGCAATCAGCACACCTAGTGCACCGCCCATGGCTGCCAGCAGAAAAAGTGTTTTCTCAGGTACACGTTCCCGCCTTTTGCGGGCTTTGTTCTTGTCCTCGGACATCACTACATACCCGATAATATTAATTACCACAAACCACAACATTACAACCTTGACCATTCTCCCGGGCTCCTCCTCCTTGCTTCCTCTCTCTATTATATTCCCCTTTTGCACAAAAAACCAATCATCCTTACACGCTCTGCCAAGTCTGTTAAGTTTCTTTTAGCTGCTTCTGCTTCGTATCCTTCATCCATACCCAGGATAAAATTGTAGCCAACGCCGCCGCAATCCCACCTAACCAGAATCCTCCGGTCAAGCCATATACAGAGCTCATCCAACCTGCTACGAATGGTCCTGCTGACATCCCTATCGCATAAACGGCCTGATAGAAACCCATAGCTGTAGCCCGTTTAAAGGGATCTATTTCTGATACCGATTTACTCAACAGCAGCGGAAAAATAAGTCCCTGCATAAAACCATTCCCCACCTGAGTCAGACAAAGCGCCGCTAACGTCGGCATAGAAGGAATGAGCAGCGTAAACAGTGCGCTTCCCGCGAAGCCTAGCATAAGCTTCCCTCTATCACCCAGCAGCCCTCCAAACAGACGTGAGCCGTAGAGCGTTGCGATGGCATGCGGAATCATAAAAGCGAGTGTTAGCCAGCCCAAGCTTTCTTTGCTTGCTCCGATATTCAGCGCCTGGTTCGGAGTATATCCGAACATCGTTATAAATAGCACACAGTGCGCCAGCACAGACAACAGCGAGACTTTTACCAGCAGAGGTTCCTTTACGACACCAGCCAGCTCCTTGATCTGTATGGCATTTTGCCGTTTTTCCTGCTTTTGTTCCGGTAACCGAAGCGCAAGAATTAGTGCCGCAATAGCTACAATTCCACCAATCAGGAAGGGGGCATTCCAGCCCCAATGCTCTACCATATAGCCGCTGATCATCATGCTGGTCAATTGGGCGATTACTGTAGTAAATTGCAGCATGCCCATCGCTTTTCCAGCTTCCTCTTTTGGAAAATATCCTGCGAACATCACAGAGTACACAACCCATGCCGATGCTGCTATCCCGGATACCGCACGTGCTGCCAACGCCCAACCCGGCTGTGCTCCCCACATAAAAAGAAAACAGCTGACTCCACTCGCAATCAATCCCAGATAGATAAACGGCCGCCGCCTATTTAAATAATCTGAACCGATGCCAATGGGTATACGGAATAGGATCTGCATTAACCCATATATCCCAAGCACCATACCCACCATAAAATACGATGATCCCAAATGCTCAACATATGGTGAAAGCACCGGCACATAAATATAAGAAGAGAACCAAAACATAAATACAATAACCAAAAAGAAAAACCTGCTGCTTCCTTGCCCCTGTGGGCGATCTGCCGCTTTCAACGGATTCGCCTGCTGCTCAGCTGCCACCTAATCACCTGCTCCACTCATTTGCTTACCATTCTAATTCAAAGCCTATCCGTAGACCACATAAACTTACTAGGATAGAAAAAAGACTACTGAGCACACTCAGCAGCCTTCATTATTCTAATCATTCGTTTTAATTGAAGCTAACCATCCGATGATTCCTACTACTTATCCTTCTTTTGTCCTTCAAGCGCTGCTTTCAGCAGTTCCCCAAGGTTAGAACCAATGCTTTCCTGCTTACTGTATTGCTGCACCAGCTTTTGCTGTTCACGTTTATTAACATGCTTGTGATCCTTATCTAAGGTCTCTGTGATTCCACAGCCTAGACATTGTACGAACATGCCTGCTTTACCCTCTTTAAGCTCCATTTTCTTATGGCACTGTGGGCAGCGGCGATTCGATAGTCTTTTCTCACCTGCACGGGTGTAACCACAGTTATCTGCAGGACATACCAGCAGCTTCCCTCGTTTGCTCTTCTTCTCGAGTAGTCTTGTACCGCATTCCGGACAATGGCTGTTAGAGACATTATGCGGCTTATATTCTGCTCCGCTAGTTTTCACACCTGTTACCAATTCCTGTGCCATACTGCGGATACCTTGTAAAAAGAGCTCCGGTTTGCCTTGACCACGCGCTATTTTCTCCAGCTCAGCTTCCCAACGTGCGGTTAGATCCGGGGTACGTAGCTGAGTGGATACCAGCTCGATTAACTGCTTACCTTTTCCTGTCGGATGCAGGAGATTACCTTGCCGCTCAATCGTATCGGAGCTTACCAGCTTCTCAATAATATCCGCGCGGGTAGCCGGGGTTCCGAGGCCGTGTTTCTCCATTTGCGTCAACAGCGAAGCTTCATTATAACGCTTCGGTGGCTGCGTTCGGCCAGCACGCACCATACAGCGGCTAATCGTGACAGCAGCCCCTTCGCGCAGCTCAGGCAGCTTTACACTGCCCGCTGCCGGCTCGTCCGCAGATTCCTCCTCGTCATCACTACTCATATCTCCGCCGTATACTTCGCGCCAACCGGCATCTTTAACCGTCGTCCCTTTGACATGAAAATTTTCGCCTTCTACATTGACGGTTACAGCTACCGCATCATAACGAGCTGGCGGATAGAACAAGCTTATAAAACGCCGCACAATCAGATCATACAACTTACGTTCCTCAGTACTCAGACCATTTAACAATACGGTCTGTTCTGTAGGAATAATAGCATGGTGATCATTGACTTTACTATCATCCACGATTCGTTTCGTAATCGGCAGCTGCTTGCGCAGCAATGGACGTGCTAACGCTGCATATGGACCGACCGCAACACTATCCAGTCTTTCCTTGAGTGTGCCCGTCATATCTGAAGTTAAGTAACGACTGTCCGTACGCGGGTATGTGACAAGTTTATGCTGCTCATATAACCGCTGCAGCACACTGGAGGTCTGCTTCGCGGAGAAGCCGAACTTCCGGTTCGCATCACGCTGCAGTTCAGTCAGATCATAAGCCAGTGGATGAGGTTCACTTTTCTCACTCTTCTGTACCTTAATAATACGGCCGCTGCGTCCTGTAAGCTTATCCTTTAAGCTGGCTGTCTTATCCTTTTCGAATATCCGACCATCACCGTTACTGGCCCGCCATGCCGCTTGGAAATCCCCAAAATCAGCAGTCAGCGTCTCAAAATCGACGGAACGGAAACCCGTAATCTCCTGTTCACGATCCATGATCATCCCTAATGTCGGCGTTTGTACCCGTCCCGCTGAGAGCGGCGAACCGAACTTACAGGTCAAAGCTCTCGTGACATTCAGTCCAATCATCCAATCCGCCTCTGCGCGGCAACGTGCAGATTCATACAACCGATCAAATTCCCGACCCGGACGGAGTTTTGCAAATCCCTCTTTAATTGCCTTATCAGTCTGCGAGGATATCCATAACCGCCGGAATGGCTTTTTCCACCCTGCCATATTCATAATCCAGCGAGCCAGCAGCTCCCCTTCACGGGCAGCATCTGTAGCAACAATAAGCTCCTCAATGTCCTGACGTTTCATTAGATGCTGGACAGCCTTGTATTGCTGGTTGGTCTCCCGCAGCACCTTCAGCTTGGTCTTCTCCGGCAAAATCGGCAGATCCTCCAAGGCCCAAGTTGCAAACTTTTTATTATAATCCTCAGGCTCTGCCAGGCCGACCAAATGACCAAGCGCCCAGGTAACCACATATTTTGGACCTTCAATATAACTCTTCTGTTTATTATTACATCCCATGACCCGTGCAATCTCGCGTGCAACAGACGGCTTCTCCGCCAATACTAGTGTCTTCATAATGCTCCCCTTTCCACATCAAATTTCATTATAGCATTAAATGAATGTTAGCAAATATCGTCAGGCTTTACCGTATGCCTCTGTTATACACTAGATCATATCTGATACCCGAAAGGAGTCATAGTCAATGAATGAACAAGAAAGCTATAATATAGTACCTATAGGATGGGTTAGAGGTACAGCACAAAATTTGCAGCTTGAAATCAACCCAGAATTTAGGCCGGCGCTTAAAGGTTTATCTCAGTTTAGTCATTGCCAAGTACTTTGGTGGCTGCATGAGTTTGCAGATGATCATTTCCGGCAGACTACACAGATTCAGCCTCCTTATGATGCGGCCTTAACTGGAGTATTTGCTTCCCGTTCCCCTATTCGCCCTAATCCAATTGGGCTTAGTGTAGCAGCAATCCTGTCCGTCGATGTAGACTCTGGAATAGTAGAGGTGGCCGGGCTTGATGCCTATCCGGGTACACCGGTTCTCGACATCAAAGCCTATTTTCCTAGTGCAGATCGCGTAATGGAAGTGACCGTTCCCGATTGGGCTGCTGCTTGGGGCGACTGGACAGCAAATAATTGAAGTAATCGTGCTAGACACCATTTCTATTAACTGTTATGGGAGGACATCTCTTGAACAATCGCCAACTAATCATTCAAGCCTTAGATCTCATTGAGGATCGCTTAACCACGTTTCTTCCTGTAGCTGTCCTCTCCAAAGAAATGGGATACTCCCTTTATCATTTCACCCGTCTATTTCAAGCAGTCACTGGGATAGCACCCGGCGACTATATAGCCAGACGCAAAATCTCTGAAGCAGCCTTGGACATTCATCGAATGCCAGAGCGCTCACTCCAGGACATCTCATTAGACTATAACTTTAGTAACTATGAGACCTTTACCCGTGCCTTCAAAAGAATGCTGCACACGACTCCCTCTCTTGTTCGAAAAAGACTTACTGAAACGAAACTCCCTTTGCTCCCTAGACTAAATGAACAAGATCTACTTCAAGTCCTTTCTGATAGTGATCTCTCCCCCCAGCTCGTTGATTTCGGAGAAATTATACTTCAAGGACCCGTAGTTAAAGTAGACCATGATTTCTCCGTCATTTCTGATACTTGGCCTTTGCTTTTCAATAAGGTAGCCACTATATCGGATAGAATACAGCCTGAAAAATATTATCAGCTTGGCTTCTGGCCAGATGACTATGAGAGTAATGGGTTTTCGATCATGTGTGCCTGCGAAATTAGTCCTATAAAAGCAGACCACAATCAGACTTTCCCCCTTCAGATCATACCACCCATACGTTATCTGAAATTCATCCATAAAGGCCGGTCTTGTGATATCCCTTCTACCTATAAATATATCTACGGAATCTGGCTGCCGAAAACAGAATACAGGATGTCCATTCCATTTGAATTGGAATATTATGGCGAATTGTACCTTGGACCAGATAACGAAAACTCGGTGAGTGAAATTTATATTCCATTAGAATTTTTACAAGAAGAGACCACGTTGTCGTCTTTTATAGATGACAACCGGTTCTTTTAGAAATATAAAGATGTTATAGTTGTGTAGCTTATAAATTCTTCTCTTTTAATAAAAAGTCCGTATCTGCTATGCAGACACGGACTTTTTTTGCTTATGGGATTAACAGTTACTTTAGCTCCACCTGAATCGTTTGTTCAAGCTCCGGATAATAATGTTTAACTTGTTTTCCCTCTTCATCCCTTAATGCTTTATGATTTTCATCGATGGAGTAAGTAAACGGCTTAACTGTAATTGTCTTTGGTGTTTGCGCGAACGGTATGAAATCTTTGTCTACCAAAGGATAGACTATAGCTGGCAAGTTAAATGACCCACCCGATGAGAACGCATTGCCTAGTTCATCAACAATTTCATAGAACATTTCAGAGGTTGTGTATCCATCCTTTTCTTTCACAGTTGGCGCTTTACCTTCTTCGCTGAGCTGTAATCTGCTTGTGGCTGGAGTTAATTCCAGCTTGGTAATCGTATAACTGAATTCTTCTGCCTCTTTTGTTTGGTTCAGATCAAGCTTGATAATTCCTTCCGTTACTTTTTTCACCGGCACCTTGATTACAAAAGGCTCTGCAATTTGTGTAACCGGCACACTGATGCTTAATTCAAATTCATCCCCCAAAGCCTCTATATTATTTAGATTTCTGTAATCGTATAAAATAGCATTCTTTTTTCCCTCAACATCACCAAAAGATGACATTTGGCTCTCCAGTTTTTTCCCATTCGGCAATTTCACTTCTGCTGAACCCAACAACCCTTTTTCGGACTGGTTCATTGTCACTTTCGCATGTTGTTCTGTTAGCGATGGATCGAACTCAATCGGTTCAATAATCATCTCAGCCATCATCTTATCATTATCAATGCCTTCCCGTTCAATCGCAAATGCCAACCGCGAGCCGTCATAATAGGCATCGGTAACCTTTAAGGTCACTCCATCATGAGTAACGCTTTGGTTAGGGGCAGTAGATAATCCTTTTTCCTCAGCAGCATTTAGACCTTTATCGTCAATTCCCTTGAAAATACTTCCTACAACAGGAATCTGCTTCAACGTTTCAGCCATGACCGGGGATACAAATCCGCTACCGATTATGCCCGCACCCAACACTGCTGCTGCCGAGGCAGCCACCAATGATTTTTTCAGGAACTTATTTCCATTCTTTCTTGACGCTCGTTTTTCCATTCCCTCGTCTCCTATTCGCTTCATAATTGAATCGCTGAAACTGTCTACCGGCATTTCATAATTTTGGAATGTTTGACGAATGTGCTCCATCTTCTGACTTTCAGTTGGATCTTGCCATTTCTCCATGAGGGCTGCCTCCTTCATTCATTCTTTGCCGGACTAACTTTTTGCGTAGACGTTCAAATTTTTTGCGTAAAGTAGCTGAATTACAATCCATAATCTGACCCATTTCTTCAAAACTGTATTGCTCAACCACCTTAAGAATCAAAAGATTGCTCTCTTCGGCTGTCAGGTCATCCATAAATAACTTCTGCAATGGCTCCTCATCGTTAGGATTATAATAGGCTTTGGGCTGCTGCTCTTTATATAGCGACAACAGACGCTTTCTTCGCTTGCGTTTGCGAACCTGATCCAGACAATGATGATAGGCCACTTTATACAGCCATGCACTAAAAGAGACTCGTTTCTCATAACGTCTGAGTTCCTGATACACTTTTACAAATATATCTTGCACAGCATCCTCTGCTTCTTCATGACTTCTCAAAATATAATAGCAATACGTATAAATCTTTCTTTCATAGGCTTGTATTATAGTTCTATAGGCTTCGCGGTTACCCGCAAGAACCTGATCGATAGCCTCTTCAATTATTGTTTGATTCACTTGGACCCCGGGGCTGCGACGTTCCAAAGAATCACCTCCTTGTTATTGACTACAACTATATAACGAATGTGATCCCTTTAATTGTGACAGGCTCAAAAAATTTTTCCAAATATGTTAGAAACATTATCCGTTTTTCAATAAAAAAAGCGACTGCCCCGATTGAAGTTCGGAGAAATCGCTTTTATAATAATATTCCATATTTATAAATTAATTACTCATTCGTACTATTTGACACTTTTAACGCTATACATGCTTCAAAATACACAGTATCACTATTCTGACCGCGTACATATATACCATCATCCGTTACAGCTGAACGTAAAATAGTCAGTTCATCCCCAAACTTAGCTTCTTGTAGATAAGTAATCCGGAAGCGTGTGAACTCTGCATTATCCCATTCCGCTAAAGTGAGCGCATCACAACATAAATCCCCGTATCGGGCATTATTCAAATGTCCGTTGCTATCCAGCCCACTATATCTTACCTGATACCGATAAGCTTCTTCCATAGTAATATCAGAAGGGATCGTTACCTTAACAGGCATATCGCCTACTGAATCGCCATTATAGTGCTTAACCTGAACTGGAAGGGCATTCGGTCTGAGTATCTTTCTCTTCTCAATATCTACTAAAGCCCATATGGATCGTGCTGTGGCGATTTCTATATGATCTGCATCGAAAATACGATAATCCCGTTGCCATAAAGCCCCTTTAGTACCTTTACTCCAGGTATGTACGCTAAGCACATCATTTGGGCGGGGAATACGCTTAAAATCAAGATCTAACGTAATCATCATCCAGCCCATTCCTGCATTCAGAATCTCTTCCACACTTATCCCCAAATTACCCACTGCGAAGTCTGCCGCACATTGCATGATATCCAGAATAAAGGATAACTTACCCTGCGAACGATAATCCGTGTCGCTCGCATGTACAGAAAAATCTTCTATCCACACAAGATTGCTACTGTTGTTCATTGTTTATCCTCCTGCCATGCAAAATATCCTTGCATTTACTTGAAGTATCCACATATACCACTGCTCTATCCACATAAATTGGGGACTACTTTCATTTTTGAATATATTTTATTATTTCATCCACATGTTAGTAACTTTTATAATTTCGTTAATTCCCCATAACTTATCCACATTATTTAAATTAAGCGATAAAGGGAACAAAAAAGCCATTGTTGATAAATCAACAATGGCTTCGTGTGCTTGGCAACGTCCTACTCTCCCAGGACCCTTCGGTCCAAGTACCATCGGCGCTGGAGGGCTTAACGGTCGTGTTCGGGATGGGTACGCGTGGAACCCCTCCGCTATCGCCACCAAACATGCGTCTGTGAAACAGACGCTGCCGCGTGAAATTCGGTTCTTCACCAGAAGTGAGAATGAATTTCTAAGCGTATTTCAGGCTTGATGCCTGAAAACTGAATCCGAAACAAATCTGCATTCTAAGTATAGGATAAGCCCTCGACCGATTAGTATTGGTCAGCTCCATGCATTGCTGCACTTCCACCTCCAACCTATCTACCTCGTCGTCTTCAAGGGGTCTTACTAATTGGGAAATCTCATCTTGAGGGGGGCTTCACGCTTAGATGCTTTCAGCGCTTATCCCGTCCGTACGTAGCTACCCAGCCATGCTCCTGGCGGAACAACTGGTGCACCAGCGGTACGTCCATCCCGGTCCTCTCGTACTAAGGACAGCTCCTCTCAAATTTCCTGCGCCCACGACAGATAGGGACCGAACTGTCTCACGACGTTCTGAACCCAGCTCGCGTACCGCTTTAATGGGCGAACAGCCCAACCCTTGGGACCTACTTCAGCCCCAGGATGCGATGAGCCGACATCGAGGTGCCAAACCTCCCCGTCGATGTGGACTCTTGGGGGAGATAAGCCTGTTATCCCCAGGGTAGCTTTTATCCGTTGAGCGATGGCCCTTCCATGCGGTACCACCGGATCACTAAGTCCGACTTTCGTCCCTGCTCGACTTGTAGGTCTCGCAGTCAAGCTCCCTTATGCCTTTGCACTCTGCGAATGATTTCCAACCATTCTGAGGGAACCTTGGAACGCCTCCGTTACTCTTTAGGAGGCGACCGCCCCAGTCAAACTGCCCGCCTGACACGGTCCCCGTACCCGATAAGGGTACTAGGTTAGAACCTAGATACGATCAGGGTGGTATCCCAACGGCGCCTCCACCGAAGCTTGCGCTCCGATTTCTACGGCTCCCACCTATCCTGTACAGATCGTACCCAAATTCAATATCAAGCTGCAGTAAAGCTCCATGGGGTCTTTCCGTCTTGTCGCGGGTAACCTGCATCTTCACAGGTATTAAAATTTCACCGGATCTCTCGTTGAGACAGCGCCCAAGTCGTTACGCCATTCGTGCGGGTCAGAATTTACCTGACAAGGAATTTCGCTACCTTAGGACCGTTATAGTTACGGCCGCCGTTTACTGGGGCTTCGGTTCATAGCTTCGGGTTACCCCTAACCACTCCCCTTAACCTTCCAGCACCGGGCAGGCGTCAGCCCGTATACTTCGCCTTGCGGCTTCGCACAGACCTGTGTTTTTGCTAAACAGTCGCTTGGGCCTTTTCACTGCGGCCCCCTCGTGCTATTCACACTACCGGGGCACCCCTTCTCCCGAAGTTACGGGGTCATTTTGCCGAGTTCCTTAACGAGAGTTCTTCCGCGCGCCTTAGAATTCTCTTCTCGCCTACCTGTGTCGGTTTGCGGTACGGGCACCTTCTCCTGGCTAGAGGCTTTTCTTGGCAGTGTGAGATCATGACCTTCGCTACTATAATTTTCGCTCCCCATCACAGCCCAGCCTTAACGATGTGCGGATTTGCCTACACATCAGCCTCACTGCTTAGACGGACATCCATCAGTCCGCGTCACTACCCTCCTGCGTCACCCCATCGCTCATAGCGGATTACGGTGGTACAGTAATTTCAAACTGTTGTCCTTCGACTACGCCTTTCGGCCTCGCCTTAGGTCCCGACTTACCCTGAGCGGACGAGCCTTCCTCAGGAAACCTTGGGCTTTCGGCGGATCAGATTCTCACTGATCTTTTCGTTACTCATACCGGCATTCTCACTTGTGTAGTGTCCAGCGCTCTTTTCAGTACACCTTCAACCCCTACACAACGCTCCCCTACCCCAGATACATAGTATCTAGCCATAGCTTCGGTGGTGTGTTTAGCCCCGTTACATTTTCGGCGCAGAGTCACTCGACCAGTGAGCTATTACGCACTCTTTCAATGGTGGCTGCTTCTAAGCCAACATCCTGGTTGTCTGTGCAACTCCACATCCTTTCCCACTTAACACACACTTGGGGACCTTAGCTGATGGTCTGGGCTGTTTCCCTTTTGACAATGGATCTTAGCACTCACTGTCTGACTCCCGGCAATAAGTATATGGCATTCGGAGTTTGACTGAGCTTGGTAATCCTTGCGGACCCCGCACCCAATCAGTGCTCTACCTCCACTACTCTTATACCGAGGCTAGCCCTAAAGCTATTTCGGGGAGAACCAGCTATCTCCGAGTTCGATTGGAATTTCTCCGCTACCCCCACCTCATCCCCGCACTTTTCAACGTACGTGGGTTCGGGCCTCCAGTGCGTGTTACCGCACCTTCACCCTGGACAGGGGTAGATCACACGGTTTCGGGTCTACGTCCACATACTCAATCGCCCTATTCAGACTCGCTTTCGCTGCGGCTCCACCTTCTCGGCTTAACCTTGCATGTTAAACGTAACTCGCCGGTTCATTCTACAAAAGGCACGCCATCACCCATAGATCGGGCTCTGACTTTTTGTAAGCACACGGTTTCAGGTTCTATTTCACTCCCCTTCCGGGGTGCTTTTCACCTTTCCCTCACGGTACTGTTTCACTATCGGTCGCCAGGTAGTATTTAGCCTTAGCAGATGGTCCTGCTGGATTCATACGGGGTTTCACGTGCCCCGCACTACTCGGGATCCGTCTCGGAGAGAATACAGTTTAGGTTACAGGGCTTTTACCTCTATCGCGGGCCTTTCCAGACCTCTTCACCTACCATATTCCTTTGTAACTCCATGTGAGACGTCCCACAACCCCTAAGAGCAAGCTCTTAGGTTTAGGCTGTTCCGCGTTCGCTCGCCGCTACTGACGGAATCACTATTGTTTTCTCTTCCTCAGGGTACTTAGATGTTTCAGTTCCCCTGGTCTGCCTCTACACACCCTATGTATTCAGGTATGAGTAACTGCGAATTACCACAGCTGGGTTTCCCCATTCGGACACCCCCGGATCAAAGCTTGCTTACAGCTCCCCGAGGCAGTTTCGTTGTTCGCCACGTCCTTCGTCGGCTCCTGGCGCCTAGGCATCCTCCGTGTGCTCTTATTAGCTTAACCTTGATTCTTCCGAAGAAAAATCTCACTAATAACATTTACTTGTTTGCACAAGTTGCTAAAAGATGTTCTAAAACGCAAATTCGTTTCGGTATCCAGTTTTCAAGGATCAAGTCTTACTTGAGAGCTTAAACTCTCAAAACTGAGCAACGAGTGAGTAACAGGCCTAAACCTGAGTTTTGGAAGCTTAGCTTCCGATTTGAATGTCCTCATTGCAGAGAACGATTCTCCATAGAAAGGAGGTGATCCAGCCGCACCTTCCGATACGGCTACCTTGTTACGACTTCACCCCAATCATCTACCCCACCTTCGGCGGCTGGCTCCCTTGCGGGTTACCCCACCGACTTCGGGTGTTGTAAACTCTCGTGGTGTGACGGGCGGTGTGTACAAGACCCGGGAACGTATTCACCGCGGCATGCTGATCCGCGATTACTAGCAATTCCGACTTCATGCAGGCGAGTTGCAGCCTGCAATCCGAACTGAGACCGGCTTTGATGGGATTGGCTCCACCTCGCGGCTTCGCTTCCCGTTGTACCGGCCATTGTAGTACGTGTGTAGCCCAGGTCATAAGGGGCATGATGATTTGACGTCATCCCCACCTTCCTCCGGTTTGTCACCGGCAGTCACTCTAGAGTGCCCAGCATTACCTGCTGGCAACTAAAGTTAAGGGTTGCGCTCGTTGCGGGACTTAACCCAACATCTCACGACACGAGCTGACGACAACCATGCACCACCTGTCTCCTCTGTCCCGAAGGCCGCTGCTATCTCTAGCAGATTCAGAGGGATGTCAAGACCTGGTAAGGTTCTTCGCGTTGCTTCGAATTAAACCACATACTCCACTGCTTGTGCGGGTCCCCGTCAATTCCTTTGAGTTTCAGTCTTGCGACCGTACTCCCCAGGCGGAGTGCTTACTGTGTTAACTTCGGCACCAAGGGTATCGAAACCCCTAACACCTAGCACTCATCGTTTACGGCGTGGACTACCAGGGTATCTAATCCTGTTTGCTCCCCACGCTTTCGCGCCTCAGCGTCAGTTACAGCCCAGAAAGTCGCCTTCGCCACTGGTGTTCCTCCACATATCTACGCATTTCACCGCTACACGTGGAATTCCACTTTCCTCTTCTGTACTCAAGCCACCCAGTTTCCAGTGCGACCTCAGGTTGAGCCCAAGGTTTAAACACCAGACTTAAATAGCCGCCTGCGCGCGCTTTACGCCCAATAATTCCGGACAACGCTTGCCCCCTACGTATTACCGCGGCTGCTGGCACGTAGTTAGCCGGGGCTTTCTTCTCAGGTACCGTCACTCCGGTAGCAGTTACTCTACCGGACGTTCTTCCCTGGCAACAGAGCTTTACGATCCGAAAACCTTCATCACTCACGCGGCGTTGCTCCGTCAGGCTTTCGCCCATTGCGGAAGATTCCCTACTGCTGCCTCCCGTAGGAGTCTGGGCCGTGTCTCAGTCCCAGTGTGGCCGTTCACCCTCTCAGGTCGGCTACGCATCGTCGCCTTGGTGGGCCGTTACCCCACCAACTAGCTAATGCGCCGCAGGCCCATCCCTCAGTGACAGATTGCTCCGTCTTTCATTCTTCTCTCAGGAGAAAAAAGAAATTATCCGGTATTAGCTACCGTTTCCGGTAGTTATCCCAGTCTGAAGGGCAGGTTGCCTACGTGTTACTCACCCGTCCGCCGCTAAGTTATTTTGAAAGCAAGCTTTCAAAATAACTCCGCTCGACTTGCATGTATTAGGCACGCCGCCAGCGTTCGTCCTGAGCCAGGATCAAACTCTCCAATTAGTATTGAAAAGAGCGATATGCTCATTTTGAAACATCTGACGAGAAAATTAATTCTCTAATTTTGGATATCACTTACGTGATTTCCTACTCACTCGTTGTTCAGTTTTCAAAGATCAAGTTCTCGTTGACGCCGTTTAATGTATCAGCAGCAACTCTTATAATATATCATGTTGTTTTCAGAAATGCAAGCTTTATTTTTCGAAGCTTTTTATCAGCCTCGTCTGTATCGCCTGTACGCTGTCTAACAACGCTTACCTATAATACCCCAACTATTAATAGAAAAGCAACCCCTAATATAAAAATAAACAACTAGCTTAATAATTAAGCTAGTTGTTTATTTAATAGAGTTATGTTTCTAGCGGCGAATTTAATAGTATTTTGCCGCAGTATATTTGCTTGAGGCTTTAATTAAATCGGTTTTCTTATCACTCTTTGCAAGTCCTGCATCCACTGTAGTATCAATGGTAACCCACTTCCCATTAAGCAATACTTCGTTCCAGGCATGATATTGCGTAACGTAGCTTGTATTCCCCATTACCAACTTAGCAGGAACATCTACACTCCGCAGCATTGCGGCAAAAAGAGAAGCGTAATCATAGCAAATCCCTTTTTTAGTAGTCAATGTCTTATCGATGCTTGGAATATAATCAGTAGTTACACTATTAGCAAGAGAGTAGTCATATTGTACATTCGCAACTACATAGTTATAGATCGCTTTAACTTTCTCTTCGTCTGTTGTTTTGCCTTGTACTAATTGTTTAGCTTTGACAATCGCTTTATCAGAAGAACTCCATTTCACATTCTGTACGGAGCCCAAATATACGGAATTCGAGTCACTCATGGTTACGTCTACTACTTCGGAATATAACGCTTTGTATTTATTACCGGTTGTGTTCTCCAGAACCGAAACCTTATAAGTCCCATTTCCTTGTTGCAAAGGGAAGTCCTCAGCTTGTCCAGAAGCATACAAGTTATAAGTATAGCTGCTGTTATCTTTGGTGATCATGAGTTTGATTCTTTTATCTTTCGGAATATCATAGTTAATACCAATAACACCTTGAGCCACTTTGGATGTAATCAACCAGCTGGCATCTGCACTTGCAGCTTGAGCTGTACTTACCGGAACTGAAGTCATTAGGACGAACAACGCCACCAGCATAAAATATACCTTTTTCACGGATAAAACTCCTTTCGGTAGCTGGCTGCCATCCTTTCGGAAAGGCCCTTTAGCTTTGCGTCCCTACCTTTCGATAGGTTTGCCGTTATCGTATAAGCTCTATCTGTTCTAGCTTTACTAGATATAATTGATAGAATCCATTTGAAACAAACAAAAAAAGCCTCTTCATTCGGTAGCTGGCTGCCATCCTTTCGGGAAAAGGCCCTTTAGCTTTGCGTCCCTACCTTTCGGAAGGTTTGCCGTTATCGTGTTTAGCTTTTATAGTATAATACTATCATATTTATAGTTGTGAACAAGACCTAATTTACTAGATTACCCATTATTTTATAAATATCTCCCGGTATTTGTGTTTTCTTGTCATTCACTATTCTCATTTTGTTAATTTAGCATGAACAATCAGCCGATGCGTTGGATTCACTAGCGGATCACATGTAATCAGAGTAAGAATCTTATCCTTGTCATTCCCGTCAAGAACGGAGACATCACTCGGATCTACAACAGAAATATCGTATACCTCATAGTTAAACACCTGATCACTAGTCTTTACCGTGATAACATCCCCCACAACAACCTCATTCAATCTGTTAAACAAACGACCCGTAGTTCTAGCCCGATGCGCCGCGATTGCAGCATTTCCGATCTCTCCAAGGGGTGCCGTTTCTTTCATATGGGCTGCAGCATGTTTCATATTAGCTTTTGTAGCCCCTTCTAATACAGGCAGCTTCAAATCAATCTTACCGATTTCAATTAGTGCGATTACTTTGCCACCGACCTCAATCTCCGGTTCAGGCTTTTCTGTCTCTTGGGGTTGGGACTGTGCCTGAGCATCCAGAACCGATTCCTCTGCTAACAGCTGAGTAACTTCAGCATACCTGCTCTTCAAATCTGGCTGGGGAGTACTATCGGCAGTGCTTAGTTCAGCCGTTTCTAATAACTTCTCCTGCTGCCTGTCGTTGTACCATTCGTTAGCTGTCGGATATAACATGATAAGTATCCCAGCCAGTATGAGTAGATAGGAGAATTTACGCAATGTTATTCACCTCCGTATATTGTTTCTATGGTTATATACAAATCAAGCAGAAACAGCTACTTGCCTTTAAGCATAGCAACTCCTTCTGCCTGAAATTAATGTTTAAAATACCCATTTACGACTTCCAAAGAAATTGATGATCACCGTGATAAAGGTAACCAGCACCTTGGAGATCAAGACTTGAATACCTAGTCTGTCTGTCAACAGATGCATTAGCAGCAGTGATATTCCGAGCACTACCAGATTCAGCACGATAAACTTGACCAGCTGCACGCGGTCGAAGCCTTCTTTATTCCCCCGGTTGCGATCACGAAAGGTTACTTTTTTATTCAAAATAAAGCTATTCGCCGTACCTGCACTATAGGAGATCACCTGCGCCAATGCGTATACCATCCCTAGTGAATTCAACAATGTGAAAATCACAAAATCAATAAGCGTATTGAGCAAACCTACGGCATTAAATTTAAGGAACTGTATGAATGCAGCACGCAAGTTCTTATCTGACATCATTGTGGTCCTTCCGGCGGTCCAGTTGTTCTTCGTTCTGGTAGCCTTTAGTCTCACTAACAATGTATAGCGGTCTATCTTTAGACTCGTCATAAATCCGTCCGATATACTCCCCAATCACACCTAACAGCATCAGAACGATACCGTTAAAGAGCAGATTGACGCCTACAATGGAAGCCCAGCCCGGAACCGTCCAGGAGGTGAAAAATATCTTTTGAAACAAGACGAAAAATAAATAGAGAAAGCTAGAGAATGAAAGGAAGAATCCAATATACGTAGCAATCTTAAGCGGCTTATGTGAAAAAGAGGTGATGCCATCTAACGCAAAACGAATCATTTTCTTCAGCGGATATTTGGTTTCTCCGGCAAAACGTTCTTCCCGTTCATATTCCACCATAGTCTGCTTGAAGCCAACCCAGCTCACCAAACCTCGGACATAGCGGTTCTTTTCTTTAAGTCCCCGCAGGACATCACATACCTTACGGTCAATAAGACGGAAATCGCCTGTATCCGTAGGAATATCCACACTTGTCATACTGCTGAGCAGGCGGTAAAAAAGCTTCGCGGTGACCTTTTTGAACATCGTTTCTCCGTGGCGCTTCAGGCGTTTCGCATATACAACGTCGTAGCCCTCTTTCCACTTCTCGATCATTTGCAAAATGACCTCCGGAGGATCCTGAAGATCAGCGTCAATAACAACAACCGCTTGACCTTCGGCATAGTCCATGCCAGCTGTAATCGCTACCTGATGTCCGAAATTACGCGAGAAGTCAATCAGCTTGACATGCTCGTCTCGTTCACAGATCTCCCGAATCATCTGGGCGGAACGATCACGACTGCCGTCATTGACGAAGACCAGCTCATAAGTATCGCCGCACTCGTCCATTACTTTTTTCAAACGTTCATAAGTATGGCTAATTACTTGCTCCTCATTGAACATGGGTACAATCACACTATATCTGGCTTTCACCTTTATTCCTCCTACAAGCTTTTTGGAGCGTTACATCCATCTACACTTCATAATAACGCTGCATGCATAAACTTATTTTATAGATTTTTATTAAATCCTAGAAAACCCAAGTAGGGAACCAACGCAGCATATCTTTCACGTAATCTCCACTGACCTGCATCCCTGACAGTACCGGGTAGAAAGCGATAAAGAGCAGCAAAGCAACGGCTACATAGACATACTGTACGTAACGGGCCTCAGGGAATTTACTATCCAGCAACTTCATTATATATACAATACCAAGAATCATAAATGGTACCATGGCAAAATAATGGTAAATAAATGTTTCTCTTGGGACAAGCATCCACGGAACATATTGCGAGAAGAAGGCGATCCAGATCATGTAGAGGTTCTTATCTTTACGTTTCAGCGTAATCCACAGCGTTGCCAGCATCGCAAAAATACCCGTCCACCAGATAAGAGGATTCCCCATAGTCACTATACTGCTGACCTGACCTTCCGGCAAACCTTCACCGCCGCTAAAGAACCAGACCGGTCTCTTCATAAACGGCCATTGCCACCATGAGGAAGCAAAGGGATGTGTAGCTACAAGCTGACTGTGGTAGTTGTACATATTCTTTTGGGAATCAATCAAACCTTTTATAGTGAAGCCCTCTGCTGATGCAGATAACCCTGGCACAAAAGATAAGCTATAAATAATTACTGGAATAATTACAAAGAACCCGATACAACTAGCCAACGTAATAATAGTCTTTTTCCAAAAAGAATCTACCGCTTCACGACAGGTGCCCAGCAATTCCTTGTCTTTAATCTTCCCCTCGGCCAGCAGGCGTCCGGAGGCTTGGTATTCTCTGTAGCGTTCAAAAAGGGAGATAGCCAGCATAATGGCCAGCCCTGCTCCTCCATAGAGCACAATCCATTTCGAAGCTACGCCGATTCCGAAGAATAAGCCAGACCAGAATAACGGAATTAATGTTTTTCTCAAAGGCTGCTTGTAGAAATTCATTGTGTAATACCGCTGCATGAAATAGAACATCAACATAATGAAGAATACTCCGTATACGTCAATCGTGGAGATTCTTGTCTGTGTGAAATGCATGAAATCCAGTGCAAACAATCCTGCCGCGAGGGCGGCGTATTTGCTTTTCTTAAACAAACGCAGCGCCATTACATATATGAGAGGTAACATGGCAACTCCGAACAAGGTTCCGATAATACGCCAGCCGAATGGATTGACCCCGAACAGCTCCATCCCTATGGCAATTAACAACTTACCAAGCGGTGGATGCGTGTTCTCGTAAGGCACAATCCCGTGTGTATATTCATAAGCTGTTCGCGCATGATAGATCTCGTCAAAATAAGTGCTATTCATAAAGTTAGAATATTCCGGAATGAGCGACTGCTCGTCAAAAAGATTGGCCGCTGCTCCTCTTTTAGGAACTGCGTTAGCATCCGGTGTCACACCAGCAATAGGAAGGGGTATTCTTTCTCCCCCCTGCTCATAAAAGGCCATTTCGTTCAAAGTGAACCCTGGAGAGGTAACTGTAAACTTCACATATCTCGCAGTAACGTTCAGGGGTTGGCTTTTCCAGATGAAGACATTCCCGACATCCTCACTGACATCCATCGGACTGCTCCAGACCTCAGGATTGTCGCTGAATTCCAGCTTGAACTTACCCGTGCCTACGCCACCAAAGATATTGACCCGTTCCAATGGTTTACTCTGCCCCAAATCTACATAGAAGCTTTCACCACTGGCAGCAGGCTCCCATAAGGTCTCTGGAGATTTAGTAGAGCCAAGATTATATAAAGCAAGCGCTGCGTAAACGGCCGTAATAGCTATTATGCATATCCAATCTATACGCTTAAACTTCATCGTTAAATCGCCCTCCCTTCTGATGCGGTTTAATTTGCCCGACAACTCTCAAATCTTCTTCATATTGTTCTTCCAGTGTAATTGGCGCTGGAAGAGGTTTTATACCCTTGCGGACATACACATCGTAACCGATATTCAGCATATAAAGCAGTAATGCTAGATTAGCTATAGCAGTCACTAATACGATTCCGTCTGCACCCGGGCTAACATCTGCATTCAGGTGGGATAAGGTGTACGCCACATTGATGTATTGCGTTAAGCTGAATCCGAGAAATAGCGATAAAAAGCGGCGGTCCCGACTTTCTATATAAGTAAACAAACAAAGAATAAGAGCAGGGAACATATAACGTTCATGCATTTTGGTGCCAAGCACAAAGACCACTACTATAAGCACCATGCCGATAAAATAGGATTTGGTCAGGTCCAAGCGATCCTTTTTAAAGGAATAAAATGCCGCAACAGCTACAGCCACTAAAATAAATATGAAGCCCCATACACGGTATGGAATGCCAAGCCAGGTTAGATCAAGGGATGACCACATCGGATCAGTCAGTGCATACAGATTAAATGCATTCACTGAAGAATACGGATAGGAAGATAACGTACTCTTGTAAAGATCAATAATCCCTACCAGACCTCCGTTATTCCAGAAAAATGGTGCCGCAAGCAATCCGAAGATCCCTAATCCATACAAAGCTCCGAATCCAAGCTGCTTCCAAGCGCGGTGATGATAAAAAGCAAACAACAATACCGGCGTGAATATCAACGCTTGCGGTTTAATTAGCGTCGCTAAGGCAAACAAAATTGCGGAGCGAACAAACTTTTTGTTCGCAGCGCCGTGGATACTGAGTAGCAGGAAGATCAAAAAGAACGAATCTGCTTGTCCCCAAGCCGCTGAATTAATAAGTACCGCAGGATTAAACAGAAACAACAACATCAAGCCGAAAGCAATTCCTGTGCCGAGTTTTTTGCGTGACATTTGATAAATGAAGTAGCCGAGCACCAAATCAGAAAGAATCGCAGGGAGCTTGAAGAGTAAATTCTCTCCACCTGAGCCCTGAGTGAATCCTAAAACGCCACGTATGGCGCTAAGCACGTACAATATGTACAAATAGCCTGGAGGATAATCGGCAAAATAACCTTCTTCATAAAATTTGCCTGGACCTAAATCCACCATACGCTGTCCCCAAGAAATAAAGGTATTCATATCATTCTGATATCCTTGCGCGGTAAGACCAATCCACACTCTCAGGATAAAAGCAACTCCGATGGCAATACTCAGCCATTTGGAATAAATATTCTCAGGCTGCTTCATAAGCTTCTCACTACGGAATGCTTTAGTATAAAGCACTGCAAAAAACACACTAAACAGCGCTGAGATCAGCAACATCTTAGTTGGAGATACTTTATGTGGAGTGTCTGCCTTTTTGTCGCCTGCATCTGGACTAACCGCTGCACTATCCAGCGAAATGACGTTAGCCCCTTCGGGAGCCGCGTCTAATTTTTCTACAGCAAAATCATCAAAATAAGCCTTACCTTGAATTAAGCTAGAGTAGCCGCCCAGACTTGCGCCTATGCCAAATGACTTCTGCTCCGGTCCTGTCTGGCCGATATATTCAAGATACTGCCATTCACCTGCCGTATCAGTTACGCTGGGATACCCCCCGCCTACTCCAACGGCAAGAATGTTGGCGCCTATTCCCTCGCCTGCTGTACTTACTACTTTGATCCATCCAGAGATTCTATAATAACTATTCGGCGTAGCCTCAATCGTCTGCACCCATTTCAAATGATTGGGTTCGATATTCTCAATGACTGCCGCCTTGCTGCCGGAATGAACTTCCTCCGATTGGATTGAAAGTAGGCCTGAGTTGTCTCCTGAAATCCACATATCCTTAGTCCAGTTAGAAGGCGCATCATCTCCCCCCTCCTCAAAGCCAGGGTTCTGCAATAGATTCCCCTCTGCATAAATGCTTGTTACAGGAAGCACAAACAATAACAGCATCAATACAGTCATTACGGCCGCACGTGTACTCTTGATCATCGTCCCAACCTCACCTCGTCCTATATTCATCTTAGTCCAGCCAAAAGCATATACCTTCTGAAAAACAGCTCCCGAATTAGTGTATTTCACCGTTGCTAAGAAATCATTTGGATTGATTTTCTCATAAAAGAGCATATAAATATAGGGCATGTTTACCTTATCTGGATCGCAAACCCTTCCATCCACAATACTCCATTCCATAGGATCGCCTAAGCTTCAAGGCTCTTATATAGACTCTTATATAGAATAGAAGAATCGCAGTGGCTAAAGCAAATGCCGGAGCAAAAAAAACAGGCCATTCTATAAGCATAAAGCGAGAGAACTAACAAAATGGTAAGACCATAGGACCACCTAGGGGTTTGAAGTATTTTCAGTACAAAATAAACAGAGATCAGGATCAAGGTGGGTAACAAATTGGACTCTAACACCAAGGCTGCCTCGTCCTGAACATCACCTCTTCAACAATATAATCTAAATCATAGATGATGAAAAGCTAGAAACATAGACTAACCTGAATGGTTAAGTGCCAACAAAAATATAAAAAAAGGGCCCCCTCAGTTATGAAGGAGCCTTTGAATGCACATCTGTATGCTATATATGAGTTAGCCCGCACTACCAAGAAATACATAACGGAGAATAATCAGAATAGCAAGTACCCACATCATCCAGTGAATATCGTATTTTTTCTTGCCAGCAAGGTTAGCTACACAAGCAAGGATTACATAAGTTACGATACCAAAGGAAATACCATTAGCAATATTATAAGTGAAAGGCATGATTACTAGAGTAAGGAACGCTGGAATCGCAACAACCATATCTTGAAAATCAATTTCGCGAATCGATTGTGCCATGAGCACGCCTACGACAATCAATGCTGCGGCTGTAGCAGATCCAGGGATCAGAGCCACTATTGGTGCAAGGAATAACGCAAGCAAGAAGCACACACCCGTTGTTACAGCTGTAAGACCTGTACGTCCACCTTCAGCAACACCTGCCGCGCTTTCTACAAAAGCAGTAGTAGTGGAAGTACCCAATGCCGCACCACCAGCTACAGCGATAGCATCGACAAACATTGCATTACCTACACGTTTGTTACCTTCTTCAGGGTTGTCCATAATACCAGCGCGTTGAGCAGTACCTACAAGTGTACCAAATGTATCGAACAATTCTACAAAAGTGAATGTTGCGATTGCTGAAACAATACCGGTGTGCAGGATACCATCCCAGTCAAATTCGAAAAAGTTCAATTGCGTCAGGTCAGGCACCCAAGGGGTTGTCGGACTGGACAATGAGCCAAAATCAACTACACCCATCAGTATACCCGCGAGGGTTGTACCCAAGATACCGAATAAAATCGCACCTTTAACTTGCAGTACCATCAGGATGGAAATAAGAAGCAATCCGATAATTACCAATTGTACATCAGTGTTCTCTAGACTACCCATATGAATAATTGTTTCAAAGGATAGGACATCTGTGAATGTATTGGCCGAAATATCTTTACCAGCTTCGACACCAATCGTCATCAAACCACTATTCTTAAGCCCAAGGATTGTAATGAACATCCCGATACCTACGGTAATGGCATGCTTCAAGCTGTCAGGAATGGCTGTCAGTAAGATCTGCCGCACTCGGGTAACCGTGAGCAGGATGAAGATCAAACCGGAAATAAATACTGCGGTCAGACCCATTTGCCAAGTGAATGGATGTTCTGAGGTTGCAGAAGACAAAATTACGGAAGCAAAGTATGCATTAAGTCCCATACCTGGTGCCAATGCTACTGGAAAGTTTATAAACACGCCCATTGCAATGGTGAAAATACCTGCTGCCAGCGCAGTCGCTAGAAATACAGAGTACCAGCCCATATCGATGCGGCCAAAGGCTGTTAATGTGCTCGGATTAACCGACAGGATGTAAGCCATAGCCATGAACGTAGTCAAGCCGGCCATTATCTCTGTACGTACTGTAGTGCCGTTCTCTTTCAACTTGAAAAACCGATTCAAATTGTTCTCCCCCTAAGGTATGTTGTGGCTGACAGCAACAAAAAGCCGGTATCTGATCGACACCGGCTCGAAAAAAAGAGTAGCACCCAAGACTATAGCCCTAGATTCAGGACAATACGGGTTGCTCAGCTCTTCTTAATCGTAGCCAGGTCATTACGGTGACCTCGTAGAAACTTCCAGGCCTATTCCCGGAAATATACGAAAGAATTATGTTGTTGTGCTTTATCATTTTAGGTGGACATCACATAAGTTGTCAATGAAAAAAGCGAACATTTTCGACTTTATTTTTTCTATTGTTCGTAATTCATACATTTTTATCTTTAACTCCAACCCCAAAATCCATTAAACCATGCAGCTTATTAACTATCAAAAGCCTTATTAAATGGGTATTTTTCCCTATAAAACAGTTTCAACATGCCCTAGCTTATTGGCCTTTGGAATACTGATAGCTATGCCAAGAATTAGCAAAATGCCCTATAGCTAAACAAATCACTGCAATACCTAACCAGAAAGATCTGCCCCATATAGCCGCAAATCCAAATGCACAAACAGGGAGAACTGCCATGGGAATCGGAAGAAACAATAATGGAGCCCATAATAATCTGAATTGCTGTCCCTTAACCATATAACGAATCCATAAACCGTAATAAATCGTGATAAACACAAAGATAAGTACAGCCCAGATCCCGAATTCTACATTTTCGAAGTTATCCTTTGAAATCGCAAGAATAGCTATACACCCCAACTGCCCTACTCTCTCCAAAAGGGTGTAGACGATGCCGGCATCTTTTAAACCGCTGGGAACATGATCGGGCGGAAACTTAATCATCAGTAAACTTGGGGCAAGAATAACCATAGCTATTAGTGTTCCAATAAGTGAGAATCCCATTCTAATGGCTCCTGTAAGTTTATTTTTTCCAGTTTATCACATTCTCTAAAGTTGCTATATAGGGTCCGTCACAAGCTTCACGGTTAATAAAAAAACCTGCAGTCCCTTAATAAATAAGGAGCTGCAGGTTTCTTATTGCTATATGCTATTCCCACTCAATCGTTGCAGGTGGTTTCGAAGTAATGTCATACACTACGCGGTTTACATTCTCAACTTCGTTGACAATACGTACAGAGATTTTTTCAAGAACATCCCATGGGATACGTGCCCAGTCAGCGGTCATGCCGTCGATGGAAGTTACTGCACGAACACCTACTGTGTAGGAATACGTACGAGCAATAGAGTAAATTACTATTCAATTATTACGTTATTTTGTATACCAATTGTAGCGGGTAAATATACAAATTTCAACGACTAATTACATGAAAAGTAAAATAGAACCTTAGAATTATTCAGTCACATTACCAGCAAGACTAGTAAAAAACAGACCTCTCTTCCCATTGAAACAAATGAGAAAAATCCCAAGTTTCTACATTATGTTGTATGATGATACAAAATAGTTCTCCAAACCCACCTTTTTGGTGTATTGGTAAAACTATGTTGTAGTAATCAACCACTTAATATTAAGGAGAGAGAAACATGAAGTTAGTTAATTTCAGCGTTACAAATTACAAGGTTTTCAAGGATACATTTACAATTGATTTTTTAAAAGACTCTATCGTTATCCTAACTGGAAGAAATAATACAGGTAAATCAACCATATTAGAAGCTATTAACTGTTTCTATCAAAAGGAAACTAAAGCTAAAACCATTCCTAACAACTGCTTTTCGAATCGTGGAAAGGATATTATACTTGAAGCTGTATTTGAGTCTGATGAAGATCAAATAACTATTAAAAAGAAGTACAAAGAAGAAAATGCACCAAGCTTTTGGGATGAAAAGGGGCAAGAAATCAAAAAAAACCACAAATTATTTGATAAATTGGAAGAAATCTTAAACAATAAGCCTTTTTACATAACTCCCTCCATGTTACCTGATGACATAAATGATTTAATTCAAAATATATACTCTGAGATAATAAAAAGTGACCTCTTAAAGCTCGAAAACTTTAATGGAGACCCAGAAACCGAAAAAGAGTCCTTTGAATTATCTAAGGAGTATTCTAAACTCAGACAAGCATACCCCGAATTTTTAAGAAAAATCAAACAGAACACTGATAGCATACTGTTAAAGGTAAGTAATGATGTTTCCAGTAACTTAAGAGTCCTATTTTCAAATGAACATTTATCTTTAAATGTAGTAGGTGGCGAAAGCGAAGGATTTTCATCAACGGATTTATTAAAATCTACAAATTCGAGTGTTCATATTGATAGTATCCAACAATCTAAAATGCCTTTAGCAAATCAAGGAACTGGTTTACAACGAATGAGTCTGATATACCTTATTCAAAATATGATTGAAAAAAAGCTTTTAGGTGAAAATGATAATAAGCTACTGCTTATAGATGAACCAGAAGCATTCTTGCATCCAGAAGCAGTTCGAGCATTAAGTCGCTCTCTTTATGAAATCGGCACGAAAATGCCACTGATGATTTCTACCCATTCCCCAATACTGATAGATTTATCCAAAGAACATACCTCTATTCAGGTTTTCCGAGTCGGTGAGAAAGCTATTCAACTATATAAGTCTGTTAGTAAGCAATTTGATGACGATGACATAGCAAATATGAAAATATTAAACTACGTGGACTCCTATGTAAATGAATTTTTCTTTGCTGATAAAATAGTGATTGTAGAGGGTGATACTGAGTATATTGCCTTCAAGCACCTAGCTAAAGAGAAAGGCTATAACATTCATATAATTCGTGCTAGAGGTAAAGCTACTATTGTAACTTTAATGAAAGTCCTCAATCAATTTAATTCTTGTTATGACGTACTGCATGATGTAGATAATCATAATAAACACTCTTCCTCTACTCTTAAAGCCCAATTAACAAACTGTAAAAATATATATAACACTAAAAACAACGACAATATTAGAGTGTTTTGTTCAATATCTAACTTTGAAAATGCAATAGGCATCGGAGACGTATCAAACGATAAAAAAACAAAAGTTATTTATAAAATATTACATGAGCAGGAACAAACAATGGATACATATGAATATACTGAAGCTAGCACTATAATAGAGAATATATTTGATCAAATAATTAATCGTGATAAAGAGATAGCTTTGAGCGGAGGGTTTCAAAAAATAACCAGTGCTGATGATTACGGAAAATTATTTAATGATTTAATTGAGCAAAAAATTCACGAAGAAGAACTAGAAAGAAAGAAGAAAGAAGAATTAGAAGAAAAGAAGAAAGAGGGATTAACAGTTTGAAAGTGAATCAGATGCGTTTTATATTTCAAGTGGGATAAACGTATAATGTTGTACTTTCTCTACTCTGAGTTCAGCATTAGGTCTTTCAACTTGTTACATATCTGTGTTATACAAGTGACATATTCGTTAATAATTCGCCTTCTGATTCGTATTGTGGGGTGGAATTAACTAATTACCGTTCTCAGGCTGTTTCAAAGTCGTCCATTATGACTCTGAGCCAGCCTTTACTATTAAAAGAGGGAAATTCGTTTCTAAATGAAAAAATATTATATGTAGAATTATTAATCTGCTTATAATAACTAGATTCACGTGGTATTTTGTTCTCAGAACAGTTGTTCACTCTATTTTTATTATTCATAGAACACAAATTGGATATCAATCATCACTACCTCCACGATCTACTGTGTAGATTGGGCTAGTTCTTAATAAGGAAAAGGGGTTTAATATTTATCACTGGTCTTAATGATATCGCTTCGTTTTCTTTTACAAGTTGCTGGTTGAATGAGTACGTACCATTTCCCCACATATGACTTTGATAGCTAGTCCTTGAAGATTCTTTCAACTGCACGTTGTTTATCATCATTAGAAGGCATACTACCTACTGAACTATGTCCACCCACTCAGACTTTGTATCAAGCTAATCTCCTCTCCTGCACGTACAAGCCCTGTAATGAAGCTGTGCCGAGTCTGATAGGCATTGTGTCTATGCTTCTCCGTAAGGTGCTGAACGCTTCCTATACTGATACGCTCCTGTCAATTACTTATGAATAGAGCAGGGTTGCCATCTGTTCGTATTCTTCAACGAACTTTTCAATAGCCCTTCTTGCATCCACGTTTAGTGGTAGCGTACGCTCTTTATTCCTGAACGAAATACTAACGAGCTTTTACGGTCGCTTGGATCAACATTTAGACAGTCTAGAGCGACTATTTCTGACACCTAATATCAGTCATATATAGCGTCATTGAAATAGCATAATCTCTCTTATTACCTGTACGGTCAATATCTCTAATTAACTTATTCCGTTTAGGATGTTGCTTTCGTATCGCAATACATCTATATAGGGTCACTATTTATATGTGTACTGACACTCTCCCCTAAAGACGATCACTTTTCAGCTGTAAACCTAGCCCCGTCCCGCTCCATTAATGCTGATTAGGATTATAATACGGATCTCCGTTAGCTCAATAACAAGCTTATTTCAGGATATTCGCAGAACATACCTATCACAAAGATAAATCATCTGCGTTTACCAAAGTGGAAAACTTTTCGTGAATCTCTAGCTCAGTATAATTTGTCCGTTTCTTTTCATCTTCAAATAAGTCATCATCATAGTCCCTATTCTCCAAATATTCTCGATGTCGAATTTCTTCCTCATCAAGAGCAAAGTTGACTCCTTCTAGTTCCTCATCAAAGTTCACTCCATAAAATTCTACCAAGAACTCAAGAATATCCAGCCATTCCTTGAACTTTCGATTACCCCAGCCATTGGGCACTGTATTCTCTAAACCCTCATTTTCAAACAGATCCTTGTAAGATATAGAAAATTCTTCCTTTATCCTCTTTATTTCTACATCCACTTTATTGATAGGTGCAAATGTACAATAGCATGCGAAATAATAGTAGAAAAATAGACCTCTATGTTCCTTGCTGGGTTCTGCAAAAATACGCTCCAACACTTCTTTTACCTTTGGTCGGCTAAAAGCAGATTCATCGAGACAATCGCTGAATCTAACCAACAGCCCGATTAATTCATCATATTCGTAATAATTTGCTTCTTCAGATATAAATTTGATTACTATTATTAATAAAGTCGATATGACTTCTTCTAAATTAAAGGACTCACTATTTAAATCCAAGAGTGTGCAAATAGCATCTTCTGATTTTCGAATAAAGCCTTTAACTCCGTACTCCTCATAAAAAGGATGTACATAATGCTCGTAACGGTAATCACTTAAAACTCTAATAATAGCCTTAGTATATTCACTTGTGAAAGTTGGGTTATCACGTCTAGAAATTAATTCGTATAGATAATCCACTTGCTCGAAATATACCATGCTTTGAATTAGAAACAAGATGTTTCTACTATCAAGCCGTTGGTTAATTACATATTCAATGAAGTCCTTGACACTTGGATTGTTAAACCTAACTTTTACTACTTCCCCAGAATCCTCTATCCGAATAAAGGAATTATCCACTTCCTCCAATGCTGAGCGCAAAGAATTATCCGTTATAATCTCATTATTCTGACTGCATTTGTAATAGTGATACGAAGAGAATGCAATTTCAAGTCCTTCTAAGGAGCAAGATCCCTCGAACATGGCTAATGTCAATAAAAGATCCTTGGAGCGTTGTGTTGCATTCATGTATAAACTATCCCATATAGAAAACGGATTGTTTAAAGTTTGAATAAATTCGTTGTAAAATTGGTTTGGGTCGTCTATCACACCCATCTTAATGATGTCCATATCCGTCATCTCTTCAATAATCCTTGGCAAGAAGTTTCTATGCTGAATGATATTCATATACTTCTTATTTTTCACAATATACTCAATAAATGGATTTGGGATATTTGAATTTTTAAGATAGGCATAGAGAATATTAGCCTTATCTTCTAATTTAAAGTCTTCTACTTTGACCAAATGCTTCGAAAGCTCAAAGTATTTACTTTTCATGTACTCTGATTCCAGCTTTGCCGATTGGATAATATTTTCTCGCGAAACTAGAATGAGCCTTGTTTTCTTCTCACTATCACTAATATCTTTGATAAATTGTAACAGCCTATCATCGTCATGATGCGACTTTAACTTAGTTTGTCCTAGGAAGTCGTCGCATAGAAAAACCTGATTTTCACCATGTATGTATAGCTCCAATATTTGAGAGATATCTTTAACAACATAAGGGACAGAGCCTTTCTTGACACAATAGGAGAGCAATATCTCCGCTATTGTCGACTTACCTACGCCAGGATTTCCGGTAATGACCACAAAGTGTTGATCTTCAAGAAATTGCAAGATACGATTGAAATTAGGAGGCTCTACATAATATATAATCCGCTTTGAAATTCTTCTAAGCGTCATCTCCGTCTGGTTGTGTATTTCACGGCTTAGTAACTCAGTAATGAGTGAAAAATTATGTAGCCAAAGCTTATAATGCCTCGCCTCGATCTCCCCATACTTGCTTAATTCGTCGTTGAGATCTTCAGATCCAAGGATATCAGCTTTACTTTTTATGTAAGGATCAAAAATATTTATGATTTCTGTTTTTTCCGTGTCGTTTAAGGGTAAGGATGTGACCAATATGTATCTTTTAGGGCTTAGTGTTCTTACTTTAGGGGCTTCTTCCCTTCGTAGAACTGATTTTAAATTAGAATAGGATGAATTAGCATAATGCTTACATTGAATAATGGTTTCATCATCTGTAAAGTGACTATGTCTTAGATCCACACCACCATCTCGTCCTGATTTAAAACGTTCAATATGAACATTGTACATCTTCGATAGAATATCTTTAACTAACCTTTCAAAATCGTTGTAGTCTAGTGTTTTGAAATCGTACATACAATCACCTCGTCAGTAGCCAAATGAAGGTCCTTAAAGTCTTCTTCTTTTTTGTTTATTAAATATCTCTTCATAAATATCTTTCAAATATATTACACCTTTACATGCCAATTTAAATCTCAATAAATCATACCACACTTTTCTGCATAACTATCCGTAAGTTCAATAACACCATCAATATTACACTACATCGTCATCGTTGTAACGCCTACACTTCTTCTAATCCTACTTGAAACTCACATGAATCTTTACACTTGCCCAATAGAGTTGTTCAGAAGCCGTATAGTCTCGCTCCTACATCTTTATAGTTTGTCAAAATGTATAATTTACGCCATATGTACGAAATATGTTAAACCATATTTTCTGATACGTGTCATAAATTAGATATAGACAAATGAAATGTGTCAATTAACCTTTATGTAATTTGATACGAGTACAAATAACCACTCTTATTGAGTGGTTAGTCCTTGTATATGTGTTCTACAGCTTTCTGCTTATCTTCTTCACTTGGCATCGAATACCTTAAAATCATATCCGCACTTGAATGACCACTCAAACTCTGAATGACACTAATATCTTCACCTGCACGTACAAGCCCTGTAATGAAGCTGTGACGAGTCTGATGGGCATTGTGTCCATGCTTCTCCATTAGATGCTGAACGCTTCTGATGCTAATACGCTCTTGTCTATTACTTATGAATAGAGCAGGGTTACTGTCTGTTCTTTCATCAAGATATTTTTCTATAGCCCTTCTTGCTTCCACGTTGAGTGGTAGTGTACGTTCTTTATTCCCCTTACCTGAACGAACTACCAACGAGCCTTTGCGGTCGCTTACATCGAGGTCTAGACGGTCTAGTGCGACTAATTCAGATATCCTAATACCAGTCATTAGCAAAGTCATAAGAATAGCATAATCTCTCTTATTACCTGTACGATCAATATCTCTAATTAACTTATTCCGTTCAAGCTTATCCATTGCTTTCGGTGCTTGTTTCTTTATATCTGTTACTTTAACTACAGATATATCTTCTATTGTTTCACGTTTTCCTGCCCATTTAGAATAAGACTTTATTGCATTCCATAGTTTGTTAATCGTGGAAGCTGACTTCTTCTTACTTGCCAGATAATCTATGTACTGTTGAACGTCTGACCTAGCGTAGTTCTCTAAATCAGTTCCTGATCCATCTAGCCACTTTTCAAATTGGTGGATCGCATGACCATATGTTCTAATTGTCGTTGCTGATTTACCACGCAAGCCCTCATTAAGAAATCTCTCTAACATAAACATTTCTCTCCTTAAAATAGGGATAAATAATTCCACGCAATAATTTCTAACTATTAATGGGCTATTTGTGTACCATTTTGAATCTTCATACCATTTATTATAGCATAGAATTTTAATTCTACGTCATTATTCTACGCAATACTACTTAACGACCGACACCTAATTGTATGTGATGCTATTCCCTTTTCTTCTGACTAAAGTAATCGATATAAAGGGGTCATAATTGTCAAATAGGTCTTTTCGATATAAAATATTTGTTAATATTAACCAACTGGTATGGTGTCGCCTATCGTATCTTGAAAATATAAGCCTACTCGGTCGATGAGTGTATTCTGTATTAGGTTTGGACGAGCCTAAAGGAGAGAGATAATTGAATTTCAATGATTTTTCTATAAAAGAGCAATATCACATAAATGGGGTTATAGCCAAGTATATGGATACATATATAAGGGTAAACCTTGTTTGGACACCTGAGCAGATGTACTGCGATTTACTGGAATACCTTAAAGCACAACATTCAATTGGGGCGTATACCTACAAAACTAAAGTTGATGGCGAATGGGTATTGGTATTTCCAATGAAACGAGCACAACTTTGGATGGTTTCTAATGATGGTCGAGATTTTATTATCTCAAGGTTTACAACGAAGTACGAAAGAAACAAGAAGTTAGCGAGGAAAAAATCTCCTATTTGTGAGATAGTTCGCTTTGGTCTCAGATGGGAGGAATTGAAAAATTTCGATATTGTCTACGGCTTAAAAGAAAATGGAACAAGTGGGTATAGTAACGAGAAGACAGAAATCGTTGAAAATTCAGAATTAATACCGTGGTCCGTTACCCATGTAGAAAAAGAACTAAGAGAAAAGCATGGAACTAGTCTTAGGGATTGCCTGATAAGTCTTTCAACAAGCCCAATAGAGAAAATGTTCTATGAGTATTGGCTTAAACATTTTTATCATCCTGACAACCCCGCAATTATTCCTGAAATCTATGGGGAGAGACATCATTACTCCTGTTATAAGCTAGATGACAATTATTCACTCAGATTTAGTTCAAGTTCAAAGACAGTGAATGTCAGATTTGACTTCGCTATTGTCAATTTCCATAAACAAACTAAATTGCTTATTGAACTTGATGGACACGACTATCATAAGACGGTCGAACAACGCAATAACGATGCAATTAAAAGGACAATAGCAACAAACAATGGATGGCAACTCAATGTGATAACAGGGACTCAAATTAACCGAGACATTGAAGGATGTTTTGATGCAATCAAAAGTTTCCTGTTGCCTAAATAAACCTATATAAAAAATCCCTTGAAACAGGGATTTTTTCATTCCTATAGTAACATTACTGGATTCGAAAATCTGGTAGAGGTCAACTGATTGTTCCTTAGCCTTTTGCCTAATCCTCCGTTTAACTGAATCTCCATCGTACTTCAATCAGTTCATCTTGGCGTTTATTCATATAAAATAATCATAACTTCGTGATAGCGCAACCACAGTTACACTCACCCCTGTATGTTACGAAGCCAACAAATGATACTAAGCCCAGATTCATCATAATTTAACTCATAAAAACAATTGCCACTAATTATACCAATATCATTCATAGCTAATCATTTCCTAACAAATAACTATAATCTCTCTTTTCCTGTCTTGATGTCCGTTGGGTACGTCTATATGTTTCTTCATAATCATCTTCAAATTCACTGCCATTCATTTTTCTCATCTCATCACTAAGCGCAGATTGAATCTTCATAGCATGCTTTTCTGATTCCTCTTGTTGAATTTTTATAAGCGCCTTCTTCTCAAGCGTATCCATACGTGCTTTACCAGAAGCACCACTCTTTGAAATAGCATCGATCCGTTTTCTGCCTTGATCCTTTGCATGTTCACAAGTAGTAGTAAAATATACGTACATATCGTTTTCATCTAAGTAGTCGGTTCCAAACAAATTATGTGGATGAGTTTCTTTCGATTCAGCAGAAAGCTTCTTTGATCGCTTCGCAGTATTGGCTTTTTTGCTAGGATCACTTTCTTGTTCAATAGATTTCTCATAGTACGTATTTGTTTCTTGACGTATCATTCCATCAGGTGTTGTATAGTAATCCCCTCTATGTTTCGTGAGAAGACCCTTTCTTACACATTCAGAAATAATATTGACAGCAGTTTGATGACATACATTTAGCACACTTTGCCATTCTCTAAATGAAATGCTGTAGCTTATTTTAGAGCGCCATTTAACATATGTTAGAACTTTTAGTTCATAGACAGATTCCACACAGTTAAACATATCGTCAGTCACAGAAGTAAAACCTTTATATATGGAGCCGCCACTTTTAACTTGTTCTGTATATATGGATTGTCCAGTGTCAGGTAAGGTAATATCTAACACTGTAATGTTTTTAAGTTGTCCATCATTATGAACAATCTTGATATAACTCTTAGAACGCAAACTAAGAAGAGCAACTTTAATTCGTTTTTTGCCCCTAGAAGGATTCTTCTGGTCTAGCAAAATAATAGAGTTTAGTAACTCTATGTTGAGACGTGCAAGGTTAGGATTCCTTGCACTCACTAAAGTACCAATATGATAAAACACTAGAAATTCATCATTAGTGGTAAAATACTTAGTTTCACGTGCAAACATTCTATTTGGTATTGCTACAAAACTCATAAATGATATCGCCCCTTATTAGCGCACTATCATCCTCCAGCATTATGTTTTCAGTTTATGTTTATGTATGGTTTGTTTTTATGTTTTATTCTTTTTATGGTATCTACTGTCTAGATGATGTATGTGAGCATACATGATATTTAATTGCATGTCTTACTAGACGTACAGATTCATACTGAAATTTGATATCTCTCTGTATATATCTGTACGTAAACCTCCTTTCATATTTGTATTTACATTGTAACTAATTATAGATAACCCGCAAACTCCTAATTTAAATAAATCCAGAAGGGGGGTTCTTCTGGATTTATTATACTCGGCTTTAGACAGTTGTTATTGTCCCTTCTTGAAGTCGTAGTAGGTTCCCAAGTTCAAATATACTATGTAGGAAATCTATTATATTGAGTTTCGAACACCGACTACCCATCTGTACAGTCTCAGAAGCTCAATACTTGTCCCTAAGGACTCTCTAGGCTCTTAAGCACCGTCCGCCCCCCCTGTTCAAAGAAGAGCCACAGAGACCTTATTTAGCAGTTTTAAGATGATGTATTAATTTGTATTACATATAAGTATGGTGTATTCTATCCAAACTTCTGGGATGACTTAATCAAATTTTCATTTTAAATATTTTCAGCCCATTAAGAGGACTATACAACCGTCCAATTTGTAAAATGTCCTCTTGCTCTAATCCCCTTAAATATTTCGAGGTGATTTGAGTATCAAAATGCCCCATTAATCTGCTCAAGCTGTAAATGTCAATTCCATTTCTCAATTGCTTCTGTGCGAAGTAGTGTCGACAATCATGCGGGGAACATCGTACTTCCTTTCTTACCCCAGCATTATTGCAATGCTCTTTTAGAATCTTGTTGATGCGGGAGCGGGACAATCTTACAGCGGATTGGTCTAGAAAATAACAATTCTCTATTTCATCCTCTAATCTTTTTATGAATCGTTCCTGTTTTAATGCTTCGTACTTCCTCATGTATTTCCGCATGATATTGCTAATGTACACCAAACGTTGTTTAGAGCCTTTCCCATGAATCAGAATGTGTCTCCTAGCAATATCATCGCTCTTGATATTACATAGCTCAGAAACCCGTATACCCGTGTCAAAGAGCATAATGAGAATGAGTTTGTCACGGACATTGGAGTACGTCTCTTCTTTCAAGTCATTAATTATCCGTGAAACTTCATCATCATTGAACGTAACAATGACTGTTTTATCTTCTTTGAGATTTCTAATCCTCCGCATAGGGTAGCTTGTTCATCAATGAATTCTTCGCTCACCAAATACTGAAAGAAGACTTTTAAAGTGGCAATATTATTATTTATCGTCCTGTTCATTTCTCTCCCTTCATTTTGCCGCTCCTGAATATACTTTTTGATATGAAGCTGTGTCACATCCTCTGTTTCAGTAATACCTAATATTTTCACTGTGAACTTCTCCCATCTGTATAATCGAAACATACAAAGTTCAACATATTTCTTTTCCCTGCCTAAAATTTCTTGATTCAGTTTGAAATCCTCGATTAGTTCTTTGATTTTGGTCATAAAAAATACTCCCTTCTATTTGCGAAACAACGCAGATAAAAGAGAGTAATTTTTTGCACTCTATTGTTGCAGGTGTACGTAGAATTTCAATGCCACAAACGCCGTAATCCCTTATACATCAAGGATTCCGAGAGATTTATGACATTAATTTTTCCCGTTCTATTCCCACTCAATCGTTGCAGGTGGTTTCGAAGTAATGTCATACACTACACGGTTTACGTTCTCAACTTCGTTGACAATACGTACAGAGATTTTTTCAAGAACATCCCATGGGATACGTGCCCAGTCAGCGGTCATGCCATCGATGGAAGTTACTGCGCGGACACCTACTGTGTAGGAATACGTACGAGCATCACCCATAACTCCGACACTCTTCATGTTAGGCAGGGCAGTGAAGTATTGCCAAATTTCACGGTCTAATCCCGCTTTAGCAATTTCCTCTTGCAGAATGTAGTCAGAATCACGAACGATGGTAAGCTTGTCCTCTGTTACTTCACCCAAGACACGAATAGCAAGACCTGGACCTGGGAAAGGCTGACGCCATACGATCGCACGTGGCATGCCCAGCTCTTCACCGAGTTTACGAACTTCATCCTTAAACAAGGTGTTTAGCGGCTCGATCAAGCTGAATTTCATATCTTCTGGCAGACCACCCACATTGTGGTGGGATTTAATGGTTTGCGCTGTAGCTGTTCCACTCTCAACGATATCCGTATAAAGCGTACCTTGTGCAAGGAATGAAAAATCTCCGAGCTTAGCTGACTCTTCGTCGAAGCAGTAGATAAACTCGTTACCAATGATTTTACGTTTTTGCTCAGGGTCTTCAACACCTGCAAGTTTGCTCATGAAGCGATCGCGTGCATCGATTTTCACTACATGAATATCGAATTTGCCTACGAAAGTCTCCATAACGCTTTCTGCTTCACCTTTACGCAGAAGGCCGTGGTCAATAAACATACAAGTCAATTGATCTCCAATTGCACGGTGAATAAGCATAGCCACAACGGAAGAATCCACTCCGCCACTAAGAGCGCAGAGTACTTTTTTATCTCCGACTTGATTGCGAATATCTTGAACGGCTTCATCGATAAACGATTCCATTGTCCATTTGCCGTCGCAACCACAAACTTGGTATAAGAAGTTCGAGATCATCTCGTTACCTTGAACGGAGTGACGTACTTCTGGGTGGAATTGCACAGCGAACAATTTGCGCTCCGCATTGCTCATTGCTGCAATTGGAGCACTTTCTGTACCTGCATCCAGCTTGAAGCCTGTTGGAAGCTCAACTACATGGTCACCGTGGCTCATCCATACAGTCTGGCGGTTCTCCAATCCTGCAACTAAAGCAGTTCCTTCTGCAAAGTCAACATCAGCTTTACCATATTCCCGTTTAGCTGAACGTTCTACTTTACCATCAAGCTGATGAGCCATCAGCTGCATACCATAACAAATACCGAAGATCGGCACTCCTAGATCATAAATAGCCGGATCTACGTGTGGTGCATCTTCAGCGTATACACTGCTAGGTCCGCCGGAGAAGACAATTCCTTTAGGTGAAAGTGCTTTAATCTTGTCAACTGGCGTATTGTACGGCAAAAGTTCGCTGTATACTCCCAGATCCCGAATTCTGCGCGCGATAAGTTGGTTGTATTGTCCCCCAAAATCGAGAACGACGATAATTTCATTTGGCTTGTTCATTACGTGCCTCCCTTGATTATTGGATTCATTATACTCATGGTTAATTCTCATCGTCAAGGAAAGGAGGACACGCCTCTCATAATCAGAGAGTGATAAAACTTCATGCAGAACCTTCCTTGCTATGGCATAAATTAGATAGCGGATCTAAGCGTTCTTGGCCGTTTATGTTAAACGGAAGGTAATGATCAGACATTCGCGAATAAACGCGTTCGCATCAGAAGCCGCAGGTTCGCCGCCAAGGTCGGGAGCGGATTTTAAGGAATTGCCGCGGGCAGAGATCACGGCAGTGGATGCCAAAGCTGGCGCGTACGCCAGGGTCTCCCACTGGCGGACGAACTGCCGGACGGCCACGTATAGTCCGGCATCGTAAATCCGCAGGGAGTCCACATACTCCCTGCCAGTAACGCCGGGCGGCGGCGGTCCAAACCGCTCCGCCAGCCCGTGCCAAGCCAGAGAGGCCGCGCGCAGCTGCCTCTCACGGCTCAAGCTGCTGCCGCGACACGCGGCCAGCAGCAGAGCCAGACTGCGCCGCCAGCGCCAAGCGGCGGCGGGAAGCAGCGCCGCGGCAGTCAGCGGCGCTGAAAAGGGCCCGCCCGCCAGCGGCAGGGCGGGCAGTTCCGCGCTGCGCGTTGCTTGCGGCGCGATCGCTGCGGCCGCAGGCCGTGCCGGCGCAGGGAAGCCAGCCGCAAGCGCAGGACCCGGCGTCGGATCGAAAGGAACCCAACCTGCGCCGGCAAAATAAACCTCTACCCAGGCATGGGCATCCCCTTGGGTGACTAAATACTTCGCCGGCATGGCTTCCTCCTGCTGGGTTCCAGGTCCGTACCCTTGAACATACCGCGCTGGAATGCCTGTGCTTCGCAGCAATACGGTCATCGCTGTTGCAAAATGCACACAATAACCTTGCTTGGTCTCAAACAGGAAATGATCCACAAAATCAGCGCCAGCTGGCGGAATCATGGTATCCAGCGTGTAAGAATACCCGTTTTGCAAATAATCCCGAATGGCGGTTGCGGAGTCATATCGGTTGCCCGAGGAAGCTGTGAGCTTCTCTGCCAGAGCTTTCACTCGCTCAGGTAATAAATCAGGCAGCTGCAAATATTTGTTCTTTATTTCTTGAGGATCAGCATCACCCAACCCGCGCAGCAGTACTGGATTACTCTCGGGAAGTATAGAATCAACTATATACTCAGTGATCCGAGTTGAAACCGCCGAATCTGGCAGACGAAAGGTATCCCCGTCCTTATTCGCCAGAACATAACCAAGCTGGCTGCCATTAGATAGTTGAACTGTCTCAACATCCGTTATGGTGCCCGCATTGAATACAGGAATTCCTCCGGAAGAAGGGCTGGCAAATTGTATCCGCTGTTGTAAAGTCCGTCCACCATTAGTAGTAGTTACCGTCGCCGGAATCTGAGGCAGGCTGGACAAGTTAAGCGGAGTAAATTCCTCACCACCTCTGATCCAACGGCGTCCGTCATAATAGGCAATGCTCTCCCCGCGCCAATAGGTACGCAGGCTGGTCAATGCTGTGAAGACTGGTTCGGTATTGCGTGACAATGGAGCACCCAGTTCTCCATCATTTGTACTATACCCTGTTGTTCCTGCAGGTATAGCCTCATTATCTTCCGGCATATGGCCCGAAGCCCATTCCTGCAGCTTTTCAAAGGTTGACTGGAGTGTAGTTTGGTTAGGCGGTCGTACTTCATATACCTGCCCACCGAACCATGCTGTCATCATTACGAATATGGCAGCCGCTAATGCCAAAACTCCCCATCGGGCATACGGCAGGTGAATGCTGCCCACCCGTTCCCGCAGACGGAGCAAACCACTCATTGCTTGCATCCATACAATAAGCCCCACTGATATTACAACATCCGTTGTCGTATTAACCCCAAAGCCAATATCCAGAACCAATAGATAAATGAGGGTCACCGCTGTAAACAGCAGCGTGCTTCCTCTGAAAAGTGCAAGCTGCTGCACCGAAGATACCAGCAGCCCCCAGCCAACAATCAAAATCAAAAGTCTGCTGATCTCGCTAAGCTGAGAAACATGCCCTGAAAAGAGCAAAATCAGATCATTTGGAATTTCTACTGCATAAATGCCCAACCATCCTGTCCCTACGCTCTCACTGCATAGATATAGCCAAGCCGTGCCGATCATCAAACATTGGATACTTAGCAATAGCCACCCGGGAATCTGAAGGATTCCCCACATCAACAGCACGGCAGCAGAAATCATCAGAATCTGCAGCAATCTAGCAGTATCTTCCAATGAAGTCGTTCTATATAAAGGGAGCAGCCATTCTAAAAACAGCCCCAAAATAGCCAAAGAGAACAGCATGCGATAATACAGAGGTATCTTTCTCTGTTTACCGGCATGACTGCTCTCTAGTTTTTCCAAATGGAGCTGCTTTGGTTCCTTCCCACTTTGCCCATTCATAGAGAAGCTTGTGTCACCCGGTATCCGCTTACCGTAGCGTTGGTTTTCCGGATGATTCATGGTACTCTACCTCCCTGAGCCTGTAAGCTGGCAATGCATCATCCAGACAAAACATCCGTGCTCCCAGACGACCCAGACTATCCCCAACCGTTCCCCGCACAGGCTCGCGGATCTCCTGCAGCATTACCTCCGCAGGCACCGGAGCTGGCTGATCCCAAGCATAATAGAGCTCAACTTTTACACCTTGCACTAAGAATTTAGCGATAACCTTAGCGGATTGTTCCTCTAATCTTCCGGTCACTATAGCAACGGTCATTCCCGGAATCCAGCCTCTAGAAGCATCCTCCAACAGCTCGGACAGGGTTCTTGTTCCATTCGGAGAAATATCAGTTAGAATATCCAGCACTCTCCCTGGGATTTTGCCCAGTCCTTCATGCCTAGCCATTCCTTCTGGCCAGCCTCCGCTGAATAACTGGACATAAGCACCTGACTGCTCAGCAAAGAGCATCAGCCCCATCGCCGTTGACACCGCCTTCTCAAATACCGGAGGCTGCTCTTCCCGACTGCCACGAGGTGTAAGTGCATTGGCTGGAATCTCATAGCTTTTTGGATCATTTGCCAACACGATACAGCTCATTTTTGCCTTTTCACGCTCTGGAACTTTGCTCTGCAGATTCCCTAGCCGGGCACTGTTCTTCCAATGGATTCGGCTAAGTGGATCACCGGGCTCATATTCCCGCGATTCCATGGTCTCATCATTGCTGTTTCTTCCCCTTCTGGAATAGAGCGAATCACCGCTAATAAAGCCGCTGTCCGGTACTGCTCCGCCATAATATAGGGGGGCTGGCAGCACTTTAATGCTATGCTCTTCAGCAGGCTCAGATCGGCCTGTGAACCAGCCGGGCAAATCTCCCCAGGTTACTCTACAGCCCTGCAAATGATGATGTCCGCGTGGCATATTCTCAAGAATGTAGGTGTATTCAAAAGAGCGTCTGAATCCCGGAAACAGTAGCTTGTGATGTCCTCTGTCCCCCCAAAAATCAGCGATAGTCAGCCATGGCAGTGGAAGCCGGGCAGAGAAATTCACCCGCACCTTCACAAGCAGTGTATTTCCAGCTATCGGTCTTACAGGAGTGATTGTACGTTCAATCTTTATCGCCCGTGGACCTGAAAGTTGAACGATAAGTCCGCCAACCATGATAACGCCTACAGCGATCAGCAGAAATAAGAGTGATGCGCCTCCGCGCCATGCATATAAAACACCTATAATTCCAGCCACAGTCAGCACCCGCAACCATTCAGCCAATGCACTACGGCTACGCGGATAGGAGAAGCTTCTAACTCTTTCAGTCTTGTTATTTAATTTGTGCTCTACTTTTTTTGAAGAGGACAATGGAACGAACACCCTTCCTTTGGGTCTAGACTTGTTCCCAGCTGAGGAACTTATTACTATCTATTCTTCCCATGAAAAAGGGTGCCCAGACATTGTTTTTTTCTTTTAAAAAAACTGCCCGAGCGCTAAATCTCAGAAGGCTATTACCCGGCGCTCACCTTCCGTCACGCTTATATTTAAAGGAGGGTGAGCGGCTGTCTCCAGCAGCTCACGCAGCGATACCCAGATAGAACCGCCAATCATCTCCACACTGGCACCGTTTATCTTTTGAACATGATCAGGAAGATTTAAAAGGAGTTCCTTGTTCGCCACATCCGCGATGATATCTTTGCCGTTCCAGGCAATCCTTCCACTGCGACTGCCCGCATCCCAGCTAATCTGCCCTCCCAGCCGTTCGATCACAGCGCGAAGTGGCACCATATATTTTCCTTTTTGCAGAGTATATTCACCTGGCGCCAGCTTCGTCTCCAGCTTTCCAACCTCCAGCACCAAAGGTTTGCCGGGCGCAAACAGCTCTGCATTCGGTAGGATATTCGAGGTGATCCAAGCTTCCGAAGGTTTCACTCTGCCCAAGTTATTGGCTTTTGAGGAGACTCTGAATTGTACAGGCTCCACCGTCTCATCTAAAAGGCCAAAGCTGTATCCAGCAGCCTTATAACGCGCAATAATATCAGGCAGTGCTTTAACACTCTCCTGATGGCCGCCGCCATCATGCAGCAGCAGAATAACCCGAGAGGACTTCAGATCCGCGGTTGACTCTTTTAAGATTTCTGACGCAGGTACCCCTTTGCGTTTGGAATCCCCGCTGTCCACCGTCCAATCCGTAACGATATAACCGGCTTGCTTCAACAAATTGAAGTAGGTATTATCAAAGTGATCAAAGGTTCCGCCCGGGGCGCGGATAAGTTGTGGGCGAACCCCTGTAATGCCCCGAATAATTTCTTCGGTCTTTTTAATCTGGCTCCAAAATTCAGTGAATCCACTATATAAATCATGGTAATTATGATTATAGGTATGATTGCCAATAGCATGTCCTTGTTCCCATATGGCATTAATTAGCTCTGGATGGCTTTTCGCTTGATTACCAAGGACAAAAAAGGTCGCCTTCACACCTTGCTGCTGTAAAATTTCAAGAACGTTGAAGGTATTGTCACTCGGTCCGTCGTCAAATGTAATATAGACTGTTTTTGAAGCTTTCTTTGCGGCTGTGATTGCCGAATATGTTGTTGACACCTTGGATACTTGTGCCGTACTGGAATTCAATTTAACTTCTGGAGAAGCAGTCACAATGGACTCTGCTTTAGGAGGCAATTCTTGCATCGCCACTAACGGGAGATTATTCTTAACAGAGACAGACTCCGCGCTTGCGGACTGTAATGAACGATTCATCCAAGAATCTACACTCTCCCCTGCGTTCCATCCCAGCATTACGATGACGATTACAACCATAACAAGCAATCCGCTTATCAAGTTTCGGCGGCCGTGAGTGTTTTTGTTACCTTTCATCTTCTCTACCTCCAGCATTCTATTGGCTCAAAAGCCATTTGGTAGATTGTATGAAGACAAGCTTCAAAATAGAATAAGGCAACTGCCCCTTGGAGAGTGAGAATCTTATGGAAATGCTGAACTTTATACAAGAATTATTCAGCAAATATGGATATAGCGTATTGTTTTTTGGATTGCTGCTCGAATTCGTTGCCTTGCCGTTTCCCGGAGAAACTACCATGGCTTTTGCAGGTTTCCTTTCCTATACGGGAAGACTTGATTTCATAACGCTGATTCTAGTGGCGTTTGCAGGGACCACCGCCGGGATGACCCTCACCTATTTTGTCGGATTAAAAGCCGGAATGCCCTTCATCCAGCGATACGGCAAGTGGTTGCTGTTCTCCCCTGCCAAGCTGGATAAAACGCAAAAATGGTTCGAGAAATACGGCAGCATCCTTATTTCCATCGGATATTTTATTCCAGGCGTTCGTCACTTCACCGGCTATTTTGCTGGTATAGTTGCGCTGCCCTTCCGTAAATTCGCCCTCTACGCTTATAGTGGAGCATTATTCTGGGTAGTGCTGTTTCTTGGCATAGGACGGGTATTTGGTCCGCAGTGGATGGGTATTTTCCATTTATTCGAGTTATATGCACTATGGATTATCTCCGGCGGTGTAGCTATAGCTGCCCTTGTAATCCTATATCGCTACCGCAAAAAGATAAGCATCCGCCTGTTCCCGCGCAAAGCTGCCATAAAGCTACAGACTCAGGTCAAAAAAACTTCCAAGGGACGGTGAAGCCACCGCCCTTTTTAAGTACGTTTTTTCTTGCTGCGTACCCCCGCATATCCTGCAAGCAAAAGCGCAACTGCGGCAAATCCCGCTCCCCCAACAAACCCTACCATTCTTGGCTCCACCCATTCTAATAGCCACCCGGCGAACAGCATAGATAACCCCAGCAGCGTATTTCCTACTGCAGACAGAAGTCCAAACACAAAGGGCTGTATAGCAGATGGCGCTTTCCGCATAACAAGCGTATCCAGACAGGCATTCCCCGTCCCCCCGGCAAATGACAGCAGAATGTATAACATTAATGCTGCCGCAAAATGATTGCTGACACTGATGCCCATCAATAATACACCTTCGAGCAAAAGCCCTCCGATGGCTACAATCAGCAGTCCCTTTTTTAAATAACGTGAGATAAAAAAACTAAGGCTAAGACCGACGCCAAGCGCCGCATAAAATGCCCCTACTCCAATATCGCCCGTGTGAAATACCTGTATCGCATATACACTGATCAGTACATTATCCAGACCATTTAACAACGGCACCAACAGCTCATAACCGAAAATGACCTGCAGCGTTAGGCTCCCGCCAATTACCATTCCCAGAGCACGCAGCCGACCGTATTTTGCTTCTTCAGCAGATTTTTCTAAGTCCCCCTCAGGAGAATATGTAGCCTTCTTAGCCACCGTCGCCATTTCCGTATGTTGTGGAAACTCGATACCGTAAATTAACATCGCTGCGATTAAAAAAGACACTGCATTCATAATGAACGCTGCCTCCGAACCAAACCACATCGACACCACCCCTCCACTGAACGCCCCAAGGATCAGCACGCAGCCGCTCATTAACTGCTCTAGTCCGTTGACGGTCAGCAGAGAATCTTTGGTGACGAGCAAAGGGATAGTGGACTTACGAACAGGGCTGTAAATGGCTTCTCCCGCTGCCAGCAAAAAACTTGCCATATATAACAACCACAGGTTCTCCTCCCCATCCACCCATAAAAAGGCTAAGGCTACTGGGACCCTCAGCATATCTGTAGCTATCATGATATATTTGAGTGGAATTTTACTGCCAAGTATGCCTCCAAGCGGGGCCAGAAATAAATAAGGAAGCAGTCTCACACCTAACGAAATCCCCACCGCCATGCCTGATCCCGTCAACTGCAGAACCAGCGCCAGTACTGCAACGCTAGTAAAACGATCACCAATTCCATTGATCAAGCCGGCTGTGAACAATCGTGAATATCCCTTATGACTCCTAAACATCGCAACAGCTGAGTGATTATTCATAAAATAAACCTCATTTCATCTATTTATACATATATCTAATTAGATAGTAATCGAATCATTTATTTATGACAATGCTTTATTTTCAAGGATTTGCTAAGATGAAATACAGCATTACTTCACGGAAATCTCCGGGAAAGAAGGAATTGTCTTTTGAAAATAGATCGATTGCTCTCTATCGTTATCCTGCTAATGAACCGCCGCCTAATTCAGGCGAAGGAGCTAGCCGATATGTTCGAGGTATCTGTGCGCACGATTTATCGTGATATTGAAAGCATTAATGGAGCCGGAATTCCTATCGTCACCTATCAGGGAGCTAACGGTGGGATCGGGCTTATGGAAGGATACCGGCTGGACCGCAATGTCTTGACGGATCGTGAGCTGGCGGATATTTTCACGGCTCTGCAGAGCGTCTCGTCTTATGGAGGAAATGAACATACGCTGCTCATGGAAAAGATCAGCAGCGTAATCCCGCCCTCCCAATCCGCTGCCTTCCGCAGCAAAACGACTCAGCTCATCATCGACTTCTCCCCATGGGGTCTTCAACGTATTCTGGAAGAGAAGCTTGCCACTCTAAAAGAAGCACTTGAGGAAAGCGTGACCGTAAACTTTGATTATGTGGATGCTGCGGGTCAGACAAGCCAGCGTTCGGTAGAGCCCTATACTTTAGTGCTGAAGGGGCAAGCCTGGTACTTATATGGATTTTGTCTGAATCGTCAGGATTTCCGTCTATTTAAGCTGTTGCGCATGAAAGAGCTCGTTAAGAATACCCAAGTTTTTATTGCAAAAGATGTAGATGCAAGCGAGCTGCCTTGGAGCAACGAGTATCAGAGATCAACCGTAACAACAGCAACACCCATCGTTTTGCAGTTTAAGGCTGAAAGCAAACATCTAGCGGAAGAGCGGTTTGATTCTACCGAGCTACTGCCCGACGGTAATGGAGGTTACAAGGTTACCATCAACTATCCTGAGGATGGATGGCTATATGGTTTCCTGCTAAGCTTCGGGATGCATGTAGAGGTCTTAGAGCCACCGCATATTCGGCAAAAGCTGGGGCAGCTTGCAGCAGGCATAGCAGCAAAATATACAACCTAACAATAAACCTGACGGAATGCCGTCAGGTTTATTGTTCTATACTGAACTTAAAGCGGGCGCTCGAGAGCTTGCATACCTTTAAAGGAGTGTTAAATATGGGACATGAACATGTAGAGCAAGGAGATCTTAAAATTTGTCAAAGCTGTGGGATGCCAATGCCTACGGCAGAATTGCTTGGAACGGACCAGGATGGCAACAAGATCGAAGATTACTGCGTGTACTGCTATGAGAATGGTGCATTCAAACAGCCTAACATCACGTTGCAAGAAATGGCTGACATTTGTACAGGCTATATGGTCGAAGAAGGAATGGACGAGAATGTTGCCCGTAAACTTCTCGCGGAGCAGCTGCCACATCTGAAACGTTGGAGCGATCCTGCAGCTGTGTCTCCAGCTAACTAATAGCATCACAACAAAAAGAAGCGCCCTACGGAACCATAACGGTTCGTAGGACGCTCTTTTTCTTCATTCTTTTTTTGCCCAGCTTTTTATTGATTGTCCTGCTGTGGCTGCACCTCTTCCGTCTTCAGGAAGTCTGGCTGCGGTGAAGTCTTTTTAATAAAGAAAGCCAATACCAAAGCAATTACAGTGATCCAGGTAGCAATGTTAAAGGCATGCGTAACCCCGCTAATTGTAGCCTCTTGCGTAAGCTTAAGCATGGCTGCTTTATCGTTTAACGAAACCGTTCCGCTCATAAGCGTATCAGTGATTGTGCTCTTCGTCTTATTGGTCATTAGACTGACGAACAACGCCATTCCCAGCGCGCCCCCGACCGTCCGCAACGTATTCGACATTGCTGTACCATGCGAGCTTAAACGCTGTGGCAGCTGGTTAAGTCCAGCCGTTACAATCGGCATCGATAACATCGACATGCCTAACATCCGAACCGTGTAAGTAATAATCATATGCGTATACGTCGTACTGTCTGTAAGCTGGCTGAATTGCCAAGTCGTAATTACTGTAATAATCAGGCCTACCACAGACAGCCATCTTGCCCCGATTTTATCAAATATAATCCCCGTGATTGGAGACATAATTCCCATTAGAATGGCTCCCGGCAACAGCATAAGACCGGACTCCATTGGTGTAAAACCACGGATCGTCTGCAAATAAATCGGCAGCAAAATCATACCCGAATATAAAGCCATCGTAATGATGATATTGATTAATGTCGTGAGTGAATACATATTGTATCTGAAAATCCGGAACTCAAGCAGTGGTGTCTCAGCCTTAAGCTCTCTCCATACGAATAAAGCCAGTGCAATCACACCCACAATGAGGCAGGTGATGACTGTTGCACTTCCCCAACCATCGGTTCCAGCATCACTGAAGCCGTACAACAATCCCCCAAAACCAATGGTAGACAGGATAACACCCGTTTTATCAAGCTTCGGAGAGGTTGTTTGCCCTACATTTTGCATTGTTTTCATACCTAGCAAGGTAGAAAGAATGGCCAGCGGAAGAACGATAAAGAACAATACGCGCCAAGAATAGTTCTGAACTACCCAGCCTGACAACGTTGGACCTACAGCTGGAGCAAAAATCATGGCTACCGCCATTAGCCCCATCGCTTTCCCCCGCTCTTCAATTGGGAAGATACGAAGAAACACAATATTCATTAACGGCATCAAAATCCCTGCGCCAACCGCCTGTATGACTCTGCCGACCATGATCATTTCAAAGCCTGTTCCGATTCCACAGACAAGTGTGCCTAACGAAAAAAGTGACATCGCGGTGATGAATAGCTGGCGGGTCGTAAACTTTTCCACCAGAAATGCACTAATCGGTATCAGCACACCGTTCACGAGCATAAATCCCGTTGTTAGCCACTGTGCCGTATTCGTAGCGATTTTTAGATCGTCCATTATGCTCGGCAATGCCACATTAAGAAGTGTTTGGTTCAAAAGTGCGACAAATGCACCTATTAAGAGCGCTGCAATAATCGGTCCTCTACGTATTCCCTTAGTTGCCGCTGCAGCGTTACCTGTAATTGTACTCATAAATTCTATTTGTCTCTCCCCTGCTCTAAGATCTGAATGATTTCGTTATGAATCCTAAGTAATTCACCTGCATCCTTGGCAGGTATATTGGATAGTGGAAGTAAGTGTCTTCTGAGCGATTGCTTACTTCTTTCCCTGATCTCTCTGCCCTTTTCAGTAATCGCCAAGTTGTATATACGCCGATCTACCTCAGAGCGCTGTCTTGTGATCAAATCGGCTTTCACCATCCGGTCCACTACGCCGCTCGCTGCACTGTTCCCCAAATGTAATAGCTCGGCAAGATCTGTAATGCCAATATCGGGATTTGCAGATATTTTGCGGAGAACCATTAACTGTGTTGGTGTGATGTCCAGCTCTTCGGCATCCTTCCACAGCAACTGCTGGAATGCATGGCTAATCCGGCGAAAAGAGGAGAAAATATCATCTAATTGCTGCTCCTTATCTTCCAAATCTTCACCTCCAAAGAATTAATTAGTTAGATCATCTAATAGTTCGCATGCGTACTATTTTACACCTTAACTAAATTTCGGTCAATATTTTGCTGTAACTTTCTGAAAGGTAATTTTATATTGCAGGAAAAACATGAAAATCATACATAAGTGCACAAAGCATAAAAAAGCGAACCAAGGTAGATCCTTGGTCCGCTTTTTCGTCTGAACAATGCTCAGGTTAAGCTGTATGAACTTTCAGGTAAAGTCTGCTGTTGAGGCTTATCTGGCAGTTTTAAATTAGACGGCTTAGTCTCTTCCTGGCTGCTGGCAATCGACATCATCAGCTTGATCCGATTCGCTTGGTTGACGACGCTGACTCCAGCATCATAGTCAATCGCCACGATATTTGCACCCGGATATAATTCCTTAAGACCTTTAATCATCCCACGCCCGGTGATATGGTTGGGCAGGCACGCGAACGGTTGAATACAGGCAATGTTGTTCACACCATTATCCAACAAATCCATCATTTCTGCGGTTAAAAACCAGCCCTCACCCATCTGATTTCCTACGGACACCAGTCGGCTGGCCTTCTCGGCAAGACCATAAATATTCTCCCGTCCTTTAGCTAACCCCGCATCCTCAAGGGCAACCTTAATCGGCTTACGGTAAATTTCCAGATAAGAGATCAGCATGGGATTGATATAGCCGAGCCGTTTGCTTTTGCCGAATTGCTCAGCTTTGTAGATCGGATTATATACACAATAGAAAATGAAATCCAGGAAGTCCGGCATTACCGCCTCCCCGCCCTCTGCCTCGATCATCTCTATAATGCGGTTATTGGCATCCGGATGGAATTTGATCAGGATCTCACCGACAATGCCCACTCTTGGTTTAGCAATACCCGTAACGGGCAGCTTGCAGAACTCTGCAACAATCTCACGAATCAGGCGTTTGTATTCTCGGAATGAAAAGTTGGATAAGCTTGCCTTGCAACGCTCCATCCCTTTGCGGAATAGAACTTCCGCACTTCCTGGAACAACCTCATGCGGCCTAAAGTGATTTAACATCCGCATCATAAGATCACCATAACAAGCGGCAGCTATCAACCGATTCGCCAGCTTAAGACTGATGCGGAAACCCGGCTGATTCTCCATCCCCGAAGCATTAAGTGAAATCACCGGAATTTGTTCAAGGTCTGAATCCTTTAAGGCTTTGCGGAGCAAAGAAATATAATTCGTAGCCCGGCAGCCGCCACCCGTTTGTGACATAATCACAGCAGTACGATCCGGATCATATTCCCCACTCTTCAGCGCCGACAGAATCTGGCCAATCGTCACAATTGCCGGATAACACGCATCATTATTAACATATCTCAGACCTTCTTCTGTCTCTTCGGGTCCGGTAGTTTCAAGTATCTTCAGACGGTACCCGGCATCGCGAAAAACCTGCTCAAACAATTCAAAATGAATAGGCGACATCTGTGGTGCAAGGATGGTATAGGTCTCTTTCATTTCCTTCGTAAATAACACATTAGCCTGCACTTTTGGCGGCTTTTGCGGCACTACCTTACCTTTTTCACGCTCACGCATTGCCGCCAGCAATGAACGAAGCCGAATGCGCGCTGCACCAAGATTGCTGATCTCATCGATTTTGATCAATGTATATACCTTGTTATGTCTTTCCATAATATCCTGTACGGCATCACAAGTGATCGCATCGATCCCACAGCCGAAGGAAGTCAATTGAACAAGCTCCAGATCCGAGCGGACTGCAGCAAGGCGGGCTGCACGGTACATCCGGGCATGGTAGGTCCACTGATTCACAACAGCCACATCTCCTTCGCTGTGGTCCAGATGGCAGACAGAATCTTCTGTCAGCACGGCGAGTCCCATCCCGGTTATCATATCCGCTATTCCGTGATTAATCTCAGGATCGGCATGATAAGGGTGCCCACAGAGCAGGATTCCTTTGGTTCCAGTATCAGCTAGATACACAAGGGTCTCCTCACCTTTAGTACGCACATCACTTTTGGCGTTATCAGCCTCTGTAAGTCCCGCCTGCACCGCGGACGTAATCTCATCTCGCGGAATGCTGGTAAATGTCTTCACCAGTCCTTTGGTCAGCGCAGAAATATCATCAAAGGTCAGGAATGGACTGACAAGCTTGATTCCATTGTCCTTTAACCCATCCATATTGTTGCGAATGACTTCGGGGTACGAGGCGACCACTGGACAATTGAAGTGATTATCCGCGGCTTCATCTTCTTTTTTCTCATACACCACCGCTGGATAAAAAATAAAATCGACACCTTTACCGATCAGGCTTTGCACATGTCCATGTGCCATCTTCGCAGGATAACATATCGATTCTGAAGGAATTGTATCCATTCCGCTTTCGAAAAGCTTCTTGCTGGATTTAGGGGAGAGAATCACCCGATAGCCAAGTTTGGTGAAAAAAGTGTGCCAGAACGGGTAATTCTCAAACATATTCATGGTACGCGGAATCCCGACGGTCCCCCGCCATGCCCCTGTTTCCGGTAAACTCTCGTACTCAAAAAACCGTTCATATTTATACTGCATCAGATTCGGCAGGACATTTTTCTCTTTTTTGACTCCTGCGCCACGTTCGCAGCGATTGCCGGTCACATAAAAGCTCTTATCCGGAAAACGACTGATCGTCAGCGCACAGTTATTCCCACAGCGGCCACAGCGGCCTGAGGAGACCTCATATTTAAAGCTGGCAAGCTCCTCTGGTCCAAGCAGCGTACTGGATCCGTTAACCCCGGCTTGCTCACGCGCAATCAGTGCACAGCCGTAAGCCCCCATTACGCCAGCTATATCCGGTCTAACCACCGTCCGCCCCGTCAAGGACTCAAAGGCGCGCAATACAGCTTCATTATAGAAGGTGCCGCCCTGAACAATGATATTTCGCCCTAAGTCCTCCGGATTGCGGATTTTAATTACCTTTTGCAGAGCATTCTTGATCACAGAGTAGGCAAGACCCGCCGATAAATCCGCTAATGATGCGCCTTCCTTCTGAACCTGCTTGACCTTAGAGTTCATGAACACCGTGCAGCGCGAGCCCAAATTAACAGGCTGAGTCGCTTCGAGTGCAGTTTTGGCAAATTCCTCGATTCCAAGTCCGAGTGCAGAGGCAAAGCTCTCCAGAAAAGAGCCACAACCGGCTGAACAGGCTTCATTGAGCATAAGGCTGTCGATAGCACCGCCACGGATCTTGATGCACTTCATGTCCTGACCACCGATATCCAGTATGAAATCTACCTTTGGCATGAACTTGGAAGCTGCCTTGTAGTGTGCAACAGTCTCTACTTCTCCGCCATCCGTCCGCAGAGCGGCCTTGATTAACCCTTCACCGTACCCTGTCACATATGAGCCTGCAATATGGCAGCCTTCAGGCAGAACCCGGTAGATCTCCTTCAGTGCATCGCTGACCGAATGCAGCGGGTTACCTTTGTTGCTGCCATAAAAGGTATAGAGAATTTCGTCAGCCGAACCGGTTAACACGAGTTTAGTTGTGGTTGAGCCGGCATCAATCCCTAGATAACAGGGTCCACGATATAAGGCTAAATCTGATCTCGCTGCAGAGGCTTTGCCGTGACGAAGCCGAAATTCTGCAAGCTCGGCGGCATTCTCAAAAAGCGGCGGCAATTCAGCATCCGCAGCTCGATCCGCAGTAAAATCAACTGCCGCAATTCGCGTGATCCAGCTTGAAAGTGGCAATACGACTGGATCAGCATCGGAGAGCGCAGCTCCAATCGCCACGAAATACTGTGAGCGTTCCGGGAACAGGATATCCTCCTCCGCCAGCTCCAGCGTTTCCGCAAAACGCTGCCGCAAGGCAGGCAGGAAGGTCAGCGGGCCGCCAAGAAAAGCCACCCGTCCTCGAATCGGACGTCCACAAGCAAGACCGCTAATCGTCTGATTAACGATACTCTGGAAGATCGAGGCCGCCACATCCTCCCGGCGTGCTCCTTCATTAAGCAGCGGCTGCACATCGCTTTTGGCAAATACACCACAGCGTGAAGCTATGGGATAGATTCGCTCATGCTTCTCTGCCAAAACATTTAAGCCTGCCGGATCGGTCTGCAGCAGCGCTGCCATCTGATCGATGAACGCTCCCGTTCCGCCCGCGCAGGCTGTATTCATACGCTGCTCAATGCCGCCCCGAAGATATATTATCTTAGCGTCCTCTCCACCCAGTTCAATCGCCGTGTCACATTCCGGGATCAGCGCACTGATCGCCTTCGTGCAGGCTATCACCTCCTGAATAAAGGGAACTCCACCTAATTTGGATAAAGACAAACCCGAGGAACCGCTTACAGTAATCCTAGCTCCCCTCTCTGGGAATCTGTCGCGTACATCAGACAGAAGAGAGAGGGCCGCTTTTTTAATATCGCTATAATGTCTTACATAGTCTTGATAAACAATGATGTCCCGCTCTATGACAACTAATTTAGCAGTAGTTGATCCGATATCAAGCCCAATATGCAGCATTATCACTCCACCACCTCTTCTTGCTCCAAATTTGAAGCAATTATGAGGAAACTATATCATGACAACACCTTATATAAGCTGTTAAAAATGTAATAGACATCTATAAAAAGTAATTAGTAAAATTTATGATTCGCTTATTCCTGCTATCGTGTTTGCGACATGCCCTTTTACCCGTACCTTCCGCCATTCTTCCACTAATATCCCCTGCTCATCAATCAGAAAAGTAGATCGCACAATCCCCATAAACTCTTTGCCGTAAAGTTTCTTAAGCTGCCATACGCCGAACATTTCACTTACCTTATGATCCTCATCAGACAGCAGTGGAAAGGGCAGACTATGCTTCTCTGTAAATTTAGCGTGCGATGTCAAAGAGTCCGGACTAATGCCCAGAACAACCGCACCCACCGCCGTGATTTGATCAAAAGCGTCACGGAATTCGCAGGCCTCCTGCGTGCAGGCTGGTGTCATATTTTTAGGGTAAAAATATAAGATGACCTTTCGGCCCAAGTAATCACTCAAACTAACCTCATGCCCATTGGAAGAGGGAAGGGTGAAATTGGGTACTTTTTGTCCAATAGCTACTTCGTTCAAGATAGATCCACTCCTTCTTAAGATTGGGGAATTATTCCTAAATTGCACGTATCCCCAAAAGAAATTATAATGTAGTCAACGTGAATGCGAAAGGAAGAACGAGAAATGCCACCTAGAAAGAAAAGGCACGCAAAGACTGGTAAGTCAAAAAAGAAACCGCTGCTTTGGACGTTGGCCATTATACTCCTCCTTATTATCGGTGGGGCCATTTTCTACATTACAACCATTTACAATGAGCTTGGTAGCATGTCGAATACTGAAGATTCACCTTTTCAAAATGCAGAGACCGTTGATGTTGACACCCCTGAGCCTCCTAAATGGGAAGGTACAGAGCCGGTCAATATCCTATTAATGGGTGTGGATGCCCGAGGTGTGAAGAAAGGGGAAATCCCCCGTTCAGATACAATGCTCGTCGCTTCTCTTGACCCTGTGAAGAAGAAAATCAGTGTATTTTCAATACTGAGAGATACGTACGTTCCGATTCCGGATCATGGCGAGAAGCGTATTAATACAGCGATTATTTATGGACCTAATACTGCGATGCAGACCGTCAGCGATCTGCTCGGTATCCCAATTCAATATTATGTCTACACGGACTTCCAAGGATTCATCAAGCTGGTTGATGCCGTTGGGGGTGTGGATTATGAAGTCGAAAAAGATATGGTCTACAAAACCGTTGCAGACGGTCCGGAATATGATATTGATCTGAAAAAAGGATACCAGCATCTTGACGGCAACATGGCGCTACAATATGTTCGCTTTCGGCATGACGCTACCTCCGATTTCACTCGAACCGAGCGCCAACGCGGTTTTCTCAAGGCTGTGGCTGATAAGCTGATCAGCACCACCTCCATCGTCAAGCTGCCAAATATCCTGTCGCAGGTTACGCCTTATATTGAAACCAATATGTCAGTTAATGATATGTGGAAGCTGGCAAGCGTAGGGTATAATAGCAGTATGGGTGGCAGCGAGCAAATTCCGCCAATGGATCTGCTCACCGAGGAAACTACAAGTGACGGATCACAGGTTATTGGAATTCGTAGCGAAAAGAAGCTAAAAGAATTTATACAGGATACCATAAATGGTCCTGAGCCAACACCAACCCCTACATCGGAGAACACCTCCAATAGCAGTTCTGGCGGGACCAATTAAGGGCCTGACAAGCAAAGTTCACATGTACACAAAGCAGTGACTTGGTATAATACGGGCGGACAACGGAAAACACCGTTGTTCGCCCGTTCCCTTGAGCACCAACAATCGAAAGGATGATCACATTATGAATCGTTCCACATCTGAACAACTTTATCACGAAGCCCTCCAGCATATCGTTGGAGGTGTAAATAGCCCTTCCCGCTCCTTCAAAGCCGTTGGCGGCGGAGCACCCGTATTTATGAAACGCGCCAGTGGATCTCACTTCTGGGATGAAGACGGCAATGAATATATCGATTATCTCCAAGCCTATGGACCGATCATTACCGGCCATGCCCACCCTCATATTACCAAAGCAATTACTACAGCAGCAGAAAATGGTGTTCTTTACGGAACCCCAACCCAGCTCGAAATCAAACTTGCTAAAATGCTAAAAGAAGCCATTCCATCTATGGATAAAGTACGTTTCGTCAATTCCGGAACCGAAGCGGTTATGACAACGATTCGTGTAGCCCGTGCCTATACAAAACGCAGCAAAATCGTAAAATTCGCCGGCTGTTACCACGGCCACTCCGATCTGGTGCTCGTAGCAGCAGGATCCGGACCTTCTACACTTGGCATTCCAGACAGTGCCGGTGTTCCAAGCAGTATCGCCCAGGAAGTAATCACCGTTCCTTTTAATGATCTGGACAGCCTGAAAGAGGCGCTGGAGAAATGGGGCGAAGATGTCGCAGCTGTTATGGTTGAACCGATTGTAGGAAATTTCGGCATGGTGATGCCTAAGCCTGGTTTCCTCGAAGGACTTTGCAAGCTGGCTCACGATAATGGCTCCCTTGTTATTTATGACGAAGTCATTACTGCCTTCCGCTTCCACTATGGTTCTACACAAACCTATGCAGGGCTGGATAACCATGAGGACATCACTCCTGACCTTACTGCACTTGGCAAAATCATCGGTGGCGGCCTGCCTATCGGCGCTTACGGCGGCCGCAAGCATGTTATGGAACAGGTAGCTCCACTTGGACCGGCATATCAAGCTGGCACAATGGCAGGTAATCCTGCGTCTATCTCTGCAGGGATTGCTTGTTTAGAGGTTCTGAGTGCAGAGGGTGTATACGAAGAAATGGATCGGCTTGCAATCCGCCTCGCCGATGGACTTCAAGCATCTGCCGACCGTCATGGCATTCCACTGACAATCAACCGCATCCGTGGTTCGTTTTCCACTCATTTCTGTAACCATCCGGTTACGAATTATGACGAGGCTCAGGATACAGACGGCGAATTGTTCGCCAGCTTCTTCCGTCATATGCTGAACCGTGGCATTAACCTTGCCCCTTCGAAATACGAAGCTTGGTTCCTGACCACAGCACATACTGATGCAGATATCGATGCTACACTTATCGCAGCTGAAGAATCCTTCCGCGCTATGGTGGCTGAGAAATAAGATTGTTTTGAAACGCAGTGCTCTATAAGCTAAAAAAAAGCTGAATAGATTAACGGGCTGTCCCAGTCCCATAAACCGCAAATGTTAAAAGAGCAGCGTTTCTCCTGTATTGGAGGATCGCTGCTCTGCATTTTTACTCATCCACGGTCTGCATCTGTAGCTTGTGGCAAGCTTAAGCCAGCCGATCTCAAGCGTCAATTTCTCTATGCTACGTAACAGGTATCGCCGGACCTTCTCTGTGTTAAGTACAAGGGTTAGGGAGCTTCGATAGATAATTAGGAAAATTTACCTTAAATTCAGGGATTTCTGGTCATTAAACTAATAATTGGGGAAATCCTCCCTATAATTTAGCTAATTTAGTGGAAAATAAAGAACTTACCCCGTTTTTTAGGGAGAAAATCCCTAATTCTGTTCATTTACAGAGAATATAGGTTATTTTCAGGGTGTTTTTCCCTAATAACTCTGTAGCTCACACCGCAAAAAGCTCAAATACACTTTATCTACGGATTTCATCCGCTAACAGCGTTTAGAAGTCCAAATATTCTACTGCTCTCATGTAAAATCCACCTGCTTGTCCAACGTAATCTCAGTCATTAATGGTCTTAACATTTGCTCGCTCCCGGGTACCAGCGAAAACTCTACACCCTCCAGATGCTCCGGCAGCGTTGGGGCGACCAAGAATTGCATTTGTGTATGCGCTCCACCTCCATGACCACCATGCGGCTGCACTTCATATTCATTCTCACCCGCCACTTCAAGCGTTAAAGCCGTTCGAAGATGAATATGTCCTACAGCTTCTTTTAAATATTTGATTTCCACAGTAACTATGCTGAAGGCTTCATACTGCATAGCATGCGTAAGTATATATTCACATTCTTCAACGACCGTCCGCTTTACAATCGGAAGCACTCCCAGCAATAAACCAGGCTCTTCCCAATATTGTCTTCTGGGTACAGTTTCATTCATAAGGTGCAAATGCTGCACAATCTGAGTAGTGTTCATCTTGAATCTAGTTACCCATTCCTCAAGTAGCTTACTATCAGGGGATAATCGTTTCTTGCCTGTTATAGCTTTACGTTCCTGAATCAGACTCAAAATCTGCTCATCAATCTTTTTAACCTCATCATTATATTCGTTGGCGAATCCTCTAATTGGCATTCTGCTCCAGTTCATTTAACGCCCTCCTCTTATTACTAATTTAAATCCATTAATTGTAAGGGTACATCCTTTCGATTGATTTGTAAAATATTTGAAATATCATAATCTTGCCGATAGGTAAAAAACAAGCGACCATCAGCTTTACGCTGTAAGGTCGCCCGCTTTTTAATTCAGAGTTACTCTCCTACTCATATAAGTTCCGGATCTCCACGCCCTGAGGCAGCTTAAACGGATTCTCCTTGTTAATTCGGTCATAGAACATAATCCCATCGAGATGGTCTATTTCATGCTGGATGATGATAGCTTGGTAGCCCTTAAATTTAAGGACAACCTCCTTGCCTTCCAGATCATAACCCTTCACCTTCACGGTTTCATACCGAGGTACAAAGCCATGCACGGGACGATCAACGGACAGACAGCCCTCGCTTTCTGGTAAGTACACCATAGACAAGGAGTGGCTTATGATCTTAGGGTTAACCCAAGCATGCTCTACAGCCCGCCCTCTCTCGTCTGTAAGATACATCGCGAACATACGCTTCTCCAGTCCGATTTGATTCGCCGACAGACCTACGCCAGAGCGCAGCTTATATTCTTCGGAAATCTCCGGGTCCTGACTGTTCTTCAGAAATTGAAGCATACATTGCAAAGCCTCACGATCTTCCGCCTGTAATGGAAGCTCCACTGGTTGTGCTACGGTACGAAGCACGGGATGACCCTCCCGCACTATATCATCCATGGTGATGATATATTCAGCATTATATTTTGAACTAGACAATATTCCATCCACCTTTTCCTTACGGGCTTAATTTAATTTCTTATGATGTATAGTATGCAGCTTTATGGATTTATGAAAGCAGTTCGCAGTTTGCTGCTGTAATTAACATCGAATCCAAGTCCTGTGGCTAAAGCGGCAAGGGGTAAGTAGGTTTTGTCCTCCTTGCCTACCTTTTGCAGAAAAGCTGGAGTATCAATAGCCACGTTCTCTCCATTCACCTTAATAAATTTCGAGCCAATGGTGATCACAACGGTTCTTCCGCCATACACGATGGTAGCGCTGGAGGTTTTGTTATCCCACTTCCCGCTTGCGCCCACGGCATTTAGAATATCTTTTAGCGCCAAAAAGTTCTGCCCATTTTTAAGGATAGGCTTATTGGGTGTATTCAACTCCACGCCCTTCACTACAATCGACATCGGTACCGATGCAGTAGCCATTGTAGCTACAGTAGGAACACGATACTCTCCCCATTGTAACTCCGCGAAAACCTTAGCAATAGTCTCATATCCAAGCTGCGTTGGGTGAAAATCAGTTTGCCCTGCTCCAATAATATGTGTCAGCGAGCCTTCTACCCCGGCAAACTTTGCCGCAACATGAGCTACAAGCACCTTCGCTCCCTCTTGATTTACGCTTGCAGCTACACTATCCGCTGCTTCCGTAAATTTGCCCGCTGCCGTCATTAGTCTGTTGTACATTTGACCAAGCGCGACCTTAGGGGCAGGTTGATATTGATCGGCCAGTATAATCGTCGCTTGCGGACTTACCGCACGAATATTCTCCAGCACTGCCTTCACATTTGTTTGATAATCCGCTAACCGCTGGTCCAGCTGTGTTTGGAAATCCGCATCCGTCAGCTCCTTGAACTGCAAGAACAGACTGCTTACATCATTCCCACCAATCGTAATGGTAATCAGATCAGCTTCCTTAAGCTCTGCTGCGATCTGCGGAGTTAGCTTCACGAACTGCTCTATTCGTGGATCTGGGAGACCTGCCTGAACTCCGTCAGCAGTAATCACTGAACCATCCTTGATTGCTCCTGTGTAATTACGTAATCCGGCCGTAGTCAGCCCTAGGATACCATAATTAGTAAGTGCACTTCTGCCATGATACCAGCCCTGCTCAAGCAATCTCTCCGCATAGCCGTATGGCTTGGTATTCACGTCCGTCATTCCTGGCTCGTAGCCAGCAGTAATGGAATCACCTAGAGCTACGATGCGAAAGACATCCTGCCCAGAGTCTTGTATTGCAGTCGTGTCAGCCGCATTTGCCGTGCCTGCTCCTACGCTAATCAGCGCAGATAACAAAAGCAGGCTGCTTATGCCAGCTGCCCAAATTTTTTTCCAATTGCCTAGCATCGTATCCCTCCCAAATTGTTCTAATTCCATTCTACCATCCCAGGGTAGCAACGCAAAAGAGCGGCCTCCTATATTCAGGAAACCGCCCCTCGCAAATCACTGGCTATTATTTGTCTGAATCTTCATCTGACTCTAACTTCTGCCCTGCACGCTCCAGATATTTATCATAACGGTCATCCAGCTCATATCCAATCTTACGATAACGCAATGTTTCTTCCACAATAGGATCGAGCGTAGTCTGAATACGAATTTCATATTTAGGTGAGATTTCCCGGATTTCTTTAGCCGTACGATCGCCTTGTTCCATCTCACCATCTACCAACATTTCGCTCAGCTTGCGTTCCAAATCATCCTTCTCACTCATGCTGTATCGTCCTCCCTAAAGCTTATATCCTGTTGCTTCAGCATTCTTCAGTGACGAAACCAAATATTCGTGAATGTGGCCATTACTTGCTACTACATGGCGTGTACCAATATCATATGAACGTCCTAGGGTATCCGTAATCTTGCCTCCTGATTCAAGTACAAGCAGTACTCCTGCTGCACAATCCCAAGGGCTTAAGCCCACTTCCCAATAGCCATCTACCCGGCCTGCCGCCACATAAGCTAGATGTAGAGCAGCCGCGCCTCCGGCACGAATACCACGAATCTGCGGAAGAATACTTTGCAGTCCGGCCATATTCACAGGTTGTGCAAACTCACGATCCGGCGGAAAGCCCATAGCGATCAGGCTGTCCCCAAAATCAGTCTCCGTAGAGACCGAGGTAGGAACACCGTGCATGTAAGCTCCCTTTCCTTTTTCAGCGACGAACATTTCATCACGAGTCGGATCATAAATAACGCCTACTGTTAGTTCACCGCGAATCACCAATGCTATGGAGACACAGTAAAAAGGAAATCCGTGTACGAAATTAGTCGTACCATCTACAGGATCTACAATCCACAAATATTCATGTTCACGAGCTTCTTCCAATGCAGCGGTAGCCGCTGCTGCTCCCGGGGAAACCCCTTCTTCCCCGAGAATGGCATGGTCGGGAAAATGTGTCAGGATCAGCCTGCGAATCATTTGCTCAACGCCTTTATCAACTTCCGTAACCAGATCTTGTGCTGAAGTCTTTGTATTCAGCTCCTTCACGAGACCCTGTCTGCTCTTTATCCATTCTCCTGCTTTGGCAGCCGCATTAATGGCCACCGCCGTATGTCCCTTGCTTGTTACTACATAGGGTTCACGTTCATTCTTACCCTCTGGATTTAAAGGACTCATATCTTCACTCCACTTTCTTGAACATAATCGCCAATGGCTTTAATTCTAAAGCAATCCTATTCACAATACCGTGCAATACGTCAAAACGTTCCCCAAGTTCCCAAAGTTCCGCCAAAAGAGGACCCAATTCTCACCTGCGAGCATAAATGCCCTAGGTCCATATAAAGACGATAAGCGATTAAAGTTTCATTCAACGTACCCTATTTCAAGTTACATATCAAGTCATGATAGGACCCGTATTCGGGACCTATCTCCTTATTTTCATTGTTTAAGGTTCAATATTCACGCTTGCCCCATTTAATAAGGAAATTCCGTTACCAGCCTCAGCCAGCTCCTTCATAGCCTCCATCAATCCAAATAACGCGCCATCTTTTAGTTTCGCCTCAATCATAACATCGACAGCAGGCGTATCTGCGGCAATACGTTTCAGAAAAGCCAGCAAAGGCGCAGGTTCCACGCCATCCGCATGGCTGCGCGGATCAGACGGGCTGCGCGGACTGGATACATGAATCTTAGGCGGCAAAAGCTCTCCAGAAGGAACGTCCTTCTGTGCTAGCTCGCTTCGCCATGTCTGCAAAATGTCAGGCCACAGCTCCCAAGGGAGCTCTCCTTCATTATTCACCCATTGGTGGTGAATATCCAGCACCATCGGTAATCCTACGCTCTGACTGACTGCCAGTGTCTCCGGAGCTGTAAATGTCTTATCGTCATTCTCCAGCGTTATACGCTCCTGCAGCGCTGCCGGCAGCGCGCGGAAATGCTCCTCGAATCGCTTCGCCGCTACAGGCTTGTCCCCATAAGCTCCGCCAATATGGATATTGTTCTTCGCCATGGCAGGAAGCCCCATAGCAACCAGCATGTCCACATGGTACTGCAAATCCCGTACGGAGTTTATCAGCACCTCCGGACGGGGTGTACTAAGTACTGTAAAGTGATCTGGATGAAAAGAAACACGCAGCCCGTGCTTTTTCACATATTGGCCCACTTCCGCAAATTCCTCGGCGAGCGCCGCAAACGGATTCCAGTCCTGCAAATCCGGATGCGTCGCCAGAGGAATGATTTTGGAAGTGAGGCGGTACACCATGATGTCCGAAGCCACATTATGCTTCATCAACCGCAGCGTATTATGCAGATTCATTCTAGCGATGTTCTCCAAACGCCGAAGTGCCGCTTCACGGTCATCCAGCTTCTTAAAAGAGGCCATCGTCATTGTCTTAGATGGGGAGCAGTCTTTGATAACGGTGGACATCGCTACATATCCGAAGCGGACAATCATCCCTGTGCTCCAAAAAACATTTCCTCAGCCAAAGCCGTCTGCACTCTGGACTCTTCTTCATTCAGCTTACGCACAAGCTCCATCTCTACCGCGGTAACCTCATGTCCTTGAAAATTAATCTCTGCAATCGAGGCTGAAATTTTGACAATGGCTACAGCTACGTTCTCAGGGGTGTAAGCAATAACCTTCTGACCTGTTGGATACACACGAAAGCCTTGTTTCACCATTTTGGTGCGCCCATATTCCAGCAGCTCGTACAGCTCTTGTTCACTCTTGAATTTGCAGACGGAGTTGAATTCTGTTTGAAAACCCATGTTCTTCTCTCCTTCCAGTCGGGATATTCCCGCTATAGCTTCTATTACTCGTTGTCGTACTTAAGACCTTGTTTAAAATTATAGCGCTCCAAGGCTAACTCAATCATTCGGTCTAACAGAGCTCTATAAGATACACCCGTCTCACGCCACAATAGCGGATACATGCTGTAAGGAGTGAAACCAGGCATCGTGTTCACTTCGTTAATTAGAATTTTACCATCCGATTTTCGCAAGAAGAAGTCTGCCCGGGTAATTCCACTGCCCTCAATCGCTCGAAAAGCAACTATCGCGGACTCCCGCAAACGATCGGCCACTTCAGAATCCACTGGTGCAGGAATCATCATTTGCGATTTGCCGTCCGTATATTTGGCTGCGTAATCATAATATTCACCAGAAGAAACGATTTCACCCGGAACAGAGGCTTCTGGTTCATCATTTCCAAGCACGCCAACCTCTACCTCACGCGCATCCACAAACTCCTCAATAATAACTTTGGTGTCATAACGGAAAGCAAAATCAATTGCTTTTACAAGACTATCCTTATCAGCAGCCTTAGAAATACCTACACTTGAGCCTAGATTGGCAGGCTTCACGAATACCGGATATCCCAGTTTATCCTCTACACCAACAATCAACTCATGACGTTTTCTTTTCCAAGCGCTGATGTTGAAATAACAATACTCGCATTGATCCAGGCCGGCATCAGCGAACAGCTTCTTCATGACAACCTTATCCATACCTGCCGAAGAGGCAAGAACACCAGCACCGATGTAAGGAATATTCGCCATTTCGAACAACCCTTGAATCGTTCCGTCCTCACCATACGTGCCGTGCAGCAGCGGGAACATTACGTCCACTGTTTTGTCCGCACCGGATAACCCACTAAATACCACGTTCAGGGCTGTGCCCATATCTTCGGTCGCTTCTGCAAGCTTGAGCTGCTCCACTTGGCTGTAAGGCGCTGATAACTTCTCTCCAACCTTCCACAATCCCTGTTTTGAAATGTAAAAAGGTATAATCTCATATTTATCATAATCAAATGAGTTCATCACGGCAAAAGCCGTCTGTAGCGATACCTCATGTTCTCCTGATTTGCCCCCGTACACCAGCCCTACGGTTAGTTTTGCGTTCCCCATTCCCTTAACCTCTTTCTGTACTATAAGTAGTCGTTAATATGAAAAAAACGGTATTTCGTTTGATCAGTCCATGCGTAGGAATCACGATAGTCCCAATAGCGATGACGGCTGCTAACGGTACGTGCATTCACAAGCGGCATGCCTCCTGCATCAAAAGCTGTGACGATTGTGCTGTGCTGATACTGCCCGTTGCCATCCCAGTCATATTGAATGATATCGCCCAGCATCAATTGCTCCGGCCGCTCCATGACTTCCGCACGCAAGCCACTGCTCCGACTTCCGCTCAAATAGCGTTGCAGACTGTCTGATACAGCCCAGCTATAGCTCCACCATTCTTGTTTGCCTTGGTAACCTTTGTACCACCAGCCCGTTTCTCTTTTACCAGTATAGTTGATAGGTGCTCCCCCTGCAAAGAGACATTGGGAGACATAATTTGTGCAGTCCACCTCGAAGGTTTCGAACTCCGGATTGCCGTCTTTCCACCAGCGGTCGGCATACGCCACAGCTTCTTCACGGTTATAACGAACCTCTCTTGAACCGGCAATTTCTCCGAGAACATTCCGGTTAAGCAGGGGCTGTGATGGCAGCGGTGCCGGCAAAGCCTCTCCCCATTTGGATAGTCTGCCCGATAGCTCTACCTCTGCCCGATGAACCGTATTTCTTTCAGGGACACTTCGTTCCACACCAGCAATCTCCCAGCCCCCACCGTCCCGTACAAAGGTCAGCCGCTCCAGCTCGATAATATCCTCGCGGTGGTTAACACCGCCTTTTTCATAATAAAGCGCACTATGCAGTGTAACCTCTGCTACTACCTCGGTCGGAGTCTGCCGGACGGTCCGCAAAGTCTTAACCCCTGTCTCTCCGCGCAAAGGAGTTATCCCACGTTCTTTATACCACTCAGCAAGACGTCTTGAACGCTCCCCTTGTTCTACCAGAAAACGCGGATCCTTAACGGACACGGAAACGGTATGCGATGATGACTTAGGCTCCACCCTGGCCTTATTCACTTGATCAACATATACATAAAGACTTTGCTTCCACTGTTGTTCCATTATACTCGCGCCCCTTCTTTCCCTTTTAACTGCTGTTCTATGTATATGAAAGGAAACAGGCCGCTATACAGATCGGTTGAATAGTTAAGGATGTTTCAAGCAAAAACTCTAACCCCAAGTACGACATCTCAATCAAACATCGACAACGAGGACCATATCACCTAATAACTGAGGAAGAGAAATTCAGTGTGCATTTCCCCTAATAAATAAGTAAAACCAAGGATTCCGGTGAATTCCTTCGTATTATCTCCTTTTAATGGCTCTTTTTGAGGTAAAAAGAATATCCCGAAACGATACAATATAACAATGGAAGGGTAGCTTGGCATTTTCTCAGGCATAATTCGGGCTTTAGATGTAGGAAAAAAAACTTTACTCCCCACTTTGTAACCGTTATAATTAAGCTAGAAGCAATTTGAAATTGGGTTTCATTAGACGAAACAAGGAGGCGCATATATGCCAAGCAAGGATCATTTTTCATTGGCTCGGACCCTGGAATCAGGCGGCAAATCTTATCGCTATTATGATCTGAAGTCCCTTGAGGAACAAGGATTGGGCTCTATTTCTTCCCTGCCTTTTTCGATCAAAGTCCTACTAGAGGCTGCTGTTCGTCAGTTTGACGGACGGGCAATTACTGAAGAACATGTGAAACAACTGGCCGATTGGTCAGGTGACATTGACCGTAATAAAGAGATTCCATTTATCCCTGCTCGTATCGTGCTTCAGGATTTCACCGGAGTTCCGGTAGTCGTGGATCTCGCAGCTATGCGTGATACTGTAAAAAAAGCCGGAGGAGATCCTAAACAGATCAATCCGCTTGTCCCGGTTGACCTTGTAATTGACCACTCTGTCATGGTTGATGCTTTCGGTACAGCAGACGCCTTGGAATACAATATGAACGTTGAGTTCGAACGCAACGAGGAGCGTTACCGTTTCCTTCGTTGGGCACAGACAGCTTTTAACAACTTCCGTGCAGTTCCACCAGCAACAGGTATCGTGCACCAAGTAAATCTAGAGTATTTAGCTTCCGTTGCCACTACCAAAACTATCGATGGTGAAACTGTCGTTTATCCAGATTCCCTTGTAGGAACGGACTCCCATACCACGATGATCAATGGTCTTGGTGTTGTGGGCTGGGGTGTAGGCGGTATTGAGGCTGAAGCAGGAATGCTTGGACAACCGCTCTATTTTGTTACACCTGATGTAGTGGGCTTCAAGCTTACAGGCAGCCTTATCGAAGGGGCTACAGCAACGGATTTGGCACTGACAGTAACTGAAATGTTGCGTAAAAAGGGCGTAGTCGGCAAATTCGTCGAATTCTACGGACCCGGCCTTGCTAACATCAGTCTGGCTGACCGGGCAACTGTTGCCAACATGGCGCCAGAATACGGAGCAACTATTGGTTTCTTCCCTGTAGATGACGAGACACTCGCTTATCTTCGCAGCACTGGACGTCCGGATGATCTGGTGGCGTTGGTTGAATCTTATTACAAAGCACAAGGGATGTTCCGTACCTCGGATACGCCAGACCCTGAATTCAGCGATGTGATTGAGCTTGACTTAGCTTCTGTCGTTCCTAGCTTGGCTGGACCTAAACGTCCGCAAGACCGGATCGAACTTACGCATATGAAGGAAAATTTCGAAGGTATTATCCGTACACCTGTAGACAAAGGCGGTTATGGTCTCAGCGATGAGAAAATCGCTCAAGTCGTAGAAGTACAGCACAAAAACGATACCACTAGCAAGCTCAGCACAGGTGCAGTCGTAATCGCAGCTATTACTAGCTGTACGAATACTTCTAACCCTAGCGTTATGCTTGGAGCAGGTCTTTTGGCGAAAAAAGCTGTGGAACGTGGTCTGACCAAACCGGCTTACGTTAAGAGCAGCTTGACTCCAGGATCCTTGGTGGTTACTGAATACCTGCAAAAAGCAGACTTGCTGAAGCCACTCGAAGCACTGGGCTTCTACTTGGCTGGTTATGGCTGTGCCACTTGTATCGGTAACTCCGGTCCATTGCCTGAAGAAGTTAGTCAAGCCATTACTGACAATGACATGACCGTAGCCGCAGTCATCTCTGGTAACCGGAACTTTGAAGGCCGCGTACATGCTCAGGTAAAAGCAAACTACTTGGCTTCACCGCCGCTCGTAGTTGCTTACGCACTGGCTGGTACAGTAAATATCGATTTGCAGACTGAGCCACTTGGATTTGATCCGCAAGGTGAGCCAGTATTCCTGAAAGATATCTGGCCAACTACTGCTGAAATTCGTGAAGCCATTGGTCTCTCCCTTAGTCCGGAGATGTTCCGTAGCAAATACGAAAATGTATTCACCGCTAACGAACGTTGGAATTCGATTCCTGTTCCGCAAGGCGAGCTGTATGAGTGGGATGATAATTCCACGTACATCCAGAATCCGCCATTCTTCGAACATCTGGCAGACGGTCTGGGAGACATTAAGGAAATCAAAGATGCACGCGTTCTAGCGCTGCTTGCTGATTCCGTGACAACCGACCATATCTCACCAGCGGGTAATATCTCTACCTCTGGTCCTGCTGGCGAATATTTGCGCGATCATGGTGTAGAACGTGCAGACTTCAACTCCTACGGCTCCCGCCGCGGAAACCACGAAGTCATGATGCGTGGTACGTTCGCTAACATTCGGATTCGTAACGCAGTAGCTCCTGGTACGGAAGGCGGCGTTACTACCTTCTTGCCAAGCGACGAAGTTATGTCCATCTATGATGCTTCCATGCTCTATCAGGATGCTGGACAAAATCTGATCGTCATCGCTGGTAAGGAGTACGGTACAGGAAGCTCACGTGACTGGGCAGCTAAGGGTACGCTTCTGCTTGGCGTTAAAGCAGTTATCGCTGAAAGCTTTGAGCGGATTCACCGCAGCAATCTGGTCGGTATGGGTGTACTCCCACTTCAATTCCAAGAAGGCCACGGCTGGAGCAGCTTGGGACTGACCGGACGCGAGACCTTCAATATTACTGGTCTCGATAACAACGTGGCACCAAGTCAAGAGCTAACTGTCACGGCTACCCGTGAAGACGGCACACAATTCGATTTCCCTGTCATTGCACGACTCGACAGTACAGTCGATATTGATTACTATCGCAACGGCGGTATCCTGCAGACTGTTCTTCGCCAGATGCTGGCAGATGCTACAGACTCTTCCGCGGTGTCGGTAGAATAGGTTTAAAGTAACTTAAAAAGGGACTGTTTCACGGCCATGAGTGGCTGTGAGCAGTCCCTTTTTTATGGGGTGGTTCCAGCAGCCAATTTGTGGCGGGTGGGGTGGTTCCAACAGCCAATTTGTTGCGGGTGGGGTGCCTCTGACTGTTGGACGTTCACTATTGTTGCGTTGCCTCAGGGGACGCCTAGGATTCCAGCGAGTTCGGACTCAGATGACTCTAAATGAACAAATTCACGACTTTTGGCGTGTGATCGGACTCAGATGACTCTATTCGCTCAATTATCCGACTTTTAGTGTGCGATCGGACTCCATAGTCGCTATTGGCATAAAAACACGCTGAATGTTTCCGTTTTGGTCGAATAGCTGCACTGGGGTCCGAAACTACGGCAAAATGGCCTTAAATTCGCAAATAGTGTCCCCTGAGTCCGCACGCCTCAGGGGACGCCTAGGATTCAGCGCTATCGGACTCAGATGACTCTATTCGCTCGATTATCCAACTTTTGGCGTGGGATCGGACTCCATAGTCGCTATTGGCATGAAAAACACGCGACAGGAGATCATTTGGTCGAATAGCTGCACTGGGGTCCGAAACTACGCCAAAATGGCTTTAAATTCGCAAATAGCTTCTTCTGAGTCCGCCCGCCCTAGGGGACGCTTAGAATTCGGCGCTATCGGACCCAGATGACCCTATACGCTCGATTATCCGACTTTTGGCGTGCGATCGGACTCCATAGTCTCTATTGGTATAAAAAACATACTAAAGGTTCCCGTTTTGGTCGAATAGCTGCACTGGGGTCCCAAACTCTGCCAAACTGGCTGTAAATTCGCAAATAGCGTCCCCTGAGTCCGCACGTCTCAGGGGACGCTTAGGATTCCGCGCTATCGGACCCAGATGACTCTATACGCTCGATTATCCGACTTTTGGCGTGCGATCGGACTCCATAGTCGCTATTGGCATGAAAAACACACTAAAGGTTCCCGTTTGGGTCGAATAGCTGCACTGGGGTCCGAAACTATGCCCAAAAGGCTTTAAATGGGCAAATAGCGTCTTCTGAGTCCGGAAGCCTCAGGGAAGATCTAAATAACAACCCGAGATTACTTGTGTACGAGTTATGAGATACGTGGGTTCGTGGGTTCGTGAGTTCATAGGCTCGTGGGCTCGTGGGTTCGTGGGTTCGTGAGTTCATAGGCTCTTGGGTTCGTGGGTTCGTGGGTTCGTGAGTTCGTGGGTTCATTGGCTCGTGGGTTCGTGAGTTCGTGGGTTCGTGGGTTCGTGGGTTCGTGGGTTCGTTGGCTCGTGAGTTCGTTGGCTCGTTGGCTCGTAGGTTCATTGGCTCGTGGGTTCGTTGGCTCGTGGGTTCGTTGGCTCGTGGGTTCGTGGTGGTTTCTCTACCCTCCCTCCCCTCCGTCCCTCTGCCTATCTAGGCCCTGGGTTCAAACGCTCGTGCCTCAGCATTACGAGTTACTGAGGCTCCCAAAGGTACGTATATTCACTGAAGCTCACCATACAAACGCAAGGTGGGGGAGCCGTTAGCCGTTAGTTAGTCATCAGTTAGCTGTTGATTAGCCGTCAGTTACGCATCTATCATCCCATCAATTACCCGTCAGTTAGCCATCAAGCCATCGTTTCCTGCCACTTTACCCACAATCGACTAAGCATCCCTCCCCAAAACATCAAAACAGCGATCCTCCAGTAACGGAGAGATCGCTGCTTAGTTTCTTATATGTGTCAGCCAGCGAATTAAGGAATCATCATGCCCATTTCACTAGCCGCTTCCTTCAGTACCGCGGCATATTCCACTAACGTATCCCTTGATAGGCGACTTACTGGACCTGACAGTGATAACGCCGCGATCACATTTCCACTGCGCCCCGTAACAGGCACCGCCACCGCGGCCGCGCCGGGCTCGCGTTCCTCGAAACTGGTGGCATATCCGAGCCGGATAATGTCATTAAGCTGCTCTTGATAGACATCCTTCTCAACGTAGTCCGGCCATCCCGAACTCTCCAGCAATTCTTTCAGCACCTCTGGAGGAGCATAGGCTGCCAGCACTTTACTTGATGCGCCCACAGATAAAGGCAATCTCGCACCGATCTGCGCCACTCGCCGTATGGCCTGCTGACTCTGAACCGCCTGAATCCGCACACGTTCTATGCCGTCGCGTAAGTATAAACTAACGGTCTCCCCTAGCCGATCCCGCAGCCGTTCCATTGACGGCAACAATACCGCAGCCGACTCATCAAAAGCAGGCAAATGCGTAGACAATTCCCAAATTCGTATACCCAGGCTGTATTTCTCAGTGGCCGGATTACGAATGAGGAAGCCCTTTTCCTCCAAGGTTGCCAGCAGCCGATGGACGGTACTTTTATGTAAATCAATCTTTGAAGCGATCTCCGTCAACCCTAAATCTCTGTCCTGCGTAAAACAAAGCAATATATCAAGCGCACGTTCTACCGCACGCACTGTAAGCTTTCGGTCCTCCATGACAATCTCCCCCTCGTGTTTCATCAAATGAAACTCGGTTACATTATAACTAACTCTATCTTAGTGCAAAACTCTATGGAAAGTCCAGTATATTCACTCCTCCGGAGTTGTGCCAAAAATGTGCCGGAAAAGGTTGGGCTGCACTTTACAGTTACATTACAAAAGCGTCTAATTCATTGACTTTGTAAGGGCTTTTTCATACGATTAACATATTAAATTATCTACTGATGCTTTAGAATCATTTTTACAAATTCTTCTAGGCACTAGTACTCACTTCATTCTTAGGAGGGGACCATATGGATCTGGCAACTCGCCAAACCGGCACAACCGTCTCCCGTCGACCTAAACTACCTAAACAAGGCAGTTCGTCCCGGCTATCGCTGCGGATGATTCGTGTGAAGCATATTATCGTTGCACTGCTATTATCTATTTTTTTCTTTTTAGCCTTCTGCTTTGTCTCACTTCATGGCTATATCGCCTGGGTATTATCTAATCCAACGGTCGCACCTCTGTATTCCAATCCCATGCAGGCCAAAGGTCTCGCATACGAGGATGTGACGTTTCCAGCTAAAGACGGCAGTCGAATGATGAGCGGCTGGTATATTCCCTCCGAAGGGGCTACCAAAACGATCGTGTTCAGCCATGGCTATGGCGCCAACCGTGAAGAATCTTGGGTACCTATGTACGATCTCGCTCACTATGCACACAGTCTGAATTTCAATGTCGTGATGTTTGATTACGGCTTTGCTGCCCAAGGCAACAAGGATATTGCAACCGGGGGTAAAAAAGAATCCCAGCAGCTTCTAGGCGCTATTGATTTTGCTAAGGAACGTGGAGCTGAGGAGTTAGTTGTATGGGGCTTCTCCATGGGAGCAGGCACAGCACTGCAAACAGGATTAGTATCAGAGGACATTGACGCGATGATTCTGGACAGTACCTTTTTGTTAGAGCCAGATACGCTGTATCATAATATTAAGCAAAATATTGATCTGCCCCGCCAGCCTTCCCTGGCGATTATGGAAATGCTGTTCCCAGTTCTGAACGGTACGGGGCTGAATCAAATTCCTTATGCGAAGGTCAAATCCGAAGATTATCCTTTCCCTATTCTACTCATGCATGGAACCGAAGATGATAAAGCTCCTTATCCTATTGCAGAAAAGCTGGCCGCGAACCAAAGCAATCCGTTCTCAGATTCCTGGGTCGTAGAGGGCAGCCATCATGAATTGCTGTTCCGTGAGCACCCGCGTGAGTATTTGCGGCGAGTCTCTGCTTTCTTAGGAAATGTTCAACTAGCCAAAACCTACAATGGCAACCAGCCGGCGATGGCAAGTAACTAGTTAAGCACTACAATCCGCCTCTGTCCCCTGATGGGTCAGTTGCTTCAACCATTTACCACGGCGAAAACGCACGTAACCTATAACCAATCGAACAGCCTCTTCCAGGGACAGAAAGAAGTATACCCAGGGAAGAGGCTGTTTCCATCCCCATGACAACAGTAGCCCTAGAGGCACCCCAAGCAACCAAGTTGTGGAGGCTTCCATAATAAAGACGAACTTACTATCGCCACCACTCTGCAGAATCCCTCCCGCAATCATCATATTGCCCACCTTTATCCATAAAAAAAGAGCAAAAAAGCAGATAACAGAAGTGGCCATTCGGCGTTCTTCCACTGTTAAGTTAAAGGCTGAGACGTAGAGCGGGGCTAGAACAGCAATAAGAACACCAAGCAGCAATGAAATCCCTACTCCTATTCGAACAAAAAAACGAGCATACTGAAAAGCACCTGCATTATTATTCTCTCCCAGCTTATGTCCGACCATAATCCCAGCTGCACCAGAAAGCCCAGCCAGAAGTCCAATCGTCAACCCCTGCAGCGGAAAGGTCACTGTCATAGCGGTCATCTCTGCTGTGCCCATACGGCTATATATTACGGAATAACAAGCTTCACCTAAAACCCAAACCAATTCCGTTAAAACAATAGGCGCTATCGTTCTTAAAAAAGGTATACACAGCGCTTTCGAAAACGAACTCAGCTCCTTAATTCCTCCGGCACCCGGCAGTTTCCCGCGATACACAGCTCCGATGATCAAGGTACTTTCGACTATACGTGAGATTAACGTTGCATATGCCGCACCTGCAAGTCCAAGCTCTGGAAACCCCCAATGCCCAAAAATAAGCGCATAGTTTAAAATAATATTCAGTCCTACAGCAGCTATGCTCACACCCATTGGATACTTTACATGTCCTGAATTTCGTAGAACCGCCGAATAGAGCATCGTCAACATCGTTGGAATATAACTGAGGGCAACGATTTTTAGAAAAATGTACCCCTTCTCCAACACTTCTTTATCCGTTGTAAAAATAGACAGGCATAGCCGAGGGTTGAAAAAAACAACTATCGTAAATGAACCCGACAATATCAGGCCAATTCCAAGACTTAATCCCAGTAGTGGTGTGATGCTCTTTCGATCTTTACTCCCCCAATATTGAGCCGCGTATATGGCAAGACCCGTAGCAAGACCCGCCAGCACCACCGAAATCACGCTATAGATTTTACTAGCCATACCAACCGATGCGATCGCCACACCCCCAAGCTGCCCTACCATCAATTGATCTACTAAATACAGCACCGCCATGACTAGACTTTGGAGGGATATCGGTACCGCTAATTTTAACAGCTGATTATAAAATTGTTTCTTCTCAAGCTTGTTCATACCCTCATCTCATTTCTCAAAGTTTTTCTACTACCCCAAAGAATTTCATTAATCGGTCCACACGACAAAAAAAGGTACACCCTCCTTTTCGCGAGGTTGTACCTTTCGGTATCATTTCCTTTATTTTCCTGTATTATTTCACCATATCAAACGGTTGTCAACGATATTATTATCGCGTTCTTATGCTCTTCATAAGCTATCATGAGCACACATATAATGGACTGATGAAGACATATCACGGGAGGTTTTCTTGGAATGTTATATGTATACGGGCCGATGCTGCCAGTACGTATTTTAGAAGAAATCGTATTCTGGAAAACACAAGAGAAAGAGCATACCGAGGTTATCAAAGCAATCGTACCTAACCTGGAGGAACCCTATGTTAAACTGCTGGATGAATGGGCGGTGGTCTTCGGTGCCACAGAGATGGCCGCTCAACAGTTATTGAATTCTGCCCTCTCTGCTTCTCCACCAAGTCAGGCTGAACTCACTGCGGAAACAGAAAAGCTGCTGCACATCTCCTGTACCCAATCCCAAGAATTTGTTCGGCAGCTTTTTGCCATCATGGAAAGCAGCGCAGCCGTCAAAGCCGTCCCCCTTGCAACCACTGTGATCCTGCATATTATTCGCGAATCAGAGTATTTCCTTGCCGTACTGCACACTCTGAGCTCGCCCGGACAGCTCACGCAAATTATGAGAGATTATACAGCAGCCGACAATGTCGTAAGAACAGAAGAGGACAATGGCACGCGGAATGAGGGACTTATTCCTTCTACAGATACTATCCTTGATATTCGTGAAATGAGTGCTGTGCCAATTGGCGGGCATACACTGCCTCCATTGCCTTATGCTTATAATGCGCTGGAACCATACATCGATGAGAAAACCATGCGGATTCATCATGATAAACACCATCAAAGTTATGTAGATGGACTAAACAAAGCGGAGAACAAGCTAGCCGAGGCTCGCAAGAAAGGAGATTTCGATCTTGTTAAGCATTGGGAACGGGAGCTAGCCTTTAATGGGGCTGGCCACTATCTCCATACAATCTTCTGGAACGTAATGTCACCTCAAGGTGGCGGGCGTCCAACTGGAGCCTTACTGGAAGCCATTGAACAAAGCTTCGGCAGCTATGACAACTTCAAGAAACAGTTCACAGAAGCTGCGAATAAGGTTGAAGGTGGCGGCTGGGCTATTCTCGTCTGGAGTCCACGCAGTCATAGACTGGAGATTTTGACTGCGGAGAAACATCAGAACCTGTCACAATGGGACGTTGTTCCGTTACTGGCTCTGGATGTATGGGAGCATGCCTATTACCTTAAACATCAGAATAATCGGGCCGATTATATTGAGGATTGGTGGAAGGTCGTTAACTGGCCTTACGTCTCAGAACGTTATGCTGCTGCCAGTAAACTGGCCTGGAAGCCCTTTTGATATTATTTCAATTCACAGTGAACATCACTCTTATTCCCACAGCCTGACCAAAAAGGACCCATCATTCACATTACGTGAACGATGGGTCCTTCCAATTTCGAGGTATGCACCCCGATATTTATTCCTTAATCAAGCTTAGAAACTCCGCACGAGCGGCGGCATCCTCACGGAAGACCCCTCTAGTAGCCATAGTTACCGTTTTGCTGCCTGGCTTCTTCACTCCGCGTGCACACATACACAGATGCTCTCCCTCCACAACAACCATAACACCGTGGGGGCCTAACACCTCCGTCATAATATCAGCAATTTGCGCCGTAATGCGCTCTTGAACCTGTAGACGCCGGCTTACTGCTTCAACAAGCCGAGCTAATTTGCTGAGCCCAGCAATACGTCCGCTCGGAATGTATCCTATATGCACTTTACCAAAGAAAGGAGCCATGTGGTGTTCACATTGGCTGTAATAGACGATATCCTTAACGATCACTAGCTCTTCATGAGACTCATCAAAAGTAACGCCGAGCGCCTCGCGGGGATCTATCGAATAACCGCCGAATATCTCCTCGTACATCCGCGTAACACGTGCCGGTGTTTCCAGCAGTCCCTCGCGGCCGGTATCTTCACCGATTAATTCTAATATTTTCTCAACGTGATACTCGATTTGCTCACGGTTCTCTGCAACTTTACCGTTCACATATTCCTTGATGTTCCCCATGATGTCTCCCCCTTCCGCACCCGTATACATGTTATCCGGACCCGGTTACTTACTTCTACGTTTATTCCCTTTAGCTGCTCCAGGGCGCGCACCTGGCTGTCCCTGAGTCTTCATCATTTGCTGGGCACGCTGCATTTGCTTCCCGTTCAGGTTATAACCCATTTGCTTTGCAACCTTTTGCAGCATTTCAGGATCATTCTGCATGTTTGTCATTTGTTTGCGCAGATAATATACACCGATGAAAAAACCACCGATGAGACCTACGACCAATGTAATAATAGGTAATGCGATACTCATCTAAAGCCCACCTCTACACTCTATTGTCTGCATCGCCATATGGCACGCGAATCTATCATAGCATTTCAGGAACTGGACAGCAATTGGCAATATGCAACCTGTCTATGAACTTTTTCCTCCATTAATATCGCTGTCCTCCCGTGCCTTCTTCCCAGTAAGGAGCACATCCTGCGCCCGGCTTAGCATTTCCCTCACCGTGCCATCCTCCTCGCGCTCTAAACCCGCTTCTACAGCCGCTAGAGCCTCATCACCGCCAATACGTCCAAGCGCCCAAGCAGCAGTGCCCCGCATCTCTGGCCGCGGTTCTTTCAGAACAATTTCTGATAGCTTTGGCACAGCCCCGGCTTCCTTGAAATTGCCTAGGGCAATGATCGCATTTCGCTGCATCGGCTTTTTGCCTCTCCAGGCTGCTGAGCTATTGCCGAATCTCTCTTTGAACTCACGATTGCTAAGATCCAGAATCGGCAGCAGCAGCGGCTTCACGATTTCAGGATCAGGTTGCATCTGAGGGCGATGATTCCAGTTCTTACCTCTATTCTTGGGACATACAATCTGGCAAGTATCACAGCCGTATAGACGGTTGCCGATCTTGGTCATATACTCCTCGCTGAGGAACCCTTTAGTCTGCGTCAAAAAAGAAATACAAGCCTGTGCGTTAAGCTGCCCCGGACCCACCAGCGCTCCGGTCGGACAAGCATCAATACACTTGGTACACTCCCCGCAGCCTTCTTCAACAGGTTCATCCGGAGCAAAAGGAATGTTCGTAACCATTTCCCCAAGATAAATCCATGATCCCCATTTGGGTGAGATGATGGAACAGTTTTTGCCGCTAAAGCCTATTCCCGCTCTTTCCGCGACCGCTCTATCTACTAGAACACCGGTGTCCACCATACTTTCCAGCACAGCCTCCGGTACACGCTCGTGAATAAATTCCTCTAGCTTACTTAAGGCTTCCCTCAGCACATGGTGATAATCCCTGCCCCAAGATGCCCGGGCGAGGATGCCCCTACGTGCACCCGGCTCAGATTTAGGAGGGTTCTCCATTTTAGATGGATAAGCTACTGCAATCGAAATAATAGATAACGGCTTGTCTCCAGAAGACAATGCTGGAACTGTCCTTTTATCCAGATCGGGTTCCTCGAAGCCAGATTCATATCCTTTGTCCCGATGGTCTTGCAGTATATTTTTTAAATATAAAAAAGGTTCTGCTGTTGTAAACCCGATATCATCAATACCGAGTGATATCGCAGCCTCCTGAATCTCTGCTTTAAGCTGTGCCCACTTGGAAGGCGGGGGAGCATACGATGACTGAAATGTATTGGTCATTTCCGCCTTCTCCTTTCATATCTTCGCTGACTTTCTTATAATCTATTCAGTTTTGACAGAGGCCACCATATATAATCAGCCCTGCCGACAATCATATCCTGTGAAATAGAGCCGAAGTAACGGCTGTCCTTGCTGGCTGAAGCATGACGGTTATCGCCCATTACAAAATAATTGCCACTTTCCACGGTTAACGCTGCAAAATCCGGATCTTCAATCTCAGTATCAATATAGGGCTCATTCACTATTTTTCCATTTACGTATAACTGATGATTCCGTACCTCTATGATATCTCCAGGTATGCCAATCACCCGCTTCACTAAATACTCCTTATGACTAGGTCCGGTACTTGGATCATGAAGAATGACAACATCACCATGTTTTGGATTTACGAACAGCAATGAAATTTTATTAATGAAGAGCCTTTCTCCTTCCCAGAGTGTTGGCTGCATAGACTGACCTTTAACTGTTGATATATTGAACACAAAAACATTAAGAACAGACATCACAGCAAAAACAATCACAGCTGTAAGCAGCCAATCCTTCATTTCCGAGACCAAACGACCGCCCAGGGAAGTCTTGGATCTGGAGGATCTATGTCTTTGTTTCCTATTTCTCGTGTAATCTACTTGGGGCTCCTGATTCAATATGTCACCTCTTGTTCTCAATAATTGAAGATTATACTTGCAGATATTATAACAATAAAAAAGCATATCTCCCAGCCATTAGCAATGGACTTCTGGGAAATACGCTCGAGTATGAATGAAACAGACTATATCGTCAGCTATAGTTCTTTTTTCTAGAAAATGTTTCCGCTTTCGCAGCTGAGCGATCAAAATTACCCAACAATGCTCAGCTTCCGGACAGATTTGAAGATTTGATTCTCGCTATATCCCATAGCTTCATACAATGGCAAAGCAAAAGAATTATGCTCATCGACGGCTACATAGATACCACTGACTTTACGAGCTTGAAACCTGGATTCCATAGCCGATACCAGACTTCTGCCGACTCCTCTGCGGCGATAATCAGGATGTACAGCAATCCGGAAATAACAACCGTGGTTTTTCTCAATCGTACCAATCAGTGCTCCAACAATTTCTTCTTCATCTTCCGCAACTACAATGAGATCTGAATCCCATGAAAGCTGCCTGGAGAAAGGCTCGATAGTGTTCTCGAAACACTCTTCCGATAATGCGGTTTGCAGCAAATCAGTCACAGGGCTAACGTCGCTTAATTGAAAGGAACGAACGTGCATTCTTTAAAATCTCCCTTGTCTATGGCTTATGAATTTAACAAAAAGAAGGGGTTCCCTTAACATAGAGAAAATAAAAAAAGCATCAAATACCGAGGAATACCTGCTTTTAAATCTATTAAAGCACACTTTTCTCATGATATCATCATTTTTCTTTTGAAAGCGCTTAATATCAAGCGTTTACATTTTAGATGGGGTTCATTTCTTCATTAAAAGGGTATTTATAAGGATATATGTCTATAGGATTGGGGACTATTTATTTTAACATTCCAAATACAATTGTAAAACCCTTTCCCTCTCCAATTATACTTTATAAACATTTATGTTTGTTTAGTGTTGCATTATTGGTCTAGATACGGTTTAATTAAGGTATCCTATCGGGCGAATACCCTATAGTACATATTTACAATAAAGGATTTTGACGTTAGTTCGCCAGAATTCTTTATCTATAACAAAATTCTAATATAACTCAGGAGGGATTTTTCCATGGCATTTCAATTACCGGCACTTCCTTATCCGAACAACGCACTCGAACCACACATCGACGCATTGACGATGGAAATTCACCATGACAGACACCATAACACATATGTAACTAATCTGAATGCAGCTTTGGAAAAAGCACCTGAATTGCAAAGCAAAAGCATTGAAGAGCTTCTTACAGATCTGAACGCTGTACCTGAAGCTATCCGTACTGCTGTTCGCAACAATGGTGGCGGACACGCTAACCACACCCTGTTCTGGGAAGTTATCGGACCAAACAGCGGCGGCGCACCAACTGGTGCATTGGCTGAAGCTATCGATAAAGAACTGGGCGGATTCGAAAAATTCAAAGAAGATTTCGCAGCAGCAGCAACTACTCGTTTCGGCAGCGGCTGGGCTTGGCTAGTTGTTAAAGATGGCAAACTGGCAGTAACAAGCACACCTAACCAAGACAACCCAATCAGCGAAGGCGCTACTCCAATCCTCGGATTGGATGTATGGGAGCACGCTTACTACCTGAACTACCAAAACAAACGCCCTGATTACATCAAAGCGTTCTGGAACGTAGTAAACTGGGAAGAAGTTGGAAAACGTTACGAAAGCGCAAAATAAGAAATTACATTTGGCTTAAGCCATTGAACTAAAAAAGAAGGTATCTCAGAGCCGAATTGGCTATGGGATACCTTCTTTGTTTAGGTTGGATAGAGAGAGAGATAAAGATAAAGATAAAGACAGAGACAGAGATTGATTGAGATCCTCCCAGACACCGCATTTCACGCCGCTTGCGTCGCTTAAATGGATACACTGGATCGGAATAGATCGGAATAAATCTATACTCGGCTTACGAAAATCTGCTTTTGGAGTCGCTGAGCAATAGATTAGGGAATAACTCCCTGAAAATCAGCGATAGGCTCCATAAACACATGTAATTAGGGAAATACTCCCTAAAAATCATCCGTTATGGGCATAAAACCGATATTCGCCAAATTATTAGGGAGGTTTTCCCTAAAGTGATCAATTACAAGCCAAATCGACCTTTTTTTAGGGAAGAATTCCCTAATTAAATTTCACTCACTCTCGTAGCCATAGGAACACCAGAAGAATTTAGTTGGAACAAGACTGAACTAGTCTGAGCCAAATAAACAAATATTTGCTACGAAGAGACTGAAGCATACAACCATACTTAAGAGCATACAACCATACTCAGGTGCATACAACCATACTCAGGTGCATACGACCATGCTTAGGTGCATAAGACCATGCTTAGGTGCATACGACCATGCTTAGGTGCATACATCAAACTCAGGTTTTGTACATTTAGTAGTTTAGCAACACAACACGGCGAATCTTCTACTTCTCTAGTTTCGCCCGCTCTTCCTGCTCATCAAAATAAAGGTTCAGTAGCTTCAGAAAAACGTTAGGGAACGCATAGTTAGCCATGTCTTCGCGGCTGATCCAGCGCACTGCTCCGCCGTCCTCTGGACTAGCGTTCCCGTCCTCAAATCTCTCGATAGGCATGCTGCTGTCGATCCCTGAGAACAAGTCCGCATCCGCGTTGTACACCACCCGTCCTTCTGCCGCTATCGGCAGCGGAAGGGCGTCCTCTACGCTGCAGCGGTACACCTGCAGCGTCCACACGATATGGCTGAAGATATGCTCAGCAGCCATCCAATGCTTTTCAGGCCGGGCAGAGATCCCGGCCTCCCGCAGTGACCGGCGCAGCCGGTCCAGCGCCGCTGCTTCCGGCAGCCGCGCGCCTTTGGCGCCGCCTTCCACAGGCGGCGCCGGCCAGTGCGGCAGCTCCCACATGCGGGCTAACAGCCCGCTTTGTGGCCGCTGCCGGATGAGCACTTGGCCCGCGTGGGCACCGCGGCCCTCGATTAAGGCCGCCAGCCGCTCCTCAGGGCGCGGCGGCTTGGCCTTGGTCTTGATGGGCAGCGAAGTCTCGCAGCCCGCCAGGCGCGCGGCGCAATGCTCCATCACCGGGCAGGTTAAACAGCGCGGTGACTTAGGAGTGCATACGAGCGCCCCGAGCTCCATCAGGGCCTGATTAAAGGATGCCGCTTCCCCCTCCGGGATCAGTTCAGCTGCCAGGTGCTCCATTTTTACGCGGGTGGGTCCCTTGGCGATATCATCCTCTATCAGGAAGTATCGGGACAACACCCGCATCACATTGCCGTCGACCGCTGGCTCCGGCCGATTGAACGCAATGCTAAGGATAGCCCCTGCCGTATAAGGTCCCACTCCCTTTAAACTGAACACAGCCTCGCGATCATTCGGCACCTGCCCGCCATACAGCTCTTTGACCTGTTTGGCCGCATGCTGTATATTGCGAGCACGAGAATAATAACCTAAGCCTTCCCAGCACTTAAGCACGTCCTCTTCTGGTGCATCGGCGAGCGACTCCACGGTAGGAAACCTTTCGATAAACCGATTGAAATACGGGATTACCGTATCCACCCTTGTCTGCTGCAGCATTATTTCGGAAATCCAAATATAATAAGGATTGCGGTGCCGACGCCAAGGCAAATCCCGTTTCTGCCCTTGATACCACTCCAGCAAATGATAGCTGAAATATTGCTTAGCCTCCTGCAGCTCCTGTTCCTCTTGAACTTGTATATCTTGTTGTGTCATTATAACGCTCCTTGCCCTTCTATAATCAGGGTTCAATTTATGAACCTAGCCCTTCCACGACGGCAAAAGCCGAAGCCAAATCACGGCCATGTGTTATCGTAAGATGAATGTTGTACTTCTGTCCATCTGGAAGATTTAGTCTGCTCCAGGCTTCGCACGATAAAGTCACCTCTGGCTTTCCTTTAGCATCAGGCAATATCTCAATATCCTGAAAACCAACTACATTGCCGATGCCACAGCCTAAAGCCTTCACAACTGCTTCCTTGGCAGCAAAACGCCCGGCTACGAACTCAGCCAACCTCCCGCTTCGCTCTTCAGCAAGTTGATATTCCTGCTCTGTTAAGACGCGCTGGTTAAATTTCTTGCCCAGTCCTCTATTTATTACCTCTGAGATTCGTTCAATTTCTAACACATCATGTCCAATTCCGTAAATCAACACTTCACGCTCCTTATGGACGTGTATCCCATTTTGCTTCAATAATGGTATGATCAATCATATGAAGTATTATTAAAAGTAATAGTCCTGCAAGATTCTTTCTGCTATCTTAAAAGAAAATGCGCTTTAAGTCTAATAAGTCTATCCAGCGACTTCACGATAGACTAGCTGATTTACTTCATTTTTATATATGGAGAGGGGATTACCCTATGAATCATCGTAATTTTGAAATACCTGCCGGTGACGGAGCTGTTCTCCGCTGCTCGCACTTCCCTGCCCAAGGCAAAGCCAAGAGTGTTATTGTTATTGCCCATGGCTACAAAGGTTTTAAAGATTGGGGAATGTTTCCTTACATAGCCACAACTCTCAGCCAGGAGCATGAAGTGATCACTTTTAACTTCTCTCATGCTGGCATCGGGGAAGATCTGCTGCATTTCACTGAGCTTGAGAAGTTCGCCCGCAACACCTATCGCCGTAGCTTAAAGGACATGGAAATCCTGTTATCTTATCTTAGCCAACACCCGAAATTCGGCAGCCTGCCCTTATTCCTTCTCGGCCACAGTCTCGGAGGGGGAATTTGTTTGGTCTACACGCTTGATCATCCCAATGAGATCAGCGGAGTAATCTCCTGGAACGGGGTTACGAAACTCGATTTGCTGACGGAAGAACAAAAGCAGCAGATGAAGGAAACAGGAAGAACCTATGTCCTTAATGGACGTACTGGCCAACAAATGCCGCTGGATGCTGTAATTTTAGAAGATATGGAGAACAACAAAGAACGCTATAACATCCTTGAACGCATACAGAAAGCGTCCTTCCCAGTTGTTCTTATTCAAGGCAGTCAAGATGGAGTACATCTCCGCCAAGGGTCTGAGCATCTCATCAAACTTCGGCCAGATATTAGCTGGGTGCAGGTTCCTGAGGGTAATCATACGTTCAACACTGTGCATCCTTTTGCTGGCACGACTCCGCAATTAGAGCTCGCGATTGCTGCGACAACTAATTTTATCGATCAGACACTTACGCTTACAGAATAATTATTCTTCTTAGTCTATCCAGCTATCCAACTCACAAAAACCGCCACGAGCTCTGCTGCTACGCAGACCCGTGGCGATTTCTAGTTCAACTATTCTAAATCCCCGGAATAACATTACGCTTATGTGCCGTTCTCCGGTAATAATTCTCAAGCTTCTCAGCTACCTCAGGATTAACCTGTTTACCTTCCAGATAGTCGCTGTTATCGTCATAAGTAATGCCCAGCTCGGTTTCATCCGTCTGCCCCGGCCATAAGCCCGCCGTAGGTGCTTTTGTGACAATATCCGCAGGCACACCAATATGTGCAGCCAGCTGACGTACCTGACGTTTATTAAGTGTGGATAGTGGTGTAATATCTACAGCGCCATCGCCCCACTTCGTGTAGAAGCCGGTAATTGCTTCAGAAGCATGATCCGTTCCTACTACAATCAGATTGTTCTCAAAAGCGAGTGCATATTGCATAACCATACGTGTTCTGGCTTTAACATTTCCTTTGCCTTGATGCGTCATATGGCGGTGTTGGCCTATTGATTTCAGACCATGCTCAACTTCAAGGGCAATTTCATTTACAGCTTCCTCAATGTTGGTCTCCACAGTGTGAGTCAGATTAAAAGCTTTAGCAACATCGTAGCTGTGCTCGATATCTTCCTGAACCCCATAAGGCTGGAATACTCCAAGCGTCATATACTCTGTGCCTTTTTCTGCCGACAGCTCGTCCGTAGCCTGTTTACAAAGACCCGCGGCTACCGCACTGTCCACTCCACCACTAATGGCGATCAATAATCCTTTAGCCCCTGCGTTCAGCACGTACGACTTTAAGAAATCAACCCGTTTGCGTGCCTCAACCTCTACATCAATCGTTGGCTTCACGCCAAGATCCGCAATAATTTCCTTCTGTAAACTCACCAAACACACCTCGTTCCATCAGAAATGGTTCCATATCCATCAAAATATCCACTCAAACGAAGCTCATGCTTCTAAGCATATTCTATCCCATTATTGCTCTTATATTTTGAAAAATCCCGCATGCAGCCGATTTGCCGGCTGATGCGAGATTATATGGAATAACTGTTTTTACTGGCACAAACGATTGAAGACTTCTTTCAATTCAGCAGCAATTTCAGCAGCCGAACGATCTTCTACGCCATGACGTTCAATAAAGTGAACGAGTTCTCCATCCTTCATCAGTGCGATGGAAGGTGAGGATGGCGGATAAGGAGCAAAATATTCACGTGCTTTAGCAGTAGCTTCTTTCTCTTGACCTGCAAACACTGTGAACAAGTGATCCGGAGTGATTTCATTTTGCAAAGCCTGAGCTACACCTGGACGACATTGTCCAGCAGCACAACCACAGACCGAATTTACGACTACAAGCGATGTTCCTTTTGCGGTTGGAAGAGTAGCTTCCACCTCTTCTGGAGTCATAAGCTCCTGAAACCCGATACTTGTCAGGTCATCACGCATAGGCTGAATTGAATCTCTCATATATTGATTAAAAGACATGGACATTTCTCTGCACTCTCCTTCACTTTTCAACTGTTTGTCAGATAATATTACAGCAGTACTTACTAACTTTATTATACATTCATACTCTGTGAAAGCAAGAGATGCTGTAGAGGGTGATTCAATCTAAGAGCGAACCCCGCTGGGTTCCTCCTTATCCAATGGGAAGGAGATCGTAAATACCGTCCCCTCTCCTTCTACAGACTCTACATTTATTTTACCGTTGTGCCGCTCCACAATACTTAGGCACAAGGATAAGCCTAGACCTGTTCCCTGAATTTTCGTCGTAAAAAAGGGTAAAAACAACTTCTCGCGTTGACTTTCTGACATACCAACGCCGCTATCGGTGACAATCAACTCCACTTTATCATGAGTACTGCGTGTCTCCAGCGTCAGCACCCCCTTGGGTCCCATAGCCTCCATACCATTACGTCCTAAATTGAGAATAAGCTGCTTGATTTCCCGGACATTTAGTTCCAATTCATACAGTGATGGGCTCAGCTTCAGTTCAACACTTTGACCGCGAAGATTAGCATCAGCCCACAGCAATGGACTAACTTCTTCTATAATATGGTGCAGCAGCACCTTCTCTTTATCAGAAACCCGGCTCTGTGCCAAGGATAAAAAATCATTAATAATACTATTAGCGCGGTCCAGCTCTTCCATCACAATCTGATAATAAGAATCCAATTCTTGAGCACTCTTTTCTCTCATCAGCTGCAAAAAACCCCGAACTACCGCCATAGGATTACGAATCTCATGGGTAATTCCAGCAGCCATCTGCCCGACCAAGCTCAAACGTTCCACATGATCGAGCTCTACACGTAGTTTTTCCTCATTGGTCATATCCTGCACAATAATTACAGCACCACTTGTTACCCCTGAGCTCTTATGCATTAACGGCGCTGAATAAATCTGATAGATGCGCGACTCATGAATCATTTTTTCACTGGAACGCCGTTTAGAGCGGATATTATCACTTACCCGCATATATGCCTGTGTATCCACTGAGCTATGAAAAAACTTTTTTACCGGCTCGTCAATAATATCCTCTTTTCGCAAATTGGGATAATGAGCCCGCATCATTCCTAGCATACAATCATTAAGATCAGTTACAACTCCGTGTTCATCCAGAGACATAATACTCAGAGGGACTACATTGGTAATCTGCTGCAGCTTCTCGGACTCCCACTGGAAACTTTCACTGATATTCTCCATCTGTACTTTATCCTGCAATCTACTTCTAACCATCTCAACATAATATACAAAAATACCACCTAAAGCGATGGTGAAAAACAGATATACCGTAATCAGAAATGCTTGCACGGAATTAGATTCATATATATTTTTCCCGCCTATAATAGGGACTAACGCAATAAATAGCATGCTTGGACAAAGAATCATCCATAACATACCGATCTTCTCAACTACTGTACCTTTCTTAAAAGGTTTGGCCAGTCCAAACAGTAGCGGATATAATAAAATCCCTGAATTCAATATCACATTACTGATTCCTGTAGGCTCCGCGATGATTACATTGCAGATAAGCAAAAAAATGGACAGCAAAATGCCCGAACGGGTAGTTCCATATAAAATACCAATATACGCAGGGATTAATCCTAAATTTAAATAGGCTACACCAAACAAAGTTGTCGAAAGAAGAGAGCACAGGATAAGACTAAACGTACACGCCAAAATCAAAAAGGTCTGATCATTTGGGAGCTTCCCCTTTTTCCGTGTCACAAATCTACGGTCCACCCACCATTGAAAAAGAAAAAGAAAGGAGCATGCTGCCGATATTTGCAATAAGATATCCTTAACCGCACCAATAATTACAATCACACCCCAAAATGGACAAATTACCCTACATGCTTAGATTAAAGCACAGGATTACTCTCCTGACAACGATAATCACCTAATGATTGGACAAGACTGGTTACATGTGAATCAGAATGGTATGATTCCGTTAGGAATACCCGCGGAATAGGCTTCCGTGTCTTAACATGTAAAGGAGTAAAATTTCATGAGCAATTACGATGTGATCGTCATTGGGGGCGGCCCTTCGGGTCTAATGGCAAGCGTGGCCGCTGCAGAACACGGGGCATCCGTTCTGCTAATCGACAAGGGAGCAAAACTAGGCCGAAAGCTCGGAATATCTGGTGGCGGACGCTGCAATGTTACCAACGTCAAGGAAAGAGACGAGCTAATCGCCCATATTCCAGGAAACGGGCGTTTTTTGTATAGTGCCTTCGACCATTTTAATAATCAGGATATCATCGCCTTTTTTGAAGGTTTAGGCATTGCATTAAAAGAAGAAGATAACGGGCGGATGTTTCCCGTTTCCGATAAGGCCTCTAGTGTCGTCTCTGCCTTAATTAGCAAAGTACGGAGTCTAGGCGTACAGATTATGACCGACAGTCCCGTCTCAAGAATAATCTATAACGAAGGGGCTGTTAAGGGAGTCCAACTGAGCTCGGGCAAGACGATCGCCTGCACTGCTGTTATCATCGCTACCGGAGGCAAGTCCGTACCACAGACCGGCTCCACGGGAGATGGTTACCCTTGGGCAGAAGCCGCAGGGCACACGATCACCGAGCTGTTCCCGACAGAGGTGCCGATTCTTTCACGGGAAGAATGGATTAAGTCCGGCGAGCTGCAAGGTCTGTCGTTACGTGATGTGGTCCTTACTGTGTGGAATCCTAAAGGAAAGAAAGTCATCTCTCATCGAGGGGATATGATATTCACCCATTTTGGATTATCAGGACCCATTGCACTGCGGTGCAGCCAATTTCTGAGACAAGTCCAACGTAAATCCGGCACAGATACGGTGGAGATGTCCATCGATCTCTTCCCTGATCTGAACGCACAGGAAGTAGAATCTATGTTGCAGGATAAGCTGGATCAGGAACCAAAGAAAGCGATCCGCAATTCGCTGAAAGGACTGTTGCCAGAACGTCTCATCCCCCTCTTGCTGACTAAAGCTGAATTAGATGGGGATACAACCGGTCATCACGTCTCCAAGAATGGATTGCTTCTATTGGCTGGGATTTTGAAACGCATGCCAGTTTATGTGCATGGCACCCGTTCCCTATCCGAGGCCTTTGTTACCGGCGGTGGGGTAAATCTGAAGGAGATCGATCCCAAAAGAATGGAATCGAAGCTTATGCCGGGGTTATTCTTCTGCGGCGAGGTACTCGATATCCATGGCTATACAGGAGGCTACAATATAACAGCGGCCTTCTCAACAGGATATACAGCAGGCAAACACGCCGCTGACATTCGACTGGGATAATCTCTAGTGCAACGTGAATATCCTCCAAGCAGCTTACTGCTTTGAAAATGGCGGACCGTGCGATTCTCTCATTAATTAGAGAATCGCTCCTCTGTTTTGGGTTCGTTAGCTATGTGGAGCGTCTGCCTAATCAGCTACTGCGGCTTCGGACCCAGATGACGTTATTTACGTATTTTTCACCTTATTGGCAGGGTTTCGGACTCCAACGACGCTATTCCTTATAATGAGGCTCATATATGGTGTTTTTCATGGCAATAGCAACTATGGAGTCCGTTAGCATCCCAAAAGTGGAAAAATAGTATGTTTAGGAGCAGCTGTGTCCGATAGGCTAGCTAGGTACCTCATACGTACGTGCGTGCAATAGATCGAATCAAGACAAAAAAAGAAGAGTGCCCCAGCAGCCTTTTTACGGCTTATGGGGCACTCTTCCGTTCTATTTATATCTTTATTTCGCTAAGCGAAATGTTCCAAATATTCTAGAGCTAAACAGTGCAACGATATAACCTAGCGGGATGAACAGGATAATCCCAAACCATCCATATAAGGAAATACAGATCAGCGCAGAACAAATGATTGAAAAAGGAAACAGTAAGATAGGGACCGCACGCAGCCCCGCTTCGGCTTTTTGTTCTTTCGTAAACGGCAGAATTCCGATGTAATCATCTCCCACGAATAACGACCAGAACGACAACAGCCAATTGGTCATGAGGGAAACTAAAACTATAAAGCCCAGCCATTTGAACCCTGATGGAATGATAAATATCGCTAGAAGGGACACAGCAGTAAACGATAAGTAGAGCTTTAAATGGGCCGGATTCCGTACAAGTGCCTTAATCGCTGCCGCAGAGAAACGGCTCTCGGCAGTTTTTGATTTTAGCAAAGGCTGTGATTTCCGGAAAATCCACGGCTTATGGCGGGTCGGACGTGGCTTATCCAGTACGCCGCGGAGCAATAGGGCCGCTATTTTCATCCGCTGCTTATAATCTTCACGCACATCGTTCATGAATGTCCCACGCATCACTATACGCCGCTGAAGAGCGATTACCGCTACGACTGCAAAGAGTGCTGCAATCAGCAGCATAAAAACTGGACGGTTGTTCCAAAACGCAGCTGCACGGAAATAAATCCCACAGGGAACGGAGATGGCCAGAATCAGCCACAGCCAGCGCCGCCAGCCTTGCTTTTGTACTTTTACAATATGCCCAAGTAATTTAACGCACCAGCTACATGCCAGAGTCAGAGCGAACAGCGCCCATACCTCGGATGACAGCATTCCATATCCCCGAACCAGGAAAGGTAATAACAGCACAAAAGCTACACAGAACTTCAACGATGTTACGATCAGGCTGTACAGCAACCCGCGAAACATGATCGTATTTATCCATCGCTGCCGTTGTCTTAGAAATAATAGATCGCCTTCCTGCAATAATAGCACCAGTCCACCTCTACAGAGCAGGAGCACTAATAATGAAGGAATCAACATAAACGGCAAATCTGCACTCCAAGCTGGCAGTGCCTCATTCCAGAACCCGTAATATAACCGTCCTCCCAGAAATCCTCCGGGAATCAGTATATATAACAGCACAGTCCAATCGGCTGCCGTACGAATAATAGCAGATTGCTCACGCCAATGAGAAAATAATCGCCGCCAGAATAGCTTTTTGGAGGTAGGAAAAGCAAACCCTCGCTGCTTCTGCTTACTCATGTCAGTTCGTCGAAGCAATCAAACAACGACGCCTCCGGCAGCCCAGCATAATCACGTATATCTTCAAGCGTTCCTGCAGCGGCAACCCTGCCACCCGAGATCAGCACAAAATCATCGCAAATTTTCTCAGCAGTATCCAATACATGCGTAGACATTAATACACCAGCTCCGCGCTGCCGCTCCGCTTCCAGCAGTCGCAGGAAATCTTTAGTGGCCCGAGGATCCAAGCCGATAAAAGGCTCGTCCACAATATAAACATCCGGCTGTACCAAAAAGCCCAGCATCAGCATCATTTTCTGTTTCATACCCTTAGAGAAGCCAGCTGGAAGATCATCACGGACATGATTCATACCGAACTGCTTCAGTAATCTCTCCGCCGTTTCTTGAAACTGCTCATATTTTAGTCCATAAGCAGCAGCAGCCAAATCTAAGTGCTCCCATAAGGTCAGATCCTCATAAAACACCGGCTGCTCCGGTACATAAGCATAGGACTTATTAACTCCATTAAAGGAGACCTTAGCTTTGGTATTCTTAAGCAAACCGAGCAATGTTTTGATTGTAGTACTTTTTCCCGCACCATTTGGTCCGATCAGTCCGAGCAGCTGTCCACGCCGCACCTGAAATGAAATATCGAATATGCATGGGGCACCTGCTTCATAGCCTGCTTCATCGATCTCAACATCGAGTACAATCTCTTCGTCGCTCTCGGTATCCCCTGTTATTTCTACATTCTCCATATTCGCCAACTCCTAAATATTTCTTATAAATATTATTATCGAAATTCCAATCCAGAAAGATAGCTTCTCTAATCGTACTATATATACTTTCTCCAAGGAAGCATACTGATTTTTTCACAGCTAAGAGAACTACTCTTATATTTAAAAAGAAACCTCCCATTAAAGAGAGGTCTGTCCGAGAAGCTCTAGGTTATTTGTTGCTGAAATTCCTTCCTCACGTTTAATTGCCGCTTCATCTCTCCGCTCGATTTTACCACGCAGCATTAACAGCAACACTCCAAGCAGGGCTGTAAGCGTACCAGAGAGAATGAACGCTGGGACAGGTCCTGACGCTGTAACTAAAGCCCCACCGGCTACAGGTCCCAAGATAACAGCCGCACTTGTTAGACTGCCTATAGTTCCAAATACACGGCCCGTGTATTCCGCAGGGGTCCGCTGTTGCAGCATAGAATTGAAGGGAATAAACGCAAGGCCTGCTCCCACACCAGCAAACATAAAAGAACCAAACAAAGCGATGTTCATCCAGAGTCCAGCCTGACCGTGGGCAGTTACAATTCCTGCACTTGAGAAAACAACCCCCATAATTACAGCTCCCAATCCCATGAAGACGAGCGTATGTTTACCACTGCCTATACGGCTTACAAGCAGGGCTGACAGTAAGGTGCCAAGACCACTGGCTGCCACACACCAACCCAGCAGATCTCCGTTCACACCCGGAATTTCCCGGAATAACGTTACAATCTGCGAATCACCAATTTGCAGCATTAGCAGCACTAGCACCAGCATAGCAATCCCGCAAAGCACTACAGGCATTCCCACGATCACCTGCAGACCCGCCGACATTTCTTGGCGAAAAGACTTCCGAGCACCATTCTCCCCTGTGCTATCCTCTGCTGCATCTTTCTTCAGTGCAGCCGCACGCGGCAGTCCTATTAAGATGACCGCCGATAAAATGAAGGTAGCCGAGTCAATCACATAACAAGCGGCAATACCAAATGCGGCAACCAGCAGTCCACCGAGAGCAGGACCTACAATTTTAGTTATTTGTTCAATAGATGAGCTAAGCGCCATGGCTTTATCCATCTGGGCCGCAGGGACAAGCTCCTTGAGCTTTCCGCTTTTGGCTGGTGAAAAGAGTACATCCATGATCCCTTTAGCTACCAACAGGACATATACCTGCCAGAGAGAACCTGCAAATACCAAACAAACAACAATTCCGGCACGAGCAAGATCGGAACCAATCATCAGCGCCTTGCGGTTAAACCGGTCACTTAAATAACCTGCAAACGGCCCTCCCAAGAGCAACGGCACAGCCATACATAAAGATATAGCCGTAATTTCCCACGGTGTAGCATTCCATTTAAAACCTACCATTGTCAGTAGTGCTAGGATATGCAACCAGTCTCCCACATTCGATACAAGCTGTGCGGCAATAAGCAGCATAAAGGGCTTATTCGCCGTCAGCTTTCCTTCTTTTGAATCATGAGCCAGCTGTTCCTCCATCTTACTTCACTCCCCGTTACTATTTCTCGATGAAGTAATAGTAAAATATTGGAGAACATCAATCATCCGTCTGGAGGCGTAAATAGCGCTTGAACCTAAGGCTGAAATTCTTATCCTTTCAAAGACTGAAATCAAAAAAACCTTCGTTTTTACCGTATTTAAAAAATTGTTTGATTTTTAATAATTAAAAGTGTGCTCATTGTGACAAATCACATGTTCTTCATTCGCTCTTTCACGTATTCTAAGGTTATCTCAAGGTTCGTTGCACAGGTAACCCGTGCACTAATGACTATTGATTGCAAACTGTGCGATGAGTTCACACATGATTAACGATAGAGGGTGGAGAAGCATGATACAATCTTACGAACGTGATACGCAATTAACACTACATTTGTACCGGGTATTTGCCAAGTCTTTTAAGAGCATTAATGAACATGCTGTTACCGGCAGCAAAATTGAAGGTTTTAATCCGACTGCCTTTGCCGTTATGGAAGTTTTGTACTATAAGGGACCACAACCCATTCAACAAATTGGCGCCAAGCTGCTGCTGCAAAGCGGCAACGTTACTTACGTAATCGATAAGCTTGAGGAACGCGGCTATTTGCAGCGTAAGCCTTGTCCGAGCGATCGCCGTGTGATTTTTGCGGAGCTGACTACGGAAGGTGAACGTCTCATGAATGAGATGTATCCGAAATATTCGGAACGCCTGCATCTTGCTTTCAGCGGTCTGAATGATGATGAGAAGGAACAAATGATTGTTCTGCTCAAAAAGATGGGTCTACAAGCTGAGAAGCTGTCCCCTCTTCCTCGTAAGTAAGAGTCGCTTATTTATGTGTTACAGACAAGCTATTCTTGATTTCTGTTAATGGTAAAAAGAAAACCAATAGGCGATTCTCCGATTTATTTGAGAATCGCCTATTGGTTTTTTTGTTCTGCGCCGGCTTACTTGAGCAGATGATCGGTAAGTCGATGCCGAAGACGGACTTTGAGGTCCGCTTTTGGCAAACCTCGGATCATAGTCATCCTTATTCGGCAGGACTTGCAAGCATGCTTCCGATTGGACTTGGCGAGCACGCTTCCGATTGGGCGTCCCTTCTAGCTGACCGTTACTATCGCTCTCGGTAAAATTCACTTTTGATGTAACTCGCTATATTTTCGGCGCCCGATCTTGATGAACCTGAGCAGTAACTTAGGGAATAACTGCATTCTATACAGCTATTTCGTATGCAAATCGGCTCATTCTAACTTTAAGTGTATTCTGTACAATTAAAAACCAGACAAACCACCCCTAGGCGAGTAAATCAAGAAAATAGGTGTACTAAATACAGCTATATCCATTGAAAAAGTTACCGGCAGGATTATAGTTGTACGAAATACAACTAAACGCGTCTATCCACTACTTCCATCGACGCTCTACTCTAGAGGTTACATCAATCTGGCGTGCCACCGTCCGTTATTCCGTGCGTGATTCCATGTGCTACTCCGTCCGTTAGTCCATGTATCACTCCATGCGCTATTCCGTGCGTCATTCCATGCGCCACTCCAAGAGTCAATTCGTATGGTTCAACCACTTTAACACGCTATCTACCTAATAAGTTATGCCTTTTTCAAGGACGATGTAGCATCCTCTACTGAAGGCACACCCTTGCGCAAACCCCAGGATATTATCAGCGACAAAACAGCGAAAACTGCCATTACGATAAATAATGAATGAAGACCACCTTCAAGGGCATCACGCAGACTATTTGATACTTCCCCAGACAGGTTAGTTCCTGCATGCGATCCAAGCAGCTTATTAATATCATCCCCTGAGATGTTCGAATCCGGTTGTTTTCTTAACAGCTTATCAATATTCAAGTTCAGCCAAGAACCAAAAATAGCCACCCCAACAGTCTGTCCTAAAGAACGCGTGAACGCATTAAGCGCTGTAGATGCTCCCCGTTGCTCATACGCAACAGAGGACTGCGCAATAATCGTAAAGACTGTAGAAGAATACCCAAAGCCAACTCCACAGACCAGCATCAAGCATAAAAGCAGCAGCTGTGAAGACTCACCTGTTAAGAAAGCCAGGCCAATAGCCCCGGCAGCGATCATAATCAACCCAAGCATTGCGGTTCGACGCGAACCCGCTTTTAGAATCATCCGCCCTCCGGCGATCGAACCAAACATCCAGCCTACCGACATCGGCGCCAGTAGCAAACCTGAGATGGCGGCGCTTTTTCCGGATACACCCTGCACCCATAATGGCACATACGTAGAAAGCCCAATAATTAATGTGCTTACCAGCAGGTTAGCGCCAGTAGACACCGCTATGTTGCGGTTCGAGAATAGACCCAGCGGCAACATAGGTTCAGGAGCACGACGCTCCACAAAGAAAAATAAGACTAGCAGGATAACAGCCACACTTAGAGTTGCGATTAGCAGTGGGGATGTCCACTCCAGATTCTGTCCACCTGTGGAGAGACTGAAGAGCAATGCGCCCATACCAGCAGCGAACAGCAGCACCCCTGCCACATCAATTTGTGCTTTCCGACGTACCTTCTCTTCCTTCAGATAGCGGGCAATAAATACCATTGCTAATAAACCGAATGGCAGATTAAAAACAAATACCCAGCGCCAGCTTAGGTAATCTACTACATATCCCCCAAGAAGAGGACCTACCAAAGAGGAAATCCCCCATACAGAGCTAAGTAATCCTTGTGTCTTCGCTCTCTCCTCGATACTGTAAATATCCCCGATGATGGTAAAGGTCATTGGAATGAGCGCACCCGCGCCAATCCCCTGTATTGCCCGGAACAGGATCAGCTGCTCCATACTTTGCGAAATACCGCATAATAACGAGCCTAATAAAAAAACAGCTGCTCCCCACATGAACACCGGCTTGCGTCCAAAGAGATCACTGATTTTGCCGAAAATAGGAGTAGTAATAGCCATTGCCAGCAAATAAGAAGTGAATATCCAGCTAAGCCACTGCATTCCCTGAAATTCACCTACGATAGCTGGACCCGCTGGTCCTGTTACCGTTCCTTCAATCGCAGCTAGAAAGGTAGCTAGCAGCACCCCTATCAGTATTAATTTACGTTCTAAATCCCCTGTTGACTTCAATGTTCCAAACCCTCTCTTTATGTAATAAAATTATTCCCATTCCCCACGTAGAAGCGCATGTAGGGTCACATCCTGAAAGCCGGAAGGTGTCTGGCGATATTGACGCAGTATACCTTCCTTCTGAAAGCCGAGCGTTTGAACCAGCCTCTCCGCACGATTATTATCAGGATGACACAGCGCTTCTATCCGATTCAGCCCCATCCTATTAAAGCCGAAGTCGAGCACTAAACCAAGCGCTTCTTTCATATATCCAAGTCCCCAAAAGGCAGGCGCCAGATCGCAGCCAATTTCCCCGCGGTAAGCTCCCTGCAACTGCCAATAGTTATAACCGCAGCTCCCTATAACTTCACCTTCGGGTCCTACAATACTCCAGCGCAAGCTCTCCTCTTCCTGAGCCATCTGTGATAAAAAAGCAATCAGTTGCTTAGTCTCTTCTATAGAGGATAATGCTGGAGCCCCCAGCCAGCGGGTGACCTCTGGATGAGACCAGATCTGATATAATGCTGAAGCATGCTCAGTAGTCATGGCACACAGCTTCAATCTACTGCCGACCAGTGTGGGTATCACTCCATTGCAGATATACAAGTCTCTGCCCCCCTTCAACTTATCAATTATACATCATTCAAGAGTATATCCTTAAGATAAAAGTTCTAAATTCTTTAACATTGAAAAGAACAAATTCTACGCGTTAACATAAAAAGACGTCTGCATCAGGGGGCATACACTCCCTTAATACAGACGCTTTTTATTAAACTTAACTACAATGATTTCATTCCGCTTCATGAATAACTTCACTGCATAACACCTGAAGTTTGGCTCGAATATCCTTGAACTCTTCAATTCCAGTCCCCGTAATACTGTACCCTTCGGTATGGGCAGTCAGAAAGTTGTCCAGTGTCAGCTTTTCCAATTCCTGTTTCACTTCGCGTTCTCCTACACGATACCCCAGATCTTCAAGTCCGAGCAGCATCTCTGAGATCGTCACATCTTTATCCCGTGCACAATAAAGCATATGAATTCCTATGAACAAGTTCTGTACATCAGCGCGCATATTCCACCTCTTCCGGCTATATAGCCTTCGGTATTTATACTAGCATTACCCTCTGACCGATCCTCGGAAACATTATTGTGGCTGTTGCGCATTTCATGGACTTCAAGGAACATTCCATATTGTTACAGATTGGTATTGTCGCTTGACGTATCATGTCTAGCTGTACTATGTTGATAATTACAGTTATGAGTTCATATTTGAATTTAAAGTACAGGAAGGTGATGCTTCATGTTTCAAGCTATGCCTTACGATGGAACACGCAACGAGCAGTTTGAAGCGGTTCTAATCCAACTAGAAGCATTAGTAAAGGACGAACCAAGTGCTACGGCCAACCTGGCCAATGCTTCGGCACTGCTTAAACACGCTATGCCGGATACGAATTGGGCCGGTTTTTATTTATTTGATGGCAAGGAGCTTGTGCTCGGACCTTTCCAAGGTCTTCCTGCCTGCATCCGCATCCCGTTGTCTCGTGGAGTCTGCGGAACGGCTGCTGCGGAACGACGCACGCTAGTAGTTGGAGATGTCCATGCATTCCCGGGACATATCGCCTGTGACGCCGCTTCAAACAGCGAAATTGTTGTCCCGCTGATCAAGGATGATCGTTTGCTTGGCGTACTCGATATCGACAGTCCGCTGAAAGATCGTTTTGATGATGAGGAACGCCGGTTCCTAGAGCGGTTCGCTGCCCTGGTATCGGAAGTTATCTAAAGCAGCTCTGCCTTATAAAGCATAAGAAATAGGCTGTCTCATTTGTAGGAATCTCCTACTTATAAGACAGCCTAATCTTGTTGAGCCTATAGCCGTACCGGACTGATATTCCAAATCTCCGCGGCGTAGCGGCTAATCGTATTATCGCTAGAGAATTTACCGGAATGACCAATATTTATAATAGACTTCTTCAGCCATTCCTGACGGTTGCGGTATGCCCGGTCAATCTCGACATGAGTCTCGACATAACTTGCGAAATCCTTAAGTACAAAGAATTCATCGTTATTATCCAAAAGAGAATGGAAAATGGTCTCAAACTCCGCACCATGACAGCATATAGGTCCCGGATTAACCAACTGATCCAATACTTCCTTCACACGACTATCCCCATTGTAGATATCACGTGCGTGATAGCCGCCATGCTGATAATAATCCATTACCTGCTCAGCACGAAGACCGAACAGGAACATATTGTTGTCCCCTACCATCTCATGCATTTCCACGTTAGCGCCGTCCATCGTACCTACGGTTAATGCACCGTTCATCATAAACTTCATATTCCCCGTGCCGGAGGCCTCTTTACTCGCAGTAGAGATCTGTTCACTAATATCCGCAGCAGGAATGATCTTCTCGGCCAAGGATACCGAATAATTCTCAAGGAAAAAGATACGGATCTTGCCTTTAACATCCGGATCCTTGTTGACAGCCTCCGCCACAGTATTGATCAGCTTGATAATTCGCTTCGCCAAATGATAGCTTGGTGCCGCCTTTGCTCCGAATATAAACGTGCGGGGTACCATATCCATCGAAGGATTATCTTTGATTTGGTTGTACATATGCAGAATATGCAAAATATTTAGCAGCTGCCGCTTATAAGCATGCAGGCGCTTCACCTGAACATCAAAGATAGAGTCGGGGTCTACATGTACCGAATGCTTGCTGTAGATGTATTCAGCCAACTTGAGCTTATTCCGCCGTTTAATGCTGGCTACTTGTTCCTGGAAGGAAGCATCCTCACAATATTTAATCAAGCCAATCATCTCTTGCGGATGGCTCATCCAGCGGGTTCCTATCGATTGATTGATAAGGTTAGCCAGATCCGGATTGGCATGCATCAGCCAGCGCCGGTGAGTAATCCCATTCGTCTTATTATTGAAGCGGTGCGGGTACATTTCATTAAAGAGCCGCATTTCGCGTTTCATCAATATTTCTGTATGCAGCGCCGCTACCCCATTGACACTATGGCTCGCCACAATCGCCAGATGGGCCATGCGAACCTGATCGTCATGAATAATCGCCATCTGTGAAATCCGGTCCTGATCCCCGGGATAACGACTCATCAGCTCGCCGCAGAAGCGGGCATTGATCTCTTCAATAATAAGAAAAATACGCGGAAGCAAGTCCCTGACCATTTGAATAGGCCATTTCTCCAGGGCTTCGCTCAAGATCGTATGATTAGTATAGGAAACCATACGAGTTGTAATACTCCACGCTTCATCCCATCCTAATCCATGTACATCCATCAGAATCCGCAGCAATTCAGGGATTACAAGCGTCGGATGTGTATCATTGATATGAAGTGCAACCTTGTCGGGCAGCGATTGTATAGGGAGTCCAAGCTTTCCAAAGGTTCGCAGAATACTTTGCAGGCCAGCACTGCAGAGGAAGTATTGCTGCTTCAACCGCAACAGCTTGCCTTCGTATTGTGAATCATCCGGATACAGGAACTCCGAGATGGATTCAACGGAACGCTTATATTCCAGGAATTTATGATAGTCTGATCCGGCAAAAGAGCCAAAGGTTCTGGTAGGCTGAGTGATGGACTCCGCACTCCAGTTGCGCAGTGTATTCACATGCCGCCGATCTGCACCAATGATAGGCACATCATACGGAACTGCACGAACGGCCTCATATTGACTATGCTCAAAGATAAGCCGCCCGTTCTCCTCGCGAGTCTCAATCACGCCCCAGAACCTTACTTCTACCTGCTTGTCTTCACGACGCACTTCCCATACATTATCATTTTGCAGCCAGTAATCGGGCAGTTCCACCTGATACCCGTCAACGATTTTCTGCTCGAACAGGCCGTATTTATAACGTATACCGCAACCATGCCCCGCATATTGCAGGGAGGCCAGTGAATCCAAGAAACAAGCAGCTAGACGTCCAAGTCCTCCATTGCCAAGCCCAGCGTCGGCTTCTACCTCCTCAATATCCTGCAGCGAGAAACCAAGATCGGCCAATCCCTCACGCACGACCTCCAGCACGCCCATATTCAGCAGATTGTTCCCCAGAAGTCTTCCGATCAGAAACTCCATAGAAAAATAGTATACCTGCTTATCCTTATCCGTCTTGTACTTTTGATTGGTATCCGCCCAATTTTTCCCGGCATTCTCGCGAATCATGTTGCCTAATATTTTATAGACATCAGCATTAGAGGCTTCCTCCAAAGGTTTGCCCAATTTACTGATGAGCGTCTCGCGAAACACCTGTTTGAAAGTTTCTTTATCGTTAAACAACAGCAGGTTCCTCCTGACAAAAGCTTTTTTTAGGGATGCATTAGACTATGCCTGTAGATCAGATAGGTTATACTGTTTCGTTTCATCTAATCCAGTTGGTTTATATTTTGCTGCTCTTGGCGATCACAAATGGACGTTTACTATCCCCGACGAGAATTCGATTCTTACTTAAATGTACGTCCTTATCCATGATCACATTCTCAATAACAGCATCTTCCTCTATAATGCACTTCTGCATAATTACAGAATTGATGATCTTCGCTCCTTTACGTACCTGAACCCCACGAAAGATCACGCTGTTCTCCACCGTTCCAGCTATAATGCAGCCGTTAGCCACCAGTGAATTGCTGACATTTGCGCTTTCTAAATATCGGGTAGGAGCCTCATATTTAATCTTCGTCTGCACGGGACTTTCTTTGAACAGACTAAAGTAATTCTCCTGCTGAAGCAGCTCCAGACTATTCTTATAATAGCTTTCCAATGAATTAATTACGGCATGATAGCCATGATATTCATAAGCAGCGATTTTGAATTTATGACGGTTTTTCTGAATCACATCACGGAAAAAATAACTCTCACCATGTGCAATGCAATGTTCCACCTGCTCCAGGAACAGTTTTTTCTCCATAATGAAGATATCGAGATATAAATTGGGATGATCCTTCTCATGATGGATATTGGTCACATTATTCTCTTCGTCCACTTCAATACGCTGGCATAACTCATGTTCTGGCTGCAATTGCTCTATTTTTTTGTATACTACTGTAACGTCGGCACCCTTCTCCAAATGATAGCTGTACAAGTCCTGGAGATCGATAGTATTAATATGCTGGCTGCCGGAAAACACAATATATTTAGCAGATCCCCGTTTAAAAAGATCCAGATTATTATGATAATGCTGAAGGTCGCCAAGAGAAGTATCGGTGGGATCATTCCAGTCCGGAGGCAAAATAAATAGTCCCCCATGCTTGCGATTCATATCCCAAGATTTCCCGTCACCCAAATGGTCCATTAAAGAACGGTATTTACGGCGAACAAACAGGCCCACGCTCTCCAGATCCGCACGCATCATATTGGAAAGCACAAAATCTATCAACCGATAACGACTGGCAAAAGGTACGGCTGCACCACAGCGGAAATAAGTGAGTTCATTTAGTTTATCGAGTTCATGATCCAGATTAATTACACCCATGAGTTGCTTCATCGGAATCCACCGTCCTCTTATAATTTATAAGAAAGTATAAGTTTCACTATATACTTTATCCTTATAAATCTCGCATAAACGCTTACCGTCCCTAGAAGGACGCCGAAGGCGTTTTAGCTTGATTATATGGTTTTGGCCACAGCTGATTTACGTTTCTTGCTTTTATTGTCGATCAGCAGAATTTCGTTCTCGTTCTCCCGCTCGATGCCTATTTCCATATAATCGTCGATTACCGTATTCTCACTAATAATCGCTTTATGAATGCGTACGTTCTTACCAATCTTAACCTTAGGCATAATTACGGAGTCCGTAATCACACTGCCTTCACCTACTTCTACGCCATAAAAAAGAACCGAGTGCTTCACTTCACCATGCACAATGCAGCCTTCATTAATAATGCATCCTGACACTTTCGCCCCAGGTGCGACATATTGGGCAGGTTGATTCGGATTGCGTGTAAATATGCGCCAGCTGGGATCATTTAGATTAAGCGGTGGATTATCGCTCAGTAAATCCATATTCGCTTCCCACAGGCTGGCTACCGTACCGACGTCTCTCCAATACCCTTCAAAAGGGTACGCAAATAAAGAGTTCCCGTCTTCCAGCATCAAAGGAATGATATCTTTACCAAAATCGTGAGATGATCCTATATTCTCTCCGTCCTCCAGTAAATGCTTGCGGAGAATTTCCCATTTAAAGATGTACACACCCATAGAAGCTAGCGTGCTTTTTGGCTGTGCAGGCTTTTCCTCAAATTCGTAAATTTTCAGATCGTCCTCCGTATTTAAGATTCCAAATCGACTTGCTTCCTCCAGCGGAACGTCAATCACAGAAATCGTGCAATCTGCGTTTCTCTCCTTGTGGTATTGCAGCATAGCATGATAATCCATTTTATAAATGTGATCACCGGATAGAATAAGGACATGCTCGGGGTCGAACTGATCTACAAATTTAAGATTTCGATAAATCGCATCGGCTGTTCCCCGATACCAGCTGCTTCCATTCTCACGTTCATGCGGTGGCAATACGAATACTCCACCATTCTTACGGTTCAAATCCCAATCACTGCCTACTCCGATGTAAGAATGTAGTATAAGTGGCTCATACTGTGTCAATACACCGACAGTATCAATACCCGAATTGGAGCAGTTACTTAAAGGAAAGTCGATAATCCGATAAGTGCCCCCAAAATAGACAGCGGGCTTGGCAAGCGATTTGGTTAAACCTTTCAATCTTTTGCCTTGGCCTCCAGCCAATAGCATGGCTACCATTTCTTTTTTCTTCATGGAAAAGCCTCCCTTGACTTATGGGTAATATAAAGTTCAGCAAACCTAGGATGAATGAACAGAATTCCAGAAAGAAGTGAATTAGAAAAGAAATACACCAGAAAGAAATGAGCCTTGATAGGAAGATGACAAAGTTGAAAAAACGAGGAAGGAAATTTTACACGTTCGGATGATCTAACCTAAAATAGGGAGAGCATTCTCCAAAATCAAGAGCCTGAATCAGGAGATTATCCTTATTGTAAAGTGTTCTATATTCTTCGTCAAAACCCTTTATCGCAATTCCGAAAATCCGGAATTTTTAACCCTGTTTGTCATTAAACACGTTAATATTCCTTATAACTAGATTAACCAATTTAAAGCCATGTGAAAGAAATTCGCTCATTTATTCTAGAAAAAGTATCCTCCGGTCTTCAGCAAACATTCAACCGGATATGGCATAATGAAGCTATCTATCACCGATTTGGAGGAACCTATGATGAAAGCAGTACAAGGAGTTCGACTTCTGCTCGTAGATGATGAGCCTCATATATTACAGTTCCTGGAACTGGGTCTCCTTAATGAAGGTTTTGAAGTAAGAACCGCGTCGGACGGGCTAAGCGCCATTTCAATTGCAGCTGAATTCAAGCCCCATGTAGCTATCCTGGATGTTATGATGCCGGGTATGGATGGATTCGAGGTATGTCACTATCTGCGCTCGGAAGAGACAGAGGTAGCTGTCATCATGCTTACTGCAAAAGACGAAGTGGATGATCGCGTAAAAGGACTATCTATTGGTGCTGACGACTATATGGTCAAGCCCTTCAGCTTTGATGAATTACTAGCGCGGATCCAAGCGCGGCTGCGGAATCAGTTTCCGGGGCTGCTAGGTGAGGTCCGCTGCGGTCCTTTCCGAATTGACAGCCGGCGAAAGGAAATTCGCTTCAGGGAGGAAGTACTTGAACTATCCCCTACGGAATACGAGTTATTACAGTATCTCGTTATCAATCACGGCCTTGTACTCAGCAAGCCTATGATTCTTGATAAAGTGTGGGGCTATGATTTTGGCGGTGAGGAAAATATTGTTGAGGTCTATATCCGTTCGCTTCGTGAGAAGCTCGGAGATAAGGAGCACCGTATTATCCGTACCCTGCGGGGCGCAGGCTACCGGGTGGATCTATGAGCACTCCCATCTTCAGATGGCTTCGCAGACTACCTGCACCACGTTCCCTGCGTAAACAGCTGCTTGCCACATCGCTGCTCATTCTATCAGGATTGCTGCTGCTAATTGGAGTCTTACAATATATCCTTATGCGAGATTTTATATACAGCAATAGAGCGGAGTCTATGGAAGCGCAAATACGTTCTGTCCCCCGTGAGATGTTTTTCAACTTTTTTAATTCCTATGACGAGGACACCACAGGTATAAATGACACGAACAACGAGTTTAACAGCAATTTCCCGATGGAAAGAGAAGACATGAATAAAATGCCAAGTGGGCTGCGAACTGGCGAGAACCGGCGTCCGCTTCTGCTTGATGCCCATACAACTCTCGCCATGTACAGCTCGGATGGCACCTTCAGGGATTTACAGCAATTGACCCTCTCAGATATAGCAGCACCCAGGTTGACCAATGAGCAATACGATGCGCTGCTGATTCACACCACAGATAGGGCAACAGGAAATTACAAGCTCATCCAAGCTGAAGACGGCACTGAACATCTAGCCATATTCATGAATCTTTATAGGCCTGGAAATACTAGATTGCTGCTGCAAATGAGTGTGAGCACGGGGCCATTAACGGATGTGATTATGCAGCAGCTGCTGATCTACGCAGGTTTGTCAGTGATTGCTTTATTGACTGGATTATTCCTATACTTGCCGGCCCTGCGAAAGACGTTAGTTCCTCTTTCTAATATGGGAGAATCGGCTGAGATCATTAATGCCGGTAATTTGGACATTCGGTTTCCAGTTGACCAAGGACAGGCCGAGATCGACAAGCTTGCTCATTCATTCAATGGTATGCTCGAACGTCTCGAAATATCCTTTCATAATGAACGGGAGGCCAAGGAGCAGATGCGCAGGTTCGCTGCCGATGCTTCTCACGAGCTTAGAACTCCGCTTACCTCAATACACGGTTTTCTTGAGGTCTTGCTGCGGGGCGCCGCCGATAATAAAGAACAGTTATATAACTCGTTGCGGAGCATGCATGGCGAATCGAAACGGATCAATAAGCTGGTCGAGGATCTGCTACTGCTCGCTCGGATGGACGGAGCTCCACAACTGCAGATGACTGATCTGATCCTCAGCGAGGTGATTCACGAAATGAAGCCGCATCTGCTTTTGCTCGCAGATCAACGTAAAGTTACTTTTGATATCTCCTATGGCATCCGTGGTAAATATGATCCCTATAAGCTCAAGCAGGTGATTCTGAATCTGTTCCACAATGCAGTTCAGCATACCGATACCGCGACAGGGAGCATTCATCTTTCTTTACAAGCGGAAGGAAATCAAGCTCTATTAAGCGTGCGGGATAATGGCTACGGAATTCCCGGAGAGCATCTCCCACATATCTTTGATCGATTCTACCGCAGTGACTCCTCTCGCACACGTAAATACGGCGGATCAGGTTTGGGTCTCTCCATTACAAAATCTATTGTCGAGGCACATCACGGCAAGATTAGTGTAAATAGCACTGTTGGCGAGGGGACAACGTTTACGGTTAGCCTGCCTTGCGAGGAAGGATTAGCCAAGGAAGAGTAACAACCGTTATAATTAAGAGGAACTGGAGCATCGCTCCACAAAACCAAGCGTATGCTTTCGTTGCCAGTTTTGCTATGTAGTCCATTCTAAGGAGCATCGCTCCACAAAACTTAAGCGTATGCTTTCGAAGCGAGTTTTGCTCCACAAAACTTTTAGGAGGTAAATACATGTACGAAATCGCCGTAATTGGCGCCGGTCCTGCCGGTGCAAGCGCAGCCCTGTTCGCCGCCAAGGCGGGCAAAAAAACGCTGCTAATCGACAACGATAAGGGCATGACCCGCAGAGGTTGGTTTGAGAACTTTTATGGAATTTCCGAAGTAGGTGGTCCTGAGCTGGTCGAAACCGGGCATAAGCAAGCCGTTAAATTTGGCGCTGAGCTGGTTTCCGAGCAGGCTATCAACCTCACCTCCAGCGGCAATGGTTTTGTCATTGAAACTGAAGATGGAATTATCCATGAAGCAAAACATGTCATTCTCGCCACAGGCGCCCTTACAGATCTAGCTGCCAAAGCTGGCGTAGAGACTAAGGATGGTACAGAGCCAAGAATCAAAACTGTAGTAGCCGTTGATGCTGAAGGCAAAACGAATATCGCAGGCATTTGGGCTGCTGGTACTGTTGCTGGAGTAAGTGTACATGCGATTATTACCGCAGGCGATGGTGCGAAGGTAGCTATTAATGTAATTAGCGAGTTAAATGGTGCGCGTTACGTTGATCATGATGTGCTGAAAGCTTAATCTATACTCAAAACATAAATCCGGAGGATGATTCTTAGGAATCGGTCTTTCGGATTTTTTCGTCACCCAGGAGAAACAAGGTTAAGAAATTTAAAAATAACTGCACTTGATGCAGCTATTTCATACAATAACACCCACACGGCTGTTTTAAGTGTATTTTATGCAACTAAAAACAGGCTAACTGAGCATTCTAGCTAAAATGTGAAGATATAGATGTATCAAGTGCAACTAAATCGATTTGCAGCTGTCCCCCCATACTTTTAATTGTATAAAGTACACTTATTTGCTCGTCCCTCACCTGCCTTTTGAACACCGCACGCAAAAAAACTGCTTCAAAACCTCATCCCACCGCCGAAGCCGATGTTATGATCGTTTGAAACAGTTTCTCTCCCTCAACTGTGTATACTCCAATGCAAGGAGTCCACTTCTTTTTCTCTTCCCTTAAGACTAGCAGCCAGCTCCTGCAAATACGGAACCAATAATGGGCGCAAATCCTCCCGCATCAAACCTACCTCCAGCGTGGCTTTAATGTAACCAAATTTATCACCAATATCATAACGTTTGCCGATTAAATCCAGCGCCAGCAATCCTTCTTGCCGGCATACCTCGTGCAAAGCATCCGTCAGTTGATATTCACCGCCCGCCCCACGTTCGAGGTTAGCCAGTACTGAGAATATCGTAGGCTCCAAAATGTATCGCCCCATAATGGCGTACTCTGAAGGAGCCGTTTCAGGCGTGGGCTTCTCTACCAATCCTTTTACTTCATGAACTCCATTTAGTGAGCCGCTGGAGGAGATAATCCCATATTTGTTAACCTCCTGCCGTGGCACATGCTGCACACCGACGATGGTCTGCTCCTCTTGCTCATACAATCTCATCATCTGCAGCAGCGCCGGGTCCTCCGAGACCATGATATCGTCACCAAGCAGAACAGCAAAAGGTTCATCACCGATAAATTGTTCCGCACAAAGGATGGCATGGCCTAGTCCCAGCGGCTCCTTTTGCCTAATGTAATGGATGCTCGCTAGCTCACTAATTAGCTGGACTTCACGAAGTAGATCCTCTTTCCCTTTTTCCAGAAGCGTCTGCTCCAGCTCCACCGATTTATCAAAATGATCTTCAATCGACTTCTTATTACGGCCGGTCACGATGATAATACTTTCAATACCAGACCGAACGGCTTCCTCTACGATATATTGAATCGCTGGTTTATCCACAATGGGCAGCATTTCTTTTGGCTGAGCCTTAGTTGCAGGCAGGAAACGAGTGCCTAAGCCCGCGGCGGGAATGACAGCTTTTCTAATCTTCATCAGGAATCCCTCCCTTGCAGTTTATTTACGGAGATGGGTCACAGGGTGCTCACGAACATTCTTTTGCTGCCCCTTACCTTCATAGAACTCTTGGACAATATAAAGCGGACGTCCCTTAGTTTCATCATAAATCCGGCCGATATACTCACCTAGTATTCCTAGCATAATGAGTACGAAGCCATTAAAGGTCAGCGTAATTCCAATCATCGAAGCCCAGCCCTTAACGACTGAGTCTGTAAAAATTACCAGGTACAATACATACATAAGGTACAGAAAACCAGAAGCCGACAGCAGTGCGCCCAAATATCCTGCCAGCTTCAGCGGCTTATAAGAAAAGGAGGTGATTCCGTCCAAAGAGAGCTTGATCATACGTTTTAGTGGATATTTTGTTTCCCCCGCCAGACGTTCATCCCGTTCATATTCAATCGCCTTCTGACGGAAACCAACCCAGCTGACCAGTCCGCGTACGAAACGGTTTTTCTCCGGTAGACGTTTGAGCTCTTCGCAAACCCTACGATCTATGAGCCGAAAATCACCTGTATCCACAGGGATAGAAATATCGGTTGAATAACGCAGAATTCTATAAAACAGGCTGGCCGTCCACTTTTTGAATAAGGATTCACCGTTTCGCTTCACCCGTTTAGCATATACAACTTCATACCCCTTCTTCCATTCTGCAATCATGTCCAAGATCAATTCAGGCGGGTCTTGCAAATCAGCATCAATAATGACAACTGCATCCCCAAGGGCATAGTCCATTCCGGCAGTAATAGCGATCTGATGTCCAAAGTTACGTGACAAATCGATCAGCTTCACACTCTCATCCCAATAGCTATATTCCTCGATCATCTGGGCACAGTTGTCTGTGCTGCCGTCATTCACGAAGATCAGCTCATATACTTCCTCCGTCATTGCCATCACTTTTTTAATACGACGATACGTTTCCTGAATGACTGCCTCTTCATTAAACATCGGTATAATAATGGAATAGCGCACGTTGATACTCATGAGCAGCTCCTCCTTTAATTTGAATGCTGAAGCGTGCCTGCAAATGTATTAGCACGCTTCGTATCCTGAAACATTGAACTAGTTAACTGTAACTTTGTATAACGTTCCGCTGTTGCCAGCGTCGTTTCCTGCCCAATCCGCTGCTGGAACCTCTATGCCATTGTCGGTAATCCATGTAGATAGCGTAGAATTCCCTCCACGTCCACCACCCATACCGCCGCTGCTCAGCAGGAAGTATTTCACCTTGCCACTCTCTACTAACGCCTTTAGGGTATCTGTGGTATATACTGTGTCCGAATTGGAAAAACCGTTCAGAATAACAACCGATGCCCCCTTATCGACGATATAAGGAGCTGCTGTGCCATAATCCAATACGGCAAACAGATAAGGCTCCCCAGTATTATTTTCCTCCAGATAGGACAACAGACTCTCATTCGCACTTGTGACGCTATTACGCCCAAAGTTGCTAGAATTACCGCCCATTCCTCCTCTACCCTCACTGCTGCCTGGTCCTGCTTCAGGGGTTTGACTGTTCAGGCCATAAGTAATAGGGGTAGCTGCCCAGTAGAGCGGGCCAATTAACAATACTAGTACAGCGACAATACTTGCCGAGAAAACAAATGGCTTCTGCTTGCCTTTAAGAACGGCCAGCACCAAAGAAACAACTATACCGGCTGCCAAAATGCCAATCGACCAGCCCCTGCCAATCGTATCGTCATAAGGATGAATAATGTACCATTGAAAAACTGCTGTAACCAGCGTCGCAACTGGCAATAGCCATGACAGCCAACCAGAGTGCTCGCGATACAGACTCCAGAGCTTTGACCAGCCTGCACCGACCAGCGCGGCTATCGGCGGAGCCATCATCACCAGATAATATTGATGGAAGAATCCCGCAATACTGAAGAATCCCATCACCGGGACCAGCCATGCTAACCAGAATAGAGCTTCTTTATGCCCTTGCGTAAAGTTCCTTCTCCGCAGATTAGCGAATAATCCAATACAACCAAACAATACAAAAGGCAACATCCAGCTTGCCTGACCTGACAGCTCTGATTGGAACAGGCGCAGTGGACCTGCGGTTCCAGTATTGAACATTCCACCTCCGCCGCCATTCATGCCGCCGCGTTGTCCTTGGCCCCCACCTTCACCACCAAATTGCCGGTTTTGATTATCTGTTCCACCGCCGGGTGGTTGCCCTGGTGAACCTCCATCATCGGCGCCATTTTGACCGTCTGAGGTTGAATTTATGCCTTGCCGACCCGAAAATGCTCCACGTCCGCTATCCGTACCATTTTCAGCATCTGCCCCGTTCATAGCGGGTCTTTCACCGTTCATAGCTGGCATCTCGCCATTCATGTTCGGCATCTCACCACCATTCATTGAAGGCATTCCACCTCCGCCACCACCTGTCCCCCGATCACCCGTCAATCGCGCGACACCATTATAACCAAAGGCAAGATTGAGCACGGAGTTAGTACCGCTGCTGCCGATATAAGGTCGTTTACTAGCGGGAATCGAATCCACTATCACTGCCCAGGATAACGAGACCACGAGTAATATAGCTGTCGAGGCCGCTAATACTCCAGCTTTTCGCTTCCAGTTCACTTTCGCAGCCAAGACATAAAAGAGATAAAAAGCCGGCAAAACCATATAAGCCTGCAGCATCTTCTCATTAAACCCAACACCGATTAAAGCGAATGCGGCAAGGAGACTGCCCAGCTTATTACTCTTCGTTCCTTTAAATAAAAACCAAACCGCCAACAGTAACGTGAATACTAACAAAGCATCAATGTTATTCGTCCGGCTAACAGCCGCCGCTACTGGAGTTGTTGCCATGGCCAGCGCTGCTAAACGTGCTGCCGCTTTACCAAAGGTAGGTTTAACCAGAAGGTATACGAGCAACACGGAGCCCACGCCCCCAAGCGCCTGAGGTAAAATTACACTCCAGCCATGCAGCCCGAAAATGAGTGCGCTAAGAGTCTGAATCCAAAAGGTGACCGGTGGTTTATCCACCGTGACTGAACCTGCAGAGTCGAGTGAAGCGAAGAAGAAATTATGAAAGTTTTGCAGCATACTTCCCACGGCAGTGGTGTAGTATGTATTCACATAGTGGTCATTCCAAACTCCATAACCGTACAAAAAAGCAGCGAGTATTAAAATGAGCCACAGTATAAGATCCGAGCTTATTTTTTTAGCAAAACTCATCTCCATTCACTCCTATCCCTTGATCATTCTATATGCCGGCAGTTCTGTAACTCCGGCCCAAGCTTTCCGTAGGTGTATTATTTCATCCATACCTTAACTCTCAATGAGTGCAAGCTGAATGTTTGCTGAATAAATGAGGCTGCCAGAACGCAAAAAAGACCCCACAATGTGGAGCCTTTCGGTACTCTTTTCAATCCAAACTATGTTATTCCATCTTGCCTATGGCAACAAGCTTATTCACCGTGTTCCAGTTGCGTGCGGTAATGGGCATCCCGAGTATTTTGTCAAAAGGGACTTTAAAAAGCGGCGATTGGCTCACACTGACCTCATATAATATATACATCTCTCTGCCGACAAAACGTACTTTATCCGGTCCATTCTCATAAGTGCGCAGTTTATCCAATGCTTCCGCTGATGGCTCGGCTGGTAAAAAAGTAACATACCATCTTTTGAATTCCTCTGGCTCGGAGAGCTGAAAGGGATCGTTAGCGATCACGTTCTCCATCTCCGCTAAAGTACGGATAATAACAGAGACCTCGAATCCAAAAACCTCATGAATCTGACGTTCAATGACTCCGCTAAGCAGGCTCACCGAACCTTCATCACTCTCAAATACGACATTTCCGCTCTGAATATACGTTCGTACATTTGCAAATCCAAGAGCTTGAAACATCGCCTTCAGGTCCAGCATTTTAATAATTTTGTTCCCGCCGACGTTAATTCCACGCAGCAGCGCTATATAGGTAGTCATAGAATACGCCTCCGTTTTGTGCCATGATCAGCTTACCTCTGCGGCTAAGGTGTGTAGACGTTTACGAACTTCTTTTACCAGCAGCTCCTTCTCTGGAGGCGAAAGCCCCTCCACCAGACGCGCGGCCGCGATCGGCAAAATCCAGCGGTCTACGTCCTCATAAGTGTGTCCTGATAATCTGAGATACTCTTGAATGTATCCCTTAGTTAATCTTTTTCTTATAAAACCTAACATTAATTTGGAGAAGGCAGAAGCTCCCGGAGGCATAGCTCCCAAACTGAACATCACTACGGAACGCGCAGCATCTCCAGCAGGTTCTCCCACTACACCCGTCATCCAGTCGATCACCCAGAGCTGTTCATCCATAAGCACATTGTCGGGATGAAAATCCCCATGACATAAACGAGTGCCTTCCGGCAGCTTCTCCAGATACTTCAAAATGACGGATTTTTCCTCTTCGCTCAGCATAGGGGCAACCATGATCTGACTTTTCAGCATATCCTTTTGCTGGCCGATTTCCTCTGTAGTTTCAAGCTTATGCAAATCACAATGAAGCCCCGCCATCAGCCTGGCATATTGGGTAACTTTCCAAGGCTTCTCACCCATCACCTTTAGTAAAGAGGGACCCTGAATTTGTTGAAAAACGATACCTTGTCGATTCTGTTCAGTAATAAGCTCAAAAGGCTGAGGGGTCCGAACACCCCGCGCATGTACAAACCGGCTGATTTTATATTCCCGGCTGACGTGTTGCTCTGCTATATCCTCCCGGTACAATTTAAGAATCCTCTGATTGTCATGCTGCCAGATCTCCGCTGTTCTGCCTTCCCCAACAAGCTTCGCCTTCATTCGGTATCCTCCATTTAGTCCAGATTAATGCGGGTAAAATGCTCAACTACCGGAAATGGGTCGTAGTAATGGTGAAGGAGTGCTTTCCATTCCTGATATTGGCTGGATTCTCTAAAACCAACAGTGTGGTCTTCAAGCGTTCTCCACTTCACCAGCAACAGATACTTATGATCATCCTCCAAGCAATGTTGTAATTCATGGCCCATATAACCCTCTATCGAGGAGATTAAACTTGACGCCTCCTTGAAGCTTTGCTCAAATTCAGTAGTCAAACCAGGCTTTACTTGCAGCATCGCAGCTTCCAAAATCACAATCATCATCTCCTAAAGTTATGTATTTAAAGCATCACGGAAAAACTCATGATAGAAATTAATGATGACCAACAGTATAGCTAGTGACTCATTGACACTGCCTACCTCCAGCGAATGATTAGCATCATCGATTCTATACACCTTCAAATGATTCAGCCCACTAATTTCACCGGAATGTTCTTGACCAAATAAGGGGTCACTGCCGCCATAGATTACAGTACCACGACTCCGCTGAATCAGCGGCACCGCCTCAGGCAACGGGGTGATATATAGATGAGACGTCTTCTTCTGTATTTCTAGCTCTTCAGCTATTCTACCTGCAATAACAGCGCCCATGCTTTTACTTATAAAAAGAAATCTCTTATAATCCGGAAGAGAAGCGATCACAGCTTTACATTCCTCAATGATAATACTCATTTCTTCACGTTTGAAATCCACCCTTGCACTCTGGTAACCATATTCTAAAAGCAGAACATCACAATTATGCTCCCGGGCAGCTTTAGCCGCATAATCTAGCAGAGAGCGATCAGCTGAATAATTTTTACCCGGAAAAATAACAGCCAGCGCTTTGGACCCTTGGGTGATATATTTATGTTTAACCTCTCTACCCCAATAAGAGGACATAATGATATTGCTAACGTTCATACATGTTTCCCCTCTTCTACTCCTTAGACGGATTTAAAATGTTTAAAGAAATCTATCGTTTCTTGCAAATCTGCCTCATCTTTATAGATACTCATTATTCGCCCAATTTCAAGCGCAAAGTCTACATATCCATTCGGTTTAGCGGTAATGATTGTTCCATCGACAAAGACGTTAGATACCCCAGATTCATTGTCCACATAAACCTTACCATCCAGTACTCCGGCAGCCTTAAGAATGGATACCCCACCGCAAATGCCCGCGATGACTTTTCCTGCTCGATTCAGGCTTCTGATTAAATCTAATAGAGCCTCCTGCCCTATTAAATTATCTGTTTCCCCACCAGGGATAATCAATAAATCTATGGTGCTAACGTCCACATTTTCAACCAATACTGATGGATTCACAGAAAAACCCTCGCAGGAGATTAACGCCTTATCTTCCAAGCTTAAGGTATAGACCTCGCCCTTTGTTTTCATAAAATAAGCTGCCAATGTAACCTCAAACTGCACAAAGCTATCATATATAAGAATATATGTATTCAATGATAGATCAGCTCCCCTGTTCTCAATAAAAAAGTAAACTCTATCTATGTAACTATCATTATAGCATCATCGCCTTCTCCTGAAACTTACGGACTCAGAGGACGCTATTTGCACATTTCCCGCGGCTTTAAAAGCGTAAATGTGATCAAATAAAACGAAATAAAAAAAGACACGGGCAACCAGCCACTTTAAGGCTTACGAGACACCTGTATCCTCCTATTAGAGCTATTGCTGCGACTGCGGCGCTAGCTGTTTATTTTTACGCCGGCTCACAACAATTTCAGCGCAAATCCATAACATCAGTGGAATAATCACCTGAAAAGGAAAGGCGTATATTTTATAAATATGGTAAGAAAAATAGTACATTTCCATAATATCCTTGTACACAAAATCCGCAAAATAGATCATGAGTAGTCCCATCTGAAGCACAACAGAGCGGTAACTCTTGAGCTTGAGTACTTTTGCTATCCCACTACTCGCTACATACAGACATAAACTTGTCTTGATAAAAGTAGTGATTACAAAAGCAACTGCCGATGAACCTTCAATTCGGGTCAGAAAATCACCTACATTAATACGGCCAGCAGACACATAAGCGGGAAAATATAAACTGGATAGAACTTCAGGACCCAGCATCAACAGGTTACGCAAAGTAGCCATAATGATAATCACCCCTGAAATTACTAGACTACCAAATAATATCTTCCGTATTGAGCTCTTGTCCGATAAATTACTGAATGCTCCCAGAAATATTACAATCTCCGCAAATGGAAAAGAAAAAGTACCCAGAGTGTCGCTTAATAAAGGCTGCCAGCCTTTGTCCAACAGAGGAAGTAAATGATGATATTCCAGTCTGGAAAAGGCGAGTGTTATCAGTACTAAATTAACAAATACAGCAAACAGCAACAGGAGCTTAGCGCTTCTCCCCATCACTTCAATCCCCGCCTTAACCACCCAAACACACAATAGTCCCAGACATATCATAGGTGCTAACATAGGGGTATCCGTTAAGGTAATTGTGCGACTGAATTCTCCAAAGTTTCTAATAATTAGTGCCCCCAAATGAAAGGAATACCATATATAGAGAGTGGAGATGATTCGACCCAGGATTCCGCCAAACACGGTAATCAACATATCAAATAGATCCTTACCCGGTAATAGGACGTGGAGTCTGGCATATATCAGCAAGAGTGGGGCAACCAGCACCATAGCTAACAATACGGCGATCCAGTTACTGTTACCGGATTGTCCCGGTACGCCCATAAATATTGAAGTCCCCATAATAAATAAGACAGCAATACTAATAGCATGCCCTGTTGATATGATCTCTTTATTCATACTCTATTCTCCCTTTAGGCTAATACCTAGAATAGCTTCTTGATCCAATACACAAGGAATGGTGACAGACTAGGAATCGACCATCTCATTGCCAATGCAAAGGCAATACAGAATGAAATTAGACATAATGCAGAAGAAACATAAAAATCCCGCTTCATCCCCTGCTTCCACAGACCATAAGGATCGATTAAAATAATTACTACATAGATAAACATGACCACCACAACCAATATTATCACCTATTTTTGATGAATCTTGATAGACCTTGTCGTTTGTGCACTGTTCTCAATAATCACCTTGGAATTCACTACTACTTCTACGTTGGAAAATTCTTTCACCCAGTTTTTCTCGATTTTCTCCCAGGTCCGCGGCATTTTCTCATGAAGGAGCTCTCCAAACCCAAAAATATCTGCATGGTAATCCTTCTGAACCTTATGAATAACTGAGAAAATCTGCTCTTCTAGTTCTTTTTCAGCCCACCTTTCTATCGTCTTCTTGCTGTCCAGACTATTGAATTCACCCGAAGATTTGACCTCGTCCAATCCGGCATGTGTCAGTGTATTAAGTTTTATTTGGAGCTTACCATTTACCCATACAGGTTTTATTTTTGTGCGATTGGATAAAATCTCGAGCGAAAAGTTAGGCTCTCCACTTTCATCCTTTACGATTAACACACCTCCCTGGATTTGATTGTTGGCAAACAGCATGTATTTCGTTTCTTCGCCACTGATCATACCGATCATTTTATCCATTTTGAATATAGCTGTTCCGCTAACTCGTGCATTCTTCATCTTATTTTGTTCATGGACATAAATTAACGGAGCGATAGCATATTCTCCAGAAGCCTCAAGCTTGTCAATGAAATCCCAGATTTCCACAACAGGCGCTGTGCTGACATTCTTCTCAGTTCTCATCTGCTGTGCAAGTGCGTAAGACATAATACTCTCAGTTGAACTACTTAGGCTTATGATTTCTTGAGCCGGTTTGTCTTTAGCGACAAAGATATACACATCTGATCGGGTTTCCGTATCCCTGTTGTACCAATCAATTACTTTGGTGACTCCCTCCCTTGCAATCTCCTCACTGAGGATAATCGCCTTAGAATGGCTCCAAAATAACTTTTTTCCAGTAATCGAGATCATCCCCCGCACAATATCAAACATGGTCTCGCCCGCGAGCGTAATCATTTTGAAACCAGCCTGACTTGATTTCAACCCTTCCTTCGTATCTACAATTTCTGTCGTTACCAATAACTGACCGTCTTTTTTCCCCTTATCAATTGCGACCCCAGCAACAATCGACATATCGTCAATTTCAAAGTAGTTCCAGCAGCCTGTATTGCAGATCAGAAGCATCATGGATATAACAATCAGAAGTATCCTTTTCAGCTTGCTCATGGTCTTCTCCTTACTTTATTGGAACCTTTTCTCCTCATATTTCGTGCCCCAATCAACGCCGGACGCAGATACATATGCCACCACGGCGCCCTGATCGCTGTATCTTTAATGTCCTGAGGACGGATAGAGCCTACTTCAAGCATGTATGGAACCCCAAAGCTGCGCAAACTCATCAAATGTACTACTAAACCAAGCATTCCAAGAAAATATCCGTATATCCCCAGGAAAAAACTCGCACCCAGCAGCAATGTTCTTACGATAATTAAAGGACCGGTCAACCTAGGATTAAGTAGCGTCATGATCCCTGTTAAACCGACTACAATAATCATTGGAGCACTCACTATTCTGGCCTCCACTGCCGCTTGTCCTAACACGAGAGCGCCTACGATACTGATAGCCTGCCCTATATAGGTAGGTATCCGCTCGCCCGCCTCTCTTAATATTTCAAAAATAGTTAACATGAATAGCGCCTCTACTATTGTAGGAAAAGGGACTGCTACTCTTGCTGTAGAAATACTGAGCAACAACATGGTGGGGATCATTTCCTGGCTATAGGTAACTAAAGCTACATAAAGAGCAGGAATACTGATCGACAAAAAAGCTCCAAAAACTCTTAACATTCGATTGAACGAACCAAAATAAAAGTTAATGTAATAATCCGAGCTGGCTTGAAAATTCTCTACAAATAGATAGGGAACGGTCATTGCAAACGGGCTGCCTTCTATAAGCACGGCAACTCTGCCCTCCATCATGTTACTGACTACGGCATCCGGGCGCTCTGTACTTCCTGTCATCTCAAAGGGCGAATAGGGTTCGTCTCTAATTAATTCCGCCAGAGATGCCGTGTCCAGAATAAGATCTATGTCAATCTGTTCAATTCGATTCTGTAATTCTTTGAGAATAGCCGGTGATGCCAAGCTCTCCATATAACAGATACATATCGGTGTTTTGGAACGTGTTCCCAGTGAACTAAAAACAAACTTTAACTCGGAGTCTTGCACCCTGCGCCGAATAAGGGTGAGATTCACTAACAGTGATTCCGTAAATCCTTCCCTTGGACCTTTGACACTTTTTTCGGTCACCGGTTCCGCAAGAGCTTTCGTCTCCCAACCCTGTGCCCCAATGTTCAGAACACCCACAAAGCCGTCCATCAGCAGTAAGGTCTTGCCAGCTATAATCGAATAAATCATTTCATCAAAATCTTCAGAGGCGACCACATCACTAATGCTAATGACTTGCGTCCGGATGTTCTCCATCAGCTCGGCTTTATTGTCACAATTCTTTTTGGTAAAATCGAAAGCCATAACAGGCTTAATAATCCCTTCCTGGATCAAATGCTTGTCAACCATTCCGTCAACATAGACTAACCCAAAGCGAAGACTATCAGTAAACATGTTGCTAAACACCCTGATTCTAAGCGTTTCATCGTCCTTGAATATGTCTCGAAACAAAGTCATCATTTCATCCAGTGACGTACTCAGAGTCTGCTCAGATTTTGTGTTTTTTTGAGACGTATTGCTGTTTCCACCTGCTGGCCGTTCCTCCACAGTAGTCACTCCTGTCAGAATTAGGTTTCCTAGAAATTATCCCCCGTCTCTCCAAATCCTATCCGCCAAAATTATACTGAAAAGGGATCAACAAGAAAGAAACGAGACTACTCCATACGCCGGGTTCGGCAGGTAAGTAACCCAATCAGCCCTTGGGGTCATGCCAATAGTGACTCACCGCATAACATCCTCAGACGCTTCGGCTCAGGCACGTAACACCGAGTACATCCTCAGACGCTTATGGACTCAGGCACGATAACACCGCATATATCCTCAGACGCTTTCGGCTCAGGCACGTAACACCGCATACATCCTCAGACGCTTATGGACTCAGGCACGATAACACCAAATACATCCTCAGGCGTTTAAGGACTCAGGAGGCGTTATTTGCTCATTTATCGCCTTTTTGGCATAGTTTTGGACTCCAGTGCAGCTATTTCATCAAAAGTGGCTCATATTGGGCGGTTTTCATGCCAATAGCGACTCTGAGGACCGATAGCACGCCAAAAGTCCATAAATGCAACGTTTAGGGGCTACTGGGTCCGTTACCGCCGAATCACACTCATCCCTTGGGGTTTACGGACCTCGCACAATAACACCCAACACATCATCAGGCGCTTACGGACTTAGCCGCGATAACACCACTTGCATCCTCAGGCACTTACGGACTCAGGAGGCGTTATTTGCTCAATTATTGCCTTTTGCGAACAGTTTCGGACTCCAGTGCAGCTATCTCATCAAAAGTGGCTCAAACCGGGCGTTTTTCATGCCAATAGTGACTATGGGGTCCGATAGTACGCCAAAAGTCGATAAATGCTACGTTTAGGGGCTACTGGGTCCGTTAGCGCCAAAACACCCTCTTCCCGGGGAGCTTACGGACCTAGCACAATAACACCGAACACATCCTCAGACACTTACGGACTTAGCCGCGATAACACCACTTGCATCCTCAGGCACTTACGGACTCAGGAGGCGTTATTTGCTCATTTATCTCCTTTTTGGCACATTTTCGGACTCCAGTGCAGCTATTTTATCAAAAGAGGCTCATATTGGGCGTTTTTCATGCCAATAGTGACTATGGAGTCCGATAGCAAGCCAAAAGTCGATAAATGCTGTGTTTAGGGGCTACTGGGTCCGTTAGCGATCTCTTGCGTTCAAATGACATACCATGAAGCAAAGTTTGTTTTAAGAGCATGGGGGATACGAGCATGTGATTAGGTGTTTTTGAGTTGTCAGCTCTGAGATAGCAACTTCGATCTAGACGTTTGAGGCTGGTATCTCTATGCTAGCAACTTTGAGTTAGGCCTTAGGGGTTGCCAGCTTGTTCTATGCGTTTGGCACTGGCATCTCTGAGCCAGCAACTTTGAGTTAGGCGTTTGGGGCTGGCACCTTTGAGCTAGCAGCTTTGAACTAATAAAGCTGGCGTTCGGGACATACGGTCAGCAGCAAAAAAACACAGGTACCCCACCAGTCATTGGCATGACTAGGACACCTGTGTTTTTTATTGCTGCACGATTATTGAAGCTGCTCAAACAGGCGGAAGATCACTGTCGCTGCTTGCGCTCTTGTAGCCTTACCGTTTGGCCCAAATTGGTTGGATGTCATACCGTTAATAATTCCACTAATACGCATCGCTTCTACAGCTTTGGCTGCATCCGCAGACAACTGATTCACATCAGAGAATGCTTCACCAGAAGCCTTTGTTCCGGCAGTCAATGGGATATTAATCGTCTGAGCCAAACGATAAATCATGACTGCCATTTCCTGACGAGTAATCTCCTCGCTTGCACCAAAGTTGTCATCCGCTTTGCCTTTAACAATGCCGAGCTTTTGAGCGCTCGCAATCGGACTGGCATACCATGCCCCATCCTTAACGTCTGTAAATGTGCTTACAGCCGTCTCATCTAGTAAATCAAAAGCGTTCATCAATATTTTGATGAATTCTGCACGGGTCACATTTCCACTTGGATTAAAGTGTTCAGCATCCATCCCTTCGATTGCACCTCGTGCTGCGAGTGCTTCAATGCTGTTTACCGCCCAATTAGCTGTAGCGATATCTTTGAATGAAACATTCGAGTGACCCACTACATAACTGCCAAGCTGCGGCAAAGTTAACTCAAGCATCTGTGTTCCTGTATTAAATCTTCCGTTCTTAACGATCTCTAGTTGCTGATTACTGTTCAAGTAATAAACCACTACTTTATGAGCTTTCTCACCAGACTTCAGCGTATAAGGAAGTGCCAGCTTGATCCCCGATGTCTTCAGAACATCACTCGGAATAACCACACCGTCTACGCTAAGACTGATGTCTTTAATTGTACCAGCATTCAACTGACTGCTTACCGACAGTGGCAATCCGGATACATCTCCAGTGCCCACAATAAGCTTAAGTTTGCCGTTCTTAGCATCTGTGTAAGTCTTCAAGAAACTTTCCGGCAGCATTATGCTTGCTGTTCCTGTATCAATCTTGAGGGATTTAACATTTCCCGCTGCTGCCAGTGACTGCAGTGGCAGCTCAATTACAATTTGTTTCGCGTTTCCGGCAGGATTCACGACAATGGACAGAATACCATCCTTTGCATCCTTTCCTGCCTTTTCAACATCTGCGGCAGTGAGTTCAGCCAATGCTTTTCCATCTGCTCCGATGACCGTCTGGACCACGATTTTACCACTGCTTACAGCAGGGGTTGCTGTCGCAGACGCGCTAGGCGACGGTTTGGCCGTGGCTACCGGCACATAAGTACCCGGTGCCTCTGTTGGTTTTGGTGTTGACGTTGGCGTTGGTGTCGCTGTCGGTACAGGTGTTGATGTTGGCGTAGGTGTTGGCGTAGCTTCTGAAAGCAACTTCAGGCCCGCAACCGCCGCATTAAGCTGACTTAATGCCTCATCAATGTCTGCCTGAGTGGCAGTCCCACTCTCCAGCAATATCACTGCTCGTGCTACTTCTTTCTCAAGAGTATTCCAGCTCTCCTCTACATAAAGGCTCTTATCCAAAGCTTCTATTGCTCTAAGCTTCTCTTCCAAAGGTGCCGTTATGAGAGGCGGATTTACAGAAACTAATGTTAAGGTATACGTTCTGGTCGTTGTTTTATCCAGTGCCGTCACAATGACCTTGTAACCCGTTTGGATTTCTCCCGCAATAGTAATGCTATCGGGTTCGTACACAGCGAAGGTAACCCCTACCGGAACAGTAAGTCCTTCCTTCAGCTCATCAAGTGTAGTCGTATCCGGTAAAATAATTTCTTTGGCTACCTGATCAATAGATCCGCCCGGAATTGTGATTCCGCTGATCGTTGCATCATGAGCTTCGACAGGCTGTAAGGCTTCAAAGGCATTTTTCAAATTGGAATATGCCACATTAATATCACCATCGGTAGCACCGTCATTTGCATAAGTGGCTTTAGCAGCCTCTAGTGCAATGCGTAGTGCCTCCCATTGCTCAGGCGTTCCGGTATAATTCTCTTCATTTACCGAAGGATCTTCCGCTGTATCAATGGCTGCTTTAAGTTTAGATTTATCGTACCTCACACTGATGCGGCAACTGGCAGCAATATCGGTGCCCGCCACTTTACCAAATATAGTGAAGTCTGTAGCAATGGTGAGTTTGTTAAGGGGAATTTCCTCCCATACCACACTTGCCAAGCCTGTCGTTTTATCGGCGTAAGTTACCGTAACCTTAGCTGGAAGATTAGGCACGACGTTAACTGTCGTACTCACCGCAATCTGTTCAATGCTTACAATCGCACCATGGTCGCCGGGAGCAGGAACTTCTCCTTCTGGCTTAGACGAAATTGCCCGCCATTCCTTAACGCCTGTCCAAATACTAGTGGACTGCTTATTAAGAATCAAACGGAGTTTATCCGTCTTCACCTCGTCAAAGGTTACCTCGTTAAAAGCATTTCTTGCTTTGCCTTTCTCGCTCAGGCCCGTTACCGGTAAGTATTTTCCGGCATCCTTATCCCAATATTCGAAGCTGTAATCTCCCGGTACCTGTACACCGCCTTCATCATCATAGAAGTACACGGAGCTGCCTGACAAAGTCACGGGCTCTTTCCAGGTCAGTTGTAGCCAATGGCTTTCACCGGGACCGCCCCAGTTCCCATACTGAGTTTCTGCTTCGCTATTGTAAATACTTGCTGAAGTATAAGGGATATAACCATCATTAATGCCATACACAGACTCCCATGCCGAAGTGTAAGAGGCACTAGGGTTAGCCAAAAGGGCAGCATTTCTGTATCTAAGGTTCTCCACCGCCATCCGCATTTGATCCGTTGCCACTTTGATCTCTTCCAGTGTATATTCTCCCTGAGCCAGCAATGCCTTGGCAGCAGTCAGTGTAGCTTGCAGCTCTTGCCATGTTGCCGCAGTAAAATCATCCTTGTTCCGGACAAGTCTGCCGGAATCCCGATCCGCAAACTTAGCGATCATCTCTGTCAGTTCTGCAGTAGCTACAAATACGGTGACTGGAACCTTCACGACAGTTTCAAGTTCCCCATCGCTGACAGTCAGGCGGTATTCGTATTCACCAGTCGCCTTAAAGGTTGCTTGCAGCATGGCCTTATCAAGCCCTGTCTCCTCTACTTCTCCTTCACCTGAAATCTTCTCCCAGGTATAAGTCAGCTTGCCACTTGGCAATCCATCATCAACGATTTGCGGCATAATCGTCAGAGGCACATTTTGCTCAACCTTCAATGGTGTTTCTAGATAAACCTTTGGTGCCTGATTGGCAGCCGCCTTAACCTCCAGATTATTGTTGTAGATCTGAATCTCCTTGATGGCGGTCGCAAGTTCCAGCGAATGCGTCACATGAATGCGAATCGCTGCAGTGTTAACCTTTTGGAACTCTACATTGTTATAGTTGGAAGCATTATACTCCGGATAGCGGAATTGCCCCTCCACTGGTTTCCAGCTTCCATCAGCATCCTGATATTCGACACCAAATGTCTGTGGTGTACCATAACCGTTCAGAAGCCGGTCATTATAGAAATAGACTTTTACATTGTCCACAGCCTGGACTCCATCAAATTTGAACGTAACCGTATCGACGGAATTCGGCGAACCTCCGAATAAAGCTGTGTTTGAGGTATGATTAATCGATGCGATTGTCGAATTGTCCGCCAGGTTGCGGATATTCGAACCGCTCTTGATATAAGTCGACTCAACGGTAGTACCTGTAGCAACTGCCAGATTCGTACCGTCATTAACAATATCTACACCTGCTTTATTAAACATATCGACAGTCTTCTCATTGCTGGCTAAGGATGTTTGATCTGCCGCAGCAAGCGTCGTAGCACTGCCTTTTTCATATAATACCTGTGTCTTCGAGTTGTCGCCAACAGCCCCGGTTACATCACCTGAAGGTTTTTCCACCTTACCAGTAGCTGTATCATAAATCAGATGGGACATTTCGTTAGTTGTCATTACTAGTTCATCATTAATGAAGAGCGAATAACCTGCTGGAATACCTTGATAATGAGGATTGTCACTGTATTTAGCAGGATCCTGCCATACGATAGATAAGTTAGCATCATGATAACGCACGTTATCTACAGCAAAATAGTCATAATCGACATTAATCGGCCATAGCTCGATTTTGTCATCTGTCCGTGGCTGAATACCCGCCATATCTTCAACCACAGTGTAATTCATCATGCCAAGCGTATCGTGGTGAATCCATGCCCGTACCATATCTCCACTAGGGTTAGGAGGATTGTCTTTTGTCCATGGCGTACCGAAGAAGTAATCCTCCAGCCAGAAAAATTCATTAGAGTCCAGGTGGTCCGTATTGCCCGGCTCCACTGTATGCAACCAAGCGCCCCAATCAAACAGTGTTTTGTAAACGTCACTGTTGATGTTATCTATAGGATAATAGCGCAGAGAGGCACGAACGGTATTAATATAGTTGCCGAAGTTACACCATGCGAACTGGTCTGTACCGAAGGCATCCGTCTTGCCATTCTTGAAATCTTCCACCCGCTTCATAATGCTGTTCTGATCCGCTGTAAAGAAGGGAAAGATCGGATAATAATTCGGATCTGCGTAATCAGACAACTGGGATAAATATTTCGCCTCATATCCTTCTTCACCTTCAGTTGGTACTACACCAAAGTTAAAGACAAACATGTTATTATCCCGCCAAGGGTTGAATACATCGGTACCACCCACAACTTTTTTGTGCAAAAAGCTGCCTGTACCATTCGTATCTGCCACACCGTCACCATCAAAGTCAGCCTTGTCGTACCACATCTCATTCAGAATTGAATTCTTAATATTCTGCGCCACAGTGTTCATTTTAGCTGCACCCGCAGTATCCCCAAGCTGCTCGTACATCTTCGCTGTTGCCACTGCATTGGCGTAGGTAGTAGAAGAACCATCCAGCCGGGCATAGTTACCACTGCCATTCCAGTGCATGGATACGGTATCTCCGTCATTACCTGTAATCGGACCATGGTTATAATAAACAAGATTTGGATTAGTGCCTTTAAAATGTTCAAGTGTGCCGGTAACATCAGTGGCGGAAAAATCAGCGAACTTCTTCAGTATTTCCTGACCACCACCGTAAATCTTGTAAGCATCCCAGCCTACTTGCGACGTGTTCTGCATCATATCCCAAGTCCAGATGTTAGGACGTCCGGGATTATTTTTATAGTTCTTATTCTCGGAATATTCCCCTTGAGCCAGCCAGGTTCCATACAAGTAGGAAGGATCACGCAGCCATTTCAGATCCTGCATCGCCCAAGGTACACTGACCGTAATCCCGTTGTTGTAGCCGAGAACGCCCTCCATGTTCATTGGGAACTGCCAGTCATTGCCCGGAATGTTGGCATCCAGCAAATTAAAGCGGTTACACCACCAACGATAATAAAGTACCTTCTTCACATTCTCATCGGGAACATCGATATATGGAATGTTCTCTGCCCACCACTCGTTGTACTCCCGCACCTGTGCAGAGAAGGCCGTGTCATTGCTGTCAGCAGCCTTAAAGCTCTCATAATGCAGCTTTGAGCCCGGTATTTCATCCGCGAGCCAACCCATGACTACCTTTTGGTCAACGGAGCCACCGGCGGGCACTGTAATCTCTCTAACCAGTTCATTTCCGGAAGGACTCATGCCGTTTCCGCTCAGATGAACATCCACGTAGGACATCGCTTCAACTACCTTTTGCCCGGCTTTGCCTATCATTAGCGGAGCAGCCACTCTGTAACCCACCAGCTCATCACCCTCAGCCGCTGAGACGAAAGGTGATTTAACCTTCATCGTCAACGTTATATCACTGGCCGTAGGATTCTTCAATTGAAGCAGCGTTACAGCACTGTTATAGCTGGAAATAAATTTCCGCTGGTTAATCTCCAGGCCTCCGCTTGTGTAGGTCTGATTCTCATGACTCGGGTAGTTCTTCCGCACATTTTTCTGTTCCGCCAAGTCTCCTGTAGAAAGGGTGATGTTATACATCGTGTCCTTGTTCAAAGTATCCGCGTAATGCACCGTTCCCACAAAACCCAGCTTGGTATTATCCTGAGTCTTCATGTACAAAGCGCTTCCCCGGCTGAACAGAGTATTGGCGCTAACTTCATCGTTGACATCATCCGGAATGACACCTTCGTTAACAAGCAAGGCATCAAGCCAAGGCAAATCGGAATTATCTTTTGCAAAAGCCTCAAAATCAAAAGCTTCAATCGCCTGCATCATTTCTCCGACGGTGACATCGCTGAAATTAACGCCTTCCTTAACAATAGAATTATCCTTCCACTTCGCCTGCCCGTAATCGGTGCCTACGCCTTCATGATAGAAATCAGTCGTGTAGTTAGCCGATACGGGAACAATCCCTGCATTTAATACAACAGCCGCACATAATGCCGCCACAGAAGCTCTTCTGGGCCATTTATGACTTGTCATTTGGATGAATTCCTCCTTTTTATCCCTTGATTCCCGTTAATGTAATGCCCTCAACAAAATATTTGTTGCCGATCAAGAAAAATACTAGACAAGGAGCTGTAACGACGAGCGCCAGTGCCATGACCTGTTCATAGTTCGGAATGCGCATCCCGTTCACAATATACAAGCCCATAGGCAGCGTATAATCTGCTTCAGTCTTCAAATAAATCATGGTATAGAAAAATTCATTCCAACAGTTAATAAAGCTGAACAACGCCACAACAATCATTGCGGGACGTATAAGCGGCAGCATGATGCGGGAGTAGATACGGAAGTAACCCGCGCCGTCAATCTTGGCAGCTTCACTGAGTTCTAGCGGAATCGTCATAAAAAATTGCCGGAGCAAAAAGACAAAATACGCGTTGCCGCCTGCACAGAAAAAGGCCGGAATAATAAGAGCAGGTTTGCCAGCTAGTCCCAGCGAAGTGTACAGGGAATATTGTGGCAGCAGGGTTACGGCACTAGGCAGCATCATCGTACTGATGACCAGCACGAACCACATCCCGCGCAGCGGAAAGTTCAGCTTAGCAAAGGCATACCCGGCAAAGCTTGTCGTCAGCACCGTCCCAATCACATAAGGAACTACAATCGAAACTGAATTCCAGAGCTGCCGCAGGAACTGAATACGTTCCAATCCAAGCCGAAAATTATCGACATTTAGTGACTCGGGGAAAAACACAGGCGGCCGCGCCAGTATTTCTGTGTGGCTCACGAAGGCACCTCGCAGCAGCCAATAGAGCGGAAAAGCAAACACCACTGCGAGCAGACAGGAGAACAGAATCAGCCCGGTATTGATGGCTTTAGCTCTTTTCTTTTTTTTCTGGATACTTGTATAATTCATAATTGCGGTTGCCGCCATTATCTCACCTTCTTTCTTTTGCCCATCGAATCGTCCCTTTTAAATGCGCCCTGGAAGTAGAACAGCACACCAGTAATGGCCATAGTGATTAGGAAGACGACCCATGCCTCAGCAGACGCCAAACCGCGCATCCCTACCTGAACAAATGAATGGTCATAGATCATAACGTTGATAAAATAAGTCATCCGATCGGGTGCACCATTTCTGGACAACACCACACTTTGCGTATAAATCTGGATAGAGGTCATCATGCACATAATCAATTGGAAAAAGAGGACAGGCTTGATCGTCGGATAGGTTACTTTGAGGAACTTGTGCCAAGCATTTCCCCCGTCCATCTCGATGGCTTCCAGCAATTCTCCCGGAACATCCTGCAGCGTAGCGATGAACACAACAATCGTCCCACCACAGGTCCACAAGCTCATGATAAACAATGTCTCAAAAATACGGATGGGATCAGTCAGGAAATCAACAGGGGCTATTCCTATCTGCAATAAAATCCAGTTAAGCAGTCCACCCTTGGCTTGGTTCTGTAGAAGCATCTGCCACACAATCGTTGTCGCCAGCATCGGAACTACAGACGGCAGAAAGAATATAGCCCGCATCAAGTTTCTGCCGATAAATTTACGGTTCAATAAGAGTGCAACAATCAGACAAAAGGTGATTACAAGCGCCACGTTAATGAAGGCATAAATCAAGGTCACCGTTATGGATTTCTTGAATTCGGAGCTGGTATTGGTGAATATGTACCGGAAATTATCCAGCCCAATCCATTCCATAACTTGGCTTCCGCTCATAATCGTTATTTTATGAAAGCTGTAAAACAAACTGGCCAGCATCGGATAAAGCGTCAATACCAAAAATCCAATAATGGCCGGTGCTGCAAACAAATATCCAGCCACCGCCTCTTTGGTGACACCTTTGGCATGCTTTTTAACATAGACCGCAGCCGTTTCGGTTTTGCTCTCTGGGTTCATAAGCAATAGCCCTCTTTTCAAATATAAGCTCTAATTAGGAAACCTTGCCGCTCTCGAACAACTGCTTGATCGCTGGCATGATCGCGTCATAGACTTCTTTAACACTTTTCTTACCTGCCAATGCCTGATCAATAGATTTCTCATATTCAGTATTCATCTTGAGGTAGGCAGGAACGTAATATGCAGGCCATTGTGCGATAGAATCTTTCGTTGTCGAATAACTAAGGATAGTTTCTTTTGCGCTTTCAGGAAGATCGGAGGTCCACTTTTCAACCAAGGTAGGATCGGTATACCAATCTGCCTGGTTTGGCAACCACGCACCACTCTTCAGCAGCTCCAGACTGTTCTCAGGGTTGACCATGTAGGCATAGAATTTCTTGGCTTCCTCAATGTGCTTCGATGTATTGTACACAACAAGCGGAGCACCACAGTTCATCGTTACTGCCTTTTCCATCTTAGGCAGAACCCCAACGCCGATATCTTCATTTCCTTTGATATTAGCTAGATCCCAAGAGCCGCTGATCGCCATGGCATAACCACCACTCAAAGCGTCTACCGCAGAACCAATTCCGGAATTCCAAGTGTAATTGAAAGCGGATGCAACCTTATCTTTGTTAACGAGATCAGCTAGCTTCTGGATGGCATCAACCGTTTTGGGAGAATCCCATTGAAACTCCTTTCCATCCGGGGAAACAATCCCGCCACCGTTGGCATAAGCTGCCCAGAAATGGTGGAACTCCCGTCCCGCTGTCATACCAAGCCCGTAGTTCTCGGTCAGAGCAGCATCAAAGCCTTCATCTGCCGCTGTTTTTCCTTTAGTATCTGTCGTTAACTTTTTCGCGTTTGTTACGAATGTATCCCAATCCCACGCATTTTCAACTTTGGAGGGTGGATATTCAAGACCTGCTGCATCAAATTTGGACTTGCTATAGTAAAGCAGCTCCAGCTGGTTGGATAGACCGACTCCGATCACTTTTTGCTCAGGTGAATGGATTGTTATCGCTGATAGTTTTTCAGGAATACTTCCGTCCGCTAATAAATCGCTGATATCTTCGATAATTCCCATTTCATTGTACTTTTGGATATCGCCTTCGCCCATATAACTGATATCTGGAAGTTCGCCGGATTCGAGCCGGGTCTGAATAAATGTATCAAAGGAGCCATCCGCTGGAAGCACTTGTGCATTGATTTTTACTCCGGTGTCGGCTGTATATTTTTCTGCTGCCGCTTCTACCAGCTTTTTCTGTACATCATCACCCCAATACAATAATTCCAAGGTTACATCTTTATCAGGCGTAGTTTCTTTGTTGGCTGCTCCAGACCCTTCAGATGCCTTTGGAGCCGCATTGTTGGAATTGCCCGAACAACCTGCCAGTGCGGAAAAAACCATCATTGATGCTAAAGATAGAACTAGAGTACGTTTTCCAAACTTCATGTTTGTTGCCTCCCTTTTTTCATATCTATTTATTTCAAGCCAAGCATTTAAAGCTTTAGCCTAAAATCATCATGGTTTGTCATTCTTAGCGATTACAGACAAGGGCTGAACATTCCGCCTGCCAGTCTTACGTGAGGCTCTAGCATCCCCTCAGTTGTGCGATATTCGAGCTTGTCCTCAAGCAGCACATATCTTGACGGATATGCAGCGTAACTTGTTACGATCCAGCCCTCCGAGTCTTCTTCAATATAACCGTTAATACAGCGCATCTTTCCGCGTGGATCCCTGTACAAATATGTGGTTGTCCCGAAGCCCATTAGATAGGCCACTAGCTCCTCCCCCATATCCCAATCATCTCCTGTCACACCCGAGAACAGCGAAGCAAACAAGGAATCACTTGCCCCCACAAATACGGATTGCCCAAAACGGTTTCGCGACAATTCTGGCATATTCAGGTTAGGAGCTGCCACACTATATGTAGAAGCTGCCTCTCCAGGCAACAAACGGCGTGGAGTAGAGCGTACATTCCAATCGTAACAATTGAATACTGCCATCGTAGAACGGTAAGCGGCTTCCAAATATTCAGGGTCTCCAAGGAATTCATAGGCAACCCGGGATGCTCCTGCTACCAATCCACCCCAAAGGGAATGAATCATATAAGACAAAGCTTCCCACCAGCGATCCGGATTCTGCACTCTGTAATCATTGCTGAATCCGATATTTGCCAGAATTAGTTGTCCATAACGCTGGGCCTCCTCTTTATTTCCAAGGTGACACAACGTTTCACAGGTAGGGCCAAATCCTGCATTATCGTAAAAATGCTCCGTTATAGCTCCCTCATACTGCTGTATCCCTGTCTCCAGATTTCTACCAAAGCGCTCCCATAAGGTAAGTAGACGTTTATACTCTTCTGAAAGACCGCACTGCTTCAGTGCTTCTAATAAATCAAGAATATAGAGCACAAATATCCCATTTAGACGGCTCTCATCCTTCTCACGCTGGCCACTGTGCCGATCAGGGTCTAGGCGAAGACACATGATTTCGGCAGCCCATTGTAGATATTCTCTAGGAGAATGAATTTTAAGTAATGAACCATCCATTCGTGACAATAGATAAAAGACATGCCCAATATAATCCAGATCATAAATGCGGTAGAATTCTCCGTACAAGGGACGCGGATGATTAAAATCCCCGCCTTCAAACCAATGCTCCTTCACATCCAATACTGCTGCAATCTCGGCCTTAGCTACTTGTTCTGGGACAGCCTTGGCCATGCTATTCTTCATCAGTAGAAAAGCAACCTTACCCAGCGATTCTCCCTGATTCGATAGCGGACGGAAGGCATATGGCCTTTCGACCTCCCCTGTCCCTCCAAAGTTATTATTTACCAACCACTCGGCTCTCTTTTCCAGAATCCGGTCAATCGACTCCAGTACATTCCAGACCAGGATATCGCTCCGTCCATCTTCTAGCACCAGCTCCAGCTTATGTTCTCCCGGCTCCAAACGCTGTAAAGATATAGCATAGCTACTGCCTGATTCCAACCGTACAGCTTCGTTCGTAATATTCTCCTGGCGGATCAGCTCCGTCCCCGGTAAAGTGCTATACAAACGCAGCTCACGTAGAACCTGGCCCTGCGGCAGATCAACAACAGCTTCGAACCTTCCTCCTCGGGTTAATACAGGCGTATAGCTCCAGCGCGGATGTCCATAGGCCATGCCCTGCCTATAGAAATCATCTCGATTCTGACAGGGATGGAATATGTATTCCCAGCTGTAGGTCTCCCCAGCGCCAAGATCCAGCGGACTGTAAGCGCCACCATATATCCAGTCGGCAGCTGCAGATTCGGTCATAGATGATCCGTCCTCCACCAACGATAGCCGATGATACAGCAGACCATCCAAAGAAGGGGAGACCTGCTCAAGAAAACGATTCTTATAACTACAATAAGTACCTACGCTTACTGTTCTGCCCTGAACCCCATAAACACCCAGATGTGGTGCTTTGTTGCTCCGTCGAATAGCAGCGATTTTAGCGAAATCCCCACCAAGATGGGGGAACACTGCACAGGACTGGCTCATATTGCGCTGCACATTTTCATCTCTGTACATGATATACGCGAGCGAAAGCCACACATGAAGTCCATTAATTCTTACAGATTGTGGTGAGCGGTTTGTAGCTTCAATAGTCCATCTTAGTCGCTCATCTTCCAGAGAATATGTAAGTCTGATTGCAATCGGTGCGCCTTCAAAATCCACAATTACACGGTGTTTTCCTTCTGGCGTAATTTTGGGCAACAGATCAGTGCTTTTTATGATATTCCCGTCCAGCTCTATTGTCCATTCTCCGAATAGCTTATCTGTATCCGCATAACCTGCCTCTTTCAAATAAGACGGATCAACTACCCAATTCATTTCACTAGGGTCGCCCTGTAATATCAGAGACTGAAGTGCTCCGCGGTCGCTTAGCTCCATCGTGAAGTTTTCATTGCCTAGAATCGTCATTGCCTAGCACCTCTTCGATATTTTAAGTTAAACGTTTAGATTTATGAGGAAAAAGGAGCTGTGAAACTTATTTTTGTTTCACAGCATTTTTTAACGTAGCCACGGAATCACGTTCGATCAACCGGCACTCCGGCATGGTCAGTGAATCCATCTTCGTCCCCTTGATTAAATTGAACAAAACCTCAATAGCTTGATAGCCCATCTCATGTAGCGGAAGTCCCATTGTTGTTATACGCGGGCGTAAGTAATCACTGAATTCACGATTATCAAAACCGACAACCGACAGATCATCCGGTATTTTAACCCCTTTTTCCTCTGCCGCCTGCAAAATACCTACAACCATTACATCATTCATGGAAAGAATCGCGGTTGGGGGCTCCGGCAAAGCGAGCAACTCGGAGGTAAGGCGATACCCTGATTCCCTCTCCCAGTCTCCCATCTTAATTAACAGTGGATCGAACGGTAATTGATATTCAGTAACTGCCTTGTAATAACCGTTCAGTCTTAATCTGGAAGGGATAGAATCCATCAAACCACTGATTACAGCAATTCTGCTATGTCCTTGGTTAACCAAGTAGGACATGGCTTGGTAAGCAGCTTGCTCATCATTATACTGGATAGAGATATCGTCCTGTGTGTAAGAGTAGGTATACACAATCGGCTTACCCTCCGTATCGATTAGACCCGTTAAATCACGGGGATGAACACCGATATAAATAATCCCATCCACTTGATTGCTGAGCAGTTCGGCAACCGCATTAGCGGCATACTTTCGGTAGTCTTCCGTATTCGAGAAGTTACGGCCGATACGCTTGTCTAAACGAAGATTCACCAGTAAAATATGCAAATCGTTTCGATCTCCAAAATCATTAATTCCATCGATAATATCGGGGGTGTTAAATACCGTCACATCTTCTGCAATAACACCTATTGTATTCGTACGGTTGAGTTTGAGACTCTTCGCAATAGCATTCGGCTTATAATTCAACTCCTCAATGGCGGCAACAACTCGTTCCCTTGTATCAGAACGTACATTGCGGGTACCATTAAGCACATAGGAGACTGTAGCAATCGAAACATTAGCCTTTGCGGCTATGTCTTTAATGCTGGTTTTCCTCATTACACCTTCTCCTATCTTATTATGGAACTCTTTCAATCACATTGTTAAACGTTTAGATTATTTTTACAGTTAGAATATACCACGCGTATTTATTGCTTTGCAACCCTTTTTTTGCTATCCTCAAAAAATCCTCCTGTTCGTCCCCCGTTTCGTTTAGAATTGATTTATCTGTTGAGCAATGGATAAAAATAAGATATAGGAGCTTGAGCTTGCTATGACACCATTTACTGAGAGAGTTATTCATATCATACAGTCTATACCAGAAGGTAAAGTGATGACTTACGGAGGAGTTGCCCGCGCGGCAGGTAGCCCAAGAGGAGCGAGGCAGGTCGTTCGCATCCTTCACTCCATGAGCAAAAAATATAAGCTGCCCTGGCATCGGGTCATTAATGCTAAGGGAATGATCGCACTAACTGAGGATGAGTCTAACTCCCTCCAGAGGCTCTATCTACAGGGAGAGGGAGTTAGTTTTAATGAAAAAGGTGTGGTAGATCTGAAGCAATTCCAGTTTGAGCCGGAGTGTACCGATTAGTACCCTCTGGTAACTCTTCGTCTTTCTCCGGTGCCAAGAGCATTGAGTAGACAATACATCGTCGCGTAAATGACCAGCAGGACAAAGGCAATGAACAAGCTGAAAAATACGGACTGGAGATTCAGGCTATCCAGAACAAGTTGATACAACTGATGCCTGTCCGTCAGGACGTCCCAGCTATTGAGTCTGTAGACTCGGCCAAGCAGTACACCATATCCCCCGAGCATACATGCCGCAAGCACAAATACCCATGACCACAGCAGGTTGCTTTTACGATAAATGACCGTCTGGAACTGATACAATGAGAAGAACCCGGTCAACCATCCACTCCAGGTGAACAATAAAAGAGTGACCAAGTCATACCAGTAGCGATTCTGAATGGCTCCCTCCACGATATATCTACTTTTTCTTACCGTTAAATGCACCAGGTCAGTCATGAGATAAGGCGCGTTTGGAAAGAACAGCAGCCACGCGACACCCAAAGGAAGAAGTAATAAACCGCCTATCTTCCTTTTGTCTAGCTCATAAGCAGCCATGGAGAATAAAAACGGAATCCAAGCTAAGAACAAATTCCAAATTAAAAAAGCGTAAAACGAATCCGTCTGAAGTGACACTACACGATATACCGCCAATGTAGCGACAGACAATCCCGCCAAGAGCATAAACACCTTCGGATAATTCAATTCCTTCATGAGCTTATATTCTCCTTATCGATATTGATTACATTAAACTTATACCCAATTGTACAAATTCAGAATTCCGAAGTCCAATTTTAATACAAAAGCCCAGACGCAAGAATAGCGCCCAGGCCGACTTTATTTATTAAGCTCAAGTACCGCTGATTAGTTCAGAGGCAATGCTGGCTTCTTGCGTCCTGTCAGACCTCGTAGTCCACCTGCATCCTCCTGACAGGATAATGCCGTACACTCCCTAAACGCCGCATGACTGCATCCGATACATTTGTTGTGATTAATACTGCTAAGAGCTTCATTGATCGCTTCACCGGTATGATGATAAAACTGTGCTTCTCCTATTTTGTCATATAGCCCGGTTCTCTTAAGTAGCTCAAACGGCTGTGGCTGAACACCAGAGATCATTAGTTTCCCTCCAACAGCATGTAAATGCCGCACCAGCTCCGCCAGATTGGATTCGCCCGTAGTATCCATGAATGGCACTTTTCCCATCCGCATTAATATAATTTTCGGCTGATCGGAGCCATAACCCGGCATGGTGTCATCAAATCTATACGCAGCGCCAAAAAACAGCGGCCCTTCCACGGTATAAATCCCAATCTGCGGACAATCATGACTCTCCGTTACCATATGTGCCCCTACCTTGACGGAATTAGGATCAGGCAATACTTTGGATACCAGATGAACCTCACCCATCCGTTTCACAAACAAAATCACCGCAAGAATTAATCCCACCTCTACGGCCAGCGTTAAATCTGCAAATATCGTCAACAAGAAGGTGATGAATAATACCAAAGAATCGCCTGTTTTGATTTTAAGCAAATGAAGAAATTGTTTGCGTTCACTCATATTCCAAGCTACTACCATCAAGATAGGAGCCATCGCTGCCAACGGAATACTAGAAGCATAGGGTGCAAACAACAGAAGAATTAGGAATACCACTACCCCATGAACGATCCCTGAGATCGGAGAAACTGCACCGCTTTTGATATTTGTGGCGGTTCTGGCAATGGCACCTGTAGCTGGAATTCCTCCAAACAATGGAGCTGCAATATTGGCGATTCCCTGACCAATCAGTTCACGGTTGCTGTTATGGCGGCTGCCTGTCATCCCATCAGCTACGACAGCTGACAATAAGGATTCAATAGCACCCAACATCGCGATGATAAAGGCCGGACGAATCAGCAGTGTAATCCGCTCCCAGGTAATGGTCGGAAAACGGAAGCTTGGCAGTGTATTAGGGATATTCCCATAGGCCAAACCAATCGTAGTCACCTTACCGCTAAAAAATAACGCTGCTATGACAGTCGCACAAAGAAGGCCAACCAATGAGCCCGGCACCTTCGGAGCGAAGCGAATCGCTAGGATAACAACGGCCAGACAAATCGCGGCGGTCAGGATACTATATCCATTGATCGTCGATAGATGAAGTCCAATTTCTTTCATGTTATCTACAAAGCTCTCGTGCCGTTCAATATTCCTTAACCCAAGGAAATTAGCAATCTGTCCGGTGAAGATAATAACCGCTATTCCTGCTGTGAAACCAATCGTGACCGGCTTCGGAATAAATTTAATCAGTACACCCAGCCTTAACAATCCCATGAGGACTAAAATAACCCCCGCCATCATCCCCGCTAACAGCAGGTTCTCATAACCATACTGCATCCCAATGGCGAACAAGATAGGAATAAATGCACCTGTCGGTCCACCAATCTGAAATTTTGATCCCCCGAACAATGAAATACATATGCCGGCAACGATTGTCGTATAAATGCCATACTCCGGCTTTACACCAGAAGCAATAGCAAATGCCATCCCTAAAGGAATGGCAATAACCCCGACGATTGTCCCTGATATCAAATCCTTGCGAAAAGCGTTCATGTTGTAGCCTTTATAACGACCCCGCCCTGTCATGTTCAAACCTTCTTTTCTTTAAATATCTGATTATTTGAATATAAGAAGAACATTACTCTAGGACGCGACTGTTGTCAACGCCAAAATAACGTTAATCTATGCCATTTTCACTCGCCGCGCATGCCTTCCAGCAATGAAATGGTATTCACGAGATGGTTATCAAATATTTGTTTGGCCACGACCAGAAGGTCCTTGATCAGAGGATCACGTAAGGCATAAATGACTGTGGTGCCTTCTTTCACACTGGTTACTACATTTTTGGCGCGTAAAACAGCTAGCTGCTGGGATACAGCAGAACCTTCCGAGCCGAGAATAGCCTGCAGTTCATTCACATTCTTCTCACCTTCGCTGAGCAGCTCCAGAATACGAATACGCATCGGATGAGCCAGCGCCTTGAAGAATTCGGTCTTAAATTGCTGAATTTCGGTGTTCATAGCTTTCTACTCCTCTTGCTTAACTTTCTGAATCTAATGTTATCTTTGTATGTTATCTTAGTCCCTGAGAAGCGTCAAATACTGAAGGGATAGATTCGCACATCACGAACCTGCAATTCTACGAACACACCCAGTGCCATAGGTTCACCGAGACACTCGAACATCACTAACCCTTCACCTATTCGTAAGTATCCTGTGCCATCTTCTTCAATATTCTCCAACACGCCCGTAAAAATAACCTTATCCTGCTCGAGCCTGATATTGAACTCACCTGCAGGTACAGGATGGATATCCACCCACCTCATAAGCAGCTCCGAAAGCTCGAATTCCACATCCATTTCTGCCCCTGGATTCACAGGAGCACCACACCAGATTCCCCGGCCCTCCCCAAATTCTGTGAGAAAGAATACCTCGTCCTTTTTCAAACCACTTTTTGTAATTTTGATTTGCATAGCCAATACTCCACCCTAATGATTTATAACGATCATTATATCATGAGAATTAGCCCAATTTATCAAGTATAATTCTGGGTTACCTTATTCAGATAAGTACTAGGGTGTAGCCAAGGATGCTTAAAGAACTCACTTTTACTGGTAATCTTCCGCGAGACACTCAGGTCATAATCGATCATAGACTTTATCTGCTCTGCAAAGGCCTCCCCTTTTACCAGCATTCCCAGCTCAAAATCGTGGCAGGCACTTCTTTCGTTGATATTATATGAACCATGAAAAACGGCTTGTGATCTATGATCATAGGTAATTTTCCAATGGGAAAATCGACCGGTGGCACTGTAGTCATAGAAGGAAACACCGTTAATAAACGGCATATACATATTGCCTCTTACCGCCGCGCGATTTGTAGGATGATCATTGACCTCCAGCGGGTTGCAAATGTTCAAATTACACGAGCATTCCGGACCAAGCAGCCCGAGCCGATCCCAAAAATCCTGATCAATCAAATAAGGATTCACGATGATAGTCTCTTCAGCCGCGTAAGTAATTAAATCCAGATAATATTGTTGAATCAGGTTAACCGGGTTACCTGGAAAGCTTGCTAACAGCGTACATTCTTCCTCACCAAAATGATAATCTACATCAGGATAATAAAAGACATCATTCACATCAAAATGATCTCCGCCTAGTAGCAGCCAGCGAGAATAGAACATCGCATTCAAAGGCTGCGCTGCAGCGCCGCGAATCCGGAAGCAGCCATCATGCCACTCAGCCTCTTTACTAGGAATCCCCTGTGGATGTCCGTCTATACTCATTGCAGAGGACGCCTGAACTGGGGTCTCATACGTATATTGGTCACCAATGTTTACACTGCCTATAATCGAGGTTACCCCATCTATGACCATAAACTTCCGATGATCGATGACATTCAGTCCTGTAACCTCAACATCCTCTTGCACTTTATCCTGCAGAAACAGGATACTTCCCGGCACTCCCTCTTGCTCCAGCGCCTTTCGTTTCACCCGCCATTCAATGGCTGTATAATACGAATTGAAGGTATTCAGCAGCTTGGCGCCTGCATTCTCAAGCTGATCAGCAATCTTGGAGAACTGGCCGTACTCCAGATTATTTCCGTACCCCAAAGCCGTCAATGTGTAATTGACCATAACCCTTACCTTAACGCCACGCTTAAGAGCATAAAACAGTTCATCTGCAACCAGATTCCCCGAACGATCATTAAAAAAAAGCATGACAGACAGGTGGATATAATGCTGCGCTTTTCTGATCTCCTCTAATATCATTCCTAGACACTCTGGACCATTCACGTAAGGTGTTACTTGATTATTCCACGTAGTCTGCGGAGCCAGAACCTTTAGCTTACCTGAGTCTAGTCTGCCCAATACTTCAGTAAGTTGTTCCAGTAAGCTTGGACTAAATCCAGGAAGTTGGAATAGCTGCTGACTTGTCGTAATGACCCCGCCAAGCGTCTGACGATAGGCTCTGGCAGCCTCTAGGTCTATCCCCTCAAGCTTACGCTCCACCTCTTCTCCTGCTACACCCATAATACGGGCAAGCGATCCGCCGGATAGATAATAATTCAAGAAATCAATCATATTTCTCTGTGTCTTCATATGTAAAGTCCCCCATCGTTTATATTGCATGCCTTTGAATCAAGGTAAGGATAGATACCCTAGATCTCCTTTTTATAAACGGGGTGAAATGCAAAACAGGGATGCCCCACAGCCTTTATGGCTATGGATCATCCCTGTTTAGGTTTAAACAGAATTCGCTAAGAATGGAGACAGCTTATTTTACCTGTTCTGCGCTAAATACTTTAACATCTAGAGGAGCAGCCAAGAATTCGCCAGCTTTAGCTGAGAAAGCAGTGAAATGAGCGCTCGTATTGTGGCTGGATACTGCTTCAGCATCATGCCATTGCTCAATCATAATAAATGAGTTGGCTTCTCCAGCATTCTCATATAGCTCATAAGAAAGGTTACCCTCTTCAGCATGAGTAGCAGCCAGTAATGCTTTAGACTCCGTCAAAAACTGTTCACGACGCTCTGGATTAACTTTAAGTACAGCATGAATAATGATCATTGTATATTCCTCCTAAGATTAGTGTTTATGGTAGCGCGTTGGCTTACTAACTTTATAATTATTTCCACTCAGCAACTTTATCGATAGGCAGACGAACAGATGGGTAACCTGCATCAACAGCTTTACCAATGGAGAGTAGCATTACAGGAACATAACGATCTTTTTCCATACCAAACGCTTCAGCGATTTGGTCTTTTTCAAATCCACCAATTGGGTTTGTATCGTAACCATGTGCACGAGCAACCAGCATCAGCTGCATAGCAACAAGTGCGCCATCGATAAGCACGGTGTCTCTGTTAATTTCCCGTGGCAGGTTAGCGAAATGAGCGGATAATCTGGTTAATTGATTTTCTTTTACTTCAGCAGGCATAAGTCCACGTTCAACAGCAGTACCGTAAATTTCTTCAGCATAATCGAAGTTGTTCAGATCACCAAAGATGGCAATCATAGCTGCAGAAGTCTCTACTTGTACGTTATTAAAACGAGCGAGAGGCGCTAAAGTAGCTTTAGCTTCGTCACTTTCAATGACCAGAAAACGCCAAGGCTGCATGTTCACTGAAGATGGAGCAAGTGTAGCTTCGGTAAGGATCTGTGTCATTTCTTCTTTGCTGATTTTAACGGATGGATCATATTTGCGGATAGAGCGGCGTCCTGTAATAATTTCTTGAAAATCATTTGTTTGTGTAGCGTTCATATGTGTAATTCTCCTTTGAGTGTGTGATTTGTAAGTTACAACAGAATGATATTAGATTGCAGACGATTAAGCATATCAATGAGCACTGCTCGCTCCTGATCGTTAAAACCTGTTAGCAAAGTAGCGATAAACCGCCTTTTCTCTTCGCTATATTTAACCATTCTTTCCCGACCTTGATCGGTTAATGAGACCAATGTGACCCTGTTATCGGCTGGGTTATTGCGGCGGGCGATCATGCCACTCTCTTCCAATCCCTTCAGATGACGTGTGACGGCTGCCCCATCAATCTCCATTTCCTTTTGCAGACTGATTTGGCTGACTTCGTCTACCCGAAACAGTTCGTGCAGGAGGCGAAGCCGTGTGGGACTAATCCCGGCACAACGTTCGAATTTTGGAGAGATTCCTTTGTTTAAAGCCTGCAGCAGTTCAAATATATGCTCTTCCTCAGGACAGTGCTCCGTCAAAATATGCCTCCTTTCTAAATTTAATTGCATGCAATTGTTTTGTACAAAATTATACTAACGCATAATCATTGACCCGTCAACTAATATATCAAATCATTTTTAAAAAATCAACATTGCTTATCCTTATCCGGTGCTATACGCTTGAACAAAAGAGGAGGATACCTATGAGAATATCCCTGATTCAGCTGGATATAGCATTTGGCAATCCCGCTATGAATTATGCTGCTGTTGCCCAGAAAATAAATGAAGCTGCTTCCGCAGCCCCTGATTGTCTGATTCTCCCTGAGCTATGGACCACTGGCTATGATCTGACTCGCTTAGAAGATATTGGCGATCTAGAAGGAGAAATTACCAAGGAATTCATCTCCAGCTTGGCTAAACAATACAGCATCAATATCATCGCCGGTTCAGTGGCTAGCCGTAATGATGCTGGGGTCACCAATCGTATGTATGTATTTAATCGATCAGGTGAGCTTGTTGGACAATACAGCAAGCTGCATTTGTTCCAGCTGATGGAGGAGCATTTGTATCTCCAACCGGGAGAAACTAAAGGACTCTTCACATTGGACGGCATCTTATGTGCAGGGCTAATCTGTTACGATATCCGTTTTCCGGAGTGGGTTCGCGCCCATACCGCACAAGGGGCGGAAATCCTGTTCGTCTGCGCTGAATGGCCACTGCCCAGGTTGTCCCACTGGCGGGCGCTGTTGATCAGCCGGGCCATCGAGAATCAATGTTATGTTGTAGCCTGCAACCGTGCAGGCAGCGATCCAGCCAATATCTTTGCTGGGCATTCTATGATTATTGATCCTTGGGGAGATATTGTGTGTGAAGCTTCTGAAGAGGAAGAAATTCTAACTGGAGATATCGATTTACATCAGGTGCGTGAGATTAGGAAACAAATTCCGATTTTTTCGGACAGACGTCCTGAGTTGTATAATTAAAAGAGCGTGATTGAATATTAAAAAAAGACGTTTCGTAGGCTGGCTCTAGCCAGCTTTCCATTACGTCCTTTTTTAACAGACTCCAACCCATGCTTAGCCCTCAGGAATACCGCTCGCGAAGCACCCGCGTTGCATCGAGCACACGTGGATCATCATAGTCCAAGCTGTATCCTGTCTCTTGCTGCAAAATGCCGGATGGTCTAAGAGACACTCCCCGGTGAATTAAAGCCTGAATAATTCCCTCCACAAACACTGTCGCCACTTCAGGTCCACCGAGTTCACCAAGTCCAGCAATCGTCTCTGGACGAACCCGTGGATAAGCTAATGAGGAGTCTCCTCCGGAGGCTTGCGCATAGAAATCGCGGATTTGTTCACCGCGTTCTTGTCCCGAGCCAGAAACTACAACAAATGCATGTACAAAATAAGCATTATTCTGCCTACGCTGAGCGATCCCACAAAACTTCCGACCATTAATGGCCAGATCGAAATCACCCGGGCAGTAAGAACCAACAATCTCACCAGCCTCAATTTGCGCCGCAGCCTGTGGATGACTTATAGCAACCGCTTCCGTGATCAAAGCAGCCAAGAGCTTAAAGTCATCATGAAAGTCCAGCTTTCCACGTCCTTTGGGCAGAACTAGAGAAACATTAACGATCCCTGAATCCAGAGGCACCGCAGCCCCGCCTGAATGCCTAACCGCCGTTCTAATCCCTTGCTCCTCAAGCATAAGCATCGCCTGAGCTGCACACGGTAGCTTACTGTCCCGAAGTCCAAGCGCCACACCACCAGAATGACTCCACAGATGTAAGCTAGGAGGTATAATGCCCGCTCCAACATCCCTGCATAAGGTTTCCTCAAAAGCGAATGGAACCAACATATCTTCTAGGCTCCCTGCTTCTGTATCTTTGCTCTCATCCTTTGCACTCAGATGTTGAAAGAGCCCCATTTCTGAAGGAAGTTTACTAACTATTGAATCATACTCACGAGTATCCACCAAAGCCCCTCTTTCCCGAATATGAGCCACGAGACCTGCTATTCTCTACCAGCTAAAGATCCAAGCCTATCCGTATAAATAATGATAGTAATATTGTAACCGATCTGTCTCTATGCTGTGAGTAGAGAATTGAAATGAGGTTATGATAACGCTATTCTTATAGTAAATGGACTTGCCCCAGAGCATAATAGGGGAAGCCCTAAATTCATGCTATCCCAAACGTTAAGGAGTGATGCTGCATGACAGGAGACAAGCTGACCAAAGAACGACAGCTAACCAAAACAAAGCAATGGGAACAAGCCCTTAACCACCTTTATATCAACTTTTGGGATTACAGCCATGACGCATTAAATAAATTCGCTGATGAAGATATCCACCAGGCAAGAGTGAACTGCCGTAAGCTGCTAAGTCTATTATCCATTCTTGATCCGCGGCACACTTCAGGCCTGTACCCTATTTTCAAAAAAGCGCAAAAGAGATTAGGTAAAGTGAGAGATGCAGATGTTCTAATAGAATCTTTTAAGAACAAGCGCAAGCAAGCGAAGGAGAACGGAGATTCTAAAACTGCAGACCTGTTAAAGGCAGTGATTGCTTACCAAAAGGACAAGCGCAAAACTTACCGCAAGAAGCTCACTAATGAGCTGCCTGAACTAATCAATGAAGGCCTCGAGGAAAAGTGGAAGACCTTCCTAAGCGAGCAGCTTGAAGCCCTAGTCGCAAAAAAGAATGTTAACGTTGTTATGCGTGAGCTTGAGATCGCTTATGAGCAGAAGAAAAAAACCTGTAAAGCTATTTTTCATGAAGACAATGCCGAATCTAAAGAAGCCTTCGACGCTTTGCACCAGCTAAGAATTGCCGCTAAGGAACTGCGCTATACCGCGAGTGCAGCCGATTTTGCGTTAAATCAGAAATTCCATGCGCATGAGGAGATCTATAAGGAGATTCAAGATCAACTTGGGCTGATTAACGACAAACGTCTGTGGCTAGAAACACTGAATGCTATTGGACGTGAAGAACTGGACATCGGTAAAAAAACATGGAATGCCTTCACATCTCAATTAAAGGATGAAGTGCTCGATGCACTGCATCAGAATGATGTCATTCCTATCCAGACACAAACGAAGTAGCTCCATACAACATTGCAAATAGCCCTTTCTATTCAGCCGATGTATCTGATGCACCATACTCTTCAATATTCAGTTTCACTTCATAGGTAATCGGAATCTCGCTAAAGGTTTCATCCCAGTTATCCTCTACGCTCCGCCATACGGCTGGATGTTGAATACGCAAAGCGTTGCCGAAACCTGCAACCTCTGTATGCAGCTCCTTCTGCATTTTTTTCACAGTGACCTGAAGCATGTCTACGACATGCTTCTCTAGCACTGCTTTATCCTCCTTTACAATGCCGTCATGTAACTTCTTCGCACTCTTAGCAAAAGCCTCACCATATCTCCCCGTAGATTCTATTTTCACATGAAAGGAGATCTTCCCATCCTTCACAATAGCCTTATACTTGCTACCCAGGGATTTGATTTCATAGGTAATGAGCTTATTGTTAGACGGGTCGTATGCTTTGAGAGCACCCCCCTCTCCCTTTCCAGTCAGCCAGACCATTCCTTCCAGCTCCGATGCATCAAAAAAACCAACGAGTTTTCCCGTTTTCCCTTTAATTACGCCTGCTCCATCCAGCTTTGTCTCCTTCTCTTTTTCTAAAGATATTACATTCTGCAACATGAAACTTCTTTTACCATGCAAAGGACCCGCTACTTTAGCTATTGAAACTGGCTCCCATATCCTCGTGCTCCGACTTCTATTCACAAAAATCCCCTCTAATACAAATGAAGGGGTTTGGCCCGGCAGCGCATTTTCCAATACATCTCTGGCTTTTCCCTTGCTGACATATAGTAGAACACTGGGACGAATATCGTTATCCCTGCTAAAGAAATCAATTAACTCAGAAAACTTAGTAGAGCGTGCAAGCTTCTCACCGATCACAATGACCTTAAGGTGATGTCCGATCGGAGTACGTCTAGTACGCAGTGAAAGTGCCCGTAATGCTTCAAACATCGAATCACTTACTTCACTCATGTTATAGTAATTTCTGGTTGAGGATGGGGAAGCCCCAGACTTCATACCTGACCCTCCTGAGCCTTGAGGAATCGTAAACTGATAGGTACTCATTATTTGGGCAGGCATGGGATTCCCCCCACCTCCTTGCTGAGTTGCCTCCTCATCCCCTGTCTCCTCCGCACTGTCCAGGGCAACACCAATCTCCATACTCAACTCCTCAACAGGTGTACTGCTCCAGCAACCGGTCAACAGAATACATAATATAAGAAATGTAATCGACACTCTCCACTTTTTCATGAAGCCGCCCTCCGGAAATGTGCGATGATTAACAGCGGCAATGGAATTAATCCAAATAAAACGATCATCCAATTCCCCACAACTGTCCCTAATGCAAACAGAGCATTCACATTTGGAGGCGTTCTGGAAACTACATAGGCTACTGGAAGTATAGCCAATAAGCAGCTATTAAATCGTTTATGAAATATTTGAGAAACTCCCAAAGCAGCAGCATAAATAGTGATGCAGAAGGTGCAGAAAATTTGCATAATCCAGATTACCAGCAGCAGCGATTCAAACCTCTCAAAAATAAGATAATTCACCTCAAAGCTTCTCACTAGATCAAGAAATGGCCAAGTTCTTGTGACCACTCCATCTATAGAAAACGCACCAATAGTCATTACAACGGCTAAAAGATAAAAGAACGTTGATATACATGATCCAGCAATAATTACCTTTACTGCTTTTTGTGGCTTATCCATAAAAGCAACAATGAACAGCATCGCTTCACCAGCAGTAAAAGTCAGAATGGTTGGCCTGATGCCCTTCCATACCGGTCCTAACCCATCTCCAAGAAAAGGCCGCAGATTATCGATATCAAAAACTTCAACACTAAGCAAACATACCCCAACAAAAACTGTCCATGCAATCGGAACAATCAACCTACACATGCTAGTTATGGCATTAAGCCCTCCTCTGCACAAATAGAAGGCTATCCAAATAAACACGGCAACAATAGCCCAAGGAGGGGTTCCCTCCAGCAGAAAAAAAGAGGTCACTTCCTGCACGGAACGTGCTTCAAAACTGGCTATGCACAGAAAATAAACAATCACTAATATAGAAAGAATCACTCCAAGTGGCTTGCCAATGATTTTCCCGCTAAATTGAAAGATGGTTTGACCTGGAAACCGTTGACTAAGCTTCACTATAATTAAACCTGTAAAAAAGGTAATCACTCCCCCTAAAAAAACGGAGATCCATACGTCTGGAGTCTCACTAGCCTCTACAATCGTCCGAGGAAGTGTAAGTATCCCTGCCGCAATAGTATAATTGGCTAATATGATCGTTGCTTGAACAGCAGTAATTCGGTCCTTAACCTCGGTACTCATAATTTCTTCCTCCTTTACCTAGACCCCTCACCCTTTGCGTCGGGGGTCCTTCGGCTTCAACAGCGTAGGGCGGCCTGTTAGAAATTGCAGTGGCATACGGAATATAAAATCTTTCCAATCCTTAATCTTATACGGTATGAACATGCCAAGATAGGGCATGCCAAAGCTTCTTAGCTTGATTAAATGGGCACTCAGGAAAAGGAAAAATAACACAACTCCATATAATCCAAAGACTGCTGCAGAAAACATAGCTACAAAACGGAGCGTGCGAAGTGTCATTCCAGCACTATACATAGGGATGGTGAAGGAAGAAATTGCTGTAACTGAAACAACGATGACTAGAATTGGACTCACAATTCCGGCTTCTACCGCGGCTTGACCGATGATTAGACCGCCAACAATCCCCATTGCAGGACCGATAGGTTTAGGCAGCCGGAGTCCAGCCTCCCGTAATATTTCGATGGAGGTCTCCATAATCAATGCTTCGATTAATACCGAAAAAGGTACACCTTGGCGGGAGCTGATGATTGAAATAGCCAACTTTGTTGGAATCAATCCTGGCTGAAAGGAGAGGAAGGAAATATATAGTGCCGGTGCAAACATTGATATCAATGCCGCGAGAAAACGCAGTAAGCGCACCAACGAACCCACCATCCACCGATCGTAATAATCCTCAGGTGATTGCAGCAGCATCCCGAAGGAAACTGGCATGATCAGGGCAAAGGGAGTGCCATCCAGTAAAATAGCTACTCTCCCTTCCAGTAGCGCTGCCATTACGCGGTCAGGTCTTTCCGTATTCTGAATCTGCTGGAATGGCGTGAAGCTATTATCTTCGATTAATTGCTCCACATAACCAGATTCTTGCACATCATCTATATCAATCGTCCTAATTCTTCGTTTGACTTCTTCGACAAGTTCATCATTCGCGATATCTTTGATATAAGTTAGAACCAAATCCTTCTTCATTCTCTTTCCTACAGTAAACGAAATCATCGCTAGCTCTGTGCTTTGCCCGTGCCTGCGCAGTAATGCTGTGTTGTCACTTAACGTCTCATTAAATCCGCTTCGTGATCCCCGCAAGACTGCCTCTGATTCAGGCTCCTCTATCCCTCTTGTGTTCCCCTTCGGGGTGCTGAGCACAATAGCCTCCGGTATCCCTTCCACTAGCAGCACTACAGAGCCGAACAACACCTTTTGAAGCGAGAGCTTCACATTATCCGTAAACTCAACTTCCGAAATAAGCACAATTTCATGAATGAGAATATCTTTTAGATCCTTTGCTTCCGGTATCGTATGGGGATCCTTAAAGACCTGATAAGCATCCATTAAAGGCTTCAGAATATTCCGATCCATTTTATCTTTATCCGTCAATCCATCTACAAATATAAGGGCCGCTTGCAGCTTTATACCTCCGATACGCAACTCCCGAAAACTCACATCATGCATATCTGTGCTCATCTCTTTAAATCGTTGCAAATCCTCCCGAAATTGACCGCTATAGCTTGCTCCTGTAGGACCTTCACTTAGATCAGCCGATCCATCTGGCTTAGCAACCTTTTTCGTGCCGCTAGTACCTATAGATGTTTCTCCGTAAGGAACACCCCCGCCTATGCTGCCGGCAGCTTTTTTTGCTCTAGTACTTATCGTATCTTCCTTTGCCCTAGCCCAACTCGTCGTACGAATTAGAATAAACGGAACGAAAAAGATCATAAAACCTTGGAAAATTACGCTCCATTTAGGAATTAGCTCTAAAATACTACCCCACACCCTCATCACCTCCTTTATAGCTGTGTTCGTATTTTTTACCGAAGATGGTTAATTCATGCACAAAAAGAAGACCCCACAATATGGAGTCTCCCTAATTTCATCTTTATATTTATTGCCTTATGCTTGGAGAACCTTGTTCAGTATGCCTTGGTAGGCTGCTTTCGGACGCAGACCGACCAGCTTTTCTATAGGCTGTCCCTCTTTATATACAATGACAGTAGGCATCCCCATAACACCAGCTTCCCCAGCAAGATCCGGAAGTTCATCACAATTCACCTTTACAATAGAAACATCGTCTCCATATTCCTGGTGAAGATCTTCCAGAAGAGGCAACAGCACCTTACAAGGGGGGCACCATGGCGCACCATAATCCACCAGCACGGTTCCTCCACCACGTATTTCTGCCCGCACCCAATCCGCGCTATCGGCATTTATAATTGACATTTGCCATTCCTCCTCATATTTTCCAGCACCAGCAGTACCTATTCCAAGTTCTCCAGTGTACACGCGCCCAACTTGCTCTCATCCTGCTCCTGCAAGATAGATGCCATTCGTTCTTCCAAATTCCTCTTGATCTGATTTAGCTCTACAAGCTGACGTTCAATATCCTCCAGTTTACTGCGGTATAGTGGCATCACTTCTGCGCAGAAGGCTTCTTTGTTCTTCAACACACAATGTAGAAAGCCCGCGATCTGCTCTGTCGACAGACCCAGGTTCAAATATAGTTTAATCGTTTCTACCGTCTCTACAGCAAGTAAAGAGTACTCCCGATATCCGTTGGCCTGACGGATCGGCGAGATTAATCCCTGACTCTCATAGTAACGAAGTGAACGGACGCTTACGCCCGTCAGTTTAGCAAGCTCACCTATTTTCATAGCATTCTCCCCGGGGTTCATGAGAATTGTTCTACACCAGTATAAACCCTGACACCAATGTTAGAGTCAACAAAAAAATCCAACCGCAGTTAACCCGCAGTTGGACTCGTGTTTTATGTTACAACAGGTATATCCGCTTATATCCTACAATAATCCCGCCGCCCAAAGTCCACCTCTACGAATCATCTGGCGAAAAGGCTCTACGGAAAATGACGGCAAATGATGACCAGGCATTAAATAAACAACCCGGCCTAGACCAAATTCATGGCACCAAGCCGCCTGCCTCATTGCCCCATCATGAGGATATTCCATAAGCACAGTTGTTTCGAAATAGGGATGCTGCTCAAAATAATAAGGCTCATCATCGATCACAAATTCTTCGATTCCCTGCATAATGGGATGCTCCCCTGCCGGTATGGACATCTGGAGCGAAGTGAATTCTGGATGATGAGTGAAATGAGCTCCCAGCATGGCGCCCAGCTCCTGATTACGCTGTAAGGAGATTCCGTTATGTACCACTAGTAATCCGCCACCATTAGCCACATAGGAGAGCAATGCGCTGCTTTGTTCCGCCGGTATTTTATCATCGGAGAATTCGGTATAGGAGATTACCAGCTTGTAGTCAGATAATGTTTCTTTATTAAGCAGCCCGTAATCTTCCGAGGAGATTACCTGTAGATCATTGGCCAGTATCTGCTCAATCTCTCGGTCTACACCCGCAAATGGATGATATTTAACCTCCGTATAACTTCCGAGTGCCAGTGCTTTTAGTATAGACATCCTATCATCGCCTTTCTTCGTGTACTTTTTTTGATTACGGGAAACCCCTCTACCAAGGCCATGTATTGCCATCCACATCAAGATAGGCCGGCTCATCCCCTAGATATTTTTTATACTCCATAACCTGACTTATAATCTGATCTGCGGACACATCAGGTGAAATATCCGCTTGCTCATTTTTTTCGCCATGCATATAAGTCTTCATCCAGCCGGGGTGAAACACCATCACTTGACCCCCAAGCGTCTTTAGATGATTGTGCATCAGGGAGGACTGCATATTCAGTGCCGCTTTAGACATGCAGTAGCCGTACATATTAATACGCTTATTTCTGCCAATGCTGCCCGCTTCCGAAGAAATATTAACAATTAATTTATCCTTACTTTGCAATAATAGACCCATAAGTGCATTGCTGACTCTCAACGCGCCTAGCGTATTCACATTATAAATCTCTGCCATGCCCTCATCATCCATATCCACCAGCATCGTAGCATCATCTGCGGAATGAATAATTCCGGCATTATTAATAAGAATATCAACATGCCCAGTTCTGCTGGCGATAGCCCTTGCTGCCTGCTTTACACTATCCTTACTACCAATATCGAGTGGAATAAGTTCCAGCTGTTCCGGATACTCTTCTTGAAGCGCTTTCAATTCATCTGCGTCTCTCATGTATTGTCCAGCAAATACTGAGAACTGTTTCTCTAAAAGAGAGTGTACAAGAGACAATCCAAGACCCCGATCAGCTCCAGTCACACATGCGACTCTGTTCATTCTTATCAACACTCCTACCTAGTAAGGATTATTGAAGCAAGTTGTCTTGCTTTCACCTTAGCATGCCGTCCCCTTTTTTTCAACGCGCTAAAATGAGGGTTTGGTCATCCTTGGATTAGCTGCTCCAGAATCCTTTTTGTTTTAAATTTAATATATGTTACAATCATGATTACAGGTTGTTAACAACACAATGGTTAGTAAAATAACGATCCCAGGAGGGTGATATCTATGTCTATTCAACAACTTCATACATTGGAAGATCTTAAGCAGTATGTGGCTAAACCTGGCAAAAAACTGCTGTTCAAACACAGCACTACCTGCCCGATTAGCGCCAAAGCTAATGAAGAATTCCAGGCTTATCTAAAGGATGCGGATACTGCAGCAGCAGTAGTTCTAGTCATCGAGGATCGTCCAGTTTCCAATCAAATTGCCGAGGATTTCGGGATTAAGCATGAATCTCCACAGCTCTTCCTGCTTGAGGATAATGAGGTTCGCTGGAACACTTCCCACTGGAAGATCACAAGAGATGCTATCAAAGAGGCTGTGAACCAATGAGCCAGCAAGTGATTGTTTATTCAACAGCAGGCTGCAGCGATTGTAATCTGGTCAAACAATATCTTACGGAGCAAGGTATCCCTTTTGAAGTAAGAGATGTTATGACTAGCACAGTCTATCAAGAGGAAGTCGAAAAGCTTGGTTTCATGGGTGTTCCTGTTACTGTAGCAGGGGATCATGCCACCAAAGGATTCAATCTTCCCGAGCTGAAAGCACTCATCGAAGCGGCCCAGTAATTCATCCGGTTAATTATTTAGCACTTGATATATGCATACCAAAAAAGGGTATTCCAACAGCCACTTGGCTAGGAATCCCCTTTTTTCATTGTTCTAAAGCTTAAGGTTCCTCACGCATAAGATTTGCCACGACCAGTACATCTACATTTCTGGCCGAACGCAGAATCTGCTTAGTGACATCCCCACGCAGCCATTTACGTACCCAGGAGCGTTGAGATTGGCCGATAATAATCTGTGTGCTCTGTAAGGCTTGAGACCTTTCAAGCAGCAAGGAAGACACTCGTGCCGGGAGCACGTTAGGAATCATCTTAAACGTTCCACCCAGTCGTTCCGTCAATTCTTTCAAATCATTAATTCGTTTATCGTAAGAAGGCCCGCTCTGCTTATATTCCTGTACGTACGTAACATACCAGCAAGCTTTTAGACGATAGGCAATCCGAAAACCTCGCCGAATCAGACGTTCCGCATGATCTCCTAAGGTGATGCACACATAGATCACTTCCTGCCGCCGCCAAGGTCCCCGCAGCGACCCGACACGTTCCCAGGCCTCCAGACGTTCATCCACATCATCAGCAATTTCCCGCAGCGCCAGTTCACGGAGGGCGATTAGATTGCCGATTTTGAAAAAAGCCCCCAGCGCCTGATCCACTTTGGTCATCGCATATATTTTCCCATCCTTCATCCGCTCTTGCAGTGTTTTAGGAGATACATCGATAAGTTCAACCTCGTCGGCCCGTTGCAGAATGCTGTCTGGGAAAGTCTCTCTAACTCTAACTCCGGTAATTTGTTCTACAGCATCATTCAAGCTTTCTAAGTGCTGAACATTCACTGTGGAGATTACAGAGATCCCTGCATCCAATAACTCCATAACATCCATATACCGCTTCTTATGTTTGCTGCCCGGCATATTGGTATGTGCCAGTTCATCTACCAGTACGACCTCCGGATTACGCTTAATGATAGCTGCCGTATCCATTTCCTCAAGGACAGTCCCCCGATAGTCAATACTCAGTCGCGGAAGGATCTCCAGATCACCGATCTGTTCAAGGGTTTCTTTACGTCCATGCGTTTCTAGTAGTCCAATAACAACATCGATCCCTCTCTTTAGGAGATCATTTCCTTCTCGCAGCATCTTATAAGTCTTGCCCACTCCGGGAGCAGCACCAATGTACACTTTAAATGTGCCCCCACGAATGGCATCGATTTTATCCTTTACTTCCTGACTGCTTAATCTGTGATAGGCATCGGCTTTCCGCTCATTTCGGCTCTGCCGGGTAGGAAGAACGCGTTCTCCCTCACGCTCAGCACGATCAGCCACGAAAAACACATCTACTCCGCGGATTTGTTTTAACAATGAGTTAGCAATCGAACCCTTCCACAGCTCCTGCCACGCCGTTTGCTTGGAGTGTCCCATAACGATACGGGTAATATTATGCTGGATGGCGTATTTCACTAGAAGTCCCGGAATCTCCCTCTTCGAGCGAAAAGAAATCTCCTCCATCGAGGCCCCAATCTTCTCAGTCAGCTTCCATAGGGATCGCTTGAAGGTTGCTGCTTCCTTAGAGGGCGTCAGGCCCTGCTTCCAGAAGGATACCACCGCCAGATCTCCGTTTAACCGTTTAGCGATTTGCTGTCCACGGCGGATATGAATCGAGCCATTCCAATAATACTGTGCGGACACCAACACTTTTTCGGCAATCCCCGAAGCTCCAAGCAACCCTTGCTCCTCCCGATGCTTCTCCAGCGAACCATTAACATCCTCCGCTACCATTCTCAGCGCCAGCTCCCGCAGCTTGCTTAGATTCCCTTTGTTAAAAAGCGATGTCCGCTGCTTCTTGCCCAAATGTCCTTCGGACAAACGTTGAAGTATCTTTTCCGGAGTCACATCAATTAGAACGATATCATCTGCAAGGGTGAGCACTTCCGCAGGCAAGGAATACTCCACCTCAATCCCCGTCCACTTTCGCGCTAGATCTGCTGCGCCCTCCAGCTCGTATACGTTTACAGTTGTGATGACACTAATTCCACAGCCCAATAAATATTTGATATCCTCCAGCCTAGTTGATCTCTCCGCACCCTCGCGATTATGATGAGCCAATCCATCGGTCAGTACAACCTCTGGATTACGCGCCACAATGGCCTCCACGTCCAGATCCTTCTTCTCGATCTCCTTCTGAAACCAATGAATACTTGGAATCCGTTCCAAGTCACCCAGCTGATCCCTTGTTTCTGGACTCTGGTTGGTTGAAACCGCACAGATTACAACATCGATGCCCTGTGCTTTCAGCGCCTGCCCCTCACGCAGCATCTGATAGGTCTTGCCTGATCCACTGACCGGACCTATATAGATCTTCAGGCGTCCACGATGCAGCTCATAGATAGAGAGCAGCAGTTCCTCCGGCGTCTTCCTCCGATATGTTCCCATCAAGACCACTCCTTAATAACCCGTTCATCCATTCACTCTTCTATGCCAGAAAGCAAGATATCCCTGACCCAGTTTGAACAATCGGGCAGGGATATTAGCTATATTTATTTGTTCGTTAATTTCTGGAGCTCCATATTCAGCTTCAGAACATTTACCCGTTCTTCACCAAACAGCCCTAGATCACGACCTTCGGTCTGCTTATTCACTAGCTCTTCCAGCTGCGTGGCTGGAATCCCGGTCAAATTACTGATCCGGGGAATCTGCACAATTGCCGATGCAGGAGTGATATGCGGATCAAGACCTGAACCTGAGTTGGTTACTAAATCAACCGGCAGCTTGTTTACAGGCACATCCGGATTATCCAGCTGCCACTGTGTGATGGAATCCTTCGTCCGCTGCAGCATATCGGGGTTGGATGGGCCATAGTTGTTGGAGCCTGAAGCTTCCGCTTTATAATCAATGCTGGATACACGGCCATGGAATAATGCCGGGTCCGTAAAGCTCTGCCCGATGAGTTCTGAACCCACTACTACTCCAGCGTCATTCTTCAGCTGACTGCCGTTCGCTTGCGATGGCATCAGAACTTGAGCAATCGCTGTAGTAGTCAGAGGATAAATCACTCCACAGAGAACAACAAACACTAGACATAGCCGTAATATAATAAAGAAATTAGCACCCTTCGATGATGACAACTGTTCTTCAGCGTCCGCAATCGATTTTCTGTTATTCACGATGCTCTCACCCTTTCAATGATTAGTTAATCCGTTGTTATATCCATACACTTACGAGCAAATCAATAAGTTTGATGCCCGCAAAAGGAACGACTACCCCACCTAGACCATAGATAAAAATATTACGTCCCAGCAGCTTCGTAGAACTCATCGCTTTATACGAGACACCTTTCATAGCCAATGGGATCAGCAGCGGAATAATAATCGCATTAAATATTAATGCAGATATAATTGCCGAGCTAGGTGAACTCAATCCCATGACATTCAGAGCTTCCATTTCAGGAATGGCGAGCATGAACATTGCCGGAATAATTGCGAAATATTTAGCGATATCATTCGCAATACTGAACGTTGTCAACGCGCCCCGTGTCATCAGTAGCTGTTTACCAATAGCTACAACCTCAATGATCTTCGAGGGATCGGAGTCCAGATCAACCATGTTTGCTGCTTCCTTAGCGGCTGTAGTCCCACTGTTCATCGCTAAGCCCACATCAGCTTGGGCAAGGGCAGGTGCGTCATTCGTTCCATCACCAGTCATTGCCACCAGCTTGCCTTCGTTCTGCTCGCGGCGGATAACCGCTATTTTATCCTCAGGTGTACTCTCTGCAATAAAATCATCTACCCCTGCTTCACGGGCAATAGTAGCTGCGGTCAGCGGATTGTCCCCTGTACACATGATAGTCTTGATTCCCATTTTTCGCAGCTCATCGAACCGCTCTTTCATGCCTGGCTTAACTGTATCCTTTAAGTAAATAAGTCCATAAATCCGGTTGTCTACCGCAACAGCAAGCGGGGTCCCCCCCATTCGAGCGATAGCATCGGAATTACTGTCGAGGTTCGCGGGAATGACTCCGCCCTTCGACTGTACCCATTTCTTCACGGAATCGACTGCCCCTTTACGAACAGATCGTCCATCCCGCAGATCTATACCACTCATCCGGGTCTCAGCCTTAAACTCTACGAACTCTCCGCCTTCAGCAAGTTTGCTGTCATAGCTGCGTTCCAGCTTCTTAGCCAGCTCAATAACAGAACGTCCTTCCGGAGTCTCATCCTTTAGCGAACTAATAGCTGCCCAAGCCGTAAGCTCAGCTTCCGTTTCATCTCCAACTGGCACAAAATCACTCGCCATCCGGTTTCCGAAAGTAATCGTACCGGTCTTATCTAGAATCATTGTATTAATGTCGCCGGCAGCTTCAACGGCCTTCCCTGACATAGCAAGGACATTAAACTGTGTGACGCGGTCCATCCCTGCTATCCCGATAGCGGAGAGCAGTCCCCCGATTGTGGTCGGGATCAGACAGACCAACAGGGCGATCATAACAGGAATATCTAGATCAACACCCAGATAAGTCGCAATTGGCCGCAAGGTCACTACTACAATCAGGAAAATCAACGTCAGACTGATCAAGAGTGTATTTAGTGCAATTTCATTGGGTGTCTTTTGACGTTTCGCCCCTTCAACGAGGGAGATCATCCGATCCAAGAATGACTCACCGGGATCACTGGTAATTTTGACTTTAATCTCATCACTAACTACCCGGGTGCCGCCTGTGACTGAGCCGAAATCTCCGCCGGCTTCCTTAATAACAGGTGCAGATTCACCTGTAATTGCCGATTCATCTACGGAGGCCAGCCCTTCAATCACTTCACCATCGCCAGGGATAAGTTCTCCCTGACTGACGATCACGATATCTCCTTTCCGCAGCTCGGAGGAAGAAACGGTCTTCACAGACCCTCCAACGAGCTTATTAGCTGTGATATCCTGTTTCGTTTTCTTAAGCGAATCCGCCTGGGCCTTCCCGCGGCCTTCAGCCAGCGCTTCAGCGAAGTTGGCAAACAGCACTGTGAATAACAGAATGAACAACACCGTGATATTGAAGCCTACCGATTTCTCTGCATTAAAATATCCGGGGGCCAGTACCATAAGCAATACAATAATCGTGCCGATTTCGACTACGAACATGACCGGATTTTTGATTAACGTCACCGGGTTAAGCTTAATAAAGCTATCCTTTACAGCGCTTAGGAGTATGGGTCCCGTCAGCAGCTTTTTTCTTTTTACAGTACTCATCTTGTTCTCCCTCTTCCTACCGTAAGGTCAAATATTCTGCAATCGGGCCGAGCACAATGACCGGCAGAAACGTCAGCGCACCGATAATCACTACCGTACCAATCAGAATTCCGGTGAACAGACCATTGTCTGTGCGGAATGTGCCAATCGTCTCAGGAACCGGCTTCTTCTGGATCAGTGAACCTGCAACTGCCAGCATTGCGATTATAGAGACATAACGGCCAAGCAGCATTACGATCCCGGTTGTAACATTCCAAAAGGTGGTATTGTCCGCAAGCCCTTCAAATCCTGAACCATTGTTCGCGGCAGAAGAGACATATTCATATAACACTTGGCTAAGTCCATGGAATCCGGGATTCGTAATGGAACCGTTGCCCAAGCCCGTTAAGAACGCACCTGCTGTTGGTACAAGGATAATGAACGGATGCACAAGGATAGCAATCGCAATCAGCTTCATCTCCTTGGCTTCTATCTTTCGCCCGAGAAACTCTGGTGTTCTGCCAACCATTAGTCCACATAAGAAGACGCCCATGATGGCATACATCAGCATATTGATTAGTCCTACACCTTTTCCCCCGAAGACGTTATTGAGCATCATTAGGGCCAGAGGGGTAATGCCACCCAGCGGTGTCAGCGTATCATGCATATTGTTAACACTACCTGTCGTAGCTGCCGTTGTTACCGAAGTGAACAGCGAAGATTGCGGGATCCCAAAACGTACCTCTTTACCTTCCATGCTGCCTTGCGAAGACTCGATCCCCAGCGCATTAATAGCGGGATTCCCTTTAGTTTCCGCATAATAATTCAGCCCCAGCAGCAGAACGAACAAGGTCATCATTGCTGTGAAAATCACCCAGCCCTGACGTTTGTTCTTAGCGAACAACCCGTACATATATGGCAAAGAGGCTGGCAACATCCACATAGAGAGAATCTCCAGAACGTTCGTAAGTGGATTAGGGTTCTCAAAAGGATGCGCTGAATTGGCTCCGAAGAAGCCGCCACCATTCGTACCTAAGTGTTTAATTGACTCCAAAGAAGCGACTGGACCGATAGCGATTTGTTGCGTCTGCCCTTCGAGTGTAGTGACCTCAAGCGATGGCTTGAGCGTTTGTGGCACATGCAATCCTACCAGCACCAATGAAACTAGCAGAGCTAATGGAATGAATACACGAATATGTGCTTTTACGAAGTCCTCAAAAAAATTCCCGACTGATTTCTGTCCTGTAATCCCTCTGACAAAAGCAACCGCAACAGAAAATCCGCTCGCTGCAGACGTGAACATCATCATCGTGATGACTGCCATTTGTGAAAAATACGATAGTCCCGTCTCCCCGCTATAATGCTGCAGGTTCGTATTGGTCATAAAGCTGATCACCGTATTAAATGAAAGCGTCTGTTCCATATCGGCAATTCCATTCGGGTTCAGCGGCAATCCCCGCTGTAATCTTAGAAAAATATAACTGAAAGCAACCAGTACGATATTAGTTAAAACAAAGCTGAGTGCATACTTCTTCCAGGACATTCCGTCCCGTTTTTTCAGGCCGATCAGCTTATAAATACCTTTCTCTGTGCCTGCAAACCAGCGATCCGTACGATTCGGTTCGTTAGAAAATACATGATATAAATACGTCCCCATCGGCTTGACCAACAAGATGAGAATTACAATTACGACGACTATTTGCAAAATGCCCATGAATGCCCCTCCTTAAAATTTCTCAGGATGAATCAACGCGTAAACCAGATATATAAACAACAGTAGGGTAACAGCGATTACTAGAATCACAGCTTATCCCTCCCCGTATCCTCAACTACACCTGCGCACCAGCGCATAAAGCCATAAAATAACCCGTAAATTACAGCTAACGAAGCCACCATATACAGATCCATCATATCTTCCGCACTCCTTCCATTATCCTTGATGAGGTGATCTATCGATTAGAAAATCAGCATCACCACTATGGGAATAGATTACATAGCTCGCACCAAGTCTTTTATAGACCAATCTAGGATTTATAGAACTTGTAATCACAAAAATTGGCTGTGTCGTCCAGGTACGGCACATCTGAATATAGCGGCAGCAAAGCGGAAAGCTGCTCTCAAACAGATATACCCTGCCTACCGGGAACGATGGGCGAAACCAAGTGCTCTGATGGCGGGTATCCACTAGAATAACCTGCTCGATTCCGAGCTCCTCTAGTAAAGCCTTCTCAGCCAGATTGTTGGTTAATCCCGCCATCTTAATACCCCTGAACTTCAGAAGTTTAATGAAATGTTCTCCCGCCTTTGTAGGCGCACATACAAGCACATATTCATTCTGATCCGTCATCTCTTTTTTCTCCTCCTGCTCATTTACAACAAGGAGGCAACGAAAATCTCCGAAAGGATGTTGACCTATCGTCATTTTCGGGCACAACCTAAAGCTCGGTTGTGTCACGTCATTAGACGCTGCCTTACAAATACCGCTAATGATGAATTTAGCGACCTCTTGGGGGAGGCCTCCATAAATGCTTTGCTTCTAAGAGCACAGCAAAAAGCCACAAAGGATCTCCTCTGTGGCTCGCTAGCGGTCACATTGCACTCATCCTCTCTCCATACGCTTACGAGGTTAGCTGTCGGATTCGGGCGGTGAGAGTCGCCCTACCTGTATAGATGCGAACTCACTCGCACCCTCTACAGGATTCACCCCATAATCAGCTTCCGACTCTCACATCGGCTGCCGATTGTTGGTTCCCCCGCTTTCCTTATCGGAAATTAAGCGGATCAAATATTCGATTGTCGTTGAAACAGGAGTAATCATACTCTTATGCACGAAGACTTGTAAAACCTGAATGATGCCAAAATAATGCAAATTAAAAACTATTTTCCCATTAGATAGCGCTTACTTGATATCTAATCTCTCTATATCTCTTGTTTACTCGAGTTTCGAGCGTTTAATCGCTATCTATAACCCATGTGATTTTATTCACCTTTTTAGGGTGAAAATACTGCAAATTCCCTTTATAGGTTGAAACGCAAGAAGCAGAGGTTGAGCGAGAAAGAGGCGCGATAACACGCCATAAATACCTATTTACCTCGTTTTTCAGTCGTAGTCGGCAGGATATGGTTAAAATCGCTCTAAAAGAACATTTTCCGTTTTTTACAGAAAATCTTGAAAAGAGTATGATTCGGGTTGAATCTAATTCATGAAAAACAATCAACGCTGAGTTCCTGCATTCGCAGGGAACGGGGGAACCATCAGGCCACCTGGCCTACTTGGGGTGAATCCAAAGGAGACTGCGTAAGTCTCAATAGGTAGGGCGACTCTCACCGTCCGAATCCGACAGCTAACCTCGTAAGCGTAAAGAGAGAGACCCTTGATCCGCCACGCTTTGGCCCAGGTATATCTGCCTGTAATCCAAAACCGCAGCAGAGGTCCTCCTCTTGCTGCGGTTTTTGCGTTACCTGAGCCTATTAGGTGATAGCACGCTGGATGGGGTGAATGTTTTGAAGCACTATTATTTAGGGATACATCAAGGGCTGCTTGAGCCGATAAGTCTAAATTACGTTTGTTTCGGGGCCTTGTGGTTCGAAGAAAATAATCACAGGTACATTGTAGGTTATGCATTTGGCCAGAACCAGATCCAAGCCCTTCGCCAATTCAGTACACCTTCTTCTTGTAAAGACTGTTTAGACTCTAAGATTGTATATGAAATATATAAAAAAATTCGAGAACAACAACAGCAGCAGGATTGGTCATCGCATCAAAAACTCCCGTGGTTTACAGCCTTCAAGGAGCCTTGGAAAGATGTAAGCGCCGGTTGGTATGTCTTGAGATCCCGCAGCACCTTTCCCTTACATCTATCTGTTATACGGAAAGAGAAGTTCCGACTATGGCTAGAGCATACCGCAGTCTGTGAGAATAAAATGGAAATGCTCGCTTGTGTAGAAAAGGCTAGTGTCACTCATCATGTAGACTTAAAGCTTTTGGAAATCTAAGGAGGAACCCTACTATGGACCAGCGCAGACTATCCCGCATTGAAGTATTTGTATTGGATGAACCCGAGCCTATTCACTATGGAATGGAAGGGGCTGAAGGCTGCCGTTATGGTATTCTGAAGCTCACCTGTAAGGGAGGTTGCAGTTGGGGGGCTTGTCTAATCTCTGCCAACACCAAAAATTTCGATCTCATTAAATGGAGTTCTTTTTTACGGGCTATCTGTCATTGCCGTCTTGAGGAAGCGCTGGATAAGGTCCGCCGCGAAGGTTCAGATTGGGAGCAGGTTAAGCTTGAGCTAGTTCAGGGTGCTTTGCAGGATTTAAAGGCCAAGCTCCAGGGTAAATCCTTGGCTGGGCATATTCAGCAAGGGCGTCTGTACAGTGTTGCAGCTGGGGGGAGCAATTCCAGAAGTGAACGGCTCTACTACAAACCTTCCAAAGCTTTTTCCACTGCCTCCCAGCAGAAACACAGTTGCCCGGAACCAGACACCGCCGATCTTATCAATAAATCCATCTCTTACTTTTCTATATTATAGATTCAAGCAAATCTCTCATTCTGAAAGGATCGTGTTCACCATGCCTGACCCCTTACCTCCCGTGTCCACCTACAGTGCTAAATTTGCAGAGTGTGTTCAAAAGTATACTAATGAAGTCTACGTACTCAGTTCCATGTTATTAGAACAATCTAATGAGGCAGACAAGGTTACTATCCGCACCTTCACAGAGCTTCATAAAATATATCGTCAGGATAACTTCGACCCTCAGTTATTCTCTATCCACGCTTACCGCACTTGTATTCGCCAGTGTGCTGATTCTTTTGCCCGGCGCTCTCTTCTATCGGCTAAGGGATTACCTTGGGAGGAACAGCTTGTGAAGGTATTGTGGTACGGCTTAAAGCTGCCTCTTTCTCAAATAAGCATTATTCTGCAAAAAAGTGTTCCTGCACTGAAAGCACAGCTTAGAGCTGTACGGGAGCAGATGACCGACCAAGCGGATATACGAACGAGCGCAAATCTTTCTATAATTTAGTCACTGACTAGAATTCAGACGATCTTTAAGCGCATGAAGCATCTAACGGACTCAGGAGCCTTTAATTGAAGCTTTTCCTCAAATTTGGCCGGCGTTCGGACTCCAGTAGAAATCCCGAGCGATGAGCGTCTCGGATCGTCTTCAAGCAGGCCCTAATCATCTTCCACCAAGGCAAGGCTTACGGACCCAGATGACATTATTTGCACGTTTATCGCCTTTTGAGCATAGTATCGGACTCCAGTGCAACTATTTGGTTAAAAGAGCTACTAATTCACCGTTTTTCATGCCAATAGCGACTATTGTGTCCGATATCTTGCCAAATCTCGATGATTGTTGCATTTAAGTGTTGCTGGGTCCGTTAGCTATATCAGCTCGTATACAAAGAGATTGCCAACGCAAAAACGGGGATATCCCAGCAACCATAAATGGCTGTTAGGATCCCCCCCGAAAATTCAGTACCTACTATTGTGCCTTACTCTTACGCGCCTTACTGTACATCCACAATCCTGCCAACATCCCCACTATAGCAACACCGGTCAATACGCCTTGAACGAAATCCATAAAAGTGGAGCCATCCGGAAGCATTCTACTAACCGAAGCCAGTGATACCGAACTCATTAAAAGCATAATGGTATATTGTTCGCTTGTAGACATCATTAGCACTCCTTAAAAGTTATATGAGGCCTTCTTAGATCTTGTATGCTTTCATCGCTTTTCTGATTTCTTTAATACTTGGGCGTTTGCCGTACATCAGTACGCCGGTACGATAGATCTTGGCTGCCAGCCATCCGAAGATGAAGGTAGTCACAAGCAGGATCAGCAGCGATACAATGACTTGCCAGATCGCCACCTCACCGACACCAATTCGGAGCAGCATCGTCAATGGTGAAGTGAAAGGTACATAACTCGCTATCTTAACCACTAGAGTATCTGCATTGGAGATACTGAACAGTGGAACATAGAACGCTACGAAGCCTAACATCATGATTGGCATTACCGCCTGGCCGAGATCCTCCGTACGGCTGACAATCGAACCTACAGCCGCATACATCAAGGCATAGAGGAAGTAACCTAATACGTACAAGACAAATCCATAGAGCAGCAAGTTAATATTGAGCTGGCCTAAATCGAGATCAAAATCAGCCAATACAGTCGCATTATGCGGGAGCGTCAAATTGACGACGATCGCTGCGACAAAGATCCCAATTTGCAATATTCCTACTAGGAAAACACCGATAACTTTACCGAACATTTGCGCTAAAGGTGAGGCACTTGTAATGAGAATCTCCATAATCCGCGAGCTTTTCTCAGAGGTTATCTCAGCGGCAATCATGTTGCCTGTCATCATAATGGACATAAAGAACAACATAAGCATGGCATATACGATAATGTAGTTAATGGCCGGAGTGTCCTCCTGAGAGCTTTCACTGCCACCGCCTGCGTTAAGCTGTTGTGTAGTAATCTGCACTGGTGTTGACATTGCAGCAATCTGTTCAGAGGTCAGCTTGTCGCCAACGATGAATTGTGTGTTTGCTTGCTGAAGTGCATTTTGAAGATAAACTTGAACATCTCCGTTTAGTTCTCCATCATTACTGTGATAAGTAACGGGTGGAAGCCCTTCACCAGTAGGTTCTGCAAAAGTAACATAACCTTCTACTGTCTCTTCATCTAATGCTTTCTTTAACTCGGCATCATCCGCAGAAGCATATTGTACTATCTTAGCCTGTGGCATGCCCTCTGGCGCAGTATAAGCCTTCAACAATTCTGCAACCTGATTTCCCTCTTCAGCAATCACAGCAATTTGAGTAACTTCACTTTTGGCCGAATCACCCTTAAACTGATCGATGATATAGGGAAGATTCATCCCTATGCTGAGCAATAATACTAGAATCAAAGTAGTAATCATAAATGATTTCGTTCTAACTTTATTTTTAAAGGTAAAGCCGATAATTGTCCCCATCTTATTCATTAGATTCACCCACCGCTCTGATAAAGATTTGGTTTAACGTAGGTTCCTTGATTTCAAAATGCTCCACTTCACCCTGTGCTATCGCCTGCTGTAAAATACGCTGTGCTGCACCGATCTCACTGATCGATAACAGATACCCACGCTCCAGCCGTTTCACTGCTGTAACGCCTGCGATGGACTCCAGACCTTTTACCTCATTAGCTGTACGCAGCAATACTTCTTCCCGCGGGTAGCCATTCTTAATCGTGCGGATATCCCCTTGAACGACCGTATTGGAACGATCGAGAATCGTAATGTTACGGCACAGCTCTTCTACATGCTCCATCCGGTGCGTAGAGAAAAGGATACTTGTTCCCGAATCACGCAATTCTTTGACCGTATCTTTCAGCAGCTCCACGTTTACTGGGTCCAGCCCGCTGAAAGCTTCATCTAGAATCAGAATCTGCGGTTTATGAACGACAGCGGCGATAAAGCCCATTTTTTGCTGATTTCCTTTGGAAAGCTCTTCTATCTTTTTATTGTAATAATCCGGAACCTCAAATCGATCCAGCCAATAGCGCAAGCTCTTATCTGCATCACTAGCTGACATCCCACGCAGGCGGGCTAAGTAAACGATTTGATCGCTGATCTTCACCTTAGGATATAGTCCGCGTTCTTCGGGCAGATAACCCATAAGTTGCTGCAGTTCACTGTTGAAAGGCTTCCCGTTATACAAAATTTTGCCCTCATCAGGGTAGATTAGGCCGAGTACCATACGCATCGTGGTTGTTTTTCCCGCGCCGTTCGCCCCCAGTAATCCGTAAATTTCCCCTTTACCTACAGTTAGGTTAATTCCGTTTACTGCGGTTTTTTCTCCATATTGCTTAACTACACTTTCCAGCTTTAAGGCTTCCATTTCTCTAGTCCCCTCTCTTGTGGTCAATTAGAATAGGACGATGACCCTGTGTCCATAAACTTAATATTTCGTCCAGTTCCAAACTGCGGCTCTTGATAACCTTTACGCCCAAGTTATGAATGCGTTTCTCGTTTTCAGAAAATTGTTCTATGATAAAAGAAGCTACACCCGGTGTATCCATTGTAAAGTGCAAGCCTCCTGGCAACTCAGCCGATAACTCCGCAAGCTCCTCTTCATCCGCAGCATTCACCCAAACCTCGGTCCAAGCACCGAACAGACTGTCTTTTTCAGCCATGCCCAGCAGTTCTCCCCGATGCATAAGGACGATATAATCCGCCAGCCGCCGCACCTCATCCACAATGTGTGTGGAGATGATGATCGTTGCGTTGTTCTCATCCATATATTTACGAAGTGTCTCGATCATAATCTTCCAAGCAAAAGGATCAAGACCTGATGAAGGTTCATCCAATAGCAGCAGACTTGGCCGCGCCGCAAGTGCTGCAGCAATTTCGAATTTCCGGCGCTCCCCTTTAGACATCTTCGAAAGTCTCATATGATACGGAACCTCCAAGCGATCCATCAGCTCCTGAAAATATTGATCGTCCCAATTTGGATACCAATACTTCCGAAATCGAGCTGCCTCCTCTGCATTCCAGTGGTTCTCCTCAGTAATTGACGTTTCAGGAACATAGGCAATGGTCTGGCGAAGCTCCAGAGACAACCCGCTATCATACCTGTTCTCAAACCAATATATCTCGCCTTCCTCTGGATTAGTCAGCTGTATCAGCAGATTCAGCAGTGTGCTTTTGCCGGAACCATTCTGACCTACCAAAGCTGTAATATATCCTTTAGGCATATTCAGGGTCAGCGGCCCTATCGTCTTGTTTCGCCGCCGTTTAAGTACATTCCGCAATTCTATAGCCATCTGTACCATATGAGTAAGCGCCCCCCTCTCAATCCTTTTCTCTATACTTGCGTTCTACAATCTCCATAAAAATCTGTTCAAGTTCATCCTTGCTGCAATGTACCGATCGGCCGATATCCACTGCACTTTCAAGTGCTTTGCCAACCGTTTCCCGTTTATATTCTTCCATTGCTCCGTCACCTACATGGGATACAAAGGTACCTGTTCCTTGTCGCGTTCGCAGCAAACCTTCGTTCTCCAGATCCTGATATACCCGCCGCACGGTAATTACACTGCATTTCAGATCTCCTGCGAACTCACGAATTGAGGGCAGCAGCGTACCTTCTGTAATGACTCCGCTAATGATTAATGATCTAAGCTGAGTCTCTATTTGATGATAGAGGGGCTCTGCACTATTTTCGTTGATTTGTACCGGTATCCACATTATTTACACCTCGCCTTCCACTCTAGCGTGCTAGAGCGCAGTCCTTGCCATTTCCGATTTTTTATACGAGATTGCGACTTTTCAGCCGATGTATAGTCCATTTAGAGAATAATTGCACAGATATTGTCCCCAGCAGAAGTGACCCCCACATGATCGGAGATAACAACCCCCACTCCTTGGAATAGGAGATACTGTATAAGAACAAACTGCCTCCGCCCAGTGTAACTAAGAACGATGTTGCCCACGATAAAACTACGATAAGCAATGTTAGCCATAGATAAGCTTTGCCGCTAAAAAGATATTCAATAAAAATATATAGACCCGAGACCATGAATCCGAAGCCGAGCCAAGTAATCGCAAAAGCTATATACGAAGGAACCGCCAGTTCTGTCCGGAAATTCTCTCCTAACAAGTAAATAATACCGAAGAATAACGTACCATTTAGTGTAAAGGAGCCCACACCCTGAAGTTTCCTCCGCGATAATATTACTGCAGCTGGAATCGGTAAAGTCCGTAAGTAAACCAACATTTTTGTGTAAGAGTCTTCACTCCAATATTTCATGGAGCGGCGAGAGAATGTTAATCCCAATAAGGGGATAAAGGAGAGAAATAAGAAATCCGCTAGCATCGTCCGATCCTGCTCACCTAGTACATCATTTGCTATCAGGCTAGTCAGTCCACCAAGATAACTCATAAAAACAACTGTTATTACGAGGGTCCCTAATATTTTTAATTTGTCTCCGCGAAAATCAGAGCGCAACATAAACCATGAATCTTTTAATGTTCTCATCAATGCTAACCTCGCTTTACAATGTCTTCAGCGTCTAGCAGAAGCAGGTGTTCATATCCCTGTGCTTACTGTATATATCTATATACACAGTATATGACCTTGGTTTTTTATTGTCAATCCTGTAACTGGAAATTATTCAAAAGAAATAGGAGGTTTGGGCAACCTCATACTTCAAGCTTATGAAGACACTCTCAGACGTTAGGTAACGCTTATTAATTGAGATTAACTACAATGAGGGGGAATTGAGGCAGAATGCTACGGGGCGAATGTAACTGGGATAATTGAGTTTATTAGATAATTGATTTCAGGAAATGAAGTAGTAAGAGCTCACTCTCTGCTTCTATGCAACGTGTTGGTGTGATGTGCGTTGAGAGAGGCGGGCGGCGGAGCAGATACTGGTTCGGGTTAGGGTTCGAGTGAGGGCGGGGGTTTCGGATGTGGGATGCTAGTTCGGGGGTATGATGCGTGCGCGGCGGATGGTGCAGTTCCGATTGTGTGATGCGGGTATGGCGGATGGTGCGGTTTCGGGTGCGGGATACCGTTTCGGCTGCTAGTGCAGTTTCAGGTGTGGGATATGGGCGACTGCCGGACGGAATAGCAACATTAGGGAAAAACTCCCTAAAATCAGCCAAATAGAGCTTAGATTACGAGTTTTTAGGGAATTCCTCCCTAAAAATTCAGCTATTACTCTGTTATTGGGTTAATTCCATTCAATTTTAGGGAGGATTTCCCTAATTATGGCCTTTTTTAGCTAATTTCGTTCATTTTCAGGGAGGTTTTCCCTGATTACGTCTTTTTCGAGCTAACTTCGTTCAATTTCAGGACAGATCCCGAAGCTCTACAAACCAAAATAAGCCCATCACCCGCAATCCCTACTCAGGAACATGCAGATATATAGGCTTATTTCATAACTATTTACGACTCTGCTACTCTAGTGCTGTTCATTCGCTCAACGCACTAAACTCTGTGCTCTATTCAAGCACTTATTTTACGCACCCAAAATAACTTCCCACACCGGCTTGGTGTGTCCACCTGGATACAAAACATACAACAGCACGTACACCATAACGCCTGTAATCGCTGTGATAAACCAAATTATCGATGTCACTCTGCCCCACTTACGGTGCTTGGAATACTTCGCCTTGAAACCAAGAGTTAACGTAGTAAGTCCGAATACCGCAGCTACGGTTGCCAGGACGATATGGAAGATCAGAAACACTTGATAAATCGTCTTCAGTTCATCCGGACCGCCCCATGAGGTATTCCCCACAAACAACGTTCTCGATACGTAAACAATAAAAAACAGCAGCGCAGCGATAGCGGCAGCAATCATCGTTTTCTTATGCGCCTCGCGTTTGCCCTTGATAATGAGCCACCAACCTATAGCCACCAGCACCGCGCTGAGCACGATGAATGACGTACTAATGGTCGGGAACACTGTGAAAATATCCATGATTCTCCCCCTCGGCAGTCTACCAGTTATGCACGGTTCAAGTTGCTCTCCTGAAGTGTTGAGGATGGCGTCGACAATTCATCGTCGTCTTGTCCGTTCTCTTTTTTATACCAATGATAGAACACATAAGCAAGCATAGAGGCAAAAATAAATTCCTGAATGAACTTCATCGCGATGCCTCCCACCTGTTGATCCACCTTCGGCGACATCACTTCAAAGAATGCAGGACCTCCAAAATTCTGAAGTAAAACAGCGGGGTCACCCGAGATACAATAGCCCATAGCACGCGCCCAAGTCTCTGGATCACTGTAAGTGGCGTAGAGCGGATGATCGGCAAATATAATCAGCCCGCAAGCTGGCGTCAGCAATACCATGTTCAGAAAAATAAACCCAATCTTCCCAAGCCCACTCGCCATACGATGTTCCGGCAGCGGATTAATCAGCGTCCACCACATTAAAGCAGAGGTCAGGAACAAAATAATGTAATAAATACGATGAACAGTAAAATGCAACATCACATAATCATGAATAACAGGAATATGGTACAAGGAAAAAAGTCCGTTAAACAATAGGGCAGCGACCACTGGATGAGCTAAAAAAGATAACCGCCGAAGCGGATTCACCTTTAGTATCCTGCGCCAGATAAAATCTGGAATTCCAAGCATAATCAGCGGCACCGCTACCAGATAAGACAAGGCCATACTGACCATGTGGAAGGAAAACATCATATGCCCTAAAAGGCTAATGGGTCCTCCTTGTGCCAGATAAAGGGCAAGCATCCCACAGACAAATAACGCTCTACGCCAAAATGGCACCGTAACTGAATCGGCATAACGCCCAGCAATCGGACCAATCCACACAAAATAACCTGCTGTCAGCAGCAGCATTACCGCTAGAAAAAGCGGACTCCATAGTTCAGCAAAGCTAAAGTATTCTAATCCCAGCATAATCCCAACCTCCTAGCGCAGGAATTCTTATATCTAAACATCAAAAAGAGGGGGCATCGCAGCCCACCTCTTTCATTATTGTCCGTTAGTTCCACCAAACCCAATACAGCGACATAACAATACAGGTCCCAGCGATAAAGAAGCCGCCCAGCATGAAGAGAATCGGCAGAAAATGCCCTTTATCTTTTAGGTGCATCCAGAAGCCCATCTGTACAATCACCTGAAGAACAGCCATTACCAGCAGCAAAATAATCGCAAAGGTCGCATTTACTCCCCCAGCCGCAACAGCGGCGAAAGCAATCAATGTTAAGACAATGGAGAAAATAAAGACAACAATATGTTTCTGTGGTCCTTCATGCCGATGACGTTGCTTATACCCGCCGCTATCTGGCATATGCTGATCCGTCGTCATAGTGCCTAGCCCACCTTTCCGAGTAGGTATACAACCGTAAAGATGAAGACCCATACCACATCGATAAAATGCCAGTACATGGCTGACACATACACTTTTGGTGCAGTAACTACCGTTAACCCCTTGCGGGCGAGCTGCCCGATCAAGATGGAGATCCAAGCGATCCCGAAGGCTACGTGCGCACCATGAAATCCTACCAGTGTGTAGAATGCCGAGCTGAATGCACTTGTGGTCATTCCGAATTCTTCGTGTCTTACATATTGAGTAAACTCATAGATCTCCAAAACCAGGAAACCTAAACCTAAGACTACAGTCACTAAAAGCCAATTCCGTAGCAGTGCCGGCCGATTTCTGTGCATCGCTTGAATAGCGAATACACTCGTCAGACTGCTTACCAGCAGGATGAATGTTGCAGCGGCTACAAGCGGCAGGTGAAACAGTTCATTCGCCGAAGGCCCCTCATTCGTCTGATTACGCAGTGCGAGGAAAGTAGCGAACAACGTGCCGAACAATACCGCTTCGCCGCCTAGAAACAACCAAAAGGCAAGAACCTTGTTGCGTCCTTCGAGCGTAGCTTTTTCCGGCTCGTGCGGAAAGGTATCCTTAGAAGCTTCTGCATGTGCCGTTGTCATGTCCGCTCACTTCCTTCCAGCTCTTCAGGTTCAATATGCCATCCGTGATCATCATACAGCGAACGCATCAGCATGGATCCAAATGTAATAATAAGACCGATGGCTGTAACGATATAATTATTAAACAGGAAGCTCATAAAAGCATTGCCGAATTCATCACGGCTAAACATAAAGCCAAGCCCAGCGATAAAAATTCCGATAGACATCGTAAACGGTAAAATCGTTGCCGACGGCATATGAATTGAGCCCACCGGCTCTGCTGGTGTCATGCCTTTATTCCCTGCTACTTTTTCTTTCCAGAAGGCATCAATCCCCCGAATAAGAGGTGTTTGCTTGAAGTTATATTCTGGCGGCGGTGAAGGAATGGTCCATTCCAATGTACGTCCATCCTCCCACGGATCATTGCTTGCATCCGCTGGTTTTCTGGAAGTCAGGAAGATGTTCACCAAGAAAATAATCATACCGACACCCATAAGTCCTGCACCGATGGTACTGACTAGATTCAGGAAATCAAATTGCTGATTAGGTAAATAAGTAAATACGCGGCGCTGCATCCCCATAAGCCCAAGGAAATGCTGTACAAAGAAGGTCAGATGGAATCCGATGATAAACGTCCAGAAAGTCCACTTGCCCAGCTTCTCACTCAGCATCCGTCCGAACATCTTCGGCCACCAGTAGTGCAGACCTGCGAACAGGCCAAGCACCAAGCCACCAACAATAACATAGTGGAAATGCGCTACGACAAAATACGTATCATGGAACTGAAAGTCAGCAGGTGCGGACGCCAGCATCACTCCAGTTACTCCCCCCATAGTGAAGGTAGGAATAAATCCAACAGCGAACAGGTTAGGGGTTGTGAAACGTACTTGCCCGCCCCACATCGTGAACAACCAGTTAAAAATTTTAATCCCGGTAGGAACCGCAATTAACATCGTTGATACGGAGAACAACGCGTTAGCTACAGGTCCAAGTCCAGTTGTGAACATGTGGTGAGCCCAGACCATGAAGCCTAAAAAGGCGATCAAGATGGTTGCAAACACCATGGAGCTATATCCGAACAGTCTTTTACGCGAAAAGGTTGGGATGACCTCGGAAATAATCCCGAAGGCAGGCAGAATGAGAATGTAAACTTCCGGATGACCAAATATCCAGAAGATATGCTGCCATAGCACTGGACTTCCTCCGGCTCCAACTTCGAAGAAATTGGCTCCGAGAATCCGGTCGAATGTCAACAGTACTAAACCTACTGTTATTGCTGGAAAAGCAAACAAAATAATGGCGGAAGTGATAAATGTGGTCCAGGCGAACATCGGCATCCGCATATAGGTCATTCCCGGTGCACGCATCGTAATGATCGTGGCTAGAAAGTTAATCCCCCCGATGAGGGTCCCTAATCCGGCAATTTGTAAGCCGATCGTATAGAAGTCTACACCGTGTGTAGTGCTGTATGTACTCGTAGATAGTGGGGTGTAGGCGGTCCACCCGGCGTCAGGAGCGCCACCCATAACCCAGCTAAGATTCAGTAGAATCCCGCCGAACAGGAAGGTCCAGAAACCAAGTGCATTTAGAAAAGGAAAGGCTACGTCACGTGCACCGATCTGTAGCGGAATGACGGCATTCATGAGTGCGAAGATGACTGGCATGACGCCGAGGAAGATCATCGTCGTACCATGCATGGTTATGAGTTCATTAAACGTTTGTGCATCCAAAAAGTTATTCATCGGCTTGATGAGCTGCCAGCGAATCAGAAGCGCTTCAATTCCCCCGATGCCAAAAAACAATCCTCCGGCCCATAGGTACAAAATCGCGATTTTTTTGTGATCGACGGTAGTAAGCCAATCCATAAGTCCTGTATGGCGCTTCACACTGTGGCCGTGCCCCAGAGGCTTGGATGAATTCAAGGTATGCGCTGCTTGAGCCAAAGTTCGTCCCCCCTTTTCGAAAGTTCCGCCCGCCTTTAGGCTAAGGCATTAGTCCAGCTTATAGTTGGCCAGATACTCTGCAATGCCATCAATCTCAGCATCACTCAGGCCCAGATCTTTGGGGTTAGGCATCAGATTGCCTGGTTTTACGGATTGCGGGTCGTGCAGCCAGGTTTTGAGATTCTCTTCAATCGGCGCACCATCTTCCCTCGTGTCGTCGTTGAGCAGAATTCCAGCAATCGACTCCCGAGAACCAATTCCGGTCAAGTTCGGCGCATTATTAATCCCTTGATCGCCTACAGCGTGGCAAGTCAGACATGCCGCTTTGAACTTCTCAGCTAAAGCAGGATCCTCCGGCAGCACAGCGACAGGCGTTTTCATCGAATCAATCCACTTCTGAAATTCCTGTTCACTAACTGATTTCACCTTAAATTCCATCAATCCATGAGAAGGCCCACATAGCTCCGCACATTTCCCACGGTAAACGCCTTCATTAGGCGCACTAAAGCTAAAGCGGTTAATCGTTCCAGCTGGGTTGGTATCGATTTTACCGGAAAGAGAAGGGACCCAGAAGGAGTGCAGCACATCTTTAGTTTCCAGTTCAAAGGCGATATCTTTGCCCACCGGAATAATCAGATCCTGTGCTGTAGTTACCTTATAATCGGTATACTCAAACTCCCACCAGTATTGGTGGCCGGTTACTTTAACCTTGATCGCATTCTTGTCATTGGAATGATCATCTCCAGCGGCAAACACTGCTTTCACCGTTGGCACGGCCAGTACTACAACAAGGATAAGCGGAATAACTGTCCAGAGAATCTCAAGTTTAATGCTGCCCTCAACCTGCTCAGGGATTTCATTCTGACCCGGTCTTCTGCGGAAGCGGATCAGTACATAAGCTGCAATCGTAAAGACAATCAGCAGCACCACGATCATAATGCTGATCGACAGCTCCATTAATCCGTAAGATCTGTCTGCTGCAGGTCCCTGTGGTCTGAGTACTGACAAGTCCTCACGACCGCACCCGGCAAGAAAGAGTCCAAACATAGCGGTCATGGGAAGGAGTCGCTTTACAGCCTGCCACGTTTTCATCATTGATCTACCCCGCTTTTCCCGATTTCGTAGATTCCTGTTTTTTTCTGTCAATTATAACAATCACTATTAATATAAGTTTAAGGGAAAGTTTTGTCAATCGTTCACAACTAGTTCACATTGTAATTTTCGACACAATAAACCCTTGTCCCATCTGGATTTGATGGCATTTTATGAAAACGCAAACAAATAAAAAATAATAAAGAAAGCGCATACACTTTAAAATGTGTCTATTAATTCATTTGACTATTCTATGAGGAAGACTTTTCCTTATTCGTAAATGGGCATACAAAAAAAACCGATTCCAGCAACAAAAGTTGCTCGGGCACGGTTTATAAGAATCCTCGTGGATGTTATTACTCAAAATGATGTCTAAAGTTAAGCAAGTGACAAACGTATCTGTTAGCTAGGAGACGGATGAATTCATCCGTACCAACTCGTGTTCCACGACCATGGTCAGTTCCTCTTCATAGCCTCCTGTAATCCGATACTTTCGGACGTACTCCTTTACGAATTTCTTGGGATCTTTGGGCCGGAAAATGCGTGTCATTTCCCGTAGACTTTCCTTGACTTCGTTATGACCTTTACTTGCCATGATCAGTTCCCTCCCAAAACATTGAAAATGAATGCTCCGTTGTAGAGAATGCATGATGAAAAGTACGCCGTAACCTCGAATGCAAGTGAAGTATCCATTACACATACGTGGCTTGCACTATCCGTCAAAACGTGGAATCTAAAGCTATGTCTAGCCTTTGAAACACCGCCTTGCCGGTGAAGCAGGTTCGTCGTGATTTGGGCTGAGAGTAAGGACGCCTGATGAACGATAGCTCCTTGACACTTTTATTACCCGAAGAGCCACTTACTGAATCACTCCTTTCGGGCCTTATCGTTATATTGTATCATATTCCGGATTAACTTCCACCTTTCCTTGTAAAATGTACTATTTGGAAAATATTATTTTTTTACAACTCTCTTCGTAAGTCATATGTCTCCAAACTGGTTAAAATATAATAACCAATACAGCAAGTGAAACTGCATTTATCAACAAATGAGAAGGAGATCGTTATGGTCCAGCCTGTAATTCCCGTAATGACTACCGCAACGCCAGAGGACACAGCTACACGCCGGGAGGGTCTTGAACAAGCCCATCAAGCTATCCTAAAAGAATATCCCAAGATGCATAGCATACTTATTGTGCGCCATGGCAACCTTATCTTCGAACGTTATTATAACGACCATCATGCTGGAGCATTAAATGATCTCCGTTCTGCTACCAAAAGTTTTGTCAGTGTCCTTACGGGAATCGCTATCGACCGTGGCGAGATGCCTGATCTCCATATTTCTGTATCTGAGGTACTTCACAAGCATATTCCATACCTTCACTCCCCACATCTCTCAAAAATCACACTCCGTCATCTTCTTACCATGACTTCCGGCTTTAGCTGGATCACAGGGAAGAAGCTCGGTGAACCTCTCGTCCGGAACCTCCATCGCAGCCGCCGCTGGGGTTCCTTTGGCCTTAGCTTGAACATTATTCCAGAACATATCGGCCAGTTCCAATATCGAAGCATCGACTCACATCTAATCTCGATGATGATTAGTGAATCTACAGGTCTTGATGCATTTTCCTATGCAGCACAGCATTTATTTACTCCACTCCGAATGGCTAATACCGCTTGGTTACCTAGTCCCGAAGGACATAGCATGGGCCATATCGGCTTGCACTTAACCTCTCGGGATATGGCTAAATTCGGAATCTGCCTGCTGAATAATGGAGTGTTTGCAGAGCAGCAAATCATCCCAGAGCATTGGTTGCAGGATGCACTTACCGCTCAAACTAAGGGATATCCAGCGTTTGGTGATTACGGATATCAGTTTTGGATCGGTACGATGAGCGGGCAGCCCTACAAACTCGCCCACGGGCATGGCGGGCAGCAGATTCTGCTCTTCCCCAATCTGGATACTGTCGTGGTCTTTACAGCAGAGAGCAAGACAAACAACTGGAAGAACCCACGCAAGCTGCTTGAAAAGTATGTTCTCCCTTCAATGAGCTAAACATACTTTTTCCTGACAAGTCATAGGCTTGTAAGGAAGAAGGATTCGAACAATCAAGCCCCTTCTTCTCCAAGCAGAAGGAGAGTGAGCCTATTGTCCCCTTTTAAATCATCTACCGGATTGCCCGATAATATAGCGGGCGCGTTGTGTTACTTTTTCCCTTTTCTCGGCGGCGTCGTCTTTCTCGCATTGGAGAAACGCAGCCGCTTTGTGCTGTTCCATTCGCTGCAATCACTGATTACCTTCGGAGTGCTGATGATCCTCCACGTTCTAACCGGATTGGTCCCTTTCCTCGGTCCCTTGATGAGTGCACTCGTCTCTCTCTGCAGCTTTGGAGTGTGGCTGCTAATGATCTACCATGCCTTAAGTGGCAGGTGGTACAAACTCCCTTGGGCAGGTGATATCGCAGAAAGTCAGATTCGCCATCTGTAATCCCCCCCCAAAAAGCAGTCCCTCTGATCGCTGAAAAGTATTCCCTTTTGCCCATCCACTCCTTACAATGTAGAAAGGGCATCAATGGAATTCTACAGGCTGGAGGAAATTATATGTATCTATTTATCATAAACCCACGTTCCGGCGGGGGAGCAGGCGGCCGGACCTGGCATACTGTAGAGGCGCTCATGAAGGAGCGTTCGCTGCCTTTCATGTCCTTGTTTACGCACAGCGTAGAGGGTGCAGAAGCCCTTGTTTTAAATACACTAAAGCATCGCGAGGATTGGAAAGCTGTGATTGTAATCGGTGGTGACGGCACGCTCCATAGCATTTTGGGTGCACTTTGCGGTAAAGATATCCCCATGGGCGTGATTCCTGCCGGCTCCGGCAACGACACCGCCCGGGGGTTCGGCATCCCGCTTTCGATAGAAGCCGCGCTGGAGGCCGCCCTTAGTGAGCGGTATATCGAAGCAGACCTGCTTTCAGGAGCAAACGGACTGACCGTAACAGCCGTTGCCAACGGCTTTGATGCTCAGGTGGCTGAGAATGTGAATGCCAGCCGTTACAAACGGCTGTGCAATGCCATTGGAGCAGGCCAGCTGGCGTATATCATCGGCATATTGCATACGCTGATGACGTTCAAGCCCTGCCGGGTAAGCGTAGTCTGCGACGGCACGGAGCATGCCTTCGAGAAGGCATGGCTGGTCTCGATCTGCAACCTGCCCAGCTACGGCGGCGGGCTTTTGATCTGCCCGCAGGCAAAGGCCGATGACGGCCAGCTCGACGTCTGCGTCGTGCACGGGTGCAGCCGCGGGCAGCTGCTGCGGCTGTTCCCTACGGTACTGAAGGGCAAGCATGTGGCGTTGCCCTTCGTGTCTATGCTGCGCGGACGTAGCGTAGCCGTAGGCTTTGCCGAGGCCCGGCCTGCGATCGGCGACGGCGAGAGTCTGGGCAAAGGGCCGCTGGCCGTTCGCTGCGAGCCGGGGGCGCTGCGGGTGCTATCGCCGCTGGCGGCGGACAGCGTACAGCTGCCCGTCGACACTGCAGCGGCATGCGGCAGCAACGGGTAACCTGACCCGTGCATACCATACACACAAAAAACAGCAAGCGACTGGTTCATTACCAGTTCGCTTGCTGTTTTGCATATCCTATAGCTTTTGACTGAGAATTGATTCCAAAAGACTCAAACAAGATGCTCTTCCTCGTCTTCCACGAAAGTGACTCTTCCGTCCTCCAGCGAGGCGATACGCACGAGTGATTCTACGCGATATCCCGCTTCCTGCAGCAGCCGATTCCCTGGCTGGAACGCTTTTTCGATCACAATGCCAATTCCAACCACACTCCCTCCCGCCTGCTCAACAATACGGGCAAGTCCGAAGGCGGCTTCACCATTCGCCAAGAAATCATCAACAATCAGCACCCGTTCTCCGGGAGCAATGAATTTCTTCGAAACGGTAATTTCATTCGTTTCTTTCTTCGTGAAGGAGTATACCTTCTCCACGTAAATGTCTTCTGTCAGCGTCAGCGATTTCTGCTTACGGGCAAAAATCAATGGAACCTCCAGCTCTAATGCTGTCATAATCCCCGGAGCGATTCCCGAGGATTCTATAGTCAGCACCTTCGTAATTTCTTCGCCAGCGAACCGGCGGATAAACTCACGGCCAACCTCGCGCATCAGGAAGGGGTCCATCTGATGATTCAGAAAAGAATCCACCTTGAGCACTCCTTGCCCGAGTACAATACCTTCTTTCAATACCTTTTGTCTCAACAGCTCCATAGTGCTCCTCCTTCTCCCATCATTAAATCCATTCTCCCCACATTACAGGCCTGTCGGCTTCTGAGGCAATAAATTTCCAACGATCGATTTTAAATTATGATCATCCTTGCTCTTTTCCTGACCGTTATCATAACCCGTAATTCGAATCTCCAAGAAATCTCCCGGATTTACCGGTTTAAAAATCAATTTCTCGCGGTCTTCCAGTCTCACGTTAAAATTCATATCCTTAAACATTTCGACCAGTTCTGCTTCTCCAGGAGATGCTCCCTTATCCAGAAACAATAGTCCACGCAATTTCTTAGGACCATCATTGTGCACCACTTCAAAATGAACGATACATTCCATGCTTCTCACCTCCCTATGATAATAACTACTGCGCCTGTTCTTCCCCATCATCGCCTTGATCATACATAACATATTTGCTATGAATTTTGCTGTAACGTTCTCCATAACGCTCTACTAATTCTGCGCCCATATCCTGCTCCAGCTCGAATAAGACCATTTCCTGTGTAAAATGATTCAACAGCAGCTCCACTAACACCGGGTGCTCTGTTACCACTGCTTGTGCGGATCCATCATCATAACGCATCCCCAGCATACACCAGCTCCGGTCGATCACAAATGAGAACTTCCGTCCATCCGCCCGCTGCGAATCTTTTCCGAATGACGGCCATACCGGGTAAGAGGCAGCAGCAGCATTGCCACCGTCAAAAGCCCATAAAAGCCTAACGCCACGCAGTTCGGCCTGTTCAAGTTCGCTCCGCAGAAGCGACGCTTCCTCGCGCCACATATCCACTACAATCTCCTGCTCTGCCATGTTAAGCTGGCGAATCAGCGCCCCCATTACATTGCGGTCGCCCTCTACATTATAAAAAGAAGGACTAACAGGCCCCCCGCGAGGCATCTCACTTTCCATATAAGCCAGCGAAGCTTGAACTCTTCCCGAGATCATCGTCGCCAGCTCCTCTGGATTGAGAACACTATACCGCGCAGGCTCTCCTTCACCACATCGTACATATCCCTGCTGTGTTAGGCGCTGAAGCGCCGCATACACATTTGATCTTGAAACTCCGAGCTGTTTGGCAACCTCATAGCCAGAAGCCTGACCTTTAGTCGCAAGCTCGACCATGATTTTGGACTCCATCTCCGTGAAGCCCAGATTGCGCAGATGCAGCAGCAGCTGTTCCATCTTGTTGTCCCCCTAAGCCCTAAGCTGACTGATATCTGTACTATATTTGCTCCGATCCACAACGCGGGCACCATAAGGAGCCCTTTGGCAATTCATTCCGACAGATTTGACACTTAATCATATCACGTACACCACTGTCCTGGGTGACTGCGGACTCCTCCTGATGTTCATTCGCATTCCAATCGCGGATGCGACGATCCAGCTCAAGCTGTCTTTGTCTTTCCCGTTCCAGCTGATCAGCATGTCTGCGATCCCGTTCAATGTCATGTTCGTTCGCCGCATATTCCTCCAATGGCAGCTCATCATCCTCTGAAGGCAGGATCTCAGAATACACCATACTTTGCGGATGGAGCTTCATTGCAATCTCCTTCTCTTCATCCGTTAGCTCATCTGCACCATAGTATTGATCCTCATCCTCTTCGTCCTCATCCACAGTTTTGACGAATACGGGCGGTGAAGGAATCTTTCTTGAAGTGGTTAGCTCCTCCAGCTTACTTCCACACTTTGGACAAAAGTTTGCATCGAGCGCCACAACATTGCCGCAAGAACATAACCGTTCATTTTTCAGTTCAGCAATCCTTGCGCGTTGGACTTCGATTTTTTCCTGAAGTTTGGAACAGGTCCGTGCCAGCTCTACCATTTTGCCTTCAGCTACCGACATATCCTTAGTGCGATACCCTTCATAAAAAAGCCTGCCCATTTTCGTGAATTCCACTTCCATCTCACGTTCAATATCGGAAATAAGCCCGTTCAGCTTGCCAATCTCAACAGAGCTTTGTGCTTTTTCAGTAACCCGGCTCGCACTATCTTTGATTCGTTTCATAAAACTCATTACAGTTCCTCCCTCTCCAGCGATACGTGATTCTATCATACCAAATGTATCGAACAGATTCATTAATGTGCTTTAATACGCGATTTAGCGGAGAATGTTCCTATAAATTCTTATTTTCACTGATTTCAGACGTTATTTTGCGTCAGGGGTTCTACATCGGTTAAAATAGAATTAATCACAAATAACGAAATTGGGAGAGTTTCAGTGGAAGAACATGACAGCACACAGCTTACGCTAAAACAGATGCAGGTACACGTTAAGGATCTGCAACATTGGCAGGATAACGAGGATTTCACAAATCTTATCAATGAGTTTAAGTCTCTGCCAGCACTCTATCGCCATGCACTAAATGATCTTGAGAATAAAATCGATGTGATCAAAACGGAATGGCAGGTCCGTGACGGCTTCAGTCCCATCGAACATGTTAAATGCCGAATTAAAGAACCCAAGAGCATCCTGCAAAAGATGGAGCGCAAAGGTTTCGAGTTCAACTTGGAAAATATGGAGCAGCACATTCACGATATTGCAGGTATGCGGATTGTATGTGCTTTTGTTAAAGATATTTACCGTCTGGTTGATCACCTCAGCACACGCGAAGACATTCGCGTATTGGAGATCAAAGATTATATAGCCCATCCCAAGCCGAATGGGTATCAAAGCCTGCATCTTATCGTCGCAATTCCGCTCGTCCTGCTGGAAGGAACACGCTGGGTCAAAGCAGAAATACAGCTGCGAACCCTAGCCATGGACTTCTGGGCAAGTATGGAACATATTCTGTATTATAAATTCGATAAACAGCTCCCTTCGCATGTTGCTGAGGAATTGAAGGATGCCGCACGCGCCGCCGATGAACTGGATCAAAAAATGCTGCGCCTGCGCCGTGAGATTCTGGAACTTGCAGAAGGGGAATCCCCTGCCGGCGGGCAGGTTTAAGCTTTCATATTTCTACATTTCTCAAAAATTAAGGGGATGTCTCATAAGCCATGACAATGGCTGCTGGGACACCCCCTTCTTTTTAATCGATTAGGCCGTTTGATCGATACCCTTCGCCGCCGAAGCAAGGGGTTATCAGACACAGCCGATCTTATTCACAGAATAATCCTCCATTTTGCATACTAACGGACCCCAAAGTCACTAACGGCATAAAAAACACCGGATCTGCGCCCTACTATATGAAATAGCTGCACTGGAGTCCGAAAACATGCTGGATAGGCGGTAAATGTGTGAATAACGCCCCCTGGGTCCCTAAGTCTCAACGGCTAATCATTACATCCGGCATTCCGCTGTATTCAGCCTCAAGGCTTGCCAACCAAAGGCTTCCATGTAACGCCACCATCTGTAGTGGTCTGTAGAAATTCAGGACCCGCCAGCCAACCGTTTTTCGGCGTAACAAACTGAATATTCTCTGCCTTCGTGAATAGCTGCGAAGTAGCAATTATCCTCCAGCTTACACCCCCGTTGACAGTCGCCACCAGTTTACCACCCTCCTGCAAGGCCCAACCTTCCCGAGCGTTCAGCCATGTTGTTCTCACCGCCTCAGTACCGAGTAATTGAGGGCCCGGCTTCCATGTCCTACCTCCGTTATCACTTATGTAAAACACCATACTTCGAATCCCATCGTCAACAATCTCCAGCGGCAGGATGCCTTTCATATTGTCTTTGCCTGAGAATTTAGGTGGATAACTATTACTGTAAGTAAATGCTGCCATAGCAGCCGGCTTCTTTAATTGTTCCGGCTTCCAGCTCTTCCCGCCATCCGAAGTTCTGAACGTTAAAATGTATTCTTGCCCATGGTTGCTGGAGGTGATCCAGCCATTCCGGGAATCCTGAAAGGTCATCCCTGTTGGATAGGCTTTAATACTCCCCGTTAGATTTCCGATTCGCTTCCAGCTGTTCCCGCCATCTGTCGTGCGATACAAGGATTTCTCCATCATCCCGAGACCAGGTTCTGAATCCAGCAGCACATACCCGTTATTCACATCGATAAAATGAATAAATCCGCCACTGTATCCTTGCTCCCAATCCTCCGTGACGGGAAGTTTTGTCTCCTTCCAGGTCTGGCCCTGATCAGAGGTATGATAGATCAGGACAGATTGACCCATACCATGACTACTTATAATCCAGCCATTTGTGGCATTCAGGAAAAAGCTTGCTGCGGCAAAGATGCCTGTTTCTTGTGGAATAGGAACGATATTGCTGTCCGGATGGTACCAACTACTCCCTCCATCGTTCGTAGTCCATAATCCAGTCTCGTCTATTCCCCACCCATGCTTTATGTCATTCATGCTAAATTTAGCAGGATACCCCTGCAAAGAATTCATATCCGTCTTCAGCTCAGCGGTATTTGTCCCAATACTCGAATCTAAACCAAACTTATCGTTTACCATGCAGGATTGCAGAAATAACCCGGCAATGATTATCGGGGCAAAAACGGCATATAGTCTCAAATGAAATCCTCCTTTTTCCATTTCCTTCTATTCTATAATCATAGACAGAGTTTAATAGTAAAAGGTTACAGAAGCTTTACACAAAGAAGCCGCCTCCTCAGATAGGATGCGGCTTCTCTACACTCCACTGCTGTTTAATTACGCCTTACTTGCTCGACGGGCAGCAGCTTCTGCTACTCGATTCATAATCAAAGTTAGGCCTTCTAGCGCCTTAGGTGTCTGAGGCAGCAAAGCTCCCCAGTCTTCCGTTACCGCTGCTACTACCGGCGATGAAGGAAATGGCCTAGCCGTAATCTCATGGAACTGCGGTCCCGGCTGGTGAAGCGAACCTTCAGCAGCCGCTTCTGCAAGCCATTCTCCAGAGGAAATTGCGGGGCCCTTGCGCTCTAGCCGTGCTAATTCCGTTGCAAGCTCACTAACGGGGGCTGCCTCTGTCTCAGAATCATCGGCGGCTATATCACTTTCAGCCCAAAGGGCAAATATTCCATCCAGGAGTTCTCCCTTAGTAAATCCTCTCAGAGAAAGCGCCAGCAGCGGTTCTTCAGCTAGTCGTTCTTTTATAAGCTGCAGAGTCTCCGCCTGATCCTCTAACCCTTCACCCTCAAAGAGGGCCTGCTCCAGCTCTGTATCTGTAGGCAGAAGATCCAGTTCCGCCAGCCCACCCGTTAATCTCCCCTGCAACAATGCAAATACCTCATCCGGACTTAGCGCCAGACGCCGCAATATTTCTTTTCTACGGGCAGCATGCCAGACTGGAACCTTCAGAGAGAGAGGTCGCTCCGGTCTTTGTCCCTGAGGAACAGCAGAAGTACCGACATTCCATTCACCCTTTGCCCGCGACCCTCCCGTCACTCTCCCGGGCGAAGTCGTCCATGCTGCTTTTACTAATCCAGGCACAACTTCCAGCCGCATCTCTAACAGTTCACTCATTGTTTGATCCCTCCGTATTGCTCATGTCTTTCCTTACATCCAATCCTGATCCTGCAGTTCAATAAGCTCCTTCAGTTCATGATTAGACATCTCGGTCAACCATGTTTCACCAGAACCAACAACCTGCTCCGAAAGGCTTTTCTTCCGCTCAATTAATTCGTCAATACGTTCCTCCAGTGTTCCTTGGCAAATCAGCTTATGAACTTGAACATTCTTATCCTGTCCAATTCGGAAAGCCCGGTCTGTCGCCTGATTCTCCACTGCCGGATTCCACCAGCGATCGTAATGAATAACATGATTGGCCCGGGTTAAGTTCAAACCTACTCCACCCGCTTTAAGAGATAACACGAAGAAGGATGGACCCTTGCCCTCTTGAAAATCATGCACCATCTCGTCACGCTCTCGTTTTGGAATCCCTCCGTGAAGGAACAATGGCGATGTACCATAACGCTTAGTAAGCTTGCTCACCAGCAGCTCGCCCATCGCTACGTATTGCGTAAAGATCAACACAGATTCGCCAACTTCAGCAATACTATCCAATACCTCGAACATAACCTCCATTTTACCGGAATGTTCATTACGCGGACTCCGACCTTCTTCTTTCCGGAATAGCTGAGGATGATCGCAAATCTGCTTCAGCTTCGTCAGAGAGGATAACACCAGTCCACGGCGAGCCATACCACTGCTCTCCCCGATCACGCCGAGCATTTCATCCACAACACCCTGATACAGGGCAGCTTGGGTCTCGGTCAGCGGGCAATAAGACTTCAACTCCAGCTTCTCCGGTAAATCTTTAGAAATATCCGGATCACTCTTCAGACGCCGCAACAGGAAGGGTGATACCAAGCGATGCAGCTCCCGCAGACGCTCCCCACCCTCCCCAGACACATAACGCTGCCGGAAGGAATGATAGGTTCCTAAATAGCCCGGGTTTAAAAAGTGGAAAATAGACCATAACTCGCCAAGTCTGTTCTCTACCGGAGTACCCGTCATAGCTATGCGATGCGGCGCTGATAACTTCATCACACTCTGCGCCTGCTTCGTACGGTGATTTTTAATATATTGAGCTTCATCCAGCACCACTGTTGACCACTGAACATTAGCTAAATCCTCGCTGTCACGCCCTGCCAAGTGATAGGTCGTCAGTACGATATCATGACTGGTTGCCAGTTCTAAGAAGCTATCTCCCCGAACACGGCGTCCACCATGATGTATGTGTACATTAAGCGAAGGAGCAAAGCGCTGCAGCTCCCGCTGCCAGTTGCCAAGAAGCGAAGTTGGGCAGAGAATCAGCACAGGCTCCTGCTTCTCTTCAGGGGGAGCACTTAACGCCCGGTCCAGCAGGCAGGTGATAACCTGCACCGTTTTACCTAGACCCATATCATCGGCGAGACATACCCCAAAACCCAGACCACTGAGCTCGGCCAGCCACTGATAACCCCGCTCTTGATAAGGTCTTAAAGTTCCATGCAGACCTTCAGGTACGGGACGCACCGGAAGATTACGTAATACATCTCCGCGCATAAGCGATGCCAACAGCCCGGATGTCTCCATCCCAGTGACGGACATTCCTTTCCAGAGCCGATCTTCACCATCCTCGGCTTCTAGGCGCATCCAATCCGCGGCAGTCATTTCTCCGTTTTCATGGCGTTTCATATATCTAAGAACCTGGCGGATTTCTTTAGGATCTATCTCGATCCATTCCCCGCGGAAACGTACAAAAGGTACGCCAGCCTCTACTAATGCGTTTAGTTCTTCCTCACTAATCGCACTTTCTCCAAGCGAGGCCTCAATACGGAACGAGATCAGCTCTTCCATACCCAGAGCCGCGGGCGCAGGACTATCGCCCCCGTTCACGCCTGGCTGCATTTTCATCTTCATGCCAATGCGGCGGCGTCCTTCACGGCTCCAGCGCGAAGGCATCTGCACCGTTATTCCCCGATCGCGCAGCTGCTGCACCGTCTCCTTCAAAAAGAAATAAAGACGTTCTGGTTCCAAATCTGCCCCCGTAGGCGCAGGCTTAGCAAGAGCGCGCTGGATATCCGGCGATATCTTCGCAGCCCGGCCCAGCGCTATAAGCAGCTGCTGCTGGATATTGCGATAGCGTTTCCCCCATAACGTAAACTCTCGTTCCTTACTGCTCCAGATCGATTTGGCGGGAAACCAGAATTCCCCTTCTTCCTTATTCTCCGCCCAGAAGGTTAACCGCCAGACTTCATTATTGTCTTCTGGCGGCTCCAGCCGTAGCCCAAGACCCAGCTGCCCGCTCCGCGCTTCCTCTGGCTCTGAATGTGGCACATCGCTGCCAGCGGTCTCGTTCACAGTGACCAAAAGGTCCGTCACCTCTGCTGGAGTTCCTTGCACGGGTATATCTCGGCTTCCAGTGAGAAGGCTATTCCACCACAGTTCAGTTAAAGGAGAATAACCCCGGCGATAATTTGCTTTATAAGGGGTTAACTCACTTTCAATGCCCGCAATTACCTTTTTTATCTCAGCAGTCATTACAGCCTGCATAAAGGAGTAAAGCACATAAGCTCCAGCCTCATCGCGAGAGGATAGATCCCCTGCCTCTGCGATATGCGTTCCTAGTGCAAGAACAGGCATGGATGCTGCCAGCTGCAAAAAGATCTCTTTGTCCTCCTGCTTTCGGAAAGCTGGCGACCAGCAGACTGTCGCCGCCTGTTCTCCGCCGCGGCGACGTGAGCCCACGGGGCGTGGTGGCAAGGCTCCCGGCGTAATCCCGCCTGTACCCATCAGCTCCAGCGCAAAACGTGCCGCTGCTGCCCAGTAACGCAGTTCGCCGCCTGGCTCCACTCCCTGATCTCGGCATAACGTCTCATCCCATGCCAGAAGCAGTTGAAATGCATCGCTAGGAACCAAGGCGAGCCCTTCGAACGTTCGTCCGGGCAATCCGCGCCGGGCTGGCTTCCCCTCTACAGGGGGAGCCGGATATTTCACTTCTGCCAGACGCAGAGCAGCAGTTGCAAAAGGACGCACTCCTCCCTGTAGCTCCATCCGCTTCACTACGCGAGTCCAAGCGTCAACCTTCGGCTCCGAAGTTTCGCCAGAGAAGCAAAATAAAACGTCCCCTAACCATATTGCATACAGATGCTTAGTCATCGGTGATCTCCTGTCTTTTAAGCAAGCAAAAAAAGAACCAGCCCCCCACCATCAGGAAGGGTAACTGCAACCTTTTCCGCGAGAAATAAATTTTGAAGCTATACAAGTAGAAGCCGCCTCTTCCTCTTTTAGAGAGGGGATGCGCTCCTGCGGTAAATATAAGGATAAAGAACTAGGACAAAACTTATATTTTCTTGAATCTTCATCTCTTCATCTTATACGAAAAAGCGCTGATTTAAAAACATTTCTGCATATTTTCTGTAGATTTTTATGAAATAAAGTTGAAGGATATAGAAACACCCAGTAATTTGATTCATTTAAAATACCCCGCACTACTGCCCTGCTATCCAAGAATGTTATGACTCACTAGTCACTTCTTTTCTTTTTATAGTCTTAATTGTGCCAAAAAGGGGTATATTCTAAATAAGCAACACCCTATTAAAAAAGCTAGGGAGTGAATAATTTGAGACGTTATAATCCTTATAAATGGTGGAACCTCGTATTCTTTGTGGGTGTAATTATCGTAAATGTGCTGGCGGTAACCTTGCCTTTGGGCGGAAACAGTACAGGAGAGATCTCTGACAAATATAAGACTTACATGACTCCTGCTGGCTATGCCTTCTCCATTTGGTCGCTGATTTATTTATTGTTAGCCGGTTTCGTTATTTATCAATTCCGCTCCTATACAAGCTCTAGGGATTCTGTACGAGTTATTTCGTTCTGGTTTATCCTGAGCTGTGTTTTTAATATGAGCTGGCTTTTCCTCTGGCAGTATCTATACATCGAGCTTTCATTGATTGCCATGGTGTTAATGTTAATTTCAATCATTGTTATCTATCGCAAATCGCGCCAGATCGCAAATCCTACTTCAGGTGAGAAATGGTTGATCAAGCTACCCTTTAGTATATACCTTGGCTGGATCTCTGTGGCTACTATCGTGAATGTTAGCGTTGTTCTGGAGAAAAATCATTGGGATGGATTTGGACTTAGCGGGATAACCTGGGCTGTGATCATGCTCTGCGTGGGGACACTGCTTGCGGTGTTAGTCAGCTATCCTAACCGAGACAGCATCTATCCTCTGGTCTTCGTATGGGCTTTCATCGCGATTGCCCTGGAACATAGAGAGGCTAATGCAGTCTTTGTGACGGGCACAATAACGGCAGGTCTTCTGCTGCTCTACAGCATTTGGCTATTGCTCACACCCCGCAGAAGATACAGCAGATACTGATTGTCCTTTTGATATTATAAAAAGGCAGGCTCAGAAGGTGATCCTTCTGAGCCTGCCTTTTTTGTAGATTAATTTAGAAGTGCGAAATCATATTTATTTTTTACGCGCTACCGCTTCGATCTCAACAAGGCCATCTTTTGGCAGACGGGCAACCTCAATGGCACTGCGGGCAGGATAAGGTTCTTTAAAGAAGGTGCTGTAAACCTCATTAACTGCTGCAAAATCATTCATATCCTTTAGGAATACAGTGGTCTTCACTACATGATCCAGTGATGCACCAGCCTCCTCAAGAATAGCTTGTACATTGCTAAGTGCTTGACGAGCTTGTTCCTGAACGCCTTCAGCCAAATTCCCTGTCTCTGGATTAAGGCCCAGCTGTCCTGAAGTGTATACCCAACTACCGGTGGTAATGGCTTGACTATAAGGACCAATGGCTCCAGGTGCTTTTGTAGTAGCTACTTGTTTTTTACTCATCTTGTTACCCCTCTCCATTAAACGCTGATCATTTATTGTCCATTGTAAGTCCTGTTCTCACCGTAATGCAAATTTATTAGCAGCCCGAAAAACTTATCGTTTTCCAATCACATGTATTACTTCATTCGTGTAGATATGCAAACCATGCGTGTCAGCAGAGGCAATGTTAACCATAGCTCTCGCCACAGTTACACCAGGAATGGCACGATATTTAGCTGCTTTGCCAACCATTACAAACTCCAGCGCTTTCATCAATCTAGCCGCGACGCGTTCTCCCAGTCTGAATTCCTCACGATGACCCAGCAGCAAGGATGGCCGAAACAAATGCAGCCCTTGAAAACCGATTTTGCTTAACGCTTCCTCTGCTCTACCCTTAGTCCGACTGTAGAAATTGCGCGATTTGGCATCTGCCCCCATGGATGAAACAACCAAAAACTGTTTAACACCGTGATCTCTCGCAATAGTAGCAGCTGCAAGCGGATAATCCAGATCAACACGTTCGAACTTCTCTTGTGAACCTGCCTTCTTGATCGTAGTCCCGAGGCAACAGAAGATGGAATGAACGCCTTCGAACGAATCGCTATACTCCGCCAGGTTCTCCCAATCCACAACGATTTGCTTAAGCTTGGGATGTTCTAAAGCTAATGGAGTCCGTACAAGCACTCTCACCTCACCCCAACCTTCACGATTCAGCAATTCCTCCGTAACCGCTTTCCCTACTAACCCAGTAGCCCCTAATACCAACGCAATCCTTAACATGGAATAGTCCCCTTTACTTCTATTCGTCCTTTAGAATACGACGGCCCAGCAGGAAGGCAAGAGCAATCATAAGCGTTCCCACTACCAACTGCATACCGTATACTTGGGTCCATTGCGGCCAGTGGGCAATTTTTTCATACAACTGTCCCCCGATAAGCGGGCCAAAAAAGGATGATAAACCCGTAAGCGCCGCATAGGTCGCCATATACATAGGCCGTTCTTTTTTCGGCGTGTCCCCAATAATAAAATTAAAGGCCAGCTGGTTGAAACCGCCTACACCTACACCAAAAACAATATGAGCGGCAAACAACACCAACAGCATCGGCAGCACAGACAAGAGTCCCCACATTAAAGAGGACAAGGCAATAATCGGCAACGTAAAGAACAACAGACGTTTATTGCTATATTTTGCATTTAGATTGCCCCAAACGTAGAAACTGGCCATCATAAAAAGAGTCTGGGACACATTAAGCAGTGATAACGTTTCATAATTTATATGAAGTAACTGCAACATGACATACGAGTATAGCGGAACAGTTAGATTCTGCAGCAGCAACCAGGCGGCCAGAAACAAAGTAGACTTCATAAATAAAGTATCTTTAAGCGGTTTCTTAAACATCGGCAAAAATTTATGTTCTTCCGATTTCTCGAAAGGCACGTCGGGATAAAAAAAGAATACAACGACGTTAGAGATCGCGAAGATCCACACAACAATATAAAGAATCAGAAAGCCATGGCTCCCGGGATAACGATCCAAAACGATACCCCCACCATACATTACCAGACTACCGAGTGCATTCAGGAACGTATTACGAATCCCAAAATAACGTCCGCGCACACGTGCTGGAACAAGATCGCTGATCACAGAGCTCCACAGCACACCACCCGCCGTATTGGCAATAAATGCAGTAGTATATAAGGCTATAAAAGCCATGACCCAATACTCTTTAGGAAAAATAAACGGAATTAGCCCCGTAGAACTCCAAAGTATCCTATGCAGGCCGATAAAAGTAACCATAGCCCATTTGCGGCTTGGCAGCTTCTGAATCAAAAAAGCTACCCCGATCTGCATCACATTAACCAAGGTGGTAAGCGCTAGCACAAATCCAATTTGACTTGAAGTGGCTCCTAAATATAGTAGGAATCCTGTTAGAAACTGCCCTTGCAGCAGTACCTGGAAAATGGTCGATGGCACACCTTCCCAGGTAGCAATGCGCAAATTTCTGCGATGTACTGAGGTTTTACGGACACGCTTTGAACTAGTAACTGTGTGCTTAGTTTCCATGTTGTTCATAGAGAGGGGTAACACTCCTTTGATGCGGCATTTGCTTCATTCTACTCCGCATCAATCTACTGTCAATACGCCAAATTAACAAATAATATTGGAGCTTACTCTTCTATGATTTCGAGGGGTAAATAAAGCGAAAAACGGCTCCCTTTACCTTCCTCACTTTCTAAAGTAATGAAACCTCCGAGCAGTCTGGCCAAATCATTACTAATAGAAAGCCCTAATCCTGTTCCGCCATATTTTCGACTAATTGTTCGATCCGCCTGTTGGAAGGCTTCAAAGATCATGGCATGCTTCTCTGGTGCAATACCAATACCGCTATCTTCTACCTCAAATACAATCCAATGCTTCACAATAGCTCTTTCCCCACGTTCCTCTTGACGAATACGGAGTGCGACATGGCCAGACTTTGTAAATTTAAAAGCATTAGAAAGCAAATTGCGCAGGATTTGCTGAATCCGCTGCGGGTCGGAATGAATCATTTGTGGAACATTTTTTTCCATATCAATATTAAATTCCAGTTCTTTTTGTTTCGCTGTCACAGCGAACTGCATAGCCAGAATCTCTGGAATCTCACTAACACTTAAATCTTCATTAATAATATCTAATCGACCTGCTTCCACTTTGGACAGATCTAATATATCGCCAATAATCATCAATAATTCTTCACCAGAACGGCGGATAATAGCTGCATACTCCCTCATTTCTGCTTCCGTAAGAGAATTATCATTGTCTTCAATTAATTGCGATAAATTAATAATGCTATTCAGTGGCGTTCTAAGCTCATGAGACATATTTGCCAGAAATTCCGATTTAAATTGCGAAGCCATCATTAACTGATCGGCACGCTCTTCAAGCTCGATCTTATTCTTATGCAGCTCCTCCGTCTGGGCAGACAGCTGTTCATTAGCACGCTCAATCTGTCCATTCCGCAAGAGACCCAATTGAAAGTCACGGATAATTAAGGAGAATAGAACACTTAGAATCAATCCGGCAGGGAAAGTAATCGGCATAATCTCTTTTATGTACTCTGGGGCGGGGATCACACCAAACACCATAATGTTGATTGCGTTCATTACATTTATGACTAGAATCACGATCAAACCTTTGTTCACCATACATAAGTTAGATCGTCTGACCCAGTAGCTAAGCGCAGCACAAACAAATCCTAGAATGGACAGATTAATGGTTCCGGCCATCGCCGCCTCATTTACTCCAAAAGTTAACCGTGTAAGACCTGTTCCTATACCGATCAAAACAAGAATGAAAGGATGCGGATAAGCCAGCGTTGATATAATAAGTGGCACAAAACGTAAATCAAAAATCACATGCTCACCCAGCCTATATCCAAAAAGAGTACTAATCCACCCGGCAAAAATGGCCAGTAATACCCAGCTTACCTTTTTTATTCCTACACTTGCATTTGAAATGGTGTTTTTATATATAAGATTAGCCAAATAGGCTACAGCTATTAGCATTGCGGTGTTTCCAAAAAATATTTTAAGATAACCCATAGATTCACTCCCACCTCGGCAAAATAAAATACAACTTTCATCTCATAATACTACCATACTAAAGCCCCATTCGATAACTAACGCCCATGGACGCAGAAGAAGAGCGCAAATCAGATGCGATTTGCGCTCTTCTTCTGGAATTTTATATTAACGTCATTAGTAATGAATTAATCGCGGTAGGAACGTCCCCAGGTTTGGTACTCTTTCTCCGCGTCTTCTTTCGTATGTCCATAACGTTCTTGTAGTTTACCTACTAATTTATCCTTTTCACCGTCAATTACGTCAAGATCATCATCTGTAAGCTTGCCCCATTGCTTCTTGGCCTCGCCTTTGAGCTGTTTCCATTTTCCTTTAAATACATTGTTGTCCATTATAAGCTCATCTCCTTAGCTGAATTAATTAGGGTAGGATTGTTATCCCGTGTTACCTTTACTTACCCTTCCCCATTCGCTATGAATCTTTCCACATTTCAAGACATTCGCAAATTAAGTCGTATTCTGTCACATATATTTTTAAATATATGTATTCAAATCTTTTAAAATTTGATATAATCCAGATATAAATTAAATATTTAATTTTTTAAGTGATTTATTTCACAATGGTTTTCCTAGTCCATGTGCTAGAATGCCATCGGAGATAAAACAACATCATTAAATTTTTTCCTAATGTATGCCGATATAAGTCAAGATACTGTTACAAATGGGTAATAACGCATGAGATTAAAGTGACAAATATCATTTATAAAGTGATTTTTATCACTTCGCTCGACTATTAAAATGTTTTACATTTTAATATATATATTTTAAACTATATTTTTGGAGGTCATTTGAAATGAAAAAAGCTTCTGTTATCTTGTCGAGCGCACTTATCCTTGGATTGCTCGCAGGTTGTGGTAACAACACAGACAACGCCGCAGCCCCTACTAACGCACCAGCTGAAACAACTGCTCCTGCAACAAATTCCGGTAACGCTGGAACTGAAGCTGGACAGTACAAAGACGGAGTTTACTACGGTACTGCTGACGTTGATGCTAAAACTGGCTGGCAATATTTCGCACTCTTAACTGTAGAAGGTGGAAAGATCACTAAAGCTGACTGGGATGCCTTTAACGTTAACACTGCAGGCGACCTGAAGAAAAAAGTTTCCGAAGATGGTAAATATGGCATGAAAGCTGGCGGTGCTTCTTCTGAATGGCACGAGCAAGCAGCTAAAGCTGAAGAATTCCTGATCGAAAAACAAGATCCAGCAGCTATAACTTTTGATGCTGAAGGGAAAACTGATGCCATCTCTGGTGTATCCGTACACGTATCTGACTTTGTAAAAGCTGCTCAAGCTGCTCTTGCTGTTGGTCCAGTAGAAGCTGGTCAATATAAAGACGGAGGCTACCATGCTGAAGGCGAAATGGACGCTGAATCCGGTTGGAAATCCACTGTTGACCTGACTGTTGCTAACGGTAATGTTGTAGCTGTTAAATTCAGTGGTTTGAATGCTGCTGGCGATGACAAGAAGCAATTCTCCGTTGATGGTAAATATGGTATGAAAGCTGGCGGCGCTTCTGCTGAATGGCATGAAGAAATCGCTTTGGCTGAAAAATACTTCCTTGAAAACAAAGGTGTTGCTCCAACGCTTGATGCTGAAGGCAAAACTGATGCAATTTCCGGCGTGAGTATTCATGTTGGTGAATATTTTACACTTGCAGAAAAAGCACTCGAAGGCGCGAAATAATTTCGCAGGACCTTCTGCAGCTAATCAGACGAATGAGGTGAATTTCTCTTGAAGAAGATAGTCATTTTGGGCGGCGGCTACGGCGGCGTACTCACGGCTAAAAAACTGGCAAAGAAATTTAAGAAAAACAAAGATGTTGAAATTACACTGATCGACCGGAATCCATATCACACTCTATTGACTGAGCTGCATGAGGTTGCCGCGAACCGTGCTCCAGAGGATTCAATCAAGATCGATCTTAAGAAGATTTTTGCGGGCCTTAAAGTAGATGTTGTTCTTGATGAGATCAGCAATATCGATTTCAAAAGCAGAAAACTTAAATCGGATAAAGCTACCTACGCTTACGATTACCTTGTAATCGGCACAGGTAGCAAACCAACCTTCTTCGGCATTCCAGGCGCAGAAGAAAACACCTTCTCCTTCTGGTCTTACGATGATGCGGTAGCATTGAAACGTCAAATCCGCGATATGTATACCAAAGCGGCTATGGAGAAAAATCCAGCTGTACGTCGTGCTATGCTAACCTTCGTTATTATCGGTGCCGGCTTTACTGGTGTCGAGCTAGTTGGTGAAATGGCTGAACAACGCGAGGAATTATGCAAGGAGTTCTTTATCGACCCATCCGAAGTAAGACTGATTGTGGCTGATATGGCTCCGAAGATTTTGCCTATCCTTCCAGATAAGCTGATTCAAAAAGCTGAAGCTCGCCTTCGTAAGCTGAACGTAGAAATCGTGACTGGCGCTAAAATCACCGAAGTAGGCAATGGTAGTGTTGCACTTGGTGAGAAAAACGTTGTCGATTCCCAAACAATTGTTTGGACTGCTGGTGTTGAAGGCTCCGAAATCGTTGGTGGACTTGAAGTACAACAACAAGGCCGCAAACGGATTGTTACGAATGAGAACCTGGAAAGTGTAGATCATAAGAACGTTTACGTAGTAGGGGACAACATTTTCTACATTCCTGAAGGTGAAACTCGTCCTGTACCACAAATGGTTGAGAACGCTGAACAAGCAGCTCCGATTGTTGCTGGCAACATTGCCGCTGACATTCAGAACACTGCTAAAAAAGCTTACAAACCAGGTTTCCACGGTACAATGGTCTCCATTGGTAGCCGCTACGGTGTAGCAAACGTTGGTCTGCCAGGTAAGTTCTTTATGCTTACTGGATTCATGGCAATGCTTTCCAAACACTTTATTAATATGTTCTACCTGTCTCAGGTTGTCGGATTCAATAAAGTATGGACATATATGATGCATGAGTTCTTCCATGTTGAGAACCGCAAGAGCTTCTTGGGTGGTCACTTCTCCAAACGTTCACCTAATTTCTGGCTCGTACCACTTCGTGTTCTACTTGGTGGTATGTGGTTATACGAAGGTATTGAGAAGATCCAAAAGATTTGGAAAGATCCAGATAAGATTTTCTTGATTCCAGCTGCTCCTTTTGCAACGGATGCTTCATCAGCAGCCAGTGTTGCAGTAGATGCAGTTAAAGACACCGTAGATGCACAATCTGCAGCTTCAGCAGTATCCACTGCAAAAGAAGCTGTTGAAGCGTTGCCTGTACCTAACTTCGTATACAACATTACAAACTGGTTCATGGATTTGATGTTCTACAACAACGACGGAAGTTACACTTTCCTCGCGAAATGGTTCCAAATCGGTATGGTATGTGCAGAAATCGTCTTCGGTATTATGCTCATCGTTGGTCTCTTCACTGCACTCGCTTCTATAGCGACTGTCGCCATGTCGGTCATGATTTGGTCAACCAAAATGGCATCGACAGAAATGTTATGGTACGTTGCTGCTGGTATTGCCTGCATCGGCGGATCAGGAAGCACACTTGGTCTAGACTATTATGTACTTCCTTGGCTTAAGAAACAGTGGAAGAGAATTCCGCTCGTCAGACGATGGTATCTATACACCGACTGATAATAAAACCCTGAATTAGTGTAATTTATCATATAGAACATATGTGCAAATTGTATTTTATTAGGGTTAAATATGGATATACTTCAGAGTAATGTGTCCCTAGGACACATTACTCTCCTTATTTACAAGAAGAAAATAACCTTCCTAATCCTAGGAAATGGTGGTTTTTTCTTGAATGAATGGTTTTGTAGGGATGATCGGGGTATGGTTTCTTCCGGCAAAACCGACAAGAAGGAGAGAATCTTGTGAACAAACAACTCATAGAAGATACCCTCCGGTTGTTGCATACTGAAATGTCACCTATTGCCGGAATTGAGCTTCAGCCCTCTCCGGCTGCATGTGAACAGTTAATCTCGGTACTGGAACGCCATGATCTGGAATACAGCCGCAAAGTCAATTTGCTGGGTATTTACACTATTCTCACTTTGGCAGCAGAGCGCCATATGGAATGTATCCCACATCATCCCGACCTTACACGCAACATTTTGGATGGAGATTATTTGTATAGCTTTTACCTGCAGTTTGCGGTGAAATGCCGTGAGCTCGACTTAGTTGCTTATCTAGCTCCTTCGATCAAAAAAATGCAGATTAGACGGTCAAATGGAGACTTCGCGGAACATGATCCAGCTACTGGAATCGAAGAGTTCTTGATCCAAGAGTGCAGACAGCGTAATCGCACAAGCAAAGCCATTTGACAGGTGGGATCCATAAATGAAGCTGCATGAGGCCTTAAATATAGACATAAATGAAATCAACCGCGAAATCGTAAACCTTGTGGCGCGTGATAAAGATGTACCTAAGAAATCTCAGCTCGCGCAAAGTGTTCTAGAGCTTATAAATTCCGGTGGTAAACGCCTTCGTCCCCTCATGGTCATTGTTGGCAGTCGGTTTGGCCGTAAGGATACCGGCCGCAGAGCGCTTCAATTAGCTGCTGCTGCTGAATTTATTCATGCCGCCTCATTAATTCATGATGATATCATTGACCGTTCAGAGTTACGGCGGGGCGTACCCGCCTTACATATTAAGACGGGGACATTGTCAGCAGTACATGTTGGTAATTACATGTCCGCTCGGGTCATCGAGCTGCTGAGCAAATATACCGGAGATAAAAACAGATACGTTCATGACTTATCCTCTGTAGCCACCGCTCAGCTGTGTCTGGGTGAATATCAGCAAATGGAACATGCTTTTGATTATGAAATTACAATGGATCAGTATTTGGAGAAATCCTTAAACAAAACCGCTCTTCTTATGGCAACCTGCTTACGGGTTGGTGCTTTGTCCACTGAAAGCACCGAAGAAGTTGCCAATCTCCTTTATAATTTTGGAGAAGCCTTGGGGATGTCCTTTCAGATACAAGATGACTTGCTAGATTTCACACAGTCCGCCGATGTCCTAGGCAAACCTGCCGGTAGCGACCTGCGACATGGTCAGGTCACCCTGCCAGTGCTGTACGCCTTGCAGGACCCTAAGCTCTCGCCTGTGATCCGTGCAATCGGCCCGGATTCTTCCGACGCTGAAGTAGCACATGTGCTCACCCTAATTAACAATAGCGATGCCCTCGCTCGCGCTGAACGGGTCAGCCAGAACTATCTGGATAAAGCTGCAGCTATTGTGCAGCAGCTCTCCTCCTACCCGGCGCATGCTGATCTGGAAACGTTGCTGCAATATTTTGCGGACCGTGATCGCTAAAGCGTACGTTCTAATACAAATAAAAACGGATACCTCCCATTCACTTGGGGGTATCCGTTTTTTTGATTTAAACACATCATTTCATTGATCTTGTCGCAAATTCAAACCGATATTTTTCCGCTTCAACAAGACAAGCTAAACACGCAAACGCAGCGTAGCGCACATGAGCTAATTTAGTCATTCTACTCCATCGGATATAATTAGGGAAAACCTCCCTAAAATTAGCTACTAATCGCTCGAAAACTACGATATTAGGGAAAACCTCCCTAATAAAGTCCACTTTAGCATGCTTTTAAGAGTAACCAGCTATATTTCAGGGAGAAATTCCCTAAAACAGAGTTTAAAGATAATAAACGCAATAAGATTAGGGAGGTTTTCCCTAATCTTTGCATTTAGCTTCCCCCTTACAGAGCGGGGAGCGAGTCAACACAAAAAAGGAAAGCTAGCGTAGCCAGCTTTCCGATTCCTTTTGGGTAGGCTATTGTCTTTTATTGTTAGTTTGCGGGCAATGCGCCAATGCTCAGCCAGCCGGCTCACCAAAGCCAGCTCTCTAACTAACATAGAAAAAATCAATCAGCGTACACAATAATATCACTATGCTGATTACCTGATTTAGATTATAAGAAGCAACCTTCATCAGCTTACGATTCGAAGGTTTTATAATCTTATGCTCGGTCATCAGGAGCAATGTAGCGATGCCAATCCCAACCAGATACATCCATCCGAGATCCTGCCATACGTATAGAAATAATAACAGCATAATCATAATGAAATGTAGACCTTTGGCGATACGCAGCGCATTCTCTAATCCAAAGAAGCTCGGAATAGACCATAACCCATGCCGCCGGTCAAATTCAATGTCCTGAGTGCCGTAGATAATATCAAATCCGGCAATCCAGAGCATAACTACCGTCCCGATCACAAACGGTGTAAATGCGATATTTCCAGTTACGGCAAACCATGCACCAATCGGCGCGGAAGCAATGACAAAGCCTAAATATAAATGGCTGAGAAAGGTAAAACGTTTTGTATAAGAATAAGTCGATATCAATACGATTGCTACCGGCGATAAGAGCAGGCAGAGCAAGTTCAGCATGCCTGAAGCCACAATAAAGATGGCATAATTGACAATAACAAAGACAACCACTTCTTTTTCTGCCAGTAACCGTTGTGGCAAATGCCGATGTGCCGTACGAGGATTCTGTTCATCAAACGTACGGTCTGCCAGCCGATTGAATGCATTAGCGCCATTACGGGCACCGATCAATGCAATCAGACCCCAGATCATTACATGCCCTGATGGCCAGCCCCCAGCGGCCCACACCATAGAGATAATGGCAAACGGCAGCGAAAAAAGTGTATGAGAGAACATCACCAGTTCACTGAACATTTTCAGCTTTAGGCCTGCAGTTTTAAAAATGTTTAGAATAGCCATTCGTTTTCCTCTTTCTTCGCTACTTGAAATTCATTGTATTAGACATTAAGCTCCGCAAGGACTTCATTCAGGTTGTTAAGCAGCCCGTCGATATCCTCTTCCGTAATAATCATCGGCGGTTGAAAGGCTAGTACGTTGCGTCCTATGCCATTTTTGCCGATCAGGTATCCTCTGTCTTTCATCGCTTCCAGCACTTGATCTGTAAGCGCCGCAGAGCCTTCTGCATTCTCACCAGCAAGCTCCGCTCCCAACATAAGCCCAATTCCCCGGACATCCACAATAAGCGAAGGATAACGCTCTTGAAGGGTCTTTAGCCCTGCTTTCAATTGTTCTCCGAGCAGCACTGAGCGTTCAGGAAGCCGTTCATCGCGAATATAATCAAGCACAGCCAGTGCCGTTGCAGCAGATACCGGATTGCCTCCAAAGGTAGAAGCCGACGGACGGTTCAGCGCAAGTGCAATCTCATCCGTTGTCGCAAAGGCTGCCACCGGAATTCCGTTCCCCAGTGCCTTAGCCATACTTATAATATCGGGCACTACGTCAAAATGCTCCATAGCAAATATTTTGCCTGTACGACCAAATCCAGTTTGAATTTCATCAGCGATCAGAAGTACGCCGTATCTCTCCAGCAACATTTTGACCTCACTGAAGTAGGTTGGCGTTGGCATAATCATACCACCATTGCCTTGGATTGGCTCTACGATCATTGCAGCGATAGTATTCCCCTTCTCCTCAAGCACTCGCTCCAGAGATTCCAGGGAGAGTGCAGCGGCTTCCTCCAGAGATAGTTCTGGATGATATGGGCGAGGAATAAACTCAACGTCATGATCCAAGTATTTATCGGTACGCCACATCGGCAGTCCTGTCACACTCATAGTTAGATTGGTACGGCCGTGTAGACCACTCTCCAATGCAATGAACCCCTTACGTCCTGTATACATCCGGGCGAGCAGCAACGCCCCTTCATTAGCCTCTGAGCCGCTGTTCACGAAGAAGGTTCGGCGTAGACCGCCTGGCATAACCTCTTCCAGACGTTCAGCCAAATCCACATTTAGCTGAGTTAAATAGATCGTAGACGTATGCTGCAGCTGCTGCAATTGCTCAATCGTACGTCCAGTTATGGCTGGATTGCAGTGCCCACAAGCGACTACAGATACACCTGCGAAGAAATCTGTATATTGTTTGCCATTTTCATCATACACAAACTGCATCGAACCTCGCACAAGCTGAGGCGCATCGCGGTAAAAATGCTGTGTACACGGATAGAAATATTGCTTACGCTTCGCCGCTACGGCTTCTCTTCCGATGAATTCTTGCTGTTCCATGATTGATTCCCTCTCTTCTTGTGAAAATAGTAACTTATTGATAGAGTACTGTGCATTCTTCTTACTAGCAGACGATATTTTGTCCCAAAAAATAGAATTAGTTAAATTGCAGCGAACCTAGAGTATAACCCGCATAAATGGGCTCAAGACCACCTAGCATGTCATCTTTCACTTCAGTACGATTCATAGCTTGTTGATAAGAAATTATAATTTCACGCAACTGCTGAGCACTATACGTCGCTCCTTCAATACGGAAGCTAGATATGCCTAGATCAATCATCTCACCAAGTAACGGTAAATAGCAGAGCTCTTTTGCGAACAAAAGATGGCAACGGCCGTGCTGATCACGATATACCGGATTCTCACCTTTGTCTGTTTTTAGAACCAATACATTATTGTGCACATATTGATTATCCTCTTCAGCGATAGGTTCCATTACTTCAGTATTCTCATAAAGGTCGTGCTCCATATACATTAGTGCAGGTGTACCATGTACAACAACTTCCAAAGGCGTGTCACAACGTGAGGCAAAGGTAGCAAAGTGCTCCAGCGTCATTTCCGGTGAAACCGAAAGCTGAGTCAAACCTAATTTTGCATATAATTGGGCGGAAAGATGATTGTAGACATTTAAACTACCATCTCCAATTAACGGATAACCTGTAGAGCTGTATCTGCGAATCGCTCCCAAATTAGTAACGATTATACCGTCGATCGGCAAGCGTTCTCCACCAAGCAATTGATCATATTGATCGAAATGCAGCTCGGTCATCATGCGTGGCAACCCTAAATATATTTTGCTATCGCCTTTTAATTCACCAAGTTCCTTAATATCACGTTTTGTAAAAGGTCTGTCCGGTTCAAATACATCGCCCGGCAAATACAGACTATCCACACCCAGTTCCAATACTACGCGCGCCTGTTCCATATTATTCACACGTACAGCCAGCTTCGCTTTTGTTGTCTTAGGCTTCTTTTCTTGCGCCAAACGTTCCCGCAATTCCTCTACACGTTTTTCAGATAGCTCACGTTCTGCGGTTGGTGTGCTAAATACTTTTCCAGTGCTATAGAATTTGCCCGTACCTTCATAACGACGGTTGATATTAGCTAACCCTGGTTTACCAAAAGCATAAGCTGTCGAAAAGTCGCGCTTGCGGTTGTTGTACAGTTCTTTGGTATCAACCGTACGATCAAAACCAATCGGATCATCGATATATCGGTCAATGGCTTCGCCGTAGCTATTCGCCAGCATCACCATAAATTCCTTATCACGCATACGGCCCTCAATTTTAAAAGAAGTAATGCCTGATTCAATCAATTCCGGAAGATGCTCATACATAAACATATCTTTGACAGCCAGTGGATATTCAGCAGGATATACATATCCGTCTTTTTTAACCCGATAATCCCAGCGGCAAGGCTTCATACATTTCCCCCGGTTGCTGCTCATACCAAAAACATGGGAACTAAAGTAACAATTTGCACCATGCACAGAGCACATATCTCCATGAATAAAATATTCCAGCTCCATGCCACTCCGCTGACCAAGCAGCTTAGCTGTCTGCAGGTCCATTTCCCGCGAGGTAACTACACGAGTTACACCCAGATCACGCAGCGCATAGATCATCTCCAGGTTGTGAACATTCATCATTACTGAAGAGTGAATAGGAAGGTTAAGCTCCATCTCCCGAATAAGCTCCAACACTGCCATATCCTGAACAATCAAGGCATCCGGCCGAGCACTATCAAGAAAACGCAGGTATTCTCTAGCTTCTTCCACATCTTCCTCACTAAAAAGATTATTCACAGTGATATACACTTTTTTGTCTAGACGGTGAGCGATATCAAGTGCCTCTACAATCTCTTCATGAGTAAGATTATAACCTTTACGCATCATTCTCATATTCAATACAGGTCCACCAAAATAAACTGCATCACACCGTGATTGGATCACTTCCTTGAAAATCTCAAACGTTCCTGCGGGTGCGAGTAATTCAACTTCTCTACCGTTAAAATAACGTGCCATTCAAGTTCCCTCCCAAGTTGATACTACTAATAGGGAATGAGTATTATAACAAAGCTACTGCAATTCCCATGACCACAAACATCCCAATAAAAACAGTATCGAATTTGCCCCACCTTAGGCGGTGATACCGACTGCGGGGAGCATCCATGCGAAAACCGCGGGCTTCCATGGAATACACCAGATCCTGAGCACGCCTAAAAGCACTGGCGATAATCGGGACCAGCAGGGAGACTAACATCCGTCCCTTTTCCTTCAAAGGCAGCTCTTTTAGATCGGCTCCCCTTGAGGCCTGCGCTTTCATTATGATCTGCGATTCATCTAGAATCGTAGGAATGAAACGAAGTGAAATGCTGATCATCAGCGTGATACGGTCAGGGGATAAGCCAAGCTTTTTGAAGGGTGTCAAGATCCCCTCCAACCCTTGATTCAGCTTCCCCGGCGTTGTTGTGAAGGTCAGAAGCGCTGTAAAGGTGATAAGAAAGAACATGCGGATGACCGAAAATGCCCCTAATCTTAGCCCTCCCTCATAGATAGACCAGGAACCAAGAGTCAGCACTACCTCCCCTGTCTTCACAGACACCACCTGCACAATAAAGATAAATAACATTAAATAACGTAAAGGCTTAGCTGCTTTCAGGAAGTATTTAAGCGGAATCCGCGTGGAAGCCATAACGGCTATCGAAAAAATAGCCAACACAGCCATGGCCATCCACGAACGTGAGAGCAAGATAACAGCTACGTATAATAGCATGCCAGTGATTTTGGCACGAGCATCCAGCTTGTGCACCCACGAACCGGTCTCAATACTCCGACCTAAGATCAGTTTCTCATTCATGGTCATCCCTCTTTCCATCGGGCTTACCAGTGCTTATTGATTCCGCTGGCAGCGAAGCTATAAGCTCTGCCAGACTCTCAGCCGTCAAGCGGGGGACTTCATCCACAAGACCTAAATGATCAGCAACTGCACGCCAGTAACGAAGGGACTGCGGAACCGTCAAACCACACTGTTCCAGAATCGAAGGATCATCTGCAAGTGCCTTTACACTGCCCTGAAACGCCGTGCTGCCCTCTTTAAGTACAACCCAGCTGTCCGCATAGGGCAATAACTCATCCATCCGATGCGTAACGATAATGATCGTTCTGCCCTGCTCACGGCATAATCGCTCCAGCAAGCTGATAAGCTCTGCACGGCTAATGGGATCAAGCGTTGCCGTGGGCTCATCCAGAACGATGACCTCAGGGTCCATAGCTAGCACGGAAGCGATAGCCGCTTTACGCATTTGTCCACCGCTCAATTGAAAAGGATTCCGCTCCAGCAACGCGAGATCCAGCCCCATATCTGACATGGCCTGACGTGCACGTGACTTTGCCTCATCGAGACTCATACCGAAATTAAGGGGACCGAAAATGAGATCCTTTTCGACCGTATCTTCGAACATCTGCTGCTCCGGAAATTGAAATACCAATCCGACTCGGCGGCGCAGTGGCATTAGCTTAGGGGACTTCTCACCAGCCTGAATGGTTACATCAAGCACTTTTACCATACCCTCGGTTGGTTTCAGTATCCCGTTAAACATTTGCAGCAGCGTCGATTTACCTGAGCCCGTCGCCCCCGCAATACCAACCATCGAGCCAATGGGTACACTGAGGTTAATGTCCCGGAGCGCCGTCAGCTTCCAGAGGCTTCGTTCAGCGTAGGTGTAACTTACTTGCTGTAATTCTATGGCCATAACGTGTCTATAAGCTCCTTTTCACTGATCGGAACATCCACATGAATACCCTGGTTCTGCAGCTCGCGTGCAAGGCGCCAAGGATAAGGTTCACGCAGATGGCATTTTTCCAGAAGCTCCTCGTTCCGGAACAACTCCGCCGGTGTAACATCTGCAGCCAAACTACCTCCATGCAGCGCAAGCACCCGATCCGATGCCAAAATCTCATCTGCATCATGCGTAATCATGAGGATCGTGTACTTCCCTTCTGCCCGCATATCCTGCAGAATGCCGAGAAGGTCATTTCTGCTTCCTTCATCCAACATAGAAGAGGCCTCGTCAAAAATGACGATGCCTGGTTCCATAGCAAGAATGGAAGCGATAGCAACACGCTGCTTTTGGCCTCCCGACAGCTCACCCGGATGCTTGGACAACAGATGATTTATTCCTAGTCTTGTCGTATAGGAGTGCAAACGTTCAGCCATCTCTTCGTACGGCAAACGAAGCCCTTCCAGGCCGAATAGGATATCTTCCTCTACAGTGGCTCCAATAAACTGATTATCTGGATTTTGGAACACCATTCCGATACATTGCCGAATGCTTCCGATCGTTTCCTCACTAAGCAGCATGCCACTAACCTCAATCTCACCAGCCCCCTTAGGCAGCAGAGCATTAAGCAGCTTGACCAACGTAGACTTCCCGCAGCCATTAGGACCAACCAAGCTGACCCATTGTCCTTGTGAGATAGATAACGTTATATTTTGAAGAATCGGATGCTCGGGATCATAGCCAAACGATACCCCATCCAGAGAGATGACTGCTTGTCCTTCTCCCTCTAAGTCTTGACCTTCGTATGATTCATTCATGTTAGTCATCCTTCCGCTGATGTGACTAATCAGTCCAAAAATTCTTCAAACAGCGATATTTTTGACAATGACGCCACCAAATAACGGACTGCATAGCCCACGGCAATTCCTGTTACTACCCCAGTGATCAGCAGCATGGGAAGATAATAAAAAATACTAAGTGATGCAAATACCATAGAAGCTGCCAGCAGCTGACCGATATTATGTGCAATCCCACCAGCTATACTAATTCCGATCAAGCTTATACTCTTACCTTTGCCACTAATCAGCATCAGCACAAACATAACAACAAAGCTAAAAAGTGAACCAAATAAACTAAACAGCAAGCTTGAGAAGGTACCTAGCAGAAATGCAGTAAGCAGTGTTTTGAGGATGACAAGCAGGAAAGCATCCCGTCCACGTAAAAAGTAAATACAAGTCAAAATCATAATGTTGGCCAGTCCGAGCTTAGCACCCGGCACCAGTCCCATCCCGGATAACGGAATCTGTGCCTCTATTAAACTTAACACTACTGCCACTGCGGCGAAAATCGCAATAATCACTGTTCTTTTTAAAGCTGTTGCAGATTCACTACTGGACATAGGCATCTATATCATCCTCCCCCGACGCACTGGTGATTTCGACTAATACTCTATGCGGTAGACAGACAATCGTCTGTTTGGGCAGGGTAATAAAACCAAAACCTAGGCAAACTTTATCAGCGCAATCGGCATCGTACATTTCAATCCCGTAATCATGCACCTTCAAAATGTTATAGCCGCGTTCCGTGCGGACCTCAATGGTTTGTTCTTCTTTTGTAAGCTTTACCGTTTTAAATAACTCACCGTCCACCGTTACATTGGCTATGAGATTTTTACCGGCCCCACCTTTGTCATCATTGTCCGAAAACCATCTCGGTACGAGAAAAGCGAGCGCAGCAATCAATACGATGGAAATCAGCCACACATCTGCGCGTTTCATAAAAATCTCCCTTATTTTTTAATTAAAATCCAGACTTATTAATTATAACGGTCTACCCTCAATCCTTCAATCAATGTTGGAGTTTATTGTCAGTTTTAGAGAGCTGTTCACAAAATAGGCACGCAAAATAACCCCAGCAGACACAAGCCCTTCGTCTCTGGCATTTTCAGTTGTAGTTTGTAGCGTTTGCAAAAATATCCAACTTACATTTTAGCCCATTTGCACCGAGATCGCCCATCTCCTCTGGTTTACTAGCTTTTCCGGAATAATTCACAATTAACCCAATTTAAGTTACTTTCGAAATCTAAGCGCTCCCTATCGAGGTTTGTTTCTCTCTAGAATCAAATAAACCTTATCTTGGAATTCATTATTATATTTGCCTTTTAAACAATAGTGTGTTATATTTATATGGTATTTGTTTTTCGATATATTGAATATCCCCACCAAGAAGATGTCAGGCCGACTATTATACACATCGGCATTTTGGACAAAGAGGCTTTATGTTTTCTTGCAGTACTCTTCCTTTTTATGAGATTAAATTCGAAATATAGCATTCCGATTCACACTGGCGCGGTCAATGGAGCCGCAAGGGCAAAAGAGAGGTAGGGCTTTTGTCGTATTGGAAGGATTATTCTCGCCACACGGCTGCTGGAAATAACAAGGAATCAAGACACCCGTTACTCACGAACGGCGGGGGATGAATATAACGAGAAAGCATGACGGTACGATCCTTATTCAAGGACTACGTCATGTGTGGAAAAATATAGGCGCCCGATAACCGCTACCTAGCGGATATCGGGCGCTGTCTACGTTCAGGACTTATTTTACATATCGGCTTACAAAAGCTGTTACTACATCTATATACCCCGCCTTATCCGTATCATAAGACAATCCATGCCCCGCTTGCGGCACTATGAGCCTCTCCTTTGGACTCTGGCATGCCTCATACAATTCATTCATCATAGCAAAAGGTACAAAGTTATCCGCATCCCCGTGAATAAAAAGAATCGGAACCTTCGCTTTCCGCACTTGTTTTAATGCAGAGGCTTCACCAAAACCATACCCCGCCTTCAAGCGGGTGATTAGACTTGCACTTTGAACGAAAGGGAAACTTGGCAAACGATACATGCGCCGTAGTTGGTAAGATAATTGTGCTTTTACTGAGGTATAAGCGCAGTCCGCAACAATAGCTTTTACCTGCGGCGGAAGATCTTCCCCTGAGGTCATTAGCACTGTAGCACCGCCCATAGAAACACCGTGAAGCACAATTTGAGCACTAGACCCAGTCTTTTTAATCATGTATTCAATCCATTGCAAATAATCTTTTCGTTCCGGCCAACCAAAACCAATGTAATCCCCTGCGCTATCTCCATGCCCCCTTGCATCGGGAATTAGGATGTTAAAGCCTAAGTTCTCGTAGTAGATTTTGGCGTACGCCCCCATATCCTTTGCTTTACCTGAATAACCGTGGGCTAGAATGGCTGTGCGTCCCGCAGCACGATTAGATTGGAGTAAGAAACCTCTTAGTTTAAGTCCATCTGCAGATACGATCTCAATATTCTCGAAGCTCTGGCGAGAGACCCAATCCTTCCCCTCCCCCCAAGAAGCTCCGGCAACCGGAGGATCAGCCTTCAGATTAGGATTATTACTTAGAAATACCTTTGGTGCTCGTTTAATAGCAATACCATAGAAGAAAAATCCCACATAGATTAGAATCCCTATGATGATTACAGCGCTAATAATGAACCATATCAATTCGCCTTCGCCATCCCCTCTTCATTTCTTTTGCAACAAGAGTATACCATCTACTTAGAATGCACCAAACTATCGCAATCATGACATACAAATAGAGCCGCCATCAGGACACCCCCCGAAAGCGACTCTATGTTGTGCTCTACCGTTTATTATTTATTCTTTTTGGAGAACTTGGTTCTCATTAATAATCCGATAAGTGCAAAACCTAAACCTGCTACATAGTAAGGTGCAGGACTTGATTCACCCGTTTTTGGCAATTCCTTCACAGGCGGCTTACCTAATGGGATCGTATCGTCCACTACGATGATTTCATCAGGTGTTGGTGTTGGCGTTGGTGTCACTGCCGGTACCGGACCTAATGGGATCTCATCATCATCAACAAGTACTTCTGTGCTATTCGACGGTGTTGGTACTGGCGCTGGTGTCGGCGAAGCTACAGGCCCAAGCGGCACAGGATCTTCTGCAAGAACTATAGTGCCAATTACGGATGATGGCGTTGGTGTCGGGAACACCGAAGTCTCTGGTGTCGACGTTGGTGTTACCTCTGGAGTTGGTGTTACCTCTGGCGTTACCGTCGGTGTCGGTGTTGCTTCTGGTGTTACTGTCGGTGTCGGTGTTGCTTCAGGCGTTACCTCTGGAGTCGGTGTTACCTCTGGCGTTACCGTCGGTGTCGGTGTTGCTTCTGGCGTTACCGTCGGTGTCGGTGTTGCTTCTGGTGTTACTGTCGGTGTCGGTGTTGCTTCAGGCGTTACCGTCGGTGTCGGTGTTACCTCTGGCGTTACCGTCGGTGTCGGTGTTGCTTCAGGCGTTACCGTCGGTGTCGGTGTTGCTTCTGGTGTTACCGTCGGTGTCGGTGTTGCTTCTGGCGTTGGCGTTGGTGTCGGCGTCACTGTTGGCGTTGGCGTTGGTGTCACTGTCGGCGTTGGCGTTGGTGTCACTGTTGGCGTCGGCGTTGGTGTTGGCGTCACTGTCGGTGTCGGTGTTGGTGTTGGTGTCACTGTCGGTGTCGGTGTTGGTGTTGGTGTCACTGTTGGCGTCGGTGTCGGCGTCACTGTTGGTGTTGACGTAGGCGTTGGCGTCGGTGTCGGACATGGTGTTGGTGTTGGCGTCACTGTTGGCGTTGGCGTTGGTGTCACTGTCGGCGTTGGCGTTGGTGTCACTGTTGGCGTTGGCGTTGGTGTCACTGTTGGCGTTAGCGTTGGTGTCACTGTCGGCGTTGGCGTTGGTGTCACTGTCGGCGTTGGCGTTGGTGTCACTGTCGGCGTTGGCGTTGGTGTCACTGTTGGCGTTGGCGTTGGTGTCACTGTTGGCGTTGGCGTTGGTGTCACTGTCGGCGTTGGCGTTGGTGTCACTGTCGGCGTTGGCGTTGGTGTCACTGTCGGCGTTGGCGTTGGTGTCACTGTCGGCGTTGGCGTTGGTGTCACTGTTGGCGTTGGCGTTGGTGTCACTGTTGGCGTTGGTGTCGGCGTTGGTCCAGGTTCATCACCATCGTATGGATAGTGGTGAAATTCACCACCACCAGTCCCTTTGAGTGAAGCCGCCACTAAAGTACCGTTAATCTGACCATTAATAAAATCAACATGAGCATAGGGGGCAAGTATGCTTCCCATTACACCTATGCCTGCCATATCAATATACGCAGCTTGGCTAAAGTTAAGCAAAATTTTCTTGCTGTTCAACACGTTATTAGGTAGAAATCCGAAGTTTTTCATTTTTACGTTAGAACCATCAATATTAATAATTGCTGTAGATCCTGAAGGAACATTTATTGTAATTCCGTAGGTATTAGAGACGTTATCTCCTGGAACATTAAAAACATTGACCGCAGGATCTGTACCTGTCAGGGTAAGACTGCCATATTGGTACACTGTTGTTCCATTCGCCGGCAATGCTGCAAGTTCTGCTGATTTGTCCTTCAAAGACTGACCTACGGCTGAAAAGTCAATCGTACTCCCCTGTCTTTTTGTACCTCCCTTGAGGAGCGTTACATTCCCTGAAAAATCTCCCCCGTGCACGATATTCCCATAAACAGTACCTCCGTTGAAAGTAAGATTCCCTCCAACAACAAGTGTGTCAGTCAAGGAAACCTCAGCAGCGGTCAACCTATCTCCAACACTATAGTTGGTTAAGTTAACGTTACCTCCAGCAGCAAACCTTCCTTCCGTATCCGAAACCGTTGTTATATCCCCTAGAATAAACACGTTGTAGACCCCTGCAATTCCCAATGTAGAAGAACTACTAGCTCCAGCAACTCCAGCTCCTAATGAGGAAAGCCCACTACCTACCGTCAAAATCCCAGCTAATACAAGCGAGAGTAACGGTCTTATTCTTCTTTTCAAATGGCACACCTCCTAAAACTATGATTTATATTAATCAGAATAATTACCAGAAACTCTAAAGGACCTAACAACAAAAAAGACCGCCAAAAAGAAGTGGAATTCCCTTCTCATGGCAGTCGGACGGTCATTGTGCCTTTAAGACACTTTAGACTCCTGGACTTTGCGTCCCGCCCTTTCAGACGGTTTGCTATTATCATGACTATATATATGTATTACACTGCAAGTCCAGAACTGGTAGCCGAAGCATTCTCTCCAATAACCGTCTATGACTTTTAATACTTTTTGAATTAATAACAGTTTAGCGCCCGACACCCACAATTGTCAATCAATTCCTTTCGATGATTCCGCTCATTATTACCATACAAAAAAAAGCGCCTAAAGGCGCTTCGCATAAGGTTTTTCATTAAATTTTAAAGTAACTGTATATAGCCCAATATGGATATCCATAAGGGAACACTCAGAATTAAACCAAAAAACAATCCACGCTGGAGGCTGCCCTCTTTTTCCATCATAATTCTCCTTTATGTACGTCCGATACATTAATTTTTATTATTACAATTTTAATATAATTTATTCTTCGTTATTTAGTTGTGAATTTAATCACATTGGATAAGCTGTTTAGAAATACCATTGATTATTTTTGGAATATCGGGGTAGAATACGAATATACGTTCCTATTAGAGGTGATGAGATTCATGCATAGAGCAGAAAGCAGGGACAACATGCTGGTGAAATCTTATTTATTGCTTCCGATGATTTTATCAGCTTTCGAACGGGACTCCGCCATTTTATCTACACACTTACGAACACCCGCCCCTTATCTGGAGGTGCTTGGAACAGCTGCTGCAGTAGCTACAACAGATCTAAGGGATGTTCGTGCAGAAATGAGAAGACGGGGAATCAAGGTGTATGAGCAAAACAGACTTAATACGGGAATTGAAGCCAAGTATATATGTCGTGGCTATCACGAACGAATGCTGCTGTTGAATGACATTGTTGCGGCTCAGGCTGCCATCCATATGCGCAGATACCTAGGGCTGGATATTTCCTCTTTTAAGAGTTACGAAGAACAGTTTCAAATTAAATAAAGCTGTATAGAAGCCGCTCTACTCTCCCCCCATCAATTAGCGAACAAAAAAATAGGCCTTACCATGGGAGTTGGCAAGACCTGAGAGAGATATACCACAAAACACTGGGGGGTGTTTGGTGTCTTCAATATATACCTCGAACCTGAAAAAAAGCTGATAGGCACATAAAAATTACATTAAAAATATCATTCGCTGTTCAGAAGTGATTAGAGTGCTCCCACAAGCTTAGCCGACCTTTAGCTGGAATTGGATGGCTTAATGGATGAACCCCTTCAAGCTTCCAGGCAAACTGTCCTTCGCTATAGTCGCCAAAATCATATTCGTTCCCATTGATCCATTCCCTTAAATCCACCTCTGGAGTAACCACATAACATCCCGCGAGCTGACCTGTAGCAATAATAGCTCCTGTCGGCAAATTATTTGCTGTATAGCCATGTTTCGCCAATACTGATTTGTACGGTTCCTGTTCACAAATCTTTTTGTCAATCCTCATTCCGGCATGAATGCCTAACTCGCCGCGGTAGGCTGTTCTCCATGAACGAGTTTCAAACTCTTTTTCACCAAGAGCAATTAAGGTCGCCCAAGGCTGCCGTATTGTTATACACCGCATGATATCTATCCCCTTTGTTTATGTTGGACGTTTGTCACGGATGTCACGGATCTCGATCTCGCGTTGTGTAATCTTGCTCTCCTAGACTTGATAAATAATCCCAACCGTTTGGTCAATACTCATTTCCATGATTGATCGCCTCTAAAAATAAGAACATTCATTTTTATTATATACAAACAAAAGTTCTAAATATCAATATTATTGACATTCACCTGTAACTCCCCACAATTTAAACAAATAAAATAATTAAAATTGATAAAGGAGAATATAGTTTGTATACTAATCAAGTAGTTAGTGTGCAAACTATTTAAAGAGGGGAATTAATTTATGGACAACCCAGGACAGTTATTAATAAGAGTAAGTCTTGAAATGAAAAAAAGCTTAACAAAAAAACTTTCACTTTATAATGTAACAGCTCCTCAATGGGCAGTATTAAAAGATATATCTATTCATTTAGAAGGAACAACTCCAGCTATGATTGCAGAGCGAACTTACTCGGATCGCCCTACAATAACGGGTATACTCGAGCGACTTAAAGCAAAAGGACTTCTGGACATTAGAGATAATCCAAATGATAAACGATCAAATCTTGTATTTATTACAGATTCGGGAATGATAATTAAGAGTCAAATAGAAGTTCTTAGTGACGAAATCATGGATAACGCACTTAAAAATATTTCTGAACAAGAAATGTCCACGTTTATGAACGTGCTTAAAACGATCTATTTAAATATTAGTTAGGGAAGTGAGACTTATGATTCTAATCACAGGGGCAACCGGTAATGTAGGACGTGAAGTGGTTAACGAACTAAGGAAAAGTGAAACACCTTTTAAAATTGCCTCCCATCGAAAAGACAGTGAGTATGTTTATTTTGATTTTGAAAATGCTGATTCTTTTCGTCCAGCGTTAACAGGAGTGAAAAAATTATTTTTACTGCGCCCTCCTCATATAGCTGACGCAAAAAAATATTTCCAACCCCTCATAGATATCGCAAAGGAAGTCGGAGTTGAACACATTGTGTTTCTATCTCTATTGGGCGTAGAGAAAAACCCAATTGTTCCACACCATAAAATTGAAAAAATCATTAAAAAATCAGGAATTCCATATACTTTTTTACGCCCAAGTTTCTTCATGCAAAACTTAATTTCTCAACATGGGGAAGAGCTACGTAAAGAAAAGGAGATCTATGTACCCGCAGGAAAAGGCAAGACTAGCTTTATCGATGTTCGTGATATCGGTACTGTAACCGCTAGAATCCTAACTGAGAATGGTCATGAAAATAAAGGTTACTCGTTAACGGGAACTGAAGCGCTAGATTACTATGAAGTAGCTGAAATTTTATCTGAAGAGCTAGGAGAAACAATCAAATATGTTAATCCATCAGTTCTTCAGTTTAGAGATAAAATGTTAACAAAAGGAATTCAAAAAGAATTTGTGACTGTTATGATTGGAATTTACTTCACTGCAAAAATTGGATTAGCCAAAAAAATCACGCCCGATTTACAAATATTACTTGGTAAAAGACCCATTACATTCAAAGAATTTGCACATGACTATAAGTACGAATTAGTTTAATCATGGTGGTTTTTTGGCTAAACCATCAGGAAGCATTTCAGGATACATTGTTCCTGCCGCGTGCGAGGGGAATCAATAAAGGTCGTCATAATGGATATGCTGCTGTTTATTCTTATATTGGTAATGTACTAAACGCTATGCCTGTGCAACCGATTTTAAACTAATGTCGTAACCACTAGAGGGGAAGGTCCATGATTCAAAAACCACGTACTACTATTAAATGGACTCTTATTTTTTTTTTGTTATTAGTCACCGCCTGTAGTAAGAATGATGAAGTTTTGAAAGGAATTGTACATACAATAGATGTAGAAAATAAAAGAATTTTAGTAATTTCCGAATTAAAAGAAGAAGACTTGAACAAGGAATACAAGGAGGTGCTCGAATCTAATGAGTACTCTCAAGCCATTTGGGTAAATAAAGTTGCACCTTCTAAATATAAAAAAGGCGATGAGATTAAAGTATTTTTTGAAGTAAGTGATGATTCATTCCCTGCACAAGTTACCGCCAAAAAAATCACCAAAATCAAGAATTGAGCAAAAAGAATAGAATCTACTATAAAGAAGCGACGTCTCCAAAAGGGGCGGCGCTTCTTTGTGTAGATTTAAGGAGAAATCCATATTTATAAATGCACTCTGTGCAAAAAAGTGACCCCACCACTTTCGGCAGGGTCTAGATCTATTTTATAAGGGGGTTATGTGATTACTATAATCCTCTTAGCTTAAATAAGTATGAAGCCCGTCTAAAGATTTGCTGAAATATTATTATTTTTATCGAAACCGATCAAATATAGTAACGTATCAATCTTAATTTTCAAATTACTACATATACAAAATGGAGGTGTGTATAAAGATGAAAATATTGAGTCTATTGCTTGTAGCATTGTCTTCCATTGGAGTAGTTGCCACATTCGGATTTTCAACATTCAGCTTAATCACAGGAATTATAGGAGGGCTTATTGCAGCATTTGCAATTTCAGGCTACTTGCAGTCTGTCAGACGTGATTACCCCAATGAGAGCTATGAGAATAAACAAGTTAAGTATCAATCGAACTATAATACTTGGTAAGCAAAAGCCCCACCTTAAACTGGTGGGGTTTTTCATATTCCCAAACACTTGTAAAATCACTTTGTGATATTAATGGTAGAAGAAACAAACGAGGGATAATGGCTAGCTGTAGAAGTGCTTTCACCGAAAATTCATTCCTTAGTTCATAGACTACTTGAGCTTTGTCTTGTTTGGTGATTTCCCCTTGTTTTGAACCTCTAGTTTAATCTGTACAGGATATGATGTATAGCCCTTTTTAAAAGCTTCTTTCCCATGATGTTCATATTGATTAATCCAATTACTGTATGACAATTAAATAGAAGAGAGCTGCTAAAACAAACCGGTATAGAGCAAACCACTCCAATCGAAGTCGCTTAATCAGTTTGATGAACGTCACTACTGCAATCATTGCCACAAGAAAGGATGTCGCAAAGCCAATTAACATTAGAAGTAAATCGTCAGAACTCAGCAAATCACGACTATCGTACAAATCCAACAAGCTTGCACCAAACATAACTGGCACGGAAATAAGGAATGTAAAATCTGCGGCGGCTTTTTGGCTAGTGCCAAGCAACAGGCCACCTGAAATTGTCGAACCTGATCTCGAAAATCCCGGCCATAACGCCAAGCATTGGAACAGACCAATTCCGAAAGCCTGTTTATAATTAATCCCATCGATAGTATCAGCGGTTTCAGTCCGCCTATTTCGCGCTGCAATGATCATCAACACGCCACCAACAACTAGACCGATCAAAACAGGGGTTGGGCCAAATAATTGGCTTTTTATTGTGTCCTTGAAGAGAAGATATAGGATTAATGCTGGTAACATAGCCAAAATCATATGAATGACATTTAATCCTTTGCTTTTGGAAAAATCCATTCTAATCATATTAAGCCCAATTTCCAAATACCTTTTCCAATAAAGAATTAGAACTGCCATCACTGCACCCAACTGAATAACAATTTTAAAAGTTATTGCAGCATCTCCCTCAAAGCTAAGCAAATCGCCTGCTAAAATAAGGTGTCCAGTAGATGATACTGGTAAAAATTCAGTTAAGCCCTCTATTATGCCAAGTATTATTGCTTTAATTACGTCAGTCATCAGTGGATTGTCCCCTTTCGGAAATAAAATCATTTAATTTCCAGTATAAGGGAGACACGTAAACTTCCCCATCGATTAACCTAACAATATTCAATTCAGAATGACATAATTGTCACATTGCTCATTATTTCAGTCTTAAGGGGGCTTTGGTTTGCAAAACACAAAATATTAAGTATAATGTTACTGTCGAAACGCTAAGGCGTCTGTACAGGATGGCTACCTGGCACTGATGATGGCAGGCCAAACGCTTTATAAAGTTTTCTTTATGTGTATTTATACTTTAGGAGCGTGGTTATCTATGAAAATTAATATTACTGCACATTTTAACATTGATATTACTTTATCTCTTCATCTGTTAGCCGTAGCCAGTCTTGCTTATGAACTCAGTTCACTGACGAGCTCGTGAAATTCGAGCGAAAAGTATCTGTACTAAGACACCTTGTGGTGTCTTTTTTATTTTTATAGTAATTACCATCTAACCGATCTGCCCCCGCAAGAAAAAAGCAGCTTATGCTGCTCCTCCTCCACTATCCTTCATTCTGATTGCTGTCAGCTTGCGACACGCCTTCCATCTGCTCGACAGTGACCACTAGTCATACCGTTTTCATTAGCGATTTCGCCATGTCTTATCTTTTAGAAGAATGTTAGAAGCCAGGGGATTTAATGAAAAATGGCACGGTCCCGGAATCCCGGAAAACCGCGCCATTGCGCCATTCTTAGATATGCTGGTGAAGGGAATTGAACCCCCGGCCTACGCATTACGAGTGCGTTGCTCTACCCCTGAGCTACACCAGCTTAACGCTGTTTTTCTGTCAAACAAAAAATATTATACAACTTCCAGCCAGAAACGCAAGCCTATTTCTCCCTGTTTTCCGCCCTTCTAAACTGCTAATCCACCTGTAGCTTACGCTCCACAGACTCTAACTTTCCACGGCTAGTAGAGGGTTTATCGCGGCGGTCGTCTATTTTAAGTGAGGTAGAGACACGTTCTGCACCTGCGTCAAAAGGAGACTCATGCAAAGCTTCTACCGCAGCAAAAATGCGTTGCAGAGGCCCTTCGATGATCGTCCCCATGGACGTAAGTTCATAAGTAATCCCTTCTACTGTCTTCAGCACCCGCTGCATATCCGCAACATAGCTGCTAAGACTGGTGCTGCCTGTTCCAATTGGAATAACTGTAACTTCAGCAATAGGCATGAGAATACCTCCTCGAAATTTTATAGTAGCTGTCTCCTTCCATTGTAACAATTCCACCGCTCTGTCACAAACTAAGCAAGATTATCCTCCCTTATCTCTTCTATTTCTTCTGATTACTCCAAAATATGACTTTGGGCTAAGAGTATTTTCTCATGAGCAAATTCTAGGGTCATCTGCACTATATTTATGGACTCTTTGTGGCATCTTTTCGGACAATTTATGAATCATTTCGCATCTCCCTGTGGATCAATTGTGGATTACTTATGGACAGCCTGTGGATCATTTGTGGAGTACTTTTAAAGAACCCGCTCCCCGCGCGGGTTTTCTAAAAAACTGTTTACAAACACAACATCTTGGGTTATTTTTATCTAACGACAACAAAATATAGTGGAGACAGGCGCTTTGATCCTTAACCGGATTTAGAGCTTAATAGGGAAGCGCGGTGAGAATCCGCTGCGGTCCCGCCACTGTAACCGGATGGCCTTCTTAAGCTTCTGGGAAGCTTGAGAATCCACATCTCCCGGCAAATGCCACTGAGGGTTAGGAACACCCTTGGGAAGGCGCCGAGAGATCCCACGGAAGCCAGGAGACCTACCTGTTTCGACGACACCAACTATTGATGCCTGCGAGGAACAGGGATGGTGTCCGCATGCGGTCATCTACGTAGAGACCTCTGCAAATATCCGTGTGGATATTTACATAACGCATCGGGCATTTTCTGCCATCCTCGGGTAGGGGATGCTTTTTTTATGTAATCTGAACAAATATACGACTGCTTATAGCAGTCCAACTTCTTATGGATATATGGATTTGATGATAGATGTTTTTCTTTTATACTGAGAGGAGAGCTGTACAATGACGTTGTTGGAGAGACAATTTAATGGAGTAGAAAATGCACGGGAAGTTCTTTTAGAAGAGCTCATTGATTTAGGCCGGGATATTATCGACAGTCGGGATATGGACCTATTGCGCGAGAATGCCAATTTGAATGGAGAGAGTTTCTCCGGTAAAATGAGCAAGTTCGGCAGTGAATATTCAAAATGGTACGCCCGCAATTTTACGATGCCGCCACAGCTAGTGCAGGCTATTGATGACAATGTCGTCTATGTGCATGATCTGGATCAATACGCGATTGGAACGACGAACTGTATTTTTATCCCGTTTGATAAACTTCTCCGTGAAGGTTTCAATACCGGCAACGGCAGCGTTCGTCCTCCGAACTCAATAATGACAGCTATGTCTCTGGTAGCGATTATTTTCCAATCCCAGCAAAATGCTCAATATGGTGGTGTATCCGCCAATAAACTCGATTACGATCTGGCACCTTATGTAACCAAATCCTTCGCCAAGCTGTTCCGCAAGGGTCTGGATTATTTTGAAGAAGGACAAGCTGACGAATCTTTGGGCGAGATTACGATGAGCCGGACCGATCTGGCGGAGTTATATCCAAGAGCGTTCCGTTTTGCACTAAAGGAAACCGAAATCGAAACCCTGCAAGCGGCTGAAAGTATGGTACATAATCTGAATACCATGTCCAGCCGATCCGGTGGACAAATACCGTTTACCAGCATCAACTACGGTACTTGTACTTCACCAGAAGGTCAGCTTGTGATCAGTTCTCTGCTAACCGCAACTATGAACGGACTTGGCAGCGGAGAAACACCAGTGTTCCCGATTCAAATCTTCAAATGCAAGCAAGGAATCAATCAACAGCAAGGCGATCCTAACTATGAACTGTTCCTAAAAGCGGCTGAATGTTCTGCGCGCAGACTATATCCAAACTTCGCTAATCTGGACGCTCCGCTCAACTTGCAGTATTATGATCCAAGTGATCCTGATACGGAGTTCGCTACAATGGGCTGCCGAACCCGAGTGCTCGGTGACCGTTTTGGGCGTAATCATTGCTCTGGGAAGGGCAACCTTTCCTTTAATACACTGAATCTGGTTCGGCTAGGTCTGGCACACGGCACAGTAACAGGCAGACGTACCATCGCAGACGAAGCTGGCTTCTATGAAGATCTAAATCATTACATGGATATTGCGCTGGAAGGACTTCTTCATCGCTTCCACATCCAAACCGCACAAAAAGCTAAAGCTTCCGATTTCATGATGCGAGAAGGCGTCTGGGAAGGCGGCGAGCATCTTGCACCTGATGACACTGTAGGCGATCTGCTGAAGCATGGCAGTCTGTCTCTTGGCTTCATCGGTATGGCGGAATGTATGAAAGCTATGTACGGCAAACACCATGGCGAGGATATGGAAGTTCATGCCAAGGCGCTGGCTATCGTGCGTCATATGCGGGACTATTGCGATCGGAAAAGTGAGGAACTGGATCTTAACATCACCCTGTTCGCAACTCCAGCAGAAGGTTTGTCCGGTAAATTCACCAAAGTTGACCGCAAGGTACTGGGTTCCATTCCGGGCGTAACCGACCGTGAATATTATACGAACTCTTTTCACATCCCTGTATACTTCGATCTGGGTGCTGCTCAGAAGATCAGCTTGGAAGCTCCTTTCCATGAATACTGCAATGCCGGGGCTATTTCTTATGTCGAATTAAACGGCAATGCCCGCAACAACCCATCGGCTTTTATCAAAATCATTAAATATGCGCTCGAACAACAGGTCAGTTATTTCAGCATTAACCATCCGATTGACCGCTGCTCCAGCTGTGGATACGAAGGCGTAATTGGGACAAACTGCCCTTCCTGCAACGCACATGAGAATGACGTGCACATCCGCCGTTTGCGCAGAGTTACAGGTTATTTAACCGGCGACTATCAGACCCGCTTTAATGCCGCCAAACAAGCTGAAGTACGGGATCGCGTTAAGCATCTATGAATATTTGCGGTTACTATCCGGAGTCGATTAACGAGGGAGAGGGCATGCGGGCCGTCCTCTTTCTCAGCGGCTGCCGCCATCGTTGCCCGGGATGTTTTAATCCCGAGACATGGAACTTTAAATATGGAGAAGTCTTCACCTTAGAACGACAACATGAAATCATTGCAGAAATCGCCGCTAACCCTTTGCTGGATGGTCTGACACTGGCAGGCGGCGATCCTTTTTTCTCAGCAGAAGAGTTGCTGGGGTTCATTCATGAGCTTCGCACTGTACTGCCAGGGTTCTCAATCTGGATTTACAGTGGTTATACGTACGAAGAACTTACAGCCCTTCCCGGTACACCGGAGTGGAATCTACTTAAACAGTGTCAGGTGTTAATAGATGGAAGATTTGTAGAAGAACTGAAAGATACTACGCTTCTCTACCGGGGAAGCTCCAACCAACGCATTATCGACATTCCGGCCAGCATGAACGGCTCGGAGGTCTTTCTGTGGCAGCCTGCTGCGCTATAATATATCAATTTTTGATATTGAAAATTAATTTGAAATAAGAAGGGATGAACTAACTATGCCGCAATTCGTAGTAAAACCGGATAATCGCCAACTGGCTTTTGATGAGAACCGTCTCTCCGTCTACGCTGACCGTATTCTGGAAGGTCTCGATCAACTAAATAAAGAAACTTTGCTGCGTGGAGTGAATTCCAAACTGCGTCGTGACTCGGTAAGCGGAGAAGAAATCAGCAATGCCTTCACCATGAGCGCTCTAGAGCTTGTAACAAAAGAAGAGCCTAACTGGAAGTTCGCAGCTGCCCGCGCCCTTCTGACTACCCTTTATAAAAAAGCTGCCGTTCATCGCCGCTACAAAGCTTATCCAGAAGAGCCTTACGGTGAATTGTATCCACTAATTACGGATCTCGTGAAAAAAGGAATCTATCGCGAAGAACTTCTAAGTCATTACACCAAAGAACAAATTATCGAACTAGGCGGGTGTATCGATTATACACGCGACCTTTTGTTTGACTATATCGGTCTGCTTACGCTATCCGACCGTTATTTGGCGCATGATTTTGACGGCCGTGTAATGGAGCTTCCACAAGAACGTTATATGATTATTGCTATGTACCTGATGCACCGTGAGCCAGCTGAGAAACGTCTTGAGCTTGTAAAAGAAGCTTATTGGGCTATGAGCAACATCTATATGACTGCTGCTACACCTACAATGTCCAATGCCGGCAAAAAGGTCGCTGGACAGCTATCCAGCTGCTTTATTGATACTGTAGACGATTCCCTAGAGGGTATCTTTGACTCCAATACAGACGTAGCACGTCTAAGCAAAATGGGTGGCGGCATCGGCGTTTACCTTGGAAAAGTACGAGCACGTGGTTCGGATATCCGTGGCCACAAGAACACAAGCTCCGGCGTAATCCCTTGGATTCGCCAGTTGAACAATACAGCAGTCAGCGTAGACCAGTTGGGCACACGTAAAGGTGCTGTAGCTGTTTATCTTGATGTATTCCATAAAGATATTCTCGCTTTCCTCGATCTTAAGCTGAACAACGGTGACGAGCGCATGCGTGCACATGACGTGTTCCATGGCGTCTCCCTACCTGACCTGTTCATGGAAGCTGTAGAATCGCGCAGCCATTGGAACCTCTTCTGCCCTCATGAAGTGAAAAAGGTCATGGGCTGGACAGATAAAAATGGCCGTCCACTAGGATTGGAAGATTTCTACGATGAAGAGCTTGGCAAAGGTACTTTCCGTGAAAAATATGCTGAAGCTACAGCGAACCTGGAATTATCCCGGATCACTGTTCCTGCGATCGACATCATGAAACGGATTATGAAATCACAGCTAGAAACAGGTACACCGTACATGTTCTACCGCGATACCGTGAACCGGACTAACCCAAACCGTCATCAAGGTATGGTTTTCTCCTCCAACCTGTGTACAGAAATTATGCAGAATCAGTCTGCAACAGTTATTGAGCAAGAAGAATTAGTAACTAAAGATGGCCAGACCCGTATCGTTATTTCCAAAATCCCTGGCGACTTCGTAGTCTGCAACCTGAATTCGATTCACTTAGCACGGGCGATTCCAGCTGGCGTATTAGAAAGACTTGTTCCGATCCAAGTTCGTATGCTTGATAACGTAATCGACATTAATAATATTGAAGTTCTGCAGGCACAATACACGAACAGCCAGTACCGCGCAGTAGGTCTCGGCACATTCGGCCTGCATCACCTATTGGCACTCAAGGGCATTCGTTGGGAATCCGATGAAGCCGTAGAATATAACAATCATTTATATGAACATATCAACTACCTGTTGGTTCGTTCGAGCATGGAGCTTGCCCGTGAAAAAGGCCGTTATCCGAAATTTGCTGGATCCGATTGGGAGACTGGCGCATACTTCACTTCCCGCGGGTATGTTAGCGGTGAGCAAGAAGGTAAATATGTAACGACTGAGCAATGGCGTGAGCTGCAAGAAGAAGTAGCTAAGGACGGCGTGCGTAACGCTTGGATGTTCGCCATTGCGCCGAATGGATCTACATCGATTATCGCCGGCTCCACCGCCAGCATTGATCCGCTGTATGAACTGCTTTCCTATGAAGAAAAAACAACTTATAAGATCGCTAACCCAGCACCGGATCTGTCCGACAAAACGATCTGGTACTATAAGACAGCATTTACGATTGACCAAAACTGGTCGATCCGCATGGCTTCTGCTCGCCAGCGTCACGTCGATCAAGGCCAAAGCTTCAACCTGTATGTCCGTCCTGACATCAAGGCTACCGAGTTCCTGGAACTGCATCTGAATGCCTGGAAGGGCGGCTTGAAATCAACTTATTATGTGCGTAGCCGTGCTTTGACTATAGAAGAGTGTGAATCTTGCGCTAGCTAATTATCTTAGTGCCCTGAATAGAAAAACGATGATGAATTTCGTAACTGCGAGGAATGTTTGGGCTTCCGGCCGCTGTTGTCATCAGAGGTCTTGATCTTTACCGCTATTAGCGGATGACATCCGATGACAGCATATGCTTTCGATGAGAGCTTTCCTACGGAAAGCTCTCAGGCGAACGCTGACGCTCCTACAGCTCCAAACTTCCTCTCCGTTACTCCATCACCGTCTTTCTATGAACAAGACACCAAGAAAGATTACCAGCGCAAAAAATGGAGGGATAAGAAATGCAATTACAAAAGATTTTTAATACTGAAGCACCTAACCAATCCACACGCATTATCGACGGTGAATGCTCAGGTATTCTGAACTGGAACGATATTCGCATGCCTCATATGTACAAGCTGTATAAGGTACTGCTGCTTAATCACTGGATCGCGGATGAAATTCCAATGTCCAAGGATGCGCAACAATTCCCGATGCTGGATGCCGAGGAACAACGCGTATTTAAGATTAATATCTCCCTACTCGCTGTGCTGGATTCGATGCAGACGATGTTCGTGAGCGACGTGAAGCGTTATTTCACCGATTCCTCTTTGGAAGCTATCTCCGCTATTATCGGGCAGCAAGAAGTGGTGCATAACCAATCCTATTCCTATGTTCTATCCTCTATCGTGTCGGAGAGTGAGCAGAAGGAAATTTTTGAATATTGGAAAAAAGATCCTGTCCTGCTGGAACGTAATCAGTTTATCTCTGATATTTATCAAGAGTTCCGTGATAACCCTACGAGACAGACCTTTTTCCATGCGCTGGTAGCAGATCTCATCTTGGAAGGAATTTTCTTCTACAGCACTTTCGCCTTCTTCTACAATCTGGCCCGTGACCAGAAGATGATGGCGACTAGCCAAATGATCTCTTATATTCAACGTGACGAGAATCAGCACTGCTACTTCTTCGCAGAAGTATTTAAGCAGCTGCTTGTAGACTTCCCTGAGCTGAACACCAAAGAAAACATGGATTACGTATACCGTACCATCGACCGCGCGGTAGAGCTCGAAACCAACTGGGCTTATTACACACTTACTAACGTGCGTGGTATTGATCTTAACGAGCTTAGCGACTACATCAAATATACAGCGAACAAACGTCTGACTTTGATGGGTATGGAAAAAGCTTATCAAGGTGTTGACGTTAACTGTATGCCTTGGATCAAACCTTTCTCCGATGATGCGCTTAATGCTACCAAAACTGACTTCTTCGAAGCCAAATCCCGCAACTATGGTAAGGTTGGCGACGATAACGGATTCGACGATTTGTAAGACCGGATATATAACGATCCCTATATAAAAAAAGAGGCCATTCTCTATTTTCTTAGTGAGATGGCCTTTTTGCTATAGCTTATATAATGCAAAAAGCGCCCCTCTCCCCTGGTATCAGGGATGAAAGAGACGCTTATACGTTTGTTATTAGCACTAAGCACAGAAGGCTTGCTACTTAGTCTTATGCCTTGCGTTCCACACGATGTGTAGTTTCTTCTGCAAGCTCATCTAATGCATCGTTCAGGCGCAGCTTCAGCTCCTCAGCAAGCTCTACCACTCCGTGATCATTACGAACCACTTGAGAATCCACGGCATAGACGCCGCCAAGAATGTAACGCGCGCCCAGTACAGACAACACAGGTTTCAATGCGTAATCAATTGTGAGCAGATGTGCAAGACTGCCGCCCATGAACAGCGGGAGTACAACTTTTCCGGCCAATCCCTTTTGTGGAACCAGATCTAAAAAGGTCTTCAACACGCCTGTATAAGAAGCTTTATAAACCGGGCTAACCACAATTACCGCATCAGCTTCCGCTACAAGGCCATTGGCTTTGACGATAGACTCACTTTCAAACTTAGTGTGAATCAAATCCTCCGCTGGTAGTTCTGCTACGTTAATACGCTCAACCTCGAAGCCCTGATTGGTTAAGCTGGCCTCCGCATATTCTATAGCTGCATTGATACGCGATACCAGGGAAGGCGTTCCGTTAATCACAACAATTTTAGCCACTTTTCCACCTCTTCCATCCCACTTAAGCAGCTCACACTGCTTTATTTATTATCCCGACAAAATTACTTTAAATTAATACTAATCCTAACGTAGAATTGATATTTTTGTCAAACCATAACCACTTGCGCTCCTCCCACTCTTACGTTATACTAAGCAACAATATTAAATCCAACAATCAGGCCAATGATCGGCATCCAACCGTGAGGCGTCTGCGACCGGAGTCTACAACAACTCCCTAAGTTCACCGGGTTTCGCCCGTTATCGCGAAGACCAAAGAGGGTCGGATTGTTCCTGCAGTTAAGGAGATTCGATCAACCTGGGTGGCACCGCGAGCTGACGCTCCTCGTCCCATGGATGAGGGCGTTTTTTGCGTTTTTTTAACCAAAAAGGAGCGAAACGGTATGCTGGATATGAACTGGATCAAAGACAATCAGGAACTTGTAAGAAACATTACGGCTTGGAAAAGAGTCGACTTCCCACTGGATGAACTGCTGGAATGGGATGAGAAACGGCGCGAATTGCGCCAAGATACGGAACAGTTGAGAGCCCAGCGTAACGGGCTGACCAAAGAGGTTGAACGACTTTTACGACAGGGTGACAGCGTGGCAGGAGAAGCAGTTAAAGAACAAGTAAGAGAACTGAACAACCGCCTGAATCTCTATGAGGTAGAACTAACTGAGGCAGACCGGCGCTGTGGAGAACTCATGCTGCTCGCACCAAACCCTGTATCTCAGGATACACCGATTGGCCATGATGATAAAGATAATGTAGAACTGCGACGAACCGGAACGTTGCCGGAATTCGGCTTTAAACCGCGTGATCATGTAGAGCTAGGCGAGCTCCACAATATCATCGATATCCCCCGTGGTGTCAAAGCAGGCGGCCCACGCAGCTATGTGCTGAAGGGTGCAGGGTTGTTGTTACATCTCGCTGTACAGCGGCTGGCCATTGATGTACTAACTGCCCGCGGGTTCACGGTGATGGATGTTCCCGTGATTGTCCGTCCGGAAGCGCTGGAACGTACGGGCTTCTTCCCCGGCGGGATGGATCAGACCTATGAGCTAAACGGAGACAATCGCTGGCTGGTAGGCACATCGGAGGTGTCGCTTGTCTCGCTGTATAGCGATGAGATTGTCGAACTGGATTCGCCAATGCGACTCGCCGGAATGTCGGCCTGCTTCCGCCGTGAGGTAGGATCTGCGGGACGAGACGTGCGTGGCCTGTACCGTGTTCATCAATTCTCAAAAATTGAACAAGTTATCTTATGTCGGAATGATGAGGGCGTATCAGAGGGCATGCTGCAGGAGATTCTTGCGAATGCAGAGCATATTCTACAGCTCTTGGAACTTCCCTATCGGATCATGTCTGTCTGCACAGGAGATATGTCCCTGAAGACACATAAGCAGTATGACATCGAGACTTGGATGCCAAGCAGAGATGCATACGGAGAGACACACTCGGCTTCCAACCTGCTCGATTTCCAAGCTCGTCGTTCGGGCATTCGTTACCGGGATGCCGACGGTAAGCTGCAATACTGCCACACCCTAAACAACACCGCAGTGGCTACACCAAGGATCCTAATTCCGCTGCTGGAGAATCATCAACTGGAGGATGGATCCATTTACATTCCGCAGGCACTGCGTAAATATATGGATGGAATTGAACGGCTTGAGCTTCCGCACCAGCAGTGATGTGTTGTCCAAGTAGATTTAAAATTAATAATGCCCTTCCACTTCTCGATAAGAAGCTGGAGGGGCATTATTTTTGTTCCGATACATTCTATATAATTCTAATCTCTATTGTTTTCCCTATGTAAAAATTAACAAAACTCTAGAATAAATTTGTCTCACTCCATAATAAATTCAACAATATATATAACATAAAATTAAAATATCGGTGATCTATTAACCATAAAAATACTAAATTTATAATTAATATTGTATTTATGCCCTGTTTTTATACTAAAATCACAACATTTCAATTTTTAGATTTAATTGATGCAAACTTTAATTTATATTCATGAAAGACAACCTTTCATTTTACATTTGAATGCTAAGATTTAATAGGTTGTAAATAAAAGATTCGAGGGGAGAATGACTTATCCAAATGATTATTTCTTCAAGAGTAAGGAAATGGTTCGCTACTGGACTGGCAATGTTAATGGTTGCCGGCAGTGTGTTACCAGCTGTCCAGACTGCCGAGGCAGCACCGGATAATAGCAATATTGTTATCTCGCAGGTCTATGGTGGTGGTGGAAACGGCGGAGCGGAACTTAAAAATGATTTTATTGAATTATACAATCCTACAAATCATCCAGTAGATTTGACTGGATGGAAAGTTCGCTATACCTCAGCGGCCGGAACCTTTAGTAGCGGAACAGACTTAAATGGAACCATCCCGGCAAATGGATACTTCCTTATTGAGGAGGCCGCTGGAACGGGAGGAACTACCGACTTGCCTACTCCTGATGTTAGCAAGGGAATCCTTGCTATGAGTGGTACAAACGGCAAAGTCGACCTCGTTGATAAATCAGGTACAACAATTGATTTAGTTGGCTACGGAACAGCTACAAATGTCGAGGGAAGTGCGACCGCTGCTCTCTCCAATACGACAGCCGCTATCCGTAAAGCTGCGGCTGGTGCACCGGCTGACAGCCGCGGTCTAGATACGGATAACAACTCTACGGATTTTGTTGTCCAAGCACCAAGTCCACGGAACAGCACCTACGGTACGTTACCTGAATTACCGGAAACTGCTAGTTCCGCAGTAGCTTTACCAGCCCCTAATGCCTGGCCGGCTGGTACAGAAATATCTTTGAATTCTCCAACGGTTGGAGCATCCGTCTATGCAGCTGTTTATGGATCAGGTGGTTCAACTAATTTCCAACCTTACACAGGGCCTATTACCTTAACTGAGGACACTACGATTAAAGCGTATGCTTCAGAACCAAATATGCCAGACAGCCCTATATCGACTTTTGACTACACCATTCTGGCCAAAACAGATGTTGCAACAGCACGCCTTGCTAGTAAAGGTCAGAATATTTTAACAGAAGGTATCGTAACTCACATTAATGCAGCAAAAATGTATATTCAGGATGAATCCGGCGGGATCGTACTTTATGGTTTCCCAGAGTTCGCAAACGTTGGAGATCGTGTTGAAGTAAGCGGCACAATGGATATCTACAGCAACCTGCAAGAAATCAAATTCCAAAGTGGACTTCAATACAATGTAGCTGCACAAAATGTTGGGGTGCCTGCACCAAAATTGATTACAGCAACCGACTTGTCTGCCGCGAACGGCGAAAGCCACGAAGCTCAGCTGGTAACTATGAATAATGTGACCATAGACAATGTAAATGGCAGCACGGTGACTGCTAGCCAAGGTGGACAACAATTCACAATTTTTTCAACCCTGCCTAAACTAGTTAAGGGTAAAACCTTTGACAATATCACTGGGGTTATCGAGCAATATAGTACGACTTATCAATTCATTCCACTTAATGAAAATGCTTTGGTGGAAGAAACTTTTTCCGTTATGGCCAGCCCTGGCGCAGGTCGCATCATCAAAGAAAGTTCTGTGACCCTATCCAGCCCTACTCTTGGAGCACAGATTTACTACACGACCAACGGAACTGAACCAACAACAGCAAGTAAGCTTTATTCAGATCCGATTACAGTTAATCAAGATCTTACCATCCATGCAATTGTCGTAGCAGATGGCAAGACAAGTAAGGTTTATACCTTTGCATATAAAGCATCTGAACTCCCTCGTATACATGATATTCAAGGAGAATCTCATACTTCTGAGTATACAGGTCAGAACGTTTCCGATGTAGAAGGCATCGTTACCCAATATGGGTACACCTTCGCCACTGGCGCTTATAGAGGTTTCTTTATGCAAGACCCTCAGCCAGACGATAATGTAAACACTTCGGAAGGTATTTTTGTATACAGCACTAATTCATCCCTTAAGCCTCAAATTGGAGATTTAGTCCAAGTTAGTGGAGCTGTTTCCGAATACAACGAAGGTAACGCAAGTAATTTAACCTCTACTCAAATTACTATGACTTCAATAAAAGTAGACTCCTCTTCAAGTTATACTGTGCCAGAGCCTGTCGTACTTGGTAAAGGCGGGAGAGCCATTCCGTCTTCCATAATTGACAATGACGGCATGGCTGATTTTGAGCCTAATGAAGATGCAATTGATTTCTACGAATCGTTAGAAGGTATGCTCGTCAAGCTCCCTACCCCTACGATTATCAGTCCTTACTGGACAAGTGGTAGCGGAAATTCCATGCTGTATAACATCCCTACAAGAGTAGAAAATGAAACACCTGATGTCATCACACCAGCTGGTGGATTAGTTCTCAAAGAATACAACCAATACAATCCTCAGCGCCTCATCATTGCTTACGGAAATCCGGGTCAAGAAGTCATCACCGGAGATAAGTTCGCGGGAGATGTAACTGGCGTCATCGGATACAACAACGGTAACTTCAAAGTGATTCCGGAAAACGGTAAGCTTCCAGCCATCACTCCAAGTACCTTTAAGCAAGAAACAACTACTCTTGAAGTCAATGATAGTAAGTTGTTGATCGCATCGTACAACATTGAAAACTTCTACCCGGGTGTCGGAGCAACAAAAATCCAGAAACTAGCCGACTCCATCACAAACAATATGAAAAAACCTGACATTATCGGCGTTGTCGAAATGCAGGACAGCAATGGTGAAGCCAATAATGGTATCACTGAAGCAAGTGCAGCCGAATTGATTAAGGCTATTGAAACCGCTGGCGGTCCTGTATATAAATACACAGATATCGCTCCGGAGAACAATATGGATGGCGGTGCCCCAGGCGGAAACATTCGCGTAGGATTCCTGTACAATCCAGCAAGAGTACAGCTTGCGGACAGTGTGAGCGGACAAAAAGGTACAGCTATACAATCCGTTGGATATAACGCAGCGGCAGATCAATTGACCTACAATCCAGGACGAATTGATCCAACAAACTCTGCCTTTACAAGTTCACGTAAACCCCTTGCTGCACAGTTCGTATTCGGTGGCGAGACAGTAATTGTGATCGCTAACCATTTCAATTCAAAAGGCGGCGATACCGGTCCTTTCGGAAATGTTCAGCCCCCTGTATTGTCCAGTGAAACACAACGCCATAAAATCGCGGCGGTCGTAAACGGATTTGTCAAAGAGGTTCTGACTGCAAATCCTAAAGCCAACATCGTAGCTCTTGGCGATTTGAATGATTTCCAATTTACTAAAACTGCAACCCTCTTAAAAGGTACAGAACTAGATAATTTGATCGATACATTGCCTTTAAATGAGCAGTATACGTACACCTATGACGGAAACTCTCAAGTGCTAGATCATATTCTTGTCAGTAAAAATCTAACGGCTTCTTCTAAAGTAGATGTCGTTCATCTAAATGCCGACTTCTCACCATCGAACGGTCGGGTATCCGATCATGATGCGGTTTTGGCACAGATTGATTTTAATACTGCTGAAGACTTCCCACTAACCATTCTGCACACCAATGATACACATGCAGGATTAGATACTGTCAGCTCACCAAACAACATCTTGCGCCGTGTAACAGCAATCAAAGATGCCAAGGCGACTACAGAGAATCCTATTCTTGTAGACGCAGGTGATGTGTTCTCCGGAACGCTTTACTTCAATAAGTATCTGGGTCAAGCAGATCTGGCCTTTATGAATCTGGTTAAATATGATGCTATGACTTTCGGTAATCATGAGTTTGATAAAGATTCAGATGTACTGTCCAAATTCATCGGCAACGCAAAGTTCCCATTTGTCTCCTCCAATGTGAACTTCTCAGCGGATGATATTCTTAGTAAAATGTTCACCAATGAAATCGGCCGGTCAGGTAATGCTGGAACCATCTACCCTGCGCTGATCAAAGAAGTAGACGGCCAACAGGTCGGTATCATGGGTCTGACGACAGAAGATACGGCGAACATTGCTTCACCAGGTAAAGTGACCTTTGAGAATGCCTTCGCTAAAGCGGAAGCAACGGTCGCTATGCTTGAAAAAGAGAAAGTTAACAAGATCATTGTTCTCTCTCACCTTGGCTATGAAGAAGATCTCAAGCTAGCCAAAGCCGTTAACGGCATTGATATTATCGTTGGGGGTCACAGCCACACGCAACTGAATCAAGCCGTTGTTGATAACACCGATCCAAAAGCACCGAAGCTAATTGTACAAACTGGTGAAAAAGGTCTTTTCCTTGGCCAACTTGAAGTTAAATTTAACAAAGATGGCGTACTGACCGATTGGAAAGACCAATTAATCTCCATCGATGCTAAAAACGGTACTAACTACGTTATCGCAGAGGATCCTGAAGCTAAAAAGATCCTGGATACCGAGTATAAGCCGGGTATTCAAGAACTAACCAATGAGGTAGTAGGAAATTCAGAGGTTGTTCTAAACGGCGTTCGTGATAATGTGCGCACAAAGGAAACTAATCTTGGTAACCTGATTGCCGATGGCATGCTTTATGCAGCTCAAAAAGCGGGCACTAATGCCGTAATCGCCTTGCAAAACGGCGGCGGTATTCGCGAATCCATCAACGAAGGACCGATCACACAAGGCGAAGTACTCGGCGTACTTCCATTCAACAACGATCTGGTTACGATCACTTTGACTGGACAAGAAATTAAGGATGCTATGGAGAACGGGGTTTCCAAAACGCCGGCAGCAGACGGACGTTTCCCACACGTTGCAGGGTTGAAATTCTATTACGACTCTACGAAACCTGTGAACGAACGTGTATTGCGTATTGAAGTGAAAAACGGGGATAAATACGTTCCTCTGGATCTGAACGCATCCTACGAAGTAGCTACGAATGCTTTCACAGCGAAGGGTGGAGATTTCTATACTTCACTTGAAAAGGCCTATAAAGAAGGTCGCGTCAATCTGCTGTACCTACCGGACTTTGATGTATTTACGAAGTATCTGCAGAAGGTTGGAACGGTCACTGCGAACACTTCCGCCGTTGAAGGCCGGATTGTTGATCTGAAAGGTGCACCACTGCCGGAGACAAATCCAACTCCGACACCAGACCCAACACCAGTACCAACACCAGATCCAACTTCAGTACCAACTTCAGTACCAACTTCAGTACCAACATCGGCTCCAACAGTACCAACAGCTACACCATCACCAACTGTTGCTCCAACTGTGGCTCCAATTGCTTCAGCACAAGTAACAACAATTGATGCTGCTGATCTAACCAAACAACTTGCTGAACTGCCAACGGGTAGCCAAGAGCTGGTTATTCCGGTTAAAGCCACTACAGGCGGCGCTCAAGTAGTGCTTCCAGGCAGTGTGCTTGTAAAACAAGCAGCAGCACAACCTAACACAGTTCTTACCTTTACTACGGATGGTGCTTCTTATTCCTTGCCACTCCGTGTTGTAAACAGCGCAGCACTTGCCGCTCAATTAGGCACCAGCGACTTTACAATTACGGTATCCATTCTAGTAGCGAATTCGGGAACACTAAGCAGCACAAACCAAGCTATAGCCTCACAGCTAGGTAATGCTACTTTAGCTGCTCCAGTAATCGAATTCAGCGTTTCAGCGCAAGCCGGAACTAAGAGTGTGCCGCTGAACAATTTCGGCAGCACTTACGTGAAGCGCACGATCAATGTACCTGCCGTCTTAAATTCAAATAACGCAACGGCAGTAGTCTTCGATCCTGCTTCAGGTAAGATCTCCTTCGTGCCTGCTATCTTTGTTCCTAAAACAGATGGAACAACGGACGTTACGATTAAACGGAACAGCAACAGCTACTACACCGTTGTTAAGTCTTCCAAAACGTTCGCAGATATTAACGGACACTGGGCTAAATCATCCATTGATCTATTAGCTACCAAACTAATTGTCAGCGGAACAAGCAACGATACGTTCTCTCCTTCACAGTCGATCACACGTGCTGAGTTCGCCGCATTAATTACGCGTTCTCTGGGACTTGCGACAGCTAATGGTGAGACCACATTTAAAGATGTAAACTCAAGTGCTTGGTATGCTGATGCTATACGCACCGCAGCAGAAGCCGGATTGATTTCCGGTTATACCGATGGCAGCTTTAAGCCGGGTAGCCCAATCACTCGTCAGGAAATGGCCTCGGTATTAGCGAAAGCCATCAAGTACACAGGTAAAACCTTAAATGCCGATCCTGCGGCACTGGCTAAATTCAGTGACGCAGCAAGCATTCCTGCTTGGTCTCAAGCAGCAGTAGCAGAAATCGCTGCTGAGGGAATTATCCAAGGAGCAACAGACGGTTCCTTTGCTCCACAGAAGCTAGCAACTCGTGCCGAAGCGGTTACGATGCTGGAGAAGACATTGAAATCTCTCCAATTTATCAACTAGCAAAAGCTGATCTCCAGCTCTGAAGACAAAAAGGCGGTTTCCCGAGTGCGTAATGCACCCGAGGAACCGCCTTTTTTTATAAACCCAATCTGATCTGTAGGAAGTGTTATGATTCCATCCCAGCTTCACTCTCTTCGTAATGGCTCGTATCCCCATGCAGCAGGATTTCCGGCACACCATCCGTAAAATCAACCCTGCATAAGCAGGTCGGATAAATGTAAGGCAGATCCCAGAGCTTAGGCAGCGCTCTGCCCTCAAAATAGGCCATTAACAGCTTAATCACTACTGTATGTGTGACAATAAGAATGGTCTCACCTTGATGGTCAACGAGAATTTCCTGAAGCTTACCCAGCGCCCGTGCCTGCACCTCTGCGAAGGTCTCACTACCCTCCACTTTAAACTGCTCAGGGTCTTGCCAGAAATTGCGATGCTGCTCCGAATACTCGCTCTCCAGCTCAGTAGAATCACGGCCTTCCCACATACCCATGCCAATCTCTTTGAACGCCTCAGAGGTCTTAAGCGGAGTACTCCGCTCTCCACGAATAATCTCAGCTGTGCGCAGCGCCCTTGGGCTGGGGCTTGCATAGATGACATCCAGCTGTTCAGTGCGCATTCCCCGGCTCAGCCATTCTGCCTGTTGCACACCAAGAGCCGTCAGTTCAGAATCCATATGTCCCTGCATCCGATGCTGCACGTTCCATTCCGTTTGACCATGCCGGGTTAAAAATATCGTTGTTGTACTCATGCCAGCTTCTCCTTCCATTTCCCCTATCCAATGAGGTTTTACTTCCTGTTCTGTTCCATCCAGTTCACTGCATAATCTACGATTTCCCGTTGCGGAATCAATTGAGCGGTTGCGGAAGCAACCTGTCCATATGTAATAAGTCCCGTCTCTTGTCCAAACTGATCTGCCAGCTGAACGAAATCGTCAGAATCCCAATCCAGCTCCTTAAATTCCACCCACTGCCTAACTCCATCCACCATAATGGGCGCCCCGCCAAGGGTTTCCTTCTTGCCAGCATAAGATGCGCGGCATTCGGCAAGATGCAGAGAAGTATTATTAAGATTGCCAACACCCAGCAACAGTACATGTCCGCCCAAATCGTAAATCCGAGCCAACGGAGAATCTTCCCCCAGACCCATTTCAATCGAATGACCATACATAATTTCGTCTCTATGCTTGCCCCAAGCGGCAAACGAATGAATCGGATGGTCACTGCGTTTTACTCCTTTTTGTTTACGGAAGCAGTCCGGAATAACCCCCATTCCTCTAAGCTGGGTCAGGTCTGGATCATAAGCCGGCATCTGCTCGCGGATACTCTGCCACCACGCCTCCGGCACCGGTGGGTTGCTCCAGCCTGCGGGATCAGTCAGGTCACTGGAATGAGTGGGCATTACCAGCGTGCCAGATTCTCCGAGGACCTCCTCCAATGCCAAAATAACAGTGACCGGGCCCCCGGCTACCCATTGGCCTAACGATTTAAAAGAAGAATGCAATAAAATCGTCATGCCCGCCTTAACGCCCAGTCGACGAAAATCCGCTGCTAATGTCTGAACCGTAATCAAATTGCCTTGTATTTCTTCCACCCTTCATTCCTCCAATGAATCTTCTCAAATCCATTATATAGGAGGGCCGCTTCTAAATGCATCTTCAATAGCCTCAACACTCTTCGGATACTATTTTCGCTCTATAATCACCTGGGGAAATCCCCTCCAGCTCTTTAAAAACACGGGCAAATTGTTTACTGTTCTCGAAGCCTACCTCTTCTGAGACTGTTGCGAGCTTACTGCAGCCTTTTGCCAATAGCTCTTTAGCGTGACGGATACGGACCTTTTTTAAATAAATAACAAAATTCTCACCGGTATATGCCTTAAAGGCTTCGCTAAAATAAGAATAATTCAGGGACACATGATTGCTGACCATAGCCATATTCAGTGGACGGGCATAGTTGGCTTCAATATAGCTCAGTGCCTCTTCCATATCCGCATGCTCGGTATGCGCAGACCTTACGCCTGCAATGTATTCATTCACACTCAAGAGTAAGTTCTCCAGCGCACGATAATATTCGTGGAAATGACGATAGTTGTACATATTGCCTACCGTGCGATACAGCTTCAATACCTCTACTGAGGCTTCGCCATGCACCCTAAAGACTTCATCCAACACCAGTTCGTTTACATTCTGTCCCACGGACTCCAGATAAGCTAGGTCCAGTTCCTTCAAATGCTCAGTTTGAAAAATCACAGATAGAAGATGCTTCATCTCCTTCTCGCGTTCTGTTCCCAGCATATTGAGAAGCTTGCGAAGCTCCTCCTTCGGTAAGGGAAAATTAGACCGTCCCTGGCCAACATCCCCATAATCCAACAAACTCAGTTGCGGATATAAAAAAGTATATTGCAGTGCCCGACATGCTTCCTTATAACAGGAACGGAGGTCCTCAAGACTTTCTCCTTCGCTGCTAATCCCAATCGATAATCCCTTTATTTCCTTAGCTTCAGTTTGTCTGGACAGCTCTATAAAATCCTGTTTTCTGCTCCCGATCAAGACTAATTTGCCATCCCAATCCGTTGTGATTTCCGAGAAAAACTTTTCAAGCGGTCCGATCAATCGTTCCGCCAGTCCCTGAACATCCCCCGACTTCATTCTTGTTCCGTCATTGTAATAGTAATTCAACACACCAACTGTAAAAGGTGCTTGCAGATCACTTAGCCACTCTTGCTGCTCACGCTCCAGCGGAACCTCCTGCTGCATTAGCAGTCCCCGTAAACGACTGGACCGCAGTTCCCTGCGGAAGTGTTCCGTTTCCTGTTCCAGCTGCCTTGCGCTGAGATCCTGTTCTTCCTGTTCCTTATCGATATTCTTCAAAATTTCGAACAACTCATCTCGGCGAATCGGCTTCAGCAAGTAATCCTTCACGCGATAACGAATCGCGCTTTTGGCATATTCGAAATCATCATACCCGCTTAAGATCAGCACTGCTGGGCTTTTCTCACCACTTGTTACCTTAGATATCTGCTCCAACAGCGTAATACCATCCATCACTGGCATACGTATATCTGTAATAATAATATCTGCACCTTCGGTCTTAAATATCTCGAAACCCTCTGCGCCATTACTCGCCATTGTGATGGTATACACGGACGGAAATTCTCTTTCTATCATAGTCTTGAGACCGTAACGGATATTCTTTTCATCATCAATGATCAGTAGCTTCTTCATAGTTGTTTTTCTCCTGTCAAAAGAACTTTCGGCAAGGTCAGACGTACCATCGTCCAACTCCCTGCTTCACTCTGTACTACAAGCCCATATTCATCACCATAAAAGATTTGCAGTCGCTGATGTACATTTCTCAGTCCAATACCACCTGTTCGGCGGTCAACATCTCTCTGTTCTGAGGCACTCTCACAGCGCTCATCTTTCGCATAAATCGCCTCGTTCAAAGCAACCAAACGCTCTGGAGTTAAGCCGATGCCATTATCACGAAGCTCTATGCAAATATCACCTTCCGTTTCCGAAATATGAATATGAATGTTCGGGTCCTGTAAATTCTCTTTCTCGTCGCACCAAGCATGCTTAACACTGTTCTCTACAATAGGCTGCAGTGACATTTTCAGCACCTCCAGCTCCAAATATCGAGGTTCAATATGAAGCACTAACTTAACCGGATATTCAAAACGAATATTCATCACTTCAATGTAATTTTCAATGTGGCGGACTTCATCCCGCAGCTTCACATACTCTCCGGACCATTTAAAATTATAGCGCATCATCCCACCCAGCGAGGTCAGTGCGTCCGAGATCGTTCGCTGGTTCTCAATTTCAGCCAGCATTTTTATATTTTCCAGCGTATTATACAAAAAATGTGCGTCAATCTGGTTATGCAGCGTACGCAGCTCAGCCTCTTTAGACAACGCCTGCTTGCTCACTGCCTGAGCCACCAACGTATTGATGGTATTCATCAGCTTGGAGAAATGATGGGCAAGCTCCCCGACTTCCCCTCCACCACGAATCATTATTCCAGTGTACGCTTCACCTCTGCGCACTTTTTTCATTGTTTCGGTCAATCTACGTAGATTTTTTAGAATAAAGGCATTTGTCACATAAGCGATCAGCGTTAGTAAAGTAATAAAACCAACATTGGCTCCAATAATTAAGTTGCGCGTGCGGGAGATATCCTTCATCACTCCCTCCATTGACACTACATTTAACAAATAAGCATCAATTCGTTCTAGCGGAGTGTTAATTAACAAAAACGATTTACCATTCTCCGAGTAATTACTGTCCCATTCGCCAGTTTCCCGGAACTGCTTATACCGTTCTGCAATCATATCAGCCATCTCTAGATTATCCTGCAAAAAAGAATTGTCCGGCCTGGTGAAAAGCTGCAGCTCACTATCCACAAGGAACATCTGGGTCTGATTATCCCGTACATCTGTATACGTCTTGGGTGTAAACCGACTCAGCAGCATATCCACCTGCACCATGCCGATATGATTGTCTGCTGGCCGACTCTTCTCACGCAGCAAAGAAACCTTTGGCAGACTCTCCGTCGGTGCTCCCAAGTATCTCTGCATCAAATCCGGATCACTTTTCTGAAAAGACCAGTATTCCTGCCCTTTCAATTGAAGCGCTTTCTGAAACCATGGGGTGGAAGAAACTCGCTCTTCGCGAAAGATAATCGGCCAAATTTCATGCACCTTATTGCTTCTCGAATACAGCCGTAAATGCTCAATATTCGGATTATTAAATTGAATACGAGTCATATTCACATAGGCATTTGTATTAAAATCAACCAAATCTACTAGCTGCGGCTCGGTTTCATTCGCTAAGAATTTTTCTACTTCGGCATCAGAATAAGCCATTTGTGCCGCCCGTTCCATCGCCTCAATCTGATTATGAATGTGCAGCTTCTCCATTTGCGATAAATAATCATTTTTCTCGACGGCATCGCGGAGATAGGTATTATTAATGGCTTTATAGGAATAGACAGAAACCAGCATACACGGGCCTAAAACAATAAAAACATAAGCTGCAATTAAACGGCTCTGAAGAGATCTCCGCCCCCACCAATAACTAAAAGAATGCCATAATGCTCTGATTCGATCTCGCCTATTCACTTTATACACTTCTGTCCTGTCCACCTCGCTAAAATAGTGAATATTCAAATACTTAATAACTATTCCTTATTATAATTCGAAAATAACCCAAAAGCCCGCAGTTAGCGGGCATTTTGGGTCATGCTTTTTATTTTATGGACAGCTTCACTTTATTCTCTTCATATTTCTTTTGTTGGTAGGCATCAAATACATCTTCGCCTTCCTTCTTTCTCTTCTCTAAATACTCATTCCAAATCTTATCGAATTCCGCATCGGAAGAAGCCATGAGCAATTTCGGCATAGTTTTACCGCGCAACTGTTTCAGCTTCGAAGCGATGATGCCTTCAGGAGAGTTTCCTGTTGGTTCGATTTGTTGGAACTCAGAGGAGCCTATGGATTTACCTCTAGTCCAATCTTCCAATTGCTTAAATGGTTCTACCGATTTAGGAGCCCATTGGTCCGTAATGTTCGTATTTTGCAGCATCCAGAATGTAAAGGAAGATCCGATTTGCTTATCAAACGTCGAACGGTCTTTATTCATCAAATCAAACACTTCTGGTTTAAATTGATCTTTTCCATCAATCGTATCGTAGCTGACACCTTTTTCGCCTAAGAACAAGTCTTTGTTGCCTTCTTCACTGTTCAAGTAGCTGAGGAAGCGGATAGCACGTGCTTTATCCTTAACATCTTTGGAGATCAGCGTTACCGTCCAACCGGAGATACCAGGGCCATCAAGGGTTGGTTTATCCAAGTTCGTATTGGAAGGTCCGTCAACAGCGATATACGTTTTGGTTGGATCCTGTTGGTAAATCGTTCCTAGCTGTGCTGCAAAGTCTGTACGTTGATACAGCATTGCGAAATAACGGCCTTGGGCAATTTTTTCTTCCATTTGTGGGCGTTTGTCGATAAAGATATCTTTAGCCAGCAGACCGTCTTGATTCGCTTGACGAAGTGCCTTCATCCAGCGGATATATTCAGGATCGGTTTCACGAGCATATACCTTGCCATCTTTTTCTCTTGGGATTGCCAAGAAGTTCTGCAGGTAACCTTCCAAAGAATCGTTACCGTTCTCGGTAAATTCATGCAAACCAAGTGGAATAAGCGGCTGTCCATTTACGTCAGGGAATTTCTCTTTCGCTAATTTAAGCGCATTCAAGAAACCTTCTGGTGTGCGCATATCTGGACTTCCAATAGCTTCATACATATCCTTGCGGACAGCGAATACTTGGTTGGATACGTAATTTTCTCCATATTTCTCATAGTCGGCAGGAGAGGAAGAAGAGTTAGGATAGCCATACACATTGCCGTCTTCTTGTGTATACCAGCCCAGCTTATCAGCATCGGATACTTTAAAGAAGTACGGATCATATTCATCAGCAAGTTTGTTCAATGGAAGAACAAGTTCACCTTCGACCATTTTCTTAATCGCATCTTCCCAGAAACCCAAAGTGATGAAATCAGGCAATTTACCGGATGCAATCAGCGTATTAAGCTTCTCATTCTCGTTACCAGCCGGAACGATAAAATTAATATCAACTCCGGTCTTCTTAGTTACATATTGGGAGGTTGGGTCCACGCCCCATTTATTAGGGAACCATGAGAAGTTCAGGTACCAGTCAAATGTAATGGGTGAAGTATCAATCTTCCATCCCGGTTCATCTGCTGATAATGCAGCAGCAGTCGGTTCAGCACTTGCCTCCGTATTAGTAGCTTTAGCGCTGTTAGCATTACCTTCGGCATTCTTGCCAGCATTATTTCCGCTGGAGCAGCCTGCGGCTGACAATGACATCATTATTGCGAGAAGCAGAACTCCCATTGCTTTTGGCTTACGTTTCATGCCCATGCTTGTTTACCCCTTTTCTATGAATGTTAATTATAAGCTCAACCCCAGTGCCTACAGCTGTAGGCAACCGGAGGAGTTATCACTGCTAGACATCAGCCCTTAATGGAGCCGATCATCATCCCTTTAACGAAATAACGCTGCAGGAACGGATACACGAATACTATCGGCAATGTGGTCACTACCATCGTCGCCAGCTTAATGGACTGTGACGTTACGCTTCTCGTAACGCTGCTGCCTTGTACAGCGACCATCATTTGACTAGAGCTCGATTGTGCGACGACCCGGAACAAATACGTCTGAATCGGCTGCAGATCAGTATTATTGATATAGATCATACCCGTGAAGTAATCATTCCACTGATACACGCCATGGAACAGCGCAATGGTAGCAATTACAGGCATGGATACTGGAAGTACGATTCTTAAAAAGATGGACCAATCATTAGCACCGTCAATCCGTGCCGCTTCTTCCAGCCCATCGGGAATCTCCCGGAAAAAGGTCATGAAGATAATAAGATCAAAGAAGCTAAACATAACCGGAATAATATAGACTAGGAAATTCTCCAATAGGTGAAGGTCCTTCATCAGCAGGAAGGTAGGAATGAGTCCCCCGCCAAAAAAGAGAGTCACTGTACCCATAAGCATGTAGAACTTACCGCCAATGAGGTTTTTTCTGGAGAATGCATAAGCTACCATCGCTGTGAAAAATACATGCAGTACAGTACCCAAAAGTGTTTTGGCGACAGTAACCCACATCGCCTGCATGATGCCGGGGCTGGCAAACACGGCCTCGAAATTCTCAAAGCTGAACATCCGCGGCCACCAGTAGATTCCTCCCCGCATGGCGTCATTACCGTTATTGAAGGCGTTAACCAATACGTACCAGATCGGGTAAAGCGTTATGAAGCAGATACATAACATGATGAGGTTATTGATGATATCGAACAGGGCCTCGCCCTTCGTTTTACGCTTAAGTGCAAACATATATGGTCCTCCTTATCCTAGAACAACGATGTATCGTTGATTTTTTTAGATACTTGGTTGGCAATCAGCAGCAAGATTAGAGCGATAACCGATTTTAACAATCCAACTGCAGTTGAGTAAGAGAAGCGGCCTGAGAGAATCCCTGTATAGTACACATAGTAATCAATTACATTACTTGCACTATCATTCAGTGAGTTGCGCAGGACCAGAATCTGATCAAAGTTGGAGTTCAGCACTCCGCTGACCGCGAGAATGAAGAGAATGCTGATTGTCGATTTAATCGCCGGCAAGGTAACATACCACATCTTCTGAAATCTGCCCGCGCCGTCGATTGTCGCCGCCTCGTACATTTCAGGAGATACACCGGAAATTGCTGCTAAATAGATAATCGCTGACCATCCAAGTTCTTTCCAGATATCAGAGGAGATAATAATTGTCCAGAAGTAACCCGGCTCAGCCAAGTATGTAATTGGCTGATCAATAAGATGAAGCGCTAGCAAAATGTTATTGATAATTCCTACATCAGCAAGCCATGTAGCCAAAATCCCTCCGAGTACCACCCATGAGAGAAAGTGGGGCAAATACGAAATCGTCTGTATGGTCTTCTTGAATTTCATTGAACGAACTTCGTTCAGAAATAGAGCGAAGATTATCGGCAAGGGAAATCCGATAATTAGCTTAAACAAGCTAATGCCGAGTGTATTTTTAATTACATTCGAGAGATTGTCATCATCCATGAACTCTTTGAAATGTGTAAGTCCCACCCATGGGGCTTCTGCAATCGTTTTAACGATGTTGTAATCTTTAAAAGCAATGATAATTCCATACATGGGAATGTAGTTAAAGATTATCATCCACGCAATGCCGAGTAGAGCCATTGTCTGCAAATGACGCTGGGCAATGAACCTCTTCCAAAGCGGACTGCGATTTACTTTACCGGTTTCGAAATTGCCAGGAATTAACGGCTTCATCGCTGAGCTTACTTCCATGCTTTTTTTGTTCTCCATCCTTTGGACCTCCAGGCTCTATATCTGTATTTAATCTAAAGCGCTTACAATGTTTATGTATCCATTGTATTTGCTTTTGCCTGTCTCCGTAAGGCTTTGAATTTCGGATTATAGGTTCCATTTTTCGGATTCATTGAAAATTTAAGGGCGAGCCGCAGCTCGCCCCTCTATTTTTATGCTAATACTGCTTGAATTTGCGCGATTTCTCCACGCCGCAGAGCCTCTGCCTCTTCACCGCGCACGAACGCTCCAGATATTTTAGTCATAGTTCCATTACGGTATACAAGCATCAAAGATTGAATACTAACCTTCTTCTCGCCAAAGGTATTTTCACGTTTTGGGTTAGAATAGATTACCTCCGTATTCCCAAGGAAAGTGAAGGACAGATTGCCCTCTTCATCAAATAGCCATCCTGGCAATACCGGATCAAGAGACAGCGTAAGCGCTCCATCCTCCATTCTGAAAACATGGCTTCCAGCCATCATTGTTCTCCACATGCTTAAGAATTCCGCGGTCGATCCACTAAGTCTCGCTACGAACCCTCTACCGTGGTTATTTGGATCAGGATTGCCTCCAGTTGCGATAAAAGATGAATTCTCCAGTGTACTGCGTCCATAAACAGCAGGATCAAGGAATGGCACCAGCGACGTCTTCAGCTCACCGTAGAATTCCTCGTACAGCCCGCCCTTCAGCAGCTCAAGCAGATACTTATAGGACATGTGCAGGAAGTTAGACTCCCGTTCTAGCCAGCCTGGTGTAAAGGCTCTCATTCGTCCGATTTCATGCGATTCACCTTCTAGACTAACAGAGGTCTGATACATAGATGTTGCCCGATCATACAGCTCTGTTTGCTTAATCAGATTATAGATTTCTTTTGCCTGCACCGGGTTCTTCATCGTCTTCAACCAGCGGGTAGGTCCTTCCAGGAAATAAGGCAAGGCATAAGCCTTAAACTCCTCAACCACAGCTTTTGGCAGTCCGTATCCGCTAATGACTGGCTGACCCTCAGCATCTGTTACCTGATGGAATTTCTCCGCTTCAAAACGGAAATAGGTGGGGGTAAGTCCATTGCCCATTTCTACCGCCTTGTTGATCCCCTCATCAATTTTAACTAGGAACTTGGAAAGGGCTTCGCGGATGTGCTCCAGCGTTACTGCGGACTCAACACCAGTAATGCCAAACCGGATACTTGCTCTATAAGCTTCACGGGCTGAAGCTACTGTCTCCCAATAGTTGAATTGTTCCACTTCTCCTGCTAGGACAGCAGTTACCGCGTGATATACCACTTCAAGCAGCTCCGCGATTTCTTCTGGCAGCTTTACAGCTCCCTGTACATTCTCAGCACCGTTCAGCACATCCAGCAAAAAGACTACAGTACGCTTCAGCTCAAAAGTCTCACTCATTCCGGAGCCAAACAATCCTGGCAGACCGTTCATGGCATCGTTCCAGCCCGGCTTGTTGCCTTCCATCTCCACACCCATGCCGTAAGGGTCAAGCGTAGCAAATTTATTCAAAGCAAGAGACAACATCTTCACGAACAGATTGGTGTGGTAAATAGCACCTTGCCCACCTTCGGCACGCAGCCAATGGGTATCTCCTGCTTTCCATTTCAGCTTATGCAGCTTCTCCTCATCCTCCAGGAGGGCGCCATATTGCCGGGCTTTTCCGTCACTAATTACATACTTCTCACTACGTGGCAGCACATATGCTGGGCTGTCATAGAACGCATAAGTGTTATCCCCAAATAAAAGCTCCTGCTTCTTGTCAGGGAAGATGTCCAAATAACCTACTACGAGATCCAAATTATATGTCCAGTGATCAGACCAGAAGCCTTCGCCAAAAGCAGCCTCAATGTTTTGCTGTGACAGGGCTAGCAGACCCGACAGAAACTCCTGCTCACTAACCTTCAACGTAACGTTATGATCCGCAATGTAATTGATCAGGCTGCCTGGGGTGAACCGACTGTTGCATAGCTTAACAAGCTCAGCTTGATGATCCGCAGCCGCTTCTCCGATCCATTCCGCAGCCTTCGCTCTGCTGTCTGACTTCACTTCAAAGGTTGTTCCTTGAACACTAAGTGGGTTGTAGCCATCTGCTTGAATTAAGCTATAGAACATTTTGATGTTGAAGCTGCCCACCTTCGGATTAAAAAACACATCATTCCGGCGGTTCTGATTCATATCGCGGAAGTTTCCGTTCCCCTGTGAATAGTATTCTGGGGCAAGCGAGAAGAAGTTATAGTCGCGCTCCAAATCGCCATGTTTACGGGAATATAAATGAACCACAAAGCCATCTCCGCCATTGTCAAAAATAAAAGGATAGCCTCCACGCAGGAAGTTATCGAGATAGGACTGACGGCAATAAGCATCAAACACAGCCGATGAAGTGTGCGTGGCAATGTCTTCTGTTAATTCCTCTGTCAGACCTGCGGCTTCTTGGGATTTGGACAGAATATATTCATCTCGGCATAAATGCTCTGCCTTTTTATTGATTTTATCGATGTCATTTACATGCCCAACCAAAGTATTCAGGGTCAAGCTGCTGCCGGGTGCCAAACGTCTAGCCACACCACTGAAGCCGCAAGGAACCTTATTGACTGGATATTGTGGAAGCTCACTCAGCTCCGAAAGCGTTAATCCCGCAAAGCGGTCTGGGTAAGTAAGAGAGGTATTGCCGCCGAAAATAAGCTCGAAATCAACGATTGGCGCGACTTTTTCTCCTTCTCCAGTAAACGACAGATAGAAATGCCCATTTGTGATTTCGCTAACCTGCGCGCTATCGTTGGTGCTGGAACGCAGCTTATAGAACGGAATACCGTTCTCCAGATTGTATACGTCCATCCAGCTGCGCAGCAGGTTACCAATCTCCTTGTAGCCGCTGTTTTCTACTCCGTAAGGCAAGATCTCAGGCAGACCATCCATCAGCTCCAGTTCAATCTCTTTGCCCCCGATATTCTCAATCTCCACCCGACGTACCAACGCGGCATAATCGTCATTAGGCAGATTGAAATAGTGTACGGTCGTCTTCAGCCCATGCCCGGCATGGCTTTCTTCAAGGGTCAGTCCGTTAGGCAAAATGGTCATGATCCGCTTGGCGGCAGGATCTGGACGTGCCGATTGAAATGGCTCATAAATCTCTTGCTCGCCTTTTATTTTAATAAAGGTTCGGAAGCCGGTGGTTCCTACGTCTTTATAAGAGATATTTGCTGGAGAAAATTCCATGATTGGCGAGTTCTTGTCGCGTACTCCAAAGCTGCAAATCGCTTGCCCCCGGTTCACATAAAAAGTCCACATTGGAATTCCCTTAAGACCTGCAAGACCTGGCAGGAAACTAGAGAAAGGCTTTCCTGTATCAAACTGCTCCATTACAAAATTACCTGATTCGAAATAATAATTACTCACGTTAATGTCCTCCTAAACTGTTACTTATTTATGAAATCAGATGCGTTACGATAGAATGAGAGGATAGCTCGCAGTTGGCAATCTCTTCGCCAAGCCCCAAGGTTACCGTGCGAGCTTCTTCGCTCTCATTCATCAATATGACAGCAAGGCTGCCGTCCGGATTACGGAATGCTGTGGATAGGATTCCTTCCGCTTCAGAAGTAAAGCCAATCCGTACCGCACCTGGCGCGATAAATTTACTGAAATGCCCGATATAATAATAAGAGCTGTTATAGTGCAATTCGTCTGTTGTTGTATCTGCAATAATTGGAGCATCACAGAGATTCCCTACATGATTGGGCCCGCCGGTCTCATCCAGTACCAGGTTCCAGTCCAGATACCCTTCTGTCCATGCATTGAGATCCCCAATCATATTTCTGCCGTAACGTTCACCTGTAAACCATTCGCCAAGCTTGACGCCGCCCTCTTGACAGCCCTCAGTGAACAATAGATGTTTGTCAGGAAATAGATCATGTACCTTCTCTACCTTGTCGAACTCCTCACCACCATACCAGTGGATGCCTGTACCCCACACATATTGTGCAGCTTCAGGATCAGACAACACGACCGAAGCACGTTCGACCATAATATCGCGGTTATGATCCCAGATAACAATGTTCACATCGGAATGGCCTGCCTGCTGCATCACTGGACCGAGATGATTTTTAACAAAATCGCGTTCCTCTTCCGCACTATAAATGCAAGAATCCCAGACTTGAACAGCAGCCGGCTCATTCTGCACGGAAACCGCCCAAATAGGTACGCCTTCCTTCCCATAAGCTTCAATAAATTTGGTATAGTAGCGTGCCCAAACTTCAGCGTATTCTGGCTTGAGCGATCCTCCATTATTCATTTCACCATTTGTTTTCATCCATGCCGGAGGGCTCCAAGGAGAGGCCAACATCGTGAACGGTCCACCTTTTACCTGCATTGCATCCTTAATCAGCGGAAGCACCCACTTATGATCATGGGAGATATCAAAGGTAGCCAGCTCCGTATCATGATCAGCGACATAAGTATAATTTCCAAGCGCAAAATCACAGCTATGAATATGAACACGACCCATGTTATAGCCTAATCCCTCTACCGGATGAAAGTAGCGATGAATAACCTCTGCCCGTTTCTCAGGACTGAGCCGTGACAACGTATATGCCGCAGCTTCTGTGAAAGCGCCGCCAAATCCTATCATCTTTTGGAACTCCTGCTCTGGCTTAAGCTCTACATCGGCAGATCCAGAATCTACTCTTGTGCTAAAAACAATTGCCTCTTTCGGAGTTAAGCGTTCCCCTGTATCTTTTGCAGTTACTACAGTTTGAACTTTTGCCATTTCATCCATCTCCTCTAATTGTTTTGTTACTAACAACAAGCACTGTCTTTACTGGATCACCATCCGATGTTAGGGTTCGGAGCGATGGGCCACTGAAACGTTTGAGAAAATTCAAGAAAGCCTTCGGTAAACTTTGATTTCAGCTCATTCGAAACCTAAAATCGAAACCGGTTTCGATTGTTGCGAAAAAAAATGATCTAACGAAGAGCAGGAAAAAAAAGCGGCATAACAATATACCCATTATAGCCCCATTCCTCTGAATAAGCTGTAGCAAATACCACATAGGAAGAATTCGAGCTATGATGTCCTCTACTTTATCAGGACTCTTTTCTTTTCGTCAAGATTTATCCTGTGGGCAGCAGCCTGCTCTCTGTACTTATGGAATTTGATACAGCCCTAATTTCCACTCGGAGGCGCACAGGATTCCCGTTCGATCACTTCTACCGGAACTAGAACCGCTTCCTTATCCAACTGTTTCCCTTCAATCGATGCTAAAAGAATGTCCGCTGCTCGGCTTCCTAAAAGTTCCGTATCCTGACGAATGGTTGTCAATGCAGGTGTAACATACTCAGCTAGATCAATATCATCGTACCCCACAACTGAAATGTCCAGCGGTACGGAAAGTCCACTATCTTTTACCGCCATAATAGCCCCTAAAGCTAACATGTCACCCGAAGCAAAAACAGCGGTTGGCCGATCAGGCAGCTTAAGAAGCTCCAGCATCGCTTGATAACCACTTTCACGAGAATAAAAAGCTCCATTCACAACATAGGACTCCAGCACTTCAAGCCCCTGCTGCTTCATAGCGTTCTTATATCCTAACTCCCGGGTTTTACCAGGGAAAGTGTTCATACCTCCGGAAATATGAGCAATCTTGCGATGACCCAAAGAAACTAAATACTCTATCGCAAGCTGAGCTCCAGCCGTATTATCCGAACATACCGTATGCGACTGCGTAGTCTCAAAATCCAGAATCACAGTAGGAATATCACTCTCTAGCAGCTCACGGAAATAAGGGTCCTCGTAATCAGACAAGAATACGACAACACCATCTACACCACGGATTCGGCAATTCTCCAAATAACCACTTTGTTTACCTCCAACATCCTTGGAAATAAACATGAGGGCATACCCCTTATCCACAGCAACCTTCTTAAAGCTCTCAATCACAGCGCTAAAAAAGGGATGGCGAATACCAAATCCCGTATTCTCTACAAACAATACACCGATGGTCCATGATTTCTTAGTAGTCAGTGTACGGGCATGGGAATTCGGCAAATATCCCATTTCTTGGGCAACCCGGAAAATTTCCTGGCGAGTCTTCTCCCGTACATCGGAATAATTATTAAACGCCTTGGATACCGTTGTAGGAGAGTAACCGGTTCTTTTGGCAATATCATATATAGTTGTCAATCCGGTTCACTCCTTGCCCAGACTAATGAAATACCTTCTGATACCTTCTGTTCACTGCAATTTTAACGTCTTTCGGTACCGCCGTCCAGCAAAAAGTAACTTTGTACGGAAGGAAGCAGCGTAAAGACTTGGATCAAAAGCCCTAGACTCATATAGATCAGATGTATGATTGCCACACTGTTCAACATATACGTCTGCACCATAATCCAAATAATTAACCCAAATCCGATATATAGGGACAATGCCCAGAAGCTATATAATTTCTTAAAGGGATTCAAAGTATTCACCCAGCGCAATTCTGGTCTCTTGATCAACCCATAAAACACAAACAAGGGCAGGATACCAAATACGATGAATAGCAGAATACCCGGAATTAAAAAATCTGAAAATGGCGATCTTTCCAGCATAGATGTGGGCATGTGTATCAGATCACCACTAGGATCTATGACCATTGACCCGCCTCCTGCTAACGCTCCAACCCCCAAAAATATATGAAGAATATAAAGCAATGTTACCGTAAACGGCCTTCTTTTGGTTGGTTCCATTTCAATACCCCTTCCCATGTTAAAAAAGTAGAGCATTCCTTACTGCTCTTTTCAATTTTACATGTTTTTCCTGAACGTCACCAAGATAGATATCACACAAAAAGCCGTATTTAAGCTTTTTTTGAGTGCGATGTGAACGATTGTATTTTACGCTATACTAAGATTAGAACGAAATGTTAACCCTGCCGACTGAATCTAATAAATAAAATACATTGGATCCTAAAAAACAAGGAGACAGGACGGGCGCAAAGACGCGCTGAACCTAACATATCTATGAACGATACCCATCTTTTATCCACCAAACAATGCACCTATTGCCAGCAACAGAAGCCGCTCTCTGAATTTCGTAAACGTACCGGCAAACGTTCCAAAGGCCAGTCTCGCCGTGGTGCTTGTCGGGAGTGCCGCAAACAACGACAAAACATAGATCTCACTCTTGCAGCAGGTCCCATTCCAGTACAACCTGATACCATTCAACCCCCTTCTTCAGCTGTCAAGGAACGCTCCAAACAAGGAAAGCCTTCTCCCACGGTTGCTTCTTCACCGCAATCCAACCCAAATCAGCGCATACGGGGCTTGGAACAACGAAGGAAACATTCTCATTCTCAAGGCGCGAAACTGAGTCCCAAAGATCCAACGCAATTGATTCCCTCTGCCAAAGGGAAAATTCTAATGCGTGGCCACAGTGATAAAGGACGGCGCTGGCATCAGGAAATTGACTACGAGCTTGCGGTTACTCTAGTCAGAGAACATGCCGCTATCGTAGTGAATCGCCGAACCATCCGCAGGATATACAGCAATAAGGATTTCCGTGCTTATATATTGACCAGAGACAACTATACCTGCTACTTCTGTGGCTCCTATGGAGACACTATAGATCATCTGCTGCCCCGTGCTAAAGGTGGTCATACTACTCCGGATAATTGCGTTTGCGCTTGTACGTTATGTAATCAGACCAAGGCCGATCAGTCCGTTGAGGATTTTATGAGCAGATAAAATAGAAAAACGCCCCAATCTCAGTTGATTAGGGGCGCTTTTAAATTAAAGGTGAATTTTATTATTAGTTAGCAACAATATTTTTAACTCGTCCTACCTGTCCACTGGTTAAACGCACCTTGATGCCATGCGGATGTCGAGGTGAGTTGGTGAGAATATCCTTCACCGTTCCATGTGTTAGCTTACCCGTCGGCTGATCCTGCTTAAGCACAATATCCACTTCAAGCCCAGGACGAATATCGGCTCTTACCTGTCCGTTCATGATGTAATCCCCTTTCAATGGGTTATAATGTTGTCAACTATACTAGATAAGGAGGAGACGTAATGGCCTTCGGCATCAACAGAGAAGAATTAACCCGCTGGAAAAAAGCAGTCTCCGCAGGAGAAATCGCCTTCTTAACCCATTACTGGCTAGACCCGCGTTTTCCCGGCATGACTACTGTCACCAAGGTAGGCTGTAGTGACCTAACCAGATTAACCTATTGGTGTGAGGAAAATGGACTGCCGGCTAAATATATTCATAATCGTTCCCCATTCCCCCACTTTGACCTTATGGGACCCAAACAAGCAGAAATCCTTCGGAAGGAAGGCTTATGGGAACAGTTGGAACGTTTCAAAATGCTCTAAAATTATTTCTTTTTACGTAAATCCTGCATGATCTTGCGGCCGGTAGGTGTCTGTGCTAATCCGCCACCTGCGGTCTCGCGGTGTTTTTCTGGCATAGCTGAGCCTACCTCAAGCATGACCTTGATTACTTCATCTGAAGGGATCACGCTACGTACACCAGCCAGTGCCATATCGGCGGCGGCGAGCGCGGTCACTGCACCGAATCCGTTTCTAACGATACAAGGAATCTCTACAAGTCCTCCCACCGGATCGCAAATCAGTCCTAATGTGTTCTTAAGCGCCAGTCCAACAGCATGCACTGCTTGTGCAGGCGTCCCTCCACGCAGTTCGGTTAAAGCTCCTGCCGCCATCCCGATGGCCGATCCGACCTCGGCCTGACAGCCGCCCTCTGCGCCAGATACAAACGAATTGTTGGCAATGACATAACCGATTGCTCCCGCAGCGAACAAACCGGAAACCATATAATCATCATCCCAGCCAAACCGTTCCTGGCAGCTGAGAAATACACCCGGAATAATTCCGCATGAACCTGCGGTAGGTGTAGCAATTATTCGGCCCATTGAGGCATTAACCTCGGATACAGCCAAAGCATAGGTCATTGCTTGACCAGCGGGTCCACCTAGGCATGGTTCATCTGCTGCGTTATAGGCTCCTACACGCTGGGCATCCATTCCCGTAAGGCCGCTGCGCGAAGTGGTGTCTTCATGCATCCCACGATGAACAGCCTCTTTCATGACCCCATAATACTCACGCATAGTGGCAAATTCCTGTTCACTGGAACGTCCAGATTCCGCGCTTTGCTCTTCGAGCATAAGAGCTCCAATGGTAAGGCCACGTTCCTCACATAATACAGCCAGTTGGCTAAGTGTTTGAAAATTCATGTTAAGCTTTCCTTCCCCTTCTCATCTTGCTTACCTTCGTTTAAATTAACCAATTTCACCGATTTCACCGCAGTGAGCGCTTTAAGCGCTTCAATAAGCTCAGGAGTAGCAGCTTCATCCAGCTCCAGTACCGTTAAGGCTGCACCGCTGCGATTCTTCCGATCAAGAGACATATGCCCTATATTAAATTGTCCGTTACGCATCACTTCTGTAACACTCGCCAGAACACCTAAATAATCCATATGATGAATCAATACCGTCGGATACATTCCCGTAAGCTTTACTCCAAAACCATCCACATCGACGATCTCAATGTTTCCACCACCGATGGATGTCCCCGTTAAAGTCAGCTGACTTCCTGTCTCTTGTCCGATAAGATGCAGTTTAACCGTGTTAGGATGAGGAAACAATCCCGTTCCTTGCTCAAAAGATACTTCCATCCCAGCTTCAGCCGCCAACTCCAGAGAGACGGGTAACCGATGATCATCGGTAGCGTAATCCATAAGTCCTCCGACAATAGCCCGGTCTGTACCATGTCCCTGATAAGTAGCTGCAAAAGAACCAAAAAACGTCACTTCTGCCACACGCGGCACTTCACCCAGCACCTGCCTTGCAGCCCTTCCGATCCGTGCTGCACCAGCTGTATGCGAGCTTGAAGGCCCGACCATGGCCGGACCAATAATTGAAAACACATCTTTAAAACGCATAAAAGACCTCCTGCCTGCAAATAGGCAATTATCAAACTCATATATAGTATACTGCACTGGCAGTCGGAGTTCACCGTTACATTTGCTGTGATATATCCACTTCTAATCTAATGATATTATACTTAGATAGTATCTTCATTTCGCATCTTATGTATCATAAGATATCCTGGGAGTATAACATAATTCCACCTCTATACTGCCAGCCTATCCCTTCCCAGAATCCTCTTCCTTGTTCATTGGTTCCTATAACCATCAGATGGCATTTTGCAATACCAGCTGCATGTAAATTACCGAGACAACGCTTTACAAGCTCACGCCCGATGCCCATGCCTCGGCAGTCATTACTAACCGCCACATGATACATATAACCTCTTCGCCCATCATGTCCACACAATGCAGTTCCTACAATCCGCCCGTCTTCATTCTCGCAGATCTGGCTGAAGCCAGCATTACGCTCCAGATAATGCGCAATCTCCAGCCTCGAATCTGCTTCGCTGAGTCCCATTCCCTCTGTATTTTCCCATAGCTGGTAGGCAGCTTCATAATCATCCGCAATCATCTCTCGATAATTCATGTCTATCCCCTCGCTTGTATAGAATGACAAAAAGCATAAAGAGCACTCCGCGGAAGCTTTTCCAGCATCAGCAGCGCTTCATAAGGGTCACCTTCCAAACCCAGCACTTGCGCGAAGGCAGGTTCGGTCTTCCACCCGTTCGTTTTCATTGTAATGATCTGCTGGCGAAAATCATTATCCAGCTGAGCTAGAATTTCCGCTTCAATGATCATATGTAAGTAACCATTCTGCAGAGCTGTGGGTCGCGGCTGCCCAAACAGTTCTATAGGCCAGCCCCCGGCCATAAAGTTAATTTTCGTTCGAGGGACCCCATCAACCACACGCGATACACTAGTAAAATCATCCATGGTTCCGAAATATCGACTAACAATGTCCGTAAACATTACGGAATCATGAACCTCACAAATAATATCCAGGTCGCTGCCCTTCACCTGAATTCCAAGCGGCACTGTGCCAACCAGCACCGGGTTATAGTCGGCCAGCAAACTCATAATATTTAATTTTCTTAACAGGGCATAGACCTCTTTTTGCACTGGAGTTCCGTGATTCAAATAATCTATATTTCGCCAATCATTCATCTCGGACAAACGCCCCTCCGACTAGGATATAAACACAGGTATAACTGGATAACAGCGCACGCTTTTCTAGGCGCATGCATAGAAATATACGGAAGATAGAAGGCAAGGAGGAGTGTATGTAAAAATGAATCCCACCTACCCCTACTATGGGGAACAAACGATATGTAAGGAACAGCCTATTGCTTTTCCCCCGCAGCACCAAGACCGTCAGCTAGGTCTAGAGAGTCTAATGAATCCTCGCCCCATCAGTGAAGATCCGGAGATTGCCGGCAGTGGAAAGCTGAAAGGAAAAATTGCACTCATCACCGGAGGCGACAGCGGGATTGGTAAAGCGGCGGCCATTGCTTTTGCAAAGGAAGGCGCAGATGTCGCTATAGCTTATTTATACGAAGCTTCAGATGCAGAGGTCACTCAGCGGCGAATTGAAGAATTAGGGCAACGTTGTTTGCGGATCGAAGTTGATTTACGCCATAAGGAAAACTGCTTCAAGGCTGTGGAGCATACCCTTCGCACTTTTGGCAAGCTGGACATCCTCGTCAACAATCATGGCGTCCAGTATCCACAAAAAAGTATTTTGGATATCACGGAAGCACAGCTCTACCAAACGTTTCAGACGAATATATTTCCATTCTTTTACCTGACGCAAGCCGCACTTCCACATCTAAAAAAAGGCGCAGCCATCATCAATACTGCGTCCATTACTGCCTATCAAGGAAATAAAGAGCTTATAGATTATTCCTCAACTAAAGGTGCGATCGTATCCTTTACCCGCTCTTTAGCCTTATCACTCGTAGACTCTGGCATTCGTGTCAATAGTGTAGCTCCCGGACCCGTATGGACACCACTAATTCCCTCCAGCTACTCCGCAGATGAGGTTAGTGTATTTGGGACGGATACACCCTTTAAACGTGCCGCACAGCCATATGAGTTAGCAGGAGCCTATCTTTATTTAGCGGGACCGGATTCTTCGTATGTTACCGGGACATGTATTCATGTCAATGGTGGAGACATGGTCACCAGCTGATGCATTACACCACGAGAGGAATGTATATCAAATGAATAAGATAAACGATTATGATATCTCTTCTGTCCGCCTGAGCAGTGGCATGTACGCATTAACCAAATTAGCCTGCGCAGGGTTAACCTACGTCCTTGTTACCTTACTTATGCTTGGATTTCCACAATCCGACGGAATCCCTGAAGGCTGGCCACTATCGATTCCTTATGCCATTTATGCTTATGGATTGCCTGCGGCGTTAGTAGCGGATATACTGCTGCATATTCTGCGTTCGAAATCGCAAATCCTGCCTCTGGCTGTATACGTCGTCACGGGTTTCGGCGCAGGTTTATGGCTGGCAGCGGAACAAGGTGCAGAGTATCTGCTATGGGGTCTGGGTGGAATTCTGGGACTGCTCATTCTTCGAGTGACCCAGCTTGGTGTGGAAAGATTCCCTCTGTTGCTGCCAGTATTCGCCCTGTTTCTGCCACTGCTCTGTTTACTGCTGTCATAAGCCTTATTAGGTGTATTCAAAGCGCTTCAATGATATCTCCGGCAATGATAGCCGCCGGATTATTCCGCTGACGGGCTGCTCTCTCTCCTGCTAATCCGTGCAGGTATACCCCAAAAGCTGCTGCCTGCGTAGCATGAAGTCCCTGAGCCAGCAGGCTGGAAATCATGCCCGTTAGCACATCACCGGCTCCACCAGTGCCCATGCCGGGATGGCCTGTGGTATTTACATAAGCTTGCCCTTCAGGAGTTGCTATCACGGTATGCGCTCCTTTTAACACAAGTGTAACCCCATGCTCCTTGGCATAGTCCATAGCCAGACCGATCCGGTCACGCTGGACCTCAGCCGTAGTTAGGTTGGCTAGACGAGCCATCTCACCTGGGTGAGGGGTCAGAATTACAGAATGACGCCGCACCCAACTCTTATAATCGGAGTCAGCCAGAATATTTAAGGCATCCGCATCGATAACCAGCGGGCAATCACTGCCTTCCCAAAGACTGCGAAGCCAATCTGTATCTCCCGGGAACCGTCCAAGACCAGGACCCACAGCTATTACATCTCGCTCTTCGCTTAACTTCAGTAGCTCTGACACGGTCTCAGCCACCCAGTTTCCCTCTTCACTGCCACCTACATCAGCCAGCATCAATTCAGGAACAACACCGATGACGGAAGGTAACAGCTTCTTAGGAAGCGCCCACGTCACCAGTCCGCAGCCCGTGCGTAGCGCAGCACGGGCTGCGAGTAGTCCAGCACCGCTCATCCGTAGGGTGCCGGCGGCAAGGAGTACATGCCCATAAGTACCCTTATGGCCTTCAGGCGACCGCCGCCGGGCCAGATCGACACCCAGATGGGCATGCAGCACTTCCGGTGTCAGCAGGTGTGCCTGCACACCGCTGTTAAGAGCCAGAGCAGTCGGAATGCCGATAGCCTGTACCTTGACATGCCCCGCTGCGCCTGCACCGGGGTATTGCAGGAGGCCTCGCTTGAGAAAGGCGAGGCATACCGTCACAGATGCATGAATGCAAGGCTCATGCATCTCTCCTGTGTCCGCGTTCAGACCACTGGGGATGTCCGCGGACACAATGACCTTACCGCTGCTGTTCGCTGCGGCAATCAGCTCCGCATAGGCGCCGCGCGGGGCTCCCGCGCCGCCGGTGCCGAGCAGCGCATCCAGGATGCCGCTGCACTCGGCAAGGTCCAGCCGATCCCTGCCGTATACTACGGCAGGCAGGCCCATGGCTGCAGCCGCATCGCGCTGCAGGGCGGCCTCGCCGGAGAGCGACTCCGGCGGCACCGCATAGACGAGCGTGACGGCGATGCCGGTCTCGCGAAGGTACCGTGCGGCGGCGAGGCCATCGCCGCCGTTGTTGCCTTTGCCGACGAGGATGAACCATCGCTCGGCTGCGGCAGAGGCAAGCGTCAGCGCATGATCTGCGCTGACCTTAAATGCCTTGCCTGTGCCACCCAGCGCGGCCTCCCTTAGCCCGGTATCGTTCCTTTCGGCTGCATTCCTGCAGCCTGCCCCGCCTCTCTCCCGGCAAAGCGTGATGATCTCCTCGGCGATAACTCTTCCCGCATTCTCCATCAGCGCAATCGCTGGAATCCCCAGCTGCTGGATCGTTTCGCTGTCCAGCTGCCTCATTTGCTCAGCAGTTACCAGATACATGATTTAGCCCCTTTCCGCAATCTACCGTTCCAAAGCTTCACACGCAATTCCAAGTACAAGTCCGAGCGCAAGTCCGGCGCAAGTCTGATATCAGTAAGCGACAGTAAATCTGGCCCGACTAAAATTCCCTTCCTCCAGCTCGTCCACCATAGCTACAGCGAAATCCTCCACACTAATCTTGCTTTCACCATTCTCATCTAGAATAAGACGGTCCAATCCGATGCGGAAATGACCTGTACGACGACCTGGATGAACTACCGCAGCAGGACTGAGATACGTATAATCCAATTCTGTATTTTTGTAAATCTCATAAGCCTGCGCATGCGCCTCTGCAACTGGTTTAAACTCTTCCGGAAAATCCGGTGTATTCATCAGCAGCTCTCCAGTTTCAGTCTTTAAGCTACCTGCACCTCCAACAACCAACAGCCGATTTAACCCTACCGTCTGCATACCCTCCACCAACGCTTTTGCCGCCGTAATCAGATCCTGCTCTTGCCCCGCTCCTGGTCCATAAGCACTGATTACCTCTTCATGGCCACGGACTGCAGCTGCTACTGAAGCCGGATCAAGAATATCCACCGTTGTTACATGTAAACGCTCGTGTTCGAGAGTTATTGACTCTGGATTGCGTACCGCAGCTGTTACTTCGTGTTTTCTTTTTAATGCCTCCTGTACAATTGCCTTTCCAATCGTTCCTGAAGCGCCCAATATTACAACATCCATCTTGTTGTTCCTCACATTCTACGAGCAAAGCCATTATCGTGCAGCCTTCTGCTCAATTATTTTTTTGATGCTCATCTGAATAGCTTTTCCCTTACAGCCTTTAAACATTATTTATCCCCTGAGATCCAATCGAAACCAGATCGCACCTACTAACCCGCTTTCAGACCAAAAACCCCTTAACCAATACAAGGGGCACTCTCTACTAAAAAAAGCAGCATGTATTCGCCTTAGCTTAGCGACGCAAAAACATTCCCTGAGAACGTGGCATAACCGATTCAAAACCATATTGTGCGTAGAGCTTCGAGGCTTCTCCATCTGCAATCAGACTTACATACGCCTTGTCTGGTACAGTATTAAGGAATTCTCTGATTTCCCGCATGATCAGCTTTCCCAAACCTTGTCCTTGATGTAAAGGCTTGACCGCGATATCCGTGACCTGAAAAAAACATCCCCCATCGCCAATCACCCGTCCCATCCCGATTAGGTTATTCTCCTCATACAAAGTTACAGCAAAAATAGAACGAGGCAAACCGATCGCTGCACCTTCCACACTCATTTCACTCAGCCCAGCTTCTTTTCTCAGCGCCAAATACTGTTCCACTGAAGGCTGTTCATGGCGTATATCAAGCTTTCTTGTTGTTTCCACCCGCACTCCTCCGTTCAGCATTGCTGTTCCCACTATATACGACTGCATGGTTCACAGGCAAGGCTCACTGCTAGGGATGTTTTTGAAACCGAGGGATAAGTTTTATATTCTTGAATTCCTTTACTGACTGTGTGGAATAGTATCTGTAACAATATTTATAAAAGGGTGGGTGAAGCATTATGTCTCCTGTAGCCAAGCTGTTTAAATGGGGAACATGCCTTTATGAAGCTTTTCTGGCTCTGCCGTTGATCGGCGGACTCTTTATCATTGCAAATGGTTGGGTCCCTTTGGCCATTGCCTTTTTGCTCCACGCTGTAGCCGTTGTTGTGCTGCAGAGAGAGCATAAACCATTCATGGGTAACGTTCTGGGCATTATCACCTCGATTTTAGCTTTTATTCCGATCGTTGGTTGGATTATGCACGCCATCACTGCGTTCATCCTGTTAATGGAGGGCGTATCCGCCTCACGCCAAGCCCCTCGTTATTAACAACTTACTGCGTCATCAAAATATGTAGCTGTCCCACGGGCCGAATCATTTGTAAAAGTCGTAAAAAGACAGATCATTCCCGGCGACCTATGGACCCAGATGACGTATTGCTGTGTTCTTACTGGTAAGCGGTCTGCTTCAACACTCATCATTCCCTGCGACCTACGGACCCAGATGACATATTGCTTTGTTCTTACTCATGAGCGGTCTGCTTCAACACTCATCATCACCTGCCACTTACGGACCCGTAAAACGTATTGCTGTGGGCTTACTCGTGGGCGGTCTGCTTAAATAGTCATCATTCCCTGAGACCTGCGGACCCAGATGACGTTATTTGCACCTTTTCAGCTTTTGGAGCGTGGTTTCGGACTCCAGGGACGTTATTGCTTAGAATCAGGTCCATATGTGGTGTTTTTTATGCCAATAGCAGCTATGCGGTCCGTTAGCGTGGCAAATGTGGCATAATACTGCGTTTAGCGTCAACTGAGTCCGATGGGATGCGTCATACGTGCCAGAATATCCAAGCATACAAAGAAAAGGAGTTGCCCCAGCAGCCATTACGTGGCTTATGTGACAACTCCATAATCTTTTATCCAAAAAGATGAGATATATCTTTATGATTGCCCTGAGATTGAATCAACGTCCCGCGGATTGAGAATCGGCCCGCCGGCCGCCGTTTTCACCAATATAACGTCCATTTGCGTTGCCACTGCTATTCTCAAACCGTTTGCGTTCCGTACGCTCCATCTGAACAATCTGACCTTCATGCACCACAATATGCAATGAGCCAAATTCCATATCATCCAGAAGTCCTGCAATCCGCGTAAGCCATAAATCGTCCACTTTCAGCGGTTTAGCCATTCTCTAGCCTCCCTTTCTCACCAAAGGATTGTATCCGCCTAAATTCCTTATTTCTTCAATTCCGTTATTACCAACCAGTATACTATGAATTAACTTAGCATGGAACTAAAAGTCATGTCAATGGGCATTTTTTCGCGACAACCAGCTTTTAATAATCATCGTTACCAAAGCCAATAACAGGAGCAAAGAAGCTACTGCAAAAGATGCTGAAAATTGATATTCGTTATACAAAATCTCAACATGCAGCGGCAGCGTATTCGTCTCCCCACGTATGTGCCCGGACACCACAGAAACCGCACCAAACTCACCCATGGCCCGCGCATTACACAAAATAATGCCGTATAGTAATCCCCATTTAATATTAGGCAGTGTGACTCTGAAAAAGATTTGCCACCCATGTGCTCCGAGTGTAATTGCGGCTTCTTCCTCCTGTGTACCCTGATCCTCCATCAGCGGGATTAACTCACGCGCTACAAAAGGAAACGTCACAAACAACGTGGCTAGCACGATACCCGGAAGCGCAAATACAATCTTGATATCATGTGCGCTTAGCCAAGGACCAAACCATCCGTTAGCACCGAAGACGAGCACAAAGATTAGACCGCCGATGACAGGCGAAACTGCAAAAGGGAGATCAATCAAGGTAATTAGAAACCCTTTGCCGCGGAAACGAAACTTGGTTACAGCCCACGCCGCTGTTACACCAAAAAAGGTATTCAGAGGCACCGTTACCGCTGCAACAAGCAGCGTCAATCGCAGCGCTGAGCGGGCATCCGGATCAGTCAGGGCAGCTATATATACATCCCAGCCCTTCTTCAGCGCCTCGGTTAACACAACAACTAATGGCAGAGCAATCAGCCAAAAAAGGACTAGCCCAGCCGCTCCGATCAACACCCATTTTACAATTGGGGTTTCTGTTGTCGCGGACGAGGACGCATTCTTTTGTAGCCGGGGGGTGTAGAGGGGGACGGTACCGGCCAAAATTATTCCTCCTTTAAGGGTTTTACGAAGACAAGATACTTCGAGTATGCAGTATCGACAACAGATACGAATTGTCTCCGAGTAAGTTTGAACATGATCGGATGTCAGCTGTCACGGAGATTACCCTCAACGAGAAGTCTTACGAACCCAGCGCTGAAGTGTGTTAATAACAAGCAGCATAAGGAAGGAAATGAAGAGCAATAGCAGGGCTACGGCGGTAGCTCCGGCATAATCATATTGCTCCAGTTTAGACATGATAAGCAGCGGAGCAATCTCCGTCCTCATCGGCATGTTACCGGAGATGAATACGACGGAGCCGAATTCACCGATGCCCCGGGCAAAAGCTAGAGCAAAACCTGTTAGCAGTGGCGGGAACAGCTCAGGCAGTACTACTGAGCGAAAGGTTCTCCAGCGGCCTGCGCCAAGGGTTGCCGAAGCTTCCTCCATATCTCTGTCCAAATCCTCCAGCACCGGCTGCACCGTCCGGACAACGAACGGTATGCCGATGAACATCAAAGCCAAGGTAATCCCGAGCGGAGTGAATGCCACCTTTAATCCCAGCGGCTCAAGCCAAGACCCAATCCAGCCATTGCCTGCATAGAGCGCCGTCAAAGAGACACCGGCTACAGCTGTCGGCAAGGCAAACGGGAGATCGATCAGCGCATCAAATATTCTTTTGCCCGGAAATTCATAACGTACCAGTACCCACGCCAGCAAAAGTCCTAGAATTGCATCTACAAAAGCGGCCGCAGCAGCTGTCGACAGGCTCACACGATACGAGGCTAATACCCGCGGGTCCGTAGCTACATCCCAGAATTTCGCCCAGCTCAGACCTGTAGAATTGAACAGCAGCGCCGAAAGTGGCAGTAGAACCACTAGACTCAGGTATAGTACACTGTAGCCCATCGTCAGCCCGAAGCCGGGCAGTATTTTGCGCCGTGTTGCTGCTGGTGTAGCCGTAGTGGTGACATTCATCCCCTATTCATCCTTTCTCGCCTTCGGCCTTTTAGCCGATCAGCCCCTACCGGGACAAATCTCAATGATTACATCCTGCGTTTCATTCATCTGTTATTTGGCACCTGGCACATAAATCTTGTCAAAGATCCCGCCATCATTAAAATGCTTCTCTTGCGTTTCTTTCCAGGTTCCGAATTTGTCAGCCAATGTGAACAGCTTGATTTCCGGGAACTTATCTTTGTATTCTTCTTTCACGCTATCTAATGTAGGACGGTAGTAGTTTTCAGCCGCGATTTTTTGTCCCTCTTCACTATAGAGGTACTTCAAGTACGCCTCGGATACCTCACGCGTGTCTCTTTTATCCACAACCTTATCTACTATAGCTACTGGCGGTTCAGCCAAAATACTCTCCGAAGGATTCACGATATCAAATTTGTCCGGTCCCAGCTCTTCCACAGATAAATAGGCTTCATTCTCCCATGCGATCAGCACATCACCAATTCCACGCTCCACAAACGTTGTCGTAGATCCACGCGCGCCGGTATCCAGCACTGGCACATGCTTGAACAGTTCTTTTACAAATTCCTCAGCCTTAGCCTCATCGTTATTGTTCTGGTCTAGTGCGTAGCCCCAAGCTGCCAAGTAGTTCCAGCGTGCTCCACCTGATGTTTTCGGGTTTGGTGTAATAACCTCTACGCCCTCTTTGAGCAGATCTGGCCAATCCTTGATTCCTTTCGGATTCCCTTTGCGTACAAGGAACACGATAGTCGAGGTGTAAGGCGAGCTATTATGATCGAATTTACTTTGCCAGCCCTCATTGATCAGTCCCTTTTCCTGCAAGGCATCAATATCATAACCAAGTGCTAATGTCACAACATCCGCTTCCAGACCATCAAGCACAGCACGGCTTTGTTTCCCTGATCCACCGTGGGATTGTTTAATGGTGACCTTCTGTCCTGTTTCTTTCTCCCAATAGGCAGCAAAAGCTTTATTATAATTCTCGTACAATTCGCGAGTAGGGTCATATGAGACGTTCAGTAGTTCTACTGGATCTTTAGATGGAGTTTTTGTTGCTTCAGCCGCATTTGTGGCCTCCGCTGAATTGGTTGTTGCTGGTGCGTCTGTTGCCGGACTAGCACTATTGCCGTTATTGTTATTGCTGCCGCAAGCAGCAGTAAGCCCTGCCGTCAGCAACAAGCTAAACCCTACAAGAAGCCCTTTATTCATCTTTTTCTTCATCTCTTCCACTCCCCCATGTTTTTTCGTACCAGACAACCCTTGGGTAACACAAAAAGAACGGAGGAAAGCCTACGTATGGCAGGTCAAACCGGTCCTAAGACCGTGTCTGCGAGCCTAATGCAGGCGTTCCTCCGTTCGTACGGTAAGAACTTTCTTCAATTATTCCTATCTACTTAGTTGGTTTATATGGATATAATACTGAAACCCTTTAACTGTGTCAAACCTTTTTTTCCAGCCTATGTCAAAGAAAACTCCCACACACCACACCGTACAAGCTATGGGGTCGGTTCCTGTAAGATCCACTTGTTATTGATGCTATAAAGTAATATTATTGCTACAGCTTATGGGTTAAGAGAAAATACCGCTTTATGTCAGGGGAGAGAGTCATGGGTATGGAGTTAGAGTACGTCCCTGCGCCGTTGAAACCACGGCTCCACAGACGTATGGCTCAAGAAATTGGACGAAGAATTAGGGGAACCTACCGTTACGATACAGCAGTTTGGAGAACAGCTATAGCCGGTCTTTGGATAGTATGCTTTTTAGCCTTTAGTAGTGCCGTGTTAGGCATTCCTACTGGATTAGGTAAACCTACGGATATCGCTCTTGCTGCAGGTGCAGGCACTGTCCTGCTGGCGATTTCCGGCAATATCTTAGCTGTTCTGCTAGCGTTGACCGGACTGCGTATCCCAAGATTATTTGCAGGCTGTGTATTGAGTGATTTTGGAGCTATTCTACTAATCTTATATTACGCAGATTTTGAGATTGAAGCCGCGGTTGTCATCGCGGTCGTGCTTGCACTGCTAGGGGCATTAGGCGGATTAGCCATCGGCCTGCTCCGCAGCAAAAGAATAACACTAGGGCTTCTGCTAACAGTGGCGGTGACTTTTTCCCCACTTGCGCTGGCAAGCGGAGTACAAGAACTGCCTATTTCAGAGTCGGTCGATATCAACGATACGGAAGTCGTTCCACTGACAGCCTCCGATCCGGGAATACCAGGCAATCTAGCTTATCAGACCTTCACCTATGCCAGTGGTACCGATCTTCATCGTGCCGAATACGGCAAGGATACAAGCTTGATATCCTCTACGGCCGATGCTTCTGCTTATATTAAGGATTGGTCAAAGCTGCGCACTTTATTCTGGGGTTTCGATTATAAGGCACTTCCCCTGAATGGTCGCGTATGGATGCCAGAAGGTGAAGGTCCATATCCAGTAGTGCTGATGGTGCACGGCAATCATATGATGGAAGATTACTCTGATGGCGGGTACGCTTATCTCGGCGAACTATTGGCAAGCCGGGGATTTATCGCGATCTCGCTCGATGAGAATTTCCTGAATTATTCTGCTTGGTCCGGCATTCCGGACAATGATTTTAAAGTACGTACTTGGATCCTACTGAAACATTTAGAGCAGCTAGCAGATTTTTCAGATGATCCGGGCAGTCCTTTATATCAGAAAATAGATTTCACAAAAACCGCCCTGCTCGGCCATAGCCGCGGAGGACAAGCCGTAGCTATGGCCGCGGATGCCACTCGTTGGTTTAAGGATGATCCGGTGATGGCGGCAGTTAATCGCTTTAATATAACCTCTGTAATCGCGCTTGCACCGACGGACAAAACAATAGATGACCAGCAAGCCCGTCTCAAAGACATCAATTATTTGACCTTGCAGGGAGCCCGCGATGGAGATGTACATGATTTCTATGGTGATCGGCAGTATATACGCACTTCCTATTCCCAAGGATCATCTGCTTTCAAAAGCTCGCTGTATATTGCGGATGCCAATCACAGTCAATTCAACAGCGATTGGGGCGGGTATGATCAGACCTTGCCAGCTGGACTCTTTTTAAATCGGACACAAATCATGGATGCAGACAAACAACGGCAAATCGCCAAGGTCTATGTATCAGCTTTCTTAGAGACCACCTTGCATGAAAAAGAGGAATACCAAAGCTTGTTCCGGGATTATCGCAGCGGGCTGAAGTGGTTACCAGATACCGCCTACTACAATAGATTCCAAAGCGGGGGATATCGTCCTGTAGCCACATTTGACGATGACCGTAACAAAAACACTGTAGAACTGGGAACAGCAGCAGCATCGGGTATTTCTTGGTCAGAAGAGTTAGCTAAAGACCGGGAGTCGAAAAGCAAAGCCACCTATGGTGTTGTCCTTGAACGCACAGCCAGCAAAAACGAAGAAGCTTATTACAACATTAAGCTTAACGACAGTGTCCGTACTGAAACTGCTCTTTTAGGGGCAGATGGCCTTACGTTCTCCATGGCAAATCTGAATGACGACATGAATGAAGAAATGGATGTTCCACAACCTCCAAAGGTTGAGGTGGAGTTAACTGACCATAACGATACCTCAGCACGCTTGAAGCTGGATGAAGTAATGGATATACTGCCACTTCCACAAACTCAGTTCACGTTATTCCCATGGCTTGAAGAGCGGATAAACGATGGCAAATACGGCGACCTTTCCGAAGCTGTATTTCAAACCTACGAGATGCCGTTCGAACAATTTCAGGAGGAAGAACCAGAGCTGGATCCTGACAACCTGACGGAAATCACCTTCTATCTTGAAGAAGAAGGCGACCGGATCATGCTTGATGACATCGGTTTTTACGATTTAGGTATCAGAAATACATTTTAACAATCACTTGCTATTATCCTTAGGTCTTCATTTGCAAAATAGGGCTATTCCCAACCTCCACTCACGAAAAAATGAATGGATTACGGGAATAGCCCTTATTTTTACGACATACAATAACCTAGTCTCAGCCTACAACGCTTGCACACAAACAGGTGACTTCATTTCCAATTCATTTCCTGTAGGGATTAATCTGCCACTCTCACTATCGATGGAGAACGAGGTAATATTATCACTATTCTGATTAGCAGCAAGCAGCTTATCCCCAATAATTGCAAAGTTACGCGGAGTACGACCGCCGGTAACCTGCCAATCCACTGCTTCAAGCAGACCCGTTAATTCATCGATATGGAACAGGGCGATACTGTCTTGTCCGCGATTGGAGACATACAGGAATCTGCCACAAGGGGAGACATGAATATCGGAAGCTGTATCGTCACTACCAGCAGTATAATTATCAGGAAGCGTGCTAAGATGCTGTAAACTATTTAGATTTGCATCCTGTTCATCATTAGCAAATGCCGTTACTGTACAATTCAGTTCATTCGCCAGGTAAATCCATTGTCCAGAGGGATGCACCGCCAGATGACGTGGACCTGAACCAGGTGGCAGATTAAGCTCACGATGTTTTACCAGTTTGCCCTCTTCAGGGCGATAGATCACAATTTGATCCAATCCCAAATCGCACACCAGCACATGTCTACCACTTGCGTCCGGAATGACAGAGTGCGGATGCGGAGCCTCCTGACGGTCTTCACGAATGCCTGAACCCACATGTTTTACTTGGTCGGACATTTCTTGAAGCGAACCATCTTCATTTACAGGAAAAGCATTAACATTGCCTCCCGAGTAATTGGAGACGAATATGTAATCTTCCTTAGGACTAATGGAGACATAACAAGGAGCGCCGCCTTCCGTAGAACGACTTCCAAGTGATTGCAACGCTTTAGTTGCGGGATCAATTGCATATGCGTAAACCTCACCTTGATCCTTCTCACTAACTGCATACAACACGCTGCCTGCACTATTCACAGCTAAAAACGATGGGTTCTCAATTCCCTCGGTACCCTCAAGAATTCTCATTTCCCCCGATAAAAGACTAAGCGCACATAACTGAATCGCCTTCTCATTCTCAGAGTTATACGTTCCTACATAAAACAATGCCTCATTAGCCCGTTCCATAATAGTGGCTCCTTTATCTTTATGTATTGTATTACTTCTTACTTACCCTTTACTAATAGGGGTTTACTCATAATTTTATAATATTTTTTCACTATAGCATGTTTATAGTTGTAATACATTATCGAAACTGCATTTAGAGCCTACTCCCTAACTATTCCGGAAGAAGTAAGTTTTTCCATGTGGTTTAAAGATGGTCACAAAGGTTAATAGTAGACATCGCAAACAACAAAACGAAGGAGTTGAAGTAACATGAGTTTTCTATGGATGTTAATCGTTGGTGGGGTTATTGGTTGGTTGGCTGGTCTGATTATGGGCAGAGATATTCCTGGTGGTGTTATCGGTAATATCATCGCTGGTATTATCGGTTCATGGCTCGGTGGCGTGCTTCTGGGAAGCTGGGGACCTAAAGTAAGTGATTTCTACTTCTTCCCTTCTTTGATCGGTGCGGTTGTGCTGATCTTTATCGTGAGCCTTATTCTTCGCTCGACAAGTGGACGCAGCCGTTCGTAAGTCTGGGCTGAGATAATAATATTCACATCAATAAATCCTCGTCAGAGTATGCTCTGGCGGGGATTTTTGTATGTATCGCTCCTTTAAGAAATAATTCCTAAGCTGGAATTGTAGCGGGTATGGAGCCAATACACTTCAATGTTTTGCCATCGTTTTTCTGTTATAATGAAGATACAAGTGACTGAAATCATAGAGAGGTCGTGTATCATGGGTAACATAAACCCCTCGCTTCTACATATTGGCTCTACATTAGGGGCTTTGTTCATGGCGCTGATGGTTATTTTCATTCGTCTAAAAGCAAGCGCACGTCCGGTTACCATTCGAAAAATATGGATTCCACCTCTCGGTATGTCGACGGGTTTTGCCATGTTTGTGGCACCTGCGGTCAGGTTCCCATTATGGTGGGCGGCAGTCGCCTTTCTGATTGGCTGGTTCATCTTCGCGTATCCTCTTATACGCAGCACCCATTTTGAACAACGTGATGGACAAATTTATGCTCAACGCTCCAAGAGCTTTGCGTTTATCCTGCTCGGACTTCTTCTAGTCCGCACTTTACTCCATGAATTTATTAACCGTTATGTGTCTATCCCACAGTCCGGTGGTTTGTTCTTTATTTTAGCCTTCGGCATGATTGTTCATTGGAGATTTTTTATGTTCAAGCGTTATAAGGCTATGACTTCCTCGGGGAGTCTGCTGCCCCAGCCATGATTGTCAACAATGATCCTAAGAAGCCATCTCAGGGTGCTTACCCGATATCCTTGAGATGACTTCTTACCTCTTGTAACTCAAGCTTATGTTATATCCTCTGATTTTTTCTACTTTTCACCCTTTTCTGACATCAATTAGCCATCCTCTTATTACATCCTCTTTTAGTACTTTACATACACTATAGGAATAGATCACTTAAAATATCTAACTCGTTATGTCACCTATTCAGCATTAAAAAGAAAAAATATAATCTTTGTAAGTCCGATGTCAGGTAACCTGCGAAGGGATACGTTAAACTATAAGCATACCTAACGATAAGCTTCCAAAAGACCTTAATGCTGAAATAAATATCATTTGGAAACCTATACTGCGTATAACTTTTAGAGAGTGAGGACAAGGCAATTGAAAAGTAAATCGAGAAAAGTAGCCATCGTCGGGGCCGGAATGGTGGGTTCAAGCTGTGCTTACTCCATGGTTAATCAGGCCATTTGTGACGAGATAATGATGATCGACCGCACCTATGATCGGGCTATGGCACAAGCACTTGATCTCTCGCACTGTATGGATTTCACAAGCACACGCACAAAGGTATATGCCGGAACCTATAGCGATTGTGCAAAGATGGATGTAGTTATCTTAACCGCTGGTGCTAATCCAACAGCCGGGCAGACCCGACTTGACGTATTGGAAGCCTCTGCTGTTATTACTAGAGAAATCATTACCAACATCATGGCTGGGGGATTTGATGGAATATTCGTAGTCGCCGCTAATCCGGTCGATATTGTCACTTATATGGTCTGGAAAATATCAGGTCTGCCTCGCCACAGAATTATCGGTACCGGAACCTCCATTGACTCGTCGCGCCTAAAAACACTGCTCTCCGATGTGTTCTCCATTGACCCGCGTAGTGTTAATGGCTACGCGTTAGGTGAACATGGCGAATCTCAATTTGTAGCTTGGTCCCATGTGACAATTGGCGGCAAGCCTATTCTACAAATTTTGGATCAGCATCGCGAGCGGTTCCCGCATCTGGATCTGGAGGATATCTCCCGCAAGACAAAAGATGCCGGCTGGGAAATTTTCACCCGTAAAGGCTCCACACATTTCGGGATTGGCAGCGCACTTGCCTACATTACCCGTTCGATCCTGAATGATGAGCACAAAATTATCGCCGTATCCGCCATTCTGGATGGAGAATACGGACATAGTGGTGTATGCACGGGTGTGCCCGCCATTATAGGCAACACTGGGATTCAAGAGCTGCTGGAGCTTAATTTAAATACAGAGGAAACCCAGAAATTGAACAACTCCTGCAATATTGTACGTGCAGGCATCGAGAGTCTACAGCTGGAAGAAAGCATTTAATCTCATAAAGAACAAAAAAAATCGCTACTTTGGGAATTGGTGAAATAAGCCCACCAGCTCCCAAAGAGCGATTTTTTGTATTATAAGGAGATGAATCTCAGTTTATCTCCTACTTTTTAAACTTCTCGATTTCTTCTTTCAGCACAGACATCACTTCATTAAGTGATTCCGCCGAGGACACGACATCCTTCATAATCTCCGTCTGCTCCGCTGAAGCTAATGAGACCGCCTGAGCATTCTCAGCAGATTCTTTAGCTATTCCGAGCATATCGGATATAGAAGCCGTTATTTCTTCTGTGCCAGCTGACATCTCTTCATTAATTGCTGACACATCCTGTATTTGCGACGATACTTCACGGATCGAAGAACGGATATGATCAAAGGAAACACCGACGTTTTGCATTTTTCCCATTCCATCGCCAATTTCCTCAATACTCTTCTTCATGGAATCCGCTGCACTTGTTGTCGAAGACTGAATGCCGCCGATCAGCTCCACTATACTAATGATGGAACTGTTCGTCCGCTCCGCTAACTTCTTCACCTCATTCGCAACTACCCCGAAGCCACGGCCATGTTCCCCAGCTCTGGCAGCCTCAATAGAAGCATTTAAAGATAATAAGCTTGTCTGATTGGATATCTCAGAAATTACATCCACAATTTGTCCGATCTGTTCCGATTGCTCACTTAATTTACCAATCATCTCGGCTGTCTGATTAGCTGTGGAACTGATAACAGCCATCTGTTGCAGTGTAGATTGGATTTCCAAATAGCCACTCTCTACTTCTGAGTTGACCGTCTCAGCCTGATCTGATACCGCTGCAGAGGACTCAGCAATACGTTGCAAACCTACGGCCATCTCTTCCGTTGCTCTTGCCGATTGCTCCGAGCCTCTGAATTGCTCTTCCATTCCTTGAGCCACTTCTTGGATAACTGTTGCTACCTCTGCTGAAGTATAAGACGACCGTTGAGCCGATTTCAGCATTCCTTCTGAGGAATAAGAAACCTCCACTACCGTTGTATCAATCTTGTTGACAATACCGGAGAGTGTCTCAATCATATCATTGATATTTTGACTCATCTCGCCGATTTCATCTCCGGATTGCACTTTAACCCTCTCATTCAGATGACCCTCTGCCACCTTTTTCATAGTGGAGGAAATAGCTTTAATGGGTCTAACGATAAGGCGAGTAAGGTAGAGAGAAACAAAAATTATGACGAGTATAACTGCCAATAAGATGAACATTGCTGTTCTTTGTGCAGAGGTCACTTTGGCAAAAACCTCTTTCTCCGGTACTGTTACAAGAAGCTTCAGGTCAGTATCTGGAATGGTCTTAAAGTATGTAATGACTTTCTTACCATCTTCGCCCTTATAAGTTTCGGACCCCTCTTTGTTGCTCAAAATCTTGTCAACGACCTTCTGAAGAGCCGGCTCTTTAGCGTAATCGGTAATTTTTTTGCCCATACGACTGACGTCTGGATAAGTATAATACATGCCATCATTTGAGATTACGTATCCAAATCCGGTATCCGCCATAGTAATTTCATTACTCATTTGGGCAAGAACTTCAGGAGTAATCGAGAAGACAATACCTCCCATAAATTGCTTATCCTTATCCATGACAGGAACTACGATCGGAATGATATATTTATCAAGCTGCTCCAGATAGGACATTTCCCCCAACACAGGCGCATGTGTTTCTTTCGCTTTCAAGAAATAGCTCGCATCTGCTACACTTGCGGTCATGTTCATCATATTAGTTAACTGACCGTCTTTACTGATGACACTGTAACCTTCTGTCTCACTGTCACTTTCCTCCAGCACTTCTATCACAGGGAAGATACTCGCTGGATTCGTAAAATCGAACTCAGGATGCTGGGACACCAGATCCTTTACGGACGAGGTTTTGTTGGATAGCCACTCATCCATCCGGAATGTGTTCGTATTAATGGTGTCCTGCGCCATTTGCTCACTGTCTGTGCGTGTGACATTGCCGAAATAATCAAGTAAAAATATGGTCGCTACCATAAGCGGCACGATTGCAATAGCTAATATAACAGATGACCACTTAAGTTGAATTGACGTCGCTTTTCTCTTCGTTACATTTTTTCTCATTTTTTTCATCTTGTTTCCTTTCATTTCATTTTCATTCACGATGAAATAGCCTCCTCACTCCATTTGTTATAATGTCTCCTGATGTGGATATATCTTCTATATCGGCAAAAAAAGACAAATTCTTTGCTGGCAAATAAAAAAAATAAGCCCTAAGACCCCTAAAACTGGAATCCTAAAGCTCACTTTTGTTGAAATCATTTATTTAAACACCAAAGATACTTAACCCTCGTCTTGCACTTTTAAAGCTCGAATACTGTTCAGTACGGCTAGTACGGTTACCCCTACATCTGAGAATACAGCCTCCCACATCGTGGCAATCCCGAATGCACCGAGCAGAAGGAATATAGCTTTTACACCTAAAGCAAAAATAATATTTTGCCATACGATGGTCCGTGTACGCTTGGCAATTCCGATAGCTACAGCAATCTTCGAAGGTTCATCGGTCATAATTACAATATCCGCTGCTTCAATGGCAGCGTCGGAACCGAGTCCCCCCATAGCGATCCCGACATCGGCTCTAGCCAGTACAGGAGTATCATTAATTCCGTCTCCGACAAAAATAATCTTCTCGCGTGGAGACTTTTCACGATCCAGCTTCTCGATGGCCTCTACCTTATGCTGTGGTAAAAGCTCTGCGTGTACCTCATCTACCCCTAACTGCTTCCCTACATCTTCAGCTACGGCGGAAGCATCACCTGTCAGCATCACCGTCTTGCGTATACCAAGCTTTTTGAGGCGCTGAATGGCCTGCAGTGAGTCCTCCTTCACTTCATCGGCGATCACCAGATAACCCCCGTATTGATGATCTACCGCAATGTGAACAACGGTACCGCTCTGCTCTGGGACCTCATAAGCAATTCCCTCACGCTCCATCAGACGTGCGTTGCCTGCAAATACGGTCTTGCCTTCGATAGTTACTTCGATACCATGACCAGAGATTTCATTGTAATTCGTGATAGCTTCCTTAGAAATCTGTTCACCATAAGCCGTCCGAATCGACTCAGCGATCGGGTGATTGGAATGGCTCTCCGCATAAGCGGCTGTCCGCAGTAATTCATCCTTAGATTTGCCACCCGACGGATAAATCCCCGTCACCTTAAACTGTCCCTTGGTCAACGTTCCCGTTTTATCAAAGACAACTACCTTCACATCATTTAGGGCTTCCAGGTAGTTGCTTCCCTTAATCAGAATACCGCTGCGTGAAGCTGCACCAATCCCTCCGAAGAATCCCAGTGGAATCGAGACCACAAGCGCACAAGGACAAGAGATTACGAGGAATACAAGTGCTCGGTAAATCCAATCCGAAAAAGTCGCACCACTGATCAGCAGTGGAGGAACGACGGCCAGCAGAACTGCTGTGATCACTACTACAGGTGTGTAGGCACGTGCAAATTTAGTAATAAAGTTCTCGGTTTTAGCTTTGTTGCTTGATGCATTCTGCACTAGCTCCAGTATTTTGGATACGGCCGATTCTCCAAAGGTCTGAGTAACTTGCACAGTAATTACGCCGTTCCGGTTAATAAAACCACTTAACACCGCACTTCCTGGACCAGCTGATCGTGGTACCGACTCTCCAGTAAGTGCAGATGTGTCCATCATGGCGTTACCTTCAAGTATAGTTCCGTCAAGGGGTACCTTCTCACCGGGTTTAACAACAATCAAATCTGCGATGGCTACTTCCTCAGGTGAGACCTTCTTCAGATCATTTCCAAGCTTGAGATAGGCAAACTCGGGGCGAATATCCATAAGTGCCGTAATAGATCGGCGTGAACGATTCACAGCCAGACCTTGGAACAGTTCTCCAATCTGGTAAAACAGCATTACTGCCACGCCCTCTGGATACTCACCAATCGCAAATGCACCGATAGTTGCCAGAGCCATCAGGAAATTCTCATCAAACACCTGGCCACGGATGATGTTCTTAACCGCCTGCCAGACAACTTCACCACCCACGATAAGATAGGCTGCCAAAAAGATCAGCAATTCAACTACTCCATCCACGGGCAGGAATATCCCAGCTAGAGCAAGAATTCCACCAGCGCCTAACCGCAGCAATATTTTGCGTGTGTCGCCTTCCCCATGCTCATGTGTATGACCATGACCTTCAGCATCCTCATGATCATGATGATGTCCATCAGCTTGATGGCCGTGCTCATGACCATGCTCGTGAGCATGCGTATGTTCATGAGCACCGCTATTGCGCGCCTTGTGATTTCCCCCAACCTTCTCTTTCACATTTACGTGGGGCTCGAGTGCCTTCACCGTTTTCTTCGCTTCTACAATCGCTGATTCCTCATACCCTGCGGCGGTTTCCAACGTCATTGTTTTTGTTACAAAGTTAACGGAACAAGACGATACACCTTCAATCTTCTTCACCTTATCTTCAATTTTCATCGCGCAATTGGCGCAATCCAAACCTTCTAATTCCCACTGACGTTTTAATTTTCCTTGCATTGTATCCATACGGCACATCTCCTCAAATAAAAACCATATATGAGCACTTGTTCATATGTTATCTTAGCCCTATTATATTCCCTTTATATTTCAAGGTCAATACGCGATATACACCATTTTTCTACATTATCTTAAAAATTAAATCAATTGACCTTTACGTGAAAATATGTAAAATCATGTATGACCGAAAGTAAGTTTCTTACATACGAATGACCCCATTATCAATGAAGCTCGATGGGCAAATGATTTACACAGAAGGGATGAATTTAGAACATGTCAAAGCTAGCCAAAACGTCTTCTTTTTCACAGAAACACCCCATTTGGAGCGTAGTTATTATCGAGGTGTTATTACTTGTAGCCGTAACTGCCGCCGGGGCTTACGCAACCATTAAGGAACTTGCGTACAACGCCCCTGTACTTATCTCCTTCATCCCAATCGCGCTTGTACTCATCATCTACTTTACAGTTAAGCGCAAATGGAGCACGCTCGGCTTCCGACCTCTAAACACCATATCCTCGGGCAACTGGATCTATTATGCCCCACTAGTAGTGGTCCTGATTACCATATCCTTTAAGGGTTTTCGTGAGATCAGCGCATCCGAGGTACTGTTCTTTATTTTTTTCACCCTGCTGGTCGCTTTTGTGGAGGAAAGCATCTATCGCGGTTTGATTTTTAAGACCTTGCTTCCTAAAGGGGCTAAAACAGCAGTGATCACTTCAAGCATTCTCTTCTCTATTACCCACTTACTTAATGCATTATCCGGCACAGATATCACACAAATTCTTCTACAACTCGTATATGCGCTTCTGATCGGTTTTGCGCTAGCCTTGCTGATGCTAAAAAATAATAATATTCTTCCGCTGATATCCTTTCATTTTATACATAATTTAATTCAGTTTGTGGGCAATGATAATACGAGTGAATACATGGGAATCGATCTATTTATCCTGCTAGTGCTCGCAGTGCAATGTGTCTGGCTAGTGTTGTCCTTTAGAAAACCAAACCTAACGAAGAACCTAAATCAAGCCAGTTAATAAGCTAACCCTTGCTTCAAAATACAAAGCTTCAGTTGATTCAACTTGGTTTCATTAGAGCAATATTTGTCGCAACCCACACAGCTAACGGACCCAGTTGACCCTAAAAGCAGTATTATCCCCGATTTAGCATATTATCGGACCCCATAGCTGCTATAGGCATGAAAAAGAGCAAAATCAGACCTCTTTCTAAGGAATAACTGCACTGAGGTCCGCAACTCTGCTCAAAAAGCGTTAATTTTGCAAATAAGGTCAACTGGGTCCGTAAGCCGTAGCGGATGATCAGGACTCGTCGGCATAATAAAAAGAGGGACTCCCAAAAGCCATCCAATGGCTGCTGGGAGTCCCCCTTTTTGCAACTAGCTATTCGTGTCGGACATGCTCGTGGGTCTGCAAAAAGATCTGCTCCACATGCGCATCGTTCAGCGAATAGAATACCGTTTTCCCCTCTTTACGGCGTTTCACGATCCGTAGATTCCGTAAATAACGGAGCTGATGGGATATCGCAGATTGGCCCATATCAAGGATCACGGACAAATCATGTACACATAATTCTTGCTGGGACAAAGCGTAAATGAGCCGCACTCGTGTTGGATCACCCAACGCTTTGAACATTTCTGCCATTTTATCAGTAATCCCACGGTCTGGCAGGATCAATGCAATGGATTCCGGTTCAAGCTCTGAACCCTTGCATGTATTGTCGCAATCTTCTAATGCCGTTGGCTCCATGCTCTCGCCCTCCTCCATCTTAGCTAATTATATTCTTTAATTATAAGAAAAACAGCACGGGATGTCCATTGAGGAGGAGTTTATAGCCTCTGATTGTGAATCAGACTGCTTTACGATAAAAGGAGATTAGTCCTGCGGCAAAAAAGACAATCAAGCTCCCTCCCACTATCATCATCAGTGTCTCTAAAGGCAGATTAAAGGCACCAAATCCGTCATCACCATAAGGACTCATGGCTAACATCGGCTGTACCCAAGGATAATAGGGGCCGTAGGTTGAAGAATTAGCGATCAGTATATTGGGAATAGTCAGACTCACATTCAGCGCCAGCGGTGCGCCGAAGCTGCTCCAGCTTTGCGAGATCGCCAGCTGCAATGCGGCGAGTGGTAGGCAGGCTACAAAGCCGCCAAATACTGATTTTAGCAGCAGCGCCCAAGGGATTGGATCTGGAGCCCCACGGAACAAGCCCATTCCCAGCACCATAACGAGGAACGTTATTTGCACAGCAGCCAGCAATCCGATGATCATCACATATTTTGAGAGATACACCGACAACCGGGTTACAGGCAGAGACAACAATAGCTTCCAGCCACCGTCATGATGCTCATAACGACAGATCAGGGCCGCAAAAATGCCTGAAAGCACAGGCAGAAACAGCAAAGCATGCATCATTGACATCACACTTAACAGCAGCTCCCAAGTCATCTTCTCGCCTTGATTATCCGATAACAATCCGGGAACCAGTGATAAAACCGGACTTCCTATGACTAAAAGCCAAACATATGATTTAGACATTTTTAATCGCTCTGAGGATAATACTCTCCAAAATGACTTCATCTTAATCCACATCCTTTCGAGCGAAATGCACTGCACCCGGCAAAAACACCAGCATTCCCAGCAGCAGACCCGCACCGCTGAACAAGAGGCGATTAGAGGAGTCCCACGCCAAATATGGCCATGTTAAAGGCACCCACTCCGAAAGGAACATGGAGAAAAATGACGTCAAGGATAATGTGATCCCCAGGGCAACCGGCAGTGTCTGATTACGATTAGCCAGGGAAAGCCACAGCTGTAGCGCGATGACCGGCAGAGCCGCAATATAGGACATAAAGCCAATTCTGAGTACATCCACATAAGGAGTAAGATCAGCTTTGAAGCCCAAAATAAGCCCTAAAACAACTATCCCCACTGAGAGCAACAAACAGGAAACTGCCACAAGCAGCAGACAGAGCGTTAGCTTAGCCATAAACACTGAAGTACGGGAGATAGGCAGTGCCAAGAGCTGCTTCCACGAGCTCATCTGATGTTCGACATTTGCAATCAGCGAGCATACTAAAGTGCCTCCCAGAAAAAGAGCTGTGGGCACAAACCCGGACACATTATCCAGTAGTCCTCCCCATAAATCCGCGCTATACTGCTGACGCAGATAATCATAACGAAGGCCAAAGTTAAGGCCCTGCATGGCTACTAGACCAATCGGTCCTAGAAACACTAGAAACCAAATTCCTTTGCCGCGGATTTTAAGCCAATCCGCTGACAACGCCCGCCACATCATGATTCCCCGCCTCCCACAACCTGTAGGAAGAAGTCCTCAAGCGATTGTCTCCGCTCCTCTACACGATAGACAGCGTGCCCATTCTCTACCAAAGCTTTGACTAGCAGCGCTACTCTTGCATCGTTCATTCTTGAAAAAATCAGTTTTTGCTCATGTAGTGTCCCTTCATACCCCCGGCCTCCAGCGAGACGTAACGCAGACTCTGGTTCCGAAACCGCAAGGCGTATCTCGCCAGCAGCCTGTTGTTGCAGATTAGCTATTGTATCTTGGTACACCATTTGCCCTTGGCGAATAATACCCACGGTATCTGCCATTTGTTCAATTTCACTAAGCAGGTGACTGGATACTACAACCGTAATTCCTTGCTCCTGTGGCAAACGTTTGATAAGCCCACGAATTTCCTGAATCCCTGACGGGTCGAGTCCGTTCGTTGGCTCGTCCAGAATAAGCAGCTCTGGATTCCCTAACAAGGCAGCTGCGATACCAAGTCTCTGCTTCATCCCGAGGGAGAACCCTTTGACCGGACGTCTCTCTTCCCCGGTTAGAGAAACAATATCTAGCACCTCAGCGATTCGTGACTTCGGAACATCCAGAATGCGGCGGATCGCTTCGAGATTGTCCACAGCGCTCAGATGCCCATAATACGAGGGGGATTCGACAAGCGACCCTACCTTCCGTAAAATTTGCAGCTTATTCTTCCGAAGATCCTGGCCGAACACTTCAATTTTTCCAGATGTCGGTGTAATTAGGCCAAGCAGCATACGGATTGTTGTAGTTTTCCCAGCTCCGTTGGGACCCAGAAAACCATAAATCTCACCCTTGCGGATATTTAAATTCAAATTTTCTACCGCAGCCCGGCCACGATATTTTTTCAATAAATCCTTAGTTTTAATCACTGTTTCTTCCATGTTCTTCACCTCGGTATACAGCATAACGTCCCAAGGTTAAGAACAAGGAAGTGCCAAGTTTAAGTTTTGTTTAAATTTCACGACGCGGATCAAAGATTACAATAGAAGTGCCTTCGCCTGTGCTCTCCATAACCCATTCCAGCTCCATATGCTTCATCAAAAGATCGACGATAGACAATCCCAAACCTGCCCCCTTGTAATCGGATGGACTCTGAATGCCTCGACCATGATCCGCAATAATTATGGCACGTTGTTCATTACGTTGCTCCGTTGAGATCCCGACATAATGCCCGCTGCTGGCATGTCGTACAATGTTTTGATACAAATTATCGAGAATACGGCGGAACCAGACCTCATCCACCCTCCAGAATAGCGGTTCGGCTTCCAGGTTAATATCAATGTCGAAGCCCTCTTTTTCCCATACGGGGTACCAAGCAGCCGCACTTTCCCGCAACAAGCGTAAAACATCTTTACGTTCCAGCTTTAAGGTTACCCGTCCACTATTGAGCAGATTGTAAGACAAAAGATTCTCGATCAGGACGCTAAGATCCGCAATACGCTCATCCATAAGCTGTAAGGACTGCTTACCTTTTGAGGTCAGATCCTCTTTGGTCATAACATGGATATGGCTGCGAATGACGGTTAGAGGTGTACGTAAATCGTGAGATAGATTCGAGACTAGACGCTTACGCAACTCTTCCTCTTCTATTTCCCTGCGTCGGCTTTCATCCAGTTTGGTTACCATCGTATTAAAAGCTTCCTCCAGGCGACCGATCTCGTCCAGTTTGCCTGTCACTATAGACTTAGGCATTCTATCCGGGCCTGTAATCGTCATCGCGGTTTGCAGTTGCAATAGCCGTTTGCGAATTTTTCTAAAGAACATCCACGAAACCAGAGCGAACCCTCCAAAAAGGGTAAATAACACAAAGTTATACCAAGCCCAAGCCCCTAATCCCCCATAAGCCCCTTTGTTCAGCAGCTCACTTGGAATTTGCATCACTATAAATCCCTTGCCTGCCTCCACCTTGTCCCCCACGAAAGCAACGATCGCTAAAGGATCACGATTCGTACTTTCTTTCATAAATGAAATAGCCTCAGCCGCAGTCCACTGATCAGGAACTTCATGGTAAATCTTATCCGTATCCCCTTCATCAGGTGTGAGAATCAGCTGGGTTTTTCCCTGCCCGTCTACCCAAAACATAGTAGTCTCAGTGTATTTTCGACTCAGTTCATGCAGCCGCTGATTTATGGCTTCCGAAGAAGCATTTTCTAAGTGAAGTGCCTCCTTATGCCACATAGTCTCCAGCGGTGCAATATTCGAATACAGGGATGTATCTACAGGCGGGGCACCTTTAGTCACTTCGTTAACAATATTGTAGCCAACAAAAGACAGCGGAAGGACCACAGGGATAAATAGCAGTGCAGAAACGATAATTAGCAAATACCCTGATAACAAAGAGGAATTGCGTTTCTTGCGAATGCGCTCCAATCCTCTCATGCTCTTACCCGGTATCCGATCCCACGGACAGTTTCGATAATTTCCGGATTACCCGGATCAAGCTCCAGCTTTTCGCGCAAATAACGAATATGTACCATCAGAGTTTTATCCCCTTCGATATAAGCCTCACCCCACACGGCCTCGTAGATCTGCTCCTTCGTCATAATTTGGTTAAGATGACGCAGCAAATAGGAAAAAATCTGAAATTGCTTGCCTGTAAGCATGATTTCTTCCTGAGTCTGAGCATTTATCACGCGGTTATCCCCTTCATATACGACCAGATGTTTAAGTGTGAGCGAATCCTGTACAGATGCCCCATTCCGTCTGAGCAGCACCTCGATTCGAGCGGCCAATTCATCCGGATGAAAAGGCTTGGTCAAGTAATCATCTGCGAATTCCAAACCTTGCAGCTTATCATCAATCGAGGTTCGGGCGGAGAGCATTAAAATGGGCAGCTTAGGGTAGGAACGTTTCAATCGTTGCCCGATCGTAAACCCATCCAGACCAGGAAGCATAACATCGAGAATAGCCAGTTGGCAGGCGCCGGCTTCTTCCATCGCACCTTCGCCGCTCCGTAGCCAGCGGACACTATATCCTCTTTCGCTTAAATCAGCAGACACTACGCTGCCAATCTCACGATCATCTTCAATATATAACAGAGTAACGCTCATGTAGCTTTAGCTCCTCCCCGATATGAATACCTAAAAAGTTGAAGTCATTATAACACATCAAACAGCCCTCCTACCCCATAGGGGATAGGAGGGCTGTTTGATCAATTCAAGGCTATAGCTTATGGCTGCCATACTCCATGCTCTTTATTGCTACCTACATACTCAATACGTGTTGGAGTAAGCTCCAAAATCACATAATTAGGATCATCAGGTCCAGTAAACCATGGCTCCAGCTCTTTATTCCATACCTTGGAGCGCAAGCCTTCATCCTTAGAGACGGTAGCGGTCGCTTCAATCTCCAGCACATCTTTGCTTCCGCCGGCCTCATAGCCAAGCAGTACAAAAGCATTCGGATTATCGGATAGCTCCTCCACTTTATGAGTTTTGCGATTTGTAGCCAAATAAATCTTCAAACCCTCATGGAAAATGGCCATATAACGTACTTTCGGCTTATTTCCTTCTTCGATCGTACCAAAGGAACCGAACTTGTTGTCATCCAATGCTTTAATAATGAGTTGTTCCAGTTGTTTGTTATCCATTACGTAAATCTCTCCCTTCAAGCATGTAAACAAAAGTTTATATATCCAAGCTCACCGTTTGGATTTATCATAACAATGGTGCTTATTATAATGTACCCTTCAGGTTCACATTGAATCCGACCTTACTCCATAAACTACATCAAGATAAGGAGCTTACTTCGTGAAAAAACTGATTTGGATCGGCTGTCTCTCCTACTTCGTTATCGGTCTGGCACATGTTGTGCTGGGATCTATTCTGCCCGTTCTACTGCAACATTATGATCAAAATTACAGTGCTGGCGGTGAATTAATCTTTAGTCAATTCGCTGGTTTTTTAGCAGGCGTGTTGGTCTCTCCCCTACTTAATCGCCGCTTCGGTAAACGTGGAGGCATCCTCATTGCCACCAGTCTTCTAATAGTTGCAGAAGTTGCCTATGCCTTTCTACCGCCTTGGGGCTGGATGTATTTTATCGCTGTTGCCGCAGGTTTTGGTTTCGGGATGATCGAAGCGGTTATGGCACCATCATTATTGGTGCTGTAACCGAAGGAACGGCTATTGCGATGAGCCGGCTCGAAGTTCTATTCGGGATAGGCGCACTCGTGATGCCGCTTATCGCCAGTCCGCTCATTGCTGCCGGAGCGTGGAGATTGGCCTTTCTAATCGTCGCTGCCTTCTCTTTGATTTCTCTTATCCTCTGGGCAAGAGGACACTTCGGTAATCTACAACGCATGCTGGATGAACGTGCCTCTGTCCAAGGAGCAGACAATTCGCATTCCTCAAGCTCACGTTCTAACAAAAAATTTCCGTATAAAGGTAAGCAATGGATTCTGCTAGGGATCTTCATCGTTTTCTTTTTTCTTTATGTAGGCACAGAGATGAGTTTAGTCAACTTTATGCCGGCTATCTTTATTGCCAAGCTAGGGATGACAGAGTCTGCGGCAGCACTGACAGTCACTTTCTTTTGGCTGGCGATGTCTACAGGAAGATTGTTTGCGGGTGTAATTGCCGAAAAAATATCTTATCGCGCGTACATTCTCAGCAGCTGTTTACTAACCTTGTTACTGCTGACACTCTTTCCGTTCACTGACAATCGAATGACTGCTTTCATTGTAATTCTGCTGCTGGGGCTGTTTATGTCCGGTATTTTCTCCATTGCATTGGTTTTCTCCAGCAAAATGCTGCCTGGCACCGAAGAGTCAACACCCAGCATTATGATTGCTTCCGGAGGCGTTGGTGGTGCTTTGCTACCTCTGTTTACGGGCTGGTCTATGGACCATTTAGAAGTGGCACAAACAGCCGGATTACTTGCCACTTTTGCTGCCTTCTTGTTCCTGCTAAGCATTGCCGCATGGAGATTCCAAGCCAGGCAAGCGGTGGAAGGAAAGAGTTCCAGTATTTAGAATAGTATCAACGTTATCCTTTTAGGGTAATGTGATCTATAAGCATATTCTGAGCACAAGGATGGACAATGAATGAATGAGTCTTTAAATGAGTCTTCAACTGAGCCTTTGTTACATACTGCGCTTATGCAGTTTATATTTCCCTTCTCTATAAAAAAGGGCGATTCTAAGCAGCTTATCCAGCAATTACAGGACGACGGATTCACACGTTTTTTTCTGGATAACAAAGAACTGGAAGCTGCCTATTATGGAGAAGGTTACTGTGTTTCCCATGAACGAATGGAGCGCACCTATTTACCGTTTGCCGCACACGTCCTTTTTCCGCGCAGGAAGGATGCCGACTCGTTTCGCCGTTTTTCCAGAGTAAATAATCTCGACTGCATTCTGGAGATTCCGCAGCAATCTATATTTTTCAAAATTCTCTCGACGGATATATTCATATGTCCCTTTCAGCTTGGATTCGTGACGATACGTGTCCAGCTGGAGGGGGATTCGATTCCCTTTAGTATTGCCCTAGAATTCGCGGATCGTTTCCGTGCGCTAGAGAAAACCTTCATACAGGATGACTACACTTATATTCATTGCGGGGAACAGACCTATGAGATGGTAGAGGATTTTGTCTTCCGAAATTTGGTGGATGGACTGGAGCCATATCTGGATCAATCGGATATCAATGGGGCTTATTTTGAGACCCTTCCTTTTTTCGTAGATGAAAGAATGCAGGTGCAAGCTTTTTACGGCTTTCAGAATGAAGAAGGTTCTGATGAGATTAGTGTAAATCTACGCTATCGCGCCTCACAGCTTGATGGAATTGATCTGAACGGAAAGCCCTATGCCAGTGCAAGCGATCCAGCGTATATTGCAAACTATTGTCATGAGCATTCCTATAATCGCTGGGGCCCAGACACGTATTATATGATGAATGAGCAGACCTTTTGCTGCATGACCCGGGCTGAACAGGAGATTGCTGTAAGTCTAGCCAACCAGATGTATGGGCAATATTATTACGGATTTTTACTCAATATTTTCCACAAAATCGTTCTGCTGAAGCTCGCCAATATGCACTCCCGACTTCGGATTAATCATGATTATGAGGAAATAGACAATCTAATCTATTCCATCAATAAGTTCTCGGCAAAGTTCTACTTCTTGGAGTTGATTTCCCAGTCGCAGGGCCGGGAGATATTTCTTCAGCTGCGTAAAGTATACGGAAACGACGCTTTATTCGAGGAAGTGAAAGAAACCTTAAATGACCTGTTTCAGTATCAGGATAAGTTTCAGTCCAAGCGACGGGATAATCTGCTGATGATTCTCACTGTATTTACGGTAGTAAGCGGGATTTACGGCATGAATCAGGTCATTGACGATCTGGATGGAAAGATTCAATGGAGTAAAATGATTGGATATTCCCCCTTTGAATTTCTTGCCCTCTTCGTGATCATGAGCGGGATTCTGATCAGCGTTGTCCTCACGCTAGGGGCGCTGGTTAGTGAGCTTAAACGGCGTCACCGCAAGAAATATAAAGATCTAGACTAGCAAAAAAGAAACTACTGGATTGGAAAAATTCAGGAGTGCACTACTAGACATTCCGAGTACAGCCGTCTATAATACACCGTATGCGAGAAATATAAGACATTAAGTATAGGTACAAAACTTATGCTTACTTATATTGCACATAGAAATACCCGTTAACTTCATAGAACCAGGGGTGCTGGAATTGGCCGGCTGAGATTGTATCCCACAAGATACTGACCCTTATACCTGATCTGGATAATGCCAGCGTAGGAATCGCCAATTGGTTCTGGTCCCTGTGACCTTGACTAACCTTGCGCCAAGCCAGCGTCCCGATCACTCGGGGCGCTTTTTTTGTAAGATCACTAAAAGATGTAGAAAAACGTACATACTACACTTTACGGTTCATGTTGTGAAGACGGGATTCTTGTAACCTTAAAGGAGAGAAGAAGACATGCACCTCAAAAAAGCACTTACGTTGTGCCTCACCTGTGTACTCATTCTTGCCGTTGCCGGATGCGGCAGCAACAATGGGAATACAGCCGGAAACAAAGCAAATGCTACTGATCCAACTGCAGCGGCTGGGACGGATGCTCCAAAAGAGCTCACCAAAGTTAAAGTCGCACTCGACTGGACACCGAACACGAATCATACCGGTCTATACGTAGCTAAGGATCTTGGTTACTACGCTGAAGAAGGTCTGGACGTCGAAATCGTTCAACCAGGCGCAGCGGGTTCTGATACTATGGTTACTTCTGGCGAGGCCGCATTTGGCATCAGCGCGCAAGAAGGATTAACTCTAGCCCGTCTACAAGGCGTCCCCCTTGTCTCGATAGCAGCTATTATTCAGCATAATACATCGGGATTCGCCGCTCCAGTAGATCGCAATATTAAATCACCAAAGGATTTCGAAGGTAAAACCTACGGAGGCTGGGGCTCACCGGCCGAAGAAGCAGCCATGAAAGCTATCATGGATCCTGAAGGTGGCGATGTGAAAAAGGTGAAGCTGATAAGTATCGGTGAAGCTGATTATTTTACCGCCGTCAAACGTGACATTGATTTCGCCTGGATTTTCTACGCTTGGACTGGCGTTGAGGCTGAGTTGCGTGGCGAGCCATTGGATATGCTGTACTTAAAGGATTATGCGCCACAGCTCGATTATTACACGCCTGTGCTGACGACGAGTGAGAAGCAAATTGCAGATCATCCTGAGCTGGTGAAGGCCTTCATGAAAGCCACATCAAAAGGTTATCAATATGCCATTGATCATCCGGAAGAGGCTGCCGGTATGTTATCGAAGGCCGTTCCTGACCTGGACGCCGACCTTGTCCTAGCTAGCCAAAAATGGCTTAGCCCAAAATACAAGGACGATGCTGCCCGCTGGGGCGAGCAAAAAACCGAGGTCTGGCAAAATTACGGCGACTGGATGTATGATCTGAAGTTGCTGGATAAACCGCTGGATGCTGCTAGTGCATTCAGTAATGATTTTTTACCGGCGGAGTAGAGAGCGGACTTCAGAACCAAGAAGGTTGGACGTCACTTGAGGAAGGAGGAACGGAGCGTAGTGATGTGCTACGTGAGTACCGGACTTCCTAAGTTCGTTCAAGATTCGACGTCGAGTTTGCTTCCTGAGTTACTTCGTTATCAAAGTTGGCTTTTTGAACTTACCTTATAATTTAAGAGTTCAAAAAGACGGCTTTCAGAACCAAGAAGGTTGGACGTTACTTGAGGAAGGAGGAACGGAGCGTAGTGATGTGCTACGTGAGTACCGGACTTCCCAAGTTCGTTCAAGATTCGACGTCGAGTTTGCTTCCTGAATTACTTCGTTATCAAAGTTGGCTTTTTGAACTCACCTTATAATTTAAGAGCTCAAAAAGTCGGCTTTCAGAACCAAGAAGGTTGGACGTTACTTGAGGAAGGAGGAACGGAGCGTAGTGATGTGCTACGTGAGTACCGGACTTCCCAAGTTCGTTCAAGATTCGATGTCGAGTTTGCTTCCTGAATTACTTCGTTATCAAAGTTGGCTTTTTGAACTTACCTTATAAAATGAGAGGATTGATTATTGTGGCTAACACCCTACTAAGCATTCAAGTAATTCCAAAAACTCCGAACAATGAGGATTCCATCCCATACGTAGATAAAGCGATTGAGGTCATTCAAAAATCCGGTGTTAAACATCAGGTGAATCCGCTGGAAACCACAATGGAAGGTGAGCTTAGCGAGCTGCTGGAGGTTGTGCGTCAGATGCAAGAGGCGTTGATCGAAGCAGGCAGTCCAAGCGTAATTTCGCAGATCAAAATCGCTCATAATCCTAACGGAATCAGCATGGATAAATTGACGGAGAAATATCGGCCGTGAGATCGACCTGGAAGCTAATATGGCCGCCCCTTGTGGCGGTCGTCTTCTTTTTAAGCGTATGGCAGCTATCTGTATCTGTATTTCATATTGAATCCTGGATTCTGCCGAGTCCTGCTGATATTGCCCGTGAATCCACCAGTAACGCTTCTGGTCTTTGGGCTCATACGATGGCTACGCTGCGGCTCACTTTAATTGGTTTTCCCATCGGTACGGGGGTAGGTCTGATCGTCGCTTTGCTTTTGCATCTTTTGCCTTGGGCTAGACGGGCTTTTTATCCACTCATTATTCTGAGTCAAAATGTTCCCTCCATCGCGCTCGGCCCCCTGCTCATTATCTGGTTCGGCTTTGGTCTTTTGCCCAAAATCGTGCTGATTACACTAGTATGTTTCTTCCCTGTAGCTGTCGCTGCGATGGGCGGCCTGGCCCAAAGTGATCAGGTCATGATGAATTATATGAAAATGGCTGGCGCAAGCAAGTGGCAAATCTTTACCAAGCTGGAGCTGCCCTCTTCTATCCCGGCACTATTTTCCGGTGTAAAAATATCTGCTACTTATGCGGTTATGGGCGCCGTGGTCGCTGAATGGATTGGCGCGGATAAGGGTATTGGCTATTATATGCTTCTGCAGAAATCCGCTTATCGTACGGATCGGATGTTTGTCGCTATTGTTATTATTGTACTTTTAAGTCTTGTACTCTTTGCTATTATTGCATTGCTGGAAAAATGGCTGGTTCGCTGGAAGCCGCGCCGTAACTCATAGAAAGGAAGATGCCTGTATGTCTCAAGCGATGCAAATGCAACACAGAACAACAGAAGTCACCAGCTCTCCTGAAGCTCATACCGCGGCACCCGCCCTTGAAGTGAGCGGCATCTCCAAATCTTTTTTCCATCGTCGCCGTGAGACAAAAGTTCTGAATAATGTCTCTCTCAAGGTAGAGCAACAAGAATTCGTTTCGATCGTTGGTCCTTCCGGCTGCGGAAAAAGCACCTTATTCCATATGATTGGCGGCCTTGTGAAACCCGATGCAGGCACGATCCGCATGAACGGTAAGGTCGTTACAGGTCAACGCGGTGAAATTAGTTATATGCCGCAGCAGCCTGCTCTTTTTCCTTGGCGTACGATTGAGGATAATGTGCTGCTTGCTGGGGAGATCAAGGGCGCACTGCGGGATGGAGCCCGCGAGGAAGCACGCCAGTGGCTTGCCAAGGTTGGGTTAAGCGGGTTCGAACATGCTTATCCGCATATGCTGTCTGGCGGGATGCAGCAGCGTGCAGCTTTTCTCAGAGCATTGCTCGCTCCGCAGGAGCTAATGTTGCTGGATGAACCTTTCAGCGCACTCGATGCACTAACTCGCAGTGAAATGCAGCGCTGGCTGCTTGAGCTGTGGGAAGAGAATCGCCGCTCTGTGCTGTTCATTACTCACAACATCGAAGAAGCGTTGCTGCTCTCTAATCGTATCTATGTATTTTCCGGCCGCCCCGGCTCCATCCTGCATACAGTCGATGTGCCGTTTCCGCGGCCACGCCGTGATGAGATTACGGACTCTCCCGAGTTCCTTAAGCTCAAACGCCAGTTGTCACAGTGGATGCGAGAGGAACAAGCTAAAAATAGGCAGCCGCTAGCTTAATCGCTAAGCACTGTAAACTGATATCGCTGGTATAGCGGTGTCAGTTATTTATTTGCAGCGATAAATTCCCTAACATATTTACAATTGGTGCGGATGTATCTGCTCATTTAACAAATTTCACTCATCCTAGTAGGGATCACATTAAATGTGTGGCGAAAACGGCCTCCGTGTTGGTAATGGATAGTAACCGGGTTGGGCTGGGGACATTTACGGGATTTATACCGTTGATTTGTTTCGTTGGGCCGGATTCGGCTCATTCTACGGGATTTATACCGTTGATTTGCTTCGTCGGACCGGATTCGGCTCATTCTGCGGGATTTATACCGTTGATTTGTTTCGTCGGGCCGGATTCGGCTCATTCTACGGGATTTTTACCGTTAATTTGCTGCTTCGGGCCGGATTCGGCTCATTCTGCGGGATTTATACCGTTGATTTGCTGCTTCGGGCCGGATTCGGCTCATTCTACGGGATTTATACCGTTGATTTGCTTCATCGGACCGGATTCGGCTCATTCTACGGGATTTATACCGTTGATTTGTTTCGTCGGACCGGATTCGGCTCATTCTGCGGGATTTATACCGTTGATTTGCTGCTTCGGGCCAGGTTCGGCTCATTCTACGGGATTTATACCGTTGATTTGTTTCGTCGGACCGGATTCGGCTCATTCTACGGGATTTATACCGTTGATTTGCTTCGTCGGACCGGATACGGCTCATTCTACGGGATTTATACCGTTGATTTGCTTCATCGGGCCGGACTCGGCTCATTCTACGGGATTTATACCGTTGATTTGCTTCGTCGGGCCGGATTCGGCTCATTCTACGGGATTTATACCGTTGATTTGCTTCATCGGACCGGATTCGGCTCATTCTGCGGGATTTATACCGTTGATTTGTTTCGTCGGACCGGATTCGGCTCATTCTACGGGATTTATACCGTTGATTTGCCTCTTCGGGCCGGATTCGGCTCATTCTACGGGATTTATACCGTTGATTTGTTTCTTCGGACCGGATACGGCTCATTCTACGGGATTTATACCGTTGATTTGTTTCGTCGGGCCGGATTCGGCTCATTCTGCGGGATTTATACCGTTGATTTGCTGCTTCGGGCCAGATTCGGCTCATTCTACGGGATTTATACCGTTGATTTGCTGCTTCGGACCGGATTCGGCTCATTCTACGGGATTTATACCGTTGATTTGCTGCTTCGGACTGAATTGCACCCTATCTAGGGCATTTTTGCCTTTCTTTTACCACTTCGGGCGGAATCGCACCGATTCTAGGGCATTTTTGTCTTTCTTTTACTTTTTCGGGCGGAATTCCAGTGACTCAAGGGCATTTTTGCCCTTATAGTTTCCCTTTAGCTTTTAGCTTGAATTAAATACGAGGCTATGGCATCAACCAGAATCGGTGTTGTTTATTATTATTAATTTGTTTAAAGGTCACAACTATAGTCGCACTTACATTCTACTCGCTACTCTTACACTTACTCCCACTACTCACTTTTACTCCTACTCCTTACCTCAATCCCACTACTTACTCTTGCTCCTACTCCCTACCTCAATCCCACTACTCACTTTTACTCCTACTCCCTACCTCAATCCCACTACTCACTTTTACTCCTACTCCTTACCTCAATCCTACTACTTACTCTTGCCCTACTCCCTACCTCAATCCCACTACTCACTTTTATTCCTACTCCCTACCTCAATCCCACTACTCACTTTTACTCCTACTCCTTACCTCAATCCCACTACTTACTCTTGCCCCTACTCCCTACCTCAATCCCACTACTTACTCTTGCCCCTACTCCCTACCTCAATCCCACTACTCACTTTTACTCCTACTCCCTACCTCAATCCTACTACTCACTTTTACTCCTACTCCTTACCTCACTCCCACTACTTACTCTTGCTCCTACTCCTTACCTCAATCCCACTACTTACTCTTGCCCCTACTCCTTACCTCACTCCCACTACTTACTCTTGCCCCTACTCCTTACCTCACTCCCACTAACCACTATTACTCTTCCCCCTACTCCTCACCTCACTCCCACTAACCACTATTACTCTTCCCCTTACTCCTTACTTCCTACTCTCACACCTGCCTCCTCTTCCTCTCACACCAACCGAACCAAAAAAGGCCCCCATAAACGAGGCCTTTTCTTCATTTCTTAATCATAGCTCGGAACACGAATTTGGGCAGAACTGCCTGTCTGCGCCATCGCGACTTTTGTCCCTTCGCAACTGGAGCGAACAAAAGTCGATGCAACCACTCCAGATTGAGTTTTTTCCATAGCGCTGGTGCAGGAGTAACTTTTCCCGCTATTACATCCAAGCTGCCCCCCACGCCAAAAACAACTTTTACCTGCGTAAGCTCCTGTTTGTGCTTATATACCCATTTGTCAGAGTATGGCGCCCCCATCGCAACGATCAGAAAATCCGGCTGTGCACGCTGAATCTCTGCTACAATGGCAGGCTCCTCTTCCTTGGTAAGAAAACCATTATGTCTTCCTGCAATCTTCACATTCGAATATAACTCCGTGATCTTTTCGACCGCTTTACAGCTGGTAAGCTCATCTGTTCCCAAGAAATAAAAACTCCATCCCAAGCTATTTCCTTGCTCCAAAAGCTCAAGAAGCAGCTCATATCCAGTTACCCTCTCAGCAATAGGATCGCCTTTTCTTTTTGAAGCCATCACAATGCCAATCCCGTCAGGAGTGATTAAATCCGCTTCTTGAAGTATGGTTCGTAGCAACTCGTCCGATTGACTTGTTATCGTAATTTCCGGGTTAGCCGTGATCAAATGGAAAAGTTTCGGTTCTCCGGATTGAATATGTTTTGTTAGATGAAGTGTTGTCTCATGTAGTGTTAGTTTTGAAAAGGGAACTCCTAATATTGAAACTGTCCCGTCCATATAATCACCTCTCACTAAAATTTCACTTCAATATACCTTACCATAATCAAGAGGAGGAAGGGGGGGCATTTAAGTTACTTAATCACTACAGCCACTCACCCAAACACTATAGCCACTTCAACCACCCGACCATTCCACCACCCTAGCCACCACAGCTACTACGCTACTACAGCCACTATAGTCCACCATAGCTTCACCTCATAATAACCACTTCACTCCCTCCGCCACCTCTCCAGCCACCACAGCTACTACGCTACTGCAGCCACTACAATCCACCATAGCCACTTCACCTCACAATAACCACTTCACTCCCTCCGCCACCTCTCCAACCACCCCAGCCACTAACCACTACACTCAACCACTAACTCACCCTATAGCTCCATTCACTCCTCCATAAACTTCCACCACTCTACTAACCAAGGTTCATCGATCCCCCGCATGCGGAATTCCTTTACAAGTATCTTCCGGAAACGTTTTTCCATTTTGACAAAGTTATTATCCTCCTGGTACATAGGGGCAAAGGATTCATCATCTCTAATAAAACTCCAAAAATCGCCCGCACACTCCGTAATCTTTCGTCCGACAGTCGTTTGTTTGGCTACAGGTACCAGCCATTTGTCGTAGGGGTAGGGATAACCTTCAATAGTAATGGCACAGCGTAATGCTTCTTTATAAAGAGAAACCGCTAAAAATAAAATAGGAAAGGCATCGCCACGCACTACAGGATTATCTAAGCTTTTGGCATAACTTCTTAACTGTATGTATGAATTCTTACGAAATCTCATTAGAACTTCAGGTTGGAGGGGCACATAGGCATCAAAAAGTGACTTTACATCCAATCGGTCATAGTAGATATAAGAAACAGAAGCATTCCACAGCCATTCCATACTTCCGCTCATTAACGCCGCTTTGATTTCTGATATTTTATGCAGTGTGTAATGTCCGGACTTGCCGCTGGGAAGTCGTAAATCCATAAAAAAACTACTTTGCTCCGGGATCAACCCCGCTTGCTCGAACCGATGATTAATGCTGCTATAATACTCGTCCTGACAAATAATGATTACATCCACATCCGACTGCTCATCCACCACACCAAGTGCGGTCGATCCATCAAGGAGAATACTTACCCGCTGACTCTCCTCTTTCATTAACGGATGATTTAGAATTTCTTGCGTGATATACTGCCCAATTTCCTCTAACAATTCACTATGAAGCTGCGTCTTATCAGGTGTTAATAAAATATCCGACAACACTGATTTCACCATCTCAACCCCAACCTCCAATCAATCTCAATTTTTCAAAAAATAAAACGCTTACACATAACCTAATATTTGGATAATGGAGTACCATTCTACACTCCTAATATATATCTTGCAAGGATAAATGAAGTACCCTTTTGCCTAAGCCTAAATATAATGAAGTATCTATTTACTTGGAAAGGGGTAAAAGCATGGCGCAGCCAAAAGTGATTGCTACAGTCCGCTCTGCCGGACCGATCGGAGATATAAAAGTAAATGTCGTCACGAATCGAGTATACTTTGTAAACCCAGACACCGAGGCTGGAACTATCGGGGTATTGGAGGGCAGAACTAATCGCATTATCGCTCGGATCCCTGTAGGAAGACTGCCGTCTCAGCTCGGAATCAACCCCCAAACCAACCGGATTTATGTACCTAACTTCCGTGACGAAAATGTCTCTGTCATAAACGGGCGGACAAACCAGGTAATCAAAACTGTCAAAGTAGGCCGATTCCCAGACAATATCGGAGTGAATGTTCTAACCAATCTGATTTATGTAACTAGCGCATTCGGAACCCTATTCGTCATAGACGGGAAAACAAATCAGGTCCGCAAAAAGATTGAAATCGGTGGACGCCCTTCCAGAATCGTTATCAATGAGCTTACAAACCGTGTCTATGTGACCAATACAGCAAATGATAGCGTCACCGTCATTAACGGAACTACACAGGCTATCATTGCGACAATAAAAGTCGGAAGTAACCCCGTGATAGCGCCAGCACTTAATAAAATTACCAATCGTATTTATGTCGCTAATAACTTAAGCCGGTTTCTTTCTGTGATCAATGGCCGAACCAACAAATTGTTGCGTAATGTACAGCTGGGACGTCTGCAAAGCGAGGTCGTTATAAATCCCCTGACGAACCGTATTTTTGTTTCAAGTGCACAAGTTGAAGGTAAAGGAAAGCTATTCGTCATCAATGGAAATAACAACAAAATCATTACAACAAAGGTTCTTCCTACTTCCTCCAACATAACCATTAATCCGAATACAAATCATTTATTTGTTGGTAATTTCGATAAAAATCATATGTCTGTTTATAACGCCACCACGTTTAAACGGCTCGCAAGATTCCCCTCTGTATCAGGCAGTACTGTGCTAAACCCGCTCACAAATAGAATTTATGTAGGTGGAAACGACTCCATAACGGTCATTCAGGATGGACCAAGACTCACTCAGAGCTCTATTTTTAATTAAGACAAAAAAGACGCCCACCACAGGTGAGCGTCTTTCTGCATAGCAAATTACATCGATCTAGCGGATGAAACTTGTTTAACAGCCACTTTTTCTTCGACTGTTTCTGTATCCTTAGGCTGTATCCCTCTTTTTATGAAGAAAGCTAGGATAAAGGCAATGATGGCTACGCCTACTGACACTAAGAACGCATCGTTAATTCCTTCGATCGTTGCTTTTGCGATGACTTGGTTTTGAATACCAAGCAATTGCTCTGCAGAAGGTTTAGCCGTTAATTTACTCACAGCTTCTGCTACCATATCTTTGACATGTGAAGTGGTACTGTTAGACATAATCGTTACAAGCAGCGCCCCGCCAATCGCTCCGGAGACTTGCTGAATCGTACTGTTCATGGCTGTACCATGCGGTGTATATTTAGCCGGGATGGAGTTCAGACCATTGGTCATCACAGGCATCATAACCATTGAAATCCCGAACATTCTCACAGAATACAAAATCATAAGTGTCGAATATTTCGTTGTTTCAGTTAGATCACTAAAGAAATACGTACTGATCACTACGATAGCCAGACCCATTAACGCCAAGACTTTACCGCCGAATTTATCGAACAATTTACCTGTGATTGGAGACATAACCCCCATAATCAACGCACCAGGCAACATTAGGAGTCCCGAATCCAGAGGTGAAATGCCTCTAATATTTTGCAGGTAAATCGGCATTAACATCATCGCTGAGAACATCGCCATATTCAGTGTAATCGAAATCGCTGAGGATAAAGCGAACATCGGATATTTGTACACTCTGAAGTTAAGCATAGGCTCCTTCATTCTCATCTGGCGCATTATGAATATCACTAAACCAATAACCCCGATAATAAGGGTGGAGTAGACCATTGGATCATCCCATCCTTTATTCCCAGCGGAACTGAAGCCGTATAGAAGACCCCCGAACCCAATCGCTGATAGAACTACAGATAGAATATCGATTTTAATAGCCACATCTTTTTTAGGATCATGCAGTTTGAAGAAGGCAAGAATGAACACCAATACGGCGATAGGTGCAATCATAAAGAACAGCACAGGCCATTCATAATGCTGAATAATCCATCCTGACAGTGTAGGACCAATGGCTGGTGCAAAAATCATAACCAAACCAAACATCCCCATGGCCGAGCCGCGTTTTTCAGGTGGAAATGTGGTAAACAATACATTCATTAATAATGGCATCATAATTGCGGCCCCTGAGGCTTGGACCATTCTCGCAATCAATAATACAGGGAAACTTGGAGCAAAGCCTCCAATAAAGGTCCCTATTGCAAATAATCCAATGGCGATTAAGAATAATCGTCTCGCTGTATACTTTTGAATTAAAAAGGCCGTTGAAGGAATCATGATCCCGTTCACTAGCATATAACCCGTCGATAGCCACTGTACCGTTGAGGCACTGACATCAAAATCCTTCATAATCGATGGTAAAGCTATATTGAGTAGTGTATTACTTAGTAAAGCAACAAATGCACCAATCATAAGGATTGCCAAAATCCCATAGGACGCTTTACTTTCTTTCGTTTTCATTTTGGAATCCTCCATTCTATAATCATACCGTCGGTTCAAATTTGAACTTATGTTACAATGTAGAATATATTACTCTTATATTTACTGCTTGGCAAGTCAGAATTCATTTAAAAACTAAATTGTATTAAGTGGAAATATAAGCTAGTCTATTCTACGTGAAGTGTTTTTTTTGCACAAAAGAGTCCAGCTTAAAGGGGCACCTAAGATGATAAATAAACGGAAAGAGCAAGTGATTCAAAAAGCACATGAATTATTTATTGAAAAAGGCTACCACGCCACATCCATACAGGACATTCTGAATCACAGCCGGATCTCCAAAGGATCTTTTTATAATTATTTCCCTTCCAAAGGGGATCTCTTTAAAGCTGTATTCACCTCTATTCATGACCAGCTGGAAGAAGGCAGAAATGGCCTGCTCATTGGCCAGGACCCCTCTGACATTGATATATTCGCTAAACAAGTTCAACTGGTTATGAAAATCAATAAGAAAAATAAATTGTTGCAGCTGGTTGAAGATGCCCTGGTCTCCAATGATCCGGACTTAATTACGTTCATCAAAAAAACTAAATTCACCTTATTAACCTGGGTGCATGAACGTTTCCTGCATATATTTTCTGAAGATAAGAAGCCCTATCTACTGGATGGAGCCATCATTTTCACAGGCATCTTGCAACATATGCTGCAAATTAACAGTGCCATGAATGAAGTCATTACCTCTCAACAAATCATTAATTATTGCACTACTCTTATCCAGACGATTGTTGAGGATGTAAGCGAAAAAGGAATCCAGCTTATCTCCCCCGATCATGTAGGGAAACTATTACCTGTAGCCGAATACACTGATTTTTTTAATAATGATTTATCGTTTGCGACCGTGAGCTTAAAAAAAATCATAGATAAATCATTCGCCGCTGATGATCCTAACCTGTCCAATGCACTAAAGCTGTTATATTTTATCCAAGAAGAGATCATGAACAACAAGGAACCAAGAGAGTTCTTAATCGAAAGCGCCCTGCTCTCCTTGAAAATGTGCCCTCAGTTTAATGAAACGAAGGAATTTGCGCATTATCAGACAGTGTTATCTGCAATGCTCTAAGCACAATCAAAGTATGGCTTCAATCGTTTAAGCGTATTCTAAACGCAAGGTACGAAACTAAAAGTGTGGTGACCGATTTGTTCAAGCTTTTATTAATCGAAGATGATACAACGCTGTTTAATGAGATCAAAGAGCGGCTTACGCAGTGGTCTTATGATGTATATGGCATTCAAGATTTCAACAATGTTACGCAGGAATTCACGGAAATCAAACCTGATTTAGTGATAATTGATATCCAATTACCCAAATTCGATGGATTTCATTGGTGCAGAATGATTCGCTCTCACTCTAACCTGCCGATTATCTTCTTATCCTCCCGGGATCATCCGACAGATATGGTGATGTCCATGCAGCTGGGAGCCGATGATTATATCCAAAAGCCCTTCCATTTCGATGTACTCATTGCCAAGGTGCAAGCCATTCTCCGACGTGTGTACAATTACAATTCGGATAACATTGAACTCAAAACGTGGTGCGGAGCTACCGTCGATTATGAGCGGAATTCAGTGACCAACGACACGGGATCGATTGAGCTTACCAAAAATGAGATTTTCATATTGAAATTACTCATTGAGAAAAAGAATAAAATTGTCACCCGCGAGGAATTAATTAATAGCTTATGGGACGATAAGCGCTTTATTAGTGATAACACCCTCACCGTCAACGTAAATCGGCTGCGCAAAAAGCTGGACGAGCTTGAATTAGGGGCGTTTATTGAGACGAAGGTTGGACAAGGGTACGTAGCCATTGAAGAGGATTGTCTATGATAAAAAAGTACCTGCTCGAAAGACTCGGTTGGATTCTGCTCTTTCTCTTTGTACATCTATTTATGCTCTTTATCACCTTTATGGACCCGACCATCCCCCTGTCTTCAGTGCTCTATCTGGTCTCTTTATCAATGATTTTTTTCGTAATTTTTCTAGTCATTCGCTATCCTAAGGAAACCAGATTTTATAAAAGCTTAAATGAGCGGGACGATGATCTCGATCTGACAAGTATCGCTCTTGCCGAAAGTCCTTTTGAGAAAATCATCGAAGAGAGCATCACCAACCAAGTGAAACTGTTAAAGAGGACTGCTTCAGACAATCTAATGAACTTGGAGCAAGAGAAGGATGAGCTGTTATCCTGGATTCATGAAGTAAAGACTCCACTGACCGCAATGCATCTAATGATTGAACGTATAGAAGATGATGTTATGAAGAGGCACTTGACCTATGAGTGGCTGCGTATTCATCTGCTGCTGGATCAGCAGCTCCACCAAAGACGGATACCCTTTATTGAAAACGATCTGTATATGGAGCAAATCGATATAGAAACGCTTATTTTTAGTGAGATTAAGACGTTACAGTCTTGGTGTATTCAGAAGGGAATCGGCTTTGAGTTGAACTTAGAAGCTGCTGAAGTGCTTAGTGATGCAAAATGGCTGGCTTTTATCCTCAGACAACTACTAACCAACGCCGTAAAATATAGTGAAGCTTCTGATATTACAGTGAATAGCTACCAGCAAGCTGAACATATCGTTCTTGAGGTGAAGGATTCCGGGCGCGGGATAGATCCGAAGGACCTGCCGCGCATCTTCGATAGAGGGTTTACTTCCACTACTGTACATCGCGACAATGCAGCCACAGGCATGGGCTTATATTTAGCTCAGAAAGCAGCTCAATCCTTACTCATCATCATCGGGGTTCAATCCAAGCTTGGAGCGGGAACAACATTTACTTTAACCTTCCCACTCAAAAATGAATTCGTTAAAATCTCAAGCATGTGACAACAATGTCACATGCTTTTATATTTTGTTCGGGCAATCGCAGGATAAGAACAATAAACTTTTTTATAATAAGGCTATACAAGAAGAAACGAAGGAGTGAATCATTATGGCAATTCTAGAAGCTACTAAAATTCATAAAAGCTATGGCAATAAATTAAACAAACAATCCGTGTTAAGCGGACTCGATATTCGTATAGAAGAAGGCGAATTCGTTGGCATCATGGGGCCTTCCGGTTCAGGTAAAACAACCCTACTCAACGTACTCTCGTCGATCGACAAAATCAGCAACGGATCTATTACCATTGAGGGCAATGAAATCTCCAATATGAAAGAGAAGCAGCTCGCGGAATTTCGCAAAAATCATTTAGGTTTTATTTTTCAAGAATATAATCTCTTGGACACACTGACGGTAAAGGAGAATATCCTGCTGCCACTATCCATTACCAATACACCCAAGAAAGCCGCCAATCAGAAATTCGAAAGTCTCGCAAAGGAATTGGGGATTTTGGAATTAAAAAATAAGTACCCCAATGAAATCTCTGGCGGTCAAAAACAACGTACCTCAGCAGCTCGTGCCTTCATTCATGATCCAAGTATTATTTTTGCTGATGAGCCTACCGGGGCGCTGGATTCTAAATCCGCTTCTGATTTATTAAATAAGCTAAGTGAACTCAATCAAAAACGAAAAGCAACCATCGTTATGGTTACACATGATCCAGTGGCTGCCAGTTATTGCAGTAGAGTTATTTTTATAAAAGATGGAAAAATCTATACGCAGCTAAATAAAGGAGAACAATCAAGACAAGTTTTCTTCAACGACATTATAAAAACACAGGGTGTATTAGGCGGTGTGCAGAATGAGCATTAATGTATTAATGATTCGAAATCTGCGAAAAAACATTCGAAATTACTACCTATACGTGTTTGCGCTAGTTTTTAGTGTGGCCTTATATTTCGCCTTTGTCACCTTGCAATATGATCCCTCGATGGATGAGCTGGAAAGCTCTATCAAAGGGGGCGCAGCAATCATGGCTGCCTCGATTTTACTAGTCGTAATTGTCTCTATTTTCCTGTTATATGCTAATACGATCTTCATCAAACGACGCGGTAAAGAAATTGGCTTATTTCAGTTAATTGGAATGACCAAAAATAAAATCTTCCGCATTCTTTCGGCAGAGAACTTTATTCTGTATTTCGGTTCCTTGGTCCTGGGGATATTGGTTGGCTTTTCTATCTCAAAATTAATCCTCATGATCTTATTTAAGATAATGGGGGTCGATGCTATAGCCTCCCTTCATTTCTCTATCGAAGCTTTGATTCAGACGTTAATCGTATTCTGTGTGATTTATCTTTTGATCATGCTGATGAATTATGGATTTATTAAAAGACAAAGTATTTTATCCTTGTTCCGGGTGACCTCAACAACAGAAGGTACAGTGAAAAAGTTATCCTTCTTTGAAATGATCATAGGGATTGTCGGAATTGGCCTAATCCTACTGGGCTATGTGCTCTCCTCTAAATTACTTACCGAAGACGTAACCTCAATGAATCAATTGGCTATTTCCATGATTACTATTTTGGGATCCGTCATTATTGGGACCTATCTATTTTATAAAGGCTCGGTAAGTTTTATTTTTCATATCATTCGTAAGCGGAAAAACGGCTATCTGAACATTAGAGAGGTTCTATCTCTTTCCTCCATTATGTTTCGCATGAAATCAAATGCCGTATTATTAACCATCATTACAACGGTATCGGCACTAGCCCTGGGTTTATTATCCCTTAGCTACATTTCCTTTTACTCTGCTGAGAAAACTTCCAAGCAATATGTCCCAACGGATTTTGTATTCACGAATGCCCAAGAGGCTGAACAATTTACAAAGATCCTAACGGCAAATGATTTAGTATTTACAGAAAGAAGGACCCAAGTCCTTCAGGTCGATGTAGATGTTGAAGAGATTCTTGTTAAAAAACCGGACGGAGACAATATGTTTTCAAATATTATGACCCTGGCGGTCATAAGTGAAAATGCACTTGAAGACGTTGATCTAACTCCAGATAAAGCTTATTTTACGAAATCAAGCAGTACACTGGATAATTTTGTTACTATGAAAGATAAAGGTGCGATTGAACTAAAAGGGTTACATGAGGTTTTTCCGCAGGATTATAAAAGATTAGATATCGAAAGTCCCATTTCAGGGTATTACACAGGTGGTGGCTTACCGGTTGCGGTTGTAGACGAATCGATCTTCAAGCGCTTAAAGAAGGATTTAGATCCTTCCCTTCAAAGAGGATCCTCCCTTAATATCGGGATTGATATGAAAGTCCGGGCAAGCGTTGAACAGGCAAATGAACTTTTTAAGACCTTGAAATTTGATGAGAAAAACAAACAAGACTCTCAATTAGAGTCGATAAAAGGTCAAAAACAAAATATGGGACTCATTATGTTTATCGTTGCTTTTCTGGGGTTAACCTTCTTGATTACCTCCGGATGTATTCTATACTTTAAACAAATGGATGAAAGTGAAAATGAAAAACCTAACTACACCATTCTGAGAAAGCTTGGGTTCACGCAAGGCGATCTGCTCAGAGGTATACAGATGAAGCAATTGTTCAATTTCGGTATTCCATTAGTCATAGGTCTGCTTCACAGCTACTTCGCCGTTAAATCCGGCTGGTTCTTATTCGGCACAGAGCTTTGGACACCGATGATTCTGGTGATGCTGTTATACACTGCTTTGTATTCGATCTTTGCAATATTGTCCGTCTTTTATTACAAAAAGGTAATTAAAGAGGCGCTTTAAAATAACGAAGGTGTTCCAAAAGCCATCATGGCTTAGGGACACCTTTGTTTGATTTGATATCATTTACAGGTAGGAGGCACCGGCATCTATCGGACACATATGAACCTCTTTCTAAGCAATAGCGTCACTGGGGTCCGTAACGCTCAGAGGACCTGTGAAATCCCTCAGCTATTCACAATCCCCAATACAAATCCATCATAACCTTTGCTTCCCACCGTCTGAATGGCAGTAGCCGAAATTCTAGACTCTTCAGCCAACAGATCATAGAATTCCCGTACGCCTACTACACGAGCGTCTTCGCTATTCTCATTAATGACCTCACCTTCACGAATCACATTATCTCCAAGGATCACCGTTCCGGGCTGGGAGAATTGCAGCGCCCACTTTAAATAGTTAGGATTATTCGGTTTATCGGCATCTATAAAAATAAAGTCAAAGGGTTCAACGCCCTCTTGTTTCATCTGAGACAGTTGCTCTAATGCATCCCCTACACGAAGCTCTACCAGATGATCCGCCTCGGCAAGCGAAAGATTAGCTTTAGCTACCTGCGCATGAATGGGATCCAGCTCCAAAGTAACTATCTGTCCGTCAGACGGCAGGGCTCTTGCCATCCAAATCGTACTGTACCCGCCCAAGGTGCCAATCTCCAAAATCCGGCGTGCACCTTTCATTTGCACCAGTAGATTCAGGAATTTCCCCTGACTGGGCGAAACATCAAAGGGCGGCAGCCCTGCCTGTTGATTGGTGACCAACACTTCTTCCAACACAGAGTCCTGTGGAATCAGGCGCTCTGTAATATACTGATCGACTTTATCCCAAGTAGTCGTTTGATTCATATTTATCACTTCTCCTTTAGTATTTGTTCATGGTTGAAATCCGGAGACAAAGGCGATCGCTACGCTCCTACAGTTCCAAACCTCCTCTCCATTACTCCTTTCCCTAATCTCATTTTTCCAAGTTCATCTTTATATCTGTATTGTAAATCAGTTATAATCATAAATATAATATATCTTTAAGTCTAATTTATATATTTATTATATAAATCGAAGAATGGGAGTTTAACCATGAACCTACATGCCTTACGCTTATTCCATGTAATCGCATCGACAGGCAGTGTGACACGCGCTTCAGAAATTTTAAATATAAGTCAGCCTGCCATCACTGCGCAGATTAAGAAGTTCGAAAAAGAACTGTCCTTTACCCTATTTAAACCTCAAGGCAGAGGAATCGCTTTAACGGATGCTGGGGAAGAGCTTACTCTACTCGCCAAGCGACTGTTCGCCGTAGAACAACAAATTGAGCAATTCACTCAAGATTATGTTAACGGCACTAACGGAAGTATCCGTCTAGCCGCAACGTATTTGCCTGCTCACTTTCTCATTCCTACCTGGATTGCAAAGTTTAAGCAACAATATGAACAAGTGGAGATGATGATCACCACTACCAACTCAAGTGATGCCCTCAAGCAGCTGTTAAATGTAGACGTGGATATAGCTATTTATGGAGGAATCGCCGAGGCTTATCCAGATACAATCCAGACAGAAGAGTTATTTCAGGACGAGTTATGGTTTGTAGTCGCACCCGATCATCGTTATGCCAATCAGCAAGTTTCTCTATCCGAAATGATGAAGGAACCCTTTGTTATGCGTGAAGAAGGAAGTTCAACGCGGGAGCGATTATTATCTTTATGCCGCACATACAACACACCCGCTCCTATCATCTCTTTGCAATTTAATGGACTACATGAAGCCATCAAAGCCGTTATCGCCGGATATGGTGCAAACTTCGTTTCTTCATTAGTCGTACGCAAATATGTAGAGCGTGGAGAATTGTGCCGAGTATATGTAGAAGGAATCCATCTGAAGAACACCATTGCGATCTGTACACGTAAAAATGAGCCCTTATCAGCAGCCGCAGTGAATTTAATTGAGATGATTCGTCACAATCCTTATACGATATAGCGGAATGATCGCTCATTCTCAACAAAAGAGGCCTTCCCTTTCGGGAAAGCCTCAAAGTATCTTTTTTACACCATCCGATCCAATTTAACTTCAAACGCACCTCCAGTTACATAATCCATATACCTAGTATTTCCATCGAAATCCAAATAAGCTTGATAGCGGGTACGAATAGCCCCTGCAGAAATCAGATCCAGCACCTTCTCCTTGGCTACCCACATCACTTCAGATGTTTCCTCTGAAGTACTTAATTCTCCTCCCACGGGCTTGCAGATAAAGTCTAACATGACCTTGGTAGGAACATCCGTCTCACCGTCATACCATTTATGCATACCTGTATTCGAATACACGCCAATCAATTGAGAAACAACGACATCTATTCCACTTTCCTCTTTAATCTCGCGAATTAGTGCATCCATTAGGTTTTCTCCAACTTCCACTTGTCCTCCAGGAAATACCCACCCACCATGATGTGTTTTTACTAAAAGAATATCTCCCTCTTCATTTATTGCAATTCCACCCACCGCTACAATATGTGTTGGCCAAGCCATCGATAGCACCTCTTTTTTTTAGAAGAGTCTAGCAATTTATCGATAATCTGTAAACGATATTTTTCTATTCCATAACGCTTTAAAAGCTTCGCACTGTTCTATTAAATCATCAAACTTCCCTTCCCCAACAATTGACCCTTGATCCACTACCAATATCTTATCAACGTCTTTTATAAAATTAAGCCTGTGGGCCACAATGATGATAGTTTTGTCCTTAAATTCATTCAAAATCGTCTCCATAAGACTCTGCTCAGTGATATTATCAAGCGCTGACACAGGCTCATCCAGAAATAGAATATTTCTTTTTTGGGCAATGATTCTGGCAAAGGCTAATCGCTGTCTTTCGCCTCCTGATAATTTTAGACCTTTTTCGCCCACCAAAGTATCTAAGCGATCCGGCAAATGGCTTACTTTTTCCTGCAAATGAACTTTTTCCAAAATCTCATATAGCTCTTCATCGGACAGAGTATCCTCATCGAATACAATATTATCTCTTATCGTAGCATCGAAAATCGGCGTGTCTTGGGATAGATAGGAAATATGATCATAGTAGCTATTCAAACGAATCTCATCGATATCCTTACCGTCCAGTAAGAGTTCACCTTCGCCCTTTTTTAATAACCCCACAATCAATTTAATCAGCGTAGATTTCCCGCCTCCACTTAATCCGACAATAGCAACGGAAGTTCCTCGCGCAAGCGAAAATGACAGGTTATTCAGAATCTGCACATTCCCATAAGTAAAGGACACCTCCCTAAAGTCAATATTACCTTGGAGCTCAGTGATGGCTTCTCCGGATTCCAAGTTCTTATCTTCTGGGGCAGCAATAAATTCCTCGAATCTTCTGTAAGTCACTTTATTCAGTCTGTAATCTACAAATAAAACATTGAAGATGGCAATTGGGGTATAAATTTTATCGATGAACATAAACAATGCGACCACAATACCAAGTGAGGTCTCGCCTGCGACAATGCTTTTCACACCATAAATCAGGACAACAACTTTAATGATCGTGACAAATAACTCGAATATAGCAAAAAAAGCTTCATGGATCATTTTTAGCTGAGCATTTTTATGAATGATAGTGCGTGCGGTCTGGCTTAATTTCTCGATCTCTTTCTCATATCTCTTGTTGGTTCTAAAGACGACCAATTCCATAAACCCGCGGATAGAGAATCTGGACATCTTTTCTTGCTCTTGGAGAATGGTTGCCTTCATGGCATACAGAAATTTCAACAGCAGATTTGTTATCAGAAAGACGACCACGTAGCCAGCTGCAATCACTAACATGATCCTTAGATCGTAGAAGCTGATAAAGACTAGACTGAATAGAAGAGTAGGTAATAGCTCATGTAGTGTTTTGAGAAAAAAAGAAAAAATAATACTGTTTCCAGCCGCTGCCCCGTTCTCGATCACCTTAATCATTTGCCCTGTCCCCATATCCTGATACGCTTGATAATCCATTTTTGATATTTTGGACAGTGCAATGATCTTTAACCTCTCCGTGATGCTGTTCGATAAAAACACACTCGGGTATTCGTCTATATAATTCAGGATCGCCACCCCAGCCAGCAGAGCCCCATACACCATAATTAATGTTGCTATTTCATCAAAACTGTTGATTACCGTGGCCTTATCTAATATTTTTTGAAAGACAACAACACCTAAACTACTTAACAGCTGAATGGCAAAACCCAATAAAATATAACCACCTACCCACCATTTTAGGTGAGCTAGACTCTTTTTTAACATATCGTTTATCCCCTCTTTTAATTGAATGCAAAAAAGCCAGGCGCCCCTATCCCACTGTAAAAAACCATCCACAAATAAACGGTTCTCTAAGTTAAATAGGTTAAGTGCCTGGCTCTACAAAAATAGCTGCCTATGGCACCGTACAAAGCTCTAGTTAGTTGTAATCAAAAGGGTAGACTCCCCCCTTGATAGCTGGTACGCGTTTCACCCAGCCCGATAACTAGTTCCTTGTAACGGTACGGAAAGACATCCATTTCACCTCAATTAAAAGAATTGTTCCTATTATAATTCTGTAAGCCTTTTTATTCAAGAATTACGTTTAACGATACGTAGTCCGGCCACTTGGCCAACCTTATGTCCTTCATGAGAAGCAAACTTGATCGTAACCGCTGATTTGCCGCTCGTGATCGGTTGCGGGAGTTCATAACGAATCGTCTCCAGCTTATTCATCTCCTCAGACTCAAGAGTGCCTACACCAAGTTGCTCCCCATCCGCCAAAATATCGAATGCCAGCGAAGTATCGTTCGACTTCAGATACGTGACCACCAGATCCACTTGCTCATCCGGCAAAACTTCCATCGTGAAGGAGAACCAGCCATTGATCCAGCTGTCCCGATACTTGCGATTGTGGATTTTGCCTAAGCCTACAAATTCACCTGTGAAATTATGATCGCGTTCAGGCTGCATTTCAGCAGGTTGTACGGAATCGACAGTTAACAGCTCAAGCAGCAAGTTATTCTCCACGGCTTCGCGATATTCAGCCTCTGCCAGTTTCCACTCTTCCGGTGTGAACAAATCCCAATACACGGAATAACGATGATCATGCATAGGGTAGAACGGACGAAGCTCATGATCCCCTGTATAACCTAAACCTTTCATCCGGAACACATTTTTGCTCACATTAGATTGGATGAGGTTGTCCGTCAGTGTGTCCCGATCTCCGATTAATACGGAGGCAAGGGCGCGATCGCTATTGGCCTCTGCATTTATAGGCCCAAAATCACCTGCGAGCACAAGTGGACCGTAAAGGAATGCAATTCGGTTCGGATTATCCGGCATCGTCTCGATTCTCACCGACATCGGAATATCGTATTCGACAACGTCTCCATCCTGCCACTCTCTATCCAAAGTAAAGTAGTTAGATTTGCCTACATTTACTTGAACATCTTCACCATTTACGCTAACACTCATCCCTTGCTCAGCCCAGTAAGGATGTCTTAGCTTTAATGTGAATTTCGTTGGCTGTGCTGCACTGATCCGCAGTACACCTTGTCCCTCTGCCGGGAACTTGGTCTCTTGCTGCAAGCTAATGCCTTGCTCTTTCCAAGCCACTGTAGAAGGTACGTACTGATTGACATAAAGCTCATCTGCACTATGGAAGTATATCGCCGAGCCATACATAGAATGGCTTTCCATTCCCGAGCCTACACAACACGTAAAGCTTTCGAACTGCGAATTAAACGATTTATGTCCACCCATCTCGAGAGATACGAAGTAACATACCCGGCCATCTACCGGCTCCTGAGAGGCTAAGATGTGGTTATACATCGCACGTTCGTAGTAATCCGCATACGCTGCATACGCATCCCATTGGAACATATGCTTGGTCAGCTTCAGCATGTTGTACGTGTTGCATGTCTCACAGGAGCCTTCACCCAATCGGTCATTTAACTTATCCGGTTCACCAAAATGCTCATTATAGCTGTTGCCGCCGATCACATAAGAATGATGATTCACGACCCGATCCCAGAAGAAGCGGGAAATACCTGCATAATGCTCCTGCCCTGTTACCTCATATTGTCTAGCAGCTCCGATGATTTTTGGAATCTGTGTATTAGCATGTCTTCCAGCTAGGGTATCTTTTTCTATAGCAAGATCATTAAAGACTTCCCCATGATAAAAGCTTTCCGCTAACGCGAGGAAACGCTCTTCCCCGGAATCCTCTGCCAAATCCGTCAGCGCTTCATTCATGCCGCCAAACTCACAACGCAGCACCTCTTGGATCTGATCTTTACTCAGCCCTGCAAAAATATCCTCAAGCCACAGGCCCAGCTTCGTTTCAATAACGAGCGCCTTCTGATTGCCGGCCAGTCGATAAGCATCGCGAAGACCTGCAAACAGCTTATGCATCGTGTAAAGTGGCACCCAACCTCCGTTGAGGTCAAAGCCCTGTGAGCGAATGTCGCCTGCCTTCACTTCCTCAAATAACTCCTTGCCACGAGGAATGCCGGAAATAAAGCCATTGCCATGCGCATCCTGACATTGCTCTAATTCATCTACTACATAATTCACGCGTTGTAGCAGCTCTTCATTTCCCGTAGAGGCATACATTAACGCACATCCAGAAATATAATGGCCTAACGTATGGCCGCTAATGCCCTGAGATTCCCAGCCCTCGTAGTGAGCAGCCTTAGGCTCTAAGCCAGCATATTCGCGAAAACGCGACAGAAGCCGATCTGCCTCAAGCTTGAGTAAATAATCAGTATTTAACTCCATCGCATGGAGAAGTGGACCTGAATCAATTCGTACGTTCTGTAGATCAAAAGCTTGCGTCTTCAATGAAATCGCTCCCTCGCAATCTTGTCAGGGTTAGATGACAAGTGTATATTTGTATCCATAAGATAACACCGGAACGTTGATTTGTCGGTAGATCAGTCGTACAAATAGTGGACAAACCCGACTTATTGATTGCTAGGAGGACCGCATGACCTATTTAAAAATAAATGCAGATGTACCTGTTCATTTTACAGCGGCAGGTGAATTTATCTCAGAAACACCATGGAAGCATGTGGAGCGTGTTATGGGGAACTACGAACTAATCATTGGCGTGAACGAAACAGTATATTTGAGTGAGGAAAACAAACAATTTGAAGTAGGCCCTGACGAAGCTCTTCTGCTCATGCCTAATCGCACACATGTCGGCTATAGAGAGTCACGACCCGGGGTTAAGTTTTATTGGTTTCATTTCGAACTGACAAACGAGGGGCTATTGCTGAGTGAGGAGGAAATGAAGCCTGAGGCAGAAAAAATCTTTTCGCGCACACAGCGCTTATGGTCCGTACATGATCTATATCTGCCCCAAATCATAAAAATCGAACATAGTGACCGGATTCATATTCTGGCGAATCAAATCCTTCATGTGGCCAATTCGGGGTATTTAACCTATTCCAGCGTTAATTATTTGCTGACCTCGCTTTTAATTGAGCTATCTGAGCATGCACTTCAGCCGTTCGCCAGTAAGCTGATCCGCGCACAGCAAGATGTCACCTTCGTCAAAATAACTGAGTGGACAAGGATTCATGCAAGCGAACCCCTTACCGTGGCCATCATCGCGGATAAATTCAATTACAACAAGGACTATTTAGCTCGGCTATTTAAACAGCATACCTCCATGGGGCCATTGGAATATATCCATTCAGTACGTGTGACTAAAGCGAAGGAGCTACTAACCAGAACCGCATTAAGCGTGAGGGAAATCGCGACAGAGACGGGGTTCACCGACGATAAATATTTCATGCGCCTCTTCCGAAAATACGAAAACATGACGCCCACCCAATATCGTAACGCTTATCATAAGACGTTTATGAATAATGACTGAAGTAAAGCCACCCCTAAATATGGAGTGGCTTCTTGTTTGGGTATTGTCTATTGGATAGAATGAACTTCACACCAATTACGTAGGAATTGCAGATTAGTATTGAAGTAATGATCGTTTTGCCACCCACAACTCCAAACCTGTGCGTTCCCTGTGTGCAGACCCATCAACCATATCTCCCGGATAGCAACAAATATAGGGATTGCCTTTAGATCGTTCTCAGATAATACTTTATGCTTTTGGTATGACTCCAGGAAAACAGTCCATTGTTCATTGTCAAAATGCTCTCGTTCTTTCCCTCTAACCCTTGACCACAAAAACACGGAAATATCATAGGCCCTCCAGCCAAAACCTCCGCAATCAAAGTCGAAATGAGTCAGGGTATCCTCGTAGAAATGTACGTTCGCTCCATGAAGATCACCATGACATGCCCCCCAATCCAGCTCTGATGAGATTTCTGCTATGCTATTTGCCAATACTTCCGACAAAGATTCTAGATAATCGATATCCTCTTGCCTGTGGGATAAAGGCTTGCGAATCGATTGAAGCGGTTCTTTAAGCAGATGATCCAGATTAAGCGTAAATCTTTGCTGCCCACATTCGAAATCATTCATAGCCAGATGCATCTTAGCCACTTGTTCACCGTATAATTCACAGCTAGCTTTTTCATCGGAATAATTGCCTTTTGCAAAAGTAAACAGAACTGCGTAACGTGTTCCTTCAGGAGCCTCCAGCTCAATTAGGTAACCACCATCCCTGCTGATTACCGGAGCCGATACAGGGATATTGTTCTTATTTAAGTGATTCAATAACTCCACTTCAAAATCAATCTCATGTTTATTTCGCCAATGAGCTTTATAGATCCTAAGAATGTATTTATCAATAGAGGTCTTTAGTAAATAGGTATCATTAAGTCCGTTCTCATAAAAACTACACTCCAAAACATCCCCGATTTCATAAAGATCATTAATTACGGGTACTAAGGCATTGGAAGAAATAACGGAATGATACACCGGTAGTTTCAGCATATAAATCACCCTTCAACGTTAATTGCTACTCACTATTTATTTTCACGTTTGGCCCGTATAAAGGCGAGGGATTTATTAAATATAGCTAAACTTTCCGCATCGTTAATTTAATTGCTCTATAATGCTCTGCTTCGATATTGTTCGTCTAACAAACTGAACCATACCAGTCTGGACAAGTAAAATAACCAAGAAATACAGGAAAATAGCACTCCAAGGGAATTGGTATTGAATGTAGGAAAGCCCCCCCATATTCCCCGCACTCTTACTTATCATGTATCCCATTAGATTGCCCGTAACAAGAGCCATCGTAAAGCTTCCGACAACTAAAAATCCTGTTTCATAGGTTAACATAGCCATTAATTGTTTTCGGCCCATTCCTATGGCTTGCATAAGGCCTAGCTCCCCTTTTCTTGCAGAAATAGTGGTGATTATGGTGTTCAAGAGATTGATCATACTGAATACTGCTATAAAAACCATAAAACTATACACTGAAATAGTGATAGTTCTAAAAGCAATTCTATTGGATTCCACAACTTCGGAAAAAGACAATAATTTGAGTGTATCCTCATTGAGAATCATACCCTCTAACTCACTCTTTATTAACTCTTCATTCGCTTTATCCATAGTAATAACTTCGTAGCTCTTATTGCTATTAAAAGGGGCTGTAGTTTGCATTACTTTGGGTGGAAGATAAAATGAAGTTCCTGAATTCTTATCCGGAATATCTCCAATGATCTCAAAATCATGTTTGGCCTTCTCCTGATCATTAGCAATTATGAATGAAATATGATCACCGACAGCGTAATGAGCCCCGTAATAATCTAAGTCACTACTGGCGCTGTTCAAGAGAATGTAGGATGCATCCGATGAATCAACATCCGGGATCTTCCCCTCAGCCAAATGACTACTCCATCTTTCGTTGTATAACGTAGGGATATTCTCAATACTGACTATCGCGGCCCCGTCATCCGTTTTTATTCCTTCGATAGCAGCTTCAATATACTGATGTTCGATTACGTCCTCAACTTCATTTATAGCTAGGATTTTATTTTTTAAAGAAGTAGATAGTTGCCCTTCCGTCTGAAGATCACTTAATGAGGTTGTTTCAGAATACAAATCATTATTAATTTGAATATCAAACTGACCATGATTTGGAAAATATTTCTCTGCTTTTGAGATTGGGTCGACCGAGTTTAACAATGTCCCCAAGGAAACAAATAGCGTTCCGCTTAAAAAAAGAGACAGCAAAGTTAACACCGTCTTTTTCCTGCTTCTTGATAAGTTCAATGCAGCTAAAGAAAATGGTGTTAGTCTTTTAGAGTTTCTTTTCTCCTTTTTTGTATTAACATCGGCATCTACATGTCTAATCGCTGTTATAGGGGAGATTCTTGATGCGAATTTAGATGGTGCGTTTAATGAAGCTCTAACTGTTACTTTGGTGAGCAAACCTGCTAAAAAAGCAAGTGAAAAACTTGGAGCTGCATTCCAGTGAAAGCCACTTAAAATCCAGCTCATTAAACATCCAAAGATAACTCCAATAGGGATATATTTTCTTGAAAGATTTTTCCCTTCATATAGAACAAGCTGTTTTATCTGCTTTTTTGTTGCACCGATTGCTCTAAGTTGTCCGTATTGTTTAATTCGCTTAGTAATTGAAATATAAAAGATATTGTAGATGACAAGCCAACAAGCCAGTACGATAATCAGCATGATAGACAGGATGGTTATCACAGTGCTTCCTGACAGATTATTACTATCCACATTCACATTATTGATCTGAATATTTCTCTCAGGGATACCCATTCGCTGCCCTATTTCTTTGATTTTTGACTTCAGTTCCTCGTTGGAATAACTGCTGCTATTGTTGATGCTAATTGCCGCGGAGTAATCTTCTTTGGAAAGAAACGGATCCGCCTCAACGAACGCGCTTGATACCAGAGCATTGTAACCGATTCGATTCTCGTTACCTGATGCGGTTGTTTGCAGAATTCCAGTAATCACAAATTGGCTGGTTTGAAATTCTTTGCTGGCATTGTTTCTAAATTGCAAAGAAATAGAATCGCCAAGCCCCAGGCTTCGATCATCGGATAACTGAAAGTCTTTTTCTATTGCAATTTCATTTTCTTTTGTAGGAAATTTCCCCAGAACGATATTGGCATTTGATAAATCCATCATGGCTGGATCCGTGTAGAGAATGGACAATAAACGTTCTTCTTTTTTCTCTCTGCCTATTTCCTTATAGAGTCCGATTTTATTAATTTCCTCTATTTCTTTCAATCGTGAGATTTCATTGTTATTGAGGTTATAGAATAAAGCTTGGAAATTCGACTCATTTTGTAGGTTAGTAAAAGAATTATAACCAAAGGTCATCACAACAGTTAATAAAAATGCAGCTAAAGCTATTACACTGCCTACAAAATAATTTTTGGTTTTTTCCGCTTTTAAATTCGCTTTTGCAATTCTTATCATTGCGGTTTTATTCTGTATGGACATTGATACATCATCCTCCTATCGTATAACGAATATTCCTCCCTTTACATCAACAAGTGAATACTTTCACTATTTATTCTATAGATAATATTCTCCAACAAAGATCAATCACCCTTTAAATAGATGATATATACTATATTTACTATTCATATAATATATGGATACAACAAAAAAAGACTTCCCCCTCTGGAGCGTTTGAGTATCTCCAAGTTAGTGGAAGTCTTTTTATGCTCAGTATGCCTTGTGTAGCAAGCATTTAGATTAATAAAATTACGCCTCGGTACTTCTCTCCTGAAGCACACCGACCAACGGATTCCACCGCCAGCGCGGAGTCAATCCTTGCAGATGTACACCTCCAAACCACTCATCGCTGTCATTCTTCTGCACCCAGTCTTCGTTTCCAGTTATTACACTCTTACCTAGCTCTGTTAATACAAGCTCACAGTCTTTAAATTGCATTACTGAATCGTTATAAACAGGGAACTCATTGCATCCATGGGTTTGTAGCAAAGGGTACGTGCCTTGTACCAGCTTTCTTAGGATATGCCAATATTGCAAGTCGCCCATTCCCAAGATATGAAGCTTATCACCCACATTTTTGAACAGCTCATATGGTGATTTTATTCCCTCATAGATCATCTCCAGCGTGAGTTGTTCTACGATACCAAGTCCGTTTGTAGTAGAGGGAAAGCGCGATAAATGCGCCTGAAAAGCGTCATGTGCAAAGGGCAAAGCCGATGTATCGGTAGTTAATCGTTGTGACAGCAATTCTGGATTCGGTGATACATAGGCTTCCCAGAGTGCTTGACCTGCTTCTAATTCTTTGGCTCCGATTAGCTTCCATGTGCCTGATAATGTTTCCATCTGCTCTATAGAAAGTTGTCCAAGTCCTCGAAATAACTTTATTCCCGGATACTCTCCAATGCATAGTAAGCTTAGCTTGGTGGTTAACATTTTCTGCTTCGAGAACCAATGGAGTAAATAACTGAGCATCGTCTGATCGAATAAATCATGCTCGAACCATAACACCACTTCTTCATATTTATGAAAATCAGCTAAAATCTTCTCTTGCCTCTCACTATTTTCAATAAATTCCCTCTGCGGAATTCCCATCGTTTGTTCCAAATATTGCGCTCGAACTGCACGGTTATCTCCATCGGCAGGATCCAAAAATACCGGCCCATGCGAATATACCTCTCTCCACACCAGTACATCACCTTTCACGATTCCTTGCCGCAGCTTCTCTCCCACTACATCTCCATTTACAATGTGAAGCACATCTTTTCCCCCTTCGTACAAATGGTTGAATACGGAAAGAACATCTGCCACAGGCAATGCACCTTTCAGTTTGCGGCGGGCATCAAAAAGTCGCTTCTTCAATACCGAAACCGAAGTCCCCAGAAAGTCAGCAATCTCTTGTAGTGAGTAGCCTTGAAAATAATATAATTGAACGGCAATCCGCATATTGGACGTTAATGCAGCTATAGACTCGTGAACCAGCCGCTGGGTTTCCTTTTTCTCAATAATATCTGCTATAGAAAATGAAGATTCTGTCGCTTGCGCAGCTTCATCGTAGGGTAATGCAGGATGCTGCTTTCTTCGCAAGATACGATAACATTGCCGTACCACAATAGCTTTAAACCAGCCCGGGAATGCCTCTACTGCTCGTAATTTATTCAAATGCAAAAAGGCTTCTGTGAAAGCTTCCTGCACAGCATCTTCCGCTAACTGATAGTCACGCAGCTTTTCGGACGCAACTGCAATTGCCATCGGTGTAAAGTGCCTAACAATCTGTTCAAAGGCTTGTCGGTCTCCTTGTTTAGCCTCCTCGATATACTGAAGCATTTTCTCCCCCACCCCCTTCTTCCGTATTATATACAAGTGCCAATGAAGTTCCTAAAGGTTACGGATGGGATTAAAAAGTCAGACGTTATTTATTTTTTCCTATTACATCCTTTGCAACCTCTAGAGCAGAAGAGGCTCGCGGCCAACCTACATAAAAAGAAAGGTGGGTGATGGCCTCCACGATTTCTTCAAGTTGTAAGCCGTTCTCTAAAGCCAAGCGCAGATGATAGGGTAGTTGTTCCGTCATGCCCCCCATCACCAAGGCAGAAATCGTAATCATGCTACGATCCCGAAGTGATAATTGCTCACGTCTCCATAAGTCCCCAAATAACACATTTTCCGAGTATTCGACGAATGCCGGAGCGAACTCGCCTAACGATTCCCGTACATTTGTGGCGATTTTCTGATGCGCCATATTACGCCTCCCTAACCGGAGGTTGTAGCATTTGAGCAACACCGTTACCAAACGACCAATCTTCGAATTCCGTATCGACGAGCACAATGAATATATCTTCTTTTCTGATGTTTAGCGTCATCGATAATTCCTCGGCTAGCCTCGCGTAAAAGCTTTTCTTCTGTTCCGTTGATCTTCCGGATTTTAGCGTAACTTGGAGATATATCAGTCCGTCGCTTCGTTCAATATTTAAATAATCTTTACTATAAAAATATTCCCCCGCTTTATGCGCATGAAAAACCTGAAACATATCATCCTCCGGTACATGGAAATGCTGAATTAACGCGCTCATAATCGCTCTGCATATTCCTTCTAGCTGATGAATGTCGTATTGTTGCTCCAGATAACTGACTCTAATGAAAGGCATTTTAATTCACTCCTTCTTTGGAATTCTTTTATTGTACTCTCAGTATTTTGATTTATATAATTGAATAAGATAATAATCTTAATCAATTATACCGATAGAGGTGACAATCGATGGATCTAAAAGAACTGATGGCTTTTAAGACCATTCTTCAAGAAGGCACTTTCTCACGCGCTGCCGAGAAGTTGAATTATGCGCAGTCTACCATTACCAACCAAATTCAACGACTTGAAAAAGAACTGGGCATACAACTCTTTCACAGAGGCTGGGAAGTAGAACTGACAAGTGCTGGGCAAGTTTTTGCAGCGGAAATCGATAACCTTATTCAACACTGGAACTATGTATCAGAACTCACCAAAGCTTTACAGCATGACGAAATTGGCACACTTCATATCGGAGGCATTGAATCCATGATGGAATCCGTCCTACCGAACGCCTTGCGAAAGTTTCAGGAGCAAAAACCAAAGATGGCATGTAACTTCATTCAGGGTAACACTGATTCCCTCTCACAGCTTGTCCTCCAAAGTGAGCTGGATTTCGCCATCTGCGGTGAGCCGTCCGACCTGTCTTTCATTTATTTCGAACCGCTCTATCACGAGAAAATCGCTTTTATAGTAGATGAAAATCATCCTTTAAGCGGACGAGACGATATTTCATTTCGAGAAATTCTTGAATATCCAATTATAGCTGGAGGGCGCACTTGCTTATATTACCTTCGGTTAGCTAAGCAATTTTCGAGATTCGAATCAAAGCCCACTTTATCCACCATAAGCCAAATTTCTGCTATTCCTCATTTTGTAAGAAAGAACCCTGGGGTAGGGGTAGTGCTTGATTCGACAGCTTTAATGACAGATATCGTAAAAATAGATGTTGCACTAAGCGAACCGTTCATACAAGTAGGTATATTGCAGCGGCGCAACCGAGAATATCTAGCAACATCATCTAAAAAACTAATCCTAAAAATCATAAAAGAAGAAATTGAGAGGATTAGTAACGCTAATCCTACGCTCCACATTTGAACCTCAAGCTAGTTCCATATATGATAGCTTTATCATCGTTATCAGGGGAGGATTCATAGAAGTGGCAGTATTAATCAATGAACAAATCAGAGCATCCGAAGTAGTCCTTACAGGACTTAGGGGTGAGAAGCTGGGTATCGTCTCCCGGGAAGAGGCGCTGGCCATGGCCAGATCAGCAGGTGCTGATCTGGTATGCACCTCGCTAATGAGCAGCCCACCGCCCTGCAGCCTAACTGCAAAAGGCAAAGCAAAAGCGGCCGCGCAGAAGGAGGCAGCCTCAGCACGCAAGGCCAGTGGGGGTTCAGCTGCAAAGGGCGGCAGCAAGGAGAAGGTCAAAGAACTCCGCTTCACTGCTCATATTGAAGAGCACGACTACGATACTAAGCTCCGTCAGGCTGATAAGCATCTCCGCTCCGGCAAGCCGGTGCAATTAGTCGTGAAGGCATCCGGCGCCAAAGAAGCGGCTGCCTCCAAGGCCGTATTGGAGCGACTAGTGACTGACTTGAAGGACGTTGGAACGAAGGAAACGGGCATACAGACAGGCGGCAAAGGTTCACAGGTGAAATTAAATCCACGGTGAAGAGTGGAATTTCAGATAGAGTAGGCTCAAAACTAAAATGAGTCGACCATTTCATGAAAAGCTGCTGCTATCTGCCAATGTAGCTTTATTGCGAGCAGAATTCAGAATTGCGTTCGGACACCACAGCCCTTATTCGTAACTATTTCGCTGTTCTGGGATGCTAACGGACTTCAGAGACTTTATATCACTAAAATAGCACGATATTCCCTCCATTTATGGAAAATAAGATCTCTCGAGTCCGCAACTTCCTCCAAAAGGCTTAAAATGTACAAATAGCTGCATCTAAGTCCGTTAGTACAATAGCAAGTGGAAATCAGGAACTGGGCAAGGGGCACGATTCTTATATGCAAGCAAAAATGCCTTCGATGTCCCTAAAGAACGGTAAGCGCTTATGCGAGAAATAGAAGGTAATGTATCGTGCCGAACTTATACGTTCTTGTTGTATTTTAAAAAAAGGCCATCCTCTGCGGGATGGCCTTTCACTTCATAGACAATATCCTAGCTCGCTCTTAATCAGTCACCTTAAACATGATTACCCATTAATCCCCTTGGGCGATAGTTCATACCCCAATGGTGAAGCATATAATTCAACCAGACCGATAGATGCCATGCGTTTTCCCAATGCCGCTGCTGCTTCCTGATGCCCGAATTCCGTTAGATTATCTATGGAATAGTCCGGATCACCATGACGAATCAGAAATATTTGCATAACAATACCCTTCTCCCCTCAAATCCAGCCTTTTTCTTCCGCCAGCCGTACCGCCTCAATCCGGCTTTTCACTTCCAGCTTGTTGAGTATTTCAGAGATGTAATTGCGGACAGTGCCGTAAGACAGATGCAGCGAAAAGGCTATCTCGCTCGCGGTTTGCCCTTCTCCAGCCAGTTTTAAAATCTCTCGCTCCCGTGCTGTTAATGGATTCTCCTCCCGCAAACTGCCAAAGACTAACTCCGGAGATACCTCCCGATGTCCAGCCATGACACGACGAATAGATTCAGCTAGCTTATCTACAGGCTCGTCCTTCAACAAATACCCTTGAATACCAGCCTTTACTCCACGCTCAAAATATCCCGGACGGGCAAAGGTAGTCAAAATAATAATACGGGTCGGACACCCCTTACTCCGCAATATTTCTGCAACCTCCAGCCCGCTCTTGAACGGCATTTCAATGTCCATGAGACAGACATCCGGCTGAAGCTTGTCGATTAAAGCTAACGCCTCCGCCCCATCACAAGCTTCTCCGACTACTTCGATATCGTCTTCAAGATCCAGCAAAGAAGCCATCGCTCCCCGAAGCAGACGTTGATCCTCCGCTATAACAATGCTTATCATGCAGTCTCACCCCCTTGTGCATCTTTTACGATTAGCGGGATGGCAACGATCAGCTTAGCTCCCTGACCCTCAGCTGAGCTTAGCGACAGGGAGCCATCAATCAGGGATAGGCGCTCCGCCATCCCCTTCATGCCATTTCCATCGTTAAGCCCGCCGTTCCCTTTCTCCCCGTGCTGTAGGCCAATACCGTTATCTTTAACGGTAATTCGCACTTCTCCAGCCAGCTTTGCCACTCCTATGAAGCATTTATCCGCTCTGCTATGCTTCACGATATTAGTCACCGCTTCTTTGATACAGAGGCTGAGGATATTTTGCGTCAGGTCGGATACCCCCTCCAGAGAGATATCCCCTTCCACTTCTAAGGCGATCTCTGCCGTCCGCAGCATCTCTCCAGCTTCAGCCAGTTCCTCTGCTACTGAGACCGCACGCATTTCCGACACTAGCTCACGCACTTGACGGAGCGCAGCCCGTGAAGTGCGCTGGATTTCCCGCGCTTCCTCTTGGGCTCGCTCCGTATTTTTCGTCACCAGCTTCTCTACGAGTTGGCTCTTTAACGTAATCAAGGACAAGGTATGGCCAAGGGTATCATGCAGGTCACGGGCGATTCGCATTCGTTCCTCACGCTTCACCAGCTCTTTAATTACCTCATTCGCTTGATCCAGCTCTTTCTCCAGCTTCTGATTCCGATTCATGGACCTCACTCCGAACGGACTAATCAACATAATAACAATAAACGGAGCTAAAAATATCACACTTCCCCACTCCATCCCACGACCCACTAAGACCAGCACCGAAAGGATCATGATCACAAAAGAAGTAAATGCAATTTTGAAACCTTTATTCTCCGTATAATATGCGATAAAATTTGCGGTGAAAAAGCCCATGTACAGATTATAGGGGGTATAGAACACACTAAGCACCACGATGATCAACATTTGAATAATTAACCAAACATTAAACACTCCACCCCGCACCCAATACAGCTGGCGATAGCTGAGGGCAAATACCGCTATCATAATCCCGCCCAGAATGAGCTTCATTCCAGTCTCCCCGCGCAAATTCAGGATGGGCAAAACCAGATAAACAGCCCATACAAAAGGGAAAAACCCCTGTTTTTGTGGAAATAACCGGAACTTCGCACGCTCAGCCATTCATTCACACCGCTTCCTGTTTTTTTCGAATATAGACCGATAGTAACATAAAAACTACCAAATATCCGAGCAAAATCAAGACATTACTCCACGTCGGAGCTGATCCACGAACGATCTCCCAGGCTCCATTCCCATAGTTATAGGAAGGCAACCAATGACCAATCCGCTGCATTAATCGTGGCAGAATCTCAATCGGCATCCACATGCCCCCTGCTACAGCAAGAGCCATATAAATCACGTTGCTGACTCCACTGGCTGTATCCACCCGTTTCATAGCACCTACAAGCGTACCAATCGCTAAAAATGGTAGAGAACCGATCAGGATCCACAGCCCGCTAAGCACCCATTGACCCGCGGATAAAGAGACGCCATTGATTAAATAGCCTGCGATAAAAATACAAATGACCGAAAACAGATGCATCATCGTCTGTCCGAACATTTTTCCGAAAAAATAGATCGAACCCGGCAGCGGTGTAATCCGAATAAAGGTGGTCCAGCCCTGTGTTCGCTCTTGCACCAACCGGATGCCAAGCGTCATAATGGCTGAGCCCATTACACTGAAGGTCGCCATAGACATTAAATAATGAGCACGCCACGTTAGGTCATCGCTACCTGTATTGACCACCCGGGTGAAGATGAAATAGAACATGATGGGCATGAGCAAAGACCAGAACACATAATAGGGATTACGGATGATCCGCAGCATTTCTGCTTTACACTGTACAGTAATTAGTCTCATGGTTAGACAGCCTCCTCTTGGTTCATGGTCAATTGTTCAAAAGCCTCATCCAAACGTCCCTGATCAATTCGAACATCCTTCACGGGAAGTCCAGCCACAAAAATCGCTTTAAGCGCCTCATCTGTATCCTCTGTGGTCACATGAATGCGGCCATCTTTTTCATAACAATCCTCTATAGCAGCTAGGTCTAGCAGGTTGCTGCGCAATTGCGAGCGATCACCCACAGGCAGGAAGGACACGGAACGCTTCACAATCCGCGATTTAATCTCATCTGGACTTCCGTCCGCAACTAAGTGGCCTTTACTGAATAACAGAATACGATCCGCGATATCTTCTGCTTCCTGCAAATAATGGGTCGTGAACACAATCGTTTTTCCTTGCTCCGCAAGTCCACGAACCGTTTCCCAGAACCGCCGCCGGGAAGTAATATCAAGTCCGACTGTAGGTTCATCGAAAAAGATCAGCTCCGGATTACCCGCGAGGGCTAGCGCAAAACCCAAACTACGCTTTTGACCGCCCGAGAGCTTCTCGGCGTATCTATTCAAATCGGCTGGCGCAAGTCCAGTAGCCTTAATTAGAAACTCCATATCCATAGGCTTTGGATAATAACTGCGGATCAGGTCAATGATCTCCCGCACCTTTAGCCGATCCATTACACTTACCTCCTGCAGCATTGCTCCTGTCTTTTCTCGTACCACTTTATCCTTCGGATGATGCCCGAATAACTCCACTGTACCCTCGGTAGGCTCTATTAGCCCCAGCAGCATGCCTAATGCCGTTGTTTTACCCGCTCCGTTCGGTCCCAGAATAGCTGTAATCGAACCTTTAGCAATGTTAAAGCTGATATTATCTACAGCCTTTTTATCCTTATATATTTTGCTGACTCCGTGCATTTCTATAATATTATCCATAACGTAATCCCTCCGCTTCCGAATGCGTTTGATCTATTTCAATCATATGGAAAAAGAAGACATGACATTAGTATGGACTGTCATTTCTTTAAGATGACAACTGTCACCTTCCTGGCTCCGAATAAAAAAGAGAGGCTGCCCTATCAGTAGAATGAACTACTAATAAGGCAGCCTCTTTAGGTGAAGAAAGTTTAGTTATCTTCGAAGGAATCCTTTTTCCAGCAGGAACTCCTTCATATGCAGCCGTGCTGGCTGTGCCAATCGCTCCGCCATAATGGCCGACCAAGGGGTGTCTTTGGCACCGTGGGTCCGCTCACGCATATAGTCTGAAGAGACTTTATCGTAAGTTTTGACCTGCTCCACAGTGGTTTCCGCATTGTAGCGATTACGATGCAGAACAGCCTCTAGTGGAAGCCGCGGACGCAGGCCCGAAGCTCCGTCAGGATAACCCACACACATCCCAAATATCGGGTAGACCAATTCAGGCAGTCCCAGCAATTCCGATACCTCAGCGATCCGGTTACGGATTCCACCGATATATACAATTCCAAGTCCTAGTGATTCCGCAGCCACTGCAGCATTCTGTGCAGCAAGCGCAACATCAACGGTAGCTACAATCAGGTTCTCAGCAGAATCTTCATAAGAAGTCTCTCCCTGCAAATGAGGTTTCGTCACCTCGCGCAGCCGATACAGATCAGCGCACCAGACCAAAAACACTGGGCATTGTTCTATATAAGCCTGATTGCCCGCTAATCCCGCAAGCTCCGTCTTTAGTGCCGGGTCAGTAACTGCAATAACACTATAGGCCTGAACATTGCTTGAGGTTGAAGCCATCTGAGCTGCTCCAATAATAGCGCTAAGCTGATCTTCACTTACTGGCTTATCCTGAAACTTGCGGACAGATGCATGTTTCATTAACAGAGAAATTGTATCGTTATTTACTTGCACTGTGGCCACTCCCTAAATAGTGATGGTGATATTACAGCTTTACCCGCTGTAGCCGAAGTGCATTCAAAACAACAGACACGGAGCTAAATGCCATCGCAGCTCCTGCCAGCCATGGGGCTAGAAACCCAAGTGCAGCAATCGGTATTCCTATTGTATTGTAAGCAAGCGCCCAGAACAAATTTTGTTTAATATTTCTCATCGTTTTGCGGCTCATCATAATCGCATCAGGAATACTCTTCAAATCCCCGCGCATCAGCGTAATATCTGCTGCTTCCATAGCTACATCCGTTCCTGTCCCAATCGCCATACCCGTATCGGCAGTAGCCAGTGCCGGAGCATCGTTGATCCCATCCCCAACCATGGCAACCTTAGTCCCATTTTGCTGGAGCTTGCGAACCTCTTCAGCTTTGCCCTCTGGCAGAACCTCTGCTAACACTTTTTCGATCCCTGCCTGCTTCGCAATAGCCTCAGCTGTAATTTTATTGTCACCAGTGATCATAACGACTTCAATACCCATATCATGAAGCGCGGCTACAGCCGCTTTTGAGGTCGGTTTAATCGTATCAGCAACGGCCACAATTCCAGCGATTTCTCCCTCTACCGCTACTAGCATAGCTGTCTTTCCCGACTCCTCCAGCTTCTTCATAATTGGAGTCCATTCTGTGATATCGAGCTGATGATCTTCCATCATCCGCCGTGTGCCTACCATAACCTGCTGATCAGAGATAACCGCCATAATTCCACGTCCGGGCACATTATCAAACTGCTCAGCAGTAGGCAAAGCCAAACCTCTATCAGCGGCGCCAGCAACAATAGCCTCCGCAAGTGGATGCTCTGATAGCTTTTCGGCGGCTGCAGTTAAAGCTAACAAACGGTTTTCCGCGTTTTCTTTTCCATAAGCTGCAATTCCAGTTGTTGTCACAACATCAGTAAGCACGGGTTTACCATTCGTCACTGTACCTGTTTTATCTAGCACAACGGTCTGGATCCCTTGCGCTCCCTCTAAATGCTCCCCACCCTTGAAGAGGATTCCAAGCTCTGCTGCCCGGCCCGATCCTGCCATAATGGAGGTTGGCGTTGCCAGACCTAGCGCACATGGACAAGCAATTACGAGCACTGCAATAGCTTTTTCGAGGGCATCAGCGAACTGGCCAGGGGCTGCCCAGAAATACCAGATCAGAAACGTTATCACAGCAATACCCACAACAATCGGCACAAAAATCCCTGAGATTACATCGGCAATCCGTTGAATCGGAGCTTTGGAGCCTTGAGCTTCCTCCACTACTCGGATAATTTGAGCCAGCGCAGTGTCGCGACCCACTTTATTTGCTTTGATTCTCAAGATACCATTCTTATTCATAGTGGCACCGATCACGGTATCCCCTGGTTTTTTCTCCACAGGAATACTTTCTCCGGTCAACATCGACTCATCCACAGAAGAAGATCCCTCGACAACTTCTCCATCCACAGGCACCTTAGTACCGGGCTTCACCAATACAATATCGCCAGGAATGACTTCATCTGTCGGGATATTCATTTCTTGCCCATCCCGAATTACGAGGGCGGTTTTTGCCTGAAGCCCCATTAAGCTTTTGATTGCGTCAGAGGAACGGCCTTTCGCCAGCGCCTCAAACCATTTACCGACGAGGATAAGGGTAATGAGTACAGCACTCGTCTCATAATACATTTCTACAGTATGATTCATTCCCTTCATGCTTAAGGAATCAATGGTCAGATAAAGACTGTAGAAATAAGCTGCCGACGTCCCTAATACGACCAACACATCCATATTGGCACTCCGGTTACGAAGGGCTTTATAAGCACCGACGTAGAACTGCCAACCGATGATAAATTGCACAGGGGTAGCCAGAACAAGCTGGAACCAAGGATTCATAAATATATCCGGTGTTGGAATCCAGCCGGTGAAGGAGAAATGACCCGCCATCGCCCATAACAATGGGAACGAAAGAATTGCAGAAATGATCCATTTCCACTTTTTATGCTGAATTTCTTTTCCACGACGATCCACATGATCCTTGCGGTCTTCTTTAAGAGAAGCTTTATAGCCGATACTGCTTACCTTCTCCATGATCTCCCTTGGACTGATATTACCGGGTGTATATTCTACATGTGCTGTTTCCAGCGCCAAATTCACATTAACTGCTGCTATGCCCGGTGTACGGCTCAACACTTTTTCAATCCGTGAGGAACAAGCAGCACAGGTCATCCCCGATATATCAAAATCCGCAGATTCTTTAATAGTGTCATAACCAAGAGAACGGATTTTATCTTCAATTTGTGGCAACCCTGATACTGTCGGATCAAATCCAACAGTAGCCTGTTCCAAGGCTAGATTCACATTCGCACGAGATACGCCGTCCATTCGGGACAAACCTTTCTCAATCCGGGTTGCACAAGCGGAACAAGTCATCCCTGTAATCTGTACAGTTGCCTGCTGTTCGTTTGGTGAAGCTGTTGTTTTGGTTTTATCCATGATTTCCACGCCTCCACATACCCCTATAGGGTATGATAATTTCTAAAAGAAAAGGCATTGGAGCTTCGGGTTGCTTCCCCATATCACTCCAAGCCTTATTACTGTGCTTCAAACTAAACTACGTCATACCCTTGATCTTCAATCGCTTCTTTAATCGCGCCAAGGCTTACTTTGTTCTCATCATACTCGACGGAAACTTTCTTAGCAGCAAGATCAACTTTAGCTGTTGCTCCAAGATTGCCTACGGCTTTCTCTACGGAGTTAACACAGTGACCACAAGACATTCCTTCAACGTTTAATGTAGCGTTTGACATTAATATAACCTCCAATAAATGTTGTGAAGCTATGCTCTAGAAGCATTAGCTTATTATTTCATTAATTTGTTAACCGTAATTAGGAGCTCGTCGATAACCTCATGTTCACCAGCTTCGATTCGCTCAACAATGCAACTTTTCATATGCCCTTCTAGCAGCAACTTACCGACACCATTTAACGCCGCCTGTACCGCTGCGAGCTGGTTGAGCACATCATCACAATAGGTATCCCGCTCAATCATACCCTTTACCCCGCGGATCTGGCCTTCAATCCGGTTGAGGCGCGTATTCAAGTTATTCTTGAATTCTGCCGAATGATGACTTTTTCGTTCTCCTGATGATGAAGAATGACAATTTATGTCGCAGGATTCTGCAGCTTGCTCTTTCTTGGCAGTAGACATAAGAATCAGCCTCCTTGGTTATAATATAATATACCCCCGTAGGGTATGTCAAGAGGCATTCCTAATTCATCCACAGATGATCTCCACCGGTAGTTTGTCCCTTTATTACCGCCGTATTCTTCTATGGTTGGCTATACATCTCTATTTTTCAAAAAAACTATTGCCTCCCTATTCAAATTTGAATATAATAAATTTTGCTTCCAATTATGAACATTTTTCGAACAGAACTATCACTATTTAGAAGAAGGAGCTGCGAAGCATGCATACTAAAGAAAGTAATCTTAAACTCGTAGTAGTTGGCCTGCTGCTTGGTATTCTTATGTCCGCAATGGACAATACCATTGTAGCTTCAGCTATGGGAACGATAGTCTCAGATCTCGGCGGTCTGGATAAAATCGTATGGGTCACCTCGGCTTACATGGTAATGGTAATGGCCGGGACCCCTATCTTCGGCAAGCTCTCTGATATGTACGGACGTAAACGTTTTTTCATTTTCGGATTGATTGTATTCCTGATTGGCTCGGCTCTGTGCGGTACTGCCACCAGTATCACACAGCTCAGCATTTACCGTGCCATTCAAGGGATCGGCGGCGGTGCACTAATGCCAATCGCCTTCACCATCGTTTTCGACATTTACCCGCCTGAAAAAAGAGGGAAATTGACCGGTCTCTTTGGAGCCGTCTTCGGAATTTCCAGTGTACTTGGACCTTTACTCGGTGCCTATATTACCGACTATGTTGGTTGGCAGTGGGTATTCTACATTAACCTGCCGCTAGGAATTATTGCACTGTTCCTGATTGCAACTTCTTATAAGGAGTCGATCTCCCACGCTAAACAGCGCATTGACTGGGGCGGAGCCTTCACTCTGGTTGGCGCGATTATCTGCCTAATGTTCGCTCTGGAACTTGGTGGTAATCAATATGCTTGGGATTCCAGTGCCATCCTTGGCTTATTCGTAGGTTTTGCTGTTCTCTTGCTGGCGTTTATCCTTATTGAGAGAGTAGCTGCTGAACCTGTGATCTCGTTCGCTATGTTCCGCAAACGGTTGTTTGCAACAAGCAGCGTGACCAGCTTATTTTATGGTTCTGCTTTTATCGTAGCTACTATTTATATCCCTATCTTTGTGCAGGGTGTATTTGGCGGCTCAGCTACGAACTCAGGGCTGATCCTTATGCCGATGATGATCGGTACGGTCGTTGGCAGTCAGACCGGGGGGCTGCTTACAACAAAAACCAGCTTCCGCAACATTATGATCCTATCCGCAGTCTGCTTTGTCGCAGGGGTCTACAGCCTAAGCACTTTATCACCAGATACCTCCCGCCTCATGCTTAATGTATTTATGGCTCTGACTGGGTTCGGCGTAGGCTTTTCCTTCTCCGTGCTGAGCATGGCAGCTATCCATAATTTCGATATGCGTCAACGGGGGTCGGCAACATCAACCAGTACCTTCATGCGCTCCCTTGGAATGACGCTGGGAATTACGATCTTCGGGATTATTCAGCGGAATAGCTTTACTAACAGTCTAAGCGATGCTTTTGGCGGTAGTGAACAGTCAGCAGCTTTCGGAGATCCACGCGCTGCGTTAACACCTGAAGCAAGAGCGAAGATCCCTGCTGAAATATTAGAAAAAATATCAAGTGCGTTATCCACCTCTATTGCTCAAACCTTTATGTGGGCTTTGATTCCTGCAGTGCTCGGTCTAGTCTTTGTACTGCTCATGCCAAAAGACCGTCTTACCATTCCTGCTAAAGCTGTTCAGGCGTCAGAGGGCAAAAGGTAACCATTATGTCCATGAAATTAGCCATTCTAGGTTTACTGCTGGAGCGGAACATGCATCCCTATGAAATCACATTAGTGATGAAGGAACGTTCCATGGACCGGATCACGAAGCTGCAGATGGGATCACTCTATTATGCTGTGGATAAGCTTGCACAAGATGGTTATATAGAAGCCTTAGAGGTCATCCGCAGCAGTGATCGGCCGGACAAAACAATCTATGCCATAACGGAGCAAGGTAAAGCTTTATTCGAACAGCTTATCCTGCAACAAATTAAGAAAAACGAACCCTTCTATCATCCGATGTATATGGCCCTGGCTATGTCCCGTCATATCGATCAGAGCAAGGTTGAGAAGCTGCTCGAGGAACGCCTACGGGAAACAGAACATCAGGTTAATCTGGCTTATCAGGTATACGAGGAGCATATCTCCATCGTGCCTCGTTCTGCCCTGCATCTAATGTACGGTACATATGAGCACACCCTGACTGAGCTGAAATGGCTGCAGCGCCTATACGATGATGTTGTAGCACGCAAGCTAAAAGACATAGGGACACCGTTGAATTTAGAGGCCTAATGGCCTCTTTTTCTGTTTAAGGGAGTCAAAATACGTTTATTAACGAGCACAATATCCATTAAATCTCAAAGGAAGACGAGGCGGTAAAAATGACCCAAGAAAAACATCAGCTGAATAGTGATAAACGGGATCACCCGGAACAATATCCAACAGAGAAAGAAAGTCTATTCGATCTTCATGAAAGTGAGCAGAATGTAGACCCAATTCCGATGGAAGATTTGACACTGGAAAAGCAAGAGGAAAAGAATAAAGAGGAGACCAAACACCGCTCTTCCAGCGACAAAAAATACCATACGGGCTTCTGAGAGTGTACAATAACTACAAGTACGCAATCATATTTTCCAAGGAGGAATCACATTGTTGAAAGCGTTACCTTTAAACAAGCGCGGGATTCCCGCAAGCCGCATTGCTTTAGGCTGCATGGGACTAGGCGGTGACTGGGACCATGAGCCGATTACTGCGGAGAATGTTAAACAAGGGCATGAAGCGGTCGATGCCGCACTTTCCATCGGCATCAACATGTTTGATCATGCAGATATTTACACTCGTGGCAAGGCGGAGAAGGTATTCGGTCAGATTTTTAAGGATCGTCCAGGACTACGTGAAGAAATTATAATTCAATCTAAATGTGGAATTAAGCTAATGGAGCCTGGGGACAGCACTAATACGTTTGATTTCTCTGGCCAACATATTCTGAACAGCGTGGATGGAATATTGTCACGACTTGGGACCGAATACATTGATATTCTTCTATTGCATAGACCCGATCCCTTAATGGATCCTGAGGAAGTAGCCTCCGCATTACATCAACTGAAGGCCGCTGGTAAGGTTCGCCATTTCGGGGTTTCCAATATGAGCGCCGCTCAGATCAAGCTGCTGCAGACTTATTGCGATGAACCTTTTATCGTAAACCAGCTGCATATGAGCTTGGCTAAGATCAGCTGGGTGGATGCTGGAATCAGTGTAAATCGTGAACCCTGGAAGGATATTATCTTTCCTGAGGGAACCCTTGAACATTGTCGAATGGAGAACATTCAGCTTCAAGCCTGGGGACCACTCGCCCAAGGTCTATTTAGCGGGCGTTCATTAGAGGATCAACCGGAGAATATCGTCCAAACAGCAGCTATGGTCCAACAGCTTGCAGATGAAAAAGGAACAACACCCGAAGCTATTGTATTGGCTTGGCTAATGACACATCCAGCTGCCATTCAGCCTGTTATTGGAACTGTGAATCCGAAGCGTATTACTGCCTGTGCCGATGCGGACAAGCTGGAGCTTAGCCGTAAGGAATGGTACGACCTGTATGTTAGTTCACGTGGTTCAAAACTTCCGTAACATATACATTTATATTCTCAACTTCATTACTCCACTTATACCCGGCTCGCGTTTTTACTGCGAGCCGGGTATTTTTATGCGAATCACCCTAATAGATCGTTCTTTATTGCGAATATATTTAGTAATCGAGCGATAAATAGAGTTATTCAGAGATAAATTATCATTTTTGTTCTTTATAGAGTACAAATGCGCGTTATTGGCAGTTTTCTTTTTGTTTTATTCCATGTATGATTCATTACAGAAGTTGTTCTTAATAAAGAACGATAATAACGAACCAAAGAAACAGACATTGAGGGGAGGTATTCCTCTGAGACCCAGATCAGCAAGGAGAAGACCTAGAAGAAACAGGAAAATTGGTTTACGTATACTGCAATCAGGAATGGCTGTCTCCGTCTTATTTCTATATACCTCGCAGCAAGTTGGTGGTACCTATGGAGGCTTTGGAGCTGCTGCGCAAACCACTAGCACGATTAGCTTTTGCGAAGTATTTCCGAATTCGATCAAGGCACTGCTTACAGAGTTCAAAGAGCATGTTAATCGAGCGCTCACTTTAAAAGAATCACTACAACCCTTTTCCTCATCAGCTAACTACTCGGACGTTTCGGGAATAGAAGGGATGTCGCTGGAAGAGCTTGATGTCGCTGCACAAGAGATTTCTTCGCAAATAGCGGCGCTTCAATCCCAAATAGATAGCGTTAACGAGCAACTGGCGGCTAACAGCCAAATTTGGAATCAAATCCACAATGAGCTAAGTGCAGCAGCAGCCTTACTCTTCCAGATAGGAGGATATATGACTTCTCTAGATTCAAACTGTCTAGAAATCAAGGATGAGCAATTTTTCAGAGATTTACAAAGCAGCCTGAATCAAAGCGGTGTGATCTCGGAATCCTTGAATGCTTCCTTAAATGGAGTTATTAGTTACCTAACCTCCATACACGATGTCGGTCTTCCATTCGCTTCGGTAGTTACCAGTGATGTTTATGGACAACTTGAATTACGCGAAGGAGAGTTCCCACAGCCACTGCCATTCCTGATTACCTTCACTCAACCAGATGGCGTGATCTCTAGCGACCTCACCTCCACTTATGAAGCTCTAAATACCGAATTGACTAACCTTAAAGAATCGGCAACCTCAGGTATCACTACCCTTCAAGATAAACTCCAAATGATCAGTCAGACTCGCGAGCAAAAACTAGAAGAGCTTGAAAAAGCTCGGCTAGAAGAAGAGCAAGCAAAGAAAGAAGAAGAAGCGAAGAAGGAAGAAGAACGTTTGGCTGAGGAGAAAAAGCAACAAGAAGCCGAGGATAAAGCGAAAGCTGAGGCAACCCCTCCAACGTCAGGTGAAGCTGCTCCGGAAGCCCCAAATAAAGAACAACCTGAAGCCCCAGCCACTGACCCGGTTAAGCCGGAAATTGGCGAAGAGCTCACAATTCCAAAAGATGTTCCTCAGCAAGAGGCTCCACAAGAGACGGCAAAGGCGGAAGACAGTACGACTACCCCGCCGGTAGCAACCCAAGCTCCTTCGGACCCTCAACCTGAGAAAGGTGGAGAATAAGATGCGAATTAAAAAAATTATCAATAATACCTTATCGAGCTTAATGCTTGTGATCTTTATTCTGCTGGTGGCAGCCGTAGTGTTATCCAAGGCCTCCGGTGGTGAACCTGCTTTCTTCGGATATGAGATCAAAACCGTACTCTCAGGATCGATGGAACCAGGAATTCAGACAGGCTCAATTGTCGCATTAAAACCCGGAGGGGATATGAATCGTTTCAAACCAGGCGATGTCATCACCTTTAGGAATGAAGATAATCTGCTCATTACTCACCGAATTGTAGAAGCGACCGTCAATAACGCTACTGGTGAAGCTGTTTATCGCACTAAAGGCGATAACAACGACGCGCCCGACATGAACCCTACCAGTTCTGTGAATGTTGTAGCTCAGTATACCGGGGTCACTGTACCCTATGTCGGTTACGCTATGAATTTCGCGGTTTCCAAAGCTGGAAGTGTAGTCCTCATGATCGTGCCTGGCTTGATGCTTCTGCTCTATGCTCTGTATACCTCTTGGAAGGCTGTAGCTGCATTAGAAAAGAAAAATGCTGCCCTACTGCCAGCCTCACCGCCCCCAACAGAAACACAGCCCTAAGTTGATTGTCCACTTCCGCTTACGAACCGGAAGATACAATATATAAATTTTATAAAAAATTCAAACACAAATTTGAGGAGGAATTTTATTATGGGTATCAAGAAAACATTGGGTCTTGGCGTAGCATCTGCAGCACTGGGTTTATCATTAATCGGCGGAGGAACCTTCGCATACTTTAGCGACACTGCGCAAAGCACAGCTACATTCGCAGCGGGCACGCTCGATCTGAACTCCGACCCTTCTGTCATCGTTAATATTCCTAACCTGAAACCAGGTGATACGGTAACTAAATCCTTCAAATTGAAAAACGATGGTTCGCTCGATATCGGATCTATTATTCTGAATACATCGACTCAAATCACGGATGCTAAAGGAGATAACTACCTGGATTTAGCCGAGTTCATTAAAGTTAAATTCCTTAGAAATAATGATAAAGGAGTACCTATCGTCTCTCCTGAAAATGTAGTTTATGAGACTACACTTGCTGCTTTAAAAAGTCAGCATCCGGATCTCGTAAAAAATACAGGTTGGGATCAACTCTTTACCGAAGCATCCGGTATTAAAGCCGGTACCAACGACAGCTTCTCCGTCCAATTCGAATTTGTGGAAAATAACCAAGATCAAAATATTTTCCAAGGCGATAGCTTAACACTGACTTGGGATTTCGTAGCTAAACAAGGTGCGAAAAAAGACTACTAAGATCAATAAAGTAATTTAATAAAATACTCGATGAGCAGCAGATCCTGAATCCGGCCACGGATAAGCAGATTGCTGCTCTTCTCTTTACAATAAACTTTGTCCGATTTATTGATATTTGCTATACTAATAACAAAAATTACGGAGGGGCGTCAGCATAGTGCCACAGAATATGGGCCAACGTATCCAGCAGCTCCGCCTAGACAAGGGTTTCTCCCTATCTGAGCTTGCGGACAGAGCAGATGTGGCTAAGTCGTATCTTAGCAACGTGGAGAGAAACATCCAATCCAATCCATCCATCCAGTTTATCGAAAAAATCGCTGACGCGCTTCAGGTATCCATTCATGCCCTACTCTATGGAGAACCCAATGATGCAGAGGAATCACATTTAGATTCGGAATGGTTCCGATTGGTGCAGGAAGCTATGGACTCAGGCATTAGCAAACGCGAATTCAAAGAATTTCTGGACTATCAGAAATGGAAGCTCGATCAAAAGGATTAATACTTCCTACTAATCTGGTACGATCCTCTCTTCTACTAAATCATATCGAAAAAGGGCACAGCGAAGAACCGCTGTGCCCTTTTTCGATATGTAACCCCTCTAATGTATTACTGCACGATCTGCACAGTTTTCTCATGAAAGAACTGGCGGATTTCATCTGCCTTAATGCCAGCCTTCTTAGCTGCTAATAATAAATGTACCCACTCTTGATCCAGATCAATAAACTGCTGTTCTCTGTTGCTACCCTGGTTGGACTTTTCCAAAAAATCTCCCCCTAAGATTTTACGTCCCCAGGCAATCCGGCTGTCATAGTATCTCTACCTTAGACCCGCGACTTTGTGCCCCTGCCTTTCGGCAAGTTTACCTTTTACTGGACCCTTTTCACGAAAGGATCTACTTAAAAAACTATAAAATTACTATCTGCAATAACATTATACAAAAAGAAAGCGGAAAAGTGTGTCGATTCCTGGTTACTTTCTATTTTAAAAACGAAAAATAAAAGATTTTTTTTCAAAGATCTTGTCCGATTATCACGATACTCGTCCGTTACATAAAATAAATTGTACTAGCAAAATAAATATTTACTGACCTAATAGTTAAAAATAAGGATAATAGAATCATTTTAATAGGCCTTTAGAATGGGTAATGAGAAGAAACACCCTTCTTTTCATTAGAACAAGCTAACCCATACCATTTTGCGAACGTATTGGACGAAAGAATGAATTGATTACAGTGGCCGAAAGTAGCACAATAAGATGAGAAATGAAACCGCAATCATCACAGCTCCAGTAAGCGTTGACACAAAATGTCACGTATGGAGTTCATCCGTTAAGGAGGATGTATTCATGGCAGCCAAAGAGCCCTATAACGAATCCATTTGGAGTAAGTATTACGGACCCAATTTAGGCTACATTCAAGAAAGATATGAACAGTTTGTGAAAGATCCCTCCACCGTAGAAAATAATTATCGCGAGCTTTTTACAAATTCGGGACCTCCTCCCCTAACTCCGGATAGCGAACCGGCTCCTCAGCCGCGCATCTCGGGAGACACCGAATGGCTTAGAAAAGCAGTAAGAGCTTCCAAGCTAATCGCCAATATTCGTATATATGGCCATATGGCCGCTGAAATTGATCCGCTGGTACGCGATCAGAATCCCATGGCAAAATATCTTGAGCTTGAAACCTATGGGCTGACCCGCGAAGACCTGATCGCACTGCCTGCCACGCTTATATGGGAAAATGCGCCGAATGATGTGCATACCGGATGGGATGCCGTGCAACGTATGCGTCAGGCATACACCAAGACCATCGCCTATGAATTCGGGCATGTGCATGAAGAAAAAGAACTGCAATGGCTAAATAGACAGGCAGAATCCACCAGCTCACCAGCACCCCTAAATAATACAGAACGCAAAGAGCTCCTGAACCGCCTGATTCAGGTAGAGCAATTTGAAACCTTCCTCCACAAGACTTTTGTAGGTCAGAAGCGTTTCAGTCTTGAAGGCAATGATGCTCTTGTGCCGATGTTAGATGAAATCGTACGTGCTGCTGCACATGACGGTGCGGAGCATATTTTGATGGGCATGGCGCATCGCGGCCGCCTCAACGTTCTTGCACATATTTTGGGCAAACCTTATGATATCATATTTTCAGAGTTTCATCATTCTCCGAACAAGGAGCTTTTCCCTTCCGAAGGCTCCACAGGCATTAACTATGGTTGGACAGGTGATGTGAAATACCATCTCGGTGCAGACCGTGCTGTCCGTGAAGGAGAAACCGTACGCACAAGAATAACACTAGCGAATAACCCAAGTCACTTGGAATTCGTCAATCCTGTTGTGGAAGGTTTCACTCGTGCCGCACAAGAAGATCGGAGCACTGCAGGACTGCCGAAGATTGATACCAGTAAAGCTATGGCGGTGCTGATGCATGGCGATGCTGCTTTTCCAGGTGAAGGCATTGTTGCAGAAACGCTTAATATCGGCAAACTTCAAGGTTATCAAAATGGTGGGACGATCCATATCATTGTTAATAACCGAATTGGTTTTACGACTGAAAGTGAAGATTCCCGTTCTACGCATTATGCGAGTGACATCGCCAAAGGGTATGAAATCCCAATAGTCCATGTCAACGCTGATGACCCAGAGGCCTGCGTAGCAGCTGTACGTTTAGCTAGCGCATACCGCCATCAATTCAAAAAAGATTTCGTAATTGATCTCATCGGCTACCGCCGTCATGGTCACAACGAAATGGATGATCCTGAAACCACACAACCTATTGTCTACGGTAAGGTTCGCAATCATCCAACCGTCTACAAGGTTTATGCAGAGAGACTGAAAAACGAAAAGGTTCTTACCGCCGAAGACGTACAAAAGATGAATGCTGAAGCAGAAAGCGTATTGCAGCGTGCGTACGATAATATGAAGGAAGGCAATCATAAGAAAAAAGAACCCAAAGCCTTCATTCCTCTACAAACAGACCGCGCAGCGGCAAACACTACAGCGGTATCTATCTCCAGCCTGCAGGAGATCAATCGTGAACTGTTGACGGTTCCTGCTGGATTCCAGGTTTATCCGAAGCTGGAGCGCATTTTACAACGTCGTAAAGATGCACTGAATGAGGGTGAAAAGGTCGACTGGGCACTGGCTGAAACATTAGCCTTCGCTACCATTCTGAAAAATGGAACGCCCATCCGACTGAGCGGTCAAGATGCCCAGCGCGGAACCTTCGCACATCGCCATCTGGTGCTGCACGACAGTAAAACAGGAGATTTATTCTCTCCGCTGCATCAGCTAAGCGATTCCCGTGCCTCCTTTGGCGTATACAACAGTCCATTGTCAGAGGCATCAGTATTAGGCTTTGAATATGGTTATAATGTGTTTGCACCGGAAACCTTCGTAATCTGGGAAGCACAGTATGGTGATTTCGCCAATGCGGGTCAGGTTATTTTTGACCAGTTCATTGCCGCTGGACGCGCCAAATGGACACAGCGCAGCAATCTCGTCATCATGCTGCCGCATGGCTACGAAGGACAGGGACCTGAGCACTCCAGCGGTAGGCTGGAACGGTTCTTGCAGCTATCCGCTGAGGAGAACTGGACGGTCGCTAACCTGACTACCGCTTCGCAATATTTCCATCTGCTGCGGCGCCAAGCAGCGTTATGCGGGCAGGAAGATGCTAGACCGCTAGTCATTATGACGCCGAAAAGTCTCATTCGGAATACGCGCAGCACTTCTGCCGGAACCGAGCTGGCTTCAGGACAATTCAAGCCTGTATTAGCTGAATCTTTGCTTGGCCAGAAACCAAGTGAAGTTAAACGGCTCGTAGTCTGCAGCGGTAAAGTCGCTATCGACATCCAAACAGAACTGGAAGCAGCACCGGATAAGGATTGGTCATGGCTGCATGTTCTTCGCCTAGAGCAGCTTTATCCGTTCCCGGAACAGGAGCTAAGCGAACATTTAAACTCCTTCAGCTCCCTTCAGGAAATTGTCTGGGTGCAAGAAGAGCCGAAAAATATGGGCGGCTGGAGCTATAGTGAGCCTCGGTTGCGCGCCATCGCACCGAAGAATGCCGGCGTAAGATATATCGGCCGTCCGGAACGTTCCAGCCCGGCCAGTGGTTATGCAGATGTTCATAGCTTCGAACAGCGTAGAATTGTAACAGAAGCCCTAAAATCAAATTCGAACGTACAAGCGGCTGTATCGTCCTCTTAAGAGGACGGTATCACAATAGCGTAAACCATTATGTTTGGGGAGGAAACGGCCTGTGTCAGAAATCTTAGTACCCGATCTGGGAGAATCCATATCCGAAGGAACCATCTACAAATGGCTGGTTAAAGAAGGCGACACGGTAGGTCAAGGCGATGTGCTTGCTGAGCTGGAAACGGATAAAGTCAATCTGGAAATTAGTGCAGAGGTGGAGGGTGTCATCTCCACCATCCTGCGTCAAGCGGGCGAGAACGTAGCCGTTGGCGAAGCCATCGGCATCATTGGAGCCGCAAGCGGCAGTACGCCGCAGGCCGCTGCAAGCGAAGCCGAAGCGCCTAAAGCGGCTCCGGCAGGCGGCAACGCAGTAGCAGCCGCCGCGCCTGTAGCTGCGCCCGAAGTGCCTGCAGCAGGTGGCGACAGCCACGCTGCCTTGGCATCGCCGGGCGCACGCAAGCTGGCACGGGAGCGCGGCATCGACCTCGGCGAGGTTAGCGCCCGTGATCCTATCGGCCGGATTGGTCAGGCCGATGTGTCCGGTCATGGTGCAGCAGCACCGCAGGCCGCTGCACCGGTAGCTCCGGCGCCGCAAGGCAAGCCGGAGCCAGCGAAGCCGGCAGCGGGCAAAGCCACGCCGGACGAGGGCAAAAACGTGGAGCGCAAGCGCATGTCGCGCAGACGGCTCACGATTGCCAGCCGCTTGGTCGAAGCGCAGCAGACCGCGGCCATGCTTACCACCTTCAACGAGGTGGACATGACAGCGATCCTCGACATCCGCAAGCGTCGCAAGGATGCATTTAAAGAGAAACATGAAGTTGGACTAGGCTTCATGTCCTTCTTCACCAAAGCCGTGATCGGTGCGCTTAAAACCTATCCACTGCTAAACGCCGAAATCGACGGTGAAGATCTGGTCGTTAAGAAATTCTACGACATCGGTATTGCTGTTGCAGCGAAAGAAGGACTTGTAGTTCCCGTAGTCCGTGATGCGGATCGGCTCAGCTTCCCGGAAATCGAGCGCCAGATTGGCGAGCTCGCTTCCAAAGCACGTGCCAATACGCTCAGCCTCTCCGAGCTGCAAGGCGGAACATTCACCATCACCAACGGTGGCGTATTCGGCTCCTTATTATCCACACCGATTCTGAATACACCACAGGTGGGTATTCTAGGGATGCATAAGATCCAACTGCGTCCGATCGCGCTGGACGAAGAAAGAACCGTAAACCGTCCAATGATGTACATCGCCCTTTCCTATGATCACCGGATCGTTGACGGCTCTGAAGCGGTAAGCTTCCTGGTCAAAGTGAAGGAATTGCTGGAAGATCCGGAAGCACTACTGCTAGAAGGCTAACGCTCTTCGAATTTTCGAAGACATAAGAATATAAAGAAGGTATCCCTACAGCTCTCGCTTTGGGGATACCTTTTTTTATATCTGGATCCAATTGCTGCCTTCCTTGCATACGATTTAACTGTATTTTATACACTTATTTATTTCTGATCCGCTCATAGCCTCTTCTCTAATTGCATTCTCTACAACTAAAATCCGTAAAAACTTCTATTTCCACTAATCTAACCAGTAATAGCTGCATCAAATACAACTAAAGGGCCTATATACAGCTATTGGTGAACTTTAATTGCACATAATACAACTAACTTAGCGCATGCACCTTCAAACTACACACTACGCACTACTAACTACTAACTTCAAACTTCAAACTTCAAAACTCTACTTCAATAGCTCCTCAGCCAGCTGTAAAAATTGCTCCTGGGTCAAAATCGTATCTCCATAGCTGGTGAGTGTATAATACGCATCCTGCTTCTCGTTATACCAATTCAGATAATCATAGCTGACTTCTTCCCTTACTACCTTGTTATAGATAACTTCTGTCCCTGCAACTGTGAGCTTATTAACTTGATTCTCAGGCGTTTGTTCCACGAAAACCTTGCCGCCATGCATGAGCGTTGCTGAGATCCCTATAAAAGCATTGTTCTTCGAATAAGTTACACTTAGCGCCCCTGGCTCGGACCACGGTATAGCCTTCATAAACAAATTGCGGGTCCCCTTGTCCTTATTTGCCTGAGCGGTAAGATCATTTAATGTTTCCTTATACAGAGAACCTGGCTTAGCTGTATCCGTAGTCGGAGAATTAGGATGGATTACACCATATTTAAAAGCGTACCCCGCTGCCGTTTTGGGAAGCATTGGCGCCCCTGTTCTTTTGATTTCTTTTAAAAAATCAGAATACGCATCTATCCGCTGCTCTTTATACTTAAACTGCAATTCTGTCGCCAAGCCTGCTGCACCTGCTTTATTTTTCACAAGATAAGCGATCAATTCACCCGGTTTAGCGAACTCTTCTGCTTGCTGCGCATATTTATCATAAGAAGCCCTTTCTGCAGATTCAGTCGGCGCAACATGTTGGACCTTCACTACTCCTTCACTATTGCGGATTTGGATATATTCAGACGCAGCATACGCAGTCACAGAAATCAGCAGAAACAGCGTTAACATACTGGCCACTGCCGTTGTTTTATTCATCACCCTCAGCGAGAACGATCGCTTTCGACCTGTTATGCCAGTAATACGCCCCATGACCTTATCTTCTACATCTACCTCATCCAAAAGTTCATTGCCCGCCGAGGCATAAATTATATCTTGGTATTCATTGCTGATTTTGTTTCTTTCCATATGATCTCCTCCTCTGACTTCATAGCTTCCTGAACCTTTAGCTTGATCCGATTCATTCTTTTAGTTAGCGCATTGGGACTGACCCCTAGAATCTCACTTATCTCAGCATAAGTTTGTTCCTCAAACACCCGCAGAATAAGTATGTTTCTCTCCTCAAGCGACAATCGCGCTAAAGCTGCAGACAATGAAGGACTGTACAACCGAGCATCCAGCTCCTGTTCAGGACTTGCAGACAGTACTTCCGGACGAAAAATACGCATGACTTGCTTATGCAGACGACGCCTGCGCAGCAGATTTAAGCAATGATGATATGCGATACGATAGAGCCATGCCGAGAAATGCATTTGCGATTTGTATTGCCGGATAGATTGATAACCCTTTACCAAAATATCCTGAACCGCGTCCTCCGCATCCTGCTTGTTTTCTAACAAACGATAGCAATATCGATAGATCGGCTTTTGGAATGACCTGACAATTAAAGCATACTGCTCGGAATCTCCCTTTTGAATCCTAACGATTAGCTCTTCCAACTCTGTCGAGTCTAGCGAATCCTGTGGCGATGTAAGCACCTCCTTAACCTTTATATCTCTATAACACTTGACCACCGAAAAAAGTGCCTATGTAAACCAAACTAAAGGAAATTTTATAAAAGCTGACAGTCACGGCTTCGGAGAATGTTTGAATTTCTGACGGCTGGTGCCCCCGGATTTCTTACTTATACCATTATGCACGGTTAAAATCTGGTGAGTCTATGCTTAGCAGATGCATAACAAAACCTCCCATTAGACCTGATAACTCCAGGTTTGCTTCTAATGGAAGGTTTTTTAATAAGGCTTATTATTCTAAGACTGAGGTGTAACGTCAACGTCTGCTAAATTGTAAATTGTTGCAAAGGTTACTCTCTTATCATGGAAGGAGATAGAGTGATCGTAATCGTCTTATCGAACGGGGTCATAAAATTGACCAACACCGCCTTGCAGTTATCCTGTAGCTTCGCCTCACGCACCGTAGCCGCCAGATGGCCAAGCTCGCCCCCTGTCAGTTCAATCCAGTCCTCTTCACAACTATAGCGGAGGTTACCGCCGTTCCAGAGATAATGGTCCTCTCCGACAGCCTGCAATTCACCCGATGTGAAACATCCTTCACGTCCAAAAATAAAAGACAGCTGTGTCATAACCTCTGTAGGTTCCTCAGCATGCAACCGGAGGGTCCACCCTCTGTCCGTGCGTTGAACCTCCGTCTCCACGCCGAATGTCTGTTCATGCGTAAGTGCGCGGCTCTGATGCGGTAGCAGATACCAAGGGCTTACTGGCTCCCCAGATGTTTGCGGAAGCAGTTCACCTTCTACAGGACCGTAATAACCCTTCTTTTGTTCTCCTGACAGGTGGTATCCGTCAGGTAGTTTGATCATTTTCTGCATCGGGACATATCCCGGATTAAAGTAAGAAGCCAGTTGCACTGCAAGCAGCCTGACGGCACCGTGACGGAGTGCAAAAAAAGACGGCGTCTCCGTGATTAAGGTCACGCTAGTGTTCCCGTCCCTGTAGCGCGCAACCGGTGCTCCGAAATCAGTATGCAGCCGGCTGTGGTAAATTCGCCCTTGATGGCCGGACTTCTCCATATCCTGCAGATAGCCGTGTCGCGGAAAATCGCCGTTCAGTATTTTCTCATATTTTACAGGCAGAGCTGCCGAATCTTCAAAAGGTTGCTGAAGCTCCGGCTCCAGCAGCATACGTACAAGTACGTTGACAGAGCAGACCCCCGGATTTTCCAGTGCTCTGCCTGCCCATTCGGCCATCCCCGCAAACAATGGCTCCTTATCGGAACGGGCCAGAATAGCGAACGGTAAATAATATGGAGACAGGTCGTGAAAGCTCCCCAGATCCTGGCGTCCAGAATAATCGGTCACAACTTCGCCCTTAGGATGCACCAAATAGACCATCATGTGTAAATTCAGACGAACTGGCTCCAGCAACTGCGGCCGATCCAGCAGACGAGCGGCATGAATCAGCATGATGTCGCTGACCGCACTATAAATACCGTTGCTGCGCTCCGTCCATTCTCCATCAGGTGTAATATCCATCCCTTCCGCCAACCACTGTTCCGCCCGTTGGACAGCCTCCTCCAGTCCGAACAGTTCATGCAGAAATCCCAGTGCTGCACACAATACCCAACGATGATTCGGCGTGTGACAGCCCCCTGTAAGCATGACGGGAATAGTTCGCTTAAGAAACAAGAGCATATTATCAAGCACCTGTTGCAGTGGCGCCCAATCCTGCGACGCCAACAGTTGGTATAGCTGAGCATAGCCGACGATGACAAAGGCTGTATCCGGGGGAGAATGATAGTTCGTCCAGCCCGGAGAGATCGAGCCATCCTCATGTTGTGCACGCAGCACGAACTCCGTCGCCAGCAGCAGGCGGGCCAGCAGCAGCTCATCACGGTAGAATGCGGAATCCGGGTTAACCAGAGCCGCTCCCCAATAACACATATCGGTTGGTGTGCCGGTCGTATGATTAACCCAGGCAACGCCAGTACCCGGATCTATTGTCCCTCCATAATAGCGGCTCGTCGGATCAAGCACCTGCCGGGATAATCCCTCCACTGCCGCTCTATCATTACTGGCTACCAGTTGCTTGTACATTATACTTCCCTCCATGTTAACAATCTGCTCAATGTCTGGGTGGTAACAGGAGCTGAAGCCGCGCCAGCTCTTGTCGGATACGTTCAGGAATTTCCGTGAACAGTTGAATCCAAGAAACGAACAATTCCTCCCGGTCCGCATATTCCCAGATCGAATAGGACAGGGAAGGCGTGAACCGGCAGGTTTGCAGATAACGGTGGACAAGACGGTCAGTTTCTTCATCCGATGCCAGTATATCGCGGAAAAAGTCACCATAAATCAGACCCTCCGCACCTGCCCCATCCTGTGTACTGGATGCGAATCCTGGTAACAGCTCAAAGACTTCAGGGAACGGGGCGAGGGCATGCTTGCCGGGTTGGACATAGAGGTCCACCCGTGTTCCGCTTAGATTGCTGCCCCCGCGCAGCAGCGCTTTAAGAAATTTCCCGTGAAAGCTCGCTTCGGCATCCACCACTTCCCCGTTTCTACCGATGTAAACCCACACATGCTCCAGATCATATAAATGCTGAATATCATAATCGTAATAAATCGCGTATTCCACAACGAACTGCACATCCGGATGCTTCACAGCTAGACGGCGCCGGAAGGAAGGAGACTCCTCCTCCTGCCGCATCACCGTTATACCGAGACGTACCGGAAAAAACGGCTCGTTCTGATCGAAAAATAAGCGCGGAGCATACTTCATAGCTAACCTACGGTCTTCATCGTTCAACATCAGACCTGCCCTCTACGCGCCAATTTGGCCATAAGCAGCCGATGACTTTCATCAATTTCTTCCGGCTGGCAAGCTGCCTTCAGCTCATACACTTTGACCTGCGCCCGTTCAATCATCGGCAGATACGCATCATAGAATTCCATATTCCCGCTGTTTACATAAGGGCACCAGTGGTCAGACAGACCGATGGTCTCATGAATGTGAACACCTACAATATCATCCATCAGACCTTCCATTTCCCCCACACTGTCGTACAAACCCAAACGGTCCATCATAATGGCATGCCCGGTGTCATACCATATGCCCACAGGCGCTCCCTTTAGCGCCTTAATAATCGTTTTGGCTTCCGCAAGCGTCGGAATCTGCTGCGGTTTGGAACGTGTTTCGATACCAAAGCGGACGTTTAGCCCCTCAGAAACTGCCCGGTTACATACTTCATCTAGGCTTTCAATAATTTTCTGCACATAGCCGGCGCTGTAAGCTTCCCGCCGCTCCATCAGTTCCGCCCATTTGCTGCGATAAGCGTTAGAATCTCTACCCTCTCCGTTATAAATTTGCTCCAGCTCTTTGCTGATATCATTTGGAAAGGGTACCTCACCGGGATGCACAACAACGGCTTCTCCTCCGTAACGCTGAGCGTACTTAGCCGAGCCAATCAGCAGCTCAATCGCCCGCTGCCGCTTCTCCTTATCCTCAAAACCTAGCAGCACGGAATCTGTGCCATAATCGGAGTCCTGCACATGCGGGAAGGTGTTGTGGACACTGGAGACCCCCATCTCCCCCCGCTCAAGCATCGGCTCGATCGTTTCCAGCATTTCCTTAGTCACATTATAGTTCAGCTCCACCCGCTGAAAGCCGAGATCGCGGATTTCCCGCAGCATGGCGTCACCGGCAGTGTGGCGTTTAATGTTCCAGCAAGTTGAGAACGAAAATATGCCTTTGTCCTCCATAATTATGTTTTCCTCCCTTGTTACAGCTTACGGTTCAACCTTTTACGGCACCAAGCATTACCCCGCTGACAAAATATTTCTGCAGCCACGGATATACGGCAAGGATCGGTACTGTTGCAAAGATAACGGTGGCCGCTTTTAGGCTCTCTGGTGTCAGCGGGGTCCGGTTGGCACCTTCCATTTGTGTCAGTTCGGATACCATGTTGTTCTGCACCATCTGGAACAGCTTAAGCTGGAGCGGATACAAATCCGGATTATTGATATACATCAAAGAATCCTGAAAGCCGTTCCACCTTCCCACTGCGTAGAAAAGAGCCAACGTGGCCATAACCGGCATGGATAGCGGCAATATAATACTCATCAGTGTACGAAGATGGGAACTGCCATCGATCTCGGCGGATTCCTCCAGGCTGGCAGGAATGTTATTGAAAAAGGAGATCAGGATAATCAGGTTAAAGGGGCTGACCAGACCTGGCAGAATAAGCGACCAGACCGAATTAATCAAATGTAAATCACGGATCAACAAATATTCAGGAATAATACCACCGCTGAAAAACATGGTGATAACGATCAGATACATAAAAAATTTGCGGCCCTTCAATTTTCTTTTGGTCAGCGGATAAGCTGCTGCGACAGTGAAAAGCATACACAGCACCGTTGTGGCAAACGTCAGAATAACCGTAAAGACAAGAGAGCGGATCATCGCATTATTGGAAAAAACATTAATGTATGCATTCCAGTTCAATTCAATGGGGAAAATCGTTACTTCTCCAGAAGTAATTGCCCGGTTGGAACTAAGCGACACGGCAATCACATGCAAAAATGGAGCCAAGCAGAACAACACGAACAAGGCAACAAACGTTATATTGACGATATCGAATATCCGGTTTGAGATACGTTCACTCATAGCACTCCGCCTCCTTCTTTCTTTATCATAAAATACCGTCTCCGGTCACTTTTTTCGAAATATAGTTGGAGCCAAAAATAAACACCAGTCCCACCACGGCCTGGAACAATCCGACTACGGTAGCCAACGTATATTGTCCGGATTCTAGACCCACCCGGTACACAAAGGTACTAAGCACATCAGAATACTCACGCACAGCAGTGTTACCGATAATGTAAGGACGGTCAAAGCCGATGCTGACCATCTTTCCCAGATTGAGGATAAGCAGCGTCACGATGGTTGGTTTTATGCTGGGAAGCGTAATGTAGCGGATTTTCTTCAGCCTTGTCGCTCCATCCACTTCAGCAGCTTCAAACAGCTCTCGGTTGACACCGGTTAACGCCGCCAGATAAAGGATAGTCCCCCAACCGGCACTTTGCCAGACGCCTGTGAATAAGTAAGTGATCAGCCACGGATTTTTTTCAGTCAGAAACGGAATGGGAGTAAGGCCTAAGCTCTCCAGCACACCGTTCACCATACCGGACTGGTTGCCGAATAATTGATACACAATCCCCCCGATGATCACCCAGGAAATAAAGTGGGGGATATACAAAATCGTCTGCGATATTTTCTTGAACCACACCGAACGAATTTCGAACAGCATAATCGCCAGGATAATCGGAGCCGGAAAAGAGACCAGCAAATCCAGAAAATTCAGCATAAAGGTATTGCGCAAGGTGGTATAGAACTCTCTCATTCCAAAAACCTCGCGGAACGCATCAAAGCCGATCCACTCGCTGCCTCCAATCCCTTGAAACAAATTGAAATCCTTAAAAGCAATCTGCACACCATACATCGGACCATAGCGGAAGATCAGAAAATAAATAATAGGCAGCGAAAGCAGCGCGTACAATTGCCAATACCGTCTAAAGTATGTCGCTTTGCTCAAGTCGTTTTCCTCCTAAGGAGAAAAACCGGGTGGAGCGCAGCACCATCTCCCCCCCGGTTTTCACTATATATTTGTTTATTGAGCCGAAAGTTCCTTAAACGACTTCTCCAGTTCCTCTTTCAGTTTGGTTCCGCCCAAAGTCATGTAATCTTTCATTTCCTGCTCGTAAACTGCTTCAAACTGCTCTGGTTTGGCCATTGCCGTCTTTACAATAATTACGTTGAGCTTATCTTTAAGCGTTGTGCCATATTGGGATTCCGCTTCTATCGGCTTGCCGAAGACGAGCGGACCCACCGTGTCAGCGTTGGCGATTGCGATAGATTGAGTCAGCATCTCCCGGTTACGTTCCGGGAAGCCCAGCGCCCATGCTTTTTCATTAGTGGCCTGATCACCGATGTTTTTGCCGTTGGAGATAATGGCCATGTCCCCAGCATTAAACAGACGATCGGCGAACTCCTGGGAAACATCTGTTTTAGCCACTGGAATACCGTCTACCAGGTCGTAGTTTTCACCTTCAACGCCATTTTGGATATCAATCAGATTATTATCCGAAGCCATCCAATCGAGATACTTAACGGCTTCCACGGCGCGTTTACTACTCTTCGGAATCATGATGTACATGCCGTTGGAGGCATACCGGGATTTAATGTGCTTGTTATCAACGTTGGCGTTGGTTAAGACGTCTACCGGCAGCACCTTGCTTCCCTCTACATTTTTGTAGAGATTATCCAGGGTACCATCGGCATAGAACAAGACATCCACATCCTCCGACCAGTAGCCTACATTGCCGTTCTGGATATCCTTGGCCAACTGTGTTTTATCCTCGTCCAGACTGAAGTCCTTACTGATCATCCCTTCATTATAGAGCTTATTAAGAAATTGCAGGGCATCCTTAAAGCCCTCATGCAGCGGCAGCTCATAACGTTGGCTGTAGGTCAGATCGCCGCTGATCGGCTTCATGAAAGAGAAAATCAACGTCTCGAATTGGGCTGGTGCCAGTGCCATGCCCATCGGGATGTTTTTGCTGCCGAGATTGCCCGGATCCTTTTCTTTAAACGCTTTCAAAGTGGTGTACAGCTCATCGGTCGTCGTTGGCACAGGCAATCCTAATTTATCTAACCAATCCTGACGGATGTAGGAGCTATAACGGCCTGTGATCGCCCGTTTACCAGGGATCGCATACTGCTGACCTTCAAGCTGGCCGAACGCCAGCGTATCCTCGCCAATAAACTTTTTCAGATTCGGGCCATATTCATCGAGAATTTCTCCGACATCAGTCAAGCCACCTTGCTGGGCATACCGATAAAACACACTGGAATCATACGTAAATACGATATCGGGCACATCCGTATTGCTCGCCATCAAAACATTCAGCTTGGTAACTTCCTCAGAACGTTGGATAGGTACAAATTCCACATCAATGTTATTCGGATCTCCGAACTTTTCCTGCACTAGTTTAGTTAAGTAGTTATTGGTAATGGTATGAGGGGCTGGGCTGTTGCCGCGATCAAACACTTCCACCTTTAATGTAACGCGCTTGGCACTTTCGCCGGCTGCGGCACCCTCGGATGCTGTGTTGTTTTTAGAATCATTGGAACAGCCTGCTAGCAGAGAAACGCCCATTATTGCGGTTAATCCGATCCCGATTGCTTTCTTCAGAACTCCTTGATGTACGTTCACTGTCATTTTTCCATCCCCTTCGCCCTTGCAGGCTTTAATGGTGTATTTATGATCCCCTAGCCTTAACTCTATCCATCCCCAGCGGAATCCATAGCTCGTGATGCTTTTTACTGCCGTGCTACTGGGTCGCTTGTTGTTCTGGATGCCCACAGTATTTCACGAATTTCGGCAGTCTGACAATAAACCTCTTTCGGATGCTCATATCCCAGCAAAATCGGACTTCCGGTTTATCCATACAAACCATTTTCGTAGAATAAACCGCTTTCAAAAGTGTGAAAATAAAGACCGCATCGGTGTTCGCGCCCCCATCATAGAGGTTGGCGTGCACAGATGCGGTTATAAAAAACTATTGTTCACTTGCTATTGGATTAATAAAGTCGGCAGCCTATAGTCTGGAGGTCCCGCGCCCGCGCTTTAAAGAACGGTAGTCACCCGGCGTGATTCCTAATACTCGTTTGAATACCCTGCCGAATGTAATTGCATTCGCATACCCCACCTGGAGTGCAATATCCTGCAGCGAACATTCCGTTTCCACTAAAAGCTTTTCGGCTTCCTTCATGCGTAGCTCTGTTAGAAAATCAACAAATTTCATTTTAAATTCTGTTTTAAATAGATAGCTGGCATATTTGCCGGATACCTGAAACCGGTCGCTCAAATGCTTTAAGGAGAGATCGGGATTTGTAAAATTCTCTTCTATATAGTTCTTCATCTCGGTTACCATCGCCCGGTAGCTTTTAGTCTCACTGACAGAAACATAAGTGCGGAATAAATCAGTCAAATACTCAAACAAAATCCCCTTCATTTCATCTATGGATTCTGCCTCTTCCAGCCGCTTCAGCTGCTTCTCCGCATTTTCCGCTGACAGCTCATCCTGCAGCTGCTCAGACATGACAGCCACTTCCCGGCTCAGCATCTGTAGCATGGCCTGAATTAGAGAGCGAATATCATCATCTTGTAAATAATCCTGTTTAAAACCATCAAAAACACCTTCCAGCAGTTCCCGCCATTGGCCGCTCGACATCCGGAACTGCTTAACAAACTCAGCAATCATTTGTAGATACTTGAATGTCTCAAGAAGCGGCTGGCGCGTTTCTCCAAATTCCGTTAAAACGATGTCTTCGTACATTAAAAGCTTGTGCTGCATCACATTCTCCGCTGCCGCATAGGAATCGCGAATCTCCCCTGGCCCAGCCGCCACTGGCCCGATAGCGAAGCTTAGGGAGAGGCGCAAATTCTGCTCCACCCAGGTGCGGCAGTCCTCAGCGAATACACGGATTTTCTCTGCCATCTCTTCATCACTTCCTGTGGTCAGGAAGAGAATTGCCGCCCGGTCAGTCCCAATCCACTCCGCCCAAGCCTGCAATTCCGCACTCCGCGCCAATTCTTGAAAGACATTCATCAGGGCAAATTTAAGCGTGTTCTGATCGCCCCTTGTATACCGATCTTGAAAAACCTTGTCGTAGCGGTTGATTTCGCTTAGCACAACCATAAAGCGGGATGTGGAATGAGCTCCGGAGAGCGGCGACAGCTCTTCCATCCGCTGGACGACATTGTCCAACCGTTCGCTTTGCAAGAGATCGTTGAAAAGCTTGCTGCGCTGTAACAGCAGATTCTCTCTGCTTTTCTTATCATAATCCGTCATATGGTTGATTAGATCTTCCAGCACCCCGTCAATGAGCATCATTTCGTCCGGTCTGTCGTTGGATTGGTCCAGCTTGCGAATTTGATGGCCTTCAATCCGGTTCATAATCACCTGAATTGGTTTATAGTTCCGCCGCGTAACATAGATCAGGTAAAAAATCGCGCACACAACCGTACCTAAGGCAATAGCTACCCAAAGGTAAGAAATCACCGACACCCAGCTGAATAGACTGCCCGTTTTGATCCCGCTGGAAAACGTCCAGCCAAGCCTTTCCATATATAAAGTGTTCAACTGCTTCCCATTCTTGGCACCTTCACTGTCCGAATGGGCCTGATAGACCACCTGTCCATCTGCGCCAAAGATGGTCAGAAAGGACAACTGTTCGTTGACCATACCGTCGACGATCTGTTCCATTCCGCTCATCTTGAGATTGATTACGAGCACTCCCTCCGAGCCGAAGGGCAGCGGCATACCTTTATTTATGGTAAGCACACGTATAGACGTACGCTGAAATTCATCTTTGTATTCCCTAACAGGCTGCCAGCCTTCCGATAAAGAGCCGGAGGTGATGCGGCCAATCCAATCCTCGTCTACAAATCCTGAAAGGTCCTTTAATCCAGTTTCTGTTAAAACGCTTTCATTTCTCTTGTCATAAAGATAGATGGACTGAATATAGGGCGATTCACGCGTCAAGTTGCGTAGATTCTGGGCAACAGCGTAGACGGTCGCCATATCAATCTGGCCTTGATTGTTAAAATAACGTTTATAAGCATCGCTGCGTTCAGCAGCCTCCAGCACTGACAATTCAGCTTCCTTGATCGTTCGGTCCACATTATCCATAAGATAGCTGGCGGTGATACGGTCCGCTTTTTTGGTTTCCATTCGTGAAATATCATTAATAAATACAAAAGAGGAAAAAATCAGTATCGTCACAGTAAGCAAAAAAATAGGAAAGTAGGACAGCAGTAATCGGCGATACCAGGAACGGAACAATAGATAACCCCCTCTGTATAACCGTTAGGATACCCGGCCACGGTTTAGCCGTTAATGCACGAGTAGTTCATAGATATATGGCTGCACCATCATGGAAATGGAAACTCTTCCGCCTAATTTGCTGCCATTATAACACATACAACATGAACCCGACCAACGAAGCCATTCGTATTTTACACCTGCTCATTAAAAAGGCGAGGTGCGCACAGCCATAGCCGTGAACCCCCGCATATAAATCTGTCCGAGCAGCCGCCAAGCACCAAGTGGTAGCCCTCCTCGGCCTATAAACCACTCAGATCTCTGATATAACGGCGCGCCTTGATCGCATATTCCAGCGGATCGGCAAGTGCCGGATCCTGCTCCGCTTCCACTACAAACCATCCCGTATAAGAGTAACTTGCCAATTCGGTGAAAATCTCCGCAAAGGATATACATCCATCGCCAGGTACGGTGAATGCGCCCGCTTTTACAGCCTGGAGAAAACTGAGCTGATCCCGCAGCACACGCTGAACAACCTCCGGACGTATATCCTTCAAATGGACATGTTTAATCCGAGGTAAATGGATGTGCAGCACTTCTAAGGGATTCTCACCGGCAAAAGCTAGATGACCGGTATCGAACAGCAGGGACACCTCTTCCGGTTCCGTGAGCTCCATTAGCCTAGCAATTTCGCCCCCAGTCTGCACCCCTGTCCCCATATGATGATGGTATACAAGCGCCATACCTTTTTCAGCAGCCAGCCGGCCAAGCCCACCCAGTCCATCGGCAAGTGCGGCCCACTCCGCTTCTGTGAATACAGGTTTATTAGCAAATAGCGGCGTATCCATTTGTCCCTGAATACTCCGCCCTTGCTCTGAGACGACAATCACCTTCGCACCCATCTCATATAAAAAATCACGATGCGCGCAAAAAGCCTCCGCTGTCTCCTCATATGGCCGCACAGTCAGATACGCGCTGAACCAAGCGCTGGCAATCTCAAGTCCACGAAGCTCCAGTGCCCGGCGCAGCCGTTCCGGAGAGCGTGGATACTTGTTGCCCACCTCGCTTCCCTGAAACCCGGCAAGCGCCATTTCGCTAATGCACTGTTCAAAGGTATTGTCTTTTCCCAGTTCAGGCATATCATCATTAGTCCAAGCGATAGGAGCAATCGCCAGCTTGACCGCATGTTCTTTGAACATCATCGATTCTACCCCTTCCGTTTCACAGTATTACTAATACTAATAACTGCGGGCCTTTCCAAGCTGTTCAAGCTTCTGCTCGTGGGCAGCCCGAACGGCCTCACTGCCGGACACTTCTGGAACACCAACATTCCACCAGGCTCCGTAACCATGTGTCATTGTCTTGGGCAGCACCTTAATGTCGATTAGGGTGGAACGATCCTGCAGCTGAGCCTCCCTCAAAGCGTCACGCAGCTGCTCAGCCGTTGACGCACGGAAGGTCTTCACTCCATATCCCGCGGCACTTGCTGCATAATCTATGCCTATCAGTTCGCCGCTCAGCTGACCTTCCGGGCCCCGGTAGCGGAATTCAGTCGCCATGCTATCCAGTCCTTGCTCCATCTGCAGGTTGTTGATGCAGCCAAACCCCATGTTATCTAGCAGAATGACGTTGATCTTCTTGTTCTCCTGAAGACTCGTCACTAGTTCTGAATGCAGCATTTGATAGCTGCCATCGCCCACCAATGCATATACCTCCCGGTCCGGCTCCGCCAATTTCACACCGAGTGCACCGGAGATTTCATACCCCATACACGAAAAGCCATATTCCATATGGTAAGTATCCGGCACAGTGGAATTCCACATCCGCTGCATGTCGCCCGGTAAGCTGCCTGCGGCTCCTATCACAATGGCGTCTTTCGGAAGATATTCATTGAGAATCCCGAGTACCTGTGTTTGCGCCAGCGAAGTGTTCAACTTCGCCGCATATTCAGATAGCTTCTCGTCAAGATGTCCGGCAACTTCCGGCACGAAGGAAACTGAAGAACGATCTGGACGATCTGGACGATCTGCCTTCTGATTCACCGTATACTCCACGTCAGATAGACGCTTTCTTTCCACTTCCCATGCCCTTTTTGCCACTACAATTTCATCTGTATAAGCGGTGCGGTAACCGCGCTCCTCCAACGTGGCAGACAGCGCTCTAAGACCTTCGGCAGCATCGCAGACCACAGCCAGCGCATCCAGCTTGGAGGCATGGTAGAGGGAAGCGTTAATTGTCAGGAACTCCACCTCGGGATGGGCGAACAAACTCTTCGAACCTGTCGTGAAGTCCGTAAACCGGGTACCCACACCGATCACCAGATCCGCTTCTGCGGCCAACGTATTAGCACAGCCATTCCCGGTAACTCCTATGCCACCGAGATTGTAGGCACAGTCGCTTGCCACGGCACTTTTTCCGGCTTGCGTCTCACCGAATGGGATGGCGAATTTCTCTGCAAATGCACGTAATTCCATCCCTGCATCTGCATACCGGACTCCACCCCCACAGACCAGCAGAGGTCGCTGTTTGCTGGCAATAAGATCAGCTGCCGCAGCAAGCTCATCCGGATGCGGAGTACGGGAAACGATCCGATGGATGCGCTTGCGGAAGAACTCAAGTGGATAGTCCCAGGCCTCCCCTTGCACATCCTGCGGCAGCGCAATCGTGACTGCCCCGGTGTCTGCCTGATCAGTCAGCACACGCATCGCGTTCAGCAATGCTGTCATCAGCTGCTCTGGCCGATAAATCCGGTCCCAGTATTTGCTCACCGCTTTGAAGGCATCGTTGACCGTTATCGACAGATTGTAGGTGTGCTCCATTTGCTGAAGTACCGGGTCCGGTTGACGGGTGGCAAAGGTATCGCCGGGGAGCAGCAGCACGGGAATCTGATTCGCCGTCGCAGTGGCAGCGGCTGTCAGCATATTGGCTGAACCCGGCCCTACCGAAGCGGTGCAGGCCATGATTCGCCGTCTGCGGCTCTGCTTGGCAAAGGCAGTCGCCGCATGCACCATTCCTTGCTCATTCCTCCCCTGATAGACCGTCATCTCACCCGGCGCTTCCTGAAGTGCCTGCCCCAGTCCAAGTACATTGCCATGGCCGAAAACGGTGAATATACCGTGTACAAAACGCTCCGGTCCATTGCCAAATTCCACATATTGCTGGTTCAGAAATTTCACCAGCGCCTGCGCCGTCGTTAATCTAATCGTATCCACGTGAAGCCTCCCTTTCGCCGTTTTTGTTACTGCCAGCGGGCAGTGACGACTTTTTTGCGTGTATAAAATTCAACCCCGTCGCTTCCATTCGCATGCAGATCGCCATAGAAGGAATCCTTCCAGCCGGAGAAAGGGAAAAAGGCCATCGGTGCTGGCACTCCGACATTGACACCCAACATGCCTGACTCGATATTTTCCCGGAAATAACGCACTTTCCCGCCGTCATTCGTAAAAATACAAGCCCCGTTGGCAAAACGAGAGGCATTGGCAATTTCAATCGCCTCTTCTACATCCTTGACGCGGATCACTGCAAGGACAGGCGCGAAAATTTCCTCCTGCCAGATTTTCATTTCCCGGGTCACTCCATCAAACAACGTTGGGCCGATAAAATAACCCTGTCCCTGCACCGCAGCATCCGCCCGGCCGTCTCTTAGCAGCTTAGCACCCTCAGCCACGCCTTGTTCAATATAAGCGACCGTTTTGTCTTTATGACTTTGGCGGATAACTGGCCCAAGAAACGTGTCGTCGTCCAAGCCATCGCCGATGTTCATCTGCTCACATTCACGCAGGAGGATGGAGATCAGCTCATCAGCAACCTCTTCCTGCACCGTTACCACGGAGCAAGCCATACAGCGCTCTCCCGCCGAGCCGAAGGCTGCGTTGACAATCTGTGTTGCTGAAGCCTCAAGATTCGCGTCGGCCAACACAATAGAGTGATTTTTCGCCCCTGCCAACGCCTGAACCCGCTTCAAACACGCCGTACCCTTCTTGTAGACATATTCGGCCACTGGCTGTGAGCCAACGAAGGAAATCGCCTTCACATCAGGATGCTCCAGCAGGCCGTTTACCACCTCATGCGCACCGTTAACCAGATTGAGCACACCTTTCGGAAGCCCGGCTTCCTCTAGCAATTCAACCAAACGCGCTGCCAGCAGCGGTGTGCGTTCGGAGGGCTTCAGCACAAAGGTATTCCCACAGGCGATAGCCAACGGGAACATCCAGCAAGGCACCATCATCGGAAAATTAAACGGTGTGATCCCGGCGACTACACCGATGGGATAGCGATACATCCCAGACTCGATGCCTGTCGCGATGTCGGGCAGCTGCCGGCCCATCATCAGCGTCGGCGCACCTGCCGCAAATTCCACACACTCAATGCCGCGCTGCACCTCTCCGTAGGCCTCTTTGAAGCTTTTTCCATTCTCCAGCGTGATCGTCTTCGCCAGTTCATCCCAATGCTCCACCAGCAGCTGCTGATATTTGAACAAGATCCGTGCTCTGCGCGGCACCGGTGTCTTGGACCAGCCTGCAAAAGCCGCCTTTGCCGCCGCCACTGCCCGATCAACATCGACTCTGCTGGACAGCGGAACCCTTGCCATCTCCTCACCAGACGCTGGATTGTATACCGTTTCTAAGTGCTCCGTAGCCGCCTCTACCCACTGCCCGTCAATATAGTTGTTCAGCACTTGCACGGTTTGCTGTGCCATTCTACTCACTCCTTCATCTCATTAATGCGATCCTGCGAATGTAATCTAATCTTGCATAACTATTCGATCTGGGGTTGTTTGAGTTGTGTCCTCTCCAACCTCCGGCTACTTACTCTGCACCTGAAATGATTTCCTCGTTAGACAATAAAAACGCTTCCAATTCATCCAAGGTTGGCATGGCATCCGAACAGCTGTGGCGGGAGATGACAATGGATGCCGACGCGCTGCCGCGGCGCATGGCCTCACCGACGCTTTCACCCCGCATTAGACTGTGAATAAAGGCTGAGGCGTAGGAATCCCCGGCTCCAAATGTCTTCAATACTTTAGCGGGAAAAATACCACTCCGATGCTTCTGCCCATCCGCCGTGTAGGAGATTGAACCACTCCCGCCATGCTTGATAACGACCAGCTTTACTTGGTGCGAGAACCAGCGGTTAACTGTTGCTTCGTCATCTGCATCTGTTACATTGTACAGGCTCTCCATCATATTAAATTCCTCACGGGTACCGATGATACAATCGCATTTCTCAGCTGCCAGATTATAATAAACCGCTGTTTCTGCGGCTGACTTCCACGTATAGGGGCGGTAATCGAGATCAAAAAATACAGTGACATTGTGCTTGCGGGCGAACTCCAAAGCGACAAACACAGCCTCACGGGACGGACTTTGTGCCAGTGCAGTACCTGAGATCAGCAGTGCCTTGGACTTCCGAATATACTCTTCCGAGATCTCCTCCGTACTCAGCAGCAAATCAGCCACATGATCCCGGTACATCAGAATGCTGCACTCCTGAGGGCTCTTTATTTCAGTAAAAGCAAGCCCAGTCACTGCACCAGTCTGGTCAACACTCACCTGGCTATCGTCAATGCCATTCCTTTGCAGATAAGTTCGGATAAAACGGCCCATCTGATCATCGGATATCTTACCGATAAAGCCAGTGCGCATCCCTAGCCGTGCTGCTCCAATTATGATATTGGCAGGAGAGCCGCCAACATATTTGGTAAAGGTCAGTGTCTCTTCCATGGGTCTTCCGGTTTCATTAGCGTTCAAGTCAATACAGAGCCGACCGACAGCGATTAAATCCAGCGGTCGTGCAGGATCGAACTGTAAACCGTTCATTATGACGCCTCCTTGAGAAAACTTCAGTGAAATGGATTAATGAGATACAACAATCATCGGGGGTGGGTTAAGCGCTTAACCTAATTTCCATTAGTATAGTTTAGAAATTGGAGTTTGGCAATCCTGAACTTAAACGAAGTTGGGATCTGAACTCATGTACCAGAAAAAAACAAAGAAAAGACCTGTTCCTCGCCGCTAAGCGAAGTACAGGTCTTCAGATAGGAGTCGGCGTTCTTACTCCGTTTGTAGAGTTTGTGTCTTCCTAATGCGGTGCCGGTCCAGTGGAATGGCGGACTATCAGTTCCGGCATCAGCATGATCTTGCGCTTAGGACTATCGGGATTGTCGATAGATTCGTTCAGCAGAATCATCGCCTGTTCCGTCATCTCACGCAGAGGCTGAGCAATGCTGGTCAAGGTAGGATGGCAAATTTCAGCCAGCATTGTATTGTCAAAACCCACTACGGACAGATCACGGGGAATTGACAAGCCTGCGCTGCGCGCCTCCTTCAATATCCCAATCGCGAGCAGATCGTTGCAAGCGAATATTGCGGTCGGCCGGTCTTCCTGCGCCTGAGCCAGCATCGCGGCAGCCGCTTTGCGGCCGTTCTCCAGCGTGGCTGAGGTATGCGTGAGATTAGCCGGATTGTCAAAGCCAACACCTGCTGCCTTGAGCGCATCCATAAAGCCTTCCACGCGCAGCTTACTCCCCGGTAAATTGTCAGAGATAACGCCGAGCCTGCGATGGCCCAAGGACAACAGATATTCTGTCGCCTGATAGCCTCCCTTATAGTCATCCACCGTGACGCTGTTGCTCTCCATCATCCGGATATCAGCCGAAAATAACACAAGCGGCACGTGATCAGCCAGCAGGCGGCGGACCATATCCGGATTCCCTGTATGAGAAGCAATGATTATACCGTCCACCCGTTTGCGCAGGAGCAGTGAGATATACCGGGCCGCCTTCTCATCATCCCGGTCTGTACTGCATACAATTAAGTCGCTTCCCTGCTCCTGAGCATAATCCTCAATACCTCGGGCCGCCTCAGCAAAAAAGGGGTTGGAAATATCGGGAATCATCAACCCGATTGTTCCCGTTCGGCGACTCGTCAGCGCAGAGGCCACCAGACTCGGCTGGTAATTCAGCTCCTCCATGATCCGATGAACCTTCTCCCGTGTCTTATCGCTAATTCTCCCGTTCTTGTTCAACACCTTGGACACCGTAGCGATGGAGACTCCCGCTTCCCGTGCCACATCATATATCGTAGGTTTCATCGTTAGTGAGCCCGCCTTTACGTTCGTACAATCAATCCTATACCTAGATTATAAGGAACTCTTCTGACAGTGTCTATTAAGCGGTGCAAGGGACTCTGTTACTGTGGCGAACATTTGGTCAATACATCGACACAAAGAAGGAGCCTCCGCCTTGCGGAAGCCCCCTTTTCGTGCGTGCTGCTACACTATTCCTTCTTATCCTTCTGGTGTTGCTGCATCTCGAACAGCCATTCATGTTCCGGATCATTATGAAAAACCCATGTGCGGACCGGACCTGCCATCACATTGAGATAATAAGAATCATAACCCGGCGGTGCCGATACAGGATGATAGCCCTCCGGAACCAATACAATACTGCGGTCAGACACCGCCATCGTCTCATCGAGGCTGCGGTCATCATTATACACCCGCTGCACTACAAAACCATGAGCCGGGTTAACCCGGTGGTAGTATGTCTCTTCCAGATAAGACTCAGCAGGTAGATTGTCACAGTCATGCTTGTGCGGAGGATAGCTGGACCAATTGCCGCCACCCGTACGCACTTCCACAACCAGCAGGCTCTCTGCTTCACTCTGCTCAGGCAAAATGTTGACCACTCGCCGTGACATGCTGCCAGAACCGCGGGCTTCCGCCACAGTATCGCACGGAGCGATCAAACGTGGCGCATATTTGCCCGTTCCTGGTGCAAAGCAAACCGCAAGTTCCAGCTCCGTCAAGGCCGTAACTTCATAATGCCCTCCCGCCGGAATATACACCGCATACGGCGGCAAATCCTCAAATACAGACATACGTTCACCGATCCCGGTGAACAACTGGGCGCCTGCTCTCACATCCGCCTTGCCCGCCAGCAGCACCAGACAGATTTCATTCCCTTCCGCGCTGCGGCTCAGCGTATCCCCAACCTGCAGCTGGTACACTTCAAAACCTACATACTCCCATCCAGCGCTCTCCTTGCTAACTGCCGCTACAAGTCCATCTTTGCCGGGTGCTCCGGCTTTTATGATTAGATTGGACATCTTCACAGACCTCCCCCATCTTCAGCATCTGCATCCGCTTACAAAGCATGTGTCGCCGATATTCCCTCTCCGGCACAAGAAGACAACTTGACCGGAAGCCCGGTAAGATAGGATTCCTTAGCGGCTTCGGCAATCCGTTCCGCCTGTTGCCCATCAAGCCCGCTGCAAATGATAGGCTCCTGCAAGCGGATTGCCCGGGCAAATGCGGTAACCTCTTCCACGAAAGCCTGGTTATACCGCTCGAGAAAGAAATGAAGCGGCTGATCGCGTGTGACCGAAGCAGCGGTTGAAACCTCTACAGTTGTTGGACGGCAGTTGTCGGCGGTGGCTGAGCCGCAGGAACCGAACACCTCTACACGTTGATCATAACCATATACAGCCTTACGGCTGTTATCTATGACGCAGATTGCGCCACTGGCAAAGGTCAGCGTGATGACAGCTGTATCCACATCATCGCAGCGCCCAAACATCGGATCAACGAGATTGGCACCTCGGGTATAAACTTCTGTTACTTCCTCACCCATCAGATAACGGGCCATATCAAAATCGTGAATCGTCATATCCATAAACATCCCGCCGGAAGACCGCACATAAGCCTCACCCGGAGGCTGCGGATCACGTGATGTGATCTTCACAACATGTGGACTGCCTAGCTCTCCTGACTGAACCAGTTGCTTAAGTTTGCGGAAGCTAGGGTCCATTCGCCGGTTGAAGCCGACCTGTAGCAATACACCCTCATCCTCCACTATCTTCAGTGCCTGGTGGGTAAACTCTGACGACAGGCTGATCGGCTTTTCACAGAAAATATGTTTCCCAGCCCGGGCTGCTAGCTCAATCCATGAGGCGTGGGTATCCGTAGGTGTGCAGATAAACACAGCCTCGATCTCAGGGTCATTCAGAAGGTCTTGCCCATTCACAAATGCAGAGCCAAGATTCCGGCTCTCTGCCCAGACCAGCAATTCCTCACTTACCACAGCCTCCGCAATGGATTTCAACTTAAACGACGGCATCACACGCAGATTATCTGCATGAAGCCGGCCAATTCTGCCTGCCCCAATAATGCCAACTACGATCGGATTTACCATGTTTGCTTATCCTCCTTCAAGGTAAGCGCTTAACCATCCCGAAAATAGTATACTCCAAGCACCAGCGAAGTTACAAGCAAATATTTCTCCAGCTTTTTTGACTCTCGCCTTAGCTATTTACTCAACCTCAACAGTAATGTAACGCTTCACCTAGTGCGACTAAAACCATGGCCTGCCCGTAGGCCATAGGGGCAATAATGATTTGCTTATAATCTTCTTTTGCAGCACCAATCGGAGTACCGCCGGATACACCAAGCACCGTGCCTTCATCGTCAATTCTGTCCAGCACCGCCCGGATCGCTTTCAGGGCATGACCTGCATACGATTCCGGCAACAACCCCCTGCGTACGCTATGCAAAATACCCGCTGCGATAGCTGCTGAGCCTGACGTTTCAGCATAACTGCTAGAGTCGTCCAGCAGCGTATGCCACAATCCATCTCCGCTCTGGCAGGCTAATAAAGCTGTTGCCTGTGCGTTCAGGATCTGTTGAAGATATTCAAACACTCCACTGTCCAGATACGGCCCCATCAAATCCAGGTATTCAGGCAGGCCGAGTGTAAACCAGCTATTACCCCGGCACCAGAAGGCTTCGCTGAAATTATGCCGGCCGCCAAAATGCCAGCCATGAAAAAACAGCCCTGTCTTTTTATCAAACAGGTATTTGATATGCAGCAGCAGTTGGTAAAGCGACGCTTGCCGCCATGCGGAATTATCGTATTTCACACCCATTTTTGCCGTGAACAAAATAGCCATAAATAACGTATCAATCCAGATTTCATTATCGTTGAGCGTAACTTCATCCTTGCTCGCTCCTGTTGTGACATGCTGATAACCAGACTCCTTCGTCCGCGGCAGGCCATGCATCAACCACTGTACCCATTCCAGGCTTAATTCCTCCGCTTCCTTCAGTTCCATCAATGACAGCAACGGCGCTGTTGTATTGATATTCCGGCTCGGCAGCCCCTTGCCCAGCTGCTTGCTCATCCAAAGCTTGGCATATTCTTGATAACGCTCATCCTTGAAATGCTGCTCAAGCTTTTGAAGTCCGTAAAGCCCCACTCCCTGCGGCCAATCCCATTCCTCCATGCCAAAATCACGAGCAAAATACCCCCGTCGTCCCGCATCCTCCCCTAAATTTTGCAGTTCGGCTTCGTTTTCCGGCCGCTCCAGCTTCAGCAGCTTATCCGTCACGCGGTTCAGCTTTTCAATGATCTCAACTTTACTAATCCGGCTGTTGTTCATCTGTTTTCCGCCCCTTCGCCTGCCATTTTGGGTCTTCCCTCATGTTGGCTAGTTCCATTCACCCGTAATATATCAAACCATTCCATACAAAAACTACTTTATATTTGCTGTAATAACCCTCATATATTGCAAATCTTGCTTTTCTGAACATATAATAAGTGCATATTACAGAATAAGGCGGTGAGAGCATTTGCTTGAAAGCGACTTACTGTACGAACAAGGATATAGCGTACGTATCAACACGCCCGTTGATCCCCTTTTTTACTATTTTGATTATGACCAGCGTTCTCACGATATCAATATGGAGTTTCAGCATTTTCATGATTTTTACGAGATTCATATCTTAATGGATTCCCGAGCCACTCATATTATCGATGGGAATGTCTGCGCCCTCCAGCAGTATGACATCGTGCTCCTGCGTCCTTATCGGATGCATAAGACACAATATCCGGAAGGGCCGCCATTTAAGCGGCTGATCATAAACTTCGCCATGCCCAAGGATATACCCGGTTTAGAGAACGCTTACAAAAGTATGTTTCTCTCATTTTGGGAAGAAATACCGATCTACCGTTTGCCAAAAGAGTTGCGCAAAGCCGTGTTTGATCCTCTTAACGCTATCTTCACCTTATCACACAGCACTTCACCATTAAATCCAGTACTCATTCACAGCCTTTTCCAACAGTTTCTATGTGCTTTATACCAGCGCAGGGATCAGAACAGCTATGTCCCAGAGGAGATCGGAAATGCCATTATGCAAAAAATCTACTCGATCACCGCATACATCCATAGCCATTACAACAGCGAGTTATCCCTTGATTTCCTCGCTAAAGAGTTCTTTATCAGCTCCTATTATTTATCACACCAATTTAAGTTAATTACCGGCTCCACGCTGACAGAATATATTCAGATGACCCGGGTCCGTAATGCCCAGCAATTGCTGATTTACACCCGCCTGAAGATTTCCGAGATCGCCGGGCAATGCGGATTCAACAGTTTCTCCCAGTTCAACCGCATATTCAATAAACTTAGCGGGGTCTCCCCATCCGAGTTCCGCAAGAATCAGATCACATCCAACACTGCTTCGACCACACTGTCCTATTGATGTACTTGCTTACCTAGTTACAAAAAATCCGCTGTGCGTCCGACAAATCTATCCACCCTCTAAATAAACATATTGAGCAGTAACGGAGGCAATGTTTAGACGCAAAAGAGAGACGAAGGGAAAGGAATGGCAAAAGTGATGGTGCAGGCCCACAGACGTTGGTACAGATGCTGGTACTGATGTAGGTGCTGGTGTAGGTGCCTGTAGTGATATAGGTGCTAGGTGCTCCTAGTGATGTAGGTGCTAAGTGCTCCTAGTGATGTAGGTGCTAAGTGCTCCTAGTGATGTAGGTGCTAGGCGCTCGTAGTGATATAGGTGCTGGTGCTGGTGCTGGTGCTGGTGCTGGTGCTGGTGCTGGTGCTGGTGCTGGTGCTGGTGCTGGTGCTGGTGCTGGTGCTGGTGCTGGTGCTGGTGCAAGGGTAGTCACGTTTAACTGTATTTCATACAACTATTTTTTCACGCATCACGCCACCATTAGATATAGCTGTATTTGGTGCAACTATTTCCTTGGTTTTTTCGCCTCTAAGCAAAATTTCGAGTTTTTAGTTGTACAGAATACAGCTAAAATCCGAAGATTCACTATTTCATACGGAATAGTTGTACAGAATGCAGTTACTTCTCAGATCCCAGCAAAACTCCTTCTCCCAATTGAAGATAATCCGCCCAAACAAGTCTCAGCTCAGCAAGCCACCGCAAATCAAAAAAACAGGCAGCGATTCTCCACTAACCGGAGAATCGCTGCCTGGCTCTAACTTCAATTACACCTTAAGCTGTACGTTCCGTTGCTTTGAGACGCAGCGCTTTTTTCTCTTTCGACTTCGCCACTGGCGGTTTCAGAGAAATCGCGATGATGCAGGCCAGCAGGCACAAGAGGCCAAAGATAACAAAGGTTGGTTTGAACCCGCCTAGGAAGACGGCGATAAACGAACCGGAAAGGGCACCAATACCAAAACCTTGGTAGACGATTCCGTAGTTCTTACTGTGATTTTTCAGTCCGAAGAAGTCGCTGACAATGGCCGGGAACACCGTGATATTCCCGCCAAAGCAGAACGCAATGGCTGCTACACAAGTGAAGAAAAGTCCGAAATTCAGGGTCGCGTAGCTGAGGGTCAGCATAGCCGCCGCAGTTACAGCAAGTGATGCGCCTACCAGCTTCAAGCGACTCATTTTGTCAGATAAAGCACCCAGAATTAAACGTCCCGCTGTATTAAAGATCGCAATCATAGCCACCGCACTAGCTGCAGTCTGTACATCAAGTCCAGCCAGCTGCACGCCGATATCTTTTACAATACCGATCAAATACAGACCACACATACAGGCGGTGAAAAAGATGATAAATAGCAGATACGCTTCTTTTGTCCGCAGCATTTCTTTGACCGTATAGTCTTTCGGTGAGCTCATTACTGCAGCTGTCGTTGAACCCGCTGGTGCTGGGGCCGCTTGAACCGGAGCTTCTCTTACGAGCAAGGAACCGATTACAATCATGCCCATAACAATCAAACCCCAATACATAAATGTATTAGACACACCCACTGAGTCAATCAACCCGCCGTTAATATATTTAAAGATCAAACTCCCTGTTCCATAAGCACCAACGGATACGCCGGAGATTAAACCTTTATTATTCGGAAACCATTTAATTAAATTAGATAATGAAGTGATATAAGCTGTCCCATCCGCAAAACCAACGATCACCCCAACCAATAAATAGAACATGAAGAGTGAATTGGCCTGCGAGCTAAGGATCAATCCTAGTCCGAGCACAATCCCAGCAGTAGCAGTCAAACGGCGAAGCCCGAAACGATCCTGCAGCTTCCCTGCGAACAAGGTCGCGAAAGCGAGTGCAAAGCTCGTTATAGAAAAAGTAATCGAAACGGAGTTAAGCTCCCAGCCAAATTTTGTTACCAGATGCGCATTAAATAAACTCCATGTATAGATGGTACCTAGACCCATTTGCATAATTACTGTACCTAATACGATTAGCCACCGTTTGGTGCTTTTGCTGTCCATTGTCGTAGTCATGGTCTTTTCCTTCTTTCTCTCTCGTTGTCTGCTACAAGAGCTTCTATCGCCTCTTTATTGTAGCTAAACCAGCCGATGTTGAGAGAAATCCGGCATGAGATGACGGAAATGAAGAATGAATTGCATTTATAAGCGCATAATCTGCCTGAATTCTTTTACCTTACTACGACTTACCGGCACTTCAAAATCTAAATCATGCAGGCGCAGCAAATACGTATTGTTGAACCACGGGATGATTTCCTTGATCTTGGACAGGTTAACAATATAGGAACGATGGCAGCGAAAAAAACGATCCTGCGGCAGCCGCTGAAAGAAATCGCTAATACTAAGTGCCATGCTGTATTCCTCACCTTTAGTCATCACACTTGTACTTTTTTCCTGCGCGGAGGCGTAATAAATATCGTCGGCATTCACTACGATAATCTTTTCATTTTTCCACAGATTGACCTTGTCACTGACCGGATTACGCTCCTCTTCCCCCTGTCGTCCACGGTTGGCAAACGCATTTTCCAGCTTGTGCAGCATGGCTTTAATGCGAACCTCGCTATACGGCTTAAGAATATAGTCAAAAGCTTCAATCTCAAACGCCTCAGCGGCATGCTCCTTATACGCAGTGATGAACACTATGTAGGGTTTTACCGAGAATCTACTGATATTCTGTGCCAACAGCACCCCATCGATAGAGGGAATATTAATATCCAGAAAAATCACATCTACCGTATCACTCTGCAAAAATTTAAGTGCGTCCAGCCCATCTTCAAACTGTGCCGTTATATCGATCCCGCTGTGCGTCTCTATTAAATAAGCCAGCTCCTGTCTTGCCAGCTCTTCATCCTCTACGATGATCGCTCTCATTGGTCCTCCTTTTTAACATCAAAAAAGATGTTCGTCCCTTTATCCAATCTCTGAATGGTAAGTCCAGTCCCATAGATCAGCTTTACCCGTTGGTGTACATTAAACAGCCCGATTTTATTCTCCGGCATATCGCCAGTATAGACTTTCTCTATCGTTTCCTCGCTGATGCCAGCTCCGGTATCGCGAATGCCCACCCGTACGGTATCCCCGTGGTCTTTTACAGAAATCGTTACTGTTCCTGTCCCTCTTACCTTCAGTATGCCATGTATAATCGCATTTTCTACAAGCGGCTGAATGATCAGACTCGGAATCCGAACCTGAACCTCATCAATATCATAAAGCACGTTAAGCCGGCTTCCAAAACGCGCCTTTTCGATCTCTACGTATTGCTGGACCTGCTGTAGCTCTCGTTTGATATCAATGAATTCATCGGTAAGCTCCAGATTGTATCTCATATAACCGGACAGATTCACAATCAGCTCACGCGCCTTATCCGGATTAATTCGAATCGAGGACGCAATCGCATTCAGTGCATTGAATAAAAAATGCGGGTTAATGCTGGTCTGCAGTGCCTTCAGCTCCGCTTTGTTCGCCATTTCCTTAATGCCTTCCACCCGCGACACTTCCATCAAGGTAGAGATCATTTGCGACAGACCCACGGCCATAGCTTGAAGTGAGTAGGTAATCTTGTGGGCTTTGGTGTAATAGATTTTGAGCGCTCCCGTCACCTCACCCTTTTCCTTTAAAGGAATAATGATCAGCGACTTGATCTGCGGATTCACGTAATCACTATCATCATTACGGATGGTAATTTCACCACTGGACAACGTTACTTTAGTTTCCTCACTGATAATATCGTTAGTTGTCTCATAATCCTCCTCACCCACACCAACATAGGCACGAATAAACCGAGTATCAGTAATCGCTACAGCGTCTGCACCGATATCCTCTTTGATGATCTGGCAGATGGTGTGCAGCGACTCCTGGTTAATATTGCGAAAATACGGCAAGGTCTTATTGGCAATATCAAGCGCCAGCTTGGACTGCTTAGCCGCAATCCGTTCCTTCTCACCTTCCACGCTCTGCACTAACACGACAATCAGGCCGACACTAATCTGGCTCATAATCATCGGAAAAGCGATCTTGGACACGATATCCACACCCAGCGACATCGGCTGAGCCATCGCTAGAATGAGCAGCATCGTCAGTGCCTCACAGGCCATTCCCGCCAAAATGCCTGCTATCCAGCGACGCTCACCAGAGGTGCGGCGATAGATTATCCCAGACACTATGCCCGCGGTGATACTCGTAATCAGACAAGGAAGAGAGGTTACCCCTCCGATATCAATCAGAAAACGGTGAACCCCTGAGATGATGCCTGTTATAAGTCCAACCCATGGCCCGAACAAAATCCCGCCAGATACGATGGCGATAATTCGTACATTCACAAGCGAACCTTCCACATTAATTCCGCTATAAGTGCCAAAAATGGCAAATAAGCTGAAGATCATCGTTGCAATAGCAAGCTCTTGCGGAGCGTAACTCCCTTTTTGAAAAACCTCTTTAAACCGCGGCAGACGAGTCAATACAAATAGACACATCAGCAATAACGCAGCTCTTTCCAACAATTGCAGTAATATAGTAAACGTATATTGCACGGTCACCGCCTCCAAAGGTCTCGATGTCGATTCATTATAAAGATAGTTCATGCCTCTGTCCATTCAGCCTGTCCCTTTATACCTCTATTGAAACTCTTGTTGTATGATATTAACAGATTGGAAGCATGAATATCGGAGGTGACAGTTTGCACAAAATAGAACACGAGGCAGATATCATTCAGCTTGTACATAATGATCCCTGGATGATGGATATTTTAGAAAATGCCAGATCGCTACAGTTACCTGACTGGTGGGTTTGTGCGGGGTTTGTACGTTCAAAAATCTGGGATACCTTACATGGATTTGAAGAACGGACCCCTTTGCCAGATATTGATGTTATTTATTATGACGGCAGCAATCTTCATGAGGAAGTGGAAAAGCAATGGGAGGCAAAACTAAGAGATTTAAATCCCCATGTGCCATGGTCCGTTAAGAATGAAGCAAGAATGCATACCATTAACAACCTTGCACCCTATACGTCATCTGTAGATGCCATCTCCAAGTTTCCGGAAACAGCTACAGCGCTTGGGCTTTCCTTAGATGAATACGGTAAGGTTATCCTAACCGCTCCGCATGGGATTGCGGATGTTATTAATGTAGTGTTGCGGGCTACCCCTCATTTCAACAATAATCCAAGCTTACTCCCTATTTATGAAAAACGAATTGCACAAAAAAACTGGCAGGCAACGTGGAAGCAATTGCAGGTCAGCGCTACCTAAAGCTAAGTTGTGTTAGCATCGGAATAAAAAAAACAGCAAGCCTCTGCTACAGAAGGGCTTGCTGCTGTTGCTTTATTACACCGCTAAATCAATACCCACCACGCCTACTACATCTCCCTGACGATTCCGGATTGCTCTAGATAATGTAATACAAGAACGTTTCGTAATCGCAGATACGTAAGGTTTAGAGACATATTCACCTTCATTCATGGCCCCATTCCACCAATCACGCCGCTTAGCATTCAACAAGCCAGCCGCTGGCTCGGAGTAGATAAAGGTTCCATCCGTCCGATTAGACCAAATGGCTTGTACATCTGGAATTTTCTTAATGTAAGCGTTCAAAACACCTTGATGAACTTCAGTATCTGGAGCGTAAAGTTCTTCCTTGGCGGAAATCGTCTCCAAGAGACTCTGCATTTCCTGAAGCCGGGCTGCATATTGGCTCATCTCAATTTCCGCTCTGCCCGCAATGCTAGTAACCGATTGCTGCAAGGATTGCGACTCCGCTAACAGATTGGCGCTGACTTCGTTCAGCTGCCCAATTTGATCCCGCTGCCGTGTCACCTGCTCCAGCGTAAGGTCTACATTGGCAATCGTCTCATTCACGATCGCCACCGCACCGCTCAGCTCCGTTGTCACTTCTACAATCAGCTTGCCCTGCTTCGCGGCAGCATCGATTGTTTCCGTCACGGCGCTGCCTACTTCATCTACTCTCGACGCGATATCATCGAGTCGAAGCTTCACCGTGCCGACCTCGTTCACCCCACGCTCCACTGAGACTTGCTCTTTCGTAACGGATTCCAGCACCTGCTGTACTCCATTATTAATGTCAAGCAAGATGCCTGAGGAGCGGTCTACCGAGCTCTTGCTTTGATCAGCCAGCTGCCGAATCCGGCTGGCCACTACTGCAAATCCGCGGCCCTGTTCACCGGCCCGGGCCGCTTCAATAGAAGCATTCAGCGCGAGCAATGAGGTCTCATTCACAATGGAGTTAATCAATGTATTGATCTCCTCTACCATCGCAATATGATTACTCAGGGTAGTAAACTTAGCTAACATGTCCCCACTCTGTGTTTGCAGATCCTTCATCACCCCATCTGCAATGCTCAGGGAATCTACCATTGCTGTCATTCCTTGCCGGGCATATTGCATATTCGAGCCTAGTTTTTCCGTCAATTCTTCGATATGTGCTGTAACTGAAGCTACACCGCCCATCGTCTGATAGGCCCCTTCAATATTGGCTTTAGCTTCGTTGCTGCGAATCCTTAAATCCGTTTCATACGCGTGTGAATAATCCGCTGTCTGCTGCAGCTGCTCTGTATGGCGGCTGATTTCTTCAAGTGCACCATGCAGCCGATCCGAGGTAACTACAATCTCATTGCCAAGAAGCTCCACTTTGTTCTGTGACTCCTTCAGCAGCGCTTCTTTGCGATAACCGTAGCGGGATGTATTCAGCGAGAACCATCCTAGAGAACCCATAAACAGAATAATCACCAGCTTATGAATCCAGAGCATGTCAATCAATAAGCTGTACACACTGACAAGAAGCAACAGGACGACTACGAAAATCTGGTTTGGACGGATCTGCATCTTCACTTCCACTCCACTCGATTGATGTTATGTATTCTAACATTATATCAGCAGAGTTAATTAAAGGAAATACTTTCTATAGTATTCCTTTTCGTTCAATCATTCCCCGGGCCAGGCAATCCCCCCTTATAAAGATGCTTGTTGAACTCCCGCTTCCAAGAAAGCCATCAAGAGGAAACCTGAGCTTATTGTCGAATATATAAGCATATTGCCACTGGAAAAGAGGATCACATTATGCGCGCCACACCTCAAACTCCTCGTCAGACCTATTGGAATCGTGTGCTTCTCAATTCATTCTGGATCATCCTGATTGTGTATTTAAGTATTCAGTTCATTGTTTCTCTATCCTTATGGAGCCAGCGTCCGGAAACCCCAACCAGGAACGATTATATTGAGCACTCGTTGATTTCTGATTCCATCATAGTGAGTTTGATCATTATTCTAGAAGTAATCTACAGATGGAAGCCCCTATGGGCCCAACTCGCCATTACGGTTGCAAGCCATCTATTTGCGGTTTTGATTATCGTCAATCTCAGCGATGAGTTGCATGTTAAATCATTAATTATGCTGTTCCCGCTACTAGTCTCGATGATCTATCTGAAGAGCAGTTATATGATAGCCACTTCTGCTATTTCTCTACTGTACACGATCATTTTATTCACCAGGACACCCATTCACCAGTACTTACCGATCACCCAAACTATCATTATCGCTCTTATTTTTGCAGGCACTGCTTTGGCAGGTTTTGCAGTAATCGTTCGTGGACGTGATTTGATGCAATCCCTGCAGAACTCCGTTAAGTCAGAACAGGAATTACGCATTCAGAATATAATTATGGATCGTCTATCTAAGATAGACCCCCTGACTGATCTGTATAATCACAAGACTTTTCACGAATATTTAGGTTGGCTAATTGAGCACCAGCAGAGTAATCCATTCTCCATGCAGCTTGCCGTTATGGATATCGATAATTTCAAAAAAGTAAATGATTGCTATGGACACTCCGTTGGAGATATCGTATTACAAAAAGTCGCAGCGATTCTGCTCGAGTATATCGGTCCTGCTGATTTCGCCGCGCGGTACGGTGGCGAGGAATTCATTGTCATTTTGACTACCAAAACCTTTGAGCGATCCTATGAAATCATGCAACAAATTCTAGCCAAAGTAGCCGATACCCCTTTTGCCGAAATGGAAGGTAAAAGCATAACCGTCAGTATCGGGATGCATGATTACACAGGCGCAGACTCCAAAAATTCCACTTTTCAGCAGGCTGATGATGCACTTTACGAAGCTAAAAACACCGGGAAGAATAAAATTGTCATCAGCTAGTGACAAGCTCCACAGACACTGTTTATCTGTCGGAGCTTGTTTTTTTGCAAAGACTTAATCTCAGAAGCATTACACACCAAAAACCCCCACCTTGTAGATGAGGGCTGTGTATCAACCGCTATATTCCGTAACGCTTCTGCGGTTCCAAAAGCTCTACCACTTCCTGCTTCGGAACAGGTCTGCTAACCAGATATCCCTGTACCTTATCGCAGCCCGATTTTCTGAGGAAATCCAGCTGGCTGATCTCTTCCACTCCCTCCGCAACGACCTCCAGCCCCATATTGTGGCCCAGCTGTATAATGGTCTGCACAAAAGACTGGCTGTAAGCTTTTTCCGAAAGCGAATCGATAAAGGTCTTATCCATTTTAAGCGTAGAAATCGGCAATTGCTGCAAATAACTAAGAGATGAGTATCCCGTTCCGAAATCATCCAGCGCAATACGAATGCCTTGGGATTTGAGGAATTGAAGCTTATTCACGATACTCTCAAACGATTCCATAAAAATAGACTCGGTAATTTCCAGTTCAAGACAACTAGGCTTGAGCCCACTTTCAGTCAGACTTTCCTGCACCATCTCGACGAAATCATCCTGCAATAGTTGAATAATGGAAATGTTAACTGATATCTTGTAAGGAATGCCCATACGATCTTGAATGCCCTTCATAAAGATGCACGATTCCCTAAGCACCCATTCTCCAATATAAATAATCAGCCTGGAATCCTCGGCGATTTTGATAAAGGAAAGTGGAGATACAAAGCCCAGCGTTGGACTATTCCAGCGAATTAAAGCCTCAAAACCAGAAATTAATCCAGACTGGATATCCACCTGCGGTTGATAATATAACTCAAACTCATTATTATTCATGGCACTGCGCAAATGCTTCTCTATATTCATTCGTTCATTAAACGCAGTATGCATGGATTTGTCATATACCACATAAGTCCCTTTGCCATCCTCTTTCGCCCGGTACATAGCGACGTCCGCATTTTTCAAGATTTGCTCGGTGGTCTCCCCATCTTCCGGATAAAAGGAAATTCCGATGCTTACGGAAACGTACAAATAACTCTCTCCGATTAAAAAGGACTGCCTGAATGCTCTCATGATCCGCTCCGCCAGGTCTAGCACATCCTCGTGGTCTTCTATATCCTTAATAAAAATCACGAATTCATCCCCACCGAGCCGAGAGAGCATATCCCCTTCACGCACCAACGACTGCAGCCTTTTGCTAGCCTTCTGAATGAGAACATCACCGGATTTATGCCCTAAGGTATCATTGATGTATTTAAAATTATCGGTATCTACGAACAACAGCGCCGCCTTGCCTCCTGAACATTGCAGATATTTCTCCATAGATTCCAGTAGACATACACGGTTGGGTAAATTACTAAGCTCATCCACATAAGCCAGACGATGCATGTGTTTTTGATTCTCCACTAGCATATCGTATTGCTCTACAAGCTCCTGCTGTGTGGCTGTAAGCTGTTCATAGGTTGCCTCAAGCTCCTGATAACTGTTGCTCAGCTTTAGCTCTACCTGCTTCCGCTTACTAATATCAATCAGTGAACCGATAAATAACACAACTTCATCCTTTGGATCAACGATAGCTTTACCACTTACCTCAAACCAGACGAATTGATTATCTTTGGTCCGCATGCGGTATTCCGTCTCGTAGATAGGTGTTAAACCTGCCAGATGATCATGTCTTGCCTTTTGGGATGATGGCTGGTCATCGGGATGAATAATACTAAGCACCCCATTTTCGAATGAATTAATTTCATCCTCCGTATAGCCCATGAGCTTGTACCAGCGATCCGATAGATTATACAGTCCTGTCTCCCAATCAAGCTCCCACATGTAAGCACCAGAACCCTCTGTCGCGAGACTGAACCGTCGTTCACCTACCTGCAGCTTAGCAAATTGCTCCTGTAGCTCGACCTCTGTCGCTGACAGCTCTTCGTAAGTAGCTTCCAGTTCCTCATAACTTTGCTGAAGCCTTAGCTCATTTTGTTTGCGCTCATCGATATCCACTCCTACAAGCACAAAAATATCAGCTGCCTGCTTATCCAATCCTTTTAACAAGGTGGTCCGAAATGAAAAATACCGCGCTGCTGGCGAATTGTCCGGAAGTTTATGCTCAATATTATCAACATAGTCAAGCTGAACTGCCCTTTCCAGCAGATTCCGAATAGCCGCCGTACTGCCTGCCAGACCCTCGATATCCTCAATGTTTTTGCCCACTACTTCATTCTCGCATAGGCCCGTCATTCGCTCAGCGTAATTGTTAAACCGAACTACCTTTTTATCCGCCTGCACAGCCCAAACCACCATACCGCTATGCTCTATTACATCCTCAAAAAATTGCTGTTCCGAATAAACCGCACGCCGTAAGTGATTAATATACATTTTTAGCAAAACCGCACTAATGATTAGAAGACCAAGCAGAATAATGGCTCCCACAATAAATCTATTGCGCATCATAACTTTATAATAATCTGAATGAACGAAGAAATAGTGCTGATACAGCTCTTCAAAAGCACCGGAACGATGCAGGCGATCCAATCTCTCGTTAACATAAGTTACTAGCTCCGGAGCGGATTTACTTATTGCAAAAGCAACATCCCTAGGGTAGAGATTGCTCATTTTTTTGATAATACTCCCCTTCAATTTCTGTTCAGCAATCAGATAATCGATCACTTCCTGATTCTCAAATAGAAGGTCGATTTCCCCTTTTTCAAGAGCCTTTAAAGCTTCAGGAGTCGTTGCATACTCTATGTAATTTGTAATCCCCACCTTGCTATTCAGCACGGTTGCAGAATACTGTCCATTCCCTAACCCAATCTTATAACTTCCCAACGTCTTTAAATCGATCTCATCCTCAAGCTCTCGCCTTGCATAGATGGAAATATAGTTTTTAATAACCGGATCTGAAAATAACACCTCTTGGTTACGCGACTCCGTAATTGCCATAAGACCTGCTATCTCAATATCTCCTTGAATCAGCCGACTGTAAACTTCATCCCATTGCCCAGTACTGTAGTGAATAAGATAATCCTGCTTCTCAAAAATCATCGTGCTCAAATTAATATCAAACCCGGTCAAATACCCATTTTCTACATATTTATACGGTGGATATTCCAGTTCTACTTGGTACCTTATATCCTCTCTTTCGGCGTGAGCGGCTGTAGGAGGTACGAGCAAAAGCAGAAAAATAATCAGAAGCAACATTGTGCACCGCTTCATTGCCCAATTCCCCTTTTTGCAAAAATTTAGAATTTAAAGCATTATTCTAAAAAGTATTCGACAAAATATGGTAAGATTCCTGCTAATTCTTTCCTAAAACCACACATTATACGCAAATCCCCATCTTTCGATGGACTCTTTTATTTGTAAATGATAAAAGTTACGAAGTCTTGATTTTTATATTGCTTTTTACATAGAAAATGTGGATAATAGCAATAACGACAAACGATGATAATGATTATCATTATTATAAGCGTTAATAATTTCAATTTACTATATTTAAGTTAAAAGGAGACTGATCACCCATGAACGTTACCTCTACCCGAACAACATTACAGGTTGACGATTATCTGGATCTGCTCAATCTTGCCGTTAAAGTTGGAGATTTGAAATGGCAAAAAGAAATTAAATCCAGACTGCAATACATTCTCTGTCTGCCGACAAGATAATGCTTCTGAATATACGCCGTGTTCCCTTATTGGGAGCATGGCTTTTTTTGTTGGTATGCCGACATAGCTATATAATAATAGGAGTATCTCCAGGTCACCTGATGGTTAATGATATAGTATAATTATCAGCATAATATATAGAATAAAAAGCCCTTCAGATCGGAGCGTGTCAGCTTGAAAAAGTATATAGCTTTATTCTTAATGCTCAGCCTGTTATGGATACCCGGTGCATATGCCGCTGGAATTCCTGCACAGCAGGGATTCGTTACCGATAACGCTGAAATGTTCAGTTCCGCAGAAGCCGCGTCTATTTCTGCTACCGCTACTGGAGAACTCCTGACCATCCACGTACTCACTGTAGATTCCACAGACGGTACTCCAGCTGATAAGTATGCAGACAAGGTTTACGACTCGTGGAAACTGTCCACGCGGGATCTTCTACTGCTGATCTCCGCTGGTGACCAGTCCATTGAGCTAAATTTCTTAAATCCAGACTTTCAAAGCTCGTTAAATACTTGGTCTAAGAATCAGGGAGGGTCCTCGGGAAGTTCAGCCATCCAAAAACTGCTCGACACTTATTTCATTCCTTATGCCAAAAAAGGGGACTTCGCTGGCGGGACAAAGACTTTGATTAATGCCATCCATTCTATTGGAGATCGTGCCGGCAATACTGGAGGAACCGCAGGAAGCGGGAGCGCAGTCGGCGCCGGGAATGGTGTAAACCGCTCCAGCAGCTCCATGTTTATGATTGCAGCGATTCTTATCGGAGCCCTTCTAATCCTCCTTGTACTCTTTGTAGTGGTTACGGGCCTGCGTCGTCGCAAGCAGCTTAGCGAGCAACAGAAACAGTTATCTAATTTAATGGTCCAGGCAAATCGGGCACTGGAATCGCTAAATCCTTTTCAAGGGATCGTTCAAGGCAAGACGGGAGAGCTAGTCGAGGGTATTTCTAAGCGGCTGTCTGCCAAGCTCGTTGAAATCTCTGCACTACAAAGCGAAGGTCAAGGCGTTCAGCCGGCATTTTATCGCTTGGCTGCCCTCAAGACAGCTGTGAAACAATTACAGCTGACCGAAGCTTCCTTCCGCGCAGCGCTTGAAGAGGAAGAGAAACACATTGCTGTCATCAGCGAAGCTGACCGCAATGTCAAACAGCGTATTACAGAGCTGAAAGAGGATACGCCGGAGCTTGAAGAGCAACTGCAAGGTGCAGTTAAAGAAACCGGATATGAACTTCAAGAAATTGTAGAAGAACTTAAGGAGCTTGCGGAGGAGACAGCTAAGGCAGACCAATTAGAGCTTTTTGATCCCATTGCTGCACAAGAGGTTACCGAGGATGCACAGGAACGTCAGGAAAAGATCGAACAGGATCTGAAGGATGTTGATCTCTATGATGATAAGCTAAACAAATTCCCTACGGTATTAGCTGCGGCACGTGCCAAAATCACCGGGATCATTGAACAGAATTCACTGCACAATATGAAGGTTAAGCCATATGATCACCTGGAGCAGGCCCGCGCAGAATCGTTGACTCTTGAAGCGCCACTGCGTATAGGAGATATGGATGAGGTGCGCAGAATCGGCGCCAGTCTAGACCTTCTTCTGGATGAAGCTATTGCTATGACAGAGCAACAAGCACTGCTGCGGCAGAATAACCGTAGAGATCTAGAGACATTCCGCACCACATGGAGCCATTTGAAACAGCGGCGAGACGAGCTGCAGGCACGAATTACAGAAGCACGTGTACATTTCGAAGAACAGCATGTAGCTACTATAGAGAATATTCTGACGGAGTGGAGCACACGTCTTCGGGAAGGCGCAGGTGAAGTGGCGCAAATTGAGAACTGGACCAGTGATGAACGGGGCGAATATGACAAGGCCCACGATGCGCTGGAGCGCTTGCTGTCATTGCAGGATGAAGCTGGCCGGCAATATGACGGTGTCTCTGAAAGTCTAAATGTATTAAATGAAAGACTTGATAAAGTACAACGTCTCTTCTCCGAAGGACAAAGCCGGGTAGAGACGACCCAGCGAATGCTGCACAGCAGAGGCTTGTCTTCCAGAATCCGCTTTGAGTTGTCCTTATTGCCGGAATATAGCCAGTTGGAGCAACGGCTGTCATCCCGGCCTTACAACCTAGAGGAACTGGAATCGATTGGCCGCGCTTATGACGCTCACATCACTTCCTTTGTGAATGAAGCGAACCGAATCATTCGCCAAAAGGAAGAGGAAGAACGGCTGGCCCAGCTAGCCATGATGAGAGAGCAACAGCGGCGTGCACAAGCCCGTAAACGAATGTCCTCTGGTCCTCCTTCTTCAGGCGGATTCGGTGGGGGACGTTCCTCCGGCGGCTCTTCCTGGGGCGGAGGCGGCAGTGGCGGCAAATCCTCCGGCGGTTCTTCTTGGGGCGGTGGCGGCGGCAAATCCGGTGGAAATTCATCGGGTGGCTCAAAGTGGTGATTCCTCACACTTAGATGCAAATGGATATACAAAAAGACTCTTTCGCCTATACCGGGCGGAAGAGTCTTTTTAATTATGAATTATTGCTGTTTCATTTGTGGTATGAATGTGCCATTGGAAGATAAATTGTAACGGCTGTGCCCACTCCCTTTTCACTAGCTATTGCCACATATCCTCTGTGGGCAGTCACGATTTTTTTGACAATCATGAAGCCAAGTCCATTCCCATCGCCTCTGGTCGTGTGAAAGGGCTCCCCTAATTTCTCCAGAACTTCCTTGTTCATACCCTCTCCATTATCGGTAAAGGTAATCACCTGGAATTCATCCTTCACATCAAGAGTTACTGTAATGCTCCCGCCAAAAGGCAAAGCTTCCATTGAATTTCTTAGGATATTCAGGAAAATCTGCTTAATCTGATTGCGGTCACATTCGATCTCAGCATCATAATGGATCTTTGTATTCAACGCTATATTATTCATCTCCACCTGAATCGCGAAGATATTCAATACTTCCAGAAGGATCGTACTACATTGTTCAGTCATATAATGCGCAGCCTGCGGCTTACCCAGAATAAGAAACTCGCTCACAATGAGATTCATTCTTTCCACTTCTGACATAATGAGATCATAATGCAGCAGACGTGAATCTTTATTAGCCAGTTGAAGCATCCCTTTCACCGTAGTCAGGGGATTGCGGATCTCATGTGCAATGCTCATGGCCAGTTGTCCTGCGACCACTAGCTTTTCTGTATTGCGCAGCACTTCTTCCGTTCTTTTCATCTCCGTGATGTTGCGCAAACTTCCAATCACACGCGCTAAGTAACCATTCGCATCGTAAACGGGTAGTACATCTAACATATAATGCTCGAACAACCCGTTTTTCTCCTGAATCACTTCTAACCCGGCACATGCGACATGATGTATGATGACATGTTGAAAGTATGCGCCCACATTCCTAATTTCAAAGACACTAGTTCCAACAACAGACTCTTGATGCTCACCACCCAAATGAAGCATGGCTAAACCGTTCTCATTTATATTCACGACTGTTCCGAATTGATCTGTTATGATTACCCCTAAGTAATTGGTCTCTAGCAAAATCCGATTTAATAATTGCAGCTGAGAATTTCCTCTCCGCAACAAAATCTCACGTTCAATCGAGTCAGCCATCGTACAGAGCAGAGGCAGCAAATGGGGATGGGCTACATCTATATCTGCCATAAATGAAATTGTGCCTAAGATTTCCTGCCCATTTTCTTTATAAAATGGAGTCGTACAGCATACTAAATGATGCAAAATATGATGGAAATGGTCTCGTCCTGTCAGCTGGAATGGCCTCTGATATTCAAGGGCTAAAGCGATTGAATTGGTACCCACCTCTTTGTTCATCTGCACGCCTTCTTTGATGCCTACCTGTCCTACGAGATCAATAATCGTCGCATCTCCCTGGAACGCCAATAGATAACCTGCATCATCCGAAATCGTAATTAGGATCGGGTTCCCCTTTACTGAGGACAGAAATTTTTTGACAAAAAATTCGATAACCTCAATCACTTCACTATATACGCTAAGCTGCGCTCCCAATTCATCAGCAGAATATCCCTTTGCAAAGACAGGCGGTTGCTCAGGATCAATTCCTTGGTCTATACAATGCTGATTGGAAGCCTTAATAATGGTCTCATCCGTCAGTATCCCTGTTGTCTCATCCAAAGCCCTTACCCCATTCTGTATGAATCTTCAATTTTGCATTGCATAATTATGTATTCTACCTCTCTCCCTCTAATCCTTTTCAATCCTTAAAAATCAAATAATCCCAATGTTAAAAAATAACTTTCTGCACAAAAAAACTCCACCCCTGTAAAAGAGCGAAGTTTTGGAGGATTATTATTTTCTGTTTTTCTGTTAATGCTTAGTGTCATCCAAAAAAGGTTTATTCACATAATAATACATTACCCCCATCAGTACGCCACCGCCAATTAAATTGCCGATCGTAACGGGGACAAGGTTATGGAACACTCCATACCACGATACCGTTCCGGGATGATCAAGTACAAGCGCAATCGCAAAGGTACACATATTGGCAATACTATGCTCATAGCCGGAGATGAAAAAACAGAATACGAATAAGACCATTGCGAACATTTTGGCCCCATCGCCTTTCATATTCATGGGTATAAAAAAAGCCATACAAACGAGCCAGTTACAAAGAATGGCCCGAAAGAAAAGCTGACCTGCCGGGGCTTCCATCTTATGCTCCACTACATATAACAAAAATCCGTTTACATCTGAGCTATAGAACAGTCCTGTCAAAAAAATCAGCAAGGCAAAAACGGCAGCTCCAAGAATATTACCGATATAACTCATGATCCACATGCGGATAACCTCAGACCATTTCATTTTCCGTCTTAGTGCCGTGTATGTGTAATAAAAAGTATCTCCGGTGAATAAATCCCCACCACCAAAAGAAATTAGAATAATAGCCGCTCCGAAAGTTATCGCAGCCATTGGATATGCAAAGGGGGATTGCTCCATAAAGAAATAGTTGCCTGTCTTAAAGGCTACAATTACACCGAATCCGATAAACATACTGGCCAGCATGGCTCTGGCAATATAGCGCATTACGCTTTGCCGGAATATCTTCTGTTTCTTAAGTGCTAAATGTTCAACCTGAAGCAGCGCCTCGTTCTCCATGTGACCTCCTTAGGGATTTTGGTATTTCCAGCTGATTATGTGCTAATCGTACAGCCTTGCGTTATTATACCCAATAACCCGCTGGAAATTACTTGAACCAATTCACGCCAAAAAATCCCTGAATACTTACGGGGAAGCGAAGCTACCTCTTGCTAATTGTCTTCATTGATTTTAGCAATGGCTTCTGCTTTTTCACTGCTGGCGACGATGATAAGCACGAGTATCAAACAGCCTAAAACCATAGCCTATCCCCACTTCCTCCACATGTAGTCTTGTGACAACTTATGTATGTGGATAGGGCTTTATGTTTGGCTACAGCAAACTTCGTTTGATTAGACCAAAAAAAGCAGAGCAGCGAGCCCCCAGAAACGAAGGCTCGCTGCTCTGCTATATTTTTACGGTCTTTTTTTAACTAATTAGTTCAAGAAACTGCTCAGTTGGCTCTCTGCTTCACCTTGTTTCAGCGCCTCAGGCTTGTCCGCTTCATTGAGACCTAGACGATTGCCCAATTGGGTATTGATCGTCGTCATTTTGGATGTATAATCCTGGCAGCTCTCGATAATACGACGGTTTGACTGTTCCGAAGTGTCTAATGCGCTAAGCAGATCGCCGATCGCTTGATTCACGGCTTCCATAGACATGGAAGGTTTGGATAGAAGCTCGGTCGTTTTTTCTGTAGTCGTACGCAGCAAGCGTGCATTTTCTTTAAACTGATCTTCAATCGTCTTATTTGTTGCTTCTACAGCATTGATAACATTCTCCTGATCGGCCAGCGACATCGCAATCATTGCCGACACTGTGATCAGATTAGAGGTCTTATCAATCGCATTATTCACGGAATCGATCAGTTTATCATTATTGTCATTGATGATATCTGTAGCAGCGATCGCTTGATTGTACAATAGAATCATCTCTGTCATGGACTGAATACGAACCATCACTTTACGTAGACCACGCTCCAGATAAGCTTTACGGAACTCATTCTCAGGCTTCGCAATCTCCACCTCGAACAGCTCTTTTAGCTTATTGCCGAAGGCAATTTTGGTCTGCAGGTTATAGATCTCCTCCATAGAGGTACGTTTCAGCTGGCGCATATTTACAATACTCTCTTCGAGGGTATCCCTGCCGTCGCGTAGACCGGTAACAATCGCATCAATATTCGTGCGGACAGACTGATATTTGTACACATAGTTCTTCATCGGACTCTTCCGCAGCATTTTGCCGAAAAAGCTAACATTCTTACTCTGTTGCAGATTTTCACACTCATTCCGCAGCTTCATAATCATGTTAGGCACTTCAACACGCTTACCGGACATCAGGTCATTTACCGGACGATCCAGCAGTTTGAGGGTTTGGCCTGCTTTTTCCTGCGTCTTCACCCCAAGCTTCCCGATATCATCCATTAAAGAATCCAACGTGACGGTATCTGTTTGGGATACCTTCTCGATCAATTGTGCCGCTTCTTCGACTACCTTTTGTTCATCTTCTTTTTTTAATTGGATCAACTGCGTGGACATGGGTTTCCCTCCTATAATTCGGAACTGCTATACCGCTGATGAATCAGTTCCGCCTTCGTCTGAAGTTCCATCAGGTCTTTATGTTCGATCGTCGAAGCAATATCCGATATTTTGGAATCAACATCTCTTAGACCGTTCAGCAGCGTTCTCCGATTCTTCGTCTTTGCTTCACCACTTAGGCGCAAAAATGGGTTAATCACACCATTCAAATCCTTCAGAATCAATCTGCGGACCGTGTGATTAATATCGCCATTATTGAGCTCCTGCAGCAGCGGAATTACACGTTGAAGTCTCGCAAAAAGCGCCAGTGATTTCTCGACAATTTCATTGTCCAGTGTATCCTTCTGCCCCTCGGAGATAATCATATCTTCCAGAATGCTAAGATACTCAACTACCGGAGCAAATTCCGGTCCAATCTTCGTTGGTTCGGCCTCAGTTCTACCACTATTGCCCGGATTACCTGGTGCAGCATTATTTGCCGCACTATTTAATTGCGGAGCATTTGCAGAGGGAGCTGGAGCAATAGGTACCGTCTCTGGACCTGCTGGCAGCACCTCAGCCGGAAGGTTGGTTCTCGGACTTCTCGTTGCAAGAACCCCTACAGCAGCACCTGCTACAGGCAACAGCAAGGAGAGTAACTCAGGCAGAAAAGAGCTCGTTAATACAGCGACAACATAGCCAATACCGGCATACAGCAATATTTTCGATTTAAATTTAATTTTTCTCACCTCTTGTGAGCGAGATTGCGAACGCTCAATTCACGGGATCCGAAATTACGGATTCGCCGTTTATTTTCATAATTAGCGGCTGCTCTACATGGCTGGCAAGCACATTATCGCCGAACTCCGCAGGCTGGACCTCTCCGCCGAGTGCACTTTTGACAGCCAGGTATGGAAAGTTAATTCCAGACAGACAAGAAATATGAAGACCTCCAGACATCCGGGGGTTAATCTCCAGCAGTTTAGGAATTCCACCACTATACTTCATTTGAATATTGAAATTGAAAGGTATTTTATATACCTCTGCTACCCGAGAAGCAATCTCCTCCAGCTCCGGAATATGCTCCATCAGCCGCAGACGGCCACCAGCTTTACGACGGGGCACAGCCGCTAACAGTCTGCCGTTCTCATCTGACAAGCAATCTATACTGTATTCATAACCTTCCAGCAATTCCATCACCATAAGTTCAGGGAATGTAGCTTCACTTCCCAGAATACGATAAGCCTCTTCGAAGGATATCAGCGGTGTTACATGACCAAACAGCTCCTGCAGAGGACTACGTGTGTTATCAATGATACGGAAGCCGAGGCCCCCCTCTGTCTCCGTAGGTTTAAAGCATACGCGATGCCCTTTGGCTACAAGATCATGATAAGCCTCTTTGAACTGCTCTGCTGTACTGACCACATGATAATCAGGAATTGTCATAATCCCGGTTTCCTTAACACTTTCGTAGAACTTACCCTTATCCATGATGGTCTCCAACAAGTCCAAATCTCTACAGACCAGAACCTTGGTACCAATCGCATCAAACATAGCAGCATGCAAAGCTATATCCAGCATATGTAACCGTGGAATAAAGATATCGATCTCATTGCGGCGACAGAAATCCACACAAAATTGAACATATTCTATTCCAGTCAGTGCCGGTTCAGTCCCAGCAACATCAGCCCCTTGAAGTGACATATGGTGAATATCTGGGTGCGTGGCGAAGATTTGTACAGGAACGCCATCCTCATTATTGCGGATGAGATTCATATAATGGTAAGCGACGGAAAACCAGCGATTGAAATAAATGTTTACCTTTTTCATAGTGGCCCAACTCCCAATACGGTTAAGTTATTATAGATCATGTTTACATACTGTAGAATTTCATCACCAGCAAAAACACCCGCTTGCTTCGTAAAGGGATACCTTGATTTTACAAGACCACTTTGCTGCTCTGCAAATATTTCTCCATGACAAGGAGCAATCGCATAGTCCGCACTTTCTAGTAAACTCTTATCCAACAAGGAATCTCCCGATGCTACCATCGGTTCTGACCGAACCGTCCGGCGTACATGAACAATCGCATCACTTTTATTTACAGCGGCAGGAACGACATATAGCTTGCGCCCTTGTAAGGATACCCGCCAGCCCAAATCGTATAATCGCTCTGCCAGATTCGTAATCTCATCCATAGGTAATAAATCACGCACTACCACAAAGGTATAGAATAAATCATCACAATACCGCTCACTAATGATCCATTCCTCGTGCACTACAGACCTAACGTGCATTCTAACTTCTTCTGCCGCAGCCGATTCATTTTGAACAAGCCTGCCCACAGAAGCTCTCCAGCTCTTATCCACTTCGCCACCAATCAGAATATTCCCGCCATTACTAGTAATCGCGTAGTCTGGAATAATCGTGTCTTGAAACAGATTAATACGCTTATACTGCGCGATTGTACGTGTTGTAACGGGCATAAAGATAATACGGGAAGTAAGCTCCATCAGATCAGCCAATGCTTTTTGGGAAATGTATGAAACCGTCTTGCCATCCACAACCTCCGCAGGAACCAGGCCCGGAGTATTCTCCGGGACACCAATTGCATTTAGGGAATAGATTAACGTTCGGTCCAAATCACTGGCATAGATCATTCCGTCTCACCTCTCAGCGGTTTAATAATTCCGCAACAGGAATAGGTGAGTCCAGGGAATACTTCTACTGGAACCCCCCTATCCTCTGCTAAGAGAATAATATGACGGAGATTTGGATTATCCATAGTATCGACAAGAATCTTCCACGGTACTCTGCGCAGCAGCACTCGGGTTGTTTCTCCGACTCCGGGCTTGACCAAATTGATGTTATCTATGCCGAACACTTCTTGAATACTCTGAATATCACACAGCCCCTGCCATGTAATTTCTGGCGGGGATTGCTGCATCTGTTCAGCAATCGCTTGTGCTTCTTCCGCAACGGAGGAGAAATACGGGCAGATCGCCGCAATGAATACATTAGATACATCCGTATCGAGCCATTCCTTGTAGAATTTAGCCCCATGGAATTCTTCCGGACCGATTAAATCGTCGCGCAGCACTGTCCGGCTCATCAGCCCTGAGACCGTAGAATTGAGGCATGCACTAGGAATAAGATAATCCTCTCTAGTACCGAACGTGCCTGAACAGTTCCCGGGATCAGCCAATACGGCCAGGTCATCATTTAGCCGAATGCCATATTTCTCATACAGGCTGTTGCACGCTTCAATCAATACCTGGCGAATAGCTCCTTTCCCCGTCCATCCATCGACAAACTGCAAATCAGCGTCAAGCCCGTGCTTTTGCAGAATATAGAGGATTGCGTTCTCATCAATCCCCTTGCCCCGAATGATAGAGATACTATAATGCGGCAAATCAGCATCATATCGCTCTTGGATATAACGCTTAATCAGTACACCAATTGGTGTTCCCGCTCTTGCCAAAGAGACTAACACCGTATCAAGTCCCCGTTGAGCGACAATCATCTCAGAGACTACCGCTACTGCTAGAGCGACCTTCTCCGCAGATTGCTCCAGCGTCTCGTGAAATAACTCAATATACTGCTCAGTAGGCTGATATTCCACGGGCAGCATCTCAGAGTAATGTACACCTGATTGAATGGCGGCCTCTCTTTCGTCAGTCGCCCGCTCCAGTGAAACATCACTCAGATCCTTAAGCAAAAATATAACATCTGATGGAGAATAGCTGCCTAGCGGAACCGGTTCGGCTATACTTCTGTTTAGAATTTCTTCAGTTACTGTTCCCTTCATTGGTAGGGCCTCCACTTCTTCTTTCCGAGGTCAGTACAATAAGATGCACTTTATGGCGGGCCAGTTTCTTCAGTATATCAAGCATAGGTTTCATACGTTCATGCGGTACATCACGCTCAATCAGCACAAATATATCATCGTATTGATCAGGAGCTACATTATAGATAAAGTTTGTGATCTCCGGGTCGCCGGCTGAAGGATAGGCAGCAGCACTATGCACCCCATAATCCGGTCGACGCTCAGGGTGGATTGGACTTCTAGTGGAAGACTGATAAGCAATCCCTTCCCCCATTTCCGCCGCCACTCTCATCGGAAGATACATAAATTCCCCTACGCCCATTACCAAGGCTTTCTGTCCTCTACGCAATTGCCGCAGCTGTTCAGCTATTCGCTTCACACCCTGATCAAGCCCCGGATTATCCTGCGACACAATTCCGAAACGTCCACTATATTTCATATACGGCGCTGTGTTAATCTCACCATATGAATCGATAGAGGATACCTCCAGTCGTTCCATTCCATCTGGAGCATAAGTGGTTACAACCTCACACTCTACAGCAGCCTCTCTATCCAGCTGCTCTGTATCCTTATTAAATACTGGTGAACCTATCACTTCAATATTCCCTTGCAGCAGACATAACGACTTAATGCGAATCCCCAGCTCCTGCTCAAGATCACTATAGCGTTGAAGATTGCTGCCGCTTCTCCAGTCCAGAAGAGAGACTACCACATATTCCTCCCGCGGGAACTTTGACTGAATATCCCGAATCGTATTGATCGCGGTTTTCCCAGTCGTTATCTCGTCATCTACCAATATAATAGGCTCTGTCCCAGATAAGAGTTCGGTATCCAAGGCATAACATAGATGATCAACCGCATGAGAGTGTTCTTCTACAAAACTTACAACAGACTCCAAATCAGGAATATGCTCACGCGTAGTATGAATATATGATGCCTGCTCAGCAAAGATGTTGTACACACTGTGACCCAGTGCAGTTGCCGTTTCTGCGAATCCAATAAAAACCACAGGCTTGGGCAAAACCAGCTGGGCCGCTAGCAAATGTTGATAGGCTTCCTTAGCAAATTCAGGATGAATCAGCCCATGAACCGCCATATCCAATAACTCTGTCATACGATCACTGTCCACGGAATCACCGTTCATCTCCTGATATAACAGCAGCGCCAACGCTGCTCCGCTTAGAAGTGAAGTATACGGATCGACGGGGATATGCTTGCCAAGCACCTTACTGACAAACAGAAAAGTCCGCTTTTTATTAATTCGCGCCGCCATAGAGAATAAAGAATCCAGAGGCATATGAAAGGGGTTAAAGGTTTCGGTTACATTCACTTGCAGGTTCTCGACTATGTTATACGTGCGTAAATTCGTTTTCGGGTAATAATCCGACAAAATGCTGTTGTTCATGTAACACCCCGTATATTTGAGATCGTAGTAAAGTTCGTCTTGCCCAATTGAGATGGGGCTTAATTTCATTCATTTTATTAAAATATTGACTCTTAAACACGCCCAAACTGCCATCATTACTTTCTACAATGCTTAAAGCATCAACGTATTCCTCATGCATAACCGTATACATCGCCTGAACAGGTCTGAGGTGAGAAGGATGGATAATCGTCTTGCCTACAATTCCATTCTCTTTATCTAAAATAACCTCACGAATTAGCCCGTCTACACTGCTCGAAATATAGCTATTCCGCATATCACGGCCGTTTTTGCCGTAAGTATCCTCAAATGGCGTCTGCCGTAGCTGCGGCCGGAGAACTCGATGGCCTTTATTCGCAAAATACTCCCAGACGGGTCCTGAGATCACATATCCCTCTTCAACCCGCCCAAACACATTGATAATGTCCGAGATACAGTCACGAATAGGAGTAAGATCATAAATACTAACATCAGGACTGCGACGCAGTCCGAACAGACTGGAGAAATCCGTTGCCCCAATTCTAACGTTTAGGACAAGTTCACGGTAATTACGGAGTAAATCACGGATAGATAGCAGACTGTCCACTCGACTTTCCCGATAAATAATAGGTGCAGTTTCCAAGATTGGCATCCCGTAAAGCACAGGATCATTATAACCACGCGTATTGTTGTACTCAGCTAACGTTTCAAAATATTGAATTCCATTGTCCACAGAGAACTTAGGAAAAACAAACCCTGTTAACATCGTTACCAAGGATCCCAAGCGGAAAATCATTTGCCGGAGTTGGTCCGGGTTACGTACTCGTATAAAAAGAAGCGGGAGGCTGTTTGCCGAATCCAGCTCATTTTCTGCGTAAGCAGCTAGATAAATAAGATGCTGGATAATAGACTCCTCTGCATTGTCAACCTGGTCATCTCCGATTGCGTCCTCCAGATCTATAATAACCGTCACCAGACCTGCATTCTTGAGCTTAATGATGTCTTCTGCAACACTTGCACGGGTAGCCGGCATATAGAGGGCAGCGCCGACAGCGTAGGCTAGCAGTTCCTTGTTCGTGGTATGATCAAATGAGATAGGCGGAGTGTAAAACAAAGAGTTTTCTTGTTCTTTCGTCAGGTAATCGAAGTATCTCAAATCGGTTCCCCCTTATAGTTTTGCGAAGCCAAGCAAAACAAGCGTAGACCTCTCCTCATAGAGAGTGTCAGAACCGGCAATACTGTCCCTTGGGATGGCATCTTGGCTCTCTCAAATATAAGTGAAGGCCTACGCTATAACATATACGATTACCTGAAAGAAGCAGGCGTTTCTATTCTTGCATGATCGGCTCCGACTTCTCTATGGTGCAATTACTTTTTTAATCATGCACTTTTGTGGGCATCTTTTTTCTTACGTCTAGCACTGTAGAGGATCGTACCCACGAATACCGCTATAAGGATTGTAAAGAATACGACATGCGGCAATTCAAAGCCAAAAGCACCCGCTAGCATCTTACCCGCAATAATGGCGATAAGCAGGAACGCTGCCTGTTCCAATTCAGGGAATTTATCAATAAGCTTCAAGAATACCTGCGCCACTCCGCGCATCATCAGAACTCCTAATATACCACCCATAAAGAGAACCCAAACCTGATCGCTAAGTCCAAATGCAGCAATGACACTGTCAATACTGAAAGCAATATCCATTAATTCAACAAGGAGAACCGTCTTCCAAAAAGAAGTGCCTTTATTCTCCGTATGCTCTTCGCCACTGCCCTTAAATAAACCTTTATATGCGATATAAAAGAGATACAGTGCACCAAGAACCTTAACCAAAGTAAACTTAATAAGAAATGTCCCTAGTCCAATGGCCAGGAATCTGAACAAATAAGCCCCTAAGATACCGTAGAAAAGTGCCTTTTTCTGCTGCTCCTTAGGTAGATGCTTAACCATAACGGCAAGCACAAGCGCATTATCTGCAGAGAGCAAACCTTCTAGTAGAATTAAGCTTCCGATAATCCCCCAGCTCACAGGATCAGAGAGCGTGCCTACTACATCACTCCATGAGAAAAAATGCCCGTAATTCTCACTAATATTTCTAAAAAAATCTGCGAACCAATCCATTACACTTTGCGCCTCCGGTAAAATCGATTATTTGCTGCCCGCAACCCAGCGCAGCCCCCATCCATAGGCTTCATCCATCTCACGATGACCACTGTAATATTGCACCAGCCGTTCAACACTAAATGTTTCATTGCTTACATTCCGGAATAACGCAATGGCACACATCCCTTTTCGGTTGTTATGCTCGTCCAAATTTACAATGATATCAGGTCCTCCGCCTTGTTTGATGGTGACAACCCCATCGGCCTCCGACCAGTTGGTTACCCCTTTATAAATAAAGGAAAACACTAGAATGCGTTCAATCTCGGAAATTTTGATACCATTTATACGCAAATTCTCACCAGTAGTTACGGAGCCTGTACGATCATCCCCATCAAGCATGACATAAGGAGGTTGATTTAAGGAGCCAAAGGCATTGCCTAACGCTTGTACCACTCCTTTACTGCCATTCTTCAGTTCATACAGACAAGCAAGATCTAGATCTACGCCATTTTTACGACTAAAGAGTCCGCCCTGTTTCTGGTTCCAGTTGAGATTAATCAACACTTCCCCTAAATCACCACTGGCTGATTTTTTCAAATTGATGGAATCGCCTTTTTTCTTCAGCTCGATTTTCTTCAAGTTGAGATTTATTGGCGAAGGCGGAGGTGTGGGTGGAGGGCTCTCTTCACGTTTCACTGGCTGCGCAGGCGGCGTTGCGAAGATTTGTGGTGGAATCTGCGGCTTAACCTCCGGCTGTGGAGCAGCAGGAGCAGGCTCCTCATTCGCTTCAATACCAAAGTTGCTGCATATCTCTTTCAAACCTCCGGCAAACCCCGCTGCAATGGCACTGAACTTCCATTCACTGTTATATCTATATAATTCCCCTACCACAATGGCCGTTTCCACGGAGAAAAGATTGTCGAGATCACATCGGAGCAGTTCCGCACCTGTTACTTGATTCAGAATCCGAAAATAGGCCTGACTTACTTGCCCAAAACTTTGACCCCTTTTCTCCCCATCATAGATGGTAAGTGTAAAGGCAATCTTCATCACATCGGAAGGAATCTTATCCAATTGAACTTCGAATTGCTTGCGGTCATTGAATCCTGGCACATCCTTATACCTAATATAAGAAGTGGCTGGATTATTATAAAATATTAAATCCTCGTCTTTACTTACCTTACCCTCTGATCCAAGCAGGAAAGCAGAGCTATCAATCTCCAGAGCAGCCGGAGCATTCCAGCCGATTTCTACGATTATAGAATGAAGTCCAGCATTGCCTTTGGTCAGATCAGCTTTTTGCCCTTTGACTACGTTAACACTCATTCTTACGCCACCTTTATAAATGGAGTAAACCAACCCATAATTTTGTAAAAAAGAACCCCACAAAGTGGAGTCTGTACTGCTCTAAATATTTAGAAAAAGGGCAGGATCGGTAATGACCCCGCCCACTTGGATGCTATTGCGCGTCCAGTCCATAGTTTCTGCATAAAGCGCTTAGACCGCCGGCAAAGCCACTTCCAATCGCCTGGAACTTCCAATCCGCACCATTGCGGTAGAACTCACAGAATACAACAGCTGTTTCAGTTGAGAAGTCTTCACCCAGATCAAAGCGAAGCACTTCACGATCATTAGAAGCATCTACCACACGTACAAAGGCATTGGAGACTTGTCCAAAGTTTTGTGCCCGAGTTTCGTAATCATAGATCGTTACCGTTATTCCGATGCGCTGAATATGAGCAGGGATTTTGCTGAAGTCAACAACAATCTGCTCATCATCTCCGTCCCCCTCACCCGTACGGTTATCCCCCGTATGAGTCAAAGAACCTGCGCCACCCGAGGGATTATTGTAGAATACAAAATCATCGGAGCCCTTGGCTTTACCATCTTCATGCAGTAGAAAGGCTGAAGCATCAAGGTCAAAATCTTGGCCGCCGCTATACTTATTAGTATCCCAGCCCAATCCTACTACTACCTTAGTCAAACCCGGATTAGTCTTGGTAAGATCAATCCGTTGTCCTTTAGAGAGACTGATCGTCACTGACAAAACCTTCCTTCATTATTCATTTGGTTCATCTTTGGCATATACAACGAAATTTATTGCAGGCCGTAGTCGCGAGTCAAACCGCTCAAGCCGTCTTTATAGCCGCTGCCGATGGCATTGAACTTCCACTCTGCACCATTACGATACAGTTCGCCTACAACAACACCAGTTTCAATAGAGAAATCCTCACCGAGGTCGAAACGAATCAGCTCTTCATTGTTCAGATCGTTTACGATACGTACATAAGAACGGGAAACTTGTCCGAAGTTTTGACTTCTTGCTTCAGCATCATAAATTGTAATAGTAAAAGCTACTTTGTCTACATCAGCAGGGATGTTCTGAAGATCCACTTGAACCTGCTCATCATCACCATCGCCTTCACCTGTACGGTTATCGCCAGTATGAACAACAGAAGCATTTTCATTTTGCTTGTTATTGAAAAAAATAAAGTTTGTTTCTTTATCAACTTTACCACTAGCATTGGTCAAAAAGACGGATACGTCCAAATCGAAATCTTTTCCGCCGTCATATTTATTAGTGTCCCAACCAAGACCTACTGTGATTTTGGATAGACCTGGGTTTGTTTTCGTTAAATCGATTTTTTGACCTTTGGATAGATTAATTGCCATGATTACATACCTCTTTTCTTATATTTGGATTATACGTAGCGTTCTGCAAGTTGATTGATATGAGCGGCGTGGCTGCCTTCACCAATTGCAGCGAACTTCCATTCTCCACCTTGGCGGTAAAGCTCTCCACAAATAAGTGCCGTAAAACCTGTGTAGTTGTCTGACAAGTTGAATTTAATCAACTCACTATTCCCGGCAGCATTTATTACCCGAATATACGCTGATTTGATCATTCCAAAATCCTGTTTGCGATTCACCGCATCGTAAATGTTAACGACAACCAGAACCTTGTGAACATCGGCAGGAATGGCTTTCAAATTAACCATGATTTGCTCGTCATCTCCGTCGCCTTCACCCGTCAGATTATCTCCGGAATGAATGACCGAGTTGCAAGGACTTTGCTTGTTGTGGAAGCAGATCAGGTTACCCTTCTTAGTTAGCTTACCATCCTCATTTAATAGCAGTGCTGAGGCATCACAGTCGACATTCGCCTGTTTCTTGACTCCAAAGAATCCCCGCGAGGCTTCAATTGGATCCCAGCCTAAGCCCACAATTACATTGGACAAGCCCGCATTACCTTTAGTCAAATCAATCTTTTGACCTTTTACCAGATTAATTCCAGCCAAATCAACGTACCTCCGTTTCCGATAAAAATCATTATCTGTTAGTCTAGCTTTTAGGTGTTATATCAGTGATACGATAAAGAATAAATTACGTTTCAACGAACTTTTATCTATGACTTCACCTAATTTATAAACTGAATTCGCTAGGGTTTAATCCTAAGACACCACAAATATTCCGCACAACTGCTTTTTCATAATCATCAAAATCACCATCAGCTGATCCAATTGCCGAGCATACGCCCACGATCAGACGGCCCGCTTCTGGTTTGCCGCTAAACTTAGCGATCGCTTTCAAAGCCTCTTGTTTCCCTATTTCCGGAGAGAACTCGAAGTTACTAACATAATGGTTGAATTGAGCAATGACATCTCTCATGTCAAATACCTTCAATTCATTACTTAGATTTATATAGCCGACCATTTTATTCTTCTCTGCATCTTCTATTTTACCGTCAGCCGCAGCAACCAAAGCGCAGCCTGCAACTATCGCGTTCATGAAGTCTTTATTTTTGAATTTTTTCACTTGATCTGTTAGTCCGTTTTTGGTTGTGTTTAACCAGTTTTTAAATGTGCTCATCGTATTTCTCCCTCTATCACTGCAAGATTATGATAACAAAAGATATCCCCAGAGCCTCCTCTCCACGTTCCGACAGATTTTGCATATAAATCCCTGAATTAACCGTTACTCTTCTAATATACCTGATAAAATAACAAGATTCTACTTTCCACTAAATTACAGCACCTTTGATAGAAAGGATCGTGTCCGTTCTTGCATAGGATTTCCGAACAGCTGCTCCGGACTTCCTTCTTCCACAATCTCACCTTGTTCCATGAACAGCACCCGATCCCCCACCTCACGCGCAAAGCCCATTTCATGTGTCACCACGACCATCGTCATCCCCTCACGGGCCAGTTCCTTCATCACCGCCAGCACTTCCCCCACCATCTCCGGGTCAAGCGCTGAGGTTGGTTCGTCAAAGAGCATAATTTGGGGCTCCATAGCCAGCGCCCTTGCAATCGCTACCCGCTGAGCCTGACCCCCAGACAATGAGGCTGGATACATCTCTGCTTTTTCACTTAGACCTACTTTTCGCAGCAGCTCCAGCGCTTTTTGCCGCGCTTTATCCGGAGACCATTTACGCACCTGAACCGGCGCCAGCATAATGTTTTCTATAACCCTCATATGAGGAAATAGATTAAACTGCTGAAACACCATCCCAAGCTCTGTACGGATATCGTTAATCTTCGTACTCGCCGCCATCAAAGAAGTGCCTTCAATTACAATCTCGCCGGCCTGCGGCTGCTCCAGTAAATTAAGGCAACGCAAAAAGGTGGATTTACCCGATCCGGACGGCCCAATAACCACCACTACCTCCTGACTGAAAATATCGATACTTATGTCGGCCAGCACCGTATTTGTTCCAAATGATTTATGTAAGTTCCGTACTGAAATCATAGGCTCCATCCTATTTCAGCCTCCGTTCAACGTAATTCAGCAGCTTGCTAAGAGAATAGGTAAGAATGAAATAAATAAGTGCCGCTGTCAAATAAGGCTCCCATATCCGCAAATATTGCCCTTTCATCGTGTTGGTCCAGTACATTATTTCCGGTGCAGCCACCAAAGCCAGAAGAGAGGAGTCTTTCACAAGCACAATAAACTCGTTACCAAAAGCCGGAACCATCCGTTTGATCGCTTGCGGTAAAATAATAAATCTCATCGCTTGCCGACTAGTCATCCCCAGTGAAATAGCCGCTTCCCGTTGCCCACGATCAACCGACTGAATGCCTGCCCGAAAAATCTCAGCCGAATAAGCAGCCGAATTAAGCGACAGAGCAACAAACGCAGTAATTAGAGCATTGGTTTTGCCGTACAGCGGGGGGATCACTCCAAAGTGAACAATCAGAATCTGCACATACAGTGGTGTTCCTCGAAAAAAATTGATATATGAATGAAAAGGCCAGCGCAAATACCATTTTGGGGCCATTTTGCCAAATCCGATCCCCAGTCCCAAAATAGAGCCAAATAAAATAGAAACTACAGAAATACCGATAGTCAGTAGTGTCCCTTTTAAAAGGACGGGCAAATAATGAATGATAATGTCCATTCTAAAATCCATAGGACTCTCCCCTTCTCTTCTTTATGTCATCTCTCTTTAAAAAAATAAGCATGCGCAATAGCTATCATTACGCATGCTTATTAGGTTTTTTCCTTATTTTGCGTTCAATAAGCTATCCAGGTTAGGTTCTTCGCCGAACCAAGTTTTGTAGATTTCCGCGTACTTTCCGTTTTCCAATACCTTCTTAATAGCCGGATCCAGTTTCGCTTTTAACTCACTGCCCTTAGGGTAAAGAATGCCGTAATATTCCGCTCCGAAATTCTCCGTGTCTACAATCCCCACCAGCTTCTGCTTAGGATTGTTTTTCATGTACTCACGTACAATGGCAATATCCGCTACGACCGCATCGGCTCCGCCGCCATTCAGTTCCATCAATGCCACCGCATTGCTGTCAAAACGTTTCAAGTTAGGGTTGTCGACGCCCATTATTCCGCTCATCAGGTCGTCTGCAGTTGTGGCCCCTTGTATTGCAACTACTTTATCTTTAAGATCAAGTGCATTTTTGATGTCGCTGCCTTCTTTAACCATGATCATATTGGTAGATTCGAAATAAGGGATGGAGTAGTCATAGGTTTCTTTACGTTCATCCGTAATGGATACTGAAGACAGCCCTGCTTGATACTCCGTTCCCTGCTTCACACTTTGAAGCATCGTTTCCCAGCCTGTGTTCGTTACGTCATAGTCTATTCCCGCTTCTTCCATAACTGCCTTAATAAAATCGATGTCGAATCCTTTGATTTTATCCGTGTCCATGTACTCCATAGGAGCGTAGCTGGCATCACTGGCAAACTTAATTTTCTCTGCCGGGGATTCGTTACCAGCTTTACTGTTATTTGCTCCACAACCTACCAATCCAACCACCACCAATGCGATAAAAACTGACATTAAAGCGCGACTTTTTATTGTCATATCTCCATACCCCCTATTTTTGGAAATAACTTAAAGAGATTTTAACAGATTAAAGGATTCATGACAATTAACTTTTCTATTTTATGTAAGGTTATATAACATAATATTATTATTTTATAAGTTTTATACGTACATCACTCTCAAAAAATTACCATCAAACACAAAAAGGCACTGCCAGAGATTGTATTCTCCCTAGCAATGCCTTTAGATTTAACCTTAAACCTATTAAAGTGTGATATCTCCATCATAAGAACCGATCAATTTATACAAATCCGGCCGGCGGTCACGGAAGATTCCCCACTCGATCCGTCCAACTTCCAAAGCATCCAGATCGAATTCGCTTACCAGCACGGTTTGCTCATCACGTCCAGCCTCAACGATTTTATTGCCCTGAGGACCTGCAATGAATGATGAACCGTAGAAATTAATGCTCGAATCCTCATCAATTTCTTCACCAATACGGTTGGAAGCCACGACTGGAATAAGATTAGCAGCTGCATGTCCAAGCATACAGGTCTGCCAATGATCCTTGGAATCGATCGATCCATCCTGCGGTTCAGAACCAATAGCCGTTGGATAGAACAGAATTTCTGCTCCCATCAGGCTCATTACTCTAGCCGCTTCTGGATACCATTGATCCCAGCAGATACCTACGCCAATCTTGGCATAACGAGTGTTCCATACCTTAAAGCCAGTATCTCCCGGATTAAAGTAGAACTTCTCTTCATAACCTGGGCCATCTGGAATATGACTCTTGCGGTATTTACCAAGCACCGTTCCATCAGCATCGATTACAGCAAGTGAATTGTAACGCGCGTAATTCTTTTTCTCATAAAAACTAATTGGCAGCACCACTTGCAGCTCCTTGGCTACTGCTTTGAAATGATTAATCGCCTTGTTATGCTCAAGCTCTGTTGCGTATGCGTAATAATCAGCTTTCTCTTTTTGACAGAAATACGGAGTCTCAAACAGCTCCTGCAGCAAAATTATTTGCGCACCCTGTGCTGCCGCTTCTCTGACCAATGTCTCGGCTTTGCTGATATTCTCATCAATATTGCTGGAACAACTCATTTGTGTCGCAGCTACTTTTACATTTCTCAAGAATCTGTCCTCCTTGTATATAAATGTCCCTTTGGACGTTTAGTTTCCTTCAAATTATTGCTGTGCAGGCATTTGCTGCGTAGTGCAATGTACATTCCCGCCTTCGGTGATAACGGCCATTCCGTTAACTGTACGAATCTTGCGATCCGGGAACAAACCAGCGAGCACTTTCTCAGCAAGTGTATCCGTTTCTGTTGCGGTGCCGCCAAACACAGGCAAGATAATTCCGCCGTTCACGAAATAAAAGTTCAAATAACTGAGCGTCAGACGACTGCCGTCATGATCGACCCGTGGTGGCTGCTGAATCTTGATAATCTCCAGCTTACGCCCTTTGGCATCTGTAGCGTTCTCCAGAATACGCAGATTTTCTTGCGTAATCTCATAGTTCTCATCCTGCGGGTCCTCACAGACCTGGATAATAACTTTGCCTGGTGCAGCAAAACAAGCAATATTATCAACGTGACCATCGGTTTCATCGCCGCTAAGGCCACGTCTCAGCCAGATAATAGCTTCTGTACCTGTATAGTTCCGCACGTACTCTTCGATCTCTTCGCGCTTCAGCTCCGGGTTGCGGTTTAGGTTAAGCAGACACTCTTCTGTAGTAAGCAAAGTGCCTTCTCCATCCGTATGAATCGAGCCACCCTCCATCACAAGCGGTGCATCAAAACGGGTGATCTGTGCATGCTCCAGAATCTGCGGAGCCACTTCGTCATCCAGATCCCAAGGTGAATATTTACCGCCCCAAGCATTAAACTTCCAGTTCACACCTGCCATTTGTCCTTCTTTATTAACAATAAAGGTAGGTCCGTTATCACGCAGCCAAGCATCGCTATGCGCAATAGGCAGCAGCGTTACATTCGGTCCGCCGACCAGATGTTCTACCCGCTCCACGTCCTCCGGGTTCACAATGACCGTGATCGGTTCAAACTCGGCGATGGCTGTGATAATGTCAGCATAACCTTGACACACTGACTCGTGGTTGTCCGGGAAACACATAGATTCCTGCACCGGCCAGGAGATAAAAGTACGTTCATGCTTGCCCCATTCCGGTGGCATTGTATAGTTCAAATCTTTAGGATTCATGTGTTAACTACCTTTACTAATATATTTGGAGCCATTCCTGCCCTTAAAACTCCTTCCTCATCATACAATAATATGTTCTAGTGCTCAATTCCCTGGGACATTAATAATGTTGGAAGGAATTTTTTTTCGCAGCCCCCATTTTACAGTTAAAAAATTTAAGTTTCATCCGTTACAACGAAGCTAACAGAACCCAATTCCCCAAAAAGCTCACTGAATTCATACACGGTAACGCTGTTGCTGACGTTGTCCAATCCCATGACAATTATTTTTTTCCTTGGCGTATTCAGCGCATCAGGCGTCCTTCTGTCTCATAGCAGCTCCAATATGCCGTTTCTAGTTAGCGGCGTCTTTCTGGGTTCCGCATTATGGTGGATGGGTTTGACAGGGAGCACCGCTTTGTTCAGAAACAACATAATGTCAGGACGTTCGAAACAGCTCTTGTTCAACAAACTATCCGGATTGGTAATGTTGTCCTTTGGCATTGTCTCCCTTGTTCAATCTCTCAATCTTCAGGAGTTCCTTTAAACGATCCCTCTCACTATACGGTAATCTTTTTTACCACATTGCCTTCAAAATCCTTAACGATAAATTCCCCGCCCTCTAGAACAGCATAGGAATTCGGATTATTCTCTTTAGGCAGCGATATGGAGCCGGGGTTCAGCACGTACACTCCCTCCTTTACATCGGCAACTGGTATATGGGTATGTCCCTGAATAAAAATATCCTTCTCGGAAAGCGCCGGCAAATGCTCAATGCTAAAGCCATGACCATGTGTAGCGTAAATCCGTCTGCCTTCGTGCAAAAGCATTACATAATCGCCCATCATCGGGAATTCCAGCAGCATTTGGTCTACCTCGGCGTCACAGTTTCCACGCACTGCGGTTATCGGCTTGTTTTTGTTATATACGTTAAGCTTATTAGCAACCTCTTGTGGGTTATAGTCCTTCGGCAGCGGATTTCTTGGACCATGATATAGGAAGTCTCCTAGAATAATAAGACTGTCCGGCTGCTCTTCTTCTACCTTTTCCAAAGCCCGTTCCAGCCAAAATAAAGATCCGTGAATGTCGGAAATAAACATTAACTTCATCATGTATTCTCCTTTTCAACTTAACTTAAGTAAATATGTGCTTAGACAATAATCTTAACCTTGAACATACCACAACGCAAAGCAGACGTTCCCAAAGGAACGCCCAGCTCGCTATATCTTAATACTCACGGCAAATTCGAGGATCCCATCAAAAAGCGGTCTACTTCGCGCGCAGTCTGACGCCCTTCGTCAATAGCCCATACTACAAGGCTTTGCCCGCGCCGCATATCACCTGCTGTGAACACACCTTCTACATTGGTTGCTTGTGCTCCGAACTCTGCTTTGGCGTTCCCCCGCTCATCGCGTTCCACCCCAAGCTCGCCCAGTACAGTTTCTTCAGGCCCTGTGAATCCCAAAGCCAGCAATACCAGCTGCGCTTGCAGGGTCTCCTCACTGCCCGGCACTTCGACCGGTACCATTCGTCCCTGTTCATTACGGGTCCATTCAACGCGCACTGTACGCAGCTCCTGCACTTGCCCGCCCTCATCGCCGACAAACCGTTTCGTCGAAACCAGATAACGGCGTGGATCTTCTTTATACAGTGAAGCGGCCTCATGCTGACCATAGTCCACTTTAAGCACCTTTGGCCATTCCGGCCAAGGATTGTTAGGCTGACGAGTCAGCGGCGCCTGTGGCATAATCTCGAGCTGTGTTACACTGCGGCAGCCGTGGCGGATTGAGGTGGCCACACAGTCTGTTCCAGTATCCCCACCGCCGATTACAACTACATCCTTACCTGCTGCAGATAAATACTCGCCATCTGCAAGCCCTGAATCCAGTAGGCTCTTTGTATTCAGCGTTAAAAACTCCATAGCTTGATGAATCCCACGCAGATCACGTCCTTCTATCGGAAGATCACGTGCCTGTGTAGATCCACCACACAGTACCACAGCATCATGCTCTGCCTTGAGCTGTGAAGCTGGGAGATCTCGGCCGATCTCTGTTCGAGTTACGAAGGTAATACCCTCAGCCGCAAGCAGATCCACCCGGCGCTGCACAGTCTTTTTATCCAGCTTCATGTTGGGAATACCATAGGTAAGCAGACCGCCAATCCGGTCCGCCCGTTCATACACAGTCACCGTATGTCCAGCCTTATTAAGCTGTGCCGCACAGGCAAGGCCTGCCGGACCTGAACCCACTACAGCAACCTTCTTACCCGTGCGATGAAGTGGCGGCTCAGGCACAATCCAGCCTTCTGCAAAACCTCTATCTACAATTGACTTCTCAATAGATTTAATGGTGACAGGTTTGCCGTTCATCCCTACCGTACAAGAGCCTTCACAAGGAGCAGGACAGACACGGCCTGTAAATTCAGGGAAGTTGTTTGTCTTATGCAGACGTTTTAGCGCTATCTCCCAATTTCCACGATAGACCATATCGTTCCATTCAGGAATCAAGTTGTGCAAAGGGCAGCCGGAAGCCATACCAGACAACAGACGTCCTACATGACAGAATGGCGTACCGCAATCCATACAACGTGCCCCTTGCTCGCGCAGCTTTTCTTCATCCATAGGAATCGAAAATTCATTCCAATTCTTAATTCGCTCCAATGCCTCACACTCGGAGGGTGTCTGTCGTTCAAACTCTAAAAATCCGGTTGCTTTCCCCATCTCTTTCATCCTCTCTACCAAAGAAAAGTACTCTCTGTCACTTTCTGCTGTTATGCCACTCTAAAGCGCCAAAGTAAATGCCTTAATATTAGCATCCTAGATCTTTAACGAAAATGAGTAATGTCACCTTTTTATGTAAAATAAAAGCATCCTTTCAAAAGAAAGTTCCGCGCAAAAAAGCACACAGCGCACTGTACTCATTGAGCACAATACTCCGTATGCTTTTGACGAATTATCTATAACAAACCATCTAGTTCACCGTCAGCACTACCATTCCAATCCCACTTACATTTAGCTTATTACCCGTCAGATTCTGCACAAGATCGGCTCCAAAAACCGTTTTCCATGCCCCGAGCTGTGGCAGAACCAAAGCCGTCTGTTCAACATTAGCATTAAAAAGCACATAGATATGCTTCGCCGCATCTCCTCCAGCATGGCCACGCAGCGTATAAGCTACCGAACTTACCGGTGCTTTTTCAAATACTAGATGATTCCGAATGTCATCTGCCGTTCGCATACGGAAAGCCGGATGCGCTTTTCGCAAGGCAATTAGCTGCTTCAGATAAACCACATCGTCTTGATGAGCAGCGCACAGTTCCCAATCCAATTGGTTGATCTTCACCGAGGATTTATAGCTGTTCTCCACCCCGTTTTTCGTGCGCATAAATTCCTGACCCGCATGGACAAAGGGGATTCCCTGACTCATGAACACTATCGCAGAAGCTAATCTATGCATAGATTGGCGCTGTTTGTCCGTCTCCCCTTGTGTGGACAGTAATATTTTATCCCATAACGTATGATTATCATGACATTCCACATAATTGACGGTTTGCTGAGGCTCCACGGCAAATTGTCCAATGCCTGGGGCAAAAGCAATGCCTCCCGCGACTCCGGCCTTTATCGCAAGCTCCAGACCCATCATTCCGCTGATGAAGCCCGGTTGATCATGCAGAAAAATATTCCCTTTAATTGCATCCCGGAAATCATCATTAAAGTGTCCGATTCCCGGCAAAAGCGCCGCATTCTTCTGATGGGCAAGCCGCTCCATCGGCAACTCTGTCCCCATCATCCAACCTTCACCAATCGTCATGATGGACGGGTCAATCCCATCCAGACGACGCCGGATTTCCTCCATCGTGTCGAGATCAATCAAGCCCATCAGATCAAAACGAAAACCATCGATATGGTATTCTTTGGCCCAATAAACTACGGATTCCACAATGAAGCTGGACATCATCAATCGTTCCGAAGCCACGTCATTCCCGCAGCCAGAGCCATCCGACAGGCTTCCGTCTTGCTTGTAACGCAAATAATAGCCGGGAACCAGCTTGGTAAAATTCACGCGGTAGCCATCGTACACATGGTTGTAAACCACATCCATAATGACGCGGAGGCCCCGATCATGAAGTGCTTGAATCATTGTTTTTAGTTCACGGATACGCACTCCAGGCACATAAGGATCTGTAGCATAGGAACCTTCTGGCACATTATAATTCTTCGGATCATAACCCCAGTTATAATGCGGTTCATCCAGCCTCGTCTCATCTACACTCTCTGTAGAATAATCATAAACAGGCAATAGCTGCACATGGGTTACACCGAGGTTCGCGATATGATCGAGTCCAGTGAGAATACCCTCCGGTCCGCGGTTCCCTTCTTCCGCCAAAGCAAGATATTGTCCTTTATGGGTCATACCACTTGCTGGATGGATAGATAAGTCACGCAAATGAAGCTCATAAATGATGGCATCTACAGGATCATCCAGGGGTGGTTTATCTTCCGTCCACCGCTCAGGATCTGTTTTGCGTAAATCTAAAATAGCTCCCCTATCACCGTTCACTCCTACAGCACGTGCATAAGGATCAACTGCCTCATTCCACTGTTCTCCAAGACGTACTCGGTAGGTATAGAACTTGCCATCTAAATCACCGTCAACTGTAATTCTCCACGTGCCCCGGATATCACGGATCATAGAATACTTACACTCGGCTGCTCCCTGCCATGAATTATAAAGTACCAGCTCCGCTTCTTGAGCGGTGGGCGCCCACAAACAAAAAGCTGAACTACCCGGTGAGTACGTTAGGCCAAGATCATCCCCATCATAGCTGAATAACTGATCAAACTCCTGAGCAAACACGGAAATCCCTCTAGTAGCCGCAGGGTCCCCATAATAAATGGGTTCCTTCATTTCCCTTTGTACGGACAAAGCACCTATCCCCTTTTCCAGTTATTAACTGGATTATAGTATGATCGTCTAAGTAGTGCAAACGTTTGGACTCGAATTTTTCAAGCTATTTTGTCAGGACAACCCCTCTACCTCGATGCATCTGCAATATCTAACCCGACCATCGTAATAATGTCTTTATTTGCAAAATACGGAATACGCCGTTCTTTACCTAGAGTGACTCTACCATCCTTGTACCGCACACCATTATCGTGGACAATCAGGATAGGACGCTCTCCGTCATCAAATACCTCATATCCTATACCTAGTACCCAATGGTAATCGTAAGTAAACTTGCCTCTCCACCGCAGACGAAACCACTTATCAAATTTAACAGCCACAGGCCGGCCGGCATCAATTTCTGTTTTATATACTTCAAAATCATTAAACGTAGTAATGAGTAACTTTTGCTGATCCTTAGGTAAAGTCGATGAATGGATATAGTTCTTCAGTTCTTTGGTAAAACAGCGCACACTCATCCCCCAAGGTCTTCCGCCGTGATGGCTGTATATGTAATTAATATGAGCGGCTTTGGAAGGAAAATGACCTTTCCCCCGAATAAAGTCCGCTCCGAAATGGGTGTTCCAATACTCCGTTAACGCTGCCATCGTAGCTGGGCCACACGCAGAGGACGGGGATTCGACCCCAACCTCCCACTGTGTATATGGCTCCGCAGGCAGTTTGTTGCTAATCCGAGGCTGTCTATGCTTCATTCAGATAGATCCCCTCTTAAAGGGCTAGACTTAGGAGTAATATGTGGAGTCGCCTCCGGAAGTAAAATCACATTTGTACCGGCATCCAATTCTCCTTCTACAGCTGTTGCCCCTTCCATTGTTGTCTCCCGTTCTTCTGTCTGCACTGTATCTTCCACATCTATCTCAGCTTTACTATCAGGATTGATCTGCAGCGTGAAATAGAAATTAGAGCCCTCTCCTTCACTGCTCTCTACAGCGATGGCTCCGCCCATCAGCTCAACGAGCTTTTTACAAATCGCCAGCCCCAATCCGGTCCCGCCATATTTGCGGTTAAACGAGGAATGCAGCTGATAAAAAGACTGAAACAGCCGATGCTGCTTCTCTAGAGGAATGCCGATTCCCGTATCCCTAACATTAAATTTCAAAGTTAATTTCTTTTGATCTGCGGACAGCTTCTGCTCTACGTAAATACTGATACTGCCCCGATCTGTAAACTTGATTGCATTGCTGACCAGATTGACCAATACCTGACGCAACCGCCCGGCATCGCCCATAATCAGTGGCGGCACTCCAGGTGCCATGCTGCATGATAACTGAATATTTTTCTCCAAAGCCTTCGCTGTAAATAGATCGATTACGCTGTCCAATACGGCTTGAAGCTGCACGGGCTCATTTACAATCATCATTTTTCCGGCTTCAATTTTGCTGTAATCCAGTATTTCATTCAAAATAGATAGGAGCGAGCTGCTGCTCTCCTTAATAATGTCAGTATATCCAAGCTGTTCTTCATCAAGCTCCGTCTCCGCCAGGAGATCCGTCATCCCTACAATTCCGTTCATCGGAGTACGGATTTCATGGCTCATAATAGCTAAGAACTCAGACTTAGCCTGGTCTGCTTTTTCCGCAGATTCCTTCGCCCGAATGATTTCCTTCTCATCCGTGATGTCCCGGAACACTACAACAACACCCTTCGGCTCCCCCTTATCAAACAGAGGGGTTACCTGATATTCCGCAAGAAAGCTAGAACCGTCCTTACGCCACAAGACCGCATCATTACTCTGATAAGATACACCTGACTTAATAGCCTTCATTAGTGGAGATTCCTGCGGCCGATAATGGCTCCCATCGAGTGCTATCTGCTGAATTTGATCCAAATAAGGATGGCCCATAATTTCATCATGTTCATAGTCCAGCATTTGCAAACCTGCAGGGTTAATGAACGTCACCTTCTCCTCCATGTCGAGTCCAAAGATGCCTTCCGAAACTGCATTTAAAATAAGAGTGTACTCATTGCTAAGCTTCTCAATTTGTTCTGTATAACGGATGCGCTCTGTAATATCACGGGAAATCCCATACACACCTACTACTTGATCATCTACAATAATCGGAATATTGGTAGTATTAATCTCTACAAAGTGTCCGTCTTTATGAATAAGCGTTAGATCATAGCTTTGAGGATAACCCTGGGCGGCTAAGTTAAAATGATACAACGTCTTCTCTATGTCCTTCTCATGGACAATGGGGCCAAAGTACATTCCGATCAGTTCATCCAGCGAATACCCGGTCAACTTCTCCAAATTCGCATTGGCGGTCAAATAATCTCCATGCAAATTCATAGAGTACACGGCAGATGGATTATATTCGAACAAAGATTTATACCGTTGCTCGCTCTCCTTAAGCTTGAACTCGAACTGCTTGCGCTCCGTAATTTCACGTCCAATCGCTATAATCTCCATGACATTCCCCTCATCATCATAGGTATAACGACTGCTCGACTCGAACCAGACATAGGTGCCATTCTTATGGCGGTAGCGGTAAGCTACAGCCGGAATAACGCCAGAGCTGCGGCTCTGCTCCATTAAACCTTGCATCATAACTAGATCATCCGGATGGAGATAATTATAGGCGCTTGTCCCAACCATCTCTTCAGGTTCATAACCAAGCAGGGTACGACTAGCCGAAGAACAATATAAGAAAATACTGTCTTTGACCGCATGACGCGAGATTAAATCCAGTGAATTCTCGGACATTAATCTATAATTGCGTTCACTTTGACGAATTTGTTCTTCCATTTGCTGCTGCTGATCCAGATGATCCACCGTTTCCTGAGCTGCGATCTTTAGTTCCGTAATATCCTCGGCATATACTATAATATACGAAGGCGCTTGTCCTTCTTCTGCTCCTAACCCAGAGAACATGAGAGACAGGCAGACGGGTTGACCTTCTTTGTTTAAAAAACAATGCTCCTTCTTCCAGCTGCCCGCTGGCGATTTCTGAAGCTCATCCATTACCACTCTATAGGAGAGCTCTTTTGAATGTGCCTCTCTATTTTCCGATTCTGTAAAAAGAGCCCCGGCAAGAAACTCGGCTTCCGTAAAGCCAAGTAGATTGCAAAAAGCCGGATTGACTTTTATCCAGTTGAAATTGCCGTTATTCGAAAACAGTACGGCCATTCCTTCTGGAGACCTCATAAATGCATGATCCAGAATTGCGTTAAATTCTACCGAGCTGCCCATTTAAGCCAGACCTCCTTTGTTGCTAGCGCTAAAGCTCTCATACCTTCTTATGTCAGTATACGATAAGAGAACTGGGGAAAGAAATGTCTAGCGCATTATTTTAAATTGGAAATATTTAAATTTAAATTATTGACGCAAGCAAATAAACAACTTATATTTAACAATAAATATATCGTTCGTGACCTATTACGATGGAAGCACCCGTAATAAAGGCTTTTGCCTTTGCTACGGGTGCTTTTTTGTTGTCTTCAGGAATACGGACAAAAGGAGGAGCGAATCAATGAACGCACTAAAGTCATTCCCCTTACTACTACTGGTGATCCTGCTATCGTTAAGCACATCAACAGGAGCTTTTGCTGCAGCAACGACTGAATTAACACCTTCTATTCAAGCGGCTTTTGATCTAACAGCTGCCACTGCCGAGGCTCCTGCAAGGATGAAGATGACTAATCTGTACAATGAATTATCTACTTTAAAGATGCAATACAATAACCGTGAGGAGCAGATCCGAACCCTTCACTATAACAATGAGCAAACACTGATTGCGGTACGTAAGCAAATTAAAGAGATTGATTTAGAAGCCGTAGCTCAGCTGGAGGTCACCGTTAAGAGCTGTAAACAGCACTATCAGCCCTTATTCGACCAATACAATGCGCTTCATAAACGTATCAAGATCGCCAAGGGTCTTAAAAATAAGACTTTGAATACCGTACTACAAGCCCAAGGCGATGCTATGAAGGTCCTGGTTCAGTTGGCTCGCAAAGAGATTAGCGACAAACAGAATCAGTTGAATGCAGCCAAACAGACACGTACCCGAAAGATAACCTATGCCCGCAAAACCTTGTCTGGCATTGATAGCCCACAAGTCTCAATTAAATCTAACAAAAGCGTAGTCACCTCATTGAATAAACGGATTTCCGCAGATTGGAGTGACTTCAAAGCAGCAATTCGCAAGCAAAACCTTACATTAACCACTCAGTCTCTGTCCTCACTCGTCTCGGGTTACCGCCAAATCGCAACGCACAAGCAAAAAGTCATAGAATTAGAACAAAAGATTTCTGTTGTCATTGCTAATACGAGGAAACAGATCATTTAGTATTTTTTTTCTTCTCATTCGCTCTGCGGTAAGCCATTACTTTGCGGTACATGCTTTTATCAGAAAGATGTTTAAAAATATATGGGTCCGGACTAGTATTCACTTCAATAATCCAAGGCGTCATGGATCTATCCAATCCTACATCGACACCAATCTGTCTAAACCCAGGATATTTCTTATGGTAGAAACGTCCGGTATCTTCTCCTAGCTTTCTCAGTATCCTAAGCATTTGCGCTTGCTGAGCTTCGTTCAGATAAGGAGACAGAAGCTTTTCCATAGCAGTTAGTTTGCCGCCGCTATGATAGTTGGTAACAATCTTACCTTTCTCAGCTACCCGACCAATCAGACCGGTAGTTTCCCATTTGCCCTGCGGGCTGAGCTGGACCATCACACGGATATCAAAGCGGTGTTTCCCGTGCTTTAGCAATACTATTCCTCTCTGGATCAGGTAACTACGTCCACGCGTCGCTTTCTTTAAGGATAAATGGAAGGCGTCGAAGGTTCTAAAAGTCTTAAGTCTTGTTCCACTTTGGTACTTGTATTCTGTTCCATAAGTCTCTCTACTCTGTTCAACCTTCATCACACCATTGCCATAGGTACCGTATTCTGGTTTGACATAAACCATTCCATATTTCAGCAGCATAGCTTTCAGATTGACTTTACTGAATTTTACTGTTTCGGGAATCAACGGTGAAATTTCAGTGCTTCGCATGAGCACCTTGGTTTTAATCCATTTGCTGGTCAATGCAGACTTTAACTTCTTTCCCAACTGTCCTCTCCCCTGTCCCTCAGAAAATAATCACGGCCTTAGTAAGCCTTAGTATTTTATGCTGCAACTGTACAAATGGCATGAGTGAAACGCCCTCTCCGCTTTCGGATGTATCTACTGTTTACTGTGTTGCATATGGTGGAAGAGGATATCCATTAGCGGATAAAAGGAGGCGTGAACCATGCACATTTGTATCATTGCACCGGAGCAGTTCCCAGTTCCGGGAGACGGTTCAGTAGAAATCTGCATTTGGGCCATTGCCAGAAGGCTCGCGGAGAGACATAAGGTAACCATTGTAAGTCGGAAGTTACCTGGACTACCTGCTGCCACTATATTGGAGCAGGTCAGAATTATCCGGTTGCCCGCAAGCACCCCAGCCCATTATCTTACTTCGGTATTAGAATACATTCAGAAAGAATCCTTTGATATCATTCAGGTTGATAATCGCCCCCATCTTATGTCTGCTGTAAAGAAACAGCTTCCTCATATCCCGGTATTTCTGTTCCTGCACTCTCTTACCTTCACACCGGGTACAGATAAAGTGGCAAATGCCTTGGCAAAAGCAGATCTGATCATTGCCAACAGCCACTCCTTACAGCGAAGGTTGGATCGCCGCTTCCCTCAACTGACCACAGGGATTCACATTGTCTTATTGGGAGCCGATCTTGATCGGTTTACCCCTGTGCAGACATCTGAAAAACAACAGCTTCGTAGTTTTTACAGACTTCCACAGACCTTTACCGTTTTGTTCGTTGGTCGGGTTATACCCCGCAAAGGAGTGCCTATATTAATACGTGCTATGTCGCATTTAAACAAACACCTCCCCGCTCATCTCGTCATCGCAGGCAAGGGCAAACCGTCGTACATACGGCAGTTGAAGCTACTTGCACGGCGGCTGAGAGTGTCAGTTACTTTTCTAGGAAATGTAGCTCATGAGAATATTCACACCCTTTATCAGGCAGCAGACTGCTTTGTATGCCCTTCCCAGAATCATGAATCCTTCGGGCTTGTTAATGTAGAAGCTATGGCCTCCGGTCTACCTGTTATCGCTTCTAATAATGGGGGAATCCGAGAGATTGTCGCCTCTGGCCATAACGGTTATCTGGTAGAACGATATCGTGAGGCTTTACCCTTTGCCCGACATTTGCTACGGATTGCCCGCAATCCACAATTGGCAGTTACCATCGGATCACAAGGGAGAACAGATGCGCTTGAAGCCTTCAATTGGCAGCGTACAGCAAACCATTTAGAACAGCTGTACCAAGCTTCTACATCACCACAGCAGGCGTACAGAACTCTTGCAGGCGGAATGCAATTGTAGACTCAAGAAAAGTAGGGGGGCCCATAAGCCATCAACTGGCTGCTGGGTTCCCTTCTTTTTGGTGTTTGCTTGAGCTAAACAAACACCAATCTCCGATTGAATTAGGTCATATATGCGTATAAAAGGTAGCTATCGGACACAGCTGACCCCAAACGCAGCTTTATCCCACATTTGCAATGCTAAAGGACCCTATAACCACTATTGGCATGAAAAATGCCCAATATGAACGCATCCATAGGAATAACGTCAGTGGAGTCCGCAAACATGTTCCAAGGGTCAAAACTAACAAATAACGTCATATGGGTCCGTAAGCCTCAGAGAAGGATTATTACTCCACGATGCAGACAGGCCATAAGCAACAACAAAAAGCAGCGATCCTCCAACACGGGAGAATCGCTGCTCTGCTTTTTTTGTGAATTTTACATTACATAGGTAAGTTTCATTCAAATCAATTGAATAACTGTAAGCACAAGCCCTACGACAAACCCGCATAAGGCTCCGTTCACACGAATCCATTGCAGATCTTTACCCACTTTATCTTCCAGCATATTCACTAGACTAGCGTCATCCATGCTGTCCAGATTCTCTTTTACCAAAAGACCTATTCTGTAGTGGTTAGCCTCTACAAAGGCAATTAGCGAAGCGCGAATCCGCTCTTCCCAGCTACTGATCCATTCTTGTTCCTTACCAATACGACGTACAAGCAGGGTATATAACGTGAACAGCTTGCGTCCGCCAGCCGCCCGGTCTTCTTCCAGTAGGGAAATTGCTTTGCTGCGAATGTTCTCCAATTGCGTATGCAGAAATGCGGTTGCTGCTTCGCCTTCAAGCTCATTCAGTGCCCATTCTTTTAATGAAGCCAGTCTAGCCTCATCATTAACAATCTGGAACAGGGCCACTCGAATCTCACGGATAATCTCTTCACGGTATGGGCTATCCTCTTCCCGAAAATCGCGGATACCGGACTGCAACATACCTTGCAGCATTTCACCAAGCATATCTGCATCCATAAACCCGACAAAAGCCTGAAAGGCCATGCCTTTAAGTCCGCCAAGCTTCACTTCAGCCAATTTCTCGCTGGCGATCTTGCCAAGCATAGCTTTCGTTTCAGGACGTCCGCTCCAATTAGATACCCCTTCCAGCGCATAGTCCAGAGCAGCTACATCTTTACCGTCATTCATTAATTTAGTAACTATTTTATCGGCCGCAGCGCCAAGCTCAGCTTCACGAACATATTCGGAGGCTGCCTTTTGCAGAAACGGTACTGCCTTCTCTACCGGAAGACGAGACACGAATTCGCCAAGCTGCTCCAATATTTGTACTCTTGCCTTCTTTTTACTAAAAAACTTTGTCAGCAGCTTGGAGCCCATTGATATAAAGCCAAACTTACGCAGCTTGTTCTCAATGCTTTCCTTGTTAAGAAGCTCAGTCTCCATCGCGGTGATTAGTGATTGGATGATCTTATCGCGATTCTTGAGCAGTAGTGAGGTATGTGGAATACGTAATCCCATCGGATGGCGGAACAACGCCGTTACCGCGAACCAGTCGGCAATCCCCCCCACCAAACCGGCCTCGAAACCACCTCTCAGTAGAATCACGGCAAGGTTTTCAGGTAGAAACAGTGTAATCAGAAACCCACATGCCATAAAGGCGAGTGACATGGTGGCTAAGTTTTTGGATCTCATAAATAGTCCCCTTTACATAAGCAGCTGCCGATGTCCTTACGCAGGAAAAATACCGTCGGTCACGTTCCTCGAACATAAGCTGACGATAGATTCGGCTAGTCGGTTAGTTTGACAACTATTGTACCACGACTGAACTATTTTCTAAAAATATACTGTAAAAACCTTTTATCTCCTGTTGGACGTTCATTATTGTACAGTTGCATGAAAATGGTTTTTGGTTTTCAGAATATTAATGATAAGATACAAGTAACGTTTCAATACCCCTTAAAAAGTACCACTTTACCTGGAAAAGGAGCTCATACAATATGCTGATTGCTTTAGATATGGATGGAACATTACTGAACGAAGAAGGAAACATCAGTCCAAAAAACCGCGAAGCTATTATAAAAGCTCAGAAACTAGGTCACATTGTTATCATTGCTACAGGGCGCTCTTTTATGGATGCAGAACGTCAGCTTCGGCTAGCGGATCTGGAATGTCCTGTAGTCAGTCTAAATGGCGCAGTCGTCACATTATCTGATCGCACCCTCGCGGCAAGCACGCCGCTGAATAAAGCGGACATCATTCCCGCTCTGCGCTGGATGAACGAAATTCCGGACTTGTATTACGAGGTTTACACTGAGGATAACGTTTATGTAGAGCTGAACAAACGTGTACGGTTAGAGAAATTATCTGCACTAAGCGATGAAGAAGTTCCTGAAGAAGTCAGCTGGCTGCTGAAAGCAATGATCGATCAACAGTTTCAACAAGCAGCGGTAACCTATGTGGAGAGTATGGAAGAGGTGTGGAGCAAGGAGGAAAATGTTATTTATAAAACATTGGCTTTTTCTCTAAACCGAGAGCTGCTCAAGGAAGCCTCCACCCGCTTCGCGGCTATTCCGGGCTTAATTATCACCGCCTCCCATGTGAATAATATCGAGATTAACCATGAAGAGGCCAACAAAGGCTCCGGTGTAACCATGCTTGCTGACCATTATGGTATCTCGCTAGCGGATGTAGCTGTCATGGGCGACAGTTATAACGATCAGCCGATGTTCGAGAAGGCCGGCTACCGGATTGCTATGGCTAACGCTGCGCCAATCCTTAAGGAAATGGCGGAATTCATTACCACCAGCAATGAGGAAAACGGAGTCGCGGCAGGAATTGAGCATCTTTTGAATAGAAATTCTAAAGAATAATTTCTGTATAAAGCAGTGAATGCACAAATAGCATCGTGGGCAGTTCTGCTCACGGTGCTATTTGTGGGTTTATTTTTGTTAGGCAGGGGTCTCTCATTTACACTTTAGGTTTAGGTTTAGCTTGTGGCGTGCCTATTGCATCCCCCGTCCCTCTCAAGAATTAGTTGTACTTCGTACAGTTAAATGCCCTCTTTTAGGCGCTAATTCGGATTTAATTGCACTCTGTACACTTATATTCAGCAAATCTATTCAAAACGCAAAAATTCGCGATTTTTAACTGTACAAACTACATCTAAATCGCAAGACATTCGCTACTCCACGAAATAGTTGCACTGAATACATCTATTTCACTTCAGCCACGCAATCTATCCATATCTATAGCAGCCTCCGGGTTAAAGCGAACTACCTTTCCATTTATCCCAAATCATCAAGGAAGCTGTCCTCCCCCTCCCATTCGGCAGACACTCGTACGTAGTCATCCACCTCAGGAAATTCCAACAGTTCAATGATAATCAATTCGAGCGCTGTAATGGCCCGCAGCCCATGCTTCGTACCAGCAGGAATCGTGACCGTGTCCCCGGCGGCAACCGCATGAAGATGGCCATTCATCCGGTATTCTCCATTCCCAGAAAGAAAAGACCAAACTTCTTTAGTATGCCGATGAAAATGGTAGCTGGTGTGCTCACCTGCCAAAATGGTTATTTTTGAGGTCGTAACCTCAATACCGGCTGCCGTGCGAGAGAAGTCCAAAATGCGTGAGGTGCCCCAGCGTTTTTCTTCAATCATCGGCTTCGCTGCATGGCCCTCCAGCTTCTGCTTAATTCGTTTTGCCTGCTCTATCCCAACAACCAATATACCATCTGGCCCTGCCGCCACGATTAAACCAGGAGCGCCGATGATATGCACAGGACAAGAGAGTTCGTTGATCAAATGGGTACCTTTTGAATCCTCTGAGATACTCCCCTCGCCAATCACCGTTCCTTGCAAATGGGGAACAAGCGCATCCCAGCTGCCAATATCCGCCCATACCCCAATATAGGGGATCACTACCGCACACCGTGTGTGTTCCAGCACCTCATAGTCAAAGCTTCGTTCTGGCAATTGATCATAATGCCCCAAAAACTCCATGTAATCTACGGGAAGATCCCGTTCCACCATACTTGAGAGCAAGTACCCTAATGAGCAGGAAAACACGCCGCAATTCCACAGTCCTCCCTGAGAAATGAACTCAGCCGCTGTCGATTCGTTCGGTTTCTCTGCAAACTGCTCAACATTTAAAAAAGACGTCCCTCCTACCCCTGACCCTTCACCAGGTAGAATATAACCGAACTGTGTTGAAGGAAATTCAGGTAAAACACCAATCAAAGCAATATCTGCTTGTGATTCGGCAAGTACACTAGGAAATTGATGAAGCTGCTTAAAAAAAGAAGTCTCCACATACGAATCCACCGGAATGACCACTACGATCTCTTTTGAGTCCATACCCTTCACAGAATGCAGATAACTCGCCGCCAGAGCTACTGCAGTAAAAGTCCCCCGTTTCTGCGGCTCCGCTAATAAAGGGACTTGAGCACCAACGGATTTGCGAGTAATCTCCACCTGACTGCGATGAGTCACAATGCAGCTTGAATCCAACAAGCCTACTTCTTCCAGCCCTCTGCATACCCGCTCGATCATCGACTCCACACCGCCAGCTTCTGTTGGAAGCAGCCTTAAAAAAGCTTTAGACCTGATCTCATTTGATAGCGGCCATAACCGCTTCCCCGATCCCCCTGAAAGGAGTACGATCTGCAACCCTATCGCCCCCCTGCGCTGGATTTAGCCCCCGGTGTTCTCACATACCCCTTTCGTTTATGAAAAGACAATGATCTATACTTCTCAGCCAGCTGATTCACTCTCTGCTTGGATAGCTGTCCTGCATTCATATGGAGACCTTTATTACGCGCTTTTTGAATCTTCATTCCCTCGCGATTCTTCGAATACAGGTAATTGGCATAGGTTTCGAATTCAGAAAAGGCAAATTGCTTGGAACGGTTCATACTGTGTAAAATAGCTCGATACCAAGGCATTTGGTGTTTTGCTTCTATCTCTCTTTTCATTTGAGTCAATTGACTGCGTTCAAACAGCATATAATGGGTCACAAATGACGATTTTGCGGTCACCTTGCGGCCCATGAGTTTCCTATAGGTTACAAAATACTGTGGTTGGCTCCAGTTCCGGCTGTAAAAGAGTGTCTTGCCGTCCGCCCGAAAACGGTGGGGGGTGATCAGAACGGTATCGGCATCAATAACCAGAAAATAATCCGCCGTGCAGAGCTTGTCGCCATTCAGTTTCAGCAGCTGTTGGAATAGCCAGCCGGAACGTTCCCAGGTGCGTGAGCGGTAATGAATGTCTTTTTTCGTAATCGGCAGCACCGTATTCTCATCAATAAAGGTACAGCCTTTTGTGCGACAGAACTCAATCATCCGTTTCTTTTTGGGAGCAACAATTAATATCCGGCCGATGGGATGCTTAACATGCTTTCTAACAGCGTCAATCACATGGGGAAGGGTCTGTAAATCTTTTTCAATCGCGGGAATCAGTACGTCTATAGTAACGGCATGTCTGATGCGGACCTTACTGGGCGAGGGCATAGGGTCATCTCCATATCATGTTTTTGCTTTAGGATATGAGCATGATAGGAAAAGGGAATGGGCATCACAGAATTGTTCAGGGGAGTGGCAAACGTGCGCTGAACAATTCTGTGATGCGCGGGGCGGAAATTTTTATATTATAAAAATAGAAACAGACCTGCACCCAGCGCCCTTTTAGTAGGGCGAATATGCCTCTCATTTCGCTTACGGAGGCGGATTCATCCTTTTCTAGGGCATTTTTGCCTCTCATTTCGCCCACGCAGCCACAATCCAGCCTATCTACGGGATTTATACCGTACATTTCGCCCACGCAGCCACGATCCAGCTAATCTACGGGATTTATACCGTACATTCCGCCCACGTAGCCACATTCCTGCCTATCTGCGGGATTTATACCGTACATTCCGCCCACGCAGCCACATTCCAGCTAATCTGCGGGATTTATACCGTACATTCCGCCCACGCAGCCACGATCCAGCTAATCTGCGGGATTTATACCGCACATTCCGTCCACGCAGCCACGATCCAGCTAATCTGCGGGATTTATACCGCACATTCTGCCCACGCAGCCACATTCCTGCCAATCTACGGGATTTATACCGTACATTCCGCCTACGCAGCCACATTCCAACTAATCTACGGGATTTATACCGCACATTCCGTCTACGCAGCCACATTCCAACTAATCTACGGGATTTTTACCGTACATTTCACCCACGCAGCCACATTCCAGCCTATCTACGGGATTTATACCGTACATTCCGCCCACGCAGCCACAATCCTACCTATCTACGGGATTTATACCGTACATTTCGCCCGCGCAGCCACAATCCAGCTAATCTGCGGGATTTATACCGTACATTTCGCCCGCGCAGCCACAATCCAGCTAATCTGCGGGATTTATACCGTACATTCCGTCCGCGCAGCCACATTCCAGCTAATCTACGGGATTTTTACCGTACATTCCGCCCGCGCAGCCACATTCCACCCAATCTACGGGATTTATACTGTACATTTCGCCCACGCAGCCACATTCCAGCTAATCTACGGGATTTATACCGTACATTCCGCCCGCACAGCCACGGTCCAGATAATCTGCGGGATTTATACCGTAGATTCCCCCACGCAGCCACATTCCAGCTAATCTGCGGGATTTATACCGTACATTCCGTCCGCGCAGCCACAACCCTACCTATCTACGGGATTTATACCACCGTTGTGTCCCACTCCCACACCAATCCCCAGATTTTTACTGGCTCAATATCCAACACTTTTCCTGTGCAGCAAAAAGCTTGGGATGGTATATTGTAGATTGGCTAAATTTTCGGCACATTTTAAGATGAACTCAAACATCATAGAACTAGGTTTGTTGAGATCACTACTCTATACAGAAATAATGAAGGTGAATCTATTGAATAAGCTTTTATTTCATACTATCCCGCTGGGAGCTACTGGTGAGCGGATCCCGCAAGCGGCTGTGGCCTCAGCGCAGACAAGCCAAGAACTGGTGAAGCGGGAGGATGAGGACTCCGCTTATTTCCGCAGGCTGGAAGAAGGCGGCATCCTGCTCAACCGTCCGCAGATTTCTGCGGTACGGCATCATAAAGGGCCGCTTCTAACACTGGCCGGCGCAGGCTCGGGCAAAACCTCGGTTCTGATCTGCAGAACCGGTTATTTGTTGTCCGTGCGCGGCGTCTCGCCAAGTCAGCTGCTATTGCTGACTTTTTCGAGTAAAGCTGCGGCGGAAATGCGCGAACGGATCGCCCTATTGCCGGGAGTAGGCCCAGCGGACGTCGCGCGGCTGCAAGCCCGTACTTTTCATTCCTTTTTCTTATTTTTCTTGCGCAGACAAGGATTGCAGCAAGAAATTTTCAGTGAGACGCGGCGCCAGCACATCCTGTTGAAACAAATCATGCGTGAGCTCGGGCTACCTAAAGATGCCTATCCACCGGAAACGCTACTCTCCCTGCTCTCTTCCTGCAAGATGAACATGGGTACCGTAGAAGGCTTGCCTGAAGGAACCACCGCTGAAAAAGAAATGAAATCCATTCTGGAAATCTACGAACAATGGAAACTAGACAATTTCAAAATCGACTTCGATGATGTCCTCTTAATCGCCTATCGGATGCTGAAGGAGCGTCCAACGCTTTTGCAGGAATTGCAGATGAGATATCTATACGTGATGGTGGATGAGTTTCAGGATACCAATGCCTTGCAGTACGAGTTAGTCAAAATGATTGCTCACCCGCAGCATAATCTGATGGTAGTTGGCGACGATGACCAGACGATTTATTCCTTCAACGGGGCACGCAGTGAATTCATTCTGGAATTCGAGAAGCTGTACCCGGGAGCAAGGGTTATTACACTTGATATTAATTACCGCTCTGGTCCAGCTATAGTCGGACTCGGCAACGGTATTATCCGGCACAATACGCGCCGGCGTTCCAAAACCCTGCAAGCTGCCAAAGGCAGCGGGAGTCAGCCCCGGTATATGCGTCCGCAGACAGCAGACGAGGAAGCTGAGCAGATGGTTGAGCATATTTTAAACGAGGTTTCGAGCGGCAAAAGAGAATATAGCGACTTCGCCATGTTATATAGAGCGTCCAGCAGCAACCGGGCCGTTCTGGAATTACTTCTTTTACGCGATATTCCCTATATTGATTATGGAGAAGGCCAATTACTGTACGAACACTGGCTAATTTCCCCGGTCGTGGATCATATGCGTCTCTCCGTGAATCGGCGGAATTTTGCGGCTATGGAGAACATCCTGCCTACTCTATATATGAACCGTGAAAAGGGTATGAATCACATCCGGCAAATGGAAGCTAGACAACCAAAGCAAGGCCCACTAATCCATCTGTTGTCCATGCCCGGCATGGAGGATTTCAAGGGCACTAAGCTTAGAGAGCGGCTGGATCTAATTCGCAATATGCGCGAGTTAACCCCAGTCCAAGCGATCCGCCAGATCCGCACGCAATTCTATGATTATTTCATCGAAGCGAATGAGCGGCATCAAGCAACCTTGCATCGCGAAACGTTAAAAGAAATGCTAGATGAACTAGAATCGTCTGCAGAGCGATTTGATAGTATTCCTGCCTTTCTAGATTTCATAGATAATGTTACGGAACGTAATGAACATAATCGTCAGCCAAGCACCAAAGAACAAGGGAATCGGATCGCGCTTATGACCATTCACAAATCCAAGGGCTTAGAGTTTCCTGTGGTCTTTTTGATTGGAGCCTCTGAAGGAATTCTTCCGCATAGCTCCGCACTGGAGGGCGACCGGCTCAAGGACCGCAAGCTGGCCGCTGCAAATAGTGGTAGTTCAAGCTTGGCTGCACTGGAAGAGGAGCGAAGACTGGCTTACGTAGCTGTTACTAGAGCCCGGGAAGAGCTATTTATCAGTTCACCTGCGAGGCATCGAGGCAAAAAAGCAGAGGTCTCCCGCTTCATGTTATCAGCCTTCCGCTCTGCCGTTTCCTCCACAGCAACGACTACGGTGAGCAGAACAGTGACAACAAGATCCTTACCTACCAGTCGCACAACTGCGACAAGAACTCATGTCGTTCCAGTATGGAATTGTACCAGCAATACCTGTCCTGGATGGACGCGCATGAAAGCGGGCGGAGCTGAGGATCATTTAACCTCAAAGCCCTGCCCGTTATGTAGTTCCCCTATGGCAAAGGACCAACGAGAAGTTCCTGTATGATTCAACGCAAAAAAAGCAAGTTTCCTCTTCCCTGGAAACTTGCTTTTTTAATAAAAATATAGGTTTAGGCTGGAGTTACTACCGCTTCTTCCTCTTCTTCATGCACGGTCTTGATCTGGATCATTACGGTTGACGGTTCGGTCAACACTTCAATCCCATCCTTAAAGATCAGATCAGAGACAAGCAATTGGTCGCCAATATCCAATCCGCTAATATCCACTTCCATGGAGGTAGGAAGATCTTCAGGCATACAGCGAACTTCCACTTCATAAATTTCAACCTGAAGCGTACCGCCTGCTTTAATACCTACGGCTTCACCTGCAAAATGAATAGTCACCTTGCTGTCCATGCTCTTTTTCATATTTACATGTTGAAAATCAATATGCAGAATTTTGCCGGACAGGGTATCCTTCTGAATGTTCTGAACCACGACCGGAACCTCTAGATCTTCCGATACCTTACCTTGCAGAATTGCGCGCGGATTCTTTTTGAGAATGTCCAGAAGTTCTTTTTCATTCACTTCCAACGTCAGAGTCTCTTTACCAATACCATATAATACAGCCGGAATACGTCCTTGCTTACGCGCCTGATTGATGTTGGACTTGGTGTCAGTCTTACGTGTGTTGAATTGAATAAACTTATTCATTGGGTTTCCCGCTCTCTTTGACCATAAATTCTTGTCAAACTAAGTGTAACATGACCATATAATCTAGTCAAACCAACTGAAAGAACGCTAGGATTCATATTCGTCAAACGGGTCCGCGATCTCAATCTGATACGCTTCTGCGTCACTCACCCCTACAGACAATACCGCCCGGCCTCCTCCAAGACGTTTCAAGCCACCGCTGAAGATGACATCCTCCAGTTCTTTGCGCTTGCCCGGGCCCGCCGGAAAATCACTGCGGACTGCTATTATTTTGACCGGAGTTGCCTTATAAGTCTCAGGATTCAGCGAAAAAGCCATGGCATAATAGTGTTTGTTTCCGGCGCTATCGAAGCAAGCAATGTGGCCCAACACGCCCACCTTCCCACCCCGCAGCAGATGAGCTTCATTGGCTCCACCCCACTCTTCGGGCACGAATTGATCCTGTAGCACCTCGGCATCAATGAAGGTCTGCTCATTTAGTTCGTCCAGCGAAGGAATCACTGTGAACCCAATCTGTCCTCGCCCACCCCGCTCGCCCTGTGGCCGGGTAAATACGCCTACACTGCCATTATCAAGCTCGATAAGCCGGATATCCTTCATCGTGCCGGGACCTGAAGAAAAGTGGGTCAAAGAATCGATGTGATACCCCCGGTAGAACTGGGTCACCCAGGAGACAATCCGGTGCGGATCATCCGCTGCCGCAATCACTTCCACCCCGCCCACGATCAGTTCCCCCCTGATCCGGGTCCAGCACGGGTCCTGTAAATTGTACGTATGCGTATGCGCACGAGGTCTCCAAACCCCATCATGGCATGTAAAAAAGAAGACTTGAGAGAACTCACTGTCCCGTTCCTCAACTCTTCCCATTAGTACCTCTTCCCCGTTATACATAAACGGGGCGGTTATATTATAGACATCCCGGTGCCCAACACCGGTGAACGTCAGTTTATTTACAGTAGTTGTACCGCGTCCGGCATGATATGTATCCAGAAGCTGCTTACAGGTGGCTGTCCGTGCCGGGTTCCTTGTCATCGCCGTCCTCCTCGTAATCATTTGAACGATCGATCACCCAATCGTTGTCTTCCGCATCCATGGCAATCAGCTCGCCGGGCTGGACATTAAAGTATACACATAATTTTAGCAACAGATCCCTTGGATACTGCACCATCTCATTCTTATACATTCGGCGTACCGAATCAAAATGGTAATTGATCTCTTTAGCAAGCTTGCGGATCGATAATTTCGGATCATGCCTCTCCATGACCTCACTCAGTTTACTGCGTATGACTGGCATTCCTACACCTCCTCCAATAATATATCCGCACTAACCCCAAGGCGTCAATCGAATTGACAAGATAAAACGGTCATGTTACAGTGGGATTAGGAAATAATTTGCAACATTTCTAATTTCAGAAAACCAAATACCTTTCCCTATTCAGAAAATAGAGTCTTCTTTATTTTCTTTTTTTGTATCCAGACCAATCGCAAGACCATTAGGGAGGCTCTTTGAATGAAAAATACAGTCCGTAATCACAACATCGTGTTCTTGGGAACCAGTCTGCCGCGAGAGTGCGGTATCGCCACGTTCACACAGGATCTGCTAGATGAACTTATCCACCTTCCCGGCTTCAACCCGCCCCGGATTATTGCCATAAACAACAATGAAACCTACGCTTACGATCAGCAGGTAATACGGCAGATCGACCAGCATAATTACGCAGATTATATAGATACGGCCGATTTCCTCAACAATTCTGATACCGATTTGTTGGTCATCCAACATGAATTTGGCATCTACGGCGGAGAAAGCGGTGAATACCTGCTCCCCTTTGTCGAACGTTTGAACATTCCGTATGTTGTTGTTTTTCACACAGTGTTGACCAAGCCCTCCCCTAAGCAGCATCAGATCATCCGATGTCTGGCCGAGCGTAGCGTGCAGGTCGTGACGATGGCAGAATCAACCCTTACCGATTTATCTACTATTTATGAGATCCCAGTTTCCAAAATCACATTCATCCATCACGGTGTCCCTCAAGTTAGCACAGCCTCACGCACCAGCCTTAAAGCACAATACGGTTATCCAGACCGCAAGATCCTCTCCACCTTCGGCTTCCTCAGTCCCGGCAAAGGGATTGAATACAGCATCGAAGCCATGCGCGGCGTGGTCAAGCGCCATCCCGAAGCACTTTACATTGTCTGGGGCAAGACCCATCCGGTCGTCAAGCTGGAATCCGGGGAAGTTTACCGCCAGAAACTGACGGACCTCGTAGAAATGTTTGACTTGCAGGACAATGTCCAATTCGTCGATAAGTTGCTGACCCAAGAAGAAGTAATAGAGTCCTTGGTCATGTCAGATATCTATGTGACTCCTTATCTGGGTAAGGATCAGGCCGTCAGCGGCACCCTGGCCTACGGAGTCGGTTATGGCCGGGTCATCGTGTCGACCCCTTACCGCTACGCCCAGGAAATGCTGGCAGAAGGCCGCGGTCTACTGGCTGATTTTCATGATTCTGCTTCCTTGGAAGCCTGCATTTTGCGCTTGCTGAACAGCCCTGCTCTGGTGCAAACGATGGAAGACCGCACGTTGAAGCTCGGGCTCACTATGCGCTGGAACGAAATCGCCAAAATCTATGCCGCCTTGTTCCACAGCCATATCCAGAGCTCGGCGTCAGCTGATCGGAGCGTGATTTAATGGAAACCTCCACCACAGTACAGTCTAAACCAGGCTATATGCGCAGAATCACGGACGATACAGGAATCTTTCAGCATACCAAGTTTGGGGTTCCGGACCGTTCCAAGGGCTACACTACCGATGATAATGCCCGCGCCCTGATTGCTGCGGTCTTAATGTACGAGAATTCCCGGGATGCCGTGGCACTCGATCTCATTCATACGTATATCTCTTTTATCTATCATTCCCAGACAGCGGACGGCAATTTTCGCAATTTCATGGATTATAACCGCTCCTTTATAGAGGATAAAGGTTCTGAAGATTGCCAGGGACGTACCTTGTGGGCACTAGGGTTCGCCTTGTCGCATGCAGCTTCCCTGCCTGACAACCTGATGAATACCTGCCGGTATTTGATCAATCAGGCACTGCCGCATCTGGAAGCCTTGGGCTCACCTCGGGCCGGAGCCTATGCCATCATCGGCTTAAGTTATCTTACCGAATCACCCGGCCCATTAGGTTATGCTTTTCCATACCCGCATACTGAAAACACGACCGAAGAAGCCGCCTTTCTGCCAAGGGCAACCATTGAGAGTCTGATCGAAAATATTGCGGTTCGGCTGCATAATCAATATACCCGCTATAAGGGGCACGGCTGGAATTGGTTCGAGGACAGCATCACTTATGGCAATTCCATGCTGCCCTGGGCTCTGCTTCGGGCCTACCTAATCTCCGGGAATAAAAACCTGCGGGAGACCGCCAAGGAAAGCCTGGATTTCCTAGCTTCCACCACCTTCTCCAGCAAAGGCTACTATAAACCGATCGGCAGCCATGGCTGGCTGCTGCGCGATGGGCTGGCTGCACCCTATGATGAACAGCCCATTGAAGCCTGCGAGATGCTGCTGGCCTGCCGGGAAGCAGCTGTTGTTCTTGAGGACCCCTCTTATCTTGCGCAGGCAGAATTATGCTACAACTGGTATCTAGGGCATAATTCCTTGGGAATCCCCCTAATCGATCCGCAGACTGGTGCTTGTTATGACGGTATTCATGCGGCGGGGCTCAACCTGAATCAAGGCTCGGAGAGCATTATATCCTTCACAATTGCCCGGTTGGTGATGCATCATGAATAAATATGCTACGATCCTAGCCGGCGGGGGCGGAACACGGTTTTGGCCCCTGTCCAGACAAGAAATCCCAAAGCAGCTGCTGAACATTAGTGGCAACGACATTATGTTAAACGATACGATTGAACGCTTCAAAGGGATTATTCCTCAGGAGAATACAGTTATCGTTACTAATCGTACCCAAGCAGTATTGTTGGAGAGTATTATGCACAGCAGCGTTCTCAAAGCTAATATTCTAATTGAACCTGTGGCGCGAAATACAGCCGCTAGCATTCTTTTTGCAGCATTATCTATAGAGAAGTCTCATGGCAATTCTTTAATGGTCGTCCTTCCTTCCGATCACTATATAACGGATGAGGAACAATTCCGTCTTACACTAGACGAAGCCTGTACTGTTGCCATGGAGTCAGACAAAATAGTAACCATCGGAATCAAGCCTACTTTCCCATCTACTGGCTACGGCTATATTGCCTTTGATAAGACGCCGATTGCGACAAGCCCAGTGGCTGTATATGATGTAGATGAATTTGTAGAGAAACCAAACTTTCAGAATGCACAGAGTTATCTGGCATCCGGTAATTATCTATGGAATAGTGGGATTTTTATTTGGCAGACCTCTGTCATTATTGATAATTTCAAACGTTATCTACCTCGACTCTACAAAACCATGCTGCCCATCAGTGATTGTTTGGGTACAGATCAGGAAGAGGAAGTTATTAATGCCATCTACCCAACGCTTCAGAATATTTCGATTGATTACGGCATTTTAGAACGCTCTGATGAAGTTGTCGTGCTTTCCGGACAATTTGGCTGGAATGATATCGGTAGCTGGGATGCACTGGGTTCAATCTTCCCTCCGGATGATGCAGGCAACATTATAAAAGCAAATCATGTGGGAATAGATACCCATAACTCAATCATTTATGGAAATGGCAGACTTATCACGACCATTGGTGTAGACGGGTTCATCATTGCGGATACTGGGGATGCACTGTTAATCTGTCCCAAGGATAAAGCGCAGTCAGTCAAAGATATCGTGGAGCTTCTAAAGGAACAGGGAATGACAGAATATATCTAACTAAAAAGAATGCAAAAAGACGGGCCATTGCAGTACATGCATGGTCCGTTTTTTATCTAATTATATAAGTTGAACAGTTTGTACATGTTTTGTAAGCGCCAAACTTAGGTCCAAGCCCACAAGAACCCGTCTCGATCCCAAGCAATTCTCCCGCCATGGAGTTTCCGGAAAGCTTTCTTCACTTCTTTGGAGAGTGAGGCATTGCCGTTCTCATTCACAAATACAAATTGTTCTCCAAAATTCTCTTTCACATATTCAATCGCCGCCGTCTGATGCAAGGTACCCGTAAAACGAATCTCCTTCACCATCCATTCTGCTACTTCTTGTGCGGTTATTTCCATATGGATGCGCCTCCTCTCTGTGCTTACTGCTAAAATGTGCCCTCATTATAACATGAATACAGCCCAACCGGACAAACGTCCGAATTGGGCTGTATTGAAGTCATTTTACATCACTGTGGATAGATATGGTTCGAAGGATAACGGGACTTCTGTCCTCCACTCACCATCAACAGAATCCCAGTAATTAAGTGCAAGAACCAGCCCACAAAAGGAATCCATGCCAATAAAGAAGTTATAATTCCTAGCACTGAACCGTAGATAGACTCACGGTCTCTTGAAGATAAAATCAATGTAATCACATGTAGAATAAACATCAACCCCAGAACGGAATACCCCGTGCCAATAACAATAGCAGCACCCAGGATTGGAATTGCCAAAATAATTTCACAGGAACCCGTAATCCATTTCATAGCTTTAGAAGCGCTCAATAGACAACCTCCTAATTGGTTGAAATATATGATTTTTCTCGTGCTAATTATTTTATTTCATACCAACGGCAAAGGTTCTTCCACTTTGTCATGGGATTGCTTCTGCACAAGTGGAGGCAAGCCCTCCTTACTCATTGCTGCCGAAGGGGCCAGCCCCAAACAGTGGCACATTAAAGGAGCCATTCGCAGCTGTGGCAGTACTTCTTCCTCTTTTTCCGAAGATAATACATCTACCCCAAACGTATATAATGGCACATCTCGCTCGGAAGGAGTTATCCCGCCGTGGTACCCATTTGCGTTCATTCCGTGATCTGCCGTAATCATAATCTTATAGCCCTGTTCCATCCAAATAGGCAAAACAGTGGCCAACAGACCGTCAGCATTACGCACTGAAAACTCATATTCCTTGCTCTCTCCGCCATAACGATGCCCGGCGTCATCTATATTCATGGAGTGAATGTATAGGAAATGCGGATCATAGGCACTCCGTAAATACACAGCGTCGGCAAACACATGACTGTCGGGATAGTGATCCTCGAAATAAAAACTGCCATGCTGAATGGGCTTCATCACATTGTGCTGATGGCGATCAGCAAGCGGATCAAAAGGGGCCGAATTATAAAGCTCACTGACCCAATGATAGGCGACAGCAGCTGTGCGCAAATTAGCGCCCACTGCCAGATGGAATACGCTCTCTTCATGGCTTGGTCTCACAATATGGTTAGCCGTAATTCCATTTTTGGACACGGGTGTACCCGTCAAAAGCACTTCATAAAGCGGGCGTGACAGACTGGGTAATTCCGATTTCACTCGGTGACATGATATTTCCCCCTGCTCCACCAGATGCTCCATATACCCCATATATTCACGTGCGGCCTCATATCTAAGTCCGTCCAACACTACCACAATAAGTTTATTGTTCATTTCAGTCATCTTATTACGCTCCCTCTCGTTCCAGATGCAGCAGCTCAGAAGGGTTCAGAGCCAAGGTGACGTTAGCCCCTTCCACCAGCCTCAGCCAGCGTCCGTCATTTAAAAGATCAACCGTTAAGCAAATGTCTTCCACCTCTACCGTACACCTAATAATATTGCCCAATACGGAGACAGATTTAATGATGCCATCCACCAGTTGCACTCCGGCAGCAACCTCGTGAAGTCCCGCGCCCTCATGCAGCAGCGTAACCGCCTCAGGCCGAATAGCAAAGCGGTCCTTCGTGCTATCTATCCCCCGGAACAACGTCATCACTTCTGATCGGGTCAATACATTGTAACTGCCCATAAACCGGGCAACGAACTCTGTTCGTGGTGCGGAGTACAACCCCTCAGGTGTGCCATCCTGCACAATCCGGCCACCGTTCATAATACAGATGCGGTCTGAAAGAATCAGCGCCTCCTCCTGATCATGCGTCACGAATAGTGTCGTCATGTTAAACCTTTTTTGAATATCACGAATTTCAGCACGTAAATTCTTGCGTATCTTAGCATCAAGTGCGCTTAAAGGTTCATCCAGCAGCAATACTTTGGGCTGCACCGCTAGAGAACGAGCCAGCGCTACCCGCTGCTGCTGTCCACCAGAGAGGGACTGCGGATATACATCCCGTTTATCCTCCAGATCGACCAATGCCAGCAATTCCGCGCAGCGATGATGGCGGGCTGATTTCGATAATCCCCGCATTTTCATACCATACTCGATATTTTGGCTCACCGTCAGATTGGGGAACAAGGCATAAGACTGAAACACCATTCCTACCTCGCGCTTACGGGGCGGCAAACTTCCCAGATCTTTATTTTCCAAAAGAATTCTGCCGCCATCCAGCTCTGAAAGACCGGCTATACAGCGTAGCAATGTGCTTTTTCCACAACCGGAGGGGCCTAGCAGTGTCACAAGCTCACCTTCACGGATCTCCAAATCAACATTGTCTAACACACAGGTATTCCCAAACATTTTGCGTACACCCTGCAGCTTTAGATAATCATTCATCCCTTAATACCTCCCCCCATCTTTTTACCGAGCTTCATTAGTACCATCGAAAGAATTAGAATAAACAGAAAATAAGAGATCGCAATCGCACTGGCCAAATGTCCACTTTCACCAACCCTTTGATATAGATATACCTGAATCGTCTGAATATGTCCGCCAACTAACATGTTCGTAAGAACAAATTCGCCGAATAGAACTGAAAATGATAACAGTGTAGAGACGATAACCCCAGGCCATATATTAGGCAAAATCACATTCAAGAAGGCCGTTCTTCGGCGGGCACCAAGCAGCTCCGCAGCATGCAGCAGTTCTACGGCATTAACCGTTAACAGACTATTGCGAATGCCCTGATACATATAGGGAAGGATGACCACAAAATATGCGCCCACCAATAAATACGCTGTTCCAGCGATATCAAAAGGACCAGAGGAATAGGTACGAATAAGACCTACCGCAGCCACAACACCAGGCACCGCATAAGGCAAAACAACAATACCTTTCATAAAGCTCTCCCAGCGCGGAAAATAGAGGGTGATGACAAAAACAGCTGGCAGCATCACGGCCAGACTCAGCACCACGCTGATCAGGCATAAATAAAGCGAGGTCCAAAGCGCCTCCAGAAAGCGAATATCCTCAAACATTTCCCCAAACCAATTCAAGGTCCAAGCTCGGGGCAGCAGGGTATTCTGCCAGTCTTGTGCAAAAGCATAAATACCCGTCGCCAAAAGAGGAAGCAGCAAATACACCATGAGCAGCAGCATGAAGGTGCGTGGAGCGAAGCCTGCTTTGCGTATATTCATTGCCCTACCTCCTCACGAGCTGTCCATAAACGCCGGGAAGCTTTGATTTTCACATCCGGTTTACTGAGTGCTTTCGTTCCAAACCTCTCCGCACGCCGCACCATTAAATGGTTCAGATAAACCGCCAAAATCGTAGTCAGACCAAGCAGAACAGCAAGCGTACTCCCCATTTGTGGCTGTGTAACCACATCTCCGGCAACCAGTGAACCGATACGTACCGCCAACAGATTGTAATTTCCGCCAACCAATGCGTAAGCCGTGGCATAAGCCCCCATTGCATTAGCAAAAAGAATTCCAAGTGTGCCAAAGATCGCTGGAGTTAGAATAGGCAGGCCAATCGTCTTCCAGAACTGCCAAGGCCCAGCCCCCAGTAAGGACGCTGCCTCTCTCCACTGCTCACGGATTCCGTAAAAGGACGGGTACAAAAGCAATAAGGCTAACGGAACCTGAAAGTATACATACACCAGTATTAGACCTGACCAGCTATATAGATCAAAATCGGCAAAAACACTCCAGCCCCACTGTTTAAATAAGAGTGTAAATACCCCATTATTTCCGAGCAAAATGATATAAGCAAACGCCAGCGGAACACCTGCGAAATTAGAGGTCATATTCGACAGCATTAGAAGTCTATCGCGTACTCTCGGGGTAAACCGGGTAATGCAATAAGCACAAAAAAGTCCGACAATGATCCCTATCAGACTTGAGGTTATGGAGATTAGCAGACTGTTCTTAATCGCCTGCATGTAATAGGCACTTTGCAACGCATGCAGATAATTGCCTAACGTAAATCCCGTTCCGTCCGCTGTGCGTAAGCTTCCCGTCAGCATGGATATTATAGGTACCAGTTGAAAGGCTAACACCATTAGTGCAAATGGAATAAGTGCCAGGATCACACCGCGGCTTCTTTGTTTCATCTTACTCGCTCCTTGTCGCGGGAATAGAACAAAGGCGCCTTACGGCATCATGACGAAGGCGCCCTGCTTCTTTTTTGGAGAGAAATGAATACTAGTTCAAATGCACAAGCACACGTTCCTGCCACAATTGAGGAATGGTTTTTGCCGTCTCTTCCCATACCTTGTAATCACCAACAGGCTTAGCGTTGACATATTCTTCTTTTGGCAGCAGCTTAGCTGCAACATCATCCGGCAACGTTACACTGTCACGGATCGGACGAGCGTAACCTTTGGCAAGATTAATCTGTCCTTCATCACTAAGGATGTATTGGCGTGTAAGCTTCGCCGCGTTAGGATGCGGCGCATATTTGTTGATGATCGTGGCATACCCGCTCACGACACTGCCTTCTTGTGGAATGGCTACAGCGAAGCCATCTTTGTTGATCTGGTCTCTATAATTCAAAGCGTTGAAATCCCACAGCAGGGTAACTTCCACTTCACCTTTTTCAATGTTGGCAAGGGAAGCCTCTGCATTGGAGAGACGTCCTTTTTTAGCTAAATCCTCGAAAAAAGCAATCCCTGGTTCAATGTTCGACTCGTCGCCACCAAAGGCAATCGCTGCGGCCAATACAGCCATCTGTGCTTGAGCAGCTTTGGTTACATCACCAACGATGATTTTGTAATTGCCGTTCTTCAGATCTTCCCAGCTCTTCGGCGGATTCGCCACGAGCTTAGTGTTAGTCAGAAAAGAGATGGTGCCTTGATAGCCGACGATCCAATTTCCGTCCTTGTCCTTAGCCCAATCAGGGATTTCATCCCAGTAGGATGTTTTATAAGGCTGTGTTACCCCTTTCTCCACGGCAACCGATCCAAACGCAATCCCCACATCTCCGATGTCGGCCGTTGGTTTGTCTTTTTCCGCATCAAACTTGGCAATTTCCTCCGCGCTCGACATATCGGTATCCGAATGTGTAAGACCATACTTACTGTCCATATCACTCCATGTATCTTTCCAGTTCGCCCAAGAATCCGGCATTCCTACACTGACGATACTGCCCTCTTCTTTAGCTTTACTCTCGATCTCAGTCAGACTTAATTCTTTGGTGCCAGCCTTTCCATTCGTTGTTTCTTCAGCCTTGGCTGAATTTCCACAAGCAGCAAGCAACAGGACGAGCAAGGATAACATTAGACCCATTGATAATTGATTTTTGATCCCTTTTTTCATGATTTCCCCTTCACTCCTATTTCTTATTTGCGGGCTTCTTTATGCTCCAACTGTTAGGCACCCAATTGCAGTATAGGCGTGTACTATTTTCGCGGCATTAAGGAGAATAGGAATATTTGTAAATAAAAAGAAACGACCTGTCGTCTTTTTTAGATGACCGCCGTTTCCCTTAGAAATACAATTTACTTACAATGACAAAAAACATTCGTATAAACTTCAGTCCAAGTAAAAAACTGCCCGACATTTCCAGGCAGTTTTACATGTATGAATATAACTACCGTCTACGCGCTGCCACACTGACAACACCGTATCTGTAAAGCACCTTCTTACCGAACCAGCCAAAAAGCCGATCCGTAAAGAAGCCCATAAAGCCAAGGCAGAACAACCCGACAAAGATCCAATCCGTACGGAAAAACAACCGGGAATTCCAGATCAGATAACCTACACCTTCGTTCGAAGCAATCATTTCCGCGCCGATAATCGCCATATATGAGGTGCCCATCGCTAACCGGATACCCGTAAAAATATAAGGGATCGTCGCCGGAACGACCACATGAATCAGAATTTGCCACTCACTGGCGCCCATACTGCGGGCTGAGCGGATTTTGTCCTCTTCCACGGACATCACACCGGTTAAAGTATTCAGCACCACGATAAAAAAGGTGGCGTACATAATTAACGCAATCTTCGACTGCTCCCCAATACCAAACCATACTAGGAACAAAGTAATGAATGCAATCGGCGGGATAAAACGGATAAAGTTCAGGAAAGGCTCCGCAAAAATACGGATCAAGTTCACCTTCCCAATGATTAGTCCTACGGGAATCGCCAGTAAACTGCCGAGTACCCAACCAATGAGCACCCGATAAAAGCTAATCCCTATATATTGCAGCAAGGTTCCGTCTTCCAGCAGCTCCCGTCCGCCCTTAAGTGTACTCCATGGTCCGGGGATCACATCGGGGCCATAGATTACAGCTCCAAGCTGCCAGACGCAGAGCGCGGTAATCCATAGAAGGGTTACGGAAACCCACTTCTTCTCCACCCATTTCCTCATCTGTCTCACCCTATCCTATTCTTCGAAATGACCTTGAATTTGATTGTATAACGAGTAGAATTCCGGTGAGGTTACGTCCCGCGGATACGCCAGTGTATTGTCATAAATATCTGTAATATTAGAGGACGGTCCTACTGACATAATGCCAATTCGTTCTCCCAGCAATAACGCCTCCTGAATATCATGAGTTACAAAAATCACCGTCTTATGTGTCTGGCGCCAAATGTTGACCAATTCCTTCTGCATCGTTCGGCGCGTCATCGCATCCAGCGCACCAAATGGCTCATCCATTAGCAGAATCGCTGGATCATTCGCCAGCACCCGAGCCAGCTGAACACGCTGCTTCATACCCCCAGACAGCTCCTTCGGGAACTTCTCCTCATGCCCGTTCAGCCCAACAAGCCCGATGAACCTATCCGATATTGTGTGCCGTTCCGCCTTTGCGATTTTCTTCATCCGCAATCCGAACTCCACATTCTGCCGGACGGTTAACCAAGGGAATAAGGAGGAATCCGCCTGCTGGAACACAACCGCCCGATCTCTGCCGGGCTTATTCACCTCTACATTATCCACCCGTAGATGCCCACCAGATTTGGAGACAAACCCGGCGATCATATTCAGCAGTGTTGATTTCCCGCAACCACTCGGCCCAAGCAGAACGAAGAATTCCCCACCTTTAATTACGAGATCTACATCTTTTATAATGTAGTGAATGTCCCCAGCAGTTGGTTCGCTGTAGCTTTTACGGAGCTGCTCAATATGAATGGTATGCTGCTTAGCAGGTAATGACATTCTGAACTCCCCCTATTTCTTGTACGTAACCTCTTCTGGCAATGCCTTCGCCAGCGGCTCAAGATTCAGCTTGCTATCCAGATCGAAATCCTTCTCGATGATTCCGTTGTCGACCATATATTTCTTCTGCTTGGTCAAACTGTCATACGCTGCTTGAGTAAATCCTAGTGCCCACGGATTATTCGGCAGGTCTTTTATCGTAGATTCCTTAGGCTGCTTCACTTCCTTATACATCAGATCAGCAACCTCATCTGGGTGAGCCTGAGTATAGGCTCCAGCTTCATCCACCGCTGCTAGGAAATTCGCTATACCTTGCGGATTCTTAGCCGCAAAATCATTTTCCGTTACAATCCCCATCCCCAATCGAACCGTGGTTTTAGACATATCCGTCAGTTCATGAACACCTTTAAGCGCATAGAGCTTATCATTCAGAACCGAACCATAAAACCATGCTCCATCCACAGCACCTTGCTTCAAAGCGATATAAGCTTCATCAAAGGCACCCTGTCCTATTAACTCCACATCACTGAGAGCGGCATTATGCTCTTTCAAATATTCATCCCAAAGGTACGGAATGAAGGTGCCGCGTATGAAACTCAGCTTCTTTCCCTTCAAGTCTTCAGCCTTCTGAATATCGTCCTGTACGAACAATTTCCATTCAGTGGACGCTTCATCAGTCGCTAATCCCGCCGAGGCGATAATAGCATAATCGCCCTTCGCCACTGCGTTCAGCAATGGGAAGTCTGCCCCGAAAGCCACATCCACCTGTTTAATAAAAAGGGCATTTACACCTTCCGCAGGGGAACCAAAGTTGACTAGTTCAGCGTCAATCCCGTGTTTGGCAAAGATGCCTTTATCTAATGCCACCCGAAAAGTGGGATTCGTATTGATGTCAGCAATTTTTATCTTTAATATCTCATCTTTGCTGTTCGCCGCTCCCTCTTTAGAGGCATTAGAGGCAGCCGCATCGCCCTTGGAGCTGCAGCCCGATAAAAGGATAACCACTGATAAAGATAAGAGCAGAAAGCTTGAGCTGATCCATGATTTTTTCAACCGACACATCTCCTCAAATTTGTTAATTTACCTTGCGGCTGCTGCCTTCATCCGTCGTCGCCACACAAGCAGCTCCTTCAACAAAGGGCAGGGTTGTCGCCACACTTACCACAGAATCCGATCCTTTAGGTGCAGCCCCCGGGACTCTGAACTGTGTTACGTCTATTGGCTCAATCGCTTGTTCAACTGGCGCTTCCAACTGTGGTACCCAGGCATAAGGCACACGGTAGGAACGATAGACCATGTTGGTATTTCTGGAGTCCGTAAATGGCGAGATATATTCCCATACCAGTTCATGTTCTGGCGTAACCTCAAAGAGTCTGCCGTTAGAACCTTCTGTAATTAAGGTATTGCCATTCGGAAGCCGTTGAGCTGAGCTGATATATGGACTGTAGAATTTATAAGAATCGGTTGGGACAGAGAAACCAGCTTCTGCCGCTGTATATTGCCACTCAATCTCAAGAGTCACGGGATTAATCTCCAGAATTCGCGAGTGGTCGCGGAGTGCATTTTTTTGCCCAAAAGGAGAAGATGGATTTGGAAGACCATAACCGCCCCAGCCCCCGTTATCGAATACAAGTAAGTTACCTTCTCCCGGCAAACCTTTCGGAATGATGTGCGCATGATGCTGGCCAATGATCCAGTCGATATGCTTCACTTCTGGCAGCGAGTAATCCGGACCGATTCTCCAAACGATGGCTCCGGTACGCTTATCCGTTATCGCAATAATATTTGCTTCCCGCGCATCCCAGATCACGTTATCCGGATGGAAACGCTCGTCACCTGCATCGTAAAACTTATTGGGTCCTACATAAGAAGCCGAATTGATATGCAGCCAGTCCCCAACACCGCCACCTAGATTTCCGAAAGAGCGTGAGTTAGGATCACGGAATAGTACATTTTTGGCAGCTTCATCAAAGCCTAGCTCATCAAAATGTTCATTTGGAGCCCACTCCCAGACGATATTCCCCTCCCAGTCCACCTCAAGGATCGTGTCATCAAGCAATTGTTTGTCGGAGATCTGAGGATTGTAGATATTTTTGTGAGCAAGAATTAGCGTTTTGCCACTGTCTACCTTGGGTTCAAGCCCTGGTGCAAAATATCCGACCGGATTGCCTTCGCGCTGATAGTCATGATGCTGGCGGGCATACCAGAGGGGTTCATAACCCGGATCTTCTATATGTTCATAGCTGTTATATTTCCACACGATGTTCCCATCCCAGTCCACCTGTACCAGATCTACATTATCCTGTATGCCGAATTTGGGATCTCTTCTTCCTGTGCTGCCCAGCACATAACCACCCGGGAAGATTTTAGCCGGAAATCCAAGCAGCCCCTTCCACAAATGCACCTCTTTACCGTTCATATCTATCAGTACAACACCTTCTTCACCAGCTTGAAATACAGTATAGCCACTCCAGGCTTTGTCAGGGTTATATACGGTTGCTCCAGTTGGATAAATGGTTGAATGTCCCATCGTTCATCTCTCCTATTTTCAATTTTTAGTAGCTAAGATAATTACTTTTTTTAGTGGTTGTGCGTGGCTTCTGTTCAAGGGTTGGAGAGGTCTCTGCATTCTCCTTGGCGAGCTTCAGCAGGATATCCGAGAATCCTTCTAAATTGCTAATGATCCGCTGATAAAAGTCATTTTGCTGCGCCAATTCCTCCTCCGTAAACCCCTCAAACAAAAGCGAAATACATCGTTCTCCGATGTTGCTGTTCTGCTCCGCCAGCTTGCGGCCTTTATCCGTAATATCCAGCATTACCGTTCTACGGTCGCCTTCTTTACGTCTACGTACGGTATATCCACCCGCCTCAAGCTTATCGCTCAATGCGGTAATCGCACCTGAGGTGAAGTCTAGTTCATCCGCTAAGTCTCCTAGCCTTTGCTCACCATCGCGAATGATTTTGTGCAGAATCAGCATGCCTGGTAAGGAGATGCCTGCTACGGCGACCTTATCCCGCTCTTTCACGAATCTGCGAACCGCCTTGCGAAATGCCCAATCCGTCTCCTCCAGCTGTCTCCAATACTGTTCGCTCATGCTTACCTCTGCTTTCTCCCAATCAGCCCATAAAAAAAGACTCCCAGCACCTACCCCTGACAAGGGAAAAGTACGGGAGCCTTTGGTGGTCCAATCAGCTCGGTTGAATTATTTCACTGTTCATTTAATTACTGTTTAAGTATTGGTGATATCATATACCCCTTTATTCCTACCTGTCAAGTGCGTATTTTTAAGAATTCAAAAAAAGAGCACTCACAAAGGTGCCCTCTAACTTGTAAGCTTATTGACCACTTTCCAGTACAAGCGCATGACTGTCTTCATCATAAACCTGCATAAAAGATTATACGGCCGGTAAATAACGCTCTAACCGGTAAATATATTTTACCCGATTCCTGAAGTGGCAGATTGGAGATATTTAATTTCACTTGCACTCCTTGCAATCTATCTTTTATTTCGAAAAATTTGAAAATTAAAAATTAATCCAAAATATTATATATGAAAAATCATATGAGTAGTGAGAATTTCCTTTTTTTCATAGAAGAACATGAAGACTACACGCCAAAAATGACAAAAAGCAGACCAGAGTCACCTCTGCCTGCCTTTGCCATCCAATCTTATAAATTAATTATTCCATATAACAGTTTTGCGATTTCAGCGCGGGTTACTTTACCACGAGGGTCAAAGTTATTGTTGTCCTTGCCGTCAAGGATTCCCTTAGCCTGTAAATCAATGACTGCTTGCTTCGCCCACTCAGATACGCTATTCATATCCTTGAAGCTTGCAGTAGCAGCAACGGAAGCTTGCGATCCAGCTTTATACTGCATCAGTTTCTGCAAGACAACTGCCGCTTCCTCACGGGTAATTGCATCTTTAGGGCGGAACTTGCCATCACTGCCTTGGATCAATCCAAGCTGGACAGCTTTGTCTATCGACTGTGCATAATAAGCATCTTTAGATACATCTGCGAAAGCACTCTGGGCGATAGCTCCACTTGCCTCATCCAATCCGAGAGAACGAATGGCCAGTGTAACAAAGTCTGCGCGGGTTACATTCGCCTGTGGTCCATAATGCGTATCGTCAATCCCTTTAATCACATGCTTAGCCGTCAGCTTGGAAATATACGACTCTGCCCAGTGGCCAGCAGTATCCCTAAATTGCTTATGGTATTCCAGCACCGCAAAGGAGGAAAAGTGATTTGTTGTGAAGGTAACGGTATTATCCTTAAACACTCCACCCAAATATTCTAACGTGCTGCCATTTACATAATAGACACCCGCAAAATCCGTATCGAGCTTAGCAAGCTGTTCCTTAGTCAGCGTCAAGGTAACCGTAACAGTACCTTTAAGCTGATGGATAGCTGTTTCTTTGCCGCCTGCTGATGTACTGAGGTTCATCGTAACGGTAGCTCTAGCTGGACCCATTCCAGCGACATTGGCCTGTACAGAAATCATACTCATATCAATGCTTAGTAGCAGCATATCACTGCCTGCCGGGATGGCTGGTAAGGAGCTTGTCGGTACGCTCAATGTAACGTTAGAAGACACAATATTCAGGTTCAGCTTCTTATCGATAGCCTGTTGTATACTCGCTGCATCAAGAGCAATTCTAATCTGATCTTGAGCCGAGGCGGCTCCGCCTACGCTAATCTTTAGGCTTCCCCCTGTAGCAGCTTCCTCTATCCGCTTCTTCAAGGCTGACGGATCAGCTATATACGTTCCATTACTTCCTAATGTCAGTTCAATGTTTCCTTTTCCCGCTCCAGGTGTGGCTGTAGGCGGTGGAGTCACTGTTGGCACTGGGAAAACTACTGGAGGTGCCGTTGTCACCTCAGGTGTTGGTGTCGGCGTCACTTCTGGCGATGGCGATACCTCAGGTGTCGGCGTTACCTCTGGCGACGGTGTTGGTGTCACCTCTGGTGTCGGCGTCACATCCTCTTTTCCAGTGTAAAAGCCCCAGATATCTGAAAGCACACTGCCGGAGTGATCATCCTCAACCTTTGTGTACCATTGGTAGTAGCTATCCGGATTTAGCTTACTCCAAATGACCTGAGTCTCCGCGCCACTCTCTACTTGTTGATTGGCCGAAATTTCCTGATCGCTGTAAACCTTGACTCCGATATAGTCGGTAGCCACACGTTTAGTCACAGGCTGTAGATCCAGATCCAGAACGAACTCATCTTTGCCTGGATATTCGTCTTCATCATAGTAGTTATAATCATCCAAATAAGGCGAATAAGTCTTCACGCGAAGTTTGTTATTAGCAACATCGAACTGAAGCAGACGGATATAGCCAAGGCCTCCTTCTTCAGCACCTTGATAATCTGCCAGCATTTGATAGACACTGCGGTCTGGAATACCGTCACCGTTATCATCCAGCTCGTCCACCTTAAGCTCAGCATCATGATAATGGCCGGACAGTGCTGCGATTACGTTTTTGTTAGGTTTCACAACCATCTCAAAAATCTTATCCGCAATAGGTGCACGGTTATTAGAAACCAGCAAATATTCATGGAGACAAAGAATCGCTTTACGCTCTGGATAACGGGCAACGATCTCATTCATCCATTCGATTTCTTCCTCAGCCAATCCCCAGCCCATGTATACAATAACAAAATCATTTCCGTTCGCAGACACTAAATCGTAATGGCCCCTGTTGTTGTCATAAGAGCCACCGAAGGTCGGCATATTCTTGAATCTCCACTCCCCAAAATACTCCCAGAACTTCGTGTAATCCCCGGTTTGATGGCCTACGTCATGATTACCCGCAAGAACACCATAAGGAATGTTAGCTCCCTCCAGAACCTTCATGTTCCGGTCAGCTTCCTTCCACTCATACTCCTGATAGGATTTATCCACGACATCTCCTGTATGGATTACATATTTCAGGTTCAAGCTCTCTTTGTTGTCAGCTATCCATTCTACATTTTTACGGTAAATGTAAGGGTAGCTCTGTGAATAATATTGTGTATCAGACATCCATACAAAAGAGAAATCATACGTATCTTGTGTTACTGTAGGTGCTGTCTTAGCCACAGAAGCAATTTCGTCCTGAACCATTACAGCAATGCTATTTCCATTAGCATATGCTCCAGCTGTAACCGTGGATTTCAGCTCAAAATCCTCTGTTCCAGCGATTAAATGATCCAGCTGTAACCATTTTTGTTGAGCAGGGCTCCAAGCGTAGAGACTTACTTTACGTCCCGGCAACGAATTCCCTTTCCATTTAATATCTACACGATCTGACGCCTTAACCGACTCATCCAGCTTAATTTCATAACGCTGATAAGGGAATTGATCAACAGCATCATTAATTAAATATTGTCCGTCCACCGCACTTATTTTACTGTAGTCGTCACCGCTAAGCGCTTGTTCGCCCGCAGGTTCGGATTGTTTCGGCGGCTCTGTATCGGATGCGTTTATAAACCCAGCAAAGCCGTGCTCTGGATGGTTAGCATCGTACTTGAATCCTCTAAAGAAGGTAACGTTTATCTTATCCTGATTAGGATCTTCAACCTTAATCTTTAAAGTCGGATTAGTACCTACAGCAGTCTCCCAGTTCGTAGGAGAAATAAGCAGTGGTGCAAATGGATTCTCATTCGGCACATGGAATGCAATTACCCTTTCTGCCTGATTGCCGATCTTATCCAAGGCTGTGATAGAAAGCGTATGATCCCCAGCGGATAACTTCCCGGATGAAGTAGCATAGGGCAGTTCAATGACATTACCGTCCAGCTTTACACTGACCTTATCTACACCCGCATAGGTATCCTTAACTTCAGCAGCAATTTCAAAATTGCCACGGTAAGTTTGTCCTTCTTCTATCGATGCTTTAATGGATGGTGGCGTGTTATCGACAATCACGTTTGATGATACTTTCGTTCCACCTTCGGTAAGCGTTACTTTATGTTCTCCGTCAGGTACTTCTTTAGTATTCCAGTTATACGCCTTTGAGCGGAACAAATCCGCTTTCAGATCAAACTGGAAGCCGAGGGATTCGTGCTTACCTGCGCTGTCCCCCATCTTGATTTCCTTATCACGTTCTGCATAAGCCGGATCCCAAATTTCGGTACCGTCTGCCAGCAGGAGACGAACATTTTTCACTTCAAAATCATCCTTATTCTCCTCAGGACGAGGGTCAAAGGGGGAAGATTTAGAGCCCGCCCGAATGTAAATCACATTATCCGCGCCCACTTGTAAAGCGGCAGAAGAAATAGGAAAAGTCAATGTAGTATACGTAGTAATCGGGTCCAGAAAGGTATACAGAATACTGGCATCTCCTAGTTCTTCCGGTCCCATCGTGATGGCATTTTTAAAATAATAATCCACATTTTTGGCTTCAAATACAAAGTAGGCATCATTCTCAAGTGCAGTATATGCCTCGTTATTGCCCAGTAGCTTACTGTCGATGCTCAAGCCTAAATCATCAGCCTTAGCGGTGGCAGAGGTTCCTTTTACGGTCACAGAACCATTGATCAATTGCCCCTCCTTCACGTTCAAACGAAGTGGGGATTGATCCTGTCCTCCTGTAACTTTTACTTTTATTACTGGAGATTGTGTTTCATTCGTTCCATCAGAAACGACAAAGTAATATTGAATTTCATTTCTGCCAATCAAATCAGCAGAGGTCAATTTAAAGTGATACAAGCTGTCGTTGAAGTCTTGGGATAGATTGTGGCTAACAGCCTCCGGCTGCTTGTCCGAAGATACTCTAACCTCCACAGAAGTAACAGCTTTATTGTCATCAGCAAAAGCCTTCAAATCGAGACCCATCGACTGGTCAATCTCCGTTACGCCCGTCAGATCTTCTACTGATGGTTTCTCTGTATCCGGCTCCACATGGATCGGCGTGTTTGGAAGTTGTGTTACATCTGTATGGCCTGGTGACGGAACGGCTGAGCCCGTACTGATCTTGAGCATTTTGCTTAGTCCATTGACAGGATACTTGTATAGAAGGGCTTTATTTTCTTTAGTATCGTCACCTTTAGCTCCACCATCGTAGGTGAGGTCTGCATCATAATACGCGGAGGAAATTTCTTTCTCCGTGTTACTTTTGATTACGACTGCCCGGCGGCCTGAGTTCGCCATACCATCGCTTTTGATCAAAAAGAGATTGGTGCCTTCAATTAAGTTTGTGTTGAATTCTGTATTGAAATCATTAGCAGTGTAAGTGCTATTTGCACTATTAATAACCCAAAACACCACGGACTGCTGTGCAGGAATCAGAAAGTTCTCTGGTGTCGAAGGCCACTTCACATCAGAAGCGTTACCTTTATCGGGATAACGATAATAGACCTTGTATTCCTTGAAATTAACTGGTGCATCGGTATTGTTATAGACCTCAATGAATTCAAAAGCGTCGCTGCTCGTTCCTTTTACATTCGTCGAGTTTGGCAGCAGCTCTGTGATTAACAATGGTGGCACATTGTTCGGATCGAACGCCGGCAGATTCACATGAACAGAATAACTCTCTGTCACATTGTTAACGCGGATGCTGTAATGCAGCTCCGGCTCTTCCAGCGCAGCTGCAGGAATCATTGCCGCATAATCGTCCCCACCTTTTGAGGTCATGGTGATTACCGTATCTTTCACCTGAGAAGGAGAGCCATACTGTAGCTTCACTACGGGTAGTGATCCATCTGCCCCGCTTTCCAGATTAGTAATCTTCGCACTGATAGGAAGATCGGCTGGATCAACACTACTCTGTGCGATATGTTCAATCACTGGCTGCTTGTCCCCAGGAACTAGCTCAGGCACTTGTTCTGCCTCTACGGTTCCAGGCGTAGCCACAACCGTTCCCGAATTCGCCATGAGGTTCATAACGGAGCTATCTGCCTGCAAATATTGATAGAAGATCCCGTTATTCTCCTTCACCTGTTCTTTTCCATAGGAAGCAGAAACAATTAGCGTATCTCCTGCATTGCTTTTAATTTGTAAATTACGCGCAGAAGTATTAGCCATCCCCCCGCCACCGTTGATCCGGAACAGATTCACTCCTTCCTGCAAAGCTGCAGTAGGACTAAAGTTTTTGATGAAATCCTCCGTAGGAACATTCAGATTATTGCCGTTCATAATCCAGAAAACAATATTTCCATGCGCCGGTATTACAGCATCACCATTAGGTGCCCATGTATCTTTGTCATTATAAAAGAAATAATAATCCTTAAAATTAACCGGCTTGTCCGTATTATTGTAGACCTCAACGAACTCGTAACCATCTACAGAGGTTCCATCTGTCCCTTTTACATTTTTAGTATCCGGAACAACTTCTGTAATCAGTAATGCTCCTGGATGGTTAGGTACCGCGTACACATCTGCCATTACAGTCGGTTGACTTAAAAGCGTGTCGAGCTCAACCTGTTCATCAAAATGCGCCTCTAATTCGGAAGATGTCTGCTCCATCTCCAGCTGCTGCTCCTCGGCATATCCTGCTGGAACCATGATTCCAAACATCAGACTGCTGGCAATTACGCTGGATAGAAAACGTTTAGCTTTTGCTGTTATTCTCAAAACTCCGAACACTCCCCATTTGTTTGATTGTGATTCAATGCATAAATATGCATTGAAGCTCATCTGGAAAGTATACCTGTGGTGTATTATCGCTATATCATAGCCGTGTTAAATCTTTAGGTTATTTTTAATATTGCTTAAGCTTCAGTTCAGCTTCACGGGTTACAATATAACTAGTTAGAACCCATTTTAAACGATACTTTAGACGGATGCTTAAGCAAGATAAGTTATTGCAGAACAAGAAAAGAGGACTCTAATGGATATAAAAAGAGTGATCATAGTCGGAACGGTAGTTGTAGTGATGTCTTTCGGAAATGCTTGGACTAGTCTTACCGCTAATGCAAGTTCGCCTGTAAAATGGTCCACCGCAGAGGTCGCGGATCAAGACGAATTATTGGAGGTACTTAACCAGCCAACGGACGAGGATCTATACGAGGCCATATATGACGGTAAGTCACTTCAAGATATTGCATCAGAACAAGGCCAAGATATTGAAGCTGTAATCGATCTACAAGTTGCCCAGCTAACGGATCAACTGGATTCACGGTTAGCCGCTGGAAGCATAACAACCGAGCAGTATGCGGCATATAAAGCGGAGCTGAGGGACATCGTTTCAGATAGTGTCCATACTTCCTTCGGTTAAGGGAATACATACAGCGACGCTGTAACATACACAAAAAACCCGGCTAGATGGACCTTCCATTTAGCCGGGTTTTGTATGTTTAATACTTATTTTATAACAGAATCCCTAAGTTCCTATCTTGTTCTCTCTGTTAATTTCCAGAATATCAAGGAAGAATACAAAGATCGGAATCCCCAGAATCAGACCCCATACCCCGAGATAATGCTCAGAGAATAACAACACGATAAACGTATAGAACATAGGCAAATTCATTTTGGATGACATCAGTTTAGGATTTAGGAAGTAGCCTTCTACAAAATGCAGTACGGCAATCATTGCCAGTACGTATATCGTCATGACTAGACCACCAATATTGTAACCAATAATACAAAGTGGGATTAGCGAGATAACAAAACCTACTACCGGAATTAAACTGAGCAAGAAGATCATAATGGATAATGCGAAAAGGTAAGGAAAACCTAAAATCCAGAGTCCGATCACCGTAAAGCATGTATTAAACAACGCGATCAGAATTTGTGCTTCGATCACTTTTCCGAAAGAGGAAATAAATTTTCTGCCAAAATACTCAAGCTCTACATAGAACCAAGAAATTTTGCTCTCTTTAAGGCGGGAAGTGAAGCTAACGATCCTGTTTTTCTCAAGTATAAATACAAAGCTCAAAATGGTTGATAAAACAAAGCTGGTGCCCCAATTGCTTATTTTCAAGACATATTCAATACCGTCTTTCATGTACGACTGATAGTTCAAATCCTTAAGCTGGGCGAATATATACTGCACTATATCATTCTGCGGGATGTTCTCAGGGGTCAAATTGGTCAAAAAATTCGTTAACTGTTTAATCTGTATGAAAACCTTAGGCAGATAATTAACGAGGGTTATGACAACTACAGCGATTAAGGCAAGGTATAGAATAACAATAATCACTTTGCTGTTAACTGCTACATATTTGTTAATGCGTTTCGTGAGCAGCACTTGAAAGCTATTCATTACATACGCAATCAAAAACGTCAACAGTACCAAATTAAGCATATCTCTAATGCTGAATAGCAGCAGAGCAACCAATCCTAAAATCAAAAAACGCCGGACCGTTAAATTTGCGTAATAACGCTTAAACAATTCCATCAGTTCTCTCCATTCGCCTACCAATTAGTACTCTGTTTATAGTCTACAGTAAGGAATTCACTTATAGCAACTAGTGATTCGCCTAAAATGACGAAATTACTCACTTTTTGTAATCTCATCATCAATAAAAGTGACACTTTTCATGCTCCTGCATCCATATGAGTCAATTCAACGATTCGGCGTTTCGGATCATATTTCATATCTATATGCAGATCTTTGCATAATTGATGAAACGGAACCATCAAGGTTCCCTTCCTCATTTCAGGAGAATTCCTTACCATATTCACCTTTTGGTTGTTCAAGGTCAATTCCATGGGCAAATCGATATGCTTCATCTGATCAAGCGTCAACGCAGCAGTAAGTGTCTCACTTCCCCCGTTAATTCGTGCGGCATTCCGATCCGCTCTAGTGTTAATCCCATCCTCAATTTTGAAGGTCAGTGAAATCCCCAGCGAATCACAAACAGCCAGCAATCTGTCATTGTAGGACCCATAAGGAAAAGCAATTGCCGAATCCGTATTGCCCAATTCTTCTTTCAGCCTTTGCTCCGCCTTGGCCAGATCACGTGTAACTCTGCTGTAGTATTCAACATTCATCTCATTCCTGTTCTCATCATCAACATATAACAAAGCACTTGCAGCTGGCCGCTGCCCGCCCTCGGCATCCACAATCCCATAATGATGCAAATCATAGGTATGACTATAAAATCCCATCCCAGCATGCTTCATTTCCCGCATTTGCTCCCAAGTGAGCTTCGGCACGCTATTCGGATCTGGGTGATCAATTGTAGATACGATAACAAAATTGACGGCTGTATATCCGTATTTTTGCAAAACGGGGAACGCCAATTCATAAAAACTTTCATATCCATCATCAAAGGTCAGCAGCACTGCATTGTCCGGAACTGCGCCGTTATTCAGCATAAATTCGCGGTATTCCGCCATGGTGATCACATGAAAACCTTCCTGCTTCAGCAGATTCATTTGATCGTCAAACCGATCAACCGATAACACCCAAGGAAACTGTGGCATGGGCTTCTCGGAAAGATGATGATACATCAGCACAGCCACCTGATCTCTGTAGTAAATGCCTTGCGGAAGAGGTCCGGATTTCTGCCAGCCGATTTGTGTATTTAGTGCCTGTTCAGCCACTGCCTTAGGGATCATAAGATCATCAGGCGAGGCTGGGTTGGCAGCTACCGTCTTTATAACTTGACCATTTACATTAATAGTAATTGTTGAAGGTTCACGTTGTGTATTTAAAATAGCAGCAAGGCTTAGCAGTAGAATTATGACAACAACAAGCAGCATATATTTTTTCGTTTTCAATCTCAGAATCTCCTTAAAAACATTTCTTGTCCCTATGTAACTATATATTTTATGGAAGTTCCACCTGCTATTGGTTACATTTTCTTCTTATTTTTGTTTCTTTATCATAAAAAAGAGGGTGAACCTCAAGCCGAACCGGCTTAAGGAACACCCGCAAAAATGGAGATCTATATACAATTATGTACATCTATATGTGAATGTAGACGGTCTAGGACCTTCTCTTATCTGCGAAGTAATTCTCTTCCCCAAGCTCGTCCACGAACTGCTGCAGCCAATGATAATATTGAACGGCATGCTCCAGCTTCTCCAGATCCTTCAGGCAGAATTGCCGCTCCTCCTCAGACGTATCCACGGCTTGAACCAATCCCTCCAGCTCAGGAATGACAACGTCTAAAGCGTGCTTCATGACATCAATCTCCCGCTGCAGCTTCATCCCAAAAAAGTTCTTAAAGGTCTGAAAGAAATCTGTTTCCACTGCATACAGATCCTTTCGGTCCCGCTTCTCCTCCAGCTTAGTGACCATCTTGGAGGCCATCAAAGAACGGACTCCATAGCTCATATTACTCTTGCTCATATTCATCACATTCTTCATCTCTTCAAGCGTCATCGGACGGTCTTCAAAGAACATAATTCCATACAGCTGCCCGAATGAATAATTCGCACCATATAGGTCCATCGTCTGAGCAATCGCATCGATCATCGGACGCAGCAGCTGCTCGCGTGGAGATAAGTCTTTATTCTCTTCACCAAAGGCTACCTGTTTCATAGCTGCACCTTCATTCCACTTAGAATCTACCCTTCTATTTTACACAAAATAGCAACTACCTGCGCTAATCTCTTAAATTTTTACATAATCTCGCATCGATCTTTACGTCCACTTGACCACGCAGCCGCTCGATGAGTGTACAATTTTTTTTGAACGGAAGAGCTTGCCTCAGAATTATACCGCAAAAAACAGAAGATGGAATGGGGTATCGACAGAATAATGAAACGTTCGAGATTTATAGGGGAGTTGAAACCGGTGCTCTTCACCTTGCCGGCAATGATTCCATTCGTTGTATTTTGGCTAGCGCCATTACTTTATGTATTTTATCTCAGCTTTACCGAATGGGACTTCATGAGCCCTGAGAAAACCTTTGTCGGACTAACCAACTATCTGGATCTGTTCAGCAATCCTGCCTTCTATAAAGCACTTAGAGTGACTCTGTTATTCTGTGCCGGAAGTGTGCTGCCCGTTATTCTGATCGGACTTGGACTAGCACTCCTGATGAACGGGAAGCTGAAAGGGTCCACCCTCTATCAGGTATTGCTGTTCTCCCCTTGGGTCACGCCGACCGTGGCTGTATCCATTGTCTGGTCCTGGATCTATGAACCCGAAATCGGCCTTGCCAATACTGTACTTGACCTCTTAGGTCTAGAAAAAATCGGTTGGCTTCAAGACCCTAAATGGGCGCTGCTTGGCGTTCTGCTCGTGACAATATGGAAATCGGTAGGCTGGGCGATGATTTTTTACTTGGTGGCACTACGCAATGTCCCTACGGATCTGCTGGAAGCAGCTCAACTGGATGGAGCAAATGCTGTTCAAAAATTCAGCCGTATTACTTTACCGCTAATCTCGCCAACGACACTGTTTCTGTTCATCGTACAGATCATCGGGGCGTTACAGGCTTACGACCAGATTAACGTACTTACACAAGGTGGACCCTCAGGATCAACACGCACCTTGCTCTATATGTATTATCAGTCTGCCTTTGAAGCCTTTCAGATTGGAGAAGCCTCTAGTGTCGCAATGATTCTGGTATTTATATGTATGCTGCTCTCCGTAATCTCACTAGAGGTTAGTAAACGGACAACCCATTATCAATAACAACTGCTGTAAAGGAGAACGACTGATGAATGCAACGATCGTACGCGCGGGCAAGCTGACCCGCCATCTATTTTTTACAGCTATTGCACTGATCATGGCCTTCCCCTTCTATTGGATGGTCACCAGCGCCTTAAAAACCAATGATGAAATCTGGCAGTCTCCGCCCACAATTTGGCCTAAGGATCCGCTGTGGAGTAATTTTTCAGCCGCCTGGCACGAAGCCCCTTTCTTCAGATATATGGGCAATAGCATATTTGTCGCTGTGTCGATTGTTATTCTGCAGGTCATAAATTCCGGGATGATGGCCTATGCGCTTACGCATATGAAATTCCGCTTCAGAGGGCTGTTCTCAGGCGTTATTCTTTTCGGCTATATGGTTCCAGCCACCGCTGTTTATCTTCCCGGATATTTGGTATTGTCCCAGCTCCATCTACTGGATTCATATGCCGGATTAATTCTATCCAACTGTGTAAGTGTCTTCTCCATCTTTCTAATTCGCCAAGCCTTCCTTCAGGTTCCCCATGAGCTGGTGGAGGCTGGAGAAGTGGACGGTTCCTCACATATGCGGATTCTGTGGACCATTCTTGTCCCCATTACACGTTCTTCCTTTGCTGTGCTAGCCCTGATCACCTTCATTGATCAGTACAATAACTATTTCTGGCCGATGCTGATCACCAAAGACCCTAATCTCCAGCTAGTCTCGGCGGGTCTGCGTAGTTTCTTTACTCAAGGAGGTGCTTACGGATTAAAATGGCCGCTGATCATGGCCGCTAGCGCATTCACCATCGCCCCGTTGCTGCTAGTATTTCTACTAGCTCAGAAAACGATCATGCAAAGTGTCAACATGACCGCTGGTTCCAGCAAAGGATAAGCTAACAATTCTATTTTAATAAGAGGAGAATGATGATGAACGTATTGAAGAGACTGTCCACCCTGTCTTTGGTTGCCGGATTTACAATGTTAACAGCTTGCGGAGGAAATGCGAATACAGGCAATGTTACAGCGGCAAATGGAGCTTCTTCCTCCCCCTCCACAGAGGCTGCACCCACACAAAATGCGCCGGTAACGATTGAATTCTGGTATGGTCTCGGCGGCAAGCTTGGTGAGAATATGGAGGCACTGATTCAGAAATTTAATACCTCTCAGCAAGAGGTCATCGTCAAAGGTATCGCGCAGGCAGACTACACTGAAACCGAACAGAAGCTGCAAGCAGCTATCGCTATAGGAAAAGTGCCTGCGGCTGCTCTCTCCTCCAATGTAGATTGGGCCCGTAAAGGATATTTCGCTCCGATAGACGAGCTTATGGCACTGCAGCCAGATTTTAATAAAGAGGATTTTGTCCAAACCTTTCTAAATCAGGGCCAGGTTGATGGTAAGCAATACTTCCTGCCGATGTATGGAACAACGCAGGTCATGTACTATCGCAAAGATGTTTTTGAGAAGAATGGAATTGATGCTAGCACACTAAAGACTTGGGAAGATCTAGCTGCCGCAGCTGCGAAAATGACAGTGAAAGACGACGGCAAAACCACCCTTTATGGTTGGGAGCCTATGTGGGGTTCAGGGAACATGATTGATGCCGTACTCAGCAAAGGAGGCACTATCCTTAGTGAGGATGGAAAACAAGTTATGGTCGACTCTAAAGAGTGGATTGAAACCTGGGATTTGTTCCGCAAGTGGATTCACGAGGATAAGATCATGCGAATTCATTCCGGCGGTCAAGGCTGGGAGTATTGGTACAAGACGATTGACGATGTAATGAAGGGTCAATCCGCAGGCTACACCGGCTCCAGCGGCGATCAGGGAGACTTGGACTTCAGCATTGTTTCGGCTATGGAGCAGCCAGGCTGGGCAGGGATCGGTGAGGGCAAACCCGTAGCCCAAGCACTTATGGCCGGCATTCTATCCAAAGCTAACGACAGTGAAAAGGAAGCAGCTATAAAATGGCTAACCTACTTCACAAATGCTGAGAATACTGCGTCCTGGTCCATTAATACGGGATATATTTCGGTGCGCCAATCCGCATTGCAAGACCCGGAATTTGTGTCATTCAGCGAAAGCAATCCACAGATTAAGGTCCCATTGATGCAAGCTTCTCATGGTTCTGCACCTTTCCAAGACCCAACTGGCGGCAAAATTAACGATGCGTTGACAATCGCCGCAGATAAGGTGCAAATTGAGAATATCCCAGCAGCACAAGCACTTAAGGAAGCACAAGAAACGGCACAAGCAGCGCTTGATAAATTAAAATAAAGGGCGGTGGACTTCATGTCTGAGCTCATCACTCCGCAAGGCAGATACACTGTAGCAGCTATTCTATTCGATAAGGATGGTACGCTGCTCCAGTTCGTATCCCTCTGGGGCAGCTGGGGCGAATGTTTTTTAGAGAGATTCACGAAGTATATGAAGCAAAGAGGGCTACAGATTGCAGAAGAGCAGCTCCCTGCATTAATGGGAACTATACACAATGCCCAGGGGAGCATTACCAATTATGATCGCAACGGACCGCTGGCTATGGGGACTATGAGTGATCTTTATGCCATTCTGTCATGGCAGGGTTATCTGCAAGGTTTATCTTGGGCGGAGTCCATGGAGCTTGTCCATCAATGCCGTCTCGAAGCGGATGTTATGTTAGAAGAGAAACGCCCTGTTCACTCCCTTCCGGGACTTCATCGTTTTCTTGATGAGTGCGTGAGTGCAGGCATCCCTCTCGCCGTGGTGACCGCAGATGAAACAGAGGCCGCAGACAAACATCTCCAATGGCTGGGCATACGGCATTATTTCTCCGAAGTAATTGGAACAGATCTTGTGGATCAGGGTAAACCTTTCCCCGACATGGTGCAGCTGGCCTGCAAAAGGTTAGCCGTGGAACCCGCGTACACAGCGGTTATCGGCGATACTAACGGGGATATGCGAATGGCTAAAGCAGCGGGTGTACAGGTAGCTATCGGCCTAGCAGAAAGCGAAGGTACTAGTGCTTCAACACATATTCTCCCGGATGCAGATCTCATTGTACAATCTTATGCTGAGCTCAGAATTGAGGTTACTTCCCTGTGAGAATAGAAGGAATGTGGGCATGGATGTTTCTGACGCTGGCTATTGTGTTCGAACTCTCAGGGACCATCTCAATGAAAATATCTCAGGGGTTCACCCAGCTCTGGCCTTCCGTGCTTATGTTCCTGTTCTATGGAGCCAGCTTCACCTCCCTGAATTATGCTCTCACCTCGATTAAGGTAGGCGTAGCTTATGCGATATGGTCAGGAGCGGGAATCATCCTGATTTCCTTCATGGGAACCCTGTTCTTTGAAGAAAAGCTAACCCTATCCTCACTAGTATGGATAGCCGTCATCATTGTCGGGATCATAGGACTGAACATTAGCGGCAAGACGCATTAGCGAACAGCAACAGTATTGGATAGGTTCATAGATGAAGGAGGATGCCCAAACATGAGTACGAACACATCACCTGAAGATAAACCAGTTATCACCTTTCAGATCATTACGGATACCCATGTCACTGCTGACCGCAATCATGAGTACAATCTTAACTTCGAGCTGGCACTCCGTGATATAGCAGCGCATGGGGAAGGCAGCAGCGGGATTATGCATATCGGTGATGTCACAGACCACGGCTTCCCTGCTGAATACGAAGAAATGCTTCGTATCCTCAAACAATATAAAACCGACCTGCCCGAGATTACCTTTACCTTAGGCAATCATGATGTGGGGCTCGGAAATTGGGAATCACGTTTAGGAATGTATACGTCACAGACCGGAATGTCCGGACCCTATCATGATCACTGGATCAATGGCTATCATTTTATTTTGCTAGGGACGGAGCAAGGATTGCCCAAGTTCTGTGATCTCTCCTCTGAGCAGCTTGATTGGCTGGAGCATAAGCTTGGAGAGCAAGCTTCACCAGAGCAGCCTATCTTTCTCTTCCTGCATCAACCGCTTAAAGACACCGTAGCCGGATCACTGGAATCGCAAGATTGGTATGGTGTCACACAAGATAAGGAATTAAAAGAAATTCTGTCGAGATATCCCCAGACCTTGTTATTCACTGGACATACCCATTGGGAGCTGGAGGTAAACAACACTATGTTCCCTGGCCATGGAGAGATCGCAACGATGTTTAATGCTGCTTCTGTCGCCTATCTTTGGACTAATGAAGATAAACATAAGACGGGCAGCCAAGGCTTCTATGTGGAAGTGTATAGCGATAAAGTGCTTATCCGGGGCAGAGATTTTAAGACAGGAAGCTGGATTGAGGCTGCACAATATGAGGTAGCTTACCCAGCGGTAAGCGTATATTAATGATAAGCATTTAAGCGAGAAATATAACAAAAAAAACGATTGTGCACAGGGAGTCCTTCCCCGCAACAATCGTTTTTTACTGTAGCTATTCAGCTTATCGTCCAATGGGCGCAATCCGGTAGACAGCTGTATCTCCATCCGCTGCCTTCGTATCGCTCTCGATCTGCCAACCGAAGGACAACACAGAGGCCAAACGTTCCTTCTCAGCCAAGGTTAAAGCCACCTCAGCGGCTTCCTTACCTTCCTCAAGCTCCAGAGCCGCTTCTTTGCCCAGAGCTACCCATATCCAGCTGCGAATCCCACGAATCGTATTGTATTTGATCTGATAGCCTGTCTTCACCGCTTGCCCGAACAACTCCGGCTGCTCTGACTGCAACGCGGTCAGCTGCTTATAATCAAATTGGTATTCGCTCTCGTCAACGGGCAAATCGCCCTCTGCCACTTTACGAAGAATATCCTCATCAGACCACCCCAAGGAGCGGAGTGATTCCACCAATAACGCATCCCACTGGGATAACTTTACCCGGTTTAAGTTCTCTGACATTCTGATCCCTCCCAATCTATATATAGAGTCTAATCATACCGTAAAATCATAAGCAACATAATGGCCCGGGCTTACTTCCTGTAGTGTAGAAGTCTCAGCTCTGCCGTACTCTTGCGAGTATCCGTCTAAAATAATTCTCTGATTGGCCCGCCGGGGATCCGTCTCCAAGATGGAAGACAGCAGCGCCTTTGTATAAGGATGAATAGGATTATCGTACAGCTCATCACTTTCGGCTACCTCTACTAGTCGACCGCCATACATCACGCCGATCCGGTCAGAAATATGCCGTACCATCGACAGATCATGTGCGACAAAGAGATAGGTCAAGCCAAATTCGGACTGCAAATCCTCCAGCATGTTCACTACCTGGGCCTGGACAGACACGTCCAGCGCTGAGATCGGCTCATCACACACGACAAACTCAGGTCTTACGGACAATGCTCTGGCAATCGAAATCCGCTGGCGTTGTCCACCGCTGAATTCATGCGGGAAGCGGTAGAGATGTTCTCTTTTTAAACCTACCTTTTCCAGCAATGCCGCAACAGCTTCTTTGCGTTCTTCACCTTCGTGGATGCCGTGGATTTTCATCGGCTCACTGATCAGATCAAGTACACTTAAGCTTGGATTAAGTGATGAATAGGGATCTTGGAAGATCGACTGAATGCGTCTGCGAAAAGGTTTTAGCTGCTTCTCTCCAAGCTTGCTCAGCGGCTGCCCGTCAAAAGACACTTCACCGTCTGTGTAATCATATAAGCGCAGCAAGCAGCGTCCAACCGTGGACTTGCCGCTTCCTGACTCTCCAACCAGCCCAAAGGTCTCTCCCTGACGAATCTGAAAGCTTACGCCATCTACTGCCTTAAGCACCGATGTATCGCGTCCCCACATATCCTTGCCTTTGGAGAAATGTTTTTTGAGATTATTTACGTCCACTAGAATCTTATTGTCACTCAACCGAACCGCTCCCTTCAACGCCAGCTACGGCTGGAGTCTCCTGCACACCATCTGCTAACCAGCACATCGAACGGTGACCGGGCGATAATTCGATTACCGGAGGACGTTCGCTGCAACGGGCAAAAGCATTAGGGCAACGCTCCATAAAGGGACAGCCAGAAGGAGGATTCAACAAATCCGGAGGTGTGCCTTCGATTGGAATCAGACGTTCACGTGATTTGCCGTCACGTTTCGGGATCGAGCGAAGCAGACCTTTCGTGTAAGGATGCTGTGGGCGGTAAAAAATATCCTCCACCGTACCTTCCTCCATCACTAGTCCACCATACATTACGATAACCCGTGTACATACCTGAGCCACCACACCCAAATCATGGGTGATCAGTGCTATAGCTGTACTGGTATTATTTTTTAGCTCTTTAAAAAGATCAAGAATTTGGGCCTGTATCGTTACATCAAGCGCAGTTGTCGGCTCATCCGCAATCAATAGCTCTGGCTGGCAGGAAAGAGCCATGGCGATCATGACCCGCTGCCGCATCCCGCCGCTGAATTCATGCGGATACTGCTGCAGCCGCTGCTCAGGATTATTTATACCCACCTGCCGCAGGATACTTGCTGCTTCTTTGAACGCTTCTTCCTTATTTAAGCCGCGATGCCGCCGGATGACCTCCGTAAGCTGCTGGCCGATTTTTTTCACAGGATTAAGAGAGGTCATGGGATCCTGAAACACCATCGCTATGCGGTTGCCGCGTAGTTTTCTCCACTCTTTTTCCGAAAGGTTAGATAAATTCTCACCCCGAAAATTAATATTTCCAGCGATAATTTTACCCGGAGGTGTAATCAACGACATAATCGCCTTCGCAGTTACACTTTTCCCGCTTCCGGATTCACCAACAATCCCTACCGTTTCTCCAGCGTCTATATGAAAGCTAACGCCACGAACTGCCTGATTCTCCCCATCTCGAGTTTGGAAGGAAACCTTCAAATTCTCAACAGACAATAGCCGTTCCGTCATGATGTCTTCACACTCCTATCTTCGGATCAGCTTCGGTTCAAAGCCAACCCGCAAAATATCGCCCAGAACATTAAAGCTCAGAACCGTTAATAGTATCAATAACCCCGGGAACAATGCCAAATAAGGTGCCTGAGCGATATATCCCTGTGCATTGTTAAGCATACTGCCCCAAGTGGCATTCGGAGGTTGTACCCCGAACCCAAGGAAGCTTAGGGACGACTCCATCATAATCGCGGAAGCGATATTATTCGTCGCACCTACAATCACAACAGGTACTAGCCCCGGAAGAATATGACGCCAGATAATTCCGAAGTTGCTCTGGCCGGAAGCTTTTGCATATAGTACATATTCCCGTTCTTTAATCGTCATCGTCTCCGCACGAATCACACGGGCAATGTTCATCCACATTAATAGAGCAATAATTAAAATGATGTTTCCTACACTCGGCTTCAGAAATACGCTGAGCAGCAGCAGCACAAGGAAAGATGGAATGGACATCACTACATCAAGCATCCGCATCAATAGATTATCAATCCATCCGCCAAAATATCCACTGATTACGCCCACCGTCACACCTATACCCGTGGCAATGATCATTGAAGCAAAACCAACTAGCAAAGATACCCGGCCACCATACAAAGCTCGGGCAAAATAATCCCGGCCGTAATCATCCGTACCAAACCAATGATCCGCTCCGGGCGCTTTCAAGCGTGCCAAAACATCCATTGCATTCGGATCATGTCCGGACAAAAAAGCAAATATAGAGCCTAGTGTGAAGACGATTAAAGTAATGAGGGCTGCGACACCCAATTTATTCGTAAATAGCTCATCTCCAACACTTTTCCATTTACTGCGATTCATGAGGTCACCTCGTCAATTTAATTCGTGGGTCCACGAAGCTATATAGAATATCCGCGACCAGATTGCCGATGATCAGCATTAAAGAAGAGAACAAAGTTATTCCCATAATTACGGGATAATCCATCCCTTTAACCGCAGTCATCCCTAAAGAGCCAATACCCGGCCATGAAAATACCGTCTCCGTTACAATTGCACCCGCCACCAGATCACCCATCGACATCCCGAGCAATGTAATTACTGGCAACAGTACATGCTTAAGCACGTGACGGAACAGAATCGTTGTCTTGCTGGATCCAAAAGCATATTGAATCTGCACATACTCTTCTTTTAGCTGTCCAATCGTACTAGAGCGGATGTATCGTACGTAACCGGCCAGAAATCCAAAAGCCAATACGGCGCAAGGCAGAATACCATGCTTCAATACATCAACCGCTGATTCCACACCAATGGTTCGCATCCCCATAATAGGCAGCAGGTGCAGCTTAATTGCAAATAAGTACATAAGTAATATGGCCAGCCAAAATAAAGGTACTGAAATTCCGATATAGGATAAAAAGTTAATTAGTTTATCCACCCAGCGGTTCCGGTTAGCTCCAGCAAGCAGACCCATCGGGATCGCCAACAGAACGGCTAAGCCGATTGCACTGCCCATCAAACCTGCTGTTGCAGGTAAACGTTCTAGAATTTGCTCCAATACAGGCTGATGATTCACAAGGGAATAACCGAAATTGCCCTGCAGTACTTCTTTGATCCATATAAAATATTGAATGTAGGCTGGCTTATCCAGCCCAAGGTTATGCCGGATGCGCTCAATATCATCCGCGTGCATATTCGGCGTAACGAAGGATAGTACCGGATCCCCCGGAGCCAGCTTAATCATCGCAAAGCACACAACCGAGACAAAAAACAGCATCGGCAGGGTTTGCAGTAATCTTCGGACGATAAGTTGTCTCATACGTATATTCTCCCAGTTCTATATCGGTAAAAAAATAAGCTGGATTGACCAGCTTATTTTTTCCCGTTCTTATTTAAGGTAGATTTTCGATAAATCTTCAAAAATAACGACAGGCTTCAAGACTGCTTCTTCTAGACCGCCGTAGTTCTTGGAGACAGCTACAATAGTCTTAGTATTAGCAATTGGATAAATCGGTGCATCGTCAGCAATGATCTCTTGGATCTTCTTATAGATCTCACCACGTTTAGTCACATCTGCTTCTCCTGCACCATCATTGAACAACTTATCGACTTCAGCATTATTATAATGCGAGTAGTTAGAGTCTGCAGTAGATGTATACAAAATTCTGTAAGCATCAGGATCGTAACCCATAATATAACCTGCAATCGCAAGTTCAAAATCTGTTGAATTCATATCACTGAATTTCTGACCATATGCCGAGGCATCCATATTTTGCAGTTCAACTTCAGCGCCAATGGCCTTTAGCTTTTGCTGCACGTATAGTGAAATGGCTTCCTGAGCTTTATTACCGCTCGATACAATCAATCTCAATTTCAGATCGCTAACCCCTGCCGATTGCAGAAGCTCTTTGGCTTTTTCTACATCATTATCAAAAGAAGGTACGTCATTAGTATAGAACAATGCATCCGGAGTCAAAAAGGACTTCGCCGGGTCTGCATACTCGTTAGAAGTATAAGCAGCCTGAATGATTTCATCACGATTTAGGGCTAGAGACAAGGCTTGACGAACTTCTTTTTTAGCAAGAGCACCTCTATCACTGTTTGCATTGAACAACAGGTAGGACAATCGGCCTTCACTATAAGGCAGGATTTCGAAATTGTTCGAAGCCTCAATCGTTCCAACATCCTGTGGATCTAGATACTTAATGTTGATCTCACCATTCTGAAGTGCGAGATTCGCAGCATTCGTATCTTTAGCAATCCGGTACGTTATAGAATCAAGATGTGGTTTGCCGCCAAAGTAGTTATCAAATCTCTCGAGCGTAACATATTCGCCTGCTTTGTATTCTTTAAATTTAAATGGGCCAGATCCAACCGGAGCAGCATTCTTGGTGCTTTTCTCTAGATCCGTCTCATTCTCAAAAATATGCTTTGGAATCGGAAATACTTGCACTAGTGTAGCTTCAAAAGCTGGGCTGACCTGCGGAAGCTTGAACTCTACAGTCAGATCATCCACCTTAACTGCCTTAACGGGTTTATCACCGATGAATAAGTTCGCTCTCAACATGCTGTTTTGCTTCTCATCGAGGATGCTATCAATCGTGAACACGACATCGTCAGCTGTAAGCTTTTCTCCGTCATGCCAAGTTAGTCCACTTTTCAGTTTCAATGTATAAGTCAGGTTATCTTCGGAAAGTGTCAGGCTGTCTGCCAAGTAGAAGGTCTTCTCTCCGTTATTCACTTGGAACAATGGCGCGTAGAGCGCTTGGTCAATCGTCAGACTGACACGATCACCAGCATAGTTCGGATTTAGAATGACAGGATCTGCAGCGACCCCAATAATTAAGTTGCCACCATCTTTTGGTTCAGTGCTTGCTGTCGATCCTTCAGTAGCCGTAGGCGTCTGATTTGTATTTGTGGAAGCGGCGTTATTTCCCCCGGAGCACGCGCTAATCAAAAATGTTAACAAAACCAAAGTAATAACTCCAGATAATCCTTTACGCATAAGTTTCTCCCCCGTGTCTATATTGTCTTTGTTTGTTTTTTATATTGTATATCGGGATACTAGGAATTACAATGGATAGCATTTCACATTAATGTAATATTGAGGGAACTGATAATTCCAACCTTTTTCATGACTCATCCCCACGCTTTAAAGTATCCACATGGTCCATACCTGAAATGACTCTTCCGAATACAGTATGCCAAGGGTCGCAATACCCCCTTGGACAATAAATCCACGAACCACACGTTGGAAAGTCAGACCGTTATAAAAACCTTGATGGACCAGCTTCATCGTGACTACTCTCCTAAACTCTGTTCAGCCACCAATATGAGCTTCAGTCTTCGCTGTCTCTTCCGGTACGTATATTTCCTCAACATCCCCATCCAGCAGAGGTCGGTATTTACCTTTGCATCATACCAGAACACATCCGCACGAGGATTCATGGCCAGTAACAGATCGATTAACTACTGAGCTTTTTGTGGTGATTTATCCATAGTCTCATTCCTGTGCTCATCTGGCTGGCATTCTTATCTAATTATCCGGTAATTGTACAGCAGATCCATAAAAATTAATATATCTAAAAAGTTCAATTTATCCAACTCTCATTTCTCATTTACTATAAGAACTTTGCGAAATAAGGATTATTACTATCTAACTGTAAATATATTGAGAACATACCTATACCTCTCGGAAGAAAGGGAGAGTCCCCCAAGGAGGCCGCAATGAATAAGACACGCGTATTAATCGGCAGCCCGATCCATCAAAAGCCCAATGTGTTGCGAGAATTTCTGAATTCCCTGCTGCGCCTGAATATCGAGCAAATCGAACTGGATTTCCATCTGATTGATGACAATGATGATGAAGCGTCCAGCCGGTTGCTCCAGGAATTCAAAAGCAAGGGTGAGCATATTTTTATTCAAAGCTCCGGCTTTCACGATGCGTACATTCGCAATGATACGACCCACTTTTGGAATTCTGATTTAGTCTGGAAAGTCGCCAACTTCAAAAACCTCATGATTAACCGAGCGCAAACCCTGAACTATGACTACCTCTTCCTGATCGACTCTGACCTCATCCTCCACCCAGATACGCTAAGACATTTAATAGGGACGAACAAAGATATTATTTCAGAAGTATTTTGGACACAGTGGCAGCCAGATACCATGTTTCAGCCGCAGGTCTGGATGCATGACGAATACAATCAGTGGGAGATACTTCCCGGCGAAAAACTGCAACCCGAGGAGATCAACCGCAGATTTCATGAATTCATAGCCAAACTCCGCAATCCTGGAATCTATGAAGTGGGGGGTCTCGGCGCTTGTACATTGATTAGCCAGCATGCGTTAAAAGCCGGGGTAAGCTACAATCAGATCCGGAACATTTCATACTGGGGCGAGGATCGCCATTTCTGCATTCGTGCCGCGGCCCTTGGCATTCCGCTATTTGTTGACACCCATTATCCTGCCCTTCATTTGTACAGAGATAGTGATTTGAGCAAGGTTGAAGATTTCATCAGAGAAACAACAGGGGTAAAAGCTGAATCGGCACCCACACCCATCGAGGAAAATTCCAATGAGGCTGCAGCTGCTCCTATAACCAAAAAGCGCCCCAAGCTAACCCTTACCATGGTTGTAAAAAATGAAAGCGGGCGCTTCCTGCAACAGGTTCTGGAGGAACACCGCAAATATATCGATGAGGCTGTCATTATTGATGACGGCAGCACCGACAATACAGCAGCTGTCTGTCTGGAAGCACTTGACGGCATTCCCGTTCATCTCGTGCATAATACCGAATCCAAGTTCAGCAATGAAATTGAGCTGCGAAAACAGCAGTGGGAGGAAGTCCTAAAGACAAATCCCGAGTGGATTCTGAGTCTGGACGCGGATGAGATCTTTGAAGCCAGCTTTGCGGAAAATATAGATACCTTGCTGTATGCAGATGGGGTCGATCTGTTCTGCTTCCGCCTTTACGATTTATGGAACGCGAACCATTACAGGGAGGATACCTACTGGCGCTCTCATCTGAACTACCGCCCTTTTTTGCTTCGCTATAAAGAAGACTTCAACTATGTATGGAATGAATCCCCACAGCACTGTGGGCGATTCCCGGAAAATATCTTCGAGCTGTCTCATCAGCTAAGCAACCTGCGGCTCAAGCATCTCGGTTGGTCCAAAGCCGAGTTCCGGCTCGAAAAATATCTGCGTTATATGCTCCTCGACCCCGACGGCAAATACGGCTGGAAAGAGCAATATATGTCCATCTTGGATGAACAGCCTCATCTAATCCCTTGGGTGGAGTGAGGCTTACCATAAAAAGGACGTCCACAAAGCCGTTACGGTTTTGTGGACGCTTTTTTTATTCAGAACTCAATTCAGAACTCTGTGGCCCATCGACTTCTGGCTTCAGAATGGTTACCGCAAGCTCGTTGCCGGATTCATCTACCTGAATAACTGATCCCTCTGCGGCTTCACCAGCAATAATCGCACGTGCCACACGTGTCTCCAAGCTGCGCTGGATGAATCTTTTCAACGGTCTTGCTCCATACACAGGATCAAAACCTTCCTTAGCGATAAAACGCACCGCCGATTCAGTTAATGCCAGCCCGATCTCCCGTTCTGCCAGACGTAGACGCAATCCATCCACCAGTTTGTCCACAATTTTCTCGATCTCACCCAGTGTCAGCGGCTTGAACATTACAATGTCATCCACCCGGTTCAGGAACTCTGGACGGAAATGACCACTCAGTTCCTTCATCACTCTATCCTTGGCAGCTTCCGTGAGCTGACCTTTTTCATCGGTGCCTTGAATCAGATGAGGTGAACCGATATTAGAAGTCATAATGATGATTGTATTCTTGAAGTCAACCATTCGGCCTTGTGAATCAGTCAGCCGTCCATCATCAAGCAGCTGCAGCAGAATGTTAAACACATCGGGATGCGCCTTCTCCACTTCATCGAGCAGCACTACAGTATAAGGCTGACGCCGCACAGCTTCCGTGAGCTGCCCGCCTTCCTCATATCCAACATATCCTGGAGGTGCGCCGACGAGACGGGAGACACTATGCTTTTCCATATACTCCGACATATCTATACGGATCATGCCATCTTCGCGGTCAAAAAGAGATACCGCAAGCGACTTAGCCAGCTCAGTCTTCCCTACACCCGTCGGGCCAAGGAACAGGAATGAACCAATCGGGCGATTCGGATCTTTAATTCCTGCTCTTGCCCGAAGCACCGCATCGGCCACCAAGCTGACGGCTTCGTCTTGGCCCACTACCCGTTCATGCAGCGTATCCTCCAGACGCAGCAGCTTATCCCGTTCGCCTTCTACCAGTCGGCTAACCGGAACGCCGGTCCAGCGGGAGACAATATCTGCAATTTCCTCTTCAGTAACAGCCTCACGTAGCAATCTTGTATCCTGATCCTGCTGTGCCGCTTCTTCCGCTGTTTTCAGCTGACGCTCCAGATCAGGAATAATGCCGTAGCTCAGTTCGGCTGACTTATTAAGATCATATTCCTCCTGTGCATCGACCAGATCCTTACGTGCTTGCTCCAGCCGTTTTTTGAGGTCGCGAATCCCTTGGATGGCCGACTTCTCTTTCTCCCAGCGCGCCGTCATTCCTAGCTGCTTCTCCTTCAGGTCAGCGAGCTCGCGCTGCAATATTTCGAGACGGCGTTTGCTGGCGTCATCGGTTTCTTTTTTTAGCGCTGCTTCTTCAATCTCCATCTGCATCAGGCGGCGGGTCACTTCATCCATCTCACCCGGCATGGAGTCTATCTCTGTGCGGATCATGGCGCAAGCCTCGTCCACTAGGTCAATCGCCTTATCCGGTAAAAATCGATCCGTAATATAACGATTGGACAATACCCCTGCGGCTACCAGTGCGCTGTCATGGATTTTGACCCCGTGGTGAACTTCAAACCGCTCCTTCAGACCACGCAAAATGGAGATCGTATCCTCTACATCGGGTTCGCTCACGAGCACCTGTTGGAAACGGCGCTCCAGCGCAGGGTCCTTCTCTATATATTTGCGATATTCATCGAGCGTTGTGGCACCGATACAGTGCAGCTCACCCCGGGCCAACATCGGCTTCAGCATATTGCCCGCATCCATCGAGCCTTCGGTTTTACCTGCGCCCACAATCGTATGCAGCTCATCAATAAAAAGAATAATGCGACCGTTACTTTCGCGAACCTCCCTCAATACCGCCTGCAGGCGTTCTTCGAATTCACCACGGAACTTGGCGCCTGCCACAAGTGAACTCATATCCAGTGAAAAAATCGTCTTATCCTTCAGCCCCTCTGGTACGTCTTTGCGCACGATCCGGTGGGCCAAGCCTTCCACAATGGCTGTTTTCCCTACACCTGGTTCACCGATCAGCACAGGGTTATTTTTCGTTTTACGGGACAAAATCCGGATTACCCGGCGGATCTCGCCATCACGACCAATGACTGGATCAATCTTGCCCGCGCGAACCTCTGCTACAAGATCACGGCCGTATTTCTCCAGCACCTCATAAGTAGCTTCTGGCTCCCGGCTGGTTACCCGCTGATGTCCACGAATCTCAGCAAGCACCGACATCAGCTTCTCACGGGTCAGCCCACGGCGGACAAAAAGATCCCTTAGCTCACGATTCTCCCCGCTCGAATCTGACACCATGGCCAGCACCGCATGCTCCACAGAAACAAACTCATCCTGCATCTTCGCCGCTTCCTTCTCCGCCTGCTCCAGCAGATGAATCAGCGATTGCGAGGCGTAACGCCTTACCGTGCTTGCTCCTGACCCGCTGATGCTCGGCTTGCGTTGAAGCAGTTCATCTGTGCTGCGCATCAGCTCAGCCACAGGGATATTCATCTTTTGCAGCAATCTTGGCAGCAATCCTTCTTGCTGCTGAAGCAACGCTTTTAACAGATGGAGATTATCGATCTCCTGATGACCGCTGTCTGATGCCAGCGACTGCGCCGCAGCCACTGCTTCCTGCAGCTTTTGAGTTAATTTATTGAAATCCATAGCTCTCTCACCTTTCTATTTAAGAGTGATTATATTAAATCGGCCTTTTTGGCCGGGGATAGGTTAATTTAGCGGGAATTATCCCGCTTATTTCGAGTAACTGGCTGGTTTGCTCTCATTCTACGGGATTTTTACCGTTCTTTTTGAGTAACTAGCTGGTTTGCTCTCATTCTGCGGGATTTTTACCGTTCTTTTCGAGTAACTAGCCGTTTTGTGCTCATTCTACGGGATTTTTGCCGCTCTTTTCGAGTAACTAGCTGGTTTGTGCTCATTCTGCGGGATTTATACCGTTCTTTCGAGTAACTAGCCGTTTTGCTCTCATTCTACGGGATTTTTGCCGCTCTTTTCGAGTAACTGGCTGGTTTGTGCTCATTCTGCGGGATTTTTACCGTTCTTTTCGAGTAACTGAACGCTTTGCGCCCAATCTACGGGATTTTTGCCGTTCTTTTCGAGTAACTAGCTGGTTTGCTCTCATTCTACGGGATTTTTACCGTTCTTTTCGCCCAACGAGCCTGATTCAGCGCATTCTAAGGCACTTTTGCTTCTCTTTTCGACCAACGAGCCTCATCTAGCGCCTTCTAGTACACTTTTGACTCTCTTTTCCCACCATAGTGCCGACTTTCACCGTTTGAGCGAAAAGTTCTTTTATAGTTAGTGGCTAAATAAGTTACTGTTCTGCAACTAGCATTCAATTCAGCCTTTCACCAATCAGAGTTGATCACAAACGGGTGAAATCACCTCACCTCTACCTCTTCTACCTATCTATTAATTACCCACTTTCGCCTTTTGCCGCTGGGTGCCAGTACTTTGACGTTTAGCTCTGGCTTCGAAAGGGCTGGAGTCTGCCAGCTTTCGGTACAGATTTTTCTCCGCTTCGCTGGTGGGTTCAGGGATAACAATCTCAATACCAAATAAAATATCGCCGTTCGCACCATTCTCACGTTTTAAGCCCTTGCCGGGGATGCGTAGAGTTTTACCGCTCTGAATTCCTGCTGGAATCTTCAATTTCACGGCGCCGCCACCCGGTAATGGAACCTTCACTTCTCCGCCCAATACCGCTTGCCAAGGAGCAATTTCAACCATGCCATATAAGTCACCATCGCGAATCTCATAAATATCATGAGGAAGAATATGAAGTGCCAGCAGCACGTCGCCACCCGGAGTGTTTCCCGCGATTTTAATAATTGTACCCTCATAGGATCTAGGCGGAATGTTCACATCCACCGTTTTGTCGCTGACCTGTACTCTTACAGTGGCGCCCTTATAAGCCTGCTCCAAGGTAATATCCAGCTGCGCCTGCATAGTACTGCGGGCCTCGCCCCACGGATTGCCATTCGCACGCCCCGTTCCACTTCCCGAGAAAAAATCAAAGCCAGCCCGATCCGCCGAGCCCCGATTTCCAAAAAACATCCCGAATAAATCTTCCTCCGAAATACCAGAACCTCCCGTTGAATAAGTCCCACCGTTCCAGCTTCCATTTCCACCAAAGTTTGAATCCCAAGAAGAGGCTCCACTCGCCGCCCCTCCACTAGCTCTGCCACGTTGAGCTCCATAAAGCAGCTCTTCATCATAGAGTTTTCGTTTATCCTCATTACCAAGCACTTCATAGGCTTCAGCTGCTTCTTTGAATTTCGCCTCAGCCTCAGGGGCTTTGTTAACATCGGGATGCCACTTCTTGGCAAGCTTCTGATAAGCCTTTTTAATTTCTTGTTTAGTAGCTTTTTTGCTCACGCCCAAAGCATCATAATAGCTTTTACTAGCCACTCGCGCTTCCTCCTTTCCATCCCTAATCTCATACCGACCACCATTGCACTCCGAGAAAAGACGCACCATAGCCGGAATCCTCCACTACAATGCGCCTTCTATTCATAACACTATATTAAAAGCCCGCTGCCATCTCTAAAAGACTGAGCGGAAGTTCATTCCGCTTAATTTATGCTTATTCAGACTGCGAACCCGTAGAATTAGAATCTCCGTCTTGAATCTCGATGCGTTTACCTTGCATTTTTTGCCGTTTGGGAACTTCCAGCTTCAGCACTCCATCTTTCAAAGACGCGCGAATTTCTTCCTCGGCAATATCTTGAACATAGAATCTGCGCACATATTCACCATATCGACGTTCTCTGCGTACAATCTGATGTTCATTGTTCTCCTCGGCATTTTCTTCCTTACGTACCGCTTTAATCGTCAAATAAGGACTGGCATAATCAATGTCGATTTCTTCTTTTTTCAAACCAGGAAGTTCAGCTTCAATCAGGTAAGCCTGCTCACTCTCACGAATATCTGTTCTGAATGACATCGTGGAACTCTTAATCGGTGCAAAAAAATCATCATTAAAAACATCATTCAAAGACTTAGCCAGCATACCAAAAGCATCATCTCTCCGTTTACCAAAAGGAACCATATCAAACATTATCCATTCTCCTCTCATTGACTTTGACTTTATTTGACCTATGACCTTATTATAGTCCCCTAACTGAGGAATAACAAAACCGATTTAAGACGATTATCGCTCAAATTCAGGCGAATTAACTGATTTCACACGAGAAAATTAGTTCTTTTTATTTATTTGACCAATTTTGACCTTTGTTTGATCTTTCGTAAATGACACCTATATAATCATGACCCAACTTGCAGTACGATTATTATATGTTCAGACCTTCCGTTCAATACAAGCCATTAGCTTCTAATCATCTCCACGCCAGCTTTTAAACGGAGTTTCCTTACGAGCTATCAAAATTTAACGATTTAAAGATGAAGCCTGCAGAAGTGATATAATGAAAGACAAATAAAGACCATTTTCGTTACAGGAGACCAATTGTATGCAACCAACCTATGCTATGGATGATACGCAGTGGAGTAAGCTCATCCAAAATGTCGCCTATTATTTCGATGATCTTACCCTCAAGCGAGGGTTCCAATATTATAAACAAAATCGAGTGCAGCCGTTTACCATGACGGAGCCTCGTAAGATTAACGCTCTAGTTGAAGGTAGAGAGGATTACCGCGTCACCATTGATCTTGACGGCTTCACCAATTGTCATTGTAATTGTCCAGTATCAGGTCATTGCAAGCATATGGCTGCTGTGCTGCTGAATTATGCCGAACAACAAAATAGATCTGTACAGGTTTTGGCTAACGCTAAAGCTGCATCCTTTTTGCCCAAAATATCAAGTACAGCAACAAGTACATCTATTGGAGCCGATGCAACTCGTCAGCAGCAAATGAAAGAGATGGCCAACCGCATCGCTAGCGGAAAAATAACGGAGTGGCGGGAGTATTTTGAATTCTGTGTCTCCCCTCTAGCCCATACCACCCGAAATCCTGAATATGTGAGTCGGGCCTTGTCTGCAATCAATAAATTCAAACCGAAAATGCTTCCGGAAACGGAGAAGCTGTTCACTCTGCATGCTCATCTTTTTCTTTTGGAAAAGCTCGCTAAGCCTTCCGCGCAATCCGTCGGTCAGGTCTCTTACGCCCCTTCTCTTGGTTATTACACACAGGTAGCGGTCTCAGAACTACAGGAAGTAATCACAGGTCTATTAAAAAAGACACTCCCGCTATCTCCCGAGCAAGAGCAGGATCTATGGCCGTATGTCATCGATACTTTATCATATCTGCGGCGCGAGATGTTGACGGAGTCGCGGGATCGCTCACGGGATCAACCCTCTTTTTCTCTTAGCTATGATCTGCTGTGGAGAAACTGGATTTATCCGAATACAGGTGGAACTAAGCTTTACCTGAATGAAATCGAACAGCTGCAGCAAGCAGAGGGTGAATTAGGTGCTTCCCTTTCACAACATGCGTGGCTGTTAGCTCAGAGCCGTATGTATTACTATCTGATGGATGACCAGAAGGCTTGGGACTTATTGAATAAAGCGGCCGAGCGCCCGGGTCTCCATCCCGATGAGCTCATGAGCTTCACCTCTCCGCTGCTGGATGCAGGGGACTGGTCCCGTTTGGTGGGTTGGCTTGCTCAAATCGGTCCACTGCTGAGCAGCAGACTCTATAATCTCAATGGCTATTCAACCAGTTGGGAAGAAGCTGTTCGCCACCTGCCTGAAGCTGAGCCGCAAATGTGGGATACACTAGCCACCATGTTACCTATCTCTGGCGAAGTCTATGAAGAGAAGCTAATCACCTATGAGAAATGGCAGACCTGGATGGATTATCAGCTGTCCATCGGTAAACAGCCCTCTGAATTTCGTGTCAAAGACCTCCAACCGCTGGAAAAGAATGCACCTGAGGTTCTGCTGCCCTTTTACCATCAGGCCGCCGAAAGATTTGTGCTGGATAAGAACAGACATAGCTACAAAGCGGCTGTGAAATTATTGAAACGATTATCCAAGCTGTATAAAAAGCTGAAACAAGAAGAACGCTGGGAAGAGTTCCTCACTGCCTTCGCCATTAGGCATAGCAGGCTCCGTGCGCTGCAAGAGGAGCTTCGGAAAGGAAAGCTAATACCATGAACATGCATTTACGCACGCTGACCATCCGGCTTGCATTAAGCCAGTATGGCGATGCTTTAATATTTGGAATGAATGAGCGCGAAGATCTCGTGCCGGGCTTGCAGCTTAAGCAGCGGCTTTTCGCCTGGCATGAAGCGTCTTTTTATGGTACGGAGTTAACCGTGCAGCCAGCTGGCGAAGGCGTGGAGCTAGTGATTCTTCCTGCTGAGCAGGTCATCCCCTTCTTTGCCGAGCAGAAGCTTCTGGCGCATATCGAATGGAGCTGGGAGGGCGATGCCGCCCAGCTCACAGAACTGGCGCCACTTTTGGCAATATGTCTGGAGCACAAACAGTATATTCCCGACATCTCAGCCTACCGCGCCGGGAGGCTGCAATGGACTTGGGACGAAGGGGCTCTTGCGCAGGTGGCAGTGGACAGTGACACTGCTAAGGGAGCCCTTGAGGCGCTAAATGGCGGCAGCGAATTTAGCCGCGGATTACGTGCGGCGTTCTCTGCCGCCGTATCGCAGCGCTATTACAGCACGGAGGCCGAGGCCGGCGACCTCCGCAGCGAATTCCCGCTTCTCTTCGATAGAAGCGGAGCACTTGCAGCGGGCATGGATACCGCCGCGTGGCTTATCGCCATTGGCTGGAAGGCGGACACCGCGCCTTTCCGGCCCGCGCTACAGCTGCTGGAGCCCGATGAGGATGAATCCTATTGGCGGCTGCAGCTGATCCTTCAGGACAAGCGCGATGAATCCGCGCTTGTTCCCATCAGGCTCGCCGATAACGGCGAGCCGTACGGCTTGTGGCCGGCCGCGTGGTCGGCTCACGTGCATGAACGGGCCGCGGGATGGCTGGAGCGCCTCCGCGGCAGTCTGCCGCCCGAGCGCTTCGCGGCGGGCGGCGATGTGCTGGCCGAACCGCTCAGCGATGCCATCGCTTGGCGGTTCTTGACGGCCGAGAGCCAGCGGCTGCTGGAAGCAGGCTGGCAAGTGCTGCTGCCGGCGTGGTGGGAAGCCGCCAGCCGGAAAAAGCCGCGCCTGCGCGCAAAGATCAGCTCCGGCGAAGACAAACGCAGCGGCGGTGAGTCGCTGTTCGGTCTCGATTCGATCATCGATTTCGATTGGCGCATCTCCATCGGCGACGCGGATCTCACTGAGGCCGAATTTGCCGAGCTGGTCGCAAGAGGGGAACGGCTCGTCCGCTTCAAGGGCAAATGGGTCTCACTCGATCCGGCTCTGCTGGCGCAAATCCAAAGAGCCATGGCGGGAATGGACAAGTCGCAAGGCTTGTCCTTCCAAGACGTGCTTCAGCTCCACTTGCTAGGAGCTGGTGAAGAGGCAGACTCTGAAGCTACGGAAGAGCAGCTGCAAGAGGATGCCGCGCGTCTGCGTCTGGAGGTAGAGCTGAACGAGCATTTGATCAGCCTTATCGGTCAGCTGGGCCAGCGCTCAGAATGGCCTAAGCCGCCCGTACCTGCAAGCCTTAAGGCGGAGCTGCGCACCTATCAGCATGAAGGATTCGCTTGGCTGACCTTTCTGCGCCGCTTTGGGCTGGGGGCCTGCCTAGCCGATGATATGGGACTAGGCAAAACAGTACAGCTCATCGCCTATCTGCTACACATCCAAGAGAACACGGATGCAAGCTCAGCCCGGCGGCAGACCGACCCACCAGGTTGGCCTTCATTGATCATCTGCCCGACCTCCGTGTTAGGCAATTGGCAGAAGGAGCTGCAACGCTTCGCGCCTTCGTTGAATGTTATGCTTCATTACGGAAGCCGCCGTCTGGACGCAGGATTCTTCTATGGCGCAGCTTCGCAAGCCGATGTGGTACTCACCTCTTATGCGACTGCCGCGCTTGACCAGGAGCTGCTGAAGGAATTCACTTGGGCGACGATCTGCCTGGATGAAGCTCAAAATATCAAAAATGCCCAAACCAAACAATCCGCTGCTGTACGTAGTTTTCCAGCACTACACCGGGTTGCCTTAACAGGGACGCCTATAGAGAACAGATTATCCGAGCTGTGGTCCATTTATGATTTTATAACCCCAGGTTATCTGGGCAGCGCCAAGTCTTTTAATGACCGATTCACGAATGCTATTGAGAAGGAACACGACGCGAAACGTACAGCGGACCTACAAAATCTAGTGAAACCTTTCATGCTGCGCCGCAAGAAAAAAGACCCTAATATACAGCTCGATCTACCTGATAAAAACGAAATGAAAACCTATGTTCATCTGACTGCCGAGCAAGCAGCGCTTTACGATCAGACCGTAAATGGACTCTTGGAACGGATGAAGAAGCTGGAAGGCATTGAGCGCAAAGGGGCAATTCTTGGAGCTCTGACCGGGCTTAAGCAGCTATGCGATCACCCGATGCTTGTAACAAAAGAGGCTATCCCTGAACTGGATACGGACAACAAGCTGGATACCAGCTTTCTTATTAACCGTTCCTCCAAACTCGAAAGACTGCTGGATATGGTCAAGGAGCTGCGCGCGGAAGACGAGCGCTGCCTGATTTTTACTCAATATGTGGGTATGGGAAAAATGCTTCAGGCGGTTCTCCAGCAGGAGCTGGGCGAACCTGTCCTTTATTTGAACGGAAGCACCTCCAAACAGGCGCGCGACCGTATGATCGAGCGGTTTCAGACACCAGCCCCTGCTGCGGAAGATGGGTCTACACGTCCAGACGCACCGCCGTCTGATCAGCCGAATGTATTCATCCTTTCACTCAAAGCTGGGGGAGTTGGCCTGAACTTAACTGCAGCCAATCACGTATTCCACTTCGACCGCTGGTGGAATCCAGCGGTGGAGAATCAGGCAACTGACCGCGCTTACCGCATGGGCCAGACTCGTGATGTCCAGGTGCATAAGTTCATCGCCCTGGGTACACTCGAAGAACGGATTGATGAAATGCTGGAGAATAAGCAGCAGCTCAGCGACAATGTGATCTCCAGCTCAGAAGGCTGGATTACCGAGCTGTCCACTGAGGCTCTGAAAGATCTCTTTACCTTGCGTAGAGACTTAAATGACTAGAAAAAGAAACATTCGCGTAGATGCGAATGTTTCTTTTTCACAAGAATAATTACCATTGCTCGGACATTTTAAAGGTGACTGCGAGATCATCCCCGCCCGAGAGGGAGTTTACCACCAATGTGACAGGTTCATCATGGAACTCGTATGAGAGTCGCTCATTAAGCAAATTGACCGCCAGATTCGCATACGCACCAGAAATCCCTGATCCTGTACCTTGCATAATAACTTTTCCACCCGTGACCGTAGTGCAGGTATAGTTCACTAGCAGTGCCGTGTCCGTGGCAGGAATATTCGTAGTCGGTGTAGGATAATTCTCGAAGGTCCCATCAAGTGTCCCGCCTGCAAGGATCATATAGCGCACTGGTCTTTTGGACATAACATCTAAAGCCGCCGGTCGAATCTCAGCCGCAAGACCTTGTGGAATAGCAAAGCCGGGACGCCTCATAAAGCTGATTGCTGCGAAGTCAGTCGATGTAACGGACACGTTATCACGTATTTCCGAAGTTATCCGGCTCACTTGAAACACTTCAAGATCAACGGCGGTCCATACACCGTCCACATCAACAAGAAAAACCTGAATCTTCATCTGCTCCTGCGAATATACAAAATTAAATTGGAATAAATCCTCTACCATGACATAGGTCTTGCTTAAGGTCTCCTGATATTGCAGCTCAAATAACTCTTCAACAAAAATGGCCTGGGGACTGACACTATTGGATAAGCCCGTAATATAACAAAACGCGCCAGCCGATCCATTGTTAACAACTTTGATCACTACTTGATCTATTGGCCGAGTACCGTCGACAGGTAAATTAATAATGGTGTTTGTGGACAGAACAGGCAATGTCATCACACCTCCTATATATCAATTCATATATGATATGTAAACATTGTTTAGAATTATTGGATGTAATTAAAATACAAGAGATGTTCCAGAGCCTAAATAGAGATTTGCCACTAAATAACGAATGTGGTAAACTCGACTTAACTTTTTATGAACGGAGGGTTACGTGTGATAGACTTTATCCGAGTTAGAACTTTGCGCGGCTAATTGAATAGCGCTAAAGCTCTGCCCATGTGCAGAGGACTCAGGATTGGTCTACCCATTTTTAAAGGTAACCCGATAATTTAACAACAGCGTGTAGGGAGGATTCTCTTCACCTCCATTCCTTTAAGAATTGAACATCCATAGAAGCCGATTAGCCAACTGCTGCTCGCAAGGGATCAAAGTGCCTCTTCCCTGCGACTGGACTGTTGTTTAATTCATTCTACCTATGGAAGGCCCTAACTCTGACGTCCTCTAACGAACCGTAAGCACAGGCAGATTGCCTGTGTTTTTTTGCGTTTATTATTTACTATTGGAGGATGAATAAATATATGGAACAAATACGAGAAAAAGCAATTATAGTCGGTGTCCAGCTTCAGAACGAAACGAATTTCGCCTATTCGATGGAAGAGCTGAGCAATCTGGCAGCTGCCTGTGACCTTGAAGTCGTAGGAGAGCTTAGTCAAAAGGCAAGTCGAATTAACCCCTCCCATTATATCGGGACAGGTAAAATCGAGGAATTATCGGCACTTTTAGAAGCACACGATGCTCCTATTGTTATTTTTAACGACGAACTGTCACCTTCACAGATCCGCAATTTGGAGTCCGCACTGGACCGTCAGGTCATTGACCGGACCATTCTGATCTTGAATATTTTTGCGGAAAGAGCGAAGACCAAGGAAGCACAGCTGCAAGTTGAAGTAGCCAAGCTGCAATATATGCTGCCGCGCCTCACAGGTCTTCGTGAGTCGCTGGGCAGACAAGGTGGCGGAGCTGGACTTAAAAACAGAGGTGCGGGTGAAACCAAGCTAGAGCTGGACCGCAGAAGAATTGAAGAGCGGATCACTGCTTTACAGGTTGAACTGCAGCAACAAGTAGCAAGACGTCAAATCCAGCGGAAACAACGGCATAAAAATGAAGTTCCCGTCGTCTGCCTTGTAGGCTATACGAACACCGGAAAGTCCAGCTTAATGAATGTCATGGTAGAGACTTACCATCCAGGTTCCAATAAACAAGTATTCGCCAAGGATATGCTGTTCGCTACACTAGAGACATCGGTTCGCAGCATTGAGCTGCCTGATCACAAAACCTTTTTATTAACAGATACTGTCGGATTCGTCAGCCAGCTTCCCCATCATCTGGTCAAAGCGTTCCGCTCCACTCTTGAAGAGGTTACCGAAGCGGACTTATTGATTCACGTAGTCGATATTTCCGATCCGCAGCATCAACAGCATATGGCGGTTACGGATGAGACGCTTAAAGCACTCGGCGCTGACCAGATTCCAACGATCTATGCCTATAATAAGGCTGATCTGACTGATTTGCCTTACCCGCAAATTGAAGGTGACAATGTCTACCTTTCCGCCAAGCAAAATAGTGGAATGGCTGAACTTACCGCTCTGATCCGCAGCCATGTTTTTACGGACTATGTCCAGTGTGAGATTCTGGTTCCATTTGATCGGGGTAATGTAGTCTCATATTTCAACGAACATGCCCATGTTCAATCTACTAGCTATGAAGAAACAGGCACACGCCTTGAGCTGGAATGCAGAAAATCTGATTTCGAGAAATTCCGCAACGATTTTATTGAGCTATAACAAATTAGAAACGACGTGGTAGTCCTTAATTAAAAAAGAGGGATAGAGTTTTCAGAGTTATCTGAAGCTCTATCCCTTTCTTTTGTGAATAAAAAAATGAACAATACAAAAGTGCCCTCTCTTTGCATTGCTCAGTAAGTATACAATAGGCAGACGCTAGATCTTATAAATATAGTTTCTAGACCCTATTCTTGAACATACAGTGTATCGGAAGCTTCTATTGTTGGCTGCCGGTAAAACCGTTCCTGCAGATAACCGCTGTAAGTAATTAAAGTCTGGATGCACCGATTCATCCGTTAAATAGGCCGAGATATCACTCCCATATACTCTTTCCTGATTCAGAGAGTCTATGATGATCTCTCCAGTAGTAATCCCTATGCCATGGCCGTAGAACAGATCATTTTCAAGCTTAATTGCATTCTCGCCCTGCCATTCTGGCTTGCTCGGAGCATGATCGGGATTCTTGAAATATACAACGTCTCCCAGCTGCGTGTGGTCCTTGTTGTAGTTTGTGATTAAGCGTAAATTCTCGTCATAATTCCAGTCCCATAAGAACAAGTCCTTAAAATACTTATTAAAGGCTCCTTCACCTATAGCTTCAATTGTCGCCCTATACAAAACAATAACCATGGCTGTCGCGCATTCGAAGGCATATAAATGTCCATTCCGAAAAATATCTTTAATCCCCACTGTGGGTTCCACGCCAGCGTTCAGCTGAAGTCCACCAATCTCTGTACGTGTCCAAAACAGCGGATTACAGCGGGAATCATCAAATGTTGCAAAATCCACTCCACTTTCATTTAAAGCTTCAGCCGATTCCACGATGCTTTCTCTCATTTTGCGCTCAAAGTCAAGGGCATCGGGTGAACGAACTTCCTTCACCATGCTTAGTCCCTCCAATGTTATAGGTTCTAAATATAGGTTATTGTACGTGTTCGTCACCGGGTTGGTGCTTAATTCTCATGATTCCCAGGCATCGACAAACCATTGGTTAAGCTGCCGTGTCTCTTCCGTCAAAATATCGAGGAAAATAGAAGTCCGATAACCCGTATCCTTCAAGCTTTTGCCCGTAATCTCTGCGATTCGGTTTAATCTATAAAGCAATGTATTAGTGTGTATATGTAAAAAAGCCGCGGATTCCTTTAAATTGCCGCTTAATGATAAATAGACAGCGATGGTTTTGAGAAAATCACTTTTATGCTCGCGATCATGTTCTTTTAGCGGATATAGCAACGGGCTTTTACGAATTCGACTGCGCTTTTGCTCCATAATAGCCGGTATATATGCCCAAAATCCAATCTCCTCGTACAATAGCAGCTCCCGCCCATGAAAAGGCAGCAGCTTTTTGATCTCCACAATGGATACCGCTTCCCAATAGGCAATAGCCGCGGACATATATTCAGTGTAATCGAGACTACAGCCAGCAGCCAGTGTGCAGCCTTCACTCTTATACATATCCTCCATTGTTTTATGCAGGAATGAAGATAATCCACCCGCCCCCTCGATCACAAAGCTGAAGGAAAACAAAATAATCAGCCGATTGTGCTCAGCCGTCAGAAATAATAATTGCAGGCCGGAATAAGAAGCCATAACCTGCCGAAACCGGAGTATTAAATGATCATCGATTACCTTGTCACTCTCAAACACGCTAATATAATATTTTTCCGGCAAAAGAATGGACCAAAATTCCGCATCCTTTTTAATATTTGCTTCGTTGTCGTAGTGGGAGGTAATCAGCTTCCAGAAAAAATCCTCATGCGTTTTATCCTGCTTCGTTTTCCAGCCTCGCTGCTTAAGTAAATAACGGCCTACGATACCTGCCGCTTTCTCAACGATATTTTCGGCATGCCCTTCTACCAGGTTGCCTGTATCTACTACCCATATGTACCCGAGAATTTCCTTCTGATGTTTGATACAAATGGCCAGCCGGGGACCAAGTCCCACCTCCAGCACCGCAGGAATTCGAATGGGATGTGCCGCGCTCTCCAGCTGCTGCATAATCCCTTTTTTGCGCAAGCCAATAATCACAGCGTTAGGTACACGCTTCCCGATAATCGTTGAAATCCGCGCGGAGTCACTCTCAAATTCATGCGAGCTGTAGCCAATCACATGATGATTGCTGTCCTCGATGGTAACTTGAGACTGTAGCGATTCACTTATCGTATCCGCCAATGATTCCATACTGTCGAAAAAACGATCAAATAATGGATCTTTATCTGTCACTAGCTTCACTCCCACCTGAAGAATAACCAAATCCTGTACTCTAGAGTGATTTCATTATAGTATGCATCCCCCTAACTGACTATAAGATAAATAGCTGGTTTAGGTGAGGGACGAGATCGGCTAGTTGAGGAAGGTGTTTGGGACGGGGATGTTTGGTGGGGGTTTTGTTGGGGGTGGTGTGGGAAGTTTTGTGGGGAGTTTTGTCGGGTGTTTGGGAAGGTTTAATAGTTGTTGGTGTTTACCGAATGTTATAGATGGTTTTTAGGGAACATCGCCCGGAAATTCTGTGTTTTAATCATCACACGATCATAATTAGGGAAATCCTCCCTAATATTCTGCACTTTAAGCATCACACGATCATAATTGGGGAAATCCTCCCTGATTTTCTTCCGTTTTGCGTATAAACAGGCGTATTCCTCGCTTTTTAGGGAGGAATTCCCTAATAACAGCATTTTAAAGCTATTTTTTCGTTTTTTTAGGGAGAATTTCCCTAAAACATCTCTCATCAAAGCTTTCACCGTCGCAGAAGAAAAAGCTAATCAAAATTAGCTTGATCTAAACAAATCTAACCGGATACAGCCGGAACTAGCCAGTTCTGTTCGGATTCCAACCAACTTCACTACGTAATCTTTCCACCATCACACCACACGAGCAAACATCTAATGTATCTAATCACACTGAAACGCAATCTATTTACTTTAATACCGTACTGACAAACTTCCACCCGATCTCCTCCGCAAGAAACGCCAAACAGCAAGCTCCCCGCAGAGAGCTTGCTGTTTGGCTCATTCCATTATGGAACGTGTCTATTTTAGATCAATGTGAATGTCTGCTCCATGGCTTGCTCAACCGAATAAGGTGTCTCACCCAACGCTTCGGCAACAGCTTGGCAGGTGATTCTGCCATTGGCTACATTCACGCCGCTTCTTAGGCCGTCATTATCCTGAATCGCCTTGATCACACCTTTATTGGCAATTTGCAGGGCATATGGAACTGTAACATTTGTTAAGGCAATAGTTGAGGTCTTAGGAACAGCGCCCGGCATATTAGCGACGGAATAATGCAGCACGCCGTGTTTCACAAACACGGGATTATCATGTGTCGTCACTCTGTCGATGGTTTCTACAATGCCACCTTGGTCAATGGCCACGTCGACAATCACCGATCCCGGCTTCATGGTCTTGACCATTTCTTCGGTAACCAGCTTCGGTGCTTTGGCACCCGGAATTAACACGGCGCCTACCAGCAGATCGGCTTCAGCCACTGCTTTGGCAATATTATAAGGGTTAGAGATCAACGTATTGATCTGTGCTCCAAAAATATCGTCTAATTGACGTAGTCTCTCCGCACTGAGGTCAACTATCGTAACATCTGCACCTAAGCCAATAGCCATTTTAGCTGCATTAGTACCTACTACACCGCCGCCAATAATACTCACTTTACCTCGGCTAACGCCAGGAACACCGGAAAGAAGAATACCTTGTCCGCCGTAGTTCTTTTGCAGGAACTGCGCTCCCAATTGGACGGACATCCGGCCAGCTACTTCGCTCATCGGTGTTAACAGCGGCAAGGTGCGTCCATGAACAACCGTCTCATATCCGATCGCAAAGACACCTTTGTCTTTAAGCGCAGCAGCCAAGGCAGGCTCTGGAGCAAGATGAAGATACGTAAATAGAATAAGGCCTGGACGGAAATAGGGGTACTCCGTTGCCAATGGTTCTTTTACCTTCATCACCATTTCAGCGGAGCTCCAGACTTTTGCTGCATCCTCAATCAGTTGTGCTCCGGCAGAGACATACTCTTCGTTAGGAAATCCGCTGCCCACACCGGCTCCAGCTTCTACGAGCACTTGATGACCTTCAGTAATTAAACTAACTACACCCGCAGGGGTTATGGCAACACGATTTTCATTGTTTTTAATTTCTTTAGGTACTCCGATAATCATCATTCATCTCTCCCATCTAATGTAGATCCCTTATGTAAAGAATAATAACATATGATTAGCATTCCCATTTTGTTAAAAAATTAAAATATTATCTACCATGATTGTGTTTTTACACAAAGGATCAGACTTAACTGCCCATTAATCTTTAACTACTTTGGTACTCAACACAACCATCTTTATTATCTCATAAAAAAAGACACCCTATAGAGTGCCTTTTTGACGATTTTGTATGAAATTAAAGCGACTACCATATCGCATAATGTTATATTAAGTTACATGGACTATCTTGATAATAACAACATCACTGTTTCTAACACTACATTTACCCCTTTTTCGCAGTCTTCATAAGAGGTTAGTTCCTCTTCACAATGGCTTTTACCATTCACGCTAGGCACGAACACCATTGCGGATGGCAGAAAGCTGGCTACGAACTGTGCATCATGCCCTGCACCACTTGCGATCTTTCGACTGGAATAACCTAAGGTTTGAGCCGCTTGCTCCACCAAATCACACACATTCTGATCAAACCACACCGTATCTCGGCCCCAAAGCTTAGTTTTGCTTACTTCACAACCCAGCAGTTGCTCTGGCAAACCGTTAATAATGGCTTCCACTTCACGCACAATCTCCATATCTTTATGTCTGGCTTCAATAGTGAAAATCACTTTATTGGGAATGACGGTATGGATATTAGGAAGCACATTCATTCTGCCCATGGTATACACAAGCTCGGAATCGAGCGCCCCCAGCTTGCTCCGCAGCTCAATAATCAGGTCTGTGGCAGCAAACAAAGCATCTTTGCGCATCGCCATGGGGGTTGTGCCCGCATGATCGGATTCTCCCGTCACCTCAATCTCGTAACAGGCCATACCAACTACACAGTCAACCAGCCCAATCGCCAGCTCCTCTTTTTCAAGAACAGGCCCTTGCTCGATATGAAGCTCCAAATAAGCGGTGCCTTCGGTGATACGATTGCTCATTTCTCCCTTATATCCACTCTTCTCCAGCGCTTCACCAAAGCTAATGCCCGCTGGATCCTTTTTGTTCAACATAACACTATTATCAAACTTTCCGGATAGCACACCAGAGGCCATCAACGATGGCTCAAAACGTGCCCCCTCTTCATTCGTAAAATTCATAATCGTCACCGGAACCTTCGGCTTAATCCCGTGATCTACAAGCGTCCGCACAACCTCTAGACCCGCGATAACCCCTAGGACGCCATCGAATCTGCCCCCTTTTTTCACAGTATCCATATGCGAGCCAATCACAATCGGAGGCCCGGAAGTTTCGCCTGCCAATGTGGCATACATCGTCCCCATATCATCCATCTTCACAGACATTCCGAGCTCTTCACAACAGGCACGAAAATACTCCCGAACTTTAATATCCTCTTCGGTCAGCGATAATCGGGTCACGCCATTTTTATCTGTACGCCCATAATCGGCAAATGCCTCGATTGTATTCTTCAGTCTCTCACCGTTCACGAATATTTTTTGCAGCTGCATCCCAGATCCCTCCGCTTCGAACGTTTTGTTGGCTTTCTATCTATGTTAAACCAAACCATAATATTTTCATTTTACATATTGTAATAATTATTATTCACATGATGCTACAACGAGTAGAGCCAGCAATAAGTAAACTAAAGTAGTATATACAATCTTTTCATACGAGGGGTAAGCTTAAGATAGCTTATCATCCCGTTTTACACAGGAAAGGAGCGAGCCCATGAATCTAAGCCTTGTGATCCCGGTATACAATATAGAGCAGTATATAACCCCTATATTCAATTCACTCCTTGACCAAAGCGATCCGCATTTCGAGGTCATCATCGTAGATGATGGTTCTACGGATAACACTTACAACGTTATAGAAAAGATTCTTTCGCGTAATCCCGGCCTTTTCTGTAAAGTCATTCGAACGGAGAATCATGGAGTAAGCGCGGCTAGAAATAGGGGTTTAGCTGAAGCCACAGGTAATTATGTTCTTTTTGTAGATGGAGACGATTATGTCTCCGCAGACTTGGTCTCAACCCTTCAGTCTTATACCCAAGATGAACAACCCGAGATTATTTGCTGGGGTTATAATCATGTCTCCGAAGGCAGAGAAACTCTATTGAGCTGTACCTCTGATTTCAGCGACGTGACGGGAAGTGAAGCACTGGCGCGGATTTTCGTGAACAAGAGCTTGAGAATATGGACAGGGAGTATCGCTTATAAGCGAGAATTCCTACTTCTCCACGAGCTAGGTTATACAGAACGCTGTGTGAATGGAGAGGATCAAGAGTTCATCTACAAAGCCTTGTCCAGAGCGGCCAGAGTCATCTCAATCCCGGATATACTATCCTTTTATTTACAGAGAAACTCCTCCATCTCCAACAGCTATAACGTGAATAAATTTGATGTAGTGGATGCTTTTAAAAGGGTGGATGAATATTTCAAAACCTATCCCTTTGCTGAACTAGATACGATCTCCCCATTGTTAATGAACCGGGAGCTGATTGAGAACTACTTTTTCAACCTCAAAACCTGTCTAAATGGTACGGAAGGGGTAAGCATTCAGGAATTACTTCGTGACATCAACCATACCTATCCCAAGCTCAATCAAGAAATGGATGAACTCATAAGACGTTATAGAGGAGATAATCGCAGATTAACCCTTTATATCAGAACATTTTTAATCTCCCCGCTTCTATATCACAGATTCATCTCTGTGGAGAGAGGCTTATCCAGGTTCAAGCGAAACCTACTTAAAGGGAACGGAACCCGAAAGGAATCTAGAATATGAAAAAAATGCTGATATACGCCTATACTGAATTTAATCTGGGCGATGATCTATTCATTAAGGTGCTATGCGAAAGATATCCGGATACCAGATTCAGAATCTGCGCACCACGCCTCTATAAACTATGTTTCAAAGAGCTCCCTAACCTCAAAGTGTATCCTTCCGATTCCCTTCTTCTAAGAGGCATTGGCTATATTTGCAGGAAGCTAAAGATACATAATGTGGCTCACAAATATCTGGCAGATCACTCAGATGGCGTCGTTCATATCGGCGGCTCGATTTTCATGGAGGCAGACCACTGGGCAGAGCATTTCAAGAATGCAGAAGTCATTCGTAATCAAAATAAGCCTTACTATCTGTTAGGATCTAATTTTGGTCCTTTTACAAATCAAGAATACTATGATGAGCACAAGCGGATTTTCAAGGATTATACAGATATATGTTTCAGAGAACAGTACTCTTATGATTTATTTAAGGATCTGGATAATGTCCGCTTAGCCCCAGATATTATTTTTCAGCTAGACCCGCCAGATATTCCAAACGAACCGGAGGATTACATCGTCTTATCCGTTATTAAACCTTCTGCGAAAGGTCTGAACGGTTTTGACAACCTCTATTATGAAAAAATGAAAGAACTCGCAATTTATTTCATTGAAAAAGGTTACGCGGTTCATTTCATGTCATTTTGCGAACACGAAGGCGATCAACTGGCAATTGAAGAGATTCAGCGCCTTATCGGTCCCTTCTACAAGGATGCTATGCAAGTGCATTTATATAAAACGAACATGGAAGAAGTATTGTCCGTGTTAGCTAATGCCAGATCTATTGTGGCTTCAAGATTCCATGCAATGATTCTGGGCTGGGTATTTAATAAACCGGTATTCCCCGTAGCCTACAGCAAAAAAATGATCAACGTAATGGAAGATGTTGGGTTCACAGGTCTGTATGCCGATTTCAATACGCTGGAACAGGTCCAGCCTGCACAGATTTTTGAAAGTATGATCACCTGCTCTATGGATGTCACACTGCAAGCAAAACAAGCCGAAAGGCATTTCGAGCATCTAGATACGTATTTATCGCTTTACGAAAGGGGGATTCGTTATGAAAGCCAAGCGGAGCATTCTTAACTTATCCTTTGGACTGGGAAGTCAACTCATCACGATCATCCTCGGTTTTTTTATACCCAGACTGATAATGGTCAACTATGGCTCTGAGGCCAATGGGTTGATCGCTTCGATTGTGCAGATTATTAGTTATTTGGCGCTGCTGGAAGCAGGTGTTGGGGCGGCCTCAATCCAAGCGCTTTATAAGCCGGTAGCTTCGAATAATAAAAACAATATCAACTCTATTCTGGCTGCCACCTCCAGCTATTATAAAAAAACAGGCATTTACTATTTCTTCGCCGTACTGCTACTCGCCATCGTGTACCCGCTGGTGATCTCTTCTGAGATCGATAAATTATCGATTATGGTCATAATTTTGCTTACAGGGATGGGCGGAGCGATCAATTATTATTTTCAGGGGAAATTCAAGGTCCTGCTCGCTGCGGAGGGAAAAAGCTATGTAGAGACTTCTATTGTCACTGTGGCTAATATTATGAACAGCCTGATCCGGATTCTGTTATTACTGCAAGGTGTGGACATTATTGCCGTTCAAGCTTCCTATTTTATCTTAACCTTACTTCAAATTATCGCTTTCTATATTTATATGAATAAGAATTACAAGTGGATCAACCTGAATCTCAAACCAGACTATGAAGCTATTGGCCAAAAGAATTCCGTATTAGTCCATGAAATCTCCTACTTGGTGTTTAGAAATACGGACGTACTCATATTAACCATCTTTACGAATCTAAAAATCGTCAGTATCTATGTTATGTACAATATGATTTTTACGATCGTGGATAATATCGTCCAGACCATAAACGGAAGTGTGAAGGCTGCCCTCGGGCAAAGCTACCATGAGAGCAAAGAAGCATTTATTAAATTTTATGATGCGTACGAAGTGTATTTCATGGGGCTTATCTTCTCGATTCTAACGGTGGCTTACATTTTGATTTTACCCTTTATGAAATTGTATACCGCTGGGGTAAACGACGTGAATTACATTGATATGTGGCTGCCGATCCTGTTCGTAGTCATCAAATTATTAACCAATGCCAGAACGTCTTCCAATAATGTGATTACCATCGCTGGACATTTCAAAAAAACACAAAACCGTTCCATTCTGGAATCCGCCATTAATCTGGTGGCTTCTATTGTCTTCGTAATCTTCATGGGAATTTACGGTGTACTAATGGGAACGATAGCTGCCCTCTTATACCGCTCCATAGATATTGTAATCTATGCCAGCAAACATTTGCTGGCACGCAGTCCATGGGTCACTTTTAGAAGATGGCTTACGAATGCAGTAGTTTTTGTAGGTATTATTCTCATCACGACTGCCATCGACATCCCGATCCATTCCTATCTGGGGCTTATGATCTGGGGTGTACTTCTAGGATTTGTGATCTTGCCTGTATATTTCGTAATCGGCTCTTTAATGGAACGGGAAGTCTTCCTCTATACATGGGAACATCTCAAAAAGTATCGATATAAACTCAAAAATAAAATTAACGCTCAGCCTGAGGTAAGTGGTTTATCCAAATAACACAACAGGAGGACTGGAAATGGATCATAGCGAGGTTTTGCAGCAAGCCTGTTACGTCTTTTTAAATGACCTAAATGATGAAATAAACCATTCACCCACCATCCAAATAGATGATACAGAACTATTGCAAAGATGCCGCCAGATCATAGATCAAGAACAAAATGTACAAATCAAACCTTATCTGGAAACCTTATCTGAGGTTATTCATGCTTATCTCACGGGGAGGGCTTCAGAGGATACCTTGAAATTCTATTTATCTGAACAATTCAGCATTGTTGCCAGCGATATCGCAGGTTTAATTCAGGGGTTGGTTAAAATGGAAAGCCGCATTTCGGATACGGAAATTTCCTATCCAACGGTCCAGTCCTTAGCCGATTCCCCCAAGATCAGTGTCATTATCACTACCTATAATAGAAAAGCATTCCTATACCAAGCGATCCAAAGTATCTTAATGCAGGACTATCCCAATAAAGAGATTACAGTGATTGATGATTGTTCTACAGATGGCACGGAAGAGTTAATGCAGCAACACTTTGGGGTGGAGCCACGGGTCATTTACATGCGCAATGCTACCAATAGCGGACCTGGAAATAATCGCCGAAAAGCTTTCGCTGCACATGGTGATGGGGAATATGTTCTTTTTCTCGATGATGATGATTATCTGATCGACATGAATTATTTCAGTAAAGCGGTCCGCTTCCATCTCCTTCATCCCGAAATTTCATTTGTAGCTGCGAATGTGTTCCTGGAGTATTCCAAAGCCAAACAACTAAAAATCTCCAATCTGCAGCTTAGCAGCATTATTAAGAAACGCGATTATTTCATGAATTTTGAGAAAAAAGGATATCCAAAACCCGCCTCTACTTTAACTACTGTTTTTAAACGAGAGGCCTTAATGGCTATGGATATCCTAGATATGAATATGGTCAACGATGCTTCCATCTATTTGCGTTCCCTGCTGGTAGGTGATGCGGGCTTCATTGATGTGATTGCCGGCGTGTACAGAATACACGGGAACAATATCACCTTTAATCTGAGCCAAGGATTCTTAATTGAGAATCTGGAAGAAAAGAAACTCATTAAGAATATGGCCGTGCAGAAATATGGATATAACGCACAGGAAATGACGGAATGGTTCAACCATAATGCTTACGATACGATCTCATACTATTTATTAAATTCTGCAAAAGATGCTACAGACTTTAAATTCATGTACCATTGGGCGCTTAACCATTGCCCGCTGATCTACAATCAATTAAAAAATGAGTTTCGCATGAAGCTTATTAAAAAACAATTATTACGAATCTCCTTACTCCGTACGCTACTCGGCAGATGATTCGCTCATTAGCTTATCGAGCAGCAGAAAAAACTCTCTAAGCTTTTCTTTTGGGATGTCGGCATACTTGTCTCCAATGCTGATCTCACAATAAGAAGTATGTTCCCCGGTAGCTCTTATACCCGCGCTTAAACCGATTCCTGTCGCCTCATACACCGCTGACAGGATCGGTTCAATTTGTTCCTTAGACATTTGAAAATGCATGTGAAACATATTGGAGACAGGTTGAGCGGGCAGAGTGGTTACGTCGTGACATTGATTAACCCAAGCAGCAAGCTCCTTCGCGCCTTCATAATACTGCTGCATCCTGCCCTCTCTTTGCCGGAAATAATAATCAGAAGAAATGATGTACGGATATAAGCTGATTAAGTCTCCACCATGCCGCCGTTTCCATATCTTTGATTGCTTCGTAAAGTCTTCGCTGCCTGCAAGAATTGCCCCGGCGATTCCTCCAATTCCTTTATAAAAGGATATATACACACTATCAAAGAGTGCAGAGATTTCAGCTGCTGACTTCCCGTAATACGGAAGAATCTCAAATAATCTCGCCCCATCCAAATGCAATTTAATGCCGCGTGCACGGCAATGAGCAGAAATAGCTTCAAGCTCCGTGTACTCTGGCAGCTGACCACCAATCTCGCGCTGGGGTAATTCCAGCAACAGACAAGCGATATCGTCCTTTAGATTCGCCACATCCTCCAAAGTGATTAATCGGTCCTTATCCGCAAGCAAGATAGGCTCAATATGATGTAATTCCTTCATGCCATCCTGCTCATGAATCTCCAAGTGGCATAAGGGATGATAGGCTACTTTTTTCACCTCTTTTTCATCGCACCAGATTCTTAAAGCGATTTGCTGCGCCATCGTTCCGCTCGGAAAGAAAACTGCGGTTTCTTTGCCCAGGATATTCGCCATTTTCGTCTGGAAATCTTCAATCACTTCGCCCGTTCCATAGATATCAGATGCCATACTGTTCTCTACGGCTGCCAAGGCTTCCTTCAACACTTGCACATCTCTATTTCCATTCCCTGCGATTCGATAGGCCGTTTCATTAAAAGCCTCTTGTACTGATTTTTTTCCGTTCATTCGTTGAATAACCCCTTCCGGATTTGCCTTGTCCCTAATATAGACGAATTTCCAAAAATCCCATCTTAATTTTACCCGATCTAAGGTGAAAAAACATGAGCGCTGTGCTACAATATTGGAATTGCAACGGCAATCTTAGGGAGGGTTATTGAATCACATGCTCATTATTGGTATCGCCGGCGGCACCGGCTCGGGAAAAACAACCGTAGCCCGCTCCGTCATTGACCGTCTTGGAACGGGAAAGGTAACTTTCATATCTCAAGATAACTACTATAAGGATCACTCACATCTCAGCTTTGCTGAACGTGAATCCATTAATTACGATCATCCTTTCGCTTTCGATAACGAGCTGCTCATTGAGCATCTTAAATCTCTGCGCGAAGAACAGACCGCATTCGCTCCCGTGTACGACTTTACAGTCCATGCCCGCTCCACTACAGAGACGGTAGAGCTGAAGCCAAACAATATTGTAATCATTGAGGGACTCCACGTCCTTTCTGACGAGAATCTCCGTGAAATGCTCGACATCAAGGTATTCGTAGATGCCGATCCTGATGTACGTATTCTCCGCCGGGTCCTTAGAGATATTGAAGAACGTGGACGGAGCATCCAGTCGATCCATCATCAATATTTGAGTACAGTTAAACCCATGCATGAAGCGTTTATCGAGCCATCCAAAAAATACGCTGACCTGATCATCCCTGAAGGTGGCCATAATGAGGTTGGTATTCAGTTGTTGTCTATCCTAACGGAGAAGCATCTATATAACGATTGGACGTCTTAAAGTCTTAATTAAGCGCTTCTAGCTAGCCGCAGAGAATCTCTCTGCGGCTTTTTTGGTGTGTATGAACCCATCCATGGTTTAGAATAATCCCCCCTCATTATGGTAATAGCTATATTTACAGCACCAGCGGAAGAGGGATAACAACAATGGGATTTCTGAACAGAACAATAACAAAAGTTTTTAAGAACCCTTCATTAGGGCACCCCAACCCCACTAAAGAATTACCTAAGGAACCTATTAAAGAAAAACTTCAAGATAATATTCAATATATAAAAACAACACTCGGCAATAGTACAGATCTTGTGATTAGAGAATTCTTTATTGGTTCCAAACACCAGATTAAAGCAGCTATTTTCTATACAGATGGATTGGCGGATAGTAAAGCTATTCAGGATTTCATTCTGGAATCCCTAATCTTAGAACTTCCAGATCCAAATCTTGATACACAAACAGCCAACTATCAATTATTAAAAGATCACATGCTCACTGTAGGGGATATTAAAGATGCGACGGCGTTCAATTCTTTATTCACCTCTCTATTATCCGGAGATGTGATCCTCTTACTCAATGGATATACCAAAGGGTTCACCATAGGCATGCGTGACTGGAAAGACCGTGGCGTAACGGAAAGTGCCACTGAAACGGTGATTCGTGGACCAAAGGAAGCCTTCACAGAGAGCTTACGCACGAATACCGCATTAATCCGGCGGAAAATAAAAGACCCCAATCTTTGGTTAGAAACACAGCAAATTGGACGTGTAACACAGACAGACGTAGCCCTCATGTACATCAATGGCATTGTTAGTGATGAGATTCTGCAAGAAGTACACTCACGTTTAGATCGGATCGACATTGACGGTATCCTGGAAAGTGGCTATATCGAAGAATTAATCGAGGATGAAACCTATACCCCATTTCCAACCATCCATCATACGGAACGTCCTGACGTTATAGCTGCTGCTCTTATGGAAGGAAAAGTAGCCATATTAGTAGATGGGACTCCTATAGTAATGACGGTCCCTACCTTGTTCGTTTCCTTCATGCAGACAGCGGAAGATTATTATCAACGTGCCGATGTCAGCACCTTAGTACGGATGCTTAGATACTTCAGTATTTTTATTTCACTACTAGCCCCATCTTTGTATGTAGCTATTACTACCTTTCATCAGGAGATGCTGCCCACAACCCTGCTGATCAGTCTAGCCGCACAACGGGAGGGCGTACCGCTTCCAGCCTTTATTGAAGCACTCTTAATGGAGCTTGCCTTCGAGATTATAAGGGAAGCAAGTGTACGAATGCCTCAAACCATAGCCCAATCTGTATCCATTGTAGGCACCCTGGTGATTGGGACTGCGGCAGTTGATGCCGGCATTGTTTCTGCTGCCATGCTTATTGTCGTCGCTATTACTGCTATCTCCAGCTTTGTGCTGCCATCCTTCGATCTTGCCCTGACCATCAGAATGCTCCGTTTCCCGATGATGTTCCTTGCTGCATCTTTTGGTTTGTTCGGAATCATCATCGGGGTTATTGCGATAGTTCTTCATATGTGCAGCTTACGTTCCTTTGGCGTTCCTTATTTGAGCCCGTTTGCTCCCTATAATCTCGCCGATCAAAAGGACACCTTTTTCCGAATGCCGCATTGGGCTATGTTTACCCGCCCTAGGCTAATCAATAAAAAAAATATCGTTCGGGAAAAGAGCACACCACCGGAAAAACCGGGAGATCTCACAGAGGAATAGCCCCTGAAACCTTGACCTATGAAGTGATAAATTGGAGTGAACAAAGCCATGCTCGAAAAAGGTAAAATAAGTACTCGCCAGCTTACCATACTGGTTATGTTCCTTACGATCGGGGACTCCATTCTCGTAATCCCCCCTTCCACTACACACTACGCCAGACAAAATGCCTGGATTTCCGCATTAATTGGCATGATCGTAGGTCTACTAGCCATCTATATGTACAGCAAGTTCGCAAAGTTGTACCCCAAACTAACGCTTATTGAGGCGATTCAAAAGGCTTTTGGAAAATGGATTGGGACTATTCTATCGCTTTTGACCTTAATGTATTTTCTTATCGTCACCGTTGGAAGCATGCGAGAACTCAGTGAGTTCGTTACATCCGAAATATTACCGAGAACCCCTATTCCGGCTGTTTTAATCTTATTCATGGTGATCGTGATTATGGCTACACGACTAGGTATTGAAGTCATAGGACGAGCTGGAGAGATCTTTACACCTATGATTATTATCCTATTTCTGATTCTGACGGTCGCAATTATTCCTCAGATGGAGATTGTCCGATTACTGCCCATATTGGAGGATGGCATAAAACCAGTGGTGAGAGGGTCTATTTCCATTACGGCTTACACCTTTTTAGAACCGGTTGTTTTTCTAATGTTTCTCCCTTATGTACACCAACAACAAAAGATAACCAAAGGCTTATTACAGGGCTGTTTCTTAGGCGGTATTATTATCTTCCTGACAATCACTATTTCCATATTAGTGCTGGGTCCGGATCTGACAACCAGGGATATCTATCCCAGTTATAACATTGCAAGGCGCATATCCGTTGGTGGTTTCTTCGAGCGGGTGGAAGCCATGATAGCACTACTTTGGATGTTAACCTTGTTTATAGAAGTTACCTTATACTTCTATGCTTTCGTTCTGGGGTTGTCTCAATTATTCAAACTAAAAGAGTACCGAGTGCTAACTCTACCCACAGGATTAATTTTGGTTACACTAGCACCTCTTATTGCGCCAAATTACACCTATTACAACAAAGTATTCGATAATTATTGGGTGTACTATGTTATAACCTTCGGGTTATTTCTACCCTTGGTGTTGTTAGGTGTGGGGATGTTTCGAAGGGCACTGAGCAAAGGCTTAAAATCTAGAAGCTAAAGATGGGCTGGGAGTCATGAATACCGAAAGATCTAACGGAGGATTAAACCATGAAACGAAGATCGCTTCTGATTTGTGTTCTTATTCTCATGCAAATATTTGTAACAGGTTGCTGGAGCCGCCGAGAATTAAATGATCTTGCGATTGCTGTAGGAATAGGTATCGATAAAATTGGAGATCAATATCAAGTTTCTGCACAAGTGGTCTTACCCAGTCAAATCGCTGGCTCAAAGGGAGGCTCTCCTCAGGCACCAGTCAACCTTTACAAAGCGACGGGGCATACCGTATATGAAGCCCTTAGGAAAATCACAACCGTTAGTCCACGTAAAATTTATATCTCTCATTTACGAATCCTAGTCCTTGGCGAGGATTTGGCTAAAGAGGGAATTAGTGATGTTCTTGATTTCATGTCAAGAGATACCGATACGCGAAATGATTATTTTATAGTGGTAGCAAAGGATGCAAAGGCAGAAGATGCGTTGAAAATATTAACCAGTCTTGAAAAGATTCCTGCCGTGCGATTGTTTTTCAGTCTGGAAAGCTCGGAGAAAAATTGGGCACCTACATCTACTGTGACATTAGGAACACTAATTACAGAACTTGTGAGTAGGGGTAAGAATCCAGTCTTAACAGGTGTTGTCATCGAGGGGAGTCTAGATGTAGGAGAAACTCCGAATAATGTTGAAACGGTAGACTCTCCAACAGAATTGAAATACTCCGGATTGGCCGTATTCAAGGAGGACAAATTGATTGGTTGGCTAAATCCTGAGGAATCAAAAGTGTATAACTATTTAACCAATAAAGTTGAGAGCACTGTTTTCTATATCCAATGTCCCGAAGGTAAAAAGGTTTCGCTTGATGTATTTGAAGCCCGTTCCAAAATGAAAGGCAGCATCCATAGTGACAAACCAGAAGTCAGTATTGAGCAACATATAGAATCAGATATAGGAGAGGTTCAGTGTAGAAATCTAGAACTGACAGACACAAAAACTATCACCGAATTAGAACAAATCGCCAATAAAAAAGTCCAAAATTTATTTAAAACTACTATTAAAAAGGTACAGAATGAATACAAAAGCGATATTTTTGGATTCGGCGAAATCATCCATCGTTCTAACCCGCAGGCGTGGAAGAAACTGCGAAACAATTGGGATGAGACCTTTGTTAACCTTCCAATAAGCGTAAAGATGGATATTAAGATTCGCCTGTTAGGGAAAGTGACTAACTCTTTCCTAGAAGAGACGAAGTGATGAATTGGAGTGAACAAAACCATGTATAACATCGCAAGGCGCATATCTGTAGGTGGAATCTTTAGGTATCGAGTGTTAACCTATTACTACACTTGGTTTTGTTAAGCGCAGTAATGTTCAGAAGAGCACTGAGCAAAGACTTAATATCTCGAAACTAGATGGTTTGGGAGGTTGTGAATATTGGGTATAGTAGTGATTCTCATAGTTGTAGCCATTATAGCAGCCATTGAAGTTCCCTGATGTGGAGGAAAAAATTAATCAAGGAGATGTGGATTTTCTCATTTCTTCTGTTGCTGGGAACTTTCTTCAGTCTTATTAATGCGTTACATATTTCGTTCTCTAACCCACTGGGATGGATGATATTTATCTATAAACCCGTCTCGGATATGGTAAATGCCTGGTTATCCTAAAATGGGACTGAACCATTCCCTTGAGATGGCTTAGTCCCCATGATTAAACGACGTTGCCAAATCAGCAAGCGCCCTAAAGTTTGTTGCTAGCCGTTCACGCGCCAGCCAGTAATAGACTTCCTGGCCTCTCTTTTTATGGTCAACAATGCGGGCATCCCGTAGGATTTTGAGATGATGTGAAATCGCTGGCCTGCTTATTTCGAATTCACCTGCAATTTCCCCAACATTCAGCCGACCTTTATTCCCTAATAACGTAACAATCCGAATCCGAGTAGGATCACCAAATGCGGTGAGAAACCGTGTGATGCTGTTGATATCGTTAGGTTTAATCTCTTGCGGTTCTATCTCCCCACCCCGATTCGTAAATAAACTTAAACATACTCACTTGTTGAAACTACAATAAAGACCTCGTAGATTCTCTAACTATTAATTCTGCCGGGAAAATCTGATGCGCATGATTAACCTTCTTATTGATGAGATCAAAAAGAATCTTAATCGTCGCTTCCGCAATCTCTACTACCGGCTGTTTGATGGTAGTAATAGAAGGATTATAATAGAAGGAAATATCCAATCCGTCATAACCAGCAACCGAGTAATCTTCCGGGACTCGCTTGCCCGCTTCAAATATCGCCTTACAGGCGCCGATAGCCATACTATCTGATAAGGTGAAAATAGCGCTGAACTCTTCTCCTAACTCTAGCAATTCTTTTGTAACCGCATACCCATTTTCCATACTGTAACTGTCGATATCTTCTTTCATCCGCCGCACTAGCCGTTCATTATAAGCGATTCCATGATCAGCTAAAGCCTTTTTATACCCTTCATATCTCAACTTACCGATACTTACATCTTCTTCTGGTGCAGTAATGACCGCGATTTTCTCATGCCCTAGATTACATAGATAGTCGACAATTTTATAACTCTCATTAAAGTCATCTACAGATACAGAGGAATAGTCGCTCAAATCAAACTCTTCCGTCATCCCAATCGTACTAAGGACAAATGGAACCGTTAATTGCTGTAATTTCTCTTGAGAGTGTGAGAATAACCCCCCTAAGAAGACAATTCCCTTCAACCGTTTTTCTTTCTCCAGCTCAATCGCCACTTCGATCTCATCTTGATTCTCATCAACTCGTTGTAGGATGAAGGAGTATTTCTTGCGTTGAATCTCTTTTTCGAACACTTTGATCATCGGGCTAAAAAATGGATTGGATATCCCTTTAATCAATACTGCAATCGTTTTCGAATCAGAACGTTTTAAATTTCTTGCACTGTTGTTCGGAACATAATGATTTTCTTTGATAACCCTCATAACCATCGCTTTTGTTTCTTCATTAATATCCGGATGATTGTTAATAGCCCTTGATACAGTAGTCACGCCAACACCGCATAATTTGGCGATGTCTATAATAGTCAGTCTCTCCATTTCTATCTATCCTTTACTTGTTAGTATCTATCAAACTCCTTAATCCTTATTCAACTTCATAGTCAAAATAAGAAAGCAGGGGATTCCTGATGGTCACCCATCAAGAAAAACACCCTACTCGCTTCTTACATGAATATTAATTTATTTAACGAGGTAGATCAAGCTTAACCCTTAACCGCACCGGCAACGACACCTTCGATGATGTACTTTTGACAAGTCAGGTAGAAAATGATGATTGGCACAATAGCTAAGACCAGCATCGCCATCATAGCTCCCATGTCAATCGATCCGTATCCACCCTTTAGGTACTGGATCGCAATAGGAATCGTTTTATATTCTGTACCAATCAGCAGGTCTGGCAATAGGAAGTCGTTCCATACCCACATTACATTAAGGATAGCTACAGTTACAGCAATAGGTTTCAGGATGGGCAATACCACTTTAAAGAAGGCCTGAGGTGGATTACAGCCATCAATCATTACCGCTTCTTCAACCTCAAGCGGGATAGACTTCACAAATCCGCTAAACATAAACACAGACAGCCCTGATCCAAACCCTAAATAGATTAAGATAATCCCAATCGGATTGTCGAGATGCAGCACGTTTGCAGTCTTAGTCATTGTGAACATAACCATTTGGAAAGGCACGATCATCGAGAATACAAACGCATAATACATCATACCTGTGAATTTGGACTTCACCCGGGTAATGTACCATGCAGTCATGGAAGTAAATAACACGATCACAGCCACCGAGCATACCGTGATAAACAAGGACATTCCGAAGGCACTGAAAAAATCAATCTTTGCTACACCACTAGTATAGTTCTTTAAACCAACAAATGTAGTCTCATTAGGGAATAAGAACGGCGTATCACTAATGTAGAACTTACCCTTGAAGGAGTTCATCAGAACAATAAAAATAGGAGATAAGAACGCAATGGCCAAGACCAACAAAATGGTGAATATGGAATAATCTTTTGCTCTAGTCTTTTGCATTAGTTCTCAACCTCCTTTCTTCTAGTAATGACAAGTTGTATTAAGGCGATTAAGGCTACTAAAGCAAAGAATACGACGGCTTTCGCTTGACCGACACCTTCCCATCCTGATTTTCCGTAGAATGTATTGTAGATGTCCAGTGCTAACATGGAGGTCTGCTTAGACGGAGCACCAGCGGTTAATGCTAAGTTCTGGTCAAACAATTTAAATGAATTGGATAAGGTTAAGAATAAACAAATAGTAATGGACGGCATTACGAGTGGAATAGTCACATTACGCAAAATCTTAGAACGTGAAGCTCCATCAATTCTTGCGGCTTCTACTATATCTTTAGGAACATTCTGAATACCTGCAACATAGATAATCATCATGTACCCTATCAATTGCCAATTCATAAGAACGATTAGTCCCCAAAATCCGTACGTTGCATCAGAGGTCAAAGTGACACCAAATTTGTACAAAATCCCATTAAAAATCAACTGCCAGATGTATCCTAATACGATACCGCCTATCAAGTTAGGCATAAAGAAGATCGTTCTAAATACGTTGGTACCTTTTAGCTTTCTAGTTAACAACATCGCCAAGATGAAGGCGAACACATTAATAGTAAGAACAGATAAAACTGTGAATTTAACGGTAAAACCTAATGCATTTAGAAACTCTTGATTCGAAAAAGCTTTAGCGTAATTGCCAAACCCTATCCATGTTGCATCATTGACTGTAGTAAACTCTGTAAAAGACAAATATATACCCAAAAGAAAAGGGATCACAAATGCAATTCCAAAGGCTATTATGGTCGGTAATGCAAAAAGAGCAAAATATTTTTTTATCGATTTTTCCATGGAGTCTTCTCCTATCTCAGTATGGAAAATGATGAAACGTAGCAAGATCCACTCAAATTGTTGCTTAGTGCCACTGAATCCCGAGGGAGCCCAGTGGCACTAAGCTTTTATCTGTATGACAACTGAGAGTTATTCAAGCATCTTTCCATGCATTTATTATTTTGCTTTTTCAGCCTTCCAAGTGTCCTTGAAGATGGTTACAACTTCATCCCAAGTTTTGTTTCCTTGAGCGTATTGCAAGAGGGCATCACCAAAGACGTTTTTGAATTCTTCACTTGGGAATGCTGCGAATGTCCAAGCTACAGAAGTAAGATCTTTTTCCATCCAAGCAGATACTTCTTTAGCAAGTGGATCTGCTGGTTTTTCGCTGTCTTCAAAGGTATTGAATGGAGCGATGAAACCTAGATCGTTAGTTACATAAGCTTTACCTTTTTCACTGGAGAACAACCATTCCAAGAAAGCGATAGAAGCTTGTTGGTTCTCAGCAGATACTTTGCTGTTGATTGCGAAATAGTTTTCTGTACCTACAGCCAGACCTTGTTTTTCTTCGCCTTCCATACCGGTGTAAACAGGCAAGAATTTGATTTCTTCAGCTTTAACTACGTTACCGTCAACATCGTTGATTTGTGACCAAGCCCAGTTACCGTTTTGAACCATTGCTGCGTTACCTAGTGCAAATTCAGCCATGGAGTCAGCTACGGATTTACTACCCAGCAAGGATTCTTTAGTTACAGAGTTCTTGATGTACAGATCGAAAATATTTTTAAATTTATCGTTGTATTTGAATTCAACTTCTTTAGAAGCTAGACCCGCAAGAACGGTGTTGTCAAACTCAGTATTGTCTTTGAATTCATAGTACAGCGGCAAGTTTGCAAGGTGAGTCTGCCATCTCCATTGCTCGCCAGCAGCGAGGGAAGTGGAGGCGAATACACCTTTAATACCCAGTTGGTCTTTTTTAGCCGTCATATCTTCTACTACTGCCTTCAAAGTATCGAAGTTATTGATCTCAGTTGTGGTGGAGATCGATACCGCTTTATCAGCCAAAGCGAAGTATTTCTTCATAATTGCGTCGTTGTAGATGATGCCGTATCCTTCAACTACGTAAGGGATACCATACACGCCTTCACCTTCAGTTACAGCCAAGCTTTTGTCGGACAGATAGCTGTAAAGCTTAGTATCTTTCAAATCCAAGGTGTAATCTTTCCAGGATTGAAAACCAACAGGTCCGTTAATTTGGAAAATAGTTGGCGCTTCAGACTTGGAGATTTCGGATTTCAATTTAGTTTCGTAAGTACCCGCAGCAGCCGTTACGACTTTTACCTTAACTCCTGTTTCTGCTTCGTAATCCTTAGCGATCTTTTCATATATTTCTGCAATCTCAGGTTTGAAGTTCAAGAAATAAACTGACCCTTTTTTACCAGATGTAGCGTTTCCATCATTGGATGCAGAATTATTTTCTTTATTCCCACATCCTGCCGCTAAGACAACAACCATAGACATTACTAACATGAGCCCTAAATATTTTTTGATATTCTTCATTCTTCTTCCCCCTCGTACTTTTTATTAGATTACTTCGCATGAAGACGTTCCGATGCTCTCAGTGAAAATTATGTCAGCGTTTTCATTTGCTTAAGTAATCCCCAGCCTACTTTTTGGTATCCTTATCGGTATCCTTATCGGTAACGTTTTCAATTGAAATATTAGCACACCGTTTTGAACTTTTCAATAGCTAATCTTTTAGAATCATTTTATGGAAAAACTGCCCACGGCAAACCTTGCAAGCGTTATAATAGATTCATCCTTATTCATGAATGGTGAATGCTTAGGACATACTAATGGTTAACGACCCATTAAATAACTATGAATAGGTGATTGCATATTTTATCTCTGATCGAACAGTATGAGCTACAATTCTCCAATAATAATTATTTTGGCGATATCGGGGTAGATCCCTCCTACTCGATTGTAGAAGGCTCCCTTCCTGTACTTGTCTCAGCTCCACATGCCATTAACCATTTTCGAGAACATGCTGTAAAACCAGCTGACATGTATACAGGCTCCCTTGCCCTCTTGTTACAAAAGCTCACAAATTGCTACTGTATTTATTCGAATAGCTTCTCCAAAGAAGACCCAAATTACATCTTAGGTGGAGAATATAAGGCTGCGCTACGAGCGCTTGTCAAAGAACATCGCATTCAGTTTGTGATCGATCTGCACGGGGCTTCCAAACTTCGGGAGTTTGATATTGACCTAGGGACACTGTACGGAACCTCTATACGAGAGAATAATTTAAATGACGTCATAGGCATCTTTAACAATAATGGTATTACCAAAGTTCGACAAAATCATACATTTTCCGCTTCCCATCCTGGAACGATTACTTCATATTGTGCTAAGGAATTGTTAGTTCAAAGTATTCAAATTGAAATTAATCGAAATTATCGTAACCCGAATGCGTTTGATTTATTCCAAAAAACCATTCATTCCCTTGAACAAATCATTAAACTATTGGGCGGTGTCTGACATTATTATCGAGCAAACCTTTACTATTCTAGACAAACAAAGCCTTCAACCTCGTGAAGAAATCACAATGAACTCTGAAGAGTTAAAGGAATTAGGTTTAGTCCAGCATATCTTCGTTGATCTTACAGCAGAGAATGGTGTGAAAGTCAGCTGTTTAATTTTATCGGCAGATGAGGTGCCAAGAGGTACAATCCAATTATCCAAGCGGGCAAAGGACAAGCTCGGGGACTGCCTCACTACAGGATTAACTATAACGAAGCCAGAATACGACACAGTTCTTCGGGGAATTCCTAAAGTGGACGAGATTGCCAAACCCTATGTAAAAGCCTGTCCAGCACTCGTCCGTAAATATACGAATCAAGTGGAACTAATCAATCCCACAAACGGCTTCCGGGTAAACCTAACTTTACGAGAAGATAGCACAGCCAAACCGAATACCCTTTACTTCAACAGATACATCATGTTATTGCTTGAAACCCATTCCGAGGGGCATGACCCATTAATCATTACTCGCGCTAGGACGCGTTCCCAACCCAAGCCATGTATACATAAACTTATCAATCAACTGATCCAACGGCCCTTAAGTGCATTAGGGAACTTTTTTATTGGCAAAAGAGAGCTCACCCTCAGAGTGGGCCATCCTTACCCTTTTGATGAGCACCAGAACTTATGCAGAATTCATCCGAATGTTAGAAAACTGCTAGGCATGGAAGAAACAGATCAGATCGTGATCTCCTATAATTCAAAACAAATCACCATCCCCATCTTAGACATCGATACGGAGCATATTGCCCAGTCGGTCAAGCTTCATGCGGATAATGAGCAGCTTAAATTTATCGACAGCCACTTATTTATCGGAATCACCGCCTTATCGCGTAACGAGTTAGAAATTCCAAGCATCGGCACATCAGTTACCGTAAAAAGAAGTATGTACTCCTTATTCCTAAAGCACTTAAACAAACTGGTCTTACCTGTTATCGCTTTGTTGTTCACCATAGTACAGCTATATAAAGATTTGAACTGGAGCATCGCTCTGACCGTCATCATTTCTCTTGTGTTACTTCCGATTATCATCTACACAACACTATCTGAGGAACGCGCCAAAATTAATTAAATGGAGGGATTTCCGTGGAATTCACTTCACAATCCCAAGTTGAAGATATGATCTACAGCTCTTATCTAAGAGCCATTAACAACATTACACAAACTTTGGATGAAGAAGTTAGAAAACCGGAGTTAACCAGAGTATTACTGGATGCAGTTGGAAGTCCGGATCGTAATCAAAAATACATACTGGTCACAGGCAGTAAAGGTAAAGGCTCCACCTCTAGATTTATCTCCTCTCTGTTAAGTCACTTGGGATATAAAGTGGGGTTATTCACCTCCCCTCACCTGGTGGATTTCAACGAAAGAATCCGGGTCAATGGGCAGGCAATAGCCACCGAAGACTTTGTACGATTAGGTAATGTAATTCGCGGGGGCTTCCACCAGATTGAGGAGCAGCTTGCTGCTGACGAATATCAAGGTCCGGTTGGGGTTGCTTTGGCTATTGCGGCTTTGTACTTTAAGGAGAAGGGTACAGATATCAATGTGATTGAATGCGGTAGAGGGGGAAGGTTTGATGACACCAATGTCCTGAGCAATGACTGGGCTGTCATTACCCCAATTATGGAAGAGCATGTAGCCCATTTGGGACCTGATCTGAACAGCATTACACTGCATAAGCTGGGGATTGTCAAAAACAACACAACAAATGTCTATGTTAGCAAACAGAAATCGGGAGTTCTTGCGATCATGAAGGACAACCTCTCCTCCAACCCTGTGCAATATTATGAAGAACAGTTTTTAGCTGAATCTATCACAACCACTTCTATCGGGACTACTTTTGATGTCCGGACGAAGCAAGCCATTTATCCATCCTTGACCCTCCCGCTATTGGGACAGTTTCAAGCGGTCAATGCTGCCAGTGCAGTGTCACTTTGTGAAGAGATTACAGGGGGACCCCTTGATCAGGAGATCGTACATCACTGTTTTGAACAATTACAATGGCCGGGGCGTTGTGAAGTTATCTATCATGACCCACTGACGATTATTGACGGAGCTATTCATAGAGATTCTGCAAGCTATCTGGCTGAACTTATTCAATTAGTGAATCCTGAGCGCAGCCGTACCGTCACATCCATCATCGGTGTCCCTAAGGATAAAGATTACACAGGGGTCCTTGAAGTCATGAGCACAGTCTCGGATCAACTAATCGTAACCAAACCCGATATAAGCCATCTGATTTTCCCTACGGATGCCCTGCTAATCGCCAAAAGTTTTCTCAAAAAAAGTTCCGAATTCCCTTGTTTAGAGGATGCTCTTACGTATCTTAAAGAACAATCACCTTCGGAGATTATTGTAATCGTGGGTACGCAAACTCTAATCGGAAATGCCAAAAGATTATTCGGGCAATCGCTGCTGAATATCGGCTTATAACTGATTCATACGCTGAAGAATAACTTCCCTGTAAAGGTCTGAGAGGCCAGGTACTTCACTTGGATTTTGCTTGCAATATTCATCTAACATCACCTTATGGTTGACCTCAATCACCATCAAGCCTTGATTTGTCTCTAAGATATCTACTGAGCAGAAATCAAGGCCCAGCGCTTTAGAGGTCCGGGAGGCAAGCTCCGCCAGCGCCTCTTGTTTGGCCTGATCTTTCACCTCAATCGTAACAGCCCCGTTAATCAAATTATGCTTCCACGAACGAACTCTTTTTTTGCCAAGGAATACACGCGCCTGATGATTAAAGGTTACAATTCTATACTCAATCTCCGCTTCATAATAAGGACCTATTGCCCCATTAAGCTGTAAAGAAAATAATAAATCCAGCTTTTCATGCAGATCGGCTATCTCATTGATTTTGTACACATGCTTTCCCTGCGCCCCGTTATCCTGCTTCATAACTACCTCCCCATTGCGCGCTTGGAAATAACACTCAGCCAATGGATAAGGATTCAAATTGCTAAATTTGGAGTCAGGATGCGGCAAATAAATATGTTCTACGGCTGGGATATTCGCCTTATGCAAAACATCATAAGTTAGAGATTTACTCATGGCAATAATCGTAGAAGCACTGTTGTTTAGTCCGATCTCAGCGTCTACCATCACAAATGATTTCACTCCATCTGTCGCTCTATATACGAAATTTGGTGTAATTTCCTCAAAGCTAATCCCTGAGGCTGTAACAGAATGCTGGATCATTTTTAAGTAAGGTCTAGTCGTCATTCAGTTTCCTCATTTCTAACAAAATATGACCAAACCTAATCATAGCATGAGAAATATCAATCAAAAAATAATAATATTGCGTTATAATAGTTAACACAATAATCTCTCAAATCTTGTTCTAGGTCCATTTTTCACAAAAATAGCAGAATACATGTTACGTTTAATGACTGATAGCGCTTTTATAGTTAAAATAAGTGTTGATTATTTAGTGATCATCCTCTATGATAAGCTTATTAAAGCGAATCAAAAAGTTAAAGCGATTAAACTTTAATATCTAGGCGCCTAGTATTATTGCTAATTAATAGTGTTAGTATGATTAAAAGTTAAAGCGCTTATACTTTTAAAACGAGAGGTTGGTGTGTCATGATCAATCGCGAGAACAGGCGGCAGACGTTCTACATGTATCTGTTCATTTCTCCTTGGATTATCGGCTTCCTAGTATTCGCCCTTTATCCTATCTTATCATCGCTTTACTTCAGCTTTACTGATTATGACATCATACACCCACCTAAATTTATCGGGCTCGCTAACTACACAGAGATGTTTCACAATGACCTGTTCTGGAAATCGGTGGTTGTCACGCTGAGATATACCTTCATCGGTGTACCTATCCAGCTTGCGCTCGGTCTTGGCTTTGCGCTATTGCTCCACCAGACCATTCCTCTGCGCGGCTTTTTCAGAACAGCAATGTATTTTCCAAGCATGGTATCCGGCGTGGCCATGTCCCTGCTTTGGTACTGGATCTTCAACCCGCAGATCGGGCTCTTCAATTACATCCTTTCCTGGTTCGGTATTCATGGACCGGCTTGGCTAATGAACCCAGACACTGCGCTATATGCCTTGATTATCATGACTTTCTGGACAGCAGGCTCAGGAATGATTTTATTCCTCGCAGGTCTGCAAGGCGTACCGGCAAGCTTGATCGAAGCCGCTAACCTTGACGGTGCTGGGCGCTTCAGAATCTTCCTGAACATTACCTTACCGATGATCTCTCCCGTGCTGCTCTTCCAACTAATTATGGGACTGATCGATTCCTTCCAAGTCTTTACCCAAGCTTTTGTCATGACTCAAGGGGGGCCGAATTACTCTACCTGGTTCTATGTCTATAATCTCTACACCAGCGCCTTCAAAGAATATCGTGCCGGTTATTCCTCAGCCTTGGCATGGGTGCTCCTTATCGTAGTTATGCTGTGCACCGCACTAATTATGAAATTGTCTAACCGTTATGTTCACTATGAAGGAGGCGGACGCAAATGAGTACAGTCAGAGCGCTAAACCCCCGGACTAAAGGAACAAAACGCCGCCGGAAAGCGGAGCCTGTTAAGATTTTCAGCTTTATTACTTTAGTAGTTACAACATTTCTGATGCTGCTTCCTTTGTTCTTCATGGTCTCCACTTCACTTAAGTCCAAACGTGAGATGCTGAAGTTCCCACCCACCTTTCTTCCGGAGAGCTGGCAGTGGAGCAATTACACAGAAATATTTGATACCCTGCAGTTCGGTACACTTTATAAAAACAGTCTGATTATCGCCGGCTTTAGTGTTGTGGGAACCTTGATTTCTTCGGCGCTAGTCGCTTATGGATTCGCCAGATTCAGAGGTACAGGTAATCAGGTGTGGTTCATCCTGCTGCTTAGCACCATGATGTTACCCTATCCAGCCATTATGATTCCGCAATTTGTACTCTTTTCGCAAATGAACTGGATCGATACCTTTTTACCCTTAATCGTGCCTGCTTTCTTCGGCTCTGCCTATAATATTTTTCTGCTGCGCCAATTCTTCTCTACATTGCCTGAAGAGCTGTTTGATGCCGGACGCATTGATGGCTGTGGCGAAATACGAATGTGGGCTACCATAGCAATCCCACTCTCCAAACCTGCACTTGCAACCGTAGCTATCTTTGCTTTTATCTACAACTGGAATGATCTGCTTACGCCAGTGCTTTACTTAAGCTCATCAGATAAGTTCACGCTACCCGTCGGGATGGCTTCTCTTACCTCATCGAGGTTCCGCATTCCACCTTGGCATCTGCTAATGGTTGCTTCGGTTCTAGCTATGGTCCCAATCGTTACGCTGTTTGCTGTAGCCCAGAAACAGTTCGTCGAAGGGATTGTACTTACAGGGATTAAGTAATAATCCGCCATAAGGCGGCCAAATATACTTGAAATCATGGAGGGTTTAGCTAATGAACAAGAACAGGAAAAGTATTGCACTTTTACTTGCAGCAACCATGCTCGTTGTTCTAGCCTTATCAGGCTGTAGCGGCGGCAAATCGGCGGGTAACGCCCTATCTGAAGGAGACGGTAGCTCTACTAATTCTGGAGGCAAAGCAGAAACGGTAACGATTACCCATTACACAATAGATTCAGAAGACCGCACATTTGTCGAAAAGTTAATCCCTGATTTCGAGAAGCAGCATCCGAATATTAAAGTGAAAGTGGAAAAAGCGCCATATGAGCAGTTCGACAGCAAGCTGCAAACGCTAATTGCCGGCGGCAAATCGCCCGACGTGACAAGTCACTGGGGGTATGGAGGTTTCGCAGAATACTACAATAAGGGTATGTTGCTCGATATGACCGACCTTATGAAAGAGGATGGTTTCAAGGCAGAGGATTACAGCATCCCAGAGAATCTGATGGGCATCTACAAGGTTAAAGATCACACTTACGGCATCCCGGTCAATATGTATGTCACCTTAATGCTCTATAACAAAGACATGTTTGATGCCGCCAAACTGACTTATCCAACAAGCGATTATGAAGATAAGAGCTGGACGTTTGAAAAAATGGTCGACGAAGCTAAACAAATGACGCTTGTATCCGATGATATTGCCAAAACTCAATATGGCGTAGACTTCACTTGGTCCGAACGCGATATGCGGCCATTATATTTTGGAGCGGAGCCTTACTCAGAAGATACATGGACTAATGGCGGCGTGCCTTCCGAGACTTATTTTGACTCCCCCGAGGTGATCGCTGCCTACAACAAGCTTTTTGATCTTGTCTTTAAGGATAAAGTCTCTCCTTCTTCCGAATGGAGCAAAAGCGTAGCTGGACAGAACGGTGATCCCTTTGTTGCTGGTAAAATCGGCATGTCTATCGGAGGCTCATGGAACCTTGCAGGCGCAAATGACTTCCCCTTCAAAATTGGCGTTGCTGCTGTCCCATGGGGAGGCAACGATAAGGTACGCAGCACCCTTTATGTCGATCCGCTGCTGATCTTGAAGGACTCCAAACATCCGAAGGAAGCTTTTGAATGGATCAAATACCTGATCACAAGCGAAGTGCAAGAGAAATCCATTGAGCTTAGTGGCGGTAACCCGCCAGTCAACACCGAAGCTGCAGAAGCTTACTATAAACATTTTGACGGTATCGATCCACAGGATATCAAAAATGTCTACGAGGGTGCTGTTAACTACGGCTTCGAATCCTATAACCACTTAATCACCAACTACTCGCAAATTAATGACATGTTCATTAATGAATTGCAGCCAGTAGAAACTGGACATAAGACGGTTGAAGAGGTGATGGCGACGATTCAGAAGAAGGTTACAGAGATCATTCAGCGATAACTGTTTGGCAGGTATACCGCCCCCTTTAGGGACGGTATACCTGCGTGAAATCATACGTTTAGCGGACAGTCTGCCAACCCTGTATACTGAAAGTAGAAAACAGGATCGGAAAATCTGCCGTGAGGAGAATTAAAGATGAAAGTGAGTATTTTTGATGTAGCCAAAAAATCCGGATTATCCGTTGTAACCGTATCCCGGGTGTTAAATGGGGCCGAATCGGTGCGTGAGAATAATCGCCAAAAGGTACTGGAGGCAATTAAAGAGCTGGATTACCGCCCTAATGCTGCGGCACGCAGTCTGGCAAGCGGTAAGACGGGAATTATCGGCATTATTGTCACTACCCTGCAAGATTCCTTTTTTGACGCAGTGGTCAAAGAGCTGAATGAAATATTAGCGATGCATGGTTATTTTTTAGCCATATCTATCTCAACAGGCATCGAATCGGATGACAGCCATTATTTAATTCAGGAGGATCGTGTAGACGGTTTAATTCTGCTCTCTCCAATGGAAGAGGACAATTATATTGTGGAGTTAAAACGGCGGGGTATCCCTTATGTGCTGATAGATAATCAGAAGCCCGAAAATGATACCTACTCCATCACGATCGACAACTTCAAGGGGGGATATGCAGCTACGCGTCATCTGCTGGAGCTGGGACATACTTCAATCGCTCATCTCTGCGGTCAGGAAATGTTCCGGAGTACGCGGGAGCGGCGCAGTGGATTCCTACAGGCGCTTCAGGAACAAGGGCTGACCCCCTTTGAGATCGTACCAGGTGATTTCGATATTGGTATGGGATACGATACCTGCAAACGTTGGCTGAAGGAAGGAAAGCTGCCCACCGCCGTATTCGCCGGGGATGACAATATCGCGCTAGGAGTCATCAATGCCCTGATGGAAGCGGGTATTCAGGTACCCGAAGAGGTGGCAGTGGTCGGCTATGACGATCATTATATTGCTTCACAGCTTCATCCACATCTGACAACAATACGTCAGCCTGCGGATAAAATCGGGCTGGCAGCCGCGGATATGCTGCTCAAACGCATCTCTGGAAAGATGAAACGCGGAGCCGGGATGCGGATTGATCCGGAACTTATCGTACGTGAGTCTACCGGAGCTGAGTAGATTAAATTTTATACACTAGGAGTGACGACCATTGACTTACTACTTGGGGATCGATGGGGGAGGCACGAAAACCTATGCTCTGCTAAGCGATGAACATGGCAATGTTCTTGGTAAAGGCAAGAGCGGTAACGGCAACCACCAGACAGGCGCCCTTGAGGCCGCCAACAGTATTCAAGAGGCCACATTCGGGGCACTGGCTGAAGCCGGACTCCGGTTGGAAGACATCCAGCATACCTATCTCGGACTTGCCGGTGCTGATCGCGAGGCCGACTACGCTATTCTCCATCCGATGATACGCCAGATAGGATTCACCAAATACACTATTAACTGTGACACTATGATCGGTCTACGCGCCGGAACGAATCGCCCATATGGTGTCGCGCTCATCTGCGGCACCGGCACCAATTCAGCAGGCAGAAACCTGCAGGGAGAGCATTATCAATGCGGCGGCTTTGACTATATGTACGGTGATTTTGGCGGAGGTGGCGCACTCAATATTGAGGTGTTTCGTTCCGTTATCCGAGCTTGGGACGGCCGGGAACAGCCCACCCTCTTAACAGGCTTACTGCTAAAAATGCTAGGTTATGAGGAAGTTGGGCATATGTTTCACGATTTCCTCGATCATTGGAAAAAAGTCCCTGTAAATGTTGCTCGCCTGCTCTTTGAAGCAGCAGCTGAAGGAGATGCCGTAGCGTTGGAGATTTTACATCGGCAAGGGGTTGAACTAGGTAAGTCTGCGGCAGCTATCATTCACAAGCTAGGCATGGAGCAGGAGACCTTCGATGTGGTGCTGGCAGGAAGTCTGCTAACCCGAGGGGATCGCGGTTGGATTCGCCAGCCTATCGAGAAAGCTGTACATGCTGCAGCCCCTCAGGCAACCGTGGTTACCCTTGCCACAGAGCCTGTAGTCGGTGCAGTATGGTCAGCTATGGATCAAGATGGATTGGCCCTTAGTAGTGAAGTATATGACAAAATGCGGAAATTTCAGGATTATGAATCGATCAAACAAACTACAAGACAGGAGTGATTAATCTTGGCAGCTAACCAAGGATTAAAGATTGCAGTTATCGGTGGAGGTTCTTCGTATACCCCAGAATTAGTAGAGGGATTCATTCTTCACTATAAAGAACTTCCCGTGCGCGAATTATGGCTTGTAGATATTGAGCCTGGTCTTCGCAAGCTGAATATTGTAGGTAATTTGGCAAAACGTATGGTGGAGAAATCCGGCCTTCCGATTGAGGTTCATCTGACAACAGACCGCCGTAAAGCTATCGAAGGCGCCGACTTCGTCAGCACCCAAATGCGTGTCGGCATGCTTGATGCCCGTGCCCGTGATGAGTCGATTCCGCTCAAATATGGCGTTATTGGCCAAGAAACAACAGGTCCTGGGGGAATGATGAAAGCACTGCGCACCATCCCTGTTATTCTGGATGTATGCCGTGATATCGAGGAACTGGCTCCCAACGCATGGCTGCTCAATTTCACTAACCCTGCTGGGATGGTCACCGAAGCCGTTCTGAAATATTCTAAGGTTAAAAGTATTGGCCTGTGCAACGCACCTATCGGCCTGATCAAGCAAGTCTCTGCCAAATATAATGTAGCAGCAGACCGCGTATATGCCGAATTTGTGGGCCTCAACCACTTGCACTGGATTACTCGTATCGATGTTGAAGGTGAAGACAAGCTGGATGATATGCTTGCAGATACAACCAGCTACAGCGCTAAGAACGTACCGGCAAGAGAATGGAACCCGGAATTCCTGCAATCCCTTCATGCACTGCCCTCATACTATTTAAAATATTTCTATATGACCGATGCCATGCTCGAAGAGCAGATGGAATCCCATAAACAAGGCATTAACCGTGCTGAAGTCGTCAAACGTGTAGAAGAAGAGCTCTTCGAGCTTTATGGCAATCTAGAGCTAAGCGAGAAGCCGAAGCAGCTGGAACAGCGCGGCGGTGCTTTTTACTCAGAAGCAGCTGTTAACCTCATGAGATCGCTCCATAACGGATCAAACGACATTCAGACCCTAAATGTCGCTAACCGCGGCATATTGGACTTCCTGCCAGATGACGCCAGCATTGAAGTGAACTGCGTGGTCACCAAAAACGGCCCGCTACCTCTGCCACTGACCAAAATTCCAACCATGGCTAAAGGACTCATTCATGCTGTCAAAACCTATGAACAGCTGGCGATTGACGCCGCTGTAACCGGAGACCGCGCCCTTGCCCTTCAGGCGCTCGCACATCACCCGCTTGTTCCGTCCGTGGACGTAGCGATTCGGATGCTGGACGAAATGCTGGAAGCTAATAAAGAGTTCCTGCCGAACTTTTTTGCGAATTAATTCATACCTCCTATCGAGAAATAACTAAAAGAGACCGAACCCGGTCTCTTTTTTTTCTTGTTATAAATCTTAAATAATCCTCTAAATATAGTGAAGTCACAGTGAGCATTGATTCTCCCCTAACAGGAGGTTTTATACTTGGATTCAGTACAGCAGCCAGAAAAGAAAACCAAGGAGGATTATAGATTATGAGATTACTTGAAATCACACTTGTCTTATTTAATGTATTGTTGTTGGGTTGGCTAACCTTAGGACAGCCCAAAACACAGCGCGGGTGGCTGATCGGCGGCGGGATTTCTACTGCTTTACTGCTTATCCATGCATTCGTGGAAGGGTTGCGGTGGCCGATGATTCCAGTGTATCTGATCACACTATGGGCAAACGTGGGCGGAACAAGACTTTTCTTCCGATCCGCAGCAAAGGCAGCAAGAAAACCGCAACGGCGTTGGAAAACACTAGTGCTGACTGGAGTTGGGGCGGTTTATGCTGCCGTTTCCATTGCTCTGCCCCTCCTGTTCCCTGTATTTTCTTTTGCGGAGCCCACAGGTCCTTACAAGATAGGAACCGTCACCTACCATTGGACCGATTCTGCACGGGAAGAAAAGTTCACGGAAACATCTGGTGACTCCCGCGAATTAATGGTGCAAATCTGGTATCCAGCAAGTTCAGAGGCTCCAGGGAGCCCGGCGCCATATTTATCTGATCCGACTCCGTATGTAGAAGGACTACATGAATTTTTACAATTGCCGGAGTTTTTATTCTCAGGATTAAAACTGGCCAACACCCACGCTATTGCGAATGCCGGTTTGGCAGATACGGAAACTAAATATCCGGTGCTTCTTTTCTCGCATGGATTTATGGGCTACAAGAATCAGAACACCTTTCAAGTCGAGCAATTGGTAAGCCACGGCTATATTGTCGTAGGGATTGAACATGCTTATAGCAGCGTAGCTTCGGTATTTCCAGACAAGTCTGTGGTGAAGTTTGATTCAGAAGGAAAAACAGGCTATGAGCAAATGAAGTATTCTTTTATGGATCGGCGTAATGAAATCTGGGTAGAAGATGCTAAGTATGTGCTGGATCAAATGGAGGCCTTATCTGCGGACGATCCTAGTGGTCTGTTTACAGGCCGGATCGATCTTGAACATATGGGCATGTTCGGTCATTCCTTTGGGGGAGCCACAACGGTGCAGATGCTGATAGAGGATCAAAGAATTCAAGCAGGCATTGATATGGATGGGGTGCTTTACGGTGAAAAGCGGATTCCTGCAGACGGCTTGAAGAAACCTTTTCTGCTCATGAGTGCCGATGACACCTTAAAAGGAGTAGACCAAACCAGCGATGCTGAAATCGCCGCACTAGGGACGGATAGGAAAGAGATTACAGCCTACTATAATGAGCTATTCGCACGGTATGAGCCAGTAACTGCAGGCGGGAACTATTGGCTGACCTTCAAACACAGCAAGCACATGAGCTTCTCAGATCTATATCTGCTTACCCCCTTGTTTGAATGGATAGAAGATATAGATGTGCGCGGAACACATGAGCTGATTAATGAATATACGCTGGATTTTTTTGACCATTATTTAAAAGGACAGCCCTTGCAATATTTGAATAACAACCTGGGAGACCATCCGAAGTATACACTTCAACAAGGTGCGGAATGAGAATTCTCCTGCCCAAGCTTCCATTGTAGCCCTTCCATCAGCAAGGCGTTACCTCTCACAATAACATCCCATTTGGGATTGAGGAGCAAGCATAGTTTATTAAAGCGTTCTATCCGTTCGGTAGGAGCAGTTTGCATCAAATGAGCATATTGGCGGAAAAAGGCGGCTTTATCGCGGAACTGCTCTGGACCTGCATACATCATCACAAAATCTTCAACAATTGCCTGTACAACAGCGCTGTCTGCTGATAGTTTTTGTTGCAAGGCTGCTTCCACCCGAATTCGGATATTCTCCAGCGTCCGAATCCAAACCGCAGCGGGAACGCGGGGATGCCTAACCATATTGAAAAAAGGCAGCTCAAATCGGACAAGCTCCTCCATGTACTGTGTATCGTTCATAAGTGCTTGCAGTTCGTTCCAAGCTACGGTTTGTCCGGCTGTCACTTTGACTTCATTCATAATATATTTATTGAACAAATATAAAAAGGTATCCCGCCATTCGGACGGCAATTGACCGAGCGGCTGTATTTCTTCTATTTTACTGGAGATGAACCGGGTTCGCTTATCAGCATTCATGGACAAAGAATCAACCAGCTCATTCATGTAATCCATGGAATCACCTGTTGAGACATGCTCTTGGGCTTGGCGCAGAATCGAAATCATATTGGTCAGCGTACTGACCTGGGTCTCCAAAGCTTCAATCTGCCAGTTGAGTGCTGTAGTGAGCTGGATTTCTCCAGCGATAACTTGGCGAATCTCGTCAATGCCGAAATCCAAATAACGTAACGTTGTGATCAGCCGCAGGCGGGAAATATCTTCAGGAGTATATAAACGGTGTCCGCCTTCGCTGTGGCTGGATGGTTTCAATAGATCGATATCGTCATAATAACGAACGGTTTTAATAGTTGTGCCCAGCAGCTTAGCCACCTCGCCGATGGTTTTCGTATCTTTACGCAAGTGATCACCCTTTTTGATGGAATCATACGATGTTGGAATGGATTGTACCGAAAGGAACGACAACTTTCAATTTGCTTGTTGCTGATACTCGCTACCCAAGCAAAGATGGATAAAGCATCTTGGTAATTTGCACTTAGCCAATTCGATATCGGACACAGCTGACCTTAAAAGCGGCTTTTTCCCACTTTTAGAGTGCTATCGGACCCCATAGCCGTTGTTAGCGTGAACACCACTCAATATGACCACTTTCTACTTGAATAGCGGCGCTGGGGTCCGAAACTCTGCTCCAAAGGCTAAAAAATAGCAAATAACGTCATCTGGGTCCGCATGACTCGGCGGAAGATTGCACCAGAAAATGTGTTCGGATATTTATAGAGAAACCAGGGATTACTGACCTTTTATTATAGATGGCTCCCAGCATTTCCACCATTATTATCCACTGATTTATCGCTGCGCCCTCAGCGTATTTCTTGCATTACCTGTTCAATGCCAGAGCGAATATCCGGCTCTTTTACACTGGATACATTAAGCTTTAGAATCTTCTCTTTATTAAAAGAGGGCAAATAACCGCTGTCCGCCATTTCGATGCGAATGAACTTTTTTTGCAGACGTTTGATCATCTGTTCTGTCTTTACGCTGTCACCAAGCTTCAGATACGTATGCACGCCAAGCTGGCCGGTTGGATGGTAAGAATAATGCTGTGCTGTTGCTGTATCTAACTCTCTCATAATCGATTCATGGAGCAGCGTGGATCTTTTTTCGTAGCAGGAACGCATCTTTTTTCGGTGGCGCTCGAACATTCCGCTTTTCAGATACAACTCCAGGGCAGCCTGAGACAGCATAGAGCTATCTATATCCATCAGTCTTTTGAATCGGTTAAAAGAGTCACACAGGACCTCTGGCAGTACAGCGACACCGACACGCAGGCCCGGAAAAATAATTTTGGAAAAGCTTTTCAAATAGATCACATGGGAAGCATCGTCATAAGCGTAGATCGGATCCTCTTTTGCATCCTGCTCCAAGTCCGCCATGTAGTCATCCTCAACGATGTACACATCGTATTTAGCTGCTAGCTGAGCAATCGCCTTCTTCTGGGTACGGGTATAGGAGACGCCAAGCGGATTATGAAATCGCGGGACGGTATAAAAGAACTTGAACTGGCCTGTCTTAAATAACCGCTCTAATTCATTCAAGTCAACCCCAGCGTCCGAACGCTTTATCCCCTCTGTCTCAATGCCATACGTCTTCAGATATTCCATAAACAACGGGTAACCCGGCTGCTCAATCAGCACTCGCTGCCTGCCATTCGGAAAAGGAATTCGGGTCAATACGCCAAGCGCCTGCTGCACACCTGAGGTAATAAAAATCTGATCCGGATTAGCAAATACCTGATAAGAAGCCAGATGGCGCTGCATTTCACGAATAAGAGAAGGAAGCCCCTGCGGCGTTCCATAGATGAACAAGTCATTGCGGTACATATCAATCGCTTTATTAATACAATGTTGGAAATCCAGATACGGAAAAATATCCGGGTCGGGTGCAGACACCGTAAAATCGATCCAATGTGCACCTTCGTCTTTTCGCTGTCCGCTTCGTTTCATGACATAATAACCACTTTTTGAGGCGGCATAGATTAAATGTTTGTCCTGAAGATCCTGCAACGCGCGAATAACCGTACTTTTACTACATCCATAACGTAAGGACAACTCCCGGATAGACGGTAATTTATCCCCCTCACGATACGTATCCTCGGCGATTTGCAATTCCAGCTCGTTGATTAACTCCGAATACTTATACATCCCTTTCACCTTCCTCCAAGCTTATTCTGTACCGGTACAGATAAATAATAATTACATTGTAGCACAGCTACTCTAGCCTTAGAATAAAGAGCAGAACAGGACCGGTACCTAAATGCGCGCAACACTTTGGAGGTCTTTACTAATGAATACATCTTCTACTCAAAAAGCGATAGCAGCAGCTGTCTTGAATGCTATTATTGTCGGGTTTTCCTTTATATTTGTAAAAATGGCCCTAACCGTCTCGGATCCTTTTGATACGCTAGCTCATCGCTTCACGTTATCTTTCCTTGCCGCTTCTTTATTTACTTTTCCAGGGTGGGGGCGGGTGAAGTTTGGAATATCCAAGGCCGCAGTGATCATCCCACTGGCTTTAATGTATCCAGCGTTGTATTTCACCCTTCAAGCGTATGGACTTCTGTATACAACCTCCGCTGTAGCGGGTATTATTCAGGCAACAATGCCCATCTTCACCATCTTTTTGGCGGCGATGTTCTTGAAGGAAACCACGAGCAGCTTCCAAAAGATCTCTACATTAATCTCAGTTGCAGGCATTATTCTTATCTTTGCCATTCCAGGTTTGAGTATCTCTTCTTCTAGTCTTTGGGGCGTCTTGCTCATCCTAATCTCAGCTTTATCCCTTGCCGGTTATAATGTTGCGGCTCGGAAGCTGACACGTACCTGGAGTCCCAAAGAACTTACCTATATGATTACTTTGTTCGGATTTATATTTTTTAATGGACTGGCGATCATTAAGCATGGTTCGGCAGGAACCTTGGATCAGTATTTCACACCTTTTCAAGAGCCCAAATTTATATTCTCCATGCTCTATCTCGGCGTACTCTCCTCCCTCGTGACCTCCTTCCTCTCCAACTATGCTTTATCACGGATGGAGGCTTCACGCGTGAGCATTTTCGGCAGTCTTTCAACAGTTGTCTCTATTCTCGGTGGTGTACTTCTGCTGAATGAGCAACTGGAATGGTACCATTGGACTGGTACAGTGATGATCATCGCCGGGGTGATCGGTGTGAACTGGCGGAAGCAAGTAAAGGCCAAAGGCAAAGCGTGAAGATTGATATGCATACAAAAAAGACACCCCGCGAGGTGTCTTTTATCTTTACCCTTTTCAGTATCTCTATTCTGTATCAAGCCTCGCTAATCACCGTTATTTGGCTGTTTCAAGCTCCTTGATCTTCTCTTTATATTGGTCCAACAGATTAGCTAAAGCTTCCTTGATCACAGTCGCATCTTTGGATTTAACGGCACTATTCAGATCATCTTGAGCTTTGAAAAAAGCTTTATCCGCGTCGCTAAGATCTGGAATGGAAATAGCAATTGAAGTCGCATCTACAGCTTTAATTGAAGTAGTGATATTGCTATCTACCTGCATATCATCGACTACAGGTACTACTTCAAGGTTACGACCAGCTTCGATATATCCCGCAGGTAGAGCTTCGGTGGATAGTATTTCTTTTGATAATTGAACTCCCTCCACCAGTTCCGCAGGCACAAGCTCGGCAAGTGCGGTTACACTAAATCCAGCAACCTTATAATACTGATCCAAGGTGTTCTTCCAGTCTTCTTGGGTATTAGGTGCGTAGGTCTTAGCCAACTCCAGGGGATCTACCCAATCAATAGTGGTTACTTTAGTGGCAATTGTTCCTTTAGAGGCAGCAGTAACCACGGCTGCGGCCGTTGTTTTCGTGTTTCCGTCTTGTGCTCCACTTGCTGCGTTCGTTGCAGACGGTGCAGCAACGGCGGACACTAGCAGGGTGGACAGCGCTAACTTTTTAAATAACATCTGTTGATTCATAAATACAACACTCCTCGTCGATTCGAATGATCTTACAAGACCAAGCTTACAAAATGGGTGTGGCAGAACATTGGTTAATTTGTGGAAAAACGATGGCAGCCGCCCCTACCCACCTCTGGATTGATATACTTGTGGGAGAATAATTTGGAGGTAACCCGAAATGAATAATCCATACCTCATTGCCGTAGTCGACGATGATGAACATATACGCAATCTTGTTGAAGCTTATTTACAAAAAGAAAATTACCACACCATCGGCCTTGGCAGCGCTGAGGAAGCATGGACCTTGTGGCAGACAAGCCCCCCGGATATGTGGGTACTCGATGTTATGCTCCCCGGCATGGATGGTTATGAGTTCTGTAAAAGGATTCGTAACGAAGCCGAAGTACCGATCATTATGATCTCCGCAAGAGATAATGAAGTGGATAAAATATTAGGATTGGAGCTTGGCAGTGACGATTATCTAGTCAAGCCGTTCAGTCCTCGTGAGTTAGTCGCCCGGATCAAACGTCAGCTTCAACGCTGGTACAAAATGAGTAATCAGGCCGAAAAATTGAACAGTCAGGCCACTTCCACCCGTCTTGAAATTGACCAGCTTCTACTATTGCCGGAAGAAAGACGTGTATTCTGGTGTGGTGAAGAGGTGGACTTGACCAGCAAGGAATTCACCATGCTAAAAGTATTCGCTGATGCCCCTAACCGGGCATTTACAAGAGATGAGCTGCTGAGCTATGTGTGGGGAGACGACTATTTTGGAAGTGATCGCGCCGTGGATCATCTAATTAAACGGATGCGCAAAAAACTGGAGCATTTGCCCATTGAGGCAGTATGGGGACACGGATACCGCATGAGAACAGATGGGGGTGAGCATACGAATGAAACTAGCACATCAGATTAATTTAGCCTTTAGTATTGCATTGGTATTGCTACTATCTATTACTGCTGTCGTGATCCATTTTGTACTGCTCAACCATTTTGTCGGAACACAAAAAGAGGATTTAAGAACCATTGGTGCGGCGATGTCAGCTACATTGACTGAAGAAAGTAAATACATCGGGGAGATTGGCACTCAGCTGGAAGCTCTGCCCGTGACCATACCTTCTCTAAGCACTGCAGGCGTCGAAGCCATTCTTAGCGATGAAACAGGAAAAGTCTTGTCCACATCATCAGAGATGAGTTCAATTGCAATAAACTACGATGCCAAGAGTGTCACAGGCCAAGCCACTGAGCTCCAGAACATTTGGAATGGAACAGATACACGGTATATTACTGAAGTGAAGGCTACACCTATAGGCACGCTAACTTTACTAACCCCTATGAGCGCAGTCACTGCTATTGAACAAGCTTTGCTCAAAAGACTGCTGATCGTTTTCAGTGCAGCGGGAGCATTTATGTTCCTATTTGGCCTATTTATCACCAAGAAGCTGATTCAACCTCTAATGAGGCTGCAACAAGAACTCCGCAAAGTCAAAGAACGCCACTTCTCAGATGTTAAATTAATTAAGGCAGGAGGGGAACTTGGCTCTGTCGCACAATCGGTATATGACATGGCAGATGAATTGAACCGTTTTAACCATGTGCAGAAACAATTTTTCCAGAATGCGTCTCATGAATTAAAAACCCCCTTAATGTCCATTTCCGGCTATGCTGAAGGAATCAAGGATGGAGTTTTTGAAGGTGAGAATGTAGTAAAAGGGCTAGACATTATCATGAGCGAAAGCAGCCGCTTGAAGAAGCTCGTGTCCGAAATGACTTTACTTGCGAAGCTGGACAGCGAGGAAGATATATTCAAGCCTACGGATATTTGTTTAAAAGATCTACTTACAGAAACCATCGAAAGAATGAACCCTCTATTGATGAAAAAAGAATTAACCCTCCATATCTCCCACGATCATCAAGATTCTCTTACGATTCGTGCGGATAGAGATAAGCTGCTACAGGCGCTTCTTAATGTAGTATCGAATGCCACACGTTACGCTAACCAACATATCTATATCCATGTTTCGGTCAAGGAGGGCCGGGCCCTGTTATCCGTAAGTGACGATGGTCCTGGAATTTCGGACGATCTGCTCCCCTATCTCTTCCATCGGTTTGTAAAAGGAAAAGACGGAGAATCCGGACTTGGACTGGCTATTTCCCGCGCAATCATCGAGCGTTGTGGAGGTCAGATCAGCGCAGGCAACCGCAGAAATGGCGGTGCGGTCATCTCGATGGGGTTTCCCTTATAATTATTCGTAAGAGGCTGTCTCAAAAGTAGTGAACTCTACTTGGGGGCAGCTTCTTTTTTATGGAATGGAATTGAAAAGAAAAGTAATGGATTTTACTGTGCCATATGACACCACGCGTAGTGTTCTATAATATTGGGTTGGGCGGTGGGCGTAGGCAGTGGGCGGTGGGCGACTTGCTAGGTGTGATTTTCGTACGGCTTGCGGTAGGGTTTAAACTAATTAGGGAAAAACTCCCTGAAAATAACCGGTATTCGCTCTAAATGAACGAAATCAGGGAATTCTTCCCTAATAATTAGGGGGATTTCTTAATTAGTTACTAAATCGGCCGAAAATCAGGTAAGTTTTCCCTAATTATAAGTCTGATGAACAGAAATCTCTGAATTTCAGGGAGAAATTCCCTAATTACTCTATAAATACTTCACTTATTGCATCACTTGCAGCATCACTTGGTGCGACACATGAATCATCAATTGCTCATCACTTGGTGCGCCGCTTAATTCAATCGCTCAACATCTACATAAGAGCCGGAATAGGCCTCATCAGCTGCTGAAACATTCATCATCACCCTCTATATTCATCTTGGTAAATGATGCCGTTTCTACTTCATGGTAAATATAGCTACTATTTTGGGTAATATATAGTCGAAGTAACAATTACACCTTACCTCTGATAAGAGTTAAATACTACATTTTTTCACAAAAAGGAGATCACAACATGAGCAGACTTGCAGGAAAAGTAGCTATTATTACTGGTGGAGCAGGCGGTATTGGTAAAGGGATGGCCCTGGCTTTTGTTAAAGAAGGCGCTAAGGTAGCTATTATTGACCTCAATGAAGAAACCGGCAAAGAAACAATTAAAGAATTACAAGAATATCAACCTGAATCTATCTTTATTCAAGCGAACCTCAAGGAACACGATAAAATAGCTCACCTTGTTAAACAAGTAGCTGATAAATTCGGAAAAATAGATATTTTAGTAAACAATGCCCACGCATCCAGAATGAAATCTATCGAAGAAACTACACAGGCTGATTTCGATTTATCTTTTGATACAGGCTTCTATCCAACCTTCTATTTCATGCAAGCAGCACTACCCTATTTAAAAGAAACTCAAGGTAAAATTATTAACTTTGCATCGGGTGCTGGCCTCAACGGTGATACCAATCAAGGAACATATGCTGCTGCAAAAGAAGCCATCCGTGGAATTACCCGGGTAGCCGCTAATGAATTTGGTCCATTTGGAATCAACGTAAACATCATTGCTCCAATTGCTAATTCCCCTGGCATGATTGAATGGGCAGAAGCAAACCCTGAGTATTACCAAAACATGATTTCAAAAATTCCTTTGAGAAGATTGGGTGAACTGGAAAGTGATATTGGTCGTGTTGCGGTATTCCTAGCGAGTGAAGATTCCGATTATATTACGGGCCAGACTATCATGGTAGATGGCGGATCTATTAAGCTTCGTTAATTTCAAGCAGATTCTCGTAGACCTTAAAATGAATAAATTTGATGCTAAATAAATAAGCCGGAAGTGAACATCGTGAAATGTTCGCTTCCGGCTTTACTACTTTCTATTTAATCGTGATTTCATCCACATATACGGTAGCACTACCTAGAGGATCAGTTGCTGTGGTCATGACTTGTACGCCAATCGCTTGGGTCAAATTACGATCTGCTACCTTGCTGATATCCAGTGTTAGTGTAGTAAATCCATTGGCATCTACTGGTGCAGCCGTAGAAGCAGTCCATGTTCCCCAGCTTGAGCCACTTTGGGTAAACAGCTGAGCCATTACACCGCTAACATCGCTTGCATCAATAGGTACAACCTTGATTTTAAGCGTAATTGTTGATGCATTCGCTAAGTTGGTAACCACCATACGACGCAGCTGGAATTGCCCTCCATTTAATGTTAAGTCCGCTTGCATCGAGTGAGTTCCCTCAGCATACACAGCATTGCTCACCGATAGATTCTGAGCCAGTGCTGTATTATATTTATTATTTTCATCCACATTGATGCTGAAGCCTTGCAGTGTATTGTCCTCGAAGCCATAGACGACAGCTTCAGGTGCGGTACCATTCTTCAGGGTCCGAACATCATCCAGATACAACGTAGAAGTTCCCGTACCGCTGAATCCCTCGAGCTTGATACCTATGGCTTTTACACTATTAAGATCAGCAATACCTGCCAAGTTGAGTGAAACCGTAGTAAATCCGCTCGAATCTACTTTCACAGCTCCACTGTCAGCCCAAGACCAGGTCGATCCCGTCTTAATATACAAACGTGCATCCGCTGTTCCGTTCGACAGTTTAATTTGTGCGCTTAATTTATCTACCGCGCTCAGATCCAGACTGCCATTTTTGCTGAGCTCAAAAGCTCCACCTGAATCGAGTGAGAACAAGGAGCTTAACGAATGAGTTCCTTCAGCAGCCTCATCAGTCGAGATCACTGCCGCGGTTGCACTGGCATTATTCTGCTCTACTGTCCAGTCCTGAGTATCTTTTTCGAAGCCATACAACAGCTTCGCCTGTTCTGGCGTGCTGCCAGGACCTTCGCCCCCGTTAGGGACGCCACCCGTTCCATCATTAAACGCTGTAATATCGTCAAAGTACAGCGTACCAGACGTACTTGCTACTGTGTCCTTTTTATTTACGTAGATAGACACTGCCCGAATGTCCTTAAGGTTCTCTTTAGTGATTACTTTACCGGCATTTCCTGTATCCCATGGCGCTGGAGCGAACTGGCTGAATGGAATTTCCACCATGCCAGGTGTCGTACCTGCCAGTGAAGGATAAGCTTCAAAAGAGATGCCACTTGCATTGACCTGAATAACAAGCTTGTGGTCGCTGCCATCAGGTGCAATCCAGAGCTTTAATTTGTTGGCGTCCGACCAGTCGGCATTATTCATGTTTTTGGTACGACCTGTATAACCTTGACCATCCACATTATAATCGAACCTCAGGCCATACTTGCCATCATTTTTATGGTTCGCATCAAGTGAGATCGTATTTAGATCGCCCGCAGGACTTAATGCCGCACGAAGTAATTCATCATTCCCTTTGTAATTCTCAAAAGTATCTACAATCAATGGGTCCCCAATGCCCTGCACGTCACTTACAAAGATTTGGATCGTTTGTGAAAGTACAGAACCATCCTTTGCATAGGACTTAACAGTAAGCATCACGCCTGATTCGTCGAAGGCTACACCTGGTGTCCAATCTGCCAAGTAATAGAAACCTTCTGTGTCAGCTGCCATACTGTACTCTGTTGTGTCATCCCCAATCAGATAGGTTACTTTATCCACGTCTTGATTTAACACACGAACACGAAGGGTCGATGCTTTTGTCGTGGGCACTGTTTGGTTTGCCGTTGGTGAGACAATGTGTAAAAAAGGTTGCTCGGCTTCTGTAGTTACCTGTTTCGAATAAGCATCCGCAACAGCCACCTCATGGCTGAAGCTTGTATACGGATCATTATAATAGTCCACAAAATCAGGGAGCAGTTCATGATCCCCTAGTCCGTTTGGAGCATTTCTATAAGGGACAAAGATAGAATCTGTATTGAAATTCGCCCAAGTCTGCATGTAGGCCATCCGTTTAGCATCCGGATCAGACTGCAGTGCAGAGATTAGCTTGGTAAAGAACTTCAGGTCCTTCGTGCCGGTTGGCTTCACACCCGAATAACCGAACTCAGTAAATGCTGCAATTTTCCCCTTATCATCCGCCAGCTTCGAGATCAGCTTAGCATCCTTCACGACTGAATCAAACCACCCCTCAGTTGTTCCGTCATAATAATTATCGAAGCCAAGGATATCGACATAGTCATCTCCCGGATACGTCTCAAGGAAGGTCGCATCTGTGCCGTTAAACGGACTTCCCGGTGAGAACGCATACAAGAAGTTATGCACATCTTTTTTGTCCCGTAAATATTCAACGGTATAACGATAAATTTCAGCATACTGCTCCTTCGTACGGTAAGGCGCACCCCACCAGAACCAGCCACCATTTTGCTCGTGGAATGGACGGAAAATGACCGGAATAGCTTTACCATTATCATCTTTTAAGTTATTCGCAAAGTCCGCAATCATATCCAGGAATGCATTAAATTCTGCATGCTTGTCACCACCGGGTAATATATGCGTAAGCACATTCCCTTTGGTGTCATAAAAGTCCTTTCCTGTGACGAAGTTCGGCATATGTGAGCTTAATGTAAGCACGCCGCCTTTTTCATAAGCAGATTTCATCACGCCGATTAATTTATCACGATTCTCCAGCTTGGTTGCGCCTAGATCGCCTGGTTTCTCAAAACCTTCAAGACTAAGCGTATCCCAGCCGAACAGGCCCGGAAGGTCGCCTACTGCATTCTCGACCTCAGACTGCGTTCCGTCCTTTTCAGTAATAGAAAGTCCTTCTGTAGTAGCATGCTGATGTCCAAACAAGATCTCACTGCCGCGGATATCCTGTAAGTAGGCGAATAGTGATTTAGTCTCACTACTTGCATCAACATCCGCTAAATTCTCGATACGTCCCACAGGACCCGTCGGGTCGGTCGGTGTCGGTGTTGCTGTTGGTGTTGCTGTTGGTGTTGCCGTTGGTGTCGGTGTTTCCGTTGCTGTTGGTGTTGCTGTCGCTGTAGGTGCCGCGGTTGGATTAGTCGGGCCTGCCGGCGTTGTTGATGAACCCGATGCCGAGCTAGGCGCTGGGGTAGCCGTTGCTACAGGACCTTGATTGCCTTTGATAATGACAATTGTGCCAGGAGCAATGGGCTTACCGTTCAACGTTACTCCTGTTGCTTTAACGTCCGCTTTTGCAATGTCGCCCTGACCGGAAAGGGTGGTTCCAGTCGCTTTATCAGCAACGTTTAGATTTGCAATCGATGCGCCTTCACCTAGGATCAGTCCCACAGTTCTATTTAGAATTCCCGTGGTGATCATCGTCCCAATTCCAAACTCCAGCCTTGCTAGACTATCTACCGTTAGCTGAGAGATTTGGGTTGTACCACTCGTGAGGACACGAACCTCACCCTCTTTACGATTTATATTTACTTTGCCTAATGAGCTATTCTTAATAAGAATGGAGTTTACCCCGCCACCTGCAATAAATGTGGTGCCCGTAACCTTAATGCCCTCAAGGGTCACTTCGCCGTTACCGATCCCAGCGGTTAGATACAGGTTTCCGTTTATCGTTGCATTTTTTAACACAACACCATCCTGATTAACGACTACATTTCCAGAAACTATTCCTCCTTCAAAGCTCCCAGATTGCGAGTAATAACTCTTCACTATTTTATTAATTAACGTTATAACTTCGGCACGGGTGATCCTTCCAAGCGGCTTAAAGGTTCCATCCTCATACCCTGTAATCAAACCTGAGAGCGCATGAACTGCATCCTTAGCATAAGCCTGAATCTGAGCGGAATCACTAAATTCACTCATTGATAAAGCGCTTTCAGTAGCTTGGAGAGTAAATATCCGAGCCAACATCGTCACCGCATCCTGACGCGTTATATAATCAGTAGCTTGTGCTTTATTCTCTGAGTAGCCTTCATAATACCCAGCATATCGTGCCAACGAAAGCTGATCTGCATACCAATCGTTTGCTTTTACATCGGAAAAAGATTGATCTGACTTCATATAGAAACCGAATACCTTATTCAAGATCGTAGCAAACTCAGCTCTTGTAATTCCTTCATTGGGATGAAAAGAACCATCCTGATACCCGTTTAAAACGCCATTTTCTACCCACTTCGCAATATTTTGTTGTGCCCAGTGACCCTTTGTATCACCGAATCCAACAGTGGATGGTGCTGCTGCTGCAGAAATTACAGATGGGAAAGGAGACATTATCATTGCACAGGCAAGTATACCCCCCAGCCACTTTTTCGCTTTTTTCATTCCTAATTCTCCTTCGAAAATAAATGGATTTGATAATAAGAATAGCCAACCAGCTGTTATGAACCCAATAACTATCTGTCCTTATAGAAGACAATTACAGACCTACTCGCTAACTATTCACCTCCACATTTTCAACTTTGTTATTGATAACAAACACTAACAAAAACTTCTTATTTCGTTACATATTCCGGTATATGCAAGATTATAGCGGTTACATTGGCATAAAACAATCAAAATATTGCCTTTTGTTATAATTATTTTATCTTTTACGTTAGCACATATGTTAGTTATTCCGAAAATAAATAACAAAATTCAATTTAATATAACAAAAATAGACACCCCGCAGGAGTGCCTCCCAATAATCATATAGATGAAATCCAATTCATTTATCATTTTTTTATTGGTGGCATGGAAATACAGATGTACCTTCCCGCACCTCTTTCGTCAGATCGTCCATAGTGACAAGATTACGTGTAGTTCCGAGAACGATAATGACATAATACGATTGCCCACGTGAATCCTCCAGCACTACCTGATAACCCGACCCTCCAAATAAGGGTTTGCAAACCGTTGCAACTCTCAGCGACGCACTTTCCGTGTACTCTTTGCGCACATAATCCATCCCAAGACTTCCTGCTTCCCGCTTGTTCTGACACTCCGAGCTTCCGTGAATTACTGCTATTATCGCTCCAATAATTATGATAATAAGGATTAGATAACCCAATTGGTTTTTTCTCATCTTTCCTTCCTCCTTATTACATAGAGTACAATTGGCACAGCGCGGGGCGATTAGCAATAATCTCGTTTCTGTAGGCACCCTATCCCGCGATTAAGTGCCGAAGCCAATAGCTATATGCAAAATTTTACCACTACAGTACTTCAAAAGCTTACCCTATATAAAAACAAAAGGCACCCCCAAGGGTGCCTTCATTATCACTGCATATTAGTTGTGCTAGTTATTTATAAGACTCTGCCAGCGAGTTCGCTACCACTATCGCATTGTACACATCTTCCGGAGTAACCGGGAACGGCATATTGCCCATTGTGTCTCCTTCTGCACAAGCAGCTTCAGCAACTTGGCGCCATTCGGATTCGATAAATTCCGTACACCCCAGATCGGCGAGGGTTAGCGGAAGATCTACATCCTTGATAAGCTTAATGACAGTTTCCAGCTCCTCATTTGAGGCATTTTCCAGTACTAGCTGAGCTAAAAGACCAAACGTAACCTTTTCACCATGCTGAGCTTTGTGTAGTGAAGGAACGGCTGTCATCCCATTATGGATAGCATGCGCGGCAGCCAGACCACCAGATTCAGCACCCACACCACTTAGATAAATTGTCGCTTCAATAGTTTCCTCCACCGCGCGTGTATAGAGCTTCTGATCAACCGCACGTTTTGCTTTTACCGCATTCTTAAGTAGAGCTTCATAACAAAGTCTTGATATACCTAGACCCGTTGTAGAAGGTTTCATGAGTACGAGATTGTCGCCATTAGAGGCATAACAGGCACGGGCTTCAAAATAAGTAGCCAGTGCATCGCCAATTCCAGCTGCGAAAAAACGGGAAGGCGCTGAAGCTAAAATCGCTGTATCTGCCAAGACTACATCCGGATTACTTGGGAGAAACAAGTATTGATCAAATGAACCATCTTTATTATAAATGACAGCCAGCGCTGTACATGGTGCATCAGTAGATGCAATCGTCGGAAAAATAACTACAGGCAGCTTCTCATAATACGCAGTAGCTTTTGCGGTGTCCAGTGTTTTACCTCCGCCGATACCAACGATGATATTCGCCCCAGCTTTACGGGCAAGTTCCCGATTACGATTAATCTCTTCCTGAGTACATTCATAATTGAATTTTTCAAAAGTAGCCTTATTCCCCGCACCTTCGATGGAACTTCCCGCCTCTTTCTTAGCACGTTCCAAAATGAACTCATCACAGATCACATAGGCATGATCGCCAAACGCCTTAATATACTCATTCAGATCTGAAAGTAAGTTATGGCCGGAGATAAATTTCTTTGGTGAAGTAACGGATCTAACGAAATGTGACATTGTGCAAGACTCCTTGTTGTGTGTTTTAGTAAGCATAAAGACGCAATTCCTACATATTATTACCCCGCTACCCAAGAAATACTCAAGCTGCATTCTCCAAAGGCACTCATCAGAGCATGCAAAAAAGACACCCCTCAGGGTGTCCTTTGATTTTTTTATATCTATTATATAACACGATGCTGAACCCATTTCTTGCCCATAAATCGCCGCAGGAAAATCAAACCTCTGATCCCCCACTCACAATTCATCGCCAGCCAAACGCCGAGTATACCAAAGTTCAGAACAATACCTAAGATGTATCCGAGCACTACACGGAACAGCCACATCGTAAGCATCGAAACCATGGAGGTAAACTTGGAATCCCCTGCTGCTCTAAGCGCCGAAGGTGTAATAAAGCTTATGGACCATAACGGAATTTGCGCAATCGTATTGATGAGCACAATCAGGAAGATATCTCCCACAATCTCAGCAGGAGGATGGAACATCGACACTAACGGATTGAAAAACGGCATAATCAGCAAACCCATCACCACCAGAGAAAGAGAAGAGGTGACAAGGAAGGATTTAATGAATTTTCGAGCATCCTTAACATTATTACTTCCCATACATTGTCCAACCACTGTAATAATCGTCAAGGACAACGCATTCCCGGGGATTTGCATAATCCCTGCAAAGGAGGAGGCAATCGCATTAGTCGCAAGTGCATACGTACCCAGACTAACGATAAAGATCTGAGTCAGAATTTTACCACCATTAAAGAACATCTGCTCCGCCGCAAACGGCATCCCGATGAACATTATTTTTTTCAGCATAGACAGCTTAACCGCTACAAGATCGCGAATACGGATATGCAGATCGTTGTCCAATCGGAATAGATAATAAAGTGCGCAAAACGCCCCCAGGTATCTAGCTATATTTATAGAAATGGTCATCCCCAGAACACCCATATGTAACAGGTTAATAAAGACGAGATTCAATAAGACATAAGTTAAATTCATAATTAGCGAAAGCACAAGCGAGGCCCTCGTTCTACCAATTCCACGAAGAGCACCACATACCGCCTCCACAACAGCTATACCAAGATAAGAGATACAGCTCCCAATCAAATATATTCGGGCGTTCTCCATAACCTCTGGTGAGGCCGCTCCAAATAGTAAATTTAACAGCGGATTGTGAAAAAGAATTCCGAACATCCCAATAGCAAATGCCATCAGCGAAACAGATGACGTAGCACCTGCCGTAGCTTTTGACACCATGAGGTCATTGCCGCTCCCTTTATACTGCGCAACAACAACCGTCCCACCTGTTGAGACGGCAATAAACACACTAATGAGAAAAATATTAAGAGAATCTATCATATTGACCGCACTGATAGCTGCCACACCAGACGAGCTTATCATAGCTGTATTCACTAGATTAAGACCCACCACAAAGGCCTGATCCACTAGGATAGGGATGAATAAAGCAATCATCTGACGATAATCTATCGATTCACCAGAGAAATACTTTTCCAGAAACCGCACACTTTGCTTCGTATTTACACCTACATTAGGCTCCATCTTTGCTTCACTTCTTTTACATAGAGTTTGTCAAATTGAATTATGCGTATAAATAGAAAAAGGCTCTTCAGGTTGAAGAGCGATTCAAAAGTATTGCCTGTTTATATGCACTTAGGTATGCGGTCGAGAGGACTCGAACCTCCACGGGGGTTAGCCCACACGGACCTGAACCGTGCGCGTCTGCCAATTCCGCCACGACCGCACAAAATATTAAAAAATACAGTGCAGAATATAAGTTAACATGATTTCACAGAAAGAGCAACAACAAATTTAACAAGTAAAAGCGCCATCGGCGTCCTTGTAAGGACAGTAAGCGTTTAAGGGAAGACTATAAGAGTATTGGTGCCACTTATACTTTCTTATATTTAAAAAAAGTGTATCGATGCCCTCACGAGGATCATCGATACACTTTTAGTTAGAACAATAGAATTATGATGCTTGTCCAAGCATGCGATAGATGATAACCGCTGCTTGAGCGCGATTAGCTATACCCTTAGGTGCAAATTTCCCACCATCAACACCGTTGACGATTCCCAATTGAGTTAGCTGTGCGATAGCCTCTTGTGCATAAGGAGCAATACTGGATTTGTCTGCAAACTTACCCAATGCTGCATTTTTATCAATCGGCTGTAGTTTGTCTTTCAGTGCGTTAGCAACCATAATGGCCATTTCTTCACGAGTCACTTCACGACCCGGTTCAAATTTGCCATTTCCAGAGCCTTGTACAAGTCCAGCCTTCACCGCAAGGGCGATAGAATCCGTGTACCAAACTCCTTGTTTAACATCGTTGAACGAACTGGTTGTTGCTGAACCCGTAAGATTCAGTGCGCGTACCAGCATCGTAACGAACTCTGCTCTAGTCACTGTTTTGGTTGGCGCAAAAGTATTTGCATCCAGACCTTTCAGAATGCCCTTAGCAGCCAATGCTTCAATAGCTTCTTGCGCCCAAGCTACCTTACCCAGATCCTTGAAGTTTGCTGCTGGCGCAGTAGTTGGTGCAGGTGTTACCGTTGGTGCTGTTGATGGTGCAGGTGTTGCTGTTGGTTTCGCGGTTGGAGTAGGCGTTGGAGTTACACCGGTAGAACCGCCTCCACTGCCATTGCCCGATCCCGAATCAGCCTTTAATTTATTAATAATACGTCCTTCAATGGCCGCTTTAATCTCTTTGCCATTAAACGTTTTTACAATGTAGTCGTAGAATACGTCCAAATCAATAGGTCCAGCCAATGAATCACTAGCTTGAGTCAGAACCTTGTAGTTATCTCCACCCGCAGCCATAAAGTTATTTACTACTGCTGTATATTTCTGCGTAGGATTAATTGGTGTTCCATCAGTTAGTGTGAGGCTCGCAATACGATCAGCTACTGGCAGATACATATTCGCTGTATATTTCAGTCCGGAAATTTGCAGCGTTTTGATATCTGGTGTTCCATCAGCTTTTACATTCCATTGCTGTTGCAGCAATGTTTTGATTTGCGCTCCGGTTAGTGTCAGCTTCACAAGCGTGTTGCCGAATGGCTGAATTTTAGCCAGATCGCCGAAGGTTACAGGACCTTTTGGAAGGTCCGCACGGATACCGCCTGGATTCATAAAGGCGAAATCGGCAGCTTTTGCACCATCGCCGAAGTCAGCATTACGCATAGAGTCAGCAATCAGATTCCCAAGTGCAGCCTCATTATTGTAAGCATCGGTACGAGTGATAGTTCCGTCCGTTGTACCTACTGGTTGGGTAAGCTCAGGATGCTTCTCAAGGTAAGCATTAACCAGTGCCACACTTTCCGGATCTGGTGTTACACCCTCATGGAAGGTGGAAGTTACCACAGCAGACTTATCCTTCACATCACCTGTTTTAGGATCAATGATCAACTTGATATCCTCAAATGCTGTACCGTAAGAATAAGCTTGTACAATCAGCTTGCCGTTTACTGTTCCATTTGCAAGTGCATGGTTATCACCAGCAACGATAACATCAACAGGGGATTCCGCAGGAAGCGCATTGGCCAGATCAGCCGCTTCACCTGTAGTCACACCATCTTTGGTCGTTGCAGGATCATGTGCAAGCACGATAATCGTCTCAACACCTTTAGATTGAAGCTCCTTAGCGTATTTCTCCACAGCCGCCACTTCCTCCTCAGGCGTGAGGAAATGCACGCCGGCCGTACCGGAAGGCGCTACCTTGCTTGGTGTGGATTTTGTTACAAGACCAATAAAGCCAATTTTCACACCGCCCACTTCTTTGATTACATAAGGATTAATAATTGGCTCGCCAGTTTTGGCATCCACTGCATTCGCATTAACATAATCAAAATCAGATCCAGCATGGTTAACTTTATTATCCTTAGGGTCGATACCACCATAAAGCTGTGTCATCAGTGCATCAACACCTTGGTCAAATTCGTGATTACCAAGAGAACCCACATCAAATTTCATCATGTTCATCCAAGCATGAGTCGGCTCATCGCGCTCAAGGGATGATACTGGAGCGGATGCTCCAACGGAGTCACCATTATGGAAGAGTAATGAGTTCTCATACTTTGCACGAGTTGCTTTCAAATAAGTCGCGAGATAGGCTGCTGTGCCTACAGACTTATTGTTCACTGTAGAAACAGTGTCGAGTTGACCGTGGAAGTCATTAATTCCAAGAAGGTGAACCTCCACATCTTCCGTCGGTGCAGGTGTCTTCACACTTAGATCTAGCTTGAAAATTCCAAAGCCCTTATTATCTTGCTGTCCAGTATCGGAAATGTTCGCTGGGAGTACATTTGCCGCTTTAGGTGTTGTTGTAAATGTAACATCAACATTGCCTTTGATAGGTGCCAAGGACCAGTTACCATCAGCAGTTGGATCAATCGTACCAGCTTCACTGATGTAGTCCATCAGAACCTGACGATTCTCATCTTGAGAGTCTACAACCAGCTCTGCACCTTTAACACCCGGGAAGTTCCCGCCACCACTTGCGCGGTAATTGTTAGTAACAACAATGAAATCCTGATCTAGATCTAAAGGTTGATCATTGTAAGTGACATCCGTTACACGACTCGAAGAAGCATCATTAATCGTACCATCCGGATTGTACTTCGCGTTTTTCGTCACATCAATTTTATATTGAACCCCATCGATTACATCGAAGTTAAAAACCGAAAATTTCGTATTCAACAGAGACTGCGGAGTCGAGATCCCTGGTTTGATGCGGTTAAATGCGCCCGCACTCATTTCCAACCATTCTTTCACAACAGAACCCTTAACTTTGATTGCTTTAAGGGTATTATCATATAAATACAGGTCACTTGCGCTACGAATAGTCAAGTCACCCTTATCAATACTGGTGTACTCATCAGGTCCGTTGCGTCCTGCTTTAAAAGGAGCACCAACACTAAGAATGGCAAGGTCCTTATATTGAGGAACATTGATATCAATATAATTCTGAACGTACCACTTTTGTGCATACGTAACAAGTTGAACCGTAGGATCATCCTGAACCATTGCGAAATAGCTGTTCATCGGAGCTGTTGTAACACCCAGCTTTTGTCCAGTATAAGCAATAGTAGCCTCATGTGCTGCTGCAACAGTTGCATCTACAGCCGCATCAGGCTCAACCAGTGGTATATTCACTTTATTCTCTGTCTTATAAATAGAACGAGCAGAAGCTTTTGAACTTTGCTTGTCTACCGTCCAGTCATTACCATCGTATACAATGTTCAGATCGATTAGACCCAAATAAGCTCCGCCGTAACCAGCTTGTACAGCAGGCGTACCGTTAATGTGACCATTCACATTATCGATCACAGCCTTTTCGTTTGCATACGGTTGTTTAGTAACAGGATCTTTGAACGACGCGTCCAACGTATCGTTATTCCCTGTTGGGAATACCTTATGCGTATGAGAGAACGTAATCGCATCAATATCAGGAACCTTACTCAAAGCGTTAATATCATTCTCAGAACCGTCTCCTGTAACGGCGTTAACATCAAACCCCGTATGGGCCATAGCAACAATAACATCTGCTCCCTTAGCTTTCATTTCAGGAACAAATTTTTCTGCCGTTTTAGCAATATCTTCAACGACAACTTTGCCTTCCAGATTAACCTTGTCCCACTCCATGATTTGAGGAGTAACTAGGCCGATTAGACCAACTTGAATCGTCTGCTCATCGCCGTTACTATCCGTAACTTTCTTAGGAAGAATAACATAAGGCTGATAAGCATTTGTAACGCCATCCATTTTATATATATTCGCATTCACATAATCAAAATTGGCTCCAGTAGTCATCTCATTACCAGTGCTACCGTTTATCGTACGATCTAAAAATTGTAATCCATAATTGAATTCATGATTACCAAAAGTCGCAGCATCATATCCCATAGCGTTCATGGCTGCAATCATCGGATGGATATCAGTAACATTAGTAGGATCCTTCAGATCCGATTCCTTCGCCACATAAGTACCTAGCGGAGTTCCTTGAATCAAGTCCCCATTGTCGAGTAGGAGGGTGTTGGGTTCTTCACTTTTGGCTTGTTTCACCAAGCTTGCTGTGCGGTCAAGACCGACAGTTACTGAAGCCGCATTCTTAAAATAGTCCCAGCCGTAGACATTGGTGTGCACGTCCGTCGTGCTCATCAGCCGGAGTTTGGCTGTGGCTGCGGATGCTGCTTCAGCTTTATCTGTACCCCAAGCTGCACCCAAACCAATACCTCCAAACACCTGCAAAGAAAGCACTGCAGTTGCTAATACAGAAGCAATCGGCTTATTCCATCGTGTCTTCCATCCCATAATAATATTAGTCCTCCCTATCATTTTCACATAATTTCTGTGATATTATATCACACAAACATAACCAATTATCATATAATTGTAAAAATAATATAAAACTATGTTAAATATAATAACATAAGAAGAAAGACCTAGACTTATGAATCCGTTTTTATAGGTCAAGAGTCAATAGATGCAAAAAGAACACATCTTCACCAGATGTGTCCTAAAAACAATCCTATATAAAGTCTAGAAAAGTCGAATCTATATCCGGCACTACTTTTTACCCATTCATAGCAGTAATCCCAAAACAGATTGCAGTTATTAGAGATAAGGGTGTCATCACAAGTTTTTCTTTCATGCTCCTCGACAATAAGTTCATTATAGTATTAAGAATTAAATAGACGGCAAAAAAATAACATACCCTTCTATCAAAAGGTAATCCAATAGAGATCACATTACCTGCCTGCAATAAGTACAGGATGGCAATTAGCTGTATCACTACTGAAACTCCACACGCGACTCTCATTTGTGGAGGCATAATTCTATGCCTTCCTCCCATTGCATATTCCCCATAAGGCAGTCCCAGAGACAGCAGTACATAAAGAATCACTGCTCCCAAATATTTTTTTATGATGAACCAGCACAAGCAACACAAAAATATCTGAGTAATATAGAAGTAAATAGACCAATGAGGTGATCCGCAAATGGCAAATACAACGAAGATTCGCAAACGTGCTGAACAGCTGAAAGGTAGACCCGTATGCATTACGCTACTTGATGGACGTACGTATGTAGGATGGATAACCGGCCTCGATAAGAATGGACTGACCCTTTCCAAACCGCGTAAAAATAAACACAAAAAATCAAAAAAACACTCTTCTTCCCGCTCCCGGAAAGCAAACGTATCAGGATTAATGCCCTTATTCGGCTCACTTTTCGGAATGGGTGGAGGCGCTCTAGGCTCCGCAGGAGCAGGGGCTGCCAGTTCCGGAGGCGGTGGATTTGGCGGATTCGGGGGGTTCGGAGGAATCGGCAACTTTATTGGAATGGTACAAAAAACTATGCCGGTTATGAAGATGGGCTACAATATGATTAAATCTATTTCCCCCTTCCTTAATGGGCTAAAAGGATTAATGGGATAATCAAAAGACACCCCTCAAGGTGTCTTTTATTTTTGCTCATGAGCTTATCAGTTTCTTTAACAATCTGCCTGCAGATCTTAACCGTGGACGCTTTAGTTGCTCCTGTACATAACGATAATTCGTCATTTCAACCTTAGCATCACAGAGGGCATAGGTAAAATCATCATCAAAGGGTAACTTATACTCCCAAACGCGCTTACTCCAGTGCGGAATATTTGCTTGCATCCATGGATCGTCTATCCCGGGATGAATATAGGTCTCACTAACGCCATCCGGCAACGAATACAGCTTAGCAATAATAGATCTTTTAAAACTTTCATACGTCTCGCCTTCCTCTACACCAAAAGGATGCGACAGCAAATAGTCGGGAATCGGCACCCCAAACGTATCCGCCAGCCCTGCTCCAAGGGCAACTGGTCGTTCAATATTTTTCAGCGATGCCAAAAGCGGATCCTCAGCATGGATGTATCTGAAGAATCGTGAGGGCAATCCCCAGCGCGAAATTTTCCACAGCGTCTGCGGAAGCAAGCTGCGTCCTGTTTCCATTCCGTATAAACTACCCATGTGGTTGTCTACATGGCTAATCACTATTCCCGACTGTTTTACTCGCTCGTACTGCGCATCTATCTCCTTTAGTACAGCTTTCGTCTGCGCCCCCAGTTCGAACTCTTTTACCGTCCTATATTGATGTCCGCTCTCGTCGTGAAGAGAAACCTCTCCCGTCAGGCTTCCCCAGCGCAAAGCCTCAAATTCACTAGTCATCGTCAAGTGCAGTCCCACATTTCGTTGTTGCCTGCGACTACACCATGCAGCTGCCTCCTCAAACCCAGGGGCCACCGCCATAATCGTTGCTGAGGATACTTTTTCCTCTTCCAGCAGATGTTTAATCGCCTGATTCATGGGGGGACTTTGCCCAAAATCATCACAGTTGATGATTAATTTTTTGTTCATAGTCAGCTTCACCTCTCAAAGAGTCCATAAATGTAAATTTCATTGTGAAGGATATGACAACAGCTATGGCCAACAGACATAATGGCACCACACTTATTAAATACCTAAATGTCGCTTCAGGATTGGACCCTGGGTCATCGCCGCCTTGATAGCCAAAAATCATACCTACAATGAAAAAAGCCAACGCTGAGATTAACCCGCTTGAACGAGTGATGAATCCGCTTACAGCCGTATAGATCCCTTCTCTTCTCAGACCTGTTTTTTCCGCATCCTCATCAATAATCTTGCCACCTACTATTGCTGGGGTCACTAGAAATCCGGCTAATCCGAAACCGACAACTACGCCAGCAGCCACGCCACTTAAGAGGTCATAACCAAACCATAACGGAATTACCGATAATGCATATAAAATCAGCGATAACCGCCACGCCTTGACCCCGTCCATCTTACGAATCATCCAGTACCACACGAATACTAATGGAATGACCGAAACAAACACAGCTGCGAGTAAAATCGATACCTGAGCCTCTGAGATATGAAGTACATATTTTGCATAAAAAGGGATCATCGAGCTTACAAGTCCATTCACCGTTTGAGCAAAAGAGTTCGAAATATTAAACACCCAAAACTTTTTATTCCGAATGGTCTCCCGAAAAGCCGGAATCAACTTCAAGGGTTCCTGCTCTGTGAGCTCCTTCTTTTCTTGGACATTCATCATACATAAAAACATAAACACTCCAAAGAGACAGGCATACACTATAGCCATATTAGAGAAATTAATAGCTGCAAAAATAATTGGCGTTAAGGCAGTACCGATTAACAAAGCAACGACCTGATAGCCTTGCTGAATCGCGGAAGCTTTTGCCCGAATACGGTCTCCTCGGAAGAGCTCCGGGAGTAACGCTCCATAGTTCACCCACAACACAGTAGCGACTGCCTCATAGAAAATAAGTGTGACTAAAAACCAAGTGAACAATCCATTCTCAGATAATCCGCCGGGAGGGGAGAAAACCAGTACAAATGCCAGCATAAATAACGGAATTGAGCCAAATACCCATGGTCTGCGTCGACCTAAACGAGTATCTGTGCGATCTGACCAATAACCAAATAACGGATTGTTTACCGCATCCCAGATCAGAAAGATTGTTCTGGCTAATGTAGCAAGTCCAATGCCCAATCCTAATTTTTCTACATAAAAGTAACTGTAAAATGAACTAAATGCCTGACTTGGAACCATCATCGCAAACATCCCTAAAGCAAAGGTGTACGGCGAATTGATCCATTTACGCTTCACTCACATACCTCCCATATGGAAAAGATCCGGTTGTAATATATTACCATACCAATGAGAGAACGCCATCAATTTTTTCCTTCGTAGAATCTACGGATAAAAAAAAGAGGCTCCGCAGACCATCAACAAATGGCTGCGGAGCTTTTTCACAACTAGACTATAAAACATCCTTCAGCTTGCTCCGGCTCTGAACATCCAGGGCTAGATAATCACGGATTTCGCATCTTTTCCCATTGATATCTGTAAGAATGATTCGCTTATGACTTGGATACTGCATATGCTCGTGCAGGTTCCGCATGACGATCCGGGTCTGGCCCAGATTCGTTTGCAGCTCCCAAATCCACATATCCGCTTTTTGCTTAATAGAATCAATGCGGGTTACAACCGGGAGAAAATACCGCAGCCGGAGCTCTGTATCCACTTCCACCCGACTTTCTTCATCGAGCTGATCAATGTCACGTATGACCCCGATCTCCTCACTCTTGGAGTTACGAACTGAAATATACTCCGTGGTATATTGGAATGGAAATATACGAAAAAGAATTAATTCCTCATAGACTTGACCCTCCACTACTCCTTGAAACACGCCACCTTGACTGCGGCTAAAAGAGATTGCACCCGGTTCAAGAATGTTAATCTCATAGGGATCTTTAGGATTCAATTCCCCGTTAGCAAGATTCGGATCACTCATGCATCTCAACCCCCTTAATCTGCGACATTTCCTTCTGTGCCTCAACTAGCTTGAAGTAAGCACCTTCTGCAGCAAGCAATTCCTCATGTGTACCCACTTCAATGATCTTACCGCGTTCAAGCACTACAAGCCGGTTCGCATTTCTTAGCGTGGATAATCGATGGGCAATCGCGAATGTCGTTCTGCCTTTTACCAGTCGCGAGATCGCTTCTTGAATTTGCCGCTCGGTCACTGTATCTACAGAAGCTGTTGCTTCATCTAGGATTAGAATTCGTGGATCGTGAATTATTGCTCGGGCAATAGACACTCGCTGCTTCTCTCCACCAGACAATTTATGTCCACGTTCCCCAACTCTTGTATCATAGCCATCCGGCAATTGAACGATAAAATCATGGGCGTTGGCGATTTTTGCAGCGCGCATGATTTCTAATTCCGTAGCGTCCGGTTTAGAATAGGCAATATTCTCAGCAATCGTTCCGTCGAATAGAAACGTCTCCTGCAGCACTACACCGATCTGACTACGCAGATCTGACTGGCTGATATTTCGGATGTCCACACCATCGATGGTAATGGTTCCCTCATCTGTGTCATAGAAGCGACAGATCATATTAATGAACGTCGACTTACCGGCACCTGAATGTCCGACCAGACCAATCATCTCGCCCGCACCCACTTTTAAATCCACGTTCTTGAGCACAGGATGATGTTTTTCGTATCCATAAGTAACCCGCTTAAACTCAACCTCACCATTTACGCGGCCGATGGCTGCTGGATTTACTGTATCAGGCACATCTGACGGAGTATCCATAATCTCAAAGACCCGATCTGCTGCTGAAATCGCATGGCTGGCCCAGTTGATCATTTGGCTCACCCACTGCAAAGGTCCGAGAAGCATCCCAAGGTAGGTCACCAAAGCAATTAGCGTACCGATGGATAATTGACCCTCCAGCACCGTTTTTCCGCCATAAAACCAAATTAATAACGTACCAACACCAGCAACCAACGCAAAAGCAGGAAACATCCCCTGCCATAAGCCTTCGATCCGAATATTATGCCGCACCAACTCCTTATTGGCGACCGTATAACGTGACATCTCTGTTGTTTCCTGGCCGAATGCTTTGACTACACGAATCCCCTGCAAAGAATCGCCAACCAAAGCGTTTAATCTAAAAATAGATCTCCACTGCTGGTACCAACGTCTGCCAATCATCGGCCATAACACGGTCGACAGCACCACCATAAGCGGCATAGGCAGCATAGCAAGCAGCGTTAGCTTCCAATCCATACTGAACATAATAGTGAAAATAGCGATTACCCGCAGCGATTCACCCGAGACCCAGATTACACCGTCAGTCATAAATTGCCGCATCGCCTCTGAATCATTATTCACCCGTCCAATAAATTGCGAAGATTGTCTTCGGTCGAAAAAAGATAAAGATAATTTCATCAAGGAATGATACACATCATGACGAAGATCACCCATGATTTTGGAACCAATCCATACCCCTATAAGTCCACGTACAGTCTGCATTAAAGTTATTACTAAGGACGTGGCTGCTAGCCCGATCACAATCCATAGAAGCGTCGAGCCCATATCCTTTTCTGTCAACACATTATCAACGATCATCTTCGTCAAAAATGGTGGAACAAGCTCTACCAATGTAGTAAAAATCAACATAATCGCCGCAGCGATCATTTGGATCTTATAAGGCTTAGCGTAACTCAACATCCGAAATAGAACCTTGCCGTTACTCTTGCACACCGGACAAGCTTGTGAATCTTCCGGCAGCGGATTGCGGCATTTTGGACAATTTCTTGGAAACTCTTTTTCAGAAGCGGTTGGCCGTTCCTCGCCTTTAGCTACAGCGCCAATTAATTTAGCAGCAAAACCAAATATAGAGGTAAGTGATGCTGTATAACGTATAAGTATAATAGGCCCCGCTTGGGTATCCACAAGCAACGAACCGCCGCCTACCCCGCCTACTACCCGGGCATCGGTAATATTCGAGACTAGAAGCTTTGAGACCAGTTTCCCGTCCGTCCCCCAAACGGAAACCTCCTTCTCAGTCAATACAAGCCACTGCTCACCGAATTGCCCATCTTTCATTAAATCAGATACAGAGTGAAATAAAGGTTGTTCTGTAAGCTGTATTTCTATAGACTTGGGAAGTTTATCAATAGATGTCATACATTTCTCCCCTTTCTTTACCCACCTATTTACTCACATATATTTACAGTGGTAAAGATGAAAAAATGATTATAATTGTTTTGTATGGTTACTTGAATCGAGTAGGAGGGGGCGGCTAGCCCCCGACCTCTCACACCACCGTACGTACCGTTCGATATACGGCGGTTCATGAAATATTCCGTAAGGAGTTGTATCTGTCCAATACACTCTTTAATCCATTGGCTTCCCAATATTGGTTATTCAATGCATGTTGTAGAATTGGACTCCCTGCAATTCGCCAATACCCTTTTCGGGTATTTCCCCACTCATAGGCTTTATCCTTAGGTACCCCTAAGGATATAAGTCTTTTGACTTTGGTTCTAGGGGTCTTCCACTGCTTCCAGAGGCACATTCGTAGCCTTCTTCGTATCCATTTATCCATATCTCGAAAGGTACTTGGGGTATCCGCCAGCGAGAAATAACCGCACCATCCCATGAGGTAGTGGTTTAGTTCCTTGATTCGCTCTTCCATCTTCATCGATCTCTTTCGAGAGGATATCTCCTGTATTCGAACCTTGACTCTCTGTAAGGACTGCTTCGCAATTCTCACCTTTGGTTCTTTGTCCACACTAAAACTAAATCCTAGAAACTTTCGTTTCCAGGGACGGTCTACCGCGCTCTTTACTTGGTTCACCTTCAGCTTTAGCCTCGTCTCGATGAATCGGGTGACCGTTGTCTTGACTCTCTCTCCTGCTCTTAGCGTTTTCACGTAAATATTGCAATCATCCGCATAACGAACGAAGCGGTGCCCACGTTTCTCGAGTTCTTTGTCGAGCTCATCTAGGACAATGTTAGATAATAACGGACTCAGTGGACCGCCTTGCGGGGCACCTTCCGTTGTCGGGGTTACTAACCCGTTCTCCATCACACCTGACTGAAGATATTTGCGGATAAGCAGGAGAACTTTCTTGTCCTCCACTTTCTCCGAAATCTTCATCATCAGTCGGTCATGGTTGACGCGATCAAAGAATTTCTCCAAGTCTAGGTCGACTACGAATCGATATCCTTCTTTCATAAAGGTTCGAGCTTTCCTCACCGCATCATGCCCTCGTCTTTTCGGACGGAATCCATAGCTATGGTCGGAAAACTCTGGATCAAACAATGGAGTTAACACCTGCGCGATTGCTTGTTGAATCATTCGATCTGTCACGGTAGGTATTCCTAGTAACCTAACACCTCCGCCACCGGGTTTCGGGATTTCGACTCGGCGCACGGGGCTCGGTTCATAGGTTCCTTCTTCTATGGCATGCCGCAAGGTCTGCCAGTTTTGTACGATGTGTTCTCGTAAGGATTTTACGGACATCCCATCTACGCCATGACTTCCTTTATTCGCTTCAACACGCTTTAAGGCTTGCAGAAGATTTTCCCGTGATAGCAGTTGCTCCAACATTTTTTTTTAACCTCTCTTTACGTGATTTATACCTTCCATTTGTGCCAAAGATGAACTCCGCCCTGCTGAAGACCCCCACGGGATTCACCGTTTCCTTCTTCAGTCAGGTCCTTTCGGATTTTTTTTTCTGCATTCATCGCTCATCTTGAACGCCTGGATGTATAAATCCTATTCCATGTTCAGCCCTTCCGCAGCTGTTGCAACAGCTTGCGTACTATGGCGTCTGCTGACTTCTGTGCACTCAGCCTACTCTCACAAGTAGGGTTACGAAGTATACTCGCCTATCACACAGATCTCCCCAGGTAAGAACGCTATCTTCCTCTCCATCTATCTGCTTCATTTACTCTCGTACGCCTTTGGCAGTATGGACTTTGGTTTGTTGTGCAACCTCATCCAGCCTACGTTAGCCTTGTATGAAGTTCGTATTCCTCAGACCGGAGATTTGCCGCTGGCTTCCTTCAGATTCCACCTCGCGGTGGACACCCTTGCCTTAAGCTAATGGCTACTACTGCCTTCGCCATTCGGGACTTCAACCCTATAGATAGCGCCCATGCTGGGCGCACACAAATAAAAAGACACCTCTAAAGGTGTCTTTTTGTATTGCTTCCTATGGTACTGGCTATACGTTTATTTCAAAGCTTTCCATACCCAGTTCTCTACTTCTGGCAAATCAATACCCTCTTCACGAATGAATTGGTGATGTTTCTTAACGATAGCATCCATTTCATCTGCGATCGCTTTATAGTCGTTAGCATTAGGCAAGCTCAGAACAGCTTCCTTCGCCAAGTCAAAGCGGTCCATTTGATTCAATACGCGCATATCGAATGGTGTTGTGATATCGCCATTCTCGCGGTATCCGTGTACGTGCAGGTTATGGTTATGGCGATCAAAGAACAAGTCTTTAATCAGACCTTCATATCCGTGGAAAGCGAAGATAACTGGTTTATCTTTTGTGAAAAATTGATCAAACTCTTCGTCAGATAAGCCACGCGGATCTAATTTTTGACTTCTCAGTTTCAACAAGTCTACCACGTTGATATATCTAATCTTAAGGTTCGGCAGTTTTTCATGCAAGATAGAGATTGCAGCCAAGCTTTCGATAGTTGGTTCTGTACCTGCAGAAGCAAAGACAACATCAGGCTCTCCACCTTGATCGGTGCTTGCCCAGTCAATAATCTTCAGTCCTTTATCCACCAGCTCTTGTGCTTCATCCGCACTGAACCATTGTGGACGAGGATGTTTGGAAGAAACGATCAAGTTAATTTTTTGACGGTCATTTAAGACGGTGTCAAAGACAGCCAGCAAGGAGTTCGCATCAGCCGGCAAATACTCACGGATAAATTCTGGTTTTTTATCAGCCAAGTGACCTAGCAAACCTGGATCTTGGTGAGTGTAACCATTGTGGTCTTGTTGGAATACAGTTGAAGTTGCTACCACATTCAATGATGGAATATCCGCACGCCAGCTTTGATCTGTTGCTTTACGCAGCCATTTGAAATGCTGAGTAATCATCGAATCCACGACACGCAAGAAAGCTTCATAGCTTGCAAAGAAACCATGACGGCCTGTCAATACGTAACCTTCAAGCAAACCTTCTGCCTGATGTTCAGACAATTGGGAATCGATAACACGGCCATAAGAAGCTAGGAATTCATCATTCGGCTCAATCACTTGATCCAACCATTGACGTTTCGTCACTTCAAAGACAGGTCCCAGACGGTTGGACATTGTTTCATCCGGTCCGAAAATTCTGAAATTGCGGTTCTCTTCGTTCAGAGAGATAACATCTTTCATGTATTTACCCAGAACGGCCATATCTTGTGCTATTACTTCACCTGGTTTGGAATTATCAAGTGCGAACTTACGGAAATTGGGTAAGTTTAGATCTTTAATCTGGTTGCCAGCATTAGTAACTGGGTTCATTCCCATACGTCTGTCGCCAGTTGGCAGAATCTCAGCAAGTTCAGCGTTCAGACGACCATTGTCATCAAATAATTCTTCTGGTCTATAGCTGTTCATCCACTCCAATAACGCTGGAGCATGTTTCATATTCTTTTGATCCACTGGAATCGGCACCTGATGGGCACGGAACGAGTTCTCATTCGGAACACCATCCCATTGCTTTGGACCCGTCCAGCCCTTAGGAGAACGGAAGACCAACATTGGCCAAACCGGACGCGTAAGGTCATTGTTGTCACGTGCATTCTTTTGAATCGCTTCAATTCTTTCTACGATGGTATCAAGCACCTTAGCCATTTCTGGATGCATTAGATCAGGATTTTCGCCTTCAACGAAGAACGGTTCCCAACCCATACCTTTAAAGTATGCAGTAATTTCTTCTTTGGATTGACGAGACAGAATCGTTGGGTTACTGATTTTGAAACCATTTAAGTGCAAGATCGGCAGAACTGCACCATCAGTAACTGGATTGATGAACCGGTTGGAGAACCATGAAGCCGCTAATGGGCCAGTTTCAGCCTCTCCATCGCCAATAACAACAGCGGAGATTAAATCTGGATTATCCAGAATTGCACCTACACCGTGGGATAGAGAATAACCTAATTCGCCACCTTCGTGGATCGATCCAGGTGTTTCAGGGGCAGCATGGGAAGCAACTCCACCTGGGAAAGAGAATTGTTTGAACAATTTCTTCAGACCTGGGATATCTTGTGTAATTTCCGGATAAATTTCAGTATAGCTACCATCGAGATAGGAGTTCGAAACCATGACCTGACCGCCATGACCAGGACCCTCGATATAGAACATATTCAAATCATATTTAGTAATGACCCGATTCAAATGGGCATAAATAAAGTTCTGGCCGGGAATAGTTCCCCAGTGTCCAATTGGCTTAATCTTTACGTCTGCTTCTTTCAGCGGTTCTCTTAACAACGGATTATCTTTCAAATACAGTTGACCTACAGAGATGTAGTTAGTTGCGCGCCAGTATGCATCAAGTTTCTCTAAATAAGTTTTTGATGAGTAATCAACATCCATGGATAATACCATTTCTTCCACTCCCCAAAATTTTTTCTGTGTCTACATTGCCGTAATTTCTTCCACAAGTACATCATACCGCCGCCAAAAATTAATTCAACCTTTTCAACAAATGATACGGTCCAATTTTGTGAAAATATGAACATAGTATGAAAAATGGTGTCAATTGTCTGTAAAAATACGTCAATATTAATATATATGTAAAAATATGGGCTGTAGTTTGCAGGGATATTTGCTACTCGTCCTTCATCTATTTTGCGCAAAATAAAAAAAATAAGACCGAGAAAAATTCCCCAGTCTTACTTTTAATGAACGGACACAAAGGTATTAAATTTTAAGTATTTATAGTGGAAGCGCATATGGGAGAATTCAAAGGGTGTGCCATTATCTAAAAAGAAAATCCCTTCCATAATGCTTACTGGTTCATTCGCCTGCAAATGCAGCAGCTCTTGATCCGTAGCCTCAGAGGGTTCTGCGGATATCGATAAAAAGGATTTGGTTACCGCCAGGTTCCGTGAATCCTCCAAATAATTAAAGATAGATCCTTCAATAATAGTCTGATTTAAGTTCTGCACGATTTTGATTGGGATATAACCCGTTTCAATCATAAAGGGTTCATCATCAAAAAGACGCAAGCGAACGATTTTGTATACAAAATCATGTGGTCCTAAAAACAGATCCCGTTGCAGTTCTTCCGTTGGTGGAATGACCTCGAATTTCAGAACTTTAATCTTTGGCTTCTTCCCATTCATTTGAAAATTGTCGGTGACACCTAAATTAGAGCCTTCGTAGTTAAAAATAGATTCATTTTTTATGTATAAAGGATTTATAAATGTCCCTGAGCCACGCTTTTTAAAAATAATGCCGGCATTTGCCATTTTAGTCAGAGCACTTTTAATAGAACTACGACTCACTTGATAAGTTTCACTAAGCGTTCGTTCATCCGGTAATTTCATATCGGGAAACTGCCCAGCAAAAATTTTCATTTTTAAGTCATCAATAATTTGTTTGTAGACAAACTGTGTCATGAAGTACTCCTTTTCAGGTCGATACAAGTTTTATTTCAATCTTTACTATAACATAATAACCAGACGTTTATAATCTATCCGGCCACCTTATTTACGACGGCGATTTGTCATGCGATTGTACATCACTAAACCGGCAATGACCATGCCCAGCGTTCCCATACTACTCGCTGCTTCAGCCTGCATACCAAACAAAATGCACAGGTTAGTGACCAAGCTTTTTGTAAGTACAGCAACAATAATTAACATCAACGGGCGCCAAATGTTGTATCTTCTCATCCAGGCAACACTCCTAATCCAATTTTCTCAAACTATCTATCGATTTCATCTATTATATCACAAGATGGTAACCGCATTCATTTCCTATAACCGTAAAGGAATCGAAGCCGACCTGCTATTTTTTATTAATTCTATATCTTAAAATGGTTTTCAACTTATCGTGTTCTACTTTTCTAGCATCCGACAGATAAATTTCTCTATGAACAAGCGTTTTTAGCACATAATTGTTTTCATCTATAAACATTTTTAATTGTTGGAATGATTCAGGTTCACTATCATATGAACCAATATGCAAGATTTGCACCGATAAGCCATCTTCTAATTCATCAAAATATGCCTCTTTCAATAGGGGGTGAGGTTTCTTTTTATTTACTATCTCAAAAGCTCTTTCTACCGTCTCTCTTGTTACAAAATCCGGTTGTCTTATCATTATTGTATATAGTAATTCATCTTTTATTAAATCCTTGTGATTTCTACCTTCCTCTGTCAAATCCCATAATCCTTCGAGTGGATATACCGTATAATCAAAATAACCCTCCGGAGTAAATCCATTTTTAGGCATCATTTTCACCGCATAGGCCAGAGAGTATAGAACCCCGACTCTTTCTGAAAAATCCTCATGATTAGGATTACCTTTACCTTTTATACAGATGAATTTCTGTTTCCCAACTTCTAATAATTGCGGCTTAGCTTTGGGTTGATATAACTCCTTTTCATGCTTTCTATATTCATGTTTTGGCATTTTACTTCCCCCTATCTTTTTCTGTATTCTAGCATAGCGAACATGACGTCTATGCGTCATATTCGGTTTCAATTCCTCCGCTCCTCCTATCCGTCAATTACGCCTTTATTCGACTTTTGGTCTGGACTTATCCTTTTTCACGGATTATAATAACGAATGCACACCAAAAGACGAACATTAAGGCGGAAATCATGAGAAAATATATGCAAATATTCCTAGGCACTTCATTTTCTAGCCTATCCCCAAAAGAAATTCAAATTTTAAAGGACCATCTCTTCTGTATCAACACGGATGGGATGATAGAAATGATTGTTGCACCGAAGCACCCCGACTATCAACCCTTGCTTGATGCTTATCAAGGTCAGGACAATTTTCATGTATTAGCTGAAGGCCAGTATTTTTTGCCCGGCTTTATCGACCTGCATGTTCACGCGCCACAATGGGCTCAATCTGGAACTGCATTAGATATTCCACTCTATGATTGGCTAAATACTTATACCTTCCCACTGGAGTCTAAATTCTCGGACCTGGCTTTTGCAAAAAAAGTCTACGATGACGTGGTTGGCACTTTGCTCGCAAACGGAACAACTACAGCACTTTATTTTGCAACGGTGCATAAAGAGGCCAGTTTATTATTGGCTAAAATATGTGCGGAAAAAGGGCAACGTGGACTCGTTGGAAAAGTGGTTATGGACGATCCGCAGGGAAATCCTGAGAATTACCGCGACTCCGACACCCACACCGCACTAGTGGATACGGAAGAATTTATACTAGCTGTACAAGAACTCGCTAAATCTACTAAACAAGGCGTATATCCGGTAGTGACACCAAGGTTCATTCCAAGCTGCACTAATGAGGCTTTACAAGGCTTGGGAGAACTAGCCGCTAAATATGATACGTATGTTCAATCGCACTGTAGTGAAAGTGATTGGGCGCACGGTTATGTGCAAGAACGGTTCCAGAAGAACGATGCTTTTGCCTTGCATGATTTTGGTCTGCTCAGTGATAAATCTGTAATGGCACATTGTAATTTTTTAGATGAAGATGATGTGAATTTGTTTGCAGAGACAGGAACAGCTATTGCTCATTGTCCGATATCCAACGCGTATTTTGCCAATAGTGTTATTCCGATCGCTGACTTCCATGCCAAAGGCGTGGAGATTGGTTTAGGCTCTGATATTTCCGGAGGTTTTTCACCTAGTCTCTTCGATAACATTAGACAAGCCGTAATGTCTTCAAGAATGCTGGAGGATGGTGTGAATCCTTCCCTGTCTGCACCAAATCGCGGAGTACCCGGATCACGGATTACGATCCATGAATCCTTTTATCTTGCTACCGCTGGCGGCGGGGAAAGCTTAAGCTTACCTATCGGCCGGTTACTAGAAGGTTATACCTGGGATGTTCAAATTATTGATACGAAATTACCGTCGGCGAAATTGCCCATCTTTGATGAGAATGAGGATTTGCAAGATATTTTTCAAAAGATAATGTATCTGGCCCGGCCTGAAAATATCCGTGAAGTCTGGGTACAGGGTGAAAAAGTTCATTCGCGTTAAAGATTAATTAAACTAAAAAACTTAAGGTGGGCATCGGAGTGAAAACACAAGCAAACGTACAAGAGCAAGCACATTTGGAATCACAGCTATTAACTGTCCTACCCGATGAAAAAGTTTCATTTAGTAAATCCGTCATTCTCGGTTTTCAACATGTATTGGCTATGGATGTCTATGTAGTGCCATTCCTTATTGCGATGTTAATCGGCTTACAACCCAATCAGTCCAGCGCGTTAATCCAATCCACCTTTATTGCCGCAGGACTTGCAACGATTGTGCAAACCTATTTCTGTATGAAGCTGCCTATCGCTCAAGGTCCTTCTTATGTTCCGCTTGGTGCGATCGTCAGTATTTATGCGGCTAGTGGTGGCGGGGAGCTCGGTTGGAGCTCCGTGTTAGGTGCCAGCTTAATCGGGGCCATCCTGGTTATTATTTTGGGCTATGCTGGAATTTTTAATAAAATCGTCAAAAACTTTATCCCACCTATCGTAGGCGGCACAATCATTTTCATTGTAGGTCTATCTTTATTGCCTGTTGCGATCAGAGATAATATCTACGGAGCCTCCGGCGCTTCAATTAATCAAAACGTATTATTAGCCCTTATTTCAGGCGCTACACTGCTTATTTTTGTGATTCTCGGTACTTTGTTCCGTAATAAAGGATCTATCTTCCGAATTCTTTCCGTAATGATGGCGTTAGTAGTCGGATGTATTTCGGCTAATATTATGGGCGTTTTAGATTTCTCAGCGATAAGCAACGCTAAATGGTTTAGCATGCCGCGGATCGCTTTTGTTGATTTCGGCTTTTCCTTCAACTTTTCAGCTATTATCACCATGGTTATTATTTATATCGTGCTGCTGGCTGAAACAACAGGCACCTGGTTTGCGGTCAGCAATGTAATCAATAAACCTTTGACAGACAAAAATATTAACCGCGGCGTAATTGGAGAAGGAATTGGCTGTCTTATTGCCTCTGTGCTCGGTTCGACTCCTGTTACAGGTTATTCAACTAATGCAGGGATCATCTCCATTACAGGTGTTGCCAGCCGCCGGGTCTTTCTCGCTGTAGGAGGATGGTTTGTCCTCTTTGGTTGTTCTGGTAAACTCGCCGCTTTGATCTCTTCCATTCCATCCGCTGTAATCGGCGGCGTCTTCGCCATCATCTGCGGCATCATCGCAATTAATGGTGTGCAAGTAATGAAGAATGTAACTATCGGCGAAAAAGAAATGTACATTATTGCCTTACCTATGATCATCACCTTGGCGTTGGTACTCATTCCTGGTGACTACTTGAACTCTTTACCTACATTCGTGCAGTATTTATTAGGCTCACCTATCCTAGCTGCTTCATTGGCAGCGATCTTATTGAATAAATTATTACCTAGTGGAAAATAGAAAATAAAAAGGAGCAGCCCCTAAAGGAATCGATAGATCTCCTTTAGGGGCTGTCTTTTTTAAAGATCATCCCATATTGGCCCCTGTCCACTGCCTATTTCGATCCTTAAAGGCGTTTGACTAGACCAGGCTAAAGTCCCTGAATATATTGTTATTATTTATCCTATTCAAGGGCTTTTATTAAATGGTGGGGGTGATCATTCTGGCTATCCGTTACAGCATCATAATTCCAACCTATAACCGACTTCAGCAGCTGCTACTTACACTCACTTCATTCGAGACACAGACCTATCCGAAGGATCGATTCGAGGTGATCGTCGCAGATGACGGTTCTACAGATGGTACCAAGGAAATGGTCGAAAGCTTTCAAACTTCTTATCCGCTTATTTATGTCGCTCAGCAGGAACAACGCGGCCGTTCTGCCGTGAGAAATCTGGGGCTGAGTCAGGCAAAAGGGAAATACGTCATCTTCTGCGATGCTGATTTTCTAGTATTCCCTGACTTCATTAGGATCGTAAACCAGTATCACCGTAAATATCCTAAGTCCATAATTTCAGGTATTCCACACTCATGGGATGACGCTTATACCCACTACTACCCAGACTTTTCTCCTGAAGAAAAAGAGCATTGCCGCAATACACTTTCGCCTTCTAACTTATGGAATCCCGACTTCGAATCAGCGACTGAAATCATCCCATTAATCACACCCAATGATATCCTTCAGCAGACGGAGACGTTATCAAAAGTCACCTTTCCCTCAAGAGTTCCTCCAAATACTAAAAAGCAATTTGCCAGCACAGATGTAGCCCCTTGGATGTTACTCGTCACACGTTGTGTGTCCATAAGACGCAGCCAATTAACTCGTGCTGGAGGTTTTAATGAACAGTTTATCCTCTATGGACTCGAAGATTGGGACCTTGGGTATCGACTGCATCGATTAAAAATCCCTTTTCACAGCATCAAAGAAGTTGTCGGCGTTCACCAAGAACATCCAACCCACTTCAGAGGGAATCTCATAAATATTGAGAATCTAAAAATTATGTTCAAAAGCTACGGGTTCAATGACTCCTCCCTAAATCTGTTCGCCCTTGTTCCCCCAAACGAAGACTTAGAGAAGTACAAACATACTATACGGGTCTTGCGCAGAGGATACCGAACGAAGTTAACACGTTCATCAGCAATATTAATGAGAAGAACGTTACGGATTGCCGCCAAACAGCTCTATGAACCCAAGGATACCGCCGTATACCAAGAGTCGTTAAGACGGATAAGTGTAAAAGTAAAGAGAAGAAAAAGCCGGGTTGCCCGGGTTTTGCGAGAGATTTTGGTGAAGGCTGAAAAACTGGGAGAATGATATCTAAAAACACATTAAGCCGGGCATCAAATGATGTCCGGTTTTCACTTATTTTCTCAATTTATTGGGTAGCGGAATATGCCTAATCGACTCAATGGGATGATAGAGCAGCATCCACGGACCAGAAAAACGCATAACCCCTTTAATTCTTTGGCGATAATCCGGTTTGTAACAATGAACAGGACATTTGGCACAAGCTGTTTTCTCTTCACCAAATTTACAATAGGCTAGCCTCTTCAGCGCATACTCATTTAATTCCTGACATTCCTCACAAAACCCCTTATGATGATGTTTTTTCTTACAATATATACGAATCATTTTGGTAACAAGCTCTTGCTCTTTTTGAATTTTAGGACCCTCATTTAACTGCCGGTTTACCTTTGTTATCATATATGAACCCCCTTGTAACTTGTACAATAAGATCTCATGTAATTATAAAGGGTAAACCTACTGTGAAACCAGCCTTAACGCTGAACTTCCTTAATTCCCTCACATACCGGGGTTGAAAGCGATAATTGTATAAATCAATTTTTTTAAAAAAACTTGTAACGTTTATAGCTTTTTACGGATATATAACTTGAGGAGGTGAATGGATGCAGGACAACGAGCAATTATACAGGGAATATTCAACCCAAGTATATAAATTCGTATTTAGCCTTTGTCATAATCACTTGCTGGCAGAAGAAATTACCCAAGAAACTTTTTATAGAGCTATAAAATCGATAGACAAATACGATGGGACCTGCAAAGTATACGTATGGCTCTGTCAAATTGCTAAACATGTGTGGTATCAGGAGCTGGACAAGCAGCGCAAGCGGAAGTCTGAGGAATTAGAAGACGCTTCTTTGGCTAACGCAAATTCAACAGAATCCCAGTTCATTTTTGCTCAGGACAAAATGGATTTATTTAAACAACTTCATTTACTTGATCCAAATACCAAAGAAGTATTATATCTGCGTTTAACCGGAGAATTCAGTTTTCGGGAAATTGGCGAAATTCTTGGAAGAGATGAGACCTGGGCAAGAGTTACCTTTTACCGTGGAAAACAAAAATTGATGAAAGGAAGATCTTCATGAAATGCGAGATTATTCAGGATTTATTACCTTCCTATATTGAAAAGCTAACCTCTGTACATAGTAACGAAGAAATCGAAAAACACCTGCAATCCTGTGAAAGCTGCCTTCAATCCTATAATGAAATGACCGCCACAGCAAATCTAAGTGTGCCTATTATTGATAAAGAGGAAGTTAACAAACTCAATTATTTTAAAAAAGTGAAAAAAAAGAATATAAAAACTCTCATTTATTCCGTCTTATCGGTACTTATACTGGCTACGGCCCTTATTGGATTTTTTGTTATCGGTTTCCCTGTATCCTCTAAAGATGTAGTCATAGATTATCAGAAGACAAAGGATCGTTTGGAGGTTCATCTAACTTTGGAAAATGGCAAGGACCTCGTGTTCTCAGGAAAAACTAAATTTATCCGCGATGAGAATAATAATGTAATCGGTTCTGAAACTAGGTATACGCCTAGAGGTTTACTTCATAATCCCTTTGATGATGTAGGAAAAAAAGTTATGTTGGGGACGGAGATTCATACCGATCTGGATTTTCCAAACAAGTTTATTCTTGAATTCAAAGATAAATCTATGACGTTTGTTAATGGTGTTTTAGTGGAGTAGACATGCCGCAAAAATAAAAAAAGACACCTTTCAAGGTGTCTTTCGCTTTACACCTACCAAAAAAGTTAGCATTTTTGTTCGTTTTTTCGCTAAAATATAGGGTTATCGATTTACTAAAAGTATCTTATAATAAAATTACACATGGATATTTCACCCCTTTGTGAACGCGCGTTTATAGATTGACCCATTAACCACTTAATAGGAGGAATGGTTATGCAATATGGTTATTTTGATGAAAAAAACAAGGAATACCTCATTACCAAGCCGAATACGCCTGCCCCTTGGGCGAATTACCTCGGCTCGCCGGAATATGGCGCGATCATCTCAGGTAACGCAGGCGGTTATAGCTTTGTAAAATCTGGCGCAAATGGGCGGCATATCCGTTACCACTTCAACTCTAAGGACGAGCCCGGACGCTATATTTACGTGAGAGATTTGGAGAACGGGGATTATTGGTCCGGCTCCTGGCAGCCTGTGGGTAAAGATCTGGAGCAATATAAGTCCGTATGCCATCATGGAACCGGATACACGAACCTCGTCTCGGATTACGATAACATCCATACAGAATCATTATATTATGTGCCACTGAACAAAACCTACGAGGTGTGGCGCATGAAGGTGCGCAATGATGACTCCAAAGCACGCAAGCTGGCTCTCTTCGGATTTGTTGAATTAACCAACAATAACAACTACGAGCAGGATACCGTCAACCTTCAGTACACTTTGTTTATTTCACGGACCTACTATAAAAATAATATGATCCTTCAAGTCATCAATGAAAACACCCCCGAAGAACAGACCTGGAGATTCTTCGGCGCTGCAGGTGCAGAAGTTACCGCTTATGACGGTGACCGGGATACGTTCCTAGGCGATTACCGCAGTTATGGCAATCCAGCCTCTGTCGAGAACGGCCAATGCTCCAATTCATTAAACTACAATACTAACTCCTGCGGTGCCCTGCAGATTAACGTAGATTTGCAGCCGGGAGAAGAGAAAGAAATCGCATTTCTACTGGGACAGTATGATGAGAAAGGCGCTTCCGAGATTCTCAGCCATTATAAAGACTTGTCCGTGGTAGATAAAGAACTCGAAGAGTTAAAAGCATTCTGGCACAGCAAGCTTAACCGCTTCCAGGTCCAGACACCAAGCGATAACCTGAACAACATGATCAACACTTGGAATGCATATCAATGCTTTATCACTTTCATCTGGTCACGAGCAGCCTCTTTCCAATACTCCGGTCTTCGTAATGGACTGGGCTATCGGGATACGGTGCAGGATATTCAAGGCATCATTCATCTGGATCATGAGATGGCCCTTGAACGTCTTAGACTGATGATATCCGCCCAGGTTTCCAACGGCGGTGGACTTCCGTTGGTGAAATTTGACCACAATCCTGGGCATGAGGGCACACCGGATGATCCGGAATATGTACGGGAAACTGGTCATCCCCATTATCGGGCCGATGACGCTTTATGGCTGTTCCCAACCGTCATTAAATACTTGAATGAAAGTGGCAACTGGGATTTTACAGATGAAATAATCCCTTATTCGGATAAAGGTGAGGGCACTGTGTACGAGCATTTGCGCCAGGCGCTTCAGTTCAGTCTGGATCGTATGGGCGCACACGGCATGCCGGTTGGGCTTCATGCCGACTGGAACGATTGTCTACGGCTTGGAGCGAAGGGCGAGTCGTTGTTCGTCGCATTCCAGCTGTATATGGCATTCAAGGTGTTCATGGAAATTGCACAAAATAAGAACAAGCCTGAAGACATTCAATGGGCGCAGGGCCTGCTTGATGAGCTGGACGATAACATTCAAAAGCACGCTTGGGAGAACGATCAATTCGTCCGCGGATTTACAGAAGACAACTATACCATCGGCTCCTGGGAGAATGATGAGGCCAAAATTTGGCTTAATCCGCAAAGCTGGGCCGTATTAAGTGGTGCAGCCCGCCCGGATCAGGCGAAGCTCTCCATGGACAAAGTGTATGAGAATCTGCGGACCGATTACGGCACTATGTTATTCTACCCACCGTTCCGTGAATACGGTTTGCCAGTAGCGTTGATGGCTCTTTTCAACGCCTCAACTAAGGAAAACGGCGGCATCTTCAGCCAGCCGCAGGGATGGCTCATTCTGGCGGAAACCATGATTGGCAACGGTGGGCGCGCGTTCGAATACTTCCTGAATTGCAGTCCGGCCAGCATGAACGATAAGGCCGAAATCCGCAAACTCGAGCCTTATGTACATGGCCAGTTTGTCGAATCCAAGGACAGCCCATATCAAGGCCGGGCCCATGTCCACTGGCTGACCGGCACCGCTTCAACCGTGATGGTCTCCTTGGTGGAAGGTATTATGGGGGTTCAACCGCAATTTGATGGCCTTCGCCTCAACCCGTGTGTTCCTTCCGACTGGACAGACTTTTCCATGGTCCGGGAATTCCGTGGGAAGAAGCTGAACATCCAGGTGGAGAACAAGAAAGGTGTACAAAAAGGGGTTACCCATATCGTTATTAACGGTGAAGAAATTCAAGGCAACCTGATCCCCGTCGCCAAAATGGCGCCAGAAAACAACGTGCTCGTTATTATGGGTTAAAGCGTATTTATGAGGAATAGATAGGAGGACGGACCGATAAGGTGCGTCCTCCTGTTTTTACAATTAGAACGAGGTTATTTCAAAATTTTATTTAACTCCTCAGCTTGTTTCCTGCTATTAATTCTGGCGTAGAAATAGAAAGCTATAGTGTGCAGTATAACCGATAACAACAACATTCCAGGCAACCAGGGGCTTATGAAGTTGAACATTTCTTTTGAGAATAACCACACCATTCCCATTCCGCCAAATATACTGAAGGTCGAAGAAATCAGAATATTCCAAAGCGGTCTTAACGTGAAATAGTTCCACAACACATTGTACATCACTCCGAATATCCCCGCGGAAATAATGGCGATACCTGCAATACGCCATAGATATAACATATCAATAGATTGATCCTTGAAAAACACAGTTAACAGTAGCGTTATCCATAAAGAAGTTAAAGTAAACACTTGAAAAAACGAATTTTTTAATTGATTAACCATGATAGTTCCTCCTGAAATTTTTAATATAATAGCGGCTGACAAAATAACAAGAACCATTCGTCAGAATCACTTTTATTCTCGCATTATCCGTTGCTGAGAACTCTTTTATGTAGCTGGTGTTGATTATGGTCTGATTATTAATTTTTATAAACTGAGGTGAATTCAGAACTTCTTCAACAAATTTCAATCGTGTATTAAGAAGAAACATTTCTCCCGTAATTACACGTACACTGCACATACGGCCTTCCGGCTCTATGACCGCGATTGAGCTGGATACAATCGAGACATTGCGATCATTTTTGGCGTTGATGACCATGATCCGTTTCTCCGATGTTTGAATGGCTACTTCGATATTTGCCCAATGTTCCTTTTCAGCCGGGTGGGTTGTTACTTTCGTAGTACCCCGGTCCATTTCTATGTCCTCTTCAAAAATGATTTCCAAGTTGTGCTGCCTCCTCTCAGGTTTCATATTATTATCAAAAAAGGCCTATGACCACTATCTTACGTTTTCTTGCATTAATTTGTCTGTTTGTTGCAAGATAGCTGTTTCCGCTTCCTCCCCGAACGAAAAAAAGACTGCCGGGACCTTCCCGACAGCCTGAACTCATTCTCATAATTGGCAAACCAAGTTTCTTCGCCTGTAACAATCCTCTACAACCTCGGGTCGATCTCTTTCTCTTTCGTTACCTCGAATAACAAGTTTGCTGCAATTTGCTTGTAGTCCTCGTTGTCAGACGAGATCTCATCCAGCTTCACTTCTAGCATTTGTCTGCCCAGCCGGTGTTCGATTAAGGACGTACGAAGCTTAGGAGCGATATTCTTCTGCTTCATCAGCTTGGCATACTTATGTGGAAACTTGTAGTCGTACCCGTAGATGATCGACAGGTAGCCCGGATTGCGGACCTTCATGTATGGGACTACCCCCTGCTGTTCTTGCTCCGGTTTGATTACAATTCCCTCCATATGTTTCTCTACCGTTATCTTTGCGAAATACTCCTCTGCTCTGATGTAAGCATCAGGCTCTTTCAAGTCCAGAACCAGAAATTCATCATCATTTAAAAAACTGTATAGTTCGGAGGTTTTGCCGTCAGGTAACCGTTCAGCGCCATTCTCCAGCACTTCCTTCAGGATTGCAAAAGGTTTGTATGCTAATTCCGCATCACCCGCATACAGCTCCAGTTGCTGCTTGTATACTCGGTAGGCTTCGTCACGCTGGTCAAGATCTACATACGATTCTCTTATGTCACGGACATGCTTAAAAGTCTGGTAAACATGAGACCCATAGTTATTGTTAAGCGTCTCTTTCGACATATGGTGCTGGTCTTGTTCAAACCCGCTTACTTCAAAATCCTGTATCAGTTTACCCAGTGACTCCTCAAATCCATATTGTCTTAAGAAATCCAGCTCTGTCTCCAGCGCTTTGCCAATTGGCCGGAACTGACGCTCAATTAACCCATCCCCAAGCGCTTTCCAAGGCAGCAGCTCGCCATCCAGTAAAAGCACACGGATCCCCTGCTCAGCCATATAGGTTCCGAATTTATGAAGCAGCTGTTCGTAGATAGGCGTCAGATCGACCGCCTGAACCTTATAGCCGTTCCGGCTAATTGCGTAACACTGCTCTAAGTTCCGATAAAGGTACAAACTACAGCGTGATCCCATATATTTAGGCTGCAGAACGACTTCTGAAATACGACGTTCGGCAAAATAATCCAACCCTTTTCGCAGAGACTCAAGCTCACCGGCAGCCACATCCTTATCCGCAGGTGACATCGTCCCGGAGATGAAGTTGACCCGGTTCTGCGAGGAATACTGCAGTCTGCGCACAGACTCGTAATCAAGCTCCAGCAAGGATACGGTTTGCTTTTCCCGGAACAGGATAGGTAGCTCTTCGTGCACCGTAGTCACATGCGATTTTTGACTTTTATAGAAAGGTTTAAACGACATGCGAACAGAAGTTAGTTCATTACCCTGCGCACTCCCTGTGTCAAGGTGGAGTTTGTTTTTGATCCGAAAAGTCTGCTTGGCTGCAATATGTCCGAAGAGATGAAAGGGGTGATTACTCACAGCCTCTTGCTTTAGGAAATCAAGCTGTTCCTCAAAGGAAACCTCACGATCCAGCCGAAAGTTACGCTGATGGCGTAGTGAATTCGTATCCAGCTTACCAATGTACTTATTACGGCAAGGAGCATGGGTAACATAAAAAGAAGGACCTTGCATACCGATATAGCGGTAAAAGGGCTGGGATTGCTCCACTAAAGCCGAAAATTTACTAAAAAGCGCGGGATCCTCCTTAAGCACTTGGGTGGAATCAAAGTACGTTCTTAGCAGTTCCGGATCGGTTCCTTGAATCTCCCCCTTTACGTACTTGTATACAAAGTTCTCGTGATTGCCCATAACAAATAGGAAATGCTCGCGGTTATCAAATAAGAACTCAATCGTCTCCCGCGTCTTTTTACCCTTATCAATCCAGTCACCAGCAAGAATGACTCGTGTGTTACTGAGCTTATCTGTTGCACTTAACTTACCTTCGTGCTCCCGGTAGCCGTAATTACGTAATAGTCCCCGAAGCTCTTCGACACACTCATGAACATCCCCAACCACAATATACTCTTGTGCTTGTAGAAGTACCGTAGATGCATAAGTATCCCAATCCTGTATAATCACCCGGTAGTCCGGATTAGGTATCCCATCACCCTCGAGAATAAAATCTTTAGCACGCACTTTATAAATCTTGTTGTAACCTTCCCGTGACAGAACAGGCAAGACTTCTTTTCTGAGCCGGTTTAAATGATTGGAGATCAGCTTCTTCGAGCGCTCTGAGGCGTAGTAATCCTCCCGTTTGCGGTAATCAAACAGAATAACCTCCAGATTGTAATTATTTTGCCCGGCGATCTCACGGACTTTACTACGATAATCTTCGGATAGCCCAATGGTATCCATCACCACAAACTCCGCATTAATCGGAAAAGAAGTGACTAACTTCAATCTCTCAAACAATAATTGAAAGGTATGCGAACTCGCCTCCAGCATAACCTGATCATACTTATCATAGTCGTAGCCCAATATCTCCTGACGGATACTATCCGAGGATAAGTACTGCACATTCGTACGTAACCCTTTAGAAACATCCTCTAGTTTTAACTGCGGGATCAGAACTTCTTTAGCAAAGGTCGATTTCCCACATTCCGTTGCTCCTACAAGCAGAAATATGGTATGTACACGTGTCTGAATTTCCACTGTCTATTCCTCCTTTCTTCGCACAATAGCGCATTGCGTCGTACGGATCTCGCCAACCCGGTCACCAACCATCAAATATTCGACCTCGACTGCTAAACCTTGAATCGTATCCAAAACCCATTGCCCGAACGCTTGCTGTCCCATTTCCCACTTGTGATCCTCATGCCGGAATCCTTCCAGCTCATAATAACGATTGAAATCAGCATTCGGTGTGGTCACAATAAGCTGTTGAAAATTCACATTACCGATTATTTGCTGAATAAGCTCTGCTGCCTCACCTTCGCTCATGTGCTCTACAACTTCTGTTAGAATCACATCAACCTGCTCCCCGTTGTACGACTCCAGAAAATGGTCCAGTGAGCCAAAGGTTGCAATGTTATCAATGTCCTTAGCTTTCGCTTTCCGATTCACAACCTCCAGCAGCTCCTCAGCTATATCTACCGCATAATAGGTACTCTCTATTTTCCCGGCAAACGGAATTGCATAGAAACCTTCTCCGCAACCGATGTCCAGAATCGGCTTATTGAATGGAAGCACACTCGAAATAAAAGTACGCCGCTGCATCGCAGTACCGCCATACTCCAGCCCAATAGAATACTGGTCCGTTTGTTCGATGGAGGCTTTATATCGCTTGAACCGTTCCTTCGAGGTAAGGAAATTCCTTGCAAATAGACTTCTTATATAAAAGGGTGCATCAATGACGTTAAGGCTGCGGATATATTTATCCAAGATAGCATCCGAAATATCTATGTACTCATCCCCAAATATGGATAAGAACAAGGACAGCACACCAACAACATGCAAGAGGTGATACAAGCTTTTATGTGTGGTAATCGTCAGCGAATAGCTCTTATGTGCCTGATGCTGCAAGGAGAAGGTATATCCCTTTAAATGCTTTTGGAAAAATTCAATATAGTGTATCCGCTCAACCTGAACCATATTAATGAAAAAAGAATGCTCATATCCTTCCGCATCCCGTTCATCCTGGGCTTTGAAGGGTGTAGAGAAAAACTCATTGACCGCATTAAGCGGAAATAGAGGTGTATTAAACCGGGAGACATTTAAATACTCAAAGCTCTCGCTTCCGTTCTGCTTGTAGGATATATCGTTATCTGCATCCTTAAAATAAACGTTATAAGTTGCCTCATCAGAATACCATCCATAAGCCACTCCCTGACGAACCGGACGAAGCTGCATACCTGTCACTGGATTTTTTTTAATTAAAAAAGTGAATTTTGGATTCGTAGATTTCAGTTGTACAATAGCCACTACCATCTTCCTCCTATCAATCTTTCTATAGGGCCCGTCCCCATACTTCCTGTAAAGCTTCTCGAAATAGAGCATCCAGCTGATGATCTCTGTTGTTCTCCTTAGCATTCAAGGACGCCGCCACCTTATCCAACACTTGGAACTGTTCTTCTAAATAATCGTTAATCACGGTTAGCTGCGGTCCGTAGTCTAGTTCTTCACCGGATTTTTTTCGTGCCAGCAATTGCTGAATCACCTGCCACAGCTCTTCATCCTTCGGAATAAGCCGCTCTACCAGTACATCGAACTCCATCGGCGGCATCTCTCCATATCGGTGAGTCCACTCACAAGCTAGAACGGGACGAAGCACATAAAAGTACTTTTTGATCTTGACCTGTTCGCCTTGCAGATAATCACGGTAGTTCCCTCTTGCCATGTTTAAATAATGGTACATACAAGACTTCCGCGAAAATGTGTACGGGGAGATGCTTCTAAGCTTCTCTGCTATACTGTACTTTTCTGCATATTGAATGGGTGATTGCAGCCACTCCAGCAGCGGTGGATTTGACTTCCGGAATAAATTCAGTGCTTTACGCAAATCCCAGCCATTGATATCAAGCATATTGTTAATAGGACGCTCGATCACATCCCGCTTATCAAAAATAGATAGATACCATTCCGGTTTATGCAGATAAATAAATCTCACATCATAATCACTGTCCTGCGATGGGAATCCCCAGGCCCGGCTGCCTGATTCGCAGGCATACAATATTGTAACTTGCTCCTCATATTCAATCTGTTCCAGCTGCTCACAGATAAGCTTGTTTATAGGATCCATCTTCATCCCTCCAGATCGGTTACTTCCCTATTCTCTACCATTGATACTATTCGAACGCCTCTTCAGAATTGCTTCGGCTTCATGGATCTATCTTCGCTCATCTTCCCTGTAACGAACAGGGCGGAAGTATGGCGGCGGCCAAAAATACTTCCATTTTATTCAACTCTGGTGCTTAATATAATAAGTACTACTATTTCTAATGGATTCGCTACAGGCTGGAGGGATACAAATGGCCCGGGAAAGTTTTGACAAGGAGATTCAATTTCTTCGCATGCTCTCTTTAGCGGGGGGAGCTTACAGCAGACAACAATTCGCCGATCGTCTCGGCATTTCTGTACATACCTATGACAAAACGCTGCGCAACCTGAAGGGCATGGTAACCGTATTACAACAAGACCTGCCTACAGAACAAGGAACGGAACTCTCTGAATGGCTCCGCTATAACTATTATGAATCTGCCGACCCGCTGCTCCTGTTCTTGTTCCGGGCGAAGTCGCTTAAGGAAACGGAGAGCATCCGGCTTACTCTACTATTAACTGCGCTTCAGACTCAGGAGCTAACGGCTAAAGATCTACAGGATGTCTGCAGTGAGCAAATGCCAACCGATTGTCCAATGCCCGATGAGAAGACCATCCGTGGAGATCTGAAATATCTTGAGGAAGTTGGCGTTATTCTTCGTGTAAATGAGGGCCGTCCTTATCGATACAAGGCTGCTAACGATCTGATTGATCAATTATCGGGCGATCAGCTCTTGGATCTTTACGACTATGTTGATGTCATCGCCAACACGCAGACTCCGTCGGTGCAAGGTTACCTGCTGCGCGACACCTTAAAAAAGGTCCTGCGGAAGCGGGGTTATAACCCCGAAGCTACGGAAACCCATAGATACAAGTATAATTATCATTCACGTATTCTTGACGAGGCACACCTATACACAATTTTTGCAGCGATTCAGCAGCGAAAAAAAATTAAGTTTCTATATCTATCCCCTAAAAAGGGCAAAAACTACGCCTCTCAGAATACCAATCCTCTCTTTGAGCGGGAAACAAGGGGCGTCACAGAAACCGTTCTTCCGCTCCGCGTCATCTATGACCATCAATATGGGCGCTGGTATTTAATCGGACATAATTCACGTATGGGCATCATGAAATTCCGAATGGAGGGCCTTACTCAAATTGAGGAGGGCGACACTGTGGAAGAAGCAGAGTTTGCTCAGAAACTCAGCAATCTGGAAGAGCAGATGACAAACAGCTGGGTTATAGATACCACCCGTGCAATTAAAGTGGTGGCGAGATTTTATAACCCCAATCGCTCTGGTGTTAATTTTATTCGGGAGCGGGTTGAAGCGCAGGGACAGTGGGGAGTAATTACGGAAGAGTCCGATTCTACATTCCTTTATGAGATCACAGTGAATGGTATTTATGAAATTAAGCCGTGGTTACGAAGCTTTGGTTCGAGCTGCGAGGTATTAGAACCCCCTTGGCTGCGTAAGCAATTTATCGCGGAGTGGAAGGAGATTCACAGCTATTATGAATCCATTTGAGAAAATATTTAACTTCCAAATCATTTCACGCCTCGACGAAGTGGGTTCATTAGCGCTGACCTCCCAGGAACGTTCCTGGCTGAAAACCATGTTAATGCACCCGGCCTCAGAAGCAGCTTTTACACTGGATACCTTAAGTAAATTGAACTCCATATTGGAGGCAGAAGCGTCCACAGAAGTGCAGGGAATTATTATGGAGAAAGCTAAAAGCAAAGAGCGGCAGGTCTATCACCCAATGCTTCGTACACTCCGCCGTATAATCATGCAGAATCAAGCGATCCTTATTACTTTCCATATTAAGCATGGAGGCCAACGAACTGACCAATCCGGGTTCGCTCATAAGCTGGAATACAACATGTATAAGCGGGAGTGGTATTTGCAATGGTACAGCACCCGGCAACGTTCTCTTATGTCCACTAAACTAAAAAACATTGTTTCTGTTGAAGTAGCTCCCTTCCCTGCCAAACGGATTGATGACTTAAAAGCAAGAATAACGCGATTATTAGAGGATCAGAAAGAATGTGCATGTATTCAAGTCATTCCCACCTTTAATGCTGAGCTGTCCCGAATTCTGTACGCCTTTTCCTGTTTTGATAAATCCGTGTCCTTTGATGAAAATTCGGGCATCTATCGAATCAAAGTCATCTACATGAGAGACGACAGCGAATTCCTATTGTCCAAAATCCGTTTTCTTGGCCTGCGCGTAAAAATCGTCGAGGGTGAGCATCTTAAGCGGCGCATGCTGAAATCCGCAGCTATGGCGATTGACCGGTATGGGGAATAACCGAGAATTAGTATAGGCTGGTCAACTATCCTGAAGCGCTGAAACGTGCTTATATAGTAAAGTAAAAGACACGGTTAAGATGTCTTTTACTTTACTTACAGCAGCTTTCTTAGAAACTGAAAGGTGGACTTACGGAGTACTGTGATTATTAAACATCAGCTTGATTGCATAATAGCATCCAGCAGCTCCCTGATCTTTCTCTCCTCTGAGCTCTCATTAGTTGCGAACCTTTTTAACTTTATTCCATATGTATTAAAAATAGTATCTTTCATTTTATCCCGCTCTTTCTGTTCCGGTTTATTCTCATGAAAAGCAAATCCGTCTACCTCAATGGCAAGCGCCGCTTTCCGATCCAACTTATGATAAATGACAAAATCCACAGAGGCTCTATTACTGATATATCGCCGCTCCTGGTCTTTCAATCTATTCACATCCTTGAATAGATTCTTGAGAAGAACCTGATTGCCGAGTGTAAATCCGCTATAAACCGGCTCCTGTAAAAGCCCCTCAAGCAGTGCCTGCATCAGATTTTCCGATTTGAATTTAGATACATTAACTCTCTTAGCCCGTTCTCTAAATGCCCGAAGCTTACCCGAATACTCCTGATACAACAGATCAAATATGGATACTATCTCACTGTCCACCACGTTCTCATCCAGCGTGCTATACTCCATATACCGTGTGAGATCCCCAATTTCATTACCATATTTCCGAAATAGGGCATGATCCGTTATCAGAATAAACTTCTTCTGCGCACGGGATACGGCCACATTAACCTTACAGGGATCATTCACAAATTTCATACCTATTTTGCCAGAGCGTGTCTGATCCAACACTGTAGACATAATCATAATAGACTTCTCCCGGCCTTGATATTTATGTATCGTGTCACTCTCGATATCATCGACAAACTGTCCTGCTGCTTTCTCTACCTGCTTGCGGTAAGGTGTGACGAAGCCAATATCCGATTGACCAGCCGCTACTTCCTCCCAACCCGCAAGGATCTCCCCTTCAATGACATCCAGCTCCCGCTGGTTGAACTTCCCTTTCTTCTCACCAATGGTTACTTCTCGCAAGTGATTACCCGGCGCAGTCCTGTAAATCAGCAGTGGAACTTCTGTATCCTCTTCAGTCGTAAAAGTAATTAAATCGCCATTATAGTACTTTTGATTGCAAAACTGAATGATTTTGGGATGGCACCGATAGTGCTCTTTAAGCATCACTTTGGGAATATCATCTCCATATAGGACAAGCATGGATGACAGTAGATTGTGTTGAAAATAATTATAAGCTTCGTCGATGTTAGCGGATGCAGCACATCCAACCTTCTTCTCAATCTCCATACTCACAATTTGCGGCAGCTGTTTGGTATCCCCAACAATGATCGCACGTTTGCAACAGGATAGCGCAAGTGCGCCTGTCACCAGATCTACCTGAGAAGACTCGTCAATAATAACGTAGTCAAACAGATCATTGGCCGGCACGCAATTACGCAAAGAATGAGTCGTGCTTAGGACAATCGGATAATATTCGATGAATGACTTAAAGTTTTTGCTCTGCCGATAATCTTTTGCATTACATTTCAACCGAGAGAGATTACGATATTTCTCATACAACTTATGTTGGAAAAGCTGAACGGAACACTGCTGGTGTTCCTTCAGTAAAGGCTGATAGGACGCAGACTGCAGCTCTTGTTCAATCCTTACAATACGACCCGATAGCTCTTCAATCCGCAGAATATAGAACTTCCGCTGAACATTCAGAATCACATCTGCCCCCTGTTCCTTCAAATATTTAAGCTCCGTGAACCCATGTTTGACAAAAAGCTTGAACTTGTACAAAAGACCATTCTCTTTACCTTTTCTCACCGCAAGGTGGCTATCCTTCATGAACTCAAGCATCCGCTCAGGCGTCTCATGATAGAATGACAACTTCTCTAATGGCTCTATATTCTGCTTGGCGTAGTAGTTCTCAAAATGCTTCTGCTCCAGCACATACGCCGACAGCTGTTGCTTCAAACGCGCCTTCTCCATATCCAGTACCATCAGCCGATTAATACGACCATCCAGCTCCTGTATCTTGGATAGTAGCTCCGCCTCAGGCAACTCGCTTTCCCAGCCAGAGACCTCGGCGACAGGCAGATTCGCAAAGAAATTTTCTTTATTCTCATTATTGCCAAGCCCCGCAACCAAAAAGGGATAACCCTCCGCCTCCAGCTTATCGCGCACATTCTGCACCGCCGCATTGTTGCCTGAGACCACAGCCACCTTCTTCTCTTGCATCACAGCCAGGTTGGCCAATATATTGAGAATGGTCTGGGTTTTGCCTGTACCTGGAGGGCCTTCAATGATACTGATCTTACTTCGTAAGGCATGATCCAGGGCCGTCTTTTGGCTAAGGTTATACCTGAATGGGAAGATCGGCTGTAATTCAACAGTGACATCCTCGCTCACCGGAGACCCATTAACATAGTGACTCAATACACTTTCTGGGTGTACAAAACTGAGCTTGGCAAATTCCTTTTTTAAAAAAGCGTCCATCTCCGGCTGATCTTCTCCGCCCTCAATATGCCCTGAAATGGCACGCCAATACTCCATGACCTTCAACGCATCTGAGCTCTTCACTCCGCTGCTCTCGATTCGAACATGCACGGCTTCATACACCCGATTGGTTCCATCCTTAAAAAACACACGAATCCGAGATCCGAAATCCAGCACTCGCATAACATTGCTAAGAGGGTTATCCCGATGAAACACCACTTGCTCTTTGGTGATTGCTGTAATAACGGGCTTGTCTAGAATCATTACATCACTTGCATTGTAATAATAGGGTTTATTAGAACTGCGATAAATCAACCTTATGTTTACGCCCAACTGTTCATATGATGCGATTTCTGAGGTGCGGTCTTTGTTTTTAACAATAATCAGGTATCTTTCTTCGTCCATGGCTATTCCTTCTGTGTTCGCGTATTTAGAATTAATATGTAGGGAATTCGGTAGAATGTAAGGATATTCCTTCATAGGAAGGACATAGTCTTATTGATAGGCTAAAAAGACACCTTGATTGGTGTCTTGAGGGGAAAGCTAATCCAAGAAAGTATTTGAGGAAACTACTTATGAAGAGAAACTATCCTATTATTAATCATCAACTAAGATTTCAATCATCATTGCCGCTCCGGTCTTGAATCCACACACAAATGCAGCAGTCATCTCCATCCCCTGGGCTTGAGAATACAGTTCCAATAAAGACTCCAGCTCATCAAAATCCCCTTCGGACGGTAGCTGGGATCCTTGGAGATGAAATCCACGCTGGGAAATAAGCTGCCGTGGTATAGAGATTCGAGAATGTTGGGCATAGGAGCCTCCATTTTTAGATATTTGAGGAGATTTATTTTCATTATAGTTTGCTTCTAGTGATACGAATTAAATAAAGGCTCATATCCACCACTTATCCTCAACTTCTCATATGAGATACATTTTTTTGGTGAGAATAAAAAATACGCATTCAATACGCATAAGCGTACCAGTTATGGAATTATTATACGTTACGCTTATGCGTATAGTCAAGATGAAAACTCAGAGTTAGTGAGGCGATTAGAAGTGGGAAAGAGAGTTATAGTAAAAATATCAGAATTGACCAAAAAACATAAGATTTCCCTACGAGAATTGTCCAGAATATCCGATGTCCGACATGCTGCATTAAGTGAGTTAGCTAATGGAAAAAGGGAGAATATTAACTTTAGTCATATAAGCAAAATTGCAGAAGCTTTAAATATTGAGGATATTCGTGAGATTATTGATTTGGTTGATGATAAAGATTAATCAAATCAACACAAAATTGATAGTTTTTCAATCGACAATAACTCAAGTAATAAGACCATAAGAAAAAGCAAAGAAAAGCGACCCCTACAGGTCGCTTTTCTGATACTCCATATTAAAGTAGAGGCGGTCAGTTCCCTATTCCAGCTTCATATAATACAGATTCGCCGTACTATCTTTTGTAATGGTATGCGCACCTGCGGCCAGAGAGACAGTGGCAATGCCATTGGTTATAGGGTAACTTGTTCCATCCACTTTGATTTTCGTTCCCTCTGTGTTGAACACTAGGGTTAGCGTTGAAGCTTTAGCAGAAGTGAATTGAATGCTGGTTGCACTCTCAATTTTTAGACATTGGGATAGGGTTAAACCCTGATATGCCACAGTTCCCTTACTTGTTGAGAGATTGCCTTGGATATTGAAGAAGCTGCTTGTTGTTCCATCCGTAGTAAAGTTGTGAACGGTTGCTCCCGCTGTCGGCACTGGCGTTGTCGTCGGTGCTGGAGTCGCCGTTGGTACAGGAGTTGCTGTTGGAGCTGGGGTCGCTGTTGGCACAGGAGTTACTGTTGGCGTAGGTGTTACTGATGGAGTCGGAGTCGGGTTCGTTGGGTTTGAATTCCCCCCTACAGAGACAAGTCCCGTTGTGTAGCCTCTGATTGCAGACATCAGCGCTGTATTCAGCGCATACGAAACGTCATCCACTGAATCATTAAATTCCCATGTGAAGTCTCCGCCATTCAGACGTCCGGCTTTTGCCATAACAATCTGTTCAACATTGCTTACGTTATCAATATTAGATACGTTCACTCCTGTATTTACGCTCGTGTCGAAGTTGTTATAGGCTGTTCCGCCTTTTAATGCTTTGTATGAGCTTGGGACGGTTTCATTTCTTGACGAAGCTAAGTAAGCATCAAATGAGGTAGCATTAGCAGGAGCTGTCCCTGTGTTTGAATTCGCATAGATGAGACTTGAAGCCTCTACAATAAGATTGTTATAGGCTTTAATCACACCTCCATTTTCGCCTGAGAACGTACCCTCCCCTAAAGCATCTGTACCTTGTAAGGAGATCATCATTGGAAATTTAGCATGTCTAAAATAATTAGATTCTACAAAAGCTGAAGCACCTGTAGTTACACCCACACCGTATTTGGAGATACCATCGAAAAAGTTGTTATAGATATGGACGGAAGCCACTCTAATCCGCGGATGACGGGAGTCCGAATGGTCAAACCAGTTGTGGTGGAAGGTAACAAAAAATTCAGCCGGCTCACTCAAACCAACTAGCGAGGATTTTCCGGAATCCCAGTAATGGTTGTAAGAGATTGTAATATAGTTGGATCCATTTTTAAGGTCTGTGGAACCGTCGCCCTTGGCTTGGTCTGCATCGCCTCCAGCAGCTCCATAAAAAATATCATTATTATGCACCCAGACATTCATATTGCCGGAATCCATTGAAATGCCATCGTCAGGGAATAACATTACACCCAGGTTTCTTACTTCCACATTACCTACATATCTTAGAAGCATTCCCCAACCGTACGCGTAAGCATCATTCCCGATACCTTCAATAGTAATATTCATTTCCGAATAATTGTTTTTACCTTTGACTTCAAGATACCCACTGCTGTTAAGCTGTCCACTCAGATCAGCAGCTGTAACTTTTCCGATAATTCGGATCGCAAGTGGAGTTGTATCATAACCTTTTTGTCTCAGTGTCAGAATACCACCCAGACCAACCCCTGTTTGTACAGCGCCGGAGCTGTTGATTTTCACACCAAGGGTTACGGTTTGCGCATTCTGAGATGTTATATACAGCACTTGAGCACCATTCTTGAGGGTTCCATTCTCATTATAAGCCCCTGATCCTGTACCATATTGCGAACTAGTCGAAAAAGCAAATCCTGAGCGGTCATATGACGTTACGGATAGTGGATTTGAAACCGCACTTACCGTCCCACCCCCTGACAAGGTAGCTTCAACTTTCATCACATAATTACCGGCTGCAAGCCCAACAGCATCTGCTCTCCAGTAGGAAGAATATTTGCGGATTAACTCATTATTAATTTGTTGATACCCAGAATCCGCTGCACTTGCCAATTTAACATAAACGTTATACCCTGTCGCATTGCTTACAGGTGACCATTCCACATATGCCGTTTCATTCCAGCCTCCACTGCCTGTTACCGCAAGACCAGCAGCATGCACCACCGTATTTGTCCATCCACCTACTATTAAAGAAAGAGCAAGAGAAAACAACACAACAATACTGGTTACCTTTGCAACTCTTTTTTTCATTTTATTTCCTCCCGATTTAAATTTGTTGCAGATATCATTGTAACCGCTTGCAAAAAATGAAGTTTCTCTTTTCACCTCCTAAATATTTAGAAAGAGATCCTGCATCTAGCCCCTGTATCCCTTCGAAAATAATACAAATTCTGGAACCAGAACACGTTCAACATATCAAAACTAAAAAAGGTTCCGAAACAATCATTTACTCATATCTCCCATATCTAACCGTGTTCTGAGCTAATGATTATAGGACAGCGAATGGATTGTGATCATACAACACGAATAGCCACACAGTAGCCAGCACATAATAAAATTCACAACCATTAGGTAAACAAGGAGGAATTTTCAATTGAGCGCAAATAAACCAGACAAGAATCTGATCAACACTGTAAAAGATTTGGAAGCCACGCCCGTAAACAGCCTGGAAGCCCAACAGCAGCAACAAGCCCGTAATGATCGCCGCAAGCAATCTCAGCATGACAGCGACGGCAAATTCACGGAAAATGAAACCGGGAACTTTCATTAAAGTCGGGAATACTGTTGGAATCTTCTTTTTAAGCTGCAATAACGTAAAAAGACACCCTTCAAGGTGTCTTTTCTTTTACTACCTATGGAGCCGCATCATAATGTATTTCCTTTAATCAATACGTATCAACTGCTCATCCTGTAATCCAAGCAATGATTTTTTCACGGTCTCACGCGCCGTTCCTGTCATATCCGCCAGGTGTTGATACGTTAATTTCAAATCGATTAGAACACCTTCATCAGAGGGCACTCCGTGCTCTTCTGTTAGACGCAACAACACGCGAGCAATACGCGTACGCACGTCGATAACGGTCAAGCCTGTTATTAATTTATTGGCATCACGCAGACGATCTAATGCTGTTTCCAAAATGCAGATTAGTATTTCCGGATTACTTTTTAGTAAAGGAATGAAATCGCGTTTTTTCAAAATACATAAGGTAGACTTCTCAATGGTCCTCGCAGAAGCAGAGCGCGCTCTTTCATTTTGCAACAAAGCCATCTCTCCAAAGAAATCACCTACTCTAAAAATAGAGAGTACTACATCCCTAGAGTGGTTATCTTGATAGATTTGAACAACTCCAGATAGAACCAGATAGAGCTCCTCTCCCTCTTCACCCTCAAAAAAGATGGACTCTCCTTTTATATAAGTACGCTCGCCACATACCTTAGTAATTTCAGCTAAATATTCATCATCAAGATGTTCAAAGAACGGAAAATCCTGTAACAGTTGTGGGTTCATCTTCTAGAGGTTCCTCCAGTATAAGTAATAATTTTTTTATGATTGAATCGCGAACCTATCCTATATTGCAATACTTTTAATTCAAGATAAATAGCGACAGCTTCATTAAATTATTATGTGACACAAATTTTCCAAATGCACCATCGTAAAATGGAAGGTTTTGGTTTTGTTTGTGGAGAACAAGAATAAAGTTAAGATTCAAAATTTCGAGAAGTGAGTTGATGAACATGAGTGATAAGATGGTGGCTGTTTTAAGAAGACAGTTTGATCCAACCGTAGAAATGTTGAAGAATCTTATCGAAGTATGTCCTGATCATTTTTGGAAGGATGCCAAGCATAAATACTGGAAGCATATATTCCATGCTACAACCAGTATGAAATTTTGGTTTAGGCAGCAAAAGGATGAAGAATTCAAAATACCTGACTTCGGTAAAGATATAACAGAAGACTTAGATAAGGAGTGCTCTGAGTACCCTACTAAAGAGGAAATGACACAGTACGTAGAAGATATATTGAGTGTGGCTCGCAAGTTTTTTGATGAACTTACTGACGGCAGATTATTGGAACCATGTGTGCTATACGAAGAAATAACTAAAACTGATGTTATCCTCATGCAGATAAGGCATGTTCAACATCATATAGGTTATTGCAACAGCATATTGAATTCGAATCACCTAGAAACAGCAAAGTGGCTATGATAAAATGAGTGACCGAAATCAGCTTCTTTACCACGAGGAGTGTTATTTAATATGGTTTATGAATTTGATAGTGAGATAAAGCTGCTGGAAGGTAAAATGAAATGGAAAGTAGTCTATTTCCCCTATTCAGTAAGGGAGATATTCAATACTAATGGTAAAGTACCTATTCAAATCTCTGTTGACGGGTACGAATTTGACCATACTTTATTGCCGTCAAAGAATGGGCATTATTTTGTTTATAACGAATTTATTCGAAGAGCATTACAAAAAGAGCTCGGTGATACATTACATATAATACTTAAGAAATGCGAGGAAAATCGTAAACTGATTGTGCCAGATTACATTACTACAAACCTTGAAGAGTACCACATGCTGAATACATTTCTAAACCAGCCTGATTACATTAAACGAGAGCAGATTAATTATATTGAGCTTGCTAAAAAGGAAGATACAAAAAATAGACGAATACTAGCTCTAATTGATAAACTTAAGGATTAATAAAGGGACGACAATAAAGTTGAGGTAAAATGAAGACATCAGAGTTAAGCAACGAATATTGATATTTCGCTAAACCCCAACAATCATTTTTAAATGAGCACCAAACTTTAAAAAATCACAAAAAAGCGATGAGAAACAACCCTCATCGCTTTCACATTACTAAAACCAGACTTGTTACAGCAAACCTCTGCCTAGTAATAGGTGATCGTTTAAGAGTCAGCAACCATCTGCCCCCTTACGTGGTGCTAGCACGTCGATCAGCAAGCGCCATCGCGGCGGCATAGCCGGAGCTCCAGGCCCATTGCAGGTTATAGCCGCCGCAATCTCCATCGACATCCATCACCTCACCTGCCAAATACAGTCCAGGGACTAACTTAGATTCCAACGTTCCTTCGGTTAGCTCCGTCGTATCGATGCCACCAGCTGTTGTTTGTGCATTAGTAAAGCTATTGGTATCGGTCACTTTAAATTCCCAACGCTTCAAGATTTTATAAAATATTTTTTTTGTTTTCCACGAAAGATCCTGACAAAGCAGGTGCAACTGTTGATCAATTCCAGCCTCCTTCAGCAGAACTGGAATCAGTTTCTTGCTGACGATACCTATAAGGGAATCGGCAACCGTCCGGTGTCCGAAGATCCCCCAGTGGATCTCCAGAAAATCAATTAACTCTTCCTCCGTGCGCTCCGGCATTAAATCAACCGACAATGTCACCGATTCTCCTATTCCGAGATTATACGCAGCCTTTCTGCTGAGCTGAAGTATGGGCGGGCCCGAGATACCATAGTCCGTAAAAAGAATCTCACCAGACTCAGTGCGGATGACTTCATTGTTTACGATAACATGGGCCTCTCCCTCAAATTTGATGCCCGATAGTTCCTTCAAATACGGATAATCCAGCTTCAATTGTACAATGCCTGGCACCGGGTTGATCAAGGTGTGCCCCAGACGTTGGACAAGCGTATAACCGGAGCCGTCCGTTCCCGTTTTGGGAGCGGTAAGGCCGCCTGCACATAGAAAAAGATAGTCGCTGGTATACACAACCTGTTCCTCTGTCTCCGTCTGGCAGGTTATCGCGAACCGCGGATGTCCCGCCGAAACGGTAACATCCAACACTTTATGTTTATAATATACGGGAACATTCCGATCCTCCAGCGCCAGCTTAAATACACCCGGCACCGAAGCCGCCTGCAGCGACATCGGATACATCCGGCCATTCTCCAAGCTTACAAAAGGAAGCCCGAGCGAGGAGAAAAATTCGATCGTTTGGCGGACACCGAATTGCCGCAATACATGTATTGGGAATCCTTCCTGATTACTGTGATACTTGCGTGATAAAGCGGCCGCTTCATCCGTACCGGTGGCGGTGGATTGGTTCGTAATGTTGCAACGCCCGTTACCCGTCGTTATTATTTTCTTCCCCAGCCGGTCATTGCTTTCAATAATTGCTGTATCAATACCTTGATCCCTCGCTGTAACTGCAGCCATTAGACCTGCAGCACCCCCACCGATAATGAACAGCTCGTGGTGCTTAGAAGTCTGATCCTTATACATGTTAATTGATGCATCCCTTTTCCTAATAAATTTATTGAATTGACTTAGCTAGCGCCATGGCGGCCACATATCCGGAACTCCAGGCCCATTGTAGGTTATAGCCGCCGAAGTCTCCATCCACATCCATCACTTCGCCAGCCAAATAAAGCCCAGGTACTAGCTTGGATTCCAGCGTTCCTTCGATTATTTCCGACGTATCGATGCCGCCAGCTGTCACTTGTGCATTCGTAAAGCCATTGGTATCCGTCACTTTAAATTCCCAGCGCTTCAAGATTCGATAAAATTTCTCCTTAGTTTTCAACGACAGAGCCTGGCAAAGCAGCTGTGGCTGCTGATCTAAGCCGGTCTCCTTGAGTAGGACCGTAACAAGCTTCTTGTTAAAGATGCCAACGAGAGAATCTGCAACCGTCCGGTGTCCAAAAGTCTCCCAGAGCCTTTCTAAAAACTCAACTAACTCTTCCTCCGTGCGGTCAGGCATCAGATCCACCGATAATTTCACCTGTTCTCCTCTTGCAAGATGATACGCAGCCTTCCTGCTTAGCTGGAGAATTGGCGGACCAGTAATACCATAGTCCGTAAAGGCAATTTCGCCCTGTTCACTGCCGATGACTTTACCGTTTACAATAATATGAGCTTGTCCCTGAGATTTGATAGTGGACAGTGCTCTCATATTCGGATATTGCAGCTTCAGTTGCACAATGGCCGGTAAAGGCTCAATCAGGGTGTGTCCCAGACGTTCAGCAAGTGTATACCCAGGAGGTTCTTTTCCCGCATTTGGACCGGCAAGGCCACCCGCAGATAGAAGTAGATAGTCGCTAGTATAAACAACCTCCTCCTCTGTCTCCGTTTGGCATTTTATCTTGAAGCGCGGATGATTCTTCGAAACAGTAACATCCAACACTTTGTTATTGAGGTACACCGGAACATTCCGATCCTCCAGCGCAAGCTGGAAAATATCCAGCACCGCTGCTGCCTGCAGCGACATCGGATACATCAAGCCATCCTTCAATCTTGTAAGCGGAAGCCCGAGAAAGGAGAAAAAATCTATGGTCTGACGGATGCCAAATTGCTGCAATACCGCAAGTGGAAATCCGGCCTGATTACTGTGATACTTGCGCGATAAAGCGATTGCTTCATCTGTACCCGTTGCAGTGGATTCATTTGTAATGTTGCAGCGCCCATCACCTGTCATTAATATTTTCTTTCCAATCCGGTCGTTACTCTCCAGAATGGCAGTATCGATACCCATATCACACGCAGTAACAGCGGCCATTAATCCAGCAGCACCTGCGCCGATAATAAACAGCTTGTGGTGCATAGAAGTCTGATTCTCATACATGGTTGATCAATGCATCCTTTATTCCAATTTTTCTAAAAGCACAGAAGCACTTTATTAAATTATAGCATAAGTGTACTGGTTTTCATTTATCTCCTTATGTACTCATCACATCTTAGGTTAGCCTTTTATCCCTTGACTGCAATTTAGTCCATAAACAAGAAAAAAACCGCTTTATCAGCGGGTTTCAAATAGAGCCTAGGGATGAACGTGCAGAGCCACAATTCGGCATGGATTGCTATTAGAATTATATGCAGCAGTTGCCGGTTAACAGCCGCTGCTTTTTAGTTCCATTTCCTTGATGTCAATCACAGCCCCTACTTGTTTCAAGAAGTTAAATCCGAGAATCCCGTCGATATCCATGCCATAATCCATGTTACCGATTTCAACTTGGAAATCCTTAAGCATTACTTCATCGACTATAATGGATTCTAGGTACTTAGTGTACACATACTCCACACCACCTACGCCTCGTATAATATCCACGATATCATTTCCTTCAGGAACCATGCCAATCTCCTGTACGATATCCGCGTTCAAAAGCGTGCTGGCAGAACCTGTATCAAGCAGTACCTTCTCAAGCTTTAATTCTCTCCCCCTAAATAAAACGGTCATGCTTACGAAGGGAAGTCCATAAATTTCTGTTATATTCATCTTAGCCCTCTGATACCAACATATCGTTCTCGCGCCACAATCTCAGGACGGGAGGTGTGAAAGAAACAATACTCTCTATGAGGGTCTTCCTGGTGCAACTCACTGTATCGCTTCAATGCTTTGGTAGAGTCCTCATAGGAATTGATAACGGACATCTCTTCAATAAAACGCAGGCCTTCTTTAGAATACGCCTTGGTCGCCTCAAGTACGACCCATTCATTCGGAAAACGCTCCTGAACTTCATCCCATCGCATCTTGGACACCTCCGGTTAAATAATTACTATTATTATAGCATATAGGTTATCAACTTCTAAACCAGAGTCAGACCTCCGATTGATCTCTGAAGCTCTTTTATAAAGCGGTATCCTTCCAGAAATCCAACTACAAAGGCTTCCTCTTCTTCGAGACCCTGTTCTGTGCTCATAGCCTCTTCCATGAATCCGTACAATTCACGTTGAGTCTCGTTTAAACTACTGTGTAGGCGATCGATTTGATAAAAGACTCTTCGTTAGCCTTCCTGATATGAGGATTTTTAGATCGCATTCCCCATATCTCAAGATGTTTTCTAGCAGCCACCTCGCTCAGTATTTCTCTCATTCCATCAAGATAGGCATTTTCTAGTGCTGCATATTCAGAAAATGTTTCTCTCTTCTTCGGAAAATGCTTTCCCACTGTGTCCATCCTTACCATTGATATACGACAAGCTCCATTCCTTATTCCCCCTTTCAAATCTACAATACTAGTGTTTCCTATTTGCTAGATTTAAAACAACGAACAGTGACAGGTAGCAAATATTATATATAACAAGGAAACAAATAACAAAACAACAAATGTTCTTATTTTATTGGTTTTTATACAGTAAAATACATTTTAAGGGAGGTGTACAATGGCGACTTATATAGTGAATACCAATACAATGGAAGTTTACAAAACCGCTAAAGTAGAGTCACGCTGCAGAATTAATGAAATTAAACCCCAACATAGAATTGATACAGTCAATGCCTAGTTTTACTTTGCTCAAGGATATAATGGCTGTAAATGGTGCTATCCAGAAAAGAATACTGGGTAAGCTATATAAATTAAATGACCATACCTTTCTTCTATTAACCCGTGTAGAACTCCTTTCCCAAAAAGGGCCTTAAACCCTTGATTGGATAGGGACTTTAGAAACTGAGCCGTGGATGCGCAAATCCACAATTCGCCGCCGTGTGATGCTGAGGATGTTTGATCAGGCAGCGTAATTCGTTTATTCTCTGGACCTATTTTTATATAGTCATTCAAATACTCCTGTTTTGAATATCTGAACACATGAAGCATTAATGCTTCAAAATACTTTGCGACTTTTGCTCAATGTTCATTAATGGAATGATTGATTCTCGATGTAGAATTACCGAATTTCTCCTCAATAAGCTCTCTAATAAAACTGGCCAAATCAAAAAAAGTAAATGGGCCTAGAAATGGTTCCAAGTCGTTTCTGAAGCTTTTAAATTGATATTTGGCTTTATTTCCGGCTGCCATCTTAACATTCTTACTTATTTGGGAAAAATAGATTTGTTTCCAATAGTATTCACCCATACATTTAAAACCTAGAAGAGAACCATTTTCCTCAAAAATTTTCATGTATTGCCATTCCGCTAATGCTTCCATCTGATGTTTTTGATTCCAATAAGAAAACGCAATATTCCCATATTTCCCCTTATAGTTGGCAACAGAATCTTTAAATGACACAGTGCAATCCGTAGAGTTCAATTTATCTGTAGATAAGATCCACACAGCTTCAGTTATAGGAATTTTCTTCAGAACCCTCAGTTCCTGAAAAGCACTAACATCGTCATCTACTACAAAATGCTTTAAATGTTCTTTTATTTCCTTGTTACTCAGTACTATGTCCATTAATTTCTTATTGCGTTTTAGTGACAATACTGGAGTTGCTCCCTGTGTCATTATATATTTTCTTGGAAACCCTATAGTAATCTGTGAGTTTTCTTTGGGACTCCTTGATTTCATTCGATCCAATTCCCCAAGAGGGAGCTCAGTAAATGAAGTAAATCCAGTGCCGGAGCGAGGCTCAATATCAACATCGTTAACCATTGAAGCGAAATTCTCTAATGATGTGCAGTGAAAAACAAGGGGTATTCAGGTAATTGGCCTTTCCAGAATATCCACTGTCTCACCATATTTAGATTGAATAATTTCTTCAGGTACACCTTGTTCATTGGTTCGTAATACTTTTCGTAAAATGCCATTGCTTCAGCAAAATAATAATAACGAATTAAAGATTTTAAAAGTTTAGGATTACTCATATGCTCGCCTCCATTATTGATCCATTTAAATCAAGCATACCAAATTATGGTATGCTATGGGCACAATACATGAGAATACGAAAGAATACTTAACCGAAGTGAAATAAAAACGGTGATACATTCAGGGCATCCTTTGACGCCACTGAGATATCATCGTTCTATTTTTCGTTCCTCTAAGTATCCTAAATTAGGACTGAGTTAAATTCCAGTCTAACTTATCCATTGTGGCTTTGTATGGACAAGGGTTCAATTTTCTGAGCCGTTGCTTGGTAAATCCATAATTCGCCGCCGCTTGGTGCTTCAGATGTGTGGGAGGGTAGTTTAGCTACATGTATTAAGGAGCAAAATAAGTTAAACTGGATAAGCAGTTGATATTTTCAAGTGTTGTTTATATACGAGTGAAAAATTCATCTATAATCTAAGATCAGAAAAAATAAGATCTAAATCTTCTTCCGTTGTATTACCTCGTTCAAGCATGTTGTTTTCAATCGCATCCAACATAATCTGCTCTTTTTCCTTAAGACGGAGATATATCTTTTCATCCAACGAATATGGATCTCCATCTTTGGTAAAGAATATCTCCTGTGTGAAAAAGTATTGGGTGTACTGATTGTTAGGCAGCCCCAAGCGATGGATACGATCTTTCGACTGTAGGAGATGAACAAGATTATAGCTGTACTCAAAATATATTGCATCATGGCAAACAACGTGCAAAGATACAGACTCAGCCAAGGTGTGTGGGTTAGTGATTAGGACATCAATCTCACCTTTTCGAAATGCCGATAAAATCACCTGACGCTCTTCCATACAAATCGCTCCATAGATGCATGCAGTTCGAACCCCTGCTCGTTCCAAGGCCCCCTTAATATTCATCATAGAATCAATAAATATACACCAAATTACTACCGGTTTATGCTCTCTATGAAGCTGTAAGGCGATTTCTATACAGGCATCAAACTTTTTGGTGGTTTCAATATTATTAATGAGAGAAACCACATCGTCGGAAAAATCCACATAATCAAATCGCTCTACCTCTCCAGAAATATCCAAAACATCTGAAAACTCCGATAAGTCAAGTGACTTTAATAGCATTTGTGGATTTGATTCCAATTGCAAAAGACGAATTATTAGAGCAAGTTTATTCTTTGCGTACTTTAGCAGCAGTATCTGAAACAATTCGTTTTCGAGGCGGCTGGCCATTACTTGGATAAGAGAATTTGGATTTGCTGCCGGTACTTGCAATTCCTGTTTTGTTGTACGACAAAAGAAAGGCTGGATTTTCTGGTTAATAACGGAAATATCATCTATACTTGGGTCTTTCAATTGTGGAATAGTGAATCCAAAAAAATCAGCATATTCATTGTGATAAAGAATATCCAACAGGTTTCTAATATCGGTGTACGAGTTAGGTATAGGAGTTCCGGTAAGTGCAATTGTGTAGCAAGCATCCTTTGCGATTTCAAGTGCATCAGAAGCGCGGCGGCCATTCAGAGCTTTCACTTTATGCACTTCGTCAAACACGAGCAATGTTTCAGAGTCAATTAGTTTTTTGATTTCTGTCAAGTAAGTCCCTAAACTCTCATAGTTAAACAACAAAAGATTGTTATTTCCCGTATCATATAAAATGGCTTGCTGTTTTTCTTTGGTAGATCGATAACTTGGATCTTGTATGCTAAATAATTGAACCTTTTGCTTCGTACCGAAGCAGGCGTTGAATTCATCAACCCAAGAACCAAATGAATTTTTTGGCCCAACCATAACAATTCTTTTGACCAGGCCTTGTGTTTGCAGGTATGCGTATACCCCTAAAACAGACGCCGTTTTCCCTGATCCAGGGACAGAGAAGTTGCTGGATTTTTTCATGGTACACATGAAAAACGAATCCCACATTTGCTTGTCTCGAAGTTTCCGATAAAAAGCGCAATCGACAACCGCTTTGTATTCAGCAAACTCTGCTCGTACAATAGGATCTTGATTTTTTATGGAAAGTCCAACATTAGCTCGCTTTTCAATATATATTTCTCGGTTTGCGATATAATCATGGAGCCGTCGCGTGGTAAAGAAGCTATAGGTTCGCTTTTGGGCATCTTGCTCCAGAATACGAATGATTTTCTTGTAAGTTGGATAAGTTAAACTGCTTTTAAAACGAATAATATGTTCATTGCTCCGCTCTAAATCAACATATCGCTTGAGCCACCGTTTATAAACTGCATTATTTAAAAGAAGAGAGGGTTCAATTTTAATGTCAAGCTTTAACCCATCGTCGTAATCCAATAGGAGACAACTTGGCTCAAGCTGTGCAGTGTCGACAATGACCTTCCCTTTGCTGTGAGAAACAATTTCTTTATGAAGGATTTGGCTCATATCAAAAACGAAGACATTTTCAACCTTGTTATTCCAAAGTTTTTCAAATACTTCTTTGCTTTTGTTGATTTTTGAGTAATCGAAAGCCGATGCCTGCCAACTGCAAGTAATGTCAAATGCTTCGTAATTATTATTATAAGCCGCCGCAGTTTCATTATTTGATCCTCGAAAGCAAATCACATCGCCTACTTCATCTTCCATGATGCCAAACTTATCGTGAAAAATCCCCTTACGTGTAAAGGCAATCTTAATGTCAATAATCCCAAGTGAGATTAAATAGGCAAGATTAGAGATATCACGCTCTTCCTCAAGAGAAAGTGTTTCTCTCAGCCTTCCTAACAGTACTTGATTGACCTCTTCTCGTAACTGGTATCCCTCTTTGATTTGACGATAGTCATATTCTGATAGTTCCGTAGAAACAATCATTCGGCACTTATTTCCTCGACGTGCAAATACTTCTAGACCTTTTGCGTAGTTAGCAAGTGCTTGAGCTGAAAAATATGCAGTAGCCCTGTCATAACTGATACACTCACGCAAGATCGGGGTATAGAAAGAAGATCCAATATCATCTTCATAAGAAGAATATGTTGCTTTCAGCGAAAGATCTTTAAACATCTAGTTCTCCTCTAATGCTATCTAATATTTGTTGAACCAAATCAAGCTTTTCGCGTATATCTTCTTTTTGCACATCTGATATTTTCTTAAATATATTCGTGTCAATGGTATCAAGCATTTCATACGCCTTTTCGGCTTGCTGCGCAGGACGATTTCGGCTTGCATCACCGTCCGCTTTGCTGACCCACTTTTCAGTGGATCTAGCAAATTCTAATTGAATTTCTTTTTGTGAACGAATATGTTCATTAATTATTTTTTCAGTCGTAACTGGGTGCTGCTCCACAGCATCACAAACATTTTCTATCAAATCTGATTGTTCATCAAGATATTCATCCAGAAGTCTGGAGTTTGATGCAATTTTCCCGATTTTTCTTATGTATCTATTTGTATCCCCAACCGGTGCCATAAGTAATTGGGCAAATACATTGTTTTTTAAGTCCTCACGACTATCATCATTTTTCACCTTACTTAACATACTATACAAGTCTTTTAATGATTCGGAGAGATTCATGGTGCGAGCTAAGTAGAACTGTTTCGGGGCGTTAATGAACTCCAAAAATTCCACCATTAATTTTGCTTTTTCCACCTCTCGCTTAATATCCGCTTCCGTTTGATTAGAACTACTGGCATATTCACGTGCTGTAAGAAGTTTATTTTCTACGATATCATTATATATACCCACCAGTCGATCTATCGGATTGTAGTCAACCGGCTTGTCCACACCATGCTGAAGAAACAATTCGAGCATTTTGATTTGTTTAGCATTGTGAGCAATATTGTGCTCTAAAATAACAGCTTCAAAGTATTGCGTTTTTCCGGTTTTTTGTTCTAAATTGCGCAAGCAAGTAAAGCGCCGGTTACCATCAATGATTCTACCATCAGTCAAGATGACTCCAGCCTCTTGTTGTCCAATGAGCTCAATATTATTTTGTGTTTTCTTCAATGCTTCTGGATTGCTTTCGGTAATAAAGCCTTGAATGATCCGGTTATATTGTTCTTTATCTTCCGTGTCTATATTAGTAATCTCATTTTCCGCTTTATACTGACTGATCCAAGTCGCAATGCGGTCGTTCTGATCATTATAATAAAGTTCATCCAGCCGGATTTTATATACGGTATAAGTTTGCATGTGATTATCCACCGATAGCTTTTTGGTCAATGTTGTTGGTAAAATGCTTCTGTTTTCAATGCCTTCTTTAAGTAAGTTCAATTAGATAATACCTCCTCATATTTATCTTGTAATAACTCATCCGCTAACCGTAGGTTAAATCTCCTCAAAATATACATCGTAGTCAGCGTAAACTTTTTGAGTTATTGTGTCATAGTACATTGCACTACCTTTAATCGTTTCAACTATTTTATACCATTCAAAGTTTATATTGTAATCACTTAATAGTTTTTCAGTCAGCTCATATACATCTAAAGATAGTGATTCACTGGAATACAAAATCCATTCCAAAAAATCTATTAGGGATACATTTTCACTACCTCGTCTGAAAAGTTTGTTTTTTCCCATCCGGCGATAGGTAAAATGCTCCTTATCTTCTGAAAGTAGTGATGCATAAAACCATTCGTCAAAACCAAGCTCATCGAAGGCATGAGTAAAACCTTTTTTTTGCAGGGAATATACAGTGAAATATTGTGAATCAACTGCTTGATATGCTTTGCGGCAATAGTCCAGTATGGATTCTTTTTCTACACCAGCACAATTTAGCCGGCGAAAATGAACATATTTTAATGGTGCATATTCTAAAATTTCATACGCCGCTTTTAGCTTATAGACCTCCGACATATATGCTATCGTGTTTAGCACTTCCTTAGGAAAAGACTGCGCATCTACGATATCCTCTGTAGTAAGAATCGCACGAAAGTACTCTGTTGCAGACGGATACTGGTCTTTGATTGCATAATTTGCATAAACCCGAAATCCAAGTGCCTTTAGCGTGTATGGATTCAGCAGTTTGGGATCGACCTGAGGGAATTGACGCACATACAACTTCCGAATATCGGACAAGAGATAGAATTCTCTGGACAGTAGTCGCTTCATTTGGGAAGCCATTATGTCAGAGAGCATCGGCACATCTATTTTGTAAATACCCGAATAAAAATACTGATCGAAGTTTTTCATGTAGTTGGCCAGCACTGTTTGAGACAATACGCCGTAAGCGTGTTCATAGGCTGCAGCAAAATCTGTATTTCTAATAGGAGCGAGAACCAACAACATATCCATCACCTGAGTATCTCTGTCTCCTACCCCGAACTCTATGTTAGGCATTCGCTTAAAGCGAATTTGTGGGTAATCGTCACTTGTACAGATCTTTTTAAGCAGATTATGCAACTCATATTCATCCTGAATGTCGTAATCACTCATCAACTCTGGATATTCTTGAAAGAACTTGCGTGTTGAGAACTCTACATTCTTATAATCGCTCAAATTAAGACCGCTGAGCAGATCTGAGTAATCATATGCATCAATATTGTAGTATCGAAGTTTTTGTCCATATTTCCACAGAACATGGTTGCTTGCTGCTAATTTATTGGAATATCCTCGATCCATTACCGAAAACTTAGGATTATCCTGTAGATTTAAATCTTCTAGAAGCATCTTATATAATTGCGAAAATTCTTCAAAGGTAAGACCTTCAACACCCGCTGTGCGCAATATGTATTCACCAAGCTCGGAGCGGCTACAAAGAACTCGTTCGCTACCAAGAACCACGTGATTTTTATAAATTATTCGTTCTGCCGCCTTTTTAAAGTAATCGGGAAAATCAAAATCCATCGCCAAATCATCTATGGGATATTCCCCTTTTCTATAAGCAATAGAAAGGTAATTATATGTAATCTCGGATTCCTTGAACCCTAAAAGGAAATCTTTTTTTGCTATGTCATATTTCTGAAAAACAAGCGCATATAGATCCTCACTCAGAGGGGGCGCCTTACGGATACACTTTGCTTCAATTTGCCGTATACGTTCTCTCGTAAGATTTAGTTTATTACCAATTTCTTCCAATGTCTGCCCGTATAGCCGTCCAGTTAAAACAGCACAATCTTGCGATTTTGGCAAGTATGTAGCATATTCAAGAGCCGTTAGATATTTCCGCTTATACATCTGAGCGTGTAAGCAGAGTAAATTACCGTCCTGTATCAGTTCTGATATCAGGCTATCCACTAATGCTTCATTCTGCAAAAATGAAGGTAAGTATCTCACCAGATTAAACTTATCTAGTCCATAAGGGTTGGATTCAAATTTCTTCAGAAAAGTTTCTTTGATTGCACCTCTCAAAAGGGGCAACCCATAGAGCTCTGAAATCAGCTGCTCATCGACCTCCGCAGTTGAAAACGTTGAAAAAAAACTACCATTACGATTCTCAACCAACGGAAGAATGTCCTCATATAGTTGGCCTGCATGAACGCCTATTGTCTTAACAACTTCCTGTACGATGCAAAGGCAAAACTCATCAGTTCCGTAAACTGAATCTTCATTATGGGAGCTCTGAGCAGCAGGCGCTGGTTGTAGAACAAGTAGATTTATGGCTTCAATTATTTCTTTCAGGCTCTTTGCGCCCATTTTTGGGACTCCAAATAAGTCAGCCTCGGTCTTATCCAACAACTTGGAAATATAGTCAATCCCTGCTCCTTTTAAGCAATTGAATGATCTCTTTGATAGCCCAATGTCCTCTATAGGCAAATCTCGATACGATAGGCCATCCTTTCCAATGAACCACGCAACCAAATCGCCCTCTGCCTTTTGGTCTGCACTGCAATTCAAAGGATCAATCTCGTTAATTTTTATCTGCTCAATCACTTCTGTAATTTCTGATACAGATTTAGCCCCCATGTTTTTCAGACTCGGGAAGTTTTCTTTTGGGAAATCCAGTAGATCGCCTACACCATCGATGCCTGCTCTACGAAGGGCGTTATACGCTCTTGCAGAAAAGTCCAACTTTTCTATTGGATCTAATCGAGTCAAGTACTTCACTACATTTCCCTCGTTTCGCTAAAAAATCGCATAAATGATTACAGCTCTACACCAAGGTTAGTGCTTGATACTTTTCAATATTCACTGTTACATATCGTTACGCTGAGCATTGCTTTCGAGCAAAAGTCCCTTAACGTATAGATCTCTATAGCGGGTGATATAGTATCGACACTGAAAGATTTCTATACGATTGTCTCCGCGTTACACTGTAGCAATGGGTGGTTAAAAGTATTTCTTCGATTGTTTAAATTGTATTTTCATTGTTACACCCTGATGTTGAGAAGTAGAACTGGGCTGTTGTCTTTCTTTTCCTCTATGTAAAGGCAGTATTTCCTTCTATTCTCTCGAATTTCAGCATTTAATATCAAGAATTATCAAACACAATATAACACAAACCCCAAAAATTAGACAATGCCTTGATTACGAATCTAATAACAAGTTGAACCTAAACGAATAGAGCTCTACCTGAAAATAATCTTTCACCCAAAAACTGCTGGAGCTGCCACAAGAAAAAAGCAGCCATCACAGAAATACTCTGCGACAACTGCTTTCTACTGAATGTTGTGGATTTGGCATAAGGAGCCGAGGGGAGTCGAACCCCTGCCCGAAGATAACGGCACATAAGCTTTTACAAGTGTAATCACAGTTTTAAAGTCACCCTCGAAGCATTTAACCAGCATTTGATGAATCAGTCTGATTAAGGAGACTAATCATAGGAATAACTCCTTAGTATTGTGATGCATTGTATAAGTTAATCCTGAATATATCGTTTTTTTATCAGTGCTTCTTCAATACGCAGAAAGTACCTTTGGCGCTACAGATGATGGCTGGATCCTTTTAATTTTTAGAAGTTGCTAATTCCCTGCGGAATCAAGATACGCTTCAGCTTCTTCTATCGATTCGTACAAGTTTGCAATATCTTTAAACATACGATTCATTTGCGTTTTGTAGAACGCGGTAGGCGCAACATACACCCATTTATGTTTTGTAGAGATTCCAGCTTTCACAGCATCTTCACCAGTTGGAGCAAGAATTGCCATCACCTCTTGCTTAAATACCAGGCCACCAGTAATTACAGTCATACCTGTAAACCCTCGCTTAGTTTTCTTCAGTACTTTCGGAAATTGTTCTGCGTACGCAAAGGCATCCTCAACTTCCATACCGTCCGATGTTACAATAATTCTGTTTTTATTTTTAACATAATCAATAGTAAAACTCATAATAGTAATTCCTCCGAATGTTTTTGCTTTTGAGTGCTTAATGCCATAATCTAATCTTATATCAGTTCGAGCTCTTATAGATGTAGTTTCGGAAAATGTGCCACTAATTATTAACTTCAAAGTGAATGATCTAATTTTAGACGTAGACAACATGTCTACAAAAATGAATATATTAGTTCCCCATAATTCATTGTCTGCATTCGGTCTACAATTCAATCACTAAACAGCAAAAAACCGCTATCTCAGCGGTTTTTTGCTTATGGAGCCGAGGGAAGTCGAACCCCTGTCCGAAGATAACGGCACATAAGCTTCTACGAATGTAGTTACTGTTTTGATGTCACAAAATTCATGACTCCCACCAGAAAATTGTTTACGGTGTAGTTGTAATTCTAACTCAAAACTGTGCTATAGCGAAAAATCGGTAACACCCTTTTTATAGGAAAATTTAAGACTATATGTTTCTTCTTTTCCATAGGGCATTGTAGCAATTTTTATACGAGTATAATCAAGCCTGCTATCTCTTAACACTCTCTTTATCAAGGCTATACTCCGTTCTTCTTCCGTAATGATACAAAATATATTAAGAGCATATTTTTTCGGGTCGGAAATGCATTTACCCATATCAAAGCCATCAACACAACCTAAGTTAGTATCTACTAGAGATATGTCCAGGTATTCCATGACTTTATCTCTTAACCAGTTATCACGTTGGCTTCCTTTTTCACTTTTTAGAGGATACTGTACTACTAACCAAAATTTCTCACTCATTCATAATCACCAGCCAATGAAGAGATTTATTATAATAATTATAACAAAGAAACTTTGCAAAAGGGTACCGTTAACCATAGTATGGGAACCATCCTCATGCGGATGGTATTCGTGGTGGTAGAGAAATCTTTTGCAGTTTAAAAATATGCATACCAAACATTCCGAGACCACATAGTAGACATGATAAACCACAAGTACACATTTGAGGAATTGGCTGAAATCATTAAAAGGCATTGCCTAACTTTAATTATGAGGATACAAAAAAGCGACCCCTAAAGGTCGCTTTTTCTAAAACTCCATATGGAGCCGAGGGGAGTCGAACCCCTGTCCGAAGATAACGGCACATAAGCTTCTACGAGTGTAGTCACAGTTTTGATGTCACCCGAGTATCGCCCCGTAACCGGCTATACGTTGGGTCAGCCTGATTGTCTTCTTCAGCTCACCGCAGGCGGAGATGAGACAGCGTATCCCACTATTTGTTAGCCCCTATCCCTGTCACATGGGCGATGCAGAGTAGAAGCACGCACACAGTTTCTTAGGCTGCGAAAGCGTAGTTGTTTTGTTGTTTGCCGTTTAATAGGCTTTAGCGTTGATGAAGCGGACGCGTCCCCACTACTCGCTACTCATGCTCGAACTACCCCCGTCGAATCCAAGAACGGCCCCTCATTAAAAAGGGCGCTTCGGATCAAGCGGATCTTCCAAGCAAGAGAGATCCAATCTACAGCTTCTTATTCAAGAAAACTGTAACGAAGCAATAACTAACTTACTTACTCAGTATAGCACATTTATCAACACTTTAACACGTGGGTTAAAGGAATTGAAGGTTGAAACTGGAACTCATTTGAATCGTCTAGTTCTCCCAGATTATCTGGCGATCTTTTGCTTATCACGCAGTACACGCTGGATATCACGTTGAGCATCTCGCTTGGCAGCCGAGTCACGTTTGTCATACTCTTTTTTACCTTTACCAAGACCAATCAGCAGCTTCGCATAGCCATTCCGCACATAAATCTTAAGTGGCACAATCGTAAACCCATCTCGCTTGGACAAGCCCAGCAGTTTATGAATTTGCTCCTTATGCATTAACAATTTACGTGTGCGTGTGGGATCGGTAGGATTGGCACGGTTACCTTGTTCAAAAGGGCTGATATGCATGTTGTGAATCTGAATCTCACCATTGCGGATCGTAGCAAAAGCATCTCCAATATTAGCGCGGCCATTACGCAGCGACTTGATCTCTGTACCCGTCAGCACCAAGCCAGCTTCATAAGTATCCTCGATAAAATAATCATGGGAAGCTTTCTTGTTCTGGGCAAGTACTTTCCCGTCTGCTTTTTTACCCATGAGAATCACTCCTTGAATCATATTCATAAGTTAAAGTAACCATGTCTGTCTAATCTTAAACGACACAGCCATCGAACGTCTGATCTATATTGTAACAAATGGAATCAAGTGAGCGCAAGGAACCTTCAACCAAATATACTTCACCTAATTTGTCATAGAGTTGTCAGTAACATTACCCAATATCTAGCATTTGTTACAAAAAAGCATTAAGCTGAGTTGATCTGGAGTTTTTCAGCAAATAGCGAAGTTACCCTTTTACTTGTGCGCCTTAATTAACAGATAGTTATCCACTAATCTCCACATATCTATATCCATCTACCCTATTTACTTATTACCTATTTGTTCTCAATTATCCGCTTCCCTCTTCTTGGATATACATCTATTCGACGCCTATTCAAATAGTGCTGCTTTTACCTATACTGTGCAATCCTATACTGTACCTATCCTATCCTATCCTCTACCTATTCACTTGCTATCACCTACGTTTTTCTATATAAATGTATTTCGTGCAACTATTTAAGCCTTATCACCGCCAAAAAACTAATTAGTTGCACTTTCTGCAGCTAAAAAAGCGAAATCGGACCAATTATGGGTAACTGATCAGATTTAGATGTACAAAATGCAATTAGCTACCACTTTTACTACATAACCCAAATTTAACTGCACATAATGCAATTAACCATGTTGATGATTAGTTAGTTAAAAAGCACCGCCCCAAGAGGGACGGTGCTTAGTATCGTTATAGAGTTATGCAGCGCATAACCGTCATTTATTTCTTTTTACGCTTACGTGGTGCTCCTTCTGGAGCGCCGCCATTATTGTCACTTCGTTTAGAAGTGACTTGCTCAGATGTCTCTACGTTGCCTGGTGTCACGGACTGGCCGATGAACACCCCGCCCTTGGTTTTCTTTTTGCGGCGGCCTTTGCCTGTAGGAGCGCCGTTACGGCCTTCTCCACCGCCAAAGTTACCCCCGCGATCCTCGCGGCTGCGGAACTTCGTGCTGCCGTCCATGCCCCGCGCTTCGCCGCCGGAGGAGTCGGACGCAGGAGCGCCGTATCCGCCTTTGCCGGAGCCAAAGCCGAAGCTGATGCCGCGTCCACCACCGGCACCGCCGGTGTCTCCGCCGCGGCCTCGCCCGCCGCTGCGCTCACGCGGCGCGCCTGCGTTGCCGCCGGCTTCGCCTCCGCGCTCTGCGCCCGGCGCAGCAACCACCCGGCTCGCATCCTCGCCGGCCTCGCGCCCGCGCTTCCGCTTACCGCGTCCGCCCGCTGCGCCAACACCGGCCGCTTCGCGCGGTCCATCACCGGCGCGCACACCTGCGCCCGGCTTGCCCTTGCCCGCGCCTGCAGCGCCGCCGCCGGGCTTGCCTTTACCGCCGCGTCCCTTGCCCGCGGCGCCTTTGCCCCCGGCCGGCTTAATGAAGCCGCCGCCCGAACGGCCGCCCTTGCCTCCGCGGCCGCCCGCAAAGCCACCACCGCGGTGCTCACCAGGCGCGCGTGGCTTCATGTCGACCAACTCGAAATCGATCGTGTGGTCATCCATATTTACTTTCGCGACTCGGATCTTCACCTCGTCACCAATGCGGAACACACGCGATGTGCGCTCGCCAATGAGCGCCATATGACCTTCGTCAAAGTGATAATAATCGTCGCTCATTGCACTGAGACGAATAAGACCTTCGACGGTATTATCCAGCTCGATGAACATTCCGAAGCTGGTCACACTGCTGACCATAGCCTCGAATTCCTCGCCTACTTTATCCTGCATGTATTCTGCTTTCTTCAGTTGCTCCGTATCGCGTTCAGCTTCTACCGCCACACGCTCGCGTTCCGAAGACTGCTGAGCAATGTCAGGCATCCGGCTAGACAAATAATCATGCCGCTTCTGGGTCAGTGCCCCTCCATTCTCAATCACTTCACGCATTACGCGGTGAATGACCAGATCGGGGTACCGGCGAATTGGAGAAGTAAAGTGAGAATAATATTCCGCAGCCAGTCCGAAATGGCCCGTGCTCTCTGCATCATACTTTGCCTGCTTCATGGAACGCAGCATCATCGTACTGATGACCGTTTGTTCCTTTGTGCCTTGGATTTGCTCCAACAGATCCTGCAAAGCACGTGGATGAACCGAATTGCCACGGCCCTTCACGTGATATCCGAAGTTGGCCGCAAAAGCCATGAAATTCTGCAGCTTCTCTGGGTCTGGATCTTCGTGAATCCGGTAAAGGAACGGAACCTTCAACCAGTGGAAATGCTCAGCAACTGTTTCATTTGCCGCCAGCATAAACTCCTCGATAATCTGTTCCGCTACAGAACGTTCACGCTTCACGATATCTACAGCCTTGCCGTTCTCATCCACGATGATTTTGCTCTCTTCAAAATCAAAATCAACCGCACCCCGGCGCATCCGCGCATCGCGCAGCTTCATCGCCAATTCCTTCATGAGGCGGAAATCGTCAATCAGTGGACTATAACGTTCCAACAGCTCTGGATCTTCGTCTTCGAGAATTTTACGAACATTGGAGTAAGTCATTCTCTCTTTGGTGCGAATCACGCTCGTAAAGACATCGTGCTTCACAACCTTCATTTGCTCGTTAAATTCCATTTCACAGGACATTGTTAACCGGTCTACCTGAGGATTCAAGCTGCAAATCCCGTTCGATAGGCGGTGCGGCAGCATCGGAATAACCCGGTCTACCAAATACACACTACAACCGCGGTCATAGGCTTCTTTATCCAGCTCAGAGCCTTCACGCACATAATAACCTACGTCTGCTATATGGACGCCCAGCTTGTAATGTCCATTCTCCAAGCGCTGTACGTTTACCGCATCATCCAAATCCTTAGCATCTTCGCCATCAATCGTAACAATGTTCAGTCCGCGCAGGTCGCGTCTCCCTTGCTCCGCAATCTCCTCTTCTGTAATTGAATCAGGAGCGCTATCGGCTTCATCCATCACTTCAGCTGGAAATGCCTCAGGCAATTGATGTTTGCGGATAATGGAAAGAATATCAACACCCGGATCATCCTTATGTCCGAGAATCTCAATAATTTCACCTTCTGCCGCTGCTCGGCCTTCCGGATAACTCACAATACGCACAACGACCTTTTGACCATCAACAGCACCTTTAAAGGATTGTTTCGGAATAAAAATATCACGATTAATCCGCTTATCATCAGGCAGCACAAAACCATAGGTCTCCAGGTTCTGAAATACACCTACCGTCTGCAACACGCCACGTTTTACAATACGTACTACTTCGCCTTCCATACGTCCGCCGGACGGACTTTTAGAGGTAATACGAATCAGAACGATATCGCCATTCATAGCTCCCTTAAGATCATTTGCATGGATATATACGTCAGGATGATCACGATCATCCGGGATTAGAAAAGCAAAACCCTTCGCATGTGCTTGTAAACGTCCACGCAGCAAATCCATCCGTTCTGGCACGCCATAACGTGCAGTACGGGTTAATACAATTCTTCCATCCTGCTCTAATTCAATCAGCAGTTCCTCGAACTTTTTAAACCCCTCGCTATCCTCTAGAGCAAAATGACTCACCAGCTCTTCATAAGTCATTGGTTTATATGCAGTTTCCCGCATGAAATCGAGTAATATTTCTTGTGTTATCATGTTCGTCACCCCAGCCCTCCGCGGCTTCAAGCCGCTGGCAAATATGTATATCTTGTCCTGCCCTGCAGTAATGCCAAGTAAATTTTACCTTTACTACTTCATACCCTAGTATACACGAAATCAATCCTGCGCATCCCTGTTACTGTCATCCAAAGGTTAACACAGTACAAAATTTCCTTTAAATGCTGAAATACATCCATGCCGACTTCAGGTTTACTTCCTATCGATCCAGCCTTTTTCTTTGCGAATATGAAAAGAAAAGCACCCTTAGGTGCTTTTTAACTCCTTTTAATATAACAAAAAAGCCTCCGCTCTATTCCATTTAGAACAGAGCGAGGGCTTACGGTAGATCTTTTAGTCGATTAGAACTGCAGCTAGAATCGCCATGATAAAGAAACCAGCAGCAAGTCCAACAGTTACACGTTGTAGTACGAGCTCCATACCACGAGCTTTTGTTTTACCAAAGAGATGCTCAGCACCGCCAGAGATGGCACCGGAAAGACCCGCGCTTTTCCCCTTTTGCAGAAGAACGACCGCAATAAGACCGACGGAAAAAATCAGGAGCACAACTTTCAAAAAGATATCCATTCACTTCCACCTCCTACGCCTAAGCATCACTATCTATGGTAATTTAGGTTATCACGATACATAAACAGTATTCTTATTTTATCATAGCGCTGTCGGTAATACAACAGCTTAGACTGTTAAGTCGTAGCTTTTCTTGCAAGATAAGGATAAACCTATTGAAGTCTATCTTCTTCAAATCATAAAAAAGACCCGCCATAACGGCGGGTCTTAGAAGTCTGCTATAAAAGCAGATTATCTTTTGAGGTTGTAGAAGGATTTCAGGCCGTTGTATTGAGCCAATTCACCCAACTCATCTTCGATGCGAAGCAATTGGTTGTATTTAGCAACACGGTCTGTACGGGAAGGAGCACCTGTTTTGATTTGACCAGCATTAGTCGCAACAGCGATGTCAGCGATTGTGCTATCTTCGGATTCACCGGAGCGGTGGGAGATAACTGCTGTGTAACCAGCACGTTTAGCCATTTCGATAGCATCAAAAGTTTCAGTCAATGTACCAATTTGGTTAACCTTAACCAAGATGGAGTTACCGATACCTTTTTCGATACCTGTTGCAAGACGCTCAGTGTTAGTTACGAACAAGTCGTCACCAACCAATTGGACTTTGTCGCCCAATTTTTCAGTAAGCAATTTCCAGCCATCCCAGTCGTCTTCGGACATACCGTCTTCGATTGTGATGATAGGATATTTTTCAACCCATGAAGCAAGAAGGTCAACATACTCAGCGGAAGTGTAAGATTTACCTTCGCCAGCAAGGGTGTATTTACCGTCTTTGTAGAACTCAGTGGAAGCAACGTCCATACCCAAGAATACGTCAACACCTGGTTTGTAACCAGCTTTTTCAATAGCTTCGATGATTGTAGTGATTGCTTCTTCATTCGAACCAAGGTTCGGTGCGAAACCACCTTCGTCACCAACAGCTGTGTTCAGGCCTTTGGATTGAAGTACGGATTTCAAGTTGTGGAAGATTTCAGCACCTGTGCGAAGAGCTTCTTTGAAGCTTGGAGCTCCTACAGGAAGAACCATGAACTCTTGAACGTCGATGTTGTTATCCGCATGCTCACCACCATTGATGATGTTCATCATTGGTACTGGAAGAGTTTTAGCGTTGAATCCGCCCAGGTATACGTACAAAGGAATATCCAAAGCTGCTGCAGCTGCACGAGCTACTGCCATGGATACAGCTAGGATTGCGTTAGCACCCAATTTACCTTTGTTAGGAGTTCCGTCCAAAGTAATCATCAATTTGTCGATGCCCACTTGGTCAAGAGCGTCCATACCGATAACTTCTGGAGCGATGATTTCATTTACGTTCTCAACAGCTTTCAGAACGCCTTTACCCATGTAACGGGATTTGTCGCCATCACGAAGTTCTACAGCTTCGTGAGCACCAGTGGAAGCGCCGGAAGGAACGATAGCGCGGCCTTTAGCACCGGATTCCAGATAAACGTCAACCTCTACTGTAGGGTTACCACGGGAGTCAAGGACTTCGCGAGCATATACATCAGAAATAATAGTCATGTAAGTTAATCTCCTTTTAACATTGTTTTGGTCTTACTTGTATAGCTTAAAATCAAAAGCGTTATACCTTACCTTACTTACGGCTAGCAATCATGGATTGTCCGGTCATTTCCGCAGGTTGAGGAAGTCCCATCAAATCGAGGATTGTTGGTGCTACGTCTGCAAGAATACCGGATTCACGCAATACAACATTCTCAGTAGTCACGATGAACGGAACAGGATTGGTTGTATGAGCTGTGAACGGGCGACCGTTCTCGTCAAATACCATATCTGCATTACCATGGTCAGCGATAATAATTGCAACGCCACCTTTGGCAACAACCGCATCCACTACTTTACCCACACACTCATCCGTCACTTCTACAGCCTTGATTGTTGGTTCCAGCATGCCGGAGTGTCCAACCATATCAGGATTGGCAAAGTTAAGAATGATAGCATCCTGTCTTTCCGCTTCGATTTCCGCTACGCAGGCTGCAGCCACTTCGTATGCGCTCATCTCAGGTTGAAGATCATAGGTTGCCACTTTAGGAGAGTTGATTAAGATCCGGGTTTCCCCAGGAAGCTCCTCGTCACGTCCACCGCTGAAGAAGAAGGTTACATGCGGATATTTTTCAGTTTCCGCGATGCGCAGTTGCTTCTTGTTTTGTTGAACAAGCACTTCACCCAATGTGTTATCCAGGTTCTTCGGTGAGTAGGCTACATAACCTTGTACCGTTTCGCTGAAAGTAGTTAGGCATACGAAGTGCAGGTTTTGCGGGAACAAAGGACCACGGTCGAAACCGCGGAAATCTTGATTCGTGAACACTTGTGACAATTGAATAGCACGGTCAGGACGGAAGTTGAGGAACACGACGGAATCGCCGCTCTCTACTGCCGTTACAGGTTTGCCTTCACTGTCTACAATTACACTAGGTTCAACGAATTCATCAAATACCGAGTTTTCATAAGATGAAGTGATGGCTTGCACAGCATCCGTGTATTTAGGGCCTTCACCATAAACCATAGCACGGTAGGCTTTCTCTACACGTTCCCAACGTTTATCACGATCCATTGCGTAATAACGTCCGGACACCGTTGCAATTGTACCCACGCCAATCTCTTCGATTTTAGCTACTAGATCTTGGACAAACTTCTTCCCACTATCAGGAGCTACGTCACGGCCGTCCATAAAAGCATGGATATACACTTCATGCATATCTTCTTTTTTAGCCAGGTCAAGCATAGCAAACAGGTGGTTAATATGGCTATGTACCCCTCCGTCGGATACAAGCGCATATAGGTGAAGCTTTTTGCCAGTGTTCTTAGCATTTCTCACTGCACTAACCAGGGTTTCGTTATCGAAGAACTCGCCCTCGCGGATCGATTTATCGATACGAGTCAAATCCTGATAAACGATCCGGCCTGCACCAATATTCAAATGCCCTACTTCGGAGTTGCCCATTTGCCCTTCCGGAAGGCCTACAGCTTCACCGCAAGCAGTGAGTGTAGTGTTAGGATATTGTTTCAGGTAACGGTCATAGTTAGGTTTGTTGGCTTGAGCAACGGCATTACCTTCTGTCGTTCCACGCAAACCAAAACCATCCATGATGATCAAAGCTACGGGTTTTGGAGCTGACATCTTACTTCGCCCCCTCAACCAATTGAACGAAGGAATCCGGTTGTAAGCTGGCACCGCCAACAAGCGCACCATCGATGTCGCTTTGGCCCATGTACTCAGTTACATTCTCAGGCTTCACGCTGCCGCCGTATTGAATACGAACAGCTTCAGCTGTTGCTGCATCATACAGATCTTTTACAAGACTGCGGATGTAAGCAATAACTTCGTTAGCATCTTGGGAAGTGGAAGATTTACCTGTGCCAATAGCCCAGATAGGTTCGTATGCAATAACAACTTTTGCTGCTTGCTCGGCACTAAGACCTTGGAATGCAGCTTCAGTTTGTACTTTACATACTGCTTTAGTTTGATCAGCTTCACGCTCTTCGAGCTTTTCGCCAACACATACGATAGGAGTAATTCCGTGACGGAATGCAGCATGCATTTTCTTATTCACGATTTCATCCGTTTCGCCGAAATAAGCACGGCGCTCAGAGTGGCCAATGATAACATAGTCCACACCAAGATCACTTAGCATTACACCACTGATCTCGCCTGTGTAAGCACCGTTATCCTCAAAGTGTAGGTTTTGTGCACCAATCTTGATGTTAGTACCTTTTGCAGCTGCTACAAGTGCAGGCAGGTTAGTAAATGGAGCGCAGATTACAGTCTCAACGCCTTCTACTTCTGCTTTGCCTTTAATTTCAGCAATAAAGCTTTCTGCTTCAGGAACTGTTTTGAACATTTTCCAGTTACCTGCAATAATAGGTGTTCTCATGACTTATGTTGCCTCCTTCTTAGGTCTTACTTATCGTTCAGTGCTTCTACGCCAGGAAGCGCCTTGCCTTCCATGAACTCAAGGGATGCACCGCCACCAGTGGAGATATGATCCATTTGATCAGCCAGGTGGAATTTCTCTGCTGCTGCTGCGGAATCTCCGCCACCAATAACAGTGTAACCTTCAGTAGTTGCACAAGCTTTTGCTACTGCAAGTGTACCTTCAGCGAATTTATCGATTTCGAATACGCCCATAGGTCCATTCCAGACAACCAGCTTGGAGTTCTTGATAATATCGGCATAAAGTTCACGAGTCTTAGGTCCGATATCAAGTCCTTCCCAACCTTCTGGGATTTCATTGTAATCAACGATCTTAGTGTTAGCGTCAGCACCAAATTTATCAGCAACAACAACATCAACAGGAAGCATGAAGTTTTTACCAAGTGCTTTTGCTTTTTCGATGAATCCAAGAGCAACGTCAAGTTTGTCGTTGTCTACTAGTGATTTACCGATTTCAAAGCCTTGTGCTTTAGTGAATGTATAAGACAATCCACCGCCGATCAGGACGTTGTCAGCCAAAGACAACAAGTTATCAATAACATCAATCTTGTCTTTAACTTTCGAACCACCGATGATCGCAGTGAAAGGACGTTCTGGGTTAGAAAGAGCTTTACCAAGAACGGACAATTCTTTCTCCATCAAAAGACCGGATACAGCCGGTAGGAAATGAGCGATACCTTCTGTCGATGCATGTGCACGGTGAGCCGCGCCAAACGCATCATTAACAAACAAATCAGCCAGTTCAGCGAATTGTTTAGCCAGTTCAGGATCGTTTTTCTCTTCACCTGGGTAGAAGCGAACATTCTCAAGTACAAGTACGTCGCCTTCGCCTAGCTCAGCGATTTTTGCTTTTACAGCTTCGCCAATTGCTTCGTCAGCTTTAGCTACTGGTTTGCCAAGAAGCTCGGACAGACGTTCAGCAGCAGTAGTCAAACGCATGGAATCTACGAATTCGCCTTTAGGACGACCCATATGACTCGCAAGAATGATCTTTGCACCGTTCTCGATCAAATATTTAATGGTTGGAAGTGTTTCGCGAATACGAGTATCATCAGTAATTTTACCGTCTTCTACAGGTACGTTGAAATCCACGCGTACAAATACGCGCTTACCCTTTACTTCTACATCACGGACGCTTTTTTTGTTCATGATTAATTCCTCCACACCCAAAATTGTTTCTAGCAGGAAACAAGAAATACATTTAGAAAGAGCGGAAACAAGGAATTTCTGTTTCCGCTCTATAGATGTTGCTTATATCAAGTCAATTACTTAGCGATTTTAGCGAATTTCTCCAAAGTACGAACCAATTGTGCAGTGTAGGACATTTCATTGTCATACCAAGCAACAGTTTTAACCAGTTGTTTGTCGCCAACAGTCAATACTTTAGTTTGTGTAGCATCGAACAGGGATCCGAAAGTCATACCTTTGATGTCAGAAGATACGATTTCATCTTCAGTGTAACCATAAGTGTCTGGATCGGAAGCTGCTTTCATTGCTGCGTTGATTTCTTCAACAGTAACGCTCTTATCAAGAACAGTTACAAGCTCAGTCAGGGAACCAGTTGCAACTGGAACACGTTGAGCTGCACCATCCAATTTACCTTTAAGTTCTGGAATAACCAGACCGATTGCTTTAGCAGCACCAGTAGTGTTAGGAATGATGTTCTCAGCTGCTGCACGAGCGCGTCTGAAGTCACCTTTAGCATGTGGAGCATCCAAAGTGTTTTGGTCGCCAGTGTAAGCATGAATTGTAGTCATCAAGCCTTCAACGATACCGAACTTGTCGTTCAGTACTTTTGCCATTGGAGCTAGGCAGTTAGTTGTGCAAGATGCGCCGGAAATAACAGTCTCAGTACCATCAAGAATGTCATCGTTAACGTTGTAAACGACAGTTTTCATGTCGCCAGTAGCTGGAGCGGAGATAACTACTTTCTTAGCTCCACCTTTCAAGTGTTTTTCAGCTGCTTCTTTAGTTGTGAAGAAACCTGTGCACTCAAGTACGATATCAACGCCTAGGTCGCCCCATGGCAATTCTTCAGGGTTGCGGTTAGCAAGAACCTTAACTTCTTTACCATTGACTTTGAAGAAGCCATCATGCACTTCAACATCACCTTGGAATTTACCTTGAGTTGTATCATATTTAAGCAAATGAGCAAGCATCTTAGCGTCAGTCAAATCGTTGATTGCTACCACTTCGATACCTTCTACATTTTGAATACGGCGGAAAGCAAGGCGTCCAATACGTCCAAAACCGTTAATTCCAACTTTTACACTCATTGAATAGTTCCTCCTAGAATTCGTTTTATTTATTCAAAACAGACGGTGAGGTCTGTCATGACAACAATGTTAAGTATGATGCAAGAAGTATGTTATTGCCTGCAATCTAAAAACTACGAAGATAGCTGTAGTTGATTGTCAATTTCCTTGCCTATTTCTACTGCGGCAGCCTCGTCCGTAACGAGAATATTCTCCTGCCCGAAACGCAGCATGGCATGAATGGCTTTGGCCTTGGGTTTGCCTCCTGCAATACCGATGACTTTCTCTGTCCGAATAATATCTTCTAGACGTAGACCCATCGTAAGCATGGTATGGACAACCTGACCCTCTTCATTGAAATAATAGCCAAAAGATTCGGCCACTGCCCCTTCACCCTGGATTTCCGAGACTGTAGCCTCGTCCAGTTTGCGGCGGCGGGTCATTTCAATGGCATCCCCAATCCCATGTACAATAATACGCGAACTGCGGATGGTTTGTACAATCTCTCCAATATTAGAGTCAAGTGCCAGCGATTGGTATGCATCCCCACTAAGCAAATCAGGGACATGCAACAACCGGTAGTTGGCTCCAACCCGCTTTGCCATTGTTGAGGCAATCGTGTTGGCTTGAATCTCCATACTCTCTCCTAATCCTCCACGCGCCGGAACAAACCAAGCGTTCTTATAGGAAAGGGACAACGGTGGTGTCAGTTGATCAGCCATATCGGCAAGCGTCGATCCACCTGTGACGGCAACTGTATCATCTGCGCGAAGTATACTCAGCAGCGCTTTCGCACCCGCCCGGCCAAGCTCTCGTTTGGTGAACGGCGATGACTCACAATCACCCGGTACTACAATAACTTTATCCAGACCATACGTTGCTCGAATTTTCTCTTCCAGCTCATCCAGACCAAATAGGCTCTTAACAACCGGCTCTAGCAAATCAAGCAGTCTACGTCCAGCAGCGCTAATGCGCATGCCAACACTCTCGATCTCAATAAGCCCTTGCGATTTCAGAAGATCCGTCTCGGCACGCAGTACCCGCTCAGTCATATCTAGCGAAGCGGCTAGCGTTCTGCGCCCAATAATATCGGACAGCATGATCTGATGAAGAATCGTGTACCGTCTCTTAAGGGTTTCCATGAGATCAGGCAGAAGCTGCTTTTGGATATCTAATAAATTACGCATACTTTCACTCCTGCAACTTCGTCTTCCTCTATTCCCTTGTTCATGGTCTCAAAACGTCCCGGGTAAACTTTTTAAGTCCCACCCATATTCTAACCAAATATTGCTCGAAGCGCAAGTCTTCCGAGAGTAGAATTCTCAAGCGCTTGTCTTCTTATACATTAATAAGGTCAGAAAAAGATATAGCGCCCGATGCCTGTCCCTAGAGCGCTTGTCCAGTATTAATATTACATTGCAATTGTGTAAAAATTGTATTATAATCATTTTTGTTGCGCCCGTGGTCCAATGGATATGACGTAGGCCTCCGAAGCCTGAGATCCAAGTTCGATTCTTGGCGGGCGCGCCATTAATTTCATTTTTGCACATAATTTAGTAGTGCCTATACTACTACTTAACCAAAGAGCCGCTTGTCGGCTCTTTTTTTTGAATATAAGTTTGACTTTCTTTGACTTTTTGTTTGAATTTGTTTATCATGTGGGTAATACGGCAAGAGTAAAAATGAATACATTTAAAGAACCAATATCAAGGAGGTTTTCCACGTGAGTTATATTCCTATGGTAGTAGAACAGAGCAACCGCGGCGAGCGCGCTTATGACATCTATTCCCGCCTGCTGAAGGACCGCATCATTTTCCTTGGAACGGAGGTTAATGACGTGGTAGCCAATTCTATCATCGCACAAATGCTGTTCTTGGCTGCCGAAGATCCTGACAAGGACATTCACCTTTACGTGAATAGCCCAGGCGGTTCCATTACTGCAGGTATGGCTATTTTTGATACAATGCAGTACATTAAACCAGACGTTTCCACCATCTGTGTGGGTATGGCAGCTTCCATGGGAGCTTTCCTGCTAAACGCTGGCGCCAAAGGCAAACGCTTTGCACTGCCTAACAGCGAGATCATGATCCACCAGCCTCTGGGTGGTGCTCAAGGTCAAGCAACGGACATTGAAATCCGTGCCCGCCGCATCCTCAAATTGCGCGATAAGCTGAACCGTATTCTAGCAGAACGTACGGGTCAACCTCTAGAACGTATTGAGAAGGATACAGATCGCGACTACTTCATGACTGCTGCAGACGCGGCTGAATACGGTATCGTAGATAAAGTAATCGAGAAGACATTGCCTAGCGGTGTGTAAGCTATAAAGTAAAAATATAAAGAGGCTGTGCTCTAACCATAACGGATAGGGCACAGCCTCTTTATATTTTATAGAAGACCTAAATCCAATCAATTCAGCCCTCCATAACCTAGTGCATCCAGCTTCTCGGCAATTACGCGATAACCCCGGCCATTCGGATGCAAATGATCAATGGATAACAGCCCTCTCTCATTTCCTGCGAACTCACTGTAAATCGAAGCAAATCCACATACTCGGCTGCTGTACTGTGCTGCGTATTGATTAAACTGTCTGACCCACTCTGTCGCACCAACCACCTGAGGATAGGGATTATATAATCCCACAATTCTAATGATAAAAGGTCTACGCGTCCTCGCCTTCAATTGTATAAGGATATTCATAATTGCAGAGAAATTTTGTTTGCATTCCTGAAGCGATCTGCGCAGTTCTGCGGATAAGTTCCCTTGCTGTCTTGCTGCTGATTTGGCCGCGTGAATCAAATCATTACCACCGATAGACACAGTGATGATATCGGCTTCTCGAACGGCCTCACGCATCATGGAATTTCCGCGCAGCCGCTGCTCCAGCTCTGAAGTAGTCATTCCGTTCACGCCTAAATTCGTAGAGGCTACAGTAGTCCGCAGTCTCCCTTCTGCCATTCTACGGTACACCGGAACAAAACCGTTACCTGGCAGAGCACCAAATCCAGTCGTCAAGGAATCGCCAATTGCAGTATATTGGTAGCCCATAGCTCTCCCCCGTTCATAAACTAGTTACTCCCTTTAGCATATGAACTAGAGACAACTCCGGTAAGGGGGAGATGCCTTGTGCTGACATTAGCGGAGACGAGGTATCTCCATTTATTTCATGCCAGCAAACGGGCTGCTGCCATCCGGCAAAAGCTCTTTGAAACTAAAGGTATACTCAGGGAAGCCTGCAGCATACGCTGTGTACTCATATAATTGGAAGAACAGAACAACCTTGTCATCCTTCAGATAGAAATATTTCTCCGTATTCAATCCGTTGAATCCTCCCAAATAACTATCCTCTGCCTTCAGCAGCTTGCTCAGCTTAGCATTCAGCTGTTTTTTGTAGTTTGGATTAGCTCCAAACAGGTCGCCCAACAATAGACGTTTACCATCTTTAAGCGAGAAGGTGAATGCCTCACGGTTAGTCATTCCATGAGCGCCGCCCGTATCACTATACTGATGCATCACTATGCTGATCACCCCATTCTGATTGTAGGTCACTACATAACCTGAATCATAGGTGTATTTGGGCTCTGCTCCATCTCGATCGGAGATATCCTGTTCTGCACCCGCCGCGAATTTCATAACACTTTCCTTCAAAGTATTATTAATAGCTTGTTGGGCACTGGAGTTGCCGAATCCACTGATCTTCGGATAATCAAGCTGAATAAAAGCTTCTGCCCGATCTTTAGCATAAGTTTCCGTGGTTACCGTCAGCGCGTTCTGCGGTCTGTTCACCACATTCAGCCTACTAGCGGCCCGACTCCAATCTACCTTATAACCCATATAATCATTTAACAATCCTGATGGAACATAGAGGCGATTATTAATTAACTTCCCTTCATACTCTCGAATGAAATAGTTATTCACCCACACAGAAGTACCGTAACTGGATAACATCAACTTCGCCGTGGCCGATCCTTTTCCAATCATGTACGCATTTTCCTTCTTATCATACGCAAGCGGTAATCCCAACACATCTCGCATAAAAGTTATGGGAATCCAGGCCTGTCCTTCCTTCAAAATACCTTCCTGTAACGAATTTATCCCGTTTGCCTTTAAAACGATACGCGAATCAATAGCTTTATTCTCCGTTTTACTAGCTGCTGCATAACCCGTTTCGCTGGGCAGCAGACCTCCACCAAACAATAAACCTGCCGACATCAGACCTATGCCCCATTTGCGTACTGATTCTTTTGAAATAATATTCATCATCTTATTTTTCCTCTCCTTTCCAATTTATTAAACAGAATCGTAGAGAACTTACACAAAAAAAGAGGCGCCCCCCACTATTACTAGTGGAAGATCACCTCTCCTCTCTGCATTCACCTTGTTCTGATACTATTTCAATTCATACATTACGCTTAGCTGAGTTGTAACTTTAACTACACCAGGTTGCACGGATGTACTTGCACCAGCATCTGCTGCAGCCATATTCATTTTTAGATTCTGTTCAAAATAAACCGGAGTGATATCGCCATCATTTTGGCTGACCGTGATCACTTGACCCAAGCTGCGTTTAGCTGCCTTAGCAATAGCCCCTGCTTTAACATCTGCATTCGCCATCGCTTTTTCAATCACCTGAGCTTCAAATGCAGAAGTATCTTCCACAGAAAAACGTGCATTTCCGATATTATTCGCCCCTGCCGCAGATGCAGCGTCCAGCAATTCACCAACCTTAGTCAGATCTCTATAAGACACTAACAGCGTATGATTGGCGTTGTATCCCTTCACTTGCTGTCCTTCTTTTTCGCTGTAACTATAATTGGGTTGCACATAAAACTGCGTGCTTTGAATATCTTTATCTGCAATTTTCCAAGTATTCTTCAGTAAAGTCATAATCTTCTGAATTTTAGCGGCATTGGTCTTCTGCGCTTCTTGCGCAGTTGTGGCCGTAGTATCCACACCGATGGTTAAGTATACGATATCCGGCTTGAGGGACAATTCGCCTTTACCTACTACACTAACGACATTTTTCTGCACTTCATCTGCGTAAGCCTTTGCAGGACCTTGGAAAACACCACTCATGCTGATCCCTCCAATTAACAAACTCCCTACGATCATCACTGAACCAATTTTCTTCAATAAACCTTTCATATTTGCCAGCCCCTTTCATTTCTTGTGATTTGTTATTATCCTCTAGACGAGTCATTTTGGTAAATGTTGCACGTCTCAATCTATTTTTTGGTATTAAAAAAAGCCCCGAAGGGCTTTTGGTCATGCGATAAATAAAGTCTTCCTAGCAGAAACGATGTTGTCTTCCTATTATTGGTTCTCAAGCTCTTCTTTGCTGACCAGACTTGTCAAAGCGTTTACAGCTTGATCGGCATCCGCACCGTCCGCGCTAATGTAAATCTCCGTGCCGGAACTGATAGCGAGGCTCATAATCCCCATAATACTTTTAGCATTTACTTTTTTATCATCTTTTTCCACGAAAATCTCCGACGAAAACTTGTTAGCTTCTTGCACAAACAATGCTGCCGGTCGGGCATGAAGCCCTGTCTTCAACCGAACAACTACCGGGTGCTTTGTCATGAAACGCTTACCCCCTAATTGAGTTCTCCCCAAAAGTTTCACATTAATTTTATATTATTATATCATTATAACGTAAACCACACTAGAAAAAAAGTAATTAGCCGCCTCGAACCTTGTCCGCCAGCTCATCAATCTTACGAAGCCGATGATTTACTCCCGACTTACTGACTGTACCTTTGAGCATTTCACCAACCTCCTTGAGGTTGATATCTGGATGCGCCATTCGAATTTCTGCTACTTCACGCAGTTTATCCGGCAAATTCTCCAGTCCCATTTCTCGCTGCAACAGCTTGATATTCTCAATCTGCCGCACCGCAGCACTTATTGTTTTGTTGAGATTTGCGGTCTCGCAGTTCACGATCCGATTCACGGAATTACGCATATCGCGCATAATTCTTACATCCTCAAATTTGAACAACGCCTGATGCGCTCCAATCAAACTTAAGAATTCAATGATCTTCTCGCCTTCTTTAATGTAAAGAATGAATCCTTTTTTACGTTCAATACAGCGTGCATTTAAGTGGAATTCCCCAGCCAGATCCACTAATGCTTTACAATGTTCCTCATACATCGAGGAAATCTCCAAATGGTAGGAGGAGCCTTCCGGATTATTAACCGATCCGCCAGCCAGAAAGGCACCACGCAAATAAGCACGCTTGCAGCAGTTATTCCCAACAATCTCATCATCAATACCATCGGTAAAAATAAATCCTTCCGACACAATTCTAAGATCCTTTAGGATCTCTTGTACACGGTTTGGAATTCTGACGATATAGACGTTATTTTTCTTCAAACGCATTTTTTTACGCACGAGTAGCTCAATATGGACCTGGTAATATTTCTTAAGTAAAGAATATACCCGCCTTGCAATCGCGGCGTTCTCCGTCGAAATGTCGAGAATAACCTTTTTGCTTGAAAGCTGCACAGATCCATTCATACGGATAAGCGCTGACATTTCCGCCTTCTCGCAGCAGGGTTCACTCTCCACCATCGTCAGCTCTTTTTTGGTAAGGGCCGCAAAAGACAAGGGTCTCACCTCTTTCTTGATAAGTACTTCATTCTCATCTATAAGCTATACCCTAGGGTTTCTGTTTATCCAATCCTGCACAAGCTGATAAATGTGATGGCTAAGCTTATCGGTATCATGTCTCAAATAAGTTCGGAATAAAACCAGTTTATCGGCTATAACCTTGTATCCATTGCCATCCAGCGCTTCTTTATCAAGCTGCACCGGGCGCGCGCCCTTCTCGGCGTACTTCGTCTGGACCTGTTCCGGAATCTCACCGTCATTAACAATAACATAATCGAATAAATCGATCCCGATATGATCATATACAGCTTGAAGATGATCGCTGACGGTATAGTTATCCGTTTCACCCGGCTGAGTCATTACGTTGCAGACGAAAATTTTGATAGCATTCGAAGATACAACCGCTTCTGCCAGTTTCGGAACAAGCAGGTTGGGAAGAATGCTCGTATACAGACTGCCAGGACCCAGCAGGATCGCATCTGCATTCCGAATCGCCTCAAGCGCTTCGGGCAACGGTTCTACATCTGGCGGCTCCAAGGACACTCGTCTGATGATCCCGCCAGCTTCAGGGATTTTGGACTCCCCTGTGATAATCGTGCCGTCCGACATTTCTGCATGCAGGATTACAGCCTCACCGGCTGCAGGCAATACCCGCCCGCGAACAGCGAATAATCGACTAAGCTCCCGAACAGCCGTAACGAAATCGCCGGATATATCCGTGAGCGCAGCAAGAATCAAGTTGCCGAGACTATGACCAGCTAGTCCCTCACCCGTGTTGAAACGGTATCTCATAATCTCTGCCATGAGCGGCTCAACATCAGCCATAGCTGTCAATACGTTGCGGATGTCCCCAGGAGGAGGCATTTGCAGTTCACTGCGTAAAATACCAGAGCTTCCCCCATCATCGGCAACGGTAACAATAGCAGTAATATCTAATGGCTTCTCTTTTAAACCACGAAGCATGACAGATAACCCCGTGCCACCGCCCATAACGACGATACGTGGACGCTGTCTTTGTTCTTCAGCCACTATGACCCCTTCTCTCTAGTGCCGATCACGCTCGGAATCCCTATGACTAACGGTTACGGATTCCGTCTCGCTAACGCCCAGCATTTTACCCAAATACTCGGATATGGCTACGGAACGGTGTTTACCTCCCGTACAGCCAATGCCAATGATAATCTGGGACTTACCTTCCTTACGATATTGCGGAATTAGAAAATGAAGCATATCGAGCAGTTTGGTCAGGAACACCTGTGTTTCAGGCCACTTCATTACATAATCGTAGACTTCACTATCCTGGCCGGTTTTAGGCCGCAGATGGTCCACATAATGTGGGTTAGGCAAGAAGCGGACATCGAAGACAAGATCTGCATCAATAGGAATACCGTACTTAAATCCGAAGGATGTAATATTGACGGAAAGCGTACTTTTTCCTAGATGCGAAAACCGTGAAATGATCTTCTCCTTAAGCTGCACGGGCTTCATACTGCTGGTATCTAAACATAACGTAGCTGAATTTTTCAATTCTTCAAGCATCTTACGTTCTAGCTTGATACCATCAAGCGGCAGCCCCTTAGGTGCTAATGGATGATGACGTCGACTTTCCTTGTAACGCTGAACAAGTACTGAATCTGTAGCATCCAAAAACAAGATCTCACAGCCAATGGTTGACTCATCCTTGATATAGGCAAGAGACTCAGACAAAGCAGTGAAGAATTCTCGACCACGCAGGTCAATTACAAGGGCTACCTTGGCAATCTTACCCTTCGACTGTTCAATTAGCTCTGCGAACTTGGGAATCAGTACCGGTGGTAAATTATCGACACAGAAGAACCCTAGGTCTTCCAGACTCTGTACAGCAATTGTCTTCCCCGCACCTGACATTCCCGTAATAATAATCAGGGTGGCTCCAGCCGTTGGGGTATTGTCCAATTCGGTCATAAAAGCGTCCCCTCCCTAGATTTAGTATATGAATACTTCCCGTCTTTTAAGAACGCAGCAAAAGGCCGGCAGCCCCAACAATACCTGCGTCATTGCCAAGCTCAGCTGGAATAATCGAAACACCAGTTTGAAGCGGAGCCGGTGTCAATTTCGCAAACACACGACGAACCTCATCAAATAGAATATCTCCAGCCTTAGATACGCCGCCGCCAACGATAAATACTTCAGGGTTAAGCACAGCCGCAACAGAAGCCATGGATTTACCCAGATAGTACGCTGCACGATTTACTATACGGATAGCTACTTCATCGCCAGCCTTAGCCGCATCAAAGACTTCTTTCGCAGCAATCTTCTCTACCATAGAGAGGGAAGTACGATCGCCACGAGCTACTGCATCATTAGCCATGCGGATAATACCTGTAGCGGAGGAAACGGTTTCCAGACAGCCCATGTTGCCACAGCCGCATTGAATAGCTTCCAGATCCGGCACTACTGTGATATGTCCAAGCTCACCAGCTAATCCCGCAAAACCTTGATAAATCTTTCCATTAATAATGATTCCGCCACCGACACCTGTTCCAAGCGTATAGCAGACACAGTTATCAACGCCACGTCCCGCACCACTCCAAGCTTCCCCCAGTGCAGCCACATTCGCATCATTGTCTATTTTGACAGGCTTGTTCCAACGATCTTCCAAAATGGAACGGATCGGCACATCTCTAAATCCTATGTTAGGCGCAAGGATGATGATTCCTTCACGAATATTTGTGAACCCGGCTACACCCGCTCCTACACCTGCAAGCTGATCCCAAGAGTACGGGGAATCCTCCACAATTTGGCGTACATACTTCTCGATATTATCGATAACAGTATCGACACCCTCTGCAGTTCCTGTAGGTCCCTCATAAGTATGTAGCAGGGTACCTTCAGCATTACAGATTCCAACCTTAATTGCAGTTCCACCCAAATCCACGCCAACGTAGATATTCTCAGACATGTAACAAGCCACCTTTTTTTATACTAAAATAGTTAATCCTAAGTACCAACTATAATAGAAGCCCTCTCTGTGGTCAAGGAAAGACAACACACCCGGGAATTCCTTATTTTAAGAGTATACTCTATTATATTCTAAAAAGACCCCCTTACGCCTAAGTAAGAGAGTCTCGTACCTATATTATTATCTGGAAAATAACCCAACGTACCGATTTATTCTGATAAAATGCGCTTTTGTCCCTCTAGTGCTCGGATTGGAGCGATATTCTGTGTGAACTCTAGCGTGCCCATATATTGGCCTGACTCGTCTCGTACAGCGAAGTAACGGATGTAGATAAACTTATCCTTGATGTTGATCCAGAAGTCTTCAGCATCCTTACGACCTGCCTTAAAGTCTTCCAAAAGCTTCTCTACCACATGAACACTTTGCGGGGGATGACAGTTCTGTACTGTACGGCCGATAACCGCTTTAGTTCGAGCAAAGATACGTTCCTTCCCGTGTGAAAAATATCGAACGACATCATTCTCGTCAATGAAGGTTAGATCTACAGGCAGATGGTTGAGTACGGTCTCGAGCTGATGCAGTGACAACAACCCTGTCTCAAAACGGATGAACCCGCCTTGCGGCGTCGCTCCTTCTGTTTCTTCCGGCACTGCGCCTTCCGGCTCTGCAGCCCGCTCAGGGATCCACTCCTGCTCTGGTGCGGTTAGGCAGAACCCGATCTCATCGCTCTCCCGGGCGATTTTGACCCATTCATCTTCCGTTAGTTTGTCCAGGGCCATGGGCAGTAGAATATTTTCTTCCTTAAAGATCATTTCATTAACTTCCTTGATGATCTCCTCAAGCTGAACGCCTATTTCTGCTGCGTTTCCGCTATAAGTGCTGAGCGCTGCTTTTGCCTCTTTAATCATACGGCGGATATTATCATCCACTCCCCACATTACCTTGGTTGGGCCATAAATGCCGTATTTTTCGAGGTATGGGAACAGCAGATTTTCTTTTCGGCTATAGTGCTTATCAAGATCCAGCAGCAAGCTAAGATCCTCCAACAACTTGAAGATCAGTTCCTCACTACCGTTCTTTTGAAACTTTGTTGCGTGCAGATCCATGCGGAAGTTAACAAGTTTTTCGATCTCACGATTCTCCAATTTGAAGGTGTGTACTGGATGACCTGGCTGCTCCTCGGGCTGGGACGAGCGGTGAATCTGCTCAATAGAGCCTTTAAAGATGGCTGTATGCACCGAACAAAGACGTTGGACCTCGGATACCGGAATTCCTTCTTCGGTCATTAATGAATGCTCCATCGCGGAAATCTCCGCTACGGTAACATCACCCACAGCTTCGGCGAACCGCGCCTTAACCTCTTCTACACTTTTGCCTGCATGCAGCTCTTTAATAATCTCCTTAAGCATAGCCTGGCGACGAGTCTGTTCCGGCACATCAACTTCACGGTTGTTAATTAGTTCGCTCATATTAACACTCCTTTATTAAATAATCTCGAAACCATGACGTTCAAAAGTTAGCTTCACGTGCTCGAGATCCATTTTCTTCAGCTTAATTCCTTTGGATAAGGTCATGAAACGGCCAGCGGTCTGCAGCATGCCAGGCTTGGCAATATCCTTAAAGCCCAGCTCTACCATAATCTCGATGACCTCCGGATGCCGTGATACCATCTCGAATATAGATTCATCCAAACTCAGCACTTTTTCCATTTGACTCTTCTCCTTTATGTGAGAACTATTCTCAATAAAAGATTAGCACAGGCCGTAGAGGACCATTGTGATTGCAATCACTAATTCAAAAGAAAGCATTTATCGTTCTTTTTAAGACGGATTATGTATGCTGTGAACCTAAAAAAACTGTCCCCTACGCTTAAAAAGCATAAGAGACAGCCTGATTTGTAATTAATTATTTATTATAGCGTTACTCCTGTTTTGAATATGGAAATCTCACGGAAATTATTCTTTTCATTATTAACCCATTCACCGCTGGCGACCGCAATAATATAGTTTATGAAGCTGCGCAGGACCTCATCTGGAGAACCATCTTCCACCAACACACCTGCATTAAAATCGATCCAGTGACGTTTACCTTCATACAATGGGGTATTGGTAGACACCTTCATCGTTGGCACGAATGTACCAAAAGGCGTTCCCCGTCCGGTCGTAAAGATCACCAATTGGCAGCCTGCAGCAGCCAGTGCAGAGGATGCCACAAGATCATTGCCAGGCGCGTTAAGGAGATTTAAGCCTTTGTTAGTGATAAGCTCTCCGTACTTGAGTACATCCATCACCGTAGAGTTACCGGATTTTTGAGTACAACCCAGCGATTTATCCTCAAGCGTAGTAATTCCTCCGGCTTTATTCCCTGGAGAAGGATTTTCATATACCGGCTGTTTATAGTCCATAAAATACTGCTTAAAGTCATTAATGAGATCGACAATTTTGTGGAAAATAGTTTCGTCCGCAGCACGTTCCATTAGAATTTTTTCGGCACCAAACATTTCAGGCACTTCAGTCAGTACAGTGGTCCCGCCTTGAGCAGCCATATAATCAGACAGACGTCCAAGGAGCGGATTCGCAGTAATACCGGATAACCCGTCGGAGCCTCCACATTTCAGACCGATCTTCAGCTCGGAGAGTGATACTTCTTCCCGTTGATCGCCTTGTACATTATTGTAGATTTCCTTCAGCAGCTTCACGCCTTCTTCAATCTCATTCCCAACCTCTTGGGAGACAAGGAAACGCACACGATCCTCATCATAGCTGCCAAGCATATCTTTAAAAATATGCAAATTGTTATTCTCACAGCCCAATCCGAGCACAAGCACGCCGCCCGCATTCGGGTGTTTAACCGCGTTAGCCAGAATCGTTCGCGTATTGTCATGATCATCGCCCAGCTGGGAGCAACCGTAATTATGCTTAAGCACGAGCACGTTATCGAAAGGTGCGATATCCCCAACCTCTGCTTTGAAAATATTGATGATCTGCTCCGCCACTCCATTCACACAACCAACAGTAGGGACGATCCACAGCTCATTGCGGATACCTACGGATCCATCAAAGCGGCGATACCCCTTAAAGGTCAAATTCTCCGCTGTAAAAGGATTCGGCGTCAGCTTCTGCTCAAAGGTATATTCCTCTACCCCTGTTAGGTTTGTCTTAGTGTTATGGGTATGCACCCACTGCCCCGGCGCGATAGACGCTATAGCATGACCAATGGGGTAACCATATTTCAATACGTTTTCACCTTCGCTAATGCTGGATAGTGCAATTTTATGGCCTCTAGCGATATCTTCAGTAATTTTAATCTCTTTTGAACCAATCACAATGGTGTCGCCTGCTTTATAGTCTTTAAGTGCAACAGCGACATTATCAGCCTCATTAATCTGCAATACTTCTTTCATCGTCTTGATCATATCATTGTCACCTCCAGGGTATTAGTTGTGTGCCGGTCTCTTCACGTACGCTTTTAACGCTTGCTTCATGCCATTTTTCTCAATCGCAATCAGTCCTTCTGTCACCTTGTCAGTAAGTCCAGCCACTTCATTCAGATCACAGCCCCAGCGATTGGTTGCGGCAAGTACTTCGACGGCCAGTGCGCGCAGCCCGGTGTCTGTGCCATCCCACCCTCCCCATAAGGAGGCGAACCATTCCAAAATATCCGCATCATCAGCCAGTTGAATGTCTTCTTCCCCTCTGCGTCCTCTATAGAAGGCAATTAATGCGCTCAATGAGAAGACAAGCTTTTCAGGCAATTGTCCTTTGGCCTCTACATATCGCAGTAAAGAAGGCAGATCTCTTGTCTTAAACTTCGATATAGAATTGAGGGAAATGCTCATCAAGTAATGCTGCACATAAGGGTTCAGGAATCTTTCTAATACCGCGTCTGCAAAAGAATTCAATTCCTCTGCCGGCAGATCCAGCGTTGGTATAATCTCATCGTAGATTAAGGACTTCACGTACGCCCCAACCTCTTCGTGCTCAATGGCCTCAGCAACCGTATCAATACCGTACAAATACGCTACTGGTGTCATAGCTGTATGAGCTCCGTTTAAAATCCTCACTTTACGAGTCCGATAAGGGGCCATATCATCCACCACCAACACATTAAGACCTGCTAGTTCAGCCGGGAACTCCTTTTTAATCCACTGTGGTCCTTCAATTACCCAAAGATGGAATTGCTCGCCGACAACGACCAGCTTATCCTCATAACCCAACTCTTCTGTAATCTCGGCAATGCTGTCTCTTGGATAACCGGGAACAATGCGGTCCACCAGACTGCAGCAGAAGGTATTAGCTTCATTCAACCAGTTCACAAAACCTTCTCCAAGATTCCACAGCTCAGCATATTTCAAAATAACCTTTTTGAGCTCATCACCATTCCGGTCAATCAGCTCACATGGAATGATGATAAAACCTTTAGAAGCATCCCCATTAAAAATTTGATAACGTTTGTACAATAAGGCCGTCAGCTTGCCCGGGAAACTACTCTGCGGCGTATCGGTTAACTTGTCGCCGGCTTCAAAAGCAATTCCCGCTTCAGTAGTATTAGACACGATAAAGCGCAGCTCAGGGTTCTCAGCCAGCTTCATATACTCCTCATGCTGTGAATAGGGATTAAGCGTCCGCGTAATACAATTAATTACCTCGTGCTCTTTTACAGCCGCTCCGTCTTTAATGCCTTGCAGATAAAGGGTATACAGCCCATTCTGATCATTTAGCATTTCCGCCAGTCCGTTAGCCAGCGGCTGTACAACAACCACTCCACCATTGAAATCCGTTTTTTGATTCATGGTATGAATCTGCCAATCTACAAAAGCGCGCATGAAATTGCCTTCGCCAAATTGTAGGACCTTCTCAGGATACTGCTTGTAAGCTGTCCAATTATCGCTATTTAATCTTTTCATATAAACGCCTCCTAATAGTAAATGCACACGATAAACTAATTAAACAAACTATATAAAATCATATTTATATTGATAATTAATTAAATATATGCACACGTGAAAATTTTAGATAGCAACCCTTTACGATAGTAAAGGATTAGGCTGCTATACGCAGCCTCTACTTCTGCAACTTCCTGACTGATTCTCTGGCAATAAGCTCTGTCTCGATCGAGATCCGCCCGTCTTTTTCTGAGGGCTCCTTGACCAAGCTTAACAGCTGGCGAGCGCCTTGCTCACTAATCTTCTCAATAGGACGTTTGACCGTGGTGAGTGAAGGATTGGCAAAAAGTGAAAACCCAATGTCGTCAAAACCAACAACAGAGATATCATTTGGCACCTGCAGCCCTCGCTCAAACACACCTTTCATAGCCCCAATCGCCATATCATCATTGGAGCAAAATACAGCAGTTGGTGGTTTCTCGAGATCCAGTAGCTTGCCCATCGCCTCATATCCACTTTGCATATCATAATTACCACTTATCATGTAGTCATTACGAACAGGGATATTATGGTCAATCAAAGCTTTTATAAAGCCATCTCTGCGTTCCTGTGTGGATTTAAAGCCCTCGACACCTTCAATAATTGCAATGTCTTGATGCCCGTTTTCGATCAGGTATTTGCCTGCATTATAAGCACCTTCCCGGTCGTTCGAGATGATGTTGATAATGGAGCGGTCATCAATTTCCCGGTTCAGCACAACGATTGGAATGCCTTGCTGGACAACATGGTAAATGAATTTATTATCTGCTTCACTCTGGCTCATTAGAATAATTCCATCAAAACGTTTGCGATGAATAGAGGAATATTCCGCATAATCGTCGATCCCACGGATGAACAGATTGTACTCTACATCTATGACACTATTTACACCACGAATCGTGTCAGAGAAGAAACCCGAAGTTGTGCCGTTGGCAATACTCGTGAAGAACAGACCAATGGTATAGGATCGCTGCATCACAAGGCTTTTGGCATTGTAATTAGGGACGTAGCCCACTTGCGCAGCGATCTCGGCAATTTTTTTACGTGTGACCTCTTTAATTAGTGGACTATTGTTAAGTGCTCTCGATACAGTTGTATGCGATACATTCGCCAATTTGGCGATATCCTTGATTGTAGGTGCCATGGGTCAACCTTCCTTATCAAACGGGTTTGGCTCTTCCATGTAAGGATATCATAACGATTACCTAGTCACCAATGCCTGTTTCGAGAAATTAAAATAATGATCAGCGTTATTGTAACAGATGTTCTCAATCATACTGCCCAGTAACTCCATATCATCCGGGGCTTCTCCAGCCTCTACCCAAGAGCCTACCAGATCACACAAGATTCTTCTAAAGTACTCATGTCTGGTATACGATAAAAAGCTTCTGGAGTCTGTTAGCATCCCAACAAATTGGCTAAGTACGCCTAGATTAGCAAGTGTCTTCATCTGTTCCAGCATGCCGTCTTTATTGTCGTTGTACCACCATGCGGTTCCGAATTGAATCTTGCCTGGAATACCACCGCCCTGGAAGCTGCCCATTAAACTGGCAATAACATGATTATCATTAGGGTTCAGTGAGTACAAAATGGTCTTAGGCAATGCATTCTCACGATCCAGCGCATCGAGCAGACCCGCCAAAGGCTTAGCAATCACGCCGTCATTGATGGAATCATAACCCGTGTCAGGTCCGAGACGTCCGAACATTACGCTGTTGTTATTCCGAAGCGCATGAATATGGAATTGCATCGCCCAACCCAGCTCGTTATACAATTTGCCGAGGAATACTAGCGTGAATCCTTTATATTTCTTTTCTTCACTCTCACTTACAGTGCCTTCATGAAGTGCTTTAGCAAATATAGCTGTAGCTTCCTCCAAGGTAGTAGGCTCAAACATTACCGCATCCAAAGCATGGTCAGATACACGGCCGCTTCTGGCATGGAAGAATCTAACTCTGCTCTCCAATGCTGCAAGAAACTGTCCGTAATTCTCAACAGCCATTCCCGAAACTTCGCTTAGCTGGGCTACCCACGGCTGGAAGGTAGGACGGTTGATTTCAAGCGCTTTATCTGGCCGGAATCCCGGCACAACGCTAGCATTGAACCCACTCACATTACTGATTTTCTCATGATATTCTAGATTATCTACAGGATCATCGGTAGTACAAACCGTAGTCACCTTCGATTTAATGATCAAATCTCTTGCTCCGAATCCTTCACTTTGTAGCTGTCTATTCACTTCATCCCAAATTTTTGGTGCGTTAGCTTCATTCAGCAACTCATATACACCGAAGAAACGTTGCAGCTCCAGATGCGTCCAATGGTATAGCGGATTCCCGATAATCATCGGAACCGTTCTAGCCCAGGCCATAAATTTATCATAATCACTGGCATCGCCAGTAATGAATTTCTCTTCTATACCGTTAGCGCGCATCACTCTCCATTTATAATGGTCGCCATACAGCCAAGCTTCGGTAATATTGTTGAACGTTTTGTTCTCATAAATTTCTTTTGGACTGAGGTGGCAATGATAATCGATAATGGGCATGTCTTTCGCATGATTATGAAATAGCTTAATTGCGGTCTCGCTCGACAATAGAAAGTTCTCATCCATGAATTTTTTACTCATGAGGTTTGCTGCTCTCCTTTAAGTTCGAATGGGAGTTACACAAAGTTTAACGTGAACATTAATTTAATCAGTTGATTTCCCAATAAATATTTTAAACTTAAAATCATTGCTTGTAATAGGTATTAATATAAATTGTTCACGTTAACATTATATCTTCATTGTAAACGTATTTTTAAAATGCGCAAGTCTTTTTATAAGGACATTGTTACAGTTATTTTAACTTCTGAGCGGTAATAAATAAACAACATATTTAATTTCCGGACACGGCCCCACCATTATAAAAAAAGCAGGCAACCTTTTAGAAAAAGGATAACCTGCTTATATGTCATCGGACTACGATTTCTCGCAAAATTAACTATCCAGTGTTTCGCTCCAGTCATGCACCATCGTGCCCTCTAGGTACTTCTCGGCATCCATTGCTGCCATACAGCCAGATCCGGCTGCAGAAATTGCCTGACGATAACGGGTATCCTGCACGTCGCCACAAGCGAATACGCCCGGGATGTTCGTTTCTGTCGTTCCAGGGTTGACCACAATGTAGCCGTTGGTATCGGTCGTAATTTGTCCCCCTAAAAATCCGGTGTTCGGCGTGTGCCCGATCGCGACAAACACTCCGTCCGCTTCGATGAGTTCATCAATTCCCGTCTCATTGTTGCGAACCGTCAGCCCTTTAACGCCAGACTCGTCGGTTGTAACCTCAAGCGGTGTACGGTTAAGAGCCCACGATACCTTACTGTTATCCCGTGCGCGAGCCTGCATAATCTTCGAAGCTCTAAGCTCATCACGACGGTGAACCAATGTTACATTGGAAGCGAATCGGGTTAAAAAGCTGGCTTCCTCCATCGCTGAATCTCCACCACCGACGACAATAATCTTTTTGCCACGGAAAAAGAATCCGTCACAAGTAGCACAAGTGCTGACCCCACGGCCCACATTCTCCTGCTCCCCGGGGATTCCTAAATATCTGGCAGATGCGCCGGTTGAGATGATCACTGACTCCGCTTCTAATACTCCCAATCCATCTACAGTCACTTTAAATGGACGCTGTGAAAAATCAACTGAATCCACCCAGCCATTCTTAAATTCAGCTCCAAAACGTTCAGCCTGCTTGCGCATGTTGTCCATTAAATCCGGGCCTAGAATTCCTTCAGGAAAGCCTGGGAAGTTCTCGACTTCTGTTGTCGTTGTCAGTTGTCCACCTGGTTGCATACCTTCAATCACAAGTGGGTTTAGGTTGGCACGTGCCAAATAAATTGCAGCAGTAAGCCCGGCTGGGCCTGTTCCGATTACAATCGTTTTGTACATAACAGTGGCCTCCTCACAATAGGGTTTATTTAGAAGAAACGGGCCCTTTTTTGGCAAGCATAGACGCCTTCGGTGTCCCTAGAAGGACATTAACGTTTACGCAAGACATATAAAAAGGGCTCCGTTTCTACGAAATACTACATGATCGTTTTAGATATTCTCGGTAAATGGCGGAAGACTGTCGCTCACACTTCCCTCGAAACTACATTCCTCATCTATGCGCCGAGCATAACGACTGACCATAGATACAGAAACATTGTAACGCTGAGCTACTTCACGGTAGGTGACCGGCAGGTTATGCGTTTTAGCAATTAGATATTCTAAGGCAGCACACCAGCCATTCGCATGACGGATAAACGGAATATCCGGATAAAGGCTGCTCAGAAATTGCTTCCAAAGTAATTCAGCATTTTTTTTATGGATTGCATCATATCTTCGATCCATCATACTAAGGGTCTGATCGATAACTTTCTGCCAATCCTCTCTCCATTCCGGCAGTCCCTTCAGACGCGGGGAAGAGGTTTCTTTGACTTCCTGAAGCACATTCTCTTCAGGAACACTTCCAATCAGCCGCTGCAGACTAAGAAGTGCCGCTTCTTGCAGCTTTTCTTCCTGCAAGGGCTGCTGCTTCAGAAGTCCTTGCAGAATTTCGGACATCTCTTCATCTTCAATCCACCGCAGAGCTTCTGTAACCTGAAGCTTCGTATTGGCATCCCCGTAGCGGAGCGCCCAGAAGAAGGAAGAGCGAAGCAGCGGATTGTTCCGTACCTCTTCGGTAAAGCTGCCCTTGTTGTCCTTCCACAGCTTCAGCTGCTCCTGAAAAGGAAGCTGATAGTTGTAGCTGACCAGCGACAGCGTTTTGCCTTCCCCCTGCGCCTGCTGCAGCTGAGCTAGAAAAAATCTCGGCACAGCCGATTCCGGATCGAGCTTAGCCGCCTTCTGCCAGCAGCGCTGGGCTTCTGTATACAGGCCACTATTGCTGGCAGCAGCCGCACAATAATGATAGAGACTGGCGTCGCCACCGACCTCTTCATCCTTCAACAGACGTCTAAAATGGCCATAGGCGGTTCTATGGCGTCCCAGAATCCCCATGGTGGTGGCCATTTTGAACAGATGCTCCTGATGAAACGGAATAGTGGTCTCCAGAAGGCGTAACAATCCATCCAGTTGCCCGCGGTCGCCTTCATACTGAAGGAAGATCGCTAAGTTACAGAGTGCATGCAGATTCCCGGAGTCCTGCTCCAGCACCCGCATAATACATTCCTTAGCTTTGGTAAAACGACCCATGTAAAAATACGCTAGGGCTAGGTTGTTATGTGCCGCCAGGAAGTCAGGCGTATTGCTCACAATCTCTTCAAGCAAAGTGACGGCTTGTGTAAACTTGCCCTCCTCCAACAGTGCTCGGGCTCGCTCATGCTCTATTACACCTTCCCGGCTTCTAATCCGGATAAGTGGAGCAGGACGGTCCAGCTCATATTGCAGCAGCTCCATCAATTCTTCCGATTCGGCCAGAAATTCACCGTTCACATCTTCTTCGAGATAAGTGACGAGTGAGCGTTCTGCCTCCTCATAGCTTTCCATATTGGCGAAGTTGTTAGCCATATAGAAATAACATTCCGTCATTGCCGGATCAATATTCTCCAGTACATGGGTTAAAATGTCATTGGACGCTTCATAATTACCCATTTCTGATAATACGCCAGCCACGTTGCAATGATTGACCGGATTCTCCGGCTCGTACTCTACAGCTTTGCGAAAATTCTTTAATGCCTTATCATATTGAAAGCGATCCAAGGACCGAACGGCTCTTTCAAAGAAAAAATTGGCATTCAGAGTTACAGGAATCACATTATCATTCCCCAGTTCATACTCTGAAGTTCTCTCAATCATGGAAGCAAGGCACCTCCCTTATAAGAAGCTTCCTTATACTAACGAAAAATAGGAGGGCGGCGCCCTATGGGGTATGCCGGAGCTCCATCCTTAATCGCTATTCCGTTCCCTTATTGGGCGCGGGTATCTCCACACAGTATACCACATGTGACAGCGAGAATCTCAAGTTGAGAAAGACTCTACCACTCTGCTTACAACATCTTTTTTGACAAAAAATAAAAAAGACGGGGAATTAAATTCCCGCGTCTCTAAATAGCTTATCGATTGAACCACCCTCAAGGATGATGTGCGTAGCCTGGGCAAGCATCGGTGCAACAGATAATACCGTAAACCGACTTGAATGGTCATCAGGCAGTGCAATAGAATCTGTCGTAACCACTTCCTGAATAGAAGGATGGTCAAGCCGCTGTAGCGCGGGCCCTGAGAATAATCCGTGCGTCGCGCAGACAATACTGTCCTTCGCACCTCTCTCCTTCAGACCTTCCACCACATTCACAATGGTCGTCCCAGTATCGATCAGATCCTCAATAATGATTGGTGTCCGTCCCTCGACATCACCAATCACATGAGTGATTACCGATTCATTATGGGCTGGACGCTTCTTGATCATAATGGCAAAAGGTGAATCCAGCTTATTCGCCAGCTTCTCAGCCATAGACGCACGCCCTGCATCCGGGGAAACAATGACCAGATCAGACATTGCCTTGGCTTTCAAATGGCTGCTGATCAAATCGAGTGCAGTCAGATGATCGACCGGAATGTTGAAAAAGCCTTGAATCGCCGCTGCGTGTAAATCGATAGTGATCACGCGGGTTGCTCCAGCGGTCGTCAGCACATCAGCCACCATCTTAGCCGAGATCGGCTCACGAGGTGCGGACTTCCGCTCCTGCCGAGCATATCCATAATACGGCACAATAATGTTCACTGTGCGAGCTGAAGCCCGTTTGGCAGCATCTATCATCACCAGCAGTTCCACGAACATCTCATTAATGGGATGCGAAAGGGATTGCACCAAAAATACGTCGCAGTTCCGGATGCTTTCTTCGTAATGAACGTAAATCTCGCCGCTCATGAAGCGGGTCAGCTTTATCTGCCCCAATTCAACACCAAGTCGCTCCGCAATATCAGCCGCTAACTTTGGATTCGACGAACCGGAAAAAATACGTAATTGTTGATGATGCATAATACCCTCCTGCGGATTATAAATTATTATAGTTTGAACTGAACAGTGGTACGGCGGCGTCCCTCAAATACAGCCAGCTCACGAAAACCAGTGTGCCAAAGCATGCTACGCGCCTCTTGCAGCCCGTCCCCCAGCTTGGCAGGATCATGTGCATCGGAGCCTAATGTCAGCGGTATGCCGAGCCTTAGGGCCTCCTGTAGCAGATGCTCTGCCGGGAACATCTCAGCGCAAGGCTTCGTAAGTCCGGAAGCATTCAGCTCCATGGCGATTCCACTATCCGCTATAACCTTTAAGGTCTCTAGCTCCAGCGCCTTCACCTCAGCCTTGCCCTCCGGTGTTTGTGGACCATAACCGAACCGTTTAATAACATCCATATGTCCTATAATATCATATAATCCCGATAACGCCGACTTCTTTACCGCATCGTAATAAAGACGATACACCTCTAGCGCATCTCTGCCTTCCCAACCATGAACCTGGCGGTGATCCGTAATATCCCACTCCCCAAGAAAATGCACAGAACCTATAAGATAATCCCATGGATACGGCGACAAAATCTCGCGGATTTGCTCTTCGTAGCCTTCGATATAATCGGCTTCCAGCCCCACCCGCAGATCTATGACTCCACGGTAACGCTCCTTTAGGGTTAGACATTCCTCCACGTAACGAGGCAGCTCAGCCATTGGCATAGCCATTTCAGGATAATAGCTGGCGGGATCTACGTGGATAAGCGGCAAGTGGTCGGATAACCCCAGCTGCTGAAGTCCAAGCTCTATCCCGCGCTGCACGTACTCCTCAAGCTTACCCACGGCATGGCCACAGCGTTCATGATGCGTGTGGTAATCAATATGCATCACTCAGTCCCCCTTAGTACTGATCCCGGCGTGGGCGTTCGTGACGGGTACTCAACTCTTCCATAATCTCATCCAGTGGAAGCTTACGTTCTTGCAGCAATACCAACAGATGATAGATCAGATCACTGACCTCAAGACGCAGCTCGGCGTTATCTTTATTTTTGGCGGCAATAATGGTCTCGGAAGCTTCCTCGCCTACCTTTTTGAGGATCTTATCCACGCCTTTATCAAACAAATAAGTGGTATACGCGCCTTCCGGGCGTTCCACTTCCCGCTCAGCAATCACACGCTCCAGCTCACCAAGAACAGCAAAACGCTCACCATCTGTCAAACTAGACACTGGTTTCGAAGCATCTGTTATTGGGTTATTCAAAGGAATCTCACGGAAAAAGCATGACGTAGCTCCAGTATGGCAAGCTGGTCCTTCAGGCACAACCTTCACGAGTAGTGTGTCGCTATCACAATCATAGGATATGGAGGTAATAGCTTGTGTGTTGCCTGAGGTTCCGCCTTTATGCCAAAGTTCGCTGCGTGAGCGGCTCCAAAACCAAGTCTGACCACTCTCCAGTGAAAGCTGTAATGATTCGGAGTTCATATAAGCAACCATCAGTACCTCTAAACTGCTAGCATCCTGAACAACCGTAGGCACCAGACCGGCTTCATTCCAGCGAATGCCTGCCAGAGCTTCTTTTTGGCTTATTGTTGTATTCTTTTGTGTTTCGCTCATCGGATTTCTACCCCTTTTTGCTTCAAATCTGCCTTTAAATCATTAATTGCAATCTCTTTATAGTGAAAAATGGTCGCCGCAAGTCCCGCATCGGCTTTCCCTTCCGTAAATACATCGTAAAAATGCTCCTTCTTCCCAGCGCCGCCAGAAGCAATCACAGGAATACTGAGCAAATCGCATACTGCCGAGGTTAGCTTCAGATCGAAGCCGTCTTTTGTGCCATCTGCATCCATACTAGTGAGCAAAATCTCGCCTGCGCCCAGCTTTTCAGCTTCTTTAGCCCAAGCCAGAGCACGGATGCCGGTGGGCTTACGCCCGCCATGAGTGTACACTTCCCATTCACCAAAAGCCTCATTATATTTAGCATCTATCGCTACTACAATACACTGGGAGCCAAATCGGCGAGCACCCTCCAAAATTAACTGAGGATTAGTGATGGCTGCCGTATTAATGCCGATTTTGTCTGCGCCTGCACGAAGAATCCTTTTCATATCATCAGTTGTAGAGATCCCTCCACCCACTGTAAAAGGAATGGCAATCTCACCGGCGGTCTGCCGCACAACCTCGATCATCGTTGCTCTACCTTCTACGGAAGCCGATATATCTAGAAACACAAGCTCGTCTGCGCCCTCGCGGTCATACAGTGCCGCTAGCTCTACCGGATCTCCAGCATCACGCAGATTCACAAAGTTAACGCCTTTGACTACCCGTCCATCCTTAACGTCAAGACAAGGGATGATACGTTTTGCTAACATTATGAAATCCCCCTTTCTTTAAAAAGCGTTTCAAACGCCTAAAGTGTGTCGGTCCCCCTAAAGCTCTCTTAGCCCAGGGGGAGCCCAAGGGCCGCTGCCCTCTGGTAACCTTGATTGTTGACATGGGCGAATCATAACCCATCCGGCTGAACCATAGCCCACACGGCTGAACATGTGCTATGATCGCTAACCCCTTCGTGGCCGCTTCCTTGACCCATAACACCTTCAAGTTCCGCGGTTTTGACCCTTATGTGGTCGGAAGAGCTCGCGCCACCTGCAAGCCCACGAGTATTTAGTTGCACAACGTGCAGTTATTTTATCAGCCTTTTTGCAAGCCACTCTTTTAACTGCATTTCGTACAACTAAATCTGAGGATGAGCTTATAAATCAACTCATCTCTCATTTATAGCTGCACGAAATACAACTAAATTAGCTAATCAGCTCTGAAAAGGAAAAATAGCTGTATAAAGTACACTTAAGTCCTCATCCGAGGAAAAATACCCTTCCCGCCGCCTAATTACGCCTATTGTAGCAGATTGTGCAGCGGGTTTTAGCCGATAACCAGCTTAGTTCAACATTCTATTGCACTCAGTGCAATAGAATCGAACTCATACCCTCTAGTTGAACAGTGTGTTGCATTTCATACAATAATTTCCTGTAGAATTCACGAAAAGGAGATTTTTAACCAGTTTTGATTGTACAAAGTGAAACACATTAGCTAGTTGGGTTTGTTGCTTTATTGGTCAGCTGGTTTGTTTTAGCTCTTTTGTTGCTTTGTTGTCTAGCCCTTTTGCTGGTTTACTTGTTTGTTCGTTTGCTCGTTTGTTCGTTTAAACTTTTACTAGTTTGCTTCTCTGTGCGTTCATTTAATTATTATTAGTTACTCATTTACTGTTACGTCTATTTCTTTTATCCACTGCTCATTGGATTGCTCAACTGTTGTCTTTTTGTTCATTCGCTCGTCTATTAATTTAGTTTGGTGATTTGGTGATATGTGTTCACTACGTTACTGTTAAGTCTATTTCTTTAACCCACTGTTGGTTCTGTCTGTTTCATTGATTCACTATTCCTTGGCTAACCCATGTCGTCTTTTTGTTCATCCGCTCATGAATTAGCGCGTTCGCCCAACGCTACTTCTGCCCAAGCGCTCGCAAAGCTTCAGAAAGATCAATATTGCCCGTGTATAACGCCTTGCCAACAATAGCTCCACCCACACCGCTGCCGCTGTGCACGTTCAGACGCAACAGATCATCAAGACTGGTGACTCCGCCGGAGGCGATCACTGTTTTACCGCTGGCTTGCGCCATGGACAGGATACCATCCACGTTCGGCCCCTGCATCATCCCGTCACGGGAGATGTCGGTGTAAATGAACGTCTCGGCTCCTTTTGCCGCCAATTCTTTGGCAAGAGCTTCAGCACGAACTTCGGAAGTGTTCAGCCAGCCGTGTGTAGCAACATAACCGTTGCGCGCATCAATGCCGATCGCTACTTTATCGCCGTATTTTGCCAATACCTCTTCGGTAAAAGTATGATCGTTAATCGCAGCAGTACCAATAATAACGCGGCTAACGCCAAGTCCGAGCAATTTCTCTACGTCCGCAAGATTGCGAAGACCGCCGCCCACCTGCACAGGAACGTTAGCATTAGCAGCAATAGCACCGATGATTGCATCGTTCACAGGATGACCTGCTTTCGCACCATCTAAGTCCACCAAATGAATGAACTTTCCACCTTGCTCTTCCCATGATTTTGCCACCTTTAGTGGACTATCATTGTATATCGTTTCCTGATTGTAATCCCCCTGCTGCAGCCTGACGCATTTTCCATCCCGGATATCAATCGCCGGATATACAATAAAAGAAGACATTTGGCGCTCCCCACTTTCGTTACATTATATTTATAGCGTGGCTTACGCCCGCTCTCTCTTAATCTTCAAGTATAAACGCCTTCGTCGTCCTTATAAGGACAGTAAGCGTTTAAGCGAGAAATATAAGGATAAAGTGTATTGTGAAACTTATACTTTCTTATATTTCAAAAAATTACCCAACAGCTTGATTCCCAGCTCTCCGCTTTTTTCCGGATGGAACTGCATACCGAACACATTATCTTGCCCGACAATAGCCGTGACTGGGTAACCATAATCTGTGACAGCCAGCAGATCACTCTCTTTTGCTACAAGCGCGTGATAAGAGTGGACAAAATACACATGCCCCTCCTCAAGGCCAACAAAAAGCGGATTCTCCGGCTGTCTAAAGCTGAGCTTGTTCCACCCCATATGCGGCACCTTATAGCCATCTCTAGGAGCGAACCGCACCACTGAACCCGAGAGAATATCTAGCCCCTCATGGCTGCCATGCTCTTCACCGGTGCTAAACAACAGCTGCATGCCAAGACAGATCCCAAGCAGAGGCTGCTCTCCAGCGGCTACCTGTTTGACGACAAGATCCAAACCATTCTCCCGCAGATGCCCCATCGCATCGCCAAATGCACCGACACCTGGCAGAATGACACTATCAGCAGCGAGAATTTGCTCGGCATCACCCGTCACTACACACTCATAACCGAGACGTTCTACCGCCTTGCTCACACTGTGCAGGTTGCCCATGCCATAATCGACGATTGCAACAGTCATCCTACAGCACTCCCTTCGTAGAAGGCACACCCTTCACACGTGGATCAATCAAAGTTGCCTCATCCAGCGCCCGTCCAAGCGCTTTGAATACAGCCTCAATCATGTGATGAGTGTTAGAACCGTAGTGTACGATAACATGCAACGTAATCCGTGCTTCGAGCGCGAACTTCCACAGGAACTCCTGAACAAGCTCCGTCGAAAAGCTGCCTACCTGCTGTGAAGGATAGGTTGCACGATATTCAAAGTGCGGGCGATTGCTGATATCGATCACAACCTGCGCCAAAGCTTCATCCATCGGTACAAAAACACTCGCATAACGTTTGATTCCTTTTTTATCACCCAGTGCTTCGTGCAGCGCCTGCCCTAGGCAGATCCCAATGTCTTCAACCGTGTGGTGGTCATCAATCTCGATGTCTCCACGCGCCTGTACAGACAGGTCAAATTGTCCGTGCTTCGTGAACAGATCCAACATATGATTCAGAAAAGGAACATCCGTCTCCAGCTCTGAAACTCCACTTCCATCTACATTAAGAGACAACTTTATATCCGTCTCGTTTGTTTTGCGGCTTAATCCAGCTTGGCGCAAGGCCTGTTCGTTATTGTTCTCCATATCCGTCTCCACCTTTTCCTTCGTTCTTGAGTCGAATCTCAATGGCTCGTGCGTGGCCTTCTAACCCTTCGCGGCGTGCCAGCTCTATAATGGTCTTCCCATCACGCAAGAGTGCTTCCTTACTGTAATAGATCAGACTTGATTTTTTAATAAAATCATCCACATCCACTGGTGACGAGAAGCGTGCGGTCCCATTGGTTGGGATAATATGATTCGGTCCGGCAAAATAATCACCCACGGGCTCAGAGCTATACGCTCCCAGGAAGATGGCTCCAGCATTCTCAATGCTGCCTACGAGGCCCATAGGATCTTCGACAACAATCTCCAGATGTTCTGGTGCCAGTCTATTCACTACGGAGATCCCTTCCTCCATAGATTCCACAACAATGATCGCGCCGTAATTCTCTACGGAAGAACGGGCGATCGCCTGACGCGGCAGTTCTTGCAGCTGACGCTCCACTTCGGCCGCCACGCTATCCGCCAGGCTCTGCGATGGCGTGACCAGAATCGCCGAGGCCATCTCGTCATGCTCGGCCTGCGAGAGCAGATCCGCTGCGACATAGGCCGGCTCAGCGGTCTCATCTGCCAGCACGACAATTTCGCTGGGACCCGCGATACTGTCGATATCCACGGCGCCATATACCTCGCGTTTAGCCAGCGCAACGTATATGTTGCCGGGCCCACATATTTTATCTACCGGCGCTATGCTCTCCGTACCAAAAGCCAAAGCAGCTACCGCCTGTGCTCCGCCCACACGGTAGATTTCATTAACACCTGCTTCTGCAGCAGCAACCAGGATGTAAGGGTCAATCCCTTCTTTGCCGCCGGTGGATGGCGGAGTCACCATGACGATCTCCGGCACACCCGCGATCTGAGCTGGGATCACGTTCATCAGCACCGAGGAGGGATAAGCTGCTTTGCCACCAGGTACATATACCCCTACCCGCTTCAGCGGACGAATAATCTGCCCCAAGATCGTGCCATCCGGCTGCAAGTCCATCCATGAATTCCGTTTCTGTCTGGCATGGAACGCCCGGATATTGGCTGCAGCCGCTTGAATAGCGGATACGAAAGATTGCTCTACTCGGCCATATGCTGCCTGAAGCTCTTCCGGGGTTACCCGCAGCTGATTCGGCGTAAGTACGACCCGGTCAAATTGCTCCGTATAGCGAAGAAGCGCCGTGTCTCCTTCTTTTTTAATGGCGGCCACAATTTCCTTTACCGCCTGATTTTGCTCTGGCGTACCATACTCCACTTCCCGCTCTAGCTTAAAGTCCTTGCTCGACACAACCTTCATCGCTGGTTCCTCCCTTTACCCCTAACATCTGTTGCCGCCTACCGCAAATTAGGTTGCCCTATAACTGCCTGTAGTCGGTCACACAGTTGCTGTATCTCTTCATTTTTCATCCGATAGCTCACACGATTCGCCACCAGGCGGCTTGTAATTTCGAATATACTCTTCATTTCGATTAATCCGTTGTCCCGCAGCGTTTGCCCGGTCTCTACCATATCCACGATACGATCGGCCAGACCAATCAGTGGTGCAAGCTCGATGGATCCATTCAGCTTCACGACCTCGACCTGTTGGCCCTGCTCCCTAAAATACCTTGAAGCTACATTCGGATATTTTGTCGCTACACGCTGCTGAATCCCCGGCTGCCAGTTCGGCAATCCGATGATAGACATCCGGCAGCGGGCAATGCCAAGATCAAGCAGCTCGTATACATCACGATCTTCCTCCAGCAAAACATCCTTGCCCACGATCCCAATATCCGCCACGCCATATTCTACATATGTAGGTACATCTACTGGTTTCGCCAATATAAACTCCATCCCTGCCTCAGGCAGCGGAATAACAAGCTTGCGTGATGCCTCACCGTCCGGTGGAATCGGAAGACCTGCCTGGCGGAACAGCTCAGCAGCCTTTTCGTAAATCCGGCCTTTTGGCATAGCCACCTTCAATATCTGTGCCATTGTTAAGTTGCCTCCTTTTCCATCTCCATGCAAAATTTATGTTAATCGCTTTTTGTACTAGCGATATCCTCAGCCATGCTCACTTACAAAAGATACGAATGTATAGATTTCACCGTACCGTACACCCTCTGCTTCAACCGTGTCCGTATCCAAACGCTTCACCGTTTCAAGCTCTTCTGGACCTGCAGCAAGTCTAGTAACGACTGCATGACCCTCTGACCGCAGGCGTGTTGCCTCTTCCAAGCCTTCTTTTCTGCGAATCGCATCATATTGGATCAAAATAGGCAGCTCTTCCTCTTCGACCACTCCAGTTACACCATCCAGGATGCGATTCGTTTTTAAGGAAAATCCTGTGGATGGGATCGGACGCCCAAACTGTTGCAGCAGATTGTCGTATCTACCACCGCTGCATACCGGAAATCCTAATTCCGCTGCATAACCTTCAAAAGTCATGCCTGTATAATAGGAAAAGTCCCCGATCATCGTCAGGTCAATCAGTACATGCTGTGATACGCCGTAAGAGACCAGCACCTCCCACACCTTGCACAAATGATCAATCGAATGACGGGCGAGCGGATGATTGCTCAGCTCTAGCGCCTGTCCACAAATCTCCTTGCCTCCGCGCAGACGCAGCAGCCCATCCAGTTCGTTCTTCTGCGCTTCTGTAAGATCCAGCCGCCGTAAAGTCTCCCGGAAAGAAACATAGTCACGGCCCAGCAAATGACTTTTCAGCTCCTCTTGAGCCTCGGGTAATTCAGGAAGTGCCTCTTGAAATAACCCATTCAGAAAGCCTACATGCCCCATAGCGATCTTAAAAGACTTCACACCCGCGGCTTGCAGCGAAGAAATAGCAAGCGCCACTACCTCCGCATCGGCCTCTGGTGAATCATCACCTACCAGCTCTACACCTGTCTGGAAGAACTCCGCTTCCCGCCCCGCTTCTTCCTCAATAGCACGGAATACATTCGCGTGATATGACAGACGCAATGGCAGTGGCTCATCCTTCAATAGAGAGGCAACAACACGGGCAACCGGGGCAGTCATTTCTGATCGAAGCACCAAAGCCTGACCACGATTGTTAAGTAATTTATAGAGCTTCTGGTCGGACGTAGAGCTAGCCACGCCAACTGTATCGTAATATTCCAACGTTGGAGTCATCATTTGCTGATATCCCCAGCGACTCATGCAATGCAGTACATCGTTCTCAATTTTGCGCAATTTCGTTACGGCCCGGGGCAGATAGTCCCGAACGCCAGACGGCTTCTCAAATCCCTTTGGTTTGGACATCTTCATTGTTCACCTCGTCAGTTATCATTAGATACTGTTTATGTTTACTTTACTATGGTAAAGTGGTAGCAAATTAAAGTATTTTCAATATCGTATCATGTTCACTGCTTTTTCGTCAATCAAACCCTTAGTCGAGCGTTTGGCATTTTCTTTATTTTTGCCTCCCCGCTTATCGAATACTATAATGAGCTAATACGATTGTACTTCATAATTTTGTAATTGGTGTTCTAAAAATATACTTTCAACTAGAAAGAAGGGCTAACGCTTGACTAAATCCTATATGATTGGCGTTGATATTGGTACTACAAGTACAAAGGCAGTTCTCTTCGAGGAGAATGGAGCCATAGTTGCACAAGCGAATATGGGTTATCCCTTGCATCAACCCTCCCCTTCTATAGCGGAGCAGGACCCAGAGCAAATCCTAGGTGCAGTCTTTCATACCATCTCTAATGTCATGCGGCAAAGCGCCGTAACTCCAGATAAGATCCTATTCGTCTCTTTCAGTTCAGCCATGCACAGTGTCATTGCAATTGATCAGCTAGGTAAACCACTTACTGCCTGCATCACTTGGGCTGACAACCGTAGTGCCGGGTCTGCACTTCGCCTGAAGAACGAGTTTAACGGACATGAGTTGTATTTGCGCACAGGAACACCTATTCATCCTATGTCACCGATTACCAAGCTAATGTGGCTTCGGGATGAGCAGCCTGAGTTGTTCCAACAAGCCTATAAATTCATTTCTATAAAAGAATACATATTCGCTCGGCTGTTCGGCGAATACATCATCGATCATTCCATTGCCTCTTCTACAGGCATGCTCAACCTTAAACTTTTGGAGTGGGATAAAGAGGCCCTGGAGATAGCCCATATTTCACCAGATCAACTCTCACGGCTTGTTCCCACCACAGAGATCATGCAAGGCCTGCTTCCCGGTCTAGCAGAGGAGCTGTTACTGCTCCCGGCCACACCTTTTGTCGTAGGAGCCAGTGATGGCGTCTTGTCCAACCTTGGCGTAGGCGCGATTAAGCCCGGTGTAGTGGCCGCTACGATTGGAACAAGCGGAGCGATTCGTACCGTAGTCGATCACCCGCTTACCGACCCTAAAGGACGGACCTTCTGTTATAACTTAACCCCAAAACATTGGGTGATCGGAGGACCCGTTAATAACGGCGGTATGTTGTTCCGCTGGGTACGGGATGAGTTCGCTGCTTCTGAAGTCGAAACCGCCAAACGTCTTGGCATTGACCCTTACGAGGTTCTAACGCGCATCGCGGAACAAGTTCCGGCAGGTAGCGGTGGTCTTTTGTTCCATCCTTACTTAACTGGTGAACGGGCACCGCTGTGGAATCCTGATGCTCGTGGCTCCTTCTTCGGCCTTTCGATGAATCACCATAAGGAGCATATGATTCGCTCGGTACTAGAAGGCGTAATTTTCAATATGTATATGGTTCTGCTAGCTATGGAAGAGCAAATCGGGCGTCCTAGCAAAATTCTGGCTACAGGGGGCTTTGCCCGCTCCTCAGTATGGCGGCAGATGATGTCTGATATTTTTGATCAAGAGGTCATCATTCCGGAGAGTATCGAAAGCTCCTGCCTCGGAGCAGTAGTGCTTGGACTTTACGCAACGGGCCGCGTGGACTCCTTCGATGTTGTATTCGACATGATCGGCTCAACTTACCAGCATGATCCGATTGATGAACATACCAAAGTGTACAAGCAGCTGCTGCCGATTTATATTTCCGTCTACCGTAGTCTGGAAAGCCAGTATCAAGCTATTGCGGAGTTTCAGCGGGAACAAGCTGGAGAATAGAGCAAAAAATAAAAAGCGCCGGTCAACCCGCACATACGGGAGACCGACGCTTTTATATTACCTAGCAGTAAACTATGCGCTTTGGGAACCTGTTTTAGCTTTCTTTGGTGCGCCTGATCCGAAAATAATCCAAGACGCAGGCACATACCGGAAGACGAGAGCCACTGCCAGCCATGAGACCAGCAGCGCAACAAGCCATCCTCCTGCAATCGCTGCGATGTACGCAAGAGAACCCCCGTGAAACGGTAATTTTCTATAGAAATACAGCAACATAGGGTGTAATAGATAAATCCCGAAGGAGCATGCTCCCACGGATACCAAGAGTCTTGTCAGCAAGCTTCGACCCGCTCCATAGAGCAAGAAGGAGATTTGCAACAGCACCACACAAGAGAGTAGCGCATGTAGATTAGAGAAACCCTCATACCATAAGCTGTTGATGACAGTTTTTTTCGTGTAGTTGTTAAACCATAGCTCAACATGAACAACCCCTGATACAATCCATAACAACCACAACGTAATCCAAACCGGACCTTTACCGGCGCGCCAGCCTTCACGTGAAGGCACTAGCCATTTTTTCAAAGAAGAATAATACACCGCAATCCCAGCACCCAGCAGGAAATACGAGAAATAAGTAATCGCCAGACTCCCCTTGGATAACTGCCAATACCCGTGATTGGTCATGTATTTATTCAGCAGCACAAAACCCCACTGTAGTAATAACCCGATCAGCGGCGCCCAAGCCGCCAGATGACGAACCTTTTGCAAGCACCACAAAATAAGCGGAAATAACACGTAAAACTGAATAATGATAATAATATAATACAGATGCGTATATGCCGTTCCTGTCCATAAATACTTCCATAGCTTAGAAGCCATCTCCCCCGGAGGTAAGCCCCAAGTATTTCCGGCATTCATTTTTAACGCAAAATACAGCAGCGAAAACACTACATAAGGCACAATAATATAAAGCAGCCTTCTAGAGTAGAACTTTCCTAGCGTTTTGCCACCCAGCGGACGGTCAATATAGTTATAGAAGAGCACGAACCCACTCAAAAATATGAATGAAGGTACGGCGAACTGGCTGAATTTATTAATAAATAAGAACGGATGAAACATGTTTGTGCCTAGTGTCTCCGCCAACGTTCGTGAAGTAGCATGAATAGCCAGCACTGCAAAAATAGCAATCGCCCGAAAAATATCCAGCTGCGGAATTCTTTCTTTTTGTCTCATAATCTTTCCTCCTGTTAAGCTCCGCATCGAAGTGATGCCTTTTTAACCAAGTATTATGAAGGCTACCTCCCCACGTTTAAGCGTGTGCGTGTATGAGACCTTCTTTTAACGTTATTTCTCCTGCTGCACGAACCCCTTTGCCCGTTCCTCAGGGATATAACCTGACTTTTCCTGCGGACTGGACTCCAAAGAGCGAGGCACGCTTCCAAAAATAATCCATGAACCCGGAACTCGCCGGAAAGCAAACTGCACAATAAGCCAGCTCCCTCCCAGTGCGACCACAAGCCCTCCGTAGATGAACAAAACATATGTTAGCGACTCTAGGGGAATATGATATCTGAACCTGCGATATACCGCCAGCAATAGCGGATGAATCAAATATATCGCAAAGGAGAGTTCACCCAAACGAGTAAAAAAAGCAACAATCCCGCGAGGAGCCTTACGATAGATCAGAAATGTAGCATACAACAGAACCAATGCTGATAACATCGTATGGACATTCCATAATAGCTCGTACCACAACGAATCCGTCCACACCCCAAAATGGCGGGCCACATACCATAGCTGCACATGGATAAAGGCTGCAATTAACCACCCGCTCACTAACAGGGCAGTCCATCCTTTTTGCTTGGCAGTTAGCTGCCTCCATGGCTTCATCAGCCACGTCTTCACCTTCTCAAAGTGAATCGCGATATAAGCGCCCATCATATAATAAGCCAGATAAGAGATCGCCAAGCTCCCTTTTTCAACAATGTGCAGTTCGTATTTATTCCAGAAAATAAACCCCCACTGAAGTGCCAATCCGAGTGGAATCGCCCATTTTATTAAAAAGCGGGAACTCTGGAGTAGCTTAAGCAGTACTGGAAAAAGCAAATAAAACTGAATGCTGATAAATACAAAATACAAATGCGCATATGCGGAACCTGAGAATAACGCTCTAATAAAGCTGTACAGGTTGCCACCGAGGTTCTGGGTCAATCGTCCGTTCACATATAAGGTTAGTGCGTAATAGCCCATAGAGGCTAGCAGATAAGGCAATAAAATATACTTTAATCGACGACGGTAGAAATTAATAATCAAGCTGCGTGTCACAGGGCACCCATAATAATTATAAAACAATACAAAGCTGCTCAGAAAAATAAATGAGGGCGTACCGAATTTAAAGAAAATGTTGATCCAGTTCAGCCAGTAATAATAAGGTGAATGCAGTGCCTGCTCTCCAGCGGCAAAAGATGAGGAATGCACATGCAATACGCCTAAGATCGCTAATGCTCTGAAGATATCCAGCTGGGGCAGCCTTTCCTGTCTCGCAGTGTTCATATTATATTCCTCTTCTCTACTATGATGGTTGTTCATAGAGACGCTAAGCGGAATGTGGAAACTGAAAATACCAGGAAGCCTGCACCTGCTGATTTTACATTCTGATATTTGAAGCTGAATGCCTAGCGTGGGATTCGCCTTATCACTAACGCTAATTATATCGAATGTATCTGTTCTAAAAACTTAAGAAGAACTTAAAGTTTCCTTAATAATCTTCTCTAAGACGCAAGAAACCCTGCAGAACCTGCGCTAAAAAAACGCAATATGTAACTGCAGGGTTAAAAAAGCATCGTTTACACTTGTTCCGCATGTTCTTCCGTTGAAGAGGGGCGCAGCTCTCGCAGTGGATTGCCCCCGACAAAAGAGCCAGCTGCCACATTTTTGTGCACCACGGAGCCAGCAGCTATAACTGCCCAATCTCCAATGGTTACACCGGGAAGAATCGTTGTATTCGCGCCGATCAATACATTTTCACCGATCACCACTTCGCCCAGGCGATATTCCTTGATCAGATACTCATGCGCTAGAATCGTCGTGTTATAACCAATAATAGAATTCTCACCTACCGTTATTTTCTCCGGAAAAAACACATCCACCATTGCCATAAGACCAAAAGCCGTGTGTTTACCAACTTTCATCCCCAGCATCCGTCGATAGATCCAATTCTTTAACGGTAGAATCGGACAATAGCGGGCAATCTGAATAAAAATAAAGTTGCGGACACCCTTCCAAGGGCTGACCGTACGGTAAATATACCAAAGTGAGTTATGACCTTCTACTGGATAACGGGTTACGTTTCTCACGATTCATTCGTTCCTCGCTCCATAATTTCTATAATATCCTTCATGTTATGGATGATAAAGTCCGGATCATACTTGCGGAGCGTATCCTCGCCCTTCAAAGACCAAGATACTCCAACAGCGTATACACCGGCAGCTTTGGCTGATTGAATATCAACCGCACTGTCACCTATCATTAAGGTTTTACGAGGATCAACGCCAAGGTTTTTGACCGCTGTCAGAACGGGCTCCGGATGTGGCTTTGGTTCAGTAACATCGTTCACAGTCACAATCGTATCCATGTACTTAAGCAAATCGAACCTTTCCAGAGTCTTGATCGTTGTTGGACGGATCTTAGTAGTTACAATCCCAAGTTTGATCCCACGACTCGAGAGCTCCTCAATGGTCTCCTTTACAAGCGGGAAGGACCGCACTAACTCATCATGATGCTCATTATTATAAGAACGATAGGACTTTTCTAACGTACCATTTACATCCTCTAGTCCAGAGAATACTCTCATCTGTTGCTGAAGGGTTGTTCCCATATGCGGAATTATCTCTTCTCTGGTCAGTGGAGCCAGACCATTGTCCTTCAGCGCGTACATAAATGAACTAATGATTAGCTCATTCGTATCGACAATCGTTCCATCCAGATCAAAAAGAACGCATTCTATCATAAGTTTTACTGCTCCTTCTTATCTCCATCCGCTGGCTGTCCTTGCTCAGGTTGTGTTCCTTGACGAGTTTTCTGCGGTGTATTTACTGCGCTTTCTGGCACTACAGTATCTGCTTGGATCAGTTTAGTACATACGATAGGGTCAGAATAATGTGCTTTAGGCTCTCCGGTTACTCTGCGAATAACGATTAATAATATAGCTGCCACAATAATCAGTAGAGAAAGCAGCTGAGAAATACGAATATTACCATAGGCAGGATCCAGATATCCTTGTTCAAAACCTAACCATTCCATCGGACTCCATAAGCCATTTATAAACGAAGCCAGTCCTGCACTTCCGTTAAAAGCTAAACTGTCAGTACGCACAGCCTCGATGAAGAACCGACCGATGGAATACCATATAAAGTAAGACATGAAGATTTCTCCAGCACGTACAAACTTCTGACGACGGAGAACCATCAATAACGCAATCCCTAGTAAGCTCCAAAGAGATTCATACAGGAAAGTCGGATGATGAAAAGCATCCCCTATGTACATTTGATTAACGATGAAGTCAGGTAAATGCAGTTTATCCCGTAAAAAAGATTCCTCAACTACGCTGCCGTATGCCTCTTGGTTGACAAAGTTTCCCCAGCGGCCAATCATTTGACCCGCCAGTAGTCCAGGTGCGCAAATATCAACAATACGCCAGAAAGGGTAACCCTTATAACGGAAATAAATAATTCCGCAAATAATCGCTCCTATTAATGCGCCGTAAATGGCGATGCCGCCATTCCAGATCTTAAAGACGTCTATCAGATTATGCTTATAATCGTCCCATTTAAAAGCTACAAAATAAATCCGTGCCCCTATAATTGCCGAGGGTACACCCAGTAGCAGCATATCCATAAAGAATTCTTGCGGGATTCCGAACCGTTTGCCCTCGCGGATCGCAAGAAATAATCCCGCGAGTGCACCGACCCCTAGTATTAACCCGTACCAGTGTACAGGCAGTGATCCAATTGAGAATACAATAGGATCTATTGCTAATGGGAACATTGTCTCACACTCCTAATCGAGATCGTCCATATCCTCAGATATGGTCGCAGTTAACTTATTCGTAAACTGCAGGGCTGCATTAAAGCCCATTTGCTTCAGGCGATAGTTCATCGCAGCAACCTCAATAATAACGGCAAGGTTACGTCCTGGACGTACAGGAATGGTTACAAGTGGAACATCGGTATCAATAATCCGCGTCGTTTCCTCATCAAGTCCAAGCCGGTCATACTGCTTGTCTTGCTGCCAAGCCTCTAATCTAACGACAAGTGTAATCCGTTTATGATTACGGATAGCACCCGCACCAAAAAGTGTCATTACGTTAATGATACCTACTCCGCGAATTTCCAACAAGTGACGGATCAACTCAGGGGCTGTACCATGCAGCTGGTTATCTGAAGTCTGGCGGATTTCCACGGCATCATCAGCGATCAGTCTATGTCCACGTTTTACAAGTTCAAGGGCTGTCTCACTCTTACCAATACCACTACTACCAGTAATCAGCATACCTACACCATATACATCACAGAGTACACCATGAATCGTTGCTGTAGGGGCTAATCTCCCTTCTAAGAAGCTCGTCAAACGGCTGGAGAAAATAGTCGTAGCCATCGAGCTACGAAGCACAGGAAGTCCCTTTTCATTACTTATATCAATTAACTCCTGTGGTACATCCAAACTACGGGTAATTACGATACAAGGGGTATTGTCATTACAGATTCCACGAAGCCTACTTTTACGTTCAGCTTCAGGCAGCATGGAGAAGAATGCGAGTTCTGTCTTACCTAATAGTTGAACACGTTCTTCCGGATAATATTCGAAATAACCAGCAATCTCTAGTCCAGGGCGATTCAGGTCATCTACCGTAATAGGTCGCTTTAGACCTTCCTGGCCGGAAATAACCTCTAATTGAAAATGTTGTACCAATTCAGATACTTTTACTTTCTTAGCCATGTAAATTCGTCCTTTCGTCACCTGCGGTATATGTCCGCTTACTGCGTCCGGTTGACAGCGATCTCATTACAATTCCGGAGGTAATTCTCCTGCTATCTTAATTGATAACGCTTGTGAATGCAATCTTAACGCCTATCCATTACGACCCTAATTAAACAATAAAGCCACCCTTTCGGGTGGCTTTATCAAGAGAGAAAAGATCCTGCGATCTTATCCCAACAGAATGTTAACTTCGGATTCTTTATCGAAGAAGTGAACTTTGTTCATATCGATAGCCAATTTTGGCTTGCTGCCTTCGCGAGTAGTGGAACGTCCATCTACACGAGCGATTACAGTAGATTTACCAAGGCCGCTCAAGTAAAGGAGCATTTCGTGACCAAGGTTTTCAGTTACATCAACCAATGAAGTAAAGATTGTGTTCGGGGAAGCTTCCAAGAATACTGGCTCTTCATGGATATCTTCTGGACGAACGCCCATAATTACTTCTTTGCCAATGTAGCCTTTGCTGCGGATGATTTGAGCTTTTCCGCCTGGTACTTCAACATCAAGGTTCTCAGCACGGAAACGGACAGAACCGTTTGCTTCGGACAAAGTACCATTGATAAAGTTCATTGTAGGGGATCCGATAAATCCAGCTACGAACAGGTTAGTTGGTTCATTGTACAACTCTTCAGGGGAAGCAGCTTGTTGAATGATACCATCATACATAACTACGATACGGTCACCCATTGTCATAGCTTCTGTTTGGTCATGCGTTACGTAGATACAAGTGGTTTCAAGGCGTTTAACCAGTTTAGTGATTTCAGCGCGCATTTGACCACGAAGTTTAGCATCCAAGTTGGAAAGAGGCTCATCCATCAAGAAGACTTGTGGATCACGTACGATAGCGCGTCCCAAAGCGACACGTTGGCGTTGACCACCGGAAAGTGCTTTTGGTTTACGATCTAGCAAATGCTCGATATCGAGAATTCTAGCAGCTTCACGTACTTTCTTGTCGATTTCATCTTTCTTCACTTTACGAAGTTTCAAACCGAAAGCCATGTTTTGGTATACGCTCATATGCGGATACAGGGCGTAGGATTGGAATACCATCGCGATATCGCGGTCTTTAGGTGCAACGTCGTTGACTACACGATCGCCAATGTACATTTTACCTTCGGAGATTTCTTCCAGACCAGCGATCATACGCAAAGTTGTGGATTTACCGCAACCGGATGGTCCAACCAATACTAGAAATTCCTTATCTTTAATATCAAGATTGATATCCATTACTGTTGCTTTATCTGAACCCGGGTATTTTTTGAAAATATGCTCTAAACGTACGCCTGCCATTGTATTTCCCCCTCGAGTTAATTATTGATTAATTGAAAAATTCTTTTTTCCTTGTACATTTATATTACCCTAGACGGGACACGGTGGCTATTTGTAACGTTCACAAAAAACCTATTTCCTTTTCGTCACTTTATACAAAAGCATAGTAAGCTTCACAATAGCAGCGTCCCCAAAGCTACGCACATCCGCACCAGTCTCCTGTTTGATCTTGTCCAGACGGTATAAAAGCGTGTTGCGATGAATATATAGCTTCTTGGCTGTTTCACTCACATTACAATCCATCTCAAAAAACGTCTCCAGGGTCATCAGCATCTCTTTATCCGATAATACGGAAGAATAGTCGCCAATCTGTCCAAGTAACTGTTTACGCCGTGCATCAGGAATGCTGTTAACCAAACGTTCCAGATGCAGCTCCCAAGGTAAATGAATATATTCACCCACTTGGAAAATACGTCCAAGTACAATAGTCTCCCTCAGCAAGGCCACGGATCCCGTCAATCCCTTAACAGGAACTATAGCCGGAGCTACAGCCAAATGGAATACACCTACCCATTCGCTGGCTATCAGTTCGTGTAAGCCCATGCTGGTCTGAGCCAGAATTTCATCTACACTCTCTTCTTCCTCATCCTTATCATCTCCGCCCGTGAGTAGTTCCTTCCGGGCCAATATTAACCATTCTTTTTCTTGAAGAGGTATAAGCAGAATTTCATTCTCAAAATAGCTGCGCAGCAGCTTCATTAAGGAACGATAAGTGATCTGCGGGCTATGTGCATTCTCACTGCTAAGTAGGAATGGAACCATATCTCCGAATAAACGTCCCTTTAGAGCCATCTCATCGGGTATCTCAGAGTCATTTTTCTCTTGCTCCAGTTCGGTGTTCAACCAGGTTCCCAGCTGCCGAGCCTCCGCTTCCCCTTCTTCTCTAACCCCAGTAGCTTTTAGTGCAATTGCAAAGTTTCGAACCGCATAATTCACTAATTGAATTTCCAAAGAGTTAAGTCCATCCAATTCCACCCAGACAGCGGTTACACGTCCATCAGTCTCATATAATGGTGCCCAAAGATGACCCTCATGGATTACCGGCTGTTCCTGTGCTTCCAATCCCATGCTAAAAAGAGAAGCTGAATGTTGCCTCCCTAACTGCTTGATTCCGGTTTTCTTTCCGGTGAGCTGCTCTAACTTTTTCCGCAATGTTTCGCTATCCATAGTCACCATACTCCACCACTTTTGCTCTTTTCGCCTATTTTAGCATATTCTCTAATATTATGTTAATCACTACAGCAGCGCGCTACTATAATACGACATAAAAACACAAAAAAAGCCACCACCCTAAGGTGATGACTTTCTGTTTGGGATGAGCCATGAAGGACTCGAACCTTCGACACCCTGATTAAAAGTCAGGTGCTCTACCAACTGAGCTAATGGCTCATAAATGGTGGGGGATGATGGATTCGAACCACCGAACACGTACGTGAGCAGATTTACAGTCTGATGCGTTTGGCCACTTCGCTAATCCCCCAAAAAAGGTGGCTCGGGACGGAATCGAACCGCCGACACGAGGATTTTCAGTCCTCTGCTCTACCGACTGAGCTACCGAGCCATAAGATTACATGACAATTAAGCGGAAAAGTCTTACACTTCCCACTCATTTTGTGGAAAAAATGGCGGAACCGACGGGATTCGAACCCGCGGTCTCCTGCGTGACAGGCAGGCATGTTAGGCCAACTACACCACGGTTCCGCATTAATTAAAAATGGTGCCGGCGAGAGGACTTGAACCCCCAACCTACTGATTACAAGTCAGTTGCTCTACCAGTTGAGCTACACCGGCACGGTGTAAAAGCAATTCTAAAAAGATGAAAATGGTGGAGGCTGAGGGGATCGAACCCCCGACCCTCTGCTTGTAAGGCAGATGCTCTCCCAGCTGAGCTAAGCCTCCAGGTATTATGGTAGCGGCGAAGGGGATCGAACCCCCGACCTCACGGGTATGAACCGTACGCTCTAGCCAGCTGAGCTACACCGCCACAATAATTAGTATTGCTATGGATTGAAAATGGCGGAGAGAGTGGGATTCGAACCCACGCACCGCTTACGCAGTCTAACCCCTTAGCAGAGGGTCCCCTTATAGCCACTTGGGTATCTCTCCAAACGATATCAGTACCACAGCAATCCAAACAGGAATTTGACTCCCTGAAAACTGAATCCGAAACAAATCTGCATTCTAAGTATAGGATAAGCCCTCGACCGATTAGTATTGGTCAGCTCCATGCATTGCTGCACTTCCACCTCCAACCTATCTACCTCGTCGTCTTCAAGGGGTCTTACTAATTGGGAAATCTCATCTTGAGGGGGGCTTCACGCTTAGATGCTTTCAGCGCTTATCCCGTCCGTACGTAGCTACCCAGCCATGCTCCTGGCGGAACAACTGGTGCACCAGCGGTACGTCCATCCCGGTCCTCTCGTACTAAGGACAGCTCCTCTCAAATTTCCTGCGCCCACGACAGATAGGGACCGAACTGTCTCACGACGTTCTGAACCCAGCTCGCGTACCGCTTTAATGGGCGAACAGCCCAACCCTTGGGACCTACTTCAGCCCCAGGATGCGATGAGCCGACATCGAGGTGCCAAACCTCCCCGTCGATGTGGACTCTTGGGGGAGATAAGCCTGTTATCCCCAGGGTAGCTTTTATCCGTTGAGCGATGGCCCTTCCATGCGGTACCACCGGATCACTAAGTCCGACTTTCGTCCCTGCTCGACTTGTAGGTCTCGCAGTCAAGCTCCCTTATGCCTTTGCACTCTGCGAATGATTTCCAACCATTCTGAGGGAACCTTGGAACGCCTCCGTTACTCTTTAGGAGGCGACCGCCCCAGTCAAACTGCCCGCCTGACACGGTCCCCGTACCCGATAAGGGTACTAGGTTAGAACCTAGATACGATCAGGGTGGTATCCCAACGGCGCCTCCACCGAAGCTTGCGCTCCGATTTCTACGGCTCCCACCTATCCTGTACAGATCGTACCCAAATTCAATATCAAGCTGCAGTAAAGCTCCATGGGGTCTTTCCGTCTTGTCGCGGGTAACCTGCATCTTCACAGGTATTAAAATTTCACCGGATCTCTCGTTGAGACAGCGCCCAAGTCGTTACGCCATTCGTGCGGGTCAGAATTTACCTGACAAGGAATTTCGCTACCTTAGGACCGTTATAGTTACGGCCGCCGTTTACTGGGGCTTCGGTTCATAGCTTCGGGTTACCCCTAACCACTCCCCTTAACCTTCCAGCACCGGGCAGGCGTCAGCCCGTATACTTCGCCTTGCGGCTTCGCACAGACCTGTGTTTTTGCTAAACAGTCGCTTGGGCCTTTTCACTGCGGCCCCCTCGTGCTATTCACACTACCGGGGCACCCCTTCTCCCGAAGTTACGGGGTCATTTTGCCGAGTTCCTTAACGAGAGTTCTTCCGCGCGCCTTAGAATTCTCTTCTCGCCTACCTGTGTCGGTTTGCGGTACGGGCACCTTCTCCTGGCTAGAGGCTTTTCTTGGCAGTGTGAGATCATGACCTTCGCTACTATAATTTTCGCTCCCCATCACAGCCCAGCCTTAACGATGTGCGGATTTGCCTACACATCAGCCTCACTGCTTAGACGGACATCCATCAGTCCGCGTCACTACCCTCCTGCGTCACCCCATCGCTCATAGCGGATTACGGTGGTACAGTAATTTCAAACTGTTGTCCTTCGACTACGCCTTTCGGCCTCGCCTTAGGTCCCGACTTACCCTGAGCGGACGAGCCTTCCTCAGGAAACCTTGGGCTTTCGGCGGATCAGATTCTCACTGATCTTTTCGTTACTCATACCGGCATTCTCACTTGTGTAGTGTCCAGCGCTCTTTTCAGTACACCTTCAACCCCTACACAACGCTCCCCTACCCCAGATGCAAAGCATCTAGCCATAGCTTCGGTGGTGTGTTTAGCCCCGTTACATTTTCGGCGCAGAGTCACTCGACCAGTGAGCTATTACGCACTCTTTCAATGGTGGCTGCTTCTAAGCCAACATCCTGGTTGTCTGTGCAACTCCACATCCTTTCCCACTTAACACACACTTGGGGACCTTAGCTGATGGTCTGGGCTGTTTCCCTTTTGACAATGGATCTTAGCACTCACTGTCTGACTCCCGGCAATAAGTATATGGCATTCGGAGTTTGACTGAGCTTGGTAATCCTTGCGGACCCCGCACCCAATCAGTGCTCTACCTCCACTACTCTTATACCGAGGCTAGCCCTAAAGCTATTTCGGGGAGAACCAGCTATCTCCGAGTTCGATTGGAATTTCTCCGCTACCCCCACCTCATCCCCGCACTTTTCAACGTACGTGGGTTCGGGCCTCCAGTGCGTGTTACCGCACCTTCACCCTGGACAGGGGTAGATCACACGGTTTCGGGTCTACGTCCACATACTCAATCGCCCTATTCAGACTCGCTTTCGCTGCGGCTCCACCTTCTCGGCTTAACCTTGCATGTTAAACGTAACTCGCCGGTTCATTCTACAAAAGGCACGCCATCACCCATAGATCGGGCTCTGACTTTTTGTAAGCACACGGTTTCAGGTTCTATTTCACTCCCCTTCCGGGGTGCTTTTCACCTTTCCCTCACGGTACTGTTTCACTATCGGTCGCCAGGTAGTATTTAGCCTTAGCAGATGGTCCTGCTGGATTCATACGGGGTTTCACGTGCCCCGCACTACTCGGGATCCGTCTCGGAGAGAATACAGTTTAGGTTACAGGGCTTTTACCTCTATCGCGGGCCTTTCCAGACCTCTTCACCTACCATATTCCTTTGTAACTCCATGTGAGACGTCCCACAACCCCTAAGAGCAAGCTCTTAGGTTTAGGCTGTTCCGCGTTCGCTCGCCGCTACTGACGGAATCACTATTGTTTTCTCTTCCTCAGGGTACTTAGATGTTTCAGTTCCCCTGGTCTGCCTCTACATTTCCTATGTATTCAGAAATGAGTAACTGCGAATTACCACAGCTGGGTTTCCCCATTCGGACACCCCCGGATCAAAGCTTGCTTACAGCTCCCCGAGGCAGTTTCGTTGTTCGCCACGTCCTTCGTCGGCTCCTGGCGCCTAGGCATCCTCCGTGTGCTCTTATTAGCTTAACCTTGATTCTTCCGAAGAAAAATCTCACTAATAACATTTACTTGTTTACACAAGTTGCTAAAAGATGTTCTAAAACGCAAATTCGTTTCGGTATCCAGTTTTCAAGGATCAAGTTAAAAAAGTTATTCATTTAAAAATTTATGGTGGAGCCAAGCGGGATCGAACCGCTGACCTCCTGCTTGCAAGGCAGGCGCTCTCCCAGCTGAGCTATGGCCCCATAAAATTACTCTATATAATGTTATATGGTGGGCCTTGGTGGACTCGAACCACCGACCTCACCCTTATCAGAGGTGCGCTCTAACCAACTGAGCTAAAAGCCCATATAACATATATAACATTGTGAATCAACCAATGAATTGGTTGTCCGCTTGGCAACGTCCTACTCTCCCAGGACCCTTCGGTCCAAGTACCATCGGCGCTGGAGGGCTTAACGGTCGTGTTCGGGATGGGTACGTGTGGAACCCCTCCGCTATCGCCACCAAACGCATACGAAAGAGACTTGCTCTTTCAAAACTGAACACGAGTGAGTGTTCGAACCCGAAGGTTCTATTATGGAAGTTAAACTTCCGATTTGAATGTCTTCATTGCAGAAGACGATTCTCCATAGAAAGGAGGTGATCCAGCCGCACCTTCCGATACGGCTACCTTGTTACGACTTCACCCCAATCATCTACCCCACCTTCGGCGGCTGGCTCCCTTGCGGGTTACCCCACCGACTTCGGGTGTTGTAAACTCTCGTGGTGTGACGGGCGGTGTGTACAAGACCCGGGAACGTATTCACCGCGGCATGCTGATCCGCGATTACTAGCAATTCCGACTTCATGCAGGCGAGTTGCAGCCTGCAATCCGAACTGAGACCGGCTTTGATGGGATTGGCTCCACCTCGCGGCTTCGCTTCCCGTTGTACCGGCCATTGTAGTACGTGTGTAGCCCAGGTCATAAGGGGCATGATGATTTGACGTCATCCCCACCTTCCTCCGGTTTGTCACCGGCAGTCACTCTAGAGTGCCCAGCATTACCTGCTGGCAACTAAAGTTAAGGGTTGCGCTCGTTGCGGGACTTAACCCAACATCTCACGACACGAGCTGACGACAACCATGCACCACCTGTCTCCTCTGTCCCGAAGGCCGCTGCTATCTCTAGCAGATTCAGAGGGATGTCAAGACCTGGTAAGGTTCTTCGCGTTGCTTCGAATTAAACCACATACTCCACTGCTTGTGCGGGTCCCCGTCAATTCCTTTGAGTTTCAGTCTTGCGACCGTACTCCCCAGGCGGAGTGCTTACTGTGTTAACTTCGGCACCAAGGGTATCGAAACCCCTAACACCTAGCACTCATCGTTTACGGCGTGGACTACCAGGGTATCTAATCCTGTTTGCTCCCCACGCTTTCGCGCCTCAGCGTCAGTTACAGCCCAGAAAGTCGCCTTCGCCACTGGTGTTCCTCCACATATCTACGCATTTCACCGCTACACGTGGAATTCCACTTTCCTCTTCTGTACTCAAGCCACCCAGTTTCCAGTGCGACCTCAGGTTGAGCCCAAGGTTTAAACACCAGACTTAAATAGCCGCCTGCGCGCGCTTTACGCCCAATAATTCCGGACAACGCTTGCCCCCTACGTATTACCGCGGCTGCTGGCACGTAGTTAGCCGGGGCTTTCTTCTCAGGTACCGTCACTCCGGTAGCAGTTACTCTACCGGACGTTCTTCCCTGGCAACAGAGCTTTACGATCCGAAAACCTTCATCACTCACGCGGCGTTGCTCCGTCAGGCTTTCGCCCATTGCGGAAGATTCCCTACTGCTGCCTCCCGTAGGAGTCTGGGCCGTGTCTCAGTCCCAGTGTGGCCGTTCACCCTCTCAGGTCGGCTACGCATCGTCGCCTTGGTGGGCCGTTACCCCACCAACTAGCTAATGCGCCGCAGGCCCATCCCTCAGTGACAGATTGCTCCGTCTTTCATTCTTCTCTCAGGAGAAAAAAGAAATTATCCGGTATTAGCTACCGTTTCCGGTAGTTATCCCAGTCTGAAGGGCAGGTTGCCTACGTGTTACTCACCCGTCCGCCGCTAAGTTATTTTGAAAGCAAGCTTTCAAAATGACTCCGCTCGACTTGCATGTATTAGGCACGCCGCCAGCGTTCGTCCTGAGCCAGGATCAAACTCTCCAATTAGTATTGAAAAGAGCGATATGCTCATTTTGAAACATCTGACGAGAAAATTAATTCTCTAATTTTGGATTTCACTTACGTGATTTCCCACTCACTCGTTGTTCAGTTTTCAAAGATCAATGTCTCATCTTTCGTCGTCGTTGCTTGTCAGCAGCGACCTTTATAATATATCACAGCGCCTTTGTTTTCGTCAAGCATTTTTTTAATTTCTTTTTTTGCTTGACCATTTCAGCAAGTTGTTAATCAACAGCTTGTCCAAACGGGCGAGACTTAATGTATCATATTTTTCAAAGCCACGTCAAGCATTAAAATAAAATTATTCTTAATCCGAGTAACATAACCACGCCAGGAAGCCCAAGAACCGTTACTGCGCCTATAGTTGCAGGGTTCAAAGGGATATACACCTGCGTGAGCAAACCCGAGAAGTTCACTACATATATCCCGAGTGCAGCCAATACCAAATGAACCCCAAATAAGCTTAGCCACCCAAAACCCAGCTTTTTTCTAAATACAACTAAACCTAATAAGATAACGGATAATATCAATACGCCCATAGCTATCATTCTAAGCATGTAGATCCCCCTTATACATTTATTTATAAGCCCTTATATTTGACTACTGTTCAACCCCAAGCTTTTTGCATGTTTGAGATGTATCTGATATTTACGTTCTGCAGCCTCCAGAATATATATCGCGTAATCTATCTGATCCTGTCCCAATGCCTCGTCGAACATTAGATACGCCCTCTCCCACTCTGAATGCGCCTTACGGACCTCTAAGAGGGTTTCCCATCCCTCACTTTCCTTTTTACCTTGTTCCTTATCCACTCCCCGCCACAGCTCTCTCCACCATCCCATTTCAATTCCTCCTCAGAATAATTTTGATGCAAAATACACATCTCGTTATTCTCATTCATATCGGGATAGGGACAAACTTAGAACAAAAAAAAGGAAACCCGAGGGCTTCCTTTTTGAAAAATACCACTATAGAGCTGCTAGAATAGCTCGCGACGGCCTTCCAACGCTTTGGACAAGGTAACTTCATCAGCGTATTCAAGATCGCCACCTACAGGCAAGCCATGAGCTATCCTGGTGATTTTAATCTCAAACGGCCGAACAAGACGAGAAATGTACATCGCCGTTGCTTCTCCCTCGATGTTGGGGTTGGTCGCCATAATAAGCTCGCTTACTCTTTCATCACTCAGACGGGTCAATAATTCTTTCAAGCGAATATCATCAGGGCCGATACCTTCCATAGGTGAAATTGCGCCCTGAAGAACATGGTAATATCCATTAAACTCCTTGGTTCGTTCTATAGCCACCAAATCCTTAGAGTCTTGTATCACACATATCACTGAAGGATCTCTAGTTTTGTCCTGACATATCTTACATGGGTCCGTATCCGTAATATTACAGCAGACCGAGCAATAGTGAAGATTGCGTTTGACGCTTACTAGCGCTTTTGCAAAATCAATGACTTCATCCTCTTTCATGTTAAGCACATGAAAAGCTAACCGGGCGGCTGTCTTCGGTCCAATCCCGGGCAAACGCGTAAAAGCATCGATCAGCTTAGCTAGCGGTTCGGGATAATACAAATTAATAATTCTCCTTTAGACTGAAGTGGAGTGGGCTATTAGAACAAGCCTGGGATCTTCATTCCACCAGTGAATTTACCCATGTCATTGTTAGCAAGCTCTTCAGCTTGAGTCAATGCATCATTTACAGCAGTGATTACAAGATCTTGCAACATTTCAACATCTTCCGGATCAACGGCTTCCGGTTTAATTTGAATAGACAGCAATTTTTTGTGGCCGTTTACTTGAACAGTAACTACGCCGCCACCTGATGAACCCTCAATAACCTTGCCTCCGAGTTCCTCTTGAGCTTTGAGCATTTGCTCCTGCATTTTCTTAACTTGCTTCATCATTTGGTTCATATTATTCATACTTCGTCTCTCCTTTGGAATGCGCAATTAGCGCTAGTATGTTTATATTACTCTTTTATGACAACAAGGTCTTCTCCAAAAAGCTGGATAGCCTCATCAATCCAAGGTTCAGGTTTAGCTTCTGCAGTATCGTGTTCATGCTCCAGCTGCAGTTCTTCTTTGCCAGTCTGTCCCACAGACTTCTGGGCAGCTTCATTCCAGTCACGAAGCATCATGGTTACAAGTCTATAAGGTTTGCCTAGACGCGCTGCAAGCACACTCTCAATAACCTGTCTGTTTGCCGGCTTCTCAGTAGTATCGCGGTGAATCGTGTTCTTGAATGCAACAAGCACCGCATCCTCCATAATCGATACTGGCTCACCGTCTACAAACCATGCATGAACCGTTACCTTTTCCTCTTTTACTCCCTGCAGGACAAGGCTCCACTGTTTATAGATTGCTGCAAAATCGGGACTATCTTTACCAGCAATAAACTTATCTACGTTAGGAGGCATTTTTGAGGCTGAAGAAACCCGCGGTGTTGGAACCGCATGCGATTTCGGTGCAGAAGCACCATCACGCCCTCCTCCGGAAATACCACCGGATTGCATAGCCTGTTCCAGCTTCTTCTCCAGTGCTGCGATCTGTCTTTTGAGAAGATCCAGTTCACCAGAGTCAACACTCGAATTATTCGCGCCTACTCCGGCATTTGTTTCACCTAACGGAGCAAATGCGGCGCTCTGACTTACCTCTTGCTGCAAGCTGCAAAGCTTCATCAGCGCCACTTCAAACAGTGTCTGAGGATGTGTTGCGTATTTCATTTCACCTAGGTATTTATTGATTGTATCTACAATCTGAAATAGACGCTCCCGAGAAAATGCGGTGGCCATATCTTTAAATTCAGCAGGATTCAGCACCCGCTCTGTTAATTGATCGGCCTCGGGTACCATCTTAATCATCAATAAATCTCGGAAATAATACATGAGATTCTCTAGGCATTTATCTGCACTTTTACCTTCATGCATAAGCTGCTCAACGAGCTCCAGAAGAAGACCCATATCACCTTCCAATATGGCAGTGGCAAGACGTGCAAATTGCTCGGAGGGAATTCCTCCTGTCATTCCTAACACTTGTTCGTACGTAACATTACCATCTGTAAAGGATGAAATCTGATCCAGCAAGCTCAATGCATCACGCATACCGCCATCAGATAGACGGGCAATATACTGCAATGCGTTGTTATCCGCTGTAATCCCTTCCTTCTCACAAATAGCAGTCAGATGGGCGGTCTGTTCTTCTAACGCCACTCTACGGAAGTCAAAACGCTGACAACGGGAAATTATTGTCGCTGGCAATTTGTGAGGTTCCGTTGTCGCAAGAATAAACATCGCATGTGACGGAGGTTCCTCCAACGTCTTTAATAGAGCATTAAAAGCTTCTGTAGTCAGCATATGCACTTCATCAATGATATACACTTTACGGCGTACCTCGGTAGGTGCATACTTCACCTTTTCACGCAGATCACGGATCTCCTCTACGCCCCGGTTTGATGCCGCATCTATTTCCTGCACATCCATTACATTACCCGCAGCGATTCGCAGGCAGGATGGACATTCGTTACAAGGTTCCGGACCTGGCCCACGTTCACAGTTAACCGCTTTAGCTAAGACTTTAGCAGCACTTGTCTTACCAGTTCCCCGCGGACCGCTGAACAGATAGGCATGCGAAACCCGCTGTTCACGAATTGCGTTCTGCAGCGTTTGGATAATGTGCTGTTGTCCAACCATGTCTTGAAACGACTGCGGCCGCCAAGCACGGTACAGCGCGATATGTTCCACTATGCATTACCCTCTCTTAAGCTGCCGCTTTCCCGGCATTTGTCGCAAATTTATTATACTATATTCATCGGCTATTGACCAAAAACAAAAAGCATCTTTGCTTGTGGCAAAGATGCTATGATAAACAGAATTATAAACCGTGCACCTGTTATTGATGGCTACGATCCAAGCGGCAACCCTACATGACTGCTCGAGTTAGGCCACCCTCCGGCACAAGAGTAATCTTACTTATGGCTGCTTCCTTCCGGACCTGACCAGGTTCATAAGCACTCATTGCGGAGGACCCAACTGTCAACACAGCCCATAGGAACCAAGGCCTCACATCGATAGCACCTCTAACAGGAATTCAACCTCGCTACAGCGGATTGCGAGTTACAGGGCACCGCTACCTCCCCGTCTAGCACGGCGAAGATAAGTATAGCTCACGCTCGGACAAAAATCAACTCCAAGACATAAAATGAGCCCCTCAGCTATACAGCTGGGGGCTCAATCTAACCGTTAAGCCGCAAAGCGACTGTTCAAATTAGATACCATATTTCTTCTTAAATTTATCTACGCGACCGCCGGCATCCAGGAACTTCTGCTTGCCAGTGAAGAACGGATGGCAGTTGGAGCAAATTTCGACACGAAGCTCTTGTTTAACAGAGCCAGCTTCGAAAGTGTTGCCACATGCGCAGGTTACCTTAGTTACATTATACTTTGGTTGAATTGCTTCTTGCATTTTGAATTTCACCTCTCATGCCCTAAGCCTCATGCGGACCCAGAGTTATATGATTACACTGTGGTATTTTAGCACGAAATATCGAATTGGGCAATATGTTTCATTTTTACATTTTAGCCGCTTAAATATTGATTCCCCGCCGCTTAGCCCGCGCCATATCTGCTGGTGGCACATGTGTATAAGAGCCTATAACTACATCCGGCAGTTCATCGCGGAAAATATCAAGCATCGTCTTCATCCCAAGGATTTCACCCTGGGCAGGAGGAATCAACTCTAAATAGCTCTCCGGGTCAATGTTTAGATTACGCATCTGAATAAGCTTCAGATCAGTACGTCTTACAAACTCCAGCATCGCTTCAATCTCTTCTTCGCGATCAGTCACTCCAGGGAAGATCAGATAATTGATCGATGTGTAAACCCCCTGCGAAGCAGCGTATTTCAAAGATTTTTCTACATTGGCCAATGTATAACCGCGTGGTTTGTAATAAGCATTATAATGGTCATCAAGGGCACTGATTGTGCTGACACGCATCAAATCGAGTCCAGCATCAACGATTCCTCGCATATGATCGCTTAATCCCGCATTGGTGTTGATATTGATATAGCCCATATCAGTAATCGAGCGCACTTCACGAATAGCTTCTATAATAAGTTTTGCCTGCGTGGAAGGTTCCCCTTCACAGCCTTGTCCAAAGCTGATAATCGATTCAGGCGTCTTTAAATGCTCCAACATAACTTGTGAAATTTCGTTGACCGTAGGCCGGAAATTCATCCGAGTCTGCGGAGATACAAAGCCGCTATCATCAGGTTGCTCAGAAATACAGCCAAAACATCCAGCATTACATGAATAAGAGACGGGTACACCGCCCTCCCAACGCCCTAAAAAGGTATTGGAGGAAGTCAGGCATTCATAGCCAAGCGCACAGTTAGAAAGATGCTCATAGAGACGGTTATCAGGATATTTGGCTGTCATCTCACCAACGCTGACTTCAAGATCTTCTTTGTCACAATTAAGTGGATTCCATTTCTCTGGATTATCGGTAGGGTCTGCCGCAACATAGAACCCGCCATCCTTCCACACTACAGCCGAATACCCAAACAGAGGAAGCTTATAAGACTTATCTGTCTTCACATAACCAGGAAGACATAGACGAGTATAGCCTTGCGGCAGCAGCGCTCCGACAGCCTGCGAGCCTTCCGGCAAAGACATCATTTCACCCGTCTCAGGATTCATACCCACAGCACGTGTACTAGGCAAGCCCACGAGCGTAGCACCTTCTGGTAATGGAATTAATTCTTCCTCCAGCATTTCAACAATCATATCCCCGCTACGAGCTAGCCCGTACAGTTCGGGATGATCATATACGTTTCCTTGCCCGTCGGCATATACCAAATACATGTTAGTCTCCTCTTATTATCAATTCTCAAGTTGTAGGTACTGAAGGTGTCTTCGCCCGCGTGGTACGACGAGCAGCTGTACCACTGTTGGAGGTGCCCCCGTTACTTGCAGTCCCGTTTGGTGTTGTTTTTGCCCCAGCAACGTCAAAGGATGCCAAGAACTCAGCATTAGTCTTCGTATCACGCAGCTTTTTGATGAATCCCTCCACAAAATCGTAGGATTCGTTCATATTTTTGCGAATCGCCCAAATCGTATCCAGTTCTTCTTTGCTCAAGAGCACTTCTTCGCGACGTGTACCTGAACGACGAATATCGATAGCTGGGAATATCCGGCGTTCCGCCAATTTGCGGTCCAAATGAAGCTCCATATTACCGGTACCCTTAAATTCTTCATATATAATATCATCCATACGCGAGCCAGTATCTATTAATGCTGTTGCCAAAATAGTTAATGAGCCGCCTTCTTCCACATTCCGTGCAGAACCAAAAAACCGCTTCGGCCGGTGAAAAGCCGCCGGGTCAATCCCCCCGCTAAGTGTACGTCCAGATGGTGGAACCACCAGATTATAAGCACGCGCCAGACGCGTAATGCTATCCAAAAGAATAACTACATCCTTCTTGTGCTCAACTAAACGAAGTGCCCTTTGCAACACAAGCTCAGCCACTTTAATATGATTCTCTGGAAGCTCATCAAACGTCGATGCAACCACTTCGCCTTTTACAGAACGCTGCATATCGGTTACTTCTTCAGGACGTTCATCAATCAGCAATACAAAGAGCTCAATCTCAGGATTATTAGTGGAAATACTATTGGCTATTTCTTTTAAGAGGAGCGTTTTTCCTGCTTTTGGAGGTGCTACAATCAAACCCCGCTGCCCCAATCCTACAGGAGCGAGCAAATCCATTATTCGGGTAGACAAATGAGTAGGGGATGTTTCAAGCGGTAGCTTGTCTTGCGGATAAAGTGGTGTTAATGCTGGAAAATGAAGACGCTCCGCTGCACTAGCAGGGTTCTCGCCATTAACGGCATTGACTTGAAGCAGGCCAAAATATCGTTCATTTTCTTTTGGTGTCCGACATTTACCAGACACAAGATCTCCGCTTCTGAGATCAAACTTACGAATTTGTGAAGCTGAGATGTAAATATCTTCAGCGCTGGGCAAATAGTTAATCGGCCTAAGAAATCCATAGCCCTCAGGCAAAATTTCTAGTACGCCTTCCATAAACATGAGACCGCTCTGCTCTGCCTGTGCCCGAAGGATCGCAAAGATCAGTTCCCGTTTCTTCAGCTGTCCGTAATAAGGAATCTGGTATTTCTTGGCCAGCTTATATAACTCGGTCAGCTTCATTTCTTCCAGATCGGAAATTTGAAGATCCATGTAATAACCACCTATTCAATTTTTAAATGAGTTCTTCCTAGTCTATCTACTAGGCAAAAATATGATTCTATTAAAATGCTCATTAGGTTAGTATTACCCCAAATGGAAGGAAATATGCGGTTTGTCCGCAAATTAATACTCCTTCCAAGCGGGATATCCTAATATTATTCATTCTCACGCCAAACATGAGCACCAAGTTGCCGAAGGTTGCTCACTAAATTATCATAACCACGATCAATATACTCTACGCCGGTCACTTCTGTAATACCATCCTCTACTGTTAACCCGGCAATGACAAGGGCTGCACCCGCACGCAGATCAGCTGCCTTTACTTTTGCAGCATTAAGTTTACTGCCCTCAATAATTGCAGATCGGCCCTCAACACGAATCTTTGCGCCCATTCTTACCAACTCTGGCACATGCTTGAAGCGGTTGCTGTAGACGAAATCGCTAAGCACACTAACCCCTTCTGCCTGTGTCAGCATACTTGTCATAGGAGATTGTAAATCTGTAGGAAATCCAGGATAGGTCAGTGCTTTAACATCTGCATGTTCATAATTAGCTCTACCTATAACTCGGATACTTTCATCAAGCTCTTCAATATCCACGCCCATCTCTAAAAGCTTGGCTGTTAAGGCTTCCAAGTGCTTAGGAATAACATTATCTATCAACACATTACCACGCGTAGCCGCAGCGGCAATCATATAAGTTCCTGCTTGAATCCGATCGGGAATAATGGAATGACGGCAACCGTGCATTTCCGAGACCCCTTCGATCCGGATGGTTTCTGTACCAGCGCCTTTAATAACAGCGCCCATAGAGTTCAATAGGGTAGCTACATCTATAATCTCAGGCTCTTTAGCCGCATTTTCAATAATTGTAGAGCCTTTGGCTCGTGAAGCCGCCAGCATGATGTTTATAGTGGCACCTACGCTTGATACGTCCAGATAAATCTTCGCACCGCGTAGCTCTTTTGCATATAAGTGGATAGAACCATGTTCGTTGGTAACTGTTGCTCCCAAAGCCTCGAATCCCTTGATATGTTGATCAATTGGACGAGGTTCAAAATTACAGCCACCAGGAAGACCTATTGTCGCTTCTTTGAATCTTCCAAGCAGAGCTCCCATCATATAATACGAAGCTCTAAGTTTCTTAACCGGCCCATTGGGCATTGGAATAGATACAATACGTGAAGGGTCAATTCTCATCTGATTGCCTGACCAGGATACATTAGCGCCAAGCTCTTGCAAGATTTCGGAGTAAACGGCTACATCACTAAGGGACGGTAAATTATCCAGAACAACTTCAGATTCGGCCAAAATTGCCGCAGGAATAAGCGCAATGGCACTATTCTTTGCTCCACTGATGGTTACAACGCCCTCTAGCGGACGTCCACCGCCAATCATTAATTTTTCCATAGATTTATCAATTTCCCCCTACGTGTATTGCAGCTGGGTGGGCAATACGTGCTGTGGACTTTTAGTGATGAAAATGGAAAGACACCGGCTAAGCGGTGTGCTTTCCTCATCAAACTATTCAACTGGACAGAGTAATAGCCCTATCCTTTAACAAATTGCTTGTCCACCTGAGGCGGAAGCTACAATGATTAGGCTTTGTTGTTGGATCCAAATTCGCGAATTTTACCAATAACGGTTTCTTTGATTGCATCGCGACCTGGTGCGATGAATGTACGTGGATCGTAAGCATCAGGTTTAGCAGCTAGAACTTCGCGAACCACTTTTGCGAACACGATTTGGTTCTCAGTGTTCACATTGATTTTGGAAGTACCCAGGGAGATGGCTTTCTTGATGTCATGTTCAGGAATACCTGTACCACCATGAAGAACCATTGGGATGTTAGTAGCGTCACGGATTTCTTCCATTTCTTTGAATCCGAGGTTAGGCTCGCCATGGTAAGGTCCATGAACGGAACCAAGTGCAGGAGCCAGGGTGTCGATACCTGTTTCTTTCACAATACGTACGCACTCATCAAGCTTAGCATACATGATGCCGCCGATAACGTCGTCTTCTTGTCCACCAACAGTACCTACTTCAGCTTCTACAGAAACGCCTTTAGCGTGAGCATATTCAACGACTTTTTTAGTCATATCGATGTTCTCATCGATTGGGTGATGGGAACCGTCGATCATTACGGATGTAAATCCAGCATCAATTGCTGCTTTACATTTATCAAAGCTAGATCCATGGTCAAGGTGGATAGCTACAGGAACAGTGATATTCATGTCAATAATTAGACCTTCAACCATTTTAACAACAGTAGTGAAGCCGCCCATGTGGCGTGCTGCGCCTTCAGATACACCAAGGATTACTGGTGATTTTTCTTGTTCAGCGGCACCAAGAATAGCTTGAGTCCACTCCAAGTTGTTAATGTTGTACTGACCTACTGCATATTTTCCTTCAAGTGCTTTGTTCAACATGTCTGTCATAGATACTAATGGCATGGTTTCATCCTCCTAAGAATGTTGGTTGGCTATGTTTTTAAACCGACATCACATACAGGCTTATTATAGCACATCCTGTGTCAAATACTAAATAGGGTAAACAAAAAAATGTCCCGGTGGGACGATTTTTATCCAGCCCATATAGCAATTAGACTCATCCTCTTCGGAGTCACCACGCGAAATAGGACCGATACAGAAATCACCGTTCTAACTGCATTGATCCACAGACTTGTTATGAAGATGCATGTTTACCGCTACGCGCATTTCGTCTATGTCGAACGGCTTTGTAAAATGCATTAACGCCCCTAGCTTGGTCGCCTCCTTAATCATGTCCAGTTCACCATATGCCGTCATCATAATGACCTTAATGGACGGATTGATCTCCTTTAGATGCTTCAGGATCTCGAGTCCATCCATTCCCGGTATTTTCATATCGAGTAAGACCAAATCGGGTGACTCGCTGCGAACAATGTCTAATGCCAATTTTCCGTTAGCCGCTTGAAATGTTGTATATCCCTCACTATTGAACACTTCCATAAGAAGAATCCGGATCCCGTTCTGATCATCGACAATTAATACTTTCTTCTTTTCCATACGATACCCTCCCAGAAATTAAGGCAGATTGACTATACCGCGCTCTCCACAGCGACCGGCCCCTTTAGAAACTACTCCATACGAAACCTATTATTCGTGCTTTACTGTCCAAATCCTGCTAATTGGATAAAATGGGTAAATAAAGAGTCTAAAATGAAATAAATGTCAGTTACAATATTTCTATTAAAGGGTAATACAAAAAGAGAGCCTTCGGATGAAGGCTCTCTTAGACTATTTAAGAACCGATGGGTTCTTTCTGTCTGTGTATAAATTACTGCTGCTCGGAATGCGTCAAAGAGGCTTTGACAAATTCACGGAATAGCGGTTGCGGACGGTTCGGACGTGAAGTGAATTCCGGGTGGAATTGAACCGAGAGGAACCACGGATGCTCTGGAAGCTCTACGATCTCAACTAGACGGCCATCCGGAGAAGTTCCGGAGATAACCAGTCCCGCTTTTTCAATTTCATCACGATAAGTATTGTTGAACTCATACCGGTGACGATGACGCTCATATACCAGTTCATCATCATAGCAAGACATTGCCAGAGAGTCCGGAATAATCTTACAAGGATACAACCCAAGACGCATAGTGCCACCCATATCTTCAATATCTTTTTGCTCAGGAAGCAAATCAATCAATGGATATTGTGTATTTGGATCGATTTCGGAGCTGTTTGCACCTTGTAGTCCAAGAACAGAACGGCCATACTCAATTACAGAAACCTGCATTCCAAGGCAAATACCAAAGAAAGGTATCAATTGCTCACGGGCATAACGAATAGCGGAGATTTTACCTTCGATTCCCCGATCACCGAAACCACCAGGAACAAGAATACCGCCAATGCCACGCAGCATTTCGTCCACGTTCTCATCCGTAATTTCCTCTGCGTTCACCCAGCGGATCTTAACCTCTGCATTCGCAGCAAAACCTGCGTGTGAAAGTGATTCAACAACGCTCAAATAAGCATCATGCAGTGCTACGTACTTACCTACAATTGCTATTTCTACTGTCTTCTCTAATTTCTGAATCCGGCTAAGCATACTTTCCCATTCGCGCATATCTGGCGCAGGTGTTGTAAGCTTCAAATGATTAACAACAATCTCGTCCAATCCTTCATCACGAAGGTTCAATGGAACTTCATATAACGTCGAAGCATCGCGGCATTCCACAACAGCATTAGCATCAATATCGCAAAAGAGTGCGATTTTGGCTTTCATATCTGCGGAAAGCTCATATTCCGTACGGCACACGATGACATTCGGTTGAATACCGATACTGCGCAGCTCTTTAACGCTATGCTGTGTCGGCTTCGTCTTCACTTCTCCAGCAGCCTTAATATAAGGAATCAAGGTTACGTGGATATACATCACATTTTCCCGGCCAATATCACTCTTGATTTGACGAATCGCTTCCAGGAACGGAAGACTTTCAATATCCCCTACAGTACCGCCGATCTCTGTGATAACAACATCAGAGTTAGTCTCGCGGCCCGCGCGGAACACGCGTTCTTTGATCTCATTCGTAATATGCGGGATAACTTGTACAGTTCCACCCAAGTACTCTCCACGACGTTCCTTGCTGATTACGGATGAATAGATCTTACCTGTCGTCACATTGCTGTTCTTCGACAGATTGATATCAATAAACCGTTCATAGTGCCCAAGGTCAAGGTCAGTCTCTGCACCGTCATCCGTTACGAAGACTTCTCCGTGCTGGTAAGGGCTCATTGTTCCAGGGTCTACGTTAAGATACGGATCAAATTTCTGAATCGTTACCTTTAGACCTCTGTTCTTGAGCAGCCTGCCCAGCGAAGCGGCGGTAATGCCTTTACCCAGGGAAGACACAACGCCACCCGTTACAAAAATATACTTTGTCACTGTAAAACCCTCCTAAATAAAGTCCAAACATAAAAGCGGCACATGGTGTTTATCGTAACCCGTTTTACTATCATCAAAACAGGGGAAATCAAAAGTTTAATTCACCGGGGAAAACATAAAACGTCATCCCGCAAATTCCATTAATCTACAGCTACTTTGCATCTAAAAAAACAAAAAAGTGACACCCGTAGAACCGGGGCACTTTTTATTTTAGAAAACACGTTTATTAACTTACATGATAAGCCCATGCAATAGTTTACTCTGACGATCCCCCACTGTCAAGGGAGGAATTATGCCACAGACAAGACTCTTCTGATTATTGATCTTACTTGTCATCCTCGGAATCTTCATCGTCGCTATCTTCTGCATCGTCTTCGTCCGTATCGTCTTCGTCTATGTCATCTTCATCGATCACGACATCTTCGTCGACTTCTTCTTCGCTGTCGTCGTCAGAATAGAGGTCGTCGCGATCTTCATCGATAGCGTCGAAATCCTCTTCTTCAGCTGTGTAGTTTTCTTCTTCATCAGCAAAATCGTCATCTTCCAAATCATCGTCTTCATCGTTGATGATGCGCACCCGTTTAGTGTTACCAACCGGATCATCGGAGCGCTCTAGAGGATACCAGCGTTTCAGTCCCCAAAGGTTGGTTCCGACACAGGCAAAACGCCCGTCAATGTTAATCTCGGTATATAACTGGGCAATAGTATCTTGGCTTTCTTGATCGGTCATACCGCGTAACTTGGCTACCTCGACCATCAGATCACGGTAATAATACGGTGTATTGGCTGCTTTAAGCACCAGAAAGGCAAGATCCACCATTGGCATTTCTTTAACTTTCTCAGGGTCTAGCTTTAAATTGAGTGGCGTACTCACTAAAGGACACTTCCTCTCACGCATTGTTCACATTACGGTTTATTTCAATAATATCCATTAACAAAACTAAGTAAAACCTATTTAACAACAAAATGCAAGTCAAATGCAAGAACCGCCCAACAGAAAAAGCCTCCTGCTTATTATCCATACAGGAAACCTGTCTTCATCAAGAAGAGTTGATATGTAATTGTAGCAAGGGTCGCCGCACCCAAAGTTTTTAGAAATGGGATTTAAAAAGGCGGAGGAAGACCTCCGCGCATGACTGTATCCACGCCAAGGATCGGCTCCTTACGGGATGTTACAAAGAGAGTTTTAATCTCTTCTGTTTATTTTATGTAAAGCGCCGTCTTTTGACACGCTGGGCAGCCCATTTCCTTAAAAAAGGGCAAGTTCCCATTCGGACCCCTCCCTCCGCTCATACAATATGGCAGCAGGGCACCGAGGGGGGACAGCGAAACCTATGGACTATTACAAATTTTGGAACATGCTTCTTGAAGAAATATCGGTTGCCCCAAAAAATGGTGAGCGGCGTATTCTTACCTTCAACGATCCCCGCCAGTATGCCGGAGCTTTCTCCCAATGGAAGGCTCTAAAAGCAAAGCAGCCCGAGCTGCGTCAAGTACAGGCATCTCCGCTGATTCGGGCCTTCTTCGTGCCCGCTGCCGCCGGAAAGCTGATGAACCGATTTGCAGACCTTCTAAACGTCGAAGACGATCTGCAGATTCAAATTCATTCTATAGCTAACGAAAAGAGCGGAATCGCCGCCCTCCCTTGGGGGGTGAAAGCGATTCATGCTCCTCAGGCATGGTCTAAATCAACCGGAGTTCACGTCAAAATCGGCGTCATTGACACCGGCGCGGATTACCGTCATCCCGATCTGAAGCATTCATTAGCCTCTGGAGTCAACCTACTACACCGCGGGATGCTGCCGCTGGATGATAACGGGCACGGAACTCATATCGCCGGAACCTTAGCGGCAGCAGGGGGAAATCGCGGAATGATGGGAGTGGCGCCGCGAGCGCTGCTATATCCAGTCAAGGCCTTTGATCATAGTGGATCAGCATATGTGTCCGATATTGTGCTAGGTATTGATTGGTGTGTGCAGAACCGAATCGACGTCATTAATATGAGCTTTGGAATGAAGACTAGAAGCAAGGCGCTCCACAATGTGGTTATAAAAGCATATCGGGCCGGAATCGCCGTCATTGCCTCCTCTGGGAATGACGGCAAACGTGGCGGGGACTATCCCGCACGTTATCCCGAGACGATAGCCGTGGGCGCCATCGATAAAAGACACCGGGTTGCCGGCTTCAGCAATCGCGGTTCATATATCGATGTATACGCGCCCGGCGAAGGCGTGCCCTCCTGCTGGCTGAAGGAGGGCTACAAAGAAATGAGCGGCACCTCCATGGCGACCTCGCATGTCACGGGAGCCGCCGCACTGCTGCTCGCACTGCGACCGGGCCTCACGCCAAGGGAGCTGAAGCTGCTCTTGCGCCGCACCGCGTCCCCGGTGCGGCTACGCAAGGGGCAACGCCGCGCATCCCTAGGCGGCGGCTCTGCCGATGCCCTGCGACTGCTGAGAGCAGGAGTAAGGGCGAAGCGTTCGGTCTCCGCGAACGTGTAGACCCCGCCCGGGCACCGGGTGGGTCACTCTGACGTGAGCGCAGCTGATGCCGGTGCGAGGAACGGCATCAAAGAAAAATCCGCCCCCAGGAAACCGGAAGGCGGATTTTTTGTCGTTTGCTGTTGATTTACATGCGATCCGGTGCAGAAACTCCGACAAGACGCAGTACATTGGCAATAGTAGTACGCGTTGCGCCAAGCAATGCAAGACGCGCCACGGTTTGAGCAGCATCCTCAGTAATTACACGTTCAGCTTTGTAATAACTGTGGAACATCGCAGCCAGCTCATATACATAACGGATGAGGCGATGTGGAGCATAACCTTCAGCCGCAACAGCGATTTCTGCCGGGAGCTCACCAATTTTTCGCAGCAGGTCATATTCATGCACTGCTGTCAGCTTGGAGAAGTCAATTTCAGCGTAATCAGGGATAGAAATCCCTTGCTCCTCTGCCTGACGGAAAATACTGCAAATACGGGCATGCGCATATTGAACATAGAATACAGGATTTTCATTAGAAGTAGAGATCGCCAAATCCATATCGAAATCAAGATGAGAATCCATGCTGCGCATGGTGAAGAAATAACGAATCGCATCGATTCCTACTTCCTCCATCAAATCTTCCATCGTAACCGCTTTGCCGGTACGTTTGGACATTTTGACCTTTTCACCATTCTGGAACAGGCTGACCATCTGAGCAATCAGAACCACTAGCTTCTCAGGATCATTGCCAAGGGCTGACATTGCCGCCTTCATCCGCGGAATATAACCATGGTGATCAGCGCCCCAAATGTTAATCATTTTATCGTAACCGCGGCCATACTTATCGCTGTGATAAGCAATATCCGGGGTAAGGTAGGTATATGTGCCGTCATTTTTGATCAAGACACGGTCTTTATCATCGCCGTATTTTGTCGTTTGCAGCCAGGTTGCCCCATCTTGCTCATACACTTCTCCACGATCACGGAGCTCGTCCAGCGAACGCAGTACTTCTCCGTTCTCATACAGCGAGGTTTCACTGAACCAGATATCGAAGTTTACACGGAAAAGACCTAGATCACGTTTGATTTTATCCAACTCTTTATTAAGTCCATAGGTCCGGAAAAAAGCAGCGCGCTCACTAGGGCTCATCTCGAGCAAGGTATCGCCCTTTTCTGCCACAAGCTCCTTCGCAAAACCCTTAATATCCTCACCATGGTAACCATCTTCCGGCATTTCTGCCTCTTGACCCAGCTCCTGCAGGTATCTGGTTTCAATGGATTTACACAGATTAGCTACTTGGTTACCGGCATCATTAATATAATATTCCCGGGTCACCTCATAACCTGCATAATCAAGCACATTACACAGCGCATCACCGACAGCAGCACCACGGGCATGCCCTAAATGTAGGCTACCTGTTGGATTGGCACTGACGAACTCCATTTCAACCTTCTGACCTTGACCCAGATTAATACGGCCATAGTCATCCCCCTGCTCAGCAACAAGGCTGATGATTGGGTACAAGTAGTTCTTAGACAGGGTAAAGTTAATAAAGCCTGGTCCTGCAATTTCCGCTTTCTCAATAGAAGCTCTGCTCGTATCCAAATGCTCAATAATAGCTTCAGCAATCTGGCGTGGATTACGTTTAGCAATTTTGGTCAGCTGCATAGCAGCGTTCGTAGCCAAATCACCGTGCGCCTTATCTCTTGGTACTTCCAGTACAATATCCGGAACCTCTTCCGGTGCAACCAGCCCAGCATTCACAATCGCATCGGCGATGGCTTCTTTTACCCGTTCATTTACAAGCTCTAACGGATTCTTACTATGTGTCATAATTTCGGTTCCTCCTGTATATGCAAACTAATAGCGAACTTTCCTGTCAATTCCTCGTAAACGTACAAATCATATTCCCAGGCAACCGTTAAAGAGCGCCCTTCGCGCACAACTTCCAGCTTGTTCGTTTCCGTAGAAAGATTGAACTGCGTATATGGCGAGCGGTAGAATCCTGGCAGACGCCGTCCAGCTTCAAAGCTCTGCTCTGACTGAATCCCGCCATGGCGGATTAGCTTCAGTTGATTACCTGCAATCTTTATCGTTGTACGAACAGAAACTTCCTCCCCGCGAGGACCCTGCTCTAATTCTTCATATTGAATATATAGATGCGGTCCTTTGGATGTTACTTCTCCATTCGCTTCCATAACATTTCGCTGACCATCTTGAAGGCTCACGAGCGTAATAGAGACATCATATTTGTCAGACTGTATTTCAGGCATCACACGTTCCTCCATTCTGCAAGCCTCTGCATTCTGCATAAGAAAAACGTCTAATGGCAAAGCTTAAACATTTTTATATTAATCAAAGGCCTATTTCGCTTTCCCATTGTACACTATAATCCAGTTCAAAGAAGCATTTCAATACAGAATCAAGCATATCTTCATAAGCACATAAAATATTACCATATTGATGATTAAAAGCACACTTTGAACGTCCATTCTCTATGTATATCATTTACTTCGATAATATTTGCACCTACCAAGCACCTATCGGACATAAATGACCCTATGCGCAGTATGATTCCATATTTGGTGCGATAACGGACTTCATAGTCGCTATTAGCCTAAAAAACAACCCATGTGAACCTCTTTCTAGAGAATAGTGTTACTGGAGTCCGAAACTCTATCCCAAAGGCCGAAAATTTGCAAATAACGTCATCTGGGTCCGTAACCCTCCGAGGATGAGGGATCTGATTAGGGCACTGATAAGGGTACTATTGAAGCAAGCAAAGATACCAACGACAAAAATACAGAGCAGCGATTCTCCAAGTATCCGGAGAATCGCTGCTCTGCTGTCTATTTGCGATTTTCACAATACATCGGAACTTATATTCTTGCACTGTAAAGAATTATTGGGTCATCACTTTCAAAGAAAACCTGCGTTCCCATGAAGCTCCGCCGTCTTTGGTCACATACAAGGAAGAGTAATCAAGCTCACGGATGGCGAGCCAGCCCTCTTTATTACTAGTGAAGGAGATTACCCCCTCATAACCAGCGAGCGCCGGAAGATTAGTCCATTGCTTACCGCCGTTATAAGAGCGTCCAACCGCCACTTTCTCTGCTGCTGGGGAAAACCCCACTAAAAAGGAGGTGCTGTTTCCCACAAGCTGCAGGTTCCCAGGTTTGCCAGCAGCTGGCCCTTTATTGAATTCAGCCTTGCCACTTCCTGGCGCAGGTCCGCCGCCCGCAGTTTCCTGAGCGATCACACGATTCCAACTTTTCCCCCTGTTCGCACTTTCATACAGCGAGTAGGAGGTCTGACTCATCCCCGTACCGCCATAGAGCACTACAGCGACCTGATCTCCCTTAGCGGAGATTTGTCCAAACTCGGGCTCGGCAAAAGCCGCCTTAAGTGAAAGGCTCCAAGTTGCCCCTCCATCTGTGGTCTTCATTACCCGATACCCGCTTCCCGGCACGATTACAACCGCCCAGCCGGTATTCCGGTCACTAAAATAAGCACCTCTTGTATTGGGTGGGGTGGAAATCTTACTCCAGCTCAGCCCCCCGTCTTTGGTGTGATACGTTGCGGCTCTCTCATAAGCAAAACCTTTCTTACTATCGATAAAATTTATTCTTTCAAAGCTGACGGCTTTGTTCGAAAGTCTCTTCCACTCCGAGCCACCGTTAGAGGTACCGATTAAATATTGAGCCTGCCCCTCCTCTACAGAAGCAAGAGCAAAGCCATGTACATTATCGGGAAAATCGAATTGTTTGAAGCTCCATTGGCCTTGATAGATCTCTTGAAAATGGCAGCCTCCGTCAGAGGTACCAATCATAAATCCATTACCTGCTGCCCGTCCGGTATTCCCTTTCAAAAACTGAACATCAGAAAAGCTAAGCGGTGTGGATATATCACCTGAGTGCTTGTTTTGCAGGGCCTGTAGCAAGCCGTGATCTCCTGTGCCGCAAGTCGCTGGTGCTGGTGCAGCCGCAGCATGTACAGAACTTACTGGTGCACTCCAGCCTGATACCATAATAAGCGTCGCCGAGAGGGCGGTTATTGTCGTCTTATGAATCTTTTTCGTCCATTTCATGATGACACCTCCTAATATGTATATACCCTTACTTACAATCCCTACTCTGTTATACCGCCAGAGATGATGGCCTATCTACCTTAAACAATCACAAAATAGAAACAATTTGTTACCCTCCATATCCCTAATGAATATCCTTCCAGATCCTTCCCCATAATATGAGAGAAAGGAGTCTGGTGCCATGACACGCGAATCAACGAATCCACCGATACGAAAAAGCCGCTTCCGGCGTTTATTTCGGCTGCTGGCAGCCTTGATCATATTATTTGTATTAACCACCGGAGCTCTGCTCGGTTATCTATATCAAAAAGATCTTCCACCGATTAGCGATGATGTGCGCTCCAAGCTGTTTGACTCCCGGGGCAATGTTCTTGCCACCTTTACCTCAGACGGCCGCAGCCGCGAACCCGTCAAATTAAGTCAAATTTCTCCCCTGCTCATTGAAGCTACACTAGCAGTCGAGGATCGTAAATTTTATGAACATTCCGGATTTGATCTGAAGGGGATGGCGCGAGCTGTTCTAGTCAATCTGGAAGAGGGAAACCGGTCGCAGGGTGCTAGTACGCTAACTCAGCAGCTCGCACGTAACCTCTACCTATCCCATGAAAAAACATGGACGCGCAAGGCTAAAGAAGCTGTCTATACGATGCAGCTGGAGATGAAATACAGCAAAGATGAAATCCTGAACATGTATTTAAATAATATCTACTATGGCCACGGTGCTTACGGCATTGAAGCAGCCTCACGGATGTATTTTGGTAAATCTGCAGCGGATTTAGACCTGGCAGAGAGTACCATGCTGGCTGGAATTCCAAAGGGACCTACCTATTATTCACCTTACAACCACATGGACAATGCTAAAAAGCGCCAGAGAATCATCCTGACCGTCATGGCCAATTTAGGCAATATCACTCAGGAAGAAGCGGGACAAGCCGACCAGGAGAACTTAAACTTCAAGCCGCAAGGACAAAAGGATACGCTTGTAGCTGCGCCTTATTTCCGGGATTATATCCGCAATTTGGCCATAGAGTCTCTCCACATCAGTAATGATGAGCTGGAGCAAGGCGGATTAAATGTCTATACCACCCTTGACCCTGACATGCAGCATGCCGCAGAAAATGCCGCTGACAAAGAGATGGATCAAACTAGTGATCTGGAGACTGCACTTGTATCCATCGATCCTCGCACCGGTTACATCAAAGCAATGGTCGGCGGAAAAAATTATCGTACCAACCAGTACAATCATGCTTTGGCCACCACACGCCAGCCGGGTTCTTCCTTTAAGCCGATTATGTATTTGGCCGCACTCTCATCCAAAGAGATGACAGGACTTTCGGTCTTTAATAGTCAGCCAACGATGTTTCATTATGATAACAACCGCAAAACGTATCAGCCCCGAAACTTTGGGGATAAGTATCTGGGTGAAATTAATATGCGGCAAGCTATCGCAGCATCCGACAATATCTATGCTGTTAATACAATTATGAAGATCGGCGCGGATAAAGTAAGCGAAATGGCTGCGAAGATGGGCATTGACAGTCCACTTCAAAGCGTACCTTCACTGGCTCTAGGCACTTCACCGATCAGTCCGCTTGAAATGGCTGCAGCTTTCGCTGTAATTGGAAACGGCGGTCAGAAAATGCCGATCACAGCCATTCTAAAAATAACCGATTCAAATGGCATGGTCCTGTATGAAGCACCTCAACCCAAAGGAGTAACCGTCGTAGAACCTTCAGCTGCCTATGTACTGACTCGTTTAATGGAGGGAGTATTCGAGACTGGGGGGACGGGTAATCGTGTGGCTTCGATAATCAAACGTCCGGTAGCCGGCAAGACCGGCACCACGGATACAGATGGCTGGATGGTAGGTTTCACCCCGGAGCTATCAACTGCAGTCTGGGTTGGTTACGACAAGGGGCGCGACATCGCAACTACCGACGGACGGCGCGCAGCCCCCATTTTCGCCCAATTTACTGAAAAAGCGCTGGAAAATGTCCCTCCAAAAATTTTCCCTATTCCAGATGGAGTAGTCAGCGTATACGTCAATCCGCAATCCGGCAAACTTGCTACAGCAGCATGTCCCGACAAAGAACTGGAAACTTTTATTAGTGGAACTGAGCCCACCGAATACTGCGAACTGCATGGCACAGGCTCCGCTCCTGCTGTCGATGACACACAAAGTAAGGTAGATTCTGCCGAAGAAAACCGTTCCCTGTGGAAGAACATTAAACGCTGGTGGTTGAATTAGCCTCTTCATTTATATTGAAGGGGTTTTTCCTTTTTTATAAGTTATATATTGTAGTAACAACAGGATTGCCAAACTCAAATATCACTTATCGCACAAGGGATGTAACCGTTTTATTTATTATGCTTACCCCATTCTCTTAACTCTCAATTACTGCTATAATAGTTATTAGAAACCAAAATATAATGATGTAAATGAGGGACATGGGATGAAGGATACAGGCATGATCCGGAGTTTAGACAGTCTTGGGAGAATTGTGGTTCCCGCAGAAATCCGTATGACGCGTAATATTGACATTGGTGATCCTATCGAATTTTTTGTTTTAGACGAAAAAATCATCGTCCTTAGGAAGTACACCTCGACAGAGTGTACATTTTGCAGAAGCCACGACCATGTCACCTACTATAAAGAGCAGTTTATTTGTAGCAACTGTCTAAAAGAAATTGTCGATCCTGAACGCATGTCTCAATTGCCAGAGTCACGTGAGGATTTTGTTGTTGAGGCACCTGAGCACAACACCAGCATCCGAAAGTCGAAGACAGAGGAAATGTGCCAACGTCTGGAACAAGCTATTGAAGATCATCCCTATGCCAACCAAAAAGAGCTTGCAGAAATCCTCGGTATTAGCCAAGCGAGAGTGAGTCAGCTCAAACGCAAGCTTAGCAGCACAAGCAAATCATAAATTAAAAAAGCTTCGACGCTCCTATTTCCGGAGGTCGAAGCTTTTTCTATATCGGATAACCCTTCTGGAGGCTCCTATACTATTCAGTCAGTGCAGCTTTAAGCTCATCTGAGGATGCATTCCACCATGCTTCATTATGAGAGATCAGAAGGGATTTGAGAGCCGACTTCTCAATGGCTCCAAGCCCTGCCACATCGATCTTGCGTTTAAGAGCTGCATCCAGCTTATTGACATGCTCGGCAAGAATTTTCCATCCGCGGCGCGCTTCTGTATCAATCCACATTTCACAGGCTGTGATTCCACCATAAAATTGAGCTTCCAATGTACGGTCTACCGCTACCCATACCACCCAAACCTGTCTTCCATTCGGTACGTCTTCACGATTCATGGAAAATTTAATTCCTTTTTCCACTTTGCTCTTGGCATGCATGGCACCGATATCAATAACCGCCACATCACCATCAATAATGACAGGTGAAACGTTGTTGAGATCTATAGAGCCAGCTCCAAAGCCTTTATGTTTACTTTTAGCGTTCACAATATTTAAGGCAATCTGTTTCTTGCCCTCCGGTTGTATGTTGTCCACGAGTGCACACCCTTCCTCTTACGAATAATTTAATTTTAGCTAATAATGCGGCGATTGCAAACATATACATCCCGTAGATGCTTGTCACGGGAGGAATCACACTATGAAGTCACTATCATTAAAGTACATCATCTTTGCGACCCTGGCCATCCTCGCGCTGCTGGGAGGAGGAATATGGGCCTTTTCAGGGGATAGCTCTACAGCTTCTGTTACTAGCTTTGCTTCAAAAGAGGCCAAGTCCTCCAGCGGCACAGCGCCTGCAGCCGTACCACAGCAGGTATTGCCTGAGAGCGCGCCCGTCCCGGCAGAGGAGGCTTTAAGCCAGCGGGTAGTCGAGTATCACATTGATGTCCAGCTTGTTCCTGACACAGAAACCTTAAAAGCTTCTGAGACAGTAACCTGGACACACCCCGGAGTAAAGCCAGTAAGTGATTTATATTTTCACATGTATCCAAATGCATTTGCCTCATCAGATACCACCTTTATGAAGGAATCCGGGGGGACGCTCAGAGGCGACAGTATGCCTGAGAATGGCTTCGGAAATATGACGCTGACCGATCTGCGCACGACAGAAGGAACTTCGCTAATGCAAAGAGTGCAATATGTCCAACCTGATGACGGCAATATCAACGATAGGACGCTCCTAAAGGTACATCTTCCTCAGCCTGTTAATGGTGGGGAAAGTGTAACACTTAAGCTTCAGTATGAAGTCCAGCTGCCCAAAATCTTTGCACGCATGGGTGCTTCAGGCAACTTCGTTATGGCTGGGCAATGGTTCCCTAAGCTTAGTGTATACGAGCCGAGGGGCACACGCGGAGTTAAAGAAGAAGGCTGGGACCTGCATCAGTATCACGGAACCTCTGAGTTTTACAGTGATTTTGGCATCTTTAATGTAACGATTGCCGTCCCTTCCAACTATACGGTGGCTGCGACCGGATTTCCTGTAAAAAATGCCAAGCTCAAACAAGATCAGAAAATATATCAGTTCTACGCCGATGATGTCCACGATTTCGCTTGGGCCGCTTCCCCTGATTTTACAGTAGCTGAGGAAGCCTTCTCTACGCCGGAGGTGCCTGGAGTACGAATTAAGGTGTATCTCGACCCACTACACAAAGATTTAAAAGAGCGTTACCTTCAGGCTGCCAAGGCTGCCCTGACCTACTTCAGCAAATGGTATGGTCCTTATCCCTACTCTACGCTGTCTATTGTCGTCCCACCTAAGGAGGGCAACGGTGCTGGAGGAATGGAATACCCTACCCTTATTACAGCCTTTGGGGCCGCGGATTCTTCTCCAGATACCTCACTTGAAAGAACCGTCATTCATGAAATCGGCCATCAATACTTCTACGGTATGGTAGCCAGTAATGAATTCGAGGAGGCCTGGCTGGATGAAAGCTTCACTTCCTATGCCGAAGACAGACTTATGGAGCAAGAATACGGTATCAAGTCTAATTTGCCTTTACAGGCCAGCCTGGTGACTATACCTGAGCCGTTAAATCTGGAAACGTGGAAATATGCAGGGGCGGATTCCTATAGCCGAAATGTTTATATCCGCGGCAAGCTTGTACTTAAAGATATCGAACGCCAGGTAGGTACCAAAGCAATGAACAACATCATGTCCTCCTACGCTCGTAAGTTCCGTTTCCAGCATCCTGCTACGTCAGATTTTCAGAAAGTCGTTGAGAAGGTAACCAAAAAATCATGGCAGGCCTATTTCGATGATTACATTTATGGTGATGGAGCGCCTGACTTCTCAGTAGATACGATTACTTTTAAAAAAAATAACAGCGGCGATGCTCCAAGCTACGAATCATTAGTGAAGATTTCAAACAAAGGGAGCCATTACGTTGATGTTCCCGTGAAATTCACATTCGCCGACAGCTCTTCGGTGCAGCGGGTCTGGAACGGTGAAGGAGTAGAGACTACGTTTCAATTGTTAAGCGATAAGCCTCTTCTCTCTGCTGAGATTGACCCTGAACATTCCATCTTATTGGAGAGCAAACATCTAAACAACTTTAGGCTGGCGGAAATAGAGCCCAAGACGCTCTCTCGCTGGACATTAAGTGTAACTAAACTACTTGAAACCGTGCTCGGAACTCTTGTCTGGTGAGGTGAATGATTGTGAGAACATCGATAACCCGCGGCTGGCAAAGCATGAAGGAGCAATTTTATATTTTAATTCTGCTCTTCATCTACCGACTGCTCTGGGGCTACTTTATGTATGGTTTCATCCGATCTGCTATTATTCCAATTCTACTGCGCTATCCGGATAAAGACGCCGGAGGCAGCGGTATGGGCAGACTGTTGTATTATATCGAGGGACAGTTCAGCTTGAATACGGACCCTGCGATACGCACTTGGTTATGGATGCTTCTGGCGCTTGTTGTCTTGCGACTTCTGCTTTCCCCTTTCATAAGGGCAGGATTGCTGCATGAGCTCCACCAGGAGCGAAAGGGCGAGCGTGGACTGTTCTTTTTCCCTGGCATGAAGATCTATGGACTACCTGTCTTAGTCTTTAGCCTAATCGAATGGGTGCTGACCCTGCTGCCGCTTTACTGGCTTGCTCCAAAAATGTACGGGCTGTTCTTATCCTCTTTGTTTAACTACGCTTTGTTACTTCATTTAGTACCACACGTATTGGCATGGCTTATATATATTTTTATCGTGCGCCTGTTTCTTCTATATATGCAGTTTGGTTACACCGGCGGTACAGGAATGTTCTCCTCACTGATCATCTGCTTGCGGTCACTGATTCCTGCTATAGGTGTTTCCATTGTACTTGGGGCGGGAGGCCTGCTCTTACTGCTAGTGTGCGGACTGACGGGTCTGTTCTGTCCCGGCCTACCGGCACTTATAATACGGCAAATCTCACCACTACCTTCTACGCTCTTAAAAATGTGGGGAATCTCTGCACAATATCATCTATGGCGTAGCAAAGCATTTCCACAATAAATCAACCTTATTTGACATAATAAAAAGGTCCCAATTCCTGTATTCAGGAGCTGGGACTTTTTCTCATTACGGATAACTTAAGAGTATTTGCAAAATCGTAAAAGCTCTGTTACAATAAGTCCTGTGCTATTAGTAACAATTTTGTAATCAATTGAAACGATTCCTACATAACTAAATGTATTTATCGTAAGTGTAACTGTCGAAACGTCATTCTCTGGTGCTTAACACGCCTAATTCCTTTGCACCGGGAAGTGGGGGAACCATATTTTGGGTGAATTGATCTCGCTTTACAGGGATCATAGGGAATCTTCTACCGAACCCTTAAGCTAACCTCGCAGGCCTTGGAAGGAGTACATCTTTTGAAAAGACATAATTTAAGAAAAAAATGCGTCGCTGCGGCGCTAGGACTTGTAATGGCGTTATCTATTGGTGGAGGAAGCGCCTTTGCCGACTCTAAAATGGACTCTGTAATCTCAAAAACTATTGGAGTTGCCTATAAAACCGGAGGTACAAGCACTGCCGGATTTGATTGCTCTGGATTTACAAAGTATGTATTCAAGAATGTGGGGCTTACTTTACCTCGTACATCAAAAGCTCAATATAGCGTTGGAACTGCTGTATCCAAAAGCAATCTGCGTTCTGGTGATCTAGTGTTCTTTAACACACTTGGCAATGGAGTATCCCATGTCGGCATTTATGTTGGAAACGGAAAATTCGCACAATCGTCCTCTTCGCGTGGAGTGACCATCACTTCACTCAGTCAGGCCTACTGGGCCAATCGTTATGTTGGCGCTAAAAGAGTAATGAGTACTTCAGCTTATCAAGCTGTAGCCTTCGATTGAAACCTTCCTCACAACTATAACCTCACAATTACAACTATATGAACCTGAATCTGATTATGCCCGTAATCAAATTCGGGTTTTTCTTTATTCCATAATATATTTTTACACTATTAGAGCCCAATTGAAACACGTTTATTTGATAAAAATTGCAATTATATTAAAAATTAGGTCATTATTAACGCTTACATATGCCTTTCTACCGTAAAAATGCCAATTTTTCTGCATTAATATGTTAAAAACGATTGCCAAGCGGCTTTCTGTTTGTTACAATTAGCGCAGTGAGATTTTAGTAACATTTTTGTAATCATTAAGTTGTTATTTACAAAGGTTTTGTCATGTATTGATTACAAGCTAATCCTAATCAACAGTATGAGCCGAGTTTCCTAACTATTAGGAAAACGGGGGAACCAACTTTGGGTGAATTGACCTCCATTATATAGAGGGGTCATAGGGGACCTTCAACCGAACCCTTAAGCTAACCTCGTAGGCATTTGGAAGGGGTATACACTTTTGAAGAAGAAGTTAGCAGCAGCAGTACTAAGCTTTTCCATCATCCTCACCATCGGAGCAGGAAGCGCTTTCGCAGATTCCAAAATGGATAAAGTGATTGACAAGGCCATCGGTACTAAATACGTATCCGGCGGTATATCCACTAACGGATTTGATTGCTCCGGATTTACAATGTATGTGTTTGATAAGATTGGCATTAACCTTCCACACCAATCAGGTTCCCAATATCAAATGGGCACAGCAATCTCCCGTGATGATATAAGAGCCGGAGATCTTGTATTCTTCAATACAAGTGGCAAAGGTGTCTCCCATGTCGGCATTTATGTCGGTGAAGGTAAATTCGCACACGCTTCTACCTCACGCGGTGTTACGATTAGCTCTCTGAGTGATAGCTACTACGTGAAACGCTACGTTGGTGCCAAGCGCATTATGAGCACAGACGCTTACCAATCGGTTGCTGCTGAATCGGAAGACAATGATGATGTGCAATAAATAACGTACATAGGCTCTTTTCCAAGGTACTCTTGGAGGAGAGCTTGTTTTTTTGTCTTATTACTTATTTACCCCTCTCATAATTTGTAAAACATTCCCCTCATATAAAGTTTCTGAGTCGAACCTCCCCCATTTTGTATATAATTAGTAATATAGCAATGTCCTCGTGAAAGGAGATCGTTGACCTTATGATAAATCCCTCGGTAACTTTTCATGTTGTTCCTATGGAGGCAATTCACGGAGAAGCTATTTGTAAGTGGAGCTATACGCCCCCATATAATATTTATGGCTGGATGCCGTGGGAGCAGATGCAGGCTCTTGGCATCGAGTTTGGTGATCCGCAGCTCCGGGAGGAACAATATATCTCCATATTAAATGAAAATGAGGTTTTGTGCGGATTCGCACAGTTGTTCCCGATGGAAGGAGTCGTCCGTTTAGGAGTTGGGATGCGCCCCGATCTATGCGGCCATGGTTTAGGCAAACTATTCGTAGATGCCATCGTCCAGACAGCCTTGAATCGTTATCCTGATCGTGAGATAGATCTGGAAGTCCTGACCTGGAACCAACGCGCCATTCGAACTTATCAAAAATGTGGATTTACGATTACAGATACGTATGAACGCCGCACACCTACAGGAGACAAACCTTTTTATTGCATGGTCTATGACAAATGATATTAAATACCAGATATTTCATAAGAATGATTGTATTCTCGTTCATTTTTTTGTCACAAACCCTATGATAACGCTTCACCATAAGCTATAATGTAGGGAGCAGCTTACATAGAAGGGACGAATTGGGATGCAGAAATGGATCATGAGCGGTTTGTTTTTTGCCGCCTGTGCCTTTGCGGTAGTACTCATGTTTACACTTCCGGGTAAAGAAGAGGTAGCAGAAGAAAATAAGCCCACGATGCCGGTAGTTCAACTGGACGCGGCAAAGGCAGAAGCAACCGTGAAAGCCAGCTGTATCACCTGTCACGGCGATCAGCTTCAAGGTGGAGTTGGACCAAGTCTTCAGAATGAAGGCGGTCAGCATGACGCTGAGGAAATCTACAGCATCGTCACCAAAGGACGTGGCCAAATGCCTTCCTTTAAGGAGAAGCTAGCTCCTGAAGAGATCGCCAACGTCGCACTCTGGCTCTCAGAGAAAAAGTAACCAGCCAAGCAACCAAAAACGCCCGTGTATGAGATAGGTGACTATCTGTGCACGGGCGTTTATTTTATGATTTTGGCTAAACTAATGATTTTTTTCAAAAGCTTCATTAAATTCATGCGCCTCTCGAAGATCTAGAGCTGTAATCCCATCTTCTTCATTAGATTTCAGGCGCAGGGTAACTGTTTTATAATCAATCGTAATATGTGGATGGTGATCGAAGGCTTCTGAAATCGTGGCTACTTCATCAACGAACGCAATGCCCTTCATATATTGGCTGAACATATATTTTCGCACCATAACATTATCTTCCAGTTTCCAGCCCTCCAGCTTGGTGATCTCCTCACGCAGTTCCTCTTCCGTAAATAACAATTCGTTTCCTCCCTTACAAAAAATTGCAGTAAAGTGCGTAGTTCCCTTTACTTGTCTTAGGCGTTAAACAAAACATCCCTTAGCTTCTGAGGTCCAAGGGATGTGCCAGGATAAAGGCGATATTTTCGATTAAATGTATTCACAAATCCCAGCGATTATAACTCGGCTTTATCAATTTTAACACGGGCTACTAACTACGGGCAAATTACGTCCAGACGTCTCCTCTGCCTAAATCAAAACTACTGAAGCCAAATCCTCTTCGCCAACTAGAATATTAATGCGGTGAGTGTCCTTATCGTAAATAATTACGCCACTCCCCACTTCAATCATAGGTTCATTACCCAGCGCGAAGAAAAGATCCTCAGCCAATGCTTCCCATACCTCCAGCTTTGATTCTTGGGGTAGTTCCTGCCACTCGTCCGGATCCATCTCAAAAAATAAATATCCATCGGAAATTCGTCCGACGGCTTCGGTCAAATCGGTTAGAATTTCACCGTAATCTCTACCATGCTTTACACCCACGTATATCACTCCGTTTTCTTCACAGATGAATAATTACTTACCTTATCCATTATAGCCGAAAAAATGACTTCACAAAAAACCGAATGATGTCGATAAATAAGAATATACGTTAATTCGGTTTCGCACAGAGTGCCCTGCCGCTGTTTCAAGGATGATATACGCGGCATTGTCGGAACACATCTTAAATCTCACGGACGAGGTGCAAAATGGAAATTTCAACAATAATTGGTTTAATTTTTGGTTTGGTTGCTGTAATCTGGGGCATGATCCTCAAGCACGCTCCACTTCATGCTTTGGCCACACCCGCTGCTTACGTTATTATCTTGGTGGGTACGGCAGCTTCTATTTTCATGGCCTTTCCTTTCAACGAGGTCAAAAAGATTCCAAGTCTGTTCAAAATGATTTTTATCAAAAAGAAATTAATCAGTAAACCCGAATTAATCACTATGTTCATGGAATGGGCTTCTATCACACGGCGTGAAGGTCTGTTGGCTCTAGAATCAAAGGTCGATGAAATAGAAGATAACTTCCTCAGAAACGGCATGCGGATGATTATTGATGGAAATGATCAGGATTTTGTCCGCGATGTCCTCATGGAGGATATCCACGCCACAGAGGATAGACATAAAGCAGGAGCCCTCATTTTCTCACAGGCAGGTATGTATGCTCCTACCCTCGGGGTGCTCGGGGCGGTTATCGGTCTCATCGCCGCTCTGGCTGATATGAGTGATATGAACAAACTGGCTGCGGCAATCGGGGCTGCCTTCATCGCCACATTGCTTGGTATCTTTACAGGTTACGTATTATGGCATCCTATTGCTAATAAGCTGAAACGTCTCTCCAAACAAGAAATCGAAGTTCGAATGATGATGGTCGAAGGTCTTTTGTCCATACAGTCCGGTGTATCTACTATTGCCATCAATCAGAAGCTTGCTGTATTCCTAACACCTTCGCAACGCGTTAAGTTAAATGAGAAGGACGGTGGATCAGGTGAGCAAAAAGACTAGACACGAAGAGCATGAAGAACATGCCGATGAATCGTGGCTGTTACCTTACTCCGACCTCATGACTCTTCTGGTGGCTCTGTTCATCGTTATGTATTCTATGAGTGCAACGGATGCCAAGAAATTTGAAGAGATGAGTCAGGCCTTCAGTTCCGCACTTAATGGCGGTACAGGTATTCTTGAAGAGCGGGCAGCAATGCCTAGTAAGACTCAAGAAGATCTAGGGAAAAATGATAAGATGGGTAGCTCTACTTCCAAGAAAGCTGAAGAAGCAGAAATGGCAAAGCTACGACAAAAGGAACAAGAGGATTTAGAGAAGCTTAAGAAACAATTCGATCAATATATTAAGAGCAACGGCCTAACTGATCTGCTCAGTACGAAGCTTAATCAATCTCAGCTAATGATTACGATCAGTGATAACGCATTGTTCGCTTCTGGCCAAGCCATTGTTAAGGATGATTCGCGGCAATTAGCTAAATCCATCTCAACGATGCTGCAGCAATTCCCGGATTATGATGTAGTAGTGCAAGGGCACACCGACGATATTCCGATTTCTAATAGCAACTATTCATCCAACTGGGATCTGAGTGCGGATCGGGCACTTCAGTTCATGAAGATTTTGCTGCAGAACACAAATCTAAATCCACGCAAATTTAGTGCGATTGGATACGGCGAATATCATCCTATTTCCGATAATGACACAGCTACCGGTCGAAGCAAGAATCGCCGGGTAGAGGTTTCCATTATTCGAAAATATCAAGAAACCAAAGAGTTTACAGGGATTGTTCCCTCTGCTGAATAAGTGATTTCGTAAGGTAATAAAAAGAGCTGTCCAAAGGTCTTAGACCCCGGACAGCTCTTTTTTTGTTGCAGTACTACATTCTATATGGAACTGTATTATTGTAATGACACTCCTACAGTAACTCGTAGTTCAGCGTAGCTCCAAGCTCTTTCTTCTCATCAGCAGACAGCTCACGCCATTCTCCCGTTTGCAATGCCCCCAGGCGAATATTCATAATCCGAATGCGTTGCAGCTTTCGAACCTCATACCCAAAAGCGCTGCACATACGACGAATCTGGCGATTTTTGCCCTCTGTCAAAATAATACGGAAGACACGCTCCGTAATACGCGTTACCTCACAGGGCAGCGTCTTCTCGCCTAATATTTTCACACCGCTGGACATGCCGGTAATAAAAGAAGGCGTAATGGGTCTGTCCACGGTAACCACGTATTCTTTTTCATGCCGGCCTTCCGCCCGCAAAATTTTATTAACGATGTCGCCATCATTGGTAAGCAGGATTAATCCTTCCGAATCCTTATCGAGACGACCAATCGGGAATATACGTTCATGATGACCTACAAAATCGACAATATTCCCCTTGATATGCTGTTCTGTGGTTGATGTAATCCCTACCGGCTTGTTTAGAGCAATGTAGACCGTCTGGCTTGAGGTTTCAAGCGCTATACCATCTATTCGCACATCATCGCCCGGAACAGCCTGACTGCCCAGCACAGCAGGCTCTCCGTTGATCGTAACTCTGCCGGCATCCACAAGCTTGTCTGCTTCTCGGCGTGAACAGTACCCTGTCTCACTGATGAATTTATTAATTCTCACGTTGTTCTTCACTCCGTTCATCCTTAATGTTAAGCCAAGGTGTACCCCCTCCAGCTGCAGGCAGCTTAATCATAACGGTTGTCCCCCGGCCAACTTCACTTTGTATTTCCAAATGACCCTTATGAGCCTGAATAATACGCTGGCTAATCATTAACCCAAGACCAGTCCCCGATTCCTTATTCGTGAAGAACGGTTCACCCAGCTTAGGCAGCACGTCCTCTGGAATCCCTTCACCCTGATCTTTGATTACTATAAAGACGCAATCCACAGAGTTCCACAGTTCCATTGAAATGACGCCACCCTCAGGCATAGCCTCAATTGCATTTTTAACAATATTAATGAATACCTGCTTCAGCTGGTTCTCTTCACAATGTACAGTAGCAGGTTGTTCAGAGAATTTCGTACTAAATTGAATATCATGTAGATGAGCCAGACTATCCAATAGAGAAACTACATCACCTAATATGTAGCGAAGATCTTTTTCCTGAAAATGAACGGCTTGCGGCTTAGCCAGGATTAAAAATTCACTGACAATAAGATTAATCCGCTCCAGCTCGGATAACATCAGCTCTACATGAAGCGGAACCAAGAGCTCCTTCTCCTGTTGAAGCTGTAGAAATCCTTTTAATGTGGTAAGAGGGTTACGAATCTCATGAGCTACTCCTGCGGCCAATTGGCCGACTGTAGTTAGTTTCTCAGAGCGTCTAAGCAGCTCCTCCATTCGATTGCGTTCCGTCATATCACGAGAAACGTGAATAAAGGAATGGGGATAACCCTCTTCATCTCGAATTATCGAGGTACTAATGCTAACCTCAACTAATGATCCGTCCCGTTTAAGTCTCACTGTCTCGATCGGCGGCAGAACTGCACCATTTCTTAACGCGTCAAGCCGCTCTTCCTCTTGCTTAAGCGCTGTCGCGGGTACAAGATATGGCATATTGCCGATCACTTCTGTTGCACTCCATCCATACAGCTCCTCAAAGGCCCTGTTAGTGCTAGTGATTCGTCCCTCCATATCCAACGTATGAATCGCATCAGACGTACCGTTAATTACGGATTCCAAATGCTCCTTAACCGCCCGGTTCTCTTCCAGCGTCTGCTTAAGACGATTGGTGCGTTGCATAAGATGAGAAGTCATAGCGTTAATCCGCAAGGCTAATTGACCTAACTCATCACGAGAGGTTACCTTTAATGGAGGTTCGAACTTACCTCGCGCTACATCATTGACTTTGGCAAGTATAGCCTGAATTGGACGAGTAACAAAACCTGAAAGTATGTAACTACATAGCAAAAATAATGCCAGCAACAACAGAGACGTAGTCAAATAATTGGCTAATTGTTCATGAACTACGGATGAAATCACAGAATAATCCAAAACTACACCGATTACGTAAGGATCCATTTTAGGATTCTGAATAGGAATGAAGCTTTTGAGCACTCTTTTCCCATGTACCCTCGTCTCCAGTGTAACTGGCTTCTGCTTCTGCTGAGCTAATAGAATGGCCGCTTTATCTTGCTCCACATTACCATAAGTATAGGTACCGAACTTAATTGGGCGGTTGCCAAGTTTCTTTTTAAATGCATCGCTTCCATCGCCCGCCATACTCGCTAAACCAAATGTTGTTGGATTAAATCCTGTAAGCTCTAAAATCCCTGGATTAACTTCTTTGGTTCGCTCTACAATTTGATCGGGATTGGTGATTTTGACATATTCACTAGCCGCAGTATTGAGAATAACAGGATTAATGATGTAGTTACTTGCTTCATCATGATAATAACCCCACTTCTCAATGAAATCGGGATTGTAGGTTGAATATTCAAATGGGCCTGACCAAAAATGATCCAATGCCTGACCTTGTCCCACAGTGACTTCCTGATTATCAAATAACTCCAAAAGGGCAAGGTACCAGTACCCCCAACCTTGAGTGGACATTCCAATATCAATAGGATTTGATGCCTTTGTCACCACGATATCATTATCAGTCTTTACCAGAATTGAAATATTAGACACGCCCAACTTGGAAGTTAGGGCCTTAAGTTGAGCATTGGTTATATTCTTATAATCCGGACCCAATTCCTTAGAGGCAAAGATGGCAGCCATTCTTAAGTTATGCGCAATTTGATATTCTACATAGTTAGAGCTATAGTTACTTTGTTCTACAGAAACAGCCATTTGCATAGCGGTGATCTGCATATTATTTACGTTTTCATTTCTTAGATTATTCTGAGCGGCATAAAGGTTAAATGTCAGGTTTAATGCTAAAATTAGCAGTACCGCTCCAAAAATAATAGCAGATAGTTTTGTCTTTATGGACAAACTGTTATTCACCTCTTATCCACTGGTAAATCCTTGCGGAGCCTATAATAAACATCATACCTTTTGCCCCCTCATTTGAAAAGGACATTTAAAACAAGCCTATTAATTCACGAAATATTGAAATTCAAAAGGTGTTTCTCTACAATATATAAGAAACCATCCACATCTTATGCACATATAAACAAATTATTAAAGTCCGATGTGTACAAAAATGTGTATAAGTAGGCTGTTATCCACAGAGTTATACACATTTTGTTAAGAACGAATATTTGTTCGTTGTACAATGGTTACAGAAGAAGGGAAGATGATCTTGAATATTAAAGCCAATGAATCGCCAGAAGATATACAAGCGGTTCATGAATATTGGATGAGGCAGGCGATCGCAGAAGCACGTAAAGCTGAGGCATTAGGTGAGGTTCCTATTGGCGCTGTCATTGTTCGACATGGTGAAATTATAGGACGTGGATACAATTTACGAGAAACGACAATGGATTCGACAGCCCATGCAGAGATGGTAGCCATTCGTGAGGCCAGCAATGTCATGAATTCTTGGCGTCTGCTGGATTGCCAGCTGTACGTCACCCTAGAACCTTGTCCGATGTGTGCAGGAGCAATAGTGCAGTCCAGAGTGCCTCTCACGGTATATGGAACGCCTGACCCTAAAGCTGGATGTGCCGGGACCCTCATGAACTTGCTTGAAGAACCGCGATTTAATCATAGAACTGAGGTAATACAGGGTGTTTTACAAGAAGAATGTGCAGATCTACTCACCTCCTTCTTTCGCCGTTTACGTAAAAAGCCAATAAAACAAAAGGAGGACTCCTAAATGACCCTTACTCTATATCATACCTCTCAAGGCATCTATATTTCTCCACTTGAGCTTAAGGATGCACAGAGCCTGCTGGAGCTTCGTTTAAATAACCGGGTAACCCATGAACCGTTTGAGCCAAAACGTGATGATCACTTCTTTACCTTGGAGAGTCAACAACAGATCATCAATCAGCGTATTGAGGACGCCCTACAGGACAGAGCTTATATGTTCGGCATTTATCTGCTGGATGGACAGCTAATCGGTCAGATCACATTGTCCAACGTCTCACGAGGTATAGCACAATATGCTGATTTAGGATATTTAATGGATCATCGGATGCAAGGACAAGGTTATATGACAGCAGCAGTCGGATTAGTCCTCGGCTATGCGTTCCGGGCCTTAGGTCTACATAGAGTTCAAGCAGCTATTTTATTGCATAATGAAGCTTCCCGAAGAGTCCTGGAGAAGAGTGGGTTCAAACCTGAAGGGATCGCCCGTCAGTATCTTAAAATAAATGGACAGTGGCAGGATCACCAAACCTACGCAATCTTAACCGAAGACGTGCTGACTGAGGAACGGAAATAAGATTCTGCATTGTCGCAGGAATGAGTGCTACTTTTTTTCCTAAAAAAAGACCCGCATGGGCGTATAATATACGCATCATGCGGGTCTTAATCTTGCGAACTGGGATTAATAAGTTCCCATACCACCGAATTCTTCTCCAAGTTGATCCATTGTAATTACATCATCACCTTGAGGGATACCAATCTTGAATACCGGCTTCTCGTTGATCTTACTGTATTGGCCCGTTCCATTTACTGAGAAGGCCACTTTTGTGCCATCTTCCGGATCATTTACTTTAACATCCATCAATAAATCCTGATACACAGCGTATCCATCTTTATCGATCGCAGTATTATAGTGGAACTGGTTGATGGTAAGGTACTTATCAAGATCAGCTAAGCCCTTATCCAATTCAGTTCTAGCTTCACCTGATGTCAGTTCTTCTTTAGCCTTAGCTAGATCTGCATCTTTAATCTGCAGCATATCCTTGTATTCTTCCTTGCTTACGATATCAATAATTTTAGGCAGGGCATTATTCACCAAGATAGTGATTGCTTCTTTAACATTATCGTTAGTCACTTGGAACTGAACAACTTGTTTAGCTTCCACACCTTCTGGTAAATTAGCATCTTTGGGATCAATCTCGTTAAAATATTTTTCTTCGTCATATTCAGCTAGGACAGTGTCCACCACTTCATTAGACAGCTTCTGCATTTTTTGAGTATCCATCGTACTTGGGTTAAATTCTGCACCCTCCTGCTCTGCCAACGCCTTCAGATCAACCTCTACAAACTTATTGAGGATCGTCTCAGGAATCGGTACGAAAGGAATAGATGGAATCTTAACATACAACTTCTCGGCAGTCATTACCATAGGAACATTAAAGCTCATGCTCATATCGCCTTTCAGATTCAGAACCATAGTTAGTTCTGTCTGCATTGGCTCTGCTTGATATACCCCATCAATGGTAATATCAGCATTCTTAAGCATACTAAGTACCTGTGTAGTCATTGCAGCAGATTCAGCGTCAGAAGTCTCGATCGTAAGATCGTTGATCGTGAATTTACTCTTCATCTCATAAGATGACATTGTAGTCGCTTTAGTAGCAGCTGATTTTAAGGCCTCTTTTGGCGCCTCCTGTTTACTTGCACATCCCGGCAGAATTACTGCTGCTGTAAGCAGCAATGCAGCGGCCGACAAACCCCACTTTTTGTTCATTATTGTTCTCCTCTCCCATTGTAAAAGAAATCTCTCCCCCTCCTATGATAAACCATTTGTAAAAATCAAGAAACACTTCTTTAAAATTCTTAACGTTTTTATTTGTTAACCTTGTGGATTATGGTGGTCAACATGGTTCGCTTGTTTCACCTTTTTAGAACCTGAAAGCGGTTCTGGACCTGAAGGAGCATGGTCTTTTCTCCGCTCACCACTTGTTGGCTCTGCCCCAGGAACAGGGATACTTTTTGGTTTCGACATTTTCATTCCTCCTAAGGATTGGTCAAGTTCTGAAGAGCCTGAGCACATTCGTGAATTTGCCGTGAGTATTGCTGTGCCAGCTGCTGTACGGCATCACTACGCTCATCAATATGGAGACCGCTCTGTTCCACATCCAGCAGATCCACTGCCACTTCTCTGCTATCTACATACTTGCAGCGAAAATCCAGCGAATAGCCTTGATGACCTGCCGCATTAAAATGAATCAGCAAGCTATTCGGATCCCCATTATCCGCCAGCACACTGAAACTATCCCCATCATCCATCAACGCCGGCAAACGCTCCTGCCAGGCTGAAACAAGCTTATGCTGATCAACTTCTAATGATCTATCCATGATTATGATCATCCTCCTTCTCTAATACATTGCGGAGAAATGAAGCTTTTTATTCTCAATAGAACTCGGTCTACCAAACAAAACAAAAAACCGTCCCCCAGAGGGAACGGTTTCTATCTAATTATTCTTTAAGTTCATAAAGGAATGGCGGAGAGGATGGGATTCGAACCCATGTGGGCTTGCACCCTAACGGTTTTCAAGACCGCCCCGTTATGACCGCTTCGGTACCTCTCCAAATGCATTTAAATTTCACATGCATTAGGATTGTACCATACAATGCAAAGAAAAAGCAACTATATCTTTAAATAGTTTTTGGTTGTATCGATTTTACATTGCGCATATAAGGTTGTAGGCATTCTGGAATCAGAACACTGCCATCCTCTTGCTGATAATTCTCAAGAATTGCAGCAACTGTACGTCCAACAGCCAAAGCAGAGCCGTTCAGCGTATGAACAAATTCAGGCTTCGATTTTGGATCCTTACGGAAACGAATATTTGCCCGGCGTGCTTGGAAGTCTTCTGTATTTGAGCAAGAGGAGATCTCACGGTACATCCCACTCTCAGGCAACCACACTTCCAAATCGTACGTCTTAGCCGATGTAAAGCCCATATCAGCCGTACATAACCCAAGTACACGATAAGGCAGTCCTAACAGCTGCAGCACACTTTCAGCGTCTGCTGTCATTTTTTCTAATTCCTCATAAGAGGATTCAGGCGTGGTGAGCTTCACCAACTCTACCTTGTTGAATTGATGCTGGCGAATCAAACCGCGAGTATCACGGCCCGCCGAGCCCGCCTCAGAACGGAAACAAGAGCTGTAAGCTACATGGTATTTAGGCAGGTCAGCTGCCGTCAAAATCTCTTCGCGATAGTAGTTCGTTACCGGTACTTCAGCTGTAGGAATCAAATAGTATTCGGTATCCCGCAGCTTGAACAGATCCTCTTCGAATTTAGGCAGTTGTCCTGTACCATACAAGCTGTCTTTGTTTACAATGTAAGGCGGCAGCATTTCCTCATAGTTATGCTCACCACTGTGAAGATCCATCATAAAGTTAATCAGCGCCCGTTCTAGACGTGCTCCAAGTCCTTTATAGAAAACAAACCGGGATCCTGTAACCTTTGCTGCAGCTTCAAAATCAATAATATCAAGCTGCTGCGCAAGCTCCCAATGTGATTTCGGAGTGAATCCAAACTCTTTGGGCTCCGACCAGCGGCGTAATTCAACGTTATCATCCTCAGACTTCCCTACTGGAACTGAATCATGAGGAATATTAGGGATATTCATAGTAAGATCAGCAATCTGAGCTTCCAGTTCACGTACTTCATCATCAAGCTCTTTAATTCGGTCAGATACTGTACGCATTTCTGTAATTAGATCATCTGCTGGCTCGCCGTTCTTTTTCTTTTTCGCTACTTCACCCGAAACTGTATTACGACGGTTCTTAAGACCTTCGGTTTCTTGCAGTAATTCACGTCGACGCAAATCAAGTTGTGGAAAATCAGCAATTAAGTCCAGCGATTTGCCCCGTTTTTCTAAAGCCTCTTCCACTCTTGCGTAATCACTACGTAGTATTTTTACATCTAACACAATGTTTCCCTCCTGAAAACAGCCTAAACTCTTTCAAAATGCTGATTACAGCTTTGAAAGAGTCAGGATGTTCTTTATATGCAATTTTGTTGTTGGACTTCCCTATTCGCCTCTACCATATCGGCAAAATATTGGTGCAGTCTGAAATCATCGGTCAGTTCTGGATGAAAAGAAGACACCAGCAAGTTCCCTTCGCGCGCGGTTACAATCTCATCATTATAGACTGTAAGCACATCAACTCCCGGTCCCACCTCGTTGATAAGCGGTGCACGTATAAATACAGCACGAACCGGCTCATCAATGCCTTTAACCTCCAGATCACATTCAAAGCTTTCCCGTTGGCGGCCGAATGCATTCCGGGCTACGGTAATATCCATCAGCTCCAAATGCCCCGGTTCACCACCGGCAATTTTTTTGGCCAGCACGATCATACCCGCACATGTGCCAAAAATAGGCTTGCCCTGATCAGAAAAATCACGGATGGCTTCTATGAAACCATATTTCCGCATTAGCTTTCCAATCGTTGTACTTTCTCCGCCGGGGATAATCAGGCCTTCAACCTCTTCTAGCTGCTCCACACGCTTGATAGGCACGCCTTCTGCACCGGTCTTCTCTATACTAACAATATGCTCCGTAACAGCGCCTTGAAGCGCCAATACTCCTATCTTCATCCTACAACCTTCTCTCTATTAACGGCCACGCTCCGACATACGTTCAGCCGGGGTGAGAGTTGCAATATCAATCCCCTTCATTGGTGCACCAAGGTTCTTGGATACTTCAGCAATCAGTTTGTAATCAGTATAGTGTGTAGTAGCTTCAACAATCGCACGCGCAAATTTCTCAGGATTGTCCGATTTAAAAATACCCGAGCCTACGAATACACCATCAGCACCCAAATGCATCATAAGAGCAGCATCGGCAGGAGTAGCTACACCCCCAGCGGCAAAGTTAACAACCGGCAGTTTGCCAAGCTCATGCACTTCGAGCAACAGCTCATAGGAAACTCCCAGGTTCTTTGCTTCATTATATAGCTCGTCCTTGGACAAATTCGTTACTTTACGGATTTGACTGTTGATAAAGCGCATGTGACGCACGGCCTCAACAATGTTGCCTGTTCCTGGTTCACCTTTTGTACGGATCATGGAGGCACCTTCGTTAATACGTCTCAATGCTTCTCCCAGATCCTTCGCTCCACATACAAAAGGAACGGTAAACTCACGTTTATCAATATGGAATACTTCATCAGCAGGAGTAAGAACTTCACTCTCATCCAAGTAATCAACACCCAAAGATTCTAGAACTTTCGCTTCTACATAATGGCCGATACGAGCCTTAGCCATAACAGGGATACTTACCACTTTGAGAACCTCTTCTACAATTGTAGGATCGGCCATCCGTGCTACACCGCCAGCTGCACGAATGTCAGAAGGTACGCGTTCCAGAGCCATAACAGCAACTGCACCAGCAGCCTCAGCAATTTTTGCTTGCTCTGCATTCATGACGTCCATAATGACGCCGCCTTTTTGCATTTCTGCCATGCCTCTTTTAACTCGCGATGTACCTGTTTCCATGTCCTAACCCCCCGAATGATCTATCTTAATCTAACTTGTAATTTTACCCCAATGAAGGGAAATCTACAACCCATTCACTCGGATTTACTGCTGATTTCGACACCGAACTGCATTAGAACAAGTTCTTGATCCCTGAAAATAAATCACCGAAGAAATCGCCAATCGCTCTAAGGAACAACTTGAACCAGCCAGCTTTCTCAGCTTCCTCTACAGTGATCAGATTAACTGTTTTCTCCTGTGCTGCTTGCATGCCTTCAGCCTTGTAGGAATAGGTAACTTTACCTACTTTAGAGGATTGGGCTATAGGAGCAACCAAAGTAGCAGGGTCATTTGTTACAACAGTTGTAGTAACTTCAGGAGAAACAGTTCCCTTAGGAACAATGAAAGAAACTCCTTCATCAGTAACTATAGAAACATCTTTATTCTTGCCTTTCAGTACCGGAACTGTTTCCGTGCCAGCAATAACAGCCTTCGGAGCTACAACCTGTTTGATTTCAAAGTTGTTAAACCCGTAGTCGAGCACTTTTTTAGTTTCTGTGAATCGATGTGCCTCTGAATTAGCACCCATAACAACACTGATTAGACGCATTCCATCACGCACAGCAGTACCTGTAAAGCAGTTACCTGCATTTGTGGTATGGCCAGTCTTCAGTCCATCTAGACCTGGATAAGCATATGCCTTAAAGTTGGGAATACTTTTGTTAGCTTCCAGCATCCAGTTGTAGTTAATGATCGGCGCTGTATCCCGATCACGGAATTTATAAGACTGAATCGTTGTAAATTCAGTGAAGTCCGGGTGGTCAGTAACTATAAATTTAGCAAGAGTAGCTGCATCTCTAGCTGACATTACAGTCTCTTTATCAAGATCAGGACGGAATTTCTTCGGCATGTCTGCCCGATCAAGTCCAGTTGAGTTAATAAAATAGGTATTTTTCATGCCCATCTTCTGTGCAGTCTGATTCATTAGTTCTACGAATTGTTCTTCTGAACCCGATACCAATTCTGCCAAAGCAACTGTGGCATCATTCGCCGATCCTACGGCCATCGCTATGTATAGCTCTTTAACCGTATGTTCATCTCCAGCTGCCAGAAAAATTCGTGATCCGACCTGTTTGGAAGCATTCTCTTGAATGATAACTTTCTGATCCCAAGAGATGTCTCCTTTTTTCACGGCATCAGATACAAGATATTCAGTCATCATCTTGGTCATACTCGCAGGTGGGAGTGGTGTATCTGGATTTAGAGCCATAAGTACTTGGCCTGTAGTTGGTTCTATTAGAATAGCAGAACTCAATTCCAAGTTAAGAGATTCCACAGAAGGGATCTTAACTGCGTTGGTCTTGGGTGCAGTTTCAGTAGTAGTTGCGGCACCTTCGGTTGTAACCGGAGTTTTGCCCGCTTCAGCCAATGCTGGAATTACTGGGTTCATTAACATATTTAAAAGCAGACCTACAGTCGCTGTCTTAATTACAATTTGCTTACCATTAAATTTTCGTTTGTGCTTCAATGATTACGACTCTCCTTTAAATCTCATATCAATAGCTTGTTCTATTCTAACACAGGGGTACCCGCAAAAAAAGACAGACAGGACGAAATAGTCCTGTCTGTCCAAAAAATAATACGGTTAGTCCATTATACGGAATAGTTTGGTGCTTCTTTTGTAATTTGCACATCATGCGGGTGGCTCTCACGAAGTCCAGCACTTGTGATGCGAATGAAAGAAGTATCGTTACGCAGTTCTTCCAATGACTTCGTACCGCAATAGCCCATACCTGAGCGCAATCCGCCGATCAATTGATGAACAGTGTCAGAAAGAGGCCCTTTAAAAGCAATACGTCCCTCAATTCCTTCAGGAACGAGCTTTTTATCATCATCTTGGAAATAACGGTCTTTACTGCCTTGTTTCATGGCACTCATGCTGCCCATACCACGATATACTTTAAATTTACGGCCTTGATAGAGCTCAGATTCCCCTGGGCTTTCTTCTGTACCCGCAAACATACTTCCCATCATTACAGCATGAGCACCAGCTGCGATAGCCTTTGTGATCTCCCCAGAATACTTAATACCGCCATCAGCGATAATAGGAATTCCATACTCACGAGCAACTGTCGCACAATCATAAATGGCTGTAACCTGAGGTACGCCGATACCAGCGATAACGCGTGTTGTACAGATCGATCCTGGTCCAATACCTACTTTAACTACAGATGCACCAGCTTCAATAAGTTCACGGGTTGCTTCGCCTGTAGCTACGTTACCAGCAACAATCGTAAGATCAGGATACAACTCACGAATTTGGCGAACCGCTTCAATAATATTAATGTGGTGACCATGTGCAGAATCGACGACGATCAGATCCACACCAGCTTTTACTAATGCTGCAGTACGTTCGAACGTGTCTTTAGAGATACCAACAGCTGCTCCAACAAGTAGACGGCCATGTGCATCTTTGGCTCCGTTAGGGAATTGAATAGCTTTTTCAATATCCTTAATGGTGATGAGACCCTTAAGAATATTATTCTCGTCCACAAGGGGAAGCTTCTCGATCTTATGACGTTGCAGGATACCTTCTGCTTCCTGAAGGGTTGTACCCACAGCAGCTGTTACAAGATTCTCATGTGTCATAACTTCTTTAATCTGAATATTGAAATCATGAATAAAGCGTAAGTCTCTATTAGTTAGAATACCGACAAGTTTATTGTCACTGTCTACAATCGGCACTCCGGAAATGCGATATTTACCCATTAAAAGCTCTGCATCAGATACCATGTGTTCTGCCGTAAGTGAGAATGGATTCGTAATAACTCCGCTCTCGGAACGCTTCACACGATCTACTTCTTCCGCTTGCTGCTCTACAGGCATATTCTTGTGTATAATCCCGATGCCACCCTCACGAGCAATTGCAATGGCCATGGCTGCTTCTGTGACTGTGTCCATACCTGCACTCATAAGTGGAATATTCAACTTCACATTCTTACTTAGAACTGTGGTCAAATCCACTTCTTTAGGCAGTACCTCAGATTTACGCGGAACCAGCAGCACATCATCAAAAGTTAGACCTTCTTTACCAAACTTATCTTTCCACACCTGGGTCATTCCTCCTCGGTTGTTTTAAATTATACCCGCCTACAAACTTTATGAAAGAAGAACCTTTGACTCCAGTCCATTCACGACAGACAATTCTGTACATCTGGGGGCTGAACAAGTGTAGATCTTCAATTAAGGTTTGAGATGCTTATCCAAAAATATATTATTGCCATCTTAGCAAAGGGCATTTGGACTGTCAAGAACATTACATCATCAGAGTAGGTATTCAAAAAACGGCCCCCGAGTAAGCGAATTATTGGACGTTAGTCCGTGCTCAGTGGACATATAGTGTATAAAAAATCCACAATGCATTTCTGCTCATCTTATTACCCACGCTTATCTCCATCATAGTATTTCAAAATATAGCCTAATGAATTCTCTATTTACATAACAAAAAGACCACTGTCGATTACTCAACAGTGGTCTTGTGTGCTTGGCAACGTCCTACTCTCCCAGGACCCTTCGGTCCAAGTACCATCGGCGCTGGAGGGCTTAACGGTCGTGTTCGGGATGGGTACGCGTGGAACCCCTCCGCTATCGCCACCAAACATGCGTCTGTGAAACAGACGCTGCCGCGTGAAATTCGGTTCATCACTAGAAGTGACAATGAATTTCTAAGCGTATTTCAGGCTTAATCGCCTGAAAACTGAATCCGAAACGAATCTGCATTCTAAGTATAGGATAAGCCCTCGACCGATTAGTATTGGTCAGCTCCATGCATTGCTGCACTTCCACCTCCAACCTATCTACCTCGTCGTCTTCAAGGGGTCTTACTAATTGGGAAATCTCATCTTGAGGGGGGCTTCACGCTTAGATGCTTTCAGCGCTTATCCCGTCCGTACGTAGCTACCCAGCCATGCTCCTGGCGGAACAACTGGTGCACCAGCGGTACGTCCATCCCGGTCCTCTCGTACTAAGGACAGCTCCTCTCAAATTTCCTGCGCCCACGACAGATAGGGACCGAACTGTCTCACGACGTTCTGAACCCAGCTCGCGTACCGCTTTAATGGGCGAACAGCCCAACCCTTGGGACCTACTTCAGCCCCAGGATGCGATGAGCCGACATCGAGGTGCCAAACCTCCCCGTCGATGTGGACTCTTGGGGGAGATAAGCCTGTTATCCCCAGGGTAGCTTTTATCCGTTGAGCGATGGCCCTTCCATGCGGTACCACCGGATCACTAAGTCCGACTTTCGTCCCTGCTCGACTTGTAGGTCTCGCAGTCAAGCTCCCTTATGCCTTTGCACTCTGCGAATGATTTCCAACCATTCTGAGGGAACCTTGGAACGCCTCCGTTACTCTTTAGGAGGCGACCGCCCCAGTCAAACTGCCCGCCTGACACGGTCCCCGTACCCGATAAGGGTACTAGGTTAGAACCTAGATACGATCAGGGTGGTATCCCAACGGCGCCTCCACCGAAGCTTGCGCTCCGATTTCTACGGCTCCCACCTATCCTGTACAGATCGTACCCAAATTCAATATCAAGCTGCAGTAAAGCTCCATGGGGTCTTTCCGTCTTGTCGCGGGTAACCTGCATCTTCACAGGTATTAAAATTTCACCGGATCTCTCGTTGAGACAGCGCCCAAGTCGTTACGCCATTCGTGCGGGTCAGAATTTACCTGACAAGGAATTTCGCTACCTTAGGACCGTTATAGTTACGGCCGCCGTTTACTGGGGCTTCGGTTCATAGCTTCGGGTTACCCCTAACCACTCCCCTTAACCTTCCAGCACCGGGCAGGCGTCAGCCCGTATACTTCGCCTTGCGGCTTCGCACAGACCTGTGTTTTTGCTAAACAGTCGCTTGGGCCTTTTCACTGCGGCCCCCTCGTGCTATTCACACTACCGGGGCACCCCTTCTCCCGAAGTTACGGGGTCATTTTGCCGAGTTCCTTAACGAGAGTTCTTCCGCGCGCCTTAGAATTCTCTTCTCGCCTACCTGTGTCGGTTTGCGGTACGGGCACCTTCTCCTGGCTAGAGGCTTTTCTTGGCAGTGTGAGATCATGACCTTCGCTACTATAATTTTCGCTCCCCATCACAGCCCAGCCTTAACGATGTGCGGATTTGCCTACACATCAGCCTCACTGCTTAGACGGACATCCATCAGTCCGCGTCACTACCCTCCTGCGTCACCCCATCGCTCATAGCGGATTACGGTGGTACAGTAATTTCAAACTGTTGTCCTTCGACTACGCCTTTCGGCCTCGCCTTAGGTCCCGACTTACCCTGAGCGGACGAGCCTTCCTCAGGAAACCTTGGGCTTTCGGCGGATCAGATTCTCACTGATCTTTTCGTTACTCATACCGGCATTCTCACTTGTGTAGTGTCCAGCGCTCTTTTCAGTACACCTTCAACCCCTACACAACGCTCCCCTACCCCAGATGCAAAGCATCTAGCCATAGCTTCGGTGGTGTGTTTAGCCCCGTTACATTTTCGGCGCAGAGTCACTCGACCAGTGAGCTATTACGCACTCTTTCAATGGTGGCTGCTTCTAAGCCAACATCCTGGTTGTCTGTGCAACTCCACATCCTTTCCCACTTAACACACACTTGGGGACCTTAGCTGATGGTCTGGGCTGTTTCCCTTTTGACAATGGATCTTAGCACTCACTGTCTGACTCCCGGCAATAAGTATATGGCATTCGGAGTTTGACTGAGCTTGGTAATCCTTGCGGACCCCGCACCCAATCAGTGCTCTACCTCCACTACTCTTATACCGAGGCTAGCCCTAAAGCTATTTCGGGGAGAACCAGCTATCTCCGAGTTCGATTGGAATTTCTCCGCTACCCCCACCTCATCCCCGCACTTTTCAACGTACGTGGGTTCGGGCCTCCAGTGCGTGTTACCGCACCTTCACCCTGGACAGGGGTAGATCACACGGTTTCGGGTCTACGTCCACATACTCAATCGCCCTATTCAGACTCGCTTTCGCTGCGGCTCCACCTTCTCGGCTTAACCTTGCATGTTAAACGTAACTCGCCGGTTCATTCTACAAAAGGCACGCCATCACCCATAGATCGGGCTCTGACTTTTTGTAAGCACACGGTTTCAGGTTCTATTTCACTCCCCTTCCGGGGTGCTTTTCACCTTTCCCTCACGGTACTGTTTCACTATCGGTCGCCAGGTAGTATTTAGCCTTAGCAGATGGTCCTGCTGGATTCATACGGGGTTTCACGTGCCCCGCACTACTCGGGATCCGTCTCGGAGAGAATACAGTTTAGGTTACAGGGCTTTTACCTCTATCGCGGGCCTTTCCAGACCTCTTCACCTACCATATTCCTTTGTAACTCCATGTGAGACGTCCCACAACCCCTAAGAGCAAGCTCTTAGGTTTAGGCTGTTCCGCGTTCGCTCGCCGCTACTGACGGAATCACTATTGTTTTCTCTTCCTCAGGGTACTTAGATGTTTCAGTTCCCCTGGTCTGCCTCTACACACCCTATGTATTCAGGTATGAGTAACTGCGAATTACCACAGCTGGGTTTCCCCATTCGGACACCCCCGGATCAAAGCTTGCTTACAGCTCCCCGAGGCAGTTTCGTTGTTCGCCACGTCCTTCGTCGGCTCCTGGCGCCTAGGCATCCTCCGTGTGCTCTTATTAGCTTAACCTTGATTCTTCCGAAGAAAAATCTCACTAATAACATTTACTTGTTTGCACAAGTTGCTAAAAGATGTTCTAAAACGCAAATTCGTTTCGGTATCCAGTTTTCAAGGATCAAGTCTTACTTGAGAGCTTAAACTCTCAAAACTGAGCAACGAGTGAGTAACAGGCCTAAACCTGAGTTTTGGAAGCTTAGCTTCCGATTTGAATGTCCTCATTGCAGAGAACGATTCTCCATAGAAAGGAGGTGATCCAGCCGCACCTTCCGATACGGCTACCTTGTTACGACTTCACCCCAATCATCTACCCCACCTTCGGCGGCTGGCTCCCTTGCGGGTTACCCCACCGACTTCGGGTGTTGTAAACTCTCGTGGTGTGACGGGCGGTGTGTACAAGACCCGGGAACGTATTCACCGCGGCATGCTGATCCGCGATTACTAGCAATTCCGACTTCATGCAGGCGAGTTGCAGCCTGCAATCCGAACTGAGACCGGCTTTGATGGGATTGGCTCCACCTCGCGGCTTCGCTTCCCGTTGTACCGGCCATTGTAGTACGTGTGTAGCCCAGGTCATAAGGGGCATGATGATTTGACGTCATCCCCACCTTCCTCCGGTTTGTCACCGGCAGTCACTCTAGAGTGCCCAGCATTACCTGCTGGCAACTAAAGTTAAGGGTTGCGCTCGTTGCGGGACTTAACCCAACATCTCACGACACGAGCTGACGACAACCATGCACCACCTGTCTCCTCTGTCCCGAAGGCCGCTGCTATCTCTAGCAGATTCAGAGGGATGTCAAGACCTGGTAAGGTTCTTCGCGTTGCTTCGAATTAAACCACATACTCCACTGCTTGTGCGGGTCCCCGTCAATTCCTTTGAGTTTCAGTCTTGCGACCGTACTCCCCAGGCGGAGTGCTTACTGTGTTAACTTCGGCACCAAGGGTATCGAAACCCCTAACACCTAGCACTCATCGTTTACGGCGTGGACTACCAGGGTATCTAATCCTGTTTGCTCCCCACGCTTTCGCGCCTCAGCGTCAGTTACAGCCCAGAAAGTCGCCTTCGCCACTGGTGTTCCTCCACATATCTACGCATTTCACCGCTACACGTGGAATTCCACTTTCCTCTTCTGTACTCAAGCCACCCAGTTTCCAGTGCGACCTCAGGTTGAGCCCAAGGTTTAAACACCAGACTTAAATAGCCGCCTGCGCGCGCTTTACGCCCAATAATTCCGGACAACGCTTGCCCCCTACGTATTACCGCGGCTGCTGGCACGTAGTTAGCCGGGGCTTTCTTCTCAGGTACCGTCACTCCGGTAGCAGTTACTCTACCGGACGTTCTTCCCTGGCAACAGAGCTTTACGATCCGAAAACCTTCATCACTCACGCGGCGTTGCTCCGTCAGGCTTTCGCCCATTGCGGAAGATTCCCTACTGCTGCCTCCCGTAGGAGTCTGGGCCGTGTCTCAGTCCCAGTGTGGCCGTTCACCCTCTCAGGTCGGCTACGCATCGTCGCCTTGGTGGGCCGTTACCCCACCAACTAGCTAATGCGCCGCAGGCCCATCCCTCAGTGACAGATTGCTCCGTCTTTCATTCTTCTCTCAGGAGAAAAAAGAAATTATCCGGTATTAGCTACCGTTTCCGGTAGTTATCCCAGTCTGAAGGGCAGGTTGCCTACGTGTTACTCACCCGTCCGCCGCTAAGTTATTTTGAAAGCAAGCTTTCAAAATGACTCCGCTCGACTTGCATGTATTAGGCACGCCGCCAGCGTTCGTCCTGAGCCAGGATCAAACTCTCCAATTAGTATTGAAAAGAGCGATATGCTCATTTTGAAACATCTGACGAGAAAATTAATTCTCTAATTTTGGATATCACTTGCGTGATTTCCTACTCACTCGTTGTTCAGTTTTCAAAGATCAAGTTCTCGTTGGCGCCGTTTAATGTCTCAGCAGCAACTCTTATACTATATCATGTTCGGCTATTTAATGTCAAGCTCTTTTTTTAACTTCTTTTTCGAGCTCGGCATGTGTATTTCTTGGCCGGACTTAGAATATATCATGTATAGAGATTCATTGCAAGAGTTTTTTTGAAACTAATATTAAATCTCTACATTCTATAGGAGCAATGAAGTGAAAGCACCGCTTCTAATCAACAGTAGCCAAGAGAACTGTCCTTAGACAGCTCCCTTAAGCCCTGTGTTGTATAGATACTATTCAGTACGGTTACGCATATGTGGAAACAGCAATACATCGCGAATCGATGCAGAATTGGTAAGCAGCATGATCAGACGGTCTACGCCGATTCCCAGTCCGCCAGTAGGTGGCATACCATATTCCAGGGCGCGGATGAAATCATCGTCCATCTCATGAGCTTCGTCATTACCTTGCTCTTTCTCCTGGATCTGTGCCTCAAAGCGTTGACGTTGGTCAATCGGATCATTCAATTCACTAAATGCATTAGCGTGCTCACGACCCACAATAAACAGCTCAAAACGATCGGTAAAGCGTGGATCCTCATCGTTTTTCTTCGCAAGTGGTGAAATTTCAACAGGGTGTCCCATTACAAAGGTTGGCTGAATTAGAGTTTCCTCTACAAATTGCTCGAAGAAAGCGTTAAGGATATGACCGAACGTCATATGTTTCTCAACAGGCACACGATGTTCTTTTGCCAAAGCTTGTGCTTCGTCATCTGTCATGTGAACACTGAAATCAACACCGGTTACTTCTTTAACAGCATCAACCATAGTTACACGACGCCATCCTGGAGACAGATTTACCTCTTTGCCTTGGTAATCCAGCAGTTGTGTACCTAATACCTCTTGGGCAATATGTGCAATCATATTCTCCGTGAGATTCATGATGTCCTTGTAGTCAGCATATGCTTCGTACAACTCAATCATAGTAAACTCTGGATTATGACGAGTCGACATTCCCTCGTTACGGTATACACGGCCGATTTCGTACACTTTTTCCAAACCGCCAACAATAAGGCGTTTCAAGTGAAGCTCGATAGCAATCCGCATATACAGCTGCATTTCAAGTGTGTTGTGGTAAGTAATAAACGGACGCGCAGCTGCTCCGCCGGCGATCGTATGAAGTGTAGGTGTTTCAACTTCAAGATAACCAAGTGAATCCAAATAGCGACGCATCGATTGAATAATTCTTGAACGGGCAATAAAGGTCTGTTGAACTTCCGGATTAATAATCAAATCAACATAGCGCTGGCGATAACGCAGTTCTACATCTTTAAGACCATGATATTTCTCAGGAAGTGGCAGCAGGGATTTGGACAAGACTTCGAGATTATGCACTTTGATGGAGGTCTCGCCTGTTTTGGTTTTGAATACTGTTCCACGAACGCCAATAATATCTCCCAGATCGAGAACATTAAACGCCGCGTATTGAGTTTCAGGAATGCTGTCTTGACGAACATAAAGCTGAATTCTTCCACTAAGGTCCTGGATATGCGCAAAGCTGGCTTTACCCATAACGCGTTTTGCCATAATACGTCCAGCAATGCTCACTTCAACAGAAAGCTCGTCCAATTCCTCTTTGGAAAGTCCATCATACTTAGCTACGATATCGCCAGCGTTAGCTGTGCGCTCGTATTTTTTGCCAAAAGGATCAATACCAAGTCCTCTTAGCTCGTCCAGTTTGGCACGGCGGATCTGCAAAAGCTCACTAAGTTCGTTCTCTGCATTGTCCACATTGTTCATTTCCTCGGTCATGCGATTCATCCCCTTATAACTCAGTAATATCATATACACAAGAAGAAACGGCTCCGTCTCCATAGTTAGAGGACAGTCCCGTTCCAGCTCAAAATATAAGCAGTTTGTTTTACCTATCGTTTCTGGATGATTTGAAAAAAGCTTCCCTAAGGAAGCTTTCCCAAACATGTTCCCTTATCTACCTATGTACAGTGAAATGACTAATACATACGGCAGCACATCTATTTACAGACATTAAGGTCTGTATATTACTTCATTCTGATATCGAGAATTTTATATTGAATAACTCCTGCAGGTGTAGAAACATCAACAACCGTACCTATTTTTTTCCCGATAATAGCTTTGCCTACCGGACTTTCATTGGAAATCTTGTTATTCAGTGGATCAGACTCTGCTGTACCTACGATCGTATACTCCATAGTGTCCCCATATTCCAAATCCTCGACACTTACAGTAACACCAATACTTACTACGTCAGTAACGATCTCGTCGCTATTGATGATACGCGCGTTGCGAAGCATCTTCTCCAAAGTTAGAACGCGTCCTTCGATAAAAGCTTGCTCATTCTTCGCGTCTTCATACTCCGAGTTCTCACTGATATCTCCGTAGCCAATCGCTACCTTAATCCGTTCAGCAACCTCACGGCGTTTTACGGATTTGAGGGTCTCCAGCTCATCTTCCAGACGTTTTAGCCCGTCCGGCGTAAGGATGACTTCTTTATCGCTCATCTCAACCGATTCTCCTGTCGTATACAATTATTGAAAACACCATACTATATGCTAATCTAGAAGGATAAGAACCCTCCCTGCTGCATTGCTCTTACTGTAACGGCGATTTTATACTGTGAAATTATATTGGAACCGCTACAAAATGTCAATGACACCACATATAAAGTCAGATGTGTTCAAATATCAGCAGAAAAAAGGTGATTATACAGCAGAAGAAGACATTTCAATGCCCTTGCTCTCTTCTTCATGCTTTAATTGAACGACAAAATCATTCAATATCCTCACCATTCCATCGCGTTTTGTTTCTGTCATGAGAACATCCTTCACTCTAGCGGCAGCCTTCAAGCCTTTTAAGTACCAGGCCATATGCTTACGCATCTCACGGACAGCTACAGCTTCTCCCTTAAGAGCTACCAGTCGATCCATATGAAGAATAGCAACCTTAATCTTCTCATCCAAGCCAGGTTCAGGCATAAGCTCGCCGGTGCTCAAATATTGAATCGTACGATACAACATCCAAGGATTGCCGAGTGCTCCACGCCCGATCATTACGCCATCGCAGCCAGTCTGATCCAACATAGCCCGAGCATCTTCAGGTGTATTAACATCCCCGTTGCCAATAACAGGAATAGAAACTGCTTCTTTTGCCATCTTGATATAGTTCCAGTCCGCATGGCCTGTGTAAAGCTGCTCCCGGGTACGACCGTGTACGCTGACAGCCTTACCCCCGGCACGTTCAACCGCACGCGCATTATCTTCGACAAAAATATGCTCGCTATCCCAGCCAATCCGCATTTTCACGGTTACGGGTTTATCGACAACATCGACAACCGCAGAGACCATTTCATAGATTTTGTCGGGATTCAAAAGCCAGCGGGCTCCCGCATCACATTTAGTTACTTTAGGCACTGGGCATCCCATATTGATATCGATAATATCAGCATTGGTTTCTTTATCAACCACTTTTGCTGCTTGCACCAGTGATTCTCTATCCCCGCCAAAAATCTGCAAACTAAGCGGTTTCTCCCGTTCATCTACAAACAACATTTCGCGAGTACGTGTATTTCCGTGAATAATGGCCTTATCGCTTACCATTTCCGCACAGACCAGACCTGTACCAAATTCCTTAGCGATCAGACGAAAAGCCGGATTGCACACGCCAGCCATAGGTGCCAGAACAACCTGATTTTTCATCTCGATATCGCCAATCTTCAGCATTCGTATCACTTCCTGCCTTTTAATTCTTAAAAATTATGAGTTGGGATCCACAAGCTCTTCTGTTGTAACCCCTAGGACATTCGCAATTTTATCTAAAATTTGATCTTCTAATCGTCTGTTACCCCTCTCGACTGCACCAAGCACAGCCAAGGAAATTCCGGCAAGATCCGCAAGATCCTGTTGAGTATACCCTTTTAGCTTACGGAATGCCCTGACCCTCCGTCCCAAACGCTTGTTGTCCACAACCGAATTCCTTCCTTCCCGTCTATGTCTTGAAGCGCTGCTGTAATCAGCTTGCGAAGTCCGGAAGATTGTTCATTCTGTGGAACGATGTCACTGAGCGGAAACAATACAAAAGCACGCTCTAACATGCGTGGATGCGGTAACGTTAAATGTGGTGTATCGAGCACCTGACCCTCAACCCACAACAAATCCAAATCTACCGTTCTCGGTCCATAGCGGATATCCCGGATACGACCCAACTGCGTTTCAATCCCCAACATCACTTCCAGCAAGGACTCGGGCGCAAGTGTCGTTCGCAAAGCTGCTGCCATATTGAGAAACTGCGGCTGATCTAAATAACCTACTGGCTCTGTCTCGTAAACTTTGGAGCAGCGGACCACAGATATTTCATCATGAGCGTCCAGTCTGTTCAAAGCCTCTGACAGTGTACCCTCGCGGTCACCCAAATTAGCCCCTAAAGCAATATAAGCCTCTGATTCTTCAGAGGTGGAATGTATATTCATGGACCTTGTTCTCACTTTCTAGTTCTGCGCAGCTCTACAGTCACTCCCTGAAAATGAATGTCGAAAGGCGGATGGGGTTTAGTTACCTTAACCGTTACTGCATTGATAACAGTATAAGTGTCCAGTACGGAGGATGCAATATATTCTGCCAAAGCTTCGATCAACTTAAAAGACTTTATTTCGACAATGTTTTTGACTAATTCATGAACTTCAGCATAATTCACGGTTTGACTCAAATCATCATTCAAGCCCGCACCCTGCAAATCAAGCTCCAGCTCTAAATCAATGTAAAAACGTTGTCCCAGCTTACGTTCTTCCTCAAATACACCGTGGTATCCGTAATATTCCATGCGATGCATTGTCATTTTATCCATGATTAATCCGCCCTTTTTCGTAAAATATAGCTATTCACGCACCACTGGAGGTGCAGCATACAACATCGCATCACACATCTTAACCGTTCGTTTAATCAGAGATACATCATGTACACGTACGATCTGGCAACCCTGAGCTATCCCAAAAGCTACTGTAGCTGCGGTGCCTTCCACAACATCATCAGACGGCAAATCAAGTACCGTGCGGATGAATTTTTTGCGGGAAGTCGCCAGTAACAACGGATAACCTAACTCAGTCAACCCGTCTAAAAGCGTCATTGCCTGCAGGTTTTCATTATAATCCTTAGCAAAGCCGATACCTGGATCCAATATGATATTGGCCGGCTTAACACCTGCGGCTACCGCAAGATCAATACTTTCCTTAAGGTCAGCCGACATATCCGCACTCAGATTCGTATAATTACGGTCCTGCCGGTTATGCATCAAAATAATAGGACAGTCAGCAGCAGCGGCCACTGCCGCCATTTCCGGATCGGCCTTACAACCCCATATGTCATTAATGATATGGGCACCCGCAGCTATAGCTTGGCGGGCTACTTCAGCTTTATAGGTATCGATAGATAACGGAAGGTGAGGTGCCGCCTTATGAATACTCTCGATCACAGGCAATACACGGGCTAACTCCTCTTCAAGTCCCACCGGTTGATGGCCAGGACGAGTAGATTCACCGCCGATATCAATAATATCAGCACCCTCTGCAGCCATACGCAGCGCATGCTCAACTGCTTTGTCCGGATGATCCCAAAGTCCTCCATCTGAAAAAGAATCAGGGGTCACATTAAGGATGCCCATAATCAATGTTCGATTTCCTAACTCCAAGTCTGTATTTCCACAACGGTATGTCCGCTTAAAGAGGACTGGTCTCATTTCGCAATCGCCGTCCTATCTCTATATAATGAAATCAAGCCAGCAGTAATTGTTCCACACTGGCCAGTACCTATAGTAAATCTTGCATCTCCGTGCCACACCCCAGTAACAGGAACGATTTCTTGTACGGAATTGGTAAGAAACACTTCATCAGCAGCTTTTAACTGCTCCCAGTGATATGTTCCTTCTTCAACACTAAGGCCTGCACTAAGAGCCAGCTCCATTACCATTTCCCGGGTAATTCCCGGAAGTATCCCTGTTGTAAGATCTGGGGTATAGAGCCTGTTGTTTTTTACAAAAAAGATGTTGCTGACAATGCCCTCGGCAATAAATTCTTCTGCCGTCAGCATTAGTCCTTCAGCACCATTTGCCGCAGAAGTATACCCTCTAAGCTCTCGCTTAGCCAGAATGTTATTCATATAATGCAGCGACTTGAATCGCACTGTTCCCTCAGGAGTATTACGCCGCAAGGACAACAGCTGCAGCTCTTTGCCTTCACTATAGAGTTTATCTGGTACTTTCGGCAGCGCTTTGATGTACAACAAATGATTAGGCTTTTGATAATCACCAGCAGGTAATCCGAGAATATCCTCACCGGCTGTTACGGTATAGCGTATATAAGCTTCTTTTAATTCATTTTTGTCCATAACGCGCTTAATCCAGTCAAGTAGATGTGCCGCTTCTGCTTCAAATGGAATGCCCAGTGCCTTGCAACCCTCTGCCATACGCTTCAAATGACGCTCCAGCAAAAAGGGAACTCCCCCATAGGTCCTAAAGGTTTCGAACAAGCCAATGCCGTACAAAAAGCCGTGATCCAAGGTAGAAACCACGGTTTCTCGGGCGTCAATGACACCATTGTTAAATCCTATATATTTCATGCCGTTTCTCCGGCTCTCCGTTTCAAGAAATTACGCAGCATCGTATGACCATGATCCGTAATAATAGATTCCGGGTGGAACTGCACACCTTCAATAGGGTATTCTTTATGGCGCAATGCCATAATCTCCCCTTCTTCAGTCTCAGCCGTAATCTCCAAGCAATCTGGGAGACTCTCCCGCTCTACAATCAGTGAATGATATCGGGTAGCTGTAAATGGAGACTCCAGACCTTCAAAAACTGAGGTCCCGTTATGGTAAATAGGCGATGTCTTCCCATGCATCAAACGCTCAGCACGGATGACATTGCCACCAAATGCTTGTCCAATCGCTTGATGTCCAAGGCATACGCCGAAGATCGGAATGATCCCCTTGAAATGATGCAACAATTCCAGACTAATTCCCGCTTCATTTGGCGTACATGGGCCTGGTGAAATTAGAATATGGTCAGGTGCCAGCTTTTCAATCTCTTCGATGGTAATTTCATCATTGCGGTGCACTTTAACCTCTTCCCCAAGCTCACCTAAATACTGTACGAGGTTATACGTAAAGGAATCATAATTATCGATGACCAAGATCACAGTGCTACTCCCCCTTCGGCTCCGCTGGTAGCTGGCAATTCCTGCTGCAGTTCACTACAGAGTACTGCCTTCACTACCGCTTTGGCTTTATTATGGCATTCACGGTATTCACGGTAGGGATCGGAATCGATCACTATGCCGGCACCTGTCTGAATATATCCGACCCCGTCTTTTACAGCCAGCGTTCTTATAATAATATTTAATTCCATATTGCCGTTATAGTCAATAAAACCCATCGATCCTGTATAGGGTCCACGTCGAACCGGCTCCAATTCTTCAATAATCTCCATTGTCCTTACCTTGGGAGCCCCTGTAATAGTCCCCCCGGGGAATAAAGCTGCAATAACCGCATACGCGTCTTTATCCGGCGCAATCTGGCCCTCTACCTGCGAAACGAGATGCATCACATGAGAGTAGCGCTCCACCGTCATCAGCTCCGGCACGCTGACGGAACCGTATGCAGCGACACGCCCGATGTCGTTGCGTTCCAGATCGACAAGCATGATATGCTCGGCGATCTCTTTTTCGCTCCCGCGAAGCTCCGCCTCCATGGCGGCATCCTCCGCGGGAGTGAGTCCCCGGCGCCGGGTGCCGGCGATTGGCCGGGCGCTCACTTTGTCCCCGTGCAGCTTGACGAGCAGCTCCGGTGAAGCGCTGGACAGCGCGAAGCCGGGCGACCGCAAGAGCCCCATGTACGGGGACGGGTTGAGCTTGCGCAGCCACTCGTAAACATCCTCCGGCGGGGACTTCAGCTGCGCCTCCTGGCGCAGCGAGAGGTTCACTTGGAAGACATCACCTTGGCGGATGTATTCCTGAACGTCCAGCACTGCCTGCTGAAACTTCTCAGGCGAAAAAGCGGAAGCCATGCCCGGCCACTCTCCTGATGAAACTGTAAGGGCCTCAATGCTGCCCACAGCCTCATCATCCAATCCTGCGGCTGAAGATATCAGCTGCCACTGCTCTACCATTTGTCCAGCCTGTTCTATACTGCCAAGATAAAGATTTTGCAGCTCTTCCATCCCACAGTCTGCTGGAACTGGAACGTGAACAGCACAATAAAGCACATGCTCTTCGTGATCATAGATCCATATCTCGTCAAACCTCATAAAAAGAAAATCAGGAAAACCAGGATCATCTTGGGCAAGAGACGGCAATCGTTCCAAAGAACGAACCACATCATAACCAAGGAAACCAATACATCCACCAGAAAAAGGAGGAACATCTTCATCCTTTAACTTAGGCGACGTAAAATCCGACATCCATTGCTGCAGTAGCTCCAGCGGTTGTCCATGCAGTGTTGTTGCCTCAGGTATCCTCTCCTCGTCCACTGATGCTGATTCCAAAGATTCAGTAGGGAAGCTAAATACTTCCGCATTATCCTCCTTGCCCTTCAATATCGAAACAGGGTTCAAGCCCAAGTACGTATAACGGCCACCCTTACCACTTTCTAAAACTACAGAATACTGGGAAGCTAACTCCCAGGCTTTCTCCCAGGACGCGGGTAATTCGTTGGTGCACCGGGGGGATTTTATAATCAAGGGAAACATGCTCCAGTCTTCAGCAGCCCATTGTTCCCACTCGTTCCAGGTTGTTATGATTTCCAAAGCCATCCTCCTAAAAGTTTTGTCTAGCATCATCTTACAGTTTAATCTTCGAGACAAAACTCGCTTCGTAAGCATATGCTTAGTTTTATGAAGCCATTACTTCGTAGACATCACTTCGCAATAAAACTTGCTTCGTAAGCATTTGCTTAGTTTTGTCCAATCATCAGTAGTATATTGCCTGTCAGTATACTGTACTTAAGGCATTATTGAAAAGCCCTCAGCGATAGGAAATTATTATGATTTTTTCGTTTCTGCAAAAACCAGAGCTTTTTTCAACAATAATAAAATTACCACGTCTAGCCTGCCATATATGCACAGTACCTAATGCCTTTTAAATCAACGAAAAGAGTCTCCATCACCACCAAAAAAGTGGTATGAAGACTCTTATAGATTTACGTTATTGCAAACAATTACGCTTCGAAATTGTAAAGTGGTGTGCTCAGGTAACGTTCGCCGTTACTTGGGATAATGACTACTACTTTTTTGCCAGGGCCTAAATCTTTGGCTACTTTAAGTGCGGCAAATACAGCAGCACCTGAAGAAATACCAGACAAGACGCCTTCTTCTTTAGCTACACGACGTGCAGTTTCGAAAGCTTCATCATTCTCAACGTGGATGATTTCATCATAGATATCTTGGTTCAGAATCTCAGGGATGAAGTTAGCTCCGATACCTTGGATTTTGTGAGGGCCTGGTTTGCCTCCAGCCAAGATTGGGGAAGCAGCAGGCTCCACAGCATAGATCTTAATATCAGGATATTGGCTTTTCAGCACTTCACCCGCACCAGTGATCGTTCCGCCTGTTCCGATACCTGCAATAAAAGCATCCAAAGGACCGCCGATGGATTCAATAGCGTCAATGATTTCAGGTCCAGTAGTCTCACGGTGAATCTTCACGTTCGCTTTATTCTTGAATTGCTCGGATGGGAAATAGCTTGGGTTCTCTTTCAAAATTTCGTCTGCTTTCTTAACCGCACCATTCATACCTTCCGATCCTGGGGTCAGCACCAATTCCGCTCCATATGCGCGAAGGAGATTACGGCGCTCCAAGCTCATTGTTTCCGGCATTACGATAACTGCCTTATAACCTTTAGCAGCAGCTACAAGTGCCAGGCCGATACCAGTGTTACCACTAGTAGCTTCTACAATCGTACCTCCTGGTTTCAGTAGACCTTCACGCTCAGCTTCTTCCACGATGCTGATTGCAATCCGGTCTTTTACGCTTGATCCCGGGTTCTGATATTCCAATTTCAAATAAATATCTGCGGAGCCTTCCTGTGCCAGACGATTCAAACGAACGAGCGGAGTACCTCCGATCAATTCTGTTACGTTGTTAACGACTTTAGCCATGAGCAAAAACCTCCTTAGAATGATAAATGCGATATAAGAACGTAAATTGTGACTTTATGCTTCTGTGTGTGGAGTTTAAATTGTTGACCACCGTCAGTTATTTCCGACTAAAATGGTAGGGTTTACGTTAATATCATATTATCAATCTTGCAGGCTGTTGTCAATATTTATTGACACCTCATATTTATTGCGTAAATTGCTTTCCACCTGCTGCAAGGGAGGGGCTTGCTCCAAAGCCAGCTCTTGACGTACAAGCGCCCGAATTTCTTTCTGATCTGGCATTTCTGGAGAGTGAATACTCTCCAAGCGAATAATGGCGAAGTCTTCCCCTGTCTCGATCGGACCGGCTATATCACCCACATCCAATCCAGCCGCAGTCTTTAACATTCCCTCTGGCCAAAAAGGGTCGTCTTCCTCTACTTTGCCTAAACTGCCTCCATGCTGCCGACTCTCTTCATCAATAGACACTTCCCTAGCCAAATCAGCGAAATCCTCACCCTGTTCCAAGCGATCCATTACCTGCTGACCTTCCTCATAGGATGAAACCTTGACCATAGAAAGCTGCATTTCCTTTTTTGGAACGAAGCGCTCGGCATTTTGCTCTAAATAAGCATCTATATCGGCATCACTGATTGTAATGCCCACCGTGGCTATCGCTTGTAAGGACAGACGATAAGCTGTCTCTGCGAACACTTCCTGACGAGATAATCCCAGCTGAGATTGCATTTGAGCATAATATTGCGCTTCTGATTCGTATCCAACTATAGTGCGTGCCAGTTCCTGCTTAACCTCATCGTCTGTCACAGTAATTCCTAAAGCCTTAGCTTCCATGTCCACGACAATATGGTTAAGCATACTGATTAACACTTCTTCTCCATGCTTTTTTTTGAGCTCATCCATCCACTGCTGATCCGTTATCGGTTGTCCGCCTGCAGTCGCTACATCCGGTGATTCATTGTCTGTTGTATCTCCTTTAAGTAGGGCCATGGCGCGCAAACTCCAGAATAATAGACCCCCGAGCATTAAAGTTGCAACAGCTAGAATAATAACCGTATTGCGAAGTGCACGTTCCTGTCTCGTCATCATCCCAATGCCCTACGAATTCGCTTGTTCTAAAATGACCTGTAAATCGTCCTTATTGAAAACATAAGCCTCATTGCAAAAATGGCATACGACTTCAGCCTGTTCATCTTCTGCAATTAATCTCTCCAGTTCATCCCGCCCTAAGCTAACCAATGTCTGCTCTACCCGCTCACGCGAACACTGACAAGCAAAGATAATATCCAGTTCATCCATAACCACTGCATCCGGCAAAAGGTAGCGCAGCATTTCTTCTGGCTCCAGCCCCTGATCGAGAAGTGCTGTTACAGAAGGCATCGCCCCTACAGCTTTTTCAATCTCAGTAATCTCCGCATCTGTCAGACCAGGAAGAAGTTGAACAATAAACCCTCCAGCCACAATTACCGACTCATCGGTATCTACCAATACACCTAGGCCAACCGCAGCTGGAGTTTGCTCAGAAACCGCAAAATAATAAGTAAAATCATCGCCAAGCTCCCCGGAGATAATAGGAATACTACCTCGGTACGGCTCTTTCATGCCTAAATCTTTTATAACATCAATGAACCCTTCAGTTCCCACCGCTCCAGCTACATCCAGTTTCCCCATACTATTGCTCGGTAAATGAATGTGTGGATTATGCACATAACCACGCACTTCTCCCAATGCATTGGATTCTGCAACGATTTGTCCGATCGGTCCATTCCCTTTAACCATAATACTCAGCTTCTCACTACCCTTGAGCATAGCGCCCATCATGGCTGCAGCGGTAACTGTACGTCCCATTGCGGCTGTAGCCGTTGGATACGTATCGTGTCTGCGTCTCAGTTCTTCAACCAATTCAGTTGTGCGGACAGCAAACGCTCTCACTTTACCATTAAGAGCCGTGCCGCGGATTAGTCGATCCTTCTTTTTTTCCATTGGGTGCATAGCCCTCCTATCTCTTCGCCTTTTTAGGCTTCTTTATCTTTATTGGTTACGATCGTAAATAATTCTTAATCCTTCTAGCGTTAACATAGGATTTACTTCATCAATACAGTCCGTTTCACCCGCAATTAGCGAGGCGAGGCCTCCGGTCGAAATAACCTTCAGTTCGGGAGCGTTCATCTCGACTTTAATTCGTTTAACGATGCCCTCAACCTGACCCGCATAGCCAAAAATAATTCCGGCCTGCATCGCATGCACCGTATTACGCCCGATGACCTTTTTAGGCTTCTCCAATTCAATTCGCGGCAGCTTAGATGCCCGCTGGTATAATGCCTCTGTTGAAATGCCTAGACCAGGAACTATCGCGCCACCAAGATAATTAGCACCTGCATCAATGCAATCAAAAGTCGTAGCCGTACCAAAATCAACAACCACAAGTGGACATTTGTATTGTTCAATCGCAGCAACTGCATTAACAATCCGGTCTGCGCCAATTTCACGCGGATTCTCATAACGTAAGTTAAGCCCCGTCTTAATCCCTGGTCCAACAATCAATGGGTCTTTCCCTATATATTTAATACACATATCCTCAATAGTCTTAACCAGTGGTGGAACAACAGAAGATATAATTACACCTTCAACGTCTTTGACAGATATACCTGACATGTGAAAAAGATTGTGTATCATTACTCCATATTCATCCACGGTCGATTGGCGCGCAGTGCTTAGCCGAAAATGATGCAGCAATTCGCGTTTTCTATATACACCGAGAACAATATTGGTATTACCGATATCGACAGCAAGCATCATGACAAAGGCCCTTCCTTCTTAGCATTAAGGTCTAGACTGATATCCAGACTGGAGAAGGAGTACGTAAGGCGCCCGACAGAAATCACATCCACACCCGTTTCAGCAATCCCGCGTACGGTTTCTAACGATACATTTCCAGAAGCCTCTGTCTTAACATGCGGAGCTTGGGATTTAATCCTAGCCACGGCTTGCTTCATCATATCGTTAGACATGTTATCGAGCATTATAATGTCGGCACCTGCTGCCAGCGCCTCTTCGACTTGCTCTAAATTTTCGGTCTCCACTTCGATGCTCATCGTATGCGGGATGTTCTTCCGAGCACGACCTACAGCCTGCCGAATACCACCCGCGCCTTTGATATGATTATCCTTGATCATAACTGCATCATATAAGCCAAAACGGTGATTAAAGCCTCCACCAATACGAACAGCATATTTCTCAAGCATCCGGTGACCTGGTGTTGTCTTACGTGTATCCACTAAGCGAGTCGGTAATCCCTCCAGCACCTGCACGAAAGAAGCTGTACGTGATGCCACACCCGAAAGACGCTGCATCAAGTTAAGCGCAAGCCGCTCACCTGTTAGAATCGCATGTGTGCTGCCCTCAACCTCAATAATTACAGTCCCTTTGGTTACAGCTTGACCTTCTTCGACAAGGGCTGTAAAACTAAGCGCCGGATCCACAATTTCAAAGACCAGCTCTGCAATTGGGATGCCACAAATTATCCCATCTTCCTTGGCATGAATAATCCCTTTGGACTCATGGCCCACTGGAATCGTCATCTGCGTGGTTACATCTCCGGAACCAACATCTTCCCGCAACCAAGCCTTGATAGATTGTACTAGTTCTTCATTGTAACCATTAAACATCATCGCTTAATTCCTCCACTATTCCCAGTTCGCGAATTTGAAGCAGGTGCTTACGCCACTGATCATCATCCCGCTGCGGATAATCCTCACGGTAATGCGCCCCACGGCTCTCTTCCCGTGCCAGAGCAGACTCTGTCACAAGCAAACAGCAGGTCAGCATATTAGCAAATTCATATTCCTCACGTTTGGACAAAGCTGATCCAAAGATTGGCAGCTGTCGTTTTAATTCATCTAATCCTTTAAGTAACATCTCTTCGTTACGACGTAGTCCGGCATATCGAACCATTACCTTCTGTAGCTTCAAACGACGTTCCACAATAGCTTGAGTTGGCGAATCTACACGGCCCTCGTTACTGATAACCGATAAAATATCACGGTCCAGCGGGGAAAGCTCATGAATCCGATCAATAATACGCTGTCCAAATACAATGGCCTCAGATAAAGAATTACTAGCTAAACGGTTAGCGCCATGCAGGCCTGTGGAGGAAACCTCTCCGCAAGCAAACAGACGCGGGACGGTACTCTCTCCATTCAGATCGGTCTTAATCCCCCCCATCATATAATGCGCAGCAGGAGCCACTGGAATCCAATCACTTGTAATATCCAGTCCATAGCCCATACATGTCTCATATATTGTGGGAAACCGATGCTTCACCATCTCTGGAGATTCATGTGTAATATCCAAATAAACGAACGTTGATTTAGTAAGTTCCATTTCACTTACAATAGCTCGCGCTACAATATCCCGCGGGGCTAGTTCAAGCAGGTTATGATAACGCTCCATGAACCGCTCTCCATTAATATTGCGCAAGACTGCTCCTTCCCCACGCACAGCTTCGGAGATTAAAAATCTAGGAGCTCCTGGGTAACTAAGTGCTGTAGGATGAAATTGAATAAATTCCATATCTCGTATATGAGCACCAGCGCGATAGGCGATCGCTACACCATCTCCTGTAGCTACCTCAGGGTTGGTAGTGTATCGATATAATTGTCCTGCTCCACCAGAGCACAAAATGGTCGCATCCCCTTGCAGGAACAACCGTCCACCACCGGGCCGCTGCAATAATGCGCCTACACATTCGCCACCTTCAGTGATGAGATCGATAACATAATGATCATCCCAGACCTCAATATTCTCATGTTCCGCTACCTGTTCCGCCAATGCACGAACAATCTCATAACCAGTAGCATCCCCATTTGCATGCAAAATACGGCGGTGGCTGTGCGCTCCTTCCTGAGTCAAAGCCAGTACCCCATCTTCCTTATCAAACAGGGTTCCTAAGCGAATTAACTCATGAACGCCTTCCGGCCCTTCATTAACAAGTGCATCGACAGCTGTTGAGGAGCAAAGACCTGCACCGGCCATTAAGGTATCCTGCCGGTGGTATGCAGGGGAATCATCCTCAGCTATAACAGCTGCGATCCCCCCCTGTGCATAGCGAGTATTACTTTCCATTACTGATTTCTTTGTGATCATTATGACACGCCGATCTTCACTGGCTTTAATAGCCGTGAATAATCCGGCAATCCCTGAACCAATAACAATACAATCTGTCTTTACCGTAGGAATATCCCGAAGATCAAAATCAACCAAATATTGTGGAATCATGACCGCTTTTCACCTGTTTCAACGAAAGAGTAGCGCATGCTACCGGACTTGTAGCATGCGCTCTAGGGATGTTCTGGCTTTGTCGGCGACAGCAGGCGGTACATAGATTTGTGGCTTCATCGTCTCCAGGCATTTCACCAGTTTTTTTAGATTATTAACTTTCATATTAGGACAAACAAGAAATTTGGTAGCAAAATGGAATTCTTTATCTGGACTATCCTTACGAAGCTGATATCCGGTACCATCTTCCGTTCCAACGATAAATTGCTTACGATCCGATTTCCGGCAATACTCCAGAATTGATGTAGTGCTGCCTACATAGTCACCCATGGCCACTACTTCAGGACGACACTCTGGATGAACTACAAATTCCGCATCTGGATATTTTGCTCTCATCTCTACTACATCTTTGACGGTCAACATGTCGTGAGTGTTGCAATAACCTTCCCAGATAATCAGCTTCTTGCCCGTCTGATCTTGTACATATTGACCAAGATTCTTATCTGGGACCCAAATAATCTCTTCGGCGTCAAGGGATTCGATTACTTTCACAGCATTAGCAGAGGTACAACAAATATCGGTTTCTGCTTTAATCTCGGCGGACGAGTTGATATAAGTGACTACTTTAGCATTTGGATGTTGAGCTTTTAGCTTACGTAAACCGTCTACATTGACCATATCTGCCATTGGACAGCCTGCACGTTCATCAGGAATTAGGACGGTTTTGTTCGGGGCTAAAATTTTTGCACTTTCCCCCATGAAATGAACACCGCAGAATACAATAACTTCCGCATCTGTCTCTGCAGCCTTCTGAGCGAGTAAAAAAGAGTCGCCCCGGAAATCGGCAACCTCCTGAATTTCATCACGCTGATAATAATGAGCTAAAATGATTGCGTTTCGTTCCTTTTTAAGCTGTTCAAGACGTATACGAAGTTCTCGATTCTGTTCCTGCTTGCGCTCAAGCGCCAGAGCTTCCACCGATTGTTCTCCCCCTTAAATCCTCGCGGCTTTTCGCCGACATGATGTTATCAAATGGCATGCGCCATCATGGTGAAAAAATGAACATGCTGATATAAATAGTAAGTAATATTAATCACTAATGTACACAACGTTCCAGCCCCTGTCAATGTAACTGGACAGGCTTTAAGGCATAGAATCCCTTAAAAATTAAAATAAAAAATCCGGAGAACAGTTACGTTCTCCGGATAAATTTACATCATATGAATGGTGGACCCAATTAGGTAAGGCTAGTGCCCCCACCTTTGTTGTCATCATCGGAACCGTCATTACCCTCAGAATCAGGGTTATTCGGGATATCCTTTGATAAGTCAGGAAGTGTGGACTGTTCGTCCTCAGGCTTGCCTTGAATGCGAACTCGCACATCACCGATATTGTCGATGACAGGCTCGCCAACTTCATGGGCAACACCTTCGCCACCCTCTGGTTTACCATCCTCGGAAAGGAATCCTTGTTCAATCAGTTGTGTGATCTGATCAAGCTCAAGTGTTTCTTTCTCAAGTAATGTATTGGCAATCAAGTGCATTTCTTTGGAGTGTTTGATCAACAGATCTTTACAACGTTCGTAACTCGAAGTAATAAAGTTCTGCATTTCCTGATCAATCTCATAAGCAATGGAGTCACTGTAATTCTGTTCATGCCCAATATCACGACCTAAGAATACTTGACCTTGAGAAGATCCGAACTGCATAGGTCCAAGCTTATCGCTCATACCGTACTCCATAATCATGGCACGCACGATGCGCGTAGCCTGTTGGAAGTCACTGTATGCACCCGTACCGATCTCACCAATAAACAATTCTTCGGCAACACGTCCACCAAGTAATCCAGTAACCTTATCTAAAAGCTCCTGCTTGGTAACGATCATCCGATCTTCCTTCGGAAGCATAATAACGTATCCGCCTGCACGTCCGCGTGGGATAATAGTAACTTTATGCACCATATCGGCGTGCTCAAGGAAGTAACCAGCAATAGTATGGCCTGCTTCATGATAAGCTACAATACGTTTCTCGCGGTCACTGATCACACGGCTGCGTTTCTCAGTTCCTACGATAACACGGTCAATAGCTTCATCCACTTCAATCATGGAAATATCTTTACGGTTACGGCGTGCAGCTAGCAAAGCTGCCTCATTCAGCAGATTCTCCAAATCAGCACCTGTGAATCCGGTTGTGCGTTTAGCAACAACATCCAGTCTTACATCTTTCGTAAGCGGTTTGTTACGAGCGTGCACCTTAAGTACAGCTTCACGGCCTTTCACATCAGGACGGTCAACCGTAATTTGACGGTCAAAACGTCCTGGACGAAGCAATGCCGGATCAAGTATATCAGCGCGGTTAGTCGCCGCTACAATAATAATGCCTTCGTTACCACCGAATCCATCCATCTCAACCAGCAATTGGTTAAGCGTCTGCTCACGCTCGTCATGTCCGCCACCAAGACCGGCACCACGCTGACGACCCACAGCATCAATTTCATCAATGAAGATAATACATGGAGCATTCTTCTTAGCATTCTCGAACAAATCACGTACCCGAGAAGCACCGACACCCACGAACATTTCCACAAAGTCAGAACCGGAAATACTAAAGAAAGGAACGCCAGCTTCACCTGCTACCGCACGGGCAAGCAATGTTTTACCTGTTCCCGGAGGACCTACAAGCAATACGCCCTTAGGAATACGTGCGCCGACAGCTGCAAATTTGCGTGGATCTTTCAGGAACTCAACGACTTCGACAAGCTCTTGCTTCTCTTCGTCCGCCCCTGCAACATCCTCAAAGCTGATTTTCTTCTTCTCTTCATTATATAACCGAGCCTTGCTCTTGCCGAAATTCATGACTTTACCGCCGCCACCTTGCGCCTGATTAAACAGGAAGAAGAACAAGATGAACATAATTACCAGTGGGATAATTGAAGAAAGGAATGTCAGCCAAATGCTGGTACCTTCCATTTTCTTCTGAGTTAATTCAATCCCATTAACATCACTGGCTTGAATCAGTTCATTGATAGCGGCATCTGTAGGAGGAATATATGTGGAGAAGCTTTTCGATTTAGTATCGGCAGGCAGCTCTCTATACTCGCCTGTGACCAGAAAGGCATTACCCTCAAACTGAACCGTCAAATCCTTCACATTGTTGTTCTTGATCTCCTGCCGTAACTCGTCGTATCTAGGGAAATCGGCGGCTTCATTTCCATTGCTCACAAACTGGACAATACCCACCACGACTAAAAATAAAATCAAATAAAAACCAGAATTCCGGATGAACCGATTCATCCCCTACCTCCTCTCACAACACTCAAGTTATTGTACCATAGCCTCTTGGGACACCTCAAATAAAGGAAGTTGTGGGTATCCGATCCGTATGATCGAGGCAGTCCTTAGTTCAATTGGAATAAATCTCAGGTTTCAGTACTCCAACATATGGGAGGTTCCGATACCGCTCGGCATAATCCAATCCGTAGCCTACTACAAATTCGTCAGGTAACACGAAGCCTGTGTAGCTGGCTTCAAGATTAACAGTGCGGCCTGATGGTTTATCAAACAAGGTAACCACAGAGATAGTAGCAGCATTCCGGTTGCGGAGCAACTCAATTAAATAGCTGAGTGTAAGACCACTGTCAATAATATCTTCAACGATCAAGATATCGCGGCCTTCTACCGATACATCCAAATCCTTAATAATTTTGACTACTCCAGAGGACTTGGTGGATGCTCCATAGCTGGACACTGCCATGAAATCCATCTCAACAGGTACTGTAATGGCTTTAACCAAATCTGCCATAAATATAAACGCACCTTTTAGTACACAAATGACTAAAGGGGTACGACCTGCGTATTCTTCGCTCAGTGTTCGACCGAGCTCCTTAATTTTCTGCTGAAGTTCCTCTTCGGTGATCAATACTTCTTGAATATCGTTTTGCAACTTGCGAAACCTCCTAAGTTATACTATGAAAGACTTACTTCGACCATTACGTTTCTTCGCGGTCATCCAGCTCTGCCAGAGACAATAGAAGTACGGAGGTCGTGTGCCGCCCTACTGCGGCATGCATCGAGCGTCTTACGCCCGGAATCCAGACGATATTGCCCAAACCATCACAAACGAGGGGAATCAATGACCGTTCGGAAGCAGGTATTTTATCATCAATATAAATATCTTTTACCTTTTTGCTTCCGTTTAATCCCATGATCCTTATGGTATCTCCAGGCAATCGGGATCGTATCGTCAGTGGAAAGACCAGTTCATCACGGTCAAACCAAGCCGACATCTTCCCATAATCCTCCCCCTGTACAAAAAAGTTTTCTCTCTCCAGTACCGCCATCGACATCACCTTACCTATTTCCTCCAATTTAAGCTTAGAGTCCGGTAAAAACAGACGATATGTATAGCTTGCCTGTGGCGTCGTGGGCTTGGACGAGAACAAGATACTATCATATTGCCGCACACAAGTCAGGCCTCCACCCAAATCCAAGCTCCAGGTGGTGGGATAGCTCTGCAGCGTTCCCCGACGTACAGTTTCGATCTTGGGGAAATCAAGGGCAGATAAATCCGCCGACAGATAATTTAATATTAGTTTAATCAAACGCCGTTGTAAAGCGGAGGGTATGGCAGCAAATGAAGCTCTGTTAAAGGTGTATTTCCCATCCCCTTCCGAAACTAGCTCTTCAAAGCATTTTGCCGCAGACGTCTCCATATACTCATCTTCAGCTCCCGCAATTTCCGCAAGCTGTACGAGGGATTGCTTCACTCTGCCATTATACTTTTCCAGAAAAGGGAGAACTTCCAAACGAATGGCATTTCGCTTGTATTTCGTCAGCAGATTGGTGGCATCCTCAGCATAAGTGAAACCTTCATTTTGGCATAACCCTAAAAGTGCTGTTTTGTTAATACGTAGGAATGGGCGAATGAGTTCCACCTTTTTTTCTGTTCTTTTCCACTTGATACCCGACAGTCCAGATAAGCCACTTCCGCGTAATAGACGCATAATTACAGTTTCTGCCTGATCATCAGCATGATGAGCCAGAGCAACAGAACGCGCCCCATATCGGTGTGCCGTATCAATCAGAAATTCGTACCGCTTCTCACGTGCAGTACCCTCAGGACCAAGTCCACTCTCTTTAGCCAAGGAGGGAATATCGAATTCCGCAAACTCAAAGGGCAGTCCCAGTTCTTCAGCCACACCACGTACGAGCTCTGCCTCTTCCTTCGACTCCGGCCTAAATCCATGATTCACATGAGCACATATTAAGGTAAGCGGTATAAATTTTAAAGATATTTCATGTAAAACATGCAAAAGAGCCACAGAATCCGGGCCGCCGGAAACTGCGACTACAATGGTGTCATGGGGCGCCCACAGCTCATGCTCGGCTGCTGACTCCAATACAGACTCCACCAGTCCATTCATTTGCTCCATATGCGCCCCCCTCTCTCTCCAACTATATGTATGAGTTCAAAAACGGAATACCCAATAAATCGTAAAGGCGAGCAAAAACAAAGACAATGCGAATGCATTTTTTAACCACCGAGGGGTGTCCATACTATCCGGGCGCTTTCTGCGCGAGTTATAAATATGGTTTCGCCAGACCTCAGTAGCATCCGCAGAGCCTGAGAACCCCCCTTTTAACGCCATACAAATCCAGGAGGATAGTTTCTTATTGGGTAAATTTCTAGCCAGCTTAAATAATTCGTCCACACTTCTCGTCTGCGGCAGCTGTAAGGCTGCCTTTTTGAGCCCTTCTTCATTGAGCAAACGAAGACACAGCACAGCAAATGCGAAAAGATCGTAACCCTCATCGCTGATTCGACTGCCCGCATTCCAGAAACCACGATCATGCCATTCGGTAAACTGCTTCACACTACGACCAATAGGGCTTGTGCCCCCAAAGTCGATCAGTTCCACTTCACCGTATTTCGATACCATGACGTTCTCGGGCTTCAAATCACCGAACACAAATCCACATTCATGCAGTGTGCGCAGCTTTTCAAGCAGACCAAGACCTACCAGGCCTAACCAATCGGGACCGTTTTTCGATAAAAAATGATGCAGCGGTTTGCCTTCAACATACCTCATCACATAGAAGGGGATATTATCCCCATTCGCAAAATCATCCGCTTCCAAAAAATAAGAAGACAATGGATTCTCACGACGAGCCCGATGTTCATTCCGCTTTCGTCGCGATTGCAGCGAGGTCAGCACATTGATCTCCGATTGAAGTTCAAGTGTATCGTATCCGATTTTTAGCGCGTACCTTTCCCGTCTGCCTTCTCTTTGCACAAGATATACGGTTCCGTTCGCGCCCCTTCCCAGCATCCGCTCAACGACATAACGGTTACCCCGCCATTTGCCGTTAATTAAGGTACCAGTAGGATAGGACGGATTAGACGACATACCCACCAATCATCCCTTCTCTTTCGTCGTGGTCATCGCTTAGTCGGCGTCCACGATGTTCATCCAGTGTATCATAACGATAATGTTCAAGCACCTTGAAAATAGCTGGGCCAGTCGGTGTTGCGCCTCTCATGTGTAATTTAGAGAATAGCGTACGAATACCTGACATGTCATGCGTCCAATCTAGATCAAGCTTGGCATCTTCACTGCTGTTATTTCCGGGAAAATGAAACACAGCGATCTCACTCTTGCCTTCCCGTGCTTCTAAACTGAGAGCCAAATCGCGAATTGCATCCTCCACAGCACCCAGTTTAGGTTTCATACTGGCACTGGCATCGATAAGAAGTGCAATGCGCAACGGCGTTGTTTCTGTCAGTTCATCTACAACTGTAACAACCTGTGAACGTTGAACAGGAGGCAGCTGATCCAGTGAGCCGTCGCCTAGTATCTTTTTTACCTCTTTATTAACCGCCTGCTGGATCGTCTGAACCACGGTCTTGCGTGTCATCATCTGAATCGTCTGCGCCAGTTGTGGTGTTCCGACTATTCGGCTAAGGCCTCCCCCGGCCTTGGCAATGTCGGCAATCTCCCGGCTGCCGATTTCACCGATCGTACCATAATCAACTACACCGACCACATTTACGGTGATTCCCTCCTGCAGGGCATGCGCCGCTGCCAACACCGGACTTTCTCCTACATTCGAACAACCGTCAGTAATGAGCATAATTTGCTTCATAACCCTCAACTCCCCCTTTGTTTGAACCTCTGTTTCTAGCATATCCAGAAATGAGAGATTTCAAACGGTCGATGTTAAGTGGGAGTCTAGATCAAAACAGAGGGGTTAGTGAATAGGGGAGCTGCGAGAAATGTTTGGGCTTTCGATCGCTGTTGTCCTCAGATTCCTTGATTAGAACCGCTTCTCGCGGTTGGAATCCGAGGACAAAGGCGAACGCTCCGCTTCTACAGCTCCAAACTTTCTCTCCGTTCCATACCTTCACTAGTAAACAGTTTAGATCTACAGATTCCGTCCCAAGTCAGCCGACCATTGAAACGAGAATAGTAGAGGCCGGCGAGTTACACATCACGGACTCGCCTTGACTGCCTCCATTAGCACGACGCCTTACGCGTGCCTTAAACTATACAAGCAACACGACGCTTCGCGCGTACCCAACATTAAAACCTACTAAACCTAAACCTAAAATAACTAACTTACCGTACGCGGGCGCTCCATACGGCCGATGCCCGGCATATGCAGGCTGGACCATTCCGGATGGAAATGATCAAGACGGCTGACGACAATAGTCATGTCATCAAGGATCTCATTGCCCTGGTAACGGATCACTTTCTCCAACAGGCTGTCCGCTAAATCTTGAGGATCATCACCCTCAAGCTCTTGGATCATCCGTTTCATCCATATCTCCTTATTAACGGCATATCCAGGCGCATCATAAATACCATCGGTCATCATAATTAAAATATCGCCGGGGCGAAGCTGCATACTGATTAAATCCACATCAATATCTTTAATGATTCCTATCGGCAGATTGCTAGAGGTTATTGGAATGACCTCACTCCCCCTCCGGATAAAGCTTGGTGCAGAAGCAATCTTCATAAACGTTGTCTGCGCAGAATATTGATCGATTAAAGCCATGTCGACAGTAGCATAGAATTCATCAGGGGAGCGTAATAAAAGAATTGAGTTGACCGACTTTACAGCCAGCTTCTCATCCATTCCGGATTGCAGCAGCTTTTCTAACATGCCGAGTGCGGCACTGCTCTCCATCCTTGCCCGTTCACCATTCCCCATTCCATCACTGATGGAAACTGCAAAGGTGCCATTGCCAAGCTCTACGGTGCTGAAGCTATCGCCAGATAGCATATCTCCACCTTTAGAAACAACTGCCACACCCGTATTTACCTCAAAGGCTTTGGCTGAACCAAAGGTAACCATCGAGAGTCCTTCCCGGGGATGAACCGCCGTCTCACTCATGACAGCAATATTCTCATCCAGAATGTCGGAGAGGAGTGGGGCAATCATTTTACGGCATTCATCAAAACCGCGATTATAAGCGTGCACTACTTCTATTTCTACGCGTCCGGGGTCCAGACTTAAAATTTCAATGCCATGAATAGACAGTCCCAATTTCTCAAGAGCCTCGCGGATTTGCGCTTCCTGCCGATACATGGCCTGCCCCTCACGCTTAATTTCCTTGGCCAAGTCTTCCATAACCTGTGACACGCCGGACAGCTGCTCGGCAACAAATTGCCGACTATCGTATATTTGTCTTTTCCACCGCATATCATGTTGGTAGAGATCATATTGTCCCTTCATGACCTCAAGCACTTCACCGGTTTTGCCACAAATACGGCTCCATTCCGGTGGCAGCTGAGCAGCCGTAATATCAGGGCATTCCTCAACAGTTGTCATCATATCTGTCATGTATCTATATGTCTGATAGAATTTTGCATCCCAGCAGTGAGTACGGCGAATGCAGCCAGCGCAGGCTCCTTCTGTGACCGTATTCATAAAATCTTCCATTTCACGATCCGATTTGCCCACTTCTCCGGCACGTGGAATCTGACCAAAGCTACTGGAGAGCTGTTGGAATACCTGTGAGAATTGAGTGACCCGTTCTGCAGTCAGATCCCTGACCCTGCGGGCATATTCATGTTGAGATCGGCTATGATCTGACGTGCCCGGTACATATTTTGCTATCGCTGATATCATCGTTTTAGGCGTTATTAGAAACAGCACTACTGCTGCGCAGGTCTCCCATGTTGAGGCCATCATATCACCCGGACCCGTAAAATAGACGGAAAGGATCGTTGATCCTAGCAGCATGCCAATAGATACCGCACCCTTTCGCCCACCTTGCATCATTCCCGCTAGCATTCCGGAAAAAGCAAGCAGACTCATCTGATAGATAGCACTGATATCGGCCAGACTAAGGATCAACCCCGTCACCACCCCAACAGCTGCACCGAGGGGAGCGCCCCCTGCCATGGCAAAGAGCAGAATTAAATAACGAGACAATATATGCTCTAATGACAAACCATTAAGGGTCCATCCCACAAGGCCTGTCATTACGGAGGCTAACAGAATAATAAGGCATAAAACCTCCTCATTCCTCAGCGATCTGCTCTTTTGTTTGTAAGTTAGTAGAGGAAGTGCCTGAATGAACACAAGAGTAAGTACAAACCCAAGTAAAGCATCCAGAGTTGTCATCATAAAGGGGTACCAGGAAAGAGAAGGTCCGAGAACAATCTTGAACAGGCCAACCATAAACGAGGATACGAATACCATAAGGGGTGCATAGGACAAATCTATTCGTTCGAAACTTTCAAGCCCTCTATAAACAAGAAAGAAGATAATCAGTTCAGCCGTAGTAACCAAGGCACCCGGAAACGGAGTGAAGAGACTTCCAGCTATAATAGCACCCGCTACAGGTAAAATAGAGTCTCGACGCATAAACACAATGACGGCAAAATATGCGACAGCAAAAGGGGACAGCTCGTCCAGGATCATAGCTCTACCTAGCAGAAACCCCATAAAACTTAACAGAAGCATCCACTTCTTCGCTGTTATAAGCTGAATATAACGCTGCTTCTGACCCCAAGCTATAATACGCGTGCCTAAGGCTTGTCTCTGCTTCTTATCTTCGCTTCCCACTCTTGTCCACTCTGGCAAATTCACCACATTGCTTTTACTCATTACCCTACACCACCCGTTTAAGAATTTATGGTTCTCATTATATAGCGGGTCATTTGAGAAAGTTTGTCAGAAATGGAGGGACAGTCATAAGAAATTTCCGACAAAAAAGCCTTTGTTCATTATTCCTAAAAAAATAGAGCGATCCCTTGCGGCGCAGTAGTTTGCTTCTCCTCAAGCTTGATTCCAGTGCAGTTTTAGGCGCAAGCCTGGCGGTCATTCGCCAGCGATTGCCCTAGAGTTATGTGAAAATGACATGGATGCTGTCGGCAAGTTTATATGACACGACAAAAAAACCGCAAGGGCGAAATGCCCTTGCGGTTATTTATGATGTACAGGTATTGGATTATACGCGTTTGGCTCCACGGCCTCCGCGCTTTCCTTCTGTGTTCTTCTTAATCGAAGATATCCGTTCTTCGCTGTCTTTCAGGAATCGCGACATTTTATCCTCGAATGAAGGTTTACCGGCTGCAGGCTTAAATGGACGCCCACCCCGTTCACGATTGAATCCACCGCCGCCTCCACCACTGCCGCCACCGCCGCCGAAACGGTCTCCGCCGCTAGGACGTTCTGGTCTTGGAGCTCTAGGCGGACGTACTTCCGATGCTGGCTTGTCAACAGCCTGCTTAATGGAAAGTCCGATCTTGCCGTCCTTATCGACGTTGATCACCTTGACGGTTACTACATCACTAATCTTCAGATGATCGTTAACATCCTTGACGTAATTATCGGCGATTTCCGAGATGTGAACGAGACCTGTGACACCTCCTGACAGATCCACAAATGCTCCGAAATGCGTGATGCCTGTCACTTTGCCTTCTAACTTGGTGCCCACTTCAATTGCCATAGAATAAAATGATCCTCCCTTAAAAATATACAGACGAATATTAAGGTCATCCTGTCTGCGGTGATTTGATTATACAGTAAAGAGCAAAGCAAGGCAACAGAGTAAAAGCCTCTTTTAGCCAGTATTATTGCTCTGATTGCTCTGTTCGAATAGGAGTTTCCCCTTGAGGATAGATATTGTACCATTTACGCGCTAATTGGCCAATATACTCATCATCATTAAGTCTGGACACTTCATATTTCAGTTGATTCAAAGATGACGTGACACTCTCGCTAGTCTTTTGTTTCTTGGCGAGTTGCTCGCCCTTGTCCGCAATAACTGCACTTTGATTGAAGTAAGTATAACCCGCCCAGCCAAAAAATACTGCCACAAAGAGAATCCACATGAATCTTCTTCTCTTCGCGCCTGCGGCCGAATTTTTGCTAGGATTACTTTTCTCTTCCGCAGTGAATCTGTTCATGCAGCGTACCCCCTAATTCAAAGGTCAGCGTTTCCGCCATTTGGTAATCCATCCAGTGATCTTCACGATCCAGGCGCTATGCTTAAGCCGTGATAACCATGGAGAAATCCACCTTACAGGTAATACCCAAATTGGCTTCGTTAGACGCAGCAGAAGCTTAAGGATGAATAATAGAATACGACCTAGCAGCACTAGCAACCCTATAATAAGGCGCCAAAGCCAGCGAAGAGGTTTACCTATCATAATCTCCATAAGTCTCCATAGCAATCTGCACATATACTGAACCGATTGAATTAACATTAACACAAAACGCCGCACCGTAACACTGAAGATCAAAAAATAGATCCATATTCCTAGAAATAAACCTAAAAAGACATAAAATCGCAATTGCCCCTGATTTCCGGCATAGAGCATTCTAAAAACAAACAAAGCAGCACAAAGCCAATACAGCAGGTCAAGCATGGCATTCAGCCATTTGGGAAAATTGAACTTGAGCGACAGCACCCGGTAGCTGTCATAGGCCAGTCCCATTGTCACCCCGGCCAATATCATGTAGAACAGCGTCAGCCACTGAACTGCAGGATTCATTTAAATAGCTTACCGAGTAGACCTTTATTTTTGCCCTGCGATCCGGGATCTAGATAAATCAGGGAATGTACATTGCCCTCCAAGGACAACAGTCCATTCTCTAGACTTAAATTTTTGATATGTAAATGATTCCCGCGAATGGTGAGATGGCCGAGTTCTGTACGAAGCAAAAATTCCTCGCTATCAAAGCTCTCCACATTTTGCACGCCCGTCAACTCTAGCTGTTTACGACTGCGCATGTGCAGATCATGCTGTTTATTTACCTTTCCTGGCTCGATCATAGCATGTACCCCTCCTTCTTACCTCTAATCTATGGCAGTAGAAGAAGTTATAGAACATTCCAATCCACTAAAATAAGAGAGACAATAAGAAAAAAGAAGGTGCAACTCTACAATATGTAAAGTTGCACCTTCTTATTTACTATTCATTATGTTACTCCTACCAGTCCAATCCGCTGCTTTTGGCAACAGGCTCTTCCCGAAGTAGAGTATACATACCAGCGGCTTCGTCCTTGCGCGTCGTTTCGACTAGCTTTTCGACTTTGACCGTTACAAGCTTTTGTCCAAATTGCACAGTAATCTCGTCACCGATCTTAACTGCACTACTTGGTTTAGATTCCCGCCCGTTAATCAGCACCCGGCCTTGTTCGGACACATCCTTGGCCACTGTCCGGCGCTTGATTAATCGGGACACTTTCAGGAATTTGTCAAGACGCATTAGTTAACGGCTTCTTTAAGCTTGTTACCAGCTTTGAATGCCGGTACAGTTGATTCTGGAATTTCAATCGTTGTGCCCGTTTGCGGGTTGCGACCAGTACGTCCTGCACGTTTGCGAGTTTCGAATGTACCGAAACCGATCAGTTGGACTTTATCGCCTTTTGCCAAAGCTTCTGTGATCTCACCCAAGAATCCGTTCAATACTGCTTCTACATCTTTTTTTGCCAATCCGTTTTTCTCGGAAATGTTGTTTACCAAATCTGTCTTGTTCATAATTTAAAGTTCCTCCTAGGATACGAAAAAATAAATGAAACGAGATTCACCGCCATATTATGGGGCAAGTCGTCATTTCGTCTTTATGATATTCTTGATGTCATCTTAAAATCCTGCCACGAATCGTCGTTTTTTAAAAAAAGAAACAGTTATTTCTCAGAAATCGTCGCAGAATCTATTCTATAGCACTATTAAACTACTCGCCATAATCTAAATCAGAGATGAATGCTACTTTCACAGCATTGCCTCATCTTAAGGTCCGTATACCGTACATAGTCTGAGAAAATCACTATACTTTTCGTTCCTCAGTCTTTGCCTCCTGCCACAACTCTTCCATCTCTTCCAAGCTGCTATCCTCTACACTCACACCCTTGGCTCGCAGACTTTGCTCGATATACTGAAACCGACGCACAAATTTGCGGTTGGTCCGGGTTAAAGCTTCTTCCGGATCTGCACCAATAAATCGGGCAACATTGGTAACAGCAAATAATAGATCGCCCAGCTCCAGGATTTGATCCTCCGCGGCTGCGTCAGTATCGATGGCTTCTTGCAGCTCTTCTATTTCTTCACGAACCTTAGCTAAGCAATCCGTAGCGTTGTCCCAATCAAAGCCCACCTTGGATGCTTTTTTCTGAAGCTTGTACGCCTTCATAAGAGCAGGCAAATCACGCGGAACTCCACTGAGTACGGATAGTTCCTCGGGCTTTACGCCTTTCCGCCGCTTCTCCTCTGCCTTCATGCCCTCCCAATTGATCAGAGCTTCTTCAGCGTCATTCGCATTCTTGTCACCAAATACATGAGGATGGCGGAAGATAAGCTTATCATTCAGTCCTTCTATGACGTCAAATACGTTAAACGTGCCAAGCTCCTCTTCCATTTGGGAGTGCAGCATGATCTGCAGCAAAAGATCGCCCAGCTCCTCTTTCATATGGTCTGGGTCATCCTCATCAATCGTCTCAAGCACTTCATAGGTTTCTTCGATTAGATTTTTACGTAAAGATTCATGAGTCTGCTCCCGATCCCACGGACAACCGTCCGGACTGCGCAAAATATCGACAATCTCATGCAAGCGAGCGAAAGTACGACTTCTTAGCTTCTCATCACGATTCGCAGGTACATAGACCAGAGACAAATTGCCATAACCCTCAAGCCGGTCCAATTCGTATAGAGGAACAGTCACAATGCTTTCTTCGTTCTCCACGCCAAGGGCATGACCCACCACCACTTCATATTCCGGCGGATATAGCTCCATCAGACATAACTTTGTCTCCGAAGCTGTAAAGCTGTCATAAACCTGGCCAATCAGAGTATGCAATTCAGGTTGAAGCTGAGCGCTGCGAATGCCTGAAGCATCTAATAACTGGAACCCTTCAATAGGGTCAAACCCCAGTCGTACAAACGCCTCGTCCAGAAAACTCTCCCCGCCTAATATTTGCAGTTCTATTCCTTCTTCCGGGCAACGCTGACGCAGCTGTGAAACAGCTGACTCTGCAACCATGGGATGCCCCGGAACCGCATAGACAATATCTGTACCGTCTGCGGCAGAGCGAGCCTCTTCAATCAATTTTGAAGTAATTGCCGCATAGACCTCAGGAAACGAAGATAATGTTTCATACAGTCCATCAAAGGATTGCGTGGCGATTTCAAGCTCGGTGAGAGCAGCCATGACTGGATGCTCTTGGGTACGAACGTATACAACGGATGCTGCCTTCAGTTTTTTTATAATTCCTAGTGTCAGGCGATCGGGATTACCTGACCCGAGACCAACAACTGTTAATGTTGCACTCATATGTGTTCCTCCTTTTAAGCGAGTTAATTATGGAAATAACCACAGCTTTTTGAACTTGTCCGCCAGAGACGGGCCGATGCCCGGAAGCTGGCGAAGTTCGCTTTCGCTGAGCAGCCGCAGCACCACCGCGCCTACGGCAAAGATAACGCAGCCTGCGAGCACCCCAAGCAGGCTCTGCGCCAAGCTGGCGGTGCGTCCGCCGCCGATGCCAGCGGCCGTAGCCGCGGCGCCAGTGCCCCAGCTGGCAGCTGCGGCGGCAAGAGCCAGGCCCGCTGTGAGCAGCGCGGGCCGTGCCAGGGCATCTGCGAGGCGAAGCCGCAGATGGCCCTGGCGGTACAGCAGCAGCACGTTAAGCGCTGCTGCGAACGAATGCGCAGCCACGCCAGCGATGGCCGCGCCGGTAATGCCCTGCTGCGGAACCAGCAGCAGGTTCAGGGCCGCCTTGAGCAGCGCGGCGGCCAAAAGGTGCAGGGCCGGGGCGCGCACGTAGCCGAGGCCCTGCAGGAGCGCAGCAGAGATGATGCTGACTGTACCGCCCACAGCGGTAAAAGCCAGCCAAGTCATTGTGCTGCTGCCAGCGGTATCGCCGTAAAGAGCCATATTAATCGGCTCAGCAAGCACTGCAAGGCCCGCTGAGGCCGCTAGACCTAACAGCCAGAACCAACGCAGCGACAAGCTGCAGCGGGTCTCAATCAGCTTCATATCTCCCTTGTACTTCGCTTCCGCCAAAGCGGGAATGAACACAACAGACAGTGAGGTGGCAATCATCGTTATAATCTGCACAAGTGGCAAACCCCGATTGTACACACCAAACTGGGCCATCGCAGCTACTTCACTTCCGTCAGACGACAGCAGTCGAGGCACAGTGAATACATCTACAAGACCGATAAGAGGCATAGCCAGTGCACCTAGCATTACGGGAATTCCATAAGCCAGCAGTGTACCTGCTTTAATGCCCATGAACCCTTGCTTGGAACCTAGTCCATGTCCTGCATCCAGCGCTCTTACACGCTGACTTTCGACAGCAGCAGCTACTTCAGCAGCAGCTTCCTGTTTTACCCTCCGGCGGTGACGTCTCAAGTACAGCAGCATAATTACAAGCCCTGCGGCTCCCCCTCCGGCAGAACCAAGCAGCGCGCCAGCAGCGATGCTCTCAGCTCCTGCTCCCTGCGAAGTGAGATATAAAAGAAGAACAATCATCACTGTAACCCGTACAGACTGCTCTACAATCTGTGACACGGCAGTAGGAACCATATTATGCAGCCCCTGAAAATACCCGCGTATGGCCGACATGACAGGGACAACTGCCAAACCCCAGGCGCTTGTCCGCAAGGCAGGCATTACATGTGAGTTACCTACCCATTCGGCAATGATGGGTGCACCTGCATAGGTGATGGCGCCGATAATCAAGCCGCTGATGCCTGTAATTAGCGCGGATAATAGTAGAATCCGCCGGCCTTCTTCATCGCGTCTCCCAGCCGAAGCTTCGGCGACAAATTTGGAGATCGCCGCAGGCAGACCTAGCATAGCTACCGTTAACAGCATTGTATACAAGGGATACACTGTGTTGTATATACCAAATACAGCATCTCCGCCTAGATTTTGCAGCGGAATTTTTTGGAGTGTGCCAATAAGCTTTGAGATAATGGCCGCGGCACTAAGAATAAATGCGCCTTGCAGCAATCGTGATGTTTGTGTATTGGATTTCATATAATACCTGCTTCTACAACTTTGATGGGATGAATTTCTATATTATAACTTATGTATGCCCACAAGTAGAAACGGTTTGTGTAAACAACAAAACCCCGTTTGCCCTTTGTATATCTTACCAAAAGGAAACCGGGGTCTAAATTAAGATTACTGCTCCATTTGTTTGCCCAGGAAAGCGGCAGCCGTTTCGGCCATTTTTATTTCCATTTGCGCCATCTTCGCCGAATCATCCTTGCTCACCATCACTACACAACCAATAGGATCTCCACCGGAAATGATCGGTGAGGCTACATATGAGGACACCAAATCCGGATGATCTTTAGCGATTTCATAACTGCCTTCATTGGTTTCTAACACAGTCTTACGGCTGTCCATGACTTTCTCCAACAGCACTCCCACCTGTTTCTCCAAATAATCTTTTTTGGAGCCGCCTGCAAGGGCAATGAAGGTGTCACGATCAGCAATCATCGTAATGTGCCCAGTACCTTCGAACAATGACTCCGCGTACTCTTTTGCAAAGTCACCCAACTCACCAATCGGAGAATATTTCTTGAGAATGACTTCACCGTCCCGATCGACGAATATTTCCAGTGGGTCTCCTTCTCTAATACGAAGAGTACGTCTAATTTCTTTGGGAATAACCACGCGTCCGAGGTCATCAATACGGCGAACAATTCCAGTAGCTTTCATTTCACATGTGCCCCGCTTTCTTAAGAAGTATGGTCTTACTACTGTCCATTATGGGAAAGGATAATCCCAGTGATTTATCGTAATATCTGACCATAGTATTCATCTCTTCCCAGATCCTTATACATAAGCTGACATGTATTAATATCTGCATCAAGATAAAGGTAGTTCTACAACCGTTTCTGCGAAATAAAAAGCCATCTTCACTTTAAGTGAAGATGGCTTTTCTAAGGTAAGCTTGTCCATATTTACCGATGTTTATTCAGCGGCATCTGTAGCACTTGGGGATGCGCTTGGAGCTGTAGTGGCTTCTGTTCCACTATTTGTTCCGGTTTCATCTGCGGAAGCAGAGCTTTTTGGCAGATTGATGTTCTCAATAATGCCTTCCAGATCCTTTTCCATGAACGTTTCTAGGTTCTTGGATACAATTGAGCTCTTAATGCCTTCTTTTTGCTCATCCGTTAACTGGTCGAAAGTCTTGTCTGTACGGGACTCCACCTTGATGATATGGTAACCGTAAGAAGTTTCTACAGGATCACTGATGGTATTTAGAGGCAAGGTCTGTGCAGCCTTCTTAAATTCATCCACATAAGTGCCTACAGCTTTATCTTTATATTCTCCGCCTGCCTCTTTAGAGCCAGTATCGTCAGAATATTCCTTAGCGATGGCTGCGAAATCAGCACCGCCATCCAGCTTCGCCTTAACTTCTTTCGCTATTTTAAGCGCTTCTTCGCTGGTACGCTCTTTGTTGTCTGCATCTGTCAGACCAATTAGCACATGACGCAGTGTGGCAACCGTAAAGTCGCCTTTAGTCGCTTCGAATTCTTTGACAACTTGATCATCAGTCACTTTAAGCAGCATATCCTGATAAACTGACAGCACACGCTCCATATAAGTACGAATATCTTTCTCTGTAACGTCAGCATCTTTCAGTGTCTTCTTATAGGTATCGCCCAATTGTTCCTTAATGCTTGCAATTTGAGTATCGGCTTCTTTCTCCGCTTGCTTTTTCGCTTCATCCGTTGCTTGGGAAGCCAAATATTCAAAGCCCACTTCTTGCTTCAGAATGGACTCCTTAAACGCATCAATCTCTAAATATTGCGCTTGTTGTGGAGATAGGAATTTCATGATTTTTTGATCCATTGCAAATTCCTTTTGTGTAATCGTTCCACCTTTATAAGTGGCTACAGCTTGATTATCATCAGCACTATTTCCACATGCTGCTAGCATAGAAAAGGAAACTGCCGCTGCCAATGAAACGAGCAGCACTTTCCATGATTTTGTTTTATTTAACGACATTGTGTAGTTCTCCCTTCGATTTAAAAGACTGTTTAGCTTCCTTAAGAAACTGTTCAAGCAAGTCAAGCAGCTGTTTATCACTTAAATCTTTCGATTTGACCCGGATACTGGCTTTCGCATCCCTATCAAATTGTACACGTCTTTCGAAGCTATTTCCAACTTTGGCGAGTTTCGCTGTGTCTAAAGCGCCGAGACTTCCCTCATAGAAATTCAAGGTAACATCATCTCCGCGTCTAATCATGGAATCAATGCCATACATTTTTCCATACACTTTCAAACGAGCAACCGATAGTAGATTCACCACGGCTTCAGGTAACTCACCGAACCGATCCAAGAGCTCATCTTCAAGCTCGGAAGCATCATCGAAGGAGGTTACTGCCGCAACTTTTTTATAAATTTCAATTTTTTGGATACTGTCGTAAATATACTCTGACGGCAGATACGCGTCAATCGACAAATCAATGACTGTATTGCCTTCTTTCAGGGATGTATCTTCCTCCCCAAGCACAGTAACCTTACGCTTACGAATTTCCTCCGCCAGCATTTGTGAGTACAGATCAAACCCCACGGATGCGATAAAGCCATGCTGCTCTGCACCCAGCAAGTTGCCTGCACCGCGAATAGACAGATCTCGCATCGCTATTTTGAAACCAGAGCCCAGCTCCGTAAATTCCTTAATAGACTGCAGACGTTTCTCTGCAACCTCTGTCAGAACCTTGTCCCGTTGATACGTGAAATAAGCGTAAGCGATCCGATTGGACCGGCCTACACGTCCACGCAGCTGATAGAGCTGAGACAAGCCCATTTTATCCGCATCATGCACAATAAGTGTATTAACGTTCGGAATATCTACGCCCGTCTCAATAATACTTGTGCTGACGAGCACATCGTATTCTCCGTCAAGGAAATCGAGAATGGTCTTCTCCAGCTCAGATTCCGACATTTGACCATGTCCGATGCCAACTCTAGCCTCAGGAACAAGCATAGAGATTTGAGCAGCCATTTCTTGAATGCCCTGCACACGATTATAGAGATAATAGACTTGACCACCGCGGGCTAATTCCCGCTCTACAGCTTCCCGCGTAAGGGTCTGGCTATGCTCCACTACATACGTCTGTACAGGGAATCTGTTCTCTGGCGGGGTCTCAATGACAGACAAATCCCGCACTCCGAGCATCGACATATGTAGCGTACGAGGAATTGGAGTTGCAGTCAGCGTAAGAACGTCTACATTCGTTTTCAGTTTTTTCAGCTTTTCTTTATGAGTTACGCCGAAACGCTGTTCTTCATCCACAATTAATAGCCCCAGATCCTTGAATACAAGGTCCTGAGATAACAGACGATGTGTACCGATAACTACGTCGACAGTTCCTGCCCTAACGCCTTTAATCGTCTCGTTCTGCTCTTTACGGCTGCGGAAACGACTTAAGACCTGAATATTAAGCGGGTAATTAGCGAAACGTTCGCGGAAGGTCTCATAATGCTGTTGAGCCAAAATCGTTGTCGGGACTAGCACCGCCACCTGTTTACCTTCAATCGCTGATTTAAAAGCCGCCCGAATAGCCACTTCAGTCTTACCATATCCAACATCACCGCAAAGCAATCGGTCCATTGGCCGGTTTTGTTCCATATCCTTCTTAATCTCTTCGATAGCCCGAAGCTGATCTCGGGTCTCTTCGTAAGGGAACATTTCTTCAAATTCATGCTGTTCCTGTGTATCCTTTTCAAAACCATATCCTGCGGCACTTTGGCGCTCAGCATATAGCTTTATCAAATCATCAGCAATATTCTGAACGGAGGAACGAACCTTATTGGTCACTCGTGTCCATTCATTGCCGCCTAGCTTATATACTTTCGGCTCTTTATCTTCGGAACCGACATATTTCTGAATCAGGTCAATCTGCTCAATCGGAACCGAGAGCTTATCGCCGCCAGCATACAGAATATGCATGTAATCACGGTGAATACCGCTGACCTCAAGCGTGCCGATTCCCATATATTTTCCGATACCATGGTTCTGGTGGACGACATAATCACCGATTTTCAGCTCTGTGTAACTCTTGATCCGTTCAGCATTATCTATTCCTTTGGAAATCTTCCGTGCCTTCCGCTGCTTCTGAGAGAACATTTCCCCCTCAGTTATAACTGCTAGATGAATAGAGGGCAGCTCAAAACCAGAACCCAGATTTCCTTGTACAATCATCGGCTCGTTAATGCCGTAATCATAAAGAACTCTGCGCACTCGTTCAATCCGTTCCTCACTGCTCGCAAGCATCATTACCTTAACACCGGACTTCTGCCAACGCTCCATCTCCGATTTCAGCACATTCATCTGGCCATGGAAATCCTGCATTCCACGACTGATAAATCCAAGAATGTTCTGAGGCTGAATATGCGGAACCTGACGTAAAAAGATTGACATAAACAGACTTTGGAACGGGCGCTGATACATAACAACATCCGTATCGACAGAGAGATCTAGATCCGGTAAAGATTTGCCGTTTTGCAGCAAATGCAGGTTCCATTCCGATTCATCTCTTTCAAGCTGTCTCGCCGTTTCGAGCAGTCTTGTCGGCTCATCTAGAATAAGAATGGTATCCTGGGCCATGTAATCAAATAAATGAGAGCGTTCAGGATATAAAAGACTGATATATTTATAGATCTCCGGGAAATAAGTACCTTCCCGCAGCATTTCCAGCTCACGGCCAATCTCTTCCCGCAGTCTGAGCTTCGCCTGGCGATCCGCCATCTTCTCCAACTGTCGCTCCATCATAGCTGAGGCTTCAGCAGAAGCAGATTCCTGGCGTAATCTACTAGCTATAATCTCTTTAGCCGGTGTAATCTTCACACTACGTACCTTATCAATAGAACGCTGATCCACTGGATCAAAGGTTCTTATGGAGTCAACCTCATCATCAAATAACTCAACCCGATAAGCCAAAGGAGATGTCATTGGATAAAAATCAATTATTCCACCCCGTACGCTCAGTTCACCACGATTTTCAACCCGCTCTACTCTTTCATAGCCCATTTCGATCATGGACATCAAAAATTCATCCAGAGCAAGCGTTCCATCTTGGGAAACGGTGACTTGTGCCTCTGCCATAACCTCTGGGGCTGGCAGCAATCTACGCACTCCTGAGTAAGGAACTACAACAATACCACGGAAGCCCTGAGCACATTTGGTCAGCACATCTATACGCTGAGCCAGTGTCTCTGGGCTTGATACAGCCGCTTCTGCAGCCACTAGTTCATTGGCGGGATAGAGCAGAACCCGGTCAGGAGAAAGCGCTTCCTGCAAATCATCGGCCATCTTCTGGGCCGAAAACATATTATGAGTCACTACAAGTAAGGGACGAGTTGTCTCTTCATGTAATGCTGCAAGCATAATCTGTCTAGCAGAACCTGTAAGCCCCGAAATGAGCTGCTCTTTCATACCTGCAGCAACACCATGGGTGATAGACTGGAAATCGGGATCCTTGGAAAAAGCTTCTATAAGACCTTGTAACAACAGGCGCACCTCTCTTACTAAACAGGCTAACGGTGGCGTAGCCACCGTCACCTATTATGATTGGAATCGAAAAGAAGCCTCAGCTGTAACGCCAAGGCTTGCGGATGACGATAGAGACAGGCGCTTCCACCTTACTGAAGCGGACTTGTCAGCAGGCTAAGCTCCGGATTGTTCTCTAAAGCCTCCTTGCAATAGTCGCAAGTAACCTTTACCGTGATTTCACCTTCTGAATTATACGCTATTATATCTCTGCGCTCCGCAGGGGTCAAGGAATGAAGGCCCAACTGCATTTCTGTAACATCACTTCTATTAATACTGCCTAGAGATGTCTTACAGTGCCTACAAACATAGTTTATTGCCATCTATATGCCTCCTGAAGGTACTATATACCTTCAGTATGTCCGGGCAGCTTCATCTTTAGCCTTAAAAACAAACAACAGGGTTTACAGATTAACCATTGAACTTAGCCATCGTCTGCTCGAATGAATGCTGTAAGCTGTATTCCAGTGCATCACAAGTATTAAGGATCATTTGCTTAAGCGGATCGCTTTCCTTCTTTGGAAAAGTAGAAAGTACATAATCGACAATAGCAAAACCTGGCTCAGGACGAGAAATACCCATTCGTACCCGATTGAAATTCTGTGTTCCTACATGCTGGATGATGGATTTAATTCCATTATGTCCACCAGCGCTTCCTTGATAACGCAAACGGATTTTTCCGATTTCTGTATCCAAATCATCATAAACGACGATCATATCTTCTAGTTGAACTTTGTAATAATCCATATAAGCGCGAACGGCCTCACCGGACAAGTTCATAAAGGTCATGGGCTTAATCAATACGGTTTTGACGCCACCAATGACCCCTTCACCGATGACGGATTTACATTTGCTCTGGTTGAAGGCAATTCCGTTCTGGGCGGCAAGCTCATCCAAAGCCATAAAGCCAACATTATGCCTTGTTTTCGCGTACTGTGTTCCGGGATTTCCCAATCCGACAATCCATTTCATTATCGAACCTTTCCTTTCCATTCGGGCTCTCCGGCAAGAGGAGTCCGTTTTTGGTACAATAGATCTAATCTACATATCTCTGTGCAACCAGAGCGAAATTATACTCCGAAGACAGGTGATAACCCATGCCGCACAAAGGCGAATTATTGACACATCAACGCCATTTTCAGTACCACATCCAATATGCTGTGCCCGTGGAAATATATAAGGGCGACGTGCATATTGATATCGGTGTATTAACAGCGGTAGACGAAGCTTTCGTGGAGCTACAAGGGACACTCTATAACCGCAGTTTATTCACCTTTGTCTCCCGCCCCGGATATTGAATCCAGTAGTTCTACCTGTAGCACGCCGATAAGGGTTACATCTCCGAGAACGGAGGTGTAACCCTTTTGTACTATTCATTCGTTATATTTATTCAATCTCGAACAATTTACTAATCGACAACTCTTCATGAACGCGGATAATTGCCTCACCCATAAGTGGAGCCACGGACAACACCTTGAGCTTAGAGGTTGGATTCGCGCTGCGAATTGGAATGGTATCCGTCACGATAATTTCTTTGATTGGAGAATTCTCCAGACGCTCGTGTGCAGGACCAGACAATACTGGGTGTGTACAGCATGCGTATACTTCCTTCACGCCGCCTTCCATCAAAGCATTAGCACCAAGTACGATAGTTCCAGCGGTATCGATGATATCATCAATCAGGATGGCTGTTTTGCCTTCGATATTACCGATGATGTTCATAACTTCGCTGACGTTAGGTTCTGGACGACGCTTGTCTATAATAGCCAGCGGAGCGTTTAGGAAATCAGCAAGCTTTCTTGCACGTACTACACCGCCATGATCCGGCGATACGACAACTGGGTTCTCGATTTGTTTGGAACGGAAATACTGAGCCAGAATCGGTACACCAAGCAAATGATCCACTGGAATATCGAAGAATCCTTGAATCTGCATGGCATGAAGATCCATCGTAATTACACGGTGAGCGCCAGCCTTTTCAATTAGATTGGCTACCAGCTTAGCGGTAATGGGGTCACGGGAACGGGCTTTACGATCTTGACGGGCATATCCGTAGTAAGGGATAACCACGTTGATGCTTTTTGCAGAGGCACGTTTAAGCGCATCTACCATAACCAAAAGCTCCATCAGGTTATCATTTACAGGGCCACAAGTGGATTGAACAATATAAACATGACATCCCCGAACGCTTTCTGACAGCTTGACCTGAATTTCTCCATCGCTGAAACTTGTGGTGTGTGATTCACCCATCGGAATCCCGATGTAATCAGCAATTTGACTAGCTAGCTTAGGATTGGAGTTACAGGTGAAAATCTTTAACTTGGAATCACAATAAGTCATAAAATATAAACCCTCCGTGACGGAATTTAGCTTTCCAAAGGCGCCGGCGCGGAAATATAAGTCCGTCCGGCGCTTCTTAGCAACGCTTTACGATGGACTCGAGTGGTCTTTCTTCGCTTTAGCACGGGAACGGATCTTCTCTGCATATCCCGGTTTGTTCTCTTGTCTTACTCTAGCTACAGCCAGATCGTTCTCGGAAACGGAACGTGTAATTGTCGAACCTGCTACAACAAAAGCCCCTTTGCCCACAGTAACTGGAGCAATAAGGTTAACATTACTGCCAATAAAGGCATCGTCTGCGATTGTTGTCTTGAATTTATTATACCCGTCGTAGTTAACGGTAATCGCACCGCACCCGACGTTTACATTCTTACCTACAGATGCGTCGCCGACATAACTAAGATGTGACACTTTTGAACCGTCACCAATAGTAGCATTCTTGATCTCGACGAAATCTCCAACCTTAACTTCTTCTCCAAGCACAGAGCCTGGACGCAAATAGGCAAAAGGCCCAACGGTTGTCCGTGCGCCGACTTGAGCTTGATTCAATACGGACTGCTTAATCGTTGCATCATCCATAATCTGACAGTCTTCGATTTCACTAGCCGGTCCGATCACACAATTGTCCCCGATTACAGTCTTCCCTTTCAGGATGGTTCCTGGATAAAGCGTAGTATCTGATCCGATAACTACATCTGCTCCGATATAAGTGGAGGCTGGATCAATGATGGTCACACCGCCCAGCATGTGTTTACGATTAATACGTTGACGCATAAAGGCTTCCGCTTCGGACAAAGCTAAACGATCATTAACGCCGATAGACTCAGCTGCGTCATGGGTCTGATATCCTAGTACGGTATCCCCTTGTGAACGAAGAATCCCAATCACATCAGTCAAATAATACTCCTGCTGGTTATTACTGTTCGTTACCTTCTCGAGTGCAGCAAATAATTTAGCATTATCAAAACAATAAGTGCCTGTATTGATTTCCTGAACCGCATCTTCTTCAGTAGTGCAATCCTTCTGCTCTACAATCTTCAGAACGCCGCCATCTTCACCACGAATAATTCTTCCGTAGCCTGTAGGCTTTTCCATAACTGCTGTCAATACGGTTGCAGCCGCATTACGCTGTTCATGAAGCGCCATGAGTCCTTCCAGGGTCTCCGTGGTTACGAGTGGTGTGTCTCCACAAATAACTATAGTTGTTCCTTCTTCGCCAGCAAGTAAATCCTTTGCTTGTTTGACAGCATGGCCAGTGCCGAGCTGAGTTTCCTGCAGAACGTATTCCGCTCCATCACCTACATAGGCCTTAACTTTCTCTGCGCCATGCCCAACAACAACAACGGTGCGCTGGCATCCGGTCGCTTTTACTGTATCAAGCACGTGCCCTACCATCGGCTTACCGCAAACGGGGTGCAGCACCTTATATAATTTAGATTTCATTCGCTTGCCTTGACCTGCGGCAAGTACTACAGCCATTCTTTTCAAGAATGCCAACCTCCTACTCTTGAACTCACTACTGAATATATCTCATTCCGGGCAAAAAGAAAAGAGAACCATGAAGTCATGGTTCTCTTTTCTATAAACCCCAAGTTAGAAAAGCATTTATCGCTGCCTTTCGAAGATGTCGTCAAATCCTTCACCAGCAATAGCTTTTCTTGCAAGATCAGGCTGCTAATTCATGAAGTGTATGTCGGTGTGATCTTATCAAAAACGGCGGATCCTACGCCACCCAAAAGGTAGCAGTCTTCCGAGGAAGCCTAAGCTCCCTCTTCAATAACTTCTTCTTCTTCCGTAGCGGCGCGATCGTACTCGGCCAGAACCGCGGATTGAATCTTCTCGCGTGTTCCCGAAGAGATCGGGTGCGCGATATCGCGGAATTCGCCGTCCGGTGTACGCTTGCTGGGCATTGCAACAAACATCCCATTATTGCCATCGATGACGCGAATGTCATGAACAACAAACTCGTTATCGATGGTAATGGATGCGATTGCTTTCATTCTCCCCTCAGAGTTAACGCGGCGGAGTCTGACATCCGTAATTTGCATGTGTGTGTTCACCACCTTTTTCCATCAGAGACTTGGTGTATAATTCCACACAGCAAAGCGAATTCCTTCTTTTTCATTCCATAAAATACCTAAAAAAGAAATATATTTTTTGGGATATGTTGTTTTCGACATACATCGAGTAGTTTACTTAATATTCCTTACGTTTTCGACAATTTCCACGCTTTTTGAAAATGTAAGAGAATGGCTAATCAAGAGGAAAAGTAGTTGCCCGGATGCGCCGAAATTCTCCGCTCTTTGGAGTCTACTTCACTTAGTTTTACCAAAGACACGTAATCGTGCAACAGACGCTCTTCCGTCTCTACAGCGCCTGATTCCACTAAAACGCCTACCCCAGCAACCTCGGCATTAAATTCACCGAGCAGATCGACCATACCACGTACAGTCCCTCCCGCCTTCATGAAGTCATCTACGATAAGTACTCGCGATTTCTCCTTGAGTGCCCGTCTGGAGAGAGACATTGTGTGTATGCTTTTATGAGATCCTGATACGTAGTTAATACTTACTGCTGATCCCTCTGTAACCTGATGGTCACGTCGCACAAGCACTACCGGCAAGCCTAGCTGTGCTGCTGTTGCATAGGCTAGTGGAATGCCTTTCGTTTCAACGGTCATCACCACATCGATTTCCGATCCGTAAAAGGCCGTTGCGATGATCTTACCCGCCTGTTCCATCAAAGACGGCAACCCAAGTAGATCCGACATATACAAATAACCGCCAGGCAATATCCGGTCAGTCTGCTCTAGCTGCACACATAAGCGCTGCACAAAGGTTAGCGCCATATCTTTAGGCATAACTGGGATATAACGAACTCCACCCGCTGCACCAGCTAAAGTCTGCAGCTCTCCGATGCCTTCACCTTCAAATACTTCTTTTATGATTGCCAAATCTTCACTGATGGAGGACTTAGCCGCTCCATAGCGATCGGCAAATATAGACAGCGGCAGTAGTTCATGCGGCCGCTCAAGTAAAAACTGAGTCATGTCTACCAAACGTTGGCTTCTTTTTAATTTCTTCACGGAATGCTCCTCGCCAAAACCGAATATTTTAGAAAAATATATCACTTTTGTACGGGTTTATACAAGAGAAGCAGACTAATTCAGTGATCTCACTGCGTAGACTTCCTTGCAGAACCCTCGCAGTCCGTTGTAAATCCTTGCTACTTTAGACTGCTTGGACACTAAACCGAATACGGTAGGTCCGCTGCCTGACATCAACACCCCATCTGCTCCGAGCTTTATCATCGCTTCCTTGAGCTGCTGAACCTCTGGATGCAGCCTTAGGGTAACATCTTCAAGCACGTTGCCTAGATGGTTGCATACGCCCCCAAAGTCTCCTGCTTCAATCGCTTGCTGCATCTTTCGAGCAGAAGGATGCACAGCTATATTATTGCTCCGAACGCGTCCATACACTTCTGCAGTCGATACATTGATCGGTGGTTTCGCCAACACAACCCAACATTGTGGCGGGTTGTTGATTGGCGTCAGCTTTTCACCTCGTCCTGTAGCTAAGGCTGTGCCGCCTGTGACGCAGAAAGGCACATCTGAACCCAGCTCAGCGCCAAGCTCCTGTAGCTCCTGCGCAGGAATACCGAGACGCCACAGACGGTTTAGACCGCGTAGCGTAGCTGCGGCATCACTGCTGCCGCCAGCTAGGCCAGCCGCAACCGGAATTCTTTTATCCAGATGGATATGTACACCACTCTTCACGTTATAACGGTCTTTAATAAGCCTTGCCGCCTGGAAAGCTAAATTTTTCTCGTCCAGGGGAATATAACCAGCCTGACTTGATATTATAATAGTATCCCTTGGCAGCTCAGACAGCTCTAAGCGGTCTGCTAGATCTACCATGGTCATAATCATTTCCACCTCATGAAAACCGTCAGCACGTTTGTGCAGCACATCCAGCATCAAATTAATTTTAGCTGGTGCCTTTTCATACATTTTCAAGGCGTTCACCCACCTTCAGCTTTTCCCGTAAAAACAACTTAACATATTATATGAGAAACTTCTAATGAAGTCCAATAATAAAAGGGTGTCGCCTTTTAGACGCACCCTTTTTCAGTAATATTCACTTTATAGCCTAAAATTTAAGATTTCCGCGCGGCCTGTTCAGCAAGCTGTATCGCTTTTTTCACCATGTTGCCAGCGTCTTGAGTTGTAATTCCACCCCAGCCCTCACGTTCTACGGTTTCATAAAAACCCAGCTCCTTGGCTAACTCTGTCTTCAGTTCCTCCGACATCATGCCTCGTTTTCTGCGGCTCATTACGGAATTCCTCCCTTATGAAAATAAATGATTAACCCGTTGCCCAATTAGTATGCTTGCTTAGAACACGGATCATGCACCAAATATTTGTCCCAAAAAACGCAAACAAAAAACAGCCTCCAAAGGAGACTGTTCGTGAAACATTAAGCTTTAATATACATAATCCGCATCTGCCCATCGTCTTCACAAACTGTGATTTCCACAGATTCAGTAAGTATATCGGCATAGCTATAGGAGACTCGCTTAAAAGTTTGCTGCTCCTGATCCAGTTTGACAATAAATACAGAAGGGTACGTTTCTTCCAGGACACCTGTGCGTTCAACGGTTTTACGACGACCTCCGTTTGCACGCAATGTGATCTTATGACCGACGTGAGCTTCAAGACTGCGTTTGATTTCCAACAGCGCGTTATTAGCCATTACCTGACGACCACCTCTTTTCTTGTCCATTATACAACTTTTTCAGGACAATGTCAAAGCAAATAAATAATTAATTATAGTTGATGCATATTTCGTTGTCAACGGAATTTTTTTGCGAGAAATCAGCGCCGGACTAATATCCTTGTTATCTGTAATATAGGCATCACAAAGAAAAAAAGAAAGGGTTAAGCTCAGCGCTCACCCTTTCTTTCGGATATTCTATTCAGCCCATTCAAATTACCTATATTCCTGAAACCATAGACCTATCTCTGCCGCTTAAATGGCTGATGGTGTCACTTTTAGCGCCGACAGATTCTGCAGCCGCGGCATTCCGATACGGAAGCTGCCACGGGTCTCAACACCACCAATACCCTGATTACCGCTGATGGTATTATTCAGAACATCACTAAGATTTACAGTATCCCTGATGGAAGTAAAGGATGATTTTGCTGCTACATAAACGGGATCCAGAGCATGGATCAAAATTCGACCAGGTGAACTGGCAAAATTAGCCCCAGCTCCAAGTAATGCCTCGAAATGAGATTGGCAAGCACCGGCAACAATAGTCAACGCATCAAAATTCCGCTCATACTCCCTAGCTACCCTAATAGCAGCTATAAAGTTTTGCGAATTTTTGTAGCTATTCAGACTATATAGATCGTAAGTATGCTGTTGCTTCAGTACCCCATCATGACCAGTGATCACTACAATGTCTGGGCGTACACGGGGCAACAGCCGGTATAACGTATCAGCCATTGCAGATTCATGAACATGATGCCCTTCAGCGGGAATCCGCAGTTGCTCGTATAAGCTAAGGCTCTTATTCAAATATGCCGGATCGCCATCCAGATGCAGTACTTTACCCGGCACTTCAAAATAAGGAGCTTCCTTGGAGGGTGGAGCCCATGTCCCCTCTGTTAGGGTTCCCCCGCTCCGCTGACTTTGCTCCTGACGGTCCTTCCGCAGCTGTGTCAGTGATTCCTTCGCTTTGATCTGTGCTTGCTGTCCCCGTTCCGTTATTCGGGTAGGAGGCACTTGAACCAGGTCATCCAGAGGAGAATCCGCCAACAGGCGGAAATCTGTGCCTTTAATGACGGCTCTATCCTGCACGATATTATCTACACGAAATGTTAAATCACCGCCATAAGATTTGCGAACGACCAAGTCTCCTAAATTCATTACAACCACCACCTCTACCCCATCGTATGGGCAAAGGCCTCAGTTGGTTCATAACTCGCCATATTTTTAAAATATAAGAATGTATAATGCTCCACCAGAATAACATCCTTATATTTCTACGAGAAACGGTTGTCGTCCTTTAAGACAACAACCGTTTCTTATTGCTTATTCAATTCCAGCGGCTAGCAAAACACCGCTTAAGCGGGCGTATTCTTCAAGACTGAGTGTTTCTCCGCGACGGGTCGGTTCAATACCCGCTTCTGCGAGTAAAGCCTCCAGCTGCTCACGTCCTTGTTCAGGGAAGTAACGAGCCTTCAGATTGTTAGCAATCGTCTTGCGGCGCTGTGTGAAAGAAGCGTGAACCACTTCAAAGAAATGCTTCTCACTCTCCACCTTTACCGGAGGATGCTCTCTAACCTTCAGACGGATAACAGCAGACTCCACATTAGGTTGAGGGATGAATACCGTACGCGGCACGATACAGACGAGCTCAGGCTCGCTGTAGTACTGCACGGCAATGCTAAGACTTCCGTATTCCTTTCCACCTGGAGATGCAGCCATACGCTCCGCAACCTCCTTCTGAATCATTACAACGATGTTATCAAGGGGAAGCTTCTCTTCAAGCAGCTTCATCAGAATCGGAGTAGTCACATAATAAGGCAGGTTAGCAACCACACTGACCTTGCTCACAGTGGTGAAATCTTCCTTGAACATTTCCTGCAAGTTCACATTGAGGACATCATCGTTACGAACCTTAACATGGGGATAAGGGGAAAGTACGTCTTTTAATATTGGAATCAGTCTACGGTCTATCTCTACGGCAGTTACAGCACCGGCTGTTAGTGCCAGACGCTCCGTCAGCGCTCCAATTCCCGGCCCGATCTCCAGCGCCCCAGAATCGCTATCTAGTCCAGCAGCGTCTACAATCTTGTCCAAAATATTTTGATCAATCAAAAAATTCTGTCCCAGGCTTTTCTTAAACTTGAATCCATAACGTTGAATAATCTCTTTGGTCCGTTTTGGAGTCGAAATTTCCTCTCTACCACTCATGAAGTAATGCCTCCCTGATCAATTTGGGCGAGAGCCCCGGCAAATTCCTCCCGCGTAATCCCAAACATCGCCAGCCGCTTGTACAGCTGTTTGCCGTTACAATATCCGATTCCAAGCAAATTACCAAGCGCCATACGTCTTTCAGCAGCCCGAGGGTGTACAAGCATTCCAGCGGCCATAAGGTCATCAATACCAATCAAAGCAGGTGCTCCTTCAAAAGAGGTATGTACATTACGCAGCGCATGACGAATCGCCTCTGGCGATGCATTCTCTACACCGATATCCCCTTTTCGAGTTGCGTCCTTCTCCGGAATAAAAGCATGCTTGCAGCCCGGCACCTTCGCTGAAACGATTTTACGAATTCGCTCCCCGGCATGGTCCGGGTCCGTAAGAATAATAACCCCTCTGCGTTCCATAGCTAGCGCAATCTTCGCAATTACAGTCCGGTTTACAGCAGAGCCGCCTGTCTCAATCGTATCTGCTTCCACAGCACGCTTAATGGCTACGGTATCGCTTTTGCCTTCAACGACGATTAATTCCTTAATCATATTTCTTGACTCCTTCCAAAAAAAGCAAAAAGAAGAGGATTCGCTCCTCTTCTTTTGGTTAAAGAATGTATAAGTGATGAGCGGTTGCTCTGCGATCAACGAAATGATCATCCAGCGTTCCTTACGGTTATCATCACTATAGCTTATCAAAGGATTTTTTGCAAAAGCTTCAGTTCTAGTTAAGCTCTGGTTTCACAGGTCCAATCACATATACGGTACGTGATTTACGGCCGAAATTACGAGCATGGCTCAGGGAATCATAATAGACATCCACTTTATTGCCTTTAATGGCACCGCCAGTATCCTCTGCACGGCGGAATCCAAGCCCATCGATATAAACCCACCAGCCAATAGGAATTACATTCGGATCTACTGCAATTGTACGACCTTCCGTTACGCGTGTTCCGGAGGCAGTTTTAGTACCTATTCCTGGCTCTTCTGACGAATAAGCTGTCATGGAGACGTTCTTAATCATCTTCTTGTACTCAAAGTCTACGCCAGCCTTGCTTGTGACGTTCTTAGTCTTAGCGCTAACTTTAGTCGTTTTGGAGGTAGTGCTTGATTTGGAAGTTGTTGTAGCTTTAGCAACTACAGTAGGCTTAGGAAGTGCTTTAGTACCAACGGCAATGATCTTATCTTTTGTTACCGTTTGTACTTCCTTGCCGATCATGCGCATAGAGGCCAGTTCTCCGTCTTGATAGATCTTTTCAATATGCTGAACCATGACGCCTGGTTTGCCTGCCTGTGCCACTCTAACTGTTCCCACAGTAAGGGAGGGATCTGCTGTCTTAATAACACGGAAAGGTAAGTTAGTTGTTCGCTGTACCGTTTGCTTGTTGATACGAACGATCTTAATCTCCATGTCAGCAGAGATGGTGGTGTCTAACGAAGGAAAAATCTTATCATAGCCTTCTAGGTTGATACCCAGTTTGTCAATCGCCTGACCGATAGTGTCTTCGGTCGTATATAACGTTTTTGTTGCTCCGTCCGCAGTAAGGCTAAATTTCTGCGCACGATTGATAACGACACGGTCACCGTCTTTTATTTCATCACTCAGACCTAAAGATAATTCATCATGCGGCTGCAGCGAAATTTGCTCTTTCTCCAACACATCACCAAGAAGTGCTTCTCGCGTTTCAAGTGTCTGTGTTTGCCCGTCTATTACTAAAACAAATTGTTTGTTACTTTGACCGTGTACGTACAGCAGAATTAACAGCGCGATTGCGATTGAAATCACACCTGCAAGTAAAAGTACGCGAGTATTTACTTGCTCCCACCGTAATGCGAAAGACCTGCTGGATGACTGCGAATCATGGGATACCTCTGGTTGGAATAAGCCCATTCTCTCCATCCTCCTTACATAGCCTCGTCGTCAATTTGTATATCATGAGGACTGAATTTCTTTGACGAAACTATTTGAGATTGTCACAGGATACGCACGTATTAACTTAGCGTCTCCTGCTCATGGATCGCCTGCTCGGCACAGCTACTCCCACACCTGTTATATAACAGTATGCGGGCAACATTCAGTTTATTCAAAAATAAAGAAGCCTAAAAAGAGTTCTCTTGAGGACTCTTTCGTGGCTTCTCCGATGTCAGAATACGCGGGAATGTTTGTGCACGAGGTTGCCTCTCTTACTTGCGCTTACGGGGTTAGCTGTCGGGTTCGGACGAAAGAGAGACGCCCTATTTCAGGTCACCCGCTCACGGCGGTTGCCCTTAAATTCACCCCAAAGACCACGTGAAGAAATCAAATATTGTTCTGCGGCAATTCCTAGTCGTATTCAAGATACAGGCATGCGGCAGTTCAATATTGGTTCCCCCGTTCTCCATACGGAGACTCAGCGAGACGATCCATGAATCAATGGCTGTCACAATAACAACAGCTCACATCACTGAAAAGATGATATCCTGTTTTGATGCATGTTGTAAAGGACGATTCAACCACGTTTAAGCAAATATATGGTTAAAATATTGTAATAATCAGCCGTTTTTATATTAAAAAAGTTTAATATATCGGCTATTCTCTATTTTTCACCCGTTTTACTCCTGTTTTCAGACAATCCCAAATCGTTCCAGTGCGTTCGCATACGTAATTTTAGCCAATTCTTCCCATGTTAACCCTTTAATTTCAGCCGCAGCCTCTGCTACTAACTTCACATGAGCACTCTCATTTCGCTTGCCACGGAAGGGGTGTGGAGTCAAATATGGAGCGTCTGTTTCGATCAATAATCGGTCCAATGGCGTCTGTGCAAGCACCTCTTTAGGCACTCTGGCATTTTTGAACGTTATCGGTCCTCCAAATGACAAATGAAATCCAAGGTCTAGACACATTTTTGCTGTTTCCCAGCTGCCTGAGAACGAATGCATCACGCCACCAATTTCATTTGCTTTTTCCTCCCGTAAAATCCGTACAACATCTTCATGAGCATCACGGTCATGTATACAGATTGGCATTTTTAGTTCACGGGCTAGTCCGATTTGTTTGCGGAAGACCTCCTGCTGCACATCCTTGGGAGAGGTATCCCAATAATAATCCAATCCAATCTCTCCGATGGCCACCACTTTTTCATGGCTGCAAAGAGAGGCGATCCAATCGAGGTCCCCCTCTTTCATATCAATCGCATCCTGTGGATGCCAGCCCACCGCTGCATAAATATAATCATAAGATTCAGCCAGCTTCATCGTTGAAGGGATCGTTTCCCGATTAAATCCAATATTGATCATCTTGCTAACTCCGGCCTCTACTGCACGAGCAATAACTTCCTCGCGATCCTCGTCGAATTGAGGCGCATCTAGATGTGTATGTGTGTCGAACAGATACATTTTAAAGCTCACTCCTTGTTGTTTTTATCAATAGTTCCATAAATATTTGTATTATTTTGCAAAAATCTCTGCTACAGAAGAGGGCAAGCGTGTAAGGGCTTTTTTCAGCTTATCCTGTGGGAAATATAGATGATATCTGCCACGATGAATTCCGCTTATTGAGCGCACAATATCCGATACCTCTGAAATTTCCCGCAATTGCTCATTCCGATCAAGCAGTAAAATTTGATTATTGTCGAAGGCTGCTCCTGGACGGAACACATCATAAGGCAAATCTGTCGGATAATCAATCTCTAGGTCATATTCTGGGTTAAGTCCCACTCCCGCAAAACTGCTGCGGATTTCCGTAATCATATCTGTATCCAAATTCTCGATCTCTACATATTTATACAGTTTACGATGAATAAAACGGGTACACAAGTCGCTTAATAACTCATCTTCTTCAAGTGTCCATTGCATAAAAGCAGTCTGTACCAGTGCCTCATCAAGCATTAAATATTGCTTCACTGTTACTTCTCCTCGAAAGAGATCTTCCAGCGGAGCGATCATAAAGCGAAATTTGTACCCCTCTTGGAACAATTCTTTAGCTCTACGGAAGATTTGACGCAAAATAATTTCAGAGCTGCGCGTCACCGGATGAAAATATACCTGCCAGTACATTTGATAACGTGACATTAAATAATCTTCAATGGCATGCATACCTGATTCTTTTACTACAATCCGCCCATTATAAGGACGAAGCATTCTCAAAATCCGATCAATGTCGATGGTTCCATAGTTTACACCTGTATAGTACGCATCACGCAGCAAATAATCCATACGATCAGCATCCAGCGGACTGGAAACCAAATTGACAACAATTTCATGCTCATAAGTCTTAGAGATAACTGAAGCTACTTTACGAGGAAAATCTTCCTCCACATCACGCAATATTTCGGTAATCTCCGTGTCCTCCAAAATAATCCGGCAGGTCCAATCCTCATGGTTCATTTCAAAAGCTTCTTCTATAGAATGGGAAAATGGGCCATGCCCTAAATCATGCAGCAAAGCCGCACACAAAGTAAGCAAACTTTCTTCCGGAATCCAATCCTTATACCCGCTGCGCTCAAATTGCGAAATGATTCTTCGTGTAATTTCATATACTCCTAAAGAATGAGAAAATCGACTATGCTCTGCACCATGAAAAGTGAGATATGAGGTACCTAACTGGCGAATCCGGCGTAAACGCTGAAATTCTTTTGTATTAATTAGTCGCCAAATAATCGTATCCTGTACATGAATATAATTATGAACGGGATCCTTGAAAACCTTTTCTTCCGTGAGCGGCTGCTTCATGAGATCAACTCCTTCTAATAATTTAATATGATTTTAACTAATATCAGTATATAATAAGTAATTATGTCGTACTTTGTCGAAAAGTATCATTTTTGGTCTTGGTAAATCGACAAAATGCTTTCAGGGTAATTCTTAATTTTTATAGGGACATTCAAAGTTCTTATGGAAATTTTCTTATTCAGCCTATGAAAAAAGGTTGACTGATTTGGGAATCGTTGGTATTATAAGTATCATAAAACAGTGAACAATGTCGAATAATGACGTTTTTGGAACATTGAGAGGAGTAACGATTGTTATGATGAAATCAACAGGAATTGTAAGAAAAGTAGACGAACTTGGACGGGTTGTTATTCCTATTGAATTACGCCGTACACTTGGCATTGGCGAAAAGGACGCACTGGAAATTTACGTTGATGGCGAACGGATTATGCTTAAAAAGTATGAGCCTGCCTGCATTTTCTGTGGCAACGCTGAGAACGTAACTTACTTTAAAGGAAAAATAGTTTGTCATGAATGCATTTCTTCCATCCCTACCCCTGTGACAAACTAAATTAAATAGTATATAATAGAACTAATCAAATTGTTAATTCTAACCTTTTCATATCTCCTTGACCTCCCGTGACCGCGGGAGGTATTTTTTATGTCTGGGTTTGCCCTCCCTAAGGGCAATGTACTTCAAGACGGAACCAGTAATACTTAGTTGTATTTCTTACAGTTATTTTAAATGATTTTTACCATTAAACGAATTAATTGTATTTTGTACACTTATATTCCCTATATCTCCGTGAAATCAATCATTTCCACCTTTATAACTGTATGAAGTACAACTAAACGAACAAATACATAAAAAAATTCAAAAATAACTGTACAAAGTACATTTAACCCACAGATAAATCATTCAAGCTCGGGCCGTTTCCAAGAACCCTTAGTTATTCTAAGAGTTCGTCTACAACACTTACTCTTCTGCTCTATCAAGCAACGCATTATAAATATCCCGTTTGGCTACACCCCGGTCTGATGCCGCTTTTTTCATAGCCTCTTTACGTGGCACATCCTGTGCTTCGTAATGAGCTACATGTTCTTCAATGCTTAACTGACGCCACCACGCCGATTCTGCGATTTCAGCATCTTCCTTGCTCTCCCCTTCTACGACAATAACATATTCGCCTAGCGGAGGATGTTCAGCAAGCCAAAGTGTACATTCCTCAATCGAACCGCGTAGAAACTCCTCATATCTTTTCGTTAATTCACGTGCCAACACAATCTGGCGATTGCCGAATGCTTCTTGAAGATGAGCAAGTGTCTTAACTACGCGATGGGGAGATTCGTAGAACAACAAAGTTCCTTGAGCCGAACGAAGTGGACTTAATACTGCTCGGATGTCCTTACGCTCTCGGGGAAGAAAGCCGATAAAAGTGAACGTATTTGTAGATAGACCAGAAGCGATCAAAGCTGACAACGCTGCGTTAGCTCCAGGGATAGGAATCACCGGAATTCCATGACTTATAGCAAGGGCTACAAGATCCGCTCCAGGGTCAGAAATCGCTGGTAAACCGGCATCGCTGACGAGTGCCAAATTTTTTCCTTCTATTATATAGCGTACAAGCTCAGGTCCACTGGCGGCCTTATTATGCTCATGATAACTAAACAACATCGAAGGTGAAATCTCAAAGTGGCTGAGTAATTTCCGGGTCTGTCTCGTATCTTCCGCGGCAATAATATCACATTCCTGTAAAGTGCGGACTGCACGATAGGTCATATCCTCCAGATTACCGATAGGTGTAGCCACCAGAAAAAGCGACCCTGTTGTCTCCTGAGTACTGGTATTGGTCTTGTTTTGAAAACTGCTTTGGCATGATATCGTCATGATTTACCCTCTTTAGCACCATAGTAGATGTCCATAATCTCTGGACAGTATTGATTGTCCTCATTATATACGATGAGCGGTGGTTGTAAACGAACCTCAGGCTTTCCATCACGTGCAGCTTCGATTAATACCATATTAGCCTCTAGATGGGCACGTGGATGTACAAACCGAATAATCTTTGGCTCGAGTCTATATTGTCTCATAAGACTGATAATATCAACCAACCGTTGTGGTTTATGAACCATACTTACCTTTCCGCCCGTCCGAACCAATCGCACACAAGCCTGAATAACCTCCTCCAGAGTACAGCCTATCTCATGACGAGCCATAGCCTGATGGTTGTTCAGCTTCAGATCACTGCCATTAAGCGGCATATAAGGAGGGTTCACCGTTATTGCATCATACACACCATGTCCTGCGGTAGTATATAACTCGCGTAAATCACCTTCATGAATTACAACCTGATCCTGAAGGCCATTGAGAGCCACACTACGACGAGCCATATCAGCTAAACGAGGTTGTATTTCAATACCTTCTATAGAAGCTTTTGTCCGGGTAGTCATTAAAATCGGTATTACACCATTTCCCGTACAAAGATCGAGGACTCTTCCACGTGGCGGAACACTGGCGAAACGAGCAAGCAATACAGCATCCATAGAAAAGCTAAATACTTCATCACTTTGAATAATGCGCAGGTCATGCGTTAGTAAATCATCCACCCGCTCCGTCGGTAACAAGGGGACAGATATATCATTAAAAGAATTCGTCATGTAATAATCTCCTAAAGGTTTTGTTGAAAAAAACTTGCTTCAAATGCATATGCCTATTGGCCAAAATTCAAAAAAAACCGTAGGATTAATCTCCTACGGCTGGATATCCTCATTTATTAAGAAAAGAAAGACAGAACAGACAGTCACCTTCCGTGCGTAAATGTCCAAAATAAACATTACAGATGTGAAAGCCTTCGTGGTAAAGTCGAGCCAAGTTGTCATAACCTTCCCCGACAACCTCTTCTGTTCCCTCTCCGGTAGCTAAAAGAGCTTCCGCCTCCGCAGAATCTACGGTAGGATCCAAAGGTGCATCCCGCTTTAAAATTTTGCGAAGCTGTTCATTCTCCAGAGTTAACCTCTGGTTAGCTTCCATCAGTTCTTTTACCGTCTGTTTCCATTCTCCAAGATTGGCGCGCATCGTTTCCATCTGCGCTTCCATATCCTGCATGTGTGCAAATATATTTTTCTTCTCCAAGTTTCCACCCCGAAAGTAACCTTATATGGTTTACTTGACGACAACATCATCCATTGGAAGTTCCTTAACTTTGCCCACTTCAAACAACTGTACATGAACCGTACGGTTTCCGGCATTGATTCCTACTACTTTGCCATCCCCCAATGAGGTCACGACAATCTTGCCGACCGCTGGCATTTCTTCCTTTACACTCTCATAATTGTCATGCTCAAATTTCAAACAACACATCAGACGTCCACAAAGTCCGGAAATCTTGGTCGGATTAAGTGAAAGGTTCTGATCCTTGGCCATTTTTATGGATACGGGTTCAAAATCCCCTAACCAAGAGGAGCAGCAAAGCACTCGTCCACAAGGTCCAAGTCCACCTAGCATCTTTGCTTCATCACGTACCCCAATTTGCCGAAGCTCAATGCGGGTCCGAAAAATACTTGCCAGATCCTTAACCAATTCTCTAAAATCAACGCGTCCTTCGGCCGTAAAGTAAAATATAATCTTATTACGGTCAAAAGTAAACTCTACATCTACGAGCTTCATTTTGAGACCGTGGTCGCGTATTTTATTTAAACAGGTGGTAAAAGCCTCCTTAGCGGCGCTTTTGTTCTCCTCAACTACGCGTGCGTCGGTTTCTCCGGCAATACGCATCACTTTTTTGAGGGGTAGTACAACATCGGACTCCTCCACCTCTTTTTTGCCTACGACAACCTTACCGTATTCCACCCCACGTGCTGTCTCAACAATAACACATTGATCTCGTTCAATCGGAAAATCAAGTGGATCAAAATAATATATTTTACCCGCTTTTTTAAAACGGACACCTACTACGCTGTACAAAAATTAACCCCCTTGTTTGCCGGTAAAAGGAACCTATGGGCATGTCCGCTCCCTGATGATCCATGCTTGTCCTTCCTCGTCTGTTAAAACGATACTTCCAGGTAAAGCGACATCCGGAGGATATATCATTGCTAATCCTTTAACTTTCCAGTCGGATTAAGAACTGCTCCAGACACAACTGGGCATTGGCATTGGAACGCAGCTTCTTAGTACTCTCTGCTGCATATCCCATATAAGCCACCCATTGTTCCGCACTGCGCCCACGGGCATGCCTGGAAATAAAGTCTAACTGATCTATAAAAACGATACTTTCATGCTTGCGGTACAGGAAGTAGAGCATATCTTTAAACCATAGATGGAACATGCTGAAAAGGATATCCAAATGTTCAGCGAGCCCAGTCTTGAACAGCTTCTGCCCGGCAGTTGCTACCGTGGAGCTGCCCTTGCTTAAGGACTCCTTAGCTAATTGTAACACTAGATTTCTCATTTCTGCAAACCAATTCTGTTCCAAAAGTTCCCTGCAACCATCAAGTCCCGAACTAAGTGATACTGCACATCGAGCTAAGGGGATCGGCACACCCTCACTTGCTAGCGCTTGAAGCATAATATCCGGATTTAACGGACTAAATGGAATCCGCTGAGTCCGTGACTGAATCGTCGGCAATAAAGAACGACTATTATCAGATATTAGGATTCCTACTGCCGGAGCTGGCGGTTCTTCCAGAAACTTCAACAAACTATTGGCAGCTTGTACCGTCATTTTGTCTGCCCCATCTATAATATAAACCTTTGGATTCACACCCTCAGATCGATAGGAAAAGACACGCTGCAGCTCACGGATCTGATCTATTTTTATGCTTGCACCGTCGGGCTGCAGCAATGACAAATCAGGATGGTTTCCATGCTCAACCTTTCGGCACTCTAGACATTCGCCACAGGCGTCATCCTTGCTTTCAGTGCAAAAAATTGCTTGGGCAAACATCAGCGCCGTCTTCATTTGTCCACTGCCTGCTGGTCCTGTAAATAAATAAGCATGGCTCACAGCGTCCTTGCGCAAGGCATTTTGGAGTAGCCGTTTAGCATGCTCCTGGCCTACTATATCATGAAAAGGCATAATTTCCTCCCAAAACTTTAAAAAGAAAGGTTGATTAACAACCCGCGAATTTCTCCAACACGTCCCAACAGATCTATTCGGCCCTGCTCACTATTCAGCAGATCGTCTGCCATAGATAGCAAAGCCGCATCAATTTCCTCAAGCAGCTTGTAACGCTTGCCCCGCCCACGTCTATCCCATCCACGTGTCTCTTTCAGTATAACGCCTCTACGAGCGGTTTCTTCCAGAAACCTTTTGATCATCATCCGGTAAATGGTGAGTTCACGAATGGTCATAGACTTAGATAAACGGTCGCCTTGTGACTGTATTTCTTTGATCTGGCGGTTTAGTTCATCTTTGGTTTTCTGTTCACCTTGCTGCTGAAAAACGTCAGAGAACGATTTCTGCTGAACAGGCTTATTAGCCCCTTCTGCATTTGGAAGCTCACTCTTTAAGGGCCTATATCCCGGATTGATCTTCAAAGGTTATCTACCGCCCCTTTTTTGTAAATGACTTGCTCATTTATATTATACTTAATAATGTTCGAAACGATCTACAGGAAGCACGAATACAGTAGCGCCACCGACCTGTACTTCAACAGGGAGCGGTAAATAGGAATCCGTCGTGCCACTCATCGGAGTTACTGGAGTGACTAGTTGTTCACGCACTTTACAGCTGTTACGGATAACGTTCAATACAGCTTCGATCTGACTGTCTTCTACCCCAATCATAAATGTCGTATTTCCCGCCCGCAGAAATCCACCTGTACTTGCGAGTTTGGTAGCACGGAAATTGGCTTTTACTAGCTCACTGGATAACCGGTTACTGTCTTTATCCTGGATAATTGCAATGATCAACTTCATCTTCGCATTCCCTCCCAAAAAAGTTTTATGGAGTATTACTACTTAATGTGTTCTTAGTAGTAACCTCACTTCATAAGCAAACGCTTAGTTATATGCCACTTCTCTTATTATATTAGACAAAACACCCTAAAAACCCTTTAATACTCTCTCTTCAAGAGTTCTCACGATATCTTGTTCTACCAGATGAATAGGGCGGTTTGCATCAAGAACTACTATTCTCTCCGGATTCGCCTTAATTAATAAATGATATCCTTCACGAACCTTCTGATGAAAGGCAAGACTCTCCATATCCAGACGATTGACTTCGCGATCTTGATTGGCCGCAATCCGTGATAATCCAATCTCAGGTTCTACATCCAGATAAAAGGTTAGATCGGGCATGCGATTTCCAATAGCAAAGCGGTTAATACTCCACACCTCTTCCATACCTAATCCTCTTGCATGTCCTTGATAAACGAGACTACTGTCTACAAAGCGGTCACAGAGGACTGTAAGCCCTTCTCTAAGAGCCGGCTCTACTACTTCAGCGAGATGTTGGCTTCTTGATGCAGCGTACAGCAATGCCTCTGTACGTGCATCCATTGCAGTATGGGCAGGATCCAGAATAATAGAGCGAATTTTTTCGGCGATTTCAATGCCTCCAGGTTCACGTGTAATTCGATAGGGCATGGACCGATTCTGCAAATATGCTGCTACTCTGCCCAGTACCGTTGTTTTTCCGGAGCCTTCGCCCCCTTCTAATGTTATGAAGAAACCTTCTTTGCCCACTTATACTTCTCCGCCCTTCTGAATGTTGTATACCTTAATACGCTGCAAGACCGGATCAGCACAAGCCTGGAACTTCGCGCCTCCATAAGCTAAACCAGTCAGTCTTTGCTGTATCTGATCTGTGATGACCTCACCCGGATATAATAATGGAATGCCTGGTGGATAGGGAATTACCATTTCTGCAGCTACTCTCCCCACGCTGTGTTCAAGATTAATACTTTCTACCTCATTGACTGATACCGGCTTCAAAGAGAAGGGAACAGGTGCTGAGATTTGTAAAACATTCAAATTGTTCCACGTGGAAATATTTCGAGATTCTGAAATGCCCGTGGTGTGCGGTGATTCGGATGTATCCTCCGAATCTATTTCCCGCAGCGCCTGCAATAACCTTACTGCATCTTCAGCCCTCGAACCGAGGCTGAACAGCAGCACTACGTGCCGGTCGTCACTCATCTCCGGCACACAGCCCTTAGCTTCGAGCCTGCGCTGCAGCTCGAAACCGCCTAGGACCCCGGTGGCGTCATAAATGACGACTTTGAAGGGGTCCTGCATCTCGTACGCCGCCTTATGCAGCGGCGTACCGTCGTGCAGCTGCTCTGCCGGCTGCACCAATCCATAGCGCGGCAGCTCGGCAAGGCCGCGCCGCAGGACATCCACGGCGGCCAGCCCCGCCGTGAAAGCATCGCTGCCCCGGCTGTGCAGCAGCCGCCGGGCAAGATCAAGCGACGCCATCATAGGATATGATGGGCTGGAGCTCTGCACCATGGCGAGCCGCTGCGAGAGCAGGGCGCGGTCGAGCCGCTGCCCTTGAACATGCAGCATAGCGCCCATGGTCATCGCAGTGAGCATCTTGTGCGTGGACTGCACTACGCCGTCCGCGCCACAAGCAAGCGCCCCGGCAGGCAGTGCCGGGTGCTGCCCGTAATGCGCCCCATGCGCTTCATCGACAAGCAGCGGTACTCCGCTGTCGTGGCAGATACGCGCGAGGGGCGCGAGGTCACTGCCCATGCCGTAGTAATTGGGCATGGTGACAAATACAGCGGCGGCTTCAGGATAGGCTGCAAGTGCAGCCTCAACAGCTTCTGCCGCCGGCGCTACTGCCAAGCCGCTGAGTGGATCAATCAGCGGCTCGACGAAAACAGCCCGCACTCCAGCTAACATAAGACCATGAATCACTGATTTATGCACATTTCGTTGAAGGATCAGAATCATTCCAGGCTCGGGGCAAGCCGTTAGAATCAGCGCTAGGTTGCCCGCCGTACTTCCGCCAACTAGAAAAAAGCTCTCCTCTGCGCCAAAGCAATCAGCAGCCAACTCCTGTGCTTCCTTAATGACTCCCTCAGGATGATGAAGATCATCCGTGCCGGTAATCTCCGTAACATCGTACTTCATAACCTCATCTAGATACCCAGCGCCTTCTACGCCGTCATATGCCGCTCCATTTTTATGTCCCGGCACATGATAAGATATATTACCCACAATTCTATATTGCTCCAGCATTTCGTATACAGGCGCCCTACATCGTTGTAATTTATTCATATTAAATTCCTTCCCATAGGGTTCCTTCTATTTTAACGTAAATATTCAAAAACTCCTATGTTTCCTCATAAAAGCATCTGACTGAACAGCAAAACGGCTCCCCCCGCTTAAACAACGAGGAAGCCGTATATGAATATCTCTAATGCAGTCCTTATATCTTTCATCCAGACCGCTCTCTTATCCGCATGAATTAACAGAGTTACTCTACTTACTTAAGCGTTCTTTTGCAATCCGATCTTCTTCATCTGGCCAATAAAAAAACGGTACTTAGCATCTTCTGCCTCGGTACGGATCATTTCTGCCTCACAATCCTCACAAATAAAATGCGAGACAATCACAATACCTTCTTCTTTTTCCTGTCCACAAATGATACAAGCTTGCCCGGTTTGCTGTTCCATAACCATCCCACCTTGACTCTTTTAAGAACAGTATGATACACCTTCTATCATTTTAAACCTTTTCATAGTTTTTTCATATCCTTCGTTTCGTGTATTATATATATTCCGCTGCCCCCATATCGGTGAATATTCGCCCATAGTTTAATAAAATGCTTTCATTCGCCGATATTAAGAACATATGAATCTGTGAGGAGGTTAGTCTATTTTATATGGAATCCAACACCAAAGGCGCTGCTACATTCTATCAATATAAATTAATCAAAAAAATTAATCTAACGGCACCTCTGCTGCGTGTTTATATTTTGCTCCCTTTTTTGGTCCTTGTGCTCGAGACAGTCTTTCTTTCTTGGTGGAGTATTCTCTACTTAATTATAGCTGCTCCGGTTATGTTCTGGGTTCAATATGTTATTTCACGCTCAGTACTTCTAATCTCCGGGCATCCTATTTCAAAAAGATGGTCCATCTCATTTAAAATCCCGTGGCTTGGCTTCATGCCAGATCAACACATTAGTTACCGCATTTTCCGTAAAGTACAGTTACATAATTTTTATATTGGTCTTTGTATTGCAGCTCTCTTTATTTTTTGGTCACCACCGGCATTTACAGTATCCCTGATTATTTGCCACTTGTGGCTTTTACTACCCCGTCTCTATACACTGTTCAAAATAAATCAACGCAACAAGGAAGGCATGCTGAAGTTTAATCCAACCGATGCCTCCTATTACTCTCAATAGAGTACGGTTAACCTGTATTCGCATATAAATAAATCGCCATCCATAAAGGACGGCGATTATTTATTTTGTCTTAAGACCTTTAATTAAGGCCTTCTTTTCTTTAGGAATCATAACTATAAAATAATCATCATGTACTGTTAAATGAACCGTTACTCCATCCTTCTGAAAAACACCAGATGAATCGGTATTCTCCTCTTCCTGTTCAACCCATCCCCAGGCCTTAATAGTATCCATATACTCCTCTGGGATACCATTCTTCTCCTTTAATCCAGGTAAAGAATAACGTACATAATCCATAGCAACGTTTGTCGTAGTCTGGTCTGGTGAGTACGCCTCTTGGGGTACAGGGAAATTTTTCTCGTTTAGCGCACCCTCAAAAGCATCCCAGCTGGGCGCTTTCGTACCGCAGCCTGCCAGTATTAAAGCTACTATACACGAAAAAATTAATATCTTAATAATTCTTGTTTGTTTCATGCCTTAAATCCTCCTTACCTCCACAATGCATCTAAAGACACAAGAAAATTCAAAGTTAGAATTTATGAGTAGTTCCTTCGTATTAGAGATGTTGCTTATTATTTGCACTTATCTATTATACTTGTATCGACCTCAGCGTCGGTAACAAAAATGTCACTCAATTACAGCCCCTTCAGATGTTGTACTCCCCTTCAAATATCACTCTTGTCCAAAAAAAACAAAAAAGCCACTGCTGATAAATCAACAATGGCTTAATGTGCTTGGCAACGTCCTACTCTCCCAGGACCCTTCGGTCCAAGTACCATCGGCGCTGGAGGGCTTAACGGTCGTGTTCGGGATGGGTACGCGTGGAACCCCTCCGCTATCGCCACCAAACATGCGTCTGTGAAACAGACGCTGCCGCGTGAAATTCAGTTCATCACCAGAAGTGACAATGAATTTCTAAGCGTGTTACAGGCTTAATCGCCTGAAAACTGAATCCGAAACAAATCTGCATTCTAAGTATAGGATAAGCCCTCGACCGATTAGTATTGGTCAGCTCCATGCATTGCTGCACTTCCACCTCCAACCTATCTACCTCGTCGTCTTCAAGGGGTCTTACTAATTGGGAAATCTCATCTTGAGGGGGGCTTCACGCTTAGATGCTTTCAGCGCTTATCCCGTCCGTACGTAGCTACCCAGCCATGCTCCTGGCGGAACAACTGGTGCACCAGCGGTACGTCCATCCCGGTCCTCTCGTACTAAGGACAGCTCCTCTCAAATTTCCTGCGCCCACGACAGATAGGGACCGAACTGTCTCACGACGTTCTGAACCCAGCTCGCGTACCGCTTTAATGGGCGAACAGCCCAACCCTTGGGACCTACTTCAGCCCCAGGATGCGATGAGCCGACATCGAGGTGCCAAACCTCCCCGTCGATGTGGACTCTTGGGGGAGATAAGCCTGTTATCCCCAGGGTAGCTTTTATCCGTTGAGCGATGGCCCTTCCATGCGGTACCACCGGATCACTAAGTCCGACTTTCGTCCCTGCTCGACTTGTAGGTCTCGCAGTCAAGCTCCCTTATGCCTTTGCACTCTGCGAATGATTTCCAACCATTCTGAGGGAACCTTGGAACGCCTCCGTTACTCTTTAGGAGGCGACCGCCCCAGTCAAACTGCCCGCCTGACACGGTCCCCGTACCCGGTAAGGGCACTAGGTTAGAACCTAGATACGATCAGGGTGGTATCCCAACGGCGCCTCCACCGAAGCTTGCGCTCCGATTTCTACGGCTCCCACCTATCCTGTACAGATCGTACCCAAATTCAATATCAAGCTGCAGTAAAGCTCCATGGGGTCTTTCCGTCTTGTCGCGGGTAACCTGCATCTTCACAGGTATTAAAATTTCACCGGATCTCTCGTTGAGACAGCGCCCAAGTCGTTACGCCATTCGTGCGGGTCAGAATTTACCTGACAAGGAATTTCGCTACCTTAGGACCGTTATAGTTACGGCCGCCGTTTACTGGGGCTTCGGTTCATAGCTTCGGGTTACCCCTAACCACTCCCCTTAACCTTCCAGCACCGGGCAGGCGTCAGCCCGTATACTTCGCCTTGCGGCTTCGCACAGACCTGTGTTTTTGCTAAACAGTCGCTTGGGCCTTTTCACTGCGGCCCCCTCGTGCTATTCACACTACCGGGGCACCCCTTCTCCCGAAGTTACGGGGTCATTTTGCCGAGTTCCTTAACGAGAGTTCTTCCGCGCGCCTTAGAATTCTCTTCTCGCCTACCTGTGTCGGTTTGCGGTACGGGCACCTTCTCCTGGCTAGAGGCTTTTCTTGGCAGTGTGAGATCATGACCTTCGCTACTATAATTTTCGCTCCCCATCACAGCCCAGCCTTAACGATGTGCGGATTTGCCTACACATCAGCCTCACTGCTTAGACGGACATCCATCAGTCCGCGTCACTACCCTCCTGCGTCACCCCATCGCTCATAGCGGATTACGGTGGTACAGTAATTTCAAACTGTTGTCCTTCGACTACGCCTTTCGGCCTCGCCTTAGGTCCCGACTTACCCTGAGCGGACGAGCCTTCCTCAGGAAACCTTGGGCTTTCGGCGGATCAGATTCTCACTGATCTTTTCGTTACTCATACCGGCATTCTCACTTGTGTAGTGTCCAGCGCTCTTTTCAGTACACCTTCAACCCCTACACAACGCTCCCCTACCCCAGATGCAAAGCATCTAGCCATAGCTTCGGTGGTGTGTTTAGCCCCGTTACATTTTCGGCGCAGAGTCACTCGACCAGTGAGCTATTACGCACTCTTTCAATGGTGGCTGCTTCTAAGCCAACATCCTGGTTGTCTGTGCAACTCCACATCCTTTCCCACTTAACACACACTTGGGGACCTTAGCTGATGGTCTGGGCTGTTTCCCTTTTGACAATGGATCTTAGCACTCACTGTCTGACTCCCGGCAATAAGTATATGGCATTCGGAGTTTGACTGAGCTTGGTAATCCTTGCGGACCCCGCACCCAATCAGTGCTCTACCTCCACTACTCTTATACCGAGGCTAGCCCTAAAGCTATTTCGGGGAGAACCAGCTATCTCCGAGTTCGATTGGAATTTCTCCGCTACCCCCACCTCATCCCCGCACTTTTCAACGTACGTGGGTTCGGGCCTCCAGTGCGTGTTACCGCACCTTCACCCTGGACAGGGGTAGATCACACGGTTTCGGGTCTACGTCCACATACTCAATCGCCCTATTCAGACTCGCTTTCGCTGCGGCTCCACCTTCTCGGCTTAACCTTGCATGTTAAACGTAACTCGCCGGTTCATTCTACAAAAGGCACGCCATCACCCATAGATCGGGCTCTGACTTTTTGTAAGCACACGGTTTCAGGTTCTATTTCACTCCCCTTCCGGGGTGCTTTTCACCTTTCCCTCACGGTACTGTTTCACTATCGGTCGCCAGGTAGTATTTAGCCTTAGCAGATGGTCCTGCTGGATTCATACGGGGTTTCACGTGCCCCGCACTACTCGGGATCCGTCTCGGAGAGAATACAGTTTAGGTTACAGGGCTTTTACCTCTATCGCGGGCCTTTCCAGACCTCTTCACCTACCATATTCCTTTGTAACTCCATGTGAGACGTCCCACAACCCCTAAGAGCAAGCTCTTAGGTTTAGGCTGTTCCGCGTTCGCTCGCCGCTACTGACGGAATCACTATTGTTTTCTCTTCCTCAGGGTACTTAGATGTTTCAGTTCCCCTGGTCTGCCTCTACACACCCTATGTATTCAGGTATGAGTAACTGCGAATTACCACAGCTGGGTTTCCCCATTCGGACACCCCCGGATCAAAGCTTGCTTACAGCTCCCCGAGGCAGTTTCGTTGTTCGCCACGTCCTTCGTCGGCTCCTGGCGCCTAGGCATCCTCCGTGTGCTCTTATTAGCTTAACCTTGATTCTTCCGAAGAAAAATCTCACTAATAACATTTACTTGTTTGCACAAGTTGCTAAAAGATGTTCTAAAACGCAAATTCGTTTCGGTATCCAGTTTTCAAGGATCAAGTCTTACTTGAGAGCTTAAACTCTCAAAACTGAGCAACGAGTGAGTAACAGGCCTAAACCTGAGTTTTGGAAGCTTAGCTTCCGATTTGAATGTCCTCATTGCAGAGAACGATTCTCCATAGAAAGGAGGTGATCCAGCCGCACCTTCCGATACGGCTACCTTGTTACGACTTCACCCCAATCATCTACCCCACCTTCGGCGGCTGGCTCCCTTGCGGGTTACCCCACCGACTTCGGGTGTTGTAAACTCTCGTGGTGTGACGGGCGGTGTGTACAAGACCCGGGAACGTATTCACCGCGGCATGCTGATCCGCGATTACTAGCAATTCCGACTTCATGCAGGCGAGTTGCAGCCTGCAATCCGAACTGAGACCGGCTTTGATGGGATTGGCTCCACCTCGCGGCTTCGCTTCCCGTTGTACCGGCCATTGTAGTACGTGTGTAGCCCAGGTCATAAGGGGCATGATGATTTGACGTCATCCCCACCTTCCTCCGGTTTGTCACCGGCAGTCACTCTAGAGTGCCCAGCATTACCTGCTGGCAACTAAAGTTAAGGGTTGCGCTCGTTGCGGGACTTAACCCAACATCTCACGACACGAGCTGACGACAACCATGCACCACCTGTCTCCTCTGTCCCGAAGGCCGCTGCTATCTCTAGCAGATTCAGAGGGATGTCAAGACCTGGTAAGGTTCTTCGCGTTGCTTCGAATTAAACCACATACTCCACTGCTTGTGCGGGTCCCCGTCAATTCCTTTGAGTTTCAGTCTTGCGACCGTACTCCCCAGGCGGAGTGCTTACTGTGTTAACTTCGGCACCAAGGGTATCGAAACCCCTAACACCTAGCACTCATCGTTTACGGCGTGGACTACCAGGGTATCTAATCCTGTTTGCTCCCCACGCTTTCGCGCCTCAGCGTCAGTTACAGCCCAGAAAGTCGCCTTCGCCACTGGTGTTCCTCCACATATCTACGCATTTCACCGCTACACGTGGAATTCCACTTTCCTCTTCTGTACTCAAGCCACCCAGTTTCCAGTGCGACCTCAGGTTGAGCCCAAGGTTTAAACACCAGACTTAAATAGCCGCCTGCGCGCGCTTTACGCCCAATAATTCCGGACAACGCTTGCCCCCTACGTATTACCGCGGCTGCTGGCACGTAGTTAGCCGGGGCTTTCTTCTCAGGTACCGTCACTCCGGTAGCAGTTACTCTACCGGACGTTCTTCCCTGGCAACAGAGCTTTACGATCCGAAAACCTTCATCACTCACGCGGCGTTGCTCCGTCAGGCTTTCGCCCATTGCGGAAGATTCCCTACTGCTGCCTCCCGTAGGAGTCTGGGCCGTGTCTCAGTCCCAGTGTGGCCGTTCACCCTCTCAGGTCGGCTACGCATCGTCGCCTTGGTGGGCCGTTACCCCACCAACTAGCTAATGCGCCGCAGGCCCATCCCTCAGTGACAGATTGCTCCGTCTTTCATTCTTCTCTCAGGAGAAAAAAGAAATTATCCGGTATTAGCTACCGTTTCCGGTAGTTATCCCAGTCTGAAGGGCAGGTTGCCTACGTGTTACTCACCCGTCCGCCGCTAAGTTATTTTGAAAGCAAGCTTTCAAAATGACTCCGCTCGACTTGCATGTATTAGGCACGCCGCCAGCGTTCGTCCTGAGCCAGGATCAAACTCTCCAATTAGTATTGAAAAGAGCGATATGCTCATTTTGAAACATCTGACGAGAAAATTAATTCTCTAATTTTGGATATCACTTGCGTGATTTCCTACTCACTCGTTGTTCAGTTTTCAAAGATCAAGTTCTCGTTGGCGCCGTTTAATGTCTCAGCAGCAACTCTTATACTATATCATGTTCGGCTATTTAATGTCAAGCTCTTTTTTTAACTTCTTTTTCGAGCTCGGCATGTGTATTTCTTGGCCGGACTTAGAATATATCATGTATAGAGATTCATTGCAAGAGTTTTTTTTATATAAAATCAAAAGCATAAAACATCATCTATGTATTATCGTATTATACTAACTACCTCCACTTATCATCTAATTATCTAGAAAGTAAAAAAACAACTGCAGAAGATGACAGTTGTTTTTAGAAGAAGCTTAGAGGATTCTAGATTAATTCCGCTTCCTTCGCTCCAGTAATTACGGCAACGATATTGTTTCGAAGGGCATCTGCATCGTGCGCTTCGTATGGATCCACTTTGAAAACAACAGCATCTGCAATAAAACCTTCTGCAATTTGCCCCAGCTCGTTACCGCTCCCCAGAATATCAGCAGCACTTTTAGTCGCAGCCTGCCACGCTTCTCTCCGAGTTAAGCCATAATCAATCAATGTATCCAGTTCTTGAAGGTTATAGCCATGTAGTGCAGGTGTGGCATAATCTGTACCGAATCCAATACGAACGCCTTCTCTTTTTGCATAATGAATGGCCTTGGAATGACATTCGGCAGCGCGGGCAGCTCGGTCGCAAATGATCGGGTTTAACGCTAGAACGCCTTTTGGGTCTGCAGCAATACGATAAATTGATGTGGTGGGCACAAACGCTACCCCCGAGTTAGCAAGTCTTCCTGCCTGATCCTCAGTTAAAAACATCCCATGCTCTATTGATTCCACGCCGGCCTGGATGGACCAGTCTATCGTCACTCCACCCCAGGTATGAACCAGTACCTTCTTATCATGGGCATGTGCATTACGAACAATGAACGCGAGCTCTTCTTCGGAAAAGATCGGGTCAACGACTTTCTCGGTAGGTGCTCCAAGCCCGCCTGTGGCCATGATTTTTATCCAACCCGCTCCTGTAGCAAAGATTTCCGCCATTCGTTGTTCTAAATGCTTGAGACCACGGGCATCTGCTGCTCCAATCATATCGCTACTGGTCTGCACTCTTAATGGATGTTGATATTGCTGAACAAGATGCTGCACAGTGCTCGGCAGAATCCCACCTGCATCACGGGCAGTCGTTACACCCGTCCTAAGAGTAGCTTCAAAAGCTTGTGCCTGCATAATTTCGATTTGGTTGGCATCGCGCTTCAATTGATCAGAGTGGTCAAAATCTGTCCAAGCTAAATGCGTATGAAGATCAATAATACCCGGACTTAGCCACAGATCTGTTCCTGCAAGATTTGACTCCACTTGATGGGGCTCCGCTTCAGTAATGGATGAAAAACGACCATCCTTTATCACGACATCAAAACGTCTGCCTTCGATACCTGCTATAAAAATATCATTGAACGTTTGCAGCTCTGGATGCTTAAGGATCATCTTCATTCCCCCCATGCCAGCCGAACAGCTGCTAATGCCTGAACAGGGTCTTGTTTCAACAGTTCGGCAAGCGTGGATATAGCCTTCTCCACACTTTGCCGCTCAGCATTCGTTCCAAAATGGTTGATCCGTAGAAGATGGCCAAATAATTCTCCGTCTCCGGGAGCCACAATGCCTATAGGCTGCTCAATCCGCAACTCTTGCTTTCCAGAAATCCGCACCGTTGTAGTCAGCGTAGAATAATGTCTGCTGTCCTTTTGCCAAGGCTCAAGCCCCAAGGATTTAATACCAGCTACAGCAGCTGCTGCGGCTCGCTCATGGCGTTTGATTACTTGATCCAATCCTTCTTCTTCAATTCGTGTCAAAGCTTGAATCAAGGCTCTAGCCTCCAGCGTAGGAATGTTTGGGGCAACCCGCAGTGGCGCGGCGTCTCCCAGTGATGGTTTCAGATCCAGCAAGGATAAAATAGAATTGCGTGGAGCATTTTCATTCGACTCAAGAAATTCCCAGCCACGTGGAGAAATACTTACGGCACTAACACCGTTGGGTCCAGCTAAGGCTTTTTGCGCACCTATAACTGCAAAATCAACGGACCATTCATCCACCAGCAGGGCCTCTCCCCCAACCGCAGATACGGAGTCCGACACAGTAATAAGATTGAACTCTTTTGCAATTTTAAATATTTCTTTAGCAGGATTAGAGCCTCCAGTAACCACTTCAGCTTGAACAAAAGAAAGGGCACAGGGTTTAAACTCCTTAATCGCGGAAGCAACTTGGTCGCTAGTGACCACTTCATCAAAAGGAACCTTCACTTCAACAACCGTTGCTCCACCCCGCTCAAGCCATTTTCCAAATAAACTTCCATAGGGACCTGTTACTATATTTACAATGGTTCGACCAGGTGCAGCTATTCCGGTGGCTACCGCCTCGATTCCAAGGATTGCCTCAGCCGGGATGATAACTGGAGGGTGCTCAGTAAACAAAACTTTGGAAATTAAATGTGTTAGCTTATTGTACTCAGCCAGTGAAAGTGGCACGTATCCTTTATGTTCTCGGTTCATAAGAAAACCTCCTGATGTACTTTATTTTGGCATTTTCGGAACCGCTGACAACAGCTCATAACTGTATTCATGTTTAGGACGGATGAAGAATTGGTCCCGCGGACTCTGCTCCACGAGCTTTCCTTGCCGCATAACTGCTACCGTATCACTAATTGCATTGATTACACCTAGATCATGAGAAATAAAAAGCATGGTGAGATTAAGCTCAGCCTTCAGCGTATTAAACAGTTCGAGCACACTAAGCTGCACAGATACATCCAACGCACTTGTAGGTTCATCCGCGATCAGGATGTTTGGCTCAACACTTAATGCACGAGCGATCGCTATCCGTTGACGCTGGCCGCCGGAAAATTCATGTGGGAATTTGTCTAAGACCTTCTGTTCTAAATGAACTTGATTCAAAAGCTCTTTGCATCTTTGTTCAACACCTGTACGCCCCACTATTTTATGAAACAATAAGGGCTCGGAAAGAATTTGCCTAATCGAATGTTTAGGATTTAGCGAAGCATCTGGATTTTGGAATATCATCTGGATTGTTTTGTGCTGCTCACGGCTTCTTTTCTTTTTTAATTCTTGGGTACCCAACAGAATCTGCCCCTCATTTGGGGCAATCAGTCCAGCAATTACTCGCGCCAGCGTAGATTTCCCTGATCCGGATTCTCCAACAAGCCCAAGGGTGGTGTGCTGCTCAAGATTCAGATTGATACGATCCAGTGCAGTAAAGCCGCCATAATGAACAGTTAAATCTTTTATTTGCAAGGCTAATTCCATGAGTCTCTACTCCCTTCAAGCTCTGGCAAAGGAAGCACCGAATCAATCAGCATCTGTGTGTAAGGGTCTTTCGGATTTTGCAAAATATCAAGGGTATTGCCCTGCTCAACAATCTGTCCCTGTTTCATTACACATAGCCGTGAACACAAGTTTGCTGCAATCGCTAGGTTATGCGTAACAAATACCATGGCAAAACTGAGCTCATGCTGGAGGCTCGTGATCGTCTCAATAATTTGCCGTTGAACCGTGACGTCCAGCGCCGTTGTCGGTTCATCACAGAGAAGTATGCCTGGCTTGCACGCCAGTGCCAGAGCGATGACTACCCGTTGACACTGACCGCCTGACAGCTGACTCGGATACCGGTCCTTTTTCTTCAATGAATCGGGGAGACCAAGCCTTTCGAGCAGTTCCAGTGCAATTACCCGCGAGGTCTTACGGCTTACTCTCTGTCTGTAATACACAACTTCAGCCAGTTGTTTGACAACCGTACAGAGCGGATCAAGCGCACCTCTTGGATCTTGAAATACCATTGCACTGCTTACGGCACTTTTAATGGTGCCACCAGTCTGTTCAACACCATTTGGAAGCAAGCCTAAAATTGCACGCAGTGTAAGTGATTTTCCTGATCCCGATTCACCTACTAATCCCAGACTCTCCCCTTTACCCAGCGAAAAACTAACATTATTGACCAATCTCTCATTTGACTTAGCTGCCAGCGATAGCGCCTCTATTTCTAAAATGGGTTGTATAGACATCATTTTTTCCTCCATATGTCTGCCAAACCATCACCTAGGAGCGACAAAGCTATCCCCGTATACACCACTGCAAATCCCGGCACGGCCGAGAGCCACCAAGCTGTAGTGATGAAGGGCTGTCCATCTGAAATCATTGTCCCCCAGTCAGGAGTTGGCGGTGTAATGCCGATACCAAGATACCCGAGCGTAACAATGGCAACAAGCAATCCAATCATATCTGTCATAAGGACGACCACGGCTTGCGGAAGTACATTAGGCAGGAGATGACGTAAAATAATTTTCACTCCAGGTAGCCCTAAGGTTTGAGCGGATGCCACCCATTCCTGATTGCGAAAAGAAGCACTAAGACCTCTGACGACACGGGCAAAGACAATCCATCCTACAAAGATAAAAGTAATATAAATGCCTCGTTCTCCTGCTCCACTAGCAAAAGCAACGATAATAACGATCAGATAAAAAGGAAAGGCGATGAATGTATCTGACAACAGCGTAATAACTGTATCGATCCATTTGCCGTAATATCCTGCCAGCATTCCTAGAAATACACCTGTGCAAAAGGGAATGATTTCTGCCAAGACCATGATTTTCAAATCAGTCCTCGCTGCGTAGATCAGTCTAGTAAACAAATCACGCCCTAACTGATCAGTTCCCAACCAATGTTCGGCTGACGGAGGCTGTAAAAAGGCACTCAAATTTTGCTCAGAGGGGCCATAAGGACTTATATAAGGTATAAACACAGTCAAGAGAATAAGAGCTGCAAACATAATAATTCCCACTAGAAGTGAAGGGGTATTCCATATTCGCTTTAAGCCGCTTGTTATCTTACCGTCTTCATACAATCGCGAGTCTAGTCTTATAGTTTTCATTGTTTTCCTTTCGTTCTGGGATCGAGCCACCAGGAAATGATTTCAATCAAGAGACTGATGATCACAACAGATAGCGCACAGTAAAGTGCTATTCCTTGAATAACCGGAAAGTCCCGTTTCGAAATTGAAGTGAACAATAAGCTGCCAATTCCCTTAATTCCAAATACCTGCTCAACGACCAAGGTGCCTCCGATTAAATAAGAAATATTCACACCCAGCAGCATTAGCGTAGGAAGAGCAGAGTTGCGCAGCACATGTTTAAATAAAATAACCCTGTTTGGTATGCCCGCAGCCTTAAGGGTGACTACAAAATCCGATTCTAACACTTCAAGCATCTGCGCTCTTAATGAACGAACAAGCGTAGGAACCTGTGAAAAAGCAACAGTGATTGCTGGAAGTGCAAGACTATGCAAGGTTCCGACCCACCCTTCACTTACTCCCCCAACAGGGAACCAGCCAAGCCGGACACTAAAGAGCAAAATTAAAAGTAAGCCAACCCAGAAGATTGGCATACCTAGAGTAATTGTAGGAAAAATACGTATCAAATGGTCCAGCAGTTTATCCTTATGCGTAGCGGCTACCGTAGCGAGCAGAAGAGATACAAAAATCGCCAACACACAAGCCATCACGATGAGCAGCAAAGTAACAGGGGCACGTTGTGTAATCAACTCTCTTGTTGATGTCCCCATAATAATGGAGTTTCCAGTATCTCCTCGAGTAAACAGCGTCTTCACAAATCGGATGAATTGCTCCCATAAAGGGAGGTCCAGCCCAAGAGTATGATGCATACTCTTGAGCGCCTCAGGGGTGCTGTATTCTCCCAAAATCATTTTTGCTGGATCTCCCGGCACGATTCGAATGATGAAAAAGACTGCTATCATTACACAGAAGATCACTGCCAATGCTTTTATAAGAGATATCACAAGCCAGTTATAAGAACCCTTGCTTCCTTTCGGTTGATTTAACGCCTGCTTAAGATTCATCATTGGCTGATGCGGACATCTTCGAAACGGGCACTGCCGTTCGGTAGAACAACGAGACCGTCAACTGAAGAACGAATACCTTTTAAAACATCTGGATAGTAAAGCGGAATATACGGAACTTCATCAGCAAGGGTCTGCAGCAGCTTAGTATAGATTTGTGCACGTTCATCGCCATCCGCAGTTTTTTGTCCCTCATATAGAAGCTTCGTAACTTCATTATTTGTATAATGCGTCCAATATGATTTGCTGAAGCCTTCCGGATCAGTTTGGAAAGCAATAATTGAGTTCGCTTCAGGGGAATCCGCCTGACCGCTGTTCAGCATTGCCGCAAAATCATATGCGAAGAAACGTTCACGGAAAGTGGCAAGTTCAATCGATTCAATCTCAATCTTAATCCCGATCGTTTGACCCGCTGCCTGAATAATTTGTGCCTCTTGAGCTCTTGTGCTATTACCGGATGCTACAAGTAATTTGGTAGTGAAGCCATTAGGGAAGGCAGATTTTGCAAGCTCCTCCTTGGCTGCTTCGATATTAAAGTTCAGTGCTTTGATTGTATCATTTGCGTTATAAGGAATCGTTGTTGGCAGCAATGAGTTTGCTGTTTGTGCATAACCAAAGGTTAGCGCCTTGGTCAAGCCCTCACGATCAAGCGCCAGCGCCAGAGCGCGACGGACATGCACATCAGAAAAATGTTCATCCAACGTATTAAAGAACAATTGCTCTGTCACCCAACTACCGTTAGTAACTACTTTAGTGTCAGCCCCATCTTTAATCTCATTGGCATTTTGCAGAGCCAAAGATTCAATAGCATTAACTTCTCCAGCCTTCAGCTGGTTAATCGCTTGGCTGTCATCTTCAATCAGCTTATAAACAAGCTTATCAATATAGGGTTTACCTTCTTGCCAGTAGAATGTATTCTTAGTGAAGGTCAGATCACCTGCAGTGTCCCATGTTTCAACAACAAAAGGTCCCGTACCGATTGGTTTCTTGAAGAATTCTTCTTCAGATACTCCACCGAAATTGTTAGGAAGGATACCATTTGAGAAATTAGATAGCTCCGAGATAAATGGTGTATAAGGCTCTTTAAGTGTAATAACAAGCGTTTTGTTATCTTGCGCTTTGATTGTGTCGACCTTTGCAGATATTGCCAGCGGGCCGCCTACCTTCAAGTGCCGCTCAAGAGAGAAAACAGCATCTTCTGCAGTCACATCCGTACCATTGGAAAACTTCAAACCATCACGAAGCTCGAATGTATACGTCAGACCATCTTCACTGATAGTATGTGACTTAGCAAGCCAATCTACAATTTCACCTTCGCTGTCAAAAGCGACTAATGATTCAAAGACTTTGTCGATTGCAAAAGCATTGTTGGACGTAATCTGATTATGCAAATCCAGCGAAGTTACAGAAGCAGGTCGTCCATAGACGAAAGTCCCTCCCGTTGCAGGCTCTGCAGTTTGAGGACTTTGAGTTGCCGGACTCGCACTTTCCTGTGCCTCTTTATTTGAATCAGCCTTATTATTAGACCCCGAGCACCCTGCAATTAACATCAATAGCAAAACTGCTATTGCCCCCAACAGAATCGGTTTCTTAATAGATACACTAAAGTATGACATAATTTGCTCCCCCTATAATTCTTATATGTTTAGTATGAATTGTATTATGGGTTAAACACTGTAGTCTGTCAAACATAATTTAATTTGCAACAATCCTAAAGTAAATATACATAACAAAAAGACCACTGTCGATTACTCAACAGTGGTCTTGTGTGCTTGGCAACGTCCTACTCTCCCAGGACCCTTCGGTCCAAGTACCATCGGCGCTGGAGGGCTTAACGGTCGTGTTCGGGATGGGTACGCGTGGAACCCCTCCGCTATCGCCACCAAACATGCGTCTGTGAAACAGACGCTGCCGCGTGAAATTCGGTTCATCACTAGAAGTGACAATGAATTTCTAAGCGTATTTCAGGCTTAATCGCCTGAAAACTGAATCCGAAACGAATCTGCATTCTAAGTATAGGATAAGCCCTCGACCGATTAGTATTGGTCAGCTCCATGCATTGCTGCACTTCCACCTCCAACCTATCTACCTCGTCGTCTTCAAGGGGTCTTACTAATTGGGAAATCTCATCTTGAGGGGGGCTTCACGCTTAGATGCTTTCAGCGCTTATCCCGTCCGTACGTAGCTACCCAGCCATGCTCCTGGCGGAACAACTGGTGCACCAGCGGTACGTCCATCCCGGTCCTCTCGTACTAAGGACAGCTCCTCTCAAATTTCCTGCGCCCACGACAGATAGGGACCGAACTGTCTCACGACGTTCTGAACCCAGCTCGCGTACCGCTTTAATGGGCGAACAGCCCAACCCTTGGGACCTACTTCAGCCCCAGGATGCGATGAGCCGACATCGAGGTGCCAAACCTCCCCGTCGATGTGGACTCTTGGGGGAGATAAGCCTGTTATCCCCAGGGTAGCTTTTATCCGTTGAGCGATGGCCCTTCCATGCGGTACCACCGGATCACTAAGTCCGACTTTCGTCCCTGCTCGACTTGTAGGTCTCGCAGTCAAGCTCCCTTATGCCTTTGCACTCTGCGAATGATTTCCAACCATTCTGAGGGAACCTTGGAACGCCTCCGTTACTCTTTAGGAGGCGACCGCCCCAGTCAAACTGCCCGCCTGACACGGTCCCCGTACCCGGTAAGGGCACTAGGTTAGAACCTAGATACGATCAGGGTGGTATCCCAACGGCGCCTCCACCGAAGCTTGCGCTCCGATTTCTACGGCTCCCACCTATCCTGTACAGATCGTACCCAAATTCAATATCAAGCTGCAGTAAAGCTCCATGGGGTCTTTCCGTCTTGTCGCGGGTAACCTGCATCTTCACAGGTATTAAAATTTCACCGGATCTCTCGTTGAGACAGCGCCCAAGTCGTTACGCCATTCGTGCGGGTCAGAATTTACCTGACAAGGAATTTCGCTACCTTAGGACCGTTATAGTTACGGCCGCCGTTTACTGGGGCTTCGGTTCATAGCTTCGGGTTACCCCTAACCACTCCCCTTAACCTTCCAGCACCGGGCAGGCGTCAGCCCGTATACTTCGCCTTGCGGCTTCGCACAGACCTGTGTTTTTGCTAAACAGTCGCTTGGGCCTTTTCACTGCGGCCCCCTCGTGCTATTCACACTACCGGGGCACCCCTTCTCCCGAAGTTACGGGGTCATTTTGCCGAGTTCCTTAACGAGAGTTCTTCCGCGCGCCTTAGAATTCTCTTCTCGCCTACCTGTGTCGGTTTGCGGTACGGGCACCTTCTCCTGGCTAGAGGCTTTTCTTGGCAGTGTGAGATCATGACCTTCGCTACTATAATTTTCGCTCCCCATCACAGCCCAGCCTTAACGATGTGCGGATTTGCCTACACATCAGCCTCACTGCTTAGACGGACATCCATCAGTCCGCGTCACTACCCTCCTGCGTCACCCCATCGCTCATAGCGGATTACGGTGGTACAGTAATTTCAAACTGTTGTCCTTCGACTACGCCTTTCGGCCTCGCCTTAGGTCCCGACTTACCCTGAGCGGACGAGCCTTCCTCAGGAAACCTTGGGCTTTCGGCGGATCAGATTCTCACTGATCTTTTCGTTACTCATACCGGCATTCTCACTTGTGTAGTGTCCAGCGCTCTTTTCAGTACACCTTCAACCCCTACACAACGCTCCCCTACCCCAGATGCAAAGCATCTAGCCATAGCTTCGGTGGTGTGTTTAGCCCCGTTACATTTTCGGCGCAGAGTCACTCGACCAGTGAGCTATTACGCACTCTTTCAATGGTGGCTGCTTCTAAGCCAACATCCTGGTTGTCTGTGCAACTCCACATCCTTTCCCACTTAACACACACTTGGGGACCTTAGCTGATGGTCTGGGCTGTTTCCCTTTTGACAATGGATCTTAGCACTCACTGTCTGACTCCCGGCAATAAGTATATGGCATTCGGAGTTTGACTGAGCTTGGTAATCCTTGCGGACCCCGCACCCAATCAGTGCTCTACCTCCACTACTCTTATACCGAGGCTAGCCCTAAAGCTATTTCGGGGAGAACCAGCTATCTCCGAGTTCGATTGGAATTTCTCCGCTACCCCCACCTCATCCCCGCACTTTTCAACGTACGTGGGTTCGGGCCTCCAGTGCGTGTTACCGCACCTTCACCCTGGACAGGGGTAGATCACACGGTTTCGGGTCTACGTCCACATACTCAATCGCCCTATTCAGACTCGCTTTCGCTGCGGCTCCACCTTCTCGGCTTAACCTTGCATGTTAAACGTAACTCGCCGGTTCATTCTACAAAAGGCACGCCATCACCCATAGATCGGGCTCTGACTTTTTGTAAGCACACGGTTTCAGGTTCTATTTCACTCCCCTTCCGGGGTGCTTTTCACCTTTCCCTCACGGTACTGTTTCACTATCGGTCGCCAGGTAGTATTTAGCCTTAGCAGATGGTCCTGCTGGATTCATACGGGGTTTCACGTGCCCCGCACTACTCGGGATCCGTCTCGGAGAGAATACAGTTTAGGTTACAGGGCTTTTACCTCTATCGCGGGCCTTTCCAGACCTCTTCACCTACCATATTCCTTTGTAACTCCATGTGAGACGTCCCACAACCCCTAAGAGCAAGCTCTTAGGTTTAGGCTGTTCCGCGTTCGCTCGCCGCTACTGACGGAATCACTATTGTTTTCTCTTCCTCAGGGTACTTAGATGTTTCAGTTCCCCTGGTCTGCCTCTACACACCCTATGTATTCAGGTATGAGTAACTGCGAATTACCACAGCTGGGTTTCCCCATTCGGACACCCCCGGATCAAAGCTTGCTTACAGCTCCCCGAGGCAGTTTCGTTGTTCGCCACGTCCTTCGTCGGCTCCTGGCGCCTAGGCATCCTCCGTGTGCTCTTATTAGCTTAACCTTGATTCTTCCGAAGAAAAATCTCACTAATAACATTTACTTGTTTGCACAAGTTGCTAAAAGATGTTCTAAAACGCAAATTCGTTTCGGTATCCAGTTTTCAAGGATCAAGTCTTACTTGAGAGCTTAAACTCTCAAAACTGAGCAACGAGTGAGTAACAGGCCTAAACCTGAGTTTTGGAAGCTTAGCTTCCGATTTGAATGTCCTCATTGCAGAGAACGATTCTCCATAGAAAGGAGGTGATCCAGCCGCACCTTCCGATACGGCTACCTTGTTACGACTTCACCCCAATCATCTACCCCACCTTCGGCGGCTGGCTCCCTTGCGGGTTACCCCACCGACTTCGGGTGTTGTAAACTCTCGTGGTGTGACGGGCGGTGTGTACAAGACCCGGGAACGTATTCACCGCGGCATGCTGATCCGCGATTACTAGCAATTCCGACTTCATGCAGGCGAGTTGCAGCCTGCAATCCGAACTGAGACCGGCTTTGATGGGATTGGCTCCACCTCGCGGCTTCGCTTCCCGTTGTACCGGCCATTGTAGTACGTGTGTAGCCCAGGTCATAAGGGGCATGATGATTTGACGTCATCCCCACCTTCCTCCGGTTTGTCACCGGCAGTCACTCTAGAGTGCCCAGCATTACCTGCTGGCAACTAAAGTTAAGGGTTGCGCTCGTTGCGGGACTTAACCCAACATCTCACGACACGAGCTGACGACAACCATGCACCACCTGTCTCCTCTGTCCCGAAGGCCGCTGCTATCTCTAGCAGATTCAGAGGGATGTCAAGACCTGGTAAGGTTCTTCGCGTTGCTTCGAATTAAACCACATACTCCACTGCTTGTGCGGGTCCCCGTCAATTCCTTTGAGTTTCAGTCTTGCGACCGTACTCCCCAGGCGGAGTGCTTACTGTGTTAACTTCGGCACCAAGGGTATCGAAACCCCTAACACCTAGCACTCATCGTTTACGGCGTGGACTACCAGGGTATCTAATCCTGTTTGCTCCCCACGCTTTCGCGCCTCAGCGTCAGTTACAGCCCAGAAAGTCGCCTTCGCCACTGGTGTTCCTCCACATATCTACGCATTTCACCGCTACACGTGGAATTCCACTTTCCTCTTCTGTACTCAAGCCACCCAGTTTCCAGTGCGACCTCAGGTTGAGCCCAAGGTTTAAACACCAGACTTAAATAGCCGCCTGCGCGCGCTTTACGCCCAATAATTCCGGACAACGCTTGCCCCCTACGTATTACCGCGGCTGCTGGCACGTAGTTAGCCGGGGCTTTCTTCTCAGGTACCGTCACTCCGGTAGCAGTTACTCTACCGGACGTTCTTCCCTGGCAACAGAGCTTTACGATCCGAAAACCTTCATCACTCACGCGGCGTTGCTCCGTCAGGCTTTCGCCCATTGCGGAAGATTCCCTACTGCTGCCTCCCGTAGGAGTCTGGGCCGTGTCTCAGTCCCAGTGTGGCCGTTCACCCTCTCAGGTCGGCTACGCATCGTCGCCTTGGTGGGCCGTTACCCCACCAACTAGCTAATGCGCCGCAGGCCCATCCCTCAGTGACAGATTGCTCCGTCTTTCATTCTTCTCTCAGGAGAAAAAAGAAATTATCCGGTATTAGCTACCGTTTCCGGTAGTTATCCCAGTCTGAAGGGCAGGTTGCCTACGTGTTACTCACCCGTCCGCCGCTAAGTTATTTTGAAAGCAAGCTTTCAAAATGACTCCGCTCGACTTGCATGTATTAGGCACGCCGCCAGCGTTCGTCCTGAGCCAGGATCAAACTCTCCAATTAGTATTGAAAAGAGCGATATGCTCATTTTGAAACATCTGACGAGAAAATTAATTCTCTAATTTTGGATATCACTTGCGTGATTTCCTACTCACTCGTTGTTCAGTTTTCAAAGATCAAGTTCTCGTTGGCGCCGTTTAATGTCTCAGCAGCAACTCTTATACTATATCATGTTCGGCTATTTAATGTCAAGCTCTTTTTTTAACTTCTTTTTCGAGCTCGGCATGTGTATTTCTTGGCCGGACTTAGAATATATCATGTATAGAGATTCATTGCAAGTCTTTTTTTGAAATATAATAGATAAATGAGAGACTGTGCTGCCATAAGCCTCAATACTGCGATATATAATGGCTAGCACAGCCTTATTCCCTTGTAACTACACCCTAAGCAATGATCTCTTGAATATACAATTCACGTTCCAACATCAAGTTAACTATCGTATCTTCAATTTTAACCATCGGACGTGTAGGGTTTGCGCGATCAGTGAAGATAATCTCCCCATGACGGCCATCACTTAATTTGATTCTAGTGCCATTAAAGAGATCAGTGCTCTTCTGTATAAACGTCTGCACAATCACTGGGTCAAGCTTACCGAAGCTTTCTGTCAGAATCTGCTCTAGTACCAAATAAGGAGACTGTGCTCTTCTGTAGGCTCTTTCTAAGGTCATAGCATGGAATATATCTGCTACTGCGACTACTTTAGCGTAGAAATGAATCTGACTGCCATCCAGCTTCAATGGATAACCAGAGCCATCAACCTTCTCATGATGCTGCAAGGCGGCAAGTCTTACCCCTTCATTAATCGCTGTAACATTGCGTAATAATTGATAACCATATGTAGTGTGTCGGCGAACCTCTTCTATTTCACTATTGTTAAGCGACTCCGGTTTCTGTAAAAGTGAGCTGTCTACTTTTGCATTGCCGATATCATGTAATAATCCTGCAAAAGCAATCTGCATCCAATCCTTTTGTGGGTACCCACACCACTGAGCGATTTTATAGGAGGTCAACGCGGACAACACAGCATTGTGATAGTTGTAATCCTCATATTTTAAAGTGCGCGGTGTAAACTTCAAGACATGATAATCCTTCAAATAACCTATTAGTGTCTCTAACTGACTGCGCAGCTCAAAAATAGGTAGTGAGGCTGCCGTTACCGATCGATAGCTGTTCTTAATAAGAGTGAGCAGTTTATCGTATTCATCATGTAGAGGAGAATTAGTCTTGGCCAACATCGATTCGTTGATAATAGCTCCAGCTTTAGGTGAAGCTTGCTTAGCTGTTGTTTTGGCTCCATCCGAACTCGCCTCACCTTGGTCACCTTCGATTTCCACTTGCCCAATCAAAAAAGCCTGTAAAATATCTAGATCACGAGGGAGCAATATTTTTCCCTTAGTGAATAAAGTCCCCCCTAAAGGTGTAATTACATCCTTTATTATCTTTGAGCCTGCTTTAACTTCTCCAACCAATATATTTGGCATATACTCAGCCCCTTAATTTCTATAAGCCGTACACCCAGCATTACCTCACATTGATAAGACAGATAATTTCTGAGAAATTAGTACTTTATAGGATTCTATTGGCTAATTATAGTACGGAAAAATGGAAGACACTAGTGCAGTGAAAACTATTCTTTCAAAATATTTATTTTATTTTATGAAGCATCGCTCATTCAAAAAGCAACAAAAAGAGCAAGAACTTCTGGAATAGAAGCCCTTGCTCATTTTTGAATTCAACCTATTCTAAGTCAGTGTCTTCGTCCTCAGTCAGAGTCTCAGGCTGATCAATATCGCCAGATTCCTCGACTGTATCTTGCTCATCCAGACCTTCTTGCCCTTCCAAGCCTTCCAGACCTTCCACTTCCTCAGATTCATCCTCTTCGTTCTTGTCAGCTCTACACAGGGTAGCTACTGCGTCATCCTCGCGGATGTTAATCAGCTTAACCCCTTGAGCATAACGGCCCATAGTAGAGATTCCATCCATGCTGGTACGAATCAGGGTACCGCTAGTCGTAATGATCATTAAGTCTTCATCCTTCTTAACGACCTTAAGACCCACTACAGGACCATTCTTATCTGTGAGATTAATGGTCTTGATCCCTTTACCACCACGAGTCTGGGAACGATAATCACCGGCTGGTGTCCGTTTACCATAACCCTTGGTAGTAACAATCAGAACCTCAAGCTCTTTATCGACACAGTCCATACCAATGACATGGTCATTACCGTCAAGCGTAATGCCCTTAACGCCAGTCGCGCTACGTCCCATAGAACGCACATCATTCTCTGAGAACGTAATCGACATTCCGCGAGCTGTACCGATAATGAGATTTTGCTGTCCATCAGTCAGCTTAACCTCGATCAGGGAATCTTCTTCACGAAGATTAATAGCAATAAGACCGCCTTTACGGATGTTATTATAATCCCCAAGAGGCGTCTTCTTCACGATACCCTCGCGGGTAGCAAAGAACAAATATTTGTCGCTATCGCCATCTTCCACTTGGATTACCGCACTAATCTTCTCACCTTGTTCGATTTGAATCAGGTTGATGATTGGTGTCCCCCGGGCTGTACGACCCAATTCTGGGATCTCATAAGCTTTAATCCGGTATACTTTACCCTTATCGGTAAAGAACATCAGATAGTTATGAGAGTTACTCACGAAGAGATGCTCCACAAAATCCTGGTCCTTGGTGTCCATCCCCATGACTCCGCGACCACCACGCTTCTGACTGCGGTAGGTGCTGACAGGTAGACGTTTGATATATCCTGTATGTGTAATAGTGATAACAACCTCTTCACGTGGAATAAGGTCTTCATCCAGGATACTTTCTTCACCAACCGTAATCTCTGTCCGGCGTTCATCAGAATATCTATCACGGATATCCTGCAGCTCGTTGCTGATGATTTCCAGTACAAGATGCTCGTTAGCCAGAATTTCACGGTACTCTGCAATTTTAACGATCAATTCGTTATATTCATTCTCGATCTTTTCCCGTTCCAGACCGGTCAGACGTTGCATCCGCATATCGAGGATAGCCTGAGCCTGCTCTAAACTGAGGCTAAAGGTGCTCATTAATCCTTCGCGGGCTATATCAGTTGTCCGCGAAGCACGGATTAACGCAATCACTTCATCCAGATGATCAAGCGCAATGCGCAGACCTTCTAAGATATGAGCGCGTGCTTCAGCTTTTTTAAGATCAAATATAGTACGACGACGAATAACTTCAATCTGGTGCTGCAAATAATGATAAAGTACATCACGCAGATTAAGAATTTTCGGCTCGTTATTTACGATGGCAAGCATGTTAATCCCAAATGTGGATTGCATAGAAGTATGTTTATATAGATTGTTTAATACTACATTTGGATTAACATCGCGTCTCATCTCAACAACTACACGCATACCATTACGGTCAGACTCATCTCGAAGATCCGTTATACCTTCGATCCGTTTCTCACGTACTAATTCTGCGATTTTTTCAACCAATCTTGCTTTGTTAACCTGGTATGGAAGCTCATGCACAATGATGCGAGCCTTGCCGTTGTTCTCTTCGATCGTTGCCTTCGCACGCATGGTTACTGAACCACGACCCGTACGATAAGCCTGACGAATGCCCTCACGACCCAAAATATATCCAGCCGTAGGGAAATCCGGACCTTGGATAAACTCCATCAATTCCATTGGCGTGATATCAGGATTCTTAATCATCGCCTGCACACCATCGATAACTTCACCAAGATTATGCGGTGGAATATTAGTAGCCATACCTACAGCAATACCAGATACCCCATTTACGAGCAGATTCGGATAACGGGCTGGCAATACAACCGGCTCATTCTCTTCACCATCATAGTTGGGTGCGAAGTCAACTGTCTCTTTGTTCAAATCACGAAGCATTTCGCCTGCAATCTTGGAAAGACGGGCTTCTGTGTACCGCATCGCCGCGGCCATATCACCATCAATCGAACCAAAGTTCCCGTGACCGTCTACAAGCATATAGCGCATCGAGAAATCCTGAGCCATCCGTACCATTGTTTCATAGACAGCTGAGTCACCGTGAGGGTGGTACTTACCGATAACCTCACCAACGATTCTTGCAGATTTCTTATGAGGCTTATCCGCAGACATTCCAAGCTCCGACATCGCAAACAAAATGCGTCGGTGAACCGGCTTGAGTCCGTCCCGCACATCTGGCAAAGCCCGGCTAACAATGATGCTCATTGCGTAATCCATAAAGGATTCACGCATTTCCACGCCAATGTCCCGATCTTTGACTTGTGGGTTATTTTGTTCAGCCATGAGTTGCTGGACCTCCTTCAGTTAAAAAACCGCTACCCTTAATTATATTACTTTCACAAAAGCAGCACAATTAAACATGATAGCCTTTTATCTTCTAATATTGATTTCTTTTTGCGCTTATCAGGGTATTTGCCCTTTCCGCAAATATCTTTACTACATAGACTGTAAAGACAAGAAACACGGTTTTATTATCCTAATATCGCTCGATAAGGCATAACCCCATATCCTTATATTATACCATTGTTTAGGTAGCTTGTCCTGATTTTCAGCTGTCAAAGATTATGCTGCCACTGCATTTTTTACAACAAGGAACCCAAAGGACCTATTCCTGCACAAAACTCATAAGGAGGAAGATAATGAAGATTCAACGCGTCCCAAGTAAATGGGCTAAAACGAAAGTCATCCTTCAAAATCACTCTCTATTGCAATATGTGCCTGATACCCGTAAATTCGATGTCAATGCTCTTAAGGAGATGCTTGCGTTATATACAATGGTCTATATTAAGCCAGATCGAGGAAGTTATGGTATCGGTGTAATGAGAGCTGAGCAGCGTACTGTAACTCTTAGCACTAGCAAACAGAAAGCTGAACACGGTACCGACCTCGATAACGTTAATAAAGAAGAGCCCGAAGAACAGATCTTGTATATTTTAAGATATGGGAAGACTGCGGAAGTGTTTTTCTCACCAGAAGAGCTGTATGAGAATTTACAGAAACGAATTCAGAATCGAACCTATTTGATTCAAAAAGGGATTGACCTTCTGCGTCATCATGACCGCCCTTTTGATCTTCGGGTTCTTACCCAAAAGACACCATCAGGAGTATGGGAAACAACAGGAATGCTTGGAAGAGTAGCTGCCCCTCAAAAAATCGTCACCAATTATCACAGTGGAGGCAGTATCCTTTCCGTAAGTACTCTACTAAAAAACTATATGCCGCCCTCCCAAGTCCTAGTTACGATCAATCACTTAAAAGCTTTGGGTATACAAATTGCGACACAGCTTCAATCTGCCTATCCAGGAATCAAAGAGATTGGTCTGGATATTGCCATGGATCAACATCTGGATATGTGGCTGCTGGAAGTCAACACTCTTCCGTCCATTGCTGTATTCAAATTATTTCCTGATAAATCAATCTATCGTAAAATACATCGCTATGCCGTAGCCTATGGACGTGTAAAAGCAAGAAAATCCCCTTATTCGACCCGCAATAAACAATCTACAAGAGCCTAAAAAGAAGCTTGAAATCAAAGAACCTCCAGCGTTCTCATTCCGTTAGGAATAGAAGCCGGAGGTTGTATTAAATATTGTTTTTACACATCAAGGTATCTAACGTTCTTGGCATGCTCATGGATAAAGTCACGTCTTGGTTCAACATTGTCACCCATAAGTGTATCAAAAATACTATCTGCCAGCATCGCATCTTCAATCGTAACCTGGAGCATCATACGGGTCTCTGGGTCCATCGTTGTGTCCCAAAGTTGGGTTGCATTCATCTCTCCCAAACCTTTGTAACGTTGGACGTTAACCTTCGCATTTTCTCCAAAAGAAGCGATAATATCATCACGTTCCTTCTCGCTGCCTGCGTAGCGGATAACCTTATTGCGCTCAATCTTAAAGAGAGGAGGCTGTGCAATATAGATATAACCCGCGTCTACTAGCTTCCGCATGTAACGATAGAAGAACGTTAGTAATAGCGTTCTAATATGGGCTCCATCGACGTCGGCATCGGTCATAATAACGACTTTATGGTAGCGAGCCTTCGATAAGTCAAAGTCATCGCTGATCCCTGTGCCCAAAGCCGTAATGATGGCGCGAATCTCGGCGTTAGATAAAATACGGTCAAGCCGAGCTTTTTCAACGTTTAGGATCTTACCACGCAACGGTAGAATCGCTTGGAAATGGCGATCCCGGCCTTGCTTAGCCGATCCACCCGCTGAGTCACCTTCGACGATGTATAGTTCGCTGATCGAGGCATCCTTGGATGAACAGTCGGCGAGTTTACCAGGCAGAGCACTGACTTCAAGCGCACTCTTCCGACGGGTTAACTCACGTGCCTTACGGGCAGCTTCTCGTGCGCGTGAAGCGGAAAGTGATTTCTCAAGAACGCGACGTGATACTGCTGGATTTTCTTCCAGGAACTCTTGTAATTTCTCTCCGAACAGTGATTCTACGATACCCCGCACTTCACTATTTCCGAGCTTAGTTTTCGTTTGACCTTCGAATTGTGGATCTGGAATTTTGACAGAAATAATGGCTGTCAATCCTTCACGCACGTCATCACCAGTCAGATTCGAATTGCTATCCTTCAGTACTCCCGCTTTACGAGCATAATCGTTGATGATACGGGTCAGCGCACTTTTAAAGCCGGATTCATGCGTTCCGCCCTCATGCGTATTAATATTATTCGCAAAAGAGTAGATGTTCTCAGTATACGAATCGTTATATTGGAGAGCCACTTCAACTTGGATCATATCGCGTGAGCCTTCCACGTAGATCGGATCCTCATGTAGTGCTTCTTTTTTCTCATTCAAATATTTCACATATTCAACGATACCACCCTCGTATTTGAACACGTTGGTGACATCCGTCCGCTCATCATGAAGCGAAAGCTCGATTCCTTTGTTAAGAAAAGCTAGCTCCCGAATACGAGTAAGCAGTGTCGAATATTCAAAAACTGTGGTTTCCGTAAATATTTCAGGATCCGGATGAAAGGTTGTAGTCGTTCCTGTCTCATCTGAATCGCCAACAATTTTGATATCATACTGCGGTGCACCGCGTCTATATTCCTGTTGGTAGATATGACCGTCACGTTTGACCTTAACAAGGACCTTTTCAGACAAGGCATTTACTACAGAGATACCCACACCATGCAAACCACCGGAAACTTTATATCCGCCACCGCCGAATTTACCGCCTGCATGCAGCACGGTCATTACGACTTCAAGCGTCGACTTCTTAAGCTTTACATTCTCACCTACAGGTATGCCACGTCCATTATCGATAACAGTGATCGCGTTATCCTCATGTATAATCACTTGAATCCGGTCACAATAACCTGCGAGTGCCTCATCGATACTATTATCGACGACCTCCCATACCAAGTGATGGAGACCTTTAGAACTAGTCGAACCAATATACATGCCCGGACGTTTCCGAACCGCTTCCAGCCCTTCCAGTACCTGAATCTGGCTCTCATCATATGTCGGTTGATTCATTGACATGCCTTCACCTACTTCTTTCTGATTATCTCTTTGTTACCAAATGCAAGTTATATTTCGAGCAAAATTTTGGCTCTTTTTTTAAGAGTGGAGGAGGAAATTGGGGAGTAATACACGATATTTTTAGTTACGACAATAGATTTTGCTTCCTCTTCGCCAATCCGCTCAAGCTTCTTATCCTGCTCAGAGTGAATAACGAATTGCTTAGATACCTTGGAAGATTTCTCAATCGAAATATCAAATATAGCAATTAACTCCGAAGACCTAATGATCTTCTCCCCGCCCAAATGAATATACATGATCGTCCTCCGCTCTTTTATAACTCAACTTTTCCATCATGAACATGAAATAGGCTGGCGCCCTTTAATTTATCGGCATTTAGACCCTCAATTCCGGTAGCGGTAATGAATGTCTGTACCTTGCTTTGAAAGGTTTCAATAAGCTGGGTCTGGCGGTAAGGATCAAGCTCGGATAAAACATCATCAAGAAGCAGCACAGGATATTCTCCGATTTCCTCATGGATCAGCTCGATTTCCGCCAGCTTAAGCGATAAAGCCGTGGTACGCTGCTGTCCTTGAGAACCGTAGACCTGAGCTTCCCTTCCGTTGATAAAAAAGGACAGGTCATCCCGATGGGGACCCGTCAGCGTCATGCCGCGCCTGATTTCTTGTTCTCTCGTTTGTGATAACTTTAACATAAAATTGTCTAATAAGACAGCTTCATCTTCCTCATCCCGATCGCCGAAAGAGGGGACATAGAGCAATTTCAGTTCTTCTCCGCCGTTCGTAATCCCCCGGTGAATGCTTTCAGCCCATATTTGCAGCTTCTTTATGAATTGTTTCCTTTTTTTGACGATTTTAACACCATGCTCTACAAGTTGAGCATCCCAGATTTCCAGAAGCTCTTTCCCTGCAGCCTCTTTTCCCCATAATTGCTTTAAGAGATTGCCTCTTTGCAAGAGAATTTTTTGATACTGCTGTAGGTGAAATAGATAACTAGGCTGGACTTGGCCGATCTCCATATCAAGAAAACGCCGTCTGATACCAGGGGTCCCTTTTACAATCTCTAAATCTTCCGGTGCAAACATGACCACATTCAGAGATCCAACAAACTCACTAAGGCGCCGCTGCTCCAAGCCATTGATCTTGGCTTTTTTACCTTTGGCAGATAGGGTGAGCTCCAGCTTGAGATCGCCATACTTTCGTTCTACCTCGGCAACGATCTGAGCTGCATCTCCGGGGGCATCGAAGGAGATAAGTTCGCGGTCCTTAGAGGTACGGTGGCTTTTGGTCATCGCCAGGACGAACAATGCCTCCATGAGGTTTGTTTTGCCTTGGGCGTTCTGACCCAGAATCAGATTCACATCGCCCAGGCTCTCCAGACGCAGCAGCCCGTAATTCCGATAATGCTGCAGACCGATATTTTTAACAAACACGAAATGGTTCCTCCCCTAGCGTACTACTCTTTTACTCCTCCGCCTTCAACCTCAAAGGTCCCGTTATCCTGCACTTCAATTTTGTCACCCGGATAAAGTTTTCTGCCGCGCCGTTCCTCTACTTCTCCGTTGACCAATACGTGACCTTCCTGCAATAAAGCTTTGGCCATTCCACCTGTGGATACACAATCTGCGAGTTTCAGAAATTGGTCCAGCTTAATGTATCCACTGTGGATAAGTATTTTTTTCATGGTTTTTATCCTTTCAGCCACTTATCCACATGTTCATGAATGTTGGCATTAATTTGTTGTACGGTAAGGCAAAATGATATACAAGCTATTGGTTTGGTCAAGTGGTTTCAAAATGATCGGACTCATCATCCCTGTAAATGCAATAACGAGCTGCTCACTCTCTATGACCTTTAATACATCAAGCATATATTTCGAGTTGAAAGATATTTTGAGAGGTTCACCTTTGAAATCAATGACTTCAAGTTCCTCGCGAACTTTACCCAGCTCTGATGAGCTTGAAGAAATTTCAATACCGCCTTGATCAAGCGTCTGCATACGAACAATATTTGTTTTCTCTTCCCGGGACAGCAAATAAGCACGATCAATCGATTCGCTTAATTTTTTTGTATCTAAAGTTAGTTCTGTTTTGTAGGTTGTTGGAATAATTCTAGAAGTATCAGGATAAATCCCATCAAGGATCCGTGAATAAAACAGTACTTTGTCGATTTTGAAGAGAACTTGATTATCCGCAACGACAATATCAACCAGCATATTTTGGTCAGGGATAATTTTGCTGAGCTCATTAAGGGTTTTACCGGCAATAACAATATTTCCGAAATTGACATTTTCCGTGCCTTCAAGTTTAGCAGCTCTTGTTGCCAAGCGGTGACGGTCAGTCGCTGTAAACTTAAACTCATTGTCGCTCAGATTCCATAGTATACCCGTTAATATCGGAGTTGTCTCTTGGGTAGAAATAGAAAAGGCTGTTTGTTTAATCATATTTTTCAGCAAATCACCTGGTAGAGAGATCGTGTCATTCTCTTCAATGCTCGGCAACACTGGGAATTCTTCAGGGTCTAAACCTACCATCTGAATCTCAGTGGATCCGGAAGAAATGTACGTTTGGAATCCTTCTTTTACTTCCATGTGGATTTCTTTGGAGGGCAGCTTCTTAATAATCTCGACGAAAAATTTAGCGGGAAGAACAACACTTCCTGGCTGATCTATCTTCACGATGGTGTGGCTGTCATTCTCTGCTGGAATAAACGATTGAATAGAAATATCGGTATCACTTGCAGTTAATGTGACGCCTTGATGGCTAACTTCCAGTTTAATACCGGTCAAAATAGGGATTGTTGTTCTGCTGGATATAGCTTTGGATACGTGTTGAATGGATTCGTTGAGCTCATTTTTAAGAATGCTTATTTTCATGATTTCACTCCTAGCTGAAAAATTGGGAATTTCGATGGATTTGAGTCTGTTAATTACGCGTCTTTACATGATGAATTATTATAGTTATTTAATAGTATTAGTAGTAGGGGCGACGAATATGTGGATAACCCCACCAAACAGCATAAAATTAAGCCTACCCACATGTGTATAGATTGTGTATAGGCTCTTTGTTCCTCTTAGGAAGGATTTTTAATTTTCTCCGCAAGATTATTTACCACTTTGTACAACTCCTGATCGACCTTTAATGCCTGTGTAATTTTATCGTGCGCATGAATGACGGTCGTATGGTCACGTCCTCCGAAAGCCTCACCAATCTTAGGCAGTGAATAATCCGTTAGTTCACGGGATAGATACATTGCGATTTGACGTGGAAACGCTACGGCCTTGGTTCTTTTGCGTGCTTTGAAGTCTTCAAGGCGCAAATTGTAGTATTCTCCGACTTTTTGCTGAATATCAGCGATGGTGATCATCTTGGGACGACTGGAAGGAATAATATCCTTGAGCGCTTCAGCTGCCAAATGAGTGGTTACATCCTGGTTGGTAAGCGAAGAATAAGCAACTACCCGGATTAATGCACCCTCAAGCTCACGAATATTGGTGTCAATCTGGTTGGCAATATACATCATGGCCTCATTAGGGATATCAAGGTTCTCTGCCTTAGCCTTTTTGCGTAAAATCGCAATCCGGGTCTCCAGATCTGGTGGTTGAATATCCGTAATCAAGCCCCATTCGAACCGGGAACGCAGCCGTTCTTCCAGTGTGGGAATTTCCTTTGGTGGTCGGTCGCTGGAGATGATAATTTGCTTGCGTTCTTCGTGGAGCGCATTGAAAGTATGGAAAAACTCCTCCTGTGTAGACTCTTTTCCAGCGAGGAATTGAATGTCGTCGATAAGCAAAATGTCAACATTACGATACTTGTTACGGAAGCTTTCACCGCGGTTATCACGGATCGAATTGATAAATTCATTCGTGAATTTCTCAGACGAGATGTAAATTACCTTGTTATTTGGGTTATGTTCCAGGACATAGTGCCCAATTGCGTGCATCAAATGGGTTTTGCCCAGACCTACTCCACCGTATAAAAACAAGGGATTGTATGCTTTGGCTGGTGCTTCGGCCACTGCCAGTGAGGCTGCATGCGCAAAGCGGTTCCCAGAGCCGATTACAAAGGTGTCAAAAGTGTACTTTGGATTAAGCAGATGCGTTTGTGCTTCTTCTCTTGATACTACGGGAGTCGGAGCGGATTGCTGAACCACAAGCTCAGGCGGCTTGCTTTCTTCAATCACGAATTTTACATCCACTTGTTTCCCTGTGACTTCGTAGACGGTTGCTCCTACCAGTTTGGTGTAACGACTTTCCAGCCATTCTACAGCAAACGTTGTAGGTGCCGAGATAATGAGAACCTGGGAGTTGAAGGTTATCGCTTTAGTAGCCTTAAACCAGGTATCAAAGCTCGGCTTGCTTAATTTGGTTTGAATAATCGATAAAATTTGTTGCCATAATTCGGAAGTATGGCTGTCCACAGACTGTCACTCCTTTAAATCTTCCAAATGTGGCATCAGCCATGAAGTGGAAATGTCGAAGAAAATAGGTTGGTGCTGATATTTATCCCCAGTAGGCAATATGAAGAGACAAAAAAATATGGATAAATTTGATTTGTTCACAACTTTATCCACAGCTTGTTGATAATTAAGAGAACAAACAAATCTATTCACATTCAAAAGTAATACCATCATAGCAAAACGCCCCTTATTTTTCAATGAGCAGGGCTATTTTATCCACAAATTCAAGCACTTGTGTACAATTATTAGGAACACCACTACATATTGTTGATAATTTGTTTACGGTTCGACACTTTACGCCAAAGGTTCGATAATTTTATACACAGGTTGTGCTCAACTGTGAGCAGTCGACTTTATTTTTTGATCACAGGTGGATAACTGTCATATCTTGTGGATTACTTTTTTTCTGGGGAGAGTTGTGGATAAACACCTGAGCTTGAGGGGGAGGAACAAGCCGGTTACTAGGTTGACTTTTGCTCATAAAATGTGTTTAAATATATAAAGGTGTTTTCTGTAAGGATATGTCTCGATATATAAAAATGATGATTCTTGTAGATACTGTCCCTACTATAAGGACGGCTTAGTCCGTTTCTGCTTATATGACAGTAATTAAGTTCCTGTAAGGGAGGTGCAATTATGAGACCGACATTTAGACCAAATGTGAGCAAACGTAGTAAGGTTCACGGTTTCCGTAAAAGAATGAGCACGAAAAACGGCCGTAAAGTGCTGGCAGCTCGCCGCTTGAAAGGCAGAAAAGTTTTGAGTGCGTAAGTTAGGCCACTAAGGGACCACTGCGGTGGTCTTTTTTTACTGCTTTTTATTATTATTGCTCTGCAAAAGTCTAGGATCTCGCTTAATGCGCTAGCTACACTTTGCGGGGCTATTTAACGTATATTGAGAAATATTTTGTGAGAAGTTGAAATTATTTTTCCTACTATATATAGAAGCTTAATTTCAGCACAGTGAATGTGGTCGTTTATGGCTGCTTGCAAATGCCTATACTATTAGAAGAAAAAATTCGGAGGGACACTTAAACCGGATTTTTATGAAGGAGATTCCCGTGCACAAAAAGTTACGTTTACGAAACCGTGCCGACTTCAGTCGTGTATACCGCCATGGGAAGTCATTTGCGAATCATCAATTTGTAGTGTATTGGTTTGGCAAAAAAGAGGTAGAGCGATTTAGAGTAGGTGTGTCTGTTAGCAAAAAGGTCGGAAACGCGGTTGTCCGTAACCGTATGAGAAGATTAGTTAAGGAAATCGTCCGTCACCATGAACCCGAGATTGCAGGTGGCTTAGACATGGTGTTTATCGTAAGAAAAGGAGCGCTTTCCATGGAGTATGCAGAGCTCGAAAAAAGTGTGCTGCATGTGCTTCGTAAAGCCAAGCTACTCAAGGCTTCCCGCAAATAAAGGGTGCTTAAGAGGCTTGTTTATTTGTATTCATAATTATGGTATGATTTACGGTGGAATGGAATGTTTAAGAGAGGGGTTTTGAAGTGTCTCTAATGAAGACTAGACGAGGAAAATGGTTTCTCCTCATCACGGTAATGGTGTTGTCGTTAGCTGTTCTGTCGGGATGCGCTCCGTCGACTGCTGTTACGCACACTACGGAGGATTTGAAGAATGGAGGCTTCTGGCAAAGTAATGTAGTGTATTATTTCGCCATTGCCTTGGACAAGTTTGCAGATTGGTTTAACGGAGAATATGGTTTAGCCGTACTTGTGATGGTTATTATTGTCCGCACGTTGATTCTTCCGCTTACTATTAAACAGGTGAAGAGCTCGCGTGCAATGCAAGCCATTCAACCGGAACTCCAAAAGATCCAGAAAAAATATAAAGACACACCTGAAAAGGTGCAGCAAGAAACAATGCGTTTGTTCCAAGAGAACAAGGTTAACCCAATGGCGGGTTGTTTACCGCTGATCGTTCAAATGCCTATCTTTATCGCTCTCTACAACTCGATCTACTATAATCCACATCTACGGGAGCACACCTTCTTGTGGCTGGAGCTAGGTAAACCGGATCATCTGTTTATCTTACCAGTGCTAGCAGCATTAACAACATTTATTCAAACTAGAATGATGACCAAAATGAACCCAGTGCAACAACAAGGGCCAATGCAGTTCATGATGATGATCTATCCAGTTCTGATCTTCGTTATGTCGTACAACTTCCCTGCAGCCTTGCCACTATACTGGGTGTACAGTAACCTTTACACTATTATTCAGAACTACTTCTTATACCGCAACAACGATAAACACAAATTGGCAATCGCAAGTGCTGTAAAAAGTACAGATGACTCCAGTCCTGCTCCGAAGAGCAAAGGCGGCAACAAGTCATCGAAGGGAGCCAAAAAGTCAAAATGAGCAAAGTCGTCGCAACAGGGAAAACCATTGAAGAAGCTGTAGAACGGGGACTAACCCAGCTTGGAGTTCAAAAGGACCGGGTAACGGTCAACGTACTTGAGCAGCCATCAAGAGGATTCCTGGGATTGATCGGTGCGAAAGGTGCCAAGGTTGAACTAACCTTGATAGCCGAAGCCGCACCGGCATCAGCGGCGAGTGCTCCGTCACTGCCTCAACAGTCAGCAAGAGAGAGCAAACAGGAGGCCATCGGCGGTGTGCCACGCCAAGATTCCGGACAACCGGTGGAGGAAGCTTACCAAGAAGCCGTTCATTTCATTGTGGATGTCGCTAAGAGCATGGGGCTCGAAGTGGAGGTAGAAATCGTCCACACCAAGGAATCCACGATTCTGCAAATTTCCGGTCCAGATTTGGGACTGTTAATTGGCAGAAGAGGACAAACTCTCGATGCTCTACAGTATTTGGCTAATATTGTAGCTAACCGTTATTCCGACAGTTTTATACGGCTTGTGTTAGATGCAGAGAACTTCCGTGAGCGCCGTAAAAAAACGCTTGAAGAGCTGGCTGATCGTTTAGCCGGACGTGTAATTCGCACTCGTAAAGAGGTTGTATTGGAGCCAATGTCTCCTCAGGAGCGCAAGATTATCCACTCCAGGTTACAGGATCATCGGCAAGTGAGTACCCTCAGTAAAGGCGAAGAGCCAAATCGCCGCGTCGTTATAACCTTGAAGTAAAGACTATATGGATGCAATGACTCCTTGACCAATGTAAGGGGTCATTGTTTTTTTAAAAATAAAAGAACGTTTCTATTCAAAAAATATAAGTTTTGGGGTGAAAAACAGCATGCTTAGTGACACCATTGCTGCCGTATCGACGGCATTAGGCGAGGGAGGAATTGCTATTATTCGGGTAAGTGGCCCACAGGCTATTTCCCAAGTGGCACCATTATTTCGCAGCCGAATTCCATTAACTGAAGCGGAATCGCATACCGTTCATTACGGACATATCGTCAGTCCTGATAACGGAGAGAAGATGGAAGAAGTGTTGGTAACCGTTATGAAAGGACCACGTTCTTTTACGACCGAGGATGTAGTAGAGATCAGTGCTCATGGCGGTGTAATTTCTGTAAGAAGAGTGATGGACTTACTTCTGCAGCAGGAGATAAGGTTAGCCGAGCCGGGGGAGTTCACCAAGCGTGCTTTCTTGGGCGGACGTATCGATTTATCGCAGGCTGAGGCTGTTATTGATCTGATTCGCTCTAAGTCTGACCGGGCTTTTTCTGTAGCTTTAAAACAGGTTAGCGGATCCTTATCGGATCGAATTCATGCTTTACGCCACACACTTATTGAGATGCTGGCTCATATTGAAGTGAATATAGATTATCCAGAACATGATGTAGAATCCATGACAGCTGAATTTATTAAAGATAAAAGCAGTGAGGTTATGGAGGGAATAACAAAGCTGCTTAAGACATCTAATGAAGGAAAAATACTTCGTGAAGGGATTACGACAGCTATTGTCGGACGTCCGAACGTTGGTAAATCATCATTGCTAAATGCATTAGCTCGTGAGAATAAAGCGATTGTAACAGATATTCCGGGAACAACACGTGATGTAATAGAAGAATTTATAACGATAAATAATATACCGCTTAAGCTGCTCGATACTGCGGGAATTCGTGAAACGATGGATGTTGTTGAGAAAATTGGGGTGGAGCGCTCCAAAGCGGCAGTTAGTGACGCCGACCTGATTCTACTTGTGCTGAATGCTAATGAAGAGCTGCATGAGGATGAATTGGCATTGATGGAACAAATACACGGTAGACAGTGCCTAGTAATCATGAATAAAATGGACTTACCGTCCAAACTGGATAAGGATAAGTTGCTCTCGTTTTTTGAGGAGTCTAACATTGTACCGATGTCCGTTCTGGAAGAGGAAGGTCTAGACAAACTTGAAGATGCCATTTCGACACTCTTTTTTGGTGGAAAGCTGGAATCGGGTGACTTGACATATGTGAGTAATGTGAGACATATAGCCCTGCTCAAAAAAGCCTATAAATCACTTCAAGATGCATACGATGCTGCAGAACAGTATATACCGATTGATATGATTCAAATCGATGTACGGCTCGCATGGGAACAGCTTGGGGAAATAATTGGCGATACTGCAGCTGACTCTTTGTTAGACCAAATATTCTCACAATTTTGTTTAGGAAAATAAGATTCACGATTTAATATAATTTCAAGGGGGAAACAGGACATGAGTTATGATGGAGGCAACTATGACGTTATCGTCATTGGCGCTGGTCATGCTGGCTGTGAAGCAGCACTGGCTGCAGCCCGGATGGGTTGCAGTACGTTAATGATCACAATTAACCTGGATATGGTTGCATTCATGCCCTGCAATCCGTCCATAGGCGGACCTGCCAAAGGACATGTAGTGCGTGAAATTGATGCGCTTGGCGGAGAAATGGGCCGCAATATAGATAAGACATTCATTCAACTGCGTATGCTGAATACAGGTAAAGGACCAGCAGTACATGCTTTACGTGCACAAGCTGATAAATTCCTTTATCAACATACAATGAAGGAAACTATGGAGAAAACGCCTAATTTGACACTTCGTCAAGGGATGGTTGAGCGTTTAATCGTTGAGGATGGACGTTGTGTAGGTGTAGTTACGAAGACTGGCACCGAATACCATAGTAAGACTGTTATCCTGACAACAGGTACTTACCTGCGCGGTAAAGTGATTATGGGTGAGCTAACATATGAAAGTGGACCTAACAATCAACAGCCATCCGTGAAGCTTTCTGAGAATTTGCGGGAGCTTGGGTTTGAATTGGTGCGTTTTAAAACAGGTACTCCACCACGTGTACATCGTGATACGATCGATTTCTCTAAGACAGAAATTCAACCAGGTGACGATGAACCGAAATTCTTTTCGTTCGAAACGAAATCATCCGATAACGAACAACTTCCTTGTTGGTTAACGTATACCTCTGAGGTTACTCATCAGATTATTAATGATAACCTTCATCGTGCGCCAATGTTCACAGGTATTATCGAAGGAACTGGCCCACGTTATTGCCCTTCTATAGAAGATAAGGTCGTAAGATTCAGTGATAAATCTAAGCATCAGATCTTTTTAGAGCCAGAGGGAAAAAATACATCGGAATACTATGTACAAGGTCTGTCCACTAGTCTTCCTGAGGATGTACAGCTAGCTATCTTACGTTCCATCCCCGGTATGGAAAAGGTAGAGATGATGCGTAACGGCTATGCTATTGAATATGATGCAATGGTTCCTACACAGCTATGGCCATCTCTTGAAACTAAACGTCTTCCAGGTCTGTTCACTGCTGGACAAATCAATGGCACTTCCGGTTATGAGGAAGCAGCAGGCCAAGGGGTTATGGCTGGAATTAATGCAGCACGCAAAGTGCAAGACAAAGAACCCGTAATTCTAGATCGTTCACAGGGATACATTGGTGTACTCATTGATGATCTCGTGACTAAGGGAACGAATGAACCTTACCGTCTGCTTACTTCACGTGCAGAATATCGTTTGTTGCTTCGCCATGACAATGCAGATCTAAGACTTACACCTATCGGTTACGACATTGGTTTGATCACACAGGAGCGTTTCGATAACTTCACAGATAAGAAAGAACGGGTGGAGCGTGAAATTGTTCGTCTGCAAGAAACAAAGGTTAAACCTGTTGATGTAAACCAAGTACTAGCGCAATATGAATCGGCACCTATTGTAGATGGCAGTAATTTGCTAGTTCTGATGCGACGCCCAGAGCTTGTATATAGTTTTGTTGATCAAGTATCACCATCTCCAGAGATGCTGGATGCAGAAATGAAGGAGCAAGTAGAAATCCAAATTAAATATGCCGGATATATAGAAAAACAACTTCAACATGTGGAGCGCCTGCAAAAGATGGAGAAGAAAAAAATTCCAGATGACATTAATTATAATGAAATCCATGGATTAGCGATGGAAGCGCGGCAGAAGCTGACTAAGATTCACCCGATCTCTATCGGGCAGGCTTCTCGGATTGCGGGAGTTACACCTGCTGATATTTCCATTCTTCTTGTATATCTTGAGCATTACAACCGGGTAACCGCGGCGAAAGGATAAGCTATGGATAATACGGAAGTTCAATTCACACAACTATTACAGGAACGAGGCATATCCCTTACAGCAGAACAGTTAGCACAATTTGATCTATATTATAAGGAACTCGTATCCTGGAATGAAAAAATGAATCTCACGGGTATAACTGAGCGAGAGCAGGTATATACGAAGCATTTCTATGATTCTATTTCATTAGCTTTTTTCCTTGATATTAACGAGATCACCAATCTCGCAGATATCGGTTCAGGAGCTGGTTTTCCAGGAATTCCACTTAAAATATGTTTTCCTCATTTGAAGCTAACGATTGTTGATTCGCTCAATAAACGAATTTCATTTCTGCAGCATGTAAGTACGACATTGGGATTAACTGATGTACAATTGATCCATGGGCGGGCAGAGGATGTCGCGCGCAAGTTCACTCATCGTGATGCCTATGATTTGGTTACAGCACGTGCGGTAGCAAGACTGTCTTTATTGAATGAATTTTGTCTTCCCTTCACACGCAAAGATGGGGTGTTCGCTGCAATGAAGGGCAGCGATCCTTCAGAGGAATTAAGCGAAGCTAAGTACAGCTTAAAAGAGCTTCGTGCTGAACTCAGCAAAGTGGAGTCGTTCAGCTTACCAGTGGAGGAGTCGGATCGACATATTGTTATGATCCGTAAGACAGGAGCAACACCAGCTAAATATCCAAGAAAAGCGGGAATTCCTGCCAAAACGCCATTGATGAAATAATGTTTCACGTGAAACATTGCCGATACTCAAAGTTCCTTTAGGAGCATTCCCTTTGAACAAAGGGAATGCTCTTTTTTTATGAAGATGATGATAACAAAAATCGATAAATATCAATTTAGATGAAAATTAGATTTATAAGCTGATTTGGTTGTGCACCTGTAAAAATGCAGGAAAAATAGGTCTTTACGGAGAATATGATTATGTAGAGAAAAGTGATAGAATAGCATAGTAGACTTTAATTTTGTATATAACTCCTTCTCTGTACTCTTGTTCGAAAGAAGGAGAGATTATGATGCCTGTTCATTACAGGTAATTCCATAATATCAGAATGTTTTAGATTGCTGTACGATATGCTTTCCGTGAAGAAGGTCAAGAAGATCGTACTATAACGAAATTAGGTGGTTATGAACGGAATGAAAGAACAATTTACCAGGCTATTTGGGTTTAACGAGCGGAGCAGCGGAGAAGAAATCAAACAAATACCAGTTCATGAGGTCGTTAGCAGTCCTTACCAACCACGGACTATATTCGATGATGACAAAATTGATGAGTTATGTCAGACAATTAAAACTCATGGTGTCATTCAGCCTATTGTTGTACGTATGCGAGATTCTATATATGAGATCATCGCAGGTGAACGGCGCTGGCGGGCAGTTAAAAAGCTTGGTTTAGAGACGATCCCTGCTATTGTCCGTGAGTTCAATGATTCGCAGGCTGCATCTATTGCGCTCATAGAAAATCTACAGCGTGAAGGTTTGACCTCCATAGAAGAAGCTGTCGCTTATCAGAAGTTAATTGATCTTCATCAATTAACACAAGAAAGCTTAGCACAACGCTTAGGCAAGAGTCAGTCGACTATAGCGAATAAGATTCGTTTACTCCACTTACCTGAAGAGGTCAAGACAGCATTGATGGAACGTCAGATTTCCGAAAGACATGCCCGTTCACTCTTATCACTGGATAGTGTGGAAATGCAATTAAAAGTTTTGGCAGAGATTATTGCAAAAGGATTAAATGTTAAACAGACGGAAGCTCGTATTGCTTTCTATAAACAAGTCTCACAAACTAAAAAGTCAAAACGGGTCTCCTATACCAAGGATGTTCGTCTAGCTCTTAATACAATTCGTCAATCTATTGATATGGTGTCAGGCTCAGGTATGGAAATCAAAACGTCAGAAAATGACCGTGGTGACCATTACGAGATTGTAATCCAAATCCCCAAAAGATAAATTGTTTCAAAAGCTGAAGGCGGCCTTAAAGTGATTGGCCGCCTTTTGTGTGACTTGAACCAGGATGTATTGCTCAGTCCTGCATTTTAGAGTTTTAGCCTATATAAAGTAACATAGTTTGGCCGTTTGTACTTGCGATCTACGAGAAGATTCTTCCTAACTATTCGAGGTGAAATTAGTGTCCAAGATTATTGCCATAGCAAATCAAAAAGGCGGTGTCGGTAAAACAACATCCTCTGTGAACCTAGGTGCCGGTATGGCTACATTAGGAAAAAGAGTGCTTCTAGTTGATATCGATCCTCAAGGCAACACTACCAGCGGCGTTGGCATCAACAAGGCGGACGTAGCGAATTGTATATATGACATTCTCATTAATGAAGTAAATCCTCTAGAAACGATACTTGAAACTCAAAATGAAGGACTGCACATCATTCCAGCGACTATTCAATTAGCGGGGGCGGAGATCGAATTAGTATCAACGATTTCCAGAGAGTTGAAATTGAAAAAAGCCTTAAATGCGGTTAAAAATAATTATGACTATATCATCATTGATTGTCCTCCATCCCTTGGGATTTTGACGATCAATTCCCTTACAGCTGCTGATTCGGTAATCATTCCGATTCAATGTGAATATTATGCGCTCGAAGGGTTGAGTCAGCTTTTAAACACCGTGCGTCTAGTGCAAAAAAATCTTAATCCGCATTTGAAAATAGAGGGAGTATTATTAACCATGTTGGATGCCCGTACGAATTTAGGGATCCAAGTCATCGAAGAGGTTAAAAAGTATTTTCAGGAAAAAGTTTACAGAACTATCATTCCTCGGAATGTCCGCTTAAGTGAGGCACCGTCTCATGGACAATCCATTATTACTTATGATCCTCGCTCAAAGGGAGCAGAAGTGTATTTAGAGTTGGCAAAGGAAGTGATTTCTTATGAGTAAACGTTTAGGGAAAGGTCTGGATGCTCTGATTCCTTCTTTATCTATTAATGAAGATGATAAGGTAGTAGAAATCCCATTAGCTCAATTGCGAGCTAACCCTTATCAACCACGCAAGGATTTCAATGAAGAAGCAATCCAGGAATTGGCTGAGTCTATCAGACAACATGGCGTGATTCAACCGATCATTGTACGGAGTGTTTTGAAGGGGTATGAAATCATTGCCGGGGAACGCAGATTCCGGGCTTCGCAATATTGTGGTAAACCTACGATTCCAGCAGTCGTAAGAAATCTAAGTGATCAACAGGTTATGGAGATCGCCCTGATTGAGAACTTGCAACGTGAAAATTTAAACGCCATGGAAATCGCAGTTGCTTATCAAGGTTTGATGGATCAATTTTCACTCACACAAGAAGAGCTATCTCTGAAAGTTGGGAAGTCCAGATCACACATCGCTAACTTCCTAAGATTGCTTACTTTACCGGAAGAAGTAAAAGAATATGTTTCACGTGGAACAATGTCTATGGGACATGCGAGAGCTATTGTTGCCTTGAAAGATCCGGAAGTTATTAAACAATTGGCTGAACAATGCGTGGAACAGCAATGGAGCGTAAGAGAGCTTGAAGAAACGGTGAAAAATCTGGATCGAAAGCCGACGAACGGTACAAAGATTAAAGTTGTTAAACGTGATCCCTATATTGATAATGTAGAGGAAGTATTGCGTGAACGGTTTAAAACAACGGTTAAGATAAAACAAGGTAAGGAAAAAGGGAAGATTGAACTGAATTACTACAGTGCGCAGGACTTAGAAAGACTGTTGGAATTATTGGGTAACTAAATGGGTATCTATGCCAAGAACATATCCTGAGCTATCCGTAATCGGATAAGTAGGGGTATGTTTTTTCAAAATATAAGGGTGTATAAAGTAGAGCTGAATATTATCCTTATATTTTCTACAGATAAGGTTATTATCAATAAAGGGTGACAACGTTATTTCTTCTTAATGAAAAAGAGTATGAGACGAGGAGCGGGGTTATGGAAGACTTCGTATATTTGGATCATGCGGCTACGTCCTGGCCTAAACCTCCAGAGGTGGCAGCTGCGATGATGAATGCTTTGCAGTCGGGAGCAAATGCTGGCAGAGGGAATTATTCGCTGGCCATGGGAAGCGGACGGGCGTTGGTGAGAGCCCGGAGTTTGCTGGCGGAGTTGTTTGGGGTTTCTAATGCACAAGACATAGCGTTTACCCAAAACACTACGATGGCATTAAATATGGCGATTAGAGGTGCGCTCAAAGCAGGGGACCATGTAATCTCTACAATGACTGAACACAATTCTGTGCGGAGACCTTTGGAATATTTACGTAAGTCACTAGGGATAAGTGTTGATTATCTGAAGGTGGATCGGGCGGGTCAATTGGATTTGAAGGAATTGGGCAAAACGTTTCGACCAAACACTAAAATGGTAATTTGTAATCATAGCTCCAACTTACTAGGTAGTATACTTCCCATTGGTGAAATCGGAGATCTAGCTAAAGCAAAGGGTGCTATATTTCTAGTAGATGCTGCTCAAAGTGCAGGCTCGCTTGATATTGATGTGAAAAAGATGAATATTGACTTATTAGCTTTTCCTGGGCATAAAGGATTGCTTGGACCACAAGGGACTGGTGGACTCTATATATCACCTGAATTGGATCTCGAGCCCTTAATGCATGGAGGCACAGGCAGTCAATCTGAGAATAGTGAACAACCCTCTGTTCGCCCAGATCGGTATGAAGCGGGAACGCAAAATGCGGTAGGAATTGCTGGTTTACTAGCCGGTGTTCAAAAGGTAAAATCGATAGGGACAAACGTTATCCACGAAAGAGAGTGGAAGCTGACTCAACTGCTGATGGAGGGGTTGTCCCACATTCCAAACATTAAACTATTAGGACCCACATTAGGGGCTCCGAGAACTGGAATTGTGTCGTTTGTAGTGGATGGGGAAGAATCGGCGAATATAGCTCACCGTCTAGATCGTGAGTATAAAATAGCCGTCAGAGCGGGTATGCATTGTACCCCACTGGCACATAAGGCTGTTGATACACTAGAAAGTGGTGCTGTTCGGGCGAGTGTAGGCGTAGATACAACAGAGCATAATATAAGCAGAATGCTAGCTGCTATGGATGAGTTATATGGCTGATGCCCGCAGCAGATAAATAAAAAGGATGGTCCATTCATGTCTGAAATGAATCAATTAATTAATGAACAGTTGCAGTGGTTTGTGTTTGGTTTCGTAGTAATTATGCTAGTACTGATAGTGACTGTAATCGCCCAGGGAGCTAAGCTGCGGACTATACGGCGCAAATATGAGGCCATGATGGCAGGAAGCGGTGTGGAGGATCTGGAAGGCCTTCTGGTTGATCTGAAGAACCAAAGCGACATGCTGGAAGAAGAACAACGTGAGCAAAAAGCGTTGATAGAAGCTACCCAAGTCAAAATCCGCGGTATGAAGTCAAATATCGCTCTCAAGCGTTATAATGCCTTCGGTGAACGTGGTAATGATTTGAGCTTCTCGGTGGCTATTCTGGATGACAATAGCAGTGGCATTGTATTAACCAGCCTTCATAATCGTGAGAACTCATATATTTACTCCAAGCCTATGCAAAATGGGGAGTCACAATATGCCTTATCGCCGGAAGAAAAAGAAGTTATAACTCTCGCGTTGCAGCAGAAGTAGCATGTAGGTTCCATTGTTTTAAAGCAGAATATAGACTTGTAGCGATAATATCAGATAATCGCATGACTAGACTTAGCCGTGTATTCTGCAATACGAAATACTCCATAAAGCCGCCGACATTAACGATTCCAGTCAAATGGATATCCCCAACCGGCGGCAATTGTTTATTTACGCCAGCTCCTGGTCTGAGGGGGCCTTCAACGACTTGGATGCAGCCAACACTAGTAGAGTGACCTAAGCAGGCATCTATTCCGATGACAAACGGGTTATTATATTTTTCATTAATTAGCGACAAAGTCTCTTCAAGATTGACGGCATGAACCGGTTCCTCAAGGGTACCGTATAAATGAAACAACGGGCTATGAAAACGGGATAATGCAGTACCAACAAGAGGACCGAGAGAATCTCCGGTGGAGCGATCAGTGCCTACACAGATGACGATAATTTGAGTCTCTGGACGCGTGCGTGAAAAGTGAAAAAGTAGCCGATGAGTAATTGCGGAATAGATATCGGGATCTGTATGTGATATTTTTAAACAGGACGTTTCTTGCGCTGCTGTAGCCTTGGATGAGGAGTTCATACCATCTTCCTTTCTAAAGGTGATTCTATTTGTTGGTATCTAGTATATGGATAGAAGAGGGGTTTTATACTACAGCAGCAAGAGATAGGACGATAAACCTATGGAGAGGCTTGACGTATATGCAGGATGAGATGTTAATAGCGTTTGACTCCACCCAGCAGGCGCTTCGTGCTGAAATGCTGCTTGAGTATGCTGAAATAGAAATTGATATATTTCCAACTCCGAAGGAAATCACCGCAGGCTGTGCAATTTCAATTCAGTTTTTTCAAAATGCGCTGGAAGAGGTAAAAAAGATTATAGTTGAGCAAGAAATAGAAATACGCGGCATCTACGGAAAACACAACGAGAACTACATACTGATTTAGGGGTAGGGAGGAGTACATGCGATGAATATGTGGATACTGGAGGCTGATACACCCGGTGCGGATACATTAAAAGATGCCATTCGCTTTAAAGATAAGGTGTGGAATTGGTTTACCGATGCTGATATGTGGGCGGATGTATTATTTGCGGGTCTACGGATTCTTGTTATTTTTCTCTTAACCCGGGTTATTATTAAAATTGTTTCTAATATTATTGATCGTTCGCTTGAGCGTAAAACCGGTGGCAGACTTCTGTCCAACACACGAAGGTTTACTACGGTTGGGGAATTGATGAAAAATGTAGTGACAGTTATCTGTAATTTTGTGATGATCATGCTCGTGCTTTCTGAGTTCCACTTCGATTTGGCACCATTGTTGGCTGGAGCGGGTGTACTTGGTTTAGCAGTAGGTTTTGGGGCGCAAAGTTTGGTGAAGGATGTTATTACAGGTTTCTTTATTATTTTAGAGGATCAATTTGCAGTGGGTGATGTGATTCAAACAGGTACCTATAAAGGAACTGTAGAATTAATCGGACTGCGAACAACCAGGCTGTTAAGCACAACTGGAGAAGTATTTATTATCCCGAATGGATTAATCACGAACGTGACCAATTATTCTCTCTCGAATGCATTGGCTGTAGTTGATGTTCCTGTAAAAATGGAGCGCAGCTTGGAGGCCACGCTAGGTTTGATTGGAGAAGCGTTAAAGGGAATAGAAGAGCGTAACTCTAATGTGCTTGCTTATCCTAATGTGCTCGGTATACAGTCCATGAGTACTTCGGAATATGTAATTCGTATAGCGGCTAGCTGTTTACCCAATGCAAAAGAGGTTGCGGAGAGACAGATTCAGAATGATATTAAGCAGGCACTAGAGAAACTAAGCAGTCTAGAGCAGGCTCAAGCTGCTCAAGCCGAAGAGGAAGCTCGTTTGAAGGCAGAAGAAGAAGCAAAGGCTGAAATTGAACTGGGAAAAACAGAAAATGAGCAGGAAGTATCGGATACGCCTGACACTCGATCAAGACGCCAAATCGCAGCTACACAAGAGGGGAAAAAGGGGGAAGGGTAGTGGAACGTAAAGTTTTTCAGCTTGGAGATATTGTACAGATGAAGAAACAGCACCCTTGCGGTTCTAATGAGATGGAGATCATTCGTATGGGGATGGATATCCGCATTAAGTGTACAGGATGTCAGCACAGTGTTCTGATTCCCCGGGCGAAATTCGAGAAGAATATGAAGAAGGTACTGCGTTCTGCAGAGGGAAATACAGACAATAATTAAGCTTGCAAATGGCATGTCTGCATGATACAATTATTTTTGCTGCGGAGAGGTACCCAAGAGGCCCAAGGGGGCTGACTCGAAATCAGTTAGGCGTGTCACAGCGTGCGTGGGTTCGAATCCCACCCTCTCCGCCACTTCAGCATAATATAACATTTTAATGAATCCTTCGTTCCTGTAACGGAGGTTTTTTTGTGTCCAATGAGCTGTTTGCAAAAGATCATAACATGCAAAAAGAAGGGCCCTTTCGGGTCCTTCTTTAAGAGGCAGTACATCAATGATGTTGGAATTTCTCTGTATATAGCTACTAAAGTGATTTAGGCGTTGCTGAGGTTACTGCTTTTTAGACAATAACCCACTACTATTCCCAGCTAACAATAGATGCTGAATCAGATATCCTGTGATTGTGTTCGTCTACGACGGCCAACGGAACCACACCTCTCTTTTGTACTGCCTGAGAATAGTATGGTGTAATGTCGTTTTTTTTATACACATTTATTTTTAATTAATGTACACGTGCTTTTTCAACCTTTTTCCACTTCCGATTTTTGTTACTGGTCTCGGGGAAGGTATCCCCTTTTTCCATTTTAATATGCTGTGGATTCTGAATTTCGGTATGGAAGCTTCGCGCTTCACCTACCTCTGTATACATGCCTGGATTGGGGGCTTTGTCGCCTTTTTCATATTCCGTCTTTTCGCCCATCATTATCGCTCCTTCCTTAAGTGCAGATGAATTCACTGATTATTGTGCGCAGGTAGGGTTTTTTTCATGTAAAAAGAGGGTGGAGGGTTGTCCGGTATTAATATTGCTTGCACTCTGCTGCTCGTTTTGGTATATTAATCAGGTGCGAGTCTATGTTTGTGCTCGTTCCTTGCTCCTGACGTGATTAGGGGCCTCAGACCATAAGGAGGTGAAAATTATGCGCAAATATGAAGTGATGTACATTATTCGTCCTGACATTGAACAAGAAGCTGTTCAAGCAGCAGTCGATAAATTCCAAGGCATCATCTCCAATGGCGGGGAAATTACAAAGCACGAAGTGCAAGGTAAACGCCGTCTTGCGTATGAGATCAAGAAATTCCGTGATGGCGTTTATGTTTTGGTTAACTTCAATGCAGAACCTGCAGTAGTTACTGAATTAGAACGTCTTATGAAGATTTCTGACGAAGTTATTCGTTATCTCATTACGAACGACGTTGCTTAAGATCTTGACAAGCTTTGTAATGAATCGCTCTAAAGGAGGGGACCAGAATTGTTGAACCGTATCATTTTGATCGGACGGTTGACCCGTGACCCGGAACTTCGTTATACTCCCGCTGGTGTTGCCGTAACTCAATTTACGCTTGCCGTAGATCGTAACTTTACGGGCCAGAACGGTGAACGTGAGGCAGACTTCATCCCGGTTGTTACCTGGAGACAGCTAGCAGAAACCTGTGCCAATTATTTGCGCAAAGGTCGTCTGACAGCAGTGGAAGGACGCATCCAAGTGCGGAACTATGAGAATAACGAAGGTAAACGTGTATACGTAACTGAAGTTATTGCTGATAATGTTCGTTTCCTGGAATCTTCACAAAGCCGTGAAGGTGGAAATACTTCAAGTGGTGCAAGTAGTATGCCTGAAGAGCCAGCATATGGTGGCGGTGGTAACGCTGGACGCGGAAATAACAACAATAATTTCTCGCGTAACAACAATACTCAAGATCCTTTTTCGGGCGATGGTAAACCGATTGATATATCGGATGATGATTTGCCATTTTAATTAGGAAGGACTGAAAAGAATATGGCTTTTAAACCAAGAGAAGGCGCTGACAACGACAAAAGACCAGCACGTCGTGGTGGACGCAACAAGCGTAAAAAAGTTTGCTTTTTCACTGTGAACAAGATTACTCACATTGATTATAAAGATACTGAACTTCTTAAGAAGTTCATCAGCGAACGTGGAAAGATTTTGCCACGCCGTGTAACAGGTACAAGTGCAAAATACCAACGCGCTCTTACCATTGCTGTAAAACGCTCGCGTCAAATCGCGTTGCTTCCTTACACAACGGAATAGGACGTTTTATAGAAGCAGTCGGGAAACCGGCTGCTTTTTTTGTTGTGAAAAGCCAGCGTGCGGATTACGTTTGACGTTCAATCTGGAATGTGTTAAATTACAGCTATCCTATAATAAAAGGGGAAATATTGATGTTGGTGACCGTTCTTAACTAGCAATTTCATAACACTGGATTAGGAAGGCTTTAGCAGGCTCGTCTTTTGGCGTTTACGTGCTCTATTTGAGTCCGTCTCGCACAGATGTCTGTTGTTCCTAACGGTGGATGATTTAGTTAAGAACACACGAAGCGTCATATGGCCTCTTTACGGCTATTGTTCTCTTTGTAATTAACCGTGCTCTTAGAGCACGGTTTTTTTGTTTTTCGGCCACCCTGGCTTTTATAGGGGGACCTTAAAACGCCAGAGAACAATAGTATAAAAAGAAGGGCAAGGACTGCCATAGTGGCATTCTTTGTCCTTTTTGCGTTAGGGAGATTTTGTTCCAAAAAAATAGTTAGATCAATAAGGAGGATTTGCTGTGAATTTACAAAGTCTAAACACGTTGGAATACGAAATTATTAAAACCGAGCTTAGCCGTCATGCGGTATCTTATGTAGGAAAGAAAACTGTAGAAGAGCTTATGCCTATGACCTATTTGCCTTCCATTCAAAGAGCGATGGAGGAAACGTCTGAAGCTAAAGAGCTGCTGGAGCGGGGGTCCAGTGTACCGATTCCTTCATTAGAGGGGATTGAGTGGATCATGTCACTAATGGGGACTGGATATCTGTACAGTGAGCAAGACTTCACTGCAGTGGCTACATTTCTAAAGAGCTGTAGTCAATTGCGCAAATATATGGCTTCTAAAGAGCAAAGTGCTCCCCGGATTGCTGCTTATGCCTCCTCTCTGCTGGAATTAAATCATGTGCGGGAAGCAATTGACCGCTGTATCCGCTTTGGGGCGATTGATGATGGAGCTAGTAAGGGGTTAGAGCGGGTTCGTAAACGGATTGGCGTAGCTAAAGAACGTCTTCATAAAAAAATCGACGGGATCATGTCGCGCCATCAATCGATTTTGCAAGAGAATATTTATAGTCAGCGTGGTGGACGTTACGTTATCCCCGTAAAGCGGGAGTATCATAAGCAAATAAAGGGATCGGTACTTGATCAATCCACAAGTGGACAGACGGTGTTCATCGAACCAGATGAGATCGCCTCCATGCAGATTGAGCTGGATTTGTTATTAGGAGAAGAGGCACGTGAAGAAGCTGTGATCCTCAGTATGCTGACCAGCATGGTAGAACAGGAACAAACTGCACTGCGCCTAAATATCGAGGTTACAGGCACCTATGATTTTATTTTTGCCAAAGCAAAATACGCACGAACGCTGGGAGCATCTGAGGTTACTCTAAATGATAGGGGTTTTCTAAGGATGAACGGAGGCAGGCATCCTATGCTGCAGGGCATGATTCCAATTAGCCTGGAGATAGGGAAGGGATATAGATCCCTAATCATTACAGGTCCAAATACAGGCGGTAAAACGGTGGTGCTCAAGACCCTCGGGCTGCTGACCCTCATGGCTCAATCGGGGCTGTTGATTCCGGTCGAGGAGGGGAGTGAGTTTACGGTCTTTACGGATGTGATCAGTGTAATCGGAGACGGACAAAGTTTGGCCCAATCACTCAGTACATTTTCGGCACAAATGAAGAGTATTGAGGGAATGCTGAGAGATGCCTCTAAAGGGGTGCTGCTGCTCATTGACGAGCTGGCGGCAGGTACAGACCCTGGGGAAGGAATCGCCCTCTCAATCGCCATTCTGGAAGAACTGAGCCGTAAAGGGGCGAATATTATCGTCACAACCCATTTTAATGAGCTAAAAGCCTTTGCTGCTGCGACAGCCGGTTTTCAAAATGCACGAATGGAATTCGACAAAGAAACGCTGCAGCCGTTGTATCGTCTGACTATCGGAGAAGCGGGGGAGAGTTACGCTCTGCAAATTGCTAAAAAGCTGGGTATCCAGGATAACGTTATCAAGCGATCGTGGGAGATCGTTGAGGCGCAGCAGCAAAGGCTGCAGAAAGGTGATGGGTCGGCATGGGCAAGTCTTTTTAGCAAAGAGGGAGAGAAAGGGAAGACTGCACCTGTTATAGAGGATTTTGAAAAAGAAGAAAAGTCTGCGGAATCACAGAGCGATAAGGAGAAGCAGACCCAATATGAAATTGGTGATGCCGTTCTTGTAACTTCACTGGGACGGTTAGGAATTGTTTATGAGAAAAAAGATCACTTAGGAATGGTCGGAGTGATGATCCAGAAGCAAAAAATGCGGATTAATCATAAACGTTTAAAGCCATATCTATCCAAAGATGAGCTGTATCCTGAGGAATATGACTTTGATATAATTTTTGAGAGCAAGGATACCCGTAAAAAGCGTAAATTGATGCAGCGTAAGCATGTCGAAGGCCTGAGAATTACGCATAAGGATGAAGAATAATGAAATAAAGAGATCTGCCTATGAGGTAGGTCCCTCTTTTTTTATAAATACTATGAAATATGCGTAAATTCAAGCAGGAGTATAGGCCTAAAGCTTAGAAGTTATTGTAACCATTCTAAAACTTTGTTACAGTAAATATTTATTCCATAGCTTAGATGTAGATATACGTTCAACTAGAGAAGGGAAGGAACACATGAAGAATAAGAAGATATGCGGGTTCTTGTTAACAATGCTCGTGATGACTACTGTATTGTCAGCATGCAGCAGAGCAGGTACCAGCAGTAATTCATTATCTTTACATCACAATGAGGTGGTCGAAAAGCCACAGACTGGCGGAGTAGTTACTTATGGATACTCATCGCCGTTTATGGGCTTCTTTGAGCCTGCTTTTTATGAAGGTGAAGATGATTTTCATGTGCTGGAGTTTATTACTGAGGCCATGTTTACGATAGATGATGATTTATCAACGGTTCCTAATATCGCCACTTGGCAGGAGTCCGAGGATCATAGAATATTTACCTTTAAAATCAAACCGGGAATCCGTTGGCATAATGGAGATGAACTGACCGTAGAGGACTGGAAATTTGCGATGGAGACTATTGCTAGTCCAGACTACACCGGATCGCGTTATTATAGTGTGGAAATGATTCAAGGTGCAGAAGCCTATCATAAAGGTGAGGCGAAGAATATAACAGGTCTTAAGGTTATAGATCCTTATACTTTGAAAATAACAATGACAGCTGCCCGCGTAAATACGATTGATAATCTATGGCCGTATCCGATGAATAAAAAATATTATACTGGAGTCGCTGTTAAGGATATGCCTGAGAGTGATCAGATGCGAAAAAATCCGATTGGGATTGGCCCCTTTGAGGTGAGCCTTATTGAACCTGGCCAGCGGGTGGAGATGAAGCGCTTTGATCAATACTATAAAGGTAAGGCTTTATTGGATGGTGTGTTGTATAAGGTATTTGATGACAAGGAAATCATCAGCCTGTTTGAACAAGGCGTAATTGATATAGAGAATGCTCCACGAGATACTTATGAAAAGTTGAGTAAACTCGATAATATTAATATTTTACAATCAAATGAGCTTGCTTATGAGTATATAGGGTTTAAATTTGGGTATTGGGATAGTGAAGCTGAAAAAATCGTAATGGATAACCCTAAATTTGCGGATAAAAGATTACGTCAGGCGATGTATTATGCACTTGATCGGGAGGGGATCATTCAATCATTTTCTCATGGGTTAGGCAAGCCTATAGAAACTCCGGTTTCCAGTGCAAGCTGGGCGAAGATCCCTGATAGTCAGATTAATACGTATCCCTATGATCCGGAAAAAGCGAAGCAGCTGCTTGATGAGGCTGGTTTTGTAGATGTTGATGGAGATGGCCTGCGTGAGGATCAAAAAGGAGAAAAGTTAGTTATTAATTATGATTCTATGCTAGGCAGTCATTCAGCGGAGTTACGAACTGCTGCTATTCTGGAGGATTGGCGAAATGTGGGACTTGATGTGCAGCTTAATGGTGGGGCGTTAAAAGAGCTCAACACCTTCTATGAAGCAGTAGAGGCTGATGATCCGTCCATTGAGTTGTTTAACGGGGTATGGGGATTAGCTAATGATCCTGATCCTTCAGGTCTCTGGAGAGAGAATGATTTGTGGAACTACCCACGTTGGTCCTCGGAGCGGAATGAAGAATTGATTCGCGATGGCACAAGTATGAAGGCGTATGATAGAGATTATCGACAACAAATCTATTATGAATGGCAGAAGCTAGTGAATGAAGAGGTTCCTATGATCTTTTTTGCGGAAAGAGAAAGCATTACTGCTGTCAATAAACGTCTACAAGGTGTGCGTGTTGATTCTTTGGGCTCCATAATTGAGCCTAATAAATGGTGGATAAAGGACTAAATTAAAAAAAATAAAAAAAATTACGCAAAAAGTGAAATCAAATTGCTGTTTCATTCGTCATATATATTATGGAGGATGACAACGATGAAGAGACGGATATTAATATGGGCTGGTGCAGCTTTGATAGTCGTTGTCTTAATTACGGTGTGGAGGCCTATCGAGTTGGGCTTTAAACCGGATATTGACGCGGGTTCAGCAGTGCTGCTAGATATGGATAGTGGAGACATATGGGTCAATATAAACGGCGATGTGCCTATGCCACCGGCCAGTGTGTCTAAATTAATGACTGAAATGATTGTGCTGGATCACATAACCTCTGGAACCCTTAGGTGGGAGGATAGAGTCCCTATTAGTGCTTACGCCAGTCAAATGGGAGGTATGAGTCTCTCATTAAAACGAGGAGATTTCTATACAGTAAGGGAGCTATTCGAAGGCATCACCATATATTCTGCTAATGATGCTGCAGTTGCATTGGCAGAATATATGGCAGGATCAGAGGATTCTTTTGTACTTATGATGAATGATAGAGCACGTAGTTTAGGTTTATCTCCTAATACGGTATTTACCAACGCCTCTGGATTGTCGAGCAAGGATCTTGGTATCATTCGTCAGCCTACGCATATCGGTGGCCAGACGATGATGACAGCGAGGGATACAGCCAAATTGGCAGCTGCGCTAATCCATAATCATCCTGATGTACTGAATATTTCCGGTCGTACACAGATGCAATTAAAGGATAAAGGGTTATATGTTAGTAATAGCAACCTTATGCTTCCAGGTATGGGCGGCGCTTACGCATACGATGGAGCAGATGGGTTGAAGACTGGATATGATAGCCAGACGGGATATTGTATTGCGGGATCAGCCCAGAGGGAGGGGCACCGGCTTATTGCGGTCGTTATGGGGGCGGAGACTTATGGCAGCCGATTTGAGGGTGCTGCTAAATTGTTCGATTATGGGTTTTTCCGCGGTTTACATTATGGAGAACGGGTAAAACATATTATACATGCCCTTGGGATTCGAAGTTAAATTTGGAGCATCATACCAGTAATTATTACTTGGTATGGTGCTTTTTCCCTATTCATGTCGGTATTTGTTGTTTCTTTTTATCAATTTAGTGATTACAATAGAAATATTGTTTTATCCCATATTATTTTAGAAACACAAAAAAACTTTTTTTCTATAATTTAGAATGACCCGAATTTCCTGAAAGGGGGGACAATAAGATAATGGAATAAGGGACAGTAAATTCGCCGCCGAGAGAAATAAAACCATGACTGCCTGAGAACGATCAGGAGGCATTGTAAATATATGGTACGTGCAATTATTCTACAATAAAGAAGGAATCAAAGATGAAAAAAATAAAGAAAAGATACATTGCGCTAATTGTTCTCGTCGTTATTATAGCGGGAGGTTTTCTCTTTCGAAATTCTTTGGCCGTATTAGCTTTTGACCTCTTTTTGTCCGATCGGGTAGAAAGCAAGCTGAAAGAAGAATCTTACCAGCCACTTAAGGATGAGAATAAGGTTAAGCCAGAGCCGGTTGTATACAAAAGCGATCCATTCTCGCTGATGCTGCTCGGGACTGATCAACGCGACAATGAAACCGCACGTTCGGACACGATGATGTATGCTGTTGTTCGCCCAGAGGATTACAAAATTCTGCTTATTTCTATTCCACGTGATACGTATACCGAGATTATTGGGCATAACGATAATAAAAAAGATAAGATTACCCATGCTTATGCTTTTGGTGGGCAGCAAATGGCTAAGGATACTCTGGAAGCACTGCTGGAGCATGATATTCAGTATTATGCCACCATTAACTTTCAAGGGCTCAAGGATGCCGTTGATGCTATTGGAGGCGTTCCGCTGCCAATCAAGAAGGACATTGTAAACAAGGGTAAGGACCATGAAAAGTTTACGATCGAGGGTGGAAAGTCGAATTATAACGGTCAAGAAGCACTTAACTATACACGCTACCGTGAAGATAGTGACTTTAACCGGACCAAACGCCAACAGGTTTTTATTGATGTTGTAGCTAATAAAATGTTATCGATCAGCCAAATCGGCAATATTCCAAAGCTGCTGGATATTATGGGCGATAATTTTAAGACCGATATAGAGCCTTCAATGATCATTAGTCTGGCCAAGAAATTCATGGGCGGCAAAGACATGGATATCTCAAGCTTTACGGTAATGGGCGAAGGAAAACGTATTGACGGACTTTATTATGATATCGTTGATGAAGAGGATTTGCGTGAAGCTAAGGCGCTGATTGATAATTGGATGAATGCAGGAACACCAGTAGATCAACTGATTGAGCCGGGAAAAGCAAGTAATGCACTCGAGCCCAAAGCAACAGCAGTTACGCAGTAATTCTAATTGGAAAGCTAAACTCATATAAATAAATTGCAGCAGCCATAAACATTCTCATGGCTGCTGCTTACTGTCTTCATGTTATAATGAATTGGAACTATTATTTAGCTGCTACGTATAATCACATTGGTATGGCAGTAAAAGGAAGTTAAAGAACCGTAATTCCTTCGGAACTCTTTGAGGAGGATCAAGAGATGAATATTGCATTTTTTTTACTTCCGAAACAGGAGGTGGCCTGCGTAACGCTCGATTCTACGCTGCGCCAAACGCTTGAGAGGATGGAGTTTCACCGCTATACAGCAGTCCCGATTCTTAACCGTAATGGAGAGTATGCCGGCACGGTAACGGAAGGTGATCTGCTCTGGTACATGAAAGAGTCGGAGGGCAAGGTTTCGTTTGAGAACGCTTCAAAATTTTTGCTGAAGGACGTTCCATTACGTATGAATAACAAGCCGGTCTCGATTGATGCGGATATGGAAGATCTAATTAATTTGGCTAAGGTGCAGAACTTTGTACCTGTGGTCGATGATATGAACCGGTTTATTGGAATTGTTCGCCGGAGTCAAGTCATAGAGTATTGCGAGAAATTTGTAACAAGACAATCACAGGAATCATTATAGTCCCAGTGTATTCGCGGTTATAGAAGCTATCGGAACAAGGCCTGTATTTCCGGCGATAACGGAATGCGGGTCTTTTTTAAAGAAAGCTCCTCTCCAAAAAGAGGCATAGTCAGCATGGATTGAAGCATACTTAAGGGGCGCGGGGCGTCCAGTGTGACACCGAATTTTTTATGCTATAATGGAGAATAAAGCTTTTTGCCGGAGGTAGAGAGACGTGTCCAATGTGCCGAAGGATCTGGATGTAGCCAAGCGCGCCAAGGTAATTGAATGGCTGAAAACCGAAGTGATTGATCAAGTTTCACGGTTATTTAAAGCGTTATGGGAAGGCAGTACTACCCGTGTCGGTGACAGTCTGGCTAGCTTGATTATGAGCTCTTATATTTTGGGCCGCAGACTAGGGATTCCTTATCGTTCTTTAGATGACTTGCTACTGGAGAAGCTTAGAAAGCACAAGCAGGAAGGGCATCAACTGGAAGATTGGTACCAAGATATATCTGCTTTAGAAGAACATATGCGTAAGAGGTGAATACTGTTGAAATTTCGCTGGTCATCTGTGGCTTGGAGCGTAGCATACTTACTTTTGCTGCTTAGTTTAACGACTCCACTCCTCATCATCACTACCCTGTTTATGATTGTTCCGGCAGTAGTGTTGTTTACTACACTGAACACGAGACAATTTGTGCTGCATGTATTGCCGGTGTTGCTGATTGTAGGCTTGATTACACCAATTTATCTGTTGATAGCTGCGTATTTCTTAATACCGGCGCTGGTTATGGGGCGCTGGTATAAAAGACATGCCCCGGCTATGTCTACTGTGATCGCAGGTACGGTTACGATTCTTGCACAGTTCCTGCTGCTTTTGCTGCTGGGTACGGCATTATTTAATTTTGACCTGTCTACCTATGTGAACGATGTATTGCAAATGGTTAATTCACCTCTGTCCGAGCTCGGAACTACCAATCCTCTGCTCACTGATATTGGATTTTCAACTGAGGATGTAAACAAGATAAGTCATATGACGGTCCAAATGATCCCTATGACTCTAATCGTAAGCTCCTTCATGATTGCTGTGATTACGCATGCTATTGCCCGCCCGATTCTGAACAGTATGAATTATGCAGTGCCTAAGATGAAGCCTGCACGTGAATGGAGACTTTCGAGATCGTTTATTTGGTACTATCTGATTGGTGTTGTTCTACAGCTCTTCTTCTCAGGGTCGGAGAACAATTTCATCCTCATGATTTCTGCCAATCTTCTGCCATTGCTGCGAATTGGCTTTATGATTCAGGCCATCGGATTTTTCTTCTTCCTGGCGCATGAACGCAAATGGAACAAGATGTCTGCCGTTTTGTTAGCGATACCGGTTATTTTACTGCCGCCGCTGCGCATTATTGGTATTATTGATCTTGCGTTCCCACTGCGGGAGTATGTGACCAAATCGAAACGATAGGGTGAGAGTTCATGCCTAAATTTCTGCAAAGACGCTGGCACGGCTATCATACCGTATGGGCGTTCATGCTGCTGTTGGTCCTTATTATAATTGTCAGTGTCTATAACTGGGCGCTTGGGGTCGCCGGCCTGTTTCTGTCAGGTACTTTATGCTTCTATATGTTGAAAGCGGAGATCTCGTTCCGCCGTAATCTGGTGGAATATATTAATGGGCTGTCTTTCCGCATTAAGCGGGTAGAGGGCGAAGCAGTCAGCATGCTGCCGCTTGGAATCATTCTGTTTAGCGAGGATCGAACGGTGGAATGGAATAACCGCTATGCCGGCGATATTTTCGCACGCAAGTCTTTAGTTGGGGAATCACTGCAAGAATTATTGCCTGATATGCAGTCTTTTTTTACAGGTGCTGCAGCGGGTAAGCGGGAGGTCGGCAAAGAAGGTGTGCTCCATGACACCCGCCTTGAGATCACCGTGGATGAACGATTTTATCAAGCTGTCATTATTCCGAGTGAGCGTATTCTTTACTTGTATGATATCACTGAGCTTGTGGTGTTACGTGAGCGGTATGAGGATGAGAAGCTGGCGATCGGCATAGTGATGATGGATAACCTGGATGAATCCGCTCAAGGAATGGATGATCAACAGCGAACCTCGCTGATTGCTAAGGTGACGAGTGAGATCACTGAATGGAGTAAGCAGTTTGAGGTTTATCTGCGGCGGTTGTCCTCGGAACGTTATCTAATGCTGCTTAATCATCGTAGCCTGCAAGCGTTGGAAGAGAGCCGCTTCGTGATTCTAGATGAAGTCAGAGAAATGACTGCTGATCTCAAGGTACCTATGACACTGAGTATTGGTCTGGCCTTTGGCGCAGACTCTGCAAGTGAATTAGGGGCATTGGCCCAATCCAGTCTAGACATGGCGCTGGGCCGAGGTGGTGATCAGGCGGCTGTAAAAGCAGGCCAACGGTTATCCTTCTACGGTGGCAAGAGTAATGCTGCTGAGAAGCGTACCCGAGTGCGGGCGCGGGTCATTGCGCATGCTTTGCGGGATCTGATGCAGGAGAGCGATCGTGTGCTGATCCTCGGTCATCGGACACCGGATATCGATGCTGTGGGTGCTGCAATCGGCCTGTTAAGGGCTGCGCAGATGTATAATGTAGAGGCTAGCATTGTGATGGAGACTCCAAATCCATCGATAACTAACATGATGGAGCAGATTCGTAAGGATGACGATTTGTATAAGTCATTCATCACAACGGAGCAATCCCTACAGATCATGACAGAGCATACCCTGCTTATTGTTGTGGATACACATAAGGCGTCTATGACGATGGAGCCGCGGCTAGTACAATATGCCAGCAGAATCGTAGTGGTGGATCATCACCGCAGAGGTGAAGAGTTCATTAATGATGCTGTATTGGTATATTTGGAACCTTACGCTTCATCGACCTGTGAGCTGGTGACAGAGCTGCTTCAGTATATCCATGAGAAGGTAAAGATCAGTCCGCTGGATGCTACAATGTTGTTAGCGGGGATCACGGTGGATACAAAGCACTTTGCGCTCCATACGGGTTCGCGTACCTTTGAGGCCGCAGGCTTCCTGCGCCGGAATGGTGCCGATACCGTACTTATTCAGCGCATGCTGAAGGAGGATTTACAGGAGTATATTTCCAAAGCCGAAATTATCAAACATGCGCGAATGGTGTATGACCAAATCGCGCTCGTAGTTACGGCACCAGGCATGAAAATCCCGCAGCTTCTTATTGCTCAGACTGCGGACACGCTACTTGGGATGACCAACGTAGTCGCTTCATTCGTCATCAGCGAGCGGCCTGACGGCCTGATTGGCATTAGTGCCCGATCACTCGGACGTATGAATGTACAGGTCGTGATGGAGAAATTAGGCGGCGGTGGGCATCTGTCCAATGCCGCAGTACAGCTTGAAGGAACATGTAAAGAAGCAGAAGCCAGATTACTGCAGGTGCTGGCGGAAATCGAATCGAAAGAGGGGTTATTCGAATGAAGGTCATTTTCATAAAAGATGTTAAGGGTCAAGGTAAAAAAGGTCAGGTTAAAGAGGTATCCGAAGGTTATGCTTCCAACTTCTTATTGCCACGTGGATTGGTTCGTCCGGCAACGGAAGGTAACGTGAAGACGCTGGAGAATCAAGCAGCTGCTGAACAACGCCGTAAAGATAACGAAAAAGAAGAAGCACAGCAATTGGGTAAGAAGCTTGACGAGTTAACACTGACAATGAAAGCAAAATCAGGTGAAGGCGGACGTTTATTCGGCGCTATTACAAGCAAACAGATTGCTGAGACACTGGCTTCCACCAAAGGAATTACTATTGATAAGCGCAAGATTGAATTAGGTGAGCCAATTCGCCATATAGGAGTATTTCAAGTAAGCGTAAAATTGCATACTGAAGTAAAGGCCACACTTAAGGTTGAGGTAACGGAGGAGTAACATGGGTGGAGATCTCTTTTTCGATCGGGTTCCCCCGCAGAATCTTGAAGCCGAGCAGGCGGTAATTGGTGCGGTTCTGTTGCAGGATGAAGCGCTCATTACTGCAATGGAACGGGTGAATACTGAAGACTTCTACGATAAAGCGCATCAAATGATTTTTGAGGCGATGGTGCAGCTCGGAGAAGAGAGCCAGCCGATTGATCTTGTTACACTTACGTCCAGACTGCAGGACAAAGGAGAGCTTGAAGATATTGGTGGTGTTAGCTACTTAGCTAAGCTGGCGCATGCCGTGCCTACTGCTGCTAACGTAGAATACTACGCCCAGATTATCGAAGAGAAAGCCATGCTGCGCCGTTTGATTCGCACAGCCACGCAGATTGTGAGCGAAGGTTATACTGGCGGTGAAGATGTAGCCGATATGCTGAGTGATGCAGAGCGGCGTATTCTTGAAATCTCCAACCGGCGAAGCGGCAGTGGATTTATTGCGATCCGCGATGTCTTGATGGAAGTGTTCGACAAGGTTGAGTTGCTTCATCAAAATAAGGGGGGTACCTCAGGTATCCCAACCGGATTTGTGGATTTAGATCATATGACTAACGGATTCCAACGTAACGATCTGATCATTGTTGCGGCTCGTCCATCTGTTGGTAAGACTGCATTCGCCCTGAATATTGCACAGAACGTGGCAGTACGCGCTAAAGAAACTGTTGCGATATTCAGTCTGGAAATGTCAGCGCCACAGCTGGTACAGCGGATGATTTGTGCTGAAGCCAACTTAGATGCCAATATTATGCGTACCGGTGACTTCAAGAGTGATGATGATTGGTCCAAGCTGACGATGGGTATTCAGTCTCTATCTGAAGCGGAGATTTATATCGACGATACACCAGGTATCACGGTAACCGATATTCGTGCAAAGTGCCGGAGACTGAAGAAGGAAAAAGGACTTGGCATGATCGTCATCGACTACTTGCAGCTCATTCAGGGCCGCGGTAAAGGCGGAGAGAACCGTCAGCAGGAAGTATCGGATATATCTCGTACACTGAAGCAGATTGCTCGTGAGCTGGATGTTCCGGTTATTGCTCTGTCGCAGTTAAGCCGGGGTGTAGAGCAGCGTCAGGATAAACGTCCAATGATGAGTGACTTGCGTGAATCGGGTTCTATCGAGCAGGATGCCGACATTGTTGCGTTTCTGTATCGTGATGATTATTACAATGCAGATACGGAGAAGAAGAATATTATTGAGATCATTATAGCTAAACAGCGTAATGGTCCCGTAGGCACGGTAGAACTGGTCTTTCTTAAAAATTTCAACAAGTTCGTTAACTACGAGCGAGCACATGCGGAACCCTTTGTTGGTTAAACCTGACATGTATAATTCCCGAACGATTGCACATTTCTTTGTGTAATCGTTCGTTTTATTTGACTTTGAAAAAAACCGCTGTTACACTGAGAATTGTCCTTTAGCGGGTTAAATCTGCTTGGCGTCCGGAGGGCCACGTACATAAGAATGACGTATAGGGCCCATATTATGAAAAATAATGGTGCTAAGTAGCACCTACGGAGGAATGAACATGTCAACGGTAGTCGTCGTGGGAACACAATGGGGAGACGAAGGTAAAGGGAAAATCACTGACTTTCTAGCGGAAAGTGCAGATGTGGTCGCCCGTTATCAAGGGGGCAATAATGCCGGTCACACGATTCTGATTGACGGTGAGAAGTTTAAGCTCAGCTTGATCCCTTCGGGTGTATTTTATAAAGAGAAAACTTGTGTAATTGGTAACGGAATGGTTATTAATCCGGCTGCCTTGATCCAAGAAATTAATTATATTCACGAGAACGGTTTTGACACTAAGAACTTAGTGATCAGTGATCGTGCTCATGTCATTATGCCATACCATATGGTGCTGGATGCTCTCGAAGAAGACCGTAAGGGTCCGAACAAGATTGGTACTACACGTAAAGGTATCGGTCCTTGTTATATGGATAAGGCAGCACGCAACGGTATCCGTATTGCTGACTTGATGGACGCTGAGGAATTCGAACTGAGACTCCGCCCCTTGATGCAAGAGAAGAACCAAGTGATTACACAGGTCTATGGTGCGGAAGCTCTTAACGTAGAAGAGATTCTGACTCAATATCTGGAATATGCAGAAGTGCTGCGTAATTATGTAACAGACACCTCTGTTATTCTTAATGAAGCCATTGATGCGGATCGCAAAGTGTTGTTTGAAGGTGCGCAAGGAGTAATGCTTGATATCGATCAAGGTACGTATCCGTTTGTTACTTCATCCAACCCATCTGCCGGTGGGGTATGCATAGGTTCTGGTGTGGGACCGTCCAAAATCAAACAGGTTATTGGGGTTGCAAAAGCCTATACCACTCGTGTTGGAGATGGCCCGTTCCCTACAGAACTGAATGATGCAACAGGTGATTATATCCGTGAAACAGGTCATGAATATGGCACAGTTACCGGACGTGCGCGCCGTGTAGGCTGGTTCGACAGTGTAGTTGTGAGTCACGCTCGTCGTGTAAGTGGAATCACAGGGCTATCTCTTAACTCGCTGGATGTACTTAGCGGACTTGAGACTGTGAAGATCTGCACAGGCTACAAATACCGTGGTGAGGTAATTACTCATTACCCTGCTAGCCTCAAAATGCTGGCAGAATGCGAAGCGGTATATGAAGAGCTTCCAGGCTGGAGCGAAGATATTACTTCTGCAAAAACGTTGGATGATCTTCCAGCCAATACACGCAGATATGTTGAACGTGTATCTGAGCTTACGGGTATTCCGATTGCTATCTTCTCAGTGGGTCGTAACCGTGAGCAGACGAATCAAGTATTGCCAATTTATATCTAAAACCTAGTTATACTAAGGAGCCTCGTTAGAGGCTCTTTTTTTTGTTCTGAGGACTATATCTCTCTCTTTTGGGGCCTAGATTTATGCCTAGACGTTTCCCAAGGCCGGTTCTAGTCAATACTGGATGTATAGAAGAACATGTACATGATCTACCAGATAGACTTGAACATAGGTGAGAGGAGAAATGAAGATGAAGATCGTGAAGCGTGCACTTAGCGTATGTCTGATTGTGGTACTTGCCAGCACTCTTTCAATTCTAACAACGGGCGTGGTTGTAAATGCTTATATTCAGTCGGTACTGGCTAGCTTCGATATTAAAGTGAATACTCCCGGTCCGGGATTTGGAGGAATGATTCGGAGCATTATTGGCATGGATAACAAATCTGACTCGGATACAGCTAATAAAGAAGTAACCACAGGGAGTACAGTTAGCAAGGAGACCGACAAAAGCACGGATTCGCCAGCTAAAGGCAAGGGTGAGCCCGTAGATGATAATACTCCGACTGATGCCTTACCAGTTATGGGGCAAGTTACAACCGAAAGTTCAGCTGATAACGGAAGTGGAAGTGTTGGTGACCAACAATTAGTAATGACACCTGAGGCACTCAGTGACTTCAAAGATAAGCTTCCATCGGAAGAGAAGGTAAATATATTCAATATTTTGATGTCCAAACTACCCCAGGATGAGATGGCAAAAATTTCAACAGCGATGGAGGATGGATTAACAGAAGATGAGGTTAAAGAGCTGCAGCAGGTAATTGCAAAATATGTTGATGCAGACGAATATGAGAGCATAATGAAAATGCTTACACCAACTACAGAATCTACGCAATAGCATTTGTAATTGTCACTTTATAGACACATGAAAAAGGTTAAAATTTCATATTTGCGCAAAAAACCCGCGTATTTGGCGGGTTTTTTGTTATGTCTAAAGTTGAAATTTTTCTCTAAGCTATGGTACAGTAAACAAGGACCTCAAGAGGTTAATTTTTTGTAACCTCCTTAACAACCTTTTTATAGGTTCATTAGAAGCAGGAATTAAGCACTAGTATACGCAGAAATTTACATGGATGTAATCTATATAATCGAGGTCGTACAATTAGCTTGGCCGCTTTTGTCGGAAGTAAAAGCGGACTGAAAGGGAGAGTTTCATGAAGGGATTTAAGTTCATGCGTCGGATGAGCAAGCTGCAAGATGGACATCCAGCAGAGTCCGAGGCGAATGTTCAACAGAGCCACAATTTCGATCACGACTCCAAACACTTTCAACAAGAGAAAGGTACTCGCAGATTTCGGCGCGCTTGGATTTTGGGATCTGTCGGCCTTGTGCTTCTAGCTACGGTGTTGGTTGGAGCAGAGAAAAGGTATGTAGCTGCTAACACGGTTACCTATTATCAAGTGTTGGTGAAGGGTGAAGAAGTCGGAAGACTTACCGATCAGACGCAGCTTAACCAGCTATACGATAAGAAACAACGAGAATATCAGGAGAAATATCCGAATTCAACCATGGTGCTGCAAACAGAGGGCATTACAATAGAAGAGCAGAAGGCATACAAGCCAGAAGTTGATAGTGAGGCGACACTTACTAAACTAGATGGAATGCTGAAGGCTTATGCGGTAGGCGTACAATTGATGGTAGATGGCAAGGCTGTTGGCATAGTTAAGGATCAGGAAACTGCTAATGCAGTGCTTGAAGGGGTAAAAAATCATTATGTCCCACAAGCAGAAGTAGCAACGACGGCTAGTAAGCTAACAAGAACGGCTGCTTCCAGCTCATCTGCTGCAAAAGCGAAGACTCCGGAGCAAGTAGAGTCGGTAGAGATTAGTGAAGATATTTCTATCGTTCCTATCAAAGCAGATCCTAATAAAGTGTTGGATGTGGAGGCAGCGGTCCAGACACTTACCGAAGGTAAAGAGGCGCCCCTTCTTTATACCGTTCAAGAGGGTGATACGATTTCGGGGATTGCCAAACGGTTTGAAATCACCCAAAAAGAGATTTATAGTAACAATCCTAACGTGAAAGAGCTGACGTTGAAGATTGGAGATACACTGAAGCTGAAGGTACCCCAACCAGATGTTACAGTAGTAACTGTGGAAAAAGTGACTGAGCAAATAGTGACTGAGCCGGAAGTGGTTGTGCGTTCGAGCGATCAGCTAGCGGCAGGCAAAAGCAAAGTCGTTCGTCCAGGGCAAACTGGACTTAAAGAAATGGAGTATCGGGTAACGAAGGAAAATGGTACGGTCGTCCAAGAAGAATGGTTAGGCCAGACCGTTATACAAGCCTCGCTGCCAGAAGTTGTTTATCGGGGAACGAAGGTTGTTGGTGAAGGAACAGGCATGTTCAGTTGGCCGGTAAGCGGGGCGACACTGACAAGTAGCTTCGGCGAGCGTTGGAGCCGTGCCCATAAGGGTATTGATATGGTATCTAGCAATCGGAATATAAAAGCTTCTGATGCCGGGACCGTGATCTTTGCAGGTGTGCAGAGTGGATACGGGAATGTAGTTATTGTAGATCATCGCAACGGATACCAGACCTATTATGGTCATTTAAAAAGCATCTCGGTTTCTACAGGCCAACGCTTGGAGCAGGGTGGCAAGATTGGCGTAATGGGCAGCACCGGACGTTCGACGGGTACACATCTGCATTTTGAGATTCGGAAGAATGGCACTGCTGTAAATCCAATGAAGTATTTGCAATAATTCATACTTTGTCCTTTAACTGCTCGATTTCAATCGGGCGGTTTTTATTTTTTTTAATCTACGAGTGACGGCAAAGCCGTTTCTTTTTGCTGGGCAGGGGGATTGCTTATTTCGTAGGATGTGACGGTTAGACAGGTATGTTAAAATAAAGGAATGATCATTAAGTAAGGATAGGAAGGTGAAGCTGGGACATGCAGATGGGAACGATTCTGGTAGTAGATGATGAACAGCCTATTGCTGATATATTGAAATTTAATTTAGAAAAAGAAGGCTACGAGGTTATTTGTGCTTTTGATGGCAACAGTGCAGTGGAGCTGGCATTGTCCAAAAGGCCCGATCTTATGCTGCTTGATCTTATGCTGCCCGGCAAAGATGGTATGGACGTCTGCCGCGAGGTGCGTTCTGCGCACTTGGACATTCCTATCATTATGCTTACAGCCAAGGACGGAGAGATTGATAAGGTACTTGGCCTGGAGCTTGGTGCTGATGACTATGTGACCAAACCTTTTAGTACACGTGAATTGCTGGCCAGAGTTAAAGCCCAGATGCGGAGACAGCATAAACCGTCACCACAGGGGATGGCGAGTGAACCAGCAGAGAATAAGCAGGGCATTTATCATTTTGATCTGTTTATAGATACAGATATGTATTTGGTCTATAAGGGCGGGGAGCCGCTTGACTTGACCCATCGTGAATATGAGCTGCTCTACTATATGATCAAACATGCCGGTAAGGTGATGACTCGGGAGCATTTGCTGCAGGCAGTGTGGGGATTTGAGTATTTCGGTGATGTGCGGACCGTTGACGTGACGATCCGTCGTCTAAGAGAGAAAATTGAGGAGAACCCCAGCAAGCCCGAATATATTTATACTCGGCGTGGACTCGGCTATTTGATGCATAGCCCTAAAAATGGAGGACTGTGATGAAGTGGCGGTCCTTTATCCGGACAATTCAGGCAAAACTTATTATTATTTACGTATTGCTAATTCTGATAGCTATGCAGTTGATCGGGGTTTATTTTGTCAGCTCGATGAAGAACTCGTTAACAGATAATTTCACCAAGGACCTTAAAGCACGTGCTGAGATGTTGTCTATCCTGACTGCTGATAAATTTGGTAGTGAGGCTGGAACCGCAGATGAGGAAACCGCTGTGGAAAGTCTGCGCGGAATGGTCAATAATCTGTACATTAACGGGGCTGAGATTCAGGTACTGGATGCCAGCGGCAAAATCATCACCACTTCCGTTCCCTCGCAGAATGACTATGTCGGGCAGCGTAACACCCAGACAGTTGTGAATCGGGCCTTGCAGGGCATCAGTGATAACGAGGAATATATTATTGCCGATGATAATGTGCGTAAAAAGGTTGTGGCCAAGCCTGTGCTCTCGGGTGACAAGGTAGTGGGCGCAATCTATATTGCTGCTGACATGAAGGATCTATACGCCACGATGGGCCGGATCAATAGTGTATTTATCTCAGGTTTGCTGTTAGCTCTAGCGTTAACGGTTGTTTTATGCGTCATTCTGGCGCACACCATCACGCAGCCTATTAAGGAAATGACGAGGCATGCTACGGCTGTCGCTGAAGGCCGATTCAATCGTAAAATGCCCGTATTGGGCAATGATGAAATTGGACAACTCAGTCAGGCGTTCAATTATATGACCGGTAGATTGCGTGAGGCACTCTCGCAGAATGAAGAGGAGAAGGAGAAGCTTACCTCTATTCTGACGAACATGAGTGATGGTGTCGTGGCTACAGATGAGAACGGAGTAGTGATTCTGATGAATCGGCGGGCAGCGCTGATGCTCGGAAATGAAGGACCGTTGCCGGAAGGTGCCCCTCTAGATAAATTGTTGGGCTTAGATTACGAACAAAGCGGATCTCTGGCTAAAGGCAATGCCCAATCTGCAATGCTTCATCTGACTCATATGGGTGGAGAAGATTCTAATATCGTAAGAGTGACGTTTACTCCGATTCATCGTCGTGAGGGTGGCATTGCCGGCACAATTGCTGTGCTGCAGGATGTCACCGAACAGGAGAATCTGGAGGAATCACGCCGTGAGTTCGTGGCGAACGTTTCGCATGAGCTAAGAACACCACTTACCACTATTAAAAGCTATGTTGAAGCACTGGATGATGGAGCACTTGAAGATCCGCAGCTGGCGGTTCGATTTGTTGGGGTTATTCGCAACGAAACAGAACGGATGATTCGTCTGGTCACGGATTTGCTGCATCTTTCCCGTCTGGATTCCAAGGAAGCTCTTCTTCGAATTCAGCAGACGGATATTACCGAGATGCTGGAGGATGTGGCGGATCGTTTTTCTTTTCAAATTCGGCAGAAGCGTATAGATATAAGTACAAGGGTCCGCAAAGATGTTACCACGGCGTGGCTTGATCGCGATCAAATCGATCAGGTCTTGGGGAATTTGGTCTCCAATGCGCTAAAATATACGCCAGAAGGCGGTACGATTGAACTGGAAGCGTTGAAGAATGAGGATGGAATGCTCTCCATTTCTGTGCGTGATTCGGGGATAGGGATTCCGAAAAAGGATATCGAGCGGATCTTCGAACGATTTTATCGCGTGGATAAGGCACGTTCGCGGAACATGGGAGGCACCGGACTTGGCCTTTCCATTGCCCGGGAAATTGTGAAGGCACATGGAGGCTCCATTTCCCTGCAATCCGAGCTAAATGAAGGTTCAAAGGTAACCTTTACCCTGCCTTTGAACGAGCAAAGGGGGAGTGAGGCATGAAGGAACGAATCAAATCATGCATTCTAGCCTTGCTCGTGCTCGGAAGCCTGGTTGAAAGCTATTATTTGATCTACCGTTTGCCTGGTGCTGATTCAGCAGTGCTTTCTGAGAACCTGTATGTGAAGACAGATAATATGGGTCCGGAAGAGAAGGTAGAGAACCTGTTATACCCTGACAAAATGATCATCCATATGGGAGAAGGCAAACATACGCTTTTTTATCCGGACTCTACGTTCTATAGCTTGATCATGAATCGCTTAAAAGGTCGTGGCTTCGAAAGCTTCCAACGGCACTCGGTACAGGATTATGATTGGGATAAGATCCGCAATGAGAATCCTGGGATTGAGCTTTCATTCGGAGCGGGCATTCCGGTAACGTTATTGCAGCGGGTGATGCAGTTATCGCCAGATTCCCTTTTTGAAGGAGAAAGCATTGATCGCATTTGGATCTATAACATTAAGAATGATTCCAAGGCCCATGCTATTTTCTTCAGTACGAGAGGCGACATCATATACGAAGCGGCAAAAGCGGATTTAACGGTTCAGGATGTGCAGCAGCATGTTGATTTCGGTAAGAATTGGACGCCTTACAAGACCGTAAGCGGGGATTATTATGTGCCAGACAGTAAGATTTCTCTGGTTCAGGTAGACATGCCTTCCGGGATGTACACCATAGAGCAAATGCAGAGTAATCTTTTCTTCGATGTTGGAAGCACTAGATATATTCGGGAGAAGAACGGCTCGGAGATTTATACGGATAGCAAACGGAGCCTTCAGGTGGACCAGGGTAAGAACTGGATGAGCTATAGTGACCCTGCGGCGCTTCCAGCTGGAGAAAGTACCCCTGCCAAGGATGCTTTGGAAGCTGTAGAATTTGTGAACCAGCATGGCGGATGGAATGGGACTTACCGTTTGGAGGCTACAGAGGAAGGCAGACAGGAGAGAAAGGTCTCTTTTCAACAATATTATGGCTCCTATCCGTACGGCTCCTATCCGATAATGAGCAATTCATCATTACAGTATGGTGTAATAAATCTGGAACTGCAGCAGGGAACAGTATCCTCTTATGAACGTTCTCTAATTTATATAGATGAAAGTAAGGCCGTAAAAAAGGTAGTGGAGCTATCTGGAGGTGCGGATCTGGAGTATAGGTTGTCTCTGGTCAGTAAAACTTCGGCAGTGAAGGATTTAACGCCTGCTTATGTGCCTGAGGTGAAGGAAGATCATCTGGAGCTGATACCTGTCTGGAAAGTTACACTTAGTGATGGCAGTGTTCTTACTTTAAATTAATGGACAAGTGGTTCATATAACAATTAGGAGGTTCGGGTATGGATTGGGGAAGAGCTAAAAATGTACTGATTTGCGCCTTTTTAGGTCTGAATCTGCTGCTATGTTACCAGCTGTGGGTCGATTTGCGCGATCAGGTTAGTGCTAATCTTGATTTTACTTCCCTGTCTGCTGAGACCCAAGCCGTAATGGAGCAGAAAGGGATTCGTGTATTGTGTCCCATTCCGGCGTCTACCCCGCAGCTTCCTAACATTACTTATCGTTATTCTGCTGAAGAGCAGACTGAACCACCAATTAAATTAGATGTACCTATAGACAGCAAGCTGATCTATTCTTCCTTCTCAGAGCTTAGCAAGGCGCTTGAGGATAAGATTCCTGACATTTCCAATTATCGCTTTGATTCACAGGAAAGTGAGGTAGGAAAGTTCGTTCTTCATCCGCTGGTTCAAAATCAGTGGTCGTTGTTCCGTGTTAGGCTAGAGTTGATTAACAGTGATCAAAAAATCGTAGCTTACCGCTGGCCGAAGATTGAAATAGGGACAAGCAGCAGCGATAAAGAACAGAAGGTGCTTCCAGCATCGCAAGCACTTAGTAGCTTGATAGAGAAGTATTTTCCGGCAGATTCCGTAGTGAAGGAGATTGAGCTGGGGTATTACGGTGAGCTGTTCAACTCGGAAAGTCAGGTAGCTTCGCCGATGTGGCGGTTTATGCTGGAGAACGGCAATGCCTATTATGTGGATGCTATTAGTGCGGACATCATCAGTCCTAAGACAACAGAGTAGAAGGAGTAAGGAAAATGGGGATTTCATTTACAGTACTGTCCAGTGGTTCTACCGGCAATGTAACGGTGGTACGAAACGGGGAGACAACACTTATGATTGACGCAGGTTTTAGTGCCAAGCGGATCGATGAGCTGTTGGCCATGCGTGAACTAACGGGTAATGATATAGACGGGATTCTAGTTACACACGAACATTCCGATCATATCAAGGGACTCGGGGCCATGGCCCGTAAATACGATCTTCCGATTTATGCGAACACCAATACCTGGGGAGCTATCGAGAAGGGAATTGGTAAAATACCGGAGTATAACCGGATGATCATGGAGTCTGGCCAGCACAAGGATTTCGGCAGTATGCGAGTAGAATCCTTTGCGATTTCTCATGATGCAGCGGAGCCAGTGGGTTACAATTTTTATGATGGAAAAGAGAAGTTATGTGTAGCTACAGACCTGGGCTATGTTAGTGATAAGGTAAGAGATGCAATTTCAGATGCAGATGTATTGGTGCTGGAGGCGAATCATGATATCGAATTGCTGAGAATGGGACGTTATCCGTGGAATACGAAACGGCGCATCCTAGGCGACATGGGTCACCTTTCCAATGAGGCAGCTGGAGCTGCGCTTAGCGAAATTCTTACAGGGCGGACCAAACGGACCTATTTGGCGCATTTAAGCCGGGATCACAATATGATGGATTTGGCAAAAATGTCGGTACGCGGCGCAATGGAGGATCGGGGCTGTTTTTTCAAAGATAGTGAGTTCAGACTGTGTGATACGTATTATGATCAACCTACGCCATGGGATAAGCTGAGCCAGTCATAAGCTGATCAAGTTCAGCGGTCTTGCGATCTAATTCTTGGCGGGAGATTAGGCCTTTTTCAATCATCAATTCGATCATTGCGCTAAAGGCAAGGGTCATGTGGTAGTGTTCATCCTTTAAGTCACCAAGCTTACCGATAAACTCGACTAAATCCATACTTGTTGAAAAAGAACTCATAATTAATCCTCCTTTAATAGTGTGAATTTATAGTGTAATTAGAACTGAAAACTGTAAAAAATTCGCAGGTGTTTTAGCTGAGGAAAATCCCGAATTGCAGGTTGCCTGTGATACAATTAAAAGCGTGATGAGCAAAGCTAAAATTTTAGGGACACTTCTATTTTATTGTAGTCTTTTAAGTTGCAAAATATTCCTAATAGAGAAGATATATTAAAAGATTATCATAATCTAACGATTGATCGAAACTCTTGTGGGGTTAATGGATAAAGTGAAACTTTTTAGTGATATTTGGAGTCTAATGGTTACAGAGGTTTGGTTCGGACGTGGTTGCTATAGGTTCAGGTCTTAACAACAGTGAACGCTTGGCAATAGAAGGGGGAGATTTTCGGTGGGATTGTTTGATGATGATTTCTATTCAACTAAAGTTTCGCGGTCCAGAGGGGATGAAGCATCAAAGGGATCGTTTGCTAACCGTAGACATTCTGTACGCAGATCGCGTAAAGGGCTATCTACCTGGCAAATATCCGCCGTTTGCTCCTTAGTCAGCGCTGTGGTGGCAGTTCTGTTATTCAGTATGTTTACAGGCCAGATGAGTCATGAGACTGCTCAAAAGCCGGTTGTAACAACTGGAAATGTTGCCCCAAGCAGTAGTGATCCATTTGACCGGATTATTCAAGCTGCTGCCACGGTTCGCCCTGCAGTAGTAAGTATTATCAATCATAAAGAAGATAATGAAGAATTAAACATTCTGGATGAGTCCGCACTAGGCTCAGGAGTGATCTATAAAAAGACAGGAAATAAAGCATTTATCATTACCAATAATCATGTCATCGAAGACTCCGGTAATCTCGAGGTAGTTACAGTGAACGGAGAGACCCGTAAGGCAACACTCGTTGGAACGGATAAAGTAAGCGACATTGCGGTACTCTCTATTGATGCCAAAGGAATCGATACCATCGCGCAGCTCGGTGATTCCTCTAAGCTTCGTCTAGGTGAAACGGTCATTGCTATCGGTAATCCGCTAGGACTTGGTGATACATTGACCTCGGGGATTGTTAGCTATACTGAACGGATGGTTCCCGTATCCCTTAATCAGGATGGAGTATATGACTGGGAACAAGAAGTGATACAGACCGATGCGGCGATTAATGAAGGAAATAGTGGCGGCGCGTTAGTGGATCTCGATGGCAAGGTCATTGGAATTAACACGATGAAGATTTCAGACACGGGTGTAGAGGGTCTGGGTTTTGCAATTCCTGCGAATCATGTGATAGATATCGCTAATGAGCTGGCTGAAAAAGGGCATATTGCACGTTCGTACTTGGGTGTATATTCAGTTGATTTAAACAATCCGTACGTTCCACTAGCAGAAGATCAACGCAATGAATTGAACCTGCCGAACAGTGTTAAGGATGGAGTAGTTGTTCTAGAAGCCGTTGGCCCTGCGAAGGAAGCTGGACTGCAATTCAATGATGTCATTACCAAATTTAATGATCAATCCATCATATCTACCCTTTCTCTTCGCAAGTACTTATATAATCATACGAAGATCGGTGATGATCTGAAAATTACTTACTATCGAAACGGCGAGGCCAAACAGGCAACAGTTAAACTTCTTGAAAAACCACAGGAATAATATGCTGGAAGTCGGTATATAATGATATAGCAGTTACGACAAGTAGAGCGGACTACCCCTTCGATTCCGAGGGGGTACCTTCTTGAAAAAGCGGATAAAAGTAACGTTTTTGGGAAAGCTATTTTTCTAAAACCATGATAATTATGCCAGAAAAAGGATCTATTTAGGGAATAAACACTAAGTGGCAGCCCTTACATTGGAAGGTAATACTTATTAGGGCAAAACCGGATATATTCGGATGCTTGCTTGCCTTTGCTAATCAGGTGTGGTAATATGATATCAATCATACATTTAGTCCCTAATTCTCGCATTGAAAAGGGCTGTCATATTTGGTAATACAACCTTTTTCAATGTGTGAATTTTTTCTTTGTTTGAAGATAAAAAGAACATATTAATTTAAATTTGTGGAGGTAACACACATGCAAACAGGTACAGTTAAATGGTTCAACGCAGAAAAAGGATTCGGATTTATCGAAGTTGAAGGCGGAAGCGACGTATTCGTTCACTTCAGCGCAATCACTGGCGACGGCTTCAAAACTTTGGACGAAGGCCAACGCGTTGAATTCAACGTTGTTCAAGGCAACCGTGGACCACAAGCCGAAAACGTTGTAAAACTGTAATAATAGAAGAAACCGTCCCAGCTTGTGAAAGTTGGGACGGTCTTTTTATATCTAGTTACTCACTATTGACTTACAGGATGGGAGGAACGGCAATGAACTACCGGAAGAAACCTTTGGAAGAAATACCGGAAGAAAATACCGCAATTTGGGCATGTACCAATGAGGGATGCAACGGATGGATGAGGGATAATTTCGCATTTGAACATGCGCCTTCTTGCCGTCTATGTGACTCTCCAATGGTTCGCAGCACGAAGATGCTACCCCAATTGCTTAATTCGAATGGCGATCTCAAATCGCTGAAGAAGGGTATTTCCATCTAACCAATACCTAAATGAGTCAAGCATTTAATAGAACGACGAACCACTCAAGACGGGTAAACCGTCTTATTTTTTTTGCTTTCTTTATGCTAAATTGTGATCTTTGTCACAAATCATTTGAATTTCACCGTTAAATGACTATCTTTATGTGACATTTATCACAAAAAGAAGCTTAAATTTTTGACAGAATATAATTAACGAAAAGGGGAGAAGGAAGGGACAAATATGGATACAGTAATGCTGTCGCGTATACAATTTGCGTCGACGACAATATTCCACTATTTCTTTGTACCGGTATCAATCGGACTAGCGCTCTTGATTGCAATCATGGAGACAATGTACGTTAGAAAAGGTAATGAAGAGTACAAAAAAATGGCGCAGTTCTGGGGAAAGCTATTCCTCATCAATTTTGCAGTAGGGGTAGTTACAGGGATATTGCAGGAATTTCAGTTCGGGATGAACTGGTCCGATTATTCACGTTTTGTGGGTGATGTATTCGGGGCTCCACTTGCAGTTGAGGCATTGGCAGCCTTTTTCCTGGAGTCTACTTTTATTGGGATATGGATATTCGGCTGGGATAAGGTTTCCAAGCGAGTACATTTACTGTCCATCTGGCTGGTAGCATTCGGTACGATGTTATCTGCATTCTGGATTCTAGCGGCTAACTCTTTTATGCAGCATCCTGTGGGTTTTGAGATAAATAATGGACGTGCAGAAATGAATGATTTCTTCGCGCTTATTACGAACGGACAATTGCTGGTTGAATTCCCACATACAGTACTGGCTGCTTATGCAACAGGTGCTTTTCTTGTAACAGGTATTAGTGCTTATAAAATATTGAAGAAACAAGAGGTTTCTTTCTTTAAGAAGTCTTTTCAGATTGCAGCTATCGTAGGGATTATTTCTTCTATTGGTGTAGCTGTTGCTGGTCACGCCCAAGCGCAATATTTGGTTGAAACTCAACCAATGAAAATGGCAGCTTCCGAAGGACTGTGGGGTAAGAGTGGTGACCCGGCACCTTGGACCGTATGGGCAAACATTGATCCAGAGAATCAAATCAGTACTGGAGAATTTCAAATTCCTTATATGCTGAGTTTCCTTTCATACAGTAAATTTTCCGGTGAAGTTAAAGGTATGCTTGAGCTGCAAGCGGAGTATGAGCAAACCTATGGCCCCGGTGACTATATTCCACCTGTACGTACGACATTCTGGAGTTTCCGGATCATGGTTCTAGCAGGAACGTTAATGATTGTATTGGGAATGTACGCTATGTACTTAATGTGGCGCAAAAAAATGGACCGTCCGAACACTTGGTTTATGCGGTTCATGTTATGGGGCTTGTTGCTTCCTCCGATTGCGAATACAGCCGGTTGGGTTATGACCGAATTCGGGCGTCAGCCATGGACGGTATTCGGACTGATGACAACGGAAGACAGTGTGTCGCCTAATATTACAAGTGGTCAAGTTCTGTTCTCCGTGATTTCTTTTACAACGATTTATTTAATTCTAGGATTAGTGTTGGTCGGATTGTTTATTAAAGTGATTAAAAAAGGTCCTTATGCGATGGATAACGATCACGGCGATTCGAATGATCCATATAACGAGGAGGGTTCCCATGATATCTCTTAATGAATTGTGGTTTGTGCTGATTGCAGTTCTGTTTATAGGGTTCTTCTTCCTGGAGGGTTTCGATTTCGGCGTAGGGATGGAAACACAAATTCTCGCTAAAAATGATACAGAGCGCCGTGTTCTGATTAACTCGATCGGACCCTTCTGGGATGGGAATGAGGTATGGCTTATCACCGCTGCGGGTGCAATGTTTGCGGCTTTCCCGGAGTGGTATGCAACGCTGTTTAGTGGATTCTATATTCCTTTTGTATTTGCCTTATTAGCTCTGATAGCGCGTGGTGTTGCTTTTGAATTCAGAGGTAAACGTGATTCATTGGCTTGGAAAAGAACTTGGGATGCTTGTATCTTTATCGGCAGCTTCCTTCCACCATTCCTCTTGGCTGTAGTGTTTGCAAGCTTTATCAAAGGGTTGCCTATTGATGGGGATATGCAAATGTATGCAGGGTTCACAGATATCGTGAATGTGTACACTGTAGTAGCAGGGCTTACTGTTGTCCTTCTGTGCCTGGTGCATGGTCTCATGTTCACAACGCTGCGTACAGTGGGTGATCTACAGGCTCGCGCTCGCAAGTTGGCACAAAAATTGCTGATACCACTCGCAGCTTTATTTACTGCTTTTGTGATTATGACTTATAATATGACGGATATTTTCGAGCAACGTGGAACGGTTCTTATGATTATTGTAGCCATGGGAGTTATCGCCTTTGTACTGTCCGGTTACTTCATGACGAAGAAGAAGGACGGCTACGCTTTTGGAATGACAGGAGCGGTAATGGCGCTTTCGGTAACTTCTATCTTTGTAGGATTGTTCCCGCGTGTTATGATTAGTTCAATTGATCAAGCTTTTAATTTGACGATCACTAATGCGGCTTCGGGCCATTACTCTTTGAAGGTAATGACGATTGTGGCACTGACCATCCTTCCGTTCGTATTGGGATATCAAATTTGGAGTTACTTTGTCTTTCATAAACGGGTTCACGAGAAGGAGCATCTTGAATACTAATGGATAAAAACTTGCTTGGGTATAAAGGAGTTAAGCCAGTCTTTCTGATTGTAGGCTTCCTTACCCTGGTGCAAAGCTTGTCCATACTTCTGCTGGCTAAATCGCTGGCAGAAGTCATCTCTGCGCTATTTGCGGGAGAACCTCTGAAGGAACAATGGGGCACTGCGCTATTGTTCCTTCTTGCATTTCTTGTGCGCCATGCTTGTGCTATGCTGATGAGCCGTGTCTCTTACCGCTTCGCGGAAGCAACGGGCAGCACTATGCGGAGGGAAATGATGGACAAGCTCTTCCAGCTTGGCCCTAGAATGGTGGGCGGGCGTGGAACCGGGGATCTTGTTACACTAGTGCTGGAAGGCGTAACTAAATTCCGCACGTATCTGGAAGCAATCATTCCTAGAATGGTAGGGATGTCTGTTACACCGGTCTTGGTGCTTATTTACGTCTTTACGATGGACACTACGAGCGGGATTATTCTTACGGTAACTATGCCGATTATTATTGTTTTTATGATTTTGATTGGGATGACGGCCCGTAAGCAAATGGATCGGCAGTTGAAATCATATCGCACATTATCTAATCATTTTGTAGACTCACTACGTGGGCTAGAAACATTAAAATTTCTAGGACGAAGTCGTAGTCATAGCGACAGCATTGCTACGGTCAGCGATCGTTATCGCTCGGCGACCATGCGTACGCTGCGAGTGGCCTTTTTGTCATCGTTCGCCCTGGATTTCTTCACTATGCTGTCTGTAGCATCTGTAGCGGTAAGCCTCGGTTTACGGCTTGTAAATGAACAGATGACATTGGTTACGGGCTTAACGATTCTAATCTTGGCTCCGGAATATTTCCTGCCTGTCAGATTGGTGGGTTCAGATTTCCATGCTACTTTGGATGGGAAAGAAGCCGCTGAAGCAATGAAGAGCATTATAGATCAAGATGAGGTGAAGGCTGAAGTAATCGGCCCTAACGGTAATCTATCTGTCGGTTCTGCAGCAAAAACATCGGAACAAATATTCACTTGGCATGAGAATAGCGTGCTCACATTAAATGACGTTAGCGTGAAGTATGAGGAAGCAGGGCTTTCTTCGCTGGAAGCGCTGAACCTGCAATTTAAAGGAGCTAGTAAAATTGGGATTATCGGAGAGAGCGGGGCCGGTAAATCTACTTTAGTGGATATATTAGGGGGCTTCTTACACCCTACCTCAGGAAGTATCACGGTTAACAGTACAACGGTTAGTGCATTAACGGATGAGGCTTGGCGAAAACAGACCTCATATATCCCGCAGCGTCCGTATATTTTTAGCGGCACGTTAGCGGATAATATACGTTTTTATTACCCTGAGGCTTCTATGGAAGCTGTTTCCGCGGCAGTGAAAGCTACTGGTTTATCGGGGCTGGTGGATACTCTTCCGCATGGTTTAGATGAGATGATTGGTGGCGGCGGCCGTTCGTTCAGCGGTGGCCAGAAGCAACGGGTGGCATTAGCCCGGGCACTGCTTAGCAGCCGTCCAATTATGCTTCTAGATGAGCCAACGGCGCATCTGGATATTGAAACGGAATATGAGCTGAAGGAGACGATGGTGCCTCTTTTTGAAGGAAAGCTGGTCTTTCTGGCTACCCATCGCCTACACTGGATGCTAGATATGGACATTATTGTAGTAATGAAGCAAGGCCAAGTGGCAGAAATCGGTACCCATCAGGAGTTACTTGCCCGCAAGGGTGCGTATTATGAGTTGATTGGGTCGCAATTGGAGGGAATCCATTGAAACGTGAAGGATGGTTTGCTCCCTATGTATCGTCGTATTTTTGGCGTTTTGTGCTAATTATTGTGCTTGGGGCGTTGACGATTTTTACAGCCTCTTCATTGATGTATACTTCAGGATTTCTGATCTCAAAAGCGTCTACACCGGTCGAAAATATCCTGATGATCTACGTGCCGATTGTTGGTGTACGTACGTTCGGAACAAGCCGAGCAGTCATTCACTACGTGGAACGGCTGATTGGGCATGACACCATTTTACGGATTCTTTCTAAAATGCGTGTGCGCCTGTACAATATTTTGGAGCCACAGGCCTTGTTCCTGTCGTCGCGTTTCCGTACTGGGGATATTCTAGGGATGTTAGCTGATGACATCGAATATTTGCAAAATGTTTATCTGAGAACTGTATTTCCAAGTGTTATTGCTTTATTGATCTACGGGGTTGTAGTGATTGCGTTGGGCACCTTTGATATCGGTTTTGCGTTATTAATGGCTTTGTATATTTTGGTGCTGGTCGTGGTATTGCCACTTATATCTTTGTTGTTCACCCAGAAACGTCAACGTGAAGTGAAGGTAGAGCGTAATCGCCTCTATCAAAAGCTGACTGACGCCGTTCTCGGTATGGGCGATTGGGTCATTAGTGGACGGCAAAGCCAGTTCGTGGAGACCTATGAAGCAGATGAGAAAAAAGTGGCCAAAACGGATGCAGCGCTGCGCAGCTGGGCGCGTCTACGTGCGTTCATCGGGCAAGCAGTTGTTGGAGTTGGCGTGCTTTCGATGTTATATTGGGCCGCCGGGGAGTATGCGGATGGTGCTATTGCAGGTACGTTGATTGCGGCGTTTGTATTGGTTGTTTTTCCTGTGGCAGATGCTTTTTTGCCAGTATCCGAAGCTGTGGAGAAAATCCCGCAGTACCGTAACTCGCTGGAGCGGTTGTCTGGAGTGGTTGGAGAAGAGCAGAATATAGTTTCCGAACAGGCATCTGTAGTCGATGTTCTACCTCAGGCCATAAAAAGTGCTCATATCCAGCTCGAAAATGTGGGTTACCGCTATGGATCAGAGGATAACTGGTCGGTTCGTGATCTCAGCCTCGACATCCCACAAGGCAAAAAAATTGCCATCATCGGCCGTAGTGGGGCAGGGAAATCGACGTTGTTAAAGGCTATTCAAGGGGTTATCCAACCTTCTGCAGGTTCGGCTATGATTAATGGAATCGCGGCGGCTGCCTATGGCGATAATATTCCTTCTATTATTGCGGTGCTAAATCAAAGCCCACACTTATTTGATACTACGGTAGCGAACAATATTCGCATGGGTGATCCGAAGGCTTCCGAACAAGCGATTAAAGAAGCTGGCGCATTAGCCAAAATGGATACGCTGATCTCCTCGTTACCAGAGGGATACAATACCTTTGTCCGTGAAGCGGGGCAACGTTTCTCCGGTGGAGAGCGTCAGCGGATAGCGTTAGCTCGTATTTTGCTGCAAAATACACCTGTCGTCATTCTTGACGAACCGACCGTAGGGCTGGACCCAAGCACGGAACGTGATCTTTTGCAGACGATGTTTGAAGCTATGGACGGTAAATCTCTGATCTGGGTAACGCATCATTTGGTTGGTGCAGAGCAGATGGATGAAGTGATTTTTATGGAAAATGGCTCGGTAGAAATGCGTGGAACCCATGCGGAGCTGATGGAAAAAGAACCACGTTACCGCAGATTGTATGAGCTGGATCGTCCAGTGGAGTTTCTAGGGTAAGATGGAGAGTTGGTAGATAACATTTATAGAAATTAGAGAGATATTAGTGAAGAGATTCCTTTTGCCCGTTTGGGGTGAGAGGAATCTTTTTTTTCGGTAGGGCAAGAATATAGACAATGGATGAACAGATTGCTGGAATGGATAGATAGGAGTTCCATTTTCGTGGGAAGTATGGTAGAACAATAGAAGGAGTATAGGCCGCAGCGGCACAGAAAGGGATGCTTGGTTGAATGTATGTAGTATGTAAAGAACATGTAGAGTTAGCCATCGACAAATTTGTGGACGAGTATGAGGATGCACCTGATATTGTGGACTTGAAGGAGACCGAGTTCTCGGACTGGGACCCGCCGGCCAAATGTGCGGAATGTGAGAAGAATGCGGAATATTTAGTGGTCTAAAGGACTGTTAAAATTTATTAAAAACACCTTGCAGTCCCGGAAATGGGCCGCAGGGTGTTTTTTTGCATGAAATAATATATGTGTTAGCCGATTAGGTCTTATGCATCTGCTGCATCTACTATGTCGGTCAGCGAGCTACTTCGGTTGCCTCGGCGGTAGAGAATAGCTGAGATGATGGCGATCAATGCTGCAATAGAGAGTCCCCAGTAGATATTGGAGTAGGCTGCAGAAAGCGGCAGTCCGCGCTGCCATTCTAGTGCGCTTGCGGCCATAGCCACGCTGAAGGCGCCGCTGAAGAATTGCAGCAGCTGGAACAGGCCCATTCCGGAGCCAATTTGTGAAGAAGGCAGAATCCGAGAGATTTCATTGGATACACTACTGGACAGTGTCGTGAAGGCCAGACTCATAATCATATAGATGAACATGACGGCAATCCATGACCGCCCAGCAAAGAAAGCGAATAGGATGGTAGCGGTCAATACGAGCAATGGTGCAAAACGCAAAATCCCCGCATTGCCATAACGGTCAATGATTCGCCCGATGGAGCGGGAGACAAAGATGGCGAGCAGCGAACCCGGAAAGATCACAAGCCCGGCATGGCTTGCGCTGAAGCCGAAACGGTGAGTCAGAATCTGCGGCAGCAGGAATAACGTGGCAAAGCTGCATAGGTAGGAGGCAACTCCGATCAGAGCCAACACGAGATATGAGCGGTTACGGAAAAGCTCCGGCATCACGAATGGATCAGGTGTGCTGCGGATACGGCCAACAAATAAAGCAATGGCGACAATTCCGGCGATCAAGGCAATCCACAGCCCGCTGGTCAGGAACAGCAGCAGCCCGGTCGTGCCGACGCCCAAGAACAGCCCACCAAGCACATCAAAGGAGCCACGGGTGGGTACTTCTTTGGGCAGCAGGATAAGGAACAGCGGCACTAGAAGCAGAATAGCTGCCGTTACAGAGAATAGCCAAATCCAGCCAAGATATTCGACGATGGCTCCGCCCGCGACCGGCCCAAGCCCTAGACCCAGCGAGACGGCTGACATAATTGTCGCCATTGCTTTGCCGCGGCGAGCTTGCGGGATATAGCGGGTAAACAGGACAAGCGACAAGGACATTACTGCGCCCGCGCCTGAGGCCTGGAGAATGCGTACGATAAGCAGGAAGATAAAGTTGGTGCTGAAAAAGCCGGCAACAGCCGCGAGGCCCAGCGTCAACAAGCCTATAACCAACAGACGGCGAATCGGCAGAAAATCAGAAAGCCGGCTGTACGTGATTGAGGCAATCGAGAACATAATAGAATACCCGGTGACAATCCAAGAAGCGGACGCAGCCGTAATCCCGAAGGCTTCGGTCACATCAGGCAGCGCCAGATTGAACATAGCCGTATTCATGATGACGAGAACCACAGCGACACTGAACAGCAGGGTCAGCAGGCCTTCTCGTGGAAGAGGCGCTTCCGGAACGGAGGCTTCATGATCCGCATTCGCGGAGAGGTTATTTACAGAAGTCATGTGCGAAGCACTCCTTTTATTATTGTTTAATAGTTCGATTACTTACGAACAATTGAAATATAGCATGCGTTGATATAAAATGCAATTAGGAACACCAATATTTTTTTCGCATTCATCGTACGACAAAAGGGGATAATCATCCGTGAAAATACTATTTCATCCGGACCGCAAGGACATTCAGCTTGCCTCCGTATTGTATGCACTCAGCGATCCGATTCGCTTACATATCGTATCGGATATTCACTTAAATGGAGAACAGGCTTGCAACGGCTTCAACGTCCCGATCGCAAAATCCACTATGTCTCACCATGCCCGTACTTTGCGCGAGTCAGGAGTTGTTTTTACACGAGTTCAAGGAACACAGCGCATGTTGTCCCTGCGGACTAAGGATCTTAATGCACGTTTCCCAGGCTTGCTGGACTCTATATTGAGCGCTTATGAAGCTGGGGGGAAACCGGATTTTGTGATGGAGGAGCAGGAAGAAAGTAAGTAGGGATGGATTGAACCTGCTGAGGACGAGGAATACATGAAATTCTAGATTCAGGCAATCTAGGAATATACGTGGGATCAGGAGATCCATAGATTGCATGAAAAATAGGACATTTAGGGACTGCGCAAGAGTAGGCCGTTTTAATTGTCGTTTCTTTTCCACCAAATATGTGATAGAACAGAAGGTACTTACTAAAACTACAAGGGACGCCCAGTGCGCGTCCTTTTGCTATTTCTATAGAGGATTATGACAGGAGGCACTTATGCTTATTCAAATTATTGGCGTAGGAAAATTGAAGGAAAAGTACTTGATCGATGGCATCGCGGAGTATGCAAAACGGCTGACACCATACCTGAAGTTTCAGGTCATTGAGGTGGCAGATGAAAAAGCACCCGATTCTCTAAGCGAAGCAGAGGTCGTGCAGGTAAAGGGACGCGAGGGCGAACGCATCCTCGCGCAGATTAAGAGCGAGGCGCATGTCATTGCGCTCGCGATCGACGGCAAGCTGTGGAGCTCGGAAGAGCTTGCCGCAGAAATTGACCGGCTCGGCACCTACGGGACGAGCCATGTCGTGTTCGTCATCGGAGGGAGCCACGGGCTCTCCGACGAGGTCATGCGCCGCGCGCAGCAACGCATGAGCTTCGGGCGCATGACGCTGCCTCATCAGCTCATGCGCCTGGTGCTGGTGGAGCAGGTGTATCGCGCGGTGAAGATCAATCGCGGTGAACCGTATCACAAATAGTGGTAAAGCGGAGAACAGAACTCAATATTAGTTTAAATGACTTGAACTGCACAGCATAACGGTTAAAGCCAATACAATTGAAATAACAAAAATGTAAAAAGAGCCTCCACTTCGATTTTAGTGGAGGCTCTTTTAAGGCTGCTAATCAATGCGCCAGATGCTCGCTCATACTTATGTAAAATAAAATGTTAGCTACTTGGCAATGATAGGCACCCATAATTCCTGCTCAATTTTGGCTTCAGGAGCCAAATAATTCTCTATACATGAGGAGTGAAGAGTTTATGGTTACCTCAGCTGAGAGCGATATTCAGGAGATACGCGTGGCGAAAAATGTACTTAAAGAATTATTATGAGATACGTCCCTTAGAGCAAATGAGGTCATTTAAAACAAGCGCACAAGCCATTGACTTGTGCGTTTTGCTGCAGCTTAAGTATATTTCTTATTTTATGATTAATGGAAATAGTCTGAAGTTTGAGGCGTAACAAAAAATATCTTTAATAAAGAAATGTCGCTTTAACTAGCGTACAATTTATGGGTCATAGGAGGAAAAAATGTCTGAATTATTAGCTCCAGCAGGAAATATGGAAGCTTTAAAAGCTGCAATATCTAATGGTTGTGATGCAATATACTTAGGAATGCAAAAATTTGGTGCACGTGCATACTCGTCTAATTTTGATTTAGAAACGTTAAAAGAGGCTGTTACGTATGCGCACCTGAGGAACGTTAAAATCTATGTTGCCATGAATACCATCGTTTTTGAAAACGAAGTTGAAGAGATGAAAGAGCAGATACACGAATTAAATAAAATCGGTGTTGATGGCATTATCGTCCAGGACCTGATTGCTTTTGATTATATCGTTAAAAACTTTGTTGATATGGAAGCACATTGTTCAACTCAAATGGGAATAGACGATCTAGATGGAACTTTATTATTTAAAGAACTTGGTGCTAAAAGAGTTGTTCTGTCCCGTGAGGTCAAGATTGAAAAAGTAAAAGAGATCAAAAGAATAGCTGAAATCCCTTTAGAAATTTTCGTTCACGGTGCTTTATGTGTATCTTATTCGGGAAATTGTCTAATGTCAGGATTGCTCGGCAATCGATGCGCAAATCGCGGAAGATGTGTGGGTTCATGCCGTAAGGAGTATGAACTAATCGATAAGACAACAGATACATCTTTAGGGAAAAGCTATATTCTATCTACTAAGGACTTAAACACCATCGATTATATCCATGATTTAAAAGAAATCGATTCTTTAAAAATAGAAGGCCGAATGAAGGCGCCTACGTATGTTGCTAATGTTGTATCCAAATACCGCAAGGCCTTAGATCATAAAATAACCGAAGAAGACAAAGAAAATCTGAAAAAAACATTCAATAGAACATTTACTAAAGGGTATTTGTTTCACGAAGACAGGAGAAATATTACAAACATCTTAAAACCTAATAACTTTGGTTATGAAATTGGAACAATCAGCGGGATTGTTAAAGACATGTATGAAATAACACTTACACGTCCTTTAAATCAGAACGATACCATTCGAATCAGTCACAACAATGAAGATGTTAATTTAACGGTTGCCAAACTGTACGATAAAGATGGCGAATTAATCAACAAAGCAGAGGATGTCTGCTATATCAAAATCAAAGAAAAGATGTCTAAGGGAGATTTAGTATATAAAACGAAGGATTATTTCTATAACAAAGAATTAGAAGCATCACTGGAAAAAGAATTTAAGCGGTTTGACCTCGATATTAGAGTATATGCATGTCCAGATTCAAAGCTTTTCATAGATGCGGAAGGCTTAGGCTTTAATTATTCCTATGAAAGCGAGGAAATACTGGGCGAAGCCATTAATAATCCAACAACAAAAGACCAGGTAATCAAGCAATTCTCAAGATTAAATGATACGATATTCGAACTTAATCATGTCGAGTATGAGGAATGCAATGCATTTATTCCAGCTAAACTGTTAAATGCAGCAAGAAGAGATATTGTACTGGGCTTGTATGACTTAAAGCTTAACAGCCAGCAGAAAAGAACCAAGGCTTTGGAAGCAAAAGAAAAAATAAGCTTTGCCCCTGGAAAACCATACCTTACGGCCTCTGTAACGACTAAGGAACAGTACGATGCTTGCGTGAGCTGTGGAATTAAGGAAATCTATTACGAAAATGTGGTTAGAAGAAATCAGAATGATTATAAGGAACAAGAAGGACAGCTACTAATTGGAGGATATGGGGGGATTAATCACTATAGAGAAACAAACCCGTTTGTTACGGACTATTCTCTAAATGTTATTAATGCCACTAGTTGCTATGAATTATATAAATTAGGTGCAAAGCGAGTCACTTTATCTTATGAATTGAATAAGGGCCAAATTGAAGATTTAATGAATGCCTATGTTAAAGAAAATGACGGCTATCCTGCACTGGAAATGATTGTATATGGCAGGGCTCCTTTGATGTTTACGAAATATTGTCCGATGAAAAAAATGAATCAATGCAGAATTTGCAAAACGAAGAGCTATGAGTTAAAAGATGAGCACGGAACGTTCCCTATCATTTCCCATGATGATTGTACAACGACTCTCCTTAACGGGAAGACGCTTAATCTTTTAGATGAGCTACAAGATATCCAAGGAATTGAGGCGCTCAGATTAAACTTCACAGTTGAATCAAAAGAGCAGGTTGTGAAAGTCATTAATATGGCGTCAGGCAAATTAAATGGCTCAATGAATCATGCTGTCTTTAATCAGGAAACAGACACAAGAGGGCATTATAATAAAGAGATTGTGTAGTCGTTGAATTCATTAAATGTTCTAAAATCTTGGGGAATACTATAAGTAAATCCGAGACAGGTGCAATTCAATCCAATCATAAGGATGAACTTCAGATGAAAATATTATTAGTTGAAGATGATAAGACGATCGCGTCGGGACTGGAATATTCGCTGCAGCAAGAGGTTTATTGGACTGTTCTCTGCCATAATGCCGCTTCAGCCCGAAAGGTGCTCGCCGAAGACATCGATCAGTTCACTATTACGAGCTAGAGAAGCTGTCCATCTATTTACGGGAGATTAGCAGCGGCCAGGCCTCCCTTGACCCTCGCGATAATCAAGAAGGTGAGCTTAGCATCTTAAAGAATGATATTTACAAGGTGACACGCATGCTCTCCGAGCATCGTTCTCTATTGCAGCAGGATAAGCTTCAACTGACCGATGCCATCTCCGATATTTCACATCAACTCAAAACACCGATCACCTCTATGACAGTCATGGCAGATCTGTTAAGCGCCCCTGATCTGCCTCCACTCAAAAGAACGAAGTTCACCCATCATATTCGCATTCAACTTGAACGGATCGATTGGCTTGTTTCATCTTTATTAAAGCTAGCGAAAATGGATGCGGGAACTATCCCGTTCAAAAAAGATCGAATACACATGAAAACCCTAATCCTAAATGCACTGGAGCCGGTTATGATTCCGATGGATATTAAGGGTCAGACCGTTTCCATCACAGGGGATGACAACGTCTCTTTTGACGGCGATTTCCATTGGACTGCTGAAGCGGTTATCAATATTTTGAAGAATGGAGTGGAGCATACACCTGAGGGCGGTGCGATTACCATCACATTTTCCGACAACGTGCTATTTACGGAAATCGTTATTGCTGACAACGGAGAGGGCATTCCGAAAGAGGATTTGCCTTATATATTCAAACGTTTTTATAAAGGAAAGAATGCTAATGAAGGAAGCATCGGTATAGGGCTTGCGATGGCTCACAGCATCATTGCAAGCCAGAACGGCGTGATTGATGTAACGAGCGACAGCGGGACTGGTACAGAGTTTCGGATCAAATTTTATAAGCATGTGATTTAACAGCACTCCATAAGTGACTAAACTGTCACCTCCAATGTCACTGTAAAGTCATTTTGGACAGATAAAATGATATTCATCAGATGAACGATGGAGGTACAACCATGCAAATGAAGCAGCAGCGCAAGATTACTTTTTTTATCACCATAGGCTACACCCTGATTATTCTTTATTTTATGTTTTTTGCTTTCGGCAGAGCGGATAAGGTAGATCTAACCAGTCAGTACACCTTTATTTTTTTGCCGGACGATTTTTTTAGGGTGCCGGGTCTTTCCGATCTTCTACATCCGACACTGATGGACTTGGTGGGTATTGGAAACATTGCAGCCTTCATACCTTTTGGCATACTGTTTCCGTTGTTATACCGCACCAGCTTTGTTCGCTTCATGACAGGGTTTATCCTGTCCATTCTTGTGGTGGAGACCATCCAGGCACTAACATTCCTCGGCAGCTTTGACACGAACGACGTCATAAAGAACTCATTGGGCGCTGCTATTGGATTCGGGGCGTACAAGATTGGCTTCCGTACAAAAAACTACTGGAGAAATATCACTGCTACGGGAATTGCCAGTGCTGTCTTAATGCTCGGCGTGTGGGGGGTCTTAGGAGTAGTTGATCAAGTGTTCACCAAAGAGTTGGCCCCTTTTGTAGCGATAAACGAATGGGAAGATAGTACCGGAAATCGATTAACGGGAACCAAACAGGACAGTCTTAAGATTGGCGGTCAAGACGTGACACCCCAATATAATGTGTATGGCATCGAAGGTAAAAAGAAGGAAACATATACGTATTCGCTAGGTAATAAGGGAGATCTGTATCTTAGCTTGAATTATGGAATTCCTGATCATAAGGATTTTCAGGGCAGCATTAAGGTTACCGTTGACGGGCATGAGCTCCTGTCTGTATCTGCAGAAGATCAGCTCCATGAGCCGGATATGAGGATCCTTTATCTCACCGGGGCTAATGAGCTTAAGATAACCATTGAGGGGAATGAAACCCTTTGGGATGTTGGATATAGAGAGATGGTATATACCTGGAATTGAGCATCTAGGGAAGGAGGGATGACAATGGAGATTTTAACAATTGAAAATTTGTCCGAAATATACGGCACAGGCGAATCGGCGGTGAAGGCGCTTGATGATGTTTCCTTTTCGGTCCAAAAAGGTGAATTCGTCGCAATTATCGGACCTTCCGGATCGGGGAAATCGACACTCCTTCATATGCTGGGCGGTGTGGATCGACCGACTGGCGGGAAAGTGTATGTTCAGGATACGGATATGTATACCTTGGACGAAACGCAGCTGGCCATCTTCAGACGCAGGCAAATCGGGCTGATCTACCAGTTTTTCAATCTGATTCCCGTCCTGACGGTGGAAGAGAATATTACGCTGCCGCTCTTGCTGGATCAACAAAAGGTAGATCAAAAGCAATTGGCTGATCTTGTGAATACGTTGAATTTGCAGCATCGATTAAACCATCTGCCGAATCAGCTATCCGGTGGACAGCAGCAGCGTGTCTCGATTGGCAGGGCGATCATCGGCAATCCTGCGATCATGCTGGCCGACGAACCCACCGGGAATCTGGACAGCAGGAATAGCATTGAGATCGTCGTTTTATTGAAAATGCTGAATAAGACCTATCATCAGACACTGATCGTAATCACGCATGACGAACGGATCGCCCTGCAAGCCGACAGAATCATTTCGATTGAAGATGGGAGGATTGCCAAAAACGAGGTGATAAGGCGATGAATATTGTCAATACATTAACCATCCGGCATCTGAAGCAGAACAAGAGACGAACACTTGTGACTATTTTTGGCGTAATTATTTCGGTATCCATGATGACCGCTGTCATTACGCTTATTTTTTCCTTTGCGGATTTAATGATCAGACAAACTATCACAGATACAGGGGAGTGGCATATTCAGTATCAAGATATAACCAAGAAACAGCTTGCGGCGATACAGGGCGATGATGCAACCAAAACGGTTGCAATCACAAGAGACCTTGGGTATGCCCCATTAGAAGGGGGACAAAATTCCAATAAGCCGTACTTGTTCATTAAGGAATATGATGTGCAAGGGTTCACACAATTTCAGATTGAAATAAGCAAGGGACGCCTTCCGCACACGGACAAGGAGGTTGTGATCTCCGAGTCTGTTGCAACAAATGGCAAAGTGAAGTACGAAATCGGCGACCGTCTAACGCTTCGCGTCGGCGACCGATTCGAACAAGGGGGCGATCATCCCCTGGATCAGACGGAACCGCTGCGCAGGAAAGACGGCACATTAACCGAGACATTACAGCATAGCATAATTAGGGATTATACGGTGGTAGGCTTCATTAAACATCCGGTGTCGGAAACGGCTTGGGCCCCGGCTTATACGATCATTAGCTATGTCGATGATCATATCATCGGGGGGGACGATCGGGTCGATGCGTCGGTGGTCTTGCAGCGGGTCAATCCGTTCTTGTTCGCACATGCGGAGAAGCTGGCTGAGAAAAACCAAATTGACACTGTCCAATATAATGACGATTTGCTTCGTTATTATGGCTTGTCCAGCAGCGGGGCCTCATCCAGCATGATGTTCTCATTATCGGCAATCATTATAGGGATTATTATAATTGGCTCGGTTGGACTCATCTATAACGCTTTTGCGATATCCGTCTCGGAACGTTCCCGCCATTTAGGGATGCTCGCGAGCGTGGGGGCGACGAAAAGGCAGAAGCGAAATTCCGTATTTTTTGAAGGTATCGTCATTGGTTTGATCAGCATTCCCATTGGCATCTTATGCGGTCTTGCCGGAATCGGAATCGCCTTTTCGTTCATGAACACAATGATTGAAGGGGCATTATGGACTAGTGAAAAGCTGAGGCTTATCGTCACGCCGTTATTGCTCTTGATTACTTGTCTTGTTTCGATGCTGACGATTTTCGTTTCGGCGTATCTCCCGGCGGTTAAAGCATCCAGGGTATCTCCCGTGGACGCGATTCGCCAAACCACTGACGTAAAGCTTACGGCCAAAGCAGTGAAGACGTCGAAGATCATTCGTAAGCTCTTCGGAATCGAAGCAGAAATCGGGCTGAAAAACTTAAAAAGGAACAAACGAAGACATCATGTTATTCTTTTTTCGCTTGTTATCAGCATCGTTTTGTTTTTGACGATATCGTTTTTCACGACTGGCCTGACACAATCTCTGGCATTGTCGCTGGAAGGCATCAATTACGATATTGAAGTGTCGTCCAGTAATGGCGAAAGACTAGATGACCGGTTGATGCAATCGCTTGTATCTCTTGTTGGCGTCACGGAATACAACGTGAGTCATGAGTTAGTCGGGAACGCTTGGGTCGATGCAGCAGGCATCGCCGACGAGTTGCAAGAGAAGGTTAAGCAGGATAAGAGTATGCTGCAAGACGGGAAATACCCTTACGAAATTAAGCTATATGCAATGAATGATTCGAGCCTGCAAGCCTATGCCAGAGCGGTTGGCGCAGATTACGAACAGCTTACGGATCTGGATCATCCCGCCGCAATCGTGATGGATACGATTCATTACAAAGATATAGATACGGGGAAATATATTCAGACGAAGTCCATATATGCGAATATCGGACAACATATCGAGCTAATGAGTTTTATTAAAGCGAGTGGGGAAGAAACGAAGGCAAATAAAGTGATATTTGCCGCATTGACGGATAAGGCACCGATGGGGATGAGCCCGGTAGGCGTAGGCGGGTTAAATATGATCGTGTCGGAACGCGTCATGAATCGGCTGGCAGACGGCGAGGAGCTGGCTAACGCTTCGATGTACCTCCATTTGAAAAGCACGGAACCGGTGAAAACGCAGCAGGAAATTGAAGCGATGAATGAGACCAATCTGAATGTCTACAATGTATATCAATTCAGAATAAGAGAAGAACAACAGATTCTGCTGATGAAGGTCTTTTCTTACGGTTTTATCGTATTAATCTCTGCGATTTCTGTTGCGAACATCTTTAATACGATCTCAACAGGGCTGGCTCTTCGCAAACGGGAATTCGCGATGCTGAAATCCGTAGGCGCGACGCCAAAGGGGTTTGCAAAAATGCTGAACTATGAGAGTGTTTTTTATGGGGTCAAGTCGCTCTTGTATGGGCTTCCTGTCAGTTTCGCCGTGATGGTTCTGATCTATAAAGCATTTGCGAACAAATTCAGCTATGGGTTCACCCTGCCCTGGATGAGCATTCTGTCTGTCATAGTGTGTGTATTTGTCATTGTCAGCTCTGCGGTTGTTTATTCCGGAGCTAAAGTAAAAAAGGAGAATATTATTGATGCATTAAAGCAAGAGAATATATGATTCACTTACTTCACCCAGAGGAGGAGACGTTACCCGACGTCACACACAATCATGCGAGTTGACCGATTGCTCTCCATGCTGCTGATCATCTCCGGTAAAGGTACGGTAACGGGCAAGGAGCTTGCCGAGCATTTCGAGGTATCCTTGCGGACGATCTACCGGGATATCGAAAAATTAGGAGAAGCCGGCATACCGGTTGCCTCGTCCAGCGGCAAGGGCGGAGGATACTATATTATGGACAGCTATAATATAAGCGGCCTCTTTTTAAACCGGGATGAAGCTCATACGTTTGTAGCTGTAATGAAGAATTTACACGGCTTGTTTGGCAGGAACGAAGCTTTTAATGACATTATGCTAAAGGTTGAGCATACCTATAAGCGGGAGCCCGAGAAGCATAAACTGACTCTGGATATGTCCCATTTCAGCATGGAGCAGGAAATTAAAGAATACATTGGGATCATAAGCAAGGCCATCACGGATAACAGGCTGCTGGTGTTCGACTATATCAACAGGGATATGGAATACCTGGAGCGAACGGTAGAGCCAAGCTGGATTGACTTTCGCCATGGAGATTGGTATGTGATAGGCTTTTGCCGGGTCAGAGGGGACTACCGCAGATTCAAGCTCGTGCGGATCAAGCAACTGAAGCAGGGACCGCCTTTTGTAAAAAGAGAGCTGCCCGATGACCGAATCGCCGAGGTCATTGAGCACAGCTATTCGCAGCGGGACATACAGGTTGTGCTCAGATTCACTTCACGAATTGGTGCGCAGCTTCCCGAGTATTTTCAGAAAGAGAAGATTAGCCGGGGTGAAGATGGTTTCTATCTCGTTTCGGATACATTTCCTTATGAGGAGGGCCTGCTGAAATTCATTCTAAGCTTCGGCAAGGAGTGCGAGCTGCTGGAGCCTCGTGAATTACGGGCGGAGCTGCAGCAATATATGCAAAATATGCTTCTATCCTACAATGACTGACGCCCTGGTGTCAGTCATTGTGTTCTATAGTAGGGATATCGGCGGGAGAAATCCATAACGCCCGCTATAACTAGGCTAGGAGTGAACCGACTAAATGAAAGCCAGTATTTTGGACGATGATTTCAATGAATGGGGTACGGAGGACACACGAACAGAACTGATACGGAAGCTGCAAAGATTGGAGGAGGAACGCTATATCCTGCGTGAGGGAGAAAGGTTACAAGACTTTACCAATCTGATGCTGCGGCATATTGGCGATCCGGAATCGGAGCTCCGTGAGCAGATCTATTCCACTTTTCACATATGGCTGAAGCGCGATAATAAGTTCTCATGTGCGGAAATGCAGCATCTTTTGGCTGTCCTGATGGATGACCGGCATCTGTTCTATCAGATTGGAAGCGAAGATGACCATAGCGTACTCACCAGGGCGTTTGCGGTTCTGCCTATCGTTCTTATTGTACAGCGGCACAGGAATAATTCATTCTTGACTCCGGATGAGTTCCAGCATCTAAAGCATTCGCTGCTTCGCTACTACCAGGAGGAGAAGGACCTGCGCGGTTATCTGGCAGTTGAAGGCTGGGCGCATGCCGCGGCTCACGGGGCAGATGCCCTCGAGGAGCTGATCCGCTGTCCGGAAAGCGATAATGCAGTGCAGCGCGAGGTGCTGGGGGAGATTAAAGGGATGCTGCATAACGGTGTCCGGATATTTGACGAGGAGGAAGACGAGCGCATGGCCAGCATTGTGGAGACGATGATTAGCGAAGCACTGCTTCCGCAGCAGGAGATTGCCGACTGGATTCATAGCTTGTCGCTGTGTACGGAATGGCCGGATACGCGCGCGCCGAGAATTGCCAGAGTAAACGGGAAAAATTTTGTGCGCAGCCTATATTTTAGAACGAGGGCCCACAATGACGGGAATAATCTTATTCTTAACGGCGCCATGCTGACGGCTGAAGCTAAATTGAACCACTTTAAAGAGGCTAATTAATACATATGGAGGTAATTAAGTTTGAGTACTCACTACTATTTCAGTTGGTTTAATCATTTTTTTCCAGAGAAGCTGGTCCATTGTTTGCATGAGGATATACAAGACAGACAATCGCTTGTTATGATTAGCGCTGACCCGTCTGGTTACACAGAAGAGCCAATTAACTTTGATGATATCTCTGAATGGACATGGCTGAATCAGGCTAACATTATTTTTGATGAATATCATTTCATTGATTACCGCATGCAGAAGGAGGATGCCCAGAGGTTCATTCAGAACGCTTCTGTCATTTTTTTATGCGGCGGGTATCCTGTTTTGCAGAAGGATTTTTTGGCGGATTATGAATTATCGGATGTTATTAAAAATAGCGATGCCGTTATACTGGGTGCCAGCGCCGGTGCGCTAAACATGTCTGCTCAATGGTTAAGCTTGAATGACACTGGTCATGAAGTTGAAACAAGTACGATTTATGAGGGGATTGGCTTTGATCATTTTGCCTATGAATCCCATTCTAAGCGTGGCTACGCCACGTTTGTTCAAGGCTATCTGTTCCCCTTGTCTGAAGAGATCGATGTTTATGCGGCAGAACAGGAGAGCGCTATACGTGTAAAGGACGGCAAAATCGAAACAATGGGTCCTTTATATTTAATTTCCCGCTCAAAGATTCAAAAATTGGTTGAGACGCTCTAACTAGGGAGAGGGGCTACCGAAATGAAACGCTCAAATAATAATTAGTCACCTCTCAATATGGACCTGTATCCAGAGTATTCCGGTAAGCGGCGAAGAGATAAACTCTCTTCCGCCGCTATTTTTTTTAGATGAACATCATTTTCGCTCTATTTCTATTTCCCATTATTTAAGCTAAAGTTAAAGTTTTCTTTAAGTTTCAGATGAGGGTTAAGTTGCTATGCTAACATAAATGAAGATAACAATTGGATGCACAAGAGGCTGGACACTGTAATAGGGTGTCAGTCGTTTTTTTTCATGTAATTCATTTATTATAGAAATGTGTATAAAATGAAATTTATCTACATTGATCCATTTACACAAGAAGAAAAGCTAATCAATGAGGAAACCTATCGTTTCGGCGTACAATTCACGATTCCAAGTAAATCTGTCTGGGGATTAGGAGTGACTGGAATTGGATGGAAGGCGTTAGACGGGGCACCGGAAATTGATGAGTATGCTATGAACTTAGTGCCGGCACAAAATGTGACTTATGAGCTTATCTTGCCTGACGAAGGAAGCGGAGAAGGTGGAGAAGGTGAAAATCCGGGATTTCCGGGAAGTCAATTCCCAGGCCTTACGGGTTTTATAAAGTTCTAATGTAGTTGTTATCATTTAGTTGGTTCTTATGAAAAGGTTCATCGCGGCGGACTGCTGCGATGAACCTTTTTTGCTGACTGTTCTATCACACAGACCACTTAATTTGCCGTCTTATTGATAAAATCAATCTCATTTCTGATCCCTTTATGGGCGTCATTCCACAGGCCCTTTGTCAGGCGAATGCGCAGCAGGCATGTGTTAGGATCTTCGTCGTTATTGGCTTCGTTATACCAATCGGCGAATATAGTGCGCAACTTAGTCATCATCTCGGCGTTATTCTCGTCACATACCCAGCCCAGGTTCTCACCGATACCATCGGCCGTAAAGTTTTCGACGATGATACAAACGGCGACTTCGGGGTTCTGGGCGATCTGCCGCATTTTGCCTGAGGTCGCATAAGTGACGGTGTAGAACGCGCCGTCCTCATAATAGGCGTCCACTATGCGGGCGGCGGGACGGCTTATACCATTGGTCCCGGGTTCCAGCGCGATGGTAGACAGAGTAATCAGGCCGTCCTTGTTACCCACTTGTTCTTCCAGCAGCTTCATGGCTTCGTCGTACTTGCTCATTATACTACCTCCTAAAATGTCATAAGGTATACATTGTTAAGCTTATCATTGTAAAATCTTAGTGCATGTGAAGAATAATACGATAAAAGATTAAATCGCCATCAATCCAAGCTTATACTCGATGGTCTTTTTTTTATGCCATTTAATCTCCAGTCTACAAATATATCTATTTTTTTTATGTAATAGACATTGTCAATTACCCTGGTCCTATTGTAGAATCAAGAAGTTGTCGAATAATGGTGTAAAATGCCATCCTTGGAACTCACTAGGACGACAGACTCATTGATATTTTTAGAGTAAGAAGGGGGAAGAAACAATGTTATTCCAAGCAGCACGCCGTAAACTCAGTCTGATGATTGTGTTTGCCCTATTAGTAAGCACTCTTACGCCACATATGGTGTTTGGTGAGGCCGCGCAGTTCAAAGACATCACAGGCTCTTATGCGCAAAAGGAGATTCATTCATTAACTGAAGCAGGAATAATCTCAGGGTATGAAGATAACTCTTTTAAACCGAAAAAGGCTATGTCACGTGCCGAACTGGCGAAAATCATAGTCCTGTCGTTAGGTCTAGAAGCAAATGCTGATCAAGCCGCACCGTTTAAAGACGTTGCCGCGAACAGTTGGTATCGCGGTTATGTAGGTGCATTGGTAAAGGCAGGCATTACGGAGGGGACATCGGCGACCACCTTCAGTCCTAATGCAAATGTCACCCGTGAAGAGCTGGTCGTATTTTTCATCCGAGCTTTCGAATTGGATGAAACAGCGAAGAAGCTTCCGGTTGATAGCAAGCTGTCAGATATCTCAGAGGTGTCCGAATGGGCAAAAGCGCAAGTATCCCTTGCCTTTAAAAATGGTTTCATCAACGGGGTCCAAGGCAGTGACGGCACCCTGAAATTCAAACCCAAAGAGCATGCGGAGCGCCAAGCTCTGGCTCGTCTGGCTTATGAGTTCAAAACCAATAAGTCAGTATATGTCGAGAAATCCAAACAGCTTCTGGCTGAAGAGGTTAATAAGGGCAAGAGTCCTGAGGTAACACCGACTGCCACCCCGGCAACGACTGACCGCGGGACATCTGTGACAGCACCAGCGCCGGGAGCTTCAGGTCCGGGAACGCCAGCATCGGCAACCCCAGCACCGGCAACCCCAGCACCAGTGACACCAACACCAGTGACACCAACACCAACACCGACATCGACACCGACACCGGCAACCCCGGCACCGGCAAATGCTCTCCAGGTTGTGGTGAAGGGGGAGAGTTCAGATGCCATTTATGTGGAAGAGCCAACAGAAGTTATATTCCGCTCATCGATTAATGCGGCAGGAACGGTAATCGCTAGTGTCTATCAAGTAGATGACAGCGGCAAAGTGATTTCCCAAATCATTTCGTTGTACGATGACGGTTTGGAAGCCCATGGAGACAGTCTTGAGGCAGACGGGCTGTACAGTGGCAAAGCAGTATTGACTGAAAGTACGGAGGGTTACATAAATCTGCAGGCGTTTGTGGGAGATGTGCCAAGCAGCACAGTTTTTAAATTATCTGTAATGAAGCATCTTACGGATGAACAGCTTGCACAAACGGAAATCATTGAAAATAATACACAGAGTAAGCTTGATCAACTGGCTACTTCATATGGTAATTTGCAAAAAGCAAAGGAAGAAACTGTGGCTTGGCTCCAAACCCAAGCAGAAGTAGAGCATGCTGGAATTTCGGGTGAAGGAGGAAGCATCTGGTATTTGCTGGACAACGGGATTCTAGGGGGGATATCCGCAGCTCCTGAGAATACAAAAGGGTTAAGCAGCACCGTAGAAGAGGCTGCGTCCAGTACTGCATTGGCGGCTGAGGCGCTAACGCAAAATGTGGAACAAACTGTAGCCACCATAGGAAGCCAGCGGGTTGCTGTAATTTCTCCGTTCTCCGGCACACTTCCATCTTCGACTGTTTATGACGCTGTATATCACAGCTTTGACCAGTCGAGTTACCCTTTCCTTGTGGAAAGAGTAAAGGACACCGCAGCGGGCGTGAATTTCTTTAAAGGACTGAATCAGTATGGCGTCGTGGTCTTGGATACCCACGGAGATACTTATTATGATGAAATAGTGCTACAGAAGCTCCATAATAAATACGGCATTGATTTCAAATACGCTGGACCGCAAGTCATGTTCCTGACAGGAGAAAAGGCAACGACAGAGAGCAAAAAGACCTATGAGTTGGACTTGAAAAAGGGAAGATTGGCTATTATATCCGGTTATTATGCTATTACACCGTCTTTTATTACACGGTACAACGATATGCTTCCTGATACCATCGTATATAATGGCAGCTGCCGCAGCGCGTACAACGATTCCATGGCAGATGCCTTCATCAACAATGGTGCTGGCACTTATTATGGATATACCGATTATGTAAAGCTTGCATATGATCAAGCTATTGCTAAATCCGTATTTACCGCTTTAAACGATGAGAACATGACAACCGAAAAAGCCTTTCAAGCAGCAGTGGCTGCCCATGGAGCAAACGATGGGTTGGCGGCATTCTTCATGAAAGGAAGCAGCATTGGCACTAAGACCGAAGGGGTCATCAACGGAACCTTTGAAAACGGAACTTGGACCGGCTGGAATGGAAACGGCGATGTTCGGGTGATCTCCAAGCTGGGACCGCTTAAACCGACAGAGGGGAACTACATGGCTATTATCAGCACTGGCCTTGGGTATGAAAACAATGATCAAGGAGGATATGACTACAATTCAGATAGTTATATCGAGCAAAGTTTCATTGTTCCAGCGGGTGCAACAACCCTATCGTTTGATTACAATTTCATTTCTGAGGAGCCTAAGGAATTCGTTGGAAGCAAATTCAATGACACCTTCAGAGCAACGGTAACTTCCAGTGTATACATTAATACGGCTTCCCTCATTACTTCTCACATGAATGGCGGCAATACAGTGACGTCCAGTGTCTATGGCAATGATTCTGTTATTATCGGGGCTGAATCGATTAATGAATCCACGGCCTATTGGATTGAAGAGAACAAAGTAGCGATTGATTTCTACGGCGGGGATCATACAACATACATGACGAATTGGAAGCATGTACAATTTGATGTAAGCCAATTTGCCGGCAAGGGCTCCATTGTCCTTCGGTTCCATGTTTGGGATCAAGGAGATAGTATCTACGATACGGCAGTACTAATCGATAATGTAATATTAAAGTAATCAAAAAACGGCTGGATCAGGGGAACCTGACCAGCCGTTTCTTTTGGAAATAAGCTAATGGACTTGCGTTCGGATATGGATTCCAAATAAAATGTGCATATTGCACATAATTTGTGTTATACTTTATTATGTGCAATATGCACATAATATGGGGTGGAAGAAGGGTGTAAATATGAAGGCAGCAATCGTAAAGGATAAGGGGACGATTCCCGTAATGGGTCATTGTGATTCCCCTGTTGGGACAGAGGGGCTAGTTATAATTAACGTTACGGCCACAGCCTTGAGTCGAGTTAGCAAGTTCCGTTCAATGGGTATGCACTACTCTTCTGAAGTTAACTTTCCAATTGTAGCCGGTATCGACGGTGTAGGAACTTTGAAAGATGGGTCTCGTGTTTACTTTGCGCTGCCTACTGCACCATATGGCAGTTTGGCTGAGCAAACAATCGTCAACGAAAAGCTGACTGTCCGTTTACCAGATGGTATTGATGATCTCACTGCTGCCGCTATCGCCAACCCTGCTATGTCGTCATGGGCTGCATTGGTATTTCGAGCTGGTTTTAAATCCGGTCAAACTGTATTGATTAATGGCGCTACTGGTGCATCCGGTAGTTTAGCAGTTCAGATTGCTAAGGGTCTGGGGGCCAAGAAGGTCATTGTAACAGGACGCAACGAATCGAAGTTGCAAGCACTTGAAGCTGATGAGGCTATTGCATTTGATATGACAGCCGACAACGGTCAAAAAATGTTTGAAAACGCCCTAATGCCAGTTATTGCTGAAGGTGTTGATGTTATATTGGATTATCTTTGGGGCGACAGCGCACTCGCTATCATGTCAGCTCTTGTTAAGGCGAAAACGGATCGTTCAACTCGTTTTGTAAGCATTGGAACTTCATCTGGCCAAGAAAGCATTCATTTACCTTCATCTCTTTTACGCTCATCAACAATCGAACTCGTAGGTAGCGGAGATAAGAGTGTTTCTAAAGCTGATATGCTATCTGCTGTTAGAGGTGTCTTTGAAATGGCTGCCGAGGGGAAGATAAAAATTACCACAAAAGAGTTCGCTCTAGAAGATATTGAAGAGGCTTGGAATGCCCCGCTAATGCCTCGTCCTGTTGTAAGGGTGAAATAAAATGGAAAACGATATTTTTAAAGCACTGATCGATTTAGTTTCCATTATCAATAGGCCAGACCGTGATAAGAAGATGATTGCTAATGCTGGCGTAAATTTGGAAGCAGCAACCTTTCGTGTCTTTGTGGGCATCGTGCATCTCCAACCGACTAGTGTTGGTGATTTGGCCGCCATGATGGGAAAAAACTATTCGAGTGTTAGCCGGCAAATCGATAAGTTAGAAAACGCGGGGTTGGTTCATACGTATCCATCAAGTGCAGATTCCCGCATTCGTGTGTCTGAATTGACGAAAAGCGGGGAGGAAATCAATGCAATGATTAGCCTCACCCGTGAACGCATTTTGCATGAAGCTTTGGATGACTGGACTCTAGAGGAAAAAAACAGCTTATTGAATAACTTAAGGCGTTTATTTGAATCGTTGCAAAGATTCGACTAGTTGCAGATTATGACTGTTCACACACAGCTCAATGTTTATTGCGATGGTGGATATTCGGGTAAAAGGAATTACGGATTCAATGGGGAACCATTCTGAAATCGGATTTACGAGGAAGCCGCAAAAATGCTAAAACGCTACTGACACAACGTTGTCAGTAGCGTTTTTGTATATTAGGGGTATAGCGAGTAGCGCAGTGTTTTGGAGATAGGGTGACCTTGCTCATAATCTTATTATAGAGGTGGAATTTATTCATGAGTAATATCAAATGGGAAGTGGATCCGGACCACAGCTCCGTCGAGTTTTCGGTGACGCATTTAATGATTAATAAAATCAAAGGAGTATTTGAGCGTTTCCAGGCTATCTTAAGTTTTGATCCCAACGAGTTAACAACTATGGGTATTCAGGCTTCCATAGACGCAAATAGTATCACAACTCGCCAAGCGCAGCGAGATGAACATTTGAGGGGCGACGACTTCCTTCATGCTGCCAAGTATCCAACCATTGCGTTTCAAAGCACCAACTGCGTCTTTGCTGGTGAGCGGCAATATGAACTTACAGGCAATCTAACTCTGCATGGAGTAACCCAATCTGTTACTTTTCATACTGTTTTTGAAGGACTAAACAAGGACCCCCGCGGACGGGAACGTGTAGGGTTTCATTCAACAGCCAGTATTGATCGTAATGAATTTGGATTGAAATTCAACTCGCCTCTGGAAACCGGTGGAATTATAGTCGGAAATGAAGTGAGGATCGAGCTTTATATTGAGGCAATTAAAATACTGTGAACCGTATCACAAATTAATGTATTTTTACACCAAACGTAGTTATGACAAGGTATAAAAAAATCCCTCTCTGCGTAATAGAGAGGGACAGTAACTATTTAAGTACCAATTCATTAGAGCCTTATTAGATCATAACTGGTTGGTCTGTAAGAGCTGCGTAGGTTTAGTAAGCAGAGCAGGCCTCGCCGCTATCCAAGCCACTGAGAGTGTGGTTATAACACATAGGCCAATCCCATAAATCACCCATTTAACATCAACCAGGACAGGTAACTTGAACATAAGTTTTAGAGCTACAGTCGTTAACAACAAAGCTATCCCTGTACCAGCAGTTCCTGAGACTAAAGATAAAACAAAGTTCTCTAACAAGATTGACCGTAATGTCTTACCATTGGATACTCCCACTGCTTTGATGATTGCAATTTCTCTGCGTTTTCTTAAAAGGCTTATCACAATTTGATTCCCGATGGTAAGTATCGCTGTAATGAAGGCAAATAAAGTCACTATAGAGAAGAATACACTTATCATACGTATCATTGAATTTAAGCTTTCGGAGGCTGTACTTGATACTGAATACGCCATAGCGGATGCTGGAAGTACACCGTTTAATTCAGAGAGTAAACCCGTAGTCAGGGTCCCTCCGTCAATAGAAAACATTACCCGGTTAGGCGCCCCATATTTAGACAATATATCTTTAGTTGTTCTCATACCTACTGTTTTTACGAACCCTGATTCAAAAAAGCCAACAATTTTGAAAGGAATCTTCTTTTCTCCCATTGTAACTTCAACTGTATCGCCTGTCTTAATTCCCAACTGTTGATAATCTTCCAATAATAATGCGGTCTTGTGCGATGAATCATCTTCTATAAGGTCACGTCCACCAATAATGGAATAGGACCTTGATGCAAGTGAAGGGTCAACACCTTCAATGCTCAATTTATTGGAAGCGAAGAACTTATTCCCGTCTGACTTTTGCTGAAAAAGAGAAGTTGCTTCACTTCCGTTAATTGAACTTAAAAGACCGTTCATCTGGACACCCTCTGTCCACTTTTTAATATCGAGAGATTGAAAAGCTTCCTTGACTGCTTCAGACTCTACTAAGGAGCTTGTGATGAGTAGATTTCCTTTGGCCTCGGTCTCTAACTGTTGACTGACAGACTGAGTTAAGTTATCAGCGAAAAGTTCGCTTGATACTGCTGATGCAACACCAACACTCAAGATAAGAGCCAATAGTCCGTATCGTTTTCTTCCAGATGATAAATTATGAAAAGGGATAAACCAACGAGGAGAGATGAGTTTCCTCATGCTTCCAACCACTCTGAAAATGAAAGAGAAAGCAGAAGAACATACCTTCACAAATATACTTACCAATATAATAATCAGTAGAATCCCTAAAAAAGATAGAACGACTCTAGAACTAATGGATTCGGTTGAACCCAGAAAAAGTGTTTTTTGTAAGTAGAATGCTACAACTAGCGAAATCAGTAATAATAAGAGTCCTCTTTTCCAAAAGCGTACCCGATAAGAAGGGATCTGATGGTTTCCTTCAAGCAATAGCTGCATAGGAGAGACGATGAGCATTCCTTTTAGAGGAATCCATGTTGATATCAGTGCCATTAGCATTCCTACTGCGAAGGTAACAATTGTGACTTTCCATGAAAACTCCCAAGACAACGGTATAGCTAACATTTTGCCTACGTAAGAAGTTAACCAAGTACTCACTAGAAGACCTGTTACTATTCCAGTAATAGTTCCTATCGTCCCGATAAGAATACCTTCTGTTAAAAAGGTACCGGCAACTGAGCGAGAGCGTACACCTATTGCCTTCATAACTGCAATATCGCGCATTCTAGTGCTCATTGCCTGCTTCATTGTATTTGAAACTGTCAAAGCGCTGATTCCCAGTGCAAGCAGACTGAACAATTGTAAAAGTAAAAGAAGGGTCTTGGCTTGAGCCAAGCTTTCGTCTGTCCGCTCTTTCGTGTCCGTTAGTGTAGCACTTGGCAGATGCTTCTCAAGTTCTGCTTGCCAAGAAGTCTTTGGTGTGCCCGCTTTCCAATGGATAAGAATTTCATTTGTGCTTCCGGCTGGAGCGTTTAGCAGATTAGCTGCTTCATTCAACGGAAGATAAGCAGCTCCAAAAATATCCGCATCTCCGTAAGACTCTTGAACATTAAGTACTAATCCTTTTACCTTGTACTCATGCAGACTTCCATCAGACGCGCTCGGCAACCAAATTTTTTCTCCAACCTTTACCTGTAGGCGATCTGCTGCATTATCAGCAAGAAGGACCTCATTTGCTTGAAGTGAACGGATGCCAGGATATTGATTTTCCCCATAATAAGGGTAAGTCTTCGTATCAATTCCCTTCAAGATCACGCTTGTTGTTTTATTTTTGGATTGCACCATGCTCTGTCCGACATATGAAGATGAATGGCTGTCGATTTCTCCCATGTCTTGGAATATATCATTCACTATATTGCTCTGTAGTGGCTTAAGGTAGGACTGGACTAATACATCCCCACCTAATAGCAGTTTGGCAGAATTCTCAATAGAACGTGGCGCCAATTCAGATAATAGGAACATACTAAAGAAACTTGCACTTCCAATAATGAGAGACAATATAGTGAAAATTGTTCTTAATTTGTTACGTAATAAACTTCTCCCGGCAGAGCTCAGCCATATCATCAGATATTCACCTTCCTTTACTCAGACAAGGATCCTCAGTTTCAACCCTTCCATCTCTAATGTAAATCACTCGGTCGGATTTTGAAGCAACCTCTGGATCATGGGTAGCAATAATGAAGGTCATTCTCATTTGCTGTTTTAAGCGGAAGATAAGGTCAAGAACTTTCTGTCCGGAATCACGATCTAAATTGCCGGTTGGCTCGTCAGCAATGACTAGAGAGGGCTTATTAATCAGAGCTCTTGCAATAGCGACACGTTGCTGTTGTCCGCCGGATAGTTGATTAGGCAGGTGCTTCATCCGATCGCCCATCCCCACAAGCTTCAACATTTCTTCTGCTTTTTTACGTATTTCACTATGTCGGGTGCCTTTGATGCAGAACATGGGAAGCATTACATTTTCAAGAGCGGTCATTGTAGAGATTAGATTGAAGGATTGAAAAACAAACCCAATTTTTTGTGCGCGATAATCAGAAAGTTTTTCTTCAGATAAAGATTCGATTGACTTACCCTCAAGTGCGATTTTCCCTGTACTAGGCTTATCTAGGGATCCCATAATCCCAAGCAGGGTTGATTTTCCGCTGCCGCTGGGTCCCATAATGCTTACAATCTCACTTTTGTAAAACTTCAGATTTATTCCCTTAAGAACAGATATTATGCCGGCTTCGGATTCGTACTCTTTGTTAAGATTTTGGATGGCCAGAATCGGTTGTTCTACAATCAACTGAATTTTCCTTCTTTCTGTTAATTTTTTTAATAAGTAATATGGTGAAATGAAGAATTAATATCACAATCACTATCAAAAGGCCTTTGAAGTTTGTCCAGTTCCAAGAATGAAGGAGGGAAGTAAATGAAAAAATAAAACGTAACATATACATTAAAGCAATGCTGAAAACAATTAAGTATAAAGAGGAATACGCTAAAAATACTTTCTTGTAAGTACTGCTCATATTGATAATATTTAATCTAAATTTCTCGCGGAAAAGTCGTTTCCTACATACATATCCCAATAATCCTTGTTTTACCAATGTAAAAGTTCTAGTATGCAGGTTGGGAATTCCGAGGATATCTGTAAGTACCCAGAAACCATCAAGACGTAATAATGGATTTAGATTGCTAATAATGGAAAGCAAAATAAAATGGTTGGCAGTAAATAGTATATTGCTCCCTGTTATTATAGATGATAATTCATATATAATAAATATCCATAATTGAAAATATATACCTCCAAGGTCGATCACTACTCGCTCTTTTCTACTTGCTTTCCAAGCATCACTCAAATCCACGAAAAGAACAGGGGCTAAAAAAAACAATCCGATCCCCATATCTCTTGGTTTAACATTATATTTAAAAGCCGCCACTGTATGCCCAAATTCATGGAATATAGCCGAAAACAAAATCATGAAAAAAGTAATAATCCAAAAAAGATAAGAACCTAAATCTGCTTTATTTGCAGAAAGACTTAAATTTATTATGTAGTTGTAGAGGGCAATACTCATAAGAACTCCAAAAATACAAATACCTTTTAAAGAAAAAAGATGCTGAAAGGGTTGGGAACAGCCTTCCAGTCGGCTTGCATTTAATAGTGGAGTACGAAAACGGATGGCCGAGGAATGTTCTGCTATTTTTTCGCTCCCTACAACGATACCCTTCTCAGTTAGAAGATGTTCTAATAAATATTGTAGCTCTTCTAAGCGTGGGGCAACTTCATATTTCTCTAATAATTGCTCAGAAATCTCTAAAAGCGACTTTTTTCCGTCCATACAGTTAAAAATGGTTAAAATCTTTTCTGTTACTTTCATTTGTAGACCATTGTCAAAGTGAACTAAATAGCGAGCCCCCTCTTCCCAAACATCCATTTCATGGATAATATAGGGTATCAATTGGGGATATTTTGTTGCTGCTATCGCATTCATAATTATCCCCCTCTTTCTTTAGACGGTACCCAATTCTTCGAAAAGGTGTTTATTATGTTTGATATAAACATCTATTGTTTCATTGGCATAATTACAATAGGGCTTTGTAATATCTCCATTCCTCATTAAATTGGCATAAGCACAACCACCACCACAAAAGAGAGAGATAGAGCATTCCGTGCATTCCTTGGAATCTGTAATTCCCCGGTCCCATTGCTGATGAGCTTCAGAATTCAGCTCATATTTTGGGAAAAATGATCCAACGGCGGTCTCTGCACGGCCTACAGAGTCGGGACAGGCATAGATAAGTCCTTCTGTCCCAAATGAATAGAAACGTTGTTCGCGCGCGCTGCATTCTTTAAAATGTGGAACACTAGTGACCCCCGAGGAAGTACAAGCATCCATATCGTCCATCCTGCTCCAATCAAAAGATCGGATCGTGTTTCTAATTCGTGAGGTGCGCATGTTTATCACTGATCCCAGTCTTGCGTTGTATTTATCAATAAAAGAATCCAAGTCGCCGAACATTTCATATAGGGCTATCAACAGTTCATGTTCAGGTAAGTGGTCGGGCATTGGTTCACTGAAGTGATTAGTAACAGGCGTGACTTGCCAACCAAAGTGGGGGAACTTATTCCAGCCCTTTTGTTCAATGAAATTAGCCAGTTCGACCAGATGACCCAGATTTTCTTTGTTAACATTTGTCCTAGTAGCAACGGCAAAGCCTCGTTCCAGGGCCATATCAATATTTTGGACTATACGATCAAATGTTCCTTGTCCACCAGCCATGATACGCCGTTTATCGTGAACAGCTTTGGGGCCGTCAAGTGAAATTTGAAAGAAATCCCATTGGTCACGGTAAGGTTGAAAAATATCTAAAAATTGATGCAAGAATGTCCCGTTAGTAATAGCGCACATACGGAAACCATATTCATTAACAGCACGTTCTACCACTTCTTTAACTGTATTTTTAGTCTGCGGAAGAAGTGGTTCTCCTCCATATAAAACCATACGATGTTGTGCTCCTATGAAGCGGCCACGATTTTCTTCCATTTTAATAATTTGAGTAATAGCTTCGAACATTTTGGTTATTTCATCTGAGTCTAATGCATGATTATGGTCATGAATTTGATGGCCTTGATAGCAATAGGGGCACCTTAGATTACAAGCATATGTTGTACAAACATTGAAGGTCATACCCCATTTACTCTTTGCCGTCATTTTTTCCATTGCATCTTTAACTTTAAAAAGTATTTGTTGTTCTTCTGCAAGGCTATGAAAGATATACCCTCTTTTTTTGAAAAAAGTAAGTAGTTCAACCTCATCTTGATTATCTCGTTGCAGATTAGTCTGTTCAATCCGATCTAGCCGTTCCTTTACTAGACCATCCACTACATCTACTGCTCCACTAAGAGAATTAATCAAGATATAATTCCCATTGTTAATAGGATGAATAGAATTATATGTGCTTTTGATCATGATTTAACCTCCTCGTATTGTGCAGCTTCCTCCTGCAATTCGTGTAGATATTGACCAAGCATGTTCTTTGCATCCGGACAACAAGGAAGGTCCAGATCTCCGTATGTTGATAAAGCTTGTGCAGCGCAGCCGCCGCCGCAAATCATTGCTGCAGAGCAGTCTTTGCATTTGGGTATTTGTAGAACATTAAAATTTCTCCATTGGTCAAAAACGGGTTCCTTCGTAAAAACAGGGGAGAACTGGCCGATGCGATATTCTGATTTTCCCACTAAATCCGGACATGCATACATATTATTATCAGGTCCAAAAGCATAGGTTTTTCCTTCAGTAGCCTCACAGTAGACAAGTTGTGGCGAAATAATCCCAACTCTATCTTGTAATTCAGGATCAAGTAACATGCCTGTCCGGAAGAAACGGAACATTTCAGGACTAAGGCCGATCTTCTTTTGTTTTTCAAGTTCTGTAAAGTTAGGGACGTGTCGGATTAAAGACTTTGCAATCTCATAACCTTTCATCAAAGTAGAACTCAGACCTAGACAAGTATGATCTGTTACAGGAGCAAAGGTTATTGAGAAGGAAGGATGCCCGAAGAAGCCGCATTGATGATAGTACTTTATTAACTCAGGTACAGTTTTAATATTAGTTTGATCTATATTAATCCGGATCATAACAGGGATGTTACGGTTTAATAATTCATTAACGCCTTGGTGTATCCGTTGAAATGTACCCTGTCCTCCAGATAAAAAGCGCCGACTATCATGTATTTCCTCAGGGCCATCGACAGAAACCATAACACTTAAACAATCGCGAAAGCGTTCTAAAATGTCGGCGTAAGCTTTCAAGTGATAACCATTTGTATTACAACCGATTATAAAATTTCGTTTTTCCGCTTCTTCGCAGATTTTTTCTACCATGTTCTTGGCGGGAGGTAAGAGGGGCTCACCTCCGAATAGGTTAATTAATCCTTTGTCCATTCCGCTTTCTTTATGCAGAATATCAATTGCGGAAAACGCATGCTCTATTTGTTCTTCGGTAATGAAGCGTGTACTCTCATGAAGCAAATGATCTTCAAAGCAATATGTACAACGAAAATTGCAGGCATAAGTCGGACAAATAATATAATGCATGAATTGATCATAATTCATGATTTGTGATGCTTGGTTTAATCGTCGCTCCTTATCTTCATTATTCTCAAAAATGTAGCCTCTCCTCAATAAGAACTCGATATCGTCTTCTTTAAGCTCAGGCGGGTAATTAGATAGTTCCCAACTCTCTGCTGAATCCAGTAAATCAAGCATTTCTGCAGAGAAAAAATCTACAGCACCTGTCAAAGTATTGATAACAAGGTTTTTTTCATCAAACTCATATCTTAAATGGTATTTATTTACTATCATGATATTTTCACCTCTATACAATTTTGGAATTATTAAAAAATATTGTTTAATTGTATAATTTATTGTGAATCACTTATATTGGGTATTAAAGAATTATTCGTAAAAAAAAGCCGCAGAGAACGGCTTTTTTCATCGACTCAAATTTGGAAACAACAATTCCAGCAACAAAGATTAATACAGGCCATTTCGTCACGATTTTCCAATGTTTCTACCTGATCAAATAATTCTGTCCATAGATCCTTGTCGTCGTTCACGGAGCGAGTTTTGAATTGATTTTCACTCGACATATGTAAACCTCCTTTATATTATTTTTATCTAGAAGAAAGATGCTTTTAGATAAAATTGTTAACCCAAACCTAATGACATCCATTGATTCTTTAGATACCCTAATAACCCATTTATTTACAATGTTATTCTATAATTTTAAATCTACTTATTATGTGAATTTAGTCACAAAATCAAAACTCTTCCAAAATTTTCGAAATAAATGTATTAAATCTCAGTGAGGAATTTAAGTTGAGGGAATTCCTGCTCACTAGAGATGCGGTAAACTAGATGCCTTGACTACTAATATTTGCATTAAATATTACCTAAATCGTATTTATCGAGGAGGAAATAACAGGAACAAAATTGAAAAAGTATACCCTATAGCAGCACTGACCGGGAGGATGGCATGCAATTTCAACCAATTTATTATAATGGGGAATTATTTCTACCGAAGATCGAATTAAATATGACACCGAACCAATCGGTTGGCATCATAACGGACTTGAAGCGAAAGCAGCTTTTAATGAATCAATTAGGGGATCATTCCCAATATTATTTATTTCGGGCTGGGCAAAACGAGTATATGCGTTTAACGGTGGAGGAACTAATCACTTTTCTAATCAGAGTAACAGAGAGGAATGAGCGTACCGCTTCGTTGATAGATTATTTTGCTTTAAAAGAAGAACGGAAGGTAAAGATCAAGGATCTAAGCTCATCGAAAAGGATGTATGTGACATTGCTGCGTGTCTTTTTTGCGCATCAGCCTACACTTGTACTGGAGGAACCCTATTTTTACTTGGAAGAGCAAGATTGTCGTCAACTCAAACGGATTCTGGATGATCTTTCTCAAGAAAAGCAGATTTTAATTTTAACTTCGAATTTAGAGGATGCCCTTATTTCCTGTGATGCCATTTATCGGTTGAACGAATCGGGATTTCATCCATTGGATATTCGGGACTTCGACGAGGATAAGCAGGAAGTACAGAAACAAGACGAGGCCAATATAACCTTGCAGAAGATCTCTACCAAAAGAAATGATAAAGTGATTTTATTTAATCCGCCTGAAATTGATTTTATAGAAAGTGTAGAGGGGTCAATCCTTGTTCATGTGGGCGGTGAAAATTATGACTGTGCGTTGACGCTGACCGAGCTCGAGCAGCGATTATTAAATTTCGGTTTTTTTAGGTGTCACCGATCCTACATTGTTAATCTGCAAAAAGTAAGAGAGATTATTACATGGACGAAAAATAGCTACAGCTTGCGATTAAATACAGGTCAAGATGCCGTGGTTCCGTTATCCCGTTCAAAATTGCCTGATTTAAAAGCACTTCTTAACATTTAAAGGGTACCATTCAGGCGCTTACAGCTACATTTCGGCGCGTTTTGATGGCAGGAAGCATGTAATCTGTATATGTTTAAGCCATCAACACTAAGGATGTGGAGTTAATGAATGTTATCCGGGTAGAACGTATCCGTAAGAGATTTGGAGAAAAGGATGCGTTAGCAGATGTTTCTTTTTCAATTCCTAAGGGTGAAATTTTTGGTTTCCTTGGCCCGAGTGGCTCAGGCAAAACAACATTAATCAAGATTCTAACGGCACAGTTAAATCCGACAAGTGGACAGGCAAGTGTATTTGACCAGCCGGCGGAGATGATGCAGCAGTCTGCTCAGAAGATGCGTTTTGGCATTTTGACGGATAACAGTGGTCTATATGAGAGGTTAAGTATTGAGGAAAATCTGGAGCTGTATCGTAAGTTATATGATCTTCCCAAATCTGCGGTCGACAAGGTGCTGCAGTTTGTAAACTTAAGCGGGGAGCGCAAAAAGAAAGCCAATCTCTTATCCAAAGGGATGCGTCAGCGTGCCATGCTGGCATGCGCGATTATCCATGAGCCGGAATTATTATTTCTGGATGAACCTACTTCAGCTCTAGATCCGGTAAACACAGCACATATTTATAAAGGCTTACGCTACTTAAATGAGAAAGGAACAACGATTTTTCTGACTACGCATGATATGTCTGAAGCAGAATTGATATGCAACCGTGTAGCGATTCTGTATCAGGGTCAAATCAAAACAATGGGCTCACCAAAGGAACTTAAGCGACAGCACCGGGAGAACGTAATTTGTGTGGACTTAATCAATGGGGAAACCTACGAGCTCCCGATCGATGAGGGGACGGCTGATCAAATCGCGGATTGGATGAAGCGGGGGCTAATTGACCGGTTAGAGACGAAAGAGCCAAGTCTTGGTGATATCTTTATTAAAATGACAGGAAGTGAGCTACTATGAGTATCTCATACAAACGTGCCCGGGCGATATTTGTGAAGGATTACAAAGAGTTTTCACGTAACTACGCACTGTCCATTATGCTGATTTTTCCTATTATTATCGCTCTGATTTTCAAGAGGGCAGGTGCGTCTTTACCTGGAGCCAGCGGTTTTCTTTTTAATAGTTCGTTTGTATTGCTAACATGTTTCGCACAAGCCTGCTTGATTGCGGAAGAGAAGGAGCGTAACACTTTACGGTCATTAATGATGACACCGGCTACGACCATGGATGTACTAATCGGTAAAAGCAGTTTGGTCTTTGTCATGTCTGCTGTTGTTCTCGCTATTTCTACATTATTATTTGGCTATGAGCCAGCTAATATATGGGCGTTTGTGGCAGTAATCATTCTTTCGATTATTCTGTACACTGCAGCCGGGACGATCTGCGGTTTATTCTCCAAGACGTTGCTTGAAGCCTCATTATCTATACTCCCTGTGGCGTTCATATTTATGGGGGCACCGTGGGGAGAAGTACTAGCGAAGGATTATCCGGTCTTCAAAGTGCTGGATTACATGCCAAGCAGTCAGCTTGTGCATCTGCTGGGTCTAAGCAATACAGGTTATACGACGGGCGATGTAGTGAAACCACTCCTCATTAATTTGTCATGGACGGTTGTGCTAACAGTAGTGTCTGTCATTTTGTATCAGCGGCGGTTGAAGGACGAGTAAGGGAGCTCTGAAGGGACTTTAGCCAGCCTTGGGTGGGTCTTTGGTAGGGTTGAAACAAGCGGCCGACTGAGACTATACGACGATTATTTTCCAATTGAGGCTGTGATGTTGTCATGACGGGGCCTGCCGGGTAATAAAGATGATTAGAACTTTCAAATTTGGCTGATTTTGGATTAGGAGCCAAGGAAACGGGGGAAAGATCATGGCGGCACAGACAGTATCAGGCATCAGCTCCGTACAGACCATTGCGGCCTACGGCGGTACACAGAGTGATGTCAGTTCTCTGGAGAAACAGCGAAACCGGCTGATGATGGAACTGGATAAAGTGAATGCGGCACAAGGAAGTGAGATGCAGACTCCTTATCGCAGGGAGCAGCTGCAGCGGCAAATCCGGCTGCTGGAGTCCCAACTGGTACAGAAAAGCGGGAGCAGTACCTCCGTAAATTTTGTGCCTGCTTCTCCGCTTCAAGATCACCTCCCCCTTTGGGCAAATGAAGGAAAGGGAGGCCTCAAGGGCATCGGCCTGACTGATCCCCGGACGGCGACGGTGGACGCGGAGGGTCATTTCGACGCGTTAATTTAGGCAAGCGAGCGAAGGTCCGGAAAGCGTCAGGTGATGAACCGACGGTCCATAATCATGAGGCTAGCTAGCCGAGCTTCCACCGAGAAGACCCGCAGCACGGTAAAAACAACAAAATAGGCGAGAGGGAAGCTTCAACACTTCCTCCTCGCCTATTTGTGTTCATGCAGTTGCTTAGGGTTCAACTACTTTATTCTGGTGTTCCTTGGGTTACCCCATGGATATACGAGAGCGTTGGGGAATCGACGGCCCCTTGTCCCGGATTATAGGTGAAGGAGTACTCGATGGTATCCCCGTGTTGCAGGTGATTTACAGGGTAGGTATAGTTACCGTTCCCTGCCGGGGTCATGGCTACGTTTAGCTGCCCACCGTTATTCAGCTTATAGTGTAAGTCGGCAAAGGTTGCGCCGTTCACATAGAACAGCAGGTCATCGCCTATTTTCTTCAGGCCCCGCACCTCATCGCCGACGATGATAACACCGGATGATGCTGCCGGTACAACAGTGAGGGTGGAGAAGGCTGTTTTATTACCGTCGGCTGTTGTAGCCGTTACGGTTGTTGTGCCTGGAGTGAGTCCCGTCACGAGACCGTTCGGATTCACGGAAGCGACGCTGGTACCTGATACGGTCCAAGTGACCTGCTTATTGGTTGCATTAGACGGGGCAACATTGGCGTTCAACTGCACAGTCTGTCCGACCTCCACCTGCGCAGTGGTTTGATTCAGAGAAATACCGGTAACCGGCACGTTTACCGGATTCTCGCTGTTGCCTTCTTTATAGACACGAACATAATCCACTTGCATTGTTGCAGGAATATCCGACGGATCTGGGGTATGGCCGCTGTCGAAGTACCCGCCGATCGCCAGATTCATAATGATGTAGAAGGGTTGATCGAATGGGGCGTTCGGATTGTTAGGTGCAGCTACGGAATACCATTGATCTCTACTGACTTTAAAGAAGAACTTGCCGTCCACATACCATTTCATATTATCTTCTTCCCAGATCATGGAGTACACATGATAATCATTGGCGAAGGTCTGACCTTCAGGGAAGTGATATTCACCAGCAATATATCTGTTTACAGGCCATTGTCCGCCAAAGTGTATGGCCCCGCTGGTCGTGCCGGGCAAGCGTCCTTTGGCTTCCATAATATCAATTTCCCCGGATGCGGCCCACGCTCCATAAGCGGCATCTTCCGGAAGCATCCAAAGTGCTGGCCAAACGCCGTTACCTGTAGGCAGCTTAGCACGAATATCTACTCTGCCGTACTGGAAGGACAGCTGATCTTTGGTGTTAATCTTGCCGGATGAGTACTGGGCATACCGGCTTGGGTCCTGTGGAAAGGATTTTGAATCGTTCAAAGCTCTGATATTCAGCTTTCCGTCCTGTACAAATACATTTTGTGTACTGTCTGTATAGTGCTGCAGTTCCGCGTTGCCCCAGCCCCAGCTATTCGGATCGTCAGTAATATAATAACCTTGTTCGTAGCTCCATTTGCTCGTATCGAGTGCTGTTCCGTTAAATTCATCCTGCCAAATGAGATTCATGCCCTCTATCGCCGGGTCGTTTGGTGTTCCGATGGCAATGTCATCATGATCGGATACATCCGGACGTGGGGCATCTGGATTACCAATAAAGGTATAGTTGACGTAATTGTTGCCGACACTTCCGCCCGCCTGTCCATTTAATGGATAGCCAATACGGATTTGCACATCCTCTTGGACAGGCTGGAACCAAAGCCCATAGATGTAGTCAGCCCAATATCCCCACTGGTTGGCATCGGACATGTTGTTATAGCCATTGCCGGCGTATACAAATCCGCTCTGGCTGGAATCACTCATAGCAACCCATTGTCCGTTGATGTTAATTTGGTATACGTAATTTCCTAGTTCAGTGCCTATTGGAGCGCCCCCATCAATCTTAGGTAGCGGTACACCTATTACACCTTTTGCATCTGCGGTAAAGGTCGTTCCCTCATAAGGAGTTAAGACATATGAATTTCTTACAGGTTTATTAAAGGTGAGGGTATAAACGACGTTAGCCGTTGAGGTTTTCGATTCTAACTTGACGTTGATAGACTCTGTTACGGTGAACCAGTAGCCACCGCCGCCTTCGGTGAATTGTCCGAAGTTGTTATCATAGATCCAGCCGCTGGCTGCATTATTGTCAATATCAATCCATGTACTGCTGCTTACAGGTTTTACATATACCTTCAGATCTTCAGCTACGGCTTCATAGGTAACGGCCGGATCATTGTTGAAGGTAGGATAAGTAAAGCCTGCACTTCCTGTAAATCCTGCTGAAATCTGCGGCCCTTGTGTAGGGGCCATAGCAGTAATGGTCGTTTTGTTTATGTTTTGAAATACCAGGGTGTAATCAAGTGTAACTCCATTAGCCTTGGAGAACAGCTGAATCTCCGTTGTTGCGGAGAGAGTGAACCAATAGCCATTCAAGCCACCGTCGCTCCAGTGTCCCCAGTTTTGGTTGTAGGTATAGCCGCCTGCATTGTCAATATCCACCCAGTTTCCAGCAACTTTTACTTTTACACCGACGTCATCGGAAACATCATTCCAGGTGGCAGAGCCCCCATTGAATGTAGGCATGACGAAACCATAGCTAGCTTGCCCAACCCCTGATTTTGAGATGACAGGACCGTCTGCCGCTGAAAAGTAAGACATAGAGGTAACTGTGGTTCCTGCTGCCTGCACCTTCGAAGTCGGCAATAGACCAACCCCGGCCAACAGTACTACTGCTAAAAACAAACTAAATACCTTCTGCTTAAAACCACTTTCCGTATCGTAAAGTCGTTTCATACTTGCCCTCCTTTAATAAAATAATGAAGAAACGAAACCGCTTACATTTAGGATCATCTCTATTCTATCGAATATAATAATCAGCTAAAAGGTACAATTATTTTTGTTCTAACCCAATTTTTTGGCTTTTGATTATTTATAGCGCTGTGTCACGGTACTTTTCCTCGCTGTCGTGCTTCCGGCGCATCATTTGCCGGTATTCTGTGGGCTGCATGTCCATGACATCCCGAAATGATCGTGTAAAACTTTTGTAGCTTTCATACCCTACCATGGTGGCTACCTCTACAATTTTATGATCGGTTTCGGCCAGCAGCCGCCGGGCTTTATCCAGGCGCACATCGCGCAAGTATTCTGCAAAGCCTTTGCCGATATTTTTTTTGAACAGGTTAGAAAAATAGGCATAATTAAGCGACACGTGGTTCGATACCATCGCGAGATCCAGGGGTTTATGATAGCTTTCGTGTATAAAGCGTATGGCTTCATTCAAATCTTGCGAGTTGCGATAGCTGCACTTATATTCATAATAAAATTGGTTCAGCCGAAGCAGCTGTTGTTGCAGCGCCTGAATATAATCGCGAATACCCGGATAATCGAATAGATTACGTAAACATTCGATGTCCAGCGCTTCTTCCCCCATGTACGGGCGGATCACACGCACAGATTCCTCCAGCATCTGTACAATGGCACGGCATAGCTGCTGTGTGTATTGGATGTGATAGCGTTGCAATGTATCTTTGTGAAATATCATAGAAATGCCTTGGGTGATTGTACCGCTGTTTTTGGTGCCGATTAACTGGAACAGGGCATATAACTCCTCATAGGGAAGCTCCCACTGCTGCTCCAGTCGTTCAATATGTGTTGGCAAAATGCAGCTCTTCTCTGGAAACAGGTAACTGTGGCGATAGAGCTCCAACGCTTGTGTATAGCTGCGGGGCAACTCCTTCAATCCTTGCTGCGGGCTGGTCATGGCAGTAATGGCATCTATCTGTCCTGCTTTGAGGGCGGCCGGGAAGGCTCCCGTATCTACGGCCGCATCAACCGCGAGAATCAGGTACGGGCGGTGTTGCAGGCATATACACCCTCGTCTGCCATACACACGGTAGGCAAGGGATTCCATACTGTGGCTACTGTCGGCCCCCGGTTGGTTAATCCATAATTCCTCCCGCAGCAGACACAGGCGGTAATTACTCCACAACTCTGGATTCTGTTGCTGGGTCTGGAGAACCCACGCTTCATCAATCATTGCACCCTGCATGAACATACTCAGTTCTTTGCGGTCTGTCTCCCGGGCGCGGCGGGAGATATGCTCCATATTACGCGAGAGCGCCTGCCGTGTTTTTATCTCATTTGCTACATGTTCTACTGCGGTTTGCAGATCTTCACGTTTCACAGGTTTGAGCAGGTAGCCTTTTGCTCCAAGTTCGATGGCTTTTTGAGCATAGGCAAAATCACTATAGCCGCTAATAATCAGGTAATCTACCTCAATATGCTCCTGTTTGCTCTTCGCCATCAGCGTCAGTCCATCCATATCGGGCATCCTGATATCAGTAATCACCAGTTGGATGGTGTGCTGACTCAATATATCTAAGGCCTCAATTCCGTTTACTGCACAGTAAATATTGTCCAGCTGCAGCGGAAATTGACGCAGCATCGCCTGCAGCCCATCACGAATGTGCTTTTGATCGTCCACAATTAGAATATTGATCATGCCCTACCATCCTCCAAGATTCACATTTTCCCAAGGCAAACGTATGGTTACACAAGTATAGGCACCCTGCACACTGTCAATCCAAAGACCGCAGTTCTTACCATAATGAAGCTGTATGCGCTTATGCACGTTCTCCAAGCCCAGTCCGTTTTTGCTGGTAACAATCGGTGAATCTGAGTCGCCCCGCAGCACAGCCTGCAGACTGGACAGCATTTCCGGGTCAACACCTGCGCCATCATCTCGTATCTCAATTAGCAGAAGGCTTTCATTTTCTACCGATACGGTAATATGGATACGTACGCTGCCGCCCGAGGGCGCTGCATGATGAACGGCATTTTCGACGATGGGCTGCATGCACATTTTAGGAATTGTATAACGCAGTACCTCCTGCGGGAGATCCGCCGTCAACTCAATGCTGCCACCCTCCATAAAGTTTATGAATCGGACATAGCTGTGTATGTTGGCAAGTTCTTCGCTAAGCGCAACCGTATCGCTGCGCCATTGCATGCTGTATCGCAGTTGTGAGCCTAAAGACACCAACGCTTCGGCGATAGCGGGCTGTCGCTGAACCTCCGCGAGCATACGGATGGATTCCAGCGCGTTATATAAAAAGTGTGAATTGATCTGCGAATGCAGCGAGTGCAGCTGTGCATTTTTGGCAATCAGCTGCTTATCTACCACTTGGGTCATCAAATGTTTGATTTCGTCCAACATATTATTGTAGCTGACGGCCACCTCGTCGATTTCGTCACCGGTTTCGTTTTTATCCAGGCCGGTATCAATTTTCGCATCCAGTTGGCCTTGCCGCACCTTGCGCATAGAAGCCAGCACCCTGTCGAGCCGGCGGAAAATGCGCCGAGTGGTATGTGAAACGAGCAGTAACATTAGCAGCAATATACACAATGTGATCGCTACTACGAGCAAATACCAGCTTCGTGGGCCTTTCATCAGCGCTTGATGAGAGGCAATATCCACTACATAGGCGTTCAGTGGGGCGATGTAGCGATACAACGCGTAGTAAGTATGGTCGCCTACCTTGACCTTAATGGGGCTACTCTGCTGCAGCACATCCAGCCGCTGGTGAATGCTACCTAGAATGTTATCCAATTCCTCACCGGCATTTTGTGAAAAGATATGCTCAGGATTGTATACAGATCGGGAAGAGTCGGCTCCATCCATCACTACAGAAAAGAAATCCCCCCCGCTATCCTCAAGCAGGTCACTGAAAAAGACGCTATGCTGGGCGCGGATTTCCATAATGGTAGGGAGTTTCTGCTGTTGCCCCTGAAGGCGTACCAGCCGGTAATAGGATAGCGTATGCTCTCCATCTTTAAAAGCAAATAAGCGGTATGCCGCACCGCCTTCCTCCCGAAGTGTCACCCAGTAGTCCTTCGGCCAGAACTTGTCATAATGGTAGATTTCAGGCCAAATCTCAAATAGGTTTGGATTATCGACATAGAAACTTAGCTCGCTGATCATCTCGTAGCTTTGAATGATATTATGCATTTGCTCAAATTGATTTTGTCTAAATTTTACGAGACGCAGGCCATCCCCGCGCATATTGGAGTGAATAAAATCTACAAATGCCTTTTGATTCAGCGCAGTAGAGGAAGCGTTCTCAATAATGCCCATTTTGCTGCGCAGTTGTTCGTTAATTCGTGAGACATGGCTGCTGCCGGTAGCCATAGCGTCCTTGTATAGCTGACTTTCCTGTGTGCGGATAAATAAAAAGGATACCACAATCGCAGGGATGGCAATCATCATGCTAAAAGCCAGAAACAACTTTTGGGAGATTCGGGAATTACGGTACAGCTTCCTCATTTTAGTCAGCAGATACTTCATTTAAGTAGCCTCCTACCCTTGTAATATACCATATATTACAAACTGCCCGGTAGGTAACTAGGCTGTTTTGTTAAATGGTTAAAGAAGCGAAAAAGGGAATACCGGCCACCCTTTCGGTGGCCGGCAGCAATCTTAATACGGGCATTATTACTCTGCCATTTTGGATTTTCGCACATCCAGTTCAGCCTGGCGGTATTCCATCACCTTGCCAAAGTTGTAATTCTCGCGGCGGTCAAGGAAATTGTCGAAGATTTTATCAAATTCAGCCTCATTTTTGGCCGTAATTAGCTCAGGGAGTACTTCCTCCCAATTTTGCGAAATACGGGACCAGGCTACCGACACATCAGAATCGCCCTGTGGATCTAAGCCCTTATAGATACCGCTATCAATATCGGCCTGCTTATTGGCGAAGTCTTCCATTTGCTTAATGACAGGAGATTTCTCCGGTCTCCACTGGTTGACGATTACAGGGTTTCGCATCATCCAATAGGTATCCATGATGCCGTATTCTTTCTCCAGCTTCTCAATATCAGTGTCGAGTAATTTTACCATTTCAGGCTTCAGTTGCGGCTTGCCATCTACCATCTCCCATGTTTCGCCTTCCTTGCCAAGGAACAAATCTCGTTGGCCTTCTTCGCTGGCCAGATAGGTCAAAAAGCGGATGGCTCGTTCAGGGTTTTCGGTTGATTTGCTAATCATCGTCACCATCCAGCCGTCCATGTTGCCAGGGAATAACTTAGGGTTATCGCCCTTGCTGTTCTTTGGCCCATCGACTGCGATGTAGTAAGAGTCCGGGTTGCCGCTAGCAGCCAGCATAGGATTGACAGCCGACATACCGGTCCACTCGCGGACCATCATGAAATAGCGGGCGTTGTTTGTTTTTTCCTCTACCTGAGTATCGGAATCCACCAGGAAATCCACATTAATCAACCCGCGCTCGTAAGCCGTACGGAAGGTTTTTAGCCAGGCAATATAATCGGGATCGGTAATGCGGTCGTATACTTTTCCGTCTTTCTCATGCGGAACGGCCAGTAGGTTCTGCAGATATTCGGTCATCCCGTAAGGGACGTTCCCTTGTGCAAAAAAGGGACTGATGGGCTGGCCTTTATATTGGGAGTACTTATCCTTTACCAGTTGCAGTGCGTTCAGAAAGCCCTCTGGAGTGCTAAGGTCCGGGCTGCCCATCTCCTCATACAGATCTTTCCGCACCAGGAAAGTCTGGTTAGCCGCCGTCATGCCAGTTTCATGCATCAGGTTGGGGCTATATGAATCATTCGGAACGCCATAGGTATTGCCATTTTCTTGACGATACCACTTCAGTGTACCGTCCCCGGCCACCTTGAAGAAGTAAGGGTCATACTTGTCAGCTAATTCATTTAAGGCGTAGACATGATCGCCTTCCCACAGCTTTTTGACAGCGGTTTCCCACGAACCCATTGATATCAAGTCTGGCAGCTTGCCCGAGGTCATCATCAGGGTAATATGTTCATTGGCTTCACCGGAAGGTACTTCAAGCTTGATGTTTACGCCTGTTTTTTCCGTTACGTACTTGGAGGTCAAGCTGTCTCCCCAAGTGTGGGCATACCAGTTAGCACCTACGAACCAGGTTAAATCAACAGGGCTGGTATCCAGCTTCCATGCCGGATCATCGGGATTGAGCTTTGCTTCACTCGGGGGCGGCTGTGTACTATCTGTAGGCTGTGGTGTCGGCTTATTTTCACTATTCGCTGAATTGGAACACGCGGCTATGCCTAGCATCAGGCTTGCGGCCAGAACGAGGGTCAACCCCGGCTTAATGAGATTACGTTTCATGACATAATCATCCTTTCTTTGCTGCTTCTGAATTTTTGAATACCAGTTTCTAGACACTCACACTCTTATCCCTTAATGGCGCCAATCATCACGCCTTTGACCAGATAGCGTTGAATGAAAGGATAGACTATCAGAATAGGCAGTGTGGCCACCATCATGGATGCAAATTTAATAGAGTTGCCGGGAAGTCTTGCGCCGAATTGCGCCATAGCTTGCTGCTGCATGAAGGACATAGAGTTCTCCGCAATGATTTTGTACAGCATGGTCTGCAGTGGCAGTAATTCCTGCGAACGGATGTAGATGACCCCCTGGTAATAATCATTCCAATGATAAACGGCTGAAAAAAGCGATATAGTCGCAATGACAGCCATGCTATTGGGCAATACGATTCTGAACAGGACGCCATAGTCTGAAGCACCGTCTACCTTCGCAGACTCCTCCAGGCTATCGGGTATGGTGCGGAAGAAGCTCATGAAAATGACCATATTAAAAAAAGTGTACATAGAGGGAATGATGAATATCCAAAAATTATCATATAAGCCCAGCTTCGTCATCAGAATAAATGTAGGGATCAGCCCGCCTGAGAACAGCATCGTAACCAATGCGATTTTAAGATACAGCTTGCGTCCGACCAGATTAGACTTGCTCATTCCGTAAGCAATAATGGCGGTAAACAACACATGCGTTGCTGTCCCGATCACTGTGCGCAGAGTGGTAATGTAAAAACCGTTCATCATAGTCTTATCATTGAACACAACGCTATAGCTGGCCAGCGATAATTCTTTGGGAAACCAGTTGACGGTGCCCAGGGATGCCTGCTGCGGAGCATTAAGCGAGTTAATGAATACAAACCACATCGGGTACAGTGTTAAAAAGCAAACCGCCAGCATCAGCAGGGTGTTGCAGACCTCAAATACTCCAATTTGCCGAAATCTTTTGCGTCTTTCCATACCTCTGTCCTCTCCCTTCTAAAAAATGCTGTCGCCGGTTAGTTTTTTGGATGTGTGATTGGCCAAAAACAACAAACCTAGCGCCACAATAGAGCGGGCGAACAGGACGGCTGTTGAGAAGGAATGGCGCCCGGAGACCAACCCCATGTTGTAGATATACAAGTCTAGGCTTTCCGCCATCCTCATGTTCATATTGTTCTTCAACATAAAGATCTGCTCAAAGTTACTGCCGAGTATCCCGCTGACAGCGAGGATGAACAAAATAGCGATGGTGGGGCGTATGCTCTGAATGGTGATATGCCACATCCGCTGCCGCCGATTTGCGCCATCCAGCTCAGCCGCTTCGTACAGCCCCGGATCAATGCCGGATATTGCCGCTATGTAGATAATGGCGCTCCAGCCGGTTTCTTTTAACGTATCGGTGAAAAAGGTGATCCACCAAAAGTACTTAGGGTCGCTGTTAAACAGGATTTCGCGTTCCTGGAACCCGAACGCCATCATCAACTGATTGATCACACCGCCCTCGCCCAGCCAATTGAGCGCAATGCCGCCAAAAATCGTCCAGGCAATAAAGTGCGGCAGGTACGAAATGGTTTGTACCGTTCGCTTAAATCGAAGACTCCGTATTTCATTCAGCAGCAAGGCGAACAAGATAGGAATGGGAAAACCCAAGACCAGCTTGATGCTGCTCATTCCCAGAGTATTGCGAATCGAACGCCAAAAACGCTCATCCGTCAAAAAATCCTGAAAATGCTTCAGCCCGACAAACGGTGATTCTAGTAAGGGTTTGGCGATGCTGTAGTCCATAAATGCAATAATGAGCCAGAACATAGGGATATAACAAAAGATAAACATCCAGATGATTCCCGGGATAACCATGCTTTGCAATTGCCACTGCTTAAAAAGCGCTTTCATTTGTTCCGTTCTGTATTGGAACATTTTCCGTGCCCCCTTTCTATTTCATCGTATGAAAAAGCGTATAGGAAAAAAAGCCCATGATTATCGACCCTATCCCATTTTTTTAGATTTGTTTGACCAGCCGCAAAAATTAAGTATGCTGTGATTAAATGAAGGGAGTGTGCAAAGGATGAATAAACCTATATGGGAACAGAATTTCTTAGATAGAAATGCCGATTTAAAGCTATGGAATGTCCGCCTTGGCAACGACTTGTTAGATAATGAAGGTAATCCCATAGACCCAGGTTGGGGCAACGGAGAGCAGCAGTATTACACGGATCATTCCAGCAATCTGTATATCGATGAATTTGGCTTAAACCTGTGCGCGCGCAGCGAATCCATTGAAAAGGATGGGCGCAATTTTGCATATACCTCGGCTCGTTTGGATACAAAGGACCATTTTTCCTTTTGTTATGGCAAGTTGGTTGTGCGTGCAAAACTGCCGGTAGGGCAAGGGGTATGGCCTGCCATCTGGTTGCTTCCGCAGGAACAGGCTTACGGGCCTTGGCCAGCTTCCGGCGAGATTGATATCATGGAAGCCAAAGGCCGCTTGCCTCAGCAAATATCCGGAACACTGCACTACGGAAAGAATTGGGAACATCAAATCGTTGAGGAGTTCTCGCACCATTTTGAAAGCGGAACCATTAATGAATTCCATGATTATGCACTGGAATGGAATGCCAGTTCGATTCGATGGCTGGTAGACGGACATTGCTTTGCCGAGCGTTGCTTGGAGCCAGGCATTATGCCCTTTAACGAGTCATTTTATCTGGTGCTGAACCTTGCAGTGGGCGGCTGGTATGACAATGTAGCGGTTGACGAGACTGCACTGCCAGCGGTGATGACGGTTTCAGGAATATGGCTGTATCCATAATTAAAAATTTTGGAGATGCCCTCTTTTTCGATTTTCAATACCTACATCCCATCTGGTAGAATAGGGAAAACCATATTTCTCTATATTCTAGTAACTTAATTATAAGCTTGGGGAGGTAGACTATGGACAAAGAACTAGTGGCACAGCTGACACAGTGGCATGAAGATGATGAACACCAGAAGATTGTAGACACTCTGATGGAGATTCCTCCAGCGGACAGAGATTACGAGGTAGTCAGCAGTCTGGCAAGAGCGTATAACAATGTGGGATGTTATGAAGAAGCCCTTGAACACTTCGCGATGATTGCGGAACAAGGGCAGAATGATTATCTGTGGCATTTTCGTGTGGGATATTCCTACTATTATTTGAATCGATATGAGGAAGCGGTGAGAGTGCTGAGTATTGCCCATGACCTCGATCCGGATGATGAGAACACGGCCATGTTTTTGAAATTCAGCCAGCGCAAGCTTCGCAAAGAACAAGACGCCGCAGCCAGACGGGCAATCAGAGAACAGCATAATGATTCGGGGACGACTGCAGCTCCTTTTGACGGGATGGATCTCTCCGGCTTTTGGGACGATAGCGATTATGCGCTAAAAGAATATGTTTCTTCTCCGCCTACGGATGAGCTGATTGCTTCTGTAGAAGAAGAACTGGGTTACAAGCTTCCTGCCTCTTATATCAGTCTGATGAAGCAGCACAATGGGGGAGTGCCTTATAATACTTGTTTTCCGACCGAGGACGCGACCTCATGGGCTGAGGATCATATTGCGATTACGGGCATTATGGGCATCGGACGCGAGAAAAGCTATTCCATCTGCGGCGATCTCGGCAGCCCGTTCATGATTGAGGAGTGGGGGTATCCCGACATCGGCGTGGTAATTTGTGATTGCCCTTCGGCAGGCCATGATGTCGTGATGCTGGATTACCGCAATTGCGGGAGGGACGGCGAACCCGAGGTAATTCATGTGGATCAGGAAGATAATTATGAGATTACGTTTCTGGCCCAAGACTTCGAGACGTTTATACGCGGCCTGGTGAGTGATGAGGAATACGACACCTCTGAAGAAGATAAAGAGGAGGATTTGCGCAAAGTAGCCGTAGGCCAATTCTCACCTTTGCTTGCGAAGCTGTGCAGTGATGTGTCTGAGGTAGATCAGCTTGAGCAGAAGATCCGTAAAGTCTGTACCCGAATCGTTGAAGAGAAGGGACACTTCTCCTTTCATGCGGATGAGCTTTCTACTCTGATGTACGATGTGCAGTTCTGGCTGTACACAAGCTCTTATCCAAATACGAGCCGTCAACAATATCTGGATGTATATGAGAAAATGATCGCTTTTGGCGGCGAGTTCGGGCAAGGAGGATACGCTCCGGGATGGATCAGCGACTGGCTGGATGGGCGAATACGGGAAGGGCTAATCGTCCAGGAAAACGGGGTGCTTCGCTTCACAGATCAAGCCCGCTCTGAGGTCATTGCACGGCTGGAAGCGGAAGCTGCAAAATAGGAGACGTTGATTCGGGGGCTACTCTCCCGCACGGAGCTCGGTTGATCACAATCGTATTCAAGGGTCATCCCACAAAGGATGGCCCTTAAACTTGCCGTTTCAGACAGTGCACTCCGCATAATAAGCGAAAGAAAATTAAAGCGCTTACTCGTGAAGTATTTATATATAAATGTAATTATTAACATTTTTCGACAACATTCACCTTACTTTTACATGGTAGTTATGATATATTCTGGGCGAATATGGATAACAAAAAAGAAAGGGGAATGAGTATGGAAGCGTTGGTGTGGACATCTAATCATAAGCTGGAGCTCTGCGAATGGGAAGAGCCGCAGATTGCAGCACCGGATGAAGTCAAGATCCGGATTGAGATGACAGGTGTATGTGGAACAGATTTAGCAGTCATCACCGGGAAAGAGGAGGGGGTTCCAGGGGTCATTCGTGGTCATGAGGCAGTAGGGACTGTAATTCAAATCGGCAGCAACGTTGATCGTGTTAAGGTAGGCGACCGCGTAGTTATCGATCCGAATCAAAGCTGTGATGAATGCTATTTTTGCTTGAAGAAACAGCCGCACCTCTGTACGGGCATCGATGGAAATGGGATGCCTATTGCGGGTTTGAATCGAAATGGGACATTCACTTTTTTTTACTCCACTGCACAAACGTTTGCACACCGTCTTCCCGATCATATGAGCTGGGAGACGGGGGTTTTGATTGAGCCGCTTGCCTGTGTACTGCACAATTTCAAAGAAGCCAATGTCACAGCAGACGACAAGGTGCTCATTCTTGGATCGGGTCCAATGGGACTGTTAAGCCAAATTGTGAGCAAGTCGAAATCTGCGCTCACGGTAGCGACTGAAGTTAATCCCTATCGGCTAGCTTTTGCCAGAGAGATCTCAGATTTTGCTTTAACCCCTGCCCAATTAAATCAAGCTATCGTAGACAAAATCTGTGCGGGACATAAGTTTGATGTGATTATCGATACGGTGGGCACTCAACTCGAAATGGCGGAAAAGTGGATTGAACGTGGAGGCCGCATCGTTCCTTTTGGTATTAATGCGAAGTATCGCTACACCTTTTCCCCTACTAAATTCGTGCAGCATGCAATAAAAATTATAGCAGCAGGTGAATACCGCTACATGTTCGAGGAAGCTTTGCGGTTTGCCGCTGAAACTCCTGAAATGGAGAAACTAGTGACTAGAAAAGTTAAGCTCAGTGAGCATGAAGCAGCGATAGACGAGTTGATCGGCTATGAATTGAACTCTTTGAAGGTGGTTGGAAGTGAAACCGTTAAGACGGTTTTTGTTCCCTAAACGTAAAACTACATTCAATGAGAGGTGGCACTGTTAATGAGCAACGACAGCAAATTCAGATTAATTCAAGACTACTTGTCTGCACACAAGGCCAAAGACGTAGAGCCAATTTGGATACCCGCAGTGTGGAATGAGTGCCAATATGAGCGTGTTCTCTTAGAAAAAGAGGGTGAAATTTGTGTACACCCGTATGATTTTTTGACAGATCATTTGAATTATGTGGACAGGCTTTCGTGGAGATATCTGCTTAAGGAACGTACAAATCTGGACGATAGCGCGATCTATTCTTCGCTTATTCGCTATTCGACCGCTTGGGATTACAACCATGACGGAAAAATTGAATCGGGTACTTTTTTAAGATTCTTTATGCTTCTGCCGCTGCTAAAGAAAATGGGCATCAATATTCTGTACATGCTTCCAGTTAACCAGTATAGCAAATTGAATCTGAAGGGGGATATGGGGTCCCCTTACGCGGTGCAATCGTTATTCCATTTGGACGAGAACCTGCATGATAGCCTATTGGATGATATGGAGGAGTTTACGATCCACGATGAGCTCAGCGCTTTGGTAGAGGCTTGTCATTTACTTGATATTAAGACTGTTGTTGACTTCATTCCCCGTGTGACGGCGAAAAACAGTGCGTTCATTACCGAGCATCCTGAATGGGTGTATTGGATCAAAATGGATGAATTAGAAGGCTTTGCGCCGCCCGCGATTCCCCAGCTTGGATTTTTTGAGGAGTGTACGCCGGACAAATTGGAGACGGTCTACCGCAGCCAGGAGACAGCAGTATTTCTGCGGAAGTTCACGCCACCGCCCAATGAACTCCATCCAATCCTTTGGCAGCACTTGAAAGAGAGAGCTGCTAAAACAGGAGATGAGCTATTAACTTTGGTAGAGCAAGAGATGGGGATAACGACTGCTCCAGCGCATTCGGATTGGATAAATGATGTGCAGCCGATTTGGACAGACATTACGTTCTTACGCCTCTACCAGGATTTCTCTCCGCAAGTGAGACATCTTATAAGTCCGGATCAGGCGCCATATGTCCTTTTTGATACGATTAAATGCAATGACTACCCGGGAGAGGAGCCGAATCTGGAGCTGTGGGATGTTCTGGAGGAGGCAGTACGGGTTAATCTCGAAAAATATGGGATTGACGGCTTCCGTATCGACATCGGACACGTGCTTCCTATTCCGTTGTTGACTCGTATTTTTGAAACGATTAAAGAGATGAATCCAAATGCGATCTTAATCAGCGAAGATTTGTTTAATCGCAACCACAAGAAGGCAGCAAACACCGGCTATAACATTATGCTTGGCAGTGGATGGAACGTCATGTCACAAATTACTAAAGAGAATCTCATTTCATTCTTAGAAGAGCTGCCTGAGTTGAATATTCATGTATTTGCCTGTGCAGAAACAGCAGATACTCCTCGGATCACCAGCCGTGGCGGTGTAGAGGTTGCTCGGATGATCGCGGTATTTAATCAATTTCTTCCGAACGCAATTCCATACGTGACGACGGGTTATGAAATGAATGAGGAGCAGCCGCTCAACTGTGGTCTTGGAGACAACACGAACGGAGAGGAGATTTCCCGAGCTTTTTTTAACGTTATGCAAATTAATTGGACCAATCCTACACCGATGCTGCCGCTGTTGGCGGAGCTAAGTGAACTCAAGAAAGATTGGCGCCACCTAGTGAAGCCGGAAAACTTTTTCGTGGCTCAATCCCCGGAAGGTATTGTTCTGTACGGGTATATGCAAGGGGATGAAACGCTGCTGTGCTGCTTTAACTTGAGTGCTGATGCTTTCTGCCAAGTTGATTTGAAGGTTGCCGTACCTGGCCGATGCCCAATGACGGTAACACTGGATAGTTCCTTAACGGGTAGCAGCGTAGGTCAGGCGTTCGATTGCTTGCTGCTTGCGCCTAATCAGGCTTTAGTGCTCGTAAACAATCATAGACAATTTAGGTAAGGGAGAGAGGCTGCAATGGAAAAGAACAATAAGGAAGTCGTGGTATGGCATGAGTTTGATGGTCCGGGAGATACCTCGATTGAGGTGCTGGAGGGAATTTGTAAGCTGTATACAGAGCGCTTCGGCGTACAAATTACACCACAAGTGATGAATATTACGGAGCTGACTGCGCGCCTGAACCAAATTAAGGACACCCAGCAAGGTCCGCATCTGGCGATGGTTCCTGCTGACATGTCCTCCTATGTGGAGAACGGTCTTTACTCCGAAGTACCGGGCGGGCTATTTGACGATACGCTGACTGAGGGAGCCCTTTCAACGATGCAAATGAATGGTGTTCAGTATGGTATCCCTGTATTGCGGGGTAATCATCTGGTTGTGTATTACAACCCGTTGATTTACCCTAGTGCGCCGACGACATGGGACGTGTTCGAAGAGGCAGCAGAAAAGTTATCCGCCCAAGGTATCATACCGATTGGAGCAGACTTACAGCAAGGCTATTGGTTTATTCCGTTCCTTACAGCTTTCGGCGGTTGGCCTGTACAGAATGGAAAGCCGAATATCGTCACCTCTGAAATGAAGCAGGCGCTTCAGTTTATTCGCGACAAGATGGATCAAGGCGTGCTCGTTAGTCTCGACGGCTCCACAGGACTGCTTGAGCAGTTCATTGACGGTAAGATCGGCGCCATTATTTGTGGCGAGTGGATTTATAACCATCTAGATAAACATATGAACAATAGGCTTGCGGTTTGCCAGCTTCCGAGCATCGAAGGGCGGCAATCATTATCCATGTCTTCTTCTATTGGCCTGATCTACCCTAATCATTCATTAACGTCCGAGGAGCGGGAAGATATTTTATCATTCACGCGCTTTATGCTGAGTGACGAATGCCAAACTATGTGGACGCTGGGTGTACAGCGGATTCCGGCTCAGGAAGAGGTGCTGAACCATCTAGCTGCCTCTGCTGCGCCTAACAAAAAGATGATTTTATCGCTTTTGGATCACTCACGGCCGATGCCGACTTATCCCTTCATGATCCATGTATGGGAGGCGTTAAATGCGGGTCTTATCGAGCTGCCCTTGAGCAATCCTGAACAAGCATTGAACAAAATAGAACAGACTATTCAAGCCTCTTGGGGCGCATTTAAAAGCTAATTAGAGATGGGGAGAGCCAAATGAAAACAACGATATTCAGCCAAATTTCTATTGATGGAAAGCTCACTATGGGCGCTGGTAATTCGAGTAAAGAGCTTTTTTCTTTATTTTCCAGTGAGGATATGGAATTTATTCATCTATTCCGGGGGAAGGTGCAGGGAATTATGGTCGGCAAAAATACAATTTTGACGGACAATCCCTTCCTTACTAATCGGTATGAGGAAAATAAAAATCCAATCCGTATCATTCCGACAACTACCTTGGATATTCCGCTGGATTGCAATGTACTCTCGGACCAAGGGAAGACGATTATTGTCACGACTGAGAAAGGACGGGATGAAGAAAAAATCAAACAGATCCGGCAAAGAGGAAAGGAGTGCCTTATCTGCGGCGAGGATAAAGTAGATTTTGTGGAGCTTGAACGTCAGTTGGAGGAGAACTATGGGATTACCAGTCTGATGGTCGAAGGCGGCGGATTCTTAAACTGGCATATTTTCAATCAGGATATCGTCGATGAGATTATTCTAATGCAGCTTCCAATCATCATAGGCGGCTCCACAAACATTACTTTAGTGGATGGAGACGGGTATCAGCAATTGAACTTTGCGAAAAAGTTCAAGGTTGTAGAAATTCAACCAAAAGATAACTACACGCTCATGCGCTACAAAAAGGTGATCTAACCTCAAACTAAGTCATAGACTGCGAATGGCTATAAGTTCTGGAAAAATCGAGAATATGGGGGTTGTGAACGATACATGTCAGAGAAAGAAGATTTCTATAAAAGTGTGTATAAAATCGCTGTGCCCGTTACGCTTCAAAGCTTGCTGATGGCATTGCTTAATTTGACGGATCAATTGATGGTTGGGCAGCTGGGAGATGTGGCAATTGCCTCGGTGGGGATGTCGACCAAAATATACGGGATCATCGCGGTTGTCTTGGCCGGTTTATCGACGGGTGTATCCATATATGCAGCCCAGTTTTGGGGAAATAAAGATTCCAAAAGCGTCTCTCAAGTACTGGGTCTCGGACTGATCACTGGCTTTGCGTTCTCGTTCCTGTTCTCTGCGGCTGTCTTTATCGATTCGCCGCTCTTTCTGAGCCTATTCACTACAGACATGAATGTAATAGATGAGGGTTATATCTTTCTCCAGATAATGTCGATCGGTTTTGTGCCTGTCATGCTCACGATGATGTATTCCGCGATTTTACGCAGTACTGGCCATGCCAAATGGCCGATGTATGTAAGTCTAATTGCAGTTGGCTTGAATATTATACTGAATTACGTACTTATTTACGGACATTTCGGTGCTCCTGCGCTTGGTCTGAAGGGCGCTGCCATTGCTACTCTTATCTCTAGGGTCTTCGAATGCTTGTTGATCATTGGTGCCGTGTACCGGTATCGTTTACCGGGAGCTGTCGGGTTAAAGAACTTATTCATTGTTCCTAAACCGCTCATTCGCAAGTTTTTTGGAACGACCTATCCGCTGCTACTGACTGAATTAATCTGGGTATTGGGCGAAACAGCATATGCGATTATTTATAGCCGTATGGGGACGATGGAAATGACTGCGATGACCATTACCTTCCCACTTCAGGGTCTTTGCATTGGCCTATTATCGGGTCTGGCTAGTGCAGCAGGGGTAATGGTTGGCAACCGTTTGGGTGCGAATGAATCTGATATCGCACTCGATCATGCGAAAAGATTCATTCGTCTAGGCATCATTATCTCTCTGATCGTCGGGGTTATCATTGCGGCAGGCTCGAAGCTGTATGTCTCTGCGTTCAATATCTCCGAGGACGCTAAACAAATGAGCATGTATATCGTTATCGTGTTTGCTGGATTTCTTTGGGTCAAAGTATCCAATATGATTATAGCCGGCGGTATACTAAACAGCGGAGGAGACAGCAAGTTCGTATTCGGCATGGAGTCTACCGCAACGTGGCTGATAGGAGTCCCATCCGGGCTGTTGCTGTCATACATTTGGAAGCAACCTGTCTACCTTGTGTATCTCGTCATCTCGCTGGAGGAGGTTGTCCGCTTTGGCTTCGGCTACGCCCGGATTTACTCCCGTAAGTGGATGAGAAATTTAGTTAGCGATCTGGCTGAAAAAGCTATGTAACATACGACCTGATTGAATCGATGCGGAGGATTAATCTCCCCCTAAATTAGATATCTCTTCACTTAACAATGCAAAAGGTACTGCCTCAAGGTAGTGCCTTTTGCATTGTTTTTTAAATATCCAGTTGTTAACTGCCAAGTATCTTAACCACTACGTTTTAAAGCACTAGTTACTTCGTTGACGGTTATTTTGATCATAAAGTAGAATTTTTACGTCGAAGAAGTAGCAAAAAACCACCAACTTACATTGGTGGTTTACGATCCATATAGTATTATTTCAATTCAATCTGTCCTTGTTCGGTTCCCCAGAACCCAGTTTGGACATTCAAAAGAAAGCCAGTCATATCTTCTGGGATTTCAAATACTACATTGCCTGTTTGAGCCAATCCAGGATTGATTCCTTCATATAAAAAATAGTCTCCGGAAGTAGTAATCAACGTTGATGGGTTATACGTAACTTCATCTTTTAGGAGCTGAAAGTATGATGAGTCTGTGGTAATCATTTTTTTACCAGCATTTTTAACAGTTACATTTACTACTAGGAAAATACTTCCGTCAGCACTAGGTGAGTAGGATAAGTAATTTCCATCTTTAATTTCCTTGGTAGTAGTTACCTTGTTAACTTTAAAAACAACATCGCCAACTTGTAATTCTTCTCCTTTTTTTGCTAGTTTTTTCGCATCTTCTTTTGAGGTGCCCTTTGTTTCTACAGAGTTTGCGGTGGTATTAGATTTGCTAGTTGTGTCGTTTGAACTATCCTTATCTTTAGCAAATATACCAATGACAATGATTAGTACAATTAAAGCGATGAATCCCAGACACCCGATTTTAAAAATCTTTTTCAAATAAAACCCTCCCAATTAGGTAATTTGAACCATTATGTGTACTATAAATATATCGGAAATTCCAGAAAATTCTTTATAAGGATTATGCTTTTTTTGAAAAAAATTGTTTATAAGGAAAGTTGAGTAAACCGATATGCCTTTGAGTAGTTTCTTGGTAAGTTTTTAATAGTATTAGTGCAGTGTTTGAATATTTCTCGGGAGCCGTAGATGAGAGAAAGATAGGCCGCACTCCATGAAGGAGAGCGGCCTATTTCTTTTTACATTTACTTAGGTTGCTTACGTCTTCTGAGATAGGCCCAGATCACAAATACTGCTGCTAGAGCAATAATGGCGCTAATGGTGATAGACCTTGTTAGGTGATTATTATAGTCCGCGTAATACGCGGAAGCAATGGTTTCCCAACCATCCTGCTCGTCATCGGAAAAGTCGTTCTGCATCGTCTGCAACACGTCTATTAAATGTTCTGGGGTTTGAGGCTCTATATTAGTGGTTAGTCCTTTAGCTTCTGCCGATGAGGCTTGTTGTGGAACAATGATGAATTCCTGATTGTCTTTCTTGAAGGCAGCTATATATTCGTCGCGCTCACGGATTAGTATGGGCTCACTCCCTTCACCCTCAGCCTGTAGAGATTCAATAACATAGGCCAGAGTATCAGGATTCCCTCCAAACTCAGTAACTTGATAGGACCCGTTTGAATCCTTTTGAATGATCAATTTAGATTTGGGTATCCCGCCCGATAAAATAAGAAACTCCCAGATCTCTTGGGGTGTGACCGTTTCAATCAGACTATTGGAAGCTTGCCTAAGCTTAGCGCCATCAATAAAATGAATTTGCATTCCTTCGCCTACGGTAATTTTACTAATCTCTGCTTCATTGTTGTAACCGTATCCTTTAGGGTCTTTAGAAAGCCCTTCTCTAATCAATGTTAATCCTTCTTTATTCGCAAAAGAAATAACATCTTCAGCTACGGCCTGAGCCCATGCAGGCAAGGGAAAAGTCAGAAATAATAAAAATAAAGCTATGGTTAACAACAGCATTTTCTTAATGGGAAGCCCTCCTAAAAAATATTTGCTGAAGCCATGAATTCCCCATCTCCAGGTTCTATCGTAGTTTAAATTTACCATATATTAACTATTTTTTGAAGTTTTAATGGTTTCATAAATCTAAAATAGTTTATGGACTGTTCAACAAATTTTGTGAGTGCTGCAGAGGTGATTTTATAGGATCAACTCCGCAAGACGATGAATGCCCTGCTCGATCGCTGCCTCATTTACTTTTGCAAACCCTAATACCCATCCTTTTCTTTTGCTATCCAAACAATAGGGCCCAAGAGGGTACACACGTATTCCATGTTGTAGGGCTAACTTTGTCACAGCTTCTTCGTCGAATGTTTCCTCAGCTTCTAATAACATATGTAATCCAGTTTCTACTCCACTGAGCGTGAAGCGCTCCCCTAAACCGCTAGCCATAATAGCTTTTGCCATGACCTCGTGTCTTCGCCGGTACACATTTCTGACTCTTCGCATATGGCGCATAAAATGACCATTTTTAATGAAGTGGGTTAGTGTTAGCTGATCCATAATCGGAAGATGACGGTAAGTCAGCTCCTGCACCTTCGCTAGCTGAGCAATCGCCTCGACTGATCCAACAATAGCCGAAATACGAATACCTGGTGCAATCATTTTAGAGAAACTCATGAGGTACAAAGTATTATTAGATGCCTGACTAAACAGCGTTGGCAGCGGCTCCCCGCGATATCGAAATTCACTATCATAATCGTCTTCAATGATCCAAAATCGTTCTTGAACGGCCTTATACAGCAATTGTTGCCGGCGGGGCTCCGACATAACGACCCCTACTGCGCACTGGTGGGAAGGGGTGGCAAAGACCAGCTTGGATTGCGGGTGAATATGTTCAACCACTAGACCATACTCATCAACGGGAACGGGTACCACATTCATACGGCGGTATCTCATTGCCATCCAAGCAGCTGGGAAACCTGGATCCTCTACTGAGACAGTGTCCCCATCAGCTAAAAGTGACTGTGCGATTAAGTCAATACTATGCTGAGCTCCTGAGGTCAACAGAATCTGATTGGTTTGGACATGTATGCCCCGTTCAAGTGATAAATAACGCTGTATTTGCTCACGTAATGGTGTGTACCCGTAGCAGTTACCGTAAGCCCAGCTTGATAAATCCATTTCAGCGGATGCCTGGAGCAGCGATTGCCGCCAGTTTTTTTGAAATTGTTCATCCAAATAGGGTTCATGGGGACTGAAATCAATATCCACTTCTAGCTGTTCTTTACCTCTGAACCAGTCATGTAATTGATCAACAGCTGAGTCTAGCAAGGAGAGTGACGGAGGTGTGGGGCCCTCTGTTTCTATTTCCTTCGTGGACATAGTGACTTGCTTCCACGTACTAACTCGCGTCCCTCCCCGGCGGGAGGTAACTGTATAACCTCGACTTAACAATTCCTCATAGACGATCTGTATAGTTGAGCGGGAGACACCTACGATGTGCGCAAGTTCGCGGGTAGGAATCAGTAATTCTCCTGGTGCCCAGACTCCGCTAGTAATATTATGAATCGCTTGATCAAGCAATTGCTGCCAGATTGGTCTCTTATCATTGCGAATTACTTTCATCATCGTACATACCTCCAAATAGAAACTCCAATCATAAAAAACGAATTATGGATTGCTCTAAACAGCGAATTTTGGATATTTTAATACAATCCATTCATTGATATACTACCGTAACAACGCTGGTATCCGCAATTTAAATAAAAGGAGAGATTCGATATGAATTCGGTTCGTTACAAGACCAGGGAATGCTTAGATCAAGAGAAGATTGAAAGGTTCCTTCACCAAACGAGATTAGGTTATCTGGGGTTGGTTGATGGGAACCTCCCTTATGTTGTGCCACTTAATTATGTATGGACTGAAGGGAAACTGTATATTCACGGGGCTGGAGATGGAAGACGTAATCAGGTCATGCGTGATAATCCGGAGGTATGTTTTACGGTATGTGAGGAATACGGAACTATTACAGACCCGGTACCAGCCAAAACGGATACAGCTTATATGAGCGTAATGATATTTGGACAAGCAGAACCGATTTCAGATTTGGATGAAGCCACACACGTACTTCAGGAATTGATCAATAAATACGTACCGGGTTATTATAATCGCCCCTTGTCCAAGCAGCATGTGGAAAAGTATAGATCGGCTGTATTTGGCGGTCCGGTTCAAGTTTATCGGGTAATTCCGCATCATATCACGGCAAAAGAAAGTCCTATTGAAGCAGAAAAAATGTATAAAAGGAGTTGAAAATGATATTTTTAATGATTGACGAAAGCTCATAAGTATAACAAAAGCCACTCCGCTAAGGAATGGCTTTTCTTCATATACACTGCAATTACTAGTTACAACGGAGGTTCTTCTTTGCTAACTAGGTTTGCTTTCCTTTCAATCATGAGCTTGTTTTTCGTGGGCATAAATAATGTTATAACAAATGCGGCAATGGATAAAATCATCATGAAGTAGTAGGCGTCACTTGCCCCAAGAATCGATGTAAGGGATTTAAGGATCTCAGGAGTAGCGGAGGGATTATTCTGCATCAGTGTAGTTACATGACTGGTTGCCTGCACTGTATAAATTGTAATTACGACAGCAGTACCAATGGCCCCGGCAATTTGGCGAACGGTATTATTCACAGCTGTACCATGAGTGCCAAGTTGTTTGGGCAACGCATTTAGTCCGGCTGTATTGAGTGGCATAGTAATGAAGCTTAATCCAATTCGCAGGCCTATGGTACGAATCATTAGATAAGTATACGTGGTCGATTCAGATAAATCTGTTACCGCCCACATAGATGGAATAATAAACAATAGGCCAATGATGAACAGCGGTTTCGCACCGAAACGGTCGTATAATTTACCGGTGACGGGTGACATGAACGCATTTACGAGTGCGCCCGGCAACAATAGTAGTCCTGCATCAAATGCTGTAAACCCGCGACCATTCTGCAGATAAATAGGCAATAAGATCATATCTGCGTACATCATCATTGTGATTAGTACGTTAATAAGAGATGTCATCGTAAACACTTTATTTTTGAAGACCGACAGGTTTAGCAGTGGATCATCCGATTTGATTTGTCGAAGACAGAATACGGCTGTTACCACGACCCCAATCCCTAAGGTTAGGATCACGATTACATCATCCCAGCCTTTACTTCCTGCACTACTGAAGCCGTATAAAATTAAGCCGAATCCGACGGTTGATAAAAGAACACTTACCACATCAAGCTTCGACTTAGACGTCTCAGATACATTCACTAAATACTTGAACGCCAACGTTATAACAATGAGGACAAGTGGAATAAGCCCGATAAATAACCAGCGCCAAGAGTGGTATTCGACAACAAAACCCGCGAGCGTTGGCCCAATAGCAGGAGCGAATATCATCGCCAGCCCAAGCAGTCCCATAGCGCTGCCACGTTTTTCAACGGGGAAGATCGCGAGCACAACACTCATCATGAGCGGCATTATAATCCCTGCACCGGCAGCTTGGATCATCCGTCCGATTAAGAGTAGACTAAAGCTCGGCGCTGCTGCACAAATTATAGAACCGATTAATAAAAATGACATGGCACTTATAAATAATTGCCGTGTTGTAAAACGTTTCATTAAATAGGCCGTAATCGGAATCAAAATCCCGTTGATCAGCATAAATCCTGTTGAAATCCATTGTACGGTTGTTGCTGTGACATCAAAAACATCCATCAAACTACTTAAGGCGACATTTAAAAGCGTCTGATTGAGTGTGGATAAGAAACAACCAAAGATTAAGATGGTTAATAAGATCCCTTTATTTATGTTCTTAGTGTCTTCTTGCATGTTGCAGTCCTCTCTTCATTGCTTTTTCGACATAGTGTCAATAAAATAAATCATATCAGGATTTAAAAAGTATTCCTATTTGCAATTTTATTGAAAATGTCGACTAATCGACAGAATAGGCAAATTAGTTGATGAAAGGCCATTTAAACGATAATAGAGGGATGAAATGACTGAACATAAAAGAGTTGACCCACGAGCCATTCGCTCAAAAAAGATGTTGAAAAACGCTGTTTTTTCATTATTGTCCGACAATGTGGAGATTTCGCAATTGACCGTCCAAAAAATCGCCAACCGCGCGGAACTAAATCGCGCAACGTTTTATTTGCATTATGAGGATATTAACGATTTATTGCGCCAGATCGTACATGAAATCTTCGATGACCTATCCATGAAGGTTGAACCGCTATTACAAATGAAGAGCAACAACGAACAGGAGCAGCTGATCACCTTTTTAAATTATTTTTTTGAATACCGGAAAGTTTTTGCTGTATTGATTGAGCATAAAGGCTTCAAAAACCACTTGACCAACCTGTTAAAAAATACTGTCGAAAAACGAAGAAACGCGAGGAACATTGACTCTACTAAGGAGGTAGTCTCCGTTGATATTATTGCAGCCTCACTACTGGGGATTATTATGTGGTGGATTAAGGATGGCAACCAATATAGCGCTGAATACATAGCGGGGCAAATTACCTTGATGTATAAAAGAAGATATTTATAAGGGCTTTTATGATATATTCAAGTAAAGTTTGAGTCCCTAGCCAATATTCATAAAAAAGGAAGTGCGAACAATGGATTTAGAAACGGTCATGCAAGAGCTTGAAGCTCTCGGCAAGGAACGCACCAAGAAAATATATCTATCCAATGGCGCGCACGAACCGCTTTTTGGTGTGGCCACAGGCCAGATGAAGCCTATCTTCAGAAAAATAAAACATAATCAACCCTTGGCCGAGCAGCTTTATGCTACGGGAAATTACGACGCTATGTATTTTGCCGGGGTGATCGCGGAGCCTAAAGCAATGTCAGAGTCGGATTTTGAGCGGTGGATTGCTGGGGCTTATTTCTATATGCTATCGGACTTTGTGGTGGCAGTAACGTTGGCGGAGACGGATATTGCGCAAGAGGTTTCTGATAAATGGATTGCAAGTGAGATAGAGTTGAAAATGTCGGCGGGCTGGAACTGTTACTGCTGGCTGCTCGGAAATCGCCCGGACAGTGAATTTTCCGCAGAAAAATTGGCCGCTATGTTGGAGCTTGCTAAAAATACGATTCATGATGCCCCTGAACGAACGAAATACGCAATGAACAATTTCATCTACACTGTGGGCGTATCCTATCTGCCGCTTCATGATAAAGCGGTTGAGATTGCAAAGGAAGTTGGCCCGGTGGAAGTCCATACCGGTAGTGCAAAAAGCAAGATTTTGAATGCTTCAATTAATATTCAAAAGGCAGTTGATAAATCGCAGCTGGGCTTCAAACGAAAACATGTAAGGTGTTAGTCAGTCATGGAGTGCTAAGGAGAGCGTATTGAAGGTTGTGCCTGCAGACAGAAGAATTGGCGGCTTGGCTGACAAGCCCTTAATTGTGTGCAATAAAAGTTAATGGAACAATAATAAAGCGGTAATTAATGTTATTGACAAAATATTTGACAATGATTAGTATTGAAAAATATTAAAAATGAAGTTAGCGACATAAAAATTAAATAATTCGCAAGCTATGATTGCTATGGATCACACTATAGCAGGAGCAGCTTCTGGAGAGACCGTGGGGGAATCCCCCGGCGCCGAAGGGTTCACAATCTCAGGCAAAAGGACAGAAGAGTACTAGATAATTCATTTGTTATTCTGATCATCGTCAGAATAAATAAATGTATTTTATTTATTATTCTTATACCTAAGAGATTGGAGCGTATCCAATCTCTTTTTTGTGTGCGCCCAGCATGGGCGCTATCTATAGGGTTGAAGTCCCGAATGGCGAAGGCAGTAGTAGCCATTAGCTTAAGGCAAGGGTGTCCACCGCGAGGTGGAATCTGAAGGAAGCCAGCGGCAAATCTCCGGTCTGAGGAATACGAACTTCATACAAGGCTAACGTAGGCTGGATGAGGTTGCACAACAAACCAAAGTCCATACTGCCAAAGGCGTACGAGAGTAAATGAAGCAGATAGATGGAGAGGAAGATAGCGTTCTTACCTGGGGAGATCTGTGTGATAGGCGAGTATACTTCGTAACCCTACTTGTGAGAGTAGGCTGAGTGCACAGAAGTCAGCAGACGCCATAGTACGCAAGCTGTTGCAACAGCTGCGGAAGGGCTGAACATGGAATAGGATTTATACATCCAGGCGTTCAAGATGAGCGATGAATGCAGAAAAAAAATCCGAAAGGACCTGACTGAAGAAGGAAACGGTGAATCCCGTGGGGGTCTTCAGCAGGGCGGAGTTCATCTTTGGCACAAATGGAAGGTATAAATCACGTAAAGAGAGGTTAAAAAAAAATGTTGGAGCAACTGCTATCACGGGAAAATCTTCTGCAAGCCTTAAAGCGTGTTGAAGCGAATAAAGGAAGTCATGGCGTAGATGGGATGTCCGTAAAATCCTTACGAGAACACATCGTACAAAACTGGCAGACCTTGCGGCATGCCATAGAAGAAGGAACCTATGAACCGAGCCCCGTGCGCCGAGTCGAAATCCCGAAACCCGGTGGCGGAGGTGTTAGGTTACTAGGAATACCTACCGTGACAGATCGAATGATTCAACAAGCAATCGCGCAGGTGTTAACTCCATTGTTTGATCCAGAGTTTTCCGACCATAGCTATGGATTCCGTCCGAAAAGACGAGGGCATGATGCGGTGAGGAAAGCTCGAACCTTTATGAAAGAAGGATATCGATTCGTAGTCGACCTAGACTTGGAGAAATTCTTTGATCGCGTCAACCATGACCGACTGATGATGAAGATTTCGGAGAAAGTGGAGGACAAGAAAGTTCTCCTGCTTATCCGCAAATATCTTCAGTCAGGTGTGATGGAGAACGGGTTAGTAACCCCGACAACGGAAGGTGCCCCGCAAGGCGGTCCACTGAGTCCGTTATTATCTAACATTGTCCTAGATGAGCTCGACAAAGAACTCGAGAAACGTGGGCACCGCTTCGTTCGTTATGCGGATGATTGCAATATTTACGTGAAAACGCTAAGAGCAGGAGAGAGAGTCAAGACAACGGTCACCCGATTCATCGAGACGAGGCTAAAGCTGAAGGTGAACCAAGTAAAGAGCGCGGTAGACCGTCCCTGGAAACGAAAGTTTCTAGGATTTAGTTTTAGTGTGGACAAAGAACCAAAGGTGAGAATTGCGAAGCAGTCCTTACAGAGAGTCAAGGTTCGAATACAGGAGATATCCTCTCGAAAGAGATCGATGAAGATGGAAGAGCGAATCAAGGAACTAAACCACTACCTCATGGGATGGTGCGGTTATTTCTCGCTGGCGGATACCCCAAGTACCTTTCGAGATATGGATAAATGGATACGAAGAAGGCTACGAATGTGCCTCTGGAAGCAGTGGAAGACCCCTAGAACCAAAGTCAAAAGACTTATATCCTTAGGGGTACCTAAGGATAAAGCCTATGAGTGGGGAAATACCCGAAAAGGGTATTGGCGAATTGCAGGGAGTCCAATTCTACAACATGCATTGAATAACCAATATTGGGAAGCCAATGGATTAAAGAGTGTATTGGACAGATACAACTCCTTACGGAATATTTCATGAACCGCCGTATATCGAACGGTACGTACGGTGGTGTGAGAGGTCGGGGGCTAGCCGCCCCCTCCTACTCGATTATCATTTTCACTTGTTATTTTTTTCACATAAGGGGGAGTTCGAAATGGCAGCACAAGAATTAAAGAGAGATTTAGAGAATCGACATGTTCAGCTCATTGCGATTGGTGGAACCATCGGTACCGGATTATTTTTAGGATCTGGAAAAGCTATACAGCTGGCAGGACCATCGATCATTTTTGCTTATTTAATCGTGGGTATCGCTATTTTCTTTGTGATGAGGGCATTGGGAGAACTTCTGTTGTCAAAAGCAGGTTATCAATCTTTTACAGACATTGCCGAAGACTATCTTGGACCGCGGGCGGCGTTTGTAACTGGATGGACCTATTGGTTTTGCTGGATCATGACGGCTATGGCCGATATTATAGCTGTTGGGGTCTATGTACAATATTGGTTTGATATCCCGCAATGGATACCCGCAGTCATTTGTTTAATTATTTTATTAGGACTCAATTTATTAACTGTAAAAAGCTTTGGCGAATTGGAATTTTGGTTTGCTTTAATTAAGGTAATCACTATTCTCGCGTTAATTGCCATAGGGGTAGTTTTACTGGTGATTGGATTCAAAACAACTACCGGAACGGTTGCGCTCAGTAATATTTGGGCACATGGGGGAGTATTTCCAAACGGGATTTCCGGGTTCTTACTTTCATTTCAAATGGTTGTGTTTGCTTTTGTGGGTGTGGAATTGGTGGGGGTATCAGCAGCGGAAACATCCAATCCAGAAAAAACTATCCCATCGGCGATTAATAAAATACCTTTACGAATTCTATTTTTCTACGTGGGTGCTATTATTGCCTTATTATGCATCAACGCTTGGACAGAACTAAACCCGGCAGAAAGTCCTTTTGTTAAAACATTTAGTTTAGTGGGGATTCCGATTGCCGCGGGGGTTATTAATTTCGTTGTATTAACTTCAGCTGCTTCCGCTTGTAACAGCGGGATGTTCTCAACAAGCCGGATTCTATACAATCTAAGCAGAAATGACCAGGCTCCAGCCAACTTTGCAAAGCTTAATAAAAATCATGTACCAAGTAATGCTTTATTCATATCCACGCTTGTCTTATCTGTAGGGGCTTTGTTGAGTAAGCTGATTCCGGAGACGGCCTTTGGCATCGTGACAACGATTAGTGCCATTTGTTTCATCTGGGTTTGGGGCGTCGTTCTAATTTGCCATTTGCGATATAAAAAGACGAAGCCGGAATTGCAGGCCAAATCAAAATTCAAGGCACCGTTCACACCTTTTGTGAATTATGTTGTTCTAGCCTTGTTTGCAATCATACTCATAATTATGCTGTTTGCTGATGAAACTCGTCCGGCATTATTGTTGACGCCTTTATGGTTTATTTTATTATTTGTTTTGTATTCGATAAATAGAAGAAAGAGGGAAAGAGATAATAAAATAATCAGGACCGAAACACCTCTCTAGTTTATGAGGAAAGCTTTAACCGGCGCAGAAGCCGTGGTTATATTCAACCGCGACTGGGCAGGGAGCCCTTGCCGGTTTCAAGCGTTCCTACATGGACGTTTGCTTAAAGAATATGCAAAGTTAAACAGAAAACCGGAAGATACTGTTAAAATGGTATCTCCCGGTTTTTTAGTTTTTTACAAACTATAATATCATCGAGTTTACAGTTTTTTTCAGTTATTGTTTATTACTATTTCAACTGATATAATTCTTATTTCGACAATAAGTTTACAAGTAAGATAACTATCGTAATGGTAAAATCAATTTAAAAGTGGTGAATTCATGAGAGAGTTCTACAGTCGGGTGAATCGAAAAACCTATTACATATTAATGTTAATGATCATCGTTCTTATGATGTTTGGATTGATACTATCTACCCTAGAGTTAGATGGGATTGATTTTGGTTATATCATTCATTTTTTATGTGTGGCGTTTCTAACGGTTTGTTTATGGATTTACCCTAAGCATGAGACACATACTTTTAGAAAGATTATCATTCTATTTGGATTTGCGTATTTTTATACGCTATTCTTTTTATATCCTCAAACATGGACTACCTATATCCTCATTTGTCTTATTCCTGCACTGTCTATTCTATTTTTTGATTTAAAATTGTTCTATTTTTCCTTCATTATAAATGGGGTACTAATGGTAGTTACATTTGGCTATATCCTCTTGATTGATAGAGGGGATTTATATACATATTTACATTATGATATGCTAGGCAATTTCATTAATATAATAGCGGTTCAAGTGTTATTATTTTTCATTTTTCAAATATCATTTAAACGGATGAAAAAACAGCAGCTTTATTATGAACAATTACAGCAATCTGAGCGTTTAAAGATGGTTGGACAATTAACAGCTGCCGTTGCGCACGAAATTAGAAATCCAGTGACAGTGGTTAGAGGTTTTTTGCAGTTTTTTGATGAGGATCCTTCATTTGATGATCCTATGAAAAGAAAATTTAAATTAATGATTGATGAATTAAACACAGTAGAACAGATTATCTCGCAATTTCTAACCCTTTCAAAGCCAAATGGAGAGCAAAAATTAGAAAAAGTAGATGTGAAGGATGTACTTGAAAGTGTTACAGGATTGCTCCATTCCTACGCAATGTTATCTGATAATCAAATCGTTACCTACGTAGAAGAAGATTGCATGATTTCTATTAATAAAATTGAATTTAAGCAGCTGCTTATTAATATAATAAAAAATGCTTTAGAGGCTTCGGAAGTTGGTAAATCTGTCTCTATTATGGCGAATAGGAACAATAATTTTATTGAGATAACAATCATCGATGAAGGAAGCGGGATGTCGGAAGCTGAGGTTAAGTCGCTAGGCACTCCTTTTTATTCATTAAAAAGTAATGGAACAGGTTTAGGATTAATGATTTGCTTTAATATCGTAGAAAAATACGGCGGGGAAATTTATTATAGTAGCTCTGAAGGTAAGGGGACAACAGCTACTATCCGCTTTTTAGCTATAAATGATCAGTAATAATGAGCCTTCTTTCAATTGAACAAAGGGGATTACCTCAAGCCTTCGGCTGGAGAGGTAATCCCCTTTTCCTAGCTGCGTTAACGATTATTTTAGAGGGATTTTGATCTCCAGTTGCTTGTTATAATTTTTAACTACATTGCCTTTGGCATCTAATTTATAAGCCCCGGTGTTGCCTTTTTCAAATACGGCTTGATAAGGTCTGATAACTAGATATTCAGCGGCTGAGCGAGGCGCTTCGAACAATAAATCTTCAGAAACCGTATTTTGAGTTGCTGCAATAGAATCTCTTGCAATAGATTCTAATTTATTGCCCAGATTATCATAAATGTCATATCCTAAAGCCTGGCCTTGGGTGGCAACCCCTTTAACCGCTAAAGCGATACGCACAGAAGTCTCTCCCGCAGCAACACGGGTGGTTTTGATTTCAAATTGGTTGTCTTTCTTTATAGCAGGTAGCTGAATATTACGCACTAATCCTGCTTGCTTGAGGGAAAATTTAAGTACATACGGGTTTTCGATTCCGTTAAGCTTCACATAGATACTCAATTCAGAGGAAGCCAGGCTTGCCTTTTGTTGCTCGGTTAGCCATCCGGTCTGCAATACAACAACCGCCTTGTTGGCATCTCCGTCACTGATCCAGCGTGGTGTTTTTAAATCGATGCCTCCTGGTTGAGCGAGCTTGGCGTCTATTCCCACAATAGTACCTTCTGCAAGATAGGGCTCACCTTTATCATTTAAAGTTACTCCTGCGAGCATTCCTGAAAATAGCGATCCCTCACGGCTCAGGTCGATCTTAATATAGTTACCATCAAACTGCGCACTGCCCTTTAAAGTAAGCTGATCGTGTGAATCGGCCACTTTTGTTGTATTCAGGGAAGCTTCAACAGCGGGTTGGGCACTGGATGCTTGAGTTAAAGCTGGCATTCCCAACGCTCCTAGGCATACAGCAGCACTTAAAATTACAGACATCTTCTTAGTCATTTTTTTCATGATATTATCAAGCTCCTTAATTTTTATTTAACTAGCACGTTTATCTCTAGACCGTCAATATAATGCTTCACTGGGTTTCCAGAACTGTCTGTTTTAAATGCTCCATTCTTACTTTGTGGGTTCTCAAACTCATAAAGATAGCCACGGATTGTGAGCATATTAGGGTGTTTCTCAAATGGCTCAGTAAGCAAATCGACATTAAGTGACCTATTGGAAGTCGAGAGGACTTTCTGCGAAATATCTTTCAGCACCTGTCCTTGTTGATCCTTTACTTCAAAGCCCACTAAACTCAATGCTGTATGATCTTCGTCTGTATCCTGTTCCAGCATGAGCGACAGGCGTGTCGTTAATGGACTATATTCCAGCTTTTTCAGGATCAAACTCCATCCTCCAACTTGTGCGCGTATATCAGGTGTGGAAATTTTATTAATCGTAGCCTTCCGCGCAGGAATTTGGAGAACAAACGGTTCATCAATACCGTTTAAGTCAAGGGTTACGGTCAATACAAATCGATCAGGAAAAGGTTTGTTGGAGATCCCCGAATTCGAGGAATCCACTAGTCTAAAAATAGCTGTGTTGCTTTCAGCACCTTCTATCCAGCTTAGAAACGGCATAGCTTTCCAGAGACCTTCTGAAAATTGCTCCAGGGAAGCCCCGTCGATCAATACTTCTGCAGAGGTTATCGCACCTTCCGCTAGAAAAGGCTTCCCATCCGCTCCAATCGTTACTCCGGCTAGCTTACCTTCCAGTTCTTCTCCCTCACGCTTCACCGAGAATGCCAACCGGCTGCCATCAAATACAGCCTCTTCGGCAGACAAGGTGATCCCTTCATGCGTATCACTGCTGTTTAGACGGGAAGTCAGTCCCAGACGCTGGGCCGCTTGTAATCCTATATCATCTGCCCGTTCAAAAATACCACCTATCAAGGGAAGCTGCTTGAGCGCATTGGCCAACGTAGGCGGATAGATAGCCGTTAGCATAACACTTAACAATATCGCCGCAGTCACAGCAGCTGTGATTTTTGGATATATCCGCTTTTTCTTTTTCTTTTCCTTTTCCACAGGATCCTGGACAATGGTGGCCAGCGATGCATAAATCGAATCCTGCCGTGATCGTAGTAAAGGAGGAAGCTCCTGTATATTAGCTTTCCCTAGCTCCCTGATCTGCTTTTCTAAATTGTTATTATTCATTAGCAAGACCCTCCTCCGGCACAGGATGTATCTGTTTGGACAACAATCTCCGTGCGCGATGGAGTCGTGCCCTGACCGCTCCCTCGGAGATGTCGAGCACATCTGCAATCTGCTTAATGGATAAATCGTCATAATAAAAAAGCACGATAGCAAGCCGCAGGGATTCGTCCAACTGATTAATGAAGCTTTGCAGGTCTACGTTGCCTGAATCTTCAAAATGCACATAGGAAACGACCGGTTCCTCGGGAATTTCCGCCACAGCTATAGTTCGTTCTCGCATACGAAGTAACTGATTGCATTCATTAATCAGGATGCGTATAACCCAGGTTTTGAAAAACTTAGGCTGCTTAAGGTTGGCCAACCCTTTATACACCTTCAGTGTTGTTTCCTGAAGAGCATCCGCGCAATCTTCATCTTTTAGCAGAATGGTTTTGGCTAATCTGTACAACTGGGATTCCAGTTGCCTGAAAAGACGGGTAAACGCCTCGTGGTCGCCTTTCTGCGCTTTTTTGATATCCAGTTCGTTTTCCAGCAAATGATTTTTCCTCCTTGAGGGCCCTCTGTATAATTAGATGGAGAAGACATACAAAAAGTTATATTTAGGATAAAATTCATTCTCCTGGACAAATCACTTACCTCGGTAGTGGTATAAAGTCCGTGCAATTCATTGTTTTTGGCAAGGGGAGTTTCAAGTGGATAAACTGAAAAAAATCCAGAATTACCACCTTAACTGAAAAGAAGTAGTGGGGTAATCCTGAATTAAAAAGTGTATACATATACCTTGGTACGCAGTGTGTCCGTGCATGTTATGGTACGGACAGGCTGCATGCCTGGAAGGGCAAAACAAATGCTAATAACCACCGCACCCGGCAGTAGCTCACGCTTGAACTTTTCCGCCAGCCGTTTCATCGCTCCGGGAAATAAGTAACAAAGAACAATATCCGCATGCTCGTAAGAACTGCTATAAATATCCCCACGTACATAACGGAGCCTTCCGTGGAGCAGATTCTGGCCTTTGGCTGCTCGCAGCATACGTGTGCCGAACCTAGTAAGCAGCTGGGATGCCCATAAGGGAATACTGGAATTTTCAATGCCTGTCAGCCTTTTGCCTGGACATTGGCGAATAACATCCATACCAAGTGTTCCCCAACCCGATCCCGCCTCCACAATGCTGCTATATCCCGGAATCCGATTCACCTCAACGGCAACAGCCGAGCGTACAGATTTTGACGTAGGCATCGGCGATATCCCGTTCCTCCAGCTCACCAGCACAATCGACACCATGGATAACAAGGCTGCGAAGGCGATGAGCCAAGCGATGGCTTGAATCACAATCAATACGATCATTCCTTCTTCATCTGCTAGAAGTTGGCTTCAAATTCTCTTACTTTCTCCCAGCATTTCGTTTATCAACTTGATATTTATAAAGATCCTGAATTTCCTTGCTTTCAATATCTTGACCTACATAAAAAATCAGAGTGGGATCATTTACTGGATGGGCATAAGAAAGGTAAGTGCGATGTATAAAATCAAAATCCATCTTACCCAGCTGGAAATCGATTTGATATTTATCTTCTAAATAGATTTCAAATTGCTTTTTTAAAGCCAGAGACTTCCACGGAAGTCCAAAGAATAAAAAGTAGACTCCTATAAGAAATATCAAAAAAATTAAGAGGAAAAGCGACTTTTTACTGAGAATGGTATGTTTTATAATTCATAACCCTCCCTAGCGTTTATTCTACATGAACTTTGCTGGACATATCAAAATCAACCTCTTCAAGAAATTCAATAACTTCTCCATTGGGACTGTGAATGATCGCGTTTTTTATTAGAAGAGGCGGTTCGCCCAGAGACAGAGAGTCCGGTGCTATAAAAGCTTTTGCCCCATGTGCAAGGGCTTTTTGATACATCTCCTCTACATTATCTACATAGAAGGCAAGATGTAATAACGCTCCGTGCGCTATATCTTCATCAGACAAGGCTTTTTTTCCTTGAGCGGCGATGACTGCATCATTATCAAAAATCTCAATGCAGGTTCTGCGGTCAGGTGAAATCAGCATGGAGGCTTCTTTGATCTGAAAGGATGGCAGACTCCAATGATGACCTAGCTTAAATCCTAAAACGTCAATATAGAAAGAAATAGTTGCTTTATAGTCTTTGGCTTGAATCGCTACATGTGCAAGGCCTTTTACACTCATTTATAATCGCTCCCAACTTTAATATATATTTATTATAGTTGTATTAAAATATGAGATATATATATAAGATAAGTGTTTTGTAGTAATATGGTTATTAAATTTAAGGTATTTTAGTGGAATCAGTTTATTTTATAAAATGAGTTTAGGAGGCGCTTGCTATGGAACAACTTATAGATGACATTGATAAAAAGATTATGCAATTACTTCAGTACAATGCCCGAATGTCCATTTCACAAATCAGCAAAGAGGTTTCGATGTCACAACCCTCTGTTAAAGAACGAATGATCAAGCTGGAGGAAAGGAATATCATTTCTGGGTATCATACAGCTTTTAATCTACGAGATCTGGATCGGGGCACAACTACGTTTATTCTATTAAAAACAGAACATTGCCAAGAGATTACGGATTTTTGCAAACATGCTATGGAAGTTACCGATTTATATCGGATTAGCGGTGAATATAATTATCTCATAAAGGTGCAAACCGCGTCGATTGAGGAGTTAGCTGAATTCCAAGACAACCTTATAAAGTTTGGACCTTCAAAATCTCATATCAGTTTGAAAAATATATTGGAAAACAGGGTGTTGCTCTAGAGCCCATTTTCCAAACACAATATATAGTAACCGCTTTCATTGCATTGTAGAATGGATGAAAACAACGTTAGCATTGACTCGGATACAAGGGAGCATGGGTATGGAGAGGTTTTTATTCAGTAAAAAGTATATTCCGTTCACCTATAAGATGATGATACCGTACCTCATTCTAGTATTGCTGACAGATGTATTGGTGGGTTATATAGCTTATACGATGCTCGTAGAGTCCAGAACGGAAATGGCGGAAACGAATGTCCGGACAGCTTTGAAGCAGACGAGGAACAATATCGAATATCAGACAGATGAAATCAAACGAATGACTAACTCGCTGTTTCTCAATACGAATTTTCAGAATGCTCTGCAGTTTAGGGGAGATGCATTGGAAAACATGCTCAAAATGAGGGATGACATCGTTCCTTATATGAAAGCCCCTCTGCAATTGTATGGGAACAATCTGAGACTTGTGCTCTATACCGCGAATGAGACGATGCTTGAAATCCCCGGTGATGATATGTCTGTACCTATCGGTAGAAGCGATTATTATATTCTTTCTGATCAGGTTATTGAAAATAAGGAATGGTTCAAGTCGATCGTTGCCAATAACAAAGACAGCTTGTGGCTTCAGGCGGACAGCGACAGTGAACTAAACAATATTTCGTATTTCCGCAAGCTGGTTTCTTCCAAGGGAGGCCCGTCGATTATTGGTTATATTCGCGTCACGGCGAGAATTGACGAGCTTTTTGGCAATTTCGATACCTTTCCAATTGAACAGGGCATAGACCTTCGCCTAGTGGATAGGGTTAGTGGATTAACGCTTTATGAACAAGGTATTGTCGATGAACATGCGAAGCAAGATGCTTATCTGATCATTAGTGAAGATATTCCGTTGTCTGACTATGCTATCGAGGTACGGGTGCCGCATGCATACTTAAATAAAGATGCTAGCCGAATGCAGAAGGTGATCACCACTGTTTGTTTGATCAGCTTTTTAGTCATGGCGGTGATCGGCTTCCTCGTTGCCCGCATATCAGGCAAAAAAATTAAGCGAATCGTATATTTGGTCCGGTCGTTTCAGGAAGGGAATTTTTATAAAAGAATTGGGTTTGCCGGGAACGATGAATTTGTCTACATTGCTAATAGTTTTAATCAGATGGCGACTAGCATCCAGGACTTGATCCAGAACGTCTATGAGCAAGGTATTCAGAAAAAGCAAGCAGAACTGGATGTGCTTCAAGCTCAGATCAGTCCGCACTTTTTGTACAATACATTGTCGACCATTGGCAGCTTGGCCAATTTGGGCGAAGTTGAGAAGGTTACACAGATGGTACAAGGTCTTTCTAAATTCTATCGCCTCACCTTGAATGAAGGACATGTCTATATCTCTCTTGAAAAAGAGCTGGAGCAGGTAAGGATGTACCTTGAAATTCAGAGGGTAAAGTATGCCGATGCTTTTGAGGTTTATTATGATATTGATCCTGATATTTTACAGGTTCCCATCATCAAGCTGATTTTGCAGCCATTTGTAGAAAATATATTCAAGCATGCTTGGTTTGGGGAGACGATTGCGATCCGGATTACCGGAAAACGGCTGGGTGAACGCATCGAGCTTAAGGTTATCGATAACGGAATTGGTATGCGGGCGGACACACTGCGAAATATGCGTTCGTGCTCATTCCATTCGAGCAGCTATGGACTGAGAAACGTGGAGGAACGAATCAAGCTGAGATACGGCAATGATTTCGGCATTCATATCGGCAGTTACTTTGGGGCAGGAACGACCGTTCAAATTATCTTACCGGTGGATAATGCGGAAATCCGGGAAGTTATGGGGGAGTAAATAGTATGGCGATGGAGATCAACGTTCTGCTGGTGGATGATGAAGTGATCGATTTGGAATGGCTGAGACGGCGGGTGGCGGGCAGTGATCATTTGCCTTTGCATAGCGTGAGAACGGCAACGAGCGGTTTTTCCGCTTTAAAAATGATGGAGCAGCACCGCGTTGATATCATTCTCTCCGATATCCGCATGCCGATTATGTCAGGTGTGGAATTTGCCCGGAAAGCGAAGGAGATTAACCCTGAGGTCCATCTGCTTTTTATTAGCGGACATCAGGATTTCAACTATGCCAAAGAGGCGATTCAATTAAATGCCTCCGGTTATTTGCTTAAACCCATCGATGATGACGAGTTGAATAAGACGCTGACTGAACTCTGCGCCAAGATTGAGAAGGAGAGGAAGCAGCATATTTCCTTGTCGGAAACACTGACGCTTGTGAATCAGGAGCTGCTGCTGCGCTGGTTTAACGAGAATGCTCCGGGGCAGGTCGAGACGCACATTCACAACGTTCTCACGTCATACTTACAAGGCGCGTCGGCGGTCGCCATCGTCGAGATCGACGATATGGCACGGAAAATCCAAACTTGGACGGAAGAAGAGCGGAGTTTATGGAGCAGCGCAGCTAATCAGTTTATCCGGAAGTTCGCGCAAGATCAAAATTTAGGCATGGTCATCACAACCTATGACTATCATTTTGTGATCCTAGCTGCGGTTCAGGAACAATATTTTACCGCTTTGATGGAAGAGCTCATTCGGTCATTCTATCAGGAGTTCTCCTGTTCAATTACGATTGGAAGAGGGATGTACACAACAGAACTGGGTAAGCTGCATGATTCCTATCGGCAAGCTCAGGCTGCTTTAAGTATTAAATGGATTGTTGGGAAAAACAGAATCATCCAAGATGCTTCGGAATGGAGCCCGAAGGAAAAAATCGCCTCAGATTTAGAGGTTATTGTGGACCGGATGCTTAAAGCGATGCTCGACTACGACCTTACCACCATTGATGATTGTTTGCTGAAGCTGTTTGCCGGGGACAGTCCGCTCTCCCAGAAAAACGACATCTACGATATCATTATTCGAATTACCTCCAAGCTTCATGCCGATCTGCAGCAAATGAACGAGCATCTATACGAGATTTTAAATTGGGATTCGCATCATCCCTTTGTGCTGTTTCAGTTCGAAACGGTGCATGATATTCTCTCGTGGCTGAGAAGAAGGTTCTTTGAGTTGTCGGAGCTGCTTTATTTGAAACGGCAAAGACAAAAGCGGAAGTTAATTGATGAAATCACGGAATATGTGAAAGAAAGATTAGATCAAAAAATAACGCTGAACGAAGTGGCCGCCCACTTCGATTTTACGCCTAACTATCTGGGTCATTTGTTCAAGCTTGAAACCAACAGTTTATTCAGCGATTTTTTAAGTGAATTACGGATGAAACGGGTATGCGAGCTGCTCGAAGATCCGACTAAGAAAGTGTATGAGATTGCGGAACAAGCCGGATATAAAAATATTATTTATTTTAACAGACAGTTCAAGCACTACATGGGCATGTCGCCCGGCGAGTACCGGAAGAAAAATAAAATCTAACAAAACAGCGGTGAAATGAAAACCCGGCGATGATTTTTCTGTTATTAGAGAATCGCTGCCGGGTGTTTTTGGTTTATCCGCTAACCTTTTTTTGTCGAATCGTTGAATTAGTATTATGTTTAGTTGTTTCGCTGAATTATCTAAGCGTCTTCGCCCTTTTATAATGAGAGATATAGAGAAGAGAGGGGTGCAAAGATGAAAGGGCATACATTTTGGAGCGATTTGAAAAATTACAGGGTTCTCTTGCTGATGCTGGCTCCGGCGGTTGCTTTTTTCCTTCTGTTTGCCTACGTCCCGATGGCGGGTATTATTATTGCCTTCAAGCATTACGATTACGCGGGCGGTATTTTTGGAAGTGCCTGGAACGGACTCGACAACTTCCGCTTTTTCTTTGAATCAGGCGATGCTTGGCGGGTAACACGAAATACAGCACTATATAACATTGCGTTTATCGTCGTTAATAACAGTTTGCAAATTTTTGCAGCGATTATGTTGTTTGAGGTCGGTGGTAAATGGTTCCGCAAAATCACACAATCGGCGTTGTTCCTGCCTTACTTTATCTCATGGGTCGTTGTCGGAGCGATTGCTTATAACCTGCTCAATTATGATATTGGCACCGTGAATGCTTTGCTCAGAGGTATCGGACTCCAGCCTGTCGATATTTATAATACGCCTTCCTATTGGCCGTATATCCTGGTTATAGTTTCTGCATGGAAAAGTCTCGGATACGGAACGGTAATGTACTTGGCTGCGATTACGGGGATAGATACAGAAATGTATGAAGCGGCCGAAATTGATGGGGCTAATATTTTTCAGCGAATTATGAAAGTAACCATTCCAAATTTGTATCCGACGATTATTATTCTGGTGCTGCTGGCGGTCGGAAATATTTTCCGTGGTGATTTCGGGATGTTCTATAATATGATCGGCAACAACGGCTTGCTGTTCTCCTCGACAGACGTTATCGACACTTTCGTATTTAGGTCACTGATTACTTCGAATGATATCGGCATGTCAGCTGCAGCTGGTGTTTTCCAGTCCGTTCTTGGCTTTGCGACGATCATGTCAGTGAACTATGCTGTCCGTAAATACGACAAAGACCGCGCTCTGTTCTAATCGTATCAGGAGTTAAGTCTTTCATAATGGAGGTAACGATATGAAGCAGCTCGATCGTAAAATATTTTCAGGTATTGGTTATGTGTCCCTGATTTTTCTCTCAGTTTTATGTATTTTCCCTTTTATACTTGTCGTATCTTCATCCTTTACGGAAGAAACCAAAATCCTAACGGATGGTTATCAATTTATACCGACGGCCTTCTCAACCGAGGCCTACAGCATTTTGTTTAAGTATCCCGAACAGATGATTCAAGCCTATATAGTGACAATAGGGGTTACTATACTCGGCACGGTGCTTGGCTTGTTTCTGACTTCGATGACTGCTTATGCGCTATCCCGAAAAGATTTTAAGTGGCGCAATAAATTTTCATTCTTCTTTTTCTTTACGACTTTGTTCAGCGGCGGTTTAGTTCCGTGGTATCTGCTTATGGTCAACTACCTGCATATGAAGGATACGCTGATGGCCTTAGTGGTTCCGATGATGCTCAATGTCTTTTATATCATTGTTATGAAGTCTTTTATGGGCAGCATTCCGGAAGCGATTGTAGAATCAGCAAAAATTGATGGTGCAGGCGACTTTAAGATCTATGCTCGTCTAATCCTGCCGCTGTCCAAGCCGGCGTTAGCTACCATTGGATTGTTTCTAGCACTAGCCTACTGGAATGACTGGTACAATGCATTGCTGTTTGTATCGAATGAAAACTTGATGCCGCTTCAATATTATTTGTATAAAATGCTAGGCAATATGGATGGCATGCGCAAAGCGATGATGGGTGCAGGGGCAGTCGTAACGACATCGATCCCAACCGAGAGTTTGAAAATGGCGATGACAGTTGTGGCCACTGGCCCGATTTTGCTGGCTTATCCATTCGTGCAGAGGTATTTTGTCCAAGGTTTGACGATTGGTGCTGTGAAAGGATGAACCCGGGGACACTCGGTTTATCAATATAATTAAACACAAGGGGGAAGGCTTGAGATGCTGAAGAGAAATAGATTGATAATGCTAGCGCTCGTTTTAACCTTCGTAATGATTCTAAGTGCATGTGGTGGTGGAAACAACAATGCTAATACTTCTGCACAGGCTACAAATAATGCGTCAGAGGGGGGAAGCGACACTACGAACACCTCAGAACCTGCAACTACCTCAGACACCCTTGATACCTCAAAAGAAGTGAAGCTGAAAATGATTTTTGTGGGCCCTAAACCGATAGACTATGATAGCGTTTTTGCTGAGATTAATAAAAAGCTGAAAGAAAAAATTAATGCTACTGTAGAGGGCGAGTTCCTGGATTGGTCGGACTGGGCGCAAAAATATCCGTTGAAGCTGGCAGCAAATGAAGATTTTGACCTCATCTATTCGGCAAACTGGGCTGGCTACAATGACCAGGCGTTGAAAGGCGGATTCCTGGAATTGACTGATGAGCTGCTTACCAAATATATGCCGCAGACTTTAGCAGCCATGTCTGATGTGAGCTGGGATCAGGCTAAAGTAAACGGCAAACTGTACATGGTTCCACAAAACAGAGGGGAATCCGTTGAAAAACTGATTTTGTACCGTGAGGATTTGCGTAAGAAATACAATCTTCCTGAGATCAACAGCCCAGAAGCGTATGCCACTTACTTGAAAACCATAGCGCAAAACGAAAAAGGAATTACACCGTTCACTCCGGAAACAGGAGACTGGAAATTTCATAATTTGGACCGTGTATTGCTGAAGCAGCAAAACGAATGGAATATGTTTGATCTCGACCTTCCGTTTGCTTTCAAATTGACGGATGAAAAAGGGCAAGTATTTAACGTATATGAAACCCAAGAGTTTAAAGATCTACTCGTATATTACAAAGATCTTGCTGATAACAATGCATGGTCGAAAAACGTCCTTAACAGTAAAAATGATCATCAGGCCGATTTTAAAGCAGGCAAAACAGCATCGATTACACACAACAACGGAACACTTGGAGCACTTATGGCTTTGATGCGCCAAGAGAATTCCCCTTATGAAGTAGCTTTGGCTGACATCAACCAAGGCAAGAAGAAATCAGTGGCAATTTCAACACAAAACGGTACTTCGATCCACGCTACTTCCAGAAATGTGGAACGCTCCTTGATGTTCCTCGATCTGATGCAAAATGATAAAGAACTGCACGACCTGATGATGTACGGCCTTAGCGGTGTACATTACGAAGCGGTTGGCGATGACAAATATAAAGCACTTGAAAAGAATCCGAACTTTATGGGCTTCTCTAACTGGAACTTCAACTCGCCACTTAACCGTGACAATGAAGCATTCCCGCAAGAAGCAAACGATCTGGCTAAAGGCTGGGAAGCAAATGTCTATCACTACGCGCTTGAAACCTTTGTATTCGATAACAGCAAAGTGAAAACGGAAATTGCCAACATTGGTAACGTAATGCTCCGTTATGCGATTCCGCTCGAATACGGCGTAATTAAAGATATCGATAAAGGTCTTGAAGATCTGAACAAGCAACTGAAGTCCGCTGGCATTGATAAAATCCAAACCGAACTGCAAACTCAAATTGATGCTTTTTTGGCAAACAAATAAGATAAGGAATAAGGGAGACCTAACAGTCATCAAATGGCTGTTAGGTCTCCCTGTTTAATTGAACTCATCCGCGGGTGAAGTCGCTATCGGACACAGCGGACCCCACAGTCGCTATCAGCCTAAAACATGCCTAGAATGAAGCTCAGGATAAAGAATAGCTGCACTGGAGTCCGAAAGTCTGCTTTAAAGGCTGAAAATCAGTAAACTCAGGAGAACGGATACTCTTTGTGAAAAGGAATAAAAAAGAAGAACCGGCATGAGCTGCCGGTTCTTCTTAATATATAATTTGCGCACAACGAAATAACGTGATAATATGAGAAGACCACTGTTAATCCGTGTATTTTAGACAGATTTATTACATCTTATTTATACATTAATAATACCATGCGGATTAGCAGTTTGTCAAATTTGTATTTTTGCTTCTTGATAACAACCTTGAAAAGGAGCGTGTTAGTAAAAATGTTAAACGAAAAAGATTGGCAGCGAGAACAGGAACGGCTAGATTTGGTCACGGAAGAATTGCAATCAAAGATTGGCGAGCTGGAACCGGAAGTGACAGGATTACGTGAACAGGTAACGGACATCCGCAAGCGGTTTTGGGAGGAAGTTACGGTCAATACGAGCACACATGAGGATTTCGAGGAGACCTTTTACAGTATAAAACAGCAAGAAGCGTTGTTGTCTGAACGGGAGCGTAGTCACCGCCAACGGATGCAGCGTTATAAGAACATGAAACGGCTGCTGCCGTCGCCCTATTTTGGACGAATGGACTTTCAAGAAGATGGGTTGAACTCCAGTGAGCAAATCTATGTCGGGGTGGCGTCTTTCATCGATGCAGAAGGTGTGAATTTTCTGGTATATGACTGGCGGACACCTATTGCAAGTATGTATTATGACCATTCGCCAGGCCCCGCCTCTTACGATACACCGGGAGGACAAATCTCGGGAACGATGATGCTGAAGCGGCAATACCAGATCCGTCAGGGTCAGCTTCAGAACGTGTTCGATACGAGCTTAACGATCGGTGATGAATTACTTCAGCAGGTGCTTGGTAAGGGTGCGGATTCACAAATGAAGAGCATCGTGGCGACTATTCAGAAGGAACAGAATGCTATTATCCGCAACGATAGTAGTCGTATGCTCATTGTGCAGGGGGCTGCGGGCAGTGGGAAAACATCCGCAGCGCTGCAACGGGTAGCCTATTTGCTATATAAACACCGCGATAGGCTCAAGGCGGATCAGATTGTTCTTTTTTCGCCTAACCCGATGTTTAACAGTTATGTATCCACGGTGCTTCCCGAGCTTGGCGAAGAGAATATGCAGCAAACTACCTTTCAGGAGTATATTGATTATTGGCTTGGATCTACGCTTCGTCTAGAGGACCCGTTCGAGCAGATTGAATATGTACTGACGTCCAAAGCTTCTCCAGAGTATGAAGCGCGGCTAACTGGCATGCAGTATAAAGCTTCAGAAGCTTTTCTGCATGCTCTGCAAAACTATGCGTTGTGGTTAGGGAAGGAAGGGATGTTGTTTCATAGTATCTGCTTTCGGGATCGCGAGTTGATTACTGCGGAGCAGATGGAATCGCAATTTTACAGCTATGATAGCTCCATTCGTTTGGCTAATCGCATCGTTTTATTGCGTGAATGGCTACTGCGTCAGTTGGCTTCGCTGGAGCGTCAGGAACAGGAGGCATTCTGGGTTCAAGATGAACTCGATTACCTCGATACCGATCAGTATGCCGAAGCCTACAGTGAGATACTTAAGAAATATCGGCGGGAGGAAGCCGTCTTTGATTTTACGACTCAGTATCTTGAGAACTATGGGGATTTTCCTAATCAGGATCAAGGGGAAGAGAATGTTTTTGACTTTGGTCTGCAGGAAGAAGAACTGCTGCGCCGCATGATTGTGAAGGAGCACTTTAAACCGCTGAGACGCGATGTCAAACGGTTCAAGTTCATAGATACGATTGGGTTATACGATCAGTTGTTTATTGATGAAACCATCTATCGGAGAATGACAAACGAGACTGAGTTGCCTGCTCAGTGGCAGGGGATCTGTAAGCAAACGAAGGAAAAGCTGAGCCGCGATGAACTCTTTTGCGAGGATGCGACTCCATTCCTGTATTTAAAAGAACTTGTCGAGGGGACTCGTATGAACACAGAGGTGCGGCATCTGTTTATCGATGAAGGCCAGGATTATTCGCCGTTCCAATACGCGTTTCTCAAACAGCTGTTTCCCCGCGCGCGCATGACTGTGCTCGGCGATTTCGGCCAAGCGATTTTTCCGCAAGCAACGAATTTGCACGAGGTGGATTCGACTTTGATCCGGCTTTATGGGGAAGATGAAACGAGCCTGATCCGTCTAATTCGAAGTTATCGATCAACTCGTCAGATTGTGGAGTTTACGAAGGCGTTGCTGCCTAATGAGGAGATCGTACCTTTTGAAAGAGAGGGTGAGAAGCCGTTCCTAGTGAAGGCGAGTAGCGACGTAGAGCGGGCGATAAGAATTAAAGAGGATCTCGCGGCGCTGATGGCTGAAGGGCTCGACTCTATTGCCGTTATTACCAAGACTGCAGCTGAAAGCCGTGCGGCCTATGAAGAATTAAAGAAACAAGGATGCGAAGCTCTGCGGCTTATTACGAAGGAGACGCTCACTTTTGAGAAGGGCATTTTAGTAATTCCCGCTTATCTCGCAAAAGGGGTTGAATTCGACGCCGTACTGATTTATGATGCTTCCACACAGACGTATGATCGGGAAAGCGAACGCAAGCTTTTTTATACAGCCTGTACGCGTGCGATGCATCGGCTTCTGCTGTACACAACGGGTGATTGGTCACACTTTATTCAGCCGTTAGAGGTATCTTTATATGAGGTCGTGCAATGAGATTGGAGAGATAAATGAAAAGCATATTGTATAAGTATATGAGTAAATTTACATCTCTTAACGAAATGGAACAGCAGGATATTGTTGAAGGTATTCCTATTGAGGAATACAAGAAGGGAACGGTACTCCTTAGACAAGGAGACGTTCCCTCAAAATGTTTTTTTGTGTTAAAGGGATGTGTGAGGCAGTCCTCGGTAGATGAATCGGGCAAAGAAGTCACATCTAATTTTTATACGGAAGAGCAAGCGGTTTCGATTTTTAATCGGCATCAAGAGAGTAGACCCTCAGCGTACACCTTAACCTGCCTAGAAGACAGCATATTGGTGGTTGGTGATCTTAATGCGGAACAGGATATGCTCCATAAACACGCTCAGCTGGAAACCATGATACGCAAAATGGTAGAGGAAAACCTGGGTGAGGTTCAGGATGAGTTGACTTCCTTTATTGCTTCCAATCCTGAAGAACGTTACAAAGCCTTGTTACAAAAAAGACCTCATTTACTTACCCGTGTCCCCCAACATCAACTAGCCAGTTATTTGGGGATTACGCCAGAGTCATTAAGTAGAATTAAGAAGCGGGTTCATTCCGGTGATGAATAGCAAAATCGTTATACACTTTTGGGGATTTTTCCACCTCTAAGCAGTAGCCATATCCCAAAGCCTAGTTCTCCTACAATCATAGGAATAGTAAAAATAAAATTAAGTGTTGTAATGACTGCCTCATATTGTGGGAGAAACATTTTGCTTAGATGAATGATAATATAGCCTATTGAAGCAAGCAGCAGCAGGATGCTGATTACTTTAGGAATGACATCGGATTTTAAAGCCACATAGCCCACTATTAACAAATGCCCGCCAAAAACGACTAACCCCATAGACCAAATGAATTGAAATGCATCCAGAAATAACATCATAAATGCTTGAGTTTGTTCGATTGTTAATGTGGAAAAGCCATTTGTGTTTCCCGTGAGCAGCAGCACAAATATCAAGGTTAAGATAGAGATTGCCAATATAGCGGAATAGGTTAAACGGAGCCATGCGCCGAGTAATGAAAGATTTTGGTTGACGGGTTCTAGAAACACATAAAACGCCCAGGCGACCAGAATGTCAGCAATCATAATGATGATCCAGCCCAAGATTTCCCCTTTGAAAAGGTTGTTGGAAGATACGATGTTAATAAATGTGGCACTGGCATCGCCTTGCACAACAAGAGTCCCATGGACAAAGCCATATGAAAAAAATGAAGCGAGGGTCATGATGATCAGTGATATTCCAGCTGTTAAAGCGGACTTGCGCTGATTCGACAGGTCTTTTTCTGAGATAGCCATAAGATAGCCTCCTAAAGGACTTTTATTTCATTGTAATTAGGAGTACTATGTCGGGCATTGACTTAAATCAAGACTCTGAATTTAATCAAGCGAAGTAAGTATCATTGTTATCGCGTTATCAACAAAGGATCGCTCTGGGCGAGATTTCAAGAGTACAGTAAGCCCTATTAGCGATACGATTAGTGCCTGTGCCAAGGCCTTCGCATTTACACCACCCTTAAGCTCACCTGATTGTATACCGCGTTCAATAGTTTCTTGAAATATGACCGATAGATACATTTGATGTTCTCTTGTAAGGATCTCGAATTTCTCATCATGAGGTGCCAGCTCGACCATTGTATTGATGCAAAAACATCCTCGGTTCACACTGCCTGAATACTCCTCCGCCACCACATCTTCAAAAAAACTACGAAAGGCTTTTTTCACGGATGGATTGCTTTGAAGTTGGGCTCGGACACGAGAAGCATGGGACATCGTATATTTACGTAGCGCAGCTTCGAACAATTCTTTTTTGTCTCCAAAAGCTGAGTATATACTGGGGCGTTGAATGCCCATTCTGGAAGTTAAATCACTTAATGAGGTAGCCTCATATCCCTTTTCCCAAAATAGCTCCATAGCTGATTCTAATACTTTTTCCTCGTCAAATTCACGGGTTCGAGCCATTATAACACCCCTCTTTATATTTGATTTCAATAATTGATTACCGAACAGTATTTTATAATACTAGAACTAGTCGTATAAATTGTCAAATGAAAGTCGGTGGCGTCAAATATTTATGTTGACATCATTTGTTTTGTGAGATAAATTTACTGAGCACAATAACATACTGATCGGTATGGAAAGTGTTTGCGATTTAAATTTAACAGAGAAAGGGTGTGTCCAAAATGCAAGGGACTAAAGAGAAGCTTTCGTCACAAGAGACGCATACGCCATCTGATTCTATTCATGCTTCCTCGATGCCTCGTTATATGACACTTTTGTTTGCCGTTGTCTGCGGGATGTCGGTTGCAAACATCTACTTTGCACAACCATTGCTTGATCATTTGTCGAGAGAATTTGGTATTGATTATTCAACCATTGGTATTCTTATTACTATCACGCAGATCTTTTATGCAGTGGGGCTGTTACTGCTCGTGCCACTAGGAGATTTACTGAATCAGCGCCGCCTGATTATCGGCCAGATGTTATTATCTGTGGTGGCTTTGATTATCGTGGGTACTGCCTCTTCCAGCACGGTACTATTCGTAGGTATGGCCTCAGTGGGACTACTCGCTGTTGTAACACAGACGCTTGTTGCGTTCGCGGCGACAATGGCTGCCCCTGCCGAACGCGGGCGAGTCGTAGGCATGGTCACAAGTGGAATTGTGATTGGAATACTTCTTGCGCGATCCATTTCAGGAATACTTACAGATCTTGCAGGTTGGCGTTCCGTATACCTTTTTTCTGCTGCTTTAATGCTTTGTATGGTGTGTACATTATTTAGGGTGTTGCCAAATGTGGAACGTGAGGTAAAAACACTGTCATACGCTCAGCTGCTTAGTTCAGTGTTTATGTTGTTTGTGCAAGAGAGAGTATTGCGTATCCGCGCTATTCTGGCTTTGCTGATTTTTACTGCTTTCAGTATTCTGTGGACTTCTGTGGTCTTGCCTCTCAGTGCTCCGCCGTTATCACTTTCACATACTGCAATTGGGGCATTTGGTCTGGCGGGAATTGTGGGAGCATTAGCTGCTGCGCGGGCGGGAAAGCTAGCTGATCAGGGTCATGGACAGAGAACGACAGGCATAGCATTACTTCTATTGTTGATTTCATGGTGGTTTATCAGTTTTACGGAGCAGTCGCTGTTGGCATTGGTCATTGGTATTGTTCTGCTTGATTTGGCTGTGCAGGCGGTGCATGTCACCAATCAAAGTATCATACTTACCTTGCGCATGGAGGCACGTAGTCGGCTCACCGCAGGGTATATGGTTTTTTACTCCATTGGAAGTGCTACCGGATCGATTGCTTCCACTCAAATATATTCTCACTATGGCTGGAACGGGGTATGTTGGCTTGGAGCTTCTGTTAGTGCTGTGGCTTTTTTATTTTGGGCTGTAACCTTGCGTGCTACGAATGCCGCGTTGCAACGGCGCCCTGCTTGGAAATAATCGGGGCAAGTCAATAAGGGTGGAGGTTCCGGTTTCCGGGCATGTTATTTAAAACAGGTTTGGGAGGGGATAAGGATGTCTAGAAGAAACAGGAAATATGCAGTGCCGGGAGCCAGCCGCGGAATGCAAATTTTTAAAGCGGAAGTGATGCGCCGCGAGGGGTATGACGTAGATCCGGAGCGGCCTGATGATGTGAAATACGAAGTTGCAAAAGAACTGGGTGTCCCTTTGGAGCACGGTCAAAATGGTCATTTGAGCACAGAATCGGTGGGCCAGATCGGCGGTAAAATTGGTGGATCGATGGTCCGCGAAATGATTCGTCTCGCACAGCAGCAATTGGTGGACCAGGAAAGGCAGTAGCATTTTTCTAATATATGTTGCTGAGATCGCGGGAGGCGGTTTTTGTCCTATATTGTATGGGACTGAGACCGTCCTTTCGGTGTTTGCGTTATTTTATATTTGTATAGTAAAAAAATTCCTGAAATTCCCTAAAACAACCTGATTCATGGTAGAATTTTACCGATGTTCCACGGTATAGTGGAGAAGGATATATCATCATTCAAGTCTGTAGTGGGAGAGGAATTATCAGATGAATCAGAGATATCGCAAACGCAACACGGCTGCTTTTACGGGGGCATCGTATTTTGCATTGGGGGCAGGACTTTTTCTATTCTGTTTGGGAGTGTACAACGACACTTGGGAGCTAAACGTAAAAGGGTATTATTTGCTCTGTATGGTGTTAATTACGATTTCCTGTATCGTTGTGCAAAAGGTGGTCAGGGACAATACAGAGGATAAAGAATTTCGTTTGGATAACCCTAAACACAGGATGAGAAACACAGGGGCCTTCACAATTATGGCTTTTGTGGGTTTGATTATCGGGTATGCGATGTTTTTTATTGGCCTTTACAATGCTCCATTTGAATTAAATGTAAAGGGGTATTACATAGCTGTTATTCTCTTGATTTCTTATAGCGCTATTGGCGTTCAGAAAGTGACGCGGGATAACGCGGAAGATAACGAGATTCTTGCCGAGCAAGAGGCGAGACGGGACATCCAAGGATAAAGAGGGATATAGCCAGCTTTCTCGCTGCCAACAGCAAGCTGCTTCAACTTTACTTACCATCATAAATTGTAAACAGGAGCTTCGTGTATTAACGGAGCTTCTTTTTATTTTTTTGAATAGCAGCAATAATCTTGCCGATCTAAATATTATGAGGACTATTTGTTAGAACAACATCCTTAGTTTGGATTGTTTTTTACTATACGGTTCTCTATACTCTTCATAATACTTGAAGTAGGAGTGGATAATGGATGATCCGTCTGAAGGATATAGGGAAGTTCCAGGAACTGCCGCAAATGGCCATGCATATTTACAATGGAAACATTCCGGAATTAGAGGCTGCCATTAGAGCAGGCTGGGATATTGAAGAGGGCATCGTCCTTAGCCAATATACTACGTTAACCCCGTTAGATTTGGCGCTTATATCAGAGAGAATGGATGTCATAAAGCTGCTGGTACAGCACGGTGTAAATCTGAATGTGAAGAATAATCCGGCTTTTTTGCTCGCGGTTCGCTATTGCAAAGAAGATATCGTCCGCTATATTGCAGCACAAGGGGCTAAACTGGACAAGCTTAATCAGGTCAAGTCAGGTGCATATTCGCAGGCCTACTATGGCAACAAAAACAATATCCCGCTCATACATGAGCTAGGATTAGATATTAAGCAGCATGGTGGGGGCGTATTACGCAAAGCGGTGTCAGATCATGACCTTAAGACCGTTACTTATTTACTGGATCATGGGGTGGACATTAATTACAACAAATCCGATATGGTCTATCCTTATCAAGCGACTCCGTTAACAGTTGCCACGAGAATTGGTAATCAAGCGATGGTACAATTTTTGATTGAACGTGGCGCAGACGTTACCTTGGCAGAAAAAGATGGCGATCGCCCGTACACCATTGCAGTGAGTAATAAGAATACAGCTTTGGCTGACTATTTGAAATCGTTAGAGCCGGCTGAATTTCATGATATCGAGAACAAGAAGTTTGAGCTGAGAAAATATAAATTGTCTGATGAATTGGTTAGCTTTCTTACTGGAAAAAATCTGCGTCTTGAGCTAACACAAAATGAATATGAAATTAGATATATCGACTTTTTCACATTAACTGATACCATTGAAATGAAAATCGGCCGGCAAAAGCTGCTCCGTCTGTCAGCCGATATAGATAATTACTCTGATCTGCTGCTTATGTGGAATCCGAAGAAAAAAGGCCTGATCGGCTGTAACGACGTGGAACATCAGACGTACGCGGATTTATGTAGTTTTGCAGAATTTCTCACGCAGCCGGAGATATACCTTATTAATTTTCTTGAAGGAACATAGTTGTTAATATCTCTTGATCTGTCTATTTCTTTTGCAGGAATCATTCTATTCGTCGTTGAATATATCCCGGTAACCGTATTACGTATTCAAAATACGTAGCCACAGGAGGAGAACAACATTGAAATCGATTACCGTTCAAAGCCTTACGGAAACGTTTAAGCTGGAAGTGCTTGCGGGTGCTAGCTGCATGGACCGTGAGATTACTCGCTCAAAGACACATAGACCTGGCCTGGAGTTCGTGGGTTACTTCGATTTTTTCCCCATGAAGCGAGTACAAGTATTGGGCCGCAAAGAAATCAATTATCTGCTAAAGCTAAGCGTTGAGCAACGCAAGTTACATATTGGCAATATTGTTAAGTATCATCCCCCATGCTTTATTGTGACGACGGGTCAGCAGGAGATTCCTTATTTGACTTTATTCTGCGACCAAGAAGGTATACCACTACTTCGAACGGAAGAGACGACGTCAGAGTTCATCGCAAAGATTGATACTTATCTGGTGAAGGCGCTGGCGCCTGAACTTTCAATTCATGGAGTGTGTGTGAACGTGTCCGGCATAGGGGTCCTATTGAGAGGCAAGTCCGGGATCGGAAAAAGCGAAACCGCACACACGCTCATTAGGAGAGGCCATCGGTTTGTGGCCGATGATGTAGTTGTGCTTAAGAAGCTGGGACCGGCGACGCTTCTCGGCACGCATAATGAAACGACCCGTGAATTCCTAGCGCTGCGCAGTATTGGTCTAATCAATGTTGTACGGCAGTACGGGCGTAGAGCTTTTCAGGAAGAGACACGAATTGTACTCGACATCGAGTTGTCACCATGGCGGGAGAATTCCTTGAATAATGAGCTCGAAATCGAACCCCAGTTCACAGACTATCTTGGCGTGCAAATTCCGCATATTGAAGTTCAGCTTCAGCCTGGCCGCGATGTGGCTGGCCTGATCGAAGCGGCTGCGAATAATTGGTACCTTAAGCAGCTTGGCTATAGTGCCGCTGAAGAGTTCCTGCAGAGGATCGAAAACGGGATGCAGTCGTAAAGGCAAGATAGAAGGCAGCAATTATAGTTACCCATAAATAAATGGTTTTCTGTATACGAAAAACAGGCCGCAGATAAACGCTGCGGTCTGTTTTTCACAGCAAAAAGGGAAGTTGTCTTTTGATTGATATGGCTAGGACATGCGTTATTGGCTGGGCATAGGTTAGAAATGGTATAATTTCTAATAGGTATTTTGAGTGATCGTTAATAGGAGGTATTAATGATGAGTGATGAGTTATTGGCAAAATTGGATGAATGGCATGAGGAAGATGAATTTCAAGAAATCGTGGATGCAATCGCGGAAATTCCTGAAGAGGAAAGAGATTATGTTCTAACTAGTCATTTGGGCAGGGCGCTTAATAATCTCGGTCAATATGAAGAGGCTTTAGAGCAGTATTTGAGCATTGAAGAAGAGGGTGAAGGTGACCCGCTCTGGCATTACCGTATCGGGGTTTCTTATTATTATCTGAAAAGATATGACGAAGCTTTAAAAGCGTTTACGATTGCCGATCAGCTGGAGCCTGATGATGAAGACACATTGGAGTTTCTGGGCTGGATCAAACGTAAATTGGCTAAAAAAGCTGCGAGAAAGCCTGTAAACAAACCTGCAAAGAAGCCTGTAATAGCGTTGGATACCACTAATTTCTGGGATGACAGCGAGTATGCGTTCTCAGAATATATCTCTGATCCGCCTTCAGATGCGTTGATTACTTCAGTACAAGAAGAGCTGGTCTTCAAGCTGCCTGCTTCCTATGTGGATATGATGAAGTTACATAATGGGGGAATTCCTCATAACAATCGTTATCCGATTCCGGGAACAGGAGAATTTATTACGATTTCTGGTATCCTCGGAATTGGACGAGATAAGAATAAGTCGCTGTGTGGAGCTTCAGGCAGCCGGACTGTGATTGAAAATGGACGTTATCCTGAAGTTGGCGTGGTGATTTGTGATTGTCCTTCTGAGAATGAAGTGGTGATGCTGGATTACCGCGAATTCGGGAATGATGGCGAACCTGAGGTTATTCATGTAGATCGGGATAACAAATACAAAATCACACGTTTGGCTGATAATTTTGAGACCTTTATCAGCGGACTGGTGAAATAGTCTATTTCGCTGGCTAAGAATACTTATAATCAAATCAAGGCATTCCTTAAGAGGAGTGCCTATTTCTATTAGGTGATTATAAGGGGAGCGTCTTTCGGACTCAGCTGACCTTAAATGCAGCTTTTTCGCATATTTGAAATGCCAACGGACCGCATAGCAGCTATTGGCATAAAAAACACCCAATATGAACCCGATTCATAGGAATAGCGTCGCTGGAGTCCGAAACTACGCACAAAAGGCTAAAAATATGCCAATAACGTCATCTGGGTCCGAAAGCCTCAGTGGACGAATGCGATTCGGCGATTTAGCTGAAGGTGGGGCTGATTCGAAGTCGTTGGGTTTTACTAGCCAATAATCGGTCTTGAGTCAGCTAACCAACGACCCAAAACACAGAGCAGCGGTGCCCCCATTAATGGGGAACCGCTGCTCTGCTGTCTTTTTCTCGGATCATTGCTGGGTGCTAAACACCTTAGATTGCAGGATATCGAGGGCATGGTTAATCTCGGCTAATTCCTCTGGGAGAACCTCTTTAATCCGGTTCAGAAAACGTTCACCGATCCGTTCAAAAGCCTCGTTCATCATCGCTTGTCCAGCATCAGACAACCGAATCATTTGCTTACGCCGGTCCTCGGCGACATCAAGCTTCTCACACAGGTTTTTTTCTGTTAATTTCTTGAGCTCACGGCTGGTATTCGGCATAGAGATATTCTTACAATCACTGATTTGGCTGAGGGTAACAGGCTGGCTAACCGCAATATATTCCAGAATACTATATTGAACGGGCGTAATGCCTTCCGGTCTAACATCTTTGGTAAAGTCAAATGTTACTTCATGGACTGCTGTCGTAAAGGTAACAATTTTCTGAAAAAACGCTTGTTTGTCCATAAGGATCACCTCTTATTGTAAACCTTAACAAAATAATTATCATAATACAATTATCATTTGACAACTAAATAACGGTTGTGATACCATTTTGTTATCAAATGATAATTAAAGAGGTGGAGCAATGAACGTTTTGGTCATCTATACACATCCGAATCATAAAAGTTTAAGTTATGCTTTTTTCAATAAAGTCATTCAGGGAAGTAATGAGAATCAAAAGATCACGAAGATAGAGGTCCTTGATCTTTACGAAGAGCAATTTGATCCTGTGCTGGTCTTTAATGAAAATAAACGTAGAAGAGACATGCATATTGATCCCAAGCTCGAGAAGTATCGGGAGCAGATTCGTCAGGCCGATAAAATTGTGTTTGTGTATCCAATCTGGTGGGGACGTCCCCCCGCGATGTTGCTCGGTTATATTGACCAAATGTTTGCTTCTAATTTCGCTTACAGAGAAAAGGGTGGCCTCATCCCCGAAGGGTTGCTGAAAGGAAAGTCAGTGGTTTGCATTTCCAGCATGAAGGGGCCGACCCTCTATCCTTTATATTGGCTGAATAATTCCCATAAAGTGCTGATGAGAAAAGCATTATTTCAATATTGTGGCATCAAGAAAGTGAAGTTTTTCGAATTTGGGAATATGGAGAGTCCGAAAGGGAAACATGATAAGAAGTTAAATCAGGTGTACCAATATTTTAAAGCTGTGGCTAATTAATACCTCGAAAATATCTGCTCTATGATTATTCAAGATAACACTGGAAGTGGATGTCTCAAGCGATCCCATAGTTGGATGGTTCAAAACAACGGTGGGATCAAACCAAATGTTCTCCACGATATAAATACGCGCATACATTGTAGTCATACATTTCTTCCACCGGCTGCTTTTTTTATTCAGCCTCCTTATTTACTATTAATTGTGAAAGCCTTAATTATATACAACTCGTATGTGATTAAATATAATTAATGTAAAAAAAGCCTATATTATTCTAAAGCAGCTTGTGGCTCAGATGAAGATGGAGAAATAGCTCTCACACCGGTGTAAGGTATGGTGTTGCTGGCTAATTTTTTTTGTTGGCTTTTGAAATAAGGGCTGTTATATTTGAAAATACTATGTAACTTAAGGTTCAGCAACTGGGTATCGACACAATGGAGAGGCGGATTCACATGCAACAAATGTTAGACAGTATGATTAGCGCAACAAATGACTTTCTTTGGTCGAAAATTTTGGTGGTTCTGCTTATTGTTTGTGGAATTTATTTCACCATTCGATCGAAGTTTGTTCAGTTTGGCATGTTTAAAGAAATGTTTAGGGTCCTTAAAGAGTCCAATGAAAGGTCAAAAGATTCCATTTCGTCGTTTCAGGCTTTCTGTATCAGTATGGCAGCAAGGGTTGGGACAGGGAATATTACAGGGATCGCAATTGCTATCGCAATAGGTGGACCAGGAGCTGTTTTTTGGATGTGGGTCATAGCTATTATTGGATCAGCGTCCGGATTTATTGAAAGTACTCTGGCACAGGTGTATAAAGTGAAGGACAAGACTGGATTTCGTGGTGGTCCCGCCTATTATATGGAGCAAGGCCTGAAAAAACGCTGGATGGGCGCGGTATTTGCGGTTTTGATCACGTTATCCTTTGGTCTTGTATTTAATGCAGTTCAATCCAATACGATTACAGTGGCCTTTGAGAATTCATTTGGCACTAATCGGGTGATTCTTGGACTTGTAGTCGCTGCTGCTTTTGCGGCTGTTATCTTTGGTGGGGTTAAACGTATTGCTAGAATGTCCGAATATATTGTAGTGGTAATGGCAGGGATCTATATTGGGGCCGCTGTTATTATTATGTTAATTAATATTACGGAAATACCGGCGATTCTGGCGCTTATTGTGAAAAGTGCTTTTGGATTTGAACAAATCGCGGGGGGATCTTTTGGGGCAGTCATTCTGCAAGGGGTGAAAAGAGGACTATTCTCCAACGAAGCGGGGATGGGTAGTGCTCCAAATGCTGCGGCAACTGCAACAACTAGTCATCCGGTGAAACAAGGGCTGATGCAAGCGCTGGGTGTACTTACAGACACGTTACTTATTTGTTCGAGTACTGCTTTTATTATCTTGTTATCTGATGCGTATAAACAGCCAGGGCTGGATGGAATTAAGCTGACACAAGCGGCATTAAGCGAACATATTGGTTCGTGGGCCTCTGGATCCCTAGCGATCATGATTTTGTTGTTTGCTTTCAGTACGTTAATCGGAAATTATTATTATGGTGAGACCAATATAGAATTCTTGAACTCCAATAAAAAAGTATTACTATTCTATAGATACAGCGTCTTGGCGATGATTATTTTTGGCTCCGTAGCTAAGGTTCAATTGGTATGGGATTTGGCTGATTTATTTATGGGCTTCATGGTCATCGTGAATTTGATCGCTATTCTTCTATTATCTAAGGTGGCCTTTGCCGCCCTGCAGGATTATAAGCGCCAGAAGCGTGCAGGCAAGGACCCTGTCTTTTATAAAGATAGCATAGAGGGTTTGGAGAACGTGGAATGTTGGGACAATTCTTCAGATATAAAAACATAGTAGGGTAAGTATTTGAGGGCTCAGGAAACTGAGCCCTTTTTGGTATAAAGGGGTAGTTAGAAAAACGAGCCTTTAGAATCGCTTCTAAGGCTCGTTTGGTGTACAGAAAATTAAATTACTCCCTCTTGATTTAGGGTTTAACCAGCAGCCCATACATCTAACTCAATTTTTAATTCAGGTAACCCTAATCCTTTAATATAAGCAATTGTCATTGAAGGAGGTGTCATGCCGAATACTTTATTCCAAATTTCATAGAAATGGTTCCAATCGATTTCTTCCGTAGCCCAAATGTTGATTTTGATTACATTATCAGGTGTTAGCCTTTGAGAAGAAAGGACTTCAACAATATTACTCATCGTATTTGTTACCTGTTGGTTAAAATCTGTAGGGATATGATTGTTTTGATCGATTCCAATTTGGCCAGAAAATACATACATTTCAGCATTTCTACTTATTTTTGTTACATGACTATAGTTACCAACCGGTTTAGCAATATTCTCTGGATTATATCTTGTAATAACATTATTATTTAAGTTCATTTTGTGAATTCTCCTTTAAATAGAAGATACATACCGATATCTAAGTTATATATCTCCGCTGTTTTTTAGTTTCTTTTAATTTTTGACAGACCTATCCTATCAATAATTAATTCTAGAAAAAAACAGCAGTAGAATACCCAATACCAAAAGATAGATATTTTAGCGATCTCTTTTTCACCGGGTATTCCTCCTTCATATTTAAAGTAAGATAAGTTTCCTCAGAATGATATCATTAATCCAAGTGATACTGCAACAATTCCACTTTCGACACAATTTTCTAAGCTTTTTTTGCTGTTATAAATGAAAATAATGAAATATTTTTTGAAAAAAAAGCAAAAAAGACTTACATTAATCATTTTTATATTGTTATAATAACAAACAGACCGGTTGGTATGTTAGGGGGAGTACGTTATTGTGGATACAAAATCGCTAATGATTGAGACGGCGACACTTCTTTTTCAGCAAAAAGGATATAAAAATGTAGGCGTGAGTGAAATTTTAAAAGCCTGTAATGTGACCAAAGGAGCGCTTTATCATCATTTTCCAAATGGAAAAGAAGAACTATTAATTGCTTGTTTAAAGGGCTTAAATGAAGCAATTACGATAGATATTGAGGATATTTTTAAAAAGCATCCATCGACGTTAGAAGCTACACAATCCATGATTGACAAGTTAGTTCACAACTTAGAAACTGAGGGCACGATTACCGGATATACCTTTAGCAGTATTGTCAGTGAGATGGCTACGGTGAGTGAACCTGTTCGCCAGGCATGTAGCTTGCTCTATGAGAACATGGAACGAATTTACTGCGATAAGCTTGTAACTGAAGGTTATTCGCAGGAATCAGCCTCCGATATGGCTTTGTGGATGACGGCTTCGATTGAAGGGGCGATGATGTTGTGCCTAACGCAAAAATCTACAACTCCCTTAAAAACTATCGCCAAACTATTACCGACAATATTGAAAGGAAGAACATCATGAATCAAGAAGCAAGATTACCAAGAAACGGTAAGGAGGGGGCATTATATGGTGCAATCATTTGTACACTGACGGTACTGTTTATGTCTTCAATAAATATCATTTTAGGGGTTGGAGAATTTAATGGTGAGGTTGCCTTAACGATTCTTAAGGTGTTTCCGATCATTTGGGTAATTGTCATGATTATTGAGCCTGTTGTTATTGGCCGTATTGCCGAAAAGCTGACAGCTACATTCACACAACCCACAGATAGCTTCAACGCCAAAATCCTATTCCGTATCTTGTTCACCGTACTAGGGATGTCATTTTGTATGACGTTTATTGGAGACATTATCGGAAACGGGTTGAGTTCTCAAACGTTTAATCACTTCTTAGCCAATTGGCCAAGAAATTTCCTGATTGCACTGTTCGCTGAAAGTATATTAATACAGCCGTTTGCAAGATTTGTGATGGTAAAGCTACATGCTTCTCAGGACAAAAAGAAATCCAGCGCTGTTGGCGTAACTATACATGGATTATCAGAACAAAATTCCTAACCTAAATAAGCTCTCAGGCGAAGCGATTCGTTTGAGAGCTTTTCTATTACCGTGTATAATGATGTTTTGGTTGAATAATTGAAACTCAAATCTTTGCCCGATATCTTTCGGGTAAGCCCTCCTATATAACAATGAAAGCATAACAATGAAAGGTGATTTTCTGACATGATGATCTATAGTCGTCTTGCCATAATGATGCCCCCATTTCCCTAGCTAGGCTCATATTCTTGTAGTTGTTCGAGGATATAAGCTTGTAGGAGGGCGAAAATAAGATGAAAAAATATGCAGCACCATCGTTACTTTTAATGATTGTTCTTGTGGCTTTTCCGCAAATTAGTGAGACGATTTACACCCCATCGTTACCGGATATCGCAGTAGCACTTGGGGCCACCAATAGTTCTGTACAGTTAACGTTAAGTATATATTTTATTGGATTTGCTTTAGGTGTTTTTAGCTGGGGTTGGTTGTCTGACTTCATCGGGCGGAGATCTTCCATGCTGGCTGGACTTCTTGTATACGGTATGGGAAGCCTGATGTGTTTTTACTCAGAATCCATTCATCTGCTGTTAGTCAGCCGGTTTATACAAGCGTTTGGAGCAGCAACAGGTTCGATTATTACCCAAACCATTCTTCGTGAGAGTGTCTCCGGGAATAAACGGCATGTTATGTTTGCCCAAATCTCGGCGGTCATTGCTTTTACTCCCGCAGTAGGTCCGTTAATTGGCGGATGGGTGGATCAAGCTTTTGGTTTTCGAGCGGTTTTCTTTACATTAGTGATGATGAGTGTGTTGTTATTTATGTATGCTTTTTGGAAGCTGCCAGAAACCACTGATGTTTCCATGAGAAAAAAGGTGGCTATTCTGCCTATAGTCAAAAAAATGCTCGCATTGCCACGTGTATTGGTGTTTGGATTACTAATTGGAGGCATTAACGGAATCTTATTCAGCTATTATGCTGAAGCTCCTTTTATATTTATTGAACACTTTCAGATTTCGCCAGGAGTCTATGGTTTTCTCGGCATTATTGTGGCTTTGGCGTCGATTGTAGGAGCAATGATCTCCAAAAGGTTATTAACCCTCTATGCCCCAGAAAAAATAATCCATATCGGCTGTCTAGTAATGGCGGGCGGAGCCTTGCTATTAACAATCGCAAGCAGTCTTGACTCGCTGCCGGACATGATAGTGATCGTATGTATTCTAATAGCGCTGTTTGTCCTATTAATGGGTGCAGGGATTGCTTTACCTAATTGTCTAAGTCTTGCTCTTGTTCAATTTCAGGATGTTGTAGGAACAGCAGGCGCAATATTTAGCTTGGGCTATTATTTGCTTGTTAGCTTGGCGACGTGGGGAATGAGCGCTCTTCATAATGGTTCATTACTGACGATGCCTATTTATTTCTTGGGGATTAGCGGCGGAATGTGGTTATTAGGCAAAAAATTTATTGTAGTGGAATAGAAATAACTTCTTAGTCATTTGATTAGTAGGAAGATATGGATCGGGGCGTCCATAAATTAAGGGCAGCAGTCTGGAACTTTTTGAGTTCCGGACTGCTTTTTGTTTGTTAGTCCACTTCTGGCACAATGACTTGGATATGACGAGGGAGAACACTTAGTGTAATAGGCAAAGTTGGACCTTCTTCGCCATCTACATTGGTTCTTACGGTTTCTGGAGAGCTTACACTTACATTGTGGGCTGTGAAATAGACAACGTCTTTATGATCTTTGAGGGTACCCAGCAGTAAAGATATACTGGCTGTAATGGTATTGAATATACTGAGGTCCAAAATAATAAAACAATGAAGCAGACCGTCGTCAACCGCAGCATCCGGTATTAGATTCTCGAACCCGCCGACTGAGTTGGTTAATACGGCGAGAAAGAGTAAGGAGTCTCCTTGCCATATTTGTTCATCATGGTGAATGACAAGGGGGTGGGCTGTAGGGCTTGTAAGTTGTTTAAGACCTTCTTTCAAGTATGCCAATGAGCCGAGTTTGGTTTTATCTTCGGAGGATACAGAGGATAATGATCCGGCAATTGAACCTACAGCAACAACGTTGCCGAATAGGCGGTCATTTAAGCGACCGATATCTACGTTTTTTAGGTTAGAGGAGGCAAGGGTTTGAATGGCTATTTCGGGATTCAGTGGAATTTGTAATGCACGGGCGAAATCATTAGCCGTTCCTAAAGGAACCACACCTAATATTGGGTGGTGTTCCTGATCGATAAGACCATTAATGGTCTCGTGAAGCGTGCCATCCCCGCCGATAGAGACAACCAGGTCATAACCTTCCTCACAAGCAGTGATGGAATAACGAGTGGCGTCTAGTTCTTTTGCCGTCTCGTTGATCGTAACGGAGTAGTCTTTGTCACTTAGGACTCTTGTTGCGTATCTGACATATTGGCTGGCTTCCTCTTTACCGGATGAGGGGTTAATAATAATCATAGCTTGCCGCATAAGGATAATCCTCTCTATTGTGATCTAATAGAAGTTTATTCTTACCATTACCCCAAAGTAGGCCAGCGGAACTCGTTCTCATAAAAAAAGGTGAGCAAGATTGACCTAAGTCATCCTGCCCACCTGTGTATTCAATTAATAGACTTTATCTCCATTAAAAATGGAGTTCTTAACGATAACGTAATCCACATTACGGATAGCCTCTAATTTATTGCCACCTGCATAAGAGATGGAGGATTGAAGATCCTGCTCCATTTCTCTTAGGGTTTCTGCTAAAGCCCCCTTATGCTCAACCGCAATTTTCTTACCTTCGACGTTCTTCTTTTCACCTTTTTGGTATTCTGAAGCGGAGCCAAAGTATTCTTTATAGAGCTTCCCAGCGATTTCGATGGTTTCACCCGGAGATTCTTCATGACCAGCAAATAGTGAACCAATCATGACCATAGAAGCGCCAAATCGTACGGATTTAGCAATATCACCGTGTGTGCGAATGCCTCCATCGGCAATAATAGGCTTGCTTGCAGCCTTGGCACACAAGCGTAGTGCAGCTAACTGCCAGCCGCCTGTACCGAATCCAGTTTTGATCTTAGTGATACATACCTTCCCTGGTCCAATCCCAACTTTAGTAGCATCAGCCCCAGCGTTTTCTAATTCTCTAACGCCTTCAGGTGTTCCTACATTTCCTGCAATAACAAAACTAGCAGGCAGGTATTGTTTAATATGTTTGATCATCCGAATGACTGCTTCGGAATGGCCATGTGCAATGTCAATTGTAATGAATTCCGGAACCAGCTGTTCTTTGGATAATTGTTCGACGAAATCATACTCTTCTTCTTTAACTCCGACGCTGATGGATGCGATTAATTCACGGGAGTGCATGTCTTTGATGAAAGACGTACGTTTCTCCGGTTCAAAACGATGCATAATGTAGAAATAGCCATTTTGCGCCAAGGAGATAGCGATCTTCTCATCAATGATGGTTTGCATGTTGGCAGGTACCACCGGCAATCTAAATTTATGCCCACCGAGGGTGACTGATGTATCACACTCCGAACGGCTGTTTACGATACATTTTGCAGGAATTAATTGAATATCTTCATAATCGAATACTTCTTTCATAATTTACACCTCTAAATGCGAACATTATAGTATTTTGGTTTGTTAATTGTTCGTCCAAATTGTAATGTACCTCATTCTGCGCCGTAAGTCAAAATTCTAGTACATTATGGTGTAAATTGGACATAATTATACGGCAAATTCGTGTACGGCATTCTTTTTCCTCCATTTAAAAAAGCTTGAAGGCAATATAAGCAGCAACGGTCCAGATAATGATCGCGGAGATCTTATTAATGATCCGCATGATTTTGCCACTTGAGTCGATTTGTCCTACGGTTTTTCCGGCTACAGCCAGCCCAAAGAACCAAATCCATGACACTAGGATAGTCGCGCCAGCAAATACAACTTTGTCTACACCTGTGTAACTAAGCGAGCTAGTGCCGATAACGCCAATAGTATCCAAAATCGCATGTGGATTTAATAAAGAAACGGACAGCGCGAACAGGATTTGTTTTTTGGAGGATAAAGGGGTTGCGTCTTGCGCTGACGATGCCGGTGTACTTTTCCAGATAGACCATCCCATATACAAAAGAAATAAAAGTCCTACAGCAAATAAAGCGGTCTGCAGAACGGGGATGGCAAACACAAGGACTGAAACACCTAATACGGCTAATAAAATAAGCAGGGTATCGCATAAAGCGGCTGTAACAATAACGGGAATGGCTTTTTTAAAATGTGGCTGCGAGGCCCCTTGGTTAAATACAAAGACATTTTGTGCGCCAAGTGGAAGAATTAATCCAAAGGCTAGTGCAATGCCATGAAGTAGTGCGGCTAACATAGTTATTATTCCCCCGATACTGGTCATACGTTATAAAATTTACGGACCTATTGGTTTGATTGGTTTACTACAATTTTATGGACAAATAATATGTACTATCATACAGTCTGGGCTTTGCTTTAAAAAGCTGCTTATTCAGAGGGACATTGAATGATCAATTACACTAATTACACCATTAGTAAAAATGTCATCTCAACTCATGACTTTTTGTAACTAGTGAGTCCTTAAGGGGTTACACTATAATAAAGATTAAGTCAGCAGAGTATATAGGGGGAAATGTCTTGTTTAATCTGGTCAAACAGTGGTTCTGGTACGATTGGCTCGTCCTCCTGTTTCGGATTTGTTTTTCTACTTCTTTTTTGGTCACCATGTGTTATCTTTCGGAGGATTTTACGATTCCGTTCTGGATCGCGTTTGTTTGGGGCGTGGTCTCTTTTTCTGTGCCTTGGTTTTGTTTGCAGCTGCACTACAAGTATTATCTGATGGCGGAGATCCTCTTTTCGGGTGGACTTTGCTTATATTTGGCTGCTTTGTTTCCTGAATCATACGTAACTTTTCTGCCTATCGCTTTTATGATTGCCAGCAATAGTGCAGAGAAGTCCTATCGTTGGACAGCTCCGATCACGGTCATTTTGATTCCAATTATGTTATCTAGATTGTCACAACAAATGGATGCTGTATCAATGATTTTTAACATGGGTTTAGTGTATACGCTTGGGTTCGCTTTTCATTTACTAGTGGTGAATCACAAGCAGGGTAGAATTATTAAGGAGCAAAATGCTGTTTTAGAGCAGTATATCTCGCAAGTTGAACGTATGACACTTCTGGAAGAACGAGATCGTTTATCCAAAGATCTGCATGATACGGTGGGGCATTCTTATACTTCAATTATTATGGGGCTAGAGACTTTACGTTCGGAGGTGAACACCTCTGAAGGAGAGCACAAAATAGATGCCTTGTTAAAGCTAACCCGCAATGGCTTGGATGATGTTCGGCGATATTTGCACCATGTGGGCGCTTCGGAGGATGCATTGACGCTTATGCAGTCCCTACAGAAATTAGTGGATGACTTCCAGACCTTCTCCAAGGTTAAGATTCGCTTAAGAACATTCGGAGAGCCGTATACAGTATCTAAGCAGGCCCAAATGGCACTATACAGATGTTTGCAGGAGTCGATAACCAACGCTGCACGTCATGGTCACGCCACTGAAATTGTCATCAGCTTACATTATGAAGAGAAGTTGATTCGGCTGGATGTGCAGGATAATGGATTAGGCACTGAAGATTTAAAAGCAGGATTTGGTGTCAATGCGATGAAGGAGCGTGCCTCCAACTTGCAAGGACAGGTGTATTTCTACTCTAAGCCAGGGGAAGGAACCTTAGTGACCTGCAGTTTACCAAGGCTTGAAGAGATACAGGAGGAAACGGTTCGTTTATTGCTGGTGGATGATCAACCCTATATCCGCGATAGTCTGCGAATTATTCTAGAGCAGGAGCCGGATTTTGCGATTATTGGGTTAGCTGAGAATGGTGAACAAGCAATAAGCCTCTGCGAGCAGGAAGAACCTCACGTGGTGCTGATGGACTTAAATATGCCAGGCATGGACGGTGCAGAAGCGACTAAGCTTATTAAGCAAAAGTGGCCAGGGGTACGAGTGTTGATCCTGACTACTTTTCAAGAAGCAGATATGGCAGTCGAGGCACTGCAAAATGGGGCAGATGGTTACTTGTTAAAGTCTACCGAGCCGCAGGAGCTGTTCGAAGGAATACGTCTCGTACATCGGGGCGTAAAGATGATTACACCCGATATTACGAATGTATTAATTGATCACTATGAGATGCATCCAGCTTCAGAGGCGCCGCCGACGGAGAAGAATAATGAATATGGGCTGACCTCGCGTGAGCTGGAGATTCTAGAATGCCTCTCGAAGGGAATGCGTTATAAATCTATTGCCGCTAAACTATATCTGTCCGATGGAACGGTGAGAAATTACGCGTCCACCATCTATGCTAAGCTCGGGGTACGAAACCGTGAGGAGGCAGTCGAGAAGGCTTTTGGCATTTCGGATTAACGCTGACTAAATCTAAATCAGTTAAAATTGAGAAACACCTTATTGTTTGCTTTCCCTTGTGGGAGTAGGCAGTAGGGTGTTTTTTTTGTCATATGACATTATGGCACTGGTCGATTTTACACCAAAAGCACTAGCATAAGAGTTGCTTAGATATGAACAATTTTTTATTGCAGAGAGGGAGAGAAAAGCATGAATCAAATGATCCGGAAACATGTGAGAAATTTCTGTTTCTTATTAATTACTTTTGCCACAGGGCTATTTTACTTTTGTTTTTATTTGGTGGGTATTACCTTTGGAGTTGCGATGTCCTTCACCTTAGTGGGGATTCCGATCCTCTATTATGTTTTGCGTTCTACCGAGACTTTTTTACAGTATGAGCGAATTCGAACTAAAGTCTATACCGATATCTCCGTTCGCACGCTACCAACCCGATCTCACGAAGAAGGCAGCTTGTGGGAAAAGGTGAAGATGGAGTTGCAGGATAATCATAACTGGAGAGCGATTATAGGGTTGATGTTGCAACTTGGCATCGGCATGGTCAGTCTCATTTGTGCCACTCTTTTTTACTTGACCCCTATTATTCTCCTGTTGTCACCTATCCTGTATTTATTAGATGTATCCTCTATAACGCTATTTGGGATTGAAAATAAAACATTCAACATCTCACTTTTCTTCATGTTGTTAGGTGCAGTGTCTCTATGGATAGGTGCTTATCTCGGAAACAGTCTGGTAAAGATGATCGGCAGGTATACGCGGCGTTTAGTGAAGGATTTTGCTAGAAGATAAACTCAAACAGGAAAGAAGGAAAAATGATGATAACCTCAGTTCCATTTATAAAATTATTCTCACAATCCCTTTGGATGATGTGGGAGAACGTATTTGCTGTCATCACCAAATTTCGTAGTCAGTCCGTGCGTAGATACGGGATATGTAAATTGGTAGTGTTGAAATATCACGGAGAAATTTTGGTCTGCCAAGATGGGCAACGGATACTTCCGGGAGATTGGGTGGGTGAGCTTCATTTGGACAATCGCCAGATCGTGCAGCTGACACGTACGCTTGGCGCAGATCGGGCCGGAATTCGTACGGCACGCATGCTCCGCGAGGCTATGAAGGAGATCAGTCGTGATCTAGACAGCAATCCGGAACTAAGCAAAGTAAATGCGCTAACCGGGATTACACTGCTTCACCGGGGGATTATTCATGGAATAGGTTTTGAGCAGCGCCCTATCAAGTCCAAATGGCAGCGGCACTGGTTTGGGATATACCTTCGTTTCTTACTTCGCATGCTGCATCCGGAAGGGAAACATCGTGTAGAGGACAGCACAGAGAAGTTATCTCCCATGATGCTTGTGCTTAGCAAGCAGTCCTTGAAAGCACGATTTGCCCCGCGCAAGACAGAGGCGGCTTCCTAATGTGGACCTTCATAATTTTAGCAGTGGATGTGATTGTTCTTTATATGATCGTTCCTTTTGCGCTTACCCGAATATTGGGATGGGGGGTTCACTCGGAAGTAGGTGCAGAGAAGGAAATTGCCTTTACGTTCGATGACGGTCCGGATCCTTGTTATACACCTGAACTTCTAGATCTATTAAAAGAGCATGGCATAAAGGCGACCTTCTTCGTATTAGGCAAAAAGGCAAAGCAATATCCGGAATTGATCGAGCGTATGCACAGAGAAGGACACCAAATCGGCATTCATAATTATACTCATACACCCAACTGGATCCACTTCCCCTGGACCAATAGACGGAAGCAAGTAGATCGCACAGCAGACATTGTTGAGCGAATTACAGGAGAGCGGCCTATCTTTTACCGCCCACCTTGGGGGCTTCTTAATTTAGGGGATTTCTTTTTGCTAAGAGAATCTTATCGAATCGTATTGTGGTCTGTCATGGTCGGAGATTGGAAAGCGTCACTGAGTGCAGAACAATTAAAGGATGCCTTAATAAAAAAAATAAAACCAGGCTCAATCATTGTTCTACACGACAGCGGAGATACACCGTGGGCAGATGAAGAAGCGCCCTTGAATATGATCACTGGATTAGAAGAAGTCTTAAAAGAAATGGATAAAAAGGGTCTGAAGTGTCTTCGGATGGATGAACTGCTGAACAAGGAAGTTAGTCATAGTAGAGAAGCTAGATCCAGAGTCAAACATCGGGGGCAGATTGATCTGTAGCTATTGAAATTTCTCAATCATTTTTTATATGGCAAGGGCTATGGTAACATTTAGAGTAAAGCGGTCCGTACCTATATAAATTGTTGAGAAAAGGATGGGGTAGCATGTTGAATGCTTCTTACTGGTTAACCAATATAAGATTAGAACAAGGTTATGTTATTGAGGATGGGCAAGTAGCGGGTACGAATACGAAGATTTGTCATCTCCGCATTGACGGGGATAAGATATCAGAAGTTGTTGGAGCAGACATAGAGCTTCAGAGCCAGCTCCCGAAATATGACTGTAAAGAGTTGTTGATGTTGCCTTCTTTCGAAGAAGCACATATCCATTTAGATAAAACGTATTACGGTGGACCATGGAGAGCGGTAAAGCCTGCGTCCAGTGTTTTCGAACGGATTGAGGAAGAGAAGGTATTATTGCCTAAGCTGCTGCCCATGGCGAGACAACAAGCAGAGAGCATCCTGACGCTTATTCAGGGGTTTGGTGCCACACATGTGCGTAGCCATTGCAATATTGAGCCTGTCAGCGGTTTGCAGCGATTAGAGGCAACTGTACAAGCATTAAATACATTCGCGGGCACAATTTCAGCTGAAATTGTGGCGTTTCCCCAGCATGGCCTGCTGCGCTCGGATTCTGTGCAACTGGTAAAACAATCTCTGGCAGAGGGGGCAACCTTTGTAGGCGGAGTAGATCCTTATACGGTGGATGGAGATATCGAGAAGTCACTTCAGACGATGGTGGAACTAGCAGTGATGAGTAATGCCGGCATTGATATTCATTTACATGATGGAAAAGAAGCGGGAAAGAAAACACTGACGCGGTTAGCTGATCTGACGGAAGAAGCTGGCTTGCAAGGAAAGGTCACGGTCAGTCATGCGTTCTGGTTCGCAGGAGCTCAGCAGCAAGAGGCAGAAGAGGTAGCTAAACGGATGGCATCACTGGGTATGACTATTGCATCCACAGTGCCTATTGGAAGAATGATGATGCCACTTCCGATGCTGCATAGCCAAGGGGTAAAAGTGAAGCTGGCAACAGATAGCCTTACCGATCACTGGTCCCCTTTTGGTAATGGAGATCAATTGGAAAAGGCAGGACGTTACGCGGAGTTGTACGGCTGCAACGATGAATTGGCATTATCTCAATCCCTCGGATTTATAACAGGAGGATTAACACCCCTTGATCCAAAAGGCGAGCAGGTATGGCCAAAGGTTGGCGACACTGCTAGCTTTGTGCTGTTGCATGCCAGCTGTTCGGCAGAAGCAGTAGCCCGAAGAGCGCAGCGCCAAGCTGTCTGGTACGAAGGCCGTCTGGTGAGTGGTTCGATAACAAATAGAGACCTGTGAGGCAGATGATATGCTCCTCTCTAACTATCTGCATCAGTATAAATCGGCGATCCTCTCACTCCCGAAGGGTACAGTGCTAACTAAAGAGGATCTGCAGGTGGATAAGCTTCTAATGGAGCGTAATGGCAAGGTGGAAATGTATTATGCCCCCCATAATGAATACATTAATCCTTCTGCTAAGATGATCATTATAGGGTTAACGCCCGGGTTCACACAAATGGGCATAGCGATACAAGAAGCGATCATAGGTCTGGAAGCTGGTTTATCAGATGAAGAGGTATGTAGGACAGCGAAGGAAGCGGCGAGATTCGCAGGCTCCATGCGGAACACGTTAATTCATATGTTAGATACACTTAAACTGCATCAACACTTGAACCTAACCTCTTGTGAAGAACTATTTCAGCAGCAGCAGACGATCCTGCACACCAGCTCTTTATTGCGTTTTCCTGTGTTCGTGGATAAGAAAAATTATAGTGGGACCCAGCCCAAGCTACTTTCAAATTCATTCCTCAGGGCGCAGGCATTATCTTCCTTGCGTGAGGAGCTGAACATACTGAGCCGGGCCTTAATTATTCCCTTAGGAAAAACAGTGGAAAGTATACTTCAACTCCTTGTGTCCGCAGGTGAGCTAGATAAACAACGCTGCTTATGGGGATTTCCCCACCCCTCGGGCGCCAACGGACATCGATATAAGCAGTTCGCCAGCCATCAAGAACAGATGATGAAGATACTGCATAATCATTCATGGAAGGGCTGATTCAAGCTCACAATCAGATAATTTACATGAAGTCGAAAAAATAACGAATGACATGAAAAAAGACCGGTGAAGTGTAGGTCAAGCTATCGATCCGGCTTAAATGGCTTTGCTTCAAAGCCACGAATTTATCGCCATCGCCGATTAGCAGATCCCGCTTTAACACGGAAACCGTTAAACTGCCAAAGAAGCCGCTCAAGCTGACCAACATGCCTGACAGTAACCCGAAGATTGGGTTGAGCGGCGTCAGGTAGGGATAGATTAGATAGGAAACTCCTGTCGTGATGACAAATGCGAAAGCGAAACCCTCCCAAGTCAAATACGGATTGGCGGTGGGAACTATTTTACGCTTCCCTACATAAAGTGATGCCAGATAGTGGACCACATCATTGAGCTGCGTTAGCACTACTAAAAAAAGTACAAGCCCGGCTCCATACTCCGGTGTAGCAAATTGAAAGTATGCCAAGTGACTAAGCCCGAATACCATCAGCATTAGCCCCCATTGCGTGGAGCTGACACTACGCATAAAACCAACCGTGCCTTTATTAATCATTCTGGGCAGTGGTAGGAGCAAGAATACATAAACTGGGATGAAGACAATAAACATTCCGTACCACTCGATATAAATCCAGTAGAACTGTAACGGAATGGATAAGTACGCCCACAGAAATAGCCTGCGGTCGGATTTTCGTGATTTCATCATGGAGAAATACTCCTTCAGTGCAAAGAAGCAGAGCACCATGAGAGAAAGAAGAGAGACGACGGGATTAAATAGGGTAGCTAGGCAAAAGATAAAAAGCATTCCCCACCACGTCTTGATGCGAAAGCCAATGCCCGTATAATCTTTATTTGGCTGTAGCTTCCCTATAACTACATACATCAAGTGAATGGCCGATAGGGCCGCAAAGATAAGAATTATAGTTAATAAAGAGCGGTCGATAACTGATCACCAACTTGTCCTAGAGTAGATTCCATTAATGGGTTCATATGTTATTATGAAGGAAACGTTCAAACTTGATAAGGGGAAAATTGTAAATGGCAGCAGATCCATCGGTCTTTATATTACTGACGAATACCGGGACGCTTTTTACGAAGCTCATTCAAGGCTATACAAAAGCACCCTATAATCATGCCTCGATCTCCTTTAATCGAGAGCTTTCCGAGCTGTATAGCTTTGGCAGGAAGCATCCGAGCAACCCCCTGAATGGAGGGTTTGTGAAGGAGGATATTAAGACAGGTACGTTCAGCAAATATCCAAATACAACATGTGTCCTATATGAACTTCAAGTTACAGCCCGCGAAGTGGAGAAAATGGAGCGGGTCTTGCAAGTCTTTATCCGAAGCCGTCAAAAGTATCTCTATAATATTCTCGGCGTAATTGGCATTGCCCTGAAGGAGCCTGTCGAATTCAGCAACTCTTATTTTTGTTCGCAATTTGTAGCGGAAATTCTAGAGCGGTCGGGTATTAAGTTATGGAATAAGCTGCCTGCACTCGTTACTCCGGATGATTTTCGCCAAAGTGATCGGCTGAGATTGGTTTACCAAGGTAAATTAAGTGAATATGAACCTGAGCGCCTAGGAGGAGACGAAGGATGAATAGCAAAGAAATATTTTCTAATCGGGTAGATTCGTATGTGAAATATCGGCCGAGCTATCCTGGAGAAGCCATTAATTATTTGTACAATACTATTGGGCTCCAACCTAATTGTGATATTGCTGATATTGGTGCAGGAACAGGAATATTCTCAGCATTACTTCTGGAGCGCGGGAGTTGTGTGACTGCCGTTGAACCCAATCCGGAAATGCGTAGAGCTGCGGAAGAGAAGTTCGCAAAGGATAACCATTTCTCTGTATCGCCGGGGTCTGCTGAACATACAGAATTATCAGATCAGTCGATGGATTTTATAGTATGCGCCCAAGCGTTTCACTGGTTTGATAGGGACGCAACGCAATTGGAATTCAAGCGGATTCTAAAACCGGGTGGAAAAGTTATTCTGATATGGAATTCCCGGCTTACTTACGGTACCCCATTTCTGGAGGAATATGAGCAGCTACTGCAGACCTTCGGCACGAACTACACTCAAGTTAATCATAAGAACATTACCCCTGAGATCCTTAGCTCCTTTTTCAAGAAAGGACAGATGCAAGTAGCGCATTTTAGCAATCAGCAGGTGTTTGATTTGGAGGGCTTAAGCGGGCGGCTTCGATCGTCTTCCTACACTCCGGTCCCCGGAGATCCAAGCTATGAGAATATGATGACTGAGCTGCGGAATATATTTGAACGAAATAACCAGAGTGGGCAAGTGTTTTTTGATTATAAGACCGAAATTTATTGGGGCGAAGTGTAAAATAAATAAAAGACTCAAACCTTAGTGATAACAGGGTTTGAGTCTTTTTTATTTGTAGTTATGAAAGATGTACGTAAAACGTGGTGGACTCGCCGACGAAACTTTTGGCATAAATTTTTCCTTTATGCTGTTCAACAATGGATTTGGCAATCGCCAGTCCTAGGCCATATCCCCCTTGTTTACGCGCCCGGGAGGCATTTGTACGGTAGAATCGGTCAAAGATGCTCGCTAAGTGCTCCGGTGCAATGCCCTCCCCCGTATTAGTGACTGCTAACACCATGTCATTATGCTGTTTTTTAAGGGATAAGGTGACTGAGCCTTTAGGGTTCGAATATTTTACAGCATTGTCCAAGAGGATCATAATCACTTGTTTGATCTGTTCACTATTGCCTAGCACTGTCAGATCAGGCTCGATGTCATATTCAAGGGAGATATGCTTCTCAAAGATTACAGCTTCCATCGTTAAAATGATATTTTCAACCACGTCGCTCAGATTGAATTTCGAATAAATCATTCTCGATCTGGAATCGTCCATCTCGGTCAGGTACAGCAGATCATTGGTCAGGCTGGTCATTCTCTCTGTTTCCGATTTGATATAGTGCAGCCACTTGGACTGATTGTGAATGGTGTCATCACTGTTGGACAGGAGAACATCCGCATTGGTGTTAATAATGGTCAACGGCGTCTTTAACTCATGGGAAGCATCCGCAATAAATTGTTTCTGTTTCTCAAAAGCCTCCTTTACCGGCGCAATTGAACGATTAGCAAAAAAGCGGCTAGCGAAGTACAAGATAATCAGCATCACCGAACCAACTACAGAGAAGGTATAGATTAAATTGGTGAGGATTTTTTGCTCTGCAGTGATGTCCAGAAATACAAGCATCGCCCCATCACTCGTATGCTGGATGTTGAAGATCCATTTGCTGCTATCCAAGGTGAACCTTCCGGTATCTTTACCGGCACTTAGCGCTTCTTGCAGAGCCGTATTATAAAATTCATCGTCCATAGTAAATTTGGAATCTTTCCCTATGAGGTTCGACGCTGTATCTATCTTCAGCATAAATGAGACTGACCGTTCAGGAGGTGGAGTCCCGTTATCCATACGTTTATTATCAGCATGGGGTAACTGGGAACTTCCCTTAGTTGAGCCCATTCGTCCTGTATCACCACCGGGAGACTTGTAGTTTTCCATGATTCTGTGAAGATCCATCTGAATATTGTTTTGGACATCTTGGTACGTAATTACATAAATCGAGATGAAGGCCACCAGCATGATCACCGAGATAGTGACTAAGTTAACAATAAGAAACCGATTTCTGAGCTTCGTGAACATTAGGTCGTCACCTCTAATACATACCCTACGTTTCTGATCGTACTAATACGTACGGTCGAATTTAAGAAGGTCAGTTTTTTTCTCAAAAAAGAAATATACACCTCTACATTATTGTGCTCAGCATCAGAATCGAAGCCCCACAGCTTCTCAATAATTTGTTCTTTGGAGGTTACGGCTTGTTTCCTCAAGATAAGAAGCTCCAATAGTTCACATTCCTTTAGATTGAGCTTGATCTCTTTGCCACCCACGGTAAGCTTCAGATTGGATGTATTCAGTTCAATATCCCCGAACTTTAAAGCATCATCCGGTATCACCTCGCCTTTACGTCTTAGTACAGCCCTTATTCTTGCCAATAAGATCTCTGAGGAAAAAGGTTTGGCGATATAATCGTCAGCCCCATAGTCCAGCCCAGTGACCATATCTGTAATCTCACCCTTTGCAGTAAGCAGGATAACGGGAGTGGGTATCCCCTTTTTTCGCAGCATCTTGAGGACGCTAACCCCATCCATCTCAGGCAGCATAATGTCGAGCAGCAGCAAATCATAGATTCCACTCAGTGCATAATCCAGACCCGACCTGCCGTCATGGACTGCATCCACCGAATAATTATGTTTTTTTAATATTTGAGTTAAGGCTTCAGCGAGATGAAGCTCGTCTTCTACTATTAATATTCTCATGGTTTTGCCATCCCCTACATAGAACCAGTATTTGTTATTGAGGTCATTATATCAGTATTACCTTTATTGAACCTTAATGAAGAGAGACAACAGCGGCCGGAAGTCCAACATACACCGCAGTTACGATGTACACCTGTGTTAAGGGAATGTAAAAGATAATCAATAATTTGTAAAACCATTTAAGATTCATTAAAGGTTTGGGATCTAAGATACATTCATAAGCACACGAGACAACGATAAACAGAAAGGATTGATCACATATGGCGATTGAGGTATTCAACCGTTATGAGAACAAATATTTGTTGGACAACGAAGCCTACTATAAATTTTATAACCAATTGCTTGAATACATGGAACTGGACGATTTCAACAAGCAACATGAGTTTTACTCCATAACCAACTTATATTATGACACGGAGCACAACACCCTGATTCGTAACAGTCTTGCGAAGCCCAAGTACAAAGAGAAGCTTCGTTTAAGAGCTTACGGTGTTCCAAATCAAGATACGAAGGTGTATCTGGAAATCAAGAAGAAGGTATTTGGTCTTGTTAATAAAAGAAGAACGTCGCTTAAATTAAACGAGGCTTATGATTTTGTCGCCACCGGTATGGAACCGGAATTCAAGGATTACATGAATAAACAGGTGATTGAAGAGATCAAATATTTTCTGACACGCTATGATTTGCAGCCCAAGGTGTATCTGTCTTATGACCGAAAAGCGTTGTTCTGTAAAAACAATCGCGATCTAAGAATTACATTCGATACAAATATTCGCAGCCGCCGGTACGATCTGAAGATGGAGCAGGGTGTTCATGGCGAACCCTTGCTGGAGCCGGGGCAGTGGCTTATGGAAGTAAAGGCTGAGAACACGATTCCGGTCTGGCTGGCCAGAATGCTCTCAGAGCATCAAATGTACCGTACAAGCTTCTCTAAGTACGGCAACGAATATAAAAAAATGCTGAAGAACAGTAAAACAGAACGGGAGAGTGCCCTCTATGCTTGATTCATTATTTACCGTAGCAACTAGTACAGAGTTAACGTTTACCAACGCACTGCTAACTATTTTTATAGCTATTGTTCTTGGCGGAATCATTAGCTACACCTATATGAAGACGAATGCCAGCGGCTATTCGCAAAGCTTCACACTGACGATGGTACTGCTGCCCGTAATTGTGGCAATCATCATTTTGCTTATCGGCAGTAATGTTGCCAGAGCTTTCAGTCTTGCCGGGGCGTTCTCCATCATTCGCTTTAGAAGTGCGCCGGGCGATCCGAAGGATATCACATTTGTTTTGTTCACCATGGCTTCTGGACTTGCCTGCGGAGTGGGTTCCTTTGGATATGCAGTTTTGTTCACCCTTATCCTATGTGCCCTTATGTTTATCCTTAACCGGACTAACTTTGGCGTAAGAACAACGTCGCAAAAAACATTAAAGGTAACCATCCCGGAGAGTCTGGGATATGAGGAAGCCTTCGCTGAAGTATTCAATAAATATAATGTTGGATACGAGCTTAAAAAGATTAGAACAACTGAGCTTGGCAGTTTATATGAGCTGGTCTACGCTGTAACGCTGGGTGAGGCTGTGAACCAGAAGGAATTTTTGGATGCGATTCGTACCCGGAACGGTAATCTAGACCTCTCGCTGACCATGACTCCAACTGTTAATGACTATTAAGATAACGAAAGGATGGATGAAAAATGGATAAATATATAACCGGAAGTAAAGTAGGAATCTTGCTATTGTGTGCATTACTTATGTCGGCTTGCAGCACCAATTCCACAACAACACAGTCTGAAGCGGCGGGTACAGCAGCAGCCTCGGGAACAACGATAACTCAGAACGGGGCTGACACGGGAGTACAACTGGCAAGCGCCAAATTGTCCGATCTGGTGACGTTCGATGAAGAGGATTCTAATACAACTTGGACGGCTGACCAATCGACGGAAATTGCTTTGGCTGGAACAAGTGCGCTTGTTGACGGCACCGGGGCTGAGTCTAAGGATGGCGCAGTGACAATTACTGCAGCAGGAACTTATGTGCTGTCTGGTAAGCTGAGTGATGGACAGATTGTAGTTAATAATCAGGATGAAGGTAGTGTGCACTTGGTACTGAACGGTGTGAACATCACGAACAGCGATAGTGCTGCAATTTATATTAAAGAAGCAGGCAAAGTGATCATTACCTTGGAAGACGGGACGGAGAACTCCGTATCTGATGGAGCAACTTACGTGTATGCCGATGAAACTACAGATGAACCGAGTGCGGCTATCTTCAGTAAAGCGGATTTAACGATTAATGGTACCGGGAAGTTGTCTGTTTCCGCTAACTATAATGACGGAATTACGAGCAAGGACGATCTGAAAATTATGGGTGGCACTATTGAAATTAAGGCTGCCGATGACGGGATTGTAGGTAAAGATCTTGTCGCTGTACAAGACGGAAATATCAGCATAACGGCAGAAGGCGATGGTATGAAATCAACCAACGATACTGAGACGGACAAAGGCTTCATAGCAATAGCAGCAGGAACATTTGATATTACGGCTGGTAATGATGGAATTCAAGCTGAGACTTCACTTGTAATAGATGGCGGAACATACACCTTAGTTACGGGTGGGGGCAACGAGAAGGGTGAAGTGAAAACAGGTGATCAAGGGCAAGGTATGGGCATGAGAGGTGGCCGAGGTCAGGGAACAGGGGATCAAGCACCAGGAACAACAGGAACCTCAACACCTGAAACAAAACCAGAGACGATGCCAGAAACAAAACCGGAGATACCAACAACGGAAGCATCAACAACGACAACAACGGCAACAACTACAGGATCGGAAACACCAAGTACTAAAGGCTTGAAGGCTGGAGGAGATATTAGCGTGAACAACGGAACCTTTACCATCGATTCTGCTGATGATGCAGTGCACAGCAACAGTAACATTGCTATAGCTGATGGAGAATTCAACATCAAAACTGGCGACGATGGAATCCATGCGGATGCCTTGGTGGCGATATCTGGTGGCAAAATTGATATTACGAAGAGCTACGAAGGGATTGAAGGAGCAAACATCGAGATTTCCGGTGGCGAGGCTCATGTGGTTGCTTCTGATGATGGAGTGAATGTAGCAGGAGGTAACGATGAGGCGACTGTAGGCGGCGGGCCTCAGGAGCAGGATCAATTCAGCGATTCTGCTAGCAATATGCTAACGATTAGTGGAGGAACACTAACGGTGGATGCTTCAGGTGACGGGCTGGATTCGAACGGCTCCATCACAATGTCGGGTGGCACGGTTATTGTCAATGGACCTACCAATAGCGGTAACGGTGCACTTGATTTCGACGGTAGCTTTGAACAGAGTGGAGGAATTTTGGTGGCTGCGGGAAGTTCGGGCATGGCACAAGCACCGTCTGACACCTCTAGCCAACATGCAGTGAGCATGACTTTCCCTCAGACCCAGGAGGCTGGAACCTTGGTTCATCTAGAGGACAGCGAAGGCAACACAATCCTGACCTTTGCTCCTTCGAAGAGCTATCAAACGGTGGTGATTAGTTCACCGGATCTGAAGGACGGAGGTTCTTACACCCTCTACTCGGGAGGTACCTCGACTGGTAGTGAAGCGAACGGACTGTATACGGATGGTGAATACACAGGAGGAACAAAAGTAGTAGCCTTCGAAATTACAAGCAGCGTAACTTGGCTAAATGAATCCGGAGTAACAACCGCAAACACCAATCAAGGTCCAGGTGGCGGTGGTGGTGGAAACAGAAGACCTTAGTTTATAAATTGCATATCAAAAGCCACTCCAGCATTATTTTGGAGTGGCTTTTGATAGTTTGAGGTAAATCAGTCGCCGTTAACAGGGATGGAATTCTGTTTAATCGGTTGATTTGAAGTATTGATGATCACATTATGTGAATTAAAAGACAGAATCTCAATTAGCTGCTCTGCCATATGGTTAGCTGTATATTTAAATCCGCCTTTTACCCATTCTATGATTAATCCAAATAGAGCATAGGCGGTATAACTGGAAAACAATTCGATATTAACATTGGTATTAGTGTTATTAACTGCGACTAAGTCCCGCTTGGTGAGCTCCTTTAAGAGGTCGCAAATCCTATTTTGGAACCCTGGCAGAACATTGGAATTTATAATGATGGTATAAAAATTAGAGTAAGAGACCACATGTTCAAAAATCTTGATGCTCGAGGTGGTCAGCTCACTAACTATAAATTTATCGGTATGAAGATAGGGTTCTTTATAAGCCTTAATTAAATCCTCCAACACATCATCAATTAGCTCATTCAGAAGTTCTTCTTTGGTTTGATAATGTTTATAGAAGGTTCCGCGGTTTAAATCGGCAAGGGTAACGATATCGGTTATCGTAATGGTGCGGAAATTCTTTTTTTCCATGATTAATATCAATGCGTTTTTAAGCTCTTTACGCGATTTGCTAGTTCTCCGATTATTTTTAAGCAACAGAAGACCACCTAACTGTCTATTTTCTAATCCTATTTGAACAGAATCCTGCATTATATATATTTATGAACATTTGGTGTCCCATTTGTATATTGATAGTTAAATTTTAGAGGATTAAACTTGAGTAGTATAAATTTTAAGCGTTAAAGAGATTTTATATATTGATATTTACATTATAGATAAACGTAAAGGAGACTTCCAACATGAAACTTCAAGACAGAGTTGCAGTGGTTACCGGGGCGGCATCAGGTATGGGGAAATCTATCGCAGAGTTGTACGCTAAAGAAGGGGCGAAAGTGATTGTAGCCGATCTTAATCTCGAAGGTGCAGAACAAGTAGCTGCAGGGATCAACAGTAATGGTGGAGTAGCTAAGGCACTGAAAGTAAATGTTGCCCTAGTTGAAGATATCGATAGCATGATTGATACCGCAGTAAAAGAATACGGAACACTAGATATTCTTGTGAATAACGCCGGTATTATGGATGGGTTTGAGCCAGTTGGCGACATTAGCGACGAGAAATGGGATCTTATCTTTGATATCAATACCAAAAGTGTAATGCGGTCCACTCGTAAAGCAATGCCTATTTTTCTGGAAAAAGGAAAAGGGGTTATCGTTAATACCGCTTCTACAGGTGGCGTAAGTGGTGCCCATGCGGGAGCAACTTATACTGCCTCTAAACATGCTGTAGTAGGCTTGACGAAAAATACAGCTTTTATGTATGCCAACAAAGGGATTCGTTGTAATGCTATCGCACCGGGAGCTACTGCCACAAACATCAGTGCTTCAATGAAAAATATAAATGAATTCGGCGTGAGCCGTACACAATTAACACAGGCTGTGATCCCTCGTGTAGGTACACCTGAAGAAATCGCACAAGTTGCGTTATTCCTGGCTTCGGATGATTCCAGTTTTGTGAACGGAGCTATCATCGCTGCTGATGCGGGTTGGACTTCTGCATTCTAAATGTTGGTTGTCTACCTCTGCCTCAACAATTTATCCACGGAGTCTTAGGGACCCAGATGACGTTATTCGCAAATTTTCAGTCTTTTGAGAAGGGATTCGGACTCCAGAGACGCTATTTCATATAAATCGACCCATATTTGGTGTTTTCGCGCCAATAGCTGCAGTGGAGTCCGATAGCAATTCAAATATGGAATAATGGCGCATTTAAGGTCTGCTGGGTCCGCCAACCAATTTTTTCGGGCAAAATGTTATCGGATTAAACGAAGGAGTGCCCCAGCACGCTACCATTATGCCAAATGATGACCCAAACGGGATGTTACATAAAACTCCGCTAGAGATTAATCTAGCGGAGTTTTTTATACGCTTGATATTTCCAGGGGAACCCTGCAAAATAGAGAGAATGCTAACTATAGAGGAGTTATATGAAATGAACGATGTTATGGTGCGGAATCATGTAAAAGTCATTGGAGCAGGAGAAAAAACTATCCTTTTTGCGCATGGATTTGGGTGTGATCAAAGCATGTGGCAGTTTATTACGCCATCATTTGAGAAAAAGTATCGAATCGTTCTATTTGATTATGTAGGCTCAGGCCATTCAGATTTAAGCGCATATACATCGGATAAATATCATACTCTCCATGGTTATGTACAGGATGTACTAGATGTCATCGAAACATTTGAACTCAAGGATATTATTTTTATAGGCCATTCTATTAGCTCTATGATCGGTTTGCTTGCTTCAATCGAGCGGCCGGATTATTTTGATAAAATGATTATGATCGGACCTTCCCCACGTTATTTAAATGAGGGAGATGCTTATTTCGGGGGCTTTGAAAAAAGTGATATTACTGAGCTTCTGGATATGATGGAGATGAATTTCGCGGGCTGGGCTAGCTTTATGGCTCCACTTGCGATGAATAACCCTGACCCAATGTTGACTAAACAGCTGGAACGAAGTTTTATTTCGGCCGACCCTATTATCGCTAGAGAATTTGCGGAAGTTACATTTTTTTCGGATCATAGAGAAGATCTGCCTAAAGCGACAGTGCCTACACTCATATTGCAATGCTCGGATGATAGTATCGTTCCTATAGAAGTAGGAGAATATTTACATAGACACTTGAATAATAGTACGTTCCGGTTAATGGAGGCCAAGGGCCATTATCCGCATATTAGCCATCCACAGGAGACCATTACTTTGATTAATGAGTATCTTAGGTGAGATGGAGAAGATTATGGTGTTGAAAGGATATTTAGACAATGGATGACCGGTTAAAATATGCGCCATGCGGATATGTTTCCATTACCCATGAAGGAATGATCCTCAATGTGAATCAAACCTTTTTGGATGGGATGGGATATCAGCAGGTTGATTTGGTAAATAAACATTTTGAATCTATCATGTCTACGGCAAACAAGCTTATTTTTCATTCATACTTCTATCCTTTTATCAATCTGAATGGACATGTAGAAGAGCTATTTATCAATTTGAAGGACAGCAAGGGACAAGCCGTCCCTTACTTGTTAAATGGTAGACGCCTCGAGTGTGAAGGTGTAGAGGTCATTGATTGTATTCTCGTACAGATGGGCAAACGTATTGATTATGAGCTAGAGTTACGATCTGCGAAGAAGCAAATAGAAGAGGCCTATTGGGAAAAAGATCAGGCGCTGGCAAAGCTCAAACAAATCCACCTGGAAATCGAGCAAAAGCAAGCTGAATTGCTGGAGATGAATGCCGTTTTAGTAGAGCTATCTACTACAGACAAGCTTACTGGATTAAAGAATAGAAGGTTCCTGCAAGAAAAGCTGGAAGAGCAGATTGCAGCGTATCACCGTGATCAGGCGCCTTTTTCATTATGTATTTTAGATATTGATCACTTTAAAAATGTGAATGATACCTACGGTCATCAGATGGGTGATTATGTCCTGGAGAAATTGGCGAGTATCCTGAAGTCCCAATCTCGTAAAGAAGATATAGTAGCTAGGTATGGTGGTGAGGAGTTTATCCTTCTGCTGCCTAATATAGATTCATCGGATGCCAAGGCTATAGCGGACAATTTGCGGCAATTCATTGCCAGCTCCACTTGGGAGATTGGCAGGGTTACGGTAAGCGTCGGCATAGCTACTTTTGAAGCAACCGATACAGACATCACTCTTCTGGAAAAAGCTGACCATGCGCTTTACGCTTCGAAAGAACAGGGGAGAAATCGCGTTACGCATATTATGGATTTGAGTGAAAAGCTTCTTTAATCGGAGGCTTTTTTGTTATTTATAAACGATACATCCTCTTTGCTCTAATTGCTCTAATAATTCTGTTCTTCTTAAGCTGTGATTCCATCTTAAATCCAGTTTCTCTAATCGTCCAAGTTGTAGAATCGAATCCGGGATTTCTTGCAGATTATTATCTCTTAAATCAAGCTCAACAAGGCTGCTTAATTGACCTATTTCCTCAGGAAGCTGATTAAGTTTATTTTTTCTAAGGTTCAGTCTTCTTAACTTGCTTAAATTACCGATAGATGAAGGCAGCTTAGTGATTCGATTATCACTTAAATCAAGTATCCGAAGTTCTTCTATAGCACCTAAATGTTCTGGTAACATGACCAGTTGATTACCATAGAGATGGATCTCTCTTAGCCCTTTTATTTGTGTGATCGAATCAGGTAAACATTCTAGCTGATTATAATAAAGCCGCATTTCAATCAGACTGCTCATTTCGCCTATACGGGCAGGCAATTGCTTGAGATGATTATCTGTTACGTTCAGATACTTAAGTTTCTGGAGAATACAGAGCTGCTCCGGCAGCTGTTCGAACTGATTATTGCTTAGGTATAGAAAAGAATCCAACCCCTGCAATCCGCCAATGCTCTCCGGCAACACCTTCAGCCGATTATGGCCTAAATCCAGCATTCTTAGGTGAACTAAGCGACCGATGTTCTCGGATAACTGTTCGATTTCATTGCCCGCATAATTAAGTACCTCTAATTCGTCATGAAGGAAGAGCTGATCGGGAATCTCTTTAATATGATTGTTGTACATGCTCAGTTCTAGTAGCGGATTGCTCTCAAACACGACATCTGGCGTTTCAATAAGTCCTTTTCCGTCAAAATTATATTTCATGAATGGATCTCCTTTGTAATTTGTATTGGCATCAAGCCTATGTGACAACGTTACGATAGAATATAACAGGATGATGATTTATTATCAGTATGTTGGCATACAAAACTATGGAATCTGTTAGAAAGGAATAATGAGATGGAAGCTTCTTTTTGGACTGGCACTCGCTTTTTTCAAGGTTTACCCTCGGAGAAGATCGAGGCGGTCTCAGGATTATTCACTTATAAGGCATATTCTAAGGGGACCATGGTGTTTGCAGAATCAGATCCGGGGGATTATGCCTACATTATCTATTCGGGGATTATAAGGGTGTACGCTACCACGAAAGGGAAAGAGCATACCGTAGATCTTTTTGGAAAAGGCGATTTCTTTGGCGATCTGGAAGTGATCCATCCCTCCAATATAAGAGTGCTGTCTGCGGTGGCTATGAATGATACTGTATTATTTGAGATTAAACATGAGCTTTTTAAGCAGATGCTTGCCGATTACCCGTTGATTAAGGAGCAATTGATGCTGCTGCAAATGGACCGTTTATTTTTATCGAATCGGTTATTACATGAAATGAAATTTCATGATGCGAGAGCGCGTGCGATATTTACGCTGAGAAGACTATACCAAAGATTTGGAGTAGAGGAGCAAGGCAAACAGAGGATTGATCTTCGATTGACCCATCAGCAGTTCGCGGATATGATCGGAACGTTAAGGGAGACGGCTACCCTTGTGCTTAAAGATCTGCAAGAGCAAAAGATTATTGAGATTCAACATCAGCAGATCACCGTGTTAGACGCGACATATTTACTGGAGTATACGGATTTCGATTGAGAAGAGCCGTTCCGGGATCTTTTTCAGAGAATCGATTATTAAAGGGGTTATGAATATGGCTTGTAATCATTGTGTAGTAAGAGAGCTGAATTTTCAAATCAAGCCTCATGGTGAGCTTAATCTTAGGGTTTTACCTAAGGTTATTCATCACTTGAGTAGAAGTAATACGATACATAAGGTAGAAGAAAATGTGATTACGATTAAGGAAGCTGAAGCGCGAGATCTTCTAGATTTCTGTAACGATCATATGGAGTCCGGGAAAATTGAATTTCGTATAGATGACCAAGCATGGAGACCTCTATCCGAGATGTCTACTGTAATGGATATGAAGTGGATTGATGAGGTTATCACTAAGGGTCTTGTTACTTGTTACTTCCAACCGATTGTGAACGTAAGGGAAGAGATTTTTGCATACGAGCTTTTATCGAGATTTAAAAAAGAAGATGGATCCCTTATCTATCCTAATGAGATCTTTGCGGCAGCACGGAATCGTGGGCGTTTATATGCTTTAGACCGGTTATGTAGAATGACTGCCGTAAAATATGCTGCGCCCTTAAATAAAAAAACGTTTATTAATTTTATCCCTACATCAATTTACGCTCCAGAGTTCTGCTTAAGATCAACGGTTGAATTGGCTAATCAATTAGGTGTCGATCCCTCTCTTTTTGTCTTTGAAGTTGTTGAAACGGAGAAAGTGGATGATCTCGCTCATTTGAAAGCTATTTTGACATATTACAAGGACCGGGGATTTGAATACGCTTTAGATGATGTTGGGGAAGGCTTCAGCACAATCGAGATGTTATTGGAGCTTAAACCTCATTACATGAAGTTAGATATGAAATATGTTCAAGGCGTGTCCAGTGATCCGAACAAACAGAAAATAGCTAAACAATTTTTAGAAAAGGCTTTAGAAATCCAATCTGTTCCTTTAGCAGAAGGTGTGGAGTTTAGAGAGGACTTTGAATGGCTTAAGCAGAGTGGTTATCAGTTGTTTCAGGGATATTTATTTGGAAAGCCTGATCCTATTCCCAAACAGTAATCCTAATGAGTATATATCGGTCCAGAGGATGAGATGAATTTCAGGTCAGAGTCTGAGTACAGCCAACCCCCGGGGTTGTATAATTTAGGTAATTTGAAAAGGGGGACGGGATGGATATGAAATGGCATCAATTTGTAACGCGCTGGGCGGATTCTAGGGGCTTTGATGGACGAGAAATTGATTATCAATGGCCTTCTCCCTCATTTCCGGTCATCAGTATTCGTAGTAATTTAGGGCGATACTCAGGTCAAAAGTATGGTCATGGAAGTAAACCCCGTGTAAAGACAGCTGTTGGTTTAATCGCTATTGGAGATGTAGCTGTCGGATTGATTTCCATAGGTGCGATAAGCGTGGGCGTACTTTCCTTAGGAGCAATATCACTGGGAATGTGGTTAGCGATTGGAGCAATAGCACTTAGCTGGCTTGGCTTCGCAGTGGGAGCGATTGCGATTGCAGGAGTGGCTGTAGGAGCGATCGCAATCGCGGAAAAAGCGTTGGGGGCCATCGCCATAGGGGATACGGCGTTTGGTGCGATAGCGATAGGCAGGATCGCTGGGGGTGCCATAGCTATCGGACAATGGGCATATGGTGTAATCGCAGTTGGCGAACATGGTTTCGGATTAATTCCCATCACGGGCGATGTGTGGAATTGGTTCCGGCGTTTGTTCGGATCGGGGAGTTAATTAGACCTCCAGTCCTAAAGGATCCCATTCTCTTCCGGGATAGTCGATAAATAATATCTATCACATGAGAAAAACTAATTGCAATTACCTATACTCATTTCATACCAATTAATCATGCGATCAGATCTAGGCTTATGTTACTCTTTGAATGTATTCGAAACTTCATAGGCAAACCTATGGAAATGTAGGGACGCAAAGCTATAGGGACTAAGGTTATCATAACTATTGTCAGCCAGCTGCCAAAGAGTGTGTAACGCTTTTTGTTAAAATATAAGAAAGTATAAGTTATACACCTATACTTAATATCTTATATTTCTCGCTTAAACGCTTACCGTCCTTATAAGGACGCCGAAGGCGTTTATGCTTGTTAAGGTTTAATAAAAATTAAGTCTTAATTTTTAGGCGACTTTATACGCAATCAAGCTACTCTTTTGGGGTAGTTTTTTTTGTGCCCATTTTTGGGCACTGGAGAGATTCATATGACATCTGGGGGTAAGAAGAGATGAAGAAAATGATTGCGATCGCTACATCGGCGGCCATGTTGGCCAGTTTTTCGAGTGAGGCAGGTTATGCTTTAGCAAGTGAGGCAAGCAAGGTAAATGTAACAAAAACAGTCGCGCAAAGTAAGGTCAACTTATTAAGCAACGCTTCGGTTATTCCGTTTGAGCTGTACGGCAAGGATGTTCTAAATGCCTATAATGAGGTTTTTAGAATGAATCCAGCAAATATTAAAACCATCACAAATAACGGTGGCAACTACTCAGGCTCACCTATAGCTAAGGCTATGGATGGGGATATGAGCACGCATTGGGAGACTGGCAAACCGAATAGTTCAACGTTTACGAATGAGGTTGTGTTTGTTTTCAATGAGTCCACTGAATTAAATAGAATGGTCTACGCCGCTAGGCAATCTGGTGCTAAAGGTAAAGGTTTTGCTCAAGAATTTGATATCTATGGCTCCACTACAGATGCAGGCGATTTCACACTCGTGTCTTCTGGAGAATATAAAGGCTCAACCGGTGATGTAGTGGAGATTCAGTTCGCACCTACGGCTTTTAAGAGATTTAAATTTGTCTTCAAAAAAGCCAACCAAGATTGGGCGAGTGCGGCTGAGTTTTCTTTTTATAAAGAGGATAGTGTCTCTGCTAAAATGAAAAATTTATTTACAGATGATACCTTGAGCCAAGTTAGTGCTGCCTTTAATACGACAGAGAAATTAACAGCTTTAGAGAATGAAGTGCAGGCACATCCACTGTATACGCAGTTTAAAGAAGAGATAGAGAATGCAAAGATCCTTTTGGAGAACCATCAGGTAGATGCAACGGCAGCCAAGGTTTCGAAGCTAAAAGGGTATGGTACAGCCTATGAAAATGCCTATAGCCAAGCTTATAGAATGCCAAATGCAAACGTATCAAAAGTAACGGTGAACGGTGGAAGCTACCCAGGTACGAAGCCTGAATATATGCTGGATGACCAGCCCACTACGCATTGGGAAACGAACAAAAACAATGATGCAAGCTTCACGAATGAAGTCGTGTTTGAACTAGCGCAAGCGGAAGTGCTGGACAGAGTGGCTTTTTTGGCTAGAGATAACCGCAAAGGATTCCCAGAGGCTTTTGAAATCTATGCATCAGAGACGAGTAAAGGAGAGACCTTCCAACTTGTATCTAGCGGAACCGCGATTAGTACCAATGATTTTCTGGAATTTAAATTCGAACCGACGAAGTTTAAAAGATTAAAATTTAAGTTCACAAAAGCTAATATTAACAGACCTTTTGCGGCTGAATTTAGATTTTATACAGAAGATAAAGTAAGCGAAGCTGTAAATGGTATTTTCACAGATGGAACGATGAGTGCGGTTGTGTCTGCTTATAATAACGTTGCAAAAATCAATGAATTGGAGGAAGCGACAAAAGTACATCCGCTCTATCCAATCCTTAAAGATTCATTGGAACTAGCTAAGAAGCTGGTTAATGGCGAGGTTCAAATCGAAGGTACCATCATAGAGGCGGAGCAGCGTGGAGATATGAAAAAACATGCTCAGCAAAACCTGAGAATAGGCTTCGGCACGAACAACCAGCCTACAGGACTTGCGGCAATGCCTGGCGAGACCATCAATGTTTATGTGGATGCTGCTTCGGGTGATAAGTTGCCTTCTTTGATCTTTTCTCAACAAGAGGGAGCTTGGAATAGTTGGGCTAGGGGCGTACAATTGCGTGCGGGCAAGAACACTATAACTGTACCTGAAATTGCAACGACTAGTGCTTATGCTCATGATGTAACTAAGGGCGGAACCGTTTATATCGTAAATCCCTATACAGCTGAGGAGCAAGGGAAGGCGCCACTGATCCGCTTCGAAGGTTTAGAAAAGATTCCTTTTATGACCAAGACCACGGATCCAGAACAATTCAGAACCTTCTTAACCACATACAAACAAAGATTAGACGAAGATAAAGCGGCTCATCCAAATGTTCAAGATCGCAAACTTATCGATGTGGTAGAAATGGCCAGCGATCATGTTATTTTTACAGGAACTGCGACTGAAGCGTACAACAAATTTATTACGCAAGGAAATAACCCGCTGGATACCGTAACTGGGTATGACACCTGGATGAAAAGCATTTTTACCTTCTATGGCTTGGATGGCAGTAGTGAGATTCATGATGCCAAGCTAATTCGTGAGAATATTCGATTGATGCAGCCTTATGGTGCGATGTATGCAGCGGGAGATCATACAGGGATCCAACTTGGAACAGTAGGAACCATGTTAGGTGATTTTAACAAAGCTTATCCGGGCTGGGGACTGAATCACGAAATTGGGCATCGCTTGGCTATGGGTGAACGGGAATATGGCGAAGTAACTAATAATATGGTGTCTATGTTTATGTCTGTCGCGGCGAATTCGATAGATAATCGTATACCGTATGAATCAGATATCTATAAATATGTCCTCGAAGAAAATAAAGTGGTTATGAATCAGCAGGGCTTATTTGCACAACTCGGAGCCTATTGGCAGCTGGAGCTGGCACATCCGGGATACTGGACAGAGCTGACCAAGCTATATCGGGAGCGGAAGGTCACCCTTCCCAACGGTGACAATTCCAAGCAGCAGTATTTGGTGGAGTTCTCCTCCGAAGTACTGGGATTAGATTTAAGCAGCTATTTTGCCAGACATGGCTTCACTGTGAATCCTGAGACAAAAGCGAAAGTAGCCAAGTATCCGGCACCGCAAAAGTTATGGTATTTAAATAACTCGGTGATTAATTATGAGGGAACTGGAATAGCGGATAAAAATCTGGCCATTAAGGTTAATATCACACCTAACACCACGGCTAGAACGAACACGTTAAGTTTCAGTATAGATAAAGAGCTTAAGCAAGATTTCTTAGGATATGAAGTGTATAGAAATAATGTGTTAGTTGGTTTTACAGGGACTGACCAATTTGTGGATCAGAATGTAGATGCGAGTATCAACTATACGTACAAGATCGTCGGTTATGATAAAAAGCTGAACCCACTGAAGCCCGTACAGGTTAAAGCCTTTAAGCCAGCCTTGTCTGTTGAAGATCAGCTCACTTTAAAGCTTAATCAAACCTTTGATCCGATGAGCTATGTAAAAGCGGCTAACTATCTAGGAAACGATATTACTGCAGATGTCTCTCTGAAAGCCAATAACGTTGATGTAACGCAAAAAGGCAACTACGAAATTGTATATGAAGTGAAAAGCGAAGGGGTTACGGAAACGAAAACCACACAGGTTACGGTAACGAGCGACTACGCCTATATTTCCGATCTCAATGCCAAGTCAGTCGTTGTAGGCTGGGGTGAATTAAAGAAAGATAAAGCCGTTTCCGGGGGAATCATAACCCTTGTTCGCCAAGGATTGGCTGCGACATACGCGAAAGGGATTGGTGTTCATGCCAACTCTGAGGTAGTTTACGATATTGAAGGTAAGGGTTACGACTTCTTTGAAAGCTACATTGGGATCGATCAAGCCATGAAAGGGAAACCTTCCTCGGCTACTTTTGCAGTGTATGTGGATGGAGAACAGAAATTTGAGAGTGATGTTTTCCGGGCAGGAACAGAACATCAATTTGTGAAAATCCCTGTGACTGGCGCAAGAGAGGTGAAGCTGGTTACAACAGATGCTAAGGATGGCAATGCTTCAGACCATACGGTATGGGCCGATGCGAAGTTCTCGAATAATTCAAGCAAACCTATCATTACAGTGCCGGAAGAGACAACCTTCGTTAAGCTGAACAGCGAATTTGATGTGTTGAGCGATGTTACGGCTTTTGATACGGAAGATGGTAACTTAATTGGAGCCGTTGATGTAAACCCAAATGGGTTCACATCAAGCAAAACAGGGACTTACAACGTCGAGTTTTCAGTCACAGACTCAGATGGGAACTCCGCTGTGCAGGCCAGAAAGATTGTTGTATACAGCGCTAGTAAATACCTGAGTGATGTAGATTGGCAATCGGCAAAAACGGATTATAATGTGGTTCGAAAAGATAAGGCTAGCTCTAACAATCCGATTAAGCTGCTGGTAAATGGCGAGGTCAAAGAGTTCGCTAAGGGCTTAGGAACCCATGCCAGCTCTGAAATCGTGTATAATCTGGCGGGTACAAACTATGAATATTTTGAAACATATGTAGGGGTTGATAGAAATATCCCTGAGCAAAGCAACTCCAGTGTGATTTTCAAAATCTTTGCCGATGGGGCAGAGGTTTATAACAGCGGACTGATGAAATTTGGTACAGAAGCCAAGCTTGCGCGGATACCTGTTAAGGGGGTAAGTGAATTGAAGCTGGTGTTAGATAATGCAGGTAACGGAAATGCTTCAGATCACGGTGATTTTGCTGATGCGAAGTTTATGATCTTGAACAATACACCAGAGCTTACCATACCTAAATCTGTCTCAACCAAAGTGGGCCAAGTGATTGATATCAGTGAAAGCTATTCGGCAATGGATTCGGAAGACGGTGACTTGACGGCTCAAGTGAAGGTCACAGGTCAAGAGCAAGTTAAATTCAACCGGGCTGGAAAGTATCCAATCACTTACACAGTAACAGATAGTGATGGAAATACGACCACGAAGATTAGAACTATAGCCGTAGTAGACATGACGGACTTTACGTATATGACGGATTACGACTGGAACTCTACTCAGAACAGCTATACTGCACCTTTGAAGGATAAATCTATTAGTGCGAATACGCTGAGATTAACAGATGAGAACAATCAGGTAGTGTCCTATGAAAGAGGAATTGGAGCGCACTCTAACTCGACGATTGTATACGATCTAAGCGACAAAAACGTGGACTATTTCACTTCCTATGTAGGTGTAGATAGACAAATGTACGGTTCTGTTGGTTCGGTGAGCTTTGAGGTGTTTGTCGATGGAGAGAAGAAATTCGATAGTGGAGTCATGAGTTCAAGAGATCCGCAGAAATTCATTGAATTGGATATTAATGGAGCAAAAGAACTGAAATTAGTTGTCACAGACGGGGGAAATGGCAACGGATCTGACCATGCTACATGGGGTGGAGCCAAACTACATTTTGCGAATGGAGATCACTTATTCACTGGAGATCTGGAACAGGCGATTGCAGCGGCTAAAGCAATTTCTCTAGAAGGCTTCACACCTGAGAGCATCGCGGCATTTACGTCCAACCTCTCGACAGCAGAGACAGTGTTGGCTAACTCTTCTGTTACGCAAAGTGAAGTAGACGAAGCTGTAGCAGCGTTGCAACAAGCAACCGAAGGTTTGGTCCAAATAGATCTTACGAAAGAGATTACTGTGGCGGACCCGTATTTAAGTGCTTCGATCAAGACTACATTGGGCGTAACTGGAGAACTAACGTTAGGGGATATGTATAACCTTACAACGTTAACCAGCGAAACCAGAAGAGCCAGATCCTTGGAAGGTTTGCAGTACGCAAAGAACCTAGAGACACTTGATATTACTGGAAATGAAATTACAGATTTCTCCCCATTACAAGGGTTAACTAAACTAACGAGCTTATTGGCCGACCCACAAGTGTTAGAGGTAGGAGAATTTAAGGGACCTGTGGTTGAAGTAGCTAATCTGGTGAGAGGGCTCGATGGCAGCAAAGTGATCCCTAATTCCGCTGGGGTAAGAAACACTAGAACATCTAAAGAAATTGTGTTTGATATGAAGGAATGGGCTGCTAATCCGGATGTGTTCACTATTGACCTATCAAACGAGGAGAAAGGAACTTACATGCTGGGGTTAACTTACCAAGTCGCAGGTAATCTCGTGCAAATCATTTCTTTTATTGATAATAATTAAATTCCCAAGAAAACAGGCGGATTGTGGTCTCTATAACCATGGTTCGCCAGTTTTTAAATGAGGAAGTTTTTATGTAAAAATATCCATTTTGTCATGTGACAAAAGAAATGACAACGCTCACTATAAGCGGTGTAGTCTTTTAACTATACTTAATCAGAAATGCGCCAAATTTAAATGAATACTCTAATTGAAGCTTTTTATACAAAGAAGTAAATAATGTATGCGGTTTAGAGAGAGGTGTTTCTGTGAAAATCATCATTGTAGATGATCATCCTTTAGTTAGAAGAGGGCTGGCATCTGTCATTGCAATGCAATCGGATATGCAATTTGCAGGTGAAGCTACGACTGGTCCGGAAGCACTTGATGTGATTGAAGAGACAAAGCCAGACATTGTCCTCATTGATCTTAAACTTGCTGATGAATCAGGACTGGATGTCATTAAGATAGCACGTACCCGCGGCATTGTTAGTAAATTCATACTGTTGACTTCCTCTGCGAGCAGAGAGGATTTTTTGAGGGCTGAAGAAGTACTGGTAGACGGATATGTACTGAAAGAGGCACTGCCGGAGGAATTACTCTTTGCTATCCAGTTGGTGTACAAAGGGAGAAAATATTACGATCCTGGCCTAATGGAAGAAAAGATGCGAATGAGCGCCAGCAGTCCAACAGATGAATTGACACCAAAAGAGAAGGAAGTCCTGATTCAGCTTGGACAAGGTGCTTGCAATAGAGTGATTGCCACACGTCTTTTTATCAGTGAATTTACGGTGAAGAAGCATGTCAGTCAGATTTTAGCGAAGCTGCAGGTTACTGACCGGACACAGGCGGCACTGTGCGCCAACGCGATAGGATTAACGAAATATGAAATGTCTTACGAGTAGAACGGCAAGATCAGATGTTATAATGGCTTTAACTACTTTGCAAGATTGAGTATTCTGTCTAATTGTAATTAGGGAGTGCTGTTGATGTTTGAATTGCCAGGATACCAAACCTTAGATCTGATAGATAATACCGCGGATATCAGATTATACAGACTCCTACGTCAAGAGGACGGCCTAAGGGTTATCGCTAAGACAACAATAGGAGAATACCCGGGAGCTGCCATGGTCGATGCTTTTCGTCATGAGTATGACATGCTTAAGCGACTTTGCGGACGTGGTGCAATAGAGGCGTACAGTTTGGAAATTATGGCGGACCGACCAGTCCTTCTCTTAAAAGATATAGAGGGGAGTACTCTTGGGCAGATCCTGCGTATGCCTGTTAATTCACTGGGTCTTCCAGCGCTGCTTCGGATCGCTACAGCCATTGCTGATTGTCTTATGCAAATTCATCGTGAAAAAATAACACTAAATGAACTAACCCCCGCTCATCTAATCGTCAATCCCATTACTTTTGAAGTGAAATTTATTGATATAAGAATGTGCTCTACCGAAAACATCACGAGTCCTTTGTCACCGTTAAGCGGTCGGCCCGATGTTCTGCTTCCTTATATAGCTCCAGAACAAACGGGACGAACCGGAGTCAAACCGGATTACCGTTCTGACTTTTATTCGCTTGGGATCATCCTGTATGAATGTCTCTCAGGCAGCCGCCCCTTTGAGCTGCATGATGTTGTTGATATTGTATATCGTCATCTTGCAGATACACCTGAGCCTCTGCACCGCAAGTTCCCCACTATCCCTCTATCGGTCTCTGATATTGTTGGTAAATGCATGGAGAAGATGCCTGAAGCGAGATACGCCAGCGCATTAGGCATTAAATCGGATTTTGAGGAATGTCTATCCCGTCTAGAAGAATCCGGGCATATTGAGCCTTTTCCACTAGGAAGCTGGGATATCCCAGAGCGGTGGATGGTATCAGGACGCTTCTATGGAAGACATCTTGAGCAACAAAGCTTAAGGGAAGCGCTGCAACGAGCATCACAAGGTGCCGTAGAGACGGTCTGGATTAGCGGGGAGAGTGGTATCGGCAAAACAACCTTTCTAAAGGAGACCCTTAGAAATACAGTCTCTTTGGATGGTTTCTTCGCCAGAGGCAAATTCGAATCCCGACATACCTCACTCCCTTATGGCATCTGGCATCAAGTCATAGAAGAGTTGGTTAGTCAGCTGCTGATGGAAACAAAGCTGCAAGTGGAGGTTTGGAAGCTGCGTATTCTACAAGCAGTGGACAATTACGGTCAGTTGCTGATCGATTTTGTTCCTAAGCTTGAACTCTTGATTGGCCCACAACCCTCCGTGCCTTCACTGCCACCGCTGGAAGCTCAGCATCGCTTTCAATTAATCATGAGCCGATTTATTCAACTCTTTCCTCATGAGGATCATCCATTGATCTTGGTATTGGATAATTTGCAATGGGCTGATGATACGTCGCTGCAATATCTCACTTCGCTTATAGAGGATACGGCAACGACTCATCTGCTAATCGTGCTTTCCTATCGCAATCGGGAGATTACAAGGCTGCACCCACTCAGTAGGCTGGAAAAGCATCTGATTGACCGCAACGTAGCGATGAGCAGAATTTCTTTACAAGCGCTTGAACTCACCGATTTAAAACAACTGCTACTTGATGTTATGCGTTACGAGGCAGCTGACTTGGACGAGCTGGCGCGTGTGCTGCTTCATAAGACAGATGGAAACCCGTTATTTATTAAGCAATTCCTTCAAGATTTGATAGATGATCAGCGAGTGGAATTTGATGAGAATATTCGAAGCTGGAAATGGGATCTCCAGCGTATTACTGAATTAAATGTTCCCGATAACGTAGCTTCATACCTTTCAAGTAAATTGCAACAATTTTCTGAACAGACGGTATATGCACTTAGCAGAGCCGCATTCATAGGCAGCCTATTTGATTTACGTACACTTGCTGATATTACGGAGACCCCGATAGAGGCATTGAGCGAAGCGTTGGCGGTTGCTGTACATGGGCGCTTGTTGCAGCCCGTTAACGGGGAGGAATATCCGCATTATAAGTTTCAGCATAACCGCATTCATCAGGCAGCATATGCCTTTATTTCCGAAGAGGAGCGTTCCGAGCTGCATTGGAAGATTGGTCTGTTATTGCTAGGCCGCAGCCCGCTAAGTGAAGGAACGACCCTATTTGAAGCTGTCCAGCATTTGAATCAGGCACTTACATGGTTAGACCGCCCTGAACAGAGGCTTCAACTGGTAGAGCTGAACTTACAGGCAGGGGTCAAAGCGAAGCAAACAACCGCACATGAGACAGCCTTACAACATATGCTTCAGGCAACGTCATTATTAGCGGAGCAGAGCTGGGAGGCGCATTATGGGCTAACCTTCCGGGTATTTCGTGAGAGGGCAGAGCTCGAATATTTATGTTCCCATTTTGATACGGCTAATGAATTATTCCATCTGTTAATTGATAAAGCTACGACAAATATGGATAAGGCTTATGTCTACGCAATGAAGGTGCAGTTGGAAGCAAGTAATGATAACCACGAAGAGGTGATCTCCTTAGGCCAGCATACCCTATCGTTACTGAAAGTGAAGCATCAATTTGATCCTGGTTATGCTCAATTGACGCTTCAATGGTTACGATTGCGGCGTAGACTCAAGAAGGTCTCACTCGAATCGCTTACTCTTTTACCTCCAATGACTGATGAAGCACGTAGAATCGCAATGTCTACTTTAGATCATTCGAGCAATGCTTGTTTCTACGTCAATCGAGAAGGGTGGCTCGCTTCTTCCTTCACCATGATTGAATTAACGCTTGATTATGGGATGACCCCGGAGGCTTCCATTGGATTCATAGGCTATGCAATGTTTCAGTACTATTACTTCCGTAATGATGAAGAAACATTTAAATGGGCCATGCTGGCATTCAGCTTATCCGAACCCTATCCGAAACAGCATATGACAACCTTAGCCGCGTTCGCCATGTGCTACGATAGCTGGCGGCATTATGATCCAGCTATGCTCCATACATTTACCGAGAAGGCTGGTAAAGTGGGACTGGAATCAGGTGACTTATGGAAGGGCAACCAGAATGTGCTGATCAACTGTGCCTCCCTTTTGCAATTTGGTCATCCTCTCGGCGATATCTATGAGCGATTAATTACTCATTCCGGAGATTTGCTGCGCCATAACAACAGTCTTCACTGTAAGCAGGCTATTGTAGCGGCGGCCATTCTTGTTCGACTGACAGGTTATCGCTCTATAGATGATCCCTTTCCCATCGCGGAGATTAGCGAGCCTGATTTTGCACAGTCGGTTCATGGGGACACCTTTGATTTTATACAAGAAATGGTCTGGATCTATCAGTATTTGACGGGCTATGTATTTGGAGAATACCGAGAAGCCGGTGAGGCATTAGCCAAATCAGCGGCCATTATAAAATCACGCGAAGATGGCTTAGACAGTCCCATGCAGATCATGTATGAATGTTTAGTCTGGGCTCAGTTGTATGAGGAATATAACGCTGAAGAGCAACGTACATATCGGGCAAAAATGCGTAAATGCTTGAAGAAAATGAAAAAGCTTGCCAGGCGTTGTCCGGGGAATTATCAGCATAAATATCTGTTGATGAAGGCTGAGTTAACTCGTCTATCGCGAGATCCCCGCCAAGCTGAAGCGTTGTATGAGCAATCCATTGAGACCGCCCGGGTCCACGGTCATATTCACGATTTAGCGATGGCGGCGGAATGTTATGGCAAATATGGGCTTCGTCATGGCAAAATGCATCTGGCAAGAATCTATATGACTGAGGCCTATGAGGCTTATCTGCAATGGGGCGCAAAGGCTAAAGCGGCTGACCTGGAGCAGCAGCATCGCCATTTGCTGCATATTAAACGAGAGCCCGGGCTCGATCGTGTGGATTCCCTTTCTGTGGTAATGTCTGCCCAAGCATTATCGGGCGAGATGGAGATGAGCCGATTATTGGCCACGCTGATGCGAATCATGCTCCACAATGCTGGGGCAGAATATGGGGCTGTTATTTTTGATCATGACGGCAAATGGATGGTGGAAGCTTATGGGACCTCAGAAGCCCAGCATATCGAATCTGTTCCACTTGGGGAAGAATCGGGGTTGGTCCCGGCAGCGATTATAGCTTACGCGGCAAGAACACAAGAACAGGTTGTATTACATGATGCGCTCAGTGAAGGGATATTTACACGTAATACTTACGTTAGGAATAATAGACTGAAATCTGTTCTATGTCTCCCCATCATGAATCAGAATAAATTGGTTTGCCTGCTCTATTTGGAGAATAATCTATCGCCGGGTGTATTTACTCCAAGCAGACTCGATGTGCTCAAGCTGCTTGGTTCACAATGCGCAATCTCAATCGCTAATGCCAAGCTATATTCGGGAATCCAATATCTCAAAAAAAATCTGGAGGATCAAGTGGTAGAAAGAACTCGCAGCCTGGAGCGTTCGATGCGGGAAACATCTGCGGCTTTGGCCGAAGCTACTGTTTTTGAGGAACGCAATCGTATTGCCCAAGAGATTCATGATATTGTCGGGCATACCCTTACATCGACGATTCTGCAGATTGAAGCTGGCAAGCGGCTGCTTCAGAAGAAGGAGATAGACAGCGGCTTTCAGCGTCTGGCAGAAGCCCAGGATCTTGTGCGGCATAGCTTGAATGAAATCCGCGGCTCTGTCCATATGCTGAAAGAGGACAGGTATTCTGACCTAACCGTGATGCTGAGGCAGTTGATTAAAGATACAGAACGCAATGCAGGCGTTGTTGTTCATGCAGTTATTTATGATCTGCCGGAAGCCATGTCAACAGCCTATAAAAAGGCAATCTATCATGCTTTGCAGGAGGGCTTAACTAATGGGATCAGACATGGAAAGAGTGCCGAGTTCCATTTTAGTCTGGAGTCTGTTGGAGCGAACTTGCAGTTTAGACTCAAGGATTGTGGGCTAGGGATGAGTCCAATCGTGATGGGATTTGGACTTAGGACGATGAAGGAACGGGTTGAGCAACTGGGAGGCAGCTTATCCATCGATTCAGAAATGGATGAAGGATGTTTACTGGAGATTGATCTGCCCATGCGAAGGGTTGTGGATAGAACATGAGTAAAATAAAAATTGTAATTGCCGATGATCAATTGTTGACGCGGGAAGGACTTCGCACCATTTTGGATCTGGAAGATGATATGGAAGTGGTCGGTGCTGCCAAGAATGGAGAAGAGGCTTGCGAGATGGTGGAGGCACTCCAGCCTGATCTGGTGCTGCTTGATATTCAAATGCCAGTTATGGATGGCCTTAGCGCCTTGAAACGAATAAAGCAGATTCGGCCGAACATCTTCATTCTGATCCTGACTACTTTTATAGAGACTGATTATATTGTAGAGGGAATGGCCTACGGAGCAAGCGGTTATATGCTGAAGGACATGGACGCAGATAAAATGATCGCTTCGATTCATGATACGTTATCCGGGCAATTTATTCTGCCAGCTCCGGTAGCAGCCAAACTGGCGTCGAGGATGAACAGGTTAACAGAGGACTATGAACATTGGCAAAGATCGGGTCTGGATCGTATCAGTCTGACAGAACGGGAAGAAGAGCTGGCACAGCTCATTATCCGGGGACTGAACAATCGTGAAATCGCCGATACATTACATATTGCGGAAGGTACGGCGCGCAATTATATTAGCAATCTTTACAGCAAATTAGAAGTGGTTGATCGGGCCCAAGCGATTGTGCGACTGCAAGCTATTTTGTAATAGTTGTTGCTGTTAACGAATTACTGTCGGGGCCAAATATTCAAACAGCGGGAGATTCCTCAGTATTCCAAATGTAACGGTCAGAATCAACATTATAGCCATCATTGCCTGGCTAAGAGGCCGGATTTGCTTCTTATTAGTAATCCAATACAACATATACAGAGGTGCTAAAATAAACAGCAACGGGTTAAATCTAAACGCTTGAATAACGTCGAGCTTCAGCAAGGAAAGAATAACTCTTGTGACTCCACATCCGGGACAATACAATCCAGTCCATTCATGAAATGGACAAGGGATACTAATCTTGGTTAAGGGTATCCATGCTTTGAGATAAACTACGCCGACGAGACTTAAGGACACACCCCAAAATAGTTTAGGATGTGTCCTTTTATAAGTCGTAAACTTATACCAGTTTATTAACATCGGATTGTACCAAGGCATACGTGACAATACCCAGACCAAAGAGTGTCAGGATCACATAAAGCACTGAATTATCTGACGGGTACTGGCCGCGCTGTCTTTGAGCTTCAGCAATATGTTTACCTACCTGATAGGCCCAAATGAAGCTCCAGATCCCACACGTAACCAACGTTAAAAGAAAATGTTTTCCTCCTGTAAATGTATAGTCCCCACTCAGTTCGCCTACCTCATTGGTTAGAACAATAAACCAATATATTGTATAGAGCCCACATGTAATTAATGACAAAATAATGGCGAATGCAACACTTCTGCGACTAATCATTACTCACTCTCCTATCTATTTACATAAAAATTCGACATTTCCATCTTATTGAATTAGGAAAAAATATACAAGACAATATTTGAGAATTACTGTCCGCTGTCGAAATCTAGACAAACTTACTGCTGATATCTAGTGGAAACCTTACCAAATATGAAATATACTTTTGAGGCTATGCACTGGAACCACAACTAGATTTACATTAACGAATGGAGGACACTTTGATGTCTACTTTGCCAAATTGCCCGAAATGTAATTCAGAATACACTTATGAAGATGGTAGTTTGCTCGTCTGCCCGGAATGTGCGCATGAGTGGAGCCTCGACACAGAGGCTGAAAGCAGTGAAGAGAACAAGGTTGTCAGAGATGCCAACGGTAATATTTTAAATGATGGAGATGCTATAACTATTATTAAAGACCTTAAAGTAAAAGGAAGCTCATCCGTTCTGAAGATAGGAACAAAGGTGAAAAACATCCGTTTAGTGGACGGAGATCATGATATTGATTGCAAAATCGATGGTTTTGGAGCTATGAAATTAAAGTCCGAGTTTGTTAAAAAGATCTAAAAAATAAGAATCAGCTTAACTTCAACAGAAGTAGGCTGATTCTTTCTTTTTGATATGGTCATTCGCTCAAAGGAGTGTTATCTATTAATCTCAACAATCTGATTTCGTCCGGCATTTTTTGCTTGATATAAGGCTTTGTCCACAGATTCGAATAAATCATTTAGTTGATTGGTCAGGCTTTCTGTATATTGAGCTGCAAAATTACTAATGGACAGCAGTCCCATACTAACAGTAATTGATAGGGCATGAGCAACATCCTCTACATGTACTTTATTAGCTTCTATTATAGATTTGATATGTTTTGCCAAGTGGTTTGCTTGTGTTTGATCTGTATTTGGTAAGTATATGATAAATTCTTCTCCGCCATAACGCGCCAGAACATCCGTCTCCCTCAACGTTTTCTTAATTACCTCTACCGTGCTGCAAATGACCACATCACCGATTAAATGGCCGTAATTATCATTCACTGTTTTGAAAAAGTCGATATCCAGAAGGATGATAGCAAAAGGCTGCTTGAGTTTCATATTTTCTATGATCTCATGCTCTAAGTGTAACGTTAAGTAATGACGATTATAACAACCGGTTAAGCTGTCCGTTATGGCCATCTGCTTAAGTTTTTGGTTGGTTTGCGATAGTTCATTCTGGATTTCAGTTAATGCAGCATTACGCTCTTGCAGGGTCTCGTTCTGGTGATTGGTCTCGGCTATGAGGCGATGCAGCTCGCTTCTGTCCTGAAAAGTAAGAATGCGTCCAACCCTGATTCCACCTACCACAATCGGCGCGGCAGTAATGTTAATGTATGCATTGAGTGAGGTGTAGAATAGTTCAACCTCGGTTCTCTCCATGGGCTGGTTCAAGTATGTATGAAGGAATAAATCGAAAGCTCCGGAAGTTTGCTCCATGGGTGCGATGGTCGACACGTCAAAGCGAGCACCGGTTAGTAGATTGATTCTTGGGAAAAGCGAGCGATTGATTTCTACTACAGTCTCACTATCATCCAGTACAAGAATTCCTTCTGTAATTGTGTCAATGATATCCTGATGGGCGATGGTTACGAGATCAAATATTTTATCCCGATGAATAGCAATTACGAAAAAAATTGCCGAGATTAAGATCCCAAGAGAGGTCAGCCCCGGAATAACTGGATCAGATTTAAGCAACACCACATTAAGAAAAACATCCAATAATATAAATACCGTTAGCACCAGCACCCCTTTGAGCACATGAGCAACCTGTTTTTTGATCCGCTGTGTAGTGTTTGAGACTAGGGCTGAATAGATGATATACAGAGAAATCATTACGCTGGTGGTTAAGAAGATAATAAGCAGCCAAAAAATCGGACCATAATATCTTTCGATATATCCGCCGTTCATAGGGAGAACAAAATTTCCGTTTGGATTAGCGATCACTACTACTATGATCAATGCTGCGAGAATGTATAGGATCAGCGTGTTCTTTTTTCGAAGGAGATGTGAATTTCCAGTGAGAAGTATCGTAAAAAGAAGCCAGCCAATCGTTAACAGAACCGAGTCGATAAATGCGAGCTTCACATAAAACAATTGAAACCTGGGATTGTCGGTTGTTTTAATAGCAAATTGACAGAAGGGCCATAACATCATAGTAAAATGAAATACTAAGTATGCTTTATGTAGGTTAGTGATGGTTACAGACGCAAATATGTAGATGAACAAAGCGAACAAAACAAAAAATAATAATAAATCAATCCATGTCATGATATTCATTTCAGTGACACCTTCTCCCACCCGGTTAACAGTTCTTTCATGTTACCTTGAATTTTAATCGTTTGCCATATGATCATTTGTTCTATGAGAACGGCTATTTGTTTAAGAGTGTTTCAACATATTCCTTCAAAATCCTCTATTTGTAAGCGTGGTTTTGCAAATTTTAAGGATGAGTTTCTCGACAAACTGGGGTTGGACAGAATGATTAGCTTTTTTAACCTTAACTTGTGTTATAATCAAACAAACAATTTAAAGAGGAAATTATAGTTAAGGGGGATTTGTAAGTGGAAATAGGAATAAGCACGTTCGTAGAAACAACACCGGATGTCCAGACAGGTGAAGTGATAAGTCATGCGCAGCGTTTGCGCGAGGTCGTAGAGGAGATTGTGCTTGCAGATCAGGTGGGTTTAGATATATTTGGCGTGGGCGAACATCATCGTAAAGATTATGCGGCTTCTTCTCCAGCAGTTTTGCTGGCTGCGGCGGCCTCACAGACGACACGGATTCGGCTAACCAGTGCGGTTACAGTACTTTCCTCTGATGACCCAGTACGTGTGTTTCAGGATTTCGCTACCCTTGATGGAATCTCAAATGGACGCGCAGAGATCATGGCAGGCCGGGGTTCTTTTATCGAGTCGTTCCCGCTGTTTGGGTATGATTTGAATCATTATGATGAGCTGTTCGATGAGAAGCTGGACTTGCTGCTCAAAATACGGGAATCCGAAAAAATAACCTGGAGCGGCGTGCACCGTCCTGCCATTAATAATCTGGGGATTTATCCGCGTCCCGTGCAGAATCCTTTGCCAGTATGGATTGGCAGCGGAGGAAATACAGAATCCGTAATTCGTGCAGGTCTACTAGGATTACCGCTTGTGCTGGCTATCATTGGCGGCAGTCCGCTACAGTTTGCTCCGATCGTGAAGCTCTATAAGAAGGCTGCGGCGCAAGCGGGACATGATGTGTCGAAGCTGCCCGTTGCTTCACACTCACACGGCTTCATTGCAGAGGATAATCAGCAGGCTGCGGATATGTTCTTCCCTTCTACGCAAGCTAGTATGAATGTTATTGGCCGGGAACGCGGATGGGGTCAATACACCCGTGCAAGCTATGATGCGGCACGTAGATTTGAAGGTGCCTTGTACGTAGGTGACCCAGAGACCGTTGCTGAGAAAATCATTCACCTGCGCAAGCAAGTAGGCATCACACGTTTTATGCTGCATGTGCCGCTTGGCACAATGCCTCATAAGGATGTAATGAGAGCCATTGAGCTATTGGGTACCCAAGTAGCACCCATTGTTCGCGCTGAGATATCGAGATGGGAAGCAGAGGTTGAAGCTAAGTAGTAACTATGATCTTACTTAATTATTGAAGCTGTTGATAATGGAGGGGGAGATGGATATGACAGAGCACACTATAGCGAGCAGACTCGAAGTATTAGGAGTTGTCCTGCCTGAGGCTAGTGAACCGGCGGCAAAATACGCTAACTACGTAATTGTTAATGGTTTATGTTTTGTGTCGGGAAAAGGACCAGCGGGCCATCCCAAAGGAAAGCTGGGACAAGACTACACTACCGAAGAAGGCTACCATTTTGCACGTTTAACGGGTATAGAGATCCTTGCCGTCCTTAAGACAGCTTTAGGTTCTTTGGACAAAGTGAAAAGAGTAGTCAAAATTCAAGGCTTCGTTAATGCAGATCCCCTTTTTGAAGAACATCATAAAGTGCTTAATGGTTGTTCAGATTTAATGCTTGAGGTGTTCGGAGACAAGGGTGTTCATGCTCGTTCTGTATTGGGTGCTGTTTCCGTAAGGGATAATCTACCGATCATTATTGATTCCATTTTTGAAGTTGAGGAACCTGTCTAGCCGGCTCCATGAGGCATATTTAAAAAGAGGACTATGATACCGAAAGGTGATCGTAGTCCTCTTTTTTTAGGTGCTTATGCCGTAGGTAGATGCTTACCCCAAAATTTGTAACAAAACTAATCACCCTTTTTTTAGTAACAATAGGTGTACATATCAATCAACGAGGTGATGACATCATGAAATTTCAAAAGAAAGCTATGTTACTTTTACTACTTACATCTATGCTCTATACTGCTCCGGCCTATGCGGCGACAACGCCTCAGACTCCGGTTACAGCCGTCTATCTGGATGATCAACAGCTACAATTAGAGGCTCAGCCCTTGCTCGTAAACGATACAGTACTAGTCCCTATGCGCAAGTTATTTGAAGCTCAAGGGGCAAAGATTACTTGGAATAATGATACCAAGACCGTTAAGGCAACCAAGGGAGACCTGGTGCTGACCTATCATATTGGCGATCAAGCAGCGAATAAAAATGGCCATTCCTTAAGCGTAGCCGTTCCCGGCCAGATTGCCGGCGGTTATACGATGATGCCACTGCGTTTTGTCAGCGAAGCTTTGGGCAGCACTGTGAAGTGGGATACTGCTACTCGTGCTGTTCGTATCTACTCGGCAGTGGATTACGATACGACAATTCTTTATGGAGTTAATCTGCGAAGTTTGCCAGATTCGTCAGCCCAATCAACGGTTCAGCAAATGTTGTCGGCAGGAGATAAGGTACATGTGGTTAGAGAAGTAGATGCTTTATGGTTAGAAGTGCGAACGCAGGATAACAAGAGTGGATATATCTCTGCTAAACCCAAATATAGCAATTATACGAGTGCTGCTCTTGTAGAGCGGCAGGGAAACGAGCTGCTTGCTTACGGAGAAAAATATCTGGGAACGCCTTATGAATTTGGCGCTGCTACTGACCAGACGTCAACCTTTGACTGTTCTTCTTTTGTAGGACATGTATTTAAGGATATGTTGGCAATTGACCTGCCACGTGTCTCTTACAATCAGGCCAAAGAGGGCAAAGAGGTTGGAATTAACGAGCTGCGCAAGGGGGATCTGTTATTCTTCAGTGCACGTGGACTTGATATTGGACATGTGGCGATTTACGCGGGAAATAATCAGATCTTACATACGTACTCCAAGGAGCTTGGCGTTCATTATGAAGCCTTAAGTGACAAGTGGAAGAAACGTTTGGTGACGGCTCGCAGATTGTTTTAGCTAGGTAATAATTAGGCTATAATTATCACGGTGAATAAGCATCCGAATACATTTGGGGGATGAAGCAGATTGGCTAAGACCATAGTAGAAAAGTTGAAATCCCCTCTCCATTAAAATTTATTTGCAGGCATAAAGACGGTTTTTGAGTCTCTTTTCCGTCTATGTTATGAGCTTGATGTTAAGGAGGAAAATAGTGACTTGTACGGACGCAGAACTGGTAGATAAGGTGTGTAAAGGTGACATGGATGCATTCAGTGTACTTATCGGCAAATATTCCAATGCAGTATACGGGGTTGCTTATGGTAAATTGGGTGATTTTCATACCGCACAAGACATTGCCCAAGAGGTTTTTGTTAAAACCTATCGCAAATTACCCAACTTGAAGGAGCCTGAGAAACTCGCCAGTTGGTTATATGCGGTTACTGCACGGGAATGCATGGATTGGTTTAGGTCAAATAAAAAGAAAACTGCTTACGAATTCATGCAAAAAATGGAGGTTCCGCAGCTAGAATCTACCGAAGATCAGCTGCTCAGAAAAGAACTCCAGCAAGATGTGTGGAAAGCCTTAAACACCCTATCAGAAGCTAACCGTATAGTCACAATTCTCTACTATATCGACAATTACAAGGTTAGGGAAATCGCCGATTTCCTTGATTTATCCAGCGAAGCTGTTGAGAGTAGACTCCGTAGATCAAGAGCGATCTTAAAAAGGGAGATGTTGAGTACAGTGAATAATAATCTTAGTGAAAACAAATTACAGGACGAATTTAAGAAGAGAGTCTTTCAGGATGAAAGAATGACTGAAACGAATTTTCGTCGTGTGGCTATGGGCCAGAGTGAATTTGATGATATTGATATGCATAAGACAAACTTCTCCAATGTAAATATGGAGGGGACCGGATTCGATAATATTAATATGAGCAGTACCACCTTTAATGACATCAATATGCATTCTGTTAAGTTTAATGAAGTGGGGCTGTGGGAAATAGAGGTTAGTAACAGTGAACTAGGAGAGGCTTATTTCCACGATATTCATTTGTACGGCAAAGGCAATAAGTTTGAGCGATGCCAGCTGAACGGGACATCCTTTGTAGATTGTGATCTTTCGAATGTGGATATAAGAGACTGCAATCTTTCAGGCGTCACAGTAAATGGTATTTCATTAGAGCTATTGTTAGACAGCTATAATAAAAGTAAATAAACTATATAAATCATAGATTTAATTGGAAACCACTTCTTTCTAGGAGTGGTTTTTGAGTTTAGGGTATAATGGATGAAGAGTGTACAGCACAACCTATAGGAGTGAAAAATAGATGAAGCGCATCACCATTTTAATTGCGGATGATGAGGCGGAAATTGCCGACTTGGTGGCCTTGCATTTGCAAAAAGAGGGGTATCATATCCTCAAAGTGTCCGATGGAAGGGCAGCGGTACAAGCCATTGAGTCGCAAACGATAGATTTGGCGATTCTGGATATTATGATGCCGGGGCTGGATGGTTACGAGGTAACCCGCCATATTCGGGAGCATCATCATCTGCCGATTATTTTTCTGAGTGCTAAAACTTCCGATCTTGATAAAATCACCGGACTGGTTATGGGCGCAGATGATTATATGACCAAACCGTTTAATCCAATGGAGCTGGTCGCCCGGGTTAATTCCCAGTTGCGGCGTTCCATACAATTCAGTCAGCCCGCAGCCATAACTAAATCGGTGCTAGAGGTTCGGGGATTGATGATTTCACCGGATGAGCATACGGTTACTCTTTATGGTGAGGTCATAGAGTTAACTCCAAAAGAGTTTGATATTTTGCATTTATTGGTTAGCCATCCCAAGCAGGTGTTTAGTGCGGAGAGCATTTTTCAACAGGTGTGGGGCGATGCTTATTATGAGAGTGGGAACACGGTCATGGTGCATATCCGTACCTTGCGCAAAAAGCTGGGCGAAGACATCAATAAGAATAAATTCATTAAGACGATCTGGGGCGTTGGATATACTTTTAATGGGTAAAGCCAGTGAAGTTTATATATTTTAAGAAAAACTTTATATTTGTCCCGCCTTTTCTTTAAAGTGTCTTCGTTATTCTATTCCTATCAAGGAAATGGGAGGACATTGCTGATGAAGAAGTGGGGCTTTTTGGCGTTGGTTGTGTTGTTGCTTGGGTATGCAGCGGCTCGTTATTTACCGAATACGGGCAATTTAGGATACGATGATAAGATTCGCAAAGAATCTATTACAAATAACAATAGTTTAGAGGTGGTAACACAAGATCAGGTGTATCAAGGGGATTTGTTGCTGGTGAATAGACAATACCCGGTACATGAGGATAGTGTGAAGCCTGATATCGTGACCTTATATGAGCAGGCGGATCTGGTGCAGGGTTATGGACTGCTGGATACCTCGATTCGTTTGTCTGAAAGTGTAGCGCATAAATTCAATAAGATGGTCAAAGCTGCCGAAAAAGAGGGTGTGAATCATTTTTTAATTAGCAGCGGGTACAGGGACTTTGAAGAGCAAGAGAAATTATATCAGGAAAAAGGCTCGGACTATGCTTTACCGGCGCAATACAGTGAACATAATTTAGGATTATCTCTGGATATCGGGTCGTCCCAAGCAGAAATGAGTAAAGCGCCTGAAGGAAAATGGCTGCAAAAAAATGCTTGGAAATACGGCTTTATTCTCCGCTATCCGAAAGACAAAACCGAGATTACGGGGATAAAATATGAACCCTGGCATTTCCGTTATGTAGGGTTGCCGCACAGCGCCATTATTCATGAGAAAGGGCTTGTGTTAGAGCAATATTTGGATTTCTTGAAGGAGAACAAAGAGATTTCGACAACAGTAGACGGTAAAGCTTATACAGTAAGTTATTTTCCGGTATCCAAATACACTACGATCAAAATTCCACAGGAAGGGCAATATATGACTTCAGGCGATAACATGGATGGCATAATTGTTACTACATATTAATGACTAAAGAGCCGAAAAAAAAGTCTGCTATAAACCTTTTGCTGGCAGCGATATTTATCGTCTATATGTATTTTTTAATCCGAATTATTTTATTTAAAGGTGCACCGGTTAACTTATTATCGCTTTTGGATCAAGCGGGACGTATGTTTGAACATCCAGACAGGATTTTTAATCGGCGTGGCAACTATATCCCTTTTAAGGAGATCTCACGGGGGATGGACAATCTGTCACTTTCAGATCCTTTTTCATCTATTAATTTAGTAGGGAATCTGTTGGCTTTTATTCCATTTGGGATCTTGGTGCCTATGCTGTTATCGCAAAAAGTAAGGCTGTTTCAAAGAGTCTTCTTTCTCTCACTGGCGCTGAGCTTCTGTTTTGAATTCACGCAATTAGTATTGTATATCGGTACCTTTGATGTGGATGATCTTATTTTGAACACTAGCGGTGGGGTGGTTGGTTACTGTATCTATAGACTGTTGACTTCTTTCGGATGGATTGCATCTATATCAAAGCGGTGTTAGTATTTGTGGATATAGATCTAGGGTAGAAGGGGCATCGTATGAAAAAGCGTATTTCGGATATTGTTTCCATCATAGTAGGAGCTTTGTTATTCTCCTTGGCCGTTAATTTGTTTGTAATTCCAAACGAGTTCGGTGAAGGCGGGGTCACGGGACTGACTATGATTACTTACTATTTGTATCAGTGGTCACCCGGTATTGTTAGTTTGATTCTTAACGCTTTATTATTAATTGTGGGGTACAAATTTCTAGACAAAACTACGACGGTATACACGATTATTGCGGTGTTTTTCAATTCGTTATTCCTGATTCTTACGAAAAATTGGAATATTGGCAGTGATGAGTTGATAATTAATGCAATATTCGGGGGTATCTTCTCAGGTGTGGGGATCGGGCTGATTATACGAGTGGGTGGAACGACTGCAGGGTCAACCATCATCGCCAGAATCCTACATAAATATTTGGACTGGAACGTTAGTTACGCACTGCTGCTCGTCGATTTAATTGTGGTGTTCGCTTCGTATTTCATCATTGGAGTACAAAGTCTGATGTTTACGATCGTGATGCTCTATGTAGCCACTAAGATAATGGACTTCATTATTGAGGGAGTGAACCCTAAGAAGGCTGTTACGATTGTATCCCAAGAGCAGGACAAAATTGCTGAACAGGTTAATGGAATTATGGATAGAGGCGTCACAGTAATATATGGCCGTGGGTACTATACCAAGACACCTAAAGAGCTGCTGTATATTGTGATTAGCAAGCAGGAAGTGACTATGCTTAAGAAAATCGTCAAATCCATTGATAAAGAGGCATTTATTACCATACACGATGTAAGAGATGTATTCGGAGAAGGGTTTGTGGAGCTGTCAAAATAATAAGATAAAAAGCTATCCCGGAAGCTATAATGGCTGCTTGGATAGCTTTTTTTGATTTTGGGTACGTTATTGTGATGGATATCATTGCAATTATTGGTTCGTTCACATTTTTTCAATTTCCCGTGTGATTGAACGCACACTATGGCATGCGAAGCTTCTATATGCTTTTTATAGAGGAATTAATTTATTGCAGGAAAGAGGGTATTTAGATGTTAGATCAACAAACAATTGAAATCATAAAATCAACGGTGCCTGTCTTGCAGGTTCATGGGAAGACCATCACAACTACTTTCTATCGCATGTTATTTGAAAATCATCCGCAGTTACTAAATATATTTAATCACGCCAACCAACGGGAAGGTAAACAGCAGACTGCACTTGCTAACGCCGTACTCGCGGCGGCAATGAATATTGATCAGCTAGAAAATATCTTGCCTGTGGTAAAACAGATTGCGGAGAAACATCGGGCATTGGGAGTATTACCTGAACATTATCCCATCGTAGGTGAGACTTTGTTAGCTGCTATTGGGCAAGTACTTGGCGATGCGGCGACGCCAGAAATTATTGATGCTTGGGCAAAGGCGTATGGCGTGATCACAGATGCCTTTATTGGTGTCGAAGCAGAGAAGTATCGTGAGGCTGCCGAAATTCCCGGGGGTTGGAGTGGATTTAGAAACTTTGTGGTTACTAAGAAGGTTAAAGAAAGTGAACTTATTACTTCCTTCTACCTTTCTCCTGAGGACGGAGGGGCTATAGCTTCTTACTTGCCGGGTCAATACATCACGGTTCGTGTTCAGCCTGAGGACGAGGAATACACCCATGTTCGCCACTATAGTTTGTCCAGTGCGCCGGGACAGTCGTATTACCGCATCACAGTTAAACGGGAAGGTGAGGGGCCCGATAAACCGGCTGGTGTCGTATCTACTTTCCTTCATGATGTTGTTCAAGTGGGATCTATATTGGAAGTGAGCTCGCCAGCGGGTGATTTCGTACTAAATAAAGATAGTGATCGTCCAGTGGTTCTTATCAGCGGTGGGGTTGGACTAACCCCTATGGTAAGTATGCTGGAGACGTTAATTGCTACGCAGCCAGAACGAGAGGTAACGTACATTCATGCAGCCATCAATGGAAGCTTGCATGCTATGAAAGAAATGGTGGCGGATTTAGAGCAGTCCCATCCTACCCTACGATCCTATGTATGTTATGAAACCCCAAGTGAAGGAGATACGTTCCATAAAACAGGTTATATTGATCTAGCTTGCCTGCAAGAAGTAACAGACGTAAACTCTGAATTCTATTTCTGCGGACCGACTCCTTTTATGAAGGCGATATATAAGGCTCTTAAGGAATGGAAGGTGGCTGAAGACAGAATTCATTATGAATTCTTCGGCCCGGCTGGAAGTTTGGAAGCATAAGCTGTAAAACCAAAAGAGCGTCCCAGTCCTAATGACTGTGACGCTCTTTTTTACAATAGAAGTTTATTTGAAGGCAGCGAATGGGTTAGTTCCCTTTGGTAATATTGAACTGAAATTAAAGGTGTACGTAGGAATTCCAGCCGCATAAGGGGCAATTTCATACTGTTGGTAGAAGATTGCAAGGCCACTCTCGGAAACGTAGAAGTTTGGTTTTTCTGTTAGTCCGCCAGGTGTATCTGGAAAAGCTAGCTCCTTGGTGCTTTCCTTCAACATTTTATCTAATTTTTGTTTGTAGTTTGGCTCTGCCTTCAGCAGGTCCTTAAGTTCTATTGGTTTGCCGTCTTTCAGCGAGAAGGTAAATCCTTCACGAAGGGCTCCACCATGAGCTCCACCTGTATAACCATACTGATCCGTCACTAAGCTTAGTACACCTTCACGGTTAAAGGAGACAACAAAAGTTTGAGAGAAGTCATATTTATTCTCTATAGTGCCATCTCTATGACTAGCCTGTTCTTCGCTCTCTGCGACGAATTGTTCAGCTTGCTTTTTGAAGATTGCATTAATCTTAGTTTGTACTTCATCTGTTAAGCCGCTGATTTTTGGATATTGCACTTTGATACTAGCATTTTTATTACTCTTATCTAAGGTTTCAGAGGTAATTTTGATGTCATTCATTACTTTTTTACTTAGATCAAGTGATTTCAATGAAGGATTATAAACGCCTTGCACTCCTAAATAGTCAGACAAGAGTTTGAATGGAACATAAATCCGGTCGTTGATGACCTTCACATCATGACTGCCGGTCATGCTATAAATGTAATAGCCATTCAGGGTTGTACTAACACCGTAATCTGAGACCTCCATGTCCAGCTTCATGGAATCGCTGCCCACACTATAAGTTTTAGTGCTTGCATTATAGTTAATGGAAAGGCCAAAAGCATCCCGTAGTACAGTTAAAGGGATCATGGTATTGCCGTTTACTATTTTCGCTTGCTGCGATAAGGTCTGGCCTTTATATTTAAGCACTACAGAGGGTTGCTGTGCGGCTTGTTTTACCGTATTTCCTCCGGTAGTTGCGGCTTGAACTGAAGTTCCTCCTACTAGTCCCGACCCTCCAAGCAATACTCCAGCAGCCAAGATGGCTGAGGTCCATTTCATACTTTTATTCATAACTTAATCTCTCCTTCCCAAGGATGGGCTTATGTAGTTGCAATATGATATTTTTTCCTCTATCACTCCTACAATTATACCTAGGTCCTAAATAGATTTGATTACAAAGGCGGTTACAGTGTTGTTGCATAGATATGCAAAAGGTATATACTTTTTAACCATTTTGTACGATTAAGACACTAGCATTAAGAATGTAAAGTAATTACGGTGAGCTCGGGGCGACAATTAAAACGAACAGGCATACGAGTTACTCCTATCCCGCGAGTGGTGTAGACCTGAAGTTGGCTGTTGGGCAGTTGATATAATCCACTTGAATATTTACTTCCGTGAGGCGGGGTATATAAAGCTCCGACAAAGGGAAGCCGCACTTGGCCTCCGTGGCTATGGCCAGACAATTGCAGATCTATAGGCAGCTTGCAAAAGTCATCGGCGAAATCAGGTTCATGGGCAAGGAGAATTGTGCAAGCCTCTTCCGGGATATGAAGCAGCGCTTGGGCAATGTCTGCTTTTCCGACCCAAGGATCATCTATTCCGGCAATATAGAGCTTGTCCGTACCTTGGGTTAAGACGATATGTTCATTATGGAGCACGTGGAAGCCCGATTGTGTTAGCCCTTTCGTTACAACCTTTCTGGTCCCAAAAGCATCATGATTTCCTAATACTGCATATTGTCCAAAGGGGGCCCGCAATTGAGAGCACAAGGCTACGGCTTCTGAAATATAATCGGCTGAATGATCTAATAAATCGCCGGTGAAACAGATCAGATCTGGATTTACATGTTGAATTTGCTGCGCTAACTCCGTTAAAGCTTGCGGCTTGGAATATACCCCCTGATGTAAATCACTAAAATGAACGATACGAAATCTATCGAAGGCTGGAGGAAGTCTAGGAAGTGTAATATCTACATATTTGATTTCCAGCCAGTAGGGTTCGATCCAATGTGAATAGATGCCGGATGCACCAGCTGTCCCAAGAAGCCCTAGAGTCAATTGAGCGCTTTTCTTTAGAAATTGTCGTCTGCTAATAGTATTCATAAACAAATCATACGTGGGGATTGTTACTCTACTATGACAATATTCATTTAATAACCCATTGTGACGATAAAACTACATATACATTTTTTTTATATGGGAGATGAAGAGATGAGTATTATCGATGCCTTAGTCCTCGCAGCACCTTATTTCAAAAAGATTCACTCGCAGGATATTATGATTGGAATCACGGACAGGGAGATCTTCCATTATTACGCACCAAGTAAAGTTATTGATCTCGGATTGGTTAAGGGTAACCCTATCCCGCCTGAAGATCTGTCGCTTTCAAATGGACTGAAAGGTATAGCAAGCTCTAACCGAATCCCAGCAGAAATTTATGGAGCTCCTGTAATCTCAACATGTGTACCTATCTACGGAACGGATGATGATGTAATCGGGGTTTTTGCCATTGCCTATACACTAGAGAACGAGAATAAGCTTGAAGGATTCACAGATGAGATTAATGAGATAAGCAGTCATCTAATGGAGATGGTGCAGAGCGTAGCTGCCCAATCTCAGGAATTATCAGCTACTTCGCAGCAAATATTAGATAATACGCGTAGAGCCGTAACGGAATCACAAGAAGTGAATAAGGTTGCCGGCTTCATTCGTGAGATTTCTGAGCAGACGAACCTGCTTGGGCTGAATGCGGCAATTGAAGCCGCTCGTGTAGGAGAGCAAGGGGCTGGTTTTGGGGTGGTTGCTACGGAAGTACGCAAACTGTCCGTTAACACTAAAGAAGCAACCCATAATATTGAAAAATCACTGAGTGATGTTCAAAAGTCCATTAAGCAAATGGAGCAAGAAATTGAAGCGATCTCTGCTTCTTCACACTCACAAGCAGAATTGGTCACTGAATTCAGCGGTGTCATTGAGCGCCTGAATAAAGCGAGTAATGAAATGACGTCCTTTATGCAATCCATTATCCAGTAGATAGTGAATGCATAAGATTACTTCACCCAAACCATGCTAGAAGAGAACAGGCGCATTTCAGAAGGGAGCGTATTTCATTTATGAAACAACCCGATTCCAGTCTGCAAGCGAATGACAATGTAACTCAAGCCAAAAATTCTTTGGGCAAGCTTCATTTCTCTGTCTCTCAGGCACTTAGTCATCCAACAGAACAGACTTTGGCACAGGCTGAGAACCGCCTGGCACATACTGAGCAGGCGATTCAGCAAGCTCAGGACTGGCTAGGTCCTCAAGGTGTGGAGTTGGCTGAAGAACTGTTGACCGAGGATAAGAGCAGACTTGCCTCATTGAATAAGCAAGGGAAACGTTCAGAGCGCTAAATGTTCCTGCCGCAACCTGTGAAGCTCCAAGCTTCACGGGTTGTTCTTATGCGCTGTTCCCTGAAAGATGTGGCATAGGAAGAGGGATGTTATACTGGATTGAGAGTTTAAGCAAGGGTGTAGATGGGGGATTAGGGATATGAATGGCAAGCACATCGAAGAATTAACCCGGCAGGCGGAAGCTTTCATTCGACAATGTTACGCTGAACTAGACAAGTCTGAAGCCGAGACGGATCATCGCATCCTAGCCGTACATGAGGAAATTAACCAATCAGGCAGTTACACACATACAACGGAAGAATTAGCGCATGGTGCAAGAATGGCCTGGCGCCACAATAGCCGCTGCATTGGGCGTCTTTTTTGGCAATCCATTGAGCTGGTCGATGAACGCCAAGCAGAGACTGAGGAACAAGTTGCTGAAGCGTTGCTGCGACATCTGGAAAAGGCGAACAACGGAGGACGTATACGTTCACTCATCACGGTCTTCCGCAGCGGAGAAGATCCGAATCAGCGGATTCGGATCTGGAACCACCAATTGATTCGTTATGCCGGGTATCCTGGCGATGAAGAACACGGACGCGCTGGCGATCCGGCATCGGATGAATTCACAAAAATATGCCAGCAACTAGGTTGGCAAGGAACAGGTGGCGGTTATGATGTGTTGCCGTTAGTGATCAGTATTGGCAACGGGCATCCTTACGTTTTCCCTATTCCTGATCACCTCATTCAGGAGGTACCGTTAACACATCCTGAAATTGAACGTTTTGCTGAGCTTCAGCTCCGTTGGTATTCTGTACCCATTATCACGGACATGCAGTTGGAAATTGGCGGTATTCTGTACACGGCTGCTCCTTTTAACGGTTGGTACATGGAGACTGAAATCGGCTCGCGTAACTTGGGGGATACTGGACGATACAACACTTTGCCAGCTATAGCTGATGTGATGGGACTGGATCGCTCCAGCAACACAACGCTTTGGAAGGATCGGGCGCTTCTTGAGCTGAATCGCGCAGTGCTGCATTCCTTCAAGCAAGCAGGGGTCAGCATCGTGGATCACCATACAGCAGCAGATCAATTTGTTCGATTCCAGCAACAGGAGAACGAGCAGGGGCGCCAAGTCTCAGGGCGCTGGTCCTGGCTGATTCCGCCTATGTCACCTTCGTCTACACCGATTTGGCATGATCGTACGTTAAAAGAATATGATTTCAGCCCTCGTTTTCTTTATCAACAATCACCCGTCGCAACCTGCCCGTTTCACTAGCTAACGAAGGCAGTATATAGGTCGTAACTTGAATCTGGATAGAGGCATTTTCCTCGGAAATGTCTCTTTTTGTTTGACTATAGAAAAAGCGCCAAGTTCCCCTCCTAAGGAAACTGGCGCTTTTTAGGCTTTTAAATGATCCAGAAAAATTTGTTTAAGTAGCTCAAGCTGATCGTCGGAGTCTAGATCCGATTCCAGCAGGAGAATGTTTTTTTTCATCGTTAGTTTTCTGGAAAAGAGGGCAAAGCTATTCATGAGCGTAATTAAGGTCTCTTTTACGGGGAGACCCGCACGAATAGAGCCGTCTTCTACCCCATTTTGAATGATCCTGGAGTATTCATGCCAAATTTTGCGGTTGAGTGCATTGAAGCTCAGAACATCCTCAACAGGCTCACTTGAGTGTGAGGCGTAGCTTTCGAAATTGACCATAAAAATAATACTTAGATGATTTTGATCCTGAATAAAAAAATCAAATAATTTCTCGATTTGTTCAAGACAAGTAAGGGGCAAGTCCGCTACGTATTTAAAATGATCGAGCATAGGCTCCAGCATTCGGGTGGCTACAGCCACTACGAGTTTTTCTTTTCTGGGAAAATAGCGAAATAACGTCGCAATCCCGATGTTGGCTTCGCTTGCGACATCTTGCATCGTCGACTTTTCGATTCCTTTTTGTGAAAATACTCGTTCTGCGGATTCGAGGATCGTAATTAATCGTTGTTGCTTACCATCGGATCTTTCTTTTTCGTATCGTGTTTTAGGATTCATGAGGGCTAGACCCTTCCATTTTTTGATTGGGATTTTCAATTATTAGTATTATATCCACCGTTTATTGGATTAAGCAAGGAGTAGTTGTAGTTCTTTTACAAAAATGATATGATATATATCACAGTGATAGTGTGACTATCATCACTCAAATATTATATCACAATACGATTATAGAGGAGACCTAATTATGAATCGTCTAACTAATAAAGTAGCAATTATTACAGGTGCAGGCAGTGGCATGGGCCGTGAAGAAGCCCTTTTATTGTCCAAAGAGGGCGCTACAGTTGTGGCAACTGATATTAACGAGGCTGCCGTACAAGCAGTTGTGAAGGAAATTGAAGCAAATGGTGGACAAGCAGCAGCTTATGCACATAATGTGGCTTCCGAAGAAGACTGGATCAAGGTTGTAGAAGATGTGATTAGCAAGTTCGGGAAAATCGATATTTTGGTAAACAATGCAGGGATCTCATTCCCGGTTCAATTGCTCGAATCCACTGTTGATCAATGGAACAAAGTAATGAACATCAACGTGAGCAGCGTATTCCTTGGCATGAAGCATGTTGTTCCTCAAATGAAGAACAATAAAGGTGGTTCCATCGTTAATATTTCATCCATCGCAGGTTTGACTGGCAGCAGCGGTGCTGGTGCTTATACAGCTTCTAAAGGTGCAGTTCGTATGCTAAGTAAAGCAGCAGCTGTAGACTTTGGTAAAGATAACATTCGTGTGAACTCTGTTCACCCAGGATTTATCGAAACCCCAATGAGTGCTGAATTTGTAAATAACGAAAAAATGCATAGCTTCTTTATGTCTCAGACTGCGCTGCCACGTGTTGGTCGTGCTTCTGAAGTAGCTGAAGCTGTATTGTTCTTGGCTTCTGATGAAGCTTCTTACATTACAGGTGTTGAGCTGCCGGTTGATGGCGGAGTTGTAGCTAAATAATAGTCTCTAATTAAGAAACATTAAGAAGCCGTCCCATACGTAGATTTTCTCTACGCACGGGATGGCTTCTTTTGCTGTTTTAAGCCCATTTCTACCGAACTTTAGCCTACACCCCTGCATACCATATAGCACTCGGATAGTAGGAGAAGGGTGTGGTGCAGAGATGGGCATCCAGTTAACAGCGCTCCATTATGTATATCTGGCATTTATCGTATTTATAATGGCACTTCTGATCAAGAGACGGGACACAACGATGATCTGTATTGCGGGCATCTTTGTACTTGGGTGGTTAGCCACGGAGACCGTCAGTGGTTCAGTCACAGGTATATTCAACTCTTTTGTATATGCAACCAAGGAGCTAATGGGTACGATCATGATTATTTCGATCATAGTAGCCATGAGCCGGGTATTAACACGCACGGGGATTAACGAGATCATGGTTGCTCCACTTACCCGCTTTTTGCGCACACCGTTCATAGCCTTTTGGGGGATCGGTCTGATTATGATGGTCACCTCATGGTTCTTTTGGCCTTCACCTGCAGTGGCCTTGATCGGGGTTGTGCTGCTGCCGGTTGCCATTCGAGTGGGACTGCCGGCTCTTGGAGCGGCGATGGCAATGAATTTATTTGGCCACGGGATTGCGCTCTCAGGTGATTACATTATTCAAGGTGCACCTAAACTAACAGCAGATGCGGCCGGACTTCCAGTGACCAGTGTCATGGAGGCGAGTGTTCCGCTTGTAATTGTTATGGGCGTGGTGACTACGATAACGGCGTATTGGATGATGCGCAGAGATCAGAAGAAGGGAACTTGGCGAGACGGGCTTATTGCCGGGAAAAGTGCCGTGAGTGCGTTATCTGCAGAGAATGATACGGCAGAGGATCCAGCGGTGATTCATCCAGCATTGAAACAATGGCTGGCCATCGCCATTCCCATCCTGTTTTTAGCCGATGTAGCAGGCATGTTCCTGCTCGATTTGCAGGGTGGAGACGCAACTGCCTTAGTTGGTGGTACTGCGGTATTCATTCTGGTTGTAGTCACCTTGTTGGCACATCGTAATAAAGGATTGGAGCAAGTAACCTCTTATCTGATTGATGGACTTACGTTTGGCTTCAAAGTATTTGGTCCTGTGATACCGATTGCCGCTTTTTTCTATCTGGGGGATTCGGCGTTTGCTGAATTATTCGGCAAAGTGCTGCCCGCCGCATCTCAGGGGATTGTAAATGATCTAGGGGTCGCTCTAGCTCATAACGTTCCTCTGAACGGCGCTGTGGGTGCAGTAACCGCGACCATAACCGGAGCCATTACAGGCCTAGATGGTTCAGGGTTCTCGGGCATTTCACTTGCCGGGTCCATTGGGAAATTGTTTGCTGTGGCCACACATTCCGATGCGGCGACTTTAACTGCGCTAGGTCAGGTAGCTGCCATTTGGGTGGGTGGAGGCACGCTGATTCCGTGGGCATTGATTCCGGCCGCCGCTATTTGCGGAGTAAGCCCCTTTGAGCTGGCGAGACGGAATGTTAAGCCTGTATTGATTGGGCTGGTAGTCACGACGATTGTCGCCATGTTTCTGGTGTAGAGGTTGGATAACTATAGGAAACCAAAAAAAGGCTGCCGAGAGAATCTCGGGCAGCCTTTGGGTGTGTTTAATGTATCCCTTTCATGAAAGTCTGAATTTTGGAAGAGAATAGGAAGAGGATAAGCGCAAGGATAAGGGCCACTCCACCAATTACTCCAAAGTACATCATTTCGGTATCCGGGGTATAGAACTTCACAATCTGAGCATTAATTGCTTGGGCAGCGGCATTCGATAAGAACCACATACTCATCATTTGAGCGGTAAAAGCCGCCGGTGCCAGTTTGGTCGTTGCTGATAAACCCACAGGGGACAAGCATAACTCCCCGATTACGATGATAAAATAGCTGAGTACCAGCCATAATGGATTCACAAGTGAATTAGCTCCACCGAAATAAGCAGGTACTAAAATCACCAGGAAGGATAAACCTGCAAACAATAAACCAAGCGAGAACTTTTGCGGAATCGAGGGTTGACGGTTACCGAGCTTTAACCACAACCAGGCAAATATAGGTGCAAGAGTGATAATAAACAGCGGGTTAAGCGATTGGAACCAAGCAGGAGAAATGTGTAAGCCTGCAAAATCCAATTGGGTCCGTTTATCAGCAAAACTAGCTAGAACTGTGGAAGTCTGCTCTTGAATCGCCCAGAACATAATCGATGCGATAAATAAAGGAATGTATGCGAGAATTCTTGACCGTTCAACGGCTGTTGTTTTGGGACTGCGGTACATCATAATGAAATACATCGTAGGAATAAGTAAGCCTAATACCCCTACTATTTTTATTAATGTTTCAAAGGTAAGCACTCCGGTAAGAATGCCGATCGTAATCAAAATCGCAAGTACAACTAATCCTACACCAATCCAAGTAAAGATTTTTTTCTTCTGATCTGCAGGAATAGGGTTGTGTACAATCGTACCGGCCAGACCCAGATTTTTTGTGCGAGTCATAATATAAACGACTAGTCCAATAAACATTCCGACTGCGGCAATCGAGAAACCTAGATGGAAATTATTCATGCCTACTGCACCAACAATTAGTGGGGAGAGAAATCCTCCCAGGTTGATGCCCATATAAAAAATGCTGAAGGCAGCGTCACGGCGGTTATCCTGCTCGCTATAAATTTCGCCGACAATACTTGAAACATTGGGTTTCAGTAGACCCGTTCCGAGTACGATTAAAACCATCGAAGCAAAAAACAATGTGGTATTGCCTGGAATAGCCAGTAGTATATGCCCGAACATGATTAAAACGCCGCCGTAGAAAACAGCCCTCGAAGTCCCGAGAAGCCGATCTGCAAGCCAGCCTCCGATGATCCCTGACATATATACAAGCGATCCATAGATAGACATAATAGAAAGTGCCATATCTTCAGGTAATCCGAGACCGCCTTGGCTCACTTCATAATACATGTAGTAGACAAGGATAGCTCGCATGCCATAATAAGAGAAACGCTCCCAAAATTCTGTGAAGAAAAGGGTGAAAAGTCCCTTAGGATGTCCGAAGAAACCCTTTTGCGGGACACTATCTACTATTTTTTGCCGGTCTGTTACTGCCATGAATCAAATCCTCCTAGATGACAAATATCTATATATCATGATGCAAACGCCTCTATTTTATTTATAATCCTCTCCTGTCTAAGACCGCAACCCTTGGGCAGGAAGGTTTTGAATAATGCCATATTTTTTAGTAATATTTCCATTAGATCAATCGAACTTGCTTTTATTGTATTTATTTGACTGGGCCAGATTGAATGGTCTTACTTAGCGATTTATGATACTATTTACTCCTATATAGAAAGAGGACGTGAGCTAATGATCAACATAACGATTCCCAAAGCGGATGTTAGTATTACTAAACAAATTAACCCGCAGTTAAGCAATATTTACGGATTTACTGATTTTCACCTGATTCCGAGAGATTACGGCGGTATCTTTATGTTCTACAATGATCAAGATGAGTTGTTGTTTGTAGGTAAAGCGAGAAAGTTAAGACCAAGAATTAAAAAACATTTTGAAGACACCGTATCTGACATCAAGCAACATCGGGACGAGGTCACCAGAATTGATGTATGTTTAATCGAAAGTCCAGTTCATAGAGAGATCTATGAAACCTATATCATTAATGAACTGAAATCTAAATACAATGTAGACAAAGTGATGTTTAGATAATAGTTAGACTCAGGCGCCGTCCACGTGATGGTGCTTTTTTTGTGTTCTGAGATCAGCTGTGAATGAAATGGAAGTAAAGGTGCACAATATACAAGATATTCAAATCCATCACTGTTCACAAGGAGATAGGTCATATTGAAAAATAAGAATTTGATGTTGAAGCTAACCTTATTGTGTATGTTTCTGGTTGTAAGTGTTACACCTACAATTGCTGATGCTGCAGCGGCTAAAGAGAAAAAGAGCTCCCACAAGCAATGCTTAACCCCTTCCGTAATTGAGCTTAAGGATAATCTTAGGAAGTTATGGATCGATCATGTGGTATGGACAAAAAACTACATTGTTAGCGCCTTTGCAGATTCCGAGGATAAGGAGAAGGTACTGGCAAGGCTGTTACAGAATCAGCAGGACATAGGGGATGCCTTTAAACCGTATTACGGTGAGGCAGTTGGAGATAAGGTAGCTCAATTATTGCGGGAGCATATTCTTATTGCCGGAAAAGTCCTAGATGCTGCGAAGGCTGGAAATCAGGCCGATGTGGAAAAATACAATAAAGAGTGGTATACCAACGCCGATGACATTGCCAAGTTCCTTAGTAGTCAGAATCCCAAATATTCTTATGAACAATTAAAGGAAATGCTTCATGAACATCTGGAATTGATTACTGATGACGTGACGGCTAGAGTTAAAAAGGATTGGGATGCCGAAATTGTCGCATTTGATAAAGGGCTGGAGCATATGATCATGTTCGCAGATATCTTAACCGAGGGATTGATCAAACAATTTCCCGATAAATTCAATTGAAATCAAAGCACCCGAAGGGGTGCTTTTTTTATTTTGCAGAAGAAAATAGGTCTTTAGGTGCATTTCAGAAAGTTAGATATAAAGGCTCACTTACATACAAGATAAGTAAACTATAATAGACTCGTGGGCACTCGACATTTTTTGACATTTTTTTATAATTGAGGTGATAAAATCGATGATTTCCCCCTTTTTTAAAAAGAAAGATTCAGTGGATAAGCAATCCAAGTCGGATATGGTTCAAAAGGTACAGTTATTAGATGATCAGGTCGAAGAAATAGAAGAAAAGACCTCGGACGAGACTTTAGCTGGATTGGTTACGACAGGCAAAGCTCAGCTTGATAAAAAATCACTCGATTTGATCTTCTCCGTGGAGCAGATTATTCAGGCCAGACAACATGCGGAGACCAATATTAATGAGCTTCAGGATCGGTTGACCCATTCCAGCAGTCATGTGGAGCGATTAAACCGGGATATGAAAAACCTTAATAAGGTCATTGAGGAAAGAGAAAAGAATGTCCGCGAGCTTGAGCATAAGTTGATTGAGAGAAATTTGAAGGTCGATCAAGTGCTGGAGGATTACCGCGAGCTTCAAACTGCGCTCACAGCTGAGCTCGAGGAATTAAAGAGTACCATTGAGCTGGAGCAGCAAAAATATGTAAATCTGATTCAAAAACATAACGAAGCCCATGCAGAGAAACTTAAAAAGATGAATGATCTGGAAGAGAAAATCGGACGGGTTGAGATTGAGAATGCACATTTAAAACAAAAGTACGATACGATTCGCCAAGAAAAGGCGTATCTCTCGGGTATGATCAGCGATTTCACCAATCGGATGACGGTTCCTTTTGGGAGTGGCAGTAGTCTGACGGATCGAAATGATGGAAACGGAGATACATAGGATTCATGGCATCTAAGGAACCGGACACCATTCTAATGATTGAGTTACTGTCGCTTGAGCATGAACAGGCCGGTTATCAGATTGAGGTAGGTCTAACCCGTAATGTTGGGTACGCAAGAAGCAAGCTCACCATAGATGAATTTACATACGAACAATTGAAGGCGCTAGGTCCCTTTTCCGGAGGGAGAATGAGATTGTCGCTGTATCCGAAGTGGGATCCGTTTCGGAATAGTTACTACAGCACGCTGATTATAATGAACAGAGCTTACAGCGAAACATTGTATTTTGCCTGTTCTGAAAATTATGTAAACCAACTTCTTCAATTAAAGCAGCAGGACTATCCTCAAGCAGAAGAGGAGAGGGTAGTTCAGACCATGCTTCCCTCTACAGAACCAGGGCATAGGATAAGCAGAAAGAAGACCAAACGAATTGGACTGGTTGCACTGCTGTGTCTCATGTTCGCTTGTTTGATATTTGTGTTACCTCTGCGAATGGATGGACAACTCGTAGATAGTGCTGAAGCGCTGGAGGAACCCGTATTAGGGGCCGACTCTGAGCCATTACTTTCGGTGCCGTTCGTTACCCTTGCGCAGACGATATCGGTTCATAACCAGCAAGCCGAGCCTACACCAGAACCTTCGGCCCCTCCTCAGGAACAGACATTGCCGTACGAGAAGTATGAATTACCCGAGAATGAATTTTTGTATAGCTTGCCAAAGGGTTACGTTGCCTTGTCATTTGATGATGGACCGTCAAAGTATACGAAAGAGATCGTAGATATTCTAGTAGAACATAAGGTGGCTGCCACCTTTTTATTCATTGGGAATAAGGTAGCTCATAATGCGGAAGCCGTTAGGTATGCTAATGAGCATAAGATGTCGGTTGGGAGTCATTCGTGGGATCATAGCAAAATGACTGCTAATAGCGTTGAGGAGAACCGGAATAACTTGGCGAAGACTAATCAGGCGCTGGAGCAAATTACACAATCGCCGATTACTATTTTTCGGCCGCCATATGGGGCGATCAATGACAAGTTAACCGCCAAGGTGACGGAACAGCAGATGAAGGTATTATTGTGGAATCGTGATCCCGAGGATTGGAACGTCAAGAACCCAGAGGATATTCTTCAATATGTTCATCATGCCGATCCGTCCGGCGGAGTCTATCTATTTCACGAAAAGAAGATTACTGTAGAAGCTTTGCCTGCTATCATTAAGTATTTCCAAGAGAAAAACCTGAAATTTGTTGTGTTTAAATAGAATCAGAGAATCCATGTTATTGCAGAATAAAAGTGGCTGTTACAGGGTTGTGATCACTGTGTTCGAAGGATAACTCATGACCCTGTACGCCGCTTATGCTGATGTTTGGTGAGACTAGAAAGCCATCAATCACTGCGCGGAAATTCACACCTTCTGTATAGGCAACATCGAGCGTCCGGACGGAGGGTACCTTGGCATCTACAGCCCACTGAAAGCCCTGTTGAAAATGTTCAGGGAATTCTTGCAGCCATTGCGGCCAATCCTGCGTTGTCTCGAAAGCATCAGGAGCTGTACCCGGAAGGGAATGGTTCCAATCTCCCCCTAAGATGAGGTAATTCCCTTTGTTATTCTCCTTCTTGATATAAGCCGATAAATACTCCAACTGCTGTTTACGAATCGTTCCGCCTTGGTCAAAAGCTGATAAATGAAGATTGATCAGAATCAGTTCTTTTCCGTTATCAACGGGCAATCTGCTCTCCACAAAAGCACGATCGAGATCAAACTGTTGGCGAGGCCAGGTTTCTTTGCCCGGGAGATCATATCTAATATTACTTGTGCTGTTAAAACGGGATAAAGTTAATAAACCGCTGTTCACCGAGCCCATCGGATCAAGAACTGGAAGCGGTACCCAAGGTACCTTGTAGTTGGTCGCGAAAACATTGCTGTAATCAGCGAACTTATTCGACAAGAAAGAGACTTCATCTATACCGTTGCTACGGGAAGAATCGACGTCGACCTCCTGCAACATGAACAGGTCCGAGTCTGTAGTTGTCATAAGGGACGCTACGGCCTCAAGGTTTGTCTTCGTTTGTTCCCTACTGCTTGAGCGTGACTTTGTTCCGCCATCCATAAAGAAATCTTGGCCTTTATCCAACCCGGCGTAGCCAATATTAAAGGTGGTTACCGAGAAGGACTCTCCCTGCTTCAGTACTTGCTGCGGATTATTGTTTACAGTAAGGGTAGTAATCTCCTGTGGTTTGTAGTCAGTGAGGGTAATATACACTAAAAAACCACCAAGGATTAGAACGGCAGCTAGAAGGGTGAGACTGATTGCTTTTATTCTTGTTGAACCCATATGATTCCATCGCTCCTTAGATACATGTTCATAGAACAGACTTTAATGGTGTAAACTTCGACACTACCCAATAACTCCCCTTGTTTTAATAAAAAAAATTTGAGACAATGAGTAGTGATGGTCTGAACTTTAACGTTTTGAAAAGAGGATAACGAATGAATATAGAATCCATTTATGGATTAACTTTTGATCAACTGGCGGCATGGCTGTTAGAACGTGGACATAAAAAGTTTCGGGCTACGCAGGTCTGGGATTGGCTTTATCGGAAGCGGATTACAGACTTTTCGGAAATGCTCGATGTAAATAAAGATTGTGTAGAATTATTAGAGCAGAATTTTGTCATTCATACCTTGGAAGAACATGTGAAGCAGGAATCTGCGGATGGAACGATTAAGTTCCTGTTCCGCCTAAAGGATGGCAACCTGATCGAGACAGTGCTTATGAGACAGAAATACGGCTTGTCTGTATGTGTAACCACGCAAGTGGGCTGCAATATCGGCTGCAGCTTCTGTGCAAGTGGGCTGTTGGCGAAGAGCCGGGATCTCTCCAGCGGAGAGATTGTGGAGCAGATTATGAAGGTCCAGCAGCATCTGGATGCGGCGAACCTGGATCAAAAGGTCAGTCACGTCGTAGTGATGGGCATTGGCGAGCCATTCGATAACTTTAAGAACCTGCTCGATTTCCTGGCGATTGTCAAAGATCACAAGGGACTAGCAATTGCGGGTAGAGGGATTACCGTATCAACGAGCGGATTGGCTAACAAAATCGTTGAATTTGCGGATGCGAATACGCAGGTGAACCTGGCGGTTTCTTTGCATGCCCCTAATAATGAACTGCGGACGCAGATCATGAAGATTAACAAGGCCATTCCAATAGAAAAGCTAATGGAGTCTATAGATTATTATTTGGAGAAAACCAAGCGGAGAATTACGCTGGAATACATTCTGATGAAGGATGTAAACGACGGCAGAGAGCATGCGCTTGAACTGGCCGAGCTGATTGGCGATCGACGCCCGCTCGTCAATGTGAATTTGATTCCTTATAACCCGGTGGATGAACACAGCCAATATCAAAGAAGCGAGCGGGAGACGGTGCGGGCCTTTTTTGATACCTTGAAGAAGCAGGGTGTCAGCGTAAGCACTCGTCTGGAGCATGGTGTGGATATTGATGCTGCCTGCGGACAGCTGCGAAGCAAACAAATCAAGAAATCCAAAGCCATGGCTTGATGGACTACCTCGACAACAATATGTTACTTTTTGTGATACAATGACGTGGCAGGTATTAGGAAAAGAGGTTGATTGAGTTATGTTGACATTTACGGGCTACAATGTGGAGAATGTAAAAGATCCTTTCGGTATACTAACCGGTAAACGGTATGAATTTGTCGTTCAACTGGACGTTCCAGAGGATGATGAGCTGTATGTAGAGAACGGAGTATCCGCTAGAGCGATTATTAAGGTGGATGAAGATCAAGTCAGCATCGTAAGTTATGATCTACAGGAGACAACTTCAGGTCAACTGCTCGATTTCGATATGGAAGAGGACGAGGAAGAAGCGTTACTCCTTTTTTGTAAAGAGCATTTGCCAGAATAATTAAGCAGCATTGACCTCCTTGCCCAATGTTCAATTGTGGCAGGGATTTTTTTAAAATATAAGCATTTATATGTTCAAGCTGTAAATTATCTAAATAGGAGTTGTATACATGTCTAATGAAGAAGTGTTCTTGACCAAAGAAGGGTTGGCTCAATTAGAGGAAGAGCTGAAGGAATTGAAAGGCGCAGGGCGTAAGGAATTGGCGGCACGGCTTAAATTGGCGATCAGCTATGGAGACTTGAAGGAAAATAGTGAGTACCATTCGGCCAAGGACGATCAATCGTTCATGGAGACTCGTATTATGATTCTGGAGAAAATGTTGACCAAAGCCAAGATCGTGGATGAGAGCCAAATGGATCTGTCAAAGGTTAGTATGGGTTGTATTGTTATTCTGAATGACATCGAATATTCGGAGAAGATCGAATATAGAATTGTTGGAGCTGCTGAGGCAGATGTTCTTAATAACAAGATTTCCTATGAAAGCCCGCTAGGCAAGGAATTGCTGGGTAAAAAGGTCGGCGATATTGTTAGTGTAAATGCACCGATGGGCATCATTAAATATGAGTTGCTTGAGATCAAAATGATGTAACAATATACCGAAAAGCTCTCAACCCTTTGTAAGGGCTGGGAGCTTTTTTTGTTGGCATGATAGGTTTTGGCTATGAGGTATATTGATTTCATATCTTAGACGTTCTGCGCTGTTGCGCTTATAGTTTGAAGTAAACTACAGCAGAGGAGTTCTATTCATGATCCAAAGTGTGTTATCGACGTTATACCAAGTCATCGTGCCCTTGTCCATTCCTGTGATCGTGGGTGCGCTGCTTGGGCGGTTTAAGAATCTGGATACGAAGCCGTTATTGACGCTTTATCTATACTTTTTAACGCCGGCAATTATTTTAAATACATTGGCTACTGCCGAGATATCCATGAATGATATTTATAGGACGCTCGCCTTTTCGCTTCTAAATCTAATCTTCTTATGGGCGATTGCGAATATAGTGGGCAAATTATTGAAGCTAGATCCATCCGAAGTATCCGGTCTGACCTTGATTTCAACGTTTACGAATAGCGTGAATTATGGACTTCCGCTGGTGTTGCTAGCTTTCGGACAGCTTGGTCTCGATAAGGCCTCTGTATATGTGATCGGACAGATGATTATCGTGAATACGATAGGCGTTTATTTTGCAGCAAGATCTCAGTTTTCGGTAAAAAATGCAGTGAAATCGGTCTTTTCGCTTCCTGCCATTTACGCAGCTCTGTTGGCCCTTCTTCTCCGCATCTTTGGCCTGCATTTGCCTACAGAGGTGGCTACAGGGGTTGCCTTGGTAGCTGGAGGATATTCGCCGGTGGTACTGGCGATCCTTGGCGCACAGATGGTTAAAGTGAGAACCATGCCATCCGCACGCAAGGGCCAGTCTACTTTTTGGACAGGGATGTCGATTCGATTAATCTTAGCGCCGCTAGTGGCTTACCTCGGATTATCGATCCTGCAAATAACCGGGACCTTGTTCTCTGTGCTGCTGATTTTGGCTTCTATGCCAGTTGCCGTCAACGCCGTAGTGTTAGCCGAGCGCTTTAATGCCTCACCGGAGCTGGTATCCAAATGTATTTTGTGGACGACGCTTGCTTCGTTTCTCGTGTTGCCGGTGCTTATAGTGTTAGTGCAAGGTGCGTAAGCCCTTAGAAATCAAAATGATCTGGGTCTGGACCTACCCGTTGATCTTGGTTGAGAGAGTTAATTAGAGTCATATCCTCGTCAGATAAATTGAAATCAAACACGTCTACATTTTCGATGATCCGGTGTTCTTTAGTAGACTTAGGAATAGTGATAATCCCACGTTGCAGGTCCCAACGGACAATAACTTGAGCGACGGATTTGTCATGTTTGGCAGCAATTTGTTTCAGTACAGGCTGATCGAACAATTGACCTTGCATTAACGGAGACCAAGCTTCTAATTGGATTCCTTGCTCTTTGCAGAAGTCGAGCAGCTCTTGCTGATTCAAATAGGGATGTAATTCAACTTGATTGACCATCGGCTTAATCTCAGCATCCTTCAGTACATCTTCAAGATGGTGAATCTGGAAGTTGCTGACCCCAATGGCTTTTACCCGGCCCTCTTTATACAACGTTTCAAGCGCTCTCCAAGACTCTTTATATTTTCCTTTTACAGGCCAGTGAATAAGGTACAAATCCAGGTATTTAAGTCCGAGTTTAGCTAAGCTAGTCTCGTAGGCGGCGATGGTCTCTTCGTAGCCCATATCTGCGGTCCAGACCTTTGTGGTTACGAAAAGCTCTTCTCTGGACAAGCTGTTCTCTTGCAGAGCCTCTTGGATGGCTTGTCCCACGCCTGTTTCATTCTCATAAATTGCGGCAGTGTCAATGCTGCGGTAACCGTGTTTAATAGCGGACTTGATCGCTTGTATCAGTTCTGCGCCTTCTTCTACTTTAAATACGCCAAGCCCTAGCCAAGGCATATTTACACCGTTGTGTAATGTAGTTGTATCCTGTAGATGTTGAGCCATAATAAAGTAACCTCCTAAGATATTTAAAAGTTTGTTTGGGTTGTTAATGGACTGCTGTTTAAGCAGCTTTAGTCTGGAGAGGAGCCTCATCTTTCTTCTCCAGAGCACGGCTCCATGCCGTCAGTAATACTGCGGACAGAACCATGATTGCACCTACCCAAGTGGTATGAATCAGTCCCATATGATCTGTGACGATGCCGCCAAGGTACGCACCAATGGCAATACCAGCGTTAAAAGCAGCAATATTTAATGCAGAAGCTACATCTCGTGCACTTGGCGCATATCGATCTGCAAGCGTAACAACATGTACTTGCAAGCCGGGCACGTTCATGAAAGCTAACAGTCCCATAAAGAAGATCGTAATCAGTGCGGCAACCTTGTAAGGTGCGGTAAAAGCTAAGACAAATAAGACGACAGCTTGGACTGCAAACATATAGAATAGAGCATTCATTGGTTTGCGGTTGGCGGCTTTACCTCCAATCACGTTCCCGATGGCAATCGCAATGCCGTAGACAAGCAAGATGACGGCGACTGTATTCTCTTTGAATCCGCTGATCTCATGCAGAAGGGGCGATAAATAAGTAAAGACTACAAATGTGCCCCCATAGCCCAAAGCTGTAATCGCGAAGGCAAGCAGTAAACGCCCATTGGTGACCAGCTTAACTTGCTCACGAAGGGGTGTGTGGGTACCTTTGCGCAGCCCGGATGAAGGAACAAGGATCAGATTGCCGATGAGTGCTATAAGCCCGATTGCAATGATAGCAACAAATGCAGCACGCCAGCCGAGTTGTTGGCCAAGGAACGTACCTAGCGGAACGCCAGTAACAGTAGCTACTGTAAGTCCAGTGAACATGATGGCAATGGCACTGGCCTTACGATCCTCAGGCACGAGGTCGGCGGCAATGGTCGAAGCAATCGACATGAACAAGCCATGTGCCAGGGCGGAAATCACTCTCGCGATTAACAGCAATGTAATCCCGTCCGCCGCCGCCGCAAGACTATTGCCGATAATAAAAACGATCATAATGCTTAGCAGCAATGTTTTGCGTGATATCGACGTGGTTAGCGACGTTAAGATGGGTGCGCCAAAAGTTACTCCTAAAGCGTATAAAGTAACGGTCAACCCGGCTGTGGTTACCGGTATATGCAGATCCGTGGCGATTAGAGGCAGCAGCCCCACACTGATAAACTCAGTGGTTCCAATCGCAAAGGCACTAATGGCTAGAGCTAAGAGCGCCAAGGTGCTTCTTCTTTTATCTAAGGACATTTCTTTCACTCCTACGCTGTGTTAATCACCGGCCGGTAAGTGCTATTATGAAGAGATATGTCCATTAAGTATAGTACGTACTTTAAAGTGCTATAGGTACTAAAAAGTACCTGTAACGCAACTCACCAAACCCAAAAAAAGCATGGGCGCCCTGATCTCGTCGGGTTTGCCCATGCTTTTTGCTATACTTGTTATATAGTCCCGAAAGGGTTAACGAGACCGTTGTTTGAGGTGGCGCCGTTTAGTTGTGCCTTTGTTAGTGGCGTGCCCACCCGATCCTCCACCAACCGCCTGTTGCTGTCTTGTTCCTGGACTTTCAATAGCGGAGTTTGTTCCACCGGTGCTGAACGTTCCGCCTCCGCTTGCTACCTGAGTTGCGGAGGCATTCTGGCTCCGTTTAGGCAGTTTAACCGTCTGGGTATTGATAACGACCACAACTTCTTTGCGATACGGATATAATAAGAGGGGCTTAGCTTTGCCGCGTTTGTTGCCCCCACTGCCTAGGTTAGTCGCATCACCGCCTGCGCCGACACTTTGTTGTTGGCGTGTATAGGGAGAAGCAATGGCGGCATTATTGCCGCTTGCGCTGCTGCGTCCTGCACCGCTTGCAATTTGTGTAGTGTTGGGGGCGTTCGTATATTGATTGTTGATGACAAAGATTAATCTGTCCACTCCGTGGAGTGGGGTCCTTGTAATTATGCGCCGTTTTCCTTTTTGAATAATGACAACGATCCGGTCTCTTTTATAGGCCACCCATATTCACTCTCCCATACTTTGACTTCATTAACATTAATGCAGATGGGGGGATTAAGTGATGAATACGGGCGGACCACCTCGAAAAACAATCATTTGCCTAAGTTGCTGCCTAATAATCGGTTTATTTATTCAAAGCTATATTTGATCCCCCATTGTTCCCGGACATTGCTCATAATGTCCATGACATCCAAGGAGAGGTCGAGGGTCTCTTTATGGCTTTTATCTGCAATATACCGCCGCATATCTTCAATCTCGTATTGTAAAGCCTTGGCTGTATCTCCAGCCTCAATCGTCTCTACTGTGCCATCCAAATATTGAATGGTGGCTTTGCTGGCCCGCGGGAAATTGTCTACGGTAATAAATCCGAGTTCTCCTGCAACCACGCCTCGTTTAGGCATTTTGGAGCGCATTGTAAGGGAGATTACCGCCATTTCATCTGCAGCATTGTTAAGAATAATGCCGGATTGCTCGTCCACTCCTGTCTCGAATCGTTTTACCGTAGTAAGAATCTCATGGGGCTGTTTGGACAGGAAGAATCTTGTGAAGGACAACGCATACGTCCCAATATCCAGCAGGGCTCCGCCCGCCAGATCTTTGCTGAAGAAACGGTTGTTCACATCATATTCTTTATGGCTGCCAAAGGAGACCTGCACCATTTTGAGGCGCCCGATGATGCCATCCTCAATGAGCTGCCGCAGTTTTTTATACAGTGGCATATGGTAGATGGTCATAGCTTCGGCCACAACCAGATCCTTTTCAGCGGCAAGTAGGGTGACCTCTTGAAGTTGTTTGCTGTTCACTGTGATTGCTTTTTCGCAGAGAACATGTTTGTTATTCTGTAAGCTTTCAATGATGTATTCATAATGATTGCTATGTGGCGTAGAGATGTACACTACATCAATTGCGGGATCCTGCAGCATTTCACTGTAACTGCCATAAGCTTTCGTGGCTCCATATTGATTTGCGAATTGTTGTGCTTTCTCTAAGCTCCGCGATCCAACCGCATACAATGTTTCCCCCGTTTCATTCAGCGCAGCCGCAAATTCGGCAGCTATACTTCCCGGACCTACAATTGCCCACTTTAAGGGATTCATTTCCAGCACCTCACCTGTTTGGATTGTTTGTTTTTATTTAGAGATAACCTTGATTCCATCTGAACCATTCATCTCCATAAAAGTTTTGATATTAAGCACATTTGTGCAATATAATAATAAATGTGCAAAACAATCGTCTACAGTATAGCGGGGGGTTCTAAATCCGTCAAACTGTTGAATATAGCGGGGGCGTTGTAACATGGATCGAAAAGAAGATAAGAAGCTGCTCATTAAAATAGCACAAATGTATTATGAACAGAATTTAACGCAGAGTGAAATCTCTAGCGAACTTGGTATATATCGTACCACCATCAGCAGGATGCTAAAGAGGGTACGTGAAGAAGGTATCGTTACAATAACTATTAATTACGATACTGGCGATCATTTTACATTGGAGCAGGAGCTGAAGGAGCGGTTCGGGCTACGGGAAGCCATTGTTGTGGAGGTAGATCCTGCACAGTCCAGTACGATAAAACGCAAAGCTATAGGACAAGCCTGTGCGAGATGGCTCGAGCAAGTGCTTCTCCCGAAAGATACGATTGGGTTTTCTTGGGGAAGCAGCTTAGCTAGCGTTGTAGAAAGCCTAACACAAGCCCAGAGACCTTTTGTAACCTGTGTACCTACGGTTGGCGGCCCATCAGGAAAGATGGAGAGCGGGTACCATGTAAATAACATCTGCTATCAAGCTGCCCTGAAATGGGGTGCGCGCTCGTTAATGATTGATGTTCCAGCGATCACGGAGCAAAAGGAAACTAGAGATCAACTGATGAATTCGCAGTATTATCAGACCATTGCCAAGGCGTGGGACCATCTGGATATCGCTGTGTTCGGCATCGGATCGCCGGAAATGAAAGGGGAAGAGGCGTGGCGCGGATTTTATGGTGATGCAGTGATTGCTGAGCTGGAGAATGGAAAGGTCGCTGGTGATATCTGTTCACGATTCTATGATGGGAACGGGATTCCCGTGCATACCGGAATATCGGATCGAACGCTGACTATTGAGCTGGAGCAGATCAAGCAAGCTCGGTATTCGATTGGTGTAGCGGAGTCACTTGAGAAGGTTACAGGGATCCGTGGTGCGCTAAATGGCGGTTATATGAATGTACTTGTAACGACCCAAGAAACAGCGCAGAAGATATTGGAGTAACAACTACTAAATGTAAACAATTGAATTTCGTGAAAATAACCTGAAAATGGCATGCAAATTGCTTAAAATTTTGCTTGTAAGCACCAGACAGAGCGTGTAAGATATACAAGGTATTCATATCGAACATTTATAAAAATATAAGTTTCACATTATACATTATCCTTATATTTGCTTGTCAACTCATATAATCTTGGGAATATGGCCCATAAGTTTCTACCGGATAACCACTGTAATTATCCGACTATGAGTGAAATAGCGCATCTAGGGTTCCGCTTCCTGACTATGGAAGGACTGGACCGAGCGATGCGGACACTATGCAGTGTTACACCACTAAGGGACAAAAACCCAGAAGGACAAATTCACTTGAGAGAAACGACTCAAGGGATTTGTCCTTTTTTTGTTTTTAATTCAGAAGGAGAGATCAAGTTTACTATGAAGGTACTTCAAGAGCGCATCAGACAAGAGGGTCTTATTTTATCAGATACGGTACTAAAGGTAGATTCATTTCTGAATCATCAGGTGGATACGGAGCTTGCCTTACAAATTGGACAGGAGTTCAAGCGGTTGTTTGGACATTTGCCTATCACTAAGATCATCACTATTGAAGCAAGTGGCATTCAATTCGCCATGGCTACGGCCATCGCCTTAGGCGTACCGTTTGTATATGCGAAGAAAAAGAAAGCAGTGACCTTATCTGAAGCGGTCTATTCCGCGCCGGTACATTCTTTTACACGCAAAGAGGATTATATGGTTAGTGTCTCGCAAAAATATATCGGACCAAGCGATAAGGTGCTTATTGTAGATGACTTTTTGGCTACTGGTGCTGCTCTTGTTGGACTGGTTGATATCGTGCAAGAGGCTGGCGCTGAGCTCCTTGGCGTTGGTTGTGTGATTGAAAAATGCTTCCAAGAAGGCCGGAGTCTACTCGAGGATAGAGGGATAGAAGTCCATGCTTTAGCCCGGATCACATCTATGTCACCAGGTGAAATTCACTTCATTGATAATGAAAGTTCAAAAGAGCCAATCAAGGAGAGTGCGAGATGTTAAGCAAGAAAAAAGTATTTGCGTTAGGATTTCAGCATGTACTGGCGATGTATGCCGGAGCAGTTGTTGTTCCGCTGATCGTAGGGAACGCGCTGAACCTGAATGCCACCCAAATGGCCTATCTTATCGCAGCTGATTTGTTTACTTGCGGGTTAGCTACTTTGCTGCAGATTATGGGCACTAAGTATTTTGGCAGCAGGCTGCCGGTTATTCTTGGATGTACCTTTACGGCAGTAGGGCCGATTATCGCTATCGGCAGTGCCAACAATTTGGCAACGGTGTACGGAGCAATTATTTTATCTGGTCTATTCGTGGTACTGGCGGCCCCGCTTTACGGGAAGCTGCTGAGGTTCTTCCCAACGATAGTAACGGGCTCAGTCGTGACCATTATTGGGTTATCTCTTATTCCTGTAGCTATGAATAGCGTAGCTGGCGGAGAAGGCAGCGCTGATTTTGGGAATCCCCGCAATTTGTTGCTTGCACTGATCACGCTGCTGGTCATTTTAGCGGTTAACCGTTTTACTACAGGATTTCTTCGCTCGGTCTCTGTCTTGATAGGTCTTTTAGTGGGTACAATTATTGCTTATGGAATGGGCATTGTTAGTTTCTCTACAGTAGGTGAAGCCTCTTGGGTAAGTGTTGCACAGCCTTTCTACTTCGGATGGCCTCAGTTCAATCTTACGGCTATTTTCACTATGATCATTGTTAATATTGTTAGTATGGTGGAGTCCACAGGTGTTTACTTTGCGATTGGTAAAGTAACGGATCAGAAAGTGGAACAAAAGCAGATCGTAAACGGGCTGCGTTCGGAAGGTTTGGCGATTATGCTGGGCGGGATCTTTAATGCATTTCCGTACACAGCATTTTCGCAAAATGTAGGATTGGTCTCGCTAACTCGGGTCAAAACTCGTAATGTTATTTTTGCAGCCGGCGGGATTATGGTTGTGCTTGGATTACTGCCTAAATTGGCGGCTCTGACAACGGTTATTCCCAATGCCGTACTGGGTGGAGCGATGATCGTGATGTTCGGATCGGTTGCTGTTTCCGGGATGTCGATTCTGTCAGAGGTAGATCTGCGTAAGGATGGTAATCTGCTGATTGCCGCTTGTAGTATCGCTGTTGGTTTGGGTTCGGCAACTGTACCTGCGATGTTCGATCAATTGCCTGAATTCGCCCGGATGCTGCTGCAAAACGGTATCGTATCCGGTTCCCTTACAGCGATTGTGCTGAATATCTTCCTCTCGAAGACAAAGGATAATGTTCTGGCAGAAGATCCTGCTGCCCCTGTTCTAACGAAAGAAACACAAGTCTCATAATACGTTTAATTCATGTTAAAAGACCAAGCTCTGGTGTGCTGAAACCTAAGCTTGGTCTTTTTCTCATGCTCAGTGCTTGTGCATATGCACAAAAAAATAGGTTGTCCCGTCAATATTATTGGGTTTGTAAGCGCAGTATACTCAGTTTAGAAAGCGTTATCAAATTACACACTGTATAGTGTCAAATTCTTATACTAGGGGGCAACTAGAGATGGAAGGCACAGTAATTAACTGGATGGGCGCGATTGCGGGATTGATTCTGGCCGTCGTATTGATTTTCAAAAAGGTTAACCCGGTCTACGCACTCTTTTTAGGCGCGATTGCCGGAGGAATATTAGGCGGGGCATCCATTGCAGAGACAGTACAATATATCATCGACGGAACGAATAGCGTTATGGGTGCAGTTGTACGTGTACTCGCGGCAGGTGTGCTGGCGGGGGTATTGATTGAATCTGGGGCAGCCGAACGAATGGCCGAGACCATAGTAGATAAGCTTGGTGAAAAGAAAGCCTTATTATCTATAGCGCTGGCTACTATGATAATTACAGCAGTGGGCGTATTCATCACAGTCGCTATCATTATTGTCGCTCCAATCGCTTTGTCCGTAGGTAAGAAGATCGGCATTTCCAAAACCGCTTTGCTGCTCGCACTGGTCGGTGGCGGTAAAGCCGGTAACATTATTTCACCGAACCCGAACACCATTGCCGTAGCTAAAGGCTTTGATGTAGATTTGGCTCAGGTCATGATTCATGGATTCATCCCAGCCGTTGCGGGTCTGATTGTCACTGTTATTATTGCTAATCTGTTGGTCAACAAAGGTGTAAAAATTGCAGAGGGCGACGTTGTAACTAAAGAGGAAGACAGCACTAAGGTTAAACCTAGCTTTGGCCGTGCTATCGTCGCTCCAGTTGTCGCTATTTTGCTTCTAGCCATTAACCCAATCGGAAATATTCTAAATATCGAATTGCTGAAATCATTTAAAGTCGATTCTATGATCATCTTGCCTCTTGCCGGCATTATTGGATTGATTGCTATGAAACAAACGAAGAACATCATTTCTTTTACAACCTCAGGGTTAAATAAAATGACAGGTACAGCCATTATCCTGATTGGTGCTGGTGCTATCGCTGGTATTATCTCGAAATCGGATCTGAGCGCTACTGTTGTAGATGCAATAACGGCTATGGGGATTTCCGGAACGTTCCTTGCTCCAATTGCAGGGATCCTGATGGCGGCTGCTACAGCATCAACCTCTACGGCTTCTATCGTGGCTGCCGGATCATTTGGTCCCGCTATTCTTTCGATGGGCACAGCGCCGCTAAATGCAGCAATTATGGTGCACACCGGGGCTACAGTTATTGACCATCTGCCACACGGTAACTTCTTCCACGTGACCGCAGATTCCGTTAAGATGAACATTAAGGACCGGATGTCACTGATTCCTTATGAAAGTCTCGTGGGTCTGACGATGGCTATCGTCGCCACTATATTATACGGCTTCATCCTATAATTTATATTTGCAACTAGAAGGGACGGATATTCTATGAATAAAGACTTTGTCATCGTATTGGCACCGGATTCTTTCAAGGAAAGCATGACAGCCAAAGAAGCTTGTGAAGCCATGGAAAAAGGCATTCATAAAGTAAATTCTAATATTACTTGTATTCATGTACCCATGGCAGATGGCGGCGAAGGAACGATGCAGTCCTTGGTCGATGCAACGGAAGGTACAGTATATATAACAAAAGTTAAAGGGCCACTGGGCAATGAAGTTAGCGCATCCTACGGAATCACAGGAGACGGGCTGACAGGGGTGCTGGAAATGGCTAGTGCGAGTGGTATTCAGCTGGTATCCCCTGAGACACGTAACCCATTGATTACAACCACCTACGGGACAGGACAATTAATCAAAGCATGTCTGGATCGTGGGGTCAGCAAGCTGCTGATTGGCATCGGTGGCAGTGCCACCAATGACGGAGGCGCCGGGATGGTGCAGGCATTAGGCGGCAGGCTGCTGGATGCCGAAGGCAATGAGCTGTTATTTGGTGGTGGTCAGCTTGGCAGATTAGCCCGTGTTGATCTGAGTGGATTTGACCCTCGCCTGAAGGATGTACAGGTTGAAGTGGCCTGCGACGTTACGAATCCATTATGTGGGTTGACCGGAGCTTCCAATGTATTTGGTCCGCAAAAAGGGGCTACGTCGGATATGATCAAACAGCTGGACAGCAATCTGCATCATTATGCGAGTGTCATCAAAGAGCAACTGGGTTTCGATATTATAGATATGCCTGGTGCTGGTGCAGCGGGTGGACTTGGGGCAGGACTGGTAGTGTTCTTAAACGGAATATTAAAAAAGGGCATTGAGCTTGTGATCGACTATACTGGACTTGAAGAAAAGGTGCAGCAGGCGGACATGGTGTGGACCGGGGAAGGAAGCATCGATTTCCAGACCCAATATGGCAAGACCCCGCTTGGCGTTGCTGAGGTAGCTAAGAAATATAATAAACCCGTACTGGCCTTCGCGGGACGGATCGGCGATCAGACGGAAGTGCTGTATGATAAAGGGATCGATGCTATTTTTGGCATCATGCCAGGTGCAGCTTCATTGGAGGATGCCTTGAATAAAGGGCAAGAGAATCTGGAAAGAACGGCTGAGAATGTGGCTAGGTTAGTCATGCTGAACCAAGGAAGCTGATTGAATTATACAAAGTGATAGAGGGGCTGACTGAACGGAGTCAGCCCCTTTTTTCTTTTTTAAGGTAGAAGCTTTCTGAGTAGAATATAAAGGAACAGGAGGTACAGACATGAAGATATCGAAATCACTCGCAGGACAAATAGCACAAGAAATGATGAGCGTAGTTCCTTATAACATTAATGTTATGGATGAGAGCGGGTTTATTGTGGGGAGCGGAGATCTGAAACGGGTCGGAACCTTACATGAGGGAGCGAGAATAGCTATTCAAAGTGGGCATGTCTTTGAAGTGTACGAGGATGGCAGCGGCATGAAGCCGGGGGTGAATGAACCCATTATTATAGATCATAAAGTTTTGGGTGTGGTAGGTATTACGGGACATCCAGATGAGGTTAGGCCGTTTAGTAAGCTGGTCAGAGTCACTACTATATTACTTATTGAGCAGGAAGCAAGGAACAAGCTGGAACAGGATGAGCGAGTAAAACGTGTGAAATTTTATCATGAATTGTCTTATCGTAAAGAAGCATATGATCTTGAGTTTCTGGAACGGGCGGGCAGCTATGGGCTTGACCTTAAGAAAAAATGCTGGGCGATCCTTGTGGAAGGTGATGTGAACGGAAAAGAATTCAAAAATGTATTTAGGTCTTATCCACATTATTGGAATTTGGAGAATGATAAGGCGGTTTTTTTCATAACGGATGCTTTTCTTTATAAAGAGCTTATAGGAAAACTAAATTCATGTACGAATGTGGGGCGAATAGGTTCTGGCGAAGCGGCGGAGTTAGCTGCTTATTCACTTGAACAGGCCCAGGCGGCGATTAGTGTTGGCAGCAGAGTCGACCCGCTCAAGAAACTGTACACTTATGAGGAACTAAAATTCTTGATTCATCTCTCTTATGACGGTGCTGAACGGCCCGGAACGATTTATGCTCTGCTGGATCAGTCGGGCGATAAGACAGGCCTGATTGAAACGCTGCAAGTATTTATTGCTGAGAATGGGGACCATAATCGTACTGTACAGAAGCTGAATATTCACCGAAATACACTGAACTACCGGCTTAATCGCATTCATACATTGACGGGCAAAAATCCACGTAACTACATGGAGTTGTTTGAATTGTTGTGCGGATTGATGTGGCGGAAGTAATTTAAATCCCCCTATTCCAATTGCCATCCTGATTTTATAGGCATAAACTTAGATAAGCTTGTATAGATAAATTAGGACAGGGATGGATAGGAATGAATGATAAAGTAGTAATGAATGATAAAGTAGTCATGCCATTATGGACCATGTGCCTTTTTATCGTAGTGATGAACACAACGATGTTTAATGTATCACTTCCAACCATTATTCAGGATCTCCAAATTTCTGCTGATCTAGGTTCATGGGTAATTTCGAGCTATTCGATTGGATATGCTTTATCGACGGTTATTTATAGCCGCTTATCAGACGTGGTGCCGATTCGGAGACTTTTGACCGTTGGCTTAATTACTCTTGGGTTAGCCTCAGTGTTTGGATTATTTGCGCATGACTTTAATACATTATTGATAACGAGAATAGTACAATCTGCCGGCGCGGGTGCGATGGCTGGATTGGGTCTCGTACTGGCCAGCCGTTATGTACCTATTGAAAGACGTGGTGCGGCTATCGCCATGATCTCCGCAGGGAGTGCAATGGCCTTTGGGTTGGGCCCTATTTTCGGTGGCGTCATCAGTCAGTATTTTGGCTGGAATGGGTTATTCGGAATTACTTGCCTTGTGCTTGTTGTATTGCCAGTGCTGCTGCGGTTATTACCTAAGGAACAGCCTCAGCCTGCAGGCTTTGATGTTATTGGGGCGGCGTTGACCGTTGTAAATGCGGCAAGTCTGCTGGTAGCCGTAACTACCCAATCTCTGGTATGGTTAGCAGTGGGCATAGTATCTATTATCGTGCACGCTTGGTATTTGAAGAAGGCGAAGGAATCCTTTATTAACCCGCAGTTGCTAAAAATGCCGGGATACTTGAAGCTAGTTACCATAGGCTTTTGTATTCTGGTGCTGAACTTGGGGAATTTGTTCCTGATGCCGCTTGTGCTCGCTAATCTGTTTGGTAAATCCGCGTTGATGATTGGTTTGTTTATCGCACCTGGTGCGTTATTATCCGCATTTCTTACCCGTTTTGTTGGACGTTTTATTGACCGGTATGGCAACTTGCGCTTCTTAATCATAGGACATTGTATCCTTGCCGCTGTTATGGCTGCATTTGCGCTGAACCTTTCTGTATCTCCTGTAGTTCTTCTGCTTGGTTATCTTTGCTTCTCTCCTGCCTTCTCGGCGACAATGGCATCCTTAAATAATGAAGCTTCTCGGGTTCTTCCGCGAACTTGGATTGGTTCAGGTATGGGGCTTTTACAACTGATTCAGTTCTTTGGAGGTTCTGTATCTGTTGCGGTCTGTGGGCTGTTGCTGCATGCTCAGCGTGATCTTGCGCCGGCAAAAGCATATGAGCATGTATACGGACTGTTGCTTCTTGTCAGCTTGTGTTCGTTAGGAGTTCTCCTTTTATACAGACGTTCTCATTCCAAAAGTAATACTGGGCAATCTATACAAGCTTAGAACTGAAACGAAAAGGTGATAAAAACGTATCAGATGCTATAGCAGATATAAGGAAGGAATGGTAATAATGGATAACGGGATGAGTGTAGTTTTAATCGAAAAAATGCCAGAGGGTGATCTACGAGTAATTGAAGAGCGTACGTGGAGCATGAATATGATAACTGCACTTGAACATGTCAATTATATAGTGGTGGGCAGTAAGGAATATGAAGCGGTTGAAGGACGGCTGAATGTGGATGAAGGCAAGCTGGAGCTTTTGCTTGTTCCGATGCACACTGAGGGATAGAAGATCATCAGGGAAGGAGAACCTTACGATGGCTAAAGAAGAAAGGGATAAGGAATTGCCTGCATCAAAATTATTTACCGCCGATGGCAAACCCATCCGTGTATTATCAACATCGCTAGGCATAGCCTTATTAGCGAATGCTATGTTTATTCCTGGCGGAGCGGGGGCTAGCGCGAATACTTCTGCGGGCGAACCACAGCTAGTCTCTTGGTCTAATGAAGAGGTTAAAGCTTATTTTGATAAAAATGTGGATTGGAATATTCCCTATCCCGAAGAAGGTACGAAAGAGGTAGAGGAGCAAGGCCAAGGCGTAGTAACTTCAAACGGGACAACTGTAGTGAATAACTATGGCGGTTATCATTCAGGTTTTGGCTGGACGGATTTGCTTCTGTATCATATGTTGTTTAACAGCGGTGCCAATTACTCTTCCAGAGGATGGGCTAAGGACCGTCCTACCTATTATGGAGGCACGAGAACCACTTATAAACCACCTACTTATAGCAGCGAAAAGTTTCAGAATAAAAAGGTGCCCGGTTCTGTAGTGAAACCTAAAACCTCAACCTCATCCACGGGTTCCATCACGAGAAGGGGTTCCTCTTCGAAGACCGGAATCGGGGGCACTTCCAGTGGCTTAAACTCTTCGAAGAACTCTAAATCAAGCTCAGGCTCGAAATCTTCATCGAGATCAGGTTCAAGCAAGAGTGGTTTCGGCGGATGAGTGATCAGCAGAGCGTGTTTGAGATCCTGGATTTGTCTGATCTGGAGCGGGGCCCACGGGTACAAGCGCTGTATGAGCTTGGGTTCACTTGGGCAGATCTAGAGGAAGAAGAGTATTGGATGGATGCAATAGCTGTGATGCGCAGCGACATTTACAAGGAGCTTGAGGAAGCCTCCGCAAAGCTTTGGGCTATCCTCGATAAGGCGGTTCGGTATATACATCTAAAACGCGATTTGTATGAGCTACTGGGCATTCCCCCTGTTCTTTGGGAGATGCTTGATGGGTCTCCTATTCCGGAAGAAGGCTTAATCAGCCGGTATGCAAGGTTTGATTTTGCGATAGCTCATGATGGAACCATCAAGCTTCTGGAACTGAATGCCGATACACCTACAGGTTATGTGGAGGCTTCCATAGCAACACCTTGGATCTGTGAACAGGCGGGTGTGGCTAGTCCAAATCATGCGATGAAGGAACAACTTGCCGCAGCATGGCAGATAGAACGTCCAGATACCGCAGCTTGTGTTGCTTATGGGTCCCATCTTGAAGATTCAGGTACGATTGAAGCCTTGGTCAGACATAGCGGACTTACTATTCAGTGTGTGGATTGCCTCGACCTGTGGGTCGATGAGGGCATTCTGAAGGATGGGGAGGACCGGGTGATACAGCGGATGTTTGCTCTATATCCTAAAGAGTGGATGGCCGTCGACGAAGGTGGAGATGCACTTGCCTATGCCGTTGAGCAGGGAAATCTTCAGCTTTTTAATGGACCTCACAGTATCCTGTTGCAGTCTAAGGGATTGATTGCAGCTGTGTGGGGAATGTATGAGCTTGGCTTATTATTTGACAATGAAGAGCGTGAGGCGATCTCACGTTATATTTTGCCGACTTATAATAAGCCTGTGTTCTCTGGCAGCTTTGTGTCCAAATCTGTATTTGGCCGCGAAGGCGGTTCTGTACGTCTCTTTGACGATAGTGGAACTCTGGAAATTGAGGACGAAGAGGGTTATGATAGCAGTCAGCTTTTTCCCTCTGTATATCAAAAAAGAGCTGAACTAGCCCGAATACACACCGCCGAAGGTGAATTCCACCTACTGACAGGCATGTTCGTCATTAATGGGAAGCCGTGTGGGCTGCTCGGCCGGGCTGGCGGACTGATTACGGGCAATGCCAGTCATTTTATCGCGTTGGGAGTGAGATAGTTGGATAAAAGTAAGGCTATAAACAAGTCGTCTACTAGATTAGTAAAGGCCCGGATCGGCGCTTTATGTATGATGCTTCTAACGGTGCTGCTGCTTAGTGCATGTTCCAGTAATCAGGGGAGTGTGTTTGATTCAGGCACTGCCGAAACTTCTGACAGTGTTGCACGGGTACCTTGGGATTACCGGGTTGTGGAGAGTACTGTAGGCGATCTAATTGGCAGCGATATGACGGTGTTGCCGGATAATGAGCTGCTGCCGAATGATGAGAATTATGCTACTGGCGATAAAATATGGACATTGCAGTTCATGGACGCTGAGCTGATCACAGATGCTGACCAACGCAATGAAGTCCGCCTATCTTCCTGGACGACCATTAAATCGTATCCCGATGAAAAAACAGCAGTAGAGGACCTTACCAACCTTAAGGTATCGGTAACTACGGATGTTGATCTTGTAGGAGTATACAAGACAAAATATAATGAGAAGACAAGAAACTTTGCCGTCCTTGAGCTGCCTTCCGGCAACCGGATCAAGCAGCCGATAGACGATGAGCGTTATGCAGCATTAGAGAAAGAAAAGACCGCTTCCGTAGTCCTTGAGGAAGTACATGATTTCGCCGATTATGACTCGGCATATGCGAAATTTCGGGGGTGGGCAAAGTGACGATTGTTGTTAATTTGATAGTCAGTATATTTGTGATTATTCTTCTGCAATTGTTGGGTATGGTTATCTTTGGCTTGATGACCCCGTTCAAGGATATGGAAGAGCTGAAAAAAGGGAATGTGGCTGTAGCTCTAGCGCTTGGCGGCAAATTTCTCGCCACAGCAATTATCATTGGAGTAGCGGCGTATACGAATACCTCTATTCTGCATATGATCATTTGGTTTGCTGTCGGTTATGTGTGCCTCATCGCTGCTTACTGGATTTTTGAATTGGCGACACCAAGCTTTAAAATTTCAGAACATCTGGAAAAAGGCAATGTGGCAGTAGGCACTATGCTCTGCTTGGTGTTTATCGGCACAGCGTTTGCAGTCAGCAGTTTGATTGTTTAGTTCAAAAATCGCAGATGGACATGGATAAGGCTGCCCTCAGTAATAACCTCGAGAGGCAGCTTTATTAATGTGAGGAAGGGATGGCAGATGCATTTTTTTCTGAGAATATCCACCAGGATGATGCGTTTACGCAAACGGTCGATCGGTTTGATTATTTTGATCTTTATAATTCTTAGCGCATCGATAGCTTACCTGCTTGAACCGAGTACATTCCACAACTGGTTTAATGCCTTCTATTGGGTCATGACAACGATGGCAACCGTTGGGTATGGGGATTATTTTACAGAGACTGTAGTGGGTAAGCTATTCACCATGTTTCTGTATATTTTTGGGATTGGTCTTCTGAGCTTGGTTATTGGCAAGGTCATTGACTCTATTGCAGAAGTGCAGAGAAGGAGAGGAGCAGGAACATTGAGCTTCCGGGGAAAGGATCATGTGATATTAATCAATTGGAGTAAGAAAGCGCAAGCTGCGGTAGATGAGGTGTTATGCTATTCACCTAAATGTCATATCGTCATCATTGATGAGATAGGACGGCATCCGCTGGAGCATATGGAACAGGTCCACTTTGTAAGCGGTGATGCTTCCAGCGATGAGATTCTCCTTAAAGCTAACATACACGAAGCCCGGGCAGCCATTGTGTTCGGAGACACACGGATTGATGAAGCATCGCTAATTGACGGGAAGTCTCTGCTTATCGCCTCCAGCATTGAGCGCATAGCGCCACAAGTACATACTACCGTAGAAATTATGCAGGAGAAGAATATACAGAATTTCAGGCATGTTCAGGTCAATGAATTCGTTCTGTCGCATGATGCCATTTCTAGATTGGCTGTCCGATCCGCTCTACAAGAGGGGAATTCAGAGGTGATTACGCAGCTGCTGAGCCGCCAGTATGGGGATGATATTTATGAGATTCCAGTGAATAGTGCATGGAAGACCTATGGGCAGGCGTTTCAGGAATTGCTCCTTCAAGGTGCAACTTTACTCTCGGATCGTAGTGACCTTAGCATCAATCGCAAGCTGGGCCAGCCTATTCCTAAAGAGGCTAGATTATATATTGTTTCGGATGAAGAGACGTACCGGAGAATTAAAGGTTAGGTCAGAGATAAGCGAGTAAGCGGATTTTCGGGAGAAGGGCTTCTCGGAATTCCGCTTCTTTTTGTTTGCCGTTCCTTCCTTAAGGGTAAGAGATGAATATTATCGTTACTCTACCTTTCGGAAGGAGCCATTGTTAATGAGTGAACAGCAAAAAGTGAACGGAAATAGCAAAAATGAGCAACTGGAACAGTTTCGCAGTAAGGACGAAGGTCACGCTTTAACAACCAATCAGGGATTGAAAGTGTCCGAGGATGAGTTCTCCCTAAAAGCCGGTGACCGGGGGCCAACCTTGCTGGAGGATTTTCATTTTCGGGAAAAAATGACCCATTTCGATCACGAGCGGATTCCTGAGCGGATCGTGCATGCACGCGGATTTGCCGCCCACGGGGAGTTTGAAGTATATAAATCGTTGAAAGAATATACGAAGGCGAAATTCCTTCAAGATCCGTCCGTAAAGACCCCGGTGTTTGTCCGGTTCTCAACGGTAGCAGGATCACGGGGTTCAGCCGAAACTGTGCGGGATGCCCGGGGCTTCTCGACCAAATTTTATACCGAAGAAGGCAATTATGATTTGGTAGGCAATAATATGCCGGTCTTTTTTATACAGGATGCGATTAAGTTCCCTGATCTAGTGCATGCGCTTAAGCCGGAGCCGCATAATGAAATGCCTCAGGCGGCATCAGCCCATGATACCTTCTGGGATTTCATCGCCAATAACCAGGAATCGGCCCATATGGCGATGTGGCTGATGTCTGACCGCGCCATTCCGCGAAGCTTCCGGATGATGGAAGGGTTTGGGGTTCATACCTTCCGTCTGATCAATGAGCAGGGGAAAGCACATTTTGTTAAATTCCATTGGAAACCAGTGCTTGGTGTACACTCTTTGGTGTGGGACGAAGCACAGAAAATATCAGGAGCGGACCCTGACTTTCACCGACGTGATTTATGGGAATCGATTGAAGCTGGCAACTTTCCGGAATACGAGCTGGGCATTCAGCTTCTTAGTGAAGAAGATGAATTCAAGTTTGATTTCGACGTGTTGGACCCTACAAAGCTATGGCCAGAGGAAGACGTGCCCGTGCAGATCGTTGGGAAAATGACCTTGAACCGCAACGTGGATAATGTTTTTGCCGAAACGGAGCAGGTGGCTTTCCACCCTGGACATGTAGTGCCTGGTATTGATTTCACCAATGACCCCCTACTTCAGGGCAGACTATTCTCTTATACGGATACACAGCTGATTCGGCTTGGGGGTCCTAACTTTCATGAATTGCCGATTAATAGACCGGTGTGTCCTTTCCACAACAACCAGCGTGACGGATATGGGCGGCAGACGATTAATCAGGGCACTGTGAGTTATCATAATAATTCTCTGGCCCAAAATACACCGAGACCTGTCCCAGAGGCTGAAGGCGGTTATGTGCATTATCAAGAAAAGATTGAGGGCCGTAAGGTACGGAGCCGGAGTAAAAGCTTTGAGGATCATTTTTCACAAGCCAAGTTATTCTGGAATAGTATGAGCCCTCCGGAACAATTGCATATTATCGAAGCTTATTCTTTTGAGCTTGGAAAGGTTAAGAGTAAGTCGGTCCGACAGCAGGTCGTAAATATGCTTGCTAACATTACCTCCGAGCTTGCTGTACCTGTGGCAGAAGCCATTGGAATAGCGGCTCCAGAAGTTGGCGGTTCTGAGGTCACTCAAGCTTCCCCAGCCTTAAGTCAAGCTAATACGAAAAAACATCCCAACACGCGGAAAGTAGGCGTGATTATCGGGGATGGTTTTGATGAAGCTGCGGTAATGCCTGTATTGGACACGCTTATGGGAGCTGGGATTCAACCGGAGCTAATCAGTGATAAGCTTGGATTTATTAAAGGCTCAAACGGCACAGAGCTTGAAGTCATCCACACCTTATCCACTACAGATTCGGTGCTCTTCGATGCGATTTATGCGGCTGGTGGAAATGCAGAGCGCAAGAAATTCCATAAAGATGCAGCGCTATTCCTCAACCAAGCATATGCACATTTTAAACCCATCGCGATGACCACAACACTTGCTGAGCTGCTTGCAACAGATGAACACAGAAGCAGTCCGGGCGTCGTAATAGGCGATGGTGGGGAAGTTTTTGCGGCTAGCTTCGTTGCGGCCATTTCTGCCCATCGTTTTTGGGAACGTATGGAATAAAGTAAATAGATGATAGAAAAAGAGGGGTCTGCTCGTCAGAAGGCGTGTGGATGCCTCTTTTTTTCATCTAATAGTTTCATAAATTTAACATTTGGATTAAGTATGTGATGTATATTACCGTTATAGATAATACTAGGCAATATAAGCAGATGCTTAGGGAGGTGATTTTTTGAGGAAAGAGATAGCTGTTGCTGTAGTGGTACTTATAGGTTTTACAGCATTAACAGCATGCGAGCAAACAGCAACGCCGGCATCAACACCCTCGCCCTCCGCGAATGTTCATACAACAGAGCCACCGAATCCTACGGGTTCGGCTAATAATGATGTGGGGGACCATTCACAGGAATTGGATGCTTTAGAGCAATTTATTGTTACGAAGCTTACCGGCTCGTCCGGTGTTTATACGAATTTAATTGAAACAGAGCAATCCGGGGAAGCGGCAAGCGGCCATGAGATTCTAAGTGAGTCTGCCTCTCTGAGGATGCTGGCAGCCGTACGGAATGGTGAGAAAGAGCGATTTGCAGAAGAATGGGCGCTGGCTAAGCAAACCTTTGATATGAAGGGCGGTTTTAGCTACCGATATAGCCCTAAACAGCAGAAATTATATCCTGTGAATGCTGCCGTTGATGACTTACGTATCATTCGTGCGCTTTATGAAGCGGGGGATACGTTTAGGGATAAACACTATACAGAGGAAGCGGATAAGTATGGTGAAAGATTTTATAACTATAATGTAAAAAATGGATATATGTATGACTTCTATGATGAAAATTACAAAAAAACCAACACATTCGTTACTTTATGTTATATTGATTTAGGTACAATGCGAAAATTGTCGGTTTCTGGAGAATCTCGTGAATTTTTGTTGAATAATATGAGCGTTATACTGAAAGATGGATATTTATCAGATGAGTTTCCCTTCTATGAAACAAGGTTTAATTATGAGAGTGGAACCTATACTTCGGAGAATATCAATACAGTAGAATCGCTACTGTCTATTCTGGCTTTGGCAGAGGTAGACCAGCAGAAATCCTCCAGCATTGATTATATCAAGCAGCAGGTCGAAGCTGGCACATTATATGGACAATATTCGCGTGAGGGAAAGCCGCTTAACGATATTCGCTCAACAGCCATTTACGCTATTACGGCTATGATTGGTGCCGAGATCGGAGACGATGCACTCTATCGCAAAAGCATTGAAAGAATGAACGAGTTCAGAATAACCGATGCCGGCAGCTCACTGTATGGAGGCTTCGGCGATGTAGCTAGTGGCCAAGCCTATTCCTTTGATAATCTGATGGCATCATTGGCCTATGTCTATTAATTTAAACCTATAGTAACGAAGGTGAATCTGCATGATAAACAACACGGTGAAATCACCTCTGAGGCAGGGGATGACACTCGCTAACCTACCGTTGCCATTGTCCCCGGCTTTTATCACTGCTGTTGGAGTGTTGCTTATAACCATCATAGCCTTATTTACCGCCCCGTATGTCGGAATGGCGGATAATGGTGATTTTTTTCGCAGCATCTATAGTAACGGAATTTATTTCAATCTGCCGGATTATGACGAGCAATACTTTGGTTATTTTGTAAAGCAATATGGAATCTTTCAATATTTTAATGAGAATGGCGCGACATTATTTTCTTCGCAGTCCCTATTTATCAAGCTGGCCATTGGACTTAATAAGCTGTTTTTTAGCAGCGAGGTTTTCGATATCCGGTTTCAAGCAGTCATTTATACGATTTTATATGTTGCGGCGATCTACTTATTAATAGAGGCTGTTACATGGGGGATGACCCGCAAGCAGGGATGGGTCACTGCAGGTATTGCTATTTTTATATTTGGAGATACCGGGTATACCGCTTATTTCAACTCCTTTTACGGCGAGAGCGTCGTGATGATCACGATGATTACTATGTTCGCAGCTTGGTTGTTGTTATATCAAAAAAGATACAATGACTATGTGCTGCTGGCCCTGTTCTTGATCAGTACGATCATCCTGACTACTTCCAAGCAGCAAAATGCGCCAGTGGGTATAATCATTGCGGTTCTGGGGTGTTCGCTCCTTTGGATTCGCAGGGATAAAATATTTCGCATTCTGACAATGGTTTCCCTTGCTTTGATCCTGTTCGCGGGTGTGTTCACCTATTTGAATATCTCGGATGAGTTCGTGAATATTAACCAGTTCCATGCCATGACCCGCGGGGTGCTGAAGGATTCCTCCGATCCGGAGAAGGCACTGAAGTCATTCGATATTAATGAACAATATGCCATCTTGAAGAATAGCATTTACTACGAGAAATACGGAACTATTGATGTGAATTCACCGATCCTCCAAGAGAACTTTTACAGTCGTTACGGATTTGTTTCGATCCTTAAATACTATATATCGAATCCGGATCAGCTTAACTCGATTCTTAATGTAGCTGCTCAAAGTGCATTCTCGATCAAACCAGCGGCGATGGGCAATTACGAGCAATCCGTTGGGAAGGAATTTCGAGCACAGAGTCACTTTTTTACTGGATACAGTCAGCTGAAAAAGGCTTTGGCACCACGAACGATAGGTTTTATCTTCCTTTGGACAGTGCTTGTCATCGGTCTGTATATGCCTTCCTTCGTAACAGCCATTAAGGCACGTAATTTTAGAGGATTGCAGCGGATGGTATTGATTGTCGCTACGATAGGCATTGGTCTTTCAGGCATTTTTGTATCGATTATCGGTGCTGGTGATGCCGACATTTCCAAGCATGAATTCTTGTTCACTTTATCTTTTGATTTGGTGACCTTTCTGACAGTATCTAGTGTGATCGGACGCAGATTCTCCAAAAATCGTAAAAAGCCGGTTAACGAGAGTTCCACCACTTCTAGTCCATATACAAAGTCTCAAAAGGATGTGAGTGTTTGAAGCGCAGAGGGATCTTATACTGTATATTGCTGCTGACGCTGAGCTTAACCATCCTATTGCTTCCCGCCACTCCTGTTCAATCTGCTGCATCGCCACAACAAGTCTTACTGCTCTATGACAGCCTTGCCAAGGGGACCGCTAAGGATGGAAATGTGACTGAACTTCAACGTCTGCTGGCAGCTTACTCGACAAAGGTTACACTTCGAAGCCTAGATCAATACGAGCAGGGGATGCTGAAAAATTACTCCAGAGTGATCATGGTCCGTAACGAAGCGGATATTTCGATCACGAATAAATCCTATATAGAGGATTGGGAGCATTATCAGGGGCAGTATTTGCATATTGGGTACAACCCACCTGCTAGTCTAATGAAGGCGTTACAGCTAACCACTGATGTGATCTATGACGGGAGTGCTGAGCTCGAAATTGGACAGTTCTCCGGAATTCAAGCTAAGGTGCAGGATATGCCTTATATTGCAGCGAGTCAGGCGTTCAAATCCTTTGGGAAACTCTCTTTTGCGGAGGAGGGTCTGCAAGCACCGTACGCTGTGAGTAAGGGGAATGATACATATGCCCCATATTTTGAACAAGGGAATGTCAGTACGCTGGGGATGGCATATGTTCTGAAGGATTGGCTCCATATCACTGCTGCTCCTAAAATGTACCTTGCGATCAAAGAAATCTATCCTTTCTCCGATCTGCGACTGCTGGCAGAAACGGGTGAGCGGCTGTATCAACTGGGGATTCCGTTTCTTGCAAGTGTGCGGCCTGTGTTCAGCAATACCGATTATCCCGCCATGCAGCGTTATTTAGTGGCCATGAAAAGTGTGCAATCCAGCAATGGAAGCATTCTGGTCAATGCCCCAGTGGTGATGCCAACGATAAGCTCCAGTGACCATACGCTTAAAGGAAAGATGAATGATTTCATCAATCTGTTGGCCGAAAACGGGCTTGGGCCGCTTGGAGTCGGGGCGGAAATGCATTGGTCGTATGACAAGGAGTATTCAGAAGCGGGGATGAGCTTTTTTGATTCCGTGGTGTTATATCCGGATGAACAGATTGATTATATGGAGCAGAGCGACACCTCAAGATCCTTTCCATCCTCTTTATATAGCGTTCCGTTGGAATTTCTTCAGGCTTTGCCTACATCCAATAAAGTGATACCGCAATTGCCGATGGATACTGTAATCACCGTCGACATGCCCGAGGATGAGCGTCAGCTTGAAGAAATGCTGCAAAGTCTGGAACGGAATTGGGTTTTTTTTGCCGATTATAAGCAAGAAGAGCACCAGGTCGTTACTGATCAGAACACAATCTCCTCACTAGATGGAATGATTTCTATTAATGGACAACCTCTAAGCCTGGACTATACACCGGAAACAGTAGATAGCGATTATCGCTACACAGAGGAGCAGCAAAAGAGCTTCACCCGACTTTTTAATATTCAGAATCAATTTTTTATTGTTGTGATCATGATTTCTCTGCTGCTGTTTGGCGGATTGTTGATGATCGGATACCGGTTATATCGCAGAAAGTTTTTGAAATGAGACAACTAATCGTGATTTGGAGGACCCTATGACGATTTCAGACGTGCTGATGGTGATTGCGGTGATCTGTATTTGGTCTCTGCTGCTGGTGAATGTGACCCTCATTATCGCGGGCTATCTATATTACATTAAATCCGAAAATGAGGACATACCAGAGATAGAGGGTGAATATCCTTTTGTTTCAATTATGGTTCCCGCTCACAATGAGGGGGTAGTGATTTGTAAGACGGTTGAATCTCTGCTGGCGCTGGATTATCCGCAAGATCGGTATGAGATTATTGTGATTAATGATAATTCCTCTGATAACAGTGCTGAGCTGCTTGCGGGCATACAATCCCGAAATCCGGGGCGTCAGCTGGTAGTCATTAATACGGATGCAGTTACAGGAGGCAAAGGCAAATCCAATGCCTTGAATATAGGCTTTACCAGCTGTAAAGGGGAGCTAATCGCCATTTATGATGCCGACAATACTCCGGAGAAAACAGCTTTGCGTTATCTGGTTGCTGAGATCATGCATGATTCCAGCCTCGGTGCGGTGATTGGGAAGTTCCGGACCCGTAATCGTGATGCAAGTTTACTGACCCGGTTCATTAATATTGAGACCTTATCCTTTCAATGGATGGCTCAAGCGGGGCGCTGGAAGCTGTTCAAGCTTTGCACTATTCCGGGAACAAATTTCATTATGCGCAGGTCTATTGTGGAAAGCATCGGTGGCTGGGATGTCAAAGCGATAGCCGAGGATACAGAAATCAGCTTCCGGATTTATATGATGGGTTACCAAATCAAGTTCCAGCCCAAATCCGTCACGTGGGAGCAGGAACCACAGACCCTGAAGGTCTGGTTCAAGCAGCGAACCCGCTGGGCGAAGGGCAATATTTATGTCATTGTCAAAAATATCCCGCTGCTGTTCAATAAATCGGCCGCAAAGGTGCGGTTCGATATTCTTTATTTTCTATCCATTTACTTCTTGTTGCTGCTGTCGTTAATCACCTCGGATGTGCTGCTGATCCTGCATGCTTTGGGTTATGTGCATACTACTATTGCAGGTCTTAGTAATTTCTTATGGCTGCTCGCTATTATTTTATTCGTTGTGGGGACCTTCATTACGCTAACAACAGAAAAGGGCGAGATGAGCTTGTCCAATCTAGGGATTGTAATGTTGATGTATGTGTCTTATTGCCAGCTGTGGATGGTTGTCGCGGCTAACGGATTATATCTATACCTGAAAGACCTCATCTTCAAAAGAGAAGCCAAATGGTATAAGACGGAGCGCTACTAACGAGGCACCAAAAAGTCATATGAGAAAAATGTAATCACAGGAGAAACAGAACATGAAGATAAAAAAACAGCTGGTTATACTGTTAACCTGCCTCTCCCTTTTCTTAATTCCAATCCATCCTGCTGCCGCAGAGACGTTGCCACAGGATCATAAGTCTACTTATACAACCTCATTCACGGGAACAGACTCGTCCTTAACAGGTTCGAGTGCCCAGCAGCAATATTTTGAGGTTCTGGATTATTGGAATGTGGATCAAGTAAAGATCAAACTGCATTTTCAAATTTCACAAATTACCGAAGAGCAGATTTCTAGTGTTACCTTAACGCTAAACGGCAGCCCGTTCTATACGTTTCGTCCGTCACTACAAGACAACGGCGAACAGCTGTTGACCCTTGCGGCGCCCAAGGGGTTTCTGAAAAAAGGGACGAATACGCTGGGCATTCAGGGCTATTTAAAGACAGATCGTCAAGATGACCTCTTTTGTTCGGTCGATGAAACGTCGGATAATTGGCTGCATCTGTTCAATACGTCCAGTGTTAACGTGATTTATACCGCAAAGCCCTTGAGTGGAGGGATCAGTGACTTCAGCGAGCGATTCGCCGGGATAGATACCTTAACGAAGAATCAGAGTATTCTGACTGTACCGGACAAAAGCACGGCGGCAGAAATGGAAGCAGCCACTTATGCGCTCTCCGGGTTTGTTAAGGGGATTACGTTAAATGATAAGACTATTCCCTTGCTTCCCTACCGGGCAGACACTGTGCAGAATAAGGCCGCAGTTGTACTGGTAGCTATGTATGACAGAGTACCAAGCGGGCTGAAAGCTCAGCTAAGCTCCACTGAAGATTTGGGTACGCACGCGTTGCTCCAGCTAGTGAATAAGGATACCCAGCCCACCTTGGTTGTAACCTCGAAGGATGAGAACTTGCTGATTAAAGCGGGTCGTTTGATTGCTAATCCAGAGCTGATCGGGCAGATCACTAGTGATCTGAAAACAGTAACGGATGCTACAGAAGTGTCAGCACCTGCGCTTTCGATTAGCTCTAACATCACGTTCACTGAAACAGGTGATAAACTGACCGGGGCACATCATCAGGAGCAGACGTATTTTATTTCATTGCCAGCGAACCGCTCGATTGCCGATTCCGGTAAAATCAGCCTGGATTTCCGTTATGCACAGAATTTGGATTTTACTCGTTCATTGGTTACCGTGAGCATCAATAATACTCCGATTGGCAGTAAGAAGCTGACCAAGGAACTGGCGAATGGCGATATTCTTAATCTCTCGGTGCCTCAGAACTTGAATATATCCGGAAATTTCTCGGTGACAGTGGCTTTTGATTTGGAGATCGAAGGAGCCAGATGTATTATCGATCGGGATCAAATGCCGTGGGCTTATATCAGTAAAGATTCTGTAATGCAGCTGAATACGAAGGATCGCACAGATCTCTTATTTAATAACTATCCATATCCGTTCATCCGCGATGGGATCTATAATCATGTGGCGGTTGTACTGCCCGAACAAATGGATGATTACGCCTATTTAAGTGTATCGAATATCTTTAATCTGCTTGGTAAATATGCCAGCGGAAATATAGGGAATATCCAGTTCTATACCGATACCGTCAGCACCGATCATTTGAAAAATAATAATATCATCGTTATTGGTGCTTATAAGAATAATAAGGTGATCCGTGATCAGAATGCTAAGCTTTATTTTCAATATAACGGAGATGGAACCACAATTCGCTCCAATGAGAAAATGAGTATTGAAGAGCAATACGGCGCACGAATCGGAACACTGCAGCTGATTGATTCCCCATTTGAGGCGGGACGTGCATTGCTCGCGGTTACGGGAGTCAGCTCGGAAGAGTATTACTTAGGATCGAAGCTGCTCGCTACAGAACGGGACAAGTGGAAGGTGTTTGGCGATGGTGCAATCGTTGATAAAGACGGTAATGTCAGCGCACATCGTTTCAAAACGATCACTGGAGCAGCCGAGGACTCTGTGGCCCAAAAAATAATGGAACGGTCGGATGTGCTCAGTTTTATCATTGTGATTTTACTGGTTCTAACGCTGGTGGTTCTATCGCTGATCCTGCTGCTTCGCAAACACATGAAGAAACGTGGTGATAAGCGTGAGACGTAATCGCAGCTTAGTGTCGGACATCGCTCTCTTATCATTCCTGGTGTTATCGTTCCTCTGTATCGTCTTCATTGCCGGGGCGCCGGATGATTACCTCCAGAATATTATCATTTTAACGGTGGCTTTTATTCTGGCCATTGTTACGTATTTTACAACGGTCACTGCAGGGCTGGTCTTGAATCTGGTGTTTATCTTTGCTTACGGATTCTACACGATGTACCAGACGATAACGCTAGGGGAGACGATTAGCCTGAATACTTATTTCTGGTTAATTATGACTCCGCTATTAACGGTCGTTCTATGGGTATTCACTTTAAGCAGCCGTGATTTGCAGGTGGAGAATGAGCAGCTACGCAAAAAGACTGCCAATATGGCTATCGTCGATGAAAACACAAATTTGCGGAACAGTATTTCTTTTCAGACGGATGCTACATTATTTACAAGCATTTCGACCCGCTATCAGATTCCGCTCACCCTGCTAGTGGTGAAGGTGAAGTATTGGAAAGAGATCAGACGGATCATTCCTGAAGATCAGCTGGCAGAAGCTATCTATGATGTGTCTCAGCTTAGTCAGGCGAGTATTCGTACCAATGATGCACTCTATCTGCTAGATAAGGATGAAGCAACATGGGGCCTGCTGCTGTTCACGGACAGCGATGGGGCGAAGATTGTGATCGAGCGGATTAAGCTCAAGCTTCAGGAGTTGAATGACAATAATTTCTCCAGAAAATATAAGGTCAGCCTGGGTCTTAAGATTGGGGCGGTCGAATACCAAGCCGGCACGATTGAGAATCCGCTGGATTTCATTGTTCAGGCCAAAAAACAGCTGGAGTACGACGTGTAGGCCAGCTTAAAAATCAACAGTTTCACTATCAGCCTCTGTATGGATGGCGATGAGCACGCTTGCCGGCTCATCGCCTTTATTTATGACCAGATGTGGCACACAGGCATTCCAGCTAAAGGAATCCCCCGCTTGGAACATCCCGAAATCTTCACCTTGCTCCGCATAAACCTCACCTTTTATCACTAAATGGACCTCTTTGCCTTCGTGCGCCTGCGGAGTTTCACCCGTAGAAGTACCCGGAGGGAAATGGACAAGCACCATTCGTACACCACCTGCCGAGCTTAAATGTTCAACTTGCAGTCGATCACTTCCACTGCTGGTGATTTGCCGCTCCTTGGAGCGTACCACCTGCATCCGCTCTTCCTTTTTTAACAGCAAATAAGCCAACGGAACGTTCAGCGCATCAGCAATCAGGCTAAGGGTAGCGATCGAAGGAGAGGTCTTATTAGTCTCAACTTGGCTCATAAAACCTTGTGACAGGCCAGTAGTTTCACAGATTTGGGCAATCGTTATATGTTTTCTTTTACGGATTGTACGAATGTTTGAACCTATATTCATAAGTAAAGCCCCTTTTAATATTAGTAATAGCAAATATATTTTTATATTAACAAATTATTAATTGACATACTAGCCAGAGGTTTATAATATTATCCTTACAAATATTATTTTTGTATTACAAATATTTTGAAGGAGTGTTTAGTATGAAGGCACCTTATATATATGATGTCAGTCTACCTTCCGGCTACGATGTGAATCGGGTTTATCCGGTTATCTTCACCTTGCATGGCAAAGGTTCCAATGAGAAGAATATGTTCGGACTTGTCGAGCCCTTGTCTGAAGAGTTTATTATTATCGGGATTCGGGGAAATATGATTTTAGGGGCTGGATTTCAATATTATGATCTCAAAAGTCTAGGTCATCCCATCCGTGAGCAGTTTGATCAGGCTGTATCGCAATTGCAGCAGTTTATCGAATACGCCACCGACAAATATCCTATAGATGCTAAACACCGTTATCTGCTTGGCTTCAGTCAAGGAGCCATTTTGTCCATGACACTCGCTCTTACAATGGGGAATTCGCTTCGGGGAATTGTGGCGCTGAACGGTTATGTTCCGGGGTTTGTGAAGACAGATTATGAGCTGAAGAGTGTGCAGGAGGTATCGGTATTCATCTCGCATGGTGAATATGATTCTGTATTTCCAATTTCAGTGGGGACAGAAACAGCCGCTTATTTCGAAGGTCTAACCCCATTATTAACCTTTAAAACTTATCCTTCGGATCATGGTGTATTACCGCAGAATCAGCATGACCTGATCGCTTGGTTACTGCAGAACTTAGGGAGTGATAAATTATGATACCTTCTTACTTTATTGCCCACGGTGCTCCTTCTCTGGTACTTGATAACAATGCATATACGAAATTTCTTGGGGAGCTCGCTGAGAGGAATGTCAAACCTAAAGCGATTGTTCTATTTTCTGCACATTTTGAAGAACACACACAGTCGGTTGGAGTTATGGAGACTTTCGACACCATCTATGATTTCTATGGCTTCCCAGATGAGATGTATCGAATGACTTATCCTGCCAAAGGAGACAATGAGGTTGCACAGCAAATTATGTCTCTGTTCCACAAGAATGGGATTGTCAGCAAATTAAATACAGAGCGTGGACTAGATCACGGAGCTTGGGCTATTCTTAAATTAATCTATCCGAATGCAGATATTCCTGTCGTGTCTTTGTCAGTTAATCGAGAGCTGTCCAATGAACAGCAATATTTAATGGGTAAGGCTTTATCTGAGCTGCGTGAGCAGGATATTATGATTATTGGCAGTGGTGGAACCGTCCATAATTTGCGTAGCGTGAAGTGGGGAATGGAGAACGTCGAGAAATGGGCGGAGACATTCGATGACTGGCTGCAGCACAGGGTGGAAGCTTGGGATACAGAGTCACTATTTAGCTATCAGGAGCTTGCTCCCTATGGTATTGATGCAGTGCCGACTAATGAGCACTTTATCCCTCTGATAATAGCTATGGGAGCTGGCGATAAAGGGAAAGAAGCGAAGCTGCTGCACCGAAGTTATCAGTATGGCAATTTAAGTCTTAGCTGTTGGGAGTTTAATTAAGAAGGAGGCATTAATGATGGACTTGGGACTTCGTGGGAAATCAGTTTTTGTAGCCGCAGCAAGTAAAGGGTTAGGACTCGCAACTGCGCTGGAGTACGCCCGTGAGGGGGCGAAGGTAATGATCGCCAGCAGGAGTATGGAGCAGCTTGTAGACGCACAGAAAGAGATTCAGGCAGCCACAGGACAGCAGGTGAACATTGTTCAGATGGATGTGACTGTCCCAGAGGATATCGTACATGCTATTCAAACGGTTGTAGCCCAAAACGGTGGGCTTGATGTTGTAGTGACCAATGCGGGGGGGCCTCATGGCGGAGGTTTCGCTGATATGGAAGACGCGGATTGGAACCAAGGATTTGAGCTCACACTGATGAGCACCATTCGTTTGATCCGTGAATCACTGCCGCATCTGCGCTCTTCTGGGGCAGGGCGAATCGTTAATATAAGCTCGATTTCTATCAAGCAGCCTATTGAGGGACTAATTCTTTCCAATGTTTTTCGCGCTGGCGTGTATGCCTTGACCAAGAGCTTGGCTACTGAGCTGGCTGCGGATCGCATTTTAATTAATACGATCGCTCCAGGGCGTATTGCAACCGACAGGATTCTTCAACTAGACGGCAAACGTGCACAAGCCGAGGGGATCCCTATGGAGCAGATTCAAGAGGAAGCGCTGCTGCAAATCCCGTTAGGAAGATTGGGCACGCCCGAAGAATTCGGCAAGGCTGCTGTTTTTCTAGGCTCTTTTGCGAATACTTATGTTACGGGACAATCTCTTTTAGTCGATGGAGGAATGGTGAAATCGCTCTAACCTCCGGCGTTATGGGTAGGCTTTGAAAGGTTATGGAAATATTAGTAATTTCAATATTAGTTGCTTTGTGCTCTAAATAAGCGTATGATGGAGCGGTGGTCTAAATCGTAAGATTTACGAATTTTCCTACGTTTATTAGGTTATACTATATATAAACCTACAGATCATTTGGATAATTTACCATAAAGGCTCCACGAATTTATTCAGAAGGAGGACGATTAGAATGAGAGAAGGCATACATCCTAAGTACAACCAAGTGATTTTCTTGGATGCAAGCGTAGGCTTCAAATTCTTGAGTGCATCTACTAAATCATCCAATGAAACTATGGAATGGGAAGACGGCAACACTTACCCAGTGCTCCGTGTGGACGCAAGTTCCGCATCCCACCCATTTTACACTGGTAAACAAAGAGATACAGAACAAGGCGGCCGTGTTGACAAGTTCAAACAACGTCTTGCACAAAAGAAATAAGAATCCTTACGGATTGAAGAGGGACAACCCATGTAGAAGCAATCGCTTCGGGGATGTCCCTTTTTTGTGTTCAGGCATGTTAAAATGAGATGAATTTAAAAATATACATGGCGTCGAGGGAGCGATCAGTGATGGAAAATGTAATAAAAGTAGATACAGTCCTAAAGAGTGAAGACGTTCAGGAGTTTAACTTATGGTTCAGCTTGAATAGCCGGATTATACTCAACTCTTTTAGCGTAGTCGCTTACTTTATGATTTTGTTATTAATTACTAAGGATTACAGTACTCAAAGCATCTCAATCCTGGCTGTGACTGCTATAATTCTTGCCGCTGTCTTATGGTATATGACCAAGGCAAGCTTGATCAAAAAATCCAAGAAGGCGTTCAAAACAGATAGCCTAATTCAGCAACCGCAAAATTATACGATTTCAGATGAAGGCATATCTTATCTTTCCGAAGCGGGCACTGGACAAGTGAAGTGGGAAGAGATACATAAGATAGGTGAAACTACGAACTTGTTTGTGTTTTTTGTGTCCACACAGAGAGCGCTGATTATCCCTAAACGTTTCTTTGAATCGGCACAAGATAAAATAACATTTAAGGATTTAGCCAGAAAATATATGTTCTCCAATCGGGTGAAATTTAAGGCATAAGATGTGCTGTTATTGTTGATTCATTTGTACCAAGGATTAGGCTATAATGATAGGAGCGACTTGAAAAATAGGAGAAATATGGCATGCCATGGATTCAGGGATATCCGTATTACTTATTAATGGGCAGTGTTCTAAGTCTGTACATGGGCGTCAGCTCCTATCGGCACCGTAAGTTAGCAGGCAGACGCTATTTGTGGATCTTAATGCTGTTAGTCAGCCTTATATTTGTTGCAACGGCCGGAGAGATTATGTCACCCTCTTTTCAGTCTAAGCTGTGGTGGAAGAATGTGCAGCAGGCTCCGCTTTTTTTTAGTGCGCTCTTTACTTATGCTGTGGTAAAAGAATACGTATCTCCTTCCACAGGGCGCCTGCCCGTGAAGCTTGCCATCTTCTCTATCCCTATTGTTATGGATGTACTTCTTATTTTTACGGATAGCTATCATCATCTGATGCGCAGTGAAGTGGCCGTCCTGACGGTCGCGGGTGTTAGTGGAATTGCTGTAAAGCCTACGCTCCTTAGTATGGCTTTTATTGCGTATGATCAGCTTTTTGGGCTATATGCAGTCTGCTTGCTGGCAGTTTCCCTACTGAATACCCCGAGAGTTTATTTGCGGACTAATTTGCTGCTGTTGGTGGGTTTGCTAGTTCCGGTTATTTCCGTCTTTTTACTTCCCCTCTTGAAGATTACCATTACAGGTTTTACGGCGTTTACTTATTTGCCTGCGATTATAGCGGCTTATTTCGCACTTTTTGTTAGCTCCAAATTAACCATCTTCCCTCTAACCAAAAACAAAATTCTAGAGCACATGAAAGACGGCGTAGTTCTGACTGACCGTTATGATAATATCATTGGCATAAATGATGCGGCGACTGCTATTTTATACGACATTACCGGAATAGCGAACGATAACTGGATGGGAAAAAACATTGATCTTTTTATGAAGTCTCACAAAGACATTGCAGCTCATTACAGTCAGAGGACGGAGGGACAGTTTGAGGTAGTTTGTTCTGGCGCAGGGGAGCTCTGTTATGGGGTTTCTTTAATTGCTACGGAACATGCGACAACAGAGAATAAGGGTATGCTTATTGTGTTTAGTGATCATAGTGAGAAGAAGCGGTATGAGCGTGAGCTGGTCTATCAGGCAACGGTTGACGATCTGACAGGGCTTTATAATCGCAGGCATTTCATGCAAAGGGTCCAGAATCAAACGATCCCGGATGGATTAGGGTTGGCTCTGCTGTTATTTGACATCGATGATTTTAAATTAATTAATGATACTTATGGTCATTTAGCGGGCGATCAGGCGTTAGTTGATTTCTCGAATAAAATACTTCAGGTATACCAGAATAAAGGTATTGCTGGAAGAGTAGGTGGCGAGGAATTTGCCGTATGCTTTTTCGCTGAAGATAAATGTGCAGCCTTAAAAGAAGCAGAGAATTTTCGTACAATGATGAGTGATTACACGATAATCTTGAATGAACAGGATAGCATTCATCTTACCGCAAGTATCGGAATCTCTTTTACGGAGCGTAGAGAGGTGACTTTCGAAGATTTATATCGGGAAGCGGATGAAGCGTTATATCACTCTAAGAATACAGGGAAGAACAGAGTTACGTTAGGTCGTGAACCGATCATAAGAGAAACAGTAAAGGGATAAGAACATCGAAGATAAGGGAGTGGCCTAATGAATCTGACTGTTGATGAAGTGATGAGCAAGCTTGAGGAGATGGGTACAGAGCAGACGAAACGTACCTTCTTACGACATGGCGCAGTGGAACCTTTATTTGGAGTAAAGGTAGGGGATATGAAGAAGCTGGTTAAGGATGTGAAAAAAGATCAGAGTCTGGCAAGGGCTTTGTATCAGACAGGCAATTACGATGCAATGTATTTGGCTGGGCTAACCGTCAATCCCAAGACTATGACGAAGCAAGAGCTTCAAAGCTGGGCTTCGGCGGCCAGTTGGCATGCGGTAGTGGAATATATAGTATCCCCTCTCGCCGCAGAGAGTCCATATGGATTGGAACTTGCGAGAGAGTGGATTCGTTCCTCGGATGAACTAATAGCCGTTTGCGGCTGGAGCACTTATGCAAATTACATTTCAATTACACCGGATGATAAGCTGGACATCGCTGAGATTAGGGAGTTGTTACAACAAGTAGGCGCTACTATTCATCAGGAGCGGAATCGTGTCCGTTATACGATGAATACTTTTGTAATTATGGTGGGCAGCAGTATCACAGAACTGCATGAGGAGGCAGCAAAGATCGCAGCAGGTATAGGTAAGGTCCAGGTGAACGTGGGACAAACCGCTTGTAAAGTTCCCATGGCTGTTGATTATATTGCTAAGGTTGAACAGGCTGGGAAGCTAGGTGTGAAGAAGAAAACTTGTATTTGCTGAGTTAGATATTTAGGTAACCCTTCAAGGAGAAAGGCACTTGTGGGTTTTTTTTTATTCCGGGAAAAACAAGTGTTTCAACCCTGCGGAAATTGTTTAAATTAGCAGCAGTCAAAATTTACATAGAAGAATTAATGAAGCCTTATTCAAGTAATCTTTTGCAATGATGTAGAATAGAAAGGGGTTTATAGTTAGAAGACAGGACGGAGGCTAGTTGTGAACAAACGTCGATTCACTTTGCAGTATAAAATACTGTCAATTACAGTTTTAATCGTGATCTGTCTATTAGGATTTGTTTTTGTCATGCATGGAAGAATCAATGCTCTACAGCGGGAAACCAGCTTCATCTCTCATCAGGATCGAGAGATTACTAATTTGGCTAATCTAATTGAGAAGAATATTTTAGATATGGAAACCGGACAACGTGGATATGTCATCACCGGCGATAACAAGTATCTGGAGCCCTACAATTTGGGTAAGGCTGAATGGGAAGCTAATTATGATAAGCTTTACGTGCTGACTGCTAATGATTCTTTACAGCTACAGCGTCTGTTGGGTATTGAAAGTAAAATTAAGCAATGGATCGAACAGTCGGGAAATTATGTGATCCAGTTGAAAAAAGAGGGACAGGACGCTGAGCTCCTAAGATACTTCAATTCCGACGACGGCAAAGATCAAATGGACCGGATTCGTAATCAGATCAGCACTTACCGCGAGACGATGAAAGAGAACACCAACAGTCTGATTGCTAGACAAGCAGACAAGAATAAATTATTGCTAGAGCTTCTTTATATTGCTTGGGCAATTATAGCGGTTACCGCGATGGTCGCTTCGTGGATCAATTCACGCGCCATCGTTAGTACGGTTCGTAAAGTTACCCATACGATTGCAGAATTGGAATCTGACGAAGATATGAAGACAAGGATAGAGATCACCACGAATGATGAGATCAGGGATCTGAGCGTAGCTACGAATCATCTGATAGACACGCAACAAGAGCGGATATGGATTCAGGCTAACGCAAACGAATTGTTGGCGAGGTATCAGGGCATCACACATATCTCGCAACTGGGCGACATTTTTCTTGGCAAAACCGCAGAAGTCCTCGATTACCCATATGGTTCCTTATATGTTCGAACACAGGACCATGATCGAGATTTCTTTAAGAGAGTCTCTACTTTTGGCGGAAGCAGTAACATTCCAGATCAGCGGGCATTCCAGATCGGAGAAGGTCTAGTTGGACAATGTGCTAAAGAGGCGCGCTTGATGCAAATACAGGATCTGCCGGAGGATTATATTAGCATACAATCTGGGTTGGGTATTTCTGCGCCGAAGGCGCTTCTACTAATGCCGATTTCTTTTTCGGGTGAGGTAGTTGCTGTGGTGGAAATCGCCGCCTTTGCTCCACTTACGCAATTGCAGGTTAAGTTCCTAGGGTCTATTTCGAATGCCTTTGGCTCCGCAATTAACAGTACGATTAGCATTATGAAGATTGACCAACTTCTGGCACAATCTCAGCGTCTAAACGAAGAGCTACAGGTATATACCGAGGAACTACAGACTCAGTCTGAGGAGCTGCAAATCCAGACGGAGTCACTGCATGCAACGAATAGAAAGCTGGAGGATAAGAAACTGCTGGCGGAACAAAAGTCACTAGAGGCGGAAAGAGCTCAAACGGAACTCAGTGAATACACAGAGTTATTGCAGCAAAGCTCACAATATAAATCAGAGTTTCTGGCTAACATGTCTCACGAACTGCGAACTCCGCTTAACGGCATTCTGCTGCTCTCCGAATTTCTTATGGAGAATCAGTCGGGAGCTTTAAGCGAAGAGGATATTGAATTCTCAAAAGCCATTCATTCTTCGGGACAAGATCTGCTGGCGCTGATTAATGACATTCTGGATTTGTCCAAGGTTGAGGCAGGAAAGCTGAATATTGAAATTGAAGCGATAAATATATCGGAGATTCCGGAGGCAATGATCCAGAACTTCAGTCAGCTTTCCCGCAAAAAAGAGATTCCTTTGCAAATACAGCTGGGAGAGAACTTACCCCCGCTGTTTTATTCGGATGCTCAAAGAGTGCGGCAAATTATTATAAATTTGCTGTCCAATGCGTTTAAGTTTACAGCGGAAGGCGCAGTCACTCTGGAAATCCGTTCAGCAACTAAGGACGAGCTGCTGGATTTGGCAGATTCGTATACAGGGGAATTTATTGCCTTCGCCATCAAGGATACTGGAATTGGGATTTCAAAAGAAAAGCAGTCAATTATCTTCGAGGCTTTTCAACAGGCAAATGGAAATACAGAACGTCAATATGGTGGAACAGGGCTTGGGTTATCCATATCTAGAGAGCTGGCAACCCTGCTCGGTGGTAGAATTATAGTGGAGAGTCAAGAAGGAGTGGGTAGCGTCTTTACGGTGTATTTGCCCTTGAAGCTTGAGGCCCCAAGCCTTGAGGAAGTGGCTGATCAAGCGACTGTTATTCAAGAGATTGGGAATGGAGTGGTACTTGCCGCTACAACGGCTGAGGATACACGTAATGACTTCACTTCTCTGAATCAAAAGCATGTACTTATCGTGGATGATGATGAACGGAATTTGTTCGCTTTATCAAATACCCTAAGAAAGCGCGGGCTGCATGTAACTACAGCTACTAACGGAGAGAGCGGCCTGTATGAACTGGAGCAGGCGGCTTCTATAGATATCGTTCTTATGGATATTATGATGCCAGTGATGAACGGGTATGAGGCAATCAATCGGATCAGACAAATGCCCGCAAAGAAGGATATTCCCATCATTGCACTGACTGCAAAAGCGATGAAGGAAGATAAGGCTAAAATCCTTCAGGCAGGGGCAACAGATTATCTTAGCAAGCCGATTAACCTGGAACGTTTATTAGCGTTGATGCAATTGATTCTAGCTAGCGATTCATGAAATAGATAATGGACGGAAACAATCATGGGGTGTCCTAGTAGTCATGACAATGGCTGCTGGGGCACCCCTTTTTTGTTGACGTTGAACTAGACCTCTAACTTCGGATAATTCAAACGAAGTTGCGCGAACGAAGTAACTATAATCTGCTATCGGACACAGCTGACCGTTAACGCAGCTTTTTACCACATTTGTAATTCTAACGGACCCCACTGACGCTATTGGCATAAAAAATACCGAATATGCCCTCTTTTTAATGAATGGTGGCGCTGGAGTCCGAAACGCTGCTCTAAAGGCGGAAAAATCGGAAATAACGTCATCTGAGTCCGTAAGCCTCGCAATTATGATCATCCAAAACTCTGCAGCAGGTGAGCAAAAGTGTGCCTAGGCGTTCAGCCGGCTTTCGTTTACCTCAAATCGGCTGAAGCGAGTCAGCCACCCTATTGCCCAAAACGCAAAACAGCGATCCTCCCATAACGGAAGGATCGCTGTTTTAATGTCTCTTTGGAATCTTTTTAATAAGATTTCAGTCTCTCACTTATTGTTGCGCAGAATCTACTACAACTTTGACAGCTGTGCCGATTGGTGGCAGGCTTCTGGTCAGCACTGGGCTGTAGAATCCGATAACTTTTGTACCTTTAACAAGCTCGCTGCTTTTAACAGCTTCGCCGTCTTTATTAATGAGTACTGTGTCTTCGTTAATGCGCAGTACTACTTCTTTTTGTGACAATTCGCTCAGGCCACTGCCTTTAACAGTGATACTGATATTTCCTTCATCGTCTTTTTGAACTTCTTCAATAGTGCCAGCAGTACCTAGAAGATCATCTTGTTTCTGCTTATCCAGAACGGTGATTTTGTAAGTTGGTGTTTGTGGCGGAAGACTCATAGTCATGACCATGGAGTGTTCTGCTTTTACAGTCATCCCGATATGGAGATCTTTGAGTGCAATTTTAGTGCCGTCTGCCATCTCAATAGCCGTATCTTCCCCTACATTTAATACGATTCCATCCGTACCTACACCTTGGATTTGAACGGATTGGTATTTACCACCATCATAGACTGCTGTAATCACACCAGTCTTAGTCATGTGCTGCTCGGCGGCATTTGTGTTGATCACAATGGAATCTCCCTTCACAGTCATGTTTTGATGAATTACTTCGCTTAAAAAGGAAGCTGGGACATACAAAGTGGAGTCAACCAATTGTGGTGCAGTTCCAAGTGTTGTATACATTTTGTTGATACTATAACGATCTTCTCCAGCTTTCACTGTAGTGAATACAGCGCCATTGATAAGTTCAACGGATTTATTCTGTGCATTCCAGGTTAATTCAAATCCAAGGGCTTCAGTAATCGAACGTAGTGGCACCATCGGCTCTTTGCCATTTGTGCTTTGGAAGCCTGTTTCTTTAATAGTCGATCCGTTGATTTCAATCGCAAACGTCTTTTGATTAACGCTAGCGGAGGTTTGTATAGCCTCATTTTTAGCAGAAGTTGTGGTGGGTGCAGCATAAGCTGCTCCTGTAGAAAGTGCTAGTGACAAAGTTAAAAGAACTGTACTTGTTTTTAAAATGTTGTTCATGGTTGTGAGCTCCTTTTAAAATCTTTTGTTAGTGTTGTTATTATTCTGACGGGACACCCCTCCAAAATGTTGCAGTTTTTTTGCATCCCGATCGTAATCTTCATTCACTGCAAATATAAAAAAAGCATAAGACCCCACAGCTATATGTAGTAATATGTAAGTATTAACAATCGCTCACATAAGGAGGCGCTATGGAGTCATTCAAAGATCGACTGAGATTCATGAAGGTACAGCAGGACGGGCTTATTAAGGAATATGAGGCTCTGATTGCGGAATATGAAAGTCACGATCTGGTCAACGAGAATGAATACTTGAAGAAGCAATATGAGAAGCATAAGCTTGCTTTGGTCGAGCTAAAGACTCAGGTAGGTAAGCTTCAAGAAGAGAATACTGAGCTAAGAGTTGCGCTAACGGAACAGATTTTAGATGAAAAGCTGGGCATTCTTAAAGTGTCGAGGCAGAAGCTGCAGACTTATTTTTCCTCTAGAAGCCATGCTCATACAGATCGTCTGACGGCTTTTGAAGTGGAGACGAAACGTCATATTCAGCAGCTGTACCATACAGCCTCCAGGCAGCTGGGTGAGGAACAAGCAGAGATATCCAGTCGACTTGGGGCGTTGGCGGCAGAATTAAATGAGCGTGTGCTGGCACAGCGGCAGAGAATGAGGGAAGCGGAACTTCGCCTCAACTCGGGCATGGATAATGGATTACATGATTTTGCCTCGGAAGAGATCAGTGAAGAGGTGCTGAAGCGCCGAAGAAAACAAAATCAGATCGAAATGAAGATTGGACTAAGCTGGATTAACAAGCTGGGTATTCTGCTGTTGATTTTGGCGGTGGGGGCAGGCTTCCGGTATACCTATTCCAACTGGTTCACAGGTTATATGAAGGGAAGCGCCTTTTTTCTACTGGGATTATTGATGCTGGGAGGCGGGGAGTGGTTATACCGCAAAGGAAAAGGTACCTTCGCTTTAGGGCTGCTTGGCGGCGGGATTTCGGTGCTGTATGGCTCTATTTTTTATAGCTATTTTCTGCTTGATATTATTAGTATATATGTAGGGTTATCCTTGTCTGTACTCGTTACTTTAACTGCGGTACTCCTGTCTTTAAGGTATGAATCACGGAGTATTTGTGCACTGGGCTTAATCGGAGGATATCTGCCCTTATACTCTTATCTGGGGGCGTTTGGCCTTTCGGGCAACGCAGTTTATGTAGCTATGGGTTACTTGTTTCTATTGAATTTATTCATCTTATTGATTTCTTTCCGCAAACGCTGGAACGTTGTCAATTATATCAGCTACTTATTTAATACACCCTCCATGCTCATATTAATAGCTTTGTCGGATAGCAACGGAATTAATATGTGTTATGCTGTTTTGACTTTTGCGATGTATCTGGGAATTACCTTGTGGTACCCGTTCAAATATCGTTCCAAGCTGTCCTGGTGGGATTTCTCTCTCTTAGGATGTAATACGTTTATTAGCTGTCTCACCTTGTATATTTTATTTATGGATGCAGGACTGAAGGATTACAATGGTGCACTGGCGTTGCTTTTCTGCCTGCTGTATCTCGGTCTGGGTCGAGGGCTTGAGAAGCTGATGCCACAGGAAAAAGAAAGCATGCTGCTGTTCTACGCCACTTCACTGACCTTCGGCATATTGATGATTCCATTTCAATTTGGAGCGGCTTGGTGGTCCATCGGTTGGCTGATTGAGGGCGTCGTTCTTACGTTGTATGGCAATCTGAACCGCTTTAAGGGGATGGAAAGGGCAGGCTGGGGCATTATGATGCTCTGCCTTGTAGTATTCTTCTGTCTAAATGTACCGACGCAGTGGGTCGCAGACTATCAATGGACGAATTTTAGAGATGTCTACTTCCCGCTAAAATATGTCTTTATCACAGCAGGCATGCTGATTGTCGCGGTGTTGTATGCAGTTCAGCATAACCGCAAGGATGCTCTTCAGCGCAGCGAACCTTATGAAATCACCTTAGCGTTGTGGTTTAAATATGCGGCGTTATTAAATTTTTGGATTTACGGCTTGTATGAATCGAGAAGATTGTATCATCTGGTTGTACCGGAGGACTTTGCGCATAGAACCTTCTATAATTTACTGCTGTCCGCTGTATGGACCTTGGTTCTGGCGTACGTGCTGCCAAAGGTGAAGGTGCTGTATGACACGATTGTTAAATATTTTGTGAGATTTCTGTTTGGGGTTGGCTACGTCATTTGTATAGTAATTACAGTAGGCCTTCCAAGTCTGCAAAATAATCTCGCGCAAAATACAGCAGCTGATTATATCGCACTAGCCGTACTGATTATCTTTAATATCTTTGTTTGGTTTAGCGGACGTGATCTGCTGATTGCAGCGCTGAATCGCCAGTTTAAGAGTATGGAGATCTATCCTGTTTTCATGGCGATTTATCTACTCGGCATTATCACCGCTTTCCTAGGAGTGCAATTGCAATTGAGTGATGCAGGGTTAATTTTTAGTCTCATTTATCTACTATTAGCCGTTCTGTTTATCATGTATGGCTTCCGCAAAAGGTATGTGTACATCCGGCGCTTCGGCCTTGGATTAACACTGCTGGCTACGGGCAAGCTGCTGCTCTATGATTTGGGCCTGCTGAACACTGGCAGCAAAATCATAGCTTATGCCAGCTTTGGCATCTGCTTGCTCGGTATCTCTTATCTCTATCAAAAGGTGTCAAACCGGATGGAGGAGGGCCAGACAACCGCCGATAATGGTACTAAAGGATAAAACACAGAGAGAATAATAGGAAGGAAGACGGTGGATGTACGAGACTTATATTTTCGACCTGTATGGCACATTAATCGATATTCAGACAGATGAGGAGAAGCCGGAGGTATGGGATCGATTATCGCTCCATTTCGGATATCAGGGGATGTCCATAACAGGGAGTGAGCTACACGCACAATTTCTGCGGGAGAGAGATTTACAGCTCACCGAAGCCGCACGGAATTGTCAGTACCCGGATTTCGTAATGGAGGATGTGTTTCGTTCTGTTGCCCGTCAATTGGGCGGACAACCGGATCAAGCGTGGTTACATGAAACGGTTAGATGGCTGCGGACATTATCGATGATCCATATCTCACTTTATGAGGGTGTGGTTGAAATTCTGCAAACATTAAGAGAACGTGGCAAAAAGGTGTTTTTGCTCTCCAATGGCCAGAAAACCTTTATAGAAGCAGAATTAACGATGCTGAATATTCTTCCTTTATTCGATGGCATTGCCATTTCCTCCGAAGCAGGAGTGAGTAAGCCGGATCCGCTATTTTTTCGTTATTTAGTTGAGCATTATGGAGCGGATTTGCGTTCGGCCATCATGATCGGGAATGATCCCCGTACGGATATTGCAGGGGCACTAACGATAGGAATAGATTCCTGTTACATTCGTACGGCCTCTTCACCCCCCAATACGACTGCGGAGAGTACTCAATCGATAGGGGACGGGGATTTGCGGAAGATCCCCGGATGGAACGCTTAGACATACAAAAAGTCCCCGTAACCGGATTCTTACTGACCGGTTACGGGGACTTTTGTATGTCGGGCGTTCGTGTCTAGAGCGCCGGTAATTTATTTAGATTACACCTTCAGCCAGCATAGCGTCGGCCACTTTTTTGAATCCAGCGATGTTCGCTCCTGCAACAAGGTTGCCGGACTGTCCATATTGCTCGGATGCATTTACAGATTGTTCGTAGATGGAAACCATGATTTCATGCAGCTTCGTATCTACTTCTTCAAAGCTCCAGGACAACCGCATGCTGTTTTGTGCCATTTCAAGCGCAGATACAGCTACGCCGCCAGCATTAGCAGCTTTGGCAGGTGCGAATAGCACGCCAGCTTGTTGGAACTGATGAATAGCTTCAAGGGTGGATGGCATATTGGCACCTTCGCCTACTGCTTTTACACCATTCTCAATCAGTTTCAATGCCATGGCTTCATCAATCTCATTCTGAGTAGCACTCGGAAGGGCGATATCACAAGGAATGGTCCAAATTTGCGTGGAATCTTCAGTATACACAGCGTTAGGATGTTCATTCACATATTCACTAATCCGTTTTCTTTCGACTTCTTTTAGGCGGCGGACAGTTTCGAGGTTAATCCCATTTTCGTCATAGATATATCCGGCCGAATCACTACAAGCTACGACTTTAGCGCCTAGCTGTACAGCTTTTTCGATCGCATAGATCGCTACATTACCAGAACCGGAAACAACAACGCGGCTTCCTTCAAAAGAAAGGCCTTTTGCCTTCAGCATCTCGTTTACGAAATAAACCGTACCGTAACCAGTAGCCTCTGTCCGAGCCTGACTTCCGCCGTAACCAATACCTTTACCAGTCAATACGCCAGCCGGATATCCTCCGCGGATCCGCTTGTATTGTCCGTACATGTAGCCGATCTCACGACCACCTACACCGATATCTCCTGCAGGAACGTCTTGGTCAGGACCGATGTAATTTTGCAATTCAGTCATGAAGCTTTGTGCAAAACGCATGATTTCGCCTTCGGATTTACCTTTAGGATCAAAGTCGGATCCGCCTTTACCTCCGCCGATGTGTTGGCCGGTAAGAGCATTTTTGAAGATTTGCTCGAAACCAAGGAATTTGATAATACTAGCATTAACGGATGGGTGAAAACGAAGTCCACCTTTGTAAGGTCCAATTGCACTGCTGAACTGTACACGATATCCACGGTTAACTCTGACCTTACCTTGATCGTCTGTCCAAGGAACACGGAACATAATCAAACGTTCTGGCTCAACCAATCTTTCCAGAATGGCATTTTCCTGATACTTAGGTTCAGCAGCGAGGATTGGAAGCAAAGATTCAAGGATTTCCTTTACGGCCTGATGAAATTCGGGCTCAAAAGGATTACGCGCAACAACCTGTGCGTATACGTCTTCGATATAACGATGTGCCTTGTTGCTGTTTGTGTCTAATTGCTGGGTAGATACAGAGCTCATGAATTCAACCGCCTTTTCTAGTATTCATTTGGTCCAACACTTTTTTTATATTTTGGCACAAGTCAATGTTCCTCACAACTGTTTTTATTAAATAACTTACTTCAAGTGGAACGTTATAGACGCTGGGATGATAAGAAAAGTGTGAATAAACCGCGGTATACTTCGCGTAATGACGCGTTAAAGCGCGAAATATGCTACAATGATTGTGTAATAATTGTAAGGAGATGAAATTTAAAAAATGAGTGACAAAGTAAATGAGCAGGAGCTAGTAAATGTATTATCTGCCAAAACCAAAGTGGATCCGCAAATCATCCGCTTAGTATTGAAGCATGAACAGACCTTTATCAATAAGGCCAAGGCGAACGCCAAGGGTGAGGTAGACATCGACAGCGATGATCTGGTCGACTATGTCACTGCCCAACGTGATGTGAAGCTGGATGAAATCACAGTAGAGACCATTCTTGATGCAGAAATGGATTACTTGATGGATAAAGGATTGGCAGGTTATATCGACTAACATGGGTATTCGTCCGGCTCGGCTGCTGCTGTTTACAGGCAATAAGAGCCGGAGTGAAAATTAAATAGGCATACGCATTGCTTTTAGTGATTTAGTGTGGTACAATGAAATCAATCATAAATTTAACCCTTAATTCACATATTGTAAAAGGTTATCATTTGTGCGTATGAGTCCTTTTCCAATGTGTGAATTTTTATTTGTTCGTACACTACGTAGGAATAAAAGGACATGTGTTAAATAAAATATTGGAGGTAATATCATGCAAACAGGTACAGTGAAATGGTTTAACGCAGACAAAGGATTCGGTTTTATCGAGGTTGAAGGTGGAAGCGACGTATTCGTACACTTCTCCGCAATCACAGGCGACGGATTTAAATCTTTGGACGAAGGCCAACGCGTTGAGTTCAACGTAACTCAAGGCGCTCGTGGACCACAAGCCGAAAACGTTGTAAAACTGTAGTTTAAAAATCAGGCTGCCCTTAACACAAGTTGAGGGCAGCTTTTTTTATTTTCATATTATGAATCTGCCCCTAATAGGGTAGCGATATCGTCTCGATTCGATCCAAGGAGGGGTACTTATGTATTTTCGTAAAAAAGCACTGGAGGAACTTCCGCAAGAAGACACAGCAATTTGGTCCTGTACCAAGGAAGGTTGCACAGGTTGGATGCGCGATAATTTCGCCTTTCAATATGTACCTACCTGCTGGCAATGCAACTCTCCCATGACTAGAAGTATGAAGATACTGCCAACGCTTGTGAATACGAATGCAGACATGAAGGCCATGAAGAAGGGCATTTCGATTAAGTAATCGAAGAAGCTAATATACTCAAACAGCTGGACCCTTGGACGGGAGCAGCTGTTTTTTTGTTTGAGTATTTTATTTACTGTGCAGTAATTTCTCCCATTCCGTTAAGGTTATGTTCTCTGAAATAGGCTTCAGATGTTCAGGGACCTCTACGTGGCACATAAATTCCAAGCTGTTGCCGTCAGGGTCGTTGAAGTAGACAGAAGCATTTCCTTGATAAGCCCGGATAAAAGGCTCAACAGAAGTCCGGTTGCGGAACGGAACAGCCTCTACCCCAATCGATTCCAGCCATTGCAGTGATTGCTTCAAGTCCTCGTAAGTGACACGGAAGGCAATATGCCGTAAGGACGGGTGGTATGGGGTATGAACCTCCTGGCCTTCCCAAAGACCAATCCAGCTCCGACCTTCCTCGATCCAGAAGAATACAGTTTCTTCATCCCGCCAAGCCATTTTCAGACCTAATTTCTCATAAAATTCGATGGATACCTCAAGATTGCTTACTGGTAAATGTGCTTCATATAGTCCTTTGATCATTGGATAGCACCTGCCGATCTGTCGATTTTGCGGGCTAAATTCAGGAATGCTTCTAATACTAGGTGAATGCGATCTTCGATTTCTTGCCCACCCTCGTATCCGTCGTACCCGACCTCGAACCGCTTGCGTTGCAGTCCGCCGATGGAGATCCAGTCTGGTGTATTAATACCGTGCAGGTTACGTACGATGGCTTGCAATTGAAGTAATGAGCTTATCCCTACCGCTCCCCCGGCTGAACTGGCGGATAACACAACTTTACCGTTGAAATGCGCCTGGCCTAGATGATCAATCGCATTTTTTAATACGCCACTTACCGAGCCGTGATATTCCGGAGTAACCAAGATTACTGCATCCGCTGCTAACATCTCTTGTTTAAGCTCGTTTAAATGTTCATGCTCTGTGTAAATCTCGTCTGGTGAATAAAAGGGAAGTGGGCGTTTGTAGAGGTCAAACATGGTAACCTTTTCCCCATGCTGACTAATGAAATGGGCAGCATGTTCTGCCAGCTTCGTGCTGGTTGCTTCTTTTCGATTACTGCCTGTCAGGATCATCACTTTCATCTGTATCCACTCCTATGTGAGGTCAATTGCTATAAACCAATGATAGTTGAATCGGCCTCTGTTAACATCAGCACATGGAATGAACATACATAATAAAAACGCTCAGCCATTGTGCTGAGCGTCTAAGACTAAAGTTGTAGAGGAGTTTTGATTCTAGGCGTTATAGCCGCCTTTCAATGCGAAAATGGCAGCCTGAGTCCGATCCGCTAAGTTTAGCTTTCCGAGAACGTGGCTGACATGGGTCTTAACGGTTTTTTCGGTGATGACCAGCTTGCTGGCAATCTCTTTGTTACTCATACCGAGCGCAATCAGGTCTAATACTTCTTGCTCGCGTGGAGTAAGAAGCTCTAATCCGGTGATCGCAGCAGGTGTTGCGTTTGGGCCGTTCGGATCGGAAGCATTAAGTTCCAATTGCTCTAGTGTAGAGGTCGCCATTAGATTCATCAGTTGGCTGGCAGCCTCGGAATGTAGCTCCACTTGCCCGTTATGTACCTTGCGGATCGCAACTACCAGCGCTTCTGGTTCTATATCTTTAAGCAAATAGCCTTTGATTCCTACGCGGATAGCCGGGAGTACATGATCCTGATCCGAAAAGGAGGTCAATACAATGACCTTGACCTGCGGGTGGGAGATCCTCAGTGCTTGAGCGGTCTCAATGCCGTCCATAATGGGCATATGCAAATCCATTAATATGACATCCGGGTTCAATTCAGCTGTTTTTTCCAGTGCCTCGCGGCCGTTGGAGGCCTCCCCAATAACCTTGATATCGGGTTGTGTGGAGAGAAATACTTGCAGCCCACGGCGTACCATTGCATGGTCGTCTACTAATAATAAGTTTATCGTCATTTATGATCACCCGACTTCATGTAGATTGGATGGGCAGAGGTATGATTGCCTCAACCGTTGTGCCTTGATTTTCCACACTGTGGATATGAATACGACCGGAGAGAGCTTCTGCTCTTTCCTTCATAATATGCAGACCAAGAGATTCATTAGTGTCTGTGTTAGAACGACGTTTGGCCCCGCCTTTACCTTGGTCGGCAACGCTCATTACCACCTCGGCTGCATTCAGATGCAGAGATACCTCCGCTTTAGAGGTTCCGGAATGCTTTCGTACATTATTGAGCGCTTCTTGGCCAATGCGCCACAGCCCTTCCTCCACGTTGCGGGGAAGTTCGTGAACACCGCTCCGTTGCGTCTGTATCAGCAGCCCTAGCTGCTGGCCATGAGCCTGCAGCGCAGTCAATAAACCGGCTTCCAGTCCGGCAGGCCGAAGCTGCATAATTAATGCACGCATTTCTTTGAGTGCTGACTGGGATAAAGCTTGAATATCGCGGACAGCTTCAGTAGCAGGATGGGAGATATGCTCCTGCTTCAGCATGCTTTCCACGCCTTTGGCGGTCATTGAGAGGGAGAAGAGGATCTGGTTCACGGAGTCGTGCAGGTCACGGGCCAGACGATTCCGCTCGTCAAGACGCGCAATTTCGCGGCGTTTCTCTCCAAGCTGAGCACTTTCCAATGTAGCGGAAATATGTTCAGCGACAGCCTCAAGCACCTCTCCATCCGCAGTTGCGGAGGCTAGTGCTTTGGGTGAGGTGATCAGTAGAATTCCTGCACCTTGTGCGGCAATCTGCCGAAAGGGCACAGCGAGCATCACGACACGCTCCGCAACAGGTTGTTCAGAACAGCAGGACTTCGTAATTTCCTGCTCTTCATCAGGGCTTAATGTCGCAAAGCGTTGTCCTTTTGCGATATCTCCTAGACGTACTTTAAAAGAATCCGAGAGCTCGAAGGGAGCTGTTTCCGGCGTTATATTAGCCGCATAGGCAGCATGGACTTCGAATTGTCCCTCATGCTGCCCGATAATCGCTGCAAAGGGCCAATCGAAATAGTCGCCAATCAGGGCGGCGCTTTTCTCGATTAGAATACTGGGCGAGATACATTGGTTGGCGGTTAGATTTAAAGCTGCGCTGAATTCGCCTAATTTGGCGTACAGATTCGCGCGGCGCTGCTCGGTGCTATATAACTGCATCCGTTCAATAGCACTGCCAATTTGCAAAGCCACGGATTGCAGCAGAGCCAGCTCGCTGTCGGCGTAATGTGCTTTGCCTGGTGCAGCCACATTCATAAGTCCCAAGTAACGCTCACCTGAATGCAGCGGGACGGTAGCGTGGTGGGTGATCCCCAGCGTGTCGCCCCAGTTATACTGCCTGGCGTTACTGAGCCGCTTGCAGCTTAGAATGTTGACGGCATGCTCGAGCTGATCATCCCATAGGCGGCTTAGGCACCAGCAGCTTCCGCACTGCATTGGTTGTTTATTGTCGCGTTGTAGTGCAGGTGGCAGACCTCGATCAGCGGCACACTCATATTCCATGTATTCTTCGCTCAGGAAGATCCAGCCTGCAGTGTTTCCGGTTAACTCAAGTAGCTTGCCCATGACTGTATCGAGCATGGGTCTCAGCTCATTGGAACTGTTCAAAGTCTCCGCAATCGTTTTGAGCGTCAGTAACTCATGAATTCCGGTTTCCTCCGGCATGAAGCTCTCTCCTTTAGCTTTGTTAATTATGTTCTATCTATTGTAACGTAGAATGGTTCATTCATTCTCAAATTTTATGTAATGTTGGCGTAAATAAAAAAGAAGGTTCCTTAAGATCTGATATGACCTTAAAGAACCTCTGAGTATACATGTTAATTTACAGCTGCGGGAGTAGCGGAAGGCGTACAGTGTTCTGGAGCTTCGTGTTCAATAAGTCCATGTTTCTCCCAAGCTCGGCTTTTCCAACGGAAATACATAATGACGGCTCTCACCCACTCGTCCACCGCAGTGGCAATCCACACGCCGGCTAACCCGAGATCAAGTTGGAACACCAGGAAATAACCAAGAGGTAAGCTCATGCAGACCATAGAGATCAGTCCCATATATACAGGGAATTTGGCATCGCCCGAGGCGCGTAAAGAGTTAATGATAACCAGATTGGTTGTGCGCCCGGTTTCCAGGAAGAAGCTAAGCAATATGACCTGCGCCCCCATCCTAATGATGTTCTCATTGTCTGTGAAAAGCCCGAATAGCGGTACCCGGAAGAAAATCACCACAGCATCTATTATTACGGTAACCAGCAGCGCCCACTTTACACTGGTGAATACACGCTTATAGGCTTCATCAGGGCGTCTAGCTCCCACGAGATGTCCTACAACGATGGAAGTTCCCATAGAGACAGCTACACTGAATAAATAAATATAATTGGAAATATTAAGCGCGTACTGGCGAGTAGCCATAGCTTCAGCGCCTAAATAAGTAATATAGAGTGTGAATACAAGCTGGCATGATTGATAAGTGATGGATTCAAAAGCGGACGGGATGCCAATTTTGAGAATTTGCAGCACGTATTTTTTAGAAAGATGAATGTAATAGGTTACTTTCACCCGTACCTCCATCACTCTGTAGAGCAGCAGGAAGAAAAGGATCAGGCAGATAAATCGACTCATCACTGTTGAGATAGCCGCACCCTCCACACCTAACGCCGGAAGTCCGAAATGACCATAAATGAGCAGGTAGTTGCCCACCACGTGAATAATGTTCATCAGCAAGGATACGACCATCGTCTGTTTGGTGAAACCGTGAGTACGGATAGTAGTCGCCAGAGCATTGATTAATGCTTGCAGAAAAATACCGCCCCCAACAATATTCATATAGGCTTTGGCGTAAATGAGGATATCCCCTTTTACATTCAGCGCAGTCAGTAGCGTCCCTCCGAATATCAGCAAAAACGTACTTAGAAGAATGCCGACTAACAGGTTTAGGGTAATGGCATTGCCGGTCACTTGAGCGGCTTCCAGAGGTTTTTTGGAACCGAGATATTGGGAGACCACAATAGCTGCACCGTTACCAATTACACTGAGGACTAAAATTGCTATCGCAATGATCTGATTCGCTGCGCCGACACCAGACACGGCATCGTCGGACACTGAACTGATCATAAAAGTATCCACACTACCCATGAGCATAAAGAGGAATAGCTCGAGGAAAATCGGCCAGGTCAGTTTGACCAGGTTGAATTCCTGGTGATTATTTTGCTTCATTGTGCACCTTCTTATATTATGATGTACTTCCTAAAATTTCATAAACAAACTGTAATATTAGCACAGCTTTCATGGAAATGCAGTATTTTTACAGAAAAATGACAAAACGTTTTTAATTTAGGTCGAAAAGAGCCCTTTAACCGCGTATTAGTATCCTCCAGGTAACTACATCACAATAAAGTGCCTACTTCCCTAGAGGGATGTAAGGAACTACAATTTGTACATGACTTACTAAAATATATTAATGAGGAGTGCAAATAAATATGAAATTACAATTAGCGTTGGATTTAGTGGACATTGCGGGAGCGAAAGAGGTTGTCTCAAAAGTTGCCGAATTTATAGATATCGTTGAAATTGGAACACCTATCGTTATAAATGAAGGTTTGCATGCAGTGAAAGCAATTAAAGAGGCTTTTCCTGCTTTGACTGTGTTGGCAGATTTGAAAATCATGGACGCAGGTGGATATGAAGTGATGAAGGCCGTGGAAGCGGGCGCGGATATCGTTACTGTACTTGGTGTTTCTGATGATTCTACCATTAGAGGTGCAGTGGAGGAAGCGAAGAAAACCAATAAAGAGATTCTAGTTGATCTGATCAATGTGAAGGATATCCAAACAAGAGCGGCTGAAGTAGACGCACTTGGCGTAGACTATATCTGTGTGCACTCTGGATATGACCATCAAGCGGAAGGTAAAAATTCTTTTGCAGATTTAAATGCGATTAAGAGTGTGGTTAAGCAGGCAAAAACAGCTATCGCTGGAGGGATCAAGCTAAGCACACTTCCAGAAGTGATCGCCGCGAACCCTGATCTTGTCATCGTTGGCGGAGGCATCACAGGTGAAGCGGATCAAAAGGCTGCCGCAGCAGAAATGAAACGTCTAGTTAGTCAGGCTTAAGATTACAATGGATACAATGAAATACGCGCAGCAAATTATAGAGGAGCTCCAGCGCTCCATATCTCAGCTTGATGAAGAAGAGACTGAGCGAATGGCTGAGCTGCTGCTTCAGTCCAACAAGATCTTCGTGGCTGGAGCGGGCAGATCTGGATTGATGGGACGGGCCTTTGCTATGCGGTTAATGCATGTTGGTAAAGAGGCTTATGTTGTAGGCGAAACGGTGACTCCGGGGATTGAACAGGGGGATGTGTTAGTCCTCGGTTCCGGTTCCGGTGAGACGAAAGGGTTGATCTCTATGGCTGAGAAAGCCAAAGGGGTGGGTGCAGAAGTTGTTGCCGTTACCATTGCGCCGGATTCGACGGTTGGACGTTTAGCGGGCTACACAGTGAAGCTGCCGGGATCTCCAAAAGATCCGGCCAGTGGAAGCTACAGCACGATCCAGCCGATGGCTTCTTTATTCGAACAGACGATGTTGGTCTTTTATGATGCTATTATTCTGCGAATGATGGAGAAGACGGGGCAGACGAATCAGCAAATGTTCGGCAAGCATGCTAATTTAGAGTGAACGTACAGAAACGAATGCCTTCCTATAAGGAGGTTATTCGTTTTTGTGTTAGTATGATAACAGGAGAGAGGAGGCACTTTAGGAATGGCAACCGAGATTAAAGATCGCATAAACTTGAAGGAAATTAACTGTGAGAAGGAATTAACGCTTGCGGTGATCGGAGGGAAATGGAAGCTGATTATCCTCTGGCATCTTGGGCTTGAAGGGACAAAGCGGTTCAGCGAGCTGAAAAAGCTAATTCCTCATATCACGCAAAAAATGTTGACCAATCAGCTTCGCGAGCTTGAAGAGGACCAGTTGGTTCTAAGAAAAGTTTACGCTGAGGTTCCACCAAAAGTAGAGTATTCCCTGACTTCATACGGCCAAAGTCTGCTTCCCGTCCTTCGATTGATGTACGATTGGGGTAAGAATTACGGAGAAAACGTGATCTGGAAGGACACGCCGCCGGAAGAAAGATGCTAATCGAATAGTCTAAGAACATTAATAATCCCTGAGAGGTCTGGATCGGCCTCTACAGGGATTTTTGGTGTTTTAAAGGAGTGATGCGGATAATGCTTTAGGCTTTCTGTTCGAATAGCTTAGCAATCTCCACGATAACATTTACCGCTTTTACCATATTGTCCGCAGACGCATATTCGAATTTGCCATGGAAATTCTCGCCTCCGGTGAAAATATTAGGTGTCGGCAAGCCCATGTAGGAAAGCTGCGAGCCATCTGTACCTCCGCGAATCGGGCGGATGATCGGTGTGATGTTAAGGTTCTCCATCGCCTCATGGGCAATATCGACGATATGACGCACAGGCTCGATTTTTTCGCGCATATTGTAATATTGGTCCTTCATTTCAAGCACGATGTTCTCTTCGCCATGGATGCTTTTGAATTCTTCTACGACAGCTGAGAGATAAGCTTTACGTGCCTCGAATTTCTCACGGTCGAAGTCGCGGATGATATATTGCAGCTTGCTGAATTCAGGTGTGCCTTCTATAGAGCTTAGGTGATAAAAGCCATCATAACCGTCTGTATATTCGGGCGCTTCCTCAGCAGGGAGTCTGAGATGAAGTGCCATGGCGATTTTGGCGGAATGAATCATCTTTCCTTTTGCAGTACCAGGGTGAACATTAACGCCGTAGACTGAGATTTTAGCAGACGCAGCATTAAAGCTTTCATACTCTAATTCTCCGAGTGGACCTCCGTCTACAGTGTAAGCATAGGAAGCATTAAAAGCGGCTACGTCAAATTTATGAGGCCCGCGGCCGATTTCTTCGTCTGGTGTGAAGGCAACTCTAATCTTGCCGTGTTTGATTTCTGGATGTTGAATGAGGTAATGCATGGCGGTCATAATCTCAGCAATACCGGCTTTATTATCTGCGCCAAGCAGGGTCGTGCCATCAGTTGTAATTAAGGTGTGGCCTTTGTATTCCGCCAGCTCCGGAAAGCTCGCTGTGGACAATACAACATTCAGCTCTTTATTCAAAAGAATATCTTGACCATCATAGTTCTCGATAATCTGTGGCTTCACATTCGTTCCGGTAAAATCAGTCGCCGTATCCAAATGGGCTAAAAAACCAATGGTCGGAACATCCTTGTCCGTATTCGCAGGGAGTGTCGCCATAACATAGCCATGCTCGTCCACCTGGACTTCCTCCATGCCGATCTCCTTAAGCTCTTCAACCAGCTTGTGGGCCAGAACCATCTGTCCCGGAGTGGATGGGCAAGTCTCATTATCTTCATTCGATTGGGTATCCATTTGTGCATACGAAATAAACCGTTCTACAACCTCTTTCTTCACCTTGGGTCATCTCCTCTTTACTATTGTATATATATAGTATCACTTTCCATATAAGGTCTCATCCCTGAGGAAGAAGATTGAGGTAATATTTAGGTTTAATGCGGTAATATTTCTTGTTTCACTAACTTCGCTGAAAGTAAATAACGGTCCGGTGCAGATCCCACATATGAAAAGGGATAACAGGTAATCAACGTGAGGATGGCCTTATCACTTGGCTTTATAGCACCACGTTCGTCCCCGTCAACAATTGTGCTGCCTGTTACTTCATAGGTAAAAGTCCCGTCCGTACTTTCCAGCTCGATAAGATCTCCAGCCACGAGTTCTCCCAGATTACGGAACACTGTATCGCGGTGGCCTGCGAGCACACTATTGCCGGTGGCACCGATAGCTGCGCTGCCTTTATAATGTCCGGCTCCCTTTTTTAGCTCGGGGCTTTCCGTGCCTTCTAGCACTGCGATCTTTTTGTTTAATTTGGGGAAACGAATCTCTCCTATGATTTCACCTTCTGTATAGGAATGAGCGGGGGGCGGCTGTTCCTTGGCTGAACTGACCATTTCCAAGGGAAGAGGGGTTTCTTCGGCAGAACGGGAGTGGGCGACTGTTTCCTCCCTCTTTTTTGCCCAATCATTTAAAGCCTGTTTAGCTTCGATCGGTGCTTTGACCACCTGTACAACCGAGTAAATCAACACAACTAAAGAGAGTATGAAGATTAGCTTCACGGCTAGCAAGACACCATTACGCTCCTTCATACTCTCTCACCTCCAGACTTATGCTGCAAAATGTGGTTATTTCTTCGATTTCAATCTGCGCATGATAATCACGCTGAGTACCGCAATGGCTAAGCTGGCAAGAATCAAGTTATACCAAGGCTCAGCGGTATTCGGAAGCTTGTTGCCAACCTCTGGTGCTCCCAGTGGAAGCTCATCATCAGGCAGGGCGATTTCATTGCTTGGCTGCGGTGTTGCGCTGCTAGTTTGGCTGCCAGCACTTGGTGATGCTGTTGGCTCATTATCGCCTCCACCCAGTGGGATCGGCGCTTCAGTAACACTAATTTCATCTACTACTGTTGAAGCTGTAGGTGTTGGCGATGGTGTTGGTGTCGTTGATTGCCCTGGTGTGGCGACTGCCGTTGCAGTTGGTGAAGCGGTAGTTGTCGGTGAATCTGTCGGTGTCGTGGTTGGTGATGCTGTTGCTGTCGGCGAAGCTTCAGGTGTAGCTGTAGCCGTGGCAGTAGGTGTCGAAGTTGGCTCTATTGTAGGCGTAGTAGTCGCTGTCGGTGTTGGCTCAGGTGTAGGCTGAGCTGTGGCCGTTGCTGTCGGTGAAGGACTAGGTTCAGCGGATGGCTCCGGTCCTCCAGAAGCGGAGAACTCAAAGGCTACAGTTGTGGTTTTACCTTGATATTCGTTCCCTGCTTCCCACGGGAAAATTACATCCATTTGGATTACACTTTGTTCTCCCCCGGCAAGTGAACCGATGGTAACTCTTCCGGCAGCCTCGCTCATCACCCCTGAATAGATGATTACTCCCTCTTTTTCGAGTGTCATTTGGAGAATATCGTATAATTCTGCGTCTCCAGAGATGAATTTGAAGTCCACATAGTAATTAAAGCCCTCACTACCTGCATTAATAATTGTGTATTCTGAGTTCGTTTCATCACCAGGCTGCATATTGTTCATGGTGGCTGTGCTCGTCGTATGCGAATTCACCGTAAGCTTAATGGTATCTTGCGCACTAACTCCGCCAGCATGCCAGATGACTCCTGCTAGAATAGTCAGGATATAAGCAGCTATGAAAGCCGAGCGATATTTCTTCTTCACTTTACTCGCTCCTTTCTCCTGAACCCCATATTAAATTTTGTAGACATCATTTGCGGGCTTCCGGCAAATTCTTCTTTTCTAATCGTATTTTCCATCAAACATTGTCGAAATAAGTAGTATCTCACAGAACCACTTTTTTTGTGCGCATGCAGGAATCTCCGTGAAAGCGGAAGGAGAGAGTAGAGATCTACCGTCAATTCGTTCGTTATAGCGAATAACTAAAGTATAATCAAAATAATATCTAAACAAAAATGGGATATTAGAAGAGAATTCATCATATTTGATCAAATATCAGTTATATTAATGGATTTACACCAGTTTTCTCTATTTAACTCTTTATTTTTATATAATTAATTTTTTTAATTGTGTTTTATTGAGAACGATTATGAATGCAAAATAAAAAGGCAAGACATACATCTGGAATAGGGCTCAAACCCCGATACCAGACCTATCATCTTGCCTTAATTATGATGATAAATTAGATTTCCTTCATAGCTTCGGCTACAATCTCATAAGAGCGTAGACGAGCGTTATGATCATAAATTCCACCAGAAACAATCAATTCATCGGCCTGTGTCTCTTGCAGAATTTCTTGAAGCCGTTCTTTAATTGCTGCTTTATCACCAGCGAAAGAGTAACGCTGCTTCTCAAGCATGGCTGCTTTTTCTTGCATCGTCCATAGCCCCTCCATACTATCAACCGGTGGTTGTAACTTCCCCGTACGTCCGCGGATGATATTAAGGAATTGCTGCTGCTGCGAGGTAGCCAGTCGTCTTGCCTCATTCACAGTATCGGCCGCTGTAATGCCAACTCCGACCATCACATAAGGCTTGTCTAGTGCTGCTGAAGGACGGAAATTGCTATGATAGATGTGTAAGGCCTGTAGTAAATACTCTGGTGCGAAATGGCTGGCGAAAGCAAAAGGTAAACCTAGCTTTCCTGCCAGCTGAGCACTAAAACCGCTGGAGCCCAGCAGCCAGATGGGGATATTCAAGCCTTCACCGGGAACCGCACGAACTCCGGCCGGTCGTGATCCTGCACCTGCAGGATCGAAGTAGGCTCTGAGCTCACTTAACTGCTCGGGGAAGTCACTGCCGTCGCTTCCGAGACCACGGCGTAGCGCACGGGAAGCCGGTTGATCCGATCCCGGGGCTCTGCCCAGTCCTAAATCAATCCGTCCTGGATATAGGGATTCGAGGGTCCCGAATTGTTCAGCAATGACAAGTGGTGCGTGGTTGGACAACATGATGCCTCCAGAGCCTACGCGTATGCTTTTTGTGCCGCCAGCAATGTGGCCAATTAAGAGTGAGGTAGCAGAACTGGCAACACCAATCATGTTGTGATGCTCAGCAAACCAATACCGGTGATAGCCCCATGCCTCAGCATGTTGAGCCAAAGCTAAAGAGTTATGAAAAGAGTCTGCCGCTGTGCCACCCTCCACAATAGAGGCTAAGTCCAGTACGGAGAATCGAATATCGCGCTGTTGCTTCAATGTAATCCCTCCTATAATAAACGCTCAGATAGTCTAGAGCAGTATTTGTAGCTGCGAATAATGCTACTCGCCTAGTATACCATGTAATAAAACTATATACACACTTTAAGTAAGTTATACGCACTTTGTAATGTTTAGATAAGGAATAAGTATGTCTTTTAAATAAAATGTAAGCGCTTTAAAAAATCTGTTGTTATTTCTTAACGGGCTTGCTATAATCACATCGAAAAGTTACCTGAAAAAAAGGAAGTTATCGTTATGAAGCCAACCATAAGAGATGTTGCCAGAATGGCGGAGGTGTCGATCAGCACCGTATCGCGTGTTATGAATGCACCGAATACGGTCGTAGAGAGCAAACGGAATCGAGTGATGGAGGCTGTAGAACGTTTGCAATATCAACCAAATGCGTTTGCACGGGGCCTGATCTACAAGAAGTCTTTTACACTGGGCCTGCTGATTCCGGATATTGAGAACCTGTATTTCGCAGGGGTTATTCGGGGAATGCAGGATGCATGCATCAAGCTTGGATATAGTTTAATGATCTGCAATACGGACCGCGACAAAGAACGGATGTTGTCTTACATTGATAACTTCCATGAGAAGCAGGTGGATGGGATCGTGTTCGCCAGTGATGTCCTTTATCCTGAGACACATGACAAATTAGTCGGTTGTAGAATTCCTTTTGTGTTGGTATCCTCGCATTCTGATGAGTACGACATTCCATCTGTGGAGGTAGATGATGAACAGGCGGCTTACGATGCGGTAAAGTTTCTGATTGATTTAGGGCATAAGGACATTGGCATGATTGGTTTTAACCATGATAACTCCGTATCCGGCCCGCCTCGTTATGAGGGTTTTGTAAGAGCGTTAACAGAGTTTGGACTACAACAGAATATTGTGAAGAGCAAGTATGCCAATCATCGGTTCGAACACGCTTATCAAGCGGCGCATGAGTTGTTTACTGATTATCCCGAGCTGACTGCCGTTTTCTGTGTTGCTGACGAATTTGCAATGGGGACGATTTCTTATCTGAAGGATCGTAATATTCTAGTTCCGGGGCAGGTATCTGTGATTGGATTTGATAATTTGCGAATGTCGAGTATGTTCATTCCAAAGCTGACCACAATTGCACAGCCGATTTATGAGTTAGGTTATCGGGCGGCGGAGATGCTGCATGAATTGCTCACAACAGGTGGTGTCCAGGTATTGAATGAAAAGATGGAGCATAAGCTGATTGTGCGGGAATCCACGCGGGAAAAATAAAGGCCCTTTATTTTTGTGACCTTCTTCTGAAAAGCTTTTCAGAGCTATGTATCGGTCTTAATTAAAATTTAAATGTTAGGATAGAAAATAGTATGAATTCTTATGAAAAACATCTCATTTTCCGATTGGAAACGGTTACTAATTATGATAATATAAAAAATGTAAGCGCTATTATTAAATTACATTTGTGATGGAGTTTGATTTTAGGATATTTACCTGTCTTCTGAAAAGCTTTGCAAGGAGGTGATCTGCTACAAGCTGCTAATACATGCCAGGGTGCCCGGATGATTGAATAAGATGTTATCTCTATAACCATTAAAGGGGATGTACAAAAGATGAAGAAGATCTCAGGACGTAAAAAGTCGTTGGCTTTAGTACTGTGTTTATCCTTCACAATGACGCTGAGCGCATGCGGCGGAGGCAACAATAATGCGGCGCCTACAGATCCACCGGCGGCAACAGTCAGCCCAACAGCAGATAACACCGAGAAAGCGACAAACACACCTAGTGCAGAACCTTCGGGTTCCCCGTTAGATTTAGCGATGAAAGGTGAATATAAAGGGACTAAAGTAACAATGTTTGGCCCCTTCGTAGATGCTGACCAAGTGAAATTTGAGAGCAGCATTAAAGAATTTGAAGAGAAGACAGGGATCGATATTCAATACGAGGGCTCCAAGGAGTTCGAAGCTACAATAAATATTCGTGTGGACGGCGGTAATGCTCCTGATATCGCTGACTTCCCGCAGCCGGGACTGCTGGCGTCGATTGCTAAGACGGGCAAGGTTATCGATTTGACCAGCGTGCTGGATCAAGATAAATTGACGGCTAATTACAACAAGAGCTGGCTCGATATGTCTACGATGGACGGAAAAGACGGGAAGATCATGGCGGGGATTTGGAACCGCAGTAATGTAAAAAGCTTGGTATGGTATCCAAAGAAACAATTTGATGATGCAGGCTACAAGGTTCCTGAAACTTGGGATGAGCTGATGGCGCTGACGGAACAAATTGCTAAGGATGGCGATCCTGCCTGGGCTATTGGCATTGAGAGCGGTGCTGCAACGGGTTGGCCAGCAACAGACTGGGTCGAAAATATAATGCTTCGTACGACTACGCCTGAGAACTACGATAAATGGGTAAAAGGTGAACTGCCATTTACTTCACCAGAAGTAAAAAATGCTGTTGAAATCATGTCTAAAATTTGGCTCAACAAGGATTATGTTTACGGTGGCGCTAAGTCCATTGTGACAACATCCTTCGGGGATGCCCCAGCGCCAATGTTCACTGATCCGCCTAAAGCCTGGTTTAATATGCTTGGTAACTTTATTACAAGCTTCTTCCCTGAAACGGCAAAGGTTGATCAGGATTATGATTGGTTCTACTTGCCACCAATTGATGCGCAATATGGTAAACCAGTGCTGGTTGCAGGTGATATTTACGCTATGTTCAACGATCGTCCAGAGGTTCGTGCAGTCATGGAGTTCTTCACCACTGGAGAGTCGATTAAGAGCTGGGTACAATCTGGCGGCGTAATTGCTCCTATGAATGATGCTTCCCTTGATTGGTATACCTCTGAATCCGATCGCCGGATGGCGAAGTTGGTTCAGGATGCTTCCACACTGCGTTTTGATGGCTCTGACTTGATGCCAGGTAAAGTGGGTGCAGGCACCTTCTGGAAAGGGATGACCGACTATGTGAGCGGTACAGCGACACTGGATCAAGCCTTGGAACAAATCCAGTCCGGCTGGAACAACTAACCTAATATTTAAAGCGCACAGTAAAAAGAGGGGCAGTAGGAAAAGAGGATTGTCTGCCCCTCTTTTTGTTTTCTAACTAGTGAGTTCGATGCTTATGATAAGAGTTTTGCTCCGCAAAACTTATAGGAGGAGCTGGAGCTATTATGGGTGCACAATCACAGCCACAGCCACAAATGCCAACACAACCACAAGCTAGGCCAACCGTCAGCCTGAAGGCGGTAATGTTGTCCCTAGTAGTGTTGTTAGCGAATATTGTTGTTAACGGCGCAATCTTTTTATTCTTCCGGGATTCCACATTAAATCCGCTGCTAACAGCGGTTCTGGCTGTCCTCTGGGGAGTTCTAGGTGTTTATCTGATTTACTATACGCTGACTTGGGCGGTTGAGCAGTACCCTGATCATATCCGGCGAAAGGTGCTGCCTTATATCTTTATTGGTCCGGCAGTGATTATTCTGGGCTGGTTACTGGTCCTGCCTGCACTACGAACATTATATTTGAGCTTTTTTAATGCTTCTTCAGAAAAATTTGTGGGCCTGAGCAATTATGCAGCGATCTTTAGCGATCATCTGATGGCAACGGCATTGCGTAACAATTTACTTTGGGTATTCGTCGGTACGCTGGCCTGTGTAGCATTTGGGCTCTTAATTGCTATTCTTGCCGATCGCAGCAGCTATGAGAAAATTGCCAAATCGATCATCTTTATGCCGATGGCGATTTCCTTTGTAGCGGCAGGAGTCATTTGGAAATTCGTATATTACTATCAACCGGGCGACGAACAAATCGGGCTGTTGAACGCAATCGTTACTTATTTTGGGGGAGAACCCCAAGCCTGGACGAGTATGCTTCAGCCGTGGAATAACTTTTTCCTCATTATCATTTTGATCTGGATGCAGACTGGATTTGCAATGGTGATTTTCTCGGCAGCAATCAAAGGGGTTCCTGACGACATTTTGGAAGCTGCACGAGTGGATGGAGCAAATGAGGTGAAGATTTTCTTTGGAATCATGATTCCATATATTTCATCAACCATTCTGACAGTGACAACGACCATTATCGTCTTTACGTTGAAAATATTTGACGTCGTCATGGTGATGACAGGAGGTCAATACGATACAGAGGTTGTTGCTACACAGTTCTACCGGCAATTCTTTATGTACCGTAATTTCGGCTACGGCTCCACGCTGGCTATTGTTCTACTGATCGCGGTGCTGCCTGTAATCATAATCAATCTACGTCAGTTCCGTAAGCAGGGGGGATTCTAATGGCTGGCAAAAAGAAGAGAAAAGGCAGCAAAACGATTGTAAATATCGTGCTGGGTGTGATCTGTTTTATTTGGCTGCTTCCGACTCTTGGGCTATTTATTTCCTCCTTCCGTCCGGCTGCTGACATTCTGCAGACTGGATGGTGGAAAGCTTTTCCCCATCAGGAGTGGAAGGCTGGAGAGACGATTCAGCTATCCAAGGACGTGGATCTTCGGGAGCCAATTGAGGTGAACGGTAAAACTTATACAGATGATGAGCTGAAGGCTGGCGTGAAGGCTGATGGCAGCCGGCTTATGTGGGAGAATCGTAGAGCACGTACCGTAAATGAACAGATACAAGGTTGGAAGATGACACCGGATCTCACGCTGGATAACTATAATAATGTGCTTTCCGGTAAGGAATACAAGCTGAAACAGGCTGATGGCAGTGAAACGGTGCAAAAAGGCTCCGGATTGTCACAGGCCTTCTGGAATACGCTAACGATCGCTGTTCCAGCAACGGTTATTCCGGTGTTGATCGCTTCTTTTGCTGCATATGCTTTTGCCTGGCTGCGGTTTCCTGGGCGCAAAATCCTTTTTGTCATCATTATTGCAATGCTCGTCATTCCAATACAGGTTGCGCTTATTCCAGTGCTTAAGGATTATACCGCACTTGGGCTAAACGGAAGTTATCTGGGAATTTGGCTGGCGCATACGGCTTTTGGATTACCGCTGGTTACGTACTTTATGTACAACTTTATCAGTCAATTGCCTAAGGATTTGTTCGAATCGGCTTTCATGGATGGGGCAAGTCATTTCACTATATTCAGCAGGCTAATTCTGCCTCTATCAGTGCCAGCACTGGCTTCTATCGGGATCTTCCAATTCCTATGGGTGTGGAATGACTATTTAGTCTCATTGATTTTTATCGGCAATCAACCGTCTGTGCAAGTCATGTCGATGAAAATTGCCGATTTAGTAGGCTCACGAGGCAACGATTGGCATTTACTTACTTCGGCTGCATTTATCTCCATGTTGATGCCGCTCGCTATTTTTTTCCTGCTGCAAAAGTATTTCGTCAGAGGGCTTATGGGTGGGTCGGTGAAAGGTTAATGATTTAGAACCCGAATGAAACTGTGATTAGGGGGAGCTTAGAAAGATGAAGATGAAACCATACGTACATCCGGCTGCGGTATATCCTTACCGGGAGTGGAGTCTTGATGAGGAAGCTTATAGTGAAGAGAACAATCAAAGAAGCGAGAGTATTTTTGCTCTTGGCAATGGATATATTGGCATGCGCGGTAATTTCGAAGAAGGTTACCACGGCAGCTCAGGCTCGTCTGTAACAGGCAATTATTTGAATGGTTTTTTTGATTCGGAGCCCATTGTATATCCAGAAGGAGCCTACGGATATCCATCCCGCAATCAAGCGATGCTGAACGTAACAGATGCCAAGATTATTGAACTGAGTATTGAAGGGCAGACCTTTCAGTTAAACAGTGGGCAAGTGCACCATTATGAACGAAAGCTGGATATGCGAAGCGGGGTTCTGCACCGGCAGGTAGAATGGGAATCTCCAGCTGGTCACCGGGTACAGCTTCATATCCGGCGGATGGTGACTTTGCAGCACAAACATCTGGCGGCGATAGATTATGAGGTTAAAGCGCTGAATTTCAGCGGAGTGCTTACCTTCACTTCATCCATCGACGGCAAGATCCAAAAACCTAAGGTAACGGATGATCCCAGATTGGGCTCGGGAGGCAAGGAGCCCAGTCTGCTCCTGGAGGATACCGGTCATGAACCGGGACAGTCCTTCTTATGGATGAAGCAGCGGACGCGGCATACCCAGTTTGCCTTATTAACAGGGGTAAGTCATAAGCTCGATTCAAGATCTGAGGATAAAAGGACCGTGCAGCATGAGGGGCAGAAATTATCCATGCAGTTTGTCGTCCCGGTGGAGCGTGGGGAAAGCGTCTCACTAACCAAATATATCTCTTACCATACCTCTAAAGATTATCCGGAAGACGAACTACTCAGTAGAAGTACTGAAATATTACACTTAGCAGACCATAGCGGGTTTGAAGCGCTTGCCCAGGAACAGCAGGCTTATCTGGATCGATACTGGGCACATACGGATGTGGAGATTCATGGTGATCTTGCGCTTCAGCAGGGGATTCGCTTTAATGCTTTTCAACTGCTTCAATCCGTAGGCCGTGACGGGGTTACGAATATTGGGGCCAAGGGATTAACGGGTGAAGGATACGAAGGGCACTATTTCTGGGATACCGAGATGTATATGCTGCCCTTCTTTACGTTCACACAGCCGGAGATTAGCCGAAAGCTGCTCGAATTTCGTTATGCCACGTTAGACAAAGCACGGGAGCGTGCAGCGGTAATGTCGCAGAAGGGTGCCTTGTTCCCTTGGCGGACTATAGACGGGGCAGAGAACTCTGCGTATTTCCCGGCAGGCACGGCGCAAATGCATATTAATGCGGATATTGCGTATGCCATCAAGCAGTATGTACTGGCTACCGGAGATTATGATTTTTTGGTTACGAAGGGAGCGGAAATTTTATTCGAAACTTCCCGCTTTTGGTTGGACTTGGGGTACTTTAATCCGGCTAGGGGCGGTGCCTTTTGTATTGATGCAGTAACCGGTCCTGATGAATATACAGCTATCGTCAACAATAATGCATACACCAACTTTATGGTCCAGGATCAGCTTTATTATGCACACGAGATGGCAGGGATATTGTCTAAGCAGTATCCTGAGCATTTTGAACGCCTGAAGCAAAAAATCAGTCTGACTGAGCATGAGACATTAGTGTGGCTGGAAGCGGCGGACAAAATGTTTATCCCCTTTGATGAGGGACTTGGCATTTATGCTCAAGACGACACGTTTCTCTCCAAGAAAAAATGGGATTTCGAGCATACACCAGCCGATAAATATCCGCTGCTGCTCAACTACCATCCGCTGGTAATTTACCGGCATCAGGTGTTGAAACAGGCGGACTTGGTAATGGCGATGTTTCTGCTGGGTGACCAATTCAGCTTGGCGGATAAGATCCGGAATTATAATTATTATGAGCCGCTGACGACGCATGATTCTTCATTGTCACCGTGCATCCACAGTATAATATCTGCTGAGATTGGTGATTTGACGGGAGCCTATTCCTATTTTGACCGCACGGTACGGATGGACTTGGATGACATCAACCGCAACGTGAAGGATGGGCTGCACACTGCTGCTATGGCAGGCTCCTGGCTGTCGATTGTGAATGGTTTTGGCGGCATGCGCTTATGCGGCGGGATGTTATCATTTAATCCTAGTGTGCCAGCGCAGTGGGAGAGCTATCGGTTTAAAATAACAAGTGCTGGACAGCTATTGGATATTTTTGTGAGTGATACAGAAGTGATCTATACGCTGCTGGAGGGGGAAGAGCTTGAGATTATGCATAAGGGAAACCTTATACAGTTGTCTGCGCAGAAGCCGCTGAGGCTTTCGAATGTGAAGCAGCTTGAAGCTGTTATTTTCGAGCTGGACGGGATAATTACTGATACTGGAGAGCATCATTATGAGGCTTGGAAGGATCTGGCGGATGAGCTTGCACTTTCTTTTGATCGAGAGAAGCATAAGAGTCTCAAGGGCCTAAGTCGAATGGAATCTTTAGAAGTCATTCTGGAGAGTAGTGGACTGAATTTGCCGCAACCGGTAAAGGGAATGCTCTGCAACAAAAAGAACGAGAAGTACAGACAGCTTGTTCAGCAAATGACGCCTGCTGAGCTGTATCCGGGTATCCACAGCGTGTTGTCCGATTTACAGCAAAGAGGGATCGCTATCGGACTGGCCTCAGTTAATGAGAATGCGCTGCTGATTCTCGAACGCTTGCAGATCGGGCATTGGTTTCAGGCGGTGGCTGACCCTGGGAACTTGCGTAGAAGCAAGCCAGATCCAGAGATTCACTTGCAGGTTGCAGAGATGCTGGGCATATCCCCAGACTGCTGCGTGGCGATTGAGGATACCGAGGAGGGAATAGCCGCAATTAATGCTGCTGGTATGAAGTCAGTGGGAGCTGGAGTGGCGCTCGTGACCGAGACAGCGGATCTATGTCTGGCTTCCACCGCTGAGATAAGTGTTGAGAAATTGTTAGAGCTGTTTGCGTAGTTACCCTGATAAGCAGCAAACCTCCCGATCATGGGAGGTTTGCTGCTTTGTTTATTTCATTACTTTTCGAACCAGCTTCACTTTATTGCCATAAGGAGGATACACGATTCCGAGGTCGATCCGTGTGCCTCGCTTGACGATGCTTTTACGATGGGAGAAGACCTCAAAGCTATACTTCCCGTGATAACCCCCGATTCCAGAGTTTCCTACTCCACCAAACGGAAGATAAGTGCTCGCCACATGTGAGATCGTATCATTGATACACCCTCCCCCGAATGAGACCCTGGACAGCACCTCTTGTTCTACACTCTTATCGTCCGTAAATAGGTATAGTGCCAGTGGCTTTGGGTGTTCATTAATGCTCTGAATGGCCTCATCCAATTGATGATATTCCAATATTGGGAGGATCGGACCGAAGATCTCATCTTCCATAGCAGCATCCGTCCAAGTGGCAGGATAGATTAAAGTAGGCTCAATATAACGTTCTTCTGGCACGATGGTGCCGCCCATAATCACCTTGCTCTGATCACGCGCAATGAGGTCGGCAAGTCTTTGCAGCTGGCGATCATTCACGATCCGGCCGTAATCTGTATTAGGCTGTGCATCCTGACCGTAGAACTCAGTGATGTGATGTTTGATTTTGGTGATCAATTCTTTGGCAATATCCTTATGGACCAACAGATAATCCGGTGCGATACAGGTTTGGCCCGCGTTCAGCAGCTTGCCCCAGACAATCCGTTTCGCTGCAACATCAAGATTAGCGGTCTTATCAACAATAACCGGACTTTTCCCGCCAAGCTCCAAGGTTACAGGCACTAAATTTTTCGCTGCCGCTTCCATTACGATTTTGCCGACAGGCACACTGCCCGTAAAGAAAATATAATCAAATTTGGCGTGGATCAGTAAATTAGTGGTCTCTTTTTCACCCTGAATTACGCGGATATACTGCGGCTCGAAGGTCTCCTGAATAAGCTGCTCAACCACGGACGAGATGGCAGGTGTGCTCTCAGATGGCTTGAGGACAGCGCAGTTACCAGCGGCAATGGCGCCGATCAGGGGCTCAATTAGCAACTGAAATGGATAATTAAACGGGCCAATAATGAGCGTTGTGCCGTAAGGCTCACTTAAAATATAACTTTTTGCAGGAAATAAGTGCAGCGGGGATCGAACCTTTTTAGGCTTCGCCCAACGCTTAAGATGTTTCATCATGTAGCCGATACTGTCCAGCGTAAAGCCGATTTCTGTGGCATAGGCTTCGAACTCACCTTTTCCTAAATCCTGTTGTAGTGCGGTGATGATTCGTCCTTCGTATTGTTTAATAATATTCTTAAGCTTGAGCAGCTGCTGGAGACGAAAAGAAACCTCCTTAGTTACGCCGCTATTAAAAAAATCCTTATGCTCTTCAAGCATTCCTTGAATGCTGTCAGCTGTATAGGTTGTCATTAATCTTTCCTCCATCCTTGTAAGAAGTTAGAGCATGAGACTCTATGGGAGTCGGTAAAAGGCGAACGGCTCGCCATACCGGAAGGAATCGCTGGCTTCCTCCAGCTTGGCCGAAGTTTCTTCATTAAGTACAAGCGAGGTACTAAGCAAATTTTGTTCCAGCTGTTCCACACGTGTAGCCCCGACAATAACCGTCGAGACGGCAGGCCGATTCATAAGCCAAGCTAAGGAGAGCGCAGTAGATGAGGTTTCCATTTTCTCAGCAATTTGGCTCACTTGGCTTCCGAGCTTGATCCGGTCATCATCAAGGAATCTTTTGAAATTAGGATCGGTATCTGCTCTGGACCCTGATGGGGCTGAATCGCTTGTATTATATTTGCCTGTGAGAATTCCGCCAGCTAGTGGAAAGTAAGGAATGATCCCTACCCCTTGATCCAGGCAGAGCGAAAGAAGCTCATTCTCCGGTGTCCGGTCTGCTAAGGAGTAGCTGCACTGAATTGAAATGTACTTGGTGAAGTTGCGTGCTTCACTAATCCCAATCGCCTTCATTAATTGCCATGCTGTATAGTTGGAGGCCCCGATATAACGGATTTTGCCCGAGGATACCATATCGTCCAAGGTTCGTAAGGTTTCTTCAAGCGGCGTATAGGGATCAAAGGTATGAATCTGGTACAGATCGATATAGTCCGTCTTTAGGCGGCGAAGGCTATCTTCAAGCTCCTGCAGCAAATGGCGACGGGAGGAGCCGCTGCCGTTGGGACCCTCATTTTTAACTAAACCTGCTTTAGTTGCGAGAACAGCCTCCTGTCTCCTACCTTCCAAGGCCAGACCAATGATTCGCTCGGATTCTGAGCCAGCGTAAATATTAGCAGTGTCTATGAAATTAATTCCATGATCAAGCGCAGCATGTACAATCTGAATGGAGGTCTCTTGATCCGCACGTTTGCCGAAAGCGTTCGTTCCCAGTCCTAATGCGGATACCTGTAATCCGCTATTTCCTAGTCTTTTAAAGTTCATCCTCAGCACTCCTTATCATCTATTCATTAATCCATTTATTTTTGAGTGAAAAGATCCAGCGCTGTCTCAATGAAGAGCTTTACAGCAATTGAAGTGTCGGCAAGCGAGCTGACCGCAATTTGGATATCTCTATAAGCATCCGGCTGCAGCTCACGGGTAACCACATTTGGAGGCAGAGATAACAAGGACAGTTCAGACATCACGCCGATTGCCAGCCCCTCCTGAACCATATTAAGAGCTGTTGCAAAGTTATTAACCACATATTTTACATTCAGATGGCTATTACTTCTGCGGAATAGCTCTACAACAGGCGGTTCATATCCTGCTTTGCAAATCAACATGGGCTCGTTCGCTAATTCCTGCACACATACAATGGATCGCTTTTGCAGGGGATGGTCATCTCTAAAAACGGCAAACAATTTCTCTCTATATAATGGAATGGTTTCGAATTCTGCACTGGGAGCGAGCAATAAGCCAACATCAATTTCTTTTGAATCCAGCCATTCTCTGACTTCAGCGATAGAGCCCTCCTGTAGGCTAATCGTAATGTTTGGATATCTTCTAGTGATAGAGCTAATAATCTTCGGTAGAAAATGAGCAGATGCCACAGGAAAAGCCCCAATGCGGATACTCCCTTTTTCAAGACCTCTCTCTGCATAAATCTCCTGATTGACCTTATCAAAGCCCATTAGAATTTCACGGAAAATAACAAGAATACGTTTGCCGATATCCGTAAGCATCAGGCCATTACGCCGATCTCGAAGCAAGAGCTTCACGTCTAATTCGGCTTCGAGGGACGAGATCGCCCGGCTGACCGCAGGCTGTGTCATATTTAGTTCTACACCAGCTTTAGTAAAGCTGCCGCTTTCGGCGATTTTGACGAATAAACGAATTTGAGTATTGTTCATAACAAATATGATATGCCCCTTATGATTATTATTCATTTCATTTATGCTCTTGTTTATTGTATCATTTGTGATGAATCTACACCAAGGAAGTGAACAAATGAATCAGCAGAAGAAAAGTATGATCCTTCTTATTTTTTTGGTGATTGTATGGGGCATTAATTGGCCTATATCCAAAATCGCCTTAGACTACGCTCCACCTCTATTATTTGCAGGTATTCGAACCGTCGTAGGCGGTATTATTCTGATTCTAATTGCACTGCCCAAGGTGAAGGAGCTTCACTTCAAGCAGCTCTGGCCGATCTATCTGATCTCGGCGGTCCTTAGTATTGTGTTTTATTATGGATTTCAGACGATTGGCTTGCAGTATGTTCCGGCGGGATTATTCTCATCGATTGTATTTTTGCAGCCTGTATTGTTAGGTATTTTTTCTTGGCTGTGGTTAGGTGAGAGCATGTACGGGCTTAAAATGGCTGGTTTGCTGCTTGGTTTTCTCGGGGTAGCCTCTCTTAGTATCGGTGGAATTAATGGGAGTATCTCCATATGGGGAATTGTGCTGGCTCTAGCCAGTGCCTTAAGCTGGGCATTAGGAACAATATATATGAAACGGAATGCTGTACGTGTGGATATGCTGTGGATGACGGCTATGCAAATCACGATTGGTGGCATCATTCTGCTACTTTCGGGATCAGCTACGGAGAAATGGTCGGATATCACCTGGAGTGGAACCTTTATTGTGGATACCTTGTTTATCGCAATTTTTGTTATTGCTCTGGGCTGGCTAATCTATTTCAAGCTGATTAACGAAGGAGAAGCAGGAAAAGTAGGTTCATTCACCTTCTTAATCCCCCTGATCTCGATAGCTACCAGCGTAGTTTTTTTGAAAGAGCAGATTACCATAAACCTTGTGATCGGATTATTGCTGATTGTCAGCAGTATTGTACTGGTAAATGTGAAGATAGGGCGTGCTGCCAAACAATCAGTCAGTTAAATTTGTTGGATGGTTGTAGTAACCAATCGTGCTAAAGGGCATTATGTCTAATAGGGATTGAACATAAAAAAAAGGACACTCCCAAGCTTAGAGCTTCTGGGAGAGTCCTTTTTTAATTAAGCGTATAGCGCGTGTGATTTCAGCTGTTGAAGGCCGAGCTGCAACTACGTAAGTAGCAGAACTAGCACGTTCCACTTCTTCGAGTACCCGGTTTAAGTGACTGAAGAGCGCTCCTAGATCACGAACAGATGACAGCGAGCACCGTCCTTGCAGTTCAGAGAAGCTGGCCGCCTGCAAGTCGCGGGCACGATGCAGACAATCTGTAAGTGAACGTTGGCATTCAACCTTGGATAAGGTCTTCGTACCATAAACAGCTATACAATCGGCTGTTGCCTCCAGCACTTCCAGCATCCAGTCAGAATTGGCATGATGTGCTGGCAGCAAGCAAATATCGTCGGAAATTTCTTTAACATAGGAATGAATGGTCTTTAGATGTGCTGTGGCTTGTATAAGCCCCTTTAGATCACCACGACACTGATAATGAGCAATGGTGTAGAACATTTCCTTCTGTTGTTGATTGCTGGCAGACAGCAGTTTACCTGCTTGCTCCAGCATATTATTATCCTTTGAAGAGTCTCGTCTTATGCCTACGAGGCCTTTTAATGCATCCGAAAGTAGAAGGCTTCCATCGAGTGCCAATGCTTTTACCTTGACGAACCTGTTTGGTGGAACGATAATCATATTGATGATCAAGGCAATGAGCACACCAATAAAGGTTTCGGCGACTCTCCACAGCACGTAATCATTGTGATAAAAGGTAAGGGCCAGAACCGAGGTCACCCCGACCTGCGAAACCGCTTGGATATTCATCCGACAGGCTGTGGCAATTCCGATCCCGATGAGCAGAATTAGCAGAATGGAAAATGCACCTACATCGAAGAATTGGCCTACAATCAGGCTGACAATTCCACCGATAATAATGCCGATCAGGCGGTAGATTCCTTTTTCGAGTGATGCCTTCACACTGGCTTGAGTAATGAGAATGGCTGCAAGCGGTGCAAAGTATAGATATTGGTCACCATATAAACTGTGTACGGCTACCCAGGATAGTGATGCGGCAAGCGTAATTCGTATCATGTAAAGTGAGAATCCATATTTTTCAAGGCGGTCTAGTAACCCCTCGTTCATTATCATTCATCTTCTTTCGCAAAAATAAGAAAACCACACTGGCTTTTCAGTTCGTTTTCATTATAGCACCTCAAAAAGGGCATAGAAGACTGGACTTTTTACAAACTTGTTAAGTTTATGCTTAGCATTTAACAATGTAAGCTATCGCATATAATGGTACAATCTAATATGCTATATCTATTGGAGCGTCGAAGGAGAGGGGAAATTGTCGCTTATTAGCGCTGAGCATACCCATTTCGATTGTTCTCCGCAAGATGCGGGTAAAATAGTATTGTATTACTAAGGTAAGGGAGGTTGTTAGCTATAGCTATTCAGGAAGGTACCATCATTTCATTTGAAGAAGTTACTAAGCAATATGACGACGAAGATCCGGTGTTAAAAGGAGTCAGCTTTGAGATAGAGCGCGGCAAATTCTATACACTACTTGGTCCATCTGGCTGTGGTAAAACAACTATTCTTCGATTGATCGCCGGGTTCGCTGAGCCAACGAGCGGTTCTATCTATTTAAATGGAAAAGTAATTAACCACATTCCCGCCAATGAGCGGCAGGTCAATACGGTATTTCAGGATTACGCATTGTTTCCGCACCTGAACGTATTCGAGAATGTGGCTTTCGGACTGCGTATTAAGAAGCTTAAGAAGGACGTAATCACGAAGAAGGTACAGGAAGCGCTAAGCTTCGTTAACCTTGTGGGTTATGAGCAGCGTGCGATTAACGAAATGTCCGGCGGTCAGCGCCAGCGGGTCGCCATTGCCCGGGCGATTGTGAATGAGCCACAGGTTCTATTGCTGGACGAGCCTCTATCGGCGCTAGACCTCAAGCTGCGCACGGAGATGCAGTACATACTGCGGGAAATGCAGCAGCGGCTAGGGATTACCTTTATTTTTGTAACCCATGACCAGGAAGAGGCACTCGCGATGTCCGACTGGATTTTTGTCATGAATAAAGGAAAAATCGAGCAAAGCGGCACTCCTAATGATATTTACGATGAGCCGATTAACCGTTTTGTGGCGGATTTTATTGGCGAATCGAACATTGTGCCGGGAGTTATGATCGAGGATTATCTGGTGGAGTTTAACGGCCGCCGCTTCGAATGTTTCGATGCCGGGCTGAAACCGAATGAATCCGTAGAGATTGTTATTCGTCCTGAGGATTTGGAAATTTCTACGCTGGAACAGGGTAAACTACGTGTGCGGGTTGATTCCCAGCTGTTCCGGGGCGTGCATTATGAAATCAGCTGTTATGATGAATCCGGGCATGAATGGCTTGTGCATTCTACACGCAAGGCGACTGTAGGCAGTGAAATTGGCCTTTATTTTGATCCGGAAGCGATCCATGTTATGCGTTTCGGTGAAACGGAGGAAGAATTCGACAGACGTCTGGAAGCTTATGGCGAGGTGGAGAGTCATGAAGAATAAGGGCAAATCGTACTATCTCATCCCTTATTACCTCTGGATCGCATTGTTTGTAATTGCACCGGTAGTGCTTGTCATCTACTATTCGTTATTTGATTTGGATGGCCATATTACTCTGGATAATTACGTCAGTTTCTTCACCCCTGTATATTTGAAAATGACGCTGACCTCGTTCTGGTACGCGTTTCTGATTACAGCATTCTCTTTGCTGGTTGCTTATCCGGCGGCTTATCTACTGACGAGAACCAAACATAAGCAGCTGTGGTTATTGCTGATTATTTTGCCGACATGGATTAATTTGCTGCTAAAAACCTACGCTTTTATAGGGATATTCGGTACATTTGGTCCGATCAATAATTTCTTTGATCTGCTTGGAATCGGAGAACAGCAAATTTTGTTTACGGGCTTCAGCTTTGTATTTGTATCTGTCTATATTTTTATCCCGTTTATGATCCTGCCGATATACAGCGCTTTGGAGGATTTGAATTTATCCTTGCTGGATGCGGCACGTGATTTGGGGGCTTCGGGCTGGACCACGTTCAGACGTGTTATTTTTCCGCTGACCATTTCGGGAGTACGCTCAGGCTGTATGGCAGTATTCATACCGGCGCTGTCCCTATTTATGATTACCCGTCTGATTGCAGGCAACAGGGTCATTACGCTGGGCACCGCAATTGAGCAGCATTTCCTGGTCACTCAGGACTGGGGCATGGGTTCTACAGTTGCAGTGTTTCTGATTGCCATCATGGCGCTGTTTATGATTATCACAGGCGGATCGCGGAAAGGGGCGCGGAATGAGAAATAAAAATGGATTCTCTAACCTCTACCTAGTTCTGGTGTTCATTGTTCTGTATGCACCTATCTTCTATTTAATGTACTATTCGTTCAACAGTGGGGGGACGATGCATAAGTTCGAGGGCTTTACGCTGGATTACTACCGTGAGGTAGTCCAAGATAAGCGCCTGATCATCATCGTAATCAATACGCTTGTGATCGCGCTGCTATCCTCGGCTATTGCGACCCTTATCGCTATTATTGGTGCGCTGGCCATTAAAAGTGTGCAGAATCGCCGCGCTAAGAACACCTTGCTGTCTCTGAATAACGTGCTGATCGTCAGTCCGGATGTCATTATTGGTGCTTCGTTCCTTATCCTGTTCACCATTGCTGGCATCAAGCTGGGCTTCGCGTCTGTTCTGCTCTCACACGTTGCATTCAGCGTACCGATTGCCGTATTGATGATTTTGCCGCATCTACAGGAAATGAGCCCTACATTGACGGATGCAGCCCGTGATCTTGGGGCAAGCCGTAAGGATGTGCTGACTAAAGTTATTTTGCCGATTATTAAACCAGGGATATTCAGCGGATTTTTTATGGCGCTTACGTATTCACTGGATGACTTTGCAGTTACATTCTTCGTAACAGGCAACGGTTATTCGACGTTATCGGTTGAGATATACTCTAGAGCTCGACAAGGGGTATCGCTATCGATTAATGCGCTGTCGACACTGATCTTCCTGTTCACCATTCTGCTTGTGGTTGGTTATTACTTCCTGACCCTTAAGAAAAATCGTCATAACACAGCAGAAGCTGTGGCGGAGCCTGTTGCAGAAGCGGGGGTGCCTAGATGAAACAGCTGATAAATGCTTTTCTGGCGATCCTTATCACAGCATTTGCGCTTATGTACTTGGGCTCTTGGATGAATTCGAGAGAGGGATATTCGGGTGGAAACACACTGACTATCTATAACTGGGGCGACTATGTTGATCCGGATCTATTGAAGGAATTTGAAAAAGAGACCGGCTTAACAGTCATTTATCAAACCTTCGATTCCAATGAAGCTATGTTGACCAAGGTTGAGCAGGGTGGAACTACCTTTGATGTTGTAATCCCTTCGGATTATGCCATTGCTAAGATGAAAGAAGAAGATCTGCTCATCCCGCTGGATCATAGCAAGATTTCAAATCTAAAGAATATTGATTCACGGTTTATGGACCTTTCGTTTGATCCAGACAACAAATATTCCGTGCCTTATTTCTGGGGGACCGTCGGGATTATTTTCAATCCGGAAATGACCAAGGGCATGGACTTCACCAGCTGGGATTCTCTCTGGGACAGCAGACTGCATAATAGCATCTTCCTGGTGGACGGAGCCCGTGAAGTGATGGGCATGGCTTTGAACAGCCTGCATTATTCTGTTAATGACAAGGATGAGGCGCATCTGCAAGAAGCACTGACCAAGCTCAACAAGTTGTCTCCTAACGTGAAGGCGATTGTCGGTGATGAGATCAAGATGCTGCTGGCAAATGAAGAAGCTGCGGTTGGGATTGTCTGGTCCGGCGATGCTTCCGAGATCATGGACGAGAATGATAAGCTGGATTATGTAGTACCGGAAGAAGGTTCGAATAAGTGGTTTGATAACATGGTTATCCCTCGGACAGCGAAAAACGTGGATGGAGCGCATCAGTTCATCAACTTCATGCTCCGCCCAGACGTTGCTGCTAAGAATGCAGAATATGTAGGTTATTCCACGCCTAACATTCCTGCGCTGGAGCTGCTTCCTGAGGAAACTTCTGAGGATACCCGTTTCTATCCACCTGCTGAAATTACGGACCGGCTTGAAGTATACGACAACCTTGGCAAACGGATGCTTGCTCATTATAATGAGCTGTTCCTAATGTTTAAGATGAATAAGAAGTAAGCTGACTAAAGCTAGAGCTAAAGCGAAACGACATTAAGAGCGTCTACATACGGGTAACCGTGTTAGACGCTCTTTTTCGGTTTGATCATCGTGTAGTCTCAAGACAACAGACAGTTTAGCCGAAAGTATAATATAGTATAATAGTAAGAATGGACAACAGGAAAAGAGGAAACGAATGCCTACTATACTGGTTGCTGACGACGATGCGAACATTCGCGAACTTGTCTGTTTATTTCTCCGCAATGACGGATTCGAAACAGTTGAAGCTGTGGATGGCAAGGAAGCGCTCGCCGTATATGCTGGAACACATGTCGATCTTGTCGTGCTGGATATTATGATGCCAAATATGGATGGTTGGATGCTTTGTAAGGAGCTCCGCAGAGCTAATCCTGATCTTCCATTACTTATATTGACTGCCAGAGGCGAAACCTGGGAGAAAGTGAAGGGTTTCGAATTAGGCACGGATGATTATTTAACTAAACCCTTCGATCCTTTGGAGCTGACGGTTCGTGTTAGGTCATTGCTGAAACGATATCGGATTGGCTCCACGCAGATGATCCAAATTGGCAATGTAATCCTTGATCGGCAGACCTATAAGGTGATGAGAGGCACGGAGTCATTTGCCTTACCCCTCAAGGAGTTCGAATTGCTGTACAAGCTTGCTGGGACACCCGGACAAGTCTATACGCGCGAGCAGTTGATCGATCAAATTTGGGGAATTGATTATGCTGGAGATGATCGGACGATTGACGTGCATATTAAACGCCTGCGTGAACGGTTTGCGACTACGCCTGATTTTCGTATTGAGACGGTGCGTGGACTTGGCTACAGGCTTGAGGTGTACGAATGATTAGATCGATATATACACGCGTTGTACTGACCTTCCTAGCCTCCGTAATCGGGGGCACAATCATTGCTTTGTTTGTGGCAACTTGGGTATTCGAAGATAAACTGAACGAGAACACGCGAATTCCCTTATTGCATTTTGGACAGGATATTGTCAGGGTTTACGAGACCTTCCCATTTCGTGGAGCCAACTCTTTCGTAAGTGGAATGAAGCAGCTTGATTCCTACCACATCCGAATTTTCGATGAAGCGGGTAAATTCCAATCTTACGGAACGCTTAATGGGCACAAGCCGGTCCCTGTAACTATGGAAGAAATAAAAAAAGTTCTCGCAGGAGAAGTATATCAACCTCATAACAGGAATATTTCTGCGCTTCTCCTAGGCTTACAGTTGAGAACGGAAGACGGCACCAAAGCGATGTTTGTGGAGACGCTTAATCCCCCTTCCGTCACTGCCAGAAGGAACTTGGTATTAAATTTCTTGCTCTATTCATTGATAGCTGGAAGCCTCTTGATTCTGGTAGCTGCAATGTTCTTAGTCAGACCGATCAAGAAGCTAACCAAAGCGACCAGACGAATAGCAGCTGGTGATTTTAACGTCGAGCTGAATATTAAACAAACCGGTGAGCTAGGTACCTTGGCTCGCAGCTTTGAAGAAATGATGCACGATCTGCAGCAGCTTGAGCAGATGCGTAAGGAGTTTGTATCCAATGTGTCGCATGAGGTCCAGTCTCCGCTCACCTCAATATCTGGGTATGCGATTGCGCTCAAGCGAGTAGATCTTGCAGAACAAGAGCGAAATCGTTATCTGGATATTATTATCGCTGAAGCAGAACGGATGTCTAAAATGAGTGACAGCCTGCTGAAGCTGAGTTTATTAGAATCGCAGTCCCAGCAGCTACGGCTAACTACATTCAATCTGGACGAACAGATAAGAAGAGTAATCGTAGCAATTCAGCCGCAATGGTCAGCTCGTAACATCAGCTTCGACCTTGATCTGAAGCCTATTATCCTACTGGCTGATTATGACCTGTTAAGTCAGGTATGGACCAATCTCCTTGGCAACAGCATCAAGTTTTCTAAGGATAACAGTGTAATTAACGTCAGCCTCAAACAAGATATCAACAACGTGACCGTTCGGATAACAGACACTGGCATCGGGATTTCACTTGAGGATCAGCAACGTATATTTGAACGGTTCTTTAAGGCTGATCGATCCCACAGTCGTAAATATGGTGGCAGCGGGATGGGACTTGCCATTGTTAAACAGATCGTAACGCTTCATAAAGGGGATATCCGCGTGGAAAGCGAACCCGGTCAAGGAACGACCATCGTTGTCACCCTGCCAATTATAGCGCCGACAGAGTAATTAGCTTCCAAGCGGTGCCTTGCGAGGGCTTGAATGCATCCCGCATTTTTCATTGCTACAGCAGCACAGGCAAGTTTTCTTGTCTTGTGCTGCCGTAGCATTTTTTTTACCTGTTCATTTTCAGTTCATATTGTCTTCATGAGGGGTACATCTTTGTTAGTTATGATCTCATTAGCAAAACGTTAAGGGAGCTTAATAAACAGATTAAAGACAGGGGAAGATGAGGGTGACACAACAAGCGGACAAAAAAACGGGGAATGGACAGAAAAAACATAAACTGCGTAACCTGTTGCTCAAAATATTAGGAGCAATAGTGATCGTGGTCGTACTTTTTCTAGCCGTTGTCTATACAGTTAATGTGATCAGCAACAAAACAGATCAGAAAAAAATACAGCACTATGGTCAGTTAGTCCCTGTTGACGGGAAAAATATGAATGTTTTGATTCAAGGAGAAGGTAAACAGACGATCGTGCTCATACCAGGCTTTGGAACAGGAGCACCAGCACTTGATTTTAAGCCGTTGATTGATGAGTTATCACCATTCTACAAAGTGGTGGCGGTTGAACCGTTTGGGTATGGACTCAGTGATGAAACGAAAAAAGAACGAACCACAGAGAATATCGTTAGTGAAATTCATGAAGCCGTTCAGAATCTTAACATTGACCAATACATTCTAATGGGCCACTCGATTGGAGGTATTTATGGATTGGAATATGCGAAGAAATATCCAAACGAAGTGAGTGCTTTTGTGGGTATTGATAGTAGTGTTCCGGAGCAAGGCGGTATGGATGTTAAATTCCCAATTAAAAAATTAAAGCTGCTTAAAGATTCAGGGATCATAAGATTGGGCTTGCAATTAAGCGGTGACCCTTATGATGGACTGCCATTTGATGATGAAACCAAAAAACAAATGAAATTGATTTCGCTTAAAAATATGAACAATTCCACTACCTTAAATGAAATGGAACATATTTATCCTAACTTTGTTGCCTCCAGAGGCTTAACATTCGACAAGAATCTTCCCATTATCTTCTTTATACAAGCGAATAATACTACCGTGAAAGACTGGATTCCTCTGCATGAAGGGCAAGTCAAGGATTCTGTGCATGGAAAAGTAATGACATTTGAAGGCGGACATTACTTACATCATTCAAAATCGAAAGAAATCGTAGAGAACCTAAGGGTATTCATGGAAGAAGTTAAATAAAAAGAAGAAAACGCTCCGAACTCCTCATATGAGGGGGCGGGGCGTTTTTTTGGTTGCGATCGAAGATTATTTGATGCCGATTCTCATTCGGTAGCTGATCAGAACCTCTAATGTTCTGCCTTTAAAATGCTGTTCAACTGCGGCGGTGTAATCGGCGATGTCTTGTTCAAGCAAGGTGACGTCTAGCTTCATTACGGTTTGCACTCCCCCTTGACTTAGGGTTAAACCGATATATCGCTGGGCATCGCAGGACTCTAGGTTGTGGAATACGATTTCTCTGGCAAAAGAGAAGGCCCCACTAGCTTTGATCCGTGACAAATGGCCTTCTTTGTCCCATTTATGTGCTCTCTCCTCATTAGGTAAGAGCGAGGCCAGTAATTCTTCTGTTTTGGAGATTAGCTGGTTGTATCGTTCTTCTACATTTTGCTGAAGAGATAAAGGCCAATCGCAATCGTAGGCGGCAAAGACACCGCCTTTTTTTAAGACCCGGGAGATTTCTTGCAGTGTACTCTCAGGGTCCATCCAGTGGAATGATTGTGAGCAGGTAACTATGTCTACACTATCTGATGCAAGCGGAAGCTGGTTAGAGTAGCCTTGTACAAAAGTAATTGATTGGGGTGCTTCTAATCTGCTAAGTTTATCGATTGCTTTTCCCAACATATCTGGATTGGGTTCGATACCGATTACGCGGTCTGCGGCATCGTTCCAGAGAAAAGTAGACAAACCCGTACCGCAGCCTATATCTGCGACGAGTGAAGGGGTGGTACCTAGGTAATCTGTTAGCAATTTGATAATCATCTCAGGGGCTTCGGGGCGGTAGCGGTCATATTCATTTTGAAAGCCCAGAAAGCGGTCGATGTTTTGTTTGCTGTTTTTTTCAGGTATCATGTGATCCTCCCTCATAGATCATGTTTATAGGTCTATTGTATAATCACTGGTTCGATAAGCCAAATAATGGTTGGCTGGAAGGTTACGCGGAATAAATAAAATCCCCGGAGAACACCTTATAGGTGTGGCCGGGGATTGTTAAACTATCTGGTAAATGCTAACGAAGCAGTGCTGGATCGATTGCAGGCACAAGTCCTTCTGCCGCAGCACGATCAAGCAGGGCAGAGATTGCGGCATAGCCGTCATCACCCAGATTCATCGAGAAGTCATTCACGTAGAGATCGATGTGGGATTTAGCCACTTCAGGAGCCAACTCTTGAGCATGGCTAAGCACATAGTCTCTGGAATCCGTAGGATGATCCCACGCATACTGAAGAGAGCTGCGAATCCAGCCAGTGATAGCATCGGCATCTAAATCACGGCGGGCAATGATAGCGCCGAGTGGAATGGGCAGTCCGGTATCGCTTTCCCACCAGCTGCCTAAATCAGTCAGCATATTAAGACCATACGAGGCGTAAGTGAAGCGGGCTTCGTGAATTACCAGCCCCGCATCGATATGGCCATCCCGTACGGCAGGCATAATCTCATCGAAAGGCATTACGACTATTTCGCCGATGCCTCCAGTTACATTTTGTGCTGCCCATAATCGGAAAAGCAAATAAGCCGTAGAGCGTTCGCTAGGCACAGCAATCCGGCGTCCGGCTAGCTTTTCTGGGCGTTTGATCGCATGGGGTCCACTTGCTGTAAGCAGCAGCGGGCCGCAGCCGCGACCTAAAGCGCCGCCACATGCCAGCAGTTTGTACCGCTCCAGAACCCAAGGCAGCGCAGCGTAGGAGATTTTGAGGACTTCTGGTCCTTCTCCGTCAGCGGCCAGCGTATTGGTAATATCAATGTCGGCATAGGTTACATTCAGCTTAGGTGCATTCGGGACAAGCCCGTGCGCCCAGGCATGAAATACAAAGGTATCGTTAGGGCAAGGGGAAAAAGCGATATTAAGCTCAGTTGTCATTACAGCACCTCCAGTAATATAGCGGCTGCCGCCGTTAATGCTTCCATTGCATCACCGATCTTCCAAGCGGCCCGGTCGCGGGGACCGACCGGGTTCGAGATGGCGCGGAGCTCCAGTACCGGGAGCCCCAGCGCCTGGGCGGCCACGGCGACTCCGTGGCCTTCCATTGCTTCCGCGACGGCATGGGGATGCCGCGCGAGATGGGCGGCGGCCGTCTCCGCGGTGCCGGTCGCCGTCGAGACCGTAAGCACGGTGCCCGTGCTTACGGGTAACCCGGCCGCTGCCAGCGCGGCCGAAACCGCTTGCACCGTGCCGCAGTCAGCCGGCACGGACACGCTGCCGAAGCCGAGCTCGGCAGCGCTGCGGAAGCCCTCCGGCGTCTCGGCCCCGAGGTCGGCGGCAATCATCTCGCTGGCTACAACCAGCGAGCCTAAAGGTGCCAGCCCCGGGAATCCGCCGCCGATCCCGACGCTCAATACGCAGCCGTAAGAACCGGCTGCGAGTGCCGCGGCGGTTCCCGCCGCCGCCGCTGCCGGCCCTGCGCCGGCAGCGATAACATGGAACCTGTCGCTGCCTTGCAGGCCGCGCAGGACCGCGTCACGCTCCGCGTCTACGGCTGTCACGATCAGCACGCGTCGTGCTCCAGCCTGCCCTTCCATAGCTTCTTCGGTAGGGGTTGGATTGAACGAACTCATCAGGTCGCCTCCTTTAGGGTATTGAAATCGCTTACTAAAGAGTCATTCGTAAAGACAAGAATACGCCCTTTTATAGGTCAGGTCAAACTTGGGGTGATTTTTATCACTCCCTGTAAAGTGTCAAAGGAAACTTACCGGTCTCTAGACGGAAGTGACTTTTTTAGCGATGAGGTTGACAAGGAGGATGGGAAGTCGTATAGTTATCTTAACTTAAAGATATTTAATGTAAAGACAAATAAATGGATTGAATACAAGTTTGATTGAAGTGGAGGTGGAATTGATGAGTGATAAACAAGTAAATCTGCGTAATACAGAGAGTGCACCTGACGAAGAACAAGCCGCTTCACTGAAATTGTTCGTAGTCTTATCTAAGGCTTATAAGAGCCTAATGGATCATGCGGTGAAGGATATGAAGAGTTATGGCTTGGCTTCGGCTGAATTCATGGTGCTTGAAGTACTTTACCATAGAACGCGGATTCCGCTGCAGCAGATCGGGGAGAAAATTCTCGTTACGAGCGGAAGCATTACCTATAATATCGACAAGTTGGAGAAAAAGGGACTGCTGAAACGTGTACCCTGTAGCGAGGATCGCCGCGTTACTTATGCGGAGATTACGGATGCAGGCCGTGAACTGTTTGATGAGATTTTCCCTCGTCATGTAGCCTCAATTCATGATTTGATGGGTGGATTAGATAAGGAAGAGAAAGTCCAGGCTATCGAATTAATGAAAAAGCTTGGCAAAGGTGTGTAGGCGCTGCGAACATGACGAATAACTAGGCGCCTCTATAAGGTTGGAAGTAGTTCGGCTCCATCCTCATTCTCCCAACTCCAGTAAGTATAAGTGAAACCCTGCTTTTTTGGGTATATCACTAATAAGATATTTAACTTAACGAAGCCAGGTAGCCATTTACTTAAGATTACCTGATATTTCGACTGGGGGCTTGGCCATGAAATGGCAGGGAAGAAGAGGGAGTTCGAACGTGGAGGACCGCAGAGGCATGAGCGGCGGCGGCAAGATGATTGGTGGCGGGATCGGAGGAATTATCCTTGTCCTGGTCATCACGTTACTCAGTGGAGGCAATGCCGGGGATATCCTGGGAAGTTTGACTTCCACAGGCTCCAGTTCAACGGCCCCTTATGAACAGACCGCAGAGGAGCAAGAGCTTGCGGAGTTTGTATCGGTAGTTCTTGCCGACACAGAGGAGGTTTGGGGTGAGATTTTTCAGCAGCAGGGAATGACCTATACGGACCCCACCTTAGTGCTATACAGTGGGAGTGTAGACTCTGCTTGCGGAACAGCGACCTCGGCAGTCGGTCCGTTCTACTGTCCGGGTGACGCCAAACTATATATTGATCTGAGCTTTTATGATGAGTTGCAGCAACGCTTCCATGCGCCGGGCGACTTCGCCATGGCTTATGTTATTGCCCATGAGGTTGGACATCATGTACAGACATTACTAGGCACCTCGAAACAGCTCGATTCCCTTCGTCAGACGTTGAGTGAGAAGGAGTACAACAAATATCAGGTTCGTTTTGAGCTGCAGGCTGATTATCTCGCCGGCGTCTGGGCCAATCATGCTCAAGGCATGAATCTGTTGGAGGAAGGCGACTTAGAGGAAGCTCTGGCAGCTGCAAGCGCCGTCGGCGATGATACGATTCAGAAGCAGGCTCAGGGCTATGCAGTGCCGGATAGTTTCACTCACGGTACCTCAGAGCAGAGAAAACGCTGGTTCTACAAAGGTTTTAACTCGGGTACGATTAGGGGTGGCGATACGTTTAACGCCACCGAGCTGTAGGTAGAAGAGGGAAGAGAGAGCAGCCCATAGGTTATTCCGGTTCGCCGGGCGCTCTTTTTTATCCAATATCTTAATGTTAAGATAATTAAATCAAAGGAATAGGGGAATGTAAAAATGATAAGTGTAGGACTGTTATTAATGAGATTGGTGATTGGGCTTGCGTTTATAGGACATGGTGCACAAAAGCTATTTGGATGGTTCGGAGGTTACGGTCCGAAGGGTACGGGAGGCTGGATGGAGTCCATCGGAATCAAACCGGGTGTGACTATGGCGATTTTAGCAGGGATTATGGAGCTGGTGGGCGGATTTATGTTCGCGGCAGGACTGTTAACGCCTGTTGCAGCGGTGTTGATCGCTGCCACGATGCTGGGGGCAATCGTTAAGGTTCATGCTCCAAATGGTTTCTGGTCCACTTCGAACGGGATTGAGTTTCCGCTCACGGTTCTGGTATTTGCGGTAGGTGTGGCGCTTACGGGACCAGGTTCGATTTCTTTAGATGCATTGTTTTTTAACTAAGAAGGGAGTTTATAATAATGACACTTCAAACTGCAGGAATACACCATATTACAGCTTTTGTCGGAGACGCTCAGCGCAATGTTGATTTCTACGCCGGGATTCTGGGCCTACGGCTCGTGAAAAAAACGATTAATTTTGATGCTCCAGAGGTCTATCATTTATACTTTGGGAATGAGCAGGGTGCTCCGGGAACGATTATTACATTTTTCCCTTCACCTGTAGGGCGTAGAGGCAGAATCGGCAGTGGTCAAGTTGGCGTAACGATCTACGCAGTGCCGGTTGGTGCTCTGCAATTCTGGGAACAACGCCTTGCTGAATACGGAATTTCGGTTACAAAAGGAAGTCGGATCTCGGAACCCTATTTAGCTTTTGCCGATTACGACGGTCTGCGGATTGAACTGGTGGAACGTGAGGAAGGCCCGCTCAGTAAGTGGTCCTTTGGTGGGATTCCTACTAAATACGCGATCAAAGGTTTTGGCGGGGCTGTGCTGTATAGCAGCAATCCGTTGCAAACAGCTGAGACACTTGTTCATACGCTGGGCATGGAACAAATTGCTGACGGAGATGGATATACTCGGTATAGAACCAACGGGGAGCTAGGTAATATTATTGATTTGAAGACATCACCCGTTCCGCTCGGAGCGGGAGGTGCAGGGACAGTTCATCACATCGCGTGGCGGGCAAAGGATGATGCAGAGCAACTGGAATGGTCGCGCCATGTACAGAGTCATGGGCATAGACCTACACCCGTTCAAGACCGTCAGTATTTTAATGCGATCTATTTCCGTGAAAGAGGAGGAATCCTGTTCGAGATCGCTACAGATCCTCCAGGTTTTGCCCGTGATGAAGCCCCAGATGCGTTGGGTGAAAAGTTGATGCTGCCGTCCTGGTTTGAGCCGCATCGCGCGGCCATCGAAGAAAACTTAACGCCTATTCAAGTAAGAGAAATTGAGGTGAAGCAGGGATGATTCATGTATTCCGTAAAGGTAACGATATAACTAAACCTACGTTAGTGTTGTTTCATGGTACAGGTGGTAATGAGCAGGATTTGCTGCCGCTGGCTGAGATGTTATCCCCAGATTCATCGGTGCTAGGTATACGGGGCAATGTGCTGGAGAATGGCATGCCACGATTCTTCCGTCGGCTGGCAGAAGGAGTGTTCGATGAAGCGGACTTAGTTTTCCGTACCCATGAGATTAAGCAATTTCTGGATGAAGTGGCAGAAAAATACGGGTTTGATGCCAACAATCTGGTAGCGGTTGGTTACTCTAACGGTGCAAACATTGCTGGTAGCCTTCTGTTTCATTATAAGGACATTTTCCGCGCGGCAGTGCTGTTGCATCCGATGGTGCCATTACGCAATGTGGAGCTTCCTTCTCTTGAAGGGGTGTCTATCTTTATTGGGGCAGGTACGAATGATCCGCTAATAACATCTACGGAAACTCAGGAGCTAGAGGGGATTCTGCAGAAAGCAGGCGCTGAGGTTACAACCCATTGGGGCAACCAAGGTCACCGCTTGAGTATGGCGGAAGCCGAAGCCGCCAAAGATTGGCTGCAGGGGTTTAGTGCATCTCAAAATGAATAAAACAATTAGGATAACCGCCTTTTGGCGGTTATTTTTAAGTTATTAGCCCCGAATGAGGCCTTATAAAAGGATTGATCATTTGAGTTCCTTTACGTTAGTATGAAGAATACAAAAAAAGGCCCCCGGGTTGCTTTAGAAAGGTTGACGTAAGGATCATGATTGGAATGCAAAATGCTAATAAACTTGCTGTAGATGGACCCTCTAGGAAGCAGAGATTGCAACTTGCTGTTATTCTGGGCTCCATTACAACCATTGGGCCGTTATCGATTGATATGTATTTGCCGGCGCTGCCTACACTTGTCGACGATTTCGGTACGACGGCTGCTTTGGTGCAGCTAAGTCTCACCTTCTTTTTATTGGGACTGGCCTCAGGTCAGTTAGTAGCTGGACCACTGAGTGATGTATATGGACGTCGCCGTCCACTGCTTATAGGGATGTTCATCTATGCCGTTTCCTCAGTGCTATGTGCTTTTAGTCCTTCGATTGGACTTTTAATTGTTTTGCGGTTTATTCAAGGTCTTGCTGGTTCAGTGGGTGTAGTTGTCTCTAGGGCGGCTGTGCGTGATCTGTATAGTGGCTCTGAACTAACGAAATTTTTCTCTTTATTGATGATTGTTAATGGTCTGGGTCCGATTTTGGCTCCAGTCATTGGAGGACAGCTCTTAAGAGTGACTACATGGCAGGGGATATTCCTCGTATTATTTGCTGCCGGAATTATCTTCTGCTTGACGATTCTCCTGCGCTTGCCTGAGACATTGCCGAAGGAGCGGCGCTCCAAGAGCGGGTTGAAGGGTACTCTGCTTACCTTTAAGGTGTTACTTGGCAACCGCAAGTTTATGGGTTATGCCTTGTCCCAAGGTTTTGTTACAGCGTCTATGTTCGCTTATATCTCAGGGTCATCTTTTGTTTTGCAAAATATTTTTGCGGTTACTCCGCAGGTATACAGTTTGATCTTTGCTGTGAACGGGATTGGGATTATTATTACAGGTCAAATCGCCGGCAGACTAGCTGGTAAGGTGAGTGAGACGAAGCTACTGCTTAGCGGGTTGCTGCTCTGTACAACGGGGGGTGTCTTGCTGCTGCTTACGATCCTGGTAGGGGGAGGGCTGATCCCTATTCTAATCTGTCTGTTCGCCGTTGTCTCCAGTGTGGGGATTGTCGGAGCAACCAGCTTCTCACTTGCAATGCAGGACCAAGGAGAAGCCGCAGGCAGTGCTTCGGCTTTAATCGGACTGTTACCGTTGCTGCTTGGTAGCTGTGTAGCACCGCTTGTGGGCCTTGGGGGCGTAGACTCAGCACTTCCGATGGCGATTGTGATTGCCTGTACGGGTGTTCTCTCTATTCTGTCTTATTTTCTGTTGGTCAGACGGGGAAACACCAATTCCTAACAGCTTATCCTTATAACCTTGAAAGCGAGCAATACTTTCAGCAAACTTTCAGCGGGTTTTAACGTTCCTTATCTGCAAAAGGATTATATTGGAGGTAAGGAAGGGAGGGATGATTATGAGTATATCCGCAGTCTCAGGTTCTACATCGTATACCACCTCGACGTCTAGTACTACAGATACCAGCGCGCTCGAGAAACAAAAAGCGAAGCTGGAAGCCGAATTGGACAAGATTGATGCCAGCTCGGATGACGCGAAGACCAAAGAAACGAAAACGAAACAAATTGAGCAGCAGATCAAGCAAATCGAGGCACAAATTTCCCAGAAGTCGCAGAGCAGTGCTTCCGCAGCAAGCAGTAGTGCAGAAGCACCTGCCAAACCTGCAAACAACGCGCTTGCTGCGGCAAGCCCGCAAGAGATCGCTACCGCAACAACGAATAGCCAAGGCAGATTTGATATTCGTGTATAAACCATACTAAGTCGTGTTACATAACAAAAAGGGCATCCTTTGCCGTGAGGGATGTCCTTTTTGTTATGTATTTTTAAGTTTAGACTACAATTTAAATGTTCTTTTATCACATTGTTGGCCAATACTAGAAAGATACCGCTAAAATAAAGTTCCGTCATATTGATCTGTCCAGCTTCGTAATATATTAACTATGCTTATCCTCATTTCCCAAAAAATCTTTAACTGTTGCAGGGGTTAGGGATTTGCTGGCAGTCTAATAGAGTAGGTGTTGATTATCACGGGTCTTCTATTCCAAGAATTGCTATAATGGACTAGTTGTAAAAATTGTCTAGCACAACGTGTGTCAGCGGTAAAGGCAGGTGGGCTCATGCATTCAAAGCAACAGACATTAGAAAGATTCAAAATTGTAAGACTGATCTTATCTATCTATCGGATCCGGGCGGTCAGAGCCCTTTTTCCAGTGGCTATCATAGCGTTCGTATACTGGGAGGGACAACATGAGCTGAAGCAGGTTCATTTAGGACTTATAATGCGTGAACTAAGGCGAGTACCTACGTCTGCTATTTTGCAAATGATTGGTTTTGCACTTCTTTCCGTAGCTGTTATGAGTGCTTATGATTATTTGATTCGGGCACATTTTCGTTTAAAAGTAGGGCTGTGGAGTACCTTTCGGTATGCATGGATTGCTAATACATTTAATAATTTGATTGGGTTTGCAGGACTGGCTGGAGTTGGTTTAAGGACGCTGCTGTATAAAAAAAGCGGAGTGCCGACCTCCGTGCTAACGCCCGCCATTGTATTTCTGTCGCCGCTTATGATTACCGGGTTATCGCTACTTTCATGGGCGAATATCTTTGGTTTACTCCCGGCAACGGCTTTGCTGGAAGAACATCGCTGGCTGGTATTTGCAGTATGGGGAATGGCGCTTTATTTGCCGGTTTTTGTGTTTGTACAGCGCTCATCGCTTTATGCGAAATGGATTAACCGGGGAAAAGGTAGAACACCATGGCTTACAGTCGTTAATTCCGTCGGTGCTTCCTTTCTGGAATGGAGCTTTGCTGGCGTGACGTTTTGGACCATCAGCAGCCATCTCTTGGATGAGGTCCATTTTATAGCTATCTTTGGTATATTTACGATTGCTGCCATTGCCGGCATCTTGAGTATGGCACCCGGCGGTATCGGTGCATTTGACCTTATTGCCTTGCTCGGGCTGACACAGCTTGGCTACCAGACCGATAAGGCGATGGCGGTGCTTGTCATCTTTCGATTGTTTTATTATGTCATTCCTTGGTTGATCGGATTGGTGCTGGCTGCACTGGAAATTGGCCTGCAAGGAAAAAAGGATCAAGATCGTTCAGTTCCAGGGTTCGAACCCTCTCTTAACAAATGGCAGAAGATCTGGGGCTGGCCGGGTCAGTATACCTTTCTGAGCGATCTTGGGATGTGGGCTCTTGGCAAGCTGGTACTAGCTAGCGGGCTTATTCTCTTACTATCTACAGCAGTACCCGGATTGCTGTATAGGTTGAAGATTACGGAGGAAATATTGCCGTTTCCGGTAATGCAGCTATCTCATCATCTGTCAGTACTTATTGGTTTTATGCTGATTTTATTGTCGCGGGGCATTACATTGCGGGTTCATAGTGCATATGTATGGACTAGCATACTTCTGTTTATTGGATCATTGTTTGCAGTCACTAAGGGGTTTGATTATGAAGAGGCGCTTTTGCTACTTATAGTAGCGCTTATTCTTTGGATATCCAGATCGCGGTTTTATCGGATTAGTGCGCCAATCAGCAGGCAGAGCGCGATCCGGTGGTTTGCCCTCACTTCAGTAATTGCACTAAGCTACTATCTGATGGGCTGTTATGTACATCGTGGATTTCTGAAGCATCTGCCTCCGGGTGTGCAACCTGAATGGTTGCAGCGATATAGTCATGTTGCATTTACGGCAGTGGGAGGATTGGTCTTGTCTTGGGTACTGCTCATAATGTGGGTAAACCTCAGGCCCCATCATAAGGAGAACGAGCTGTTCGGGACCTTGGATGTAGCTAAGCTGAAACATTTTCTAGATGGAGTTCAAGGCAATACCTTAACGCATACGTTATTTTTGGGTGATAAGGGCTTCTTCTGGGCTCAGAACGATAAAGTGCTGCTCGCTTTCGCCAGAGTTAGGGATAAGCTCGTTGTGCTGGGTGATCCGCTAGGAGAGAGAAGCTTAATAAATGAAGCCATCAGTGAATTTAGACAAGCTGCAGATCAGTATGGTCTGGTTGTAGTTTTCTATCAAGCTTCACCTGCTTTTTTATCGGTCTATCAAGAGCAGGGCTATCGCTTTTTTAAGCTGGGTGAAGAGGCAGTGATAAGCCTTGATAACTTTGCACTCAGTGATCTGAAGAATGGTGATCTGCAACGGGTAAGCGATCGTTTTGAACGGGAAGGCATGATTGTTGAAATTACAGAAGCGCCGCATGCTGATAGTTTGCTGAGAGAACTGCGAACGATATCGGACGAGTGGTTGAATGGCCGAGCGGAAAAGGGTTATTCGTTAGGCTGGTTTAAGGTCGACTATCTGCAACTGGCTCCCATTGTGGTGGTGCGGAACACCAAAGGTACAATACTGGCATTTGCTTCTATTATCCCAGGGTATGATCAAGGATTGACTCTGTCCGTAGATTTGTTGCGCCAGGGGAAGAATGTGCCAAACGGGACAGTGGATTATTTATTGGTTTGTATGCTGGAATGGGCGAAGTCCAAGGGGTATCGGCGATTTAATCTAGGCAACACTCCTCTATCATCCAGTGGGGGGCAGGACCCCGGAGCTCTGAAGGAGGAGAAGCTGGCTCATCAAGTGTTTAATAGAGGTGGGCATGGGCATGGTTACGGTTTTGCCAGATTGCGTCGTTACAAGGAAAAGTTCAATCCAGAGTGGGAGCCGCGTTACTTGGCTTATCCAGCGTCCCTAACATTACCCGTCTTAACGCTGGATCTGGTGAGGCTTGTATCCCGACATCCGGAGCATAAAGCGAATAACTAAAAAAAGGTGCCCAACGCCAAACGGCGTTGGGCACCTTTTTAATCAGGTACAAGTGATTTACTTCTTGTCAGCTTCTGCATCCGGCAGAGCCCAGACGGAGACGCTGCCGCCATTGACCGGGAAGGTCGCCCAACCATCTTTTTCAATGGTTATGGTGGCTTTATGGTTATGGGTGAAATCCACCCATGCTTCACCGGCGCGATGTTCTCCTACGAACATTCTCTTCTGGCCATTCTCACCATTACTGATCACCACCGCACAACCGGAGTGTTCAATATCCTCCACGCCGAGCCGTGTCCAGCCAATCGTGTTAGGATGATCGAAATAATCCTTCTGTTCACCATAAGCTTTGTGATAGCGGGTATACAGCAGAGGGTCAATCGCATCTTTTTTACCTGCTACAGGTGTTGGTCCTTCGATCCCATAATAATCCCCGTAAAAGACCACAGGATATCCATCCCGTCGCAGCAGGATAAGCGCGTAAGCACTTTGCTTGAACCAATCATCTACCCAGGATTCCAGGGCTTCGTGAGGCTGAGAATCATGATTGTCAACGAAGGTTACAGCATTGGTGGGATGGGTCTGCACCAGTGTGTCATCAAGAATTTTAGTCAGATCATAGTTTCTGCCCTCCAAAGAAGCTGAATGCAGCTTGTAGTGAAGGGATACATCGAAGAGGTCTATTTTATAATCGACGGTATTCAGAAATTGTCGGCAGGACTCTAAGTCGGAATTCCAGAATTCACCGACGATATAGAAGTCCTTCTCGCATTTATTAAACATCTCTACCGCGAATTCTTTAACAAACTCATGGTTGATATGTTTGATGGCGTCCAAGCGGAAGCCGCTGCAGTGGAGGGTGTCCACCAGCCATTTTCCCCATTGGATCATTTCTTTTTTGACTTCGGGATGGCTGTAATCAATATTAGCGAACATTAGATAATCATAGTTTCCGAACTCGTCGTCAACATTCTGATTCCACGCTTTATTCTCGCCTACTATACGGAATACGCCGGTTCGCTCTTTTTTGGCGTCAAAGTCAGTGCCGTTAAAATGATTGTGATTCCACTTAAAGGCAGAGTGTTCATTTCCGCGGCCAGGGAAGGTGAATTTTGTCCAGCCCTCAATCTCGAAAGGTTTCGAAATTTCTTTCATCCGATCATTGGGGTCGACCTCGATGACTTGGAATACTTCCTTTTCATCCGCGCCTGCCTTATGATTCATGACCAAATCAACGTAAACGGCGATGCCATTCTTTTGACATTCCGAAATTGCGTTGATCAGTGCTTGTTTGGTGCCATATTTGGTGCGTACCGTACCTTTTTGGTCATATTCGCCCAGATCATATAGATCATACACGCCATAGCCTGTATCTTCTGCGGAGACGGCCTTTGTCACAGGAGGTACCCAAACAGAATCAATGCCTACGGCTTTTAGCGCGGGTGCAGTTTCTTTTAAGCGATCCCAGTGTTTCCCGTCCGCAGCAACATGCCATTCAAAAAACTGCATCATTGTATGGTTCCTCATTATTTCTTACGCCTCCATATCCCATCAAGCAAATTTTACTCTCAACACTCTGATTAGTTTTTCAGATAACTCTTATTAAACTTAAAAACAGACTATGAAAAATAAGGCCAGTTGTTGAATGCGCAGGAAGGGACATGATTGTCATTAAACAGGTTTGAAAAGAATGATTTCTGACCTTTGGGAGAGATGCACAGCGTTGCGTCCATTCCGTTTAGAGCTATACAGAGCATGGTCGGCTTCAGATAGCAGCTCTTCTAGAGTGGCCTCTGGATTTAGGGCCTCCACAACTCCAAAGCTTGCGGTCACATTAATGGGCCCGATGACGGTATATAAGGTGCTTTGTTCAATATCCGCGCGGATAGTTTCGCAGAGCAATGCAGCTTGCTTAAGCGACGTCTCTGGCAGACAGATTACAAATTCCTCGCCACCATAACGGCCAAAGAGATCTCCCTCCCGCAGATGTCTGCTGCACACTTGGACAATATGCTGGAGAGCTTGATCTCCGTATTGATGTCCATAGCGGTCATTAATGCTCTTGAAGAAGTCCACATCCAGCAAAATCATAGATAATGAACTTCGCAGGCTGGCGGACCGGGCAAGGAGAGCTCGACTCAGCTCCAAAAAATAGGAGCGGTTATAGATACCGGTTAGGCTGTCCATCGTAGCCAATTGGCGCAGCTTCTCCTGAAGCAGTATTCGTTCAGTCACGTCAATCAGCATGATCATCTGTCCTGCTATGTGCCCCTCTTGTTTTTGTACCGGAGAGGAGCGGATTTGATAATAGCAGACCTCCTCTGCTTTGTTCCAAGCCACTTCCCGTTCTTCGCGCAACAGCGGCTCGGCGTCCATCACATAGGACAAGGCGTCTTTGCCTGCGTTAAGAAACAATTGCGCTAGCGGTTTGCCAATCGATGAGGAGTTGAGCCCCTCTATCATATCCGCGGCTGCACGATTGTAATCGACGAGCATGTCCGAGCGGTCGGTGACAAGCACTCCCTCCCGCATGCTCTCGAAGAGATTCTCACGAGCAATAGGCGCAGCCGTTAACATGCCCCGGGATAAAATAGCCCAAATATATAGGGAGGAGGTCAGGCTCATAATGATCGGGACGGGATCCATTCCGTAAGGAGTCAAGCCCATCAGATACAAAAAAGAGCCAAGTGTTGGAAGGCTTAACCCGATTATTATTGTGATGATCTGCCTGCGGTATACCCGCTTCATCCGGTTCCACTGCCATATCATGAGGCAAATGGCTGCCAGCAGACAGCCAAAAGTAAAGCTGCCGTGAACGATATACCAAGGTCCCATCACAACATCAACGAGTGGGGTGGGCGTATTTTCCCGTAAATAAATGGATTTATAGAAGAGATGATGGTAATCATTGGTCCAAACCAGCAGCGTTGTAATGAACGGAATGATAAATAACGCCGCCCGTATGCCTTTTTTAAACAGCGTCTCCAGCCCAACGAAATGGATCACCATGATTAGACTAGCTGGCGCAATGAAGGGCATCCCCAGATATTCTAACTTAATCCAGAAGCTGATTTCCTCCAGGGTTTTCCCCGATAACTCTAATGCGAAGCCGAAGGTGTAAATAGCAGAGGTAAAGGAGCTTATAACAAAAGCCCTGATTCCTAAGAAATCAGTTTTTTTATAATAGGCGAAAAGGGCTAATAAGACGCTCAGCACACCTGATATAGCAACAATTACAATATAGTTCGAGATTATAGATCCCATGGGTCTATTGTCACCTGCCGAGGAAAGATATGGATAAATATTACCACATATCTACGGATATAAAAAAAATACTTCGGGTTTGTAGTCAAAAAAATGTCTCCTAGACAAAATGACGCAATTTAACAGGAGCTATTTTACTAATTGTCTAGTGAGAGTCCAGTGAGCAGCGTGTAACATGTTAGTTAATACTACATGCGATAGAAGTTTTCTTGATCTTATCTATATTACGTCAGTTTATATAACATTATAAACATGGCTTATTTTGAAAAGGGGGGCTGAGGATGTCATCACTAGCGACAAATATTCCTGAGATTCAGCTGGAGAATGTTGAAATGCGTTATCGGACAGAAGCTGCGGAAGTGCTTGCCCTGCATCAGGTGAGTCTTGATATTGCCAAAGGGGAGTTCGTCTCCCTGCTCGGACCTTCCGGATGTGGCAAAACGACGCTGCTTAGACTGATGGCCGATCTCATAGCACCAACAGGCGGGAACATTGTGGTAGCTGGGAAAAGTGCCAGAGAAGCCAGGCTGGCGCAAAAATATGGCATTGTTTTTCAAAGTCCAGTGTTATACGACTGGCGGAAAGTGAAGCATAACATCACTTTGCCACTGGAGCTGATGGGGGTAAAGAAGTCAATCCGTGAGGAAAAGGCGATGGAGCTTCTTGATCTGGTGGGGCTGCAGAGCTTTGCGGATAAATATCCGTGGCAGCTCAGCGGCGGGATGCAGCAGCGTGTAGCGATTGCCAGAGCGCTATCGATGGAGCCGGAAATTCTGCTCATGGATGAGCCGTTCTCAGCGCTGGATGAATTTACGCGTGAGCGATTGAATGAAGAGCTATTGTCTGTCTGGAGTAAAGTGCAGAACACAATTGTTTTTGTAACTCATAGTATTCCTGAATCTATATTCCTCTCTGACCGGGTGTTTGTTCTTTCCCCGCATCCAGGTCGCTTGTCCGCTGTGGTCGAAATTCCTCTGCCACGTCCGCGAACGGCGGAAATGAGAAATAACCCAGAGTTTTTCGAACTGATCGCACGTATTCGCGACAGCTTCGAAGGGGTGTAGTGATGAAAGGGGGCAGTATCTTTGTGCGAGGTCGTCTGCTGCCGTTGTTCGTCTGGATTTTTGGCCTGCTGCTAGTCTGGGAAGGGACTTCCTGGATGTTGCTCCATGTGGTGGAGACGCCGTTAGCACAGTCCAAGCTGCCATATGTTCATGAGGTGTTAGCTACCTTATGGCAGTATGGAGGCACGCTCTTGAAGGAGGGGGCTGCGACCTTCGGTAATGCTGGCGTTGGCTTCCTGATTGGAGCGGTAGCAGGTGCCTCATTGGCGGTGCTGATGAGCTTGTCGAAGACAATAGAGCAATTAACTTTTCCTTATGCTATTGCCTCGCAGATGATTCCGATTCTGGGGTTGGCACCCATCATCTACGGGATTGTGCGCGATGAGCAGACCTCGCGGATTATTATTTCGGGATATATCACCTTTTTCCCGGTGGCTCTGAACATGCTGCGCGGCTTGCGGAGTGTAGATCCATCAGCGCTCGAATTGATGCATTCTTACGCGGCTAAACCTTGGGCGGTCTATTGGAAGCTCAGATTCCCAGCGGCTTTGCCGGGTTTGTTCGGTGGACTTAAGATAGCTGCCCCACTTGCTGTGACTGGAGCTATTCTGGTGGAGCTTATGGGTGCCCAGCATGGCATTGGTGTAATTATGCTGCGCAATCTCTATTATGGAAGCTCTCACACCTATATGTTCTGGTCTACGGTGATTGTGGGTGCCTTGCTGGGGATCGTAAGCTACTGGTTAATCAGTCTGATAGAACGTCTGGTAACGCCTTGGCAGCCTGAATATCGTCCGAAAGGAGGCAGCCGCTAATGGAAACTAACTCCGTTCGGGAGACCACGTTTATAGGCTCTACTGGTAAAGAAATGGCTCAGCCGGCGCTAACGGCTACACAAAAGAATGCTGTAGCCGTTCCGAAACCTGCGGAAGCTACGGCGAGTCGAGGCGGCTCACGAATGCTGAAGAGGATATTTAGTGCAGGGGTGCTGCTGCCTGTACTGGCAGGTCTGTTATTTCTTGCACTATGGGAATTTCAATTCTTTCATAAGATCTTTGATCTGAAAAAATATCAACTCCCGCTGCCTACAGCCATCGCCGAAACTATGCGAGATAATTTCAGCTTGTTGTTGTCCTATACCGGATACACGCTTGCTGAAGCTGTGCTGGGAATGTTGGTTGGTTCTGCTATCGGCTTCCTGATCGCTTTAGTCGCTACGGCTTGGCCGCGCTGGGGGAGTGGAAGCTTGACGCTGGTTGCCGCCCTAAATGCTGTGCCCATCGTCGCCCTCGCGCCCATCATGAATCTGTGGTTTGGAGATGGGGTAGGCTCACGAATTGCCATAGTAACAGCAACTACAATGGCAGCGATGGCGATCAACGCCTATAAGGGCATGGCGGCGATTGATCCATTGGCGCTGGATCTGATGCATTCTTATGCGGCAGGTAAACCGGCAGTGTTCCGTTATCTGCGGATTCAGAGCAGTCTGCCCTATGTATTTACAGCACTGAAGATTAATGCTACTGCCAGTATGATTGGCGCCATTGTTGGGGAATTCTTTTTCTCCTCAAAGGGGCTTGGATATCTGCTCTCCAATTCCATTAAAGTTGCCAAAATGCCACTGGGCTGGTCCTGTATTGTGCTGGCTGCAATTGCAGGCGTGCTCTTCTATTTAGTGGTTGAGCGGCTGGAGAAAGTATTCATTAAGTGGCATCCTTCGCAGCGTACTTAATCTCACCCTCATTACATCCGGCCATAGTGGGAATGGAAAAGAGAAACCGCCCGCGGCTGTATGCATAAACGCACCACGATGCTTGTCCATACTGTGCTTGTTACAAACTTAAATTACGATAGGGGGAGTTCGGTTGATGAACGGGAAAAAACGCAAATTTCGTGGTGGTTTGTTGGCAATCGTGATGATGTTGAGTGTTTCTTTAATGGCGGGTTGCGGTGGCAACAATAATAACTCGGCAGCTAAAGCTACGACTGCCCCTGAAGTATCAGCAGCTCCTGACGCAAGTGCTGCTACTGAACCGGCTGCTGATCCAGTTACAGTGAAGCTACAGCTGAAATGGGTGCCGCAGGCACAATTCGCTGGGTATTTTGTGGCGCAGGATAAAGGATATTACAAGGAAGAAGGCTTGGATGTAGAAATTCTGCCGGGTGGGCCTGATATCGTTCCGGAACAGCAAGTGGCAGGCGGCTCCGCAGATATCGGTGTGGGTTGGGTAGCCAGCTTGCTGCCGAGTCTTGAAGAGGGAATGCCGCTGGTGCAGATCGCGCAAATCTATCAAAAGAGCGGATTGGTCCTGGTTTCCAAAAAATCGGCGGGCATCAACTCAGCCGCTGATCTTAAGGGTAAAAAAGTAGGCAACTGGATGGGCGGCAACGAGTTTGAACTATTAGCGTTATTCGATAAATATAAGTTCGATCCGAATAAGGATCTGAGCTTTACGAAGCAAGGGTTCACGATGGATCAGTTCTTGGGCGATCAGATCGATGCGGCCTCAGCGATGACCTATAACGAGTACCAAGTAGTGTTGGAGTCAGGCATTAAGGCTGAGGATCTGAATGTCATCGACATGAATACGGAAGGCGTTGCGATGCTTGAGGATAACTTGTTCGCCAATAAGGAATGGCTTGCGGAGAACAAAGAGACTGCGGCAAAGTTTGTACGTGCCTCCCTGAAGGGCTGGAAAGATGCAATTGCTGATCCTGCAGCCGCAGTGGACAGTGTGATGAAGCAAGCGGAAGACGGCAGTACAACGAAGGAACATCAGCTGACAATGATGACTGAGGTTGCCAAGCTGATTCTACCTGAAGGCTTTGACAGTGCCAAGATGGGATATACCGATGCGGCGGCGTTCCAGCAAACTGCTGATATTTCGCTTAAATTTGGTGTCATTAAAGAACCGGTTAAGGTAGATGAGGCTTACACGAACGAAATCGTAGAAATGGCGGCAAAATAACCAGTTGAGCTCAAATGTTACAGTGGATGGCCGCCTGATCTGGCGGTCATCTATTATAATCAGCAGTCCATCAGTGCATCTGAAACAGAGAAAGAGGTGCGAGCTATGTCTCTCCTAGTAACGCAGGCTGAAAGAGTTAAGAATTATGTGAATGGAGCTTGGGTAGAATCGTCGTCCGGGCGAGATGAAGAGGTATATAATCCGGCGACGGGTGAAGTGATTGCCTATGTGCCTATTTCCAGTAGGGAAGAGCTGGGTGCAGCGGTAGATGCGGCTGCAGTGGCATTTCAAGTGTGGAAAAGGGTCGCTGTGCCGCGTCGTGCCCGCTACTTTTTCCAATATCAACAGCTGCTGGTGAAGCATTGGCATGAGCTGGCCGAGCTGATCACGCTGGAGAATGGCAAAAGTCTGGAAGAGGCGCAAGGTGAGGTGCAGCGTGGAATTGAGTGTGTGGAATTTGCCGCAGGCATCCCCACGTTGATGATGGGCAGCCAGCTCCCGGACATTGCTACCGGAATTGAATCCGGGATGTACCGCTATCCATTGGGTGTTATCGGGGGAATTGCCCCGTTTAACTTTCCGATGATGGTTCCTTGCTGGATGTTTCCGCTTGCCATTGCTTGTGGAAATACCTTTGTGCTAAAGCCTTCCGAGCGTACGCCGTTACTGGTTAATCGGTTAGCCGAGCTATTTGCCGAAGCGGGTTTCCCGCCTGGCGTGCTGAATGTGGTACATGGGGCACACGAGGTTGTGAATGGGCTGCTGGAGCATGATGAAGTGAAGGCGATTTCGTTCGTGGGTTCGCAGCCGGTTGCGGAATATGTATATAAGGCAGGGACGGCGCAAGGGAAGCGGGTTCAGGCATTGGCAGGCGCTAAGAATCACTCGATTGTGCTGCCTGATGCGGAGCTGGACAATGCGGTCAAAAATATCATTGCGGCCTCCTTTGGCTCGGCAGGTGAGCGGTGTATGGCTTGCTCGGTCGTAGTGGTTCATGAGGATATCGCTGACGAGCTAGTGAACCGTCTGGCTGCGGCTGCGGATGAGCTTAAGATTGGTAATGGCGCCGATGACGGGGTGTTTTTGGGTCCGGTAATTCGCCAGTCGAATAAGGAGCGGACGCTTTATTACATTGAGACTGGTGAAGCTGAGGCAGCCAAGCTTGTGAGAGACGGGCGGAAGGATGCTGCTACGGGTGGTGCGGGTTATTTTATCGGGCCGACGATATTTGATCATGTACAGCCGGGAATGACCATCTGGAAGGATGAGATTTTTGCACCGGTATTGTCAGTGATTCGTGTGAAAAGTCTGAGTGAAGCGATTGGGGTAACGAATCAGTCCCCATTCGCGAATGGGGCTTGTATTTATACAGACAGTGCAAAGGCGGTTCGTGAATTTCGGGAAGAAATTGATGCAGGGATGTTGGGTGTGAATCTGGGCGTGCCTGCGCCCATGGCATTTTTCCCCTTCTCGGGTTATAAGAAATCGTTCTATGGAGACCTGCATGCCAATGGGCGTGATGGGGTGGAGTTCTATACGCGTAAAAAGATGATCACTGCCCGTTATTAGAGAAAATGAGCTGCTGAGAGGAGAAAATGTTATGCAGAGTCTGGGGAACGATAGCGAGCTTGCGGTGAAGAAGGATCAGGAATATTTATGGCACAACATTACGCCTTATAGTGAAAAGAATCCGCCTATGATTGCCGCCTCGGCGAGTGGGTCGTGGATTACGGATATACAGGGCAATCGATTTTTGGATGGGATGTCTGGCTTATGGTGTGTAAATGTGGGATACGGGCGCAAGGAGCTGGCGGAAGCTGCTTACAATCAGTTGCTGACCCTGCCTTATTTTCCTCTGACACAAAGTCATCTCCCGGCGATTGCGCTGGCGGAGAAGCTGAATGAATGGCTCGGAGACGACTACGTGATCTTCTTTTCCAATAGTGGATCGGAAGCCAATGAGGCTGCTTTCAAAATGGCACGCCAGTACCAGCAGCAAATCGGCCAGCATTATCGCCATAAATTCATTGCCCGTTATCGTGGATATCACGGCAGTTCGCTTGGTGCATTATCTGCAACAGGCCAGGCCCAGCGCAAATATAAATATGAACCGCTGGCGGGTGGGTTTCTGCATGTAGCTCCCCCGGACAGCTATCGCCGCCCGGCCGGGATGACTGTGGAAGAATTCAACCTCCAGTGTGCACAGTCCATAGAGGATATGATCATCTGGGAAGGCGTGGAGACGGTAGCTGCGGTGATTATGGAGCCTGTAATTACGGGTGGTGGCGTCATTGTACCGCATCAGGTTTATTTGGATCGGGTGCAGGAAATCTGCCGTAAGCACGGTGTGTTGCTCATTATGGATGAGGTGATTTGTGGATTCGGACGTTCTGGACGTAAGTTTGGTCATCACAACTTTAATGTGAAGCCTGACATCGTAACGATGGCTAAGGGACTGACTAGCGCTTATCTTCCTTTATCCGCGACTGCTGTTCGTAAGGATATCTATGAGGTATTTAAGGACAATAGCGATGACTATGGCCATTTTCGCCATGTGAATACTTTTGGTGGCAACCCTGCCTCCTGTGCGCTGGCGCTGCGTAATCTGGAGATTATCGAGCAGGAGAAGCTGGTGGAACGTGCGGATCTTTTAGGTAAAAGAATAAATACAGAATTTACCGAGCTGCTTGATCACAAGCTTGTAGGTGATGTCCGCAGCTTTGGTTTGGTGACAGGGGTTGAGCTGGTTGAAGACAAGGTCAGTAAGAAGCCGGTTGATCTGAATATTGTGAAAGGAATTATTGCCGAATGTAAGTCCAAGGGGCTTATCATCGGCAAAAATGGCGATACCGTAGCTGGGTTCAACAATGTGCTTACCTTCGCCCCGCCGTTATCCTCCACGGATAAAGATATAGAATTTATTATCGATACCTTTAAATCTGTGCTGAACGGGGGCTAGGTAAAGTGATTTTGTCTGGATATAGAAATTGGTAAGCGCGCAGGGCGACTTGAATGGAGATGCGATTCTCTGGCTGCATGAAGTCTTCACCCAGTAGCTCTGTTATTTTGTCCAGGCGATAATAAAGTGACTGTCTGACAATGAATAAGTTTCGAGCGGCAATTTGTTTGGAACCATCATGATCCAGATAAACACGAAGGGTAAGCAGCAGCTCGCTGCCTTTGGTTTGGTCGTGGTCGATTAGCGGGCCGAGATAACTGCGAATGAAGTTCTGTAACGTTTTTCCGTCATTTAAGCTCAACAGCAACTGGAATACACCCAGCTCTTCATAGAAGAGTAATGACTTCTGGTAACAGGAGTATAACGATAATGCCTGTAGGGCTTCCTGATAACCGGAATAGGCTCGTTTTAGGCGCTTATGCGATTTGCTGACTCCAATGACGAGCTGCAAATCCTTGAGCTTCTCATCGGAGCGGATGTTCTGCAGGGCTTCAAGTGCTTGTTGAAGTCGCATTTTGCCAGGCATTTTTGATTGGATGTCGAGGGCGATGACGGTGAGGCGATTGTTCTTAAGGGTGATCAGCGGACGTAAAGAATATTTCTCAAAGATGGAACGCAGGATGAGCGAAAGGTGGAAGGTGATGGACTCCCATTCGTTCTCCGAGCTGTTCCATTTTACATCTCTGGGGTTCTTGATCTCTATAAGGCATACACGGTAAGGAAGCTCGTTGACCACATTGAAATTAGAGTCGATCAGGCCCTTTAAGCGGTTATCATCTTCGATGCGGCCGTTGATCAGCTCGTCGACCCATAGATTTTCTGAAAAAAGCTTGCGCTCCTCCATATACCGGGTTCGCAGCAGCTCCTGAGCAATGGACAAAGAGGCGGAATCCAGCAGCAGACAGTCGAATTCCTGTGGTTTGTGATTGCATACCATCAGAATGTAAGCCCAGGTCTGATCCAGCGCACCTACAGGCTTGAGCGCGATGGTCTTCTGTCCATATTCCCGGATATAGGGGGCAGCGTCAGGTTGAATTCCTTCCAGCTCGTCGCCGAAGGCGGTGAAAAAATTCAGCAATGGAGCCTGCTCTTCCGGCGAAAGGGCCGGGAAAAATAAGGGTTTGCCTTGCAGCTGCATATAGACAATTTGTGTGCGGGTGCTTTTGCACAATAATTGCAGCACTTTCAGCGTTCCTTGTGAAGTTAAGGTCAGACGGTGGAATTCACGTGAGATTTTTTCAAGTTCTTGGAGCATCCGGTGATGCCGGTTGATGATAATCGAATGAAGATCCAGCGTGATATCTACGAAACGAACCGTGCGGGTGAAGATGATTAGCGGAAAGTCATGCCTATCGGCTAATTCGATCATCTCTTGCGGGATGGTGCTGAAATACGTACCTAACTCAATACATAGGCAAGCTGCATTTTTGTCGATCAGGTTCTGCATAAACTCCAAGGAGGAAGGGAGATCGACACTTGCACCAATCCCCGTAGTCAAAATCATTTCTTCGCCATGAATCAGAGTCTCGAAGTTGGCACTTTCCAGCACATGCACCCAGCGAATGGCACGGCTTAGGCCGCTTTTCCCGCCGATCACCTCGGCTTCTGCGAATAGTGGTCTTTTTAAAGCGTCACGAATGGTTAATACAAGCTCCCAGTCCATAGTTACTCCCCCTCGATCTTCTGCGCTCTGGCCTTCGGTTAATGCCCTGTTATTCTCAGCCTATTCTCACACGTAAAAAATACAGTTTTGAAATTAGACAAAGTGTCTAATGCAACGAAAATTCGAAATGACTATAGTTTGATTAACGGATGTCAGTATATATAACCTAATCAGGGAGAATGTTGAGAGATAATTTCTGTTAAAGCTTATATTACTACAATAATTAAAAGATGTAAGCAAAATATTCAGACAAAACTTGAAATAATGTTATATTATATAACACAAATATGAAAAATTACCCATAAGGAGGGACTAGTGATGGAGCATTCTTCTCCGTTACCAGCATTTACACCTGATATGTTCATGCGTAATTTCGCCGAGGCTGAGCCGCCTCTGACCCATAAAGGTGCCATGGATGAGTCCAATCGCTGTCTATATTGCTACGATGCCCCATGTATAAAAGCATGTCCGACCAGCATTAATATTCCCTCCTTTATCAAACGGATCGCCACTGACAATCTGAAAGGCTCGGCACAGACGATTATGGATTCCAATCCTGTGGGTGCCAGCTGTGCTCGTGTTTGTCCTACAGATGAGCTGTGTGAAGGCGCCTGTGTGTTAAATGATGCCTCGGCGCCGATCCAAATCGGACTGCTGCAGCGTTATGCGACAGATTGGGCGATAAACAGCGGAGTTCAATTATTTAAGGCTGGCATTCCTAATGGGAAAAAGGTAGCCGTTATCGGCGGTGGTCCTGCGGGATTGTCAGCGGCTAGGGAACTCGCCCGTGAAGGTTTTGCTGTTGTGATCTACGAAGCGAAGGCGTTAGCGGGTGGGCTGGATACACATGGGATTGTATCGTTTCGGCTCCCGCAGTCTGTATCTCTTTGGGAAGTAGAGCAGGTAGAGAAGCTGGGTGTGGAAATACGTACAGGTGTGAAAGTCGGAGTAGATGTTTCTGTAGATGAGCTGAAGTCGAATTATGATGCCATCGTTTTGGCAGCGGGTATGGGTTATGTGCCTCCAATAGGGATTGAAGGTGAAAAAATGGCTGGAGTTTATGATGCCATTGCGCTCGTAGAATCCACTAAGACGGGCATTCCTCTACTAGAGCTGATGGGTCAGCGGGTCGCTGTCATTGGTGCAGGGAATACGGCTATTGATGCAGCGACTTGCTCAGTGCGGCTGGGAGCCACCAATGTGAAAATGGTCTACCGCCGGACCCGCGAAGAGATGACGGCTTATGACTTTGAATATGAATTTGCGAAGCAGGAAGGTGTGGAGTTCAACTGGCTTACCTTACCGAAACGTATCGTGGGTGATGGGCTTGGGAATGTAACTGCACTGGAATGTGTGCAGATGAAGCTGACGGAGGAGCTGGGCAAAGATGGGCGTCCAATACCTATGCCGATCGAGGGTTCTGAGTTCTTGATTCCTGTAGATGCAGTTGTAATAGCTATTGGTCAAAAGCGTCGTCTGGATCTAATAGATTCCTTAGGTCTTATGCATGACCGTGGGGTTGTGAGGGTGAATGAGGTCACCTGCCAAACCTCCGATCCGCAGATTTATGCCGCTGGGGACATCATATTTGGTTCAGGTAAAGGCGAGGCCATGGTTGTATCAGCGGCACAGCAGGGAAAAGATGCAGCCCATGCGATTGTTAAACAATTCTCAGGCCAGCAGGAGGTCGTTGTTAGATCTGCCGGCTGAGCGTAGAAATCATATTGGATTTTACATGACAGGGAGGGAACATCAATGGCAGATTTAAGTATTAATCTCGCAGGAATCAAATCACCGAATCCGTTCTGGCTGGCCTCCGCGCCGCCTACGAATACAGGTTATCAAGTGCAGCGGGCCTTTGAAGCAGGTTGGGGCGGGGCGGTGTGGAAGACGCTCGGCGATCCGATCATTAATACCTCATCGCGTTTTGCGGCAGTAAATTTCAATGGGCAACGGGTTGCGGGCTTTAACAATATTGAACTGATCACCGACCGTCCACTTGAAGTTAATCTGAAGGAAATCTATGAAACGAAAAAAAGATTCCCGAATCATGCGATTATAGCCTCCCTGATGGTAGAACCAACGCAGCATAAATGGCATGAGATTGTTAAGCGGGTAGAGGATGTGGGTGTAGACGGTCTGGAGCTTAACTTTGGCTGTCCGCACGGGATGGCTGAGCGTGGAATGGGCGCTGCTTCGGGGCAGCAGCCTGATCTGGTGCAGGCACAGACCACCTGGGTAAAAGAAGTTGCGACGACCCCGGTGATTGTGAAGCTGACGCCTAATATTACGGATATCACCGTCGTTGCCCGCCATGCGGTTAAGGGTGGAGCGGACGCGATTAGTATGATCAACACGATCAACAGTCTTGCTGGTGTAGATATTCATAGCTGGAACACCATTCCGAATGTTGGAGGTCAGGGTGCGCATGGCGGTTACTGCGGGCCGGCTGTGAAACCAATTGCGCTTAGTATGGTGGCCGAGTGTGCCCGTGACCGGGGAGTCGGCATTCCTATCTCCGGTATTGGAGGGATTTCGACCTGGCAGGATGTTGTTGAATTCATGCTGATGGGTGCTACGGGCATTCAAGTATGTACAGCGGTCATGCATCATGGCTTCCGGATTGTGGAGGAAATGATCGATGGCCTGAACAACTATTTGGATGACAAAGGTTTGGCTTCCGTAACAGAGTTAATCGGTAAATCGGTATCCCGTTACTCCAACTGGGGTGATCTGGATCTCAACTATAAGGTCGTTGCCCGTATTAATGAGAACAACTGCATTAACTGTAATAAATGCCATATTGCCTGCGAAGATGCTTCGCATCAATGTATTGATATGTTAACTAATGCAGATGGGAAAGCTATTCTACAGGTCCGCGAGGAAGATTGTGTAGGTTGTAATCTTTGTTCTATTGTCTGTCCAGCAGACGGCGCGATCGATATGGTTCCAGTCGATACCGGGGCAGCCCCACTGACCTGGAACCAGCGGCAGAAAGTGATCGGGAGTTTGAATGGCACCTATTCGGAAGTGGAGGTGGTGTAAGGATGAAAAAGATTATTAAAAATGGCATCATCGTTACCGCAGCAGATACTTATACAGGCGATGTGGCGATTGAAAACGGGGTTATTACGGAGATTGGCCTTCATTTGGATGTCCCTGGTGCAGAAATTATAGATGCCTCGGGGTGTTATGTTTTTCCTGGAGGCATTGATCCACATACGCATCTGGATATGCCTTTTGGCGGCACGGTTACAGCTGATGATTTTGAGACGGGAACCATTGCAGCTGCATATGGCGGAACGACCACTGTCATTGATTTTTGCTTAACCACCAAAGGACAACCGCTACAGCAAGCCGTAGATAGATGGCATCATAAGTCGCAGGATAAAGCGGTGATTGATTACAGCTTCCACCTTATGGTCTCAGAATTAAACGATAAAGTACTGGGTGAGCTTCCGGAGATAATTGAGAATGAAGGCATTACCTCGCTCAAAGTATTTATGGCTTATAAGAATACTTTTCAGGCGGATGACGGCACACTTTTTAAGACCCTTCAAGCCGCGAAAAAAGAAGGTGCGCTCGTTATGGTGCATGCGGAGAATGGAGATGTCATTGAATATCTTGTTGAGCAGGCCTTGGCCGCAGGCAACACTGATCCGATCTTTCATGCGCTGACCCGCCCGCCGGAGCTGGAGGGTGAAGCTACGGGACGCGCAGCTTATCTAACCGAACTGACAGATTCTCAGCTGTATGTTGTACACGTGACCTGTGCGGAAGCCGCTTGGAAGATTGCTGAAGCGCGTAAAAAGGGACTGCGCGTATACGGTGAGACTTGTCCACAGTATTTAGTGCTGGATCAGACGGCGCTGGAAAAGCCTAATTTCGAAGGTGCCAAATACGTGTGGTCTCCGCCCCTGCGTGAGCAGTGGAATCAGGATGTTCTGTGGGATGCGCTATGGAGCGGCAGCTTGCAGACGATTGGCTCCGACCAGTGCTCGTTTGATTTCAAAGGACAAAAGGATCTGGGGCTTGGCGATTTCTCCAAAATCCCGAACGGTGGGCCGACCATCGAGGACCGGTTTACGATTCTATATTCGGAAGGTGTGCAGAAAGGCCGGATCTCATTGAACAAATTCGTAGACATTATTGCTACCTCTAGCGCCAAGCTGTTTGGCTTGTATCCGCAAAAAGGCACGGTCGCAGTAGGTAGTGACGCTGATCTGGTCATTTTTGATCCTTCTGTAGAAAGAACCCTTTCTGCGGACACGCACCATATGAACGTAGATTATAATGCGTTTGAGGGCTTTGAAGTGAAGGGAGAGCCTGTTTCTGTTCTCAGTCGAGGTGAATTTGTTATTCGTGACAAACAATTTGTCGGCAAAGCAGGTTCGGGAAAATATTTGAAACGCAAACGTTTTGCAGCGGAGGCTCCTCTTCCTTCTAAGGCAGAAATCAGCGGAGGTGTAGTCTAATGTCTGCTTTTGCGGAATATGCCAAAGAACAGCAGGAGATTGATGGGCTGCTTTTTAAAGGGTATACGATTGCCGGCATCCAAGAGGATTTGGACGGTGCCCGAATAAAGTTTGTCAGAGGGGAGCCGGCTAAAAGCTCGGTAGAGCTGTTACTGCTCACAGCGGATGCCCGTAAGTACGTGACAACCCTTGTGGTTGCGGGGTTGAGGGCGGAAGGTGAGCAGGCGGGTTGTTACAGTGGAGAGGTTTGAAGGGAATGGAATTGAAAGCTGAGTAGTGAGCCCACGTAGGATAGGGAACTTGCCGCTCGGCTTTTTATTGTGCCCATGAAAGGGTGCGAGGAGATAACCTACCTGAAAATAGCCGATTATCGTCTCGGAATATACTTTTTGGGGAAATCCTCCCTAAAAAGTAGCTGATTAGGGTCCCAAAATAGACGTTTTAGGGAAAATATCCCTAAAAATCAGTGAAATATGCCGATTTTGCTCAAATTCGCTGAATATTAGGGAAGTTTTCCCTGATTTGCAGTTATAGGCACCTGACAGTCCAAAAATCAGGGAGGATTTCCCTAATCTATTTCTTCTGCTGCTGCTGCTCACGCTCTATATACTCATGCCGTAATATGGACATGATATGCAGAGATTCAAAATGTCCCTCAACCTTTACACAATCACGAAGAGTCCCTTCCAGTGTAGAGCCGCAGCTTTCATAGACATGGCGAGCCCTGTGGTTGTGATCTCTAACATCCAACCATAGCCGATGCGTCTCGGTGTGCTGGAAGATCCAGTCGCTCACGAGATGAAGCGACAGTTTGCTATAACCAAAGCCCTTGGAATGGATCACGATTCTTTTGATACGAACGGTAAGATGAGTATCTTGAAGTCCTGTTACGATGATATAGCCGACTCTTTTCCCGGAGCCCTCCCAATTTGTAAGGTGCAGGATATCTGGATCATGGATAGCCGTAGAGTGCTCCTCTTTACTCCATTGTCCGATATAGGCACGATTAAGCTCACTTTGTTCAATGGCTAGAACGAACGCTAAGTCCTGCTCGGTGGTAGTTTATAGATCCAACGTTTCTGAATGAATGATCATAACCTTATGCACTGTAGGAATGAACGCAACTTCGTGTATAATTGAGACCAAGTGTTAAGAATTCCAATCGGATGAGGAGATCAGCTGGTTATGTATTTTCTTGATATTATGTCTTGGCTGACAGAGGATAATCTGCGGCATCTGCTGGAACAATATCGTTCGTTTGGGCCCTTTCCGGGCATTGCGTTAACGTTTATGAAATCATTTATACCACCGCTACCAACTATTGCGATCGTAGGGCTAAATGGGGCCGTATATGGTTTATGGTTAGGTTTTTTGTATTCTTGGATCGGTCTGGTTGCAGGTTGTGTGACTACCTTTTGGATTATCCGCAAAGTAGCCTCCCATCGTTATTTACGAAAATGGGCAGCGCGGCCCAAAGTAGCCAAAAGCATGACATGGGTACGGCAAAGCGGATTTAGCTATGTTTTTCTGCTTAGTATATTTCCGGTAGGGCCTTTTGTTGTGATTAATATGGCAGCGGGGCTTGCCGGGATGAGGTTCCGTTCGTATCTTCTTGCGCTCACGGTGGGCAAAGCGATTATGGTATTCGCAGTTTCATACATTGGCAACGATCTGGAACGTTTCATTCGCCAACCGTGGGAGATTATCTATGTTCTGTTGTTTATCGGGCTGTCGTTATGGGGAGTCAAAGCCATCGAAGCGCGTTTTGCTAGAACAGCACAGGATGGGAACAAGATAGCTTAGTATAGTGTCAGAATTAACTTGAATTCCTAAATCTAAATAGAATAAAGGAGGAAATGATGATGAAATATCGTAAGCTTGGCAGTACAGGAATGAATGTCTCGGTGATTGGCCTAGGGACTTGGCAGTTTGGCGGAGAGTGGGGCAAGGATTTCACTCAGGCTGAAGTCGATGCCATGCTGGATAAGGCTGGGGAGCTGGGGATTAACCTGATTGATACGGCAGAATGTTACGGAGATCACTTGTCGGAGAAGTTCATCGGGGATTATCTGGCGCGCCGCAAACGCGAGAACTGGGTTGTAGCTACGAAATTTGGCCATCATTTTCAAGGGCATTTGCAGCGGGAACAGCTATGGCGTGCTGAGGATGTGCTTAAGCAGCTGGACGACTCCCTACGCGCACTCCAAACAGAGTATGTCGACCTCTATCAATTCCATTCCGGAACGGATGAGCAGTTCGATAATGATAAGCTGTGGAGTATGCTCGACAGACAGAAGCAAGCCGGTAAAATCCGTCATTTAGGCGTGTCGATCAGTGCATCGGGCTCGGGGGTGCATCAGACCTCTGCGGCAGCGGATGTGCAGGCAGAGGCCATACAAGTAGTATATAATCGGCTGGATCGTCAACCTGAAGAAGAGATTCTTCCGCTGTGCATCGAGCATCAATTAGGTGTGTTAGCTCGCGTTCCGTTAGCCAGTGGTTATTTGAGCGGCAAGTATAAGCCAGATGCGATTTTTGCTCAGGGTGATGTGCGAGCGAACCATAAAGAGAATGTGAGACAAAAGCAGCTGCGCGCAGTAGCAGAAATTGCTGCCAATGAAGTGCCATCAGGTCTGGATATGGCGCAGTGGGCTTTGGCTTGGTGCCTCCAGCATTCCGCAGTAACCAGTGTAATTCCGGGCTGCAAAAATGTAGAACAAGTCATCTCCAATGCCAGTGCTGCCGATTTGGACATGGTGAAGGGCAACGTGTGATAAGTTAGAATGTTACACGGTGAAGAGTTCTTGGAGCTTCATCTCGGGTGAATGCTTCACGTAGATATGATTCCAGCTGTTCGTGGAAGTATCGTAAAGATAGTCCTGCTTCCATTGCTGGACATGGGTCGCAATACTCCTTACAGCGGATACAATTCTCTCTACTTCCTGATTAGTCATAATGGGATGTAGAGAGATGCGAATCCACCCTGGTCTGAAGGATTGGTCGCCGCTCATGATTGCTCCGGCAATCTGAGCGGATTGCGTCCACCCTAATCCGAGCAGGTAATGTCCGTATGGACCTGCACAAGAGCAGCCGCCTCGAGCTTGTATGCCGAAACGGTCATTCAACAGCTGGACAGCAAGGTTGTAATGAATATCGCGCAGTGTAAAAGAGACGATTCCATGACGTTCTGTATGATCTCCGGCCAGCAGTGAGCACTCCGGTATGTCGCTGAGTCCTGCCAATAATTGCTGACACAGCTCGTGCTCTCTCATCACCATATATTGACCGTTTCCATTCATCTGCTCCTTCAGCTTCACGCAAAGTGCCGTGCGAAAAGCCTGTAAAAACCCCGGTGTTCCCCCGTCTTCCCGCATCTCAATCGCATTAGTGTAGCGGCGTCCTCCCCAAGGGTTGACCCAGGCTACTGTACCTCCACCCGGTTCGTCAGGAATACGTCCATTGTTCAGCGCTTCATCAAAGATTAGAACGCCGTTTGTGCCCGGCCCACCCAGAAATTTATGCGGAGAAAAAAAGATCGCATCAAGCTTCTCCAATGGGGAAGGTGGGTGCATATTGATAGGCACGTAGGGAGCACTGGCGGCAAAATCCACAAAACACACGCCCCCATGACGATGCATAGCAGCCGCTAGCTTTGCGTAAGGCGTCTGAATTCCAGTCACATTAGAACAAGCTGTAAATGAACCAATCTTGAAACGGCGATTGGGGTATAATCGCAGCTGGTCTTCAAGCTGCTGGGGGTCAATATTTCCGTCCTTTCCGGCGGGAATGGTAACGACGTCACCAAGCCCCTCCTGCCAAGGAAGAATATTGGAATGATGCTCCATATGGCTGGTGAAGATAACGGGGCGATCTTCCAGCGCGCGGTTATTATGTTCCTGTAGCCATTCCGGGAGCCTTAATCCCATGATACGCTGCAGCTTGTTCACGGCTCCTGTTGTTCCATTGCCGCAGAAGAGCAGTACATCCTGAGGGCCGGCATTTACATGGTTCTTAATGATTTGGCGAGCTTCATTATAAGCCTGCGTCATGATTAGTCCGGTGGTGTTGGAATCTGTATGTGGATTGCTGACGTAGGGACCGAAGGCTTCCTGCAACTTGCGTTCGATCGGTTCATATAGGCGCCCGCTTGCGGTCCAATCGGCATACAGAAGCGGTTGTCTGCCATATGGGGTGGTGATCTGATGCCGAATGCCGATGGTGTGACCACGAAAAGTATCAAAATGGTCTTGTAATGAAGCGGGCGTCTCTGCAGAAGAGGCGTGGATGATGTTTAGCACGGATATTCCCTCCAGCCCGTACGCCGTCAGTGCTAAGTTAATGGGGTGTATTTTCGGCGTGCCAGTAGTTTCTATGGCAACAGTATATGCCTGCATGGGGGATTGGGTTAAAGCCTAGTCAGACTTTAAATAAATAACTGTACATCACTTTCTAAAGCATCTTTTAAATATGCCGCAGCATCGATGATTTCGACCTCTGGCAGCAGTTCCTCGGGCTTAAAGCCCATGATCTCCACAGAAAGCTTGCAGGCATAGAATTTGATGTTTTTTTTACGAGCCCCTTTTAGAAAATGAATCAGCTTCGGTGCGCCTTGTTCCTCCATCATTTCCTCCAGCATCATTCGTCCCAGCCCGCTAAAGTTCAGATGAGAGAGCGGCAGCTGCCCAGGGCCCTTCGGTGTAATAACATCCATCAGCTTCTCGTAGATACTCTTGTCCTCAAGGGTCATTTTCTCCGGATCACGCACCAAAAATAGACCCCAGAATGAAAAGAACATGGTAACCTCGACATCGATATCTCTTGCGGCATTTGCTAGGATCAGTCCAGCCATCGCTTTGTCGTATTCCCCACTGAACATTAGCAGATTGATTTTTTTGCTCACCCTGATAATCCTCCCGTTACTTTTATTAGAATGTCATTAGTATGGTTGTGGTGGGGAGAACTATGCGAAGAGGCTTTCTGAAATTATAAAAAAAAGCCCCCTTTCGGGAGCTTGAGATTTACTAATGTACTTCAGGATCTTTAGATTCTGGATCTGCATTGCGACTGATGTCGTAATAACGGGCGGACAGCCAAATAGCTCCGGTAAATAACACGATGAGTCCAAGGACGATAGAAAAGCGCCAATCGCCTGCCTTGAAATTTAATTGAAGCACCGTTAGTACCAGTGAAACTTGGGTCCAAACCAGTGTTCTTTTGCGAAAAGCCGCAATATCGCCAACCATCTTCGGGATATTCCGAATGATCAGATAGGCAATAACTGCGAGAATAAGGGCGAAAATAGCAGTTACCGCTAATTCAGAAGAGGACAGGACATGCATAGTCTCAGCATCCTTTCGGCTTGCAAAAGTATTAGTTTCAGATCAGAACAATTTCTATTTTTTGAAGATGCCCAGCGGAGCTCCAATTGGTAAGAAGCTACGGCCGAAATGAGCGTTTAGCACGGATGCTCCACATCCGTAAAGGGACACAATACCAATACCAAGCTCAGCACAAGCAGCAAGCTTATGGAAGAATTCTGGAGCGATCCCAAAGGAATCAAAGGTTAGTCCGATAAAAAGAAAATCTATCAATACAAAAATGATAAGCAGAACTCTATTTGCCTCAACGGCACCAATCGTCATAAAGAGTGTGAAGATCAAGTAACCCAAAAATACAAATCCGAGCTGCTTAGGATCTACAGCCTCCGCAAGCGTTGGACCCAATACGCCAAGCTTGATCAGCCAGCTGCTAGCCATGCCGAACCAAAAGAAAGCGTAGGCGCCAAAGGCGGTCATACCAAAGGTATTGTTGTGCTTAGCATCCTGAATGGCGGCGAATAGCTGCGCGAATGCTCCCAGGAAGATAGCCCAAGGAATAACATAGCTAAGTCCTGTTGTAAATTCAAGCTTCTGTGAAGAAGCGACCAATGTGACAATAGCCAGTCCGAATAGCCCGATGGCGCTAGGGTCGGCAGTGACGATTTTGACAGATTGGGTGTTAGGGGATTGCGCTGACATGACAGTAAAAGCCTCCATTATTATATATAGTTTTACGCTCTTAAAAACAGCCCGTAAGGGGCGCTGTTCATAGGCTTGCCTATCATATCATATCGGTATGTGCTTGCCTATAAAACAACACTCATTTTTTGTCGTAAAATAGGGGTCCTGCGTGAAATAAGGAATTGTTTACATTTTTATCTTCCATTATCAAGTTACTTGACCAAACAAACGGAAGTATTATGTCAAGAATAGACATTATATGCAGTGATAATCTTCACAATCTATCGAAAATTGATGTATAATAGTCAGTGATAATTATTATCAAATCATATGAAAAAGGCGGTAAGCTTGAAGTGAACAAATGGACATTATTTACCAAGGCGACCCGGTTTTGGAGTTTTTCTGTTATGCTCATCCCGATTGTTTTGGGGACCGTTGGGGCATATGTATGGGAAGGGACATTCCATCCGGTTTTATTTATTCTTACATTAATAGGGGCGATTTCGGCGCATTTGTTCTCCAATATGGTGAATGATCTGTGGGACTTCCGCAACGGAACCGATACAGAAGCAAAGAATTCCGCTGGTGAAATCAGCACAAACTCCGGGCTACTGACAGGTGGGATCCTCTCGGAGTCTTTTTATGCAAGGATGACCTGGAGTATGCTGGCGATTGCCCTTATCTGTGGTGGGATTCTTAGTATATATAGCGGTTGGAATATCCTCTGGTTTGTACTTGTTGGTGTTTTAATCGCTTATTTCTATGTGGCTCCGCCACTGCGTTATGGCTATCGCGGCAAAGGTTATAGTGAGATGGCCATTTTTATTGCTTTTGGGATTATGCCTGTATTAGGCTCCTATTTCGTACAAACCGGTCAGTTTAGCATGAAGCCTGTAATTCTCTCGCTGCCTGTCGGATTTTTAACTACATTATTGTTGTTTAATCACCATTTTCTACATTGGAAAGCAGATGAGCAGGCGGGTAAGCTTACGCTTGTTGTAGTATGGGGAGAACAAAAGGCACTTGTATTCTCACGTGTACTTCTTTTCACTGGCTACGCTTCGGTGATAGTCTGTGTGCTGTTGGGTGTACTTCCTGTTTACGCACTGCTGGCGCTGGTTACAGCTTTCTGGCCGCTGCGCATTTACAGTAGTCTCAAGCAACATAATGCTTCGCCGGCTTATATCCCGCTGATGGGTGCTTCACAAAAAGCCTCCGTACGCTGCGGAGTAGTAATGGCAATAACTTTATTAATTCAAGGCTTGATCTGATACTAATAGATGGACTACAGAAGGAGTGAGCTTTCATGGAAAAGAAGGACAAGGTATTGATGGCAGAAGAACAACAAGTTAAAGGCAATCGCATGGTTCTTGGGGATTTCCACTCCATTTTAGAAGAAGGAAAGGTCTGGAAGACGGGTGGATTTACACTGCCTGACGGATCATTTTGGGCTTACCGTGAGCCGGAGGCTGTAGTTATCGTTCGTAATGACACCCTGTATGTACGTGCGAAGTTATCTCGCGAGAATCATCAAGTGCAAATTCTGGACAATGCCAAGCACATGTATTATTCAGCCAAGCCAGTGGAGATTCCGGAAGCAGGAGAGATTAGCATTGAGCTGCAAATTCGTTGCCGTACACAAGGAACTGCACCTGGAGATCTGTATGATGGATATGTATCGCTGAACCTGCTGGATTTCACGACAGGCGCTGCGCTTGATTTCTTCGCGGGAAATGATAAATACGCTAGTGTATATGGTATTTTGCCGTTCCCGGGTGTACAAGTACCAGAAAGCACTGGAACGAAATACTTCTGCATCTTTAAAGAAGATACGGATTTCAAACCACGGGAATTCAATACGTACCGTATTACCTATCACCGTGGCAATGATGAGGCTGTATTCTATTTGAACGGCAAGGAAGTACGCCGCGAGAAAAATATTCCGCTTAAATTCAATAACTTCACTGTAGCGCTCGGAATTATGACAGAGAAGGATCTGAGTCCTGAAGGCAGTGTGTCTGTACATGGACAAACAGTTATTGCAGAATGGTCCCCAGTGACGGTTACAACAACTGAACAGTAATGCCTCGCAGGCTCATTTGACAGATAAGGGTGTATGGTGTGAATATTAAAAGCTTTCTAAGATTTGTGGAGCTGCCGACGAAGGTAGCCAGTATTATTCCGTTTCTAATGGGAACGTTGTACGCCCTGTACCGGTTTGAGGATTTTTACGTACTGCGTTTTGGATTGATGTTCGTGTCTTTGCTTAGCTTCGATATGGCGACGACGGCGATTAACAACTATTACGATTTCAAAAAAGCTTCTAAAACCCACGGCTACGGCTACGAGACACATAATGCGATTGTTCATTTTAAGCTAAAAGAGCGCACCGTCGTGGCGACGATTGTGATTTTGCTGGCGCTGGCAGCAGGGGGCGGGATTGCGCTTGTCACTCAGACGGGTTTGCTGGTCTTTTTGCTGGGTGGACTGTCGTTCTTGATCGGTATACTTTATTCGTTCGGGCCGATTCCCATCTCGCGGATGCCGTTAGGTGAGCTGTTCTCCGGTTTGTTTATGGGCTTTGTTATTATTTTTATCTCTGCCTATATCCATACGGATGAGCATGTGGTTTCACTGCTGCTCCAGAACGGCTGGGTCAGCTTGAATATCAACATCGTGGAAGTGCTGTACCTTTTCTGGTTTTCCGTGCCCGCTATTTTGGGGATCGCAGGGATTATGCTCGCTAATAATATTTGTGATATTGATGAGGATGTGGAGAATCGAAGGTATACGCTTCCGGTGTACATTGGCCGCCGCAATGCGCTTGTGCTTTTTAAATATCTCTACTATGTCTCTTATCTGGATCTTGTAGTGCTGCTGATCTTAGGGATTAACCCTATTCTGGTTCTGTTGATTCTACTTACGCTGATCCCGCTGCGCCGAAATATTGCCTTGTTCACAGAGAAACAGGAGAAGGCGAGTACCTTTATTCTTGCCGTCAAAAACTTCGTATTGATGAACCTTGCGCGTATAGTTGTGCTGGGTGCGGCTGTGCTGTTAAATGCACTAATATAAACATTCATATTTTATAAAAAAGCAGTGTCTATCGGGGTTGGAGCTCCTTTTGGCACTGTTTTTTTGCAATTTGCAGGCTTCTTTCTGTTAGAGAAACGTTTCATTCTATGATAAGGTGGCTTTAAGTATAGTAAGTAATCTATAAGGAAGAAGGTTAGCAACGATGGTGCAAAAACTTCGCTGGGGAATCATGGGCTGCGCGCAGATTGCGACAGGTTCAGTGATGCCGGCTATAATGGATTCGCAGACGGGAATGATTACAGCGGTAGCCAGTCGCGGTTTAGAAAAAAGCAGCGCTGTAGCCGCAGAGTTCGGAATAGATAAAGCTTACGGCAGCTATGAGGAATTACTGGCGGATAAGGATATTGATGCAGTGTATATTCCACTGCCAAATCACCTCCATCGGGAATGGGTAATCCGTGCGGCGGAAGCTGGCAAACATATCTTATGTGAGAAACCGATCGCGCTGAACAGTGAAGAAGCGGCTGAGATGGTAAAAGCTTGTAATGATGCTGGAGTCCATTTGGCAGAAGCTTACATGTATCGGCATCATCCTCGGATTGCGGAATTGCAAGAGATTATCTCTAGCGGTGAAATTGGCGAATTACGCTCCATCCGAGGCACTTTTACTTATAATGACGCTACAGATACCTCTAATATTCGCTTTAAATCCGCTTGGGGCGGCGGCTCGCTTTATGATATCGGCTGTTATCCGCTAAGTGCAGCACGACTGCTGTTCGGAGCTGAGCCGGAAGCCGTGACAGTACAGGCTATGTTCTCTCCGGAGCATGACAATGTAGATATGATGGCTTCAGGGCTGGTAGAGTTTCCGAAGGGGCTAAGCCTGATTTTTGATTGCGGGATGTGGGCATATAACCGCCAGCTGTTAGAGATTCTGGGGACCGATGGAATGATTGAAGTGCCTATGCCTTTTAATGCTAGAGATGAGGATGCCGAATTTTTTGTGCATACGGGAGAAGGGGTAAGACGAGTTGATGCCACCGGGGCGAATCCCTATACACGGGAGGTCGATGATTTTGCCGCCGCAGTATTTACAGGAAAAAAATTATTTGCACCCGAGGATGCAGTGCTGGGCATGCAATTGATCGAGACTTGTCTAGCTTCTGCTAAAAAGCGGGAAAGAATTAGTATGCTATAAGAAGATGAATCCAATATGAATCTATGCAAAAAAACCTCCGGGCGCTCTGCTATACGCAGCTTCCGGAGGTTTTTACAGTCTCAGCTTTTAAACGGTGCTCAAGAGAATATCATCGTCATCATTGCTATTAAACGCTTCGCGGTCAAATTCACCTTCGGAATTAGCTACTAACAGAGCTGTTACAGCTGTTCCAGTTGCGTTTACAGCGGTACGGCCCATATCGATGAGCGCTTCAACACCTGCAACGATAGCGATTCCTTCAAGCGGCAGGCCGAGAGCAGTTAAGACTACCGTGGTGGAGATTACGGCAGGTCCAGGTACGCCAGCTACACCAATGGAAGAAATAATACTTACTAATACCAGTGTAATATAGTCGGTCCAGTTCAGATCAATACCGAATACTTGAGCGGTAAATACAGCCACAATAGCTGGCCAAATCCCACCGCACGCATTAAAGTTCACAGATGCCCCTAACGGTGCGATAAAGCTCGCGATCCGTGGGGAGACATGAAGCCGCTTCGTAATAACTTCGAGATTGACCGGAAGTGTTGCATAGCTGCTTCTGGTTGTGAAGGCAACAGTAATGGTTGGATACACTTTGCGGAAGAAACGAATTGGATTCACCTTCGCTACTAATAGAACCAATCCGCCAAAGATAAGTACAAAATGTATAATCATTGCTACGTACGAGGTTATAATTACACTGCCTAGCTCCTGCAACGTCTCCCAGCCATAACGTGCGGTGATTCCGGCAATCAGTGCGAATACGCCATAAGGGGTCAGGCGAATAATGAATTTCACAACCTGATGCAGTATCAGTGTTAGGGATTCAATAAGATCACGTACAGGTTTGACTGCTTCGGGTTTCTTGGAGCCAATCTTGATTATAGCTACTGCTAAGAAGATGGCGAAAATGAGTAGAGGCACAACCTTACCCGTAGCTGCTTCATTAACAGGGTTAGATGGAACAAGATCGAGGATAACCTGGGAGAAGGTCGGGATTTCCCGGGCTGCAAAATCTGCGGGTACATCTTGTTGTATACCTTGGCCGGGATTGAACAGCAGCGCAACCGATAGGCCGATAATAGAAGCGATGCCAGTTGTTCCGAGGAACCAGGCGAAGGTTTTGATCCCGATTTTGCGTAGATACTCCAGATTGGTTAAGGAAGAAATACTGTTTAATACGAGTACGAATACTAAAGGAATGACGAGCATGCGGATCAAGCTGACATAAATGCTGCCGAATGTGCTAATAGCTTTGGTCTCTAAATCGAAGTATTGAAAGAATATACCGGCAATAAGTCCGATGCCAAGTCCGATGAGTACCCGGGTGCCAAATCCAATTCGTTTACGTGCCAGTAGAAACAAAATTGCAAACACAAATATGGAAGCGACAAATCCATACCAGTTCGTTTCGATGGCGGATAATAAGTTGTTATCTATGTTCACTACCAATACCCCCTTAAACCTAGTTTTTTAATGTGATTAATCCTATTGAGATCAATCTATATAGAATTTATAGTAAAGTCAATGTAATTATATGTTAAAAATAATTAATTCCGATAAAAACGATGTGAAAAATAAAAATTGATTGACAAGGCACTATGGCATGAATAATATGGAACTTAATCACAAGCCAATTGGAATCGACTGGACAGCCGGAGATTCAACGAAAGACGCGTAAATTGCGTCCCGTTGAGTCTCTTTTTTTTAACTTTAGAGAAGGGAGAGTTACGGATTTAAGGTACAAGAATGTAATGAAGGGGTCTCTTATTTTATTTGAAAAGGATGGTACACATATGAAAAAGCTTTCGATCTCTTTGGTTGCCGCCGCTATCGTCTTCTCCGCATTGACGTATGCCGCGGTATCCGCTAACAAAAAAACAGCAGAGGCAGCACCCATTCAAGAGAGTAGTAATACAGCAGTAACCGCAGCAGCTTTACCAGTAGCTACTTCTGCGGCAGCAGTTGTTGTTCAGGCAGAAGCTACTGCAGCTCCTGTAACAGAAGCTGTCCAGCCGGAAGCTTCGGCTCCAGCAGCAGAGACAGTCACGGCAGAAGCTACTGCGGCCCCAGCAGCTGTTGATTCTGCGGCGAAGGTTGTTGCTTCAGCAGCTCCAGAAGCGGGCGCAGCTCAGCCTAAAGCAACCGCATCCCCGGCTGCGGACACCGCTAAGACGGCAACAGCTGCAACAACGGTATCTGCATCTGTTAAACCGCAAACCAGCGCGGCAACGCCTGCGCCAACTGCTGCGCCTACGACTGCTCCAAAAGCAAACGTAACCGCTAAAGCCGTTCAGCCGACCGCAGCTCCTGTTGTATCTGAACAGCCTAAGGAAACCGCCGCTCCTGTAGCAAAAGCAACGGAGACACCTTCCAAAAAAGCTATAACCTTCTCTACAACAGAGGTAGTTAAAGCGACCCCGGCTCCGGTAGTTGAGTCTTCTCAACCGAAAACATCGTCTTCTGCACCTGCATCCACGGTCAGCGCACCAGCAGCTGCTCCAGCGGAAACGGTTCAGGCACCCGCACCGGCACCAGCCGCTGAGGAAGAGGTTTGTCCTTGATGAGCAGCAGGCTCATTCAGGATTCCTTTCAGCCCATTCATCCCATAAACCTATTTAAGGCGAGGTGCACATAATGATACGACCATTAACTATCAAAAAAATTGTAACGCTGCTGCTGGCAGCCTCCCTGCTCTTCCTGCCTACACAGGCAGGAAGAGCTTATGCTAATCCGGATAACGCAGAGGTTATAACCTCTTCCCAAGGTGGCGTTAACCAGTTTGACTATTTCAGTCATGTCTATGACCATCTAAATGATGCTAACCATGTATTTAAAACAGCAACGTATGAAGATATCGTTCATCTTTTTGAGAGTGAAGGCACATACGCTGTTCTGGTTGGCGGCGCTTGGAGCGAGAATACACAGGCCGATATCGGCTTTATCAACGAGGCAGCCAAGGAATATGGCATCTCTACGATTTATAACTTTGATACTAAGCTGGACGGGGACACCCTTCAGATTGCAGACAGCAATAATAAATTTGCCTATAAATATGTTGATCTGGTCAACAAGTATTTGAAGAATTTAAATCTGTCTTCCAAAGATGATCCAGAACGCAATGTCAGCTATACCAATAAAAACGGGGAAGTTGTGACTGCTAACAAGCTCGAGTCTCCATTCTTATTGGTATACAACAAGGATCACAAGGATGCACAGGGAAATAGTGCTCCTGTCGTATCCTACCTGGATAAGAGCTATTCGTGGAATGAGTTCCTGACGAACGGAACACTTGATGCGGCGAAGGTTAATACGTATAAAACATCAGTAAGTGAGGTGCTGGGTGCCGCTTCCCGATATGACACTATCGACGAGTCGGCTTATATCAAGGCTGCATTTAATAAGAACTATGAAGGGGAAAATGAGGGAAAACCTACGATCTTCAACGAAGCGGATGGCACGCTTGTTTATGAACATGTGACCTATCATCAGCTGAAGCAAATTTTAGCGAGTGAGGGAAACTATGCGATTTTGTTAGGCGGGTCGTGGTGCCCTAACACGCAAGCGGTGATTAAATATATCAACGAATATGCCAAAAAACATAATATCAATAAGATCTACTTCTTCGACACTAAGTTGGATGCTGGTGTGACCGTTGCTGAGCCTAATAACAACAGCGGCACTAAGGGCAGTGCAAATCCGCATAATAATAATGAGCTTCAGATTAGAACCACTAATCATCCGTATGCGCAGCTTTATGTTGATCTGGTTCGTACTTATCTGACCAATATCAAGACCGAAAACAATTCAGCTGCCAAACCAACTGTAATTAGTTATGTAGATGGACTTGGAAACACCGTGAGCGGAGACAGACTTCAAGTTCCATATCTGTTCACTTATAACAAGGACAACAAGGAGGCAGGAGGCAAAAACTCACCGATTCTAGGGCATGTTGAACTTATGTACAGCTGGACGAATATCCAACCGGATTACGTGCAGGCTAATTACCCAATCGGAGCCAGATACAATAACACTACAACAGCGCTGGATAAAATATTCTCCAGACTCGAAGCTGTACCGGCAGGACTTACCGGTGTAGCACCAACAGCGGCCGACAATAAGGATGGGCAAATTGTAGGCACCAGTGCAGCATTGGAATTTAAGCTTGCTGGAGACGAGGCTTACACCCCAGCTTCGGGATCAGCCATTACAGGGCTTGCACCTGGTGTTTATAAGGTAAGATATGCCGCTACATCGGGCTATCAAGGGCCAACTTCCGCAGCTGGACCCACAATCATTCCTTATAATGCTGGCGAAGACGTAAGTGTGGAAGTTCCTGCTTACACCCATCAACAAGCAGCCCCGACAGGACTGGTAGGCGTAGCACCTACTTCTGAAGCTAATGATGATGGGCAAATTACGGGTTCTGCTGAAGGACAGGAGTATAAAGGCGTTGGAGAAGCTGATTATAAACCTGTAACAGGTACAGCTATCACTGGTCTTACTCCGGGCTTCTATAATGTGCGATATGCGGCAAAAGAGGGATACAGCGTAGGTAAAGACGCTACAGTTGAAGTCCCGGCATATGGTGAGCAAGCGGCACCTACAGGATTAGTAGGTATAGCACCAACCAGTGCAGCCAATGACGACGGTAAAATTATAGGAACTACGAAAGCGCTGGAATATAAGCTGTCTACGGTTACCGATTATGTCTACGCATCAGATGTAGAGATCGTTGGACTGGTGCCGGGTATCTATCAGGTAAGATACGCAGCTAAAGAAGGATTTAACGCGGGTAGAGCAGCAGATGTAATCGTTCCAGCATTCACTGCGGAACAAGCAGCTCCAACTGGGTTACAGGGAGTTGCTCCTACCTCAGCAGCGAACAATGATGGAAGAATTACGGGAACCACGACAGCCTTAGAATATAAGCTGTCGAGTGTAACTAATTATGTGTATGCACCAGATAAAGAAATCACAGGATTAATACCGGGCACGTATCAAGTGAGATACGCAGCCAAAGAAGGTTATAAGGCAAGTCCAGCGACTGACATTGTTGTTCCGGCCTATGTGCCTATTTCAGATCCTGGAACAGGTGGAACAGGTGGCAATTCTACACCGAGCACGACTACACCAACACCATCAGCAAGCCCTCAACTGGTTGCTACGGCAACAGCAGGGAGTACCGTGAACCTATCAGCAACAGCAGCAACTAAAACGGATAAAACCACAGGAGTGACTACTGCAACGATCACAAAAGAAACGGCTGCTGAATTCGTGAGTCTCGCTAAGAAGGCAGAAGCTGATGGGAAGAAAGCTGTTCTTGAAATTAGTGTTGCAGCTACTTCAGATACTCAAACAGCTGAACTTACTCTTCCAAGAAGCATAATTAATGAGTTAGCCGCCGGAACGAAGGCGGAGATTACCATTGATTATGAGAATGTGGGTACGATTACGTTTGATGCCAAATCATTGGCAAGCATTAGTGCAGCTTCAGATGCCGGAGACATCATTATTAGAATCGCGAAGGTGTCATTAACGGCAGAAGGCAAGGCTGTTCTCGGAGACAGACCGGTTTATGACTTGTCGGTTATAGCGGGTGAAAGCACGATTTCCACCTTCGGTGGGGGCAGTGTTCGTGTCAGCGTACCGTACGTGCTGCAAGCGGGAGAACGGTCAGATGCGGTTATTGTGTATCACATTAACAGCACTGGAAGTTTGGACAATGTACGTGGAAATTACAATACCGCTAAGGGAACTGTAGATTTCGTAACCACACATTTCTCCCAATATATTATTGGATATAATCAAGTGAGCTTTGCAGATGTTCCAGATGCCTCATGGTATAGCCATGCAGTAGGTTTCTTGGCAGCACGCAGTATCACATCTGGTACGGATGCTGAACATTACAGTCCTAATGCTGCAATCACTAGAGGGCAGTTCATCGTCTTGTTGCTCAAGGCTTATGACATCACACCGGATGCCATTGCTGCTGATAATTTTGCAGATGCAGGCAATACGTATTATACGAATTATCTTGCTACAGCTAAGCGTCTTGGGGTAGCAACGGGTTCGGGTGATAATCAATTCCAGCCAGAGATTCAGATCACTAGGCAGGAGCTATTTACACTCTTGTACCGCTCGCTTGTAGCGCTAGGTGAACTGCCATCTGAGAAAACAACGGCCACGCTTTCCGGCTTTAGTGATGCTGGACAGATCGCTGGTTATGCACAAGAAGCCCTTCAAGCGCTGGTAGAGAGAGGTGTAGTGACCGGAGCGAACGGTAAACTCAATCCGAAGGAAGTCACTACAAGAGCAGAAGCAGCACAGGTTATTTACAATTTGCTATCCAAATAATCAGCGACTAAGACATAGCGGACGTCACGTAAGTAGCGTTCAACTATGAGTGCGGCGACTCGGTTTGGCTAAGACAGCAGAGCAGCGATTCCTCTTTTATTGGAGTATCGCTGCTCTGTTTTTTTGTTTGTTAGCTGGCTGGTTGCCCTCTTGCCCGCTTGCACGCTTGCCCTCTTGCCCGCTTGATTCAGCAGCTCATTCATTATCGGCGCGGCTTTCGGACCCAGATGACGTTATTTTCCACATTCCAGCCTTTGGGGCATAGTTTCGGACTCCAGCGACGCTATCGCTTAGAAAAAGGTGCGTTTATGGTGTTTTTCATGCTGATAGCGACTATGGGGTCCTTTAGCACTCCAAATGTGGTAAAAATCCACGTATAAGGTCAGCTGTGTCCGATAGCGTGCTCGCTCTCTTACGCAAAAATGCTACCCCACCAAACGGACTCTGATCTTAGCCCGGTTTACTAAAATAAAGGGAGTGCCTACAGCCATTTCGTGGCATCGGTGGCGCTGCCTTTCGCTATAAATCTCTAGGGGGTGGCCTAATGGCCACTCTTTTTTTAACTAGACATAAGATTAGCAGACTAAATCATGGAAGAGGATTCTACTAAATGATACAATTATTGTAATTACATAAAGTAGTAATATTTCGCATTATTGATTAGTTACTAGAAAGGGGACTGAGATATGGGTTTAGCTGACGATCCGGTCATAGCGATTTCAGGTTTATGGATGAACTATACAGACCGAATGGTGCTAAAGGGAATTGATCTTAAGGTATATAGAGGACAAATTATTGGTTATATCGGCCCTAACGGGGCAGGTAAGAGTACAACGGTGAAGATTATGCTCGGTTTGGTAGAAGGATATAACGGTAAAGTGGAGATTTTCGGTAAGGATATTGCTGATGGAGATGTTTCTTACAAGAAACGTATAGGTTATGTGCCGGAGGTAGCCGAATTATATGATAGCCTCACTGCAAGAGAGTATCTAACCTTTGTTGGCGAGCTGTATGGGCTAGGTCGTGCGGAGGCGGACTACAAGGCCAAAAAATTAACCACACTGCTAGGTTTGGAGAAGTCTTACGATATGCGGATTTCTTCGTTCTCAAAAGGGATGAAGCAAAAGGTGCTGCTTATCTCCAGCATGCTGCATGACCCCGATATTTTATTCCTGGATGAACCGCTGAGTGGTTTGGATGCTAATAGCGTGATGATAGTGAAGGAGATTTTTGCATCGCTGGCGGCACGGGGGAAGACCATTTTTTACTCCTCACATATCATGGATGTGGTTGAGAAAATCAGTAGCCGGATCATTTTGATTGATGGCGGGGATATTGTGGCGGACGGAAGTTTTGCGGAGCTGAAGGAGAAAGGCCGCGAAGGGACGCTTGAAGATATTTTCAATCAATTAACCGGATTTGATAAATACCGTGATATCGCTGGTGAATTTGTTGCGGTCATGCAAGAGCAAGAGGTATCCTCTTATGACTGATTTCTTCGTGCTGAGGCTGTTGGATAAGCTGCGGGGTGCATTTATAAGATTTGGAGTCGATTATGACACCATGCGGAGTATTCTGCAGATCAAACTGACCATGGACGGAAGAAGAACGCCTACAGCGCTTGCAGGTATGCAGAAAAAGGAGAACGTTAAAGAAGGTTCGCCTTTGCGATTGCAGTGGATTTACTTACTGTTTGGTTTAATATTAATTCCGCTAACGCTATCCAATGATCACTATATGCTGCAAATGAGCTTAACCTTTGGGATTATTATGTTTTTTGTCTCCACAACCCTGATCTCTGATTTTTCTTCAGTAATGCTTGATTTACGTGATAAAAATATTCTTTTTTCCAAACCCGTCAACCGAACCACCTTAAATATGGCCAAAAGTATACACGTTCTTCTCTACTTAGGGACAGTTACATTGTCGATCACTGGTCCATCTTTGGTATTTAGCCTATTTAAGCAGGGGATCGCTTTTTTTCTGATGTATGCGGTGACAATTGTCTTGTTAGACTGTTTTATCCTCGTAATAACTGCACTGCTCTACCTGATGATCATGCGGTTTTTTGATGGGGAGAAGCTCAAGGATATTATAAATTATACGCAAATCCTTCTAACGATCGGAATAATGGTGGGCTATCAATTCATCTCCAGGTTGTTCAACCTCACTGAGCTTGGTGCTGCTTATCATCCTGCTTGGTGGCAGTACTTTATTTTTCCGGTTTGGTTCGCGGCTCCGTTTGAACTGTTGCTTGGTGGAGCGAGAGAACCCTATTACTTCATTCTCTCATTGCTGGCTTTGATAACCCCACTTGTACTGATCGTAGCTTATATTAAGCTGATGCCACAGTTTGAGCGGAATTTGCAAAAGCTGGCAGAGCAAGGCTCCGGTGGAAAAGACAAGGGCCAGCTCGCAGAGTGGCTCTCTCGCAGAGTATGTAAGGAACCGGCAGAGGGAATTTTCTTTCGGTTTACTTGGTCCATGATGAAGAATGAGCGCGATTTTAAGCTGAAGGTCTATCCTGCACTTGGCTTTTCTATCGCATTCCCGTTTATTTTTATATTTGGTATATTGCAGAATAGTTATGATGGTTCCCTTAAAGGTTCAAAAGTGTACTTGTTAATCTATTTCTGCACGATGTTAATGCAGACTGTAATACAGATGCTACGCTACTCTACAAGTTATAAAGGAGCTTGGATTTATAGGCTGATTCCTTTACCCGATAGCACACCTATTTACCGTGGGATGCTTAAGGCGGCGCTGCTGCGGCTAGTCTTACCTTTATTTGCTGTAGATGCGGTATTGTTCATTCTGTTGTTCGGTGTGCACATTGTACCTGATTTAGTAGTGGTATTATTCGCCATGCTGATTTTCTCAGTCATCTGCTTTCGTGTTTATCCGCGGAGCTTACCTTTTTCAGAGCGTTATGAGGCAGCCAAACAAAAGGATTACACTGGGGTCGCCTTCATGCTTATGTTTTTGCTGACGGGGATGGCGGGTATTCACTATGTCTTCACTTTATTTACCGGAGGAATTTACATCTATCTGTTAGTTCTGGTAGTTTTGAATCAATGGTTATGGCGAAAGACCTTCCCCAAAACCCCATCAACCACAGGTCACATATCCAACTTTCCGGGGTGAGTGAATGCGTCAAATATGGACATTTTTTGCCGACATAAAAAAAGGGTATAAATTCCAGTATTTTCTTAGACAATCGGCTGAATACAAGGTAGAATACATCTAAAGTTGCTTTTCAGGGATAACCTATAATCTTTACGCACTCTTCCATTTATCTGATATTCGTGTACTGATTTTTTACTTGAGAAATACGCTGCAGCGATTACGGTATTCAAAACCGGTGAAGAGGTTAACTAATGGATAAAATGGGAATCCACTATAACGTTTGGATTGTTTTACTATCATTTGCGCTAGCGGCGACTGCAGCTTATTCCGCGCTGAATCTGATCTCGCAAGTCCCTCGCTCGTTTGGGAAAGTTCGTCGCTTATGGTTAATATCGGGGGCATGTGTACTCGGCAGTGGCATATGGTCGATACATTATGTAGGGATTATGGCGAGCCGTTTTCCTTTTAGCGTGAATTATTATCCAGGCAGGGCTGTATTATCGTTATTGGTTGGTGTATTGTGCTGCTATTCGGCATTCCGGATTACGTTTGTGCCACGTTTAAGAAAAAGTTGTTTAATAGTTAGTGGTGTTCTTCTGGGCAGCGGGATCTCTGCTATGCATTATATCGGGATGTCCTCCATGAAGATCGCAGCGGAGATTCATTATGAGATATGGACTCAGACATGTGCTGTAATCCTCGTTATGCTCTCGTCTTTTATCGGATTATTTCTATTTCACAAGTTTAAAGACTATGTGGGTTTTAACCGCTGGAAGTTATACTCTGCTCTCTTTATCGGATTTTCGGTGACTGGATTGCATTATACGAGTGTAAGGGCGACTCATTTTGAATATAACGGTCTGCTAGGCAATACAACTTTTTTTATGGAGACTGATGTTATTCTTTTAATGGGAGTATCCTTGGTAACGCTATTTATGCTTGCGATTTCTGGTGGTGCTGTATTTCTGGACCGGCATGTGCTGGAACGGATGGCTTATTATGATCCACTAACTGATCTTCCGAACAGACATGGCCTAGTACGTTATTTTAAAGATGAATTTTTCGGGAGTAGATCTGGCGCCGTATTTTTTGTGGATCTGGATCGGTTTAAGTCGATTAATGATACGCTTGGACATGATATAGGGGACTTGTTACTGCGAGAGGTCGCTATAAGATTAAGACGCTCTGTAGGAAGTAAAGGCAAGGTCTTTCGTTTGGGCGGAGATGAATTCCTGATCGCTCTTCCAGATTGTACTGTGGAGGATGCGCAAGAGGAAGCAGAGCACATTTTATATGAGCTTAAGAAATACTACAGCATTCAGGGTAATGAGCTATATGTTACTGCAAGCGTGGGGATCAGTATGACCCCTATGCATGGAACTGACCGCTCAGCGTTAATGAAGGCAGCCGATACAGCTCTTTATACCTCTAAGGATTCGGGTAAGAATAAATTCAGTGTGTTCGATCAGGAGATGAACCGCCATCAGCTGCGACGGATGTCGCTGGAGAAGGATCTTCGTAAAGCGCTGGCACGCTCCGAGTTTATGGTTGTTTACCAGCCGAAATGGGATTCGTATATGAACGTTACCGTGGGTCTTGAAGCACTGCTGCGTTGGCGGCACCCTGAACATGGGATAATTTCTCCCGCGGAATTCATTCCCATCGCAGAGGAAACGGGACTAATTGTCCCCATTACCTATTGGATGCTGCATGATGTATGCAGCCAGAACATGCTTTGGCATAAGGAAGAGATAGCAAATGTCGCAGTCTCTATTAATATGTCAGCGCGGATGTTTGAGGGTGGGGGCTTATACGATGTTGTAGAAGAAGCACTCACACGTTCAGGCCTAGAACCACATTTCCTTGAACTGGAGATTACAGAGTCCATTGCGATGAATAACATGGAAGAGACGGTTGCGCAGCTATCCAGACTTCGGGCACTTGGGGTAAGGGTATCACTGGATGACTTTGGGACAGGCTTTTCGTCCCTTGGTAATTTAGATGAGATTCCAGTGAACACACTCAAGATTGATCAAGTGTTTATTCGTAAGAGCAAGATGCATTCCAAGAAAGCTATTATCAGTAATATCATTGCGATTGCCACCAATCTTAATATGGAGGTCGTGGCGGAAGGTGTGGAGACACCAGAGCAGATTGAGCTGCTGCAATCCTTAGGCTGCAGAGTGATGCAGGGTTATTATTATGGGCGGCCAATGCCGGTGCATGAGCTGGGCCAGTGGTTTATAGCGAATACAGCAGTATCGTAGCAGATGATCTCAATACATAGAACAAGGGGCTAGCGTCCAAGCAGAATTTCTCTGCTTGGACGCTAGCCCCTTTGCTATTAAGAAACCTTAAATCGTTCAATCAGAATTTGCAGCTTCTCAGCTAGTGAGGACAGGAAAGCTGCTGCAGACTCAACTTCTTCCATCGCGGCAAGCTGTTCTTCTGAGGAAGCGGATAATGTCTCTGCACTGCTGGCTGTCTGATTAGCGACATTTACGATATTCTGAAGGGTTGTAACGAGACGGTCGGAAATTAGCGAAAGCTGTCGAACTGTTCCGGAGATCTGCTGACTTTGTGAGGCCATTCCCGAGACAGACATTTCTATCTCCGAGAAGGACTGGCCTGCCGTGGCAATCATTTCTCTGCCGTGCTCCATCTCTTCTGTAGAGCGTTTCATTGTTTCTCCTGCTTGATCCATCTGATTCACGATGATGTTTACCAGCTGGCCAATTTGCGCAGCGGAATGGGCTGAGCGCTCAGCAAGCTTACGCACGGAATGGGCAACGACCGCAAACCCTCTTCCTTCTTCTCCAGCTCTTGCGGCTTCAATCGCTGCATTTAGGGACAGGAGATTGGTTTCCTCTGCGATGCTGGCAATAGTACCCACGATATTTTCGATTTCTTTGGAATAACCACCCAAGGTTTCAATAATGATTGCTAGGTCGGTAATGCTGTCACTTACGACTCTCATCTGCTGTGTGGTGGAATCCATTGCTTCACGGCCTGTACGGGCTTTATTAGCGTTGCTGACCGCATTATTCATCGCGTTATCTGCATTGCCTGCAATCTCTGTGATGAAGCGAGACAGGTCCTGTACAGACTTATATTCGCCCTCCATATTCTGCAGCTGTGAATTCGCGCTATCCGCAAGCTCAATTGTAACATTGACGCTGTACTCACCGGCCCGGTTGGTTTCCTGTGCACTGGCAGAGAGCTCTTCGGACGAGGAAGCTACCTGCATGGAGGTCTCATTGACCTCGGTAATAAGCAAGCGCAGGCTTTGGGTCATGTCATTAAAATTACGGGCTAATGTACCAATCTCATCCTTACTGTTGAATAAAATAGGATTATGAGTAAGGTCGCCTTGTGCAACAAGATTGACCCCTTTAGACAGCTTCGTTAACGGACTTATCATTCGGCGGATTAACAGATAAGCTGCCACGATAGCTATAACCAGAATGGAAGCTCCGATAATAAAGGGCTGAACTATGATATCTTGGGTTCTTTCTTGAATTATGGAGCCATCGAAATTAATAGCCATCAGCGCAACTATAGGTTTGGATGGATCATGATCCTGATAGATGGGGCCGTAACCTGTCTTAAGGGAGGTACCTTCGTATGTATAAACCTTGGAGTAGGAGGAATGCTTGGACTGAGTGATATGTTGCTTAACTTCATCTGGGAAATAAAAAGTATCGCCTGCTTTATAACCTCTAGCCTGGAAGCTTGAATCTGCGGCAAGTACTTTTCCGTCTAAGGATAAGATGAATGCCTCTTTAAAAATAGCCTTATGTGCCACAATCCAACCGATTCGATCCTCTACAGCCTCCAGTTTACTTTGATCGCCTGCCAACAATGCGGAAATATCTGCGGGGTCAATCAGGCCGGTTGTAATATTAGCGCATCCTACCAATTCGATACCTGCGGCTTCGTCTACTTGCTTATAAGCTGTACGGTATCCGAAGAACCCGATGGATGATCCTACAAGAAGTAAGACGATGAACATCATCCAAGTTAATTTAGTTGCTAATTTCATTCTTCGCACCAACCTTGACAAATTATGTTCTCAGTGATAATAGCTCTCACCTCTACGATTATATCGCATTGATATGCTCATAACCTTACATGGAATATAGTATTTCTGTGTCGGAAATTGGAGATTCGTGGAAGTTTGCGCTTTCCAGCATGCTTTCAATGGTTTAGTAGACAAAACCATTGAATCATTACCAGTTCTAGTGGTACGCTTGAGTTATTAAAAACGGATTGGGGTTGAACAAATATGCCACATCAAATAGATCCGTTAATTGATCGTCTTGGACTATCCATGTGGAGAGTACAGCGTAAGATTATGTCTCAAATGTCTTTGCACAAAGAACTCGGACTTACGGTGCCTCAGATGGGTCTGTTAAATATGATAGCGAAAGAAAAGAAGTCGCGGGTGGTACAGCTGGCAGAAAGTATGGAGGTCAAATCCAGTGCAGTGACGGTGATGCTGGACCGTTTGGAGGTGCTGGGTTATATCAAGCGTGAGCCGGATGGGAAGGATCGGAGAGCGGTTGTAGTGACGATCACCGAAAAAGGTCAGCAGGTGCTCGAAGAAGGACATTTCCGGTCCAAAGAACTGCTGGCGGAGCATTTATCCATACTGAAGCCCGAAGAACTACGCAACTTTGCAGAGTATTACCGTATGATCGAGGACCAGGAGCGTTAGTCAGCTAAGCTTCGGAATGGATATCTTTATAAAAAAACAGCAGAGCAGTGGTTCTCCATTATTGGAGAACCGCTGCTCTGCTGTTTTTGTTCGTTGGCTGCCTACGCCCTGTAATTTATTGTTTAGGTTGTTTGTCAGGCAACTGAGTGATATAGCTGTGGGAAAGCTGTAAAAGCCTCAAGGCACGGTTATATTCGTCTTCAGTGGCACTCGGCGTTGTTCCATTGTTATAAATAGAGTACTGAGTGTTGTCTTCAAAGCTGTTACCAGGAATAAGCAATCCTGAGCTGGCAATGAATGAACCAGAAGGTAAATAATATCTTTCTGGCAGCAAATTATAAGTCTGACTGAGTAGATCTTGACCAAAATATACGTTATTCTCTAATGAAATCCCAAGCAGACTGGCTGCGGTTGGCATGATATCTACTTCCCCGCCTACTTCGTCAATGGTCTGCGATGCTACGCCAGCACCTGCATGAATAAGCAGAGGGATGTTCATCATATCCGCATAACTGTATTCATGACCATAGATTTCAGTCATCAATTCTTTATCATCATGATCGAGGGAATAAATCGGCAATCCCATATGATCTCCATAAATCATGATTACACTATTGTCCCAGACACCATTTGCTTTAAGCTCTTCTACAAAATGTCCAAAAGCATCATCGGCATAGTTCTGGGAACGGATATAGTCACCAACAAAAGTACCTTCATAACGCTCCGGCAGCTTCATGCGGTATTTTTCTTCCGGAATAGTAAAAGGGTGATGCGCTGACATTGAAATAACTTGAGCGTAAAAAGGCTGCTCCTGTTGGTCCATTTCTTTTAGTTTATCGGCTGTCTTACTGTAGAGCGTATCATCAGAAGCTCCAAAGAAGAAGACATCATCTTCACCAAAAAATTTGCGGTCATAATAATGATCGAAGCCGAGGGAGTCATACAGCTCGCCGCGGTTCCAGAATTCTACGACATTGGTGTGGAAGGTTGCAGTCTGATATCCATTTTCTTTAAGCACGCGTGGCAGACTTGGAAGTACTTTATCCACATAAGACATCGTTGCCGCTCCACGTGGAGGGATGTAGAAGGAAGTGTTAACTACGAACTCTGCATCCGACGTATTCCCTTGGCCAACCATTTGATAGAAATTAGGGAAGTAAAGACTGTCCTTCATTACCTTGTTCAGGTTCGGTGTAATTTCTTGACCGTCTAATTTAAGTCCTAGCAAAAAATTCTGGAAAGATTCCATTTGAATAATAATAAGGTTCTTATCTTTCGCGATGCCTTGAAGTGGAGAACTAGCCGTAGTATTAATCCCCTTCAATTTGTTAATGGCATCTTGTGTAATGTCACTTGAATTGACTAGCTCAGGCTCTTCTTTAGCGAAGATCGTATAGGCTTCATAATTAAGAATTCCCATTTCCTGGGCTTTCTTAATTTCGTTCATGCTGGCCTTATTAGGCAAGATGTTGAACAGGCATAAAGCAAGTGAGACTGCAAACAGAACGCTGTACTTAAGTTTTCCGCCACGGCGGCGGTTGATATTCTCTTTCTTATAGACCCGGCCTTTTTTATTAAAGAAGAAATAAACTCCGAGAATAATGATGTCTGTAAAAATCAGCAGGTAGTATGGATCCATTAGTGAGAATACGCTGTTGCTGACGGCGGTGACTTGATTCACCTGCTCCGCTGCATGGTAAGTCACAATAACACCATAATATTTAAAATACATAATGGCTGCGAAGAAAATGGCTGTCACTAATAAATTTACGGTCATGTAATATCCGAGCTTGCGCTTGGAACCAAAACGTTCAATGATACAGAAGAGCGCCCAAGCAAAGGGGATTTCAGTTAATAATGATTTCCAGGGCAATATATCGTCAAAGATTACGCCCCATGCCAAGAAAGCTTTTAGAATAAAAATTATTGTGAAAAACACAAAAGGTTTAACGATCCACTGTTTAAAGTTAAAGGATGACACAGCTTCGCCTTCTTTCTACATGATAAAACGCTATTTCCCGGCTAGGAAGAAACAGCGCCCCAGACAAAATAATTCCATAGTAATAAAATTTATTATGCAGGGCTAGCTATAGAATGTCAAAAATCGAGAACCTAAGTATAAGCTTAGCGGGGCGCGTAAAGTTAAACACATAGGGTTGAAGCTGACGCTCCTGCTCTCATGCAGGGTTATACAACGAATTCAGGACTAAAATGGCGATTGGGAGCAAAAAGAATATATGGAAAATTAAAGGATGTGATGCCGGATGGGCTCTATAGTAGCTTTATCAGTTAGAACTCTCGTTGAATATGTTTTTCGCAGCGGAAGCATTGAGCCTGGCTTTCATGGAACGGGCGCTATGGTCGAAGGCACAAGAATTCATCAGAAAATCCAAAAGCAATATAAGGAAGGTGACCGCAAAGAGGTTTATTTGAAAACTGAAATTCCTTATGGAAACCTGCTTTATGTTGTAGATGGGCGTTGTGATGGATTGCTTGTCTCGGAGGATGGGAGCTTTACGGTCGAAGAAATCAAGTCTACCTCCGGACTGCTGGATTTACTGGATGAGGGACATGAGGTTCACTGGGCACAGGCGCTGATGTACGCATATATGATAGCTCTGGAGCAAGAGCTTTCTTCTATTCAGGTTAAGCTTACCTATGTCCACCGGGCCACTGATGAGCAAAAAAGCTTGTACCGAACGTTGTCTTTTGAAGAACTGATTTCATTTGTGAATGACACAGTAGCTAGATATGCTCCGTACGCCGAGATGATGGTTCATCATGAGGCTAAGAAGGAGCAGAGTCTTCGGGAGTTGAGCTTTCCGTTCTCCTCTTATCGAAAGGGACAACGTCATTTTGCAGGAGCCGTATATAAGTCCGTCGTGGAAAAGGTCAGTCTGTTCGCTCAAGCACCCACAGGTATTGGGAAAACAATGTCGACGTTGTTTCCTGTCCTTAAAGCGATGGGCGAAGGACAAGCTAAGGGATTGTTCTATTTAACGGCAAAGACGGTTACCCGTTTTGCCGCGCAGGAAGCCATCTCGCTGTTGCTAACGCAGGGACTTCAGCTGCATGTCATCACTATTACCGCTAAAGAGAAGGCCTGTTTTCGCGAAGAGGGGGTTTGCGGTAAGGATTCCTGTCCTTATACGGATGGTTATTATGACCGGATCAACGAGGCGTTGATGGATCTGTTAGAGCACGAGACGCTCATGAGCAGAGACACCATTGCACTGTATGCTCACAAACACAAAGTGTGCCCATTTGAGTTCTCATTGGATGCGGCCTATGCCTGTGATGCTGTGATCTGCGATTACAATTATATATATGATCCTCGCATCAGTCTGAAACGGCTAACAGAGGAAAGAAAGAGAGAAACGGTACTTCTAGTAGATGAAGCACACAATCTGGTAGACCGGGGACGAGAAATGTTCTCCGCCTCTTTGTTGAAAGCCCCTTTCCTGGAGATCCAGCGCCAATATAAAGAAATGAACCGGAGTTTGAGTAAAACCGCTAAATCGGTGAATGCTTTTTTCATCTCCCTTCGCAAAATTTGCAATGAAGAGGGGCAAGGGCAGTGGGACTCGTTCCCGGAGGAGCTGCCAGCTTTGCTTGAGATATTTTCTTTGGAGGCGGAACAGGAACTTATTCACCCCAGCTCCAGCATTGTCTCTCTGAATGGAGAAGATGAAGGGGAAAATGTCCTCTTGGATACATATTTTGCAGTTCAGGGAATGCTCCGCACCTTTAAGACCTATGATGAACGCTACATTACCTATGCTGAGGTTCGTAGAGGGGATGTCTATCTCAAGTTATTCAATTTGGATCCCTCGCATCTGCTTCGGCAGATGTCCAAGAGCTTTCGCAGTCAGATCCTGTTCTCAGCTACACTTTCTCCATTATCTTACTACCGGGATATGATTGGTGCGGTGGAGGAAGATTACAGTTTAACTGTTTCTTCTCCTTTTCAGAAGGAGCAGTGGGAAGTAACCGTCTTACCTGTCTCCACACGTTATCATGACCGGGAAGCTTCCCTAGTTCCGTTGACTAAAGCACTAAGCCAAATGGTCTCCAAGAAGGGCAATTATCTGGTGTTTTTTCCTTCGTACCTCTATTTACAAAACGTATATCAGGTCTTTACGGAGAATTACCCTGAAATCCGGACATTGATGCAGGATACGGGCATGAGTGAGCAAGCTAGAGAAAGTTTTTTAGCTGCATTTAGTCCAGACAATGACGAGACGTTATTGGGATTTGCTGTACTTGGAGGAATTTTTTCAGAAGGTGTGGATCTGCCAGGGGATCGCCTCAATGGGGTTATGGTTGTTGGCGTTGGCCTGCCACAGCTTGGTCTTGAACGCAATCTGCTGCGTCAATATTTTAATGCCAGAGGAAAAAATGGCTTTGATTATGCCTATGTCTATCCGGGAATGTGCAAGGTACTGCAAGCCGGAGGCCGGTTGATTCGCAGCGAGACGGATACGGGCATTATCGTGTTGGCTGATGACCGTTTTTTGCAGAGTCCATATATGCATTTGCTCCCCGAAGAATGGAGAGATTATCTTATCCGCTCGTAAGAGGTTATAATCTACGAAAGGGTATTCATAATCAATCGGCAGGGGGGAAATAATATGACATTAAAAGTGGGTATTGTGGGTACGGGTTGGTTCTCTAAGGTACATGCTGATTTGCTGGCAGGGATGGATGATGTCCAGTTGCAGGCAGTCTGTGGAAGCAGTAAAGCCAAAGGCGAAGATATGGCACGTCCATACGGAGCTGCTGGATATGGTGATATTACAGAGATGTTGGATGCAGAGACGCTTGATGCTGTTTATATCTGTGTGCCTCCACAATCTCATGGTGCAATTGAACGTTCATTAATCAAGAGGGATATTCCTTTTTTTATAGAGAAGCCGCTTAGTATGACTACTGAAATTCCTGCGAGCTTGCTGCAAGATATTAAAGAACATAATTTATTGACCTCGGTAGGTTACCATTTCCGTTATCAAGAGAATGTCAGACGGCTCAAGGAAACACTACGTGGTGATAAGATCGGTATGGTTATGGGCCAGTGGATGGGCGGCATGCCGGGCGTAGCTTGGTGGCGTGATCAGGAGCAATCCGGAGGACAGTTCACCGAGCAGACTACTCATATCGTCGATTTAGTGCGTTATCTGGCAGGAGAGGTAAAAGAAGTATACGGCATGTTCGGAAACCGAATTATGCATGAGCAGCATGAAGGTGTGAGCGTAGCCGATGTAGGTACCGTATCTCTTAAGCTTGAGAATGGAATCATAGCTAATATTTCAAATACATGTGTACTGCCTGATCCGGTGGGAAGTGTAGGACTTAGTTTCTATAATGATCGGGGATTGCTGGATTGGAACCCGGATCGTCTCTTGGAAGTGCGAAGTGGCAATAGCACCGAATTTGAAAACACAGGAAATCCATATTTAGTGGAAAGTGAAGCTTTTCTGCATGCTGTACGGACAGGTGATCGTTCACGTATTCTCAGTGACTATGAGGATGGATTCAAGACGCTTAAAGTAACCTGCGCGGCTTACGATTCAGCACAAAGTGGACTTCCGGTTAAATTCTAGGTTTAGATCTCTTAAAAAAAGGACATGTCGCCTTAGATGTGCTAAAGAGACATGTCCTTGGCTCAAGCTGGGTTAGCCTAGTGGAGGAATACCGCGAGTAAAGCTGGCGCCACACCTATGGATAACAGCGCGGACAGAATCATCGCAATACTGGAGATGGTTCCGGTCAGTGAACTAAGCTCGAAGGCCTTGGATGTTCCTGTACCATGCGCAGCGGTTCCCAGCGATACACCACGCGCGATTTCATTGTCAATGCGGAAGATGCGGAGCACTGTAGGGCCCATCATTGTACCGAGTATCCCGGTAATGATGACGAAGACTGCAGTAATACTCGGTACACCGCCGATACTTTGCGAGATGCTCATAGCGATCGGCGTAGTCACCGAACGTGGAACCAGACTGGCTGCCAGATCGCCGCTGACATGCAGCCATTTGGCGAGCAGAATAGAAGAGATCACCGCTGTTATCGTCCCTGACAGCACGCCTGCCGCAATTTCGGCGGCGTGCTTTTTGAGCACCTTGAAGTTTTTATGCAAAGGGATTGCAAAGGCCATAGTTGCCGGTTGCAGCAAATCCGTCAGCCATTTGCCTCCCGCATTGTAAGAATCATAAGTAATGCCTGTGATGAGTAAGAAGATAATCATAAGCACTGGTGTAATGATCAATGGAGAGGTGTACACTTTGCCACTAGAAGCATAAATGCGTTTCGCCAGTAGATACACAGCAACCGTAAGACCGAAGAATAACAGAGCGTTTAACATGATCCTTTCCGCTCCTTTGCTTTGTAAATTCTACTGGTAAGTAATCCGGAACTGGCCATTACAACAATCGTACCCAAAATGACCACCGCGAGGATTCGTAAACCATCAGTTTCCAGAATATTCGCGTATTTCATTACGCCAATAGCAGATGGAATAAAGAACAGCAGGAGCTCAGCCAGTAGCCAAGAAGCACCAACTTCAACCCAATTCAGATGAATGACACCAAACTCAAGCAAAAGAAACAATATAATCATTCCGAGTATGCTTCCGGGAATAGGGATATGCAATAATGGGGTTACAGCATTGATTAGTAATGAGAATAGGGTAAGTCCCGCTACCTGCAGCAAGCCTATAACAATCTTTTTCATAAGGCTTCGCTCCTTTCATGATAATGAAAGTTTACATCAATTGTTTTCATAGGTAAAATGAATAGATTGAATAAATGACATTCCTTTTATCTATGGATCGGAGGTTGGAAGATGGATATCCGACAATTAGAATATTTCGTCCAAGCAGCACGAATGAAAAGCTTTACTCGGGCTGCCGAATCCTTATATATTTCTCAGCCAACGATCAGTAAAATGATCCGGAATATGGAGATCGAGCTGGAGGCTGATTTGTTTTATCGTGAAGGGAAAAGTGTCCGGCTTACAGATGCGGGGGGAATTCTGTTCACCAAAGCGCAAAATATCGTGGAGTCGTTCGCCAGCTTGTCTTCTGAGCTGGATAGCTTACGAAATTTGGAGCAGGGCCACATCCGCATCGGTCTGCCTCCAATGGTAGGGGCGAGCTTTTTTCCTTCGGTGATTGGTCAATTTCATAAACGTTATCCGCAGGTTACTATTCGTCTGCATGAGGATGGCGCGAAAAAAGTGGAGGAAGATGTAGAAACGGGCTTGCTGGATATCGGAATGGTTGTGCTGCCTGTAAATACAGCCAAACTTCATTGTTTCACTTTTGTTGAAGAGAAGCTGAATCTTATTTTACCTGTAGGACATCGGCTGGCCGGTGCAGACCTTGTTCCGTTAAGTGAACTGGCCGAAGAGGAGTTTGTGCTGTTCCGGGAGGATTTTACGCTGCATGATCGGATTATTACGGAATGTGTGAAGGCGGGATTTCAGCCTAAGGTAATCTATGAGAGCTCCCAATGGGACTTAATTAGCCGCATGGTGGCTGCCGGTATGGGAATCGCATTGCTGCCAGAGACCATATGCCGGGATATGGATCGATCACGGTTAGTTGTTGTGCCTTTGACGGATCCGGTAATTCCGTGGCAGCTTGCTATGGCGTGGCGTAGAGACCGTTATTTATCTTTTGCGGCACGCGAATGGATTGCTTTTGCAAAGGGACTTTTGCGAGAACAGTATCCCAATGAGCTCCCTGACGCGCATGCGGAGGACTCTGAATAAATAGTAATTCCGTTTTTGTTAGAAGCTCTACAATTTTTCTTTTTTTTGAAAATATGTTTTTTGGTATCATGACTTATGATAGGAGAAGATGTTGATAGAGAGAAGGAGAGAGATGTGACACAAAATCCAAATTCCTCCAAGAATAATCATAGAAAAGATTATAAAGAAGATGAGCTACTTGTAACTATAGAGAGTCTTAGATGTGAATTGCTGGAGGTTGCAGAGCAACGGAGTCTTAGTGACCGTGCTGTTTTAGAGCTCAGTGAGCGATTAGACAGCTATATTTTGCTGGCACAAAATAAGATGATGGAAAATTTGCGCAACCGGAAAGCCGGCATTACATCCTATAGTAGAAGTTCCAAAACCGCCATCACTGTTAGCTAAACTACCAACAACATAGAATTATAATACTATGAAGATGTTACTGATCTAGAGGAGCGTATTAGGCTCCTCTATTTGTCGTACAATCTATTTGTTGTACAATCCATAACTTTCACCTATAATGTCAATTAATAGAATCTTTTCAAGTCAAACTTTGGGGGTGCCGAGTGGAGGGAAAGTTAACAACTATACGCTCAGAAATTGAGAAAAATTTGTCCCGCTCCGGCCATAATCTCGCCTCATTTTCAAAAATTTGTGGCCTGAATCGAGGCAGCCTCAGTGCAATTCTGCATGGAAATCCGCCGAAGCCTATGTCCTTGGGACAAGTAGATGCAATTATAAAAGCCTTTGGTTTTCCAGAAGGTTGGTTATATCCTCTATATGTTGATGAATGCTTCAATGATGAGAAGGTCTCACGCCGTAGAGTGGAGCCTTTTTTGATTCGTTGTGCTGAATTGGGCAAACAGCCTTGTATTGAGGACACTTTAAGCAGATTACTGGAATATCCGAAGTCTCTGGATATCGTTTATTCGGTAGCTGATAAATTGTTTAAAAAAGGTAAAATAGATGAATCGATATTTTTTTATAAAGTTGTAGCTGAGAATGAGTCCGACAGTTACTCGGAGCGGCTCGCAATAAGTCATTATCGTATTTTTAGAGCAATTTTATCCATCGTCGATTCAGACGAGAAGTTACATGCAGTTATTACTTTTGAACCTTTCAGGAATCGTCTACCAGAAAATATGCAATTGGATGGTCTCTTAACTTTGACACAGTTATGTTTCGATCTTCGTCGTTGGAATAAAATGGAGTCGTTCGCTGATGAGCTAAGAACGCTGGCTAATGCTGTTTACCGCGAGCAACTGCGAAGTAATGTGGATAAACGTAAGGAAGTTCTTCATACGGAACGTCCACTAGTGGTTTATTACGGTCATGGGTATTTGCTTAAAGCAATTTCGCTGACCAAGCAAGGTAAATATGAAGAAGCTAAAAAGTATACTGCAGGCTACGCAGATCTTGGCTGGTTTGAAATGATGAATGAAGAAGGTCGTCAGGCGGTAGAACAATTTCGGTTATTCGCAATGGGCAATGGTTTCACAATTGAGTTGTTGATGGGTAATGTGGATGTTCTATCTTCCTACGCGGCCTTTTTAGCAGATCACCCAGGTGAAATCTTAGCTGGACTTATAACTATTATGGATGCTGCTAATCGTTACGGGTTCTCTGCTGACAGTGTACTTACACGATTCTCACGAGAAATGTTGAGGTTTGAAGGGTTCCAGGAGCCTAATAATGTAGATCGTGTATTTCGTTTGTACTATCAAGTAGCAATCTATGAAATAAATAAGCAATGTTATAGCACAGGTGTAGATTATCTTCTGAAATCTTTGGAGTTATCTATAAAGCAAAACAACGGAAAAGATTTCATTAATTGTATAACTTTATTTGAGACGAGCAGGGATTACGCTACTGCTTCTCAACAGGATAAATATAGAGAACTAGTAAAGGGGGTGAGAAAAAATGAAAAAATCACTGTTGATGATGGTAAGCGTGTTAGCATTGTTTAGCTTCATTATCATTGGACCTGTGGGCTCTGGAAGTAATGGAGGCATTACAACCTATGAGCACGGAGCTTGGTTCTAAGGGATGAAAACATCTATTCAATCCTTAAAATACAGAGCAATACATAAACCGATAACTACTCCCTTGCACTCGTGCTGGGGAGTTTTCTTTTTCGTAATAATTGATAGCGTATTCATAATTTGACAAAGCAATCCGGCGAAAATATAATTAGGTAGCCTAAATAATATAGTGTTTAATAATTAGTTGACCTAACTAAAATAGAGGTGAAGGAAATTGGGATAAACGGAGGAAATACAGAAAATACTGAAAATTCAGTCGCACACGGGCTTTTTGCGGCGATGAAACGCCTGCATAAAGCTCAATGGCAAAAGGGCGTTGAGGGCCACAAGCCAAGTGAGATGACTTTAATGATATGCATTGAAAAATGGAATCATTCTGATGAAGAGGGTCTTAAGGTGTCTGAAATCAGCCGACTACTTGGATTCACTCCTCCTACCATCACGCAGCTGATTAACAGTCTTGAAGCGAAACAGATGGTGGAAAGACACGCGGATCCTTCGGACCGAAGAGTTGTACGCGTAAAATTGACGGAACGTGGAAAAGAACTCACACGAAAAGCGGAACATTATCGTGATGTGATGCTTGATAAGCTTGTACAACACTTAGGCGAAAAAGACACTAAACAGCTCACTGAGCTATTGCTTAAGGTACATGAATACGTTGAGGATAATCCACCACCTGATTGGGATAGGCTACAAATGAACGGAGATGAGAAGCTTGATTAAATTATTTAAACAACTAAAGCCTTTTAGGGTAGCTATTGGTGCTGTATTAATCCTTGTATTTTTGCAGTCCATGGGTGATTTATACCTTCCTACTCTGATGTCTGACATCGTCGACAAAGGGATCGTTCAAGGAGATCGCGCTTATATTTGGAAAATAGGTAGTTTCATGCTCATGGTTGCAGGTGGCGGTGCTTTATGTTCGGTAATTGCCAGTTACTTATCGGCAAAAGTGGCGGCTGGGTTTGGTAAAATCACGCGTGCTCGAGTCTTTAATCATGTAGAGAATTTCACTCTGCATGAATTCGATAAGTTAGGTACAGCATCTTTGATTACACGTACAACAAATGATATTACACAAGTTCAAACCGTACTTACTATGATGTTGCGCATGATGATCGGGGCACCGATGATGATGATTGGTGGTATCATCATGGCAGTATCTGAAGATGCTAAATTATCATTGATTTTTGTAGTCGTTATTCCTGTACTTGTTGGGGCGATCTTCTTTATTGGGATGAAGGGTCTGCCACTGTTTAAAGCCATTCAGATTAAGCTTGATAAATTAAACCTGGTGCTGCGTGAGCATCTGACAGGTATTCGTGTTATTCGTTCTTTTAACCGGATTGATCATGAGAATAGACGTTTCACCGAAGCTAACCGTGATCTTACGGATACAGCTATCAAGGTCAACAAAATCATGGCCGGCCTGATGCCGCTGATGATGATTGTAATGAACTTTTCTATGATTGCTATTCTTTATTTTGGTGGAATTCGAATTGGTGACGGCGATCTGCAAGTTGGGTCCCTGATGGCATTTATCCAATATGCGATGCAAATTATGTTCTCTCTGATTATGGTATCGATGATGTTCGTGTTAATTCCGCGTGCTTCAGCTTCAGCCGTGCGTATCAATGAGGTACTGGATATGCAGCCTGAATTTACAGATCCTACTGAGAGTGAACTGCATACAACAGCTCAAGCTACTAAAAAAGACGGACGCGATTCTTTACGTGGTTTTGTTGAGTTTGAGAATGTATCTTTTTCCTATCCAGGGGCAGAACAGCCTGCACTTTCGAAAATTAGCTTTAGTGCTCGTCCGGGTGAAGTTACCGCAATTATCGGGGGTACCGGATCGGGTAAATCTACGCTGCTTAGCCTGATTCCAAGGTTCTATGATGTTAATGAAGGTGCTGTACGCGTAGACGGAGTGGATGTGCGTGAGATGACACAGGAAGAGCTGCGGAGCAAAATCGGTTACATCCCTCAAAAAGCAGTATTGTTCTCGGGTACGATTAATGAGAACATCCGCTACGGTAAAGAGGATGCTACGGATGAAGAAATCATTCATGCATCCAAGGTGGCTCAAGCCTACGATTTCGTATCCGCGATGAAGGATGGGTTTGACTCGGAAATTGCCCAAGGCGGGAATAACGTCTCTGGTGGTCAGAAACAGCGGTTGTCCATTGCTCGGGCGCTTGTGAGAAAACCTGAGGTGTATCTGTTCGACGATAGCTTCTCAGCTCTTGATTTCAAGACAGATGCCAAACTTCGCGCGGCTCTCAAAGCTGAAACTACGGAATCCACCGTATTGATCGTAGCTCAGCGGGTTAGCACCGTTATGGATGCGGACCGGATTATTGTAATTGATGAGGGTGAAATTGCTGGAATGGGCACTCACCGTGAACTGCTCGAGAGCAGTGATGTGTACCGCGAGATCGTATCCTCGCAGCTGTCAGAGGAGGAAATAGCATGAGCGAACAAAACAGAGAACATAAGCCTGCAGCTCCCCGCGGCCATAAAGGTCCGGGTGGACCGGGTGGCGGTCCTGGAATGAGGATGCCGGCAGAAAAGGCTAAAGATTTTAAAGGTACACTTCGTCGCTTGATCAAATATTTACGCCCACGTATGGTTCAATTGATTATTGTACTAATTATGGCGATTGCCAGTACGGTGTTCAGTATCTTCAGTCCGAAGGTTATGGGTAAAGCTACAACCAAACTGTTCGAAGGTGCTTACGGCAAATTGATGGGTGTAGAGGGTGCCTCCATTGATTTTGGATATATTAATGATATTCTGATCCTGCTCGCGGGATTGTATCTGCTTAGTGCTTTGTTTAGTTACATTCAGCAATATGTAATGGCTGGAGTAGCGCAGAAGGTAGTTTATGACATGCGTGAGCAGATCAACAGCAAGCTGGAGCGTTTACCTTTAAAGTATTTTGACTCCCGTACACACGGGGAAATTCTCAGCCGTGCTACGAATGACGTGGATAACATCAGTACCACGTTGCAGCAAAGTTTAACGCAGCTGATTACCTCAATCGTCACTATTATTGGTGTTATTGTGATGATGCTTACCATCAGCCCATGGCTGACTTTAATCACGATTACTACGTTGCCACTCAGCTTTATTGTGATTATGGCGATCTCCAAACGTTCGCAGACTTATTTTGTGAGACAGCAGAAATCGCTTGGTCAGTTGAATGGTCATGTAGAGGAAATGTATACAGGGCACCGGATTATTAAAGCTTTCGGCCGCGAACCGCAGTCGCTTAAAGATTTTGATGAAATAAACGATAAGCTATATGATTCTGGCTGGCGCTCCCAATTTATGTCGGGTATGATTATGCCGCTTATGATGTTTATCGGTAACTTGGGTTATGTGCTTATCTGTGTTGTGGGTGGTATTTTTGTTACTAAAAAAATGATTGATGTCGGGGATATCCAAGCCTTCATTCAATATTCACGTCAGTTCACCCAGCCGATTGCACAAACGGCTAATATTGCTAACATTATTCAATCCACCATTGCTTCCGCAGAACGTGTATTTGAACTTCTGGATGAAGAAGAGGAAGTCAAAGAAGTTAATACTACACTTGTGAAGCTTGATGAAGGTGCTCCGGAAGGCTCCGTTGAGTTCCGTCATGTGAAATTCGGATATAAAGAGGATGCTATTCTGATTGAGGACATGAATATTGAGGTTAGTCCAGGTCAGACTATAGCTATTGTCGGTCCTACTGGTGCTGGTAAAACCACTTTGATTAACCTGTTGATGCGCTTCTACGAGCTTAACGACGGGGAAATTATCATTGATGGCGTCAACATTACCGATATGAAACGGAGTGACCTACGCAGTAAATTTGGTATGGTGCTTCAGGATACCTGGCTCTTCAACGGTACGATTCGTGATAACATTGCTTACGGTCGTGAAGGTGCATCAGAAGCTGATGTGGTGCGGGCGGCCAAGGCTGCGCATGCTGATCACTTTATCCGCACACTTCCGCTTGGCTACAATACGGTGTTAAATGAAGAAGCTTCTAATATTTCACAAGGACAGAAGCAGTTGATTACTATTGCTCGCGCTATTCTTGCTGATCCATCGATCCTCATTCTTGATGAAGCAACGAGCAGTGTCGACACACGGACTGAATTGCTGATTCAAAAAGCGATGAATGCGCTGATGCAAAACAGAACAAGCTTCGTTATTGCCCACCGTCTCTCGACGATTCGTGATGCGGATCTCATCCTTGTCATGAACCAAGGTAGTGTAATCGAGAAAGGCAACCACGAAGAACTGCTGGCACAAGGCGGATTCTATGCGGATCTCTATAACAGTCAGTTCTCTGAAGGGGATTTGGACGTAGGCTAAATTGAAGTGAAGAAAAAAGTATAGTTAATCATAAACCCCTCTTTTCACATGATGCTGATTTTTTATGTGAAGAGAGGGGTATTTTATATGTGATGAGGTGCTTTAATTTTTCTGAAAAATAAAAAAAGTTTGATTAAAAATTAAAGCATATATATGATAGAATAAAAAATGACCCGCGGCTCATTTTTAAGGCTGCAAGGTAAAGGAGAGGATGAAGGGAATGTCAGGCTACGGAAAATGGGTGGCAGGAAAAAAGACGAAGTGGATTACTCTTCTCGTATGGATAGTGCTTGTAGGTGCACTTACCCTGTTATGGCCTGCAGTGAATTCTCAGGTTGCTAATAATGCGCCTAACCTCCCAGATGATTCACAATCGGTACAGGCAGCAGCTATTGCAGAGCAAGAATTCCCTAGTGGAAGTGGAGTGCCTGCGCTGCTCGTATGGCATAGAGAAGGCGGGCTTTCACAAGATGATTTAGTACATATCACTGCTGTGTACAAGAAGTTGGAGCAGCAACCATTGCCCCATCAGAATTTTGTTCCACCATTAGGACAACTGCCGCCACAAGCATTACAAGCCTCGTTATCTGAGGATCTTAGTACGCTGGTAACCCCAGTGCTTTTTGATAAAACGGCAGATAGTGATCAGCTCGGCGAAGCTGTGACAGAAATGAAGAAGATCATAAACACGGAGACGGGCGGAGACCCCTCTGCTGCTAAGGTAGATGGAAAAGACCTGAGTTTACGTGTTACAGGTCCAGTGGGCATCTCCATAGATGCTACAGGGCTGTTCAAAAACGCAGACGTTTCCTTGTTAATTGCTACGGTTATGCTTGTGCTGGTGTTCTTATTGGTGATCTATCGTTCGCCGATATTGGCGTTTATTCCGCTTATTGCGGTTGGGTTCGCTTATGGCGTAACTAGCCCGATTCTTGGAAAAATGGCGCAAGAAGGCTGGATCACAGTGGATTCACAGGCGATCTCGATTATGACCGTTTTGTTATTCGGAGCTGGTACGGACTATTGTCTGTTCCTGATTTCACGGTTCCGGCAGTTGTTGAAGGTAGAGGAGAGCAAGAGTCGTGCCCTTCTTCGCTCCATTACCGAATCTTCAGGTGCAATTGCTATGAGCGGCTTCACCGTCGTGCTCGCGCTGTTCGCATTATTGCTGGCTAAGTATGGAGCTTATCATCGTTTTGCCATTCCATTTAGCGTGTCGATCTTCATCATGGGAATTGCCAGTCTAACCCTCGTACCAGCACTGTTGGCGATCTTCGGACGGACCTCGTTCTTCCCATTCATTCCGCGCACACCGCAAATGGAGGTAGAACGGGCTAAGGCTAAAGGCAAACCTGTTCCTGAACCCAAGGTTTCCCGTAAAAAGGGCATTGGCGGCTTGGTAGTAACCCGGCCTTGGGCTATCGTAGGTGTGACCGTTATCGGCCTGGGGATTCTGGCTTCATTCTCCAGTGGCATCAAATTCACGTATGATATCCTATCCTCTTTTCCTAAAAATATGGAGTCCCGCGAAGGGTTCGACCTTATTGGCAAACAGTTCTCCCCCGGAGAATTGGCTCCAGCGAAGCTGATTATTGATACCCAAGGAAAAGCGAGTGGAGAGGATCTAAAGGTCATTCTTGGCGGACTTACCTATGTGGACACGGTTTCCGATCCGCAGCAGGGGGCAGTAAACAAAGATATTGTTGGTTTTGATATTGAATTTAAAAGCAATCCTTATTCACTAGAAGCGATGGGGCATATTCCTACCCTTCTTGATACCGCAGAGCAGGCATTAATCGATGTAGACGTTGCGAACCCTGCGGATCATGTGTGGGTAAGCGGACAGACGGCAACACAGCACGACACTAAAGAGATTGGAGATCGGGATACCGATCTGATTATCCCCGTGGTGATCGGAATGATCACCTTACTGTTGTTGATATATCTGCGTTCAATAGTGGCCACCATCTATCTGGTCGGCACCGTTATTCTCTCCTTCTTCTCAGCGCTTGGCTTAGGCTGGATTATCATTCACTATGTGATGGGAGCAGATGCCATTCAGGGAGCGATCCCACTGTATTCCTTTGTTTTCTTGGTGGCACTTGGAGAAGACTACAACATCTTCATGATCTCGAATATCTGGAAAAAGCGTAAAACCATGCCGCTTAAGCAGGCTATCGCGGAAGGTGTGAATGAGACCAGCTCGGTAATTACCTCTGCCGGCCTCATTCTGGCAGGTACATTTGCTGTATTGGCAAGCTTGCCGATTCAGGTGCTTGTGCAGTTCGGTATCATCACCGCTCTTGGTGTTCTGTTGGATACCTTCGTGGTTCGTCCGTTCCTTGTACCAGCTATTACGACGCTCTTTGGTCGTTGGTCGTTCTGGCCGGGTAAACATCAAGAGGTGGAGACTCCTCAGCCAGATGTAAGTAAATAATGAGTTTATAAACAACAAACAGGGATGTCCCCGAGCCATATTGGCTCCGGACATCCCTGTTTGTTTAGTCTTAGGTCCAGGACATCGCTGGATAATAGTGCTGCTTGTACCAACTAATTGAACTGTATCTAATAGGCTAATCAATAAGTCTGCTGGACGATAATTACTCTAAGTTTTTACTGTAGCAATTAGCATTTAGAAGCGATAACTGTGTTAATTAGCCCGCTGCATTGGTTAGCCAAGAGGTAAAGCCAATTCGTCTGCTACATGAGTTTATCTAGTGGTAATAGCCAATTAGCGCGCTGTATTGGCTAGCCCGGCGGTAAGAGTTAACTAGCGCGCTGCATTGGTTAACCAAGAGGTAAAGCCAATTCGTCTGCTACATCAGTTAATCTAGTGGTAATAGCCAATTAGCGCGCTGTATTGGCTAGCCCGGCGGTAAGAGTTAACTAGCGCGCTGCATTGGTTAGCCAGGAGGTAAAGCCAATTAGCTCGTTGCATCGGTTAACCTAGCAGTAATAGTTAATTAGTTACTGTGCTTATCGGGCAACAATCCCGTACACACTGCTGGTCCAATCTAGCTACAACTCCGATTGGTTAGTCCTAATACTTAGTTACCAGGCGTGCGGCTGATCATTAGCTCATATTTATCGATGGAAGCACCCAGGATTGCGTCATTACCACCAGCACCACGGTGCGACTGACGGAAGGACTCGCTGGAGGTCCAGCCTTTGAACGCATCCTCATTCTCCCATACGGTGCAGATTTTTAATTCCTCGATACCTTCTTTGGCATTTCCGCGCCATACCTCCATACGTACAAACCCAGGCATATCCTGTACACCATTATTTCCTCCGAAACGTTGAGCAATAGCTTCGCCATGACCTTCTTTTACTTTAATAGTATTAGTTACTACCAGCATGATAGATAAACCTCCGATCAGAAAGTTAGTATATTCTCAGGACATTGTGAATCGAAATAATATAACATGAGAACCTTGGAAATTAACATCAAGACCTCAAGGTAACATCGTGATTCTCAAAAGCACATTACACCCGAAAGTACGGAGCAATGGTATATGACACAAGGCACAAGACACAAGGACAAGGCGCAAGGTACAAGGTACAAGGTACAAGGCACAGAACACAATACACAAACCACAAACCAACTAACAAAATAAAAGACCACCCCAAAAGACACAAGAACGCGGGCGCTTAATTGCACTTTGTACACTTAAATTATCCGTCACACCAGAAACGATCGAATAAGTGTATTCTCTGCAACTAATTTGTGCGAATCTGGTGAATCGACGAGAATAGCCTTCTTTTAACTGTATAGAGTGCAATTAAAATATGATTTATCCTCTAATTACGCTGAATAGATGTACAAAGTGCAACTATTATCTATTTAAACGTTAAGTATTGTGCAAACTCAGGTACCTGCCAAAAATCAAAGTGTCTACTGCAAGTAAAGTGGCTACAGCAAGTAAAGTGTCTATCGCATTCTGTACAATAGAATCAAGCCCCAATCGCCTAAAAGGAGGGGAGCCACTAAATTGATTGCACAAAGTGCAATCACCCAAGACCTCATCCTCGTCTAGAGCGATTCTATTGTACAAAGTGCAATTAGATAACGGAGCAGAGCAAGCCTGAGGCGTTATCCCGCACAAAGTGCAATCACCCAAGGTTTCACCCTCGACTAGTGGGATTCTATTGCACTAGTGCAATCACCCAAGGCTTCGCCCTCGTCTAGAGCGATTCTATTGCACAAAGTGCAATCACCCCAGATCATCCGGCTCCCTACGCGTCCAGTGCAATTTTATTGCGGATTGGTGGTCCATAGTCCTGCTGTTTTTAGGAAGACGCGATCCGGCAGCTTCAAAGCTGTCAGTGCCAATTCAGCAACATCTTCAGGTTGCATCATGCGGTCTTCGTCACCGATTTTAAGTCCAGCATTGGAAGCTAGGCCAGTGTTCACGGTGCTTGGAGTCAAGGCTACGACGCGGATATTGTGTTTGCGCACTTCTTGTGCGAGGGCTTCGGTCATGCCCATGAGAGCGAACTTGGATGCGCAGTAAGCAGAGCCTGTCGCGAAGCCGCGTTCTCCGGCTGTGGATGAAATATTGATGATATTTCCGCCATTTTTCTCAATCATCGCAGGCAGTGCAGCACGGGTTACGTAATAAGTACCGTAAAGATTAACTTGGATGTGGCGCTCCCAGTCTGCAGGGTCCATTTCTACTAAAGTGCCGAATTTTGCAATCCCGGCATTGTTGATTAATGCATCAAATGCTCCAAGCTCATTTTGCAGGGAAGCAACAGCACGTTCAGCTTCTTCACGTACGGCGATATCGGCCACGGCAATGCTGACTTTAACATCATATACTTCCGTTAAGGCTGATTTTAACGCTTCGAGATCACCTGAAGTTCTGGAGATCAGGCCTAAATTAGCACCTTCCTTAGCCAGTGCCATAGCCAAGGCTTTTCCGATCCCTTTGCCTGCACCAGTAATTACAACACTCTTTCCTCTCAAATCCATCTCTATCGTCACTCTCCTTCAAACTTTTTTGAAGCAGCTGCTTCATTCAAGTCTTATTATACCTGAATGCTATAGGGCAATTACAATCGCCCCTAAGAAAACGGGTTGCGAATTTCATGAAACCGAACGCCTTTTTCATGAAAAGTATTATTCATGGAGTTTCGTCAGCGGTACCGAAGCTGGGCCCTCTAAAACCTCGCCATCGTAGGAGAAGCGGGAACCATGGCAAGGGCAATCCCAAGAGCGATCCCCGTTGTTCCATTCGCATTCACAGCCCATATGGGTGCAGGTTCTATCCACCAGATGAAGTTTACCTTCTGGATCCTTATAAGCTCCTACACGTTTGCCATCATGGAACACAACGGCTCCTTCGTCAGCTTCCAAATCAGTTGTCTTTTTATGGACGATTTCCACTTTGCCCGCCACGAGCTCTTTTGCCACATTGGCATTTTGCACGATGAAGTTTTTTAGGCTGGTGCCAGCTTTGAAGCGGGACGGATCGTACAATTCGGTATACGGATTATCTTTGCGCTGAATCTGATCCGAGATGATCTGTGCGGCCAGCGTACCGCTTGTCATGCCCCATTTTCCAAAACCTGTGGCGATATAAATCTCTGCGTTGTCCGAAATCTTGCCGATGTAGGGCACTCTGTCTAAGGTGATTAAATCCTGTGCTGCCCAGCGGTAAGGGATTGTTTTGATGCCGAGCAGATTTCCTGCGAATAGCTCCAAATTCTCATAATGTCCTATCGTACAGATGCCTTGGCCTGTCTTATGATTGTCTCCCCCGACAATGACCAGATTCATGCCTTCCCACTCTACTGCACGCAGAGAACGGGTGGGTTCGCTTGCGCTTAGATACATTCCACCCTCAAAATCCGTTTCAGGCTGGATCGCCAGACAGTAGGAACGTTCAGCATGCAGCCGCGAGAAATATAATGCTCCTCCATCGTAGAAGGGGAAATGAGAAGCTGAAACGGCGTAGCGGCAGGTGATCCGATACTCGTCCTTTTCAGTAAAAAGCGTAAGCTTATCGTTCTTCTCCACCTTATCTGCCATCATCGTATGCTCATAGATTACGCCACCTTTATCCTGAATGACCTTCAGCAGGCCCTTCAGATATTGCAGCGGGTGAAAGCGGGCTTGCCCTGGTAATTTAATGGCACCACTGGCCATCAGAGGGATAGAGACGTTATCTAGCCACTCTCCGGGCAGACCCAATTGTTCATAGGCTTTATACTCTTCCTCCAGTTGTTTAAGCGTCTTATGATCTTCAGCATCCGCGTACAGAAAAGCCGCCTCATGTTTCATGCCGCAGGATACTTCAAGTTCCTCAGCCGTATTCTGGATCCAATTCATAGCCTCGCTGTTTGAACGATAATAGAGCCGGGCTTGCTCATGCCCAAAATGCTTTATCAAATGATGATAGATTAACCCGTGCTGTGCTGAGATTTTTGCACTGGTAAAACCCGTAGTGCCACTTAGAATTTCCCCTGCTTCCAAGAGCGTGACTTTGTAGCCTGCTTTGCTGAGGAGATAGGCTGTTGTAATGCCTGTAATTCCACCGCCTACCACTGCCACATCTGTAGAAATATCTTCAGCCAGCTTTGGAAAAGTCGGTAAATCCGTGGTATCTCTCCATAATGATTCCGGAAATTGTGGAAGACTTTGCGTTATCTTACGGTTTGGGTCCATCTATTATCCCTCCATCTGTACAATCCTCATCTCATTTATTACCACAGTCCTGTGAAAAGAAACTCCCCGTTCAATTGTGCAGTGCATGAATTCAAAGAAACAGTGCCAAAATAAGGGGGGATCCGGGACGTAAAGGACAAATAGGAGGGATGATGTTCCATGTCAGTTCAACAGGATAAGGACAATATTTCTCTGGAATGGATCAAAGACCAGCTGAACGGGTTCGCGGATTTAATCGATAAAACGAGCGTTGCCCCTTTTGGGCAAATCAACCTGCTCTATATCAAAAGCGTTACAGATGCGCAGACACTCAGCCGCCACGTGATTGCGCCGTTTTATGAAATGGAGAGTATTAGCGCTTATCAGGATTACATTATGACTTATCCGGGCACTGAAGAGGCGACTACGAGAGAGAAGGCGATCGACCTTTTGCTCAGTGGTTATGTGCTTCTGGGTATAAAAGATGTGATTTATTTCTTCGATGCTATGAGTACGGAGAGCAGCGGTGTTAGTGAAACGTCTGCCGAAAGTATTTCACAGGGGCCGTCAGATGCACTGACAGAGGATATAGCGATTAATTTGAACATGATTCGGCGGCGTTATCAATCCACTAATCTCAAAATGGAGACCATGGTCATCGGCGATGTCTCTAAAACAAAGATAGCTATTTTATACGATGACAGTCGTGTTGACTATAACGTTTTAAAAGAATTAAGGGAGAAGATGGGGACGCTAAAGGTTGATATTTTGCAGGCTGCAGGAGAACTTGAGAAGTTTATAAGCAGTGACAAATTAAGAATACTCCCTAAGTCCATCATCACCGAAAGACCGGATAGAGTGGTGTTTAATTTGTCTGAAGGTAAAGTAGCGATAGTGCTGGATACAACCGGTTATGCGATAGTGCTGCCTTCTATTTTTAATGACTTCTTTACATCCATGGATGATAAAATACAGTTTCCTATCGTGGGGCGTTTTCTAAAGCTGCTTCGGATTATCGGTGTGTGCATGACGTTGTGGCTGCCTGCGCTCTACGTAACACTCACCTCGTATAACCCAGAGATTATTCGTGTGCAGATTGCCTTGCTTATTGCGGGCAGTCGTGCGACTGTGCCTTATCCATCTTTTGTGGAAGTGCTTTTAATGCTCATGATGATGGAGTTTCTGACTGAAGCGAGCTTACGGCTCCCCAAGGCAATTGGTCCAACGGCAACGACGGTAGGAGGGCTTATCTTGGGGCAGGCAGCGACGGCAGCAGGACTTGTAGGGAATATCATGATCATATTGGTTTCTGCTGTTGCGATATCCAATTTTCTAATTCCGCTGAATATGATGAGCTTGTCCATACGAGTGCTGAAGTATATTTTTCTTATTGCCGCAGCTTTTTTAGGATTGGTTGGGGTAGTGGTCTGTGTCGTGGGATTCGCCATGTATTTATGCAAACAGCGCAGCTTCGGACGACCTTATTTCAGATTGTTTTTTCTCGATAATCTCGGCAAGAAGAAGGGTGGAGAGCATTGATGGCCAAAAGCCGTTATTTCTACTGTCTTTTTCTGATGAACAGCTTGATCAACATCATTAATTTTGTTCCAAGGGAACTAATAGACAGACGTTTTGGTGGTGCTTTGATGTCCATCCTAATCGGAACGATCTTGGGCACTTTGTTTGTCTATATATTTACTGTACTGATTGCTAAATTCCCCGGCAAGGGGTTTCCGGAAATATTTGACTCCTTGCTTCCTAAGAAGTTAGCCAGAATCTTATTGGTCCTTTTTGCTGGCTTATGGTGTGTGGCCGGGGGAGTTACATTGCTTTCTTTTGTAGATATCACGCTGCGGTTTATCAGTCCCGATTCGAGTCCTTATACGGTTGTGATCAGTTTTTTAGTCTTGGTCTGCATCTGCTGTCGCTTCGATTCTTTATCACTCTTGTATGGGCTTGAAATCATTCTCAGCGTATCCTTACCGTTAATTATTTATGGCCTCGTAAAAGCGTTGACCAATCCGGACTTCAATTGGGATTCTGTTTTGCAGGTCACTACATACTTCTGGCATAAGCCGGACCTAATGAGCCTTGCGGCGGCTACCTTTTCGTTTAGCGGTTACTTAAACCTGGCCATATTTAATCGGGTATTTCATGGGCTGAAGCTGAAGCATGCCTGGATTTTAGGGGTGGAGGGTCTTTTCGTACTGCTCTTGACTTTCTTAGTTCCCATCGGATATTTCGGAACCGTTGCTATTGATAGGCATGTGTATACATGGTTCTCGACGGCCGACAGTATTCGGATGGAATCCTTTATTATTGAACGGATGCTGTTTATTTTTTATTTTACCTATTTAAGTTTATCTCTGGTGAGTGTAATTGTTCATTGGCATGGAGGTTTAGAGCTTTTTAAAGGTGCCCTTTCATCTGTAAAAAAACAGTCCCCAAAAGCAGAGCACTGGAAAGAGTGGGGCATTCTAGGCTTGTTTAGTGCGATGGTTCTGTCCTTAATGGGGCTGGATCAATATCAACTTAATATGTTTGGTGCCTGGTTTCTGCAAATTCGCTGGTTTGGTGAGATGTTCATCATCGCTCTGCTGTTTTATTGTTATCGCAAAGTTAGGAGGGGGAAGCTATGAGAAGAGTACTTGCTGGAATTGGGATTACCTTACTCCTGCTTCTCCCCGGTTGTGACTTCAAGGAAATTGATTTGCGGATTTTTGTGCTAGCGATCGGCGTTGATGAAGGTACAGAAGAAGGGAATTTTAAGATTAGCTTGAAGCTTGCTATCCCTCAGGGGGATGTCACCAAGATTGATGAGAAGATGCAGATCTTGACGGAGGAGTCTCCAAGCATTTCGGAAGCCCTCCGTAGAATGAAATCCAGAGTGGAAAAGGAGCTTGATTACTCCCATTGTAAATCAATTATTTTGGGGGAAGGGGTTGCCCATAAAGATATTCTCCATGTTATGGACTGGGCTGTGCGACGTAGAGATATCCAGCTTATTGTCAATTTTGCAATAGGGCGTCCGGAAGCACTTCAAGTGCTGAAGGTAAGACCCGAATCGGAGCGGATTCCATCGAATTCTCTTATTCTGGCTATGAGTGGACAAGGCACGGAGTCTCCATTTATTTCTAGTGTGTATTCCTTTCAGCTGATGAGAAATATCTTTGAGGAGGGGATTGATCCAATCCTGCCGATTATCGAGGCTAAAGGGGATAAGGAGTTTTTAATTGATAAAATTGCTCTGCTGAATAACGAGAAAATCAAAATGGTTCTTACGCCCAACGAAACCCGGCTATATAATCTGTTATCACGCCCGAATCTGCGAACCAACTTACCCGCCCATTCCGAAGGCATTATGTATCAATACTACACAGAGAGATCATCTTCAGACTACAAAATCCTGACTCCAGAGCATGGGAAAGCTACTATTCGTTATCGTATTAAGATAAAAGGTATTCTCGAAGAGAGCAGTAGCCCCGATTTGGTGACACATCACATGTTGAAGAAGATCCAGGAAGCCGGGGAAAAGGAATTGGAAGCGGATATCTTAGCATTGCTGACCAAAATTCAAGCCAGTGGCCTAGATCCCTTTGGTTGGGGGCTGCATTATGGAGCAAGGCATTTTAATAACGATACGGAAATGAAAGTGTGGAAGGGGCTCTATTCAGATCTTAAATTTGAGATTAAAGCAGACGTGAATATTAAATATTCAGGGATGATCAAGTAGCTGGGAAAGTAAGGTGTGGATAAAAATGGGATTGACGTTCCCATTCACAAGATTTATACTTGATCTAAAAATAAGTTAGAGGATGATAGTAATGAAAAGTCTAAATTTGACCTCCCAACGTCAAGCCGTTTACGATATCGTCCTTAATTCACATGACCATCCTACTGCTGCGGAAGTAATGAATCGGCTAGTAGAGCAGGGACATAGCTTAGCATACGGTACGGTATATAACTCTCTGCGTTATCTTTCAGATAAACAAATGATTCGTGAGCTTAAGCTTGGTGAAGCTGCTAGCAGATATGACGCACGTATGGATGATCACCAGCATATCATTTGTGAGGTTTGTGGAGCAGTGGATGAGGTTATGAATCAAGTTCCGCGTGAATGGATGAATACAGTGGCCAAGGATACCGGTTATACCATTGGTCATGCTCATGTAGTATTCGGGGGCGTCTGCCCAAACTGTAAGAACAAAAAGAATAATTAGGATAGAGGTGCCGGAGCCTGTGCTGCGGTAATAATATGTATATCCGGAGAGACCGCTTTCATTGAGGCGGCCTTTTTTGTTGCATTTATATGACAATTCTCAAAAAAAATGAGAAAAACAAAGAAAGATAGGAGGAAAATCGGTTCCTAAAACAGATTTTAAATTATATATTAAGTCTGGTAAATGTATCCTTGCCTAAGACTCAGATGAGAGAGAGATGATGACGTCTATGAAAAAAAATGCGGGTATGACTATCCGTACCAAGTTAATTCTTACATACCTAATAATACTGCTGCTGCCCAGTATTATAATAGGCTGGCGAACCTATCAAGCTGCCAGCCAGGAAGTGGAAGATCAACTGGTGAACAATGCTACCGAAAGTGTGTTGGCCGTAAATGAAATCATTAACTCTAATATTCAATCCAAAATAGATGCGATTTCTTATTTTGCCGCGGAGTTTTCATCTGAGGGGATCAACAGTGAGGGATCTGGGGGGACTTCCTCTGCTGTAAAAGCCAGACTGAAGGAATATGTGGCGCTGCATCCGGATGTACTGGACATTTATGTGGGTACAAGCAATGGCAAGGCTATTCATGCTTTAGATGCTAAGCTGCCAGAGGGTTATGATCCAAGGCAGGAAAGCGCCTATATTAATTCTCTGAAGCAAGGAAAAGGGGCAGTGATTTCTCCGGCTTTTCAAACCGTAAATAAAGAAACCGCGATTGCGATATCAACGGTTCTTAAGGGCGGTGATGGGGTGATCACAATGAATCTCAACCTGTCTACTTTAGGGGAGCTGACCTCAATTAAGGTAGGCAAGGAAGGTTATATCCTCATCGTTGATAACAGCAAGAAGTTTCTAGTTCATCCTACAGAGGCTATCGGGCAGGAATCGTCAGATGATTTTGTAAAGAAAATGTTCGAGAAAGAACAAGGGGTCTTCGATTATGTCTTCAAGGATACGTCCAAAAAGATGACCTTTATGGTCAATGAACTGACGGGTTGGAGAATCGGAGGTACGATCAGCATTGATGAGGTTAACTCAGCAACTAGTGGAATTCGCGATACAGCTCTGCTTGTTATTGTAGTTTCCGTTCTGCTTGCGCTGGTTGTGATCTATTTTAATATTCAATCGATTTTGAGACCGCTTTTCCGGCTGCGGAAAGCAACTGCGGTGATAGCCAAAGGTGATCTGTCGGAAGACATGGGTGTTTTCCGTAAAGATGAAATAGGGCTGCTGGCAGAGAATTTTCAATTAATGGTGATCAGCTTGCGCGAGATGATCATTGGCGTGCAGGAGATGACAAGCAATGTATCCTCCTCAGCGGAAGAACTGACGGCTAGTGCGGATCAGACTGCCCAAACGATTGAGCAGGTGACCATAGCGATTCAGGACGTAGCGGCAGGGACGGAGCGACAGGTGGTTAGTGTACGAAAAGGAATGGAGAGCACTGCCGCTACAGCTAGTGAGGTCGAGCAGATTTCCACATATATGGAGCAAGTATCCACAATGATGGACAAGACTTCACTCTCAGCATCAGAAGGTAATGATTCGGTTATCAGCGTGGTGGACAAAATCAATGGTATCCATGAAACGGTCGGAGAGCTGGGCAGTGTAATTGACAAGCTGAATGAAAGAACCAGTCAAATTGAGGGCATTGTTGGTGTCATCACCGGGATTGCCCGCCAGACCAACCTGCTGGCCCTCAATGCTTCCATTGAGGCAGCCAGAGCCGGGGAACAAGGGCGTGGATTTGCGGTGGTTGCTGCCGAGGTGCGTAAGCTGGCAGAGGAATCAGAGAGATCCGCACATTTGATTGCCGAACAGATTACCGCTATTAATAGTGAAATGCTGCTGGTAACTCATACGATGGAAGACACCAGACAGCGCGTATCCGAAGGTATTGAGGCTGTGGATACTTCCGGACGTTCTTTCTCTCGTATCCGAAGAGCAGTAAAGAGTGCCGCGGAGAAGATTGAAGCCATGGGTGGGGTTGTGCAGACTTTATTGGTGGAATCTAATGATATGGAGAAGGCTATTGGGGAAATTCGCGGCATATCGGAAGAGGCGGCTGTGAATACGGAAACTATCGCAACTGCCGCACAAGAGCAGCTTGCTTCTGTAGAGGAGATGGCATCCTCGTCTACCGACCTTAGCCGTCTTGCAGAAGAACTGCAGAAGCTGGCGAGCCGCTTTAAGATAAACGCTTCTGGTAATTAGATTGATTTCTGATAGGAGAACCGTGCTTTTTATCTTCCCTTTTGAACTCCTTTGCAAGTATACTGATAAACAATAATGTTGGGTTAGGCAATGGAGAGAGGAGAGATAATAGGAAATGGCAGAGCAATTAAAAGGGTTCACTGTCGCCTTGGCGGGTCCACGCAAATCGGAAGAAATGGCCAAGCTGGTTCAGAATATGGGGGGAACGGCAGTATGCCGACCTGCTCAAGGGACTGTATTTCTAGATGATGAGGCATTGCAGGAAGGTTTGAATGCATGGATCAATCAGCCTCCTTACTTGGCGATCCTGACTACAGGGATGGGACTTGATGCTCTCTTCGATATGGCTGAGCGAATGGGGATCGAAGAACGTTTCTTAGAAGTACTTTCTGGTTCTATTATTGCCGCACGGGGTTATAAGACAGTGAATGCTTTGAAAAAAAGAGGACTTACGCCGGAGGTTCGTGACGACGACGGAAGTACAATCGGATTGATTCGTGGGCTTCAATCCCTGAATTTGCAGGGGAAAGAAGTCGTTCTTCAGCTGCACGGCGATCCAGCTCCTCATATGCTTGCATGGCTGCAGGAGGCTGGGGCTACTACCCGCCAAGTGCTGCCGTATCGCCATACCCCACCTGAGCCGGGCGAACTGGAAAGATTGCTTCTAGAAATCATATCAGGCAAAATTGATGCCGTGGCTTTTACGAGTGCACCACAGTTTCGTTTCCTCTGTCAATTTGCCCGGGAACAGGGAAAGCTGGAAGAAATGCTGAAGTCTTTTGAGGATAAAGTGCTTGCTGTTTCTGTAGGGCGGATTACCTCTGAGGCGCTTAAAGAAGAGGGCGTACAGCGTATCATTATGCCTGAGCATGAACGGATGGGAAGCATGATTGTAGAGCTAGGCAAATATGTGGCGGCGAATCGCTAAGTCACAAGTTGCGTCAGCTTTACACGAATGACGTTATCACACAGAAGCATTCCCGCCTGTTATCATGGCCGGGGATGCTTTTTTACCCGGAAAAATAAGCCCAAAGAGCAATATACCTGCCATCTGCATGGACATTCGCGGCAGTTTTCCTTAGAATATAGGCAACATGTGACGAATAATAACAACGAATAAGGAGGAGGATCCCATGGACAAGAGAAAATGTCTATTACTTGGTGATTACACCCATCCCCGGTTTCATCCACTTCAAGGAGTGGACCAACAAATTAGTGAGATCTTAAATGATTTATTAACCGTGCAATGTTCAGAAAATAAAAAATTAATGCGCATTGAGCATTTAGCAAGTTATGACCTATGTATTGCTTACAATGAATTGTGGAACGAAACAGTCTCCCCTCAACAAACGGCTGGTTTGCTCAGCTATGTAAGTGGAGGAGGCGGACTCATTGTTCTTCATACGGGAGCTTCGCTGACGAAACGTAACGAGCTTGCACAGCTAATCGGGGGTCGATTTAACGGACACACAGCTTACGAACCCCTGAACTTCAAAGTGCTAGAGCATGACATCACCGAAGGTGTGGAAGATTTCCAATTGGATGAGGAGCCCTATCATTTTGAATTTGACCCGTTCACAGAACGGACTATTCTGCTTCAATATGAATCTGAGGGGCAATGGATTCCAGCTGCATGGTGCCATAGCTATGGTTTAGGACGAGTAGTATTCCTTATGCCTGGTCATCATGAACCTTCCTTCCGTCATCCGGCACTACGTAAACTAATTCTACAGGCGGCTACTTGGGCTGCCCGTATTCCGGTCACTAACTAAGCAATGTTGTGTTTTTTTTGAAATACGTACACAGTGGGGTATACTTTAATCATAAACTCCGTTATGTAATGAAACGGAATCTTTGGGAGGAAAGTGCCATGAGTGATTTGTTTAAAAAAGCGATCTCTTTAGGAGTGGGCCTCACCATTGTCAGTAAGGAAAAAGTAGAGAAGGTTGTTGAAGAACTAGTGAAACGCGGGGAGCTTGCTCCTTCGGAATCTAGGGCTCTCGTCGATCGGCTAATTGAACGTGGTGAGGAAGAACGAGGCATGTTCAAATCTGCTGTACAAGAGCAAGTACAACGCGTGCTGAAGGAAATGAATGTGCCTGTACAAAACGATATTGCCGAGCTGGAAGGGCGAATTGCAGTATTGGAGCGCCGGTTGGCCGAGCTAGAGGGGATTTCTCATCTAGAGGGAACATCGGCGGAAACGCGTTCGGACTAAATGGCAGTACGCATTAGACATGCCGGACGTTACCGGGCAATCGCCATGGCGCTTATGCGCCATGGTTTTGGCTATATGGTGGAAGAGCTGGGGCTCTATCACTTACTATCCCTTCCACGTCGTCTTGTAACGCAGGAAGCACACACAAGCCTTACGCTTGGGGAGCGGATTCGGCTGGTGCTGGAGGATTTGGGTCCAACCTTTATTAAGCTGGGACAACTCGCCAGTACCCGTTCAGATCTGCTGCCTGATTCTATTATTCAGGAATTGGTAAAACTACAAGATAATGTGCCTCCTTTTCCTGTCGACCGCGTGCGCGCGATCATTGAGCAGGAACTGGATCAGCATATGGATGAAATCTTTAATTCTTTTGAGGATACGCCACTTGCTGCGGCATCCATCGGTCAGGTGCATAGGGCTGTGCTTCACAGTGGACAAGTCGTAGCTGTTAAAGTTCAACGTCCGGGTATTCTGCGAACGATGAGCAGGGATTTGGAAATTCTCAAAGATTTAAGCACGCTTGCTGAAAAGCGGCTCGCTTGGGCGAGGCAATATCAGCTGTGCCGTATGGTAGAGGAGTTCTCGAAATCGCTGCTTGGCGAGCTGGATTACAGCCAAGAGGGGCGTAATGCAGAGAAAATCGATCAGCAGATGGATTATGAGGGAGTGTACATCCCGGATATCTATTGGGACTATACGTCAACACGAGTGCTGACGATGGAATATGTGGTAGGGACAACGCTGAGTCGTCGCGATGAGTTGCTGAGTAAAGGCGTTAAGCTTAAAGCCATTGCTCAGCAACTTGTGGAGATGATGCTTAGACAAATCTTCATTCATGGTTTTTTCCATGCTGATCCTCATCCGGGCAATGTTATACGGATGGGTGATGGCAAGCTGGCTTTGATTGATTTTGGCATGATGGGTCGGCTGAATGAGGAGATGAAGGAGCAGCTGTCTGCACTTATTATCGCTCTGATGCGCAAAAATACGGATGCAATGGTCCGGGCAATTTTGCGTCTTGGAGTCATTCCTGAGGATGCTGATCGAAGTGCGCTGCATGATGATATGGATCGGCTGCGGGATGAATATTATGATGTTCCATTTAGCAAAATGAGTATAGGCAAAGCCCTGAATGATCTGTTCGGCATAGCGCGAAAACACCGTCTAGTGCTGCCGCCGGATTTGACGATGTTAGGGAAGACAATGCTCACGCTGGAGGGAGTCATCAGCAACTTAGATCCAACCATCAGTATTTTGGAGATGGCGGAACCCTTTGGGCGGGAACTTGTGAAGCAGCGCTTTAGCGGCAGTCGATTGCAGCGTAAGTTCCTGGGAGGCGTAGCCGACTTAACAGAGAGTCTGCTGGAGCTTCCTGGGCAGGCTAAGCAGTTATCCGCGCTGATCAGTAAGGGAAAGATAAAGGTGGAGATTGTGGCACCTGAGATGCAGAATCTGGAGCGTAAGCTGGACCGGGTAGGTAACCGTTTAGCATTCAGTATTGTGATGCTCGCGTTTAGCATCATCATGACAGGACTCATTATTGGTACTGCGATGCGTGGACAGCCTTCAGTGTTATGGAATTTCCCTACAGTGGAGGTTGGCAGCGTAGTGGCTCTTCTGATGTTCTTGTGGCTGATCTATGCGATTTTTAAATCGGGAAGGTTCTAGCTTAAGGGATTTGAATAATTATTCTTCAGCAGTTTCACACAAATGCCTTTCTATCAAGTACAATATAAAAGATAACTTTCTAAGCTTAACTTTACTTCTATTGTATAAAGTGGAATGGAACGCAAATGGAGTGCCGTCTTAACGTCCGGTGGATCGCTGCTGCCCAGAAACCGAACTTTGACCGCACTCTTTTAACGGGTCAAGGGATACATGGGACGGAAGGATGCCGGTGACGGTGTTCTTCCGCTTTTGTTTGAATATAGCTGAATCTGAAGCATATGCCCCAGAACAGGACAGCCTATGCAGGCTGCCTCATACAGGGCTTTTGAAGACGGAAGTTAAGAAAGAGATGTAATCAAATTAAACCGAGAAAATAGTGAGGTGGAGAATTTGCCGGGATTTAAAGATTTAGGAGTTTCAGAATTACTGTGTACATTGCTTCAAAGTCAAGGCATTGTTAAGCCTACGCCAGTGCAACAGGAAGCAATTCCGCCATTGGTGCAGGGCTTGGACGTAATAGCTAGAGCGAAGACAGGTACAGGGAAGACCTTGGCCTTTTTGCTGCCAATTATGGACAAGATCCATACGGAGCGGGCTTACCCTCAGGCGCTGATTATGGCTCCAACACGTGAGCTGGCTTTGCAAATTACAGAAGAGGCACGCAAGCTGGCGCGTCATACGGATATCAAAATATTGGCGGTTTACGGTGGTCAAGATGTAGAGAAGCAACTGCGCAAGCTGGAAGGCGGCAGACATCTTATCATCGGTACACCGGGCAGACTTTTGGATCATATGCGCCGGGAGACGCTGGATCTTAGCGGCGTAAAAATGCTCGTTCTGGATGAAGCCGATCAAATGCTGCACATGGGCTTCTTGGAGGATGTTGAGACCATCATTACGGCTGTGCCTTATCGTCGTCAGACTATGTTGTTCTCCGCGACAATGCCTGATCCGATTAAACGTCTCGCTGCTAATTACATGAAAGAGCCACTGGATATCATCATTAAGAGTGGTTCGCCGATTCCGCTGGATAATATCAAACAGCAAGTAGTGGAATGCTCGGACCGTAATAAAGAAGAAGCGCTCAAATCCCTCATTGAACGGGATCGTCCTTACTTGGCTATTATTTTCTGCCGGACGAAACGACGGGTATCCAATTTGAACGAAGCGCTGCAAGCAGCCGGTTATGAATGTGACGAGCTGCACGGTGATTTGTCCCAAGGTAAACGTGAAGGCGTGATGAAAAGATTCCGTGATGCGAAGCTGCAGCTGCTTGTAGCGACAGACGTAGCAGCTCGGGGTCTGGATGTTGAAGGTATTACTCACATCTTTAACTATGATATGCCGCTTGATGTGGATAGCTATATTCACCGGATCGGCCGGACTGGCCGTGCTGGAGGCAAAGGGCTTGCAATTACTTTCGTATCTCCACGTGATCAAGAGGGTCTGGATTTGATCGAGCATGGCATCTCGCAGCGGCTGGATCGCCGCCGTTACGAGAAGGATGAATTCGGCGTTGGCGAATTCATCCCTGTGCAAGGCGGCGGACGCCACGGCGGTCGCCAAAGCGGCGGCGCTGAAGCAGCGCGCACGGGCCGCGGGCCGAAGACCGGCGGCTCTGGCCGCGGCGGAGCTCCGCGCGGCGAAGGCGGAGCGCGGCAAGGCGGCCGTGGCCGCGGTAAAGAAGCAGGCGGCTGGGGCGCGCCTGCAGAAGGTCGCCGCGGTCGTTCCGATGCGGCGGCGGGCAAGCGTGGCGGCAGCGGCTATGACGCTGCTGCTCCTAAGGGCGGCGGCAAGGCTGCCGGCGTAGTGCGAGTAGGCGGCGGCTATGGCGCCTTCGCCTCCCGAGGCGAAGCGTCTGCCAGCGGTAACGCGGCAATGCCTAGCGCCGGTTCGCGCGGTGCGAACCGGAAGGGCGGACCAAGCACTGGCTACAGTGAGAACGTAGCTAGAGGTGCGGACGGCGGTGCCTACACTGGAGGCACTCCACGTGGCGGCTTAGGCAGCGGCTACGGTGCAGGCCCGTCTAGAGGCGGCAAAGGTGGTAAAGGCAGCAAAGGCGGATACGCCGGTGCCAAGGGTGGCGCTGCTGGCAAAGGCGGCCGCAACAGCGGCGGCGGATCTTCACGCGGTGGCCGTAGCAATGGATCCGGTGGCTTTAAAAGCGGCGGTCGCGGCACTTCCAGATAAAGTTAGTAGAGTTTTATAGATGAAACTTGTTACCATAGGGTAGTTAGCGCTGAAGCTAATGACCTATGGTAACCTTTATTTTATAGCGTGGAACATATTGATTTTTATATTAAAAATAGGTTCTTAGTGAAACATTTATGAAGGAAAGCCTGTCTAATAGATAAATAGAATGTTCGGCTTCGAGGAGGAAGAACTTACAGATGTCAAAAAAATTTAAAATTATAATCTTGTTAATTGTCGTTATTGCTGTCGGTTGGGGAATAGGAAAGTACACGTCTCCTTCTGCTTCGGAGAGTAACGGTTCAAATATAAATGTGGGGGATAATCTTCAAGGTGAGCCTGGGGAGACGGGGGAAAGTGATGGAGGGGGGATTACAGACCCGGCAGTAGCTGATCCATCGGATACAACAGATCCATCAGAACCCTCTAGTCCGCCTGAATCAGGCGGTGATAATGCAGGTAGTGTTCCAGATCCTATATCTGCAGAGCCTGATAGTATTACAGTGATGGTAAATAAGCAGTATGGTTTGCCTGATAATTATAAACCAACGGATCTTGTCTATCCTGATGTCCGGTTTACCTTCAAAGAGAAAATCGAAAAGCGTATGATGCGCAGCGAAGCCGCTAAAGCCTTGGAGAAGATGTTCGCAGGTGCAGAGGAAGACGGAATTTATTTAGCAGGCGTTTCTGCCTACCGCTCACAGGCAACCCAGACGACTTTGTATGACCGTTATGTGGAGAGAGATGGGGAAGAAAAAGCCCGTACTTACAGTGCAGTCCCTGGCTATAGCGAGCATCAGACCGGGCTGGCTATTGATGTTTCGGGAAGTGATGGCAAGTGTGCCGCCGAGAGTTGTTTTGGTGGGACGAAGGAAGCCGAGTGGTTGGCCAAGCATGTAGGGGAATATGGTTTTATCATCAGATATCCTGAAGGTAAGCAAGACATTACCGGATATAAGTACGAGCCTTGGCATATCCGTTATGTAGGTAAGGACATTGCTGCCTATATCAATGAGAAGGATATTACGTTGGAAGAATATTATGACGCAATTCCGGTATCGAAATAACACAGACGCAGAGAGCAGTCCTATGAAATTTGTAGGGCTGCTTTTTCTATGGCTATAAAAAGAGTTCAGAAGTTGCATTCCCTTACAGTTCGGGTAAGATACGTAGTGTAGTCTAAGTAAAAGGAGAGAAGGGGAATAAAGATGTCGATCTACAGTTTTGCCGGCGTTACACCTTCGGGTAAAGAAGTGCCGTTTGCGGAGTATGAAGGTAAGGTGCTGCTGATTGCTAATACGGCTAGTAAGTGCGGACTTACGCCACAGTATGGAGATCTTCAGAAACTATACGAACAGTATAGCGATCAAGGACTTGTAGTATTAGGATTCCCCTGCAACCAGTTTGCGGGCCAGGAGCCAGGTACGAGTGAAGAGGCTGAGGAATTCTGTCAGATTAATTATGGAGTTACCTTTCCGGTATTCGCCAAAGTTGATGTTAATGGACCGGATGCCAGCCCGCTTTTCAATTATTTGAAGGAGCAGCAGCCTGGTGCTGGAGACAGCAGCGACATTAGCTGGAATTTCACCAAATTTCTTATTGATCGCAGCGGCAATGTAGTGGCTCGTGTGGAGCCCAAAGAATCGCCGGAAACGATGAAACAACATATTGAGTCACTACTGTAGATCCATTATGGGGTCAGTTGCAGAGTGATCTTCCAAGTATCCCTTCGACTCGGTTTCGACCGATGCTCGCGGGGATTTTCTTTTTTTAAAGGATTAATGGAGATTGCCTTGAATTTTTATTGTGATAAATTATACTTGACGCTTTAAAAAGACGATGTATCCTTTGAAGAGAATATAGCAACTGAGCGAACATGCATAAAAAAGCGGAGTACAGCAGGATAATAACGGCAGGAGGGTTTTATACAAGCATGAAGTTAATTACAGAGGTAGCAGCACAAGCAGGAATCGACGAGCAGCATCTGGAACTATACGGCAAATATAAAAGCAAACTCTCACCTTCCTTATGGGAGGATATGAAAAACAAGCCAGATGGCAAGCTGGTTCTGGTCACTGCGGTGAATCCGACCCCTGCTGGCGAGGGTAAGACCTTAACAACCATCGGGTTGGCGCAGGCAATGAATGCAGCAGGAGTGAAGACCGTGGCTGCTTTACGTGAGCCCTCGCTTGGGCCTTGCTTAGGGATGAAGGGCGGCGCAACAGGCGGCGGGAAGTCGCAGATTGTTCCGGCTGATGAGATTAATTTGCACTTTACCGGTGACATTCATGCGGTAACTTCTGCGCATAATTTATTGTCCGCAATGATTGACAATCATATCTTCCAAGGCAATGAGCTGGGACTGGATCCGCAGCGTATCGTTTGGAAACGTGTCATGGATATGAACGACCGCAGCCTGCGCAGTATTGTGACTGGGCTCGGGGACGGAAATGGAGCGGTACGGGAAAGTGGCTTTCAGATTACAACGGCTTCTGAGATTATGGCTGTGTTATGCTTATGCGATAACCTTATTGATCTCAAGAAGCGTTTAAACCGTATTCTGATTGGATATGACCAAGAGGGACAACCGGTAACAGCCGAGCAAATCGGGGCCGTTGAAGCGATGACAGCGCTGCTTAAGGAAGCAGTTAAGCCAAACTTGGTACAGACTCTGGAAGGTACGCCTGTTATTGTGCACGGGGGGCCGTTTGCGAATATCGCTCATGGCTGCAGCAGTGTTATTGGCACTCGTTATGCCCTTAAGCTGGGAGATGTTGTGGTCACCGAAGCAGGCTTCGGAGCGGATCTTGGTGCAGAGAAATTCATGGATATCAAATGCCAACAGGCCGGGTTAACCCCTTCTGCTGCTGTTCTTGTCGTAACTGTTAAGTCCTTAAAATATAACGGTGGTGTGCCTAAAGGCGAGCTTCTAACCGAGAATCGGACGGCGCTGCGCGCGGGATTGGTGAACTTAGAACGTCATGTAGAGAATCTTGGTAAATTTGGAGTCCCTGTTTTAGTTGCCATAAATCATTTTGAAGGGGACAGTGAGGGCGAGATTAATGATGTATTGGAGGCCTGCCGCAATTTAAACGTGCCAGCTGCGATCTCAAAAGTATGGGCGGAAGGTAGTGCAGGTGGACAGGAGCTGGCTTCTGAACTGAACAAGCTCTTGGACAATAGTGGTCCGAGCCAGTTTGCTCCTCTGTATGAGAAGGATCTCGACATTTCATCCAAAATCAACAAAATTGTCCATGAGATCTACCGCGGGGCAGAAGTGAATTTTTCCCCGGCGGCTAAGCGGAGTCTGGCGGTTATCGAGCGGCTTGGGCTAAATGATCTTCAAGTATGTTTGGCGAAGACGCCTTATTCCTTCTCCGACCAGCCTAGACTCCTCGGAGCACCGGAAGGCTTTACGATTGGTGTCCGAGATATTACCCTTTCGCTTGGTGCAGGTTTTGCGGTAGTTATTACAGGCAATATCGTTACGATGCCAGGTCTGCCAGCTAAGCCAGCCGCTGAGGGACTATGGATGGATGAGGACGGAGAGATTCACGGTTTGGTGTAAAAGTGTTTTAATAAAAGGCTTCTCCTTGTTGGTATTAGAGGGGAGGCCTTTTTTTATGCTTCCTTTGGATTCCTGCAAATGCGGATCATAATGTACCTCCCACGTGGCAAAGCTAACGGAGTCGCATTCGGCAGCAGTGGCGGAAAAAAACTTAAAATTGTGAACAATATGAGGATATAGGTAAAAAAGACTTGCAATGTGATAAATATCACAATATAATCAGTTTATAAAGTGAAATAAATCACAACTAACCCATTGTTGATCAGATTCCATCATTGATCGGTCATGCAAGTCAAATATATAACCCGATTGTCCATTTGAAGGAGGAAGAAATAATGAAAGTAGCTGTCATTGGATGTACCCATGCCGGAACCGCCGCAATTGTGAATACTGCTCAACTTTACCCGGATGCCGAGATTACTGTATATGAGCGTAATGATAATATTTCCTTCTTATCCTGTGGGATTGCCTTGTATGTAGGTGGAGTGGTTAAAGACCCAGAGGGGCTATTCTATTCTTCACCAGAAAAGCTTGCAGAGCTTGGCGTAAAGACCAATATGCGTCATGAAGTAACTGCAGTGGATACGAAGTCCAAAACATTGCGTGTACGCAATCTGGAGACAGGCCACGAGTTCGCTGATACCTACGATAAGCTGATTATGACTACAGGTTCATGGCCGATTGTGCCGAAGCTTGAAGGATTTGAACTCGAGGGGATTTTACTTTCCAAGAACTATGATCATTCCAACACTATTATAGAAAAAGCTAAACAAGCAAATAAAATCACCGTCGTCGGCGCTGGATATATCGGCGTAGAACTGGTGGAAGCTTTTCAAATGAATGGCAAGCAAGTTACACTAATTGATGGTGAAGATCGCATTCTGAGTAAATATCTGGACCAGGAATTTACTGCACCGATCGAACAATCTTTTCAGGATCATGGGATTAAATTGGCACTGAATGAGAAGGTTAGCTCTTTTGCAGGCAAAGACGGTAAGGTAACAAAGGTTATTACAAGCAAAGGTGAGCATGAGACAGATCTGGTCATTCTCTGCATTGGTTTCCGTCCTAATACTGAACTCTTAAAAGGTCAAGTCGATATGCTGCCTAATGGTGCCATTGTAGTCAATAACTATATGCAGACTAGCTGCCCGGATGTATATGCCGCTGGCGACAGCTGTGCGATTCATTACAACCCTACAGGCAAACACGCCTATATCCCACTGGCAACCAATGCCGTACGGATGGGAACCTTAGTTGCGCGCAACTTGGTAACAGAGACCATTCCTTATATGGGTACACAAGGAACTTCGGGCATTAAGATTTATGAAGACAATATCGCTGCAACAGGGCTTACTGAAGAAGGAGCTAAGGCTGAAGGAATGGACGTAGAAACCGCCATGATTATTGATAACTACCGTCCAGAATTTATGCCCACCTTTGAGCAGGTTCAGTTAAAAGTAGTGTTTGATCGCGCCACACGCCGTATTCTCGGGGCTCAAATTATGTCCAAGATGGATCTGACGCAATCGATCAACACAGTGTCTGTATGTATTCAAAATCAAATGACAATCGACCAACTTGCCTTTATCGATTTCTTCTTCCAACCGCATTACAACAAACCTTGGAACTTCCTGAATACAGTAGGTCTTCAAGCGCTGCCGACAACAGTACCAAGCAAAGAGGCTGTAACGGTTTAAAAAGGGACGTTGTTCCTGAGTGATTTATCGACGAAAAAGACAACCTTATAAAGCTTGAGAAGCAGCGATCCTCCTGTTACGGGAGGATCGCTGCTTTTTTTGTTAGGTGCTGAATAGCTGCTTGGGTAGATGCAATCCAATGGCTTCGGTGATGGTAGCAAGCCAAATATGCTCAAAAGCTACGTATAAGGTCAACTGAGTCCGATCGTGGTAAGTCACCGCCCTCCGCAGAAGATTTCGGACTCAGAAGCCGCTAATTAGCAAATAATCGCCGTTTGAGCGTGGTTTCGGACTCCAATGCAGCTATTACATAGAATGAGTTACAACTAGTGTGTTTTTGGTGCTAATAGCGACTATGGGGTCCGATAGCGAGCCAAATGTGCTCAAAAGCTACGAATAGGGTCAACTGAGTCCGATCGTGCCGAGTCATCGCCCTCTGCAGAAGCTTTCGGACTCAGAAGCCGCTAATTAGCAAATAATTGCCGTTTGAGCGTGATTTCGGACTCCAGTGCAGCTATTACATAGAATGGGGTACAAACAGTGTGTTTTTCGTGCCAATAGCGACTATGGGGTCCGATAGCGAATCAAATGTGCTCAAAAGCTACGTATAAGGTCAACTGAGTCCGATCGTGCGGAGTCACCGCCCACCTCAGAATTTTCCAGACTCAGAAGCCGCTATATAGCAAATAATCGCCGTTTGAGCGTGATTTCGGACTCCAGTGCAGCTATTACATAGAATGAGGTACAACTAGTGTGTTTTTGGTGCTAATAGCGACTATGGGGTCCGATAGCGAGCCAAATGTGCTCAAAAGCTACGAATAGGGTCAACTGAGTCCGATCGTGCCGAGTCATCGCCCCCCGCAGAAGCTTTCGGACTCAGAAGCCGCTAATTAGCAAATAATCGCCGTTTGAGCGTGGTTTCGGACTCCAATGCAGCTATTACATAGAATGAGGTACAACTAGTGTGTTTTTCGTGCCAATAGCGACTATGGGGTCCTATAGCGAGCCAAATGTGCTCAAAAGCTACGTATAAGGTCAACTGAGTCCGATCGTGCCGAGTCACCGCCCTCCTCAGAATTTTTCGGACTCAGAAGCCGCTAATTAGCAAATAATCGCCTTTTGAGCGTGATTTCGGACTCCAGTGCAGCTATTACATAGAACGAGGTAAAACTAGTGTGTTTTTCGTGCCAATAGCGACTATGGGGTCCGATAGCAAGCCAAATGTGCTCAAAAGTTACGATTAGGGTCATCTCGGTCCAATGTCCGGGTGTGGGCCAAATATGCTCAAAAGCTACGATTAGAGTCATCCGAGTCCGATAGAATGCCGATAGTGAAGTATGACTATAGTGAGGTATGACTCCAGTTAGGTATAGCTCCAGTGAGATATAGCTGCATATAGGGTCAACGGTGTCCGATAGCTGCTGCGTACGCTCAAATGTAATCCAACGAAACAAGATATGCTGGCTTAGCCGGTCATACACAAACTTCTATTTGTGCACAGGTCGCAGTAAATTTGACATGTCAGTGAAAACTTTCACTTAGTTTTCTCAAAGTGATAATTATCACGTTAATGTGTTTTACGACACGCTACAATGGTCATAAAGGAACAAATTTGAAGTAAATAGATGAAGGGGATAGGAACCATGGCTTATAGCAAACCGCAGCAAATTGCCGAAGTAACTGTAGAGAACGGCATAAAAAAAGCTCATAATCCGCTAAGTACCGTACTTATTCTGGGCTTTTTGGGAGGAGCGTTTATTGCGCTCGGGTTTTTATTAGATATTCGCGTCATTGCTGGCGCACCACAGGAATGGGGTTCCATTGCTAACTTTATCGGAGCCGCAGTCTTCCCCGTTGGGCTGATCATGGTACTCCTTGCAGGTGGAGAACTACTGACAGGGAATATGATGGCCGTGCCGCTTGCTTTTATGGCTAAGAAGATTTCTTTCTGGGAAGTTGTGAAGAATCTTTTGCTCATTACGATTAGTAATCTGGCAGGGGCATTATTTGTAGCTTATTTCTTCGGTCATGTGGTGGGTTTAACTTCAGAGGGTGTGTATTTAGAAAAATTGGTGGATATGGCTGGTCATAAAATCGATGCAGAATTCTTTCCGGCATTTGTTTCGGGTATCGGCTGTAACTGGCTCGTTGCGCTGGCCGTATGGCTCTCCTATGGAGCAGATAACTTCAGCGGCAAAATCCTTGGTATTTGGTTCCCAACGATGGCCTTTGTTGCGATCGGATTCCAGCACGTTGTAGCTAACATGTTCCTAATTCCAGCAGCTATTTTTGAAGGTTACTATTCATGGGGGCAATACTTCACTAACTTTGTTCCCGTCTGGCTCGGAAATCTAACGGGTGGGGCAATATTTGTCGCAGCTGCCTATTGGATGGCATACTTGCGTAAAGCACCTACGGCTATTCAATCCGTAGATAGCATGTCCGGCAGCAGTGTCAAAAAACACGCTTAAGCTCGTCTTATAGAGCACTCCATAGAACATTCAAGGTCTGCCTTATTGGTGGCGTTAATGTTTTAGGGGTGCTTTTTGTTATGTAGACACAAAAAATCCGCCGTGATTTATCCGCGCTCGGGGGAACGAAATCGGATCACGGCGAATTTTGAAGGGGGAGTGTTTCTAGGCTCTATTACCCCGTCTTTCTAAAAGCGAATCAGTTTCTTCTTGTTTAGTTTGCTTTACGGACGACAGCCACGGCTTTAAAATAAGAATAGATATTAGAACTAGGGAGGACTGCGGACGTGAACCCCAAGGGAGACGGGATATTTCATGCGATATGTGCGTCTTATCCTCTAGATTTCATGCGTACTTTATCACGATAAAACGTCAATGTGTATGCTTGCTCATAGCCCTGTTTTGGGATGATACTGGATGAATTAATGACACATATATAACAGGGGATGTACACTACTTATGAAGTTTTTACAGGCATATCCAAAAGAAGTGAAAATATTTCTAATTGCCAGCCTAATTAACGCAACAGGTAGTGCGCTGATGTGGCCGCTCGTTACGATGTATGTATTTGATGAGCTTGGACGCAGCATGTCAGATGCTGGACTGGTGATTCTTATTCAATCGGTTGGTGGGATCGTGGGTCAACTACTCGGGGGCTCACTCTATCATAAGGTAGGCGTTAACCGGCTGATTGTCGGAGCGCTCGCCATGAATGCTTTGGCACTGTTCACCTTGCCGGCAGCTAGTAACAACTGGACGTTATTTATGGTAGCAATGGGACTGGTAGGATTATTTAATTCCTTATCATTACCTGCCATTCAGGCATTTATCGGCTTTCGTTTCACGAAGCAGCGTGGTGAGCTGTTTAATGTTATTTATGTCGCCAATAATATTGGTGTAGCACTGGGGACGGCATTAAGCGGGTTTTTGGCCGATATTTCCTATATGCTAAGCTTTGTAATGAATGGTGTAACTTCGGCGGTATTTGCGGGTTTCTTTTTTATATATCTGAAGAAAATCGGTGGAGAACCTGCGCATGAGGTAATGGGGCATCAGAAGAATGAACCAGAGAAACAATCCACGTGGAAGCTAATGGGGCATACTCGTATTTATCTTTATATGGGGATCGGTTCTTTGTTCCTGCTTCTCGGTAACTCTATCTGGAATACAGGGGTATCTCCGTTCATTATTTCAGAGGGCTGGCCTAAGAAAACTTATGGTTTTCTCTGGACACTGAACGGTATTTTGATTTTTGCAGCTCAGCCATTGGTAACAATGATTAAGCGCTGGTTCGCGTCTACCTCAACGGCGCAAATGACTGCAAGTGCCCTGTTTTATTTGGGTGGCTATGCGTTTCTTTTGTGGATGCCTAATTATCCTGGCTTAGTTCTTGGAATGGTGCTTGCTACACTGGGAGAAATGCTGATTTCTCCAGCGATGCCATCCTTTATCTCGGATCATGCGGGGCGCAGCGCACCGTTTTATTTGGGACTAAGCGGAGGGATTGGTGCAGTCGGGAGAGTCATTGGCCCTTACTTCATGGGCAGACTGTATGATAGTGGTGGTTTGGCACCAACAGCCTGGCTGGCCTGTGCGATGGCGCTGCTGTCTGTAGGATTTTTCGTCATCCATGCTTTATTCAATCGTAAAGGCCATTCGTTAGAGCGGTCCCTAGGATAACTATACACAGTGGATTCCAACATCTGCTGTGAATTCTATAGAGGTGCAAGGCAAGGGGTGTACATCTTATGAAACAAATCAACAAGGCAAGGTTAACTATTAGACCCTCAGAGATTAAAGACGTGCGAGAACTGATTGATCTGGACCATCTGATTTGGACAGAGGATACTAGCCCGGGACCTATGTTGTGGCGCTCACAAGAAGATTTCTTACTGAATGCTCCCCCGGGATCACAGCTCGTAGCGCTGCAAGATGACAAGCTATGTGGATATGTCGGGTTTGGCTGCCCTAGTAGAATGGAGAGCAACCGGCATGTGTGCGAGGTTAATATTGCTGTTCATCCGAACTATCAACGTTTAGGCATCGGCCGGCAGCTCATGGAAGCCATTAAGGAACACGCTGCGGCGCATGCTATTCGTAAGCTTCGTCTGCGTGTATTATCCTGCAATGAATCAGCGATTTCTTTTTACCGGGAATGCGGTTTTGTGGAAGAGGGGCGTCTGCGGGAGGAGTTTTATCTTGGCGGTCGTTATGTGGATGAGATATTTATGAGCTGCATGCTGACAGGAGGAAATGGATATGGAGATCGTCTCGCTTAATGTCGGTCGGCCGGTGACGGTGGATTATCGGGGAAAACCTTTGGAGACCGGAATTTATAAAACGCCTGTAGATGGATCAGTTCAGCTACATACCAATGGATTTGTTGGAGATGGCCAGGCAGATCTTAAACATCATGGAGGTCCTGACAAGGCGGTATGCGCCTATCCCATTGAGCACTATCCGTATTGGGAACAGCAGATGGGAAAGAAACTGGAGTACTCGGCTTTTGGAGAAAATATCACCACAACGGGTCTACTGGAGACAGAGGTGTGTATTGGCGATGTATATGAAATAGGCACCACTTTGCTTCAGGTTAGCCAACCACGATACCCTTGCTTCAAAATCTCACAAAAGCATGGACCCGCAGATCTACCGGCTCAAGTTCTGGATACAAGGTATAGCGGATTTTACTTACGTGTACTTCGTGAAGGAATGATTTCAACCGGCGATGCAATTGTCAAAAAAGAAAACGGAGACAGCAATGCTTCCGTGGCGCATGTACTGCATTTAATGCAGGTTGGGCTGCAAGAGGAAGCTGCTCTGGCAGAGCTTGTGGAGCTGGAAGCTCTCTCAGCCGTAGTACGGAACAAGTTTCGAAAACAACTGGGTATGCCAGAGATCTAATCTTGGTCTGCACAATAAAATAAACCTGGGGGCGTATGCCGGCCAGGTTTATTTCTGCTTGCGTGTTTGTATAACTTTCCTTAATCAACTTAGCCGAGCAGTTGCCACTCACTACGCAATAAACCATATACGGCGTGATTCACGTAGCCATCGGGCAGCTTTTCTGCCTGTCTGATCACACCTTCGAGCACAAAACCAAGCCGTTCAGGAATTGCCCGGCTAGTTACGTTGGCGGTTGCGCAGCGAATTTCTACCCGCTGCAGCTCCATTTCCAGCAGGGCGTAGTCTACTAGAACTCGGCAGGCACTGGTCATATAACCTTTGCCTTCATATCCATCACCAAGCCAATAACCAATCCCTACGGAACGGTTATGCCAGTCAATCTGGTGATACCCAATGACGCCAGCGAGCTCGCCGCGGACCCAAAGTCCAGCAGTGAAGGCGCCATTGTCGGTGCCTTGTTTTATAGCATTTTTAATGAAATTAAGGGTGTGATCCTGTTCCGTAACGGCATCAACCCAAGGAAGCCATTGCCTAAGTCGTTCCCGCGAGCGCTCCACTAACGCGAATATGTGCCTAGCATGCTCAGGCATGAGTGGCTTTAAGATAAGCTCTTCGTCGATGACATAATTAAACAAGCAGTTGCCTCCTTTTCGGCACAAGGCCTTATGTATGATTATGGATTTTTTCTTATGATTATCATGCTACTCTATCGCCCGCAGAGAAGTCAAAAGGTCTAAAGATGCTAAAAATTGATCCAGGCCATGTGCCCCCTTTTATTGAACAATCTACAGTTAACGGGTATATTAGTAGGAAACATGTTTATACAAGAAGTAGTGTAACACTACAGAACGAAAGGTTGATAGCTGTGGAGAACCGTACTACCCCCTCCAATTTTATTAAAAATGTTATTACCGAAGACCTCCGTACGGGTAAAGTAAAAGAAGTTGTCACACGCTTTCCGCCGGAGCCGAACGGTTACTTACATATCGGACATGCCAAGGCGATTTGGATTAACTTTACACTGGCGGACGAGTTCGGTGGCAAGACTAACCTAAGATTTGACGACACGAATCCTGCCAAAGAAGATACGGAATATGTGAACTCCATTCAGGAAGATGTAAAGTGGCTGGGCTATGAATGGGAAGAGCTGCGTTTTGCATCGGATTATTTTGAGGAAATGTACAAACGTGCCGAATTATTAATTACTAAAGGTAAAGCTTATGTAGATGACCTCAGCGCGGATGAAATTCGCCAATTGCGGGGAACGCTGACGGAGCCAGGACAGAACAGCCCACATCGTGAGCGCAGCATCGAAGAGAATTTGGATCTGTTCCGCCGTATGCGGGCAGGGGAATTCAAAGATGGTGAGAAGGTTCTTCGTGCCAAGATCGATATGGCATCACCAAATATTAATCTGCGTGATCCTGTCATCTATCGGATTACTCATGCGCATCACCATAATACAGGGGATAAATGGTGCATCTATCCGATGTACACGTTCGCTCATCCACTTGAGGACGCCATTGAAGGAGTAACTCACTCCCTTTGTTCGCTTGAGTTTGAAGATCAACGCCCATTTTATGATTGGGTCGTAGCGGAATGTGAGATGCCTTCAGTTCCGCATCAATATGAATTCGGCCGTCTGAATCTCGCTCAAACTATGACTAGTAAACGTAAGCTGAAGCTGCTGGTAGACGAAAAACATGTGGATGGCTGGGACGATCCGCGGATGCCAACGATCTCCGGCCTGCGCCGCAGAGGATATACGCCGGAAGCGATTCGTAAATTCGTGTACGAAGCAGGGATCTCCAAGAGTCAGGGTCTAGTGGACCTGCAAATGCTGGAGCACTTTATCCGGGAAGACCTTAAGTTAACTGTGCCTCGCACCATGGCTATACTTCGTCCGCTTAAGGTTGTTATCACCAATTATCCGGAAGGCCAAACAGAATGGCTTGAAGCGGAGAATAATACAGAGAATGAAGAAATGGGTGTACGCCAAATTCCGTTCTCTCGTGAGATTTATGTTGAGCGCGACGACTTTATGGAGAATCCGCCCAATAAATATTTCCGCTTGTTCCCCGGCAATGAAGTACGCCTGAAGCATGCTTATTTCATCAAATGTAATGAAGTCATTAAAGATGAGAATGGCGAGGTTGTTGAACTGCATTGTACGTATGATCCGGAAACAAAGAGTGGTAGTGGATTTACAGGCCGTAAGGTAAAAGGTACTCTGCACTGGGTAGAAGCTAGTCAAGCTGTGCCTGCAGAATTCCGTTTATACGAGCCACTGATTTCTGCTGAAGAAGTAGATGAAGCTGCAGAAGTTGAAGGTCTGGATTCCACGGTAGAGAAAGCGGAGCCTAGCTTCTTGGATCAGCTTAATCCTAAATCCATTGAAATCTTACAAGGTTTTGTGGAACCCGCGCTTAAGGACAGTGTGGCTCAGGATAAATTCCAGTTCTTCCGTCATGGCTATTTTAATGTAGATAGCAAATATTCGGCGCCTGGGCATCTCGTATTCAATCTTATCGTTTCACTGAAGAGTTCATTTCAGCCTCCAAAACAAGGCTAACACTTGATTCGTTCAGGTTCTTTATAATAAAACAGGCTCAAACGTCCCGTTAAGGTACGTTTGAGCCTGTTTTTTATATTTTCGCTTATAATATTTCGATGTGAGAGAGTTCTTCCTCATCCTCTGTAGGGGGCCGGTAGCCTCCACGGTTTACAAAGAGCCACATGAAAGTAAAGCCTAGCGTTCCAAACAGTGTCAAGAAGACACCCGCTTGATACATGCTCTGTGCCCCTAGATTTTGATACATCCAACCTCCGAGAACTCCTCCAACAATACCGGCTATACCGCTCCAAGTCAGTGTGTAGAGCGCTTGTCCTGAAGCACGGTAAGGTCTTGGAATAAGAAGCATAGTCAGTTGAGTGCCTACATAGAAGAAACCACCAAATGTTATGCAGTGTAAAATTTGAATGAGCACTACTTGGAGGGCTGTAGTCGCGTCCGCCATGAACCACCATCGTAGTACGAATAAAGCGCTAACCAGCGCAAGCCAGCCGAGCAGAACAGATATTTTACGTTTAAGGAATCGGTCGCAGAGAACAAATACACCCACTTCCAAAATAGAGGAGAGGAATACTGCGAGACCAATCATTCCCTTGGAGCCGCCTAGGTCCGTAATATACAAAGACATGAATGTAGTGTTCATGGTGTTCGGTATGGAAACTAGGATACCAAACAATATGAAACACAAGAAAAAGGGATTATAAATTAGTTTGCTGAAGCCTCTATACGGCATAGGAGCCATGCCAATGGTATGGTTAAGTTTCGGTAATGCAAGAATGGATAACATTGATGCACATAGTAAGCCTGCAAACAGATAGGACAAGATAGATACACCAGCCCAATCAAGGACCAATCCGGCGGCAATTGCAATTAGTGCCCACCCCAATGAACCCCAAAGCCGAAAAGAACGGAAGCGATAGTTAGTTCCGTCAATATAGCTGAGAATCATCGTATTGCTCTGAGCAAATAACGGTCCTTGGAAGAAATAGAACAAAAGAATGGAGATGTAGATCATCTCATATGTATTTGCCCGAAACATAAGCTGGGATAACACTAACGTTCCGATTAACATAAGCAAAACGATTCTCCGGATATTCTGGTATCGGTCAGTCCAGATTGCCCAGAATGGATTTGCAAAGATGGATACTAGCGCACCCATAGAAAATACGGCACCGATCTCTAATTTGTTCATCCCTACATCCAGCAGGTATAGTTGAAAGAAGCTGGAGAAGAGGACCATGGTTCCGTATACAAAAAAATTGAACCATTTTAAAGACGTGAAAGAAGATGGATAGTTAACGCCTTTCCGCAAATGCGTCACTCCTTTCCCACTAGATGTCTTGCATGGATATACTGACCAATATTAGGCCCTTCTATCACTGTAACACGTGTTGAAAAGGGATACAAACTTCCTTTTTTACTTTTTTACATTTTTTTAACGTTTATTTAAATTTGATCCGCTAAGTGACAAAAAACGCATATAACAAGTTTGCAGGTGGTAGAAATGTTAAGAGTTCGCTCCTCCTTATTAGGAATATGCCTGAGGATTATCCTATCTACGTTTGTATAAAAGAGAATCAATGGGTTTAACTTCAGTTTACAATTCAGGGCTAGGATGGGGTTAAGCGAAACAGAGAAGATACATTCTTCTCGCAGATTCACCAAGAAAAGGGGAGTTTTTGCATGAAAAAATCCGAAGCTAAGGGGAAAACGGCGCTGAAGCCATTCCTCACATTATTAAAAGAAACCAAGCCTTCATACGGCTTATTGGCAATAGCCATTGCACTAAGCATGATCTCGACATTGGTTAGTCTGGTGATCCCAATGTTTACCAAAAATCTGGTGGATGGCTTTTCTTTGGCTTCTGTCAGCAAGCTGCAAATTGCAGGCATAGCGGGTGCTTTTATCGCGCAGACGATCGCCGGGGGAATCTCTATCTATCTGCTGAATTATGTAGGCCAGAAGATGGTTGCAGGTCTTCGTGACCGGTTATGGCGTAAATTTTTAGTGTTGCCAGTAGCTTATTACAATGATAATCGGACAGGAGAAAGCGTCAGCCGGATGACGAATGATACAGGGATCATCAAAACGCTGATCTCTGAACATCTGGCCAGCTTATTTACCGGAGTGATTTCCATTGTGGGCTCCATTGCTGTGCTGTTATTTTTAAACTGGAAGATGACCCTTGTTCTGTTCACCGTTCTTCCACTATCTGCGTTGATTTTGGTGCCACTTGGACGGCAGATGTACAAAATCTCCAAAGGCATGCAGGACGAAACAGCTTCTTTTACCGCCACACTTAGTGGTGTATTGTCAGAGATCCGTCTGGTGAAATCCTCGGGTGCAGAGAAAAAAGAGTACGAAGCAGGCAAAACCGGAATTATGAACCTGCTCTCCTTTGGTATTCGTGAAGGCAAAATCAGCGCTATGATCAGCCCACTGGTCTCTTTTGTCTTTATGATGTTACTTGTGGTCATTATCGGTTATGGCGGAATGCAGGTATCATCCGGTGCTTTGACAGCTGGAGAGCTGGTAGCCTTTATCCTGTATCTTATTCAGATTATTATGCCGCTTACTCAATTGACCACGTTCTTTACACAGATTCAGAAAGCTAAAGGGGCATCAGAGCGCATTATTGAAACCCTGGCAGCAGAAGAGGAGGTATATGAGGGCCAGGAAGAGGCGAACGGTGCAGAGGGTCCTATCTCGGTAGAAGATCTAAGCTTTGGATATAAAAATGGTGAGAATGTGCTAACCGATGTAAGCTTCCGGATGCTTCCGGGTCAGGTGACGGCTATTGTTGGACCGAGCGGGGGAGGCAAGACTACATTATTTTCACTGCTCGAACGATTCTATGAGCCTCAGAAAGGTATGGTTAAGCTAGGCGATAAACCAGTGTCAACCTTCTCATTACGCTCATGGCGGAAACTGATCGGGTACGTCTCACAGGAAAGCCCATTGTTGGCAGGTACGATTGCTGAGAATTTAACCTATGGATTGGATCGAGACGTTAGCATGGAGGAGATGCGCGCAGCAGCAGCAATGGCTTATGCAGATGGCTTTATCGATGAGCTTCCTGAAGGATATAATACGGATGTCGGTGAGAGAGGTGTGAAGCTCTCGGGTGGACAGCGGCAACGGATTGCTATTGCTAGAGCGCTGCTGCGGAATCCAAAGATTCTTATGCTTGATGAGGCGACCTCCAGTCTGGATAGCCAATCAGAGGCCGTAGTGCAGAAGGCACTGTCCAATTTGATGAAGGGCCGGACTACGATTGTAATTGCGCACCGTTTGGCTACTGTTGTAAATGCTGAGCAGATTATTTTTATGGAAAAGGGCCAGATTACCGGGATGGGAAGACATGAAGAACTGCTGGAAAACCATGAGCTATATCGTGAATTTGCCACCCAGCAGCTGCAGATGAATAACCTTGAGATTCAAGACAATAAAGAGGAGGCTCCAGTGATACATGACAAAAATACTAGTAGCGGACGACGATCCGCACATCCGCGAATTGGTAGAAGTATTTCTGAGAGCTGAGGGGATGGATGACATCTATGGAGCTTCTGATGGACTGGAGGCTCTTCAGATTCTGGAGAGCCATAACATAGACTTAGCCATTATTGATGTGATGATGCCCAATTTGGATGGCTGGGAGCTGTGCCGGAAGATGCGCCAAACCTATGATTTTCCGATATTGATGCTGACGGCTAAGGGAGAGACCTCACAAATTGTGAAGGGCTTTGAGCTGGGAAGTGATGACTATCTCGTCAAACCCTTTGAGCCAGTGGTGCTTATTGCGCGAGTAAAGGCGCTGCTCAAACGTTACCAAATCTCTGCTGCACAAAGTGTGGGGATTGGCCGGCTGCGAATGAATCGTAAAACCTACGAGGTATCCTCAGCGTATGGAGAAGTCACTTTGCCACTTAAGGAATTTGAGCTGTTATTTAAGCTGGGCAGCTATCCGGGGCAGACATTGACTAGAGACAGGCTAATCGAAGAGATATGGGGTTATGATTTTGAAGGGAATGAGCGGACGCTCGATGTGCATATCAACCGTTTGCGCGAACGGTTCGCTCCTGATAAATACGGGTTTGTTATTCGCACCATCCGCGGATTAGGCTATCGGCTGGAGGCAGAGGCATGAACCGGTTTAAGGAGCTTCTTAAGCGGATTGGGATGACTTTTATTTACTTCGGTGGTGTTGGGATTAGCTGGAGTGCAGCTTATTTCTTGATGAACTGGATATATGGCAGGGTTGGACGCCCCTCTTCGGAGTATTTGACCCAGTTAATCGGCGTGATGGTCGGAATTGTGATTTTGTTTTTGATGGCATTGGTAACCTCCAAGTTATTCCGGGGCTGGGAACGTGTTTTTTATAAATCAATTATCGAAGGTTTAGGGCGGATTGCTAAGGGTGATTTCAATGTGGTACTGGATAATACAAAGGACTACGGTGATTTCGGTGAGATTGTAGAGAGTATCAACGTAATGGCCAGCGAACTGAGCCAGATGGAGACCATGCGTCAGGATTTTATCTCTAATGTATCGCATGAAATTCAATCTCCGCTAACCTCTATTCGGGGGTTTGCTCTTGCGCTGCAGGATGAAACTCTGAGTGTGAAGAGCAGGAGGCACTACCTTAATATTATAGTGGCTGAGAGTACCCGCGTATCTGGGCTCAGTGATAATTTATTGAAGCTGTCCGCGCTTGAATCGGGCAATTTTCCGTTTGAAAATCAGATTTACCGCCTGGATAAGCAGCTTAGAGATACGATTCTGGCTTCTGAACCACAGTGGTTGGAGAAAAAAATAGAGGTAGAGGCTGAACTGGAAGAAGTGAATGTATCTGCTGTAAAAGATTTAATGAGTCAGGTTTGGACTAATCTGCTGCATAACAGTATCAAGTTTACTCCGCAGAACGGTTGCATCCATATTAGCCTTCGCATGGTCGATGAGCAGGTAGAGGTGGAGATTCAAGATAGTGGGATTGGCATCTCGGAGGAAGATCTGCCTCGGATCTTCGAGCGTTTCTATAAGGCAGATAAAGCTAGAACCGCAAGTGGTGGCGGTAGTGGACTAGGTCTGTCATTGGTTAAAAAAATCGTTGAGCTGCATGAAGGTAAGGTAACTGCAAATAGTCGCCCGGGGGATGGGACAGCGTTCAAGGTGAGCTTGCCAGTACGAATGAAATAAACTTGCTGTATGTGAAAAACAGCTGAAGCCGGTATTCTGGGTGGATTCGAAGACAATACCTTCCGTCCTGAGAAAAAGGCTACAAGAGCCGAGGCGGCGGCGACTATTTCTAAGCTGCTCGAAGCTCTATCTCTCTAATAGTGATTGAATAGCTCATCGCTAAGCTTTAAGCACAACGCCGCTTTCCCAGATCGTTCAGTGGGAAAGCGGCGTTTTTTGTATTTATGCAATTAAAAGAGGAACTATAATACCGGGATGGACGTTTATCCACCAATTTGAGACATGCGCCGAGCTGTCGGCGTGTGGCTCTGTGCTTTTTTCTCCAGAGCTAAGGCCATTTCATGATTATGGGGTTTGTTGCCCAGCGCTTTCCGGAATAAGGCCTGCACAGCAGCAGGATCGCTTATCAAAGGGCGGACATTGTATTCATCTGCCCAATATAGGCAAGCTTTGATGTGCCCATCTGCGGTAAGTCTCAGGCGGTTGCAATTATCGCAGAAGTGCTCGCTCACCGGATGAATCAGGCCGAATGTACCAGGGGCTCCGACAACCCGCCGATTCTGGGAAGGGCCATTCCCGGAGGGCATTTCTGCCGCTTCCGTTTCCCAACCAGCCTCAGTACAAGCTTCTACAACCCTTTCCAGAGGCAGATAAGTTTGGCGCCAAGCATCAGTAGCACTGCCAATCGGCATGTATTCTATAAAGCGTACATTTAGAGGACTCTCCAGCGTAAGGGAGATGAAGTCTTTGATTTCGTCGTCATTAATTCCTTTCATCAATACAACGTTAAGCTTTATCGGTTGAAGTCCGGCGGCTTGTGCGGCCTCGATCCCCTTTAATACCTTGGCGACTTCGCCGCCACGAGTAATCATAGAAAATCGATCCTGCCGTAAGGAGTCTAGGCTGATGTTTACCCGTGACAGACCGGCTTCTTTTAGCTGTGCTGCTTTGGCTGGAAGCATTAAACCATTTGTAGTCAGCGAAATATCTTCTATACCTGGGATCGCAGATATCATAGCAACAAGCTTTTCCAGATCTTTGCGGACAAGAGGTTCTCCACCAGTTAGTCGTACTTTACGTAATCCAAGAGGGGCTAGTGACTTAACGACTGCGGTAATTTCCTCGTAACTCAGAATCTCGTCCTGCGGTTGGAATTGCATCCCTTCCGCTGGCATACAATAGATGCAACGCAGGTTGCAGCGGTCGGTAACCGAAATGCGGATGTAATCGTGTAAACGTCCAAAAGGGTCCGTCAGCGGCTCCATGGCGTTGCTCCCTTCCTTTAAATCTGGCTGATAAATTGCTCTTATACTTTCTCGTATACACGCATAACGTCCCTAATAGGACAGAACGCAAAGTTGTTTATACTTGTTTAGAATTTTAAAGATCGCTTGGTTTCACGTCAATGAGCAAAGTTCTGGACGACAGGGTTTCATTACATAAAACTGGACAAACTAGATAAGAAGATAACGCATATTGAACAACGGAAAGTGTGACAAAAGTACGACAAATAAAGTTTTTAGACATAGAATGCTCACGGAAAGCGCTTTTAATATCCGATATAATCTAGGTGCGGATTAGTTTTAACGTTCACTTTTGCGAAAACAGATAGGATACCGGAAACCGCACGTCGGTAATGTGACGGAGAGTGACCGGGAAACCATTGAGGAGGATTTGCAAAATGAGTACACATACTGTTCCATCGCTCACCGTTCCGGAGGCTTTTAGCCGTTGGTTGGAAAGTCGGGGATTAATATATCAGCTTTTAGTGGATTTTTTGGGTAGAAAACCATCACTCTCTCTAGTGGCTCAATGGAGCCGCAATCGCCAGATGAGTGTAGCGGCTGAGATGACGGAAGGCGGTCGGGAGCTGAAGCGCTATTTGAGTCAGGAACCGAACAAGCTGCCAATGATATGCGAGAAAGAGAGCAAAGAATATAAACGGCTTATGCAAGAACAGTCCGTTAGTTCTTTTAAATTGCGCGAAGCAGCGATTTTAGGTCGTTCGGAGGATTTCTGCAACGTGCTTGCAGATGTGTACACCTCCGCTGGAATTGTATTCAATAAGTGTAATGGTGAAGCCGATGATCATATTGCTATTGAGCTCGAATTTATGGCAGTCATGCATGAGCGTATGCTTTACAATAGTTTTTCAATAAGAAGTGCTATGGAGCTGCTTGATATTCAGGAGTCCTTTTTGGAAAAGCATCTACTTCAATGGACACCGCAGTTCTGTCAGAAACTAAATGCAGCAACAGATAGTCCGCTATATCTAGGCCTCTCTCATATGCTTGAGGAGTTTCTGCCACTTGATCTGCAAATGCTTCGTTCCTGGAGAGCTTCATTGGAGAGCAGTGCAGCTACAAGCATTTAATATTAGAAAGCCCGACCTATCCATTAGGCCGGGCTTTTGCGTGCTGAGCATGGGGAAAAGAATCGTTGTGAAGCACTAAATGATGATTAACTGAAGCACCGATAGACTAATTGGGCAATTTCTCCCTGAAATTCTGGGGTTTTCAGTCATCAGACTAATAATTAGGGAAAAGCTCCCTTAAGTTTAGCTGTTTCGATGGTAATTAAAGAAATTCCCCTTATTATCAGGGAGGAATTCCCTAATTTCGTGCATTTAGAGCGAATATCAGCTTTTTTCAGGGAGTTTTTCCCTAATTAGTTTAAGATCCACTCCGCACATCGTACAAACACAGAACGCAGTAAACACAAATGTATGCCGTCCAAACGACCAACGCAGATCACCGCCGTATATCACACATCGCAAACACCCACCATAAATTGCACATCGTTCACCGCTCACCGCTCCTCATATATCATCCAGCGCTCACGGTATATCGCCCTCCGCTACGCACAAACGCACATCATCCACCGCTCTCCACACACCGTTCAACCTAATGGCATAGAACACCACTAGGCGTGGCGCACAGTCTATTTGCTAAAGTAAGAATCCAATGTACAGCCTATTTTCTAAAAAAAGAAGCTGCCTCATAAGTAGAATTCACTACTTTGGAGACAGCCTCTTGTTTAAATCTAATTTACTTGTTCACATCATAGTTCTAATCAATTACCTTTTTGCTGCGGAATTTCATCAGGAATTCATACACGACTGGCACTACTACAAGTGTCAGCAGCGTGGAGCTGACCAAACCACCGATTACGGTCACGCCGAGCCCCTTAGAGATAATTCCTGCACTGTTTTCAAGTCCAGTAACCAATGGCAGCAATGCACCAATCGTTGCAAGGGCAGTCATCAGGATTGGACGTAAACGTGTGCCACCTGCTTCAAGCAAGGCTTGACGCGTAGTGAGTCCTTCTTTTTCCTTATGAATAACGCGGTCGATGAGGACAATCGCATTCGTTACTACGATACCAATCAACATCAGCGCACCCATGAGCGAGGACACGTTTAAGGTTTCCCCAGCGATCAGCAGGGCAACGAGTACCCCAATCACTGTGAAAGGAAGTGAGAACAGGATAGCGAATGGTGCTAATCCACCGCCAAATGTAACCACAAGCACGAAGTATACGATGGCAATAGCGGCCGCCATAGCAATTCCTAATTGACCAAACGTATCATTGATCTGCTCGGTTACACCGCCGAAGGTAACAGTTACACCATCAGGCAATTCCATAGCGTCTACTTTTTCTTTCACGCTGTTCGAAGCGCTATTCACGTCACTCGAAATAATTTCGGCAGTAACATCTACCTTCATTTTACCGTCCATACGAGTAATCGAGTCAGGGGAGGAGCCATTTTCAATTTTAGCGACTTGCCCGATTGGCACGGAGATGCCTAGTGGCGATGTCAAAGTAGCCTCTTCCATTTCTTTAATGCTCTTGTACGTTTCTTTATCTGTTTCGATATAGACTTTGTAGTTCTTGCCGTCCAATTCTACTTCTGTGAGCACTGGACGTGTGCCTGCTGGACTCAGCTTCATCGCAATTTGTCCGGCTGTAAGTCCAAGGGAGCTAAGCTTCTGTTGATCCGCTACAATCGTATATTGATCGTAAGCTTCTTTGAGACTTGTTTCCGCGTCTTTGAAATTAGTGGTGTCAGCCTGTACGATTGAGGCAATCTCATCCGCGACTGGCTTCAGCTGATCCAGTTCATCTCCGAATACATTCACGGTCAGAGTGCTTCCACCCATGCCTCCACTCATCAGAGCGGACATGTCACCCCATACACCATCTGGCACTTCTGCGGTCAAACCTTCAATAAGTTTCTCTTTAACAGCTTCGAAATCAGGAGTATCACTATCATAAACGATGAAAAATAGTCCTGAATTGCTGGATCCACCCATACCCATCGGGCTTCCACCGCCGATGGAATATTGCATTTTGTCTATATGCTTCTGCGCTAAAATGTATTTTTCAGCTTTCAGACCTTGTTCTTGAACTTCCTCAATCCGTTGTCCAGCCTTTGGTGAATAAGTAAGCATTACAGTTTTATCCTCTTGGGATGGCATGAAGCTTACACCAATAGGCTTGATTAAGAATAAGCTGCCCGCAAGGAGAAGAACGGCAACTCCAAACGTAACGAGTTTATGAGAAAGACACCAGTTCAGAATCTTTTGATAACCAGCAGAAAGTTTGTCTGGTTTCTCGCTGTGAGTTTTTTTACCTTTCAATCCATTACGGAACAACGAGTGAGCCATTGCAGGAACTAGGGTAATCGCAACTACTAATGAAGCGAGCAGGGCGAAGACCATGGTTAGAGCGAAAGGCAAGAACAGCTCACCAACCATACCACTAACCAAAGCAAGTGGTAAGAACACCGCGATGGTTACAATTGTAGATGACATGATAGGCACGAACATTTCACGCGTGGCTGCACTGATTAATTCTCTGCCCTTCAGTTTCTCACCAGATAAGGAGAGCCGTCGATATATGTTCTCTATAACTACAATCGAGTCATCGACTACCCGCCCGATCGCGACCGTCATCGCTCCAAGTGTCATCATATTAAGCGTAATGTCCATCTGCCGCAGACACAGCACTGCAATCAGCAGTGATAATGGAATAGAGATGATAGAAATAATCGTCGAACGAATATTCCGCAGGAACACCAAAATGATAATTACTGCGAATAAGGCACCAAACACAGCTTTGGACAACATCGTATTTACGGAGTCCTCAATGGGCTTACCTTGGTCAAGCAGAACAGTAAGGTCAATGCCTTTATATTGTGCTTTTAATTCTTCAGTTTTGTCTTTAACGCCATTTACAACATCAACAGTGTTGGCATCATTGGCTTTGACAATCTGAATACCGATCGATTCTTTACCATTTGTACGGGAGATGGATTCGGAATTCCCCACAACCTCAATCGTGGCCAACTCTCCGAGCTTCACGGTTGGAAGTCCCATACTTGCAGCTCCGCCAGGAGCAGCATTTCCAGCACCTGCACCAGCAGCTCCGTTAGCAGCACCAGCGCCGGTAGCTCCAGCACCTGCAGCGTTAGCGCCAGTTGGCATTACCGGTATGGTCACATTTTTAAGATCTTCAACGGTAGTGATGTTGCCGTCCACGACAACTGCTTTTTGAGCCTTGTCCATCTCGAATAGTCCTAGTGGAACACGGAGGGAAGAGCCTTGAATGATACCTTTAACGGTATCTTCAGTCAGTCCATATTGGCTGAGCTTATCTTGATTGAATTTAAGTGATACTTCTTTGACGTATTGACCAGAGATTTGAATAGAAGCCACACCCTCAACATCCTCTAGGGCTGGGCGAATATCGTTCTCAGCAATACGTGTCAATTCCTCAAGGTCCTGGGTATCTCCATTGGAAAGACTGAGCGAAACGACAGGCATTGAGCTAAGGCTAAAACGGGAAATGGAAGGCTTCTGCACATTGTCTGGCAATGAGACCTCATTTAGCGATTCGCGCACTGCTGCTGTAGCATTATCCAGATTTGTTCCGTAATCGAATTCAATTTGGATACTGGAGGCATTCTCCAGAGAAGTGGAGGTGATCGTCTTTACACCATCCACATTGCGGAGCTTTTGCTCCAACGGTTTGCTGACATCATTAACGACGCCTTCTGGTGCGGCCCCCGGATAAATGGTTGTTACGCTAAGATAGGGTATACTAATATTAGGCAAGGTTTCTTGCTTCATCGTCAGTCCGCTATATAAACCGGCAAACACAATAATTATCGTCAGAAGCCAAATGGCAAATTTGTTCCTGAGCGAGAAATTAATTAAGCTTTTCATAAGTTTCGTTTCTGCTCCTCTCGGCCCTTTTCTTTACGAAATAAGGCGCCATTATAAAAATTCATAATACTCACTATCCATGACTTTCTCTCTACCGAACTCTTCTTAGAGTCAATTAACGAAATACACATGAATTGTGCGGAATTGAGGCAATTAGCTTCCTCAGCTCTTCTAATTCTGCTGTGAGCTCAGAGCAGGATTGGAGGTTGGACAGCATCCCCTGAATGATTGCTTTTCGTGGGTGAGGTATAAGCACCTCACCTTCCAGAATATTGAGCGATTCCAGCAGATCGGCTGCTTCTTCGGATTCTATACTATTTAATTTACTGACCACAGTCTTCATTTCTTTAATGAGCTGTAATGGATTCTTTCGTTTATTCTCCTCATTCTCCGCCATCCAGTTCGCTAAAGTAGCAGAGTTGATTAGTGGAACCTGTTTACTAGTGAGTAAGCCAGACACAATCATATCCATTAGATTCATTAGATGATCTGCCATATCGGCAATGGGTACCTGCGTATCCTTACGAAAAATAACCGCAATATAAGACTTGATGAGACCATGTCCGATCATACATAAATCTCCGGTATAGGGAACGACGTCTTTTCCATAGAGCAACTCCATCTTCACCTGGAACCATCTTAAGAAGGAAGCGTTGTTTCTCCGCAGCCAGTCCGGGACTTCAGTATCAAATCCTTTGCCCGCAACCTCCTGAATTTGACGCTGCAAGAACTCGCGCAATTCGTACACGTGACTTAGCAGAATTTCTATCTGATTCCTAAGCTTCTCACGTGGTGTTCGTCGGGTTTCCTGTTCTTCACGTAACAAGGGATCACGAATCATCCGATAACAATAAAGGAAGATACTGCGCTCCAGTTCTTCTTTTGATTTAAATACCAGATACAAACTGCCCTTCGAAATCCCACATAATTCAGCGATCTCTTGCATGGATGTGGACGAGGAGCCTTTCACAGCGAATAACTGCATGGCGATCTTAATAATTTGTTCCTGCTTGTCAATAGTTTTATCATTCATTAAAGGATTAACCTCCTTTCTGACTACTGGGTTCTATAATTGACTAGTTGGTCAAAATTATTATATTCCATCCAACCAGGCAATACAAATATCGGAACTGAAGGGTTACAGTTTTGTCGTAAATAGACTTTTGCACAGTAATTAGCTAGGAAGAAAAGGGTTCTTCATGTAATATATAAAATGTGTCAATTTCGTGTTGCTTGTATGAATAAGAAGGTAGGTAGAGTATGAGAAGAGGACTTCAATCTATAATTATCATTGGGGCATTCATAGCATTTTATTATTTTGGTTTCGGCATTTTTGGGAGTACTGCGGGAACGATTATTAGTATCTTCTCCACTCTGACAGTTATTTCGATTAGCTTGGCTATTTTTATGGAGAACCGTAATCCTTCTACAACAATGTCATGGATCTTATTGCTTGCGTTGATCCCAGTGCTGGGACTGGTCTTCTATTTTCTATTTGGGCAAAATGTGTTCAAACGCCGTAAATATGATAAAAAGGCACAAAGAGACCTTATGGCCTACGAAAGAATTGAGAATGACGCTTTACGTACGCACCAAGATTGGTCAGTCTTTGATCCCTCGCGCCAAAAACTGTTGCTGTTATCCAAGACTTTAGCACGTACTCCTATTTCCTTTGCATCAGAAACTCGTATCCTCACTAATGGTGAAGAGACGTTTGGTACGTTATTGTTGGAGCTTCGTCAAGCTAAGCATCACATTCATATGGAGTATTACATCTTCCGGGCGGACCACATTGGAACACGCATTAAACAAATTCTGATCGATAAAGCTCGTGCCGGTGTTGCAGTCAGATTTATGTATGATGCCGTTGGCAGTTTTCAGCTTTCCAAAGCTTTTTTGAAGGAAATGAGTGACGCCGGAGTTCAGGTGGCTTCTTACGGAAATTCAACATCCTTTTTTTCCAGCCGTGTGAATTACCGGAATCACCGTAAAATTGTTGTGATCGACGGAGATGTCGGATTCATGGGTGGTCTCAATGTAGGCGATGAATATTTAAGCCGCAGTAAGACTTATGGATTTTGGCGTGACACACATATGTTGGTTAGAGGCGAAGCGGTACGGACGATGCAAATTATTTTCCTGCAAGATTGGATGCACACTACGGGTGAAAAAATACTGGAGCAAGACTACCTCACTCCACAACTTCGCTTTATGACAGGTGATGGAGCCGTACAGATTATTGCTAGCGGACCGGATAACGAACGTCGTGCGCTCAAAAACATTTTCTTCTCCATGATCACTTCTGCCGAGAAATCGGTGTGGATTGCCAGTCCATATTTTATTCCTGATGAGGACATCTTAACTGCACTGCGTGTAGCCGCTATTTCTGGTTTAGATGTGCGATTGTTATTCCCGGCTAAGCCGGATAAATGGATTCCTTTTCTGGCTTCACATTCTTATTTCCCGGCGTTGCTGGAAGCTGGCGTGAAGATTTATGAATATGAAAAGGGATTTATCCACTCTAAGCTGCTTATCGTCGATGGTGAAATAGCAACAATCGGTACGGCCAATATGGATATGCGCAGCTTCCACCTTAATTTTGAAGTGAATGCATTACTGATTCAGACGGAGAGTGTTGCTCGTATTGTGGCTGATTTTGAGCGGGATTTATTATCTACCAGCTTAATTGAGCATGAGGAATTTATGAATAAGCGTATGGTGATCCGTATACTGGAATCTGCTGCTCGACTTATGTCGCCGTTACTATAACCAAAAACCACCTCAGAGGGTGTTGTGCCTCATCTGCGGTGGTTTTTGCTTTAAAAAGTAGTTAAGCCCAAGGTGGTCTGCAACCGGAACAGGATATATTTGAACCAGGTCACTTCGCCCTGATAAGCCTCAAAAGGTAGGGTATACTCATGGTCCTCGTTATTCCACAGTCGATTGAAGTAGGCTTCCATCTGGGCATAAAGAGGCTGATCTTGTTTTACAGATACCCACAGATTATTCTCCAGGTTGTAGTCATCCAGATTGCGTGTCGTGAAATTGGTGGAACCGCCAAGAATGATGGAACTTCCAGTCTGTTTGGCAATGAAAAGCAGCTTCGAGTGATATTGTTCTTTGGTCGTGTTGTACCAGCGAATAGAGATTTTTCCGTTCGTGCGCTTGTTCAGGTTCATGGCAACTGGACGGTTAGGAATGCCGATTTTATCACGACCGAAGGCGTTCTGATTGGGGTCCAGTATCAATCTTACCGTAGCCCCTCGTTCGGTAGCTTCTACCAATTCATCGAGAATTGCATCATCGGCAAGGTAGAACATACCCATCCAAATGGTGTCACCCTCCTGTGCAGATTGGAGGGCTTGTCTTGCATATTTATATACCTTTCCTTCCGTTAAATAGCGGACTCCCATAGATTCTTCAGAGTGCTGATCCTTCTCCTTGGTGAAGTCTGGCTCATAAGTGAGTAGTGGCCCTGCAGCCGAAAGATTGGCCGCGGCTTGTTCCGTCTGGAGAATATCAGCAATAATTGGGCCTTGTACTTCCAGAGCGATATTGGAATGATAGGCGCTGGCATCATGGATATTTCCTGAGGAGACTAGAGCGGTATTCTCACTAATAACCACCTTACGGTGGTTAGCCTTCACATTAAGTAGCTTCAAATAAGAACGTGCGGTAATATCCGGTCCTCCGCTGGCCATAAGATTGGGAATCCGGCCTTCGCCCGACTGTCCGAACCATTGAATAAAGGTACGCCAGACAGCGGAATAAGCAGGCGTAGAATCGCGTAGAGCATTTACATCGGTCAAAATCACTTTAATCCCCGCAGCCTTCAATTCTTCCAGAAGATGGTTGGGTGCAGAGTTGTAATTGGTATTAACCTCATCCGTAATGAAGACGATCTCCATCTCGGGATAAGTTGTTTTTTGTAAGATAAGCTTGTCCGTCAACATTCGGCTGACCGGAGGAAATGACTGATCTTTATGGGTATAATCATTGAAAAGGAAGAGGTCAATCACCAAAAATTCTTTGGACTCCTCGATAATTTGTAGAATCCTCGAAAGAATCTGACTCTCTTGAGTGCCCGTGGCTGTACCGTCCGAATAGGTTAGGTCGTGCCAGAAGGATACATGATTCGTTCTGTATATAGGGCTTTCATAGGAAATGCCGCTGGGTAAAGGTTTGTGCGTCTGGTAAGTCATTACGCCGATTAGCCAGAGGATTAGAATGAAGACAGTCCATAACGCCATTGTGCGGCGGCGTGAACCGGAACGTTTCTTCGTAGTTAAACCGGGAGCGTAGTTTATTTCTTTAGGTTTATAGGGGTGAACGGGTTGCTGACGATCTGAATTCATGGAAGTTCCTCCTGAAATTATTGCAGAGCACTTCCTTGTGATTGTTATGCTCCGGTGTATTACCAACCTATTAACACCTAGTGGAGCGAAATGAAGCAGCCCAAATATCCTTAACATTAATAAATAACATTCAGCTAGCTATAATGAGTTTGAACGATTAGTACGAAGTTTATGAAATTAATGATTACTAAGCCGGAGAATTGTAATCGCTAACCTCATATTGTAAATTCATCTGTAGGGATATGTTATAATAAATCGAGTTTGGGAATAGGAGGAACGCAGCATGAATCATACGCCAGAAGAGGCCGTGCCATATGATGCGACTAGGCAGTCTGGCGCAGATCATGGCAAGGACCTGCCGGCTGTAGAGGCTTCTGACAAAAGATCTTTATTGCCTACATCGAAGACAGGCGAACGCAAAATTGAACATGTACGCCTTTGCCTAAATGAAGAAGTAGGTGGCGTCGGTGTGACTACAGGGTTTGAACATTACAGATTTCAGCATAATGCTCTTCCAGAGCTGAATTTTGACGATATATCATTGCAGACTACGTTTTTGGATCGCAAGCTGCGTACACCGCTGCTCATCAGCTCGATGACAGGTGGCAGCGCAGCTACAGGAGCGATTAACGCCCGGTTGGCCACAGCTGCACAGCGTCGTGGTTGGGCGCTGGGTGTAGGCTCGGTCCGGGCGGCAGTGGAGCGCTCTGAGCTTACGGCGACCTTTTATGTGCGGGATCAAGCACCTGATATTCCGGTTATCGCCAATATTGGTGCTGTACAGCTGTCCTATGGTTTTGGGATTGAGGAATGTCGCCGGGCTGTGGATATCGCAGGTGCTGATTTTCTTGTACTGCATCTGAATGGGCTGCAAGAGGTCTTTCAACCGGAAGGGAACACTGGTTTTGCCTCTTTGCTATCCCAGATAGAGAAGGTATGCCGTGCACTTGAAGTCCCTGTAGGTGTGAAAGAAGTAGGCTGGGGCATTGATGGAGATGCAGCTGCACGTCTTTATAATGCAGGTGCGGCTTTTATTGATGTTGCGGGTGCAGGCGGGACATCCTGGAGTCAGGTGGAGAAGTTCCGCAGTGTAGATCCTATACGGCGGGCAGCGGCGGAGGCTTTCGCAGATTGGGGTACTCCAACAGCTGATTGTATCACAGAGGTGCGCGCAGTTTCCCCGCAGGGCGCTTTGATTGGCAGCGGCGGACTAAAACATGGCGTGGATGCAGCGAAAGCACTGGCACTTGGAGCTGATCTGGCAGGCTTTGGCCGCAATCTGTTAGGGCCGGCTGTCGATTCTGAAGAGGCGCTGGATGCTGCATTGGCACAGGTTGAGCTGGAGCTAAAAATAGCAATGTTTGGTATTGGCGCTCCAGATTTAGCAACTTTACGTGGTACTTCCCGTTTAATACGTAAATAGGATGGTAAATATTGAAGCGAGGAAGTGAGTAAGATTATGATTAAACTGGTCCATATGGATGAGTCGGCCTTTCAATTTTTCTTAGGTCAAGCTACCCGGGATTATGCGGAAGATAAGATCAGCGCCGGTGCTTGGGATCCGGAGATCGCGATGAAGCTGTCTGAGGAAGCCATAACACGCTCTTTGCCAAAAGGGCTGCACACAGATGGTGCTTATCTATATTCTATAGTAGAAATAAGCAGTGATGAACAGGTTGGTTATATCTGGTTTAACGTAAGTGAAGGCCGAGGCGGCCGCGAGGCTTTCATTTATGATTTTTATGTTTTTGAACCGTTCCAGAGTAAGGGTTATGGCAAGCAGGCTATGATCGCACTCGATGAAGAAGCCCGGGAGATGAATGTTACCAAAATCGGGTTACACGTCTTCGGCCAGAACAATCGCGCATTTGAGTTATACAAAAAAATGGGATATATCGTAACTGACATCACAATGTCTAAAGATCTATAGTCCATAAGTGTGAGGACCTCGAAAGAGGTCCTTTTTTGTTGTTCTACTGAATTATTATGTAAATAATTGTGATAAATATATTTGATTTAGGATGATTAGGAAAATATGATTAAAAAATAAATTCCTGAAAATGGATTAAGTCATAAAGAGAGAAAAGGGGGGATTAAGGTGAGGCCAAGGACTGTATCGTGGGTGGTTGTTTCTGCAGTAGTATTACTATTACTGGTCAGCTGCAACAGTGGCGATTTACCAGGAAAGAAGAAATCTGAGTCTGAGCAAGTCCAGGCAAGTCCGGTTGCACCGCTAGCCTCTTCAGCTGTAGTTGAAGATCAATCAGAAATAGCTTTGCCTTCATTGACGGTAGAACAAAGGCTAGAGGATTTTGATTACATGTGGAAGATTATTGAGGAGAACTATCCTTTCTTAGAGGTGAATAAACGTCTCAATGGAGAGGATTGGCTTGCAAAAAAAGAGGAATACCGCAATAAAATAGCAGCCGTGAAATCGGATGATGAGTTTTTGAAACGTATGAGATTTGTCCTTAGCAGATTAAACAATGGGCATACAAATTTTATATCCAAGGAAGAATACCCCTGGTATCTACATACGTATGCTCAGTTAGGTTTTGGTTTTGAGCCTTGGGTCAACGTGTTTCAGCAGCCTAACGTATTGGCCCGTTACAACCAGAAACCTTTAGCGGAGCAGCAAAGCTCTAATGATATCAATAACGATATGCATAATGGTGGAGATGGAGTAGGAGATGTAACAAAAAAGACTTCTGGGAATGTAAAAAAAGTCATTATAGAGCCCGATCGAATCGCTTATCTCGGCATGCAAAGCTTTGACGGGAGTCTCATGGAGATGGACAGCTCCGAGATCCATGATTTTTTAATAGAGGTAAAGGACTATAAGACATTAATATTAGATATCCGCGGAAATGGGGGAGGAAACAGTAATTATTGGAGAATTCATCTTGTCCCTATGTTGATCAATAAACCTATCGAATACAATACATACTTACTTTATACAAGAGGCAAATATGCGGAGACCTTTATGCAAGCACGTCAGATTACAAAGGGGCAACAACCTATTGCTGGCATCAAAGATGAGCAACTGCCCAAGCTGCCAACCGAAGCTTTAAAGATGTTTAAGACATATAGAAAAACAAATGATGTAGTAACCCCTAATAAATCTGTTGGATTTAAAGGGAAAATCTATTTGCTGGTAGATAGCTCTGTGTATTCATCATCGGAAGGTCTTGCAGCCTTTGTAAAAGGCACCGGGTTTGCAACGGTTGTAGGCGGCAGGACAGGTGGGGATGGACTAGGGATAGATCCGCTTGTTGTTGCATTGCCTAATAGCGGTTATCTCTTCAGGTTTTCCTTTGAAATGGGTCTGAATTCTGATGGAAGTTGTAATGAAGAGGTAAAGACTGTGCCTGATGTGGAGGTTGATCCGGATAAATCTAAGCCATTACTGGACCAGCCGGCGATAAAAAAGGTATTAGAGCTTGCGCGTTCGGACACATCTGCCTGACATCCGGTGTTGCTGGCGAATATGTTCTAATATATAATGGTTTAGATCGTATAGCTTATTCGGATGATCAATTTAGCTGAAAATAGGAGTTGTCATATAAATGGCTTTGAAAGCTGGAATCGTCGGTCTTCCTAACGTAGGAAAATCCACATTGTTTAATGCGATAACGCAAGCGGGAGCAGAATCCGCTAACTACCCTTTTTGTACCATTGACCCTAACGTTGGTGTTGTTGAAGTTCCAGACGAACGTCTTGATAAACTGACTGAGCTGGTACAGCCGAACAAGACCGTACCTACTGCTTTTGAATTTGTTGATATTGCTGGTCTCGTGCGTGGTGCCAGTAAAGGAGAGGGACTAGGCAACAAGTTCCTGGCCCATATCCGTGAAGTAGATGCTATCGTGCATGTGGTTCGTTGTTTTGAAGATGAGAACGTTACCCACGTTGATGGAAAGGTAAATCCGATCAGCGACATCCAGACCATTAATCTGGAGTTGATTCTTGCTGATATTGAGAGCATTGAGAAGCGGATTGAGCGTTCCCGTAAGAATATCAAAGGCGGCGACAAGAAATACGCTCAAGAAGTTGAGCTGCTAGAACGCGTCAAAGAAGTGCTCTACGAAGATAAACCTGCACGCAGTATAGAATTGTCTGATGACGAGAAGCTTATTATCCGTGATCTTCATTTGTTAACATTGAAGCCAGTGCTGTATGCGGCGAATGTAAGTGAAGATGAAGTGGCAAGTGCTGAGGACAATCCTTATGTACAGCAAGTTCGCGATTTTGCAGCTACTGAAGGTGCAGAAGTTGTTCCGATCAGTGCTAAGGTGGAAGCAGAAATTGCTGAGCTTGAAGGTGAAGATAAAGCTATGTTCCTGGAAGAGCTGGGACTGGAAGAATCCGGGCTTAACCGGTTGATTAAAGCGGCTTATAAACTGCTTGGCTTGTATACGTATTTCACAGCAGGCGTTCAGGAAGTTCGGGCGTGGACGATTCGCCGCGGCACCAAAGCACCTGGAGCTGCCGGTGTGATTCATACAGATTTCGAACGGGGATTTATCCGTGCTGAAGTAGTGGCTTACGCGGATCTTGTGGCAGCTGGTTCCATGAACGGTGCGAAGGAACGTGGTCAACTGCGTCTTGAAGGTAAAGAATATTTGGTGCAAGACGGCGACGTAATGCATTTCCGTTTTAACGTTTAAGAAGGTTTAAGTGTACGAATGATATAGGGGTCATCTCGAGCAGTGGGAGTTTCTATTGCTGGGATGATCCTTTTTAAAAATATAAGCTTTTTATTAAGGTATTGTGCGTACGGAACTGTAGCCATTTCACAATATCTTTGGTATAATATAAAGTCGTATATCTATTTTTATGACAGTACAAATTTGATGTTATATTTGCGAATTTGAAATTGAATCAGGAGAGGTGAATTCCCTTGTTGGACCGATTGCAATCCCTGGCGGACCGCTATGAGAAGCTCAGTGAACTGCTTTGTGATCCGGATGTTGCAAACGACAGTAAGAAACTGAGGGACTATTCCAAAGAACAATCAGACCTACAGCCTGCATTTGAGGCGTATACTGAATATAAGAGCGTAATGGAAGAGCTTGAAGCTGCTAAGCAGATGCAAGGCGAAAAGCTTGATGATGAGATGAAAGAAATGGTCAAGATGGAAATTGATGACCTTTCCAAACGTCAAGTGGAGCTGGAAGAGAGAATCCGCGTGTTGCTGCTGCCTAAAGACCCGAATGATGATAAGAACGTAATCGTTGAAATTCGTGGTGCAGCGGGTGGAGATGAAGCAGCATTGTTCGCTTCAGATCTTTACCGGATGTACACTCGTTATGCTGATGCACAAGGATGGCGCGTTGAGTTAATGGATGTTAACGCGAGTGATCTTGGTGGATTCAAAGAGGTAATCTTCCTTATTAACGGCCGTGGTGCATACAGTAAGCTGAAATACGAAAGTGGTGCGCATCGCGTACAACGTATCCCAGCGACCGAATCCGGAGGTCGTATTCATACCTCTACTTCTACGGTGTCTGTGATGCCGGAAGCTGAGGCTTTTGAGATCGAGATCCATGATAAAGATATTCGCGTAGATACCTTCTGTTCAAGTGGTGCAGGCGGACAGTCTGTAAATACGACCAAGTCTGCAGTACGTGTAACCCATGTACCTACAGGCATCGTTGCTACCTGTCAGGACGGTAAGTCACAGAACTCCAATAAAGAAAAAGCGCTGCAAGTGCTTCGTGCCCGTATCTCTGATATGAAACGGCAGGAAGAAGAAGCGAAGTATGCTGGTGAACGGAAGAGTAAAGTAGGTACGGGTGACCGTAGTGAGCGCATTCGGACGTATAACTTCCCGCAGAGCCGGGTTACAGACCATCGTATTGGCCTGACACTGCACCGTTTGGAGCAGGTTATGAACGGAGAAATCACTGAAATTATCTCAGCCCTTTCAATCGCTGAACAAGCTGACTTGATGGATAATATGGATAATGGAGAATAATGCTTTGAACGATGGCGTATATGTCATGTCGGAAGTCAAAAGCATCCGGGAAGCCTTTGCGGAGGCTTCTTCTTTTTTGAGCCGGAGCGGCTGCAATGAACCGCAGCGCAGTGCACAATTGCTGCTGGAGCATGTGCTTGGAGTGTCTGGCGCAGCTTATTACATGGCGTTGGCAGATCCTTTTCCAGCAGCGGTTAAGGAAGCATTTGAGGCGGGAGTTACCCGCCGGGGCGCTGGTGAGCCGGTGCAGTATATCATCGGCGAGCAAGAATTTTACGGGCGGCCTTTTGAGGTGACGCCTGACGTGCTTATTCCGCGGCCGGAGACGGAGCTGCTTGTCGAGGCGATTTTACGTTACGGCGCGGAGCTTTGGCCGAACGGCGTTGTAACGCCGGGCGAAGCGGCGCTGGATAGCGCGGGCGGAGATACGGCCCGCAGCGGAGGCGGCGCGGGGGACGTGCGCGCCGCAAGACCGCTGACCGCCGTCGACATCGGCGCCGGCAGCGGAGCGATCTCCGTCACGTTGGCGGCGGAAGCGCCGGCGTGGAGGGTCTGCGCCGGCGATATTTCGCCGGCGGCTCTGGCTGTGGCCGAGCGCAACGCTTTGCGCAATGGCACAGCTGTGGACTTTCGGCTCGGCGATCTGCTCGAGCCGTTCGCGGGGATGGAGACGGATATTCTCGTCTCCAACCCGCCGTACATCCCCGGCGAGGATATCGCCGGGCTGCAGCGTGAGGTGCGCGACCATGAGCCGCGCACTGCGCTGGATGGCGGAGCGGACGGGCTGGACCCGTACCGCCGCATGATGGAGCAGCTGACGCTGCTCCCGGCACCGCCGCGCCTGATCGGCTTTGAGCTTGGCTTCGGTCAAGCTGAGCAAGTCGCTGCACTCCTTGCGGCAGCGGGCCATTGGACGGAGATTATCACCATTAATGATCTGGCTGGAATCCCGCGTCATGTGCTAGGCATAACGAAATAATATTGCCTACTTTGCAGAGGGTTCCTTTGTCCAGGGTAGAGAAATTGTATTTTCAATCCGACTTCCTTTATAATAGTATTTAGCAGGATTTCTCAGGGGATCATAAAGAAAGACCGGATATAGAGTAGGGAGGCAGAGCGTGCTTCAGAAGATTAAAAAGATTGATGGTGCTATTGTAGTCGTTCTGTTATTACTCATGGTGGTCAGCATCTTCGCCATATATAGTGTTACTCATGGAAGAGAGAAGCTGGACGGACATCATATTCGTATGATGATGTATTATGCTATTGGTTTTGTAGCTTTTATTGGAATGACCTTTTTGGATTACAGAATATTAGTGAAATATGCGATATATATTTATTTGTTTGGGATAGGGATGCTGGTGCTCGTCAGCTTTTTGGGCGAGACTAAAAATAATGCACAAGGCTGGTTGACCCTGCCTGGAGGACTGAGTCTGCAGCCTGCTGAGCTGTTCAAGTTGATATTAATTCTTTTTCTGGCGGCCATGCTTGTCCGCAAGAATAAGAGTAAGCTTCTGTTCTGGCGGGATGTTGTGCCACTCGGCCTTCTGACCTTGTTTCCATTTCTTATTGTTCTTACCCAAAATGACCTTGGGAATGCCTTGTCTTACGTTGTGATTCTTGCGGGTCTGTTGTGGATTGGCAATATTAAATACACGCATGCATTAATCGGGCTGGTCATCGTGGCTAGTTCTGCGATTGCGGGAATTATGAGTTATATCCATTATCACGATGAAATTAAAACCTTTCTTACGGATATTGGGCGATCTCACTGGATTGAACGTTTTGATCCTTGGCTTGTTCCCGAAAAGGCAACAGAAAAGGCTAAGTATCATACCACCAATGCTAGAATTGCTATTGCTTCTGGAGGAATGAGTGGTGATGGCTATATGAAGGGAGATTCCGTTCAAACGAATCGTGTGCCATATACCTACTCGGACTCCATTTTCGTGCAAATTGCCGAGGAATTCGGTTTTGTGGGGGCGGCGCTGCTGCTGCTGCTGTACTTTATCCTCATTCACCGAATGATTCTGATTGCGCTGGAGTGTAAGGATAGAGCCGGGCCGTTCTTGATTGTCGGAATTGTCGCCATGATGCTATATCAGATTTTTGAGAATATTGGCGCGTTTATTGGTCTGATGCCTTTGACAGGTATCACGTTACCTTTCATCAGCTTTGGAGGTACATCCCTGCTTATCAACATGGCCAGCATTGGTTTGGTAATGAGTGTACGTCTGCATGGTCAGCAAGAGGAAGAAGATCTTCCAGACCCGGTCATAAATCATGTATCGGTTAAAGGTGTTTAGAATAGTCAAGGGTGAGAACCCGAAAGAAGCCTGATACTAAAAAGATCAGTAATGAGATAATATTTTTTGAAACTTAACAAAAGCGCATGCTGATTATCAGCATGCGCTTTTGTTAGTTAGTTATTAAATTCGGTATATTACAATAGGATATATCTCGCTTTAATGAATAATGCTACAGGAATTCTATGCCTTACTTTCCGTCGGATTAAAATATGGAAGCACCCATGGAATCTGCCTCGATTTTATTGTATTCAATTTCGCTTATCAGTAAGCGTTTAGGAATCCTCCGCCGAATATTTGATTGGGTCCCAGATTAGTGATTAGTAAATAGTAAGTTCCTGGAAGAACATTACTCCAACCGATAGTATACGGGCTGCTTTCTGCATAAGGCCAAGACACGTTTCTAACCCCTGCCGATTTACCGCTACTTTTGCTAATCAATTCATAAGAGATGATCGGAACTGCTTCGGTAGGAAAGGAAGTTCTTTGATGTATCGTTGCATAGACATCAGAATTTGAGGTGAAAGTTATTTCACCATTCGTTCTCTTTTGTGTGCCTGAAGCCCATCCATCCATTGTAAAAGTGAAACCTTCCGTATAGGAGAATATGCCTAATGAGTTATTGTTATTTTCATTAAAATTTGGCTGGTTTATATTTTGAGTTAGAGCTGCTTCTTCTTTAATCGATTCAATCTCATCAGCAGTAACTGTTTTTACAAAAGTAGTATCTGATGAGGTGACTGAGGTCGTAGCACTTTGTTCAACTTGATTAGAAGAGGTTTCTGCGGCAAATGAGCTTGTAGTATAAATGGAAGTTGAAGCAATGAGTGCCAAAGTCAGAGTAGATACAGTTTTTACTAGTTTCATAATGAACCTCCTTAAATTTATATAAATTGGATATTAAAGAAAAATATAAGCAATATACCGAATATACCCACTATATCATAATGATTTAAAAAAGTAAAATATTCCCTTTATTTTCTTTTATAGGACTGTTAAGATCTCACTGAAACTGCTCGTTTCTTAAAATCATAGATTCATAGGTTTGCAGTCTCTTATCTCCGGGCATACTACTAGCATGAGAGTTAAGAGGAGAGGGGCTGCAACAAATGAACGATAATCATATGGATAAAAGAGATTCCTTACGTGTAACTTTTAAGTATACTGCCATTTTAATTTGTTTTTTTATGGTCCTCATGATGGCTTGGGAAGGTCAAAAAACCGATGCTGCAGTAGCTGAAGTATCTATTCCCCAAGAATCTATCCGGTTACGTATTCTAGCTAATTCTGACGGAGCGCAAGATCAGCTGGTGAAACGGCAAATTCGCGATAAAATTGTGGAGCAAATGAACCAGTGGGTATCTGCTCTTGAGGATCCGCAGAGCTTGGAGCAGGCACGTGCTCTGATTAGAAATCATCTGCCGGAGCTTAACGCTTTGGTTGGATCAGAGCTCGAGAAACGGGGCATTGAATATTCCTATAAAGTGGAGCTGGGCGTAGTCCCTTTTCCAACCAAATTATACGGTGGTACCGTCTATCCTGCTGGGGAGTATGAAGCTGTACGGGTCACGCTTGGTGCAGGCAAGGGACAAAATTGGTGGTGTGTACTGTTTCCTCCGCTTTGCTTTATCGATGCGGGCTCTGGAGATGCGGCAGCACCTGCTGCTGACAAAGGTACAAAAACAGTGTCTGCTGCTGGTGCGGATAACAGTGCTAAGGTGAAATCGGCAGCTGCAAAAACAGTGCAGGCTGATTCCTCGGCAGGAAGTGCTTCATCAGGAGAAACTGCTGCTGAGCCAGAGGTACGGTTCTTCGTCTGGGAGCTGCTGCAAAACCTTTGGAACTGGATCAGTGGATTATGGTCGTAAGACCCCAGATATGTTACTATTTTATAAGCAGATCTATCACGGCTCCCTACTGGGGCCGTTTTTTGCTAAGATAAATTATATCTTCTAGAAAGCCTGTGATGAGAATGAATGAACACAATAATCCTTTATTCGCCGTTCAGCGGCGGAGTGGAAATAGAGCTGAGACTGTATACTGGAAGTTGAATTCTGTTGAGGGAACGAACTCTGAGGTATTTCAGCCGAATGAAGCTGACAAGCTGGCGATAGCGGAGGCAGCAACAATGCTTCGCGAAGGCGGAACAGTGGCTTTTACAACCGAAACCGTCTACGGGCTAGGGGCGGATGCCCGAAATACGTCGGCAGTTGAGGCTGTTTTTGCAGCAAAAGGACGGCCCTCTGACAATCCGTTAATTGTACATATTTCGGATACGGCAGCTTTGGACGAGCTTGTTGCAGAGGTGCATCCTAAGGCGGCCGCGCTGATGGCAGCTTATTGGCCTGGTCCGCTGACAGTTGTGCTTCCTGTTCGTGAAGGTGTACTGTCGCCTTGTGTGACGGCGGGTTTGGATACGGTTGGTGTGCGGATGCCGGATCATCCGGTAGCTCTGGCGCTGATAAGTGCCGCAGGTTGTCCGGTTGCGGCGCCCAGTGCTAATCGTTCGGGTCGCCCGAGCCCGACATTAGCTTCGCATGTGATGGAAGATTTGGCTGGATACATTGATGGCGTCCTTGATGGTGGTGCTGCTGGAGTGGGACTAGAGTCAACAGTCGTGCAGGTACAGCCTGACGGAAAAGTTGCTGTGCTGCGCCCCGGCGGGATTACTTCGGAGCAATTGGCTGCAGTGGTGGGAGCAGAAGCTGTAAGCTCAGAGCCCGGTAATGCTGAGGCAACTGCTGCCTCTACTACTACTGTCATGGCTGATTCGGGGACGACAATCTCTGTTGTTGATTTAAGTACTGCTGAGCCAATCACAGCTAAAGCAACTACAGCACAATCTTCAGCGGATTGCCTGAATGTTAACAATCGTGAGCCTTTCGAAAGGGCATCCGCATCTATTGAGCAGCATGGTGCGGATGCTGCTGGCGGCATTTCGGCGCCGCGCGCGCCGGGCATGAAGTACACGCACTACGCGCCGCGCGGCTGGCTTGGTGTAGTGCGCGGCTCTTCCCCGCAACGCGTGGCGGACGAAGCCGCAAGTCAACTTCAGGCGGCGCAGCTAAACGGCGAGATCACGGGCCTGCTCCTCTTTGAGGAGCATAAGGCCCTTTATCCCGCCGACCCTGCCGCCTGTGTCCTTTCCCTTGGCTCGTTATCCTCGCCGGAGGAAGGGGCCCGCTCCCTATATGCCGCTTTGCGGCGGTTCGATGAAGCGGGAGCGACTTACATCTTAGCCGAGGCTTGCCCGTATACGGGCCTCGGCGCTGCCATCATGAACCGGCTTATGAAAGCCGCCGGTGGATCCGTCATCGACGCCGGATAACCACGGCGTTGCTTTTTCGTATATGACTCCTATATGAAGTCATGATTACCCCCTTGTCCGCATATCGTTGTTGTACAAGATATTTCGGACTTGGGGGGTTAAGCATGGGCTTAGGAGATGTATATACCGAATGGGGGCAGATTGTTACCATTACTATAATGGCGGTTGCATTAGGGATGGATGCCTTTTCGCTCGGTGTAGGGATCGGTATGAAAGGTATTCGTCTGCTGCATGTTCTGCAAATGAGTCTGCTCATTGCTGTTTTTCATATGCTGATGCCTCTCCTGGGTTTGTTGACAGGAAGTTATGTCGGACACTTGTTAGGTCAAGTAACGACTTATGCTGCTGGAGGTCTTCTAGTTCTTTTGGGCGGGCATATGGTGTACAACTCCTTTCGTCCGGATACGGGAAGCTCGCGAGCTATGGATCATCGAACCTTGTGGGGGATGATACTTCTTTCGCTCAGTGTGAGTATTGACTCTTTCTCCGTGGGTGTATCACTGGGGATGTTTGTGAATGGAGTGCTTTTGACCATCTTAGCCTTCGGTGCCTGCGGGGGACTAATGTCGATTCTAGGGTTGCTAATAGGACGGCATGTCAGTCGTGGTCTCGGGGATTATGGAGAAGCACTAGGCGGTGCAATACTTCTGGGGTTTGGCTTGCTATTCATCTTTTGATACAATAACGGCATTAGAATATTTAATTTCATGGGGGTGCAAAACATGCTGCATATTTTATTCGTCTGCACCGGAAATACATGCCGAAGTCCTATGGCTGAGGGGCTTTTACGAAAGCTCGCGAAGGAACGTGGAATCGACCTGGAAGTGCGGTCTGCAGGTGTATCCGCCATTTCCGGTACTTCTATATCAAGACATGCTGCAGCTATACTGCAGGAAGAAGGAATTCATGATTCAATGGAGTCGTCACAATTGACAGGTCAAGCTGTCGCTTGGGCCGACCTCGTGCTGACCTTGACGGGTGGGCATAAGCAGCATTTGCTGCAGTATTTTCCGGATGCTGTAACGAAAACCTATACATTGAAGGAATACGTGCATGATGAAGATGCGGTGACGGAAGATATCAAGGAATTGGACAGCCTTTACGCAGATGCGGAGTTGAGCTTAGCCCTTGGTGGTGAACCGAATGCAACGGATCTGCAGCGGATGATTGAGATTCGCCAGCGTATTCCGAGCTTCGATATTTCTGATCCATTTGGTGGCACGCGTGAGGACTATGAGCTAACTGCTGCTGAGATTCGCACTGCGCTATTCAGTTTGCTGGATAAGCTGGAAACCTTCCGCCATTTGTAAATGGTTGATTTTCAGTTCACTTTGCTTTAAGATGAAGTTACAAATAATCGGTTCCGATGTAACTGGCGACAAATGTGGATCAAACCACGATGGAGCATCGGAATAAACGGCCGGTCGCCTGGGCAAAAGAGCAAATCCGCAGCTACCTGCGGACTGCTCTTTTTTGTTTAAAATAAGCTTGTTTGAAGTTTGAGGAGGTAGAGTGATGGACGAAGTTGTAGAGCTATCATTAACTGAAGCCACCGTCACTGTGTTAAGAGAGTTGGCGGAGGCTGGTAACCTTGGGTCAGGCAAAATTGTTGTCGTCGGAGTGAGCACAAGTGAAGTTGCTGGTGTCCGGATTGGAACTGGTGGTGCACTTGAAGTTGCAGAACAATTGCTTGAAGGTGTTCGTTTAGTAGCAGCGGAAAAAGGATTTCATCCGGTGTATCAGTGCTGCGAGCATTTAAATCGTGCACTTGTAATGGAACGCTCTCTGCTAGAGTCACTTGGTCTGAAGGAAGTATCAGCTGTACCTATACGAGGTGCTGGAGGTTCGATGGCTACGGCTGCTTATCACGCTATGAAAGATCCTGTTTTGGCGGAAACGATAGAAGCTCATGCTGGTTTAGATATTGGCGAGACTCTGATAGGAATGCATTTACGGCGGGTAGCCGTTCCTTTCCGTCCGACTCTACGCTACATTGGAGCAGCCAGAGTGAATGCGGCATGGACCAGACCCCCACTAATTGGCGGGGAACGTGCGGTATATCGTGCTCCAGAACAAAGTGGTTCACAGTTTTGTGATTAACGAACTTTAGTTTTTATATTTTTTGCAGAAACGTAGACCTAAGTCACTTTATGGCGGGCAAATCGTTTCTACTTAAATACAACATATCTACACACACTAGGGAGGAAATAAGAACATGGAACAATTGCGTAAGAGTGACCCGGCAGTACTGGAAGCGATGGAACTGGAACTGAAACGTCAGCGTGCCAACATTGAGCTTATTGCCTCAGAGAATATCGTTAGCGAAGCCGTAATGGAAGCTATGGGCTCCGTGCTTACGAACAAATATGCAGAGGGTTATCCAGGCAAACGATATTATGGTGGCTGTGAAGATGTAGATATCGTTGAGAACCTTGCTCGTGATCGTGCAAAAGAATTGTTTGGCGCGGATCATGTCAACGTACAACCACATTCCGGCGCTCAAGCAAATATGGCAGTTTATCTGGCTGCGCTTAAGCCTGGCGACACTGTTCTTGGAATGAATTTGGCTCACGGCGGTCATTTGACACACGGTAGCCCAGTTAATGCTTCAGGATTGCTTTATAACTTCGTTGCTTATGGAGTACAAGAAGATACTTTCCTAATTGATTATGATGAAGTACGTAAAGCAGCCTTCAAGCACCGTCCAAAAATGATTGTAGCTGGTGCCAGTGCCTATCCGCGTATTATTGATTTCGAAAAACTTGGCGCTATCGCCAATGATGTGGGTGCGCTATTTATGGTAGATATGGCCCATATCGCAGGATTGGTTGCTGCTGGTCTTCATCCGAGCCCGGTTCCTCATGCTCATTTCGTTACAACTACTACGCATAAGACTTTGCGCGGTCCCCGCGGAGGTATGATTATGTGCAGACAGCCGTGGGCAGCTGCTATTGATAAAGCGGTATTCCCTGGTTCCCAAGGTGGACCTTTGATGCATGTAATTGCTTCAAAAGCAGTCGCATTTGGTGAAGCATTGCAGCCATCCTTTAAGACTTATGCTCAAAATGTAGTGAAGAACGCTAATGTTCTTGCAGAAACGTTGATCAGTGAAGGGGTTAACATTGTATCCGGAGGTACAGATAACCACTTGATGCTGCTGGATACCCGTAATCTGAACATTACCGGAAAAGATGCGGAAAAAGTACTAGATTCCATCGGGATTACTGTGAATAAAAACGCAATTCCATTTGATCCTACAAGTCCTTTTGTAACAAGCGGTATTCGGATTGGTACACCTGCAGTCACATCCCGTGGTATGGACGAGCAGGCAATGGTCACTATTGGACGTATCATTGCTAATGTTCTAAAGAATCCGAAGGATGAGGCAAACTTGGCAGAATCTGCCCGTCAAGTGGCTGAGTTGACTGACCAATACCCTCTTTATCCAGAGTTGAAATACTAAATTTTTGCTTCCAATAAGAAATGATTCTGCCTCCATTCATACCCTCTTCCGGGTTTGATGGAGGCTTTTTTGTTGCATATTGTTCACAAATATTACTGCAGTTAATAGATGAAATTGAATGAAATTAATCTTGAAAGTTCATGGAACTTTCAATAAAATTAGTGAAAATAATGTGAATAGTATGAAAAAGCCAAAGTTGCACAACATAATCTAGGTTTTATAAGTGATTGGTTTCCTAATTAAGCCAATCATTACCTTTAAAAACAAGGAAATACAAGGGAATATGTTCAATGTGAGTTCAAGTACCATTCTGAGGTGAAATGCAGCGGCGGGAGTGCTATAATAGACAGGATTTAGCCACTGAGAAGCAAAGCGCTTTCTATGGCTATAGACAAGACTTACAATTACCGGAGGGACAGTAAATGGGAAAATTGGTGATTTGCGATCATCCTTTAATTCAACACAAACTAACATTTATTCGCGACGTTAGAACAAACACGAAGGATTTCAGAGAACATGTTGACGAAGTTGCCACATTGATGGCTTATGAGATTACACGTGATATTCCACTAGAGACAATTACGGTACAGACACCGGTCACTGAGACGGAAAGCAAAGTGATTTCGGGAAGAATGCTGGGGCTTATTCCTATTCTTCGTGCGGGTTTAGGTATGCTTGAAGGTGTACTGAAGCTTCTACCTGCGGCTAAAGTAGGACATGTAGGGCTTTTCCGTGATCCAGACACTCTTCAACCAGTGGAGTATTATATCAAGCTTCCAACTGATGTACAGGAACGTGAGTTGATAGTGATTGACCCAATGCTTGCTACAGGCGGATCTGCAATTGCTGCGATTACCTCACTGAAGAACCGTGGTTGTACACAGATCAAAATGATGAACTTGATTGCAGCGCCAGAAGGTGTTGCTGCAGTTCAGGAAGCTCATCCGGATGTTGATATTTATGTAGCAGCGCTTGATGATCATTTGAATGAACATGGTTACATCGTGCCAGGCCTTGGTGATGCTGGTGACCGTCTTTATGGAACCAAGTAATAAGTAATTAAGTATTAAGTATAGTAATGCGAGAATATTTGATGAGAGGGTAGGGGTTATGTCCAAAATCAAAGTAATGACTATTTTCGGAGTGCGCCCCGAGGCGATCAAGATGGCTCCTCTGGTTCTTGAACTGAAGAAGCATCCTGAGCATATCGAATCAATAGTATGTGTAACAGCGCAGCATAGAGAACTGCTCGATCAAGTGTTGGAAGTGTTTAATATCACCCCTGATTACGATTTGGATGTGATGAAGGACCGTCAGACCTTGAACGAGATTACTATTCGTGTGCTTGAAGGTTTGGAACCTGTACTGAGGGAGGTTAAGCCTGACCTCGTGCTGGTGCATGGGGACACCTTAACAACGTTTTTAGCTAGTTACGCTTCCTTCCTGCAGCAAATTCAGGTTGGGCACGTAGAAGCAGGACTTAGGACATGGAACAAATTGTCTCCTTATCCTGAAGAAATGAACCGTCAATTAACAGGTGTATTAGCCGATCTGCATTTCGCTCCAACCGATTGGTCAGCTAGTAATCTGAGACACGAGAACAAAAAAGAATCAAGTATTTATATCACAGGCAACACCGTAACTGATGTGTTTCAATATACCGTACAGCCGGATTACCGGCATCCTGTTTTGGATTTTGCTTCAGGAAAAAGACTTATTTTGATGACTGCTCACCGCAGAGAATCTCAAGGTGAACCGCATCGTAATATCTTCCGAGCTATTAAAAGAATCGCTGATGAATTCGAAGATGTCGCCATTGTTTACCCTGTGCATCCGAGTCCTGCCGTTAAGGAACCTGCACATGAGATACTGGGAGGACATCCAAGAATTAAGCTGATTGATCCGCTGGATGTCGTGGACCTGCATAATTTTTATCCGCATACCCACTTGATATTGACCGATTCCGGCGGTCTGCAAGAGGAAGCTCCTTCTTATGGAGTGCCTGTTCTTGTGCTTCGTGATACAACGGAGCGTCCCGAAGGGATAGAGGCTGGAACGCTGGAACTTGTGGGCACGGACGAGGAGAAGGTGTATCAACGGACACATGCTCTTTTGACTGATAATGAGCTCTATCAGTCGATGAGTCGGGCCGCCAACCCGTATGGAGATGGCAAGGCTTCCCAACGGATTGTCAATGCGATTTTGCACCATTTTGGTGTTAATAAGGAACGTCCTGAAGAGTTTCACAGAATGTTCACAAAAAATAAATAATTTCAATTAAACTAATATCTGATCTGATTAAAATCAACATACAGTGAAACTGTACGGTTTATATGGTTTTGGAACGTTTTGCTGTGATTATTTTCATGTTTTCAAGGGTTTTTAGGCAATGTTCAATGAATTGACAAAGACTCAGGAAATTCAGTAAAATTAGTTGGGATTGTAGCCCATGAAAGAACAAAATAGCAAGGACAGCTTGTTACAGACCGCGCTTGTCATTGGAAGTGCAGGCACTTTGCTTGCCGCTTACATTCTTATTGGTTTTTTTGCGGCAAGATGGCTGAAAGACCTGATGGAGGGGCCAAAATATTGGCTCGCCATTGGCACTATAACTGGAATGATTCTGGGAATTGTGAATGTCGCCTTGTTAATTAAAAAATTTTTGGGGGAGCAGAATGGATAATATGACTCCCATGATCAATACCGTCACTAGAGTTACGCTCGTCCTTATGGCAGGACTCTTAATGGGCTGGGTGCTTCATCATGAGACCCGGGCAATTACACTGGGCATGACTCTGGGTCTGGTGGCGGGATTGGTAAACTTTCGTTATCTGGCCGTCAAGGTTCGACGGGTTACGCAGTCGATTGCGAGCAACGAAGGGAATGCCTTCAGCCTCGGTTTTGTTACACGGATTAGCTTCGCAATTTTGGTCACCATGTTCTCGGTCAAGATTGAGCATTTCTCCCTGGTAGCAACTGTTTCGGGCGTATTCATTCCTCAGCTTCTCGCCATTCCTGCGGGGATATATCTGAGTGTGAAGAATAAGCTTTAACCAGATTAAAGAGAAAGGGGGATGATACTATGCATGACATGCCGAAAATATTTGTCGGGGGAATACCGATAGATTTATCCGCCGTGTTGATGCTTCTGATCAGTTGTACAGTGGTATTTGTTCTGGTTATGCTTTCGGTTCGTAAGCTTTCCGTTGAAAATCCATCCAAGCTTCAGAACTTCATGGAATGGGTTGTGGAATTTGTAGAGGGTGTCATAAGCAGTGCCATGGATCTGAAGAAAGGAAAACCTTACATATCTTTAGGGTTGACATTGATTCTGTTTATCTTTGTTTCCAATCTACTTGGATTGCCTTTCTCCGTTGTAACTGAGGCGCATGGACCTGTAACAGTGTTTGGCCACGTGATTGAAGCAACTAAGAACTTGGCGAATGGTGAGCATGCAGAAATTTTATGGTACAAGTCGCCAACTGCTGACATTAATGTCACTGCAGGATTGGCAATCATAGTATTTGTACTGATGAACTTTCTGGGCATTAAGCTCAACGGCAAACATTATTTCAAACACTACATCGAGCCGTTTCCAATCTTTTTGCCACTGAACATTATCGAAAACCTGGCAAAACCTGTAGCGTTGGCTATTCGTCTATTCGCTAACATTTTCGCCGGAGAAGTACTAATTACAGTCATTTTGAAGCTGGGGATTCTCAGTATTCCGTTCCTGGCTGTATGGCAGGGCTTCAGTATTTTCGTCGGGGCACTACAAGCGTTTATCTTTACGATTCTGACGATGGTTTATATCGCACAGATGACGATTCACGAAGAAGAAGCACATTAATGAACTGCTGCGAAGAGAACGGCTATCGTCTGATTTTCCTTCGTGGGAGATATCTTATATCATTAAACACAAATATGAACCGAAATTAAAGGAGGATATTTACAAATGGAATTTTTAGCAGCAGCAATAGCGGTTGGATTGGGTGCACTTGGCGCAGGTCTTGGTAACGGTATGATCGTTAGTAGAACAGTTGAGTCCATCGCTCGTCAACCAGAAGCGAAAAATGCTTTGCAAACAACAATGTTTATTGGTGTAGGTATCGTCGAAGTTATTCCGTTGGCAGCAACAGTTATCGCATTCCTGATTATGTTTACTTAATAAACCGTAGTTACGGTTTGGCGGGGACGGCCGATGCCATCCGCGCCTTACTTTTGTATACGTCCGCATGACGCGGTAACGGAAGGGAGTGACCTCAGTGGATATTGTTTGGACAAACATAGTATTTTCAATTGTCGCCTTTGGGATTTTATATTTCTTGCTTAGCAAGTATGCGTTCAGCAAACTTTTTGCAGTTATGGAGAAGCGCCGTGAGCTGGTAATGCAGCAAATGGACGAAGCTGCGAAGACTAGAGAACAAGCGGTCGCGTATGTGGAAGAGCAGAAGCAAGCGCTGAACAGTGCACGCCAGGAAGCTCAACAGATTATTCAACAATCGCAAATCACAAGCAATCTACAGGTAGAACAAACTTTGGCACAAGCCAAAGCAGATGCAGCACGTGTCAAAGAAGAGGCTGTGCGCGATATCGAGAACGAAAAGAACAAAGCAGTGGAAGAGTTGCGCAGCGAAATTGGAACGGCATCTGTTCGTATTGCTTCCAAACTTCTTAAGAAAGAAGTTAGTGCTAGCGGCGAGCAGGAGCAACTTGTGAACCAATACCTCAAAGAGGTAGGAGGCCAATCATGAGCCGCGATACGGTAGTTGCCAAGCGCTACGCTAGAGCATTGTACAGTGCAGCGGTAGAGAAAGGGATTACCCTTGAAGTAGAAGAAGAGCTCAAGGCAGTGGTTGGGTTATTACATTCCGACCAAGAGATAAAGCGGTTTATTCTTGCACCGCGCATCTCGGAGTCCGACAAGCTGAAAGTGCTGCGCACAGCGCTTCAAGATAAGCTCTCTCCCATCGTGATGAACATTGTAGAATTGTTAGTAGAGCGAGGCAGAACCGATATTTTTGCCGATCTGCTGGATACGTATATCAAGATTGAAGGAGACGCTCTTGGCATTGGTGATGCTAAGGTATACTCTGTTTATTCTTTAAGTGAAGAAGAAAAAGCAGCTGTAGCTGCAGAATTCGGCCAACTCGTAAACCGTAAAATCCGGATTACGAATGTGGTGGACCCAAGCCTGTTGGGAGGACTGAAAGTTTATATCGGCGATAAGCTGTATGACGGCAGTCTGTCTAACAAATTGGAGCGTCTCGAGAAATCCTTTAATGATAAGCATAGAAGATAGGGGTGAGGATATTGGGCATCAGACCTGAAGAGATCAGCACTTTGATCAAAAGTCAAATTGAGGAATATAAAGCCGATATCGAAGTTGCCGAAGTCGGCACCGTCATTCAAGTCGGCGACGGTATCGCCCGTGTCTACGGTCTGGAAAACGCAATGGCAGGCGAATTGCTAGAGTTCTCCAACGGAGTAGTGGGCATGGCGCTCAATCTGGAAGAAAGCAACGTCGGTGTTGTTATTCTGGGTGAGTACAAGGAAATTCGTGAAGGCGATCAAGTAAAACGTACAGGACAAATTATGCAAGTTCCTGTTGGTGAAGCTCTGCTCGGCCGTGTAGTTAACGCACTTGGTATGCCGCTTGACGGCAAAGGCCCAATTGCTACAACTGAATTCCGTCCTGTAGAAAATAATGCACCAGGTGTTATCGATCGTAAATCGGTACATGAACCGATGCAAACAGGTCTTAAAGCCATTGATGCGATGGTACCAATCGGTCGTGGACAACGCGAACTTATCATTGGTGACCGTCAAACAGGTAAGACTGCAATCGCAATTGACGCGATTATCAACCAAAAAGGCAACGGCATGAAATGTATTTATGTTGCCATTGGTCAAAAGCAATCCACAGTAGCACAGGTTGTAGAAACTCTTCGCCGTCATGGCGCTTTGGAATATACAATCGTTGTAACTGCATCGGCTTCCGAGCCGTCCCCATTGTTGTATATTGCTCCATACGCAGGCTGCGCAATGGGCGAATACTTCATGTACAAGGGCGAGCACGTACTGATCATTTACGATGACCTTTCGAAACAAGCTTCGGCTTATCGCGAATTGTCCTTGCTGCTTCGTCGTCCACCGGGTCGTGAAGCATTCCCAGGTGACGTATTCTACTTGCACTCCCGTCTTTTGGAGCGTGCAGCTAAGCTTAGTGATGAGCTTGGTGGTGGTTCATTAACCGCACTTCCATTTATCGAAACACAAGCATCGGACGTATCAGCTTACATTCCTACGAACGTAATCTCGATTACAGATGGTCAAATCTTCCTTGAATCCGATCTGTTCTACTCTGGTCAACGTCCGGCGATCAACGTCGGTATCTCCGTTTCCCGTGTAGGGGGCTCCGCTCAAATCAAAGCGATGAAGAAGGTAGCCGGCTCGCTCCGTTTGGATCTTGCCCAATATCGCGAACTTCAAGCCTTCTCACAGTTCGGCTCAGATCTTGATAAATCTACACTTGCCCGTCTGAATCGCGGGGCACGTATGATGGAAGTTCTGAAACAAGGTGTGAATCAGCCGTTGTCTGTTGAGCATCAAGTGCTTAGCTTGTACACAGCTGTAAAAGGATATTTGGATGATATTCCAGTTAAAGACGTAAAACGTTTTGAAAAGGAATTCCTTGCTTACATGGATAGCAGTGCTGCTGATGTAGCTCAATCCATCAGGGATACAAAAGATTTGACAGCTGATAACGAAGCCGCTCTAAAAGCAGCGATTGATACCTTTAAAAGAGGTTTCGCTACTAGCTAATATAGATAGACTTTAACGGATTTTACTAAGTGAGCTTTGGCTCTGCCGAAGCTCAGGCTGTGCTTATGAAGTAGCTTTGACTCCGTCAAAGCTAAGATGATGCTTACGAAGTTAGCTTTGACTCCGTCAAAGCTTTAAGGTGGTGAAATCATGGCAAGAAGCATGCGTGATATTAAACGTCAAATTAAGAGTGTTCAAAACACAAGACAGATCACAAAAGCGATGGAAATGGTAGCCGCATCCAAGCTGAGAAAAGCTCAGGAGAAGGCAATTGCCGCCCGTCCTTATGCTGAGAAGCTAAAAGAGGTTGTATCGAGCATTGCTGCTGGCACAGAAGGTGTTCAACACCCTATGCTGGTTAGCCGCCCTGTGAAGAAGACTGGTTATCTAATCGTTACCTCTGATAGAGGGCTTGCAGGTGGTTACAACGCTAATATTTTGCGTAAGGTGACGATGCTCATCGCGGAGAAGCATAAGTCCAAAGATGAGTACGCATTGTTTGTTATTGGTCGTAAGGGCCGTGACTTTCTACGTCGCCGTGAATATCCGATTGTACAGGAAGTTACTGAGCTTTCGGATGCGCCGAAGTTTGCTGACATCAAGTCTATCGCGAATTCGGCAGTACAGCAGTTTGTAGATGGTACGTATGATGAGTTGTATGTTTGTTACAATCAATTCGTCAATGCTATCACCCAGATCCCAACCGTTGAGCGACTGTTGCCTATGGATGGAGTAGGGAATCAAGAGCATCATGAAGCTTCTGCAAACTACGAATATGAACCTTCACCGGAAGGCGTGCTAGAAGTATTGCTTCCAAAGTACGCTGAAACTTTGATTTATAGCGCAATTCTGGATGGCAAGGCCAGTGAGCTGGGTGCGAAAATGACAGCTATGGGCAGTGCAACGAAGAACGCGTCGAAAATGATCGGAGAACTTACCCTTACGTACAACCGTGCCCGTCAGGCGGCAATTACGCAGGAAATTACCGAGATCGTGGCCGGAGCGAACGCGCAGTCTTAAAATACAAGAAAAGTTAAACCGAGTGCTTAACTTGTCTTGTATTTTACGAGAAACAGTGCCGCTTGCTTAGGGTACATAGTTCCTTAAGAACGGCACTGTAAGTTCTTCTTACAATATAAGAAAGTATAGGTTTTACACTATACGAAATGCTTATATTTCTACGAGAAACGGTTGTCATCTTTATATGACGACAACGTCGTTTCTTCTTGATGTAACAGCTTTCGAGGAGGGAAAAGAAGATGAACAAAGGACGCGTTGTAAGCATTATGGGTCCGGTTGTCGATATTGAATTTGAACGCGGCCAGTTGCCCGAGATTTTCAACGCTATCAAAATTGAAACCGTCTTGGACAATGGTCGTCAGCTTAACCTAACACTTGAGGTTTCCAATCACTTGGGAGACAATCTGGTACGTTGTATCGCGATGTCTTCTACTGATGGTCTGGTTCGTGGACTGGATGCGATCGATCAAGGAGGTCCAATTTCGGTTCCTGTAGGGGAAGCGACATTAGGCCGTGTATTTAACGTACTTGGTAATCCAATTGATAACGCTGGTGAAGTTCTTGCTGAGAAAAAGAACCCGATTCACCGTCTCGCACCAACATTTGACGAATTGTCAACACAAGCGGAAATCCTGGAAACAGGTATTAAAGTTATCGACTTGCTCGCACCTTATGCTAAGGGTGGTAAAGTCGGCCTCTTCGGCGGTGCCGGCGTAGGTAAAACAGTAACAATCCAAGAATTGATTAATAACATTGCCCAAGAGCACGGTGGTATTTCCGTATTCGCAGGTGTCGGTGAACGTACTCGTGAAGGTAATGACCTTTATCACGAAATGACGGATTCCGGCGTTATTAAGAAGACAGCAATGGTCTTCGGACAAATGAACGAGCCTCCAGGTGCACGTCTTCGTGTAGCTTTGACCGGTTTGACCATGGCGGAATATTTCCGTGATGTGGAAGGCCGCGATACGCTGCTCTTTATCGATAATATATTCCGCTTTACCCAAGCGGGTTCCGAAGTATCCGCTCTTCTCGGCCGTATGCCATCCGCGGTTGGTTATCAGCCGACTTTGGCTACTGAAATGGGCCAGCTGCAAGAGCGTATCACATCGACTAAAAAAGGTTCCGTTACATCGATTCAAGCAATCTACGTACCGGCGGATGACTACACTGACCCTGCTCCGGCTACAGCGTTTGCTCACTTGGATGCAACAACTAACCTTGAGCGTAAAATTTCCGAGAAGGGGATTTTCCCAGCGGTTGATCCACTGGCTTCCAGCTCGCGTTTGCTAGCTCCAGAAATTGTTGGCGAAGAACATTACAACGTAGCACAAGGTGTTAAACAATTGTTGCAACGTTATACCGAGCTTCAAGACATTATTGCCATCTTGGGTATGGATGAATTGAGTGAGGATGATAAGGTTATCGTAGCTCGTGCTCGTAAAGTTGAACGCTTCCTGTCGCAGCCGTTCCACGTGGCTGAACAGTTCACTGGCTTTAAGGGTAAATATGTACCAATCAAAGAAACTGTACGCAGCTTTAAGGAAATCCTGGATGGTAAGCATGATGATCTTCCAGAAGCAGCTTTCCTATTTGTAGGTACGATTGAAGAAGCAGTAGAAAAAGCGAAATCGATGTAACCTGAGCTTAGCTAATGCTTTCGATGCAAGCTTTACTTCGTAAAGCTTAGTGCATGCTTTCGAAGCGAGCTTTACTATGTAAAGCTTTAAGGAGGAATGGAAGTGAATACCTTTTTGTTGGAAATTGTCACGCCGGAGCATCTCGTTTACTCCAAGCAAGTGAATAGCTTGATTGTAAGAGGGGTCGAAGGCGAGTTGGGTATTTTGCCGGGACACATTCCGCTTGTGACTCCACTTCAGGTTGCTCCGTTATCCGTCAAATCGGACGGTGTTACGATCTCCATCGCCGTTCATGGCGGATTCGTTGAAGTGCATAAGGACAAAGTAACTGTGCTGGCTGAAAGTGCCGAGCTGCCAACAGATATCGATGTTGAGCGCGCCGAAGCGGCTAGAGAACGGGCTCAGCGCCGTCTCCAGACTCGGAGCAAACAAGATGATATCGATCACCGCCGTGCGGAATTGGCGCTGCAACGCGCTGTTACACGGATTAAAGTGTCCACTGGAAAAGGACAACAGTAGGAAAAAAGCAGTCAAGCCTTATGGGTTTGACTGCTTTTTTATTATAGTAATCTATTGAAAAAGGTTAAAATTTCTTCATTATTTTGGATAATGGCGCTGAATTGTTTAAAAATTTGTAAAAGTACTGGATTCTTTTGCCCTTCACAAGTATGATATAAGAGTCGATTTCCGAGTAATACGAACACGGAGGGTTAGCATGGAGGATATATTGTCGGGTGGGTTGTCTAGTGCAGTTGGAACCAGCAGTATGGTCTCAATGATTGTATCTTTGCTCAGTGTTGTATTATCTTGGTGGGCATTGCAGAACCTTAAGCTCGATTTGGTCATAAGATATCCCAAGAGTCCTCAGGGAAGGCTGCTGCACTTGCTGTTGGCCATTGTACTTGGTCGTTTTGTAGCGGGGTTCTTCCTGGATTACCTGAGCTGGAGTGGGATGATCCGATATATGTTTTAAGGGGATGTAGTTTGGTTATAAGTGTCTTAGGTCGCAGTGGTCAAAAGGTGTCGAATAATAAGGTTTTATTATGTCAACACTGAACTTTAAGGAACATGCCCGAGTAAATGGGCGTATTGATGGAGTAGAGAACTTTTTTGCAATTACTTTAATCTAAAAAAATAATTTAAGAAATAATGGACGCGGAGGGAAACCGAAAATGAGCAAATTTATCGTCCGCGGTGGCAACAGATTGACCGGGAGCGTGAAAGTTAGCGGCGCAAAAAATTCCGTATTACCGATCATAGCCGCCTCTCTATTGGCAGAAGAAGGAGTAAGCGTCATTGTAGACGCACCTCCGCTTGATGATGTGATGACGATATCAAAAATGTTGGAATCTCTGGGTGCAGGGGTTACATATCAGAACGATATTATCCAGGTGGATGCTACAAACATCACTTCCTGTGAAGCACCTTATGAATGGGTTCGAAAAATGCGGGCGTCTTTTTTAGTCATGGGCCCACTGTTATCTAGACTTGGTCAGACAAGAATTTCCCTGCCAGGCGGCTGTGCCATTGGTACACGACCGATTGATCAGCATTTGAAAGGGTTTGAAGCACTGGGTGCGGAGATTAGTCTCGGCCAGGGCTACATTGAAGCGAAAAGCAACGGACGCCTGCGCGGTGCCAAAGTGTATTTGGATGTAGCAAGCGTAGGTGCGACCGAAAATATAATGATGGCAGCTACACTAGCTGAAGGCGTGACCGTTATCGAGAATGCGGCTAAGGAGCCTGAGATTGTAGACCTAGCTAATTACTTGAATGGTATGGGCGCTATCGTGCGTGGTGCGGGAACAGGCGTTATTCGTATTGAAGGGGTAGAACGTCTGCATGGGGTCAAACATCATGTAATCCCTGACCGTATCGAAGCAGGTACGTACATGGCGGCTGCAGCAATTACCGGTGGCGATGTATATGTGGAAGGCGCAATTGCAGATCACTTAGGTCCTGTTATTGCTAAGATGGAAGAAATGGGTGTAACCATTATTCCCGACGAGAACGGTATTCGTGTAATCAGTGACAAGCCTCTCAAAGCTGTTGATTTGAAGACTTTGCCGTATCCAGGTTTTCCTACGGATATGCAGTCGCAAATGATGGCATTATTGCTGCGTTCTGAAGGTACCAGTGTCGTTACAGAAACCGTATTTGAGAACCGGTTTATGCATGTGGATGAATTCCACAATATGAACGCTGAGATTAAGATCGAAGGTCGCTCGGCGATCGTTACAGGTAATGCACAATTGGTCGGAGCTAAGGTTTGTGCTACGGATCTGCGTGCGGGAGCTGCGCTTATTTTGGCAGGTCTGGTTGCTGAAGGCACTACTGAAGTAAGCGGAACTCATCATATTGACCGCGGGTATGTTCATTTGGCTGAGAAGTTGTCCGGACTGGGTGCGGAAATTTGGCGCATTTCCATGGAGGATACTTCAGCGCAAACCGTGAAGGATGAAGTTCTTAAACCGGAAGTATCCAAGAGTGAATCGACTAAAACCGAAGAGGTTAAACCACGCTTTCAGGTTCAACCAACTTGGGTATAATATCACTCATTAAGAGAGACCAGGCTGCAGATTGCAGCTTGGTCTTTTTTTATGGAATCCTCATCTGATGGGGATTTTTTTGTGCGCAATTTAATAGCCTGCGGTCTAGTAATAGATTGAGGACAGGAACTCTCTTTCTCTCAAATTGTGTTCTAGCAGTTGCTGTAATTTCATATCTATAAGAATCACCAGTGATTCACGGAAGGAGCCATAGAGATGAAAGATTTCCGCTACTTGCGAAGAAACAAGACAACGCGCTGGCATTCGCGTCCCCTTGCTCCCCGGCGCAGGCGACTCATTCCCGTCGCCTGGCTCGCAGCGCCTTTCCTGGCGGCGCTGCTGATTCCGCTGGCGGTTGTCCCGCTACACCGGGGACAACCGGCGCCTGTGGCCGTGCCGGCGGTCACGGCCCCTCCGGCGGCGCCGGAGACGGCTGCGCAGGAAGCGCCGCAGCCGAACGTCTCTGTCTATTTGTCGCACAGCGGACAAATAGAGACATTGCCGCTGGAGGACTACGTCCGCGGCGTGCTAGCGGCCGAGATGCCGGCCGACTTTGAGCTTGAAGCGCTCAAAGCGCAGGCCGTAGCGGCCCGCACCTTTATCATGCGCCGCCTGGTGGCTGGCGACAGAAGCGGCGTACCCGTTCCGGAGGCGGATGTAACCGATACGGTAAGCCATCAGGCTTACATATCTAAGGACACGCTGGAACGGCAATGGAAGCTCGGCGGAAGAAGCGCCGACCTCGCAAAGCTGCAGCGCGCGGTCCTTGAGACGCGCGGAGTGATTATGACTTATAAAGGGCAGCCGATAACGGCCTCCTTTTTCGCCTCCAGTGGAGGATATACTGAGAACTCAGAAGAGTATTGGAATGCAGCGATTCCCTATCTGCGCAGTGTGACGAGTCCTTGGGAGAAAGAGATTACCCCAAACTATGCGGTGACTAACACTTTTACTGTTTCTGAAATACTTACTAGATTGGGTCTGAACGATAAAGTCATTCCAGCCTCCAAAGAAACTACCAATTCAGGAACTACAACGAAGATTTCATCATCTTCGAGATTACCTATGGAAGTGTTGTCTCTTACCACTGGACATCGGATTAAAGAGATCTCTATTGGAGGCTCTATATTTACTGGACGTGAAGTGAGGGAGAAGCTAGGCCTACGATCCAGCCAATTCAGTTGGAGCCGTAAGGGGAATAAGATCTTGATCACGACCTTCGGAAATGGGCATGGGGTAGGGATGAGTCAGTGGGGGGCAAATGGGATGGCCAAAGAGGGTGGAACAGCTACCCAAATTCTCAAACACTATTATAGTGGTATCTCATTTACACAAATCTCAACTCTTCTGAAAAAATAACTTGAAAGATACGTATAAAAGAGAAAAGCCCGGTAACACTGGTTACTGAGGTGATAACCATATGAATGAACAAGACAAAAACAAAACAAACCAAGATGAATCTCTCAAAAAAACTCAGGGAGATTTACCTGGTGCAAAACCTTCTTCATGGAACAGACTGGTATCTAAACGTTGGGTATTCCCAGCAGTCTACACGGCGGCAGCGGCAATTATACTAACCTTGGTGTGGGTCTATCAGGATGCCGGCCAAAAGCCGCTCAACCAGGACACTGCCGCCACTTCGCAGCAAGTAGGAACTTCCGCTAATGAAGCTGGTACAACAACCGGAGGTCCAGATGCACTTGAAGTTGTTGCTTCAACGGAAAGTATGACTTGGCCAGTAGCTAATCCAGGTGAAGTAGAAGTAGTTAAGCCGTATTATGATGAGAATGGTACAGAGGACAATCACGTTGCCGCTATGGTGCAATATAACGACAAATTTATTCCTAATGTCGGAATCGATATTGCCCGTGAAGACAACAATACGTTCGATGTCAAAGCAGCGCTCAGCGGTGAAGTGACCAGAGTGGAAGATGTTGCGGTATTAGGTAAAGTGATTGAAATTACCCATCAAGGTAATTTGAAGACTGTATACCAAAGTCTTGGTGAAACAAAAGTTAAACAAGGCGATGTAGTGAAGCAGGGAGATACTCTTGCCACAGCTGGTCGCAGTGAGATCGAAAAGAACCTTGGAAATCATGTACACTTTGAAGTGTACGAAGATGGCAAAGTAGTCAATCCATCGGATTTACTGCCACAGCGATAAAAATTTCTATAGCAGGGGGCGAAAGCCCCCTATTTTTTTGTGTATATAGGGATTTTTAAGGTTATGTTTGTGATGAGCCTTTTGTTTACGCGGGAAACGGTTGTTGACCTAAAGGTACAGCGACGGCTTTTCATCATGCTAATAACACGGGTTATTAGGTTGTCCATTAAATAAAATGAGCCCTCCATAGCTTGTCATGTCTTGAAAGCGCGAATATATAAGCCCGCCCCTCATATAATGTACCAAACTATCCACAGTTGGGAGGCGGGAGCGTGCACGATTACATCAAGGAACGTACGATCAAAATCGGACGCTGCATCGTGGAAACCAGGCATACGGTCCGGACCATAGCCAAGGAATTTGGCGTTTCAAAGAGCACGGTGCATAAAGATTTAACTGAGCGTCTGCCAGAGATCAACCCTGATCTGGCCGATCAGGTGAAGCACATTCTCGAATATCACAAGTCCATCCGACATCTTCGGGGGGGAGAAGCCACAAAAATCAAATATAAAAAATCGACGGGGAAAAAACGTGAGGTTGCTGTAGCATCAAAGCCATGAGATTTTCGGAAATTTAAGGAAATATTCAGCTTTAATACATTGTGTACTTCCCCTAAAGTATGGTATTTTTAAATTTAGTACTAACTGCTGTTTTTTCAATTAAAATAACACTTTGGGGGCTCTTTCATTATGTTTAGCAAGGATATCGGAATCGACCTCGGCACGGCCAATGTGCTCATACATGTTAAGGGAAGGGGAGTCGTTCTGGATGAACCTTCCGTGGTCACACTTGAAAGTGATACGAAGAGAGTCCTTGCGGTGGGAGAACAGGCACGTCGCATGGTTGGACGTACACCTGGAAATATTATAACAATCCGTCCTCTCCGGGATGGTGTCATTGCAGATTTTGAAATCACAGAAATGATGCTTAAGTATTTTATCGACCGCGTTGGCGGCCGGTCCTGGTACGCACGGCCCCGTATTCTGATTTGCGCCCCTACAAATATTACATCTGTGGAACAGAAGTCCATACGGGAAGCGGCGGAGCGGAGCGGGGCTAAGGAAGTTTTTATGGAGGAAGAGCCAAAAGCCGCTGCAATCGGAGCGGGAATGGATATTTATCAGCCTAGTGGGAACATGGTCGTCGATATCGGTGGCGGAACGACGGATGTAGCCGTACTTTCTATGGGCGACGTCGTTACCGCTTCTTCGATTAAAGTCGCAGGAGACAAGTTCGATGAGGCCATTTTAAGATATATTAAACAAAAGTATAAGCTGTTAATCGGCGAACGTACGGCAGAGGATATTAAGGTTACAATTGGCACCGTGCGTCCAGGCCTGATGCAGGCTGAAATGGATATTCGTGGTCGTGATATGGTAAGTGGACTCCCTCAGACGCTCACTATTACTTCAGGCGAGGTAAAAGAAGCACTATGGGATCCGGTTTCTTCTATTGTGGCAGCTGCTAAGTCTGTTCTGGAACGTACACCGCCTGAGCTATCAGCAGATATTATTGACCGGGGTGTTGTTCTAACTGGTGGTGGCGCTTTACTTAATGGATTGGACGAGCTCCTCTCGGAAGAATTACATGTTCCGGTGTGGATAGCGGAAGACCCGATGCATTGTGTAGTTAAGGGAACAGGAATAATGCTGGATAATTTGGACAAGGTCGTTAAGAAAAAGTTCTAAGCAGCCGATATAAAAGGTAGCAAAAGATTCGGAAGGGGACTACCTTCATGATAAGAGGATTATATACAGCCGCTGCAGGTATGGTTACACAGCAGCGTAGACATGATACGGCAACACAGAACATCGCTAACTTGAATACAACGGGGTACAAGCAGGTTGACAGTGTCAATCATGCTTTTCCGGATGTATTGATCTCTGCTATGAGTAATGGCAATACCAAGCCAGTGGGGCGTCTTAACACTGGGGTTTTTGCAGAACAGTCGATATCCCAATATTTACAGGGTGATTTAAGGGAGAGCGGCAAGACCATGGATTTTGCTTTATCTACGGATTTGCAAGTAGCTGATCCTGTGACAGGTCAAAATATCTCCTTTGATGGTTCGGGCAAATATGTAAGCCCTGAGGGTGAGGTTGTTTATCGTCCACAGGCCTTCTTTACTGTACAGGATGCTGAAGGGAATAATCTGTATACGCGAAATGGGAGCTTCTCAATAAACGCGGCTACAGGAGAGGTACTGAGCAGTGGTGGCTTCAAGGTTCTTGATTCCACAGGCAAGCCCCTTGTCTTGACAGGAAATCAGGACACCCTTAAAGTGGACGGGCAGGGTAATTTGCTTAATCCAGTAACAGGACTTCCGACAGGGACCAAGCTTGGTGTGAGTGTAGTAACAAAGCCACAGGAGCTTGTACGTGACGGTAATGGTGTATTTCACGCTGATGATGTAGAGGCGGCAGATATCCGTTTCTCTAACGGAACAGATAACATGCAAGTACGCCAAGGTTACTTGGAAAGCTCCAATGTAGATCCTACTCAGGTTACTGTGGATTTGAATGCCGCCTATCGGGCTTATGAAGCGAACCAGAAGATTGTTCAATATTATGATGGCAGCTTGCAGAAGGCTGTAAGTGAAGTTGGCAGGGTTTAGGCAGTGCTTAGGAAATGAGCTTTACAGGTAGAGCTTATAGGAGGTTTGATCTATGAACAACTCAACGATTAGTGCAGCAGTCTCCATGTCGAGCCTTCAGCAGCGGCTTGATATTATAGCGGATAATCTAGCCAACATGGATACCAATGGTTATAAGAGCAAGCAGGGCTCTTTTGAGGACGTGCTGACTCGTGTACAACAGCAATCGGATGATTATGACCAACCGGGCCGTTCTACACCCCTAGGCTTTAATATGGGTTTTGGGACTTATGTGCCTTCGATCTCAACGAATTGGGAAGAGGGTCCCCTTAAAGAAACAGGGAGTCCGACCGACTTAGCCATTCAGGGCAACGGGCTTTTTGGTGTTCAGGTCAATGGTACTACGGCGTACACACGTCAGGGTGATTTTCACTTTATTCCTGACACGACTGATGCCAAGATGATGGTATTGGTTGATAACACAGGAAACTCCGTTTTAAATACAGAGGGCAAACCTCTAACGGTTCCTGTAGGTGTGAATGCTGCTATCGATGAATCCGGTCGTGTGTTAACGAAAAAGACGGAGAATGGACCTGTTCAGGTAGCGGGTACTATAATGATAGTAGAACCTAAGACACAGAATGCCTTAAAGGCTGTCGACGGGAATTTCTATATGCTTGCAGATGGAGTTACAGCACAGCAGGCTTTTGTACAAAGAGCGGCAGGCGAGGCATCTGGAATTGGAGTGCGCTCAGGATGGCTGGAGCAGTCGAATGTCGATATGACCTCAGAAATGACAGAAATGATGCAGATTCAACGCACGTATCAACTCGTAGCTCGGGCACTTTCGTCCAGTGATCAGATGTTTGGTCTAGCCAATAACATGCGCGCGTAGAGGTGAAGGAATGGATCGACAGGAAAAAGTTAAATCGGAAGAGAAGAAAGAACCCTCTCCACGAGGGATCTCCAAATGGACCATGATACAATGGGTTCTTATTCCCTTGCTTCTCGTAGCTGCACTTGGAGGCGGCCTGGCCGTCGGTTACGTTGTCCTGGGTAAGAAAGAGTTAAGCGATGCTCTGCAGTGGAGCACGTGGAGACATGTATATGATTTGGTTTTTGCTCCATAAATGAAGATGATTTAACCACTCCCTTGTTATACAAGGGAGTTTTCTTTTTTATGCTGAAAAATGTATAATGGTGGGGGGCCTCGGGCAGCAAAAAGGGCCCTCTCCGCCATGCTGCCGCATCCGGTGGAGAAAGCCCCTTATCTCAACCTCCACTTCTGCAGTTGGTGAAGGATAAATATAGTTTTTACCGAACCTGCCTAATTTTATGCATTTCGGCAAAGAATAAAAGAAAATGTGCAACATCCGAAAGGAGTTTTGTCATAATGCTGGATATCAACCAAATTCAAGAAATCATCCCCCATCGGCCTCCATTTCTGCTGGTGGACAAAATTATCGAGATTGAAATGGGCAAAAAAGCTGTAGGAATCAAAAATGTAACGATCAATGAACCGTTCTTTGTAGGTCACTTTCCGGGCTATCCGGTAATGCCGGGTGTACTGATTACAGAAGCCCTTGCACAAGTGGGTGCGGTTGCTATCCTGGGAGTAGAGGCTAATCGCGGCCGAATCGGTTTTTTAGCTGGGCTGGACGGATTCCGTTTCCGTGGTCAAGTGGTACCGGGCGATACACTTACTCTTGAAGTAGAGATCACCCGTCTTAAGGGCAGCATCGGAAAAGGACAAGCTACTGCTTCCGTTGAAGGTAAGGTTGTAGCCTCTGGAGAAATTATGTTTGCTCTGAGCTAAATATTTTATTTTTTTATAAATATATCTAAAGGAGAGATTCATATGACTCAATTAAGTGCAAAAGCGGCAGACACATTATCCCGCTGGTTGCAGGACCCTTCTGTTGACGAGGCTACAAAGGCAGAGCTTCGCGCTCTGGAGAATGAGCCACAGGAGCTTGAAGAGCGTTTTTACAGAGACTTAGAGTTTGGTACAGGCGGCTTGCGTGGGGTTATTGGTGCGGGCAGCAATCGTATCAATCGTTATACTGTTGGCAGAGCTACACAAGGCTTCGCTAATTATATTCTAGAAAAGCATACTGGAGAAGGCAGACCTTCGGTTGTTATCGCGCATGACTCTCGCCGCTTCTCGCCTGAATTCACACTTGAGGCTGCTCTCGTACTGGCTGCTAATGGTATCGAGGCGCATTTGTTTACTTCCCTTCGTTCAACACCACAGCTGTCATTCAGTGTGCGTTATTTGAAAGCAACGGGTGGTATTGTAATCACCGCGAGCCATAACCCTCCTGAATACAATGGTTATAAGGTCTATAATTCGGAAGGCGGACAGCTTGTACCACACGAAGCCGAAAAGGTCATTTCTTACATATTAGAGGTTGACACTTTTGATGGTGTGAAGCGGATTTCGCAAGAAGAAGCTGAAGCTCAAGGACTGTTGCACTGGCTAGGAGAGAAGGATGACGAAGCGTTTACCGATACTGTTGCTGCGGTCAGTCTTGCAAGTGAAGAGATTGCCTCTACGCTTGGAAAAGACTTCAAAATCGTATACACTCCGCTGCATGGTACAGGTAATTTGCCAGTCCGCCGTGTACTTGAGAAAATCGGCTTCACCCAGGTGCATGTTGTACCTGAGCAAGAGCAGCCGGATTCTGAATTCTCTACAGTGAAATCTCCGAACCCGGAGGAACGTGAAGCTTTTACGCTGGCTATGAAGCTGGGCGAAGAGTTGAATGCTGACCTTTTGATTGGTACAGATCCTGATGCAGACCGTATGGGTGCGGTAGTTCGCGACAATGAAGGTAAATTTGTTGTTCTGTCCGGCAATCAATCCGGAGCACTGATGATTCATTACTATTTGAGTCGTTTGCAGGAACAAGGAAAGCTGCCTCGCAATGGTGCGGTTGTAAAGACTATCGTTACTAGCGAAATGGGGGCTGCTGTAGCTTCTCATTATGGTGCAACTGTATTTAATACGCTGACTGGCTTCAAATATATTGGAGAAAAGATGACGCAGTTCGAACAATCCGGAGAATACACATATCTTTTCGGATATGAAGAAAGCTATGGTTATCTTGCAGGCAATTATGCTCGTGATAAGGATGCTGTTCTTGCTGCTATGCTTATCGCTGAAGCAGGTGCTTATTATAAAGCTCAAGGCAAAACATTATATGATGTTCTTCAGGAATTGTACGAGCAGTTCGGATACTTCTTGGAAAGCTTGGAGTCCCGTACGCTGAAAGGCAAAGATGGCGTTGCGCAAATTCAAGGAATCATGAATGATTGGCGTTCTAATGCACCACAAGAAATTGCTGGATCTGCCGTAACAGAAATTCAGGATTATTCTCTGGGCTTAAATGGACTGCCGAAGGAAAATGTACTGAAGTATTTGCTGGCTGACGGATCTTGGTTCTGCCTGCGCCCTTCCGGCACAGAGCCTAAGATTAAGGTTTATTTTGCAGTAGTGGGTGACTCCCTGCAGAATGCTAAGGATAAGGTTGCTGCACTGTCGAAACAGGTTATGGCTCGCGTTGACGGGGGACAATAATAAATATAGAGTGCCTTCTATATTGTGAATTATATTTTATGTAGAAACGGGTACCGTCTCTAAAAGGATGACGATCCGTTTCTACTTTTGTTAAAAGAGTTTTTAAAGCGAAAGAGGAGGTACTTTTGGTGCGGCAAAAATGGCAACGTTGGAATATTACTTCCCGAAAGTGGCTGTGGATCATAGTTGTGGTTGGCGTTATAGCAGCCTTGCCTGTGGTCTATGATCGACTGCAGACGGAGAAGTCTTCCAAGACAGTAGAATTTGTATTTGATTATCGTGATCTGGTTGATGTAGCCAGCTATCGTGCAAATCCACAAGATTATATTTCCGAGCAGTTAGATCGCCTTAAAGACGCGGGTGTTCAGAGTATGGCGATTTACGAAAGCACATTGGAAGATTATCGTAAGGCGCGTCGTCTGATGATATGGGGTGCGGCTGATATAGCTAATCTTACGGACACGATCATTCCTGAAAATGAGAACTATACCTATATTCTTTTTACCAGTGCTGATTACAGCGATACTTTAGCGCCTGTAATTAAAGAAGCATTTAGTAATCTTGGGATTAATTCAAGAGACTGGAGTTTCCGCGGACAGCAGGGTCTTATCATTGAGACCCCGCTAGAAGATGCTACATTGAAGCCGCTCCAGCCCGATCCATTTACATTGGAGATGCTGCACAACAAGGGATTCAGTATTGTACCTCGTCTTGTGGATTCTCTGACTTATAATGAAGCCACGGTAAAGAAGCTGTTGGATCGTTATGAGGAATTGGGTGTTAAACGGATTCTATTTGAAGGTGAGTCTGTTAAAGGGTTTAATGATGATGCCGATACTGGCAGTATCACTGACTTTGCTAATCTCCTTAAGGAACGTGGAATGGGGATTGCAGCAATTGAGAATATTAAGAAACAGCAAAAGGGCTTTAACAGGCTCGCTTATTTGCTGGATTATAATGTGACGCGTTTATATTCCCTTAGTGAGGGTGATTCTGCTTTAGATCCAAAAGTGATTTCGGACCGTTTCGCTCTGGCAACAAAGGATCGGAATATCCGCATGATCTACTTAAACACGATTCCTGCAAGAAATACTGCTAAGGCACAGGTAACAGATACATTAGATAATCTTATTACCAGCCTAAGCGAACCAGGCGGAGCTGTTGAGCAGATTGAAGATAATGGATTTAAGTTGGGACAAGCTACGGCATTTGAGGTTGTAGATTCCTCTTATCAACGTTACTTTAAGTTAGTTGCGGTGGTTGGAGCAGTGTCTTTAGTGGCTCTGCTGGTCTCTTACTTCATTCCACAGCTCACGCTTGCTGCCTGGGTGTTAGGTCTGATTGGAAGTGCAGGCCTGATGCTAGTGAAGCCTGAAATGTTTGAACAAGCGCTCGCGCTTGCCGCTGCGATAAGTGCACCAACGCTTGCCGTTGTGCTTGCCATTCGTAAGGTTAATGAAATGGGGCCACCTCTACGGAGCAATCCCCTTACCTATAAGGCTATGAGCCCGCAACGCCGGTTTACACATAGCTTAGTGCTTTATTTTAAGACTTCACTGATCTCTTTGAGCGCTGTGCCGTTTATGATAGCACTGCTTAATAATGTTACTTATAGCCTGGTTCTCAACCAGTTCCGTGGTGTCAGTCTGCTTCATATGGCGCCTATCGGTCTTGTGGCACTTTACGTACTTTTGTATCGCGGGGATTTTGTCTTTAACAAGACAGGTAAGCTGCTGCGGACACCAATCACATTTGCGATGATTATCATTGCCTTTGTTTTGGCGGTTGTTGGCTATTATTACATGACCCGTACAGGTAACGGTGGCAGTGTGAGTCCGCTGGAAATGGTTTTACGTACCTTCTTGGAAAATACGGTTGGCGTTCGACCGCGTAATAAAGAGTTTTTGCTAGCGCATCCGTTATTAATTCTTGGTGCATTCTTGGCCTTTAGATACCGGAATGCAGCGTTTATCATGATTATTGCTGTAATCGGTCAGCTCTCCATGGTGGATACCTTTGCACATATTCACTCGCCAGTTCTGATCTCGCTCATTCGTGGCTTGCTCGGTCTTGGATTAGGACTGATCATTGGTGTGATTGCCGTAATCGTATGGCAAATTGCAGAAGGGTGTTGGAAACGATGGTCGCCACTCCTAAAAAGATAGTTATTTCCGGTTATTACGGTTTCCATAACAGCGGGGATGAGGCGGTACTGCAATCTATATTGATTGCACTGCAACAACATTCTCAAGCTGCAGGTATAGAGATCGAACCCATTGTCTTGTCCATCGATCCTGAGTGGACTAGCGCCACATATGGAGTGAAATCTGTGCACCGGATGAAGCTGGTTGAAGTCCGTCAAGCTATTTATGAGAGTTCTGGTCTGATCAGCGGTGGAGGTAGCTTGCTGCAAGATGTAACAGGAAGCAAGAGTATTCCTTACTATTTAGGTATTATCAAGCTTGCGCAGTGGATGGGTAAACCGACCTTTATTTATGCTCAAGGAATCGGACCTGTGAATCGTAAGCTTTTCCACCCATTAATCAAATCAGTGTTTCGCAAATGTACCTATATCTCTGTGCGGGATGAACAATCCCGCGAGCTTTTACTTTCTATGGGATTAGAACAGAAGAACATAGAGGTTGTTCCTGACCCGGTGATGGGCTTATCTTTACCTGATGATACTGATGCTGCTGAATTACCAGAGTCTTCAGATTCACTTCCGGTAGTAGGTATTTCGGTACGTTATTGGGAACAAGATCGCAAGGAGCTGGACGCTCTTGCTCAAGGCTTGATTAAGGCGAATCTTGAGAAACCATTGCATTTAAGATTCCTTCCGTTTCATCTTCCATCGGATATTGAAGCCTCACGTTATGTGATGGAGAAGCTGGAAGAAAATATAAGCCAGCATGGGGGGCAGGTCAGTATTTGTGAAGATGCCAGTCATCCGCAACACATGCTGCGGGAAGTAGGGCAATGTGAAGTGCTGATCGGAATGCGTCTTCATAGCCTGATTTATGCCGCAGGGCGGCGAGTTCCGCTGATTGGTATCTCTTATGATCCGAAAATTGATCATTTTCTAGACAGAGTTCGGTGTCAGCCTGTGGGCACGACCCAATCATTAGATGCTGGACAAGTTGCTGCTGAGATAGGCCATCTTTTGGAAACAACAGAGGGATGGAGAAATGAGCGGGAGACGATCCTCTCCTCGTTGATTCAAGAAGCAGGGGCTCCAGCACGGCAAATCGTAGAATATTTCCACCATAAAGGATGATCTAAAGTGAAAGCAGAAAGCGCGGTACCTACAGTTCCTATTTTTGGGATTAGAGTCTCCAAGGTGGATATGGCAGCAACTGTTGCTTATTTGACAGAGGCGGTTCATACCCGTATCCCGCATCAAGTGATTACAGCTAATCCGATTATGGTTATGGCTGCTTTGGAAGATCCAGCTTATATGGAGATAATGAAGTCAGCTGAATTGGTTGTCCCAGATGGAACCGGTGTGGTATGGGCTGCTAATTATTGTAAGGAGCCTGTAACCGAACGGGTAGCTGGGTTTGACCTGTTACATGAATTGATGCAACAGGGTGAAAGATATGGATGGAAGGTATATCTCCTTGGTTCTACACCTGAGGTGATTCAGGAAACCGCTGAAAGGTTACAATTGCAATATCCGCGTGTTATTATTGCAGGATATCATGACGGTTATTTTGGTCCGGAATCGGACGATGAAATTATTGCTGGAATTGTTAAAACCAATCCTGACTTATTATTTGTGGCCAGAGGCGCGGATAGTCAGGAACCATGGATTGCAAAACACAAATCCAAGTTAGGTGTTCCGATCATGATGGGGGTCGGCGGCAGCTTTGATGTAATTTCTGGCAAGAGCAAGAGAGCGCCAAAAGTTTTCCAAAAAATGAGAATTGAATGGTTGTACCGTTTATTAAAAGAGCCTACGCGGTACAAAAGAATGCTTGCGTTGCCGAAATTCGCATTAAAAGTGGTGCGTGAGAAAGATAAAGTAACAAAAGTCTAGTCAAATGCCGATATTCACCTAGAAAATCAGATGAATAGCCTAAAAAAGGGATTGGAATTTGTTTTTGTAACAGCGTATAATTCAATGCGGTAGAGAAATGGGGGTCGACTGATCAAATGTTAATCATATACATCGCTGGATTTATCGTATGCATGGGACTCGCACTTGGCCTCACACCTTTGGTGAAAAAATTCGCCATTAAGATTGGTGCGACAGATGTGCCGAATGCTCGTAAAGTGCACACGAAAATTATGCCCCGCCTTGGCGGATTAGCTATTTTTCTGGCGTTTGTGTTAGGCCTGCTTGCCGTATTGCCGATTATTCCATATGAGTTCACTCCGCGGGAGGCCAACTTCATCAAAGCGCTGCTGTGTGGCGGCGGACTGATTGTACTTATCGGAGGGTTGGATGACCGATTTGAATTATCAGCAAAGTTGAAGCTGCTGGGCCAAATTGTCGCAGCATGTATTGTAGTTTTCGGTTTTGGTATTACTGTAGATTTTGTGAATATTCCATTTAACAATACGTATTCTTCATTGGAAAGCTGGATTGCTATCCCGCTTACGATTTTCTGGATTGTTGGTGTCACCAATGCTGTTAACCTGATTGACGGGTTGGACGGGCTTGCTGCTGGTGTATCAGGGATTGCGATTGCTACGATTGCGGTAATGGCTTTCTTGATGGGTAACACGATGGTTGCAATGTTATGCCTGTTGCTTCTGGGTAGCATAATCGGATTCTTGTTCTTCAACTTCCATCCCGCCAAGATTTTTATGGGGGATACGGGATCGCTGTTCTTAGGCTTCTGCTTAGCTTTACTTGCTTTGCTAGGGTTTAAACAGATTGCCGTGGTTTCGTTTATTACACCTTTGCTTATTATTGGTGTACCGTTGTCGGACACGTTCTTTGCGATCGTGCGCCGTAAGCTGCAGAAGAAACCAATCTTTGCACCAGATAAAGGTCACTTGCATCATTGCCTTCGCGAGCTAGGCTTTAGTCATCGTCAGACTGTGCTCATTATTTATGGTATTGCTGCATTTTTCGGAGTTTTAGCTGTTATTCAATCCTCTGCCGCTCTTTACGAGGCGAACTGGGTTACCTTTGTAGTCATCTGCATCATGCTCTTCTTCTTGCAGATCGGTGCGGAAGTTACAGGTTTGATCGGTAAGACTAAACGTCCGTTGATTGATTTCTTTTTAAGAATTCGTATGAAAGCTAATCCGGAAAGAGGTTCCAAATCTTAATTTATTAATGGTATTATTCTAATATTTTCTATAACTAACAAAACTCATCCCTTTTCGGATGAGTTTTTTGTTGTTTTCCCTAAAAATATCGCTTCCTATGACCGATAAAGAACAAAGTGAAGGTTTACGAGAATTTATACTCAAAGGAGAGATATAACACATGCAACGCTTTAAGAGACCGTTCGTTTGGCTGATGCTGGCGGCTTTGATCGTTTCTATGTTCCCAGGTAAATACACGCCCATAGCGGCAGCGGCTACCACGAGCTCCACGACTTTCTTCAGTCCGGATGATCTCACATTACGGAATACTGTTCTGTTGAAACAGGATGTTGTAGCAACAACAGCTAATCCTAATCCTGAGGGACTTATTGACCGTTCTAGTGTTTACAAAGTAAGTAGCCCTACCTTTTCAATTACAGGAACCTACTCTCAGGTAACATCTTCCACGATGAAGGTTACTGTAGAGCAGCTTACAAAAGATAGTCAATCTAATAAATGGGTAACAGATGCTACTCACCTGACTACGGGAGCGGTAACAACAGATACCAATAGCCCGGATAACCGTTTTGTAGCATCTGGTCTTGTTTTGTATACAGGTTTTAATAAGGTGACCTTTTCTGGTATGCAAGGGAATCTCCAACGTTCAGAATCATTTTATGTTCTTTATGATAAAGTTCCCTATGTAACAGAATTAAAAGTTTTGGGTGGTCCTTCTGCGCTTAATTTAAATGAAGGAACACAAGTTGTCGTACCAGTATCTACAGTTACTCTTCAAGGTAAAGTAACGAATGCCACTAAAGTCAGTGTCTCCGTGAATGGAGGAACTGCATTACAAACTTCCCTATTGGAAGACGGAACATTTTTCACCCCCGCGCTGAACTTGAGTCCGGGATTAAGTACGCTTAAGATTGTTATTCAAAATGCTTCGGATTCAATAACAATAGACAGATCCGTATATTTCTTTGATAAGGATCAACCGTACGCTTCTTTGAACATCAACCACGACAATGCGGACTATAATATCTTAAATGATAATGTGCCTACGTTGACTGCTGATTTGACTCCAAGTGTTGCAGGTTTTACTGGACAGATCTTAGTTCCATATAACGTGGCTCCGTTTGCAACAAATGCTGTGCTAACTCTTAATAAAGGTAATAGTTCCGAAAAAGTTGTAACGATTAGTGCTGTGACAGAAGAATTAACAATTCCTGGTCCTGATGGCGTTACGCCAACGTATAAATTGGTTAAATTTAAGACTGCAGCTGATTTAGAAATCTTGGCGGGTGTAAATGACTTTAAATTGTCTGTAGATTATGGCAGCCACAGCAGTTCTCATCTTTATTCATATAAATTTTTGAAAAATGAGACTGTTATAACAGAAATGTACTACCTTCCTGGATATACAGGCTCAGGTGATCTTACCAATATCTCTAAATTGCCTTTGAATGGCCAACAGTTAGAGACGGATAGTTTCTATATAATGGCGAAGACAAATAGATCAACAACCCCAGCAGATATAACTGCAAACTATTTGCCTTTGAGTAATAAACCACTATCCATAGATTATGTAACTGCAGGCACAGGAACAAATGAATATATTTATAAAATATCAGGGTTCTCTAATGGTCAACAAAAGGTACAATTCCGTTATAAAGGATCAGAATCCTTCTATAATGCTGATATTTCATATGTATCGAAAAACTATATATATGTAAGTAATCTGCAAGATGGTCAGACCTACGAATTCGATTCCAGTGTAGAAAAAAAACTTAATGTCGCTGGGGAATATATCGGGTTCGAAAATATAGAAAATGCACAAGTGCAAATTAACGGTACAGACAGTAACTCATTATCTAGCAATCCTTTTAAGCTTGAAGTAGAAAAAAACTCAACAGTAAATAAAACAACTTTTAATTTCACTGTGACAATCAGTCAGACGGGACCACTGGTATACGGTGAGAATAAAATCGTGTTTACTGGAGTCTCAAGAGATAATGCTGGTAACCAACGTATTATCAAAAAAGAACTTAAAATTTACATCATTGATACCAACATTTCTGGGATAAAACAATTCCATCCTACTTTAGGGGATAATCGTTTACCTTTTACAACTACAACCCTTTCTAATGAAGTCGAGCGTAATGCCATGCTGGCATTGCCGGCTGAGATTGTATATAAGGATGAAAAATATACAACAAACAAAGATAAATTCGACTTGGTACTACAAGGTAGTGGTGCTACAACGCTGAATCTTTATCAGGGCTCTACTTTGGTGTTTACTTCGACGGGGCAAGATAAGCTGCTAATTGACGGTACGGAATCCGCTGGACCTATTGGTCCTAAACGTTATCCTGATGAAGTGGCTGCAAATGGTCTGTATTATGACTACATTGGCAGTGCTAAAAACTTTATTTTAAGATTACGTGACATTAAATTTGATGCCCCAGGAAGTCAAGTTTATACCCTAGAGCTTATTAACAAAACAGGAGCAAGAACTACACAACGTCTTGAAGTAGTGCGGGAAGTTGCTCCATATCGTCTTCTGTCACCTGTAGCGACGGTAGGTGAGCAAATTGTTGTTAACAAAAACTTTGTTCGTTTTGATATTGAGGCTGAAGGTGCCACTAAAGTAATAATTGGCAAAGAAGAAGCAATTAAACGTACGGATTTGCCAAATCAAGATCGCTTCACCTATGATTATGTGGGTTTAAAAGCAGACAAATCGAATCCTATTAAGATACAAGTGGTTCGTGCTAACTCCACAATAAGCGATACCATAAATGTGTATTATGCCAGTGCTGTGCAGATTGATACACAATATATGGCGGAGAAGGTAGCTACGAAGTATAGTGTCTTTAATAAAACCTTGGAATTGAACTTCCCTAAAGGTACGATTATGAAGGGATATACTAGCTCTGGTGCTGCAAAATATTATCCTAATACAAAACTGTTGTTTGGTATTGCGGATCCCGCTGATGGCGTTGTTGAACGTAAGAATGATTACGGGAACATTATCAATGTAACGGGTAGTGACGACAGAACCGAAGGCGGGGGCGGGCAGCTTGTGATTCCACAGGATCTTGCTCTGCGCTTTACATCAACCGTCTCTACTAATAACTTTTCGAGAGTATCGGATATCTATTGGCTTAGTGGGGGTCTAGGAAATGATGGCGTTAATCTTGAGACTAACGGGGTTACCCCACATTTCGTGGATGCCAGTGGAAAGACTGGATATTTTACACAGTATAGTCAAACAAGAAAAATCGTACCTTCCCAACGTGGTGAATTGACGCTTACTTTCAACTCCAGCATAGTGGATGAAGTGGGATCGACTATTACAGTATTCCGATATACAGATTCAGGTAAGTGGGAGAACTTGGGCGGTGTCGTAGATACGAAGAAACATACCATCACCGTTCCATTCGATGAATTTGGTTATTACACTGTTATGAAGCTGCGCCGTGGTTTTGTTGATATTACGAATCATCCATGGGGCAGAAATATAATGAATGGATTGTATTCCAAAGGATTTATGACTAATCTTCGAGCAGATGCATTCGGAGCCGATGATTTGACCACTCGTGGTGAATTTGCAACATTGTTGGTGAAATCATTAAGTATTCCTTTGAACTATGATGCTAATAAACAAACCTTCTTTGATATTGTGCCAGAAGCCGTCGCGGCCACATGGGATTTCAAACACATTGAGACAGCTGCTAGGGCAGGTATTGTTACAGGCCTCAGTGATGGCTTCTTTGGGCCTGATCAAGCCTTAACACGTGAACAAGCCGCAGTAATGATAGCTAGGGCGTTGAAACTCAAGATGTCTTTGAATGACAGTAAACTGCTAGCAAGCTTAAGCAAATCATTTGTTGATACAAGTAACATGGATTTCTACTCACGTCCTGCAATTGAAGCTATATCTAAAGCTAAGATTATGGAAGGAAGCGCTGTGACCGTTACAGGCCAAAAGAAGCCCGTCTATAACTTTAACCCGAAGGGTAAGTTGACTAGAGCAGAGGCCGGTAAGATTACTGTGGCACTCTTACAGAAGAGTACAAGCATCTTCCCTAAGAACTTTAACTAAAGAATAAAAAAAAGTGCTCCGGCTTGCGAAAAGTATTCGTAGGTCGGAGTTTTGATGTAAAGATAACAATTACCAGCGACATAAATTTTGTAATCTGCACCGATTTACGATACAATAATGTAGAAAATATTATTTTCTGAAAGGTGAAAGCCATCGATGAAACCGATTTTATCAAAAGCACAGTTGGATTACATGAAAGCCAAGAATATGTTTGAGAATAGAGCAAAAGTGTTGGAGAAGGAAATTGCAGCTAAACGGGCACTACAGGAGATCACTCAAGAGGTTATGGAAGAACTGGTGCAAGCAACAGGATTCCACGATTCATACAACGAGCTTGTTGTTACTGAGAATGCTCTGATCGAATGGTCTCATACTACAATCAAGCATGAGAAGAGCTACCGCGAGAACCGCGCAGCTATTGATGCAATGTATGACAATGTGAACTCGAGTCCTGAGAAGCGTCAGGAATTGATCCAATTATCTATGAAGATTCGTTAGAAACAATGTAATAGAAGCAAGCGTCGGCAACGGCGCTTTTTTTGTTTTTTGTAGGAATGTTTAAATTAATAGTACAAGTGTTAATGATTCTTAGTAAATATTGCATAATGACGTTTAGAAAGCGACTATGATATACTGTTTTCCGTAGGCACCCATGATTAACAATAGTTAGTAGAACATACATATGTATCTTCTAATGGGATCACACCGGAAAATATAAAAAAGAAGATTTTTTTTGAGAAACCGCAACTTTTTCAAATCTTCTGCGTTTAAGGTGTAGAGTCATTTACACAGAGGCTGAAATTAACCGCTGGTAAAGCCAATTTAACAAAATGGAAAAATTAGCTTTACGTGACTTGAGGCACATTGTATAATACTTAGGTATAATTAGGAATCTAGTATTGTCATGTCCTAAAATCGTTTACCAGTTTCTGTGATACCCGTCACAGACATTATTTATACTTAATTTGCTCAACTCGGGAAAGGGGGTGCATCGGCTAATGAGTGACATGAGCTACTCAACTAAAGAAAAATCTCAGTTTATGAACGTCCAAGGAGGAGAAAAAAAGGTTATGAAGAAAATTTTATCCGTAGCATTATCTACAGCAATGGCATTCTCGATGTTTGCCTCTGTAGCGTTTGGTGACGCAGCAACAACTCCGCAACAAAAATTTGATGCTTTGGCAGCGAAAGGTATTCTCAACGGATACCCAGATGGTCAAGCTCACCTTGAAAAAGATCTTACTCGTGCTGAGTTCGCGAAGATCGTTACTAAATTGTTCGACCTTACTGAAGTAAGTAACAAATTGTCTTACAAAGACAAAGGTTACAACGCATCGAACTGGGCAGTGCCTTACATCGAAGCTGTTACTGCAGTAAACTACATGCAAGGTAAAGATACTGTTAAAGGTATCTTCGATTACAACGGTAAAGTAACAGTTGAAGAAGTTGCGGCTGTATTGTTCCGCGCTTTGAAATTGGAACAACCAACTACAACTGATAACTCTGCATCCGCATGGGCTAAAGGTTATGCTCAAGCAGTAATCAATGCAGGTTTGGTTGCTAAAGACACTAACTTCAAAGCTAACGCTAGCCGTTCTTTGGTAGTTGAAACAGCTTATGCTGTTGATCAATTGAGCCAAGCAGCTACAATCGTTTCTGCTGAAGCATTGAGCCCAACTAAAGTAGTTGTTACTTTCTCTGACAAAACTACTACAACTGTTGAATTGACAACTGCTCTTGTAGCAGGCGTTGAAACTACAATCAACTTCAAACACAATGATCATGATTACACTACAAAAGTAACTTTGGCAGCTCCTAAGGTTGTTTCCGCAGAAGCTCCAAATGCTAAACAAGTAGTAATCAAATTTAACCGTTCAATCGATGTTGATACACTGGCTGAATCCAGCAAAGTTATCGACGGCGTAGTAAAAGTAACTAAAGTGGGTAGTGATGTTAACGAAGTAGCTAATGCTAATGTTACCTTCAACGCTGACAACACTGAAGCTGTTATTACCCTGCCAGGAGTTAAATTCCTTAAAGGTAACTACACTGTAGTTCTTAACGATGCTGTAACAACAACATCTGCTGAAGCTATCCCAGCTTACACACAACTGATCACTGTTGCTGATACAGTTGCTCCAACACTTGCTTCTGCTAGCTCTACTGCAAAAGCAACTACTAAAGATGTATACGTGAAATTCAGCGAACCAGTTAAAACTACTGGTATTGTTGCTTACGTAAATGGTCAAGTTGCTACTGTAACTGTAACAAATGATACTTACACTGAGTATAAATTGTCTGCAGGAACATTGGATAGCGGCAAAACTTACGATGTATCGTTGCTTAACGTTACTGACTTTGCAGGTAATGTAGCTAATCCTAACCCAATCAAAACTACTGTAACTGTAGTTTCTGACGTTGCTGCTCCAGTAATCAAGAGCGTAACTCCAGTAAGTGACAAGTATGTTGAAGTTGAGTTCGACAAAACAGTTGATCGTGCTTCTTTGGTTGGTAATGTTCGCTTGTTGAACTCCGTTGGTGAAAGCCAAGGTACGTTCCAAGTGTTGACTACTGACAATGGCAAGAAGTTCACCCTTCAAAGCCCATTGACTAGCTTCCCTTCAACTGGAACTTTCACTGGTTCTGTAGTATTCGGAGCTTCTGTAAAAGATACTCTGGGTAACATTTTGGGAACAGCTGCTAGCCAAGCAATTACCTTTACTAAAGACACTGTAGCTCCTACTGTAACTGGTGTTACTTACACAACTACAGCTGTTAATAAAGGTCTGGTTCTGAAATTCTCTGAAAATGTTGTATACAAAGGTAAAGGCACCCTGCAACTGATTAATGATACTACTGGTGAAGCTACAACTGTACTTCACAATTCTAGTCTTGTTAAAGGTAGCGGAAGTACTTTCACTATCACTGGTGTAAGTGTACCAACTGCTGGTAGCTACACATTGCGTATTCCTGCAGGATTGTTCGTAGATAAATCCTACAGTGCAAATGAACTGACTGCTGCAGTATTGCCTGTAACAATCGGATCTACTTCAACTGACGATAAAGCTCCAGAATTGTTGGTTGTTAATGGCGCTGCTCCTATCAAGTTCTATGATAGCAAATCTGTTGGTGATGACACTTATGGTGATGCTTTGATCACTGTTGATCTGTTTGATGCTAGCGGTTTGAAATCATCCACAATTCTTGATAAAAACAGCTACACATTGAACAATGCTGGTCTTCCAAGCACTTCTTACGTTACAATTAAAACATTGAACGAAAAAGGCGAAGAAGTATCATCTGCTACTAACCCAACTCGTGCTCGTGCATATGTATATATCCCTAGCTCCAGCATCACAGAAACTAAAGACTATGTCTTTGCTGTGAATGGTGTTACTGATACTGCTGGTAACGTAATCGATGGTACAGTTGCACAACAAAAAGGTAAGCTGACTAGCAGAATTAGCCCTGCGTTTGATTCAGCTGTAGTATCCAGCGGAGGTTCAACTGAACTGATTCTCGGATTCTCCAAAGACCTGAATGAAGCTACAACTGAAGCTGACTTGAAAGCGAACCTGGAATTCTACATCAACACTGATGTTAATTCTAGCAACAAAATTTCATCAGATAACATTCTTTCTATCACTCCGATTAAATACGGATCTGATAAAGGAAAATGGTCTGTTAAATTCTCCAAGAAAATCATTGATTCCGCTGCTGGTGCTAAAGAAGAACTTGATCTTAACGCCAACGGTGTTAACAGAATCATTGTTAAAGTTAAGAAAGACGCTGCAATCTTCGATGCTGATGGCAACAAGATCAAAGGCGAAACAGAAATCTCCGCTAAGTAATCTCCGATTACCGAAGCACAGAATAGCCTCTTCGGAGGCTATTCTTTTTTTATAGGTTTTTATCCCCAATAATGAGGAGGAACTTCTTTGAAATCGGTATGGAAAGTAACAACCGCTGCTGTATTGCTGGCTGGTGGTATATGGGCTGGGTCTTTGCTAAACATTACTGCTGAAGGTGCAGGTGTTGGTTCTCAGCCTGGCACAACGGATGATCCTGTAGTTACTAAAAGCTACGTCGATCAGCAAATTCAGAAAGCACTTTCAGGTGGTGCAGTGACGACTCCGGTAGCGACTGCTACACCTGCGCCTAGTGCAACCACAGCGCCAGTAGCTACACCTGGTCAAAATAGTAGTAATGAATCTGTGATTGTTGATGTGAAGCCTGGCCAAACTTTAATTGCTTCTGCAGGCGCTGAATTTATCGTTCGCGCGGGTAAAGCAGTAATCGTTTCACAAGATGCGAATGGTGTGGCCGATTTAACAGATGGTAAAGATCTTACAAATGGACTAGCTGCACCATCTAACCACTTATTGTCCTTCCCTCGTGATGGTCGTGGTATAGCTGTTCAAGAGGGTCAAACCCTTGGTCTTGTTGTGATGGTTCGTGGTGGATATACCTTGAAATAATGTGTAATGATATATATTCATAATGCCCGTAAACGGACTTAATCATACCTTCAAACTGTTTTCCAAAGTTACAAATCATTGGCGCGATTGAAGATTAAGTGATGGACGCACAATATTCCTGTAATCTTACAAATTCACAGGAGGTGCTGTAACATGGCACGTAATAATCGTACAGTCGTACCTGAAAGTCGGACAATGCTGAAACAAATGCAATATGAAATTGCAGCTGAATTTGGTTTATATGGGGCTCATTATGGAGGCGGGGCAGACACGGAGTTTGCTTCTGAGTTAGGAGCAGTCGGAGGTAGTGGTTCTGGCCGTAGTCAGTACCTTGGGCATCTGAGTTCAAGGGATAATGGGTCTGTTGGAGGAGAAATTACGAAGAGACTCATTAAGCAAGCTGAACAGTCTCTTTTTCAATAATATCAGGGGTTAGGATACCCTTATTCCTTATCTGATATTGCTTTTTTATAGCGTGAAATCAATATTCATACTCTCACGGGGGGCTCTGTGTTTAATTGACACCACCCCCTAAATAAGATAATATGACTTTTGAGGAAAGCCTTAGACCTTTTCCATATGGAAAAGGTTCATTTTTTGAAGAGTTTAGTGAATGCAGGCATTAAATTTTGCGAAAATCCTTCATAAAAAGAAATCAGGCAAACCTGAATTATTTATATTATTTAGTTTTATTATTTGGCCTGTTATCATTAAGGAATCCCTTATACAGTGTCAGACTAACCATATGGGAGGTTGTTATACTTGTCTATTAAAGGGCGTCATTTGTTTACTTCTGAGTCCGTTACGGAAGGGCATCCGGATAAAATCTGTGACCAGATTTCCGACGCAGTATTGGATGCATTTTTAGTTAATGATCCTAATGCACGTGTAGCCTGCGAAGTAGCAGTAGCAACAGGTCTTGTACTGGTGATCGGGGAAATCAGTACCAAATCAGAGTATGTTGATATTCCTGCCATCGTACGCAATACCATCAAAGAAATTGGATACACACGTGCAAAGTATGGTTTCGACTATAATACATGTGCTGTGTTGAGTTCTCTTAACGAGCAGTCCGCTGATATTGCCCAAGGTGTTAACTCTGCTTTAGAACACCGTGATCCTGCTCAAGTAGCTGAAGAAACAGCTAATATTGGTGCAGGCGATCAAGGGCTCATGTTTGGTTTTGCTACGAACGAGACACCTGAACTGATGCCACTTCCGATTGCCTTATCACATCGTATTGCACGTCGTTTATCTGAAGTTCGTAAGAACGGAACCTTGGACTATCTTCGTCCAGACGGCAAAACACAAGTTACGATTGAGTATCAAGATGAAAAACCTGTACGCGTAGACGCTATCGTAGTATCTACACAACATGCAGAGGAAATTTCTCTTGAACAAATTCAGGCGGATATTAAAGAACATGTTATTTTGCCTGTTGTTCCTGCGGAACTGCTTGATGCAGAAACCAAATACTTTATTAACCCAACCGGACGTTTTGTTATTGGGGGTCCTCAAGGGGATGCTGGTCTAACTGGCCGTAAGATTATCGTCGATACATACGGCGGATATGCTCGTCATGGCGGCGGAGCATTCTCAGGTAAGGATCCAACTAAAGTGGACCGTTCTGCGGCTTACGCAGCTCGTTATGTAGCTAAGAATCTTGTAGCTGCTGGTTTGGCCGACAAATGTGAGATCCAACTTGCCTATGCCATCGGTGTAGCTACTCCTGTCTCGATAAATGTGGATACATACGGAACAGGTAAAATCAGTGAAGAGAAAATGGTTCAACTGATCAGCAACAACTTTGATCTTCGCCCTGCGGGCATCATTTCTATGCTTGATTTGCGTAAACCGATTTACAGACAAACCGCAGCTTACGGTCATTTCGGACGTACTGATGTTGATCTTCCATGGGAACGCGTAGATAAAGCAGAATTGCTAAGAGATCAAGCAGGGTTGTAATTCAATCATACGGTCTTATAATATGTTAGCCCGCAAGTTGGCCATGGTGTCAGCTCTGCGGGCTATTTTGCGTGCGAAAACGAGCAGGGCTAGTGAATCTAACCATAGAGAAGTAGACTACTAAACTTTGCCAGCCTTTTAGCCGAAATATAAGAATATACATAAAGACGATAGTATGGCTTGAGAGGAGTCTATCACGGAATGAAAAGAAAAATTTCAATATGGACGGCACTTATTCTAGCGGGAGAGTTAGTACTTGGTTCGGGTTATCCTGCTATTGGAATAGGGAATTCAGCAGTGTACGCTGCATCAGAGTTTGGTATAACAGTCTCGCCAGCGCCTGGAGCAAGTTATGTAAATATCGGATCATCTCTTAGACTGAGCTTTGATCGTCAAGTAAACCCGCAGTCAGGTGAAATTACTATTACGGGTCAAGGTGATAGCTCACCTTTTTTAACGATTCCTATTGGTAGTTATGGTCTAATTGGTAGTTCAAAAGATTACGAGCTTAAGCTAAATCAACAGTTTACTTCAAACAAGACTTATACAGTGACAATCCCTAAGGGGTTGTTCAAGGATAATGATGGTAATGAGTCAGGTATTACTTCATGGGCATTTACCACTGCGCCTGAGAGTAATACAGCGATTACGGCAGGTAACTTTTCACCTGCTAATAATACAAGAGTGGATGCAGGAGCCCTTAAGGAGCTAAGTCTAACCTTAAATAAAAACCTGTTAAAAGGTGGAGGTTCCATACGGATTTTGTCATCTGCAGATAATGCAACCGTACAAGAGTTCAAAATTAAGGATGATGATACTAGAGTCAACGTTCAGACTGATGCTAACTCTACTACAGTTAAACTAACATTGGATAAAACATTGGCCTCCGGAAGTAACTATTATGTTCTTATAGATTCTTATGCTTTTAAGGATGTTGATAATCGAACGTATTCCGGGATTTCAAGCGGTGAAGTGTGGAGCTTCTCTACTAAAGGTGTGGCAGAGATTCCAGTGACTCCTGCACCGGTAAACGGATCAGGTGGGGTATCTACCACTGGTGCCCTACAGCTTACATTTGATCGTCCTATGATGCCTGCAGCTGGAACCATAACAGTATCTCCAGGTGCTGCTAACGATGCTAGAACGAGATGGCTCAATGTAAACTCCCCGGCCGTTACAGGAGGAAGCAGCAGAACTATAACATTGCTTCCAGCATCAGCAGCATCACCCTTGCTAAACAGTACGCAGTATACGGTGACGATACCGCAGGGAGCTTTTTACGATCAAGACGGAAATGTATTTCCAGCTTCGGGTGCGTATACCTGGACATTTACAACGGCTTCTTTGACAGGACTTAACGTAAGCGCGCTAAATCCAGCTGACCGGAGTGAATCCATAGCTAACAACAGATCATTTTCTGTCACATTCAATCGTAATGTGAATTATAACAGTGCTGTGGAAAATGGTGTAGCGCTTTATAAAAGTGGTGGCGCACAGGTTCCGGTTACTGTTAACCGGAGTACAACTGCTGCAAACGAATATGTAATTACGCCTAAAACAGCTTTAGATAGCGACTCAACCTATTATATTGATATTGCTAAAGGAGCTTTTGTAGACGCTATTGATGCTAATGTTATCTATGATGGACTAAGCGGCAAAAATTCATGGAGCTTCCGGACCTTGTCTCAGGACAAAACAGCTCCACAGCTCACATCTGTATCACTCGAGAACAATCGGACCATTCGTTTAAAATACAATGAGAGTCTCAACTCTTCCATTGCACTGTTGATCTCCAGCTTTGGTGCTACGGTGAATGATGAGAACCGTACAATTGAAAGTGTCTATATCCAGGGAGACAGCGCCTATGTGGTACTCAGTACAGGGGTAGCGGTTGGACAGAACGTGAAGGTTAGCTATACAGGTGGCCTGCGGACCATTCAAGATCCAAGCGGAAATGCAGCCAGCACCTTTAGCTCAAAGCAGGTTACTAACACTATCGAGTCCTCCATGCCTACACCAAAAGATGGACGGATCACAGGTAGAACTGTAGCGTTGAATTTCAATGACTCCTTAAAGGCAGTTTCCTCTTACGCACATAGTCAGTTTCTAGTGACTTCAGATGGGGGATCCCTAGGGGTCAACTCCATAAGCTCCAGCGGGAACACTGTATATTTAGGGTTAAATAGCGATGCTTCTAATGGCCAGACCGTTCGTGTCTCCTATTATGCAGGCTCTTATCCTTTGCAGAATTCTTTTGGACAAAATATTGCGGATTTCACAGATTTCTACATTCGCAACAGCAACGATACAATTCCACCCGTGTTCCAAAGTGCAACCGGAGGTGGAAATAAAATCCTTCTGAATTACAATGAAGGCTTGTCAACGACAAACCTCCCGATGAACAGCCAGTTCTCTGTGCTTGTTGGCAGCACTCCTAACTATGTTACGAATGTATCAGTCAGTGGCTCACAGGTCACGCTAACGCTCCAGAGTGCTTTGACGGTGAATCAGAATGTTACTGTATCCTATGTTCCAGGGACTACCGGAATAAGCGATTTAAATGGAAACCGTGCAGCTTATATTAACCTGCAGCCTGTGTCCATCTCGGAAAATAGCGGCACTAGCATACCTGAGATTAGTTCTGCCACCATCAATGGCGATGAGCTTACGGTTACATTCAGTAAAAATATGCAGGCATCTGGTTCCCTCTACGCCAATCAGTTCGGAGTTAGAGCGGATGGAAGCAGTATGGGTGTACAAAACTACACTTTGTCAGGGGATATTTTAAAAATAACAACATCCTCAGTAGTAAAGACCGGGCAAACTATCGATTTGTCCTATATGTCAGGTTCAGGTACGATCAAGGATCTGAACGGTAATGTACTGTCCTCATTCTCTTCTCTCTCTGTTAAGAACCTAACCGGCGTGAGCACCGGAACGGGAAATCGTCCATCCTATCTAGGGACGCTTGCAACAAGTGAGTTTGGAAAAGAATACGCGCTGCTGAAGAGTGACTCTTCACAAATCGTGGATGACCGTTCGTTATACAATCAATCTGTAAAAAGATATACCTTAAACACAGATCGCCTGACGGCCAGTTATGAATATCTGTATAAGGCAAGTAGTGATACATTAGCTTTTGAGGTGCCTGCTACAGAACAATCGGCCTATGTGACTGTTCCTTTAAAGCCTTTGCTTGATGCTGTAAATCGCAGTAAAACCACAAAATTTATGATACGTTATGGCGATCACTTATATAGCGTAGGACTAGACGATATCGATATGAACGGATTAGCGACTAGCTTGATTGCAGACAGTAAAAATATCTCGCTGGTGTTCCGCTTAGAAAAGGTTCCGGCAGGTACGTTCTCCCCATTTGAGCAAAAGCTAAAAACTATGGGGATGCAGAGCGTTACTAGTCTTATGGATGTCCGGGTGACTGCGATAGTAAGCAGCAATTATTCTAATGCTAAGGCATTATCGGTACCTGGAGAATACACTGTGCGTACAACTTCTTCATTGAACAATGCGCAGACATCTGCTGCTAGACTGGATCTTTCCTATTACGATGCAGCTTATCTGCCAACAAAAGTAAGTACGGTAGGTAGCTATACGATTATTCGTGCTCGTACGGAGGGTAATCAGGTGTTAGGAACCTTTATATCAACCCGGGCCTTCTCAGATATGAGTAAGCATTGGAGTAATTCGATCGTAGCTGAGCTTAGTGCAAAGACTATCATCGATAGCAGTTACGGGACTACATTTAGTCCAGAAAAAAAGATTACCCGTGCAGAGTTTGCAGTAATGCTTAGCCGGGGACTTGGTTTGCTAGGCGATCGCGAGACCGCACAGCGCTTCCGGGATGTGCAGCCTTCCACACAAACTGGAGACTATATTGGTGCAGCAGCTAAGGCTGGTATTATTACAGGGAACACGGATGGCTCCTTCCGGCCTAACGATAATATCACTCGTGAGCAGATGGCAATCATGATGATTCGGGCAATGGAATACACCAAACATCCTATTACATTAAGCGGCACTTCTGCCTCAACACTGGCTCGCTTTAAGGATAAGTCCAAAATTCAGAATCAAAGTGCAGAATTCGTAGCTAAAGCTGTGCAATCGGGGATTATTTTGGGAATGACCACAAGTGAGTTCCAACCTCAGGGTAATGCCACTCGTGCACAAGCTGCTGTGATGTTGCATCGGATGCTGAAGCAAACAGATTATTTGTAGAATAAATTGATTGGTAAAGCCTGGCATTCTGCTGGGCTTTTTTTTATGTTAATAGTTTGTGCTACGAGACTCTATAAAGCTTGAAATCTCTCAATTTCGCAACTTTTTCGCTTATTTTCAGTCTATTAAAAGAGTACTAGAAAAATAGGAACCAGTTTCCAGACTTTTGATAACGGACTTGAAGAGTAAAAAAGAGATGGGAGAGTTACGTCGAAATGAATGAAGTTTTCATGGAGAAGAAGAGTAGAGAAGTTGTTCGGGGAATAAAATTATCATCTACTAAAAAATGGGTTGCCGCTTCATTAGCAGGTGTGTTGTGGATTATGCCGGTAATTGGCAGTGAAGGCTTAGCAATGTTTGGTCATAGTTCCACACCAATTGCTGCCGCAGCCACATCTAATTTTAAAGTAAGCAAGCTGGGAGAAGAAGTAATTACTTCGGGCGCCATTATGATGAAATACAAATATACGGCTACACGTTCAGGAGCGAGTGCTTCTGGCTTGGCGGATGTTATTCGCGTTGACCTCAACAATCCATATGTTTCATTAGATGTTATGACAGGTAAAGGTGGAAACCTGACAACACGTCAAAGTACTGGCGGGATGGCTAAGGAAACTGGAGCCGTGGCTGCAGTAAACGGAGATTATTTTAATACAGGCGGGGAAGGCGCTCCGATTGGTGGACAAGTATCCAGTGGAGTATTGGTATCCACCCCTTCGCAATTGGATGGAATGTATGCCTTTGCAGTGACTAAGGACCGCAAGCCTCTTATTGATGAGTTCAGCTTTGAAGGAATGGTAACCGCACCTGACGGCGCACAGTTTGAGATATCCGGTATCAATAAAGGTGCTTATAGTCCTGAAGGTGGAAGCTCTACTTATAGCCATGCTAATGCAATGTACATCTATACGGATGTATGGACCGCACTCGATCGTCCCAAAAACAGCTCAACCACACCGACAGAGGTGCTCGTTGAGAACGGCGTAGTTACTCAAATATCTGAAAATGCTGCGCTTCCTACAGCGGTTCCAAAGGGAGCTTATATTTTGCGGGCCCATGGCTTAGCCGCACGGTATGTTACTGCCCATCTGACTGTAGGACAACCGGTAACAAGTGTGTACTCCCTGAAATCCAAGACTACGCAGCAATCGCTAGATCCTGCTAATCTGCAAACAATGATTGGTGGACATACGATTCTTGTAAATAACGGAAAAGCTGCAACGTTCTCTCGCTCGACTAGCAGCATTGGCGGTTATCGTGCACGTACGGCTTTAGGATACTCTCAGGATGGACGTTATGTTTATATTATAGCTACTGAAAAAAATGGCAACAGCTCAGGAATGTCATTGACCGAGCTGCAATCTTTTATGACCAATATTGGAGTCTGGAAAGGGCTTAACTTAGACGGAGGCGGCTCTACAACGATGGTAGACCGGCCTCTTGGTGAAAGCTCAGCCACACTAACCTTTAATACAGAGTATGGCACAGAGCAGCGCAGCATTGTTAACGCGCTTGGTGTTTATACTAACGCACCACAAGGTGAAGTAAAAGGAATTAAAATTAGCGGAAGCACTTCGCTATTAGTTGGACAAAAGGCTACTTATTCGTTAAAAGGTTATGACACTTACTATAACCCTATAGATGTAGCAGCAGGCAATCCTACTTGGACATCAAGCGGAGGAAGCGCAACTGTAAGTGCAGGAGAAGTAACGGCAGTGAAGCCAGGCACCGTTACCTTAACGGCTAAAAGCGGCGTAGCAAGCGCTTCTACAACCCTTACAGTCTTGGGTGGAGATGATCTATCCAGCATGAGTGTAGGCACTGCTACAGCGCCACTGACAGCTGGGACAACTGTATCTGTCCCTGTAAAGGCCTCTACGAAGAGTGGAGCAACCATAAGCGTTCCAGATTCAGCGCTGAAGTGGGAGTTTGTAGGCTTTAAGGGAGTCGTGCAAAATGGCAAGCTTACTGTAAACTCTGTGGATGCAGGGGTTACTACAGGTTACGCTATTGCTCGTTATGATGGATTTAGCACAGCGGTTGTATTATCGACAGCAGCAGCTACAACATGGGAAGATTTCGAGAAGGTAAGTTATCCAGTCAACTTTACTACCAATGTGCCAGCGGTGCAGGGGACTGCAACGATAGTAGACGGATCGGCTGAAAGAGTAGGCTCCAAGGTGCTGTCACTCAGTTATGATATGACGGCTGGCAGCGGTAAAATGTACGCTTATGCTCAACTTAACGGCACAAGTGGAAAAGCCGTTCCAGCGCTTGCAACTTCGATGTCAGTTGATGTGATGGGCGATATGAGCTTAAATTGGCTGCGTGCTGAGTTTGTAGACAATAGTGGAGCTACAGCCTATGTAGATCTTGCGAAGATTATCGATTGGAACGGTTGGAAGAACATAAACATCGACTTGTCAGGATCAGGGATTAAATTCCCGGCTACGCTGAAGAGACTTTATGTAGTCAACGTAGAGGAAGGCCAAGATGAACGGGCGAAGACAGGTACCGTTGCTTTTGATAATATCACCTTCACAATGCCTTCACTTTCCAGTGATGCAGGGTTACCAAAGGGTACAGCTTCGATGAGCATCGGCTCCAAAGCAATGACCGTAAACGGAAATAAGAAGGCTATTGATGTAGCTCCAATTGTGAAAGACGGCAGTACTTATGTGCCGATCCGTTATGTGCTGGATGCTTTTGGAGGGAATGCTACCTGGGATCAGGTGAATAAGAAGATCATGGTGTTGCGCGGAGCCAAGGCACTGGATCTGACGGTAAATAAAAAGGAATACCTGTTAAATGGTAAGCGACAAAGTGCTGAAGTAGCACCTATTATTTTACAGGGTAGGACTTTAGTACCTCTGAGACTGGTTTCTGAACAGTTAGGATTAACTGTAAAATGGGAACAGAAAACGAAGACCGTAACTATCGAATCGTGATATGTTAATATATAAGGAAAACCTTAATACGATCCGATAGAAAAGGGGCAAGCATCCGTGGAATTTCAAGCCGATGCGATTGATCGCGTTATTAAAAATACCATCGACGTGATGGAGAGCAGCAAGTATCAGATTTTTGAAATATTGCAGGTTGCACGTGATGAACTTGCTGCACTCAACAAGGAACTGCAGCGGGTCATGGACGAAACGGATGAAACGTTGAAAAAGGTAGACAAGCTGGAGTTACAGTATCACCGCTCCAGAATCCGGCTGACAGAGGTCAGCCGGGACTTTGTCCGCTACTCAGAGAAGGATATCCGTATTGCTTATGAGAAGGCTACAGAGCTTCAGCTCGAACTCATGATGACGCGTGAGCGAGAGGTCTATCTTCGAAGCAGACGTGATGAATTACAAATGCGAGTGCGCAGTGTCGAAAATTCTGTAGAGCGTGCAGAGTCAATTGGTTCGCAAATGAGCGTAGTGCTCGAATATTTGTCGGGAGAACTAGGCCAAGTGACGAGAATTGTCGAATCGGCGAAGAACAGACAGATGATCGGACTCAAAATTATCCTGGCTCAAGAAGAAGAACGGAAGAGAATTGCCCGGGAAATTCATGATGGTCCCGCTCAAATGCTGGCAAATCTAGTCCTTAGGACGGAAATTGTAGAAAGAATGCTGGTAAAGCAGGAATTTGGGCTGGTGCAGGACGAAGTAGTAGATTTAAAAGGGCAGGTTCGTAACAGCCTGGAAGAAATGCGTAAGGTTATTTTTAATTTACGACCGATGGCTCTCGATGATTTGGGCTTGATTCCGACTTTGCGGAAATATGTGCATGATTTTGAAGAAAAGACGAAACTGCGGACGACTCTGGAAACCCGGGGACAGGAACACCGACTATCTTCAGCGATGGAGGCGGCGGTATATCGTCTGGTTCAGGAAGCATTGTCTAATGCAGCAAAACATGCCTACCCAAGCTTCGTATTGGTGGAGATTACATACCAAGCGCAGTTAATTAAGATTGTGATTAAAGATAACGGATTAGGCTTTAATGTACAAAAGTTAAAAAATCAGCAAGGTAATCGGGAAAGCTTCGGGCTAGTAGGTATGCGGGAACGTGTAGAGCTGCTTGAAGGAAGAATGGAAATTGTATCAGCCGAGAATCAGGGGACAACAATCGTGATCCATATTCCGACGAATGTGGAGAAGGGGAAGGAGTAGTGTGATGGAGAACTTAAACTCTAGTAAAACGCCCATTAAGGTTCTTTTGGCGGATGATCATCAGCTTTTTCGTGAAGGGCTGAAACGCATTTTGAATATGGAGGAGGATATCGAGGTCATAGGGGAGTGCGGCGACGGTATTCAGGTATTAGAGTTTTGTAACGGGACTAAACCGGACATCGTATTGATGGACATCAATATGCCTGTTGAGAATGGCGTAGAAGCCACTCAAAAACTTCGGGAAATGTTCCCGGAGGTTAAGGTAATTATTTTATCCATTCATGATGATGAGAGTTATGTATTTGAGACCCTTCGTAAGGGCGCCAATGGTTATTTATTGAAGGATATGGAGGCCGAATCCCTTATTAATGCCATTCGTTCGGTCTGTGAAGGACATGCCTTTATCCATCCAAAGGTTACTGGAAAGCTTATCAATCAATTGCGGCGTATGACTTACCTTAACGAGACTGGTGTAACTACAGATACAGTGGTGAAGGAAGCTGGTGTCAAATTTATTGCTGGCGACAACAATCCTCTGACCCGTCGTGAAGCAGAAGTGCTGCGTCTAATGGCTGAAGGTAAGAGCAACAAAATGATTGGTGAATATTTATTCATTAGTGAAAAAACAGTTAAAAACCATGTTAGCAGTATTTTGCAAAAAATGGAAGTGGATGATCGGACTCAAGCCGTTATTAATTCGATTAAATATGGCTGGGTAACCTTGTAGAAGCTTCACGGTAATACGTTACATATAGGAAAGAAATTAAGTAGACACAGCTTGCTTCCCTGATGGGTGTTCTAGGCAGTCACCGACCTTTTAATGCCGGCATATAGTGTTGGTATACAGAGGAGGTGCATCTCCATGGTAGCCCAGTTGATATGGATTGCGGTTGTTTATGTATCCGCTGCAGTGATGATTCATATGTTGCATAACCGGCAGAAGGTGCGTAAAACACCGCAGTCCGGAAAATGGATTCATTATATTTTTATTACCCGCAATCATGAATCTGTTGTGGAATGGTACATTCGGGCACTGACATTTCAAGCTCTTCTAACCGGAAAACGATTGCGAGTAACGTTCATGGATGATGGTTCGAGCGATGGAACACTTGGGATAGTTTCCAAAATGGCCGCTAGCGGCTGTTCTATCGATCTTGCAACATCTATGTACTCTCTTCAGATGAGTGAAGAATTGCAGCATGAAGGAATTGTAGTAGACTTGCGGCTGTCAGGGCAGTCTGTATCGCTGCCTTTTATGGGGATGGCAGGAAGTAGGGGATGCGAATCAAAGCGCAACAGATCTTAAGTAAATATGTAAGTAACGGGTGAAGCACACTCTCCAAGAACTGGGGGAGTGTGCTTTTTGCGTTTGGGGAGACGGAGTCGTGAATTTGGGATCAAATATGGAGTTGCTAAGTACAAGCGAGAGGTAGGAGGGATTATTATGCAAGTCGCTGTATATGCTTTGGAATGCAAGGGGAGCTGGAGGGTTGAAATTTCATTAGATCTTAGCGTGGATAGATGGTGGTGGTCTGTAGCTAGACCGGAGAAGAAAGCTGGGAGTTCCTTAGCGGCGAATAGTTTGGTTCTGCTTTCTTCTGCGTTGCCGCTAGGTTGGGCTGTGAAGCTCCGGGACAACTTTAAACAAAGAAGCGTAATGGGCACCTGGGGGATTAAGGAGTGGGGGCAATATATTAATAGTATGCTTGAGGCTGAGTTGAGAGAGGAGAAAGAGGCAGGGGGACTGTGGGAGGCACAGTGGTTAAATGATGGAATATTCATATGGAATCCTAATGAATCAAGTTTCGGAATAGATCAGGACAATAAGAAGAATGAAAGATACGATTGGTGTGAAAAAGAGGATTTTGAATCTGGATTACTAGAATCGGATTCAGAACAATTATTGCGGGCTGTGGCCGGGCGCTCTTTATTGGAGCCGGAAGTAGAAGCGCTGCTGGCAGAAGAATTGCCAGAGCTAGGGGGTTGCTGGCGCCAGGCGGCACAACTGGCGCATCTGCAGGGGCGGCTGATGCTTACAGCCGCCGTAGGCAGTGCGACCCCGGCTGCGCACGGGGCGCGAGCCCGCCAGCTCCCTGCGGGTGCTGGCGTTATGATGCGTGCGGCGGCTAGGCTGCCGCACGCATTGCGGCGCGGCGCTGTCGCTCGCCGCGCGGTTTCGCGCTGCCTGCGTTGCGGCAGCGTGCCCACCGGCCGCACGGCATGCGCCGCGTGCGGGCTTATGGGCTGCGCCTATTGCGAGGCCTGCCTCGCGCTTGGGCGCAGCCGGGCTTGTGCGCTGCTGCTGCGCAGCGCAGCACTTCCGGCCGTGCGGTGCACGGCCGCCCTTGACCCCGCCGCGGCCGCAGGCCGGTGGGGGCTGAGCCCAGCGCAGGCGGGAGCCGCTGGCGCTGCGCTGGGTTTTCTGGCGGAGGCGCGCAAGCGCTCCGCCAGTACGTGCCCAGAGCGGTTTCTGCTCTGGGCGGTAACGGGAGCGGGGAAAACGGAGATGATCTTCCCGCTCCTAGAGGCCGTGCTCGCCGCCGGAGGGCGGGCGCTGGTAGCGACGCCGCGCCGCGACGTCGTACTTGAGCTCGCGCCGCGGCTCGCCCGGGCTTTTCCGGCGGAGGTTCTCGCCGTACTTTATGGCGGCAGCGCAGATCGCTGGGTGAGCGGTCGCTTAACGCTTTCGACCACCCATCAGCTCCTGCGCTTCCATCAAGGTTTTGATCTCGTAATCATCGACGAGCTGGATGCGTTTCCCTACCACAATGATCCTATGTTGGCCTATGCCGCTGAACAAGCCTGTAAAGTGGACGGCTCTTTCATTTATTTATCAGCTACGCCACCACAAGAAATGCAGCGTTTGGTCCGGTTAGGCAAACTTCCACATGCCAGAGTGCCTGTCCGCTTCCATGGTCATCCCTTGCCTATCCCGCAGCATTTGAATATGCCTTCTGTTCTAACCTGTCTGAAGCGTGGAAGTATGCCAAGATCCCTTATACAGAATCTTCGAAAGTCACTGAACAGAAAAGCACAAATTTTTCTGTTTGTGTCTCGCATAGCTCATATCGAAGGTTTGCTGGTACTGCTTCGTCGGAGCTTTCCTGGCGTGGTTATTGAAGGCACCTCGTCCAAGGATTCATTTCGGGCAGAGAAGGTGACTGCTTTTCGCAACCATATCATCTCTTTGTTAGTAACTACTACGATCCTGGAACGGGGAGTTACCGTGCCACGCAGTGACGTATTTATTTTGGATGCAGACAGTGGTCTTTTTGACGAAGCCTCTTTGGTTCAGATGGCAGGCCGTGCTGGTCGTTCTAAAGACGATCCTGACGGGCATGTTGTATTTGCCTCCCCTCAGTGGAGCCGAGCCCAGCGTGGAGCGATTGCTCAGATTCGTACTATGAATATCATCGCTCGCCGCCAAGGATATATTCGTAAAGGTGGGGCTATATGAATACCAAGCTTACAGGGTTACGAAAATCTCTGTCTTTCCTCCTTACCCCCTCCGTGCCTCAATGTCTAACCTGCGGGAAGTACAGCCCACAGTCCTCACAGTTGCCTGGTATCTGTAAGAATTGTGCGGAATCCATTCCTTGGATACGCATTCCACGTTGTTTGATATGTGGGCGGCATGTAGGCTGTCCAGACTGCACTCGCAGCGCTGAGCCCTCACCCATTGTATGTAACCGGAGTGCGGTAGCCTACACTAATGAGATGAGAGAATGGCTCGGTCAATATAAATATCGCGGGAATGAACGATATGCCCCTCTGCTTGGACTCATGCTGGATAGGGCATATTTAACCCTAAAGGAGGAAAAGCAGCAGGGGGCTCTTTCATCCCAGAAGGCATCGTTTTTTCATCTTATTCAACATAAAAGGTACAAAAAAAACAGCCTTTGGTCAGCTGATTTATTAGTTCCGGTACCTGTCAGTGATTCAAGGCTTCTAGAACGGGGGTTCAATCAAGCGGAAAGATTGGCCGATGTTCTATCTCATCATAGGAAGATTCCTCAGCTACCGCTACTAATTCGTACGCATCATACGGTTAAGCAGAGCTTTAAAGGACGTGCGGAGAGACTGGCAGATATGAAGAATGCTTTTGGAGCGAATCCGGCAGTCTCCACACCATTTAAGGATTGGCTGAAAGATAACTCACCTATAAGCCGTCCTATTCGAATTATTATTGTTGATGATATCTATACAACGGGAAGCACGATTCGTGCTTGCGCCGAAATTCTAAAACAAATGGTTTCAAACTATGATTATGCTACAGAAATCTATAGCCTAACCTGGGCGCGTTCCTAAAGCGAAAATGCATGATTGTGAACAGCTATATCTATTTCATTAAGGATTAGTTGCGGTTGGTAGCGTTTCTTCTGTCCCATAGACGAATTCCTTGCAATCATGTAATCTAGGAGCATAAGAATATTATGCATTGCACAGAATGTACGGAGAGGAGCGGCTGCTTGTTATGAATCTAGACAATTGTCCAAGGTGCGGCCGGTTGTTTGTCAAGAATCTTATGGGGTTGTGCCAGGCCTGTATCAAAGAGCTGGAGCATGAATATGAGATCTGCGTGAATTATTTACGGGAAAACAAAGGAACCAACATTCAGGAGCTCTCCGATGCTACGGGGATTTCTATTAAAGAGATTACCCGCTTTATTCGAGAAGGCCGGATTTCTATAGCTAATGCACCCAATATGATGTACCCTTGCGAAGTGTGTGGTACACTGATTCGGGATGGCCATATGTGTGACAGCTGTCGTAGTCGGCTCAGGAAAGATCTCACGAATGCTGTCAAGGAAAATTCTGCTGAGGATACTACTAAAAAGACATCTGATGGTGCATATCGTGCCATAGATAAGCTGCGTGACCTATAAAATCTGCAAAAAAACGTTTGCAGCTATAAAGAATGTTTCAGTCTACGCCGATAAACTTAGTAAAGATTATCGGCTTTTTTATATTAGAAGGAAGGTGGAAGTTATGAAAATTAACGAGACCGGACGAATTAACGCGATTAATCCGTATCAACGCAGCGCGGAAGCGCAAAGGCAGGAACAAATGAAGAAAAGCACACGCAAGGATGAGGTTTCGATCTCTGATGAAGCGATTCAACTCTTGCAAGCACAAAACACTGGCAAGAATGATCCAGAACGCGCACTTAAGATCGACAATCTAAAGCAGCAGGTCTCCGCAGGTACCTATCAAGTTGATGCATCTAAGCTAGCAGAGAAACTCGCCCCTTACTTTAAGCAATCCTCCGAGAATTAGGTGAAAACATCCATGGCATTGACGACATTAATAGAACTATTGGAGCGGCTAGATGGAGTGCATGTTCAAATGCTGGATCTGGCCGCTGAGAAGAAACAGACAATTATGGATAACAAGGTGGATGCGTTAATAGACATCCTTAACCGTGAGTCCAAACTAATGAAGGTAATTGGGCAGCTCGAGGAAGAGCGAATATTAGCCGCATATACCGTTTTGCAAGGCGTGGGTATTCGTTCCAACCTAAACCTGAATCTAACGGAGCTGTCCAGGCTTATCTTTGACCCTGAAGACAAGGCACGACTGCTGCATATTCAGCAGAAGCTTTCGGGCACTTTGCATCGCCTGAAAGAAGCCAATGACCTAAATCAGAAGCTGATAGAGCAGTCGCTTACATTTATAGATTATTCTTTGGATCTGTTGGTCGGAAGACCAAATCAGGATATCACTTATCATCGTCCGTCCGACAAAGGTAACAACGTAAATCGGTCGGGGATTTTTGATGCACGAGGTTAGAATTGTACTGATGAAGTGTTCTGCCGGAGCAGAACATAAGGAGGAGTAAGAAGCATGACATCCACATTTCACTCGATAGAGACGGCGAGACGCAGCCTTTTTACTCAGACCGCAGCTCTTAATACAACTGGACACAATATCGCTAATGCGAATACCGAAGGTTATACTCGTCAACGTGTTAATATGCAAGCCTCTTTACCTATTGAAGCGTACGGATTGTTAAAATCTACCGTTCCAGGTCAAATGGGTACAGGGGTGGAATTCTCATCTATCGATCGGATTCGAGAAATGTTTCTGGATGATCAGTACCGTGGTGAGAACGCTGCTTTCGGCAACTGGAGTCTTCAAGCAGATACGCTCTCTAAGCTGGAAGCTATCGTTAATGAGCCATCGGATACAGGCATTCGTACAGTTCTGGATAACTTCTGGAAATCTTGGTCGGATCTAAGTAAGAACCCTGAAGATCCAACAGCCCGTAAGATTGTAGTGCAAACTGCACAATCTTTGACGGATGCTATGAACTATATGAGCACGCAACTGAATAATCTGGAGCGGGATCTAACCACTAATATAGATGTTAAAGCAAAAGAAGCTCAGGGTTACCTGACCGCGATCGCAGATCTAAATAAATCCATCTATAAGATTGAGGGTATGGGGGATCATGCGAACGATCTACGTGATCAACGCGACCTGATGGCGGACAAGCTCTCCAAAATTGCTAATATTACTGTTGTAGAGACGGAAGCAGGTTATAACATTTCTTTAGGGGGACAACCTCTCGTAGAGGGTGGAGAAGTAACTGCAACCGTAGATGGCGCGTTTCTTAATAATGCTTATGCCTCCGGAACCTTGAAGGGCGGCGAGGCTTACGGAATGATTTTTTCCAATAATACCTATGTTGCCGATTACAAGAAACAGCTCAATGATTTGGCGAGCACTATTGCTACAGGTGACGTTGAAATTACAGTGCCAGCTGGCTCCAATCTTCCTGAGGGCACAGTGTTGACTAGTGATGCCAAGATTACACAAGCTGACGGTACCGTAGTTACTTTGACCGCTGGTCAGGCCATGCCTAAGGGCGCAACAATGTATGAGGAAGTCAAGACCATTGTCAAAGGGTTTAACGGACTTCACAAGTTAGGTTACGCGATGGATGGAAGCGCCGGACGCGATTTCTTTGTAACATCAGGCGAGGCTGGAACGATCAAGCTGAATCCGGAAATTGCAGCTGACGTAAACCTATTTACAACTTCATTACGTACAACTGTTGATGCGAATGGAAATACGCAAGTCGTTAAAGGAAATAACACCTTGGCACTTCTATTGACGAACCTGAAGGATAGTAAATTTACTAAGCCAGACGGTAGTGTGAGCAACACTGTTGGTGGGCTTTTCAGCTCTATGGTTGGTCAACTTGGTATTCAATCCCAAGAGGCTGCACGTCAGACGGATAACTCAGATTATCTCGTAGAGCAAGTTAACTCCCGTCGTCAATCAGTCAGCGGTGTATCACTAGATGAAGAAATGTCGAATATGCTAGTATTCCAGCATGCTTATAGTGCCGCAGCGCGTTTTATGACTACTTTTGATGAACTGCTCGACAAATTGATCAATTCCACCGGCACAGTCGGCAGATAAAAAGGAGATATAGCGTATGTTGAGAGTAACCTCTAACATGATGAATTCACAGCTTCTGCTTAACCTAAATCGCAATGCACGTACGATGAACGATACACAGTTACAGCTTTCCAGCGGACGCAAGATCAACAAACCTTCTGATGATCCGGTAGGGATCACGTATTCCCTGCGCTACCGTGCGGAGCTTTCCTCTAATGAACAATATACTAAGAATGTAGATAGCGCACTTTCATGGCTTGATTACAATGATACAGTTCTAGGACAGGCCGGAGATGTTGTTCAAAAGATTCGCGAACTGTCCGTACAAGCAGCGACAGGGACTAATCCGCAGTCCGCGCTTGATAGTATTAATGAAGAAGTGATGCAGCTAAAAGAGCAGCTTGTGGATATCGCTAACAGTACACTGAACGGTAAATATATCTTTAATGGTGAGCAATACTCCACCAAACCTTATGATTTTGCTAAAGGTGCAGATGGTACCTATGATGTGTCTAAGCCGGTTACTACGGATCCTGGGCAGATTCAATTTATTGTCGGTGAAGGTGTACGTATGCCGATTAGTATGACCGGTAATGATGTATTCGGTAATACGGGAGATTCAGATAATCTGTATACAATCATTAATAGTATTTCTGCGGGATTAAAGGCTGGTGATCTTGGAGCCATATCGGGTCAATTAGATAACATCGACACGCGTATGGAAACCATCTTGACGGCCCGTTCTGAAATTGGTGCCAAAACCAATCGAGTGGAACTCATGCAGGAGCGCTTAAGTGACTTGAATGTCAATCTGACGGATCTGCAAGCTAAGACAGAGGATGCGGATTACGAGGGATTGATTATGCAGTCGAAAATCCAAGAGAATATATACAATGCCTCTTTGTCAGTAGGTGCAAAGATTATATCTACAACTTTGGTGGATTTTATAAGATAACGGAGGTGCTTCTCGTTGCTGCAGCCGATATTGCAAATTCGTCAGACTCCCGCAGTTATTGGTATTGATGCAGACTTGGGTGCTTTTTCTATTACTCAACCTAAAGCGGAAGTTAATATATCTACAACAGCGGGGAAATGGGATATCCAAACGTTTAAACCTGAGCTTTCTATTGATCAATCTCGAGCTTGGGCGGCATATAATGGTGGTAATATGCTCGAAATGAACAAACGAATTTATTCTGGTATCCAGCAACTATATCTTCAAGGAATCGCAAGGAAAGTAGAACAGGGTAATCAAATGGCAGAATTTTTTAAACCTGGTAACTCAATTGCTGAAGTGTATGGTACTGATACTGAACCCAACTCGTTTCCTGAAATGCGTGGTCCGGCATCCTTTGACAATGTCGATGTGCGTGTGAAAACTAGAGCGCCTCAAATCGAATTTTCGCCTAGCAAGGTAAATATTCAGGTAAACATTCATCGTCCGGAAATAGAATATACTCGTGGTAAACTGGATATCTATATGCAGCAATATGCATCTTTGAGATTTATTCCTCCAGAAGTGGATGCTCAGATGTAATATGAGATGCCGTAGCAACTTGGACAGACCGTCTTCGGAAGACGGTCTGTTGTCTTTACTATAATAGAATTTTTTGAAAAAGTTAGTTTTTTCATGCTAGGTCGGTGAAAGAATATTGCTATAAGAAATGCTAACAGAGCAATTGAGATTAAACTGTTCGTCTTCGGGGGAAGTTGATTTTTGTTAAAGGAGTGGGTAATTTTGATTATAGAAACACTGTCTTGGGGTAAACTTGAAGTAACTGAAGAACAGGTATATCATTTCAATAAAGGAATCCCCGGTTTTGATGAAGAAACTGATTTTGCATTGATTGCTATGGAAGATACTCCTTTCTGGTATTTGCAATCTATGAAAGAAAAGAAGTTATCATTTTTGCTTGGAGATCCCTTTGCCTTTTATCCATCTTACGAATTTGAACTACCTGATGATGAGACTGAGGAACTGGAAATCCAATCTGATATTATTGTTCGTTGTATTATTACATTGAAGGATCAAGTTGATAAGTCTACTATTAATTTATTGGCCCCAATTGTGCTTAATCCTGGTAATCGAAAGGGCAAGCAGGTCGTTCTTCATAAATCATCCTATCTCACCAAGCATACCTTATTATCAGAGAAATCTGTTGAAGATGGAAAGGGTGGAGACTAATATGCTTGTACTTTCTCGTAAAAAAGGAGAGTCTATCATCATTCAAGATCAAATTGAGCTGACTATCTTAAGTGTAGAAGGAGATACAGTAAGGGTAGGTATCTCCGCACCTAAGCATGTGGATATTTTTCGGAAAGAGATATATCTGTCCATTCAGGAAGCTAACCGGGAATCTGCTGCCCCTGTCCAATCTGATTTGAACGCATTGATGGATCGGTTACGTAAAGCCAATAGTCACTAATATGTGATCGAGTATACCTGAGCTGCAAATTGCAGACTCAGGTTTTTTGATTTGTGAGAAATAAGTTCGAAAAAAATTAAATTACTCTAAACTATAGGTGGCTTCAAGTCGATATAAGTTGTAGATGTTGAACGGGTAGGGCGGCCGACCTTAAGGGTTCAACATTACCACAAGGATGTGGATTAACTTATTTTCAGGGAGGAAATTTATTATGATTATCAATCACAATATTGCAGCAATGAACACTCACCGTCAACTAGGTGTAAATACTGCCAACACAAACAAATCCGTTGAGAAACTATCTTCCGGTTTGCGTATTAACCGTGCAGGCGATGACGCTGCAGGCTTGGCGATTTCCGAAAAAATGCGCGGTCAAATTCGCGGTTTGGATATGGCTACTAAGAATGCACAAGATGGAATCTCATTAATTCAAACAGCAGAAGGCGCCTTGAATGAGACTCATAGCATTCTGCAACGTATGCGTGAATTGGCAGTTCAATCTGCGAATGATACTAACACAGCTTCTGACCGTGGTGAGCTACAAAAAGAAGTAAATGAGTTGGCAAAAGAAATCACTCGTATTTCTAATACGACTGAGTTTAATACGAAGAAATTGTTGGATGGTTCTGCTAGTACTGGTGGTGCAGGTGCCGATGGAAAGGATCTTACATTCCATATCGGAGCTAACAAAGGTCAAAATATTACCTTGAATATCAATGCTATGGATGCTGCTACACTAAAAGTAGCTGGTGGTGGAGCAAGTAACGCAGCGACTTCATCGACAGTAGATGCATTAGCAAGTGATGGTATTGATATTTCTACACAAACAGCTGCAGATGCTGCAATCACTGTTATCAATACTGCAATCGAAACTGTATCAGGCGAACGTTCCAAATTAGGAGCGTACCAAAACCGCTTAGATCACACGATTAATAACTTGGGAACGACTTCCGAGAACTTGTCTGCAGCTGAATCCCGTATTCGTGATGTAGACATGGCAAAAGAAATGATGAACCAAACGAAGAACAACATCCTTGCACAAGCAGCGCAAGCGATGTTGGCTCAAGCTAATCAACAACCACAAGCTGTGCTTCAATTGCTTCGTTAATATTTGAATTGAAGGGAAGGGCTTTATATAAGCTCTTCCCTTTTTTTGAAATGTGACTCTTCAAAATATTAGATTCCATTAAATTATAGGAAAATATTTGAATCACTATAAACTATGTAATATCATGTGTCGATATTAGTAGTAGGGTTGTTTCTGAAGGGCGGCCGACCTTGAGGAAACAATATCACCACAAGGATGTGGAATCATTTAATTTCAGGGAGGAAATAAGATTATGATTATCAATCACAATATTGCAGCAATGAACACTCACCGTCAGCTAGGTGTAAATACCGCCAACACAAACAAATCCGTTGAGAAACTATCTTCCGGTTTGCGTATCAACCGTGCAGGTGACGATGCTGCAGGTTTGGCGATTTCCGAAAAAATGCGCGGTCAAATTCGCGGTTTGGATATGGCTACTAAAAACGCACAAGATGGAATTTCTTTGATTCAAACGGCTGAAGGCGCACTGAATGAAACCCACAGCATTCTACAACGTATGCGTGAATTGGCTGTTCAGTCTGCAAATGATACTAATACCGCTTCAGACCGTGGCGAACTTCAAAAAGAAGTAAATGAACTGGCTAAAGAAATTACTCGTATTTCCAATACTACAGAGTTCAACACCAAAAAATTGCTGGATGGTTCTGCATCTACTGGATCAGGTGTTACAGGTGCTTCTGACCTTACATTCCATATTGGTGCGAATAAAGGCCAAAACATTGCATTGTCCATTAAAGCAATGGATGCTACAACGCTTAAAGTAAATGGAGCATCGACAGCCAATAGCTCAGCGGTTGCGGGTGCTGGCGCTACTACAGTTGACGGTATTGATATCTCTAGTCAAACAAATGCAGATGCAGCTATTGAGACTATTAACTCTGCAATTGAGACTGTATCTGGCGAACGTTCAAAATTAGGTGCCTACCAAAACCGTCTAGATCACACGATTAATAACTTGGGCACTACCTCTGAGAACTTGTCTGCAGCTGAATCCCGTATTCGTGACGTAGATATGGCTAAAGAAATGATGAATCAAACTAAGAATAATATTCTTGCCCAAGCAGCTCAAGCGATGTTGGCTCAGGCTAATCAACAACCTCAAGCTGTACTTCAATTGCTTCGTTAATAGTAAGCAGAATGATAGGAAAAAGGGACTCCATAAGGGGTCCCTTTTTCCTATCATTCTAATGTTTGATTATGACAAAGCCGATATATAAGATAACAGAATTTATGAGTTTGAGAGGATAATGATATGGATAAGACAATTACTTTATGCATGATTGTAAAAAATGAAGAAAAATATTTGAAGAGATGTCTTGAGAGTGTAAAAGATAAAGTGTCAGAGATCGTAATTGTTGATACCGGGTCAACGGATGGGACTCTAGTAATAGCAGAAGAATATACTACGAAGATTCACCATTTTAAATGGGTTGATGATTTTGCAGCTGCTCGAAATGAATCTTTAAAATATGCTACTTCAGAATATATTTTGGTACTGGATGCAGACGAATACTTAGAGTCAGATGCAGATTTGCAGAAAGATATAAAGCCTGACTATGACTATTTTTTATTGAAAATATATAATGATGTTTCCTATGGCAGGGCATTTACACATACTGCGGTACGACTCTTTGCTAACAATAGAGGACTACACTACAATAACCGTCTACATGAACATTTAAACATATTGGATGCTAAAACGAATTATAAAAGCCAATATGGAGAAGTAATTATTCATCATACTGGATACACTGATGAAATTATGCAAGAGAAGGAAAAAACAAAACGGAATTTACCCCTTATGTTACAAGAAGTTGAGGAAAACCCTGGAGCTTACAACCTGTATAATATGGGAAAAACTTATTTATCTATTAATGAAAATGCAAAAGCAATTGAATATTTTCAGAGAGCTTATCCACTAAGCTCTGGACGTATGTTTTTACCTGAGCTTATTACTAAACTGTGTTATTGCTTAGGTGAACTTAATCAATATGACGATAGTTTGAGAATTTTAAATGATGCAGTGAAAGTATATCCACTTGAGACGGATATGCGCTATATGCAGGGTAGAATATTCATGGATGCAGGATACATCAAGGATGCTGAAATAACTCTTAAATCATGCTTAGAGTTCGGTGGTGACCTGGGTGTGAGTGTTACAGAAGGAACCGGGGGATATATGACCCGATTTGTATTAGCGGAACTATATGAAGACCAAAATCAATTAGACGAAAGTTATAAATATATAGTAGAGGTTCTTCAGGAGAAAAAGACTTTTGCGCCTGGATTAAGTAAATACTTCGAGATTGTGACTAAATCAAATATACCACTAGACGATGTGTACCAGAATATTATACAGCTGTATAATATATCGAATATTAATGATTTACAGCTTTTACTAGATGTTCTGTATGGATTACGACATCCTTTATTGAATAGATTTATATCAGTGTATAGCATTACTGCTCAACCGAATGTTGCAGCTTCAGCAATGCAATATGATAAGAAATATATTGAAGCTAAAGATATGTGGTTGAGTATGGAAGATATACAGATTGAAAATGCAGTAGACATTCTTTTACTGTCGTTTGTATTAGATAATGAGGAATTATTTAATCTGGCTAAGCCTCATCTAAACTTCAGTGAAAAGGAAGAAAAACTCTTTAGAAAAATAATAAGAAAAGAAGTGATTTCATCTAATAAAATGACTTCCTATACAGAAAAAATTCTCGGGGATATTGCCTCTCATTTACTTAAGCTTCAGGAATATGAGTGTTTGCAGACCCTATTAGAATACATTGAGGAGACTTCTTTGAAGAGTAAAATTAATAGCTACAGTCTCTTGATATCTTATGGCTTCAATGAGGTTGCTATTGATCTTTTTGTTAAGCTATTTAAAAATAATCCTAATGATGTGGAGATTATACGATTATTAGGCGATTTGTGTCTTTCCTGCAACTATATGGAGGATGCCCAGCTTTTTTATTCCAAGCTTTTAGAGTTAGCGTCAGATTACGGTTCTTATGAAAGATGTTATAGATTATATGAAAAAATGAACGATCGTGTTGGCATGTCTAGAACGATAGATAGCATTAAGATTAAATTTCCTAGATCTTTGTGGGTGATTTAAATTCTCGTATTGATGTACTCTTAATATTTTGAATATTTAACCGATAAAAATAATATAAATATGCATCGGAGGTTGTTCTATGAATCTGCAATTTTCCTTGACCAGTAACAAATATGATAATTCTGTTATTGATCAGCGCCAGGTTAGTGAACGTAATATTCAAAACCAGGACACTAGATTAGTAAACGCAGTGAAGAGTGGAGAGAAACTATCTGTTCTGGAGAAGCAGGGGGTTCAGATTCCGGTAGGACAAGAGCAACTGATACGTAATATAGATAGGGCTGTTAAAGCACTGGAGGGACCCTCTACATCCTTAGAAATCAGTGTTCATGAAAAAACACATGCTATTATGGTGAAGGTTATTAACAAGGAAACAGGTCAACTTATACGTGAGATACCTCCAGAAAAAACGCTGGATTTAGTGGCTAAGATGATGGAGATCGCTGGGATATTAGTAGATGAAAAAGTATAAAGAGGAGGTTTAAAGATGCGGGTTTTTGGATTTGGATCCGGTATGGATATTGATTCAATTGTTAAGGAGATTATGACGGCCAAAAGGGCTCCACTGGATAAGCTTAAACAGCAGAAGCAAACCTTTGAATGGCAGAGAGAAAGTTATCGTGAGATCAATAGCAAACTGGTGGATTTCAAAATAAATAAATTAGCTAAATATAATAAGGGCGAAGAGATGAATCCTCAAAAAGCAGTATTAACTGGAAATAGTACGGCTATCAGTGCGAAGGCGAATGCAGATGCAACACCTGTTCCTATGGAACTGTATGTAGAACAACTTTCTACGCGTACTACGATCACTACTACAGGTATAACAGGTAGTTATGCCAACGGGTATAAATCAAGTACTCTGTTAAGTGCCTTGCCAGGAGGAACAAGTAATGCCGATGCACAAGGCAATTATACATTAACAATTGGTGATGCTGAATTTATCCTTAACAAGGATTATTCAATATCTCAGGTTTTATCGAGAATTAATGCTGATGCAGGTGAAAAAAAAGCGAATGTAGTTGCAAGTTTTGATGAACTGACAGGTAAATTGATTCTCTCTGCAAAAGAATATGGTGACAAACAGATTGGAGCTGTAGGTGGGAATTTATTGAGTTTGTTCAATGCAGCACCTACGGATACATTAAGTATAACTGATGGAAAAAAAGGAATTATACATGTTAAATCTGAAGGTGAAGCTTCCTTTCAAAAAGTGGAATTCAATGGTAATAAAACTAGTATTAACGGAATAAGCATCTCGCTTCTAAGTACTTCAACTGAAGCGACTTCATCTAAAATATCAGTTCAGGTGGAACCTACCAAAGCAATTGAATCAATTAAATCATTTATAAATGACTACAATGAGTTAATTGAATTGATGAATAAAAAAACTAGTGAGAAAACTTATAGAGACTTCCCTCCTCTAACGGATGAACAAAGAAAAGAAATGTCAGAGGATGATATCAAAAACTGGGATGCAAAGGCTAAAAGTGGTCTTCTTAAAAACGATACAATTCTGGCGGCAACGGTCGCAAGTATGCGTGAGATTATTTCTGCAAATTTGGGTGACCTTAGTAAAATGGGAATCGATACTGGTCAGTATTTCGAAGGCGGTAAATTAGTTCTTAAAAGTGAAGATGACCTGAATAAAATATTGGAGAACAATCCTACCTTTGTTACTCAGTTATTTCAAGGTTCGGGTGAGCAAAAAGGTATATTCTCACAAATTTCCACTAAAATTGATGGACAGCTTCAAAAGCTAGTTGACAAAGTTGGTACATCTAAATTTTCAACGAGTGTTACAGATGTGTTTAAAACAAACAGTATTATGGGAGATATGTTGAAGAATTATAATAAACGGATTGATGATATGACTCAACGTATGAATGATCTAGAGACAAGATACTATAAACAGTATGCTGCCATGGAACAAGCAATGAGTAAGTATAATGCACAATCAACAAGCTTGACTAATTTTATATCGGGATAATTTAATCTATAAATATTTATGCGAAATATTGATAAACTTCTGTAAAAGATAGCTACGCTATATATTTAATAAAAAATATTACTACCGAATGCTAGCGTATAAGATGCTGCTTTCGGTTTTTAATTATTATTTTATTGTAAGGGTGGCTCTTAAACTTGGGAAAAGAGATGAATGAATGAAAAGTAACAACGAAACGTTTGGCCAAGTTATTAGCTTAATTATCCCTTTAATAAACCGTACCTATAATAAAATAGCTGAAAATGAATTTGATAATGAAGTTATCGACAACATAAATGTTATTGCAGAGTATGCCGTTATACTTAATAACTCAATGAATGAAGACCATTTCGGAAAAAATTTGACTGATAGTGTCGAAAAGTTTATTGAAACTCTCGTTGATTTAATTGAGGCCTTTAATGATCATAATATCACAAAAGCAAAGGTGATTTTTACAAAGTCCCTGACTCCAAAGGTGGAATTTATGATTAATCTTTTGAAACAGGAAGAAGCTATAATGGAATTAGAAAACGCTTATCCTGGAGTCGGAAATAGTAGGGTTCAAATAGGACCATTTACATATGGGACCCCAGAAGTGAAAAGTTTCGGAGAAAATACGTTTCTGAAAATAGGTAAATTTTGTTCGATTTCGGATAGAGTAACTATATTTTTAGGAGGTGAACATCGGACAGATTGGATCACAACTTATCCTTTTAACGTATTAAGTCAACATTATTCCTATATAGAAGGGCATCCGAGAACTAAAGGCGATGTCACCATTGGTAATGACGTTTGGATTGCATCAGGAGTAACTATACTATCTGGAGTATGTATAGGGGATGGTGCTGTTATAGGTGCATCATCTGTAGTAAGTAAAAATATCCCCCCTTATGCAGTGGTAGCGGGTAATCCTGCAAGGATTATTAAATATAGATTTAAAGAAGATGAAATTAAAAAAATGAATAAATTAAAATGGTGGGATTGGGATGTTAAGGAAATAGCAAATGCAGTTCCACTATTGCAAAGTAATAATATTAATGAATTTATAAAGCGTTATGATCGTTGAAGATAGAAAAATAGCATTCTAGATTTTTCATTTTTTCACTTCTGCTAATGGATTAAAAAGAAATAAACTCTGACCGATATATATAGTTATAGGGATTTTTAGATATGCATAATAAATGGTTAACTTGAAGTTTCACTTGAGGTAGAGAATGGAGAATGGCAATTTATGATGACAAGTATTATCATACTAGCGTATAACCAGCTTGAGTATACTAAGATGTGTATTGAGAGTATAAGGGAATATACAGACCTTAATTCATACGAGTTAATTGTAATTGATAATAATTCTAGTGACGGAACTCGTGATTGGTTAAGAATACAAAGTGATATAAAGTTGATTGAGAATGACAGTAATTTGGGCTTTCCTAAGGGTTGTAATCAAGGAATCGAGATATCGACTGGGGATAATATTCTCTTACTAAATAATGATACTATTGTAACTTACAATTGGTTGGATAATCTATTGGTTGCATTAAATGGAGACCCTTCTGTGGGTGCGGTTAGTTGTGTAACTAATAACTGTTCATATGCACAGAGTGTACCCTATAGTTATGCAAATATAGAAGAAATGCATGAGTTTTCTAAGAATTTTAATACAAATAATCTCGGGGAGTACAACGAGAGAATTAAATTAATCGGATTTTGCTATTTAATTAAAAAATCTGTGATTAATGAAATTGGTATGTTGGATGAACAGTTTTCTCCAGGTAACTTTGAAGATGATGATTTCTCCTTAAGAATTAGAAAAGCCGGATATCGGTTGTTACTTTGCAAAGATACATTTATTCATCATTTTGGGAGTGTTTCTTTTATTGAGGAAAAAGAAAAGTATGCTAAGTTATTAAACAGAAATGCTGTCCTCTTCGAGAAAAAATGGGGATTTAGTCCTCTTTATTCGCAACATATTCGATTTGATGTCTTAAATATGATTCAGGACTCCCCTGATACTGAACTTGTTATTCTGGAAGTAGGCTGCGCATGTGGTGGGACTTTATTGGAGGTGAAAAATCGTTATAAAAATAGTACTGTATTCGGAATCGAGATTAATAAAGAAGCTGCAGAGGTTTCATCATTAATTGCAGATGTCAGTACTGTTAATATCGAGAAGGAAGCCCTTCCTTATCAGGAGAATACATTCGATTATATAATTTTAGCCGATGTACTTGAACATCTTGTTGACCCATGGTCAGTATTGGAAAAGCTGAGGAAATCTCTGAAACCATCTGGACGTATTCTTATTAGTATTCCTAACATCATGCACCATTCTGTTATTCAAGGATTACTAAATGGTTTTTGGACTTACACTGATGCTGGAATATTGGACAAAACTCACATGCGCTTTTTTACTCTTTATGAATTAAAAAAAATGATCATAAGTACGGGGTACAAAATAGATCACTTAAGTGGGAATTCTATCGGTTCATCAAAAGACAGCGAAGATTTTGTTCGGAAATTACTTACAATTAATGACAATGACGCTTTGAAGGATCAATTTAATGTGTATCAATATTTGATTTCTGCTTCTAAGAATAAGGTGTTTGATCTTATAGATTTATTTATTTTAGATGAGGAAGTAAATCTAACACATTGGGAAAAGGTGGATCATTTCTCTGTAGAAGAAGTTATCGAAATAATTGTTACTAAGAACTGGGAAAATGAAATGAAGGAAGAAATATTCAACCAGTTAGGAGCTAAATTTTTTGAAGAAGGAAAATCGGCAAAAGCAATTGCTTTTTTGAAAAATGCATATTATCTAAATAGTAGTAACGCGGAAGTTTTATATAATCTTACTTACGCTTTATCTATGGTAGGGGAAACTTCCTTAGCACATAGTTTTTTAGAAAAATTGAAATTATCAGATGAGATGTTATATAAAGAGTTTCTGAAGGTTCTAATTTAAATGAAGTTACACCGAAGATAATCAGAGTAAAAGAGTTGGCAATTTTAATTCAATTGAGATACTCATCAGATGTTAAGTCGATTTTTGATTGCTTTATTTGATTGCTTTAGTTAATTTTTAGTAAAGGGTGACACAAATGATAAATTCTCCTTATGAAAAATACCGTCAGTCATCGGTAAAAACATCGACCCCCTCACAGTTACTGATTATGTTATTTGATGGAGCGATTAGATTTGTAAGGGCGGGTATGGAAGGAATAGATTCAGTTGACTATCAAAAGACAAACATTAACCTGGGGAAAGCGCAAACAATTGTTAGTGAATTGATGTCGACACTGGATCCTACCTATGACATATCTAAAAGTTTGAATGATCTATACGAATATATAAATCATTTGTTGATTCAAGCTAATGTGAAGAAAGACAAGGTACCTGCAGAAGAGGCGCTACAGTATTTGACTGAGTTTCGAGTAACTTGGTTAGAGGCGTCAAAGCTGGTACCAACACATGAGAAAACCCATGGATAATTGTATCTTAGAGTTAAATAAGATTACTCAAGATATTATCATTAGACTAGATAATTGTTCATATGAAGAATTAACTGATTTCGTCGAACAACGTCAAAATTTGATAGATCAACTCGAACAGCATGTGAAAATACAGTCGATCGGTGTAACCCAGCAGCATCAGTTACGAGAGTTGTTGGAAGCCGATCCTATGATAATTGCAAGAATGCAACAACTTAAAAGTGAGGCAGCTAAGTGGCTTCAACAGAGAGAACAGGCCAAAACCCAACGCAACGCCTATGAGGCCGCCTACACCCCAGACAGTTTTCTTATGGATCGCAAAAAATAATTTATCGGTGTTTCACTATAGGAGTAGACGGGTATTAAATACCGTCTGCTCCTTTTTTTGATCATTGTACCGAATCTATTTCTTGTTTATGGAAAATTTAATAGTTTATTTTACGTGGTAAATTATTGAATGTAAACATTTTCTTTTCCAATTGACAATAAAGAAGTTACGGTGGTATAGTCGAATTGTGAGCAAGACTCACGTTCATCTGATGACGAAGGGAATGTTTAATCAATGGAAGGTAAAGTAAAATGGTTTAACGCAGAAAAAGGTTATGGTTTTATCGAGACTGCAGACGGTGGCGACGTATTCGTACACTTTTCCGCGATTCAAACTGATGGTTTCAAGACATTGGATGAAGGTCAATCCGTAGAATTCGATATCGTTGAAGGTGCACGTGGACCACAAGCAGCTAACGTAATCAAATTATAATCATCCGGCGAAGCCGAACTACATATAAGTAGATGGTTAGCAATTTAGACAGCGCTAGCAGGGATCTTGGAATCTTCCAAGATCCTTTTTTTGTGCGTTCATATGTGTCTAGTATAGCCAATCCTAGTAAAGAAAATAGCCTATTTTGTAAATTCATTTTATGGAAAATGTTAGAACTCTGCAAAAGGTGGGTAATAGATATACGTTGAGCTGTTTATCTTACCTCGACACACACTATGTTAGCCTAGGTTACTACATTCACGAAAAAATTCAATATAGCCTAAGCTATCAAAACAATTAGGAGGGTGATTAGCAGGATGAAGAAGATGTGGCGCGGTCTTATGACCGGAATATTAGGTACTAGTATGTTATTAGGGTCTCTCGGCAGCGTATCTGCTGCAACTGTACCTAAGGATATTCAAGGCCACTGGGCACAAGGTCAGCTGCAGGAATGGCTAGATAGAGGATACCTTGGAGGCTACCCAGATGGAACGGTGAAACCAAACAAAGCAATTACGCGTGGTGAGTATGTGACTATGGTAAATCGCCTGTTAGGGTTTACAACTAAAGCAACAGTAACTTTCAAAGACATGAAGAGCACAAACTGGAATTACAGTGAAGTGGCTAAAGCCGTGGAAGCTGGATATATCGGAGGATACGAGGATAATACGTTCCGTCCTAATAATCCGCTTACAAGAGAAGAGGCAGCTGTAATTACTGCAAAATTACTTAAATTGAGCACCAATACAACTTCGAACAAATTTAAAGACAATGCACAAATTGCAGCATGGGCAAAAGGTGCTGTAGCAGCCGCAGTGGAAAAGAAGATTGTTAACGGTTATCCAGATGGAACCTTCGGTCCTAAGAGATCGTTAACACGTGCCGAGGCTGTAGGTATTATCAATACTTCAGCTATCTATTATCCTGGTAGTGGCACAGGTGGTGGTGTAACACCTACACCAACTCCAACGGCTACTCCGACACCAACAGCTACACCAACCCCAACTGCTGCTCCAGGTGGTAGTACTGGCGGAGGTTCTGGCGGTGGTAACGGTGGCGGAAGTAGCACAGCGCCAACAGTAAGTGGGGCAACCTACGGTAATGTTGGTTCGGTCACAGCGGATGTATACCTGACACCTTCCGTAACTGGTGCAGTATACTATGTTGTAGCTCCTTATAATGCTGATGTAACTGCTCCAACTGCATTGCAGGTGGAAAAAGGACAAATTAGTAACGGGACTGCAAGTGGTATCCATGGTAGTGTTGCGACTGTAGCTAACACAACGGTTACATTCTCTGTTTACGGATTGAATCCTGGTACAGAATATGCAACATATATCACGCTTGCGGATGCAGCTGGTAACTTATCTACTGTAACGACAGTTCGGTTGACTACTGCTCAAGCTACTGCTAGCTCGATTTCGCTTTTTGAGCCGGGACAAGTTAGTACAGTTACAGCAGATGTATATGTTAAATATGGTGTAACAGGTGGCGATACAACCCCAGTTAGATATGTAGTATTGCCGGCAAATGAGAAGGCACCTACTGCAGCGCAGATTGCCTTAGGTCAAAATGGTAGCGGTACTGCATTGGCTGCTCCATGGACTAACACGCTTACGTTTGCTCCTGGTGTAAAGCATACACAGACTTTAACTGGTTTAGCAGCAAATACTGCCTATAAGGTATATGTTATTGCAGGATCGGGTTCTCAATGGTCTCCTGTAGAAATTATTCAAATTCATACCAAATAGCCTGACCTTATGTGATTTCATTCGGAGAATATAAGAGTGGAATCCGTACTATAATAACGACAGGTTTACTTTTGGTCCGGTAGGGCGATTGGTTGCTCTTACCGGACTTGTTTTATTTGTGAACGCTATGACAACATTTGTTATCTAAATGTAAGGGCTGTAAGGAATTGCTTTTTACTTAGCGCTTACAATTTGGTATAATGAAGGTGTAACTAAAGGAGGAGTGGCCATGCAATTCACCATTCGAGGTCAACAAATTGACGTGACCGACGCTTTGAGAGAGTATGTTGATAAGAAGCTCAGCAAACTTGAGAAGTATTTCGAAGCACCCCCTACCTCTGAAGGGTCTGTGACGCTTGGCGTAGTTCGCGGCCTTCATACGGTGGAAGTAACCATTCCGCTTGCTGGCGTGACGCTTCGTGCGGAAGATCGCAGCGATGACATGTATGCTTCCATAGACGCCGTTGTGGACAAGCTGGAACGCCAAATTCGCAAACACAAAACGAAGCTGAACCGTAAGTTCCGTCAAGAGGGACTCAAGACGCTGTTTGTGGATGGAGCTAGTGCCGCTGTTGCTGTAGAAGAACAAGATTATGATGATTTAGAAGTGGTTAGGAACAAACGCTTTACGATGAAGCCGATGGATGTGGAAGAAGCGATTCTTCAAATGAACATGGTAGGACATAATTTCTTTGTGTTTTCCAATATCGACACCTCGGAAGTTAGCGTAGTTTACAAACGTGATGATGGTAAATATGGACTGATTGAACAGGGCTAAGATACGATGATGCCAGTTATGCTCTAAGTATAAAGGGCCTCGAGAGTTAGTCAGGACTTAAGAAATTTAAACCGAGCCCCTATTCGCTTATAGCGAATAGGGCTCTTGTGCGTATATATGAAAAATGTGGCTGTTACACCTTGTATTGCGGCATCTCTTACAAACTGTTACAATTTATGAAGCAGCGGAATCGAATTTATAAATGGCCCTTTCAATTTTGTGAGGATGGGCTCGGTTCCACCATCTGTGTTGCATGAAAGGGGTTAACCATGCTAGGACTTGTAAAGAAAATATTCGGAGACACAAACGATCGTGACGTTAAACGTCTCATGAAGACAGTCGATGTAATTAATGGATTGGAGTCGGAATTTGTAGCACTATCCGATGAAGCTTTAAAAGCTAAGACGGAAGAGTTCCGCGCCCGTATTGAGAAAGGCGAAACCTTGGAAGAAATTCTTCCTGAGGCGTTTGCAACCGTACGTGAAGCTTCCAAACGGACGCTTGGCATGCGGCATTTTGATGTACAATTAATTGGTGGTATGGCTCTGCATGAAGGCCGAATCTCCGAGATGAAGACTGGTGAAGGTAAGACTCTAGTAGGAACATTGCCGGTTTACCTGAATGCTTTGCTTGGTAAAGGCGTACATGTAGTAACGGTCAATGACTATTTGGCTCAGCGCGACAGCGCACAAATGGCACAAATCTATAACTTCCTGGGCATGACGGTTGGGGTTAACCTAAGCGGTATGGACCATGCTGATAAACAAGATGCTTACGCCTGCGATATTACGTATGGCACGAACAACGAATTTGGTTTCGATTATTTGCGTGACAACATGGTGCTTTATAAAGAACAAATGGTTCAGCGCCCTCTTTATTTCTGTATTATTGATGAAGTGGACTCCATTCTTATTGATGAAGCACGTACACCTCTTATCATTTCCGGACAAGCTGAGAAGTCTACTGAATTGTACTTTGCAGCAGACCGTTTTGTGAAAAAGCTTAAAGCTGAAGAAGACTACACAGTTGATATCAAAGTGAAGTCCGTAGCCTTGACTGAAAAAGGTGTAGCTACTGCTGAACGCGCTTTTGGTATTGAGAACTTGTATGATCACAGTCATGTAACCTTGAATCACCATATCGTCCAAGCCCTGAAAGCAAACGTAATTATGCGTCGTGACGTAGACTACGTTGTTAACGAGGGTGAGGTCGTTATTGTTGATGAATTTACGGGACGTTTAATGTCAGGCCGTCGTTATAGTGACGGTTTGCACCAAGCGATTGAAGCGAAGGAAGAAATCGAAGTACAGAATGAGAGCATGACGCTTGCTACGATTACTTTCCAGAACTATTTCCGTATGTATCGCAAATTGGGCGGTATGACAGGTACAGCTAAAACTGAGGAAGAAGAGTTCAAGAAGATTTATGGTCTTGAAGTTCTTCAAGTTCCTACGAATAAACCAAATCAGCGCATAGATATGCCAGATGTCGTCTACAAGAGTGAGAACGGTAAGTTCAACGCTGTTGTGGCAGAAATTGTAGAGCGTCACAAAAAGAACCAACCTGTACTTGTTGGTACAGTATCGATTGAGAATTCAGAGCTCGTATCTGAAATGCTGAAGCGCAAAGGCGTTAGACACCAAGTGCTTAACGCGAAGCATCACGCTGCTGAAGCTGAAATCATTACACATGCAGGTCAGCCAGGTACAGTTACGATTGCTACCAACATGGCAGGTCGTGGTACGGACATCGTTCTGGGCGAAGGTGTGACAGATCTTGGAGGTCTGCATATCATTGGTACAGAGCGTCATGAATCGCGCCGGATTGATAACCAGCTGCGTGGTCGTGCGGGTCGTCAAGGGGACCCAGGTTCTACACAATTCTACTTATCCCTTGGTGATGAGTTGATGAAGCGTTTTGGCGCTGACAACGTTTTGAGTATGATGGATCGCCTTGGGTTTGAGGAAGATCAGCCGATTGAGAGCCGCATGATTACGCGTGCTGTGGAATCTGCTCAGAAACGTGTTGAAGGTAATAACTTTGATATTCGTAAAGTCGTATTGCAATATGATGACGTGATGAATCAACAGCGTGAAATTATTTATAAACAACGCCGTGAGATTCTGGAGTCTGAAAATATTAAAGATATCGTACTTGAAATGATCAAGCCAGTTATTGAACGTATTGTTCACGCACACTGCAGTGACGATATTCCTGAGAACTGGGAGCTGCAAGAAGTTGCTGATTACGTAAACAGCAAGCTGCTTGAAGAAGGTGCTTTGACTCGCGATATTCTGTGGGGCAAGGAAGCAGAAGAGATTATTGAGTACATCTTTGAACGTGTACTTGAGAAATATGCTGCTCGTGAAGAACGCCTGGGTTCAGAATTGGTACGTGAATTCGAGAAGGTAATCGTGCTGCGCTCCGTAGACAGCAAGTGGATGGATCATATCGATGCGATGGATCAATTGCGTCAAGGGATTCACCTACGTGCTTACGGTGGTACTGATCCACTTCGCGAGTATCAATTCGAAGGTTTCGAAATGTTTAATACTATGACGGCTACGATTCAAGAAGAAGTAGCTACTTATATTATGAAGGCTCACATCGAGACAAATCAGGAGCGTCAATCCGTTGTAGAGGAAAATAAAATTTCCACTAACAGCGAACCTGCTGAGAAACGTCCGGTACATGTTGAGGCGGCAGCTGGTCGTAATGATCTTTGCCCTTGCGGAAGCGGCAAGAAGTACAAGAACTGCCACGGTCAAAACGCATAAGACAAACGTTTAGTAGCGCTCATATTCAGGTGTTGAAGATGTAAGTCTTTAACCCTGATCTCTATGGGTATACTAACCATAAAGAGCGGCTGGGCCCGGGGGTATCCCCCGTTTACGGCCCAGTCGCTTTTTTGGATATCTAGCACTTGAGTGAATGTGGAATGGAGAGAAGGTTTGGAACTGGAGAAACGGAGTGTTCGCCTTTGTTTCGGGATTCCAACCGCTATGCGGTTATCAATTCAAGGAATCTGGAAACAACAGCGATCGGAAGTCCAATCCTTCTCGGAATGGCTGAACATTCACTCATTACTAACTTTCCAATAGCGAGGACCGTAACAACCTATTTTGAAAGGTGAAGTGACCATATGATTGAAGCTAATGTAAAGCAGGATCTGCGTGAAATAGGCAAGAAACTAACTGACCTTAGGGGGTCTCTTTGACTTAGATCTTAAGCAAGAGATGATCTCGAACTTTGAAGAAAAAATGGCTGCTCCAGGCTTCTGGGATAATCCAGAGCAGGCACAGAGCGTGATCGGCGAGATGAATGCCGTGAAATCGTCCGTGGATCAATACGAGAAGCTGCAACAAGAATACGACGATGCTGCGATGATGGCAGAGCTTGCGGATGAAGAGGGCGATGAAGGTCTTGCAGCAGAGATTGGGGAGACGATCAGCAGTTTAGGCAGCAAAGTGGATGAATTCGAGCTGCAATTGCTACTTAACCAGCCGTATGACAAGCTGAATGCTATTCTTGAGCTCCATCCGGGTGCGGGCGGTACGGAATCCCAAGACTGGGGCCAGATGCTGCTGCGGATGTATACCCGTTGGGCTGAAAAACGTGGATTCAAGGTTGAGGTGCTGGACTACTTACCGGGTGATGAAGCGGGAATTAAGAGTGTTACACTACTTATTAAAGGCTTCAACGCCTACGGATATCTGAAAGCTGAAAAAGGTGTACATCGGCTAGTACGGATTTCTCCGTTTGACTCTTCGGGCAGAAGGCATACTTCTTTTGTATCCTGTGATGTCGTTCCGGAAATTGCCGATGATGTAGACGTTGAAATTCGTACTGAGGATTTGAAGATCGATACGTATCGGGCGAGCGGCGCCGGTGGACAGCATATCAATACCACAGACTCTGCGGTGCGGATTACTCACTTACCTACGGGTGTGGTGGTAACCTGTCAGAACGAACGTTCACAGATCAAAAACCGCGAACAAGCGATGAAAATGCTGCGTTCCAAGCTATATGAGCGCAAACTGCAAGAGCAGCAGCAGCATTTGGATGAGATTCGCGGTGAGCAATCCGATATTGCTTGGGGCAGTCAGATCCGTTCCTATGTATTCCATCCGTATAACATGGTTAAGGATCACCGTACTTCCGTGGAAACGGGGAATGTGGGTTCTGTTATGGACGGAGATATTGATGTATTCATTGATGGTTACCTGCGTAGCCAGATCAAGATTGAGGCAGAATAAAAGAGAGAGTTTCGGGGGAAACGGATACCATTCATGGATTAGGATGGGATGGCCGTTTCTTCTTTCGTAGAGCAAGATGACACTTTAAGGAGAGCCTTTGAAATGCAAAAAGTCAATTCACGTAATAAACCCCCACTGATTCCTCTGAATGGGCCACTCCGACATGTGGTGGATACGATGTTAATTTTGCTCGGATCGCTAGTTACAGCGCTGGGGTTTAATCTTTTTTTTCTGCCTAATCATATTGCTTCTGGTGGTGTATCCGGTCTGTCGGTATTGGCTGAAGCTTGGTTTGGGGCTGAACCGGCATTTACGCAATGGGCGCTTAATATTCCGTTGTTTGTACTCGGGGTAATCTTCTTGGGTAAACAATACGGAGTTCGCTCGCTGCTTGGGAGCTTTGTGTTGCCGCTCTTTATCTTGTTGACAAAAGATTTGCCTGCACCTACCACCAATCCACTCTTAGCTTCCATTTATGGCGGTATCTGTGTGGGGGTGGGGTTAGGTCTTGTGTTCCGCGGACGGGGCTCGACAGGTGGACTTACTATTTTGGCGCAGATTATTCAAAAGATATCCGGTCTCAGCTTCTCGATTTCCGTAGTGCTGCTGGACGGGACGGTCATTGTGCTGGCTGCTTTTATACTCGGTATGGAACAAGCACTATATGCACTGATCGGTCTGTTTGTTACAGGTAAGGCCATTAATGCGATAGAGGTAGGCTTCCGTTATACAAAGGTGGCTTACATAATCTCGGACAAGACGGAAGAAATATCTGAGGCGATTTTGAATGATCTGGATCGGGGTCTGACGAAGCTGGATGCACATGGCGGTTATACTGGTGATGAGCGTACGGTGTTGATGGTTGTAGTAGGCCAGAATGAGGTTTCCAGATTAAAAGCGATTGTTCAATCGGTAGATACTAGTGCTTTTGTGATTATAACTGAGGCGCATGAGGTGCTGGGTGAAGGGTTTAAAAGAGAAGTGTAATTTCTCCTCAAGGAGAAGCTATGCTTCTCTTTTTTTGTAAATACAATTATATTTAGGAATAAAGAAAGTTAACACTATGTGTTGTATTTATATTAATTGAGTCGTATAATAATACATATTTCTAAGACGGTATGCATTATATTATTTATTATAATTCATGATAAGCAGGAAGTGGGGATGACAGTGGAAGGCAAGCTGAGAGCGGCGATTGTTGGATCAACGGGTTATGGGGGCGTAGAGCTGATTCGGCTGCTACAAAGTCATCCTAAGGTAGAGATTACTTCGGTAATTTCCTCATCAAGTGCAGGGGATGCTATAGAGGAAGGTTTTCCGCATTTGACGGGTATCATTGATCGAAGGCTGGATGGCGTTGACCCGGCTCAGATGGCTGAGCGGGCGGATGTGGTATTTACGGCGACGCCGTCGGGTGTGAGCGCAAAGCTGGTACCGCAGCTGCTGGAAGCTGGACTTAAGGTCGTGGATCTGTCCGGTGATTTCCGATTAAAGGATGGTGCAGAGTATGAGCACTGGTATAAACATCCCGCTCCGGCTGATGAATATCTAGAGCAGGCTGTATACGGACTTTGCGAGGTGTTTGGAGAGCGTGCGGCTGGGGTTGATTTTATATCTAATCCAGGCTGTTATCCTACTGCTACACTTCTTGGACTAATTCCTGCAATTCAGGCAGGTTGGATTAAGCATGACAGTATTATTATTGATGCGAAATCAGGAGTTACTGGAGCAGGACGCGGAACAAGCCTGATGGTGCACTACTCAGAGATTAATGAGAACTTTAAAGCTTATAAAATCAATAAGCATCAACATATACCAGAAATTGAGCAGACACTAACAGAGGTTGCTGGAGAAAAGGTAACGGTAACGTTCACCACACATCTCGTGCCGATGAGCCGGGGAATTATGAGTACGATGTATGCAGGGATGACGGACAATTATACGGAGCAGGATTTTGTGAATTTATACCGTGAATATTATGCGGGCCGGCCATATGTGCGGGTGCGTGATGTAGGTGTGATTCCGGCGACAAAAGAAGTTAGCGGCTCTAATTATTGTGATATCGGATTTGCAACAGATACTCGTACAGGGCGGGTGACCATAGTCTCCGTCATTGATAATGTTGTAAAAGGTGCGGCAGGGCAGGCAATACAGAACCTTAATTTGATGATGGGATGGGAGGAAACCCTTGGCCTCGGCTACACACCTGTGTATCCATAAGGATCAGCGGTACAAATAATATGAGCGAGATTGAGTTATTTACCACCTTGGAGGGTGGAAGCATCACTTCACCTAAGGGTTTTAAGTCCGGAGGATTGCATTGTGGATTGAAAAAAACAGATCGCAACGATCTCGGAGTGATTCTGTGTGAAGTTCCGGCAACGGCTGCGGCTGTGTATACGACGAATGTTTTTCAGGCGGCTCCGCTGAAAGTGACTCGGGAAAGCCTTTCGAACGGAGTATTGCAGGCGGTTATCGTGAACAGCGGGAATGCCAATGCCTGCACAGGCGAACAAGGTGAAGCAGATGCTTATGAGATGCGCGCTGCTGCGGCTAAGCATTTAGGTGTGGCCGTTAATGATGTGGCAGTTGCTTCGACTGGAGTTATCGGTGAACTGTTGAAGATGGATTGCGTACGTAGCGGAATTACTGCAATACCAGAGAAGCTGGACGGAGGAGCTATTGGCGCGGAAGAATTCTGCCAAGCTATACTTACCACTGATTTAGTTAAAAAAGAGATCGCCGTGAAGGTGCTCATTGGCGGTGTAGAAGTTACAATTGCCGGAGCTGCAAAGGGCTCAGGGATGATCCATCCTAACATGGCTACCATGCTTGGCTTTATGACCACGGATGCTGATATTGCAGCGGAGGATTTACTTAGTCTTTTACGTTCAGCTACGAATGTTACTTTTAATATGATTACAGTCGATGGAGATACTAGCACCAATGATATGTTAGTGTCGATGGCGAGTGGGCTTGCCGGTAATGAGAAGCTGACACGGCTGCATCCGGATTGGGACGCTTTTGCTGCTGGATTCACTTATGTGTGCCAGACGCTTGCCAAAGCGATTGCTCGAGATGGCGAAGGTGCAACTCACCTGATTGAGGTTCAAGTGAATGGTGCTGTTCATGATGAGGCGGCGGCAGCGATTGCCAAGACAGTGGTTGGTTCTAGTCTAGTGAAATCTGCTATTTTTGGAGCGGATGCGAACTGGGGGCGGATTATTGCTGCGGTTGGACGCGCGGGTGTTCCGGTATCGCCGGAGCATGTGAATATTTCGTTAGGGGATATTGAGGTGCTTTTGCACTCGAAGCCAATTGCTTTTGACGAGGAAAAGGCTTTGGCCTATTTGCAAAAAAGTGAAACTGTGCTGATCACTGTAGATCTGCATGATGGAAGCGGAAAAGCAACGGCTTGGGGCTGTGACCTAACTTACGATTATGTGCGTATTAACGCCGCATATCGCACTTGATTTATGGCGTGTTAAGCCCATAAGGGAAGGATATCGATTATATGACGCTAAATAGCGAGCTTGAACTTATAGATGCTTTAGATGGTAGTGGATTGTTTGTAATGAAATGCGGCGGCAGTACGCTTGCGGCTCTACCTGATTCTTTTTTTGAGGATTTGCGAGATTTGCAGGAGGAGGGCATTCAGCCAGTAATTGTTCATGGTGGAGGGCCAGCCATTTCCGAGAATCTAGCGAAACTGGGCATTGAAAGCAGCTTTGTGAATGGCCTGCGAGTAACCACCGAGGAAGTACTAGATGTTGTAGAGATGACGCTGGCAGGGAGTATAAACAAGGCGATTGTCCGGCGAATTCAAGGGAGCGGCGGTCTAGCTCTGGGGCTTTCGGGCATCGATGGCAATATGATTATTGCTAAACCAGTGGCGAACAGCGCCGAAGTAGGTTTGGTAGGAGAAGTAACGGAAGTTAAGGCTGAGATCATAACTGGTATTGTTGGGATGGGTTATATTCCTGTCATTGCACCTATCGGAGTAGATGCAGCAGGTCAGCGCTACAATATTAACGCAGATACGGCAGCAGGGGCAGTTGCTTCCTATGTGGAGTCTCCCAAAATGATCGTCGTCACAGATGTGCCAGGCATCATGAGTACAGTGGAAGGTGAAAAGATTGTGCTTCCCTCCGTTACTGTACAGGAAATCGAAGCCTTGATCGAAAGTGGGGAAATCTACGGTGGCATGATCCCCAAAGTGCGGGCAGCTATCGATTGCATTCAGGGCAGCGTATCAGAGGTTATCATTGTGGATGGAAAAGAACCACGGGTGCTTAGTCGAGTACTGCAAGGTGAAGCGATAGGTACACGTATTATTCGTTCGTAGAATCATAGATGAATACAAATTAGAGGCGCAGCCTGTTCACAGGAGCAGCCGATGGGAGAGTGACTTAGAATGAGCAAGCTTACACAAGCGGAGTTGGATTCGCAAGCAGGGGCACAGCAGACCGATACAGTAGGATCAGGTACACCGGATGTTGCAACAAGCAAGCTGAGTGCAGTGTTCCCTTCTTACGCCAGATATGATATCAGCCTAGTTAAAGGCAAGGGTACCTGGGTATGGGATGATAAAGGCAATAAGTATCTGGATTTCACCAGTGGATTGGCTGTGACCAGTCTAGGTCATGCTCCTGAAAAAGTCGGCGCTAAGCTGAAGGATCAGATTGATACGCTCTGGCATGTCTCGAATCTGTTCCATATTCCGGGACAAGATAAAGTTGCCAACCTTCTGACAGAGAATAGCTGCGCTGATCAAGTGTTTTTCTGCAATAGCGGGGCAGAAGCGAATGAGGCTGCTATTAAGCTGGCCCGCCGTTACCATCAGAAGATTAAAGGTGTCGACCGTTATGAGGTTATCACATTCGAACAATCCTTCCATGGACGCACACTGGCAACACTAACAGCTACAGGCCAGCAAAAGGTAAAAGAAGGCTTCCTGCCGCTTCCAGCAGGTTTCAAGACCGTACCCTTGCATGATCTCCCAGCGTTAGAAGCTGCTATCGGAGATCATACAGCTGCTATCATGCTGGAGATGGTACTTGCAGAGGGTGGCGTGCTTGAGGTAGAACCTGAGTTCTTGAACGCTGTAGTGGCCTTGTGTAAGAAACACGGATTGCTTCTGATTGTAGATGAAGTACAGACAGGTATGGGACGTACAGGCAAGCTGTTCGCTCATCAGCATTATGGAATTGAACCGGATATTTTCACCTTGGCTAAGGGGATTGCTAGTGGGTTCCCGGCAGGTTTAATGCTTGGCAAAGGATATTTGCGTGAAGCCTTCTCAGCGGGCAGCCATGCGTCCACCTTCGGGGGAACACCGCTAGCAACAGCTGTTATGGCAGCGACGATTGAGACAATGCTGGAAGATGAACTTCCACAGCGCGCCGAAGATATGGGTAAGTACCTGACAGGTCTTTTGAAAGAGAAGCTGGCGGATTGTTCTTTTGTGAAGGATATCCGTGGTAAAGGGCTGTTGATCGGGATTGAATGTCAATCCCCAGTGGGCGATATTGTACTGGCTGGACAAAAGAAAGGTCTGTTGTTCGTGACAGCCGGTCCTAATGTTCTTCGTCTGCTGCCTAATCTATATGTAAGCAAAGAGGAGATCGACCAAGCGGTGGACATCCTATGCGAACTCATTCATACTTATGCTAAACAAGCAAACGGGGAGGTAAGCTCATGAGTCAGGGCGTACAGAGTAACAAGCACACCATTGCGCAGCAACTGAAAGGCCGTGATTTACTGGAGCTGAACGATTACAGCCCGGAGGAAATTACGTATCTGATTGAATCGGCGATTGAGCTGAAGAAGAAGCAGAAAAATGGCGAAGAATTTCAGCCGCTGAAGGGGAAAACGATTGGTCTTATTTTTGAAAAATCCTCTACACGTACGCGTGTGTCGTTTGAAGTTGGAATGTATCAGCTGGGAGGGCATGCCCTATTCTTGAGCAAAAATGATATCCAGCTTGGACGCGGAGAAACCGTTGGAGATACAGCGCAAGTAATGTCGCGTTATCTCGACGGGATTATGATCCGTACCTTCGGCCATGACAAGGTTGAAGATCTCGCTCGTTATGCTTCTATTCCCGTAATCAACGGTCTTAGTGACCTGGCACATCCTTGCCAAGTGCTGGCGGATTATCAAACGATTTATGAGCACAAAGGAAAGCTCAAAGGCCTGAAGCTGGCTTACATCGGCGATGGCAACAATATGGCGCATTCCTTAATGATTGGCGGAGCTAAGCTGGGCGTGGACGTATCTATCGCCGGACCGGAAGGTTATGAGCCAGATGCAGCGGTTGTCGCAGAAGCTCGTGAGATCGCTAAAGAAACCGGAGCGAAGATTGTGGTCACTCGCAGCCCGCAAGAAGCTGTACAAGACGCTGACGTCATCTATACAGATGTATGGGCGAGTATGGGCTTCGAGGAGGAGCAAAAGGCACGTGAAGCGGCATTCAAGGACTATCAGGTCAATGAGGAGCTTGTAAAAGGCGCTAAGAGCGATTATCTCTTCCTGCACTGTCTGCCAGCCCACCGTGAGGAAGAGGTCAGCACAGGCGTAATTGACGGCCCTAACTCGGTGATCTTTGATCAGGCTGAGAACCGCCTGCATGCGCAAAAAGCTTTAATGGCTGCGTTGATGAGTTAAGGAATTATAGATAATTAGGATTGAACTTATATTGGTCTAAGATTATATAAAATACTATATAAGATGAACTTAATAAGTAGCGCTGGAATTCCGGTGCGGAGCAATGAAGTGAAAGTTTGGAACTGTAGGAGCGTTAGCGTTCGCCTTTATAATCAGATTTCATCTGCGAAGGCAGACTACAATCATAGAAATCTGATTATAACAGCGACCGGAAGTCCAAACATTTCACGTAGTTGCGCTTTATCACCGGAGTTCTATAAGCGCATTTAAGCGAATCTTATACCCCCCACACGAAAGGAAGTTGCCACACCATGGCTAAAGAAAAAATTGTACTCGCCTATTCCGGCGGATTGGATACATCCGTTATTTTGAAATGGCTTAAAGAAACATATGACGCGGAGATCATCGCCTTCACAGCCGATATCGGCCAAAAAGAAGAGCTCGACGGTCTGGAGGAAAAAGCACTTGCTACTGGCGCATCGAAAGTATACATCGACGATCTGCGCGATGAGTTCGCTAGCGATTTCATCTACCCGATGTTCCAATCTGGCGCACTTTATGAAGGCCAATACTTGCTCGGAACTAGTATTGCTCGTCCATTGATCGCTAAGCGCATGGTAGATATCGCCATCGCTGAAGGCGCAACGGCTATCGCGCACGGCGCGACAGGCAAAGGGAACGACCAAGTCCGTTTTGAGCTTGGCGTAGCTGCATTGGCTCCGAACATCAAGGTGATCGCACCTTGGCGTCTAGAAGAGTTCCGCAATCAATTCCCAGGTCGTGCGGAAATGATCGCTTATGCGGAAGCTAATGACATTCCGGTACAAGCCTCTGCGGCGAAGCCGTATTCGATGGACCGTAACCTGCTGCATATCAGCTATGAGAGCGGCGTATTGGAAGATCCTTGGTTCGATCCAAGTGCACCAGAGAACAAAGGAATGTTCCTGCTGAGCAACGCTCCTGAGGATGCTCCAGATGAAGCGGAATATTTGGAGCTCGAATTCGTTAAGGGAGACTGCGTAGCCCTGAATGGTGAATCCTTATCCCCACTTCAAGTTATGGAGAAACTGAATGATCTAGGTGGTAAACACGGCATCGGACGTGTAGATATGGTTGAGAACCGTTTTGTCGGCATGAAGAGCCGTGGGGTGTATGAGACTCCAGGTGGAACGATCCTCTTTGTCGCTCATCGCAAAATGGAGTCCATCACGATGGACCGTGAAGTTATGAACCTGCGTGACAGCCTGATCACCCGTTACAGCACTTTGGTGTATAACGGTTTCTGGTTCGCTCCAGAGCGTATTGCACTGCAGGCTCTTGTGACGCAAAGCCAACAAAATGTAACGGGTACTGTTCGTCTTAAACTGTACAAAGGCAATATCATCGGCGCTGGAGTGAAGAGCCCAGTCAGCCTGTACAATCCTGAGATTGCAACAATGGAAGCTGATCCTACACAAGCTTATGATCAAGGGGATGCTACTGGTTTTATCCACTTGAACGCATTGCGCCTTAAGGTTTCTACAGGTGTAAATGGAGCTTCTAAATAGTACGATAACATAAACTTAAACGGGCAACCCCGAAGGCCGTTCCTCCCGTCAGGATAGGAGCGGCCCTCTGGCGTCCAAGAGGAGGAAACAACAGGTGAGCAAGCTTTGGGGCGGACGGTTTACTAAAGGAACAAACAAGCTGGTGGAGGAATATACGGCTTCCATTGGCTTTGATAAGGCTTTGGCCAAAGAGGATGTGCAAGGCAGTCTGGCACATGTCACGATGCTGGGCAAATGCGGAATCCTTCCACAAGAAGACGTGGAAACAATCAAACAAGGTCTGAACAAAGTGCTGGACAAGGTTAATGCTGGAGAGGTTGTTTTCTCAGTATCGGATGAAGACATCCATATGAATATTGAAAAACATCTGATCGAGGAAATCGGTCCAGTTGGCGGTAAGCTGCACACAGGACGTAGCCGTAACGATCAAGTGGCGACGGACATGCACCTTTACTTACGTGGCCGTGTAGTTGAGCTAGTTAGTTTGCTGCATGAGCTGCAGGAAGCTTTGATCGAACAAGCAAAAGACAATGTGGAGACCATTATCCCTGGTTATACGCATTTGCAACGGGCACAGCCGATCCTGTTTGCTCATCACTTGCTGGCTTACGTATCGATGTTCCGCCGCGATGCAGAACGTCTGACGGACAGCTACAAACGGATCAACGTGCTGCCACTCGGAGCAGGAGCGCTTGCTGGAACGACCTTCCCGATTGACCGTCATTTTGTAGCAGAACAACTGGGTTTTGACAGTGTGTATGAGAACAGTCTGGATGCTGTCAGCGACCGCGATTTCATCGTGGAGTTCTTGGCGAATGCTTCCCTTATCATGACACATCTATCCAGACTCAGTGAGGAACTGGTCCTGTGGAGCAGCACAGAGTTCAGCTTTGTAGAACTGGATGATGCTTTCTGCACAGGCAGCAGCATTATGCCGCAGAAGAAGAACCCTGACGTACCAGAACTGGTACGGGGCAAAACAGGCCGTGTTTACGGCAACCTGATTGGCTTACTGACGGTGCTGAAATCATTGCCACTGGCGTACAACAAGGATATGCAGGAAGACAAAGAAGGCATGTTCGATACGGTTACTACGCTGACTGGTGCACTACAATTGTTCGCGCCGATGATCTCCACTATGAAGGTGAACAAAGGTCGTATGCGTGAAGCGGTGAACACGGATTTCTCGAATGCAACGGATATCGCTGACTTCTTGGTAGGCAAGGGGCTTCCTTTCCGCCAAGCGCATGAGGTAATCGGGAAAACGGTACTCTACTGCATCAACGAAGGCAAATTCTTGTTGGATTTGACCCTGGAAGAGTTCAAGCAATTCTCACCGCTCTTCGACGAGAATATCTATGCTGTTCTTCAACCGGAGGCTGTAGTTAACGCTCGTAACGTTTATGGCGGCACAGCAACCGTTCAGGTGAAGGCTGCAATTGAACGGGCGGAGCTGGCATTGCACGAAGCTAATGAATGGGTTGTACAACACGGGGATGCTATATTGTAAACCGTATCCATATCAAATCTCGCCTCAGTCCTTTATAGGTGGCAGGCGGGATTTTTTTTATTATCTAAATGAACTATGACTGGATTAGCAGTATTCTTTACGGTTATCCTTAGGTTAGGATAGGAGGGTTCGTAGATATGAACAGAAAGCAAACCCTAGACGAGCTTAGATCGGAATTAAAAGTAGGCAATCATATTATTGGAGTAGCCACCGGTGCTGGTATAACGGCAAAGTATGCGAAGCAGGGTGGAGCTGATTTCATTCTGATGTTAAACTCGGGTAAATTTCGCCAGATGGGGAGGAGCTCTCTCGCTGGTATTTTACCATTTTGTAATAGCAATGATATGGTGATGGACTTTGCATCTAGAGAGATCATACCGTTGGTCAGAGATATCCCTATTATTTTTGGCCTCAATGCAACTGATCCGACCAAAGATATGGAATCCTATATAAGTGAAATAAAGAATAGAGGCTTTGCCGGCATTAATAATTACCCCACGGTTGGTTTAATAGATGGTCAATTTGGAGAAGCGCTCGAAGAAGAGGGGAATGGTTATCTACTTGAAGTAGAAGCCATAAGAATAGCCCATGAGAAGGATTTGTTTACCATTGCCTTTGTATTTGACGAAATCCAGGCAGCACAGATGATTGAGGCTGGAGCGGACATTATTTGTGCACATCTAGGTCTAACAGAAGGCGGGTTATTAGGCGCTAAGAAAGTATTCTCTCTGGAAGCGGCCAAGGTTAAAGCGGACAAGATATTTAATACATGCAATGAGCTAAAGCCAGATTTAATTAAGCTGGTTTACGGTGGTCCGGTGAAAACGCCAATTGATGTGCAATATATGTACAGCAATAATCAAAACTTGATGGGATATATCGGAGGCTCTGCTTTTGAAAGAATTCCATCGGAGAAGTCCATTACGAATATAACCAAAGCTTTTAAAGTGTCGGGGACGCTGGATGAAGATGATTTTATGGTCAAAATGTTAGATGGCATCACAAAGCACTATGATTATGTTGAATTTGTAAAAGAATACGTAGCTCAAAATTATAGGAATGAGATCTTGTTTGCAGATTTAGCTAAGGTGGCACATGTATCCAGAAGTTACTTGAGCAGTTTGTTTACCAAAAAAGTAGGCTGTAGCTTTCAAACGTATCTCGTGCAATTTCGGATGGATAAGGCGGTGGAAATATTACATAGAGACCATATCCAGTTATCTGAGCTAGCGCCATTAGTTGGATACCAGGATTATGCGCAGTTTAGCAAAATGTTCAAGAAGTATAAAGGGTTCTCTCCAAAACAATATAAATCTAACATAAACACAAAAACATAAGACATAAAAGCGTTTTCATCCATAAATCAAAGAAGTATGATTAACTCATAAGTTGATCATGCTTTTTTGAAATATAAGAAAGCATAAGTTTCACATTATACATTATCTTTATATTTCTTGTTGCAGATATTTGAAGAGGAGGTTGAAGAAATGAAGACGATTGCTATTGCCGGAACTTTTGACACCAAGGGTGAAGAATATCTCTACATTAAAAATTTACTGGAAAGCTTGGAGCTGGGTACGTTTACAATTCATACAGGTGTGTTTGAGCCCACTTTTACACCGGATATCTCTAATAGAGAAGTAGCAGCAGCCGCGGGTGTAAGTATAGATGAGCTCGTTGCCAAAAAAGATAGAGCACTAGCAACAGAATTATTAGCCAAAGGTATGGAAAAATTAGTGCCTGAATTATATAAGCAAGGCAAATTTGATGGAATTATCTCCTTTGGGGGCACTGGAGGCACTTCACTTGTAACCCCTGGTATGCGGGCATTGCCTATTGGTGTACCAAAAGTGATGGTTTCGACCGTAGCTTCAGGGAATACTGCTCCATATGTAGGCACTAGTGATATTGTCATGATGCCATCAGTTGTAGATGTTGCTGGTCTGAACTCCATTTCAACAAAGATTTTTACCAATGCAGCTTTCGCCATCGCCGGTATGCTTAAATTTGAGAATAAACAAGTGATAGAGAAAAAACCATTAGTAGCTACAACAATGTTTGGGGTAACAACCCCCTGTGTGACGGCAGCCCGTAACTATCTTGAAGCTAGAGGATATGAAGTGCTTGTATTCCATGCAACAGGTGTAGGTGGCCAGTCCATGGAAGCGCTAATCGAGGCTGGTTTTATTGAAGGTGTATTGGATCTGACCACAACAGAATGGGCGGACGAAATTATTGGTGGTGTGCTAAATGCTGGACCTCATCGGTTAGAAGCTGCTGGTAAACATCATATTCCACAGGTTGTCTCGGTAGGTGCGCTTGATATGTGCAACTTTGGCCCTTATGATACGGTACCAGCCAAATTTGCTGGACATAAGTTTTATAAACACAATCCAACAGTTACTCTGATGAGAACAACAGTAGAAGAAAATGAAGCCATCGGCAAAAAGCTTGTCGAGAAATTAAATATGGCCAAAGAGAAAACGGTGTTAATGCTGCCGCTTAAAGGGATATCCGGCATTGATGTCGCAGGGGAAGCTTTTTATGGGGTAGAGGAAGATCAAATGTTATTTGATACTTTAAGAAATGGTGTAAACAGAAATGTTGTAGAGGTTATCGAAATGGATTGTGCCATTAATGATGTGGAGTTTGCAGAAGCAGCAGCGCAGAAGCTAATAGATCTCATGAGCAAATAAGGCTTTTATAAGATAAATAAATATTTAAATGGAGGCGTTACACATGAACAAAAATACAAGAACTGAAATCATGGCGAAGTTTAGAGAAGAAGTGGCAAATGGAAAGATTCTTTTAGGCGTGGGGGCTGGCACTGGAATTACTGCAAAAAGCAGCGAAGCTGGCGGAGCAGATATGCTGATTGTTTATAATTCAGGAAGATACAGAATGGCAGGCCGTGGATCACTGGCAGGGTTATTATCTTATGGGGATGCCAACCAAATTGTGGTCGAAATGGGCTCGGAGGTATTGCCTGTTGTAAAAAACACCCCTGTATTAGCAGGCGTATGCGGAACAGATCCATTTAGAGTAATGGAGGTTTATTTAAAACAACTTAAGGAACAAGGTTTTAGCGGCGTACAAAATTTCCCAACCGTAGGTTTGATCGATGGCGTATTCAGACAGAATCTAGAAGAGACCGGCATGGGATATGGTTTAGAAGTAGATATGATTAGAGCTGCGCATGAATTGGATATGCTCACCACTCCTTATGTATTTGATCCTGAGCAAGCAAAAGCCATGGCAGAAGCCGGCGCAGATATTTTGGTGGCACATATGGGCTTGACTACCAAAGGTACAATTGGAGCTAAGACTGCTCTGACATTGGATGATTGTGTAGAAAGAATCGAAGCGATTATTAAAGCAGGGAAAGCAGTAAATCCAGATATTATGGTGATTTGTCACGGCGGACCGATTGCAGAGCCAGAAGATGCGGCGTACGTAATTGAACGGACAGAAGGCATAGACGGATTCTTTGGTGCATCGAGTATTGAAAGATTTGCTGCTGAAAAAGGAATCACAGAACAGACGGGATTATTTAAAAAAATCACCAAACAAGCATAATTGCCTTCGGCGTCCTTATAAGGACGGTAAGCAATTAAGCGAGAAGAACCCTCCGAAGAGGGCAATCTGAGTAGAACAGATATTAAGGTGCAGCTTATGGCTGCATCTTTTTGTTGTCTAATAAGTACAGCTAGTTACTTCTTAAAGGTAGCCATGCCAGCACATCGCGGATTTTGGCATCCCAGTATCCCCATTCATGTGTCCCCGGACCTTCTTCGTAGGTTAAAGAAAGTGAGGTTGCCTGGCAGGCATCGCGGAATCTCAAGTTATCGGTGTATAGGAAATCTTCTGTGCCACAGCATTGATACAACGCTGGTTTTGGTCCCGTGGAGCGGTTCACTTCCTCAAGCAGCCAAAGAAGGTCTTCCGGCGTTCCAGCGGTATCTTCTTTTCCGAAGATCATTTCGTATTCTTTGCTTTTAGTGGTAGCACCTTCCCCGTTCAAGAAATTATGCGCCATATCAAGTGCTCCAGACAAACTCGCTGCTGCTGCAAAAGATTCCGGTTTACGCAGTCCCAGCTTAATCGCTCCATAACCACCCATCGACAACCCGGCTACAAAGTTCTCCTCGCGTTTATCGGAAAGCGGGAAAAATGAGCGCGCCAGCATCGGCAACTCCTCACTAATGAAGGTCCAATAACGGCCCCCCATGGCCATATCTGTGTAGAAACTGCGGTGCACATTTGGCATTACCACAGCTATCCCCATCTCCGCTACATACCGTTCTATGGAAGTCCGGCGCAGCCAGATCGAATCATCGTCAGACAAGCCATGCAGTAAATACAAAGTAGGGTGAAGATCACCTCTTGTTACATTACTCATCCCGATTTGTGTAGTTGTTTTTTGCGGCAAAATTACAGTCATTGAGGTATTCAAACCTAGTACTTCTGAATAAAATTTGCACTCTATTAAAGCCATTTCATTCATCTCCTCTCTTTCCAAATCATAGCATAGACCAAAAGGGAGAGATATTGTAGAAATATCTGAATTATAAGGGTTTTGAGGATTGCTGTAGCTGGATATGAGAGAATATAATGGAAGTAGAAAATTTAGGAAAAACGTGCAAATACGAAAAGTATTTTCATAGGCGAGAGGCGGAAAGTAGGATGAAACCGGGCCTAAAGCAGGAAAAAGGATTTACATTAATCGAAGTGCTGGCAGCTATAGTTATTTTATCGATAGTTTCTCTGGTGCTTACGTCTTACTTTACTAACGCCATGAGTTACTCTAAATCGAACCAGAACAAAACGATTATGGTCAATCTGGCGCGGAATGCGCTATTTTATGTGGAGAAGCAGGATTTTAAGGCGATGCAGAAATTTTTTATAAAGCAGAATCATGATGCGATAGAGGCGGCGAAATGCCAAAAGGATACGGATGATTCTCTGAAATGTGAGGATTACAAGGGGCTTGTTCAGGATACAGAAATCTTAAACCAGGTTTTGAATCCTGCAATAAATGGTGTGAACTATCAGATAGATATTAAATATCAGCGTGATCTACATAACCAAAGCTTGGAATCTAGTGATCCGGAGAAACAAAATATGGCAGTATATTTGTTACCTGTGTTGGTCAAAGTCAGCAGAGCGGATTCTTCTGGCGGACCTCAAAGTGAACCTGTTGTGGAGGGATATATTACCGATGAGAAAATTCGTTAATCTTCTTCGCAGAGAAGGCGGCTTTACCTTAGTGGAGCTAATTGTGGCACTATCGTTGTTTACAGTTGCAGCGGGAATTATTTCGGGGATAACAATGCTGGGCTTACGAAGCTATCATAAAATATCGATTGAAAACTCATTACGAGACGAAGGTGATTTGTTAATGTCCGCGATTATAACGGAGTTGTATACATTTGCTCCTGAGAAGGTCACTCCAACTATTCTCAAAAATGATGCAGGGACTATTATTGATAGCTACATTACGTTAGAACGTCAGGATGGAACTAAGTCTCAGATTCGTATTGTTAATGGTGCTCTTACAATAGCAAATCCTGATGTAGTCGATCCACCAGTAGATGCAAGAACTGAGACGATATCTAAATTAGAACAGGGTTCTGCTATAACTTTAGAGTGTCAGAATAGCATCCCTTGTGATAGCGGCTTGATATCTATAGATTTATCGCTAGTTCAGAGCTACGACGGAAGGGATTACCCATTGGAGTTGAAAAGTAAATTCGGATTCTAGGAGGAGCAGGAGGGATGAAGAATAATGAAAGAGGCTCAGCCCTAGTATTAGTTATGTTTGTTGCTCTTCTACTTACTATACTCGGAGTAGCTGTACTCGGGGCAACGATGGGTGGCGCACAACGAACGGAGACAAGGGAAAACGACGTGCAGAGCCTGCATCTGGCTCAAAAGGGGCTCGATGAAGCAGCGGCATACATACAGACGAAGTTGGACGGGCGTACGGATATTGATCCTGATCATATGGAAGATGAGATTAAAAGTATTGTTAATGAGGTGACCACCAAAGTTGTCGGCGTTAACAATGGCGTAAGTACGGGGTTATCTGGAGCTGGCGGTACGATCAAAAGCATCACCTATGAGAAGCAGGATAAGCAAAAATATTATGTCGATATTGAAGCACAAGCCACAGTTAATGGCGTCATCAGACAGCTGAGACAAAAGATAGTCATTGATACCTATCCTGATTTTCTTAAATATGCTTTTGGATCGGAAAAAGTATTAACATTAAACGGAGCACCTGGTCTCCATGGCAATATATATGCGGGTGAAGAACTAAACATCAGCGATACGGCTGTTTATACGTATAAGAAAGTGAAAGATCTTAAAGAAAAGACTCAATATCCTAAAGTAGAATTACTAAAAGACCCTGCCAGTCTAGCATCTACGGAACCTCTTCCTGAGGTGCATGTGCAATCACTTGAAAGTATTAAATATTCCGGAAATGGAATTATTAATGCAGCAGTAAATAAAAACAACGCCTCAATTATTCTTCCTAACATACTGGGAGTTAATAAAGAGCAGGTGTTTATCAAACCGCAAAAAAAGTTCGTGCAGATTAATGTGCTGGAATCGTTTCTTGATAAAGTGGAGGAAGCGACAGGGTTGACCGGGAAAAGGTCTGAAATTAAGCAAGCTATTAAGGATAATCAACTGGGGAATTATTTAAGCACAACAACATTAGATAGACTACCCGATGAGAATCCACCCTACACTGAGCCAGTACTTGAAGATAATCCGACAAAAGAAGAAAAGGATAAGTATGAACTAGAGTGCAGCCAATACGAAGAACAATTGAGAATATATCAGAACTCCTTGTTGGATAAAGATTTGAATAATTCTACGATTTATAACGGTAATCTGCTTATCGATGGAATTGATTACAAACAGTTAAAGTTTAGTGATGAAGCCAAAACAGGTAATCCTTCTAATAAGCCCAAATGGCTTATTGTTAATGGTGATCTGGAGGTAAATAACTATAGCCCAGATATAACTAAAATTTTGGAGATACAAGCTAATATTCTAGTTACAGGTAATGTTACTATTAAAGGTCAGGTGAAATTCAACTCTACTATGTTTGTTTTAGGAGAAACGAAAGTAGAGGATGCCGTGATCCAAGGTTTAAGTAGTAAGGAGTTAGTCCTCATATCTCAAGGAGATGTGCTCATTAACCGAATTGATACTTTTACTAATCCACCTAAGAAAAAAGTTGAGCAGGATTCATTTTATATGAAAGCTTTTTTTTACACGGATAGTGACGCTGATTTGTACGGAGTGGGGTCAATCTTTTGGTTAAATGGAGGCTTCTTTGCCAAAGGGAATCTTACAGTAAACGCAGTACTAGGAGGAGTAACTGAGCCCTTGGATCCGGCCCTCGGCTTTAATTTTGAAAATCAGGATGCGGATCGATATAATTTGGGTCACCGTTTTCAGATTCAATATAATCAGGATGTTTTTACTCATCAGCAGTCTAGCCTCCCGCGTGTGCAGCAGGTGAATGTAACTGTAGGCCCTCTGGAGCTTGTGAGTCATTGAGACTAGTTGAAAAAGGGGTATCTCTAAGCGAGTGCTTAGGGATACCCTATTTATCGTTGGAAGTTTGTTGTTTTTTAAACGTGAATTTTAGTAACGATCGTCATTCTGGGGTGCTACAACCTTAACTGTAATATCTGCTTCTACTGTTGCGCCTGTGCTTCCGGTATAAGTCACTGTAATGGTAGTTGATCCCTTTTTAACACCGGTAACAGTTCCTCTGGTATCAATATTGGTTCCATTATCGACACTGGCGATTGAAGAATTGTCGCTTACCCAACTCAAGTTATCTTTGATGTCTTTTATCGAGACGGAGGTTGGGAATGCCCATAAAATATTGGTTAATTGGAAAGTATGGCCCACTTCAATAGTAATAGACTGTTCTTTAAATCTTAATCCCGTTAACTCAACGATGTTAACCTCGTGTGTTGAAGTCATATCTTTGAATGAAACCTCAATCAGCAGTCCTTCTTTAGCGGTATCACCAGCCGTCAATTTAGCGGTTGAGCCATCACTAGAAGGCGTAAGAGTAGCAATATGATCATTCGTAATAGTGTCATCCGTAATATTTTTATCCGTTGATTTCACGAATCTCCATCTTAGCGTTGCTGGATCAGCATACGTAGGATTTCTACTTGCGCTTAGATCGATTTGCCCTCCTATCAATACCGTTGTTGGACCTGTAATTGACAATGAGGTTAGTGGGTTAGTAACTGTTATGGTTTTCTCTTGGGTAATTGGAACCGGGTTACTTGAATTTACAGTAAGACTTACTAGGTAAGTTCCTGACTGCGTCGCACTGAAAATCTTTTCGGTATCATCACCGGGATACTCTGGATTGGTATTAATTACAGCAGTGCTTGCCCCAGAGGTAATGTTTTTAACGGACCAGATATAGGTTATGTTGGTCTCAGGTTCTTTACTGTCTTGAACGTACGAGGCACTTAACGTAATGGATTCATAGATTTTCCCTGTTTCATATCCTTTAATTGATAGAGAACGAGAATTACGTTCTTCTACAGTTATGAATGCAGTACCAGTAACTTCGCTACCATCAAGAGCCTTAACAGTGACTTGTGCTGATCCTTTGGCCAAACCGATAATATCGCCACTGTTGGAGTCTATTTGCACAACTGAAGCATTACTAGTTGTCCAGAGGAATGCAGAATTACTTAAATCTGAAGGCGTAACTATTGGGATTAGTCGAATCTCATCTCCTACATAAATAGTTTTGTCATCCAATTGCAGGGCGTTAATCTTATATTCGGCTGTAAAAGTTAAAGTCTCAAACGAAATTGTAGTCCGCGCTAAATTAGTCGATGAAGGATCTGTTGGGATTGGAACAGGTAGCGGATAGATTTCCGCTGGTAGGCTACCGGCAAAAGGGAAATGGTATAAAGTGGCACTACTCATATTCATTGAAGCTCCAATGATTGTTCCATACACCTGTCCTCCATCAAAGTTTATAGTAGATCGTGGTGCCAGAATGGTTCCGTATACGTTGGCTTGGGAAATTAGCAAAGGCTTGGCGTTAGGGAAGTTGTATAGCACACGGCTACCGTCGCTCCCCAGTGGGAAATGTAAGAATGGTTCACTGTTACTGTCTTGTTGTACATTAACAATTACCGTTGATCCTTGCGGAACCTTAAGCTCGGAACTGTTAAGCGTATTTAACGCTGAACTAGAAATATTAACAATATTGATATCTGAGTTACCTGTGACCGTAAGTTTTCCGTATTCATGAGTCGCCGTGGCATTGGAAGGCAGCTTGGCAATAGCATCAGAGAGTCCAAGGAGATAACTCTCTTGCTTGTTGAAATCGAGAAGTTCTCCGTAATTGATGGTACCATTTTGGATAGAACCAGGACGTTGGTCTTTAACGGTGCCTTTAACCATTAGGTTTCCGTAAACTGTTCCTTCAGGAAGGGAAACATCTCCGCCCGTGACAATACCATATGGCACTTGGTCTTTAAATTGTTCATTTACTGTAATACCCGCGTTGTTGAAGTTGACTGTTCCCCCGGAAGCCAGTGGTCCCTTGATAGTTCCACCACGAAGTGAAGTGGTATGAAGGATAAGTGCATTGTATTTACCTAAGATTCCTAGCGGTGGCAATGTGGCATGAATATCGATATAACTAAGTTTGGAATCATTTAAAATATAGGTTTGGGTCTCGGTCGGTTTAACTGTGATTTGGAACGTTATAGGCTGTTCAGAGTCTGGTTTATAGATTTGGGCGCCGTTCACCGTTTTTAATGAATAGGTTATGTCATTTAGATTGCGTGTCAATCTAAATCCACTGGTTGCATTTCCAGTGACGATCGTACCGGTAGGTAATTCTCCTGAAATCTCCAGGTTAGGTGGGAGATTCTCGGTAAATACAATATCCGATATTAATTGTGTGTTAGAGGTCTGGTTGACCGTGCCGACTTTATCAAACGGTACAGATTTTGGGGTGATGGAATAACTAAGAGTGACCGGTTCTCCCTTTTCTATTTTGCCATTCACAACATTCTGAGAGAGAGATCGTGTTACACTCAAATTGGTGTTTGACGGCAGGACATTTACTCTGAGCGTTTTACTTGAGAGCGCACCATTTTGATCCCAAGCTTTAATTTCGATGTCGAGTAGACCTCCGTTTGGAAGCGGATTGTCAACTGTTCTATATATATTTTGACCGGATTTGATGTTCATCTTACTTATTTCAATCTTGGGAAAGTACGTGTTCCCTGATTTGAAACGGACTTCAGTTGTTAGATCACGATCGTTAAAGTCCAAATCAGTTACTGTATAGTCGACAAGGAGTGTTTCTTGATAAGACGGAATCGATGAATCATTAGCCGGCGTATGCACGGTAATCTCTGGAGCATGATTGGCCCCAATAAAAGCACGATACATAGTATTAACGAACAATTGTTGTTCCCAGTCCGGGAATTTCTTTAGATTGGCTGGAATATCACTTACTCCAAAAAAGTGACCTGTACCTGAGTAGGTAATATTTCCTTTGGAATATGTGTAATATTGATTCCAGCTATCCTCGGTATCACGTTGGTATTGATTATATTCTCCATTTGGTTTTATCCTCGTACCTGATGCTTCACTTTGAATGTTATACCAAGATACTACTTCAGGATCTTCCAAATTAAGTGTGAAGTACTGGTTATGTGTTGGTGCAATTTGTGGTGTGGAAATATCGATTTGCTGGTTGCTGTCGTCCCTCTTGCTTAGATAAAAAGGATATTGCATCAAAAGCCCGTCATTCACCGGCTTAACCTTGGTGGAAAGATTGATGGCATTATGGCCTAAGTTGGTCTCAGGATTCACCTGACCAGTAATCCCCATGAAATTATTGATCCAGTTCTTTTTATTTGCATCTAAATTAATGATGGTATCGTGAGTGAACAAGGCGCTTTGCTTGAAGGTACCAGTAAATTGTGTAATAGCGTTGATCGCATTAGTGTTTAAATTAGATTTTTTGTAGTATTCGTCTACAAATCCAAAGATGAGCATGTCATAAGTGCCATTTAGTCCGTAACTATGTGTTGCAGCATAGCTGTCATCAATATAGTTTTTGAATTCAGTCATCGTTTTGATTTTTATATCGAGCTTATAGTCAGATGTATCGAGAAAATTCGGATTCATATTACTAGTGTTCAGGAGGCTGCTTTCTGTTAGAGTGTCAGGCATAACCTGAAGAATATTTACTATGGTTTTCTCGCCACGGTAACGAATTACACCGCTGTCGAAGTCTTTTAATTGTGTACTGTGGTAATCATTAACTTCTAGCTTCCAGTAGAGTAACCCAGAGTATGTTTTTGGCAAAGTGTATTCAATAGTTCCGCTGGATGTACTAATCTCAGTTTCAGCAACGACCTGTTTTTCTCCCATTTTGATGGATTTATCAAGACCAACGTACAGTTTGACTGAGAGCGGAGCACTATTTTGTGTAGAGGGTGTGGTGACATTGAAATTAAAAGAAAGCTTCTCCCCAGGAACATAGATTTTGCTGTTAGTTGCATTAGGGTCATAGTTGGGAATTCTATTCGTAATTTGTAGATGAGGGCGTTTCTTCAAGTCGTTTATGTATTTGGAGTCTTGTTTTTTTAAATCGGCAAAAATATCCGCGAGTTCACTGTCATCTACAAACTTAACATTTGGGTTGGAGGTGGAAAGACGATAACTGTTAAAAGAGCTGTACAGTATACCTTGCTCAGTTTGAGGTTTTGCATCTTTGTCTTTAAAGGGCTGGCTATGAAAAAAAACATATAATCCCTTGTTGATAAATTCCTTTGTAATTTGATCAGCCTTCAGATGAGTAATGTCGTTCTTCATACTTTTGGTATTAAGGGCCTTAGCTCTATTTTCCTCAGAGGCGGGTTGTTGATTACTTACCTGTGCAGGATTGTAAGTTCCCTTCCCGATATATACTGCATCATATCTCCCGTCCAGATCATCCCGCAGCGCCACAAAGCGCTTCATACTCATCGTGTCAACGGTAAGGTTAGATATTCCCGTTTTTAGAGACGCAAGCTCACTAACCCCATTCTCCGTAACCTCCAGCATACGAATTTGGTATTCATTTGAACTGGCATCGACATTCATAAAGTGATTTTTGATCGGCAGAACAAGCAGAAGGAGAAGCAGGGTAGTTACTGTAAAAATAAAAACTTTTTTGTTGCTGGCAAGTTTCATTGTCATCTCTCCCTGATTGTTAACTATTGGCAGATATGGTCGTATTCCGTCTCGTATATGCTAGATTCCGACAGCCTTTTTCATTCCGTGTCGTTGTAAAATTATCCAATCTATGTTATATACATTCTAGGACATTAAGCATTGATAGACAACATAAATCTATTGAAATATACCTATTAAATTATAACTAAAGTCCTAGTTATATTGAAAAATACTCAAAATTGACAAATTTATGGAAGGTGTATTTATGGTAATTATATCTTTCGTTTTTGAGCGAATTTTGCTGGGAGTTTGATTTCTATTTCTATAAAAAATATCCATTATTTCAGCCGGCATAAATAGCGGCATACGGAGATGAATAGACTTGGCTATCGCGAAAAAGAGACTGGGAGACTTGCTGGTAGAAAATAATATTATTTCGCAGGACCAGTTGCTTGAGGCTCTCGAGGAACAGCGTAAGAGCAAACGGAAGCTCGGCGATCTGCTAATCTCTCAAGGCTATATCACGGAGCAGCAGCTGATTGAAGTGCTTGAATTTCAACTCGGCATCCCGCATGTCAGTTTATTTAAATACCAGATAGATCCCGCAATCACGCAAATTATCCCTGAAAGTATGGCTAAGCGATATCAGGTGCTTCCATTCTTAAAAGAGGGCGGCAAGCTAATGGTTGCGATGGCGGACCCGCTGGATTATTTTGCGATAGAAGATTTACGTATGAGTACTGGCTTCCGGATCGAACCCGCTATTTCTACGAGAGATGAGCTGCAGCGGGCGATTGCGCGTCACTATGGCATGCGCGATTCTATGAATCAGATGCTGGTAGAACTCCCGACACAGGAAGAAATAGAAGAGACAGAGATTACAGATGAGGACTCCCCAATCGTACGTTTGGTCAACCAGATGATTCAGCAGGCAGTTGCTCTGCGGGCGTCTGATATACATATGGATCCAGGTGAGAATAATTTAACCATCCGCTACCGCATTGACGGAACCTTACGGACAGAGCGGATTATTCCTAAGCAGATGCAGGGCTTTATCACCGCCCGTCTGAAAATAATGGCCCGCCTGAATATTGCAGAACGGCGTTTGCCGCAGGACGGGCGGATCAAAATGCAGTTCGATTACAAAATGGTAGATATTCGTGTGTCTTCATTGCCGACGATGCACGGAGAGAAGATTGTGCTGCGGTTGCTAGATTTAAGCACAGGAGTCAAATCCGTAGATGCTTTGGGATTCAGCGAGGGGAACGCAGAAGCTTTTAAGGAGATGATAGCTCGTCCTTATGGGATTTTGCTGATCACGGGACCTACAGGTAGCGGAAAAACAACAACTTTATATTCAGCATTGAATCAACTTAATGTAGAAAGCGCAAATATTATCACAGTCGAAGATCCAGTGGAGTACCAGCTTGAAGGAGTAAATCAGGTGCACGTAAACTCGGCTATTGGACTAACCTTTGCAGCTGGGCTACGTTCGATTCTTCGACAAGATCCGAATATCGTAATGGTCGGTGAAATACGGGATGCGGAAACTGCTGAAATTGCTGTTCGCGCCTCATTAACGGGTCATCTAGTGTTGTCTACTTTACATACAAACGATGCGATTAGCTCCGTCTCCCGATTGCGGGATATGGGGGTAGAACCATATTTGATCGCTTCTTCGCTGATTGGTGTGGTAGCACAGCGGCTGGTGCGCAAAATCTGCACTGACTGCAAAGAAACCTACAAACCATCTGAACAGGAAGCAATTATGCTACGTAGCTTAGGACTACCTGCGGAAGAATTACAGCGTGGACGCGGCTGTGGTAGCTGTAACAATTCTGGTTATCGTGGACGAATAGCGATTCATGAAGTACTCAGTATTGATGATCACTTACGGCAGCTCATAACAAACACTGCCTCAGTAGAAGAACTGCGTGCAGCAGGTAAAGCGCGTGGGCTTGTTCAACTGATGGATGACGGACTGCTCAAGGTCAGTCAAGGAATTACAACGCTTCAAGAAGTCATGCGCGAGACGGTCTCACATTAGAGGTTAACAGGGATTTAGCATTCTAACTTAGGGGGAGCGGCTAATGCCAACGTATACGCGGGATATTAGACAACTATTACAAACGGCTTACTCCTCCAAAGCTTCTGACTTACATATTTCCGTAGGATCACCGCCGGTTATTCGGATGGATGGAAAGCTGCACTCGCTTGAGGGTGAATCCGTGGTTGCTGAAGAAGCGGCAGATATGGCCAAAACGCTACTTGGTAATGAACGAATTGAAGCATTTCGGAATGCGGGCGAGTTGGATTTTTCATATCCGCTTGATGGTGGGGTAAGATTCCGGGTGAACGTTTATCGTCAGCGGGGCGAGGTTAGTATCGCCGCCCGGGCCATTCCTGCAGAGATTCCGAGTCTGGAACAGCTGTCGATGCCTTCGATTTTAACTACTTTGTCGCTTAAGCCACAAGGTCTAATTTTGGTTACAGGACCCACAGGCAGCGGCAAATCTTCTACGCTTGCAGCTATGCTGAATTATATTAACCAGACGGAGAGCAAGCATATAGTGACGTTGGAAGATCCGATAGAATTTCTACATAACCATGGAACCTGTCTAGTAGATCAACGTGAAGTGGGAAGTGATACGGCTAGTTTTGCTAATGGATTACGTGCTGCCTTACGTCAGGACCCGGATGTTATTCTCGTTGGTGAGATGCGGGATTTGGAGACCATTTCAGCAGCGGTTACGGCCGCAGAAACAGGTCACCTTGTGATGGCTACCTTACATACAACAGATGCACCACAGACGATTGATCGAATTATCGACGCTTTTCCGGGACATCAGCAGGGACAGATTCGTTCACAATTAGCATCAGTGCTGCTGGCAGTAGTCAGTCAGCGGTTGTTCCCAAGGGCTGGAGGTCGGGGGCGTTTATGCGCTACGGAAATTTTGCTCAATACACCAGCCGTAGCCAATCTTATTCGTACCGAAAAAACACATCAGATCAAAAATGTGATGCAAACGGGACGCTCACAAGGCATGCACACCTTGGACATGAGCATCCGTGACTATTTATCGCAGGGGCTTATTGATCCAACAGCAGCTAAGGCGTTTATGGCGGAGGTGAGCAGCTGATGCCTCTTTTTGAATATCAGGTCAAGACAGCCGCAGGTAAGTCTATCAAAGGGAAACTAACAGCAACCGATAAACCTACAGCGATGGAGGAGCTACGCAAGCGGGGACTTACGGTATTTTCACTGATCGAACGCAAAACCACAATTTTATCGATGGACATTTATATTGGTAATCCCGTTAAGCCGCTTCATTTCATCATTTATTGCAGGCAGTTTGCCACGCTTATGCGGGCGGGGGTATCGATTGTGGATGCAACGCGTATTTTGGCAGAGCAGACCGAGAGTAAACCACTGCGTAAAGCGTTAGTAGATGTTAATTCCAGCCTGATACGCGGGATATCGTTCTCACAAGCCGTTCAGGATCATAAAAAAATCTTCCCGCAGCTATTTGTCAGCATGATCCGTGCCGGTGAGGAATCCGGTGATATCGAAGGAACGTTGGACAGGTTGGCTATGTTTTTTGAGAAACAGCACACCACAACAGAAAAGATAAAGTCAGCGCTTACGTACCCGATTACCGTAGGGGTTATGGCGATTGCCGCGGTTATCTATCTACTTTGGGCGATTGTGCCGCAGTTTGTAACGATGTTTGAATCGATGGATGCCGAGCTTCCGGCAATTACACAGATGGTCTTAGCACTTAGCAAAAGCATTCAAGGTCAATGGTATTTCTGGATACTCGGAGTACTTCTCCTAGTGATAGCTTTTCAGATTACAAAACGTACGGAAAAGGGTGCTTACGCTCTGGATTATGCCAAGCTTAAGATACCTGTGTTCGGTAAGCTGAATCAAAAAGGCTCGATTGCTCAGTTTACGCGCACTTTTTCTTCTCTTTATGCCAGCTCTGTACCGATTCTACAATCCTTGGTGATTGTTGAGGAGGTAGCAGGAAATAAGGTCATCGGGAGATTCATCCGTAGTGCAGGCGATTCGCTGAGACAAGGAAATCCACTATCTGAGCCGCTAAAAAAAGCTTGGGTCTTTCCGCCACTAGTTACACAGATGATAGCGATTGGCGAAGAGACAGGGGCGCTCGACACGATGTTGTCCAAGGTAGCTGATTTTTATGAGATGGACGTGGAGAATACCGTCGACCGTCTGAAATCGCTGCTTGAACCGCTGCTGATTGCTTTTTTAGCTGCTGTTGTAGGTGTCATTGTAGCTGCCATTATGCTGCCGATGTTCAGTCTGTACGGTAATATGTGAACCTCTTGGTTCCTTGTATATATTGAGAGGGGTGACGCCGGGGAGGCGGGGCAAGATCCACGAACTTACGCTGGCGATTAGACGACGATGGACGAGCTGTTTCCGTAAGCACAAGAAAGATGATGCTGGATTCACTGAAATGAAGAATATAGGTTTTATCACTCACACACCACTTAGAGGGGGAAATCAAATGTTAGCACAAGCGATTAAGAGAAGATTAAGCAAAGAGGAAAGTCAAAAGGGGTTTACGCTGATTGAGTTGCTGGCGGTTATTGTTATTTTGGGGATTATTGCGGTAATTGCTATACCTATGATTGGTGGAATTATTAATAAATCAAAAACGGATGCAGATTTAGCAACTGCTCGACAGCTTTATGATGCATCTCGTATGTATATTATGGGCGAATTAGATGGAGATTTTAAAGATAAGACAGTAACTCTTGAAGCACTTAAGGATAAAAAATATATTGATCAGACTCTTGTTTTGCCTAGTACAAAAAAATCGTTAGATGGTACAAAAACAACAATAGTATATACTTCGGGCGGAGTACTTCAAAAAGTAATATTAGATCCAGTTCCTACGGGTGAGAGTGGTGAATATTCAGCTGATAAGGTGCTTAGTGCAGAGCCAGCAGCGTCACCAACACCAACACCAACAAATTGATCTGGTGGCTAACAGGAATATCTAATTAATATCTATAAATTTAAACGTACAATCTATCCTAAGGAATCGGACTTCCCGATTCCTTTTTTAAAATCCAGAAGCTAACAGAGGACAGCCATGACGATATTTATCGCAAGTTACATCACATTACTGGGTCTGATTCTAGGCTCCTTCTATAACGTAGTGGCGCTACGGGTGCCGGTCAAGGAATCTTTGCTTAATCCGCCGTCACATTGCCCGAACTGCAACACGCGGCTGAAAGCGTGGGATTTGTTTCCGGTGGTAAGCTACCTGCTGTCAGGAGGCAAATGCCGATACTGCGGCACAAGGGTATCGCCATTATACCCGCTTGGAGAAGCGGCAACGGGTTTGCTTTTTTTATGGGTGTATTTGCAATTTGGCCTGACGGGTAAGGGAATCATCGGGTTCATTCTTGTGAGTTTAGCGGCTATCGTGACGGTTGCGGATTTGAAGTACATGCTGATTCCCAACAAGGTATTGTTGTTTTTTTTACCGCTGCTGCTGATTCTTGTACTGCTAATTCCGGAAGGACCGCTATGGCATCACCTGCTAGGAGCTGTGCTTGGGGGAGGGGTTCTTATCCCTTTTGTTCTATTAGGTGGCATGGGGGCTGGAGATGTGAAGTTATTTGCGCTGCTGGGTTTGGTGATTGGCTTTCCGAATGTAATTTTGGCCTTTTTTGTGGCTTGTCTGCTTGGGAGCGTGGTGGGCGGACTGCTGATGCTGCTCGGTGTAATCAAACGTAAACAACCGGTACCCTTCGGCCCCTGGTTAGCTATAGGAGCTTTAATTAGTTTTGGATATGGTTCACACATCATCGGCGCGTATCTCTCGCTTATCGGATAGGAGGACATCGAGCATATGCTTGGATTAGGCCCCAAAGTGGCCGGACTTTCAATTGAAGCTGCCGGAATCCGTTATATTAGTTTTAAGAATAAACAGTCATGGGAAGTCCGTAAAAAACGGTTTCTCCCGCTCCTTCCAGGCATGATCATTGAGAATCAGGTGGCGGATAGCGAGGCGCTTTATGATCGGGTAAGGCAGTGGGTGAAGAAGGAAGGGTTAAGGGGAAGTAAGGTTTCTTTGTCCATTCCACCCTCGCAGATCATTATCCGTAAAATGAGTATTCCTAGTACCAATGACAAACAGGTAGAACAACTGGTGAAGCTGGAAGTGGAGACGGGACTGCATCTACCTTTTGAAAATCCTGTCTACGACTATGTAACGCTCGAAGTGGATGAGGAGCAAAGTCACCTGCTCGTATTTGCTGCTCCGCGAAAATCGATTCAGGATTACGTAGAAATTCTGGAGCGGGTGGGTCTTCGGATAAGCAGTGTCGAAATTTCGGCAACCGCCTTGGCGCGTGCTATAACCACTGGGCACGGGGAGAGCTTTGCGGAGACGATGCTGATTAATATGGAGCCATCGGTAATGGACATTTATATGTTCAGAAACGGGAATCCGGTCTTCATTCGTACGATAAACTTACTTGATCTACATAAAGGAAGAAATTTAGCGGGAATGGATCTTTTGACAGACAGTGAAACCTTGGCAGAAACAGCTGTCGCTGTAGAAGAACATTTATCACCCGAGCAAATGGTGGAAATCACTGCGGAAATCTCCCGTATGCTCAGCTTTTATCAATACAGCTTGCATGACGGTTCCACTCGTATCAATAATTTAGTGATTACGGGCACTCCCTCAATTCGTAAACAACTGGACCTAGAGCTCCAGCAGTCCCTAGCAGAACTTGAAATAACACCAATAAGTCTGGAACAGATGGCTAGTGCTGCTGTTTCTGACCCTGAACTAAATGATTACCGTGTAGCTGCCGGGACCGCTCTAAAAAATAGCATCAACACGGATACGATTGATCTATTGCCGAGAGAAGATCGGGAGACATTGCTATTTCCTTATGTCACGATGGGGCTTGTAGCGATTTGGCTGCTGGGGATGATCGGAACGGGGATTTATTTTTCTGCCAATAAGGGTCAAATCTCTAACGGTAAAGAACAGCTGCAAGGCCTGCAGGATCGCAGTTTTATGCTCCAAGTTGAGCTCGCGAAGCTTAAGAACAGCGGACCTGGACAGCTAGATCGGAAAGCAGCCATCACAGTACTTCAGGACAATAAGGTGATTGCAGTCCCTATGTTGGACGAATTAGTGGAAGGATTGCCTAAGGAGGCACTAATCCGTGATATTAACTATACCTACCGGACATCTATAGATCTGACTGTAAATGTATCCACTATGGAGGATGCGTCCAACTATTTAAGACAACTTCGCCAAATGTCTTTTACGACCGATGCCTCTATTCAAAAGCTTACTGAAGGAGCCGAAGATGCCATTTCATACAATACGTATACGGCTATTTATAAAGTGAACTTAGCAGCGGCTAAGCTTCAAAACAGTGAAACGGATGCCAGCCAAGGGGAGGTGAGCAGCGATGGAACAGATCAATAAGTATCGCTCGCCGATTGTTCTGGGAGTGCTGATTTTGTTCCTGATATTGTTTGCGTTCTATATGCTGGGTGTTCAGCCGACCAATAAGGAAATTTCCGCACAGAGCAGCGAGATCAGTCAGTTGGAAAAGGAAGCAGAAGTCCTCCAAAACAAAATCTATGAGCTGAAGGGCAGCGGCACTGAGGGAGATCTAGAACAGAAGGAATTACTGGGGGAACTCCCAAAGGGCGATGACAGCGAAGGTCTGATTGTTGATTTGCGGGAGGTTAGCACGTCCTCACAAGCGCGGCTAAAGGATCTTAGTTTTGTTATGGATGAGGCTAATCCGATTCAGCAAATGACAGGTTCAGCTGAGGTGTCATTCCCGACGGTCAAACAGATCAAAATGACTGCAGTGGTGGAAGGGACATATTCGGGGATCCGGCAATGGATGGATGAACTACAAGCCTTACCCCGTATTGTGAATGTGGACTCTTTCAATTTTCAGCAATCCTACGAGGATCGTACTAAGAACAATACGGAGAGTATTTTGACTGCTAACGTAGCTTTTACAGCGTATTTTGAGGCCACCGCAGCAGCATCCAATTAGGGTTCTTGTACTACTTTATTTAACTATATTACTCCGCTTTTCCTGTGAATCAGGAGGGTGGAGTTTTTTTATATTTTCAAAAGAGTTGTAATACGTTTTCATTCCTCTGTTTATTGGGTATTTTAGCTTGCGGGGTGCATAAGCTGAAACAGTGGCGATCGCCTGTATTTTTTAGATGAAAGAGGAGGAACTTCAGATGAACAAAAAATGGATGCTTGGTTCGTTGGCCCTATCCTTAGGCCTTTTATCAGCAGGTAGCGGAGTTATGGCAGCTTCATCATCAGCGGCAATAAAAAATGTGGCTGTGATTGGCACAGGAAAAGAAGGCCCAGCTACTATAAACAATTTGACGGTAAAAAGTGTGGTACCGCTTGTTGTACATGCCAGAGCAATCTATTTCTATACTAGCCGTGGGGGCAACTTTTTCCCGATGGAAACCTTCATGTATAAAGCGCAAGAGTACCGTTACCTTTCCAATGATATTGGGACAAAGGCGAAGCTGATGAATTACATAAAAAAAGCCTACACGCATAATGCAGCAGCTTATTATGTGCAGACTCAATTTTTGGAGCATGAAGGTAGAATGTCACAGGTGAATGCGGATCTTGGAAACTCATTAATGTTTGAAAAAGCCACCGCCCGAATGCTCTCCAAAACTGCAACAACCGCTGAATTTGATTTAACAGTTCCTTATTCGAGCGGGCAGGAAGGCAGTGAGTCGGTGTATGTGAAGCTGAAAAAGGTGAATGGATACTGGAGAATTGATACGTCACCGGATATTCTTTTTTGAGGAAGGGTTAGGGTAGAAGAGGAAGAGCAAAGAGGTTCTACGCTTGGGCGCGGATAAGGTCAGAGGTATATGCAACACCAACGAATTTACCTTTGCGAGTGATAATGACACAATCACTTTTCATAGGGTCTGGGCGGTTCTTAGCGAGGCTCAATACCGTATCGAGTGGAGTGGAAATGTCAAGAATGAGCGGGGTTTTGTTCATAAGCTTCATGGCAGGTTCTCTGTAGAACAGATCTACTCCGGATCTTCCTGTAGCTTTTAAAAAGAAACGTTCGCTCATCAACAATCCGAGGGGTTCATTCATAGCATTGCAGACGACGATACATTTGGATTCTGGATGCTGAAACATGACGCGAAGAGCTTCTCTGCAAGTGCGTGAGGCAAAAATAGCGGGAGCACTGCGGACAATACCAGTAAGATCCTTTACAAGGACTGTTGTCATAGGATGTTCATCCTTTCTGATTATGGGTCTACTTCTAATGTACCCCTGAATCGTAAATTTCAAAGCCGGGTAACGTAAGCTACAGGTAAAATAGATTGCTGGCAAAAATAACCGGTCAGACCTTAGGGGCTCTGACCGGTTATTTGTTGTTAGCTATTCACTGCGGACCCCGTCCTCCACCAGCTGCTTTCGGGGGACATCGGGGATTATGGATTTGCTCACGCCTCCACGATTAATGGCGATTAATCGTTTTTGTGCGTAATATACGTCGCGGGACAGTTTATTCACCTCAGTGGATTTACCGTCAACATACTTTGTAATGTAGGTTTCTACAATATATCCGGTTTTCCCATTTTGAATAACGCGTGAGCTGCCACGAGGCAGTGAAGAATCGTTTACGTATTTATCGACTGGAGGGAGTACCTCTACTGTCTTTGAATGAACTTTGTAAGTGACATTTTGCGGAAACGTGCCGAACAGCTTTATGGTCAGGGATTTACCTTGCACAGCCGCTTTTATTATGAGATATTTGCCAGTCGTATTGCGAAAACGAAAGTTGATATAACCTTCAGCAAATGTTGCGTCCTGACCTTTGGGTAAGTAGTTGACGGGCAAGGAATGATTACGGCGCTCCACAATTTCTAGCCCTATACGCAGTGCGGCATTGTAAAGAGTGCTCGACACTTGGCAGATCCCTCCACCAACACCTGCTTGTAGCTTACCGTTCACGATCACCGGCGCTTCACGGAAGCCGTAATTCACCTTTGCTTTTTCTATAGCTTTTCCATAATCAAAGACGGCTCCAGGCGGGAGAATGGTTCCATCCACAGCTTTGGCAGCAGCTTCCACGTTGTAGCTTCGTCCAGGTCCACTTGCACCTAGAGAGGTGCTGAACTGCATTACTTTTCGCTCGATACCTTGTTCCTTTAATTTCTTTAATGTTATGTCAGGCTGCAGGATTAACAAAGGGACTTCCATCGTGATTCCCTTCTCCAACAGGGTATTCAGATGATTGAAGCTGGTGGGGGCAGCTGCTCCTAAGGAAGTCTCCAGAGCTGTCCAATCGACCTCCAGGGAAGTTTTCTCAGAAGTATATACGATTCGGTCATCGCCTGTAATTCGGCGCGTAGCGTCCACTGGTTCACCAAAGGACTCCTTCTCCCAAGTGGGACTTAGAATTTTCTGGAATTGTGCGATTTCCAGATGCGTTTCAAGCTTCCACAGCTTAGGGAAGTTATAGCGTGCCTTTACCCGCTCCCAAAGCGTTCCTTCGGCAAGCTCTTTTAAGCCCTGCTGAAAAGCAGCGGCTTCATAACTCAACCCAGTCTTACTAAGAGTTAGGGGTAAATCTGCATTGCCCTCCACTTTTAGCACTAGAGGGACGGATTCGAGGGCACGCAGCCGCTGATCCAGCTGGGAGCGGACCTCGGTGAGGGTCATGCCTCCGACCTGCCAGCCGGCAAGGGTTGTACCCTTTGGAAGCGTAGTTTTGCTGCCATATAGATGAAGCCCTCCGTAAATGCAGGAGCCGATAAGGACGAGTGCGATGACCACTATGAGGGCAGCATGGATTTTTTTCATAATTAATCTCCTTTTGGGGATTTGGATTGCGCTAAGCAGGCGCGGCCCTGTAACAAAACTTAAAGAACACTTCGTGGGATACCGATAATAACTTAGTAAGAAACAAGTAGTCTCTAATAAAGGGAGTTACGACATCTGATAACAGACACCGTTAGGTGCTTTTTTATATGTATATGTCCAGTCACTACAAAACTTTCGAATAGTCGTGCAGTTACGGGGTACTCAATCAGTTACAGATTTGTTACAATAGATACATTGCGGAAATATTGAAGTTTATGGAAACTTGAGGTGGACAATGTCGATTCGCACAAGTGGAAAATGTCATAATTGGGAAGTGAGAAAATGATTGAAATGCAAGATGTATGGAAAACGTACCCTAACGGAACTCACGCACTGCAAGGAGTTTCAGTGAAAATCGACCGCAATGAATTCGTGTACGTTGTCGGCCCTTCCGGCGCGGGTAAATCTACTTTTATGAAATTGATTTATAGAGAAGAAGTGCCTACCAAAGGACAGATTTCGGTGGGAGGTTTCAATATAGGAAAGCTAAAACCACGCAAAATCCCTTATGTCCGCCGTAATATCGGCGTTGTATTTCAAGATTTTCGGCTTTTGCCCAGAATGACGGCATACGAGAATGTAGCTTTTGCTATGGAAGTTATTGAAGCACCGAAAAAAGTCATCAAGAAACGTGTGAATGAGGTTCTTGATTTGGTTGGGCTGAGAAGTAAAGCGAATCGTGAGCCCTCACAGCTTTCTGGTGGTGAGCAGCAACGGATCGCTATTGCACGGGCTATCGTCAACAATCCTTCTGTTATTATTGCGGACGAGCCTACAGGTAACTTAGACCCCGAGACTTCATGGGGCATTATGCAGCTGCTTGACGAGATTAATTTTCGCGGAACAACGATTGTAATGGCTACCCATAACAGAGATATTGTGAACAAAATGCGCAAACGGGTGCTTGCGATTGAGAATGGAAACATTGTCAGAGACCAAGCGAGAGGGGAATATGGTTATGAGTTTTAAAACCTTCTTGCGACATGTGCGGGAAGGCTTCAAAAGCGTATTCCGTAATGGCTGGATGTCGATCGCCTCAATCACTTCGATTGTTGTTTCTCTTTTTGTTCTAGGTGTATTTATTCTTCTTGTCCTCAACGTAAATTCTGTAGCTGATGAGGCAGACAGTCAGGTACAGATCAAAGTGCATCTAGCTTTGAATACAGATCAGAAGATGCGCGAGACCCTGCAGACTGAAATTGGCAATATGCCGGAGGTCAGCAAGATTACGTTCATCTCCAAGGAACAGGGACTTAAAGATCTCCGCGCGGATATGGGCGAGGAGGCAGCAGAGCTTCTGGAAGGGTTCGATGAAGATAATAACCCGCTTCCAGATACCCTTCAGGTAGAGGTTATTGAACCTACAACCGTTGCTTTTGTGGCTGAGAAGATTCAAGCCCTTAACAAGACACATACCGAGCAGCCTATCTACAAAGTGAAATATGGCAAAGGCTCGATTGAAACATTGTTTAAAATCACGCGTGCCGTACGAAACATTGGATTTATTTTTGTAGCGGGGCTGGCACTTATGTCTATGTTCCTCATCTCCAATACTATTCGGGTAACGATTCTTGCCCGGCGTAAAGAGATTGGGATTATGAAGCTGGTAGGCGCGACAAATTATTTTATTCGTTGGCCTTTCTTTATAGAAGGGGCATTAATTGGACTCATTGGATCATTGATTACTTCGGGCGTTTTATATGCCGGCTACAACGGTTTGGAATCTTCGATACAGGGAGATCCTATGCTCGGATTGCAGTTGATCCCTTTCAGTGATATTTGGCTGCTGCTCGTGGGTCTGTTAGTTGGACTAGGCGTGCTAATCGGCGTCTGGGGAAGTACGGTTTCTATTCGTAAGTTTTTGAAAGTTTAATTTAAGAGTGAAGGATGGGGAGTGCGAGTTGAAGAAGATTGCCGCCGGACTAGCCGTAATGTTACTAGCTGTCACTATATTCCAACCCTCTGATGGATATGCCAAAAAAACAAGTGTTGCCGAGATCGATAAGCAATTAAAGCAGCTGCAACAAGAGGTGCAGGAAGCTAAGGCGCAGCAAGAGAAAGCGGAGTCCCAAACGCAGGAAGCGCAGCACTATAAGAATAAGACAAATATTAATTTACAATATGTATTGCAGCAAGTGGATCAAGTTAAAGGCAAAATGACCGAAATCTCTAACAAAATTTCCGATACAGAAGAATCCCTTAACGTTACAGCAACGGAATTGGATGAAGCAGAGGCACGAGTGGCCTCAAGAGAAGAACTCTTAGGATCCCGTGTCCGGTTGATGTACACGGATGGAGCGGTGTCTTACCTAGATGTTTTGCTCTCATCGACAAGCTTCTCTGATTTTCTGGGCCGCACCGATTCGCTTAAGATGATTGTGGATCAGGATCAGGAGCTGTTAGTCCAACACAAGCTGGACAAGCAGACAGTTGTAGAGAAGAAGCAGGAGCTTGAGGGGCAATATGCTCAAGCCAAGCAGTTATACACCTCCTTGGAAAATCAGAGAAGCCTGCTGAAAGAGAAGGAAGCGGAGAAGCAGGAGCTTATCGCATTTTATGATAAGCAGATTCAAGAAAGCGATGATCTAAGTGAAGAGCAGAACGAGAAGCTGGTTAAGCTGGCGAGCGAACGTTCTGCTTTGGAAACCCAAAAGGATAAGATTAAAGCTGAGGAAGCGGCTCGCAAAGCAGCAGCCGCCAAAGCAGAAGCAGCACGCCGGGCAGCAGCAGCGGCCAAGAAAGCTGCAGCTAGCAAGGCAAGCAGCAGTTCAAGCTCCAGCTCCTCAACCGCGTATGCTGGTGGAGATGGACCCTTCCTGCTGCCTGTAGGTTCGGCAAGAATCTCTTCCTCCTACGGACCACGGACACACCCAATTACGGGTGAGAAGGGGAAAGTACACACCGGGGTAGACTTTGCAGTTCCACAAGGAACCAATATTCATGCGGCTGATTCCGGAACGGTAATCGTAGCTGAATGGTATAGCGGCTATGGATATTGTGTAATTGTTGATCATGGCGGCGGAGTTTGGACCCTCTACGGACATATCCGTAAAGGTGGTATCAAGGTTAGCCCTGGGGATAGAATCAATCGTGGGGATGTGATTGCTGAATCCGGTTCTACAGGTAATTCGACGGGCCCCCATCTCCATTTTGAAGTTCGGATCGACGGCAAGACAGTAAATCCGATGCCTTATCTCTAATTTTTAAGAACTTATAACTCATATTATTTGAGTGTACGGCATATACTGGAAGAGATACCGTACCTTTCAGGACGGACTTATGGAGTTGTTTGCGAGATGGACAAGAAGGGACGGTGGGAACATCATGTTAAAAAAAAGCACAGCGGCGTTTATGATTATCGCCGCCCTGCTATGCGGTAGTCTGGTGACCTTGGGCGTGACGGGTTATAGTCATGTTATTGGACAAGCTGCAGGAGAAGGACTGGCCTCAGCATTGCAGGTTACTGGCCTTCAGCAGAAGGAATCCCAGAAGCTTGGAACTGCTCTCAGTCTGATTGAGAGCAATTACTACGAGACAGTAGATCGGGAGAAGCTGATAGACGGTGCTGTCAACGGTATGATGGAAGCGCTGGGCGATCCTTATTCCAACTATATGGGTAAAGAAACAGCTGAGAAATTCGAAGAAAGCATTGAGGGTTCCTTTTCAGGTATCGGTGCGGAGGTCTCTTCGGATAATGGCAAGGTAGTCGTGGTCTCTCCGATCAAGGGCTCACCTGCTGAGAAAGCTGGGATTCAGGCCAAAGATGTTATCTTGTCCGTTAACGGTGAATCGCTGGAAGGTATGGAGCTGAATGCAGCTGTTGCCAAGATTCGCGGTCCTAAGGGCAGTAAGGCCACTTTGAAAATACAACGTTCCGGCGCTGTAGAGCCGCTGGAATTTGTTCTTACCCGGGATGATGTAAAGCTTGAAACAGTCTACGCTACCATGGAAAAGGACAATGTGGGTGTAATCGAGGTTACGCAGTTCTCCCTGAATACCGCAGAACGATTCAAGGAAGAGCTGGAGAAGCTGGAGAAGCAAGGCATGAAGGGACTTGTTATTGACGTCCGTAATGATCCAGGTGGTGTTCTTCCGATTGTTATTGAAATGGCAGAGCAATTCGTTCCAGCTGGCAAATCTATAGTGCAAATAGAATATAAAGACAAAAAACGCGAAGTTAGTACCTCAAAAGGATCGAGTAAAGCTTATCCAGTGGTCGTGCTGATGAATAAAGGTAGCGCAAGTGCTTCGGAAATATTGGCGGGTGCTTTGCAACAGTCGGCAGGAGCTAAGTTGATCGGTGACAATTCTTTCGGTAAAGGTACCGTGCAGACGAGCTTTGACAAACAGCTTGGAGACGGCAGCTTGCTGAAAGTTACCATTGCCAAATGGCTTACGCCAGACGGCACATGGATTCACGGTAAGGGCATTAAACCGGATATCGCGGTAGCGCAGCCGGATTACTTCTCGGTGGCTCCAATTAACAAGAGCGTGGCGCTGCAATATAATATGAACAACGCTGATGTGAAGAGTGCACAGACGATGCTGGACGGTTTGGGTTATAAGCCTGGACGTAAAGATGGCTATTTCGATGCTGGCACTAAGGACGCAGTGAAGAAGTTCCAAAGTACAGCAAAGCTTCAAGTCACAGGCATAATTGACGCCAAGACAGCCGAGGCGCTGGAAGCGGCGCTGATCAAGGTCATTCAAGACCCTGTTCACGACAACCAACGGAATAAAGGGATTGCTGAGATTCAGAAGGAAATTAAGGCGGCAGCGTCGAAAAAGTAAGAAGGCTGAATTCAGCCTTCTTTTTTTCTTTTAGATAAGAAAATGCCAACCGACGTAGAGGAATTAGAATATATACAAATCAGTCATCGGACGAAAAGGAGTGTGACGAACAGTTTGAATGTGATTCAGGAACTGTTAGGAAGCTTGGGCACTGCGTTCTTACACTTATTGATCCAGCCGTATTACTACATTGCTATTATATTTATTGCGTTATATTACCGTAGGCAGGTGGCATTAGAACGAAAGCTGATACATGTGAAATTACATAGCTGGGGTCAGGAAACGTGGCGGACGGTATGGAGTGGTCTAGTCATGGGTTTGGTCGTCTCTATAGCAGCCGTTCTGCTAGGAATATCATTATCAGGTACGGCTGTAGCCTGCATTTGGGTAGTTAGTCTCGTGTTGTCGCTATTGCGTGTACGGTATTTGTGCTTTGCGTATTCTATAGGCTTGTTAGGTATCATACAATTTGTAATTTCTTTCTTTCCAGATGCTTTAGATAGTGGAACGGTAGGGAATATTACCACCGCCATACGGGAGATGGATATTCCTGCTTTGCTAGTGTTAGCTGCGCTGCTGCACATGGCGGAGGCACTGCTGGCCCGCAGACAAGGGGCCAAGCTTGCAACGCCGCTCTTCCTGAAGGGAAAGCGCGGCATGGTCGTTGGCGGCTATCAGCTGCAGGCCTTCTGGCCGCTGCCGCTGTTCCTGCTGCTCCCTTCGGGTGCAGGAACGGATTTGCCATGGCACTCGCTGCTCGGCGGCAGCCTTGGCATCGTCTCTTTGCCCGTCATCATCGGCTTCAGCGAGATGACGCAGGGCATGCTGCCCGGGCGCAAGGCGGCCCGCACTGCAGGACGACTGCTGATCTACAGCATCGTCCTGCTCGGCTTAAGCCTGCTTGCCGCTTGGTGGAGCCCGCTGACTCTGGTCGCGGCGCTCGCAGCCATTGTGCTGCACGAAGGGTTAAGCTGGTACAGCGCTCTGGAAGAGCGCAGCATCAGCCCCATCTTCGTGCATCCACCGCGCGGCCGCAAAGTGCTGGCCGTGCTGCCGGGCAGTCCCGGCCAGGAGCTGGGCATCCTGCCCGGTGAGATCTTACTGAAGGTCAACGGGGTCCTGTTGACCGATGCGGCGCAGCTACATGAGGCGCTGCGCATGAATCCAGCGTTCTGTAAGCTGGAGGTGCTGAACCGTGAAGGGGAGAGCAAATACCTTCAAAGTCCAATCTATGATGGGGATCACCATCAGCTCGGTATTATTTTGGTGCCGGAGACGGATGGGATGATTACCGCTGAGGCGAAGCCTTCCAGCATCTACAGCATCATCGGGATGAAGACAGGCATACGCAGCCGGAACCTTCCGGACGGCCAACTTAAACGAAAAAAAACCACTGAAGCCAAGCAGGAATCAGCGGAAGGATAACTAGAAGATGCCCCATAGGCCATGAAATGGTGAATGGGGCATCTTTGTTTTTGATTAGATGGTAGTTTCGCGTGCGAGAAGTTGCTATCGGACCCAGCTGACCCTAATCGCAGCATTTTCGCTTTTTTACAATGGTAAGGGACCCCAAAGCCGCTATTGGCATTAAAAACATCCCAAATGAGCCTCTTTCTGAGGAATAACGTCGCTGGAGTCCGAAACTCTGCTCAAACGCCGATAAAATTGTAAATAGCGTCACTGGAGTCCGAACCCACACACAAGGAGTAGTGTCGCTGGAGTCCGAGCCCGCGCCAAGGAGTAATGTCACTGGAGTCCGAGCCCGCGCCCAAGAAGCAGCGTCATTGAAGTCCGTAAGCCCTCTTGGCTGATTATCAGGGGTCATACGTAAGAAAAACTAACTTTGGCGGTGGCCTATTCACAGGCTTTATGCTACTAGTTCAACCCCGCATGTTCTTCAAATAAAAAATTGCAATTTGCGTACGATCGCGGAGCTCTAATTTGCTTAATATATCCGTTATGTAATTTTTGACGGTACCTTCGCTTAAAAAAAGCTGTCCGGCGATTTCTTTGTTGCTATGCCCCTCGGCGATAGAAGACACTACAGCCAGCTCTGTTTTGGTCAATCCGAATGATTCCAGTGGCTGTACCTGTGGCAATTCTTGCCGTGCCGTAGGCTGTAGAAAGGTAGCCAGCTTGCGGGCGATATCAGGGTGGATAAGCATGTTCCCTTCAAAAACCGTTTTAATGCCCTGGATGATTCGGTCTGGCGGTATGTTTTTGAGCAAATATCCACTAGCTCCGTTGCGCAGTGCCTCAATGATATATTCATCGTCGTCGAAGGTGGTCAGCATCAATATCGCAATTTGCGGAAAAGCCTGCTTAATCTTCTCCGTTCCTTCAACGCCACCGCAGCCGGGCATGCGGATATCCATCAGAGCTACATCGGTCTTTAATCCTTTTTGAAGTAATTCCAAGGCCTCGTTACCTTCACAAGCTGCTCCGACAACTTCAATATCTGGGTCCATACCTAGCAATACTTGCAGACTTTGGCGAATAAAGGGGTCGTCATCAACAATCAACACTTTAATCATTAGCATGGCTCCTTTCGTTATACAATCTCATCCTGCTTATAAATGGGCAGCCGCGTAATGACTGTAAAATGTGGTTCCTGCCTCAGTTCGAGTGTTCCACCGATTAAATGCGTTCGCTCGTACATTCCTTTCATTCCGTCCCCACCACGCCCCAATAATTTGCTGAGTTTCTCTCCTTCGGGAAGCGCTCCATTGTTGCTAACATCCATAGTGATTCCTGCTTGCGCGTAGTCAATTTTGATCCGGATGGACGTTGCTTTTCCATGCCGCAAGGCGTTGGTTATAGCTTCACGGGCGTTTTTGTACAGGATTACTTGAATACTAGGATAGAGTGGATAAGGTATGCCCTGTACTTGGTATGAGGTCTCGATCCCCGTCTCACGTCCAATTTCTTCGAGCAGCCGGTCTAACGCATAAGCTCCCTCAAGCTTCGGAGTGTAGTTGATACGTTTAACTGCGGACCGCATATCGTCCATGCTGGCCGACAGCTGGTCACGAATCAATTCCATCATTTGCATTCCGCTCTCGGGAGAGGTGGGCAAGGTCTGGAGGGCGGCCTCCATCATCATTTTAATCCGGATTAGCCGGTGGCCGATATCGTCATGGAGCTGGCGTGAGATTCGGACGCGCTCTTTGGACTGGGCAGACTCTTCTACTTGCGCGCTGAACTCCAGCAGGCGGTTGCGAGCTTCATCAAGCTCGAAATGCTTTTTGCGCAACTCATCATATAGAAGAAGAGTGTCTTCGCGCCGCTGGCCAGCTTTTAATAATAGCTTATTTAGGTAGGTAGTGAGCAGAAATGAAAAGTTAATGTAAGTCACTACGAGCGATGGAGAATTCTGGAGTGCAACGTTCAAAGCTATCAGATGTACACCTGTGAACACGTAAGGCACTGCTTTAGGCTGGAGTCTAGAATAATAAAGCAGTGCTGATATAGCGGGGAAAATCATCATGCTGCCATATTGATAACATAACCAGGCCGTGAACAAGATTTCAATGATACTAATCAAAGCATGAATGGATCTAGGGAGCTTTGGCACCATGACCACAAGGAATAGAAGCATCAGGATATGCAGCGTGAAGATTCCATAATCGTTATATTGATAGACATAAATAGTAATAAACGCAGGGATTAAGATGAGTCCGTAACGCAATAAATTTAGCTCTCTGGGCACGCCTTAGTCATCCTTTATGTTTTTTAATAATCTTAGCATATTATCCCACTACTTCAGGAGATGACTTTAGTCACCTTCAAAAAATGACCTTTCGTACATCCGTAAAAATTCAACCTAGAATAAAATTGAAAATATAGAAGCACACACGACAGGGGAGATAAGAGATGGCAATCGCGGTGTTGACCGATGTGGTGAAACGGTATGAGAACAAATTAACGGTAGATCATGTGAATGTTACGATTCAAGCAGGAGAGATCTTTGGCCTGCTAGGCCCGAACGGGGCAGGTAAAAGTACAACTATAAGTATGATTTGCGGCCTGCTAAAGATTGATAGTGGAGACATTGTTATTGATGGGTTATCAGTCTCTTCGTATGCACTGGAGGTTAAGAAAAAGATCGGCTTAGTTCCGCAGGATTTGGCTTTGTACAATACAATGACAGCAGCTGAAAATGTAACTTTTTTCGGAAGATTGTATGGTTTGCGGGGAAAATTGCTGAAAGAGCGGGTGGCGGAAGCTCTTGCTTTCACAGGACTTAGTGACCGTGCCAAAGAAAAACCAGCCACCTTCTCCGGAGGGATGAAGAGACGTTTGAATATCGCCTGTGCCATCATGCATCATCCAAAGCTGATTATTATGGATGAGCCGACCGTAGGGATTGATCCGCAGTCTCGTAATCATATCCTTGAGTCGGTCAAAGAGCTCAATCGGCTTGGCTCAACCGTCATTTACACTAGTCATTATATGGAAGAGGTTGCAGCCATTTGTGATCGGGTAGCGATTATGGATAAGGGACATATCATTGCTTGTGGTACGGAAAAGGAGCTGCGGGAACGGGTTTCTCAAGAAGAAAAAATAGTGGTCAAAGCAACGAACATCACCCCGGAGCTAATCAATGAGCTTAGTCTACACCCGCGGATCACGAGAGTGGAAAGTAAAGAGGGAACGGTAGAAATGTATCTTCCCTCCTCACAGGATGAGCTGCAGGATATCTTATTTATTTTTGCTAAACATGAAGGGGTTATTGGTTCTTTGAATATAGAGGAGCCGGATCTGGAGACATTATTCCTTAGTTTGACAGGACGGACATTGCGCGATTAAAGGAGGGAGAGAACGCTTTGAGAAATATTTGGACAATTATGATTTATGAGCTTCGCAGGCTGTTTATTTCACGCTCAATCATCATTAATATGTTTCTGTTACCGCTGCTTTTGATCTTTCTGCTGGGTGCCTCCCTTTCCAGTGTAATCGGTGATAAGGCAGCGTCTGAGATTGATCCAGTACGTGTTGGTATAGTTAATCTTTCTGGAGAAGGATATGAAAGCTCGGCGATGATAGACAGCTTTTTGAAGACGCCGGAGCTTAAGGATATCATCATTCCGGTCAAAGTAGGGAGCCGAGAGACAGCGGAAAGCGGCTTGCGTACCGGAAAATATGGTTATGCGGTTATTGTTCCTCCAGGCTTCGATAAAAAAGTACAAAGCGGTGATACTGCACAGCTAGAGTTTATTCTGGGTAAAGATCGGACAGATAATATGGTTGCGGGGACGGTATTCGATAACTTTTTGAACAATATTAACTATAAGCAGTCCGTAGCTATGACGCTGGGTCCAGAAGCTTTGACCGTTACTGCACCAAGTTCGGGGGAGCAGCCTTCTGTTAAGGTTGGGGCGCTCAGTGAAGGTGGCCGATCCTATACAGCCTCCCAATTCTATGCGGTATCCATGATGCTGATGTTTCTGCTATATAGCGGTTTGACCGTCAGTACCTCTCTTTTTAATGAAAAAGAAAATCATACCCTCTTCCGAATAACTTCAATGCCGGTAAAAGGTTCTGAGCTGTTTATTGGTAAAATGTTAGGTGTAGGGGTTGTAAGTGTAGTGCAGTGTGCAGCGATTATTATCCTGACTCACTTGTTGTTTGGCGTAAATTGGGGCAATCGTCCGGGCTTGCTGCTGCTCTTCTGTCTCTTAATGATCATTGCTTCCATGACGTTATCGATTGTCATTTCAATGTTTAGCAAAACTAAAGCAAGTGCAGGAAGTATTATTAATGTTATCACTGTGGTCATGACCTTTATTAGTGGAGGGATGGCTCCACTTCCGGAATCATGGGTGAACTCCGTCGGGGCATTTACCCTGAATCACTGGGTGCTACAAGCTGTTCTAAAAATGATGCTGCATGCAGAGGTCTCAGAGATTTTGCCGAATCTGCTGGTCATGTCGATCATCTGTCTAGTTCTATTCAGTGGAGCGGTTATCTCGTACCGGAAGGTAGGTTACCATGGATAAGATCTTAACGATTGCTTGGAATATGGTGAAAAGAACAATCGGTTCTCGGAATGGGCTGCTTACGTATATTCTTCTGCCCTGTATTGTCGTGTCGGTGATAGTAGCAATTAGTGGAAGTATGGGTGAAAGACCGGCTACTATTTTATATTCGAATATGGATGATGGTGCAGCAGGTAATCATTTGCTTACCGAGCTGGAGAATACCGGTGATTATAAGCTTGTGGAGAAGACAGATGAGGATAATTTGAGGGAGAGTATTATCGATCAGAACGGAGAAGCCGGTGTTTTGATACCGCAAAACTTCACCTCCGCACTGCTTGCTGGAGAAGAGCCGCAAATTAGTGTGTATGAGCTTAAGGCTACCGAAACATCAATTATGGTAAAAATGAAAATCCGTGTAATTGCTGATGAAATGCGAAACACTGCTGGACTAATTGGAGCAGCTCGGGCTGAGGCTACTGGCTCGGACTCACAGTTTGCTGCCGTAATGCAGAGAGCAGAGCAACATAGTGTAGGCAGTATAAGAACGGATTATGATTTATATCCCAAAGAGGGCTTAAGCATCGTCACAGGATTTACTTTGATGTTCTTAATGGGGCTGGTTACAAGTTCAGTGTCACTTATTATGGATGATCGAAGAGAAAGAACGATGAAACGTATGTTCAGTGCCCCGGTTCGTTCGTATGAGATTGCCCTCGGTAATTTTCTGGGAAGCTTCATCGTTGGGTTAATTCAAATCATTGTAATACTTGCCTTAGGCCGTTATGTGCTGCAGTTTGACTTTGGGTTACCGCTCTACTTGTATTTCTTGGTTCTTGCAGCATTTATGCTCGTTTCCATGGGTTTAGCTAGTACGGTAGCAGGTCTGATTCGCAATCCCAATAATACGGGCATGCTTAATTCGCTGATCTTGACCCCGACATGTATGCTTGGAGGCTGCTTCTGGCCGTTATCCATTATGCCGGACTATATGCAGAAGGCAGCTAATTTTGTACCGCAAAAATGGGCGATCCAAGCGATCGATATCGCTGCTACAGGTGGGGGCTGGAATGAATTATGGCTGCCCTTTGCCATCTTGGGCCTTATGGCCGCCGTGCTGCTGGCGATTGGTTCTGCTATTCTTCGTCCGAGTGAAGCCGGAATTAACGCTTAAGAAATTTCCAGAGAATATAGATATGCATAGCTTGGACTACTCTATTCAGGTACAATAATAGGTATCAAATGTCCCTAGTTCTTAATATGTGCAAAAGAGGGGATTTCTAGGAGGATGAGCAGATGAGCAGCAATAAATTGGCTTGGACATGGCGGGTGAAGGAAGAATGTTTAGAGGAGTATGTAGCTATGCATTTAAATCCTTGGCCAGAAATTTTGGAGGAGCACAGTAAGGCTGGTATTTCTAACTATTCCATCTTTCAGAATGGCAATCAATTTTTTTACTGTTATGAGTGTGAGGATAGTAAGGCGGCTTTTGATTACATTGCCAAAAGTGATGCCTGCAACCGCTGGAATGCGATTACCTCTAAGATGGTTGAAGGGTCATTTGATTTCAATGATGAGGTGCCTATGCAGCCCTTACGTGAAGTGTTCTATCTGAAATAAGTAATTGCATTCTAGAACAAATCAAATGTGCATAATTATATTATCGGCGCATCTGGTTTACAGTTATTTTAAATATAGGTATAATATAATTTATAAAGTTAAATTGAATAATTATTTGTTTTTTGGAGGAGCCTGTCAACAAGGGCTCCTCTTTGTCTTTTTTTGGCTTGGAGAAGCTCCTGGTTGGCAGTTCTTATATACAACAAGGGAGTGGATAGAAAGATGGAGTTTGTTTTATATCTTATGCTGATCATATTGTTCACCAAAGTAGCTGGTGATCTATCTGTGCGGCTTGGGCAACCAGCTGTGCTAGGCAAGCTTATTGTGGGAATCATACTGGGGCCTGCGGTACTGGGCTGGGTTCAGGATGGAGAGTTTATTCATTATATCTCTGAGATCGGTGTTCTACTGTTAATGTTCATAGCAGGGCTTGAGACGGACCTGGATCAATTGCGCAAGAACTGGAAATCAGCTTTTGCAGTAGCCGTCGGTGGAATTATATTACCCTTTTTGGGTGGGTTCGCCTTAGGAGAAATGTTTGGTTTTGCTTATCATAATGCATTGTTTATGGGCGTTATTCTTAGTGCAACATCGGTCAGCATATCGGTGCAGGTGTTAAAAGATATGAATAAGCTGAACACACGTGAAGGCTCTACAATTCTGGGGGCTGCTGTAGTAGATGATATTCTGGTTGTTATTTTGCTCGCTGTTCTGATGAGCTTTTTCGGTACAGGGGCAGACGTTTCTATTGGTCTTCTAATTGGGAAAAAGGTGTTGTTCTTTGCCGTAGCGATTGTTGCCGGCTGGTTTATTGTTCCTCGGGTCATGAAATGGATGGCTCCGCTGAAGGTGACAGAGGCAGTTATCTCAGCAGCGTTAATGATTTGTTTCGCATTCGCCTATTTTGCTGAAATCATGGGGATGGCAGGAATCATTGGTGCCTTTGCGGCTGGGATTGCTATCTCGCAAACTTCCTTTAAGCACACGGTAGAATCCAAGCTCGAGCCGATTGCTTATTCGATTTTTGTGCCGGTCTTTTTTGTAAGTATCGGACTTAGTGTTTCCTTTGAAGGGGTAGGCAGTCAAATAGGCTTCGTGATCTTGCTTACGGTGGTTGCCATTCTGACCAAGCTGTTTGGTGGCGGTCTGGGCGCGCGTCTTACAGGCTTTGATAACCACTCGTCTGCCATTATTGGGTCAGGGATGATTTCACGGGGGGAAGTTGCGTTGATCATTGCCGCCACAGGGCTGCAAAGCGGCTTGTTACAGCAACAGTATTTTACTTCGGTCATTATTGTTGTCATTGTAACTACACTTGTAACGCCGCCACTATTGAAATTTATGTTCCGTGATCCAGTGCGTGCGGAAGGGAAATAAACCATAACAAAAGGGAGTCCTGTTGGCCATTTATATGGCTAACAGGGCTCTTTTTTTATGCTCACGTTCCAGTTGCCATCATCAAGAAAAGGTACGGGATCTGTCTGCAGAAGGGGAAAGTTCCCCGTCTTAAGACTGAGTACGAAACCAGCCGTAGGGCTGTTTTGACTTCAGCCAAAAATGACTAAACTAAATCTCGGGATGGAAATTAATACATAATCAAACAGACATAAGGGGAGTGCCAGAAATCATGTGGAGTGGAAGGGGAAAAAGAAAATGAAATGGTTAACAAAATGGTCGTTCGGTAACAAGGCTGCGGTGGGGCTTTTAGTAGTCATGGCTCTTGTGGTGGGAGGGATGAGCTACACTTCGTTACCGATGGAATTTATGCCAGAGGCGGATAATCCTCAAGTGACTGTAACTGTGCTGGGTCCTGGCCAGGATACACATGCTATGGAGACTAATGTAACGAAGCCGATAGAAGCTGGAGCAGCTTTTGTGAAAGGGAAGAAGGAAATACTGTCCACTTCCGGAGACGGATATGCGCAGGTGAATATTTTTTATGATTCGAAAACGAATATGAAGGATGCTGCGCAGGAGGTCCAGAAGGTCGTCGATTCATTGAAGTTCCCGGAAGGGGTAATGGCTCCTTTTGTACTTCAGTTGAATACCTCCATGATTCCTGTATCCCAGGTTACCCTTGCTTTTGACGAAGGCCTGACTAAAGAGAATCTTAAGCTTGCGGAAGAAACTATCATTCCAGAGATGCAAAAAGCGGAAGGGGTAGCGAACGTTGCTTTATATGGTAAGGTAACTCCGCAGGTCAGTGTTAAGCTGGACCCAAAATTAATGGCTGAGAAGGGAGTCACGACTCCACAAGTATTAGGTTTACTTCAAGGACGTAATGTATCGGCATCCCTTGGGGAGCAAACGATTGGTGGGCAGACCGGCAATGTTAACGTAGTTTCTACGATAGATAGTATGGATACTTTGAAAAAGCTTCCTGTATCTGCGGGCGTTAAGCTGCAGGATATCGCTGCTGTCGAATTGAAGCAGGATCAGGAAAGTGTCAGCCGTTCGAACGGGAAAGACGTTCTATTCGCCATAGTGACCAAAGAGGCTAATGCGAATGCAGTCAGTGTCGGAGATAACATTCAGGCTGCCGTAGATCATATTAATAAAACCATTCCTAATGCAGAAGCAGCAGTGGTGTTCAGTACATCGGATATGGTAGTTACCTCGGTGAACAGTATGATGCGTGAGGTATTGCTAGGTGCATTATTTGCGACGATCGTGATTCTGTTGTTCCTGCGTAACCTGCGGGCTACTCTGATTACGGCAGTATCCATTCCGCTTTCGTTAGCGGTCACCTTATATCTGCTGAACATTTCCGGCATAAGCTTAAATATCATTACACTCGGGGGAGTTGCGGTTGCGGTAGGCCGCTTGGTCGATGATAGTATCGTGGTGATTGAGAACATTTACCGTAGGCTGCAAAAAGAACCCCTTTCCCGTGAAATGATTATTAGCGCAACTGGGGAAGTGGCTAGAGCGATTACCTCATCAACCATCGCTACGGTAGCAGTATTTCTGCCGATGGGTCTCTTACGTGGTAGTTTGCAAGCTTTCTTACTGCCGTTTGCTTTAACAGTGACCTATTCATTGCTTACTTCACTCGTAGTAGCTTTGACGGTTGTTCCTCTTTTAAGCTCATGGCTGCTGAGAAGGACATCAATGAAAGAACATGAACCTTCTAAATGGTTTATACGCTTTCTGGACTGGAATCTTCGCCGTAAATGGGTTAGCTTATCGTTGGGTCTCCTGCTTCTGATTGGCTCCATTGCTGCTTATGTGACTATGCCAAAAGGGGCACTCGATGCTTCAGATGCCAGCTATGTTTCTGTTCAGATGAATTATCCGAAGGATGTTCCTGTCAAAGATATTTTGGAAAAGGGAAAGCAGTTAGAACAAGATTTGATGAAGCAGCCACAAGCAGAAACGGTAATCATGCAATCAGGGAATAGTGCGGACGCCGCTAAGTGGGGGAATGTTACCTCTGAAACCTTAGTGGACTATACCGTTGTTATGAAAAAAGGTGCAGATGCTCAGGCTTTTATTGATCATGTTCGTGAGGTAAAAGATTCATACACTGGAGCAACGCTTGTTGCCAACCAAATGAGCATGATGGGATCCAGCTCTACCAGCGAATATATTGATATTGTTGGAGATAATCTTACGGATATTACTACTGTAGCAACAGAAGTTACCGCTAAGCTGAAGACCGTAGAGGGGATTCAAAAAGTCAGCAGCAATATGGAGGATACGAAACCTGTATTTTCCTTTAAGGTAGATCCGGCGCAAAGCAATGCGCAGGAGATTTCGATGCAGCTGTCAGCGATGCTTAATCCAATTCCAATGGGGCAAATTGAGCTCGATGGTGATGCAGCAGGTGTAGTGTTAGATCCTATGGTTCAGCCGCAAACGGAGCAGGATTTAAAAGCACTGACGCTCATGACGGCTGAGGGGCCGAAGCCACTGTCTCAGCTCGCAACTTATGAGGTTCGGAATGAGCCTGCAATGTTGTTCCATAAAGATGGGAAGCCGTATGTACGAATTACAGCAGAGGTTGATCCGAAGAAGGTATCTGAGATCGGTGCGAATATTAAAAAAGAAACCGATAGTCTTACACTTCCGAAAGGCGTGACCTTATTTGCAGGCGGAGCGTCAGTTGATCAGTCAGAGGATTTCAACGACCTGGGTATGACGGCATTAATCTCCATCGGGTTGGTGTATCTGATCATGGTACTCACCTTTAAAACCCTTCGGGCTCCACTGGCGATTATGTTCTCCTTGCCACTAGCGGCGATTGGTGCAATTGTTGGACTTATCGTGTCCGGTGTAACGCCTGACTTCACTGCTCTGTTCGGGGCGTTGATGTTAATAGGTATTGTTGTTACGAATGCCATTGTGCTCATTGACCGGATTAAGCAAAATGAAGCCAATATGAGTATTCACGAGGCTATTCTAGAAGCTGCCGGAACACGGATGCGTCCGATTCTCATGACGGCGATTGCCACCATTTGCGCCATGACACCGCTGCTGTTCGGCCATGCCGAGATGGGCAGCATCGTCTCGCAAAGCTTGGCGATTGTGGTCATTGGCGGCTTAACCGCAGCAACACTGCTTACGCTGATTGTAGTGCCGGCGATTTACGAGTTGTTCTACTTCCGTAAATCGGCAAAAGAGCGTAAAGGAGCAGAAAAAACTAATGCTCCAGCGCTTTAAATAGGCAAACGGCAAGCCTCCGGGTTAATGGGGCTTGCCGTTTTTATGTTTTGTTACAAATCCTTATAATTATGGAGTTAACTTGTCTACACTAATCGGATAGGTCTGATCCAGCATCCATTTGCCTGCTTTGGATTTCTTCAGCGTTGTGACAGAGGTGGAGCGGTTATCCTGAAACTCAGGACCCTTAAGCTTGATGCTCGTCTGAACCATATATACGGCTGTGGTATCCTGGGTATAATGAATGATTTTGGCAGATTCCAGAGTGAACTTTAGATCATAGACTGTGAAAATTTGGCTGAAGAGCTGTTTGGTTTGTTCGAGAGCAGGGGACTCAGGATCAATAGTAGATAGCACACCTTGAATATTCTCTGCATTGGTATAGTCCAAGTTGCTCTTAAGCACAGCTAATATATCCGTTTCATCCGACTTCGTCACAGCTGGCTTAGCGTTCAGCAGTTTATCTGGGAGTATATATTGTACGCCTTTAATCTGCAGGTTGTTGATTTTCCAGTCTTCAGTGCTGGCAGTACGCGTTAAGCTATAAATATATTCAGAGGTATTGTCTAAGGTGAATGGACCGCTGAGGTGTGTAGTCGTTTCAACGGCGTGAACCGTAGCCTCTGTGGGTTGAAGGCTGATAACCTCTAATTGATCAAGTGAAGTGGTCGAATCGTATTGTTCCATTTGGCTCTTAATCTGTGGCCCGATGACCACAAGAGGAGACTTGCTATCGATTAGGCTCATGAACCCTTCATAATTCTCATTGTTGGTATAGGTTACGTATTTTTCAAAAAAAGCATTGATTTCCTGCGGGTTTACCTGGTTAGTCTTGCCTGTAATGGTTACTATCTTCGAGTGTGCATTCCAGGAGACTTCATTACCTGTAGCCTCCCCAACGAAGCGCAGCGGAATGTAAGTGGAATTATTGATGAGCTTAGGGGCAACAGAAAGTTGGGTTATTACACCATTGACGCTGGCCTGCTTGCTGCCTAGTTGCAGTGTAATCGTAAGCCCTTCCTTAGTACCCGTTATGGTACCTGTGGTTTGATTCCAATCGATTGAAAGTCCTAGTTTTTCAAAAACCGGGCGAAAAGGAACGACAATTGTACCATTATCATTGAAGGGAGCCTGTCCCTTCAGTGCGAGCTGTTGCTGATTGATCTGAATGGAGATTGGCTTCTCTGCGGCATGGACAGGCCATGCGATAGCGGTAGAAAGAAGAGTTGCTGCGATTATGCTGGATATGGTTTTCATTTTGTGATTTCTCCTTTGAGTTATGAATGATAATTTAATGGTTATTAGAGGATGACTCCACTAAGAGCCAGAGTAACCTTTGCTTGGAATAAAGCGTACTTTACTTTTTGCTTATCGAATTGCCGATTTAAGTTGAGTAAATCGAGCTTGTTCTGATCTGCCTGAGCTGCTGAAATTAATCCGCTATTTAAGAGAGTATCATTATCCTGGGAGACGCGTACGAGCTCCAGTTGCTGCTCTTTCAGCTCTGAATATTCAAAATCAATTTCATTGGCTTCCGGCCTATAAGTTGCCAGTTTTTCTTCGAGTTGTTGTTGTACTATATTTTTGTGTGAAATCTGGCTGGCCCATAGAACAGAATAATAAGTGACGAGTCCGGCATCGAAAGCTTTGACGGCATCAAGATTATCTTTGGCGAGTGTGATTCGTGCATCTTCCTCGCGTAAATCATAATTGCTAGAGAGGCTGACTACAGTGTTCCAATTCACAGGCTCTGGTGCACTGGAGATGACATCATCCAGCAGGACTTCTGAATAGGATGATAATCCTAACTCAAGCTTAAATTGTTCTAGCTGAGCTTCATAACTCCTAAGGTTACGTTCAAAAGCAGATTTTCGTTCCGCATTTTTACGATTAAAATCGTCCAAACTTCTCTTAGACAGTAGACCATGCTCGTATGATCGCAAGGTATCCACAGAATGTTGAAACCAATATTGGCTTTCTTGTTTGTCATACTCAATCGTTTTTTTTAGAGAAGAGAGTTGATAATATTTCTGCACAGCGTAGTAGCGGATGAGGGCTTCTGTTTTTTGAAGTCGTAACTGATTAATTACTTTATCTGTTTCTAATGTGCGCAACTGGTCACGAAATTCCTTGAGCTGCGCTGTTTTAGTCTCTTGATTGTAACTGTTTTGGCTTTCAGTCTGAGCGCTAACCCATTGATTCAGAGATGTGTTAATCATAATTTGAATTAGAATGGATTGATTAACCCCTGCCTGTTCTTCTTTACTTAAATCAGAGTAACCAGGAATACTACTGATAAAAATATCAGGATTTACTGGCAGCAGTCCGCTAGTTATGACTACATTTTTTTGTTCCAGCTTTTTCTTTTCAGATGATACATACGAGAATTTGGAATCCGTTTCTGCAATATTCCATTGTGAGAGCTTGATATCTACATAGTTAGTTAATGCTAGCTGGATTGTTTCTTCCATGGAAAGCAATTTTGTTGCACTAGATACCTGCGTATCAGCATGAGCTGTAATGGAATGCGGCAATAGGAGTAATAAGAAGGAAAGTATCAAGAGAGCTGTTTTCTTTAACATTTAGCTGGCAACCTCACTATTCCTTTAAGTTGATTTTTTCAAGAACAAAATCAATGATCTTCTTGGAGTCGGTAATAACAGAGGCTTGCGCTATCATCCCTACACGAAGCTCTCCACGTTCACCTCTGCGATTAACAAGTGGGTCATTGGATATCGTTGCTTCCACCAAATAGTAGCTTAGACCGTCTTGCTGAACAATTGAATCTGTGCTGATAGATGTAATCGTACCTTTTTGGGAACCGAAACTTTGTTTAGGGAAGGCTGAAAAGCTGAAATCAACTTTATTGCCAATCGCTATTTTTCCTGCTTCTGCGTTAGGTACGGCGATGCTCATTTTATATTTTGACTCGTTGCTAGGAATAATGGAGATCAAGGCTTCGCCGGATTGTACCATGTCCCCGATGTTGGTTTCTTTTAAAATATTAATGGTCCCAGAAATTGGTGCTATGAGCAGTCTTTTGTTTCGTTCAAGCTCAAGTTGCTTAATAGCCTCTTGCAGCGTAATTAAGGTTCTTTTATTTTCTTCTATTGCTGAATGAATCTGTACAATACGGTCAAGTTTCAACTTTTCCAATGAGGTTTTTTCGGTTGACCGGTTAAGTTTCTCTTGATTCAGTAGATCATTTTGCTGCTCAGCCAGCTGTTTCTTTTGCATTTCTAAAGTTTTTCGTTCTGAAACTGAGGGATCATGCCCATTTATTAGCAAATCGAGGCTGACCTCTATCTCAACCAATTGTTGATTGTAATTGGTGATATTGCTTTCTGCGCTGAGCACGGCTTCGGTTTGGAATTGGTTGATTTGCAAATATGAACTTTCATATAGATGCTGTTCATCTGTAATCTGAGATTGAGGCACAAGGCGGTCCCCCAAGCTGAGCGAACGGTTGTAGATTTCTTTTTTCTCAGCAGATTGTTTAGATAGTTGCACATATTTAATTTGGTATGTATTATATTGTTCCGTCCGTTTGGTATCTGTAGATGGAAGCAGATTTTGATTCTCTTTGATGGATTGCACAAGCAATTTCTCGTTTGTAATTTCAACATTCAGCAGTTTCTTTTTTCGTTCCAGTTCAATTTTATTTTGAAGAGATTTATCCAAACTGGATTCGGCACTAAAGGCAGAAGATTCTTGCAAACCTATATTCTCGTGAATGGCAGCTGTAAGCTGATCCTGGGTTCCTTGATAGGTCTGCTGCTGCTGGCTGTATTCAAGGAGAAATTGTTCTACCATGTCATAATAGTAAACTTCGTCTGCATGTTCAGAAGAAAATTGATTGTTTAAATTGCTAATGCTTTGTTTATAAAGCTCGAGATAGTGCAGTTTCTTAGTGAGCTTATTGATTTCGGAGTTACGATTGGATAATTCTATATCGAGTTCTTTATGCTCAAAGGAAATTAACTGCTCGCCCTGCTTAATTTGCATCCCTTCATGGATATATACCTGTTCCACTTTTCCCACAGATGAAGTCTGAATGGTACTGACTTTTTCATTGGGCCTAACTACAGCAGAGGCTTTGGCGACTTCATCGATCTGGCCAAAATAGGACCAGACCAACGCAGACCCCAATAGAATAAATAAGATAAGTATGAAAATAGAAATCACAGGACTGGTCTTGGATTCCATGATTTCTCTGCTATCGGTCATTTCTGATAAGTTATGTATTTGTGCGCTCATACGAGAGACACCTCGCCTACTCCTGCAGCAGCATATTGAATGGTGTGATCTTGTTTTTGTTCAACCCCGGGGAGTTGATCTTTCCACAAGCCGTAGTACTTTCCACGGTAATCTAGAAGCTCCTGATGTGTCCCACACTCAATAATCCGCCCCTGATCCATGACATAAATTCGGTCACAACGCATGATTGTACTCAAACGGTGAGCGATAATAATCGTAGTCATGTCTTCAAAAGCATTGATCGTCTCCGATACTGCCTTCTCCGTTGTAGAATCCAGGTTACTAGTGGCTTCATCCATAATAAGAATATCCGGCTGTTTGAGCACCGCTCTGGCGATAGCCAGTCGCTGCTTCTGTCCTCCGGAAATATTGGTCGCATTCTCTTCTAACAAAGTGTTGTAGCGGAGTGGAAGCTGATTGATGAATTCGTGAGCCTGTGCGGTTTGGCAGGCGGTAACAATCAGTTCCAAATCCATATCCTGATCGACACCCAGACATAGATTTTCCCGAATTGTTCCGCTAAAAAAGAAAGTATCCTGTGAGATATATGCGATCCGCTGTCTTAAGCTATCTAAATGAATATCTTTAATGTTGTAGTTGTTAATTAAGATATCGCCTTCTTCGTGTTGGTAAAATTGCATAATTAATTTGATTAGTGTGGTTTTACCCGAGCCGCTCTCACCGACAAAGGCAATTTTCTCACCCTGTCTAAGTGTCAAATCGATATCATGAAGTACAAGGGAACGTGTACCGTATCTGAAGCTGACACGATCAAATTTAATATCACCTTTTAATGAAGCAGGTTGAATCTTCTTGTCCTCATCATTATGCTTCTCCGCTTCCAAATCAAGAATTTCTCCTAATCGGTCAGCAGCGACAATGGCCGTTTGCAAAGTGGGCTGGAGGTTGATTAAGTTCTGGATGGGTTGCAGGAAGTAAGCCAATAACGAGTTATAGGTAATCAATTGGCCCATTGTCATATTGCCTTTTATCACTTGTCTTGCTCCGACCCACAGTATGGCTACTCCTCCAACGAGTTGTACAAAACTCTTGAGGGAGGCTTGAATGTTATTGAAAAGACCAAAACTGAAGACAGATCTCAGAAATGAGATGAACTTCTGTTCAGTTTCATAGCCCACTTTCGATTCTGCATGATAGGCTTTAACTGTCTCGATACCATCTATTGATTCAACAATATAGGAGGTGAGCTGAGCATTTTTTTCCATCTGTTCGCGGTTTAAACGGTCAAATGGTTTGTGGAAGCTCCAAACCAATACCAGATACATTGGCACCATAAGTATAGTAATTCCGAATAAAAGAGCACTTTGCGAATATAGAATAATTCCACCGGCAATAACCATGATAATATCGATCATGATGGTTAGTGTTGCGCTGGAAATGGCATCTCGTACTTTCGAAGCATCCATAAGCCTTGATATTATTTCTCCTGTCTTACGTGTACCAAAAAAATTCATTGGGAGCTTTAACACATGGTGGTAATAGCCAAGTATGAGTGAAATATCGAGTTTTTGGCTCAACGTCAGTAAGATATGGCTACGAAAGGCATTTAATAATATTTGAAATATGTAGAGAATGATGACTCCAACAGATATTATGTTAAGTGTCTTTTTTAATCCAAAGGGTAGAATTTCGTCTAAAAGAAATTGGAAATAGAATGCAGCAAGTATACCTAAGATAGTGTAGAGTATAGATGTTAGAAAAATTCCTCCTAGCATTCTTTTTTGAGGAATCAGCAATCCAAAGAAACGAGCAAATAGACCTTTTGTTTGGTCCCCTTTTTTGAATTGAGGAGTGGGTACCATTAAGATAAGGACACTTGTCCAGATTTGGAAGAAATCTTCCGGTGTATATTTAACTATGCCTTGGACTGGATCCGCAACAATTATTTCCTTATTTGATATTTTATGGATTACAACATAGTGTAATAATGTCTGATCTATAATGACATGGGCAATAGCGGGAAGTGGGAAGTTTTCGAAGAAGGCTTCATGGCTTCCCTTGACTCCTTTTGCTGTAAACCCAAGTTTTTCTGCTGCTTTTATGAGTCCATATATATTGGTTCCCATTTTATCAGTTCCGGCTACTTCACGAATTTTAGTGATTGGATATTTGAGACCGTATTGTTTGGAGATAGTTGCTAGACAGGCTGCACCGCAGTCTTTAATATCAAGCTGTTTAATACAATAGTATTTCTTAAACAGAATAAACCCCACCTACTATTAGTGATTTGTACATATTCATTGGGATCAACAATATCTTATCCATGTAGAGAATGATTTCGTAACTGAAACAAAATCTTTTTGTAAATAAGCCTCACTAGAAGATTGCTTCTCTGACCTAATAGAAATCATAATAAGCTCCAAGTGAATGATATTTATTCTCTTGGAGCTACTAAATATTCAGGAAAGTGTTTTATATATTTTTATTAGCAATTCCTGCGGAAATTACAATGATACTAGATGTAGTTAAGGCAGTATAGCCAAAGGCGCATGCTGCTACTACTGGAAGACTAACTGGTGCTGTTGCCGCAACTGCTATTAAAGTGGCTCCAGCAATAACTCCACCTATACCAGTTGCAATTTGTCCCCAAAGAGCACCGCCCTGAATATCGTACAATTCAGATCCTTTTAATAATTCAAAACCACTACTTGAAATTTCCAATTCAATCCCCCCTTATCCAAATATTGCGACTCCTACGCCTGCTACTGCAGCAGCTAAACCTAATGCAGGAAGAGCTGGTACTGTGGCAATTGCTCCTAAGATTGCGCAGCTACTAGCGATTGCTGGTACTCCAGCAGCAGCAACCCCAACGCCCACTACTGAAGAGGCTACGCCGACTGCTTTAGTTAACCAGCCACCACCATTAAGATCCATCAACGAAGATAAATCAAGTTCTTCAAACGTACTATGATTAAAACTGAGTTCCATTATGTCACCTCCTTTAATCATGATTTATATTAAATCGGGAGTGAATGATCAAATGAAAATCCCTGATTTAATTCCATATTCATTTTTCGTGTTTGGCTAGAAAATTCAATCCAATTAATATGAGAGCGATAAATCCTGTGAAACAAAAGGGTATCCATATGGGACCATTAGTAATCCTATTCATTTTGGCTATCAATATAATTCCTGAGCAAATAACTGAAAAATACACCTTCCAAAGCTTAATATTTTGATTTCCCAGTCTAAGCTTATTCCATTCACTGATGATAAATAGATTCAAAATCAAAAGAGTTCCTAATACAGTAATTGTAGTATCTTGAAAGGTATCGATATAATAAATAAAACTCAAGATAGTGAAAATTAATGTGATACTAAAACAGAAAATCACTATTTTTTTTTTCATAGCCGGCTCCTCATTTTTATAAAATAGATGGATTTACACCTACATAAATGTCAATAATCATTTTTTCTAAGGAAGCTTCAGAGTTATCTGAAGTGTACACATTATAAAATGCTGTGATTTGTTGAAGTCCCTTATCTGATATGTACTTTATAATAGATTCATATGTACTTTGTACTCCAACAGGGTTCCCCATGAATCTGCAGGATAGGGCATTAACTAAGTGGAAAATTTTTTTGTGTTTATAAGTTTGATCTGATGGAAAAGGCTTATTGAGAGGAATCATAATCTCCATGTCCATTAAATATTCCCCATTAACAATCTCCGCCGAGAATGTGCTCGTAATAAGGGGTCCTGCTTTCACTGCTTGATATTTTTCTATTATTTTTGCAGTTTGAGCTATTTCTATTTGTAATTCTTCTTGATTCATCTTCTTTCTAACGGAAAGGACATTTTCAAGCAAAATTTCTTGATTTTTTTGAATTTCAAACAATTCAGCACCTCCTAAAAAAGATCATAACTATGTGAATTTTCACAAACCTATCGTAATTGTTAAACTCCCTGATGAGTGGATTAATAACTTTATAGTAACTAGAATATCTATTAAGATACATATCCCTCAGTACATATTCCCTTTTGAGTTAATCTGTGCTAAAATATATTTTTTTTACAATAAATCCACTTTATTTAACAATTTTTTATCTTTTTGATCTAACACAAACCTCACGACTTATGTCATTGTTTTCTTTTGAATGGAGTGTTATGCTCTGTTTAATTAATACCATAAGTTGGGAGAATGGTTTGTTTTGGATATTCTTGAATGTGAACGAGCTTGGTTTACGGTAGATGATTTAGATAAAAAATCTAATAATTCCTTGTGTGAATTTTGCCAACCTTGGAGTAACCTCAAAACAGAAGAATCCTTTTCTATAGAAGAGCTGGTTCCCTACGAGGTATTGGTTGAAGTACTACATTCAGAATTGGCGAAAGTAACGGAATTTCTCTTATTGCCCTTTGTTTTTTTCTTAACAGATCAAGCCGGCAATATTATTAATATTGTTACTCCTTTCGAAGCGTTTCAGAAGAAAGTAGATCATTTTGGAATTAGGAGTGGAACTAACCTTTCGAAGCAATTCTCTGGAGTAAATGCAGTTTCACTAGCGATGGAGGTTAAATCAATTGCAGTAGTGCGTGGAGAAGAGCATAGTATGCCAATGTTTAAAGAGTGGAATTGTGTATGCGCTCCTATAATGATAAATGGTTGTATATGTGGATATATCGACATTTCATTTGAAGCCGAGAGGCAAATTGGCTTTTCGATTCTCTTTATTAAACAATTATCCGAAAAGATTGTTCTGAAGTTGAAGGAACGAAGCCCAAAGTTAATTGAGTACAGATTTCAGGAAAAGTGTGATTCGTATCGATTATCGCCCAGAGAAAGGGAGGTAGCGTATCACTGGTCACTAAGAAAAGGTGCGTTGCAAATTTCCAATGACCTTAATGTGAAAGAGGGGACTGTGCGGAATATCGTTAAGAGTATTTATAGTAAGATGGATATCAGCGAGAGATGGGAATTGATAGAAATACTTAAGTTGTAAATTTTGATGATAAACATCAAAATACTCGTTTGTACATAAGATATAAAAGCCATCCTCCGAAATTAATCAACAACGGAGGATGGCTTTTATCTGTCTAGAACATTTTTTTGATAAGTACTTAACCGCAAGAACAATTCAAAACTGGCTTACGCGCAGCCTGTGTCTCATCCAAACGGCTAATCTCTGTGGTATGCGGTGCGTTGATTACAATTTCTGGTGTCTCCTGCGCTTCTTTCACAATCTGAATCATCGTATCGATGAAGCCGTCGAGCGTTTCTTTACTTTCGGTTTCCGTCGGCTCGATCATCATGCATTCCTCAACAGTCAGAGGGAAGTACACGGTTGGCGGGTGGTAGCCGAAGTCGAGCAATCGTTTAGCAACGTCTAAGGTGCGCACGCCATATTGCTTGAGGTTTTTGCCGGACATCACGAATTCATGCTTACATACACCCGGATATGGGATTTCAAAATACGGCGCCAGACGGTGCATCATATAGTTCGCATTCAGCACAGCATTTTCGGATACCTCACGCAGTCCGTCTGGACCATAGGTCCGGATATAGGCATAGGCACGAACCAGAATACCAAAGTTTCCATAAAAAGCTTTCACGCGTCCAATCGATTCAGGACCACCGAAGTGAAGTGAGAAGCTGCTATCTTCATTCTTTACCACAGTAGGTTGTGGCAAGAATGGAATGAGGATAGATTTTACGCCGACTGGTCCGGCTCCAGGGCCACCTCCGCCATGCGGGGTGCTCATTGTCTTATGCAAGTTCAGATGCACAACGTCAAAGCCCATGTCGCCAGGGCGGGTAATGCCCATAATGGCATTGGAGTTGGCTCCATCGTAATAGAGTAAGCCGCCTGCTTCATGCACGATCTCAGCAATCTCGACGATTTGGGTCTCGAACAAGCCGAGTGTGCTTGGGTTAGTCAGCATCAGTGCGGCTGTGTCACTGCCAACAGCTGCTTTGAGTGCTTCAAGATCAACCATCCCTTTATCTGTGGAAGGGATCGTGATCGTTTCAAGTCCTGCTGCTGAAGCACTAGCAGGATTGGTGCCGTGTGAGGAATCCGGCACGATAACCTTCGTGCGGGTCTCGCCGCGGCTTTCATGATAGGCGCGGATCATCATGAGGCCGGTCCATTCACCATGAGCACCTGCGGCAGGCTGTAAGGATACTGCATCCATGCCCGTCAGCGCGGACAGATCATTTTGTAGGGTATACATTAATTCCAGTGCGCCTTGAATACTTTCTTCTGGTTGGTAGGGATGAATTTTGGCGAAGCCGGAGAAGCGGGCAACATCTTCGTTAATCTTCGGATTGTATTTCATCGTGCATGAACCGAGTGGATAGAAGCCATTGTCTACACCAAAGTTGCGACGTGAAAGAGAAGTGTAGTGGCGAATGACATCCACTTCCGATACTTCTGGAAGTACGACGGGTTCGCTACGGAGTAAATCTGATGGAATTAGGGATTCCAAGGTTTCTTCCTGCGGCACATCGCATAGTGGCAAAGAATAGGCCGAACGGCCCGGACGGCTTAATTCAAAAATTAGACTTTGCTCCGGTTTCATAAACAGCCCTCCAGTGCGCTAGCGAATTGGTCGATTTCGGTTTTGCTTCTTTTTTCCGTTACGGCAACCAGCATATGTCCAGCAAGTTCAGGATAATCACGACCCAGATCATAACCCCCAAGATAACCTTCCTTCAGCAGCTTCGAATTAATAGAGGCCACACTGCTGCCTTCAGAAAGCTTCACGACAAATTCGTTAAAGAATGGGGAGGAGAAGGCAAGTTCAGCACCTGTTAGTCCGCTAAGTTTATTAGCAGCGTAATGGCTTTTGCGAATATTTAGCTCGCCTACTTCACGCATGCCTTCTTTGCCCATAACGGACAAGTAGACGGATGCGCAGAGAGCCAGCAGCGCCTGATTGGAGCAGATATTCGATGTCGCTTTTTCACGCCGAATATGTTGTTCACGCGCTTGAAGTGTAAGAACGAAGCCACGTTTACCGTTACGGTCTACCGTTTGGCCAACGATCCGGCCTGGCATGCGGCGCATCAGGTGATCAGCTACGGCAAAGAATCCGCAAGTTGGACCCCCGAGAGAAGCCGGAATACCGAGTGGCTGAGCATCACCCACTACGATGTCGGCTCCAAGTTTGCCCGGAGTTTCAAGTACACCTAGAGCTATTGGGTTCGCGCTGACTACAAGAAGACCTTTAACCGCGTGAATCAGCGGCTCAACCGAGCGAAGATCCTCGATGCTGCCGAAGAAGTTAGGCGATTGAATAAGCACTGCGGCAGTATCTCCATCGATAGCTTCAGCGAGTTTAGCTTGATCGGTAACACCGTCTTTATAGTCAATCTCCACCACCTCCAGACCCCAAGCATTAGCCGAAGTACGTAGCACTTGGCGAGCCTCAGGATGAACGGTACGGGAGACGATTAATTTTTTGCGTTTGGTAGCACCAGCCGCGAGAACCGCTGCTTCGGACAAAGCTGTAGCGCCATCATACATACTGGCATTGGCAACTTTCATACCGGTTAGTTCGCAAATGTAGGATTGGAATTCGAAGATCGCTTGCAGCTCACCTTGGCTGATCTCCGGTTGATAAGGAGTGTAGGCAGTGTAGAATTCAGAACGGGAAATGACATGGTTGATGACCACAGGGATGTGATGATCGTATAATCCGGCGCCGAGGAAGCTGGCGTGAGAATCAAAGTCGGCATTTTGGTCAGCCAAACCTTTCATGTGGCGCAGCAGGGCGTATTCATCGAGTGGTTCAGACATCGGCATAGTGCCTTGGTAACGTACCGCTTCAGGAATATCGGAGAACAGCTCATCTATAGACTGAATCCCGACGGCCTCCATCATCTCTACGCGGTCCTGTTCTGTCATGGGCAGATAACGGTGCTTCATTAAGGTTTCACTCCTTGGCTTTTTTAAAATATAAGAAAGTACAATTTTCACGCTATACTTTATCCTTCTATTTCTCGCTTAAAAGCTCACCGTCCTTATATGGACGCTAAAGGCGTTTATACTTGTAAAAAGGGGCCTTGATCACTACAGCCTTAAGCTGCTTGCCGCGTATCTCTACGTAAACCTCTGTGCCTATTTCACTGTAAGCAGCATCAATCAAAGCCAACCCCAGGTTCCGTTTCAGCGTAGGGGACTGTGTTCCGGTTGTGACCTCACCAATCTTAACCCCATCTGCCCAAACAGGATAATGGGATCGTGGAATGCCTCGATCAATCATTTCTAGGCCGACAAGGCGACGGGGAATCCCAGCTTCTTTTTGCTGTATTAGTGCATCGCGTCCGATAAAGTCTATTTTGTCCAGCTTCACGAAGAACTGTACTCCTGCTTCAAGCGGGGTGATGTCAGCGGATAGCTCCTGACCGTACAGTGGTAATTTTGCCTCAAAACGCAGGGTATCCCGTGCACCCAGTCCAGCAGGTGTTAATCCGTGAGGCGCGCCTGCAGCAAGCAGTCCGTTCCATAACGTTTCTGCACCTTCCAGCGAAGCGTAGATCTCGAAGCCATCTTCACCGGTATAACCCGTACGGGAGATAAGTACCTCTACACCGCAAACGGTGGCGCGTTCGATGAAATGGAAAGGCTTGAGTGTTGAAATAGGAGCATCAGTAACTTCCGCGAGAATGGTCTCTGCCAGAGGACCCTGCAAGGCGAGCAAAAGCGTCTCGTCAGAGACATTAGTGAGCGTGACTTCACCGAATTCAGAGCTCAGATGCTCTTGCAGCCACTGGAAGTCTTTGTCGATGTTGGAGGCATTAACGACGAGCATATAATGCCCTTCGCTTAGGCGATACACGAGTAGATCGTCGACAACTCCGCCATTTGGATAACAGAGCAGCGTATATTGCGCCGCACCATCTGTGAGGCGGCTGACATCATTGGTTGTCATTTTTTGCAAAAAGGCTTCTGCACCGCTCCCAATCACCATGAATTCACCCATATGCGAGACATCGAACAGCCCAGCCTGCTGGCGAACGGCTTCATGCTCTTTTACGATACCTGTAAACTGTACTGGCAGCTCCCAGCCACCGAAGTCAATGCATCTGGATTCCGCATAAGCGGAATAGAGATCATAAAAAGGTGTTCTTCTCAAAGCATCCATGTCGTCACTCCCCTTGATCTGATTACATACGAAAAAAGGACAGGCAGAAGCAATCATGCATAAATGCACAAATCGCTTTCTGCTCTGTCCTTTGTACCTGAGAGTTACCCTGCCGTAACTAGCTTGCAGGTTTCCCCGTTGGTGATCTGACGCATCTAGCCTTGCGTCTGATGCTCTCCAGAGATACGTCCGACAAAGGTCCTTTTGCCTGAGAGATTCACCCCTGTTAGGGCTTACTCCTTCGGCGCCGTCTTCAAGTGAGACAGTCTCTCCCTATGCCATCATCCGCAACTATATTTATTTCAAATATAAGAAAGTATATGGTTCACATTATACATTATCCTTATATTTCTCCGAGAAACGGCGATTGTCTATAAAAAGACGACAACGTCGTTTCTTCTTGTATGTCTCCATTAAACGGGTATAGTCGGGCGCTGTCAACAAGAAAACGTCGAAAAAATGACAAATTTAAATTTCCTGTTAGTAATATTGACATTGTGAGCCGGGATAACTTAGGCTATAACTAAATTTAGAACTCCAAATTGGAAATGAGGCGGCTTGAAATGAGTGAAGTATTAGACAACCTTCTTTACAGCGAAGAGCATGAATGGGCACAGCAAGTAGAAGGACGAGTAGTACGTGTTGGGATTACGGACCATGCTCAGCATTTATTAGGCGACATCGTATTTGTTGAGTTTCCTGAGGTAGGATCAACCATTTCGGCCGGTGACAGCGTAGGCAGTATCGAATCCGTTAAGACGGTATCGGAATTGTATTCGCCCGTCTCTGGGACGGTTACCAAGGTGAATGATGGATTAGAAGCTAGTCCGGAGCTTATCAATGATCAGCCATATGGCGGGGGTTGGATTTTTGAGATTGAAGTTGATGGAGAATATGCTGATGCTGTAAAAGGTCTGTTAGATGCAGCCGGTTATAGCGCGTTAGTTGCTGAATAATTGGAAATTGGGGACGGGAAATAGTCTGATCAAGTGTGATGTTTTTAGCAGCAAGTTTCTGTGATTTGGGGACTTGCTGTTTGTGTTTCTTATGTAAATTGTGCGAGTATTCGTAAACTCAATCGAGTGGTTTGAGGGTCTAGTGGAGTATGGAATTAGGGAAAACCTCCCTCATTTTAGACGATTATAGCTTGAGAGTTAGGGTTTTAGGCAATTCCTCCCTAATCATCTCGGTAAAACCACTATTTCAGACTAAAAAGAGTAATAATCAGGGAGTAATTCCCTCATTCCGCGATTGGATACGATAATAGGTGAATAATCAGGGAGGTTTTCCCTAATTAAATTTGGATGAAGCCCTAGTTAGCTCGATGTGACAATTGCATAGACTATATTTTATTCCACCTCTTGAAGCTGTCGAAGTACAATGATCTCTACGCGTCGATTTTTTTGTTTGCCTGCTACCGTAGTATTATCTGCTGTTGGTCGGGTATCGGCATAACCTGCATATTGAAAAGTGTCCGGGTTCAGTCCTTCATTATCTAAGAAAAAGCGCAGCACAGAAAGCGCACGAGCACCCGATAGCTCCCAATTGTCGTTATAACGGGAAGCTGATGACACTGGTGTATTATCCGTATGTCCTTCAATGCTGATCGTTGCCCCGATATCTTTGAATAAGCCAGACAACTGCTGAAGAGCAGGAAGGGCTGGTGACTTCACATCTGCTTTACCCACATCAAAAAGAAAACGGTCGCTGAGCGTGATTTCTATGCCCTGCGGTTTGTCGGCTACAAATATTTGTTCACCGAGATTATTCTCCTCCACATAGTGGGTGATCACACCCATTAACTCAGCAAGCTTCGCCTCTTGTTCTCGAAAAGCCAACTCCCGTGCTGAAGGTGTTTCATTCTCCGTTTGTTTATCAGAACCGTCATTTGGTTTTGCAGTTGCGTTCCCATTCCCATCTGTACTCTCTGGTTTGTTGTCGGGGGTCTTTCCAGCATCTAAAATACCATCTCCGCCTTCAAGAACAGTGCTGCTCGACTTGAAAGTCTGGGATAAAGAGCCGGTTACGATATTGTATTTGTCAGTGTCCAGGCTGCTCATCGCATACAATATAACGAAAAATATAAGTAAAAGCGTAATTAGATCTGCGTAAGTAATCATCCAACGATCACGGCTTTCTCGATTCTCTACCCGCCGTTTGCGCCGGTCTCTTTGTCTCATATAAAACCTCTTGCTTCTGCACGGTCATCTGTGGTGGTGTCTGAAATGAAGGAGTTCAGTTTTTTACGCACCAGCAACGGATGATCCCCGTTTTGTAGAGAAAGAATGCCTACTAGCAGCATCTCCATGCTATGCAGCTCACTTTGGCTGCGGGATTTGATTTTGGAAGCAATGGGTAAAAATATTAGATTAGCGATGGCTACTCCGTACAGTGTTGCAGTGAACGCTACTGCGATAGAGGTACCTAGATTTGATGGGTCTGTAAGGTTGCCCAGTACCCTAATGAGTCCCATAACTGTACCGATGATCCCCATCGTTGGAGCATATCCGCCAGCGGCTTCAAAAATCTTGGCGTAGCTTTCATGCTTCAATTCTTTCGCATCCATTTCCAATTCCAAAATCTGTCTTACCTGCTCAGGGTCAGTGCCATCGACGATAAGCAGCAGTCCTTCGCGCGTAAAGGAATCGGGATGTGCTTCCGCTTGTTTTTCGAGCATTAAAACGCCGCCGCGGCGGGCCACTGTGGCCATTGCGATAAGCTCTTCTGCCTTCTCTTCATCACGTTCAGGATTGCGGCCAAAAGCCATGCGCAGAGCGGTGGGAATGGAGCGTAGCTTAGCTGCCGGGAAGCTGATCATTACGGCGGCAATCGTACCTCCAAATACAATCAAAGCTGCATTAAGCTGCAGCAGTCCGGAAAGGCTTCCGCCTTCCCAGAGGTAGCCGCCGATTAGCGCAGCCAGTCCGGCCACTAGGCCGATTATTGCGGTAATATCCATGCTTCAAGCTCCTAACATTTCTGTGTATTATGGTTTGCATCGATCTAAGCAACACTGTATAATGAACGGGAACACATATTCTTATCTTCCATATTTTTTACTATCGTATGGAGAGAGAAGATTCAGACAACAATTATAATATATTAATCTAGTTTAGACGATAGAGGGGAGACGGGCAAATGAGTGATATTGTCGTCAGTACGAAGACTTTTGAATTGGAGTCCGAGTATACACCCCAGGGCGATCAGCCTCATGCCATAGATGAATTACTACAAGGCATCCGGCAGGGTAAGAAGCACCAGACGCTGCTGGGAGCGACAGGTACAGGGAAGACCTTTACTGTCGCGCAAGTTATTTCCAAATTAAATCGCCCCACGCTGGTTATTGCGCATAACAAGACACTGGCTGCCCAGCTGGCAAGTGAGTTTAAGGAGTTTTTCCCGAATAATTCGGTAGACTATTTCGTCAGCTACTACGACTATTACCAACCAGAGGCGTACATTCCCTCCTCCGATACTTATATTGAGAAAGATTCCAGCATTAACGAAGAGATTGATAAACTTCGCCACTCCGCGACAAGCTCCTTGTTCGAACGGCGTGACGTTATTATTGTAGCGAGTGTGTCTTGTATTTACGGTCTCGGTTCACCAATGGAATACGGAAGCTTGCTGTTGTCCTTGCGGGTTGGGATGGAGAAGCCGCGCAATGAGATTCTGAGCAGACTGGTGGATATTCAATACCAGCGCAATGATATCAATTTTGTACGCGGAACATTCCGTGTACGTGGTGATGTGGTTGAAATCTTCCCGGCATCTCAGGGTGAACATGCGATTCGCGTTGAATTGTTTGGCGATGAGATTGAGCGGATCACTGAAATTGATGTTTTAACGGGTGAATTGATCGGTGAACGCGACCATGTCGCCATTTTTCCGGCTTCTCACTTTGTTACCAAGGAAGAAACGATGCGTGTAGCAATAGTCAATATTGAACGGGAGCTGGAAGAGCGGCTGACCGTGCTTCGTGACGCAGGCAAGCTTCTGGAAGCGCAACGTCTGGAACAACGGACACGTTACGACATTGAGATGATGAAGGAAGTGGGTTTCTGTTCGGGGATTGAGAACTATTCCGGGCCACTAACCTTCAGGGAGCCAGGAGCAACTCCATATACGTTAATGGATTATTTTCCTGATGATATGTTAATTGTCGTAGATGAATCCCATGTTACCCTTCCGCAAATTCGGGCGATGTATAACGGTGACCGGGCGCGTAAGACAGTGTTGGTAGAGCATGGTTTCCGTCTGCCTTCTGCGCTGGATAACCGTCCGCTTCAGTTCGAAGAGTTCGAAGATAAAGTGAACCAGATCATTTACGTTTCTGCGACACCTGGACCTTATGAAATGGAACACTGCGAAACTATGGTGCAGCAGATTATCCGTCCGACTGGGCTATTGGATCCAATCATTGAGGTTCGTCCTACAGAAGGCCAGATCGATGATCTGATTAGCGAAATCCGTGACCGGGTCGAACGTGATGAACGTGTACTCGTTACCACTTTGACGAAGAAGATGTCGGAGGATCTGACAGACTACTTTAAGGAAATCGGTATTAAGGTTCGTTATATGCACTCTGACATCAAAACACTGGAACGGATGGCGATCTTGCGGGATCTTCGTCTCGGTACGTTCCATGTCCTGGTAGGGATTAACCTCCTGAGAGAAGGTCTCGACTTACCGGAGGTATCTTTAGTTGCAATTCTCGATGCCGATAAAGAAGGGTTCCTTCGTTCCGAACGTTCACTAATTCAGACGATTGGCCGTGCGGCTCGTAACTCTGAGGGTCGTGTAATCATGTATGGTGATCGGATCACTGATTCGATGGAGAAAGCGATGAGCGAAACATCGCGCCGTCGCGCCATTCAGATTGCTCATAATGAGAAACATGGCATTACCCCAACCACCATTAATAAAAAAGTGCGTGACATCATCGAGGCGACGAAGGTTGCTGAGTCTAAAGCCGATTATCTCACAGGTGTTGGTGGCAAGATGAATAAGAAAGAAAAACAAAGTCTGATCCAACGTCTGGAAGCTGAAATGAAGGACGCTGCCAAGAACCTGCAATTCGAACGCGCGGCAGAGCTGCGCGACGCATTGCTGGAGCTTCGGGCTGAGTAACAAACCATTAATGCATCACCGATATTTAAAATAGGTATTGAACGGTGCTGTCCTAGACCGTTCTTTTTGAATCAATAGAGGGTCGCGTATCCAGTAATGTTTATGGCACTTAAACGTATCCCGCAGGGACAGCGCCCGCAATGTACTTGGTACTTATGCGTATCCCGCAGGGACAGCACCATGCAACGTCTATGACAGTTGCTTGTACCTGCTTTTAGGTAGTGCGAGAATGTCCAAGCGGTCCCGCAGGGATAAGCGCTCTGAGCATTATAGTCACTAAGTTACGTCCCACCATACTCCTTCTCCAGAAAATGCGGGTGTCCAGAGGGTGCAACCCTTGGGGCCCTCCCTTGGAAGAGAGGGTTTGGGAGGGATCGAAAGGCTTTGAAAAGGCTTTGAGAATATTTTGAAATAAAGTTGAAATAGTTTTTTAAAGGAGAGGTTCCGTTGGCGAACGAAAATATTGTAATTAAAGGCGCGAGGGCGCACAATCTCAAAAACATCGATGTGACGATTCCACGTGACCGTTTCGTCGTGCTGACGGGACTTAGCGGCTCAGGTAAATCATCGCTTGCATTTGATACGATTTATGCTGAAGGACAACGGCGTTATGTTGAATCTTTGTCGGCTTATGCACGTCAGTTTTTGGGACAAATGGAGAAACCAGATGTGGATTCAATTGATGGTTTGTCTCCGGCGATATCTATAGATCAGAAGACAACAAGCCGGAACCCACGCTCCACGGTAGGTACAGTTACGGAGATTTATGACTATTTGCGGTTGCTCTTTGCACGTATTGGTCATCCCCATTGCCCAGAGCATGGTATTGAGATTACCTCCCAGACCGTTGAACAGATGGTAGACCGGATTATGCAGTATCCCGAGAAAACTCGGTTGCAGATCCTGGCGCCAATCATTTCAGGACGTAAAGGTGAGCATAAAGGGCTCTTCACAGATATCTCTAAGCAAGGCTTCGTACGTGTGCGTGTGGACGGGGAACTAAGAGATCTGTCTGAGGATATTGAACTAGAAAAGAATAAAAAACATACAATAGAAGTTGTGGTAGACCGGATCGTTGTTAAAGACGATGTGGAGACCCGGCTGACGGATTCACTGGAGACGGCGCTTAAGCTTTCGGGCGGTAAAATCCTTGTGGATATCATCGGCCAGGAAGAGCTGCTTTTCAGCTCTAACTTTGCTTGTCCAATTTGTGGTTTTAGTATTGAAGAGTTGGCACCACGGATGTTCTCTTTCAACAGTCCGTTTGGAGCTTGTACAGAGTGTGATGGACTTGGCATGAAGATGGTGGTCGATCCAGACCTGCTTATTCCTGATGCTGAGAAATCCATCGAAGAAGGTGCTTTTTTAGCTTGGACTGGAAGTACTTCTAATTACTATCCGCAATTCCTGAAGTCGGTTTGTGAACACTTTAAAATTCCACAGAACGTTCCGGTAAGCAGTCTGACACCTGATCATATGAATAAATTACTGAACGGAACAGGCAGTGAGAAGGTCCGCTTCCGTTATGAAAATGATTTCGGTCAAAAGAAAGATGCGATGGTTGCCTTTGAAGGGATTATACCTAACCTAGAGCGGCGTTACCGTGAAACTGCTTCGGATGGTATTCGTGAATTTATCGAAGGATTTATGAGTGCTAAGCCATGTCATGTATGTAAAGGTAAACGTCTGAAAAAAGAAATATTAGCTGTGACTATCAATGATCATAATATTTCTGATGTTACGGACCTTTCAATAGGAGACTGCCAGCATTGGTTTGAAGAGATAAAATTGAGTGAAAAAGAAACAGCCATCGCCAACCTCATTCTAAAAGAGATCTGCAATCGGCTTGGATTCCTTGTGAATGTAGGCTTGGATTATTTGACGCTTAGCCGTGCAGCGGGTTCGCTTTCCGGTGGTGAGGCGCAGCGTATTCGGTTGGCTACTCAGATCGGTTCAAGTCTCATGGGTGTATTGTACATTCTGGATGAGCCAAGTATTGGCTTGCATCAACGGGACAATGATCGCCTGATCTCTACGCTTGCGCATATGCGCGATCTAGGTAACACGCTAATTGTTGTAGAGCATGATGAAGATACGATGATGGCAGCGGATTATATTATTGATATTGGTCCGGGCGCAGGTATTCATGGTGGACAAGTTATGGCTCAAGGGACGCCAGAAGAGATTATGAAAGATCCGAATTCATTAACGGGTGAATATTTAAGCGGACGTAAATTTATTCCGGTTACTGCTAAACGCCGTCCTACCGATGATCGCTGGGTAGAAATACGTGGTGCTAAAGAGAATAACCTGAAAAATGTGAATGTGAAGATTCCATTAGGTGTATTTACAGCGGTGACAGGTGTATCGGGTTCCGGTAAATCCTCGCTTATCAACGAGATTCTTTACAAGAGTTTGGCACGGCAGCTGAATAAGGCTGTGAAGGTGCGTCCTGGTCAGCATAAAGAAATTCGAGGACTAGAAAATCTCGATAAAGTTATTGAAATCGATCAGTCGCCAATCGGGCGGACACCGCGCTCCAACCCAGCAACCTATACAGGTGTATTCGATGACATCCGTGATCTGTTCTCCAAGACAAATGAGGCTAAGGTACGTGGTTTCCAAAAGGGACGCTTCAGCTTTAACGTAAAAGGCGGACGTTGTGAAGCTTGCCGTGGAGACGGGATCATTAAGATCGAGATGCACTTCTTGCCGGACGTATACGTCCCTTGCGAAGTATGTAAAGGCAAACGGTATAACCGGGAAACACTAGAAGTGAAATATAAAGGCAAAAACATTTCAGATGTGTTAGAGATGACGGTAGAGGACGCAACAGAGTTTTTTGTAAATATCCCGCGTATCCATCGTAAAATGCAAACACTGATGGATGTAGGCCTTGGTTATATTAAGATTGGTCAACCAGGAACCACTTTATCCGGTGGTGAAGCACAGCGGGTAAAATTGGCTTCTGAGCTCTACCGTCGCAGCACGGGTAAAACACTTTATATTTTGGATGAGCCTACGACAGGTCTGCATGTAGATGACATTGGTCGTCTGCTTGAGGTATTGCATCGTTTGGTGGATTCCGGAGAATCGGTTCTTGTTATTGAACATAATCTGGATGTAATCAAGACAGCGGATTATATCATCGATATGGGACCGGAAGGTGGTAGCGGCGGTGGTACCGTCCTGGCAACAGGAACACCGGAGAAGATCATTACTGTCACAGAGTCTTACACAGGTAAATATCTGAAGCCGGTTCTGATTCGTGATACAGAGCGGACCGAAGCGCTTATGCTTGAGACGGCGGAAACCAAATAAACAGTAAGTAATATAACCTATGTATAAATAAGGCCTCGGTATCTTGCCGGGGCTTTTATTGTAGGTTGTAAGCAATAATTTTCACAGGGAAAATATCTAACAAATAACAACGAACAGCTAATCTCGTCCTCTAGAATGGAGTAAAGGCCATTTAAGGCGTGGTAGGATTATCCGGTAATTGTACGAAAGACGGCTCTTAGATATATGATGTGATATTTCTAGCAAAAGTTATACGAATTCTTATAGAAAAAATGGATTTAATAATAGGCAAGGTAGGCATATGTAGGACATGTTCGTAGTAAGATTCAATGAGGAGTATTCTGTTGATAGGGTTAACGGGTAATTGACTAACGTTAGGGTCAAAAGTTCCTTGAAAACCGAATAATTAATCATTCATATCACTCTATCAAATAACTGTTTATTAGATTAGGGAAAACCTCCCTGAAAATCCGAGTTTTTAGATCATAAAAGGTGAAATCCGGGAAAACCTCCCTAATTATAGGGTAGATTCATTCATATAGCCGGTTTTCTAATGATTTTTAGGGAGGAATTCCCTGATAACCACAAAATGAACTGATAATCGGTCAATATTAGGGAGAATTTCCCTAATTCATTAAAACCCTAAATTTCGAGCCTAGAATGTTAAGTTCTAAGTTCTAAGTTCTAAGTTCTAAGTTCTAAGTTCTAAGTTCTAAGTTCTAAGTTCTAAGTTCTAAGTTCTAAGTTCTAAGTTCTGAATTCCAATTCCAATTCACTGCTCAATTTATCTCATCTCTAAAGCAGTTAACGGACTTTCTATTGTAACGTTCACGACGAAAGAGTTGATTGGGCTCACAACGTTTCCCTAAGCACACCCAATTGTCAGTGATCAATCTCATCGTTATTACGGATTTTGCAGGGATAAAATATATTTTTTGCGACAAATACATAATTTTTCTACAAAACCTATTGCATCGCCCAAATGGTAGCGATAACATAGAAGGTGATATGGGGATTACTGGATCTTGCTTGACAACATTTTTGAGGAGGTAAGGTTATGCTGCTTGCAGAAGTTGCCGCGCAAGGACCGTCTAAATTTCATACCTTTGATGTGTTTATGATTTTATTTACCATCTTGATTTTGGTCGGGGTTGTTCGACTATTGAAAGCTCCCCAGAAGAACAAATTTGCCATTGGTTTTGGAGCCGTTAGCTTGCTGGTTTTTGTGATCTCTGACTATGCCATGGTGATGCATTGGTTAAGTTAATGAAAGAACTAAATTGAACAGCTTTGCACCAAAAGACTCCTTTAACGCCATGGGCGCATTGAAGGCGTCTTTTTTCAAATTATATAATGTTAAATTTATCCATTTGTAAAGAGAGGGTCTGGTGAGGAATGAGGAGTATTGGGGAGAAGCTGGTGAAGAAAGGATTAGGTCTATTACTGTGCGGCGTAGTGCTGTCGGTAGCATGGAGTCAGTCGGTGTTTGCTTTTGATAGTACTAGTAAGGTGGTTAGTAAAGCAGCGGCAGAAGATCCGATACCTGGAATTATTAAAAGTATCACTCCTTCTGTTGTGGGCATTATCGGCAAAGATGAGAGTGGCGGGAATAGTGGCCTGGATGATCGGTACAATCTGACGCATGGCTCCGGCATCATTGTGAAATCGAACGGATGGATTATAACCAATGCTCATGTAATCAAGGATCTGCAAAATGCCATAGTAGTCACTTCGGACTCCAAAACCTACAGCGTTAAAGAAACATATCTGGATGAAGTTAGTGATCTGGCGCTGATCAAAATCAATGCCACCCATTTAAAGCCCGCCAAGTTTATTCCAGCGAATAGCAAAACAGTGGTTGGGGAGAAGGTTATTGCTATCGGAACACCGATTAGCTTTTCTCTACGAAATTCAGCGACTGTAGGCGTTATAAGTGGTCTTAACCGTGAGGTAGATGCGGCTTATCGTCTTATCCAGAGTGACACAGCGATTAATCCCGGAAATAGCGGAGGGCCGCTAGTAAATATGAAAGGTGAGGTGCTGGGAATCAACAGCCTGAAATACTCAGCGGTGGGTGTGGAAAATATGGGGTTTTCGATTCCAGCGAATACTGTGCAGTATATTATGAACCAGCTTTTAAAATATGGTGAGGTCCAGCATCCGAGTCTGGGGCTAGAGCTGGAGGCGAGCTGGTCTACGGTTGTGGGATTGCCAACGCTGGACCCGCTGTCCGTCACGAAGGTGGTGTCTTCAGAAGCACTCAAGTCAGGGATTGCTGAAGAGGACGTCTTATATAGCATCGATGGGCATCGTGTGGTCTCACTAGTTGATATTAATGAATTGTTCAAAAGCTACCTGCCGGGAGCAACTGTGCGGCTGGTTATGCAAAGCGATGGGGATATCGTCGTTCGTAAACTCGTGCTCACTCAAGGTGATCCGTTGTTAAGCGGAGATGATTATGTATCGGATGGGGACGAGCACGCGGAAGAGTGATCAGTAAACTGGAGAGGGGGACGGTAAATGGGCTTAAAAATTTTAAAGCAAGGATTTTGTGCGATGTTGGCCGTATTACTGCTATTTTCTATATTACCCATACAAACAGCATTAGCTTCAGAAGGAGACAAGCAACAGCTGAGTCTAAAAGTTGGCAGTACTTCAGCTACGGTGAATGGTAAGAAGGTGGCTATCGAGCGGCCTTATAGGGAGAACGGAACGGTTATGGTCCCGCTTGGGGTTTTTAAAAAGACGTTTGGCAGCAATGTTTCCTTAGAGCAGAACGATGTTGTAAAAGTAACCTACGGTACTCATTCAGGGGTGATGACAATTGGGAGTGATATCGCTTGGAAGGATGGAATCAAAGTTAAACTAGGCTCAGCGCCCCGGATGGTTTCAGATGTGCTGATGGTACCGCTACGTTTTGTGGCTGATGTGTTAGGTGCGACCCTTACTCAAGGGAGTGGGGGTGAGCTTATGGTTACCCTAGTTCCTGTAGACAACGAAGAAGATACGCCAGAGGATACTGGGATTGACAGCGATGTTGGTAAGACTCAAATTGGAAACAGCTATTTTCAATGGACACTGAATTATCCCTCTGGGCTGATCGCTGGAAATAGCGGTGGGGATGAAAGTGTGGCTACCTTTTCAAGTGCGGACAATCTATATTATGTGGAGATTCATGTAAGTGACCAGGCGGTTGCGGTAGATGCGGAAGGGCTGCTGGAACAGCTGGTTCGGGAGGTCGAGGCAGGTGGGGAGTTGATATTGGATCGGGAGTCGTTCCCCAAAGCCGCGATACCTTATGCTAGATTGATCAGTAAAGATTCCAGTGGAGCGCTCTGGGAAAGCAGACTGTTATATGCTGAAGGTCGACTCTACGAGATTTATTTGACGGATAACAAAGCAGTTAATTATAAAGATTTTGCTAAATACACAGGATTACTTAACTCTTTCCAGCCTTCTTTTGATACTAAAAACAAAAAAATCCGTGATCTTTCTACGGTGAAAAGTGGATTGCGTGACGCGTACAATGAGGACTATGGGATTTCACTACAGGTTCCCGCAGATTGGAGTAAGGACGACCAGCATCTCTATTACGAGAGTAAGCAGGGAAGTCATCTGAGTGTGGCGGTTACCTCGGCACCTGCTGGTTCTACACTAGAGAGCTGGGCTGAAGATCTGAAAACGAAAACTAAAGAAAACTTTGTAGCGGATGCTTATGTTCTGAAAGACAGCAACAAGTCGGAGATCTCCGGTGTATCTGCACAAATCAATGAGCTACAGCTAAATTACGGCAACGGTGTTACTACAGAATATCAAGCTCTCATACTCAAAAATGGGTATCGCTATTATTTTGAATATGTAACAGCTGCTGGGCAAGATGACGATAAGGCAAAATTCAAAGCCATCATATCCTCTATTGATATTGATTTTGATCTGCTGAAGGAGAACTTCGGGCGACTCGCTAGTGATGATTATAAGACGCTCAAAAATAAGACATTAACCAAAGTATCCAAAACCTACGGTTATGCCATTGATATTCCAAGTTTATGGACACCTTATCAGGATATTTTTGAGACGCAGTCGATTGAATATCGCTTCAGCGGAGGACGTCTACAGATCAACTCAAAATCCGAGGGTTCAGTGGATTATACAGTTAATGTTCTCAAAGATGCTTATCAAAATAAAAATAATGATCCCAAAGGCCCTCGTATAGAAAGTGTAGTGGAGTCTACCTTTGCGGATGTCCCTGCTACGATCATAACTGCACATCAAATCAAAAATGGCATCCCTTTTCGCAGCAAGCAGGTTGTTTTCGGCAAAAATGATGTGGTCTACACGATTACCGTTACGCTGAATGATGCCAATGCCACTGCAGAACAGCAGGCTCTATTAGACAAGACGTTACAATCGTTTCGGTTTACAGGCAGCAAGTAGTTAAAAGAGTACCAATGTCGTAGCTTACACACGAATAGAAGCGTATAATTCAATCAGACGAAGAACGTCCCAGTTGCCGATTTGGCTTGGGGCGTTCTTTTTTTGTATAAAGAGGGAAAAGGGATTCGGCCTATTATTAAAAATACATATATTTGTTACTTTGAACCGATAGAAGGGTTGTCGGAAGGGTTGTTTTAGGAGATTTGGAGCCAATGTTATCCAAGTTGGGCATAATGTGAATAGCTAAAGGATGGATTGATGTATTTGATACAACATTCTATCGTATGTCTCGTATGTCACGGAATTCCTAGTGAATTGTTGTAAATGTTGCAACTTTTTGTGCCGGTTGTCGATACTAGAGTGTGAGAATGATGCTTTATGTACAACATTTAGTTGTCGAAGCGCTGGATTAGGCAATAAAGTTGCATGTTCTACAACATTCATGGAGTAAAGTGCAATAGGCAAGAAGTCAGCTTCCTGACAGCATTATGACTTTTATTCTATATAAATGTTGGTAAACGCATAGCGCTCAAGTGTGATATTTGATACAATTATCAAGTTAATCAACTAGAAATGACCCGTCAAATGGCGGTTTGGGAGGATATAAATGAAAGAGCAACAAATACGCAGAGAAGACGTGGAGCTATTGGCACCCGCAGGTGATTGGGACTGCATGCGTGCAGCGGTAGCAAACGGAGCGGATGCTATCTTTTTTGGCGTAGAGAAGTTTAATGCACGGGCCAGAGCGAACAACTTTCGCATGGACGAGCTGTCGGAAATTATGGCGTTTTTGCATAGCTATGGTGTGAAGGGCTTTTTGACCTTTAATATACTGGTTTTTGAAAATGAATTGTCTGATGCAAAAGAACTGATTGATGCATGCGTGGATGCTGGCGTGGACGCAGTAATTGTACAAGATTTAGGTTTGGTCAAAATGATCCGCGAAATCTCACCGGATTTCCCGATTCACGGATCGACACAGATGACCATTACTTCGCCGGAAGCGGTCGAGTTTACTAAACCTTTTAGTTTGGAACGTGTGGTATTAGGTCGTGAGAACAATCTGAAACAAATTCGTACGATCGGGGAGCAAGCCCGCCTGCCGATGGAAGTATTCGTACACGGTGCTTTGTGTGTTTCCTACTCCGGTCAATGTCTGACCTCTGAAATGTGGGGCGGACGTTCTGCCAACCGCGGTGAATGTGCGCAGGCTTGCCGCCTGCCTTATGATCTGATGGTGGATGGTGAGGTAAAACCTATGGGAGACGTAACTTATTTGCTCTCTCCTAAGGACCTGGCAGCAATTGATCTAATGCCTGAGCTGATCGAGGCGGGTGTGACTTCTTTTAAAATCGAAGGTCGCCTCAAAAGCCCGGAATATGTAGCGAATGTAGTTAGTAAGTATCGTAAAGCGATTGATCGGTATTTTGAAGGCGATCTGTCTAAACCTTCGAAGGAGGAGGTGCGTGAGCTGCAACAAAGCTTCTCCCGCGGGTTTACACATGGTTTCCTGGATGGAACGAACAATAAGAAACTGGTAGACGGGACTTTCCCAAAAAGCCGTGGTGTATATTTGGGGACTGTTGAGCAAATTCTGCGTGACGGAGTGGTCTGCCGTATTCATGCACCGCTTAAGCGTGGGGACGGAATTGTTTTTGACGCTGGGGATCCGACGAAAAAAGAAGAAGGCGGTCGTGTCTACGACCTTCGTCGTAAAGGTGTGAAGCTGGAAGGCGAAGCCGGAGAAGGCTGGATCATCGACATCGTAGCCGGTCGTAATGATGTGGATCTTCGTCGTCTAAATGTCGGTGACCGCATTTGGAAGACAAATGACCCTGCGTTAGATAAGGCGCTGCGCCAGACTTATGAAACTGAAAAGCCGTACCGGGTATTTCCGGTACATGTTAGAGTGCAAGGCTGCGTCGGCGAGAAGCTGACGACTTGGTGGACGGACGTTCAGAAGAACGTTACCGTCCGTGTGGATTCGGAGCTCGCGCTGGAAGCCGCGCAAAAGCGTCCGATGGATACCGCGCTGCTGGAAGAACAATTCGGCCGCCTGGGCGGGACCGTGTTCCAGCTTGACGCGTTGGAGTCGCATCTGCAAGGCGACGTCATCGTCCCTATGCGCGAGCTGAACAGCATCCGCCGCCAAGCGGTGGAGCTGCTTGCGGGCGAGCGCCCGAAACCGCCCGTCTACGTGAAACGGGCGATCGAGGTTTACGGCGACGCCACCCGCAGGGGTGTCGCTCCGCAGTGCGCTGGTGAAGCGGAGCTCACCGCGCTGTGCCGCAGCCTGCCACAGGTGCAGGCTGCGCTCGAGGCCGGCGTGAGAAACATCTACGCCGACTTCGAGTTTATCAAGCAGTTCCCGGCAGCGGTAGATACGGTACGGGCTGCAGGGGCCAGCATAGCGCTGGCCACGCCGCGCATTCATATGCCGGGCGAGAACGGCTACCACGCGAATATTCTTCGCTTGCAGCCGGATGCTGTGCTCGTGCGTAATACAGGCGCGTTGTATTATTATCTGCGCCGCCGCCAGGAGCAGCCGGATGCTGTGCATCCACGCCTGATCGGTGATTTCTCACTGAATATCGCCAATCATAAAGCAGTGGATTTGTTCCTTGAGGCTGGCTGTGACATAGTAACGCCATCCTATGACTTGAACATTCAACAGATGGTCGATCTGCTTGAACACAGTGATACGTCCCGGATGGAGGTCGTTATCCATCAGCATTTGCCGATGTTCCATACTGAACACTGTGTGTACTGTACCTTTATGAGTGAAGGCACGGACTTTACGAACTGTGGTCGTCCTTGTGAAGAACACCGTGCTTCTTTGCAAGACCGTATTGGAATGTCACATCCAGTTCGTGTGGATGAAGGCTGCCGTAATACCGTCTATAACGCTGTTGAGCAGTCTGGTGCGGAGTATTTGAACAATTTCCGTGACCTAGGAGTATCTTCATACCGTGTGGAGTTCTTGGAAGAGACGCCAGAGCAAGTGGCTGAGGTAATCAGCCTCTACAGCCGCGCTCTGCGTGGTGAAATCTCTGGTACGCAGGTATGGAAGAGCCTAAAGGCTACTAACCAACTTGGCGTAACGCGTGGGCAATTGGTGAACGCGAAGTAATAAGAGTTAAGAGTTAAAGAAAAAGGGCTAAGTAACTACCAGGTAGATGCTGGTATTGCTTAGCCCTTTTTATTAGATTTGATCTCGTCCTCATCCTAATTTGCATATACTAGATAATATATCGTAAGGGTCAGCAAAGTGTTTATTCTAGAAATAAATGGTTTATAATGCCGTCTCTCTTATTTAGATGGAATAGATATACAAATATAACAAACACTCTGACATAAATCTGCTATAACTGCTATAATTGAAGGAAATATGCCATTTTACATACTGAGTATTTAGAATGGAAGAGTATCCGACAGAAGGAGTTAATGTGATGAAAATCCGTAAAGCCATTATACCAGCCGCAGGTCTTGGTACCCGTTTTTTGCCTGCGACCAAAGCAATGCCTAAAGAAATGCTACCGATTGTAGATAAACCGACGATCCAATATATTGTTGAAGAAGCTGTTGCTTCCGGGATCGAGGATATTATTATTGTAACAGGGAAAGGTAAACGTGCGATTGAAGACCACTTTGATAACTCTTTTGAACTGGAATTTAACTTAGCAGAGAAGCAGAAGTGGGAGCTGCTTGAATCCGTTCGTAAATCTTCCGAAATGGCAGATATCCACTACATTCGTCAAAAAGAACCAAGAGGTCTCGGACATGCAATTTGGTGTGCACGTAAATTCATAGGAAACGAACCGTTTGCTGTCCTGCTAGGCGATGATATTGTTGAAGCGAATAAACCTTGTCTCAAACAGATGATAGATGTTTATGACGAGTATAAATCTTCTATCGTGGGTGTTCAGCCTGTTCCATGGGAAGAAGTATCACGGTATGGTGTTGTAGATGCTTCGCCTTTGGCAGAACGGGTATATAAAGCTAATCGTCTAGTAGAAAAGCCAAAGAGAGAAGAGGCTCCTTCTAATCTAGCAATTTTAGGACGATACATCTTAACTCCACGTATCTTCGATATGCTAGGTGAGCAGCAGGTAGGTGTAGGTGGAGAGATCCAACTTACTGATGCGATAGCACGTCTAAGCGAGGTTGAACGAATTATTGCCTATGACTTTGAAGGTAAACGTCATGATGTGGGTGAGAAAATGGGCTTTATCCAGACTACCATTCATTATGCACTTCAACACGAGGAGCTTAAAGATGACTTGCTTCGTTATATGAAAGAGCTTGTCGAGAGCGAAGCAGCTAAGGTTGGGCTATAAGTAAATCTCATAAAATAAAAAAGGCGCGCCACTGTAATTACAGTGGCGCGCTTTTAGGGTTTCATTCTTTTTTAAAATTGTGAATTTGTAATGGCCTCAACTTGTGCTGCTTCCGCAGGATCAGCTGCGATCAGCGAATCGTATAGTGCCTGATCCTCGCCACCAGTTTTCGCCAGTGCAGCTAGGTACCAACGGGCAATCTCACGATTGGTTGCATCAGCGAAATCTTGGCTTAAGGCTGTTTTTAAGATAGAGGCTGCAATTTGTATCTTTCCAGACATATACTGCATCTTTCCTACCTTCAGTGTCACATCCGGATTAAATGTCTTCGAAGGATCATTATCCGCAAGTACATGATCGTAGGCCAAAAGCCCAATAACAAAGCCAGCTTTCATGTTGTCTATTCTATCTGGATTATCTTGTTGTGCATAAGCTGCCTGCCCCAAATCAAATGAACGGCTGATGAGTGAACTGTACCAATTTATATCCCATGGAGTTTCACTGTTCATGATATCCGTGTAATTAGCATCTGAATTAAGCTTGAGAGTGGTCTTCGCCGCATCCTCTTGTCCGGATAAAAGTTGCATTTTGCCAACGTTTAAAGCGATAGTTGGCGTTACTGAGAAAGGACGCCCTTGCAGTTGTTCTGGTGGAAGAGTCTTCAGATGTTCAATCCCAGCAAGAACATGATTATATGCTTCTTGCGCTTCATTGAAATACTCTTGTTTCTTTGTCTCATCCTTTTGATTAAGTGCTTGCTGACCTAATGCAAAAGAACGGCTGATTATTGCATCATACCAATCGATATCCCAGTTGAACTTATCTGCGTTGTCACGGTAAATACCCAAGGCGACGTTACTTTGACCTTTCAGATCGTAGTAGCTCACTAATTGGAGCAGAAGATTTTTGTTGTATGGCTCATCTTTGAGTGCGCGAGTTAATACACTGTAAGATTCGTCAAGGAACTGTTCCTCTTGGGTCTGGCTAAATACCTGCTGATCCAAGGCTGAAAGATAAATTGTCGATTCTGGATGGCTTGGGCGTTTGTTCAAAGTCTCTATCAAGGGAGCTCTAAGCTCTTCGTAAGAATTGCTATAACCCCGTAATTGTTTAGCTTTCAAAGCGGAGTTACTGGAGCCAATATAGCTAATTGATAAGAACACTAGGAACAAGGTTCCTAAAGAAAGCACAGCGAGGTATCCAAAACGGATGCCCGCTTTATTCCAATTTTTCCGCAGTGGCTTGCTATCCATAACAGCTGCCATTCCAGCAAGACCAATAAAAACTAGTATGCCCATAAAGGCATAACTCATATTGAAATCAAGTAGACTGTGCACAAGAATAGATAGAGCAATAATTAAATAGAAGAAACCATTCTCGAATTCATTCTTATCCCGTTTTACATATCCACGAATATATTTATAGAAGATATACAGAATGAAGCTCATAAAGATGATAAATCCAACAATACCTACTTCAATGAGAAATTGTAAGAAGAAGTTATGCACCTGCCGGCTTGTATAAGGGTTATTCTGATAATGCTCATAGAGTGATGCCCAGCCTCCTCCACCAGCACCGAGGATCGGATAATCCTTAACCACCTTCAAGGCATCCTTATAAAAAGTAATCCGCTCGAGTACGCTATGTTGTTGGAAGTTGATGTTCTCTAGGCGAGTCTCCATATTGTCGGGTAAGATGCTTTTTGCACTTGTACCAATGAGCAAGAATGCTACAATGGCTACCAGCACAACTGATCCGAGTGGGATCCATAGACCCGTCAGTTTACGGGACGACACTTTCTCCAATTTCATATGTAACCATGGAGATACGAAACGTTGGATCACCCAGCCGATAATGGCAACAACTATTGAAGCACCCAGCAGGTATCCCCAACCCTTTAAGGCAGCGGATGAAGTGAAATTTGTATTTAACTCTAAGCCCAGATTGGTCACTGGAGTTGTAATTAGTAGCGAAGCAATACCAGCAACTCCTAGATGCAGAATCCAAAGGATTTGCTGTGCAGGTTTTAGGAATAGAAGTAGGAGTATGAATACTACAGGTAGCAGGACTAAGCCGCCACGAGATAACGTCAGTAGGATAGAAACAATGATAGGTACCAACATAAAGCTGTGTGTTAACGTTCCATACCAATTTTTAGAGCGAATAAGCGCGAATATTGCTACAAATAGAAAGGCCATCAAGAAGGCAGCGTACGTGTTTGCGTACTGAAAGATCGAAGTCAGACGAAGTCCGTTAGAGTCAGTCATAACAGCATCTAAATAGACATCATTTCGGACAGTGTTTGAGAACCAACCTATAAGATTTCCTGCTAATTTACTACTGCCTAGCCAATTTAAAAGTCCAAAACCCACTATAAAATACGCAATCGCTAATATAGCATTTTGAATGACAACATTTACTTGCTTTTGCTTCATGAGATAAAAGGCTATAATGAAAACTGCGGCATATGTACACTGAATGAACAGCATATTCATCGCCGTATAATGCGAAACTGCGACAAACAGTGACAGAGCATAGGTCACAGGGAGCAATAACGCTGCCCAAGCTACTAAATCACTCTGCTCTTCAAGCTTGAATTTTTTGTAGTTCAAGCCAACACAGACTAGCAGCATCAGTGCGCTTAATAGTGCGGATACATATATTGGCTTCTCGTAATCTACTAGCGATCCATTAAACAATCCCACTTGAAATGGGGTCCAACACAAAAATAGAATAAAACCAACAACTAATGCCCATATCGGACTTGCTATCTTTTCAACATTTCTCGACTGAGCGGCGTTTTTACCGTATACTGGTTTCGACACGTTATAATCTCCTTTTCCTGTAGGTACGTGGATATTTTAACATATGTAAGGCGACCTAACTACTTTTTATCATTAATAATAAATACATTAATAATAAACGTATAGGTAATAAATGCAATAATAATATATATATGATTTTACTAAGGAGACGCACAAATGAGGAAAGAACCGTACATGAAGAGGATCAAAAATATATGTTCCTTAACTAAAAGTTTAGCTATTAATGATTTCAAATCAAAATATGCTGGTTCATATTTTGGATTGTTATGGGCGTTACTAATGCCATTAGTTACTATACTGGTTTATTGGTTTGTTTTTGAAAAGGGTTTGAAAGTCAGCGCCCCGGCTGATTTAAACGCACCTTTCGTTTTATGGTTTGTATCTGGGATTATACCTTGGTTCTATTTTTCTGAAGCATTAACAACAGCGACACATAGTTTCTTAGAGTATAATTATTTAGTTAAGAAGGTTGTTTTTAGAATTGAATTATTACCATTAGTAAAGATATTCTCGGCATTCTTAGTGCATCTGTTTTTCATTATAATCTTATTCTCCTTTTTTATTAGTTATGGTTATCCTATTAGTTTTTTTGCGGTTCAAATTATATATTATACCCTATGTAATATAATTCTTATTTCTAGTATATCTTGGTTAACCGCAGCAATTACTCCATTTTTTAAAGACTTCTCGTACGTATTGTCTATTATTTTGCAGTTTGGTATGTGGTTAACGCCAATTCTTTGGTCTGTAGATGTTTTGTCTCCGCATATGATTTTTTTGTTTAAATTAAATCCATTCTATTATATCGTAGAAGGTTTTCGAGATTCTATGATTAATAAAATTTGGTTTTATGAGAAATACAAATTGACACTTTACTTTGCATTTGTAGTCATAGTTAATTTTGCTATATCAATAAAAGTATTTAGAAAACTTAAACCACATCTTTCTGATGTGCTTTGATAAGGTGGTTTGGAAATGGAAACTATAGCGATCAGCGCTCAAAATGTCAGCAAAACTTATAAACTATATAAAACTCCTATGGATAGGCTCAAGGAGTCTTTATTTTATCGAAAGAAGACGTTGTATTCTGAGCACCATGCTCTTCAGAATCTCAATTTCACTATAGATAAGGGAGATATTGTAGGTATTATTGGAGAGAATGGATCTGGTAAATCAACTTTGTTAAAAATTATAACCGGAGTATTAACGCCATCAAGTGGTATCTCAGAAGTGAATGGAAAAGTAGCTGCACTTTTGGAGCTTGGTGCCGGATTTAACTTTGAGTATACAGGTATTGAAAATATCTATTTAAACGGTTTGATGATGGGTTTTAAAAGAGAAGAAATAAAAGAAAGACTTGAGCAAATCCTCTCGTTCGCAGAACTAGGGGAGTATATTTATCAACCAGTTAAAACATATAGTAGTGGTATGTTTGCAAGGTTAGCCTTTTCTGTTGCTATCAATGTACAACCTGATATTTTAATAGTCGATGAGGCTCTAAGTGTTGGAGATATGTATTTCCAAGCGAAATGTATAACGAAAATGAAAGAATTATTTCTCCAGGGAGTTACAGTTTTATACGTAAGTCACGATTTGAATTCTGTTAAGTCCTTGTGCAAAAAGGCTATATATTTGAAAAACGGAAATCTTGAAGCTTACGGAGATGCTGAAAAGGTAGTAGATATGTATGCTAAATATGTTAGAGATCAAATGAACAATAATACTAAGGGGAGAGTGAACTCGGAAGATAAACTGTACCATCTCGATGAGGTTTCCTTGGATGACAATCTTGTCTTCAAAGAGAATTCTGAGTTTATGGAGAAAGTGGAATATTTCAGGCAGGGGACCCGTGATGCGATTTTAACAGAGCTAGAAGTGTTAGATAGCAACAATAATCCAGTTATAACAGCTGATTTTAATGACAAAATTAAAATTAGAATGCATATAAAATTTGATAAAAAATGTCAAATTTCTGTTGGGTATCATATTAGAGATAAACAAAACATCGAATATTTAGGCAGTAATACTTTGATTGAGGAAATCGGCGAAATATCTGGCGAAGCAGGTCAGAAGATAATTGTTGAATTCAAAACGCGCTTACCCTTAGTAGAAGGAATGTATAATTTTTCTACTGTTCTTTCTACCTCAACTATAAAAAATAGAACATCGTTATTCGTAGACTATACAGAGAACTCATATATATTTGAAATGCGCGAAAGGGATCCTTATAAGATCTGGAACAAGTTATATATTCCAAATGAAATACAGATAAGTAGAGTTAATTAGGAGGTGAATTTTGAGTTGTGATTCCATTTCATCAATTTCAACGTTATAAGATGGTAGAGATTATTTTTGAATTATTGGGGATTAAAGAACTTGAACTTTCTATTCTGGAAGTAGGGGCGAATGAACATAAAAATTTAGAGAACTTTGTTGAAAATAAGAATATAAAATATTTGGATTTACTCCTTCCTGAAGAGTTATTAAATGATCCATCATTCATACAGGGTGATGCTACTAACCTTAGCTTTGATAATAATTACTTTGATTTTGTTATTGGGCTGGATGTCCTTGAACATATTCCTCTGCATAAGAGAAATGATTTTCTATCTGAAATTGAAAGAGTATCTAAATATGGATTTATAATTTCAGCGCCGTTTTCAAATAACGGGATAGAGGAAGTGGAAGAGAGATTAGGTGCTTTTTTTCATTATTTATATAACGGTGAAATACTATGGAGTAAAGAACATCAGGAAAATGGTTTGCCTGATCTTCAATTAATTAAAGATAAGATGGATGAATTTAATGGAGAGTGGAATCAATTTAACCATGCTTCAATTTTTCTGTTCGAGAAATTTATGCAAATGGAGTTTAAGACAGGATTACATCCTGATATATATGAGTACTGGAATACGGTAAATAGTTTTTACAATGAAAAATTATTTTATAAAGATTTTAATAATGAAGAATCAGTACGTACGTTTATTATATATGGCAAAAATGGATTCGAAAAAAGAATTGATAACTTGCCTTCGCTTTTCAAAAAAATAAGTGCAGAAATGACCTCGGAAGATTATGCAATGATATCGCATCATGAAAATATGATTGACTTTATGTCAACTCATAAAATGAATGCAGATAACAACAAAAAAAATGGAGGTGATCTTGATAAAGATAATTTATACCTTCAAATATACTGGGATGATGGTCAGGGGTACAGTGAATCAAAAAGTGAATCTTTTAAAGTAGAAAAATCCCAAAAAGTATTTCAAGTTAATTTCGATCTTCCTGCTTTAGCCAATAAGATTAGAATAGATCCTTCTGCTACTAAGTGCATTATTGAAATTTTAGATTTAGAATTAACAAATCAAGATAATTTAAAAAACAAAGAATATACACTGAGTTCAAATGCTTTCTCTACAGAGAATAATCAATATATGTTTCTTAATAATGATCCTCAAATTGTTATTGAGGTTATGCAAGGCACTTATATTAGATCAGTTTCGTGTCTGCTTAAATATAGTACTCCTGTACTAGATATATCAGAGAATTTGATTTCAAAATTACAAGCGAATAGTGATTGGGAACATACTAAATATAAATATATGAATTTTGTAAAAAAATTACGGATGAAGAATCAAACTCTCAAAACAAGGATTAAGAATTTAAAGTTAACAAATGAAGATCTGATACAGAGAAATCAAGAAATGCAAGAAATGAATGAGTCACGAGAAAATTGGTTTGATGATGAGTTTAAGAAGAAAGATGAAGTACTTAAAATGATTGAGTTGAATAATTTGGGGATTTCAAAAGAGAAAAGTGAATTAGAAAAAGAAATCGAAGCTATTAAGAATAGAAAGGCCTATAAGTTAATAACAAGATTAGAACCAATCATTGATAAATTAAGGAGAAGAAAAAATGACTGATTCAATTACAAAATGTAGTATTCTATTGGTGACATATAATCACGAGAGTTATATCAATCAAGCAATAGACAGTATTCTAGAACAAAAAACGACGTTTGATTATGAAATTGTAGTAGCAGATGACTGCTCAAAAGATAGTACTATGAGTATAATTCAGCAATATGCTGAGAATCATCCTGGGAAATTCAGGATTTTAGCTAATGAGAGTAATTTGGGGATAACGCTAAACTATAAGAGAGGCTTTGCTGCATGTAAGGGAGAATACATAGCTATTCTAGAAGGTGATGATTTTTGGACTGATCCTTTGAAAATCCAAAAACATGTGGATTTTCTAGAGTCTAATAAAGCTTGTGTTATGACCTTTAATCAATTTGTGGTACATGACATGAAGAAAAAGAGATATAATGTTCAACCTTGGAATTGGGATCATAGTTTCCAGTTGATCACAGTCTCTGAACTTGTACTGGACAATTTTATAGGTAATTTTTCTACTTGCGTATATAAGGCTAAGTATTTGAAGCAATTAGATAGCTCTTTATATGAGTTGACAGTTTATGACTGGATGACGAATATAATGGTAGCCCAGAATGGACTGATTGCCTATCTCCCCGAAGTGATGTCTGTGTATCGCTTGCATCCGAACGGAACTTGGAGTCAGAAGAAGGAATTGGAAAAGTTGAAAGATACTGTTTCCTTGATAGAGCAGTATGATAAATATCTAGATGGTCTGTATCATGAAGAGTTCAATGCTCATAAAAGAAGACTTCAGGATAGAATAGATAATATAGATGGTCCTTTGATTATTACTAGTAAAGAGAGTATTAAACAAAAAGTAAAGAAATACCTTCCTCCATTTGCAACATCACTCTTAAAAGGTATAATACCCCCAAAATTTTATAAATAGAGCAGGTGCAGAAATTGAAAAGTACTAATCCGAAAGTTTCTATAATTATTCCATCCTATAACCATTCAAAATTCATTGGAAAAGCTATAGAGAGTGTTTTAAACCAAACGTATGAAAATTTTGAATTACTAATTATTGATGATGCATCACCTGACAACTCTGTAGATGTGATAAAGAAATATGAAGATCCCAGGATTAAATTTTATGGATTTGAAACAAATCAGGGAGCAGTTGATACACTTAATCATGGAATAATAAACTCATCATCAGAGTATATTGCTTTGTTAAACTCAGATGATTATTGGGAAATAGATAAATTAGAGAAACAAGTGCACTTTTTAGAAGAAAGTGATAGTGTGGATTGTGTTTTTTCAGACGCCAATTTTATTGATGAAGCAGGAAGAGTGTTATCAAAAACAGATTATTTTTGGGCAGACGCATTCACTCAAAATAATAAGTCTTCTGGGCAATGGTTAAAACAATTATTTTATAAATTAAATTGCTTTTGTCATCCATCGATGCTTATTAAAAAGGAAGTGTATAACGAAGTTGGATTGTATGATCCGAGTTTGAGGCAATTACCGGATTTTTCAATGTGGATAAATGTTATTAAAAAATTCAATATTCATGTAATGGAAGAAAAATTAGTTAACTTTAGAATATTATCTAATGAAATGAATACTAGTTCTGTTACTTATGAAAATAGAATTAGGAATAAAAATGAGCTTTTTATTATTATGAGTAACTTTTTTGATGAAATAAAAGACGAAGATTTTGTTGAAGGTTTTCTAGATGAATCGAACGCCTTATATACGAAAGAAGAAATTGAATGTGAAAAAGCATTCGCTTATTTAAAAGAAATATCCCCTGATATAAAACCTATTTACGTTCTTATTGGTTTACGAAAACTTAGCATTCTTTTGAAAAATGAAAACACAAGAAGAGTTTTAAAAGAAAAGTATAATTTTAGTGCCAATGATTTCTTCGCATATACTGGTAAACTTGATATTATTGATGTGTTTGAAACGTCATTTCATCAGGTGGTAGTGGAAAGTGCTAAACGGAAAATACAAAAAGATACAAACCTATATTCAACAATCAGGAAATTTTTTAAAAAATAGGAGCCGGTAAGCATGTTAAATGAGTGGAATGGATTACCGATTGTTATTTATGGTACTGGAGGGTGTGCTAAAGAAATCAAAGCTTTAATAGATGAAATAAATGATTATTCGTATACTAATATATATCATTTGGTTGGTTTTGTGACTAATGATCCAAATGAAATTGGTAAATCTATTGAAGATGTAGAGATTATTACTTCTAATGTGGAATTTTCCGGGTATAGCGACAAATTCCCGGTAATCGGTGTGATAATTGGTTTAGCGGATCCAAAGATTAAAGAAAAGATATATCAAGAAATTATGGATTTAAATAAATCGAATATTGTTTTTCCTAATTTAATACACCCTCTCTCTAAATTGTCTAAAAGTTCTAATAATAATATGGGGTATGGAAATGTAATCTGTTCAGGAGTAAATCTTACTGTTAATGTGAAACTAGGGAATTTTATATTATTAAATCGATCCTGTAATATTGGTCACGATTCTACAGTTGGTGATTTCTGCACTATTAATCCTGCAGCAGTCATCTCAGGGAATGTGTCTATAGGTGAGTTAACATTAATTGGTGCAGGAGCTTGTGTTAGAGAAAAAACTAATATAGGTGTTAAAAGTATTGTTGGGTTAGGGGCAATAATAATTAAGAATGTTGAGGATTCTACAATAGTTATTTCTAAGGCTGCAACAAAAATGTCTACATGATTTATAAGTGGAGGGCAACTCATAATGAATGAATTAATTAAATTAGAAACACCTGTCAATGTAACAAAGACTTATATGCCTCCTTTTTCGGAGTTTACTGCAGAAATTGAACGTCTCTGGAATAATTCTTGGATTACGAATAATGGAGAGTTGCACCAAGAATTCGAGAAAAAGCTAATTGATTTTTTATCCATTAATAATGTTAGTCTTCTCGTAAATGGACACATGGCTTTAGAAACAGCCATTAAGACTTTAGGGATCACTGGTGAGGTTATAACTACTCCGTTTACATTTGCTTCAACTACTCATGCTATTGTCAATAATAATTTAAAACCAGTTTTCTGTGATATTGATTTAAGTGACTATAATATTGATTGTACCAAAATAGAAGCACTTATTAATGAAAATACGAGTGCCATAATGCCCGTACATGTATTTGGAACTCCATGTAATGTAGACGCTATTGAGAGGATTGCTCAGAAATACAATTTAAAAGTATTATATGATGCTGCACATGCATTTGGGGTTGAGATTAATGGTAAACCTATAAGTCAGTTCGGAGATATTTCGATGTTTAGTCTTCATGCTACGAAACTCTTTCATTCAATTGAAGGTGGAGTATTAGTTTATAAAAATGACGAATATAAAAGAATAATTGATCTTTATAAAAACTTTGGTATTAGCGGTCCTGAAACTGTTGAAATTGTTGGTTATAATGCAAAAATGAATGAGTTCCAAGCAGCAATGGGACTCGTGAACTTAAATCATGTTCAGGAAAATATTGAAAAAAGAAAATTGGTAACAGAAAGATATGTAGACTTACTTGGGGAGATTCCAGGAATAAGTCTTCTGGATTACAAAAAGTCAAATATAGTTTATAACTACTCTTACTTTCCTATTGTAATTGATAAAGAAAAGTACGGAGTATCCAGAAATACTCTATATGAAATCCTTCGGGACAATAATATTTTCACTAGAAAATACTTTTATCCATTGGCAACTGATTATAGTTGTTTTAAAGAGGAGTATTCAAATATTGAATTGCCTAATGCTAAGAAAATAAGTGATAACATCCTAACTCTACCTATATATCCTGATTTAAGTTATGACATAGTTGATTTAATATGTAAAAATATAGATATAATCCATAGAAGGTCATTATGAAAGGCATAATTCTTGCTGGAGGTACTGGTTCTCGTCTATTTCCTTTGACTAAAGTTACTAATAACACTTGCTTCCTGTAGGTAAATATCCTATGACATTTATGCTTTACATATAAAGTACAAGATGAAGCAGGTGGGATTGCACAAGCTTTAGATTTAGCTGAACAATTTGTTGGTAATGATCAAATGGTTGTAATACTTGGAGATAACGTCTTTGAAGATGATATTACGCAATATGTACAAAACTTTGTTGATCAAAAACAAGGGGCTAAAATATTGATTCAAGAAGTATCTGATCCCCAAAAAAATGGTGTTCCAGAGCTTCGTAATGGGCGAATTCTTTCAACTGAAGAGAAACCGGCTGAACCAAAATCGAATTACGCAGTAACCGGTATCTATATGTTTGATAGTCATGTGTATGAAATAGTTAAAAGCTTAAAGCCATCCGCACGTGGTGAATTAGAGATCACAGATGTAAATAATGCATATATTGTAAGAGATGAGTTAACCTACGATATTCTGCAAGGTTGGTGGACAGATGTTGGTACGCATGTGTCCTTAGCTAAGGCGGATGAACTAGCACAATCTGTTGTGTTTGGAAATGAGTTCGGTAAGCTGAAATTATAATGGTGAAGGAGGAGAGGTTATGAAGGTAATTCCTCTTCAACTGTTTGGTGCAAATTTAATAGAGCCTGTGGTTCATGGTGATAATCGTGGTTTTTTTATGGAAAGTTATAATGAAGAAATAATGAACAAGTTAGGTATAACTCATAATTTTATTCAAGACAACCACTCCCTATCTGCTGAGGTGGGTGTTTTGCGTGGTCTCCATTACCAGCTTAATCCCAAATCTCAGACTAAGTTAATTCGTGTCTTATCGGGTGCTATTTACGATGTGATTGTTGATATTCGTCTTAATTCGCCTACCTTTGGGCAATGGGTAGGTGTAATACTTAGCGAATATAATAAGCGACAGTTGCTTGTTCCGAAAGGATTCGCTCATGGCTTCTGTACATTAGTACCTAATACCCAAGTGTTATATAAGGTGGACGAATATTATTCCCCTGAGAATGATCGTGGCATATTATGGAATGATCCAGCGCTGGGTATTGGTTGGCCAACTTCTAGTGCGATATTATCGGATAAAGATCAACGTCATCCTTTACTGAAGGATGCGGAGTTAAACTTCGAAATGTAAACATCTCATTGAACAAAAGGTGGGTTATAAATGAAACTGTTAGTTACTGGCGGAGCTGGGTTTATCGGCAGCAACTTTGTGCTGTACATGATGCAACAACATCCTGATTACGAAATCGTCAACGTGGATGCATTGACTTACGCAGGTAATCTGGAGAACCTAAAATCGATCGAGAATCATCCGAACTATACGTTCGTGAAGGCTGATATTACAGATGTTACTGCGATGGATGAACTGATTAGCCAGGGTGTGGATGTCGTTGTTAATTTTGCGGCTGAATCGCATGTGGATCGGAGTATTTTAGAGCCGGAAGTGTTTGTGAAGACGAATGTACTTGGAACACAAGTACTTTTGGATGCGGCGAAAAAATACAGTATCACTAAGTTTGTTCAAGTATCTACGGATGAGGTATATGGATCACTGGGTGCGACTGGATTATTCACCGAAAAAACTCCTTTGGCTCCTAATAGTCCATATTCAGCAAGCAAAGCAGGCGGAGACTTGCTAGTACGTGCATATCACGAAACGTTTGGACTGCCAGTGAATATTACCCGCTGCTCAAACAATTATGGCCCGTACCAATTCCCGGAAAAGCTTATTCCGCTCATGATCTCCCGCGCTCTTGCTGATCAAGCGTTGCCTGTTTATGGCGATGGAATGAATATCCGTGACTGGTTGTATGTTGAGGATCATTGCAGCGCGATTGATCTGGTTATTCACAAGGGTGTGAACGGCGAAGTCTACAACATTGGCGGTAATAATGAACGTACGAATGTGCATATTGTAAACACGGTATTGCAGGAACTAGGCAAACCTGATTCTTTGATCACTTATGTTCAAGACCGTCCAGGTCATGATCGCCGTTATGGGATTGATCCAACTAAGATTATGAATGAACTGGGATGGAAGCCGAAACATACGTTTGAAACAGGTATTAAAGAAACTATCCAATGGTATCTCAATAACCGCGAGTGGTGGACCCGTATTCAATCTGGGGAATACCAAAAATACGCTGAACAGCAATATGGTGATCGTTTAGGTGACTCATTGTAATTTTGATACGGGGGTAAACTAGCTATGAAGGTACTTGTTACAGGTGCGGCCGGACAACTGGGTCAGGACGTAGTTTTACTGCTCCAGCATCAAGGTCACGAAGTGTTGGCTTGCGATCGTCAGGAGATGGATATTACTGATCTGGATCAATGTATCCAAGTTATTGGTGGGTTTGGACCAGATGTGGTTATTCATTGCGCTGCTCATACCGCGGTAGATGCGGCAGAAAGTGACATCGATGTTGCATATTTAATAAATGCAACTGGAAGCCGGAATGTAGCTCTTGCTACTGAGAAAATTGGAGCTAAACTGGTGTATATCAGCACGGATTATGTATTTGATGGTTTAGGATCACAGCCTTACCATGAGTACGATAATACAGATCCTAAAAGCATCTATGGTAAGTCTAAGCGAGCTGGTGAAATATTAGTTCAAAGCTTGTCATCTAAATATTTTATCGTGCGGACTTCTTGGGTGTATGGTAAGCATGGGAATAACTTTGTCAAAACGATGCTAAAGCTTGGTCAGGAAAAGCCATTACTACAGGTAGTGGATGACCAAAAAGGTTCGCCAACATATACAGTCGATTTAGCTCAATTCTTGCTTGAGCTTATCCAAACTGAGAAGTATGGTGTATACCATGCGTCAAATAGTGATTCTTGTACTTGGTTTGAATTTACACAAGCGATTTTTGTAGAGGCTGAGGCTATTTTGGATTTGAGTTTTACGGCCAAACTTAACCCGTGTTCTACGGAACAATTTATACGTCCTGCACCACGCCCTCGTAATTCTGTGATGGAGCATTTGTCAATACGTACAAACGGTTTTCAGGATATACGTCACTGGCGTGAAGGTTTGAGAAGCTTTCTGCTAGAACTTAAAAAGTAATAGTGGTAACATTATCCCCGTAACGGGAAGAGAACTAGGTCTTTGAATAGCCCTTATTTAGTATTAGGTACTAAATAAGGGTTAATTAATTAATGTTAACTGCCATATTAGTATTAAATATAAAGGATGAGTTATGAATTATGGAGATTATAAGCATTTGTATCCCTTGTTATAATGAAGAGAAAAGTCTTCCTATTTTTTATAATGAAATAATACGGATTGCTAAATTAATGAACGAGGTTGAATTTGAATTTGTTTTTGTGGATGATGGGTCATCTGATAACACTTTAGATATTATTAAAGATCTTGCTAATTCAGATAATCGCGTTAGATTTATATCTTTCTCACGGAATTTTGGAAAAGAAGCAGCTTTATATGCAGGTATTAAATATTCCAAAGGCGATTATGTTGCAGTAATGGATGCGGATATGCAGGATCCACCAGCACTCCTTCCTAACATGCTTAAGTCTATTAAAGAGGAAGGATACGATTGTGCTGCTACAAGAAGAAATTCTAGAAATGGTGAACCCGTAATACGTTCTTTCTTCGCAAGAATGTTTTATAGAATCGTAAAAAAAATATCAAAGGCTGAAATTATTGATGGAGCGCGCGATTTCCGACTAATGACTCGTCAAATGGTTAATGCGGTATTATCAATGGGAGAATACAATCGCTTTTCAAAAGGTATTTTTGGTTGGGTAGGTTTTAAAACCAAATGGTTTGAATTCGAAAATATTGAAAGGGTAGCTGGTGAGACTAAGTGGTCTTTCTGGAAGCTCTTTATTTACTCGATTGAAGGAATTGTCGCATTTTCTACTGTTCCGCTTGCTCTTTCTTCATTAATAGGCTTGTTTTTTTGTTTTGCTTCTTTTGTTCTTATTTTGGTTATTATCTCTAAAACTTTATTGTGGGGTGATCCTGTAACTGGCTGGCCTTCACTAGCATCTATAGTTTTTTTTGTTGGAGGGATTCAACTTTTTTGCACTGGAATTATAGGGAATTATTTGGCGAATATTTATCTGGAAACAAAAGGGCGTCCAATATATATAGTAAAACAAGAAGGATAGCATGAAAAATATAGTTGTGGAAAAGACACAAGAGGTATGTATGAAACTAACTAATAATAAGCTCATAAGGTTCCTACTCGTTGGTGTATTTAATACAATTTTGGGCGCAATTACTATGTTCCTGTTGTATAATTATTTTGGATTTGGATACTGGAGTTCAAGTGCATTGAGCTATTTATTTGGTGGGGTTATTAGTTATTTCTTAAACAAGACCTTTACTTTTAAATATGGTAACTTCGACTACAAATCATTTTTTCAATTCTTTTTAGTAAGCTCAGTATCTTATTTAGTTGGTTTTCTTATATCTAAGCGCCTTATACTAGAAATTATAAATTTACTTTCTTTAAAGTTTTCAATAGAAACTAATGAACAACTAGCAATGTTATTCGGTATGGGGTTATATACAATTTTGAACTATTTAGGACAGCGTTTATTAGTATTTAGAAAATAATCGTAAAGGATTTGACATATGATAGATCATATAAAAAAGTTTTCCAATAAATATAATGTTACATTACTGTTTATATTTTTTTCAATTATTATGTTTATAGTGAATCTACATGTGGATAGTAATATTTCAGATGATATTGAATTTAAAAAGGCTCTAACTGAGGTGAGTTCTTTTGAATTTGTCAAAAATTACTATTTAAATTGGAATGGCAGAATTATGATTAATTATTTCCTTACAAGTATAATAGTTCTAGATCCAATTGTTTGGAAAATACTAAATACCATGATTTTTATCTTGCTATTTTTAACTATGTATAAGATTGTATTAGCCATAACTGGAGATAGAAGAGAGAAAAAGACATACTTGATAATATCTATTTGCCTGTCCATTTTTTTATTACCTGATGCAGTTTTTTGGAGTGGTAGCATTTGGGTTACTGGATCTTTTAATTATCTTTGGCCTACTGCTCTTGGTTTATTTAGTTTAATCCCTATAATTTATAATTATTTCGAGAAGGAGTATAATAATAAGTTAATAATTTTTAATTTATTGGCTGGGATATATGCTGCATACTCAGAGCAAATAGCTGCGATTGTGATTACTTTTAGCACAATTCTAATTTTACTTTCTGCTCTTAAGAAAAAGAAAATACATATACCTTCTATGCTTGTTTTAGCAGTTGTCATAATTAATGCTATTATAGGTTATACAGCACCTGGGAATGTCAAAAGATTTACCTCGGAAGCTTCATTATTCCCGGAATATGAAACGTTTTCCGTGTTTAAGAAATTATTTTATGGGTTGTTTTATAGTCTTTGGCATCTTGTTAATGAGGCTAGTTCTATAATGTTTATAATCTCATTACTCATTACAATATTGATGTTCACAAAAAATAAAAGAATAATGTATAGAATAATGTCCTTAGTACCGGTGGCATATTTCGGTATACGCATAATTTCTGCAAAAAGCAGACCAGGGAATGTTACTACGGCATTTGATCAAACTCTTGAAATGTTCATTAAAAGCAATAAAATTTCTATGTTTGATAATTTATATGATCTCCCCAAAATATTCAGTGATTATAATTCAAAATCAGTAAGTATGAATGTTTCGATATTATTGGGCTTACTAGTTTTTCTTTGTATTGCCTTGTCTATTGTGAAGTTATTTGGAAATTCTAGGATAACAATTGTGAGTGTTCTCTTTTATATGGCTGCTTTAGCCTCAAGTATTGTCATTAGTTTTTCACCAACTATTTATGCCTCAGGGCATAGAGTTTTTTATGCGACTGACATTCTCTTATTAATACTACTAGCGACTTTACTTTCTGTTTTATTAAATACTATAACAGAGTCAAAAGCTCTATTTAGAATTTGGATTTATTATGAAGCTATTTTAGTTTTTCTGGCACTGAGGCATCTCACTTTTTATATCATTCTTTATTGATAAGAACAAATTTGAAAAAAAATCTTGAATAATGTCAACATCATAAAGATCTGAGGATTATCATGCTTACCAAAACCGTTAGTGTACAACTAGTAACATATAATAGTACTGATGATATTGTAGATTGTTTAAAGGCAGTCCTTGCACAGGATTATCCACTAAAATGTATTGTGATTGTGGATAATAACTCTACAGATGATACTATAGAGAAATTAAGAGGAGCATCAAGCTTTGTCGATCCTATGGGTAAACCCCTTATGGCTATCTTCCCGGATGAGGAAATCTTAAATATTGATAAAAAATCATCTGAAATCACTGACCTACAATTGTTTGTATATCAGAACTTATGTAACACTGGTTTCGCCCATGCTCACAATAAGGCTATCGGTGTCACAGATACGGACTACGTACTTGTCCTAAATCCAGATCTGATACTAGCGAAGGATTACGTATCTAGATTAGTTACACGGCTGGAGGAAAATCCTTTAATTGGCAGCGCCACAGGTAAGCTTTTGCTAAAGGCTGATCACGGATTAGTGGATAGCACTGGTCTTCGGATGAACAAAGCACGTCGTGCGTTTGACCGTGGTGCGGGTGAGTCAGCAGAACAATGGACACAGTCGGGGACAGTATTTGGTGTATCTGGGGCAGCGGCGATGTATTCTCGGCGGATGATTGAAGACGTTAGTGTTGATGGGGAGTTTTTTGATGCAGATTTTTTTGCATATAAGGAAGATGTGGATGTGGCTTGGAGAGCCCAGCTATTTGGCTGGCAGGGGTATTATGATGCTGAGGCAATTGGGTATCATGAACGTGGGTGGAAAACGTCTGGCCGTAGTACCAAACCAATGTTCATCCGGCGAATATCTTACATTAATCGCTACAAAATGATCTACAAGAATGAATCGGCTCGAACTATGCTGAAGACAATCTTGATTTCCCTTCCCTATGAAATTGCCGCTCATGGTTATATGCTTCTGAGAGAGCCGAAGTTAATCGTAGCGTGGAAATCCTTTTTCACTCAGCTCCCAGCGTTAAAAAAGAAACGAAAATATATACAGACCATCGTAAAAGAGCGAAAGAACACGTAAATCAAACAGTATCTGGAAAAACCTCCCTGAAAGGTCACCTCCTCTCAGGGAGGTTTTATGTTATAATAATTGTCGGTAGATTACTATATTTGTCAGGAGCGTTACGCAGTGAATGTAGATGTAAGCATACTTATTGTCAATTACAACACGTGTCGCCTGACGATGGACTGTATCAGGTCGGTATATGACTCAGAAACGAACTATTCCTATGAGATTATTTTGATAGACAACAATTCCCATGATGATTCGGTAGAGATGATTGGTAGAGAGTTTCCAAGTGTCATGTTGATCGCAAATAACGACAATGTCGGTTTTGCCCGTGCAAATAATCAGGGGATGGAAGCCTCATCCGGACGGTATATGCTTTTGCTCAACTCAGATACGGTGGTACGCAGGGACACGCTGGAGACGATGATCTCCTTTATGGATGGTCGGCCCGATGTTGGGGCGTCAGGGTGTAAGATTATTTTGCCAGATGGGTCGCTGGATAAAGCGTGTAAGCGAGGATTTCCTACACCTTCAGCTTCCTTCTATTATGCTTTTGGTTTCAGTAAGTTGTTTCCGGATCGACCGAAGTTTAACGGTTACCAGTTAGGTTATCTGGACCCTGATCTTGATTACCCGATAGATTGTCTGGTGGGTGCGTTTATGCTGTTGCGGCGGGAGACGATTGATCAGGTCGGCGGATTAGATGAAGAGTTTTTTATGTACGGTGAGGATTTAGACTGGTGCTATCGTATTAAAGAGGCTGGTTGGGAGATTTATTATTATCCGAAGACCTCCATCGTCCATCTCAAAGGCGGCAGTGCCAGACATAGACCGTTCAAGATCGTCTATGAATTTCACAGGGCAATGATTTTATTTCATCGTAAGCATTATAGTAGGAAGTACAACAGTATTATAAATGGAACAGTGTATGCTGGTGTTGGTGTGAAGTTTGCTCTGTCCCTTTTGCGGAATGCCCTAATCTTTCCTAAAGCAGTTCTATCACCTGCACAGAGTCTTAGCTCTGCTATGGAAACAGGCGCTCGTAAAGATAAGAATACTGAGGTGAGATTATGATTCGGCGGAATCAGAAATTTTTGACACAGCTCTATATGGTTGCTGACTTTCTTGTCATCCAACTGTCCTTTTTAGCGGCTTGGTGGATCAAGTTCAAGAGCGGATGGATGGAATCCTATAACACGCTGCCTGTAGAGTCTTACGCTTATTGGAGTATGATTTATGGCGTAGTAGCTGTCTTAATTGGTATCCTTTTATCGCTTTATTTGCCTAAGCGTAAGAAACGTTTTGTCGATGAATTTATTAAGATTTTCCAAGTGCATATCATGAGTATTTTCATCCTGCTCGGTCTAATGTTCTTCGTGAAAGAAATTGACATCTCCCGTACATATCTGGCTATTTATATGGGGTTTAATGTTCTTTCCATTATGCTTTACCGTTATGTGCTGAAGAAGATGCTTAAATCATTGCGGGAAAAAGGATTGAACCGCCAGTTCGTACTTATCATCGGCGCAGGTACTCTTGGTAAAAGATTCTACAACAATTTGGAACAATATCCTGAGCTTGGATATGAAGCCATTGGCTTTTTAGACGATTACCATACTTGGGACGGGATTGAGGAGCAACGGTATAAACCGATTCTGGGAACGGTCGATCAGTTATCCGGAATGCTGGAGATGCTGCCTGTGGACGAGGTTATTCTTGCTTTGCCACTCGATGCACATTCTAAATATTCTTCGATTATTGCGGCCTGTGAAAAAGCAGGGGTACGCACATTGATTATTCCGGATTTCTTCGATTATTTACCAGCTCGTCCTTACTTTGATAACTTTGCAGGTATGCCAATGATTAATGTTCGTGATATTCCACTGGATATGACGGGGAATAAGATGGCAAAACGTTTGTTTGATATCGTGTTCTCTCTATTCGCGATTATTATGATATCTCCCGTGATGCTGATCGTAGCTCTCGGCGTACGTCTTACCTCACCGGGACCGATTATATTCCGGCAGGAACGGGTGGGACTTAATCGGCGTAATTTTATGATGTATAAGTTTCGTTCAATGAAGATGCAGCAGGACGGGGAAGAGGATACAGGTTGGAGTACGCGGGAAGATCCTCGTAGAACTCGATTTGGAACCTTTATCCGTAAGACAAGTCTGGATGAGCTTCCGCAATTTTTTAATGTGTTACTGGGTCATATGAGTGTAGTTGGCCCACGGCCAGAACGACCATTTTATGTAGAACAATTCCGTGATGAAATTCCGAAGTATATGGTGAAGCACCATGTGCGTCCAGGAATTACGGGCTGGGCACAGAGCAATGGGCTGCGCGGGGACACTTCAATTGAGGAACGGATTAAGCACGATATTTTCTATATCGAGAACTGGTCCTTACTGTTCGACATTCGAATTATTTTCAAAACGATTCGCAACGGCTTCGTTAACAAAAACGCATATTGAGACCTGCACTTATTTAGATTTGTGAAATTTTAATAATACCCCGTTTTGCCACTGGCAGAGCGGGGTATTAAATTTCTAATCTAAACTTTGTAAAGGAAACTCACAACTATGAATAAGAAAAAGATTATTGCAACCGTAGTAATGATTGTCGCACTAATAATGATATTTGTAATAACGTTGAACAAAGAGGAAGAGCAACCCGTGAGCGGCTTTGAAGCGCACAAAATCGTTGCACATGCCATGGGGGGAATCAACGGCTATGCGTATACCAATGCTTGGGAGGCATTTGTCGCTAACTATGAACGGGGCACTCGCGTATTTGAAGTTGATTTTTTGCTATCGAAGGATGATCAGTTGGTTGCTCGGCATGAATGGACAGGCAATATGAGCAAGCTTTTAGGTCAGTTGGAGGTTCTCCCTGCTAATAAACAGGGTGTGGCACTAGATTACGAGGAATTTATGGACAGCCCCATCCTGAATATATACTCTCCCCTTGATATTGAGAAGGTGCTTGATCTAATGCAGAATTATCCAGATGCTTATATCGTTACGGATACCAAAGAAATCCAACCGGAACTTATAGAGAAGCAATTTACATTGCTGACCGAAGCGGCGCAGCGTCGGGATCCAGCGTTGTTGGAGCGGATAGTTCCACAGATCTACAATCAGCCGATGCTTGATGAGATCAATAAGGTGTATTCTTTTCCAGAAGTGCTTTACACCCTGTACCAATCTAAGGATACGGATGAACAAGTTATTGAGTTTGTTAAAAAAACAGGTGTGGATATTACGATGCCAGTTAGCCGGGCCACCAAGAGTTTTGTCAAACAGTTAAAAAATATTGGAGCTCGTGTATACGTTCATACAGTGGATGAAGAGGATGAGATTAGAGAGCTATCTCGTATGGGTGTAGACGGATTTTATAGTGATTTTGTGCCTGAAAATGATTTGAATAACCTCAGAGGTATACGCTGAAATCTTTCTCCACTCATTACAACTAATATATCCCTGCAAAGTGCTGCTTTCCTCAGATGCGTATTCAGGTACTTTGCGGGGACCCAAAATTTATATGCGAAAAAATGTTCGTATTTTTGTTCGCTTTAAATTGACACACCTCCTGTGCTGGCATAGACTAGATCTATATCTTTTGCGGCGGCAGGAGTGTTTTGTCTTGCCCAAATGACAATTAAGGATGATTCTCATGAAATCAGTACAGCAAATGATCAAACCTTGGCGGCATGTGTTTAAGTTGGACCCGGATCGTATGATTTCTGATGAGGATTTGGAGGCTGTTTGCTTGTCCGGCACGGATGCCATATTGATAGGGGGCTCTACAGGAGTAACCTATGAGAATACAGTAGATCTCTTATCAAGAGTAAGACGTTTTGAGCTGCCCTGTGCACTCGAGGTATCCGAACTTGAAGCTGCTGTACCCGGATTTGATCTTTATATGATTCCTATGGTGCTAAATACACCCGATCCAGCTTGGATTGTAGGTCATCATCGTCGAGCTATAGAGCGTTATGGATTTATGATCCCATGGGATCAGCTGCTAACGGAAGGTTACGTCGTTTTGAACAGTGATTCTTCAGTTGCGCGGATTACAGGGGCCGAGACAACCATTAATGCTGAAGAGGCGGCTGCGTATGCCCAGGTTGCGGACAAGCTGATGTCTCTGCCAATAGTATATCTTGAATATAGCGGTAGATTTGGGGAGATGGAGACAGTACGTATCGTGCGTGAGATGGTGGAGCAAGCCCAACTATTTTATGGAGGCGGCATTACTTGTGAGGCGGAGGCCGAGCAGGCAGCAGCTCTATGTGATACAGTAGTTGTCGGCAATATTATTTATCGGGATGTAGAGCAGGCAATTCGTACGGTATTAGCTGTTAAAAAGACGGTGCAAGAGCAGTTCGAGTAGCGGCTAGCTTATGGACTACTTATGATTTGTAATTTCATTTTTGGAAAGGAGCATGTTACACATGCAACTTATTAACATACAAGACGCGGTCAGCCGATTGAATCCTCCACAAAGGCAGGCTGTCGAAACTACTGAAGGACCCCTTTTGATTATGGCTGGTGCGGGCAGTGGGAAGACGAGAGTGCTGACTCACAGAATTGCCTGGCTGATTGCTAATCGAAAGGCGCCGCCTTGGGCGATTTTGGCGATTACATTTACGAATAAAGCTGCGAGGGAAATGCAGGAACGTGTATCTAAGCTCGTTGGACCTGAGGGAAGAGATATTTGGGTATCTACCTTTCACTCCATGTGTGTTCGGATCTTGCGGAAGGATATTGAGCGGATTGGATTTACCTCCAACTTCTCGATTCTGGACTCTACAGATCAGTTATCAGTTATTCGTAATTGCATGAAGGAACTGAATATTGATACGAAAAAATTCGAACCGAAAGCTGTACAAGCCATAATTAGCGCATCTAAGAATGAGTTGATAACTCCGGCGCAGTATGAGCAAAAAGTCGGTGATTATTTCGAAGGTTTAGTTGCTAAGGTTTATAAAATGTATCAAAGACGTTTGAGAAGCAATAACTCGCTTGATTTTGATGATTTGATTATGAAGACTATCGAATTATTTAAGGAAGTTCCCGAGGTTCTGGATTTTTACCAAAAGAAATTCAAATACATCCATGTGGATGAGTATCAGGATACGAACAGAGCACAATACATGTTGTGCCGCATGCTGGCAGACAGCCACCACCGCATTTGTGTGGTAGGGGATAGTGACCAGTCGATCTATCGCTGGCGTGGTGCGGATATTACGAATATTCTTAATTTTGAAGAGGATTATCCGGAAGCGAAGACGATTCTGCTAGAACAAAATTACCGTTCAACCGCTAATATCCTGAATGCAGCCAATGGGGTAATCGCGCTTAATAGTGGCCGTAAACCGAAAAAGCTGTGGACCGATTCCGAGGAAGGCGCCAAGATTAAGGTGTACCGGGCGGATTCCGAGCATGACGAAGGATATTTTGTAACCGGAGAAATCAGCAAAAATGTGAAACAAGGTCAAGCCTACCAGAATCACGCGATTTTGTATCGGACGAATGCTCAGTCACGGGTAATAGAGGAAATTCTGATCAAATCAGATATTCCATATCAAATCGTTGGCGGGATCAAGTTCTATGATCGTAAAGAAATCAAGGATCTGCTGGCGTATCTACGTTTATTGTCTAACCCTGATGATGATATCAGCCTGACGCGTATTATTAATGTTCCTAAGCGTGGATTAGGAGATACAACGGTTGGTAAGCTGGCAGCTGCGGCTGGTGAACGTGGTGTTTCTATTTTCCGAGTACTGCAAACGGTCGATGATTTGGGCTTTGCTGGACGGACGCGGAATATGCTAGTAGAGTTCTACGATATGATTGAAGCTCTGCACCGTATGGTAGAGTTCTTGTCTGTAACCGAATTGACGGAAAAAATATTGGAGATGTCCCAGTACCGTTTGGAGCTGCAAAATGAAAATACACTCGAATCACGTTCGCGGCTAGAGAATATCGATGAGTTCTTATCGGTGACGATGGAGTTTGAAAAAAACAATGAAGACAAGTCGCTGGTCTCCTTCCTCACGGATCTTGCACTTATCGCAGATATCGATAGTGTGAACGATGATGAAGAGGATCGTAGTGATGCGGTTGTGTTAATGACGATGCACAGCGCCAAAGGTCTGGAGTTCCCGACGGTATTTATCGTCGGAATGGAAGAAGGCGTGTTCCCACACAGCCGTGCCTTTCAGGACAACGACGAGCTGGAAGAGGAACGCCGGCTTGCGTATGTAGGGATCACCCGCGCGGAGAAACAACTGTTTCTCTCTTGTGCGCGGATGCGCACGCTCTTTGGGCGGACGACGGCGAACCAACCGTCCCGCTTCTTAGAGGAGATTCCGGAGGAACTGAAGGAAGATACCGTTAAGACTCAAGACCGCTTCCAGCGCGGAGGCGCGGAGGTAGGCGGTGCTTACGGCGGACGCGGCTTCGGCAGCGGTGGCCGTGGGAACTTTGGCGGCCGAGGCGGAGCCGCCGGAGCTACACCGGCAGGCGGCGGAAGCACGGCGTCAGCGGCGGCAAGCAAGAGCAGCGTGACCGTGACCTCCGGAGGCGCACAGCGTGCTACCGGAGCAGGAGCTGCAGCAGCTGGCGATTACAAAGCGGGTGACAAGGTCTCCCACGGCAAATGGGGCACCGGCACCGTTGTATCTGTTAAAGGCAGCGGGAATGACACGGAGCTGCAGATTGCTTTTCCGGCACCAGTGGGTGTCAAACGTCTGCTTGCGGGGTTTGCGCCGATTACCAAAGTGGAATAATAGCAGACAACGATTAACGAACGGATATTTAGACCACGCTAACTTTAGGAAACTTATTGACGGAGGGATGTACCTGCATGGATGCTATGCATGTGATGGAAGAGCTTGTTGCGGAATTAAATAATTATAATTACCACTACTACACGCTGGATGCACCGCTAGTCAGCGATAAGGAATACGATGTTTTATACGACAAGCTTGTAGCACTGGAGGCTGAGAGTGGCTTCGTGCTACCAGATTCGCCTACACAACGTGTAGGTGGAGAGCTGCTTAAGGGCTTCACGCCGCATCGGCATCTGGCACCGCTTTGGAGTCTGGATAAAGCACAGAATATTGAACAGCTGCGCAGCTGGAATACCCGGGTGCTCCGGTTAGTGAATGAATACAATCTTAAGAATCCAGACAACCCTCTTCCTGATCCTTGTTATGCAGTAGAACTGAAGTTCGATGGCTTAACGCTGAATTTAACCTATCGTAATGGTGTTCTCGAACAGGCATCGACGCGTGGCAATGGTGTAGTTGGCGAAGGAATACTTGCACAGGTGAAGACCATCAAATCCGTTCCATTGACGATTCCCTTCAAGGATGGGGTCATTGAGGTTCAGGGTGAAGGGATTATGAATCTGTCTGTGCTGGCTGATTATAATACAAGGGCTGCAGAGCCGCTGAAGAATGCGCGTAATGCAGCAGCAGGTGCACTGCGTAATCTTAATCCGAAGACTACTGCGGACCGCCGTTTGAACGCTTTTTTCTATAATGTAGGCTTTGCAGAAGGTGCGGAGTTCGCTGATCATCAGGAAATGATGGATTTTCTGCGGAATAACAAATTTAAAGTGAACCCATACCTGACCTACTGTAATGATTTTGATGATGTAACTGAGCAGCTTGCTGGAATCGAGGAGAGTCGTTCGAGTCTCGATTACCTCATTGATGGGGCTGTAATTAAGGTCACGGATTTCAGAATCCGTGAGGTGCTTGGATACACTGACAAGTTCCCACGTTGGGCAGTAGCTTATAAATTTGAAGCCGAAGAAACGACGACCGTGCTGGAGTCTGTTAGCTGGAATGTAGGTCGTACAGGTAAAGTGACTCCGCTGGCTCGGGTTGAGGCTGTAGAGCTTGCTGGAGTTACCGTTCAGAACTGCACCCTGAATAATGTGGGTGATATTGAGCGCAAAAACTTGAAATTCGCCTTAGGTTCGCGGGTCTTTATTCGCCGTTCCAATGATGTTATCCCAGAAATTCTCGGCAAGGTAACAGAGGAGAATGACGGTGGAGAGATTATTTTCCCTGAGGATTGTCCAGCTTGTGGATATCCGTTAGAAATGCGCGGAGCACATCTTTTCTGTAACAATAAACTGAATTGTAGGCCGCAGATTATCAGTCGGATCACCCACTTTGCTTCGCGTGATGCGATGGATATTGAGACATTCAGTGAGAAGACGGCGGGTCAGCTCTATGATGAGCTTAATGTACATGACTCTGCGGATCTGTATGAACTGAACTTTGAGCAGCTCGTACAGCTGAACCGTTTTGGTGAGAAAAAAGCACAGAATTTGCTGCAAGCTTTAGAAGATAGCAAAGGTAGAGATCTTGCTTCATTTCTCTTTGCGTTAGGGATCCCTAACACAGGTAAAGCAACGACGAAGATGTTGGCTGATCATTTCCGCGATCTGGATGCCGTGATGCAGGCCAAAGCCGAGGAGCTCGCTGAGTTACCAGACATTGGTGGGATTGTCGCCGAGAGCATTGTCAGCTTCTTCGCAGATCCAGTTGTAGTAGCTAATGTTTCCCGCTTGCGGGCGTTGGGTGTGGAAGCGAAGGCTCCTGAGGCGCCACGTCCTGTTAGTACCGATTCCTTCTTTAGTGGCAAAACGGTCGTATTGACCGGTTCCTTGCAAAAGCTTACCCGAGATGAAGCAGCTGAACGTCTGGAAGCACTCGGAGCAAAGGTGTCCGGAAGTGTGTCCAAGAAGACAGATTTAGTTATCGCTGGTGAAAAAGCTGGCAGTAAGCTGGCTAAAGCGCAGCAGTTAGGCATTCAGGTCATTGAGGATGAAGATGAGCTAATTCGCTTGTTGGATATGTAAGTAACAAACTATATTCGATTCCAAAAGGTTCCGGGTTCCATTTCGTTTAAGTGCGAGAGGAGCAGGGGCCTTTTTTGCGTGGATACAACTAAACGTTTCTTTTTTAGAAAAAAATTCGGATGATCTGCTAATATATAGGCTATAGATATTTATTACTATATTTGAAAGGAAACCCTTCCTGTGAAGAGAGAAACGATATTGTTAGTAGATGATGAGAAGGAAATTGTAGAACTGTTAACGATTTATCTCTGTAATGAAGGCTATAGACTGCTAAAGGCTTATGATGGAATGGAAGCGCTGGAATGTCTGCAGAAAGAGGAAGTTGATCTAATTATTCTTGATGTCATGATGCCTAAAATGGACGGGTTAGCTGCATGTATGAAAATCCGTGAAGAGCGGAAAATGCCAATTATCATACTATCAGCCAAAAATACAGATATGGACAAAATCTCCGGCCTGAGCCTCGGGGCAGATGACTACGTGGGCAAGCCGTTTAATCCCTTGGAGATTGTGGCACGAGTAAAATCACAGCTGCGCCGTTATCACGGATTTAATAAGGATAGTAATACGTTGGGAAACGACAGCAAACTAAGCTTTGAGGATCTGACTATAGATACGTCTAAGCATGAGGTGTATGTAGACCAGCAGAAGATTAAACTGACTCCGCGGGAATTCTCTATTCTAGAGCTTTTGGCGAGACACCAAGGTCAAGTGCTTAGCTTGGAGCAAATTTACAATAAGGTATGGAATGAACCTTTTCTAGATGGCGGTAACACAGTGATGGTACATATTCGTAATCTCCGAGACAAAATCGAAATCGATTCGAAACGCCCACGTTACATACAAACCGTCTGGGGAGTTGGCTATAAATTGGACGGACCTTCCTGAAAGGATTAGGTGAGGCTTCTTGAATTCTAAATATATAACGACGATTCGCTGGAAGTTTATGTTCGCTTTTTTGCTGAGTGTGCTTTCAGGCGCTTTGCTGCTTATGGCAGGGTACCAACTCGTCAACTTTATGATCTATCTAAATCCGGCTTCAGAGTCGGCGCCCTATTCACGCATACTGCGCTGGATTATTAATCATATTGGTTCTATGCCACTAATGACAGCAGCGGGTATTATCAGCTTTTTATTATTCTTTTTTATCTACACTCGTAAAGTTGTGCTGTATCTGGAAGAGATCACGAAAGGGATTCGAGAAATTACAAGCTCCGGGATGTCCCATAGAATTGAAGTCAGAACCACGGATGAGCTGGGTGTGCTGGCTGAGAATATTAATGAAATGGCTGAGCGTTTGCAGCACTCCATAGAGGAGGAACGTAAAGCTGTAAATGCAAAAAATGACTTGATCACAGGTGTTTCCCATGATTTACGCACCCCGCTTACCTCTGTCTTGGGTTTTCTGGAATACATCGAACAAGATCGATGTCAGGAAGAAGCGGAAATACGGTATTACGTGGATATAGCCTACAACAAATCCCTGGTGCTGCGTAAACTGATCGATGATCTTTTTGAATACACACGTGTAAATAGTGGAGAGTACCCTTTGGTTATGCAGAGATTGGATTTGAAGGCTTTCATACGGCAGCTGGCGGAGGAGTCGGTTCCTGAACTAACAAAGGCGGATATGGTCTATGAGATCGAGGACGTTGCTGATGAGTTATGGATAGAGGCTTCGCCTAAAGAATTAGTACGTGCTTATGAAAATCTGATTACTAACGCGATCCGTTACGGCAGAAGCGGCGGAAAATTGGAGATAGGTTTCAGTAAAAAGGAAAAGGATGCTGTGGTCCGTATTAGCAACTTTGGAGACAGGATTGCGGAAAGTGATATCCCTTTTATTTTTGAACGATTCTATCGGGCAGAAAAGTCGCGTTCACAGCATACAGGTGGCTCAGGGCTTGGACTTGCGATTGCCAAAAGTATCATCGAACGCCACAATGGCGTTATTTATGTAGAAAGTACATCTCTTCGCACGGATTTTATTACCCGTTTCCCATTCTTCATAGAATCTTAAGAAAACTCTGGCGGGTTCTTAAGATTTGGAAGTTATCCTTGTGGCACAAGGAGGGAACTACCATGCCAAAACTTCGGACGGTTCGTATCAGCTATTTATATATTTTTATGGGTTGCGCTCTTTTGAGTGCTGCCTTTCTTTTTGTTGTCCAGCGGGCTGTCGCTTTGCTGTATTCTCATTATTCGGGCCAATCAGAAGCCTTTTTTGTCCGGCTTATTCATTGGGTTATTAATCATTTGGGTCAAACCCCTAGTGCCATCCTTCTATTTATTCTAGTCTTCGGTGGGCTGTATGTTCTTCGTTCACAGAAAATAGCTGATGATTTGCGCTCGCTAGTGGTGGGAACCTCGGAGCTGGCAGACAAAGGAGTCGCTCAGAACATCAAGGTTCTTTCTGGAGGAGAAATAGGTGAAATTGCTGCTAACCTCAATCGAATGCAAAGAATAGAAGTTCCAGATAGGGATGCAAGCTCAAAGCGGATAGAGGACACACCAGCAGTAGCTTTATTAATAAGGACTAGGGCGATACTTCGCACCCTCCGTGAGGTTGAAGAGGATGAGGCGGAAGTACATACACTTCTTGCAGCAGCGAATGATGAAGTGCGCAGTATGGAGCGGTTCCTGGAGAACCTGATTATCGAATCATGAGCAGATGGAATGCACGCACCCGGATATTGCGAGTAGGGTACCTATTATTTGATGTGAGTGTTATTAGTACGGTATTGGCGCTTTTGATTTTTTTTTATGTATACCAGTATGGGGGGATCGTACTTAACCGGCATGAGGATAGGCTGCAATTGCCAGAATCAAGCATCATCACAGCTTCAGATGGAACAGTTATACGAATGACTCCGCTACCGAGCTCGGGTTATAGGCTTACAGCAGAGCTTGAGGAGATGCCGGCTTTATTGATAAATACCTTTTTAACAGTAGAAGACCGCCGTTTTTATAGCCATCAAGGGGTCGATTATAAAGGGATATCACGCGCTTTCTTAAAAAATATCTTGGACATGAGTTTATCAGAAGGTGGCAGTAGTATTACTCAACAGCTTGCTCGCAATCTTTATTTGAACAGAGATAAGAATATGCTGCGCAAGTTAAATGAAACCTCTATTGCTTTTGCCTTGGAGCAGCGACTGACGAAACGTAAGATTTTGCAGCTGTACCTCAATCAGATTTATATGGGGCGGGGACAATATGGAGTAAAAGCAGCAGCGAAGCGTTACTTCGGCGTGTCTGATCTGAAAAAATTGGAGATCTGGCAAATAGCCACTCTGGCGGGAATCCCTAAAGGCCCCTCTATTTATAACCCAGTAGACAATAGTGCATTATCCAAAACGAGAAGAAATCTAGTGCTAAAGATGATGTTCAATCAGCGACTAATCACGTATGAGCAAATGCAGGAAGCTCTGAATAAACAATATCAGCCTCCAGCTGCGGTCGAAAATGGGGTTGTCGGAGTGTATTATGTGGATGCCGCCCTTAAGGAAGCGGCTCAGATCACAGGGAAATCCGTAGAGGAGCTTCGTACAGGCGGCTACACTATAGTTACAGGTTTGAACATCAAAGCACAGCAGGCACTTGAGCAGGCCGTTCTCAAAGAGGCTTCATTTCCACCTGACGGAAAAGATCAGCAGGTAGAAGCAGCTATGACCATAATGGATCATCGTACAGGAGAAGTAGTGGCGTTGATTGGTGGGCGAGATCAAAACGAGGGCAATTTGAACAGAGCTATTATTGATGCACGTCAGCCTGGTTCCAGCTTTAAGCCGATCATTGATTATGGACCTGCACTCGAGAGCGGGAAATTCAACTCGAGTAGTGTGCTGTCCGACCGTAAAGTTGCTTATGGCAGCTATAAGCCTGAGAACTTGAACGGTATATACCAAGGTCAGGTTACAATGAACACAGCTTTGCAAAAGTCCATCAATGCACCAGCTGTATGGCTATTGAAGCAGGTTGGAATCTCTTCTGCGCGGCAATTTGCCGCCAAATTAGGAATTGTACTGACGGAGGAGGACAATCATTTATCTATAGCTTTGGGGGGGCTTCATAATGGGGTTTCTCCACTAAAAATGGCCCAGGCCTACAGTGTCTTTGCTAGTGGAGGCAAATTTAATGCGGCTCATATGGTGCGCTCCATAACGGATTCAAAAGGGAAGGTCTTGTATACTCATCCCTCTGAATCACGTCAGGTAATCTCGCCGCGTACCGCAGAAGCGATGACGGCTATGTTACGCAATGTTGTTAATGAAGGAACAGGGAAAAAAGCGCAGATGAACAGACCAGTAGCGGGAAAGACCGGTACGACCCAATTGGACTTGGCTGGCGTGAGCAAGAAAGCCAATCGGGATCTTTGGTTTGTAGGCTATACTTCGGAGTGGACAGCTGCGGTATGGATGGGTTTTGATCGTACGAATCAGGATAATTATATGACTGAAGGCAGCGGGAAGGCTGCCGCTCTATTTTCTACAGTAATGAGTAAAGCCTTAAGTGATCATTGAGAAGTTATTGCGCCGCCCATTCTTCTAATTTCTCATCTCTAGGAAGCAGCAAGGCAAGAAACCCAAGCAGCGGGAGGAAGCCGCAAGCGATGAACACTTTAGCAATCCCGATATTATCAATGAGGTTGCCGAGGACTAATGAGCCGATCCCGCCGAGTCCAAAAGCAAGTCCCGTGATCAGACCTGAAACTGTGCCAATGTTGCCTGGATATAGCATTTGAGCATAAATGACGGTAACCGAGAAGCTGGACAGAAGTATGAAACCGCCAATCAGCAGCAATACAGCCGCCCATAATGGACCTACAAAGGGTAGAGCAAGCGCAAAGGGGACGGTTCCGACCATTGACAGTAAGATGAGATTACGCCGTCCAAAACGGTCAGCCAGCGGACCCCCAAAAAATGTACCCACTGCGCCAGCAGCCAAATACATAAAAATATAGATTTGGGCTTTATCCAGTGACATTTGATATTTGTCCATTAGATAGAAGGCGTAGTAGCTACCGATAGAAGCGCCATACCAAGACCTAACAAAGACTAGGAATACAAGAATAATCGTTGCTGTTCGTATGCTTTTTCGGCGGGTGGGGTCGATTGCTCGTGCTGTTGATTTTTTATGAAAGGTATAACCGGCATCTAGCATTTCTCTATACCAGCGAGCTACATAGGTCTGAACAGCGATTCCGGCAGCCGCGACGATCGTGAAGCCTAGGGCACCAATCTGGCCAAAGGGGATGAATACCCATTTCGTAAGCATTGGACCAAGGGACTGTCCAGCATTGCCGCCCACTTGAAAAATAGATTGCGACAATCCCTTTCGCTGACCTGCGGCCATATGAGCAACACGCATACCCTCTGGGTGGAAGGTGGCTGAACCGAATCCGATCAGGATAACCGAGAATAAGACCAGAAAATAGCTATTGGCATAAGCCAATAGAAGTACACCTAAAAATGTGCTGCACATACCTAGTGGTAATAATATAGGACGGGGTTTACGGTCTGCAGCATATCCAATGACGGGTTGGATTACTGATGACGTCATATTTAAAGCGAATGAGATCCATCCAATCTGGGCGAAAGAGAGCAGTAGATTATCTTTGAGAATAGGGAAGATTGCTGGAATGACTGCCTGTATAGAATCATTAAATAAATGAACAAAACTGACAGCTAACAAAATTTTATAAATCGTTGCCTGCTGCAGATTACGCTGCTCTTTGTCCTTGCTGTCTACCGTGGACGCAGCGTCTGTAGGTTTGGTCTTCATTTTGACTCCTCTCTGTACTGATAGTTAGAAGGTAAGATTGGCGAATACGATAAATTCTATTTAGCCACAAATAATGGATGAATGGTATCAATTTGTGTTGTATCGAAGTTATTTATACGAATGATTTTTTTATTTCAAAAAAAGCTTGCAAACTCAATGACAGCATGGTATATTATCTCTTGTGCTTACGACGCATCGCACATACGAAACACAAGCGATGAAAAAATAAGTTGACAAGATAGAAACAAACATGATATACTCTAATTCCTGTGCAAGAGACATTGGATGTCGAAATGCCAGGAGCAAGTTCTTTGAAAACTGAACAAATGGAACGCGTTAATTTTTAAAAAGATTCATTTAATGAATCGTCAGTTTCAAAATGAGCACATCGCTCTTTTCAATACTAATTGGAGAGTTTGATCCTGGCTCAGGACGAACGCTGGCGGCGTGCCTAATACATGCAAGTCGAGCGGAGTTATTTTGAAAGCTTGCTTTCAAAATAACTTAGCGGCGGACGGGTGAGTAACACGTAGGCAACCTGCCCTTCAGACTGGGATAACTACCGGAAACGGTAGCTAATACCGGATAATTTCTTTTTTCTCCTGAGAGAAGAATGAAAGACGGAGCAATCTGTCACTGAGGGATGGGCCTGCGGCGCATTAGCTAGTTGGTGGGGTAACGGCCCACCAAGGCGACGATGCGTAGCCGACCTGAGAGGGTGAACGGCCACACTGGGACTGAGACACGGCCCAGACTCCTACGGGAGGCAGCAGTAGGGAATCTTCCGCAATGGGCGAAAGCCTGACGGAGCAACGCCGCGTGAGTGATGAAGGTTTTCGGATCGTAAAGCTCTGTTGCCAGGGAAGAACGTCCGGTAGAGTAACTGCTACCGGAGTGACGGTACCTGAGAAGAAAGCCCCGGCTAACTACGTGCCAGCAGCCGCGGTAATACGTAGGGGGCAAGCGTTGTCCGGAATTATTGGGCGTAAAGCGCGCGCAGGCGGCTATTTAAGTCTGGTGTTTAAACCTTGGGCTCAACCTGAGGTCGCACTGGAAACTGGGTGGCTTGAGTACAGAAGAGGAAAGTGGAATTCCACGTGTAGCGGTGAAATGCGTAGATATGTGGAGGAACACCAGTGGCGAAGGCGACTTTCTGGGCTGTAACTGACGCTGAGGCGCGAAAGCGTGGGGAGCAAACAGGATTAGATACCCTGGTAGTCCACGCCGTAAACGATGAGTGCTAGGTGTTAGGGGTTTCGATACCCTTGGTGCCGAAGTTAACACAGTAAGCACTCCGCCTGGGGAGTACGGTCGCAAGACTGAAACTCAAAGGAATTGACGGGGACCCGCACAAGCAGTGGAGTATGTGGTTTAATTCGAAGCAACGCGAAGAACCTTACCAGGTCTTGACATCCCTCTGAATCTGCTAGAGATAGCAGCGGCCTTCGGGACAGAGGAGACAGGTGGTGCATGGTTGTCGTCAGCTCGTGTCGTGAGATGTTGGGTTAAGTCCCGCAACGAGCGCAACCCTTAACTTTAGTTGCCAGCAGGTAATGCTGGGCACTCTAGAGTGACTGCCGGTGACAAACCGGAGGAAGGTGGGGATGACGTCAAATCATCATGCCCCTTATGACCTGGGCTACACACGTACTACAATGGCCGGTACAACGGGAAGCGAAGCCGCGAGGTGGAGCCAATCCCATCAAAGCCGGTCTCAGTTCGGATTGCAGGCTGCAACTCGCCTGCATGAAGTCGGAATTGCTAGTAATCGCGGATCAGCATGCCGCGGTGAATACGTTCCCGGGTCTTGTACACACCGCCCGTCACACCACGAGAGTTTACAACACCCGAAGTCGGTGGGGTAACCCGCAAGGGAGCCAGCCGCCGAAGGTGGGGTAGATGATTGGGGTGAAGTCGTAACAAGGTAGCCGTATCGGAAGGTGCGGCTGGATCACCTCCTTTCTATGGAGAATCGTTCTCTGCAATGAGAACATTCAAATCGGAAGCTCAGCTTCCACAACTAATTAACGTGTATCCATTTGTTCGGTTTTGATGGAATTTGCGGGGCCATAGCTCAGCTGGGAGAGCGCCTGCCTTGCAAGCAGGAGGTCAGCGGTTCGATCCCGCTTGGCTCCACCAACAAACTTCATCTATTTGTTATGTCTATACACTTGATCCTTGAAAACTGGATACCGAAACGAATTTGCGTTTTAGAACATCTTTTAGCAACTTGTGCAAACAAGTAAATGTTATTAGTGAGATTTTTCTTCGGAAAAATCAAGGTTAAGCTAATAAGAGCACACGGAGGATGCCTAGGCGCCAGGAGCCGACGAAGGACGTGGCGAACAACGAAACTGCCTCGGGGAGCTGTAAGCAAGCTTTGATCCGGGGGTGTCCGAATGGGGAAACCCAGCTGTGGTAATTCGCAGTTACTCATACCTGAATACATAGGGTGTGTAGAGGCAGACCAGGGGAACTGAAACATCTAAGTACCCTGAGGAAGAGAAAACAATAGTGATTCCGTCAGTAGCGGCGAGCGAACGCGGAACAGCCTAAACCTAAGAGCTTGCTCTTAGGGGTTGTGGGACGTCTCACATGGAGTTACAAAGGAATATGGTAGGTGAAGAGGTCTGGAAAGGCCCGCGATAGAGGTAAAAGCCCTGTAACCTAAACTGTATTCTCTCCGAGACGGATCCCGAGTAGTGCGGGGCACGTGAAACCCCGTATGAATCCAGCAGGACCATCTGCTAAGGCTAAATACTACCTGGCGACCGATAGTGAAACAGTACCGTGAGGGAAAGGTGAAAAGCACCCCGGAAGGGGAGTGAAATAGAACCTGAAACCGTGTGCTTACAAAAAGTCAGAGCCCGATCTATGGGTGATGGCGTGCCTTTTGTAGAATGAACCGGCGAGTTACGTTTAACATGCAAGGTTAAGCCGAGAAGGTGGAGCCGCAGCGAAAGCGAGTCTGAATAGGGCGATTGAGTATGTGGACGTAGACCCGAAACCGTGTGATCTACCCCTGTCCAGGGTGAAGGTGCGGTAACACGCACTGGAGGCCCGAACCCACGTACGTTGAAAAGTGCGGGGATGAGGTGGGGGTAGCGGAGAAATTCCAATCGAACTCGGAGATAGCTGGTTCTCCCCGAAATAGCTTTAGGGCTAGCCTCGGTATAAGAGTAGTGGAGGTAGAGCACTGATTGGGTGCGGGGTCCGCAAGGATTACCAAGCTCAGTCAAACTCCGAATGCCATATACTTATTGCCGGGAGTCAGACAGTGAGTGCTAAGATCCATTGTCAAAAGGGAAACAGCCCAGACCATCAGCTAAGGTCCCCAAGTGTGTGTTAAGTGGGAAAGGATGTGGAGTTGCACAGACAACCAGGATGTTGGCTTAGAAGCAGCCACCATTGAAAGAGTGCGTAATAGCTCACTGGTCGAGTGACTCTGCGCCGAAAATGTAACGGGGCTAAACACACCACCGAAGCTATGGCTAGATACTATGTATCTGGGGTAGGGGAGCGTTGTGTAGGGGTTGAAGGTGTACTGAAAAGAGCGCTGGACACTACACAAGTGAGAATGCCGGTATGAGTAACGAAAAGATCAGTGAGAATCTGATCCGCCGAAAGCCCAAGGTTTCCTGAGGAAGGCTCGTCCGCTCAGGGTAAGTCGGGACCTAAGGCGAGGCCGAAAGGCGTAGTCGAAGGACAACAGTTTGAAATTACTGTACCACCGTAATCCGCTATGAGCGATGGGGTGACGCAGGAGGGTAGTGACGCGGACTGATGGATGTCCGTCTAAGCAGTGAGGCTGATGTGTAGGCAAATCCGCACATCATTAAGGCTGGGCTGTGATGGGGAGCGAAAATTATAGTAGCGAAGGTCATGATCTCACACTGCCAAGAAAAGCCTCTAGCCAGGAGAAGGTGCCCGTACCGCAAACCGACACAGGTAGGCGAGAAGAGAATTCTAAGGCGCGCGGAAGAACTCTCGTTAAGGAACTCGGCAAAATGACCCCGTAACTTCGGGAGAAGGGGTGCCCCGGTAGTGTGAATAGCACGAGGGGGCCGCAGTGAAAAGGCCCAAGCGACTGTTTAGCAAAAACACAGGTCTGTGCGAAGCCGCAAGGCGAAGTATACGGGCTGACGCCTGCCCGGTGCTGGAAGGTTAAGGGGAGTGGTTAGGGGTAACCCGAAGCTATGAACCGAAGCCCCAGTAAACGGCGGCCGTAACTATAACGGTCCTAAGGTAGCGAAATTCCTTGTCAGGTAAATTCTGACCCGCACGAATGGCGTAACGACTTGGGCGCTGTCTCAACGAGAGATCCGGTGAAATTTTAATACCTGTGAAGATGCAGGTTACCCGCGACAAGACGGAAAGACCCCATGGAGCTTTACTGCAGCTTGATATTGAATTTGGGTACGATCTGTACAGGATAGGTGGGAGCCGTAGAAATCGGAGCGCAAGCTTCGGTGGAGGCGCCGTTGGGATACCACCCTGATCGTATCTAGGTTCTAACCTAGTACCCTAATCGGGTACGGGGACCGTGTCAGGCGGGCAGTTTGACTGGGGCGGTCGCCTCCTAAAGAGTAACGGAGGCGTTCCAAGGTTCCCTCAGAATGGTTGGAAATCATTCGCAGAGTGCAAAGGCATAAGGGAGCTTGACTGCGAGACCTACAAGTCGAGCAGGGACGAAAGTCGGACTTAGTGATCCGGTGGTACCGCATGGAAGGGCCATCGCTCAACGGATAAAAGCTACCCTGGGGATAACAGGCTTATCTCCCCCAAGAGTCCACATCGACGGGGAGGTTTGGCACCTCGATGTCGGCTCATCGCATCCTGGGGCTGAAGTAGGTCCCAAGGGTTGGGCTGTTCGCCCATTAAAGCGGTACGCGAGCTGGGTTCAGAACGTCGTGAGACAGTTCGGTCCCTATCTGTCGTGGGCGCAGGAAATTTGAGAGGAGCTGTCCTTAGTACGAGAGGACCGGGATGGACGTACCGCTGGTGCACCAGTTGTTCCGCCAGGAGCATGGCTGGGTAGCTACGTACGGACGGGATAAGCGCTGAAAGCATCTAAGCGTGAAGCCCCCCTCAAGATGAGATTTCCCAATTAGTAAGACCCCTTGAAGACGACGAGGTAGATAGGTTGGAGGTGGAAGTGCAGCAATGCATGGAGCTGACCAATACTAATCGGTCGAGGGCTTATCCTATACTTAGAATGCAGATTCGTTTCGGATTCAGTTTTCAGGCGATTAAGCCTGTAATACGCTTAGAAATTCATTGTCACTTCTGGTGATGAACCGAATTTCACGCGGCAGCGTCTGTTTCACAGACGCATGTTTGGTGGCGATAGCGGAGGGGTTCCACGCGTACCCATCCCGAACACGACCGTTAAGCCCTCCAGCGCCGATGGTACTTGGACCGAAGGGTCCTGGGAGAGTAGGACGTTGCCAAGCACAAATAGACCACTGTTGATAACTCGACAGTGGCTTTTTTGCGTCTATTATAGATTGTGGAAAACTTGTGGATAATTCATTGGAATTTGCAGAAAACTTACGCACATGTGGATAGATGATTAAAAGGCAAAAAATCACCGAATGGTGTGGATTAAGTACATATTTATGTAGATCTGTCAACAGAAAACCTAAGTAATACACGGGTTGCTGTGGATATAGTCAGATTTATGTGGATAGAGGGATTGATAAGTGGATAATTATTTTAACTTGAATAGGACAAGATTACAAGACTATTTTTGAAACTGCTTAAAGCTGTGGATAACTAAAAAAAGTTCGAAAAATATCCTTATAATTCGCACACAATACACTCTCTTGTTATACTAACCATAAAAGTAAATTCATAAATGGTGAGGTGAGTTTTGTGGATATCAGACAGTTGCACTCAGAAGAGTTTGATCTAAGCATGGATTTATCTGAATATGCTTTTCAATACAAGCTGCCTAGTGAGAAAAGGGCTAATGCTAAGGAAAGATTTAAAGCAGAACGCGTATGGGGTGCTTTTGAAGAAGGTACTTTGGAAGCCAAACTTACTCTTCTTCCATTCCAAGTGTACATACAAGGTAGATTAGTACCTATGGGAGGGCTCGCTGGGGTAGCGACATGGCCAGAGAATCGCAGACAGGGACATGTGGCAAAGCTCCTAGCGCATACGCTGCAAACGATGAATGAGGCGGGGCAGACATTATCTTTTCTGCATCCGTTCTTGATCCCTTTTTATCGCAAATTTGGTTGGGAAGTTTATTGTGAATATAAGAAATACTCCATTCCTGTTGCCAAGTTTCCCAAGAAGGTTGAAGTTGAGGGCAAGGTAAGACGCGGTGTTAAAGATATCGTAGTATTGGACAACTTATACAATCGTTTTGCAGTTAGATATAACGGAACACTTAAGCGTGATTTGGACTGGTGGGAGAACTCTGTTCTGGATGATGAAGGTCAGACTGCGGTATTTTATTCACAGCTTGGGGAACCTGAAGGATACGTATTATATAAGATAGAAAATAGAGAACTGGTCATTGATGAATTTGTGTTTTTGAACGAACAGGCCCGGCAGGGGCTGTGGACATTTCTTGCGAATCACGATTCAATGGTGACCGGTGCATCGCTAAAACTGGTGCCATCCGATGATATGTTACCCTTTTTGCTGCCTGATCCGCGTATAGAGCAGGAGAACTATCCTTATTTTATGGCGCGTATTGTGAATGCTAAAGTATTTGTGGAGAGTTATTCTTTTAAGCGTCACAGCAGTCAGAAGAAACAGGTTATTTATATTGAAGATAAATATGCACCATGGAATGACGGGTTGTGGGAATGGACGGTCTCCGAAGAGGGAGCAGCAGCTTTCTTGCGTATAGAGGGTGAACGGGATGCAGCTGACTTAAGCTGTGATATTGGCACGCTGACGATTCTAATGTTTGGATATAAACGCCCTGCAGAGCTGGCTCGTTATGGACTTGTGACTGGTAGTCCGACGGCTCTGGAATGGCTCGAAGAAATCATTCCGCAAGCTGAAACCGCACTTTTTGATCATTTTTAGAAAATAATTAGGCTCTCCCCTTCGAAAGATGCTGGGAGAGTTCTTTATTTCCGAATACATTCGCTGAAAAAAGTGAAAAATAAGAGAATCCTCTTGGAATTAGCACAGAATATGTTATAATATTAAAAAGTCAAAGAAAGTCAAAGTCAACGCACCTGATGGCATACAGTGCGATCCTCTGAATTCGTGAAGTTTTCTTCAGACTTATATGAATGAAGTTCACTAATGAATGTCATTAAGGATGCGGGCCGCAAGCGATATTATGAAGCTTTAAAGAGCACTGGAGGATGAGTGATGCGCAATATCTCTGATATTATTGAACAATATCTGAAGAATATTTTGCATGAAAGTCCCGAAGGTACGGTGGAAATCCAGCGAAATGACCTGGCGGACCAGTTCTCATGCGTACCGTCACAGATCAATTATGTTATTAGTACACGCTTTACACTGGAAAAAGGCTATGTGGTGGAAAGTAAGCGTGGTGGCGGGGGATATATTCGTATTCAACGTTTTGAATTGCCGCCCAACGTGGCACTGCATGCCCATTTAAACCATACTATAGGTGGCGGGATAGATCAGAACGCTGCCGAAGGGTTGATTTATCAACTGGAGGAAGCTGGTTTTCTAAGCAAGCGTGAGGCGTGTCTTATGCGCGCTGCTGTTTCTCGGGATTGCCTAACGGTTAAGATTCCATATCGGGATGAGATTCGGGCCAAGATTATGAAGGCGATGTTAATCTCTTTGTTAGGCAAATAATTGTCAATCATAAGGGAGGGGCTTTCGCTTATGCAATGTCAGGAATGTGGCGTCAAGCCAGCAACACTCCATTTCACCAAGATCGTGAATGGAGAGAAGACAGAATTTCATATCTGCGAGAGCTGTGCGCGGGAGAAGGGTGAACTGATCCCGGGAACTGCTGGAGGATTCTCCATTCACAGCTTGCTGTCCGGTCTGCTTGATCTTGAAGGGGCCGGTAAGGAAAAGACGGCTGCTACGAAGACTACGCAGAGTCTGCAATGTGAGAATTGTGGGATGACGTACTCGCAGTTTAGCAAATTGGGTCGTTTTGGCTGCAGCTCCTGTTATAAATATTTTAACAGTGCACTGGACCCGCTCTTTAAACGGGTGCATGGCAGCACTTCGCATGTAGGCAAGATTCCCAAACGTGCTGGAGCACAGATTGTGTTTAAACGGCAAATTGATGAATTGAAGCTGGAATTACAGCAAAGTATCGCACAGGAGGAATTCGAAACTGCGGCAGAGCTGCGGGATCAAATTCGCCAACTTGAAAAAGAAATGGCACAAGAGTAAAGTCTTTGATATATAGGGGGGATATGACATGTCAAGTCTCCGATTTACTGAACAAGCGCTTAGTGATTGGATGCGCTCGGGAGGCAGTCACTCCGAGATTGTAATTAGCAGCCGTATGCGTATTGCACGTAATTTAGAGCATCTTCCATTCCCTATGCTTGCTTCCTTAGAGCAATCGGAAGAAGTATTAGAGCTGCTGGCCCCTGTGTTTCATGGGGAAACTGCTGCCGAATTCGGATCTTTTCAACTGATAAAGCTTGCTGAAGTGAATGAACTGGACAAAAAGGTATTGGTCGAGAAACATCTCATCAGTCCTAATCTGGCTAATGATTCACGTGGCGCAGCTGTGATATTAAATGAAGATGAGTCGGTCAGCATCATGATTAACGAAGAAGACCATCTGCGGATCCAATGTCTGTTCCCGGGTCTTCAGGTAAGAGAAGCATGGGAACGTGCGACAGCCATCGATGATATCTTCGAATCAGCTGTTAATTACGCTTTTGATGATAAAAGAGGATACTTGACCAGTTGTCCCACCAATGTGGGTACAGGGCTGCGTGCCTCAGTAATGCTGCATTTGCCAGCACTAGTAATGACCCAACAGATCAATCGCATATTGTCAGCAGTGAATCAAGTGGGATTGACTGTAAGAGGAATTTATGGTGAGGGCAGCGAAGCAGTAGGGAACATCTTTCAAATTTCCAATCAGATTACTCTCGGTCAAACGGAAAGTGAAATCATCGAGAACCTTCACAGTGTAGTCACCCAGATTATAGAGCATGAACGAAATGCCCGTGAAAGGCTGCTGGTAGATTCCGCTTTAAGAATTACAGACCGAGTGAAAAGATCTTATGGGATTTTGTGTTATGCAGCTCTAATGGAGCTTAAAGAATCCGCACAACGGCTGTCTGATGTGAGACTTGGGGTCGACCTTGGCATACTGGAAGGCCCTTCGATTTCCGTGCTTAATGAGCTTAACGTTAAGACACAGCCAGGATTTCTGCAAAAAATGTTCGGTGACGAGATGAACGCTACTGAACGGGATATGTATCGGGCGAAACTGCTCCGAGAAACACTGGGAACACAACATTAATATAGATATTTATTATTCATGGAGGTGCAGGAGATATGATGTTTGGAAGATTTACGGAACGCGCACAAAAAGTGCTAGCGCTAGCGCAGGAAGAAGCTGTTCGTTTAGGACACAACAATATTGGCACAGAACATATTTTGCTAGGACTTATTCGTGAAGGAGACGGCATTGCTGCTAAAGCATTAATCGCTTTGGGTCTGGGTCTTGAGAAAATCCAGGATGAAGTGGAGACACTGATTGGCAGAGGCCAAGAACAACCTACGAACATTGCTTATACTCCTCGCGCCAAAAAAGTAATCGAGTTGTCGATGGACGAAGCCCGCAAGCTGGGACATACGTATGTCGGCACTGAGCATATTCTGCTAGGACTTATTCGTGAAGGAGAAGGTGTCGCGGCTCGTGTGCTTAATAACCTCGGCATCAGCTTGAACAAAGCTCGTCAGCAAGTGCTTCAGCTTCTGGGAAGCAGCGAGGCTGCATCCAGTCATAGCGGAACACCTGCTAATGTCAGCACACCGACTCTAGACGGCCTAGCACGCGATTTGACGGCTTATGCGAAGGATGGCAACCTGGATCCAGTTATCGGTCGTAGCAAGGAAATTGAACGTGTTATTCAGGTACTGAGCCGCCGGACGAAGAACAACCCCGTGTTGATAGGTGAACCTGGGGTTGGTAAAACAGCTATTGCTGAAGGCTTGGCCCAAAAGATCATTAATAATGAAATTCCAGAAACACTGCGCGACAAACGCGTAATGACGCTCGATATGGGTTCTGTAGTGGCTGGTACTAAATATCGCGGTGAGTTTGAAGACCGCCTCAAGAAAATCATGGATGAGATTCGCCAAGCGGGGAATATCGTACTCTTTATCGATGAGCTTCATACGCTGATCGGTGCTGGTGGCGCAGAAGGTGCTATTGATGCATCTAACATTCTTAAGCCGGCTTTAGCCCGCGGAGAACTTCAGTGCATCGGTGCGACTACGCTGGATGAATATCGTAAATATATTGAAAAAGATGCAGCTTTGGAGCGTCGTTTCCAACCAATTACGGTGGATCAGCCATCTCCAGAAGAAGCGGTACAAATTCTATTTGGACTTCGCGATCGTTATGAAGCACATCACCGTGTGAAAATTACGGATGAAGCTATCGTGGAAGCTGTAAAGCTGTCTGATCGTTACATTCCGGATCGGTTCCTGCCGGATAAAGCCATTGACCTTATCGATGAAGCAGGGTCTAAAGTAAGGCTTCACTCTTACACTATCCCGCCAAATCTGAAGGAACTAGAAATGCGCTTGGATGATATCCGCAAGGAGAAGGATTCCGCTGTTCAGAGCCAAGAGTTTGAGAAAGCGGCTGCCCTGCGTGATACGGAGCAAAAAATCCGTGAAGAGCTTGATACGACTAAGAACCAGTGGAAAGAAAAACAAGGACGCACCGACTCTGAAGTTACACCTGAAGATATCGCACAGGTTGTCGCAAGCTGGACGGGGATCCCTGTAAGCAAGCTGAAGGAAGAAGAGACCGACCGTCTGCTTAACATGGAAGCTCTGTTGCATGAACGAGTGATTGGTCAGGACGAAGCTGTTAAGGCTGTCAGCCGGGCATTGCGCCGGGCGCGTGCGGGTCTTAAAGATCCGAAACGTCCAATGGGCTCGTTTATCTTCCTCGGTCCTACGGGTGTAGGTAAAACTGAGTTGGCACGTGCGCTTGCTGAAGCTATGTTCGGCGATGAAAATGCGGTCATTCGTATTGATATGTCGGAATACATGGAGAAGCACTCCACGTCCCGTTTAGTTGGTGCCCCTCCTGGATATGTCGGCTATGAAGAAGGCGGCCAATTAACAGAGAAGGTACGTCGTAAACCATACTCTGTAGTACTGCTTGATGAAATTGAAAAAGCGCATCCGGAAGTATTCAACATTTTGCTGCAAGTGCTTGAAGATGGTCGCCTTACCGACTCTAAAGGCCGGGTAGTTGACTTCCGTAATACACTTATCATTCTGACCTCTAACGTAGGTGCACAGGCAATCAAGAAGAATTCGACGCTTGGATTCACGGCTGTGCAAGATGCAGGAGCAGAATACGGCAATATGAAGGGCAAGGTTATGGAAGAGCTCAAGAAGAGCTTCCGTCCAGAGTTCTTGAACCGGATCGACGAAATCATCGTCTTCCACTCACTCGATGAGAAACATATCGCTGAGATCGTTACGTTGATGTCTGATGAGCTCCGCAAGCGCCTGCGTGAATATGATGTTGATTTCGTACTCACGGATGCAGCCAAGGCCTTCTTGGCTAAAGAAGGTTATGACCCAGCCTTTGGTGCACGTCCATTGCGCCGGGCAATTCAGAAGCATATTGAGGACCGTCTTTCTGAGGAATTGTTGAGAGGAAATATCCAAAAGGGTGATTCCCTCAATATTGATGAGGTCGGCGGAGAACTTGTGGTGACTAAAGTGGACGCTCCAGTAGCGCCAGCGCTTGAAAAAGAAGTAGAATCCGAATAAAATAAACAAGGCTTTCGCTCCTGATTTATAGAGGAGCGGAAGCTTTTTTTATTGGAAATAGATCAATTTAAAATATACATTTAATGCAAATACCGAATGACCTTTCGTTAAAGGGGTAGAAATGGTAAACTTTCATTAGAAGAAAATGATCCGAATTGTAAACAGTTCGGACCGTAAGGAGAACAAATGGCTAAAGCAAAAACAAAATTTTTTTGCACCGACTGTGGATACGAATCGCCAAAATGGTTCGGGAAATGCCCAGGGTGCCAGGCTTGGAACTCCATGGTGGAGGAAACGGAAAGCGTAGTCAAAACACAGGGAATGAATGCCCCTATTTTTCATAGTAAAGAAAAGGCACAGTCGATCATAAGTATAGAAAGTGACAAGGAACCGCGCATACTGACAGGTATAGGTGAGCTTAACCGTGTTCTCGGTGGGGGGATCGTACCAGGATCGCTGGTACTAGTAGGGGGAGACCCAGGAATCGGTAAATCTACGCTCTTATTACAGACCTCGCACGCCCTTACAACACAGGGATTGCGAGTACTGTATATCTCGGGCGAAGAATCGGTAAGGCAAACTAAGCTGCGCGCGGATCGCCTCGATGCGTTGTCAACGGAGCTTTATGTACTATGTGAGACAAATATGGAAAGCATAGAAGAAGCGATCGAACAAATCCAGCCGCAATTTCTTGTCATCGATTCTATTCAGACCGTATTTATGCCAGAAGTAACGAGTGCGCCAGGCAGCGTGACCCAGGTTCGGGAGTGTACGACAAGATTTATGCGTATCGCTAAGATTCGTGGAATTGCAACAGTTCTCGTTGGTCATGTTACCAAGGAAGGGGCTATTGCTGGACCACGGATGCTTGAACATATGGTGGACTGCGTGCTGTATTTTGAGGGTGAGCGGCATCATACGTATAGACTTTTGCGGGCTGTAAAAAACCGCTTTGGCTCTACGAATGAAATCGGCATTTTCGAAATGGGTGAAGCGGGGCTTACCGAAGTAGAGAATCCATCGGAGCTCTTTTTATCGGAACGTCCGCTTGGCGTGGCTGGTTCTACTGTGGTGGCAAGTATGGAGGGAACTAGACCTGTGCTTGTAGAACTTCAGGCACTTGTTGCTGCCACCCACTTCCCTTCCCCACGGCGAATGTGCACAGGCATGGATCACCAGCGGATGGCACTTATTATCGCTGTACTCGAGAAACGGATGGGCATGTTCCTGCAGAATCAGGATGCATACCTGAATGTTGCCGGGGGAGTAAAGCTGGATGAACCGGCGATTGATCTAGCTGTAGCTATTAGTATCGCCTCCAGTTTTCGTGATATTTCAACAAAACCTTACGACGTTTTCTTCGGAGAAGTAGGACTTACCGGTGAGGTAAGAGGCGTTTCGCGCGCGGAAATGCGCGTTAAGGAGGCCGCAAAGCTTGGCTTCCGGCGGGTGATTATGCCTGAGAAGAGCATGAAGGGATGGAAGCACCCGCAAGATATCCAGATTATTGGCGTCAGTACCGTAGCAGATGCACTATCGGTCGCGTTAGATTAGGGGGCACAGGGATATGAAAGAATATAACCAATTAGAGAATATGAATGATCTGCTCAGACTGGCGGCACCGGGTACACCTTTTCGGGAAGGTTTGGAGAATGTGCTGCGCGCTAAGACAGGGGCACTTATTGTCGTAGGGTACAGTCCTGAGGTGATGGACGTAGTGGATGGCGGATTCTCCATTAACTGCGATTTTTCGCCCAATTATTTATATGAGCTAGCTAAAATGGACGGAGCTATTATTCTAAGCGAGGATTTAAAGCGTATATTGTATGCTAATACACAACTTATACCGGATTCCTCTATCTCATCCATCGAGACGGGGATCCGTCACCGGACCGCGGAGCGGGTAGCGAAGCAAACGGGTAAGCTGGTGGTTTCCATTTCACAACGCCGCAATATCATCACGCTTTATCAAGGCTCGATACGTTATGCACTCAAAGAGATCGGCGCAATTTTGGCAAAGGCTAACCAAGCGATTCAGACACTCGAGAAGTATAAAGCAGTGCTCACGCAAGGACTGACGAATTTGTCAGCTTCAGAATATGAGGGCATTGTTACCGTTGCTGAAGTAGTGGGTGTTATCCAGCGTGTAGAGATGGTTCTGCGCATAAAAATGGAGATCAAACGTTATATCAACGAATTGGGCAACGAAGGACGCCTGATCAGCATGCAGATGGAAGAACTGGTTGGAAATACAGAGGAAGAAGCATGGCTTCTATACAGAGACTATGCTAAGGAAGAGCAGGAGGATAAAATCCGTGAAATTATCGCCGGTCTCAAACGGATAAGCGATGATGATCTGATGGATGACAACCATATTGCCCGTATACTGGGTTATTCTTCTACGGCCATTACCTCTGAAGAAGTGGTGACTCCACGTGGTTATCGCCTGCTTAACAAAATTCCGCGGCTTCCGAATGTGATCATTCACAATCTGGTGGAGCGCTTTGAAATGCTGCCTAATTTGATGTCCGCAAGCATTGCTGAATTGGATGAAGTGGACGGAATTGGGGAGGTGCGGGCCCGTAATATTCAGGATGGGCTCAAACGTTTACAGAAGCAAGTTCTTATTGACAGGCAAATGTAAATAACATACAATCACGTAATATTGGGGACGTTAAAGGCCAAAGTTAGAAAATTGAGGTGAAGAAATGATACAAAAATCAATTCCGAGTCTTTTTACGATAGGTAATTTGATGCTCGGAATGTTTGGTATCATGATGGCGTTTGACGGTAAGATTAGCATGGCCGCTATCATGGTTATTATTGCTATGCTGTTAGACGGCTTAGATGGTCGAGTAGCTCGCGCTCTAAAATGCGAAAGCGAATTTGGCAAGGAGCTGGACTCCTTATCTGATGTCGTTTCTTTCGGAGTCGCACCGGCCGTTATTTTGTACGTCTCAAGCCTGCAGGATTTAAACTCTGCATTAGGCTGGACAGTAACTGCGATTTTTCCGGTGTTTGGTGCTTTGCGCTTAGCCCGTTTTAATGTTCGTCCGGGGGTTCCGGGTTATTTTATCGGTTTGCCAATTCCTGCTGCAGGTGGTGTACTGGCCACATTAGCTCTTTTTAATAAAGATGTTTCGGCTCCGTTTATGATCGTTGCTACACTGCTCTTATCTTATTTGATGGTCAGCACTGTTAAATATCCTAATTTCAAAAAGATTGGATTGCCGAAAAAAGCGGTGGTTGGAGCGCCAGTGGTTATTGTTGTTGCAGTGGCTGTAGCTGTTGTGTTCCCAGAGCAAATCGCTAAGCTGATCTTTGTCTTACTTGGAATTTACGCATTATACGGCTTTAAGCAAAATATTGATCGGTTGACAGCCAGACGCCGTCATCGTCGTCGTAGCCGTTCAGAGGATAAAGTGTATCACTCCAAGAACGGTTAATCGGTCCATAAGGTAAGGTAACTGAATAAATTATGACCAAAGGTTTTGTCTTCCCTAAGGGATGGCAAAGCCTTTTTGCATTTCCAGCGCTACCCCAAGTTTATCGTCTTGAAAATTGGAACATACTGGTGAGGAATAGATCCATTTAGGATGAATAAAAAGGAGGTGCGTTAGGTTATGTGGAAAAAAGTGATTTTGTCTTTTGCCTTAATATGTGGTGCTTGGTCAGGTTTTTCGCTATACCATGCGCTCGAAAGAGGATTCCCCAAGGGGATGGAAAAGCTGGGTGAAAGCTTACCTGTAGAAGGAAGCATTTTATTTACGGTGCTGGGTGCCATTATTTTTTTGTTTGCGGGGTCTTTATGCGCGGAATGGGGAGGTTCAAAACTGCGGGAGGCGGTTCACTACTGTTCGCGTATTCCAATGAATGAATTAGCTGCAAGTGCAGCTGGGCTTACAGGGGGGCTTCTGTTATCTCTCCTGTTATACCCTGCAATGATCTGGCTTGGGAAAGCTGGGCAGCTGCTGCAAGTGCCGGCTACGTTAGCTTTTGGATATCTGGGGCTGCGGATCGGTTTGGAGAAAAAAGAGGAGCTAGCTGCACTGTGGACATCTGGACGCTGGGGTCAAGCGGCTGAGCCGGAAGGCCGCGGGCTTGAGGAACATAAAATCCTCGACACAAGTGTTATTATCGATGGAAGAATCGCTGACATTTGTAAGACGGGATTTATTGAGGGAACCATTGTCATACCTGAATTCGTACTAGAAGAGCTCCAGCATATTGCTGATTCTTCGGATTTGTTGAAGCGGAACCGGGGACGGCGTGGGCTTGATATTCTAAACAAAATTCAAAAAGAGCTTGATGTGAAGGTATTGATCTATGAGGGAGATTTTGAAGAAATCTCTGAGGTTGACAGTAAGTTAGTGAAGTTGGCGAAGGTACTGCAAGGTAAAGTAGTCACTAATGATTTCAACTTAAATAAGGTTTGCGAATTGCAGGGCGTTTCCGTTCTGAATATTAACGATCTGGCGAATGCTGTGAAGCCAGTAGTGCTGCCCGGTGAGGAAATCGTAGTTCAGGTCATTAAGGATGGCAAAGAGCACGGACAAGGGGTAGCCTACTTAGACGATGGAACGATGATTGTTGTAGAGGGCGGACGGGAATATATCGGGACTACGATGGAGGTTCTGGTCACTAGCGTGCTGCAAACTTCGGCTGGCCGAATGATATTTGCTAAGCCAAAACTTTTGGAAAAAGCGCAATAAGTGAAGATAAAGTGTATGGGGACTGTCCTATGGGTTGGAAATGCCCGCCAAACACGTTATGATGGGATTATACGTGAAAGACAGGAGCCAGATTAATGTCAAACAGTGTGGGCGTCGTCATTGTGGCGGCAGGCAGAGGAACGCGAATGGGAACTGCGGAGAGCAAGCAATATTTGTTACTGCAGGGGAAGCCGATTATCGTTCATACGCTGGAGGTATTCCAGCAGCACGAATTGATCTCTGAAATCGTGCTCGTAACCGGTGAAGAGGATGTTGAACGCTGCCGGGAATGGATACAGCTCTATAAGCTGGACAAGGTTAAGGCTATAGTAACTGGTGGATCTGAGCGTCAGCATTCCGTACATAAAGGGTTGTTGAAACTTACGACACAGTGGGTAATGGTACATGATGGTGTTCGTCCGTTTGTACAGCCGAATGAAATTGAGGCTTGCTACGAACGAGCGAAGCAGATGGGTGCTTCGGTTCTTGCTGTACCCGTCAAGGATACGATCAAACAGGTGGATAATGAAGGACAAGTACTGTCTACGCCGGATCGGCGAAGTCTGTGGGCGATTCAAACCCCGCAGACTTTTCGTCTTTCTGATTTGCTGAAGGCTTATGCAGCGGCGGAACGGGATGGCTTTCTGGGCACCGATGACTCCAGCTTGGCGGAGCGTGCGGGGATTCCGGTTTCTGTGGTAGAGGGAAGCTACAGAAATATTAAGATTACGACACCTGATGATTTGGATTATGCAGAATTCACAGAAAGAAACAGGGGAGAGGGACAATCATGATCGCTGTAGGACAAGGATTTGATGTGCATCAGCTGGTAGAGGGCAGGCCTTGTATTATTGGGGGAGTTACGATTCCTTACGAAAAAGGATTGCTTGGGCATTCCGATGCAGATGTACTGCTGCATGCAGTTAGTGACGCGATTCTAGGCGCACTTGGACTTGGTGATATCGGCAGACATTTTCCGGATACAGATCCAGCCTTTAAGGACGCAGATAGCTTGAAGTTATTAGAAGAGGTATGGGCACTTGCTCGTGAGCGAGGATATAAGCTGGGAAATATCGATTCAACAATTATCGCCCAAAAGCCTAAGATGGCTCCATACATTCCACAAATGACCGAGATTATCGCACGTGCGCTTAATGCCGACCCGTCCAAGGTGAATGTTAAAGCTACTACAACTGAGCAGCTTGGTTTTGCCGGACGCGGCGAAGGAATTGCCGCACAATCTATTGTCTGTCTACTCCAAGATGTGATATCATCTTGAGATGGTCTAAGTAGTAAATTAAGTTCAACCATATGAAGCGGAGGGAATACAATGACGGATGAAGTCCGGGTGCGTTACGCACCGAGCCCTACGGGACATTTACATATAGGTAACGCCAGAACGGCGCTGTTTAACTATCTGTTCGCCCGTAATAAAGGCGGTAAATTCATTATCAGAATTGAAGATACAGACGTAAAGCGCAATGTCGCTGGTGGTGAAGAGAGCCAGCTTAAGTATTTGAAATGGCTGGGTATGGATTGGGATGAGAGTGTTGATGTGGGCGGAGAGTACGGACCTTATCGTCAGACAGAACGTCTTGACTTATATCGTGTACATTGGCAGGATTTGCTGGACAGAGGTCTGGCTTACCGCTGCTATTGCACAGAGGAAGAGCTGGAAGCGGAACGTGAAGAACAGACTGCCCGCGGAGAAACGCCTCGTTATTCTGGCAAACATCGTGATCTGACTGAAGAGCAACGTCTAGCTTTTGAAGCTGAGGGACGAGTTGCCAGCATTCGCTTCCGTGTGCCAGAAGATCGTACTTATGCGTTTGATGATCTCGTAAAAGGCAGTATTTCTTTTGACACAAAAGAAATGGGTGACTTTGTTATTGTGAAGAAGGACGGAATTCCGACCTACAACTTCGCGGTAGCTGTTGACGATCATCTGATGGCTATTACCCACGTATTGCGTGGAGAAGACCATATTTCCAACACACCCCGCCAGCTTATGATCTATGAAGCGCTAGGCTGGGAGCCACCTTTATTTGGTCACATGACGCTTATTGTTGGCGACAACCACAAGAAGCTCAGCAAACGGGATGAATCCGTTATTCAGTTTATCGAGCAATATGATGAATTGGGTTACTTGCCTGAGGCTCTGGTTAACTTCATTTCTCTGCTTGGCTGGTCTCCAGAGGGAGAAGAAGAGATCTTCAGTAAAGAAGAACTTATTTCTATTTTTGATGCGGACCGTTTGTCCAAAAGCCCGGCTGTATTTGATAAAAACAAGCTGGCGCATCTGAATAATCATTATATTAAGCATGCTGATCCTAAACGGATCTCTGCACTGGCTATTCCACATCTGCAAAAAGCGGGTAAAATACCTGCTGAGCTGAACGAAGAGCAACAAACATGGGCGGAAAGCCTTGTCGCGTTGTATCAAGAGCAGATGACTGCAGCTTCTGACATCGTGGCGCTATCGGAACTGTTCTTCCGCAGTCATCTAGAGTTAGAGACGGAAGCAGCGCAGGTTCTGGCTGAAAGCCAAGTTCCTGAGGTATTGTCTGCTTTCCTGGCTAAAGTTGAAGCCTGTCAGGATTTCAGTGCAAGCAACATGGCTGTTCTGATTAAGGAAGTACAGAAAGAAACAGGTCATAAGGGCAAAGCACTCTTTATGCCAATTCGTGTGGCTCTGACCGGACAAACGCACGGACGTGATCTTAATATAACCATTGCTTTGCTCGGCAAAAATCGCGTTATCGAACGTTTGAAATCACAAATTAAGGGCGCTTAAGGTCGTATTTCATACGACTAAACCCCCTTGTCAGTATCTTGTCTTTTGCGCTAAGATAGAATTATATGATAATAGCTGTGATCAGGAGAAGTACGTCCATTGAAGACAATTGCCAGAGAGAATAACCGAGAAAGGGACACCCTTTCGGGCTGGGAGTTATTCATTTGTCCGGGGCAGAACATGCGCCTGTGAGCTGCACGGTTGAATGACCTTTTTAAGGCTCATTAGATCGCGCCGGGAACGTCGCCGTTAATGATGCCAAGTGGAACGAAGAAATTCTGCCGTTTGTTACAATAGCGGCTCATTTGATTCGTTCAAGCAGAGTGGAACCGCGGTTAAACGTCTCTGCAGCATTATGCTGCAGGGGCGTTTTTTGTCTAAATATAAGCAAAAATAATTTTCATACAATACTCTTTGTCTTATATTTCTACGAGATAACAAACCAAGCGAACACTCACAGCATATGTATGATAAGGATGATGGGCCTGGAGACAATACCTTTCTTGTGTACCTGTAAACAGGAGATAAGGAAGTTAAGAAGAGAGGAACCGTGATGTTTAAGCATATTAAGTCGGACATTCGGGCGGTATTTGATAACGATCCTGCTGCCCGCAGCTGGTTCGAGGTTGTCTTCACATATGCCGGCTTGCACGCCATTTGGGGTCACCGGATCGCCCACTCTTTTTTCAAACGCCGCTGGTATACAATGGCTCGTATGGTTTCGCAGTTTAGCAGATTTATGACTGGTGTTGAGATCCATCCCGGAGCTGTCATCGGAAACAGGCTGTTTATCGACCATGGTATGGGGATTGTTATTGGAGAAACCTGCGAAATCGGTGATGATGTTATAATCTATCAAGGGGTTACGCTTGGAGGAACCGGAAAAGAAAAAGGTAAGCGACATCCCACGGTTGGCAACAATGTAGTTATTGGTTCCGGTGCGAAGGTTTTAGGATCTTTTCGTATTGGTGACAATTCAAATATAGGTTCGAATGCTGTTGTGTTGCGTGAAGTGCCTAACAACAGTACAGTAGTAGGGAATCCAGGTCGTGTGGTAAAACGTAATGGAGAACGGGTATCCGATCGGCTCGATCATACGAAGATGCCTGACCCGCTTGTCGATTCACTGCGGTTTTTGCAGAAAGAAATCGAAGAAATTAGGGAAAAGCTTGGCGCAGAAGATAAACAAAAAACCGCACAGCGGATAGCAGAAGCTCAGCAGTATATTGGTGACTATGAAATTTAAGCATCCCGGTATTAAGGAATCCGGAAGAACAGAAAGGGCTGGAATAAGGATGGCTTTACAAATATATAACACAATGACACGCAGCAAGGAGCAGTTTGTGCCCCAGGAGCCGGGCAAAGTTAAGATGTATGTGTGTGGTCCAACCGTTTATGGATATATGCATATCGGAAATGCTAGACCTATAATTGTTTTTGATATGGTCCGGAATTACTTGGAGCAGTTAGGTAATGAGGTGCGTTATGTTACGAATTTCACGGATGTTGATGATAAACTGATTCGCAAAGCCGAAGAAATGAACACTACTGTAGCAGAGGTAGCGGAAACTTTCATTGCTGCTTACCGTGAGGATCTGGAAGGGCTTGGTGTTAAACCGGCAACCTTGAATCCCCGTGTAACGGAAAGCATGGAACTGATCATTGGATTTATTAAAGAGCTTGAGGAAAAAGGATACGCATACGAAAGCGGCGGCGATGTATATTACCGCACTTCAAAATTTGAAGACTACGGTAAATTATCTCGTCAGAATCTGGATGAGCTGCAGTTTGGTATCCGTGTTGAGGTGGACTCACGTAAGGAAAAACCAGAGGATTTTGTGCTTTGGAAAGCAGCCAAACCTGGTGAAGTGCACTGGAGTAGCCCTTGGGGAGACGGACGTCCAGGCTGGCATATTGAATGCTCGGCTATGGCGCGCGAGTTCTTGGGAGATACGATTGATATCCATGGTGGTGGACAAGATTTGCAGTTCCCACATCATGAATGCGAATGCGCTCAGACTGAAGCTCTGACTGGTAAACCACTCTCTAATTACTGGATGCATAATGGATTCATCAACATTGGTGATGAGAAAATGTCGAAATCGCTCGGTAATGGCTGGCTTGTAAAAGACATCCGTGAGCGTTTTAAAGCAGGAGCTATCCGCTATTTCATGCTATCGACCCATTACCGCAACCCGCTGAATTTCTCAGAGGAATCTATGACTTCCGCCGAAAAGAGCGTTGAACGGATCACGCTTGCAGAGAGTAACGTTAAACATCGGCTTGAACTCGCTGCTGATGGTGCTCAAGGTGAAGTCAACTCAGAGATTAATGATAAGCTGTCGGCTATAGTGGCCAATTTCCATGCTAGAATGCAGGATGACTTTAATACGCCTGATGCGATCACAGCTATGTTCGACTGGGTGAGCCTGGCAAACCATACGCTTGCGAATAACGAGGCTGCTCCTGCTGATTTTGCTGCATTGCAGCAAGCTTTTGGCGAAATGAATGCTGTGCTGCGTTTGACGCCTGAACTGGAAGAGGAAATTGCAAGTGAAGAAGTTGAACGGTTGATCGCCGAGCGGGTTGAAGCTCGTAAGAATAAGAATTGGAGCCGGTCTGACGAGATCCGTGATGAATTAGGCCGCTTGGGCATATTGCTTGAGGATACTCCACAAGGAATGCGGTGGCGTCGTAAATGAGTGAGGAACGCAAGTTTGATAACGGATGGTTTCCTTATGAGCCTTCCAAACCTGCGCGACTACTTTCGCCTATTGTTCTAGCTTATGTAGGAGATGCTATCTATGAGGTGGCTGTTCGCCAGTATTTAGTATCTCTTCCGAATTTGCGTCCGAACCATTTGCATCGTTCTGCTACAGGGCTGGTATCCGCTAAAGCACAGTGTGCAATTCTGAACTTTTTGGAGCCTAGTCTCACGGAAGAGGAGAAGGATGTCGCCCGTCAGGGGAGAAATGCGAAATCGGGAAGTGTTCCTAAGAATGCGGATGTGCTTGAATACCGTCATGCTACAGCTTTTGAGTGCTTGATTGGTTACTTGTACTACACAGGACAACAGGAGAGAATAGAAGAAATTGTGCACAAGGGTATACAGTTTATGTTGAAACAGCCGTGATAGGCTTTGGCGAAATAGAAAATAGGAGAAGTGAACATGGAAGAAGAATTGAAGAATGAAGAGGAAATATTGGCAGGGAAGCATTCTGTGCTTGAAGCGCTTCGTGCTGGTCGTACATTAAATAAAATTTGGATTGCAGAGACAGCCCAGAAGCATCTGACAGCACCCATCGTTGCCGAAGCCCGGAAAGCGGGAATTGTCATTCAGCATGTGGACAAGCGTAAGTTGGATCAACTGGCACCAGGTGTGCAGCATCAAGGGGTGGTTGCACAAGCAGCACCATTTGCCTATGTTGAAGTGGATGATTTGTTAGCTATAGCAGAAGCCAAAGGAGAACCGGCATTCCTTATTTTGCTTGATGAAATTGAAGATCCTCATAACCTGGGCTCGATTCTGCGGACGGCGGATTGTACTGGAGTACATGGGGTAATCGTACCTAAACGCCGTTCGGCTCAGATAACTGCGACCGTGTCCAAAACATCCGCGGGTGCTGTGGAGTATGTTCCGGTTGCCCGGGTTACAAACCTGGGTCAGACCATTGACCGTCTAAAAGAGCAGGGAGTCTGGGTAGTAGGAACAGACGTGGATACCGATCAGAATCTATACCAATCCGATATTTTCACGGGTCCGGTAGCTGTTGTAATCGGCAATGAGAATAAAGGAATGGGACGCCTGATTCGTGAAAAATGTGATGTGCTTCTTAAGCTGCCGATGGCCGGAAAGATCAATTCATTAAATGCCTCTGTCGCCGCAGGAGTCATTATGTATGAAGTGATACGCCGCCGGCAACAGCAGGGATAGCTATGGCCGACTGGCGCGATGTGCTGCTTGTGGATGGATATAACATGATCGGTGGCTGGCCGGAACTTGTGGCACTGTCCCAGATTGGTATGCAGGAAGCACGCGACCGCTTGATGGATTTGCTGGCAGATTACCAGGCTTTCTCTGGACGAAGAGTTATTGCTGTTTTTGATGCATACCGTGTTCCGGGGTTGGGAAGGTCTTTTGTCCAGGGTAAGGTCCAGGTGTACTTCACCAAGGAAAAAGAAACCGCAGATGAATGCATTGAGCGACTGGTTGGGGAATATAGCAATCGGCGCCGGCAGATCTATGTGGCTACGAGTGATTTTATAGAGCAGCATATTATTTTTGCACAAGGTGCATTGCGAATTTCGGCAAGGGAATTGCATCTGGAAATTGAAGAGAATCAAAAACAAGTAAAAAAAGCTATCGAACCTGGCGGTGTCAGTTCTACTCGTCATTCTTTGGAAGACAAACTGCCTCCCGATGTGCGCAGTAAGCTGGAAAAATGGCGCAGGCAGTGAGATCGAGGAAGAATCAGGAAATATTTTATTCCAATTTATGCTATTCTAGATTGATTTTGGACAAACTCCGGTTGACGGTGGAAGGTAACATAATATATACTGATCCTATATTTCGCGAAGTAACGATGTGTCTTGCGTTGCAGCCGGGGGGATTCTTGGTGAGTGTCGACCTCAAGGAAATAATGCTGTCTGAGTATGATTTCATAAGTGATGAAGATATTGTCGAGGCTTTCCGTGGTGGCGACAGTGGCGCATTAGAACACTTGATTAATAAATACCGTAACTTTGTACGTGCTAAAGCCCGCTCTTATTTCTTGATCGGGGCAGACCGTGAAGATATTGTACAAGAAGGAATGATTGGTCTATACAAGGCTATTCGTGACTTTAAAGGTGACAAGCTCTCTTCATTTAAGGCTTTTGCTGAGCTCTGCATTACACGACAGATTATAACGGCTATTAAGACGGCCACTCGTCAGAAACATATTCCGCTGAACTCTTATGTTTCCTTGGACAAGCCCATTTATGACGAAGATTCTGATAGAACACTTATGGATGTCATTTGTGGAACACAGGTTCTAGATCCAGAAGAGCTAATTATTAATCAAGAAGAATTCATTGGTCTTGAAGATAAGATGGCGGAGATTCTAAGTGACTTGGAGCGCAAGGTTCTGATGTTGTATTTAGACGGAAGATCCTATCAAGAGATTGCTGAAGATCTTAAGCGGCATGTGAAGTCTATTGATAACGCTCTACAACGAGTAAAAAGGAAATTAGAAAGATATCTAGAAGTACGTGACAATTGATGATATAATGAACAAGAGAGGGCTCGGACATCGAGTTCTTTTTTTTAGTCTTTTTGAAATCACTCGGATAGAATTAGGTGCTTGCACCATAAATTTCTATTTGAGCCGATTTTAGTCGTTGCCGTTGAAGGTAGGTTTATACACAGACGGAATACCCCATAATGGTAAGGAAGACAGCGAAGTGTGAGGAAGAGATAGACCCAAAGACAGGGTACGGCCATATGACTACTAAACCCGGAATTACCCAGTGCAGAACGGAATTCTTTCGTTGACACAGACCTTGACATTATGCTAAAGTGTTTTAGGTAGGCCTAAATTCGCGGCTTTTTTTTAGGATCAATATTTGCGTCTTCTAATGTGAATTAGAAGGACGTCTCGGGAGGTGCACATCATGCGGGTAATTATCACTTTGGCTTGTACAAGTTGCAAACAAAGAAACTATGCGACTACCAAAAACAAGCGAAATCACCCCGACCGCATGGAGATGAAGAAATTTTGCAAGTATTGTAACTCGCAAACTCCTCATCGCGAAACCAGATAGTCTGTGGAGGTGTAGTCGGCATGAAACGTAGTTTCAAGTCTATGTTTTCCTTTTTCACTGAGAGCTGGAGTGAACTCAAAAAGGTTCGCTGGCCAAGTCGTAAAGAATTGACCAACTATACATTGATCGTTCTCGGTACGATTGTAGTTGTCGCTATTTACTTCTGGGTTCTGGACATCGGTATTTCCGCTGTGATTGAAGCGATTATTTAGAGAGGTCCCAGGTGGCTTGATATGGAAAAAAGATGGTATGTCGTTCATACCTATTCTGGGTATGAGAATAAGGTCAAAGCCAATTTGGAAAAGCGCGTTGAGTCCATGGGCATGGAAGACAAAATATTCCGCGTTCTTGTTCCTATGGAAGAAGAAATCGTAAACAAAGACGGTAAGAAAAAAACCGTTATGCGTAAAGTTTACCCCGGATATGTTTTGGTGGAAATGGTTCAGACTGATGATTCCTGGTATGTTGTCCGCAATACTCCGGGCGTTACTGGATTTGTTGGTTCGACAGGCTCAGGGTCTAAACCAACAGCTTTGCTTCCGGAAGAGGTAGAACAAATTCTGAAGCATATGGGCATGGTTGAACCTAAAGCGAAGATTGATTTCGAAATCAAGGAATCCGTACGTATTATGGTTGGTCCGTTTGCGAATTTTGTGGGCTCCGTGGAAGAAATTTTGGCTGACAAGAGCAAGATCAAAGTGCATGTTAACATGTTTGGACGGGAAACCCCGCTAGAGTTGGATTTCACTCAAGTGGAGAAAATATAACATAAGCTAGGGTTTCTTGTGGGAGAGCGCTATTGGCGTTCGAAGACCACTATTTTTGCAAGGAGGTGTCACTCATGGCTAAAAAAGTTATTAAAATGGTGAAACTGCAGATTCCTGCAGGGAAAGCGAATCCAGCGCCTCCAGTAGGTCCGGCGTTAGGTCAAGCAGGTGTCAACATCATGGCATTCTGTAAGGAATTTAATGCTCGTACTGCCGACCAGGCTGGCTTGATCATTCCGGTTGAAATTACAGTATTTGAAGACCGTTCCTTTACTTTCATCACTAAAACTCCTCCGGCTGCTGTTCTGCTTCGCATCGCTGCTAAAGTAGAAAAAGGATCCGGCGAACCAAACAAGAAAAAAGTAGCAAAAATCGGCCGCGCTGCGGTACGTGAAATTGCTGAAACAAAAATGCCTGACCTTAACGCTGCAACTGTTGAAGCTGCAATGCGTATGGTTGAAGGTACTGCCCGCAGTATGGGTATCACAATCGAAGACTAGTAGTTTTCGAAGAATCGGTCATTCGTGACCCGCAAGTATGTGGGAGGAATTTCCGCTAACACCACAAAGGAGGAACATTTTCATGGCTAAACATGGTAAGAAATACCAAGAAGCTGCTAAGCTGATCAACAGCGAAGCAACTTACGAGCCTTCAGAAGCTGTAGAGCTTGTGAAAAAGGCAGCGACTGCTAAGTTCGACGAAACCGTTGAAGCAGCAGTTCGTCTGGGTGTAGACCCGCGTAAACAAGACCAAGCAGTTCGTGGTGTTGTTGTCCTGCCTCACGGCACTGGTAAAACACAACGCGTGCTTGTATTTGCAAAAGGTGAAAAAGCGAAAGAGGCAGAAGCTGCTGGCGCTGATTTTGTTGGTGATCAAGACATGATCAACAAAATTCAACAAGGCTGGTTTGAATTTGATGTCTGCGTAGCTACACCTGATATGATGAGTGAAGTCGGTAAACTGGGTCGTCTGCTTGGTGGTAAAGGTCTTATGCCTAACCCTAAAGCTGGCACAGTTACATTCGATGTTTCCAAGGCTGTGCAAGAAATCAAAGCCGGTAAAATCGAATACCGTCTCGACAAAGCAGGTCAAATTCACGCGCCAATCGGTAAAGTGTCCTTTGATGCTGCACAATTGAACGATAACCTTAAAGCTCTTATCGACGCTTTGAACCGTGCGAAACCAGCTGCTGCTAAAGGTGTATACCTTAAAGGCATCTCGATTTCTTCCACAATGGGACCTAGCGCTCGTGTGAACACAACCGTCTTCAGATAATTAAGGGTTGACTCTTTGAGTCAATTTTGATAATCTATAACAGTTGTGAAACTTAAGGTATCAATCTTAACCTTGAATATGCTTACCGTAGACAGTAGGTGCCTTAGTGCTTAATTTCCTACCGAGGTGTTGTGATAGAAACAAGAAGTAACGAGCTTGCTCGTATAACTTTCGTTTTATCAAGCCTTCGTGATTCTGCGGAGGCTTTTCTACTGCCTGCGTAGGAGCGGTGAAGCTTTCCTTGGAAAGAACGCCGACACATAAATTTTCAGGAGGTGTATACATTGGCAAATGCAAAAGTAATTCAAGCAAAACAAGACGCGGTTGACGTCGTTACTGCAAAACTGCAAAACAGTCTTTCGACTGTTGTAGCTGACTACCGTGGATTGAACGTTTCCCAAGTGACTGAACTGCGTAAGCAACTTCGTGAAGCTGGCGTTGAGTTTCAAGTCCTGAAGAACACATTGCTACGTCGCGCAACTGCTGCGGCTGAGTTGAGTGAATTGGATGAAGTTTTGACTGGTCCAACAGCTATCGCATTCAGCACAACTGATGCAGTAGCACCAGCTAAAATTTTGAACGATTTCGCCAAGAAAAACGACGCTTTGAAATTGAAAGGCGGCGTAGTTGAAGGTCGTGTCATTGACGCGGAACAACTGAAAGCACTGGCTGAGCTTCCATCCCGCGATGGTTTGCTGTCCATGCTGCTTAGCGTACTTCAAGCTCCAATGCGCAACTTCGCGCTTGCAGTTAAAGCTGTTGCTGAAAAAGAAGAACAAAGCGCGTAAGCCTTTGACTCTTGCAGCATAATCAATACCACAAATAAATTTAAATATAAAATGGAGGTTCAATCATGAGTAAAGAAGCAATCTTGGAAGCAATTAAAGGCATGAGCGTATTGGAACTGAACGACCTGGTTAAAGCAATTGAAGAAGAATTCGGCGTAACTGCAGCAGCTCCAGTAGCAGCTGGCGGTGCGGTAGCAGCAGTAGCTGAAGAGCAATCCGAATTTGACGTAATTTTGACAGGCGCTGGCGCTTCCAAAATCAACGTTATCAAAATCGTTCGCGAAATCACTGGTCTTGGCTTGAAAGAAGCTAAAGATCTTGTAGACAACGCACCAAAAGCAATCAAAGAAAAAGTAAGCAAAGACGAAGCCGAAGCTACTAAAGCAAAATTGGAAGAAGCAGGCGCAGCTGTAGAAGTGAAGTAATTCCTTCTATTACTGAAAACCCCTTGAACTTGTTCAAGGGGTTTGTTTTATAAATAGAGTTAGTAGGGCGTATATACCAACTGCTAACATAATAGGAAAGGGAGGAAAGAGATGTCGCAACATTATTATTCGCAGCAGCCGGAAGTACGTCATGACAGACGTAGCATTGATACCGTACTAAGAGGCAAAAGCTTTCGTTTTACGAGCGATGCTGGTGTATTCTCTAAAGGAGACATCGATTACGGTAGCCGAGTTCTTATTGAAGCTATGATAATTCCGGACGGTTCAGCGGTGCTTGATGTAGGTTGTGGTTATGGGCCGATTGGCATAAGTGCAGCATACCTAGCTCCCAAAGGACATGTGACCATGATTGATATTAACAGTCGTGCGGTAGAACTGGCGCGTGAGAATGCTCAGCACAATGGAATCCGGAATGTTACGATAATGGAAAGCGATGTGCTCGGCGCATTGAATGAGCAGCAGAAGTTCGATGTGATTCTAACTAATCCTCCGATTCGTGCAGGAAAAGCTGTAGTGCATAAGATTTTTGAAGATGCTTATGAACATTTAAATGAGGGTGGCTATCTGTGGATTGTAATTCAGAAGAAGCAGGGCGCTCCATCAGCAGTGGCAAAACTAGAAAGCTTGTTCTCAATGGTGGAAGAAGTGGGGAAAGACAAAGGCTATCGTATTATTAAAGCGCAAAAATAAAATACAATAGGTTATTGACATGTGATAGTGATAATGGTATTATTATAAAATGTCAGTATTAAGATAGGCTCCATGTCTTTAGTTTGCTGAAATGTCAAGCAATATATTGTCGCCCGGCTAGCGCATGCCGCACGGCAAGTTTTTGCGAGTTGGTTGTCTATGCTCTAACGCAGCGAATGCTACGTGGTAATAGATAATAGCGCATAAACTATTGCTTGGTGACGTATAATATGTACGTTTTGGGCAAATCTACTTGATAAGGAGTATTTTGGTCATGGATAAATGCGCTCTTTTTTCGAAGATTTCGATAAGGGCTTTTCTTTTATTTATGACTGAATCCTTGTAGTATGGTTCCATTATACGGTTCCAAACAAGGGTTCGCAATCAATTTTTAAGTGAGTAGACATGAGGGGTGAGTAAAGTTGGCAGGACATCTTGTTCAGTATGGTCGACGCACTCGGCGGAGCTATGCGAGAATTAACGAGGTACTCGAGGTCCCGAACCTGATCGAGATCCAACAAAAATCTTATGATTGGTTTTTGGAGGAAGGATTGCGGGAAATGTTTCAGGACATCTCGCCGATCCAGGATTTCACAGGTAATTTGGTACTAGAGTTCATTGATTACAGCCTGGGTGAACCGAAATATACGGTTGACGACGCTAAAGAGCGGGACGTAACGTATGCGGCTCCTCTGCGTGTAAAGGTGCGGCTCATTAATAAAGAGACCGGTGAGGTTAAAGAGCAGGAAGTGTTCATGGGAGATTTCCCGCTGATGACGGAGACCGGCACTTTTATTATTAATGGTGCGGAACGGGTTATTGTCAGCCAGTTGGTTCGCTCTCCAAGCGTCTATTTCAGCACAAAAGTGGATAAGAACGGCAAAAAAACCTACACCGCCACAGTAATCCCAAACCGCGGAGCCTGGTTGGAACTTGAAACCGACGCTAAGGACATTATGTATGTTCGTATCGATCGGACTCGTAAAATTCCTGTTACCGTACTTTTGCGTGCTCTCGGTTTCGGTAGTGATGCCGAAATTCTGGAATTGCTTGGCAATGATGAATATATTCGCAATACGCTGGATAAAGACAACACGGACTCCACGGAGAAGGCGCTTATTGAGATTTATGAGCGTTTGCGTCCGGGCGAACCGCCGACACTAGACAATGCCAAAAGTTTGCTGGTTGCGCGTTTCTTTGATCCAAAACGCTACGACCTAGCTAATGTAGGCCGTTACAAAATCAATAAAAAGCTACACATTAAGAACCGTCTTTTCAATCAACGTCTTGCTCAGCCTTTGGTTGACGACTCTACTGGAGAAATCCTGGCAGAATCCGGCCAAATGGTCGATCGTAGACTGCTTGATGAATTGATTCCATATTTCGAAAAGAATGTTGCCTTTAAAAACTACCGTGTTACTGGTGGAGTTATGGACAGCGAAGATATTCCTCTTCAAACAATTGACGTATTCTCGCCAATTGAAGAAGGCCGGGTTATTAAGCTGATCGCTAACGGCAATATCGACAAATCTGTTAAGCATATTACTCAAGCTGATATTATATCCTCAATCAGCTACTTTATTAATTTGCTTCACGGAATTGGCAATACCGATGATATTGACCACTTGGGTAACCGTCGTCTGCGTTCTGTAGGTGAACTCTTGCAGAATCAGTTCCGTATCGGTTTGTCCCGGATGGAACGTGTTGTACGTGAAAGAATGTCGATTCAGGATGCTAATGCGATTACGCCTCAGGCTCTGATCAATATTCGTCCGGTCATCGCGTCTATTAAAGAGTTCTTCGGTAGCTCCCAGCTGTCTCAATTTATGGATCAGACGAACCCGCTTGCGGAACTTACGCATAAACGTCGTCTGTCCGCCCTCGGACCTGGTGGTTTGACACGTGAACGCGCGGGCTTTGAAGTTCGTGACGTCCATCACAGTCACTACGGTCGGATGTGTCCAATTGAAACGCCGGAAGGTCCAAACATCGGGTTGATCAACTCCTTGTCTACCTTTGCCCGCATCAATGAATACGGCTTTATTGAAGCTCCGTATCGTTGGGTGGATCCGAAGACTGGTAAGGTGACTGAGCAAATTGACTATCTGACTGCTGATGAGGAAGATAATTATGTAGTTGCTCAGGCTAACGTGTTGATCGAAGAAGATGGCACCTTTAAAGAAGACATGGTAATCGTTCGTTACAACAAAGACTCAGACAACATTACAACGATGCCAAGTAATCGTGTCGATTACATGGACGTTTCGCCTAAACAGGTTGTATCTGTCGCTACGGCGCTCATTCCGTTCCTTGAGAACGATGACTCCAACCGCGCACTGATGGGATCTAACATGCAACGTCAAGCTGTTCCGCTTCTAATTCCAAAAGCTCCGCTGGTCGGAACAGGGATGGAACATAAATCCGCTAAGGATTCTGGCGTATGTATCGTTTCCAAGTATGACGGTATTATCGAACGTTCTTCAGCTAATGAAATTTGGCTGCGTCGCGTTGAGACTGTCGAAGGCAAGGAAGTTAAAGGCGATATCGTTAAATATAAATTACACAAATTTATGCGTTCTAACCAAGGTACCTGTATTAACCAACGTCCTCTAGCTAAAAGAGGGGACATTGTTAAGAAGGGTGATATCCTGGCAGACGGTCCTTCCACAGAAATGGGCGAACTTGCTCTTGGCCGTAACGTAGTCGTTGCGTTCATGACTTGGGAAGGTTACAACTACGAGGATGCGATCCTGTTAAGTGAAAAGCTGGTTAAGGAAGATGTATATACTTCGATTCATATCGAAGAATACGAATCTGAAGCTCGCGACACTAAATTGGGACCTGAAGAAATTACGCGCGATATTCCGAACGTCGGCGAAGAAGCTCTGCGCAATCTTGATGAGCGCGGAATCATCCGCATCGGTGCGGAAATCAGCGCTGGTGACATTCTGGTGGGTAAGGTTACTCCTAAGGGTGTAACTGAACTGACAGCAGAAGAACGTCTCCTGCACGCTATCTTTGGTGAGAAAGCTCGTGAAGTACGGGATACCTCTTTACGCGTTCCTCATGGTAGTGATGGTATTATCGTGGACGTTAAAGTCTTTACACGTGAGAACGGGGATGAGCTGCCTCCTGGTGTAAATCAATTGGTTCGTGTCTACATCGCTCAGAAACGTAAGATCTCTGAGGGTGACAAGATGGCCGGACGTCACGGTAACAAGGGTGTCGTTGCCCGTATCCTGCCAGAAGAAGATATGCCGTTCCTTCCGGACGGTACGCCAGTACAGGTTGTTCTTAACCCTCTGGGCGTTCCTTCTCGTATGAACATCGGACAGGTGCTTGAGGTCCATATTGGTATGGCCGCATTGCGTCTGGGAATTCACATTGCAACGCCGGTATTTGACGGAGCGCGTGAGTACGACGTGTTTGATACGATGGAAGAAGCAGGTATGCAGCGTAATGGTAAAACTGTACTGTATGATGGCCGTACAGGTGAACGCTTCGAACGTGAAGTTACTGTTGGTGTCATGCACATGATCAAACTGGCGCACATGGTTGATGATAAGATTCACGCCCGTTCAACAGGACCTTACTCGCTAGTTACGCAACAACCATTGGGTGGTAAAGCTCAATTTGGTGGACAGCGTTTCGGGGAGATGGAAGTGTGGGCGCTTGAAGCTTACGGTGCTGCATATACATTGCAAGAAATTTTGACCGTGAAATCCGATGACGTGGTTGGTCGCGTGAAGACGTACGAATCCATTGTCAAAGGTGAAAATGTACCGGAACCAGGTGTTCCTGAGTCGTTCAAGGTATTGATCAAAGAACTGCAGTCCCTGGGTATGGATGTTAAGATTCTTAGCGGTGACGAGCAGGAAATTGAAATGAGAGAATTGGACGATGAGGACGAGACGTCAGGCGACAAACTAAGCCTCAATTTAGAAGGTTCAGAAGTCGGAGTAGAATAATCAAGCTGGAGCTTAAAAGTTCCATTTTATAAAGGACCGCACGCCCTCTTTTGATGTAACAGTCAGAAGAGGGCAAAGCGGTACTAAATCAGGATTAGGTTAAGGAGGGTTGCTCCTTGTTGGACGTTAACAATTTTGAATTTATGAAAATCGGACTCGCTTCTCCGGAGAAGATTCGTTCATGGTCCCGCGGAGAAGTTAAGAAACCGGAAACCATTAACTATCGTACATTGAAACCGGAAAAAGAGGGTCTTTTCTGTGAGCGTATCTTTGGACCACAAAAAGACTGGGAATGTCATTGCGGTAAATACAAACGTGTCCGTTATAAGGGCGTAGTCTGCGACCGTTGTGGCGTTGAGGTTACCCGTGCTAAAGTTCGTCGTGAACGTATGGGTCACATTGAATTGGCTGCTCCGGTATCTCATATCTGGTATTTCAAAGGTATCCCAAGCCGCATGGGGCTTGCACTAGATATGTCTCCAAGATCACTTGAAGAAATTATCTATTTCGCATCTTATGTTGTAACGGATCCAGGTGAAACTCCACTGGAAAAGAAACAACTTCTGTCCGAAAAAGAATATCGTAGCTACCGTGAAAAATACGGTTACGGTTTCCAAGCCGGCATGGGTGCTGAAGCTGTTAAAAAGCTTCTTCAAGATATCGACATTGATAAAGAGCTGGAATTCCTCAAAGAAGAACTGCGTACGGCCCAAGGCCAACGCCGTAACCGGGCGATCAAACGTCTGGAAGTCATTGAAGCATTCCGTAACTCCGGCAACAAGCCTGATTGGATGATCATGGATGTTCTTCCGGTTATTCCTCCGGAGCTTCGTCCGATGGTTCAGTTGGATGGTGGCCGTTTTGCTACGTCTGATTTGAATGATCTCTATCGCCGTGTTATTAACCGGAACAACCGTCTGAAAAGACTGCTTGATCTCGGTGCTCCTGACATTATCGTGCAGAACGAAAAACGGATGCTCCAGGAAGCTGTCGATGCTCTCATCGATAACGGCCGTCGGGGACGTCCGGTAACCGGTCCTGGTAACCGTCCGCTTAAATCGCTCAGCCATATGCTGAAAGGTAAACAAGGACGTTTCCGCCAGAACTTGCTCGGTAAACGGGTTGACTACTCTGGACGTTCCGTTATCGTAGTAGGACCGTACCTTAAGATGTATCAGTGCGGACTTCCTAAGAAAATGGCGTTAGAATTGTTCAAGCCTTTTGTTATGAAAGAATTGGTCAATAAGGGTCTTGCCCACAACATAAAGAGCGCGAAACGTAAAGTTGAACGCGTAAGTCCTGAAGTTTGGGATGTACTCGAAGAAGTAATTAGAGAACACCCAGTACTTCTAAACCGCGCACCAACACTTCACCGTCTCGGTATTCAAGCATTTGAACCGATCTTGGTGGAAGGTCACGCTATTCGTCTTCACCCACTCGTATGTACGGCGTACAATGCCGACTTTGACGGTGACCAAATGGCGGTGCACGTTCCTCTGTCTGCAGAAGCTCAAGCGGAAGCACGCATTCTTATGCTTGCATCTGGTAATATCTTGAACCCTAAAGACGGTAAGCCAGTTGTAACACCTTCCCAGGATATGGTCCTTGGTACTTTCTACTTGACCATGGATAACAAGGAAGAAAAGGGTAGTGGTATGATTCTGCGTACCGTTAACGAAGCTGTATCAGCTTACCAACGCGGAACTGCAGGACTTCATGCTCGTGTTGCTATTCCGGCTAAAGCACTTGGCAAAACATGCTTTACGGAAGAACAACAAAATGCAATGTTGATTACTACGGTCGGTAAGATCATTTTTAATGAAATCTACCCAAGTAGTTTCCCTTATATCAACGAAGCAACCAAAACTAACTTGCTGCACGGCACACCAGAGAAATACTTTATCTACGAAAAAGGCGCGAACATTCGCGAGCTGATTGAATCCGCTCCAGAAGCCAGTGCTGTAGGTAAAGAATATCTGGGTCTGATTATTGCTCGTTGTTTTGAAACTTATCACACAACCAAAACTTCTATGATTTTGGATAAAATTAAACAACTCGGATTCACTTACTCCACACGTTCTGGTGTTACAGTTGCCGTGTCGGACGTTATTGTCCCTGAGGAGAAAGTTACCATCCTGAAAGAGTCTGAAGCTAAGGTTGATGTGGTTGCTAACCAATATCGCCGTGGTTTGATCACCAATGACGAACGGTATGACCGTGTTATTGAGATCTGGTCGAAGACTAAGGATGATCTTACGAACATCCTGCTTAAGTCGATGGACCGTTTCAACTCTATCATGCTCATGGTTGACTCTAAAGCGCGTGGTAACAAATCGCAGATCACTCAGCTGGGTGGTATGCGTGGTCTGATGGCAACACCTTCAGGTCGGATTTTTGAATTGCCAATCAAGGCGAACTTCCGTGAAGGTCTTACCGTCTTGGAGTACTTTATCTCCACTCACGGAGCGCGTAAAGGTCTTGCCGATACCGCACTTCGTACCGCTGACTCAGGGTATCTGACTCGTCGTCTTGTTGACGTTGCCCAGGACGTTATTGTCCGTGAAGAAGATTGTGGAACCGATAAAGGCTTCACAGTTAGTCGTATTCAGGATGGTAAAGAAGTTATCGAAGATCTGTATGACCGTATTGAAGGTCGTTACTGCTTCGAAACTGTTCGTCACCCAGAAACAGGCGAAATCATTGTTCACCGCAATGATTTGATTGACTCCGATAAAGCGGAGGCAATTGTAAACGCAGGTGTAACTAAGCTGCAAATTCGTTCTGTACTGAGCTGCCGTGCCCGTCATGGTGTTTGTAAGAAATGTTACGGACGTAACTTGGCAACTGGTAAACACGTTGAGATTGGTGAAGCAGTTGGTATTATTGCCGCACAATCTATCGGTGAACCAGGAACCCAGCTTACAATGCGTACGTTCCATACCGGCGGTGTTGCCGGTGATGACATCACTCAAGGTTTGCCGCGTATTCAGGAGTTGTTTGAAGCTCGTAACCCTAAAGGTCAAGCTACAATCAGTGAGATCGATGGCGTAATCAAGGAAATCCGTGAAACCAAAGACCGTCGCGAAATCGAGGTTCAAGGTGAAGCAGAATCCAAGACTTATTCCATTACTTATGGTTCACGTCTACGTGTTAGCGAAGGCCAAGAAATCGAAGCCGGCGATGAGCTGACAGACGGTTCGATTGACCCTAAAGAAATGCTGCGTATCAAAGGGATCCGTGGGGTACAAAACTACATTCTGCAAGAAGTACAGCGTGTATACCGTAACCAAGGCGTTGAGATCAATGATAAGCACATTGAAGTTATGATCAAGCAAATGCTTCGGAAGATCCGTATCATTGACGCAGGTGACACAAGTCTGTTGCCAGGTGCATTTGCGGATATTCATGAGTACGAAGGTGCTAACAAGGAAGCTATCTTGTCTGGTAAAGAGCCTGCTGTTGCTAAACCAGTCTTGCTCGGTATTACCAAGGCGTCTCTTGAAACTGATTCCTTCTTGTCAGCTGCATCATTCCAAGAAACTACTCGTGTCCTAACAGACGCTGCTATCAAAGGTAAAGTAGATAAGTTGCTTGGACTTAAAGAAAATGTTATTATCGGTAAGTTGATTCCTGCAGGTACTGGGATGAACCGTTACCGTAACGTTAAGCTAAGTGATCCAAATGCAGAAAGCGAACTTGAATCTTTAGAGACGGTTCCTGCTGAATAAATTAGCAATCATGGTAGTGTGCTCATGTCATACCTACTCATAGGTGTGGCATGAGTGTTCTGCTGTGTATAATTTCTATAAAAATTGTTGCTGAATTTCTTGACACCATCTATTGATAATGCTAAAATGTCTAAGGTGCGTGAGTAGCCATGTTATCCTTGTTCATTGGAGGTAAAGAGAATGACTGATGATAGAGGACTACAGGATGCTCAGGTCAAGATCGGTACCAAACAAACCGTCAAGGCGGTAGAGTTGGGCCTAGCCGCAGAAGTCTATGTGGCAGAGGACGGAGATCAAAGGCTTACTTCCAGGATAGTTTTGCTTTGTAACAAACAAGGTGTTAAGATCACATATGTGGATACGATGCTGAATTTGGGCAAGGCCTGCGGAATAGAAGTTGGCGCTGCGATGGCAGCCGTCTTAAAACAATAGCTACAGAAATGTTTTTGTACTGGGGTGAACACCAGCGGCAAGAACTTTTCATTTGTCTTTTTATGAACCGCCTGGGTCTGTGGGCTTAGAGTTCTTAAATCGACTATCATTTCAGGAAGGGGGTGGCAACAACATGCCAACAATTAACCAATTGGTTCGTAAAGGCCGTCAAGCCAAAATCGAAAAATCTAAATCTCCCGCTCTTCAAAAAGGGTATAACGCCCTCAAGCGTGAGGCTACAAATTTGAGCGCTCCGCAAAAACGCGGTGTGTGCACTCGTGTAGGCACAATGACTCCACGTAAACCAAACTCAGCGCTTCGTAAATATGCCCGTGTTCGTTTGACGAACCGTCTCGAGGTAACAGCTTATATCCCGGGTATCGGACATAACTTACAAGAGCACAGTGTTGTATTACTTCGCGGAGGTAAAGTAAAGGACCTTGCAGGGGTTCGTTACCATATCGTTCGTGGTGCTTTGGATACAGCAGGTGTAGCTAACCGGATGCAAGCTCGTTCTAAATACGGTGCAAAACGTCCTAAAGCTAAGAAGTAAGATAACAATATCTGAATAATAAACATTTAAGAAAGGGGGATATCCATGCCACGCAAAGGTCCAGTTACAAAGAGAGACGTATTGCCAGATCCGTTGTATAATAGCAAGTTGGTTACTCGTTTGATTAACCGCATTATGCTGGGTGGTAAAAGAGGTGTCGCTCAAAGCATTCTGTACAATTCATTCAAATTGATTGAAGAACGTACGGGTAAAGATCCGATGGAAGTTTTCGAAGCTGCCATCAAGAATATCATGCCGGTTTTGGAAGTCAAAGCTCGTCGTGTCGGTGGTGCTAACTATCAAGTACCTATCGAGGTTAAACCAGAGAGACGTACTGCTCTGGGATTACGTTGGCTCGTAAACTACTCTCGCAACCGCGGTGAGAAGACTATGGAAGAGCGTTTGGCGGCTGAGATCATCGACGCTTCCAACAACACAGGCGCTTCTGTTAAGAAACGTGAAGATACACACAAAATGGCTGAAGCAAACAAAGCGTTCGCTCACTACCGTTGGTAGGATAAAGGTCATTCAAATAACTTATATTTTGAAGGGAGATCCATTTCATGGCTAGAGAGTTCTCCTTAAAAAATACACGTAACATCGGGATCATGGCGCATATTGATGCTGGTAAAACAACTACCACAGAGCGGATTCTTTTCTATACAGGCCGTACGCACAAAATCGGTGAAGTTCACGAGGGTGCTGCTACAATGGACTGGATGGAGCAAGAACAAGAGCGCGGAATCACGATTACGTCCGCTGCTACGACTGCTGCGTGGAAAGGTCACCGCATCAATATCATTGATACCCCAGGACACGTTGACTTCACTGTTGAAGTTGAACGTTCCCTGCGTGTATTGGATGGGGCAGTTGGTGTATTTAGTGCAAAAGAGGGCGTTGAGCCTCAGTCTGAAACCGTATGGAGACAGGCTGACCGTTATAACGTTCCCCGGATTGCATATGTAAACAAAATGGACATTATCGGTGCGGATTTCCTTAACGTAATCGAAACTATGCGTGATCGCCTTCAAGCCAATGCAGTTGCTATTCAATTGCCAATTGGTGCAGAAAGTGATTTCACTGGTATTATCGACCTAGTTGAGCAAAAAGCACACATGTTCAGAGATGATCTGGGCCAAAACATCGAAGTAACGGATATTCCGGAAGAATATTTGGCCAAAGTTGAGGAGCTGCGTCTCGAGTTGATCGAGAAAGTTGCTGAACTTGATGAGGATCTGACTATGAAGTATTTGGAAGGCGAAGAAATTACAATTCCGGAAATTAAAGCTGCAATTCGCAAAGGCGTAGTTGAAGTTAAATTGTTCCCTGTAATTGCTGGATCTTCCTACCGAAACAAAGGGATTCAGCTTATGCTGGATGCTGTTGTTGATTACTTGCCATCTCCTCTTGACGTTCCAGCTATTACTGGACATCTTGATGACGGTACAGAAGCTGTTCGTCACTCTTCGGATGAAGAGCCGTTTGCAGCTTTGGCATTTAAAATTATGACAGACCCTTATGTTGGTAAACTTACGTTCTTCCGTGTTTACTCAGGCGTACTTGAGTCCGGATCATACGTAGTTAATGCAACTAAGAACAAGCGTGAACGTATTGGTCGTATCCTTCAAATGCATGCGAACAGCCGTCAAGAAATTTCCATCGTGTATTCTGGCGACATCGCAGCTGCTGTTGGTTTGAAAGATACCAGTACAGGTGATACACTGTGTGATGAGAAGAATCCAGTAATTCTGGAATCAATGAACTTCCCTGATCCAGTTATCGAGATCGCTGTTGAACCAAAAACTAAAGCTGACCAAGATAAAATGGGCGTTGCTCTCGGAAAGTTGACTGAAGAGGATCCAACTCTTCGTGCTCACACTGATGAAGAAACAGGCCAAACAATCCTGGCTGGTATGGGTGAACTTCACTTGGACATCATCATCGACCGTATGCGTCGTGAGTTCAAAGTAGAAACCAATGTGGGTAAACCACAGGTTGCTTACCGCGAAACGTTCAAGGCACCTGCTCGCGTCGAAGGTAAATTTGTACGCCAATCTGGTGGTCGTGGTCAATACGGTCACGTATGGGTTGAGTTTGAACCCCTCGAACCAGGTACTGGTAGCAAATTCGAAAGTAAAGTTGTTGGTGGCTCGGTTCCTAGAGAGTACATCGCTCCTGCACTTGCGGGTATTGAAGAACAAATGAAAAACGGCGTACTTGCTGGCTTCCCGCTAGTAGACGTTAAAGCTACCATCGTAGATGGTTCTTATCATGATGTCGATTCCAACGAAATGGCATTTAAAATTGCCGGTTCGATGGCACTCAAAGCAGCTAAAGACAAGTGTAAGCCTGTCCTGCTTGAGCCAATCATGAAAGTAGAAGTAACTGTTCCTGAGGAATATATGGGTGATGTAATGGGTATGCTGAACTCCCGCCGTGGCCGTATCGAAGGTATGGATTCCCGTGGTGGAGCGCAAATTATCCGTGCTAAGGTGCCTCTTTCCGAAATGTTCGGATACTCTACAACACTTCGTTCTGGTACACAAGGACGTGGCGTATTCTCAATGGAGCTTTCTCACTATGAAGAAGTTCCTAAATCCATTGCGGAAGAGATCGCTGCAAAGAACAAAGGCGCTGAATAATTACCAGTTTTAACTTGCCGTCCCGGGTATAAACACTCAGTCATCTAAGATTACAGGTATGCGGGCGGCTCAAATATAAGGAACCCCACATTAAGGAGGAACTGTTCAAATGGCAAAGGCAAAGTTTGAACGTAACAAACCGCACGTTAACATCGGTACTATTGGTCACGTCGACCATGGTAAAACGACTCTGACTGCTGCAATCACTACTGTATTGTCCAAAACTTACGGTGGCGCAGCTATCGCATTCGATCAAATCGACAAAGCTCCTGAAGAGCGCGAACGTGGTATCACAATCTCCACTTCCCACGTTGAATATGAAACTCCTAACCGTCACTACGCTCACGTAGACTGCCCTGGTCACGCCGACTATGTTAAAAACATGATCACTGGCGCAGCGCAAATGGACGGAGCTATCCTGGTTGTATCCGCAGCTGATGGCCCAATGCCACAAACTCGCGAGCACATCCTGTTGTCCCGTCAAGTAGGCGTTCCTTACATCGTTGTCTTCTTGAACAAATGCGACATGGTTGAAGACGAAGAGTTGTTGGAATTGGTTGAAATGGAAGTTCGCGACTTGCTTAGCGAGTATGACTTCCCAGGCGACGATACTCCAATCATCCGTGGTTCTGCTCGTGAAGCTCTGCAAAACCCAGATGGCGATTACGCTAAAAAAATCATCGAAATGTTTGAAACAATCGATGAGTACATTCCACTTCCTGAGCGTCAAACTGACAAGCCTTTCTTGATGCCTGTCGAAGACGTATTCTCCATCACTGGCCGCGGTACTGTGGCAACTGGTCGCGTAGAACGCGGAACAGTTAAAGTCGGAGAAGAAATCGAAATCGTTGGTATTCACGAAGATACTAAGAAATCCGTAGTTACGGGCGTAGAAATGTTCCGTAAATTGCTGGATTCCGCTCAAGCTGGGGACAACATCGGAGCATTGCTTCGTGGTGTTGACCGTAACATGATCGAGCGTGGCCAAGTATTGGCTAAGCCGAACTCCGTTAAACCACACACTGAGTTCACTGCTCAAATTTACGTTCTGACAAAAGAAGAAGGTGGCCGTCACAAGCCTTTCTTCACTGGATACCGTCCACAGTTCTACTTCCGTACAACTGACGTAACTGGTATCATCAACTTGCCAGAAGGTACTGAAATGGTTATGCCTGGTGATAACATCTCCGTAACCGTACAACTGATCTCCCCAATCGCTATTGAAGAAGGTACTAAATTCTCCATTCGCGAAGGTGGCCGTACAGTTGGTGCTGGTAGCGTAGCTTCTATCCAAAAATAATAATTCGACTTCTATCTGCGGGTAGATTCCGAATTACAAACACCCCTGATTCTTCTTGCGGAGAATCAGGGGCTTTTTTGTTTTTTCTGAGAATAATGTATTATTCGACACCAATTGATAATAAAGCATAACAATATGATCTTTTTCTACATAATTCGTCAAATTACAACAATCAATTGTTTACAATTATACTAATGATAGAGTAAAATGAAGGAGGAATAATAATGTAAAATAATAGGAATTGTGGGAGAGTGGTAATATGGGGAAATGTCCTTTTTCCTTCATGCATGCGTTAACTGCACGTAATAATAATGTGGATTCTCCTGCCTCTCATTCCTTAGACTTCAAGGATCAGAATCATTCTGTGGCAGAGTCTTTTCATAAGCTGGATGGACATGGTGAGCTTAACGAGCAGATGAGAATGATTGATCTAACTGAAGCAGATTTGAACTTACTACGCAGGGTGAAACCTGTTGTTGAGCAGAATATAGACTATATCATTGATCAATTTTACAATTCGGTATTAGGCGTAAATAAACTTGAAGCTATTATTTTAGAGCATAGCAGTATAGACAGGTTAAAAACTACTCTTCGTGGGCATATTCTAGAGATTTTTAATGGAAAAGTTGATGATGAGTACATAGCAAAGCGTCTAATGATCGCTAATATTCATAAAAAAGTAGGGCTTGAGCCCAAATGGTACTTATCTGCTTTTCAGAATCTTCAGAACGTATTTATACGCGTTATATATAATGAAACAAACGATGATAATACACGCCTTCGAGTGGTTCAGACCGTGACCAAACTCCTTAACCTTGAGCAGCAGCTGGTTCTAGAAGAATATGAGAAGGAGAACATAAAAGAGAAGGAAGAGCAATATCTATTGGTGAAAAATGAATTAAAACAAAAAATTTCAGAGTTTAGCGTTGAATTGATAGATTATAGCATCGATACTAATGCTGCTGTGAAGCAGCTAGTGGCAAGCAGCAATGAAGTAAGTAGAACATTCCAACGTACGGCTGCATCCGCCCTGGAGTCACAGGGATTAGCTACAGATGGGCATGAACACTTGGGTGATTTGACTGAGCAAATTAATCTTATATATCAGACCACCAGTGAGATGGAAGACTCGATCATTGAGTTAAGCGATTCCTCTAAGCAAATTCAAAAAATTGTGAACTCAGTAAGGGAAATTGCCGATCAGACTAAAATCCTCTCACTTAATGCAACGATTGAAGCCGCTAGAGCCGGTGAGCATGGTAGAGGTTTTAGTGTGGTTGCTCAAGAAGTTAGCCGACTTGCAGAGGATACTAAGAGTACTGTAATTCAGATCGTAGAGCTAACAAATAAATCTGGTCTACTCACTCAGCAGGTTGTAGAAGAGATTCGTAAGGTGCAGGAGTTAACTAAGAATGGGAAGCACCAATCGGTCGAGACTAGTCTTTTGTTCTCTGATATTGTAGACGCTATGCGTAGCAGTACACAGGAGATTGTAATAGTGGAAGAAGAAATAAGAACCTTAATCCAAACCATTGAGGGGATCGGAACAGCAACGGCTCAGACTGCTTCCTCCGCAGAGTTTTTTAAGTCTGCCACAGAGAATCTTTAACATATATATAGTAGAAGAACAGCGCATGAAAAAAATATGCGTTGTTTTTCTATTTTCGCTTGCAATACTGCTGCCTATTATATATAATAATAAATGTTGTTCTGAGACGTTGCGATGATGTGAGAGGTTACTGACACACCCGGCCCCTTTGCCATGGGGACGAGGTCAGAAAATTTTCACGGAGTATGTCCGATACCAAATTGGGCGATAGAAGGAGGGACTAAAATGGCAAAGCAAAAAATTCGTATTCGCTTGAAAGCATACGACCACAGAATTCTTGATCAATCCGCTGAGAAGATTGTTGAAACAGCAAAACGTTCGGGTGCAGGTGTGTCCGGGCCGATTCCGTTACCAACTGAGAAGCAAATCATTACTATTCTCCGAGCGGTACACAAGTACAAGGATTCCCGTGAACAGTTTGAACAACGGACTCACAAACGTTTGATCGATATTGTGAACCCAACACCACAAACTGTGGATGCCTTGATGCGCTTGGATCTACCGTCCGGTGTAGATATCGAAATCAAATTGTAATTCTATTTTAAGTAACTTAGGAAAAGAAAAGAGGTGTCAACATTGAAAGGTATCTTAGGAAAAAAACTCGGTATGACTCAAGTGTTTACTCCAGAAGGTAACGTAATTCCTGTTACTGTTATCGAAGCAGGACCTTGTGTAGTACTGCAAAAGAAAGACCTGAATATCGACGGATATGAAGCAGTGCAATTGGGCTTTTCTGATAAAAAAGAAAAACGCTCCAATAAGCCTGAACAGGGTCACGCCAAAAAGGCAAATGCAACACCTAAGCGCTACGTTCGTGAAATTCGCGGTGTTGATCTCGGGTCTCTCGAGGTTGGACAAGAGCTGAAGGCTGATATCTTTGCTGAGGGCGAATTTGTTGACGTAACTGGTACATCTAAAGGTAAAGGTTTCCAAGGTAACATCAAACGTTGGGGGCAAAGCCGCGGACCAATGGCACACGGATCGCGTTACCACAGAAGACCGGGTTCCATGGGTTCTATCCAAGCTAACCGTGTTCCTAAGGGCAAACGCCTTCCAGGACATATGGGTCACACGACTATTACGGTTCAAAAGCTTGAAATTATCAAGGTTGATGTTGAACGTAACGTATTGCTGGTTAAAGGCGCTATCCCAGGTCCTAAAAACAGCTTCGTGAAAGTTAAACAAACCGTTAAGAAATAATTATTGAAGAAAGGAGGAACATGAAATGCCAAAAGTAACACTTTTTAATATTAGTGGCAACGAAGTTGGTGAAGTGGAACTGAGCGATACAGTGTTCGGTATTGAACCGAATGAGCACGTTCTACATGAAGCTGCGCTTATGCAAAGAGCTTCCCTACGTCGTGGTACACACAAAGTAAAAGGACGTTCTGAAGTTCGTGGCGGTGGACGTAAACCTTGGAAACAAAAAGGTACAGGTCGCGCTCGTCAAGGCTCCATTCGTTCTCCACAATGGAAAGGCGGCGGCGTTGTCTTCGGACCAACACCACGTAGCTATTCCTGGAAACTGCCTAAGAAGGTTCGTCGTTTGGCGATCAAATCCGCTTTGTCCTCGAAAGTACTCGAGAATGACATTATCGTATTGGATAGCTTGACAATGAATGCTCCGAAGACGAAAGAATTCGCAGCAATCTTGAACAACCTGAAAGTAGATCGTAAAGCGTTGATCGTAGCTACTAGCTATGATGATAACGTAGCACTTTCCGCTCGTAACATCCCTGGGGTGAAATTCGTAGCGGCTGACGGCATTAATGTTCTTGACGTACTGACGTACGACAAACTGATCATCACTAAAGAAGCAGTTCTGAAGGTAGAGGAGGTGTTCGCGTAATGAAAGATCCTCGTGATATTATCAAACGTCCAGTGATTACGGAACGTACTTCCGACTACATGAGCGAAATGAAATACGCTTTTGAAGTGGATATCCGTGCTAACAAAACCGAAATCAAAAAAGCTGTCGAGGCTATTTTCAAAGTAAAAGTAACTAATGTGAACACAATGCGCGTACCTGGCAAACTGAAACGTTATGGTAAATATTCTGGTTACACTCCAGAGTGGAAAAAAGCCATCGTTAAGCTTAGCCCGGACAGCAAACCGCTTGAATTTTTTGAAGCGGTAGAATAATACTCTGTTGAAGTAAGGAGGGAACTACAGTGCCAATCAAAAAGTACAAACCGACCTCTCCGGCAAGACGCGCTATGTCCGTGTCTACGTTTGAAGAAATTACAACAAACCAGCCAGAGAAATCGTTGCTTTCTCCGCTGTTCAAACATGCGGGACGCAACAACCAAGGTAAAATTACGGTTCGTCACCATGGCGGCGGACACAAACGTAAATACCGTATTATCGACTTCAAGCGGACTAAAGACGGCATACCAGGTAGCGTTGCTACAATCGAGTATGACCCGAACCGCACATCTAATATTGCTTTGATCCACTATGCTGATGGAGAGAAACGTTATATCATCGCTCCTAAAGGTCTAAGAGTTGGGGATAAAGTAGAGTCCGGTCCTGCGGCCGACATCAAAATTGGTAACAGTCTTCCACTGGAGAACATTCCAGTAGGTACAGTTATCCACAACATTGAGTTGAAACCAGGTAAAGGCGGACAATTGGTTCGTGCAGCTGGTACAGAAGCTCAATTGCTTGGTAAAGAAGAAAAATACTGTTCCGTTCGCTTGTCATCCGGTGAGGTTCGTAAGATCCTTAGCGTATGCCGTGCAACTATCGGTTCCGTAGGTAACGAAGATCACGAATTGATCAAAATCGGTAAAGCTGGACGTAGTCGCTGGCTCGGCCGTCGTCCTGAAGTTCGCGGGGTAGTAATGAACCCTAACGATCACCCACACGGTGGTGGTGAAGGTCGCGCTCCAATCGGACGTAAATCGCCAATGTCTCCATGGGGCAAACCAACCCTTGGTTACAAAACGCGTAAGAAAAACAAGGCATCTGATAAATATATCGTTCGCCGCCGCACTAAATAAGACGCTTCTGGCAAGTTAATAAAGCGCGAAGCGTCGATTCGCGGTTTGAAGAACCGGATGAAGGGAGGATTCACACATGGGTCGCAGTTTAAAGAAGGGGCCGTTTATCGATGGCTACCTGCTTAAAAAAGTTGAGGAACTGAACGAGGCTGAGAAAAAGGTTGTTGTTAAAACTTGGTCCCGTCGCTCAACCATTTTCCCTCAGTTTATCGGACATACGTTTGGTGTATATGACGGCCGTAAACACGTGCCTGTATACGTAACAGAAGATATGGTAGGTCACAAGTTGGGCGAGTTCGCGCCAACACGTACTTACAAAGGCCACGCGGGTGACGATAAGAAAACAAGAAGATAATAATAAGGTCTCTGTTTGAAAGGAGGTTAAACAATGGAAGCAAAAGCACATGCAAGATCGGTGCGAATTTCCGCTCGTAAAGCGAAACTGGTTGTTGACTTGATTCGTGGTAAGCAAGTGGGGGAAGCAATTGCTATTCTTCGCCACACTCCGAAATCCGCTTCTCCGGTCGTTGAAAAGTTGCTTAATTCGGCAATTGCGAATGCTGAGCATAACTATTCTTTGGACGTGAACAGTTTGTTCGTTAGCGAGGTTTTCGTTAACCAAGGACCTACTATGAAACGTTTCCGTCCGCGCGCCATGGGCCGCGCAAGTCGGATCAATAAACGCACGAGCCACATTACACTGGTGGTATCTGAGAAATAAGGAGGGATAACACGTGGGTCAAAAGGTAAATCCAATCGGACTCCGAATCGGTATTATTCGCGATTGGGAATCTAAATGGTATGCAGGAAAAGATTTCGGTACTCTTCTGATGGAAGACGTCAAAATCCGGGAATACCTTAAAGGCAAATTGAAGGATTCCGCTGTTTCCCATATCGAGATCGAAAGAGCGGCTAGCCGCGTGAACGTTACAATTCATACAGCTAAACCAGGTATGGTTATTGGTAAAGGCGGAGCAGAAGTAGAAGTACTTCGCAGCGCAGTTACAGCAATCGCTGGTGGCAAAAAAGTACACATCAACATCAATGAAATCAAGCACCCTGAATTGGATGCAATTCTTGTAGCTGAGAGCATTGCTCAACAATTGGAACGTCGTGTATCGTTCCGTCGTGCACTCAAACAAGCGATTCAAAGAACTATGCGTTCTGGCGCAAAAGGGATTAAAACTCAAGTGGGCGGACGTCTTGGCGGAGCTGAGATTGCTCGTTCAGAAGGTTATAGCGAAGGAACAGTTCCACTTCATACGCTTCGTGCCGATATCGATTACGGAACGGCTGAAGCACATACAACTTACGGTCTTATCGGCGTAAAAGTATGGATCTACCGTGGAGAAGTTCTTCCCCCAGCTAAGAAACAAGCTGCTCAGGAAGGAGGCAACTAATCATGTTGGTACCAAAACGCGTAAAACACCGCAAGCAACAACGCGGACACATGAAGGGTATGGCAAAAGGCGGTACTGAATTGAACTTCGGCGAATTCGGCCTGGTTGCACTTGAACCGTCTTGGATCACTAACCGTCAGATCGAAGCTGCTCGTATCGCGATGACACGTTATATCAAACGTGGCGGTCAAGTTTGGATCAAGATTTTCCCAGATAAACCTATTACTCAAAAGCCTCTCGAGGTTCGTATGGGTAGTGGTAAAGGTAACGTTGAGAAATGGGTAGCCGTAGTTAAACCGGGCAAGATTATGTTCGAACTCGGAGGCGTGTCGGAAGAAATCGCTCGTGAAGCGATGCGTCTTGCCGCTCACAAGCTGCCTGTAAAGACTAAGTTTGTGAAACGTGAAGAATTGGGTGGTGAAGCAAATGAAAGCTAATGAACTTCGCAACTTAACCACTGCTGAGATTGAACAAAAGATCGCTGGATTCAAAGAGGAACTTTTTAATCTCCGTTTTCAATTGGCAACTGGCCAATTGGACAACCCAACTCGGATTCGTGACGTGCGTAAGGAAATAGCTCGTGCTAAAACCGTGATCCATCAAAGAGTGCTTGGGATTAGTTAAGTGAGACGGATCGCAGATCCGTATTCAGGAAGGAGGCTAACTAATGAGTGAAGAACGTAATGCACGTAAAGTGCTAATCGGTAAAGTGGTCAGTGATAAAATGGATAAAACCATCGTAGTTGCTGTTGAAACCTATAAGAAACACAATTTGTACCACAAACGCATCAAGTCTACGAAGAAATTCAAAGCACATGATGAGGGAAATGTTGCAAAGATTGGCGATACCGTAAAACTCATGGAAACTCGTCCGTTGTCTAAGGACAAACGTTGGAGACTAGTTGAAGTGGTAGAAGCAGCGGTTATCATCTAAGATAATCAAGAGAGTTTTTCCGGAAGGAGGAAATTATAATGATTCAACCATTTACACGTTTGCATGTGGCTGACAACTCTGGTGCGAAGGAACTGATGTGTATCCGCGTACTGGGTGGTACTGGACGCCGTACAGCAGCAATCGGTGATTTGATCGTTTGTTCCGTTAAACAAGCAACACCAGGCGGCGTTGTCAAAAAAGGTGATGTTGTTAGAGCGGTAGTTGTTCGTACGAAACGTTCCGTTCGTCGTAAAGATGGATCTTACATCGCATTCGACGAAAATGCAGCTGTTGTTGTTAAAGACGACAGAAGCCCTCGTGGAACACGTATCTTTGGACCAGTTGCTCGCGAACTTCGCGATAAAGACTACATGAAGATCGTTTCCTTGGCACCGGAAGTTATCTAATAAACACGGCACCAATAAGTTGAAGGTTAGTTATAGGAGGTGTAATAAATGCCTAGAGTGAAAAAAGTTCTGGAATCCCATAACAATAAACTGCATGTGAAGAAAGATGACGTGGTGCTTGTGATCAGTGGTAAAGACAAAGGCAAAAAAGGCCGTGTCATCGCTGCTTATCCTCGTGAAAACCGCGTTCTGGTAGAAGGCGTCAATATGGTGAAAAAACACCAAAAGCCGAACCAGCTGAATCCACAGGGTGGAATTATTGAGCAGGAAGCTTCGATTCATGTGTCCAACGTAATGCACATCGATCCGAAGACCGGCAAAGTAACCCGTATCGGTTACAAAGTTTTGGACAATGGTAAAAAAGTTCGGATTGCTAAAAGATCCGGAGAGATTATCGACTAATCTAGCCCTTAAGAAAGGAGGTTAAATCTTCATGGCAGCAAGAATGAAAGAACGTTTTCTTAACGAAATTACACCTGCTTTGATGCAGAAGTTTAACTATACAACTGTTATGCAAGTGCCTAAGATCGAGAAGGTTGTCATCAACATGGGTGTGGGTGACGCTGTTCAAAACTCCAAAGTACTTGATGCTGCAGTTAATGACATGCAGTTGATCGCTGGTCAAAAACCAGTAATCACTAAAGCTAAAAAATCCATCGCTGGTTTCAAACTACGCGAAAATATGCCGATTGGGGTTAAAGTAACACTGCGCGGAGAGCGTATGTATTACTTCTTGGACAAATTGTTCAACGTAACACTTCCACGTGTACGTGACTTCCGTGGTGTTTCCACTAAAGCCTTTGATGGCCGTGGTAACTACACACTTGGTCTTAAAGAACAATTGATCTTCCCCGAGATCGAATATGACAAAGTGGATAAAGTCCGCGGTATGGACATCGTTATTGTAACGACTGCTAAGACGGACGAGGAATCCCGCGAGCTGCTGGGTCAGCTGGGAATGCCTTTCGCAAAATAAAGTCGGTTAATCCATTTTCTCCGAAAATGTTTAGGAGGTGTCAGGCTAAGTGGCAAAAACTTCGATGAAAGTTAAACAACAACGTACGCCTAAGTTTAAAGTACGTGCATATACACGTTGCGAACGTTGTGGTCGTCCACATTCGGTACTGCAAAAGTTCAAAATTTGCAGAATTTGTTTCCGTGAATTAGCTTATAAAGGCCAGATCCCTGGCGTGAAAAAAGCAAGTTGGTAAGAAGTTTATAAACGGGAAGGAGGTTTACACACATGACTATGTCTGATCCTATTGCAGATATGCTTACTCGTATTCGTAACGCTAACATTGTGCGTCACGAGACGGTAGAAATGCCTGCTTCTACTATGAAGAAACAAATCGCTGACATTTTGAAGCGTGAAGGTTTCATCCGCGATGCGGAATTCGTTGAAGATAGCAAACAAGGGATTATCCGTATCTTCTTGAAATACGGCCCTAACCAAGAGCGTGTTATTTCTGGTTTGAAAAGAATCAGTAAACCAGGCCTTCGCGTATACACGAAGAGCAATGAAGTGCCTCGTGTACTCGGTGGTCTAGGAATCGCGATTATCTCCACATCTAAGGGAGTTATGACCGACAAAGAAGCTCGTCAATCAAAATCTGGCGGAGAAGTTGTCTGCTACATTTGGTAATAAACGTCACAAGATAAGGAGGTGCAACACATGTCTCGTATTGGTCGCAAACCAATCGCAGTACCTAGCGGTGTAGATGTCACTTTGGACAACGCCGTTATTACAGTAAAAGGTCCAAAAGGTTCTTTGACTCGTGAGCTTCATAAAGACATGAAGGTTACAGTTGAAAATAACGAAATTACCGTTGTTCGCCCGTCGGATAACAAATTGCATCGTTCACTTCACGGCACAACCCGCTCCGTTGTCAACAACATGGTAGCAGGTGTGACTGAAGGTTTCTCGAAATCTCTGGAACTGGTTGGGGTCGGATATCGTGCAAGCAAATCCGGAGATAAAATCGTTCTGAACGTTGGTTATTCCCACCCGGTTGAAATTACACCGGAAGCTGGTATCGAGTTCGAAGTTCCTGCGAACACGAAGATCATCGTTAAAGGTATCGATAAAGAACGCGTTGGCGCATACGCTGCTAAAATCCGTTCCGTTCGTGAACCAGAACCGTATAAAGGTAAAGGTATCAAATATGAAGGCGAGCGTATCATCCGCAAAGAAGGTAAAGCTGGTAAGAAGAAATAACCAGTTTAAACTTAATTGTAAGATACCCCGTGCATCTTAAAGTGAAGCTGTTTACGGCAAACTGAAGGGAGTGAAAGGGAAGTCATGATTACAAAAGAAGATAAAAACAAGGCTCGTCTCAAAAGACACCTGCGTGTTCGTAAGAAGATCCAGGGAACTACTGAGCGTCCACGTTTGAACGTATTCCGTTCTTCGAAACACATCTACGCTCAACTGATCGATGATGTTAAAGGGGTTACTATCGTATCCGCTTCTACACTTGATAAAGATCTGAGCGCTAATATCGGTAATGGCGGTAGCGTTGAAGCTGCAGCGAAAGTTGGCCAATTAGTCGCTGAGCGTGCCAAAGAAAAAGGATATGCAGTGGTCGTATTCGACCGCGGAGGTTACTTGTACCATGGACGGATTCAAGCATTGGCTGATGCAGCTCGTGAAGCTGGTCTTGAATTCTAGAATAATTCTTAAAAGGAGGTTAACGACTTGCGTGTAGATCCGAACAGTTTAGAACTGACAGAAAGAGTTGTACACATTAACCGTGTTGCAAAAGTTGTAAAAGGCGGACGCCGTTTCAGCTTTAGTGCACTTGTTGTTGTGGGCGACGGCAACGGCTACGTCGGTGCTGGTATCGGTAAAGCCGGCGAAGTTCCGGATGCCATCCGTAAAGGCATTGAAGACGCCAAGAAAAACCTGATTCACATCCCAATCGTAGGAACTTCGATTCCCCATCTCGTTACTGGACACTTCGGCGCAGGACGCGTGTTGTTGAAACCAGCATCAGAGGGTACTGGCGTTATCGCTGGCGGTCCAGTTCGTGCGGTATTGGAATTGGCAGGCGTTGGCGACATTTTGACAAAATCACTGGGTTCTTCGAATTCCATGAACATGGTCAATGCAACTTTGGAGGGACTTTCCCGTCTGAAACGCATTGAAGAGGTCGCGAAACTTCGCGGCAAATCTGTCGAAGAATTGCGCGGTTAAGGAGGGGAACGTCAATGGCAAAATTGCAAATTACCCTCGTACGTAGTGTAATCGGACGTCCAGAAACACAACGTGTTACTGTTAAGACGCTCGGCCTGCGTAAACTCAACACGACAGTGGTTCACAATGACAGTCCTGCAATTCGCGGAATGATCAATAAAGTGAGTCACTTGCTATCTGTAACTGAAATTGAAGGCTAAACGCCTCGCATAAATTAACAAACATAAGGAGGTGCAAACGATGAAGTTACATGAACTTGCTCCAGCTCCTGGTTCCCGCAAAGAACGCAATCGCGTTGGTCGTGGTCCTAGTAGCGGAAATGGTAAAACTTCCGGTCGCGGTCACAAAGGTCAAAACTCACGTTCTGGCGGTGGTGTTCGTCCGGGCTTCGAGGGTGGACAAAATCCGCTCTATCGTCGTCTGCCTAAACGTGGTTTCGTCAATCCTACCCGTAAAGAGTATGCGATTGTGAACCTGGAAGATCTGAATAGCTTTGCAGAAGGAACTGAAGTGACTCCGCAGTTGTTGCTTGAAACTGGTGTTGTCAAGAATTCCAAAAGCGGCATCAAGATTCTCGGCAACGGTGAGTTGACCGTAAAATTGACTGTACAAGCAAATAAGTTCTCTCAATCTGCGGTAGAGAAAATCGAGGCTGCCGGCGGTAAAACCGAGGTGATCTAATGTTCAAGACGCTTAAGAATATCTGGCATGTTGAAGATTTGCGCAAAAAGATCCTGTTTACCTTGTTCATTCTGATTATCTACCGTATCGGTTCGTTTGTTCCGGTTCCTGGTGTGAACAAAGATGTACTGCAAACAGCAAATCAGAGCGGTGACGCTTTGATGGGACTCTTGAACACCTTTTCGGGCGGAGCGCTCAAAAACTTCTCGATATTTGCGATCAGTATTTACCCGTACATTACAGCATCCATCATCGTGCAATTGCTGTCGATGGATGTTGTTCCCAAGTTTGCTGAATGGGCTAAACAAGGGGAGCACGGGAAAAAACAATTGGCGCAAATCACTCGTTACGGTACAGTGATATTAGCCCTGATCCAAGGTTTTGCTACGTCGATAGGGTTTAACCGGATTTATGGAACTCAAATGATGCCGAATGCGACATTTGCTGATTACTTGCTGGTTGCCATTATCTTGACGGCGGGTACTTCTTTCTTGATGTGGCTTGGTGAACAGATTACCGAAAAGGGAATCGGGAACGGGATTTCGATCCTGATTTTTGCGGGAATCGTCGCCGCCATTCCGGGATATATCACAAGTACGGCTAACTCAAGTTTTATTCAGCCGGATCAGGTGTTCCTGAATATTCTTAAAGTCGTTATCGTGCTGATTGTGATTGTAGCGATTATTACAGCAGTTATCTTCGTACAGCAAGGTATTCGGAAGATTCCTGTTCAATACGCTAAACGCGTAGTCGGCAATAAAATGTACGGTGGACAGAATACACATATCCCATTGAAAATTAATGCGGCAGGTGTAATTCCGGTAATCTTCGCCGTATCATTGCTTCAGTTCCCAGTTGTTCTCTCCAGTTTCTGGTCAACACATGCCTGGGCTCAATGGATTGCTAAGTATTTAGCAACCGATGCTCCACTTGGTATGCTTCTGTATGTAGTGATGATCATTGGGTTCACGTTCTTCTATACGTTCGTGCAGATGAATCCTCAGCAGATGGCTGATAACATGAAGAAGAATGGTGGGTACATTCCAGGTATCCGTCCTGGTAAAGCTACAGAGAAATATCTGACTAGAGTAATGTCTCGTCTGACTATGTCTGGCGCGCTATTCCTAGCTCTGATCTCTGTTTTGCCGATGTTCTTCGGTGCTATATCTGGATTGCCTAAAGAAGTTCGAATTGGCGGTACTGCACTGCTAATCGTAATCGGTGTGGCATTGGATACTATGAAGCAGATCGAGAGCCAATTGATCAAACGCCATTACAAAGGCTTCATCAATAAATAGGTGATAGGTTCCGGTGAAGCTTAAGTTTTTATTCTTCCCGGCACCTATTATGCTGTTTCTTGCTTGGTGGCGAACTTTTGGGGGGAGAGAGAAATCGTGAACATTTTATTCATGGGCCCTCCTGGGGCAGGCAAGGGAACACAAGCGGCAGAAATCGTTAAAGAATTTGGTATTCCTCATATTTCGACAGGAGATGCTTTCCGTTTGGCAATCAAACAGGAAACTCCGGTAGGATTGAAGGCCAAATCATTTATAGATCAAGGTTTGCTTGTACCAGATGATGTGACCATTGGGATAGTCGAAGAACGGTTGCAGCAGTCCGATTGCGAAAAAGGATTTCTATTGGATGGTTTTCCAAGAACTCTTTCGCAAGCGGAAGCGCTGGATGATATTCTTAGCCGTTTGAACACTTCTTTGGATCATGTCATCAACTTGAATGTTGACCGTGGATTGCTAATGGCGCGTCTTACTGGACGTCGTATCTGCAGCGTTTGCGGAGCATCCTACCATTTAATCTTCAACCCGCCGAAGCAAGATGGCATTTGCGACATTGATGGCGGTGAATTATATCAACGTCCGGATGACAACGAAGAAAGTGTAGGCAAGCGCCTGGATGAGTATGATAATAAAACAGCGCCGCTGCTTGCGTTTTATGATAATAAAGGTCTTTTGCGTCAGGTAAACGGGGAAAACGAAATTAATGTCGTTACTTCTGAAATCGTGTCTTTAATGCGGGGTTAATGTAATGATCATTTGTAAATCCGAACAGGAACTTGCCTTTATGAGGGAAGCTGGTCGAATTGTTGCCGAGAGTCACCGTCTTATTGCTCAGGCCATTGAGCCTGGCATTACAACGGGTGAGCTCGACAGAATCGCCGATCAATACATTCGCAGTCAAGATGCTGTGCCGTCTTTCAAAGGCTACAACGGTTTTCCTGCCAGCATTTGCGCTTCAGTCAACGAACAATTAGTGCATGGATTTCCTGGTAAACGTAAACTGATCGAAGGCGATATTGTTACGCTGGATATCGGTGCAGAGTACCGCGGTTATCACGGTGATTCCGCCTGGACCTACGGTGTGGGCAGCATTTCCGAAGAGGCTCAGCGTTTGCTGGACGTTACGGAAGGCTCCTTGTACGCGGGACTGGCGTTAGTTAAGCCGGATGTGCGCTTGTTTACAATCTCCCATGCTATTCAGCAATACATCGAAGAGGCTGGTTTCTCAGTCGTACGTGAGTATGTTGGTCATGGTATTGGGGCAAAACTGCATGAAGAACCGCAAATTCCGAATTATGGCATAGCGGACCGCGGACCACGTCTGAAACCGGGTATGGTGCTCGCGATTGAGCCGATGGTAAACGCAGGAAAGAGACATGTCAGAACACTGGAAGATAACTGGACTGTCGTTACGGTTGATGGCTCACTATGTGCTCACTTCGAGCATACAGTAGCAGTTACTCCGGACGGCATGGAAATTTTCACAAAACTGAATGCGTAGGTGATCTCCTCTTGAATACTGTGAGCAGCCCGCAGGTTGGTCAATTAGTGAGAATTCTCAAAGGCAAAGATGCCGGAGAGGCAGCCGTTGTTATCGCAGTTGTTGATAGCAGATTTGTATACATTGCAGATGGAGACAAACGTAAGTTTGATGGGCCAAAGAAGAAGAATATTCTTCATCTTGAGCTCATACCCTTCATCAGCAGTGAGGTTGTGGACAGTTTGAAGGAAACTGGGCGGGTAACAAACGGAAAGCTGCGATTCGCAGTCATGAAGTATGCTGGACCCACCGGAATAAGTGCTGATGAGAAAGGAGACTAACTGTGGCTAAGGAAGATGTCATTGAAGTAGAAGGTACTGTCCTTGAACCGTTGCCAAACGCAACGTTTAAGGTTGAGCTTGAGAACGGTCATCAAATACTTGCCCATGTATCCGGTAAATTGCGGATGCACTTTATCCGTATTTTGACCGGAGACAAAGTGGTCGTGCAGTTATCGCCTTATGATTTATCAAAAGGTCGTATAACTTACCGTAAATAGATGGGAACTACGAAAAAAGTTTTGCTTCGCAAAACTTTGAGGAGGTAATTAACATGAAGGTAAGACCTTCTGTAAAGCCCATTTGCGAGAAATGTAAAGTAATCCGCCGCAAAGGGACTGTTATGGTGATTTGCGAAAATCCGAAACACAAACAAAAACAAGGTTAAGAAGGGGGTGTAGCGTAAAATGGCTCGTATAGCTGGAGTGGATTTGCCACGTGACAAACGCGTTGAGATCGCCTTGACTTATATTTTCGGAATCGGTAAAACGACTTCTCAGAAAATTCTTAATGAAACAGGCATTAGCGCTAATACACGTGTCCGTGATTTGACGGAAGATGAAGTCAGCAAACTGCGTGAAACGATCGACAAAACGGTTAAGGTTGAAGGTGACCTGCGTCGTGAAATTTCCTTAAATATTAAACGTCTTACTGAGATCGGCTGTTACCGCGGTGTTCGCCACCGTCGTGGATTGCCTGTTCGCGGTCAACGTACTAAAACGAATGCCCGTACCCGGAAAGGCCCGCGTCGTACGGTAGCAAACAAAAAGAAATAATAAGGGGGGATAAGAGACAATGGCTAAACCGAAAAAAGTCGTACGTACCAAACGTCGCGACCGTAAAAATATCGAATCCGGCGTGGCACATATTCGTTCCACGTTCAACAACACCATCGTTACCATCACGGATCCTCACGGAAATGCAATTTCCTGGGCAAGCTCCGGCGGCCAAGGATTTAAAGGTTCCCGTAAGTCCACTCCATTCGCAGCGCAAATGGCAGCTGAATCAGCAGCTAAAGCAGCTATGGAGCACGGCATGAAGTCGGTTGAGGTTATGGTTAAAGGACCGGGCGCGGGCCGCGAAGCAGCCATCCGTTCCCTTCAAGCTGCAGGGCTTGAAGTTAACCTTATTAAAGACGTAACTCCGGTTCCTCACAATGGATGCCGTCCGCCTAAGCGTCGTCGCGTATAGTGAAATCAGTATTGTGAATGTGGTATAATTCTGACGCATCTGCTAATAATAGGTGTTTAGGCATACTACATGATGCACCTGATGGGGTGACAGTTTCATATAGGAGCGACGTTGAAGGAGGGGTAAACTCGTGATAGAAATCGAAAAGCCGAAGATTGAGACCGTAGAAGCTAATGATGAAGGTACCTATGGGAAATTCGTAGTTGAACCGCTGGAACGTGGGTATGGCACGACTCTGGGGAACTCGCTTCGCCGGATATTGCTTTCTTCGCTTCCAGGAGCCGCAGTGACTTCGGTCCAAATTGACGGCGTTCTGCATGAGTTCTCGACCGTTCCAGGCGTAATGGAAGATGTGACGGAAATCATTCTGAACCTTAAAGCCTTGTCTCTGAAGATTCATTCAGACGAGGAAAAAGTGTTCGAGATTGATGCTGAAGGGGAAGGCATCGTTACCGCAGGTGATATCCGTGCGGACAGCGATGTTGAGATCCTCAATCCGGATCTTCACATTGCAACGCTGGGACCTGGTGCGAGACTTCATATGCGTATTTTTGCAGGCCGTGGTCGCGGCTATGTCCAAGCGGACCGGAACAAACGTGACGATCAGCCAATTGGTGTTATTCCAGTTGACTCCATCTACACTCCAATTTCACGCGTTAACTACGGCATAGACAATACACGTGTTGGTCAAGTGACTAACTACGACAAATTGACGCTTGAAATTTGGACGGATGGAAGTATCAGACCGGAAGAGGCTGTAAGCCTCGGAGCCAAAATTTTGAACGAGCACCTCGTTCTGTTCGTAGGTCTTACGGACGAAGCGAAAGACGCCGAAATTATGGTTGAAAAAGAAGAAGACAAAAAAGAAAAAGTACTTGAGATGACAATCGAAGAGCTTGATCTTTCTGTTCGTTCCTACAACTGCCTCAAACGTGCTGGTATTAATACCGTACAAGAGCTTACCACGAAGACTGAAGAAGATATGATGAAGGTGCGTAACCTTGGTCGCAAATCTTTGGAAGAAGTTCAGGAAAAGCTTGAGGAACTTGGTTTGGGTCTCCGCACAGAAGAATAGCTGCAGATTGCTTTAGTAAAGGAGGGAAAACACAATGGCATACCAAAAATTGGGCCGTGATTCCAGTGCGCGTAAAGCGTTATTTCGCGACATGGTAACGGATCTGTTTTTATACGAGCGCATCCAAACAACGGAAGCTAAAGCGAAAGAAGTTCGTTCTATCGCTGAAAAGCTGATCACTAAAGCTAAAAAAGGTGATCTTCATGCTCGTCGTCAAGTAGCTGCATTTGTTCGCCGCGAGACTGTTGATGGTGAACAAGATGCAATTCAAAAATTGTTCTCTGACATTGCTCCTCGTTACACTGAGCGTCCAGGTGGATACACTCGTATCCTTAAACTAGGACCTCGTCGTGGCGACGCTGCGCCTATGGTTTATCTTGAATTGGTAGACCGCGCGTAGTATCACAAGTATTGATTTCCGATGCTTCCCTTTCATCCAGCCCTCTTTGGAGTAAAGATGGGGGAAATATCAGCGTTATTGTGCTGCAGAGGCGCAAGACTCTGCTGTACTAATAACCGTGGGAATCACCTTGGTTCAATTGAAGGAGCTCCCGCAGGGGCTCTTTTTTTTGAAATTAAGGATCCTATAGGACTTGTAGTTCTATATATGAAAAATGGATGCCGTCCTTCTAGGGACGGCGAAGCCATTTCTTCAAATAGAAGATCAGACAGTGCTTCGATCGACGTTCTGCTGACCGGTTTAAAAAGGAGAACGGAATGCGTAATCTATTGATGAAGGTCAATTATGACGGAACGAATTATGATGGCTTTCAGACCCAGCCTCAGGGCAATACGATTCAGGATCGGCTGGAGCAAGCCATACTCCATCTGACAGGTGAGAAGCTTAAGATTACTGCTTCAGGCCGCACAGATGCCGGAGTACATGCCTATGGCCAGCCTTTTAACTTTACAACCTCCTCTCGAATCCCAACTGAACGTTGGTGTCTAGCGCTTAATGCCCGGCTGCCACAAGACATCGTGGTTACAGAGGCTAGGGAAGTTCCGCTAACGTTTCACTCTCGTAGAGGGGCTAAGCGTAAAACTTACCGATACACGATCAATGGCAACAGGTTTCCAGATCCGTTTCAGCGGCGCTGGCAGCTTCACCATCCAGTGAAGTTGGATATTCCTGCGATGCAGCAAGGCTTAACGCAAATTATAGGGACACATGACTTCACTTCGTTTGCATCACGACGGTCTACGAAGACTTCTCATGTACGAACGATCTTTGAAGCTCATATGGAAGTAGATCGCAGTATGTGCCGACCCTCTTCATCAGATCAAGGAGTTATCCATACTTATATAACGGGTAGTGGATTTCTTCAGCACATGGTTCGCATTATTATGGGGACTTTGATCCATGTGGGGGAAGGTAAAATACCTGCTGATAAGGTTGCTGAAATATTGGCAGCATGTGATCGATCACATGCTGGTCCAACAGCTGTGGCCATGGGGTTAGCTTTGTGGAGTGTTGAATATGACGAGATTGAAAGTGAATAGTTTTTTCTATAAATTTCTTCCTGATTAATAGGCTAAATGTTTAAAAATCACTTGCACTTGTTATGTTTATACTGTAATATAAAAGTTGTGTTTTCTTGATGGCTATCCCACAGCCCCGATCGAGAAAATGCCAAAAAAATGCTTTGCTTAACTCACATAATCGTAATTCAATGAGAAACAAGATATACGAAACAGAAGATTTTCGTACGAGAACAAGGAGGAAACATTCATGCGTACCACCTATATGGCGAAGCCGAACGAAGTTGAACGCAATTGGCACATTATTGATGCCGAAGGCAAAACACTCGGTCGTTTGGCCAGCGAAGCCGCTGCTTTGATCCGTGGCAAACACAAACCGCAATTCACTCCACACGTTGATACAGGAGATTTCGTTATCGTTATCAACGCTGAGAAAATTCACTTGACCGGTAAGAAATTGCAAAACAAAAAATACTACCGTCACTCGATGCACCCAGGTGGTTTGAAAGTTACTAATGCTGAAACTCTGCTGAATACTAAACCAGAACGCGTAATTGAATTCGCGGTTCATGGTATGATTCCTAAGACTCGTCAAGGGGACCACATGAAGCTGAGATTGAAAGTATATGCAGGCGCCGAGCATCCACATGCAGCACAAAAACCTGAAGTTTACGAACTTCGCGGATAAGAATAGAGGAGGACAGTTTCATGGCACAAGTACAATACTATGGGACAGGTCGTCGTAAACATTCGGTAGCACGTGTTCGCCTTGTACCGGGTGAAGGACGCATTGTCATTAACAAACGTGAGATGGACGAATATTTCGGTGTGGAAACACTGAAAATGATCGTAAAACAACCTTTGAACCTGACTGAAACACTGGGCAACTACGATGTAATCGTTCTTGCACATGGTGGCGGCATTTCCGGTCAAGCTGGAGCAATTCGTCACGGTATCTCCCGTGCATTGCTTAAAGTTGACCCTGAATATCGCGGTGCATTGAAGAAAGCCGGCTTCCTGACTCGTGACCCACGTATGAAGGAACGTAAGAAATACGGCTTGAAGGCTGCACGTCGTGCGCCTCAGTTCTCGAAACGTTAATATCTACAGAATTCAACCCTTGGCCATATGGCCAAGGGTTTTATTTTTGTTGCCCCTTTCCACAAGAAATGGGCTTTTTTTGCATCTATTTACTAATTCTAACGGATGAAACGCATTGACTTCCTCAGTAAAAGTTATATACTATTTCATATAGAATTAGTTGGTTTTATTACTTCTTTTACCTCATTTATTCATACGATTAATATTTTGGATGGAGGAATACCTTAATGAACCTGCTCGAGAAAGAGGATTTAATCAAAGTTAAGGCCGAAGAATTAGAAACTGCTTCACCCGAGGAAATTATCCGCTGGGCTGTAGAAACATTTCCTAACATTACTTTTGCCTGCAGTTTTGGTGCCGAAGATGTAGTGCTAGTTGATATGCTTCACAAAGTTAGTCCGTCTACAGACGTCTTTTATCTCGATACAGATTATCATTTTAAGGAAACCTATGAAACCAGAGATTTGATGGCAGATAAATACGGGCTGGAGTTCGTACGAGTGTCTCCACAAATCACTCCGCAGGAGCAAGCACTTCAACACGGTGATGCGTTATGGACAGTAGATCCTAACCAATGCTGTGGGATTCGTAAAGTAGAGCCGCTGACTCGCATCCTATCTCAATATGAAGCTTGGATTACAGGCATTCGTCGTGACCAAGCGCCTACCCGTGCTAATGCCAAAAAGGTTGAGTATGATTATAAATTTGGTTTGGTTAAGTTTAATCCAATTGCGGATTGGACAACCGAAGATGTATGGAACTATATTCGTGAAAATGATGTAATTTATAACCCTCTACATGACCGTAACTATCCAAGTATCGGCTGTGAGCAATGTACACGTCAGGTTATGCCTGGTGAAGATCCGCGTGCTGGACGTTGGGCTGGATCAGAGAAGACTGAGTGCGGATTACACAAGTAGGACCTATCCCCGTGAGAACACAGAAGGAGAGACGATAATGACTTCAATACGTCCGCATGGCGGAACATTAGTTAACTGTGTAGTAGAGGGTACAGAAAGAGAAGAATTACTGCAGCTTGCACGTGATTATAAGGCGATTGCCGTGAACACCTGGACTTTATCTGATTTGGATCTAATTGCGGTAGGTGCATTTTCTCCACTGACTGGATTTTTGAATGAACAAGATTATCACTCCGTAGTCAAAAACATGCGTTTAGCAGATGGCACAGTGTGGAGCATTCCAATAACACTTGCTGTAGAAGAGGATGTGGCCTCTGGTTTAGCTATTGGAGACAAGGTATCTCTAATCGGTGAAGAGGATGGCGAGATCTACGGTTTATTGGATATTGAGAGTATTTATACGGTTGATCAAAACCTTGAAGCGCAAAATGTATTCAAAACAACAGACCCTGAACATCCAGGAGTAAGTAAGCTGTTGGCCCGCCCGGCTATCTATGTAGGAGGACCAATTACAGTGCTGAATAGACCACAGCCAGAAAAGTTCGGAGAATTTTATTTTGACCCTTCAGCTACACGTAAGATATTTGCAGACAAGGGCTGGAGAACAGTTGTAGGCTTCCAGACGCGTAACCCTGTTCATCGTGCACATGAATATATTCAGAAGTGCGCTATGGAGGTTGTAGACGCTCTGTTCTTAAACCCGCTAGTGGGTGAGACGAAGTCTGATGATGTACCGGCAAATGTACGAATGAAGAGCTACCTGGCGCTTTTGGAGAATTATTATCCTGAGGATCGTACCTTTCTAGGTGTTTTCCCGGCGGCCATGCGTTATGCTGGTCCGAGAGAAGCGATTTTTCATGCTATGGTTCGCAAAAATTATGGCTGCACCCATTTTATTGTCGGACGTGACCATGCGGGCGTAGGTGATTACTACGGAACTTATGAAGCGCAAGAAATTTTCGCGAATTTCACCGCTGAGGAACTTGATATTACTCCATTATTTTTTGAACACAGCTTCTTCTGTAAAAAATGCGGAAATATGGCTTCCAGTAAAACCTGCCCACATCCTGGCGATGATCATATGACTTTGTCGGGTACAAAGGTACGGGCTTTGCTTCGGGAGGGTCAATGTCCGCCTCCTGAATTTACGCGACCTGAGGTTGCGCAGATTCTAATTGAAGGCATGACTCAAGAAGTAACAGCTTAATCATAGTTAGCTAGTACTATTTGGCCTTCTTGTCCCATATAGATGAGTATTATCTATCGGGACGAGGGGGTCTTTGTTATGTCTGGCCGAAAACACAGTAAAGTCTCGGTCTGGATCTCATGGAGCAGTATCAAAAAATGTATGCTGGGCGCGACACTGCTAGCTATAATGATCGGCATTATAGCGTATGACATGCCTACTGCCAAAACGTTAAATTATTGGAGTCTGCCTTTGTCTGGTAAAGTGATCGCTATCGACGCTGGACATGGGGGAGCAGATGGAGGGGCAGTTAGCCGGGAAGGGCTAATTGAGAAAGACATTAATCTTGCGGTCTCTCTTTATTTACGTGATTACCTGCAACAGGCAGGGGCTATTGTTGTAATGACCCGTGAAGGGGATTATGATTTGGCTCAGGAGGGCACTAAGGGCTATTCTAAGCGCAAGACTGAAGATCTTAAGCAAAGAGTAAGAAGTATTGAAGAGAAGGGCGCAGATCTTTTTATAAGCGTTCACATGAACAGTGTGCCTTCGAACCGATGGAGCGGGGCGCAGACCTTTTACTATCCCAATCACAAGGATAATAAAGCTATCGCAGAGTTTGTACAGAGTGAGCTGAAGACTACACTGGAGAATACTGATCGTGTAGCTAAGACTGTAAATACTGTTTATCTACTAAAAGCATTAAAAATACCTGCGATCCTTGTAGAGGTCGGTTTTTTGTCGCACCCTCAGGAATCAGTTCTACTCGGAGATGATGTTTATCAACGCAAGGTAGCGACTAGCATATATCGTGGCATTCTTCGTTATGCTTCCGAGTAGCCGGGACTACTCATCAGGAGATGGGTAATGCTATAATAGACAAAAACTCCGGAAGAATTCTCCTCCGGAAGGGAAACAGAGGTGCTTTCCATGCTGACTAGGGAACATATCCAGGAAATACTGCAGTCAATAATAGACCCGGAAACCGGAAAAAGCCTTGTGGAACTACAGCTGATCCGTGACATTATGATTAAAGAAGATCGTATATCTTTATCAATCGTGTGTCTGGATCCTGAAGAGCAAAGTCGCATGGATCTAGAACAACGGGTTCGTGAGTTGCTTGAAGCAGGTGGAGTCACTAATGTGCATATCCGGCTGCGTGATGCAACCGATTATGAACGTGCTCTGCTTCGAGGAGAGAGTGCCGGGGAAGAGCCGTTGGTTGATGAACCGGGGAAACTTAAGGGACATGCAGCAGGCCTTGACGATCATGAATTAATCAATGAGAACTCTGGTGTTAACTTTATCGCCATTGCCAGTGGTAAAGGCGGTGTTGGAAAGTCTACGGTTACTGTGAATTTGGCAGTAGCTTTGGCTAGAAAAGGTAAAAAGGTTGGATTGATTGATGCGGACATTTATGGGTTTAGCATCCCTGATATGATGGGAATCGAAGAGGGACCCGTTGTAGAAGAGGGAATCATTATTCCTGTGGAACGTTTCGGAGTGAAGGTCATGTCTATGGGCTTCTTTATCCGTGAGAATAGTCCGGTAATTTGGCGGGGACCTATGCTTGGCAAAATGCTGCGCCAATTCTTCGGTGATGTGGGCTGGGGAGAACTTGATTATATGCTGCTTGATCTTCCTCCAGGTACAGGTGATGTGGCGCTTGACGTACATCAGATGCTTCCTCACAGCAAAGAGATTATTGTTACTACCCCTCATGCTACCGCAGCGTTTGTGGCGGCTAGAGCGGGCTCTATGGCTCTGCAGACAGAACATGAGATTATTGGGGTCATTGAGAACATGGCTTATTATGAGTGTAAAGACTGCGGTAAAAAAGATTATATTTTTGGCAGAGGCGGAGGCGCTCGGCTTGCGGAGACACTCCATACGGAGCTGCTTGCACAAGTTCCATTGGGCGCACCGGACAACCATATTTCTGAACCGGATTTCTCACCTTCCGTATACAAGGAAGACACAGCAACTGCGTTGTTGTTTGCTGATATCGCCGATAAGCTGATTGCGAAATATGAGCACTAATTATTATGCATAAAAAGAGGCCGTCCCACTTTGTTAGGTGGGATAAGGCCTCTTTTTGGTTATGTGCTTGAATCATCGCCGCTACCGCTGCCACTTTCACCACCGCTGCCGCTGCCTTCCTGTTTATCGCCGCTTTCGCCACCCTTTTTCTGTTCCTTCGGTTCGAGCTCGTCCTGAACGACCTTTTTAAGTAAATTCAATACCTCCATCCGGAATAATGGAGTCTGCATAGATTCCTGGATGGTCTTCATGGATTGCTTTCGGTAGTCAGGTGTTTTGGTGAGATTAAGAAACATGGTCATCATTTCTGGAGACTTCATGATTTCCTCGACGGATTTTTGATAGGTGGGATCTTTAATTAGTTGCAGGTGCAATTCTTTGCTTTGTGATTGAATGGCTTTAGCAAAATCGCCTGCGAACTTGGGATCAGTCATAATTTTCTCGATTTCCTTTTGATATTCCGGTGCAGTGAGGGTATCTTTAACAGCGGTTTTTATATCCTCTGTTGTTTGAAGTGGCATCATTTTCATACTCATTCCGCTGGTGCCTCCAGAACTGGAATTTGATAATGATTCCTCAACTGCTTTTTTTCCATCTTCACTTTTTAATATATCAATAACCATGGTCTTCATTTCTTTATAACTGCCCTGACCAGAAGAAGAACTGCTCTGCTCACTTCCGCAAGCCGTTAAGGCCATAACAAAGCTTAAAGCCAAACCCACAGATCCGATAAATCTCCATTTCATTGGCGCTGCCCTCCTTTATTAGGATTCTCCAGTTGTATTATGCCGCATTAACACACATTTATGTTGCTGATGTAATGGTGTTTTGTCGGTATCCTTGGTAAAATAAATCTGACATAGGGGGAGGTGAAGTGGCTGAGTATAAAAAAATGGTTTTATTTATTTTGGACAACCCTTCTAATAGGAGCGGGCGGAGCAGTAATCGCAGGTCTGGCACTGCAATTCGTGAACGGTCGAATTGATTTCAAAAGTGTCGCTGATTTCTTTTTATACCCGCTGATACTATTCGGCTACGGTATGCTTGTCAGTGTTTATGCGCAACTTGGTTTTTTTGCTTATCTAATTTTAAATTACATGGGCAATGGTGTTTTCCCGCCAAAAATTTGGAAATACATACAACTGGTGCTTTCTGTGCTCGCATTGCTTGAACTGATTTTTTTGCGTACCGTCGTTGGCGGGGAAAGAAGTGTCTTGTCTGATCTAATATTAGGAATCTTTATTTTGTTAGCTGCCATTATTGTGTCTTATTTCAAAGTGAAAAGTACAAACATCTCAGCTTGGATTCCAACCCTCTTTTTTATGACAGCTATTTCAATTGTGGAAATTATCGGCGTGCTCCGTATAGGTGTTGATAGTGCGACAGTGTTTATTGTTGTTCCGCTCATCGCCTGTAATGCATTCCAAATTTTGATGCTTCACCGTATTCTCAAGCCGGCAGCCGGATAAAGGCTGGGGCGAATTCAGCAAATCATGAACCCCGTGCTCTGGCCTTCAGAAGACGGGGTTTTTTCTCTAGAATGTATCCTAACGATTAGAATCCGCTGGAGGAGGTTAATCTTAAAGAACAATAGAGCGGATTCTTTGTGTGTAGCAACGCTCACAAAACTAAGTAGATGCTTCCGAAGCGAGTTTTGTACGTAGTAATACAAAACGTAGCATCGCTCACAAAACTTTCAGGAGGGGAATATATGGACATCAAGCGCTATATGATAAAAGACACAAATGAAATCCAGCTTAACAAGCTGGACCCGGACGATACAGGTAACTTTAAATCAAAAAAAGAAGCAGAAGCCAAAACAGAGCAGTTAAAGGAACGGTTGGCAGAACTTCAAGATATTCTTTTTGCACAGAAAAAGCATTCACTGCTAGTAATTCTGCAAGGGATGGATTCCAGCGGTAAGGATGGAACGGTTAAACACATTTTTTCAGGGATCAATCCACAAGGCTTTATAGTGACCAGCTTCAAGAAACCTTCTCTGGAGGAAGAAGCTCACGATTTCTTATGGAGAGTGCATCAAAAGACCCCCCCTAAAGGCTACATCTCTGCATTTAACCGCTCACACTATGAAGATGTATTGGTACCGCGGGTACATGGGGGACTGAAAAAGGATGACTTGAAGCGCCGCTTTCGTTACATACGGCAGTTTGAGGAGATGCTGGTGGAAGAGGGAACGACAATTATCAAGCTTTTTCTGCATATTTCAAAAGAAAAGCAGCTTAAGAAAATCAAAGAACGGCTTGAAGATCCCAAAAAACACTGGAAATTCGACGCAAGTGATCTACAGGAGCGGGAGTTTTGGGATGATTACCAAGAGGCATATGTAGATGTTTTTAAGGAGTCTAGTATTGATAAAGCACCCTGGTACTGGATACCAGCCAATCATCAATGGTACCGCAACTATTTGGCCTTATCCATCGTTGTAAAGACACTGGAGAGTCTGGATCTGAGCTATCCGAAGCTGAATACCCCCACACCCGACATATCGGAGCTCATTTCCCCGCGTCATTAATATTTGGATAAGACCAACATCTATTGCGGTACCTAAGATTGGGAGGAATGTTACAGCCCAGCAGCATCCTCTAAGGCACTATTTAGTGAGGCCGAGTCACGAACCTCTTTACCCTCTGCGTTGCTTTGGCTGATCAGCTCAGAGACGGTAACGAATTCATAACCTTGTCTGCGGAGCTCATCGATAATTTGCGGAAGAGCTTCGTGAGTTTGTTTGCAGGAATCGCTGGCATGCAGTAGAACGATATCACCAGGATGTGCTTTAGTCGTTACACGCTTCACGATATTGTCTACACCTATGTTCTTCCAGTCTAGAGAGTCTGTGTCCCACTGGATGACTTTGTAACCAAGATCATTGGCCACTTGCAGAACTCTTTTGTCAAAATCACCATTAGGCATACGAATTAAGTTTGGTTCTTTACCGGTTAATTCTGTAAGCACAGTGTGAGCCGTTGTGATCTGAGTGCGAATCTCTTCGTTACTTAGAGTGCTGTAATTGACGTGTTTATGGCCATGACTGCCAATTTCGAATCCTGCGTTTTTGATGCTTGTTACAATATCGGGGTGAGTCTTACTCCATGGTGACGATAGGAAGAAGGTGGCTTTGTCCACTTTCTTGTCTTCAAGTACCTTCAAAATTGGTTCGGGTCTCTTTTCCCCCCAGCTAATATCGAAGGTTAGGGCAATCAGCTTCTTCTCTGTTGGCACACTGTAAATGGCAGAAGGTCCAGCCTCAGAAAAAACGGTGATATTGCCCCTCTCGACATAGACAACTCCAGCAGCAAGAAGCACAGCGGCGAAGATATAGATGAACCTTTTGATCTTTTTGCCGCTGAATACATAAAAAGAATTCATTAATGACAGCGCTCCTCTCCCATGCGAAATGCTTGTTTGTTCTAAATGTATGCTCGTACCGCACGGTTATGACCTAAGAAACAGAGATCACAATTTCAGGAGGTATTTATGTTGTCGTTCTTCACGTTTGTTAAAGATATTAAATCGATCCGCAAGGCTTTGCTGCTGTCCTGTCTGCTCTTCGTAATAGGAGCGTTTGTTGGCTGGGTAGCCACAAGTAGTCTGGAAAAACTATTGGTTCAGCAATTGGAAGGGCTAAGTGAGATCAGCGGAAACTTAAGAGACACCTCTAATCCGCAATGGAACTTCTTTGTATTTATATTTCTGAATAACGCCATCAAGGGCGTGGTTATTATTTTCCTGGGAGCGTTGTTCGGCATATTGCCAGCTATATTCTTATTTATAAACGGAGCGGTAATTGGCTACTTGATACATTTATCCGCACTGCAAGGACAGGATTTGTTCGATTTAATCGTAAAAGGATTACTGCCACACGGGATTATAGAGATTCCGGCAATCATTATCGCGTGTGCCTTTGGACTGCATTTTGGCGGGAAAGTGATTTCAAGTTTATTTCGATCTACAGATAGAAAAGAGGAGAGAAGCGCAGACTGGTCTGCTTTCATGCGTCAAACACTTACGGCTTCCATATGGACTGTAATCCTGTTATTTGTTGCAGCCATTATTGAAAGTACAATTACTTTTTCACTTTTATCATAAAACTTCCGGGAATAGAGCATAACATTAAGGGCGTTCATCCAAGGATTGCCTAAAGGTAAGGAGTATATAATCGAGAAGAAACCATAAAGGGAATTTTTAATAATTATGGTTATAAAAAGAGGACTCCGGTTAATCTAGTGTAAGAGGATCTTAAGGCAGCTTTCTCCATGAGATGTACTTACTGATTATGCAAAAAGGTTTTGGGGGTTTAGAGAAGGTGTTAATTGCAACTTCATGAAGGAGGCCAAGCATATGTTGGGAATGTTGTTTAACGAAAAGGAATGCAAGGAACTGGATTATGTTTTGAGAAAAGAACTAGATGAGATGCTGTTAGATTTGAGTGATCAGCGCTTGGACCAAAATATCAGGCACGCCATCGCTAATAGATATAAGACTGTATTCCGGATGTATGCTCGCTTCGCTCCTCAGAAAGAGCTTTCCAAGTATGCATGGGGTGGACGTTCTTCTCAGTATAAACACTGAAGATATACGAGAATTGCTACAGTTTTATAAAGTTTTCAGATTATTTAATAAAATAGCTTGACTAAAAAGGAGTGCTCATGATAAATTATATCTCGCGCTCCTTTTGCTTGTGTAAAAGGGAAGCGGAAGGCAAGAAAAATTGAAAAAAAAGATTTTTCAAAAAAAAGACTTGCCAAACAGCTTAACACTGTGATATATTATAAAGGTCGCCGCTGATAAACAACGACGACGAAATGAGAGACATTGATCTTTGAAAACTGAACAACGAGTGAGTAGGAAATCACGCAAGTGAGGTCCGAAATTAGAGAATTAATTTTCTCGTCAGATGTTTCAAAATGAGCATATCGCTCTTTTCAATACTAATTGGAGAGTTTGATCCTGGCTCAGGACGAACGCTGGCGGCGTGCCTAATACATGCAAGTCGAGCGGAGTTATTTTGAAAGCTTGCTTTCAAAATAACTTAGCGGCGGACGGGTGAGTAACACGTAGGCAACCTGCCCTTCAGACTGGGATAACTACCGGAAACGGTAGCTAATACCGGATAATTTCTTTTTTCTCCTGAGAGAAGAATGAAAGACGGAGCAATCTGTCACTGAGGGATGGGCCTGCGGCGCATTAGCTAGTTGGTGGGGTAACGGCCCACCAAGGCGACGATGCGTAGCCGACCTGAGAGGGTGAACGGCCACACTGGGACTGAGACACGGCCCAGACTCCTACGGGAGGCAGCAGTAGGGAATCTTCCGCAATGGGCGAAAGCCTGACGGAGCAACGCCGCGTGAGTGATGAAGGTTTTCGGATCGTAAAGCTCTGTTGCCAGGGAAGAACGTCCGGTAGAGTAACTGCTACCGGAGTGACGGTACCTGAGAAGAAAGCCCCGGCTAACTACGTGCCAGCAGCCGCGGTAATACGTAGGGGGCAAGCGTTGTCCGGAATTATTGGGCGTAAAGCGCGCGCAGGCGGCTATTTAAGTCTGGTGTTTAAACCTTGGGCTCAACCTGAGGTCGCACTGGAAACTGGGTGGCTTGAGTACAGAAGAGGAAAGTGGAATTCCACGTGTAGCGGTGAAATGCGTAGATATGTGGAGGAACACCAGTGGCGAAGGCGACTTTCTGGGCTGTAACTGACGCTGAGGCGCGAAAGCGTGGGGAGCAAACAGGATTAGATACCCTGGTAGTCCACGCCGTAAACGATGAGTGCTAGGTGTTAGGGGTTTCGATACCCTTGGTGCCGAAGTTAACACAGTAAGCACTCCGCCTGGGGAGTACGGTCGCAAGACTGAAACTCAAAGGAATTGACGGGGACCCGCACAAGCAGTGGAGTATGTGGTTTAATTCGAAGCAACGCGAAGAACCTTACCAGGTCTTGACATCCCTCTGAATCTGCTAGAGATAGCAGCGGCCTTCGGGACAGAGGAGACAGGTGGTGCATGGTTGTCGTCAGCTCGTGTCGTGAGATGTTGGGTTAAGTCCCGCAACGAGCGCAACCCTTAACTTTAGTTGCCAGCAGGTAATGCTGGGCACTCTAGAGTGACTGCCGGTGACAAACCGGAGGAAGGTGGGGATGACGTCAAATCATCATGCCCCTTATGACCTGGGCTACACACGTACTACAATGGCCGGTACAACGGGAAGCGAAGCCGCGAGGTGGAGCCAATCCCATCAAAGCCGGTCTCAGTTCGGATTGCAGGCTGCAACTCGCCTGCATGAAGTCGGAATTGCTAGTAATCGCGGATCAGCATGCCGCGGTGAATACGTTCCCGGGTCTTGTACACACCGCCCGTCACACCACGAGAGTTTACAACACCCGAAGTCGGTGGGGTAACCCGCAAGGGAGCCAGCCGCCGAAGGTGGGGTAGATGATTGGGGTGAAGTCGTAACAAGGTAGCCGTATCGGAAGGTGCGGCTGGATCACCTCCTTTCTATGGAGAATCGTTCTCTGCAATGAGGACATTCAAATCGGAAGTTTAACTTCCATAATAGAACCTTCGGGTTCGAATACTCACTCGTGTTCAGTTTTGAAAGAGCAAGTCTCTTTCGCATGCGTTTGGTGGCGATAGCGGAGGGGTTCCACACGTACCCATCCCGAACACGACCGTTAAGCCCTCCAGCGCCGATGGTACTTGGACCGAAGGGTCCTGGGAGAGTAGGACGTTGCCAAGCGGACAACCAATTCATTGGTTGATTCACAATGTTATATATGTTATATGGGCTTTTAGCTCAGTTGGTTAGAGCGCACCTCTGATAAGGGTGAGGTCGGTGGTTCGAGTCCACCAAGGCCCACCATATAACATTATATAGAGTAATTTTATGGGGCCATAGCTCAGCTGGGAGAGCGCCTGCCTTGCAAGCAGGAGGTCAGCGGTTCGATCCCGCTTGGCTCCACCATAAATTTTTAAATGAATAACTTTTTTAACTTGATCCTTGAAAACTGGATACCGAAACGAATTTGCGTTTTAGAACATCTTTTAGCAACTTGTGTAAACAAGTAAATGTTATTAGTGAGATTTTTCTTCGGAAGAATCAAGGTTAAGCTAATAAGAGCACACGGAGGATGCCTAGGCGCCAGGAGCCGACGAAGGACGTGGCGAACAACGAAACTGCCTCGGGGAGCTGTAAGCAAGCTTTGATCCGGGGGTGTCCGAATGGGGAAACCCAGCTGTGGTAATTCGCAGTTACTCATTTCTGAATACATAGGAAATGTAGAGGCAGACCAGGGGAACTGAAACATCTAAGTACCCTGAGGAAGAGAAAACAATAGTGATTCCGTCAGTAGCGGCGAGCGAACGCGGAACAGCCTAAACCTAAGAGCTTGCTCTTAGGGGTTGTGGGACGTCTCACATGGAGTTACAAAGGAATATGGTAGGTGAAGAGGTCTGGAAAGGCCCGCGATAGAGGTAAAAGCCCTGTAACCTAAACTGTATTCTCTCCGAGACGGATCCCGAGTAGTGCGGGGCACGTGAAACCCCGTATGAATCCAGCAGGACCATCTGCTAAGGCTAAATACTACCTGGCGACCGATAGTGAAACAGTACCGTGAGGGAAAGGTGAAAAGCACCCCGGAAGGGGAGTGAAATAGAACCTGAAACCGTGTGCTTACAAAAAGTCAGAGCCCGATCTATGGGTGATGGCGTGCCTTTTGTAGAATGAACCGGCGAGTTACGTTTAACATGCAAGGTTAAGCCGAGAAGGTGGAGCCGCAGCGAAAGCGAGTCTGAATAGGGCGATTGAGTATGTGGACGTAGACCCGAAACCGTGTGATCTACCCCTGTCCAGGGTGAAGGTGCGGTAACACGCACTGGAGGCCCGAACCCACGTACGTTGAAAAGTGCGGGGATGAGGTGGGGGTAGCGGAGAAATTCCAATCGAACTCGGAGATAGCTGGTTCTCCCCGAAATAGCTTTAGGGCTAGCCTCGGTATAAGAGTAGTGGAGGTAGAGCACTGATTGGGTGCGGGGTCCGCAAGGATTACCAAGCTCAGTCAAACTCCGAATGCCATATACTTATTGCCGGGAGTCAGACAGTGAGTGCTAAGATCCATTGTCAAAAGGGAAACAGCCCAGACCATCAGCTAAGGTCCCCAAGTGTGTGTTAAGTGGGAAAGGATGTGGAGTTGCACAGACAACCAGGATGTTGGCTTAGAAGCAGCCACCATTGAAAGAGTGCGTAATAGCTCACTGGTCGAGTGACTCTGCGCCGAAAATGTAACGGGGCTAAACACACCACCGAAGCTATGGCTAGATACGTATGTATCTGGGGTAGGGGAGCGTTGTGTAGGGGTTGAAGGTGTACTGAAAAGAGCGCTGGACACTACACAAGTGAGAATGCCGGTATGAGTAACGAAAAGATCAGTGAGAATCTGATCCGCCGAAAGCCCAAGGTTTCCTGAGGAAGGCTCGTCCGCTCAGGGTAAGTCGGGACCTAAGGCGAGGCCGAAAGGCGTAGTCGAAGGACAACAGTTTGAAATTACTGTACCACCGTAATCCGCTATGAGCGATGGGGTGACGCAGGAGGGTAGTGACGCGGACTGATGGATGTCCGTCTAAGCAGTGAGGCTGATGTGTAGGCAAATCCGCACATCATTAAGGCTAGGCTGTGATGGGGAGCGAAAATTATAGTAGCGAAGGTCATGATCTCACACTGCCAAGAAAAGCCTCTAGCCAGGAGAAGGTGCCCGTACCGCAAACCGACACAGGTAGGCGAGAAGAGAATTCTAAGGCGCGCGGAAGAACTCTCGTTAAGGAACTCGGCAAAATGACCCCGTAACTTCGGGAGAAGGGGTGCCCCGGTAGTGTGAATAGCACGAGGGGGCCGCAGTGAAAAGGCCCAAGCGACTGTTTAGCAAAAACACAGGTCTGTGCGAAGCCGCAAGGCGAAGTATACGGGCTGACGCCTGCCCGGTGCTGGAAGGTTAAGGGGAGTGGTTAGGGGTAACCCGAAGCTATGAACCGAAGCCCCAGTAAACGGCGGCCGTAACTATAACGGTCCTAAGGTAGCGAAATTCCTTGTCAGGTAAATTCTGACCCGCACGAATGGCGTAACGACTTGGGCGCTGTCTCAACGAGAGATCCGGTGAAATTTTAATACCTGTGAAGATGCAGGTTACCCGCGACAAGACGGAAAGACCCCATGGAGCTTTACTGCAGCTTGATATTGAATTTGGGTACGATCTGTACAGGATAGGTGGGAGCCGTAGAAATCGGAGCGCAAGCTTCGGTGGAGGCGCCGTTGGGATACCACCCTGATCGTATCTAGGTTCTAACCTAGTGCCCTTACCGGGTACGGGGACCGTGTCAGGCGGGCAGTTTGACTGGGGCGGTCGCCTCCTAAAGAGTAACGGAGGCGTTCCAAGGTTCCCTCAGAATGGTTGGAAATCATTCGCAGAGTGCAAAGGCATAAGGGAGCTTGACTGCGAGACCTACAAGTCGAGCAGGGACGAAAGTCGGACTTAGTGATCCGGTGGTACCGCATGGAAGGGCCATCGCTCAACGGATAAAAGCTACCCTGGGGATAACAGGCTTATCTCCCCCAAGAGTCCACATCGACGGGGAGGTTTGGCACCTCGATGTCGGCTCATCGCATCCTGGGGCTGAAGTAGGTCCCAAGGGTTGGGCTGTTCGCCCATTAAAGCGGTACGCGAGCTGGGTTCAGAACGTCGTGAGACAGTTCGGTCCCTATCTGTCGTGGGCGCAGGAAATTTGAGAGGAGCTGTCCTTAGTACGAGAGGACCGGGATGGACGTACCGCTGGTGCACCAGTTGTTCCGCCAGGAGCATGGCTGGGTAGCTACGTACGGACGGGATAAGCGCTGAAAGCATCTAAGCGTGAAGCCCCCCTCAAGATGAGATTTCCCAATTAGTAAGACCCCTTGAAGACGACGAGGTAGATAGGTTGGAGGTGGAAGTGCAGCAATGCATGGAGCTGACCAATACTAATCGGTCGAGGGCTTATCCTATACTTAGAATGCAAATTCGTTTCGGATTCAGTTTTCAGGCATCAAGCCTGAGCATTTACGCTGTAAATGCCCGTTTGGTGGCGATAGCGGAGGGGTTCCACGCGTACCCATCCCGAACACGACCGTTAAGCCCTCCAGCGCCGATGGTACTTGGACCGAAGGGTCCTGGGAGAGTAGGACGTTGCCAAGCGGATATTCCCTGATAGCTCAGTTGGTAGAGCACTCGACTGTTAATCGAGTTGTCACAGGTTCGAGTCCTGTTCGGGGAGCCATGCTCTCATAGCTCAGCAGGTAGAGTGCTTCCATGGTAAGGAAGAGGTCACCGGTTCGAATCCGGTTGAGAGCTCCACAGATTTGCAAGGCCCGTTGGTCAAGGGGTTAAGACACCTCCCTTTCACGGAGGTAACATGGGTTCGAATCCCATACGGGTCACCAACTTTTACTTGTACTTACCCTTAGAGGGTCCCATAGATATGGAGGCTTAGCTCAGCTGGGAGAGCATCTGCCTTACAAGCAGAGGGTCGGGGGTTCGATCCCCTCAGCCTCCACCATAATCTTCCTAAGAGATTATGGGCAACATAGAGGTACCATCAATGGGGATTAGCCAAGCGGTAAGGCAACGGACTTTGACTCCGTCACTCATAGGTTCGAATCCTATATCCCCAGCCAAGTGCGAGCCATTAGCTCAGTTGGTAGAGCACCTGACTTTTAATCAGGGTGTCGAAGGTTCGAGTCCTTCATGGCTCACTTTTATTATTATCATGCGCGTGTGGCGGAATGGCAGACGCACCAGACTTAGGATCTGGCGTTTCACGACGTGGGGGTTCAAGTCCCTTCACGCGCACCATTTATTGCGGACGTGGCTCAGCGGTAGAGCATCGCCTTGCCAAGGCGAGGGTCGCGGGTTCGATTCCCGTCGTCCGCTCCATAATTTTGCGCCCTTAGCTCAGCTGGATAGAGCGTTTGACTACGAATCAAAAGGCCGGGAGTTCGAATCTCTCAGGGCGCGCCATTTTTATTGTTAAGCAATTATAGTATTTATAACGGGATGTAGCTCAGCTTGGTAGAGCACCTGGTTTGGGACCAGGGGGTCGCATGTTCAAATCGTGTCATCCCGATTTTCACCTTTGCGGGTGTAGTTCAATGGTAGAACTTCAGCCTTCCAAGCTGATAGCGTGGGTTCGATTCCCATCACCCGCTCCATAATTTTATAGTAACGGGATGTAGCTCAGCTTGGTAGAGCACCTGGTTTGGGACCAGGGGGTCGCATGTTCAAATCGTGTCATCCCGATACTCAGCTTAATCGCTGCTTAAAAGCTCTTACTTCGGTAAGGGCTTTTTTGTTATGTATTGAATAAACATATAAATACAGCCGAAGAACGTATGTTCTATTATTCCTCCAAAAAAAATCGGACTTCCGGTGGAATTCCAATCCGTAGATAATAGTTTCTCCATGATTCCTCTTGTTCGGGGCTTCTGCCCGAAGAAAGTAATTTTACAGCAAAGACATTAGCTTGACGTTCAAGCTTCCCAGGAGAGAAATAGGAGCTTTCCTCCAAAAAAAAGCGATTGATTCCCTTGTGAAGCCGATCATGTCCTAATTCATGCGCACAAACGAAGCGCTGCCATTCTACAGGCAACTCATTATGAATGACGATAAACCTTCTTCTTAGTTTTCGATAATATAATCCCTTTGTGCCAGTCCCCAGGTTCATGAAACGAATTTGAATGCCTAGTGCTGCGGCAAGCTCGAACGGGCAGTTGGTTTTATATTTTTTAATCAGACTATTGATCAGTTCATCCATGTTCTTCACCTGCAGCATGTTAGTATAGTTATTTAGTGTCTTTGGATTTTTTTCTCTTATTCATCTGTTTGGCTTCCCAGAACAATCCGGTTAGTACATCTTTTATCCTCTGTTTATCTTCTTTGTCTAATGGAATTCCGTCAAACATCAGCTCTCCATCATCCTCTAGCATTTTTCGAAAGTCTCGTTTATCTTTGCTTGTAGCCCAATCTGGGACAGCCTCATCGCTTGAAAGAGTCTGGTCCTGCAAATACCCTGCCTGATCCATTAGCTCCTCGTAGGGGACACCAGTAGCCTCGGCAATTTTGCGTAACGTGGTTGGTTTAGGAACCCCTCTTAATCCATTCTCAATCCGGGAAATTTGCGAACCGCTAATTCCGGCTGCTGCTGCTAATTGATTAATGGTGAGTCCCTTTGTTTCCCGAAGATGCTTCATATAATCCCCGAATTCCTGTTTCATCTCAACTCACTCCTTATTGGCTGTAACCTTATGATAATAATATAAGCCATTTTTGCCAATAGGTAAACAACAAAGCGTATATTATTGCCAAAAGGCAAGATAATGGAGGGATATACGCTCTTTTTCGATAAAAACAGCCTAAAACGGGGTTTTACGAGATTGGTAAAGAAGTGGTATATTATAGAAAAATACGAACAGAATACGAACAAGATTTATTTTATCACATTGGGCTGGAAAATTCCGCAAATTAAATCTCATTCAGTTAAACCCAAAAGGAGTGCATAAATGATGAACATATCAACTTTACCAGAGTTGGACCGTCGCCGAACCCAGGTCGCTATAGAGAGCATGTTGGAGAAATACCGTATTTTTAAGACCGTTACATTTGAAGCTAAGGAAGCAAGCACAACCTATTCATACACAGAAAGATTCCATGGTCCTACTAACACTGTAACTGATCAGACTGCTGCGATAGCTTCTTATAATGTGGACATCCCGGCCGCAAGGAGAGCTTATTGTTCCGCAATAGACTCTGTGGTAGAGAGACTCGATACGAGAGAACAGCAGCTGGTACGGGAAAGGTATATGAGAAGAGACGAGATGTACGATTATACGATTTACAATCATGTGTTTGATCCACCGGTAAGTAAGGACACTTACGTGAAGATACGCTCGAAGGCTTTTTACAAGATGGCATTAGCGTTAACGGATCTCGGTTTACTATCTCTGCAAACTTTAGTAACAACAGCGCCTAGGGTAAAGAAAGAGAAAATGAGTATTACTTAATAGAAATAGAATAGTGTGATTAGTAAAGAAGACTGTATCGTCCGAGTGGATGATGCGGTCTTTTTTTGAATTATAAGAAAGTATAAGTTTCAGGATGTACTTTATCCTTATAATCCTCGCACAAATGCTTGCCGTCCATAAAAGGAGGGACGAGGGCTCTTAAGCTTGTCTTCAATTATGTTCCTCCGAAAAACCGCTCTATACCATCCAAAAGCTAGCCAAAACCTCGTCCGTTTACCCTCTCCGCAAGGAAAATATGGGGGTATGATTATAACATGGCAAATGAAGCAAAAGAACACCGCAAGAGCATGAATGCTCTGCTAATAGTTCCGCCCTAAGGGTGATGAGAACAAACCTAGCGGTGAAAGATTCTTCTCGCATTTGCCTAATGAAGAAGGGATATTATCCAACCTCGGATAGTATCCTTTTTTCTTAAACTAGTTGAGGGGGTGTCTGCTTAATGTTCATGCAGTTGAAGGTTAACACCATCAAGGATCGACGAACGATCGCAGATCAGAAAGGAATGGAGTGATGTCGGTACAACAATTGCGAGAACACATTACAAGTACACTTGAACGGTATTTTCCTGATGTGCCTGTATATGTAGAAGGAGAAAAACCTCAAACAGCTTATTTTCATCCCGGACTGATCTCAGCAACACTGGATCGGCAGCGGGAGGGCAGGTATTTAGCGGTCTACCGTTTTGGCATCCGTTATGAGCAAGGCAATTTGCTGGAAGCTGAAAGAATGGCAGATAAGCTAAGTGAGGCGATGGCAGGGATGGAGCAGGATGGTGGAGCTTTTCGTGTAGTTAGGCAAGCTTGGGAAGCTGGAACTGAGGGGCATGGGCCGCTGTTTACAGTTGACTATATGTTGTATTTGCAAAACGACAAGCCTGACAGCATTAAGATGGGACAAATGATTGGAGGAGAACGATTGAAATGAGTACTAAAGGGAGTAACGGGAATGGGTTCAGTAAGGAACAGATTGTGAATTCCTCACTTTTTACGCCGAGGGAAAAGGATATATTGAACGTTATTTTGCAGGATGGCAAGAACTATACGCTCGAAGAAGCAAAGCAATCTATGGGATTGTTCAAAAATAAGGAGGTAATGAACTAATGGCAGGCGGAACATGGACAACGCAAAATAAGGTGCGCCCTGGGGTATACGTAAATGTAGCATCAAATCAAGGTGCCATCGGCAAAATGGGAGAACGCGGGATTACGGCATTGGCGCTTGCCCTATCTTGGGGAGAACCGGGAGTAATCATGAAGATTACCCCGCAGGATGATGTGAATAAGCTGCTAGGAGTTGATTTGGAACATCCAACTCTACTGCCAGTGCGTGAAGCGCTGAAACGGGCGGGAACCTTGCTGCTCTATCGATTGAATGAAGGCGTTAAAGCGGCAGTCACAAATAACGGTCTTCAGGTAACAGCTAAATATGGCGGTGTACGCGGAAATGATCTTTCGATTGTGATTGAGAAAAATATAGAGAATGTTGCTCTTTTTGATGTAAAGACGTTGCTTAATGGAACAGAACTGAACAAGCAAACGGTTGGAACGGCTGAGGAGTTGGTCGCGAACGATTATGTTCAATTCCAGAAAAATGGTGCAGAAGGCTTGAAGCTAATTGCAGGCATGCCGCTTACAGGGGGGGCTAACGGAACCGTGACGAATGGAGCACATAGTGACTTCCTGTCTGCTCTTGAGGTGCAAGAATTCCAAACAGTGGGTCTAATATCGCAGGATAGTGCTCTCAAGGCACTCTACAGTTCTTTTGTGAGACGGCTTCGGGATACAGAAGGGAAAAAGGTACAGGCCGTACTATCCGATTATGCGGCTGCAGGTCATGAAGGTGTGATTAGCGTGAATAATGGGGTAGTACTGAGCGACGGAACTACGATTGATAACGTCAATGCCGTTGCTTGGGTAGCTGGTGCTACAGCAGCAGCAGCTGTTAATGAATCGCTGACTTATCAGGGTTATGATGATTCGGTGGATGCTGATGTAAGACTTAGCCATTCTGAGACTACAGCTGCGTTGCTAAAAGGAGAGCTTATCTTTACTTACAGTGGCGGACGGGCTGTGGTGGAACAGGATATTAATACATTTACCGCATTTTCACCGGACAAAGGCAAAGCATTCTCCAAAAATCGTGTACTTCGCGTGCTGGATGGAATTGCAAATGATATGAAGCGTATTTTTGAGAACTACTATATCGGTAAGGTCGCGAATAATGAAGATGGCCGTGCTCTTTTCTGGTCACAGTGTGCGACTTATATGAATGATTTGCAGGATATGGGTGCGATTGAGGGCTTTAACGCGCAGACAGATGTTGTAGTTGTGGCTGGTGCAGATAGTGACAGTATCGTGCTGGATGTGGCTGTGAAACCGGTAGATTCCGTAGAAAAAGTATATATGAAAGTGAAGGTGGTTTAAGATGGCATTTTTAAAAGCTAGTGATACGATTTCCGGCCAGGAGGGCCGTGCTTATGCTGTGATTGGTACGCAAACCGAAGAGATGTTCTATGTGAAAACTCTTGAGGCTACAGTAGAAAAAACAAAGGCAGAGGTGAAAACACTGGGCCGCCGGGGTGTTCAGCATAAAGCGACTGGATGGTCGGGCAGCGGTTCGATGACGATTTTTTATATGACTAGTCGTTTCCGCCAGATGATGCTCGATTATATGAATACGGGTGTTGATCAGTACTTCGATATTGAGGTTACGAACGAGGATCCATCGTCCAGCGTGGGGGCACAACGGATTATTCTAAAAGGGGTGAACCTCGATAGTGTCATCATGGCCTCACTCGATACAGAGTCAGACGCTCTGGAAGAAGAAGTTAGCTTTACCTTTGAAGATGTGCAGATTGTGCAAGCTTTTGGTGCTCCGGCAGGTTCCGGGCTTTAATTAAGACAACTAGATAGATTGGAGCAAGCAAGACCCGAACGTAGAATGAGCGACGGGTCTCTTCTCTGTCTATTGGCAGCTAGTAGCAGGAGAAGTATCTAAATAAATAATTCTAGGAGGAAGACAATGAGCGAATTAAGTTTGTTTTTTGCCCAAAATGTAGCATGTGACACGACCGAGGAGTTTGTGGTATCCCAGCGTTTTAAGGATAAGGAAGGAAATGCGGTGGCCTGGAAGTTGCGCAGTATGACTGAGGATGAGAATCAGGAATGCCGCAAGGCCGCAACCCGCAAAGTCAAAGGGAAAAACGGAGTGTATACCTCTGAAATTGAGCCTAACGATTATATGGCGAAGCTGATGACCTCAAGTGTAATGCATCCGGATCTAAAAAATGCTGAACTGCAGCGTTCTTATGGCGTACTTGGCGCTGAAACACTGCTGCGTAAAATGCTGCTTCCGGGTGAATTCGCGGCGTTGGGTGAGCGGGTGCAGGCCTTAAATGGTTTTGGCACGGACATGAACGAGCTGGTGGATGAAGTAAAAAACTAATCAACGAGGGCGATAGTGAAGCCAATTTTGCTTATTACGCCCTCCATGAGCTGCACATTTTACCCCATGAGCTGATGAAGCTGTCTTCCCGCGAACGCGCCGCAATATATGCGATGATTGCTGTTCGTGTGGAGAAGGAGAAGCGCGATCAGGCACGGAGTAAGGCGAGGAAGAGATAGTTAGGGGGTGAGAGAATGGCAGGTGTACAAAATAATATAGCTGGAATACAGCAAGTTTCCAATCAATGGATCAATGATATAACCAATCAGATTACAACACAGGTCTCGGCAAATATTTCAAATTCCTTTTCAGCAACCTTAAACCGTATCAGTATGAAAATAGTCAATAAACCCGTGTACAACATCACTAATAATTACAGTGCAGCTTATACCAGAATTCAAGCTTCTATTGGAGGTGCGGTTCAGGCTCAGGAGAGACTGAATGATGCGGCTGATAGAGGGGCTGGAGGAGCTGAAAAGCAAGCAGGAACCTGGGAAAAGCTTACGGGGGCCTTTGAAAAGGCTAAGGGTATGGTGGAAAAAGTTAAGGGTGTCATGGAGAAGGTGCTTGTGCCAGCTGCTGAGCAGCAAAAGTGGGAAGATCTTTTCAAAGCAAAAACCGGAAATGCTGATGTTGGTGTAGCTATGTTTGATAAATTCAAGAAGAGAGCGCTAGAAACCGGACAGGACGTCAGCAAGTCTATGGAAAGTGTCTTGTCGTTTTATCCTAAAACACAAAATACGGACCAGCTAGATAAGCTAATGGATTATTCCACAAGGCTTAGTATGATGTCTCCAGAAGGTAAGGATATTGGCGATACTTCATCAGCTATTAATTCTGCATTTGATGGAGACTCTAGTGACTTAGCATCGATGCTTCAGGTAGATGAAGAGGAGCTTGGTGGACTCGACCTAGTAGCCAGTACGGGGAACATGGGCGCTTTTTTAAGTACTTTGGGAGATATCATGACAACGGCAGGTATGACGAGTACTTCGCTGCAAACCATGATGGATTCACCCGTAAATCAGTGGCAGACACTTCTTGGAAACTATAACAATTCCTTAGCTGGCATGGGACAAGGGGCACTTGCAGCATTTTCTCCGCTGTTAAGCATTCTTAATGATGCGTTCTCAGAAGGTACCTTTCAGCCTATTATCGATGGGATGGCCATTGGATTGGCTATTATAGCACAAGGTTTTTCACAAGTTGTACAGGGAGCCTTATTCCTTTGGAGTGTTCTTAGCAGCACGTTGCCTTATGTAGTACCCATTCTTTTGGGAATTGTTGCTGGGATTATTGCTTATAAAATTGCTATGGGTGCAGCAGCAATCGCAACAAATATGTCAGCAATTGCGACTGGGATCGCTACCGCAGCGCAAGGGATTTACAACGCTGTGTTAAATGCCAATCCTATTGCGCTTGTAATTGGACTTGTTATTGCACTTATTGTGGCTTTTTTAGGAATTGTTGCAGCTCTTCAGCCAGTAAGAGATTTTCTTGCCAATATGTTCAGGGCTCTCGGACAAATCGTTGCAGATTTTGTAGGGTATGTGATTGATCTATGGACCGGATTTATTAATGGTATCATTGATGCTGCCAATTTTTTATTAGGTGGTATTAATAAAGTAATTGGGGCTGTTGGTAAATTTATAGGTATAGAATCAGAGATTAATCTTCATCTTGAACAGGTTGACAGCAGTCAATTTAAACAGAACGTGGAGATGAGCATTGAAAATACTTTTGATACGGCTGCAAAATATACGCAAGAATTTGATGTTAACAAATTTAAAGAAAGCCTAAACGTAGGGGGGAATACGAATAACGAGACTACAATCAATCAATGGAATACTACTCATCAAGATGATTCAACGAAACCTCCGAAATCGCCTACCATTCCTGAGGTTCCAGTAGTTCCTGTGACGAAGACTCCTGCGTTAAATACGCCTTCCGCTGCAGGTTCTTTTCAAAATGCAGGAGTACCTGGTAATCTGAACACCGTCAACCGTGTGAACGAGCTCGGCTCCATCAACGACACCGTAGACATCTCCAGTGATGATCTGAAAATGCTCCGCGAGCTGGCCGAGATTCAGGCGATCCAGAATTTTGTGGAGCTTACGCCGACGGTGCAGGTGACGACCGGAAATATTAACAATGCCGGAGACATTGATACGATTATCAACAAGATCGGGCAAAAGCTGAACGAGGAGTTTGTCTCTACGGCGCAGGGGGTGTATACGTAACGTGGAAGAGTACGGGATTTTTTTGGGTTTTAATAATCAGGAGGATGCAATCCGGCTGCCAGTCAATCCAGAGACCTTGGAAATCAAGGAGAGTGGAGATGGAAAAAGCTATACCATTATCGATCTGGGTGAGATCAATACGATTGCTTATCCGAAGCTTACGGAGATCACGATTGAAAGTATTTTTCCGGCACAAAGGTATCCGTTCGTATTGGTGCAGGAGGACGGGCTGAAGAGACCTTTTGAATATGTGGAGCTTATTAAGAAATGGATGACGAGTCGTCGGCCCATTCGGTTTGTGTTCTCCGGTGTGAGGTATCCCGATGATACGAAAAAGGATAAAAAGAAGTTAAACAAACCACAGAAATGGCTAGAGGAATCTTCAATTAGTGAGGATGCATCTTTAGAAATTGATTTTGCTGTGAATATGGCTATGAGCATTGAAGGTTTCACTTGGAAGCTTAGTGCGGGTACGTCAGGGGATATTGAATATTCGTTATCTCTCAAAAAATACGTATTCTATCAGGCAGTAGCTGTGAAGGTTGTTAAAGGTGAAGTGAAGGCGGAGCAGAAGCGGGCCAATGAAAAGGCAAAGCCTACTACCTATACCTTAAAAGCTGGAGACAGTCTATGGAGCATCGCTCAAAAAAACCTAGGAGATGGCTCGAAGTACAAAGCCATTCAGAAGCTTAATGGCATTCCGGATAGTGAGCTGAAAAAGCTGCCCATCGGTAAAGTCATCAAGCTGCCGTAGGAGGATGTTATGGAACTGCTAGTGAAGAATAAGGAAGGGAATCTATGGGATATTTCTGGCATCGTCTCAGATATTTCTTGGAAAACTGCACGGTCAGGTAAACCGTCAACGCTAGAGTTAACGCTTGTGGACAACGGAATTTATCAGCTCCCCAAGTTCGGGATCAGCAACGGTGATATTATTCAGTTCAGTAAAGATAATGTAGATGTATTTTACGGATTTGTGTTCAGCATTGATACGGGCTCGGATCAGGAGATTAAGCTGACTGCCTATGATCAGATTCGTTATTTGCTGGGCAATGGTAGTTATGTTTTGCAGGATGTTACGGCTAGTGATGTGATCAAGAAAATAACAACGGACTACGGATTAAAGACAGGTGTGCTGGAGGAGACAGAGTACCGGATTCCTTCTTTAATTGAAGATGACAAAAAGCTGTTGGACATCATTATGGGAGCCATCGGCAGTGAGCTTCAGTTTAAGGGGCGGCTGATGGCTTTTTACGATGATTTTGGGAAGCTGACGCTGCGTAAACCGGATTCTATGCTGCTTAACCTGGTGCTGGGAGCGGGGCATTATCTGTACGATTATTCGCTCAAAAAAAGTATTGATGACGATACGTACAACACGATTTTTCTGTACAAGGACAACGAGGCATCGGGCAAACGCGATTTCTATCCGGTCAGTGACAAGGACAATGTGAAACGCTGGGGTATCCTGCACTTGTATCAAAAGGCTGATGACAAAGCGAATGCTGCACAAATTCAGGAGAAGGCAAACAATCTGCTGAAAATGCACAATCGTGAAAAGCTTAGTCTCTCCATACAGGCGATTGGTGATATGCGTGTAAGAGCAGGCAATTTCATTTATGTCCTATTGGATGAATTCGAGACTCAATTGTTTCTGGTGGACCAATGCAGCCATAAGATTTCTGGAGGGGAGCATACAATGTCCCTCGATATTAAGGTGGTGTAGAAATGATGTTAGATATTATTAAAAAAGCAAGTCTAGGAGCCGTGGGAAGTACAAATCCCGTGGCTTTTTCTTATGGAACGGTAACGGTGGCAGCTCCTTTGCAGATTCAGGTGGATCAGCGGTTTGTTTTATCGGGGAATGCGTTAGTGCTGCCTGAATCGGTAATGGAAAGCAAGATCTACATCGAGGGCAAAGAAGTAATACTTCGGCGAGGATTAGCGAGTGGGGACCGCGTATTAATGGTTCGAATGCAGGGCGGACAAAGCTACATTGTCCTGGATCGGCTGGTGAGTCCGATATGATCCCGGCGATTGGAAAAGCTGGACCGATAACGGCCCTGCTTGAGGGGGAGGTCAACCTTGAGCGTGGGGAAAGTCCTAGTCTTACGTACCGAATGGATTGGGAGAGAAAAAGGATTACAGGCCAAACGGATGGACTAGAAGCTGTTCAACAGGCGGTGGCTAAAATATTGCGAACCGATCGGTTTGAACATCTGATTTACAGTTCGGATTACGGAACAGAGTGGCGGTTGGTGCTTGGCAAGGATCGGCTGCTGGTTAGAGCTGAAATCAGACGTATCGTTAGTGAGGCACTACTTCAGGATGAACGAATCCTTAGCTTAGAGAATATTGTTGTTTCGTTTACCGGAGATAATCTAACTTTTGACTGCAAGGTCGTCACACGTTACGGAAATTTTCAGCTGAGAAAGGAGTGGAATGAGGATGTATGAGGATCAGACGTATGAGGCTCTTTTGGAGCGGATGCTGGACCGGATTCCATCAGGATTGGATAAACGCGAGGGCAGCATCATTTATGACGCGTTGGCTCCAGCAGCCGCTGAGTTGGCACAGATGTATATTGAGCTGGATGTGAATAATAATCTGTATTTTGCAGATACGGCTACCGGAGAGTACTTGGAGCGAAGCATCTCCTGGTCAGGCATTGTAAGGCGTGAAGCCAGCAAGGCACAGCTGAAAGGGATTTTTTATAAGGCGGATGGAGGATTGTTGGATGTTCCACTCGGCAGCCGCTTCTCACTCGAAATGCTGAATTATACGGCTGTGGAGAAGTTATCTCCTGGAGTGTATCGCTTGGAAAGTGAAACCGCTGGAGAAGAAGGAAATCGATATTTTGGCTCTTTACTGCCAGTGGATTATATTTCAGACCTAGCGCGCGGAGAAATAGCTTCTCTTCTGATCCCTGGGGAGGACATTGAAACGGATGATGCGCTACGCCAGCGTTATTTGGATTCAGCCAGACGCCCAGCTACTAGCGGAAATAAATATCACTATATGGAGTGGGCACTGCAAGTTTCGGGTGTGGGAGGCGCACGTGTTTTTCCATTATGGAAAGGTCCTAAAACTGTGAAGGTGATTATTGTGGACGCCGAAAAAAAACCTGCATCCGAGCTGTTGGCGGCTCAGGTGCAGCAATATATTGATCCGGTCTCAGGAGCGGGTGAGGGACAAGCACCGGTAGGGGCTGTTGTGACCGTGGCGCCGGCTGCGGGCAAAAACATCAGTATAAGCGCCAAGGTAACCCTTGCTTCTGGCTATGCACTGCAAGCTGTAAACCAAGGCTTTCAGGTGATGCTTGAGAAATATCGCAAGGAGAAGGCTTTTTCAGCAACCTATATCAGTCAGTCTGTCATCGGGGCATTATTGCTTGCTACTGAAGGAGTCGCGGATTACACAGAGCTGAAGTTGAACAGTGGAGCGGGCAATGTGATGTTGAACGAAGAAGAAGTACCGTTGTTCGGTAACGTTCTACTGGAGGTGTAGCATGGGTTATCCAGAGCAAATTGATATTTTTCAAGAAAAACTTAATAAAAAAGCAAACGGTAGCAGCTATGTTATCGAAGAGAGATTACCGCTTGTAAATGGCGTTTACAGTGGTCTTCTAGCGCATGACAATATTAATAATCAGACCATTGCGGTGTACACAGGGTCACAGTATTCCGGGATCGAGCTACGCAATTTCACTGTGTCTTTTCCGGATGAGGCGCCCTGGCGGCGGTTGATTAAGATTTTTGCCGATGTGCCTGAGGTATATGTGACTTACGAAACCCCCGGCGATACGGTTGAAGCAGAGGATATTAACGGTTTGCAGGTGAGTCTTACCGCTGTCCAAACTGAAATAGAGCGTTATAAGAACAAAGGCCAGATTGACGGAGGATCATTTAGAAGAGAGGTGTAAAATGGCACAGACCATACAAATAAAGCGGGGTACAAAGGCTGAGCTAACGAGTTATGGCGTGTTGAAGGCAGGTGAGCTTGGTTTTTGCAGTGATACTAAGGAAGTTTATATTGGTGACGGCACGTCCAATTCCATGGTCGGCAGGGCGCTGTCAGGGCCAGAAGCTTCGCGTCCGGTTGCAGGATCCGTTGGTCGTTTGTATTACGTGACTACGGGTTCGAATAGCGGATATTTATATTTTGATGATGGGGCAGCATGGCGGCGGGTGAATGCGCAGAAGCTTACCGATCTGACAGGTACAATTGATGATATCGCTGATGGAGCAACCTATGCGAAGGTGCTTAAAGCGGATATTAGTGCGGGACATATCAATAAAGTATCGGATGGGACAAATGTAAAGACTGCCGCTGAGATCAAGACTCACATTGATGATGTGGCCAAGCACCGGACGATCAATGATGCGGGGACTACGATTACAGACTTGTGGTCTGCGCAAAAGATTAAAAATGAAATTGAGCTGGCTAAGCATAACATCGAACCGCAAGCATCGGTAAAAGACCAGAACCTGCTGGCTCCACCTGCCAGTCCGGTTGAGGGGGATCGTTATATTATTCCAGCAGGGGCAACCGGGGCATGGGCGGGCAAAACGAATCAAATTGTTGAATACCAATCTGCCGCTTGGGTATTTTATGTTCCTGCCGTAGGTTGGACCGCTTACGTCGATGATGAGCAGAAGATTTACAGCTGGAACGGCAGCGCATGGGTACGTACCGGTGGTGCACTACAGACCATTACAGCCGGGAACGGGCTGATTGGTGGGGGTCAAGCCGATGCTGTGACGCTGAACATTGGTGCGGGCAATGGGATCACGGTCACTGCAGACGCGATTGCGGTTAACGCTGGAAAAGGAATCACCGTGGATGCAGCCGGTGTAGCTGTAAGTGTGGATGGAAGCAGTATCGTTTATGATGCTGCGAATGGCAATAAACTTACCGTGGCCAGTATTGATGGCGGAACATTCTAGGGGGCGGGACAATGGCTCTAAAAACATTGATTCAAATACGCCGCGGCTTGGAAAGCGCCATTGGAGCGCTGGCTATTGGTGAGCTTGGGTATTGTACAGACAGTGGCAAGCTGTACATTGGTTCTGCCGCTGGCAATGTCTTACTGGTAGCCGCGCAGAGTACCGGGGATATGCTGAAAAGCATTTACGATACGAATAACAATGGCAAGGTGGATTTTGCGCAACAAGCGGATAGTGTAGCTTGGGCGGGGGTAGCAGGTAAACCAGTGGTATTTCCTCCGGCGGCGCATACACATGATTATTTGCCCAAAGGCCCCCTAACCTGGAATCAACTGAAGGGGGTGTAGAGGATGAGTTACGGCAGCTCTTTATACAGCGAATTGTTATATTCCGCAGATAAAGATTCGAGCCATCCGGGTGAAGTCGAGGCGCCTGATCTAATGCAGTATTTACCGGATTATTATAAGGATGTCCGCGAAATGGAGAAGCTTCAGGAGACCATCGGGCTAGAAATTGGTGGACTGAAGGTAGGTACTATAGATGTACTGGATCAGGCGTTTATTGAAACGGCTACAGTGAGCCTTGGGCGCTGGGAATCCGAACTTGGACTCAGCAGCGATCCATCCAAGTCTTATGCCACTCGTCGAGAGATGATTAAGGCAAAGCTGCGTGGAAATGGAACGACCACACCGGAAATGATTCAGCGGACGGCGTCAGCTTTTTCAGGTGGAGTGGTTGAAGTAAAGGAAGTGCCTGAAGAGTACCGTTTTGAGATTCATTTTGTGAGTACACTGGGGATTCCTCCGAATATGGCAGGGTTGATTCAAATCATCGAAGAGATTAAACCTGCGCATTTAGCTTATGAATTTGTGTTCAGCTATACCTGGTGGGACTCTGTTAAGGCTTTGACTTGGGAGAGTGCTCACAGTAAAACATGGAACGAATTAAGAACTTATAGATAGGAGAGTGACATATGCAAACCACAGGAAATTTGGGCTTAAAGAAGCCAGAGGGAACAGATATCGTTGATATTGCCGATCTGAACGGGAATATGGACATTTTGGATAATGCAGTGAATGGTAAGGTCGATAAAGTAACAGGCAAACAGCTGTCCACGAACGATTACACCGCTGCCGAGAAAACGAAGCTGGCGGGGATTGCTACGGGAGCGAATAATTATGTGCATCCTAATCACACGGGGGATGTCACTAGTACTGGTGATGGAGTTACGGCTATTGCGGCTGGGGTGATTGTAAACGCCGATGTTAATGCTTCAGCCGGAATTGATGCTTCGAAGATTGGGACTGGCGTGGTCTCGAACGCAGAGTTTGGGTATTTGGATGGGGTGACTAGTGGGATTCAGGGGCAGTTGAATGGTAAGGCGCCGTTGGTTACTACGCCTCAGCAGACGACAGCGGATATTACGTACTATGTACGGACGGATGGGAATGACATAAACAACGGTTTAGCCAATACGGCAGCAGGGGCATTTAAAACAATCAATAGGGCTATCGGCATGATTCCTCAAGTTGTTAATCATACTGCATCTATAAATGTTACATCTGGAACCTATGCCGAAGATGTGAGGATTAGCGGCAAAGTAGGCGGTGGTCATGTTCAATTTATGGGTACTTCTGTAACTATCCGCTCCTTCGTGGCTGAACGGTGCAATCGTATTGTTATAGACGGTTTTTCTGCTAATACCACAACCTCAATGGGTTTTAATGCGTATGACGGTGGAAACATCGACATTAAAAATTGCTCCTGTGGAACTACCGCTAATTATCCGGGCATTAATATTGCAGGTCAAAACGCAGACATTAGAAATTCTTCGGTATCTGGACGAAACTTTGGAATAATAGTCGGAAGTGCTTCGATTGTTACATCACTCGAAAACACGGGGCAAGCGAATGGCGTAGGTCTTTACACTAGTCATGGCGGTTCAATCTATAAATATGGCTCACAGCCATCAGGAATAACTCCCGAAGGCTCATTAAATGGTATCATCACAAGTGGAGTTCTTAACCCATGGGGAGATAATACAACGAATTCCAGAAGTAATATTGCGTGCGGCGGTAGCGCTACACAAACAATCGTACCGAACACATTCACTAAACTTTTATTCCCATCGGTTTACTATGATCGTTTAGGTGAATGGAATGCGACCACCGGGGTTTTCACTGCAAAAGCTGCTGGTATATACGCTATTGATGTTATGGCTACATGCACATCCGTACCCTTGCCATTTGTGGTTCAGATTCAAATTTATAAAAACGGAGCGCGGGATCAGTGCATTGGAAGAACCGTTGCGTCAGCTAGTGGGCAAGACGTTTCCGTCCTTGGGGTTTCTAATACAGATCTTAGCGCTGGGCATACGCTTGAATTTTACATTTATCATTACGGAACATCTAACGTTGGGGTAACTGGTGACGGTCTTTTCAGTCATTTGAGAATAGTTAAAGTTGCATAGAAAAGGGGATGAGGAACAATGAATATAGCACAAGCAATTATGTATCTATACCCAAACGCCGACCCAATAAAAGATTTCATAGTGCAAGATAATGGAGCTGAACCCGTATTACACGAAGGCGTACACGGACGGACACGCTACGAAATCCGACCATTAGATGAAGACGAAACCGAGTATATAGAAGGTGTACACTATCGTTATGTAGTGGATTTTAATCGACTAGTCGAGGGTGAAGACTATGACATTGTAGAACGTGGCCCATACATCGCAGCTTGGAACCTAGACGCCCCGCAACCAACGGAAGAAGAACTGGAAGCGGCGTGGGAAGCATATCTAGAAGCAGAAGCTAACAAACCACCAGAATTAAGCGAAGTCGAGCAACTCCGTGCTGAGAATACTGCTTTGCAAGACAGGCTTCAAGATGTCGAAGTCATTATGGCTGAATTACTCAGCATATAAACCCAAAAGGAGGTGAGTTGTAATTATGACAATGGATTCAATAACAGCCGCCAAAATCCGCTTGATGGCCAATGCCTGCATCACTCGTTTTGATCGTGAGGAGGGTCCGATAGAGAATATCATTTCTTCCTATAACATGCAGCCGGATAATGAGATTTTGGTTAAGGATCAGATTATCCAGAAACGATCAGAATTTCATTTTGCTGAAAACGATTCGACTGAGCAAGCTTCATCAGCCAAATAATTAGCACGCATCCACACAGGGGCGTGTTTTTTTGTGCCCTCGGTGGTGCCGGGGGCTATTACGCATCAACATCATTACAGAAAGGAGCGGACGAATGGGCGAAGGGGATATTGCGCAATTGGAGAAGCTGCTGCCGCTGGCAGATAAGTATGGGCTGGCTTATATTGTTGCTTTCATTTTGATGATCGTGCTGATGGTGTTATTGCGTGCGATTGTCAAAGGGAACCTTGTACCGCGAGAAATGCTGGATCGGGCAGAGGAGGATCGGGATCGTCTGCAAGCGATTTTGGATAAGGAGCGCTCGGAGTTTATGCAGCCCACACTGGACGTCTTAAAGAAACTGAAGATTGACCATACGGAAGACAGGGGGAGTTAGGAATGCTGTCACAATGGATTCGGCGGCTGCTTCTCCCCCGGCATGTTGATAAAGAGATGGAGCTCCGTAGAGCCTCTACCAGCGTTACACTGACCATAAGTCATTATAAAAATGTCTCGCAGGAAATTCAGGAGGAGATTGATCGTAACCGGTTCGCCAAATATTTAGTTTATGATCGAGGGGATCATGATGCACATGATTGAATTTTTATTATTGGTGCTATATGGCACTACTACGGCCTGCGGATTATACATTATTCATCGCCACAGGCAATATTTTTACGAAAGATTCCAAAAAGGTGTGGTCAGCGTGTTTATGCTGGCTATGCTTTTTTTCTTATTGGCTTATACATTCAATATGCTTATCGTTCTACTATTCCGTTTGGCAGAATTACTAGGAGTGGACATGGAAACATGGCTGACTTGGCTTAATTATAGCTGGGCTATTGCCCAATTCGGTACAACTGGTGGAATTATAATATTAGCGATACTGACACGTTCCGGGAAATACGACCAATTTATTTATCTGAAAAAGATAGACAGAAAAGAGGAACTTCATGCTGACAATAACTCAGGTGAAAAATAAATCAGCCCAACGTCTAACCAACCTACACCCCGTAGTCCGTTCCGCTGCTACTGCTCTAATCGAACGTTGCTACAAACTCAATATCCCCATTCTCATTACGCAGGGACTTCGCACAATTGCCGAGCAGGATGCTCTATATGCACAAGGCCGTACCAAGCCCGGAGCGATTGTCACCAATGCACGTGGCGGATATAGCTATCACAATTTTGGATTGGCTGTAGATTTTGCTCTTTTGCTGCCGAATGGATCTAGTGTGTCTTGGGATATGTGCCGGGACGGCAATAACAACCAGATCGCAGATTGGCAGGAGGTTGTGAGGGAGGCAAAAGGGCTGGGCTTGGAGTGGGGAGGCGACTGGACAAGCTTCAAGGATTACCCACATTTTCAAATGGCGTTTGGGTTAACACTCACACAGTTACGAGCAGGGACAAAACCCTCAACATCTGCGGTGGAGTCAGCGTATAAGGTCATCAATCGGAAGGAGGAGGGAGAATTGAAGAGTGATGTTATTGCTGTCGTAAAGGTTAATGGGGTTAAGGTTGCAGATGGAGTGCTTGAAAAAGGCATCACCTACGTCCCTGTACGTGTTATTGCAGAAGCGCTGGGTGCTCAGGTAGGTTATGATTCTGCGACTCGAACGGTTGAGATTACAAGTACCCGCTAAGGAGGGAAAAGGATGGAAACTGGAACAATTTTAGATGATGTTATGGCGTTCGCCTCTATATTAGCAGTATTCGTACTGGCACTGGTTCAGTTGGTCAAAAATAGTATCAACATCCCGCGTAATGCAGTACCGATTATCGGACTATTGATAGGTTTGTTCATCGGCGTAGTAGCGTATCCTTTTACCGAACTTGATTTAGTGCTTCGCCTTTGGGCTGGGGGTCTTGCAGGCTTATCTGCAACCGGGTTGTTTGAACTAGCTTTTAAGGATCGCCCGGGCACGACGAAAGGGTAAGCGGATAATAGGTACGAATCATAAAAAGGGCTGTTCCAAAAAGTCTGAAAAAGACCTAAGGAAGAGCCCCACTGTTTTTCTCATGATATTACATAAATAAGATTCAGAACGAAAGCGTGCTGCCGGGTTGTAAAGAATATAGTCCTGTGAAACCTTCTTCTTTTAATATAGAAGCTACATGGTCGATATGTGGTTTGGGAGCATGGACGAGCACTGTCCGGTGGCTGGGAATCGTTTGGAGCATTTTGCGAATGTCCGGCAAGCCTTGATGGACTTTATAGCGGATAAGTGAGACTGTACAGCGTACGCTGCTAGATTCTTCGATCATAGCTTGCTTAACGAGACGATGTCCAAAGCTTCCTGCCGCTAAATGTCCCGTAAAAATCACATGGTTGTCAGGAGAAACAGAGAGTTGATGAAAGTATTCTTGCGCTTTTGCCGACTGCATCATCCCGTCATTGGTGAATACGATAGCTCCCTTAAGATTCAACATTGCCTTCGCGCGTTCGTCCGAATTAGATACAACACACAAGTTTTTTCTGTTAAAAAGCGCATTTGCGCGCGGAATAGCGTCCTCTTTCAGCCATTCCACCTTGTCGCTTAATGCTCGTAAAGGAGCGACGAGTGCTTCTTCAACGATCAATTGATGATCTGGAAAACATTCATTTGCCCATACGATCAATTCCTGGCTTCTGCCATGGATAGGCACAGGAAAGAGGACTGTACCCTCTTTTTGCAAGGTGTTGTGGATGGCTATCTCTAATTGCTGTAATTTTACAAGCTGCTCATCAGGATCTGCCCCATAAGCAGCATCGATAATGGACAGATCAGCCACATTTTTAGCTTCGGCTTCCATAATTGCTGGGGTGTCTGCCGTGAGCAGCTGTGACTCCTCCGTATAATCCCCTGAGAAAAATACAGTTTTGTCCTCCCATTCTAGGCCCAACCAAACCGAACCTGCTAAATGCCCGCTACGTCCCCATTGAACTCGAAGGTTAGGCGCAAGCGTCAGCCAAGTTTGAGGGGAGACATACTCCTCTAAATACTTGAATTGAATAGCTTCTTTATCCGTTTCCTCATAAGGGAGCGGGGCGGATTGAGCTGCCACATATTTATCCCAGGCCTCGAAATAATCAGGAAGCTGTAATGAGGTGGATCTAGTAGTCCATACCTTACCTCTGTATCCGTGTTTATAAAGTAAGGGCAGCGCTATGGAATGATCCTCATGAGCATGAGACAGAAATACTGCCTGCAAATGTGGAATAATATCCTTATCAAGTAGGGGGTATTCCCCTGGGCCTTCTTTTTTTACGCCACAATCGAGCAGGATGCCATTTCGTGAATCCTTGCCCTGCAAAAGATAGGAGGAACGGCCATGCTCTCCGGCCCCTCCCCAAATCGTTAGTCTGCTCATTGTTGTCTCCGCTTTCTATCTGGGCTTAAATATTCTAAGACTAATAGTAATAGGGTAGTGATGCCTACAGAGATTACAGCCATGGCCATCCCCATGGCTACCGCACCTTGTTCAAACTGGGCAAAAATATAGGTTGCCGAGGTCTGCATTGAAGGTGGCAGAATGAGTAATGAGGCTACCAGTTCCCGGTTGGAAATGGTGAAGGTCATCATCCAGCCAGCTACCATCCCCGGAAGGATGAGGGGAAGCAGGATACGGCGGAACACATACAGCTTACTTCCTCCGAATACTTGTCCCGCTTGCATCAGAGAGGAATCGATCTGCCCATAGCTTGCTTTTACATACTGAACAGTATAAGGAAGGAAAAGTACGACATAAGTCAGTACAACCATCCAGTAGGTATTATAGAGCGGGATAGGCATCCAGCGGGCATTCCACAGCAGAATTAGCCCTACTACAATTACAATTCCCGGGACTGTATTTGGAAGCAAGCTGAATAAATCTGTAATTTTCTGCTTGAATGTAGCCCCTTTTCCTACCGTTAAGGCAAACCAAGTCCCGAGAATAACAGCGATACTGGAAGCAACGATAGCTAATGTAAAGCTATTTAATAAGGCCTCAAGTCCTTGCGAACCCGGGGATAACAGCTCTGCATAATGTTTTAAGGTTAGATTGCTCCAGGATACACCTTCTCCCCGAAGCTTCAATAATGAGGCTGTTATGATAGAGAAATAAGGAATGCCGATGGATGCCAGAAGCAATAGAAGAACATAACCCCAGCTAAGAAACCCTACGATTCCTGTACTCTTATAACGGTTAGTACGAGTTCCTTTTCCACCGATCAGACGGTAAGAGTAGCGGCTGCTAATTACAGTTTGGATGTACCACATGACAAGACAAACTCCGAGCAGCAAGGAGGCTAGTGAAGTAGCCTTACCGAAATCAATCGGCCAACTGGAGATATATTTATGGATCTCAGAGGTCAGAACGTAAAAGCCGATCCTGCGGCCAAAGGTCGCAGGGGTACCGAATTCAGCAATTGTTTTAACGAAGATGAGCAGTGCTCCAAGCCCATAGCTAGAGAGCAGTAAAGGAATAATCACTCTTTTAAATCTGTAAAAGAAGGGGGCGCCGTGAACAGAGGCTGCTTCCTCCAGATTGCCCCCGATCTGCAAAAGCGCATTGCGCAGCAGCAGATACAGGAAGGGGAACAGGTGAAGGCTCATGATCAGCACCATACCCCCATAGCTAAAGAAATACGGTGTAAGCACGGAGGAGGAGGGCAGAAATTGCTCCATATACCCGCCCGTCTGCATAAACAACATCCAGCCCATAGAACCAATGTAAGGCGGCGTCATAAATGGAATTAACAGCACGACATCCAGCCAGTTGTGGCGCCCTAAGTCAGTTTTTGCCATAATCCAGGCTAGAGGCAGCGCAAACAAAGTAGTTAGCAGAATAACGCTTACCCCAAGCCCGATAGAATTCAGCAGTACCTCTACTAGGTCATTGCTCCCCATAATGGTTCGTAGTGGTGCGGTTATATCGAGATGCCCCTCTGGATAAACACTGGTCCAGAAAATGAGCAGGAGTGGTAGCAGCACGAGCACGGTTAGTATAAATAAAGCCAGTCCACCGCTCACCCATTTAAATGAGCGCAAAGAGTTAGTATTCATTACGCTTATTTAAAAATTTGTGTGAAGGTCGAGGAAACTTCATCGCCGTGCTCGTTCATCCATTCCCAATTCACATCAAATGTTTTAATTTCTTCAAGATTGGCACGATTTTCTGCCTTCACGTCAGTTCTGCCTGGCAGCAAATAGGCTTTGGCAACAAGGGCTTGCGCTTCATCGGATAGAAGGTAGTCGATAAAAGCCTTAGCGTTATCTACATTCGGGCTTGTCTTAATGATCGCAGCCGGACGAGGGCTGATTACAGTTCCTTCAGCAGGGTAGACGATATCCACAGGTTCTCCGTCAGCTTTTGCTTTATAAGCCATGTAATCTACGCCAGCAGCAACGACGGATTTAGCACCGGTAATCACCGGATCAAGTGCCTCTTGATTGGCGCCTGCCATAGCTACTTCATTGCTTTTATATTGTTTAAAAAGATCCCAGCCACTGTCCCCCTTAGCACTTAAATACCCAGTCATGAAATCAAGAGCCGAGCCGGAAAGTGAAGGATCGGGGATATTGACTGCACCCTTCCATTCCGCTTTAGTGAGATCATCCCATGAAGTCGGAGGTGTGCTTACTTTTTTAGTATTGTAGACAATCCCCAGTGCGGATGCGCTATAGCTAAAATAATTGCCATCTGCTGTGTCTGACCAATCGCTAACGAGCTTATCTGCATTAACCGCCTCTTTATATGGAAGTAATAATCCGTCGTTTTTCATTCCTTGCATGGACGGAAGAGAGGCGAGGACAACAACATCAACGACCGGATTGGATTTTTCTGCTTCCATGCGGGCAAGTATTTTTCCTGTAGTGCCTTGGAACATTTCAACCTTAACGCCAGTTTTGGCTTCAAAGCCGTCTTTGATTTTATTGGCTAAACCTTCAGGTCCTGCACTGTAAACGACAAGATTGCCGCTTAGTGTCTTTTCTGTTGGTTGTGGGGCTTCAGTTTGCGTCGCCGCCGCAGTATCGGTTTGGTTGTTGCTTGCGTTAGCCGCAGGGGTGTTCGAGGAGCCGCAGCCCACTAGAGTAATGCCAAGTGCAGTTGTTAGAAGAAGTGAACTTAACCCTTTTGTCTTTTTCATTTGATTCAATGTAATTGCCTCCCTAATATTGTTGTGTGCATCTTGCTGCATGGAACAGCATCATATAGAGCCATTCCATGCAGTGGACGCTTAATTCAGATGATGGATTTGGTGCTCTGAAGCGTACAGCTGAATCTTTTCCCCTACAGGTAGGCGCCGATCATGATAAGCGGTCCAAGTCCCATTGTGCTCCATGTTCAGAATGATCTCATAGCGATCCCCCATATAACTCACATGCTGAATAGTCCCTGTAAAAGGAAGAAAGGAAGCATCCTCCTGAGACCAGCGTAAATGTTCTGGACGCAGCATCTGTTTATCCGGAACGATCCAGTTGGATTTTCCAATAAAGTGGGCTACAAAAGGATGGCTCGGTTTTCGATAAATGTCCTCAGGAGAACCACTCTGTAAAATAGTGCCACCTTGCATTACAACTACTTCATCTGACATAGACATCGCCTCGGTTTGATCATGCGTCACATACAGGGCTGTAATGCCCATGTTTTTCACCAAGGAGATTAACTCCAGCCTCATTTCATCTCGCAAGACCGCATCTAGCGCACTTAATGGCTCATCGAATAATACAAGCTGAGGGCGCATGACTACGGCTCTGGCAAAAGCAACCCGCTGCTGTTGTCCACCGGACAGCTGATGTGGAAAACGCAGCTCTAACCCCTCCAGCTTGACCGATCGAAGTGCCTCCTGTACCCGAACCCGTAAATTCTTTTTTTGTTTGGAAGCTCGAAGTCCGAAGGCTACATTCTCGAACACAGTCAGATGCGGCCAGAGGGCGAAATCTTGAAAAACCATGCCAAAGTTACGGCGATGAATAGGGTGGCTAATTCTTTTGCTGCCTGAAAAAATAAACTCATCATCGATCAGAATTTCTCCTGCATCCGGTGTTTCCAGCCCAGCAATCAGACGGAGTAGTGTCGTCTTTCCACAACCTGAAGGACCGAGTAATGTCGTAAAGCTTCCAGCGGGAATCTTCAGATCTGCAGCCTTTAAGGCATGCACATCTCCGAATTTCTTTTCCAATCTGTGGATTGTAATTTCCTTCATTCTATCTACCTGCCTGTTCTTAAGCTTGTTCTTAGTGTAAAGGTAAAGAATTCCCGCTATATTTGCTGAATGTAACTGTGATATTAACTTTTTTGCCGATTTATTTTAACATTCATAGAATTCTTCTATGTTACCGTTTAGGAAAAGGCGAGGGAGTGGAAGAGAATGAACCTTAATCTAATGAAGCTGGAAATTGTAGAACTGCTGAATAAACATAAAAAAATTACCACGGTAGCAGATAAACTTGGACTAAAGCAGCCCACCGTTACGTATCATTTGAAGAATTTAGAGCAGCAATTGGGGGAGAAGTTATTTGAATCCAGAATGGATAAAATGATTCTTACGGAGAGTGGTAAAGCTTTTCTTCATTATGCAATCAAAATCAATGCGCTTGCTGCGGAGGCGGAGCGGGTGGTAAAAGAGTTCAGTCAGGCAGGCCGGGGGACGCTGAAAATTGGTGCCAGTTATGTTCCAGCTACATATATTCTTCCAAAAATATTGGGGCTGTTTGGCGAACAACATCCGGGGATTACCATTTCTTTATCGGTTAAACCTTCACCGGTGATCAAAGAAATGCTTGCCAGTCATGAGATTGATCTTGGTATCTTGTCTACGGAATCTTTTTATCTGCCTGATCTGCATACTCAAGCCTTATGTGAAGATGAGCTTGTCCTTGTTTTTGCACCTACACATGATTTTGCCGGATTTTCTAATTTAAACTCGGCGATGATCGCTTCAGCGAGCTTTATTTTGCATGACAAGGAATCAAGCACACGCCATTTGACGGATAAATGGTTTGAACGAGAGGGAAAAGAATCAAAACCGCATATTTTGCTCGATTCACTGGAGGCGATTAAGCAATCGCTTATGAGTGGACAGCATGTCTCATTTATTTCACGACTTGCTGTGGAGGACGAGGTAGCCAGAGGAAGATTGCTAATGCGAGCCATTCCGGATTATAATTTTGAAAGACATATTTATTATTCGTATAACCGTGATCGTCATTATTCTCCTTTAATTGGACTGTTCATTGACCAGCTCCGCACAATCCGAATATAAGCATACATAGAGAATATACGATAGAGCCATTATATATATGAAAGAATACATAAAATATAAGGACTGTATAAATTCAGAAATTGGTGTATAATCTTAGGTACTGTGTCGCTTTACAGCACAAAAAAGTTGCAGATTTTCAAACGGTTTTATTGTATGATATGAGGAAGCTTTAATAGACGATATTTAGACAGACAAACTTAACACATTGATCCGGAAGAGAATGGGGGGAGCAGCATGACCGAACTTACGACTACCGTCAGCAAAAGCAACTCTAACAATCTGCTGCGACGGGACGTACGGTTCTTGGGGAACATTTTAGGAGAGGTCTTGGTTCACCAAGGCGGTAACGAACTGCTAGAGATCGTGGAGAAGATCCGCGAGACCAGTAAATCGCTACGCTCACTATTTTTACCTGAACTGCATAGTGAATTTAAGGAGTTAATCAATTCTTTGGATCCGGAGAACCGTCATCAGGTAATAAGAGCGTTCGCCATTTATTTTCAATTGGTGAATATTGCCGAACAGAACCACCGGATTCGCCGTAAACGTGACTATGAACGTTCAGCTGGGGAGACAGTTCAACCCGGTTCTATAGAAAGCGCTATTCAAGAGCTTCGTGAACGTGATTTCTCTCATGAGGAAGTCAACGAGATTATTGAAGGATTGTCTCTGGAACTTGTAATGACGGCACATCCAACGGAAGCCATGCGCCGTGCGATTCTCGATATTCATAAACGGATATCCGATGATGTTATGGGTCTTGATAACCCTACTCTAACTTTCCGTGAACGTGAACAGCTTCGCGAGAAGCTATTGAATGAAGTGATTACGCTTTGGCAAACGGATGAGCTACGTGACCGCAAGCCAACAGTACTCGATGAAGTGCGCAATGGAATGTACTATTTCCATGAGACTATTTTCCATGTATTGCCGGATGTGTATCAAGAGCTTGAACGCTGTCTGAGCAAATACTATCCAGGACAGAATTGGCATGTGCCAACCTACTTGCGTTTTGGATCATGGATTGGCGGAGACCGTGATGGTAACCCTTCGGTAACCTCAACAGTCACTGCGCAGACTTTACGCATGCAGCGTAAGCTGGCCATTCGTGAATATCAGCGTATTATGCGTGAACTCATGAAATATCTAAGCTTTAGCACAAGTATTGTTAAAGTGACGCCTGAGCTAGTAGAATCCATCGAAGCTGATCGTGAGATCATTAACCTAGGCAAGATGGAAGAATGGCGCAATGACAACGAACCTTACCGAATTAAACTTAGCTACATGATCTCTAAGACACAAAATGTTTTGGATGATGAGAAAAAAGATACTCCTGAGCGTTATGCTACACCTGAGGAGTTCATAGATGATTTGAATGTCATTGACCGCAGTCTACGACATCACTATGCCGACTATGTGGCCGATACCTATATTAAAAAGCTAATCCGCCAAGTGGAGCTGTTCGGATTCCATACGGCAACTCTTGACGTGCGTCAACACAGCCAAGAACATGAGAATGCCATGACAGAAATTTTGGCGAAGATGAACATTTCGCCGGATTACTCTAAGTTGACGGAGATCGAGAAGATTGATCTGCTGGAGAAATTGCTGAATGATCCACGTCCGTTGACCTCTTCTTACCAGACTTACACTGAAAGTACAGAGGAGTGTCTGGCGGTTTACCGGACGATCTTCGCATCGCAGGAAGAGTACGGCAAACAATGTATCACCAGTTATCTGATCAGTATGGCGGAAGCTGCAAGCGACATTCTGGAGGTTATGGTCTTCGCCAAAGAGGTAGGACTATTCCGCAAGGATAACGACGGTACAGTTGTATGTACCCTGCAAGCTGTGCCACTTTTTGAAACGATTGATGATTTGCATGAAGCACCGCAAATTATGCACACACTGCTCAGTATGCCGATCTACCGTGATGCGGTAAGAGCAATGAATGATTTGCAGGAAATCATGCTTGGATATTCAGATAGTAATAAAGATGGCGGCGTGGTTACTGCTAACTGGGAACTGCGTGTTGCCCTAAAAGAAATTACAGCGACAGCCGATCAGTTCGGAATCAAGCTAAAGTTCTTCCATGGTCGTGGTGGAGCGCTCGGCCGCGGGGGTATGCCGCTTAACCGCAGTATTCTTGCTCAGCCAGCTTCGACAATTGGCGGCGGGATTAAGATTACCGAGCAGGGAGAAGTAATCTCCTCCCGTTACTCCATGCAGGGGATTGCTTACCGCAGTCTGGAGCAAGCAACATCTGCGCTTGTAACAGCAGCAATTAGTGCGAGAGTGCCACAAGCGGATCTTTATGAAGAGAAATGGGAAGAGATTGTTGCCCGGATTTCTGAGGTCTCGCTGAACAAATATCAGGATTTGATCTTCCGTGATCCGGATTTCCTGACTTATTTCAAAGAATCAACACCTCTGCCTGAGGTTGGAGAGCTTAATATCGGTTCCCGTCCTTCCAAGCGGAAGAACAGCGACCGTTTTGAAGATCTGCGTGCAATTCCTTGGGTATTTGCATGGACACAAAGCCGTTATTTGCTCCCAGCCTGGTACGCTGCTGGAACCGGACTGCAGAGTTTCTATGAGGGTAAGGAAGAGAATCTGAAGATAATGCAACATATGTATGAGAACTTCTCATTCTTTACTACACTGATAGATACGCTGCAAATGGCTATTTCAAAAGCGGACTTGATTATTGCTAAGGAATACGCCAGCATGGGCAAGAACGAGGAAGCACGTCAACGGATCTTCGGCCAGATTGAAGATGAATTTAATCTGACCTCTGAGCTGATCCTGAAGATTACAGGCCAGCAGGATATTCTGGATAACGTTCCTGTGATTCAAGAGTCGATCAGACTCCGTAATCCATACGTTGATCCGCTTAGCTACCTGCAGGTTCAATTGCTATCCGAGCTTAGAGCGCTCCGTGAAATCGATGGAGATGATAGCGAACTGCTTCGCGAAGTATTGCTTACCATCAACGGCATTGCCGCCGGTCTTCGGAATACCGGCTGATATAGTCTTAACAACAAAAAGTCCGCCCTATTTGGGGCGGACTTTTTTTGCCTAATACAAGTTGTTGTGATCATAAACTGTATATTGCTGCTGTGAACTTTACTTGTGCCTAAATATTGGAGAGTCAAACCCGATATTTTTTTTATTACCCTACCCAAGTAACCGAGATGTAATCGGAGGTAAATAACGTGGCACTTATTACTTCGGTGATGGAGCAGCGTAGAGAATATTTGGAACTGTAGGAGCGCCAGCGTTCGCCTTTATCCTCAGATTTCGACCGCTATATGCGGTTTATAATCAGAAAATGTGAGGATAACAGCGACCGGAAGTCCAAATATTTCTCGGAGCCGCACTTAATCGCCTATACCAAGTTGTCCAGTTTTTAACTCAGTTTACATAGAAGGTTACAATACAATCCTTGATTTTTACACAAACTTGAATTACGATTTAATTGCTTGTACCGTGGATATTTGCGAAGAAATACCAAGGGCGGCAAGTCTGGGGGAGTTAACAGGTGGAGAATTTGGAAGGCAGATTGACAAAGCTCGCCTTGAAGGGCGACCAAAGGGCATTTGCCGAGCTTGTGGAACTATATAAAGACAAAATATATCATTTAGCTTACAGGATGTTGAACAATCGCCATGAGGCGGAGGATATTGTTCAGGAGACCTTTTTGCGTGTGTATAGGAATTTGGATCGTTATGATGATAAACAGAAGTTCTCCACATGGATTTACCGGATTGGAACGAACCTCTGTATTGATAGATTGCGTAAACGAAAACCAACCTATTCGCTGGATGCTGAAATGAACGATCAGGAGGGCCTTGATGGCTACTCGTTGATTCCGAGCGATAATGTGACACCTGAGACCGAACTATTGCTCTCTGAGACGCAGGGGCTAATCTATGAGGCGATTGACAGTCTGCCTGTGAAATACAGGTCGGTGATGATTCTGAGGTACCTGCAGGATCTGTCACTTCAGGAGATTAGTGATGTCCTGGATATGCCCGTGACCACGATTAAGACGCGTGTACACCGAGGCCGTGAATTTTTGCGTAAAAAATTAGGCCCGAAAATGTAAAAATAGATTTTTTTTATGAAACATCTTTTCGAGAGCGACGTATGTAAGTTAAGCAAGTCTTATGTGTCCTGACCCTTTGTCTTAGGATAATTAAATAGCACTCATGAAAGGATTGGCTCCTATGGAATGCAAACTGGCCGTCTCTATGATGCATGACTACTTGGATGACGACTTGCCCGAACAGCAGCAGAGGGAATTGAAGGAGCATCTTCTATCCTGTCCAGATTGCCGTGCAAAGTTTAAAGAATTGGAACAGACAGATATGTTGATGTTCTCCCTAATGCATCAGAATCCTGTAGCTTCAGATGATCTTGTGAGCCGGATAATGAGTTCATTGCCAAAGACTAAGAAAGAAAAAGCCTTTATTACCTGGATCAAGAGACACCCTGCACTTACAGCGGCATCTCTATTCCTTGTCGTTATGCTGATGAGCACCGTAACTTTTTGGAGTCCAGACAGACAACTTGTAGTTAGAGGTGTTGATTTGGATCAAGTGGTCATCAAAGGGGATACTGTAATTGTACCTTCCGGCAAAATAATTACCGGAGACCTTACCATAGAGAACGGTAAAGCACAGGTATATGGAGAAGTGAACGGCAACGTGACAGTCATTGACGGATCTCTATATCAGGCTTCAACAGCTCATATTTCTGGGCAAGTCAAAAGCATAGACCAGGCAGTAAGCTGGTTCTGGTATAAAGTGACGAACATGTTCTCTGAAGTTGCCTACCGTTAATGCGGGCAGTGGTTACCTTGAGCAGGAATATTAATTAGCGCCTCTTTTTCCGGAAAGATGGCGCTTTTTTGTTTCCTTAAATTGGGTGGTTTCGGAAAGGATTGAGGGACTAAACTTGCAACTGAAGCCCGAACGTTATAACCTAGATATGATACAGAGCTAACAGACATTTTACATAAACCCAGCTAATTTGAAATGACGGGGGTTTTAGGCAATGAGTTATTTTACTGAGCTAACATGGAAAGATTCCATTAAAGATATAATTGATATCCTAATCGTCAGTTACATTATTTATAAAGTGCTTAATATGGTACGCGGGACGCGGGCGATTCAGCTTTTAAAAGGGATATTGGTTCTGGTCTTGATTTGGGCGGTAAGCACAATCTTGGACTTGTATACACTTAAATGGCTAATGAATCAAATGTTTACTTTCGGGGTCCTAGCTGTCTTTATCATTTTTCAGCCGGAACTACGAAGGGGACTGGAGCAGCTTGGACGGGGCAGATTTTTCGGACGGGCTGGAGAAAGTGACGAAGAGATCAGTAAGTTAATCGGCGAAGTGATTAAAGCCGTGAATTATTTATCTCGCAGAAAAATAGGGGCGTTAATCGTTTTTGAGCGGGAGACAGGGCTAAACGAATATACAGAGTCAGGTATACCCATGCGTTCCCTGGTCAGCTCCGAATTACTCATTAACATCTTCATTCCCAATACACCTCTGCATGACGGAGCCCTTATTATGCAGGGAAATCAGATTGCTGCGGCTGCTTGTTACTTGCCTTTGTCCGAGAATCCTTTTATCAGCAAAGAACTGGGAACCCGTCATCGCGCTGCTATAGGAATAAGTGAGGTTGCGGACTCGGTGTCTGTCATTGTCTCAGAGGAGACAGGGCAGATTTCCCTTGCAATTAATGGCCAGATCGTGAGAGACATTAAGGAAGAATCCATGATATCGAAGCTCCATCAAGAGCTTAGTGTAAGTTCATCGCTGAAGGAGAAGGGTTCAACTTTCTGGAAACGGAAGGGGGACAAGAACCATGGATAAGTGGATGAACAATAACAATTTCAATAAGATTCTGGCCCTTGTGTTCGGGATCATTTTGTTTACGATGGTTCATGTCGATACTGCGCCTTCTGGACAGACAACAGTGGATATTAAAACAAAAACTATTGAGAATGTGAAGATTGAAGTGACCGGCCTTGACGAGGATAAATATGTCCTTGAACCTTTGGCTGTCGACAGTGTGAGTCTGGAGGTAGCGGGTAAAAATTCCGATATCTCCTTTCAGTTCTCGGATGACTATAAAGTAATGCTTGATCTGACTAAGGTCGAACCTGGAGATACCACGTTGCCACTTTATTATAAACTGCCAAAAGGTGTATCCCTGGTAAGAATGAATCCTAAAGAGGTTACCGTACATGTAGAATCACGGAATACAAAGTCTTTTCCCATATCCTTGGTTACGAAGGGGAAACCTGCAGAGGGCTACCAAATAGGCACCCCGGTCCTGCAGCCTACAGATACTGTCGAAGTCACACTTGCTGATAATGAACTGAGCAAGGTAGCTAAGATACAAGGAACCATTGAGCTTAACGGTGAAAATGAGACATTTAAAGAGAAAAAATTGAAGCTACACGCTTATGATAAGGATGGAAATGAAATTAAAAATGCTGTAATTGAGCCTTCTACTGTATCCGTGGAATTGCCGATTACCTTACCGTTTAAGAGTTTGCCGCTGGAGATTGGCTTTACTGGAAAACTTTCGGATTCTCTCGTATTATCCAAATTGACACCTGAGCAGGAAGCAGTCGTAGTGTATGGACAAGCAGAGGCTTTGGCAGCTTTATCAGCCTATGAAGCCACTGTTAACCTTAGTGCAATAGATTCTGCTGGAACGAAACAAGTAAAGGTCGATTTGAAGCCTCCGGCTGGAACGGAGAAAGTCATGCCCGAAGCTGTGAATGTTTCATTAACCATCTCAGAAATTGCTGAGCGGACGATTGAGGCGGTACCTGTCAAGCTTCAGGGTGTGGGGGATGATCTGGAAGGAAGTATTGTTAATCCTTCAAGCAAGGAAATAGCGCTTACCTTAAAGGGTGCGCCTGCTTTACTAGATCAACTTGATAAGAAAGATATAGGGGTTGTGGCTGATGTTAGCGGTCTTTCGGCTGGAACTCACGAGGTTTCTTTGCGGGTATCGCTGCCCCAGTTTATCGCACTAGCCAATTCAGGGGTGCCTCTTACTGTGACCGTGCAGCTGTTATCACCTGCAGCGCCAGTTCCTACACCTCATCCAGATACGGGGGGGGTAACTACTACTCCTGAGCCAAGTTCTGAACCTGTTATAGGTGATGAGGAACCTACGGAGAAGCCCACTCATAGCGGAGAGGCTGGAGCAACACCAACGCCTGTACCAACGGATACCAATCCGGAGAATAACGGCACAGCTAACACAAGTACGAATTCCGAAAATCCTGTAGGTACGGGCGGGACGTAATCTTTTGAGCCCAGAGGTACACCAAAATAGTATGCAAATCATATGATAGTACATTAAGCTAACGTAGCGTATTCAAAGGAGAAAAATAATGGGGAAGTATTTTGGAACAGACGGTGTGCGGGGAGTAGCAAACCGTGAATTGACTGCAGAAATGGCTTATAGCATTGGCCGTTGTGGAGGATATGTACTAGCGGGTAACTTGGATAAACCGAAGGTTGTTATCGGAATGGATACACGTATTTCCGGTCCTTTATTGGAATCCGCGCTGATTGCGGGCTTATTGTCTATTGGAGCTGATGTAATCCGTATAGGCGTAGTTAGTACACCTGCTGTTGCCTATATTACGAGATTGTTAAAAGCAGACGCAGGCGTCATGATCTCAGCTTCTCACAATCCGGTAGAGGATAACGGCATTAAGTTCTTTGGTGGGGATGGCTTCAAGCTAACAGATGAAACCGAACTGCAAATTGAAGAGCTTATGGATGCGGAGGTAGATGAATTGCCTCGTCCTATCGGTTCAGGTTTAGGTATGGTTACCGTAGATAATGACGCTAAGTATCTTTATCTGGAGTATTTGAAAACTACCATTTCTCAGGACTTTAAGGGAATCAAGGTTGTACTGGACTGTGCGCATGGCGCAGCGTATGAGCTTGCTCCAAGACTGTTCAGAGAGCTTGGCGCTGAGGTGATCTCTATCGGGGCTGAGCCAGATGGATTGAATATTAATGATGGATTTGGTTCGACACATCCAGAGACTTTGCGTGAAGAAGTCTTACGTCATGGAGCTGATTTGGGACTTGCTTTTGACGGAGATGCAGACCGCTTGATCGCTATTGATAATAATGGTGATGAAGTCGATGGTGACTTTATCCTTTGTATTTGTGGCGATGCGATGAACCGTGCAGGTAAGCTGAAGGATAGCACGATTGTATCAACCGTTATGAGTAACATCGGATTTTATAAAGCTACCGAGAAATTATCCCTGAATACCGCTAAGACAGCTGTAGGGGATCGTTATGTTATGGAAGAAATGCGTCGTGGAGGCTTTAATCTAGGTGGAGAACAGTCTGGACATGTTATTTTCCTGGATTACAATACTACTGGTGATGGTATTCTTACAGCTATTCAGCTGGTAGACACACTTAAGGCTACAGGCAAACAGCTTAGCGAAGTTAAGAGTATGATGACTAAATACCCGCAGGTGCTGGTTAATGTTCGTGTACAGGATAAGACTAATTACCCTAATAACGTAGCTATAGAAGCGGCTATCGCTGAAGTAGAAGGCAAGCTAGGCGACAATGGCCGTGTGCTTGTACGTCCGTCAGGTACGGAATCTCTAATCCGCGTTATGGCAGAGGGACCGGATAAGGCAGATCTGGATCTTTATGTGAATCAAATTGTGGAAGTAGTTCAACGCGAATTGGTATAATCCATTACCTTAACTATAAGGCTGGTGCAGTGAGCGAGAGCGATTCGGATTCGTTGCACCAGTGTTATTTTATTTTAGGATTGGATCGTTTGAACTGGTTTTGTAAAATTTAGGTTGGTGCGCCATTGCCAAAGTACTACAAGGTGCATATAATAGATTAAGTGTCATTCTAGAAGGAAAGCGGGGATTGTGAGGTTAGCAATAGCAAGCGCCAGAGCTTGGTCTAGCGCGGGAGAGAAGGGAAAGCTGCTTACTTGTTATGTAGGCTATGGCTTGAACGGATCACGGCAGACGTAAGCTGACGAGGTGGAGGTGTTCGAAATGTTCGGCGGGGACCTCCCGGTGATGCACCAGAGCCGTAAATGGATACGGAAAATGAAAGGGCGACCTTTCACACAACGTTTTCATGGGTGCAACAAATTATATTATTCATGTGTGCGCGCATCAGAAGGAAACACGTTATTTCTGCCACGGCAGAGGAGAAGGCTGTGCATTTCATGAACATTAGAATGTAAGTGACAGTTTATTTTGTTGATCCTAAAATACAACAGAATATTTGCTTTTTCTCAAAAACATGCCGCACGGCACGTTTCTTTCCTTATGCCGCCACATTACGATAACTCGGACGGGGGAAATTATAATGTGTGGTATTGTAGGATATATTGGTAATCAGAATTCGCAGGGGATCTTGGTTGAGGGCTTGAAGAAATTGGAATATCGTGGATATGATTCCGCTGGTATTGCTGTATTTACCCAAGAAGGACTGCAAGTAGTGAAAGCTCAAGGCCGTTTGGCGAATCTGCAGTCGAAGCTCCAAGACAGCCCGCTGGCAGGTAGCGCAGGTATCGGACACACACGCTGGGCAACTCACGGTAAACCATCCGATGAGAACTCACATCCACATACGGATAACAGCATGAAGTTCTCGGTAGTTCACAACGGTATTGTCGAAAACTATCTGGATCTGAAAGAAGAGCTGATCGCTGGCGGATGCCACTTTGTCTCTGAAACAGATACAGAAGTTATTTCACATCTGATTGCTCGCGAATATGACGGGGATATCGTGAAGGCTGTACAAAAAGCGATTACGTTCATGCGCGGTGCGTTTGCATTAGGCGTCCTGACTGAATATGAACCAGATAAACTGGTGGCTGTTCGTCAAGCTAGCCCGCTCATTATCGGTCTTGGCGAAGGAGAAAACTTTATCGGGTCAGATATTCCTGCACTGCTTGAATATACCCGTAACGTATATATTTTGAATGACGGCGAAATGGCTGTGCTGACAAGAGATGCTGTCGAATTGATGACGATTGAAGGCAATTTTATTTCTCGGGAAATGATTACTGTCGATTGGGATGCAGTTACCGCAGAAAAAGGCGGCTACGAGCATTTCATGTTGAAAGAAATACACGAGCAACCTAAGGCTTACCGCGACACAATGCGTGGTCGCATCAATGCGGAAGGCAACAAGGTTGTATTGCCTGAATTGAACATGACTGAAGAACAAATCAAGAACATCCGTAACATTCAAGTCGTTGCTTGCGGAACAGCATACAACGCAGGTGTGGTAGGACGTACTATGATCGAATCTTTGGTTCGTATTCCAGTAGAAAATGATATCGCTTCGGAATATCGTTACCGTTCCCCAATCGTGACTCCAGAAACTTTGGTTATCGTAGTCAGCCAATCCGGTGAGACTGCAGATACTTTGGCAGCTCTGCGTGAAGCGCAAGCTAACGGGGCACACGTATTGGCGATCACTAACGTAGTGGGCAGCTCTATTGCTCGGGAAGCAAACGATGTGTTGGTAACCTTGGCGGGTCCGGAAATTGCAGTAGCTTCGACCAAAGCTTACACTTCACAATTGATCGCATTTGGATTGTTTGCTCTTTACTTGGCTGAAGTTCGTGGAACACAAACCGAAGCACAAGTTACTAAGATTCTTGCAGCTATGCAATCTCTGCCAGAGCAAGTGGAAGAGATCCTAGCTCAAAAAGAAGCGATCAAAGGTTATGCTGAACAAATTTCTGAGCACAAAAACTTGTTCTTCATCGGCCGCGGCGTAGACTACGCTGTTGCTCAAGAAGGATCTTTGAAGCTGAAAGAAATCTCTTATATTCACTCCGAAGCTTATGCTGCAGGTGAATTGAAACACGGTACATTGGCTCTGATCGAAGAAGGTGTTCCAGTTATTGCCCTGGCAACTCAGGAAGCTGTACTTGAGAAGACCGTCAGCAACATCAAAGAAGTGAAAGCTCGTGGCGCAGACGTGCTGGCAATCACTCACCAAGAGCATTTGACTGACCTGCTTAGATCAGTTGATCAAGTGTTCGTGATTCCAAAGACACTTCCAATGCTGACAGCAGCTTTGTCCGTAGTGCCTCTGCAATTATTGTCTTATTATGCTTCTCTTGCGCTGGGTCATGATGTGGATAAACCACGTAACTTGGCGAAGAGTGTTACTGTGGAGTAGGTTTGGTGATATAAAAGTATAGTTGTTGTCAAAAGAAAATAAAGTATTAGACTGAGATGCTTCATTAAGCTAACTGGCAGGATAGTTTGAATATCCAATATACGGTATTATTTAAATTATATCGTTAGTAGTACTTTTTATATGCATCGGATACATTCAGTTCCAAAGGATGGTTCAAAACAGTCAAATAAAATCATGAAGGTATAAGCCGCTGTAATGCGGCTTATACCTTATTTTGATGGAATTCACGATCAAGCTTAATTTTGGCCCTCGGGTACATCATAAGATAATCGATTTACGGGTCGGATTAACAACTTTATCAAGGTGATTTTCCATTACAAGAGGGAGGGATATTGTATCGGTCATAGGCCGGTGGAATAGTCGAAGAGGTAGGCCAGAAGTTTCAAAAGTGAAACAGGGGTTATCCCTTTCAATATTGTATCTGACTTCATACGATCTAATATTTAACTACTGGCTACTCAGAAAATTGCAAGTTAATATTTCCGTTATTTGTATAAGCAGATAATTTTTTTGAACCATTCTCTTTATTGGCAGGCAAATTGCTATCTCCTTTCTTTACCTTGCTTAAGATCGCGAAATCATCATATGACCCTAGAATTGAACCGCTAATATTTCCGTTTTTTGTTTCAAGGGTTATAGCCGCCCCTGCATTCAATTTGTCCAATTGGATATTTCCGTTATTTATGTTTACTTCCACTGTCCCCAAAAACGCGATTGTTGGTAATACAATACTTTCATTTGATGTTTTTAAAGTCAAATTTTTTAAAGTTGCGTCAGGTATCCATACCTGAATAGTTCTGGTTACTTGCGAGCCTTTTCCTCCGATATAGTCGTTCCATTCCTTATTACTGTCACTTACCATTGATAGTTCTTTATCATCAGATAGATCAATCTTGTAAAAATCTTTCTCACTTTCATAGTAAACAATATGAATTTGTTCATCTTTAGATTGGAGGATAGTTATTTTTTTGTCCTTTACATCAATTGTTAAAGTATCAATCTTTTGGGCAGGGATGATGTAATTTTTTTCCTCCATGGAAGTGGAGTAGGAGGAGCATCCTGCCAATGATATCAATAGTGTCACCAATATGCCTATAGTAGTTAGTAATTTTTTTGCAGTACTTTTCATTATAAAATGCTCCTTTGTTAAATCATTTTTCTTTTTAATGCCAGTCCTACGAATACCAATCCTAAGCTGCTCTGCAAAAAAAATTGCGATATGCAACTAAGCATTAGAGCTAAACATAATGATCTTGAAAAAGTCTACCCAAATATGTTGCAAGAGTTGGATCGGATCATTTTTGTATTTCGTTGCGTTTATCAGTCGCATATGTTTTAATCATCATAAACTTTTGTGTTACAAAAAGGTCAAGAGGGTAGATATGAACAACTATTTTACAATTAAGCAAGCAGCAGAAATCGTAGAGATGACCAGTGAGACCTTGCGGCACTATGATCGTATTGGGTTAGTCAAGCCATGCCATAAAGATGAATTGTCGGGATATCGATACTATTCCGAGCAGGAGCTCGTAAAGCTGCAAACCATTGAACTGCTCAAAGCAATGGATCTTACTTTAATGGATATTAAAGATATATTGCAGCAGAATGATCTCTCTAAAGTAATTGAATTTCTAAAACAGGCAGAAAAAAGAGCAGACGATAAAATTGCTCGTCTGCAGTATGCAAAATCGAAAATTAAACGTGCTTATCTACATTATGAAAATAAGTTCCACAACGATTATAGTCAAAGTGAAAATTACTTTGTCAGACACATAGAGGAAAGGGTAATTATGTTTTCGAATAAAATGGAAAGCCCCACACTTAAGAATTTATGGGACTATCACAGACATTTCTATCAACAAATTGAGACTTCTCTGCATTCACAATTTCTGTTTGAAGATATGGCGGGAATGTTTACGACTGAAGGAATAACACGGTTATTTGCTGTTTGCTTGAAATATCCGTCTTTAGAGGGGTTAACTGTGCTACCAGAAGGGGACTATCTGTGTGCAAACTGTACCGAAGAGAATAAGAATGCTGTATTACAAAATTTACTTGAAAGGGCAAAGACGGAATACGATGTGTGTCCAGATTTTGTTCTTCATAACATTATTGTGACTGGAATATTGCAGTGGGATTATCAGATACAACTGTTCATTAAGAAAAGCACATGTTAGATTAAAAACAAAGGAAAGGTTTAGGAAGAGAAAATCGTTTGATTAAAAGTAGCTAATTTAGCGGCTTTTTTTTGATTAAGCAATCACGTTTCTTGCCCCAGGCTGAGGACAAGAACGTTATACTTCGCCGATTAGCTAAATATTTAACTATAGTTCAATGTTATCTATTTAGCTAACTGGCAGATTAACGCTATATGCCTCTTAGGATTTGTATGCTTAAGTGAAAAAAGTATTATCATGAATTCTCTAATGTGAATAAATACAAATTCCACTTCAGTTAATCCATTTTCTATACATATTTTTTAATAGTATATTGAGGTAAATAAAGTGATTATTCACTTTGATAAATCCGAAATTTCTTTGTTGGTATTATTTTATGGCTTCGTAAGGATTGCAAAACCATCGAAATATGGGAGTTTAAAACAGATGTTGTGCCGTAGTTAGTTTTATGAAAGGAAGGTATAGGGGTGAGTATTTATTACGCTCCAAGCTAAGAGGATATCACTAAGGATGCACTCCAAGAGTTATTTCTTTCGGTAGAATGGGAGTCTGGCAAGTATCCAAACGAGCTTTTACAAGCAATCGGAGGGTCTCATTCAATTGTTACCGCTTGGGAAGGAGGAAAGCTTGTCGGTTTAATAAATGCTTTGTCAGATGGTGTTTTAACGGTATATTTTCATTATATGCTTATTAATCCGAGTTATCAGAGTATAGGTATTGGTATAGGTAAGGAAATGATGAATATAATGCTTGATAGATATAAAGGGTGTAAAACAAAAGTATTAATTTCTTATCCTCATGCAGTGAATTTCTATAATAAAATTGGCTTTAATACAGAGGATGGAGCTACACCAATGTTTATACTCAGAGTTGATATGATTAAACTAATGGGTCACGATAGTTTAATCGCAACAAGAAGGCAGCCGATCAGAGGATCAGCTGCCGTTTTTATTGAATTAAAAGGGCAGGATAACTAAGTAATTTCGCGAATACTCAACAGATGGAATTATCACAAAGTTCCCAAATAAGACGTTATAAGAAATCGGCGAGAAACTATAAGGAGCAGAAAACATGAAATGCCCTCACTGTAACAACGAATTAAGTGAACTTCCTTTATGTTACGGAAGTGAAGCACCATATTATTTTTACACTGTACCAGAAGAGAAAAGAACAGAATTAATTAGAGATTTTTGTGTAATTGATGAACAGCATTTCTTTATTAGAGGACATATTGAAATACCAATAATTGATAGCAAAGAGAAATTTATATGGAGTGTGTGGGTTTCTCTTAGTGAAGAAAACTTTCTGAAGTCTAATGAATTATTGCACGTATTAGGAAGGGAGACGGAAGAACCTTATTTTGGTTGGTTATCGACTGAACTTTCAATATATCCAATAACTACATTATCGTTAAAGACAATGGTGCATACACAAGAGGTTGGTGCTGTTCCGTTAATAGAATTAGAACAAACGAATCATCAACTTGCAGTTGAACAAAGAGAAGGAATTACAATGGAGAGAGTTAAAGAAATTGCTCATTTAATAAATCATAGTCAGTAAGAGAAGAATTTGAAAGTATAGTCGAAGAAGCTGCCGACATCTTATTAAATCATATCTACGCCGCTCTGCTTGGTCTGCTAAGGATTTTCGGTGAACCGTAATTAGCAGACAACCCTGCAAGGCTAAACTCGGTGCGTAATGTCGTTTAAGCTAACAGGAGACTTTTGTTCAATGAAACAGAGACAGTCTAATATTTTATTTTCTGCTGACAATGACACGTTAGTCCCGATGATGTGAATAATCATCGGGACTTTTTTATTAAAAAGGCAAACTTTCGGAGGGTATATTCTTGAGGCAGGCTAAGCTAACTGAACTTTTCTTTCATAAGTTTTCGCCCGTAAAACACTCAACGTCACCCCGTACTCCTATTAGGGAGTTAGCGGGTGGCGTTTTTTCATGCCCAATTCTACAGATGTAGTATCAACAAGGCGTGCCCTAAATCATTACACCTATAAAGATCACGGGTTAAATTGCAATCAATTTCAGCTGATGGAAAGTTAGCTTTACATACACACTTCAATGTGTTATTCTTACGGAAAGTTAACTTTCCATAATTGCTTCAGGAGGTAAGATATTGAAAAACAGGCTTGAAGAGATTAGAAAAGAAAAAGGTATTAAACAAGAAGAACTAGCGGATAAATTGGAAGTATCCAGGCAAACGATTGGTTCACTTGAAAATGGCCGGTATAACCCATCCATCATTCTTGCATTTAAGATTGCGCGATTTTTTGAAATGAGTATTGAAGATATTTTCATTTACGAGGAGGAGCTGGGTAATGAAAACGGCAAGTAAATGGGTGCTCTTAACAATTGCAGGTGCTATTATGGTTTATATGGGTGGATTTATTTTAACTGACGAGAAGCTAAAAGGAATTTCCGGTTTGCTCATTGGTGTGGGTTCAGTCCTTGCAGTGCTTGGAGTAGGAAATATGGGGTATTCGTTATGGCTTAATAAGCCTCAGAACAAAGTAAAAAATGATGAGAAAGTTAGAATGAGTAAAATTGAGGCTAATGACGAACGGAAAATAAGAATAAGAGAAAAAGCCGGTTGGAAAACTAATATTGTTAACTTTTACATCCTAATGGCTCTAACTGTTGTATTTAGTTTAATGGGAGTAGATCAAACTGTAGTCACTGTGTTATGTGGTGTTTTTGTTTTTCAAATCTCCTTAGGAATCTTCCTGTTTAATTATTATGCTAAGAGAATGTAATTGGAGTGACGTAACATCAATTAGACCATTTGAAAATATTTTTTTAGGAGAGAATGACATGGAAGTATTTGCAGAATATTTAGCGCAAATTGATAACCCGCAACATCGGGAAAGAATGGAAGAAGTTTTGACTTGGGTAGCCAGAAAATTCACTGATTTAAAGCCAAAAGTTGCGTGGAATCAGCCTATGTTTACCGATCACGATACTTTTATTATTGGCTTTAGTGTATCCAAACATCATTTGGCGGTTGCCCCTGAAATTGCAGGAATTAATCGTTTTTCTGATGAAATTGTGCAGGCAGGTTATGATCACACCAAGCAGTTGTTACGCATCCGGTGGGAAAGTCCAGTTGATTTCTCATTACTTGAAAAAATGATCGAGTTTAATATTTTGGATAAGGCAGACTGTTCAACTTTTTGGCGGAAATAAAACGTATTATTTAGCGTTCAATTCATTTTAAGCAAATTTATATGTGGAAGCACCGTAGGACAAGTCACTTTAATACGTGATTTGTCTTTTTTATTTGAATTCTCAGCACAAAATATTCAATATTTTGGAAGGTGGATGGAATGTTGAAAGCGAATTTATACACGTTAGTTCAACCTGTTATGCGGAGACAATCCTAGGAGGCTAAGACTATGACTCGGTGCTGGAACGCTCTAAGCCACTAGTATTCCTGAACGCGGAAACGTTTAAGAGGTCAGGGTATTGCTGCGATTCTAGATGTCAGAAGAAAATGTATTACGCATTTGCAACTGCAAGTGTCGTAAACGCAACCTCAATCATATAGCATAGACTCCATTGTTTTTCTATAATTAAGGCAAGATATAGCAAAGGAGAGCAAGCAAATGTCTTTCAGTGAAAAATTGTTGCAACTTAGAAAAGAAAAAGGTTATTCCCAGGAAGTGCTGGCCGAAAAACTGTGCACAACCAGACAGGCAGTCAGCAAGTGGGAAAACGGACAGGGGTACCCCGAAACCGAAAAATTGCTAATGATTGGAAACCTGTTCGAGGTGTCCATTGATTATTTGCTAAAGGAGGGCGAGGTAAAGGGCGGCGTTGAAGAGCGTGGGTATTATGTCAGCCAAGAGATGGCGGAAGGGTATTTGATTCATCAGCGAAAGTCATCCAATCGCATTGCGACAGGTGTGTGCCTTCTAATTATGTCTTTTTTGCCGTATTTGATGCTTCGGAAGGAACAAGTCATTTATTCTTTTCTTATTATCATTTTGTTGGCGGCAGCGGGTGTCGTTGTTCTTGTGTCCGCCATACTGAAAGACGAGGAAAGGTACCATGTGCTGGATAAAGAGGCTCTTATGCTGGATCAAGGTTATGTGAAGCAATTAACAGAACGTTTGAATAGATTGAAGAGTAGGTACGCAGCTGTGATCATTGTGGGTGCTGGCATGTTGGCGGTAGGTGGAATGGGCTTTTTGCTAGAGAGAAAGGGGATCTCCAAAGGCGTGTTAATCCCTTATTATCCTATTTGCGTCATTTTGATTGCTATAGGCACATATGTAATTATTCGAACATCTACTTTGTTGTCCTCCTATAGTCTGCTGATCTACAATGAAAAGCATATTAATCGGAGGAATGACGGCTTTTGGAGAAAAATAAGAAAAAAGTTGGCAGAATAATAAGTTAGGCTCTTGAATCAATGTATAATATTTGGCAGATGTCTATTGTTAACAATATATAACGAATCCTGATTAAGAAAGCAAATAAGTTAAGGAATATTATGTTAATGGGGAACTTTAGTTCAATGAAACAGCGAAAGTCTAGGATTTTATTTTCTCGTCCATTGCTGTCGCTGTTTCAATTTCTAGGGTCAGTTTAAAACTTATTTTATGAAGTCAGACGGTATAACAATTAGAAGAGCAGCGTGGAATGGAGAGCCTATAAGACGCTAAAGAGTTTGATGATACTAAATTCATACAACAAGATTAATCTATGGGGCTATCGCGGAGATAATAAACAATGCAAGGAGAGAACCTATGAAAAAATTAAGGACAATCATAGTTCCGTTATTCTTAATCTTTTTATTGGGATGTAGTGATGAGGAAATTAGCGATAATTCAAAAAAAGAATATAGCAAAGCTGAACAATTTATTACCGATATGGGCTATCTGATCATTAGTAATGAAGGAATTGTTTCTGAATATTTATTAGATAAAAAACTGCTGACGGAAATGCCATACATACAATATTGGAGTGTTCAAAGTGTTGATCCAATCGATTATATAGGTAAGGAAATAACTACAAGTAAGTTAATCGTTAAAAACCACCCCTTAGATAATGAGAAGGATACAAAAAAACAAACCCTGATTTTTCTGCTAGAAGCAGACGATGAAGTGATAGGAGGCTATAGTTTTCCTGATTTCGATGAATTACATATGGGCTGGGTTTACACCATTGATGGAAAAACACTCGAAGAATTGACCGGAGAAGCATTTCCGAATTGGTCAAAAGAATGGAATTTAAGATATAAATAATGGCTGGGGAGTATTTATAAAGGAGCAGATATGAAAAAACTAATCCTAGTGCTTGTAGCTGTGGTTATTATTTCGAATGCGATATGGAGTTATTTATATTTCAATAAAGAGTTCGAAACTAATTTAAACACTGGTGTTCAAGTATATACGCTTAAGGGTACAGGGGATACATGGGATGTTTTAGATTACAAAATAATAATTTCATCTAGCAAAATTTTACGGGGACATGGGAAGTTAGTGTTCAAGGGAGACCCAAGCGCTTTAGTGAATAGTAGCTATTATAAGTATGAAGTCAATGAAAAAAACACTAATAATAAGGATGAAACAGTTCTTGTAAATGAAGCTAGGTCAACGGATGGACCCGTTTCAATATTAAGTAACACTGATATCGGGTCTATAACAGGTCCGTATTCGTATGACGAATTAAATAAAAATAGACAAAATTATGAAAACACCACTTTATCTATTACATGGAATGATAATGAAGGGGAGATTCATTCCGAAACAATAAGTTTAGATATTGAGAGTGAAATTTCTCTTAAGGATGATCTTTAAGGGTGATAAGTCCAAGAGACTAAGATTGAATCTCTACGGACTGAAGGAAGATCGTCTACGCCCCAAAAGCCTGCCGGTATTTCACAGGAGACATGCCTTCAAACCTTCTGAACACTTTAATGAAATAGCTGGACTGGGCAAAACCGGACTGAGTCGCAACCTGAGCAATGGAGAGTCCTGTGGAAACCAGTAAAAGCTTGGCTTTAGCCAGCCGACAATCGATTAAATAACGGTTTGGAGTTTTGCCCATAACCACCCGGAACAGCCTTAGAAAATGATAGCTGCTGTACCCGGTCAATCTTGCCATCGATTCCAGAGACCAAGGGCTGGCACATTCGACATGAATGATATCTGCAGCACTCCGGATGGACTGCCTAACCTCGTGCGGTACTGAGCCGTGAAGCGGCTCGGAGTTCTGCAGCAATTTAACTAGAAGCTCATACAGCAGAGCAGATAGTCTTGGCTCGCTACGGGTCACGTAGGAAGCGCTCAGTAGGTACATTTCCTCGAATAGCTCGTCCAGCTTAGCATCCAAATCAAAAGTGAACAGGTATGCACGAGACTGGTCCACTTCTTCTAATAAGGGGAGGACGATTTCAATATTAAAATGAACCCATCGGACATCCCAAGGCTCGCCTGGGTCAGAGCCGTATTGCTGATAAGCCCCTTTTGGGTACAGAAAACCTCGTCCTCTACTCATCGGAATACGTTCGCCCTCATGGAATACATAACCCTCCCCACCAAAAATCAAATGCAGGTTATAACTCCCCAGAAACCCTTCGCTTCTTCTCTCTGTATGTTGTGGAAAGTGAGTGTAATGTCCCAAAAATTCAGGATAACAGACATATTTTGAAAAAGCCGGTGTCGGCAAATACCATTGTTTCTTCATGTTTGGCAGCACCCATTTCTGTAGCGCAACAGAGCGCAAGTTGGATTAAGGCAATAAACGCAAGATTGTTATATGATAGCAATATTTTGTTATATAAGATCTCTTATCATTGATACTACAATAGAATTATAAAATATTGAAAGCATATTTTTAATACTTTGGAGGTAATGATGAAGAAACCTGTCGCAACTGAAAAATTCGAGCTTGGCGTTTGTTATTATCCGGAGCACTGGCCAGAAAACATGTGGGAGGACGATTATCGCCGGATGCGTGAACTCGGCTTTACGATCATTCGGATGGGGGAGTTTGCTTGGTCTATTTTTGAACCCATAGAAGGGGAGTTTCAGTTCGGGCTCTTTGATCGGGCGATTGATCTAGCACATAAATATGGTCTTCAGGTTGTACTTGGTACTCCGACGGCAACGCCTCCAGCTTGGTTGACTGATAAGTATCCAGAAGTATTAAATGTAACCTACGAAGGTGTTACACTTCAGCATGGCATGCGCCGTCATTATAATTACAGCAGTCCTAAATACCGGGAACTGTGTGCACGTATTGCAGAACAAATGGCTGAACATTACGGCAATCATCCGGGTGTAGTTGGCTGGCAAATTGATAATGAACTCAACTGTGAGATCAGTGAATTTTATTCGGAGAGTGACCATAAGGCCTTCCGGGAATGGCTACAGCAGAAATATGTTACGCTTGAGCATTTGAACGAGGCATGGGGAGCTGTTTTTTGGAATCAAAGCTATAGTGACTGGTCTCAGGTCTATCTCCCACGTCCGACTCCAGTACCGAAGCAGCCCAATCCTCATCAGGCATTGGATGAAAAACGGTTTATTTCGGACAATACAATTTCTTTTGCCAAAAACCAAGCGGATATCATTCGTAAACTTGCCCCTAAGCAATGGGTAACCACGAACGGTCTGTTCGGGCATCTCGATAGCCATGAAATGACGGATGAACTGCTGGATTTCTTCAGCTATGATTCTTATCCTCAGTTCTCTACTATTTTTTATGACCCGAATGAGCGGAATCCGCTGAATGATAGAGGCTGGGGACTGTCATTATCTGTTGTTCGTTCGATATCCCCGAATTTCTGCATTATGGAGCAGCAGTCAGGCCCGGGTGGCTGGGTGAACCGGATGGATATGCCTTCTCCAAAGCCCGGGCAGATGCGGTTATGGACTTATCAGTCGATCGCTCATGGGGCAGATATGGTGTTATATTTCCGCTGGCGGACAGCTACGATGGGCAATGAAATTTATTGGCATGGAATCAATGACTATCATAATCAGCCTAACCGGAGAGTGCGGGAAGCGGGGCAGATCGGTCAGGAGCTGGCAGCAGCAGGTCAAGCGTTTATCGGTACTCATAATCAGGCTAACGTTGCTATTGTTCGTGATTATGACAATGAGTGGGATGGAGAATACGATGTTTGGCATGGCCCGTTTATGTGGAAGAGCAATAAGGAGTGGTACAAGGCTCTTCAGCGGAAGCATATCCCGAATGACGTGCTCTATCTGCGCAAAAAAACAACGCTGGAGGAGCTTGCAAGGTACGACGTGCTTATCTATCCTCACCCAGCGATTATGACAGATGAGACAGCGTCTCTGCTGGATGAATATGTTCAACAAGGCGGCAAACTGATCTTCGGCTGTAGAACTGGCTATAAGGATGAGCGCGGTCAATGTTATATGCGTCCTTTCCCAGGTGCTGCTAAGGATCTATGCGGGATCACAGTTGAAGAATTCACAATGGTTAAGGGCAGTCGTCAGCCAACAACAATTAGCTGGTCGGGCGCGACCGAAGTCGTTACAGGAGCAGATGACTTTAATGATATTCTTAAAATAGAGGAAGCTTCGGTTGAAGTGATGGCGGTTTACGCCTCTGATTATTATGCGGGAAAACCGGCGGTAACTAGAAATCGTCGCGGCAAGGGTGAGGTTTGGTATTACGGAGCCGTATTTAACGAACAGGCAGCGGCTGATTTCATAAAATTAATTGATCTACAATCGCCAGCAAATTGGCTGGAGCTCCCAGAAGAGGTAGAGCTGCAAGTCCGTACCGGAGCTTCTTCCAGTTATGCTTTTTTGCTTAATTATAGTGAGACTCCTGTCACGATCCATCTTCATGAGACCAAAACAGATTTACTGAGCGGCACAACATTCTCGGGCGAGGTGCTTCTGGAAGGATTTGGGGTACTGGTGTTATACTAACGTACACGTTGATCTCACATTTGAGTAGATTTGGATAATTCTCTCTTTTCGGTTATACTTTGAAGTAGCAATTATATAGTTACGGGAGCTTGGTGGGACCAGGCTGAGAGGATAGTTATAACTATCGACCGTCAAACCTGATCTGGATAATGCCAGCGGAGGAAATGGAGCTCTATTTCTATTTGTCTACTCTAAGGCCTCATCTTATACAGATGTGGCCTTTTCTATGTGTGGGGAGTAGACCGTCTCCGCTTGATCAAATCACCTTATAGGAGGAATTGAGATGACAAGCGAATTGAACAACGATCCAATCAATTTATCAGCTTTTCCAGCAAGTCAAAAAGTGTATGTAAAGGGTTCACGGCCTGATATTCAGGTGCCTATGCGGGAGATCTCACTTAGTCCAACTGCGGGCATAGACGGCGAAGAGGAGAATTCCCCAATTCATGTCTATGACACAAGCGGGGCTTACACGGATGCTAATATTCATACTGATATTCGTCAGGGGTTAGAGCCCAATCGTCAAAGCTGGATTGAGGAACGAGGGGATGCGGAAGCGTACGAAGGAAGAACCGTGAAGCCTGAAGATAACGGGAATGCAACAGGAAAAGCTGTGGCGGAAGTGTTTCCAGCGCTCCATAGAAAACCTTTGCGAGCGAAAAAGGGGCGTAATGTCTCTCAAATGCATTATGCACGCAAAGGGATTATTACTTCGGAAATGGAATACGTTGCGATTCGTGAGAATGTGGCACCGGAATTTGTTAGAGATGAAGTAGCCCGCGGCCGCGCCATCATTCCAGCGAATATCAATCATCCAGAGAGTGAACCGATGATTATTGGACGCAATTTTTTAGTGAAGATCAATGCCAATATAGGAAATTCCGCAGTATCCTCCTCCATAGAGGAAGAGGTAGAGAAGATGAGATGGGCCATCCGCTGGGGGGCAGATAATATAATGGATCTCTCCACAGGTAAAAACATCCACACTACACGCGAGTGGATCATCCGTAATTCTCCTGTTCCTATTGGAACGGTGCCTATCTATCAAGCGTTGGAAAAAGTGAATGGGAAAGCGGAAGATTTAACGTGGGAAGTGTACCGTGATACGCTCATTGAGCAAGCGGAGCAAGGGGTTGATTATTTTACCATTCATGCGGGGGTTCTGCTTCGTTATATCCCGTTGACGGCACAACGTATGACTGGCATTGTTTCAAGAGGTGGTTCCATTATGGCGGCATGGTGTCTTGCGCATCATCAAGAGAACTTTTTATATACACATTTTGAAGAGATATGTGAAATCATGAAGCTGTACGATGTTTCTTTTTCCCTAGGCGATGGATTACGTCCGGGTTCGATTGCTGATGCGAATGATGAAGCACAATTTGCCGAGTTAGAGACGTTAGGTGAATTAACAGCTATGGCTTGGAGTCATGATGTACAGGTGATGGTAGAGGGTCCAGGACATGTGCCGATGCACTTGATTAAAGAGAATATGGATAAGCAACTTGAAACTTGCAACGAAGCCCCTTTTTATACGTTAGGTCCACTGACTACAGATATTGCGCCGGGGTATGATCATATTACCTCTGCTATAGGTGCAGCGATGATTGGTTGGTTCGGTACAGCAATGTTATGTTACGTAACTCCGAAGGAGCATCTTGGCCTGCCTAATAAGGAAGATGTACGTGTAGGGGTCATTACTTATAAAATAGCGGCACATGCCGCAGATTTGGCGAAAGGGCATAAAGGAGCACAAGACCGGGATAACGCTCTTTCGAAAGCCCGTTTTGAATTTCGTTGGCGTGATCAATTTCATTTATCGTTAGATCCTGAGCGAGCGCTCGAATATCATGATGAGACATTGCCTGCGGAAGGCGCTAAAACAGCTCATTTTTGTTCCATGTGCGGGCCGAAATTTTGCAGTATGAAGATCTCTCATAATATCCGTAATTCGACGAGAATTGAATCAGGAATGCAAGAGAAGGCAGAAGAGTTTCTCCAAGGCGGGAGCCTCATTTATAGATAACTTTTTCTGATAAAAAGAAATATCTAAAAGAAGTCGTCATTGGCGGCTTCTTCTTTTATACTTTGAATAGATAGGAGTTGATGAAATGGAAGCGATTCGTTCAGAGGAAGCCATTTTAGAGGATTTAAGTAATAGTTTCTATCATTTTTTTGGATTGAAAGTCCTTCATGCTACCCCAATAAAACGTGGCTGGTTAAATCTTAAATGGAAAATCACAACGGATTCAGGGCAATTTCTACTTAAACAATACAACAAAAAAAGATATAAATTGTATAACCCAGAAGAGCTGAACTTTGCCTTTTCTCAACAGAAAAGATTGTATCTACAGGGGCTCCCATGTCCCGGATTGTTGGCTTATAACAATAATGTTTTACTGGAATCAGATCAGGGAGAAACGTTTATGGCAATGGAATATTGTGAAGGCCGTGTCATAGAGCCGGGTAAGATTAATATCCATCAAATGTTTGATTTGGGTCGTGCCACAGGTAAAATGCATCGTTTATTAAATGATGGGACCCTTAGTTTGAAAAGAACCCCACAATTTATTCCACAAAGCCCTGAGGAACGTTTAGAACATTGGAATGTACTCCTACAACAATCAAAGGAAATGGGTAAAACCTCACTTATCACTGACCTAGAGATACAACTAAGAGCGACTGAAGAAATAGATCCGGAAATATTCGAAGGACTTGAAGCTGGATGGGCACATCGTGATTTATGGGTTGATAATCTTTTATTTCAAGATAGCCAATTGTCTGCAATTCTAGATTTTGATCGGTTCAAATATGATTATCCGCAGCTAGATGTAGCGCGAGCAGTGATGTCATGTGCTCTAGATGAAGATTTAGATGGAGCACTAGCCTCAGCATTTATTGACGGATATCGTGAGGAACGAACGGTGGAGCAGGGGGATTTAACAAAATCATTGCAGTTGTTGTGGTATATGGAAAGCCCATGGTGGATTAATGCCGAGATGGACAAACATAGTGTACCTCCAAAACGTTTTGCAAAAGAAATGAATTGGCTTGCTAAGAACCTGAATAACTTGCATGCTATCTTAGGCAACTTATAGTGAAAACGATTGAATTATAGCCTAAAAGATGCATTGACCAGTCAAAGTTTGGCGCCTATAATCTTAACAAGGAAAATCCACCACATATAGAGCTATTTGTAAACGCATTCAATGAGCTTTTTCCTTATTTATCATGGAAGGAGGAGATCAAAACTATCAAGTATTTCTTTTTTTCTCATTTTTGCAAACGTTTGCACCACACGATAAGCATAAAAATCGTAGCTGCACTAAAAATTATGAGGAGGTTATTTACTTGGTATCCAAACAATCCAGGCGTTATATTTCGTGGTTAATTATTTTTTCGCTCATTTTTAGTTTATTTGGTTTATCGGGTGGAGCATCGGCCAGCAATACGGATCATACAGTCACCTACACCAATCCCACAGCGTCAGCTGTGACCTTACATTGGACTACGAATAACTGGGCTAATACTACGGACACGGTGATGACCAAAAATGGAACTACGTTCACCGCCAACCTCAATGTTCAGGAAGGCGCCACCCTAATTTATTGTTATCACATCACGGCTCCAACGGATAGTTGGGACAATAACGGCGGGAAGAACTGGACGGTTGTTATTCCGGTTGCCGGGAAATACGAAGCAGAGAGTGCATCCCTGTCTGGTGGTGCAAAAGTAAATACGAATCACACCGGATATTCGGGCACCGGTTTTGTTGATGGATACACAACTACAGGAGCAACTGCCACTTTTAACGTCCAGGCTTCCGCAGAAGGGTCCTATAATGCCACGCTTCACTATGCTAATGCATCCGGCAGTGCCAAAAAGGTGTCCATTTATGTCAATGGAATAAAGGTTAAACAGACAACATTAGCGAACCTGGCCAACTGGGATACATGGGCAGGCCAAACAGAAACGCTCTCCTTACAGGCAGGAAATAACACGCTCGCTTATAAATATGACTCGGATGATAGCGGGAATATTAATATCGACTATGTGACCCTTTCGGCTGGAGCTACCCCAACACCTACTATAACGCCAACACCAACTGTCACACCAACACCAACGATAACTCCTACCTCAACAGTGACGCCAACACCTACGGTAACTCCTACCCCAACTGTGACACCAACACCTACACCAACTTCAGCGGGGCTAACCGTTCACTTTAAGAAACCAGCAAGCTGGAATGCAGCGATCCGCATCCATTACTGGAATCTGAATCCGGCAACCGTTCCGACTAGTGGAGCGTGGCCAGGAATTCTGATGAAATCAGACGGAAACGATTGGTATAGCTATACTGTTCCAAATGCTACAGGTGCAAGCCTGATCTTTAATGACGGCAATGGCAAACAGACGGCTGACTTATCTCGCAGCATAAAAGAGGGCTGGTATAACTCAGATAATGTATGGTATGACGCCAATCCAGACGTTCCTAAGGTTCCGGTGATAACCGTCTCTCCTGTGCCCAAAACCTATGATTCTGCGCAAACGGTGACACTATCCAGTACAAATAGCGGCGATAAAATTTATTATACGACCAATGGCTCGACACCTACGACAACCTCAACGTTGTATACGACTCCAATCCAAGTACCTTCATCTTTGACTATCAAAGCATTCGGCGTTAACTCTATAGGGCAAGCGGGTAATGTAGGCTCTTTTGCTTATGTGATTGATCTGAATGCCGATTTGCAAGCTCCGATTATCACTGCGAATCTGCCTGTTGGGAATTCGAGCTCAGCGGTTTCCGTATCTTTTAATATAAAAGACAACAAAGCGGCAATGACCACAGCCTATTACACAGATAATGGTACGGAACCAACAACGAGTTCAAAAGTCTATATTTCAGGCAATGCACTGACTTCTCTTGCGGGACCGTCTATCTTGATTAACAAGACGACAACATTAAAATTCCTTGTGATCGATGGTGCCGGAAATGAAACTAAACAGAGCTTTGTTTATAACATTGGTAATAAGGGCGATTTTCGTGAAGATACGATTTATTTTGTAATTACTTCCCGGTTCTATGATGGCGATCAGAGTAACAACGAGCATGCATGGGAGGATGCCAAGGCAGGAAATCCGGACTCAGATCCAGCTTGGAGAGGGGATTTTAAAGGACTGATTCAAAAGCTCGATTACATTAAAGCCTTAGGATTCAGTGCCATCTGGATTACACCTGTGGTGCAGAATGCCAGCGGTTATGATTATCATGGGTACCATGCAATTAATTTTGCAAAAATAGATCCAAGATATGAATCCGCAGGGGCTTCTTATCAGGATTTGATCAATGCGGCGCACGCTAGAGGGATAAAGGTTATTCAAGATATTGTCGTCAATCATACCGGTAATTTTGGAGAAGAAAATCTGTTCCCGATGTTCAAAAAAGATCCGACGGCGGCGGACACCGTGAGTAACATGCTCAAAATTACGGATAAGCTGCCAGCTAACTATGATTCCATGACCCCTGATCAGCAATATCAGGCAAGACTTGCCTTAATGAAGACTGCGGAGACTAACAATAACATTTACCATACGGAAAAAAGTCTTTCTTGGGAGTCTTACACCGTCCAGACAGGACAGATTGCGGGAGACTGTGTGGACTTAAACACAGAAAATCCTCTAGTGAATCAGTATCTAATCGACAGCTATAATCAATATATTGATATGGGTGTGGATGCTTTTCGGGTCGATACTGTAAAGCATGTAAGCCGGTATATTTTTAACAAATATTTTGTGCCGGCATGGAAAACAAGAGGAGGCTCAGACTTCTTTGTCTTTGGGGAAGTGGCTACTCGGTACAGAGATGTCTGGAACAGTGGAATTCCGGCGATATCAACACCATTTTATACTTGGAAAAGCTCAAAATCCTATCCAGGTGATGGTCAAAATGATTACGCTTCCAACAAGCTATCGGTGGAGCAAGAGTGGGCAGATAACTCTACTACAGCAGGACAGCCTACCTCGAACAATGCTTTTTTAACAGGAAATACTTATCATACGCCTGACTATTCGATGAAATCGGGTATGGATGTTATTGATTTTCCAATGCACTGGGCCTTCAAGACTGCTCAGGAAGCATTCAGTATGAGAAGCGGTGATCAATTCTATAATGATGCTACCTGGAATGTAACTTATATTGACTCTCATGACTATGCACCTGACCAGGCACCAGAAAATCAAAGATTTGCCGGCACACAGGACACTTGGGCTGAGAATCTCGCTCTGATGTTCACCTTCCGAGGAATACCTGCGATCTATTATGGTTCTGAAATTGAGTTTAAAAAAGGATCAGTCATAGATGTAGGTCCAAATGCACCGTTAAGTACAACAGGCCGTGCTTACTTTGGCGATCATATTGAGGGTAGTGTTACTGTTCAAGATTACGGTAAATATACCAATGCTACTGGCACACTTGCAGACTCGTTAAATTATCCTCTGGCGAAACATATCAGACAACTTAATTTAATCAGAAGAGCTGTTCCTGCTTTGCAAAAAGGCCAATATTCTACAGAAAATGTATCAGGTGATTTGGCATTTAAAAGAAGATACACTGATAGTAGCAAAGGAATCGATAGCTTTGCTTTGGTTACGATCTCAGGAAATGCAACATTCACCGGAATTCCTAACGGAACTTATGTGGATGCGGTCACTGGTGATACGAAAACCGTTACCAACGGTGTGATCACAATCAACTGCTCCGGTAAAGGAAATGCGCGTGTATATGTATTGAACGGTAGTGGTGGAATCGGAGAGTCAGGAACCTATCTGAAGTAGACCCTTGTATCCATTTCATAGTTAAAAAGAAGCAACATCAGCCCGGATTCCGCAACTGGTGTTGCTTCAATTTCATATATGTGGAGAGATATTATGCATACTATAGACGTCGATTTAGTAGCAAGATTAATAAATGAACAATTTCCTGAATGGTCCGATTTAGAGATCAGGTCTGTAAAATTCAGTGGGCATGATAATCGGACTTTTCATTTAGGTGAACAGATGAGTGTGAGATTACCAAGTGCAGCCGCTTATGTTCCTCAAGTGGAGAAAGAACAACTATGGTTACCTTTTTTAAAGAAAGGACTGACGTTACCTATTTCAACACCATTAGCAAAAGGGACACCTACCAAAGAATATCCTTGGCCTTGGTCTATTAATAATTGGCTAGAGGGAGAGACTTTATCCCATGAGAACATTAATGATCTCAATCAATTTGCGAGAGACTTGGGAAGCTTTTTAATTGAATTACAGTCTATTGATGCTAGTGGGGGACCTTTAGCCGGAGAGCATAATTTTTATAGAGGTGGGTCCTTAGCTGTATATGATGAGGAATCTAGAAATGCGATTGAGCATAATAAAGATATTTTTAATGAAGGTCTATTGAAAAAGATCTGGGAACTGGCATTAGACTCTGAATGGGAGTCAGAACCAGTTTGGGTTCATGGTGATATCGCACCTGGAAATATATTAGTCAAAGACGGACAGCTTTGTGCAGTCATTGATTTTGGCATATTAGGGGTGGGTGATCCTGCTTGTGATGCTGCAATGGCGTGGACTTTTTTTGATGAGGCTAGTAGAAGAATCTTTAAAAAGGTATTAAACATGGATGCACAAACGTGGAATAGAGCAAGAGGGTGGGCTTTATGGAAAGCACTGATCACCTATAATGGAAATCGATATTCTAACCCAACAGTAGCGGAAGAATCCTTGAATATTATCAATTTAATAGTAGAAGACATCGAATTGTAGAAATTGAACTACATAAAACATGTAAACTAAACCATAATAGTCAATAAGTACGAATGAGCATCAGTCAGATGATAAAGTGTTGTATTTAAATCCGAAAGAAAGGAATTTGTATGAACATTTAGCGACTGACAACGATTATCATATTAGAATTATTATAAATAACTTGACAGGCCTTAATTTGGTTAATTATAATAATTATAAATAGTATCCACTCTATTCATAAATTAAACCCAAAGGAGATTAAACAATATGTCATTAATCGGAACAGAAGTACTACCATTCAAAGCAAGCGCATTTCAAGATGGGAAATTTATCGATGTTACAGAAGAAAACTTCAAAGGTAAATGGAGTGTAGTTTGCTTTTACCCAGCTGACTTCACATTCGTATGCCCAACTGAACTAGAAGATTTGCAGAACCAATATGAAACCCTCAAACAACTAGGTGTTGAAGTATATTCCGTTTCTACTGACACACACTTTACACATAAAGCATGGCATGAAAGCTCCGCAGCAATTGGCAAGGTGAAGTACATTATGATCGGCGATCCTTCCCATGTGGTTTCCCGCAACTTTGATGTATTGATCGAAGCTGACGGTCTTGCTGATCGTGGTACATTCATCATTGATCCAGACGGTGTTATTCAAACTGTTGAGATTAATGCTGGTGGTATCGGCCGTGATGCTAGCGCTCTTGTTAACAAAATTAAAGCAGCGCAATATGTACGCAATCATCCAGGTGAAGTTTGCCCAGCGAAATGGTCGGAAGGTGCAGAAACTCTTAAACCAAGTCTCGATCTTGTAGGTAAGATTTAAGGAGCGAAAGCTAAATGAAACTAGATCAAGAAATAAAAGCTCAACTAGCGCAATACCTAGAACTCTTGGAAGGCGATGTAGTACTGAAACTCAGTGCAGGCGCTGACGAGGCATCACAAGAGATGACTGAACTAGTTGATGAAATTGCCAAAATGTCAGCTAGGATTACGGTGGAAAGAACCGAACTATCTAGAACCCCAAGCTTTAGTGTAAATCGTGTGGGTGAAGATACGGGTGTAACCTTTGCCGGAACTCCGCTTGGACACGAATTTACTTCATTAGTATTGGCTCTGTTGCAAGTTAGCGGAAGAGCTCCTAAGGTTGAGCAAAGTGTAATTGATCAGATCAAAGGCATTAGTGGTGAATATAAGTTTGAAACTTATGTTAGCCTGAGCTGTCATAATTGTCCTGATGTTGTACAAGCACTGAATCTTATGAGTATCTTTAATCCGGGCATTACCCATACGATGATTGACGGTGGAGTATTCAAAGAAGAGGTAGAAAGCAAAGAAATTATGTCTGTTCCAAGCGTCTACCTTAATGGTGAATTTTTCGAAAGTGGTCGTATGACGGTTGAAGAAATTTTAGCTAAAATGGGCAGCAGTGTGGACGCATCAGAGTTTGACAATAAAGCTCCATATGATGTGCTTGTTGTCGGCAGCGGCCCAGCTGGTGCAAGTGCAGCCATTTACGCGGCACGTAAAGGTATTCGTACAGGTATTGTTGCTGAACGCTTTGGCGGACAGGTTAACGACACGCTTGGTATCGAGAACTTTATTAGTGTGAAGTACACTGAAGGTCCTCAACTCGTAGCTAAACTTGAAGAGCAGGTAAAAGAGTATGGCATTGATGTGATGAAATTGCAGCGTGTCAGACGTCTAGACAAAAATGACTTAATTGAAGTTGAACTCGAGAACGGCGCTGTTCTAAAGAGTAAGACGGTCATTCTGTCTACAGGTGCTCGCTGGCGGAATATGGGCGTGCCTGGTGAAGCTGAATTCAAGAACAAAGGTGTAGCCTACTGCCCACACTGTGATGGTCCTTTGTTTGCAGGCAAAGATGTTGCAGTTGTTGGCGGCGGTAACTCAGGTATTGAGGCAGCTATTGACCTTGCAGGTATAGTGAAGCATGTAACGGTTCTGGAATTTGCTCCAGAGCTCAAAGCTGATGCTGTACTGCAAGATCGTCTTTACAGCCTTCCTAACGTTACTGTTCTTAAAAACGTGCAAACTAAAGAAATTACCGGAACTGATAAGGTAAATGGTATTTCTTATGTTGATCGTGCGACAGAAGAGACTCACCATGTTGAATTGCAGGGTGTATTTGTACAGATCGGTCTGGTTCCAAATACAGAATGGCTAGGTGACACAGTTGAACGTACTCGCGTAGGTGAGATTGTTGTAGATAGCCATGGTGCTACTAGCTTACCAGGAGTATTTGCTGCTGGTGACTGCACTAATAGTGCTTATAAACAAATCATTATCTCGATGGGATCCGGTGCAACTGCAGCGCTAGGAGCATTTGATTATCTGATCCGTAACTAATCGATATTATTAGTAACAGCAAGAGAACGAAAGCCCTCACTTTTCACAAAGTGGGGGCTTTTTTTTATGTTATCCGTCTTTTGTGAGAGAGAAATGGGTGTTTGTAAACTTTTTTGGAGGATTTTATGAAGATTTTCGCGAATACATATCTAAAATATGAATTAAGCAAAATTAAATATTTAGATTAAATGCATGTATGTAAGGCATGATCTGCTTAGACTTGGTGCGCTATAAATAACGTTTTGCTGGAATGGAGACTATATTTCTGTGATTAACAACATTGAATCTTTAGACAAATTTATCTCACTTATACCTATTATAAAATTATCGATCCCGGCTGATTTATCAATAGCGATATGTGATTTGGAACGGTTCGTTGCTTATTTTCCTGGCGACACCATAAATTTAAACATTAACGAAGGACAATCTTTAAACAAAGAAGAACCGCTTTACTTAGCGATACAAGAGAATCGTACCTTGAAGTCCGATGTTCCAGCCCACTTTTATGGATTTGAGTTTACAGGTACAGCAACACCTCTTCACGATCAAACGGGACAAGTCATTGGCGGGATTGCAGTTCAGATTCGAAGACAAAGTGAATTAAAAGCCATTGTAGAACAAATCTCGGAATCATTATCCCAAGCCAATGAGCAAATTAATAATATTTCCTATGGCGTAAGTTCACTTTCGGATCACTCTCAGGAACTACTCATTCAATCTCAGCAGGCTGGAAAAGATGTAGAGAATACAACAGAAGTCCTATCCATTATTAACAGGGTTGCTGATCAAACGAATTTACTTGGGCTGAATGCTGCAATAGAAGCAGCGCATGCAGGTGAGAAAGGTAGAAGTTTTGAAGTCGTAGCCAAGGAAATCCGGAAATTTTCAAGGGAAACCGTTGCCTCAACGCAAAACATAAATAAAACCATGTTACAGATCAAGGGAATTACGAATCAAATGGCTAATTCGATAGAGAAGATAGCAGCTATCGGCCAAGAACAGGCGGCGTCTGTTCAGCATACTTCTACATTTATTGAGGAAATAAAGATAATGTCCCAAAAACTTAACGAGTTTGCTAATAAATTATAAAAAGAGATTCAGTAGCAGTATTTTTGTCGCAATAAAAGAAAATTTTAAACGTATATTTAAAATGATGAATGGTATAGTAAGATAGTAATGAGTAATCAACATAGGAGGAATAAATTATGTCAACGCCGCACAATGCAGCACAAAATGGTGAAATCGCCAAAACAGTATTAATGCCAGGAGATCCTTTGAGAGCGAAGTATATTGCAGAAACCTATTTGGAGAACCCAACCCAATTTAATACGGTACGTAATATGTTTGGATATACAGGAACTTATAAAGGCAAAGAGGTTTCTGTAATGGGTTCGGGAATGGGAATGCCAAGTATCGGTATTTATTCTTATGAACTATACAAAAACTATGGTGTGGAAAACATCATTCGTATCGGTAGTGCTGGAGCATACACAGATAAATTGAATTTATTTGACGTGGTGTTGGCGGATAGCGCGTGGAGTGAATCTACATATGCCTATGTGCAAAGCGGTGTAGAAGGAGATATCCAGCTGCCAAGTAAAGAATTGAACGAAGTCATTGAAGCAGCGGCTACACGTATTAACAAGCCAGTTCTGACGGCGAGAATTCATTCCAGCGATGTATTCTATCATGAAGACAATGTGCCTGGAGTTAATGAATTTTACAATGAACATGGCTGTGTTTGTGTAGAAATGGAGAGTTATGCGTTGTTCCATAATGCGAAAGTGTTAGGTAAACAAGCTGCATGTATTCTTACCATTTCTGATTCGTTAGTTACTCATGCTGTAACCACGGCAGAAGAAAGACAAAATTCTTTCAACGGCATGATGGAAGTAGCTTTAGAAGCAGCGATTTCTATTTAATAAAAAAGATTAAGTAGCTTAAAAAGTTCTACGAGCAAAAGCTTGAGAGCCTATTAAATTCAGGATTAAGTCCTGATATTTAATAGGTTTTTTTCTCATTTGTAAGGTTGTGGAAATGGATAGGTGAAGCGTGTAAATTATTGTTGTTTTTAATCAAAATTTAATGTTAAATTCGTAATATTTCTCTCGGATTATACCGATATAAAAATCAAACCAAATGGCTACAAATCTTAGAAAAGACATCTAATCTCCATATGGTGGAAGTATTTATATTTTGGTGTAATGCCAAAGGGGGAAAATTGTGATTAAGCGGAGTGGCAATCTTTTATTAGCAATAAGTTTAGTATTCTCTATCGTCAGTTCTCTGTTTATGCCTGCAGTAATTTATGCAGCACCCAGCAATAGCAATATCATAGATCAAAGCTCCACATCAGCTGGAAATTTGAGCAGTGTTGCATTTGGTAACAATGTTTTTGTAGCGGTGGGCCAAGGAGGGATATCTACATCATCAAATGGCGTAGATTGGTCTATCTCCAATAAGGCGGGGAACCCCAAACTAACTTCTATTGTGTTCGCTAATGGGCTGTTCTTAGCTATTGATGGTAGCGAAAAGGCAGTATACAATTCACTCGATGGTGAAAATTGGACAAAAAAAACGTTAGCTATCACTCCGGAAAGGTTGAAAGCGGTCAATGGAAAGTTTTTTGTATGGCAGTCAGTATATATACCTGGCACCAATCCACCTTCTTATAATGTAACTCTTCTACAATCCTCGGATGGCATTAACTGGACAGACACAGGAATCACTTCTACCAATGCAATATTCGGAATGCAAAGCTTAACGGATATTGCTTATGGCGACAACAAATATGTGGTCTCTGCTAACAATGCTGTCTATTATACCTCAACGAATCTGATCAATTGGACAACGGTTACCTTAACCGATCTTGTGATCAACCACTATAATTCTAGCTGGCCTTATGTTACGAATGTAATCTATTTAAATAATCGTTTCTTTAGTTATATCGTGACTCCTTATGCTAAAAAAGTATTCACCTCTACAGACGGTGTTAACTGGACCGTTGATGCCTCATGGGATAATAAGCAATTTTATGGGGGAGGTTCTTTAAATGGGAGCTATTTGTTGTTTGGGCAGGGCGTAATTTATAAATCTCCTGCGGCTCCGCTGGACAGCAGCCAGTGGACATCTTCGGATACCCATACAACAATGATGGTGAACAATATGGTTTACGGAAATGGCAAATATGTTGCCTCAGGGGGCAGCGGCTTGCTGGTTTCTTCTGACCTCTCGGCGTGGAGTAATGTCAGCGGTAATCTGAAAAGTATTGCTAAGGATGGTAATGGCAATTATGTTGCCGTCTCATCCGGGGAATATGGCTCTATTTACAAATCTACTAGCTCCGCAGTATGGAACGATGTCACACCCTCTAAGCTGCCGGGAATGAATGCGGTCACTTATGGAGCAGGGAAGTTTATTGCAGTTACAGATAAAGAAAACTACAATCTTAACGCCAAAGTGGTGACCTCGACCAACGGTGACACTTGGACTACGACAGATACCGGAGTGCAGGACAATCTGACAGGTATTGCTTTTGGCACAAATCAGTATATTGCAGTTTCCGATTATGGCGGAATTTATTCTTCAGTTAACGGAACCTCATGGACAGAGAGATTTAAAAATGGGGATTTTGCATTTAATACAGTAGCTTACTTGAATAATCAATTTGTAGCTCTTGGGATGAAATACAATAGTACTACTTATGAGCAAGAGAGCGTTGTTATCGCAAAATCATCGGATGGAATACAGTGGAATGTGCCCCTAGAGATTGGGTTCCCCAATACTTCTTTAAAGGGAATTGCCTATGATGGCAGAGCTTATATTCTGGTTGGAGAAGATACACTTAGCCAGCAGGCAGTAATTCTAACCACAGAAGATTTGGTAACTTTTACGAAGGTTACAATATCAGCTAGCGCACTAAATAATATCAGCTTTGGTAATGGAAGTTTTCTGGCTGTTGGATTGAAGGGGGAGTTATTCTCCTCGGCAGACGGATCCACGTGGACTCAGGAAATATCTGATCTTACCTCTAATCTTAATGGTATTATTTACGATGGTACTAATTTTAAGGTCGTGGGGGATTATTTCACTAAAATGACCCTGAACCTAGGACCTACTCTTGCATATAGCATCACCGCTTCAGCGGCGACGTTGACACCTGTCGTAGGTGTAGATAATGGCATTACGCTGACTGTGAAGAACTCGCTGGGCAATATGGATACAACGTTTACCGGAACAAAAGAAGTGACGGTAGCGGGTTATGATGTTGCGCCGGACGGAACGTACGGAAGCTTAGGAAGCACCGCTTTGGCAGCTTCACCGAGCAAGATCAACGTTGATTTCGTTGAGGGTGTAGCACAGGTGAACCTGAAGCTGAACAAAGCTGGCGCGCAAGCGGTTGTGTTCAGCCAAGCAGGCGTAGCCACGCCAGCGGCAACAGCGCTGAACATTACACCTGTCGCAGGTAGCACGGCGACAATGAAGCTGACCACAGGCGTAAGTGCTCCGCAAGCCAATGGCGGCAGCTTCGCTCAGCAGCCAGTAATTACTTTGCTGGATCAGTTTGGGAATGTAAACATTGGCGACAACAGTACGGTTGTTACTGTGTCGAAGAAGGACACTGGAACCTGGACGTTGACGGGGAATACGACGTTGACAGCAGTAGCGGGTCTCATTTCCTTTACGGATCTGGGAGCTACGAATGCAGCTGGAGTTACCGGAGCGCAACTGGCATTTGATGCGACAGGACTTCCACAGGTCACTAGTGTAGCGTTGAATCTTCCACAGCCACAGGGAGCACAAAGCATCACTGCCTCAGCGGCGACTTTGACACCAGTTGTAGGTGTAGATAATGGCATTACGCTGACCGTGAAGAACTCGCTGGGCGACACGGACACTCTGTTTACCGGAACAAAAGAAGTGACGGTAACGGGTTATGATGTTGCGCCGGACGGAACGTACGGAAGCTTAGGAAGCACCGCTTTGGCAGCTTCACCGAGCAAGATCAACGTTGATTTCGTTGAGGGTGTAGCACAGGTGAACCTGAAGCTGAATAAAGCGGGAGCGCAGGCTGTTGTGTTCAGCCAAGCAGGCGTAGCCACGCCAGCAGCAACAGTGCTGAACATTGCACCTGTCGCAGGTAGCACAGCGACAATGAAGCTGACTACGGGCGTAAGTGCCCCGCAGGTCAATGGCGGCAGCTTCGCGCAGCAGCCAGTGATAACGCTGCTGGATCAGTTTGGGAATGTGAATATTGGCGACAACAGTACGGTTGTTACTGTGTCCAAGAAGGACACTGGAACCTGGATGTTGACGGGGAATGTGACGTTGACGGCAGTAGCGGGTGTCATTTCCTTTACGGATCTGGGAGCTACGAATGCAGCTGGAATCACCGGAGCGCAACTGGCATTTGATGCGACAGGACTTCCACAGGTCACTAGTGTAGCGTTGAATCTTCCACAGCCACAGGGAGCACAAAGCATCACTGCCTCAGCGGCGACTTTGACACCAGTTGTAGGTGTAGATAATGGCATTACGCTGACCGTGAAGAACTCGCTGGGCGACACGGACACTCTGTTTACCGGAACAAAAGAAGTGACGGTAACGGGTTATGATGTTGCGCCGGACGGAACGTACGGAAGCTTAGGAAGCACCGCTTTGGCAGCTTCACCGAGCAAGATCAACGTTGATTTCGTTGTGGGTGTAGCACAGGTGAACCTGAAGCTGAACAAAGCTGGCGCGCAAGCGGTTGTGTTCAGCCAAGTAGGCGTAGCCACGCCAGCAGCAACAGGGCTGAACATTACACCTGTCGCAGGTAGCACAGCGACAATGAAGCTCACTACGGGCGTAAGTGCGCCGCAGGCTAACGGCGGCAGCTTCGCGCAGCAGCCAGTGATAACGCTGCTGGATCAGTTTGGGAATGTGAATATTGGCGACAACAGTACGGTAGTTACTGTGTCGAAGAAGGACACTGGAAGCTGGACGTTGACGGGGAATACGACGTTGACAGCAGTAGCGGGCCTCATTTCCTTTACGGATCTGGGAGCTACGAATGCAGCTGGAATCACCGGAGCGCAACTGGCATTTGACGCGACAGGACTTCCACAGGTCACTAGTGTAGCGTTGAATCTTCCACAGCCACAGGGAGCACAAAGCATCACCGCCTCAGCAGCGACCTTGACGCCTGTCGTAGGTGTAGATAATGGCATTACGCTGACCGTGAAAAATTCGCTGGGTAATACAGATACAACGTTCACCGGAACGAAAGAAGTGACGGTAACGGGTTATGGTGTTGCGCCGGACGGAACGTACGGAAGCTTAGGAAGCACCGCTTTGGCAGCTTCACCGAGCAAGATCAACGTTGATTTCGTTGAGGGTGTAGCACAGGTGAACCTGAAGCTGAACAAAGCTGGCGCGCAAGCGGTTGTGTTCAGCCAAGCAGGCGTAGCCACGCCAGCAGCAACAGCGCTGAACGTTACACCTGTCGCAGGTAGCACAGCGATAATGAAGCTGACCACGGGCGTAAGTGCCCCGCAAGCCAATGGCGGTAGCTTCGCGCAGCAGCCAGTGATAACGCTGCTGGATCAGTTTGGGAATGTGAATATTGGCGACAACAGTACGGTAGTTACTGTGTCGAAGAAGGACACTGGAAGCTGGACGTTGACGGGGAATACGACGTTGACGGCAGTAGCGGGCTTCATTTCTTTTACGGATCTGGGAGCTACGAATGCAGCTGGAATCACAGGAGCGCAACTGGCATTTGATGCGACAGGACTTACAGAGATCACTAGTGCAGTTATTGACCTTACCTGGCCTGAACTTGCTGCGCCAAGTATTGAGTCTGTAACAGCAGGAAACGGACATATTCGTATTACTTGGAGTCCCGTATATGGTACCGATAGTTACGCTGTATATCAGTCTACAGCTTCAGGTGTTTATGGAGCTGAGGTAGCTACTATAAGTGGCTCTGAGAACAGTTACGATGCTGTAGGATTAATTAATGGAACTGCTTATTATTTTATTGTTAAAGCTGTTAATCCTGATGGTATCAGTGCGGCTTCCAATGAAGTAACTAGAACGCCGCAGGTTCCAGCGCCGGGCGCGCCAATACTTCATTCACCTGTGGCAAGTAATGGCCTCATCGGCTTAACATGGGATCCGGTGAAGGGTGCGATTGGATACACTATATATCAAGGTATCACTTCCGGAATCTATGAGACACAAGTGGCTACAGTAAGCGAATCTGTCTACAACTATGATGTGACAGGGTTAACTAATGGCCAATCTTATTATTTCGTAGTTAAGGCATCTAATCCGGGCGGGGAGAGTGCAGCTTCTAACGAAGTCAGCACGAAACCAAGAACATCACCATCTGCACCTACGGACTTAATAGCGGTGGCGGGAGATGGCGAGGCGACTGTGACATTTGCAGTTCCTGATTCGAACGGGGGAACTCCAATTACGAATTATGAGGTTACTGCTTCTCCGGGTAATATCGTAACAGTTGGGGCAACAAGTCCAATAACGGTAACAGGTCTAGCGAATGGAACCACTTATTCGTTTACAGTTAAAGCGATTAATAGCGCTGGTAGTAGTGTAGCTTCTGAAGTTTCGAACTCCGTGACACCGAAGTCATCAACGGAGGTTGAGGTTACACCTACACCGCCAACGCCAACGCCAACGCCAACGCCAACAGAATCACCGACATCAACACCGACATCAACACCGACTGCACCACCTTCAACAACTGCACCAACTGCAACAGTAGGATCCACTGCTACAGCTGCAGCTACACCATCTAGCAGCATGGTTGAGGTATTGGTGAACGGTAAGGTTGAAAATGCCGGAACAGCAACGATATCTGAGCATAACGGGCAGACGGTTACCACGATTGTTGTAGATCAGGCAAAAATAGAGCAACGTATCGAAAAGGAAGACCAGAATGCAATTATAACTATCCCTGTGACTGCGACTTCAGATGTGATTATTGGCGAGCTTAATGGCCAAATCATCAAAGATATGGAGCAGAAGCAGGCGCTGTTAATCATTCGTACTCCAAAAGGTACTTATACAATATCAGCAGCACAGATTGATATCAGTGCAATTTCAAAACAGTTTGGCACAGACATTGCTCTACAAGATGTGAAGGTGCAAATTTCAATTTCTGTTCCGACTGCGGATGCACTGAAAAGAATAGAAATGTTGGCAGCCAATGAAAAGCTAACGTTGGTAGCTCAGCCATTAGATTTCACGGTGAAGGTTACTTACGCTGGGAAAACTGTTGAACTCACTAAGTTTAATACCTATGTGGAAAGAACTATTCCTCTAGCGGATGGTGTAGACCTTAAGAAGATCACGACTGGGCTAGTGCTTGAAGCGGGGGGGACGTTCCGCCATGTACCCACACAGATTGTTGCCATTGATGGCAAACACTTTGCGAAAATACACAGTTTAACGAACAGTACGTATTTTGTAGTTCAAAATCCACAGAACTTCAAGGATGTCGCCACCCACTGGGCTAAGGACATTGTCAATGAGATGGCTTCCCGTAAGGTTATTAATGGAGTCGGCGACGATTTGTTTAACCCTAATCTGGAGATTACACGTGCAGAATTTGCGGCGATTATCGTACGTGGATTGGGATTGAAGTTGGAAAGCGGGACAACATCCTTTACGGATGTAAAGGTCTCAGATTGGTATAATGATGCTGTGCAGACAGCTTACTCCTATAAGCTAATCAACGGTTTTGAAGATGGAACGTTCCATCCAACAGACAAGATTACTCGGGAACAGGCGATGAGTATTATTGCTAAAGCTATGGTGATTACCGATTTGAAGACAAATCTTCCGGCCAAAGAAGCAAGCGAGCTGCTGAGCATTTACACGGATGCGAATGAAGCATCAGACTGGGCGAAGAGTGGCATCGCAGACAGCCTGCAAGCAGGAATCATCACGGGCAGAAGCGGAAATGTACTTGCCCCACAAGCCTTCATTACGAGAGCAGAAGTTGCGGCTATCATCCAAAGATTGCTGCAACAATCAGATTTGATTTAATACACGGTTCTGATTCGAGAGGATCCTTCATGCAGGAAGAGCTGCGGAGGGTCCTCTTTATTTTATTAGGTCAGAGACAATCATTTGTTGCTTTTTTATTGACAAGAAGAAAAATCCAGTTAATAATAACATATGAACACATGCTCATATGTTATTATTAACTGGAGCTTTTGAATGTAACTGCGCAGGGCTACGAATACTATCTAGCTGAAGGTAATAGGAGGTTAAGCATGATGAACAAGAAGAACAAACGCAATCATCAGGTCGAGAATGTACACGGGCAACAGTCCAATCACGATCACAGTAACCACGACCACGCTCATGAAGGACACAGTCACTCCCATGGCTCTCATGGGCATCAACATTTTGATCCTAGTGGAAATAAAAAAGGGCTTTTGATTGCGTTGATCATTACGGTTGGAATTATGTTTTTGGAGTTTTTTGGTGGGTTGATTACTAACAGCTTAGCCCTGTTATCGGACAGTGGGCATATGCTAAACGATGCAAGCTCTCTAGCATTAAGCCTAGTAGCGGTCTGGTTTGCAACTAAACCTGCTTCTCCGAACAAAACGTATGGTTTTCATCGATTTGAAATTTTGGCGGCACTCTTAAACGGAGTTACTTTATTTGTAGTTGCTGGATTTATCATTGTAGAAGCTTATGGGCGGTTTTTTGAGCCGCCGACAGTTGCCAGCGGATCTATGATGCTGATCGCAAGTATTGGTCTTTTAGCCAATGTGGCTAGTGCATGGTCGCTTATGAGAAAAGGGGATGTGAAAAATAACATTAATCTCCGTAGTGCTTATCTCCATGTGCTTGGTGATGCTTTAGGTTCAGTAGGGGCAATTATTGCCGGTTTAATCATGATGATTTTTGGCTGGTATGTTGCTGATCCAATCATAAGCGTACTGGTTGCTCTATTGATTCTTAGAGGGGCATGGGGAATTATCAAACATACCGTTCACGTCCTTATGGAAGGCACCCCGATTACAATTAATCCAGCTGAAGTAAAGGAAATCCTCGAAAGCATTGAGGGGGTTAAAAATGTCCATGACCTGCATATCTGGACCATAACTTCGGGATTAGATTCACTCAGCTGTCATATCTTAATTGAAGAGGAAGCAGATGACCAACGCATTTTGCAGCAAGCGATTCGGTTAATTGCCGATCATTTCAAAATTCAACATACAACCATTCAGGTTGAAACTTCAGCTATAGTTCATGAAGAATTGAAAATCTAATCAATGATTTATTTTTTGAATAGAATAGGGGGGCTATAGTATAATAAAAATACGAGGAAAGGGGTGATCGGTGCATGGATAATCTGACTCACGAGCATGAATCATGCAGTACGGATGAGCGGAAAAGTCATCACTCAGATAAAACTAAAAAGAATTTGATTAGCCGGCTCAATAGAATTGAAGGTCAAGTTAGAGGGCTAAAAGGGTTAATTGAAAAAGACACCTATTGTGATGATGTGCTGCATCAAATCTCCTCGGTCCAATCTGCATTGAACGGCGTGGGCAAGCTTTTGCTGGAGCAGCATATGAAAAGTTGTGTAGTGGAACGTATCCAGGATGGTGAGAACGAGGTACTGGATGAGCTATTAGTTACCATCAATAAATTAATTAGATAATTGATCAATCGGAAGGATTCCTTGGAATCCTTTTTTATTTGCTCAAATTGGGTATATATAGAGTAGGGGACTATCCTAATTTATGATTTCGAGAGGAGTATGTGTTATGGCACATCAAAACTACAAAGTGTGTATTGAAGAGTGTTTGAAATGTATGGTAGCTTGTAATCACTGTTACTCAGCTTGTTTGGATGAGGATCATGTGGGGATGATGAAGGAGTGCATTCGCCTGGATCGTGAATGTGCTGATATATGCGAGTTCGCAGCTCATGCGATGTCGATGAACAGTAAATATGCAAAAGAAATTTGTCTGGCTTGTGCAGAAGCTTGTGAAGCCTGCGGCAACGAATGCCAAAAGCATGATCATGAACATTGCCAGCAATGTGCAGAAGCTTGTTTTGCTTGTGCAAGAGTTTGCCGTGAAATGGCGGCATAAATTAAAGCTTGAAACTGAAAGGGCTGCCGCGGCAGTCCTTTATTCATGAATAGGAAGCCAAATCTAAGGGCAACTAGTGAGGTTTTGTAAAATTATTAAGCAATATAGGTAAATATAGTGTTAAAATTTATTGAAATAATACCTTTATAATCAAGAGATATAGATGCCATAGGGGATGGCTGAGAAAAATAAACAGAATGAGGGGGATGTTAACAACGTTATGATCAATCTTAGTCCAGAACGACTCCAGCAAGTTAGCTACATAGGGATTACTGAAGCTGATTTAGAATTATTAAAAAGCAAGGAGAAAGAATTCAAATTAATCGTTAGCTCATTGGTTGAGGAACTGTATAAACAGATGACGATGGAGCCAGAATTGCTCCACATCATTGAGCAGCACAGTACACTGGATCGATTAAAAGAAACACAGCAGTGGTATTTTTTATCCATGGCCTCTGGTGTGATCGATGAAGCATTTATTGAAAGACGTTTGCTTATCGGGAAAATCCATTCTCGTATTGGATTAACAACGAATTGGTATTTGGGGACGTACATATTATATCTGGATCTGGCTACTGCTTATTTTGAACGGATATTACCAAACGAGTGGAAGCCTGTTATTCATGCCTTAACCAAGATGTTTAATCTCGATTCACAGCTCGTTCTTGAAGCCTATGAAGTGGATGAAAAAGCAAAAATTGAAAACTTGCTGGAGAAGCAAAATCACCTGCTTACAGGAGTGAGTTCAGCCGTTCAGGAGCTGGTATCTTTGATGGTTCAATTAAAGGATAGCAGTGAATCGATAGAAAGTTTAGCTAGTAAAAATGCTGATTATCAAGAGAAAACGCATCAAACGGTATTATATTTAGACAAAGAGGTGGAGTCTATTCATCAAGTGGGTACGATGATTAGAGAAGTGGCTGATCATACGCATCTTTTAGGCTTAAATGCGGCTATCGAAGCCGCCAGAGCTGGGGAGTTTGGAAGAGGGTTTGAAGTTGTGGCTAATGAGGTTCGTAAGCTAGCCCGCCGCTCAAAGGATTCATTGGTAACCATTGACCAGAAACTAGACAATATCAATGCCACCCTTTCCAAGGTGAAAAAAGAATCGGAACATAACTCAATGTATTCCAAGGATCAAGTCAAAAGCTCTCAAGAGCTGGCTTCCTTCGTGAACTTAATTGAAAAAGTGACTGCTGAGTTAGAGAGCTTGAAATGAAGCTGCCACGGATTGAAACACTCCTTCAGAAAATTCTGAGGAGTGTTTTTTTGTTTGAAATATAAGAAGTTATTAGCGGTCTAGCTTAGACATCAGTTTTGGAGACACCGTTTAAGCTGGGCACATAATCAGCAGCCTTATCGATGTTCACCATCTGAGCGGCTTCATTGAAATTGTTGTTATTCTCCGCATTGTTTTTCTTACTTGGTTGATGTTTACCTGGAGCTTCTTTGGGATTGGCACTATTTTTGGGCATGACATTCACCTCCATATTCTTCACCTAGTATGAGAAGGTAGTTTGAATTTTATGCCAGCAGTTGACAAGTGTATCATTAAAAGATATAGTTCATTTAATGATATATCTTTTAATGATACATATGAGGAGGTGATTAAGTGTCAAGAACGGACTCATTGGAAATGGGAGAGCTCACAGACACTGCATTTTATATTCTCTTATCTTTAGTCGAAGCCAAACACGGATATCTAATTATGAAATCGATCGAAACGATGACGAACAATCAATTTTCAATTGGGCCTGCTTCCATGTATACAACCATTAAGAAGCTGTTAGCGGCTGAATTTATTGAGCTGTATAAAGAAGAAGAGGATGACAAACGAAAAACGTATATTGCAACAGAAAAAGGGATTGGATTGCTAAGAAAAGAAGTAGAGCGCCGAAAAGAAATGATTAGACATGCAGAACAAATTCTCAAATAAAAGGTGGGGAATAGGCATGAAGAATACAAAATATGTGACCAGCGGGGGCTTAGCTTTTACTGAAAAAGGTGATATGCAGAAATTGAGTAAGTATGCCAAAAGGGGCTGGCTCCTGGAAAGCTTTGCACCATTTGGTTATAAGTTAAGAAAGGGAGATCCCCAGACTTTTGAGTACAGTGTAGATTATCACACGAATGTGGATGAGGAGTATTATTTGATTTTTGAAGATGCCGGATGGACCTATGTCTGTTCTGCCGGAAATGGGTTTCATATCTTTCGGGCAGCTGCAGGTACGGCGCCTATCTACTCAGACACTGGGACCCTCATTGACAAATATGAACGTGAAAAGAAAACGATGAGCAAAGCAGCCTTGCCATTGCTTATAGCTTTGATTGTTTTTATCTTCCTAGCGATCTTGGGCGTTAATGGATGGTTACCTGAGATGGTGAGGAATATCAGCCTAGTGTTAGTAGTGGTCACACTTTGTATGTTGGTCTTTCCGGGTCTTCCATACATTGCGTATCGACTTAAATTAAATAAATTACGAGAATAGCGAATGAATTTTTATCTAAAGGATGTTTGCACAGCCATGAATGAAGTTGGTTGTGGGATCATCCTTTTTTAGTTGAGGAGTGAGAACAAATCTAAGTCTCAGATATATAGTACTAATGATCTATTAATGGGATTTATTATATATTAATTCCATATTCTGTATTACAATGATGACGAATACGAATTAGCTTGCTGTTTTCTTTCAAATTACCACAATTGAAGAGGAGGCAATGAATGATGAAGAAGAATGCAAAGCTTAGGTTGAGTTGGAGAAGCCTTATTGTCGTATGTTTGATAATTAGTATTCTTCCTGCCGGTTCCGCGTTTGCAGCAGTGAACAAACCTTTTCCGCAACACACCACCTACACGAGTGGATCTATCAAGCCGAACAATGTAACCCAGACCAGTATGGATAATTCAGTGAAGACCAAATGGGATGCGTGGAAAACGGCCTATCTCAAACCAGCTGGCACTGGCAAATATTACGTTAAGTATAATTCAGATGGAGAAACGGTATCTGAAGCACATGGTTACGGGATGTTGTTCACAGTTTTGATGGCTGGTTATGACAGTAATGCTCAGACTTATTTTGACGGCTTATATAATTATTACAAGGCTCATCCAAGTACAATTAACCCTTATTTGATGTCCTGGAAGCAAAATAGCAGCTTTCAAAACATTGAAGGAGAGGATTCGGCTACAGATGGAGATATGGATATAGCTTTCTCATTGCTGCTTGCGGACAAGCAGTGGGGAAGTAGTGGTACGATCAATTATTTACAAGCTGCAAAAGATATCATCAATGCGATTATGGACAATGAGATTAACCAGACACAGTGGACGATCCGTCTAGGTGACTGGGCGAATAGTGGCTCGTATAATACAGCAACTAGACCTTCGGATTTCATGCTAAATCATTTAAAAGCATTCCAACAGGCTACAGGAGATACCCGCTGGACGAATGTTATCGATAAAACGTACACGATTATAAATAGCCTTTATACGGGTTATAGCTCTAGCACTGGACTCTTGCCTGATTTCGTAGTTTACTCTGGGGGTGTGTATAAACCTGCTGCGGCGAATTTCCTTGAAGATGCCAATGACGGGAATTACAATTACAATTCTTGTCGTACCCCATGGCGGATCGCAACAGATTATTTGATTACTGGAGACAGCAGGGCGCTTACGCAGCTTAATAAGATGAATAGCTGGATTAAGACTAAAGTAAGCAGTACACCTGGTAGTATAAAAGATGGGTACAAGCTAAACGGAACCGTATTTGGAAGTTACAACAGCGGTGCCTTCTATGCTCCATTTGGGGTCAGTGCGATGACCTCATCAACTTACCAAAGCTGGTTGAATTCTCTCTGGAGCCACACAGCAAGCAGTGCTGCAGAAGATTACTATGAAGACAGCATCAAGCTGTTTTCGATGATCGTTATGTCTGGCAACTGGTGGACCTATTAAGAGAATATTTAGGTAGAAAAAGGCTGCCCCCAAAACGTTCATGCCCAAAACCATAAAAGCCAAACAGAACAGCGATTCTCCTAATATTGGAGAATCGCTGTTCTGCATTTTTGGTCAACTGCAGCTTGCTTCAGTAGATTATGGGCAAGTGAAAGCCACCCGATCTCTAACGTCACTTTTTTGTGCCGCAAAGCAGAAATCACTGGAATCCCCGAGATCCCCGCAATCTTCGTTTGTTCTTCGGTTATCCAAATACACTTTGCGGTTTCATCATTCGGCGTACGGCGGAGCATCCTTTATTTGATAACCAATTGAATCAAGGGGCGTACCTAGTGATGCTCCAAATGATGCAATAAGCGAAGCACTTATACAGCAATTAGGGAATTTCTCCCTGAAATTCAGAGATTTCTGTTCATAAGACATATAATTAGGGAAAACTTCCCTAAATTTTGGCCGATTCAGTAACTAATAAAGAAATCTCCCTGATTATTAGGGAGGAATTCCCTGATTTTGTCCTTTTAGAGCGAATATCGGCTATTTTCAGGGAGTATTTCCCTAATTAGTTTACACTTACGCTGCACATCGCACACCATTTCCCTATTTTTGGGACAACCTTTCTGAAGACTTTGCGGCATACAGATAAGCAGTACCGCAAAAGAATTGTGGTTTTAGCGAACGTTGTTTTCGGTGAAACGTCCTGCCAGTTTATATACAATTGGATTAAATAGGAAAATGTAGTTCCTTATATCTAAAAAAGGCAGGTGATAATATTGCTCTCAGACAAGAAACAATCTCTACTATTTATTATTATCGTATGGGCAATGGCGTTAGGGATGTTACTGCTTCCGGAATCGGCACAGGGTCTGTATGGGTTTACTCCTTTTTTCGCAGTATGTATCATGATGTTTCTGATTGTGAGAGATGGATACAGTGCTGAGGGATGGAGAAGGTTGGGCTTCAAATTTAGGGGAGGCAAAGAATACATATTGGCTTTAGTTATTCCCTTAGGTTCACTGGGAGCGGGTTATGCTGTCTATTGGATGGAATGGACTTCAAGCTTAATTCCTCCAGATTCATGGATCGAGATTGTTATATATTTGCTCGTTTACATTGTCCTTGGTTCGTTATCTGCTTTGGGGGAAGAGATCGGTTGGAGGGGCTGGCTGCTCCCGCGTTTTCAATGGATGGGAAGAGTAAGTTCTAGTGTAACAATGGGCTTAATCTGGGCTATATGGCATTATCCGGGGATTCTTGGGCCGCGTGCTTATCATTCCTCTGGAAGCCGCTGGCTCGTGGTGGTGCTCTTTACCTTATCTGTTATGTTTGCGGGCATCATTATAAATGAACTGCGTCTGTCCTCCGGTAGTATTTGGCCGGCAGTGCTTTTACACGGAACTAATAATGCTGTAGATAGTGTTTTGCACAATATTACTGTCAGTTCTTCACCTATGTTGGAGTATGTGGCCGGGGAGAGCGGTTGGGTTCCAATGATTTTATATGGGTGCGCAGCTATATGGATTCTGAATCGAAACCACAGAGTGAAACAGCAAAAAGCCAGAATAGAGCTATAATTCAATGCGGACATTTAGAAGGGAAGGAATATCATGCATAAAAGTATATAATTTCCTGTGTGATTCATATAAAATGGTAGGGGAATACCAACTAAGAATAGAGATATGTATAATTTTGTTCGTTCGGGGGATTTGAAATGACAGTAAAACTCCGCCAGTTATTCATATCAGGGTTACTTTGCATTTTTGCTTTTCTTATTATTCATTTTGTGGGGGTCATTCACTCTAATATCTTGCTTGGCGTTGGTCTGGAGCAGAATGAACGAGGGCAATATTATATTGCTGAGGCAGACGTTTTTAGCGAAGGGTATAAACAGAATTTAAGGGAAGGGGATATCTTATTACGGGTTAATGGGAAACCGATTGACAAAGTGGACGAAGCTGTTAGATATGGAAGCTTAACTCAGGTTCAATCCGTTGACCTTCTTCGTAACTCCAAGGGGGGTGCTCCACTTGCTTTGCATTATGATATTGAGAATAAATCCTCCATATATCATACGTTTACCCAGCTTGTAGTCCCTGGAGCGACATTTGTTTTTTTGGCAGTGTTAAGCCTTCTATTATACCGCAGGAGAAGCGGGGAGCGCTCAGCAGAGCTGCTGATTTCATTCTTTTTATTAGTCGGAATAACTTACTTTGCGGGATATGCTTCAAGTAGATCTGATCTTATAGGTAGAATCGCGATGGGTTGCGTGTTGCCTTTAATTCCACTGGTTTTTATTCACTTTCTCCAAGTATATCTGAAACGATTTGGTGTGTTAGTTTTATCTACTACTGTAATCAAAATATACTACGGCCTGGTTATTTTATTAAGCCTATTTTCCACCTCCAGTCTAATGGTTTACTCATGGGATAGATCCTTGTATTCCTTTATAAGGTTAATTATTATTGGGTTCTTTGTTTTCGGGATTTTTTACAGCATATTTAAGCTGCTACATTTATACATTACTTATCGAAGCACAGCGCTTAAATCGATGTTTAAAATTATGCTTACCGGACAAATCCTTGCGTTTACACCTTTTGTTCTCTTCTCAGCTGCACCCATTGCTGTTGGGGTCAACTTGATTCCTTACGAAATTACTACGATCTTTTTGTTTTTGATGCCAGTTACTTATTTTTATCTGCTGACGGCTAGGCAACTATTTGATATTGATTTCGCTTTTAATCGGTTTAAATATTATTTATTAATTGCTTTTTTTCCGGCGCTAATGATTGTAGCCGTACTTGCGATCATTCAGAGCAGGCAAGAGTATGATTGGATCAAATGGATTCAGATGTTTTTGGTTGTATATTTATCTATTACAATTTTTTTATTCTTTAAGGAGAAAATAGATTATTATTTCCGGCCTAAACTGTTCCGTGAGCTTTATCATTATCAAGGTAGTCTGGAGCGATTCTCGAAGCAAATCTCCAAGGTGATGAAGCGGTCTGATTTGGAGGCTGCAATTTACAAGGAAATCAATGAGATTTTACCGGTTAGTCGGTCTGCTTTTTTTGAGAGAGATGAGGATATGAGTAACCTCGAACAAATAGTCGACAATTCGGGCCAAGAGATCAACATAGAATTTGTATCGAAATCTCCAGTTTTTAAGGTAGGAGAAGTAGTTCAACTCAAACAGGGGATCTTACTCGTAATCGGACGTCACCAAAAAAAATTTCATCTCCTCTGGATTGATCATAAGAAGAACCATACAAAGCTTAATTCGGATGAGCTTAACTGGTTAAATACCCTCGCAAATTATGCGAGTATTGTCTATGAGAATTTATATCTTATTGAAGGCTTGATTGAAGACCTTGAAGCAGAGATGAAAAAAGAGCTGCATGCAGCACCATGGGTTCTACGCCTGATCTTTAACTTATCAGAGAAAGAACGCAGAAAGCTGGCGGCGGATTTACATGATTCTGCTCTTCAGGATCAGCTCATTTGGCTTCGCAGGCTGGAAACACTGATCTCCGATCATGATATTGACGCGGATATTTTGCCAGAGCTGCTTCAGATTAAAGAGGGACTTCTGGATGTGATATATCAGATTAGGGAGACCTGCAATGAACTGCGTCCGCCGCTGCTAAGAGAGACCGGAATTGTGAAGGCACTGGAACTATTGTTTGAGTATGCCCAGCTGCAGTCTAACTACATGATCACCTTTACATCCAGTCCGATTGGTGAGCTAAGTGATGATCTGGTGATTGCGTTGTATCGAATAGTACAGGAGCTCCTGCGGAATGCCGGGAAACATGCCAAGGCGAATCAGATTGAAATTGAGCTGGACCAGCAAGAGCATCTCTATTTCCGATATAAGGATGATGGGATTGGCATGAATATAGTTGATATCAGGGAATCTTTTCAGCATATGGGCCTGTCCGGCATCAAAGAACGTGTTGCGAGCTTAGAGGGGCAATGCACTTTTAACTCGGAGAAAGGGAAGGGACTGGAGGTTATTATTTATTTACCGACAATGGCTTTTGTAGAAGAAAAGCACAGAGGAGGCGATGACGATGATACGTATCTTGTTGGTTGATGATCATCCTTCAGTCGGAGAAGGAACCAAAACTATGATTGAGCAGGACGCGGATATGGAGGTTACTTTTGTTTTGTCAGCGATGGAAGCTTTGGATAGGCTGGAGCAACAAGAATTTGATGTGATCTTATGCGATCTCAACATGCCTACGATCAGCGGACTTGAATTCGCCAAAAGAGCCGTTCAACGTGATCCTGAATCTAAAGTGGTGATTTATACCGGATATGAGATCAGTGCTCATTATAATCTTTTGATGGAGTCAGGGGTCACAGGATTTATCTCTAAGACAGCTTCCCGAGAACAGTTGTTAAATACCATTCGTTGTGCACTGAGGAATGAGGCGGTCATTCCGGTGTCTTTACTTAAACAGCTACGAAGAAATGATATCAAGATTTCTAATCACCGGGATAATCGGCTGCTTGAAGAAGTGTCCATTAATCAAAGAGAACAGGAAATACTCCAAGAAGTAGCTAGTGGAAAAAGCAATAAAGACATAGCCAGCAAGCTTTTAATGTCACAAAGGACTGTGGAGTATAACCTGACGAGAATCTTTGAGAAGCTTAGTGTACATTCCAGATCCGAGGCTATTGTTGAGGGTAAACGACTAGGTCTTGTTAGGATGGAGACTTTCTAAGTTGAACAATCATAAGAGTGATGGAGACAGCGAGGGTTCCCAGTAGAAGAAATATGTCTCCTTCAAATTGGCCACCTAAGATCATCATTGCAATAAATTGAATAACGGCGACGATCAATCCGATCTGAAAAAATCGGTATTTTCCTTGCTTGATCGCAACATACATCTGAATGATCCCTACATTTAATAGAACATAAATAACAACGGCAATCGCTATCCACAGCCATTTAGCTTCCTCTGTTCCAGCAAATGTGGACCACATCGCTAGTGGAAGGGCATAACAATTAATCCCTATTAGAGCAATGGCCCATACAACCCAATACATAGTTTTGTTAGTTTTATTCATGGTGTTAAGCACCTCACTTTGACATCTTGATCGTCATTACCTGTAATTCATAATTCTGAACCATTCTGGTATTTAGATGTATTATTCTGAAAAAATCAAGGAGGAACATCCATATGATTGACATGAACCAACTATTTTTGATTACAGATATCCCAGGTTACTCGCCGCAAATCAGCCGACTTTTATCCATGATGAACTATGCAAGATATGCAACATTAGAAGCCGTTAAGGGTCTAACTGTGGAGCAACTGGATTATTTATTGGATGCTCAGAGTAACTCTATTGGAGCGTTATTATTGCACTACGCTGCTGTAGAATATGCATATCAAGTGGCAACGTTTGAGCAAAGAGATTTGTCTGAAGAAGAGCTAACAAGATGGGGACCAGCATTAAATTTAGGCGACGAAGGACGAGCCAATATTAAGGGGAATGACCTAAGCTATTATTTAGATCGCCTAAATGAAGTTAGACAAAAGACTTATGAATTATTCGCAACCGTCGATGATAATTGGTTATATACTGAAGAGGAATTCTGGCATAACAAACCTGCGAACTACTATTTTATGTGGTTTCACGTTTTTGAGGATGAAATCAATCATAGAGGCCAGATTAGGCTGATCCGAAAAAGAGCACTAGCTTAAGAAAGGAGGCGCGCGAATGGAGTACATAGAGAAAACTATAAAGCCTTTATTTAAGAAATATCCGCTGCTCTCGAAATTTGTATTAACAGTGGTGATTATAGACATCGTTTATTACGCCGGAAAACAAGTTGGAGGATTAGCTTATTACCTCATGCACTAATTTCTTTTGAAAATAAGCCGAATAGAAAAGGCGAGTTCCACTCATTTTGAGTGTGAATTCGCCTTTTTATATTGCTTAACCTAAATATCTGCTGTAGCTCTGACTCTTCCATGTGGCTATCCAGTTCATTATCAGTTCACACAAATTTGTTAGGATATGAAACATCAAAAGAGATATAGAGCATGACCAGGAGAGGAAGAGAAACAAATGAAAATATTAGAAGTTAAACATGTAAAGAAATCATATACTTTGTACGGTAAAGAAAAGGTGCCAGTACTCCATGATGTGAATCTAAGCTTTGAGACAGGTGAATTCGTCTCTATTCTAGGTGAGTCTGGCTGCGGAAAGTCCACACTGATGAACATCATTGGGGGAATGGACTCCGATTATGAGGGCGAGGTCCTTGTCCGCGGAAAGAATTTAAGCACGATGACCGAAAAGGAAATGGATGATTATCGCAAGAACAATATTGGCTTCGTTTTTCAAAATTTCAATCTGATCCCGCATCTGTCAGTTTTGGAGAATGTTACAGTGGCGATGCAGATGACGGATACCAGTGAGAAGGACCGCAATAAACGTGCTATAGATATTTTGACTGAGGTAGGCTTGAAAGAGCACCTGAAAAAACGTCCCAATCAGCTGTCCGGTGGACAGAAGCAAAGAGTGTCCATTGCCCGCGCGCTAGCGAATAATCCTGATATTATTTTGGCAGATGAACCTACAGGGGCCTTGGACAAGGATACCGGCGATCAAATTTTAGCCTTATTGGACAGCATAGCCAAAAGAGGGATATTGGTCATTACCGTGACCCACTCACAGAAAGTAGCCGACTCTGGTACCCGTATCGTAAAGGTTGAAGAAGGACGGATTAAAGATGATATTCAGTTAAAGGACCGCTCCTTGATTAGTTACGATGGAGGAGAGGGGTCATCCCGAAATCTCAGTTTATTTGCATCTTTTAAAATGGCTCTGCAGAATATGAAGCTCAACGCCAAACGTAATGTATTGGTAGCTTTGGGTGGGTCTATTGGTATTTTAAGCGTACTGTTGATGCTTTCCTTAGGGAATGGAATTACGAACTATATGAATGACGAAATTAATTCAAGTATGGATCCTTTACTCGTGGATATAACTAAACCCAGTGAAGAAGCTAAAGGCATGCAAGGTCCAGAGGCAATGATGTTGCCGGGCGAAACGTTTACGGCTGCCGATATTGAAACCATTCGAAATATTCCAAATGTTGATTATGTAGAAACCATCACTTCCATTTCGGGCAAATCTACTATGGTTTATGCAGATCAGACGATTAGTCTTACACAATTAACTACCTTAACGGATGCTTTTGATAAAGAGACGATTACCGCAGGGGCTTTTCCAGAGGACAAAGAGATATTATTACCCGTGAAAACGGCAAGTAAATTAAGCGGAAACGACAGTCCAGAGTCTTTGGTAGGGAAGTCGATTCATCTATATATTAATGAAATGGATGCTAAGCATAAACCGGTCACATTGGAACAAGAAGTCACTATCTCTGGTATTTATGAAAGCACTGATCCAAGAGCGCAAATGCAACCCACGGGTTATCTTCCAGCGCAGACTTTGGAGCAAATGTATGCTGACAAGGGGATTACAATAGGTTCAATTCAAGTTAATGCTTTTGCAACCGATATGAAATATGTGAATGATATTAATGCAGCCGCTGTTGATGCTGGGTTCTCAGGTTCTCAATCGGCAAAAATCATGGAGCGAATCACAACTTATGTGAATATGGCTACTATAGTTCTCTCTGGTATTGCCGGGATTTCACTTCTCGTATCAGGGATCATGATATTGGTTGTGCTATATATCAGTGTAGTGGAACGGACTAAGGAAATCGGGATTCTTCGGGCAATTGGCGCAAGGAAAAAAGATATTAAGCGTATATTCTTTTCTGAATCAGCTTTATTAGGTGTATTCAGCGGTATCTTTGCAGTACTCTTTGCCATTGTCATTAGTTATGTGTTAAATATTTTCTTGGACAATGCTTTTGGAGTGAAACTTATTAATCTATCCGGTTATTATGTGTTATTTGGGATCGTTGTGAGTACCCTGATTAGTATTATCGCCGGTTTGATGCCATCCTCTAAGGCTGCCAAACTGGATCCAATGGAATCTCTACGATATGAATAAATAGGTTAGCGGAGAGGATAATTGAGAGATGAACACGATTCTAGTGGCGGATGATGATTCTCATATCCGTAGATTAATACGATTATATCTTGAAAAAAACCAATTTTCCGTAGTGGAAGCAGCAGACGGTCAAGAGGCATTAGACATTCTAGCGCATACAAAGATCGATTTGGCGATTGTAGATGTAATGATGCCGAATGTAGATGGTATTGAATTGACCGAAGATATCCGATCTTATATCGATATTCCAATTCTGATGGTTACAGCTAGAGGAGAATCTAAGGACAAAGTCAGAGGATTTAATGCCGGATCAGATGATTATTTAGTCAAACCGTTTGATCCCATAGAATTGGTCCTGCGGGTAAAATCACTATTAAAAAGATATCATTTAACCTCCTCGAGTGTGATTCAATTAGGCGCAGTAATGATTGATCTGGGGAATTTGACCGTTGTTGCGGCTCAGAGAACGGTGGAGTTGAAGAAAAAGGAATGTGAGTTGTTATTTGCTCTGGCGGGTTCGCCAGGGCAAATATTCACGCGTTCTCAGCTCATAGAAAATATTTGGGGTGTCGATTATGAAGGCGACGAGCGTACGGTAGATGTGCATATCAAACGTCTGAGAGAAAGACTTGAATCGATTCCCGAGCTAATTATTTCTACGGTAAGAGGACTTGGATACCGTCTGGAGTTGGCCTAAATGTTGAAAAAAAGTCTGCGTCTGCGTATTGTCATTACGTTCATTGGGATTGTGATCGTCAGCTTAATGATCTCTTTTTTGCTAAATGTACGGTTTTCCGAAAATAATGTGCCCCCAAACCATATCTTCATTAGAGTAGCTGGAGACGTAGCAAAAGTGCTTAACCTAATCGATGATCCGGAAAAAGCACAGGCATTTACTAAACTACTCAATAAATATGGTGTCGATATTGCGAAAGTGAGAGTGAATGAGTGGAGTGATGCTGATTTTACAGTGGATAAGGAGAAGGTTTCCGCTCTATTTAAGCCAGATTCCTCAGACGCGGTGATGCTTAGTGATAAGTCTGGTGTTGCTATTGTTGGCATTCCCATCGTAGATAAAGATAAAGCTGCGCTAATCATTAAAATTGATTTTTCGTCGAGCTTGATCACATTCAGACGTAACGTATTTTTTACACTTCTAACGGTTTTAGTCATTGGAAGTTTACTGATTCTCTTGATGTCCGGTTTCATTGTGAAGCCTATCAAACGTCTGACGGAAGCTGCTAAGAAAATGGCATCAGGCGATTTATCTGTACGATTGACGCATAAAAATCAAGATGAGTTCGGGGAACTGATGGAAAGCTTTAATCATATGGCTAGTGAGCTGCAAAAGATAGATTCAGTTCGTGATGATTTTGTCAGCAATGTCTCTCATGAAATGCAGTCTCCACTTACGTCGATTAGAGGGTTTACTAGAGCGCTGCAAGATGGTGTCGTTCCAGTAGAAGAGCAAAAAGAGCATCTGGATATTATTTATCAGGAAACGCTGCGCTTATCCCGCCTAAGTGACAATCTGCTTAGATTAGCCTCGCTGGATTCAGAACATCATCCGGTTAATCTCACCACTTTTCAGCTGGATGAACAGTTAAGAAGAGCGATCGTTCTGGCGGAGCCACAATGGGCACAGAAAAACATTCAGATAGAATTAGATTTATTGCCCTGCGAAATTACGGTGGATAAAGATTTATTTGATCAAGTCTGGCAAAACCTAATCAATAATGCTATAAAATATACAAGCCAAGAGGGTATCATTCATGTCGAAATCGAGCGTTCTATAGCGTTTGTGAAGGTTTCTATTAAAGATTCTGGTCAAGGCATACCAGAGGAAGCATTGCCACGCATTTTTGATCGTTTTTATATGGTGGATAAAGCGCGGAGCAGCGTTCATAAAGGGAATGGACTTGGATTATCCATTGTTTTAAAAATTCTAAAAATGCATGATTGTAAAATAGAAGTGGAGAGCAGGGTTGGGGTAGGAACCCAGTTTATCGTCTCGATCCCTATCTCTCAACCCTATGAATAGTTAATGAGCTGAAGCTTAAGGCAAACTTTGAGGGGGATGATGATGCTAGAGCGAAGTCCTATCTATTTACGCGAATTGAAGTTTACGGACTGGAATGATGTCCATGCGTATTGTTCACAGGAGCGGGTGTGTCGTTTTCAAGCTTGGGGTCCAAATACTGCTGATCAAACTCATTCATTTGTGAACCAAGCACTAGAAGACTCTCAAAAAGTTCCCAGAACTCGGTTCGCGCAAGCCATAGTTGCAGTAGGAACTGAACATTTGATCGGCATGATTGAATTAAACATTAGAAGCCATACGGACAGAAGCGGTGAAATCGGCTATATTGTCCATCCTGATGCCTGGGGACAGGGAGTCGCTACAGCAGCGGCCAAACGGATGTTAAAGTTCGGTTTTGAAGAACTGCAACTACATCGAATATACGCGACCTGTGACCCTAGGAATAGTGGATCATCCAAGGTGCTCACCAAGATAGGTATGACCTATGAAGGAAGATTAAGGGATGCTTTACTTATTAAAGATGGGTGGCGGGATTCTTTGATGTTCAGTATGTTGGAGCATGAGTGGACGGTAGCCCGCTAAAAATTAACTCTTGCTTCCCACTGGTAAGTTCACTAGAATATAAGTATTAGCTTATATACTTTCGAAAGGAGGAGAGAAGGAATGCAGACAATAACGGAAATTGCTGAAGACTTGAAGCTATTCGGAGATAAGACCCGATTGGCAATGCTTTCTCTTCTGAAAGAGCGGGAATGGTGCGTGTGTGAATTCGTTGATATCTTTGACATTTCCCAGCCGGCGATTAGCCAGCATTTACGGAAATTGAAAAGTAGAGGAATCGTTAGGGAAAGCAAGCGGGGACAGTGGGTACATTATTCGTTAAATGTCGAGGATAAACCACATCTTAAGGCTGTTCTTCAACAGATGCCTAGTACCAAATCGATATTGGCTGAACTGAATAAAGAGGCTAAAGAGCCATGCTGCGACTAAATTTCAGGTAAGGATTTTTTTGATTTAAATATAACCATATAGTTATATAATGATGTTGGATTGAAGTCACATGCTTATATAGGAGTGTTGAAAAAGATGTGGATTGGCAGTAAAAGGGGGATGGCACTTTGGCTATTGTAGCTATCCTTATATTTTTAGTAACTTTAATCCTTGTAATCTGGCAGCCCCGGAATTTATCGATTGGATGGTCAGCCTGCGGTGGCGCGATCATAGCTTTGCTAGCTGGGGTAGTCAGCTTTAATGATGTTCTGGATGTAACGCAGATCGTGTGGAATGCTACTTTAGCGTTTGTGGCTATTATTCTGATTTCTTTAATTCTGGATCGAATCGGATTTTTTGAATGGGCTGCTTTACATATGGCACGGGCTGCCCGCGGGAATGGCAGACGAATGTTTGTGTATGTCATTGTTCTTGGCGCGTTAGTGTCTGCATTTTTTGCGAATGATGGAGCGGCTCTGATTCTTACGCCTATTGTGCTTGCGATGGTAAGGGCGCTGCATTTTGATGAGAAAAAAGTATTTCCGTTTATTATCGCCAGCGGTTTTATTGCCGATACCACCTCACTGCCGCTCGTGGTCAGCAATCTGGTCAATATCGTATCGGCGGATTTTTTCGGGATTACGTTTATGGAGTATGCAGGCAAGATGATTATACCTACGCTGTTTTCACTTGTGGCGAGCATCGTGGTGCTCTATTTCTTTTTTCGCAAAAGTATTCCCAAGCACTTTAACGATTCACAGCTAAAAGATCCGCATGAGGCGATTAAAGACAAAAAAATGTTCCAGCTGTCATGGATTGTATTGGTTGTTCTTTTGGTAGGGTATTTTGTCAGCGAATTTTTGGGTATTCCGGTATCTGTGGTTGCGGGGATTATAGCTATTTTGTTCCTGCTTCTCGCGAGAAGAAGCCCTTACGTCAAGGTGAAAGAAGTGATTACAGGAGCGCCTTGGGCGATTGTGTTCTTTTCCATTGGAATGTATGTCGTAGTATATGGACTTCGAAATGTTGGGCTGACGGATTTACTTGCTAAGATGATTGGGTCTATTGCTGATCAGGGCTTATTTGCCGCAACGATGGGTATGGGCTTCATAGCGGCATTGATCTCATCGCTGATGAATAATCTGCCTACCGTTCTGATTGACGCGCTTGCCATTGATGCAACGCATACCACTGGAATCATTAGAGAGGCTTTAATATATGCGAATGTTATAGGTTCGGACTTAGGACCGAAGATCACTCCGATTGGCTCACTCGCCACACTGCTGTGGCTGCATGTACTTTCGGCTAAAGGCGTGAAGATTTCTTGGGGAACGTATTTTAAGACAGGTATTATTTTAACCATTCCAACGTTATTTATTACGCTTTTAGGTCTTTATATGTGGTTGTTAATTAACTAATTTGAATAGGGGAAGATCAAGATGAACAAGAAAACAATTTATTTTTTATGTACAGGGAATTCCTGCAGAAGTCAGATGGCTGAAGGCTGGGCTAAGCAATATCTAGGAAAAGAATGGAGCGTGTACAGTGCAGGTATTGAAGCTCACGGTCTAAATCCAAAAGCTGTACAAGCCATGAGCGAAGTAGGCATAGATATCACGGGCCAGACCTCGGATATTATTGATGCTAATCTGCTGAACAACGCGGATCTGGTCATTACCTTATGTGGAGATGCTGCGGATAAATGTCCAATGACCCCTCCGAAGGTCAAACGGGAACACTGGGGCTTCGATGATCCGGCAAAAGCGCAAGGGACGGATGAAGAGAAGTGGGCAGTGTTCCAGCGTGTGCGTGACCAGATTGGAGATAGAATCAAACATTTTGCGGAGACTGGTGAATAAGCAAAGGGAGGAAGTAACCTATTCTTTTAACTTAGGGTATTTCACCACTGGCCATTTCACTTTCCGTAAGGCATCGGTCACTTCGGGCCCAACGTTCAAATTACTTTGAACCAATTCATGGGGAGTGAGAGCCATCCATTGGTTCAGAGAGACGTCGGCAAAACGGTCACTTTTGAACATTTCGAGGAACCACAACGATTCTTCTCCTGTGTTCTGAATATAATGTCCAAATGCAAAAGGAACATACCCAACATCGCCAGCCCTGTAATTAAAGGTACGTGCCGCACCGTTTCCGGCAAACACAGTCATCCGTCCTTTTCCGGTAAGATAATATTGCCACTCATCGTTGTTGGGGTGCCAGTGGAGTTCTCTCATTCCTCCAGGTTCAATCTCTACCAGTGCAGCAGCCACGGTCTTGGAGATCGGAAAGTTGCTGGAGTCAACGATTCTGACGCTCCCGCCAGGAGTCTTCAATGGAGGCTGTGCCAATAGCGAATGTTTGAAGCTCTGTGGAATTTCTCCGTATGGCGATTGCACCTTTTGGCTTTGTAATGAGCCGGGAACTTGATCCTGATAAATATAGACTTGTTCAGTGGGGATGGAGTCAAAGGCCTCGGCAGGTATTCCAAAGTTAGCTGAAAGTACCTCTTTGGGCGTATGGGCGAACCAATCGGAAATAGACAAGGTATTCAGATCAGAGAAGCTTCCGTCGTCGAAGACAAGGAGAAATTCACAGCCTTCTTCAAGACCTTGTATAGAGTGAGGAATACCCGGCGGAAAATACCATAGATCACCAGGTCCTACATCTGCTATAAAGTTCCGCCCATTCTGGTCCACAGCAGTAATCCGAGCGCGGCCTAACAGCATATAAGACCATTCCGATTGCTGATGCCAGTGAAGCTCTCGTACTCCACCGGGGGTCAGGCTCATATTCACACCTGCCAGTGTAGTTGCGATAGGGAGTTCTCTGACGGTTACTTCTCTGGACCAGCCACCATGATTAAGCTGCATATGCGCATCGGAGAAAGAAAATTTCAAATTGGGAACCAGGCCCGCATCAGTCACCGGAGGAACGAACATATCCGGATTCTCAAGATCCCGCATAACATCGCGGGGGCCTTTATCTAATCCCCCTGTGCCATCGCTTCGGATGGGCTGGGGGATGTTTGTTTTTTTTGCCGAATCCTGTCCAGCAGAAGTCATAAGATGTTCTCCTTTCTTGTTCCTTAAGAGTTCAATGAAAATATATGCGGAATGCTGTCTTTTATGATGGATAGCAGAAGTGGTACAAGTTGACATGTGTAGGGTCATCATTGATTATTACTAATAGAGGCTAAGGTTCTAGATGAACTGGAGAGGGGTTTGTGATGATTCACATCAAGGAGTCCTTACAACGATTAGGGAAAATAAAAGCTTATGTAATAGGTCTTTTAGTGATTATGTTCGCCGCGGGATCTGCGGTTACACCTACATCGGTGTCAGCAGCTGTCCAGTTAGGGACACAGGTAATGCCACTGTCATACGGGGGATATTACGTGCTTTTTCCAGGTAAACTCGCCCCTTATTTCAAAGCAGGTAAATTAATGGTGCCGATTCGAGCCTTCTCCAATGCGATTGGCGCAGATTTGCTCTATGACGCTCTGAGCAAGAGTGTTACTGTTTCACTGTTGGACCGATCTGTAGGAAATATTAAAGCAGGGCAGCTAGAGGCAGATTTTAATGGGGAGACCGTAGAATCATTAGGCGTTGCTCCAGAGGTAAAGGATGGCACTCTGTTTGTTCCGGCTTCCCCTATTTTAGAAGGGCTTAAGTCTTTTCGCTGGGAAGTGCAATTTAATAATGTGAATAAATTAACCCTTGGCATTGGAGCCAGAAAAGGGGAGGAATGGGTGAAGCCTGAGGCAGATCTTGCCCTTGCTCCTTATCCACTCGAAACGACAGCACATCCGTATCCTTTATATCCTACTATGCTAACGCAGGCTCAATCCGGGAAAGAATATAGATTAACCTTAGGCGTGCAAAATACCTCCGGATTCATCATCCCTAAAGGAAACGCAGAATTAGAGCTGGTGAGTGTGGACAGTAAAGGGAATTCTTTTTATCAAACGTTGAAAGGACCTGATTCTTCAACCTCCAAGGCGGCATTATTATCATTTTCCGTTTCCATTCCAACAGAGGCTGAATACGTCATTTTCAGGTCACGCACATTGAGAGCGCAATAAGGCAATTACTATAGATTATTCAAACAAGCTAGACAGAGAGCGGGTAAAGAAACAGATGACAGGTAACAAAGAGCAGCAATATCGCTTCAGCGAAGCACCGATTTGGGAATTGCAACGAACATATTATGAAGAGCAGGGATTAAAGGCTTGGAATAATGATCAGGTCCCGCAGTACATCACGAGTAACCCTATGATTGCGACAGCATACGCAGAGATGATTTTTGGATTCCTGCAAGACCGGGCTGGACAAGGGCATCTCTCAGAGACCGTTACGATTCTAGAACTTGGAGCGGGAGCAGGCCGGTTAGCGTTCCATGTGCTTAAAAAGTTGTGTGAAATCGTAGACTACGCAGATATTCCTCTACCTCCTTTTCGTTATGTGATGAGCGATTTGCCTTCCAAAAATATATCCAGCTGGCAGCAGCACCCGAGCCTACTTCCTTACGTGAAGCAGGGTATTTTGGACTTCGCACGTTTTGATGCTGTGCAGGATGTAGAACTACATTTAGTACACGCTAAGCTCAGCATTCGGCCGGGTGATTTACAGCAGCCATTGGTGATTGTGGCAAATTATTTTTTTGACAGCATTCCGCAAGAATTAATTTATGTGGATGAAGGAAAAATATATGAATGTGAGGTTTCGATCCAGTATTCGGCGGAAGTTGATCCGGATAACCCCTCCGATGCGCTCGGCAAAATCATCCCGCAGTACCATTATCGGCGTGCGGCTAGTTATGAAGAGGAGACTTATCCCTATCATGACGTTATAGCGCTTTATCAGCAGAAGCTGGAGGATTCACATATACTCTTTCCGGTGGTGGGGCTCACTTGTCTGGAGCGGCTTGCGCGGCTCTCTACAGAGGGATTCGTGCTGCTTACAGCGGATAAGGGCGACCATCGCTTAGAGAACTGGGAATTTGCAGAACCTCCATTGCTGATTCATCACGGAAGCTTCTCTTTGACTGCGAATTATCATGCGATAGAACATGTGCTGAAACAAAAAGGGGCGCATTCAATATTCACCAGTCATCACTATAAAAACCTGAACATCGGCTGTATTCTTATGCTTCCAACTCCGTTGAGCTATACAAATACTCGGCTGGGTTACAAGCGGTTTATAGAACGTTTTGGTCCCGATGATTTCTTTAGTATGAAGGAATGGATGGATCAGCAATTAGATACGATGGGGCTGCAGCAAATTTTGGCCTTTTGGCGTTTGGGTGGGTATGATGCTGAATGGTTTATCCATAGTGCTGAACAGATTTCGGAGCTACTGCCCAGTGCCAGTGATGAAGAAATGCTGGATTTACAGCGAGGAATACAGTTGATGTGGACTGGCTATTATCCGATGGAACAGAGTTATGACCTGTCGCTAGATGCGGGGTTACTGCTGTATGAAATGGATAAATTCGCGGAAGCATTGGTTCACTTAGAACGCTCTATGCATGCCAATACGGAAGAACCATTAGCATCAGTGCTTTATAGCATGGCAATTTGTAACTACGAGCTAGGAGCTGAAGCTGCTGCATTGGAATACGCGCGTAGAGCTTTGGCTGCAGAGCCTGACAATGAAGTAGTATTGGAGCTTCTCACGGCGCTGAGCGAGGAATAAGCACATTTACATAGGGTTATCTTTTTGGTATCCTATACAAAATAATCAAACGCGATGACGAGAAGAGTACATGAAATCATTCCTTCACAGAGAGCCCTGGATGATGAGAACAGGGTAAGGGGGATTTTATCGAAACAAGCCTCTGAGCGGCATATCGGAACCGGACTAAGGGGATGGTATGACGGGAGCTCCTGTTATAGAGCTAGAGTATAAGCACTGCGTAAGATGTTTTGCCGTACTTGATGAGATTAATATGGTGACATATTAATGAACCTGGGGTGGTACCGCGAGAATTTCGTCCCCAAGACCATAAGTCTTGGAGGTGAGGTTCTTTTTATTTTGCAGATTAAGCAGGCGGATATCACTTATAAACAGGAGGTAACACCAATGAACGAGGAACCGGAAGTATTAGCAGAGAGCTACATCGACAGATTGATTCAAGAAGAGCTGGGAGCAGGGACTTACAGTAGAGATATTTGCACGAGATTTCCACCTGAGCCTAACGGGTATCTGCATATTGGCAGTGCGTATGCTATTCACACGAACTATACGACTGCGAAAAAGTATGGCGGGAAGTTCCATTTGCGCTTTGATGACACCAATCCTTTAAAAGAGGATTTGGAGTATGTAAATGCCATCATCGATGATATTCAATGGATGGGCTATCCACCGGACCATATTTTTTATGGATCAGATTATTCTGAGAAAATATACAATAGCGCAGTTACGTTAATCCGAAAAGGAAAGGCTTATGTCTGTGATTTATCACCTGAAGAGGTGACAGCCTATAGAGGGACGCTTACGGAGCCGGGAAAAAACAGCCCATTCCGGGAGCGTTCTGTTGAAGAGAATTTGCGGTTATTTACGGAGATGAAAGATGGAGTTTATCCGACGGGAGCCAGAGTGTTGCGGGCTAAAATAGATATGAGCTCACCTAATATCAACTTACGTGATCCGGTGATTTACAGAATCATTCATGCGGAGCATTATAGAACGGGTAACGAATGGTGTATCTATCCGATGTATGATTTTGCCCATCCTATACAAGATGCTATCGAAGGGATTACGTATTCCTTATGCTCGATTGAATTCAAGGATCATCGGCCGCTCTATGAGTGGGTACTGAATGAGCTGGATACCCCAGAGGCTCCCAAGCAAAGAGAGTTTGGACGGGTAAACATCACCGGAGTTGTGACGAGTAAACGGTATATCAGACAACTGGTTACAGGCCATTATGTGGACGGTTGGGATGACCCAAGACTTCCTACGCTTCGCGGTTTACGCAGAAGAGGTTTTACACCGGAGAGTATCCGGAATTTTGTGAAGGAAATTGGATTTGTCAGAAATAGCACCATTGTGGATATTGCCATGTTAGAGCATGCGCTTAGACAAGATTTGAAGGCAAAGGTTCCAAGTGTGATGGCTGTTCTTAAGCCTTTAAAAGTGGTCATTACTAATTATCCTGAGGATCATAATGAAGGGCTGACGATTGAGAATAACAGTGAAGATAAGTCACTTGGGGAAAGAGAGGTTCCTTTTTCACGGACCCTTTATATTGAACAAGAAGATTTCATGGAGGAGCCGCCAAAAGGTTATCACAGGCTGACTATGGGGAACGAGGTAAGGCTAAAGGGTGCTTATTTCATTAAATGCAACGAAGTAATCAAGGACGAAGTTACCGGAGAAATCCTAGAGCTTCGCTGCACCTATGATCCGAGAACGAAGAGCGGAAGCGGGTTTAATGAACGGAAGGTTAAGGCAACCATTCACTGGGTATCGGCAGATCATGCTATCAAAGCTGATGTTCATCTATATGAGCGGCTGCTGAAAGATAACGACGGTCCTAAAGAAGACGGTGAGCGCTGGGACGCGTATCTTAATCCGGATTCCTTGACGATCCTGAAGGATTGTTTGCTGGAGCCATCGATGGGCAACGCAACGCCAGAAGATAAATTTCAATTGATCCGGCATGGATTTTTCTGTGTGGATACGAAGTACACCACGGCAGATAAGCTGGTGCTGAATCGGATAGTACCGCTGAAGGACACATGGAAGAAAAATTCATAAGCAGCTTAAGCTAGGCGAAGATCGGGTAATTTCTGATCATCGTCTAGCTTTTTTTTGTTATTGGTCATAAGTATTATAAGCAAATGAAAATTCCATATGAAACATATTTACATTTTTCAGAAATAAGCATATACTTTAAATATAAGTTGCACAGGGGAAACTTTCGTGTATATAGACAACTTTTTCAGGGCAAGAGGAGGAATTGAAATGCTCGAACAAACTTTAGTAGAACAACCACATATAAAACAACATAAGAACTCTGTTTCAGCACAAGCCGTACTTAACGGGGAGATCAAAGGGATTAAACGATTACTTCCTTTCCTAGGCCCAGCTTTTATCGCTGCAGTTGCTTATCTGGATCCGGGTAATTTTGCCACCAATATTACGGCAGGCTCCAAATATGGATATCTTTTATTGTGGGTGATCGTAGCCTCGAATCTAATGGCTGTATTAATCCAAGCGTTATCCGCCAAGCTGGGGATTGCGACAGGCAAGAACTTGCCTGAGATCGCTCATGATCGTTTTCCGAAGAGTGTATCTATCTTCTTATGGATTCAAAGTGAACTGGTGATTATAGCTACGGATCTGGCAGAGTTTATCGGGGCGGCATTAGGATTATATCTCTTATTTGATATTCCCATGCTGCCAGCAGCACTGATTACTGCGGTGGGTTCATTTGCTATCTTAGAGCTGCAACGCCGGGGATACCGCTCCCTTGAGGCAGGGATTGCCGCAATGATTCTTATAGTCGTATTAGCCTTCGCTTTTCAAGTTATTGTAGCTAAACCAGATATGGGAGCTGTTGCTGTAGGCATGTTTACACCGAAGTTTGAAGGGGTGGACAGCATCCTGTTGGCCGCAGGAATACTAGGTGCAACAGTGATGCCACATGCGATTTACCTGCATTCATCACTTACACAGAATCGTATTGTCGGAGTAAATGAATCGGAGAAAAAACAGATTTTCAAACTGGAATTTATAGATATTATAATTGCGATGATTATCGCAGGTGCAGTAAATATGGCTATGGTTATTGTCTCTGCGGCATTGTTTTTCAAAAATGGTCTCGTGGTTGAGGATCTGGATGTCGCGTTTCAGCAATTTGGTCACTTAGCTGGGCCAGTAACGGCGATCTCGTTTGGGCTGGGACTACTCATTGCGGGACTGTCGAGTTCCTCCGTAGGGACTATGGCTGGCGATGTGGTTATGCAAGGCTTCATCAACAAAAGAATTAACCTGTACTTGCGCCGTGCGATTACCATCATTCCCCCACTAGCGATCATTGGTTTTGGTGTGAATCCAACGAAGGCACTCGTAATAAGTCAAGTGATTTTGTCCTTTGGGATTGCGTTCGCGTTGATTCCACTGGTTGTGTTTACAAGCAACCGCCAGATTATGGGCGGGTTAGTGAACCGCAAAATGACAGCCACTCTGGGCTGGATTATCTCCGGTCTGGTTGTATCGTTGAACTTGTTCTTGGTCTATCAAATGCTCGTATAAGGAAGCAGTCAAAAGAGCCCGACCCACAAATCTCCTCAGATCATACCTGAGAGATACATGGGTCGGGCTTTTTTTTTGGAGGGTTGTTCCAGCCAGTTATTTAAAATAATCTGCTACGCCTTCGGCGATGGCTTTAGCCGCTTTTTTCTGATAGGAGGTCTTGCGGACAATGGACTCGTCTATAGGATTGGTAAGGAATCCAAGCTCGACCAAGGTAGCTGGAATCCGATTCTCCCTTAGGATGTGATAATCGCCAAAGGACAACCCGTTGCTCTTCAGACCGATGCCTTGCCCCAGCCGGGTTTCAATCGCCCGCGCGAGCTTCAAATCATCCGCTTCTGAATAAAAGAAGGTCAACGTTCCGGACACATTTTTAGGTGAAGAATTATAATGAACGCTTACAAAAGCATCAGCACGTAGGGCTTGGCTCATCTGAACACGACGTGCTAACGTGGGCTTTTGATCGTCTCGGGTGCGAGTCATCTCTACCCGTGCTCCTTTAGCAACAAGAGCATCCCGGACATAAAGTGCAGTGTGCAGATTCAAATCCTTTTCCATGGTGTTATATGTAGTGCCGAGCATGCCCGGATCACTGCCGCCATGACCAGGATCGATGACGATTAGCTTTCCTCGTAGTCCGCCTTTATGCTGGACGGTGCTTATGCTGCTTGTACTGCTTGGTGTGCTTCCGCTTCGGATATATTGCTCTGCCACCCAACCAGTTTCACCGCTGGCTGTGCGAATTCGAGCCCAGCCGTTCTGATGAAGAAGGAGAGTGACTGTATCCTTGGCTTTTAAAGAACCGAGCACCTTATATTGTGTTCCTGGGCCACTTCGGATGCGTAGAGAATCAGCCGTGACTGTAGCCTTTGAAGTTCTACTAGAAGCATTGGCTGATGTTGACGAGGCAGTATTGGTTTTAGTAGCAATAGACGTTCCAGAAGCGCTGGATTGCAGGGAGTTGCTGTTCACCTTTTTTAGGTAATAACCCGCTACCCAGCCAGAGGTGCTCCCCGCCTTAACCTTTAACCATCCGTGCTGCTCATCAGTCACAGTAACCCGAGCCCCATTCTTAATTGATCCTACAACAGTTGCATTCTTAGCCGGTTCATCGCGTACATTTAAAGAACTCGCATATACCTGTGCGGTATAACTTCCCGCTGCTGTCTTTGATTCAGCAGACTGTGGCGCTGCTATACCCAAAAGGCAAGCTGTGAGCAGGGTGACACCTATCATTTTGTTCATAGTATCCTCGCTTTTTGAGAGTAGTCGTAATTCCTTACCCAATTTACGAGGTTTAGAATAATATTTTTTGAGAATAAGGCCTCTTTTCTGGTGGTCAAAAGACTTGTATAATTATTACATATCGGGAAAGAGGATGAAGGAGCATTGCCGTGACTAAACCAAAGCTATTCATTGGATCTTCCAGGGAGTCTATACGTTATGCAAGAGCGATTCATGAGCAGCTGAAGAGGGATGCTGAAGTGCATCCTTGGTATGCCAACGCTTTTCGTGCGAATGAATACACCATGGAGGCGTTGGAGAGAAATTTGGATGAGAGCGATTTTGCCGTATTTGTGTTCTCGCCAGATGATGTCGCCAAAATCCGTGGTAAATATTATTATGTGACCCGCGATAATACGGGGTTTGAAATGGGTTTGTTTTGGGCTAGATTGCGGCGCAGCCGTGTTTTTTGTCTAGTACCTGATCAGGTAACTGCGCGTGATGATCTGATCCCTGGAGAAAATGTAGAAGAATATCATCTGCTATCTGATTTAGCAGGAATTACATCGTTAGAGTATGAAGTGCATCACGATAATCCTACGGCTGCTGTGGATGTGAGCTGTGGTAAGATTATTGATAGTATTCAAGAGCGTGGAAGATTCCGTGACCCGCTTAAAGATTTAGAGCAGCTAAAGATGGATTTAAGGCGCAAGGAAAGTATCCTTCATTTTTTTTGGCAATATAATAGTAATGTGACCATCTCCGAGAATGGAGAGAAGTATCACGCACTTAGTGAGGCGATACGCAATTCCTTTTTACCTCCGAAGCATTGTCGTGTAATCGGTGCAGCCATCTGGCAGGCACAAGCGAAGGAACAACTAGTTCAGGTGGGGGGGAATGTCGGACGGGGTCACTCCTATCCCTTGTCTGTAACGAAAGGGAATGAGAAGCAGCCTAGTGTGGTAGATGCATTTTTATCGAGTAAATGGACTTTTTTTCAACGCACGGAAGTTGCAGAGGTATATATCCTATGCTATCCTCTAGGTAAGAAGTATGTTCTTTCCGTTCATTTCTCAGGAAGTGATGGATTATCTGCAGATGATCTTAAGGCGGTAGTTGGGAATAATCAGGATTTATTCCGTACCATCAATCATTTAGTAGGAGAGGATTCAGCATGAAGAGAATAAAAGGTATTAACAGCTTATCCGATGCTGTTCTCCGATCTGCGAGTGGTGGGAGCAGGAGTGCAGGCGGCGATGACAAAAGCACCAAAAGAAAAGCAGGCTCGAGTCATTCTGCTCAGCAGCCAGCTTCAGCTCAGATTTATACTGCACCTTCTTTGGACGGCGGAGACGACGAGTATAAGAAGCTTATCAGCGGAAAAGTAGATAATAATAAACCATCCTTTGCGTGATTTTTTTATAAAAAGGGGGCCTCAGCCATTGGCTTGAGGGCCCCTTTTTGGTATTCCATTCTAACGGTTGTTCTTCTTGGCGATCTCACGCCGTACGACAGGTGCAACCTCTGTTGCCAAAAGCTCAATGGCTTTGGCTACCTTAGCGTAAGGAAGGCCGCCGATATCGAGCTGAGTCATAAAGCGGCTATGACCGAACAGCTCATGCTGATAGAGAATTTTTTCGATAATTTGCTGCGGGCTGCCCACAGCCATCGTGTTATCAGCAGATACATATTGCCCAAAGTCATCACGAGACACCTTGTACTCTTGACCCGGTTTTGGACTGATAGAGTTACGGTAACTATAGTAGTAAGGGTAATATTCATCCAACGCCTGCTGTGAGGTTTCAGCAATGTAGCCGTGGCTAGTGATCGCAATCTTTAGATCCTCAGGTGCATGTCCTGCTTGAATTCCGGCACGCCGATAGGTTGCGGCAAGCTCTTGAAAAGGCTCTGGACTGCCGCTTAGGATGGCGATAGCCATTCCGGTCCCGAGCATCCCGGCCTTCTCCGCGCTTTCTGGAGAACCGCCTACACCAATCCAGAGTGGAAGATTCTCCTGTAATGGACGTGGAGCAATCTCCGAATCCTTCAGCGATGAACGGAAGGAGCCCTCCCAGTTCATAACTTCATGTTTGTTAAGCTCCAAGAGTAAATTGATATTCTCGGAGAATAGACGGTGATAATCTTCAAGCTCATACCCGAAGAGCGGAAAAGACTCCACAAACGCACCACGCCCCGCAATAATCTCTGCACGTCCATTCGACAGCAAATCAAGTGTGGCGAAATCCTCGAACACCCGCACAGGATCAATGGTGCTTAATACGGTTGTTGCGCTCGTTAGTTTAATTCTGTTAGTAACCTGAGAAATGGCAGCCAGTACGACTGGCACCGAAGAAATTACAAAATCAAGACGATGATGCTCACCTACACCAAATACATCAAGTCCCGCCTCATCTGCCAGCTTAGCTGCAGCTACAACTTCGTCGAGACGTTGTTTTGGACTGATCTTCTTCCCTGTATGACAATCCGCTACGATGTCTCCTAAGGTATAGATACCAAATTCAAAATCGGATGCTGGTGCTGCGGTTGCTTCGTTACTCATGCTCACAAACCCCTTGTTATTCATATATTTGCTAAAGCCTGTCCGTGTATGGAGGAATGTGATTATTATAACACAATGACTTACAAAATGTAAGTTTGTGAGTAAATGTTTTGATTTCTTCTGTTGTTTTTGACAAAATGGAATAATAATCCATAAGGGTTATATCCTGCTCGTCTGATGTTATTATATTTGATTTTAAGAATCTATCCAAATGAGGCAGTTACTTATATGAGGAGGAGTTTGGTGCCTGGGACATGACATGTATGTAGCCCAGACCGATGGGAAATTGGTTGCTATTGATCTAAACGGTATGATAATTGTGCAGATTAAAGGGACGTTAACTGCTTTCAAGGAGCCTCAGGCTCTAAAAATGAAATAATCGAATCTACAACGGCTCTCCGATAAACATCCGGCAGAGTCGTTTTTTAGTGGAATGATTCCACAATCCCCGTGCGAAAAATACAAATCTATTTTATGATAATAAGGTTATATGATGAGTAGACTGTAAGTTAACGAAATTACATAGAAGGACCGAGGGATATTATGGAACAGCAAGCGGTTTGGGCGATAGGCATTTTTCTGCTGATTTATGGACTTATTATTTCCGAAAAGATTCACCGTACCATTCTGGCGATGTTAGGAGCTATCGTCATGATAGCGATGGGCATTGTGAATCAGGAGACGGCACTGCAGCACATCGATTTTAATACTATAGGACTGCTTGTAGGGATGATGATGATTGTAGGGATTACCGCAGAGACGGGGCTCTTTAAATACGCAGCTGTGAAATCCGCTAAGTTGGCGAAGGGGAAGCCGAAAAGAATACTGATTGCTTTGTTTGTGATTACCGCAGTGGCTTCAGCCTTTTTGGATAATGTGACGACAGTGCTGCTTATGGTGCCAGTCACCTTCAGTATTACAAGACAACTGCGCATACATCCGCTGCCTTTTTTAATGTCACAAATTATCGCATCTAATGTAGGCGGAACGGCAACCTTGATCGGAGACCCGCCTAATATCATGATTGGCAGTGCTGTTAAGGAGCTGACCTTCATGGCTTTTATTAGCAATCTGACACCTGTGATTATCATCATTGTTTTGGCGTATATCCCGCTGCTGTTATTGATGTTCGGTAAACAAATTAAAACTACACCTGAATTGCAGCAGAGCATCATGGATATGGATGAGAAGGTTATGATTACGGATCATAAGCTGCTGCGAAAATGTCTGATCGTATTGGCAATTACGATTGCCGGGTTCTTTTTACATCAGGCGTTACATTTGGAGTCCGCTACAGTTGCACTGGCCGGTGCATTTTTACTGCTGCTGCTGACCGGAGGGGAACATATGCTGGAAAAAGCTTTTCACAGCGTGGAGTGGATTACGGTCTTCTTTTTTATCGGACTGTTCGTGTTGGTGTCAGGGCTTGTAGAGACAGGTGTGATTGCAGAGCTGGCAGCAAAAGCGATTGAAATAACGAATGGTGATGTGCTGATGAGCTCAATGATGATTTTATGGGTCAGCGCCATTACCTCAGCATTTCTGGATAACATTCCTTTTGTAGCAACTATGATCCCTCTGATTCAGGAGATGGGCAATATGGGGATCAGCAATTTGGAGCCGTTATGGTGGAGTTTGGCCTTAGGGGCTTGTCTGGGTGGCAATGGCACATTGATTGGTGCGAGTGCTAATTTGATCGTAGCGGGTTTGGCAGGTAAAGAGGGGTACCCGATTACGTTCATGAAGTATTTGAAGGTCGGTTTTCCTTTGATGCTGTTGTCCATTGTGATCTCCAGCGTGTATTTATATTTAAGATATCTGATGTAAGCAGCGTTATTAAGAGCCGGGGGAGCGATATGCTTGAAGTGATATTTTGAAACGGCAGGTAGAAGTTGTGGAGGAAGTAGAAGGAGTAGTGGAAGTAGAGGAAGTAGAGGAAGTAGTATAAGTAACAAGTGGAGGCAAAATGCAGATGTTGAAGCGGTGAACATATGTTGAAGTGACGGTGGGAGCATATAAGTGTATTTTGTACAGTTATAACTCATCGAATAAATTGTCCCCCAAAAATAGCTGTATTCAGTACACTTATTTTCATGATTTCCTCAGCTAAAGGTGATTTTTCTGGATTTTAATTGTATAGAATACAGTTATATTCAGGACACCCCCTTTTTTATACGAAATAAGTGTACAGAATGCAACTAAATCAAAGATTTGATCTAGATTCGGCGATATAAAATATACGGGGGGATCCGGAGGAGTTATTCCGAGGTGTACCCAAAGTCGACTTAACGCTACGCAATGCAGATAATCAAGCAGGCAGTGATTCTCCAATATCTGGAGGCTCACTGCCTGCTTGTTTTTTACATTAGAAAGGGCTGCTTAAGGAGTATGACTTCCAAAATACTGGTAACTTCCTTTGGGATATTGATTCCACTCGCCCTCAAGTGAATACTGCTGTGATCCAGTGTATATACCAGATTTACGGACAATAGTTCCACCTGTGGAGAGGAATTGCTGATTAGAGGTAGGGTCACCGAGAACATCTACGATTTGGCCGTTTTTCTTCAGTACTAATGCTGTAATATTATATGTTTTTGGATTATATAGACTCAGCTCATCATTGTAATAGGAGATATTCATTAAATCAAATGCGTCCCCAAAAGTAGAATCTATAAACATATAAGGCATTGCTACAGATACAGGAAATAATGGCCGGGAATAAACCTGTTTGGTTTGAGTGGCTTTCATAAATTGGTGGACTTCAAGGGTGTAACCTTCTGCTTTTCCTGCGGGATTACCATTTCCTTTATAGTACAGCTCAACTGCGATTCTGCCGTCACCGCCGTCCAGATACTCTGAGAAGAATAGCTCGGAGGTACCCTGTGAAGCCACACTTATAGATAATACAACCGCTTTGCCATCAGAACCTACTATCCATACCGTTCCTGGACTTGTAGGACCATTCCATATAGCTCCATTCAGAGTTGCAGGTCCGCTCAATGAACCTGTGCTGCTTTCTGTATACACTTTAAATTGACTCTGATTAGGAATCAGCTTGGAAATATCGAAGGAAATATTGGACACACCTTGCTTGGTGGTTATTGGCACAAAGCCGTTGTTTACAAGCTTGGCTGTAATCAAGGTGAAAGTTGAGGTGGTTGAACCTCCTTTATTATCCATTGCTGTGAGGGTCACTAAACCACTAGCTGAACTATTAGCTGCCGGAGTTACCGTCAGAGTGTTGCCATTAAGGCTAAGTGTACCAGCATTTACGTTATCTATAGAAGCTGAATAAGTAAGCATGTCATTGTCTGGATCTTGAAAAAGCTGGGCCAGATCAAATATACGTGGTGCCGTGATACCTGGTGTTAAGAGTTGAGTAGTGATTCCAGATATCGCAATTGGTGGCTGATTAGACGTTACAGTGAATACAAAAGTAGAAGTGTTAACGCCACCTTGGCCGTCCATTGCTGTTATTGTAATCATGGCCGTACCTGAATTGACCGGCACAAGGTTGAGATGATTCCCATTTACAGATACAGTGGCAACGCTAGCGTCAGAGGATGCAGCTGCGAATGTAAGCGGGTCGCCGTCCGGATCAATGAACACATTACTGATGTCGACGTTTTGGACACCGTTTGTGATCAGAGCAGATATTGGATCAATATTATTTTGCGCGACTGGTGCATGGTTCACCGGAGTAGGCGCCGGAGTAGGCTCAGGAGTCAGCACCGGAGTAGGACTAGGAGTCGCCACCGGAGTAGGGCTCGGAGTCGCGACGGGAGTAGGCTCAGGAGTCGCCACCGGAGTAGGACTAGGAGTCGCTATCGGAGTAGGCTCAGGAGTCGTCACCGGAGTAGGGCTCGGAGTCGCTACCGGAGTAGGACTAGGAGTCGCTACGGGAGTAGGCTCAGGAGTCAGCTTCGGAGTAGGACTAGGAGTCGCTACCGGGGTAGGGCTCGGAGTCGGCGCCGGAGTAGGCTCAGGAGTCGGTACCGGAGTAGGCTCAGGAGTCAGCACCGGAGTAGGACTAGGAGTCACTACCGGAGTAGGACTAGGAGTCGCGACCGGAGTAGGCTCAGGAGTCGCCACCGGAGTAGGACTAGGAGTCGCTATCGGAGTAGGCTCAGGAGTCGCGACCGGAGTAGGGCTCGGAGTCGCGACTGGAGTAGGCTCAGGAGTCACTGCCGGAGTAGGGCTCGGAGTAGGCGCCGGAGTAGGACTAGGAGTGGCTACCGGAGTAGGGCTCGGAGTCGTCACCGGAGTAGGGCTCAGAGTGGCTACCGGAGTAGGACTAGGAGTCGCTACTGGAGTAGGCTCAGGAGTCGGATCGCTCACGGCGGCGGTTAGCAGACGTGGACGAAGTATACGCAGGAGCAACGGCTCCAGATGTATTTTGAACCGTTTGGATATTATCTTGAATGGCTGTGTAATTTGTTATGAAATGTGAAGGCAGACTGTTGCCAGGCAACTGCAGATTTTGAATAGACAAGGAGGGATCGATGGTGATCTTAGCGCCGCCTTCAACTATTTTTAAGGTTTGCAGGGAACCGCTGCCATGAATAGTAACTGGAGTTATAGAATCCACAATGATCTGCCCAATTTGGCCCTGAAAAGTTATACTCGAAACGCCATTTTTAATCTTCAAATCACCGGTAACATTGCCTTTAATAATAACATCATTTCCAGAAATATTGAGCAAAGAATCGGAGGGTAAGCCGGAGGTATTTAGTTGAACCCCTTTTTGTACAATTTCAAGCTCCTGCAAACCGTCCACATGACGATTCAAAGAATTGAACTTAAGGACAGCTCCTCTTAAAGCATCATGGTTGTTATTACCCATTAATTCTTTGAGTTTACCTTCAATGAGGTAAGGCGTGCCATTGATCGTTACGAAATCCCCATCTATACTGTCGATCGTTGCAGTTTGTTGTTCTTCTTTAAAAATATTGAGCAGAAAAGAAGCCATATCCTGCCGCTGAACAGTACCTTTGGGGCTGAACATATCTTCGGGAGAGTCTATAAGTTTAAGGCGTAATGCGACATCGGTATACTCTTTTGCCCAATTGCTAATTGTGGATTCGTCCTTAACCTTGTTGGCTTGTCCGCCTTGCGCTCCAGTTCCGCGGATGGCACGTACAAATATAACTGCAAGCTCTTCTCTAGTTACAGGTCTGGATGGATTAAAATTACCTGTAAGATCACCCTCCATAAATCCTGCCTTTTTAACAGCCTCAATAGCGGACACACTCCAACTGGAATCAGATACGTCTCTAAAGGAAGAAGCGGAGTTTACTGAGGAATCTAGCTTTAAGGTCTTCGCTAAAATGGCTGCCAGCTCTTGGCGAGTCATTGTCGCAGTGGGTCTGAATTGTCCGTTGGGATCGCCTTTAAGCAAGCCTAGACGAGCAGCCTCGAGGATTGCGGCACTTTTCGTCTGTTGTATTTCGGTTAAATCAGAGAACGGTGGAGTGATTTCAGCTGCAGATGCGTAGAGGGTACCACCGAACAAGGTGTTAAGGGCAACAAGTGTTGCTCCCCATTTTAATGATATGCTTTTCAAGCAAAAGCCCCTTCCTTAGAACCAATTTGTCATAAGCTTACTTCATTATATCGACGCAAAAGTTAGGTTTTTTAATACTTTCATCCTACTAAAAGTGATTTAATTCATTGCTTTTCTAACTTATGAACTAGAAATAACTCCACTTCTGTTCCATAAAAGGGCTTGTTTTTTGTTGACAGCTTATAAAATCGATGATATTTTAAATATTATAATTCCAATTGATTTACTTTGAATAATGATTGCCGACTGTTCCTACAGAGGTATATTGCGAATGTAAAAACGCAATGCCTCTGTTTTTTTGTCCATACAGATTAAAGGAGGGGTCAAGGTGGGAGAAGCGTTGCTGTCTATTTCGAACCTAAATAAACGTTTTGAGTCTGCCGGTGGTCATGTTCAAGCGCTCCATAATGTAGATCTCCATGTACAGGAGGGCGAATTTATTACAGTCATCGGCCCCAGCGGCTGTGGAAAAAGTACACTATTACGCATCGTAGCCGGTCTGGATAGCGGGTACACTGGCAGCGTCACCCTGGAAGGGGCGGAGATTGGGGGTCCTGGGATCGATAAGGGTTTTATTTTTCAGGAGCATCGCCTCTTTCCCTGGCTTACCGTTGAGAAGAATATTGCCTCTGATTTACCGCTAGGGAACAAGGAAGTCAGGCGGAAGGTCGATGAATTGATTGATCTGGTGAAGCTAAATGGATTTGAGAAATCTTATCCCCGCGAGTTGTCGGGAGGGATGGCCCAGCGGGTAGCAATAGCTCGTGCACTTCTGCGCAATCCAAAAATACTGCTGCTGGACGAACCGTTTGGTGCACTGGATGCATTCACTCGGGCCCATATGCAGACGGTATTGCTGGACATTTGGCGGGCTAACCAAACAACCATGATTTTTGTGACGCATGATATTGATGAGGCTGTGTTCTTGGGTAATCGAGTAGTGATTCTAGAGCCGCGTCCCGGGAAAATACGTAAAATTGTACCGATAGATTTACCGTATCCACGGAAAAAAACAACGACCTCCTTTCAAGAGCTGCGTTTGAAGGTGTTGAATTATTTTGAAAAGGTAGATGAGCTAGAGCTTACAGACGGAGCCGGAATATAAAATAGGTCGACCATACCCATGGAGACTTTCGAAGGCATTACTATTCGAGGGTCTCTTTCTGTTTATTTAAAGTGATTGTAAAGCTGAAAAAAGGTGGGTTCAAAGTATGACAAATCGGGCTGTAGCCATAAGAACTTCCGGAAGACCCGGAAAGGTGGCAACACTAGGACTTGGTCTTTTGCTGCCGGGCAGTGTGCTGATTCTGTGGCAGACGCTCGGGCATTATGGAATGATCTCGGAGATGCTGTTCCCTACGCCGTATACGATTGCGGAATCTTTTGTAACTTTAGCGGCTTCAGGCGATTTGTGGCCGAACTTTAGGATCAGCTTGATCAGAGCTTTTTCTGGATTCCTGCTAGGTGGTGGACTGGGTCTGCTGTTAGGACTTCTCGTAGGTCTGTTCCGCAGATCGGAGAAGCTGTTAGATCCCTCCCTGCAAATGATCCGTATGATTCCCAGTCTGGCGGTAGTACCGCTGTTCATTTTATGGTTCGGGATCGGTGAGGAGTCGAAGGTGCTATTGATTGCTAAGGGAGCTTTTTTCCCACTTTATATTAATACGTTCATGGGAATTCGCGGCGTGGATAACAAGCTATTTGAAGTTTCCCGGGTACTTGGCTTCAGCCGGTTGAAGCAGATTGGCAGGTTAGTACTTCCAGCAGCGCTGCCGAACATTATTCTTGGAGTTCGTCTCTCTCTAGGGCTTTCTTGGCTGGGGTTAGTAGTGGCAGAGCTTATTGCATCTACCTCAGGCATTGGATACATGATGTCCGATGCGCGTCAATTCGCGGACACACCAGTGGTGTTCGTGGGAATTATTATTTTTGCCGTAGCTGGATTGTTGAGTGATTCCATTGTCCGTTACATTGAACGACGGTTGTTGAGATGGCAAGACAGTTATCGCGGATAACCTTGAACGCTCATTAAACAAAAGGGGGATGCACCATGAGCGATGGAGTAGAAGCTATTATCAAAAATACTAAAAGAGCCAGAGAAACGCTGGATAGCAGCGGCACAGCTCCTTTATCCAAGAAGACACCGAAGAAACCCGCAATACAAGTTGCATGGAAACCCTTGCTCTCTGATTGGGGAATGGGTGCAATTATCCCGGTGGTGACGTTAGTCCTTTGGCAGCTGGCAGGGAGTACGGGGCTGGTCTCAGCAACCTTTTTGCCGACTCCGCTTTCGATTGCAAGAGCTTTTACCGACTTGTTGGTTACTGGAGAGTTAACTCATCATCTGGGTGTCAGCATGGGTAGGGCGGGCATCGGATTTCTTATTGGAGGTGTGTTGGGTCTTCTATTCGGCGTACTGACTGGCTTGTTCCGCAGTGTGGAATATGTACTCGATCCTAGCGTACAAGTGCTTAGGCTTGTTCCCCATTTGGCTATAGCGCCGCTCATTATTCTCTGGTTCGGGTTTGGAGAGATATCTAAAGTTGTGATCATTATGACAGGCTCTTTTTTTCCGCTCTATATTAATACGTTTATGGGCATCCGCAATGTGGACAATAAATTGTTCGAAGTAGCTCGGGTATTAGGATTCAGTCCTTATCAGAAGCTGCGCAGGCTTATACTCCCGGCGGCGCTGCCCGGAATTTTGTTAGGGCTAAGGTTGTCGCTGGCTGTTGCTTGGATTGGTTTGGTTGTAGCAGAGCTTATTGGATCACAGTCAGGTATTGGGTTTCTTATCAATGAGGCGAAGCAGAACTCTAATACGGAGGTTGTATTCGTAGGCATTATTATTTTCGCAATTGTCGGTAAGCTGATCGATTCCTTGTTCCGGATTATTGAACGAAAGTTCCTGTTCTGGCGCGATAGTTACGAAGGCTAAACAAACTGAGGAGGTCTTGAACATATGAGTGGATCGGTGAAAAAAGGATCGGTGAATTTGGTGGCAGACGTGCTCGTTATCGGAGGAGGTCCGGCAGGAACGTGGGCAGCCCTTACTGCATCAGCGAAGGGGGCCAAAGTAATCCTTGCAGATAAAGGGTACTGCGGTTCAAGTGGGGCAACGGCACCGTCGGGAACGGGAGTCTGGTATGTGAAGCCGGATGAGAAGCTCCGAAAAGAGGCAAAAGCAAGTCGTTATGCGCTTGGCGGTCAGCTGGCTGAATCTCGCTGGATGGACCGGGTGCTGGATCAAACCTATGCCAATATGAACAAGCTGGGTGTTTCCGGTTATCCATTCCCTGTAGATGAGCAGGGCAATCAATTCCGAAGAAGTCTGCAAGGACCGGAATATATGAAATTAATGCGTAGGCTGGTGAAAAAGGCAGGCGTTAAAATTCTAGATCACAGCCCAGCTTTGGAACTCCTGGCGGATGAGCATGGCGTAGCTGGAGTGGCTGGAGTTCATACCCAGAGTGGAGAAACCTGGACTGTTCAGGCAGGAGCAGTCGTCATTGCTACCGGAGGCTGCGCCTTCCTAAGCAAGGCACTTGGCTGCAACGTGTTGACCGGAGATGGATATCTCTTCGCTGCTGAGGCTGGGGCGAATCTGTCCGGCATGGAATTCTCCAATGCCTATGCGATCTGCCCTACGTTCTCTTCGGTGACCAAGACGGCGTATTACAGCTATGCCAGCTTTTATTATGAGGATGGAAGCATTGTGGAGGGAGCCGGTTCCAAGAAAGGCCGTTCTGTAATTGCCCGGAATCTGTTGGCAGGTAACCAGGTGTACGCCAAGCTGGATGGGGCACCAGAGGATTTAAGACCGCTGCTGCGGGTGGCGCAGACGAACTTTTTCCTTCCTTTTGACCGCCAGGGAATTGATCCGTTCAAGGATGCGTTTCCGGTTACTTTGCGGCTCGAAGGCACGGTTCGGGGGACGGGTGGCATCCATATTACAGATGAAAGCTGCGGCACAGGTGTTCCCGGACTTTACGCGGCAGGAGATGCTGCTACCCGCGAGCTGATTTGCGGAGGTTTTACTGGCGGAGGCAGCCATAATGCGGCGTGGGCGATGTCTTCAGGTTCTTTTGCTGGTGAAGGAGCTGCTGTCTATGCACAGAGTCTGGGGTCGCACGCTGCGCAGCGTAGTCCAGTCGGCTTATCATCATCACCACTGGTGCATCAGGAAGTGAAGCCGGGAGTGGCGGCCCAAACGGCAGAGTATGTGTCTGCTGTACAGGCTGAGGTGAAGCCGTATGACATCAATTTGTTCCGGACAGAACAAGGGCTGACTTCTGCACTAGATCGTCTCGATGGGTTGTGGAAAGAGCAACGAAGCCGCGAAATTCAACGCACGCCAGAAGGGGTCAAGGCACGTGAAGCCGAAGCCATGACCGCAACAGCCCGCTGGATGTACAATTCTGCACTTGCTCGTACAGAGACGAGAGGCATGCATAAGCGTGAGGATTTCAAGGCTACAGATCATGGCCAGCATCATCGTTTGATCAGCGGCGGATTAGATCAGGTATGGGTGAAGACGGAAGCCGTGGCTAAGGAGGGTGTTCTATCGTGATTGAGGTGATCAGCGCTGCCAGATGTGTAGAGTGCAACCAATGTGTATCTGTCTGCCCGACTAATGTTTTCGAACGGGTAGAGGATGGCATTCCTGTTATTGCCCGGCAGAGCGATTGCCAGACTTGCTTTATGTGTGAGCTGTATTGTCCTGTCGATGCTCTCTACGTTGCACCAGACTCAGAGAATATTATTGGTGTGACAGAAGCGGAACTTCAGGAGCAGGGACTACTTGGCGGTTATCGTGAAAAAGTAGGCTGGGGTAAGGGCAGGCAGCCGGTAGCAAGCCATGACTTTATGTATAAATTGGCGTCGAGGGCAGGGTTCTGAGCTTGATTAAGATTTAAATAAATAGCATAAACCTAGGGGGAGAAACAATGAAACAAGCGTACAGAGAGATTCAAGGGAAACGTTCAAGGAAGATTCGTTTTGCACTTTTAACTACAATTATGATGGCCATGCTGGTGCTTCAGGCTTGCGGAAATAATACGGGCGGCAATGGAGCATCTGCCTCCGGGGGATCAAATACGGAGAAGGCGGGAGAAGAGGCCACGAGCGATGTTCCAGCGGTATTGAACTTTGGGTTTATCGGTTCCAACAAATTGAATGTGCCTGGCGGCGCAGAGGGTTGGGGCTTTTATAAAGGGATTATTCAAGAAGAGTTGAAGAAATACGGCATTACTGAAGTGAAGCTTACTGGCTTTCCAAACGGTCCGGATCAGACAGAATCCTTGATTAGTGGTCGGCTGGATATCGGCAGCCTTGGAGATACACCTGCTATTATTGCCTACGCTTCTGGAGCCAAGACCCGTCTGATTTCACAATCTTCCGCGAACACGATCGGTTATTTGATCGGCAAGAAGGATGGGCCCAAGACGGTGAAAGATTTGCAAGGTAAGACTATCGCAATTCAAAAGGGCTCCTTCATGCACCGCTATGTTGTTGGATTACTACAGGAAGAAGGAGTAACCGACTACAAACTCGTGCATATGCTCATTCCTGATGCTACCGCAGCTTTAGCCCGTGGAGATGTAGATGCTACAACAAATCTAGGCGTTCCTGCGCTGAAGCTGATTGACCAAGGCTACACTCACTTAGATGATGCCTCGAAGCACCCGAATCTGCTTGGTTCTAGCGCAACAGTTGTGTCTGAGGATTATCTGGCGAAATTCCCTGATTTTCCGAAGGCATGGAACGAAGCTAGAGAGAAGGCCTTGGCAGACTTGAAGCAGCATGAGGATGAGTATTATCAATTTCTGGCTGAAATCGGAGATACAACGCCTGAGCTGGCGAAGCAAGTGAATCCGATTAGTGATATCAAGGATACTGCGTTCACTGATGAAGGAATAAAGCTGCTGGAAGGTACCAAAAACTTCCTCGTCGAAGAGAAGTTAGCGAAAAAAGACTTCAATATTAGCGATTGGCAGTTGAAATAAAGTTGCTTAAAGGCTGCTTTAATTGAACTTAAGATTCTTCTATAAAGGTAATTGAGTGACTGCGGTGAATGTTTGGATTTTCGGCCGCCTCTCCGCCACTCCTCCCTTTAGTGATTTTTAAGTTCAACTAACTCAGCTAATGGTGTAGGAGGAAAAAAGATGTCGCAGCTTAAGAAGGAAATGACAGTGGATGTCCTCGTGCTTGGCGGAGGTCCTGCTGGGGCGTGGTCGGCATGGAGTGCAGCCTCGCAAGGTGCAAAGGTAGTCCTGGCGGATAAGGGCTACTTGGGCACAAGTGGCGCAACTGCACCGGGTGGAACAACGTTGCTCGTGATCCCTCCCATTGCCGAGCTGCGGGAGCAGGCAGTGCAAGCCAGACTTAAGGCCGGCGGATATTTATCGGAGAATGCTTGGATTCACCGGGTGCTGGATCAGGTAGAGCAGAACCTGGCTCAAGTGGAGCAGTGGGGGTATCCGTTTCCGAAGGATGAAGAAGGAAACTCACTGCGTACCCATCTCCATGGACCAGAATATATGCGGATTATGCGAAAAGTTGTGCGCAAAGCAGGGGTCACAATTCTTGATCAGTCACCAGCGCTGGAACTTCTTCACGATGAACACGGTGTTGGTGGAGCGCGTGGGATCAACCGCCTGACAGGAGAGTCCTGGGAAGTGAAGGCAAATGCCGTTGTGATGGCTACCGGAGGTTGTGCTTTTCTCAGCAAAGGCCTTGGTTGCAACGTGCTGACAGGGGAAGGATTGTTGATGTCCGCAGAGGTGGGAGCTGATCTTTCGGGCATGGAATTCAGCCGCCAATATGCGCCAAGCTTTGCGGACGGAACCGTAACACGTGGCCGCATGCTGGCTTGGGCCACCCTTTATGATGCGGACGGTCATCCGTTGCATAGAGGGGATCGGACCTTTGGCAGCATTCCTGAGCTGATGCTGAAGGGTCCGGTTTACGCTTCGCTGGATCTGGCAGACACCGCGGAGAAACAGGATTTTCTGCGCAAAGCGCATCCGATTTTCTTTATGCCGCTGGAGCGGGCGGGAATTGATGCGTTTAAGCAGAAATTCCCGCTCACCCTGCGCTATGAGGGCACGATGCGCGGCACTGGGGGTCTGCGCTTGAGCGGCACGGATTGCCAGACGACCGTGCCCGGACTCTATGCGGCCGGAGATGCCGCATCTCGCGAGAAAGTGACCGGCGCCATCTCCGGCGGCGGGGCTTATAACGCTTCCTGGGCCATGTGCAGCGGAAGCTGGGCTGGACAGGGAGCCGCGCAGCATGCGCTGTCCTGCCGAGGACAGGCGAACAGCCGCAAGCTGACCGCAGCGGGACGCTACGGGCTGGCGGCTGGCGCCGATGCCTCGGAAACGCTGGAGGTGAAGCCGCTAATCGCGGCAATCCAGCGTGAAATCTTGCCGCTGCAGATCAATTATTTCCGCAGCGAGCCGGGCATTTCTTCAGCCTTGAAGCGGCTGAATGCCTTGATGCCCTATTTGAACGGGCAGGCTCCTGCCAGCGTTCAGGGCATCGTGCAATCGCGTGAAGCCGCGGCTATGCTCGCGGTCGGCAGGTGGATGTACACCGCAGCACTCGCCCGGAAAGAGACCCGCGGACTGCAAAAGCTAGCGGAATATCCGGAGCTTGATCCGCGCCAGACTCACCGGCTGATCTTATCCGGCATTCAACATATAAGCGTCAGTACAGAGGCTGTGCCCCATGCTCATGAACTGAATGCGCTGAAGGAGGGGCAAGCGATATGATCGAATTAATCAGCTTGGAGCGTTGTGTTGGTTGTAAGCTGTGTACGAAAGTATGTCCGACGAACGTATTCGAAATGCAGGGGAAGATTCCGGTCATTGCCCGTCAGGAAGATTGCCAGACCTGTTTCATGTGTGAAGCTTATTGTCCTGTAGATGCTTTATACGTGGCACCACAGGCGGATCAGCTGATCGGTGTAAATGAGGAGGCGCTGATTCAGTCAGGTGTGTTGGGAAGCTGGCGTGCTGAAATTGGCTGGGGACCAGGTGCGAATGGCTCGATGGCGGAGAGGGATACGACTCCTTATTTTGAAGTGTTTACGGAGCAGTACCGTACATGAATAAGCAGAGGCTTAAACCCAAAAAATCCGCCCGAAAGCTGGGCGGATTTTTCATATATTAGAAACTTACAGCAGGGCCTCGATAGCTGGTTCAATATCCAGCGGGTCCACCGTAGATTCGAATCTAGTGACAACATTGCCTTCGCGATCAATCAGGAATTTAGTGAAGTTCCACTTGATTTCGTCATTGTTCAGAGCCTCTGGATCTTTGTCTTCAAGCATGCTTTGCAGCAGCTTTCCTGAAGAATGGTTGATATCGAACCCTTCAAATCCAGCCTGTTCTGTTAGGTAGGTGAAAAGAGGGTGTTTAGCTTCGCCTTTTACGTCAACCTTTTCAAAGAGTGGGAAGGTTACCCCGTAATTAATTTGGCAAAATACATTAACCTCTTCATTGCTGCCGGGTTCTTGCTCTCCAAATTGATTGGAAGGAAAGCCGAGAATTTGGAGGCCACGTTCCTCGTACCGCTCATAAAGCTTTTGCAGATCTGAATATTGGTGGGTAAATCCGCACTTACTTGCTGTGTTCACTATCAGTAGTACTTTACCTTTGTATTGCTCTAGCTCGATATCTTTTCCCCGAATACTGCGTGCTGAATATTGATAAATGCTCATGGCTGCTACATCCCTTCAGTTATCTATGCTTTTTGAAAAAGAACAGGAAATATTTATAATAATTAAATTGTAAACAATTCAATTATCGCTGTCAAACAATACAGCTTGAAGGAATTGGAACCGTAATTGCCAGGTTGGAATAGGATAGATAATGGGTATGGATCAGTCAAACAAATTTATTGCGTTAAAGCTACTCTGCGTTCCATTATTATCTTGCATCGGGAACGTTTTTTGATTAAGATAGCAGAAACCAGCGCAAAAGCCGCGCTGACATAGATAAGGACTATGACGAAGAGAGTAAGCATTATAGCGGATCTTAACAGGGAAGGCGTGCCGGAGACTGAGAGCACCCTCATGAGACGATTAATGCCGAAGTTCACTTCCGAGTCGGCCCCTGAAGTAGTTTGTCACAGGTTGTGGCAGGTATGAGTAGGGAGGCCCGCGCCCCGCGTTACCGGGTGAAAGACAGAATTAATTCTTAGTCAGGGGAACATGAGATTCTATTCCTTTGTGCTAGTATTCGGGTTAATTCTAAATAAGGGTGGTACCACGGCTCCTCGTCCCTTGCGACGGGGGGCCTTTTTGCGTTCCAAATTATAACAAAAAGAGGGAGTGGAAGGGTAATGAGTAACGTGGAATTGGATGTTCTTAGAGGTCGTCTGGATGAAATTAATGGGCAATTGCTGGAGCTGATCTCCGAGCGGGCTAAGATTGTTCAGGAGATTGGAGTTGTTAAAGAAAAACAAGGTGTCCCTAAATTTGATCCAGAACGGGAAAAACAGATGCTGGATAAGCTCGTAGCGAGCAACAAAGGCCCTTTCACTAACGGGACGATCCGTAGCCTCTTCAAACAAATTTTCTCAGCTTCTCTGGACTTACAAACAGATGATCATAAAAAAACTTTACTGGTAGCCCGCAAGAGCCACAAAGAGGATACAGTGATTGTTCTGCCGGGAGATGTAACGGTTGGCGGTGCTTCTTCACTGATGGTAGCCGGTCCTTGCTCCGTGGAAAGTGAACTGCAGACTCGCACCGTAGCTGCCGCCCTGCAAAAAGCCGGAGTACGTGTAATGCGTGGCGGTGCCTTCAAGCCTCGGACTTCACCTTATGATTTCCAAGGGCTGGGAATGGACGGTTTAAGAATATTACGAGAAGCAGCAAATGAATATGGACTGCTGACCATCAGCGAAATTGTAGATGCAAGACATATTGAAGAGTCGCTTGATTATGTGGATATCATCCAGATTGGTGCACGTAATATGCATAATTTCGAGCTGCTAAAAGCGGTGGGAGAAGTCGACAAGCCGGTGCTGCTGAAACGTGGATTGGCTGCCACACTCGATGAATTCATCCATGCAGCGGAATACATCATGTCTCGTGGAAATACACAGATCATGCTGATTGAACGTGGAATTCGCACCTATGAAAAAGCGACCCGCAACACGCTTGATATCTCAGCAGTGCCAATTCTCAAACAGGAATGCCATTTGCCAGTATTGGTTGATGTAACTCACTCGACAGGCCGCAAAGACATCCTTATTCCATGTGCGAAAGCCGCACTCGCAGCTGGAGCTGACGGCATTATGGTGGAAGTGCATCCTGATCCTGCAACCGCATTGTCTGATGCCGCTCAGCAGCTGAACATTGATGAATTCAACACCTTCTTTAATGAAGTGAAAGCTTCCGGATTGTACCGGTAATCTAGAAATATAGAATTTGCATGATATTTTAAGGATTCGCTAGAAAATGAGGTGTATAAGCGCTTACAAGTCTAACTAATCTTTTTGTGAAGGTGAAGGTGGGTCGAGTACAATAAGCAACATTAGCGTTGCACCGGCCCCGGGTCTTTTCTGACAAAAGATCCACACATTTTAATAGTCACAGGAGGAAAATAGATTTTGAAGCAGCTTACCTTAAATAATGGGTGGTTTTCTAACACTCGAACCGATATTTTATCGGGGATGACCGTAGCCGTTGCGCTGATTCCTGAAGCGATCGCTTTTTCGATCCTGGCGGGAGTAAGTCCGATGGTTGGTTTATATGCCTCTTTTTGTATTGCGATTGTAACGGCACTTGCCGGGGGCAGACCCGGAATGATCTCGGCGGCTACGGGAGCTATGGCTCTGTTAGTCGGAAGTCTCGTACTAGAACACGGAATAGAGTATCTGTTCGCGGCAACTGTACTGGCTGGTGTGTTTCAGATATTGATGGGGATGCTAAAGCTGGGGCGGTTTATCACGTTTTTGCCACAGCCGGTCATGACAGGGTTTGTCAACGCGCTGGCGATACTGATTTTTATGGCACAGCTTACCCATTTTAAAGGACAAGGCTGGGTGATGTACGGACTGGTAGCTCTGACCTTGCTTATTATCTACATGGTTCCTCGGTTTACCAAAGCCGTACCTTCAGCACTTGTAGCGATCGTTATCGTTTCTGTTCTTAGCATCGCTCTTCATCTGGACGTAAGAACCGTAGGCGATATGGGGAATATTACAGCAACTTTGCCACTATTCCATCTCCCGCAAATCCCGTTCACGCTGGATACTCTGCTTATTATTTTGCCATATTCACTTTCACTGGCCGTAGTTGGGCTATTGGAATCACTGATGACTGCCACCTTAATAGACGATATTACGGGCACAGGTAGTGATAAGAACAGAGAGGCGAAGGGACAGGGGCTTGCAAATGTAGTCACTGGTTTTTTCGGAGGGATGGCAGGCTGTGCGATGATTGGCCAATCGATGGTTAACATGAAGTCAGGAGGACGCACGCGTCTGTCCACGTTTGTGTCAGGAATCTTTTTATTATTCCTAATTATCGTACTTGGCGATGTGGTGAAGCAGATCCCGATGGGCGCGCTCGTCGGCGTAATGATAATGGTCTGTATCAGCACCTTTGAATGGGGCTCACTCAAAACTTTAACCCGTGTTCCGCTAAGCGATGCGCTGGTTATGATTGTGACGGTGGTCACCGTGGTGGTTACAGACAACCTTTCTATTGGGGTTTTGTTTGGGGTTCTGCTAAGTGCTTTAACGTTTGCTTGGAAAATAGCTTCGATCCGCCTAACTGTTCAGGAAGCAACCTCTTCCAAGACATATGCGGTTTCCGGCCAGCTGTTCTTCGGCACGACAAGCCACTTCATTCATGAATTCGCCTACGAAAGCGATCCGGATCATATTATTATCGATTTTTCACACTCCCATGTGTGGGACCAATCCGCTGTCCATGCCATAGCGAAGACGATGAGCAAATACGCCGAGCATGGCAAAAAAGTCACCATTACAGGACTTAATGACCAGAGCTCACAGCTGGTTCAGCGGGTGGGATTATCATTACAGTAGGACATACAAAAAAATAACGGATACCCTCAAAAAAGATTGCGCTATGTGCGTGATCTTTTTTTTATAGCAGATATTTTCTGAAAGAAAAGGCCAGCAAGGTTTTACTTTGGGTTTAAAATAATATAAAGTATAAAGTGGATAATATTTATCCGCTTTATACGCGGACGGTATTATATACAGTTTGAATCAAGCTATTTACGTAAATCGAGGTGCTGTACATGCATATGAAAACAGGGGTAGAACAGTCGGTATATGCACTGGTTCTACTCAACATGCTGCCGGATAAGGCGGTGCTATCTGGGGAAGCGATTAGCCAGCAGCTCGGAGCATCGGCGACCTATTTTCAGAAACTGTTAAGAAAGCTGGTAACCGCAGACATCATCACGTCTGTTCCTGGCATTAAAGGCGGTTTTAAATTAAAGAAAAGCCCTGAAGATATTCGTGTATATGACGTTTACCTCGCGGTGGAAGGCCAGCAGTCGCTGTATTCATCGAATGGGATTCTGGTAGACATGTTGGATTTAGAAAAAGAAGACAGCTGCTGCCTGTTATCGAATCTGATGGAAGAAGCTGAATCCTCTTGGAAAGCTGTATTAAAGCGAGAGACTATTGCTTCGTTGTCGGAGGAAATGCGTGCTGAACGCTTTAAAGATAAGATTGCAGTCTTAGAGGAATGGGTCAGCAATAAAATGGTCATCTAACCAAAGAAGGGATGTATTCGCATGAGATTAAGCGTATTGGATCAGGCACCCGTGACAAGCGGTAACACAGCGGAAGGTGCCCTGAATAAAGCAGAAGAACTGGCTATTTTAGCAGATGAGCTGGGATATAGCAGAATGTGGATGGCAGAGCACCATGGCGGAAATACTTTTGCTAGCTCAGCTCCGGAAGTAACGGCTGCCCGTTTAGCCGCCAAGACCAACCGTATTCGAATCGGCACCGGCGGTGTAATGATGATGCATTATTCTCCTCTTAAGCTGGCGGAAGTATTTAAAACGTTAAGTGCTTTTTCCCCGGGGAGAATTGATTTCGGTGTGGGACGAGCTCCTGGTGGCGATACAAGCGCCATGTACGCTTTATCTGAAGGCCGTGAGTTAATGCTGCATAATATGTATGACAAGCTTGGCATTACCATGCAACTGCTTAGTGATCAGATTCCGGAAGATGAGCTATATGCCAAAAATCTCGCTGCTCCAACGAAGGTGGCGCTCCCTGAAGTATGGTTGTTAGGCTCGAGCGGCAATAGTGCGCGAAAAGCTGCACAAATGGGAGTCGGATACTCCTTCGCACAATTTTTTAATGGTGCGATGAGTAATGAGATCTTGGACCATTACCGGAATAACTACCAGCCTTCTATCTTTATGGACAAACCAGAGATCAGTGTATCCTATATGGTGACCACAGCAGAAACGAAGGAAGAAGCTGAGTATGAAGCGTTACCGCAGGATATTTTTCGGTTGATGATGAGTAAGGGCCGGATTACTCAGGTGCTGACACCAGAAGAAGCTCAGAACATTTCGTTATCGGAAATTGACCGGATGTCAATCAAGGAAGGGCGCAAGATTCATTTGGTTGGTGCGGTTAAAGACATCGCCGTACGTTTGCAAGAAGAACAAGCACAATATGGATTCCAAGAAGCAATGATATGCAGCATCCCACATTCGCAGGAGAAACGGCTAGAGGTTTACCGACTACTGGCGCGTGAACTGCTAGGCTCTTGATTCTTGATAGCTAACCTTAACCCGCATTTCATGCGGGTTTTTTGTATGCCAATTTAGCTTTTTGATCGATGCATACCCTCAAAAGACAATAAATTAACCCTACCGCCTCCTAAAAGTAACATTTGAATGCCTAACTTCATCTATGATTAATGAAAGATTAAATTATAAAAAGAGGCTAGGAAGTGATCAAGAGATGTTTCCTTTACATAAATCCATTACGCTGACAGCCTTGCTTCTAATGAATCTGCTTGCAGGTTGCCAACATCAGGTGGACCCATCCCCCCTTCAATCGGGTGACTACTACCACACCTCAAGACCGAAGCCAACAGACACCGCTGCTAACCTCATTAAGCTGGAGTGGAGGCTGGTGGATACAATGCCCATAGTCTCTCAACTAAGTGCTCCACCCACAGGCGCTACTTTGATTGCAGAGAAGAAGCTGGATGATTTCGGAGGAGTCAAAGTGAGTGTGTATACGATGGCTAGTGACGAAGACTATGTGTATGCCAGAACTTCTACTTCCAAAGGACAATACAGTCTAGGGGCGATAGGAACTTATAATTATCGTCAACCGGAGGATATCAAGGTAGAAGTAGTGCGGTTGTTTAGCGAAAAGGTGCTGAAAATCACCGGAGGACTAGGAGCAAATAACTCGCTCAGTAACTATTATTTAATCGACGAGAGCGGTAACCCCTCGGGTTTGCTGCAAATAGATACCGGACATTCCAAAGAACTGGATGTTGATCAGGATGGATCTTTTGAAGGGGTAGCCGCACATGGAAGTCCGATGAGTGCCTATATTTATCGCTGGAATATTGATCACGCTGAGGTAACATACGTTAATGATGCTTTAAAGGCAGACTCCGTGGTGCTAACGGATGAAGGAATATATGAAGCTTCTAATATCGGGGACAAGCAGAGCAGAAGATTTCGGTTGACCGTAGAAGGACTGATCTCAGAGCGGTAACGCCATGACCACTGCTGTTGAAATATTTCCTGCGACCATTTACCCCAAACCTCCGTATAGACGGTTAAGCTTGAATGATTATCCATAATCTAGGAGGGGTATTGGATGAATATGCAAATGAATCCGAAATTGAAACAGCTGCGCCCGGGAAAAATAGTCAGCGGGATTGCAGCGGTGCTCATTGTATTGTTGATTGGCGCGAATTCTTTCGTATCAGTGGAATATGGGCATGTAGGTTTGTACAAAACCTTTGGTAAATTAAATGACAATACATTGTCACCCGGCATTCATTTTAAAATTCCGTTTATCCAAACGGTGATTCAGGTCAATACACAGGTAACGAAGGCGGAGACCGATACTTCAGCCTCTTCAAAGGATCTTCAGCCCGTGTCCACACATGTGGCGGTGAACTATTCCGTAAATAAGGCTTCCGCCTTTAATCTGATGAACAATATCGGAGGTAATTTTGATAGTGTAATTATCAATCCGGCCATTCAAGAAATCGTTAAAGAAGTGACAGCCAAATATCCAGCAGAGGATTTGATTACGCGTCGTGATGTAGTGTCGAGTGAGATTAGTGAGCACTTAACCGCTAGGCTGGCAAAATATGACCTGATCGTCAACGATATTAACATCGTTAACTTTAAATTCTCGGAGGCATTTAACCAGTCGATTGAAGCAAAGCAGGTCGCCCAGCAGCAGGCATTGAAGGCCGAAAATGATCTCCGGCGGATTGAAATTGAAGCGAAGCAAAAAATCGCCCAGGCGCAAGCAGAGGCTGAATCTTTAAGACTTAAGAAGCAAGAGGTTACACCTGAGCTGGTGCAGCTGAAGCAAATTGAGGTTCAGGAGAAAGCGCTGGAAAAATGGAACGGCGTGCTGCCATCTGTAACAGGGGGAGCCACACCTTTTGTGGATGTTCAATCCCTGACTAAATAATTCATTATTGGGTTTCTGATTTATTTCCTCTGATGAAAAAGCCCTACTTCTATAGAAGTAGGGCTTTTTATACTATTAATATTGATAAAGCATCGTAGGAATTTGCCAGCCAGCGCCAACTGACCAAAAGAAGACATAATCGCCACGTTTGATTCGTCCGTCCTCGACTCCGCGTTGAAAGGCGATAAAAGGACTGCTTGTGGCTGTATAGCCGAACTCGTCGCCTACATAAATGAACTTCTCTGCGGTTAGTCCGAGTCCGATTTGGATGAGCTCGATATTTTTCAGTGAGAATTGTGAAAGACAGAATGCAGAGATATCGTCCGTAGTCAGGCCGTTGCGTGAGAGAAGCTCTTTCATATCCGCTATAGCTGCGTCTACACACACTGTACCGTCAAAAGGGGTCCACCGTATCCGAATCTGCTCTGGGGTCATACCCTCTTGATAAATATTCGACAGGCCGCAGGCCGGGAACATAATATTCTCGGAGCCCTCAGAATCGGTGTAATAAAGGGAATCTATGAAGCCTGCATGCTCGTTGCTGCGCTCCAGAATCACTGCTGCTGCGGCGTCCCCAAAGTTAGGGTAAGTAATTTCATCATCTGTATTGCAGTTCACTGAACTGTAGTCGCTTCCTACGACGAGTGCGTACCTGATGCTGGGATTGGCTTGCATATAACGACTTGTCTGCTCCACGGCAGATACCATTCCTGCGCAGTTAGCATTGGAATCCTGCGTAATGGTCCGGTGTTTACCTTGAAGCATACGGTGTAGTAGAAGTGCATTGGTAGGATAGGTGTACTCTGGCGTCTGTGAAGCGAACATGATCATGTCCATATCCTCACCTTGCAAATTCGCTTCGCTAAGCACTTTTTGGGCAGCCTTTAATCCCATCGTCAGGGCATTTTCACCCTGTTCTTTTACGATGTATCTCCGGTCGCGACCCATGACTTCTAGGAATCGTTTGATGTCCTTGCCCATACTCTGAAAATGCTTCAGATAATATTCGTTATCTACGATATGCTCTGGGTGGTAATAAGCAGCTTGGCGAATCGTTATATGTCCCAAGTGGCGCCTCCTATGCTTCAATAATTTCGTAATTTTCTAATTTCGTAGCCCGTGCCACTCGGCTTAGCTGCATTTTTAGGACAGGGCTTTTGGCAATAATAAAGGTTACTTTTTTAAATCCGGATTGTTTATACAGTATGTAGCATTGCTCAAGCATGGGAAGTGTGTCCTTTGAGGATACATTCAATGTCTTGCAATCTAGGATGATCTCATATTGTTTCGGGTCGAATGCACTTATGATTTGGTTGTATTCATTAATGAAACGTCCTGCATCTTCTGGCGACATAGTTCCTTCGACTTGTACATTCAGTTTTTGATCTGCAGCATTTGTGGCGAAATTGAAGTTTCCCATTTTTGATTAATCTCCTCCTAAGTATTATCTAAGAAAAATTTTGATGAATAGGATAAAAAAACCTATTTATCTAAGACTATTATCGTATTTTTAATTGGGAAAGTTTAGGGGATTAAACCTTTATTTTTTTAAAAAGATAATTTAGGGAATGATAAACTACTTAAAATCCATAAAATCTGCACAAATTAAGGTTTGAGGTAGGCATGCTCACCCTGTTTGCTTTGCAAAGCAGAGTTCTATTGGTATGATTACAGAGATGAAAAAAACTACTATCCAAATCATGGAGGAATAATAAAAATGAGCGAAATTACACTATCGGGGATTATTGATCATACACTGCTTAAAGCAGATGCACGGAAAGAAGACATTATTAAATTGGCGGAGGAAGCTAAAACTTATAAGTTTGCTTCTGTCTGCGTAAACCCAGCTTGGGTAGCTACTGCCCATGAAGTGCTGAAAGATACGCCTGAGGTTAAAGTATGTACAGTTATCGGCTTCCCGCTGGGATCATCGACAACAGAGAGCAAAGCATTCGAGACTACCGATGCTATCGCTAAAGGTGCTGGCGAGGTGGACATGGTCATCAATATCGGAGCATTAAAAGATGGCAACGATGAGCTGGTTAAACGTGATATTGCAGCCGTTGTAGATGCAGCTCGTGGCAAAGCACTGACAAAAGTCATCATTGAGGCTTGTCTGTTAACGGAAGAAGAAAAAGTTCGTGCCTGCAAGCTATCTGTTGAGGCTGGAGCAGATTACGTAAAAACATCCACTGGATTCTCTACAGGCGGGGCAACGAAAGAAGATATCGCGCTTATGCGTGCTACAGTTGGACCTAATATTGGTGTAAAAGCTTCCGGTGGTGTACGTAGTGCAGAAGATGCACATGTAATGGTACAAGCAGGTGCAAGCCGTATTGGAACTAGTGGTGGTGTAGCGATTGCTAAAGGCGAAACAAGCCAAAGCAATTACTAAGCCGAGGGGCTGAATCGGAAGCGGCGAGTGAGGAGGACAAGCTCAATCGCCGCTGTCCTGATTCAAGCTATTAACCATCAGTTTGATTAGGAATTGTGTTTTATACATAAGGTTGAGGTTTTTATTAATTTATATTGAAAGCGTTATCCAGTAGGTAGAGGACACTAGCAGAAGCATTTGACCAAAGTACAATAATTCACACCGGAATAATGAGATTTTTTTCTTTTCAAATGATGTGGTTTGTGAGAGAATGAGTACAATTCAAAATTGTTAATCATTTCTATACTTAATTATAGGGGAGGAAATACCTATGTCAGAAGATCGCAAGCTGTCGTTTGAAACTTTGGCTGTCCATGCAGGCCAGGAAATTGATCCAACTACTTTCTCACGTGCTGTACCGCTTTATCAGACCACTTCCTACGGGTTCCGTGATGCTGATCATGCAGCCGATCTGTTCGCGCTTAAAGAATTCGGCAATATTTATACTCGGCTGATGAACCCAACTACGGATGTATTTGAACAGCGTGTGGCGGCACTTGAAGGTGGGGCAGGTGCGCTTGCTACAGCTTCCGGGGCAGCGGCTATTTCCTTTTCCATTCTAAATATTGCGGGCGCTGGGGATGAAATTGTATCTGCTGCAAGCCTGTATGGCGGAACTTATAATCTTTTCTCGACAACACTGCCTAAGCTTGGTATTAAGGTTCATTTCGTAGATTCGGATAATCCTGAGAACTTCCGTGCTGCGATTACAGATAAGACCAAAGCTTTGTATGCAGAAACAATCGGCAACCCACAGGGAAATGTTCTGGATATTGCGGCAGTTGCAGCGATTGCCCATGAACATGGGATTCCTCTCATCGTAGACAATACGTTCCCAAGTCCATATTTATTGCGTCCGATTGAGCATGGCGCGGACATTGTTGTCCATTCAGCAACCAAATTCATCGGTGGACATGGTACATCCATTGGTGGGATTATTGTTGACGGTGGTAAATTTGATTGGAAGGCAAGCGGTAAATTCCCAGGTCTTACGGAGCCAGATCCAAGCTATCATGGAGTGGTTTATACGGAAGCGGTGGGCCCGGTTGCTTATATTATTAAAGCCCGCGTTCAATTGCTTCGCGATTTAGGGGCGGCGATTTCTCCGTTCAACTCTTGGATGCTGCTGCAAGGTCTGGAGACTCTTCATTTGCGGATGGAACGTCATAGCCAGAATGCGCTGAAGGTAGCACAATATTTGGAGGCACACTCCGATGTGGAATGGGTAAGTTATTCGGGACTTCCTACGCATCCATCTCATGAATTAGCGCAAAAGTATTTGCCTAAAGGCCAAGGTGCGATCCTTACTTTTGGTATTAAAGGTGGAAGTGCTGCGGGACGTAAATTGATTGAGAATGTGAAGCTGTTCTCTCATTTAGCGAATGTTGGGGATTCCAAGTCATTGATCATCCACCCAGCAAGCACAACACATGCACAGCTGTCGGATGAAGAGCAAATCACAGCCGGAGTAACGCCGGAATTGCTGCGTTTGTCGATCGGGACGGAATCCATTGATGATATTATCTATGATCTGGAGCAAGCTATTGCAGCCAGTCAACAATAGAAGTTTATATTTCGAAAAGCATTACCGCTCTGCGGTGATGCTTTTTTTGTTGCCTAAAAAAGTTGGAATATTCATCGGATTTGGCAACGCTTGCATATTTCAGGTGTGGCTCCCGTATTTATAAGTGAGGTAATGAAATGTCGGTCGCTTATGTTATATAGCTTGGCATACCGGCAGCAATCCAAAGATAAAGGGTGGGTGCGAGGATGAAGGGTGAACGTCAGCAGGATGGTTTGCGGAGTAGTGAAGAGCGCCCGTTCAAGTTCATGTATAAGGCTGGTGATCGGACTGTGGGAATGGAAATGAGCCAAGCTGGGTCCGTAGCCTCGGCTGCCGCAGAATTTATCGCTGGAGTAGAGCAGAGGGATGTCATTGAGCCTTTGAAGCGGTCTTATTATAAGCGGCCGGGGGAACCATCGACATTCCTAGTGCTGCGTGAAGGAAGAGAAGAACGTCTTGCTGGACGGGAAGGAACAAGGACTGCTCAAGCGGGCCCTTGTTTGATACGGAGTGAGGAATGGCTGCTGGAACCAGAGCTGTTCTGTCTTTATGAGAACTGGTTATCTAGCGAGGATGAACTGCAAGCAGCCCGGATTCTGCAGCGAATCTCTTATCGTCTGCGCGCAGCTGCTGCCGAACTGCTCGAATCGCCGGATGGCGAATGGGCAGCGGTCACCCTGCTGCATCCAGAGTCGCTTGCGGTGGCGCAGCCCGCCAAGCTTGCCGCGCTTCAGGACGCGCAGCTCGAAGCGCTGTTCGCTGCGGTGGCGGAGAGCCAGCGGCAAGGCGGCGATTGCCGCCTTGACCTGCTGGTCGCCTACACCGCAAGCGCAGCCGAATTCGCCGCGAAGCGCGAATTCATCGAAGACGTGGCCGATCAGACACTCGGCCACGCTTATGCGGCGGCATGCCGCATCGGGGTGCTGATCGCGCCCGATGTGGAGCCTGCCGCCGCTGCGGAAATCGCGCGTATCGCCGATTTCCTAGTGCTGGACGGCGCGGCGGGCGAACACGCGCCGGAAGAGACCGCCGCAGAGGGTTTCGCCCTGGCGGCGGGGGAGATCTTTGCCGCCGTGACGAGCGTGAAGCCGGCGGCGGTGGTACTTGCCGCGGGGACACCGGCGGCGTCGGCTTTGGCCGATCTGTATCAGATCGGGCTCAGCGGGATCTTTTGCAGCGCCGGTCAGCGGACCGAAGCGCTGCTGAGAGCGGCCTGCCTGATCTGGATCGCCAGGCAGCGTGAAACGCTGGATACTGCCGCCGGGGGAAGGCAGTAAGCTTTTTCTGCTGAACGATACGATGCAGTTCATATAAGAATCGTAAAAAGACTTCAGAGCAGCGATTATCCGGTTATCGGAGAATCGTTGCTTTGTTTTTTTGGTCGTTAGCTGCATGCTTCAACAGCGTATATATAACCCATTACTCAATCACTATACTCAACCTCCATGCTCAATACTGTACTCAACCTACGTATTTAAACTAATCTGTATTCATGCTTTGTATTTAAACGCCGTACTCATACCGGGTACTCCTACCCTGTGCCCAACCTCCGTACTTAAACTAATCTGCACTCATGCTTTGCATTTAAACTCTGAACTCAACCTCCTCACCCCTCAACCCCCGATGCTTAAGGACCCAGATGACGCTATTTGCCTGATTTTAGCTTTTTAAGCAAAGTTTCGGACACCAGAGACGCTATTCGTTAGGAAGAGGTACATATTTGGTGCTTTTCAAGTCAATAGCTGCAATGGGGTCCGTTAGAATACCAAATGTGTTTAAAACCAGCGATTAGGGTCAGCTGAGTCCTATAGTAGCTACATACGCGAGCAACTTGCATCATACGTCCATCAATCGTGTCGTAATCATACTTTGCGCTCAACCTACACACTCAACCTCCGTACTCCCACCCTGTGCCTAACCTCCGTACTTAAACTAATCTGCACTCATGCTTTGGATGCAACCTCCGAACTCAACCTCCGAACTCCCACCCTGTGCCCAACCACCGTACTAATACCCTGCGCTCAACCTCCGCACTTAAACTAATTGTGCACCTCTGCACTTAAACTAATCAGCACTCAAACTCGGCACCTAACCTCCGCACTCCTCACCCCCCGATGCTTAAGGACCCAGATGACGCTATTTGCCTGATTTTAGCTTTTTAAGCATGGTTTCGGACACCAGAGACGTTATTCGTTAGGAAGAGGTACATATTTGGTGCTTTTCAAGTCAATAGCTGCAATGGGGTCCGTTAGAATACCAAATGTGTTTAAAACCAGCGATTAGGGTCAGCTGAGTCCTATAGTAGCTACTCAAACTAACTGCACGCAAACTCTGTACTATCACCAGTAGCTGCAGCGCAATATTAGTTTTGGAACATTCACATTTGTTTCCAGCATCTTCTTACATTTTACATAAACAGGATAATGACAGTGGAGGCTCGAATTTTATTAGCATCTTACTGAATAGGGGTGCTGTAGATGTCCACGAATTTTAGAGTTGGCTTGCAAAAGGTCGTAGATCATTCTTACGATATTGAGATTGGGGAAGGTCTTTTTGGCGCTCTGATTGAGGATTTAAAACGTGGAATTGTCGAGAATGTAAGCAAATTCGCGATTATTACAGATTCCAAAGTCGAAGCCCTGTATGGACAAGCCTTGCTGGAACTGCTGCTTCAGAATGATTTTCAAGCGGAGCTTTTTTCTTTCCCTGCTGGAGAGAAGTCCAAAACCCGAGAAACGAAGGCAGAGCTGGAGGATCGGCTATTAAGCCGTTCTTATGGACGAGATTGCTGTATCCTTGCCATTGGAGGCGGGGCGGTAACGGATTTGGCAGGTTTTTTGGCTGGAACATTTGGTCGGGGAGTGCCAAGTTTGAACTATGCAACTACCCTTTTAGCAGCAGCGGATGCTTCTATTGGTGGTAAAACGGGCGTGAATACACCGGTTGCAACCAATCTAATTGGTGTTTTTCATCAGCCTAAAAAGGTCTACATCGACCTAGCCACTTGGAGAACGCTTCCGGTACGTGAGCTTCGCAGTGGTTTGGCTGAAACAATCAAACATGCCTGCATCGCGGATGCTGACTTTTTTGAGTTTCTTGAACAGAATATGGAGCGAGTTGTCTCCTTAGAAGGCGAACTTGTATTAGATCGAGAGGTTTGCGAACGGATTGCTTTTCATAATTGTGAGATCAAGTACAGCGTGGTGGAAAAGGACGAACTGGAGAGCAACCTGCGCCAAATTCTAAATTTGGGGCATACTGCTGGCCGAGCGTTAGAGGCTTTAAGTGGTTATGAATTATTACATGGTGAAGCTATTGCGATTGGACTCGCGGTTCAGGTGCAGCTGGCAGAGCAGTTGGGGTATGTAACGGCTGACGAAACTCAGCGTGTGATTGCTTTGTTGAAGAAGGCGGGACTTCCGACTGAAATACCAGCAACCATTACAAATAGAATGCTGATCGATAAGATGTATACGGATAAAAAGGTTCGCAAAGGGCGTATACGGTTTGTGTTCCAAGCTGGAATTGGAGCGATGAAGTCTTTTGAAGGTGGAGCTTATTCGACGCCAGTCGAAGAGCAAGTCCTATCCGAGCTTTTAAATAAAATACGCAGTTAAGATAGGAAAACGTTATTTTAAATTTATGACGAATAGCCCAGAAGGTAGGGTTTACTTTTTCGTTCAAGGTGGTATTATTAAAATATAAGTTGCACTAAGGAAATATAGTTGTACTGTTGCAACAATGATTATCATTCTCACTACTCATAGTTATCATTCATGCTGTCCCGGCTAAGCCGGGGCAGCATGTGTCATTTTAGGGGTCTTAAGAATGGCTCTCATTATCATTTAGACAAAACAAAGCGTGTGCTCCCGAAGCAAGTTTTGTTGCGAAGAGAAGTTAATGAAGTAATCCTACACAAAACTTTCAGGATGGTGATTATTATGCAAGCAACATCAAAACATTTACCCCAGCAAACCTCAATCTCCGGCAGCATGAAGAAACCAGGCGCTCCAAAACGCCGGTTCGATGTGAGAGCCATGCTCAGCAACTCCGAGATGCAGGCTGCGCTTGGCAGCGGAGTGCTTATGCTTTTTGCTTGGGCTATGGGTAGCTGGTCAGAAGTTTTCTCTATAGTACTTTATGTTATTTCGTATACCATTGGTGGCTGGAACAAAGCCAAAGAAGGCGTTGAGACGCTCGTCAAAGAACGTGATCTCGATGTGAACCTGCTGATGATTGCGGCTGCACTAGGCGCAGCTACCATTGGGTACTGGAATGAAGGTGCTATGCTCATCTTTATTTTTGCGCTTAGTGGAGCACTTGAGAGCTATACGATGGAACGGAGTAAGAAGGATATTTCCTCACTTATGGCCTTAAAACCAGCCACAGCCATGCGGATTGAAAAAGGAAGCATGAACGAGGTAGCTATTGATCAGTTAGTAATCGGAGATCTGTTGCTTGTACGTCCAGGGGATCTTATTCCTGCAGATGGTAAGGTGTACAGAGGAGAATCGGCAGTAGATCAGGCTTCCATTACAGGAGAGTCAGTGCCTGTTGAAAAATGTGCCGGCAGCGAAGTATTCGCAGGTACGGTCAATGGAGAAGGTCCTCTTTATATTGAAGTAACGAAATCAGCAGAGAACACACTTTTTTCCAAGATCATTAAGATGGTAGAAGAAGCAGAGACGGATGTTCCAAATTCACAGCGATTCATTAAAAGACTGGAAGCCATCTATGCACGGGTAGTTGTCGCCTCGACTGTGGCTCTTATTTTCCTTCCACCCTTTTTGCTGGACTGGAGCTGGAGCGCAACCTTTTATAAAGCGATGGTTTTTCTTGTAGTAGCCTCGCCTTGTGCGTTGGTCTCATCGATTATGCCTGCGATGCTGTCGGCTATTTCCAAAAGTGCGCGAAAAGGGATTTTATTTAAAGGCGGGGTCCACCTCGAAAATATGGCCCGGACCTCTGTTGTAGCTTTTGATAAGACAGGGACCCTTACAGAGGGAACTCCGCAGGTGACAGACTTTATTGCAGCTGAAGGCTACAACCGGGAAGAATTACTGGCGATTAGCGCATCCATTGAGCATATGTCCCGCCATCCATTGGCGGAAGCCATTGTGCGTAAAGCTGAGGAAGAATATCTGGAGCTGCGAGGTGTGCAGGAAAGTAAAACCATCACTGGCTGGGGAATTGAAGGTCAAGTTGACGGGCATCTCTGGAAAATTGGAAAGTCCAATTTACTGGATGAGCTGACTTCGTCTGCGATGGATTCTGAGCTAGCATTCTGGAGAACTAAACGGCAGCAGTTGGCGGAAGAGGGGAAGACTGTCTCCATTATTTTGGACGGTGAGCATATTGCAGGTATGATTGCATTGCAGGATATAGTTCGCCCACAAGCAGAAGCTGCAGTGCGGAAGCTGCAGGAGCTGGGGATTAAAGTGGCTATGCTTACGGGTGACCGGGAAGCTACAGCAAAAGTTATTGCGGCTTCAACCGGAGTAGATTTAGTATTTGCCGACCTTTTACCAGAGGATAAAGTAAAGCATATTAAGGCGCTTCGTGAAAAGCACGGTAATGTTGTGATGGTGGGTGACGGTGTGAATGATGCGCCTGCTCTGGCTACAGCGACTGTTGGCATGGGTATGGGCATGAAAGGCAGTGGTGCAGCGCTTGAGATAGCCGATGTAGTGCTTATGAATGATAATATTGAAGAGATCGCCTCGACCATTTCATTGGCACGGCGTTCACAGCGTATTGTGAAGCAAAATATGATTTTTGCTGTAACAGTAATCGCGGCTCTGATGATCAGTAACTTTGTGCAGGGCATCGCCCTTCCTTTTGGCGTGATCGGTCATGAAGGCAGTACGATATTAGTTATTCTTAATGGGCTGCGATTGTTGCGGTAAGAGGTCAGTGATGTTATTGCGCATTATTTATTGCCAAAAATTAAATTGTTCACAAATGATTTTTTCCTGAGGGAGTCTGGCTTATTGACATTTTTGCTTTCAGTTAGCATAATTAAGACTACATTATAATTATTTTAAATAAGAAGCGACGTCACTGCCGTCTAATTCAAGGAGGATATAGATATGTATAAATCAATAATTGTTGGAACCGGACCGGCGGGGTTGACTGCTGCTATCTACTTGGCTCGTGCCAATTTGAACCCACTAGTAATCGAAGGACCCCAACCTGGCGGACAATTGACCACCACTACAGAAGTGGAGAATTTCCCGGGATTTCCTGATGGGATTATGGGTCCAGACTTAATGGATAATATGCGTAAACAAGCTGAACGTTTTGGTGCGGAATTCCGTACGGGTTGGGTGAACAGTGTAGAACTTGGAGAGCGGCCTTTTAAGCTTAATGTTGAAGGATTGGGTGTTCTTACGACGGATACCCTGATCATTTCCACTGGCGCTACGGCAAAATACCTCGGTATCCCAGGCGAACAGGATAATGTGGGACGCGGTGTGAGCACCTGTGCTACCTGTGATGGATTCTTCTTCCGTAATAAAGAGATCGTGGTTGTTGGCGGTGGTGATTCTGCGCTTGAGGAAGCGGGTTTCTTGACTCGTTTTGCCTCCAAAGTAACTTTGGTACACCGTCGTGAAGAACTACGTGCTTCCAAGATCATGCAGGATCGCGTTCGCGATAATGTTAAGGTAGCTTGGAGCCTGAATCGTACTCCTCTGGAAGTAACTTCTGGAGATAAAGGCGTGAGTGGACTAAAAGTGCTGAACAATGAGACAGGACAAGAAGAAATCATTGAAGCAAGCGGAGTGTTTGTGGCGATTGGCCACCATCCTAACACTGCATTCTTGGGTGGACAAATCACAACTAATGCTGAAGGTTATATCATGACTAATCCCGGTACTTCTGAAACTAATATCCCAGGCGTATTCGCTTGTGGTGATGTGCAGGATACCCGTTATAGACAAGCGATTACGGCAGCAGGCAGTGGATGTATGGCAGCTATGGATGCTGAGAAATACATTGAAAGTCTGGAACATAGCGCGGTCATTCTGTAATTTGGTATAGAAAACTCCCAGTGCTACAATAAATAACATAACTGTAATCTTCCATAGGAGGTCTAATGATGGAAAATGTAATTGTATATACTTCAACAAATTGTCCACATTGCCGTCAGGTGAAGAGCTTTTTGAGCGAAAAAGGCGTAGCCTATGAAGAACGTAACATCGAGCAGAATGATGATTACGCACAGCAGGTTTGGGATATGGGAATGAGAGCTGTTCCTGTAACTGTAATTGGTGAGTACAAAATCGTGGGGATGAACAAAACTCAGTTCGACAAAGCATTGGCGACTGTTAATTAAATAAGATTTCTGCGAAGAAATTCAAAAGGTCGCTTCCATTTTGGAGGTGACCTTTTTGTGGTCTAGGTATACAAAAATAGCCTGACGCTTATATGCGCAGGCTATTTTTTATGATGTAAATCGCAAAGTTCAATTTAAGCTTGAGTGAAAGAGGTAATGATCTGAAATAGGACGTATACAGCAACACCGCTGCCGATCAGAATGAATCCTGATTTCTTTTTGGCTTGAAAAAAACGGAGCACACCGAGACTGATCAAAGGGGCAATAATGAGCAGAAAAAGCAACACAGTGATGAACATCTGTGCCGAGATATCAGACGTATCAACATAGGTCATGGACTCGCTCTCCATTTCAAAAAAGGGGTTGTAGTGATAAATGTCACACTAACTTATCCTTTATTATATAGGATTTAAGTTGCTTTTACTGCACTTTTGATCCACCTAAATGCGGCAATTTTACGTCAATTCTATCCGCTTATGAATTTCACTCGTGAAACTGTCCCGCAAAATCGTTGTCCATTAGACTACATTAAACGGTGACCCGAATATCGCCTAGAAAATGCATAACCGCAGAGAACCCCGCGCCTATCATCGTGCCCCGGCTGCCCAGCTTAGAGAAGGTAATCTCGAGCTGCTGCTTATGATAAGGAAGCGTACGCTCCGCGACAACCCCGCGAAGAGGCTCCCCTAACCAGGCTTCTGCTTCGGATAAAGCTCCACCGATGACAATCAGCTCTGGATTAAAGCTATTGATTAGATTCGTTACTCCGATGCCGAGATATTCACCCATAGATGAGAAGTGGCGCAAGGCGTCTTCTTGTCCAGCGGCTGCATAACGGACCAGTTCTTGTGTGGTATGAGCAGGGAGGGAGAACTCTGAATGGTCATAGGTTTTTTCCGAGGCATATAGCTCCCAACAGCCACGACTCCCACAACTGCACGGCTTGCCTTGGGCTTCGATCGTCATATGTCCGGTTTCGCCGGCATATCCTCGTGCACCTTTGTACAGCTCTCCGCCAATAATAATACCAGATCCGATCCCTGAACCCGCACTGATATAGAGCAGATGTCTAACATCTTTTGCCGCCCCAAAGTTCAGTTCACCTTGTGCACCTGCGTTAGCTTCGTTATCAATAGTGACTGGAACCGCGAATTCCGCCTCCAAAATACCCCGCAGGTCAACCATTTCCCAGCCAAGGTTGGGAGCAAAAAGAACAACCCCGTTCTCATCCACCATCCCGGGGACACCTACTCCGATGCCGACGATACCGTATGGGGATTCAGGTGCTTTATCAATCAAGTCTGAAATTGTTTTTTTCATCCGTTCCAGAACATAAGGCAGCGCATGATTGTCCAGGGAGAAATCGCTTTCGAAAAGAATGCCACCACTTAAATCACATAAGACGGCTGTCAGTTGCTTCACCCGTAGCTCTATACCGATTACACTGCCGGCCATGCTGTTAAAATGCAGCATTAGTGGCTTACGGCCGCCACTGGATTCACCTGGTCCAACTTCAGTCACTAATTCTTGAGCGCATAGCTCAGCCACCAGATTGGATACGGTGGCCTTATTTAGTCCGGTCATCTCTGAAACCTTGGCGCGCGAGAGCGGAGAGTTCCTTCGAATAGTATGTAGTACGATCGATTTATTGATTTTTTTGACCAGCGCCTGATCTCCGGTAACCTTCACGAATCACACATCCTTTTTAGCATAGTTCCCTTTTGTTGTATGCCACTTAGTCTAGAGTGATGTGCTGGAAATTGCAATACATCGGCAGAAAAGAGGAAATCTATGTTTGTTGGATTTTTTGAATATTAAACGGATAGGCAAGGGAGACTTAAAGAGGCGGAAATTTTATAAAAAAACTTTGTTTAACCAATATACAAAGTCAAAAAGATGTGTTAAGATGATGCTGTAAACGCTTGCTAGCGTAGCACAATATGAGGAGGATTACACAATGGCTTATTTTGAGACAGTGAACAAAATCTCTTACGAGGGAAGCCGTTCCACCAACCCTTATGCATTTAAATTCTACAATCCTAAAGAAGTCGTAGCCGGCAAAACTATGGAGGAACATCTGAAATTTGCAATGGCTTATTGGCATACATTAACTGCTGGCGGTTCTGATCCGTTTGGCGCTGAAACTGCAATTCGCAGCTGGGACAAATTGAGTGGTCTTGATAAAGCTAAAGCTCGCGCTGAAGCAGCATTCGAATTTATGGACAAGATGGATCTGCCTTACTTCTGCTTCCATGATGTAGATATCGCACCAGAAGGCGCATCTTTGCGTGAGTTCTACAGCAACATCGACACTATCGTTGATATCCTTGAACAAGGCATGAAGACTTCCGGCAAGAAATTGCTGTGGAATACAGCTAATATGTTCACTAACCCACGTTATATGCACGGTGCAGGTTCTACACCTAACGCTGATGTTTTCGCACATGCAGCAGCACAAGTGAAGAAAGGTCTGGAAGTTGGTAAACGTCTGGGCGCAAGCAACTATGTATTCTGGGGCGGCCGTGAAGGTTACGAAGAATTGCTGAATACAGATATGGGTCTTGAACAAGATAACATTGCTCGCCTGTTCAGCATGGCTGTAGATTACGCTAAGGAAATTGGTTTTGATGGTCAATTCCTGATCGAACCTAAACCAAAAGAGCCTACTAAACATCAATATGATTTCGATGCAGCAACAACAATTTCGTTCTTGCAAAAATACAAGCTCGACAAGCACTTCAAGCTGAACCTTGAAGCTAACCACGCTACGCTTGCAGGTCATACTTTTGAACATGAACTTCGTGTAGCTCGTATTAATGGCATGCTTGGATCACTTGACGCTAACCAAGGGGATACACTGCTTGGTTGGGATACTGATGAATTCCCAGTTAACATCTACGATGCAACACTTACTCTTTATGAAGTATTGAAGAATGACGGTCTTGGCAAAGGCGGAATTAACTTCGATGCTAAAGTACGTCGTCCTTCCTTCGAGCCAGAAGATCTGTTCTTGGCACACATCGCTGGTATGGATACTTACGCAAAAGGCTTGAAAGTTGCTGCTAAATTGATCGAAGATCGCGTATTCGAAGACTTCGTTGACAAACGCTACAGCAGCTTCACTGAAGGCGTTGGAGCAGACATCGTTTCAGGTAAAGCAACATTGGCTTCTTTGGCTGAATATGCTTTGAACAATGAGAACCCACGTCCTAACCAATCCGGACGTCAAGAATACCTGAGAGCTACCCTTAACCAATACATCTTGGCTGAGTAGTTTTTACAGGGAGCTTGAAGCTTAAGCTTTGAGTCTAGTTTGAACAAATGCAACGGGGGTTGCTGAAGAGAGCATTCTTCGGCAGCCCCCTTTTTGTAGCCAAAACTAAGCGGATGCTTTCGAAGTAAGTTTTATTCGAAGTAACTCAACGTAGTAAACGCTCATAAAACTAAGCAGATGCTTACGAAGCGAGTTTTATTGCGAAGAGAATCAAGAAGCTAAGCTCCATAAAACTTTTAGGAGGTCAAAAATGAAATACGTTATAGGTGTTGATTTGGGGACTAGTGCAGTGAAGACTGTTCTAGTGGACCCGCAGGGGAAGGTGGCTTTTGAGCATTCCGAGTCCTACCCGCTAAGCAGACCCCAACCGAACTGGAGTGAGCAAAATCCTGAAGATTGGGTAAAGGGCACGCTGGTCAGCCTGCGCCGTCTGATTGAAGTATCAGGCATAGACCCGTCTCAAGTAGACGGTCTAAGTTTCTCCGGACAAATGCACGGATTGGTACTGGTAGATAAAGAAGGGCAAGTGCTGCGTCCAGCTATTCTTTGGAATGATACCCGTACTACTGCACAATGCCGTAAGATTGAGAAGACGCTTGGAACGAAGTTGATCGATATCGCCAGAAACAAAGCATTGGAAGGTTTTACACTGCCTAAGATTCTGTGGGTTCAAGAGAATGAACCAGAAGTATTATCACAGGCGCATCAGTTCCTGCTGCCAAAAGATTATGTTCGTTATCGGTTGACGGGTGATTATGCAATGGATTACTCCGATGCTGCCGGAACGTTGCTATTGGATGTAGGTTCTAAAGAATGGAGTGCAGAAATCGCAGAGGCTTTTGAACTTCCGCTTTCTCTTTGTCCTAGATTGGTAGAATCCTTTGAACAGACTGGAACTTTATTGCCGGACATTGCTGAAGCGTCAGGTCTTTTATCTTCAACAAAGGTATTTGCTGGTGGTGCAGATAATGCTTGTGGCGCGCTCGGAGCGGGTGTATTGGGAGAAGGCCGGACCATGTGCAGTATTGGTACATCTGGTGTAGTTCTTTCTTATGAAAGCAATAAAGATTTGAATCTCGAAGGCAAAGTCCATTTCTTTAACCATGGTGAAAAAGATGCCTACTATATTATGGGGGTTACACTAGCTGCTGGTCATAGCCTTACGTGGTTCAAAGAAACCTTTGCGGCGGACAAAAGCTTTGATGAGCTGTTAAGCGGAGTTTCCTCTATTCCAGCTGGCAGCGGCGGCCTGTTATTCACACCTTATATTGTAGGAGAACGTACACCACATCCAGATGCGAATATTCGCGGAAGCTTTATTGGTATGGATTCAGGGCATACGTTGACGCATTTTACACGTGCAGTATTAGAAGGCATTACCTTCTCACTGCGTGAATCCATTGAGATTGTACGTGAGTCAGGCAAAGAGATTACAGAGATCATTGCAATTGGTGGTGGAGCTAAAAATGAGGCTTGGCTGCAAATGCAGGCTGATATTTTCAATGCATCCATCGTGAAGCTGGAAAGTGAACAGGGTCCGGCAATGGGAGCAGCTATGCTGGCGGCTTATGGAAGCGGATGGTTCACATCCCTTGCGGAATGTGCAGAAGCGTTTATCCGTCCTGCTGATGTTTATAAACCAGATCCGAAACAAACGGCAATCTATGATGGTCTATTCAACCTCTATCAGGAAGTTTACGGCCAGACCCGCGAATTGAATAACAAGCTGGCTGCATATCGCCAATAAAACGCCATTTATCAATCTGTCTGATATAAAAAAGGTCTTTCGCATCTGGCGGAAGGCCTTTTTAAAGACCATCTTCTTTATAGAGGTGATGAACGGCAATATTCAAAAATGTTGCCGTTTTCATTTTTCTTCTGTAAAGTATGGAATATCTCCAAGGTAGTGGCAGCCTGTACATGAGATAGTGAAGGTTTCGGGGGGCGAAAGGCCATGTTTCAATGGTTTGTTAAGGTGCTGAATGACATCAAAATCCGCAATAAGCTGCTGCTTGCTTTTTTACTGACTACACTTTTACCGGTATTACTGGTAGGTGGTTATCTTACGATTGAGATGAGGACCATGGCGTTTGAGAACGCACTGGAGCAAGCTTCAATTAACGTAGATCGGGTAAAAAAAAGAACAGAAGAAGTCATCGGTGTATCGCAAGATATAGCGTATCGATTGTCCAATGATGCCCGGCTGAAAAAACTCGCCATACGCCAGTATGTAAGCACTTATGATGTGGTTGAGGCTTATCGGGATTACACTGATATGCGTGAATACCTAAGATTATATAAAGACATATCCAACATACGTTTATACACTGATAATGCTACGCTGCTTAACAACTGGGAGCTGATCAATCCTTCGTCTGCCATTAAGGAGAGCCAGTGGTATCAGAGAGCACAGCGGTACGATAGCCTCGTCGGTTGGGAATATATAGAGGATGAGCGTGATCAGCGGAATTATTTAAGTCTTGTCCGCAAAATCGAGCTGGAGGGCTCCAGTAAAATTGGCGTGCTCGTTATTAATGTAAACAGTCACCAGCTAACCTCAATTCTGAGCCAGGAATCATTTGATACCATGATCGTGGATGATCAGGATAATATCATTGCTGCGAACCGGAGCGATCGGACAGGAAAGAAACTGGCAGATGTTTCTTTTGATACAAAGCTTTTGGGGCAAGGAAGCGGGAGCTATGAGGCAGAAGTAGATGGTGAAGCCTCCAAAATAGTGATAGAAGAACTTAAACCACAAGCCAGCCGTAACGCCCTGCGAATTATTTCTGTTTTTTCTATTGATAGTATAGTCAAAGAACCTAATCGGGTGATTAAGCTTTCGATTACCGTGATTGCCGTAAGCGTTTTATTGGCCTTTTTAATCATATATAGTTTCTCTTCATTATTTTCACGTCGATTATTGCAGTTAAGCAGACATATTAACCGCGTTAGTACGGGTGATTTTGACACTTCATTAAAAATTGATGGCAAAGATGAAATTGCCCTGTTAGCTCGTCAGTTCAATTCTATGGTACGGAGTATTAACGATTTGATGTACGAGGTACAGGAATCTAATGACCAGAACAGTCTGCTGGAACAGAAACAGAATGATATCCGTTTTAAAATGCTGGCAAGCCAGATCAATCCTCATTTCTTGTTCAATGCGCTGGAATCTATTCGTATGGAGGCCCATATGAAAGGGCAAGTGGAGATTGCACGGGTAGTGCGTCTTCTTGGCAAAATGATGCGCAGTAATCTGGAGGTAGGCCGAAGTAAAATTTTGCTTAGCCAGGAGCTTGAAGTGGTTCGTTGTTATTTGGATATTCAGCAATTCCGTTATGAGGATCGTTTGAAATATCAATTTATTGTAGACCCTGCCGTCGAATCACTCTACATCCCGCCGCTGATTGTGCAGCCGCTTGTGGAAAATGCGGTGATTCATGGGTTAGACAACACGATGGATGGAGCAATGGTTACGGTGAATATCAAGCGTGAGCAGAATCATGCGGTCTTTACCATTACCGATAATGGAGCCGGGATCACTCCGGACAAGCTGGAGCAGATCCGTTATACCCTTGAGGTTCGTGATGAGCAGGAAGAGGCACGCATCGGGCTGCGCAATGTACACGACCGTTTGAAGTTATCCTACGGTGTTGAATATGGACTGAATATCGAAAGCCGGATGAATGAAGGAACATCTATTACGTTTCGTATTCCAATGGAGGACATAAATCTATGATCAAAGTATTGATTGTTGATGATGAGCCAAAGCTGCGGGAAGGCCTTCGGGCTCTAATCCCTTGGGAAGAGCTAGGGTATACGGTGGTGGCTACGGCCGCCAACGGCTTGCAAGCTCAGGAGAAATATCATATTTTTTATCCGGAACTGATTGTGGTGGATATCCGCATGCCTGGTATGGACGGGCTGGAGTTAATCGGTGAGCTGCGCGAGGAAGGCTCGACCAGCCATGTGCTGATTTTAAGTGGTCATGCGGATTTTGAGTATGCCAAACGAGCCATTTCTTACCGCATTGACGGCTATTTACTGAAGCCGGTGGATGAGGAAGAGCTAATCAACTATTTGGAGGAACTCAGAGTCACGATCGCTCAGGAAGATCGCTTTAGCCGCTGGAATGAAGAGGAGCCTGCCCGTAATCGCGAAAGCCTGCTGCGTACATTGCTGCAGCCTTCAACTGCGGAGGAGGGGGAGAATGATCCTGCTAAGCAGGCGGCAGCACTGGGTCTTAAATCAGACCGTGTCGAAGTGATCCTACTCGAATTACTCGCGCCTGCGGGCGGTAGTGAGGAAGGGGAGCGGGCCGTTAAGGCCGCGGTAGAACAGTATTTTGGCAGCAGTGAAGAGCGGATGTTTTTCACGATGCCGCCATATATTGGATTCCTGCTGCAAGAGCCGCTGCCAGGAAAGCAGGAACAGGAGCGGCTGATGGAAGAGCTTGCGTCCTTAATTTGCCGCGAGGGATACAACTTCAGCGCAGCAACGGGAGGCCCTGTAGCTGGACCAGAAGAGGCGGCACAGTCTTTTCAAGTGGCGCGTGAACTGCTGCGCCGGGCATTCTTTTACCGCAAAGGGATTCTGATCAGCGCCGATCTCTCCGGTATGTTGTTTCCTGGAGTGGCGGAGGCGTACACCGAAGAAGGGCAGGATGCGGAGAGCCGCCTAATGCTTGCTGTTGAAACCGGAAGCCGCGCGGCCATTGAACCGCTGGTGGATACGATCTGTGCGGAGCTACTGGCTGCGGGCAGTGAGGAGCAGCAGATCAAAGATACATTTGTGCGGATTCTCAGTACGGTGTTGGCCCGTCTCGAACCGGTCTATCCAGAGATTCGCAGCAATGCCGCTAAGCATTCCCCGCCGATCGGTGAGCTCTACCATAGTCATTATCTGGCAGACCTGCAAGAGCAGGCCGTTAATTTCATGGCGGAGATCGCCGATCAAATGTCCAGTGGCAGCAAAGGGAATGAGATCAAAAAAATTACGGAGCTAATCAACCGCCGTTACAATGAGAACCTTAAGCTTGAGACCTTATCTGAGTTATTTAATTACAACAGCGCATATCTAGGTAAAATGTTCAAGAACACTACCGGGGAATACTTCAATACGTATGTGGACAAAGTGCGGATTGAGAAGGCGAAGCAATTCCTAGCACAAGGCATGAAAGTATATGAGGTGGCCGAGAAAGTTGGGTACATGAACCCCGATTACTTCAACGCCAAGTTCCGTAAATATGTAGGACTCTCCCCAAGTTCTTTTCGCAAAAACATCTAAAATAGAAGCCCAAAAAGCCACAGTTGCAGTTCAGGTATAACCTGAGCTTTAGCTGTGGCTTTTTTTCTTACATTAAAGCTACTTCACTAATAATAAATCTAATCTTTGTTGCAATTCTTGATTTGCAGGGTCCTTTTGAAGGGCCAGAAGTAACTCTTGAATTTGATCCATCTCTTTAAAAGGTTCATTTTGTACATATTTGTCATGTATTCTGGTTTCCAAGGTATATCCATAATCGAACCCTAATGTTGAATACGTCGAAAGGGCAGCAATTTTACTCGCTTGCTCTACAGCAAGAATGCTTGGTGTTGAGGATCGTTCTAATTCCACTCTTAGACCGTCGAGTTCTGATGTCAGATTCAGGTCCAGCCTATTCATTAATCTGTTATGGCTTACGTTGTTATTGAATTGAAATAAATTTAGTGTCAATAATACTGCGGCGATAATCAATAATAATGTCTTGATGTTTTTGTTTTTCATTGCTCTCCTATTACCCTCCTTTAGGAAAAGAAATTGCAGGTACAACAGATAATGTCGACTCGGCATGTGCGTATAAGGAATATGTATCTGAAATAGTTGAAGTACTGATGTATCAGGTGATATTTTCTAGATAAGATGATATTAAAGTAATTAATTTTAATTGAACCATACGGAGGTTTTCGTTGAGGAGCAGGGCAGGGGTTACGGGTATACTTGTTACGCCTCATCTGAGAGCATATTATAGTTTTCATTCGCGGGTATGACGGACTCCAGAGTCGTTATTTGGGCTATTTCGAGTCCAATTTCGATTTATCGGACTCCATGTACGTTATTAGCTGCAAATGTTCTCCAAAAGGTGGTTTTTTAAGTGAATAAGGTCTTTATAGTCCGCCTAACCCAATAAGATGTGCAATTTGCTTAAATAAGGTCATTTCAGTCCGCGCCTTCGCTTCCGGCCACGTTCACTTATAGAACGTTAGCTCGGGGCGTTTTTTAATTATGGGATGAAGTATTAATTGTGTGAAATAGACAGGGGATTAAGTATCGTATTGATTTATGAAATCAAATAATTTCACTTAATTTTATTTTCAGTAAATTCATGTTTGTTTTCAGTGTTTTCAACGATGTATCCGCTTTATTTTGGCTCTAAATCTCTAATTTTCACCTGATTTTAGGTCGAATTTATAGGGTACTGCAATCGCTTACAGAGATTTAGAATATAGACATAGAGAGGAGGGGCTTTATGAAAGCGGACACAGTAACTTCTCAAATCCCGCCGGATACCCGAACACGCAACAAAAAGCCTGCTTCAGGAGGACGGTTTTGGAGAAGCTTTAAGAATCAAAAGTACTTATGGATGATGTCGATACCTTTTGTGATCTGGGCATTCGTCTTCAGTTATCTCCCGTTATGGGGCTGGACGATGGCTTTTCAAAAGTACAAGCCCGCACGTGGCTTTTTTGAACAAGAATGGGTAGGTTTTGAACACTTTAAGACACTGTTCAGTGACTCGCAATTCCTTCTGGCGCTGCGTAATACGCTAGCGATGAGTGGAATGGGCTTGGTCGCAGGCCTTATCTTTCCGATAACGTTTGCAATATTGCTCAATGAAGTGCGTCTCGGCTTCTTTAAACGATTTGCTCAAACAGTCTCGTATTTGCCCCACTTTGTATCATGGGTGGTTGCAGCAGGGATTGTAACTAAAATGTTATCTGGTGAAAATGGTATTGTAAACGATATCTTGTTAGGAATAGGATTCATAGACGCACCTATCCAGTTTATGGCCCAGGGCCATCTTTTCTGGGGAATCGTTACCTTATCGGATATTTGGAAAGAGACCGGATGGAATGCCATCATCTACCTTGCAGCTATCGCAGGTATTGGGCCTGAATTGTACGAAGCAGCCCGGGTAGACGGTGCCAGCAGGCTGCGTCAGGTATGGCATATTACACTTCCGGGTATTCGCCCAACAATTACTGTACTACTTATTATGTCGATTGGTAATTTGCTCAATATCGGCTTTGAGAAGCAATTCTTGCTCGGAAACAACCTCGTTACCGACTATTCTCAAGTGCTAGACTTGTATTCACTGAAATACGGACTGGGCATGGCGAGATATTCCTACGGTACTGCGATCAATATATTCAACTCAGTGATCAGTGTAATTCTACTGTTTACGATTAATGGAATCTTTAAACGTACAACAAAAGAGAGCCTTCTGTAACACAGAGGGCCCTTCAACCCAATCGTGGCAGCAAATTGCCCTTTTCATGAAAGGAGAGCGTTACCGTGGGAGAATCAGCTATCACCAGAAAGTCATGGTCAGACAGGATCTTTGATTTCTTTGTATATTTTGTAATCCTGTTTGTGGTTGTAATCACGATTTATCCGTTTTTGAACGTGCTTGCCATCTCACTGAATGATTCAGTGGATAGTGTGCGCGGTGGAGTGACCATCTATCCCCGCCAGTTTACTTGGGACAATTACTTGAAAATCTTCACCTTCTCGGGATTAATCACCGGGTTTAAAATATCCGCTTTACGGACAGTTGTTGGAACTTTATTCGGACTGATCAGTGCCTCGATGCTGGCGTTTACGATCAGCCGCCCTGACTTTGCAGGCCGTAAATTCGTTTCCACATTCTTGGCAATGACCATGTATATCTCTGGAGGAATGATTCCTATATACATGCTGATCAAGGATCTGCATATGATGAACAGCTTTGCAGTTTATGTCCTACCTGGATTGGTCAGTGCTTTTAACGTTTTCGTTATCCGCTCCTTTATCGACGGTCTGCCTTATGCGCTGCAGGAATCAGCGAAGCTGGATGGAGCCAATGACTTTACTATCTACTTCCGGGTCATTTTGCCACTGATGAAACCAGCGTTAGCAACAATTGCGCTGTTCCTAGCAGTAGGTCAATGGAATGCTTGGTTGGATACTTATCTGTACAATGGTTCAAGCCCTAACTTAACCACATTACAGTTTGAATTGATGAAGGTTCTACAGACCACAACCAGTGGTAACGGAGGCGACTACCGCTCCAACATTGCTTCGCTGGCTTCCAATCAGGTCTCGCCGGAGTCGCTCAAAATGGCGATTACGATTGTCGTAACCGTACCGATTCTGTTGGTTTATCCGTTCATTCAGAAGTATTTTGTTAAAGGTATGACACTTGGTGCTGTGAAGAGTTAATCACAGTTTAACGGGGGAGCTTAGTCTCCCCTATGCTTAAAACCTATTGTGTATCCGTTTTCTTTTGGCAAGCTGGGTAAAGTATTAACAGGTCTTCACCTGTGATACGATAGATAAACAATTTTAAGGAGGGTTTATTTAATGGGAAGTAATAGAAAGATAAAAGCCAAAGCTACGGCATTAACGCTCACTTCTATTATGCTGCTCGGTGTGCTTGCAGGCTGCGGCGGTAACAATGGCAACAATGGTAATGCTGCAGCTGGAAATACAGGCGGCAATGCAACTAATGCTGGAAATGCGACCAATGCGGCTGAGGATATTTCCCCGCTCACGATGACCTTCTTCAGTGCAGACCCTAACCCGAACTGGACAGGTATGCAAGATGAAGTTGGTAAAGTGATTACGGAAAAAACGGGAGTAACCCTAAATGCTGAATATGCAGTTGGTGATCCTCAACAAAAAGTAGCCTTGATCGCAGCGAGCGGCGAATATCCGGATTTGATCAGTGCTAAGACTGATGTCAGTAAGCTGGTGGATGCAGGCGCAATGCTTGATCTAACAGACCTGATTGAAAAATATGCTCCGAATATCAAAAAAGTATTGGGCGAAGAAGGCATGAAACGTTCACGTTACAGTGACGATGATCACGCGATTTATGCCATCCCTACCTATGCAGGTGTGGACAACAAATATTTTGATGCTGGTGGCGGATTTGAACTACAGCACCGTGCTGTTAAAGAAGCTGGATATCCTGCAATCAAAACTGTTCAAGATTATGAGAACGTAATCAAGGCTTACCTGGAAAAACATCCTACGGATGAAAATGGTAACAAAAACATCGGCCTGACTCTGAATGCAGATGATTGGTACATGTACATTACAGTAACTAACCCAGCATTTATTACTACTGGTTCTCCTGACGATGGTGAATATGCGATTGATATCGACACCCAAGAAGTAACTTATCACTTCCGTCGTCCGGCTGAAAAAGAATATTTCCGCTGGCTCAACCACATGAACGATATCGGATTGCTTGATCCAGAAAGTTTCGTTCAAAAGTATGATCAGTACAAAGCTAAAATTGCTACCGGCCGCGTTATTGGTTTGATTGACCAAGACTGGGGTTATGGCGATGGAGAAAGAGCATTGAAAGCTGAAGGCAAGCTGGATCAAGGCTATGGACACTATCCTGTAACCTTGTCTGAGGAGTACAAAGAAACCTCCTTCTGGCCTACAGGCTTCATGGGTGGTAACGGAATTGGGATCAGCGTAGATGCTAAAGATCCAGTTCGTGCGATTAAATTCCTGGACTACCTAGCTTCCGACGAAGGTCAAGTATTGGTTAACTGGGGTATTGAAGGCAAACACTACAATGTTGTTGATGGCAAACGTGTCATTCCTGAAGATGTGAACGACCGTAAATATAATGACACTACCAACTTCCAAAAAGAAACTGGTTTGGGTAATGTCGGATCAAACTATGCATTGCTGAGCGCTCACTATGGCGACGGTGTATTGGATCCATCTGGTAACTACTACACAACTCGTTTCCCTGAGCAAGTAACTGTAGGTTACAATGCGGTTGAAAAAGAAACACTTGCTGCTTACAAAGCAACAACTTGGAAAGACCTCTTCCCAAGTGAAGATGAGTTCAAAGTTAAACCTTGGGGCGCGGCATGGAACATCACGATTCCTGGGGATAGCGAAATTGTCGTTCTTGACAACAAGCTGAAGGATATCAGTTGGAAACGGATCCCAGAAGCAATCTTGTCTAAACCAGCTGATTTCGATAAAGTTTGGGATGCTTACATGGCTGAGCTTGATAAAGCTGGTGTAACGAAAGCTGAAGATTTGCGTGAAGAGCTGGTTAAACAACGCGTGAAACTTTGGAATGATTAATTATTAAATTTCGTCTAATCCAATAAAAGCATGAAGATGGCGGGAAGTCCGAACGAAAGTCCGGGCCTCCCGCTGATTGCTTTTCACCGGTAATAACAGGACAGGAGGAATATACATGGGAGAGAGCAAGAACTCCGGACGGCATGAGTTATGGTACAAGCAGCCGGCGGCTGTATGGGAAGAGGCGCTGCCCGTAGGTAACGGGAGGCTGGGCGGCATGGTCTTTGGTGGAATCGAAGAAGAACGGATTCAATTAAATGAAGACACTCTATGGTCAGGTTTCCCGCGGGATAAAGCCAACTATGAGGCACTGCGGCATTTGGCTCCAGCTAAACAGCTAGTTGCAGAGGGGAAATACAAGGAAGCAGAAGCACTGGTGGACGCCAAAATGTTAGGCAGCCGGACGGAATCCTATCAACCGCTTGGAGATTTGCGATTGAAGTTTAATTTTGCAGGTCCTGTAGAGGATTACCGGAGAGAGCTTGATCTGGATCAGGCGTTGGCTACGGTAACCTATACTGCCGGTGGTGTAAGGATCGTACGTGAAGTATTGGCCAGCAGACCGGATGACATTATAGCTCTTCATATCCGTGCTGAGGGGGGGGAGGGCCAAGCTACTCTCCCAGATTTCTGGGCGGATCTGGCATCACCACATCCTTTCAACTCGGAGATTACTCCGGATGGCATGCTGATTATGACTGGCCGTGCCCCGTCGCATGTGGCTGATAACTACGTAGGGGATCACCCGCGTGCCGTATTATATGAAGAAGGGCTTGGCATAAGTTTTGCTGCGGTTATGGAGATCCAGACGGAAGGTGGGACTTGTGTAGCGGAGAACGGCTCGCTGTTGATTTCTGGCGCGCACTCCATTACCCTTCGTCTGGCTGCGGCAACCGATTATGCCGGGTATGACCGGATGCCGGGAAGCGGTGGCAAGCTGCCAGCGGAGTTGTGCCTAGTGCAGTTAGCTTCAGCCTCTAAAGGATACGCAGAGCTTAAGCAACGCCACTTAGAGGATCATCAATCCTTGTTCCACCGTGTGGAGTTGACGCTTGCATCTGCTGCTTCCCGAGGAGAGCTTCCGACTGATGAGCGCCTGGTACAATACCGCGAAGGACAGGCAGATCCTGAACTGGAAGCGTTGCTGTTCCAGTATGGCCGCTACCTGATGATTGCTGGCTCACGGCCGGGGACGCAAGCTCTGAATCTGCAGGGTATTTGGAATCCCTATATTCAGCCACCATGGAACAGCAATTATACGACAAATATCAACACCGAAATGAATTATTGGCCAGCCGAGTTATGCGGATTGGGCGAATGCCATGAACCTTTAATAGATTTTATCACGGAGCTTAGCGTGGCTGGCAGCCGTACAGCGAGTATTCATTATGCCGCACGTGGCTGGACAGTACACCATAATACCGATTTGTGGCGGATGACTTCTCCATCAGACGGTAAGGCGATGTGGGCTTTTTGGCCGATGGGCGGGGTATGGCTCTCTCGCCATCTATGGGAGCGTTACGCTTTTCGTCCAGATGAGGACTATTTGCGCACAGCTTATCCCATACTAAAGGGAGCCGCATTGTTTTGTCTGGATTGGCTAGTAGAGCTGCCTGATGGAAGATGGACGACAGGTTTGTCTACCTCGCCAGAGAATGTATTTCTGACTGCTGACGGCACACCATGCAGTGTCTCGGCTGGCTCAGCTATGGATTTATCGCTTATCGCTGAGTTGTTCAAGCACTGCATTCAGGCTGCTGACATTTTAAATACCGATGTAGAGCTGCGTCAGGAGCTTATGCAGAAACAGAAACAGCTTGCCCACCAAGGGATCGCACCGGACGGAACTGTCCGCGAATGGAATGAGGATTTTGCTGAACAAGAGCCTGGGCATCGTCATGTTTCTCATTTGTATGACCTGTACCCTGGGAACGTAATTAGCCCTTCCTCCACACCAGAGCTAGCGGAGGCGGCAGCCTTAACACTGAAGAAACGCATAGAACACGGAGGTGGCCATACAGGCTGGAGCGCAGCATGGTTGCTTAATCTTTATGCGCGTCTGAAGGATGGCGAGAGTGCGGTTAGCTGTCTACGTCGCATTTTGCAAGATTCCAGTTTGCCGAACCTGTTCGGAAATCATCCTCCGTTTCAGATTGATGGAAACTTCGGCACTACAGCCGGAATAGCAGAAATGCTTTTGCAGAGTCATCAGGAGGGTCTGGAACTATTACCTGCTCTTCCAGAGGAATGGTCTGAAGGCAGCGTGAAAGGGTTGGTGGCACGTGGTGGCTTTGTCATGACTATAGAATGGAGCGGGGGCTGTTTAACTAGGGCAGAGGTTACCTCGACTCATGGCCGATCCTGCAGAATTGTTCAACACCAGCCTTTGCTCATTCAAAAACCTGATGGTACACAGATTGAAGGAGCGGGGCTGGAATTTGAAACAGTAATAGGAGAGACCTATCTCATTACACCCCTAAAGAAATAATTCATATTGATCTGGCTTAGAGGCTGTTCTCAGAGTAGAATTATTCTACAGAGAACAGTCTTTTTTTGCCCAAGTCTTCATTATCTATTAAATGGAGGGTTTTGAATAAGTCTGTAGGAGCCGGAGGATCAGAATAATTATGTGGAAAAAACGCTTCACGTTGGCAAAAGTCATTCTTGGAGGAGTGATTATTTGCGCAGCCATTCCCCCGACATTGTATTGGACCTGGGGGCATGCTTATGCGGCCACGACTTCACCGACCGTTCGTTCTGTGAGTGAAATTGCCCAGAAGCTAACCGGTGCGATGAATAATCGTAGAGAGACTATCACTTTTACTTATGAGGGGAAAACCTCGAATTTAAAAACACAGATACAAACGGGTCTAGATCAAGCGATGAATAGCGATCCCTATTTGTATTACATCATAGACAGCTACGGATACACTTATCGAGGGAGCAAAAGCTCTGTAAAGGTTACGGTAGAAGTGAAATACTTGGAAACGCTGGAGCAGACCGCTTTTGTGAATAAAGAAGTAAAGGCAACGCTCAAGAAGATCATTACACCGGGCATGAATAATCATCAGAAGGTTAAGGCTATCCACGACTGGGTGGTGCTGCGTCTGAAGTATGATACCTCTTATCGTAAATATACGGCTTATGAAGGCCTGAAGAGTGGCAGTGCCGTTTGCCAAGGGTATTCGCTGTTGACCTATAAGCTGCTCAAGGAAGCGGGATTCAGTAATAAAATCGTTGAGGGCACTGCAAAACAGCCGGGAGGACGCAGCCAGTCTCATGCTTGGAATCTAGTGCTGCTCGAAGGGAGATGGTATCATCTCGACACAACTTGGGATGACCCGACACCTGATAAAGCCGGCGTAGTAAGCACCGCGTATTACTTGAAGACTGATGCCCAAATGCGTCAGGACCATAGCTGGACGAAGTCTTATCCGGCAGCCTCGGTTGCCTATTATAAGACCTTGTCAGCACTTGTAGAGCGTGGAGGACAGAGCGCCGGGGTGTATAAGCAACTTCAGAAGGACCTTAATTATGAGCTGTATGCCGAGGAACGGATTGTACGTTCAGCAGCAGATTTAATTCAGCTGGCGAATAAGGCTGTCGCTTCAGGAGAGGGATCTTTATTATTCCGTTATGACGGTAGTGGAACCCAGCTGAAGAATGATCTACAGGAGTTATATAAACTTGGACTAGAGGAAGTGTCTTATTCTAGCACTTCTTTTGATAATACGGGTGATCTAAAAGTGTATGTGACTTGGGAATAGGCAAAGGGCTAAGTAAAATCAGGAGTTGAATATACTAGATTGATTTATATAAAAAGGGATATCCCGCAGCCTTTCAGGCTTCTGGATATCCCTTTTTGAGGAGTCTATTTATTCTGGGTGAGTACTAAGATCGCATTTATCCAAAGGAATAATATTACTCTTGCGGAAGAAGCGATAGCCGGCCCAAATCAAGACGAATAATGGCAGGCTGATATAGGAAACGGCAATACCGTACCAGTCGATGTTTCCACCTGAGAAGGCACCCATATTCTGGCCAAGGATGGCTACCGTACAAAGTACTAAGGCAAATATAGGCCCAAACGGGAACCATCTAGCCCGGTAAGGCAGCTCATCAAGGGAATGACCTTGAGCTATAAAGGCGCGTCTGAAACGATAATGGCAGACAGCGATGCCGAGCCAGTTAATAAATCCACACATACCGGAAGCATTAAGCAACCAGTTGTATACAGCACCATCACCAAAGAATGATGCTAAAAAGGCTAACATACCCACGGCTGTGGTCACGAGCAAAGCACCAACAGGAACACCGCGGCGATTAAGCTTGCCTAGAGCACGTGGAGCCATTCCATCCTTAGCCATAGCGTACAGGACGCGGGTGGAGGCGTACATTCCCGAGTTCCCGGCTGACAATACGGAGCTGAGAATGACAGCATTCATGACGGATGCGGCAATAGCAAGTCCTGCTTTATTAAATACGATCGTAAACGGACTGACTCCGATATCATCAATACCACCGCGCAGCAGATCTGGATTCGTGTAAGGAATCAGCATTCCGATTACTAGTATAGCGAGGATATAAAAGATTAATATACGCCAGAAGACTTGGCGAATAGCAATAGGTACGTTACGGCGAGGGTTCTCACTCTCACCTGCTGCAACACCGATTAGCTCGGTGCCTTGGAAGGAGAATCCCGCAGCCATAAAGACACCGACGAAAGCGAAGAAGCCACCGTGGAACGAGCTGCCCCCGATCTGGAAATTGCTGAAGCCTACGGCTTTTCCGCCCATGATTCCGAAAATCATCAAAACTCCGACAATAAGGAAGGCGATAACAGTAATAATTTTGATAATGGCAAACCAATATTCTGATTCTCCGTATCCACGAGCAGACAGGAAATTAAGACCGAACATCAGCAGCAGGAACACGAGACTCCAGAGAAAGGAGGGACTGTCCGGGAACCAATATTTAATAATGACGGTGGCGGCAGACAATTCTGCTGCAATCGTAACCGCCCAGTTATACCAGAAGTTCCAGCCGATGGCGAACCCAAAAGCGGGGCTGACGAAACGCGTGCCGTAAGTGCTGAATGAGCCGGAATCCGGTAAATAGGTAGCGAGCTCTCCCAGACTGGTCATGAGGAAATAAACCATAACACCAACAGCCGTATAGGCTAGAAGTGCACCACCGGGTCCGGCTGAAGCGATAGCGCCACCACTGGCCAGGAAGAGTCCAGTACCAATAGATCCTCCAAGCGCAATCATAGTCAAATGCCTTGCTTTAAATGATTTTTTTAGCTCAGGCGGGTTACTTACGTTGCCTTGTGCTAGATTTTGCTGCTTGCCCTGCATGATTTGACACTCCTTATGATCTAATCTTTCAATTCATGAACGGGGAGTGCTGAGCTGCTTCCTCCCGCAGAGCGGGAGAGTGTATTTGGTGGTCTCCATAAGGTTATGGGGAAACACTAAATATACAAATTCTGTAAACGCAAAGAAACCGCAGACTATATCTGCGGTTTCCATCTATACAGCTCCGCATCATACTCCCTGTGAAGATAGCGCAACACATTATGACCTGCTGCTTATGCAGGTTATACAATGTGACAGTTCCGTGCCTTTCGGCAACGGCCCCAGCCTGCACCGCTGTAAGAGCGACAGTGCAGACTTCGGCAGATATTCCTTTCGACGCGATTCATAGACGGCTCTAACGTCTCCACGCGCGTACTCTTTATATCCGCGACCTCTACCTCATCTTAGTATGACGAGGCTATCTTTACTTCATTCATTTATAAACAACAGGAATTAGTATAAAGCAAGTTCGCAAGTCAAGCAATGACAAAATCCGGTAGGGAATGTTAGCTGCGACGACGCTCTGACATTTGCTGCCAAACGGTACCCGCCGCTGCTTCACCGGAAGCGATACGTTCCAAAGCCATTTTAGCCTGAAGTCCAACCTCGAATTCCGGATCTTCCGCCGCAACCGACAGCGCTTCTTGGGCATCGGATGTGCCCACCTCATAGAGGAAACGAGCTGCGCGCCAGCGGACAAGCTTGCTCTTATCTGTCAGTGCCGCCGTCATCACTGGCGTGGCGGCAGGATCGCCGATGTCGGACAGCGTATCGCCTGCCGTACGTCTCACGGCTGGCGCGCTGTCTGCCATCGCCTCATAGAGCAGCTCCATCGCTTCGGGCGTGCGAAGGTCGCCTAGATACACGACCGCAAGCCTGCGAATATGCAGCTTGGGATCGTGCAGCGCCGCCTTAAGCTCCGGCAGGAGCTCCGCCGTCGGCGTAAGATCCTCCAGCGCGGCGTAGCGCACGCGCCAATCCTCATGCTTCAGGTCTCGCAGCAGCTCATCCTGACTGCGGGTTCGTCTCTGCTCGACGAACTCGCCTTCGGCGCCGTGCGCAATGGCTTGCTGCACGAGAGAGTCGAGGCGTTCCTGCGGATACGCCGCTTCGACCTCTTGCTCCACCTCGCGTGCAATCTCCGCGGGCTCGCCATAACGCACGCCGTAATCAGTGAGCTTACGCTCTTTAATCATCACGGCGCTAGCCACATCCATAACCGCCTTCGTGAAGCGGTTTGCTAAGGAGATGCGCTCTTCATTCGCGCCGGTCTTAACGCGGATTTGCAGCGGAATTCCGCGGAACATCTGGACGAAGACTTGGGCTTCGCCGAAATGAGCGCCAGCGTTCTCATCGGCAAGATTCCAATCGTCAATTAAGCCTTCGCTGTTGCCGAAGCGGTTCTGGACTTCTCTTAGAATCGCTGCCCAATCCGCATTGCCCTTGCGTTCGAGCGCTGCAAAGTCAGCAGCATGATAGATGCTAATAACGCCCGGTATCGTTAACATTTCGCGTGCCCAGGCAGGTGCGGAACGTTCACTTTCTGGTGTATAGGTTCTGCGGATTCCAGGTTCCAGACTTTCGTCCAAATGAAGCTTCATCGTATTTGGACTTGGAGTCGGTTCAATAAAAGTAATCTTCATACGTAGCTCCCCCTTGAACGGTATATGCACCGCCATACTTTATACACATATTATCTCATTTCTGGCGTGAAACACAAAAGGGTGCTTAGATATTTTGCGGAAAAAGGGCGCACCCTTACCAAGTAACTTGTATATTTTGCAAAATACTCTGCCGTTCAATATAGTTGTATTATATTCGCTAAAGTAAAGCGTGCTCGGCAAACTTCTAAAGATGAGGTGCTCTATGGTTAAATTTCGCTACAATAACCTCGACAATGTGAGTACCGATAAAACACTTAAAGAGTTTCGTAAGTGGCGGGAGGAACGTCGACGGAAGAAAAAAGATTATTCATATGTAGTGCCAAGTACGCCACCGAGGTTAGCTTATCTGGCGGAGAATCGGCTGGAGACTACCATTACGTGGATTGGGCATTCAACGTTTTTTCTTCAATATGAAGGGATGAATATCATTACTGATCCAATCTGGGCGAGAAGACTAGGCTTTGAGAAAAGATTGGGGCAACCCGGGATTCCGCTCAGCGAAGTGCCTCCCATTGACCTGATTCTGATCTCGCACTCTCATTATGACCACTTGCATATGGCTTCTATCCGTAAATTATATAGAGCAGGGACAACCCTTGTTGTTCCTATAGGCTTGAAACGAAAGATGCTCCGCAAAGGATTTCGCAACTGCATAGAAATGGAATGGTGGCAGGAAAATACGCTAGGTAAAATTAAGCTTACCTTCGTGCCGACTCAGCACTGGACGCGGAGAACGCCTTGGGACACGAATACTTCGCATTGGGGAGGATATATTCTGCAGCCGATCGAATCGGATAGCGACAAGCTGCCCCCAAACCTGTATTTCGCAGGAGATAGCGGTTATTTTCCGGGTTTTAAGGAGATTGGGAGCCGCTATAAGCTTCATGTTGCACTCATGCCGATTGGAGCTTATGAACCGGAGTGGTTCATGACCTCGCAGCATGTAACCCCTGAAGAGGCTATACAAGCATTTGTAGATGTTGGAGCGGAGACCATGATTCCGATGCATTACGGCACCTATAGACTTGCTGATGATACGGCCCGGGAAGCGCTGGATCGGATGGAAAGTGCCCGGCTTAAACAAGGTATTTCTGAAGAAAGAATCCGTACGCTCAGTTATGGTGAAACGCTTGTTATACAACCCGAGAATCGCATAACTGGACAATAATTGAAAAAATTCCTCCTTACTGGCGACCTCTGTACAGCAGCTGGAATAACTTTAGTATTGGAGAGAACAGCTGAAAAGGCTATTTTACGGGCTTTTTGCTCTCTATTTATGCTATAATGAGCCGAAACCCTAAGTGAAAAGGATGGTAATGCGTAATGATTAGCACAAGCGGCGTAACACTCCGCTACGGAAAACGCGCTCTCTTTGAAGATGTAAACATAAAATTCACCCCTGGTAACTGCTACGGTTTGATTGGCGCCAATGGTGCCGGTAAATCAACCTTTCTGAAAATTCTGTCTGGTGAGATCGAAGCAAATACCGGTGAGGTACATGTTACACCAGGCGAACGTCTCGCAGTACTCAAACAGAACCATTTTGAGTATGATGAATTCCCAGTACTTGAGACCGTAATTATGGGTCATACACGTCTTTATGAAATTATGAAAGAAAAGGACGCGCTTTATGCGAAGTCTGATTTCACAGAAGCGGATGGCCTGCGTGCAGGGGAGCTTGAAGGTGAGTTCGCTGAGCTTAACGGCTGGGATGCTGAGCCAGATGCAGCTGCCATGCTGATTGGTCTCGGAATTATGCGTGAACTGCATGACAAAAAAATGGCCGAACTGAGCGGCAATGAAAAGGTACGGGTACTCTTGGCGCAAGCCTTGTTTGGCCGTCCAAATAACCTGCTGCTAGATGAGCCTACCAACCACTTGGATCTCGAATCTATTGGCTGGTTAGAGAACTTCCTCATGGACTATGAAGGTACTGTTATCGTCGTATCCCATGACCGTCACTTCCTGAATAAAGTATGTACGCATATTGCGGATATTGATTTTGGCAAAATCCAAATGTACGTCGGCAACTACGACTTCTGGTATGAGTCCAGTCAGCTTGCGCAAGCTTTGCAGCGTGATTCGAACAAGAAGAAGGAAGATAAAATCAAGGAATTGCAGGCATTTATCCAGCGTTTCTCGGCCAATGCTTCCAAGTCTAAACAAGCGACATCACGTAAGAAACAACTTGAGAAAATTACACTGGACGATATTCGTCCGTCCAACCGTAAATATCCGTTCCTCAACTTCAAACCTGAACGTGAAGCGGGTAAACAATTGCTGACAGTCAGCGGTTTGTCCAAAGCGGTTGAAGGTGAAAAGCTTCTTGATGAAATCAGCTTTGTAGTAAACAAAGGGGATAAGATTGCTTTTGTGGGCCCTTACTCCCAGCCTAAATCACTGCTGTTTGATGTGATCATGGGTGAGCAAGAAGCGGATACGGGGGAATATACATGGGGAGTAACTACAACTCAAGCGTATTTCCCGAAAGACAACTCCAGCTATTTCGATGGTGTAGAAATGAATCTTGTAGAATGGCTACGCCAGTATTCTAAAGATCAGGACGAAACTTTCCTGCGTGGATTCTTGGGCCGTATGTTGTTCGCCGGAGAAGAAGCACTGAAGAAAGCAAGCGTGCTGTCCGGGGGCGAGAAGGTTCGCTGTATGCTGGCCAAAATGATGCTCAACGGCGCAAACGTGCTTGTGTTCGATGAACCAACCAACCACTTGGATCTGGAATCCATCACGGCACTGAATAACGGGCTGATCGATTTCGATGGCACGATTCTATTCACTTCCCATGACCATCAGTTCATCCAAACCATTGCTAACCGCATCATCGAGATTACACCTACAGGTGTAATTGACCGCTCCATGAGCTACGATGAATATTTGGAGAATCCAGAAATTAAGGAAATGCGCCAGCGCATGTATCCTGTAGAAGTATAATATTTAATTTCCGCTATGCGGAAGGAACCCATGAAGCAGCTACTCTAATCCTTTTAGGATCAGGGTAGCTGTCTTTATAATTTCGATTTTGAAAAGTTATTAACAAGTAGAATTCTACGGGGAGTATACGCGGGGCTTCTAAGACGGGAGTCTTTAGCCCTTGAGTTTTCCAAAGCGCATGTTTTCAGCTGACTAATCGTACAATAAAGAGAATCAGTTATGAATTTGAAGAGTTCTAATCCATCCTATCAGGCAGGACGAACGTATAAACGGCTGCGTTTCCCCGAGGGATTCGCAGCCGTTTATGTTTAAATATAAGTAAATACTAAGATCCGCCAGTACGACGGCGTTGGTTGTTAGGCTTTTTGTTATTTTGGCTTTTTAGCGGTTTGGCGGAACCAGCCTGAAATGTGGATCCAGGTTTGGAGGAAGATTGTTGTTTCTTCTGCTCCAGTTTTTTACGGATAGCTTCCGCTAAGTTGATTTTTCCTTTATCGTTGCTTTCGCTCATTATGATAACCTCCTTCGAAGCAAGTCCTTACACTTTATTCTAATTGTTTTTAAATGCTGCCACAAGGGCAAGAATAATTGAAAGAATTCTTTTCCGTATTTTAAATAATCGGGGAAAAAGAGGGGGAGCCAAGATGACTGATATTTACGAAGATATACGTAAAGGGGAACGAGGAGCTTGGGTTAGCATAGCGGCTTACCTCATCCTATCATCATTCAAGCTGGTTTGCGGTTATTTATTTGCATCTAGCGCACTCGTAGCGGACGGGGTCAACAATTTAACAGATATCGTGGCATCCATAGCTGTGCTGGTGGGTTTACGGATTTCGCGGAAGCCACCTGACTCTGACCACGCTTATGGGCATTTCCGCGCAGAGACCGTAGCGGCGTTGTTGGCTTCTTTTATCATGGCGGTAGTGGGCATTCAAGTGATTGTAGAGGCGGTGCGGTCCTTTTTCGATCGTACAAAAGAAACGCCACAGCTCTTGTCGGCAGGGGTGGCTATTGTATGTGCAGTGGCTATGATGGGGGTATATATATATAACAAAAGACTGGCCAAGCAAATTAACAGTGGGGCACTTATGGCAGCGGCTAAGGATAATTTTTCTGATGCTATGGTCAGTGTTGGAGCCGCAGTTGGGATTGTAGGCGCACAGTTTGGATTGCCATGGATTGATTCCGCAGCGGCTGTTCTTGTCGGACTCATTATCTCCAAGACTGCTTGGGATATTTTTCGTGATTCGACCTATCGGCTTACCGATGGCTTTGATGAAGATAAATTGATGGATCTACGCAGTACGATTGCTCGAACGCCGGGAGTAGAAGAGATTAAAGATGTGAAGGCACGGGTTCATGGTAATCATGTGCATGTGGATGTTGTAGTGGAGGTGGATGCGAATATTTCTGTGACGGAAGGTCATGAAATAAGTGATTCCATCGAAGAAAGAATGAGCAAAATGCATAATATTATGAATGTGCAGGTGCACGTGGAACCTAAAAAATAAATTAAAAATGCTATATTAAGGAAAAAACACACATATTCAAGGAGAAATCAAGACTTTAGACCTGTATGTTACCATAAAGTGGCATGATTATATGTGAAATTTGGAGCATGTTCCAAATCCCGGGCAAGCCTATAATGAGGGCATAAAGGAATAATGTAGTACAATCCTTTATTGAAATCTCATCATGGAATTTGGGGGAACGTATGATCAAATCACATAAGCAAATTACAGCATCTTTGTTAGTATCTGCTGCAATTGTTGCAGGTTTAGGAGTATCTGCTCCTGGACAAGCAGCGGCAGCCTCAAGTTCATCTAATTCAGTTACAGCAGCTTCAGCCGTTCAAACAGGTGTGATCGAGGCTAGTGTTCGCCTTCGCAGCACCCCTTCTACTGACGGAGAAATAGTGAAGTACTTGCAAAAGGGAGATCAAGTGCAGATCCTTTCGCAGCCTAACAGCTATTGGTATCAAGTAAAAACGGCTGATGGTTCAGTGGGTTATACAAGTGCAGGAGATAAGTATATCAGCGTATCCTCTGCTTCAGTAACGACACCATCGGCACAAACTGGCACCATTAAGTATGGTGTGAATCTTCGGGTTTCACCTTCAACAAGCGGAAAAGTAATGAAGCTTTTGAATAAGGGAGAAAAAGTAGAAGTTCTGGCACAGCCTAACAGTTACTGGTATCAAGTTAAAGCGGCGGATGGTAGCATCGGATATATAAGTTCAAGTGATCAATATAGTACACTTTCAGGAAACGGTGGGGGATCTGGAACGGTAACGCCTACACCAACGCCTACACCTACACCTACACCTACACCTACACCTACACCCAATCCGCCTATAACAACACCGGGGGCTTCAGCCCAAATCGAACGGGTAATTGCTGCAGGCATGGGATATCTAGGAACGCCTTATGAGTATGGCTCCAGCAGAAATGATACAAGAACCTTTGACTGCTCGGACTTCATCCGGCAAATTTTTATGGATGCTGCGAATCTCAAACTGCCGGCGGATTCCCGTCAACAAGGAGATTGGGTGAAGTCGAATAGTACGATGGTTACGTCTATTTCCAATTTGAAGCGCGGCGACTTAATGTTCTTTATGGATTATAAGGGGAATTCTGCTTCTGCTTATGAGGGAATCGACAAATCTACAGCTAGAATATCGCATGTTGCTATGTATCTAGGAGATGGACAAGTTCTACAAACTTATTCCGTAGCTTCAGGCGGGGTAAGAGTAGATAAACTAAGCGCTTCTTGGATGAATCGTTTTCTCTACGGAGGTTCGGTCATTCGCTAAATATATGAAAAATGCAGGAAGCGACAGCATCGCATGTTTGTGACGGGTGAACGATGGCGGGCGTACGCGCAAGAGAGCTATCCTTTTAGTAGAATTCTCTACTGAGGGGGTAGCTCTTCCTGTTTTATCTGTTCAGAATATGCACTCTCCACATAAAAAAAGGGCAGTACCAACGGCCATTTTTCTGGCTCTTGGGACACCCTTTTTTCGCATATTGATAATTAAGGTAAGATCACATTGGCTGTTACAGGAACCTTAACCCATGCTTTTCCTAGCCAAGTGTAGATTTCTCTCCATTCATTACCCCAAGTGTCCGAAATAACTTCACCTGTTGTATCAAGAGTCTGAACGCCAAGCCAGCCTGCTGGAATTATACCTCCGACGGAAAAGTAGAAAGGTGTTTTCTCGGTCAGCACTATTTGTGGTGTTGCTGGAATCATATCCGCTGGAGTGATAATTGTTTCAAAAGAATTGCTGTAAGTGCTTCCAGTTACGGTTGCAGGATCCGTAGTAGTGTTAGTTACTTCAGCTGCTGAAGCTGTAGCAGCAATGGAAGCCATAAGACCTAAGGCTACTGTAAGGCTGGCGATTTTTTTCATGTTTGGTTCCTCCTAGTAGGGGTTGGATGTATTTTTTTCCAAAAGCGCTGTTTGCTAATATGCTAGTAAACGTAAATGATGCGTGATGAACCACCCATCCAACATTTCTTATTTTCTCAAGTGACATCCGTGCAGGAATGACCTATACTTTCTGCATGATGAATAAGATATATGGATAGATATGGGAGGGATACGACAGTCACACCATTAAAATGAGGGGCTACTACATAGATCTACCTCTGCGTCCCGTGAAGAGAGAAATTACAAACAGAACCAGGAAGACGAAGAACAGGATCTTAGCAAGACCAGCGGCGGCGGCTACAAGGTTGAAGAAACCAAAGATTCCGGCGATTACTGCGACTACAAGTAGTATTGCGGACCATTTTAACATTACATATCACCTATCCTTTTTTGATTAATGTAGTCATTGTATAAACGGGGACTTTGATTTTGAAACAAAAGGGAAGAGGGACTCTTGACAACGCTCGACAAGATGTTTCGGCTTATGGGAGCAGGGGTAACTATGCAGTATACAAGGCTGATTAGCCGATATTTATGAGATATGGAAGGGGTTATGAATATGATCATTGAACTTAGTGTAGCTCTCGTCGCAATTGCATTTGCAGTACTTGTTTTCTTTTTAATTAAAACCTTAAAGTCGGCAAAGGATTCACTCGACAAAGTCAGCCAAACCTTGGTGGAAGTACAGAAGACGATGGATGAGCTTACTTATGAAGTGAAAACGACGGTCAGACACGCAAATGAAATCACTGCCGATGTACAGCATAAGATTCAGAAGATTGACCCAGTCATCGATTCTGTTAAGAATCTGGGTGATGTTATGAATGAGCTAACCTTAACAGTCAAACAAGTGTCAGTCACAGTGATCGAGAAATATCGTAAATCGCGTGAGCTGAAGGAGAAAAGTAAGGAAGTATCTATAAAAGAAGCTCCTCTAACTCCTGCTGAAGAACGTACTGTTAACTCCTATGATGCCATTTATACTGAGAAGTCACCGGGAAAAATAGCTACAGTGCTAAAAGGTGTAGACGTAGCTGCAACTCTTTGGAAGAAATTTCGTCATTAAGCATAAGATAGTAAAGCTTCTGTAATCGGTGGCTGCAGATAAGAAAGGTGGGACACAACATGAACATGATGATCCTTTTATTTGGTCTTCTTTTCCCATACTTTGATGCGTCTCCACAGTTGGCGCCTATCGCTACTTTTATTGAACAACCTAAGTCGGTTCTCGCATTTGAACATGCTTCAGAATCCAGTCCATATATCAATGACTTTGATTCTCTGCAAGGTGTTGCTTTATATGCCACAAAGGAAGAAATGTTTCTGGCCAAAGGCAATCCACTTGCGGTGACAAATGATCCATTACAAGAGACGGTGGAGTACCACTACGCAGATGTGACAGTGGGTGTGGGCGAGGGGATGGTACTTTATGTACATGTTTCACCTCCGCAAGCACGGCAGTTTGGTTTACATGTAGATGGTGTAGAAATCGATCCTGTAAGAGATAATTTGCAAGATACTTTGGGCAAACCGTATTTTATAGCTGAAGATGGGGATGTATATATGAGAGGGAATAATGCACTCAAAATATATCGAAATTTGGCGGGTGAATTTGAAGGAATTGATTTATTTGATAGTATTTCTTCCTAATGTGTTTCATATTTGAGCAAATTGGTTAATAAACATAGGCTGTCTTTAGAATAGAGTAACCTCCAGAACCACTAGGTATAGTGGGGCTGGAGGTTACTTTGCTGAATACGTAAATTGATCCTATGACTATATTTACATATTATGAAAATAGAAATAACACTGTAAAATAGCGTATGATATAGTTAGTAGGTTTGCAGAATTTTACGGTCGTAATACTATTCGTGTGAGGTGAAGATGATGAGAATCTTAATCGTGGATGACAATCCGACTAATGTTATCATTATCCGTGAAATCCTGAAAAAAGAAGATTACCGAAATTTCGTAACCGCATCTTCTGCCAAAGAGATGTTGGAACGGCTTGGAATCGGTTCTGGGAGTGAAGATGGACGTCCCCGGATGTCAGATATTGATCTGATTTTACTGGATATGATGATGCCAGAAATGGATGGGATCGAAGCATGTCGTGTTGTGCAGCAATACGAACATCTTAAGGATATTCCAATAATAATGGTTACAGCTGTAGGCGATTCTAAGAAATTGGCCGAAGCGCTGGATGCAGGTGCAGTAGATTATGTTACGAAACCTATTAATAAAGTGGAGCTAATGGCCCGGATTCGGCTTGCTCTGCGGTTGAAAAGTGAGAAAGATTGGCATAAGGAACGGGATCAGCGGATTCAGGAGGAATTGAGACTGGCTGCACTCGTGCAGAATGCTGTACTCAGCCTGCCCCTGCAGGAAGAGAATTTCGAGGTGCATGCTATCTATCAGCCTTCCTCTGAATTGGCGGGTGATTTATATGCCTGGTATCCCCTCGGGGATGGCCGATATGGCGTAATCCTCCTGGACATTATGGGACACGGTATATCATCATCTCTTTTTTGCATGTTCCTTGCGTCAGTATTAAAGGACACGGTAACTACTTATGTAGAGCCGGAAAAGGTAATTCAGGAACTCAATCGAAGGTTTAACCAACTTTATATTGAGAAAAAGCTGATTCAATACTATTTTACGACGATTTATCTTGTGATCGACACTCGTATAAAGCGTATTGACTACGTTAACGCCGGGCATCCACCTGCGCTATTTTTTGAGGGCGCAGCCAAGACTCCGGTCTTGCTGGAAAGCAATTGTCACCCTGTAGGCCTGTTTGAACGAATCGATATTCAGCCTCAGAGCTTGACCTACGAAGATGAAGGGCATTTGGTTCTCTATACAGATGGTCTGCTGGAGCTGGTTGAGGGTGAACAGGAAGAGCAGCTGAAGTTTATGATTAAGCATTTAAATGTTGAGCATGAATGGAAGGAAGAAACTATACGGGCTGCTTTTTTCAATGCTGATGTTCCTAAAGAGCGTGACGATGACAAATGTATAGTGTGGATCTCACTGAAGAAGGGAACAGAATGAGGATGAAAATAAAGGCTAAACTCTTAATTGGTTTTAGTGCGATGCTGGCGATTATGCTGGCACTTACTATGATTGGATACGATCGTTTGGATTATATGAATGGTCAGCTTGAGGGTTACCAGGATAGATATATGAAGGGGCGTTCTTCTTCAGGTATGCGTGGAGAAGTGAATGATATGGCGCGGATATTAACGACGACCATGTTAAGCGCTGATACATCAACGGTAGAATCACAAAAAAAAGAGATTGATAAAAAAATAGCTAAGGCGAATGAGCACTACGACAAAATAAAAGAATCAATGACTAGCGCTGAAGAGATGCAGATCGTTAATCAAATTGATGATTCTTATACGATCTATCTAAATTATCAGGAAAAAATATTGAAGCTGCTATCAGCTGGTTATTTCCAGAATGCCAGCACGTATTCTAACACAGAGGGACAAGCGATTCAGAATGCCGTGTTAAATGCTCTGAACAGTCTCTCTGATTATAATGCCTTTATTATGAATGAAGAGAGCGCAAAAGCTAAAGATGCCTACCAAAGCTCTACTCAGATGGTCATCTTGATGATGATTGTGGGTCTGCTACTTGGACTTGGAGTTGTTCTTTGGATCATTCCAAGCATTACGCGGGGGCTTAACGTCGTTTCGATGATGATTACCAGCTTTGGCAACGGCAGAATCCGGGCCATAAGGCGTATAAAGGTTACTTCGAAAGATGAGATTGGTGAGGTTGCCCTTGTCTTTAAGAAAATGGCGTTAGATCTTGAAGAGAAACAGCAAATGGAACAGGCTTATGCACAGGCGCAGAATGATCAATCCTGGCTGAATGCAAATGTTGCTCAGGTGACAGAACTTCTCCGGGGGGTTAGCTCATTGGATCAGGTCTCACAGACCTTTATTAACGAGTTCACCCCTGTGCTGGGAGCCCAGTTTGGGGCAGTATATTTAAAGGATGCTAACCGTCCCGATTTTCTGCGAAGCAGTGGTTATTATGCAGTAGATAGCGATAAGAAACCAAAGGAAGGTTTTGTGATTGGAGAAGGACTCGTAGGACAAAGTGCGCTTGATATGCACCCAATCAGATTGGAGCGGGCTCCTGAAGATTATATCTCCGTGAAATCCGGCTTTGTGGATTCACAGCCAGGATATATTTCCATTCATCCGCTTATTTTTGAAGACGAGCTGCTCGGTGTAGTAGAATTCGCTTCATTCCAGCCATTTAGCAGTCTGAAAAATGATTTGCTGCAACAACTAGCGAATAATTTAAGCATTATTTTCAATAATATTAGTCGTCGTCTGATTGTAGAGAAATTACTGCGTGAGTCACAAGCACTTACGGAAGAACTGCAATGTCAGTCAGAAGAGCTGCAGACTCAGCAAGAAGAACTGCGTCGTTCCAATGAGAACTTGGAAGAGCAGACGGACGCACTTAAGCGTTCAGAAGAACTGCTGCAACGTCAGCAGGAGGAACTGGAACATTACAATACGGAACTCGTCGCCAAGACTCGTGCACTAGAGGAGCAAGTGCAGGAGGTTGAGGAGAAAAAAGATGAAATTGAGCATGCTAAGGTTCAGCTAGAGAAACAGGCTATGCAATTATCCGTGACTAGTAAGTATAAATCGGAATTTATGGCGAACATGTCCCATGAATTGCGGACGCCGCTCAACAGTCTGCTGATCTTGTCCCAGCTGCTTACCGAGAACAAGGATGGTAATTTAACGGAGAAGCAGGTTGAATTTGCCCATACGATTTATATGTCAGGTGCTGACCTGCTTAAGATGATTGATGAAATTTTAGACCTGTCCAAGGTTGATGCAGGAAAAATGGAACTGAATCATGAAGAAATTAAACTGACTGAGCTGAAAAGCTTTGTGAAGCAGAATTTTGCTCCACAGGCGCTCAAAAAAGGACTCTCCTTACGGATAGCCTTTAACGAGCCGCTGCCAGATAGCGTAATTGCCGATAGTCATCGGTTGAAGCAGGTCTTAAGAAATCTGCTTTCCAATGCCTTTAAATTTACAACCGAAGGTTTTATCGAGTTTTCAGTTAGCCCGGCAGATACTAATCTCTTGCCACTAAATCTGCCGAGTGATAATGAATATATTGCTATTGCTGTGAAGGACAGTGGCATTGGTATTCCGGCTGACAAAACAGATATTGTATTCGAAGCCTTCCAGCAAGTAGACGGAACAACCAGCCGTAAATATGGAGGCACGGGCCTGGGATTGTCGATCAGCCGTGAATTGGTTCGTATAATGGGTGGAGCTATTGTGCTCGAATCCCGTGAGGGACAAGGCAGTACCTTCACTTTGTATTTGCCGGTGAAGGCAAATTACAGTAAACAACCTGCAGAAATAGAAGCTGCTGTGTCCAAAGAGGATTCATCATATGATGAATATATTGGAGACATGCTTCCAACCTTAGTGCCAGCAGCCGTTAACGTACCCCTTCCACAACTGACAATTGAGGATGACCGTGACAATTTGACGGCGAATGACAAAGTCCTGCTTATTATAGAAGATGATGAAAGCTTTGCGAAAATCTTGCTAGACATGGCTCGTGGTCGCAGATTTAAAGGCTTAGTAGCGCTTCAAGGCGATATTGGACTGCAGATGGCAAAAACTTATTTGCCAGATGCGATTATTCTCGATATACAGCTGCCTGTAATGGACGGCTGGACCATTCTTAGAGAGCTGAAAAGTGCATCTCAGACCCGTCACATTCCTGTTCATGTTATCTCAGTGAACGATGAAGTGAAGCAAGGATTGATGATGGGGGCTATGGCGTATCTAAGAAAACCATCTTCAAGAGAAGCATTGGAGCGGGCTTTCTCACAAATTGAGAACTATACGTCCAGCACTGTGAAGTACCTTCTGATTGTAGAAGATGATGAGATTCAACGTCGTTCCATTATGGAATTGATTGGTCATGATGATGTAGCTATTACCGCGGTATCAACCGGCAATGAGGCACTGATGGAGCTGCGCAAGCAGAGATATGATTGTATGGTTCTGGATCTTATGCTTGGGGATATGAACGGCTTTGAACTGCTGGATCAGATTCGTGATGATGAGGAATTAAACGATCTTCCTATTATTATTTATACAGGTAAGGATTTAGATAGCAAAGAAGAGACACAGCTCCGCAAGTATGCTGAATCCATAATTATCAAGGATGTTCGTTCTCCGGAACGACTACTGGATGAGACAACGTTGTTCTTGCACCGGGTAGAAGCCAATCTTCCGGAAGATAAACGTAAAATTTTGCAGAAGCTGCATAACAAGGAAGAGTTATTCGAAGGGAAGAAAATACTGCTCGTCGATGATGATATTCGTAATGTTTTTGCACTCTCTAGTGTACTGGAAGAATACCACATGGAAGTGAAGTTTGCGGAGAACGGACGTGAAGCGCTGGAAATGCTGGTAGAGCAAGAAGATTTTGATCTCGTGCTTATGGATATGATGATGCCGGAAATGGACGGATATGAAGCTATGCGCCGAATCCGTGAAATGCCGCAATATCAGAAACTGCCTATTATTGCGCTTACCGCCAAAGCAATGAAAGAGGATCGCGCCAAATGTATTGAAGCGGGAGCTTCTGATTATATGAAGAAACCGATCGCAACAGGTCAACTTCTTTCGTTAATGCGTGTCTGGTTGTATTCGTAAACTCAAATTTGGGGTAATACCTTTTTAAGAACTAACATGACTAGAATTACGGTGTGTTAATAAGGGAGTCGGGATAACAATGAAAGCGATAGAACACGGATATGAGGAGCAGCCCGTTATGGTAGGAAGTGACGAGTTGGAGCAAATTGAGATCGAGCTGCTCCTTGATGGAGTACACCGTTTATATGGATATGATTTCCGGAATTATGCGTTGCCTTCTTTGAAGCGGCGTATCTGGCATCATGTGCATGCGGAGAATGTACACAGCATATCCGCGCTGCAAGAAAAGGTGCTGCATGATCGTGCCTGTTTTGAACGATTTGTCTATAGTCTCTCCATTCCGGTCACCGAAATGTTTAGGGACCCGGGGTTATTTTTAACGTTTCGCCAGAAGGTAGTTCCGTTGTTGAGGACTTATCCCTATATTCGTATCTGGCATGCTGGATGCTCCACTGGTGAAGAAGTATACTCTATGGCCATCCTGCTTCATGAAGAAGGGCTTTACGATAAGGCTCGGATTTATGCCACAGATATGAATGAGCGTTCTTTACAGCAGGCTAAAGAAGGCGTCTATGATATTAGCAGAATGAAGCAATACACTAAGAATTATTTGGAGGCGGGAGGTACCCGGGCATTCTCTGAATACTATACAGCGAAGTATAACTCGGTTATTTTACAGCCATATTTACGCAAAAACATTATATTCGCTGAGCATAACTTAGCTACAGATACTTCTTTTAATGAGTTTAATGTTATTTTCTGCCGCAATGTGATGATCTATTTCAATGATGAGCTGCGTGATCATGTTCACGGCTTGTTTCATGAAAGTTTAAGTCGTTTTGGAATACTTGTTCTAGGCTCTAAAGAATCCATTCACTTTACGAAGTACAGCGATTGTTATGAGTCTTTGGACAGAGTAGAAAAAATATACCGTAACATAAAATAACGCATGAAGGAGGGTGGTCCTATGGGGTTTCAAGAACCAATTCATATACTACTAGTAGATGACCGTCCTGAAAATCTGCTGGCGCTGGAGGCGGTACTTGAAAGCCAGCATTATGAGCTAGTCAAAGCCACCTCCGGCGAAGAAGCGCTGCGGTGTTTGTTAAGGTATGATTTTGCTGTCATCGTACTGGACGTGCAGATGCCAGGTATGGATGGGATCGAGACCGCAAAGTTGATTAAAGCCAGAGAAAAAACAAAGGAAATTCCGATTATCTTTATCTCTGCGAATAGTAAGGAAGCGGAGCATTTATTCGCGGGCTATTCTGCAGGGGCTATTGATTATATGGTTAAACCCTTCATTCCACAAATTCTGAAGTCTAAGATACAAGGTTTTGTCGAGATGTATATTACGAGCAAAAAACATCAGACTCAGACCATGCTGCTGCAGCAAAAGACGAAAGAGCTGGAAATCATAAATAGTGAGCTCGTAAAGGCTAAGGAAGAGGCGGAGATCGCCTCCAAAGCGAAGTCGGAATTTCTGGCTATGATGAGTCATGAGATTCGTACACCAATGAATGGCGTAGTGGGTATGATTGATTTATTAATGGAGACTGACCTTGCTCCTGAGCAGAAGGAGTATTCCGAGATCATTCGGAAAAGTGCAGACACGTTGATTACGGTTATAAACGATATTCTTGATTTCACCAAAATGGAATCCGGTAAAATGGAAATCGAAGAGCAGCTGTTCGAACTTCGCACATGTATTCAAGAGGTGTTCAGCCTCTTTTCGGTGGAAGCGGGAAAAAAGAACCTGGAGCTCGCTTATTTTATCGATCAGAAGTTGCCTAGACTTTTATATGGAGATATGGCTCGTCTACGCCAAGTATTAATTAATCTGATTGCTAACGCAGTTAAATTTACAAATCAGGGCGGTGTCTATTTAGTCGCTTCCATCAAAGAAACATCTGGGCACAAGGTAGAAGTCGAGTTTACGGTCATGGATACAGGGATTGGTATTTCTCCAGAGAAATGCGACCGATTATTCCAACCGTTCTCACAGCTGGATTCTTCAATGACACGGAAATACGGGGGGACAGGGCTTGGTTTAGCCATATGTAAATCCCTTGTAGGCATGATGGGCGGAGAAATACGGGTAGAATCCATGGAGCAAAAAGGAGCTACCTTTATTTTTACGATTCAAGCATCCGTACCTGGAGAAGATTTGACAGGAGGTTATCAAGAAGAGGAATCGCCTCATCTTCTTCTTAATCAGGAGAGCAGAAGCCGAATTCTTGTTGTAGATGACCATCCTATCAATCAGCGTCTGATGGTTAGCATGCTAGATAAGCTCGGCTATGAAGCTGATATGGCTGAGGACGGGAAACAGGCTGTGCAAATGGCGCTTAAGCAGCCCTATGATTTTATCTTTATGGATCTCCAAATGCCAGTAATGGATGGCCTGGAGGCAACCGCCCAAATCCGTCGAGAAGGCGGTCCGGCGGCTGAGAAGACTATTATTATTGCAATGACTGCGAATGTCATGGATGGCATTCAGAATCGCTGTAAAGCCTCAGGAATGGATGACTATATCAGCAAGCCACTTAAGATGAGCAGTATTAAGCAGATTATCTCTCGGTATTCTAGCAGCGATAATCGGATGGTTGAACCAGATACATCTATTTTTCAGGCGTAACCCAAGATTTACTAGTTTATATTTTAATGTTATTTGTTTCAAAGGTAGGACTATGAGGTTATTAATATAGAAAATATTTATCAGGAGAGATCGTCTATGAACACGCATAAAAGTAATAAGTTTCACGCTAAGACAGAGACAAAAGAAAATGTATGTACGGTTTTCCTGAATGGTGAACTTGATCTATCCGTTGCTTCCGATTTCCGTTTGGTAATGGAGCCGCTTGTAGGGGATACGAAGCATGATTTAGTAATAAATCTTAAAGAATTAAAATACATCGATAGCACGGGTATTGGTATTCTACTTTCGATCCTGAAATCAAGACAAGGTATGGACGTTAAGTTTATGGTTGAGGATGTTCCTCCCCAAATTCAGAAGCTGTTTGACATGACTGGTATTACCAAGTTTTTTGCCTCCCAAGAGAATTCCCACTAGGAAAGGATAGAACAAAGAATGAGTGATGATGTGCAAAAAGTAATTCTTCAGCTGCCGGCTAGCGCAGAGTATGTGGATATTGTTAGGTTAAATTTATATGGTATTGCTTCAAAAATGGGCTTCACCTACGAAGATATTGAAGATATGAAGGTAGCTGTATCAGAGGCGTGTAACAATTCAGTATTGTACGCCTATGGACAACAAGACGGAATGGTTGATGTAATCTTTGAGGTGGGTGAAAGTGCCTTATCCATTACAGTCAAAGACGAGGGGGAGAGCTTTGACGGTTTGGAAGACTCGTCCAGTGAGCGTATGACACTGCATGATAAAGAGTTGAGTGACGTTCAGGTCGGCGGTTTAGGGTTCTACTTAATGCAAGCGTTGATGGATGACGTGAGCGTCGTAAGTGAGGCCGGAAGAGGGACGGTAGTAACTTTGAAGAAGCACCTTAACTTTAGCGAGGAAAAGGTATGAGTGATAAGGTGACTCCCCCCGAGTCCATGAATGAAGCAGTCACCCAAATTTGGGAATATCAGCAGACTAAGGATAATGAACGCGCAACAGTGCTGATACAGAAATATGAGCCTATGGTAAAAATGGCTGCTGGAAAAATTTCTCGCAACCGCCCCGACTTGTATGAGGATTTATATCAGGTCGGGCAAATGGCGCTCATCCGGTTATTACAGCAATATGATATTAGCCTTGGAATCCCTTTTGAGCCCTATGCGATGAAAAGCATGATTGGACATATGAAGAATTTCCTACGTGATAAATCTTGGTACATACAGGTACCTAGACGGATTAAAGAAAAGGGGGCACTTGTTCAACACGCGATTGACGAACTAACAGTGAAGCTGGAACGTTCGCCTGCGGTGGATGAGATTGCTCATTATCTTGATTTGTCTGTTGAAGAAACTGTAGAAGTACTGGCGGGCAGAGAATGTTATCATTACGTCTCCCTAGACTCGCCCCTTTCTCAAGAGGAGACAGGAGCTACACTAGGCGAGCTGATCAGCTCTGACGCAAATGATTACGAGACCGTAGAGAAACGTATGGATTTGCAACAAGCACTAGGTCAATTGAAGGAACAGGAGCAGCAGGTGCTGCTGTTAGCGTTCCAAGATGGACAATCCCAGCGGGCGATCGCCCAGAAGCTGGGGGTATCACAGATGAGCGTTTCACGCATACAGAAGCGGGCCACTGAGAAGTTAAAGCAGATTATGGCCAACTCTTCCTATTGAGTTCCTGTATGGGTAGTATACATTTTCGACGATAAGGACATGCTTCTCTCCACTGACTGGAGACCCGCATGTCCTTTATTTGTATACTGTTGTAGACTTATTCCCCCGCTTGTCCGTCCAACCTAGAGGATTAGACGGACAAGCGGGGGAAGCGGTCGATAGTTGGGGAATAGATCGATAGTCTTGCGGTTAGCTATTAGCATCAATGTATTTTTTAATTTCGCCAAGATACTCTCCGATTACTGGAACATTAAGAAAAAGACTAAGAATGTAGCCTAATAAACCAAGGACTACAAATGTTCCGAGAGATAGTCCAAGTCCCCGAGATATACCGGCCATCAGGTTTGTGATGATTCTTTTTTTCGGATCTGAATAGTTGTCGAGAATGTCCTTGAATTCTGATTTTTCCAGTGAGTGAGCGATCTTATCAAGACGACTGTTTAAGCGTTTCACTTCATGTCGCAACTCGAAAGGATGTTCATCAATTTCATAAGGTTTTGTTTGGTTATTTGAATCTGCCATGCGCCATCCCTGCTTTCTATAGCCCGAACGGGCATTAATTAAATGTCTAGTTGTATCTGCTGATGTGAATAAAGGTATAACTAAACAACAGCCAGCTGCGGTCAGCTGGCTGTTGTTTGTTAAAGTGATAGCTGTATGATGCCGCAGATTAGTAATTGGATTTATAGGAGGATTTTACATCCTCTTTCGCATCCTTAGCCTGATTGGCAACCTCTTTAGAGGATGCTTTGGCTTCATCAGCTACGTCTTTAGAGGCGTCTTTAACATCCGAGCTTACATTGCTTGAGGCTTCACTTACAGTGTCACCAATTTTACTTCCAGCCTCTTGAAGAGTGGCGGCAATCTGTTGTTTGCTGTCACTGACAGTGGTATAGATATCAGAGGCTTTATCTGATACCGTACTAGCCAAATCGGTTGCTTTTTCGCCAACTGTTGTCGCAATAGCTTTGGTTTTGTCAGTTACGGCACCAGCAACTTCTTTGGTCTTGTCTGTAGCTAGAGAAAGTTTATCTGACAGATCACTGCGCATTTCACGGCCAGGCTTTGGTGCAAATAGCAGGGCTGCTGCGGCACCAATTAAGCTACCAATAAAGATACCTTTTAATAAGCTGCTTCCGTTCTCTACTTCATGTTCTACGTTACTCATCACCAATCACTCCTTATAATTTATCTTACTTCGTATATAAACTTTGGCGTATGGGCTGAAACAGTTGAAGAGCAAGGGGGAGATTACGGGAGGTTAAGGGAGGATACGGTAACCTAGATGGCTTTAGGTCATATAAACCGCGTTTTTGAGACTTTATCAACATTTGTTTATGCGCAAAAAGAAGGGCGAAGACAGGCTGTGATATGCAGCATATGTCTCCATCCTTCTACGATTGAATTTAGAATGTTACGGATTAATCATTAACGGCTTGGAGTACCGCATAGCCGAATTCAGGCAGATTCAGATACAGCTGGGATGTGGAGGATTCAGTCCGCTTCTGCGTCTTTAGGTTTACCCATATCATGTCTGCCCCGGTTACAGGAATGATGACATCGGCCATAACATCTTCATTATTCAATACGATTATGAATCGGCTTTGTTTGTCCCACCGCTCATATACAAGCAGCTTTGGATAACCCGGAATCTCCAGCGCTTTAAATCCACTGCTCCGGAATGCGGGATGAGATTTACGAAGGCTGATCGTCCAGCGATAGTATTCGAGCAATTCTTGATTCTGTTTCTGGGAGTCCCACTCCATGCATTTTCGGTTGTCCGGGTCGTATCCGCCATCCATGCCGATTTCATCGCCATAATAAATACAGGGTGCTCCCTGAAAGGTCATCTGGAACAAAACGGCCAGCTTTAACTTCCTGATGTCACCGCCACAAAGTGTCAGGAAACGAACTGTATCATGGCTGTCTAGCAGATTAAAGGCTGCTTCCGTAATTTGTTGCGGATAATTCGCTAGCATAGTAGCAACCGACTGAGAGAATTGTGCAGCATTGATCTGTCCGTGGGCGAAAAAATTAATTTGAATATTCGTTAGCGGGTAATTCATAACGGCGTCAAACTGATCGCCAAGCAGCCACGGCAAGGAATCATGCATGATTTCTCCTACGAGATAGGCCTCTGGATTAACGCTTTTGATCGTACTGCGGAATTGCCGCCAGAACGAATGTGAGACTTCATTTGCGACATCAAGCCGCCAGCCGTCTATACCGATTTCCTCGATCCAATAGCGGCCTGCATTCAGTAGATATTCTATGACTTCAGGATTCTCAGTGTTGAATTTAGGCATGATAGGCTCGAATGCAAATGTGTCATAGGTGGGAATTCCGTCGATGACCTGTGGCGGCCACTCGCGTACATGGAACCAATCGGCATAACGCGAAGATTGCCCGTTCGCGAGCAGATCAACAAATGGCGGGAAGGTATGGCCGCAATGATTAAAGACACCGTCCAGGATGACACGGATGCCTTTGGAATGACAGGAGTCCACAAACTCTTTCAGCAATGTGTTGCTGCCAAAATGAGGATCGACCAAGTAATAATCTTCTGTATCGTATTTATGATTGGTGGTTGCCGCAAATAGAGGATTAAAATATATAGCATTGATGCCCAATTCACAGAGATAATCCAAATGATCTAGTACACCCTGCAAGTCTCCTCCGAAGAAATTCCGAGGACTCGGTGTGCCGCCCCATTCGAGTACATCTGTCGGATCGTTGGTGGGATCACCATTCGCGAAACGCTCCGGGAATATTTGATAAAATACTGCATCTTTCACCCAAGATGGAGGGGAGTGCACATCTTCACGATTCAAAAATGGAAAGTCGAACAGACCCTCATATACAACAGCAGGTGGCTCTGGATAAAATCCTTTTTCCAAAAAATAAAGGACTTCGTCTTTGTTATAAAGCGCAAAGTAATACGCGAGTCTGCGGTAAACAGGACGGACGGAGGCTTGCCAGTAATCGAACAAGCCGTCAGAAGCGAGGCGCTGCATTGGAATGACCTCATGCGTTTTGTCCCAGCCAAATTTATCTCCACAGAAAAGGTCGATCTGTGATACGTTGTCCCGCTTAGTTCTTAGGCGAATATGAAGTGTAGACTCATCGTAGGCATATGACCAATTTTGTCCCATACGGTGATAAACGGCTTCCGGTTGAATCATACTCATTTTCCATCCCTTCGGGCATGTAAACGCAAAAAAGGGCCAACCTCATGATTTTCAGAGGTTGAACCCTTGGCGGTTTCATTGCCTTTAAATTTGTCTGCATCTTACCATAACCCTCAAGAGCAAAGCAAGAGGTTATTTCACAAGAATTTACAATATGGAATATTTAGTATGTGGTAGGAATAAAGAGAAAATAAGAGAAAAGATAAGATAAACTTTGTTAAACCGTCTTGTTTGGACTTATACCCTGATTGCAATCAAAATTATGGATATTATAGAATGAGTGCGAACGAACTTGATTTTTCATAACACGCATTCAAATTAAAGGCACTGTTACCTGCAAAGGTACAACCTCGGCACTTTGTGCAAATGAGGTTGTACCTTTTTTATATGCTTTTTTTCAATGCGGGTTAGGTTTAATCACTCATGATCGAAGGGGAGATGAGCAAATGAAGAAGAGTAAACGTTCCAAAATGCAAGCGGTAACATTTAGTTTAGTCCTATGCCTGCTGTTAACTTTGACGGTCACCGCATGCGGTTCTGGCAATGGGAACTCCGCATCAAAGCCGAATTCGAGTCCGAATTCCGCAGTGAACGAGCCGGGGGGAACCACAAATGAGACAAATACCGAAGAGAAAACCACTGATGAGGAAATGAAGCCAGAAGCAGGGGCCAAACTTATGGTCTGGGAAGCCAAGGAGCAGCTTGAATACATGAAGCAGGTAGCTGCTGATTTCGAAAAAGAATATGGTGTTCCCGTCACGGTTGAGGAAATGGCGGGTGGCGATCAAGGCGCAAGACTGGCGACGGATGGTCCGTCTAAACTTGCTGCAGATGTGTTGACTCTGCCCCATGACCAGATCGGGCAAGCCGTAAAAGCAGGGCTGCTTTTGCCAAACGATGTTTTTGAGGAAGAAACCAAATCAACGATGGTGGCAACAGCCGTTCAGGCATCGTCTTATGATGGCATTCTTTACGGTTATCCTAAATCGGTGGAAACCTATGCGCTGTTCTACAACAAGGACCTGATTCCTGACGCTCCTAAAACGTGGGATGATGTGATTGCTTTTGCAGATACGTACAACAATCCGAAGGAAAATAAATTCGCAATCATGTGGGAATTCGTCGGATATTACAGCTATCCGTTTATTGGCAGCTTCGGCGGATATATTTACGGAGACAACAATACGAATTTCAAGGATATTGGATTGAACAATGAGGGCACTATCAAAGGATTTACGTTTCTGCAGAGCCTCAAAAAAATTCTGCCTTTGAATGCAGGAGATATCACTTATGACGTGAAAACCCAATTATTCCAAGAAGGTAAGCTGGCGATGAATATCGATGGGCCATGGTCCATAGCGGCGTTTAAGGAAAATGTTAACCTGGGTGTGGCTCCTCTTCCAAAGGGACCTGACGGTCAAGACAGTCTTTCTTTCTCCGGTGTCAAATCGTATTATGTTAACTCATATACGGAATATCCGGTCGCAGGCCGTTTGTTCGCACATTTTGCAAGCAACAAGGAGAACCAGCTTAAGAACTTTGAGATGACGGGAGCGATTCCTGCGAGTATAGAGGCTGGAGAAGCGCCGGAAATCAAAGATGACCCTATTATTGGCGGATTCTTCGAGCAATTCCAAAATTCCGTTCCAATGCCTTCCGTTTCAGAAATCAAATCCGTCTGGGAACCCCTAAAAGCAGCGTTTGTATCCCTGTGGAACGACTCGAATCTTGATGTTAAACAGACGCTGGATCAGACTGTAACTACGATTCAGGCCGATCTGGAGTCGAAGTAAAGGGCAGGTGATTTAACCATGAGGAAAAAAACAGGCGCAGCGCTACTCTCGGCTATTATTCCGGGACTGGGCCAGTTCTACAACCGGCAGTGGCTGAAAGGATTGGTATTCCTGCTGGTAGGGTCTGCTGGAATCTTCTATATTGCTCATGATCTGATGGGTCATTTGCATGGCTTAATTACGCTTGGGGAATTTCCAAGCCGTATGGTCAAGGTAGGCAAATTAACCCGGATGGTGGAAGGCGACCATTCCATTTTTATGATGATCAATGGTCTAATGGCATTGCTGGCGCTGCTCTTTTATACAGCATTTCATTTATTGAACATCAGAGATGCATTCCTAGTTGGAGCTGCACGGGACCGGAAAGAGCCCATTCATTCATTCGCTGAATCGCTCAGAGCTATGGGGCGGAGGAATTTTGCCTATCTTGTCCTCGCGATTCCCTTTGTGGCTGTGGTTTTTCTGACGATATTACCACTTGTTTTTTCGGTGCTACTGGCGTTTACGAACTATGCCGACCCGATTTTACCGCCAGCACATCTGGTAGACTGGGTGGGTTTCGGTAATTTTAATAAAATGCTTAGTCTGGATGTCTGGAGTTCCACCTTCGGTGGAGTGCTGACTTGGACCTTGATCTGGGCGGTTATTGCTACTGCGACGACTTACATTGGAGGTGTGCTCATTGCAGTACTTATTCACCAGCCCCGTGTCCGTTGCAAAAAGCTTTGGCGCACACTTCTGATCGTTCCGTTCGCTATTCCCAATATGATTTCTCTGCTCGTCATGCGCAATATGTTCAATAATCAATTCGGACCGATCAATAGTTATTTAAGAGCCTTGGGACTGGAGGGTGTGGCCTGGCTAACCAATCCTTTCTGGGCTAAGGTCACTGTAATTCTGGCTAATATGTGGATCGGCATTCCGGTGACCATGATTCTGGCCTTCGGGGTGCTGACAACAATTCCGAGGGATATGTATGAAGCGGCAGAAGTAGACGGTGCTGGGTCATTTTATAAATTCCGCATGATTACGCTGCCCATGGTATTGTTCGCAACCGCACCTATCCTGATTATGCAGTTTGCCGGCAATATTAACAGCTTTAATGTCATTTATCTAATGACTAACGGAGAACCGGTTAATCCCAACTACCAGTACGCGGGCCACACTGACTTGCTGGTGACTTGGCTTTATAAACTGGCGCTGAACCAGTCGCAGTATAGCTTTGCTTCTGTCATCGGGATTGTCATCTTCCTGATGGTCGCGACATTCTCCATCTGGAGCTACCGGCGGACGCGGTCCTTTAAAGAGGAGGATATGATTGCATGAAGCTAAGACTGACGGAAGCGTTAAAAACGTTTGGAAGCCATTTATTGCTGATTGTGCTCAGTTTTATTAGTCTTTTCCCAGCCTTCTGGATTATTATGTCTTCGTTCAAAACAGGAAACAGTTTGTTCAGTGACTCATTGATTCCTAAGAATTTTACCTTTGTTCATTACAAGGAACTGTTTGAGCAAACTAAATATTTGTTATGGTTCATGAATACGCTAAAGATTGCGGCGTTGTCTACGCTGCTCGGCACCTTTTTGCTGCTGCTGACTTCGTACGCCATTTCTCGTTATCGATTTACGGGCAGAAAAACTACACTAACCGCGCTCCTAGTTCTGCAGATGTTTCCGGGATTTATGGCTATGATTGCAGTTTACGTGCTGCTGAACACACTTGGGCTACTGAATTCTCATTGGGCACTTGTGCTCGTATACAGCAGCGGCGCTATTATCACGAATGTTTTTGTGGCTAAAGGTTTTTTTGATACGATTCCTAAAAGCTTGGAAGATGCTGCGCGAATGGATGGGGCGAGCCATATGAAAGTATTCCTTTCTATCATGATCCCGTTATCTAAGCCGATGCTCACCTATGCCAGCCTTATGATTTTCAACGGCTGCTTTGTGGATTTTATATTCGCCGACCTTGTATTGCGCACGGAGGATACAAGAACGCTCGCCGTTGGGCTTTACCGTATGGTGAACCAGAGCAACTCAACCGAGTTTACGTTGTTCGCTGCCGGAGCGGTATTGGTCGCTCTCCCAGTCACGCTGCTGTTCATTTTCCTACAGCGTTTCTTGGTGGATGGCCTCACCGCAGGTGCAAGCAAAGGATAAGGCGAACTGCGCTACCCTTGTGAAGCTACGCTGAATTCGCTAAAAACCGCTTTCTACTCAGAGATTAAGCTTCTGAGAAGGAAGCGGTTTTTTATATTTTATCCGGTTTCTATAATCTTCTTGGTGTGGACAGGATTGAAGAATAATGAAAATAGGAGTAGAATTCCTCATGGAACCAACACTTAAGGGAGTTTGTGGAGTACTCAAAAATCCCCGGAGCACGGGGTTATTTTCTAGCATTTATTAAATGTGAATACTAATAAGTCCTTGTGAGTTATAGAGCATCTAGAGAAAAGAGGAGAGATATCATGGAAACCGTATTAGTACGAGAGTATCGGGCGGATTTGCTGGAATGTGTCCATAGTGGGCATATTGCCATCGTAGGAGAGAATGGAAATTTAATGGGGTATGCAGGTGACCCGGAATTTGTATCGTTCACCCGTTCAGCTGCTAAACCCCTTCAGGCTATTCCAGGCGTACGTGGGGGGATCGTGGAGCATTACGGCTTTACTCCCGCAGAGGTTGCCCTGATGACCGCCTCTCATCGGGGAGAGAGCTACCATGTTGCTGCGCTAGAGAGCATATCCTCCAAGATTGGCATCGATGAGCAACAAATGATCTGTGCAACGAGTTACCCGCTGGATTATTCCAGCAGGGAGAACGCCATTCGTGGTGCGGGCAAAAGAAAGTTCTATCATAACTGTGCGGGCAAGCACATGGGCATCTTAGCTTACAGTAAGCTCAAAGGTTTGCCGCTTGAAGAATACTCACAGCCGGAGCAAACGGTGCAGCGTGAGATTATCGACACCATTGCTTATATGGCTGGTGTGGCCCCAGACAGCATCGGTTTAGGTACGGACGGATGTGGACTTCCGGTATTTGCTCTGCCTCTGACCGCCTTGGCGACAGCCTATTTGAAATTAGCCAATCCGGATTTGATTGCAGATGAAGCTACTCGCAAAGCGGTTACTACTATTACAACGGCAATGAATGCTTATCCGGAGATGGTTTCTGGATCTGGTCGCCTTGATTCTATTCTTTTGGAAGATGATAATATTATTGCTAAAGGTGGATTTAAGGGTGTGTATTGCTTCGGTTTACGCCGTGAGCGACTGGGGATTGCCTTCAAGATTCTGGATGGGTCGGAAGAAGAGTGGGGACTTATTGTACAGGGAATTTTAAACCAAATTGGTTATAGTCAGAAAAATACCTTGGAAAAGCTGCGCAATGCATTTTCAGGCGTGATTTACAATGACGGGGGTACACGAGTAGGCCATGCGGATACCGAGTTCAAGCTTAATTTCATAAAGTAGGATCATATAAAAAGAGCCCTTCGACTACGAATCCATCTTCTGGATACGCAGCGAAGGGCTTTTTTCTACGAGAAGCGGTGGTCATCTTTAAAGGACGGCAACATCGTTTCTTCTTGTATAGGGAGAACTATTATTTATGACGTAGACGGCCGAGTTCGGAGACGAGTGCTTCCACCTGAGAAATACTCAGTCTGTCGCTGCCCATGGCTACCTCATATACATCATAGATATCTTCATAATGATCTACTGAAAAAGCGGAGGCTTGCATCGCCGCAGCACTGGCCATTTTTAATTTGTTTTTGATAGCCTCGATCATATACTCAACATTTTCCTGACTAGGCTTTGTTAAATCCATTAGGTTAAAACATCCTCTCTGTATACTGATTCATGTATTTTACCATGTTTGGCAGCTTGACCACCATTTTTTTGTCGGGTTCACTGAAATCATGTTAAATTAAAGGCATGAAATCAAAAAATATCATCGAAGGGAGCAAATGTATTGGCAATCAGAGAACAGGGAAGCGGAAAACGCATTAAAATGGACGATGCTGGACTGGTGTCCTTTTTCATGGAAATAGCTGCTCTGCATTCCGCCGAGGAAGTCACGTTTCTTTGTATCGGAACAGATCGATCTACAGGAGATGCACTCGGTCCGTTGACGGGCAGCAAACTTGTGGAACATGGCTTCCGACATGTAATCGGTACGTTGCCGTCTCCTTGCGATGCAGATAATTTGGTGGCCAGAGTGGCTGAGATTCCCTCCGGGCATATTGTAGTTGCGGTAGATGCTTGTCTGGGCCCTCCGATCGCGCTTGGATATTACTTCGTTTCGAGTGAGCCACTGCTGCCTGCACAATCGGTGGGGGCAAATCTTCCAGCCGTAGGTCACTATAGTTTGGCGGCCGTTGTAGATATGAATGGCCCGAAACCTTATCGGACGCTGCAGACTACTCCACTGCATAGAGTGATGGTTATGGCAGAACATATCGCTATAGCGGCAGCAAAAGGATTCGGACTCCAGTAGTACCCATTGGGCACTTAAAAATAAGCTGTCCGTTTCAAGGCGGGCTGTTTTGCTTAATAATAGATATTAGACACATTATCTTAGTATTCTAGAAAGAGGGAAGCAGCCATGGAAAGAGTTCGTTGTGACGGAAGCAATATATGCTACAGTGATCAGGGGAAAGGCGAAGTTATTGTATTGCTGCATGGCTTTTGTGGAAGCGCTGAATATTGGGAACAAGTCATTCCTGTCTTAAGCAGCGGCTACCGAGTGATTGCTCCCGATTTACGTGGTCACGGAGCTTCGGAAGCTCCACTAGGACCTTATAGTATTGAACAAATGGCAGATGATGTTCTGGGTCTGTTAGATTCGCTGGAGATTGCTGAATGCATCATGCTTGGTCATTCGCTTGGCGGATATATTACGCTATCGTTTGCTCAGCGTTATGCTTCTCGATTGAAAGGCTTTGGATTAATTCATTCTACTGCTTATCCAGATAGTGAAGAAGCTAAGGAAAAACGACTGAAGAGTGTCAGCGCGATTCAAAATGAAGGGATTACTCCTTTCGTAGACAGCTTCGTACCAGGCTTGTTTGCTGAAGCAACCGCTTCTGCATCCCCACAGCTGCTGGAGCGCGCTAAAGAAATCGGCTACAAAACGCCTCCACAAGGAGCAGCAGGAGCTGCACTGGCGATGCGTGAGCGTCCAGATCGACGGGATGTAATTACGGCCACTACGTTGCCGGTATTGCTTGTTGCTGGCGAGCAGGATGGATTGATTCCTGCTGAACGAACCTTTACTGCGGATAAGCCAAATGTAACGCAAGCAACGATATCGGGTGCAGGCCACATGAGTCTTTTTGAAGCTCCTGAACGGTTAGCCGAGATCATTAAGGATTTTGTCCAGGCTTCCGTTTTAGATAATAGCCGCGTATAAAAAATCTTCTACAAAGAGGCAGCACGGCGCCATTCTGGCGTGTGCTGCCTCTTTCTTTTAGGGCTATCTAATGATCTGGTATTCTCCTTAACTGGCATAGAATTCGGCAATGGTTTAAGATAAATCAATAGAATAATTTAAGTGGTATGAGTCCTGTAGTTTTTGCTACCACAGTACGGAAAAGGAGGATGTGCATGTTTCGAAGAGACTATATTGTCCGGATGATCGAAGATATGACGGCGATGGTTGCCAAGGTACTTACTCTGAAGCAGGAACGGAAGACGACAGAAGCTTTATGGGAAATCGATGAGCTGTTGAACCGGCATTTTCCGCTGAATTCACGTCTTTTAAATTCACTATCTGTAGAAGATATCATAGATATGTTTCGTTTTGGCGGTGTGGTTGAGTCCGATAAGCTTCAAGGTCTGGCCAAACTGCTGAAGGAAGAAGGCAGTATTTATGCCGCAAATGGCGATAAGGATGCAGCATTATTTAGAAGTATGAGAGCCTTACATTTATATTTGTACGCGGATCTTCACGGTGCAGACCGGGAGCTGCTGCATATGACTCAGGAAATTGATGAACTCTTGCAGGATGTGCAGGCCTATCGGCTCCCGGCTAAAACGGAGCGGCTACTGATGGAGTATATGGAGTCGGTAGGGCGATATAGTAAAGCGGAGGACAGCCTCTACCGGCTGTGGGAGCAGGGAGAAAATGTTGTAATAGAAGGGGATAAGCTATACAATCGACTGCTGCTCAAGTCATCTGCAGAATTGGAACAAGGTACTCTTCCTCTGGAGGAAGTAGAGCAGGGGTTAAAAGAGTGGGGCAGGATAACAGCGATACGAAAGGAATCAGGAACCTGATGAATACGATGAATATCCCTTTATATATTATCGATGCTTTTGCAGAACAGGCTTATTCAGGCAACCCTGCGGCGGTATGTTTACTGGAGCATCCCGTCGATCAAGGTTATATGCAGAAGACAGCAGCGGAAATGAACTTGTCAGAGACAGCTTTTCTCTGGCCAGAGGAAGATGGATATCGCCTGCGCTGGTTTACACCTAAAGTTGAGGTCAAGCTATGTGGTCATGGGACTCTAGCAAGTGCACATGTATTATGGGAGAGGGGACTGCTAGCTCCTGATATGGAAGCAAGGTTCTATACACGCAGTGGGTTGCTCAGAGCTTCTCGTTCAGGAGATTTGATCTCACTGTACTTCCCGCCTTATCAGCTTCAACCCTCTCCTGTAATTTCAGGTCTCGCAGCAGCGCTTGGTATTGCAGAAGCGAATGTGGTGGAAACTATGCGATATGCTGACAATGTGCTTGTACGACTGGATCAGGAAGCACGGGTTCGCGAACTCAGCCCTGACTTCGGAGCTTTATCCGGGCTTGAAGGGAGAGGCTTCGCGGTTACCGCAGAAAGCTCTATCGAAGGTATTGATTGTGTATCACGTTTTTTTGCGCCGAAGGTAGGAGTGAATGAGGATCCGGTAACAGGCTCAGCGCATACTGCACTGGCACCTTTTTGGGCGGATAGACTCAATCGTACGCAGTTGACCGCTTATCAAGCTTCGAAACGTGGAGGTTTGCTTCAGTTAGAGGTAAGTAAAGACCAGATTAAGATGTCTGGGCGAGCATTAACTATAGTTAGTGGAGAGCTGCATGTTAAGCCCTGCTAGAACAAGGAACGACCCTTGTTAACACGTGATATAATGAACGATGATGGTTAGGAGACATAGATTCTCCATTTTTAATCCCGAAAGTGAGATGTGCGTTGTGGAATCTTTAACAGCTCTAATTGAACAACTAATTAACGACCGTACTTTGATTACGGCTACCCTAAGTCAAGTGCGTTATAAAGGCGAAAATTGTACCAAGGTGCAGGTTAAACCTGTTGAACTAAAGGGTAAGCTGCATTATCAGTTTGCGTCCTATATTGGTACAAAGGTAGAACATCGCAACGTACCCGCAGAATTGGCGGCGGAAGAGATATCTCTTTTATTTAGAGAAACATATCGGCAAGGCTTGTTGTGTACAGTAGAAGCCGATTATCAGGTGCTTATTAGCAAAAAATTCAAAGTATCAATCCTAACTAAGTCTCCAAGTAAAAAAGAAGAGCCGGATCTAGCTCACAACCGCCGCAAACGTTATGTGCTGGAGGATGGAGAGCCTGTGCCATTTCTGGTGGAACTTGGCATCATGAATAAAGAAGGCAAAGTGCTAGCCAAAAGATATGATAAATTTCGGCAGATCAATCGTTTTCTGGAGATGGTAGAGGACGTGCTTGCCGATCTGCCAACCGGCCGACCCTTGACGATTGTGGATTTTGGTTGTGGAAAATCATATTTGACCTTTGCACTGTATCACTATCTGACCGTTCGCAAGAAGCGGGAGCTTAATATCATTGGGTTAGATTTGAAAGCAGATGTGATTGAGCATTGTAACGAACTTGCTGCGAAAATCGGTTATGATCACTTGAAGTTCCTTGTGGGTGACATTGCTGAGTACAATGAGCTGGAGCAAGTAGACATGGTGATCACACTTCATGCTTGCGACACAGCTACTGATGCTGCCCTTGAAAAAGCGGTACGTTGGGGAGCGTCTGTTATTTTGTCCGTGCCTTGCTGCCAGCATGAATTATTCGCACAAATCGAAAATGAAGTAATGAGCCCTATGCTTTCGCATGGCATACTGAAAGAGCGTTTTTCCGCCTTGGCTACAGATGCCATTCGCGCCAAATTGCTCGACATGATGGGCTATAGCAGCCAGCTGCTGGAATTCATCGATCTGGAGAATACGCCGAAGAACATTTTGATTCGTGCCGTTAAGAGTTCAGCCGGGGACAACTCCGTCAAATGGCGCGAATACACCGCATTCCGCGATTTTCTGGGAGCAAAACCCTACCTCGAACGCGTATGCGCTGATCTGCTTCCCACTGGGAGTTCGGTAGAAGGGTAGAGGATATTAAGGTAGAGAGCGTAAAACGGTAGGACTGTAGCATGGTAGAACGGTAGTACTGTAGAATGGGCACTTATAGGTGCAGGCTATTCGATCAGTTGTACTTTTTACAACTATATAGCTTTTTTAATGGGAAATTGGATAGTACAGCTAGTGCGATCAAATGGTTAGGACGGTACGGCTAGTGTGATCTAATGGTTAGGACGGTGCAGCTAGTGCGATCTAATGGCGAGTTGGTTTAGTTGTACTTTGTGCAACTAAATATGCTCAGAAGCTGCGTTTTAGTGATTTAGTTGCACTTTGTACACTTAAAAACGAACAATACTCCGCATATGGTGGGATTCTCGAAAAACAGTTGCACAAAGTACAATTAAAGTGGAAGTAAGCGGTGAAAGCACGGGATTAGTTGTACTTTTTACAACTGTATAGCTTTTTTTGGATGGGAATTCAGATAGTACAGCTAGTGCGATCTAATGGTTAGGATGGTGCAGTGAGTGCGATTCAATGATGAGGACGGTACGGCTAGTGCGATCTAATGGTGAGTTGGTTTAGTTGTACTTTGTGCAACTAAATATGCTCTGAAGCTGCGTTTTAGTGATTTAGTTGCACTTTGTACACTTAAAAACGAACAATACTCCCCATACCGCGGGATTCTTGAAAAATAGTTGCACTAAGTGCAATTAAAGTGGAAGTAAGCAGCGAAAGCACGGGATTAGTTGTACTTTTTACAACTATATAGCTTTTTTGAATGGGAATTCGGATAGTACAGCTAGTGAGATCAAATGGTTAGGATGGTGCAGTGAGTGCGATCCAATGATGAGGACGGTACGGCTAGTGCGATCTAATGGTGAGGACGGTACGGCTAGTGCGATCTAATGGTGAGTTGGTTTAGTTGTACTTTGTGCAACTAAATATGCTCTGAAGCTGCGTTTTAGTGATTTAGTTGCACTTTGTACACTTAAAAACGAACAATACTCCCCATACGGCGGGATTCTTGAAAAATAGTTGCACTAAGTGCAATTAAAGTGGAAGTAAGCAGCGAAAGCACGGGATTAGTTGTACTTTTTACAACTATATAGCTTTTTTGAATGAGAATTCGGATAGTACAGCTAGTGCGATCTAATGGTTAGGACGGTACCGCTCCTTTGTGGAGAGGTATCGTCTTTTTGCGTTCTAGTCTTGTATAAGGGAAATGTGGAAAGGATAGAGATAAATTAACGAGTACAGGGGTATCTAAATGTGGCGTTTTAAAAAAGACCGGAATCTGGAATCATCAATTGCATATATTTGTGGAGGCTTAGTGATAGCGGCTGGTGTGGGTGCTTGTTTGTTGCGGGGGTTGTTTTTTACTGAGGAGATGTATCCCTTTCTAACCTTATGGTTTGTGCTGTGTTGTGCGTGCTCGCTTTATTATCTTGTTGGGGTTGGTGCATGGAGAAAAAGTGGGGGAGGAGTAGGTGCAGGTGCAGTAAGAGGTTTTACGGGAGTCAATGGGGTTAGTGAAGTTAGTGAAGTTGGTCAAGTTAGTGGAGAAAATAGAGCGTTAAGAATATTATTAAGCGTCCCTTTAATTATTCTATCGCTTTATGTGATTCATTGGATGTGCGGGCCACTTTCTTCCCAGGGAACTATGAATGAAATGCTGCGGTGGGGCTTGTATGCTAGCTTTGCAATATTGGTTTGTTTTTGTGCGGTGAACCTGGTGGGACGCCGGATTTTAAATGTAATTTGGTCTATGCTGGGTATGACTTTATGCCTGAGCGCTTTATTGGCTGTGTGTGGAGTGGTAAAGTTGCCTTTCGCTGTGGCTTACAGCAATTCAGCAGAAGTGAGCGCCACAGGGGTTAGATTAGCAGGATTGATGGAATATCCGAATGCTTTTGGTGCTGTGATGGCTGTTTTTCTGCTGGAACGGCTATTTGCTGTTGCTGTTTATTATGGGGATCCAAAAAAGAGCGCGAATATGTTGGAGGCAAGAAGTGTTGGGCTGGGGATGGAGTGCGCAGATGAGGAACGGAGGAGCAGAGGGGAAGAAGGCGTAGAAGCGGAGCAGGGAAAAGCGGGAAGCACGACCGCCGCGCTGCTGCGCTTGCTGCCGCTGTTCCCGTACACCGCCGCGCTGCTCCTCACCGAGTCGCGCGGCGCATGGCTGACGGCGGCTTGCGCCTGCGCCGCCGTCTTGCTCTGGAAGCGGCAGCTAATCGCGCCGCTTCTTGCTGCTGGCGCCGCGCCCGTGGCCGCCGCGGCGCTACTCTACCGCCAACTGGCCCGTGCCGGGTTGGCGGTAGAGCCAGTGCCCGGCCTGCTGTTGCTGGCCGGGCTTTGGGCCGGCGCGCTGCTAGCCGGCCTATGGCTGTGCCGCCGCCAGCGCGGCGCGGCGGGCACTGCCCGAGCCGCCATGCTGGCATTGGCGGCGGCAGGTTGGACGGCGGCGGGGATCGCCGTCCTCCTGCACGTGCGCGAGCGGATCACCGGACCGTCATCGACGGTATCCGCGCGCGGGCTGTTCTACCGCGACGCCTGGCGGCTAGCGGTAGAGGCACCTTGGCTGGGACGTGGGGGTGAGACTTGGCGGCATTCATACCTTGCCGCCCAATCTCGCCCTTATGTAGGCAGCCAGGTGCATAATGGATACCTCGACATCCTGTTGAACTTAGGATTCGTTGGTCTTGCAGCCATACTCCTTATGCTGTTGGCAGCAGGCTGGCTGCTGGCTACTAAATCGCCGCGGTTGCTGCCGCCGTTTCTGGTCATCGTCTTGCACAGCGTCGTCGATTTTGATTGGAGCTATGGATTATTTTGGATGCTGCTATTCTGGCTGCCAGCGATTGCTCTGGCTGAGCATAAGCAGAAACATCAATCTGCGCCAACCCACCCTCAGTCTGAGACCAAGCTGCCAACTCACTCCACATCCACGAACCCGCTCACCAATGTCACTACACCTGCGAATCCACTAATCGCTCACTCCACATCCACGAACCCGCTCACCAATGTCACTACACCTGTGAATCCGCTAATCGCTCACTCTACATCTACGAACCTGCTCACCAACGTCACTACACCAGCGAATCCGCTAATAGTTTACCCTACATCCACGAACCCCCTTACCAATGTCACTACACCAGCGAATCCGCCAATCGCTCACCCCACACCCAAGAATCCGCCCCAAATCCGTCTTCGCCGACTAATCGGAACTGCGGCATGTTGTTTTTCGCTTCTGCTGGGGGTGCTATCTTTTCACGCCGCTCAAGGAGAGAAGTTCTATCGACAAGCGATTATGTCGGTGGATCCTTCGGTGAAGGTAGAGCTGCTACAGCAATCGCTGGGTTGGAATCCCCGGTCACCTCGAACGGCTATAGCATTATCTAGGCTGCTCTCGGGTGAACAGAGCGTGAGTCTGCTTCGGCAGAGTCTGTTGTATTCTCCCGAGAATGCCAGCTTAAGCTGGGAGCTGGCTGAAGTATGGATGAGCAGCGACCATCCGGGGGCAGCGTTATATTGGATAGGCCAGAGCCTTAAGCTGGATAAGTACAACAATGCCAAGTGGGTGAAGGCGATTGAAGGGATGCTTCTTATGGGGCAAAAAAAGCTTGCAGAAGGAAAGCGAAAGGAAGGCCTAATCTGTGTCGCCTCTGGGAATGAACTTCTTTTGAAATATAGAAGGTTGGCAGAAGAGGAGGCTAATAAAGGAGGGCAACATAATGACCGCGAGTTCCGAATGACAGAACAAGCCGACGACTTGAGTCGACGGCTTAGTATGTTTGCTTTACGATTTTAGCGGACGTGAAATCATCCAGGAGTAGAGAATGGGCACGATAATTGCAAGTACGAGTGCCGTAATAATAAGAAGCTGAGACAAGGCTCCGCTCAAAAAGGCTCCTGCAAAAATAAGTAGGCCACCGATCATCCACATTATCCCGGATAGGCGATGTGTTTTTCGCCATACCTCGGGGTTGGCGAGTGTCCAGGCTGTACGAACCCCAAACAAGTAATTATCTTTTACCTGTGGCATGTAATTGCCGAGAGCAATAAACATTATTCCGACAGCTCCTATGGCGATCTTCCCAACGTTTATATCTTTACCTAGACCGTAAGCAATCGACAGCACCAGCATTAGATTAAAAAGCACCCCAATAGCAAGTCTGCTCATGGCATAGGCGTTTTCGAATTTTTTGTAATTTTCCCGCTTAGGATCGATGCTGCGTGTGAACTGCATGATTAGCGGGAGCACAATCCCTAAGATTCCGAACACAAAAATAGCAATATTTTTGTCCCAGTATCTGTTGACCTTACCCGTAATTCCAAACTGTGCTGGTAACTCCTGCGGCAGCTTGCTGTAATTGATCAGAGCGTAGGCTAATGTAGCTAAACCTAATACTACTATTAGGGTATCCTGCCATCTCCATTTGAAATCTTTCATCATTAATCCGCCTCCTTTTTGGAATCGATATCCTGACGTTGCTGCTTTCCGTCCAGTGATTTACTCTCCGTCTCCGTTTGCTTTCCTGTACCAGTGAGCTCCAATAACCAACCGAGAACCTCTTCGAGGACTGTGGTGTTTAGCGAGTACATAATAAATTGTCCTTTTCGCTCATCCTGTACCAGATCGGCATGCTTCAGCGCATTCAGATGGTGAGAAATGCTTGGCTTAGACATGTTGAAAAAATCTGCGATTTCACCTGCGGTTCGATCTTTCTCCCTTAGTAACCGAATGATTTGGCGACGGGTAGGATCAGCTAGTGCTTTAAAGGATTCATTCATATTCCACCCTGCCTTTCGATATTTAAATAATTATCTAAATATATAATAGCTCTTCACTTTCATAGCTGTCAATGCAGTATTCACTTAGCAATAGCGTGTGTAAAAGTGTCACCGAATCTTTAAAATTAACTGCCGTCCAAAGCCGACTCCTGTTAATACTAACGATGGGCATGCATTCCTTGATGCACCGAACATACGATGCAGAGGAGCAGATATATGATACTAACCAATAAAGTCGCAATTGTTACAGGTGCAGGATCGGGGATTGGAGAAGCGATTGCTCTTCTTTTTGCCCAACAGGGGGCTAAAGTGATTGCTGCGGATATCCATCTGGACAATGTAGAAGCGGTGGCCAAAAAGGCAGAAACGGGTGAGGGACACGGAGTTATCTATCCCGTAAAGGCAGATGTCTCGAAGGAAGAGGACACACAGCGAATGATTGATGCCGCAACCACACAGTTTGGAGGCCTTCATATCCTTGTTAACAATGCCGGTATTATGGATAAAATGACGCCAGCGCACGAGATCACTGATGACATGTGGGAGCAGGTGCTTGCGGTCAACGTAACCGGTCCGATGAGAGCCATTCGTAAGGTTTTGCCGATTTTTATGGCACAGGAAAGCGGATGTATCATCAATGTAGCCTCTATTGGCGGCTTAGCGGGCTCGCGTGCGGGAGTGGCTTATACTTCCTCTAAACATGCTGTAATCGGGATGACCAAAAATATAGGATTTCAATACGCTAAGCTTGGAATTCGCTGTAATGCCATAGCGCCGGGCGGAGTAAAGACAAATATTGATCTGTCTGATCCAAGCCCTTTTGGGAGTCAAAAAGCGGGCGAAGGAATGGCGTCGATGCCACGGACAGGGGAAAGCAGTGAGATTGCTTCGGTAGCCTTATTTTTGGCTTCAGATGCTGCAAGCTTTTTGAATGGGTCGGTGATAACGGCTGATGCCGGTTGGATGGCTTATTAATTGAGCGCAGATAAAAAGGTGTTCATTTTCCCTTTATTGGTGGAATTTGTTCACCTTTTTTGTTTATGCCTGTTACTCAAACTCTTTTTAAGTGTGGATTGGAAGATGGAAGCTGCTTACCACGTAAGTAGAAGTGATAAGGTTGCTTGTGCTAGAATAGGCTAAGAGAAACTGGAAAATATAGCAGAGCGGCAAAGCTTTTAAAAATATAAGAAAGTATAAGATTAGTATCTATGCTTTTATGTTCTTATATTTCACTCGCTTAAACGCTTAGCGTCTTATAAAGATGCCAAAGGCGATTAGCTTGATACATGTAGCCATATTCTGCGGAAAAGGGAGGAGGAGCACGTTTGCATTTTATTTCTGATCTGATCTCGACATTATTTGAATGGATTCAGAGTCTTGGTTATTTTGGGATTATGATCGGACTGATGATTGAAGTTATTCCGAGTGAAATTGTATTGGCTTTCGGTGGTTTCTTGGTATGGAGTGGAGATATTAATTTTTTCGGCGCAGTATTGTTTGGTACGATAGGCGGAGTGATTGCCCAGATCTTTGTATATTGGATTGGCCGTTATGGGGGCAGGCCTGTACTGGAGAAATACGGGAAATATATTCTTATCCAAAAGAAGCATATTGATCATTCGGAAGAGTGGTTCAATAAATATGGGACAGGCGTAATCTTTACGGCACGCTTTATTCCCGTTGTTCGCCATGCCATTTCCGTTCCAGCGGGGATTTCTCGTATGCCTTTAGGTAAGTTCACTTTATTGACTACACTTGCTGTTATTCCATGGAGTGCTTTGTTTGTATATCTCGGTATGACATTGGGGAATAAGTGGGAAGATATTGACGAAGTAGCAGCTAAGTACACCAACGAAATTATTCTTGTAGCGTTAGCACTAATCATCATTTATTTTGTGTATAAGTGGTTTAAATCCAAGAAGAGAGGGACTGCAAAATGAAACCGAATGTAGCTCATAAATTTGGAAAAGGTCTTACACCGCGCCAATTTGTAGAAAGCATGACGAAGAACCAGCAGGCTTTTGAATCCTGGTATGAGAAGTTTTCTTGGGAAGATGAGAGCGACAAGGAATATTTCGAAAGTCTGAACCATCGTGACGATTTGCGGGTACTTATCCTTGCCGCTGATTGGTGTGGAGATGTAGTACGTAATGTCCCTGCGGTTTTCCGTATTTTGGAGACTGCCGGAATGAAGACAGAGGTATTCATTTTGGAAGAGAATCAGGAGCTTATGGATGAATTCTTGACCATGGGCGGAAGATCTGTTCCGATTGTGATCTTTGCGGATACCGGCGGATACGTGCTTGGACATTGGGGTCCTCGTCCAGAGCATGTGCAGAGCCTAATGAGAGAGTTCAAACGTGAGAATCCTGATCGTGAGGCTGCTGATTACGACAGCAAAATCGCAGAAGTACGTAAGGCTATGGGGCAAGCTTATGGGGAAGGAACGGAATCACAGGCAGTTATCGCAAAAGAGCTGCGTAGTCTGATTTCCGGATTCTAGACCGATGCTAAATATACGTTCGTTTAATTTAGGTCCGCTTCAGACCAATGCCTACTTGCTGACAGGTGCGGATCCAACGAAGGGAATCATTATTGATCCCGGCATGAATCCTGCGGAATTAGTGCGGAGTATCGAAGGGATGGAGATCGAGGCTATTTTGCTAACGCATGCGCACTTTGACCATATGGGCGGCGTAGACGAAATTCGTAAAGCTAAGAAATGTCCTGTTTATTTACATCCACTAGAAAGTGAATGGCTCAGCAGCCCTAAGCTGAATGGTTCATTGATGTGGCCTGATATTTCGCCTCCTCTGACTACAGATCCTGCAGAGTATGATCTGGCAGAAGGACAAGTTCTGCAATTCATCGGACATACCTTCCGGGTGTACCACACACCTGGGCACTCTCCGGGCAGTGTCAGCTTCCTATGCGGGAATGATTTATTCTCTGGAGATGTACTGTTTAAGATGGGAGTTGGGCGCACCGATTTGCCTGGTGGCAGAGAACGTGATTTGTTCGATTCTATTCGTGGCAAGCTGTACAAAATGGATGATGAAGTGAAGGTTTATCCAGGTCACGGCTCACGAACAACTATCGGTTTTGAAAAAGTTCGTAACCCTTATATTCCTCAATAAACAGTCATTCTAGTAGAACTGACAAGAATCGGGGAATTTTTGATAGACAAAGGGATACAAAAGGACTACACTATTGTTAATTAAATGTAACATTAACCTCGCGAAGCACGCAGACTGCGGAATTAATCCCGGTTTGCGTTCTTTTTTTTGTCTACATATAGGTTTAAAAGCATGGGGGGAAATAGATTGGAGAAGAATATGTATTACCCGTTGGATTACGGATGGTATGACTCCAAGGAGAAATGGACTAGTTTTTGCAGCAGTAAATGCCAATGTTTTTCAGAATGTTCTGGAAGGGGAGGTTTTTGTACTTCCATAGAACGCAGGGACATACAATCTGAGAATAAGGATGGGAGAATACCAATGGTTTCAGGAGGCGAGCCCAGAAGAACGCCTCTTTTTTGGCATTTTCCAGCAGAAGCAGGATTGCTTCAGCCATGGCGGCGTAAGCTCTGGGAGCTCAAAAAATAAAATTAAAACGGAATGAACGAATCACTATACATAATCGTATTACAAATAAGAACTAATCCTGAATGGAGGGGCAGATGAGCGATCAGGCGCTGGAGAAAATCAGGCAGGCACAGCAGGGAGATACTTCAGCACTGTCTTCACTGCTGCGAGAACATTATACTTTTTTGTTCAAATATTTACTTAAAGTGACTATGGACCCGTTACTGGCAGAGGATCTTGTACAGGACACGATGGTCAGATGTATGGAAAAAATCAATACCTATAACGGTTCTTCTTCGTTCTCCTCTTGGTTAATCACCATAGCTACCAGAATATTCATCGATCGAAAGCGGCGCTGGAAACGTGAGGCAGATTGGAAGAAACGGGAACAACAGGCTCAGGGCACCCGTTCGATTCGTTGGCGGTTTGAGAGCAGGGGGGAAGAATGGAGTGAAGTACTCGATTCCATCTCCAAGCTACCCTCTGCTCAGAGGGTAGCTGTGCTGCTGAAGCATTATTATGGCTATAGCTATGAAGAAATCGGTGTGATCATGCAAATTCCTTCAGGCACGGTCAAATCGCGTGTATCCCTTGGTCTTAACCAATTGCGAAAGGAGCTGAATGAGGATGGAGAAGGATAAGGAGCCAGAACTGTATTTGCACAAGCTTACTGAAGAGCTTGAGCGTTTGGATGCGCAATATGATGATATCACCCCACCTTCGTTACAGGAACTGGAGTGGTTAATGGCTGATGCAGCTGTGCACAGAAAGAGAAGGGAACGTAAAGAACTACTGTTATTCTGGGGGGTCTCATTGATCCTGATCTGCGCATTTCTATCCATTCTCACTTCTGCACCCATGATCTATTGGATTATTCAGGCGATCATTCCTGTTGTAGGACTGGGTGGCTTAGGGATCGCCAGGATCAGAAGAAATAGAGAAGGTGTACAAGAATGAATGAGCTACAAGATGTGCCTCTTTGGTTGTGGTTTGGCATAGCAGTAGCATTAATGCTGCAAGGGACCTTACTGTTCCGGGATGCAAGACGGCGCGGAAAAAAAGCTTGGTTCTGGGGATTGTGGGCGATTACTACAGTTCCGTCCCCAGCATTAGTCTACTTACTCGTTGTCATACTTCCTGACCGACGTAGAAGGAAGAAGCAGTTGTAAAGCTTTAGTAAGAAGCTCGTTCCTTTCATCCTATTACAAGGAGTGGTACTTCATGGAAGAGGTAAAATGGGGTTTAATCATGCCGTTAATTATTCTTCAGGCTTTGCTTGCAATTATTGGACTGATATCACTGGCCAAAGCGGATAACGTTCGTGGCCCAAAATGGATGTGGATTATTATCATTATTTGCGGAAATATATTAGGTAGCGTAGCTTATTTCACAATAGGAAGGAAAGATGTCTGATGTCACTCCTTCAAGTTATGAATTTGCGCAAAAGCTATGGGGCGCATATTTCCGTAAATGATATAAGCTTTGAAATTGAGAAAGGACGGTGCGTCGCTTTATTGGGGCCTAACGGTGCTGGGAAAACGACCACACTTCGTATGCTGGCAGGGCTGCTTGAACCCACCTCTGGCATGATTTCATTTGAGGGGAGCCGTCCTGGAGCCGAATATCGCAGAGGATTAGGATATGTGCCACAGTCTCCAGCTTTTTATGGGTGGATGACTGGACATGAGTATGTTGTTTTCGCTGCAAAGCTTAGTGGAATGGGAACTAAAGACGCAACCAGCAGGGCATTGGAATCGCTCGAGCGTGTAGGGCTTAAAGGTGATGCTCGTCGCCGGATTGGTGGATACTCCGGCGGGATGAAACAGCGGCTGGGTCTGGCTCAGGCGCTTGTGCATCGGCCTCGTCTGTTATTGCTTGATGAGCCTGTATCTGCACTTGATCCGATTGGCCGCAGAGAAGTAATGGGACTGGTGCGGGAAATACGTGAGGAGACAACTGTAGTTTTCTCTACACATGTGCTGCATGATGCAGAAGAAATTTGCGATGATATTATTTTAATGAATCAAGGCTTGATTGCTGAGAAGGGATCTTTATCACAGCTTCGTTCACAATACAGCCTTCCTGTTATTCGTTTACGTACGGAGAAGCAAGAAAAAGCTATTCAGTGGCTGGAGTCTCTTGCTGCCAAACCGTTTGTACTGGAGACTCAGTTGTTCGGAGATCATGCCATTTTTAATGTCAACGATGTAGACATGGCCCGTTGGACGATTCTGCAAGAAGCGGCGCAGCTCGAAATTCCATTACTGCAATTTGAAGCGGGTTCTTCCACGTTAGAGGATTTATTTATGAAGGTGGTGGGAGTATGAGAAGCGCCTGGGTCCTTTATCGCAAAGAAATGCTCGAAATGGCTCGCAGTTATAAGTTAATCTGGATACCTGTCGTTTTTATCCTATTAGGCATTATGCAGCCGTTAACTACTTATTATTTGCCGGAAATATTAAAAGCTTCAGGTGATGTTCCTCCAGGTCTCCTAGAGGGGTATGAAATACCGAGTGCCGCAGCTGTGATGGCGCAATCTTTGGGACAGTACGGAACGATCGGAATGTTAGTATTGGCGCTTGGCGCGATGAATGTTTTAGCTGGTGAGCGCTATAGCGGAACTATGGAATTAATTCTGGTAAGGCCGGTTTCTCCAGCCGCAATAGTGTTCGCTAAATGGGCAGCACAGCTGACCCTGTTGATCGTTGCTCTAGGATTAGGTGCAGCGGGCGCTGCTTACTACACGGAGCAGTTGATTGGTTCACTATCTTGGGGAGATGTCATCGCAGCTGCTGGAGTATATGGATTGTGGCTGTTATGTGCTGTATCAGCTACGTTGTTGTTTAGTGGGTTTTTAAAATCCCCAGTTGCCGCTTTTTTAGCATTGGTGCTAATGGCAGCATTATCATTAGGCCAAAGCTTATTGCCTTCATGGTTTGAATGGGCACCTGCGGGGCTTGCCGGGTTGTCGGCTGAAATCCTTATGGCTGGAGAAGGATTCAGGGTTGGACCCTATCTTTCAGCAGCTATTTTGATCTTGATTTGTTTAGTGGGTGCTGCACTTTTGACAAGGAAGAATAACTTAACCGCTTGAAACTTAAGTTATGTTTTTATTAAATATAGTATATTTTCATAGAATTTGTAGGATCGGCCAGCCTTCAACTAGACAGTTCTATCTTTTTTTAGTAGACTGTTGAAACAAGCAAAATCTTGAAAGATTTTGGGGTTAGGAGGTAGGGCGATGCTGCGTTTAGGAGAGAAGATTGTCATTGTTGCGGACGCTTTCGAGCAGAGTCTTCCTATCGGGGAATACGGCTACCTAATTGCTTACGACCGCAATCCCGATAATGCGTTTGACTATGTTATTCGTGTACCAGAGGCGAATAGGAACTTTTATGTTCCGGCTGAGGACATTGAGGCGGAAGAACATTTATTAGTAGCTGAGGCTGAAAGAGCAACGCATGAAGCGTTGATTGATTACGCTTTGTCCACGTACAATGAGAAGCTGTTCCATCATTTGATGAACGGTGAAGATATGGATATAGAAGAGACGGAGTCAACGTCAAGCGAAAGCATGTCCCAAGCGGATTTCATCAAACAAGTGAATCTTCGAGCTTGGATTTAAGGAAGGCCGGCGCAAGCCGGCTTTTTTGTTTTGTCATAAAAAGTATTTCCCCCACATTAATCCTCTGAATTTACACATCATTTTCAAAATCTTTTCTTTTATTCCTTCTTTATAGTTTTCGAAAGTTTGTTTTTTATTTTTTTGGTATACAACCAATCTCCTGTTTTATGTATCTAAATTATTGAGAGCCGAATACGAGAATGCAGATCTGCGGTATAGGCGTTTTAACTTAAATAAAGGAGAACCTCAAGTGAAGATGATAACCGCTGTTCAAAAAGCGAGAAATGGCGATAAAGAAGCGTTTATCCAGCTATGCCGGCAGATTGAACCTGAAATGTACGGCATGGCCCGATCTATTTTGGGCAGGGACGAGGAATGTGCAGATGCCATGCAGGAAGCCACCCTAAAGGCTTACCGGTCTATCCATGGATTGCGGCAACCAGAATTTTTCAAGACATGGATGCTTCGCATCCTTATAAACGAATGTCATAAGCTCCAACGCAAGCGGACAAATATTGTGGAGTTTGGAGATCCCCTTACTGCTTTGGAATGCCATTCCTCCGGTGCAGAATATGAGAAAATTGAGCTGCGGGAAGCAGTAGAACGATTGGATACTTCGCTCCAGACCGTGATATCGCTGCATTATTTTCAGGACATGCCCGTTAAGCAAATTGCCGATCTTCTGAATATTTCCGAAACGGCAGTCAAATCGCGCCTCTACAGAGCAAGAAAAAACTTATTGAATGGATTCTAATGATATTTAGAAAGGATGGAACAGATGAAGAAGAGAACAGCGCAAGAGCTTGAATTGCTTTTGAAAGATATGGACATCCTCCCGGCAAATGAGCTTCCCTCTATGATTCGCCAACGTCAAGAGGATACGTATACAATGCTGGATCATGTGAAGATAAAGAGATCCACGCACAAATTTCGTAATGTTAAGAGGACAGCGCTTGGCTTCGGGGCAGCTCTTGTTTTGGGGGTTATCGTGCTTGGAAGCGGCTTTACTTCTCCCGCATTGGCTAGGTCGCTGGAACGTATTCCGTTAGTCAATAGTATTTTTGAGCTCGCAGGTGATATGGGACTTCAAGCGGCGAGTCGCCAAGGCTTAACGACTGCAGTTGATACCAGTGATCAGGTTCAAGATGTTATTATCCGTGCTAATGAAGTTATATATGACGGCACACGGCTTTCTGTAGCATTGAAACTTGAAGGTGAAAATGAAGAGGGAATATTCAGTGGAGACATTCAGGATTTGCAGGTATTTATTGATGGACAGCCTTTAAACGCTGCTGGGGAGGAAGAAGAGGATTCTTTTAAACACAATATTGGCCTTATCCTTTCTCCGGGAGTAGATGAACAATCGTTGATTTTGCAATTTTCAGAGAAATCCTATGATGAGGGAGGCATTACTTTACCAGAGCAGTTCCAAATGACAGTAAAAGGTCGTCTGTCCGGAATCGATGATGATTTTCAAATTGAAATTCCTATAAAAAAGGATACGAGTCATAATATTGTTCAGCAACCCGGAATCAGTCAAACTTACAATGATGTAACGACCACAGTGGAGAAGATTACACAGACTCCGGCAACTACACAAATACGGATGAGTGCTGTAGCCCTCGAGGGTATTCCTTATACTTATCTGACAGATACCAATAACCTGGCATTAAATTATGAAGTCTATGATGATAAAGGTAACCTGTTGCAATATGTAAACGGCAGCAATGGTTGGTCGGATTCGAAAAAGATAGATGACACAATCCATTATAGTCTTAAAGAGGATGTTAATATTGTACCGCTGCCCAAGGATGTAAAAGCACTGACAATAAAAACCTTTTTCTACAAATATACTGGAGAGGGTAGTGGAAAACGAAATTTGCTAGACAATAATGGATACCCGGCAGTCGAATATATTCCGCAGCTGGAAATGACAATCCCTATATATTGATGAACGATACGCTCCTTTAAAATGTGTAGGAATCCCCTTCACTTTGATAAAGGAGCGTTTGTTTTACAGCCCATCATTGAATTGTCCAAGCTTCTACAATATAATTAAAAACGTTATCCGGGCGCTTTAGCCCTTTAAACAGGAGGGATTTTTCTTATGAGCATTACCGTTAAAGATGTGCAGCATGTGGCCAAGCTGGCTCGTCTGCAGCTGAGCCCGGAAGAAGAGGCAACCTTTACAGAACAAATGAATGCTATTTTACAATATGCCGAGAAATTAAATGAGCTAGATACGGAGAATGTAAAGCCGACCACGCATGTGCTGCAAGTCAGCAATGTAATGCGGGAGGATGTTGTGAAGGATAGCCTTACGCAAGAGGAAGCACTTCTTAACGCTCCAGATGATGAAGACGGACATTTCAAGGTTCCAGCTGTTTTGGAATAACTACATAATTAGAAAGGGGGAAGAATCTTGAGCCTGTTTCAAAATCGATTGCCTGAAGTACACCGCATGTTAACTGCTAAAGAGGTATCGGTCAGTGAACTGACTGAAGAATCGCTGGCGATTATCGCTGAGCGGGATAAGAACGTAAATGCATTTTTGACCTTGAACGAGGAGGGCGCACGTGCGACAGCACGCGCTTTGGACGATAAACTGGCATCCGGAGCAGCACGTGGATTGCTGTTTGGTCTTCCTGCCGGAATCAAGGATAATATTGTAACTAAAGGTCTGCGCACAACTTGTGCCAGCCAATTTTTGAGCGATTTCCAGCCGATTTATAACGCTACTGTAGCTTCTAAATTGCAGCAGGCAGATGCCGTAACAATCGGTAAATTAAATATGGATGAATTCGCAATGGGCGGATCTAATGAGAATTCAAGCTTTGGTCCTGTACGCAATCCTTGGGATTTAGAACGTGTGCCGGGCGGTTCCAGTGGCGGATCTGCTGCAGCAGTAGCTGCGGGCGAAGTGTTCTTCTCACTAGGTTCGGATACTGGGGGTTCCATCCGCCAGCCAGCTTCCTATTGTGGTGTTGTAGGTCTCAAACCTACTTACGGTCTTGTATCACGTTACGGGCTGGTAGCCTTTGCTTCCTCACTCGATCAGATAGGACCATTAACACGTAATGTAGAGGATACTGCCTATGTGCTTCAAGCGATTGCTGGTTATGATGCCCAAGACTCTACTTCTGCTAAAGTAGAAATTCCTGATTATTTGAGTTCACTGACTGGTGATGTTTCCGGACTTCGCATTGCTGTACCTAAGGAATATTTGGGAGCAGGTGTCGATGCTTCTGTGCGTGAGACAGTCTTGTCTGCACTTAAAGTGCTGGAAGGAATGGGTGCTGTCTGGGAGGAAGTATCATTACCGCATACGGAATACGCAGTAGCAGCTTATTATTTGCTGTCCTCTTCGGAAGCTTCATCTAACCTTGCGCGTTTTGACGGTGTGCGTTATGGCGCACGTGTAGATGAAGGCGGAGGATTGCTTGATCTATATCTTAATTCCCGCAGCCGCGGCTTTGGCCCTGAGGTCAAACGCCGTATTATGTTGGGTACTTATGCACTCAGCTCCGGGTATTACGATGCTTACTATTTAAAAGCACAAAAGGTACGCACTTTGATTAAACAGGACTTTGATGACATCTTTAAAAAATATGATGTGGTCATCGGGCCAACAGCGCCAACGACAGCATTCAAATTGGGCTCACAGACTGAAGATCCGCTGACCATGTATCTGAACGATATTCTCACGATTCCTGTAAGCTTGGCGGGTATTCCTGCCGTGAGCGTTCCGTGTGGTTTTGCGGAAGGCATGCCTGTAGGTCTGCAAATTATCGGTAAGGAATTTGACGAGAGCACGATTCTGCGTGTCGCTCATGCCTTTGAACAAAATACAGATCATCACAAGCAGCGTCCACAGCTGTAGTAAAGGAGGGAATGGGATTACTTATGTCTAAATACGAAACGGTCATCGGCTTGGAAGTTCACGTAGAGCTTCATACCAACTCCAAAATCTTTTGCGGATGCTCCACTGAATTTGGAGCCCCACCTAACACTCATACCTGTCCTGTCTGCTTGGGTCACCCCGGCGTATTGCCAGTGCTCAACAAACAAGCGGTAGAATACGCTATGAAAGCAGCGATGGCGCTAAATTGCACCATTGGTGATGTTAGCAAATTCGACCGCAAGAACTATTTTTACCCGGATTCACCAAAAGCTTATCAGATTTCACAATTTGATCAGCCTATCGGGCTGAACGGTTGGATCGACATTGAAGTTAATGGAGAGACCAAACGGATCGGCATTACTCGTCTTCATTTGGAAGAGGATGCAGGTAAGCTTACGCACGTAGATGGCGGTTTTGCCTCGCTTGTCGATTTTAACCGGGTGGGAACACCGCTTATCGAAATCGTATCCGAGCCTGATCTGCGCTCTCCTGAGGAAGCTCGTGCTTATCTGGAGAAAATCCGTGCGATTATGCAGTATTGTGACGTATCCGATGTCAAGATGGAAGAAGGATCGATGCGCTGTGACGCGAACATCAGTCTACGCCCAGAAGGACAAGAGGAATTCGGCATTAGAGCAGAGCTTAAGAACATGAACTCCTTCCGCGGTGTATTGCGTGGACTGGAGTATGAACAATATCGTCAGGCTGAGATCCTGGATGATGGTGGAGTTGTTGTGCAAGAGACTCGCCGCTGGGATGAAGCACAAGGGAAAACATTATCGATGCGCGGGAAAGAAGAAGCACATGATTATCGTTACTTCCCGGACCCGGACTTGATCGTTCTGCATATTGATGATGCTTGGAAAGAATCAATTCGTTCAACGATTCCAGAACTTCCGGATGCACGGAAAGCTCGTTATAGCGAGGAACTGGGCCTGACAGCTTATGATGCAGGCGTCATTACATCCTCTAAACTGTTAGCGGACTTTTTCGAAGGATGTCTTGCCTATACGCAGGATGCCAAGGCTGTAGCTAACTGGATTATGGGTGACTTGCTTGCCTATTTGAATGGTAATAATCTGGAGTTGTCGCAGGTACAAATTACACCACAAGGGCTAGGCGAGATGATCGGACTGATTGCAGCCGGAACCATCAGCAGCAAAATCGCTAAAACAGTATTTAAAGAAATGCTAGAGAGCGGTAAACTGCCAGCTGTTATCGTTGAGGAAAAAGGTCTGGTGCAGATCAGCGATGAAGGTGCTATTAAAGGGATTGTGGAAGCAGTCGTAGCCGCCAATCCGCAATCTGTGGAAGATTATAAAGCAGGTAAACAGAAAGCAATCGGCTTCCTGGTCGGACAAGTTATGAAAGAAAGTAAAGGTAAGGCGAATCCGGGTCTTGCTAATAAACTTCTCATCGAGGTATTGAGCAGCTAAACGCTTGTCGTCCATAAAAGGACGCCGAAGGCGTTTATACTTGGGGTAATATACTTATGTAATAAGCTAAGGGCTTGTCGGCAACGGCAGGCCCTTAGCGGCATATAAGGGGACTGGTTAGGATGAATACAATTAACAAGCTAAATCTGCAGGATGAAAGCACCGTTAATGAATTATGGAGTCTTCAGCATAAGGCCTATAGACTGGAAGCTGAACTAATCGGCTTTCGTGAAATTCCACCTTTGATGGAGACGAGAGAAATGCTGAGCAGCTCTAAAGAGGATTTTTATGGCTGCTTCGATAAAGATGAGGAACTAATGGGTGCTGTTGCTGTAGAGGAAGAATCTCCTGGCAAATTGACGATTACACGAATGATGGTGGGGCCGGACTTTTTTCGCAGAGGTATTGCTAGCCATCTTTTGGAATATGTATTTGAGCATTTTGCAGGGATGGAGCAATTCATTGTGTCGACAGGCAAAAAGAATACACCCGCCGTTTCGTTGTACAGTAAATATGGCTTTATGCCCACCGGTGTGGAGGAAGTCGCTCCAGGAGTTGAATTGATTGAATTTCATCGGAGTGGTTCTCTTTGAAAAAAGATATTCATAGACAACTATTTACGAAAGGAGGAGTCCAAAATGAAACATGACTCTGCAATGCTCCCAGAGCAGGAAGAACTGCAAGATTCTGTTGATATAGAGACTAAGGAGAGTGAGATACAGAAGAGGATTATTCCTCCGCGTCCGAAGCGGCGCCACCGCAAACGTAAATTTATCGCTGGACTGCTGGCAGCTCTCATCCCTGGGACGGGGCATTTGTATTTTGGGCTTCTCCGAAAAGGGATCACCTTCATCTTTCTAATTCTTTTGGATATCTCAGCTTTATTGTATTTCTCATCCATCGGGATGCAGATTAATGTTCCACTACTTATTTTACTTGCGCTCATTATTCCGGCGATCTATTTTTATAACGTGTATGACGTATTGCAATCAGCGGATAGGCTTCTTCGCTTCCCAGAGGATCATGAGCTTGATATCCCTGTGACCAAAGCAAACGTGGCTCCTAAGCGTCGTAGTATCGTCAGCGAGCCTGGGATATCCTTTGGGCTCATACTGCTATTAGGGGGAGCCCTGCTTATTCTGTTCCGGCAAAAACCAACATGGCTCCAGTTCTTTATTGAACATTATGCTGAAATGGCCGTATCTGTCATTTTAGTATGCGGTGGCTTATTTATAGGAGCTAGAGAAATTGCCAGAGCAGTTGTGCAGCGTAAAGACAATGAACCTCGCAAGCGGCGCGTAGGAAGATATACGGCTTCTGTATTGCTGATAGCTATTTCTGTTCCTTTGTTTTTGGATTGGAGAGAGGGAACTGACTATATGCTCCTGCTCTTGAAGTGGTGGCCAGTCATCCCGGTGTTATGGGGGATTGAGTTCCTGCTGATGTTTATCTTCTCTAACCGTTCAGCCAAGGGAACCAGAATCAGATTGGATTTACGTGGGCTTTTATCCGCTATATTGCTAGCTGCGAGTGTATTTATTGTTGCAGAGCAAGAACATTATTTATATCTATGGAAAAATGTCAGTCTAAACCTGACGGCAGCAGCAGTGGACTATGGTGAGGCTAAAGGCAGCAAATATCAGAAAGCCCCGCTAATTGTTCCGGTGGAATTAAATACAGCCAAAATATCTATTGATAGTATTAATGGCGATATTTTATTGCATCGCGCTCCAGTGGATGATATTCAAATTACGACGACAGTTTGGGTAGATCAGTTGGATGGGCCGATGGCTGAAGCTATTTCAGAACAGTCCTTTGTGGACGTCGTTGAAGGGCCCAACATAAAAATAACCTCAAATAGCAAGGCTTATGGAGAATCCGGCAAACGCCAGCCACGCATGGATTTAGACATTTACTTGCCGGAGGATCGCCGCTTTAACCTCGATGTTCGCACCATGAATGGCGGGATCACATTGCAGAATGTAGAAGCCATTGAAGACATTTCTCTGGAAACGGGGAATGGAGAGCTGATCCTTCATCGTATCTTTGGTAATGTTAAGGGAAAAACACTGAATGGAGCTGTCCGTGCCAGATCTGTTCAAGGCAGCGTTGATTTAACAACGAGCGGAGGCAATATGAATGCTTGGGATGTTACCGGTGCTTTGAAATTATCGACGGCTGTCGGCAATATTAGTGCGATCGGAAATAGCAATGATATCGATATTACTACCAAAAACGGTAATTTAGAGGTTGATGGAGCCAGATCCAAGCTACATGCCGAATCTCTAAATGGTACCATTGATGTTCGCTCTTCAGATGTCGCTGGAGACTGGGATATTTATAGCGCAGTTGGTGATATTCAATTGTATTTGCCAGTGTTAAGCAACTATACAGTGAATGGTTCCAGTGGATATGGTGATATTACTTCAGATTTGCCTGAACTTACAATTGATAAGAAAAAAGTATCAGGTGAAGTGGGGACCGGTGAGTTCAAGCTTCATGTTGAAGGAAATAGCAATCTAAATGTTAGGAAATATTGAAAAAAGTAATTTTTCTTATATAATAATAAATATAATGTATAGACTTCGTTGACAACATTGAAAAACCAGTCTTACAATCTTAAGAAGTACTTCTTTTATTTTTAAATTCAAAAGGCGGTGACAGTAATGGGGAGTGGAGTACAACATGCACTGGAACAATTAAAGACAACAGGTGTCCGTATAACGCCCCAGCGTCATGCGATTCTTACGTATTTGATGGAAGCAATGAATCATCCTACAGCTGACGATATATACCGGGCGCTAGAGCCGAAATTTCCGAGCATGAGCGTTGCAACTGTATATAATAATCTCAAGATGTTTATGGAAGCCGGCATGGTTCGCGAGTTGACCTACGGGGATAGTTCCAGTCGTTTTGATGCCAATGTATCTGATCATTATCATGTCATCTGTCAGCTATGCGGTAAGATTGAAGATTTTAGTTATCCATCGCTTCATGATGTAGAGATACATGCGGAGCAGGAAACGGGCTTCAAAATTACGGGTTTGCGTATGGAATTGCATGGAGTTTGCAAATGTTGCAGAGAGAAGCAACAATAAGACAGAATACTACAGTACTCAAGGGCGTATAGCCAAGCTACACAATAAACGTGTGAAATCCGAAAGCGGAGGACTCACGTTTTTATTTTTTTTAAAATAACAAAATATAGTGAAAATGACTAACTTATACTGGTTATCCGGAACCAAGTGGATGTTATAATCGTATTGTTAGACTTAACTTAAAATCATCTAGTATTTGGAGGATATATTTTGGACAGAAGATATAGACAAAAACGCGTTAAAAAGCGCGGAGGTCTTTTCCGACGCTTTTTTGGACTTTTGCTCATTGCGGCAGCAGCTTATTGGGTTGTGTTTTTTGTATTGCCAAATCGCCAGCACATCGATCCAGACTGGAAAGGCCTAGAACATCCTATCTTCGTAAAAGGAGAAGTAACAGGATATTCCGCATCAGGGACCGGTGATAGCATGCTTTTACCTCTACCATTACTGCAGGAACATGTGGACTCCTCTATTCGTTATGAAGAAAAGACTAAATCGGTCATCCTATCAACGGAAAGTGAACTTCTATATATGCAAGAGGATAAAACCGATGCTAGTCTGAACAATCGTCCGCTGCAGCTGCGGCTGGCACCAGAAGTTAAGGAAAAGATAACTTATCTTCCTGCGGATGTTTTAGAAGACCTGTATGGGTTTGAGATTCAAGAGGATACGACTACCGGGGCTGTGCTGTTAATGACAGCAGGGGAGACTGTACCGCTGGGGAAAGTGAAAGGTGAAGCAGGTGATAAGACAGTCGCTCTTCGCAGCGAAGCGTCGATTCACGCACCCATCGTGGCGGATATGTCCCCGGGAGCCAGTGTGAGTATTTGGAATAAGGAAAATGAGGACTGGCTGTATGTGCAGTTAAGCAGCGGTTACGCGGGGTATGCCAAGGCCAGTGATATTATCTCGGACGGTCAAAAAACAGTGGAACCGAAAAGCACCACTCCCTCACGGGCAGAACGAAGTTGGAAAGGGAAGTCAGTGAATTTGTATTGGGAAGCAGTTTATCAACGTAAACCTGATCCAAGTACATTCGGTGAGCTTCCAGGGGTTAACGTGGCTAGCCCGACTTGGTTCAGTATCATAGATGGTGATGGAAATGTGCGCAGTCAGGCTGACAGTGCGTATGTGCAATGGGCGCATGAGCGCGGGTTGGAAGTGTGGGGGCTGCTCAGCAATAGCTTTGATCCGGACATAACCACTGAGGCATTGTCGAGCTATGAGAAGCGGATGAACGCGATCGTACAGATCCTCGAGTATTCAGATTTATACAAGCTGGATGGAATTAATATTGACTTTGAGAATGTATATACGAAAGACGGGGAGAATGTTACACAATTTATGCGAGAGCTAAAACCTATGGCTCAAGCCAAAAACTTAATCGTCTCCATAGACGTAACCCCTAAATCCAACAGTGAGATGTGGTCAGCTTTCCTTGATCGTAAGGCTCTTAATTCCGTAGTTGATTATCTTATTGTTATGGCTTATGACGAGCACTGGGCGGCTAGTCCTATCGCGGGCTCTGTTGCGTCTCTACCGTGGGTAGAAAGCTCGTTAAGCCGGATCATAGAGGAAGACGATGTACCGCCTGAGAAGCTGATTCTGGGGATTCCACTGTATACTAGAATCTGGACTGAGGCCCAGGTAGATGGCAAGACCAAAGTAAGCTCTAAATCGGTTAGTATGAATGCCGTTGAAAAAATTATTAAAGAGAAGAAGCTAACCCCAACCTTTGATAAGGCAGCTGGGCAGAATTACGTTGAGTATAAGGAAGATGGCGCTCTTAAAAAAATATGGATCGAAGACAAAGTTTCCTTAAAAGCTAGAGTTGAGCTTGCTAAGTCTTTAGGGCTTGGTGGCATCGGTTCATGGAATCGCAGCTTTAGTAATCTGTCTGCATGGGAGGTATTACAAGGAATTCATAAGTAATTATTATTTCATTCATAATAAACAAAGGGGCTCCCAATACGGGGGCCCCTTTGTTGTATTAAGCAAATGTTTGATTGCATTATAAATCGCTAGTAATAAGCTTCTGTAAGATGTGTTTTATTGATTAAGCTGCTGACTCTTAAGTTGTTCCGCAGTAATATTGGCCTCAGCTGGATCCATAGTAAGGATGGTATGGCAGAACATACAGCGGTCTGTTTTGCCCAGCATTTTGGTCAGCTTGTGACATTCAGGGCATTCCAGTTGGACTGCGCTAGTTGACAGCATCCCAGCCCAGAAATAGATTGCAAGACTTGCCATCATTGAGATTAAACCGATTACAAGACCGATTCCAGCGAATACTTTTCCAGTTGAGCCCCAAAACACGATGCCCGCTGTACCCAAAACCATAAGTCCCATTCCGAGCATTGTGAGCAGTAATCCCCATGTGCGAAAAGCGTTGATCTTAGCCGTTTTAAACTTCATGAGTGTTTGCTCCTAACTAAATATAGTTGGGTTGTCCAGAAGGAACTGTCTTTCATATGTAGAATAATAATTATAACTGAATTATAACTGACTGGACGCAAAATCGCCAAATTTAATGGAGGGAAGCATGGAACTGTCCAATGTAACTTTGTTGAGTGGAGAAACGTTTGATGAGAATGTTTTAGGAGCGGTCGTTTTGCGGCAGAATGGGGATATTCCGTTTCAAAGCGCACTTCTTCAAGATTTTGATATGATAGTGTTAGTATTGCATGAAGAACAGGATAGAGAGCATATTGTTCGCCATACCATTGCCGGTGACCAACGGACCCAGTCAGTCCATATCGGCCTATTTGCTTTGGAGCAGGCTGTTATGGCAGGGGATAATAACGAACTTCTTATCAGTTTGATGAGGGGGGAAGTGATCTGGGACCCCAAGGGAATACTCGAGGAAATGCGCAGCGAGATATTGCAATTTGAAGGACCGATCAAGGAACGGGTCGCATTTATGGAGTTTGCCCGCTTTTTGCATATGTATGTGAAATCCAAGCGCTATATAGAGGCTGGCTTTATTATGGATGCTTACAACTGTGTATTGATAGCCTTATATCATTGGGCAAGAATAGAAGTGAGTGAAGTGGGTGCTTTCCCCGAGCCAGCTATTTGGGAACAGGTTAAAAGCATGAATACCTCCGTTCATAAACTTTATGAGGAGTTAACGGTCAGTACTGAGACCTTAGAGCAACGTGTGGAGCTTGTGCTTCTTGCATGTGAATTTGGAATTATGTCCAAAATGACGGACTGTTGTCTATTGCTCTTTAATATTTTGAATAGCCGTAAGGAAGCATGGAGCATTAAAGAATTACTGCAGCATTCAGGTCTGAGTCAATTAGAGTCTGAACTACCCCTTGTTTTACGAAAGCTGGTTTCTCGTTCGCTAATCCGAGAGATTACATCTTGGGCTGATGTTCACGAGGGAGAAGGGCATGCGATCCGCTATACATTATAGAGATGAATTAGATACAGTAGAAGATGTTTAATTATAGAGAGATGAGCAAGGATAGGGAGAGGCTGAGCACTCTCTTTTTTGTTTGTTTGCTAATATGAAACGCTCATATTTATTCAGAAAAATTAATGGTTGACTCTTTCCTTGTTCATGTGTTAAATTATAACTCGTCCCTCTGACACAGAGATGTGCTTTCGAAAACATTCGAAAGACAACCGAAAAAAGAAATTAAAAAAAGGTTGACTAAAACGAGGGTGCTGTGATATATTATAAAGGTCGCTGCTGAACAACACATCGACGAAATAAACAGCTTGATCTTTGAAAACTGAACAACGAGTGAGTAGGAAATCACGTAAGTGATATCCAAAATTAGAGAATTAATTTTCTCGTCAGATGTTTCAAAATGAGCATATCGCTCTTTTCAATACTAATTGGAGAGTTTGATCCTGGCTCAGGACGAACGCTGGCGGCGTGCCTAATACATGCAAGTCGAGCGGAGTTATTTTGAAAGCTTGCTTTCAAAATAACTTAGCGGCGGACGGGTGAGTAACACGTAGGCAACCTGCCCTTCAGACTGGGATAACTACCGGAAACGGTAGCTAATACCGGATAATTTCTTTTTTCTCCTGAGAGAAGAATGAAAGACGGAGCAATCTGTCACTGAGGGATGGGCCTGCGGCGCATTAGCTAGTTGGTGGGGTAACGGCCCACCAAGGCGACGATGCGTAGCCGACCTGAGAGGGTGAACGGCCACACTGGGACTGAGACACGGCCCAGACTCCTACGGGAGGCAGCAGTAGGGAATCTTCCGCAATGGGCGAAAGCCTGACGGAGCAACGCCGCGTGAGTGATGAAGGTTTTCGGATCGTAAAGCTCTGTTGCCAGGGAAGAACGTCCGGTAGAGTAACTGCTACCGGAGTGACGGTACCTGAGAAGAAAGCCCCGGCTAACTACGTGCCAGCAGCCGCGGTAATACGTAGGGGGCAAGCGTTGTCCGGAATTATTGGGCGTAAAGCGCGCGCAGGCGGCTATTTAAGTCTGGTGTTTAAACCTTGGGCTCAACCTGAGGTCGCACTGGAAACTGGGTGGCTTGAGTACAGAAGAGGAAAGTGGAATTCCACGTGTAGCGGTGAAATGCGTAGATATGTGGAGGAACACCAGTGGCGAAGGCGACTTTCTGGGCTGTAACTGACGCTGAGGCGCGAAAGCGTGGGGAGCAAACAGGATTAGATACCCTGGTAGTCCACGCCGTAAACGATGAGTGCTAGGTGTTAGGGGTTTCGATACCCTTGGTGCCGAAGTTAACACAGTAAGCACTCCGCCTGGGGAGTACGGTCGCAAGACTGAAACTCAAAGGAATTGACGGGGACCCGCACAAGCAGTGGAGTATGTGGTTTAATTCGAAGCAACGCGAAGAACCTTACCAGGTCTTGACATCCCTCTGAATCTGCTAGAGATAGCAGCGGCCTTCGGGACAGAGGAGACAGGTGGTGCATGGTTGTCGTCAGCTCGTGTCGTGAGATGTTGGGTTAAGTCCCGCAACGAGCGCAACCCTTAACTTTAGTTGCCAGCAGGTAATGCTGGGCACTCTAGAGTGACTGCCGGTGACAAACCGGAGGAAGGTGGGGATGACGTCAAATCATCATGCCCCTTATGACCTGGGCTACACACGTACTACAATGGCCGGTACAACGGGAAGCGAAGCCGCGAGGTGGAGCCAATCCCATCAAAGCCGGTCTCAGTTCGGATTGCAGGCTGCAACTCGCCTGCATGAAGTCGGAATTGCTAGTAATCGCGGATCAGCATGCCGCGGTGAATACGTTCCCGGGTCTTGTACACACCGCCCGTCACACCACGAGAGTTTACAACACCCGAAGTCGGTGGGGTAACCCGCAAGGGAGCCAGCCGCCGAAGGTGGGGTAGATGATTGGGGTGAAGTCGTAACAAGGTAGCCGTATCGGAAGGTGCGGCTGGATCACCTCCTTTCTATGGAGAATCGTTCTCTGCAATGAGGACATTCAAATCGGAAGTTTAACTTCCACAATCTCAGGTTTAGGCCTGTTACTCACTCGTTGCTCAGTTTTGAGAGTTTAAGCTCTCGAGTAAGACTTGATCCTTGAAAACTGGATACCGAAACGAATTTGCGTTTTAGAACATCTTTTAGCAACTTGTGCAAACAAGTAAATGTTATTAGTGAGATTTTTCTTCGGAAGAATCAAGGTTAAGCTAATAAGAGCACACGGAGGATGCCTAGGCGCCAGGAGCCGACGAAGGACGTGGCGAACAACGAAACTGCCTCGGGGAGCTGTAAGCAAGCTTTGATCCGGGGGTGTCCGAATGGGGAAACCCAGCTGTGGTAATTCGCAGTTACTCATTTCTGAATACATAGGAAATGTAGAGGCAGACCAGGGGAACTGAAACATCTAAGTACCCTGAGGAAGAGAAAACAATAGTGATTCCGTCAGTAGCGGCGAGCGAACGCGGAACAGCCTAAACCAAGGGGCTTGCCTCTTGGGGTTGTGGGACGTCTCACATGGAGTTACAAAGGAATATGGTAGGTGAAGAGGTCTGGAAAGGCCCGCGATAGAGGTAAAAGCCCTGTAACCTAAACTGTATTCTCTCCGAGACGGATCCCGAGTAGTGCGGGGCACGTGAAACCCCGTATGAATCCAGCAGGACCATCTGCTAAGGCTAAATACTACCTGGCGACCGATAGTGAAACAGTACCGTGAGGGAAAGGTGAAAAGCACCCCGGAAGGGGAGTGAAATAGAACCTGAAACCGTGTGCTTACAAAAAGTCAGAGCCCGATCTATGGGTGATGGCGTGCCTTTTGTAGAATGAACCGGCGAGTTACGTTTAACATGCAAGGTTAAGCCGAGAAGGTGGAGCCGCAGCGAAAGCGAGTCTGAATAGGGCGATTGAGTATGTGGACGTAGACCCGAAACCGTGTGATCTACCCCTGTCCAGGGTGAAGGTGCGGTAACACGCACTGGAGGCCCGAACCCACGTACGTTGAAAAGTGCGGGGATGAGGTGGGGGTAGCGGAGAAATTCCAATCGAACTCGGAGATAGCTGGTTCTCCCCGAAATAGCTTTAGGGCTAGCCTCGGTATAAGAGTAGTGGAGGTAGAGCACTGATTGGGTGCGGGGTCCGCAAGGATTACCAAGCTCAGTCAAACTCCGAATGCCATATACTTATTGCCGGGAGTCAGACAGTGAGTGCTAAGATCCATTGTCAAAAGGGAAACAGCCCAGACCATCAGCTAAGGTCCCCAAGTGTGTGTTAAGTGGGAAAGGATGTGGAGTTGCACAGACAACCAGGATGTTGGCTTAGAAGCAGCCACCATTGAAAGAGTGCGTAATAGCTCACTGGTCGAGTGACTCTGCGCCGAAAATGTAACGGGGCTAAACACACCACCGAAGCTATGGCTAGATACGTATGTATCTGGGGTAGGGGAGCGTTGTGTAGGGGTTGAAGGTGTACTGAAAAGAGCGCTGGACACTACACAAGTGAGAATGCCGGTATGAGTAACGAAAAGATCAGTGAGAATCTGATCCGCCGAAAGCCCAAGGTTTCCTGAGGAAGGCTCGTCCGCTCAGGGTAAGTCGGGACCTAAGGCGAGGCCGAAAGGCGTAGTCGAAGGACAACAGTTTGAAATTACTGTACCACCGTAATCCGCTATGAGCGATGGGGTGACGCAGGAGGGTAGTGACGCGGACTGATGGATGTCCGTCTAAGCAGTGAGGCTGATGTGTAGGCAAATCCGCACATCGTTAAGGCTGGGCTGTGATGGGGAGCGAAAATTATAGTAGCGAAGGTCATGATCTCACACTGCCAAGAAAAGCCTCTAGCCAGGAGAAGGTGCCCGTACCGCAAACCGACACAGGTAGGCGAGAAGAGAATTCTAAGGCGCGCGGAAGAACTCTCGTTAAGGAACTCGGCAAAATGACCCCGTAACTTCGGGAGAAGGGGTGCCCCGGTAGTGTGAATAGCACGAGGGGGCCGCAGTGAAAAGGCCCAAGCGACTGTTTAGCAAAAACACAGGTCTGTGCGAAGCCGCAAGGCGAAGTATACGGGCTGACGCCTGCCCGGTGCTGGAAGGTTAAGGGGAGTGGTTAGGGGTAACCCGAAGCTATGAACCGAAGCCCCAGTAAACGGCGGCCGTAACTATAACGGTCCTAAGGTAGCGAAATTCCTTGTCAGGTAAATTCTGACCCGCACGAATGGCGTAACGACTTGGGCGCTGTCTCAACGAGAGATCCGGTGAAATTTTAATACCTGTGAAGATGCAGGTTACCCGCGACAAGACGGAAAGACCCCATGGAGCTTTACTGCAGCTTGATATTGAATTTGGGTACGATCTGTACAGGATAGGTGGGAGCCGTAGAAATCGGAGCGCAAGCTTCGGTGGAGGCGCCGTTGGGATACCACCCTGATCGTATCTAGGTTCTAACCTAGTACCCTTATCGGGTACGGGGACCGTGTCAGGCGGGCAGTTTGACTGGGGCGGTCGCCTCCTAAAGAGTAACGGAGGCGTTCCAAGGTTCCCTCAGAATGGTTGGAAATCATTCGCAGAGTGCAAAGGCATAAGGGAGCTTGACTGCGAGACCTACAAGTCGAGCAGGGACGAAAGTCGGACTTAGTGATCCGGTGGTACCGCATGGAAGGGCCATCGCTCAACGGATAAAAGCTACCCTGGGGATAACAGGCTTATCTCCCCCAAGAGTCCACATCGACGGGGAGGTTTGGCACCTCGATGTCGGCTCATCGCATCCTGGGGCTGAAGTAGGTCCCAAGGGTTGGGCTGTTCGCCCATTAAAGCGGTACGCGAGCTGGGTTCAGAACGTCGTGAGACAGTTCGGTCCCTATCTGTCGTGGGCGCAGGAAATTTGAGAGGAGCTGTCCTTAGTACGAGAGGACCGGGATGGACGTACCGCTGGTGCACCAGTTGTTCCGCCAGGAGCATGGCTGGGTAGCTACGTACGGACGGGATAAGCGCTGAAAGCATCTAAGCGTGAAGCCCCCCTCAAGATGAGATTTCCCAATTAGTAAGACCCCTTGAAGACGACGAGGTAGATAGGTTGGAGGTGGAAGTGCAGCAATGCATGGAGCTGACCAATACTAATCGGTCGAGGGCTTATCCTATACTTAGAATGCAGATTTGTTTCGGATTCAGTTTTCAGGCGATTAAGCCTGGTATGAATATTCCCTGATAGCTCAGTTGGTAGAGCACTCGACTGTTAATCGAGTTGTCACAGGTTCGAGTCCTGTTCGGGGAGCCATATGGAGAGGTGTCCGAGTTTGGCCGAAGGAGCACGATTGGAAATCGTGTAGGCGCCACAAGCGTCTCGAGGGTTCGAATCCCTCTCTCTCCGCCACAAATTTTTAATTAGTATGGCCCGTTGGTCAAGGGGTTAAGACACCTCCCTTTCACGGAGGTAACATGGGTTCGAATCCCATACGGGTCACCAAATTTTCACTTGATTTATCCTAGTGGACTTTGGTACAATAACAATTGTTGTTTATGGAGGCTTAGCTCAGCTGGGAGAGCATCTGCCTTACAAGCAGAGGGTCGGGGGTTCGATCCCCTCAGCCTCCACCATAACATATTTTTACTGACGCGGGGTGGAGCAGCCCGGTAGCTCGTCGGGCTCATAACCCGAAGGCCGCAGGTTCAAATCCTGCCCCCGCAACCAATTAACTTAAGCAATTATATCTTTTGGAACCGTGGTGTAGTTGGCCTAACATGCCTGCCTGTCACGCAGGAGATCGCGGGTTCGAATCCCGTCGGTTCCGCCATTTTCATCATGGCTCGGTAGCTCAGTCGGTAGAGCAGAGGACTGAAAATCCTCGTGTCGGCGGTTCGATTCCGTCCCGAGCCACCATTTATCATCACAAAAGAATGAGTGCCATGCCGGTGTAGCTCAATTGGTAGAGCAACTGACTTGTAATCAGTAGGTTGGGGGTTCAAGTCCTCTCGCCGGCACCATCCTTGGAGGATTAGCGAAGTGGCCAAACGCATCAGACTGTAAATCTGCTCACGTAAGTGTTCGGTGGTTCGAATCCATCATCCTCCACCAGTTTTTAGGGGCATAGTTTAAAGGTAGAACAACGGTCTCCAAAACCGTTGGTGTGGGTTCAATTCCTGCTGCCCCTGCCAAGTTTTTTCTAAAGTTTAATATGGCGGCCGTGGCGAAGGGGTTAACGCACCGGATTGTGGTTCCGGCATTCGTGGGTTCGAGACCCATCGGCCGCCCCATTTTCTTTAAAATGAATAATGGCGACAATATCAACTTAATATGGCGACTGTGGCGAAGGGGTTAACGCACCGGATTGTGGTTCCGGCATTCGTGGGTTCGAGACCCATCAGTCGCCCCATTTACTTTAAAATGTTATTGGGGATTAGCCAAGCGGTAAGGCAACGGACTTTGACTCCGTCACTCATAGGTTCGAATCCTATATCCCCAGCCATTTTATGCGGACGTGGCTCAGCGGTAGAGCATCGCCTTGCCAAGGCGAGGGTCGCGGGTTCGATTCCCGTCGTCCGCTCCAAAATTTACATGGCGCCATAGCCAAGTGGTAAGGCAAAGCTCTGCAAAAGCTTTATCCCCAGTTCAAATCTGGGTGGCGCCTCCATTTAGTTCATATGTGCCGGCGTGGCGGAATGGCAGACGCGCTCGACTCAAAATCGAGTGGGAAACCGTGGAGGTTCGAGTCCTCTCGCCGGTATCTTAAAAAGGTTAGTAAGATTGCTTTTATAAGCAATCTTACTAACCTTTTTTCTTTATGTTCTTAGTTTTACAGGATTAAGCCGTTGAATAGAGGAGTTTCTCTATTTCAACGGCTTTTTTTAATCTGATTAGTGATTAACCTGATTGATTATTAATGCGGAATGCTCGCGGGGTATGACCTATTTCTCGTTTAAACATATTGCAGAATTGGGCATCGTTCACAAAACCTGCAGCAGCAGATACTTCAGAGATTTGCATCTGAGTATGACGTAATAGAGATTTTGCATACTCCAGGCGTTTTAACAGCAAATACCGCAGGGGTGAGGACCCGAAACGTTCTTTAAATAGATGGCGAAAACGATCGTAGCTATATCCGGACATTTCTGATAGTGTTTCGACGGACAATTTATGGCGATAATGCTCATTCATATAATTAAGGACATATTGTACTCGATCTTCTGTTGGGGATTGATATCCAGAGGCACTAAGAAGCCTCATAAGATGGACGGTAATCTCGCTCATTTGTAGGTTTAGAAGCTCAGAGAATCCGTCTTGCTTACGTGTAAACTCTGCTTTCATTCGCAGCAGGATTTGAAGAACGGTCTGATCTTTATCATCTTCATATACGCCGAGCAGATTACTCATATTAGGGTGTACCGAGTGGAAGCCTACAAATAATACATTTGCATCCTCACGGTGGTGCTCGTCATGTTTATGATTGGGTGGCACAAGCGCGAAAGAAGAGGAGCGAAAATGGTAACTTCGTGGGCCAACATTGGTTGTCCCTACCCCCTGTAAATAATAGACCAGTTCGTAGCATTCATGCTGGTGTGGAGGGATATAAGTATTTAGCTCATGTGTGGCACTTACAATATATAGAACACGATCCATGATGATCCTCCAATACTTATGTTTTAGCCGAATCGTACAAAACTATGACCGAAATCATATAATTATTTTTAATAATATTTGTTATGATCGTATCAATAAATCCGAAAGTTCGCAACCTGACTGGCCATCTCGTTCGGAAATAAAGCGGATTATTAATAATAATGGTATTTTTATTGCTATTTTTGAGCCTAAACGTTAAATTTATTACTTTTAATGATACTTTATTTGGAAAAAAGAGAATTTCCATTTGAACCGTGAATTATACAATGGGTGAAGATGGGGATTCTGCCGGATTACTAACCAACTAAAATTAGGGGTGGAATAGAGTAATGAATAAAAAAGTTCTTTCTTTGTTGTTATTAATGGTGATGGTTCTGGTCACAGCATGTGGGAATAACACGTCCAATAACGGTTCTTCTGCGAATACTGGATCAAACGCTGCTGAGGGTGGAGAAAAAGGTTCAGGGGATAAACTCAAGGTTGTATTGCTGATTCCGGGGACACTTGGGGATAAATCATTTTTTGATTCCGCTAATAACGGCTTGCAAAAGGTTAAGAATGAACTAGGTGCAGTAACAAAGGTTGTTGAAATGGGCGTTGATAAAACGAAATGGGAGCCTACATTTAACGATATCGCTTCCGAGGATTGGGATGTAATTATTTCTGGCGGTTCTGAAATTACAGAGATGTTTAATGCAACGGCAGAATTGTATCCAGACAAAAAATTCATTAATTATGATACCGACATCGATGAAGCACCAGATAACATGTACAACATGTCTTATGCGACAAATGAAGTATCTTTCTTGGCAGGTGCCGTAGCAGCATTAGCTACACAATCGGATATGCCGAATGCTACCCCTGAGAATGTGATTGGGTTTGTGGGCGGTATGGATATTCCGGGGATTAATGCTTTCTTGGTCGGCTACATTCAAGGTGCTCAGTATGTTGATCCTGATGTAAAAGTGGCTGTGTCGTACGCTGGTGATTTTGTTAACCCGGCAAAAGGTAAGGAACTGTCTCTAATTCAATATAACTCCGGTGTGGATGTTATTTTTAACGTGGCTGGGGGTACAGGTCATGGGATCTTTGACGCAGCTAAAGAGAAGAAAAAATATGCAATCGGTGTAGACTCCGATCAGGCAATGTTGATTAACGATACGGATAGTGAAAAAGCAAATCTAATCGTTACTTCATCTATTAAAAAGATTGATACGGCTATTCTAGGTGCAGTGAAGAGATTGCAAGAGGGTACGCTAGAAATGGGCAAACGTGATGTGTTGAGCTTTGTAGATGATGGTGTAGGTATTGCTGAGAATGATATTTATAAAAATGTATTCCCGGCTGATCTTCAGGCCAAGGTTGAAGAAGTGAAGCAAAAGCTGATCAATAAAGAAATTAAAGTGGATAATGCGATGGGGATGGAAACTGCAGAGGTAGAAGCTATTCGTAACGCAGTTAAGCCTTAAGCTTTAAATCTTAAGATCAGCTCTATAGAGATAAACCTACAGTTGGAGATTCTTCTAGTCAGGGGAATTCCAGCTGTATATTTTTGCAGACCTCCAAGTTGAAAGGCGTTGAGACCTATGTACAAAGCTCTGCTGGAAATGCGGGGAATTACCAAGGTATATCCCAATGGCGTCGTTGCAAATAAAGACGTGCATTTTTCTTTACGTGAGGGAGAAATACATGCGATTGCAGGTGAGAACGGTGCTGGTAAATCGACTTTAATGAAAATTATGTTCGGCATGGAAGAGCCAAGTGAAGGCGAGATCTATATCAAGGGTGAAAAAGTGAAGCTGCAATCCGCTCAGGACGCCATTGATAGAGGCATCGGCATGGTCCACCAGCATTTCATGTTGGTACCTTCGTTTACGGTGGCAGAGAATATGGTGCTGGGTATGGAGCCGCGCAGAGGAGTTGGCATTAATTATGCCGAGGCTGTGCGCATGACGGAAGAGACCGCAAGGAAATACAATCTGGCCGTGGATCCTAAAGCAAAAGTAGAGGATCTTACAGTTGGGATGAAGCAAAAGGTTGAGATTCTTAAGGCGCTGCTGCGTGGTGCGAAAATTCTGGTGCTTGATGAGCCGACTGCGGTGTTGACTCCACAGGAAACAGAGGAATTGTTCCGCGAGCTTAAGCAATTAAGGGAACAGGGTCATACGATAGTTTTTATTTCGCACAAATTAAAGGAAGTCAAAGCGATTTGCGACAGAATTACGATTATGCGCAGCGGCCGTAGTGAAGGTGTTTTTCAAACACAGGATGTGACAGAACAGGAAATCTCGCGACTAATGGTCGGCAGAGACGTCGTGCTGAAATATGACAAAGAGATTCTGGCTGTTAGTGAGCCAGTACTAACGGTGCAGGGACTCAGTGTGAATGATGCAGATGGCAAAGCATTATTGTCGGATATCAATTTTGCGGTACGTGGTGGGCAGATCGTTGGGATTGCTGGTGTAGAAGGCAACGGGCAGACACAGCTCATTGAAGCTCTTACAGGTAGCTTGAGAGGTGTCTCAAGTCAGGGCTCTGTACTAGTGAAGGGAAAGGATATCCGTGAATCGGATATTTTGGATATTCGTAAGCTAGGCGTTTCCTATATACCGGAGGATCGGATGCGGCAAGGGATCGCTAGTGAGGCAAGCATAGCTGATAATCTGCTATCTACTCAGTATCGTACAAAAGCAATGAATAAAGGTCTTTTTTTGAATGGCTCACGAATTGCCAAGCTAGCAGTATCCCTTGTAGAGGAATTTAAAGTCCGCTGTTCAGGACCTTCTCAGCCCATAGGAATGTTGTCAGGTGGTAACATGCAGAAGGTAGTCGTAGCTAGAGAGTGTTCGACTGAACCGCAGTTGCTTATTGCAGAACAGCCGACACGGGGTGTGGATATAGGCGCAGCCCAGTTCATACATCAAAAGTTGTTGGAATTACGTTCAGACGATTGCGCGATTTTGCTAGTGTCGGCAGATTTGAATGAGATCTTGGAGATCAGCGATAGTCTGTTAGTAATGTACGAGGGTAAGATTGTTGCCTTTTTCGAGGAGCCATCTAAGGTTAGTGAGGAAGAATTAGGTCTTTATATGCTGGGGATTCATCGACAGGACGAGGAGCACATCGGGAGGGCCGTAAATCATGTTTAAAGTTAAATATTTTGAGTACATTCGGACATCGGCGGTAATCGTTATTGCACTCGCTATTGCCTTTCTGATTATCTCTTTGGTCAGTAATCAGCCTGTGAAGACGATTGGTATATTCCTATTAGAGCCGTTATCCAGTAAAGGTCATATTGGTAATGTGATTGAGATGGCGATTCCGCTCATGTTCACTGGGTTGGCAGTATCCTTGTTGTTTCGAGCCAATATGTTCAACCTGGGAGCTGAAGGGATTTTCTATTTCTCCGGTGTTGTAACTTCCGTATTGGCTATTCATTTAACGTTGGACGGCTGGCTGCATCCGATGGTAGCTATTGCTGCAGGTTCAATTGTAGGAGCGTTGCTCTCGGCAATACCTGGTATTCTGAAGGCAAAATGGAATGCTAATGAGTTGGTTACATCCTTAATGTTCAATAATATTTTGTTCGGAGTAGGGCTATACCTACTGAACTATCATCTACGTGATGCTAAAGCTTTTGCCAATGTATCCTACAAATTCGAGAAAACGGCACTGCTGAGTAAAATGGTCTCGGGCACCCGGATTCATACCGGTCTTATTATCGTTATCGTGCTTATTATTGCAGCTCATTTATTCCTATACAAAACGAAATGGGGATATGAGCTGCGCATGACAGGCATCAACCGGGACTTTGCCCGTTATTCCGGTATGAAGACAGCCAAGGTTATTATTCTCGTTCACTTGATTGCAGGTTTTATCGCAGGTATGGGGGGTTCCGTAGAAGTGCTGGGGATGTATAACCGTTTCCAATGGACGTCACTGCCTGGTTATGGTTTGGATGGTGCCCTTGTAGCGATGTTAGCCAAAAATAATCCGCTGTCCGTAATCGGCTCTGCATTGTTCCTAGCGTACATTCGAATTGGGGCTGACATGATGGCGCGTCTGTCTGATGTACCTTCAGAGATGATCTCAATTATACAGGCAATTATCATTCTTCTGATTTCGGCTGAGCAATTTCTGAAGTTCTGGAAAAATCGGATGCTCTTGAAGGAGGCGAAGGAAGCGTGAATAGTTTGTTTGATGTAATTTTTACAACTGACTTTGCGTTCTCTGTCCTTCGCGTGACGACTCCGATTCTGTTCGCCGCGCTCGGCGCACTCATCTCCAACCGTGCAGGGATCATTAACATTGGGATGGAGGGCATCATGCTTGTTGCCGCTTTAGCGGGTGTCATCATAAGCAGCTATACGCATAGCGCGTGGGTAGGTCTGCTTGGGGCGGTGCTGTCTGGAACATTGATCGCTGGAATATTAGCTTTTTTCACCCTGAAATTCAAAACACATATCATTCTCGGGGGTGTGGCCATTAATATGTTCGCTTCGGGAGGAACTGTGTTTATCCTCTATCTGCTTAGTGGCGACAAGGGTTCTTCCACTTCTCTGGCGAGTAAAGTTCTGCCTAGTGTCCAGATTCCTTTGTTGAAGGATATCCCGGTGCTTGGACCTATTTTATCGGGGCATCACATTCTGACGTATGTTTCTATATTGGCTGTGTTTGTTGTCTACTATCTATTAAATCGTACACCGCTTGGACTGCGCATTCGTTCAGTGGGCGAAAATCCACATGCGGCTCAATCCGTGGGTGTAAGTGTTGTGAAAATACAGTATATGGCTTTGCTGCTTAGCGGATTTTTTGCCGGTTTAGGCGGTGCTTATATGTCGATGGGGTATTTGTCACTGTTTACCCGCGATATGATCGCTGGCCGGGGCTGGATTGCCATTGCCGCTGAGTCGATGGGAAGAAGTACGACCGTAGGCACGGCGCTGACCTCTTTATTATTTGGTACTGCAGATGCATTGTCGAATGCGCTACAGGTGTTGAAGATTCCTGCGGAGCTAATCGCTACTCTTCCTTATGTAGCCACAGTAATTGGACTTGTGATCTACGCAGTATCTGAGACACGAAAAAAGAATAAAAAACTTAAAAGCCCGCTAGTTAAATAGCGATTGAAATGATTGATACACAGACAAGGAGTGAGTAACTATGCCAACACCTATTATTATTGACTGCGATCCAGGGCATGATGACGCAATAGCGATACTGCTTGCCATAGCAAATTCGGAGAAGTTAGATCTGCGCGGGATTACAACGGTTGGTGGAAACCAAATTTTAGATAAAATCACGGATAACGCCCTGAAGGTGATCAGCTTCGTGAATGCTGACATTCCTGTAGCTAAAGGGGCTGCTGGCCCACTGTTCGGCAAGCTTGTTACAGGTGAGGAAGCGCATGGTGAATCGGGCATGGATGGGCCGCTTTTGCCCCCAAGTAAATTCCGCCCTGTAGAGCAGGGTGCTGTGGAGTTTATGCTGAATATCATCCGTTCTTCAGAGGAGAAGATTACGCTCGTGCCGATGGCTCCTTTAACAAATATCGCACTGCTAATCACGGCTTATCCAGAGATTAAAGACAGAATTGAAAAAATCTCACTAATGGGCGGAGGTATCTCTTATGGGAATGTCACCTCTACTGCGGAGTTTAATATCTATGTAGATCCTGAAGCAGCCCGTATTGTGTTTGAGTCGGGGATTCCGATCATAATGAGTGGTCTGGATGTGACCGATAAGGCTGCTATTTTTGAAGATGAGATCCTAGCATTGAAAGAGCGGGGACCAGTGTCTACAATGGTCGGAGAATTGCTGGATTTCTATTCGATTTACGGTAAAAAAATGGGCTATGTCGGCAGTGCGCTGCATGATCCATGTGCTGTTGCCTGGCTGCTGCATCCGGAACTATTTGAATTTGAGCATCTATATGTAACGGTGGAGACAGAAGGCAAGCTGACGCGGGGAATGACAGTTGCAGACAGACGGAAGAAGACGGATCGTCCAGCGAATGTGCAAGTATTGGTGGGAGTTGACCGGGAAGCATTTATGAAGCTGATCTTTGATTCACTGGAAAAGCTTGATCAAGAGCTGCTGCTAGCGGCTGAAGGGAAGTAGCCTATGGCAGGATGGGAGAGACTTCAAGAGACCGTGCAGTTTGAAATTGCTCAGCGTGGAGAAGAAGGTTGCGAGATTGATGGGTTCGCGGATAAGCTAGCGGCTGCTGGTGCCGAGGAGCTCAAGCTGATGCAGGTATACAATGAGCTAATGGAGCTTACGATCAGTGAGGATTTTCCGTATCAAGAGCCATCCTCTCTGGAGGAGATTCGTCAACTACGTCCAGAAGGCCCACGTAAGCTTGAGGCGGACTGGAGCGAAGCGGAATGGAGAGATAAGTTCTATGGAGCCTGGCTCGGTAGAAGTGTCGGCTGCGCACTCGGGAAACCGCTGGAGTATTGGGACTATCTCTATGGGAAAGATGGCCGTCCGGGCTGGGAGAATATTGAGCTATGGTTTCAGGGTGCGGACGCCTGGCCAATTACTGGCTATACGCCTGGGCATTCACGGGCAGAGGCTGAATATGGTCTTGGCTTAAGCGAATGGACACATGCCAGTACCCGCGAGACGATCAAGTATATGGAAAGCGATGACGATATTCGTTACACTGTCCTGGGTCTTATGCTGCTGGAACAGAAAGGTCTGAACTGGGATTCTTGGGATATCGGAAAGCTGTGGCATACACATTTAACATATAGTCAGGTGTGCACGGCGGAGACACAGTCATATATGAATTTTGCGCAGGAGACCTCTCATCTGCATGGCGAGAAGCCTGCGGATTGGCTGGTGCGGCAGGAAAGAGTGCGGATGCACTTAAACCCTTACCGCGAGTGGATTGGTGCCGCTATACGCGCAGATGGACTGGCTTATGGTGCAGCAGGTTATCCTGAGCTTGCGGCAGAATTAGGCTGGCGTGATGCTTCATTTTCACATGTGAAAAATGGCATCTACGGTGAGATGTTTAATGCGGCGATGATATCGGCAGCTTTTGCAGAGAAGGATAATGAACGGATCCTAGAGATTGGCCTTAGCGAGATTCCGCGTACCAGTCGTCTTGCCAGTGATGTTTTGCGGGGGATAGATATTGCGCAGAAGGCCAAAAGCGAGCGGGACTTGGTTCGTAACATTTGGGATACTTTTAGCCACTATGATGCGGTCCATACAAATAATAATGCTGCTCTTGTAGCCGCGTCGCTTGTTTATGGCGGGAATGATTTTGAAAAAACAGTCGTCACTTCCGTATACGGTGGAATGGATACAGACTGTAACGGGGCAACTGTGGGCTCAATTATGGGAGCGAAGTTTGGAGCAAGTAAGTTGCCGGCTTCGTGGATTGAACCGCTTCACGATACGTTATATGCGGATCTGCCCGGATTTCATCCGATAGCGATTTCGGAATGTGCGGAACGCAGCTACCAAGTGTTCTTGAAGATTCGCAGAGAGCTTGGCGAAAAGGCATAAAAGATTTAGCGAGTATGGGACTCGATAGATCAGGGATTCAGGGATTACTATATGAATTATGGGATGTCTTAAGCTACCGGCTTAGACATCCTTTTTTGCGTAACAGCAGGTCTTTAAATCACACTCCAACGAACCAAATGTAGCTTTAACTGCATTTCATACACTTAAAAAAACCAAATATGGCTATATTAACAGTGGAGCGTTTAGTGGTGGGGCAATAGGAGAATCATGATTTCAAGAGGGAAGGATTACCTTTGCTAACCCTTTTTATTTTGTTAATAATTGTGTAAAAAGAGCCCGGTATAAAGGGTTTTTAGGTTTTTATCAAACTTCCTGGTATATCATTTAAATAAAAATGATGACACAGCAGAAGAAATGTCTTATTATTTAAGGAGATTTTTAATAAAACAGATTTTAGAAAATTGTAATACAATGTCTCACTTCATGGAGGTTCATTATATAAGGGAAAGGAAGGGGGAGCTTCTAATACTGTCGCTGAGTCGGGTAAGTAAAGGGTTCAAGCTGAAGGAAGGCATCTATCAGGCTGTGGATGAGGTATCGCTGGAGGTAAAGCAGGGATCCATTCACGGGATCATTGGTGAGAGTGGTGCGGGGAAATCTACGCTGCTGCGACTGATGAATCTTCTGGAACAGCCGGATCAGGGAACGGTTACTGTAGATGGCCACAACCTGACCGAAATGCCTAGTAAAGCACTGCGTAAAGCAAGGCAAAAGATTGGAATGATCTTTCAACAATTTAATCTTGTTTATAACGTCACAGTAGAGCGGAATGTTTCGATCCCGCTGGAGCTGGCAGATGTCCCAAAGCATGAACGAATGAAACGTGTGAAGGAGTGTCTGGATTTTGTTGGACTGGCAGATAAGGCAAAACAATATCCGGCACAGCTCAGCGGAGGACAACGTCAGCGTGTTGCGATTGCCCGCGCGCTAGCGAACAGTCCGGGAATATTGCTATGTGACGAGCCAACGTCCTCTCTGGACCCAGGAACCACTACAGATATCTTGAACGTGCTGAAGCATGTGAATTCAAGTCTTGGAGTAACGGTTGTCATTGTTACGCATGAGATGGATGTTGTCAAAAGCATATGTACTCATGTATCGGTGATGGAAAAAGGGTGCATTGTAGATTCGTTCTCTCGTGAAGACGGTGAATTCCGTCCAGCAGCAGCCAGCGCCGGGACATACCGCGATCAGATTCTTGGTAAAGCGGGGGAAGGTCATGTTTGACAGTGTACTTCAATATCAGGCACAGATGTGGGATTCGATCGGTGAAACCTTTGTGATGGTTGGTATTTCTGTTGGAGCGGCAGTACTGCTGGGGCTTCCGCTGGGCACCTTGTTGTTTTTTTTCCGAAAAGGGCAGCTTTATGAGAATACAACGTTGTCTCTGGTGCTCAACAGTATCGTTAATATTATCCGCTCGTTTCCGTTCCTGCTGCTGGTCGTTGCGCTAATTCCAGTCACTCGTTTCCTGGTCGGGACCGCCATTGGGACGATTGCAGCAGCGGTTCCATTATCTATAATCGCTATTGCCTATTATGCTCGGTTAGTGGAGCAGTCGTTGCTGGAGGTTCCTAAAGGGGTCATTGAAGCAGCATTATCGATGGGAGCCTCGAAGCTGGGCTTGATCTTTAAATTTTTGTACGTGGAAGCTCGTTCGGGTCTAGTCCTTGGACTTACTACTTCTACAATTAGTTTTATCTCCTTCTCGACCGTGATGGGAGTTGTTGGTGGGGGAGGGGTTGGTGATTTCGCTATCCGTTATGGTTATCAGCGTTTTGAGACGGAAGTGATGATCTATGCCATTCTAGTGATGATTGTATTGGTCCAATTGGTTCAGTTCACTGGGGGGACTATCGCAAGGCTGTTGGATAAGCGTTAATACAAAATAGTTCAATATATAAACTGGGGGTTAGTAGTACTAATGAAAAAATCAATGATACTTGTGCTTACATTAATGGTATTGGTCGTAGCGGGTTGTGGCTCTAATAAAGCAGCCGAGAATAATGCTGCAAAAGGTAGTAATGATGAGTTAACCAAATTAAAGATCGCTACACTGATCCCACCTATGACAGAAATTCTGGATATTGTGAAGCCGCTCCTTAAGGAAGATGGCATTGATCTGGAGATCGTTGTTCTCTCTGACAATGTGCAGCCTAATGAGGCTTTAGCTAATAAAGAGGTAGACGCTAACTTTTTCCAACACGTTCCTTATATGAAGCAATATAATGAAAGCAAAGGCTCTAATCTGGTAGAGGTACAGCCTGTCTATGACGCTATTTATGGCGGATACTCCAAACGTTACAAGACTATAGCTGATCTTCCTGAAGGGGCTACGCTTGTAATGGCTAATGATCCATCTAACATTGGTCGTTCATTGCAAATGTTCGCTGCAGCTGATCTTATTAAGCTAAAAGAAGGCGTAGGCATTCAAGCCACACAAGCAGACATTACTGAGAATCCAAAAAAATTCAAGTTTGAAGAAGTCGATCTCCTAATGCTGGCCCGTATGCTTGATGATGGCGATTTAGTAGCCATGACTCCGGCTTATGCGAGCCCACTAGGATTGACACCGAAGAAAGATGCGCTGATTACGGAAGGCGAAGATTCCGAATTCACAATTACTTTGGTGGCACGTGAAGACAACAAGGATTCTGACGCCATTCAAAAGCTGGCTAAACGGATCAGCGGTCCTGAAGTGAAGAAGTTCCTTGAGGATAATTACGCGGATATTGCGTTGCCTGCGTTTAAATAAGCTGAATATGGATCTATAAAAAAAGGGCAGCCCGGCGATATTTACCGGGCTGCCCTTTTTGTAATAGGACTATTTAGGTGTGTCTTACATTACTCGGCTTCTCTCAGCCGTTCCACTATGGATGCTTGGGATAACGTTTTATAGGCTCTCAGTGTCACTGTGTAAGCGAGAATTAACAAAATAGGAACGGTGAGGATAAACGGCAGCCAACTCATCTGAAATACCATAAAGGCCATATTTTCCGTGATGCTTTTGGAAAGGTTATAGGTCAGCAATACACCTAATGTTGAGGTTATGAGGACGGTTAGCAAAACGGTGTATAATCCTTCAAGGATCAGCATACGTTTTAGCTGCTTTTTGGTCATGCCAATACTCTCCAGCATGGCAAATTCATTGCGGCGTGAGACTACCCCGGTGAGTACAGTGTTGATATAATTCAGCACCCCGATTAGAGCAATGACCAGGCTAAGCCCATACCCCACGGTTTGAAAAATGCGAATGAATCCACCGAGCTCATCTTTATAATCCTCCCTGGATTTCAAGGATAATTCATTTGTCGAATCTGTTAGAGCCTTGGCTGCTTGTTCTACTAAATCCATTTTAGCTGGATCGACATGTAGTGTGGCTGAAACAATATTGGCTGGATCTGTACCTTGCGGCATTTCCTTCTGCAGCTCCGAAGCAGGGAGGAAGACGTTGTACCCTAACAAAGAGAAAGATTTTGTTGTGGCAGCATATACTGCATCATTTTTTACTACTGCCATCACTTCATAAGATTTACCCGACTTCTCGAAAGTGACTGTATCTCCAGGATGATAATAGGCGCGGTAGCTATCTTCTTCTATAAACATGGCCTCAGCTATGACCGCATATTTTCCTGAAGCAAACTTCTGCCTGTTAAACTCCCCTTCAATAATATCCTTGTCCACAAGATCAAACCAGCCCGGATCTAATCCATATAAATTATTGTAGATCACCCCCCTCTTATCTAAAGTGGAGAGAAGATAGGGATGTGGATCAGCAGCTGCCATTGGCTCCAAAATAGCCCGGACAGCATCATCGACAGGAGATGGAACATATCTGTGGTAAACCTTATCAACACTTTCTACACCGTCAATTTTACTTAGATTGTTGGCGAAATCCTCTGAAAGCTTGTATGGATCACCGTCTCGAGGCCCTGTAATACTGACTAACACTTCATTCTGAACCAAAAAATCACCGGAGATAAAGGAAGCCAGATATTTGTTCACATCCAGTGAGGAAATTACTGTGAAAATGGTACTGAACAAGATGATACTCAAGGAGAGTGAAGAGAGCATCAGGATCAGCTTCTTTTTGCTTCTGAACAGGTTGGAGAACGCCATGTTGTGAAGTTTTGCGCCATGTTTTGATTTTTTGGCGTTCCGTTTTCCGCCGCTGCTGACTCCGGCAAATTTTACAGCCTCTACCGGCGAGGTTCGCGAAGCCATCCGGCCCGGTTTACTTGCGGCGATCCATACGGTCATAAACGAGAATGCTGCTGCACCAATAAATATCCACGGGCTAGCAGAATAGACATTATCAGTAGAACCGTTTAAAAATGAGGAGGTCATAGGGAGAATCAGCAGACCTAGCAGATATCCCAACCCCAATCCAAAAGGCAATGCGACTAGATAAAGTGAGCGGGCCTGAATGGAGATGATCTTTTTTAGTTGTCGGGGTGTGGTACCGATGGTCTTTAGCAGGCCATAAAATTTGACATCCCGCACGACGGAAATAAAAAAGATATTGTAGATTAGTAAATAGCCGCTCAGCATGGTGATAAGAATGACAACTGCATAAGGAATGATATTCATTAGATTATCGGAGAGAGACACACTTGTATAAGCCGGATTGACACCATAAGGTACATCCAGGCCGGTGTCCGTCAAAATCTTTTGTACCTTCTGTTCAATATTATAAGAATTGTTAAACATCACCCCTAGACCTGCGGTGTTTACATAAGAACCCGTTGCCTCAGAGATATCCGGGTCAATATGGGAAATGTTCTTCTGTGTAAATGCTTCGGATACAAAAGCTAATCCTGACATCGCCAAATTTTGATTGGTTTCGTAATACCCGGAGAGCTTAAAGTCTTGGCTTATGACTTTTTCACCAATGTCTATATCCAGCTTCACAGTCTGGCCTAACTCATGTTTTGCTCCAAGCAAGTCAAGCGCCCAAGTATTTAGGACGATTTCATTCTCTTGGGAGGGCAGTCCGCCAGCTATAAAGTTGATAAATCCGTGTTTGGCATAATTCTCGTCAATTCGAAGGACCTCTACCCGGTTATTCTTGAACAGACTGGTGCTTATATCGCCAACCTTAAGAAAAACGCCATACTCTTTGATGGATGGGTGATTCTTCAGCTTCTCCAACTCGGCAGGATTCAGATATTTGAAGCTTCCATGATAATCGCTGCCAGTAGTCTGCATTTGTGCGCGTTGCATCGATTTGTTAATACTGAGCGCCAAGGTAAACACGGTGGTGATCAAAAGCGTAGTCAGTACGATGGCACAGATGATAGTGAAATTGCGAGCACGGTTGGCTTTGAGGCTTTTTTTGGCTAAAGTAGCAATAGTCTTATGGTTATTCGTGCTGATCATGGCTGGCTCACTCCGGAGCTACGGGGTTGTCCAGTGAAAATGATGCCATCTTCAATACGGATAATACGGTCAGCAGTTTGAGCGATTTGTTCATTGTGTGTGATCATCACAATGGTTTGGTTGAATTTTTCGCTCATCTGTTTAAGTAAAATCAGCACTTCTTGGCTTGTTTTGCTGTCCAGATTACCTGTAGGTTCATCTGCTAAGATGATTGAAGGTTTGGTCGCCAATGCTCTGGCTATTGCCACCCGTTGCTGCTGTCCGCCAGACAGATTAGAAGGTAGAGTATTCATCTTTTCCTGCAAGCCTAAAGTGCGGATGATCAGATCAAGATAAGTTTCGTCAACTTTGCCACCGTCCAGTTCAATGGGCAGCACAATATTCTCCCGCACATTTAGTATGGGTACCAAATTGTAGTTCTGAAAAACAAACCCCACCGATCTGCGCCGAAAAATGGTCAGCTTCTCATCACTCATCGCAAAAATATCGTTCCCGTCCACGTAAACCTTGCCCTCTGTTGCCCGATCTAATCCGCCAAGCATATGGAGAAGGGTACTTTTGCCGCTGCCGCTAGTGCCGACAATGGCGACAAACTCCCCTTTTTCCACTGACAGTGATATGCCGTCCAAAGCCTTAACGCTTGAGCCCACCTTTCCATAGTGTTTTTTTAAATTTTCAGTCTGTAGAATCGGCATAACTCTTCCCCTCCAATGAGATCTGTTTGTCCATAATTTAAGGGTAGCAAATCAATCTGACAGGAGAGTGTCTGAATTCTGACCATAATGACACATTCTATTTCAGCGCTGGGGCAGGTAAACAGAGAAAGTTGTACCTTTTCCAGTTTCAGAAATGACGTTGATATGGCCGCCTTGCGCCGTGATAATCTCTCTGGACAAAAACAACCCGATGCCGACCCCCTCGAATTCACGCGCTTGCTTCCCTCGGTAAAACCGCTTAAAGATGTGAGGGATTTCTTCGCTGGGGATTCCAAGCCCAGTATCGGTAAGGTGAATACAGGTGAACATCTCATTGCTTTCAGCAAGAACGGAGATTTGTCCGCTATGCGGCGTGTACTTCACAGCATTCTCGAGCAGGTTGAATAGCGCTTCACTTGTCCATTTGACATCGTGGCAGGCTAAGATGTGTGTCCCGCAGTCAATATTGATCGTAATTTGTTTGTTTTCCGCTTGTGCATAAATCTGGGATAAAGCCTGCGTCAGAGTTTGTATGAGCGGTTTCGCCTCAATCTGCTGTAGGGAGATCATTCCTGTTTCCAAACGTGATAATTTGATTAGAGACTGGATCAGCCAATCCAACTTATCTGACTGCGCTTTAATATGCTGTATGTAGTGCCGGACATTCTCATTTAGTCCGGGCATCTCTTCCAGCAACTGACTGAATACCATGATATTAGAGAGGGGGGTCTTGGTTTGATGGGAGATATCCGAGATCAGCTCTTTTATTTTGTTTTTCTCTGTTTGAATATTTCGTTCATTCGCCTTAGCCATCCCTATATACCGCTTTAGTTTATGTTCCATCGAAGACAGAGCGGTTTCTTCATAGTTAGTGAGTGGCGGCTGGTCATGTATAGCCCGCTCAATCGCTGTATCTAAGGTCTGTATATAGATTGTGATCTGACGGTTCCATAACCAGACCCATACGGCTCCTGTCGCTAATATACAGATGATGAATAGAGAAGTCAGTTGGAGCACAGTGGGGTCGAACCCGTACAGAAACATTATACGGCCGATAAAACAGGCCACTAGTATAAGGATGATCAGTAAAAAGAGCCTATGAATGTGCTTGAAATTAGCAGGAGGGCTATTGGTTTTCATGGTTTTTGCCCTTCAGTCCACATGTATCCAAGTCCGTAAATGGTCTTGATATATTTAGGCGCTGCCGGGTCATCCTCAAGTTTAGCACGCAGCCGTTTGATGGCTACTGTCAATGCGTTTTCATCCACAAATTCGGCATCCTTGCTCCAGATCTTGTCTATCAGCTGTTCTCGGGTCAAAATATTGCCCGTATTCGTCACCAGCAGCCGCAGCAGTTTTTGCTCAGTTTTGCTCAGCTGGAGTGATTGTTTATTTTTGCTGTACTCCAGTTTCTCAAAATCGAGTTCTAACGGACCCAATATTATTTTTCCAGTCCCTAGCGATTCCGTTCTTCTGAGGACTGCCATTACTCTGGCGCGAAGCACCATTAGGCTGAATGGTTTGGTGATATAGTCATCGCCCCCCAATGCAAAACCGGTGATAATGTCGGACTCCATATCATTGGCGGTGAGGAAAATAATGGGTACGCGTGAGGTCTTGCGTAGTTGCTCGCAATAATCCAGCCCACTGCCGTCTGGCAGATTGATGTCCAGAATGATGAGATCAATAGGGTTAACTGCGAAGATATGCTCCGCCGCGGCAATATCGTAGGCTTGATGGATCACAACATTGTTTTGAGAAAGAGTGAGAGCGATCCCTTTATTTAAACTACGGTCGTCCTCAACGATCAGTATGTTCATAGTAATTCTCCTTTGTTTCTTATTTGATCATTATACATTCTCGGGATTTATTCGAAAGCGAGTTTTTATTTAGTAGGCACTTGAAAGTGGGCTTCATATCTAAGAATACTATTATTGAAAGATTACGGAGCGAGGTTTTTTGATAAAGAGCCACATAGTTAAACCATAAAGGAAAGTTCAAAAGGACATCACCTATGTAGGGTGGTGTCCTTTCAATTTTCGATGGGGGCGCATCCCCTTTTTATATTGAAAAGGTTGGTTATGACCTACAACTAGCCCAACAGTGGTCTGTAGTCGTACAGCTACCTCGACTAAGGTCCAGTACGAAAAACCGTCGTTGGTCTGTTTTGAAAGTCTGCGATTTACCCTAGAATAAGGCTATAAGGTTAAGGACAACGAAAGGCGGTGAGAAAAAATGCAAAGAAGACAAGGAAACGGATTAGCGGTTGTACTGATTGTGATTGGTGCGGTTATGCTGCTCGGCATTGCGCTTCCTCTGATCCACGGAATGTTCAGATTACTTTTCCCGGTATTGCTGGTTGTTCTCGGGTACTACGGGATTAAGAGCGGACGCAAGATTATCGGTTGGGTACTGATGTTCATTGGTGTGATGTCCCTGATCGCGAAGCTTTCCTGGATCATTGGACCACTTCTAGGAGTGGCGTTGATCGTCTGGGGCGTATCAGCATTAAAGGGCAGAAGTAATAATGGTACTTATTAAGAAGCAATGTACTTAAACAAGAAGCAGGGAGGGAGCAGGAGATCATGAGTGTTTTTCGTCGCATGAGGGATATTACTGTAGCTAATCTAAACGAACGTCTGGAGCAAAGCCAAGATCCCGTGAAACTAATTGATCAATTTCTACATTCAACCCGTGAGGAAATCAGTGAAGCTGAAAGGCTGTACCAGCAATATGCTTCCCACACGAAGCAATTGCAGCAGCAAGTGAACCAAGCAACTGCCATGAGAAACAAACGTGAAGAGCAGGCGTTGTTGGCACTGAAAGCAGGCGAGGATCATCTCGCGAAGCTGGCTTTACAAGAAAAGATCATTCACGAGGAAAAACTGGAGCAATATAGCGGGCTGCTAGAACAGAGCAAGCAATCCTTGTTTGAACTTGAAGCACAGCTGAATGAGCTGAAAATAGAGTATCAAACGGTGTACAGCAAACGTCAGTATTATTCGGCACGAATGGAGTCGCTGCGATTGCAGCAACGGATGAATCAAAGAGCCAGTGCTTATGGCAATGGTGGTGATGTTCCCAAAATGTTCGGACGTCTGGAAGATCAGATGTCGGATTGGGAATTAGAAGCAAAGAGCTTGCGTGATTTGCGGCGCATGGGACAGGAATATGCGGTGCAAGCGGGTGAGACCGTAGCAACCGTACTCGAAAGAGAAATGGCTCGCCTAAAGGAGAAACTGAACAATGGTGGAAAGGAGTAGCGCTATGAGTCGATTGTATCGTTCAACAAGAGATAAAGTGATGACGGGTCTTGCAGGTGGATTATCTGAGACACTCGGTATTGATTCCACGTTATTCCGGATTCTATTACTGGTCAGCATTCCGTTTACAGGTGGTGCGGTGATTCCGGTATACTTCATTGCAGCAATGGTCATTCCTAAGGAACCGACGCATTATAATCCATTTGGACCAGGGCCTGGGGCACCGGGTGGCCCATTCGGCGGACCCTACTCAGGCAGACCGGAACATGGACACGGACCACAAGCTACTGGCGGATATGGACCTTATGGACGCCAGTCAAATTACAATCCTAATTTTGAGAAGAACAACGCTTATTCCGCACCGGACTCCGGTTTGGATGCGATGATGAAGGATATTGAGAAGAAGGCTTTGCAAAAAGAAGTAGAAGAACTCAAACAAAAACTGTCTAAATATGAGAAAGGGGAATTGTAAATCATGGGAGTATTTCAAAGAATTAAAGATATGACAAAAGCGTCGGTAAATGACTTGTTGGATAAGGTAGAGGACCCAATCGTAATGCTTAACCAATATCTGCGCGATATGGAGGCTGAAATTCACGAAGCAGAAGTAACAGTTGCTAAACAAATGGCTAACGAACGCCGTATGAAGCAACGTGTGGAAGAAGCAGCAAAAATGTCTGCACAACGTGGATCACAAGCTGAACTGGCACTGAAAAATGGCCAAGAAGAAGTAACTCGCAAGCTGTTGGAAGAAAAAATCTACTTTGACCAAAAGCAAGTGGAATACAGTGATCTTCACGCACAAGCTGAAGTACACGCTAAGGAATTAGTGCAACAACTGCATGACATGAAGGATGAGTTCTACAAGCTGCGCAACAAACGTAACGAGCTTGTATCCCGTGCTCAAATGGCTAAAGCTAAAAAACAAATGTCGCAAATCAGCAGCGTACATTCCATTGAAAGTGGCAGTGCATCACTCGGATTCCACCGGATGGAAGAGAAAATTATGCAGCTTGAGGCTGAAGCAGATGTAATGCGTGCACCTTACAGCCCATCCGCTGCTTATAGCAAACCCGTTGATGTTGAGAAGCAACTGAAAGTGGATGAGCAATTGGCGCTACTGAAAAACAAGCTGAATGATACACCTGCGGCTCCTTCTCTAAACAAAAAAGAACAATAAATCCTGTTCCTAAAACTTGGACGGATATGATATGCTGGACAAGAAGAAGCCATACGGTATGGATCTCCATACCGATATGGCTTTTATAGCGGCTAGCTATAATATTTAACGGTGATAATATTCCTCATCATAGTGACGGATATCTAACCGATAGTATAAAATGAGTTTTGCTTCGCAAAACTTTTAGGAGGTGCGAAATGGATAAACGAAACCGTTTGATTGCCATCGGACTGATTGCTGTTGGCTGCATGATGATTTTTGGTAGATGGCTCGGCTTTTTCTCCATTGTCGCGCTTCTGTTCCTGCTGCTGGGAGTCTACCGTACGACATCAGGCAAAGTAAAGCAGGGCTATAAACTGCTCGGGATAGGTGCTGTATTGCTTTTGCTGGACCATTTGGTGCTCGTGCTGGGGATTTGTTTAATCTCACTTGGGATGTTTTTTACCAAATCCAAAAGAGTACAGCGCAAGGAAGGGTTTATGCAGAAGCAGAACTTTTCATCCAGATTTGACTGGGACCGCTCACCTTGGGTGATGCACAGCCTTAGCTCTTGGCATGTACTGGGTGAAGCCGATGTGGATCTTTCATTAGCTATGGCGGATCATAAGGAAACGGTCATGCTGTTTCAAGGGATTTTTGGCGATATGGACATTAACCTGTCCGATGATTACGGCGTGGAAATTGAAGCTTTTGTGCTCTTTGGGTCCATTGAATTCGGCAACCAGCGAGATACAGGGATGTTGAACCGTCTGAATTGGAAATCAGCTAATTATGACAGCAGTGAATACAAAGTGAAATTTAGTGTTTCTTATTTAATGGGAGATCTAGATGTACGATTATCCTGAAAAGCTTGATAGAGAAGGGAGAGTCCCCCGCATGGAAAAAAAGAACAAAAACATGATATCACGCAGCATGGGTGAGGGGGCTCTGTTCTCTTTGGTCATGCTGCTTGTGATAATGTATGTCATGTATACATATGGCTATTTGAAGCCTTTTGAAAGCTGGAAATTTGGCGTGCGGACAGCCGTCACTCTAATTCTTCTGCCTATGGGCTTTGGGATTGGTTATGGCTTTTATCAGAGCTTTCGTGTGAAGCGGCAGTTGGAACGTCTTAGGCAGACCCTCGTATTATGGGAAAAGGGAAATTTGACGCTGTCCATGCCGGATCTAGGTGATGATGAGCTGGGAAGGCTTGGAGAACAGCTTGGCCGGATTAGCGGCAAATGGGAGAATCAAGTGACGACGCTGCAGCGGTTGTCCACGAATAACGCGAAGCTTGCGGAGCAGGCGCGGGTATCTGCTATTATGGAGGAACGCCAGCGGCTTGCGCGTGAACTGCACGACGCTGTTTCCCAGCAGCTATTTGCAATCTCCATGACTGCCACGGCGGTGGGCCGGACCTTGGAGAAAGATTTCGATAAAGCCCAGCGGCAAATTGCGCTTATAGAAGAAATGTCTGCCGTAGCCCAATCGGAGATGAGGGCATTGCTGCTGCATTTGAGACCTGTTTATTTGGAAGGAAAGGGCCTCGAACAAGGTCTGCAGGAATTGATCAAGGAGCTTAAGATCAAGGTTCCAATCGAAATTGTATTTGAAATGGACCCTGATGTGCAGCTGTTAAAAGGGGTAGAGAATCACTTGTTCCGTATCGTCCAAGAGGCGATTTCTAATACACTTCGTCATGCGAAGGCAGAAAAAATGGAAATCCGGCTGCATAGACGGGGAGATACAGTTCGCTTGACGTTGCGTGATGATGGGATCGGCTTTGAGATGGACGACACCAAACAAGCTTCCTATGGTTTGTCGAACATGCAGGAGCGGATTAATGAAATCGGAGGCTCCATTCAGTTCATTACCGCTCCGGGTAAAGGGATGCGTATTGAGATTACCGTTCCGTTAGTCAATGAATAATAGGAGGAAAGAGTAACCATGGAGATGGAGGAAGCAATTAAAGTACTACTCGTAGATGATCATGAAATGGTACGGATCGGACTAGCAGCTGTTTTAGGTACCGAGGATGGAATTGAGGTCGTAGGTGAAGCTGGAAGTGGAGAAGAAGGCATTCGGCTGGCTCAGGAGTACAATCCCGATGTGGTCTTAATGGATCTCGTAATGGATGGGATGGATGGCATAGAAACGACTAAACAGCTGATGAAGCAGTACCCAGAGATCAAAGTTATTGTTCTTACAAGCTATTTGGACGATGAAAAGATGTATCCTGTTATTGAAGCGGGCGCCTTTAGTTACCTGCTGAAGACTTCGCGGGCTAGTGAAGTGGCGGATGCGATCCGCGCTGCGGCAAGAGGACAGTCCGTGCTTGAGTCACAGGTGGCCTCTAAAATGATGAACCGTTTTAGAAACAATGCAAAAGGAGAATCACCTGCTTATAAAGAGCTTACGGAGCGCGAGATGGAAGTATTACGTCTGTTGGCGCAAGGTAAATCCAATCAGGATATTGCCGATCAACTAATTATTGGAATCAAAACTGTGAAATTTCATGTGACGAATATTCTCGCGAAGCTGGGCGTGGAAGACCGGACCCAAGCAGCAATTTATGCATATAAAAATGGACTAGCTGAATAACAATAAAGGACTGAAGCCTCTGCTTCAGTCCTTTTTATTGTACAAGAAAGTGTGTTTTGGGGCTCCCGCAAAGTACTTGAATACGCATCGAAGTATAAACCCTCACTTGGTGGGGATATTTCAGGTATAGAATCTCCTAATTCGAACATACTGTCTAGTAGATTGCTAGAGAGGTTCGAAGGGAGAATGACATATGCGGAAGATGAAGCTGAACAACGGAACAAAAAAAGGGACTTTTTTTATAATGATAATCGTGTGCTGCGCTGCGACTCTGCTAGTTAATCTGCAAAGTGTTAAAGCGAATTCACCCGTTCTTGATGAGGGCGATAACCAAGCTTCAACAGGAGCCGAACTGAATCATGCTCTTGTGAGTTTAATTGATCTCGGAAAAGAAACAACCGTTTCTGATTCACCGCTGCGTTTAGTGTTAAAGTGGCAGGGAGAAAGCAGCAATTACGCGGATCTGTCTGCCGAAGTTGCTAAGCTAAGCACAAGTCTCGGATTGAATGTACCGTCAGGTACTGAGGAAGATGGACATATGACGTATCGTACAGAAGCTGTAAAACCATATGAATCGCGGCTCTCCTTATTTTGGAGTGAGCTTAGCGAAGGCAACAGTTATGTGATTGTAACGTTAGAAGCGGCTGATCTGCAAAATGAAGCCAGCTTTCAAGCGGCTGCTCGTGAAGTAAGTATGATTCTTGAACAGAATAAAATTAAGGTGGAATGGAATGTATCCCTTCAAGGAAGCGCGCAAGAACAGGGAGCACCTGAAAAAGTTCTAGCACAGACGGAGTCATTGATGCATGACCGGTTTGAAGCTGTGACCGGAGGAGAAAGCTACAAGGATATCTCAACGGTTAGCCGTACGTATTCGATTCCTAATTTGAATCGTTCTGTGATGAGTGGAAATCAGTCAGTTTCTGCCCAAATCGCAGTGCATCATGAAGATCAGAAGGGGACAAACCGCGTAACTATAGGCTTTCCTTTAATAACCATCGAATATTGACAATTTTCTCTTATATAAGCGCAGATATAGTTAATAATAAGAAATATTAATTGAAATTTGCGAAATCCCGAGAGTATTTGTCAGGAATGTGATAGCATCCTTTTTAGGAATATGCTAAAATGACATAACGTCGTTATTCACCTTATGTTAGTACCGACGCTGAGCATGTCAATAAACTATATTACATACAGAAAGATGAGGAGCCATGGCTGAAAATCAAACCCTTGATGCACTGCACACACCCGGTGCTGTCTTTTTTATCTTTGGGGCAACCGGAGACTTAGCCCGGCGTAAGCTTTTCCCGGCGATTTACAGCTTGTACCGTGAAGGTAAGCTGGCACAAGATTTTGCGGTAATTGGCGTGGCGCGGCGCCCGCGTACTCAGGAAGAATTTAGAAGTGATGTGAAGGAATCCATCCTTGAATTCTGCCGTTACAAAGCGGGAGAAGAAAGCGAATGGAATGAGTTTGTTCAGCATTTCGAATACAAATCTCTGGACATTAACAATATTGATGGTTTCCGCGAGCTAAGAGCACAAACTGAAGTTCTTGAAGAGAAATTCAGTATTCCGGGCAATCGGATGTTCTATCTTGCGCTGGCGCCTGAATTGTTCGGCAGTGTCTCCTTCAATCTTAAAGCTGGCGGGATGCTGGATAGTACGGGTTGGAATCGCCTCGTAATTGAGAAGCCTTTTGGTTATAATCTGGAGTCGGCTGAACAGCTGAACGAACAGATTCGTCAGGTCTTCAAAGAAGAGGAAATTTACCGGATTGACCACTATCTTGGTAAAGAAATGGTACAGAATATCGAAGTGATTCGTTTTGCTAATGCTTTTTTCGAACCGCTCTGGAATAATAAACATATTGCCAATATTCAAATTACACTTGGCGAAACCGTAGGTGTAGAAGAACGCGGTGGTTACTATGACCATGCGGGAGCCTTACGGGACATGGGCCAGAATCATATACTGCAACTGCTGACTATGATTGCTATGGAACCACCAAGCCGTCTGCTCGCAGAAGATATTCGTGATGAGAAAGTGAAGGTACTTCGTTCCCTTCGTCCTTATGCGACATCTGATGAGGTGCGTGAGAATGTCGTAAGAGCACAATATATTCAAGGCTTACACCAAGGCAAAACCCTTCCTGCTTACCGTCAGGAAGATAAGGTTGATCCTGAGTCGAATACAGAGACGTATTTTGCTGCCCGTGTATTTGTAGATAACTTCCGCTGGGCTGGAGTTCCTTTCTACATCCGTACAGGTAAACGTCTCCCGGTGAAGACGACGGAAGTGGTAGTTGAGTTCAAAGGTATGCCAACCAACGTTTATTTGGGACAAAAGCATAAACTTGAGCCTAACCTCCTTGTAATCCGTGTGAACCCAATGGAAGGCATTTACGTAAAGATTAATGCCAAGAAACCGGGTTCCGAGTCTGAGATTCAACCGCTGGCTATGGACTTCTGTCAGAGCTGCCTGGTTGGAATCAATTCTCCGGAAGCATATGAGCGCTTGCTACATGATGCGGCACGCGGAGATTCAACTTATTTCACTCGTTGGGATGAGGTATCCTCGGCATGGTCGTTCGTGGATCGTATTGCAAAAGCATGGAGCGAAGAGTCTAGCGACTTATCTTCTTATCCTGCTGGCTCTTGGGGTCCAGTGGAAGCAGATGAACTGCTTGCTAAAGAAGGTTTCCATTGGTGGCCTGTAAACGGCCAAGATGAAGATAATGTGGTTTGGCTGAAGAATAACTAAACCTTGAGTTAATGCTATCTCCCTGCAGAGGATGCAGGGAGATTTTTTGTAATGCTAAGATCTAAAAGATTGGACTTCAGACGGTGTTTGGGGGATCTGGGCACTTTTCTAATAACTGCACTTTGTACAATTAAAATCGCTTATCTCGTTATGATTAGTCTTTTAGATGTATTTTCTGCAACTATAATCACCGGATAAGGCGGAAAAGCGTGCACAACTTAATTTTAATTGCATCAAATGCAACTAAAGGCTAATGAAAATGCTAATACTTCAAGTAACTGTAGGAAATACATCTATTTTTTTGAGCAATGATATGTGGGGATCATAATCCAGACCATTCGGGAGATATTTTGCGGCACGCGCTTTTTAGTAGATAATGTCTGCCGGATTTTGATATACTTTAGAGGATGCTTTCACTTGAAGCGGACTGGAGCTAGACCTAAGAGCTATTCATTCAGAAATGAAGGGGTATGAACAATGAGCAGAGCACCGATTTGATGAACCCCAGTGTAATTGAAGCAGAAGCAGGAATTTTATATATGAAGGGATATGTGTAATGAACAAAGCAATAGATCAGAAGCTGCAAAAGGAAGTGGATAGACGCAGAACCTTTGCGATCATTTCCCACCCGGATGCGGGTAAAACAACTTTAACGGAGAAACTGCTGTTATTCGGTGGCGCGATCCGTCTGGCGGGAACGGTTAAGGCCCGTAAAGCGAATAAACATGCGACGAGTGACTGGATGGAAATTGAGAAGCAGCGGGGGATTTCTGTAACGTCTTCCGTAATGCAGTTTGATTATTTGAATCATCGCGTGAACATTTTGGATACACCGGGTCACCAAGACTTCAGTGAGGACACCTATCGTACCCTAACTGCAGCGGATAGTGCGGTCATGCTTATTGACGTGGCAAAAGGTGTGGAAGCCCAAACTACCAAACTGTTTCAGGTATGTGCTAAACGGGGCATTCCGATTTTCACCTTTATTAACAAGCTGGACCGTGAAGGACGTAGCCCGTTTGATCTGATGGAAGAGCTGGAGCAGGTTCTTGGTATTCGTTCTGTGCCAATGAACTGGCCGATCGGTAGTGGACGTGAGCTATGCGGCGTATATGACCGGATGAAAAATCAGGTAGAGCTGTTCCAAGGTGACGATCACTCCGTAATCAAGGTTCAAAAGGTTGACGGATACCGTGATCCAATCATTCGTGAAATGGCTGGAGAGTATCTGCATGATCAACTGTGTCAGGATCTGGAGCTGCTGGATGTAGCAGGCGATGCTTTTGACTATGAAAAAGTATTAAGTGGTGAACTCACACCTGTGTTCTTTGGCAGTGCGATCAACAATTTTGGTGTACAGACTTTCCTCGATAATTTCTTGGATCTGGCACCGAAGCCTGAACCACGCCGCAGTACTATAGGGGTAGTAGAACCAACGAATGAGAAATTCACTGGTTATGTGTTCAAAATTCAAGCGAACATGAACCCGGCTCACCGTGACCGGATTGCTTTCCTGCGTATTGTGTCCGGGAAATTCGAACGGGGTATGAGCGTGAAGCATGTACGTGCCGGTAAAGATATCAAGCTGGCGCAACCACAGCAATTTTTGGCGCAGGACCGCGATATCGTAGAGGAAGCTTATCCGGGAGATATCATCGGTCTGTTTGATCCAGGTATTTTTAGAATTGGTGATACCTTGAGCCAAGCAGGAGATATGGAATTCGATGAGCTGCCAACGTTCTCACCAGAGATTTTTGCTAAAGTGAGTATTAAAAATGCATTGAAATCGAAGCAGTTCCAGAAGGGTGTCGATCAGCTGACTGAAGAGGGCATGATTCAGGTGTTCCGCACGGTCAACTTTGACGATATTTTGCTCGGTGTAGTTGGACAACTGCAGTTTGAAGTGTTTGAGTACCGCATGAAGGGTGAATATGGTGTGGATGTTCAGTTGCAGAGAATGCCATACCAGTTTGCACGTTGGATCGTAGATGATACTAAGCCGGATGCGAGCAAATTCAGAATCAACTCAACGTTGGTGACGGATAAGAAGGGCAATTTTGTCGTGTTGTTCGAGAACGAATATGCTATGCGGACAGCGATGGATAAGAACCCGACAGCTAAATTCCTGGAAATGGCTCCAAAAGCATTACTATAATTAGGACGCTATAACTTTCTGAATGTAATAATAAAACCTCCGCCTCCATAGGTGAAGTTACACCATGGTGAGCGGAGGTTTTTGACTAGTTGCGGTCAGTTTACGATGTGATATCCCCAGGGGTAATAGTCTCCAGGTGATCATGTAGCATGGTAACCAACCTATCTTGCTTAGCGGGATCTAAATCCTTCCAGATCATTTCGAACACGGCGCCAAGTCCCGGGAGTGCTGCCTCCGGACCATCCACAGAGCCTTCAATCATATGACGTAAATCCTCTTCAGATTGACCGTGCACTTTATGAATAATCGCCTGGCGCAAGTCAATGGTAACGGGCATAATGTACCTCCTTTTTTGAAAATATAGTGATATTGACCTCGTTATAATGTGCCCTGCAAAGGTGCTGGAAATTCAAGTTTTTGTCCAAATATAAGATAGTATAAGTTTGACACATATATATCATCCTTATATTTCTACGAGAAACGGTTGTCATCCGTAAGGACGGCAATGACGTTTCTTCTTGGCTTATGCTATACTGTTTGAGATATAGAATGCTACGGGAGGTACATAGACATGGCCAAAAAACAATATGCCGTCATCGGTATGGGGCGTTTCGGATCTAGTGTTGCTAAGGCGCTCAGCGGCATGGGGTTTGATGTACTTGCGATTGATGCTGACGAGCAGCGAACACAGGAAATTTCAAGTATTGTAACTCATGCCGTATCTGCAGATTCCACGGATGAGGAGGCGCTGCGTGCCCTTGGTATTCGCAATTTTGATGTGGTGGTTGTAGCCATTGGCGAGGACATTCAAGCTAGCATCCTGACAACACTTATCCTAAAAGACCTGGGTGTGCCTGCAATTCTGGCAAAAGCCAAAGGTGAACTGCACGGCAAAGTATTAAGCAAAATTGGTGCGGACAAGGTGATTTATCCTGAACGGGATATGGGAATGCGGGTTGCGCATCATCTTGCTTCGCCTAATATATTGGATTATATTGAGCTGTCGCCGGACTACAGTATTCTGGATATGAAGGTATCCGGACCGATGCTCGGAAAAAATCTACAGGAGCTCGACATCCGCGCAAGATTTGGCTGCAACGTAATGGCCATCCGCCAAGGTGAAGAAATGAACATCTCTCCCCGTGCAGAGGATCGCCTGATCGATGGCGATATCCTTGTTATTGTTGGGCATAAGGATAATTTGACGAAGCTGGAGATGGCGTATCAGTAGGAACAAAGAATAAATGGCAAGGCAGAAGAAAGGAAGACTTTATGGAAATCATGTCTCCGCAAAATACGCGGGTTAAAGAGTGGGCCGGGTTACAGGAGAAAAAGCATCGTGACAAGGCTCGTAAATATATCGTAGAGGGCGTTCATCTGGTTCAGGAAGCACTGCTGGCTGAAGCAGATGTGGAATGCCTTGCTTATGACCTCGACAAAGGAATGCCTGCTGAACTTAAGGGGCTGCTTCAGGCCGTTCAGGGAATGGAAGTGATTGGCGTTTCGGCGGCGATCATCTCAAAATGCAGCAGCACCAATACGCCGCAGCCGGTGTTCGCCATCGTGCGGAAGGAACAGCAGGCTGTAGAAGCTATCCTAGCGAAGAAGGATAGCCTTGTGGTTGTGCTGGACGGCGTGCAGGATCCGGGCAATGTCGGCACCATCATCCGCAGTGCGGATGCAGCGGGAGCAGACGGAGTGATCCTCGGACAAGGCTGTGCTGACCTCTATAATCCGAAGACCATCCGTTCCACGATGGGCTCGATGTTCCATCTTCCGGTGGTGGAGGGAGAGTTAAGTGAGATTTTGCCACAGGCCCGGGAAAATGGGGCGCTGCTGGTGAGCACTTCGCTGCAGGGCGAAGAATCGTGCTATGAGCACGATTTCCAGGGCAGCCAGTGGCTGCTGATTGGCAGCGAAGGAAAAGGCATCTCGCCGGAAACGGCGCGACTCGTGGACAAGAGTATCATCATCCCGATGGCAGGCCGCGCGGAATCGCTGAACGCCGCAATGGCGGCGACGATTTTGCTGTTTGAGGGAATGAGACAGCGGGGATAAATTGTCACCGTTTGTAACGTAGTTTGTGAGTAACGGCTATACTTGAGACTAATTGGATCGATAACTGAGACTTTTTTGGTGATATGTTTGAGACTAATAAAAAAAACAGTAGTAGCAAAACCTTGCTGCTACTGTTTTTTTTATTTTGTTGTGGGTATAACACTGGAATTAGTGGGTAATAGATATAGTAGAAATATAAATTGGATATTACGCTTATAATTGATACTTTCTGAAATGAGGTGTGCTTGTGGAATGGGAAAATCATGTATGGAACAATGAAGACATGTTGTACAGTCCTAAACGCAAAGTGAATAATCGGAGAAGTCACTTTCACCCCCATATCATAGGGAGTTTTTTTAGCGTAAAGAACGGAAGAACAGTTGAATATGAATCTTTATCTGAACGGCTTTTTTACTACTACCTCGAATTAGATACCAAAGTAATACGTTATTATGTTCAGCCAATAGAAGTGCCTGTTTACGATGGGAAAGAAGAATGGGTTCATGTCCCGGATGTCCTAGTTTTCAAGCAGAGGTTAAATCCGTTGCTTTATCAAGTGAAACTCGAACCGGAGGCAACACTAGATGAGCATGTAGAACTGTGCAATAGGTATTGCAGAGCATACGTATTGGAAAAGGGTTGGGAATACCAAGTTATATATCCAAAACAACTACCTCAAGCTGTATCATACAACCTCAAGCTGCTTAAAGGCTTTTTGAAGGAAAGAAAATACTACCCGAGTTGGTATGAATCAGTAACTTATAGACTGCGTTGTATTGAATCGTGCTCCATAGAATATCTTGCCTCCACATTCACTGATATTAGTGATCCTCTTTTAATTAAACCTTTGATATATCACCTCATTGCCAAAGGAACATTTATGGCTGATGTAAACGAGAGAATTACTTCCCAAAGCAAAATCACATTTAATTCTCAAACTAATACTCCTTTTACCAGTATACCTGGAGGAGCATTGTATGGCGTTTAACCAACTAAGACTATATTCGGAATGCTGCCTATATGGAAAAATATACAAGGTCGTAAGGGTAGATCCACCAAATCTTTGGTTAAGAAGGCCAGATGGGGAAGATCTTCAAATAGCTTATACTGATCTTGTGAATCATCCTACCTTCGTACCTGAATCCACTATGAAATTTGAGAGGAAAGAAGAAAAAATAACATACGGAAATATAATTGCGAAGCTGGATGACAACAAAAGAAGTGAAGTAAGTAAGCGGTTTGAATTAATACAACCACTTCTTATTCTAGAGAAGATTAAAGCCGGAAATGTTCAAGCGATAGCGCAATTTCGCGACAAATGTAAGGATATTTTACTTGAGAATGAAGAAATTATTGTACTGAAACAGGAAGAATTAATTAATAGAATCTTAGAAAAACGTGGCGGATCAAGAGCAAGCATTATGCGCTACTTATCGGATTATCGACGTGCAGAATCAGAAAGAGAATCACGAGGTTTAGCAGGACTCATTTCGAATAAAGGAAAGGGTTATACCGGTAGAAAAGATAACAAAATGGTAACGATCTGTCATCCTGAACATCCGGAGATCATTCTCGATACTATCTTTGTTCGACTAACAGTAAAGCAAATCGAGATTCTGAAAGAAACCATTGAAAAAGATTATTTAAATAAGTATCGAGTTTCAAAAGCGACCATTCACAGACTTGTAGAACGACGATGTGCAAGAGTGAATGAGCCTGATATAAAATATAGTACTATTTCTGACATTATAGACCGTATTGAAAAACGGGCTGTTGAGCGACTTCGAAATATGAAGAGAGCCAGAGCAGTATATGACGAAGTAGCTCGTGGTTACGCAGACAGAGAGGCCACATGTCGTTTGGATATGATACAGATTGATCATACTCGACTAGATATGCAGGTCATTGATGACGCAACTGGTCTTGTAATTGACCGACCATGGATAACATTGGGAATCGATGTATATTCACGTGGCCCATGGTGTCTTTATTTATCTCATGAAGATCCGTCAATTAATGTGGTCAGAAAAGCCATTCAACATGGGGTTTTTGCTAAAAACACAAAACATGAATATGGAACAGAGTTGGAATGGGAGTTTTTTGGTATTCCGAATATCATTTATGTTGATAACGGAATGGATTTTAAAAGTAACGAGATCAAACGATTAGTGAATGAAACTCTTCAATCTGAGATTATGCATAGGCCGGTTAAAATACCTCATTACGGGGCAGTTATTGAAAGATTGTTTGGCACGCTTAACAGTGAACTGATACACAACATCATGGGTACAACGAAAAGCAATATTGTAGATAGAGGGGACCTAAATCCTGAAAAGGATGCATTTTTAACTTTAAGTCAACTTCGTAAAATTCTTGTCCATTATTTTGTTGATATTTATCCTTTGCGTCCACATAAAGGCCTAGGTAATAACATGTCACCAATGGCGAAATTTAGAGAAAGTGTTAGTGAAGTGGGCTATCCTGAGTGGATTGATAAAAGTGACGAAGAAAAATATAAAATTGATTTTTTATTAACGGACCAAAAACCATATACGCGGGATGGGGTACGCTGGGATAACAAAATCTATAAATCTGATAAGTGTAATGACCTTGTTGGAACTAGAAAAACAAAGTATACAGTGAAATACGACATTGATGACATTTCGAAAATATACTTACTGCATCCGAAAACTAAAGAGTTCATAGAGCTTTATTGTGAAACCCCTCCTTACGAAACTGTAGTTGGGGTAAATCAATATACTTACAAAAAATTACTGCAGTTTTTACGAAATGAAGGGGAAGGCAAATTAAAGCTTCTACCAGGTAAAGCTCATATGCATAGGGCTTGGGAGAGGTTGGCTCAATTTATTAGTGAAGGGATGAGAGAAAAAAAAAGGTAAGACAAACTGTCGCAAGAATGGAGGGGGTAAAGGTAGTTGTCTCTACCGCATATCAAGCTCATCAAACAGTTCAAACCCAACAAGCTAAGAAGGCTCAGAATATCGAAGAAGAGTTATATTTGATTGCGAAAAAGGCGGAACAATCTAGTGGAGGTGGATACCAAAATGAGCAGTGAAGAAGTAAAAGTTTTAGCTCGTCGTATAAATAAACTATTTATTGAACATGACGAAGTAAAGCGTATTTGGAATCGGCTTGATTCAATGAGAGTGTATATTGAACGTGATGAGTTTGATGACGAGGATGATGAAGAAAAGGATCCGAGGCACCTGTTTATTACGGGATTATCAGGCGTTGGAAAACCACAGATTGGAAAAAGGTATGCCAAAAGTGTTTCTCGATACACCAAAAAAGTTGATGATGAGGAGATCGACATCATTCCTGTTCTTTATGTAAAACTTCCATATCCATTTACACAGCTTGATTTCTATAAAAAGATTCTTAAAGCACTCGGAACTGAAAACTTCCGCCGAGATGCTCGGATTAATATGATAAAAGATCGAGTACTATTATTGTTGAAAAAACAAAAAGTTCAAATGATCATTTTTGACGAGATGAACTTCATTATGCGTACGAAGAATTTTGATAACCAAACAGCAATGGAGATGCTTAAAGATTTAACAAATGAGCACCAGGTGAGTATCGTTTGTTTAGGAACCCCTCAAATTGAAAAACTTCACATCATGGAGGACGAATATGTCCGACGATTTGGAAGAGACCATATTAATCGTTTTGATAATTGTAACGAGAAATTCTGTGAGTTACTAAAAAAATTGAAGAGGCCATTCAACCGCCGGTTCCCATAGGATTATATGATGAAGCGACAGGTCTTCCTCGTTTATTGCATTTCTATTGCCAAGGTCGCATTGGATATTTACATTTGATTATTAAGGAAGCATTCAGATTGCTTAATGTATTTGATCAGAAGTATGTTGATTATTCGAATATTCGATTAACAGTAGATATATTGAAACAAGCTAAGTTTAATCTGTTTCGTGAAAGCGACCATTTAATCAGACCGGAAAATGCGGAATAAAAAGGCCATATTACAAGGAGATGATACAATTGAGTCGTCTTACAATTCGTCCCGAAATCAAAGATGGGGAATCCTTAAGTAGTTACCTAATGCGAGCTTGCCGAGCAAATATGGTGCTATATTTGGATTTGTTAAGACATGTACAGCCTATAAGATCTATGGACGTTTTCTATAGACGATCCATTCGAATTGATATTATGCCTCAGCAAAAACACGACATGAAAAGATTAGCTATGTTGATTGGGCAAACAGAGAAAAGTTTATTTGAAATGACTTATGATTCATTAAGATTAAAATTTAATCATTATGGTCTTTACTTTGATGAAAGTTTTCTGACCTTGATGCCAGTATTATTAGAATCGAATAAGCGGAAATTTTGTACCCATTGTCTTGAGGAAAACCTTGGTTTTCAAATGTTGTGGCAAGTAAGAGATATCGATGTTTGCTTTAAACATAATGTTAAGTTGAGAACCAGCTGCCCGATTTGTAATCACGATCAATCATATATACATAATAACTTGGGCGCATATCGTTGTTATCATTGTGAAAATTATTTGTTTAGTGAAAATCAGCAATTTCATGAAGCCAATGAAGAATATATGCATCAAAGGTATGATGAATGGAAATATATATTGGATTCAAAAAAACGATTATTTCCTGGATTAGTAGATGGATTAGACTTGCAGAAAACGATATGCATCACTCTAATTTATATTCTACAACTACAACTAGAGGAATCGCCCACCCAATATCGCTATAATCTTGTTTCAAGACTTCTACGACACGACTTTTTACATTCTATTCTTCGTTTTATTAATGATCAAACATCCCCCCAGAAAGTAACCTTCCCTCAATTAATGAAAATTTTAAATAAAGCGAAAATAAGAATGATAGATTTTGTGGAAATGAAAGTGCCAGCCAGTTATGTCAACTCAATAAAATCATTAAAAGTCCAAGAAAGCGTGATTCGTAAATGTCTATCACCTTGGTGCATTACGTTTGAGAAATCGGACGCATTAAAAGAGATTCCATATACTCACTTTTCAAGTTTCAAAAACCAAAAATTTTCGAACACTAGTATTTGTGTCAATTGTGGAATTAGATATGGATTAAATATGAATACCAAACAATGGTTAGAAATAGATACTAATATAGATTTGATAAATAACGTGGTTCTCATGTTGTGGTTTGATAAGAGTGAGAAAGAAATACGAATATCATTAGATATTACATATAGAAAACTATATCAGGCTCTCGGATATGCTTTGAGGTATAATTTATTACCTGATAATAAGAGAGAAATATATATGAAGTATTCGCAATCAGATTTAGACATAATCGAATGTTTCAAAGAGTTGTATTCAGAAGCTACGACAATAACTTATAAGGCACAAAAATGGTATGGATGGCATGGAATAGAGTTTTTTTATCATTTTTATAATCCTGTAGTCCAACAATACCGTTGGATTGAGTATACTCAAAAGAATAAATTTATTAATAAGCAAAAAGTATTAAAAGTCCAACCCCATATAGAAAAGACATTAAATGATATTCTTTATTTAGAAGAAGAACTTACTACAAAAGAAATTGCGGCTTCCCTTGATATAGAATTTATTAATTTTCAAAAATATGGTTTTTCTAAAAAAGTCCAAGAAATAAAAAGACAAATGCAAAAGCAAGCTACTGAGTCAGAACTTTTTGATAAGGTACAGGAATATGTTAAAACGATGGATCAAGTAAGATTATCAGTGTTTATAATTACATCGGGAAAAGCTCAAATGATATTAAGAAATCCATGCCTGCTTTGGCGAATTATATTACCGAGCAGTCTGCTTTGAGTAAAGAGAAGATGAGAATTTATAAAATGAAAGGTTTTATGACTATAGCAGATGAAATGATACTAGCGGAATATGAAAGTGAAAATAAGATACCTTCAGTACGTCAAATTGGAATTAAGTTAAAGATTTATGACAAGTTCTATACTAAATATCGTCCTGTGTTACAACATGTAAAAGAAACAATTAGAACATTAGAGACAGGAAGATAAGTCATTTAATACAGAGAATTTTTTAACGTTAGGGTTTGTGCGTCTAGGACACTCATTTCAAGGGAATAATAGTTAAAAACTCTTGGAGTGGGTTCAATGGATGATAGAGTTAGATTTACAGTAAGACCAATGTTACAAAAAGAGGAGTCACTATTTGGCTTCTTGTTACGTTGTGCATGTGCTAATGGAATAGCTCTTTGCGATGTTATTAACTGGTTAAAAGTTGGCAAGTATAGACTTCATTCGGGTGATTATCATAAATTAGATATTATTCCTGGAAGTATGATTGATTTAAGAAGACTAAGTTTTGTTAGTAGCACTTTAATAGAAAAACTGAAATCATCTACTTGTTTTAATATAATTCTAAAATTCAAGGGTAACAGTAAGGATTATAATAGTATGTTTCTAAAGGGGTATCTTCGAAATGAATTTCATTATTGCCCGGATTGTCTTAAAGAAAAACGTATTATTCGGCTTTTATGGAAATTAGAACCCATCGTGATTTGCGAAAAGCATCATAGAATTCTATTAGAGCATTGTCACTATTGTAAAAGTAAGATTAAATATAAAGATATAAAAGAAGTAGGAATTTGCCCACATTGTTTAAAAGAATTAAGTGAGCAGCGTAGTGAGGTTATAGAAGTTATTACAAACCAACTTATATTGGAACATCGATGGTATAGAACAGCCTTTGATTTGCTTTTGAATGATTCTTCAGGGATTCTTTTTGATTCTAGCGAACTAGCATTAAAGCTCTTGTATGTACTTAATGGTTGTAAAAGCGACTTTAATAGGAAAGCGATTAGCGGTAATTTAAAAGAAACAACCTTGGTGCATTTTTTACAGTGTGCTAGAGGAACAACTAAAAAGAATACAATCCATATAAGGACCATTCTCAGCATTTTAAAGGCCCGAGATATAAATGTAGAAAATTTTTTAACAATGGAGACTCCAGATGAATTTAAGTCAGCTCTTTTAAACCATGATGTTAAAGAGAAACATAGTTTAACGTGTAAAGCTCCTTGGTGTAAATACTATGAATTAAAAGGAAGGTTGTTTGCCACCGCATCAAAAAATATTCAACATCATGGTCAAACTCTAAAACAATATTTTCTTTGTCCTGATTGCGGTTGTGAATATGGCTTGAATTCAAGCAAAGAATTAATAGAGAGAACTTATTTTATAAGGGCTTTTGAGATTCTTTCAAATAGAAATATGGATAATTTAACTTGGCCAGAAAAAGAAAAAATATTTGGATTAAAGCGAAATAGGATTCTGAGAATTATTGCTTATTTTTCCTCAAGAGGTATAGTGAAGGGGAATTATAGATACTCCGAAAAAGATGTAGATGATACATTGCTGTTAAAAGTAATTGAAAGCATACAAGCAGGTATAAATATTTATGATATTCAACGCTTGAACTACTGGTACAATGATTAGCACTATTTACTTCATAGATACCACCCTAAAGTAATCAAAATTCTAGTTTCAAAAAAAACATCTTTATATCCAAAATTTATGTATGATAAGGCGTTATATGTAAATATTAGGGATATTTGCGACCGATTAATTATAAAGGATCAAGAAATAAAGGTTGAGGTTGTTGCTAAGTTAGTCGGGTATAGTGCAACAACCATTCGAAACAAAGGTTGCACAAGTATCATAAATACATATAGACAGCAACAGCAGTTGAAATATGGGCAGAATCTAATCACTAGGCTTCAAGAGAGTGCTAACAATTATTTTACTAGACATGAAGGAGAAATTATACAATCAAAAGATTTGTTTGATCAATTTGAAGTGTGTCGTAACACAATTAGAAGAGTTGACCCTGATTTTTGTAAAGAGGTTGATCAAAAAAGAGTTAACTGGAATAAACAAGCGAGATTACACATGTGATGTATGAGCAGTACGTCTCATCTAATTATCATCAAGCCTAACGTCCATAAATCTGAGAATTCTTGCTGAAATGATGTATAAGGCGTATCCCGGACAAACTAAGATAAATCCCAACCCCAAACGTAGTCCGGAATATTATGGGGACTTGTCCCAAAAATAGTGTATTTTCTGATCTTCATGATCTGCCCCTGATCTCTGGGGTCCGGTGATGTAAAGTTGGTTGCGTTGCTTGGATTAGACATCGGCCTGGAACAAGTGGGGCTAGATCTGTTGTTGAGATGCATTTTGTGTTTCTGTACCATGGAGGAAGAAAGCTGCTGTCTTTGGAGGTCCAGCGTTCCGTACCCCTGGCACCGTTTCTTACTTTAGGATTGCTAGTGGTCGTTTTATGACTTTGAATTATCGATTTACAGATTGTTACAATCATGCTAATGTGAAACTACACTGATTGGAAGCACCGGCGTGTAGTCCGAAAGAATCGGCAAAATCGCCCTGTTGGCTTAGGCTTACAGGGCGATTTTTTGATTAATAAAGTCAGAAAGGATTGAAATTATGGATGATTTATCTATGTATTTTTATGATGTTAAGTATAAAGAGATTATTCGAGAAAAGACCGAAACTGAGTTTGAAAAATTTTTTTCTAAGGTAATGCAGACAAAATACAAAGATGATTTTATGCCATGTCGTCCATGGGGACAAGAGGGTGACAAGAAAAACGATGGCTATTTAATTAGCGAACGTCACTTATTTGCTGTCAATGGTCCTCATAGTCTTAACCAACCTAGGATGATAAAGAAGATAAATAGTGATTTTTCTGGTGCAATAGATTATTGGGAAGAGTTTTTTGATAAATGGTCTTTTGTACATAATCAAGATTCTTTACCTCCAAAGATTAATAAAGAGTTGTTGAAGCTAGGTACTAAATATACTGCCATTAAATTTACGTTTTGGGGTCCAAGTACATTAAGAGATATTATTTTTTCACTAGAAGAAGCTTATATTAGAGATATTTTAGGTCCAGTACCTTCAAAAATTAACTATGCTACATTAAAATTTGAAGACATACAACCTGTAATAAAATCGATCTCTAAAAGATCTAATCCAAGGAAAGAGGATTTGGAACCTGTACCAGAAAATAAACTTTTAATTAATGGCCTAAGTGATCCAATAATTGGACTAATAAAGGCAGGATTAATACGTGCTCCTTTAGTACGACAATATCTAGACCTTCAAACAGAATTGAATTTAGGAGATCAAATTGCGGATACTCTACGTAGGCATTATGAGGATCTAAGAGATAATACAAAATTAGATCCTGACGAGATATATAGTGAATTGGCTAAATTTATAACAGATCCAAATAAGAAAGATAATCAGGTATATATGGCAGCTGTTCATACTGTTCTTGCTTATTTTTTTGAGCAATGTACAATTTTTGAAAGCGTGAGTGCATAAATGTACAATGAATGTTACATAGAGCTAGAACAAGTTATAATGAAAAAAAGCAGATATAAGAGTGACATTCAGTTGGTTAATAAGGAGGGGGTTGGGATCGTGTTGACACCCACTAAAAATTTGCATGAAGATAAATCAATTATAAAAATTGGGGCTAGAATACTTTCCATATTAAATTCTCCTCGTACGATTAGTACAGCATGGAAATCATATATTCAAATTCAGGAATCTGACACAAATGGAAAGATCAGAATTCAGTTTGATACTTTCATTTTAGCAATAGACTTTTTATACATTATTGGTGCAATTGAATATGAGGATGATTTAATGTGGAGGGCAAGAAATGATTAGGAAGATATATAGCACATTAAGCACGTTTAATACAATAGAGCTTCATGAAGGACTAAATATTTTATTAGCTGATATAACTCAAAGGTCAACTGTAAAAGACACTCGAAACGGGCTGGGGAAAACTACGTTTATTGAGATTATTCATTTTTTATATGGTAGTAGTTGTACAAAGAATAGTATCTTTAAAATGGATCAATTTAAAGATGAATTTTTCATTATGGATATAGACTTAAAAGATAAGCTATATATAGTGAAACGACGTGGATCTGAATCGAATTTTTTGTATATACAGTGTGAGAAGGGAAGCTTTTTTGAAAAGAAATTCGGCGATGTGAATATTAAACTGAAAATTACTGAATGGAATGAATTTTTAGGCGAATATTTATTTAATTTAAATCATAGAGATGCAATATTGGAAGCTCATTTAAAATTCCGATCATTATTTCCATACTTTTCTAGGTTAACTAGAGACGGTGGATTTTTAGAAGCGACAAAATATTTCAAATCACAGAATGTGCATCTCACTCAAATTGCACTGTCATATTTACTTGGATTAGACACAAGCTTAGCAATCAGTTATAAGCAACTTGAGGAAAAGAAAAAAGAAATGATTGATCTAAAAAAAGCTATTAAAACAGATTCTTATAATAAGATTATGAATGATGGGATAAATTTAGATACTGAAATTACAATTCTGACTGTTAGAATATCAAAGTGCAAGAAGGATCTTGAAAATTTCCAGATCCACCCTCAGTACAAAGAAATCGAAATTGATGCTAATAGTTATGCTAAAAAAATAGCAGAGCTAAGTAATCAAAATTTTGTTGACAGACAGATTATAACTGAATTAATTAATGCGTCAGAAAGTGAAAAAAATATTACAGATTTAAATATAACAGAATTATACGATGAAGTTAAAATTCAAATGCCTGATATTCTAATAAAGAAATTTGATGAAGCTAAAATATTTCATAAGCAATTAGTTTCAAATAGGAAAAAATATTTGCATGAAGAATTAGAGCATTATGAAGAAGCTGTAAAAAGTAGAGATAAATTAATCCATGAGCTTTCTTTGGAGCAATCTAAAAAGATGATGATTTTAAATACACACGGAGCTCTTGAACAATATTCGCTATTACAATCAGAAATGAATGAACTTGTAAATAAACTAGATATGTACCAAAAACAACAAAATTTCATGAATAATATGCGTGAGGAAGCAGCAAAGCTGAAAATAGAAGAACAAAGGCTAATTATTGAGATTAATCAATCTTTAGAAGAGCATTTTAACACTAAACGCCATGCGATTTTATTAGTCGAAGAGGTTTCTAGTTCTTTATATAACTCTATAGCTCAATTACATATAGGACAAACAACAAATGGTCGATACGATATTGAGATGGTATCCAGAAATCAAAATAGTACCGGGATTAATAGTATGTTAATTTATTGTTTTGATATGATGTTAATTCAAATGTCAAAGTATTTAGGAAGAAAAATGGATATTTTAATACATGATAGTACTCTTTTTGATCCGGTGGATGAAAGACAAATAGCTGAAGCGTTGAGGTTTGGTAAAGATAAATCTATTGAGGATGGTTTCCAATATATAGTTACTTTGAATTCTGACGCTTTACCTGAGAGCGTGAGAGAGGAAGTGTCAGACTCCATAGTTCCTGTGCTATTAACAGATACAGATGAATCAGGATGTTTATTTGGAGTTTATTATTAAATCCATAATAGCTCTTCATATTCCCGATGACACAACATATATCCTGCCATCAAACCAGCCTGATACACACAATAATTTATTCATCATTTCTTCTCACTATAAGATATAAAAGTACAGACCGCTGTTTTTTAGCGACCTGTTGTTTTTAGATATTTAGTGAACACCAAATGGGACTGAAAGGTTTTATATGCTTTGAGAGGTGGGACACACCTATCTTGTTGCAGTGTTCCAACCTTGTCCGTCAATATCTTTGCTGTATTTCTAATGAGTGTTTTGATGTCTTCTGTTGTAAGGAAAGCTTGAGTAAGGCGATTGTTCCAGCGACAATAGGTGTTGCTGCCGAAGTACCCGAATCACTTTGATGAGATCCTGTAAAACATGCTATTGAACAAAAGTTGAGTTTATGGGGATCTAAAGTAGGATGGCCTTGACTGCTGTATCCTACAATCTGTTCTTCAATGCTTACTGCTCCAATTTATGAACATAGGATTTCCGTTTGTAATCCGGAAGCTTTTTCCTGGACCATGGTCGAGCCTACAACGAATGTCAGTGCGTTGGTCACCACCACCATTAGCAGCTGCGAATAATACAATATTCCTGTATAGCTTCAACACTCTTTCGAGTAAAAGGGTGATTGGGGGCATAGCATAGTCTTCAGATCAGTTTTCTTCAAAACCCGCCCAACTATTTGTTAATGCCATAAGAGTAGACAACTATGATATTTTTGACTAATATAATAATAACCGAATATAACAATTGGAGAAGCACTTCAATGTAGGCATGGAATATGCCACATTGAAGTGCTTTTTTTATTCGGAATCTATATGTTTGAAGGAGCGATTTTTAATGGATGAGAAGATGGAGGAGTTTATTCGACATACTGTCATACTGATGGTCTACGTAGGTCTTACAGTGTCAGTTCACAAGTATTTTGAAATGTACGGGTACACATTTTTTACTGTAATGATGTTTCTGAGTTTCACATATGCAAAAGGTAAAATCATTCCATTTTCAAGTGTATGGCGGCAGGTGAAGCTAACAATAAATAAAATCAAGTAATCTGCGTTTTGTAAAATAACCTCATTGATGAAAGAACGTTAGAAGAATAGCACGAAGTTAAGGTTGATATTCACTATCTCTGTATTTTGAAAAGTATCTTTAAACAGACTATCTTTCTATGGTCCATGAGATTAACTTTAGTAATAATAAAATTATACTGGCGCGTATTCCAGAGTTTAGGGATGCGCGCTATTTTATATAGTTTTTTATTTTGTATGACTGTTAAAATATGTAGAAAGGAGTGGGGGATATGGAAGTCGCCTATCTTATAAATGATTCAATCTATTTGGAAGAAGAAAGACGCTCGTTCGAAGAGCAACAAGTTGTATATAACCAAATTGTCAAAACACTGGAATCAAAATATCGAATACATTCTGATAAGAAGACATTTACATGTATCTGTTGTGAACAGCCAGTCAGTATGGTTTTACGACAGGATAAATTTCATTTCTAGCATCTGGGAGAAGGATGTCCCAGTTCAGAAAATTATGGACGATATACTAAGCAAATTAAAGAAGAAGAGGATGAGCATCCTCACCGCTTAGGCAAAACAATACTCAGGACTTATTTAGAAGGACAACTTAAAATTCATCATGTAGAGCTCCAAGAAGGTTACAGTTATCGTAAGTCATTAAAGATTATCCCCGACTTATTAATTTATTTTCCTAACGGGGATATCTGGGTTGTTGATTATATAACAGGGAAGAAACAAGTTGAGGCTTACAATTCATTTATTAAGAAGAGAAAAGAAGTATATGAAAATGAGGGATTTAAATATTTCTTTTTTATAGATGAGTATTTTGCATAATTCAATTTTCAATTCAGAGTCATGGTCAGGACGAAGCGAAATCTCTGTTTTGTGAGAGTTGAGCTATAAATGGGCAGACAGGCAGAATTTTTATAAAATTGGAATTTTTTAAGCGGCGTTTTGGACTCGTTGCATCGCTACAGCAAGAGCAGAAGCAAGTAACACAATGGCATTCAAATATTGGTGAGTTTTCACTTTTTGAATCCCCCAAATATGGAGCTGGTCTGCGGTCAAATAGGTTTTGATTCGAGAATTGCAACGTTCCACACTGGTTCGTTTATTGTAAAGTTCCTTCCAACCTCGACTTTATCGATGCGGTAGGGCAAGCGCCGAAGATCCGTTTGACTGTTAATTTTGACTACCATTCCATAATTGGAGGACGAACAAGCAGCAATACCTAAAGGGCAATTCACTTGATCTATAGCATGCGGACAACGGAATTTGAAATAGTTCTTCTCTTGTCCCCAATACGTTATGGAAAAGCTCATTGAGCAACAGGAGTGCCTTTGCGAGTAATCCCTGTTGGTGGCTTCTTTTCATTTCGAGCATTCAGCGGAATAATGGCTTGTGCCTTGACGTTCCGGGCTGCCTCGTAATTTTTCATTTGGTCATAGCCCGCACCCAGCATGAAGAATTTTGTGTTTTGGATTTCTTAGCGACAAGCATCATGAGCACAGGCCCTTCGTCTCCATCGTTCACATGAGCAGGTGTCACCTTAAGCGCTATCGGAAGTTCACTCTTTGCATCGACGGCAAGATGCAGCTTATAGCCAAACCACTTGACTTTGTTGCCAAAGGTATCAAACTTTGCGCCCCAGTTGGCATTGCCGGTGAGTTCGCTTTTCGCTTGGGTTCTTTTTTTTCGTAGGCATGTATGGCTGCGCTATCGATGGCGATATGAGTTCCGTCGATGATTCCAATTGCTTGGCACTGAGCCACAAGATCCTCAAACAACTGCTGGGCAAGGCCTTGTGATTCAGCTTGGCAAAGACTCGGTTTAACATGGAAATCGAAGGGGCGGAGATATCCAGTCGAATCCCACATTGGTAACGAAAACGAAGGTCAAACTCCTGTCTGCACTGCAAGCCTGTAAACGTATCAATGTTCTCCAGAGGAGCCGCGAGTAAAGCACGAGGAATGCCTTGGCGACAGTGTCCATTCGCTCCTCGGGGTGAGGGATTTCTCAATCGTCTCGCATATAGTCGTAAGTTAGACCGCTGAAGAAGATAGGCGGTCGTTCTTTGGATTCAATTTTTTAAAGTTCCTCAAAGGAAAATAGACTTTCTTGGAGAATATTCAAAGGGGGCTTCCTCCTCTTGAGTTTTTTGGTTTCGTCACCAAAAAAACTTCTCCAAGTTGGGGTGAAGTCCTTTTTTATATCAAAAATTTCTTTGTGTAGCAAGGGCTTAGATTAATGCAAAATGGTCAGATAAAAGTGGCTATTGTCTGAGCACCCAAGCATTAAGGCCGTCTCGCTCTATCCTGCTGAGAATCAAATGGTATTGCAGGGAGAGCAAGATCAATTGTGGGAAGTATGGATTGCAAATTTAATCTCCAAAACGGATGGAGATTTTGTTTTTGAATTACTTATTTCTTCTTAATCAAACCCCTAAAGAAAAGTTTGCGATTGAAGTAAGAAGCCTTCTTTTTATTGATCCCTCAGAAGGTGCCCTCGTCCAACGTCTTGTTAAACCTGATTTAACTAACGTTTAGGCCCAGTATTTTCAAAGCTTCCAATACGATTAATCCCTGAGGCGAAAATTCGGTATCTTTCCTAACAAGGATACAAACTTCATGAGGCTTAATATTCTCTGTTTCAGGGATAATGAGTACTTTGGTAGCAATATAGTCGGCTGCAAGTTGCATTGAAGTGGCATGAACCAAGGTAACTTTATCGCCTTCATTATGTAACTTGACAATCAGCTCGTTCCTATTTGCGGTATTCTGCATTATGCGATTAGCGACCTTAATAATGTTATCGGTTGAACGGTAGTTTCTGACCTATGATAAAGATGGAAGAACGGAACAGGAGCGCGCCTTGATCCGATCCTCAAAATTCAAATTTTTTGAAATACTTGATCCATTAAAAGAGTAAATTGTTTGCATGAGAAACTATATACCAAGTATTACGAGGTAAACGAAACACCGGTCAGGGGCGTTTCGCTCACCCCAAAACAAGAAGCTATTGACGCCGCTGAAAAGAACTACGGTTATTTTGCCATGATATCCAATGGCGTAAAGGATCCGCTCGAAGCCCTTGAAATTTATCGTTCCAAAGATGTCATTGAGAAAGTCTTTGGTAATTTAAAAGAACGCTTGAATATGCGCGCACCCTTTGTATCCTCAGAAGAGAATCTGGGAGGTATTGTCCAATTTGTTGCACTCATCTACCTTTCGTACATAAAAAAATCAATGTCTGACCAAACTTATCAAAACTTATTCAAAAACTATACCATACAGGAAGTTTTAGACGAGTTAGATATCATCGAATGTTTTGAACAACCAAGGCGCCAGCGCCGGCTTGGCGAGGTTACCAAAAAAAAAGGATAACTATATGAACCTGGGGTGAATGTTCCTAACCAGGTATAATTTTCCGGTAATCTAGGCTTAAATGTTTTTACAACACCTTGGTTGGCTTTATGCCTGTCAAGGTGTTTTCTTTAGTGTGGCTGCCAGATGCGTATGGGATATGAAAAAGAGAATATCAGCATTTTATTATTGAATTTTAGGAAGGTAAAAGTTCAAGGAGCTTACCCTGCGGTTAAAGAGGGGCTCAAATAAAAACGAAACTTAACCGATTCGCCTAATAAAGGGAACGAGAGGGAGTCCGTCCTAAATTGTCGATTAACTTGACTGAAAACAAGGTTTTCGACAGCGTAAAAATGATAATGTTGTAATTAATTGAAAAAAGTAAAGAACAAAGGAGGAAATTTCATGGTAATGATGATTAAAGCGGTTCAACTCCTTATGGATAAAATGTTTTAACACAAGTTTCTAAGATTATTATGCAATATCATCTCCATGAATGGCTTGGATTTTAATGTGAAAAAATGAAGCGCACTGGTAGTTATTCGCTCACGAGGCCTTCATAGAAAAGCTAGATAATCGGTCCTCTAAAAAATTATTGATGTTATACAATCTATTGAAATTTTTACAAAATAATTTTAAATATTATAACGTAGTCCAATAGGTGAAGGATAAGTAATCTAAAGTAGAAAGGCAAATAAATGAATAATAAAATTATACAAACTGTATTCTTATCTTTTTCTTCGTTTGCGAAAGTTTATAAATTTTCAAAAGGAAAGGTAGTTATAAGTGCACTTATAAGTATAATTTTAGCTTCTCAATCAAATCTAAATGCTATTCTAATGGGGAAAATAGTAAATAGTATTTCTCACATGAATTTTTACACAGTTATTTTATTTATATCTATTCTGCTATTAATACAATTTGGCAGCTCATTATTGAATATATTTAAATCTCATTTAAATAATATACTTTCACATCGATTCACCATTAATACGCAAAAAGAACTAATTGAGTCTGTTGCTTCTATGGATATCCTTAGAAAGGAAGATCCGCGATTTAAAGGTAACTTGCAGCTTTGGACTTATGGAATAGGAAAATTTTATGATACTTATCAAACTTTAATTATATTGGTTCAAAACGTACTTTCAATGGGAATAAATTTATCGTATTTATTTTTTTCTTACTGGATATTGGCTTTGATTGTGTTACTTGTCAGTTTCATTAAAGGAATAATACAATATCGTATTATTAGATTTCGTGTAGAAATAAGAAGTGGAATTGAACGAAATTCAAGAGAGTACGAATATTTATATCATTTGCTGTTAGGTAGTGAAAATCAAAAAGAGCTTTCTCTATTCAAGTCAGTAAATTATTTTAAAGATCAGTGGTTTCTAAAAAAAAACAATGCCTTAGATAAACAACTGGTACTTGAAAAAATGGAGAATAAGTTGAATGCCACTGAGTATGCATTATCAAGTATAAGTACTGCTATTGCTAGTTTTATTATTGTATATCTTATTTCGCATGGAGCGCTTTCGACTGGTGACTATATTTCTTTGACAATGTCTGTCGGAGCAGCAGACGTAAGTCTCCAATTAACGATTCAACGTTTAGCTGCGCTGATTGAAAATACTAAGTATATAGAAAATATTGAATCAATGAGTATAGTACCTAAACAAAAATGTATGGAAGAATTACGAACCTTTCGACTTGACCATGAACTACGACTCGAAAATATAACTTTCTGTTATCCTAATCGTGAAAAACCTGCTCTTCAAGGGATTAGCGGAACTGTTTATAAAGGCGAAAAAGTTGTTATTTTAGGAGATAATGCAGCAGGTAAATCTACTCTTGTAAAACTGATACTAGGATTATATCGTCTTCAAAAAGGTGATATTTATTATGATAATGTAGGTATTAATAAGATGGATACGAATAAATTATGGGATAGAACTGGGGCTGTATTTCAAGATTTTATTCGTTACATGGGTTCGATACGAGAAAACGTTACTATTGGTAGAAGAGAAGAAGTGAACGATGATGTTCAAATTCTTGATATTTTAAATTTATTAGGGTTTAAAGAAAGTGACTTCCCAAATGGGCTTGATACACAGCTTGGCTATCTTTCTGATAATGCAATTAATCTATCAGGTGGGCAGTGGCAGCGACTTGCTCTGGCACGGATATTATTGCGGGATGATGATGTGCTTGTATTAGATGAGCCGACTGCATCGCTTGATCCTTTAAGTGAAATAGACATTTATAATAAAATTATGGAATTTAAATGGGATAAAACTATGTTCATTATTTCACACCGTATAGGAATGGCACGTAAAGCTGATCAAATATGGGTGATGAAAGAAGGGGAAATAGTTGAAAGAGGAACACATTATCAGTTGATGGAAAAAAAAGGTACTTATAGTCAAATGTGGAGTCAGCAGAGTGATTGGTATCTAAAATCTAATAGAGGAGACATTGACAATGTCGGAAATGGCGAAGAGGTATATGAATCAGGAACTAAAGGCAGGGCTATTACTTCCTAATATTCAACTTGCAAACTGGAACGGGGAGTCGTTTAAATTATATAATCTTTCAGGAAAAAAAATACTGATTTTCACTTCTTTGCATTGCCTAGCTTGTATCGATTTAATGCCGCATATAAATCGAATTCAAGAAATATACTCTGCAACTATTGTGTTTTTTTCAACTGGAGATGAGATTGATCACAAAGAAATTGCCGATTATTTTAATTGGGAGTTCCCAGTCATTGCAATGAAAGAAAATGAAATGGAAATGACCTTCTCAGCAAAAAAATTTCCATATATGATCTTTGCTGATGACACGAATAAGGTAATTGGTGGAGGAGTTATTCATAATCTTAATGATTTTAAACAATATTTATTGAATAATTGCTTTGATATAGAGAGGAAATGATATAAAAAGGTTGCTTTTATGAATGGGTGAGATTCAAAATAACAAGTTGAAGACCTAGTCGTTAGCTATCAAACGATTTCGAAGTGCATTTTTTCTATATCTATTAAATCAGTTAGTTTAAAAATAATTTTAGTAGTGAAGATGTCCTCAATAATTCATCTGGAAAGGTTCGAAGTGTAATTTATTTTGTAAAGCTTAGTGCTTTGAAAGGAGGTGATTTGTATGGAGTTTAATAGTCATGTACCTATTAAATTTATTCAGTAACAGATGAATTGTTTTGTATCTTAGATTCCACTTTTTTATCAAGAGCAAATAAGTAAATATGGTTTCTGGGATTTTTACCGAATAAGCATGTAATTTCGTATATTCTGATAATATCTTTTTATTCCCTGGTTGTTTATTAATGACAACAGGAGAAAACCTCAAAGTGGGTGTTTGCAAATGTATGAACATAGGAAGTTTTTGAAAAAGAGCAAAGGATTCTCTTATGAACTCGGCAAGTTTTTTCCATCTACTATAAAACGAAATCAACTAGATGAACAACTGAATTTTGAATGGATACATAAAACAATTAATGGAACTGTAATTTACATTATGAGTGATTCGTGTACAGCATGCAATTTTGAAATTGTTCAAGAGTTTAGTCATAATTATAAAGAATTTAACCATTATATGCTTTTGCAATCAAATGAAGAAGGACTTAAGAAAATAGTTGAAAAATACAAGTTGCATTTTCCTATAGAGCTGTGTGAAATTGGTGCTGTAGATGAGAGCTTAAATTATGGGGCTCTAGCACCTTGGGTTTTTATGGTTGATAAATTTGGGGGAATTGTTTCGGCAGGTGTATATCCAAATTATGACGGATTAGAAATACAAATAAAACCTTTAGTATCAAATAGGATAGATAGGGAGAATTAAGATGTAAGTGTAAGGAATAATAAAATAATATGAAACTCTCTAAAATATTATTTTGAAATATTTACTAACGAATGATCAAGCTGAAATTGACAGTTCTTCCATGAGGACTTCGTGAGCGCACTTCTATACAAGAGATTAGCGAGGGCGTTTGGTAATTTAACATATTGTTTGGCAAGTTCTTTTTCAGTAACTGAAGTGAAGTCATGTCCTTTTGTGGAAACATTCGGAACTGACACATTTACATTGCTTCGGGTAGATACAAAGATATCGAGTTTCTGATGACCGAATATCGAGTGCTTGCGAACTTCTTTCGGCAATTAGTATTTTGTTAACTTTGATTTTACATGAAATCAGTATGAGTCTATTGCTTTACTTTGTTTTCAAGATTATACCACTTTACTTTAAGGGCATATAGTAATAGTTAAGTTGGTAGATAGTTCGATTCCGAACTTCTATATAAATAAAACTAATGTTGGGAGTGTGTGAAATGGCTTGTTCGTGCAGTTGGACGTCAGTTACACAGAATAATGGTGTAGGGTATGCATGTAGGTATGGTAGTAAAGTTTGTAAATCTGAGTATTATAAAGTTCGATATGAATGGGCACATTGTTTCTACCTCGGGTCATATGATTATCAAACGATTACTTGTAATGAAGTAGGGACTGGAGAGTGTTGCAGTGATGGATTTGGTCCACTTCCGCCAACTCCGTGATGAGATTTTTTTAGGATTAGAATAGGTTTCTTTTATATTTATGTATTTGTAAGGTGTAATTACAATAGCCGATCCTTTCAAACAAAATTGAAGGATTAGGCTATTGTTTTTTTAAGAGAAATTATTTTCACCATATAGCATCAAGAAGTACCCAATCCTGTAATGAATTATTTCGAGGGAACAAAAAAAGAAGGTGAAAAGGGGGTGCAGAACTGGCAGGATCGCTTCTTCCCAGAGTATCCGCAGGTATTTAAGGATTGGAAAGGTAAAGCCTCATTCATTACGCTAGGCGAGTTTCCGGCTCTAGGTGAAATCGTGGAGCTAGGAACAGAAGGCATTGTGGAACGCTGGAAGAAAGACGTGAAACGCGCTGTAGGGACAAAAAGAACTAAACAACTGGTCGAAACCGTAGAAGTTTCATGTGGCTTACCAAAGGGCTTACCGCAGCAAAGATAGAGATTAAAGCGCTTTCGGGGCAGTGCGACATGTTCGCCAGACAACTCGAAGAGGTTATGGCCGAGATGGAACGTCTACTTGTGCAAATAACAAGAACGAAGGCAATGCTCACCGTACCGAGCGTGGCTGTGGTCACCTTGGCAGGGTTTCTAGCGAAAGTCGGAGATCTGAGCGGTTACGAGCATGGACAGCAGATTATCAGGCTGGCCGAACTGAATCTAAAAGAGTACAGTTTTGGAAAGATAAAGGGCAAGTCGAGCATCACCGCCCGAAACAGCAAGGCTTCGGGCCCTGCTGTTTCGGGCGGTGATGCTATGGTAGCAAAGAACGCGAAGTTCAAGGTAATGCAACAGTACTTCACGAAGTGAAGCCAAAATCCACTGAAGAAAAGGCAATCCCTTGTGGCCTTGTGCGGGAAACTCATACTTGACCTGCATATGCTCGGGACTCTGCACATTCCATACGATGCAAACGACGTTTTAGGGCCGGTACGTCAGTCCCAGATTCAGATGGCAGCTTAAGTAAAACGGAAATCACGTTTCTCACCGGAAGAAAAGAACCAGGACAAAGGAAGCACGGAGCAGTCGCAGGAATCATTTCCATAAGAGAAACGACCCTGTAAAGGAGTAAGATACGGCGTCCACATCTTGAGAGGTCGAACGAAGGAATGAAAGGGCAAAGACCCCGCGTGACATGGGAGGGTAAGCCATTAAGAGTCAGGTGTGAATATCCAAGGTGCGATCATAACAACCAGTTTGTGGGTTGGGGATGAATCCCCAAGCTCTATTCCTGCTACCGACTTCGCCAGAAAATAATGTCATCCTTACGTGACTTCTCCAACTCTCAAAAAGTCCACGGTTGAAAACCTAAGAACGAGTGAGTAAACAAGAGGAAATATTAATTTATAGTGGGAGAGAAATTGAGACCACAGGACAATTACCAGCCATAGAGGAACTGCGTGACCTACACGCTTATTAGCTATTGCAGGGCATCGGGCCAGTTATTACAAGTGGCGAGCCACGGGGTCACGGCAGGGCGATATACACGCTCGAGATCATGAAATTAAAGTTCACATGGTAGCCATTCACATTGTAAATCCCTACTTAGGATACCCCCGAATGCAGACAACTCTATGTGAAGCAGGCTATCTCGTCAATATCAAAAAAATTAGGCGGATCATGAAAGGATTATCGATCCAATCGGTGATCCGAAAGAAACGAACTCGCTCCAACTCTACCCCATCCGTGGTGTATCCTAACCGATTGAAGCGTAAGTTTCATGCTACCTTTCCTCAACAGAAGCTCATCACCGATACTACATATATCTCGGATGGCACCCATTTTTATTACCTGTCCGAGATTCAAGATCTATTTAACAATGAGTTTGTCGCTTGGTAAATTTCCAACCGTAACGATGTGAAACTGGTCCAAGATACGGTAGGTAGAACAGTGGACACGAAAAGGAGACTTCTCGGAAGCCGTACTCCATTCGACCAAGGGCTCCAATAAAAGTCTCAGGCGTACAACACACGATTAGAGGCATACGGCGTCAAATGTAGCAGCTCTTGCAAAGCAGTCTACCTAGATAAAGCATGCATTGATTCCTTCTTTTCGCATCTCAAAACAGAGAAGAATTCCACCAAATGATGTCCTATATAAAGTCACCAATCACATTTGCATTGAACTTTACGATGTTATGGTTGGGAATGACAGCGCTGGCTTACTGCTCTTGAATCAGATTCAAAAAGTTATTTAAGTCATAACCACGTTCGGCTAAATCGGTTTTTCCGGATAGATCCATGTTTTGCAGCATTTCATAGCCTTTGACGCAATCATGTCGATTTCCAGACATAAGTTCAACACGCAATGAGTGGGCAAAGCGTCGACAATCGCATGAATTTTAGTGATTAGTCCACCTCTGGAGCGGCCAATAGCCTAAAATTGCTGCCCCCTTTTGCCTCCATCGTCAGTGCTGGTGAGCACAGACGACGGTGGTATCAATCATAATATTTTCAAATTGATGGAGTGCGATACAAGTTAAAACACCTCATACGCCGGCCATCTGCCAGCAACGAAACCAGGTATCCACCGTTTTTCAAGATGGATAGTAGTCCGGCAAACCCGCCAAGGCCTACCGAAACGATCTACCCCAAAAAATAGAATTCAACATCGGTTTATTGTTTTTTTCAATTTATCCACCCTGTCTTATTTATTCGGGTGGAAGCAAATCTTTGATTCGTTCCCATTGTTCGTTACGTTTTTCGTATCGTCTTTTCATAGATGTATTTTACCCTGATTTAGGACTAATTTATATTTTGAAGACACGCTCTAAATAATGTAATAAGAAAATATTTATGACAAAGGTAAAATGCGAGAATTCAAAATTATACAGTTGATTTCTTTGAAACTATTTATTTTATTTCCTGCTAAATTCGGAAAATTTGATGTGTCAATTAGATGGGGGGGGGTGAAATTTTGTAAGTATTTAACATATTTTTTGTGGTATGCTAAGCAGAAAATGGGTATTGGTATTTTGTAAAGTTTCTCTATTAGTAATATTTCTGATTCATCGCAATCAATCAAAATACACATATTACTATCGAATTCTAAGTCTTGATGGTTCTCAAATTCTCCAAGTATATTAATACATCTTATGCAGTGTATTGATAGATAAATTATGTATTTAAATTCTTCAAATACATTAGTGGGTTGATCATTAGTGAACAAGCTCTCAATAGATGTTTTTTTGAATAAACGGTCATTGTTCATTTTTTTTCCTCCTCATTGTTAAATAACAAGTAACCAACTACCTATTAGCTTATAGATTGAACTTTGATTCTCCCAATTAAGAATTGAGCTTGACTATTTGGACCTCCGGTCGGCCCTTCAGATTTCTTGAATAATATTGCTGTTTGGGTTTGAAATCCGCAAACAAAGGCGGAAGAAAACTACCACTCTTATAGTTCCAAAATTGCCCTCCGCCTATCTTCTTATAATTTTAATTTTCAAGTTCAATCTATTTAGTCATTGTCATTACTTTTAAATTGTGAACTTTCTATTCTTTAATACCATTTATGCGAGTTTATTTAAAATCTATTAGAATTATTACTTACATATGCGTTTAGATTGTCTGCTTTTAATAAGTAGCCCTGTCCACAGACTTTGATTAAAAATCGTGGTTCATTACAATTATCTTCTATTTTTTTGCGTAGCCTATGTACTAATACATATAGTTCAGTATCTTGATTTTTTGAATATTCTTCTGATGTCCACACATATTTTATTATTTTTTTCTTATCCAGAGTCTCACCTATAGAGTTTGTGAGTAAAATTAGAAGTCTTAATTCTAATCTTGATAAAGCCATTTTCAACCCATCTTTAAGTAATGACGAGTCATCAAAATCGATTAGTACATTTTCATTAATTCGAAAAAGATTTTTCAACAAAAAACGTCACCTCTTTTCATTAATGTAATCCATTTATTCTAAATTTTAGGATGTAGAAAAAATTATCATAATTCTTTTAATGTGTCAAATGCATATTACACACCTATTTTAGGTAAATTTTTACAATCATAATAATAAAATCATTGATTAATTTAAATAATAGACTGTATTCTTCAGCTGAAGAAGACTCCGACTGATCAAAGCAGTAATTAAATTGTCTAAGCTAGTTAGCAAACTAGCATCGTATCTGTATATTAAATGATTAATTACTTTGTTCTAGTTGCCTGAGCAATTTTCTCCAACAACAATAAACATTTTGTCGAATACCTTGTATTAAAATAAGGTTTTCGACAAGTGAAAAATGATATTCTGACAATATAAGCAGTGGTGTGAAAAAAAAGGAATTTAAGGAGGGATTATCATGGGGGTTTATCTTGATTACAGTGCTTCAACTCCTATGCATAAAAAAGTTTTAAATACATTAATAGAAGTTTCAGGAGATATTTACGCAAATCCCTCATCATTACATCGGATGGGATTTGATGCTAATGATTTAGTGGAAAATTCTAGAGGTATTATTGCAGGTTACTTAGGAGTAAATAGCGATAATATTATTTTTACATCAGGTGCAACAGAATCAAATAATTTAGCAATAACAGGTATAGTTAATAATATTGAAAAAAGTAAAAATACTCTTCATATTATTGTGCCTACTACAGAACATTCATCTGTTTTGAATGTCTACAAAAAAATGGAGTTGCAAGGAGTTAAAGTTTCTTATTTACCAGTTGATGAATACGGAATTATTGATATGGAAATGTTAAAAACAGAAATAACTAAAGATACTGTATTGCTGAGTGTGATGCATGTTAATAATGAGACAGGGGTAATACAGCCGGTTTCTGAAATTGCAAAGTTAATTAGTGAATATCCTAGTGTATGTTTTCATGTTGATGGAGCCCAGGCAGTTGGCAAAACCAAAATTTCATTTGAAGGTATAGACTTGTATACAATATCTGCACATAAAATAGGTGGACCAAAGGGTATTGGTTTACTAATTAAAAAGTCAGATATTGATTTGGCACCTTTAATGTTTGGGGGAGATCAAGAGTTTGGGAACAGACCTGGAACCCTAAACGTTCCTTTAATAGCTGCGTTCACCGAGGCAATTAAGGAGACTATAGATAATTTTGAAGCTGAAAATAAAAAAGTTACAGCATTTAATCAGTATCTTTACTCTCGAATCAGTAAGATGCAAGGGCTTTTTATCAATAGTCCTCCTATCCCGCTTTCAGTCCCTCACATTATCAATTTTTCATTTCCTGAATTAACATCTCCTGTAATACTAAATTTTTTTGATAAACATGGGATAACTATATCTTCTCAATCAGCATGTTCGTCGACTTCTAGTAAAAGTCGAGTATTATCCTCAATGGGTAAAAATGATAGAGTTGCCTCAAGTAGTGTAAGAGTTAGTTTTGGTACCAATACGCAAGAAAGCGACATATTACAGTTCATCGAATGTTTAGAACTATTAATTGGGAATTTAAGTGTAATACATTTTGAAAATAGGATTTTATGATCGGGAGAATTTAATGAAAAATAAACTATTAGAAAAAATAATGAGTAAAAGCAACCCTTTGGGTGTAGGGGATATACTTCCAGATGCTTTTATTGACGATCTGAATTCTCTATATGAGGTAATGGAAGACTCGGAAATAATTTTTATTTTATCTAGTTCGTGTGAAACTTGTATAGAAGTTTTGGATTATCTAAAAATTAATGGATACTTTGATGTGCTTATTCTAATAGAAGGTGAGTTAGAATTCATAGCTGAATTAAGGAGTTGTTTCAAAAAAGTTTATCGAGCAGATTATTCAAAGTTAAAAGAGAGTTTACCTATTCCAGTGACACCTTATATTTATAAAGTTAATCAAGAAAAGGAAATTTTAATGAGTGAGATATGTTATGACATATCAACATTAACAGAGATATTAAAATAGCATATAGATGGTCAAGATATCCAATGATCTTACAATTTTAGACACGAAAGGCTATTTAACTAAAGGCGAGAGCGTTGATTGTTACTGTAAGAATTAAATTTAAAAAAGACATAGGATATTGTTGTGTATATTTTTCATGTTTAAATATCAAATGCTAATTGATGTACTGGTAGAATTGAAATTAGACATATTAAGTTAATCATTGGAGGAATTATACAAAATTTGATACAGTTTCTCTAGAAAAAAGACAAATTTCATAACATTAATTAATTTGAAATAATTTCGTTAATCTCTATGATGTTTTCTCAAAGTGAATTTTACGTAATATACTCTGGAAGTGCCCTGTATTATTTCAAATAACTTACATTGGTAATTATTTTTAACATAATCTAAGATCATCTACTGGAGTTGTTTTGCTTGAAGACAGTTTTATATATTGTGAAAAATACATATCCAACTATTCTAAAAAACTTCCCTATACTTTTTTTGATGAAGTTAATTTTCTACCTAGTAGATGGAGTTACTCCATTAATTCAATTATCAATTACTACCAAAATGATTAACTCTGTTTCAGAAGTTTTGACAAACAAAAACATTATAAAACCACTACTAACAATTTTGGCCTTACAAGTTTTATTTTCTCTTATTATTACTATTATTTCATCTTTATCTAATTTAGTAAGAACTAAAATTGATAACAAAGTCTCGTTTTTAGTTGATAGTGCATTCATCGAAAAAGTGCAGAAATTATCATTCAGTAATTTTGAAGACCCTGAGTTTTTTAATGACTTTGAAAGAATTAGTAATGGCGCGGGAAAGAAAGCGTTTGAGGTTATTGATCTAATACTTTTAATAATAAAGAATAGTATTACTTTAACATTGCTAATATTTGTACTGATGAAAATTCATTTTATTCTTATATTTACTTTAGTACTTATATTTATACCAGTACTTATACAAAATTTAAAAATTGGCAAGAGAGAATATAACTTGTCAATGAGTCTAATACCAACAGAAAGAAAAATGGAATACTTTTATTCAATTCTTAAGGATAAACCAGTAATTAAAGAAATTAAGATATTTAATCAAAGTAGGTATTTGATTGATAAATGGGAGAAGTTATTTTGGGTGTTTTCAAATCAGAAATATAATTTGCAGATAAAAACAGAATTTATTAATTTATTATTATATGGAATGAATATTGTTATCAATCTTCTAATACTGTCGATTACAGTTTTTAGTAGTATTTTGGGTCGTTTAACAATTGGAGGATTTGTAGCAGTTTCTCAAGCGGTAACATCCTCAAGTAATCAAGTAAGAGAACTTGCTACTTCCATTTCAAAAATTTCTCAAACTGCAAGATATGCGATGGACTATTATTCTTTTCTAAATCTCAAAGAAGAGACAAGAGCTAGTGATGTTCAATTGAATGAACCTATATCATGTATTGAAGTGAAAAATTTGAATTTCAAGTATCCGAATAATGAAAACTATACGTTGCAAAATATCTGCTTTAATATTTATGGGGGTAAAAAAATCGCTATTGTAGGGGAGAATGGTGCTGGGAAAAGTACTTTGGCTAAATGTCTTGCAGGTCTTTACGAAATACCTGAAGGTGACATTAACTATAATAATATTAGCATAAACGAAATAGACAAATACTCACTTCGGAGCAATATTACCACATTATTTCAAGATTTCATTAAATATAATATGACTTTAAGGGAAAACTTAAGTTTTGGAAATATATCAAAAATAGATGATGACTTATTTTTAGAGAAAACATTAAATAGATTAAGGTTAAACAAATCTGATAAACAGATGGATCTTCATTTAGATGCTATGTTAGGAGCATATTTTGAAAAAGGAAGAGATTTATCAGGTGGGCAGTGGCAAAAAGTAGCACTTGGAAGATGTCTAATTAGTGAAGCCAATTTATTAATATTAGATGAGCCCACGTCCGCGATTGATCCAATAATGGAGATGGAAATAATAAAAGATATCCTTTCTATTACAGATAGTAAAACTGCTATAATTGTTACTCATAGATTAGCATGTTGTCGCTTCGTTGATGAAATAATTGTATTAGAGAATGGTAAGTTGATTGAACAAGGAGATCATGATTCACTTTTAAGAAAGAATGGTAAATATGCAGAAATGTTTAACTCACAGTTGTCGATGTATAAAGATAACAACGATGAGGAGTTTCGTAGCTTGCCTCTGAGTGTTGGATCTATATAGATTGAATCAGTGATTTTCGAGTATCCGGCAGGCTCTCACCCAATCACTGTCGAACTTAGAAAGATCCTTGATGAGGCGGTGAATGGGATGGAAAAACACGAAGCCCTGTCAGCCATTGAAGAACGACTGAAGTCAACAAAGGATCGTCGAACATACGAGCGACTTCAGACTATTCGTTTAGCGATTAATGGGAATGTCTATAAGCTAAATCGCTACGATTACGTGTCATTCTGAGAAAACAATTCGCAACTACATTCATGCTTATGAAAAGGCAGGAATTCTCGGCCTCATCATGCGGTTATCGCCGGGGCGATCCCCGCGATTGACAAAAGATCAACGCGACGAGTTAAAGCGCGTTATCGTCAGCCAAGTACTGGCAGACGTCTTCACTGCCAGATTCAATTGGACATTACAACTCATTGCAGACTACATCGAGCGGACGTACGGCTGCCAATACTCGTTGCGCGGCGTCCTAAGCTCATGGGACATATGAATATGAGCTATACGAAGCTCACATATACCCTTGCTGCTGCAGACCCTGACAAACAGAAACAGTTTGTCGAAGAAATGTTCCCAGCTTTAAAAATGGTTGGAAATAGCGAAACTGATCATTTTTTGTTTGAAGATGAAAGCATGATCTGTGATTATCAGGCCCTGCAACGAACATGGTTTGAAAAAGGTAAGCAACGTGTTATTTGGACAACAGGCAATCATCGCGGCGTGAAGTCAGATAAGGTAGTGGGAATTCTTTAGTTCAACCTATATAGTTAGTCCCTTTTACTGTTTAGTTATTCACTGAATTATCTACAGTCAACTATGTTGTAAAAGGAAGATGATAGTTTTACTCCTGTATTACTTTAAGTACGGAGCCGCTAAAATCGGCTCTGTATTTTTATTTGGGAAAGTATAATTATCTTGAGACTTATCGCTGAACTACAAACAGTTCTGTCCGATATTCTATTCAAAAGTGTGGTAGAGAGAGAGAAGTGGGATAACCGTTAAACACCGCAAAAAATCCTCACTTCAAAGCCTTTGGAGAAAAGCACTTCTTGCATATTCCACTTACTGTTTTGAACTCTTCGTAGCAGTTAGACCCGCTAATTTAGGAGTATGCCCTAGTCACATTGGTGTTCTAGTAGATTTACGTTTTTTTCACAGTCTTCGGTGAAATGGACTTCGGTCTGCGAGTTGCATAACCCACTTAGAGAATAACGACAGTGCTTTAAGTTTAAAGATTCCGATATTTGGGAATATGGCTTATGCTTGTCCTCATCCAAATTATCCATATCCTAAATCCTACTACCTTCTGCCAAAGATGACGCACTTGTCATGAAACATACATCCTATGGATTCGACGTATTTCTCTCGTAGGTGAACTCTGTTCAAAAAACCACTACACCCTTACGAACTTCATGATGAAATGAATCTCGTAGACGCATTGGAAAGAATCTGTGAACGGCTGTATGAATAATATTTGACATTTGACACGCCTTCGCGATTTAGCCATCTTCGCGCGAAATCTAAGTGGAATTGGCTCAGCAGCATGGATGGCTGCAGCTTTCCTGGATGGAGTTCTACCCGAAAAAAGTTAAACCCAGTAGAATGTTGTGTTAAGAATTTTGCGACAGAATTCTTGCAGTATAGAATCTCAAAGCAGAAGTGCCGTGAAACTGAACGGTCTGATAGAGCCCATTAAACAACATAACTTTTCGATCAGATTGGACTGCTTATTGATGGGCAGCATTGTATCCGACTATCCATGTAATATCTCTAGTCAGATGTTCGTATCAGTACCGGTACGGAACATCTGACTAGAGATATTGCAAAGCCAGTCATGGATTTGGACCGGAAGCTAAAGGGGGGATTAAAGAGAATTACGAGGGATTTGTTTACTAGAGAAGAGAATCCAGCCCTACAATTCGGTAGATGCCGCGATTGTCAAAGATATTTAGCAACGGTACGATCTATTGAATTTACCTGTGAAGTGCTCAAATACACGTGTCAACAGTTCCACGATTTGCTCCGGTCTCAAAACAGAATAATCGATGATGAGCACCCGTGCTTCTGCGTTGAGCGATTTAAAACGCGTATGATGTGAAGATTTAAGGCAAGTATAGCATCGCCAAGCAAAAGGAACTGGATTTAAAAGATAATACCTTTGCAAGGAGAAATTGCCCCGTTGTCACTTTCCAGGAGTCGAACCAGTCCTTTCCTTAGAAGAACAAAGGAAAAGAATTTGGGGAATTGCTAGACTTGAAAGAACGTGTGATTTAGAAATGACCTTTCTCGCTACGTTTTTCCGTTATGCAGATTGGCAATGGATCTAGAAAAGCAGTACTGTTTAGACAGTGGACGCTAATAACATAGAGTCAGGCCCCTTTTTTTATTGGTAAGGTTGCTCGACACTTCCATGATACCAGATAAACGAGATGTTATTTGTAATATCAGTAAATAATTGAGTTCCACTTATGAGCTCAATTATTTAGGCTCAATTTCTAGGTGCGAAAGCTGAATCATTAAAAATTATATAAGAAGCCTATAGATGAACAAGATAAAATAGTATCTACCATTAACTTTTACATCATAATCCTTCTCTACTATATCCACCTATAGTGGCATAGAAAAGATAACAAGTTAAGTTCTCTCATACTATTATGGTGTTGGATTAGGAAAAGACCATAGTTAGCTTTCCTCTATATCAACTATCTTTTACTCCTACCGAATTGCAGCTTCATGAGAGGTTTTAGAAGTTGCTGAACTCCAAGTGGGTAGCTTTCCAATTCTTTAAGATTTAGTACTCTAAGTATAATAAGTAGGAGTAGATAAACGAGAATTATACCGCCTGCGACTATTAAGCAAGTAAGTAGATACGCGACCCTAGTTGTCATGATGTCAGTGAGCATGAGCCCCAATATATTAAGCGCAAGACCAATACATCCAGCTACGAGTACAGATATCAAATAGGAACCCCAGCTAGCACCCAGTATTTGAAATGGTACAACCGACTTCAATAGCCGTAAATTGAGTATCGTAATAATGATGAAGCAGAGTCCTGTGGCAATGATTATACCGTATATCCCCAAAAACTGACTAAGAATAACGCTAGCGATGAGCTTAACCAAAATGCCAATCATCACATAAAACATTGAAGTTCGGGATTTACCCATCCCAAGTAAAATCGAATTTGATGTTGTCATTGTAATTTGAAATATTGTTCCTAGAGTCAGCAGTGCAATCATCTCACTACCTGACGGAGTCTTAAAAAGTAAGCCATTGACTGGATATGCCGCGACCACAAGTGTTAGTACAATCGGTGTACCTGTTAGAATAGCGATACGAAGCGCCAGTATAATCTGATTCTTTAAATAGAGTTCGTCATGTCGGGCATAAGCAGCTGAAATGACTGGAATCAGCGATGTGCTAAGAGCGATGGCAAGTACCGGTGGAATACCGGCGATACTTTGAGCTTTTTGGCCTAAAATATCTATAAGGTGTATTGCTTCTCCCTCGCCGATTTGACCCGCCAAAAGAGGTACAATAAGAGACGAATCAATCAGATAAACCGCCTGTATAGTCATAGAAGCCAATACAATTGGGATAGATAATCTAAATATATCTTTATATATTCTCCATAGTGAGAGTTTTAATTCTGTTTCATTGTGACCCCGTACCTGTGCTGTATCCTCATTACTATACTTAATAGCAAAATAAATCATTACGCAAAAGGCAGCAACGCTGCCTAGCACGCTTCCAAATGAGGCGCCAGCAGCCATAATTGCATTACTATAGCCTTGACGTAAAAGAATGAATGCAAGTAAAATTGCAGTCATAACACGGGCGAACTGCTCAACAATCTGTGATATGCCACCAGAGGTCATATTACCGCGCCCTTGAAAATATCCCCGCATCATTGCAATTGATGGAAATAATAGGAGTGCAGGTGCAATGGCTCTTATTGCTAAAACACTATCCGGCACTCCAGTAGACCGCGCATATACTGGAGCTACTATGTATAAAGCTGTACTCATTACGACACCAACAACCGCTGCGAAGTATAGTGCAGCTCTATATACCTGTTTCGCTTCATTAGGCCGACCTAGTGCATAGAGCTCGGAGACTTTTTTGCTAAGTGTGCTGGGAATACCAGCTGTCGCCAGAGTTAGTAGCAACAAGTAGACATTATTGGCCTGAACGAACGAGGCGTTACCTATTTTATCAAACATATGTTCCAATGGTACTCGCTGAAATATGCCGAGTATACGCGCTATTAGGGCGGCCGCAGCCAAAATCAAAGTACCTTTTATAAAGGATTCTTTCTTGTCAGACAAATCATTTCGCCTTCCTTACAATTAATATTGTGCATTATGAAAAAAATACAATAAACCCCTTTTTAAGTAATTAAGCGTTGTATGCTATTATACATGATCTAAACATCTGCTTTAGTTGTATAAGTTTTCATATGAATGCCTCATAAACCTGTGATCAAAACGAATTTTTATATTCCGTTCATATAAACAACTATACTCCTCCTAGAAATAAATAGTAATTGTGTAAACCCAATAAGTAAATAGTTAATTTAAGATAATTGAAAAAGTCTTAAAATCATAAATTTCCTTATATATGCTTTTGGGAGTAACACGATAGTATTATCTTTAAAATTATTTATGTCTATCAACACAGTAGAGAGATTACATCAATCATTTTAGTAGTAACATATTCTTATAATGAATAAACTACTGACTTTTTGTAAAGGTTGAAAAAGGGCTATTGTTTACTAACTAAAGAGTGAACAAGGTTGACTTAAATCTTTTAAGGACAATTACCAAATAAATAAAGCCTCTCAAATTTCCAAGTAGGGTAATATGATTTAAATAAATCTTAGGTCCGTTGGAAACAAGTAACGAAGAAATCCAAAAACTCAAATAAAGCAAACATGAAGTGACAAAATTATTTGGTGCGATTAACTATGTGGTCGGTTAGGTTCATCACCGAGAGGAAGGCGGATGTCTAACCAATTGAAGAAAATGGCCATGATTTTGACGACAGCAGTAACATCATGCTCAGAGTTACAGCCTTTTAAAAAAGGAAACCCACGCTTGACGTGGGTTTCTCTTCCGCTTTATAGTCCAAACCCGAATATGGTTAAAGAGTATGGGTGTGGCTCAAAGCAGACATGTTGAACAACATCTTCTTAAAAATTAATAAGATTAGACTTCATGTGAATCAATTTATGTAGCGAATAAATAACTACCGCTGGAAACGATAGATCGCCTATTTGTTAAATTATAAACTTAATTGTGCTTTTGAATAACCTTAAAGGTTCTACTAAACATAAACATAAAATGAAATTAATAAAAAATCCATAAAATATTATTTTATGGATTTTTTTAAAAAGAAAATATAACGCATAGTTCTCTTAAGATTAAGTTGCTAAGTACAACAAGTTCCAGTGTCTGAAGTACTGCATGTCTCAAAAATCCAACCGTTAATAAGTTGGGATACAAATGACTGACAAGCAGTTTCATATCTGGTCATTTTGCGTCCCAAAATACATGGACCTCTAAGTTCACAGTAAGTAGTAGTACGTGAATTAAACATAAGACCAGTTATCGCACAATCAGCTGAAGTCATACACATTCTCATTCACCTCCCTTCATTAATTAACATCATCATATCATTAGAGTTATAAACTACCCCTTTATTAACTACTTTCCCAGTGTTGTTCGAAATAATTACAAATGGATGTATTTTCACCTTGTAAACATCATCCATTTCTTTAGAAGATAATGTTATAACTGGGAACTTCCATTCAAAGTAGTCTCTGATTTCCTTATTGATCTCCTCATCTCCGGTTGAAAAAATATAAAGATGATAGTCATTATAGTTCTGACTTATTAAAGAGATAAATGGAAGTAATTCTATACAGCGAGCACAATCCACTGAGATAAAGAATATTAATGATTGATATATATGTATTTCCTTAAGCTCAGGACTTTGAATCAAATTAGGTATCTCAGATCCGACTTGCAAACCTGTATTTTTGGTGGAGATAAAGTTCATTTAATCACATCACTTTATTTAGTAGTGGCCTTGCAAACATCTCTACATCTTTAATATGGTTATAAATATTACCGCTAAAAATTTGGCCGATTTTATTTACCACTAACATGAACGGAACAATTGAACCACAATCAATCTGATCATCAATTATGCGAATATCACAGTTGTACAATTTGACATTGTGATCTTCCTGGAAAAAGTCCTCAGCAGTTTGACCGTCATCGAGATGAAAGAAAATCGCATAATTCATTAAGGGGTTTAGCCTTATAAATTCATTAATTATTTTCGGATCACAGGCAGTACAAGTTGGAGAAAGTAAAAAGATAATCGTACCAATATCTGTATGCGTAATCCAAGTTAAATCAACCTCTAATTGTTCTTTATCTAACAACACTATTTTATTTGGAATATATGTGCCTACGAATCGCTTTTTAACTGTACTTTTCAGGAAATCCGGAATCGGCTTAATATTATCCATTCGCCACTTTGCCCCCATAGGTCTTAAATGGTAAATAATATTGAGAAACAACATCATTTTCAACAATTAAATCGAATCGAAACATTCCTTCTTCTTCGACTACTGGTATTGGAATACTTACTCCAATATCCGCACCAGAAACCTTTTCAGAAATATTAAATTGATTTCTAAGTACAATAGGTTCTGTTTGTCTTAGTAAAATATCATTAATATCATCATAAACTTCTATCCAACAGTCGATACTCTGAACTTTTGGAAGTTCAAATAGTTTCACGAATAAACTGGCATTAAAAATAGCAGGAGTTGCTTTTATATTGATGATTTTCTGAATACTAATTAAATTTAATAGGTTTTGATCCAATAACTGAATTTGTTCACAAACTACAATTATACCTTTCAAATTCACACCTCTTCATTTTTGTTATAACGACTTTAATGTTCGAAATTCGAATAATTCTTTTTGTTTGATCCTTCATAACATATTTCAATTTTCCAAGTAATTATTTTTTATTATTAATGTTAATATGACCAGAATAAATAATGATTCCTTTAATGTTGAATAATTCAATAGGATTCATTAATAATATTCTCCCATGATTAAATACCTAGATTTGCTGAAGAACTTACTTTTCAATAGTTTATTTTAAATCGATTTTTGAGGGATACTCCAATACCGAATTAATTGTTCTAATCAATTAAGGTGGCTCCCCATCACACTCCCCCTTAAATACCTTATTACAATCTATTACTTATATTGATAATATAAAGCTTTTTTTCTGTCGAAAACCTTTTTTTTGAGCAAGGTATTCGACAAAATATTTATTGAGTTATTAATTATTCCAAATCCATGCTGTGGTTTTACTGATGAACTCTAGTACTTCATAAGTCTTTAAAAAGAGAACATGCAATTTTGTGTTACTGGCTGTTGATTCACTTCAAGTCACTTTATTTAATTACGTTGATGTAGTTCGCCTTTTATAAGCTTCAATTTTTCATTTTTATTGTGAGGAGTTACTTCTAAAACACTTTTTCTATGTAGCTTATAATTAACTATTGGTTTGTTATTGTAAGTGAGTTTCTCACTGAACGGTGGCTCAAAATACTCCGAAGTATTCAAAATAATAATCTTATAGATGTATAACGGAACGGAAAATAGTGCTTAACACAATATGGTTTTATAAACATAAGTCAATTTTGAATAATATGCTTATCAGGTAAAGTTACTCCTCTGGCACGTGTGGAGGCGGTTGAGCTGGCCGGAGTTACCGTCCAGAACTGTACGCTGAATAACGTTGGAGATATTGAACGCAGGAATCTCAAGCACGCCCTGGGTACGCGGGTGTTTATCCGCCGCTCGAATGATGTGATTCCGGAAATTCTCGGCAAGGTGACCGAGGAGAGTGATGGCGGGGAGATTATTTTCCCTGAGGATTGTCCAGACTGTGGTTCTCCATTAGAAACGCGAGGTGCGCATCTCTTCTGCAACAATAAACTGGATTGCAAGCCGCAGATTATAGGGCGGATTACTCACTTTGCTTCCCGTGATGCTATGGATATCGAAACCTTTAGCGACAAGACGGCAGGGCAGCTGCATGAGGAACTGAATGTACGGGAACCGGCAGATATTTATATGAGCTGAGCTTTGAGCAGCTTGTGAAGCTGGAGCGTTTCGGGGAGAAAAGGCGGATAATCTGCTCAAGGTCCTGGAAGAGAGCAAAGGAAGAGACCTTGCTTCCTTCTTGTTTGCCCTTGGTATTCCGAACACTGGCAAAGCGACAACCAAAATGCTGGCAGATCACTACTTCAGTCTGGAAGCCGCGATGAACGCAAACGCCGAGAAATTAGCCGGTCTGCCGGACATCGGGGGCATTGTAGTTGAGAGCATCGTAAGCTTCTTAGCCGATCCTGTTGTGGTAACCAGCATTAACAGTGTGCTTGCATTGGGTGTGCAGGCAAAGGCACCCGAGGCCCCACGCCAGGTGAATACCAACTCCTTCTTCAGCGGCAAAACGGTAGCTAACCGGTTCACTGCAGAAGTTACGCTATTCATGACAGCCTCCGATGTACTGAAACGTAATTAAGATTTTGCTGTACCAAATCGTCTTGGTACATCGACAGGATTGCATAATCATTGAAGCATTTTATATATAGCGGATTGTGCAGGCGACCGCTATTCCCTAGCGTATACCAAATGGATGTACACGAGCCTTCGGTTAAGTCAAGGTATTAACGATGACTCAAATAGTTCTTCCGCTGATTCTACTGTACCCAAGACAAACGGTTGATACGAGTAGAATAAAACTGGTTGCTCTGGATTAAGTACATTTCAGGCAAGGTAGTGCTAAAAGATCACGATAATGACAAAGGTGGTTTGAATTGTATCAGTTATTTTCGTTAGAAAAACAACTTATCTCAATTGTACTTGTTAGATATCTCATGCATATATTGAAAAAAGCAACCTTTTGGCTGCTTTTCAGTCTCAATTATAACCGTTACTCACATAGTTTTCTCACACTAAATCCAGTCCTGCAACAGTATTGGCTGCATATTGGGCTGGTCATTTCCATTCTCAATACTTATACATTCTTTAGAAATTACTGTTTTCCGAGTATTCATCTGTCATTCTTTTTTACGACAAATATATACGAATGTTGGAGGGAAAGTGTAAGGCATAAATTCAATTTTCTCAATAAGTAGTTGTTTAGCCCATTTTTTTTTCATGTGCAGCGAGTGCTGATATGCAACTAAAATTCCGCCTGGTTTAAGTGACTTAACAATCTGATGTAGGATTTTGTCACGCATTTCAATTGAAAAATTAAAAAATGGTAATCCGCAAATTATGCAATCTAACTCACGGATGCCTTCCTGATTCAATTTCTTGAGTAAGTAGCTGGCGTTGGAATGGAAAATGCATTCCGGATAAATTGATTTTAAGTGTTCTCTCATTTTTTTATTCCGCTCAAACAAAAGCACTTTTGTAGAATTCGTTAATTGTGATGTCATGAGATGTGTAATAGCACCTGTACCAGCTCCAAGCTCTGCAACGGCATTTACATTATGCCATTGTACAGACTGGATTATTTTATTGGCTAATAATTGCGAACTGGGTAGAATATTTCCTACCCGATTTGGATCTTTGAGGAAGCCTTGTAAGAAAAGTAAGTATTCAGACATAATCAATTAGCAATCCTCTCCGAAAGGCAATCTCAGTTGGAATGTGAAGACGTCATGAGTGTGTTTAAGCGTTAAAGTACCCTTGTGCAACTCAGCAATATTCCTAGCTATCGAAAGACCAAGTCCTGCCCCGGTTTGAATTCCCTGGCTTTTTCTTGAGTGGTCAACCTTATAAAATCGGTCAAATAGACGGTTTTCTTGATCCTGTGAGAGGGGAGTTCCTTTATTTTCAATCTCAATGGTACAGTGTTCAGAATCGGTTGTAATTCGTATGCTAATGCTTCCCGGGCTGATGGAATATTTTAAGGCGTTCATAAGTAGATTATCTATGGCTCTGGCTATTTTCTCACTGTCGATTAAGGTGATGATTGGACTCTTATCTATATCTTTTATAAGATGCACATTGTTTTCTTGAGCGATTGGTTCGAATTCGAACAATAATTGATTCAAAAGCTGTGACAAATCGATTCTCTCCAGATTTAAACGGGAATCCACCGAATTAAGTCGGGTATATTCAAACAAATCATCAAGGAGTTTCTTCAAATGAAGCGCCTTGTTATAGGTGTTTTGAATAAAACGTGTGTATTCTTTTTTATCTTGGTACGATTCTGTACGTAAAAGCTCAATATACCCGATAATACTTGTAAGAGGGGTACGTAAGTCGTGTGAAATCCCCGTGATCATCTCCATCTTGGATTTTTCTATTTCGCGTTCCTTGATGATCTGTTGCTCTAAGCGCTCTGCCATCCGGTTGATGTTCAAAGCCACCAGTCCTAGTTCATCTTGGCGCACAACATTTACCCGATAACTCAAATTACCTTCGGATATAATCTGAAGTCCTTGTTCCAGCGCAATTAAATCTTTGACGATTCGCCGGGTCAATGTAAAAAATGTAATAACGAAAATAATGAAAAACATCGGAGTAAGAAGGTAGGCAAGAAAATTGAACACCCAATCCAATTTTGTTGCATTTCCAAAATGAAATAACAAGATGCTAAGTGAGGTATTTATCGCAATGGTAATTATGAAACTCAACACCATCCTGATTAAGATATTGGATTGAATGCGTTTATTTATTTGTAGATTTCGTATGATTTTAATCAACTTTGTAACCAACTCCCCAGACTGTCTTAATATACAGAGGTTCTCTTGGATTTTCCTCTAATTTTTCTCTTAAGTTACGAATATGAACCATTACGGTATTGTCAGAATATCCGTAAGGCTCTTTCCATACACTCTCGTAAATTTGCTCCGAACTATAAACTTGCCCAGGCCGGCTTGCAAGCAGGGTTAAAATCGCAAACTCTAGTGGAGTTAATGAAACTTCAATTCCATTTAACTTTACGGAATGTTTATTTTTATCTATGATCAGGTTTTTAATTATAAGCAGAGAGTTGAATTCTTCCTTTCCAATTAAGGACTGACGCCGTAACTGAGCTTTTACACGGGCCAGTAGTTCCAGTGGATTAAACGGTTTGATCATGTAATCATCTGCCCCGGTAGTTAGACCTGTGATTTTATCAATGTCCTCTTGCTTGGCTGAGAGCATAATAATTGGGATATTTGATATTTCCCTAATTTTGAGACAGGCTGTGATACCGTCCATTTGAGGCATCATCACATCCAGGATAACCAGTTGAATGGATGTTGTTTGTATTGTACTCAACGCCTCTTGACCATCTGCAGCTTCAAGCACTTGGTAACCTTCATTTCTTAAATAAACATGAATCACATCTCGAATTTCAGAATCATCATCTGCAACAAGAATTGTATTCAATGGACGCTGCCCCTCTTCTATATTTATTTTATTATGTTTCCCTTTTACGACAGACGTAGACGAAAGCGGGAGGGAAATTAAATGGCACATATTTTATTGTATCAATATTAAAATATTCGGAGAGTTGCTTCTTCATTTGAAGTGAATACTGAAAGGCGATAAATAATCCCTCAGGTTTAAGGGATTGGTAGATCTGTTCAACCAATGTATTTCTTAATTGGGGATCAAAATTGAAAAAGGGCAGCCCACTAAAAATACAATCCAACTGATGAATATGTGAACTTTTAATTGTTTCTACTAAACTAGCAGCATTTTGATAACAGGAAAAGTCCGGATAGCTTGTCTTCAGGTTATGCCTCATGGTTTTATCCATCTCAAATAGTAACACTTTCGTTGTACTAGTTACCTTAGTATTGATTACACGGGTGATTGCACCTGTACCTGATCCAAGTTCAGCGACTGCTTTAACTTCATGCCAAGGGGCTTGGTTAACCATGCTGTGTGCCAGAAACCGGGAACTCGGGGTAACACTGCCTACCTGTTTTGGATCATGAATAAAACTTTTTAAAAATAAGAGTTTTTCATTGAAGCTCATTCGGAATTCCTCCATAATTTTAGAATTGATTTAGATGTTTATTAATTTTGATAGGATGTGATCTCCAAAGTACGTTCCTACAAAAAAGAACAGTAAGGTCCAACTTAAAGCACTGGGATATGAAATAAGGGCAAATCGTTTATAGCTTGTACCGCTGAGCCCGATCAACATGGGAATGATGTAACGTACAACTGGAATAAACATGCCGATATACGTAGCTGTACGCCCACGTTTTTTTAGAATCTGCTCTGCTTTTTTAAAATGTCTATTAGCTTCAAATTTGCACTTCAGCTTTTGCCCAAAGAATTTACCTGCAAAGTAGGCAACCGTAAAGGCCGTTAATAGCCCTGATAAAATGCAGAAATAAGTCATCCAGGAATTGATAATCCCCATGTGGCTTAGGGTAGCTCCAGTGAGGATTGTAATTTCATTAGGGATTGGAATTCCAAAAGGGCCTAACGTGAAAGCAAGATAAAAAATCAGATATCCATACTGATTGATTAGCTCTAAGACGGTATTACTGGCCAATATGCCACCTCCTTCGCTTACTTCAATACAGAAATCTTAACTAAAAAAACTGAGGAATTAGGTGGGGGAATTCTAAAGAAATCCTGAAGAGACTTAAAATTCGATAGGATTGGCCAAGTATCAGTCCCACAGTCACAATAAAAAAGTCCTGAGGATCAAGAAACTCTTGATCCATCAGGACTTTTTACATAATGACCTACCCTTTCATCATCAAACGAAGCGAAACGATGATGAGAAAAACGGCTAATAGCTTTAAAAGCAGCTTGGCAGGAAGGCGTTTTGCCAGGCGTGCGCCAATTTGACCGCCGATAATTGCGCCAGGTGCTAGGGCTAACACCATAAACCATTCAACATTCAATAAAAAGGCATGTGTTGTGGTGCTTACGATAGCTGACAGGAAAATTTGAAGCATAGAAGTTGCAACAGCGATATGGGGGGCAAAGCCGAGAAGTAAGGTCATTGTCGGAACCATAAGACTCCCGCCGCCAATCCCAAATAGGCTTGCTACAAAGCCAACAAGAAAACTGATGATTATGCCGGTAGGCATATGATAAGCATATTCGAAATGAGCACCGCTATTATCGGAAAAGCTTCGCTTCACCGTTGGTTTGAAAGGCCAATGGATGGGTTTGTTCGGCTTGAACAAGAGCAATAAAGCGACAAGGATTAAAAAAATCCCGAAGCTTACGAAAAACATTCTCCCGCCCATTTGCTTGGTAAAGAGTGCACCTATTACTGAACCCGGAATCGAAACGGCGGCAAAGGTGAGCGCTGCTTGATAATCGATTCTCTTCTGCTTTGCGTACACATAAGTACTTGAAATGGAGTTGAAAAGCAGCATTGCCATTGATGTTCCAGCCAGATGTGAAGGCTCCATATCAGGAAAAAGGAAAGCCAACGCAGGCACAACGATGAACCCGCCGCCAAGTCCGACCAATGAACCGGAAATGCCAGCTGCTAGCCCGATGACTAAGAGCAGTAAGTAAGTTAGCACAACAGCATGTTCCTTCCTCTACGTGAATTCTACAATCATTTATCTTACCAGAAAAAACGTCCCGCAAATAAATTGTTTTTTAGCCAATTGCGCTGTTCTGCTGCTAAACGGGGATCATTGTCCATTTGGGACAGGATATCTTTTTTTACAAGTTTGCAGACGGATTGAACAATAGTTTGATCCTGGCTAGCATCTAACCAGAGAATTTCCGCAGACCGGGGATTAGGGGTGTATCGTTGCCAAGCAGGTTGTCCCTCAGCATTAGGATTACCGGTATATAGGAAATGCCGTAAATAGTCCCTCATTAGGGAAGAGAGCATGTTACGCCCAGGCTCGTTATGCTCGGAAATTACATCCGCAGGAAATCTTTCCTGGACACCGGAAAAGTCACCTGTATAGAAGGGGATGTCTGCACCGTGCGGGGCACCCATAAGAAAACGGATGTAAGGATCGATCACTCCGTCTCTTAACCCCCAGGCGAAGCGGTAAGCATAGATGGGCATCTCCGGAATCGCACTTAATAATATCTCTGTAGTCTGCTCTACATTAAATTCTGCATACAGATCGCTCCCATATTGGACTGCAGCTTCATAGAGCTTCTTTTCTTCCACATTTCCGGCTAACTCTTCCTTTTGCACTAGGGAGAAGAAATGAGTATCCCATAAAGTGAACTCGGAGAATTCGCTGGCAGTGCTGCCAAGGATGATCGGCAGGGAAGGGTGATCGCGGTTATTTAGATTGTCGAAGCCACCAATAGGAATGACCGTGCCATCTTCGATCAAATGGGGAAAAGCAGCCATCTGAAGCCCCGTCTCACGAATGATTTTGACAAAGTGAAAGGCATTCTGACGATATAGGAAGGCGGAAATCTTATCCGCAGATTGTGTGGAAATCCATACTCTTGCCTCATCTTGAGTGCTGACCATTCCTGTTTTTATTAATAACTCTATTAAAATGTCATCTGCTTTTTCTTCGCTTTGCTCCGTAACAGCCGTTGTTAAACCTCCGCTCATAATAAAAAGCTTATGAAAGAGCCCTCTGCCCAGCGGTGAAAGGTAAGCAGCTAATGCATTTCTTGCACCTGCAGACTGGCCCCCTAATGTTATGTTCCCTGGATTTCCCCCAAAGCAAACAATGTTATTGTGCAGCCACTTTAGCGCATGAAGAACATCGAGGAGACCGTAATTTCCTGAGTCATCCAAGGGGTCCCCGGTTCGGAGTGAGGGATGCCGGAAAAATCCCATTGCTCCTAAACGGTAATTCACTGTAACCACTATACTATTTGTCTTACACGCCAATTCTCCACCTTGAAAATCCCGTCCCGAACCCCCAATATTTCCGCCACCGTGGAGGAAGACGAATACGGGTAAGCCTGCCTCGGCATGATCCGGTCGCCAAATATTCAAAAAGAGGCAATCTTCACTGCCGCCAGGTTCCCCTTGAATGAATTGGACACTGCTATTATTAAAATGGCATGCAGGCAATACACCTGTCCAAGGTTCTATCTCACGCGGTGCTTTCCATCTGAGCTTATCTATGGGAGGTTCCGCATAAGGAATCCCTAACCATGCGATCGCCCCAAGTGCTGGCAGACGTATGCCCTTAAGCTGACCACTGGAGACTGTAATAATTTCTTCCATGGGTTCTCGTGTGCTCATTTATAGTTCCCCTTTCTCCTGCAGATTCTTATGTATTTTTAATTCTCTTTATTATAGTGTTCTGCTATGATGATGAAAAATATATTATTATATATAAAATACATAACTCTAAGGTTATAGAAGAGGGTGGTTTCGTTGGATTTACTTTCGCTTCGGTACTTTCAAACGGTTGCAAAGCTTGAGAATATGACCCTGGCAGCCGAAATACTCCAAATCTCACAGCCTGCTATTAGTAAAATGATCAAAAATCTTGAGGGCGAATTAAACGTCAAATTGTTTGATCGCACAGGAAAATACATTCGATTAAATGAATATGGAAAGCGGTTTCTTGTGAAAGTTGATTTAGCCCTACAAACGTTAGAGGAGGGGAAAACAGAGCTATTGGACTTGTCTGAGCGACCGACAGGAACTGTAGTGATTTTTATCCAAGCGGGTTCCTATTTGCTTCCGGATATGATCACATTATTTCGCCAGAAGTACCCGGAAGCTCAATTCAAGCTATTGCAGCAGGATCAGGAGATCTCACGTTATCCGGCTTTTGATTTGTGTATTTCTTCTACTCCGCTCAAGATTCCAGGAACAGTGTCCACACCGGTATTAACGGAAGAAATCCTGCTGGCGGTTCCTAATGAGCACAGGCTCGCAACCCGTAAAAGTGTACGTCTGAATGAACTCGCGGAAGACGGTTTTATTAGTTTGAAAATAGGCAAGCAGCTGCGCGAAACGACGGATTCTCTCTGTCACGCCGCCGGATTTGCTCCGCGTATCATTTATGAATGCGATGAGCCTTCGATGGTACGCAGTCTAGTCCGTTCGGGACTAGGGGTTTCTTTTATCCCCGCTGTAACTTGGGGGGGTTCTCAAGGATCCTCTGTTGTGCTTCTTCCCATTGAAGAACCCATAAGTACCCGCACCATTGAAATCTCATGGTATACCAACCGGTACATGACTAATGTCGCTAAAAAGTTCAAGGCCTTTGTTGAGGATTATTACAAGCAGTTAGAAGAAGACAATTTAAAAAAAGAGCCAATAAACCCTAAGGCTTAATTGACTCATTGTCAGCAACGCTAATCATTTAATCCCTTACCCTCAAGGATTTGCGGGATGAATTTTTCAATTCGGGATACGCGGGTTTTGGATTGTTTCGCTTGAGAAAAATGATAAATATATGCGTTTTGCCGTCCAGGCGTTAAGGCTTCAAAAGCAGTTTTCAAGCCAGGAAGTTCAGCGAATTTGGTCTGAAGCTCTTCAGGAATGAGGTAATCCTCTTTCTTTTTTAATTCGACTTCCAAACCCGCTTTTTCAACTTCTATGGCATTTTGAATGTAGGCTTTCAGAACAGCTTCCATTTCAACGATTTGTTGCACATTCGTAAACCGAATTTGGCGCGCTGCCTGCACATTTTCTGTTTGTTGAATTAGAATCCCATTGGGATCCTGTAACAAGGCACCTTTGTGAAAGAGAAGCGCACAATATTCTTTAAATCCATGAATTAATACTATGTTTTTATCATCAAATGTGTAACATGGATGCATCCACTTATAATCTTCGGTCAGCCCGCAATCAAGCACGATCGTTCTCAACTGCTCATATTCTTCCCGCCATTGTTTCGCTTTACTTAAGAATTTATCAACCCTAGGATTCAATACATTATTTGTCATAAAAAACACCTATCTTCATCAAAATTTTCAATACAATTTTACTGTTTTTTTATGGAATGTACAGTCGGAATCTTCTGAGAATGGGCAACCTATGTTGTCTCCCGTTCGATCAGTTGGAACGATAGGGGCTGCAGCTCCATATCCAGTCCAAGCAGGGTTGGAGCCAGCAGAAGAAAGGCGTTCTCCGCCTGTCCCGCAATCGGATTCCGAACAGTGGTAATTCCGAGCGTCTGCGACAGCTCCGAATTATCAAAACCAACGATGGCTAGATCACGGGGCACATCCAGCTGCTGTCTACGTGCTTCGCTCAGAACGCCCACCGCCACCAAATCATTGGAGCACAGAATAGCATCCGGCTGATCGGGTTGTCCAATTAGGGTTCGCACCAATTGCTCTCCGTCACGGATTCCATAAATCGTGGAGTAATACCATTTCTCAACGATGGGAAGATTATATTTGGTCATGATTTGCTCATAAGCTAGTCGTCTACTCTGGGTATTTATGCTGCTTGGGCGGCCAAAAGCATTAGCGATACGCGTATAACCCCGCTCTATCAAATGCTCTAGAGCGAGTGCATATCCGTCATATTGGTTCATGGCAACTGACGGTATTTCAGGATGGTCCATACGTTGCCAAGACACAATCGGGCCGTATTTGCAGTAGGAAGTTATGACATTTTTATCGTTAACAGCGGTCAGAATAAGCAGAGCGTCGACTCTTTTTTGTTTGAGATCCTCGAAGGCCTGAAGTTCCTTTTGCTTATCACCGCCGGTGGTATAAATAATCGTCTGGTACCCGTAACGGCCGGAAATTTCGACGAAGCTGTTCATGAAGCACAAAATAAGCTCGTTGAGGTCTAAGGTAATCATGCCGATTTGCTGGGTTTGGCCTTTGGATAAAGATATGGCATTCCGATTGGGAACATAGTCCGTCTCTTTCATAATGGCGAGAATTTTCTCCCTAGTTTCCTTGCTGACATGGGGAGAATCGTTCAGGACTCGGGATACCGTAGCTTTGGAAAAGCCCGACAGCTTAGCAATTTCGTCAAGTGTGGACATCGGCTTATCTCCTTTGCAAGATTAATCCTTGACATGTAACGCGTTCCAAGGTTTAGGATTCGGATTAGAGCAGTAAACCTATACTATCACAATAGCAAAGGCGGGAAGAAATATGAACTTACAATTTCCAGAAGGATTCCTATGGGGTGGGGCTGTAGCCGCTAACCAGCTTGAAGGGGCATATCAGGATGATGGCAAAGGCTGGTCTACCCAAGATGTCATGCCGCATGGCATTAAGTCTGCGCCTACAGAAGTTCCTACCGACGATAACATGAAGTTGATTGGTATCGATTTCTATCACCGATATAAAGAAGATATTAAGCTGTTTGCGGAAATGGGCTTTAAAGTATTCCGGACGTCTATTGCCTGGTCCCGGATTTTCCCGAAAGGGGACGAGCTGGAGCCGAATGAAAAAGGCCTGCAGTTCTACGATGATCTATTTGATGAGTGTCATAAATACGGCATTGAGCCACTAGTTACGATCTCCCATTATGAGACCCCGCTGCATTTGGCACGAGAGTATGATGGATGGGTTAACCGTAAGATGGTGGAATTTTACGAGCGTTATGTGAGAACGATCTTTAATCGTTACAAGAACAAGGTTAAATACTGGCTGACCTTTAACGAGATCAATTCTATCCTAGAGTTCCCATTTATGAGTGGCGGAATCAATACTCCATTGGAGAAATTGAGTAAGCAGGATCTGTATCAGGCCATTCACCATGAGTTCATTGCAAGTGCTTTAGCGGTAAAAATCGGTCATGAGATCAATCCTGATTTCAAAATAGGCTGTATGGTACTGAGCATGCCAATTTATCCGCTCACTCCGCATCCGGACGACTTGATCAAGGTGATGCAAAGCGATCACAAAAATATGTTTTTTGCGGATGTTCATAGCAGAGGTTATTATCCAGGATATATGAAACGGTTCTTTAAGGAAAATGGAATTCACATTCATTTCGAGTCAGGGGACGAAGAAATTCTGAAGCATACCGTGGATTTCATATCGTTCAGTTACTATATGAGCACATGTGAAACAGCCGATCCGGAGAAACAGATCAGAGGAGAAGGAAACCTGCTGGGTGGGGTACCGAATCCGTATCTGGAAGCGAGCGAATGGGGTTGGCAGATCGATCCGCAGGGCTTGCGTTATGTGATGAATATGTTCTATGACCGATACCAAAAACCGCTGTTTATCGTGGAAAATGGCCTTGGCGCCGTCGATCAGCTGGTTGTAGACGGGAACGGTGAGAAGATCGTAAACGATGATTACCGGATCAATTATTTGCAAGATCATTTGGTTCAAGTAGCGGAAGCTATTGCTGATGGCGTGGAAGTTATGGGATACACAAGCTGGGGCTGCATCGACTTGGTTAGCGCAACAAGCGCCGAGCTGAAGAAACGTTATGGTTTCATTTATGTAGATCGTCATGATGATGGTTCAGGTACACTGGAGAGATACCGTAAGAAGTCCTTCCACTGGTACAAAGAAGTAATTGAATCCAACGGACAAAGCCTGTTCTAAAAAAAAGTCCTGATAATCAAGATATTCTTGATCTATCAGGGCTTATTTTGTTATCCAATATTATACAGGCTCTGGTTTATTGTTGACATCATTAATTGAACATGTTAATTTGTAAATAATAAATTAATCGGATATCAGGATTGCTACTGCATAGCAGGCAAAACCTAAGTTTCATTTATGATTACGGGGATAATCTCTCTCGTACATAGATGTGATTTAGGTTTTTTTGTGTTCCCTGATATCCGTGATTAATTGATCTGTTACAAAGGGGTGTATAAAAATGAGTTATGAACAGCTAAGTAAAGACATTATTCAATCTGTCGGTGGGGAGAAAAATATTAACAATGTGATTCATTGTGCCACGCGACTAAGATTCACACTTAACGATGAGCAAAAAGCTGATAAAGAAAATTTGGAAAAAATGAAAGGGATTATTGGGGTAGTTAGCAAAGGGGGACAGTTTCAAGTTATAGTGGGTACCCATGTTGCTGATGTGTATAAAGAAATTGCCAAATCCATATCCCCTAACAGTGACTCTGGCGAGAACAAGGTAAAGAAACCTATAGGGACTCTGATTTTTGATGTTATTTCTAGAAGCTTTTCGCCTCTGATTGGTGCTTTAGCAGGTGCGGGTATGTTGAAAGCGCTATTAACCGTACTTGCTTCGTTACATGTTCTAAGTGCGGATAGTGAAACTTACAAAGTATTAGCCGGCGCTAGTAATGCTGTGTTTTATTTTCTACCCATTTTCTTAGGAATTACGTTATCGATTAGGCTGGGTGTTAATGCTTATGTGGGTGGTAGTATCGGTGCGGCTTTACTTGAACCTAATATTACGGGATTAGCAAGTGTTGAATCTCCACATTTTTTAGGTATTCCTTTAGTAATTTCGGACTATTCATCAAGCGTGTTTCCGATTTTTATCGCTATCTGTATATACGCTTTATTGGATAAGCAGCTAAGAAAGTTTATACACAAGGATTTGCAGATGTTCTTGGTCCCTATGCTATGTTTGATTGTGATTGTTCCGTTAACTATTTTGGCTTTCGGACCGTTTGGCGTGAATGTAGGGAATTTAATTGGAGACGCTATTTTGTTCCTCAGTACGAAAAGCGGTATTGTTACAGGGGCAATTGTGGGAATAGCTTGGACGTATTTGACTGTGCTCGGATTGCACTGGGGACTTGTGCCAATTATTCTTGAGAACATTGCTAAGGGTGGAGATCCAATATATGCAATGGCCGGCATGGCCATCTTCGCGCAGCTGGGTGTAGCGTTGGGTATCTTCCTGAAAACAAAGGACAAACAGTTGAAAACATTGGCCGGCAGTACATTTATACCAGGCGCGCTTTCAGGTGTAACAGAACCTATTATTTACGGATTGCTGACTCGTTACAAACGGACTTTCATTTATGTAACCATTGCCGGCGGAGTAGGTGGAGCACTTAGTGGTCTTTTCAAAGTGAAGATGGAAGTCTTCGCATTTGTCAGCGTATTAAGTCTTCCTGCATTCTCTCCGCTGGCCGTTCAAGCGATTATAGCAGGAGTGACCATTGTATTGGCTATGGTAATTACCATGGTATTTGGTTATGAAGATAAAAAGAAAGTGAATATTGTAGAAGAAAAAACGAATACTGAAAAAAGCGAGGTTATCCTCTCTCACGCCGTTAAAAGTTCAACCGTTGTAAGCCCTCTGGCTGGTAACGTAATCCCGTTAACCTCAGTAGATGATGCTGCCTTTGCTTCTGAAGCAATGGGCAAGGGGATTGCAATTGAACCCACAGAAGGTAAGCTTTATTCACCGGTAAGTGGAGTTGTATCCACTATTTTCAGAACAGGTCATTGTATTGCGGTAGTATCGGATGAGGGTGTTGAGGTCTTGATTCATATCGGTATAGAAACCGTGAAGCTAAAAGGTAAATACTTTGATGTGAAGGTGCAAGAAGGAGCAACCGTTAAACAGGGTGATCTATTGATTGAGTTTGATTTTGAACAAATAAAAAATGAAGGTTATCAATGCACAACACCGATAATTATTACCAATACGGCTAATTATAGTGATGTGATTGGTACCAATAAAACAGTTATTACACCGGGTGAAGATTTGCTGACTGTTGTAGTGTGATCTATTGAAGAGTCATAAGGTATGAATGGAATCGATCTCTTAGTACTGCTACTTAGAGATCGATTTTTTATTATAGAATACTATAAAAAAGTGCTAGCTTCGTAAAATGAAAAGGTAAGGAGCTGTAATATGCGGATCGAAAAAGTGTTAAACAACAATGTTGTTACTGTCATAGATGACCAAAATTTTGAACTAGTAGTTATGGGAAGAGGACTGGCCTTTAAGAAAAAACGTGGAGACTTTTTAGAAGAAGATAAAATTGAAAAGATATTCACTTTAAGTAATCAAAAACTTTCAGATAAGCTAAAAACGCTGCTTTCCGAGATTCCAATCGAGCACATGGAGCTCTCAGAAGAGATTATTAACTTCGCCAAACTGCAGCTCGGTAAAATGCTGGATGACAGTATTTATGTTAGTCTGACAGATCATATCAGTTTTGCGCTGGAGAGATTCTCAAAAGGGATGAAGATTAAAAACGCCATGCTTTGGGAAATCAAAAGATTCTATAAAGAAGAATATGAGGTTGGGAAAGCTGCGCTTCAAATCATACATTCCAAGCTCGGAGTCAGACTTCCCGAAGATGAGGCTGGACATATTGCTCTCCATCTGGTGAATGCTGAACTAAATGAAGAGATGCCTAACATGGTGAATATCACCAAGATCATGAACGACATCCTAAATATCGTGAAGCGCCATTTCAGGCTAGAGTACGACGAGGAGTCCCTTGCTTATTACCGTTTTATCACTCATTTGAAATTTTTTGCACAACGTCTCATCAACGGTACTCCACCTCCTGATAATGAGAATGGCCTATTTATTTTGGTAAAGCAGCAGTATAAGGAAGCTTTCGCAAGCGTTGAGAAAATTAAAATCTATATTGATAAAACATATAATCGGGAGTTAACAAATGATGAAATGCTGTATCTGACCATACACATTGAAAGAATTACAAACCAGATCATGGAGTAGGGACGGTTAAGCCTTAAATTTTAACTTTGACTTTCGGGAGAATCGCGTATAAGATTACTAATATGTTTTCTGTGATAATCATTATCAATAGATTGATAACTGTTATCATAGAATAAACTTCGAACGTTGAATCCAGGGGGATAAAGCAAATGCACAAAAGGTTAATTAGTTTATTTATGGTTATTGCTATTATATTGGTCGTATCAGGCTGTGGTACTAACCAAAAGAACAATTCAACATCGAACGCGGGAGCAACTGATAAACCAGCTGCTGAAAACGCGGGCAGTGAATCTACAAGCGGTCCTATTGTATTAAAAGATTCTAAAGGCGAGATTACGCTGGACAAACCTGCACAAAAAGTTGTGGTATTGGAATGGACCTTTACAGAGGATGTTATTGCACTGGGAGTGCAGCCAGTAGGTAACGCAGATAACGAAAACTATAAGCTGTATGTAACTTCTGAAGCACCGCTTGATGCAAACGTGACTGATGTTGGTTCCCGTGACGAGCCAGATCTGGAGACAATTGCTTCATTAAAGCCTGATCTGATTATTGCCAATACGGGTGGGCATGAAGGAATTTATGATCAACTTAAAAGTATCGCTCCAACATTGATTTTCGGCTTGTATCCGAATGAAGGAGAAGGTAATCAGTACACGCTGATGGAAGATACTTTCAAAACGATTGCAGCGGCAGTAGGTAAAACAGCAGAAGCCGATAAGGTTCTTGCTGATTTGGATGCACATTATGCAGATGCAAAAGCAAAGCTGGCTGATGCAGGCAAAGAAGGCTTGAACTATGTACTGACACAAGCATACAGCTACCAGAATGCAGCAACGATGCGTCTTTTTACAGATAATTCACTTGCGGTACAAACTTTGGATCGGATCGGTCTGAAAAACGACTGGAAACCCGAAAATTTCGAAGTTTACGGATTCAGTACCTCTACAGTTGAAGCATTGCCTGCGGTTCAGGATACAAATCTGATCTATATCGTCCAAGAGGATGATAATATTTTCACGAAAGAACTGAAGGATAATTCCGTTTGGAATGGCCTTAACTTTGTGAAAGAGAATCGCACCTTCGGATTGAGCAGTACTACTTGGGTGTTCGGCGGTCCGATCTCCTCCAAAGTTATCGTGGATGAAGTTGTAAATACATTAACGAAATGAGTGCGGTTATGAACGAAAAGAGTAGCAAAGAAGCCTCTATCGGCATGAACTGGCGGATCATTGGAATATTTGGGGGCGGCTTTGCCGTCCTCTTCATTCTGTTCGTTTTAAGTTTAGGCTTTGGGGAAGCCAAGATCCCTGCAGCTACTGTAATAGATGGTTTGCTGAATCGCCAAGATATAATGGAACATAATCTGCTCTGGGATATCCGCATGCCACGTACAGTTATTGGTCTGCTGGCCGGGGCTGCTCTGGCTGTGGCTGGGGCATTATTGCAAACTATAACGAAGAACCCGCTTGCTTCCTCAGATACACTTGGGATTAATGCCGGGGCATACTTTATGGTCGTGCTTGGTATGGTAGCTTTTCCTGCTTTGCAGCATGAGTTTCCATTTTTGCTCGCAGTTGCAGGGGGACTGCTTGCTGCTTTAGCCGCTTATTTATTGAGTGGAGGCAAGGCAGCCACACCTGTTCGGCTGGCTTTGTCAGGTATGATCGTCTCCATGGTGCTCGGAGCGTTTACATCGGCCATACATATTTTTAAAAGAACAGAAACACAAAATCTGTTTTTATGGGGTTCAGGTTCCCTAATCCAGTTGGATTGGGACGGTGTTATATATGCCTGGCCTTTTGTCGTAGTGCTGCTATTGGCAGCGATATTTGCCGGCAGACAATTTGATGCGCTGGAGCTCGATGAGTCAACGGCCCGTTCACTTGGACAGCGAGTAGGGTTAATTCGGGCGACGGGGCTTGGCCTATCGGTATTAATGGCTGCGGTTGTAGTCAGCGTGGTTGGACCGATTGGCTTCGTCGGCTTAGTGGCTCCCCATCTTGTCCGGCTTAGCGGGATCCGCAAACATCGCCTGCTCATTCCTGCAAGCGCATTGTGGGGAGCACTGCTCATCACGGCAGCGGATACGCTTGCGCGTGTAGTGCGAAGCAGTGTGGGTGAAATGCCTGTTGGTGCAGTTATGGCGATTATTGGAGCCCCGTGGCTCATTTGGCTAGTACTCACCAAGATGAAAAATATATCGGGCTCAGGCTCTGGCCAATCATCGATGAGCATCGGTGGAGCGGGGCTGCGTCTGCGCTTTGTGCCGACGGCTATAGTTATGACCGTGCTGCTGATTGTTATTATCCTCGTAAGCTTATCGTTTGGGGGAACAAAAATACCGATCAGTGAATTGCTAAGCAGTCTGTTCCATAGGGGGGATCAATCCTATTCCGTCCTGCTGAATTTACGGCTTCCCCGTACACTCGTAGCGGCTGCAGGAGGGATCGCACTTGCAATCAGTGGTGTATTGATTCAGAGTGCTGTTCGAAATCCACTGGCAGATGCTTCAATTATTGGTGTGACCTCAGGGGCTGGCTTTGGTGCTTTGGCCGTAATGACCGTTTGGCCAGCATTGACGGTATTTGCAGTTCCGCTTGCCGCAATCGTGGGTGGGGCACTGGCTGCTGCTTTTGTCTTTTTTATGGCCTGGCGCAGGTCCTTGAATCCATCGGTTCTGATCTTGCTTGGAATCGCAGTCTCGGCTATTGCCTCTGCGGGAATCCAGGTTATGATCGTCAAAGGAAGTTTATGGAGCAGTAGCTCCTTAATTTGGTTAACCGGTTCGACTTATGGACGAAGCTGGAATCAATTTTACATCCTATTTGTATTCCTGCTTGTACTTGTACCGATTGCATACTATTTGGGACGGAAATGCGATTTGTTGGCATTTGGCGACGAGAGTTCAACAGGATTGGGCTTGCCGGTTCGAGGAACGCGGCTTTGGGCTATGATTATCGGTGTTTTGCTTGCAGCGGGAGCCGTTGCAAGTGTAGGAACAATAGGGTTCCTTGGACTCATGGCGCCGCATGCGGTGCGGATGATGATTGGTCATCATACGAGACGATCCATTGTTTTGTCAGGATTACTTGGCGGCTTGATGCTCGTTATTGCCGATACGCTCGGAAGAACCATAATGGCGCCGAAAGAAATCCCTTCAGGCCTTATTATTATGCTGATTGGGGCTCCGTATTTCTTGTTTTTAATGTACCGGTCACAGGTTAGAAAAGTTTAGATTTTGCTATGGAAAAATCAGGGGGGGGCCCATCAGCTGTAAAAATAGCTGCTGGGGCACCCCCTGATTAATTTGAGCTTACTCCATCTAGAACCCCTCAAACATCGTTTCATTCGATTAAGATTTTCGCTTACGATACAGCTATCGGACACAGCTGACCTTAAACGCAGCTTTATCTCGCATTTGAAGTGACAACGGACCGCATAGTCGCAATTGGCATGAAAAGTGCTTAATTTGCCCCTCTTCCTAAGGAGTAACGTCGCTGGAGTCCGAAACCAAGCTCCAAAGGCTAAAAATCCGCATATAACGTCATCTGAGTCCTTAAGCCTCGGCGAATGATGACAATTTATTGGTGCAGGCCACCAACGCCCATAAACAAAAAGCAGCGATTCTCCCATACTGGGGAAAGCTGCTTTTTTAATTGGATATTATCGATTTGTGAACAATTATTTAACTATTATTCTTAATTTTGTATATTTTCGTTTGCTAGTTTATACTTTAATCTTATGCTGTAGAATTTTGGAAATAAGGAGTGGGATTATGTGAGGCTTTTCGACAGAAAAAGTGTACAAGACGGAAGCAAAACTATTAACAACTCTGGCGAATTAAGAATCAATATTTTTTTCTTTAGCACTTTTATTATTTTTTGTGTGATTATCCTACGCCTTGCGGTCTTGCAATTTGTCGAAGGACCTACGTTATCTGAAGCTGAGGCTAACCGGGATACGAAAATAGTGGCATTATCAGCACTGAGAGGGAATATCCTCGCTGCTGATGGTGAGAAATTGGCATACTCAACGCCCGTTCAATCTTTGTACCTTACTTTGGATAAGGAATATACCGCAACAAAAACAGATAAAACTACGAAAAAAGTTACCTTAACTGCTGAGGCAAATAATAAATCAAAGGCACTCGCCAGCAAGTTAGCAGAAGCCTTCGAAACTTATGGTGATCCTAATGAGAAAAAACTAACCACAGAAGAGATCCTTGAGTCTATGGATTTATATTCAAAAAAACTCTCTGGTTATGTAGCGCGAAGAATTAAATCAGGTTTAACTAAGAAAGAAATCGCTTATTTTTTAGAACACAAAAACGAATATCCAAACCTTGAAGTGATAGAGGAAAGCAGCAGGCATTATGATACCGATACGGTGGCTGTACAAGCTGTTGGCTACGTGAAATTTTTCAAATCCTCTACTAGTTTAGATCTTTATAAGGATGTACTTCAGGCGATGAAAAATAACCAGAACCCTGGACTTAACTATAAAGAGGATGAGCTAGTAGGCTTTGATGGCTTGGAGCTGCAATACCAGAAGGAGCTTCGGGGACAGAATGGTTATAAGGAAGTTTCCGTAGATCCGCAGAATATGGCAGAAAAAATTGTCAGTATTGAACCCCCGGTCAAAGGAAGCACTATCTGGACTACCCTTAATAAAAAAATTCAGCTAAAGACCGAAGAAGCCATTAAAGATCAGATTCAGTGGTTGCATTCACACACCGTTCAGGGAGAAACACATCCTGATGCTTTAACAGGTTACGCTGTAGCCATGGAAGTGGATACAGGTAATGTTATTGCTATGGCAAGCATACCTGACTATGATACCAACAACTGGGCTACGGGTTCGATCTCTCCAGAGGTGTATAAAAAAATTGAAAAGCATTACCAAAATGGAACGATAACTCCATACTCATCGGGAAGATCAGGGCATAATTTTGAATCTACCGTGCTGCTCGGTTCGACCATAAAACCATTGAGTGTGTTAATTGGCTTAAAAGAGGGCTTTATAAGTACTTCTTCTACTTATCAAGATAAGGGGATCACCTCATTTGGTAGAGAAGGACATGAGACTAATGTAAGGAACTCATCCAATCATGTATACGGCTCTTTGTACCCTTATACAGCCATTGAAAAATCTTCAAACGTATATATGGTTGATATGATCGGGAAAAAATTGTACGAAAAATACAAGTCTAAGGGCATTGGGGTATGGGACACATATATGAAAGAATTTGGTCTGGGTGTTCCAACAGGGATAGGTTTACCAAGGGAATACTTGGGTGATTTAAATTATAAAGCTGAAGCTAAAGCGGGTTCAGTTCAGTCTGCGCTTGTGTATGCTTCTTTTGGGCAGCAGGGGCGTTATACCGTTCTACAGTTGGCGCAATATGCGGCTACACTAGCCAATGAAGGGCAACGAATCAAACCACAGCTAGTAAGCAAGATCACGGACTCCAAAGGTAAAGTTATCAAAAAATTCAAACGGGAAGTGCTTGATGAAGTGACTACTTTCGATAAATCCTATTGGCGGGAGATAAAGAAAGGGATGAACAGTGACGTTAAAAGTGCCTTCGGTGATTTCCCCTATGATTTTGCACGTAAAACAGGGACTTCACAACAGACGGATAGTAAAAACATAAACCGTGATAACGGAGTGTTTATAGCTTTTGCACCACGTGAAAATCCAAAACTTGCTGTAGCTGTAGTTATTCCTGAAGGCGGATTTGGATCTAGTAGTGCAGCACCTGTAGCGAGAAAAATTTTTGATGCTTATGATTGGGAGTACGGATTGGATGGAATTCCGAAGAAAAATGTGGATAAAAGTATCAGCGAATAACACAAAGGAGAGCGCGATCTGCGCTTTCTTTTTCTTTTTACAGAGCGGTTTGTGGCGGATGAAAGGAACGGGTTCCAGATTAAAATATTGTAACCATAAAGCGTGAAACTTTTATCCTAGTATGAGCGTCAAAGGGGTAGGAAAAAAATGTATTCGTCATTCCAGGAGGGTGAATCTGTGAAGAAGTTATGGATTTCTATTTTAGTGGGCTTATTAGTTTTGCCGATGATGTTTCAATCTTCAGTGAAAGCTGCTACTGCGCCCATCAGTATTTTTATTGACGGGGTTCGATTGTCCACAGATCAAGCACCGGTGATGGTGAATGGACGGACAATGGTACCCTTACGGGCAATTTTTGAAGCCTTTAATGCCTCTATCAAGTGGAATCAGAAAACACAAACTGTAACAGCAACTAAAGATGATACAACGATTATGTTAAAGATTGGCTCAAAGACAGCCACGATTAACAATAAAGCTGTAACTCTAGATGTGCCGGGTCAGAATTTGAAAGGGAGAACGATGGTTCCTACACGGTTTGTCAGTGAGGCACTGGGTCATGATGTGGGTTGGAACCCAAGCACCAAAGTAGTGACCATAACGACTTCCGGCGGTAAAACTGGAACTGTAAATCCGGCATCGAATGTACAGTTGAAGGATGTAAGTGATAACGGTGACGGCCGTGATCTTCAGGTCAGCTTCACCCAATCTTCTAATGAAGCTCTTGTGGATCATTACCGGGTAATGATTGTAAAGGCTTGGAGCACTTTTAATATCTCATCTGCACAAAAGGTTACATCCGCCAATTATTCTACTGTTTTAGCTAGAGGCACTAATCCTACGATTAGAATGACCGCAAATTCAAGGGATGTTGTTGGTGATCTCATTAAAGGTAATCAGACCTATGTAGCTTATGTTTTCGCAGTGGGTAAAGGCAATAATACCAGCGCTCTTTCGTATAGTTCTGCGACTATATCACTTAACACTAATACTGTAGTCGTTGCCCCAAGTAATGTACAAGTAAGTGATGTGAGCGATTATAGTGATGGCCGCGATTTAGCCGTAAGTTTTAATAAGGTATCGGATGAATCCAAGGTGAGTTCTTACCGGATATTTGTAGTCAAAGCTACTAATTATTCTTCTTTTAATTTGGCGGCAGCAAATGCTGTTAGCAGTTCAAATTACACACAGGTCAACAAAACAGGCTCCAATATTACCCAGATCTTATCGTCTGGAGCGAGGGATGTGGATGGTGCCCTCATTAAGACGGGAGTTGGTTACCGTGTGTTTGTTATGGGGGTAGATAGTGGCAGTAATACAGCCAATAATTTATTGTCTGCTGCTTCATCTGCGATTACGCTGTCCTCGGTCAATGTTTCTAATTTAAGTGTAAGCGACGTTAGTGACTTTGGAGATGGCCGGGATTTAAAAGTATCCTTTAACCACGCTACAGATGAAACGTATATTAGCCAGTACCGGATTCTAGTTGTGCCTACAGCTTATTCCAACAACTTTAGTTTATCTGAGGCGAATAATGTCTCCAGCTCTTACTTCACAACGGTGAGCACAACAGGATCTAGCACCAGTCAAGTGTTAGCCTCATCTGCAAGAGACGTGCGTGGTAATTTGATTAAGAATGGAACACCTTACAGAGTGTATGTGTTAACGATTGGAAGCGGGAAGAATTTGGGCACCAACATTCTCTCAACGGATTCAACATTAATTACGTTGGCTGTGGACTACAATGTGAGTGCTGTCTACAATTTGGATGTAAGCGACGTAAATGACTATGATGATGGCCGGGATTTAAGAGTATCCTTTGACCACGCTACGAATGAAACGTATATTAGCCAGTATCGAATCCTGGTTGTACCTACTTCCTATTACAACAGCTTCAGTTTATCTGACGCCAATAATGTGTACAGTTCCAACTACACAGCAGTGAGCACAACAGGATCCAGCACCAATCAAGTGTTAACCTCGTCATCAAGGGACGTGCGCGGTAACCTGATAAAGAGTGGAATCAATTACAGAGTGTACGTGTTAACGGTCGGAAGCGGGAATTACTCGGGCAGCAATATTCTTTCTTCTGGTTCACAGTTAATTACGTTGAATGTAGATTACAGATTGGCTCCTATTTCGAGCTTGGATGTAAGGGACGTTAATGACTACGAAGACGGCCGTGATTTAAAAGTATCCTTTAACCATGCCACGGATGAAACGTACATTAGCCAGTATCGAATCCTGATTGTTCCTACTTCCTATTACAGCAGCTTTAGTTTAACCCAGGCGAATGCTGTTTCGAGCTCCAATTACACTGCGGTAGGCACTTCAGGAAATAACACCAGTCAAGTCTTGGATTCTTCAGCCAGAGACGTAAACGGAAGTTTAATAAAGAGTGGAATCAGTTACAGATTGTATGTGTTAACGATTGGCAGCGGCAAGTACTCAGGCACTAATGTGTTGTCCTCAGAGTCGAATGCCATCACTTTATCCACTAAGCTGCCGGTAACCTCTGTCACTAATGTAACGTACAGTGTGGATGAGGGTAAAATACTAGTAAGTTTCAACCGTTCCTCTAACGAGTCTAACATTTCGGAATATCGAATCCTGGTGGTTCCGTCCAAACAAGGTTTTGGATCAGCGGAAGCAATTGAGGTGAAATCCTCGTATTATACGTCGATAACGCCTAACGGAACGAATCCTACAATTGTAGCCTCGAGAAGAGATGTTAATGGTGCATTAATTGTTAAGGGTGTTAAATATAAAGTATATGTTCTTGCGGTAGCCAATAACAATGGCGTGCAGAGTGGTGGTCTTTCGGATTCAACGGAAGAGATTGAAATATAAGGATAGGGAATAAAGGCATTATAATATAAGGCAAAAAACCTTCATTGAGCACTGGGCTTGATGAAGCGTTTTTTGCCTTGTTTTTTTGTTTTCTATTTTTAATAAAAATAGGGTTGCGATTATACACATTTAAAACATTTGGTTTAACCTATTGGAAGCGCTATAATTGAAAATAATTACATGCTTAAGGAGTCTATCATGAAAAAAGGCAGGATATTCTACAAGATTTTTGTTCCTATTCTAGTGCTGGGGATTGGCCTGGTTATTAGCTTCGGTGGCTATATTTATCTGACGACGATTAATTCGGTAAATGAGAGAGTAGCGGATGATAAACAGAGTTTAATTACCCAAATTAAAAACACTCTGGAACAGAAAATTCAGACCATCGAATACGCTTTTAATACTTACAGTACCACCAGTTCCTTCAGAGAGGTTGTGCAGAATCCGATCACGGAGCAGGATTTTGAGGAGTATCGCGAGATTAATTCCCAGCTTAACTACATTGCCAGTATGGGGATGGATTTTGTTAATTATTCTTTAATCAGTTTGGAGCAGAAATGGCAGATTTCTAATGGGAAGCTTTCACATTTAACGGAAGAAGAGAGCAGGACACTTTATGAGAGCTATATCAATAACCGTAGCCGGGGTTTATTTTGGGTTAAGACGGATAAAGGCATCCGCTTTGTAAATACCCTGCCGGTATTCTCACAGACCAAACAGGCGATTGCCTTATCTGATATATCACTTCAGACCTTGCAGAGCACCCTTCAGACCGAAAGAAACACACCGGTGTTTATTCTTAACCGGGAGGGTGAGCTTCTATATGAGTCGGAAACCGGGAAGTCCCTGCTGACTAGTAATCAGCTTAGCCATATTACTAATGTTGCCGGAGGCGGGGGGCAATTGGGGACGATTGCCATGGAGCGGGCTGATCACCAATCGATAAAAGCTATTTATGCTAAATCTTCTTATAATAATTGGATTTACGTAACTCTTTTGGATAAATCAGAAATTTCAGATGCACTAAAGACAACCCGATTCGGGATTGTGATGATGGTACTGCTTATTACATTGTTGATTGCGGTAGTCGCTTACGTTATCTCTTTGTATTTCACCAAGCCATTCCGGCAGATTCAGCGCCGATTATTACCTGCCAATGCAGAGCTAGAGCCCAAGAATGAGGTAGACTGGATTATTAATTCGATTGATACCATCTTATCGGAGAAAGAAAGCCTAGAGGGTCTTATTGAGTCTGAGATGCCTAAGTTGGAAACTCAGTTTATTCTAAATCTATTTCGTAGCCGGATATCTCAAGAAGAGCTGAATCAAGGTTTGCCTCGTTTCGGTTATGAGCTGTCACAGAATTCGGTGTATGCAACGCTGCTGATACAGCTGGATAACTATGGGGAACGGCAGGCTAGCGACAAGGACCTTCTGCTTGTGGCGGTCAACAAACTGGTGGAAGAGCTGATTCCGCAGGAGAAGCGGATGATTCCTATCCTATTAAATGACCGTACACAAGCGACCATCCTGATTTTTGAGGGAGCGAATGAACAGGAGAACCGGAGAATAGCACTGGACTATGCGAAGACAATTATTCGAACAGCTAGAGAAATCCTGAAACTATCCGTTAGTGTTGGAATAAGCAATTTTTACGATAATTTATTATTTAGTAAGGAAGCTTGTGAGATGAGTAAGCAGGCGCTGCACCATCGTTTAAATCTGGGCAAAGAGTCCATCATTTTCTATGAGGATATATCGAAGGTAATCTCGGGTCCAGTTCTACTGCATTATCCGTCTGAGTTTGAGTCCCAGTTATTTGACGCGATTCGGATTGGAGATGAAGAACAAGTCTCCTGTTCTCTGTATCCATTACTCGGGGAAATGATGAAGCACAGTAAGAATCCTTTGAATTTCGAAGTCACATTAATACGTTTCGTCAACAATCTGATTCAGCTGGAGCAGCTGCTGGGTGTAGAGGTTCTGCTGACAGAGGACAATTCTACGTTGTACCACCGATTGTTAGACATCCGTAATCCGGAAGAGATCGAACGCATTTTGGTCAAAGAAGTTATTCATCCGATGGTGACCAGTGTTAAGGAGAAGACAGACCGTCAGTTCCGCCTTTTATCTGATAAAATTGCGGTGATTGTCCGCTCAGAATTTGATCAGGACTTAACGTTAGAATTAATCGGTGATCGCCTTCATTACAGTCCGAACTATTTAAGCAGTATTTTCAAAAAAGAGTACGGGATGACGTTTAGCGAATATCTAATGAACTATCGCCTGGAAATGGCTAAGAAGTGGCTTGTAGAAACGGATATGACCATTAAAGAAATTGCTGAAAGGCTGCAGTACCATAATCCGCAGAACTTTATTCGATCCTTCCGTAAAAAAGAACATGTAACACCAGGTGCATACCGAACCCAGAAACAGGAGAAGTAAGGCGCTGAACACAAACAGCCAGCCCCGGGAGACCGGGGCTGGCTGTTTTGTATAGCTGCAATGTTTTAGCCTTTTACAGAACCCAGCAGGGCTCCTTTGGTGAAGTGTTTTTGTACGAAAGGATAGGCGAGCAGCATTGGAACGGTTGCGACTACGATAACCGCCATCTTGATGGTTTGAGCAGGTGGGATAATATCAACAGAAGCATTATCTCCCTGCATCCCGCTGGCGACGATAACAATTTGGCGCAGCAGGACTTGAATAGGCCACTTAGTGGAGTCTGTCATATATAAAACTGCACTCATATAAGTGTTCCAGTAAGCTACCCCGTAGAACAAGGAGAGGGTCGCGATAGATGGCATCGCCAGCGGAAGCATGATTTTGAAAAATACACCAAAATCATTAGAGCCGTCAATCTTCGCTGATTCCTCTAGCCCTTCCGGCAGCGCCTGGAAGAAATTACGCATAATGATCAGGTTAAAAGCATTGATCGCAACAGGCATGATCATGGACCAGTAGGAATCGATTAATCCGAAATATTTAACTACCAGGAAAGTAGGGATCATTCCCCCGCTGAAGAGCATGGAGAACACGATTACGAAATTGATGAAATCTCTTCCGTATAGATATTTTCTAGATAATCCATAAGCCATTAAAGAGGTAAGAACCATACTGACAACTGTACCCACTAAAGTTACACCGATAGATACGCCAAGCCCTTTAAAGATAGTAGGCGTTGACAGTATATAACGGTAAGCATCCAAAGAGAATGTCGTCGGGAACAGGATGAAGCTTTTTTCTACTACCTCTTGTGTTGAAGCAAAGGAACTGGCAAACACATTGACAAAGGGTAAAAGACAGGCTAGGGCAATGAGTGTAAGCAGTGTGGTATTTACAATAGTAAACAGCCGGCTACCCATAGTTTCTTTTTTAAAAGATGATTGCGACATGCAGATATCCTCCTTGTAATCGTTTCATTGAAACTTTAACAGGGGTCTGTTATTCCGTATATAATCATTAGCTTGGGCTTTGTTTTGGGAGGAAAAAGCGTGATAAGGCATAGATGATCTTTATGTATTGTAGTAATCACTATAAGATGCACGGGTCTGGAAAACCTTATAGCTGTAGGGTTCTTGGAGTATCAGTATCTGATGATTATATACGTAATGGACGAATGATCGTAATCTGGGAATCGTAAAGAAACGCGATCAAGGAGGCCGATCAGGTGAAAGAGGCAAACGTCACCATGCTGAACACGAAAGTTAATCCATTAAGAAAAAAGCGAACGGGGCCTAGCTGGCTGAGTTTAAAAAGAAACAAGTTATTGTATCTAATGATACTCCCGGGATTTTTGTATTTTGTTATTTTTAAGTACCTGCCTATGGGCGGTCTTATCATTGCATTTCAGGACTATCAGCCGTTTCTGGGTATAGCGGATAGCCCGTGGGTTGGGTTTAAGCATTTCGTCCGATTGTTTACAGAACCTACCTTCTTTATGCTATTGAGTAATACACTTATCTTGTTTGCATTAAACATTTTTATTTTCTTCCCGCTACCTATTATAGTGGCGCTGATGCTTAACGAAGTTCAGCACAAGTTATTTAAGAGCACCATTCAAACGATTATTTATATCCCCCATTTCATGTCATGGGTTATCATCGTCTCCATTTCCTATGTATTTATGAATGTGGATGGAGGGGTGCTGAATGAGATGTTGGCGGCCTTTGGGATGCAGAAGATCAGCTTTTTGACTTCTCCCGAGTGGTTGCGTACCGTGTATATCGGACAGATCATTTGGAAAGAAATTGGTTGGTCAACCATTATTTATTTGGCAGCCATTACCGTAGTGGATACGCAGTTATATGAAGCAGCTGAGATGGATGGAGCGGCAAGATTGCGCAAAACATGGCATATCACCCTGCCGGCGATTCGTCCAATCATTATTACCTTGCTTATTCTGAAGATTGGCCACACGCTGGATCTGGGCTTTGAGCATATGTACTTGCTGATCAATTCCTTGAACCGCGAAGTTGGAGAAATTTTCGATACCTATATCTATACAGCTGGTTTAAAGAACGGACAATTGAGTTTCAGTACAACAGTAGGTCTGTTCAAGGGTGTGGTTGGCTTGATTCTCGTTATGCTGTCGAACAAGTTAGCTAAAAAAATCGGCGAAGATGGTGTTTATTAGGCTTCACAGTATGCTGAATTCTTACCTCTGCCTTAAGGGCAGAGGTGGAAGATACAACAACAAATACATTAGTAAAAGGGGTAATGTTGATGAATCGCAATTACAAAAAAATTGCAGCCTTAATGTTGTGTAGCGGGTTAGTACTCACTGCATGCGGAGGAGGCAATAACGCGAAGGAGTCAAATTCTTCAAATGGGGGAACGAATTCAACTGCTAAAACAACTGCTGCACCTGCAGATGTGCTAGATGCTAAAGCAAAGATTAGCTGGCTGAACATTTTACAAACGTCTACAACACCAACGGGTCCTATTCTGGAAAAAATTGAAGAATTAACGAATACAGAGATTGAATTCTCATGGATTCCGGATCCTTCCAAAGAAGAACGTATTAATACTTCGTTAGCATCGAATTCCCTAGCGGACATCGTTACCCTGACTATTCTTGATAACTCTTCTGTACGTAATGCACTGAAGGCCGGTATGTTCTGGGAAGTAAGTCCTTATCTTGATGAGTTCCCGAATTTGGCTAAAATTTCACAGGATACACGTACATCGGCATCGATTGCAGGTAAGCTGTACGGGGTTCCTTTCCAGAAGTCCTTGGCTAGAAACGGCGTTGTTCTCCGTAAAGATTGGCTGGATAAGCTTGGACTGCAGGTTCCAAAAACAACAGATGAGTTGATGGAAGTTGCGAAAGCGTTTACCGAAAAAGACCCTGATGGTAATGGCAAGAAGGATACCACAGGCTTCATGGACCGCAGCGATCTTGTATATGGAGCATTTAAGACGTTGGGCTCATACTTTGGAACACCGAACTATTGGAGCGTTGACGATGCGGGTAAAATGACACCTGAGTTCGATACAGAGGCTTATGTTAAAACCATGGATTATATGAAGACTCTTTATGATGGTGGGTATATCAATCAGGATTTTGCTGTGACGGCTAAAACAGATCAGCAGCAGAATTTTGCGCAAGGAAAGGCTGGAATTTATGTGGGTGCCTTGTTTGACAGCAAGAACCTGCTAAATCTGTCTAAGGGCATACAGGATGGCATGGATTTGGTTATGGTTAACGATATCACTTCCACTGGCAATGAAGCAGATCGTGCCATCTGGGCTGGTAATAACGGAATTGGGGGACTGCTGTCTTTCCCGAAATCCGAAGTTAAGGATGAAAATGAGTTAAGACGGATCCTGAAATTTGTTAATGATCTTATGAATGAAGATGTCTATGGCTTGATGACCTACGGTATTAAGGATGTTCACTACACAATTGATGGAGAACAAGCGGTTACGATTAAGGATACGGATCTCTGGAAGCAAGAAGTTCAGCCATTTTCGGCATCTCGTCCATTAGAGAATGGGTTCATTATCCATGATGCTGATCCACTCAAAGTTGAAGCTGATAAGCTGATCGTTGAGAATGCTAAATATGCTGTACTGAATCCTGCTTACTCTCTGGAATCTGAGACCTATTCTACTCAAGGATCTGAATTGCAGAAGATTATGACAGATGCCACTTATAAATATATTCTTGGCAAAATTGATTTGAACGGATTTAAAGCTGAGGTTGAAAAGTGGAAGAAATCCGGCGGCAGCAAAATCATTACTGAATATGAAGCTGCTTATAAAGCTGTAAATCCTTAAGAAGTACTACAGACTATATTCTAAGAAAATAGTAGATGGGTCCTAAATGGGGAGGCTGCGTTTAGGACCATATCTATTCAAACAGGAGGAAAAAATGAAAGACAACAATGCACTTAGGAGTATGGGCTGGGGTGTTCGAATTGCAGATTCGATTATGGAGCGAACGCCAAGATTATATGAGGATAACGGATATCATGGAAAATGGTCTTATGATTATGGAGTCATCTTGAAGGGTTTTGAGCTGCTGTGGAGACAGACCGGGCAGGTTAAATATTATCAATTCATCAAAGATAATATGGATTATTTTATTGAGGAAGACGGCTCTGTGAAGGGGTATCGCCTGAGCGAACATAATATTGATCACTTAAATAACGGGAAGATCCTGTTTGTGCTCCATAAAGAAACTGGGTTAGCGAAATATAAAATGGCAGCAGATTTATTAAGAAAGCAGATAACAACGCATCCTCGAACCTCGGAAGGTGCGTTTTGGCATAAGAATGTATATCCTTATCAGATTTGGCTGGATGGCTTGTATATGGGCTCTCCTTTCTATCTGGAGTATTTACTTGAGTATGAAGGCGGCAAGGGTCTGGACGATGTGACCCGGCAATTTATTCTGTGCGAGCGTCATACCAAGGATACTGAGACGGGTCTCCTGTTTCACGCATGGGATGAAAAGCGGGTACAGCCGTGGTGCGATCCTGAAACGGGGTTGTCTCCGAACTTTTGGGGGCGTTCGCTGGGCTGGTATGTGATGGCGCTAGTGGATGTACTCGGCATGCTCCCTAAGGAACACGCGGATTACGAGATCTTGGCACGTATTCTGACAGATACGCTGACAGCGCTTCGTCAGGTTCAGGATGCTGATGCCGGAGTCTGGTATCAGGTTGTAAACATGGGCGGCCGTAAAGGCAATTATTTGGAGGCTTCTGCCTCAAGTATGATCACCTATGCAATGGCTAAGGGCATTCGGATTGGTGTACTGGATGCTAGTTGGTTCGAGACACTTGACCGTGCTTATCAAGGCCTTATTACTGAATTTGTGCTGGAAACCAAAAATGGCTGGGTTAACCTGAATAAAAACTGCCAGGTCGCTGGACTCGGTGGTGAAGACCGGAGAGATGGTACTTACACCTATTATATCAGTGAACCGATTGTTACCAATGATCAGAAGGGGCTTGGCGCATTCCTCCTGGCTTGCGGAGAATATGAATATTTGCAGCGTCCTGCCGTGACGAAAGGGAGCGAGTGAAGCGCATGTCTATCTACAATATAAATGACTACGGAGCACATCCTAATAGTGCAGAGCCTTCAACGGAAGCGATAGCCCGTGCCATTCATGCGGCAAGCGAGGCAGGGGGAGGAACAGTTTATGTTCCTTCCGGGCACTATCAGACAGGCGCTATCTTCATGAAAAGCAATATTGAGCTACAGCTTAGTCCTGGAGCTGAGCTTAGCTTCAGCTCTGATCCTAACGATTATCCGGTGGTGAGTTCCCGCTGGGAGGGCGTGAAACAGAACGTCCATGCTTCATGTATTTTTGGAATAAATCTAGAGAATGTATCGGTTACAGGTGCAGGCAAGCTGGATGGAAGGGGCGCACCTTGGTGGGATAAACATCGGAATTCTCCTGATTCACTGCTGTATCCCCGCCCGAAGCTTATCAGCTTCGACAACTGCCGTAGAGTTACGCTCAGAGATCTGACACTCGTAAACTCCCCAAGCTGGACTGTGAATCCTATTTGTTGCCAGGATGTTACGATTGATAATCTGTCGATCTATAATCCGGCGGATTCGCCTAATACAGACGGCATTGACCCAGAATCCTGTGTGAATGTCCGCATCAGCAACTGCAATATCGATGTGGGTGATGACTGCATCGCCATTAAAGCAGGGACGGAGGATACGAAGGAGCGGGTTGCGTGTGAGAATATCACGATAACTAACTGCACGATGATTCATGGTCACGGCGGTGTGGTGCTGGGAAGCGAAATGAGCGGAGATATCCGTAATATCGTGATCAGCAATTGCGTGTTCAAGCAGACAGACCGCGGAATTCGGCTGAAGTCCAGACGCGGGCGCGGAGGTGTTGTCGAAGATATTCGTGTCAGTAATATCGTGATGGAGGACGTGATCTGTCCGTTTATTCTTAATCTTTATTATTTCTGCGGACCACGTGGTAAGGACAAATACGTATGGGACAAGAATCCTTATCCGGTGACGGAGGAGACCCCCTGCTTCCGACGGATTCATTTTGCTAATATTACTGCTCGGAATGTTCACGCTGCTGCAGGTTTTCTTTACGGCCTTGCGGAGCAATACATTTCAGAAATTACCTTTTCCGATATTGATATTTCCATGGCAGAGAATGCAATCCCTGGTCGTCCAGCCATGATGTCAGGAATCCAGGATATGAACAACCGTGGGTTCTATCTTGGCAACGTAAGAGATATCCGCTTCCGCCAAGTGACGATCGAGAATCATGAGGGACCGGCTTTTTATATTGAAAATGGAGAAACGGTAGATATCACCGGTTGCCAATCGAGAAACACCCGTAAAGTGGAAGAATTAGTACAGCAGGTGACCGTTATCCCGTCACAGGAAGATCTAAGTGAGCAGACAGACTGATAATTGAACAGGATAGACTGCAGATTTGCTTAGGGTGAAGGGTGCGGATGTATGGAAATAGGAAGGAGTATGAAGATGATTACAGATAATATTCAGACTGGAATTATTCACAATCCCATATTAAAAGGCTTCAATCCTGACCCTTGTATTGTAAGAGCGGGGGAGATGTATTATATTGCTGTTTCTTCTTTTGAATGGCTGCCCGGTGTAAGGGTGTATCAATCAGCGGACTTAGCAGACTGGGAGCATTGCACAGATATTCTGACTCATCAGGTGGATCTGCGGGGAAATCCGAAAAATTGCAGTATCTGGGCTCCACAGCTTAGCTATTATGACGGTTTGTTTTATCTGATTTATACCGATGTTAAGAGCACTAAAAGGCCTTTTAAAGATTGTCATAACTATCTGATCACTGCGGAGGATATTGAGGGACCTTGGTCTGACCCGGTATACCTGAATAGCAGCGGGTTTGATCCATCTCTGTACCATGATGAGGATGGGCGCAAATGGCTGCTGAATGAGCTGTGGGATTACCGGATTACGGAAGGCAACAAGTCCTGCGGAATTGTAATTCAGGAGTACGATCCAGAGCAATGCCAATTAATAGGTGAACCTGTGAAAATCTTTGATTGCACGCCGCTGAAGAAGACGGAAGCGCCGCATATTTACAAGCGGGGAGGTTATTACTACTTAATTACGGCAGAAGGTGGCACTGGATCGGGGCATGCCGTAACCGTAGCGCGCTCCAAGGCGCTGCTGGGTCCGTATGAGGTGGATCCGCTCAATCCGATGTTGACCTCACGGGATAATCCCGAGCTGCCGCTTCAATGTGCCGGCCATGGAAGTCTGGTAGAGACACCAGAAGGTGAATGGTATATGGCCCATTTGTGTACCCGCCCCCTGGAAGGCGAATACGCCATACTGGGGAGAGAGACTGCCGTTCAGCAGGTGCACTGGAATGAGGAGGGCTGGTTAAGACTAACCTCAGGCGGAAATGCGCCACAGCTCAAGGTACCAGCACCTAAAGGAACGAAGGTCCTGAAACAAGTGCGGACGCTTGAATTCGAGGATGATTTTAACGGCCCGGAATTGAAAAAGAACTGGAATACACTGCGGATTCCTAGGAATGAAAGCTGGTGTTCCCTTGCTGAAAGACCGGGCTGGTTAAGAATCAGGGCCGGGGAATCCGTGCAGAGTCTGTTTGAGCATCATATTCTGGCTATTCGCCAGACGGATATAAGCTTCCGCGCCGAAACAGCGCTTGAATATGAACCGAATACTTATCTGCAGATGGCAGGACTACTGTTATACCTGAATGAAGATAACTATCTTTATGCGTATATCAGCCATGAAGAAGGACGTGGCAAGGTGCTGCGGTTAATGCGCTGTCAGCGGGATGAATTCACTGCGGAGCCTGTAATGATTGAACTAAATGCAGGGGAGACAGTGCGGATCGCGGTTGAGGTGCAGGAAGTGACTGGGCAATTTGTTTATCTTAAGGGTGACGATACGGAGTGGAAGCCACTTGGCGATCCGCAGAATATCAGCTTTTTATCGGGAGGCTTCACTGGGAACTTTGTTGGCATTGCGGCGCATGATATGCAGCAGTTCGGTGGCAGCAGTGCTGATTTCGCATATTTCCGTTATCAGGGCAAGGAATAATACACACGGCTTTACTAAGGAAGGGGTTGCTCTGAGGACAGGGCCCCCTTCTTATTCCAATAGATATTAGGAGGTCTTGTATGAAGAAAAAATGGTTATCTGGGGCGCTGGTCGCGAGTCTTCTTGCAACATGTATGCCATTTGGTGGTGTCGAGGCCGCTTCTTTGGAAGCGCTTCCTGCCTTTCCGGGTGCGGAAGGCGGCGGCAAATATGTAACCGGCGGAAGAGCTCAACCTGTGTATGAAGTGACGACGTTGGCTGATTATGGTATCAAGGAAACTCCGATCCCCGGCTCCTTCCGCGATGCGGTAAGTCAAAGTAATCGGACCATTGTTTTTCGAGTGGGGGGAACCATCCATCTGAAGGAATCCCTCAAGATTACCGGCTCAAATCTGACGATTGCCGGGCAAACGGCTCCAGGTGACGGAATTACAATTGCCGACTACACAACCTCTGTTGAAGCTGACAATATTATTATGCGCTATATGCGTTTCCGGTTAGGCGACCGGGTAGCTAGTGAAGATGATGCTTTTGGATCAAGGTACCATAAGGATCTCATTATCGATCATAGCTCATTCAGCTGGTCGGTGGATGAAGTGGTCAGTCTGTATGACAACGAGAATACTACCGTACAATGGTCGATATCCGCTGAAAGTATGCTGATGACGACTCACCAGAAGGGACGTCACGGCTACGGAGGAATCTGGGGTGGGAAAAATGCCAGTTTCCTTCACAATCTGATTGCTCATAGCACCAGCCGCAACCCCCGTTTGCCGACGGTGACCAAATTGGTGGATCTGACGGAAATGTCTAATAACGTTATCTATAACTGGGGATTCGCTTCGACCTATGGTGGGGGAGCAGAAGATTATCGATATAATATCACTAACAATTATTATAAAAATGGTCCAAACACCTACACCAGTGTAAAAAATCAATTGTTTGGGGAAGTGTCTCCAGAAACCCGGTTGTTTATAGATGGGAACATCATGGATGGTAATCCGAAGGTTACCGAAGACAACTGGAAGGGTGTGCAAAAGTATTCGAATATCTCTAAGCTTGCGGAGCCGGCAAAGATGCCTAACCCATATACGGCAGTGTCGGCGGAGGAAGCCTACGCAAATGTAATGGCTGATGCTGGTGCCACTTTGCCAAGACGTGATGCTTACGATGCGCGTGTCATTAATGATGTGAAGAATCGCACTGGACAGCATATTAATTCACCTATTGAAATAGGCGGTTACCCAGACTATACAGAGACAGCTTCCAATGTAATCGACATGGATCATGACGGTATGGATGATAGCTGGGAGATTGCTAATGGACTAGATCCTACCGATCCTGAGGATGGCAAGAAGTCGACGTTATCTTCGGAGGGATATACAAATTTAGAAGTGTATCTGAATGATCTCATTGTGTTAGGGAAATCAGGGTATGAGCATACGGACAATCCTGTAACCGCTATCAATTATCCTGTGAATAACCAAATCATAGAGTCAGGCAGCGAGGTGAATGTTACAGCTTCTGCCAGTGATAGCGATGGTATTGCTAAGGTGGAATTTATCGTTAATGGTGTGAAGCAAGACGAAGCTACCACAGCACCTTATAGTTTCAATTGGAACAATGTGCAGGATGGTACCTATTATCTTGTTGTTCAGGCTATAGACAATAAAGGGCTCAAGACACAATCCGATAACGTAGCTATACATGTCAACACCTCTGGATCCGTTCTTCCGTGGACTTCAGTGGATGTTGGTGGTCCAGGGATAGCGGGAGTGACTACACTTCATCCAGATAGCGGGAAAATTACGCTCAAATCGGCTGGACTTATCGGAGCTACATCGGAGAGCGAAACTGCTGTTGATAACTTTCAGTTTGCTTATCAAACCCTGACAGGCAATGGTGAAATTATTGCTAGAATCGACTCCGTAACGGGAACTGATGATTATGCCAAAGCAGGTGTCATGATTCGTGATAATCTCAATGACAATTCTAAAATGACGATGCTGGCAATCCCTTATGTCAAATATGGCAAGAAGGGAGTTATGATTACCCGCTCCACCACAGGAGCCAAGGTGGTAAAAACAGAACCGGACAGTTTCATCAATACACCTTATTGGGTGAAGCTGGTTCGTCTTGGTAACGAAGTGACAGGTCTGGTATCGCCGGATAAAGTAACATGGAGCAAGGTAGGCACGGTGAAGCTTGACCTGAATGATACGGTTTATTTTGGTCTTGCAGCCGATGCTGCTAAGGTAGATAACGAGGTTAATCGTTATAATGCGTCTGTCTTCAGTGAGGTGGAGCTGAAACCGCTTAGTGATCAGTTTCCTGCCGCACCCCGTGGACTTACAGCCACAGCCGGTGAAGAGAAAGTGAAGTTGAATTGGGAGGACGTTGCTTCTGCCAAGTCGTATAGTGTTAAACGTAGCGAGGTTTCCGGCGGTCCCTACAAAACGATTAATACTGAAATTAAAGATAGCTTGTATACTGATTCCGGACTCAGCTCCGGAAAAACTTATTATTACGTGGTCAGCGCGGTGAATGAGCTTGGTGAAAGCTTTGATTCCGATGAGGCCAGCGCTACAGCTGAAGGTGAAGCAGGTAATGTCTATTATGTGGATGAAGACTTCGAGCAGGTTGCCGTAGGTGTGACACCAGAGTATTATGATGTAACTCCAAATCCACAGACTGAAATTCAAAAGGTTATTGTATCTCCCACACCGTCTGACAGTAAAGGGAATACGTCAGATCAAGTATTGAATGTGTTCGATGGTGCGAACGGCAGCGTGCAGTTTATCCGCAAATTTGCGCCAATTACAGGTGCACTGGTTATTGACACTGACTTTATGTTTGCGACAGAATCGGGAACCTCGGTGTTCCTGCAGGCCCAGAGTACAGATGGAAGCAAAACGGCATTCTCCATTGAGAGCAGAAAGCCAACGCTTCCTGAAGCTACAGGTAAATATACGCTAACCATGAGCAGGGGGAGCAGCCAGTATCATCAACTGATGAGCTCTTATTCCCTAAAACAATGGTACAACCTGAAGCTAAAGGTGGATGTGAACAACGATAAAGTGGATGTATATATCGATGATCAGCCTGCGGGCTCTTTTCCGTTCACAACCACGAATTTCGCCAGCTACGGCATTGGGCGTATCTTGTCCAAGACACCGGGCGGCGGCTCAGGAAATTATTACTTAGACAATTTAAAGATCTATGTTGAGCCCATTGAAACACCGCTTGGACTGACTGGGCTTCCAGGAAACCAAGCAGCCCAGCTATCATGGCCTGCTCTTGAAGGCGCAACTTCCTACAATGTTAAGAGAAGTCTTAAGAGCGGGGGGCCTTATGAGACTATTGCCAATGCTATTACAGAGACATCATATATTGATAATGAAGTTACCAACGAAACTACCTATTATTATGTTATCTCGGCGACGGCGCCCACTGGTGAATCGGGAAATTCCAATGAAATTAGTATTACCCCATCCGCTTTGGCGGTGAAATTGCCTGCGCCAGAATCGTTTGCTGCTGTAAGTCGGAATGCACAACTGGATCTCAGTTGGAAAGCTGTGGAGAATGCAGCCAGCTACAGCATCAAGAAGTGGAATGAGACTTCAGGTAGCTATGAACTCGTGGCAAAAGAAATCACCGGCACAACTTACCGCGTCGGAGGTTTGGCCAACGGGCAAACCTACCGTTACGTCGTAGCTGCAACAAATGTGGCCGGGGAGGGAAAAGAATCAGCGCCTGTTGAAGCTACTCCGGAATCTCCTTTGGGAACACCTGTCGTTTCCACGGAAGCTGGTGACAGTGTAATGAAACTAAGCTGGCTAGCGATTGAGGAGGCGAGCCAGTACATTGTCAAACGTGCCTCATCGGCGAATGGTCCTTATGAAGTGCTCGGGTCTGATTTATCAGACACAAGCTTTACTGATGCTGGGCTCGTAAACGGAACACCGTATTATTACAAAGTCAAAGCAATAAGCGGTACCCGTAGTAGTCTAGATTCAGCTGCTACCCCAGCGGTTCCATACAAGAATTCCGGCCAGCCGCAGGCTCCACAAGGAGTTAGCGTTGAGCCTGGCAACACTGATATCCATCTGACTTGGAATGTAGCTGATGGAGCTAGCAGCTATCAAATTCTACGCTCGGAGAGCGGTGGCAGCTATGCGGTCGTGGCCGACGGCATCGAAGCAACAGATTATACCGATAAAGGCTTGAGCAACGGGACTGCCTATCAATATGCGGTAATCGCCATCGGTGATAAGGGTGCCAGTCTTCCATCCGAGGTGGTCAAGGGAATTCCAGCTCCTGTCATTATTGTTGCTCAGAATGGGACAGGAGATTATAAAACGATTAATGACGCTATTCAAGCAGCACCTGATAATAGTGCCCTAACCACGATTATTAAAGTGAAGAACGGCACGTATAAGGAGAAGGTGCTTGTACCTTCTAGTAAGATGAATATTAGTATCATCGGTGAGAGCCGGGAAGGTACCGTACTTATTAACGGTGACTCCGCGAAAACCATTGGCTCAGATGGTAAAGAAATGGGCACCAGCGGCAGCTATACATTAAAGGTTGCGGCAACTGATTTCACACTGGAGAACATGACGGTTGAGAACAGTGCTGGGCGGGATGCCGGTCAGGCAGTCGCTTTATATGCTGAAGGAGACCGGGGAGTGTACAGAAATGTTAAACTTCTTGGATATCAGGATACCCTGTTCGCAGACAAGGGAAGAGCTTATTTCGTCGACAGCCATATTGAAGGTACAGTGGACTTTATCTTTGGTAATTCCGCTGCTGTATTCGAGAATAATGTGATTCAAAGTGCGGGTGCTGGCTATGTTACTGCGCCTTCCACGGCAACGGGTAAGCCTGGTTATGTGTTCATCAATAATCGACTAACTGCCAGTGAGGGCGTTGCTGCTGGAACCGTTGATTTAGGCCGGCCATGGAGAGAATATGGCAGCTCTACCTTCATTAACACGGAGATGGGAGCTCATATTCGTGCTACTGGCTGGCATGAATGGTATGAAGGTCGTTCCAAAACTGCACGGTTCTCTGAGTTTTTAAGTTACGGAGAGGGGGCTAATGCAGCTTCACGTTACAGCTGGTCCAAACAATTAACAGCAGAAGAGGCAGCTGCCTATACGATTGAAGCTGTGCTTGGTGGAAGTGATGGCTGGAATCCACAGCAATCCAAGATCTTAGTGGATCAAGAGCAGATACCTGCGGTACAAGTCTCTTCAATTACTGTAACGGGTAAAGATGGAATTAGCAGCATTGAGTCGAAGGGCGGTGCCTTGCAGCTGCAAGCCTCTGTGCTTCCAGAGAATGCGACGAATCCTAAAGTTATCTGGACGGTAACTGAAGCAGATGGGATAACCTCTACGGATAAAGCGGTTATTAATGAGAAGGGCTTACTGACAGCTAGAAAGAACGGTAGCGTACAAGTAACTGCGCGAGCTCTAGATGGAAGTGGAGTATCCGGAAGCCTAGAGATTAATATCAGCGGACAAGATGAGATTGCCCGTAATCTGCCCGCTGCAACGCTGAACGGACCGGTCACAGTGGTGGCAGGACAGGATTTCACTTACCGTGTAGGGCTTACAAATGTTACTACCTCCGTCTACAAGGAAGTGTATGCTGTAGACTTTACCATGGCATATGACGTATCTGGTGTGGAATTCATATCCGCTCAGACCTTGCCAGACGGATTCAGCATCACTCATATTAATGAGGACAGTCCAGGTCTAATAACAGTTAGTGTAGCTGGAACGGAGGCAGGAAATATCCTGACCGATGATGCGGAATTCTTAGAAATCATCTTCAAAGCGAAGAAGACAAACCGTGAAATCGCCGTGCCGCTTGGATTTATTTCTTTCCGAGGATCCAACACAGATGTTGATTTTGACATCCTGCATGAGGCACAATCGGTTGTTCATGTCATTCCTATATCCGTCATGGAGATAAAAGTCTCCTCCAAAGATAATGTGAGCGAAATCAAGTCAGGGCAAACCCTGCAAATGGCAGCTGTAATCCTGCCGGACCATGCATCCGATCCAGCAGTGACCTGGTCAGTAGTGAATGAGGATGGATCAGCTACTGAGCGAGCAACTATTACGGATACCGGCTTGCTCACTGCAATTGCAGCAGGCAAAGTAACGGTGAGAGCGACAGCTAAAGATGACTCCGGTGTTGTAGGTACGATGTCCATTGAGATTAAGGCAGAATCGCAGGTTTCAGAATCGGGCGGTACTTCATCTTCAACGACAGTCAAACCAGTGAAACAACCGGAACCAACTGTGAACGCAGATGGAGTTACTCTTTCCGTGACAGCGGATGTGAATGGTAAAGCTATTGCAGAGGTATCCTCGACGATTCTGCAACAAGCAATTGGCTCAATGCAGAATGGAGTGTTGAGAATCACAGTGAAGCCATCCTCTGCCAGCTCGGTGGTTGAACTGACCTTGCCAGCTCGTGAGTTGGCTGGAGCGGGAGCAAAAGCAATTCAACTTTTGGAAATAGACATGGGATTGTCTACGTTCCGAATAAATGCTGACCTGCTTCTTGCGATGGCAGGATCTGACGCCGCAAGCGTTAAGCTTGTAGTTGGCAAAGTTGACGCGAAGACACTGTCGCTTCAGACGGATGTCGGGGATATTTATGAGTTTAAGTTCTTTGTTGATGGCAAACAGTTTGACAGCTTTGGGCGTGGACTGAAGGTTGAACGGGATTACAAACCAAAGACAACTTCAGGTGTAGAACAAATAGTAGCCTACCAAATCCGTGAAGACGGGACTGTAGAGGTGGTTAGAAACTCCCAGTTTAATCCGACAACTGGCAAGATCATCTTCAGACCAGACAATTCCAGCAGATTCGCAGTAGGATATGCGGAAAATTCCTTTAAGGATATCGCTGGACTAGGCTGGGCACAAAATAGCATTCAAGCCCTTGCCGCCAGAGATATTCTGAATGGCACCGGAGATCATAACTTCGGGCCACAGCTGAATGTAACTCGGGCGCAGTTCCTGAAGATGCTGATGCTTGCACTAGAGCTGGAGGAAGGTAGTGCGGCAAGTACATTTAAGGATGTTTCGCTGGATGCTTGGTACTACAGCTCCGTTGCTGCTGCTCAGAAGCTAGGAATTATTCAGGGCAGATCTGATGGAACCTTCGGTGCTAATGAAACAATCAGCCGTGAGGAAATGGCGTTGATGGCTTATCGTGCAGCACAACTCGCCAAACTTACGGTCGTGGGAGTGGACCAGCCAGTGAGTTTCAATGATGCCGCTGACGTTTCATCCTACGCTCGTGAGGCTGTACAATTCATGAGCGGAGCAAAGATTATTCAAGGTGTAGGCAAAGATAACTTTGCACCTAAAGCCAATACAACTCGTGCTCAGGCAGCTGTTATTGTCTATCGATTGTTCCAGCTAAATCCTTAAATTTCAAGTTGACACCCTGTGTGATTTATCATATTATGATTGGAGTTGTTATAAGTAAATAAACCAAACTCTATCCAGTGGATGGAGTGGCGGAATTTTGTCAAAGATGTATTCTTTGGTTTCAATCGCCCCTTGTCATTTCGATGACAAGGGGCTTTATTATGTTAATGAGCTTGCTCAAGAGAAAGGGAAGAGGTTTACGATGAATATGAAGTTATTCAAATATGCTTTACTAGTTTTTTTAGGTGCTTGTAGTTATGGCTCACTCTCTACGATCGTCAAGCTTGGAATGAACGATGGCTTTAGAATGAAACAATTGGTAGGATCACAATACTTTTTTGGATGGTGTATGCTGCTCTTGCTGGTCTTATTATTTTCTCGAAAGAAATTAGGGCTAAAAACAGGCGGGAAATTATTAGCCGCTGGGATCACCATCAGTTTAACTGGCATATTTTATGGCTTCGCCGTTGAACAATTGCCTGCTTCGATTGCGATTGTACTGTTATTCCAATTTACTTGGATCGGTGTAATTCTGGAGGCGGTTGTAGATCGAAAACTTCCTAGTCGGGAAAAAGTGATTTCGATGGTTATCCTTCTAATTGGTACGGTATTAGCGGGGGGCATCCTTGAGCCGAGTGTAGGTGGAATCACGACCACTGGTGTGGTTTTTGGCTTAATGTCAGCCGTGTCGTTTGCCTTCTATATTTTTGTGAGTGGAAGAGTAGCTACGCAGGTACCTGCCGTTAATAAAAGCTTGTATATGACCACTAGTGCAATGGTTATTATTATGACTGTTTTTTCTCCTTCGTTTTTATATGACGGTGCGATTAGCGATGGGCTTTGGAAATACGGCCTACCTCTAGGTTTGTTGGGCATCGTAATTCCAGTTCTGTTCTTTTCGATCGGGGTTCCGAAGCTGGGTTCAGGTCTAGGCGCGATTTTAGGGGCAGCGGAGTTACCGGCAGCTGTAGTAGCCTCCGTGTTAGTTCTGCAAGAAGAGGTATCATTACTTCGCTGGATCGGGATTATCGTAGTTCTGATCGGGATCGCAGCTCCACAAATCCTCCCGATGGGGACAGGGAAAAAGTCACCCAAATCATCACCGAAGCAATCACTTCGTAAGGTAGAACTTTAATCGGCAAACTGGCATCGATGGTATGATCTGATCCTGAGAGGATTAGATTATCTATCGGTGTTTTTTTTGTGGAAAAAAAGATTGGTGTTAATTTTTCTGGTATCGATAATGGATGTCTAATATATAGTGGTTCTATTCTTAACTAAATGGAGATGACCACTTATGAACACTAAAAACTATGACTATTTTAAAACGCTGCATGATCAAAAAAATCCACTGATTCTGTACAACTGCTGGGATGTAGCCTCGGCTAAAGCAATAGAGCAAGCTGGATCAAAGGCGGTAGCAACTAGCAGCTATTCCATGGCGGAAGCGTGGGGATATTCGGATGGTGAACAGCTTACATTTGAGCTTATGCTTTGGATGATTTCAAAGATTGCCGAACGAGTAGCGGTTCCATTGACCGTAGACATCGAAGGTGGATATGCTATAGATGAGGATACTTTAGCGCATAACATGGAGCAGTTATTTCAATTAGACATCTGTGGTATCAATTTTGAAGATCAGATTGTAAATCATCCTAACAATGAACTATGGGAGACCAGCGAACAAAGCCGTAGGATCAAAACCATACAACAAGTAGCCTCCAAACTGCAAAAGCGTGTGTTTATTAACGCTAGAACGGATATTTTTTTCAAGGATAAGGAACATTCGATGGATCTAGTGAATCAAGCTATAGAACGTACCTATGCTTATGCTGACGCTGGAGCGGATGGGATTTTTATACCGGGGCTCGCTGATCCAAGCTTGATTGAACAATTTGTCAAAAAATCGCCACTGCCTGTGAATATCATGGTTATGGACGGTATGCTTTCAAATCATGAATTGCAAAAAATTGGCGTGAAACGGATTAGCTATGGCCCGCGTAGTTTCTTTCAGGCACAACATAATCTTCAGGAAAATGCCCGGCAAACGCTTGATGCCTCAGGACTTTATTTAGAAATGAGCTAACCATACTATGATAACTAATGAGCAGGATATCAATAAATATTATAAGATGCTGGTCGAGAAAAACTCGAATTATGAGGGCGTATTTTTTGTAGGAGTGAAAACAACGGGCATCATGTGTAGGCCAACTTGTCCCGCTAAAAAGCCATTAAAAGAAAATTGTGAGTTTTTTGCTACAGCCAAGGAAGCCTTATTAGCTTCATATAGACCTTGTAAAAGGTGTCAGCCGCTATCCAATCCAACAAAAATGTCTCCTGAAGTAAAGCTGCTAGTAGAGGCTATTGAGAGCAATCCGGAACGAAAATGGACAGATAAAGATTTTGATGAGCTGTCTATTAGTGCAAACACGGCACGCCGCCAATTTAAGAAACAATTCGGGATGACCTTTATCGAATATGCACGTTCTAGACGTTTAGGACTGGCATTCAAACATATTAGGAATGGGGATTCAATCATTAACGCACAACTGGAAAGCGGGTACGATTCGAGCAATGGGTTTAGGGATGCCTTTTCACGAACGATGGGGACTGTCCCGAATCATTCCAAGCAGATTAAAGTGCTGTACTGTACTTGGATAGAAACGATATTGGGTTCCATGCTGGCCATCTCCGATGAAGAGAGTCTTTTACTGCTGGAATTTGTGGATCGCAAGGGTCTTGAAAATGAAATCAAAAGATTACGCACTCGCTTAAATGCAACTATATTACCTGAAAAGGTAGCCGTCCTTCACCAAATTGAGGAGGAATTGAAGCTGTATTTCACAGGTGAACTTACGGAATTTACAACGCCGGTTCGTTATCTGGGCTCAGACTTTCAGCAAAAGGTGTGGAATGAACTCCGGAAAATACCTCTGGGACAGACAGTTTCTTATAAGGAGCTTGCAGAGAAAATCAACAATCCCTCTGCTTGCCGCGCTGTAGCAAGGGCGAATGGTACCAATCAACTCTCAATCTTGGTTCCATGTCATCGAGTGATAAACAGCAATGGTGAATTGGGTGGCTATGGAGGCGGGCTTGCCAGAAAAGAATGGTTAATCAAACATGAGTCTAACCGCTCCTTAAATCAGAATAATTTCATTTAAACTACTTCTCTCTATTACGTAGAATGTGATGGATCCCCTTACTTCAAGGCAGGAGATTCATCACTTTCTGTACTTAAATACTGAACTAACATGTCCACAAATCGGTTAGCAATCTGAATATCCTGAAGTTCGTTGTTGAAATCGTCTTTGGAAATCAGGCTCATTTTCTGTAATAAACCCATCATAGACGTGAAGATGAAATGAGCAGTGGATAAGGGTTCTGTATCAAATTTTAACGATCCATCTTTAACTCCGGCCTCCAGAGCATCCATTAAGAAATGTCGTTCTTTTCTCCGCATCACAAAATCTTTGTACTTTTCTTTGAGTTCTTTACTGTAATCATAGGCTTCAAAATGCAAATCGAATAGAAGAATGAATTTGATGTAACCTGGGTGTTGCCGGGCATAATCAATCCAAGCATTAAGCATCGAAGCAAGCATTTGCTTACCATTCATTTCAATTGAAGAAGGTGCGCTTCTAACAAATTGGGTCATGCTCTCCAGAATTTCCATCTGGACCTCAAAAATCAGTTCGTTCATGGACTGATAATGCTTATAAAAGGTAACCCGGCTTACACCAGCCACGTCGCAGACATCCTTAATATTAACTTTGAGAAAGCTTTGCTTCATAAAAAGATCCTTCGCCGCAGCAATTAATTCTTCCCGGTTTTTGTTTTTTAAATTCTGGTGCCAGTTCTCAGTCATGGGCGACACTCCTTTCTTGCTCTTTTTTTGGTTTTTGTAAGGTGATGAAAAAGGCAGATGCCAGGATAATTGCCCCAAAAATATAGGGAATATTAATATGTTTGTCAAACATCAATCCCGCTAAAATGGGTCCAAGTATGTTTCCTATACTGGTGTACGTTGTATTTAATCCGGCAGCATATCCTTGCCGATCACCAGCTGAGTTGGCAATCAATGTACTTACTGTGGGTCGTAAAAAAGCATTAAAAGCAAAAAATAAACCTGATACCACTAATAAATAACCTAAATTGATCTTGAATATCATCAACAATAAGGTTATAGCGGTCATCACCAATGATATACGTATAAGCTTTATCTCGCCAAGTCTCTTAATCAGATGATCAAGCAGCCAGATCTGCACAATAATGCCTATAATAGCACCAACCGTAATAATGATTGAGATTTTCGTTGTATCAAAACCGTATTTTTGTTCCACAAAAAGGGCGTACACCGTTTCATAATTCATCAGACCAAATGTCATGATCAGAATGAGCAGAAGATAGCGGAAATAGGACGTCCGGAATGAGTTTACGATTTGACTACGAATGGATTCCCGAGGGGCCCATTTGTTAACGGATTTCCGTTTTTCCTTTGGTAGTGTCTCTGGCATATAAAAACAAAGTATCGTAGCGATAAGCCCAAGTCCACCCGCAAAAAAATAAGGCACCCGTATGCCAAACCCAGCGATAATCCCGCCTAACCCTGGACCAAGTACCATACCCAAATTCATGGAAGCCCCCAAGTACCCCATACCTTTTGCACGGGTTTCATGGGTGGTGATATCAGCGACATAGGCCATATTGGAAGGGACCATGATTCCGATACCTATACCCCCAATAAATCTAGCGATGTAAAGTAGGGGCAATGTCGTAGATACAGCAAATATCAGATCTGAAAGGACGGTTAAAAACATTCCGGAAATGATCATTGATTTTCGGCCCCATTTATCCGAAAGCTGTCCCCCTATAGGTGAAAAAATAAACTGTGCTGCTCCAAAAGCCGCAATAAGATATCCGGCGGCAGCCCCTGACGCATTAAACAGTTTCAGATATTCAGGTAGAATGGGAATGACCATACCTTGCCCCAATAAAGCGATAAATAGATTCAACATCAGAATGAAAAGTGGAAATCTAGCAGACTTAGATAAGCTGCTCATATCATAGCCCTCCTATATAGTTTACACTGTGTAAAGGTTTACTCGATGTAAACTATAATAATGGAATGATGGGCCCTTGTAAAGGTGTGTCTGAAATTTAGGATACGCTGTTTTTAGTATGTTTTTTCAAGTAAAAAAAGTACTGTTTTAAACAAAAGAAGGAAAATTTATGAATTCACATCATTATCCAAGTATGATAGCATGATCTATATATTTTGGTGTAAAGCGCGGGCTTATCTTAATAAGATTGGAGCGAACATCATGCTTAAGGTTCTGATCGTGGACGATGAACCCTGGGTTCTAGAGGGGCTAAGGACGATGATCGACTGGGGAAAATTCGGTTATGAAGTTTGTGGTGAAGCTCAAAACGGCACGGATGCGATGAGGCTTATCCAGGAGAATAAACCGGAACTGGTTCTTACGGATATTAATATGCCTGTAATTAACGGTCTTGAGCTTATTACAAAGTTGAATGAGGTGATGGAGAAACCTCCTAAATTTGTGATTTTGTCTGGATATGATGATTTCAAGTATGCACGTACGGCATTGCGCCAGCGGGTAAATGAATATTTATTAAAACCCATTGATGATGAAGAAATAGAGGCTTTATTAAGCAGGATCACTCCAATAATCCAAAATGAAATCGCTTCCAATGAGGGGTTTGATAAAAAGCAATTTTTTATCGTAAATAATATCATCAACCGCCTGATCCAAGGGGAGTATAACGAAAATTTAGAGCTTCTAACCCGAAACACCTTGAAGCTTCAAGCGGATGCAGAGGTAATGTGTATTCTTATTGAACCGGCCTCCTCTATGAATCCATACCAGCCGCAGATAAGCGATTATTTTTCTAAGGAAAACTTCTGCTTCTTTCAAGACGGATCGGGAAGAGCGGGGATCATTCTTCAGTCTGCTTCTATCGGGAATGAGAGCCTGGAGTCTATCGTCAACCAGATGTATTCGGATCTCACTGAGCAATCACCAGAACCGGTTTTTCTAGCACTTAGCAGCAGAATGGTCGGGGTGAGCTCTATTCGAGAGATTTATAGGCAGGCACTTGAGGTATGGAAACGAAAAACGCACCAGCAGAAAAGAGGGGTCTTTTATTATAGTGAGCTTAGGAACCTGAAAAAGGAAGAACCGCATGAGGATCATTTCAGACAGCTGCTGCATAAGGTCCAAACGAATGATACGGAACAGATCCAGCCTTGTGTAAAAGAAGCGTTCACTGCTTTCGTCGAGAATCTGCTGACCCTTGAAGTTGTAAAAGCAAAAGTGGCCCATTTAGAGCTTACGATCTGTAGAATTATAGCTCAAATGAATGGAGACCCGGATACGATTATGATTAAGCTTCAGCAAGAATACGGAAATCTAGGTGAGCTTAGTGATTATTTTATATTAAGCCGTTATGTACAAAGTCTGTGTGAACGGGCTGCCGTCTATCTGTCTGAACTAGAGCAGCAGAATGAACAAAATACGATTTACAAGGTTATTCAGTATGTGGATCGGGAATTTCGGAATAAATTAAAGCTTCAGGATTTGGCACAACAATTTCATATTAATTCTACCTATTTGGGACAACTGTTCAGAAAGCAAACGGGTCAGGGCTTTAGTGAATACCTAAATGCCAAACGGATTGAAGAGGCGAAAAGTCTGCTGAAACGAACACAGCTAAAGATATCGGATATAGCGGTGCAGGTGGGATTCTCTAACACTGATTATTTTATAGATAAGTTTAAGTTGCTTGTAGGGGTAGTACCATCCGTGTATAAAAATGAGAATAAGAACCAACAGCTCTAGGGGAAGCAAGGTGTTTCATATGGAGAGAAAAAAATTCAGATTTAGAAAAGTAGTGAATGATATTCCCTTGAATTATAAATTTTCCCTTATTTATATCATAGGTGTTCTTCTCCCTATCATTATTATTAACCTTGTTTTTTTGGATCGGATTTCCGATCTGATCAAATCCAGAGAGCAGCAGAACCTGGAGATATCTTTAGAAAGAGCCCGAAAGGACATTCATGATTTCATTGAAGGTGGGGTAGCTGTCAGCTATACGCTTTCTGCCGATAAGAACCTGTATGAATTGCTTGAGCGGACGTATGGGAACTCTATTGAATTTTATGACACTTTTGATGAACAGCTGAGAGACCGCATGAACAGCTATATGCCGGTGAATAATCAGATTGAACGGATTACTGTATTTACGAACAATGATTCCATTGTTTCCGGCAGCAACTATCAGGTCATCAATGAAAAGGTAATGAATAGTGAATGGTATAAGCAGTCGAAGGCTGCGGATAAACATCTGTTTCTTGCCGCTTATCATATGAGTGATACCTCTAGTGTGATTTCTACAGCGCCTTATTTGAGTGTTATTGAGCGAATGGACGCTTACAGCTCATACAATAAGTTTGAAAAGCTGCTTAGAATTGATTTGGATCTCAGTAAAATATATGACGTGATTATCAGAGAAAAAGATTACTTGAGTCTTTATTTAGTTAACGAGCAGGACGAGATTATTATGTCTGCACAAAGCGGCTATCAAAGAGGCACCGCGGAACCTTATCCCGTGTTCAAGCTGCAGGATGATGAGCGCAAGGAGGACGTTCATATTGTACCCGTCGGCGGAGCTAGTTATATAAAGGGCTGGCGGATAATAGGAATTACACAAGGTGAGCGTATTACCCAAGCGATAATGGAGATTCGGATTTATGCAGGGATTCTGGCGTCCATTGTCACGCTAATCACAACCGCTTTTTTATATGTGATGTTAAGATCCTATAATTATCGGGTGAAACGGTTATCCAGACATATGCAGAAAGTATCCAATGAGAAATTTGAGCTGATTCGAATCGATGAAGGCCAGGATGAGATCGGGGGACTGATCCGTAATTTTAACAGGATGACCACTACCATTAATTCCTTGATCAATGATGTATATAAACTGGAGATTCAAAAAAATAATCTGGAGATGGAAAGAGTAAGAGCTGAACTGAATTTTCTGCAAAGCCAGATGAATCCGCATTTTCTGTTTAATACGTTAAATGCCATTTTGGTGGTCTGTACTAAAAATAATTATTCGGATGTTACAGATATTATTAAGAGTTTATCCAAATTACTTAGACGGCTGCTGAGCTGGAAAGAAGATCTCGTCACTCTGGAAGAAGAAATGACTTTCATCGAGATGTATTTAAAAATTGAAAAATTCCGGTTCCGGGATAAATTTGATTATCAATTTGAGATCGATGAGCAGTCGCTTCAATATAAGATTCCCAAGCTAAGCATGCAGCCGCTCGTTGAGAATTCCTGCAAACATGGTCTACAGGCCATAGAGGGACTTGGTGTGATAAAAGTGAAGACGTTAGTGGAGGAGGGACGCTTAAAAGTTACCGTCTCTGATAACGGTAAAGGGATAGAGCCAGAGAAGCTGCAAGAATTATTAGGTAATGTGCAAAATGAAGCGTCTTCGGGAACGAATATCGGAATCCGCAACGTGTACCGCCGATTAGAATTGTATTATGAAGATCAGGTCCGTTTTGATATCAGCAGCGTTCCGGATGAAGGGACCATTGTCACTTTTGATATTCCATTAAAACTCCTGGAACGGAAGAATAGCTAGAAAGTGAGGGACCCCCTATGAAATACAAAGTATTGTTGATCGATGATGAGCCTAGTGCGCTTGAAGCGATGCAGCTATGGATTGATTGGCAGGAGCTTGGCTTTGAGGTATGTGGAACCTCCAGCAATGGCAAAGAGGGGCTGGAGTTAATGAAACAGCTCGAACCAGATCTTGTAATTACGGATGTTAATATGCCGCTAATGAATGGGCTGGAGATGGTCGCAGCTTGGCAACGAGCTGAGATTAAGGAGATTAAGTTTGCCATACTAAGTGGTTATAGTGAGTTTGAATATGCCAAGACAGCTATACACTATGGAATTAATCATTATCTGATGAAGCCAGTGTTTCCAGAAGAAGCGGCAGAAGAATTACTGGAGATTTATCAGGAGCTGGAGCAGGAAGCTCAGAAGCGCAGTTTAAATCAAATAGCCTCCGCGGAGGAGGCTGTTTCTCTCCTGAAAGGAATACTGCATGAGAAAGCTGAGCAGTCGAATCAGGAGGTACTTAACCGATTATCGGAAGGGAAAAGCCATTGGAATATTTGTCTGATACAGACAGAGCCGGTTTTATATACAGAGATCAGAGAGCAAGCCTCAGCCCTCCTAACCGATAAAGATTCGATGTTTCTGATGGATCTGGAGAGTCATTGTTTTGGAATCGTATACGGATACCATTCATTGTCCACTGAGGGAGCTGTGATCGATCAGATCGCAACTCCCTTGCTGAATGAACACCCTAAACAAGCTTTGTATATTGCAGCTGGCGCTGGCGTAGGCTCCTTGCTTCAGATCGGGAACAGTTACCGAACGGCGAAAGAAGCATTAATGTATTATTTTTATTATCCTGAAAATGCAGAGGTCCTGAGTTATCAAGAGATTAAGGATAGTCCCTTCAGTTATCATTATGATCAAATTCAACTGATGGATGACTTGATAAGACCTATTAATACGCTGGACTCCGCAGATTTTAGCCAAGCTGTGAACTCGGCAGCCCGCAGTTTCCGTGAGCAGCGCATCGCTCCAGAGGTTGTGAAGAAAATTGTTATTCATATGATGTATAAGATTATTGAGTTTACCTCGGAAGCCAGTGAAGTCCATGAGTCCTCCTTATCTAATCAAATTAGAATTCCCGCGATGTTAGACTCAATGATCACCTTGACGGACTTAATGCGTAATTTGCTATTCTGCGGTGAGGCCAGTATTGATATCCTTCTTAAGGAACAAAACCTAAGATCACAGGGGATTGTTCAGGAGATTAACAATTATATTGAAGAGCATTTTCGCGAATGTCTTACCATTAAGAGGCTATCAGAGGTGTTTTTCCTGCACCCGGTATATCTGGGACAATTATTGATCAAGAAGAACGGAATTAACTTCAATGAACAGCTGCATAACCTCCGAATAAAAGAGGCAGTACATTTACTTCAACAAAATAAGTTAAAAAATAGTGAAATCGCTGAGAAAGTGGGCTATGGCAATTATAGTCAGTTCCTCAAGCAATTTGAAAAAAAACTACATATGAGTCCTAACGAATTTAAAAACACTAATACCTAAACTTTTTGGGGGTACATCTTTAATTCTGGCGTATTTTCAGAAGATTATCACCTCTATAATTTAACTTGTAAGGGCTTACAACATTGTTACACCAACAAATATATGGAGGTGCTTTATGGGGGGCAGGTTAATATCCAAATGGAAACTTAGTCTGATTGCTGTGTTATCCCTAAGCTTTACCTTAGCAGGGTGCGGAGGAAATAACAGCAACAATACGACGGCTAAGGGGGAAGACAAACCAGCAGAAACAGCCACTTCAACTGCAGCAGGAACAAATTCTGATAAGATTGAACCTTTCGAAATTAGTATCTTTCTTGGAGAAGCAGGCCAGCAACCAACACCAGATAATAAAATTTATAAAATGATTAAAGAAAAAACAGGCGCCTCATTCAATTTCGAATTCTTGGCAGGAGATCTTAAACAGAAGCTTGGCGTTATGATTGCCGGTTCGGATTATCCAGATCTAATGAGTTCTAATACCCAACTGACGGCAGCAGGTGCATTTATTCCTCTCGAGGACTTGATTGAAGAACACGCTCCAAATTTGAAAGCGCATTACGCAGCTTACTGGAACATGATGAAGGATCCAAATGATGGACATATTTATACACTTCCAAACTATGGTGCGTATAACGGTGATGTGAATTCAACCTATTACTCTGGCCCAGCTTTCTGGATTCAGAAAGCTGTACTTAAAGATGCTGGCTATCCAGTGGTTAAAACTTTGGATGAGTATTTCGATCTTATCGTTAAGTATAAAGAGAAGAATCCAACCATTGATGGACAACCAACAGTTGGGTTTGAAATTCATAACAAAGACTGGAGAAACTGGGGATTGTTTAACGCTCCTCAGCATCTGATCGGACATCCTAATGATGGCGGAGTAGTGGTTAAGGATAACGTGGCAGAAATCTTTGCGGATAAAGACTATGCTAAGCAGTACTATAAGAAGCTTAATGATATGAATGCATTGGGTATTATTGATAAAGAAGCATTTACAATGGATTATGACCAATATTTAGCTAAATTGTCCAGCGGAGCCGTTCTAGGAATGTTTGATCAGCACTGGAACTTTGGTAAAGCAGAAGATTCACTCAAGACACAAGAAAAAGATATGAGAACTTATGTAGGTCTGCCTCTTGTGTATGATACCAACACCAAAGATTATTATCTGGATCGCCCTGCGCTTAACTTGAATAATGGATTCGGGATTACTATCAATGCTAAGGATCCAGTGAGAATCCTTAAACTTATGGACACATTGATTCAAGAAGATTGGCAAAAAACTCTCACTTGGGGTATTGAAGGCGAAGATTATATTGTGGAAAACGGCCGCTTTATGAGAACCCAAGAACAACGGGATAACGCAGTTGATGCTACTTGGAAGCTGAGTAACAAAGCAGAAGCTTGGTATGCTACCGCTCCGAAAATGCAAGGGTACTTTGCAGACGGTAACTCAACGGATGCGGCAGCCCAACCAGAAGAATATAAGGCAGGATTGGAAGCGTTTGACAAGGAAGTCCTCGACGCATATGGATTCAACAGTTATGTAGATTTCTTCAGTAAGCCTGGACCGAATCCAGTAGCTTACCCTGCTTGGTCCATAGATCTTGTTGAAAATTCTCCAGCAAAAATTGCCGATACGAAGATGGGAGAAGTTAAAACCAAGTTCTTGCCAAAAGCAATCTTGGCTAGTCCTTCCGATTTCGATAAAGTTTGGGCTGAATTTGTTAAAGAACTTAATAAAGCGGATGTTAAAGCCTACGAAGACAGAATCAATGAACAGCTTAAATGGAGATTTGATACTTGGAGTGTTAAATAGTTAGAGCATGCTTAAAAATCAGAAAGTGGTGGCTTATTAGCCAACCACTTTCTGAAATATATGGATGATGTGGGGAGAAAATATATGGATGAGATTTTAACGGGAAAAAAAGTTAACCGGCATCCTAAAAGAAAAAAGAAGCAACCTATTACTATGAATTTGATTAAGAATCAGAAACAGCTAATTTGGATGTCGGTTCCATTGCTGCTTTATATTATATTATTTGCTTATGTTCCCGTCTGGGGATGGACCATGGCTTTTCAGGATTATAAACCAGCTAAGGCTTTTGGCGAACAAACGTGGGTTGGCTTGAAACACTTCAAGTTTCTATTTACGGACGATACCTTTTTAAGGGTACTACGAAACACACTGGCTATGGGATTAATTAATTTCTTTCTAGGATTTATAACCGCAATAACATTGGCCTTACTTCTTAATGAAATCAAAAATGTATTTTGGAAAAGAACCGTGCAGACCATATCCTACTTACCTCACTTCCTCTCTTGGATTATTGTAACAGGGATTGTAGGTGTCTCCCTCTCGGTTAACGACGGGATTATCAACATCGTACTCATGAAATTACATCTTATCGATTCACCGATTCTTTGGTTGAGTGAAGGGAAGTATTTCTGGGGTATTGTGGGTGCTTCAACCGTCTGGAAAGAGGTTGGATGGAGTACTATCATCTACTTGGCTGCTATTGCTTCTATAGATCCAGCTTTATATGAGGCTGCTGAGATTGATGGGGCTAACCGGTACAAAAAAATGTTCAATGTAACATTGCCGGGAATTAGACCAACCATTGTAATCCTGATGATAATGTCCATAGGACATGTACTGGATGTCGGATTTGAGGTTCCGTACTTATTAGGGAACGGGCTTACTGTAGACTGGTCGGATACGATTGATATATTTGTATTGAAATACGGGATTGGGCAAGGGAATTATTCCTTAGCTACTGCGGGTGGTATATTTAAAACAGTCGTAAGTGTAACGTTGCTGCTATTAGCTAACTGGACTTCGAAGCGGCTAGGGGAAGAGAGGCTGTTATAATCATGGAAAAAACTCAATTGATTCCTCAAAAATCTCCAAAAAGTAATGCTGGAAAACGGATGAGAAATTTGGGGTTCGAACCCGTAGTGTTCGGCACCTTCAATACTATATTTATGGTTTGTCTAGTTATTGTTACCTTGTATCCATTCCTGAATACTATAGCAGTCTCCTTTAATGCGGGGAATGATACCATCCGCGGCGGCATTTATCTATGGCCTAGAGAGTGGACCATACAAAACTACAAGGCAGTTTTTGCCTCTGGTACAATTATTCCTGCTTTTTGGATTTCGGTAGCACGAACAGTGATATCTACGATCCTGAATCTATTTTTAACCACAATGCTTGCTTATACTTTAAGCCGGAAAGAATATGTTTTCCGCAAACAGATTACCTTTATTTTCGTCCTAACCATGTATTTTAATGCGGGTCTGATTCCAAACTATTTCCTAATTAAGGATCTTCATTTGATTAATACGTTTTGGGTATATGTAATACCGACTATGATAAGTGCATTTAATATGATCGTCATCCGTACTTACATTGGCGGCTTGCATGAAAGTCTTATGGAATCCGCGAGAATCGACGGTGCAGGTGAATTCAAGATTTTCATGAAAGTAGTCTTCCCTTTGTGTAAACCTGTTCTTGCTACCATCGCCCTTTTTGTCGCGGTAGGTGCATGGAACGCATGGTTTGATGCTTTTATCTACACTTCTTCCCGCCAACACTTGAGTACATTGCAATATGAATTAATGAAACTAATATCATCTAGTATGAATGCGAACAGTAACGCAAGTGTAGCTAACGGGGCAGGGGTAACTGCAGAGTCAGCGGGGTCAATGGTTACTCCAAAGTCCATTCGTGCAGCCGTTACTATTGTTGCTTCGGTTCCAATTTTGCTAGTCTATCCATTCATGCAAAAGTATTTTGTAGTTGGAATGAACGTAGGAAGCGTGAAGGAATAAGGAGCTTGCAATCACTATTAAGTAATAGGAAGGTTGTCTGTTAAATTATGACCCCATCTTCAATCACATACACGAATCCGATACTTCCAGGCTTCTATCCTGATCCAAGTATCATCCGGGCAGGGGATGACTACTATTTAGTTTGCAGCTCCTTTGAGTATTTCCCTGGCGTACCTATTTTTCATAGTCAGGATTTGATTCACTGGACCCAAATAGGTCATGTGCTCAATCGTGTAAGTCAGCTGGATACACGTAAAAGCAAGAGCTCTGGAGGGATATTTGCCCCAACGATCCGGTATCATGAAGGAACGTTTTACATGATAACGACCGAAGTACACGGGAAAGGGAATTTCTATGTTACGGCTACAGCCCCTGCGGGTCCGTGGTCAGATCCGATTAGTATTCCTTATGGAGGAATTGACCCTTCTCTAATGTTTGATGAGGATGGAAAAGTATATGTAACCACCCAGCAGGGGGCAGATTATGACTCCCATGCCATCCAATATGAGATAGATATCGCTACGGGAGCAGCATTAACAGAACCTGTTGTCATCTGGACTGGGGATGGCGGACCTTGGACGGAAGGACCCCATTTGTACAAAATAAATGGAATGTACTATATCATGACGGCTTCAGGAGGAACGGCTAAGGAACATCGGGAGATCATTGGCCGCAGCTCCTCTCCTTATGGACCGTTTGAACGATTGCCGCATCCGATATTGACGCACAGCGGTACTGACAATCCCATTCAGTATTTAGGGCATGCCGATTTGATTGAGGATCGTAACGGGGATTGGTGGGCCGTATTCCTTGGAGTAAGACTAGTAGATGCAAAATTTACTGTGCTTGGAAGAGAGACTTTCCTTGCTCCCGTAAGCTGGACTGAAGACGGATGGCCGATGATCGATAATAATGAAGACACAGTTGGACTGGAAATGAAGGTTTCACGTGTACCTGGTCAATCACCAAAACCTGAGACTAGTGGAAGATATGATTTTGATGAACATGTATTGCCGCTGGGATTAGCCTTTCTGCGGAATCCGGCTGAGGGAAGCTGGTCCTTAAACGAACGACAGGGATGGTTATCTCTTCGAGGACAATCTGGAGGTCTCAGTGAAGTAGGCCAAGTGGCTTTTGTAGGTAGAAGACAGCAGCATACTTCGGCAGAATGGAGCACGCTGCTTGAAATGCCTTCATCTATTGCTGATGTGGAAGCTGGACTTTGCGCCAGATTAGATGAGAACGCTCATTATGAAATTGGACTTGTTCAAAAAAACGGGCAAAAAGTGATTACAGCTCATGTGACTATGGATGGAGTAACCCATACAGCGGCAGAGGTTTCGACTACTGTCGAGCGAATTTATTTGAAAGCTAAGGCTGAGCTTACCGAATACAGCTTCCTTTATTCTTTGGATGGGCAGGAGTGGAATAAGCTATCAACAGCAGCAGCGTATCCATTATCCCCTCAAGCTGTAAAAGGAAATGGATTTACGGGTGTACTTATCGGATTATATGCAACAGGTCATGGCAAGGTGGCTGAGGTGCCTGCCTACTTCGATTGGTTCGATTATCAGTCTTAATTATTCGAATACTGATATAAATGCGTTTGTCAGGAGGGAACTTGTTGAGACAAGCTAGTGATTACACAGAACCTGCTCTAAAAACAATATTTGCTGAGGATTTCAAAATTGGCGCAGCCGTTAACCCGTTGACGATACAATCACAGGAGCATTTGCTCGCCTATCATTTCAATAGCATTACCGCTGAAAATGAGATGAAGTTTGAAAGTCTGCATCCGCTTGAAGACATTTATAACTTTAAACTAGCAGATCAGTTGGTTGCCTTCGCCCGAAAACATCATATGGCTATGCGTGGGCATACTTTAGTCTGGCATAACCAGACTACGGACTGGTTGTTTGAGGATAAGATGGGCGGGCGTGTAAGCAAAGAGACATTGCTTGCACGGCTCAAATCACATATTCAGACCGTGGTTGGGCGTTACAAGGAAGATATCTATGCTTGGGATGTTGTAAATGAAGTTATTGCAGATGAAGGAGAAGAACTTCTTCGCCAGTCAAAGTGGCTGGATATTGTCGGACCGGAGTTTATCGGCAAAGCGTTTGAATTCGCTCATGAAGCCGATCCAAAGGCTTTGTTATTCTACAACGACTATAACGAGTCTAATCCCCTTAAGCGCGACAAAATCTATAAAATGGTGAAGTCGCTGCTGGAACAGGAAGTACCGATCCATGGCGTCGGATTGCAAGCGCACTGGAATCTATACGATCCGGACTTAGATGAAATACGTGCTGCTATTGAGAAGTATGCATCTTTAGGGCTTCAGCTCCAATTGACAGAGCTGGATGTGTCCATGTTCCGTTTCGATGACAAACGAATGGATTTAAAGGTTGCACCTGCCGAACTGCTCGAGCTGCAGGCAGAGCGGTATGAAGCGATGTTTGCTCTGTTGAAAGAATACCGCGACGTGATTAGCTCAGTCACTTTCTGGGGAGCAGCGGATGACTATACATGGCTGGACGGCTTCCCTGTTCGGGGACGGAAAAATTGGCCATTTCTATTCGATGAGCAGCATAATCCTAAGCCGGCTTATCACCAATTGCTTAACGCTGTCACCAAATCATAGAGCGGGTAACCTGCTCAAGCTTGCGAATTATGAACCCGTCCTTTTCAATCCAGGGCGGGTTATTTATACGGGAGGATTAAACATGACAAATACCGCTTATGAGGCTTGGCTCAACTATGGCCAGCTGAAATCAGGATCTCTATACAATCAATATACAAATTGGTGTGGTGAGCTGGTTGTAACGGAGGACAACGAGACGATTCAGGCGGCAGCCGCGGAATACATACAGGGGATGGCCTCTATGCTGGGCAAAGCGCCACTGCTCACAGCGCAACCAGAAGGACCGTGTATCGTTATAGGAACCTTCCAAGGGGGGAATCCGTTAATTGGTAGAGTATTCGCAGGAGAGCGAACCGATTCACTGGGTGCTGAAGGTTTCCTTATACGTACAAACGCTACTGAGCAATGTATCGCTGTTGGTGCTTCAACGCCTGTTGGAATATTGTATGGCGTATTCCATCTGTTACGGCTGATAGGAACAGAAAGCGAGATAGACGCTCTGAATTTGTCTATGAGTCCGGTGAACGGCCTGCGAATGATTAATCACTGGGATAATTTTGATGGCAGTATTGAACGTGGCTATGCTGGACGGTCCTTTTTTTACGAGTCCAATCAATTTCTTAACGATACAAAGCGGCTGCGTGATTATGCCAGATTGATGTCCTCTGTGGGGATCAACGCGATCTCGATTAACAATGTGAATGTTCATGAGCTTGAATCTCTATTTATAACGGAGCAATATTTGCCTGATATCGCGTTAATTGCAGGAATATTCCGCGTATACGGAATTAAGCTATTCCTCAGTGCTAACTTCGCCTGCCCGATACAGATCGGAGCATTGGAGACAGCTGATCCACTGGACCCAGCGGTGCGGCAATGGTGGAAAGATAAGGCTAGTGAGGTTTATCGGGCGATACCTGATTTTGGCGGGTTTGTGGTCAAAGCGGATTCAGAAAATCGACCGGGGCCATTCACTTACGGGCGTGACCATGCCGATGGCGCTAATATGCTGGGAGAAGCACTGGATCCGTTTGGCGGAATCGTGATTTGGCGTTGTTTCGTATATAACTGCAAGCAGGATTGGCGTGACCGTAAGACAGATCGGGCCAGAGCGGCATATGATCATTTCAAACCATTGGATGGCCGGTTTAATGATAATGTAGTGCTGCAAATCAAGAATGGACCGATGGATTTTCAAGTTAGAGAACCGGTATCTCCGCTGTTTGGCGCACTGGAACATACCAATCATCTGATGGAGTTTCAGATTGCTCAAGAATATACGGGGCAGCAGCGGCATCTCTGTTATCTTGTTCCACAGTGGAAAGAAGTCCTTGATTTCAATACTTATGCCAAAGGGCAAACTACGCTTGTGAAACATATTGTGGACGGATCGGTGTGGGGAAATAAGTATAATGGTGTGGCTGCTGTAACTAATGTTGGAGATGACATGAACTGGACGGGGCATGGGTTAGCTCAAGCTAATCTGTATGGATATGGAAGATTAATTTGGAATCCGGAGCTGACGGCAAAAGAAATAGCTGAGGAATGGATTCGGCTTACCTTTGGCACTGATGAAGGTCTAGTGGCTGCTATTCGCGGGATGTTGATGGACTCATGGAGGATTTACGAATCTTACACAGCTCCATTAGGTGTGGGTTGGATGGTTAATCCGGATCATCATTATGGGCCGAATGTGGATGGGTATGAATACGCCAAGTGGGGAACGTACCATTATGCGGATCATAAAGGCATTGGTGTGGATCGTTCAGTCAAATCGGGAACGGGTTATAGTGGACAGTATATGGGTCTTAATGCATCAAACTATGAGAATCTAGCGTCTTGTCCAGAAGAGCTGTTGCTGTTCTTTCATCATGTTCCATACACGCATGTTCTGCAATCGGGGCAAACGGTTATACAACATATTTACGATACTCATTTCGAGGGGGCAGAGCAGGCTGCACAGCTTCTAGCGACATGGGAATCACTTGAAGGCAGCGTGGATAGTGGATTGTATATGCAAGTGAAGCAACGTCTTGAAGAGCAAGCAGAGCATGCGCAGGAATGGAGAGATCGGATCAATACGTATTTTTACCGCAAGAGCGGAATTGAGGATCTTAAAGGCAGAAAGATTTATTAGATTTCGAATCGAGGGATGATGATAGTGAGCCTCACGATTAGAGCGATTATGGAAGATTTAATGGGAACTGTGGAACAGGTAGAAGGCACTGTCGATATTCTGAACCCAGGGGAACCGGAAACTGAAGTCACAGGGATTATTACGGCCTTCTCTGCCACACAAAATGTTGTGGAGCAAGCAATAGCGTTAGGAGCCAATTTGCTGATCACGCATGAAGGTGTATTTTATAGCCATCATGCGGCGAGCGAGTGGTTAGAAGGTGATCCGGTTTATCATGCGAAAAAAAGTCTGATCGAACATTCCCAAATTGCTATTTTTCGTTATCATGATTATTGGCATCGGCAAAAGCCGGATGGAATTATGGTGGGTTTGCTGGGAGAACTAGATTGGTCCGCATACGTGGAAGAGCAGCAAGCAGCTGCTACGATTCTCACTATTCCTGCTATGACTGTACTGGAAGCTGCTCAGTATATTAAAAGTAAGCTAGGGATCTCTTATGTACGCGCTGCTGGTGACCTGTCTCTGTCCTGCAAACGCGTAGGGATATTAGTAGGTTACAGAGGAGGCGGGACGATGGCTATTCCGCATTTTAATGATCACAATCTTGATTTAATTATTGCTGGAGAGGGACCAGAGTGGGAGACTCCGGAATATGTGCGGGATGCAGGGCACCAAGGCAGATCTAAAGCGCTCATCATGTTAGGTCATGCGGAGAGTGAAGCGCCGGGAATGAAATATTTAGCTGAAATCTTAGCAGACAAATATCCCATGCTTCCTAGCCGGTTCATTGCTGAACAACCCATCTATCAGATGGTTTAATCTGGGGAAATAAAGAGTACGGAATAAATAAACATATTATGGAGAAAATGAAGGGAAACAGGTCACTGAGAAAGGAGTGTTTCAATGGAAATTCCTTTGGAGGCTGATGAAGTATTAAGTCGGATCAAAAAGCTGCAAAGCGACGGAAGCTCGATCAGTAAAAAACAAGTAAAGCAGAGCGATCCTGAGCTTATGAGAAGTGCGCTGTTCTTTTTTCCAAGCTGGGAGCATGCATTGAAAAACGCCGATCTTTTGTAGCCATAGTATTGTAAGAGGAAGCTAAGTGGACAGGGGAATATCTCTGATTCTGCTTAGCTTTTTTCATATCTCCAGTGAAAAGGATGGCCTTTATATAGAAAGTACTGGTGTTTTAACCTCCGTTTGGCTTGGTTCAGAGCCATTTTCTTAAATAAAACGAGTAAACAAGAGCAAAAGAAAGAGAAAATGAAGAGTATGCTCAATATGAAATGAAAAGCATTGCTTTCAACATTATTTTGACCAGAGCCCTCCTTTACAAGCAAACCTTACAAGAGTATGATTCATCTCAGAACTGACAATTATCTTAAATTTACAATTACATAAGCAATCCGCTTAATTTCCGTTTCTGGAAAGCGGGGGAACCAACAACTGGCAGCCGATGTGAGAGTCGGCACTGGTTATGGGGTGAATCCTGTTCCGGGTGCATAACATGCATCCCTGCAGGTAGGGCAACTCTCACTGCCCGAATCCGACAGCTAACCTCGTAAGCGTATGGAGAGAGGATGAATGGCGTGTTTAGTGATGAATAGCCACAGAGAATCCCTCTGTGGTTTTTTGCTGCGTTTTTAAGCAGATATAGTCGTAGAATTTATTATGAAAGAGGTGTTACCTTTGCCTATCGCTAAACTGAACGGAACTTCGCTCTATTATGAAATCAATGGAACTGGCACTCCGGTTGTGTTTATCCATGGACATGGATTAACACACAGTATGTTCAAACCACAGCTGGAGTATTTTTCCGATAAATATAAAGTGATTTTGTGCGATTTACGGGGGAATGGTAAGTCTGGTAAACTGCTGGAGGCCCCACATGAGATTATTGAGACGCAATGTCTGGATCTGATTATGCTGTTGAATGACCTAGGTATTCGTGAAGCAGTTTTTGTAGGAATCGCCTATGGTGGCTTAGTCGTTCAGCATATTGCCAAACAATATCCTGAGCGTGTAAAAGCCATTGTGGTCGCAGACAGCTTCTGTAGGACTCATGGATCAACAATTGTAGGGAAAATACAAACTATGGCAGCATATTGCAGTTTGCTAATGTATTATCTCCCAAGCGAGCTGGTGTTGCCTTCGATTCGGATGATGTACCGAGAGCGCTGGAGTCTGGCCTACAATGAGATTAGAAGAGGGCTGCTGGACAAACGTCCCCGGGAGCTTTATCGGCAAAGGCTGGCTACGAGCCATGTTGATTACACCAGATGCTTAAAGGCTTTTAAACGTCCTGCTTTATGTATTGTAGGGGACTTTAATGAATTTGGAGTGAATTGTATGAAGGAAATGGTGTCCCAGCTGCCACATGCGCAGTTGGCGATTATTCCGAACGCATTAGATCCAAGTAATCTGTGCCAGCCGGAGCAATTCAATGCGATTCTTCAACGTTTCTTAGAGAAGCAGCAGGGCAGTCAGCAGATTAGCTGATCTATAGGGAGACCTTTACAAGCGAAGCGTTTAAGTGGAAAAGGGCGTCCCATAGCCAGGGGGAATGAGCTGGCTATGGGACGTCTTTCTGGGTAGAACTTTAGGGAAATTCTCCCTAAAGTGAAGGTGATTATGGCTTCTAGCACGTGAATTAGGGAAATTCTCCCTAAAGTGATAGAAAGCATGGCTCCTAGAACGTGGATTAGGGAAATTCTCCCTAAAGTGAAGGGAATTATGGCTCCTAGAACGTGGATTAGGGAAATCCTCCCTAATAATAGGGTGTTTTTAGCCATAAATGGGTATTTGCATGAATTTTTAGGGAGGATTTCCCTAAAAACCTTATTTTAAAACGATTATCGATGAATATTAGGGAGGATTTCCCTAATATAATGGATATCTAACTAAAGGCTGGCTCATCAGTAGTGAAATCTACGAATGAGCCAGCCTTTGGTATTTTACTAACCGGTGGATGTTGAACATTTACAAGCATATTGTACCTAGAACGCCACTTAATGTCCCTACCCTACCACAGCATCAAATATAGCTCACCCGACGTGGGAAAGAACAGTAGACTCTAAGTAGTGAAGGTAAGAGTATAGAAGGGGCGTAGTAAGCGGTTCACCCGACGTGGGAAAGAACAGTAGACCCTAAGTAGTGAAGGTAAGTGTATGGAAGGGGCGTAGTAAGCAGCGCATCAGACGTGGGAGAGTACGTTAGACCCTAAGTAGTGAAGGTAATTGTATAGAGGAGGGCGTAGTAAGCAGCTCATCCGACGTGGGAGAGAATGGTAGACCTAAGCAGCTCATCCGACGTGGGAGAGTACGGTAGACCCTAAGTAGTGAAGGTAAGTGTATAGAAGGGGCGTAGTAAGCTGCTGACCCGACGTGGGAAAGAAACAGTAGACCCTAAGTAGTGATTGTAAGTGTATAGAAGGAGGTGTAGTAAGCAGCGTATCTGCAGCTCCTGATCGAGACCAAAGGAAAGGAAGGTTTCGGTAATAGGGATTCAGCCTCCGGACATGAGTAGGAGAGAAGAAGAGCGGGGAGTGGCATTGACAGACTATCGGACTCAAGCGCTCTTATTTGCAACATTTTCCTATTTTTGAGTTGATATTGGACCCCATAGGCGTTATTTGTACAAAATAGACGCTATTGAGCACCATTTCTGCCCAATAGCGCCTCTCAGGTCCGATGATCTCTCTAAACAGGGATAAATTAACGAATAGCGGCAGTTGAGTCCGAAAGATCAAGTAAGTGTACCGTATATTACCAAAAAAGCATCTATCACTCCTTAGAAGGAATGGCAGATGCCTTTTTTTGAATTTGTTTTAATGATTATACAATCGTAAAGCCAGCACTTGCATAACCAGTGACTGTATTTACAAGGGTGAGGCCTGTAGCAGTGGCTGAGAATACCATAAGCAGACGTGTCTGTGGTGTTACAGCAAAATTGATATCATTTGTAATTCCATTGACAAAAGTTCCTAGATTAATAGTACCTGTGATAGGTGGGAGCGCTACTAATGCCCCTGGAATAGCAGTAAATGTGTTATTTGGTGTGGCCGATTGGTACAACTGTGCTGTTACATTTATTGTAGTACCAAGCAGCGATAAAGCTATGGTATTACTGAAATAAGCAGCAAGGGATGTTATCACTCCTGCACGAGGAGTCGAGAATGCAAAGTTGATAAGCGGTCCAAGGAGAGTACCTGTTAAATCAATATTACCGCCAACAAGAGAAATGCCTGTGGCTGAACTTCCGAAGCCTACAAGGCTTGTTGTTCCAACCAAACCACCTAAAACCGTGGTCATAATAATAGGTCCTCCGGATGCCAGTGGAATAATTGCACCGTTACCGGTTGCACCAGTGACTCCGGTAATGCCAGTAGCTCCAACCGCGCCGGGATCACCCGTTGCACCCGTAGCTCCGGCAACGCCGACCGCACCGGGATCACCAGTCGCACCCGTTGCACCCGTAGCTCCGGCAACGCCGACCGCGCCGGGATCACCAGTCGCACCCGTTGCACCCGTAGCTCCGGCAACGCCGACCGCGCCGGGATCACCAGTCGCGCCCGTTGCACCAGCAGGGCCTGCCAAGCCTGCAGCGCCAGTCGAGCCAGTCGCTCCAGTTGCTCCTACGCCTGGACCTGCTGGTCCTTGCGCACCTGTTGGCCCTTGAATCCCCTGCACACCCTGTGGTCCTTGAGGTCCCATCGCGCCACCAGCGATTAACAAGTAATCTGGTGAACTCCCGGGTATTCCAGTAGGTCCAGAAACGGTAGCAATATAGGTGCTGCCATTGAAGGTTACTACTTGACCTGCTGGATAAGTAGGACTTTGTGCAGGATTAAAGATTACAATCCCTTGCAGCCCTACCCCTTGCGGCCCCTGAGGTCCTTGAAGTCCCGGTGTTCCTTGAGGGCCTTGAGGTCCTTGGGGGCCTGTGGAGCCCCCAGCAATTAATAAATAATCTGGTGAACTTCCAGGTGTTCCCGTTGGTCCCGCAACAGTAGCTATATAGGTACTACCATTGAAGGTTACTACTTGACCGGCAGGATAAGTAGGGCTTAATGCAGGATTAAAAGCAACAATTCCTTGCAGCCCTGCCCCTGTAGTTCCCGTTGCTCCCGGAACCCCCTGAGATCCTTGCGGCCCCTGAGGTCCCTGTGGTCCCTGTGGCCCTTGAGGTCCAGTCACACCTTTAATAGGTAATCCAATTGCTTGTGTAATAGAAGCCTGAATATGTCTGATCTGAATAATCAGCTGATCTTTGCAATTAGGGTCAATCTTCGTGGCGAGAATAAAAGATAATAACTCAGCTAATAGCAGTTGAAGATTAGTGCCAACGCTTACGACTGAGAAGGGACTGACTTCGGTCGATACAATGGTTATCTCTACTACAGAAAGTAGCTCAGTTCTAAAAGGGCTGCATAACTTAGAAGTATGCAAGAATTCCAATAGCTCTCTTAACACTCTTTGGAGATTGACAATATGAAGTGTTGTGGGATTCGTAAGTACGGGGGGTACCACTGCAGAGAGATCAGTGACTATTTTTAATAGTGCGTTACACTCCCTCTTTCTAATAGGACTGCTGATCCTTCCATGCTTGTTTAGGATAGCATCGCCTTTAAATGGTCTGTAATCAGGCATATTTCTATATCTCCTCCTTGAACTTCTCCTGTTCATTCCTTTAAAAAATGGGAACCTGCCCAATCAGCATATTCTGAGAAGCGGAAGTTGTTACAATAATTGCCCTGAAAGCCGTTATTCCTGAAAGTCGTTATTAATGAAGCAATACAAAAAAAAGGCAGGCCACCGCTAATTACGGTAGTCTACCTTTTTAATAGATACGTTAAGTAGTCTCTCCTTTAATAAGAGTTACGTCTACAGTAGTGTTGTTGATTAGCTCTCCGTCAGCACTTTCGATCATTTGCAGGAGAGTATTGGTCAGCATGACCCCGATCCGATCACTAGGTTGCATAATGGTAGTCAATTTAGGACTCTGAAGCATGCGGGTAAAGCTGTGGTAATCATAACCGATGATTTTCAGTTGCTCGGGCACTCGAATGCCTTGCTGTTCAGCATAAATGTATAAAGCATAAGCCACAATATCATTACTGCAAAATACTCCATCATATTCTCGAAGTTGGGCTGGAGAGATATTTTCGGTGACAAAGGACCAAAAATAATCAAAGGTAAGCTTATTGTGCGCACCTTCGATAATATCGTAGGTTACACCATGTTTCATACTAGTGATGACAAAAGCATCCCGACGACGATTCGCTAGAATATCCAGATTTAGCGGGCCGGAGATATGTAGCAACCGTTTACAGCCCAGCTGTATCAAATGTTCGGTAGCTAGCTCACCACCGCGGTAATTATCCGATCCCACACAAGGAATGTTGGAGGAAATAAAACGGTCAAAAGAGACAATAGGGAAAGGGACCTTTTTATAGCTTTCAATATTCATGGTGTGGCTGCACATGATAATGCCATCTACTTGATTCTGGCGAAGCATGCTAATATAGTTGGTTTCTTTCTCAGGATCGTCAAGAGAATTGCATATTAGCAATTTATAGTTTTTTTCATTAGCACTCATTTCAACATACTTGATGAGATCGGAAAAGAAAGGGTGGTTCGAATCTGGAACAATAATCCCAATAAAAAAGGATTGATTCTTCTGTAAGGCTCTGGCGATTTGATTAGGATGATAATCTAAGGCGTCCATCGCTTGTTCAACTTTTTTACGCGTCTCTTTGCTGATATATCCCCGGTTGTTCATTACTCTGGACACGGTAGCTACAGCAACGCCCGCTTCCTTGGCAACATCTTTAATACTTGCCATACCCTCATCCCCGTTTCATAAAATGCTCTAATCTATATTCTACAACGTTTCTTGGATTGTTGACACTAATCAAGACTAACAATTGTAAAAGCATAGATTGTTTTTGATAGTTATAATAGGTATGTTATACGTTACCACAAAATATTTAGGTATAATATTAAATATCAATAATTTTGTCTATATTATATGAATATAATTATATGAAAACGTTTGACATATTATTTGCGCATCTATAAAATTGGTTTTGAATAAACGTTCATCTAGGGAGGAACAGGATTCTTAGGAGAACGCTTTCATTAAATTACATTAGTTTGATGATTTCTCAGACCTTATGAAGCAAGAGTGTATAAATTGAAATAGAAGGAGAACTCCAATATGCAGATTAAAAATGAAGCTATGCTTATCACTTACGCAGATAGCATGGGAAACAATTTAAAAGAACTAAACGAAGTACTGGATACACACTTGCAAGGAGTCGTGGGTGGGGTTCATTTATTGCCGTTTTACCCCTCTTCGGGCGACCGGGGATTTGCCCCGATGGATTACACCAAGGTTGACTCAGCTTTTGGCGACTGGGCGGAAATCGAAGAGATGAGCGAGAAGTTCTACATGATGTATGATTTCATGATCAATCACATTTCACAGCAGTCTCCATACTTTCAAGATTTCCTTGAGAAGAAGGATGAATCGCAATACAAGGATTTATTTATTCGTTACAAGGATTTCTGGCCTAACGGTGAACCAACTGAGGTTGATGTGGATTTAATTTATAAACGTAAACCTCGGGCGCCATACGTAGAGGTTACCTTTAAAGATGGGACGAAGGAAAAGGTTTGGTGTACGTTTGATGAGCAGCAGATCGATCTGGACGTGACTACGGAAACTACGAAGAAATTCGTAAAAGACAATCTGACCTTCCTTGCTGATAAAGGAGCATCGATTATCCGGCTGGACGCTTTTGCCTATGCCAACAAAAAGATGGGTACCAACTGCTTTTTCGTAGAACCGGATATTTGGGAAATGTTGAATTTGTCTAAAGAAGTAGTAGCACCTTATGGCGTAACTGTTCTTCCGGAAATCCATGAGCATTACAGCATTCAATTGAAGATTGCAGACAAGGATTATTATGTCTATGATTTTGCCCTGCCAATGTTGGTATTACATGCTCTGTATAGTGGAAAAGTAAATCGGCTTGCGCATTGGCTGGAAATCTGTCCGAGAAAACAATTCACTACCCTGGATACGCATGACGGCATCGGCGTAGTGGATGTTAAGGACCTGATGACCGACGAAGAAGCTGAAATGACCAGAGAAAGCCTATATAGCCAAGGAGCGAATGTTAAGAAAAAATATAGCTCCGCCGCTTATAATAATCTGGATATTTATCAAATTAACTGCACTTATTATTCTGCACTTGGCAATGATGATCAGGCATATCTTTTGGCCAGAGCTATTCAGTGCTTCGCCCCTGGTATTCCACAGATTTATTATGTAGGTCTATTCGCTGGCGAGAATGATATTGAGCTGCTCGAAAGCACAAAAGAAGGACGCAATATTAACCGCCATTATTATTCTAAAGATGAAATTGCTGCTGAGGTACAACGTCCTGTTGTTCAAAAGCTGTTCGCATTGTTAAAATTCAGAAATAGCTGTCCAGCTTTTGATGGTGAGATCAAGATTGAACAAGGTAGTGAGAATGAGCTGAACATCACTTGGAAAAATGAGAACAGTGTGGCGAAGCTTGAAGCTAATCTGTTGACCAAAGAATACACCATTCTTGCAGGTGAGAATGAAGCAAATATTGCGAAGGTATTTTAATATTTCATATGATATCGAAGGGTGTTCCAAAGGCCAATGTAATGGCTGTTGGAACACCCTTCTTTTTGGGGGATAGGTGATTCATGTTATGAACTGTTTTTGGTCCGTCTGAATTCTATTGGTGTAAGGCTGAAGTTGCGTTTGAACATCCGGTGGAGATAAGAACTGCTGGTGAAGCCAGTTACTTCAGCAATATCCGATACCGACAAATCACTCTCTACAAGCAGGCGGCATACTTCCTTCATCCGTACCTCCATAATGACATCCACGATAGTGGTTAGGGTCTGCTGCTTATAAAGTCTGCTGACATAGATTGGAGACATATTAAGTTCATCCGCGATTTGGTTCAGACTCAGGCAAGGGTCCATGTAAGATTGCTGAATGGTTTGGTTGATTTGCCGGATTAGATCGCTTTGCTTGGAGCTGCGCTTATCCGCTTGGAATTCCTGAATATGCTCGAAAAGCTGGTAAAAAGCCGCTTCAAATTCTTCTATCGTTTCATAATGTTCAAGCGAAGGCATCACCATCATCCCTTCGGTGGAGGTAGGACTAAGCTTCTTGATGTTATCGACGATTCGTTTAATCGTTAGCGTCACCCTTGAAACAGTAAGTTCCAGCACATGATAGGGATATTGCTCCATTTCACGTACCATTTCGGAGAAGTGACTGCGGGCTTCGTCTGTTCTGCCACTTGTGAGCGCATCGACCAGCTTTTTTTCGCTGTCAGCCGGGTAGGAGTAAAGATTGTTCTGAAGCTCGCTAATGCGCTCAGCATTGATCAAGCTGCCATGACCATAAAACAGTCTATGTTTGGAAGCTTCTCTGGCCTGACTGTACAGCCGGTTTAGTACATCTGGATTATCACTGATGGGGCTGTACACTAACGACAGTCCGATTTTTAGATAATCACAGCAGGCCACGCGGATCTGCCGCAGCAGTACTTCAATCAGCTCATTATCCAGATGTTCAGTGGAGGTCATGCTGCTAAGCAACATGACCACGCTATCGTCATTCATATCTACAGTTTCCACCTGATAAGTCTGTCCACAGATCTCTGAGGCAATATTCATGATGGCAAACTTGTACGGAAGGAGATAAGAGCCTCGTTCCTTTCGCAGAGCTTCGTACTCATCAATGCGTAGTAATACTAGCCGGTAGCCCTCGTTTAAATTAAAAGAAATACCCAGCTGTTGAACATCATTTTGCCGGCTGTTATGAGGAGATTTAATGCCAAGCACCAGATTGCGTAATGAATTCTGCCTGATCGTGAACATGCTGTTGCGTTTATCTGCCTCAAGGGTGTTCATTCGGCTTACGATCGAATCAATCGGCAGATAAAGCCGTTTGGACAGTACCCTAGAAATAACAAGACCGAACAATAAAATAATTAAAGAAATCAGAAGCGTAGTATTGCGGATATGATTGGTCTGTTCAGTAATTACCTCATAAGGAGTAATGCGCACATATTGCCAGCCAAGCGAATCGGGCGAAGTATAGGACACCAGTGATTTATTTCCTCTAAAAGGGGCAGTAAAATAGCCGGCAGAACGTGCTTTTACTTGATGCTCCAGCCAACTGTTTTCATCCCCGGAGAGCTTCTCCAATGTCAGCTTATTCCCCGACAGAAAACGGCCTTGGTCATCCAAAATGTAGGTACTGCCACTACCGGGTGTATTGCCGTTAGCCAGTTCTTTATTGATCCAAGCCGCGGATATGTTAACAATAACCGCAGAGTTAATAGAGCGGTCCCAATTGATCGCATCATAGCAAAGGTAAGTATAGACTGAGATGGTTTTCTTCTCAGGTTCATCTATGGAATAGGTTCGCGGAATCGGCGTAAATGTTTTGTAATCCTGATAATGATTCAGCATCTGAATAATTTCAGTGTCCACCAGTTCGCGGGTGGTGAATACGCCATTCTGGCCCTGTGCTGCCGAAATATAAACCGTGTCATTATTCGGATTATATACATAGATGGATTCAATATAAGGCATGGAATTTAAGTAGTTTCCGAGATCGGACATCGCCGCGGTTACCTCATAAATAGAAGGCTTGTTATAGAACAACAGATGAGAAATCGTGCTGGTTCGATACAGTTGAAATGAAAGCGTTTGCGCGACTTCGGCCATGTTGACCACTTTTTTGCCAGTCTGGGTCAGATCCCTTAGATCGGAGCGAAAGGTTTGCGTCTTCTCGACGCCGATGTAGTACGTATAGTAAACAAACGTAGAGATAAGAAGGGTTAACGATATGCACAGGGTTATGGTGGTGAGCAGCTTGCCATACAGTAGTCTTTTTCTCCGTAGATCATTATTCTTCATACCGTCCCCCCTGACCATCATATGACTTACTCGGACAAGACTCTGGATGAATTCATATTATGAAGTTCCTTTATTATAAGTCCCCAAGAGTGAACAGAACAGTGGAGCAACCTTAGAATCCTGCATTTTTCCAATCTGAAGGGAGTGAACAAATTAAATATTCGTGTACAAAACAGCCTTTTCTACAAGGAATATAAGGAGTTAGCGAAGCTTGAGAGGCTCTGGGGGTCTCCGAAGACTTTTACATAAACATCCTGATTGTTCAGTTCCTGTTTCGCCAGTTTGTGCAGTAAGGCTTGTAAGCTTCACTTCTGTGCTCAGAAGAATCCCCCTATAGTGGAATTATGCAGTTTCTATATTAAGGGGAGTGAAAGATCTTGAGCCAAACCTCATCCAAAGGAATTTCAAACGTCGAACTTGGCATCCAGGCTGATGGTAGAGCACGCTTACGAACGACAAGAAAGAAGAAAGGATTGTTGTATGAGCTGGTGCACAATCGGGTAATGTTTCTGATGCTGCTGCCCACCTTGGTCTTTTTTCTGGTGAATTCCTATTTTCCAATGGTAGGCATTTATTATGCGTTCACTCAATTCGACTTCAACAGCAGTATGTTCAATTCCAAGTTTGTCGGGTTGCAGAATTTCGAGTTCCTCTGGAGATCCGGTACGCTGGTGAAGCTCACGATGAACACGATAGGATACAATATTGCTTTTATTGTACTAGGGAATGTGCTGGCAATTGTCTGTGCGATCCTGCTGAGTGAGCTCAATGGAAAATGGTTTAAAAAGATTAGCCAATCGGTAATGTTTTTGCCTTACTTCGTATCTTTTGTAATTCTCAGTGTAATTGTCTACAACTTGTTTAATTATGACAGCGGTTTCTTGAATACAATACTTACCCAATTTGGCCTTGATCCGGTCGACGTTTACAGTAAACCTTGGGCATGGATCTTTCTGATCATTATCTTTTATCTATGGAAAAATCTTGGCTACAGCATGGTGATTTATCTGGCGGCGATTACGGGGATTAGTGACGAATATTATGAAGCGGCCAAAATTGATGGCGCTAATATTTTCCAGCGGATTTGGTATATAACGGTGCCGATGCTGAAATCAACCTTTGTGGTGCTGCTGCTCTTTGCGCTCGGCAGTATTATGAAGGGCCAGTTCGATCTTTTCTATCAATTAATAGGCAATAACGGGCTGCTCTACAATACGACTGATATCCTTGATACCTATGTATACCGTTCGCTTAAAGTAACCTTTGATGTGGGCATGGCAACGGCTGCCGGGGTTTATCAATCCCTGTTCGGCTTCGTCCTCATTATGACGGTCAACTATATAATCCGCAAAATAAACGATGACTACGCCCTGTTCTAGGAGGATAAGGAATGAAAATTCAAAAGGATAAATATACGCGAATGCTTCATTGGATTGCCTATGTGGTCATTATTGGCCTGTCGATCGCTTGCCTGCTGCCCTTTTTGCTAATTATCTCTGCGTCTTTGACCAGCAATGAGTCCATTATCCGCGATGGCTATCATCTGATTCCGGCACAGTTCTCACTGGAGGGCTACAAGACGGTATTCATCTTCCCGGATGAGGTGCTACGGGCATATGCGGTCACAGTCAGCACAACTGCGATTGGAACGGTAATGGGACTTTTTTTCATGACTATGGCCGGTTATGTACTGGCGCGTAAAGATTTCAAATATCGAAATAGCTTTTCCTTCTATATATACTTTACGACTTTGTTTGGGGGAGGACTTGTCCCGTGGTACATCATGATTACGAAATACCTCGGTCTGCTGGATTCCTATGCGGTACTGGTGCTTCCAGGTCTGATGACGCCATTTTTGATCATTTTAATGAAAAACTTCATCAAATCAGCAGTTCCTGAGGAATTATTCGATTCTGGCAAAATAGACGGGGCCGGTGATTTCCGGATTTACTGGCAGATTGTACTCAAGCTTTCCATGCCGGGCATCGCTACAGTCGGTTTATTTCTGGCTTTGTATTACTGGAATGACTGGTTCACCTCTTCACTGTTCATCAATGATACGCATAAATATCAGCTGCAGTTCTATCTGTACAATGTTATTAATTCAGCACAGTTTATCGCACAGATGGGGGCGGGAACCGGGGTGTCACTGGCTACGGAGGTCCCTGCTGAGTCTACCAAAATGGCGATGGCAATTGTCGTGACGGGACCTATTCTTTTTCTGTACCCGTTCGTTCAGCGTTATTTTGTCAAAGGCCTAACCATCGGCGCTGTGAAAGGTTAGAACCGCAACCTGCCCACTACCGGGTTAAGGTACAGTCGGCTAACATAGAAGCATAGTGAAAAGGGAGGATTCAGATGAATAAACAACGGGGCAAACGCATGTCTATTCTGCTTACGTCAGTATTGGGCTTGACGCTGCTGGCAGGCTGCGGGGGGAATTCTAATTCTGCAAACGGAGACAATGCGGCGGTAAAAGAGAGCAATAGCGGAGGAAACACAGCACAAAGTACGAACGCAGTTACTGAGGAGAAGACCGGACTGGACACTTCCAAAAAGGTAGAGCTGCAATTCTATATGCTAGGCGATGCGCCGAAGGACCTCTCAAGCATTGAAGCAGAAATTAACAAAATGGCCGAAGAGGATCTGAATGCAACCGTTAAATTCAACTATACAACCTGGACAGATTGGGATCAGAAATATAAGCTGCTGCTGTCGTCGGGCCAATCGATCGATTTGATCTTCACTGCGGACTGGACACAATATCAGGCTTATGCGAAAAAGGGAGCTTTTTTGGCTATAGATGATCTGCTGCCAAAAGCTGCCCCAGAACTCCAGCAATTCGTACCACAGGAAATGTGGGATGCCGTGAAGATTGATGGCAAGATTTACACCGTTCCTGCGACTTATAAGGAGTATGTAACGAATGGCTTCGTATGGCGTGAGGATCTGCGCAAGAAATACAATCTGCCTCAGCCGACAGATCTGGCTAGCTATGAAGCATACATGGAAGGAATCAAGAAAAATGAACCGCAGATGTCGCCGGCTTCTTTTAACAGTGATGTAAGAGGTAACATTCATGATGTATATTCAACACTTACCGCACAGGTCGGCAGTCCGCTGCCTTACGGTATTGGTATTAAGTACGATGATCCTTCAAAAGCTTATCTCTATTGGGGCTCGGAGGAACATAAAGAAGAGCTGCTGACGATGAGACGCTGGCAGGAAAACGGATTGATTTCCAAAAACGTCCTGAACTTGAAGGATACCATCCAGGCGCCGATTATCGCGGGCAAGGCAGCAAGCATCTTCGGAGATAATCCGACTCGCTTCAACGATACGTTGATGAAGGTGAAAGCAGCACATCCGGATTGGGATCTAGGTTACTATCCTTATGGCAATACCATTGGTTATGCAACACCAGTTCATCCTATTCATAATGGTTTCGCCATTCCGAAGAGCAGCAAGAACCCTGAACGTGCGCTGGCCTTCTATGAAAAGATGGTCATGGATAAACGTTACAACCAACTCACACAATACGGTGTGGAAGGAAAGAACTATAAAATTGATGCGAACGGCTACTATGAACTTATTGGAGATGCTTCAACAAACGGTTTTACACGCGAGGGAATGAATGGCTGGGCTTGGCGGAATCCGGAGTTCATGTTGTTTGATAAATCCTATGACGGCGTGAAGGAAATCTTCGCTGAGCTCGACAAAATTCAGAAACCGGATATTTTCACAGGTTTTGCTGAGGATTATACCTCCTATCAGGCGGAAAAAGCAGCACTAGAGCAGGTGGAAAAGCAATACCTGTATCCATTGCAAGCTGGATTAGTAGAGGATGTTGATGCGGGTTTAACCACCTTTATGGAAAAGGCTAAGCAAGCAGGCCTTGAGAAAATCCAGACCGAATATATCAAGCAATGGGACGCTTATGTGCAGGAGAAGGGTTTGAAATAATAAAAGTAGCAAGGGATGTTCCCTAAGCCAAATGGGGAGCATCCTTTTTTTTGTGTTTTTTGGAGTCTTCAGGATCTACGAAAAGCGTTGGCGGAATTCCCGCGGAGTGGTCCCTTCTATTCGAATAAAGCTGGAGCTGAAGTAAGGGGCCTGATTGAAGCCGACTTCCTCGGCTATACGGGCAATCGTGTAGCTGGTCTGCATCAGCAAAAGTTTACTTTGCTGAATTCGATAATGCAGCAGATATTCCATCGGCGCACAGCCGTATTCCTTCTTCATGCAACGAGCGATATATACAGGGTGAAAGCTTAGGCTTTCCCCTAGCTGCTGCGCAGTGATGTGCTCACGAAAATGGCTGCGTAAATAGGAGGCCGCTTGCTCTGCACATGTTTTGGAGGGCGAGGGGCGCTCATGGCTGAGGGAGGCGGATAACTGCTGAATAACCTCCTGAAACAACAGCTGCTGCTGAAATGGAGTATCGCTTAAATGGGAATTAGGCACAAGCTGATTCAGCTGTGAGAGCAGCTCTTCTATCTTGGACGGCTGCAGCAGAGTCGTATACTGAGGCAGGCGTAAGCTAAACGGTCGGATATCAAATTCGTCAGATTGCAGGGAGTTCTCTATTTTGACGTTGTCCTTCTCAAGCGCAGCAGCCGTATCCTCGGTCATATTCCATTCACCCACCGTTTGAAAATGCAGCCAATAATAAGAGGTGGATTCCTTGCAGCTGTCCGTACTGAAATGATGGCTGTCTGGACGAAGCAAGAGCGCCTGACCCGCTTTTACTTGAAAGGGGAGGCCGCCTTCACTCATATATAAACAGCCTTGTTTAACTACAAGCAAATCGAACACCCGGGTATTATGGCGGCTCATATGATAATGGCCGGGGGAGAAAGTATGGAATCCGCTTACAATGTAGTACAGCAACGGAGGAACGGTGAAGTTCAAGATGTTCATGTCAGAAGCTCCTTTTAGTGAGGTTGGAATAATGTAATAATTGGTTTGAAATCTGTACCATCATCCAAAGTATATCATCTATAATTTAGTCTGACCTAATGAATAAAGATGTTATTTTTAGGCCAAGTCTGTAGGCATGGTTTACGAGGAGGGTTTGTATAGTGAAAAAAGAAAGACAGGGTTTTGGACTCTGGGTATTGGCTTGGCCTATATTTATAGAGGTATTTCTACAGACTCTGCTGGGTACGGTAGATACATTAATGGTCAGCCGTATCTCTGATGATGCAGTCGCCGTAGTCGGCATTTCCAATCAATTGTTCGGTGCATTGACCACGCTTTTTACAACATTTGCGGGTGGAGCGGGGATTCTGATCGCGCAGAGAATGGGCTCCAAACGTTTTGGTGAAGCGCGCACGATTGCTATTATGGGAGTATCGGTTAGCCTTGTGTTGGGGATTGTCGTAAGTATTGTGTTGTTTTTCTATGCGGGCCCTATTGGTGGGGTTCTAAATATAGCACCGGAACTATTATCACTTTCGAATGTCTATATCTCCTACGTCGGAGGCGGACTCTTTATGGTCGGGATGATCGCTTCCCTCGGTACCGCTATCCGGAACACAGGGAATACCAAAGGACCGATGTACACAGGGATCATTATCAACGTGATTCATATAATTCTGAACTATATTTTTATATTTGGTGTATTCGGTCTGCCTCAGCTAGGTCTTGCGGGCATCGCGATCTCCAGTATTGTCAGTAGACTGGTCGGAGTGATTATTCTCTACTCCCTATTCCGGCGTTCTTTCGAGATCAAGGTTAGACTTAGAGATTTCCGCATATTCAATGGCAAGCTGTTCAAGCAAATCCTGAAGATTGCCTGGCCTCTTGGGATCAATTCTTCCTGTTGGGTATTCTCCCAGCTTATTGTGTATTCCTTTCTGGCTGCACTTGGAGCCGAAGCGTTAGCAGCACGCACGTACCTTAACACCTTGGAGTCCTTTTGCTTCACGCTTGGTTATGCTTTTGCGCTGGCGGGGCAGATACAGATTGCTCATTTATTCGGAGCAGGCAAACTGAAAGAAGCTTATCGCAGTGCATATCGTACACTTTTTATTGGTTTGAGCATTGTGTCAGCTAACATGCTGTTACTATTCCTGTTCGGAAAACAGCTGCTCGGTTATTTCACATCTGATCCGAAGATTATTGCGATCGGGGTTTCTTTGTTAGCTCTAAATCTATTGCTCCAGCCCTCCAAAATGCTGAATATGGCCCTCGGCAACGCGCTGAACGCTATCGGGGATACGCGTTATACGATGTATACTTCCATCGTGTCTATGTCCCTCATTGGCGTGGGCTGCTCCTATTGGTTAGGAATCAGCGTCGGCTGGGGACTTATGGGTATCTATTGTTGTATGATAGCCGACGAATTGGTGAGAGGCTTGCTTGTCCTGGCGCGCTGGAGGGGGCGAAAGGTTCTCCGCCAAGCGGATATCGGCTTGAGTGAAGAGAATGCTTCACTACATGGAGCCGGGAAAAGAAGCACCTCGTTAACCACATAAGCGGGACTCTATAAGCCTAGCTTGATGGGCAATGGAGTGGTTTAAGAGTCGGACGTTGTTTGTTGCGGCAGTAGGGCGGCTGCAGGAGAGCGGTAGTTGGGCGGTTACGGGAGGACAGGTGCTTTCGGACTCAGATGCCGCTATTTGCCGGTTCAGAGCCTTTTACGGGTAGTTTCGGACTGGAGGGGCGCTATTCCTCGTAAAATGACTCCTAATGGGGGCGTTTTGCACCAATAGTGACGCTGGAGTCCGATAGTTGTTCAAAAGAGCAGTATTTGCGCAAATAGCGACTCTGGAGTCCGAAAGCGACTTTGAAAGTCCAAGTAACACCGTGCACCCAAGCGACAATAAGCACTCCGAATAATATTGAGCATCCCGAGTAACGTCGAGCACTCCAAGTAACAATGAGCATCTTGAGTAACAATAGGCACTCCAAGTAACATTGAGCATCGTGTGAACAACTAGCGTTCGAAGTAACATTACGTGTGCTGTTTTTATGAAAGAGGTTACCTCATGAGTAGAAATGATTACTTCTGTGAGGGCCTCTTTTTTATGCGCGTATAAAGTTTAAGTTTGACGGTTCTCAAATTTGATTATTCATTCATATAGAGTTTGATTCTATGATATAAATGAGTTAGCCTTTATAGAATGGGTAGCCGTTATATAAATACATGTTACTGAAGGGTTTGAGGGAAATGTTGTTGTCAAAATGGAGAGGGTTTTCGTTACTAGGGCTGCTCTTAATGCTTGTACTATTATCAGGCTGTTCTAAAGGCACTGCTCATGTCACAGTGAATAAGAATGGAAGCGTAGATATTGCAGTGAACATGAAAGTGAATTCGCGTGCAGAAGCGTTGGTTAGCGGAAAAATGGAAGATGCTCTGGTAAACAAACTTAAGGATCAGGGGATTGAGCTAGAGAAAAGCCAAGATGGAAAATCTACAGTCTATGAATTCGTGAAATCTTATGCCTCTTTTGAGGATATGAAAGCACTCTCTGGTGACTTGGATATTGTGGACCTGAAATTAGATACCAAAGATAATTGGTTTTATACCAAATATGACGTTGAGGCGAAGCCCAAATTTAATAGCTACATAGACACCATAATGGATAATATGGGATCGCTCAGTTTATCGAAGCCGATTATTCGGGCTTTTTTGCAAAACATGGCTTTCGACTTTAAATTAACGTTACCTGTGGATCTATATGGAGACAATAATGCAAATGTGGAGGACGGCAGAACCCTTACTTGGAATGTTACACTAGCGGATACAGAGCCAATTCAAATGCAGGTTTATGTGCCTAATGTATGGAATATCGTGATTGTGCTTATCATTTTAGTGGTGGTTGTTGTAACTGCGATTATATTGTTCGTGAGAAAAAGAAAGCAGCGTAATAGAAAACGTTTCTAAGTGGGTTCGTAAAGTTACGGAAGTGCCGAGAAGCTAGGATGCTTTACCGGCCTTCTTTACTTTTTAGCAGGCACAGAGTTATAATTAGTACCAAGTACTAATATCAGATACTAATTGAAGAGGTGATTGGAATGACAGGTGCAAAAATTACCGCTATCGGAACCTATGTCCCAGCCAAAAGACTAACTAATGCCGATCTGGAGCAGATCGTAGATACAAATAATGAATGGATTGTGCAACGGACCGGAATCCGTGAGCGCCGAATTAGTCGGCAGGATGAGTATACAAGTGATTTATGTGCAGCAGCTGTGCAGGATCTTATGACTCGTTATGGAAAAAGCGTTCAGGATGTCGATATGGTCCTGGTAGCTACGAGTACACCTGACTTTTCCTTTCCCTCAGTAGCTTCTTTGATTCAAAATCGTTTTAACATTCCGCAGACTGCTGGTGCTATGGATTTGAGTGCAGCATGCGCAGGTTTTGTCTATGCACTGCATACTGCTCACAGTTATGTGGCTTCAGGAATGCATCGCAAGGTACTGGTTATTGGTGCGGATACGATCTCCAAGATTACGGATTATACTGACCGCAGTACATGTATTCTTTTTGGGGATGGCGCTGGAGCAGTGCTTGTGGAAAGTGATGAGCAGACGACGGGATTTTTAGGCTTCCAGCTGGCAAGTGATGGCGGTGGGGCACATCATGTTTACCGTACGGGGCTTGCCCATACTGTAAACAATATTGAGCTGGTAGATACACAAATGCTGGTACAGAACGGACGAGAAGTGTTTCGCTGGGCGGTCAGAACGGTTCCTTTAGGTGTGCAACAGCTGCTAGAAAAAGCGGAGGTAGGTCTGGAGGAAGTAGACTGGTTTATTCCACACAGCGCTAATATGCGGATGATTGAGCCAATTTGCGAGCGATTAAATTATCCGCTGGAGCAGGTGCTGCACAGTCTTGTGAATTTCGGCAATACATCTGCTGCCACGATTCCTTTAGCACTCGATTTGGGCATCCGCGAGGGCAAGGTACAAAATGGACAAAAGATCCTGATGTATGGTTTTGGTGCCGGATTAACCCAGGCAGGACAATTGATTGAGTTGAATTTGGATCATCAGGTAGGGATACCTACTCCATATTAAGAGGTGGAGTTCGGCCAGCTAGAGACCAATGAAGATAGATAACGAAACATTTTCGATAATCAATAAAAAGACAACGCCGTTTGCGGAAACCCGCTTACATAAGTTGTCTTTTTTTGTTGATTAACTAAGTATTTAATTGACTGCCACAGGATTCACGCACAATAAGCACAGGCTCCACTACAAATGATCCACCGCCAGACTGATTGTTAATCAAGTCATAGAGCATATGGGCAGCGAGGATGCCAAGCCGTTCTTTGTTCTGGCGGATGGTCGACAGTTTTGGACTGGTATATTTACAGGCTTCAATGTCGTCACATCCGATAATGGCAATATCTTCAGGCACGCTGAGACCGTGTTCTTTCAAAGCCCGGATGGCTCCCAGAGCCAGCAAATCAGAAGCCGCAAAAATGGCTTTTGGTAAATTTCCGGCTTGAATTAATTGCTGCATAGCCGTATAACCGCTGGGCTCAAAGAAATCGTCGCCATGAACAAACCACTGACGGTTCAAAGTGAGGCCGAAGCTTTCAATAGCTTTGACATATCCGGATTCCCGCAGGTTAGAAATATCTGAATCCGCTGCACTTCCGATAAATCCAAGTTCTCTATAGCCAAGCAGATAAAAATGCTCCACGACCTTGGAAGAAACCTGAAAGTTATCTGACATCACAAAGCCGGATTTTTTGCCCTTTAGCTCAAGGTCGACCCCGATACAAGGAATACTGCTCATATCCAGATCGCGGATGGTAGGCTCCATCTTTTGCCCGGAAATAATGACACATCCATCCACATTAAAATGAACAGATCGAGCGAAATAATCGCCGCTGCTGATGAATTTCTCGTTGGAAAAGAAAATGAGATCGTAGCCCAGAACGCCCATCTGCTTTTTAAAAGAATTTAGCACTTCTACGAAAAAGGGATGTGTAAATTCGACATTAAGCTCGCCAGCAAAAATAACCCCGATCAGATTCGACTTCTTAGTTGCGAGTGTCTTGGCGGAGTTGGAAGGTGAATATCCGGTTTGTTCGATGATTTCCAAAACTCTTTGCTTGGTCTTTTCGGAAACATCACTGTAATTGTTCATAATTTTCGAAACAGTCGAGACAGAAACGCCGGCCATTTCGGCAATCATTTTGATATTCATAGTTAATAATGCCACCCTCCGCTAAATCGTTGAAATTTGAGAAAAAGACTGTTCTAGAGCGGTTATTTGCGAGTTATTATGAATAGGGTGAATGAAAATTCAATTATTTTCAGTCTATTATTATTGCCGAAACAAGTCAAATATATATTTCACTATGCAGATTTACTCCAAAATAATCTATGTAAAAAAATTCAAAATTACATCTTTACAAAAATAGAAAACTAAGCAACAATAGCATTGTCGAAACCGATTTCGATTTTTCGCTTGAATTACGAATATTACGAAATTCGAGGAGTGATGTTTAGGATGAAAAGGAATTTCACAGCAGCACTTGCTGCTATGCTCCTTGTCACCGGGCTGCTATCACCGGTTGGGAGCATGAATGCTTCAGCGGCAGAGGCGTTAAAGGAAAACTCACCTGATTCAGCGGCAACGAAAGTGGAAAATGAACCAATCAATGGATTGAAAGCGTTTACCGATGTATCTCCAAATCATTGGGCCGCAGGCCCATTACAGCGTTGGAGCACAAATGGGATCATAAGCGGATATGACGACGGGTCGTTTCGTCCGGGTAAGGAAGTCACGAAGGCAGAATTCGCAGCTATTATGAATCGTATATTTAATTATCAGGAGCAATCGGATAAGGTTCCCGCTGATGTCCAGACCACAGACTGGTATAAAAATGATATAGCCAAAGGGATTGCAGCTGGTTATTTAAGCAGTGATCAGAAGAACAATATTTATCCTTCAAAAGCACTTTCGCGCGCGGAGGCAGCGTTAGCATTGGAGAAAGTGTTTCGTTTCAATGCAGACAAAAGCAGTACAGCAGCATTCACCGATCTGAACGGAGTCAGCGATGAAACCGCAAAAGCAATAGCCGTTCTATCGAGTGCAGGTTATGTAAAAGGTTATCCTGGAGGTTTGTTTAAGCCTGATGGTGGGATCACCCGTGCAGAGTTAGCTCAGTTGGCTGATCGAATGGTTTCGGGACTCCTCCTGAAATCAGGAGAGACTTCACTAGGAACAGTAAAGGGCAATGTAGTCATTAATCGGGCTGATGTGATTCTTAAAGACACGGTCATCCAAGGTAATCTTTATCTAACCGAGGGGATAGCTGAAGGGAATGCAAAGCTTGAAGGTGTAAAGGTAACAGGGACTACTTTTGTACGGGGAGGCGGCGAGCAAAGTATCGGCTTACACCATACTTCTCTTGGACTGCTTCAAGTAGCCAAGCCTAATGGTAAGGTTCGGATTTATGCCAGCGGGTCGACAGCTGTGGGTACTGTGCAGCTGCTATCTGGGTCAATCTTGGAAGAAAGCAGCGATCTTACCGGGGCAGGGTTTGGGGATGTTGAGATGGATGTCGTTCCTCACAATATTTCGCTTCGCGGAACATTTGGAGCGGTTCGTTCGGCAGACTCAGCAGTCAGCGGTTCTTTGTTAAGAATCCTTGGAACTGTCGGCAGCCTTACTCTGGGAAGTCCGACCCATTTAACATTGGAGAATAATTCACAAGTGGCGGCACTAATCCTATCTGCGAGCGCTGGAGCTACAGCAATTCAAGGCAGCGGAAGCGTAACCACAATAGATAACAAAGCCGATGGAGTGACGATTGGCGGTGTAGCAATGAAAAAAGGAAACACTGGCAAAACAACATTGCCAATAGCAAGCTCAGCGCCAAGCAGTTCGGGGAATGTAGGTCCAATAACGACGCCAAGCGCCACACCTGAAGCAACGGCGGCACCTACAGCAACGCCAACACCAACCGAAACACCGACACCAACAGCAACGCCAACACCAACCGAAACACCGACACCAACAGCAACGCCAACACCAACCGAAACACCGACACCAACAGCAACGCCAACACCAACCGAAACACCGACACCAACAGCGACACCAACACCAACCGAAACACCGACACCAACAGCGACGCCAACACCAACCGAAACACCGACACCAACACCAACACCAACAGCCACACCAACACCGACCACTGATCCGTGGACACTGGTGTGGGGGGATGAGTTTGATGATGGAGACATTGATGCTACAAAGTGGACCTATGACCTTGGAGATGGTTCGCAATACAACAATCCAGGTTGGGGAAACAATGAGAAGCAGTGGTATACCAACGATGAGAAGAATGTAAAGGAACAGGACGGTAACCTGATCATTACGGCCCACAAAGAAGAAAAAGCTGGCAAACAATATACTTCTACACGGATTAAGACTAAAGGGTTGTTTAGTAAAAAATATGGAAAATTTGAAATTCGGGCCAAAGCACCTACTGGAAAAGGGTACTGGCCGGCGATCTGGATGCTGCCGGAGAACGATGTGTACGGGACTTGGGCTGCTTCCGGTGAGCTTGATATTATGGAAGGCTGGGGCAGTCGTCCAAACACGGTAGCGGGGACGATTCATTACGGCGGTATGGCGCCGAACAATGTATACTCCGGCAAAGAGTATGTATTTCCGGATAACGCTACGATTGAGCAGTTCCATACGTACTCTATTGAGTGGGAGCCGGGCGAAATTCGCTGGTATGTGGATGGTGAATTATATTCGACCAAAAATGACTGGTATAGCATCAGCAATGGGCAGCCTGCCAATAATGTGTATCCAGCGCCGTTTAATCAGAAGTTCCACTTGCTGATGAATCTGGCCGTAGGCGGTAACTTTGATGGTGATCCGACTAGCGAAACCGTATTTCCAAAATCGATGGAGATCGATTACGTTAGAGTCTATGAGCTGACAGGTCGTGAGTACCGCGAGCCTATTCCAGTTACACTGGAGAAGGAAGCCTATCCAGAAGGCTCCAAGCTTGCACTGGCAGACGGCAACATGGTCTATAACAACAATTATTCGGAGCAGGTGCCGGGGGATGACGGTATGGGAATCCCGAATACCGCACATTGGGTACTTTATAAAGAAGCAGGGGCTGAAGCTACGGTTTCTACCGTTCCTATTGGGGAGCGCAATTATGTGAAGGTAGATATCAGCAGTGGTGGCGGCAATTTTTATTCGATTCAACCCCAAGCTATCGTATCTATAGCTAAAGGCAGGTTCTATAAACTCAGCTTCGATGCCAAAACCGATATGTCCCGCAGTATGAGCGTCCGGTTAACAGGTGGAGAATCTCGTGGATTTGCAGCGTATTCTCCATCGCTTAAGGTAGATCTAACTTCAGCGATGACCCATTACGAGACGATGTTTCAAATGAAGGAAAACTCAGATATTGCTGCACGCGTCGAGTTCAACGTGGGTACCAATACTTCACCGGTATGGTTTGGTAATGTCAGATTAGAAGAGATTGAGAATATTCAATTCCCGCATGATAGTGTGAAGGAACCGCTGGCCAACGGTAATCATCTGTACAATGGTACTTTCGATATTGGGGAACCCAATCGGATGAGTTATTGGCATACGGAAGCAACTGGTGGTGCCATGGTAGAATCAAGCGTTAATGACAATGGCCAGTTAAAGCTGCAGATTGGCGGCAGTGAAAATGGTGAGGTTCGGTTACTTCAGAAGGGAATTCAGCTCATTCAAGGGCAGGACTATGAGGTTACGTTCAATGCTTCAGTCTCCTCTGCACGCACAGGAAGGGTTCAACTACTAGGGAAAGACGGCAGTGTACAGGCAGAACAACCGGTTAACTTAAGCGAAGGTGAGCAAAAAATTAAAGCTACCTTTATCAATCTTGCAGGTGCAACCGATCATGAAGGACAATTCGTATTACTGTTAAACGGTGCTGCGGATACAGTCATTCTGGATAATTTCCAGATGCTGCGTACTAGCTTCTATTTTGATCCATCGCTAATATACTACCCACTCTTGAATGGTGAATTTAACTTTGGGTTTAGCGCCTGGGACCGCCTGTTGACAGAGCAGGGTGGTCAGAGCAGCGCTACGGTTGCAGATGGAGCAGCGAAATTTAGCATTACGAATACCGGCAGTCAGGCGTATTCTGTAATGTTGTTTCAGAACAACTTGAAAGCTGCTGCTGGAATGGATTATGTGGTTGAATTTGACGCCAGTTCAACCGTAATCCGCAAAATCGGGGTGAACGTAGAAAATGGTACGTATCAGGCCTCGTTCAGCAATATTGTGGAGGTAACGCCGGAGACGAATCATTACAGATTCGAATTCCGGCAAGGAAGCAAGGATACATTGTCTCTAAAATTCCTGCTTGGGAAGGTTGAGGGGATTAGTATTCCTCAAAACCATGATATTATCATTGACAATGTGAAATTTGAGATCAAAAATGCACCGGCCAAACCGCAGGAGCTGCTAAGCGACAGCAGCAATAACAGAGTTTCGCAGCCGATTGAGCTTACTTTTATCGACAATGCAAATTGGCGGAATCAAATCATGGCGGTAAAGGTTAACGGTACAATACTTAATGCAGAGCAGTACACTATTGAACCGGGAAAAATCACAATTGAAGCAGCAGTATTTCCGGTAGAAGGAAGTTATACCATTACTGTTGAGGCTGAACATTATGTTACTGCAACAGTCACGCAGACTATTCTAGCTAATGATAACAATCTAGTCATCAATGGTTCGTTTGGCAGCGATAAGACGGGCTGGACTACCTGGTCCGGAGAAGGTGGCGTCTCCGCGTTTAATGTGAAGGATGGCGTAGCTGAAATCCTGATTACGTCGGCCGGATGGGAAGCGTGGCATACACAATTTTTCCAAGAGGGTATTCCACTGGAGGGCGGAAAAACGTATGAGGTGAGCTTCAAGGCGAAATCAACGGTTCCGCGGCAAATTGTGTTAGAATACTCCAATACTTCAGCTGCTTCCGCACAAGCTAAGTTTGATATTCATGCGGATTGGGCTACTTATACAGCACAATTTACGGTGTCGAACAGCAATCCGCTGAAGCTTAATTATCTGATCGGCAAAACGCTGGGCGCTGATCCTGCGGCTAACAGTACGCCGCATACGATTTCTTTTGACGATATTGTGGTCAGGGAGGTACAAGGGGGTCCACCAGTAATACCGCCAAGCGGTACGCTGGATAATGGAACCTTCGATGTAGATGCAACGGGCTGGAGCCAGTATTTTGACGGAATCGGATCTGCCTCTGTTCAAGAGGGGGAATTTGCTATCAACTTAACAGGTACCGGGCAAGCCCCTTTTAGCGCACAGGTGGATTACGAAAATCTGAAGCTTGTTCAGGGAAAAACGTACACCTTGAAGTTTAAAGCTCGTTCTACAGTAAACCGCAATATTCAGGTAGCTGTGGAGCATAAAGGCGGGGATTACACCAAATATATGGAAGCTGAGCTTGTAGCCTTGACCCAAAATATGGACGAATACAGCTACACATTTACGATGAATGGGGCAACAGACGCAGGTGTTCATCTGGTGTTTTTGCTAGGGCTTATAGATGGGAACGGTACGGAGACGAATAGTGAAATTAGCATGGGCAGTACAATTTATTTGGATGATGTAAGCTTGATCGAAGGGTAAACGAAAAAAACGGCAGTGTTTTCCTTTTTACAGGAGCACTGTCGTTTTTTTTGTGTGTTTTTTTTGTGGGTTAGATTTAAGTTTCTTTAGGGATAAATTCAAAAATTTTGCCACTCTCAAAAGATTCTATTAGTTTCAGCAACCAGCGGTAGTAGTTAATGGATTCAGTTATTTTTTCTTCATCTGTATTTAAGAGCTGCATAAGTTTACTATCGTCACTATACTCTTTTTTCATATCGTTAATTTCTGCAAGTGATTTCGCTAGTGAGATCATATTACCTTCGACGGCTTTTCTCCATTTAATAGAGAAGTAATCACTGAAGTTCTGATGCCAGTCAGGCACAGTGGTGAACAAGTCTTTGCGCGTCCCTCTCCCCCATACTTTGTCGATCATTTTCAGATCTAGAAGGGTACGGACTCCCGTACTCATGGACGTTTTACTCATTCCCATTGTTTTGCTGAGCTCATCCAGTGTCACTGGACCTTGATTGAAGTACATATAACCGTATAAATGTCCAATAGACAAGGTAATGCCATACAGATCCATGTTTTTGCCGATAGAATCGATCACACGTTCACGGGCTTTACTAATCTTCTCTATTTGTTCGGGCGTAAGCCCTTCTAAATCGTTCATGATGTCCCTCCTGAGGAATAGGTCGATAGACTGCAACCTTATACAATGTATTGTAATCAAATCCCCCTCCATAAGTAAAGAATTCATGAAGAAAGGAATTTGGCGTAAAACAGAGTATTCCATACATAAAGTTCGTAAAGTTAAAACTGTACACTAAATTTTATCCGTATATGGTGTTTGCATGAATTTTCAATAGTCCGGTAAACTACTATAAGTGAACTAAACCCGGATAACATTTCGGGAGAAGGAGGACGGCATGGCTATTATAGAGGTGAAACAACTAACCAAAGTATTCGGTCATGATGCGGGACGCGCGATTCCTTTATTAGAGCAAGGGATGTCGAAGGAAAAAATTGCTCAGGAATTGAAGTTGACAGTCGGAGTCAACAAAGCCGAATTCAGCATTGAAGAAGGAGAAATATTCGTCATTATGGGTTTGTCCGGCAGCGGTAAGTCGACGCTGGTTCGTTTGTTGAACCGCTTGATTGAGCCTACAGGGGGGCAAGTTCTTTTTAAAGGGAAAGATGTTGTGAAAATGAATCCGGAGCAGCTGCGCCAATTCAGACGGAAGAACATCGGTATGGTGTTTCAGAAGTTCGCATTATTTCCACATCGAAGCGTACTGGAGAATGCAGCATACGGACTTGAAGTTCAGGGCGTAGATAAAAAGAAAAGAACTGAACTGGCAACGGAAGCTTTGCATCTGGTAGGTCTGAAAGGTTGGGAGAATCATCGTCCTGATCAACTCAGTGGAGGGATGCAGCAGCGTGTTGGACTGGCACGGGGCCTTGCCAACGACCCGGATATCCTGCTTATGGATGAGGCATTTAGTGCACTGGATCCGCTTATTCGTAAAGACATGCAGCAAGAGCTGCTGGAATTACAGGCCAGAGTGAAGAAAACCATCGTGTTCATCACTCATGATCTAGACGAAGCTTTGCGGATTGGAGATCGGATCGCACTGATGAAGGACGGAGTCATTGTGCAAATTGGTACACCGGAAGAAATCCTCATCCAACCTGCCAATAAATATGTAGAGCGATTCGTGGAGGATGTGGACTTGTCCAAGGTGTTGACTGCAGCTCATGTAATGCGTCAGCCGGAAACAGTCAGACCTGAACGCGGGCCTCGGGTAGCGCTTCAATTAATGCGTGACAGTGGTATATTCAGTCTATATGTAGTGGACAAGGAAAATAAGCTTCTGGGTGTTATTACAGCTGAGGATGCCCTTAAGGCACTGAATGATAATAAATCTATTCTGGAAGTAACGCGGAGAGAAATCCCACGTGTACAACCGGAAACGCTACTCAATGATTTCTTTGAATTAATATCTGAGACACATTTGCCTGTAGCCGTCGTAGATGAAGCGGATAAATTGAAGGGTATTGTGATTAAAGGAGCCGTTCTTTCCGCACTCGCCGGCAACGCGGTACCGGAAGGAGGATTATAATGGACATTCCTAAACTGCCTTTGGGAAAGGCACTCGAGTGGTTGGAAAATTGGCTGACGACTTATTGTGGGCCCCTGTTTGACTTCATCCATTCGATTATCGGTGGTATGGTGGCTGGCATTGAAAATGCACTTACCTTCCTGCCAGCACTAGTACTTATCGTGATTATTGCAGCTTTGTCTTATTGGATCGGTAAATGGCGCATGGCACTATTTGCGGTCATTGGGCTGCTTCTGATTGATAATCTTGGATTATGGGGACCTTCTATGCAGTCCTTGGCCCTTGTTCTAACCGCCTCGATATTGGCTGTAGTAATTGGTGTGCCGATTGGTATTTTATGTGCGCAGAGAAATACCGTTAGAAATATAGTTACGCCTATTTTGGACTTTATGCAGACGATGCCGGCTTTTGTATATTTATTGCCAGCGGTATCCTTTTTCTCACTGGGCGTAGTTCCAGGGGTTATAGCTTCGATTATTTTTGCAATTCCGCCAACGATTCGCTTGACCAATCTCGGAATTCGTCAGGTTTCGGAGGAACTGGTGGAGGCAGCAGATGCTTTCGGATCGACACCTACTCAGAAATTAGTTAAATTGCAGCTTCCAATCGCTTTACCAACAATTATGGCAGGTGTGAACCAGACAATTATGTTGTCACTGTCAATGGTTGTTATCTCATCGATGATTGGTGCACAGGGCGTGGGTGCCTATGTATACCGTGCGGTATCACAGGCTAAGACAGGAGACGGATTCGAAGCAGGGATTGCGATCGTTATTATTGCCATTCTGCTGGACCGTTTGACACAGAACGCACTAAAACCAAAACAAAGATAGGAGTTTTAAATAAATGAAGAAGAAAAATATAGGGGTATTCCTGTTAGTTATTATGATGATTGCTGTTATTGCTGGATGTTCTTCATCAAGTAAAGAGAAGGTAAAATTAGCATATGTAGCATGGGATTCGGAAATTGCGAGTACTTATGTAGTAAAGGAAGTACTTGAAACTAAGCTTGGAGCTACCGTTGAAATGCTGCAGGTAGATGCTGGCCCAATGTGGGCTGGGGTTGCAGACGGTAGTGCGGATGGAATGGTTGCAGCTTGGCTGCCAAGCACCCATGCGGCTTATCTAGAAAAGTATGGTGCAAAAATTGAAGATTTGGGTGCGAATCTAAACGGAACTAAGGTTGGCTTGGCTGTTCCAGCCTATATGGATATTAATTCTATTGAAGACTTGAAGAACAGTGATATGGCAGCAAAGCTGAACAATCGCATTATCGGCATTGAGCCAGGTGCTGGCATTATGACAACCACAGAAAAGGCTATTGCGGAATATGATCTTAGCGATTACACACTTCTTGAAAGCTCATCTGCAGCGATGGCTCAGGAACTGCAAAAGGCTTATGACAACAACGAGCCAATCGTTGTTACAGGTTGGACACCACACTGGATGTTCGCCAATATGGATCTGAAGTATCTGGAAGATCCAAAAGGGGTTTATGGTGCGGACGAACAGATCCACACGATGGTCCGCCAAGGTCTGAAAGATGACATGCCGAATGTCTACAAATTCCTGGATCAATTCGAATGGACAGCGGAAGATATGGCTAAAGTAATGATTGAGGTTCAGGGTGGTAAGTCACCAGAAGAAGCCGCTAAAACTTGGGTTGAGAGCAATCCGGATAAAGTGAATGCTTGGGTTGCAGGTATAGAATTGTAAGTAAATTAAAAACTGTGTTATGATGTGAAGAATAAATGGAAACAAAAATGTAACTTGTACGCTAACTACTGTTCTTTACACATTACACTTCATAAGCAAGCTCATTCAATAAAACACCCCGTAAGGGGTGTTTTTCTTGGGAATATAAGCAAAGTATTACAAGCTCTTAATGTACTGTGCTTATATTTCAATAAGAATGGATACCTAGTTTACACACTTAGACTTATGCTTTGTCAAAGTAAATCAGGAGGCAGCTGCTGCAAGGAGTCAAGAGAGGAGACTGCTTCATGACAGAGACCATAAATACCTGGATTGATTGGCTGCTGCAAACGCTGGGCCTTAGCGGGCCATCTATTTTATTCGTGACCATCCCGCTCGCACTTTTGCAGAGTATATTAGGATTTTTTCCATTCGTAATTTTGATCGTGCTGCATGTCTCTGTTTTTAACGTAATTGGAGGCATGCTGATCAGTTGGCTGGCCTGCAATCTAGGCGGAATACTGATGTATTTTCTTATTCGGAGATATCTGTATAACTGGTTTGACCGAAAATGGAGAACCAAACTGAAGCGCTATGATAAATGGCAACGTTACTTGGATCGATACGGGATTTGGACGCTGGTACTATTGCGTACGATTCCGATTATTCCGAACAATGTAATCAATTTCATGTCTGCTGTTTCACCGATTAAAGCCTCATCCTTTATATGGGGAACCGTGCTTGGTAATTTATCTTATATATGGTTATTCGGTACGATTGGATCAACTTTAATTGTTCCGCGTGAAGAATGGAATGGTTATCTTACCTGGTATGCGGTGTTTATTGCTATTCTCATTGGCATCTTTATTCGGCGTCATTGGGACCATTTGCAGGAGGATAAGCGGAGCAGAATGCACTAATATCATATTCCCAGTTGATGATCTAAAGGATGAAGAACGTTTCTTCAGGCGTAGTTTGCCGGAGGGAACGTTCTTCTTTTTTGCCCTCTTAGCGAATACCTTAAATTAAGTGGAGGTGGCTTGACCTCTGCGTAAGGCGGGAGGGACTATTGCAATGGGCAGATTGAAAAAATGGGGGAACCGAAGGCTGAGAATACCTGATCTAGGCCATTTTCGGCTGCCAAAAATAAATGGGGACACGAATCGGAGATTCTCAGCAAGAAGCTCCGCATTCAAGTCAAAACCCAGCCGGGCAGCGGTTAGGCCGCAGCGTACGCGCTTTGAAGCCAAACGTAGCAAAGGCCGCTTTAGGTTATCCAGCCGGCCAGAGAGTAAGGTAACGGTTGCAGGCGGAAAAACACATAAGCCAAGAAGCCGACGCAAATTTTGGCTGATAGCATCTTTAGTAATACTTGTGCTGGTGCTGCAGTCACTTCGCTATGTGGAGCTGCATATGAAGCCGCCCATCCTGCATTTAGCACAAATACGTGTGAAGCAAATCGCTACGGAATCGATTAATAAGGCGATTACCTCTCAGGTTGCGAATGGAGGGAATGCGGAAGAGCTAATTGATTGGAAGACGGATAAGAACGGGAAAATATCAGGGTTCATGCTCAACTACGCGGAGCATATGCGTATTACTTCGCAAGCGGCACAGGTCATTCAGTCTACGCTGCAGGAATTGCATAATCGAACAGAATATATTCCGCTGGGGCAGGCGCTGGGCAGTCCCCTTATCGCTTCTTATGGACCCGACATTCCGATCAAGATTGAACCACAAGGTGCGGTTAAGGTTGAACTCAGTACTCGCCAGCAAAACGCTGGGATCAATATGATTCTGGTCGAGGTATATATTCATATTGTGACAGAGGTTGCAGTCGTCATTCCTTTTGATATGGAGCCGCAGGTAGTGGATACAGAAATTCCTGTGTCTTATCTGATGGTTGTTGGAGATGTACCTATGTATTACTACGATAATCAAGGTCAACCTGTGGGGGCGAACGGCAGCAGTGCTCCGGGAATTGCTATTCCTGCTCCAGCTGTAGGTGGGGATAAGAGTGGAGCAGTGGATCAGGGTAAGGATACCTCCAGCAACAGTCAGAAAGATAACAACCCGTCTCCAGCGGCAACTGATCCCGCGAGTACGGGTGCAGACCATACGGAAGAAGATAAAGGAGCGGGCGGAGGAAATTAAGGGGATATCACGCTTCAGCGCTCATAGACTATAGGTAGAACAGCTTTAATAAATGGAGCGTGAATCCTAATGTCGCAAGAATCTCTGAATGTGGAACGCTTGGCGGGAAGGTATGGGTTCTTGGAACGCACGGGACTACTTCCACTACCGAGTATAGATGGGATCACCCTTGTAGTTGAGCTAAGCCGCCCGGATTGTGCCGCGGCTTGCTTACCCTTGCTGCTGCTCCATTCTGGAGAGTCTGTGCGCATTATTGCTGTGGCAATGACTCCTGATTTTCCTATGGAAACATTAGCCGGACAGTTCTCACAGGAGCAGTCGATTCTCTTTGTTCCTTATGAGAAAGAGGAGTACATGCCTAACCAGGCTCTGGCACAGATCGAAACCAGTTTCGCGGTTTTACTTGAAGATTCGACCATGGTATCGCCTGGCTGGCTAAATGAGCTATTGTGGGTTCCTTTTGATGACGCTTCTGTTAAGGTGGTTGCCCCTCGCTCTTCAACCGAAAGAGGGGAAGGGAAGAAACGTCTTCACTTCGGCACCTATGATGAGTTTGCTGCGCATGTGAGCTATAGTCTTAGCCGGCACCAAGGAGAATGGCGAGAGATGGATGTACTAACGGGTTCTTGCCTCCTGTTCTCTAAAGAGCTGCTTCAGCGTATTGGAGGGTTGGACACCTCGCTTCATGCGCGGCCTCTTATGATTGCCGATTGGTGTCTTCGAGCGCGGCAGTCTGGAGCTAAGCTGGCGCTAAGTGATGCTGTGTATGTTCATGCTATACATTCACTTGATAGAGGCCAGAGTAGGCTGAACGGACCCACACTTGCGGATGGCTGGCGGGCGTACAGTACAAAATGGGCGCTGGAAGATGTCTTAGAAGACGAAGAACATCTTGTACCGCAGAATGGATTCTTACAATCAACACAACCTGTTATTCCACTCGGTAAGGTAACCTTGGCAACGCCATTAGTGACGGCGATTGTTTATTGTGAAGAGGATGGGAATGGGGACCATCTTCCGCAGGAATGGGCAGCTACACAGGAGCAGCAGAGCTACAAGAATATTCGCTGGATCTGGATCAAGGACAGCTGGATGAACACAGCTTCCGGCTTGCCAGTAAATGAACAGGATGTAGTGATTACAGTTCGTGGTCAAGAGGCTTGGCTGCGGGCTTTGAAGAATGCATCTGCATTATTTGAGAGTGAGATAACTGTGTATTTATCAGACTCTATCAGGTATGAGAAATATTACGTTGAACGGGTAGTGAAGGCGATCACCCAAGGTTCCGCGGATCTGATCGTTAGTTTATCTACGGATATGGACGAAGAGGTGGGGCATTTGCTTAAGGGAGACCCTTCGGGAATTGTTTTTCCGCTAGAGCGAGTTGCTCATAAAGGCGGGAATGTGCCTGGAGTGATTACCTGTAAGGCGTCCACTTCGCACCAATTGCAGCTTCACCCTGAAGCTTCACTAACTATAGGTTATGTGGGGGATTTGTCCGAACCGCAGGGGAAGAAGGCAGATAGCAGCAGGGGCAGGGAGGCGCACTCATGAAATATTTAATTCTGAGCAGAGGCTCCTGGGAGGAATACGAATATAAAAGACTGTTGGATCTTCTTCCCGAGCGGGAAGAGGTTTGTTTTGCCGGAAGAATGACTCTTGAACAGCAGATTAACAGCCAGATCAAGCCGGTAATGATCGCGGATATTCATACTCTCAAGGCGAGGGAGTACACATTTCTGGTCTCCTCTCCTTATTGGCTGCCCGAGGTTCTTTCTTTGCAAGCAGGATATATAGTGGCTTTGTTAGAGCGCTGTCCGGAAGAAGAAAATAAGGTCTTATGGGATAAATACAGCGGCTTGCTTGGAGCAAAGGCTGATCTAGTAGGAACCCGGTCAGAACGGATCTATCTGGAGCAGAGCTTGTGCAGGGAGAGTGTTATTTATCTCGACGGGGATCAGCAGGAATCCTATGGAGTTGTATTTCAGCGCGAGCGGATTTATTTTCTGACAGATTATGAGATGTTGTGGAGTAAGGCGATTGAGAACTTATGGCAGGAGGAGCCCCTCCTTGCTACGGACTGGTTTAGGATTCAACTACAGCTTAGGGCTGATTATTATACCTCAATGTGCGCCAAGCTGCCCAGCCAGCCTGTTGTACATTATTTGGCAGCATCTTATTTGTATTTGCTTGGGGACTCCACAGCGAATCGATATCTGGCGCAATCCTTTGAGTTAATGGTGTTGTATGAATATTTGGATTGCCTTATTTCACACTTCCGGTTTTTTTCTGCAATAGAAGCCAAGACAGGGAATCTGGAAACGGCAGTCCGCCAATTTGCGATTACAGCATTTACCGCAGAGGAGAAGCAAGCAGTAGAAAGGATGGAGAGCTGGCTCCATTCCGGTCAGGATGAATTGGTTCGCGCGGAGTTGTTCCACCGGAATGAGGATGAGGCAGCGGCGGTAAGAATTTTAAGCCCGCTAACTTCTTCCGAGGCAAAAGCGTTGCTGGTGCAAAATTATGTGCGGACTTTTCAATGGGAAAAGGCAATAGTGCTGCAACATGAGCAGGAAGAAAATGTGGATGAAGCCATGGAAGGCACCATACACTTGCTGTATGGCAGGCGGCACGAGGCCATCCGTAGCTTTTTAAATGCAGGAGGGGAAGACAATCAGGCATGGCCACTTTTGTCAGAGATGGCAGATCTCGAAGAGGCTGTAAGACGATTGAGAAGGAGAGTGGAGGATGAGTAGTCATAGAGGGCCACTCCGCAAAACATCTGGCAATCGTCTGACTGCTATAATGCAGGTTAGGAACGAAGCCGGAAGGTATTTAGAGCAGGTGCTGGAGGAATTAAGTGAGTTCGTGGATGATATTGTGATCGTGGATGATGGTAGTACAGATAATACGGCTCAGTTATGTCTCTCTTTTGCCAAAGTTAAGAAGCTCGTAACCCTGCAAAGCTCTTTGTTTAACCGTGAATGGGAGCTGCGGCAAACATTGTGGGAGCTGGCGGTATCTACGAATCCGGATTGGCTGCTGTCTGTGGACGCCGATGAGTTCTATGAAGAGTCTGCTAAACGGGAGATGAGGCGACTCATCGATCAGGATGTGTATGACTGGGTATCCTTCCGATTATTTGATTTTTGGGGAGGCACCACACATTACCGTGAAGATGAGCATTGGAATATCCACACGAAGCATACCCGTACACTAGTCCGCTATTTGCCGAACTTTCATTATTTTTTTCCGAAAATGGATCATCATGTGCCAAGGCTTCCGCTCTCTTATTCGGTATTGCCGGGTTTTCTTACCGAGCTGCGTGTGAAACATTATGGTTGGGCGATATCCCCTGAGGAGCTTCGGCGAAAATACTCGCGTTACCTGGAGCTTGATCCAGAGGGGCGCTGGGGTAGTCTGGAGCAGTACGAATCTATCCTTGATGAGCAGCCCCATCTGGTAGAATGGCAAGAGGAGCATTGAAATCCGCATCTGCCCTGCCAACCGGCTAAGTCCGGCTGGCAGATCTCAGAAGCAGCGCAGAAGAGATATGAGCTGACGGTATCCCTTGCGGATAAACTTCTGCTGCGAGCTGCAGCTTGTAATAAGCGAGGCTCACGGCTGCGGTAGCCCCCCCGACTCTACGCAAAGCGGCTTCATCTTCTATATGAAGGATGGGCACCTCTCCGCAGGAGTAGGCTATCGCAGCGTATAATTGCCACTCGGTACAGTCCGCAGGCGTTTGATATTGAGGAGGCTTGCTGACATAAATAGAGCACCATTGTTTTTTTATGGAGGTGGGGGCTTCGAGTAAACCGTAAAGTAAGGGCTGCGGCAGACTGGACCATTGAAAGGAAGAACCTTGCGAATGCCGATAAAGTGCTAATAAACTATTCCAAGCACCAGTCTGAAGCAGCAATTGTGCTGCATAGTTGAGATCCGAAAGATCAGCTTTAAGCCTATAATTCCCCGCTAAAAGATGATGGATCGATAAAATCCCCGGTCTGTAAGGCAATAGACAGACAAGCCAGCGCATGGCAGACTCAGTATCTCCAATACGGCAAGAGAAAGCCCACAGGTAGCCAAGTACAAAGGATCGGTTGGAAAGATGGGAAGGATCATGAAGCAGCTGTTCAAGCGGTGCGAGTGTCTGAAGATGTTCCGGTTGATTGTTTATTTCCAGAATCGCCTGCAATGCAACCTGAACAGATAAGGGTAACTGGCTGGCTGTAGAAAGCTCAGCTTGCCATTCCGGATCGCGGGCATTGAGCGCTGCGGGCAGAAGATAACTCAAAGTATCAGGGGATAAAGAGTGCAGATGGTTGTGGGTCAATGCTCGTAGTTGTGCCTTCCCTCCAGATAGAAGGCTTAGTGGGACGAGTTCTTTCCACGCTTCGGTATAATCAGGCTTATGTTGTATGGAAGCCTCGTAATGTCTCCACGCATCCGGGTATTGGTATAACTTCTCACACACTCTCCCGGCTAGTAGTTCTGTTCGATACGTTCCACTGCCCGAGGAAGAAGGGTATTTATGTGCTGTATTCCCGCTCTGAAGTGCTTGCTCCAAGTAGTGCTTGGCTGAGCTGAGCTTCCCTTGTTCCAGTAACAGGAGGGCATAGCTTTCTAATAAATCCGTGAAATCGGGAAAAAGACCGCTCCCCGTACGAAAAACTTCCTCAGCTTCCTGCTTTCGGCCACATAGTTGTAAGGCGTAAGCCGTCTTAAGGTAAATATCTGAGACATAACCGGAAGGGGCTGGAGTGGAGGTGAGCAGCGGAAGGAGGATCTCTGCCGCTTCTTTATATTGTCCCTGCTGATAATACTCTGCCCCTAACGCATAACGAAGAAAAAGATGGTTCGGTTGAAGCCGCAGACCGTTGTTGATAAGTGCTAAATTGCGGTTATATTTATTTTTACGCATCAATTCATCTTCTAAATATCCGTAGTGCAAAATACGCAAATCTGCATAAGCGATCTCCCCCGCTGGAAGCTCCCAAATGCTGCTGGCAATCTCCTCATGAATACTTCCGCGAAAAATAATTCTTTTGTCATTTCTGAATAATCGACAGACATGATCTGTAACAAAATCCGCTTCAGGTATATCACCGACATAGTGGATAATGGGCAGCCAATACCCATGAATATACTCGGCACCAAGCAAGGGCTGGAGCAGATTCTCACTCCAATGATCTACAGCCTCATCGGCATCCAGCACCAGAACCCAAGCAGAAGTTGCATACTCTAGGCTTATATTCCGAGCTTTGGTAAAATCATTTTCCCAAGGAATGTCGATAATCTTTGCACCGAACCTCTGAGCGATTTCTTTACTGTTATCCTCTGAACCTGTATCCGCAATGATAATCTCAGATACTAGCCCGCACACAGAGGATAAGCATTTCTCCAGATGGTTTGCCTCGTTCTTAATGATCATGCAAAGTGTAATATCCGGTGTGGTCATAGGAATACGTCCTTCCTAATCTGAAACTCTGGGCAGTGGAAGTGCGAGCCGCACTCTTTTAGCCGCTGGAGAATAGGGGGTTGAAGAAGAGAGGGAGGCAAGCAGACGATCCGCCAACAAAAGCTCCGAACGCCCTGGGTGATAGGCTGGGTTGAATAACGAGTCATTAGCTGAGGGCTGCCCTGTGGTCTTCATCAGCTGTTTTGCTGCCTTATCACATCCCTCAATCTGCAATAAATCTAAGAGAAGTCCGCTTTTAGCAGCTGTGTATTCGGGTAGATGAGCGTGAAGCCAGCCCGAAATTTCATTTTCGCGCTCAGCACATTTTAAGGCTCGGATCAGTCGGGTTATAATGGGCGTTGGATCGGGATGAAGCTGAGCAGCTTTGGTATAACAGGCACAGGCCTCGGTCTGATCGCCTATTTCTTCGCATAACTGTCCCAGCAAATAAAATGTCAAATAAGATCCGAATCCAGACTCGGTATGGTAACCGGAAGGGGCTTCTCCAATGACTAAGGCTTGCAGCAATGCTGTTTTGGCCTCAGCTAGGGCTCCCATTTGAAACAGCAGCACACCTTTGATATGAGCCAAGTCAGGATAATCTGGATGTAGGGTTATCCCTAAGTCGCAAGCTTCCAGCGCCGCGTTGAAATCTTTTAATTCTGCCAGGCAGCGGATTTGATATTTGTGCAGCAGATGAACGTAACTTGTGTCGGGCGGAGCTTCGTTAAGTGATCTTTTGATATGCTCTAGAGCCGGTTGATATTCACTAAGCCGCATATATTCAACAGCCATATTGAAATGGTGAAAGGGGTCATTGGGATTTAACTTTAGCTGTTCCTTGAGCAGCTCTACATTTCGTTTGATCTTATCTTTTTTTGCTACTACGCCGTCTGCATAACCGTAATGATGGATGACTACGGTGCTTAAATGCATAGCTGCTTTGGGTGTAGCTTTTACGATCGTTTCTGCAATCTGTTCGTGGATGATGCCGCTGAAACGGTACTGCGGGCGGTTACGGAATAGGCGGATAATCGGATTAACAGTAATGGTCTGTGAAGCTGCGGTTAAACCTTTATGATTATGAATGCGCAGAAAAAAAGCTTCATACTCCAAATGCTCCGCACACAGCAACAGCTCCCCCTTACTTTTCGCATCCAGTTCCTCGTCTCCATCCAGAATGAGAATCCATTGTCCGCGGGCTTGCTGAAGACCCGCGTTGCGGGCAGCGGCAAAATCGCCATTCCAAGGATGGTGAACAACTTTAGCTCCAAAGCTTAGAGCAATTTGTAGCGTGGAGTCAGTAGAGCCAGTATCGACTACAATGATCTCGTCGGCGACACCACGTACGCTTTTTAAACATTGGCTTAAGCTATCTGCTTCGTTCTTAACGATCATGCATAGCGAAATCAGAGGTTTTTGGCTTGGCATGTTCATTTGGCTGCCCTCCCCTCGCTCTGGCGGAAGCTCCACTGTGTGTGCCACGGTGTACGATTTAGTAAAAAGATGGATTTATGGATGGCACCAATATCCGTTTGCAGTGGACCGTGGACGTTAGCTGCATCCAAGCTGTTCAGAGCATCCTCCATGCTAAGCTTCGCTTGCTGAAGGTAACAGAGTGCTAAACCCACTCGGGCAGCCTCATGCTCAGGCATTTGCTCCAGCGCTTGTTGAAACCATTCACTGGCTTCCGTGTAATGCCCCTTGTCAAAGACCATCTCACCTATATAAAAAAGAACCTTCGCATCAGCCGCTTGATCGCTAACTAACCTGATAAAATGCTCGCCTGCCTCATTCCTATTCCCTTCTTTATATAATGCTGCGGCTAATTCAGACCGAAAGGTAGGGAACAAATTTACCAAAGCTTCGCTTAACGCGGGCTGGTGTAGTTTTACTGATTGTTCGATCAAATCTGAAATGAATGAGGAATGTAATGTTAATGGATCTACCTCTGCTTCAACGGGATCTACCTTTTGTTGCTGGTGGCACTTCTGAATGTATTGCAGTCCGAAACGAAGTTCGTCTGGTACATAGGTTAGCAGGTCATTGTGGAATTCTCCAAAAAGCGACCAAGAGCAAATAGCCCAGAGGGTAGCCCACTTTTTCAGATATTCTAAATCATGGTTATCTTGCGTAGCTAAGGAGGCCATTTGTCTTATCGTTGTATAGGCGTCTTCCAGCTTGCCGGTAATGATGAGCGAAGAGATCATCCAATTTGCCGTCTCTAATTCCAAGGGAAAAGTGTCTCGGGATAAGTTATTGATGGCCTCATTAGCATTTATCGCAAATAAACTGTCAATAATCGCAGCTCGTTGGGCAGCATTAGTTGGGGGGACGAGTTGTATCAGCAAGGTGGCAATCTCCTCATCGGTTACAGCTAAGCGTTGAAAAGCAGAAGCTATTCCCTGCAAGGCAGGCCTATATAAAGAGTGGTGTTGAAGCGCACGGTGGTAGAATCTCGCAGCGTCCTCCTGAAGCTCAAGCCGCTCTGAGATTAATCCTAGTCGATAAAGTGGGCGGAAGGTGTTCATCCCTTGCTCAGATACATATTTTTGATTAACCTGATCTCCAGAAATGGATGCTGCACGCTGATAAGCTTGAAAAGCACGTTCTAACAAACCTTGACTCTCCAAAGATTGGCCTAATAAAAAATGCAGGTCAGGGTAATCCTCATAACGCTCCAATTCAGGCAACAGCAAGGGATCTATGATATTGGTTTTTCCTTGAGTCAGATAAATTTTACAGAGATCTCTAATCATCGTAGGACGGTAGGAAGCTTCAAGTGGCACATGGTGAAGGGTCTGGCGAAGTAATGTCTCTGCTTCCAGAAGACGACCGTCCTGACAGCAGGTGACTGCTAAATTATACGAGTGAAAAGGATCTTCCGGTTGTTCGGCTAAAGCGAGTCGCAGCAGCTGTTCATTGCGTTTGATTTTATTTTTTCGTGCCATGATTTCCGGCATATATCCGAAGTGTTCAATCTCAATATCACTATGCTCAATCGCCGAGATGTTATGTGATTTAAGGATTGCAGCGTCAATTCCTTCATGAATTCTTCCGCTATATCGATAACCCTGTCCATTTCGGAATAAACGAACCGCACTGTGCTTTACCTTATCTTCAGGCCGAACGCCAAGCCAATTATCAATGTGTACTGTAAAAGCCTGAGCTTGCGTGTTTTGCAGGAGGCTGCGGAGTTCCGGAAGTGGAGTTTGTAGGCGTTCATCGGCATCAAGGACTAGAATCCAATCGGTATCCGCCTGATCGAGACCTTCGTTACGTGCTGCAGCAAAGTTTTCTGTCCATTCCCGTTGGAATACTCTAGCCCCGTGCGCTTGGGAAATAGCTATGGATTCGTCAGTAGAGCCTGTATCTATGACCACAATCTCGTCAACACCTGCTACGCTTGTGAGACAGTGGGGCAGAAGATCAGCTTCATTGTTAACGATGAGGTGGACGCCAAGCGTAATATTGTTCACGTTGTTTCCTCCTTGTTACATATGTAGAAGTAGAAATCAGCTTTTGCTATCAAAAGAAAAAGCACATGGATATCCATGCACTCTTTCGTTACAACATATGATGGGCATCTGCATTACGTTCCCTGCGCGTTGAAACTTACATTGATTGTTGAGGCGGCTCCTGCATTCGTTGATTGATAGGATAAGCGTGTATATTTCAGGAATCTTGCCGGAACTATGACATCGATAGAACCTGCTGCTAAAGGATTATCTCCTGTGGTATCGACGAAATAGTTCGTTCCGTCAGCACTGATTTCAACTCGTGTGTTGACTGGGTTAGCTCCAGTGTTATTGATGAAAAAGGAATAGGTCCCCAATACGCTCGTAGTCACTGCTGGCAGTGGAGTATAGGCATTAGCAGTTGCAATACCCGTCGTCGTCTGTTCGATAAAGCTGCGTTGTGAAATAGAGGTCACACTACTGAGTGTACCGGCTGTGATGGTGGCTCCGAGCACGCTGGTAATGGTGCCGTTTAAGAGGTTGGTGACCGTACCTGCAGAAGACAAAGTACCAGCTGTGATGGTGGCTCCAAGTACGTTAGTAATCGTGCCATCGAGAATGTTAGTAATGGTACCTGCTGAGGACAGAGTACCCGCAGTGATCGTAGCTCCGAGCACGCTGGTAATGGTCCCGTTTAAGAGGTTGGTGACCGTACCTGCGGAAGACAAAGTACCAGCCGTAATGGTGGCTCCGAGCACGCTGGTAATGGTCCCGTTTAAGAGATTGGTTACCGTACCAGCCGAAGACAAAGTACCGGCAGTGATGGTAGCTCCAAGTACGTTAGTAATCGTGCCATCGAGAATGTTAGTAATGGTACCTGCGGAAGACAAGGTACCCGCAGTGATTGTAGCTCCTAGCACACTAGTAATGGTCCCATTAAGGATATTGGTAACTGTTCCTGCTGAGGACAAAGTACCAGCGGTAATGGTTGCGCCTAGTACACTAGTAATAGTCCCGGCAGTGATCGTAGCTCCCAGCACGCTGGTAATCGTGCCATCGAGAATGTTAGTAATGGTTCCTGCGGAGGACAAGGTACCAGCCGTAATCGTAGCTCCCAGCACGCTGGTAATCGTGCCATCGAGAATGTTAGTAATGGTTCCTGCGGAGGACAAAGTACCAGCTGTGATGGTAGCTCCGAGTACGCTAGCAATAGTCCCGTTAAGAATGTTGGTAACCGTACCTGCGGAAGATAAGGTACCCGCTGTGATGGTAGCCCCGAGTACGCTAGTGATAGTCCCGTTAAGAATGTTAGTAACTGTTCCTGCGGAAGACAAGGTACCCGCTGTGATGGTAGCCCCGAGTACGCTAGTGATAGTCCCGTTAAGAATGTTAGTAACTGTTCCTGCTGAGGACAAAGTACCCGCAGTGATGGTAGCTCCGAGTATATTGGAAATCGTACCATCTAGGATAATTGTCGTTAGATTTCCGCCTGGATCTGTAGTAAGCGGATGATCAATCAGCGAGGCATCCCGGCCAAAAATAAGCGTTCGTAGATTATCGGGATTAGCTTGAAAAGAGCTGTAGTTAGGCAAAATTCCTCGTCCCTCTCTTATAAAATTGTTAACTCATACCTATAGACTGGGCTTGGACGTATACATCAATTTTGCCTAAACCCGTTGACTGTTGCGTGGAGGCGGATATCCGAGTCCACTTTAAAAATCTGCTTGGCACTAGCACCTTCATTTCTTTTGCGGCCACGATCTCTTCTGAATCTATAAAAGAATCAAGACTGTTCGGACTAATCTCCAAGCGGACGCTAACAGGGTGGTCTCCTTGGTTCATAACTGCGTAAGAGATCATCGTTTTAGTTCCGCTTTTTTGCCAAGGCAGAGGCGAAATGGAGCTGGACACGGGGAATCCGATAAATTGATGCTCGGAAAATAAAGGACTGATCGTGACCTTACGGCGCTTTCTTCGACCATTTGGAGGTGGAAAAGGTTGCGGATTTCTAGAGCGATTCCCCTGTTTTTTTGTGTGTTTTATTTTGCTGCGCTTTTCTAGTTCCAGACCGTTATGGATTTCATTCACCTCCTACGGGTTTTCTGGAACCCTATCCATAAAAGGACCCTAACCGTCGTTTGAGCCCTGAGCATCAATAAACCGCAGTCCAATAAGCCGCGAACCGTTAGGGACAATCCTTAGCCATTCGAATGGTGATAATAATATATGGTGAAAAATAAGAGGTGATTGGGCTGCAAAAGCAAAAATACGCACCTTCCCAAACAACCTGCTACTTAGAGCGGCATAAAATAAGATAAGCTCAAGTACGGGGAGGATAGCGCATGCCAAACGATTCAGTATTTAATCAGAGTAGCCAGCCACTCTTTACAGAACAAGTCAACACGTATGTTGCACCTGGTATAGATTCAGCTCCGGAGGGAGGAGCGGCTAAGGCGGGGCTATTGTTTGGAATCCCTTTTACTTCTACGGTAACGACTGCTGCACCGTTAGTTGTTCAGATTAGTAATCCGGCAGGCAGCGGACGTACATTGTATGTATCCCGTGTTGCAGCTAGCTCGGCAACAGCTGCGGTTACGTTATCTCTACTTCGGAACGCTACGGTCACCGGAACCACCGTTACACCGATAAATTTTAATTTTGGAAGTGCGTTAACCAGTGTGATGACGGCCAGAACCTCGACTGCTGCCCCTACGGGAGGTCCGGCCACTCTAGTATCTTTATTACTGGCAGCGGGTCCCGTCATTGTTGACTTTACTGGACAAATCGTTGTTCCTCCCGGAAATTCCATAACCACGTCCATCACGATTGCATCGGGAACTTCAGCAGCGACAACATCTATCAGCTGGTGGGAATATTAGAACTGGGAGGGGATAATCATGCCTAATCAATATGTGTTTAACGACAATGATCAACCTCTTTATGTGGATATGGTCAATACCTTCCAAGCTCCGGATATCAGCGCGCCACCTGAAATAAGTGCTTCGAAGGCTGCGGTCTTGTATTCTACCAACACATCCGTGTCTAGTTTGGTCGTACTTAGTCTTATTTCTGCAATTACTTCTATTCGGATTAGTAATGCTGCTGGCAGCGGAAAAACCGTATATATATCTCGTATAAGCGGCAGTATCGGCGGATCTTCTCTGCTATCGGCTATGTCTGGAAGCTTTACAATTGTCAAAGGGGGGACGTTAACCTCTCCTGCAACCTTGACACCAACAAATAATAATCTCGGAAGCGCGGCTACAAGTGCGATGACCGTTCAATCTTCAACAGCGGCAATTAACGGGGGAACAACGCTTTACAATTATCAATTAGCGCCGGGAGCCTTCTCACAGAACTTTACGGGCAGCATCATCGTTCCGCCGGGGACTGCTATTTGTGCTAACGTAACTTCATCTAGCTCGGCCGTAGGTTTAACGATTACTTCTGCACTCGGTCTTCTTTGGTGGGAACAATAGAATATATATTTTATTTTGAACCTATAACGGTGGTGAACCTTGACATCATTTGGTTAAGGTTTTACATAGAAGGTTGGAATGAATAGAAAATAAAGGGGATTGGCATTATACAATAAAGATGGAATTCAGTTTGGAATGTGAAAAGAGGGACAATTATGGAAAGTTGTTTATTTATTCATGGCTTTACCGGAGGTGAGCATGAAATCTCTCCCTTGTCCCAGTTTATGGAGCAGCATAATTATCGTTCCAGAACATTTACCCTAAAGGGGCACGGGGGCAGCAGGAATGATTTACTGCATTCGGATCGACATGATTGGCAGCAAAGTGCTGAGGATGAATTAACAGAGCTGTTAAAGACAAATGACGGAGTTCATCTGATCGGTTTTTCAACCGGTGCTCTTATTGCTTCACATCTTTCAGTGCGCTATAAACCTTGGATTAAATCTCTCACTTTGTTGTCTACCCCTGTGTTTCCGCTGAATCCTGTAGAAATTATTAAGACCCTTGCGAGCTTTTCCATGCTAAAAACTTATATTAGTAAATTCAGTTCAACGCCTCCAAAAGCAACTCGAGAGTTCCAGCGACTGGTTCGTGAAAGCTTTTCTGTTTATCCGCATATTGAGACTCCAACCCTGATCGTGCAAGGGAAACGGGATCATCTAGTGAAGACTAGAAGCGCCGATTACCTACGTCATCATATGATCAAGGCGACCCAAAAACAGGTGCTGATGGTCGACAACAGTGGTCATATGGTGTGCCATTGTGAAGAGAAGGACCGAATTATGAATGAGGTCTTGCAGTTTATTCAGACGGCGGGACGCTGAACTCAAACCGTAAATATTCAACCCCAAGAGCTTCCGAAATAGGAGCTCTTTTTTTGTTGTGCATTTCAATTTTAAGGCTTGACAACGCGTCTGGTGTCATGGTAATTTTTAGTAGGGAAACCGGTTTCCCTAAAATTCGTTTGTTTCTATGCCAAAAACATCGCTGGAAAGGTCGTTTTTAATCCAAGAAGTAGGTTTTAGTGTGTTATGAATACGCTTTAATAAGAGAGGGAGATGCGCGCGATGAAACGTAAGTTATGGTACGTGCCCGTTCTGATTACATCTATTCTTCTTTCTACTGTGATTAATTTATTCATCTTAGCGCCACAACAGGCAGATGCGGCCAGCATCGGTACGATTAACGAGAATGATACCATTTATCAGATTATGGTTGACCGGTTTAATGACGGGGACTCTTCCAACAATGCTACGGGAGCGGCAATTCGCTATGGCGAGAACTCTGAAGAAGATTTCCGTTATATGAAAGGCGGAGATTGGCAAGGGGTGATCGACAAGCTGTCTTATATTAAAAATATGGGCTACACCGCGATCTGGATTTCCCCAGTGGCGGAGCCGCAAATGACGAATCGGGAGAACAATGGCAGCGGTAAAAATACAGCGTATCACGGGTACAATGTTAAGGACCCTAACGCAGCCAATCCCTACTTTGGTACAAAGGAGAAGCTTAAGGAGTTAGTGGATTCCGCACATGCGGTTGGCATCAAGGTAGTGATCGACGTTGTGCCGAACCATATCGGGGATTATATGCTGGGTACCCAAGCCTACTATGATATCCCTAGTCTGCAGCCAGCAGCTCCTTTCAATAACCCGGCTTGGTATCACCATAATGGAGATATCAACTGGTCTTTGGCAGACGGAAGATACGATCAATGGGCACAGGATTACTTAGAAAATCATGATCTAGGCGGACTGGATGACATTGACTTCGATGTCCCTGCTGCTAAAAAAGCCGTATTTGATTCGATTAAAGGCTGGTTTGACTATACAGGAGCAGATGGTGCGCGTGTAGACGCAGCCAAGCTGATGAAGCCGACTGATATTGGTGAACTGCAAAATTATCTGGGGGTTAATACCTTTGGCGAGAATTTTGACGGCAATGCTGAATTTGTCTCACGCTGGGTCGGCAACAACAAGGAGTGGGGCATGCTTGATTTCCCAATGTTCTTCTCCGTTCTAAATAGCTTCGCATATGGGCAGTCTTTTGACTCCAATATTAAAAGCACCTTGGCACAGGATTCCTACTACAACGGAAATGCCAATCACATGGTTACCTTTATCGACAATCATGACCGCAATCGTTTTCTCACAGAAGCTGGAGGAAGCGTAGATAAGCTGCAGAACGCTTTGACTTTTATTTTTACAGTGCGTGGAACACCCGTAGTCTTCCAAGGTACGGAACAGAACAAAGGCAATGGTAATGGACAGATTATGACGGGAGGCATCGCCGATACCTGGAACCGCTGGTCAATGGTGAAACGGGATGCAAACGGCAATGTATTAGAGAATTATTTTAATGAGAATGCCAGCACCTACAAGCACGTAGCCAAACTTAATGAGATTCGGAAAAATAATCCGGCACTCCGTACAGGCACTCAACGTGAAATGTGGTCTGCACAGAACTTATATGCTTTTTCACGTCGTATCGACACTGGAACTAATCTGGGGCAGGAAGTTATCTCCGTATTCAGTAATAAATCCAGCGGCTCGCAGACCGTTACCATTCCACTGCGTGCAGAGAGCAGCTTGGCAGTCGGGACGGTTCTTTATAACCAGTTGAACACTTCGGATACGGTAACTGTACAATCGGGTGGAGCAACTGGCAAGCAGATCACTGTAACCGTGGGTGCAAATGCAGCCAAAATTTATGCAAAACAACAGCTTCCTACAGATACAGTGGCTCCAACTGTACCAACTAACGTGACCGCAACTGTTCAAAATGCATCCAGTGCTTTAGTAAGCTGGACCGCTTCCACCGACAATGTAGGTGTGACCGGATATGAAATTTATCGCAACGGCGTCAAAGTGGGTACATCCGCAACTACTTCATATACGGATAACGGATTATCCGCCAGTACTACGTATGACTATACGGTAAAAGCAATGGATGCAGCAGGCAATCTATCCCTCCTTAGCGCGATTGCTTCAGTGACAACACCAGCGGGGAACAGTGTCACTATTTACTATAAGCAGGGCTATACCTCGCCTTATATTCATTATCGCCCTGTAGGAGGAACTTGGACGACATCACCAGGTGTGGCGATACCTGTCTCTGATGTAGCAGGCTACAACAAAATAACGATTAATATCGGCTCAGCCAGCCAGCTTGAAGCTTGCTTTAACAATGGCAGCGGTACTTGGGACAGTAACGGGGGCAGCAACTATTTATTTAGTGCCGGCACCTGGACTTATACACCAACTGGCAATATTCAATCGGGTGGACCAGTGACGCCGACACCAACGGTAACGCCGACACCATCACCAACCGTAACGCCTACACCGACGGTAACGCCGACACCGACGCCAACCGTAACACCAACAGCAACACCAACGCCAACACCGACGCCAACGGTAACGCCGACACCGACCGTAACGCCAACGCCAACTCCGACACCGACCGTAACGCCTACACCAACGCCAACGGCAACACCTGTCGGCAGCACGGCAACGATCTATTATAAGAATGCGGCTTATAGCAGCTCTTATATCCATTATAAGCTCGATGGTTCAACGGTCTGGACGACGTCTCCAGGCGAGCAGCTCCAAGCTTCTGCTTTTACAGGATATAAGGCGGTTACGATTCAGCTGGGCACGGCAGCTGGGCTGACCGCAGCCTTTAATAATGGCAGTGGCACATGGGATAACAATGGCGGCAATAACTATCATTTTGCTGCGGGCACCTGGAGTATGGTGAATGGCAACATCACCGCAGGAGAACCACAAGCGGATAGTGTTACATTCCGAGTAACTGTTCCTGCGTCTACTCCTGTGAGTGGTCCCGTTTATCTCTCCGGTTCCTTCAATAGCTGGAATGTGGCAGATCCGAACTACCAACTGACGAAGGGCAGTGATGGTATTTACTCCATCACACTAAGTCTACCGGCGGGAACAGCAATTCAATACAAAGTTACACGAGGCGCTTGGACTAATGTGGAGGTGAATTCGAATGGATCGGATCTTTCCAATCGAACTCTTACGCCATCAGGCGGTACACAAACCGTAAATCTGACGGTTCAGCGCTGGAAGGATCTATAAGCTTCATAATATCTACAGTTTAAACACAACAAGGAGCGGCTCCCGTATGGGGCCGCTCCTTGGTAAGCAGTATGAAGCTTTTTAATTGCAGAAAGTACAATTAGACTTTCTGTTTGAAGCTGGTAGAAAGATTTAACTGTATTTTGTACAGTAGAATTCAGGAAAAAGGCTGTTTTTTGCCAATTTCACGAGTTTTGACTGCACAAAGTGCAATTAAATCGAATGTTACCCATCTTATAAGGATTTCTATTGCACAAAATGCAATTAAATCCGATGTAGCCATTTTAGCTACTCAAATTCGATCAAGCTAAAGCAGTTACTCCAGACAATCAAGCCGAATCAGCACTCAGCGCAATAAAGCTCAGTCAGCTACACAAGCTCAATCAAGCTCAGTTAGTTACTCCAGACAATCAAGCCGAATCAGCACTCAGCGCAACCAAGCTTCTGCCTCCTCACTAAGTTCCCGCCGGGAACTGGGATCTCATGGTTGACTCACGGGGAATGAGTTCTGGCTCGAGAAGCAAATGCCCGGTAGGCATGTTGTTATTACGAATGCGTTGCATCAGCAGCTCGCCTGAAGATACCCCCAGCTGGAACGTGTCGATATTCAGAGAGGTTAGAGGAGGCGTAGTATAACGGGACAGAGGATATTCATCAAAAGCTGCGATGCCGAGCTGTGATGGAACATGAATATCCAGTGATTTTGCAGCTTGAAGCACCCCGAAGGCAACATAGCTGTTCATGCATACTACGGAGTCTGGTCGATCTTCGCTCTGTAGAAGCTCAAGTGCAGCATGATAGCTCTCATGTTCATCAGCCTTACAATTGATAATCCATTGCTGCTGATCCGCAAGATCTGCTTGCTGCAATGCTTGCAAATATCCACTCAGACGATGGGTATAAATCTTTTCCTGCTGCTGCCCGCCTATGAAGGCTATTTTGGAATACCCCTGCTTTATTAAATGTGAGGTCAGCATGCCGCCGCCTGCTTCATTATCGAAATCGACCCAGCTTCCGGGAGTCATAATTTCGCCGATGGAGATGTAGGGAAACTCCAAGCGGTTCAGTTCTTCGCAAAGCTCTTCCGTAAGTACGGAGTTATTCGCTATGATTCCGTCGACACGTTTGCTGAATACAAGTCTATTTAGAAAATGTCCTTCCGGACTACTATGCTGCACATTGGAAATAGTCAGCTCGTATTTTAAAGGCGCAATTACACTTTCTATTCCACCGATGATGTTGTAGAAAAACTGGTTTAGAAATTCACTTTCCTTGGACATATCGACCAGGAGACCAATATTACAGCTGCTTTGTCTGGCTAATCCAGTAGCGATACTGCTTGGTGTATAGTTCATCTGCTTCATAATTTCGCGAACTTTGTGTTTCGTTTTCTGTGATATTTTTGGGGAATCGTTTAATACTTTGGATACGGTAGATTTAGCCACATTGGCTGCTTTGGCAATATCAGAAATGGTTACTTTCATTGTCTTCCCCTCATAATCCGGAACGGTATTTGTAACCATAATAACACAAATTTAGCAGTCTCTCTAATCACAAAGAGTCTCATAGATTTAAAGATAAAAGCATAAAAAAGGAGTTTGGAAGTTATGCCTCATACATGGTTTTTATATCATACAAGTGAAGATCCGTTTGCCTATCCTGTGGGTACGGGCATCTTGAAGCTCAGACTGTTCACGCAAGCTGGACAGCAATTATCCTGTACCGTCATCTACTCAGACCGTTATGATTCTCCGGGGCATGAAGTTCCTTTGCAGATGGAGCGGATTGGGTCGGCAGGTGTTTATGAGATACATGAAGCGGTCATTGAGAACCCTACGAAAAAATGCAGATATCTATTCCATGTAACTAATCCTGCGGGTGAATATGTCTGGTATGGAGAGAGAGGGGCGTCGGAGAGCCGCGAACGTGCGGGTTCTTTTCAATATGCATATCTCCATCATTCTGAGGCGTTGAAGTTACCTTCATGGAGCATGGATGCAGTAACCTATCAAATCTATCCTAGCAGTTATAACGAAGGGACCTTACAAGGCATTTCTGACAAAATGCCCTACTTGCAACAGTTAGGAGTAAACGTTGTTTATATGACGCCTGTATTTGAGTCTCCTTCAGAGCATAAGTATAATACCTCCGATTACTATAAGGTTGATCCAGTATTTGGGGATATGGAAGGATTGAAGGCGCTGGTCAGCCAGGCGCACAGGCATGGAATCAAAGTGATTTTAGACGCTGTGTTTAATCATTCGGGAGACCGCTTTTTCGCGTTTAAAGATGTGTTGGCAAAAGGAGAGCTATCTCCGTATAAAGATTGGTTCTTCATTCATTCCTTTCCGGTTACGCAGACGCCTGTACCCAATTATGAAACGTTTGCCAAAGCTGAAGCGCATATGCCAAAGCTGAACATGGACAATCCGGATACGGCGAATTACATGATTGAGGTTGCGAAGTATTGGGTGCGCGAGACAGGGATTGACGGCTGGCGTCTGGATGTGGCCAATGAAGTTAATCCGCGTTTTTGGTCCCGGTTTCGGCAAGAGCTCAAATCTGAATATCCTGAAATCCTGCTGATCGGTGAGATTATGCATGCTTCTGGGCCATGGCTTAGAGGGGATCAGTTCGATGGAGGAATGAATTATGTGCTTCGTGATGCAGTGTTGGAATTTTTTGCGGAACAATCTACGGGGCCAGTTCGCTTTATAGAGCAATTGCTCCATCAGGAGGCATTGTATAATGACCAGGCGAATTCGGCAATGTTTCAGTTGCTTGGCAGCCATGATACCCTGCGGTTTCTTACGGCATGTAAAGAAGGTGGGCGTGGTTGGGACCACGTGAGTACCGCTGTTGAACGTATGATGCTGGCTGTTTTTTTCCAGATGACCTATATCGGTATTCCAATGATCTATTACGGGGATGAGGTTGGGATGGAAGGGGCGACAGACCCCCACTGTAGAAAAGCTATGATATGGCAAGAACAAGCTCAGAATGCAGTGCTGCATAAGTGGTATCAACAATTGATTTCTCTGAGAAAAAGCCATGAAGTTCTGCGCAAAGGTTCGTTTCGTCCTTGGTTTACTGATGAAGTTCGTAATGTGCTTGGCTACATACGAGGTGTGGAGCACGAGAAGATAGGGCTGATTATCAATAATTCTCCAAACCCGTACCAACTAGAGCTTAGTCCATATCGAGCTGATAAGAACGAATTAACTGATTTATTGTCTGGAGCAACTTTTAAAAATAATAATAAGCTTACGGTCAGCATTGAACCTTTTGGCTGTTTGATGTTGTATTAAAAAAGAAAAGGCCCCTCTCTAAGGAAAGGGACCTTATTCTAATTTACAGCACTTTTTTTGCTTCTTTTGTTCTTTAAGTCTCTATATTCCTGTTTCTCCCATTGTTTCAGCAACGGAAACGGATCAAAAGCCCATTCGGTAATTCCGCGATCGCGGTAAATGCCAAAGTGTAGATGTGGAGGAAATTTTCCTTGTGTTCCGGGATTGCCGTAACCCGAGCTGCCTACCCAGCCAATAATCTCACCGGGGGTGACTATATCTCCGCGAGAAATGGTTTTGTTATATCCAGATAGATGAGCGTAATAATGGTAACGGTTCTCGATATCGCGAATGCCAATTCTCCAGCCGCCGTACCGGTTCCAGCCTTTTGTCTCTACTAAGCCAAAGCAGGTGCTTCGTACTGGCACTCCTTGAGGTGCAAATAGATCTGTTCCTTCATGGATACGTGCTCCGCCCCAGCTTCTTCCAGTACCCCAAGTGCTACGATAAGAATAAAGGTTACTTAGGGGAAGCGGGAAGGCATTGCCGGATAGGTCCAGCCGTCCAAAATGTTCATATAACTTCGCGAACTGGGTAATGCGCTGCGAGGCGCGGCCATTGTGATAGTACTCCCAGACCCCGATACTGAAATCACTAGCGGATTGTCCATACTTCAATAAGTGTCTAGCCATACTATACAGAACGTCCGCATCATTCTCTGGATCAGCAATGCCGTCTCCTGAGCCATCACTGCCAAAACCATCAAAGAAGCTAATGGATTTAGGGGAAGTATCCCCCTGATCCGGATTAAGTGGACCAGCCCATACCGGTGCCGGGATTTTTATGGCTGTAAGGCGCGTGGAGACAGGCTGCCCTGAGGCTCCCTTTTTGGCGAGCGTGCGTTCATATTGATCAATGGCTGCGAACCTAAACCAAGGGATACCAGTAGCTGCGCTCATTTGCTCATAAATCTGTCTACGGCCAGACCATTGCGCTTCTTTGCTAGCACTAGCGGGATCCCCGCTGCTCATCACCGGTTGGATAGTAGGCCGCGCTACAGCTGCTGCAACGGGAAGGTTTAAACCACCCCAAAGGATAGCGGCCGCGGACAGGCATAACAGGGTTCTCCGGTTTTTAATATTTTTAAATAGGGCCAGCAAGATAACAGCCTCCTTTTGTCCGGGCATTAAATTGAATGTAGTCACTTCGGATGAAGCTTTTTTATAGATTGGTGCAAAATACTACTTTTTATCCGTTCTTGTCTAAAGGTACCAGAAAAATCTCGCTGGAAACTCCAGATGATACACCCTGCATATTTCACAAAAACAGGCAATTGTAAATCGCACATGTTATAATATGAGGCAGCAACTTTCATCTGCAGCATCACATTCAGGAGGAAGCGGGGTTTATCATTTTGTCTAATAAAACAGCAAAGCAACCTAAACCGGATTGGATTAAGATTAAGCTAACTACCGGTGACAACTATCAGGAAATCAAAAGCATGATGCGTTCCAAAACTTTACATACCGTATGTGAAGAAGCTAGGTGTCCGAATATTTATGAATGCTGGGCAAACCGTACGGCTACCTTCATGATTTTAGGTGATATTTGTACACGCGCATGCCGTTTTTGTGCAGTAAATACAGGGATGCCTACAGAACTGGACCTGCAGGAGCCTGAACGTGTAGCTGAAGCTGCAGAGAAAATGAATCTTCGTCACTGTGTGGTGACTAGTGTGGCCCGCGATGATCTTGCGGATGGTGGCGCTCAGATTTTTGCTGAGACGGTCGCGGCGATTCGTAAACGCCTTCCGTTATGTAGTGTTGAAGTGCTTATTCCAGACTTTTTAGGAGACCGGAATAGTCTTGAGATTGTCATGAACAGTAATCCAGACATTCTTAATCATAATATTGAGACCGTGGAACGGATGTCAGATCGTGTACGGGCTAAAGCGAAGTACCCTCGTTCCTTGGAATTGCTGCGCAGAGCCAAGGAAATGAAACCAAATATTCCAACCAAATCGAGCATCATGCTTGGTGTCGGTGAAGAGTGGAATGAGATTTTACAAGCAATGGATGATTTGCGAGCCGTAAATTGTGATATATTGACTTTAGGACAATATTTGCAACCCACTCCAAAACATTTAAATGTCGAGAAATATTATCCACCGGAGGAATTTGCACTGTTGAAGGAAGAGGGAATGAAGCGTGGCTTCAGCCATGTGGAATCAGGCCCGCTAGTTCGCAGCTCTTATCATGCGCATGAGCAGGTGAAGTCTGCAGCTCAAGCTCGCGAGGAGCGTGCGGTTTCTTCTAGCTAATTATTGCTTTTCTGTGGTTTAATTCACGGAGAATGTTAGTAAGAGGAGGAAGAGCGACAGCGTTCTGAAATCTCTGCTCTTAGGTTACCCATAAAAATCGTTGATTTGCGTCATTGGAGGGGAATATTGGAGCTGTAGGAGCGGTTCGAGAACAGCGACCGAAAGCCCAATATTCCACATAGATGGTGGTATAATCAACGTCATGATTCCCAAAGAAAGGCAGGCGGCAAAAGGTTTGATCGTAATAGGCGGAAAAGGCTATGAACTTATGTTGGATCATAAGGATGGTTGGAATCCGGAGGCATTTCGCGGGAGATATAGCGAGGTGCTGGAAAGATACGACTATATTATCGGTGACTGGGGTTACAGTCAGTTGCGTTTGAAAGGTTTTTACCGGGACAACCATCCTAAGGTGAATCGGGATACAGCGATTTCGGGTATGGTTGATTATATTAATGAATACTGCAATTTTGGCTGCGCTTATTTTGTGCTGCATAAATTGAAAGAGGTACCACAAGAAGGCATGTTCAAGGATATTTTGATCAAAGAAATACCAGAGCCGAGTGATGAAGAGGCCTTGGAGCAAGAATCGGAAGCTAGTGATGAAGCGGCTGCAGATAAAGAGTTTTCTGCTAAAGAAACATCCTCTAAGCAAGGCTCGAATCACTCATTGGCATTTAAAGAGATGACTTCTTCTAAGGACAATATGGCGAAGGATAGACCTGTGAGAGAACATCAGAGCCGAAATCACCGGGGCAAGGATTCACAGGGCAAGAAATCCAAAAAGGATTTCCAAGGCAGACCGCCACAAGGTCAGTCTCAGAAGCCCCAAAACACACCAAAACCTCAAAGCGCTCAAAACAACCAGAACAATCAAAACAACCAGAACAATCAAAACATAGAAAATTCACAACCTTAATGATGAAAGCTGAACCATAAGTAGAGTCCTTCTACGAATGAGCCAGCTTTTTTTCTTATAAAAAATAGCAGAGTTGCGTTTCTCCCGGTACTTGGAGATCGCTGCTCAGTGTTGCTGTGTGTTGCTCAGTGTTGCTATGCTGCTCAGTGTTTCTGCTACTCTGTGTTGCTCTGTTGCTCTGTTGCTCTATACTATTAGTCGTTGGCTGCTTGACCCAGCAGTTTCATCATCCCCCGAGGCTTAAGGACCCAGATGCCGTTATTTGCGAATTTTCAGCCTTTTGAGCAGGGTTTTGGACTCCAATGATGCTATTCGTTAGAAAGAGGGGAGTAATTATGGTGTCTTTTATACCAATAGCGACTATGGGGTCCGATAGCATAACAAATATGGATTAATATTGCGATTAGGGTCATCCATGTCCGATAGGTGCTACAGATGTTTCGTAGGTGCAAATATTATCAAACTAAACAAAAAACAGGAGTTGTCCCAACGGCCATTTCATGGCTTATGTGACAACTCCTGTTTTTACTCATGGGTGCTTGATTCAGCAGCTTAATGATTAGCTAGATTAAGGATCTATTTTACAGATAATTTCAATTGTTTCTGTGTTGCATTGTAACTCCATACAAGCGCAGGGAACTTCTTCTTAAAGGCATTTAATTCAATGAAGGTCTCGCCGTTCTGAGAAAGCGCCTCTTTGGAGGACAACGTAAAGCCGGTCGCTTTACCTGTCCCGTTCGTTACGATGACTTTTTTGTTCTTGGCATCCCATGTGATGTCGCCTTCGATCAGTGCACCTAGTACGAGCGAAGAAGCATAAGTCTTATCTCCTTGCTTTATTAGACCCACATTACCAGCAAAGGCAACCCCGTTGACATTCAAGATATGATGATCACCGGAAACCTCAATGCTTTTCATTCCTGCAATCTGTAGAGCGGTAATCAGCTGCGCAGTTTTGCCTTTAACCTCAATATCCGGTGCAAGCCCGATGTGATTAAAGTCTTCTTTATTTGGAGTTAGATATTTCTGCGTAGTCAGCTTCAGCATGTCTCCATTGGACATTGGAAGCAGGCTCTGAATACGTGCTTTGCCGAAAGAACGAGTGCCTACGACGGTAGCGAGCTTATTGTCGCGTAATGCGCCAGTAAGCGCCTCAGAAGCGCTGGCAGTGTACTCATTCGTTAGAATAACGACGGGTACGCCTATTTTGCTGCCACTGGTAATCGTTACTGGAGTTAGTGCTCCGGTTTGATCGGAGGTATACATCATGATGCCTTTATCCATGAAATTAGAGACAATGTTGTATGCCGAATCCATATAGCCGCCTAAGTTGTCACGCAAATCAAGCACCATCGATTTCATACCTGCTGCACGCATCTTTTTCAGCATAGCGGCAAATTCTTCATCGGAATTCTGTGTGAAACCACTCAGTGTGATGTAGGCTATCTTCTGTCCAACAATAGTTCCGGTAACAGAAGTCGAGCTGATTTCATTTCGGGTTACACGAAATGATTTAGTCACTCCATTCCGGAGCACCTGCAGAGTGACCTTGGTGCCTGCGGCTCCGCTTAACTCGTCTCCTTCGGTCTCTTCAACGGGGATTCCGTTAATTTTGACTATCGTATCACCGCGTTTCAGACCTGCTTGTTCTGCAGGCGAACCGGGTGTTATGTCTTCGATGTAGAGTTCTGTTGCGGTATATTGCAATCTAACACCAATACCAACGTATTCCAGATCAACATCATGTTCAAATTGTGCCGCTTCCTCGGTATTGAAGTATTGGCTATAAGGATCATCCAGGGTGTTCACCATGCCGTCAATGGCTCCACGAATCAAAGTATCCTTATCTACACCGGAGAGGTTATAGTTCTCCAGAATATTCATGACTTCATTGATAAGATCACGGTTATCTGTAGATGCCTGAGCGGCATCGGCAGCAGAAACTACTGGAGCAAAAGTTAGGGATAAAGCCAGACAGCTGCCTAAAAGTGCACTTATTACTTTATTGGATTTCATGGAATCATACGCCCTTTTTATATAATTTATAAGATAAGAAAGTATACACTGCACGAATTAACTTTCTGTGACGTATGGTTTTAGGATTTCACAAGTTTATAGTAAACGCTATAGGTGTTATCAGTAGTCCATACCCCGCTATCCGACTTGGATAAAATGAAGATAGTGCCTTGCTCAAAAGTTTCCTCTTCACTGGCATCTTTCTCTTTGTTTTCCACATAAATAGCTGCTTCTTTGGCGCTAAAATAGTAGATATTTGAAACGCTTGGAGTATAAGTGACGTCGTATGAAGTAAAGAAATCTTCCAGATCTTCCTTAAGGGAGGTATCATATTCTTCTCCGTATGAAGTCATGGTGGAAAGAACAGCCGCCGGATTTTGTTCATTCATAGCTTGATAATATTTGGTGATATTACCTTTGATGGCATCCGCATCATTTTGAGGAATGTTAGCTGCTGTTTTTAGAGCTTGTTCACGAGTCAGCAGTATCACGGAGCTTTGGGATTCCACAGATGATATTTTCCAGCTTCCATTCTTGCGGACAAGTGTATACATGTATTCGTCCTCTGTATCTGGCGTATAGGCCCCACCTGTCCGGCGAGAGCTTTCCAGTGTATACACAGTAGCGTCATTGCCTGAAATATCAATGATTTCCAAACTCTCAATAGTATTTTTTATATCAAAAATCTCAAAGGATGCATTGAGATCCGCCACTGACTCCGCATTAGAGGATTCTGAATCCATAAGGGAATAGAAGCTAATTGCTTTTTCTTCATTAAAATACTTATTAGACAAACGGATTAATGCTGTAATCGCTGCTTCGTCCTTATCTTTGGATACTGGGGTGGTAATTTGCACGCTTCTGCTGGTTGAATTCCAGACGGCTGTGCCTCCGGTTGCCTCTGCGATAAAACGTAAAGGAATGTATGTAGTGCCAGCTGAGGAGACTGGTGCGGTGGTCAGTTTTTTCACGGTTCCGTTAACGGTTGCACGGTTGCTGCCAATTTTCAGGCTGATCGCCAGATTTGAACTTTTACCTGTTACTGTTCCAGTCTTGGCATCCCAAAGCACCTGCAGTCCAAGCTTTTCGAAGATGACCCGGAAAGGGACAAGTACAGAATTGTTCGCTAAGTAAGGGGTTCCTGCGGTAAAGGAAACCTTACTGCCGTTGATATAAACATCAATCGGTTTTGAAGCAGCAAAAGCCGGGACCGCCAGTATCAGGGCCAGAAGACTTATGCTCAAGAGGGATAATAATTTTTTCAACAGTACTCTCTCCTTTTATGTAACTCTTTGTAAAATAGCCTCATTATACCATTTGATTTCTCTCTATGTCTATCAATTGGTGTTAGTTTTGTCACACCAAAAAGAGCCGGAGATATTGAAATCTCCAGCTTTTTGATCCCCTGATCTCAGACTAAGAAAGCTTCACGGACACGGTTCCAGAACGGAAACGGACGATATCTTGCGAAGCTGACTTTTTTGTCTGAAACTTGACAGCGTACTGAAATCAGGTCATCAACAGGAATGTTGTTATGATCTACGGTGAGCAGCAAACGCTGGTCTTTACATGAAAAAATGTCACAATGATGATGCTTTGGCAGTAGTAGCGGCGAGCCCATTGTCCGGAATACACGGTTGTTAATAGACGCGATTTCGGCAATCTGCAGCGCTTCTATTGAAGGGTGAACCATAGCGCCCCCTAGGCTTTTGTTATAAGCTGTACTGCCAGAGGGAGTTGAAATACAAAGTCCATCGCCCCGGAACATTTCGAAGGTGACATCGTTGATGTCGATTTGGATCATTATAGTTCCATCCACCCCTTTAAGGGTAAATTCGTTGAGGGCAATGTGAGACGAAGATCCCGATTTTTTGTGAATCTCCAGCTCTATTAATGGATATTTCACAATACGCGGTTTCTGCGGCTCAGATTCACCGGTTCCGCACATATAATCGATTAAGGTGGGCAGCTCTTCTGCTTGCCAGTCCGCATAGAAGCCGAGGTGTCCTGTGTGCACACCTACAAAGGCTAAGTTGGGAATCTGGTCGATAAAGGTATGAAAAGCGTGCAGCATTGTGCCGTCTCCACCTATCGAGATGACGATTTCCGGAGACTCGGCATCCAGTTGCAAATCCCGCTCCGCCGCCAGCTTGTGAAATTGCTCGGCAAGTTTGATTGACAGCTCATCACCGCGGTCCAGAACATAATATCTCAAGATGTACAAGCTCCTTTATATAATTCCGTCATACACCGATCATAATCAATCTTGCCCCGGAACACAATATGTAATCAACTTCGGCGCATCAATCGGAGCATTGCCATAAAGGCAGGGATAAGCAGTGACACTAGAAGAGCAGCGGCTAGTATAAGACTCAGTAGAGCTAGACTGGCAGTGACACCTGAGGCTGAAGGTGTAAAGGCAGTGGAGGCAGGCAGAGAGACCCAGGCAGAAGACAATCCTGATCCCATCACAGGCTTCCATAGCAGCACCACGAGACCTGCTGCGAGTATGGCATGTATTAGTCGTGCAGTTAAGAACGGCAGATAACGCAGCCCGGTACCGTTCAAAATACTGGCGACTTGGGCATGTACAGATAATCCGCCCCAAGAGAGAATAAAGGCAGCTGCTGCGACCTTGAATTGAAGCGGGATGGAAGAAGCGGCTTCACCAGCAGAACGAGCACCTATGGTGACCTCGAACAATCCGCTGATCAAGGCCTGAGCTAATTCGGGAGGCCCTCCAACAAGGGAGACGAGAGATCCGGCCAGGCTAAATAGTGAGGGCAGGATTCCGGCACGGGCAAGCAGCTCCATTAGCACGTTGAAGAATACAACCAGACCCCCTACGACAATAATAAGCTGTAGCGAGGATTGGATCGCTCCTTTTAACAGTTCCCCGAAGCTCCGTCCATCCTTGCGCCGGGCTTCGGACATCGCAAGGAGTGCGGCATGTATTCTGCCGAATCCTTGTTTTGCTGGAGCAGAGGGGGCGTCAGAACTACTTTTTGTTGGGTCTTGGGTGGGAGTCTTTTGTTCCTTACGTCCATGAAATGACATTAGGAGACCAACCATTAAGCCACTTCCGTAGTGGGCTAGTGCCAATATTAGCCCCAAAGAAGCATCGCGAAAGAACCCAACGGATACCGCCCCTAGTAGAAAAATAGGATCGGAGGAGGTTGTAAATGCTACAAGGCGTTCACCTTGGATTCTGCTGATCAGCTTCTGCTCCCGCAGCTTAGCGGTTAATTTGGCTCCAACGGGATATCCTGATACATATCCCATGGCCGCGACAAAACCACCGCTGCCAGGTATACCGAAGAGGGGGCGCATCAGTGGATCAAGTAAAGCGCCGAAGAGATGGACAATGCCTAAGCCTAGCATGATTTCAGAAATGACGAAGAAGGGAAACAGTGAAGGGAAGAGCACGTCCCACCAGATGGCCAGGCCACGTAAGGCTGCGGCAAGAGATGCTTCAGGATGAAGTAACATCAGCAGCATACAACCAGCCAATATGAATCCCAGCAGCGGGCCGCCAATCTTTTTAAAAGTCATAATTAACGCCTCCTGGTCTATGGTTAGATGTATGCAAAAAGAGGGACAAAAAGCACAAAAAAATGGAGAAAGCGGTTACAATTATCTGTGCTTTTTCGCAGGAATTATGATATTATGTAATAAATAAATGCACCCTCTGTTACACGATTAAATGGGATGGAGTGATGGCGATGAGCGTTATAGCCGGAGTTCTCGTTTGTGCTTTTGTATATGTAATCCGGGTCTCTCTCGTCCCTCCTGGTGATGAGGAATTTAGGACCTACTAACCTTACTCTTCAGGCGCTGAACTATAGTTTAGCGCCTTTTTTCTGTAGTTTAGAGAGCACTTTCGACGGATATCCGTGTTATGCTTATCTTTGGTATAATAAAATAAGTAACGTTTCATTAATATGGAAGAAGGCTGGTAACCTCAATGAATCCAAATGAGAGTATATATGACAATCTAGGGGGGGCTGAAGCACTACATCGGTTGGTGGAAGTGTTCTATGCCAAGGTACAGCTTCATCCGCAGCTGGGACCCTTGTTCCCTGAAGATATTACTCCAGTTCTGGAGAAGCAATATCAATTCCTGACACAGTTTTTTGGCGGGGGTCCGCTTTATTCGGAATTACATGGACATCCCATGATGAGAGCAAGGCATATGCATATTCCTATTACACCAGAACGTGCTGATGAGTGGCTACAATGTATGAAAGAGGCACTGGTGGAGACTGGAGTCGAAGAACCACTGCGTTCATTCGTGCTTAGCCGCCTTGCAGGTCCTGCACATCATTTTGTTAACATGCCCCAGGAATAACAAGGGACAGGTTGATCCTGAAAGGAATGAGAGTACTTGACAGAGTTAATACCCCTATATTCTATTAAGGTCAAGTGTTGCAACTGTGAAAATGAATTTTCAACCTCGCGGGTACGTCCTAGTCTAAAAAAGGCTATTCGGCGTGATGCTGATTTCTGCGCGTATTATAAAAATGAGAATCCGGATTATTATGTTGTACGGGTCTGCCCCAATTGCGGGTTTGCCTCCACAGAAAATTCGGCTGACAAGCTGACGGAACGTCAGCGTAAGGCATTTAATGAGCAGGTAGGGAAACGCTGGAAGAGCCGTGACTTTGGGGAGAAAAGAGACTGGGAAACTGCGCTCGAGACCTATAAGCTGGCGCTTTTATGTGCTCAGAGTATTAACGATAAAGATCGGATTATTGCAAGTCTGCTGCATCACATTGCTTGGCTCTATCGCTACCAAGGGGAGACTGAGCAGGAGAAGCGTTTTTTACGTTATTCTTTGGACGAGTATGTTAAGGTCTATGAAAAAGATGGCATTGCCGGCAATGATGCCCGGCTCATGTACCTGATCGGCGAACTTAATCGGCGCATCGGAGAATACTCAGTGGCTGTGATGTGGTTCTCCCGTCTGATTAATGATCAGAAGATTATGGATGCGGCGATGATTCGAGCGGCACGTGAGCAGTGGGTTATTTTACGGGAGCAAATGCGTGCTGAGGCTGTAGAGGTTGAGGTTGATGTCGAAGGCTTGTCTTCAAGTTCATAACGATTTGCGAACAACAAAAAGCGCAGAAGAGAATTTAATTCTCCTCTGCGCTTTGTAGAAAGAAAATGTTAGGATTTGCTTATCTGACAGCTCGATCGAACAAAAGGTAATCGCCGTCATTATCTATAACTGTAGGACTGGCGCTGCAGCAGGGGAAGACAAGCAGTTTTTTCTTGCCGTCACGAACGATTTGTAATTCTTTTGGCTTCATAGGCAGAAGCACATTCTCTGAGTTGCAGAATGGACAGTATTGCACATACATATCGCCTAGAATGATGTCATAAGGCCAGGTATGACTAAAAGGAATCATTGTGAGTCCTTCCCAGAAGGAGTCTGTTCATTTTCGCCCTCAGTTTGTGGGGGATTTTGTTTTTTGGATAGCTCCGCTATTTTTTGTAGTAAAATATGTTGGGGCATATGCATCAAGTGTTCCAAAGGAACGCCTAGTTGCTTGGATAACGTAATGGCTGTTTCCGGTGAAATTTGTAGTGGCTTCATATGAATGCCCTCCTAAAGTTTATCGGCTATAAATGTTCAGATATCGTTATTCACTTTACCATGGTGTTAAGACAATTACAAAGAAAGTCAAATGAAAGCAAAGGAATGGTGAGTACAAATGAAACAACCGTTATCACTGACTTGGGAACTGGATACTATTTTTCCGGGGGGGTCTTCGTCTGCAGAACTAGAAGGTTTCTTGAGCAAGCTTGAAAAAGATATTTTATCCTTACAGGGCTTTGTGAAGGATGCTGTGGCACCAACGGATGTTGCGTCTACAAAAGCATTGGATGAGGTTATAGCATTGCTTCAGAGCTGTTCAGGAAGACTTGTGGAGGTCACTTCCTTCGCAGACTGTCTAGGCGCTCAGAATCAGATGGACAAGGGTGCGGTAAGACTGGCAGCCAAAGTGACAAGCATGCGCGCCGGATTCGAAGGGATCAGCTCGCAATTTAGCAATGTACTGCGTCAGACTACGGACAAGGTATGGGCTGAGTGGATGGCTCGTCCAGAGATTGCTCCTTTAACGTTCGTACTGAGCGAGAGCCGTGATTTGGCCCGTGAGAAGATGAGCCCTGAGCTGGAAAGCTTAGCGTTGGAATTAGCTGTTGACGGATATCATGGATGGAGCGGACACTATGATACGATTGTAAGCTCAATCAAGATCCCATTTGAGGATGAAGAAGGAACAAAGCTGCTTTCTGCAGGTCAAGCTTTTAATAAGCTGGATGATCCAGATCCAAAAGTGCGTCAAGCGATGTTCCATAAATGGGAAGAGGCTTGGACTGAAGCGGCAGATAATTGCGCAGATACTTTAAATCACTTAGCAGGCTTCCGCCTGAAGCTCTATAAGGGCAGAGGCTGGGACGATGTTCTAAAAGATCCGCTCAGCATCAATCGTATGACACAGGACACCTTAAATACGATGTGGGACGTAATTACGAAGAGCAAACCTGTACTCGTGTCCTACCTTCAGCGCAAAGCCAAGCTGCTGGGGTTGGATTCCCTCTCATGGGTCGATGTCGAAGCTCCTGTAGGCAAATCCTCCGGCAAAATCCCTTATGATCAAGCTGCGAAGGATATCGTCACACAGTTCCGTAAATTTAGTCCTAAGATGGCTGAGTTTGCAGAGCGTGCCTTTGATAATAACTGGATCGAGGTTGAGGATCGTAATGGCAAACGTCCTGGTGGATTCTGTACTTCCTTCCCTGAGAGCAAAGAATCACGGATATTCATGACTTACAGCGGCACACCTTCCAATGTTTCAACATTGGCCCATGAGCTGGGACATGCCTATCATTCCTACTTGCTTGATGATCAACCTGTATTTAATCAGAATTATGCAATGAACGTTGCAGAGACCGCTTCAACCTTTGCAGAAGTGATTGTATCTGATGCTCAGGTTAAAGCTGCGGGCAATGCAGAGGAGAAGCTGGCACTGCTTGAAACGAAGATACAGAACAGTGTGGCATTCTTTATGAACATTCACGCTCGATTCTTGTTCGAGACTCGCTTTTATGAAAAACGTAAGGAAGGCCTTGTAAATGCTGAGGAACTGTCTGCTCTGATGGTGGAAGCACAGAAAGAAGCTTTCTGTGGTGTGCTTTCTGAATACCATCCTCACTTCTGGGCGTCGAAGCTGCATTTCTATATCACAGATGTACCTTTCTATAATTTCCCGTACACTGTTGGTTATATGTTCAGTACAGGCTTATATCGTCTGGCATTACAAGAGGGAGCTTCCTTTGCAGACAAATATGATAGCTTGTTGCAGGATACCGGCGTGATGACATTGGAGGATTTGGTGCTCAAACATTTGGGTGTGGATCTGACTAAGCCAGATTTCTGGCAAGGGGCTACAGATTTGATCGTGGCTGATATCAACGAGTTCTTGGAGATGACTGAGCATTTAGCATGAAATGTCTAAAATAAGACAAATTTCAGTGCGCTAAAAATAACGGAATTTCAGTGTGAACACGCAAAGACCCCGGTTAAGGGGTCTTTTTTTAATGGTTAAATGTCGAAAACTCCCGTTTTATAAAAATTAATATACGAATGATCTATGAATTTTGCGCATTACTAGGGATAATAACCCAATTTTGTAGAATAATGTTGTTTGGCGTATTTAAGGGGTCTATAATGAGCCTTGAGCCTTATATAAGGCTTGCAAGGAAGACTAATGAGCTTAGCTCAAAAAGCTTAAGTAAGCGCATACTAAGCCGATTTGTACGAAGTAAACTCGAAGTAGCTAAGCTCACAAACAATATAAATCGAACCAGAAACTTGGGAAAAGGGGAAGGAGTGGCGGAGGGGAATTTTGGAACTGTAAGAGCGGGAGCGACCGCCTTTGTCTCCGAATTTCACCCGCTGTACGCGTAAGAATTCAAGAAATTTGGAGACAACAGCGGCTGGAAGTCCAAACATTCCCCGCAGTAGCGACGGATCCTTAGCCTAAATATTTAGGGTTCGATTTATAAAAGACGAAGTGAACTCGAAGAAGCTAAGCTCACAAAACTTTTAGGAGGAAAGATATGCTTAAGACAGAACAGCTATCCTTAGCAAGACAGATGGATTTGGTGTTTAGGGAACTGCAAGAGGAATTATCGGGACTATCTTCCGGTACGGTATTTGTGCAAATACGAAATAATACCATTGGCAAATTCGGCATACGTCATCACCCTCTAGCCGGTCGGGGTGGTGGATTCACAGAAGTAAAGGAAGGAATAACGGAGAGTCAGCAGTCTTCTTTTCGTCTAATGGCACTGGAGAGTCTGAAATACAAACGGCGCTGGACTCATGGTGAGATCAGCTATGAATTCGCTATAAGACAGGGGAAGCTAATCGTAGATGCTACGCTGGAGTCCAATTATAATATGGCAAATCTGATGATTCGATCTCCCCGTAATGCTTACGCCGAGAGTGCTGATCAATTTTTAAGTTAAACGTTTTACATAAAGATTGCATGCAGCTCGGATTATAGGGTATAAATTAGAAAAACCTCCCACAGCTTCTGGAAGAAGTGTGAGAGGTTTGAAAGCTAGTCGGCAATGGGCTTTTTAAGACCTCAGCCGGATAAAACACTTAAGATAACGATGTTACTGACGACCGGACAGTTGTTGTTCTGCCAGTTGTACTAGACGTTTAGTGATGTAACCTCCCAAAGAACCAGTTTCGCGGGAAGTGTAGTTCCCGTAATAACCGTCAGCTGGGATCGTTACTCCAAGCTCTTGTGCTGCTTCATATTTCAATTGTTGCAACGCTGCATTTGCTTGAGGAACTACAAGGTTATTGGAACGGCTGCTACGACCTTGACCTGCTTGACCCATGTGTGTCACCTCCTTCGCCCGTTGTGAAGATAGTATGAGCGCTAAGAGGCTAATTCATGCATGCTATCGAAAGGTTTTAAGGATGGTAATTATTAGTCGATTAAAAGTAAGGGTAGGAAAGCCTAAATAACTAAGCTCGCACAAAAAATCGGCCTTCTCTTACGTAAACGCAAGGGAAGACCGATATAATGTATATCTGCTTTAATTCTCGGGATAGATCATTTCCAGCATAGTGGACAGCTCAAGGCTTTGACCTGGTTCTACCTTCAGCAAGCCAGTGAAGGAAGGATCGTCGGAAACGTTAGGAGCATCCGGGAGCCAGGTATAAGGTTCGATGCACAGAAATTGATCGGCTGGTCCTTTGGTATACAGGACCCAGTGGCGAAAAAGATTCTCGTCGGCCGTATAACGAAGACCATAACCATCATCGCGTAATAACAATGCTTCTACGGGCTGCTTGTCACCAATACGCAGAGCGGTATCAAAATTAGTTCCCTGTAGGTTAATTCCAGAATTTAGAGAATCTAGATCACCGAGTGGAATTAGATTGCCGCTAGGGAGCAATTCATCGTTTAGTTCATAAATGCTGTTTACGGGCAATTTGAGATTCCAGCGTTCAGGTTCTCCATCGATCATAAACCAGGTGTGATAACCGATCCCAAAGGGAATACGATGATCGCCGAGATTTGTAACCTTTAAAGTCTGGCTGAGCCGGGCATCCTGAAGCCTGAATGTCATTTCGAATTTGAGTGGAATGGGAAATTGCTCCATCCAGTGTGGATCATCTTCAGTAAGGAATTCAGTAGTGACTGCACAACCGTCCTCGTCTTCTTCAATATCGCTGACACACCAGGATTGAGTCCGGTGTAGACCATGGATATGATTGTCACCAGCGGTATTCTGGTCAAATTGATAACTTGTACCCTCGAATTGAAATTTTCCTTTACGAATTCTTCCGGGTGGAATTAAGAGCGGGATGCCAAAATGGTAAGGTTTTTGCATAAAGAAAGCTTGATCGCTTTCATCAGGCCGCCGCAGAATTTCCCGTTGTTCCTTTACATCAAACAATGAAATCACGTTGTTTCCTAGTCGCGGCAAAAGCGTGACTTCCAGTTCGCGGCTGTGCAAAATATAAGTATCATAACCGCCCCACTGCCCTTTGGTCACCTGTTTCATGAGATATGCTCCTTTATCGTAACTGTAATCGAATAGAACATGGATAACCTTATCATAACAGATTTATACGGAAGTGGTTAAGTGATTTGACAACTTCTCTTTATGGTTCTATGATGAAGGCATTAAATTATGATGAGAATGTGATGACGGGGACAAGTAGGCAGGAAATGTACCTTCAGAAAGCCGGTGGTTGATGCGAACCGGTAGGACACTCTTGATGAATGGACCCCTGAGCGCCGCGCTTGAACGGGAGCAAGATACCCTAGTAGACCGGCCGGATCTTCCCCGTTAACGGAAGACTAAGGCTGTTTCCTTTTGACTATACAAAGGTTTAGCAGCGAATAAGGGTGGCACCACGGTCTCACGTCCCTTGCGGATGAGGCTTTTTTTGCGTTCTCGGAAATTGGAAATCACATCTAACGGAGGTCTATATTATGTTGAAAAAAGTAATGTCAGGCATACAACCGAGCGGTTCTCTAACTTTGGGTAACTATATCGGAGCGCTGAAAAATTTTGTGAAGCTGCAAGACGATCATCAATGTTTCTTTATGGTTGTCGATATGCATGCGATCACCGTTGCTCAAGATCCTGCGGCACTGCGTGAGCAGTCTGAAGCTGTAGCTGCACTCTTTATCGCGGCAGGAATTGATCCTGTGCGTTCGAATGTATATATGCAGTCCCATGTGCCTCAGCATGCGGAATTGGGTTGGATCATGACTACGCTAACGGCAATGGGCGAGCTTGAGCGTATGACACAGTTCAAAGATAAATCATCAGGTAAGGATTCGGTTGGCGCGGGCCTATTCGTATATCCTTCTTTAATGGCAGCAGATATTCTTGTTTATAATGCGGATCTTGTGCCAGTAGGTGAAGATCAGAAGCAGCACTTGGAGTTGACCCGTGATTTAGCTGGCCGATTTAATAACCGTTTTGGCGAATTCTTTACGATTCCTGAACCGTATATCCCTGAAGTGGGCGCACGCATTATGTCTCTGGATGATGGCACTAAAAAAATGAGCAAGAGCAGCCCAAATGCAGGCAGCTATATTGCCCTGTTGGATTCGCCGGATGTGATCCGTAAAAAAATCAGCCGCGCAACGACTGATTCTGGACGTGAAGTTATCTTTGATCCGGCTAATAAGCCAGAGATTAGTAACTTGATGAGTATTTACTCGGAATGTTCTGGAATGTCCCTCCAGCAAATTGCCGATCGTTATGAGGGACAAATGTATGGTGGCTTTAAGAAGGATCTTGGGGAAGTGGTTGTGTCCACACTTGAGCCTTTGCAACAAAGATATCATGAAATTCGCAGTTCAGGTGCGATCACTGATATTCTTGCCGAAGGTGCTGAACGCGCACGTATTGTTGCAGCTGAGACATTGAATGGCGTAAAAGAGCGGATGGGCTTTCTGCCAGCTCGTTAATCTAATCAGAGCTTAAGCTTTCCTGTTTGCGTCTGATTCTGGCTTTGAGGATAAATCCCCAGCCAATATTCAATACGCAGAGAAAACCAAGCAGAAGTGCTAGCCAGAAGCTATAGCTGATCGCGATTGAAGCGGCAGTGAGAATAAGAATAGAAGAACAAGCGAACCAAAGTGAGAGTCCTTTACCCATTAAGAGCCTTCCTTTCCGTGTCTGCTAAAATGAATCCCGGAGTATTATAAATACTCCGGGATTTTTTGTGATTATAGAATAGTTCTCTCAGTAAGTCTACAGTTTCATCGTAAAGAACCAGGGTCGATGGAAAATCGTTTGTCGAGCTTATCGCTGCTAAGCCAGCCTACATAAGTATTTAAAGGTTTATATTGGTTATCCATAACTAATACAGCCACAAAAGGGTATTGTTTGCGGTGTAAATAACGAACGTCTCCCCAGCGCACCATATATCCTGAAGGAAGCTCCTCCACTTCGGCCACCGCATAAGAGGTGAAATATAAAAAGGACTGAATATCTGGATGCGACTTGGATATTTCCACAGCGGGATGATTCGAGCAGACCGCATGTTTGAACCATTCCAGACGGTTGTTCAGTAGCTGCCCAACGTCATAGCTGCCGTCTTTTTTCACTTTAACTACGTTCCAGCGTTTAAGTGAAATTGTAGGGATTACAATATAACGTTCGCCAGCAGTATGGTGTATATCTTTAAGCTTGATGTTTCGTGTAAGGCGGGCATGAACAATCGTTCTCCAAATATAATAAAGAATGGTACAGGCATAAAGCGTAATAAATAAAGGTTTAGGCGGAACAATCCCAGTGATCCAGAGCAGAATAGCTGCGATATGGCTGCCAAAAATAAATGGATCGAAAATGTGGATGATATTCCAGGCGATCCATTTCTCAGTGAATGGACGGGCCGCCTGAGTTCCATAGGTGTTAAACAGATCAGAGAAGACGTGCACGCCTACACCTATGAAACCCCAGAGTGCAACATGGCTTAAAGCTGCCAAATCAGTAAACCCAAACAGAGGCCCTAAGACTAGGGCAATCAGAGCGGGCCACAAAATTAGAAAAGGCAAGGAGTGTGTGATTCCACGGTGATTACGAATATATATTGCATTGTCCTTTAGTCGTAATGCGGTATCGGCATCAGGAGCCTGTGAGCCTAAAATCGTTGCCAGCATAACGGCCCCGGCCAGTTTAGGGTCAGAAGCAACGACGGGATCGACGAAAGAAAGTCCGGCTAACCCTATGCCCATAACTAAATGTGTAGCGGTGTCCATTGGTCAGTTCTCCTTTGTTGTTCGGAAGTACATTATTAATAATTACCCAAATACGGCTTAGGTTATTAAGGGGCTGAAAATAAATATTGTCACGTAATTGTCAAATTCATGAACATACTGTGCCATGACTGTCAAAGTCTCCTCGGGTTTGATATGATAAAGTTAACAGCGAAGTCTATTTAGTGCTTCGGCTAGAACGTTAGAAGTTTGTTTAGAAGGAGGATCATTTGGTGTGGATAATCATATAACATTTCAAGCTTCTTCCGATTCTGCAGCTATGTCTGCAAAATCTCCACCGGAAGGTGCAAGTTGGCGTGATTTCATTACCGTAACAAAACCCGGTATTATCCGATCTAACCTCATCGCTGCCTTTGCAGGATATTGGCTGGCTTCAGGTTGGGATGTTCAATACGGCAGATTAGTTCTGACTCTGCTCGGTACAATGCTGGTTATGGCTTCGGCCTGTGTTTTTAATAACTATTTCGACCGTGATCTGGATATGAAGATGGAAAGAACGCGCGATCGTGGGCTTCCTACAGGACGATTGAAACCCAAAACCGTATTGCTGTATGCTATTGGGCTTGGGATTGCGGGTTTGATTGTGCTGTTTGCTTTTTCCGGAGTTTTAGCCGGTCTGTTCGGGATTGTAGGGATGTTCGTTTACGTTGTAGTATACACCCTTTGGTTGAAACGGACATCAACATGGAGCACTTCAGTAGGTGCGATCTCTGGAGCTATGCCACCGGTAATTGGCTACGTTGCAGTTACGGGAACAGTTGATCTAGGGGCTTGGCTGATGTTTGCGATGTTGTTTCTGTGGCAACCTCCCCATTTCTGGGCGCTCGGGATTAGACGTAAAGAAGAATATAGAGCCGCAGGTTTCCCACTGCTGCCTGTAGTCAAAGGAACACGTCGTACGAAGTTTCAAATGATTCCTTATGTAGCACTGTTACTGCCTATTCCAGTGTTAATGTACGCCTACGATTATGCAGGCATTTTTTATCTGGTGATTTCAACAGCGCTGTCCCTGGCTTGGTTAATCATAACCTTGATGGGCTTTGCAGCAAAAGATGACGAAGTCTGGGCGAAGAAGAACTTCCTCTTCTCCATTAACTACCTAACGGTAAGTTTGATCGTACTTGTATTAAATACGATTCACGGTTAAGAAGAGGGAGGGTATTATTGTCCGTGCAGACCTTTAAGCGTTATAAATGGACCTGGATTCTACTATTGCTTGCTTTGGTAATGGCTGGTTATCTGGCAGTTAATTCTTTGAATTTAGGAAAAGAAAAACTGCCGGTAATCGGAGAAGTGCAGGACTTTTCACTTGAAAATGTGGATGGAGACCAGATTACTCTGGCTGATACACAAGGTAAGGCACGGCTGGTATACTTTTTTTTCACGCAATGTCCGGATGTATGTCCTATAACTACGTTCCTGTTATCCCAGACACAGAAGATTCTGGTTGACGAGGGCAGCTTTGGAAAAGATACGGCGTTCGTCTCCATTTCTTTTGATCCAGAGAATGATACACGTGAAGCCATTAAGACCTTTGCGGACCGTTTCCAGGCAGATTATAAGGGTTGGTACTTCTTACGGGGGGATCAGGAAGTGATTCGTAAGCTGGCAACTGATTCTTTTAAAGTACTAATTGCAGGGAATAGTAAAGAAAATTTCGTACATGCCAATCGCATAGCATTGGTTGATCGAGACAATCGTCTCCGTGCATTGTATGACGCAGGAGATACGGATAACGTAACGCCTGAATTTCTTGCCGATAGGCTGAATGAATTGGCTCGTGAATAGAACATAACCGCATAACAGAAACGCCTTTTTCGAATCCCGTTTATTGAAGGGATAACGAAAAAGGCGTTTTTAATTTCTTAGGCAATATATCGCGAATCAAAAAGGAATGGGTTCAGGGTATATGATGAACTCTTCCAGACCCGCTTTTTCAAGCTGATTAATATTGTATTCATCTGGAGTGCCCTCCACTCCGGCATAACCCCGGCGCGTATAGATGTGACCAGCATCGGGAAAGGCATCGCGGAGAATCCCGCGTATTTTTTTGCCTGAACTGTCGTTATCCATATAAAGATATACTTCTCCATCTCCTACTTTTTGTCGCAGGGACTCGAGTTTGAGCGTATTTAATGTACCAAAGGTACAGAGGATTTCGACTTCCGGTACCAGCACGCGTCGTAATCTGCTGCGATCGTTTTTGCCTTCGACAATAATCGTAATGGACATTTGCTGACAATCACCTCCGGAAATGAAGTCTGAACTTACAGACTCATTATAGTTTACCGAAGGAGGAGCAGTTTTAACAACTGTTTCTACAGGAAAATCTTCATTCCCCGGGAAATGTCGTAAAAACAATAAATCATGCGGCCCTCCCATTCCATTTGGAAGAGTAGGTAGACAGTTTGGTTGAATTTTTTGGCGGAAGCAGTAATAGTGCAACCATCAGCAATAGAAAGGCAATGAAATAAGGTGAAACAACGGCTCTTAATTGTCCTGCGGCCACAGGGCCTGCGAATGCGCCTAGTGACATGGCTATCGACTGCATGGAGAAGGTGCGTCCCATACGTCCTGGTCCACCTAGACTAATAAAGAGCGATGCCATTGCAGGAAATAATATTCCTTTGGCTGCACCCAGCATAAAGAGAATAACGGATGCGGGAATGCTGTGAAGTGAGGCGAGCGCAAAAAAACAAAGGGCCATTCCTAGCAAGGCCACGGCTATTCTTCCTCCTGGGGAAAAGCGGTTCAGGAAGAACAAACTGAGTGTTACCAAAGCCCCTAAGCTAAGGAGCGATAAAAGAATGCCTGTGGAAACAATGCTATTACTTCCGGTCTGAGATAGAGGAAGTTCAAAGAACAGAACCCCTTGTGAACAAGAAACGAAAAAAGGCAGCAGATAATAACGTTTGGAAACTGGATTGGCATCGGATATAGGGACCGAAGGAAGATCCTGTTTTTTTAAAGGAGGTGCTGCAGAGTTTACAGGGCGTACTAAACGCCGGGCAGGTGCCGGTACACTGAAAAAAGCCATGATGCCTGTAGCGATAAGCAGCCATCCCAATGTGGTGAAGGTGCCGGAATAGCCAGCTTTAGCTACGATAAAGGCCCCCGCTGCCGGGGATACCACTGAAGCTAAGGTATGAACGATACCATGTCCGGACATATATTTCCCCTGCTCAGTAGCATCAGATGATAATGAAGCCAGCAAGGTCATGCACGCTGGAGAGAGGAAGGCGAGCGCGAACCCGCTTGCTGCTCGTAGCATCAGCAAATGCCACGGAAGCTGAGCATGAGCCTGCAGCAGTAGAATGGCTCCCGCAGTAACAAGGCTAAAGACGATGTAGCGGCGGCTGCCATTACGATCGACGAGTACGCCTGCGAGCAAATTGCCAGGAAGATGGGTTAACGAATACATGCCCATCATCCAGCCAATAAAGGCGGGTCCCGCACCAAGAGAGATGGCAAAGGGCGTTAGAATAGGATACTGTGCATGTAAATCAAAAAACGCCAGAAAAAGAAACAGGTACAGCCACAGCGCAGTTTTCACAGGGAAACACCTCCGAGAGCCACCTACAATAAAGATTAATGCAGGAAGGCGGATTTTAAGAAGATCAAATTTAAGCAACTACTTGTACTTTACGTGGGACAGAGAGGGCTTATACCGCTTTTTTAATTCCTATAAGCAGGTATACCTTTCTCTGGCTGTGGAACCATGAATTATGATGGGCATTCATGTATAATAATTAATATTGGCGTCATGTCTATGGAGGAGATAATCCTTAGGACGAAACTAGGCGATAGGGGTGTTGTGAGGTTGATGGATCCAGAGGTGTGGTCACAGTTTATTAGAGAGAATTGGTTAGTCATTGTTATTGCGCTTGTTCTGTTGTTCGCGGTTGTTAATTTGGTCAAAACGATGTTGAAATGGGCGATTGTCATTATTATCGTTGTAGGTCTATTCATCTATAGTGGTGTGACAATGGACCAAATTGGTAACGCTGTGAATAAGGTGGCAGATGGAACGGTAAGTACGCTGAAGAAGGAAGCACAAGAGGTTATGCTTAAAGAGGCGCAGGATGCGAAGTACACTTCAAATGGTGACGGAACATTTACGATTACAACTCCGAATATTGAAGTGAAAGGTACTACTGGCGAAGATAAGGTAGAGGTTACTTTCCGCGGAGTTAGTCTTGGGAAGTGGAGTATTACTGATACCACACAAACATTTATCGAGGAAGCTCGGAAACATCAATAAACGGCTTCAGTTTAAATCATTATCAAAAACAAGCAAGCGGGCGACTGAAAGGGGAGATTGGATATGATAAACGGTTGGTTGACTAGTCTGAGTGATGCAAATATCATCTCCATCGCCCTCCTGCTGGTAGTAGTCTTTTCACTATTGCAAGGCTGGAGCAGAGGGTTCTCAAGTGCTACCGGAAGATTATTCGGTCTGCTGGGAACAGGACTGTATACAATAGCTTCTTTGGTGCTGGCCATTCCTGCTGCGGCTTATCTCAATCCTCATGTACAGACTTGGGCAGCAGGAATAAGTCTGCCTGATAAACAGCTGACCCAGTGGCAGCAAATTTATTATACGGCTGTGTCTGTGCTGGCGGAATCGCCGCTGGTGCGATTTCTATTGTTGTTATTGCTCTCTTATATCTTAATTCGCATGCTTCTGGGATTGTTGTCTATGCTGCTCCCATTCCATCAGCTACGGCGCACCAAGACATTTAAGGACAGAAAGATTACGCAAGTAAGCCGTATGGGTGGAGCTATCATAGGATTAATTATAGGCTTGACTCGTGGTTTAATTATTGTGCTCGCTCTCTTCATTTGTGTTGGCCTAAATCCAGAAAGTCAATTTAGCCGTTATGTGGAATCTTCTCCGATCTACAGTCAAAGCGCTGCCGCTGTATTTGAACCCTTTGTTGGGGAGACAGTGCAGAAAAAGCTGCCTATTCTGACGAAGACCGTTGCAGCTGAGATGAATGATATTCTGCGCAGAAAATATGAAGTTATCGATCATGACATTCCACAAGATATTGTGGGAGCTGCTGAAGATATTATTGGACAAGCGCAAGGAGACGAGAAGAAAGCCAGACTACTGTATGATTGGGTAGGAACACGAGTAACTTATGATTACGCCAAAGCGGAAAATTATGAAAAAAATAGAATTTGGCATGAACAGACCCCGCAGGATACCTTCGACACACGCATAGGGGTATGTATTGATTATGCCCGTCTTTACGCTGTTATGGCCCGCTCTCAAGGGTTACAGGTGCGCGTTGTAACGGGGCAAGGCTATGATGGTCGAGGCGGGTATGGCGCACATGCCTGGAATGAAGTTTATATAAGTGACCGGCAAGCATGGATTCCATTGGATCCCACTTGGGCGAGCAGCGGAGATTGGTTTAATCCGAAGGATTTTGACGATACGCATATTAGGGAGAACGCACTCTGAGTGAGGGCGCCGCACTCCTTCCGTGTGGTACAATAAACTCATACCAACTGCTCTAACATAAATGCGAGTGCAATGCTCACAATCAGCTTCTTAGAAATCACCTTCATTATAAGAGCAATGTCGCTGGCTAAGGCAATTCAGACATTATTTTTATATAGAAGGGAAGAAAGCTGGTGAGCTTTGGGAAGCAGCTCCCGCCTGCGGACGGGAAATCTTCGAAACATTCTGTAGGTCTGAGATTGAATCTGTTTTTCTTTGGCACTTTTTTTATTTTTTGTATCATTATTGTGCGTCTTGCAGGTTTGCAGTTTACTGAGGGAGCTTTGCTGACAGAAGAAGAGATTAAACGGGATACGAAGTTTGTTCCGCTGGCAGCCATGCGAGGGATTATTTTTGCTGCCGGGGGTGAGCAGATAGCCTATTCTACACCTGTTGAGTCGCTCTATCTTACCCTAAATAAGGAATATACAGCTAAAACTACCGATAAAGTAACGGGTGAAACCTCACTAACGGAAAAAGCGAAAAATAAGTCTAATGACCTTGCAGCAAGATTAGTAGCGGAGTTTGAGAAATATGGAAGTGCAGATGCCCCCAAGTTAACGCAGCAGGACGTGCTGGATTTACTTGATCTGGACTTTAAAAAGTATCTGGGTTATGTACCGCGTCGTATAAAAGCAGGGCTAACTTCAGAAGAAATAGCTTATTTCATGGAACACAAGGATGAATATCCAGGTATTACCATTGTGGAAGAAAGTGTACGCCACTACGATAAAGATACGGTAGCTGTGCAGACGGTGGGTTTTGGCAAACCTTTTAAATCAACCGAAGACATAGCGATGTACAAAAATATTCGTAGTGCAATGAAAGACAATTCTTCACCGGGACTTATGTATAAAACGGAAGAATATGTAGGATTTGATGGTCTGGAAATGCAGTATCAACGCGAACTGCGCGGAGAAAATGGTTATCAGGTCATTTCGGTCACTCCTCAAAATATGGCGGAGAAGGTAGAACAGACCGTTCCCCCTGTAAAAGGCAATAACATTTGGATGACTATTAATAAGAATGTTCAGATGAAGACTGAACAGGCCATATTGGATCAGATTAAATGGCTGCACACCAATGCTGTTCAAGGCGAAACTCATCCTGATGCTTTAACAGGTTATGCAGTAGCAATGGAAGTAGAGACTGGTAATGTTGTCGCTATGGCGAGTATGCCGGATTACGATTCGAATGTATGGACAAAGGACTCGTTGCCTACATCCGTCTGGAATAAAATTATGAACAATCATCTGAATGGTACTATTACCTCGAATTCTTCCGGGAGATCGGGTCATGATTTTAGCTCTCTTGTATTCATGGGATCGACCATCAAACCGTTAAGTGTATTAATTGGTTTAAATGAAGGGTTTTTTAGCACCTCGAGCACTTATCCAGATGTGGGGATTACATATTTCGGTAAGGATGATAAATCATCGGTTAGAAATTCATCAGGTCATGTCTATGGAAAACTGTATCCGGCTGATGCTATCAAGCAATCCTCTAACGTATTTATGGTGGATATGGTCGGAAAGCAACTTTATAAGAAATACCTGGGAGATAAAGGCGTAGAGGTTTGGGACCAATATATGAAAAAGTTCGGACTGGGTGTGTCAACACAAAGTGGTCTTCCCGGTGAATCACCAGGTCAGATTAACTATACAGATTTCAAGGCTGCAGGGAGCTCGCAGGCCGCGCTCGTCTACGCATCTTTTGGCCAGCAAGGCAGTTATACTACATTACAGCTTGCCCAGTATGCTACTACACTTGCAAATGAAGGTGTGCGAATTAAACCACAGCTTGTAAGTAAGATTACGGATGCGCAAGGTAAGGTGGTTAAGGAATTTAAAAAAGAAGTGCTTAATAAAGTAACCTTTGATAAATCGTTCTGGAGAGAAATCAAACAGGGAATGAGCAGTAAAGTTAGTGCTTTTGACGATTTTCCTTATGATTTTGCCCGTAAGACAGGAACCTCTGAAAAAACGGATAGAAAAAATATAAACCGTGATAACGGGGTTTTTATTGCCTTTGCTCCACGTGAGAATCCGAAACTGGCTGTAGCGGTTGTGATTCCGGAGGGCGGCTTTGGCTCCAATAGTGCAGCTCCGGTTGCCCGTAAGATTTTTGATGCTTATGATTGGGAATATGGGCTGGATGGGGTTCCAAAGAAGAATATTCCTCCTGTGGCAGATCCCGTTCAAGAACAATAAGCTTAAATTAGAGAAAAAGGAGAGAAAAACTGTGAGTTTTTTCCGTAAGCAGGCCTCACCTCCTGACGAGACCAGCAGCAAAAGTTCCATTGGCCTGCGACTCAACGTGTTTTTCTTTAGCACGTTCGTTATATTTTGCGTAATCATCATACGGCTAGCTGTCCTGCAGTTCGTGGAAGGTCCAACTTTAACTGAGGTAGAGACGAGTAGAGATACTAAAAATGTACCGTTAGCTTCCATGAGAGGGGTTATATACGCTGCAGGCGGTGAGAAGCTAGCTTATTCCACACCTGTTCAATCGCTGTATATCACGCTCAATAAAGAGTATACGGCTAAGGAAACAGATAAAGTCACCGGTAAAACAACGCTGACCCCAGAGGCTAAGGCCAAGTCTGATGCCTTGGCAGCCAAGCTGGTAGCTGATTTCAATAAATATGGTAATCCAAATGCAGAGAAGATGACGGAGAAAGATGTAATTGATGCGCTGGATTTATATTTTCGTAAATCACTTGGCTTTATGGCACGGCGAATTAAGGCTGATCTGACTACTGAAGAAGTAGCTTATTTCATGGAGCATAAAGGAGAATATCCGGGGCTTGAGATTGTCGAGGAGAGCATTCGTCATTATGATAAAGATACGGTTGCTGTACAGACGATTGGTTATATCAAACCCTTCAAATCCGCGAACAGTCTTAATATTTATAAAAACATTCTTAGTGCTATGAAAAACAATCCGGAGCCAGGGCTAACGTATAAGGATGACGAATTTGTTGGATTCGATGGGCTGGAGCTGAAATATCAGCGTGAGCTTCGCGGGCAAAACGGATATCAGGAAATTTCCGTCAATCCACAGAATATGGCGGAGAAAATTGAGCGTGTCGTTCCGCCTGTCAAAGGAAATGACATCTGGACAACGATTAATAAGAATGTTCAGATGAAGACAGAACAGGCGATAACAGATCAGCTCAAATGGTTGCACTCTAATACCGTACAAGGCAGAACGCATCCGAATGCTTTAACGGGATATGCAGTAGCGATGGAAGTAGATACTGGTAATATTGTCGCTATGGCGAGTATGCCTGATTATGATACGAATGTTTGGACATCAGGTTCTTTGTCTTCAGATGTCTGGAACAGTATTATGGATAATTATCAGAACGGAACGATCACTCCTATTTCTTCGGGAACCTCAGGGAACGGACTAAGATCTGTACTGCTTCTAGGTTCAACGATTAAACCTTTGAGTGTACTCGTGGGTCTGAATGAAGGGTTGTTTTCAACTTCTTCTTATTATCAGGATAAAGGTTTTGCGACTTTTGGTAAGTCTGGGCATGAAACGAAGGTAAGAAACTCTTCTAACCACGTATATGGTTCTTTGGATCCTGCTAGAGCCATTGAGAAATCCTCGAATGCATTTATGGTCGATATGGTCGGTAAAAGATTGTATGACAAATATAAAAGCAAGGGGATAGACATCTGGGATGTCTATATGAAAGAGTTCGGCCTTGGTGTATCTACGGGAATTGACCTGCCTAATGAATTCTTGGGTCAAAGAAACTATACCAATATAGAAGCTGCTGGTAGTGCGCAGTCCGCACTGGTCTATGCCTCTTTCGGACAACAAGGAAGTTATACAGTAATGCAGCTTGCACAGTATGTTACTACACTTGCTAATGAAGGACAGCGGATTAAACCTCAACTGGTTAGCAAGATTACTGACGCAGATGGAAATATAATCAAAGAGTTTAAACGTGAGGTGCTTGATGAAGTAACAAACTTCGATAAGTCCTACTGGAATGAAATTAAGCAGGGGATGCGAAGTGAAGTTAGTGCTTTTTCTGATTTCCCTTATGACTTTGCACGTAAGACGGGAACCTCTCAGCAAGTAGCTAAGGGTGAAATTCGCGATAATGGGGTATTTATTGCATATGCTCCACGTAATAATCCTAAGTTGGCTGTGGCGGTTGTAATCCCTGAAGGTGGCTTTGGTTCACAAAGTGCGGCACCAGTCGCACGTAAAATATTTGATGCCTATGATTGGGAATATGGGCTTGATGGAGTTCCAAAGAAAAGTCTCCAGTCTGGCAATAATACTAATGATAATGCGAAGGAGGGAGAGACTACAGGTACCGAGTAACTCTGACCCTATGGCTAAGATTTAAAAAAATAAACAGCTTCTCAATAGAGAGCATACAAGAATGGAGGGGTGGCAAATGATTGCCAAATACCGCCTGCTTGCATTGGATATGGATGGAACCCTACTGAATGATGAACAGATAATTACACCCACAACGGTGGAATGGATTCAAAAGGCGGTCAACGCAGGCGTTCATGTCTGTCTGTCGACAGGCCGGGCATTTGTAAGTGCCTTACCCTATGCAGAGCAGCTAGGTTTAGAGACACCGATGATCACTGTGAACGGCAGTGAGGTGTGGAGAGCGCCACATGAAATATACCGGAGATCGCTAATGGATCCCAAGCTGGTACAAGAAATGTATGATCTTGCAAAAGCAGATGACATCTGGTTCTGGGCTTATTCTCTGGACGAAGTTCTCAAACAGGATAACTGGGATGGGGATGTAACGGGTAGAGAATGGCTTAAGTTCGGTTATCACACTGAAGATGATGAGCTTCGCCATAAGCTGTTGCTTCGTCTTCAAGATATGGGTGGACTGGAGATTACGAACTCTTCTCCGCACAATCTGGAGATTAATCCTCTAGGCGTGAATAAGGCAGCAGGAATAAAGGAAGTCTGCAAGCTGCTGGGAATAGAAATGTCGCAAGTTGTAGCTGTGGGCGACAGCCTTAACGATCTGGCGGCGATCCAGCAGGCTGGACTTGGGGTTGCCATGGGCAACGCGCAAAAGACGGTTAAACAAGAGGCTGATGTTGTGGTGGCGACCAATAATCAAGACGGGATTGCCGAGGTCATCCAAAAGTATATCTTTACCGAAGCTGCAGCCTCTGTAGGCAGCAAATAATAAAAGCAGTACTGCGAAGTGAATCCATGGAGCATTATGCTAGTAGGAGGTTAAGGAATTGACGATCCTGGGTTGGATTCTTATCATTGTTTTGTTTGCTGTAGGATTGGCAGGGGCTGTATATCCCATACTGCCGGGTGCGTTAGCGATCTATCTTGCCTTTTTTGTATACGGCTGGTTCTTTTCTTTTGAGCCCTTTGGGGTTTGGTTCTGGATTATTCAAACACTGATTGTTGTAGTTCTTTTTGTTGCTGATTATGTTGTAGGAGCGTGGGGTGTCAAAAAATTTGGCGGCTCACGTTCATCGATTATCGGGAGCACGATCGGGCTGATCTTGGGACCTTTTGTTATCCCGGCTTTTGGTCTTATCATTGGACCATTTCTAGGGGCTTTTATTGGAGAATTGATGGTGGGATCTTCACCTTCTAAAGCTGCTAAGGTAAGTGTTGGCTCCATACTCGGCTTATTTAGCAGCACCTTGGTCAAAATCGTGTTGCAGGTAATTATGGTCGTCCTCTTTTTTATATGGGTCGCCCGGTTTTAATTTAACAGTGAAGAAGGGGAAAGAGTTTGTCCAAGAAAGAGTCTTTTGTTAAAGGCACGCTTATCCTTGCTGCTGCAGCTTTGGTGGCAAGGGTACTCGGGCTTGTCCAGCGTGTGCCGCTGGACCATATCTTTGACGGTGTGGGGAGAGCATCGTTCGGAGTTTCTAACAATATCTATTTAATGCTTCTAACCGTAGCCACCGCTGGGATTCCAAGTACACTCAGCAAAATGGTCTCTGAACGATACGCCTTGAATCGTCCTGAAGAGGCGAGACAAGTGTATCATGCTGCACTGCTGTTTTCAGTGGCAGCAGGGGTGTTTATGACTGTCTTGCTGTACATAGGGGCTCCATTTTATGCAACTCATATTGCTGATGTCCCTGAATCGGCGATGGCGATAAAAGCTATTGCGCCTGCCCTGCTTCTTTTTCCGGCAATAGCGATGATGCGTGGATATTTTCAAGGCCGCAACAATATGATGGCAGGTGGGATTTCTCAGATCGTGGAGCAATTCGCTCGCGTACTGACCGCTATTTTGCTGGCTTATATTTTATTACATCAAGGTTATAGCAACACTACAATTGCTGCGGGAGCATCCTTTGGTAGCGTGATCGGTAGTATCGCGGCGTTTGGCGTAATGATTTATTTTGCAGTCAAACTTCGCCGTGAGGACAAGCAATTAGGATTGAATTATGATACTGCTCAAAAATTACCGATTTGGGGTATCTACAAGGATATTTTTACACTGTCTATTCCCATTGTGCTATCTTCCCTTACGATTCCGGTTGTGAATGTAATTGACACTTCTCTTACGGTACGATTATTGATTGATCAGATAGGTAGGGAGAGTGCCACTTCAGCGCTAGGTATTTTATCCAATCGTGCTCAGAGTGTAGCGGGCATTCCACCTGTTCTAGCTATCGCACTTGGAACTTCATTGATTCCGATCATTTCGGCTGCCTATGCCCGCCGTGATGAGGGGCATTTGAAAAAGCAGATAACGCTTGCTCTGCGGATTTCTATTTTGACAGGGATGCCGATTGTATTGGCGCTTGTAGCAGCTGCTTATTCTGTAAATGGATTATTGTTCGCCAGTTTAGATGGCAGTGGTATCGTAGCCATGCTTACTTTAGGAACGATCTTTCAGATTACGATGATGACAACGAACTCTATTTTGTTAGGTATGGGCAAATCGCGAATTTCCATGTATTATGTGTTAGCGGGTATTATTGTAAAATTAGTGGCAAGCTTATTACTTAGTAAGGTATTTGGCATCTACGGAATCATCGGTGCAACAGCACTTTGTTTCGTGGTCATTACTTTGCTTAACTTACGCATGCTGAAATCGATTGTGCCTTTTGAAATTATGGGCAAACGTTGGGGCGGTTTCGCGATTGCGGTACTTGTGTCCGGCGGGATTGGTTATGGCTTGAATGAGGCTGGGATTTTGTTAACGGATCTGATGCCGGCACGTTTGGCGTTTCTGATCACTTGTCTTGTTGTGGGAGCCGCAGTTGTTGTTATTTATCTAGTACTGCTTATTGTGCTGGGCGTGCTGACTAAACAGGAAATCTCCAGTTATCCGCGGGCGCTGCAAAAATTATTGAATCCGCTGATGAAGTTACAGCCTGCACGTGTTCGTATGAGAGAATAGGTTTGACTTCTACCCTGCATTTTGCTTCACTTAAAGAGTAGAAAATAGACAGATATTGAAGAAGGGACTGAGTAAATCATGGACAAAATTAGTTCTCCTGCTGAATTTCAGGTAGCCATTCAATCACCTCGATTAACAGTGGCCATCTTCAAGGCTGACTGGTGCTCGGATTGCAAATTTATCGATCCTTTTATCCCAGAGGTAGAGCAGGCTTATGCAGACCGCCTTACACTGGTTGAGGTAGATGTTGATGCCGTGGGCGATGTTAGCCAAGAACAAAATATTATGGGTATTCCAAGCTTCGTCGCATATTCGGATGGACGGGAATTGGTTAGATTCGTTAATAAATTGCGCAAATCCCGTGAAGAGATTGAAAATTTCCTTGATAAAGCGGTCCAAGTGCATCAAAGCCTTCAAAAGTAATTCCTAAGGAACCACCGCTTTCGCCTGTTTGTGCAAAAGCGGTGGTTTTTTGAAATATAAGTCTGGCTGCTTCTTCATTACTAAAAACTGCGGGTGATATTTTTGACGACAAATCAGTTGAAATGGCTTAGTTATCTTACTTGCCTTATCATGTTCCTCGCTGTACTCGGAGGAGCGGTAGTGACGAAGACTGGATCGGGCTTGGAATGCGGAAATGAATGGCCGCTCTGTCATGGGAAATTAATTCCGGCTTATACTATAGGCTCGATGATTGAATACACCCATCGCTTGTTTAGCGGTTTGGCAGGGTTATTCTCACTTGCCTCGATGTTTGCTTTTTGGCGTTATGCCCGTACTCGGCGCGATTTGCTGGGCTATGCATTTATGACTTTATTATTCGTCATCGTTCAAGGTGGTATGGGAGCGCTTGCAGTAATTAAATCTCAATCTGCTGCTGTAATGGCGCTGCATATGGGTTTTTCTTTGATCGCCTTTTCGAGCGCTATGATGTTGGCTCTTGGAACCAAGAGATGGCATGAATCGCGCGAATATGATCATACGTTGGAAGCTCAAAAGAAGCCCGTAAGTAAGGCTTTTCGCAATTTAACTTGTTTTACTGCCATCTATTCTTATATTGTCGTGTATATTGGAGCCTTTGTAAGTCATACGGATTCACAGGGCGGGTGTTCGGGTTGGCCGCTTTGTAATGGAGAATGGGTTCCGGAGCTTTCCGGAGGTGTAGGTGTTGTTTTTACGCATCGGATTGCGGCTTTGCTCTTATTCATGCTTACTGCGCTGCTTGGGCATTTAGCATTTTGGAAACATAAGGATTATCCAGAGCTTAGAGCGCTAGGTGTAGCTGCAGTGCTGTTATGCTTGATGCAGGTGTTTAGTGGGGCGGCTGTGGTTTACACCCTAGATAATGAAAGATTGTACATATTTGCCGCTTTGGCTCATATTTTGCTGATTGCCAGTTTGTTTGGTGTCTTATGTTATATGAGTGTAAGAGTCTGGCAGCTAAATCGTGCGGGTAGTGTCGTGTCTGGAAAAAATGTAACGAACCCAATGATTCCACCGCCTTGGTAGAAAATTCCCTCCGTGGATAGAGGCGCTTCACCCGCGGAATAATAAAGTGGAAATCGGTATATCGTGGAGCTGATTGGCCGATGCTTACGTCGCGAGTTTTGTACGAAGCAGTCCATGGAAGCAGACGCTGAACAAAACTTTAGGAGGACTGGGATATGCTGCGGGTATTACTTGGAGAGCCGCCTCGAAAGAACAGTGGTGTGTTGGCTGATGCGATGGAGAATATGGCCACTTTTGCAGCATTGCTGCGCAAGGAAATGAGTGCCCATGAGGATAATGACCATGAATACCGCAAGCTGGAGATTTGGACACGTGGGCTGATTTCCTCTCTGGATGAACTGGAGCAAAGTTGGTTCGCGGCCGCTTTTTACCGGAAATTAGTGATTGCGGGTTATATGGATGATATGACACCGGTGGAACAGGGCGATTATGCACGTTATGTTTATTTTTATAAAGATGGCTTTATCCGGGTTTTCTCTCTTCTGGACAAGCTTGGGACGGTACTGAATCATTTTTATGATCTCAAAACATCCAAATTAAAAACGCACTTTTCTTACTTTACAGTGCTGCGTCAGCTTCAATTATTGAATGTGCATCCTGCATTAGCGGATCAACTGGAACAGATCAAGAACTCCTACCGCGATCCATTGGAGAATTTACGCAAGCGCAGAAATGCTGAAATTCATTATATGAATTCTGAAATGCAGGATGATCTGTGGCAGCGGCATCAAGGTCTGCATGATAAAATTCAGCTCGAGGATCTGGATAGCCATCTTGAGGATTTAAAACAATCGCTCGAAATGAACTGTAAGACATTAATCGCGGCATTCAGCTACAGCAATGAACAGCTGCGTAAGGAAATAAGCAGGGCAAAGAGCATAAAATCGTAATCGTTCAATATATTTCCTTTTGACAAAGATCGATAAACTCACTATACTTATGCTTGCATTAAAGTATGTACGATTTCAGAAAAAATATAATTTCATAACTTTATCTTATCGAGAGCGGCGGAGGGATAGGCCCGATGAAGCCCGGCAACCGATTTGTATCCAGCGCGGGAAGCGTTGTACAAATGTCATGGTGCTAATTCCTACAATGGCGCAGGTTGCGGTCGTTGGCAGATGAGAAGGCATTGTCTTAATAAACCCACAGAGCCTCTTGCGATCTGCATCGATCGTTGGAGGTTTTTTTGTATAGAATAAGTGAAATATAAAGGGGGGGCGACGAGAGTTGATTAATCTAAAAGGGATAACAAAGGTTTATGGAAAAGGGAGTAATGCGGCAACAGCGCTTTCTGGATTGAATCTGTCCATCGAGAAAGGTGAAATATTCGGAGTCATCGGCCACTCTGGAGCGGGGAAAAGTACATTGATCCGTTGCATTAATCTGTTGGAACGTCCGACAGAAGGTGAGGTCTGGGTAGACGGTGTTGAACTAACTAGCCTTAACCAAGGTCAATTACAGGAACAGCGGCGCAAGATTGGGATGATTTTTCAACATTTCAATTTGCTTTCTTCGGCGACTGTGTATGATAATATTGCCTTTCCACTGCGACTTGCAGGTACATCTAGAACAGCTATTGATACAAAAGTGAAAGATCTGCTCGCTCTAGTTGGGCTTGAAGAACATACAGATAAGTATCCTTCTCAGTTATCTGGAGGACAAAAGCAGCGGGTCGGCATCGCCCGGGCACTAGCCAGTGACCCTGATGTACTGCTGTGTGACGAGGCCACTTCTGCGCTTGATCCCCAGACAACGGACTCCATTCTTAAGCTGCTGCTCGATATTAATAAAAGATTCCATTTGACCATTGTGCTGATCACACATGAAATGCATGTAATCCAGAGCATCTGCGACCGTGTCGCGGTCATTCATGGTGGTGGGATTGTTGAGCAAGGCAAAGTTACAGAGGTATTTCTCAAGCCGCAGCATGAGGTTACACGCGATTTCATCCGCAGTGAGACACAGAATGAAGGGCCTCTTCGAGTGGCGCTTGATGCTGCTGCCGGGGATAACTCTCAAGCTGTCAAAATTACTTTTTTCGGAGAAAAAACTTACGGCTCGGCACTATCCGATGTCGTGCGTGATACGGGTGTAAGCTTTGCAATCTTACATGGTACCATCTCAACGATTAAAGATGTGCCTTATGGACAGATGATTGTGCGGTTCGAAGGGCCAGCTGAGGCGATTGCTGTAACGATCTCCAGACTAATTGCTCAAGGCCTTGATGTGGAGGTGATTTCGTAATGAATTTTGCAGATCTAAATTGGCAAGAAATGATGGATGCTACGGTTGCTACTATAAAAATGATATTTTTTTCCGGATTGTTCACAATTATTCTTGGTTTACCACTCGGAATTCTATTGTATTTATGGGGGAAATCGAATAGTATAGTAATCAGAGTAACTTACTCGGTCTTATCATTACTTGTAAATATCCTACGTTCCGTACCCTTTATCATTTTGATGGTGGCTCTAATTCCTTTCAGCAAAGCCGTTGTTGGAACCTCCATTGGTGTACTCGGTACGATTCCACCTCTGGTGATTGGTGCAGCTCCGTTTTTTGCCCGCTTGGTAGAGACGTCGTTAAGAGAGGTAGACCGCGGAGTCATCGAAGCCGCACAAGGTATGGGAGCATCGACGAACCAAATCGTTATGCGTGTTCTTTTGCCAGAAGCTCGTCCAGGTCTGCTAGCTGGAGTTACGATCACACTGGTTACACTGGTCTCCTATACAGCAATGGCTGGTATGGTTGGGGGCGGCGGATTAGGTGACTTGGCGATTCGTTACGGCTACCACCGCTATGAGACGGAGATTATGATTGTTTCTATATTATTTATTGTCGTACTGGTGCAATTGCTACAAATGGCCGGTGACCGACTCGTAAAACATTACACACGGAAATAAGGTACATCCATATATATCCTTATTCAATACAAAATATAGATTAGAGGGGGATTTACAATGAAAAAAGTACTACTTACATTTTTTAGCCTGACACTGGTTGCGGTGCTTGCGGCTTGCGGTAACAACAATGCATCTAATAATGCTGGGAGCTCGGCTGCTACAACAGCACCAAATGCAGAAGCAACAAGTGAACCTACTAAAGATCCTGTGAAACTGGTTATTGGTGCCTCACCTGTGCCTCATGCTGAAATTTTGAAGGCTATTGCTCCATTGCTTGAAAAAGATGGAATTACCCTTGAAATTAAAGAATTTACTGACTATATTCAACCTAACGTGCAGCTTGATGAGAAGGAGTTAGACGCTAACTTTTTCCAACACCAACCGTATCTGGATGACCAAAACAAAAATAATAAAACAGATCTGGTCTCCGTTGCATCCGTTCACGTTGAGCCTTTTGGAGCTTATTCCAAAAAAATCAAATCGATCGATGAGTTGGCTGATGGTGCAAAAGTTGCCATTCCGAACGATGCTACTAATGGTGGCCGTGCACTAATCCTACTTGCAAAAAATGGTCTGATTACCTTGAAAGATGATACAAACATTGCTGCAACGAAAGCAGATATCACTGAAAACAAGAAAAACCTCGATATCATCGAGTTGGAAGCAGCTATGCTCCCACGTCAACTGGATGAGGTAGACCTTGCTTTGATCAACACGAACTTTGCGCTAGACGCTGGTCTCGTACCAACTAAAGATGCATTGTTCATCGAGGGTGTAGATTCCCCTTATGCTAACATTTTGGTAACCCGTCAAGACAATAAAGATTCCGAAGCCATCAAAAAGCTGGTTGCTGCCCTGAATTCTCCAGAAGCTAAAGCTTTCATTGAAGAAAAGTACGAAGGTGCGATCATTCCAGCGTTTTAAGGAATTAAGCTAAATTCGTCTATAGTCATAACAAGAACCCGCAGCCAAGTTGGCTTGCGGGTTTTATGTTCTAAGGTTGTGAGAGAATGTTAAATCCTCTATAATAAGAAAATCCCGATCTCCTTTACAGGAGAATCGGGAGGGTTATTGAACGGGATTTAGAATACTTGAACTACTTCTTCAACGCCTTCTACTTCTTCAAGGAGGGCGCGTTCAATCCCGGCTTTCAAGGTGATCGTGGAGCTTGGGCAGCTGCCGCAGGCACCCATAAGTTTCAACTTAACGATGCCGTCTTCCACATCGACCAGTTCTACGTCACCGCCATCGCGCTGCAGGAACGGACGAAGCTTATCCAGCACTTCTAGTACTTCATCATACATTTCGGTGCTTTGTGCATTCTCACTCATTTCTCAATCACTCCTTTCGTAAGTTCATTATAGTACAAAAAGTTAAAAAATAAAATGGTTAGGCGGAATAGGGAGATCATCATGAGACCAATTATTGAATTTTGTTCCAGCAACATGGGTCACGGAACAGACAAGCTAATGCATAAGCTGGAGGAAAATCCGGATTATGATGTCATTGAATACGGATGTCTGAACAATTGTGGAGAGTGTTATTTAATGCCTTTCGCCATGGTTGAAGGTGACATTATTGCAGCAGACACTGTTGTAGAGCTAGAAGAGAAAATTGAGGCCAAGATCAAAGAGCTTGAGGCTTGGTTTAATATAGATCTTGACTAAATTTCTCGAGAAAAAAAGAGGGAGCACTCCATAATTTAAATTATGGAGTGCTCCCTCTTTTTGGAACCTTACTTGAACAAAATCCACCAATTTGATCGATTAGGCAACATATTGGAGAGTGCAGGTGCTACCGTGAAGGTGCCACCGGACTCAGGCGACCTTATATTGAGTGTTTTCCTACATTTGGATTGCTCTATCGGACCCCATAGTCACTATTCACCTGAAAAACAGCATAAATGAACCTCATTATAAGCAATAACTTCACTGGAATCCGAAACTCTCCTCCAAAGGCTAAAAATTTGCGAATAAGGTCATCTGAGTCCGTAGGGTATACGCACCAATAACGTAAGAAAGCTACTCTCGTGTTTATCTGAGAGTAGCGTCGTTGTTGAATACTTATGAACCAATCTTAGGCTTATCCTAAAGTGCGTTTCGACATCCAGAGCACTCCGCTCTTGAGGATGCGGGGAACCCGTCCTTTGACGGAGCGTTGTCCCATAAGTCCGAATCCTGCTTTTTTGCCTAGTGACCCTAAAGTACCCTTCAGGCGAATAGGATGAAGCTTAGGAGTCTCACCGCGCCAGGTGGCTTGAATAACCTGAGCTACCTGCTCACCCTGTGCTCCAGCGGCTTGTGCGCTTGGTGCGAATGGCAGACTGGCACAGTCACCAATCACATATACCTCAGGATAATCCGGTATACGATAATACTCATCCAGCATAATCCGTCCACCGCGGTCCTTCGACACATTCAAATCTTGAACTACTTTTACAGGTTGAATTCCTGCGGTCCATACTGTCACATCTGAAAGGATTTCCTCGGTACCGTTAAAAATCGAATCCTTCTCTACATGAGATACAGAGATTCGTCCGAGCGTTTGCACCTGATGGTGATGAAACCATTCCTCTACGTACTGTGACAGCTTTGCCGGAAAGGCAGACAAAACACGTTCACCGCGGTCCAGAATAGCAATGTTAAGGTCTGGACGGCTCTCCCGAAGCTCTGCGGCTAATTCAACACCGCTTAATCCTCCACCTACGATGTTTATCGTTCCGTAAGGCTTCACATCATTTAAACGGCGGTAGGTTTCCCGAGTACCAGCAAAGGTCTGGATGCTGCAGGTATATTGATCAGCACCAGGGATGTTGTGGTAATTATCGGTACAGCCAAGAGCAATGGCTAGGAGATCATAAGATACAATCTCACCGGATTCCATACTGACTATTTTGCTCTCCAAATCAATGGAACTCACTTCACCGTACCGGACAGTAAGCCGGGGGTGAACCGGAAAATGAATGCGCAGGTGATAATCAGTTACGGTACCTGCGGCGAGCGCATAATATTCCGTTTTGATTCCTTGATAAGGCATTCGGTCAATTAAGATAATTTCAACATCATGAGGAAGATGATTATTGAGTAATTCTTGAATTAAGGCTAGGCCGCCGTAGCCACCGCCAAGAACGAGTATTGTTCTCATGCTGACCGAACTTCCTTTCCAATATGGGATAACAAATCTCAGGTAGTCTTCTTATTCGTATACCTTAACCTCATTATAGAAAGTGTCACGTTCGACAGGAATTCGTCCAGCACCTTTCACTAGCCAGATCAATTCGTCGCGAGTCAGACCTTCCGGTGTTAAGGCGCCAGCCGCGTGGCTGATCCGTTCTTTTAGAATTGTGCCATGCACGTCTGATGCACCGAAGTTCAGCGCAACTTGAGTAAGCTGAGGGCCAATGTTAATGAAGTACGCTTTGATGTGATCGAAATTGTCCAACATCAATCTGCTGATCGCAATGGTCTTCAGATCCTCATAAGCAGAGTTGCGGCGCATGATGCCAGCGTTTTTATTCTTAGGCTGCATGGACAATGGAATGAATACCATAAAGCCATTGGTTTCGTCCTGCAAATCACGGATTTGCATCATATGGCGGATACGGTCTTCGTGAGATTCAATGGAGCCGTACAGCATAGTGGTATGGGTCTTCATCCCAAGCTGATGTGCTGTCCGATGGACTTCCAGATATTCTTCCACATTAGCTTTGTCTACACGCATTTTTTTACGATATTGGTCGGATAATATCTCTGCGCCACCACCGGTGAGTGTTTTAAGTCCAGCAGCACGCAATTGTTCCAGTACCTCACGAATACTCAAACCGCTAATACGGGTAAAGAAATCAATCTCAGCGGCAGTGTAGGCTTTTAAGGTAACCTCAGGGAAACGTTCGTTCAAAGCCTTTAAAGAATCCACATAATATTGGAAGGGAACCTTGTCGTTATGGCCACCAACAATGTGGAATTCGCGTACGCCTGGGTGGATATGTTGTTCGACATATTGCACCATTTCCTGACCGGAAAGGGTATAGGCTCCCTCTTCTCCATCATCTTTGCGGAAATTGCAGAATGCACAGTGCGATTCGCAAACATTGGTGAAATATAGACTCATGTTTTCGATAAAATATACCCGGTTGTGATTCTTGGCGATATTGACTTCATTCGCTAGCTGGCCAATGGTAAGTAAATCGTTGCTTTGATATAAATAAACGCCATCTTCCAAATTCAATCTTTCGCCGCTGCGAACCTTATCAATAATGTTCGCCATTCGGGCATCCGTGTGGGGGGTAAAAAGAGTAGACATATTATGATTTCCTCCTGAAAGTTTACGAGCAGATTGCTCGAAGATAAATTCCAGACGTACCCAAGTGGTAGCTGTTCATTCTAAAAAAGAAAGAGGCGAGCTTGCCTCCGTGACAAATTTCCGAATTTTTACTTAGAGTGCCTTCCCTATTATAAACCTACTCTCCTAAGGGTATCAACAGCTTGATATTGATGGTGTTTTTTGCTGTGAAGGGTCATGCCTAAGGCAGTTGTGACTTGAGGGTAACGGAATAGTCGGTTATACTGAATTTATCAAGCATAAACGTCATTGGCATCCTTATAAAGGTGATAAGCGTTTGAGCGAGAAATATAAGACATAAAGAATAGGTGCAACACTTATACTTTCTTATATTTTTAAGAAATAACTTTTGGCCGGAAGGCCCCTTAAACATAAGTTTCCGCTTATGAAGTGAGACGAATTTGTAGGAGGATGAGATCATGATTAATATTAGTGAAAAAGCAGCAGAACAATTAAAGGCGATGCTTGCTGAACAAGAAGTACCGAACATGTTCCTCCGTATTGGAGTAACGCCCGGCGGTTGCAGTGGATTCTCGTACGCTATGGGCTTTGATGATAATGAAACCGATCAGGACGTATATATGGACATTCAAGACATGAAAGTGGTTGTGGAGAAGGAGAACCTTCGTTACCTGGATGGTCTCGAAATCGACTTTGAAGAATCCGGCATGACGGGTGGCTTCACCATCAACAACCCTAATGCTACTGCAACCTGTGGCTGCGGCTCAAGCTTCCGTACAGCTACGGATGCAGGGAAACCTAACGAAGAGCCTTGCTAATAGCAGCAATCACGGCTCCAAGCCCCGTGTTGGATTCTAACAACACAGGCTTGGAGTTTTTTTTATTCTCAATGACAAAAATCATCACAAGGAGTTCGGAAATGGAAATCAGAAAATTAAAAGCTGGTGAACAGCCTCCATTAGAATTACTTCTATTAGCAGATCCTTCGGAGAGCTTAGTTAACGGATATTTACGAAGAGGGTTATGTTGTGTGGCTGAGGTAGATAACAGCATCATCGGAGTCTACGTTGTGCTGCAGACAAGACCGGAGACTGTAGAGATTGTTAATATCGCCGTCGACGAAAATAAACACGGGCAAGGTATAGGAAAGCAGCTGCTGAACCATGCGATTCAGAATGCCAAGCTGCTTGGGGCAAAAACCATTGAAATTGGCACAGGAAATTCGAGCGTTGGACAATTGGCACTTTATCAGAAATGCGGATTCAGAATCACCGGAATTGATAGAGACTTTTTTATTAGGCATTACAGCGAAGAGATCTTTGAAAATGGGATTCAAGTCATAGATATGATACGTCTGTCGCTAGATTTATGAGTAAAAGGGGAGTTTCTCAGAAGCCATTTAATGTGCACTGGGGTAGCTCTTTATTCTTTTACATAGGAAGCAAACCATGTATCGCGAACCATGTATCGCGAACGAACCTTGTATCGGACACAGATGACCCTAAACGCCGCATTTCCCCATATTTGTGGTGCCAATGGACCGCATTGCCGCTATTGCTATGAAAATCAGTAAATATGAAGCTCTTTTTAAGCAATAGTGTCACTGGAGTCCGAAACCACGCCTAAAAGGTTGAAAATCTGCAAATAACGTCATCTGGGTCCGAAACGCTTATGGGTTAACGACACTGTTGAAGCAGATAGCTATTGATTAAAAACACAGAGCAGCGATTCTCCACATAACTGGAGAATCGCTGCTCTGTTGTTTTTTTGCGATGGTCGGACCGTCTGTTCATAGAAATAAGCTGCTTATAGGCAGTCCCTGCGTACATTAGGCTGGAATAATAAACTTGTAATTAATCATAAATACGATGAGCGCTGCAGCTCCAAGGGAGAAGGCGATACAGCCCGTACCCAGTGCTCTGCGTTTGTCTTTAATAAATTTAAAGCCGATGGCGCAGATCAGTATAGTCGTTCCAGCCAATACAATGGACATCCCAAGCATAGCCACCCAATATAAAACCTCAAAAAACTGTGCCATTCTGAGCCCTCCCCGCGCTGTGCTTTTTAGTGATTCTGTTAGTACTCACTATAATAGTAGAAATTGAAAATGTAACCGCTATTAATAATACAACGATTTTGAAGATTATTCTAGTTATAGTGAACTCATCCATTAAGATAATGATGTCGAATTTCTTGAGAACTGAATCTACAAAATCCGCGGTTGTACCCTGTCGCTGTCGACTGATGCTGTGCTAAACACTAAGCCCTTTTTGCTAAGAGCGGCATCTTACACGGACAATCATACAAGAGGGCGAGACCTTCTCTGAGTAATGTATAGGGTAGGCTGGATTGTGAAGGGAGGGAAAGGACGATGGCAGGAAGACAATTGGCCAGTAAGTGGCTGAAGACAGAGGCGTTGCTGACCGATGCTCGGGTTGCACCCTATATCCCAATGACGAGGGGGTACAGGGCAGAAACGCTCCTGGCAATGCTTCGTAAATATGGAAATGTTGTCATTAAACCTATTGTGGGTGGCGGAGGTTACGGTGTAATCAAAGTTTTTCGGGATAGTCGCGGTTATGGATTCACCTATATGGACAGAACTCGAATTTACAAGGATTTTGGATCCATGAGACATGCGCTTAATACTGTGAAAGCAAGACGCAGATATTTGATTCAACAAGGGATTTCCCTGGCGAGAATCGGCGGGCGGCCTATTGATTATCGGGTCAAAGTAGTTAAAAATGGTGATGTTTGGGAATTTCGCTCCATGGTAGGTAGATTGGCTCGGCCAGGTCTGTTCGTGACCAATCTTTGTAAAGGGGGAACGATGCTATCATGTCGTGAAGGACTTCGTAGATCGTTGCCGCGGATTAAAGCTTCAGCGAAGAAAGCAGAAATGCGGAGACTAACCCATGTATGTATCGGAATTATGGAACGGCATTTTCCGGGAATAGGTGAGCTGGGCTTTGATTATGCTGTAGATTATTCAGGGAAAATATGGATTCTGGAGGTTAATACAAGACCTCAATAAATTAACAATTATTTTAAGAATTGACGATAATAGAGTAGTAAGATAAAATTGCGTTTAGTTGCGTTCTTTTGGGGTAAATAACATTGTAATTTATTTACAATAAAAATATATTTTTAGCTGTATACAAGTGGTTCAATCCTGTGTATAACTATTATCCCCATAGTCCACTGTGTAGCTAGTACCTTTATAACGCTTACACACATTTTATACACAGGATTTCCACATGTACTTGTGGATAACGCGAACGCTTGTTCGAAAAATGATAGTTTGATATGATAGATTCAGATCCAAATAAAGGAAAGGTAGATGAAGTTTATGGTTGAATTGTCGGATGAGATGCTGCTTGACTCTTACCATAGAGCAATAGAGCTGCAACTAGAGCATGATTTCATCGCTCTTCTACTCGTTGAAATTCGCAAACGAAACTTACACTCTCCAGTACATGCGGTTCTTCATTAAAAAGCGCAAAGGATAACTTTGTAGCAGGCTACATATATAAAACCGCGAGGCACAAACAAACATAAAAGGGTATCCTCACAGGCTGTTATCAACAGGCCTGTAAGAATACCCTTTTTTATTGTGTTAATAGATTTAGAGTTTCATATTACTGCTGTGACCCGGTGAAAGCTTGGCTTCTGGATCAATGTACACCTTAGCATTATTCACAGCCGTTGGAGCTTCGCCAAATCCTACAGCAATCAGCTTCAGCTTACCAGGATAAGTTGTGATATCGCCGGCAGCAAATATGCCTGGAATACTTGTTTCCATACGCGAGTCAACAACAATGGAGTTCCCCTCAATCTCAATACCCCATTCGGCAATAGGACCTAGGGAAGAGATGAATCCGAAGTTAACAATAACGCTGTCCACTTCAATTTCTTGAGTTTCTTTGGTCTTGATATTTGACAATGTAACCTTAGTAATGAACTCTTCACCATGCAGCTCTGTAATTTCAGTAGGGGTAACTACGTTAACCTTGGAAGCCATCAGGTTCTCAACGCTATGTTCATGCGCACGGAATTTATCCCGGCGGTGAATCAGGGTTACCTGTTCAGCGATGGGTTCCAGCATGAGTGCCCAGTCAACTGCAGAGTCACCGCCACCGCTGATCAGAACTTTTTTATCTTTAAAGGCATTTAGATCATTTACAAAATAATGGAGGTTTGCTTTTTCAAAACGTCCAGCGTTGGGTAATTCCAAACGACGAGGTTCAAATGCACCTACACCAGCTGTAATGATGATCGCCTTACTGTGGTATTCGGCTACATCGGTTGTAACCACAAAATGACGTTCGTCCCGTTTTTGAACAGAAATCACTTTCTCCTCCAGCCGGATATTGGATTGGAACATATCCATTTGCCGAGACAGGTTGTCGACCAATTCTTGTGCTGTTACTTTTGGAAAACCTGCCACATCATAAATGTATTTTTCTGGATAAAGGGCAGCAAGTTGTCCCCCCAATTGGGGCATACTTTCAATAAGGGTTACTGATGCCTGACGCATTCCGCCGTAAAATGCGGCAAACATGCCAGCTGGCCCGCCACCTATGATTAAAAGGTCGCTCATAGGAACGCTGGATTGCTCTTGGGTCACGGGATATTACACCTCCGAGTTGATATATTCATTTTGCCATACTTGTGTACCTACTTATTATAATCATTGTGACACATACCTGCAAAGAAAGACTTTAGAAGTCAATAAAAGTGTGACGTTTTTTAGTATTTTAATGTTTGATTAATGCTACACTAAGGTTTACAATGGATATGGTCAATTTAGAAATGCTTCAAGTTTGATTGGAATTTCTTCTAAATATAAGTGTATAAATTCACAAAAAGGACCGTACATTGTTTCAATAAAAAATACAAAGACAGATTTACCTCTTGGAAGGAGCCGGAACATGAGTAGTATTCCCAAAATCGTTATCTTAGGCGCGGGCTATGGGGGTATTTTGACCGCACAGCGCTTGCAGAAGGCTTTGAATTATAATGAAGCGGATGTCACGCTTGTAAACCGTCACGAGTACCACTATTTTACTACCCATCTACATATGCCTGCCGCGGGTACGGACAGTATTGAACACACTCGGGTGTCCATTTCGAAACTAATCGATGAATTCAAGATCGACCTCGTGAAGTCATCTGTTCAGGAAATTCGTACTCAGCAGAAAAAGATTATTTTGGAGGATGGTACCCTATCGTACGATTATCTTGTCATTGCTTTAGGTGGAGAGCCTGAAACATTTGGTATTCCTGGACTTGATAAATACGCACTGACAATCCGGAGCATCAATTCCGTTCGTTTAATTCGCGAGCATATTGAATATCAATTCGCTAAGTACAAGAACGAGAACAATGCTCAGGAGCATATTAATTTTGTTGTCGGTGGTGCTGGCTTTAGCGGTATCGAATTTGTAGCTGAATTAGCTGACCGTATCCCTGGACTGTGTAAAGAATATGACGTTGATCCAAGTATGGTTAATATATATAACGTAGAGGCTGCTCCGACAGCACTGCCTGGTTTTGCTCCTGAGCTTGTTGAGTATGCGATGGACTTGCTCACCAAAAAGGGAGTTACCTTCAAGATGGGGGTTGCGATCAAGGAGTGTCTGCCAAACGGGGTGATTCTGGCATCAGGCGAAGAAATCAAAGCCTCCACAATTATTTGGACAGGCGGAATCCGTGGCAATCGTCTTATTGAGGCTGCCGGATTTGAAGCTATGCGTGGGCGCGTGAAGGTAGATGAATATCTACGTGCATCGGGCCAAGAGAATATCTTCATTATTGGTGATGGCTCCCTTATGATTAATCCGGAAGGACGCCCTTACCCGCCAACCGCTCAAATTGCTATGCAGCAGGGTGAATGCTGTGCGCATAATTTGGTAGCGGCAATCCGCAATCAACAGCCGAAGAAATTCGCATTCAGCAATAAAGGAACCGTGGCTTCCCTAGGCAAAGGCCAAGGAATCGCTGTAGTAGGCAGCAAAACTTACAAGGGCTGGACTGCAGCTCAGTTGAAAAAAGTTGTAGATATGCGCTACTTGTTCATTATCGGCGGAATTCCGCTGGTTCTGAAAAAAGGAAGATTCTTATAAGATGCGCCATTGCAGCGTACAGGTACGCGGACTGCTGACTCGGGAAGAATTGGACCGTTATAACGGACTGATAGAGGTTGGATCTTATCTGGAGGATCAGAACCAGTATGATCTGGCTTATATCGTTCAGAAGGAAATTGATCTGCTCATTCTCCCTGGTATCGAACGCCTGAAGGATAAAGGGCGCGCTCGGGATCGGGCCACGGCTGAATATCTGGAAAGTTTACGTGAAGATGAAGAGGATAACGAAGATGAGGATTCAGGAACTTCGGTGTCTTAATCTAATAATATGGTAATAAAAAGGGTGTGTCTCCATACGAACTGGAGACACACCCTTTTTTGTTATTACAGCTTGAGCATTTCTTCAAAAGATTCTTCAGTCAGCAGATTGCCGACATAAAAAGGTCCGAATTCGCCGTAACGAGCACTTACTTCGTCAAAACGCATTTCGTATACCAGCTTTTTGAATTGCAGTGCATCTTCAGCGAACAGAGTCACGCCCCATTCCCAGTCATCAAAACCGACGGAGCCGGTGATAATTTGCTTCACTTTGCCTGCATATGAACGTCCAATTAACCCGTGTGAAGCCATGAGTTCCCGGCGTTTGTCCATATCAAGCATGTACCAGTTATCGGCAAGCTCGCGTTTTTTGTTCATAGGATAGAAACAGATGTGTTTCGCTTGCGGTAAAATAGGCTTTAGCCGTGCGGCAACATGCGGATTCTGCATTGGATCGCTGCCGTCGCTACCACTGCCACCAGCAGCGTAGTTGCTTAATTCAACAATACTTACATATGAATAAGCTTTGGTTGTATATTGAGCAAAAGCGATTTTGTTAAAGGCGGTCTCAAGTTGGTTCAAAGCTTCTAGGCTTTCGCGCAAAAACATCATTACAAAATCGGCCTTTTGGCCCACTATGGAGTATACTGCGGTGCTGCCTTCTTTAGCTTCCTCAACAGGGCTCCATTCCTGCATAAAAGCATGTAGTTCTTCCAGGGCAACGGCACGTTCTTCATCATCTGCTGCCGTCCAAGCGGTCCAGTTCAGAGAGCGGAAGTCATGCAGTGCATACCAGCCTTCCAGTGTCAAAGCGGCTTCGATCATGATCTCACTCCTTAAAAGTTTTACGAAGCATAAGCCTCGCCCAAAATAACATCGCGTAAAACTCGCAATTGAAGCATAAACTTAGTCTTACGAAGCATCTGCTTCATAGGCTATGTATGATCTGATTAATCTACTTGCATTGTATCGCAATCAAGCCGCCAAGAGCAAACGGAGGCATCCTGTAAGTGTGCGAATTAGTGCGTGAATTTGAATAAAGTTCATTGCTTCGTGACATTTTTTCTAGTAAACTTACTACTAGCTTGTAAAAGATGTGCGCTTCTTTATAGAAAGGGGTGGAGACGGTAAGATGGGATTTATTCCAGTGTTTATCCTAGCCGTTTTATTCTTTGTGATGATGTTTGGTATCGGCTTTATTCTTAACATGTTAATGAAGACAACCTGGTTCCCCGCTTATCTATTCGTACTTATTATTCTACCCGTCGTAATCTATTCTATTTGGGATAGAAACGCGATGTCGCTCTGGGAGCATCTCTCCAGTTTCCACTTTGTTGATTATCTTACAGGTGTCGCTGGTCTTGCAGGTGCTATACTTAGTGGATGGACCATTCAAAAGCTGCGCTTTGGCGGTTACAAGATGTTTTAAAGATTCGAAAGAGCCTATGTTATGAATCAGTCTTATATTTCTGCGAGAAACGGGATACCTTCCTCTTTAGAGGACGGCGAAGCCGTTTCTTCTTGTTTAATAGAGGTAGATATTCGTAAGAAGAAGTTGATTATATTGCGAAAAGAGTCGAAATTGGGATTTTATTTACATTTTCGCTATGTTAATTTGTGATAGAATAGAATCCTGTATGAATTCGTGTAAACAAGGGGGTATCCGTAGATGCGGATGAGTAACTTACATCATTTCACCGAACATCATCGGTACTGCGTTTCCCGCGAATTTGGTCTTAGTGTTATAGATGGACGTATGCTTAGCTCTGTATATCAACCTATGGTGGGAGCCTTTGCAATCAGTTTCTATCGCTTGCTGGTTGAACATGTGCCAGCAGATAGCATTGGCTATTCTGGAGTGGAGCAACAGCGCAGGCTATTTATGACTTTGGGTGTTGAACCCAATGAGAAAGGCCGCAAATATTTAATTGATCAGGCTTCCCGGTTAGAAGCAGTGGGTCTGTTGCAGACCTGTCGAATCTATGTGCCGGAAACAGATGATTATTTATATGAATATGAGCTAATGCCGCCGCTATCGCCAGCCGACTTTTTTGCCACTCAGCATTTAACCTTGCTGTTACGTGATAAGATTGGCAAATTTGCTGTGCTGTCCTTACGGGAACAGTTCTGGAATCGCGAGCCGGAAGAGTGGAGTCGCAGATCTATAGGCAAAGAGAATATTTCCGTGCCTTTTTATGATATTTTTCAACTTAATACACATGTCATTGATTATGAGTTGGAGCAAGCTTTGGCAGAGGTAGCCTCTGTTCGACAGCCCGGCACGCTTGAATCCGGAGAGCAGGCAATCGGATATAGTGACATTATTTTGCGTTTTCCACGGGAGTCTGTGAATCGGGCTCATGTAGAAAAACTGCGCTTCGACCATACTCAAATGGGTGTAATTAACTATGTTGCTCATAAATACGAACTGAGTCCGCAGGATTTATGTCGTTTGCTGGATGAGGATGGAGTGTTCTCACCGGAGGGCGAGGTAATGCTGGATGCGTTGCAATATAAAGCGAGCCAACATTTCAGGCAAGATATGAAACGACAGGAAAAACGTGAAATTGCGGCTGCAAAAGTTGTTTCCATCCGGTCCAGTGCGACCGAAGAGAATGATGATTCTATAGCACCACCAGAGCAATCAGTTGAGATGGAGTATTATGTAGAAGTACCGCCACAATTTTTGTCCAAATGCGACATTCACCAATATAATATGATGCTGCGTAACGAACCTTATACAAGACTGCTACAAACCTTTTTCCCGGGTGCAGTGCCCAGCCATCTGATGGATATGTTCGAGAAAATAGATCTGAACTATAAGCTGAGCGGTGAAGTAATTAATGTACTCATTCATTATTTAATGACTATGGTAGCCTCGGGTGGAGAACAGCGGATGAACCGCAATTTTGTAGAGGCTATCGCCTCCAATATGCTGGTTAAACAAGTGAACACCTATGAGAAGGCTGTAAGATATATTAGAGATCAGTCCAAAGTGAAGGGCAAGGGGACAACGGCTAATACTGCTGGAGGAACACGATCACGTTCTTATGCCAAAAATACAGGCCGATCCAATAAACCGGAAATTCCGATTGTGCTGGATGATGGAAGTGCCGGAACAGTATCGGAAGAGGAATTCGCGGCGATGATGAAGAAAGCGGCAGAAATTAAGGCTAGTAAGAAAAAAGGCGTATCGCAAACGCCTTAATGAAAGAGAGGTGGAACAATGGAGTCTATGGGCGATGTACTTCGTTCGATCAACAATCCAACTCTACGGCAGCGTCAACGCGATCTTGAACAGGGGTTATTCAATCATCCACTTGTGAAGGCATTACAGTCCGAACATCCTGAGCTGGACGAATCACGACTGCGGCTTCATATGAGTCGCCTGTATCAATATGTAGAGGAAAGCCGAAACTGTGCGAACTGCCCAGGACTAGAGAAGTGTCCAAATGATTTTCCTGGCCATTATAGTAAACTAACGGTAGAAACTGTGAATGGTTCAGTGGATCTATATGAACGCAAGACGGCATGCCGACTTAAAGTGGCACAAGATAATCAGGATAATATCCGCAAACGTATTCGTAGCTTTTATGTGGACGAGCGTGTACTTAACGGCGGTTATGATGAGATAGATATTATGGGCAAAGACCCGCGTCGGGTCTCGGCTGTGAATAAAATATTTGATTATATCACCAGTGTTAAAGAGGAAGGCCTGACTTCACGCGGCATTTATTTACATGGCTCTTTCGGAACAGGCAAAACTTTTTTGATGTGTTATTTGCTGCATGAGCTTGCTGTTGCTGGATATACCGGAGTGATCGTATACATGCCAGACTTTATAGAGGACTTGAAATCGATCATGATGGATGGCCAGAAAATGAAGGAAACTGTCGATACGATGAAAAACTGTGATTTGCTTATTTTTGATGACATTGGTGCGGAAAATTTGAATCCTTGGGCTCGTGATCATGTACTTGGGGCGATCTTGAATTATCGGATGAACCGCAAACCAACCTTCTATACCTCGAATTATCCATTGGATGGCTTGGAGAAACATCTTAGCTTTACGAGCAAAGATGGTGAAGAGGTCTATAAAGGCCAACGACTAATGGATCGCATTGCTCCTTTTGTGGATGTGCTTCCACTGCATGGGGAGAATCAGCGAGGGGCCAATAGATAAGCTGGAATATTCATAATGTAAAATTTAAAAGAGCAGTGATTCCCCTTTTATTGGAGGATCGCTGCTCTTCGTTTTTTTAGTTATTCGAACTCAAACGCCGCTTTTTCCATGCTGCGAAGCAGGATCGTCGGAAGTCTTGAGTGTACTTTAATTGTCCAAACACACTTTCCGGTTGCAACATCTGGCGGGCATACTCACTCTGATCGATAATTAGGGAATACCTCCCTAAAATTCAGAGGTTTCTGCTCATTAGACTACTAATTAGGGAATATCTCCCTAAAAATGAACTGATTCGTCAGCGAAAATAGATATTCTCCCGATTATTAGGGAGGAATTCCCTGATTCCGTTCATTTATAGCAAATATCGGCTATAATCAGGGAGGTTTTCCCTCATTATTCTCAAAAAAAGAAGCCGTCCCATAAGTAGCATTCACTACTTTTGAGACAGCTTCTTTTTATTGTGCGATGATTCCTTTACTCCGAGAGAATGAATTTAAGGATGACCATTCCGAAAAAGACAACCGTCATAAACGTGGTCATTCCGAAAAATCCGGTCATTAAATCCCCAAGATCATTGCGGGGTTCTTCGTTGATATGTTCTCGTGGGTCCCGTACTTGCGCGTTAACATCCATAGTTTCTGCCTCCTTACAGGGACAAGCCCTGTATTGTTAGATGCAAATTGACATTAGTTTTATGAAATAAGTCATTGACAATTAATGCGCTTTCTTTAAGTATACCGAAATGCTGGGGAGGTTGTAAAGAAAAGAGTACGCAAAAAAAATACATTGAAGGCAATATAATTGCGAGTGATATTTCACATATCCCATAAAGATATGTTATACTTGTAATGTGTCGGTAAGTGGTAATTTGGTTATCATATTACATGAAACAATTTATTAACTCATATTTCGGAGCAGCTTCCATGAACTAAGCTTTGGCTTAAGATGTGCGTGATGCTTCGCAAAACTTAAAGGAGGAACAATATCATGGCTATCGTGAACGTGTCTGACCAATCCTTCAGTAACGAAGTGGAAGGTCAAGGTACTGTAGTAGTAGACTTCTGGGCTCCTTGGTGTGGTCCTTGTAAAATGCTCGCTCCAATCTTGGATGAATTGTCCACAGAGCTGGGAGACGACGTGAAAATTGCAAAATTGAATGTGGATGAGAATCCGGAAACGGCTTCCCGTTTTGGTGTTATGAGTATCCCAACTCTGATCTTCTTCAAAGATGGTCAACCGGTAGATAAAGTTGTGGGACTGAACTCCAAAGAATCCCTGAAAAATATCGTAGCAAAACATCAATAATTGATAGATGCTACTGTTCGGGCCTCGGCCCTGCCACTCAGCGCCTTCGGTTCATTCCGGAGGCGTTTTGTGTGCTGAATGCCAACTAATCATGGGTCCAATTTAGCTGGAGGGGATCATTTTGGACAATATCCGCAATAAACTGGCACTACTACCCGATCTGCCTGGCTGCTATCTGATGAAGAATCAGGAAGGCACTATTATTTATGTGGGCAAAGCGAAGGTACTCAAGAATCGGGTGCGGTCTTATTTTACAGGCAGTCATAATGGTAAAACGCAGCGGCTTGTCGCTAATATTGCTGATTTCGAATACATCGTTACGTCCAGTAACATGGAAGCGCTCATTCTAGAGTGTAATCTGATTAAGAAACATATGCCGCGTTATAATGTGCTTTTGAAAGACGACAAGACGTTTCCTTATATAAAAATAACGAATGAAACTCACCCGCGCCTTGAGGTTACACGCCGGGTGATTAAAGATAAAGCAAAATATTTTGGCCCTTATCCTAATGCTTATGCTGCTCAGCAGACAAAAAAGCTCCTAGATCGTATGTACCCGCTTCGTAAATGCGGTGTGATGCCAAAGGAGGTCTGTCTTTACTATCACATGGGCCAGTGTCTGGCACCGTGTGAGAAGGAGGTTCAGAAATCCGAGTATGAGCAGATTACGCAGGATATCGCTGCTTTTCTAGGCGGAGGTCATGAGGCGGTTAAAAAGGATTTACAGCAAAAAATGCAAGAAGCTGCTGAGGAGTTATATTTTGAGCGGGCGAAGGAACTGCGGGATCAGATTATCCATATCGATGCATTGATGGAGAAGCAGAAGATCAACACTACAGATACTAAGGACCGGGACGTATTTGGTTATGCTGTAGACAAGGGATGGATGTGTGTACAGATTCTGTACATGAGACAAGGGAAGATGATTCAGCGCCATTCCTCCGTGTTCCCGTTCTATGGTGAAGCCTACAGTGACTTTATGTCTTATGTGACGCAGTATTACAGTGATAATCCCGCTTTGCCGCAGGAGATTCTGCTGCCGGATGTGCTCGATGAGGAGTCTCTGGCTAATAAAGAGGCTAAACCTGAGATCACGATAGCTGCTCCAGCAGAAGCGGATTTACAACAGGGTGAAGATACTCCTGAATCGGCTGAAGAGGCTGAGGCACGTGCGACGGCGGAGGAGGAAGCTGCTGCAGCTGGGATCGTGGATGCCGCCGGCGGCGCCTCCATTCTGCAGGAGTGGCTGGGCATTAAGGTGCTTGTGCCACAACGCGGTCTTAAGAAGCAGATGGTTGGCATGGCCTGTCAAAATGCAAGAGTGGCTATCGACGAGAAATTCCGGCTGATTGAACGGGATGAAGAGCGTACCTCTGGAGCAGCGATCAGCTTAGGTGAGAGCTTGGGTCTTGAACGCTTGAGCCGCATTGAGGCGTTCGATAACTCGAACATTCAGGGGACTAACCCGGTCTCAGCGATGGTTGTCTTCATTGATGGCAAGCCTGCACGAAAAGAGTATCGTAAATATAAGGTTCGTACGGTAGTGGGTGCGGATGATTATGGAACGATGCGCGAGGTCATTCGGCGGCGATATGAACGGGTATTGAAGGAGAATCTTCCGATACCGGATCTTATCGTGGTCGATGGCGGGAAAGGGCAAATCTCCTCTGCTATTGATATTCTGGAGAATGAGCTGGGATTATTCATTCCGGTCTGCGGCCTTGTTAAGGATGATAAGCATAAGACGGCTCAGCTTTTGGTTGGAGATCCGCCAGAACCTGTCGCGCTAGCCCGGGACAGTCAGGAATTTTACCTTTTGCAACGGATTCAGGATGAGGTCCATAGGTTCGCGATCACCTTCCACCGTGAACAGCGCGGGAAGTCCATGGTTACCTCCAAGCTGGATTCTATACCTGGTATAGGTGAGAAGCGCCGTAAAGCGTTGCTTAAGCATTTCGGATCGCTTAAGAAAATTAAAGAAGCCTCCGTGGATGATTTCCGTACACTTTCTATTGGAGAAAAGCTGGCAAGACAAATTCTTGATGCGCTCAAGGACGAAGAGCCAACCTCATAGCAATGATGACAAAAGAAAAAGGGTATCACAGCAGCGACTAAAGCTGCTATGATGCCCTTTTTTTAATTTGGTTATAGGATGTACACTATTTTATTTTCTTAAATCAAAGAAGAAGGCTCCACCGGCTTAGGTTTCTGTGGTGGATTAAATCGATAGACGATGTAAGCGACTATGAACGGCATAATAATCGCGAAGATACCCGCGCCTACATTTACGCTCTCCTTCATAAAGATCAGCGTAGCGCCCATCAGGATGCTGTCAAACACGACGTGGCTGAACATGACAGCAATAAATCCGTAACGAAGGAAAATATAACTGAACAGCAGCCCGATTACGGTCAGCTCAATCGGACGGGAGCTGATGGGATAGATCGGATATAACGTATGGCCAAACGCCCAAACCAGCGTGGTGATCAAGCAAGCGACGAAAGTGTTCCGGAACACCTTTTTCAGCATAGGGATTCCGAAAAAGCGATAAATGGCTTCCTCAGATAAACCAGCGAGCCATGCGACGATAGGCAGAAGCCAAGCATATCTCATGTTATAAGGAGACTGGGTGGCGTCTGTAGTAGACCAATTGTGCAAGGTAAACGATAATATGATGAACATAACCGTCTGCACCCCTAGCAGAACGAAAGCCCACATGTATCCAGCCCGGATACTATCCAACACATATTGTCCATAGCCGGGCTCTTTGGCGCGGGGCCAAGGGTTCATGCCTCCCTCTTTTCGCCATAGGCCATTGCCGCCCACTAAAGAGAAGTAAAGCAAGGAGGACATCAGCAGGCTGTATAAAGCATAAATGATAAACATAATGACAGAGGTAATCTGTGCTTCTAGCCCTTCGCCTGTTGATTCAGGCAGCATATTATAGGTGCTGATCATCATGATTACAAAATAGGCTGAGCTTAGGAATACCCCACGTTTAAAGGAAGTATGCTCTCTTCTAAGAATACTGTAGACGAGTGCCAGAATTCCTAAAATCAGTGTGGGTATACCGTAACCGAATAATGTCAGCTTTTCCGCTAAAGAGGTCTGTCCTTGTACGTAGGAGGTATGCCAAGCCGGTGCAGTGAATCCGGCATTAAAGCTGGAGACCTGCTCTCCACTGAAATCAAAATAATAGTGCAATAAGGATTCGCCGACCTGAACAGTGCTATCCGTATACACCAGCCCATGGCTTCCTGTATTCGATTCAATTTGTAGCTTGGCAGGATTTACTTCCCATTCCTGAAGCCAAGGACGAGCAAGATTCTCCTTCTGCGCTAGAGTGAGGTCAGCTCCCTTGTCCTCTTTTGCACCAACGGAAGCAATGCCAGACCCCTCTTCGGAGGCAACTTTTGCAGCCTTTGAGAAAGCGACAATCTCGCCGGTATACATATTGAGGTCAACGATGATTTGCGGCTCTTGATCCGCTGACGGAGTAAGCGTTGCACGAAAGACATCAAAAGGATATTTTTGATCCAATTTTTTCTTGGTGTAGTCCTCCACAAGCTTCTCGCGAGACATATAACCATAAAAGGAAGAGTCCGTCTCGTAAAGTACATTCCATTGATCGTTTGGTGCTTCGGTGTAATTGAGCTTTTGTTCTGCGAATAATACGGCTTGGTCACGGGCTTCTGCCTTGCTAATAACGGTGGTATCTTCCCCTGTAGAGCTGCTTAGCAGCGAAGGGGAAATCTGAAACATAATAAATAGAATAAGACCGATAATGCCCGAGATGATGAGCCTCTTGGAGAGGGCACGTTGCTGTAGGGGCTGGCCGACGGGATTCATGTAACGCCTCCTTGTTATGTACTGACAATGTTATGTTCCATTATAGTATTAGTGCCTGGCTGGTTACAAAAAACATTATATGTTCTTTTTATGGGTAATAGAGATAGTATAGAATAGTCATGTGAATTTATACCATGAATTTTATCGTGTTCATTTGTGTACGAATGGTGAGAATCGGTGTAATTGCAGGGAAAACACGGAAAAGTGATGAGAAAAGGTACTCCATTTGATGCAGTCTCTTTAAACCGCATTTTTTCATGTGAATGAGCATTAATTGTGTCTTTGTGAATTCACTAAATAACGTATATAATTTGTATGCAATTGTATAGTAGCCGAATTTCTGGTGAAAACGGGGGAACCATAAGAAGTGATGAAAAGTGGAGTGTACAAGATAAATGGCACTTTCATCAGGGGTGAATTTCGTTCTAGGAACGAATAGGGCAGCCTGCACAGTCCGAATCCGTCAGCTAACCTCGTAGGCTAATTTACTGCAGGAACCAAGTCAGCATTGGTTTTCCAGTGCTTTTTTTGTTGGAATTTTTGATAAGAAGGTGAGCATAGTGGCTTCACAGTTTCGCAGGATTTCTGAATTTAAGTTTCTGAAGCTCTCGCCGCCGCAGATACTGGTGCTTGGTTTTGCATCGATTATTCTGATAGGGGCCTTGCTGCTTATGTTGCCCATTTCAAGCACAAGCGGGAATTCCGTGGAATTTATTGATGCATTATTTACTTCAACTTCGGCAACCTGTGTAACAGGACTTGTTGTGCTGGATACCGGAACTTCGTTCACGATTTTTGGGAAAACCGTAATTATGATCCTGATCCAGATCGGCGGCTTAGGTTTTATGACCATGGCCACTCTATTTTCACTGGTGTTAAAGCGTAAAATTTCTTTGCGGGACAGGCTAATCCTACAGGAAGCCATGAATCACGGCTCTATGGAAGGAATTGTGCGACTGATCCGGAGAGTCCTTATATATTCTCTTGTCATAGAAGGCTGTGCCGCTTTGCTGCTGTCTATTCGCTGGGCTTTTGATATGCCACTGGGAAAAGCGATTTATTTTGGCATATTTCATGCGGTGTCTATGTTTAATAATGCGGGGTTCGATATTTTTGGGGATTTTCGCAGTTTAACTGATTATGTATATGATCCGCTTGTGAATATTATTGTGATGTTTCTGATTGTCTCCGGCGGGATTGGTTTTATTGTAATGTCAGATCTGGTGGAGTTTCGGGTAACCCGCAGGCTGTCTCTACATAGTAAAGTTGTCCTGTCCACCAGCACAGGGCTGATTCTGATCGGAGCTCTGGTTATTTTTATATTCGAGTTTACTAACACTCGTACCCTAGGTTCACTGAATTTTGGCGGTAAAATATTATCAGCCTTCTTTCAATCCGTGTCTCCCCGTACGGCTGGCGCGAACACAGTTGATATTGCTGGACTTCGGCAGGCTACACAATTTTTTATAGTGATTCTTATGTTTATTGGTGCTTCTCCAGGCTCAACGGGCGGCGGGATCAAGACAACAACCTTTACGATGATGATTGGTGCTGTTATTGCTATGCTGCGTGGACGGGAAGATGTTGTGTTGTTCCGTTATCGGCTGGCTCAAGAGCGCATCTACAAGGCATTAACGATCACACTGCTGGCTTTGTTGTTAATCGCCTCTGTGTCGATGATACTCTCCACAACTGAAGACAGTAATTTCTTGGCAATCTTGTTTGAGACGACCTCCGCCTTTGCTACGGTAGGACTGACTATGGGGCTAACTCCGGAACTGTCAGCGATCGGTAAGATTCTACTCTGTCTGACGATGTTTGCAGGTCGGCTAGGTCCACTAACCTTGGCGTATGCACTCGGTCCCAAACAGGGTAAACCACTGTATAAGTATCCTGAAGGTAAAATAATTATTGGATAGGAGTTAATTAGAAATGAAAGCACAGCAATTTGTAGTAATCGGCTTAGGTCGCTTCGGTTCAAGCCTGGCGCTTGAGCTGATGGAAATGGGCTACGAGGTGCTCGGCATTGACCACCATGAAGAACGCGTGGAGGAAATGAGCGATCAGCTGACGCATACGGTAGTAGCAGATGCTACAGATGAGGGAATTATGCGCTCGCTTGGTGTACGGAACTTTGATTGTGGGATTGTTGCGATTGGTGACAATATGGAGAGAAGCATTCTGGCGGCCATTTTGTTAAAGGAGATTGGAGTCAAGCAAGTGGTGGCTAAGGCAATCTCCATCCTTCATGGCCGCGCACTGTCGCGGCTGGGGGTTGATCGGGTTATTTTTCCGGAGCGGGATATGGGGATTCGTGTGGCACACCAGCTGGTGACGCCCAATTTGCTGGATTATATTGAACTGTCCAAGGATTATAAAATTGTCGAGCTGACCGTGCCATCCTGCATGAACGGCAGAAGCTTGTCCGATTTAAATACAAGAGCTAAATATGGCTGCAGCATTGTTGCCCTAAATAGGGAAAGCGGAATAATCGTCGCTCCAACTGCCCATGATTATTTAAGTGAAGGCGATGTTATGGTACTCATTGGTCCTAATGAAAGTATTGACCGTTTTGAGAGTGAAGTTGTGAACCAAGAATCATAGTAAAAGAAGCTGACTCAAAAGTAGTGAATTCTACTTGGGGGCAGCTTCTTTTTTATGGAGTAAAGAGTAGGAAAAGTAATGGATTTTACTATGCCATATGACTATAGATCACGCGTAGTGATCTGTGCTATTGGGGTGTGTGGTGGGCGAGTTACTAGGTGTGATATTCGTACGGCTGTAGTAGATGATTTGTGGTATCTGTGACAGTGGACTATGGGCGAGATGCGTTCTTTGTTTGTACGATGTACAGAGTGGGTGTGAACTAATTAGAGAAAACTTCCCTGAAAACAGCCGCTATTCGCTCTAAATAAACGAAATTAGGGAATTTCTCCCTAATAATTAGAGGGATTCCTTATTAGCTACTGAATCGGCCAAAAATTAGGGAAGTTTTCCCTAATTATAAGTCTTCTGAACAAAAATCTCTGAATTTTAGGGATAAATCCCCTAATCTTTCGATAAGTGCTTCACTTATTGCCTCATTTGGAGATCAATAGGTGCGCCCCTTGATTCATTTGGTCCGGCTTTACTGCTCACGTTCTGTCAGAAACATCTCTTCGGTTACTTGCACCAGACTGCGAGCCGCCGTGCTCATGCTTCCATCGTCACGGTAAATCAGGCAGGTGGTCCGTTGAGTCTGCTCCAGCTCCTTGATATGTAAGGACACCAGTCCGCCGCCGTTCAGCAGCTCTGGACGCAGATAAGACTTTGGCAGCAACGCAGCCGCTTTGACAGTCGGAAGCAGCCGCACGATGGCTTCGAAGGAGTCAATCTCCATGCGCACATCGGGATCAATCCCGCAGCGCTGGAATAGATCGTCCGTCAGGCGCCGGTACCAGGTCCCCTTTGAGAAGAGAATCATAGGCAGCCGGGATAGATTATCCATGGTTAGCTTGGAAGATAAATTTAAAGGATGCTGCTCTGAGACGACCAGTCGCAATTGATCCTCAAACAGAGAAATGCAGCGTAACCCAGGTTCTTGAATAGAGGAAGCGATCAGACCTACATCTGATTTCCCCTCACTAACTGAGGATACGATCTCATGCGTTCGGCCTGTAATCAGCTTCAGCTCTGCGGTCGGATATTTGTCCATATAAGCGTTAACCAGCGGCGGAAGCGTGGTCTGCAGTGAGGTAAGACTAGCCCCCAAGGTGACAAGCCTTGGCTCCCCCTCTTTGAATTTAGAAAGGGCTTCCAGAAACTTGGAACGCTGCTGCCGTTGTTCAAGCGCATAGGAATAAGTGAGACGCCCAACCTCGGTTAACTCCAGTCGTTTGCCATAACGATTAAACAGTGCGACCCCCAGACGTTCCTCGAGTTTAGAAATTTTGCGAGACAAGGCGGGCTGGGATAGATTGAGCTGGCGTGAGGCCCGGTTTAAGCTGGAATGTTCCACAACTGCTGCAAAAACATCTAAATCGTCAAACATATATTGAGGTTCCTCTCCTAGTGCGATGTATGATCAGTAGTGATGAAATTCATAGCCTTAAGGGTAACTGTTCTTATTACATAAGGAAAATCAGGTTATGTCGGAAAATGTTGTTTCGCTAAATGAGAATTATTATCATATAAAATCTATTCTTATGCGTTTATTGTATAACGTTTAATAATTAGATTGCAATTCCCTTATAAGCGAAAAAAGAGTAACATGAAAAGTGACACAAGATATTCACATTTTGTGAAAAATAAAACTAAGTCCGGTAAACTCTAGGATAACGGTAAATTAAGGAATTATGTCATTGGATTGTCAACGTTATCCTGTGTCAAATGTAGTTCCGGCGGTGAATACCCATTAATGAAAACGCTGTTTTAATCGGAAAGGGGTTACTTTGTATGAAAGGATTTTATTCCAGAAAGATTCATTCCTTGCTAGGCGTTATCCCACTTGGAGCCTTCTTCATTGAGCACATGATGACGAATTTTGCGGCTGTAGAGGGTGGCGCTTCCGGTTTCACTGACAGCGTGTTATGGCTGAACAGCTTACCGCTCGTCTTCTTCCTGGAATTGTTCGGTATATGGCTTCCTCTGCTGTACCATGGGGTATACGGACTTTATATTGCGTATCAATCCAAGCCGAACTTGAACCGTTTCAACATTGAAAGAAACTGGCGTTATACCCTGCAACGGATTACAGGTATTGTTACCTTTATCTTTATCGTCTGGCACTTGTTCCAAACACGGGTTCAGGTGGCAGTGGGTAATGTGGAGCACGAAGAATTAGGCGGTCTCATGCACGATATCGTGACTCAGCCACTTCTGCTGACACTGTATATTATCGGTATCGTTGCTGCATGCTTCCACTTCTCGAACGGTCTCTGGTCTTTCTTAATCAGCTGGGGAATTACCGTCGGTCCTCGTGCACAGCGGGTATCTTCTTACCTCTGTCTTGGCATATTTGTCTTAGTAACGTTCATGTTCCTGATTTCGCTGGTTACTTTCCGTGACAGTGAATTTCAAACTGCAGCAACTATTGCCCAGTCCATAAAGACCTTCATTTAATTTAAGAATCCTTTCTGATATTTTCGATAAAAGGAGTGAACTATCATGGCAACATCCGATATCATTATCGTGGGCGGCGGTCTGGCCGGCTTGATGGCTACCATCAAGGCAGCGGAAGCTGGTGCGCATGTCCATTTATTCTCATTAGTTCCTGTAAAAAGATCACACTCCGTATGCGCGCAAGGCGGCATCAATGGCGCGGTAAATACAAAAGGTGAGGGCGACTCCCCTTGGGAGCATTTTGACGACACTGTCTATGGCGGTGACTTTTTGGCGAATCAGCCGCCGGTTAAGGCGATGTGTGAAGCTGCGCCAGGTATCATTCACCTTATGGACCGGATGGGCGTTATGTTCAACCGCACACCGGAAGGTCTGCTCGATTTCCGTCGTTTCGGCGGAACGAAGCGGCACCGTACAGCTTTTGCCGGCGCGACAACAGGCCAACAGCTGCTGTACGCGTTGGATGAGCAGGTGCGCCGCTGGGAATCTGAAGGTCTCGTAACTAAACGCGAGAACTGGGAGTTCCTTTCGGCTATCATCGACGACGAAGGTGTATGCCGCGGCATCAGTGCCCAGAATCTTAAGACGATGGAGATTGAGACTTTTCCTGCGGATGCTGTTATTTTGGCAAGCGGCGGGCCGGGTATTATTTTTGGCAAAACAACGAACTCCGTTATTAATACAGGGACAGCTGCAAGTGCGGTGTACCAACAGGGTGTACATTATGCCAACGGAGAATTTATCCAGATTCACCCAACCGCTATTCCGGGAGATGACAAGCTCCGCCTGATGTCGGAATCGGCACGTGGCGAGGGCGGCCGTATCTGGACTTATAAAGACGGGAAACCGTGGTATTTCCTCGAAGAAAAATATCCGTCCTACGGTAACTTGGTGCCGCGCGATATTGCTACACGTGAAATTTTTAATGTGTGTGTGGATCAAGGGCTGGGCATTAATGGCGAGAACATGGTGTATTTGGACCTCTCTCACAAGGATCCGAAAGAGCTGGACGTGAAGCTTGGCGGGATTATTGAAATTTACGAAAAATTCATGGGGGATGATCCCCGTAAAATACCAATGAAGATCTTCCCGGCTGTACACTATTCTATGGGCGGCATGTGGGTTGATTACAATCAAATGACGAACGTTCCTGGTCTTTTTGCAGCCGGAGAATGTGAATATCAATATCATGGAGCGAACCGTCTAGGCGCCAACTCACTGGTATCTGCTATTTACGGCGGTATGGTCGCAGGACCAAAGGCTGTTGAATACATTAAAGGCCTGAAGAAATCATCGCAGGATATCTCTTCTTCCGTATTCGATAGCTTCCACAAAAAGCAAACGGACAAATATGAATCTCTGTTAGCGATGTCAGGTACAGAGAATGCTTATGTGATTCACAAGGAACTGGGCGAATGGATGACCGCCAATATGACCGTGGTGCGGCACAATCCGAAGCTGGAAGCGACCATTGGCAAAATCAAAGAGCTTAAGGAGCGTTATCGCAAGATCAATATGAATGATGCATCGCGCTGGAATAACCAAGGTGTGGCCTTCACTCGCCAGCTCTGGAATATGCTGGAGCTGTCCGAAGCGATGACACTTGGAGCGCTTATGCGGAATGAGAGCCGTGGTGCACATTACAAACCGGAATTCCCAAATCGTAATGATGAGGAGTTCTTGAAGACCACAAAAGCAGCCTGGACTGCAGAGGGTCCACAAATCTCCTACGATGAAGTGGATGTCTCGCTGATTCCTCCACGGGTACGCGATTATTCGAAGGATTAATGCTTTCCAGTAACAGAATAGCTTGCGAGGCAAGCTTCATGAAATAAAATCAGGCAATTTGAGGAGGGAACCATTATGGCGGAAACAGCTGCAGCTCCCAAAAACGTAAAGTTTATCATCACCCGCCAGGACGATCCACAAAGTTCATCGTATGTCGAGGAATTTGAACTTCCTTATCGTCCAGGTATGAATGTGATCAGTGCTTTGATGGAAATTCAGCGTAACCCTGTGAATGCCAAAGGTGACAGCACAGTTCCCGTATGCTGGGATTCCAACTGTTTAGAAGAAGTGTGCGGAGCTTGCTCCATGGTGATTAATGGCAAACCCCGCCAAGCTTGCGCTGCACTTATAGACAATCTGGAGCAGCCTGTACGCATTGAGCCTATGAAGACATTTCCGGTGGTGCGTGACTTAGTCATTGACCGTACCCGGATGTTCAATGCGCTAAAAAGGGTGAAAGCATGGATTCCGATTGACGGTACGTACGATCTTGGACCGGGACCGCGGATGCCGGAGAAAAAACGGCAGTGGGCCTATGAATTATCCAAATGTATGACCTGTGGCGTATGTTTGGAGGCTTGTCCGAATGTCAACGAAAAGACGGATTTCATCGGACCGGCAGCCATTTCTCAAGTACGTCTGTTCAATGCTCACCCTACAGGTGAAATGAACGCTGACGAAAGATTGGACGCTCTTATGGAGGATGGCGGGATCGATGGCTGTGGTAACTCACAGAACTGTGTACGCGCTTGTCCAAAGGGGATTCCTCTTACGACATCTATTGCAGAAATAAACAAGCAAACAACGAAGCATATGTTCAAACGTTGGTTAGGTGTGTAATTAATAGTACCGCCAAATGTTTATCTATTGAGCTATCCTCAAAGTGGATTCCATTCGCTGGGGGTAGCTTTTTTTATGTTGTTAAGACTCTCTTATCTGCTTGAGGCGGGAAAGTCTTGCAGGGCTGGAGCAAGTTCAGAATATTGACCAATTTATGCTATAATATCCATTGTTAACGTAATGTTAGCTGTGGAACAAGGAGGAATAATCGTGATTTGTCGGGAGCAAGATGGAGCAATTGTAATGGTTAAGCAGCATGATCACGGGAAACTTGCCGGAGAGCTGGCCATTGGGTTCAAAGAGCAGCATGTGCCAACTGAAGGACGCCGGGAAGAGGTACTGTGGGCAGTAGCCCAGCATGATAGGGGTTGGATTGATCTCGATGAGACCCCTTTCTGGAATGATGCGGAGCAAGCACCCTACACCTTTATTGATTTTCCTGTAGTGCCTAAGTTGACCTTTTATAAGCGTGGATTAGATGAGATCGAGGAACACACACCGTACGGAGCGTTGCTGTGCAGCTTGCATTTTGAGCGGCTTATTAAGATTTCGGGACTCGATTATCCAGAACTAACGTTATATCAAGAACATGAAGAGGAACGCAGAGCACGTATCCATCGGGAGCTTGAAGCTTCTAAGCCTATCGGAGAAGATGAGCTGTATTATGATGCCCGTCTTTTAGAATTCTGCGATGATCTGTCCTTGTATTTGGCCTTAAATGAGCCGGGGTGTCCGAAATCAGAGGAGCATCCATGGTGGCGTGAAGGGTTCTCAGGCACTGAAGATTTCAGTTTTACGTCAGGTCGTGTTATCACAGCGGAGTGGCAGGATAAGTCAACGTTAATGCTTGAACCGTTTCCTTTTGTAAAAAACCTGGAAGTAGCATTTATACTGAGACGAGTTCAAAAATCAGAAATCGCAAAAAAAGGGATTGCACGCGCTTACAGCGAAACTCCGGAAGAAGAATGCCGGATTGTTCTAACTGCCCGAAATAATATATAAGTTATTATTTGGACCGTCTGTTTTTCGGGGAAAAGGTAAAGAAAGGAGAATCTCCCTATGAAGATACAATCGTCTGGGGCTTCTCCCAATAAGAATGGCGATAAGATCCACAAGGACCCCTCTAAGGGGCGTTCTGGTAGCGAGTCTACAATTACCCGCCGGCAGTTCCTGACTCGGAGTGCGGCTGCTGTAATCGGCGCAGGATTGCTTACAAGCGGATATGCATGGCAGGGGGAGCCGAACTGGATTGAGGTCACTAAGCTGGACTTGCGTTTTAAGGAGCTTCCTTCCGCTTTTTCAGGGATGAAGCTTGTTCATTTCAGTGATACGCATCTCGGATTTAATAAGGATGCCAGGGATCTGGCCCGACTCGCTAAACATATAAGCAAAGCTGAACCGGATCTTATTTGCTTCACGGGTGACATTGTGGACAGCGATCCTGAGGATCTTGTTGAAGCCGTACCGGTGCTGGCAGCGTTAAGTGCGCCATTGGGTAAATTTGCGATATTAGGCAATCATGATTACAAGAATACCCAGCTGGTTACCGAGCTGCTGGAGTCTGCGGGCTTCCGGGTGCTGAGGAATAAATCCTACCTTCTAAAAAGAGGCGGGGCAGTCATGGCGGTTACGGGTCTGGATGATCTGTTACACGGTAAACCCGACCCAGCGAAAGCCATTACTGGTGTTCCTGAAGGAACCTTTAACGTCCTTTTGATGCATGAGCCGGATTATGCGGATACCGCACAGGCCTATTCATTTGATCTACAGCTTTCCGGGCACAGTCATGGCGGACAAATTCGCCTGCCCTTTATAGGTGCGCCATTTACACCTTATGGATCTCTTAAATACATAAATGGATTGTATTATACAGAAGACAAAGCCATGCCTGTGTATGTGAATAGAGGGTTTGGAGAGACATACATGCCTTTTCGGTTATTGTGTAGGCCAGAATTAACGGTTCTGACGCTGCATCGGTCCATGAGCTGATTAGGCTGGAATTTTAGCTGCACGGAAGGGGAGAGAAGATGAGCACCTATGGAGCAGTGTTGTTAGAGACACAACATGGTTTAGCAGTTGATCTGAGGCTGATCATGCCTGAGGATGTTTTAGCTTTGCGGCAGCTGCTCTCCCATCCAGATGTGCAGCGCCATATTCTAGTACGCTCTGGCCCTGGATCAGCATCTGCCCAGGTGGAGAAGCTGGTAAACCGGATGTTATTTGCCTTCGATCCTTGTGCGCTGCATGCCGGGATCTATTTAAAGGGGCAGCAGCGGTTGATCGGTATAGTGGCTTTGCAGAATTGGAACCGCCGTGAGGGCACAGCTACCTTAGGATATATGCTGGACCCGGCATGGTGGGGATGCGGGCTGGCGACGGAGGCCGTGGGTTTGTTTTTGAACTATAGTGTTCATACCCTTGGGATAACAAGGATCGAAGGACGCTGCACAGGAGATAATATTAGATCGGAACGTGTGATGCTCAAGAACGGTATGAAGCTGGAGCGGGTGATGCCCAAAGTCGGCTCCTTGGACGATGTAATGAAAGTATTCACATTGTTACACAAATGAAATAATGCCGTTATCAAACTCTAACAGTGTGCGGTTAAACTAAGTACATGACCCCCTTTTAAAAATATACTGCTTTGGGACCCGATGATTCGGGTCCATTTTTTTTGATTGAAAAGAGTAGCGTAAGTGATTGGCAGTACCGAATCCGATCGTTTATGATTAACATACTATGGAGTGGAATGACCAAGGAGGCGTAACATTTTGAATGAAGTGGTACAAACATTAAAAAACCATCGTTCTTTCCGGCAATATTCAGACCAGCCTGTGGAGCCAGAGAAGCTACAAATTATGATTGAATCGGCTCAAGCCGCACCGTCATGGGTTCATGGACAGCAGGTATCGATAATCGCCATCAAAGATCCTGCGCGTAAGCAGCAGCTTTCAGTTTTGTGCGGAAATCAGAAGCATGTAGCGGCAGCACCGGTTTTTTTGGTATTTTGCATGGATTTTTATAGAGCTAAAGTAGCTAGTGAGCTGGAAGGCAAGTCTTTTGAAGCCGTGAAAGATGTGGATGCACTTTTGGTTGGAGCTACAGATGTGGGAATCTCATTGTCTAACGCGATTGCAGCGGCGGAATCCATGGGACTGGGCATCATTCCTATTGGGGGTGTGCGCCGCAACACAGCGGGTGTGATTGAACTGCTGAAGCTGCCGGAGTACGTATTCCCTGTCGTCGGCCTATGCGTGGGATACCCAGCGGAGGAGGTTTCTCAGAAGCCGCGGCTGCCACTGGAAGCTATATTTCATGAGGAGCAATACAATCCGGACGTACAAGGCCTCCTGGAGGCGTATAATCAAACCCACCGTGAATTCTTGCAGCAGCAGGGGATGACGGAGAGAGATTGGACCAGTACGATTGCTCATTTTTATGATATCAACCCGGAATATGGAGATGCGAAACGTACGCTGAAACAACAAGGTTTTAGCTGTGATAATCTGTAAATAAACAAAAAGATGCACCAAGCTGAGATTGGTTTAACGGAGGGTGAACCCTGCCCCTAAACCAAAACGCTTGGTGCATTATTTAATTTCTCGCTTAAACGCTTACCGTCCTTATAGGGACGGTGAAGGCGTTTAAGCTTGTTTACAGAGAAACTTTGACTTTTTGGCGCTGCTTGTAATAAACCCAGTGTGTAAAGCCTATTTCTTTAAGCTGTGCAGCTACCGCATCCCGATCCTCGGCGACCCGGGACGGCTTATGTGCATCCGAACCAAAACTAACCTCTACGCCAAAATGTAGTGCCCGCTCCAGAATATCTTCAGAGGGATACCAGCCGCCGACCAGCTTAGTCCCGCCTGAGGTATTGATTTCGATGGCCACGTCACATTCACTGATTACACGCAGACAATCGTCAATCGGCTGAGGTGCAGGGATTTCGGAAAAAGCAGGATAATTCCCCTTCATCGCATCAATATGTCCGAGTATTTGGAACATACCACTGCGTGCGGAATCAGCAATTAACCGGTAATATTCAGACTTCACGCGGATCTTCTCATTTTTGCTAAGGTTTTTCCAGCGCCCTTTGTTAAAAATGCTGACTCCACTAACACTATGTACCGATCCAATCACATAATCAAAAGGGTAGGCGGATAATGTCTTACGGTATATCTCAGCATGTTCGGGGAAGTAATCTGATTCGATGCCTAACAGTACGTCGATAACGCCTTCGTACTCTTTTTTGAGGGAGAGAACATCATCTACATAATTAGCAAATTCGGATTTAGCCATTGCGATTTTGGGAAAAGCCTGATCGGATGGATCTCCGAAATAGGGAGTATGATCGGAAATACCTATAACTCCCAATCCAGCGGCAATCCCAGCTTCGATATAATCTCTAATCGTTCCGTCAGCATGGCCACAGCGGAAATGATGGGTGTGTAAATCAAATTTCATCAAGAACATCTCCTTTAAACAAGGTTATGCAATCAGCTCAGAAGTAATCGGTTCCACTTTGTGGGTGGGATTTATTCAGACCCGATAAATTGGGTTTCTGGCATGCCTTTAAGATCGCTTAGGAACTGCCTCATAGCAGAGTTTACGTATTTTCCTGATTTTGTGATCACGCCAACAGGATGGGTGACTTCCAGCTCAATAATTGGCACAATTTTGAGGGTGCCGGCTCGAACCTCAGCGGTTACTGACTGCTTGGAAATAATGGCGGCGCCCAAATCGAGCTCGACCATCCGTTTCACTTCCTCGCTGCTGGTCAGCTCCATAATGACCTGAGGTTGAATGCCATGTTTGTTCAGAACCTCATCCGCAAATTTACGGCCCACTGTATCTGGTGAGAGCAGAATTAGCGGGGTCTTGCTTAAGGCTTCTATCCCAGCGGTCTTCACTTGAGCGAGAGGGTGTCTGGGAGAGACCACCAGTTCGAAGGTATCATAATACAAAATGGAAGTAGACATGCCCGGGCTACGTCCAATTAAATAACCGATGCCGACATCAACAATGCCGTTTTCGACATGCTGATAAATTTGTGATGAGGACATAGAGGAAATTGATGTTTTGATATGGGGGAACTGGTCTTTAAAATAAGATAGAATACGCGGTAAAATTTGAATGGCGATTGAGGTAGTTGTGCCTAGAACTATATGACCTTGGGGATTTTCATCAAGATCTGCAAGCCGTTCCTTAAGTTCCTCGACAATCCTCACTATTTGTTCCGCATGCTCCAGAAAGACAGTCCCTCTATCCGTTAATGTAACAGGCTGGTTTCGGTCAACCAGCTGAGTCTTGAACTCTTCTTCAAGGCTCTTAATCTGTGCTGAAACCGCTGGTTGGGTCAGATTAAGCAGTTCTCCGGCCTTGCGAAAGCTCATCGTTTTGGAAATTGTTATTAGTGTCTCCAGCTGGCTGATGTTCATGGAATACCTCCTTTGGACCATCGAATTGGATGTGTAATTGCGTTAATATCTTACGTTCCACGTTGGCATTTGTTTAAATTATAGGAGATAATACCCGGCAGAGCAATGTTGCTGCGTAAACTATCTTGGGTTTGAATTCGACATATGCATTAATTTTTGCTGAATTGTGCCGATATATAAAGTATAATATATCCATATTGCTTGGGACTTTTGGTATATGACCAAAGCACGATAAAGGGGGAGACTAGACATTCATGAAAGCAGAAGTAATTAATCCGTTTCTAGAGTCTGCACGGACTGTTATAGAACAAGTAATTCAGGTCTCGCCTTCTACGGGGAGTTTAGGCATTAAAGAAATTGAACTGATCGATAATCATATATGGATTCAAGTAGGGATGACAGGCCAACTGAGCGGAAATATTATATTTGGTATCGCGGAGCAGGTAGCCTTGCGAATGGTATCGATTATGATGGGTGGCTTTGTGATCACCGAGATGGATGAGATGGGTCAAAGTGCGATTTCAGAGCTGAGCAATATGATCAGTGGGAATGCCAGTACCATTCTATATAATCAAGGTGTTTCGGTGGATATAAGTCCTCCTCAGATTATGAAGATGGAAAGCATGTCTTTTATGCCTCGTAAAGCGCTTAGTATTCCGTTGTTGATGGATGGGGTTGGAGAGATGGATATTCAGGTGATGATCTCTTAGGCAAGAGTTAGGAGCTGAAATACTTTTCATGGTACTCAAAGATAAGGTTGTTGTGATTACAGGAGCGTCAAGCGGCATTGGTGCATTAACAGCACAGATGCTTAGTAAAAAGGGGGCAATCCCCGTCCTGGTAGCACGTTCTGAAGCGAAGCTGAAAGAAACAGCAGCCGGTATCCCGGGCGTTTTTGGACTGTACACCTGTGACGTAACAGATGCTGAAGGTGTTCAAAAGACCTTCGCACAAATTTTAGCCGCATATGGCAGAATTGATATTTTGCTAAATAACGCAGGGTACGGCAAATTTGCTGCTTTTACGGAGATGGAGCCTCATGAATTTGACGATATGATGGATGTTAATTACATGGGGATTGTCCGGTGCACGAAGGCTGTTGTTCCACATATGCTGGAGCGGGGAAGCGGCCAGATTGTAAATGTGGCTTCCATGGCAGGGAAGATAGGCACAGCCAAATCTGTAGCCTACACAGCTACCAAACATGCTGTTCTCGGATTCACAAATGCGCTCCGTCAGGAGCTGCGGAAGAGTGGAATTATCGTCTCGGCTGTGAACCCGGGGCCTATCGCCACCGATTTTTTCAAAACGGCAGACCCGTCTGGCAATTATGAGAAGAGTGTAGCCCGGATGATGATGACCCCAGAGCATGTATCTTCTAAGATCGTTAAGGTTATGGAGACCGGCAAAGAAGAGCTCGATCTTCCGGGTCTGGCAGGGTTTGGCATACGGCTTTACGGGCTGTTTCCTCGCCTGGCGGACAAGCTTACTTATAATGCGATGAACAGAAAATAGACCCTGTTGTCAGCTTTATTGGCCTTCCATTTGGTGGAGAGGCCTTTTTGGCATATAATGAAGATATTATCTCAAGCGAAAAGGATGAATTACACTTATGAATAAAGCTTCTTTTGCGGCTATCGGCATTCAGGAAGACCTCATTGCCCGGTTGTCGGAATTCGGCATTAACGCTCCATCCCCGGTACAAGAGCAGACAATACCGCTTCTACTAGAGGGAAGAGATGTTATTGCAGCTTCCCAGACTGGAACGGGTAAGACGCTGGCCTATCTATTGCCGCTGCTTCAAACGATTAATCCGGAGCAGAAGGTGGTCCAAAAGCTGGTGCTCGCCCCTACACAGGAGCTGGCGATGCAAATCTTACGCGAGGCGGAACGTTATGGTGAACAGCGCGGAATCCGAGTTATGGGTCTTATTGGCGGGGCCGCAATCAAACGCCAGATTGACAAGCTGCGTGAGCATCCACAGCTAGTTGTGGGAACGCCTGGGCGGATCCGCGAGCTGATTGGACTTCGTAAATTGAAGATGCATGAAGTCAGTACTATTGTTCTGGATGAGGCGGACCAAATGTTCCAGCTTAGCGGAGCTGGCGAAGTCACAAAAATTGTCAGCAGTGCGCTGCGTTCACGCCAGCTTGTTATGCTGTCGGCAACGATCGGACCAGAGACGAAAGCGCTGGCTAATCGTGAAATGAAGAACCCAGCAGAGGTTGGGATTGCTCCAGGTGTAATGACTGCTGAAAGTTTGGAGCATCATTATGTTGTTGCTGAAGAGCGTAACAAAATGGACATGCTGCGCCGGGTGATTCGCCATTACAATCCCGATAAAGCGATTGTGTTCGTGAATGCTACAGATGATATTGCCGAGGTTGAGGCTAAGCTGAATCATCTTGGGCTTACTGCGGCAGCACTCTACGGAGATGCCGATAAGGTAACGCGCAGCAATGTATTAAAAGGTTTCCGGGAAGGTAAATTTCGTGTGCTTGTTGCCAGTGACGTAGCTGCCAGAGGACTGGATATTGAGAATCTTTCTTTGGTAGTTAGCTACGATCCGGCTTTTGATTCTGAACATTATGTACACCGTGCAGGCCGTACCGGACGGATGGGACGCCGCGGCTTATCTGTAACGATTGTTACAGAGCAACAAACCTTTATCATGCGGAAATTCGCTCGCGAATTGGATATTGCGCTTGAGGAGCGGGAGATGGTCGGTGGTAAGGTGCTTGCAGCAGATGAAGCGCGCAGCGCTTTGCGCAATGGACGAGGACGGAGTAGTGAAGGCAGTGGGCAACGCCGTGATGGATCCGCTCCAGGCAGCGGCAAGCTGCCTGTAAGCACATCTGGAGCCTCCAATGTTCAGTCGCCATCCGTTGGAGCAGGTACGCAGCCTGCCAAAAGAATGGCTACGATTAACACAAATGAAACAACAAGCGGAGAACAACAGCGCGATCCACAGCGCAGTGTGAATCCTTCTGCGGGAGCACGCGGAGATGCGACTCCTGCACGGAGCAAACGCAGCAGCAATGCGGAACGTGAGAAGAACCGTAAAAATAAAGGAGCTCCAAAGTGGTTGAAAGACAAAACTCCGAGAGGTGACGGTCAATGAATAATGCTCCCGTATTGCAAATTACGGGTCTCAGTGGTGGGTACAGCCTGAATAAGCCAGTGCTGCATGATATTGCACTTCAGGTGCAGCCTGGCGAAATGGTTGGTTTGATTGGTTTAAACGGAGCAGGAAAAAGTACGACGATGAAGCATATTCTAGGATTGATGTCGCCCCATAAGGGCGATATCACCGTACAGGGCAAGACGCGTGCTGAAGATCCCGTTGGATACAATAATGCGTTGTCTTTTGTACCGGAATCGCCGCTACTGTATGACGAAATGACGGTTCGTGAGCATGTTGAATTTACTGCCAGAGCTTATGGGGTAGATCAAAAGGATTATGAATCCCGCACCTCGCATCTTGCCAAGCTGTTCCATATGGAGGATAAGATGGAAACCCTATCGACCCATCTATCCAAAGGGATGAAACAGAAGGTTATGATCATGTGCGCTTTCGTTGCACGACCTGCATTATATGTCATCGACGAGCCCTTTTTAGGATTGGATCCGCTAGGTATCCGCTCCTTGCTTGATTTCATGATGGATCTAAAGAACTCTGGATCGTCGATTCTGTTAAGCTCTCATATTCTTTCCACAATAGAGAATTATTGCGACCGTTTTATTGTATTGCATAAAGGTAAGGTGATTGCACAGGGTACGTTGGCGGAAATAGCGGCAACTGCCGGGCATCAGGGGCTGACTTTGGAGCAGCTGTTCTACGAGCTGGTTCAGGGAGGGAAATAATATGGATTTGAAAGAGCTGCGGCGCACGCGGCGCGGTCGATTCATGGGAAGTATGCTTCCTTATGTGGGATATATCATTCAAAGCGGCGTAGCCATGGTTTTCCTGTTCGTGTTGATTGTCTTCTCTGCTTGGTATACATCGCTGCTACAAAATGTACCTGAAGGCATTCCCATTCGCTGGATTATGTTAGCATTACTGTTGCCTGCGACAGTGCATAGCGGCTTCCGAACCTATTTGCAGACCCCGGATACGATCTTTCTGCTGCCTCAGGGTCACCGCATGAAGGAATATTTTGCACCCTCCTGGGTCAGTGGAAACGTGTGGAAGATCATTCGTTTGTTATTTGTACTGATCACCCTTTGGCCGTTGTACATACGTACAGATGATTCTCCCAAGCGACTTTTATTTACAGTGTTGATCCTGATTGCTGTGAAGCTGATCGCGAGCTATGGATTATGGAAAGAGATAGCTATGCTGTCACGTCCGATGGCAGGTGTGTTTGCTTTCTTGCGCTGGGCAGTTGGAGGTTTGATTATTGCCGCTTGGCTGTGGCAGCCTGCCGGCCCGAGCCTGATATTTATGGTGTTATTGGCAGCAGCCTATCTTGCTGCACTGTCTGTGCCCGGACGTCACGCTGTGCCATGGGAAAGACTGATCGCCATGGAAAACAATCAAGGTGCACGTGCGCTGATGGTTCTGGGCTGGTTCGTGGATGTACCGGGCCGTGAGCAACGGGTGTATTCCCGCCGTTATCTTTCCAAATGGGGCGCTAAGCTGCCTTGGCGTAAGGATACTGCTTATCGGTATCTGCTAACCAAAAGCTTTGCCCGGGGCGATATCTTTGGAATCATTATGCGGATATCGGTGCTGGCTCTGCTGCTGAATTGGTGGAACCGTGATAGTTACTTTGGCACCGGAATTTATTTGTTCTTCCTGTTCATCATTGGTGTTCAATTGTCGGCACTCCGCAAATTGCATAGCGAGTCTTTTTGGCTGACAGTGTATCCTTTTCCTGAAGGCAGTAAGGCGGACAACACGACACAATTTGTATTCCGTGCGCATCTGGTTGTGGCATTGATTCTTGGATTACCTTTCTTAGCTTCCATAGGTGACCGTCTGATGCCAGTGGTCTTTACCTTAGCGGCAGGTGTTGTGGTAGTCTTTCTGTTTAAAGGATACTTGTCCCGCAAAGCGGCACGATTGGATGATGACGATCTGTAAGGCAATTTCATAGTCACAATAAAAAGGCTGTCTCACAGTAGAGAAATTCTACGAATGAGAGAACCTTTTTTTTGCTGGAAGCATAATTTGAGCCGGGCAAGTCCTTAAATTTGCAAAAACGGAACAGAGTATTTAAAAAATGCTGTATGTCTTTTACCAGATGGCTCCAGCATAATAAGCCTGTATCTTACATCATGTATACGCTTCCATTCATAGGCGTAGTCATCCGTACCAACAAAACAGTATTGGGGGAGGATTCAGGCGTGAAAAGAAGATTATCAATATTCATGGTGGCGCTTTTACTATCATCCTTATTCTTGAATGTGCTTGAGGCGGGTATACCACGGGCCGCAGCGGATGCCGCAGGAGTTCCAGTGTACTATGATCCCACAAAAAGTGTGGAGGAGCGCACTGCGGATCTATTATCCCGAATGACGCTGGAAGAGAAGATTGGGCAGATGGTTCAAGCAGAAAGAGCTGCCGTCACTCCTGAGGAGGTACAGAAATATGCTCTTGGCTCTGTACTCAGCGGGGGAGGCTCATTCCCTAACGGAAAAGAAAGTGACAGTACCCGCGATAACTGGAGAGACTTGATAGATAGCTATCAGGATGGTGCATTGTCTACCAGATTAGGCATTCCGCTGCTCTATGGGGTGGATGCGGTGCATGGACATAACAATGTCAAAGGCGCGACGCTTTTTCCGCATAATATTGGCCTAGGGGCTGCTAATGATCCCGCATTGACTGAGCTTATTGGTGCAGCTGCTGCTAAGGAAGTAGCCGCAACAGGAGCGAACTGGACATTTGCCCCAACGATAGCCTCCCCTCATAATGCAAGATGGGGTAGAACCTATGAAGGTTTTAGTGATAATCAGGATATTTCAGCAGAACTAGGTGCGGCTTATGTGTTTGGTCTGCAAGGACGGACTGCTGCTGCATTGGCAGGGACAGATACAATCACGGCAACTGCAAAACATTATCTAGGTGAAGGTTATACGGATAATGGTGTAAATCAAGGCAACATCACTAAATATACCGAGCAAGAGATCATGGATAAGGATTTGAAAATTTATAAAGCAGCTGTAGACGCAGGGGTGCAGACGGTTATGGCCTCCTATCACAGCATCCAAGGTCTTAAAATGCATGCCCATAAACATTTACTGACCGATGTTTTGAAGGGTGACAAGAAAAATGGCGGGCTTGGCTTTACCGGTTTCGTGATTTCGGATTATAACGCTGTGCAGCAAATCACAGTGGATAGCGAGGGCAAAGCAGTTAGCGGGTTGAAGAACCAGCTGTATGTGTCCGTAAACGCCGGAGTCGATATGTTCATGATGCCGACCGTTTGGAAGGATACGATTAAGTACATCACAGAACTTGTAGGCGAAGGTAAAATTACTACTGAGCGCATAGATGATGCGGCAGAACGTATCCTGCATGTCAAAATCGCTTCAGGATTGTTCGAGCATCCCAAAAGCGAACCGGATCTGTTGAGTGCATTTGGCTCAGCAGAAAGCCGCAAATTAGCCCGCCAAGCTGTGGCGGAGTCGCTTGTTCTTTTGAAGAACGATGAGGTAAATGGAAGTCCAATTCTATCGCAATTAGGCGGGATGGATAAAATATTCGTAGCAGGTAAAAACGCTAATAATATCGGTAACCAAGCCGGTGGTTGGTCGATCACTTGGCAAGGGAAGTCGGGCAATATAACTGAAGGCACGACGATTCTCGAAGGGATAAAGGAGGCTGTTCCTGCTTCTACAACGGTCACATATAACCTTAATGGGCGTGGGGCTGCTGGTTATGATGCAGCGATCGCAGTTATCGGTGAGACACCTTACGCCGAGACCGATGGCGACCGGACCAGCTTGAATCTGGATGAGCAGGATCTGGCGACACTTGCGAATATACGTGCTGCTGATCCTAATATTCCGCTTATCGTCGTATTGGTGTCTGGACGTCCAATGACGATAGCCAGCCAAGTGGAAGATTGGGATGGGCTTGTGGCAGCTTGGCTACCAGGTACAGAGGGTGCTGGAGTAGCTGATGTGTTATTTGGTACTAAGGATTTTGTAGGCAAAAATCCAATTCGTTGGCCATTCACTTTGAATAATTATCCGGCAGACAATAACAGTACCAATGTGTTGTTCAAAACGGGATATGGCTTGACCAAAAATGAGAAAACACCAAAGCTTCCAACCGCTCCTGTCGATCCGGAAGCTCCAGAGATTCCTTCCCTGCCGATTCCCGGCAAAATTGAAGCAGAGGACTTTTTGAACAAAAGCGCAGGACTGCAAACTGAAAACACGCAGGATATAGGTGGCGGTCTCGATGTCGGCTATACCTCGGCTGGACAGTGGCTCGAATATAACGTGAATGTGGCGCAAGCAGGTACGTATCAAGCCGATTTCCGCTATTCCGTTAATAGTGGCACTACAGGCATCAACATCAAATCAGCAGAGGGAACCAAGCTAGGAACATTAAGCGTGACCTCAACAGGTGGCTGGCAGAATTGGCAGACGAAAGCTGTAGAAAATGTTGTGTTTAAGAAGGCAGGATTGCAAAAGATCCGTCTGGAATTTACCGGTGGGGATATCAACCTGAACTGGGTGAGCTTCACTCGAACAGGTGATGTGCCTGTAGATCCATCAAATCCCGGAGATGGCGGGGAAAGCACTAAACATGTTATTAAGTCAGATGTAGTTAGCTCCTGGGTATCGAGTGAGCGAGATCCTTCCGATCGGAAATGGTATTATGCTGACCGTTATCAAGAGGGTGATTTGAAGCTGGAAGAGCAGGCGAAGCTGGATATTGTGGTTCCTGACGTGAAGGCAGGTACAGAGATCCATATTGATCCTGACCGGAAATATCAATCTATTCTAGGGATCGGTACCTCCATGGAGGAATCGACGGTTAATAATCTGGCGAAGATGTCTGCGGCGAAGCAGGAGGAATTGCTGCGGAAAATGATTGATCCTGTATCAGGGATCGGAATGAGTATGCTCCGGTTGACGATTGGGACGGCTGACTTTACAGATAAACAATTTTATACCTACGATGATATGCCTCCAGGACAAACCGACATTAATTTGGAGCATTTCTCCATCCAAAAGGACATTGACTACCATATCATCAGCACGGTTAAAAAAATTCAAAACATCAATCCGGACATTAAGTTTTTTGCCTCACCTTGGAGCCCGCCGGGTTGGATGAAGACTACAGACAGTATGATCAAAGGCCAAGTGAAGGATGAATATCTGCCTGTACTGGCCAAATATTATCTTAAATTCGTACAGGAGTACGAGAAGCTGGGAATTACCTTTGAAGGTCTGACCTTGCAGAATGAACCTTTGCTGGAAATTGAATATCCAAGCACCAAAATGCCGTGGGAGCAAGAAGCCCAGCTGGCTAAACTGCTGCGGAAGGAATTAGATGAACATGGTTTCAAAGACGTGAAGCTGTGGACATTTGATCATAATCCTGGTGACACGATGGCCTATCCAGCACAAATCCTAGGCAATCCTGAATTAGGTGCCTACGATGCGGTGGACGGAACTGCTTTTCATGATTATGGCGGTGACCTTGGTCTGATGACCCAGCTCCATAATCTCTATCCTGACAAAAATGTATATTTGACCGAACGCGCAGTCTGGGGTACCTCAGGCGCAGACCGCATTGCTCAATATTTCCGTAATTGGGCCCGCAGCTATAACTCCTGGGTAGCGATGCTGGACAGTGATATTGCCTCCCATCAGTGGACCGGAACGCCAGACCCAACCCCGATTGTGCAGGATTCGGGAGACCGTAACCATTACTGGCTGCTGCCAGAATATTATCTGATGGGCCAATTTACGAAATTCGTTAAACCGGGGTACGTGCGGATTGATAGTGACTACGGCTCAAGCAGCACTGTAACGAACGTAGCTTTTGCTAGTCCGGATGGAAAAGAGATTGTGACGGTAGTGATCAACCAGACGTCGGATCCACAGCCGTTCAAATTGCTAGTGGACGGTGCGCAAATTAGTGCTGTGCTGCCGGCGAAATCAGTGGGCACTTATAGCTGGGAACGTCTGAATGGTATACAGACGGTGCCGGGTGTAGTGAATGCTGTTGATTTTGAAGAAGCGCAAGGGGTTTACACTGTGAATGAGCAGGGTTATATTGGCGGGTTCTCGCCAGACGCCTCGTCCACCTTCGACTATGTGATTGATGTTAAAGAGAGCGGTGAATATTCACTTCAATTTAAGCATGCCGCTCAATTCAGCGATGGCGCCGGAAAATCGGTGGAGATTAGTGAAGATGGTAAGGTCATTGCTACGCTTCCAATTGTGCAGCAGACGGAGAGTATGACCGATTTTGCAGATTATCAATCCTTGATCTCTCTGAACAAGGGCATTCACAAGCTCACCTTGAAGACGAACGGGAACGGTTATAATATCCGTTCATTAGTTTTACGCCAAGCGCCTTCCGGATCACATGAGCTTCCTGGTGTGCTTCAAGGGCAAGACTACACGACAGCTTCAGGTGTATTAGTAACGGGTGGTGCAGTGGGTTATACTGACCCCGGCGATTGGGTGAAGTACAAGATTAATGTACCTGCCAGCGGTACCTACCCACTCCTGATCTCCTATGCTACTAATCAGGATGATGCAGAGCTGGAACTGCTGACGGGAGAGGATGGAGCAACGGTAACGGCAGCGACTTATGCTTTGACGAAGACGGGGGGATGGTCCAATTGGCAAATAGCTAATGGAACAGTAACCTTGCCTGCCGGGGAGCAGACGCTGACCATGAAGGTAAATGGAACAGGATTTCATCTGCAGTCGCTTACGATCGGACCCGGGCTTCAATCGGAGACTGCTTTGGTAGAAGGAAATGAGGAGGGTGCAGAAGTTATCGTCAAGCTAGTAAATGACAAATATGCACCTGACCTGGACACCGCTTATTGGTCTATTGAAGGTTACGAAGGTACGGTTGTGGATAGCGTATACCGGGTGGATGATTATACAGCGAAGGTCGTATTAGCGGGGACGCGAGCTATTGATTTCGACACTGATCGTACGCTTACGGTTACCGCTGATGTGTATCAGACAGAATCAAATCAGTCTTTTGGCAGCGTCCATGTTCTGAAATTGCCACTTATAGTTACAGCAATCAACGACGAAGAGAGCATTAGTCTTTCTCCGAGTACTCTTCCATATCAAGTGAACGGGAATGAATTGGTAGTCAGCCTTACAGGAGGGACATTTAATCCTGATGCCATTCAGAGCATTTCTGTCTCGGGCCCAGGTAAGGATCAGGGGCATGTAAGTATTGGGGCAGCTGCCTTACTTGACCCTACCCATGTGAAGCTGACGCTGGCATGGAATGATCATACCCCGTATTATAGTGATTTGCAGCTTACCGTGAATGTGCCTGCAAATGCTTATGCCGATTCAAGTGGTGGCGTGCTGCGTGCGGAGGTTAAGCTCTTAGGAACAACTAGTGCTACAGCACCTATAGAAGTCACAAGCTTGAACGCACTGGATCAATTCTACCAGCTGCAAGGTATCACAGTCAGCGGCCAAGGCAGTGGAGCGAAGCTGACCGGCATTGATGCTGGAGACAGCATTGATTACTGGGTAAATGTGCCGCAGGATGGAAACTATACTTTTACGCTTACCGTGACTTCCGCGAATGGTGCTCCTAAGGGCATTATTTATAAAACGGAGGATGGGAAGACATTAAGAACCGTTGATGTGCCGAATCTTTACTCGCAAACCGTTGGCATACGCACCGTTCTTCAATTGAAGGCTGGTGAACAGAAGCTGCGCCTGCAAGCTGGATCAGCAGGATACGAGCTTAGTGGTATTAAAATAGAACCTTATACTGAAGTAATCATGGATGGCACTGGTTCTTTGAAAGTGGAAGCCGAGAATTATTACGATGCTACACCCAATGGAATTCAGAGTACCATGACTGGCGATGTGCTGGATTTTAGAAATGTCGGGTTTACCGTTGCAGGTGGTTCTATGGATTATATGCTTGATATTACTGAAGCCGGATTTTATAAAATCGTATATCGGTATGCTACAGCACAAGGCGGAGTAAGCACTACGCTATCTGTAAATGGTACAAAACTCTCGACAGTGCCTATGCCTACTACAGGTGGCTGGTCGAATTACACGCTGGCGAGTGGTGTCGTACAACTTGCGCAAGGAAAACAGGTAGTACGGATGAACTTCAATAATGACGGTGCCAATCTAGATTGGTTCACGCTTGAACGGACGGAAGAAGGAGAGCAGCCGATTCATTCAAAGACTTCCTTACCTGTTTCTTCTTTGAAACCGGGAGCTTACAGCGGATTACAAACGATCAGCCTTACTACAGCGACATCAGGAGCAGAGATTCATTACACAACCGATGGGTCGTTGCCTACAGCAGACAGTCCACTTTATACCGGAACTATTGACGCAGCAGGAGTCACAGTTCTTCGTACGATAGCGGTAAAAGAGGGCATGGAGAACAGTTTTGTAGCTCCATTCACGTATGTGATCAGCGGAGCGGTTGATATGAAGACGGTGTCAGCACCGCAGGCTGATCCTGCCGGGGGAACTTATACAGGGCAGGTTGCTGTGAAGTTAACTACAGCTACAGCTGGAGCGTCTATTCACTACACGTTGGATGGCACTGTACCTACAGCAGCCAGCGAACTGTATAGTGGAGTGATTTATGTAGGCAAGAGCAAGACGATTAAGGCGATTGCTGTAAAAGAGGGCTGGAAGCCAAGTGATATTTCCAGTTTTGAATATATCGTTTCTGCGGATAAACCTGAACCAACACCAACACCTACACCAACAGCAACGCCTGAACCAACCCCAAGTCCAACCTCTGAACCGACTACTCAGCCAACGACAGCACCAACTTCCGGAAGCGGGGGTACCTCAGGTGGTGGCAACAGCGGAACAACAGGGGGGGATTCAAGCGGAAATGCAGGCAGTGTAACAGGCAGCACCATCCTTACAGCAGCACCAGTGCTGAACAGTAATACCGGTGCGGCAAGAGCAAGTATAGACCTGGAAAGCTTGAAAAAGGCTGCTACAGCAGGCTTAAGTGGAGCAACTTCAGCGGTTACTGTTGATATACCGGCAGTAGCTAAAGCTAAGGGTTATGAGCTGCAATTGCCAAACGGTATAATCTTTGCAGATGATAAGACTTCATTGGTCGTTCATACTGAATTTGGTGTGCTGGAGCTGCCAGGTAGTCTGCTGAAACAAGCAGCAAAAGAGGCAGGAACCCCATGGGTAATTACGATAACCAAGGTGGATTCAGATTCTCGCCCAGAATTTAAACTGAGCGTAACTATCAATGGCAAGGAAGCCGTATGGAACAGTTCTGACATGCGGGTTAAGGTGTCCCTGCCGTATACTCCACAATCAGAAGAACGTGGTAAAGAAGGACATATAACGATTCATAGTCTGAATTCGTTGGGGATTCTAACGGTTGTTCCAAGTGGCAGATATAACGCTGCTACGGGGATGGTTTCCTTTACAGGAATTCTCTCTGGTACGTACAGTATCACCTTTACGGAGAAGACATTCCGGGATATCGGCAAATTTGAGTGGGCCCGCAATGCGATTGAGGTGCTTGGCTCTAAAGGCATCATCAACGGAATGACAGAGGATCAATTTGTGCCTCAAGCGGAAGTGAAGCGGGGAGATTTTGTGCTCCTGCTTATAAAAGCGTTTGGCTTGGAAGGAGATAGTGCAGAAAGCTTCACAGATGTGCAGCCTGGCGATTACAGATATGAAGCGTTGGCTATGGCGAAGCAGTTGGGGATCACCACTGGTCGTCCAGATGGAAGCTTTGATCCTAACGCTTCTGTTACGCGGCAGGAAATGATGACACTGGCTGCAAAAGCGATTGCAGCAGCCGGCAGACAGCTTCCAGCCGGCAACGGAGCTTCAATGTCCAGTTTCACGGATAGCCAGCAAGTATCAGCATTTGCACGTGACAGTGTGGCAGCACTAATACGTGCTGGCCTGATCAAGGGAGACGGCTTGCGGATTCATCCACAAGGTGTTACCACCCGTGCAGAGGCAGCGGTCTTGATCTACAACCTGTACAATCTGTAATACATCAGTTGTAAAGATACTTTAGCTTTTGGGCTGTCGCATCCGTAGATTTTCTACGTTTGCGACAGCCTTTTTTAGGTGTGGTTATTGGGTGAGTATCTAAGTTTAGAAGTTCGCATTAGCTAGATCTACATTAAGCCTGCAACTCCGCCGCCGATCATAATTATCCCCGGAGGCTTACGGACCCCGCAGACGTTATTTGCAAATATATAACCTTTATCGGGGAAATTCGGACACCAGTGGCGTTATTCCCTATGAAGAGGTTCATATTTGGGGTTTGGCATGCTAATAACGGCTTTGGGGTCCGTAAGTAAGTAAAATATGGGATTATACTGCCTTTAGGGTCAGGGGTGTCCGATAGCTGCTTTGTGCGGGCAAATGTGATCTGGGGTAACGAAGGTTGGTGCGGTTGGTGCTTAGACCAAGGTGGAATAAAAAAAGACGTGGACGTCACAGCAGCCATTATCATGACCTACTGGACACCCACGTCTATTGTAAAAAAAAGGGATTGAAAATAGGAAAGAGCTTAAAGCTCTCTCCCGAGACTGTCATTAATGGTTAGACAAAAAGTGAACGGCTGATGATAACCAGCAAGATAAAGAGAACCAGGATGGCGCCAGTGCTAGTGAATGGGCCACCTCCACAACATCCATATCCGCCTCTAACTTCTTCGCTCATGTTCATTCCCCTTTCGGTGTGTGTGTTGTACTTGAGTACATCGTATTGTATGTGCGGAGAGAGGGGCGTGTATAGGCCAATGTCGGAGTCGTGTACAAAAAAAATCAGCTCCATGAAAACGGAGCTGATTGTAAGCTATATAAAGTTCAGTTAGGCTTTTTCTAAATCGCGAACACCTGCGTATACAAGATCGAAAAGATCTTCGAGCTGTTCCTCTTCGATACATGAGAAGGCAATACGTAGATCAGTTTCACCCAAAGCAATAGTGCCTAGTCCGTAATTATGAATCAGGTGAAGCCGGAGCTCTTCAGCCGCAACTGTGTGCAGCTTCAGACACATAAAGTAACCGGAGTTAAAAGGATAATACGTCCATACATCCTCGCCGTATTTACCGCTATCGAGCAGTGCTTTTACTTTATTCGCACGGCCTTTCATGATCTGGAACTTCTCTTCCTTCTGTGCTTCGAATTCCGGCGACTTCAAGGCGTCTAGTACGAAGGTTTGCGAAGGATGCGCACCGCTGGAAATGGTGGCACGGATGATACCTAGTGTTTTTTGCTCCAATGCTGCCAGCAGGTCTTTGTCCTCCGAGGCATAAGTGATGAAACCCACACGGAAGCCCCAGACAAATTCTTCTTTGGTCGCACCGTCAATCTTGATTGGAAGCACACGAGGATGCAGATGAGCCAGTTTGCCGAACAGCGATTCTTTTAGTGAATCCTCAAAGAATAACCCGAAGTATGCATCATCACTTACAACAACAACGTTGATGCCTTCCTCAGCCGCACGAAGGATAGCTGCGACGATCTTATCGCCTTCCTTAATTCCTGGAGTATATCCGGTAGGATTGTTAGGGAAGTTCAGCAGCACAATCGCTTTGCCGCGTTCTTTTTGAGCGAGCAGCGCGTCTTCCAGACCTGCACTGTTGAAAGTCATTTCTTCTGTGAACAGCGGATAGTTAACGGTCTCCCCATGGCGGCGGATTCCGAAGGTTAATTCGTAGTTCTCCCAGTTCTTGTCCGGGTAGATAATCGCGTCACCTGGCTCTGCGAAGAGGTCAGCGACAATGCTAAGCCCGTGAGTCAGGGCATTGGTTACAACGGGATTGCTGATGGTTTTACCTTCTAGCGATGGATTTTCGCGCAGCATCTTTTCACGCCATACAGTACGCAGCTCTGGTTTACCTGCCGGAGGGGCGTAACTATAAAGATCCTTAGGACTGTAAGCGGAGAGTTTATCCTGAATGACGCCGAGGTGCATAGGTACGCCACCTTCAGTAGCAATACCGATAGTTGCGTTGTATTTCTTGGCGTGAGCTCCTGCTTCAGCGGATTGGCTCAGGATGCCCTCTTTTGGGAAGTAAATCTCTTTGCCAAGCGTAGAGAGCATATCATACACATGTTCATTTCCTGCTTTGATACTTTCGTTTAATTGTCCAGCTAGTGGATTCATCAGTTTCATCCTTCCAGGGTTCTTTGGGGATAACATACTGTTAACATTGCCTAACATTATATCACCGCCAATTGCAACCGTCACTTGGAAAGATACGATTTTTAAAAAATATCATTCGGCGTGGAAAGGGCAGTATTTTTTCATCATTTCTATCGTTTCTTCATCCCGTGGATTATTTCTTTCGGACAGGCCGGAAATGATGCCGGAGCGCTCTTCTTCTTTTAGGTTTTGCCCAAACTTAAACTTCGCAGTGATCTCCTCGGGGGTAATGCGCACAACGGCAACTCCCTTTAGACGGGGACGGTATCTAGGGTCCTCTGCATCGATGGAATCATACCCCCCCTCGGGCTGGAGCTTTTTCATAAATAAGGAGAGTACGCTGGCTTTTTCATTAATGTCTTCGACAGGTTCGGCTGTGCCGTAGGCGGTCACACTTTTAAAATAGGCGGTTGCAGGGCATGCCAGCTCGGGATCGCTAAAATAAGACGGGATAAGAGCATACTCATCCGCTACCGTAAAGCAGACCTTCTGCTGATTGCGGATCGACTTCATTTTGCCACCAGCATGACTGCCATGGAAATAGAAACAACCATCTGTATACACAAAATTCAGCGGTGTCACCCGCGGTTGCCCCTGTTCATCGCTTGTCCCGAGAAAACCAAAACTCATTCCGTTTAGAAAAGAGACCAATTCTTCCTCCTGATCTACTTTAAATTCTTTTCTGCGCATAGGGATCACGTCCTCTTTCTTTTTAGTCTAGAGCGTCTGCTCCAATGTAATTGTTCTTTAAAGAATAGTAGAGTGGTTGACAATTAAAAAGGACCAATTAAGATAGTTTTTAATGGACCACTTGCTGGTCAAGGAGGATAACGATGAATATCACGCTGGCATACGATCAATATCTGGCGATACACCGCTACAAATATTTAGCGTTATATCACGCGCTTCGCGCAGGAATATTGGAAGGAACACTTCCGGGAGGCACTCCGCTGCCGTCTACACGAAGTCTTGCTAAGCACTATGAGCTGTCGCGCGGATCGGTCTCGCAGGTGTATGAAATGTTGCTCGCTGATGGTTATGTAAGGACTGAAACGGGGCGGGGGACATTCGTATCGGAAGATAGCTTTGCTTCAGCTGCCAGTCGCAGTGACGGTGAGAATCAGGCTTTGGGTGAAGCCACAGATGCTGCTGGAGGAGATTGTGAAATCGAGACTACGATTCCTATTTCAGCATGGGGAAAGCGGCTGCTTGCGCGCCCGATACCCTTTTATGAAAAGAGTAATAAGAAAGCAGTGAGCTTCCAGAGTAGTGGTATGCGGATGGAACATTTTCCTTACTCCGAATGGCGCAGTGCGCTCTCTTATGCCGGAGGGAAGGAAGGTGGATTGCTGCAAAGCACTTGTCCACCTCAAGGCGATGAAGGACTTCGGAAAGCTATCGCTGCACATCTGCGGATTACCCGCGGGATTCGCGCGGATGCAGAGCATATCGTATTGTTCAGCGGTTCGATGCAAGGCATCGTTATTTTGACGCAGCTGCTGCTGGATGCAGGGGGCTCAGCGGTCGTAGAGGACCCGGGCTTTCACGGGATCCGGCGAGCCGTAGAGATCACTGGAGGCCGATTGCTGGCAGGGAAGCTGGATGGCAACGGCCTTATTCCGGAGGATTGGGATGCCCGGCTGTTGTTTGTTACGCCGAGCCGTCAATTTCCTACGGGTGTGGTACTGCCTTTGGAACGACGACGGACCTTGTTGGAATGGGCGCAGCGGCATAATGCAGTAATCATTGAAGATGATTATGACAGTGAGTTCCGTTGGGCTGGGCGTCCCATCGAGCCCTTAAAAGCACTGGATCGCGAAGAGCGGGTCGTGTATGTGGGCTCCTTTTCAAACACGATGTTTTCAGGCCTTCGGCTCGGCTTTGCAGTGCTTCCGCCCTCTCTGGTAAAGCCGACTATCGCCGCCAAGGCGCTATATGAGCCCTTGCCGGTAGGGCTGCTGGAGCAGCGAGCCTTGGCGCGGTTCATGAATACAGGCGGCTATGGCCGTCATCTGCGCCGGATGACACGCATCTATGGTGAACGCGGACGCATCCTCAGGACGCTGCTGTCGGAACGGCTTAAGGAGCTCTTCGAGCTGCTGCCTGGTGATGCGGGCTTGCATGTATATGCCCGCTGGCTGCGCAGCAGCGAAGAGTTTGTTGCTTTCCGAGCGGCAGCGCTTAGGCGCGACACGGATTTTAGAGATGCCGCGTTATATCAGCTATCACCGGGAGCACCGGCCGCTTGTTTTTCTTTTGCCCATCTGAATGCCGAGGAGCTGGAGGAAGGGATAACAAGCCTGCATCTGGCGTGGGAAGATGTACAAAATGCAACATGACAAGGTATGATAAAGAAGATGAAATGCAAAACTAAGCGAATACTTACGAATTTTGACGAAGAAACTCGGAGTAGATTAAGCTAAACAAAACTATATGGACGCTGCGAAGTCAGAGCAGATTTAGCTGACAATACTAAGCGAATGTTTACGAGGCAAGTTTGCGAAGAAGTTCAAAGTAGGTTTGCTAACAAAACAAAGCGGATGCTTACGAAGCGAGTTTTGCGAAGAAGTTCAAAGTAGATTTGCTAACAAAACAAAGTGAAATGCTTACGAAGCAAGTTTTGCGAAGTGGTTCAAGGTAGTTTATGCTAACAAAACTTTTAGGAGGGAACGTTATGCTGCATGCATCGCCGTCCTCTTTTGTTATTTTGCCGGCTCTGGCTAAGATTGTGTGCGAGCCGGGCTGGAAATGGCAAAAAAGAGAGAAGTCGCTGCAAAATTATGATTTATTTTATGTATGGAGCGGGGAAGGGACGGTTGTGCGTAACGATGAACCCTTTCAAGTAGGTAAGGGAAGCTGCTTCCTTTTTCGTCCGGGTGACCATACTAGTGCTACACATAATCCGCAAAAGCCACTTGTACTTACATATATTCATTTTGATGTCTCCGAAGAGGTGACGGATATTCCGCTGCCCTATCGTGAGCTTACAGAAACCGTTGAATTTGAACATCTGCTTGCTAGGTACGTTCGACTATTTCTGGTGGATACTTACGCCGCTGAGGAAGAAGGGCAGCTTATACTGAAGCAGCTGATGATTCATCTGCTGAGGGAGGACCGTGTGAAGCCAGTAGAACGTTATGTTAGCAACCATTTGACAGAAATCATTCACGAAATAGCGAACTATGTGAGCCAGCATCCGGGGATTGCACATCGTGTAGAGGATCTTGCTGCTCGTGCGGGGCTTTCGCCTCGGTACTTTTCAATTAAGTTTAAGGAGCTTACGGGCTCTTCTGTGCAGTCTTATGTCATCCGAGCCCGGATTGAGCGTGCGCAGCATTTACTGCTGTACGCAGGAATGAATGTTACTGAGGTCGCAGATGCGCTCGGATATCGTGACATTTTCTTTTTCAGCCGCCAGTTCAAGCAATATACCGGAAAAAGTCCATCTGAGATCCGCTGATTCACTTTTTTTGTTTCAGTTTGTTCAACCAAGGGTAAATACTTTGCAGTTTAGTTTACAGAGAATTTACATAACTTCTTGGAAGGAGACTCTTGGCATGATCATCAGACGCAGAATCTGCAACACGGATTGTAAGAGTGGAGGCGGAGGTATTTTTAGAAACCGCTTAAAACGGTTAAAGCAGGCGAACGCTTTTGTCGTGGACAGCTGGTTCTAAACGGAACAAGCAAGCATACAATCGCATGATATGACTAAAAATATAAATAGCCGGGGCCATGAGGCATCCGGTTTTTTTGTGTTGTTAGAAATTGATATATATAATGAACTTAAGTCGAAGACTAGAGTAACTGATGGACATTACATCGTGCCTCACGTTGTATTTTGTACAATGGGATTGAGTCTAAAAGCAGTCGGATTTGAATTCTGTTGCACATCTCACATTCAAATTCAGGAGAAGCAGCCTTTCTAGAGATCATCACGATAATCTATTGCACGAAGTACAATGTAATGTATTTCCAAGTAAAAGTTAAGATTTTCTGTTGCACATTCTGCAATGAAGCGTAAGCTCATGTACCGCACTATCCACACGCCGTTCACGGTCCATGCACGCCTCATTCACGTACCTTTGAGGATGTTTAATTGGTCTAACTATGAGGTAGCGGTAGATATTTATTTCTACGATTGGGTTATTACTAAGGTGAGAGCTTTCCGCGATACGTTTCGCATAATGTTGTTCGTCGGTAAAATATATAAGGTCCATAGTTGGAAGGAGAGAGAGAAAATGTACGAAATCGTACTAATACGTCATGGTGAGAGCCAGTATAATGTACAGAATTTGTTCACAGGCTGGAGTGACCCGGATTTAACTGAGAAGGGTATCCAAGAGGCAAAGACTGCTGGCAAGCTGTTGAAGGACGCTGGGTATACATTTGATCTGGCTTTTGCTTCGGTACTCAAACGCTCGATTAAAACTCTTAACTATGTACTGGAAGAGATGGATTTGCTGTGGATACCCGTGCAAAAGTCTTGGAAATTGAATGAACGCCATTACGGGGCATTGCAGGGATTAAGTAAAAGCGAGACAGCGCTAAAATATGGAGATGAGCAGCTGCATATCTGGCGGCGGAGTTTATCGGTGAGACCCCCGTTGCTGGAGCTTGATGATCCTAGGTATGCCAGAAACGATATTCGCTATAGCGGTGTTCGTCCGGAAGATATCCCGCGTGGAGAGAGCCTGGAGGACACTGTACATCGTGTAGGCGATTTCTGGGGAAACCGGATCGTCCCTCTTTTGCGTAAAAAAGAACGGGTGCTTATCTCAGCCCACGGCAATACGCTGCGTGCATTGATTAAATTTATGGAGGATATTGATGAAGCGGCATTGCTGGAGCTCAATATTCCTACCGGAGTACCGCTCGTGTACAAACTGGATGAGGACATGAATCCTATCAGTCGCTTTTATCTAGGAGATCCGGAACAGGTAGCGGCCAAGGCGCTTGATGTTGCTAAGCAGGGACATGTGTAATTGGCGTGTAATAAGCGTATAGGCGTAGCAGGTGTATTAAGATAACGGTGTGGCAGGTTGAATAAGCAAAACAGGCGGCGTAATAATCACATTAGGGCGTAGCAGGTTAATAAGCGTAACAGGCGTATTAGGTGGTTTACATGAAAAGATAAAAGGACAGCCACGGGGCTGTCCTTTTTGCTATTAGTGTGTTTGTGACCAATCAAATGTGCGAAAATGGCGCGTATAAGGTCAGCTGGGTGCGAAAGCGTTGAATGTTAACCGTCGACCAACTCTCCGTAGATCCTCGACCAACGCTCCACTAGCCCTCAAATCCTCAACTAACTCTTGACCATCCCTCCACTATCTCGACCATCCCTCCACTATCTCGACCATCCTCAACTAACGCTCGACCAACCTCGACCAACGCTCTAGCAAATGCTTACGGACTCAGCAGCCGCTATTTGCCCATTTATCGCCATTTGAGCGGAGTTTCGGACTCCAGCGCCGCTATTGCCTAAGAATCGACTCTAATAAGGCGTTTTTGGTGCCAATAGCTGCGGTGGAGTCCGATAGAATCGCAAATGTGTCAAAAATCCGCGTATAAGGTCAGCTGGGTCCGATAGCGCCGAGCGTTCACCTTCCACTAACGCTCGACCAGCCCTCCACTATCTCGACCATCCTCAACTAACGCTCGACCAACCTCGACCAACGCTCTGCAAATGCTTACGGACTCAGCAGCCGCTATTTGCCCATTTATCACCATTTGAGCGGAGTTTCGGACTCCAGCGCCGCTATTGCCTAAGAATCGACTCTAATAAGGCGTTTTTGGTGCCAATAGCTGCGGTGGAGTCCGATAGAATCGCAAATGTGTGAAAAATCCGCGTATAAGGTCAGCTGGGTCCGATAGCTAACGATAGGTATACGATAGCTAACGATAGGTACACGATGGTTAGACGATAGGTATACGATAGCTAGAGGGTTCGTGTCCGCAACTGTGCTCCACACTAAGTCCCCAAAATTAGAGGGCACCCCAGCAGCCATTTCATGGCTTTTGAGGCACCCTCTAATTTTTGACATTCGCCCAACTCTCCCTACAAAGGTCGATGCAACGTTCCCAGTAGTTCGCCCATCTTTACCTTCGAGTTGACCTCAAGCTTGGGTCTCGGGGTAAAGGTACCGCTTTCCGTGAGCAGCACTACGGTGGAGCCAAACTCAAAATAAGCCAGATCATCGCCTATTTGCCACTCTGCAGCCGTAGCATCCGTATAACGGATGCTGCTGACGTTCATTGCGCCTACCTTTACTACCGCGGTTTCCCCGTAACTCCCGGCAATATACGTAATGAGACGTTCGTTGCGGTTCAGGACACCCTTCATATGTCGCATTCCGAAATCGTTGACAGGATAGGCCCGTCCGCGAATATAATCGCTCTCCACCTTTTGTCCGGTAAGGGGAGAGTGAATCCGGTGATAATCGGTAGGACTCAAATAAAGAACGAAGAAAAAACCCTTCTTGTACAGCTCCAGATGCGGGGAGTGATTAAGGAGATCCTCGATCTTATAATCCTGCCCTTTTACATTCATAATCGTACCGGCGGTAATGTCACCCATAGCAGTAATCGTTGCGTCTACGGGACTAACCAAAGCGTCAGCATCGGTTGCAATAGGCCGCATGCCCGGCTTCAGCCGGCGGCTGAAAAACTCATTAAGAGTGAGATATTCTCCAGGATTTTTCTCCGCTTGAGCGGAGGGGATTTGATAAGTCTTAATAAATGCCGGGATAAGAAAACGGCTGATTCTACTATGAGAAAAAGATCCCATTAACCGTGAAAGCCACCGGTGTGAGGATAGCTCGGTCATCAGCCGTAGCAATTGTTTTACCATGCCCATCTCCCTTCCATAATGCAGCAGTACGGTTGTATACGGGTCGTCTCTGCTCTGCATTATATTGACATAGAATAGGAGACAAATCAATAACTGTTATATACCGTACTGTTCGTTTCTATTAAAAAACGCGCGTATCCCATAGGTCTGCGATAGCTGTCTTTCCAAATTTCCGTAAGGCCGGCTTTATGAAATCCGTAGCGTTGGTCGCGACCGTTACATTCTATGAAGAAGAGTCGTCCGTCCTTAGTAATGCCTATATCCAGTCCGATATCGGCCAGTCCGGGAAGGTCTTGCTCCAGACACCGTGCGATTGCAAGGCTAAGTATTTCGACAGACATACGGATGTGGGCCGCTGTGGATCTTGAAAAGGCTTTTTCGAGCGCTAGGGAGGAGCTTAACGCTTCTCCTCCGCGGGCTATATTGGAGACAAAGCCCCCTGGGGCAGCCAGTTTGGCGAAGAGCCCAGTGACCTGCCAATCTCCTCCCCAGCCGCGCTGAACGGTGACGCGTAGATCAAAGGGACGTCCTCCAATCTCAGCAAGGGGAATACGTTCTTGAACAAGATAAGGCACGGAGGTTAGGCGTGCGCGGAGCGCTTGTGGCAACGCCGCCTGATTTACGGGAATATTTCTCCAGCGCTGCATCGAAGGGGAGAGGTAGCTCAAGGTCCAACGCTGAGATCCCTTGCGGACCAGCCGCATGACCCCATTCCCTATACTTCCACGGCAAGGTTTAAGAATGAGATCGGGATAAAGATTCATCATTTCTTTTAGGCCTGAGACTCTCGTTGTTACGGGTAAATATTCGCGAAGCTCCGTATTTTTTTCAAGCAGCTGATGGATCTCATCTTTGCCGTATCGATTACATGTATTGAAAATCAGGGGATAGTGCTTCAGCAGACGCTGCATCCCAGGGCTGTTTTTGCTGTATATTGCCCGGTTATGGATAACAGCAGGCGTAGGAACAACTACGCTTTTATATCCGTTGGCTCCCTTTATATAGGCGGCACTAAAGCCTGTGTCCGTATCGATGTCCGCGAGCTTCAGGAAGCAAGGGACTAAACCGTATGCCGCCGCGGCCTCTTCATAGTTGGATAGAGACTCCTGTCCTGTTTTTAGCCGGGGAACGCCCCGGTGCATATCGGCATTTAGTAATATTCCAACGAGCTTATGCCCCATGTTTGTTCCTCCTGTTTCATCGGTTACATGATCCCTGCTTTTTCTACTCTTGTCATAGTATGTTTGTACCCGCGTGTCAGGGTGGACGAATGCGCGAAGGCAGATGCCTTTTTTTATACATAATCTTATGAAGGCCTCATCGCAAAAGGGTGTCATAAGCCCATACCGCTGCATATGATGCCTAGGAGAAACATTAGATGGAAGGAGGAGACTGCTTGTGAGGGGTTCCAAAAAAAAGCAGCCGCGCAGTCCACAGAAACGACTCTATTTTGTAGATAATCCCAATAAAGAGGAACTGAGTATGCTGGATACCAAAAGCAGCTCTAGAAGCTCGGGGAATAACAGTGACGGAGTCAGTGAAGCAGAGATCGCGGAAGTTCAGGTAAGTGGGGGAGCAATAGCTGAAGTCGTTCTAGAGGAGCCAACTTCTGCTCCAGTTCTACAATTGGAGCCGGAGCTTATAGAGGAAGCGCAGCTTCAGAAACAGGCGGATAATCTTCCTGAAACCGTATGGTTCGCTCCTCCAGAGAAAGAACGTTTTCAGCCCGTTTATACAGATGATCTTTCGGATGCAGCGGTGACCGGAGCCAAAATCGCTCCACGTACCATTGACGGTTCTAAGCTAAAGTTCGGCATTATTGGTACACCTTGGCTGCAAGATTACGCTGTACAGAGTATCAATATCGCGGACAAGGCAGTCACTTCTGCAAAAATCGCACCAGAATCGATTGTGGGCGAGCATTTAGCAGAAGGAAGCGTTAGTGGCGGTAAGCTGCTGGATCATTCGATTAGTGGAGAGAAGCTGAAAAATGGCAGTATTAGTCCAGAGAAGCTGGCTGATCGGATTATAGGCGGCGGTCAAATTGCAGATAAAGCCATTGAGAGCCGCCATTTAAGCGATTTGATTATTACTGCGGATTTACTGGAAGATGGAGCCGTTACTAGTGACAAAATAGGAAGCAGCAGCATCACAAGTCGCCACCTAGCTAACGGCAGTGTTGACCGTTCCAAGCTGGCCGATGCAGCGGTATCTGGCGATAAAATTGCTGATGGTGAAATCAGCAGTTCAAAGCTAGCGGATGCTGTTATTGAAGGCCGCCATCTTAGCGACGCTTTGATAACCGCCAGACATCTGGCCCCGGGAGCGATTGGTTCTGATCAGCTTGCCAGCAAATTGATCGGTAAGGAACAGCTGCAGTCGGGTATTATCGAAGGCGGGCATTTAGCTGATGGAGCTATAGGCTCTAAGCAACTTGGTGCAGATGTCGTGAGAAGCGTCCATTTAAGCCCAGAAAGTGTGAATGGTAATCATATCGGTGATGGCGAAATATCGAGTCGGCATTTGGCTGACCGCAGCATCTCTTTTTTAAAGCTGGCTGAGGGTGCAGTAGGAACTGCACAGTTAGTGGAGCAAGCGGTAACCTCGTCCAAAATTGCTGACCAAAGCATTCTCCCACATAAGCTGGCAGACGAAGCAGTGACCACAAGACATATTGCTAAATCCGCCATTCGCGGACCGCAAATTGCTATGCAAGCCATAACTTCTATTCATCTGGAACGCGAAGCAGTGAATCATTCGCATATAGCGGCGGAAGCGGTCGGCTCGGAGCAGCTTAAGGAAGAAGCTATTCAGACTCAACATTTATCTTCCGGTGCTGTGACTGGAGAACAGCTGGCTTCAGAATCTGTGGGCGGGGAGCATCTTCGTGCACAGAGCGTTACTTCTGCCAAGTTGGCAGATGGAAGTGTAAATGCAGCTAAGCTGGCAGCAGGTGCAGTGATTGGGAGCACGATTGCGCGTGAAGTAGTCAGTGGTGAACATATCGCTTTTTGTACAGTGGAGGAAAAGCATCTGGCGGATGCCAGTGTGAGCGGCCGTGTATTGCAGGATGCTGTGGTAAATAAGGATCATTTGGCCACGGGAGCCGTGGAACGAAGACATCTTGGTGAAAATAGTGTGACTTCCGCTGCGATTCAATCGGGCTCAGTTTCAGGAGATAAGCTGGCTTCCGCTGCGGTGAGAGAAATTCACCTGGCAGCAGGAGCCGTGCAGCCTCACCATCTGGCCGATCATGCAGTGACCTCGTTGAAGCTTTCACCGGAAAGTGTCTCAACGGATAAAATCAGTGATTTAGCAGTCACTTCGGCTAAGCTTGCAGACGGCAGCATAGAATCCAGTAAACTGGCGGCGTCAGCAGTTCATGCTGAGCATTTGTCGGTAAATGCTGTAAGTTCGAAAACCATAAGCGAAAGTGCCGTTCAAAGTAGACATTTGAATCCCGGCAGTGTCAGTGGGGCGCATATCCGGCCGTTGTCTATAGGGAATGGTCATATCCTTCCGAATTCTATTTCTGCGGTTCAAATCCAAGAGGGCAGTATTAATAGCTCTAAGCTGGTAAAAGGTGCCGTGGATTCTCAGCATCTTTCACCTGGTAGTGTAGACGGCAGCCATCTGTGTATCGATACCATTGAAGGTCGTCATATCCTACCGGGTGAGATCACGCTGGCTCATCTGGCGGAAGAGGTACGTAGCTCTGAGTTGCTGCCAGACGGCTGCATAACTGGGGAGAAGCTGGCAGAAGGATCGGTAGATTCCAACCATCTCCTGCCTGGAAGTGTGAACGGAAGCCATTTGAATTCGGGTTCTGTAGAAGGTCGACATATCCTACCGGGTGAGGTCACGCTTGCTCATCTGGCTGCAGATGCATATACCTCCGACTTGCTGCCTGAAGGCAGTATTACCGGGAAGAAGCTGGCGGGAGCATCCGTGGATTCTATTCATTTAGTGTTTGGAAGTGTGGAAGGCGGACATCTGAGTTCAGGTTCCGTCGAAGGACGTCATATTGGAAATGGTGAGATTACTCTGGCTCATCTCGCCGATGAAACCCGAAGTGCTGATCTGCTGCCAGACGGTAGTATTACTAGAGAGAAGCTGGCGGAGGAATCCGTAAGTTCTATTCACCTAGTGCCTGGCAGTGTGGATGGCAGCCATTTAGGCCCAGACACAGTAGAAGGCCGTCATATCCGATACGGTGAGATCACGCTGGCTCATTTGGCAAAAGAAACACGCAGCTCTAAATTGCTGCCAGACGGTAGTATTTCTGGAGTAAAGCTGGCACATGCTTCCGTAAATTCAAATCATCTAGTACCTGGAAGTGTGGAAGGCGTTCATCTAAGTTCAGGTTCTGTCGAAGGGCGCCATATTGGAAAAGGTGAGATTACGTTAGCTCATCTGGCCGAAGAAACACGTAGCGCTGACTTGCTGCCAGACGGTAGCATCACTCGGGAGAAGTTGGCGGAAGAATCCGTAAATTCTAATCATCTGGTGCCTGGAAGCGTAGATGGCAGTCATTTGAGTCCGGACACAATAGAAGGACGTCATATCCGATACGGTGAGATCACGCTGGCTCATTTGGCCGAAGAAACACGCAGCTCCAATTTGCTGCCAGACGGTAGCATTACTGGGGAGAAACTGGCGGAAGCATCCATAAATTCAAATCACCTTGTACCTGAAAGCGTGGAGGGAACTCATCTGAGTCCGTCTGCAATAGAAGGACGCCATATTGGAAAAGGTGAGATCAAGCTAGCGCATTTGGCGGATGAGGTACGCAGCTCCGAGCTGCTGCCGGACGGAAGCATTACTGGGGAGAAGCTGGCGGAAGCCTCCGTAGAAGCAATTCATCTAGTGCCTGGCAGTGTGGATAGAACTCATCTGAGTCCGTCTGCAGTAGAAGGTCTCCATATTGGAAAAGGTGAGATCAAGCTAGCACATCTAGCGGATGAGGTACGCAGCTCCGAGTTACTGCCGGATGGCAGCATTACCGGTAAAAAGTTGGAGGGTGGATCTATTACTGCCTACCACTTGGCTCCTGGCAGTGTTTATGGGGGACACTTAGGGGGGAATGCGGTAGATAGCCGCCATATCCGTGCTGGAAGCATTACTCTGAATCATTTGGCAGAAGAAGTGCGCAGCGCTGATTTGTTGCCGGAAGGCAGTATTACAGGCGAGAAGATTGAAGTCGCGACGATTCAGTCTTTCCATTTAGCCCAAGGCAGCGTCTCTGGAGGTCATTTGGCCGGGGATGCGGTGGATGGCCGCCATATTCGATCGGACAGCATCACCCTGAAGCATTTGGCAGAAGAGGTACGCAGTGCGGATTTGTTGCCGGATGGCAGTATTACTGAAGAAAAACTCGCCGAAGGCTCCGTGAGTTCTTCACATTTACAACCATGGAGTGTTTACGGAGAGCATCTTGCTGACAAGAGCGTGGCAGATCGGCATTTGCAGCCTGGCATCATCAAATTAGAGCATCTTGCGGATGAAACACGCAGCTCAGCACTGCTCCCGGATGGCAGTATCAACGGAGCTAAGCTGAAGGAAGGCAGTATCGAGTCCGCTCATCTGACAGAAGGTGCAGTAGGGACAACAGAGCTTCAGGATGAAGCGGTAGTAGCATCCAAAATCTCTTCGTTTGCGATTCAAGCCCGCCATCTGGAAGAAGAGAGTGTTCAGGAATATCATATTTCCCCAGGTGCAGTAAACGGGACTCATCTGGCACCGAACTCTGTAAATACAGATCATCTGTCCTTCAGTCCGATTCAAACAGCTGGGAAGCGAGAAGCACTACAGCAGTTTGGAATGACAGCATTTATGTTCAATGGGGATGCAGAGAGTGTAGAGGTGACCGTATCGTTTGATGAGAGCTTTGGGCATACGGGTTATGTGCTTGTTGCCATGACCAATCAGCCTTACTTCTACGCTTCCTTAAAGAGCAGAGCCAATGGAGAAGCAGTGATTCAAGTAGTGCGGTTGCGCGAGACTCCGCATTTCTATGGGGTTATCTCTTGGATTGCTATAGGCGCTCCCTTAGCTAAGCCGGCAGCAGATGATCGCGTATTTGATTGAACCTTAAGCAGTTCCTCTTAAAAATAGCAGAGTAGCGAATCTCCTTATTGGAGATCGCTGCTCTGTTTTTTTGGGGGGGAACGGTACATGTCAGCATCGCCGGGTTCTAATCATTCGCTGTGGCTGCGGCTCTGTCCGATAGCCTGGTAGTCTAAACATCCGCTGCTACTTACGGACCCAGATGGCGTTATTTGCAGGTTTGTCGTTTTTTAAGGCTGGTTTAGGACTCTAGTGAAGCAATTGTATAGAAATAGAGCATTATTGAGTTCTTTTCATGCCAATAGCTGCTACGGAGTCCGTTAATAATCTAAAAGTGTGATAATGCGGCGAATAGGAGCAACTGTGTCCGATAGCGCTAATGTCTAAACATCCGCTGCAGATTCGGTTTTGTCCGATACCGCCCTAACCTAATCAACCTGCTGTGGTACTGCGTTCGTTACCGTCGCAGATTGTGTCCGCGGCAGCTGGCTATGCGCAATGTATCTAAGCTGAAGTTTGGTGGGGAGTACATTTGTCCTGTTTTCAGAACGACAGGAGACAATTGCCGTTACCCTGTACGTTGTAGTACATAAACTGTGATGTAACCCTCAGCCTGAAGAATTGGCTCTGTAAGGAAGGTGGATGAGCATGAAGCCCAAACGAACTTCTGCCCGCCGCACAGGACGGCGGGTCTCTCGGATGAAGCGGCGGACTTCACGCCCAGTGCGGCAAGTCGCTGTAGTCCCTATAGTTAACCATCCTAATCCCTATGTTTCGGTTATTATTCCAGCCATGAATGAAGCTCAGACCATTGCGGGAGTGATATCTGGAGCCAGAGGGGTCCATCCGCGCTGCGAGGTAATTGTGGTCGTGAATGGATCCACTGATCAAACGGCAGGGATTGCACAATCGCTGGGTGCGCGTGTTATTTCCTATGAGTTGCCGCTTGGACACGACGCTGGCCGTAGTGTGGGAGCTGAGGCTGCCAAGGGAGAAATCCTATTGTTTACAGATGGAGATTTGGTGATACCTGCTTCGGGGCTGCGTCCTTACGTCACTGCTGTTAGTGGTGGAGTGGACATAGCGCTTAATGATTATTCCGGTCCGGTCCGGAAGCTATCCCCCCATCCGGTGGTGCTGTCTAAACATGCACTGAATATTCTGCTTGGCCGTCCAGATCTGAAGGGATGTTCGATGACGGCAGTTCCACACGCAATCAGCCGCAGAGCACTTGATATTTTAGGGAGCGATTCATTATCACGTCCTCCACTGGCGCATGCCCAGGCAATTCTTAGTGGACTGCATGTGGTAGCCGCTCACAAAGTGCCTGTAGGGAAATTGAATGCGGTAAGACGCAAGGAAGACGGCAAAGATCCATTGCAGCAGTTGATTACAGCGGATCATATGGAGGCAGTATCCCTGTTGCTGGAACATCGGGGGATCAGAGCGGGCTTTGGCGACGGAGCCCGGCGCAGAGAGATGGTGAGATGATGGTTGCAACTTTACGAGGCACAGCAGCTCGAACGGCAAAGAAACGCCCAATCCGTCACAGGTCAGTCAATCGCTCTGTAAAAGGCAACGCTGCTACTCGCCCGCTTCTGTCTCGGCAATCGAAGGCAGGCAAGGAGACTCTGAAGTTACCGAAGTTACGCGGGACTTTGTCAGTCATTATCTCCGCGCGTAATGAGGAGCAGACCTTGTCACGTCTGCTGCATCAGGTTGCACGGCTTGAACCTGCAGAAATTATCGTCGTACTTAATGGCTGCAGTGATAACTCTTTTCCTATTTCTAGACAACATCGTCAAGCCATTGTAGTACACTGCCCAGAGTCTGTCGGACATGATGTGGGTCGGGCTATCGGTGCGAAGCTGAGTCGCGGGGATATATTGCTTTTTCTGGATGGAGATATGGTCATTCCGGCCTCTCAGCTCGGTTCATTCACGGCGGCTGTAGATCGTGGGATTGATGTAGCTCTTAATGATTTAGACTCATTGATGCCCTCTTTTGGATTATGTGATGATGTCACCCGCAGCAAACTGTTTCTGAATTATGCTCTGGATAGGTACGATCTCGGAGTTAGCTCTATGACAGCTGTTCCTCATGCGCTTTCGCGGCATGCGCTTGAGACCATAGGCTACCGTGAATTAATGGTTCCACCTAAAGCCCAAGCTCGTTCTGTATTAGAAAAGTTACGGGTGGAGAAGGCTGGGACGGTAAATGTTATTAAACATAATCGGCTGCGCAAGGCAAATACAGGGGTTGGAAATGCTGTGGAAAAACTGATCATAGGAGATCATGCTGAGGCTCTACATGAGGTTCTTTCCCGGCGAAAAGCTGGCGGTCTGCTAAGTAGTGAGACTCAGCGCGAGTACCGCAGACAGGTAGCCGCTTGGAGGAATCGCATATGACGCTGACGAGTATTATTATTCCAACCTACAATGCGCTGCCCTTGCTGCGGGCCTGTGTGGAATCTATTCTTGCCTACACTCCGCCGCCTTATGAGATTATCGTAGTGGACAATGCTTCAACGGACGGAACAGACACTTATTGCCGTGCGAATCATATAACGTTTATTTCATTGCCTGACAATCGCGGCTTTCCAGCTGCATGCAATATGGGGCTACAGCTAGCTTCAGGTGATGAATTACTGCTGCTGAATAACGATGTAGTGTTATCTCAAGGATGGTTAACTAATCTGAAGAGAGCTCTATATAGTGCTCCTGATGTTGGTATTGTTGGGCCAGTCACAAACTATGCTAGTGGACGTCAACAGGTGAAGACTGATTATGAAGGTCTGATAGATTTTCATCAGGCTGCTGAGAGGGCGAACCTTCCAAATCCCCAGAAATGGTTGGAGACGAGACGGCTGGTAGGATTATGTTTTTTATTCAAAAGAGAGCTGCTTACTTCCGTAGGTCTACTGGATGAGAGATTCTCACCTGGACATTACGAAGATGATGATTATTGTTACCGTACCAGGATAAAGGGATATCGGTTGCTTATCGCCGGGGATTGCTTGGTGCACCATGAAGGAAGTGCAAGTTTCAAGCAAGTTTACAATACCGGACTGCAAGAACTGGTGGAACGAAATCGCAAGATTTTTATAGATAAATGGAATGTAGACCCTATAAATTTCATATGAAGTGCAGATCCGAAGGCAAAGGACGTAGATAAAGAGGAGGAAAGTAAGTGAAAGGAGTCATACTGGCGGGCGGAACAGGATCTAGACTTCAACCGCTGACCCGGCTTATGAACAAACATTTGCTTCCGGTCGGCAAATATCCTATGGTCTGTTACGGCATAGACCGGCTTCGCCGGGCAGGAATTACCGACATTCTTCTGGTCATAAGCAAGCAGTCTGCTGGCCTGTACACGGATTTTTTAGGTAGCGGTGCTGCATTTGGTGTATCTCTGACCTATAAAATTCAGGAAGCTGCCGGAGGCATTGCCGAGGCGCTTGATTTAGCAGAAGGGTTCATTTTCCCGGGGGAACGATTTGTTGTATTGCTCGGGGATAATCTTTTTATGGATGATCTGAAGCCTTATGTGGAGAGTTATCTCCGTCAGCCAGCGGGCACAGCAAAGGTATTGCTGAAGCCGGTGGAGGACGCGCGCAGATACGGTGTACCTGTGTTTGATAGTCAAGATGCGGCATGGATTGCTTATATCGAAGAAAAGCCGGAGCATCCGAAGACCAATTATTGTGTAACTGGTATTTATATGTACGATGAAGCTGTATTTGATATCATCCGGCGGGTATCACCTTCCAAAAGGGGGGAGCTGGAGATTACTGATGTAAATAATATATACGCCGCTGATCGCAGACTTAGTTATGATGTGCTTAAGGATTGGTGGAGTGATGCGGGGACGTTCCAGTCTTTGCACGAGGCGGGGGAAAAGTTAAAGGATGCACTGCCATAAGGCAGTGCTTTTTTTGATGTAATCTTGCTATAGATAGCCGCAAGGGCTTTGAAATCACGCGTTACTCAGAGGGCTCGGGGGTTGGAAATCCTCCACCAGATTAAATCCTCAGTTTCTTTGTATCTCTCAGAGCCTAGACGCTCCAATACTTTGTGGGAGGCTGTATTATCTTTTTCAGTGTCAGCGATTACATAGACAGCTTGGGGATGGGAGAAAATCCATGCAGTAATTGTGCGTAGTGCCTCTGTTGCATACCCTTTTCTTCTATATTTCTCATCAATCCCATATCCTATAATAACCTCGCCTTTCTCATTCGGGTAACCTTTAAGGATAATGAATCCTATAATACAATGATCTTCCCGATGGACGATGGCCCAGTTCGTTAACCATAGGTAATGGTCGGGGTCCTGCTGCACCTTTTTTAGCCTGATCTGCATAGCATATTGCATTTCATCATCAAGCGCCGCACTGATGGCAGCTAAGCCTAATTGTTGCTGTAGCTCCGAATAGTTATCTATTGCTAGTGAGAGCTCTGGGGCAGTTAAAGGTATTAGATCGATCCGCTGGCTTTCAAGCTTCATATATTCCCCACCAATCATTGGTAAACTCAGGATTGCGCATTTCACATTTTAATCCTTTTAAATGTACTTAGCAATAACGTAATCTTTATGTCATCCAGTCACTTATAGAGCCTTAACTTGTCGAGGATCCCCGGCACCGTAACGGCTCCTGCCGCATATGCTGTAGCAGGGCGTTTGAGCAAAGGAGACATGAAGGTGCAGAGTAAAATAACTAAAGTCCTGCAGCACATGGCCCATACGCATGAACAGATGGCGCGGATTCTAGACGCTGAGCGCCATGTGGCTGTCCGTATGTCGCAAATTGTCCACGATCTGCCAGATGCGGAGCCTGATTTTGATGGGATCAGCGGGATGATCGAAAGCTCAACTCAGGTAAACAAGAATATTATTGCTTACTTGAATGCACTTGCAGATCTGGAAGAAGCGATGGCTGATGGGGTAGGCAGAGTGATTAAGGAATTGAACGGTCAAGAAGAAGAGTAACGCTATAGGAGCGGGAGGCGGAAGATGAGCAGAGAAAAGGCTTATCTGCAAATGCTGGAGTCCACCGCCGCCATCCAGTGGAACGTTGCGTTGATTCTGGAAGCTAAGGCGGTTGAAGCTGAAAAGGTAAAGCAGTGGGCACAGCATCATATCCACGCTAGAGCCTTTGATTCCCACAGTGAGCAACTGAAGGAGTCCCTCTCTATACACGAGGTCATCGTGGAGATGGTCGAAGGGCTGACCAAACTGGAGAACGGACTCTACAGCAATTTAAAAGCAGTGCTGGGCAGTGGTGAAGACGATGGTGGCGGGGAAGGTTTTGGAGACATGTCAGGTGATGGCTTTAGTTTTGGAGAAGACAGCAAATGAGCGGGGACCGTCTCTCTGAACATGCCGTCAAGCTGGAGATGATTCGCTCCATTTCGCGCAGTCAGGCTGCTTTGGCGGCCATCTTGGAGAGCATCGCCGAATTGACGGAGCAATCTGAGTTGACGGCCCGCAAATTGAGCGACAATATCAGGATTTTAAGTGGGTATCAGAGTGCGATGTGCCGGATGATGTCCGGGATTTCACTACATCGTCCTAAACGGGGAATTCCTGCTGCGCCATGGCTGAGTAAGGCATACGCCGTAGGAACCTCCAGAGAACATGGAGCACAGGAGGAGTAGAAGCATGAAGAAGAAAAGCCGTAGAACACTACGTTCAGGCAGAACTCGTAGACGCACATTGCTGCTCTCGCGGAAAGCAAAAGTTCGTAAAGGGCTAGCCCGTAAAACCCGCAGAGTTCTTGCCCGGAAAACTGCTCGTTATGGGAAGTCGAAAAAAGGCCTATTGCTACGCAAGAAAAGAAGACTTCGTCGTAAGCTTGTTCGTAAAGTAAGGGTTTCACAGCCACCGGTGCTTGTGGTACCCGTGAGCGAGGCTCCGCCTGCTCCACAGGTAATTCCGCTCCCCCCGGAGCTGGGCGTTTCGCCGGAAACGCCCCCGGCAGACGCCTTTCAACAGGGCTACACCGAAGCATACAACGTGGGGTTCGACGCCGGTTTCGCCAAGGGCTTCGAGGACGGGCATAAGCTGGAATTCAGCTAGGGGACACAGATGACAAGATCCGCTCCGCCCGTGAGCGGGTCTTGGGGTTTTCGTGCGGACTGGTTTGCTGCGCTGCCGATGTGATAAACTTCATAATGAAAGTGAAAATAATATGAGGTTAAGATGAAGGCAGGGATGATTCATGGATACTGAGATTCGCAGAGCACGCAAAGATGAGATTGATGAAATTATGGAGCTGATTGCCAAATGCGTACAGGTGATGCAAGCAGGTGGCAGCGATCAGTGGGACGAGCATTATCCGAACCGGGAGATCATCTCCCTTGATATTGAACGTGGAAATCTATGGGTATGTGAGGAGAACAATGCGGTGGCCGGCATTCTAGTGTTGGACGAGCACCAATCCGAGCAGTATGGGAAGATTGACTGGACAGAAACGCAAGGGCCTCATTTAATTATGCATAGATTGGCTGTGCATCCTGAAGTTCAAGGAAAGGGAATTGCACGCCGTCTTAGCACTTTTGCAGAAGAATATGCTCGCCAGAATAGTTATTCAAGTATCCGTCTGGACACATATGCTAAGAACACTGGGGCACTCGCCCTATATCCCAAGCTGGGTTATGACCTCAGGGGTGAGGTAACTTTTCCAGGGCGTACCGCTAATTTTCCGGTGTTCGAGAAGGTTCTAGAAAAACACGGGAATTCGGAAGCTTAACATAGCGAGAGAACCAGAGGATATCTCATGAGCCATCTAATGGCTACTGAGATATCCTCTTTTTGTGGAAATAACACCGTTTTCTAAACAAAAACTTTGTTTGATTAGGTAGCAATTTGCGCTTACGGAAACCCTGCTCAAAAGGCGATAAGTGTGCAAATAGCGTCATTGGAGTCCGAAACCCTGATCAATAAGCGAAAATGTTCAAATAGCGCCACTGGAGTCCGAAATCTTGCTCAAAAGGCGATAAATGTGCAAATAGCGTCATCTGGGTCCGAAAGCATCAGTGACTGATTGTGACTCGACAGTAACGGACCCAGCAGACCTTAAATGCGGAATTTCCCCACATTTGGAATGCTATCGGACTCCAGAGCAGCTATTGGTATAAAACACACTGCATATGGGCCTGTAACGAGGGAATAGCGCCACTGGAGTCCGAAATCTTGCTCAGAAGGCGGAAAATGTGCAAATAGCATCATCTGGGTCCGAAAGCATGTTCAAAAGGCGAAAAATGTGCAAATAGCGTCATCTGGGTCCGAAAGCATCAGTGGCAGAGTATGACTCGACAGTAACGGACCCAGATGAACTTAAACGTGGCATTTCCCCACATTTGGGAGGCTATAGGACTCCAGCGCAGCTATTGGTACAAAACACACCGCATATGGACCTGTTTCGAGGGAATAACGTCACTGGAGTCCGAAACCATGCTCAAAAGGCGAAAAATGTGCAAATAGCGTCATCTGGGTCCTTAAGCATCAGTGGCTGAGTATGACTCGACAGTAACGGACCCAGATGACCTTAAACGTGGCATTTCCCCACATTTGGGATGCTATCGGACTCCACCGCAGCTATTGGTACAAAACACACCGCATATGGACCTGTTTCGAGGGAATAGCGTCACTGGAGTCCGAAATCTTGCTCAAAAGGCGAAAAATGTGCAAATAGTGCCATCTGGGTCCGAAAGTATGGAGGATTATGACTCACCAGTGGTGTGGACGTAGCGAGAGCAGTAGAAGCAGAAGTAGATGTAGCAGTGGAGTAGGCGCATGGGGAAATTATCGGTGAAGAAGAAGGAGTAGTGTAGTAGTAGAAGTAGATGTAGCAGTGGATAGGCGCAAGGAGAAAGTAGAAGTACAGAAGTAGGAGTAGTGTAGAAGCAGAAGCAGAAGCAGAAGACGTAGCAGTGTAATAGTCGCAAGGGGAACATAGAAGTGCAGAAGTAGAAGTAGTGTAGGGACAGTAGTAGCAGAAGCAGTAGAAGTAGCAGTGGAATAGGCGCAAGGGGAACGTAGAAGTGCAGAAATAAGAGTAGTGTAGGAGCAGAAGCAGAAGCAGAAGCAGTATCAGTAGAAGTAGCAGTGGAGTAGGCGTAAGGAGAAAGTAGCGGTGCAGAAGTAGGAGTAGTGTAGGGGCAGTAGTAGTAGCAGAAGCATTAGACGTTGCAGTGGAGTGGGCGCAAGGAGAATGTAGGAGTGCAGAAGCAGTTGAGTAGCAGTAGGGCCCGGCATAGGTCAGTTAGATGAATAGAGCTAGGCGTGCACTAGCGGGCTCTGACCAGTCTGCCATACCGCGCTATATGCGCACAGCGGTTTACCACAAGGCGTTAGAGTAAGCAGAGATTGTCCGAAATGGCTGATCTAATCATTCGAAATGGCCGACCTAATCGTCCGAAACGACTGTCTCTTAAGCCATGAAATAGCTCTCGGATAGCTTATTTTCCATGTTTTCCTGACAGTAAGTCTGACACGATGCACAGCGTAGCATAATCGAAAATATTTTAACGTAAGAATTCGTGATCATAAAACGAATTAATGTTATTTTTCATAACGCAAAACGCTGAATTCCTTTTATAAATCACTATTTAAAATACATAATCGATATTGTGTGTCATGTATATTGACATGTAACCTGTCTTTAGATTATTATTGGACTATTCAAATTACAAATGAATAGTCTTTTTTTCGTATATCCTTAATAATTGGTTTAAGGGTCTCTACCGGGAACCGTAAATTTCTGGCTACGAAAATATGCTCAGGCATATTTTTGTGGCCTTTTTGTGTTACAGGCGTGAAGTTGTGCTGGAATTAACTCAATGAGGGGGAGAAGGGCTATGGGAAATATTTTGATCAAAAATGCCGAAATCATTACGATGAACAAGCAAGAGGAAATTTTACACGGGGATGTCCGGATTAAGGATGATCTCATCGTTGAAATCGGCACTGGCCTGATCCCGCAGGGTGACGAGAAGATTATTGATGCTACGAACCGTACATTAATTCCGGGTTTTATCCAAACTCATATTCATCTATGCCAGACGTTATTCCGTGGTAAAGGGGACGATCTGGAGCTGATGGATTGGCTGCGCAAACGAATCTGGCCATTAGAGGCCGCGCATGATGAAGAATCCCTTTATTATTCGGCTATGCTTGGCATCGGCGAACTGATCACCAGCGGCACGACGACGATTGTGGATATGGAGACTGTCCATCATACGGATTTTGCGTTTCAGGCTATAGCTAAAAGTGGAATCCGGGCCTTGTCCGGCAAGGTGATGATGGATCAAAAAGGGGGAGATGTGCCTGAGGCGCTGCAGGAGGATACCGCATCTTCTTTGCAGGAAAGTGTCGATTTACTGGAAAAATGGAATGGTTATGGAAACGGCCGGATTCAGTATGCATTTTCTCCACGTTTTGTGATTTCCTGTACAGAGCCTTTATTAACCGAGGTGCGGGATCTGTCCGCAAGATACGATGTGAAGGTGCATACTCATGCGTCTGAGAATTTAGGGGAAATTGAGATTGTGCAGGCCATGACTGGCATGCGTAACATCGTCTATCTGGATCATCTAGGATTAGCCAATGAAAGGCTTATACTGGCGCATTGCGTGTGGCTGGATGCTGAGGAGCGGCGGATTTTGCGGGATCGAGGAGTGCATGTAAGTCATTGCCCGGGTTCCAATCTGAAATTGGCCTCCGGAATTGCGGACACACCAGGGATGCTTCATGAGCATGTTTCTCTTAGTCTGGGAGCGGATGGCGCTCCATGCAATAACAATCTGGATATGTTTAATGAGATGCGATTGGCGGCGATTATTCAAAAGCCTCATCACGGACCCACAACCATGGATGCCCGCAGCGTATTCCGTATGGCTACTATTGGTGGGGCGAAGGCCGTAGGGATGGAGGATAAGATCGGGAGTATCGAGGTAGGCAAAAAAGCAGATCTAGTGCTCCTGAATCTCTACAATTTTCATACCTTCCCCTCTTACGACGTAGATCCCATCTCTAGAATTGTATATTCCGCTACGCGGGCAGATGTGGAGACAACGATAATCGACGGGGAGATCGTGATGGAAAGAGGTTTGCTAAAGACTGTGGATAAAGAAATTGTACTAAATGAAGCTAACCGTTCTATTAAAAGATTACTTACGCATACCTCGATCGTTTGAGGAGAGAGGGCGATTCGGATATCTTTATTTGCAGGGGATCACTGGACCCCCTGTTTTTTTATGAGAAAATATGAACATAAGGGAACTAAAGTGCCTTTTATGAGGTCGTATTAAGTGAGGTGAAGCTAATTGGAACTGGAAGGTCTTCAGCATAGCGAGACGATGAATGAACAGCAATTAAGAGAAATCATGAGCCGTTACGGAGAGGATATATGGAATTATATCTATTATCTTACCAAAAATTCTGAACAGGCCGATGATCTGGCCCAAGAAGTATTCATTAAATGTTATTACCGGATTGGCACGTACCGGGGGAATTCTTCATTTAAAGCATGGTTGCTTACGATTGCCAGGAATACTGTTTTTTCGCACCGGAAATCGCGCTTTTTTCGTTCGGGCTTATGGGGTGGTGTACAGCCATTGTCCACGGTTGATGTGGAGCAGCGGGAAAAAACTATTGAACCTCTTGGTATAGCCCGATCTGCGGAGATGGAGTATTTGGGTAATCAGTCCATTGGTGAGATATGGGATTTAATTATGGCATTGTCTCCCAAGCTGCGCGAAGTATTGGTCCTGGATTTGAAATATGAGCTCTCTATAAAAGAAATAGCTGAACTGATGAACTTGAGTCATGGAACGGTAAAATCAAGATTGCACCGAGCGCGGCAAAAAATTCAGAACAAATTAAAGGGGGTAGAATGATGGAGGATCATCAACCGGAATGGTATGCTCAGGCCCGAAAAGGACCTTTTGGAAATGAAAAGTTTACTATGAGGCATGCAGACAACGTCATTCGCCGAATTCAAGAAGATCAACAGGGAACGAAATCTTTTTCAGGAAAAAGACTATCTGTGCAAATGTGGGCTGTGGCAAGTTTTATTGTACTGTTGGGCTTAGGCATATTCTTTCTGAACGGAAGGTTCCTTGGTAATGAATCAAGCAACCCTGCGCAAACTGAGGTTTCGTCGCATTTCACGGAGGCTGAGCTACAGCGGAACGCAGATCAGGTGATGCAGAGTTTACTTGGAAAGACTTATCCGCTAGATCACCGGGAATGGCTTAAGGAGCAACAGCAGATATTTTACTCTTACCAGAAAGATGAGGACTCCGCATATATCTGGATCGATTATGAGACAGGAGAACTGGTGCAAACGAAAATGAGCGCGATGCTGACAACTGCAGAGATCGACGCTGAAATGAAAACCCGTGCGGAAGAGATCAAGGGCAAAATGGGTTATGCGAATGATTCAGCTTATGATGTGCTCAGATATGTTGAATATGATGCTACACAACATTCTAGCGTGAAAATTGAAAATAACTTTAGGGCGGAGAAATGGCGTATCGGATTTGTAAATGGTGAATTCGATTACGCATCAGCCACGCTTGAGGCCTCGGCGGTATCAGAAGAGACGCGTCAAGCTGGGGAAGAGGCATTGAAGATGTTGAGAGGTAACGGAGGTGATGAAGAGCTTAGTTTAGTATTTCGGGCTATGGACAAGGATCAGGATAGACTTACGCTGCAATACGGATCAAAGGTTTCGGTTACGCTCGATACTGTTACTAGAAGGATTGAGCAGATTAGTGATACAAATCCTCGTGCTAGTGATAAAACAGATCCCAAACAACTAACGGTATTAGACCGTGAGCTGTCTCTAATTGATGGGGATCGCCTACGTGAGAAGGCCGCACCTCTGCTGACTAAGATATTTAGCGTTGCTGATGTGGGCGAATATAGCTTGCTTAAAAGAGATCAGGAGCCCGGGAATCTCACCTTTCATAAGCTTGGCAGTCCTGAGATCACTGTATATTATGATAGTGATTTAACGATCTGGAAGGTGAAAGAGGATTCGCCAGCAAGCCAGTCTTAGATTGAAAGGCATAACATAATAGGCTTAAATAGGGAGGTTCCACAGCCGAAAAGGCGTGGGGTTTCCCTATTTGTAGTGGGAGCGAACGGTGCACATTTTTGATAAAAAAAGTAAGTATTGTTATACTAGAACAATCTGATATTTTACAGAAAAGATGAATAGATTTCATAATCAGAACAAATGAAAAGGTAAGAGGGGATTAAAACGTGAAAAAGCACGGGCCGAATCGAGCTCAGTTCTATATTGTTGTCCTGCTGCTATGGTTGAAGCTGCTCCTGCTGAGAGTGCTGTTCTTTGATAGAATTGCTTGGGAGTGGATTGCAGCAGATGTTGCTCCAGTCCTCTTCATCATGGGGATTCTGACGGTCATTACTCCTTCGCGGGTGAGAACAGCCGTCTATTGGACATTTAACGGGATATTATCGCTGCTGCTGTTCGCAGCCAGTGTATATTTCAATCACTTTGGTTCTGTTCCGACGTATCTGGCTTTATATGAACTGAATCAGGTATTTCAAGTGAAGGCAAGCGTAGAATCAACGATACAGACTATTGATTATTTATTTTTCGCTGATCTTGTGATCATGGTGATCTATGTCTTGATCCGCAGATGGAAGCATGGAAAAGCCTATCCGCATGAGCGTGAGCGATTCAGCTCCCGGAACACACGATTGGCACATATGATGGTGATTCTGGTGGCTATTCTTGGAGGTTTTGCTTTTTCGGCCAATTCTGTCAATTCTGCGCGGGGAATTACAAATGAACTTGTGCAGGCAGAAAGTGCCGGATTCCTGAATTATGAGGTCGTTGCCGCAATCAAGGTCAAGGAAGATAACAATCTCATTGGAACCGGAGATATTAAGGATACAATCGCGAAGATTGATGAGCTGCAAGCTTCCTATCCTTATAGTAGTAAAGCCGCGGGCACAGCACCTGAGTATTTCGGCTCGCAAAAGGGCAAAAATGTAATTGTCATTCAAATGGAAGCTTTTCAAAACTTCCCGTTGCATCAATCCCTGAAGGGTCAAGAGCTGACTCCAGTGTTGAACAAGTTGGCAGATGAGGGATTTTACTTCCCCCATGTCTACCAACAGATTGGTCCGGGCAATACTTCTGACGCTGAATTTATGAGCAACACGTCGATTTATCCAATCGGGACGTTGGCAATGTCCACTGGATTCGGGGACAGAGAACTGCCGAGCCTACCACGTCTGCTGAGAGATAAAGGATATGAGGCGTACACCTTTCACGTGAATCAAGTAGGCTTTTGGAATCGGAACGAGCTATATCCAGCGCTTGGCTTTAACGGTTATTATGACAAAGATTATTTTACTAATGATCATTTTAATGCGTTTGGTGCTTCCGATGAACAGCTTTATATTACGGGTGTCGAGAAAATGGCAGAATTGCAGAAGAAAGGAACTCCTTTCTACGCACAAATGGTGACGGCGTCCAGCCATCATCCCTTCCAAATTCCGGACTCTTTTAAGAAGATCTCAGTGCCTGATGAGTTAAAAAACACGATGCTTGGCGATTATTTGACTGCTATTAACTATACTGATTATGCCATTGGAACTTTAATAGAGGGTTTGAAGAAAAACGGAATGTGGGATAACACTGTGCTGGTGATGTATGGCGATCATTTTGGCTTGCAGCCGCAGGATGTTCCACCGGAGCAAGTGGAAAGTGCACTGGGGATTCCATACGATTCCCGGATCAGTCGCTTTAATATTCCATTGATTGTACATGTACCAGGAATGGAGCAAGGGAAGGTAGTAGAGCGAACAGGTGGACAGTTGGATATTCTTCCTACAATAGCTAACCTATTGGGGGTTTCTTTAAAGGAAGAAGGTTATACAGCATTTGGCCATGATCTCTTGAACATTGATCGTAATGTGTTAGGGATGCGGTATTATTTACCTTCCGGTTCTTTTTTTAATGATGATATTCTCTATGTGCCTGGTAAAGATTTTGCTGATGGTGAAGCTGTGTCGCTGGATACGCTTAAGCCAGTATCGGATTTTACAAAATATCAGACTGATTATGATTATATTTTGAAGCTAATGAATTTGTCCGACGAATATGTGAAGCTGTTACCACAGAGATAGGGGGAATCATGAAAAAGTTCTGGAAACCGGAGTATCTCGTAGGCCTTGCCGGCTGCGGTATCATTATTTATTTGCTATTCGTAGGGCCATTTATTGGTGTTGCCGATAATGGAGATTTTCTGCGTATGATGAATACCATCGGTCTGAACTACTACGATACTGCTGCATCGTATGCCGATCAGTTTTTCAGCTTTAGCCATTCTCGTTTTGCGTATGAGGATTTGTTTAGGGGATTTTATCCTTCCTCACAGATTTTTATAGTGCTTGTGCCGAGGTTGATCGGCGGGCTCATCCATGGCAGCTTTTTTGATGTCCGTTTGCTGGGTGCAGTTTATGGGCTTCTTTTACTGGCGGCAACTTGGCTGCTGGTGAAGTATAATGCTCGTGGCTCTTATGTTACAGGACTGCTGCTGGGTGCAGCTATCTTATTTGTATTTTATGATATCGGGTATGTGGCCTATTTCAACTCCTTGTTTGGAGAACCGGTGTCGATGGTGTTTATGTTGCTGACATTTGCATTAGGATTAAGATTAACTAGCCAAGAGAAGCCAACCACTAAAGGATTAACTTTGTTTTTTATCGCGATTCTGTTTCTGGTCACCTCCAAAATCCAGAATGCACCGATTGGGATTGCCTTTGCTCTGATTTTCTTGCGGTTTATGATGCTTGACGGAGAGGGCAAATGGAGGAAGCTGGCTTTACGTTTTTCGATTGCCATCTTTCTTGTATCCATCGTTTTGTATGTGGCAGCGCCAAAAGATCTGAAGCATATTAATCTGTATCAAACGGTGTTTTTTGGGATTTTAAACGAATCGCCGGATGTGAAGGGAGACTTGCAGGATCTCGGATTACCGGAGCGGCTGGAGGTACTGGCGGGTACGAATTATTTTCAGACCGATACAGTGATTAAGCAGGATGATCCTTCGCTGGTTCCGGACTTCTATGACCGTGTATCTCATAAAGATGTGTTGTTCTTCTATCTGAAGCATCCGGACCGGTTGATAGATAATATGAAATACGCTGCGAGTAACAGCATGGCGATTCGCCCGTATTATCTAGGAAACTACGAGAAAAGCGAGAATAAACCAGCAGGTGCATTATCCTATACTTACAGTGGATGGAGCCAATTCAAAAATAAACATATTCCGCATACGCTCGGATTTCTCTCCATATTCTATCTGGTGTATTTTGCGGGAGCCTTGTTCCAGTATTTCCGCAGCAGAGATATTCGCGGCAAAATTGCCGGCGAGCTGCTGATGCTGCTAGGGCTAATAGGGATTTTCTCCTTTTTGGTTCCGATTCTGGGAGACGGAAGGGCTGATATTGGCAAGCATTTATTCCTCTTTAATGTGTGCTTCGATATGATGGTCGTGGTCATGTTTGGGTGGATTGTTCACAAGGTAGTGGGATTTGTAAGACGTTAGCTTATGGAACAAATCAAACAGCAAGTTTCCGATTATGGAGACTTGCTGTTTTTATTAAAATGTAAGAATTTATATGTTCCATATTGTAAATTATCCTTATATTTCTCGCTTAAACGCTTACCGTCCTTATAGCCGTCGAAGGCATTTATGCTTGTTCATCCTCAAATAACTCACGCAGCATCCCTTGACGATTGTTCATAAACGCTTTGGTCACGGTATAATGTTCAGTTTCCTCCAAGGCGACGGAACGTATTCCCTCCCCCTCCAAGAGAAAAATTTCAGCACCGGGATAGGACATCAGAATCGGCGAATGGGTAGCAATAATAAATTGTGAATCCTGCCCGACCAGCTCATGCATACGCACCAGCAGAGACATTTGACGTAAGGGGGAAAGCGCTGCTTCAGGCTCGTCGAGGATATAAAGACCGCGGCCGCCGAAACGGTGAACGAATGTAGCTAAAAAAGACTCTCCGTGGGACTGCTCATGCAGAGATTTGCCTCCGTAGGAGTCTTTGATCGGTGGGCCACCGGGTTGTTCATCCAACTCATCAATATAAGAAGCCACATTATAGTAACTCTCCGCACGTAGAAAAAAGCCGTCCTTCGGCCGTCTAACCCCTCTAGCAATTCTAAAATACTCATAAAGATTCGAATGCGAGGAACGAGTGTTAAAAGAAAAGTTTAGCGTTCCACCCTCAGGGTTAAAGCCCCAAGCAGCAGCAATTCCCTCTAACAAGGTTGATTTGCCCGTGCCGTTCTCTCCAACAAGAAAGGTCACTGGTTTTTGAAAAGTCAGGCGATCCAGCGTTCGAACAGCAGGCAGATGAAAAGGATAGGTTTGAAAGGATGGCACCAGATCACGCAGCAGCTCCGCGTGTCGCAAATACAACGTGGTGTTATTCATAGTTCCCCCCTTGTGAATTTCAAAAAATAATCATCTTCGGACAGATTGGACAGAGATGACAAGTTTAGTGCCTCTAGCTAGACCTTTATAGTATAACAGCATCCAGCGAGTGGATGAAATCTTGACGGGGTTCGGGCAAGCCGGGCAAAAGACAGGGTACATCTGCCAATTTAGTTCTAGTAATGACAGATGTCCATGAGGCGAGTGCTGACTCCGCATATAGTTATACTGTCTTGAGAATACAACGGGGCAGGGTGAAGGCCGTGAAAGCAAAAAGGAGAAAACACAAGCGTCCGCGAGATTATCGCGACGGTTATCACGAAGGATATCGTCTCGGCATGTGTGAGGCTGTGCAGCGTCGGAGTACTGTAGAGGTCGAAGCCTGTCGGCCATTTAAGCTAATGTATGTTCCTCAAGGGTTCCATGCAATCGATACTGGGGTAATTGAGGCGCTTCAGCAGCTTGTAAGTGAGCTTGTGATAAGCTCTCCAGAAGCTATGCTGGAGACCGCGGCTCGGGAGATGCCCGGGGCAGTGCTGGTTATGAATGGACTGCATGTTTTTCCGGAAAATCATTTAGAACAGATTACAGAAATCAGAAAGCTGGGCATTCGGACTGCGATCTGGTTTGTGGATGATCCTTATTTTACAGAGGATACTTCAGTGATTTGCCGGCATTATGATCACGTCTTTACGCATGAGCTCGGTTGTGTGGAGTTTTATCAATCCTTTGGGGTTCCATCCGTTCATTATTTACCGCTTTGCGTCAATCCAAAGATGTTCTATCCACGCCGTACGGCACCGCAGTATAAGTACGACATTGTGTTTATTGGCAATGCATTTCATAATCGGACAGCGCTGTTTGATGAACTTGCCCCCTATCTAAAGGATAAGAAGGTGCTGATCGCTGGGGGGTTCTGGGAACGGCTTGCGACTTATGACCAGCTTGCCCCTTTTATTAGCAATGGCTTTATCCCGCCTGAGGAAACTGCGAACTATTACAGTGGCGCAAAGCTAGTCATTAATATTCACCGTCCGTGGGAGGAGGGGCAGGATAACCGGAATAGCTTCCGTTTACCATCACGCTCTATCAATCCGCGTACTTATGAGATCAGTGCCTGCGGTACTATGCAGCTTACGGATGTTCGTGAGGATCTGGGCAATTATTATCGGCCAGGTTATGACTTGGATACTTTTGGCTCTGCTAAGGAATTGCAGGAGAAGATTGAGTACTATCTGAAGCATGAAAAAGAGCGCCGAATTTACGCTTTACGGGGACTACAGACAACCATGCGCAACCATACATTCACTGCGCGTTTGCCTCATTTGCTGAATGTGATTGCTTCAAGTGTATGAAATCTATAACGGGACAAAGGAGCGAGGATGATGATGAACAACAATGAATTTATTATGCCTGCACCACCGCTACCTCTGACACCTCCAGAGGAAGAAAAGCTTCGTGGTCGTCTGAGTGGTTTTAAGGGCGGATATGATGAGGGATATTTACGGGGGCGGCTTGCGATTTTGGATGGTCGGCCAGAAGAAGTATTTCCCGTACGGAATATTCATGTAATGTATGTGGCTTCTGGTAAAGGATATCCCTACTCTCCATTAGACGATGCAGTCCTCTACGCGCTGCAAAAATTAACCGCACAAGTCACGATAACAGATGTACGTCAAAACTTAGTGGAGTTAGCCGCCGCTCAAAGACCGGATCTGGTACTTGTGCTGGACGGTATGGATTTACCGCTTGAGCAGATCTCCGTTCTTCGGGCTAGCGGGATTAAGACAGCCATTTGGCTTACAGATGATCCTTATTACACTGATTTTACAGTTAAAATTGTGGCGCATTACGATTTTGTGTTCACACTTGAGCGTAATTGTATTGATTTTTATAAGGGACTTGGCTGCCCTGAAGTTCATTATCTTCCTTTTGCCGCTCACCGCGAGCATTACCGTCCAACTACAACACGTTCACCATTGAATCGCGAAGTTAGTTTTATTGGCTCTGCCTATTGGAACCGGGTTAATTTCTTCCGTGAGATTCTTCCGGATTTGATGAACTATAACACGGTGATTAATGGCATCTGGTGGGATCGTCTGCCTGAAGCAGCGCTTTATGGAGATCGAATTGAGATCGGCAAATGGATGTCACCACAAGAAACCGCGGTAGCTTACAGCGGATCCAAAATCGTCATCAACCTCCACCGCTCGCACATTGATGAAGTAGTGAACAACAATACGCTTTCGATTCCGGCGGTATCTCCTAATCCGCGTACTTTTGAAATCGCGGCAACGGGTACGCTGCAATTAGTGGATGCCAGAGATGATATGGGATCCTTTTACAAACCTGGTGAAGAAATTGAGACTTTTGCAAGCCCTCAAGAAATGATGGATAAAATCCGTTATTACCTGACTCATGAGGAAGAACGCCGTGCGATAGCCCTGCGCGCTTTTGAACGGACGCTTAAGGATCACACCTACACTAAACGTATACACCAGCTGTTAACAGTAATTTACGGCTAGGTCATATGCCCGAAAATGGAATGGAAATGTGCGCTTACCAGGGGACAGGTGTCGTGCCGGCATCTGTTTTTCCTCGATATACTGTAGAACCGAACCTCAGCTTATGCCTGTGGCCTGATGAAAAGAAGCAACGTCTGGAGCGGGCTTGTATAGCGGAGCGGAAGCGACTGGCTAGATTCGAGAGCAGAGTGGAAGCGAAGGGGCGAAGCTCGGGAGCGAAGTGAATTGACTGACGAGATTCTAGAGCTAAGCGGAAGCGATGTTGCGAGTCACAGGAGCGACTATCTTCTAAGAGAGTTTTACTGCGAAGGATAGAATTTAGCGAAAGTTTGTAAATTTTTTAAGGAGGTGAATGGCTGCTCCAGGCCCCTCGTTAGGGAGCGCCGAAACGCCATGGCTGACAAAGCTACAATCGTCCTCTTTTCACATGTATCCAATACACGCAGTATTACGGGAGCGGAGAAGCTATTGTTGTTTTTCGCTCAGGAGCTTTCTCCGTACTTTAATTGTATTCTCGTTGCACCTCAGGACGGCAAGCTGACTTCTCAGGCTCGAAGCTGTGGAATAAGTGTACAGTTGCTTTCGATTCCTCTTTTATATGGAATGTACACTCCTTATGCAGGGTTGGAGGCAGATGCTCAGAAATTCCAGGAAAGCAGGGAGTATCACGAGTTAACAGACTGGCTGAATTCCCTGCGCCCGGCGTTTGTTATTACAAGTACCTGTGTGCATGCTCTGCCAGCAATGGCTGCAAAGTCACTGGGCATTCCGGTGATATGGAAAATATCAGAGACGATAACAGACAATGAATATACACCTATTAGTGTAGGGCTGATTCATCGGAATAGTGATGAGATATTAGCTATTTCACAAACAGCTGCAGCTTGCTTTCCAGAGGACGTGAGAGCGGAAAAAGTGATCCAGCTGCCTCCCTCTTGGAATGATAAAGAGATGATGATTGAGGCTTGGAGCAAGCTTCGGAGCGAACGGCGGCGGGAATTGCGGGTTAAACCGCATGAACAGCTGGTCGGTTATATTTCTTCTTTTATCAACAAGGAAAAAGGGCTAGAACATTTTGTGAAAATGGCTGTGCTTGTGCACGCGGTTCATCCAAGCTCGAAATTTGTTGTCATTGGGTCTGCTGGTGATAAAAGCTACTATGAGCGTTGTGTCCGCAAGGTGAAGCTTGAGGGACTGTACACCCGGTTTAAATTTGTTGGTTATGCTGAATGCCTTCCATCCGCTTATTGCGCCATGGATGTGCTAGTGGTTCCTAGTCTGATCCGCGAAGGCTTCGGCATGACTGCTCTGGAAGGAATGGCTTTTGGAAAACCCGTGGTCGCTTACGACTCTGGGGGCTTACGAGAAATTCTGCACGCAGCGGGCTGCGGCGAAAATCTCGTGCCAGCATCGGACATTTCCGCGCTGGCAGAAAGAGTCAACGTCTTGCTGGCGCAGCCAGGAATGGCGTTAACTATAGGCAGTCAAGCGCGGGAGCGCGTCGACGCCGTCTATGGTCCGGCGGCTTATCGGAGCCGCCTGCAGGGTCTTGCGGAGATGTGGAACCTCCGCTATTGCAGCGCACCCGCGGTGCGCGAGGCTGACAGCGTGGTGGTGGTGGAACCACCCGCTGTCCAGCCTGACTTACCCGCAGCGTCGCCGGCTTTGCCGCCGCGAAGCAAGGGCCTGCCAAGCCGCGTCGCCCGCAAGCGGCGCGGCAAAGCCCGGACGCGCCGGCGAAGCGGGCGCCCGTTGGTTTTGCGCCGCGTTGCTCGCAAGCGGCGTAAAGGTTCTGCCCGGCGGCGCAGCACCGCCGGGGGCAAGCGCCGCCGGGCCCGCCGCGGTGGACGGCGGCGCGCGGCGTAAATGCCTCGATTGCAGCGAAGTGGCAAGCTGAGTACAAAGAGAGATAAAAATGCTCTTCATTGAGCTCAATCCAGCAACTTGAGCCAAATGAACGGTACATTTCCCGCTAAAAGAGCTCAATCCAGCAACCAGAGCGCAATGAACGGTATAAGTCCCGCAAAATGAGCTCAATCCAGCAACTTGAGCGCAATGAGCGGTAAAAATCCCGCAAAATGAGCTCAATCCAGCAACCTGAGCCAAATGAACGGTATAATTCCCGCTAAATGAGCTCAATCCAGCAACCAGAGCGCAATGAACGGTATAATTCCCGCTAAATGAGCTCAATCCAGCAACCTGAGCCAAATGAACGGTAAAAATCCCGCAAAATGAGCTCAATCCAGCAATCTGAATGCAATGAGCGGTAAAAATCCCGCAAAATGAGCTCAATCCAGCAACTTGAGCGCAATGAGCGGTATAAATCCCGCAAAATGAGCTCAATCCAGCAACCTGAGCTAAATGAACGGTAGATTTCCCGCAAAATGAGCTCAATCCAGCAACTTGAGCGCAATGAACGGTATAAGTCCCGCAAAATGAGCACAATCCAGCAACCTGAGCCAAATGAACGGTAAAAATCCCGCAAAATGAGCTCAATCCAGCAACCTGAGCCAAATGAACGGTATAAATCCCGCAAAAAGAGCTCAATCCAGCAACTTGAGCTAAATGAGCGGTATAAATCCCGCAAAAAGAGCTCAATCCAGCAACTTGAGCTAAATGAACGGTAGATTTCCCGCTAAATGAGCTCAATCCAGCAATCTGAGCCAAATGAACGGTATAAGTCCCGCAAAAAGAGCTCAATCCAGCAACCAGAGCACAGTCCGCTGACTGAGCCAAGTCAGACCATAATTAAACAGGCAGGGGAGTGAACTCATGAAGATCATGACGATTTTAGGCACGAGGCCTGAAATCATTCGCCTCAGTGTAATCATTCCGCTTCTCGACGAACATGCTGAGCGGCACATCCTGGTGCATACAGGCCAGAACTTCACCGCCAGTCTCAGCGGTATTTTCTTTGCTGAGCTGGGACTGCGGGCACCGGATTATGTGCTGCAGGATAAACAAGCAGGACTAGGCGGTCAGCTTGCCGCCATGTTCGGAGGGTTAGAAAGCATTTTACTAAAAGAACAGCCAGATCGTGTCTTGCTTCTGGGCGATACGAACAGCGCGTTATGCGCGATTTTGGCTGAACGTATGGGAATTCCGGTGGTGCATATGGAAGCGGGCAACCGTTGCTATGACCTCCAAGTACCAGAAGAGAAAAACCGCCGTGTCATCGACGCCGTTTCGACCATTAATATGCCTTATACGCAGCAGAGCAAAAGACATCTAATCAGCGAAGGTTTCCCCAGCAGGCGTATCGTGTTAACAGGAAATCCGATCCATGAGGTCATGACCCATTTTGAGCACAAAATCCAGACTAGCGACATTCTGGAGCAGCTGAAGCTTACCTCAGGACAGTATTTTCTAGTCACGGCCCACCGTGCTGAGAATGTAGACGATCCAGAGTCCCTTGTACAAATTATGTCGGGTCTTAACGCAGTGGCTGAGCATTTTGGAATTCGTTTAATATGCAGCATTCATCCTCGCACTCGCTCCAAACTTACCGAGCAATTTTCCCTTCCAATGAACCCACTAGTTGAATTTCATGAACCTTTCGGTTTTTTTGATTTTGTCTATTTGGAACAGCACGCCTTATGTGCCATCACCGACAGCGGGACTGTACAGGAGGAATGCTGCTTGATGAAAGTGCCAACAGTTACGATTCGCAGAACGACGGAACGTCCAGAAACAGTGGATTGTGGCAGCAATGTAGTCTCAGGTGTAGATCAGAAAAGTATTCTTCGCAGCGTCAAGCTGATGACGGCGCTCAATCGGGATTGGGAGGCACCGGAAGGATACATGACTCCGGATGTTTCGGTCAAGGTAGTTAAATTCTTGCTTGGAGGGAACCTGCATGTTCAATAATAAAAGGATTGTGGTCACAGGCGGAACTGGTTCCTGGGGGCATGAACTGATTAGGCAACTTCTGCCACAAAATCCTAAGGAAATCATCGTATTCTCCCGCAGTGAATCCGCTCAAGTGGCGATGAGCCGGGAGTTTGAAGATCAACGTCTCAGCTTTATCATTGGCGATATCCGTGACAAGGATGCTCTGATTGCAGCCTGCCGTGGCGTTGATTACATCTTTCATCTGGCGGCGCTCAAACATGTTCCAGTCTGTGAAGATCAGCCTTATGAAGCACTCAAAACCAATGTAGTGGGAACTCAAAATGTGATCGAAGCTGCCATTGTAAATGGCGTTGAAAAAGCAATTTACATCTCTACCGATAAGGCTGCGAACCCATCCAACTTCTATGGAATGACCAAAGCGATTGGGGAAAAATTGTTCGTTTATGCCAATCTGATTGGCTCAAACACCCGGTTCGTTACTGTACGCGGAGGTAATGTGCTCGGAACGAACGGCAGCGTCGTGCATTTGTTCATGAAGCAGATTAAGGATAAGGGTCAGGTACGCATTACGGATATGAAAATGACCCGCTTCTTTTTTACCCTACGCGATGCTATTACATTATTATTTAAAGCTTCTGAGGTTAGCTTGGGTGGAGAAATCTTCGTCATGACTATGCCTACCTGCCGAATTATAGATCTTGCTGAGGTGCTGATTGAAGCTTCCGGAGAGTCCAATGTGAGTATTGTCGAGACCGGGATTCGTCCGGGGGAGAAAATCCACGAGATTCTGATGAGCGATTTCGAAAGCTTAACTACCGTTGTCTACGATGAACAGTATCTAGTAATTCTCCCTACGCTGAACATGCCGGAATTAAAGGCACATTATAGCGCTTATCCTCATGTCTCTTTCAATAGCTTCAGTTCAGAGACGAATCTGATGGATCGGGAAGAGATCAAAAGCATCTTGATCCGGGGAGGGTTCCTGCAATGAAGCTGCTTATCCTAGGTGGAAACGGTATGGCGGGGCATATGCTGGCGGATTATTTTCGCCGCCAGGGCAAGCATCACGTCTTCCATACAACCCGGGATAAGAGCGATCTTGGCGGGCTGTATGTAGATGCGAACGATATAGCCGGAGTTGAGAAGCTGGTCGATATCGTTTCCCCTCATTGCATTATCAATGCAATGGGGGTTCTCAATCAATTCGCGGAGCGTGACAAAATTGGGGCTTACCACGTGAATGGCTTTCTCCCTCATCACTTGTGGCGAAAGGCGGAGGATGTTCAGGCAAGGCTCATCCATATCAGTACCGACTGCGTGTTCGAAGGAACACGCGGAGGGTACACCGAAGAGGATGCTCCTGATGGAACCTCTGTATATGCAATTTCGAAAAGCCTCGGTGAGGTGCAAAAACCCGGGCATCTTACGATTCGCACTTCCATTATTGGCCCCGAAATCCGCTCAGGCGGTATTGGTCTGATGGATTGGTTCCTGGCGCAGAGTGGTAAAGTTTCAGGATACCGGCGGGTGATGTGGAACGGGGTCACAACGCTCCAATTAGCCAAAGCAGTGGATGTAATGCTGGATTCCTCCGTATCGGGGCTGATCCATTTAGCGCATCCAGAGCCAGTAAGTAAATATGAGCTGCTTCAGCATATTCAGGCGGCTTTTCATAAAGAAAATGTGGAGATCATCCCTGAGGATGAACATATTCAGGATCGTACACTAGTAAATACAAGAGCGGATGTCCTCTTGCCGCTGCCTTCATATCCTTTAATGCTGCAGGAACTGGCTGACTGGATGAAACAGTCAGAGATGTATTTATGACAGGGCAAAGACTTCTGATTACCGGAGCCGGTGGATTCACCGGGCAACATGCGGTTCGATTATTTTCGGCAGGAGGGGCTGAGGTTATCGCTGTATTGCGGCCGCAATCGACAGCTGCCTCCACTCTTTTTCCAGAAGGAGTAAAGATATATGTTTGTGATTTAAGTGACCGGAAAGCAGTAGCTGAGATGATCAAGCAAACTGCGCCGGACGCTGTCCTTCATTTGGCTGGGAAGAACTCCGTACCCGAGTCATGGCTTAATCCCTTGCTTTATATGGAGACAAATGTGATGGCCACCTTATATTTACTAGAGGCAATGCGAAGCTTGCCGAGCAGTCGGATTCTAGTGGCAGGCTCCAGACTTAAGTTCAAACCGGGTGTGGTGGCTGGGCCACCACACCCGTATAGCCTTAGCAAAACAATAGAAGAGCTGGTGTCCCTCGCATGGGGCACCTTATTTAAACAGCCGGTTCTGCTGGCTGAACCGTGTAATCTGATTGGTCCCGGTCCTTCCACCGGCTTCTGCTCATTATTAGCACAGCACATTGTTCGAAGTGAAGTCCAGCCAGATGAGGAAATACCTCCATTTAAGCTCTCTTCTCGTTATGCGCTGCGTGATTTTTTAGATGTTAGAGATGCCGTTAGAGCTTATGACTACATTTTGCGTAAAGGTACAAATGGAACCATCTATCGCATCGATTCGGGGAAGCAGCGGGAACTCGGGGAGATCGCGGAGCAGCTGCTCAGTCATTCTGTAGGACCAGTGCCAATGGACTGGGGACCTGCAGATGCTGAACGGGCTATTTCAGAGATCGCAGCCACAGCGGATAAGAAGGTTCATTCAGAAGCATCAACCCCTGAGGCTGATGTGTCTTCACTGGGCTGGCGCCCGGAGATTGGGCTTAGCCAATCGTTAATGGATATTTTGAATTATTACCGAGTTAACGGGGAGGGGAGGTTGTTATGAGACCGAAGGTTTCGGTAGTGATTCCTTTTTATAATTGTCCTTATATTGAACACGCCCTGCAAAGTGCGCTCTCCCAGTCTTGGGAACCTTACGAGATCATTATTGTCGATGACGGCTCGCACGCTCATAGCAATCTAATTACACCGTATCTCTCCCGAATTCATTATTTGGGCAAAGGCAACGGGGGAACCGCCTCCGCACTGAATCACGGCATTTTGAATGCAACAGGGGACTATGTGGTCTGGCTTAGTTCAGACGATTTATTTTATCGGGATAAGATCAACAATCAGGTTCTGTTCATGGAGCAGAACCACTTGTTAATCTCCTATACCAACTTTAATTATATTAACGCTCAATCGCAGCTGGTTCAGCTGAATGCTGCGCCATTGTTTCCTAGTCACCTGGATTACTTACGTTGTTTTTTACACGGTAATCCTATTAATGGCTGTACGGTGATGTTTAAACGAGAGGTGTTTGGAGCCATAGGGCTTTTTGATGAATCACTTCCTTACACACATGATTATGACTTATGGTTCCGCGCCATTCTGAACGGATATCCACCTGTGATGTTGAATCAATCACTTACAGCTTACCGGACTCATGATGGCATGGGAACGATCAAATATTTTGATGTAATTATGGCAGAGGCAGCTGCGACCAATGCCCGCTACAAGAATTCGCTGCAGCACTTGATTTCTTCTATGGGGGGCTGAAGGTAATGTACCGGGAAATTGAAGTGAATGACTTTCTGCCAGTCTTACTGGAACAGTTGAAATTCTGCGAGAGTATTCTGGATATCGGCAGCGGCACCGGTACCCTGCTTGAACGATATGAAGCCGCAGTAGTGCTTGGATTAGAAATTCACAGGCCGTACCTGCTGCATCGTCAATATAAGTCACCTCATATTATTCCGGTACATGCAGATGCCAGTCATATGGATAAATTGTTCCTCCCCAAAACATTTTCAGCGGTTACCTTTATTGATTCAATAGAGCACTTTAATAAAAATGAAGCGAAGACACTGCTCGGGATGGCCGAAAGAATCGCCAATAACCGAGTAGTTGTATTTACCCCTCGGGGCTTTTTTCCACAGGAGGGTATGGATCATTATCATTTGCAGGGGGAGCATTATCAAAAGCACCGGAGCGGATGGGAGCCGGAGGATTTTATTGCACTGGGGTATGAGGTAACGGTACTGAAAGGCTTCCATCATGCCCAAAACCCATCGTTTCGAGAAGCGTTCGGTGAAGACCATGCACCAGTAGATGCCTTGCTTGCTTGTAAAACAGTATAAAAAGTTGAGCTCCGGGTGAAGGAGGTGAGCGCGTATGAGTGAAGAACCTAAAGTATCGGTGATCATCCCATTTTATAACTGTTCGTATGTGGATCTCGCCATCCAAAGTGTCTTGAATCAAAGCTATCCGAATATAGAACTCATTGTTGTCGACGACGGTTCTACCCTATGGCTGGAGAAGTTGACTCCCTTCCGTGACAGGATCATTTATATACAAAAGGATAATGGCGGGACGGCCTCTGCTTTGAACAAAGGGATAGAAGTGGCTACCGGAACGTATTTTGCCTGGCTCAGTGCAGATGATCAATTTCACCCGGATAAAATCAAAAACCAAATAGAAAAGCTCAAAAGTACGGGCACTTTATTTAACTATACAGCCTATTATTATATAAATGAGCAGGGAGAACGGATCTCAGATACGGTAAGTATGCTTTTTAGCAGCAGGGCCCATTTTATTGAGACTATGATGTTGGGTTGTCCGGTGAATGGGAGTACAGTTCTTCTTCATATGGATATATTTCGTGCTGTAGGAACGTTCGATGAAATGTTGTTATATACTCAAGATTATGATTTATGGCTGCGTATTTTACCGCATTTTAGCTGGTCTTATATTGAGCATCCGCAGCTTGATTATCGAGTGCATCAAGAGATGGGCTCAGTGATTCATAGTGAGGCGCAGAAAAGAGAGATAGAACTGGTACAAGCAAAACATCACGGGGTTCTATCGCATCTGCTGCTAAAGGAGAGAGGGGAATGAAATTAATATTTCCTGTTCTAACTCTATCTAGGGGCGGAGCACAACGGATGCTGGCAGAACTGGCTAATCGTCTGTCAGAGATCGGTCATGAAATTACGATCCTCTTGCCCAGCGATGGTGTCGTTGAATACGAGATAAATTGTGAATTGCGTTATGCGGCAGATGATGATTTGTCGGCCAGCGATTTTCCAGTGGGGGACGTGATTGTCTCCAACTTTTATACCACAGTCGAGGTATCGCAGCAGGCAAGTAATGAGGGAAAAGGGATTCATATTCGCTTAGCACTTTGCTACGAGCCCACTTTTTTACCTGACAATAGCCGTTCTTTTGCATCTTATAGTTTAACCAGCAATCTGCTCGTACTTTCCCGCTGGCAGCAAGAAATCGTCCAGATGAATCATGGCATTAAGGGGACAATCGTGCCCATTGGTGTGAATCCTGTTTTTAGAAACCTGAACATTCGTGAACCTGAAAATAAGCTTGTAGTTTCCGCGGTTATGCGAAAGCCGGAGGGAGGATTCTCAGGTCATCGTGAACAAGATTATTTGCTTGAACAGTTAAATCGGGTCAGAAGACTTCATCCAGAAGTTGAACTTTATTTGATTATTCCTCCTGGTGAATTTGCTGAGTCGACTACACTGCAAACTTTATTAATGGATGAACGATATCATATAAGGACTCCTGCAAATGATACTGAACTTTGTTACCATTATAGTGAGAGTGATATTTTTGTAAGCTCAAGTACGTATGATACGGGATCGCTACCAGGCATCGAGGCTATGCGTTGTGGAGCAGCACTCGTTACTGTTTACTCCGGTGGGAATATGGAATATGGCAGGCATGGCCACAACTGCTTAATGTCCTACCGGTTTGAGAATCGGCTCGCGGATGATATCATAACCTTAATTAAAGACCCGGATTTACGCCAGCGGCTGGCTCGTAAGGGGGAGCAGGATTCACAGCATTTCACTTGGGAAAAAAGCACACAATTGTTTCAGAATGCACTGTTTGAGATCGTAGCGAGGAACTCTTAGTAATATGTCCTTAAAATATAAAAAACCTTCAGTACCACTTGAGAAGTGGCTTGAAGGTTTTTTTGCTTGATTTCGGTTAGAAGATGGCATATGAATTCATCATTTCACGAAAAGACTGCGCATACTTCTCGGTTCCGAAGCGTGAGACCATATATCCTCTTCCTTGCTGGCGGAGACCCTCTCGCAGAGGAATATTGTTCATAAGCTCCAGTCCTTCGTTGACGGCAGTTGGAATATTGCCAAGCGGGTAAAATTTACCCGTGACATTATGAACAATAAAGGATCTGACACCATCGGAATCTGTACTAAGTACTGGACAAGTGCAGCAAATCGCTTCGGCAACAGCATATCCAAATCCTTCTGTAATGGAGGTGGCTAACAGGAATCCACCAGAATTGGCTATCGAGGAATAATAAATCGGCATTACATGATTAGGAATATTGGTAAAAGTACTTAGACGATCATTCAGCCCTAAGGCGTGTAGCTCCTCCTGAAAGGATTGTTTTTGATCCTCTGCGGCTAAATTAGGATCATGGAACATCCACAAATGAAGATCTGGTTTATAAAGGCGAATTTCATGGGCGATTCTCAAGTATTCCCGCCAATTTTTATTGCTCTCTAGCCGGCCTACCCAAGCGATAACCGGATTAGCCGGAGGTTCAGCAGGGATATGCTGAAAGGACTGGACATCAACAATATTCGGAATTACATAACGATGCAGCCAGGGACAGATTTCAATAAACAGCTCCAACAAATGATCGGTTGGCGGGATTAGTACCGCATTACAATAAGAACGTAAATAAGGGACAGCATCTCTGATCAGAGTTTCCGCATGACTGCGTTTTCCAAGGCCTTGAGATTCGTATATCATAATACCGCGGTAACCGAGTTCACGCAGACGTTTCAGTAATAAATAATCTGATGTAACAATAATAGCATCGTAATTATGGGTATCCAGCAAATTTTTAATTTCTTCATCTGAAGATGAGACAAATACCGGAAAATTGGTCGTATTCTGGCCTGAACCCGGCATTAGATATAAAACATGGCATTCGATCCCACTTCGCTGGAGACTTTCACATCGCAGCTTATTTAATGTCTCCACCCCGCCACTCGGTACATAAAACGTAAATAGAACTTTCATGCACAAGCCTCCTGACTTTTGCGGAGCAATACCGACTTGTTGAGATATGGCTTACTGTTTATAAGATACGCCGATCTGCACTCGCGGGTGACGGTCAAAGTGGCATAGTTCCAAATCCTTTCAGGATAGCTTGTTCTTCAGAAGGTCATCCTAACGATCGTACACTGCACACATACAACATTAGAGATGGAGGATGAATTCATGTTGCGATCCAAGATCAGTATGTCAGTCTCAGCTGCATTGCTTCTCGGCTTGGTGAGTATTACAGGGTGTGGAACCAATACGGCAGAAAAATCTAATGTGCAAACCAATAGTGTCCGGGGAGTAAATGATGGGCGTATTGGTGTAAATTCCGTACGCGGTGGCACGCATAACATCACTAAGATGGAAGTTAGTCAGGAGCTTGCAGACCGGATTGCTGCTATGCCTGAAGTCCGTTCAGCGAATGTAATGCTTGCAGGAAATAGCGCGTATGTAGCAGTAACTTTAAATGATGCAACTGCTGGCCTGCGTGCCAAAGGGACTCCATCGTATCGGGCAAAATCTTCAACCACTCCTCACAATTATGGACCGACTGGCGTAATGTCTGGTACAGGAAGAGTGAAAATTGGCCGTGATGGAATGAATGATACTGGAGCCGTAACAAATGGTATGAACGGAGCCTTAAGAGGTACTGTAAATACAGTTCCTGGTACAACAAGTACTGGACCGGCAACCAGAAATGGAATCAATGGTATGGGTAATTTGGGAGCGGGTATGTTGGGTACAGGTACAGGTACTATGGGAACAGGTACGACAAGAAACCATACTTATAATAATGGTCCTCTGCTGAACAGCGATGGCTCGAAACATGATGTAGATATGGGGATGGGAAAAGGTATGGGAACTGGAATGGGCATGGGCATGCGCAGTACCACTCCTAGTACCCATGACACGAATTACAGAAGTAATTCGACGCATATGTACAACACCAATAGCACGAATAACTCAAATAACACAAATAACACCATAAATACAAGAGAAACAGAAACAGTTACCAAAGCAATTAAAGATAAAATTGCTGCAGAAGTTAAAAAACATGATGCGAGAATTAAGGATGTATACGTATCAGCAAATCCTGACTTCGTGGAACGCGCTAATGTTTATGCTGAAGAGGCTCGTGCTGGTCATCCGATAAAAGGATTTGTGGATGAATTCCGTACCATGGTTGAACGAATTTTTCCAACACGTAATTATTAATGATTATTGTGATCTAAATAAAAAAGCAACAATCTCACCATCTGGAGAGAATTGTTGCTTTTTTGTTTGGAGCTAATTTTATGAAGTGGTGATTGGACGTCCGCCGATCCATACGCCGCAAATATTAAATTCAGCATCAAGGCGCAGGATATCGCCGCGTTTTCCAGCCTCCAAGGAACCAATGCTACGCTCCATTCCAATGGACGCCGCTGGCGTAAGGCTTGCAGCACGGGAGGCTTCTTCCAAGCTGAGTCCTACCTCTTGGATCAGATAACGGAAGCCGCGAATCATCGTTAGTGTGCTTCCAGCTAGAGCAGCAGGATTATCTTTAAGGGTGGCGATGCCATCTTGAACGAGTACAGGTAAATCACCAATTGTATATTCACCATCACTAAGTCCAGTTGCAGACATGGCATCAGTAATCAGTAATAAATTGTTCTCTTTCTTGAGACGGGTCAATATAGAAATGGCTGCGGGATGAACATGAATCCCGTCGGCTATAATCTCTGCGCGAATGCGTTTATCGAACAAAATAGCTCCAGCCGCTCCAGGTTTACGGTGATGTAGGGGTGTCATCGCATTGAACATATGCACAGCTTGGTTAAGTCCAGCATCTGCTGCGGCAATAACCTCTTCAAAGGAAGCATCCGTATGCCCGAGCGCTGCAGTTATACCGTGCTTGCGCAGCCAGAGAATAGCTTCGAGGGCACCTTCACGTTCCGGAGCAAGCGTGACTTGCCGGATCATTCCTGGATAATCGTTCTCCCATTGTGCTAGCCACTCAATATTGGCAGGAACAATATGCTCTGGATTTTGTGCGCCGGACCATTTCGGGCTGATGAAGGGTCCTTCCAGATGCATGCCTGCAATTTGTGTGTAAGGCATTTCAGCAGCACGATAAGCGCTGACTTCGGAGAATACTTGGTCAATAGCAGACTTGGAAGCGGTCATGGTTGTAGCCAGCATTGTTGTTGTTCCTTGGGAACTATGGAACTTAGTGATGGCATTCAGCGATTCAGTATCACTGTACATAAAATCGTGGCCAGCTCCACCATGAACATGTACATCTACAAATCCGGGGATCAGAAGATCCGTTGCTTGACCACTGGCAGGCCAATGAGCGTAACGCTCTGGGAGCCAAGCCGCATCGCCAGCATAGTGGATCTGCTCTCCAGATACGGCAATCACACCATGCTCAATTAAACCTTGGGGAGTCAGTACCTTACCGAACAGCAACTGTTCTAGTTCTTTATTTATTTCAGCCATTTGCCTGCTCCTTCATCTACGAGAACGATTACATTTGGATGGCTCTGCAGCAAGGATGCAGGGCATTGGGTTGTAATCGGGCCTTCAACAGCATTGCGGATGGCTTCAGCTTTGCTGGCACCACGAACTAATAAGAGAATTTGGCGTGCTTTTAGGATGCCTCCAATGCCCATTGTGATCGCTTGCCGAGGTACCTCGTCCAAACTGTCGAAGAATCTGGCATTCGCTTCCCGGGTATCATCAAGCAGGTCAACGACATGGGTTTTGCTGCTGAGGTTAGCATCGGGTTCGTTGAATCCAATGTGGCCGTTGCTGCCAATACCGAGAATCTGCAAGTCAACGGGTCCGTTTTCTTCCAGCATTTTATCGTATGCAAGGCATTCTGCTTCCATATCCGCTGCGTTTCCGTTAGGGATATGTGTCTGTCCTGGATCAATATCTATATGGTTAAATAATTGCTCGTTCATGAAACTGCGATAGCTCTGTGGATGGTCGACAGGCAAGCCGATATACTCATCCAGATTAAAGGAAGTTGCTTTAGAGAAACTCACAAGTCCTTTTTGGTGCATTTCAACCAATTTGGCATAAACACCAACTGGGGAGCTTCCAGTCGCAAGACCGAGCACGGCTTTAGGATTGCTTTGCAGTAGGCTGGCGATAAGATTCGCACCCGTTTGTACGAAATCTTCATCACTATGGAACTTTAGAATATTCATTAGGATTGTCCTCCTCGTTTGTTTCGGTATTGTTGGACATTGAGATAAGATTGCTCCAGTCTAGGAATAAAATCCCCAAAACGGGTGCTGACCATTCCAGTGAACAAAATATCAATGATGTGAAGCTGAGCTATGCGTGAGGCCATGTCTCCCCGGCGCATACCTTTCTCCAAAGATGAGGAGAATAGGGGGATATCCGCCAGAGTAGCCAAGGTGCTGCTGCCATAAGAGGTTAGTGCGATAGTGCTTGCTCCGCTAGCCTTCGCACACATCAAGGCATCAATGGTCTCGGGAGTCTCTCCCGAATAGGATACTGCGAACACGACATCACCTTCGGAGAGTGATGAAGCAGAGGTAATCTGCATATGGGAATCAGCAAAAGCAGTGCAATTTACGCCAATGCGGATCAGCTTCTGATAGAAATCCTGAGCAACAATGGAAGAGGTCGCCATCCCGTATAGATCAACGCGGCGTGCTTGGCACAATAAATTAACTGCTGCCTGCAGTCGCTCCAGATCTAACAGGGAAGTAGTGTCCCTGATGGAGGTCAGATGGTTCGTCTGCATCGCTTCCACAATCACGGAGAGTGGGTTGCCTGCTACAATATCTTGATAAGAAGAGCCACCATCCTGCGGCGCGACATCACTATGAGCAATTTCTGCTGCCAGCTTCACCTTGAAGTCGGGGAAGCCTTTAAAATGAAGCACCTTACAGAAACGGGTGATCGTTGCCGGGCTTATTCCGCATTGTTCTGCTAATTCTGTAATGCCCATATGAACGATTTCGCCTGGTGAGGAGAGAATTCGTTCAGCCAGCTTTCGTTCCATTTGAGAGAGCTTGGCCTTCTCATGCTCGAGTGCATGCAGTATTGGGGACATCCATTCATCCACCTCGTTTCAATGGGGTATTGAAATTATTTTTATAATTATTAACTAAATGTAGAAAATTATTTTCATACTTAGGATAAAACAAATTCCATTCGGAAGCAAGGGATAAAAATGAATACTTGAGGGGAATATGCAAAAATAAAAAACGGCCTACTCGCAGAAGGCTGCAAAGTGGACCGTTAAATGATGTAATTACGGAGATATAAGATAAAAGGGATGCTATACTGTATTGCGTTCTATAATACGGTACTCAAGCTTGCGGTGAACGGGTTGTCCATCATTTCGCTGGATCTGATCATAGATAATCCGAAAAGCGGATATGCCCATTTCAGTTAACTGATTATCTACAGTGGTCAGACCTAACGTTCGGCCGATAGGCTGATCATCAAATCCGATGACGGCCAGATCCTCAGGAATGCGGATACCCTTTTTCCAAGCTTCGATGATTAAACCAGCCGCTATATGATCGCCTGCTGAAATAATCAGGGCATCAGGACGATTCTTCATCTGCAGCAGTTGGTGTAGTACGCGGGCACCGTCCTCTTCGGTCACACAGTTATAGATCATCCATTCATCAATGTAAGGCTGATCTGTAGCCGCCAGAAAGTCTCTAAAGGCAATTTGTCGGATAGAGCTGCTGCTGCCGTATGGTCTTCCTTCACAGTAGCCAATATGGCGGTAACCTTTATCATTCAAATATTGAAGGCCGCTGCGAAAAGCAGAATAATGCTCAATATATACAGAAGAAAATTGGCGTTCTCCTCTATCCTGACATACCACAATAGGGCCATAAGCTGTATATTCTTCAATAGCTTCTGAGCTCATTGTTGAAGAGACCATAACCACACCGTCAATTTCTTTATTGCGCAGCATCTCAAGCACCTTAATTTCTTCTTCAGTACGATAATCGGTTTGGCACAGAACGAGCCGGTATTGAGCCAGCAGTGCTTCTTGAGCCAAGCCTGCTATAATGACTGAGAAATAAAATAAGTTGGTATACGGAATAATAACAGCTATAGCTTGAGTCCGCCCAGTGATCAGATGCACAGCGTTCATATTACGCGTGTAGTTTAATTTTTCAATTGTAGTTAGAACTGCGGTTCGTTTGACTTCACTTACATAAGGGTGATTATTGAGCACCCGCGAGACTGTTGTCACGGAAACACCAGCCATACGGGCAATTTCTTTAATATTAGCCATTAGAGTACAACAGCCTCCCTTTGGTGCTTGTGTATAGTCATTTTATTTTATCATATTGTCCGCAAATAACCTCCCAAATAAAAAGCTTGCTATGGAATCCATTTCATAAATTAGACTGTAAATGCAAGAGATTACCGGACTAAACCGGCGTAACCACAAGGGCGTGACGGACCGGTAGATCTATTGTATTAATAAAACTAAGCTGTTCGTGAAGCTTTTGGCGATCTGTTCCGAAGCAGCTCCCACACAATAAACAGCAGGACAAGCAGCTGTGGAAGCAAGGTTTCCCAAGTTGGATACATGCCAAGCCAGTTAATTGAAGGCAAGCCCTCTTGTACATGCGCAGGAAGTTTGCCAGCGACCTGAAGCGAGTGAATGCTCTCCCCAAGAAAGCGGAATACTAGGTAATAAATAAGAATTGTAGCTGTACGGAAGAAGGCGGCAATCGGTAATTTTGCACTCAAGGCAATCATTGCATAACCTACAATACCAAGAATAATCAGAGCACATCCAATCCCAAGCAGTAATTGAGACAGCTTGATGGATGGAGCCATGCCCACATAAAAAATAGTAGTCTCTGCACCTTCACGTAAAATCGCAAGCGCTGCAACGGAGGACAGTGACCAAAGGTTTCCTTTGGCCAGCGCGCCATCAACTTGCCTACCCACGTAGTTGTTCCAGTTCGCAGTGTTTGATTTGCTATGCAACCAGCGTCCGATGGTGAGCATCATAACTACCGCGACAAGACCAGTAATCCCTTCAATCATCTCCCGCGCTCCCCCGGAAGCTGCCCGAGAAATGGTATAAGTGAGCACAACAGCCAATCCGATACTTGCGGTGAGGCCGACAGCTGCACCGGACCAGATCCATTTTTGCGCTTTGGCGTTGCCATCACGTTTCAGGTAAGCAAGAAGAGCTGACAAGACGAGAATAGCCTCAAGTCCTTCGCGCAACAGAATCAAAGCGGCATCCCAAGCATTATAAGTGGTCTCACCAGCCAAAGGCGTTAGTTCACTAAGCATATTGTCCATGATGGTTAAAGCTTGATCCAGTTTAGGTGGATTTGAGAGCAGGTAACCTGTGACAGCCGCACTCTCGTTTTCGATATTGTTGTAGACTGTTGGTGAGGCGATCTGGACTTGCCCTTCGGCAGAAGGCCAGGCTACGATGAATTGCTCCATGATGTTAGCGGCCTCTGTGCTGTTATTGTCTTTGGCAGCGGAGGATGCTTTGTTCAGGTAGTTGATTAATCCCTCTATAGAAGCTGGTTCACTGGAAGTGTCCCCAGCGTCAATGGTTTTGCCTTCACTGTAATCAGCCAGCAGCTGATATAGTGCTTCTGCTTCCGATTTCGCCGACGCCTCACGGAGCGGTTCAGCCTGCAGCGCAATCCGCAGCAGGCTTATTCGCGTCTCCAGCAGGCTGTAGACGGCGGAATCGTCCGCCCGGATGTTGCGCTCCGCCGGCTTCCATCCGCTGACGATGTCGCGGTACGCTGCCGCTGCCGCGCTCCAGTCGGCGCTGCGCGCCGCATCCCGCGTGCGTTCCGCCGCGGGCAAAAGCTTCGCCGCCGTCTCGCGTCCGGCGGCTCCAGTGTCACCGCCGACCGTGCCGGAGGCGGCGGTGACGTACGCGTCCACGCTTCTCGCGAGCGTGGACAGTGCGGTTTTGGCGGGCTCGCCGCCGCCCGCCGCAAGGGCTTTCGCCGCGTCTGCAAGCGCGGCGTCAACGGCAGCAGCCGGACCGGCGAGTGCCGGGTCCGGCGTGCCTGTGTTCGCGGTGCGCCACAGCGCAGCGAACACTTCTACATCGGCGGCGGCCGCGTCCCAGCGGCTCTGGCCGGCTTCGACGAGCGCGCTGCCGACCGGCGGCAGGAGCTCGTCGACCGTGCCATCGCCCTCCGCCCCCGCGGGGCTGGAGAGCAAAAGCATACACAAAAAGCCAAAAAGAATCAGCAAGGCAACCTTTGGCATTTGCCGTTTAGGATGCGTAAGAGATAACATCGGGATAATCCCCCTTCAATAATGGACAGCCATAAATTTAGCTTAGTAGTGTTTCCCCGATAAAGCCGCCACTGCGGATACCCGGGAAGCAGGCAAATACCGCGCTGCCGGTGTGAGTCATATATTCGTTCAGGAGATCAGTCTTAGAGAGGCGCTGCTGAATGGCAACGAATTGTTTCATTAAATCACGTTGAAAGCTTATGAATAACAAACCTGCATCAAGCTGGCCCGTGGTGACATCCAAACCGCTGGAAAAAGAGTAGGAGCGGCGCAGCATTTTGACTGTACCGTCACCATGCGCCAATGCGGAGTGTGAATTCGCCGGAATGACAGGTTTCCCGAAAGCGTCCGCCGCTGAAAGATCCAACTCATCGAATTCATCCTTAGCTCCGAGTGGAGCTCCGGTGTGACGATAACGCCCGAAGGTAGCCTCCTGATCACTTAGCGAAGACCGATCCCAGACTTCAATACGCAGACGCACCCGGCGTACCGCCATATAAGTGCCGCCGCTCATCCAAGAAGGACCGTCACTGCTGCTGTTCCAGACCACTTTGTTCATTTCAGCGTTATCAGTTGTATCGGGATTGCCCGTGCCGTCTTTGAAACCCAAAAGATTGCGTGGCGTAGCCCCCTTGGGATCCGCTGCTCCAGTGCGTTGAAAACCTTCCTGTGTCCAGCGTAGTACAGCAGTCCCCCGGGCAATACGAGCCAGATTGCGGATCGCATGAAATGCAACCTGCAGATCATCGGCACAGGCTTGCACACAAATATCCCCGCCACACCATTTCGGATCAAGATTGTCACCCGCAAATGCCGGAAGATCGGCCAATAGGGCTGGGCGTTTCGAAGCTAAGCCGAATCTTTCATCAAAAAAGGAAGGGCCAACACCAAAGGTCAGCGTACACCGTGCAGGGTTTAGCCCGTCCGCTTCCCCGGTGTCTGAGGGCGGAAGATTGGGATTGTCATTTACGTCACCAATAAGCTCGCCAGTAGTAAGAGCGGCAGCGGCAGTGGTCCATGCTTGCATTAGTTTTTTCACATCGGCCAGTTTGGTTGTGGTGAAATCAAAGGCAGCAAAATAAATAAAGTTTTGTGCAGGTGTCAAAATTCCCGCCTGATGGCTCCCATAAAAAGGAATGGAACTGGAATCACCTTCTGCGGCTTTCGTTGGCTCAGCTACAGCATTACGCGCAGCTATAATTCCACCGACACCTCCGCCCCCTAACAAAAGACCAAGGCCAGTGGCGCCAGTAAGCCGCAGCATATCGCGGCGGCTTAATTTTTTACCAAATATAGGCTGATTCTTCGATTGATCATTAAGAGGGGGACTTTCAGGATTACCTGGTACTCCAGTGAACTTGTTATGTTTATTCATGAGGGTCACACTCCTAGAATAGTTCCCATGTTGGACAATGGCTCAGCCAAGGCGTCCAAATTCTGACTCAGTTTACGTACTTCATCTTCTTTCAGCTCTTCATAGGAAACATATCCATCTCCGGATTTGAAAGGGGCAAGCTCAGCTTGCAAGGCAGCGAATCGTTCACCAATGGTTTTTTCAAGATCGGCATCCTTTTTAGCTAGTTCTGGTTTTAACAGCTCGTATATCTTTTGCGCGCCCTCAACGTTTGCGACGAAATCATACAGGTCTGTGTGCGAGTAACGTTCTTCCTCTCCGGTTACTTTGGAGGAGGAGACTTCATTTAAAAGCTCAACAGCACCAGTTACGAGCAGATTCGCGTCGATCTCAACGGTCTCAACTTTCGCACGTAACAGCTGTGCATCCTTCAACAATTGGTCAGCAACTTCTGTCATATCTTTAGTTGTATTGTCCTGCCAGAGTGCTTTCTCAAGCTTGTGGAAACCGCGCCACTCTGCCGCATCTACATCATTTTCCCGGGCATCGATATTTGGGTCCAAGTCGCCAAGTGCTTCTGCAATAGGCTCAATCCGTTCATAATACATGCGGGCAGGAGCATAGAGCGCCTTAGCCTCATCAATCTTGTCCTCTTTTACAGCGTTGGTGAAACTCTCTGTTTGCTTAACAAATTCATCACATTGCTGGATGACGTATGTGCGATATTGATCTATAGCTGACGTGAAGTCAGCGGCGGCAGTCTCCGGTGTGTTGGTAGCCGCAGCAGTCGTCGGTGTGTTGGTGGCTGTAGTGCTGTTGGTAGCAGTATTTGTAGAATTGTTGTTATTGGCACATCCGGTAAATAGTATGGAGGCTGCAAGCAGACCTGCAGGCACCGCATAAGTAAATTTCATTAAAAAAACACCCCTTTTTTATATCTAAATGATAATCGTTATCAATTATGCTGGACTTATCATAAGTCCGTATACAATTACTGTCAATATAAAAATGTGATGTATCTCATTGTAATAATTGCCCGACAAAAAACTCCCAGGGTTGGGAGTATGGTTTGTGGTAATGTATCCGATTACAATTGAAAAAGCAGAATAGTAACCGCCCCAGCGAACAAGCGAACGTACACAGTACTATGTAATCGGCCCAACTATTCTCTTCGCATATTCAGCAACAACGAACTCAGCTCTAGCCCCAGCGAACCTTTGCGCGTACGCAGCAGTAAAGGCCCCAGCGAACCTTTATGCGTAGTCAGCAGTAACCGACAAGTTGATCTTTGGGCATACGCAGTAACTAAAGGACTCAGATGACACTAAATGCAGCATTATTCGATATTTGAGTCGCTATCGGACCGCATAGTCACTATTGACTTGAAAAGTACCGAATATGGGCCTGTTTCTAAGGAATAGCGTCACTGGAGTCCGAAACTTCGCTCAAAAGGCGATAAATTTGCAAATAACGCCATCTGGGTCCGAAAGCCTCAGTAGGGGCTGATGAATACACTATTGGAGCGGGCAGCCGACGGTCCACAACATAAAGCAGCGATTCCCATTAATGGCGAATCGCTGCTCTATATTGTTTACGATGTTTAAATGAAGCGAACCGTCTCATTTATAGTTAATTAAGCTGTTAATGCGACAGTCCCATTCTTTGAAGGTTTGATCTGCTTAAGAATAAGATCAAAGGTCATCTGCTTTTTATCGTTCATTATGGGATTCATGATCGGCAGAGGGTTGGTTTTCGAACACTTCTGCAGCTTCCTCTGCAGAAAATTCAGGTTCGAATTTACCTACGAGTGGTAATTTGTTTAATTTCGTAGTTTGTACTTCTGCTTTGGTGGGTTGATTGTTTTTTGAATGGCTCATACATACACCTCCTTTAATAAGGAACAACAAACCGTAGTTTACCCTGAAAAAAGATGTTCTTATTCATGAAAATTTCAGGCTTTTGCATTTGAATGAACTAAGCCCATTTTATAATTGTTACAGCACCATTAACATCAACAATACATAATATGTTTTGACTGTATCCCTTTACCTTGTTATACCAAACAAACCCAGGGCAAGGAGGGGTGACACCATTGAAGGGGAACGAACACCACAGCAAATTTCTGTTGACTCATCGTGAGCGCGAAGTTTTTGAGCTTCTCGTGCAGGACAAAACGACTCGTGATATCGCTGGCTTATTATTTATCAGCGAAAAAACAGTTCGAAACCACATTTCCAATGAGATGTGGTTTGAAATACACCCATTCTCAAAAGGCTAAAACCCTTGATTTCATTGGTTTTTCAAAATTTGTATGTCTGATGTACAAGTTCTTAATAAGAAGAGGCAACTGTTCGGAACTACCAAATAGTTGCCTTTTGCATGTCAATCAGACTTGGAAAGTGAAATGAAAAAGCTACAGAAGCGAATTGCTGACAATCGAAAATGCCTATTTAAACTGCGACGTGAGAAGATGTCAGGTCAGTTCCATGATGAGGAACAATACAATATGGAGAAAGCGATATATGAAAAGGAAGTTGTACAGTGCGAGAAAAGGCTTGCAGAATTGACAGAGGAACAACGTAAAAAATCCGATTTAACCGAACTTTGTGAGCAGGTAATGGATATGCTTGATGAGCTACTAGATCTGGATTTTGATTCATTCGATGAGATGCAGCTTATTTTGAAAAAGCTGTTGTCTGAAATTAAAGTGAGTCGTGATGGTGATATTCAGGTTGTGACTAAATTCGGGTTGTCGCTACTGGAATTGTGAAGACAAATCTGGGCTTCCTCATATTTAATGAAAAACAAGTGATGCTTAAACCAGAGCATCACTTGTTTTTCATTAGTAGGTTTTCTCCATAAAATAAACAGTATTTTGACATTGACATTAATACCTATATGAACTTAAGATGAAGGTAACAATATTATGGTTTTGTGCAATCTATTTCATATTTTTGTTTCAACAAAAATATAATTATGTGTAATATTAACGCATTGGTGAGGTGAACCGTGGAAGACAGACTTGTTATTAGAATTTCTGTAGAAGAGAAAGAGGATTTAGCTTTGATTGCGAAAGATTTAGGACTATCTTTAAGTTCTTTAGCAAGAAGACGTTTATTAGGGGATGATCTGAAAGAAATGTACTTTCAGCTAATAAAAGATAGAATTGATCAACTTCAACCTGGGAAAGAGTTCACGTTGAAAAAAATATTGCCTGTCCATTGGAGCTATCTCTCCAAATCCGACAGGGAATATCTAGTTACATCAATAGAAGATGAAGCTGATGATGAAGAACTTCAGATCGAAGTCGTGGAAAGAAAAAAACGCGGGAAATGTAAGTTCAAAAAAATCGAAGACGATGACGATGATTTGGATTTCAGTATTTTTTCTTATGTCAAAACTAAAAATGATGGGAGAGACGATGAATGAGTGCAGAAACAATTTATTTGCTGGATGATATTCGGATACACGTTCAGGACTTAATTGATGAGATGGATGATAACTGCGATGATTACCTGAAACAGATGAGGAAAATCATTCGAAAACGACATTCTTGGAAAAAGAAGGAGGTTAGAAGGAGGATACGTAAACTCTCGTATACAATGACTGCACACTATATTGATATTGTTGAGACACTTAAGAAATGCAATGATTACCTTTATCTGAGCAACCATGGATATGCTAATGGTGAAAAATATATAAACAATGTGCTAGTGGATGTGGATGAGCTAAAGGATATCAGAAGACGAGTTAAAAATCTGCATATTGATGAAATAAAGAAATTATATCGAAAACTAGACCCATTTAAAAATGAGCGTAACCAGTTCGCACATAAGTTGAATAAATTCCTTCCAATTTCGTTAGTTAAAAATAAAGACCAAATGGTGCAGATACTAAAATCATATTTGGAAATTTTAGATAAAATAACGGATAGAAATGAAGTCAAACAAATGGAAAAGCGAAATGCTTTTATAGACATAGCTCTTCAAGATATGGCTGAATTGCAAACTAGTGAAAAAAATACAAACACCTCTTCTCGTGATTCAATTCGAGTTCGGCTTATACCTTTGACACAGTAATGATTACAACTAGTAAAGATTATACACAAGCTCACGTTTTAACATTAATCAAAAAACTATATTCTCTTATACAGGAAGCAGCAAAGCTTTACATCGAATCAAATTTTTGAACGAGAGACGTATAAGAGCGAGTAGATTAATTAGTTAAGTGAGCGACTGCTATCGAATAGTTTATAACCTCGTCAGATGGCGTCTGACGGTTATAAACTATTGAGAAGGTTAAAAATCAATGTCCATCAATTGTTCGGACTGACTTTCCAAACGTACTAATTCTGATTCACTATATTAAAGCAATCTCGTTTTGCACTACACCGCCAGCAGGAACAGTTAATTTTCCCCTTGGAAAATATTCCGTCGGATCCCCCCATCCCCATTGTTTACTGACACATTTCTTGCTTCTAATGACCCGATTCCAGTAATACATTCAATATCTCGATTGGTTTGACAAGGATATATAAGTCCATTAAGCTCCTTTGGGAAACAGGTGTTTCAAGAGAATAAAGCTTCGAGCTAAGCGTGATGGGAATCTTTTTAAGTGTCATTAAGCTCATTTAATTAACCCCAATAGTATATTCCATTAGTCCGCTTTTTGTTGTTGGGTCTGGATATGAATTTGATCTGATACGATGCTGTGAAGAATATTGATGCTATCTTGTATAATAATATAGTTTTTATCCTGATAAACACGTATATCTTTCGCTTGCTTAACTTGATCATTAAACAGATAATCAACGGTTACATAATCCATATCAAACTGGGCAAGTTTTTTGCCAAAACTGCCTAATTGATAAGCTGTGTGCATTACAAATAACAGTGAAAATACGATAACAAGGAGACCGCCTAAACTGCCATATAGTTAAGTTTGAAATACATAACAATGCTAGAGTCAGGAACCATTATTTTTATTAGTGTTTAATTGAGTATCCATTAAAATAAGGAAAAGAAAAAATAGGAAGAAGCCGTTGCCAAATCAAATCTGGCAACGGCTTCTTATGAAAGATAGCAGAGAGTATAGAAATTTTATTCTTGTTTACTGCTTTGTCTTCTTAAATTTTGTACCGCCAGAGTAAGATTTTGTTTTTTGTCAGCTTCGCTCCATTCATCCCAGAACTTCACTGAACCAGAATTTGGTTTGTATTCTGGTTTCTGAATTTTTATTCTGCTTGGTAACAAGCATGAATCACCGACTACAATTGCCTCACCAATTCCAAGAGTCGGAAGTTGATCCTGAATGCCACCAAGATTTTCAGGTAGCAAGTTCGCAACTGCACTTTTGTCAGACTGGTTTGACAAGCGCAGAGCAACGACATTATTGCATTGACTCATTACTGTAGTGTTTAGTTCAGACGGACGCTGACTAATAATGAGTAAGCTAACACCGTACTTTCGTCCTTCTTTGGCAATTCGCTCAAAATGCGCCAGTGCTCGTGCTTCAGCAGCATCAGCTGCCATTCGGTTAGGCAGATACAAATGTGCTTCATCGCAAACAAGTGCAATCGGATGCCTCGAGCTGCTAGCCGACCATTGCTGCACTTGAAAGACCAGACGGGCAACTAAGCTAAGAACAATAGGCAATATATCTGAGGGAACTTCGCTAAAATCTATTATTTTTACACCAGGAGTATGATCATCACTTGCTTTCATTAATTTTTCGATTAAATGGTCAAGGTAACTCACAGCTAGCTGCTCTTGTTTTAAAGCGAATAAAAAGCCGTGTCGTCGATCACTTCTTTTAGATTGAAGTCGAGGTAAAAAGCGATTGAACTTTCCGTTGAAAGGGCCATTGACTGGTCCCTTTTGACCTTGAACTTTTTGTTCATTTAATTCAGTGATTGTGTAGACTACATCGTCTAAGCTATATGGAACAGGACTATCGATAGTAAAAGTGTCAAGTTCTTGTTTCATACCTTCTTTTTCTAGTACGGTTCTTTTAGCACTAATTACGGCATTGCTAAAAGCCATAGTTTGATTCGGAGCATTTTCGTCACTCCTGTCTAATATAAGAGCTAACATATCTTCATATCCCAGCAGCCAGTAAGGTAGGAAAAGCACGTCCTCTTTCGGATTATCTAAATCTCCTGGTCCCGCAATTCGATAACGAGTAATGTTAGGGTGAGCAGCCAAAGGTTCGTATTCTCCATGCAAATCAAAAATAATCATGTTGGAATCTTTAAGCCCCGCTACTTGCTCAATAATTCTGGCTACAGTCCACGATTTTCCTGAGCCTGTAGACCCGACGACCATGGCGTGTCTTTGGAAAAATGCGTTTCCATCCAGTAGAGCGTGAGCATTTGCCGCCATTGTATATGCACCCAATGATAATGGGGTTTTCGATTTGGCGGTTTCATCTGCGATTAAGCCTGTGAATAATGTCATATATTCGTCAAATAACAAAAAACAATCTGCTCCAATTTCAGGGAGGTTTTCGACCGCTCGTGTAAATGACGGTCGTTCTCTTCCTGCACGAGGTCCTTTAAGAGTGCCTAGAGCAGTGATGGTAACATCATTGTTGACATTACTACCTTCTGCTGGAAAAGGCTCATCTTGCTCATATTCGAGGCGAACTACTCGCTCAATGCGTCCAACCAAACGGGTGTTTGGATCAGAAGTGTTCATGATAACATAGCCGTTCACATTGATTTTTCGAAGTTGATCTTCACTAGAAGTTGAAACATTTACACGATAGCTATCGACTTTATTCACATATCCTACAAAATGGTCATTATTGATATTAAATAGATCTAGGTGTTGCTGCATACGATTCAGCCCCCCAAGCTTGATTTAAAAGTTCAGTAAACATCCAATGATTCGGTTCTTGCAGGATAAAGGGTTCAAATTTATCGCTGATAATCTCGCTGTAATCCCCTATTTTTTGTACTGCTACGAAATTTTTTATTGCCCCTCTTTCAATCAATGCTTTTGCAGTAGTAGATAGTTCCATAGCTAATATAATTTTTGGAATAGAGTCATTTCGCAATAGCGGTTCAAAGCTACCCTGAATGTGCAAATCATTAAAACCAAATCCTAGGAACATTAGAGCATTACATCCACTCAATGCCTGCTTCATTTCAGAAAGTATCGTATAATATGGCTCCATGTGTGTCTCAAGATATTTCCCTGTTCCAGGGGTTACAATTGTTGGCGTAAGTCGAACCTGTTCTAGAAGTGGTATTAAATGTGTACCGACTCCTGGCACCTTCATAACGTCACCATTAGGGATTTTAAACCAACTCAGCGATCCATGGGGCTTATAAATTCGCAAATGAGGATGGGTAATATTATTCAGGTTCTTACCAGTTTTTACGGTCCGATTCATTTGTTCATTCAACTTGTTTATTGAGAGAGGAGAGCCGATCGATCCTTCGTTAAATCCATCCCAAATTCTCCAATTCGCTTTTGAAGCAGACCATTCGATTAAGTGATCATAATTTGTTGTTATTATGTTGATGACTTTTGTATTGGAAGTTATGTATTTTAAAAAGTACCGAACAAATCCTGTCGGGTCGGAATTGGTTGAAATATCCAGTAACAATTTTTGCTCATCCGTTGAAATGCAACACCAAGTGTGTAAAATGATTTCTTGCAGAAGTTTATTGCTTACAGCCTCACCCGAATTCTGAAGCACTTCCTCGAGACCTCTACCAACTGCTAGTTTAGATTTGATATCATACCATGCAGTTCTTTCATGTTCATTCAATGTGTCCACCTGAACATTTGATGATAAATAACTAGCTAGTTTCCCCATCCCTGAGATTCCAGCGCCTGCAGATATACCACTTCCAACGATAAGTACAGGGTTTAATTTGAAAGTCTGATCAATAAAATTAGAGTATTTAGCTCTCATAGCAGTTCCCCTTGAGTTTACGACAGAATATACCAGTCGTTCTTATACTCAAAAAGTTCGACATTTCTCACGAAAAGCCTGCTGCAGTACGGGGAGTATTTTAATTAATGGAATCCTGATGTTGGTCGAACTACTTCTGAATTTGCATATACTTTGGTTCTTAACGAGGAACTCAGACCTATACAGTGATCAATCGAAGTTTTCATGCTAAAATGAACAGGATTTATTATCTGTAGAAATAATACATGGTAAAGTGAAATTCGTATCCAATAATTAGGAGGTCAAACGTGTGACTAAATGGTGGATGGTGCGTGCAGGTGATAACAATGAACTTATACCTCAATGGGAATCAAAGAATGTCGTGTCGATTGGTTGGAATCAGTTAGGCGATCCGAAATCATATGCATCAAGAGATGCTATGATACAAAAGGCTCACGTGATTTATCACGAATCAAAACCTGGATCTAGAATTCAATGGGCAAGTCAAGTTTGGAAGTTCAGTCGTGATATTAAATCTGGAGACAGAATAGTAACATACACGAAGGAATCTCGAGAATATTTAGTTGGAACTGTCACAAAATCTCATGAATATAATCCCTCCCTTATAAGCGATTACTACCCAAATGTTATAAGCGTGAAGTGGGAAGATAAGCGCGTTTCTCGTGATCTGCTATCGCAAGGAGCGAAGAACTCACTCGGGGGTATTTCTACTGTATTTCGTATCGATGATTGGGGAATGGAAATCGATAATCTGCTATTAGGTAACATACCTCCTGTGATAACCGATGATGGACAAGACGAAGAAACGAACAATGCTGAAGAGTTTATTCAACAAGCAAAAACGATGATGGAGGATGCCATTGATAAACTAGATCCTTGGCAAATGCAGGATCTAGTGGGTGGTTTGTTATCAGCCATGGGATACCAAGTTAAGGTAAGTCCAAAAGGGGCAGATGGTGGTGTCGACATCCTTGCACATCGTGACGCCTTTGGATTTGAGAGGCCAATCATTAAAGTGCAAGTGAAGCATCGTAATTCTGCAAGTAATGGAGCTGAAGTCCAGCAATTACTTGGTACTACTCCTATGGATGCTAGCAGCATCTTCGTTTCAACTGGTGGATATACTGCATCAGCTAGAAAAGTTGCGCAACAGAATGGGGTTAAATTACTAGATCTTAGTGAATTAGTCCAATTAGTTTGTGAATGGTACGAAAAACTCCCAATTAATTCTCAACAATTAATTCCTTTACAGAAAATATATGTACCTCTGAAGGTATAGTATATCCGTAATATAGAGTAAAGAAATAAGTAAAGCAAAAATAGCCTCATTCGGTATCCAGCCGAATGAGGCTATTCTCATTAAAATGAATTTTTATTTCATTAAAATGAATATTTTCTGCATTAGTACCCATACTATTTATTACCAAGCTTGTTAAACAACTCAATTCCTTGTTCTAAATTGTTAGTGAAATACTGAAATGCTTCTGGTGATTCATTATGTAATTTTGTGAGCAAGGAGTTAATTCGATTTAATTGTTGCGCAGTTGCTGAATCCAGTTCTACGTCGAATTTCCCAATCCCCAAGTCACTTAGTATTTTTTCAAGCATCGCCAAATGTATTGTTTCGGTCTTACCAGTCTCGAAATTACTAAGATAACCTGTAGACACTCCAAGTTCTTGAGCGTAGTCAGTTAACCCGACATTTCTTTGAAGCCTCATATTTCTAACTTGTTGCCCCAATGTTCTCATGGAATCCCCCCCATATATTATTATACGCGACAAAAATTGGAATTTGAAGGAGATAAGAAGAAGTTGAGAACGGTAATTAACGAACAATAAGGAGGATTTAATGAGGGAGTCTGACGTGAACGAAATAAAAATAACAAATATCACATATGTTCATGATCCAGAAGCTATGCAAAAATGGTTAGACCTTTATGTCAATTTGTTTAAAGAAGCTTTGAATTCAGAAATAGCAAATTTAGGCGAGGATGAGCATACCCTTTTAGAGAAGGAGTTGAGGGAGTTATGAAAACTGTCTTGTATTGTCGCTCGTCTATTAAATCTCAAGAAAACTCGATTTCTATGCAGAGAACTATTTCTGAAGCTGTCGCTGCTCAGCATTCATTATTAATAGATGAAGAATACATTGATACAGCGGTCTCTGCACGTATTAATGATATTAGTAGCCGACCAAATCTTGCAAGGTTACTTAATGATATTAGACGAGGTAATGTAAAAACTTTGATTGCCTATAAACGGGATCGCTTAGCACGTAATGTTGGTCAGCATTTGAAAATTTACGAGATATTGAAGAAATATAACGTTCAGGTTATTTTTTCAGCTAGTAATGAACTCCCCCTGCAATATTCGCCAGCAGGGGAGTTTTTTGAATTGGTCATTGCTGGATTTAACGAGCGCGAAGTAAATCAAATTACACATCGAATCCGAGATACTAAACTTGCTCTATTTTCCGATGGGAAAAATCACGGAGGGAAGTTACCTTTTGGATACTTCCTAGATGCAGAAAAGATAATACAACCTGATCCAGTTAAATCAGATAAAATCAAGAATATTTTCAATGAACTATTAATCACAGAATGTCGTACATTTAGTGAATTTGTTAGGGATATTGAGGCAAGGAGAATTATTGAGAAGCACAAAGACAATTACAGCAAAATTAAAAAGTATATTACCACACCTGAATATATGGGCATTCGTAGAGCAAAATTTAATGATGATATTATCGAAATTGAACAAAAACGATTAAAAATTATTGACGAGGATACATGGAAACAAGCTCAAATGATACTTAGAACATTAATACAGAGTAGAGGTAACCAAAAATCTGAAGTAAGTATGCTTGATGGTCTTGTATTCTGTACGACATGCAATGAACCAGCAAAAAGAAAATTAATTTCATTTGCTGGGAAAGAATCTGTTATGTATTATTGCAGTGCCCATTATCGAAACAAGTTTCCTCAACAAGTATTAGAGAAATTCGTATTAGAAGAAGCAACTAAGTGGGTTCAAAATATGGCTTATCCCCAAAATAGCGATATGTACACGGATGTAATTAATCGAGTGAATTCAGAAAGTTCAACCAAACTCTTAGAGATAGAACAAAAAATGAGGAATTTAAACGATAAAGTAATTGGATTTACGGAACAGTGGATTCTCAATAAAGACCCTAATATCCAGGAAAAAATGGTGACAGATTATTCAAAATTAGTTCAATACGAGAACCAGAGAAAGTTACTCTTGAGAACTCAAAGTTTTATAAAGATGTTTCCAGCAAGAATTAAAGCTATATGGGCACAGATAAATGTTCAAAATGAACTGGATAATATGAATGGTTTAGGGATAGCTGAAGTGTTACATGATGTTGTAGGTAAAATTGAAATTGGCCCTCCTGATTTTTTGCCCCAAATTGAATTTAAACACCCGTTTTTAGAATTAGTAAACTTCAAGGATGGTGAAATTACAATTGCATTTAAGAGCGTTGATTAGTCCTGGAATGAGGGGAGTATTTTACGGTAGGCATTCAACAGACAAGCAAACGATGGATGCTCAGAGAAGCATGGCTTTAGATATTATTCGGAAGTATGAATGTGAATTTGTAGGTGAGTATTTAGATACAGCAGTTTCGGCAAGGAAAAAGGAACTGAATAAACGTAACGGTGTATCATATTTACTCGCAGATGCTCATTTAAATAAATATGATTTTGTAGTTATTTCACAGCACGACCGACTAGCAAGAAACCCCAGCGAACATCAAGAGATACGCTCAACTTTAAAGAAATACAAAATTCCCGTCATCATTGCGAGTACTGAAAGTCTGTATGATTCTGGGGACCCTTTAGTTGATCTAATAAAGGATGGTAACTCGAAATTTGAAGTGGATAACACCCGTGTTCGAACCAGAGACACAATGTATACCTTCTTTAAACAAGGTAAATGGCGGGGTGGAAAACCTCCTTTTGGATATCGTTATAATTCACAAACACAACTTTTCGAAGTAGTGGATCATGAACTTTTAGAAGTTAAGAAAATCTTTAAAATGTATCAAGAATACCTTGGTTTTGATATGATTGCCAAGAAATTACCATTAAACACATACGGTGGGGATGAATGGACTGATCAGGCAGTTCGTGCTGTGGTTACAAATCCCTTTTATGCGGGATATTTAACACGCGGAAGAAAGAAGGAACGGGCGAACAATTCATTTAACGATCGAGCAAAATGGGAAATGATACACAGCAAAAGCATTCCATCAGTTATTACTTTAGATGAATGGGAAAAATGTTGGCAACTATATGATAAGAGGGTCAATGGCAATATTCCTCCAAGACGATATAAAACGGATTTTTTACTAATTGATCTTCTTAAATGTGAAGTTTGCGGATATTATTTAGTAGGAAAAGATAAAAGAAGCAAGGGAAAGAAGACAGGAAAATACCATGGGAATAGGTATTATATTTGTAAATCTTGTACTTACAGAGTTGAATTGACCAAGGCGCATAAAATAATTGATTTTCTCTTAATGAATTTAGGGCATCAGCATGAAAGTGTAGTTGTAGACAAAGTAATACTAAGTATCCAAAATGACATATTTAATTTGGAACAGGAATGCGAAGTTCTCATCAAAACCATTTTTGAATTTAATGAACGGCTTAGAAAAGTTGATTCCGAAATTAGTCAACAATTTAAGACGCTTAATAATATGGATGTAGAAGAGTTAGAAGAAATTAGAGATAAGGTAAAATCATTTATACGGATATTAACACTGACTAAACATAACTGCGAACAAAGGATTAGTGATTTTGAATTACGCTTGACTCAGCAGCAAACTCAAATTAAACAAATTCGAAAATTGCAGCTTAATCATGACAATATTAAAAATAAACTGCAGCAAATAAAACTAGCCAAACCCAAGCCCGATTCCGATCCACGATTACTGCGTGGCTTATTATTCGAGTTTGTACAAGAAATCTTAATTAACCCGACAGGGAATGTTAAAATTATTGCTCGACACGATATTCTATATACGGAAGTGAAGTGACTTGTTTCAGAAATGAAGCAAGTCTTTTTCTTGTTATATCTCGGTTCTTGGATTAAAAGCTAGAATACTAGAGAAATAAAAACTCGGTTTTTTATTAGCCTTTCGATCCCGAAGCTTGTATAAAACCGAGATTAAACAGGCTTGTACACCCCATAAACCTTGCGGTATATAAGGCTTCTTAGTTTCCATCGTTATAAACGAATGACTGTCTAAATAAGTAGCTCGGTTCTTAGATGTTGATTAATTAGCCGTTTCTAGTATTCTGTATTCTATTACTATGAATCGCGTGGTACAATTTACCTAATTATCATGAGGCTGAATAAGCAGTAGGCAGACATTATACCGAATAGGTGGATAGAAATGGACAATCAAATCGAACAGCAGTTATCGAACAGAATAGCGAATTGGAAAAAGAACCTCATTGATATGAGTAAGAGGAACACACTACTCAATTTCAAACCAAAGAAAACCAATAGCGTGAATTTTTTGAATGCCCCGTTAGAGTTATATGAATCACTGGTGGGGGATGAAAAGCAATTAGATTGTAATAAATTAGTTACTCAATATACTCAGCAAATTGAAAAAATCAAACTTATGGCGATTGAAGAAATTGAGAAGAAGAAACGAATTGCCGAAGAAATTCAAAATTATAATAAGATTTTAAATAAGCTTAGAACTGCTGCAAAGACTCGAATGAATGAACAAGGAATAAATATTTCGTACTTATCATTTGGTCTTTTGAAATGGAAAGAAACACAGCTCGCGTCTTCATCAGATTTCTTTGCACCTTTACTGCTGGTACCTGTAACCTTAAAAAGAACTAGTGCAAATGCCCCATTTACTTTAAATCAATTTGAAGATGAGATTGTGATTAATCCTTTTTTAGCACACATGTTACAGGAGCAGCATGGCATTACCTTACCAGAGCTCCCTGAAGATTCAGCAAGTATTAACGTAAATGAATTGTGGGTAGAAATAAGAGAACTAGTTATTAATCTTGAGGGTTGGAGCGTCGAAGAGGATGTTTACTTATCGTTATTTTCCTTTAATAAACTGGTTATGTACAAGGACATGGAGACTTATAAAGATATTATTGAAAGTCATCCACTAATCAGAGAGATTGCAGGTGTATCTAACGAGGAGAGTAGGAAACAAACATTTGATCACACACGAATTCCTGATGAAACCAGTATGGATCGGGAAATTCCTTCCCATGAAATATTCAATATACTCGATGCGGATTCAAGCCAGCAACAGGCAATATTGGCTGCTAAGAATGAGATGAGTTTTGTTCTTCAGGGTCCACCAGGCACAGGTAAGAGCCAAACCATCTCCAATATTATTGCAGAGAACTTAGCAAACAACAAAAAGGTTCTATTCGTAAGTGAGAAAATGGCCGCACTAAATGTAGTGAAAAGTCGCTTGGAGAGTGAAGGCTTAGGAGACTTTTGTATTGAAATGCATAGCCAAAAAGCCAATAAAAGACAGGTATTAGATGAAATAAGCCACGTTCTTAATATTCATGGATCAAATAAGAAGATACCCAGGGAAGTATACAGCCAAATAAATGTCATTAGGGAAAAACTAAATACATATTCAGAAAAGGTTCATTTGGCCAGAGAACCGTATGATATGACAGTATACGAAATACACGGAATACTCTCTAGGTTGCAAAACGTTCCTGAATTCACAGTGGACTTCAACATCAGCCCAACAACTGAGCTAGAATCAATTTACAGATTGCTATCTGACCTAGAACGTTATCGGGCCTCTGTTTATAAATCTGACTTTCATCCTTGGGAAGGTTATAACGATGAGAGCTTTTCGCTTGAAATAAAATCTAAAGTGAAGAAATTTCTTGATAAAATGAAAAAACAATTGGAAAACACGATGGAAGTTGTATCAAATATCGAAACATTTACTGGCCTAAAGATTTCTACGCTAGATGAATTAAAGAAGGTAACTAATATATTGGACATGGCTAAGCATTCTCCTATGCCTCCAGTGGGTTGGTTTGATAAGATGGATATCTCCCAAATTATTATTGATGCGAAAAATTATCAAGAGAGATTTTCAACATTTCTTGATGACAAAAAGGAGTTAACCACAAAGATCAATGAGAATATATTGGAGGAAAGCCGCCTTCAAGATACCTATAACGAACTTTATATTGAAAATGAACAGTTTATTTCGATGATTCCTGAAACAAAACTGAACGAACTTTTGTTAACCAAAAGTGCATTAATATATGGGATCGAAGATATCCTGCCTATTCTCTCCAATGCCTCTAATTATGCTGAAATAGCCTCTAGTCTTGGAATATACGAGTTGGAAAATGCAAAAATACTCAACCAGTTGTTAAGTTATCTTACTTTGCTAAACCAAAGTGTAACTCCAACAGAGGTCTGGTTCGATGAAAACCAACTAGCCAATGTTTTAAATCAAGCCATGAATACAAAGGAAAAGTACTTAGAGACTGCAACATTACGAGGCGATTTGTTATCTAAATATAAGCCTTCTTTTTTAGAGATCAATGCTGAAAAGGCCTTAATTGATTTCGAAGTTAAAGAGTCCCTAGTTGAGTCATTCAGAAACACTCAAAGATCAGGATCAGAGGATGTTATTTTATATGATCAAAAATCAAAAGTGAAAGGATTACTCGGGGATTTTTTCAGTAAAACTAAATTATTAAACACATATAAAACAGAATTCGAGTCACTATTCGGAATAGAAATTTCCAACCTCTCCTTGATTGATAGTCTAGAAAATGTGATTCAATTTATCGAGAAATCTCCAAAGCCACAGGAAAGTTGGTTTAACTTAAATAATTACCATGGTATACAAACGACTATTCGAGAGGGTAAGGAGTTATTTAGTAAATATCAAATTGAATTCGATAGATCCACTAAATTATTTGAAGAAGAAGTGTATGACGAGCGAATTTACGATATTTTTACACGGTGTGAGGGGCCATACCAGTCATTTTTAAGGGTCTTTAATGGTTCCTATAAAAAGGATTTAAAATGGCTAAAGGCTAATCTGAAATCCAATGAGAAATTAGACTTTGATACGTTTCAGAAGAACGTTCGTAACATAAAACGAGTATTGGATTACAAGAAGTCCATTGGAAAAATGGAATCTGATTTACAATCATCGCTGGGGTGGCATTACCAGTTGTCTGATACAAATTGGTCTTCCATTGAACAAGCGTTATCAACTACAAGAGAGATTGTAGAATGGCATCAAGGACGTAGCATGACTGTATCCTTAAGAGAACTCTTACTTAGACCTGCGGGTAAAGTGGAGTTACTGACGTCTTCTTTTGCCCAGTTGAAACAAATAAGTACCGATTTGAAGAATATCATCAATCGAATTCAAAATGAGTATTCAAATTTAATTAGTTTATTCGGTCCTGATGCTTCAAAGATTAATACAGAACAATTATTTACTAAGCTTCAAATTGAATCGGAAAATGTGGACGCGTATTTTAATTTTGTGGATGAATTTAGTTGCCATCTTCTGAATCCAATGAATCTAAGTGTGATTTCCTTAAAACAAGATTTGAAAAATAAGATTATCCTTAAGCAACAATCCAAGGAGCTAGACGAAAGTTTTGAAAATGATATTAATATTCTGGGGAGTTCTTTTAAAGGTAATGATACGGAGTGGGATAAGTTTTTTAGGTTTATCGAAGAATTTAATTTGTTATTTAAAAGTAATGATCATATCACAAAAGAATTTAAAACAGCAATGCTCAGTGGAGAGGAATTTTATGTTGATGTAACGCCCCTTGTACAATGTATAAATAGCATTGAGAAAGAAATTCCAAAGTATCGGATGGCACTGCCAAAATTCTTTTCGGGTTACGAAGGTCCAGAATTATATTGGCCATATGCTGAATTTGGAAATACACTTAAATTAATAAAACGGCAAGTTGAAGAGTGGCAGTATGGATTCTCTAAACTCAGCTCATTTTTTGTGGTCACTGACTTAACATTCGATGAGATTAAAAATACATTAGAGATGGCAGTCCAAGTCAAAATGTATAAACAGATTATCGATAGTGAATTGGAGAATCTTAAAGTTGTATTCGGTGATCGATTCACTGGGTACAACACGAATTGGGAACAAATCTTTGACGCACTAGCATGGACGGATGAATGGCATAACTTGTTTGCTAATATGGTAATGCCGTCTAAGTTGCTGAATTATGTTACTTCAGAAGGAAACGGAAGCAAAATCGACATCATGGAGTGGCTAGAGCAGGCCGAAAAAGAATATGAAAAAAACATGAACCTTCAAAAAGATCTGCATTTGTATTTCACTGTATCTACTATCTTTAAGGGACTTGATTTTCCTGAACTTAAACTGGAGGAACTTATTCATTTTTCTGAAGTTCGTATTGATTCAATTGATCTTTTGGAAGACTGGATTAGATATTGTCGTCTTGAAGACCGTGCATCCAATTTAGGTCTCGGCAAATTTATGCTTGCAATAAAAAATGAGAACATTGGTGATTTTACGTTTAAGGATCTATTCCAAAAGAGATTCTTTACACTTTGGCTGGATCAAATTTATAAAAATGAACCGCTTTTATTTGACTTTGATGCAGACGCAATGAATACTGATGTTACTTCTTTTAGAAAATTGGATGTAAAGAGCAATCAGTTGAATGTCCTCCGCATAAAGGAAAGATTAGAATCAAACCGAAATCACGCGATAAATTCGCTTGCATTTCGTCGAGAACTTCAAATCATACAAGCGGAAATAGGAAAGAAAAAAAGACACTATCCAATAAGGAAACTATTAAATCTTACAGCGCCTTTATTCATGGAGATAAAACCATGTTTACTTATGAGCCCGTTGTCTGTAAGTCAATTTTTGGATGCTTCTGTAATTCAGTTTGATTTAGTGATATTTGATGAAGCATCACAAATATTCTCTGAGGACGCGATCGGAGCTATTGTACGTGGAAAACAGTTGATTGTTGTAGGAGATACTAAACAATTGCCTCCAACGAATTTTTTCCATAGCAGTACGATTGAAGAAGATTTCGATGATGAACAAGAAGAGGATCAAGAAGTTTCATATGAAAGTATTCTGGATGAGTGCGCTCATGTTCTCCCTCCAATTAATTTGCGATGGCATTATCGTAGTAAACATGAGTCATTAATCACTTTTTCGAATGAAGCATTTTATCACAATAATTTGATCACTTTCCCAAGTTCAGATAACGGCCCATATTTGGGAACAGAATTTGTTTATGTTGAAGATGGCGTATACGATCGAGGCGGAAATAAAACGAATAAAAAAGAAGCAGAACAGATTGCAAATTTAGTTTTTGAGCATTTTAAAGAACACCCTAATCAATCCTTAGGAGTAATTGCATTCAGTGAGGCTCAAGCTTCTGCTATAGAGAATGAACTGACCATATTAAGAAATGCAAATCCGTTATTTGAACGTTTCTTTCAAGAAGGGGCTCATGAAGAGTTTTTCATCAAAAGTCTGGAGAATGTTCAAGGTGATGAACGCGACGTCATTTTCTTAAGCGTGGGCTATGCTAAGGCAGCTGATCAAACGTTGCATTACAATTTTGGACCATTAAGCAAAGCTCGTGGAGAAAGACGGTTAAATGTAGCTGTTACCCGAGCCAAATATCATATGAAACTAATTAGCTCCTTAAAGCCATCTGATTTATCCGACGTAAAAGTAAGCGGCAATACTGGTTTACGCTTACTAAAGGAATATATGCAAACCACTATGGATGGCAAGTTGCCGATCAGTATGACATCGCATAAAGAGATGGAGTTTGACTCACCATTTGAAGAGGATGTATTCAATGTTCTTACGGACATGGGATACAAAGTTAAAACGCAAGTTGGTTGCTCAGGCTATCGAATTGATTTAGCTATCGTTGACCCACTGAATGACAATAAGTTTCTGTTAGGCATTGAATGCGATGGAAAGGCTTATCACAGTTCAAAGGTCGCGCGGGATAGAGATCGACTTCGTCAGCAAGTTTTGGAGGGGCTTGGGTGGAAAATTTATAGAATATGGTCACAAGAGTGGTTCAAAAAGCGGAGATTTGAAGTCAATCGACTTGAAAATTATCTAGAAACGATAAGGTACTTGGTCTGAAAAATTATTTGATTAGAAAAATGGCGTGCAAACTTAACATAAGTTTGCATGCCATTTTTCTGTTTTTTAGCTCGATTTAAAAAGTTGATTTTATGATTTGTTGCCTCAAATCATCATTTTCCACCTTTAACTGTTGAACCAATTCTTGAAGGTAAGCGATCTGTTCATCTTTGTCTTTCTCCAAAAGAAATCCCTCGATATCGCCATTATAAATGTATTCTGTAGGAATACGCCTGCTATTATGGCGAATAACTGTGATCTTTTTTTCAATTTCAAGTTGATTAATTACTCGATGAGCAGTAGCTAAGGCTACATATGAATTATCAGCAATATTGTTTACCGTCTCACTAAATCTCCTTGACCCAGTTGCCTTAACTTTTGAAACAAAATAGGCAATCACTTTATCAATATTTTCTTGTGATGGCTGATAATAAGTCATATATTACCCCCTGTATTATGCTGGAATGTTTAACCTTCACCTTTATAATCTTTGCTAAAGTCGATACTACTTTAGCTTTGGTGGATCGGCAACATCTCTAAAGGTAAAGATTCTTCCTGAGTAGTCTTCTTCGGAGGTCGACCCTTTTTCCTTTCCCCTGATGTTTTGGAATTGTCTATAAATTTATCGATGATTTCCTGCTTGTGTTGAGTAAGCATTTCCTGAACTTCTTTTTCATGGCGTAAAGTTGTAAGCTCAAGCGTTTGTTTAGCTTCTCTAAGCTGACTAGTGAGTTGCTCAAATTCCATTTGATTGAATTTTGAAATCTGATCATTCTGTCTTTCAAGTTCAGACTGCAAGTGGGATATGGTTTCTTTTTGAGCATTGTTCAGTTCATCCATTTGCATCCGCGATTTTTGGATCTCCGATAAATCACGTGTGACCTCTGTTAATTCTCTACTTCGGGTTTGTACTTGTTGCTCCAAGTCTTCTATAAGCAGTTGTTTTTCCAAAGCAACTTTCTCGATTTCTGAAGTGTTGTAGTTGTTGTCATCTATGATTTTCTTAATCAGGGAGGAGAAAATTTCGTTAATGCGTGAGGAGTGTTCCTGGAGAGCCTCTAAGTCGCTTAAGTATTTCTTTGCACTAGCATGATGCTTGTACATCTGAAGTTCGTATAGAGCGACGACGCTTTCGAACCATTCCTTGCTGGATAATCCTGATGCGGAGATCATTGAGGAGACTTTTTCTTTAATTTCTGGGTTCACCTTAACTCCAAATGTTTCTGACGCCATGCTAACCTCCTTCTCCGTGAAAATTAACTCGGTTAACCCTGTAAGTGAGGTTAACCGAGTTAACTCCAAATGTAACTGGATTTTATTCGCTATCAGATTATATGGAATACAGGCTGGCATTATCACCTAGAAAATTTGAAGGAATAAAGTGTATATGGAATAGGACAATCTTATTGAGTAATAGGCATTACCTAGAGGTGATGTCTGTGCAGCTCAAGATCGTGTTTAAGTCCATTGAAAAGGAAAAGTCACTTGAGAAGATCATTGAAGAATTGATTGATGACACCATTCGGAAGGTGCTAGTCAATCATCCAGGCATAAGCTATAACAGGGAGACCGCGAAGGACAGACTATCATGATAAATCAGGTGATGTATATATGATAAATCCTAATGTAACGGCTATATATGTACGTGTGTCAACCACTAAGGATTCTCAAAAAGATAGCCCTGAACACCAAAGAGGGCTATGCGAAGAGAAGGCTAGAATACTTGATTTGGATGTAGAGTATTTTTACGAAGATCGTGATACAGGAACATCTATCGTCGCAAGGGAAGAAATCCAAAAATTGATCCGAGATGCCAAAGCTAAGTATTTTGGAACGATAATATTCGCTTCGTTATCGCGTTTCTCAAGAGATACGCTTGATTCACTTAACTTAAAGAGGATCTTAGTTGATGCTTTAGGAATCCGATTAATTTCTATTGAAGAGGGCTTTGATTCGCTGAAGGATAATGATGAACTTAAGTTTCAGATTATATCGGCAGTGAACCAGAAGCTTAGCGAACAGATCAGTCTTTCATCTAAACGTGGGATTAGACAGTCGGCTCTAAAAGGAAACTTTACAGGTAGTGTGGCTCCGTTCGGATATAGAAAAATAGTGAATGGCGATAAAAAGACCCTTGTACCTGATGAGAATGATAGGATTATCGTCGAACTCATCTACCATTTATATGTATCCCGTAAGATGGGCGAAAAGGCAATCGTAAAATATCTCAACGAAGAGATGGAGATTCCTTCACCAAAAGGAGGAGTCTGGGGAATTACCACTATTCAGAGGATTCTCACTAATGAGGTATACACAGGGCAGAATGTGTTTGGGAAATACGAAGTGAAAAAGGTTTACAACGACATTAACAATATGTCTGACCGAAGTAGAAAACAAGTGCAGCGCGACAAGACTAAGTGGGAAAGATCTACCGAACAAACTCACGAAGCGATCATTGATAAAGAAACATTCGAACTTGCCCAAGAGATTCGTTTGAAACGTGGTGGAGGAAGGCGTGGGGGCGTTAGAAATCGAGTGAATGTATTTGCTGGCATGATCTTTTGTAAACATTGTGGAGCGTCTCTGGTGAGTTGTAAGGGGAAGTCGAGAAAGGACGGCCCAGTATATCGATATTTAATTTGCTCAACTAGGAGACGACAAGGTGAGATGGGATGTATCAACAATGCGTGGATACCTTATAAAAACTTTAGAGATACCATCATCAATGAAGTGAGCAACAAGTTGAAGCAGGTTATTAACGTCGAGACTACAACTAGCCAAAGCAAAGAAAGGATTTTAAAGAGAAAGACATCCAGTGAAATGGACAAGGATTTAAAAAAGTTGGAGAAAGGGATTCAGGAGAATCGGAAGCTGCTGTTCGAATTGAGAAAACAAAATATGCTTGGAGAAATCGATGAAGAACAATATCTCTTTGAAAAGCAACAGTATGAACAGGATATTGCTTCACTTCAATCTGAACTAGCGAAGGCATCTCAGAGTATGGAAGAACAAATTAATTTGGAGAAAGTATACGACGAGATTAGAGAAGCATTGGAAAGCCTTGTTAATCTTGAGTTTGATCGTATGGATGAAATGAGACTTGTCTTGACCAAGCTTATTGATAAATTAGTTGTGAGCATGGATGGAGAAGTGGAGATTTATACACCTTTGGGGCAGTTGGAATCGTAAGTCATTCAAAATCACCTATTTTTAAAATTGGATGGATGATTTTGATATTGAATTAACGAGTGCAATTGTGGAACTATTATTTATGATACGGATCACCGCAATGTACCTAAGCACAAAGTAAAGTTCACTACAAGGTATACATCTGTGTATAAAGGATAAAACCACTCCTGACAATGGAGTGGTCTCTTCAATTTAGCTTCTCTTTTATTGAATATCATTTCCCATTAGGTTCGTAATAAGTTATCACTAGGTCTGTCTTTCGTAAACAATCCCTCTAATCCTGTCTGCACTCAAATTAAACAACTTGGATAACTGCTGTATACTTATACCTGATTCAAATCTGCGAACAATCTCTTCATTTCGTTGTTCCAATTCCTTACGTATACCCGTTGATTCCCCCCAAGTTTGTCGTTCTGTTTGGGGAATATAGATGTGTTGACCCTTGACATATTTCTGAATTTCCTTTATTAAACTCTCAGGTAAAACTTCCCGCGCATTCACGTATTTTTTCATTTGCTATACCGTTTTAAACAAAAGAACTGTACAATTTTGGTCGATGCCAGGATCGTCAAATCCTTCACGAATAAGCATGGAGAAAACTTCGAAATTCTTTAAAGTGATGCGTGAATATACATGATAAATGCCTAATTGCTTCATAGAAAGTAAGGAAGCATGAAGCAATCTTTCCTTTTCACTCTTATCTAAATGGTATCTGGGTCTAAAGTGGAGTCCAAAGCCAGAAGCATCGAAGAACTCATTATCACTACCCTTATTAGCTATAACAACTCTATAATAAGCGATACCCACCAGTTCCTTTGTTCCTTTATCCATCAAGGTAAGGACGATTTGATCTGGGCTTTTAGTAACAAATTGCTTGCTAACTAATTCTGCAATCACATCTTCTCCATCATCAATTAATATCTGCCTAATATCGGATAGTTCCATATCAGTAGCAGGATAGATATTTTCATTATGAAAATCATCTGGCACATTCCAATCCCTCACATCAAGGGATATTATAATATTTGAGAACTCTTCTGAGTTAAAGCCCAACTGTTCCCACAAAGTAATTTCTCTATTCCTGATCTGACCAAATTTACTAAAGGCAAATATGAAGAGTTTTTTTCCACCTTTTTGATTCACTATGGAAGAACATTTTTCAACCAAATCTTTTAGAACCTCTTCATGTCCCTCAGCCACACCAAATTCGATATAACCATTCGACGTTACTCCTGATAAAGTAACACCCATCACTGCAATCACTTTTCCATCTTTTTCAACAACATATCCTTCTTTGTTGGATTCAGAAGAAAAGTAACTATCTTTGAGTTCGCTAATTGTCATACCTATGCCTAAAAACTTAGGGTCAGGATTAAATCTTTTTGCTGTCTGATTAATTAAGCTGAGCAAAAAATCAAAATTATCATTTACGGAAAGCTGTCTTACCACATTAGAATTATTCATGTCATCATCTCCTTCGACTCCATTATGGCAATTTACTACTATTTTTGAAATACTAAGAATTTTTATAAAAAACCCTTAGGGGTAGGGGGAGGTTTTTTGTTGTGGAGGGAAGAGCGGCGCGTGGTGTTGCTGAGCTATTTCTTTTTATTGTGAATCTGTTAAATTAGAGGTTGATATTGAAGTAACGGGCAGGATAGTTTAATAAATTATGGAATATTCCTAATATGGCATTTTATTGATGTTAGGAGGGCGGAATATGGAATTTATATTTATTCGGCACGGTCATGGAGAACATCTCAACGATTATCCAAATCGGTTGAATACTTTGCATCCGAGTCTTACAGAGTACGGCAAATTTCAAGTAACTCAGCTACGAAACGAAATTAAAATTGATCCTGATGATTTAGTTCTTGTAAGTCCAACTAAACGTACAATTGAGACGGCAACTATTATACAAAACGGTACGGACTTCATAATTTCTCCATTTGTTGGTCCAAGAATGTTTCCTCAGAACCCCAAACTTCCTTTCTTAGCTTGTGATCACATCCTTTCTAAATCTGAAATTACAAATCTTTATGGAGATACTGAAATTCTTGATTTCAACTTGGATTGCTGGAAAGAAGGGATTAATAGGATCGGACAAGATATTTTTGAAGGATATGCTACTCGGTTATTAGATTGGATCAGGGAAAGCTATAAAAAAGTTTTTATCATTTCACATGATGGTACGATAACGAATTATCGTATATTGCTTGGAGAAAAAGGATTGACCAGAAATGATTTTCTCGGTGAGGCTGGGGTATATCGAATGAATTTGTAGCCTGTTGGTCGCTAAGCTAACGGGACACAATAGTTGATTAGATAAGAATGCAGCCGAGGAATGCGAGTGGCTGCTTTTTTATTAAACTAACTGCAAATGAATAGGAATGCTCCGAGAGAAATACATATTGTTTGTTGACTTAATGTAAATGGATTCAAGTGTTTAAAAGTATAAAGGGGTGTGTAATAATGCATTTTTTCATTGGAATCGTTCCACCTGAAGATTATAAAGAACAAATTTTGGTATTTCGTAATAAATGGGTTAAGACATTTCGAAGTCGATGGGATAATAATGGATTTAGGGCTCCTGTGGAGCCTCATATTACTGTTAAACTCTCAAATGGACTTACGGAGGACATGAATTGGCTTGAAAAGGTAAGAGAGACTTGTTCTTCATTTCCAATCTTCCAGTTAACTTTGTCTGAACCAGGAACATTTGGAACAGCGGTTACATTCCTTAGTGTTGAATCGAAAGAGATATATAATCTACACAATAATTTGGTAGATGCGGTTTCCCCACCAGCCGAACTTATTGACAGTAATATAGAGTTGGATAACTTCATTCCACATTTGACTTTGGGTCAAACAAAATGGGGTATGAATGAAGCAGAAATTATAGAAATGAAATTGGCTGCGAGAGAAGCATTACTTCCTTTTCCAAGCTTCGATGTAACATTCGTGCGGTTATTTGATATCAAAAAAAACGTACCTTTAGAAGATATCAAACTTGCCAAGTTGTTCTAAACAGATCATTGAACTAACGGGACACTTTAGTTGAATGATACACATTAATGAGCAGGCGCTACGGTAGCCTGCTGTTTTCATTGAAGTAACGGGCAGTAGAGCGAAATAGTAAATCGAAGAAATGCATTAACGTAAATTGACTGAATTTCCCCTTCCCCTTATTCCATTTTATGTATATTATTAAATGAATCAATTCACATGAGAGGTGAGCAAATGGAAATTAAATATAAAATTAATGCTTCGCTTTGTTCTAAAGATGTTTCGGATGTTTTTAAAAGTTCTGGAATTAAACGTCCTGCAGATGACCATGAACGTATTCAAAAAATGATTGATAATGCAGATGTTAACATTTCTGCTTGGGATGGGGTTAGGCTAATAGGCATTGCAAGAGCAATTACTGATTTCTCATATTGTTGTTATTTATCTGATTTAGCAGTATGTAAGGAATATCAAAAAACAGGCATTGGAACAGAACTTATTAAGCGTTTACGGGAGCACTTAGGAGAAGAAGTTTCTTTATTATTGCTATCTGCTCCGACTGCAATGGAGTATTACCCACGCATTGGTTTCGAAAAGACAGAAAAAGCATTTTTGATACCAAGAGTAAAGTAATGATTGACTAACGGGAAACGATAGCTCAATAAATACACAAAGGCAGCTGGTCAGTGGATCGGCCGCCTTTGTTCAGCTAACGGGCAGGCTAGTTTTAATATAGCAAAGGCGAAAATACAAGTAACCTTTAGTTCACATACGTGGTAAAATTAATGTAATATTTTTTGGGGGCGGGTTAGAGTGGAGGTACAATTCAAGGAATATTTAATTAGTGATGATACGTCAAGAATTAATGTTCAAACGGTTATTGACTTTTTGTCTATTAGTTATTGGGCTAGTCGAAGACCCATCGAGAAAATTAAAAAATCTATTCAAAGCTCAATTTGTTATGGTGTATATCAAGGCGACAAAATGATTGGTTTCGCAAGATTAATTACTGATGGAGCAACAATGTATTATTTGTGCGATGTCTTTGTATTGGAAGAATATCGGGGGCAAGGTATCTCAAAAAAGCTAGTTGATGTTATAACAAATGCTTCAGAATTCGAATGGATGACAGGGATTTTGGGGACACAAGATGCACATGGATTGTATGAACAATTTGGGTTTAGTAAGGATTCAGAACGATTTATGAAAAGATTACCACAACCACGAAAAGTATATTAATAACAGTCAAGCAGCCTCCTAAGAATTCAAATGATAGCTTCCTGTATTACGCTAACGGAGAACGATAGCTCAATAAATACACAAAGGCAGCTGGTCAGTGGATCGGCTGCCTTTGTTCAGCTAACTGGCAGGATAGTGAAAGAGGATATGTCATCTTTCTAAGCGAAGTTGACTATAAATCTGAAAATAAGGGGGTACTACAAATGTTCTATGTAAATGTAGAAGGAGCTGTTTTTCAAGAGGATAAGTGGCTAATAATTGGACGCAGTATGAAAGAGGAACACGCTGGGGGACTTCTTTCGCTTGTTGGAGGTACAGTTGAAAATGAGGGTAACACCAAGGATATATTAGAAAGAACTATTAAAAGAGAACTCTTTGAAGAGGTGGGAGTAAAGGTAAAAGATAAGATTAAATTTGTCAGAAACACCTCTTTTATATTAGACAATGGTAGTGAAGTTATTGATATTGTTTTCCTTTGCGAGTTTGATAAGGGTGAACCTTATGTTAAGAGTCCAGATGAGGTTGATGCTGTGTATTGGATGACAACTGATGAAATACTGAGTAATCCAATGGCTCCTATCTGGCTAAAAGAAAGTATACAAGAGGCAGAGTCTCTACGTAAAAAAACTTCATATTAAGCTAACGGGGAACGATAGTTCAATTAATTTAAGGCTGCCGATTGAAGTGGATAGGTAGTCTTTTCAGTTAGAGATAGATACTCACTTATAGCTCCAATGTGCACAATTCCCTCAGTACATCATAGTTATAGGTAATGAATCCGAGTTATCAAATGAGAAGTCGTTAAGCGATGGACAGTTTAAAGAAACTTTCCAAGCGATGGAAGCGTCTAAAGATAAAATACTAAGGAGGGATTTGTTTGGAGTACCAAGTTCCTAAACAATGTATTTCGGTTGCAGCTCTAGTCACAAATGAGAGTGGTGAGGTATTGTTGCTTAGAACACATTGGCGCTCAGATACATGGGAAATGCCAGGTGGTAATGTAGAATTGGGGGAACCCCTGGATAAGGCAATTTACAGAGAGTTCCTTGAGGAGACAGGCATCATTATTAAGCCAATGGGTATTACAGGTGTGTATATGAATATAACAAAACAAGTTTTGTCTGTATGTTTTAGAGCTCAATACGTAAGCGGAGAAATAAAAATTCAAGAAGAAGAGATACTCGAAGCTAGATACATAAAAATTGATGAATCGAATATTGGGGAGTACATAACAAGACCGCAGCAAAGATCTAGATTGTTAGATGCGATGAATGCAAAATGTATTGTTCCATTTGAAGCCTGGGAAGCAGACCCCAATTATACGTTGTTACATAGATTGGAGGGAGACATGGACCATAAATGATTATTAAACCGATGCCTGAGAGTATACAAGTAACTGTTGATCGTGATGAGCTTCTCTTACCTTACAGCCTTCAACAATCAATAAATTCCTTTTGGGATTCATTAACAAAAGAAAAACCATACCTTACTCGAGGCGAAATATTTTCAATAAAAACTATGAGTCTGTCTGAAGAGGAACTAAAGATAACTTTGCAAAAAACTGACTATGCTCATTTTATGTTCTCCAAACTTTTGAATATCGACCATCCATACAAGTGCCGAGGAGTGGTTGCGAATGGAGTTATCCTTACAAAGGATAGGTATTTTGTGATTGGAGAGATGAATACACGTACTTCCGCTCCTGGAAGGTTGCAATTTGTTGCGGGAGGCATTGAGGCAAGCGATCTTCAGGGTGACGTTGTTCATATGTTTGGAAGCCTGATAAGGGAATCACAAGAGGAAATTGGTATCAATTTGACAGACTCGAAGCTGGTTTCTAGGGTGACGCCAAAATACATTGTACAATGGCAATCGATAGCTTTAGTTTACCTAATTGAATTAACCATCGATTCTTCCCAGTTAAAATTACATTATGATAGCTTCGAGAGTACACTCCTTAGTAGAGGCATAACTCCAGAATTTTCAACCATTGTCTTTGTACATGCAAATTATATATCCACATTCTTGGATAACGACCTTAGATGTAAACTCGATTTCCTTCCCAAAGTTCTGGAAGAAATATGTGCAGATTCAATACGATAACATGGAACAATGCTTTAGCTTATGGGAACGTTGATTCAAAATTTCTTGCTGTTACAGGTAGTGTGGAGAACCGTGTCATTTGAGTAGTGCTAATGGAGAGCGATAGTTCAATTACCGTTACCGTCTTTTAATTAGGTGATTTCCTTAAGATCAACAATCAGTTTACCAGTGCCTAGATTATCAGTGTGTTTCAAACCACACTACGAATGTAATGCAAAAACTAAACGTTAAAGGCCGTTCACAAGCGGTTGTCGAGCTGATCAAGCTTGGGGAGCTGAAAATATAGCTGGCCATGTCTTCGGAAGTGACGCGTTTAAGCCTTCTTTTGCCCTTCGGGGCAAAGGGAGGTTTTTTGTTTACTCACCAAAACAACTGAAGAGTGAGTTAGATCACCGTATGATTTTTATGACATGATAAATTAGAGATATTAAGGTAGTTCAGGAGGATCTGTTATGACCAGATATGAACAACAAAGAAATTTTCTGAAATCCAATTTTCATGAATTCAAACATATCAAAACAGATAAGATCAAGGGAATTGCACAACCGCCAATTGTTAAGCCATTTGATTCAGATGCACTAATTATTGATTTGCCCAAGGTCAGCAAAGACGTTGTGAGTAAAGAAAATATTTTTGATTGTATAGATCAAAGAAGAAGTACACGGTTCTATTCTGAGGATACTGTGAGTCTGGAGGAGTTATCCTATTTATTATGGGCTACCCAAGGGATTAGCGGTATGAATAAGAACGGACTTACGCTGCGGACTGTACCCTGCAGCGGGGCGACGCACACCTTTGAAACCTATTTAATGATTATGCGTGTAGAGGGTATTGGGCAAGGGATCTACAGATATCTGCCTGTGGAACATAAGCTCTTATTTATGTTTGAATTAGATCAACTTGAACAAAAGATTGATGCTATTACTTTGGATCAGCCCTTTGTCCCTAACTTTGCCAAAAAGGCTTCTGTATTGTTTGCCTGGAGTACCACACCCTACCGCTCCGAATGGAAGTACGATATTTCTGCTCACAAAAAAATCCTCATCGATGTTGGACATGTCTGCCAGAACCTTTATTTAGCCAGCGAATCCATCGGTGCAGGTGCTTGCGCAATTGGAATCTATGATCAAAAGTTGATAGATGAGATTTTAGAATTAGACGGCGATGAAGAATTTGTTATCTATCTTGGTGCAGTTGGCAAGAAACGAGAATAGCTAGGAATGCTAGATATGTCTTTGAAGTGATGCGTGTAAGCCTTTTTCACCCTTCGGGGTGGGGAAGGTTTTTTGTTTATATTCCAGCTTATTTGCCCAACTGCTCAGTTTGAACGAAGAGGAAATCGTAATGTTTAATTGATAATCATTCTCATTGCATATATAATTAACCCAAAGTAAGAGGAAGCAGGGATGAGCATGGAGCGAAGCAATGGACTGAAAGAAGCAGAAACGATTGATGCCCATAAGACGCTTACATGTGAAGGGGTAGATTATAATTACCGTTTTAATGGGGCTCATTTTGAGATTAAACCCCCAGTCGAAATAGGGGAAGGCAGTTGCCGCAGCCTGCTTAGCCATGGGTATATCCAGATGACAGATTTTAATCTCCGGTTTAATCGGGATATCGAAGCAAAGGGCAATTTTAGCACTCCGCGTACGGAGCTGGCTTTCTGCATAGGGCATGGCATTGAGTGGGGGACTTCGCTGAAATCGGACTATTTTATTATAGATACGGGAGAAATTGCGCTGTTTCATGGCGGGGTAAGAAGTGAAAACTGCACATACCTGAGTGGGGCGGGGTACCGATTCATCAGCATAGATATGAGCCCGGCACAATTTGAGCGGATGACCAGTGGTCTGACCGAAGATACACGGCTTCGCATTGGAGCTGGTGCGGGTTTGTTTTTTGGAAAAAATAACATCACACCATCCATCCGCTTCATTCTGTCGCAGATTGCGGATTGTTCCTATAGCCATGGCATGCGTGAACTTTATCTGGAGGGCAAAATGCTGGAGCTAATGGCTGTCTATCTCAATGAATCTTTATATGAAGCAGAGCGGATTCCGTGCTCGGTCAAGCTGTCCAGAGAGGATATGGAGAGCCTGCGGCTCGCTAAGGAGATTTTGCAGCGTGATTATTTGCACCCGCCAACGCTTGCAGGCCTTTCTCGCATTATATGCCTCAATGAGTTTAAGCTGAAAAAGGGCTTTAAGGAAATGTTTGGTTATACCGTGCATGCTTACGTTATCGAACAACGGATGCAGAGAGCGCAGCAGCTGCTGGAACAAGGGAGTATGACTGTAAGTGAAGCAGCCTCCAGGGTTGGATACGGTAATGTGAGTCATTTCTCGGCAGCCTTCCGCAAAAAGTTCGGTGTGCGTCCAGGAGAATATCTGATCAGCGGCAGGCAGCGTCTCTTCGGTATTAAGTTGTAAGTCCGTATCCTCCTGCACAGATGCTCCTGTTTTGGTTAATTATAATCCCTTAAACGGTAGCAATCGTGAACAACGTTCCTATACACTAGTGCACAGAGAATCATTCTCAGTGCACTTTTTTTTGTGCGTAATTACCAAGAGTGGGGGAACAGCTGTGAGTAAAACCAAAACCGGCATGCCAAGGCTGCTGGAGATCGCCGGAGAGAAGCGAGGTTTGCTGCTCTTGTCCGGAATATTGTCATCTGTCAGCGCTGTATTAATGCTGATTCCGTTTTTGTCTGTTTATTTCATTTTGGCAGAGCTGCTGCGCCATGCTTCATCGCCTGGACAGGTCGACGGTGCGTATATGATCCACTGGGGGTGGATTGCACTTGGAGGGTTAATCGGAGGGCTGGTGACTTCGTATTGTGGTATTATGTGCTCGCATATTGCGGCTTTTCGAATTCAATATAATTTGCGTGTGCGAATGACCGAGCATTTGGGCAGATTGCCGCTCGGTTTCCTGAATGGGACATCAACTGGCGTGGTCAAGAAAACGCTAGAGCAGAATGTCGACAAGGTGGAAAATTTCGTAGCGCATCAGCTTCCCGATTTAGTCAGCGTGCTGGCTTCTACGGTGCTGATGATCGTGGCGATGTTTTGGCTTAGTCCGCCGTTGGCGGTAGCTTGCCTGCTGCCGATAATTATAGGATTAGGTGTGCAGTCAGCGCTTATGATGAGCAGCAGAGGCAAGGCCAGTGTGAAGCAGTATCATGATTCGTTGGAGCAGATCAATACTTCGGCGGTGCAGTATGTACGGGGGATGCCGGCGGTTAAGGTGTTCGGGCAGACGGTGCATTCTTTCAGAAAGTTCTACAGTGATATGACCAGCTACTGCGATTATTGTCTGGAGTATACGGACCGTTATCAAACAGGTTATATCTTATTCAAAACATTGCTGGCGTCACCGTTTACCTTTATTTTGCCGGTGGGCATCTTCATGCTAAGCGGTCGACCGGATTCCATGTCTTTTGCGCTTGTGCTGCTGTTCTTTCTAATTATGGCGCCCGGCGTTTCATCTCCGCTCTACAAGCTACTTCTGCTGGCTTCAAGCACTCGGGATATTGGCGAAGGCGTGGAGCGGATGGACCGTCTCTTGGCACAGCAGCCTGTACCAGAAATAGCAGAACCGCTATCCCCGCATACTTTTGACGTTGAATTTGTGGATGTAACCTTCTCCTACAGTGAAGATGCAGGGACTGCAGCGGCGCTCAGCGAAGTCTCATTCCGTGCGGAACAAGGGAAGGTTACAGCGCTGGTAGGGCCGTCAGGTTCGGGAAAATCGACGGTGGCCAGCTTGGTGCCGCGGTTCTGGGACCCGCAAGTGGGTGCGATCCGTATCGGTGGAGTCGATATTCGCCATATGGCAATCCATGAATTAATGAATACAGTTGCTTTTGTATTTCAGGAAACCTTCCTGTTCTATGACACTTTGTATGAGAATATTGCTGTCGGCAAACCGGGAGCGACTCTGGAGGAAGTCCAGGCTGCAGCCAGAGCGGCACAATGCGACGAGTTCATTACTCGGCTGCCGCAGGGATACGATACGTTAATTGGTGAAGGCGGTGTCTATCTCTCGGGTGGTGAGGAGCAGCGCATTGCGGTAGCTCGGGCTATTCTCAAAAATGCACCAGTGCTCGTGCTCGACGAAGCGACTGCTTTTGCCGACCCGGAAAATGAGTTTCATATGCAGTTAGCACTTACGGAGCTTATGCGCGGCAAGACGGTTATTGTAATTGCTCACCGACTCTCCTCTATACGTGAAGCTGCACAAATTCTGGTGCTGAGGGATGGAGAAATCGTGGAACGTGGAGAGCACGCAGGTTTGATTGAGGCGGACGGGCTTTACGCCAAAATGTGGCATGCCTACAGTGACGCCGGAGATTGGCATATGGAAAAAGGAGGGGATCAGCTATGAAGGTATTGCATAATATTACTGCCGGCAAACCGCAGCAGTTGCTGAAGCCTGTACTTTTTTCCTTGCTGGCTAATCTAGTTAGTGTGCTTCCGTTCGCGCTTGTAATTGAGGCGGTGCGGTTGATTTTTGCTCCTTATATTACTGTGGGCGCAGAACTTCAGACAGAACGCCTTTGGTGGATCTGCGCAGGGCTTGTCGCCGTCATGGTGCTGATGTTCCTGAGTGAGATTCCCGCCTATCGCACCGCTTACCGCGGGGCATACAATGTTGCTGCACAGGGACGTGCGGAATTAGCAGAACATCTGCGGAAGCTTCCGCTGGGTTACCTGACTCGCCGGGACCCAGGTGATTTAGCCAATATGATGATGGGCGATTTCACGCTCGTTGAGACGGGCATTTCACATCTGCTGCCACAGCTTGCGGGGGCTTTTGTACTGCCGATATTTGCACTTGCTGGTTTACTGTTTCTGGACTGGCGGATGGCGATTTCCATGTTCGTAGCGCTGCCGGTTGCTCTTCTGATCATGTATATATCGGGCAAGCTGCGGCGGAGACTCGGAGCGGATCATATGAAGGCCAAGCTGAACGCTGCGAACCGATTGCAAGAATACTTGAACGGCATACGGGTGATGAAGGCCTATAATCTGACGGGAGAACGATTTGTCCGTCTGGATAACTCTTTTAAAACTTTGATGAAGGAAAGTGTGAAGCTGGAAGGGATGTTCGGTCCGGTTATTCTAACCGCTATGGCTCTTCTCCGTGCGGGGCTGACCTTAATGATATACGTAGGTGTTCATCTATTATTAGGCGGGGAGCTCGGTATTTTGCAGTTGGCAGTATTCCTTATTGTCGGCACACGAATCTATGATCCATTGACCACGGCGCTAGCCAATTATGCCGAATTCCGCTACAACGAACAAGCGGGTGAACGTATAGTAGACCTGCTGCGCCAGCCGGTAATGACAGGTGCTACGAGTCCTCTTCCTAAAAGCAGCACCATTAGGTTTGACAATGTAACCTTCAGCTATGGAGGAGAGCCTGTTCTCAAAAATTTAAGTCTGGAAATGCCGCAAGGTTCACTGACTGCAATTGTGGGTCCGTCAGGCAGCGGCAAGAGTACAGTGCTGCGCCTGATCTCACGTTTCTATGATCCTGAAAAAGGGAGTGTTCTGCTAGGTGGGCGCAACATCAAGGAGATTGATCCAGAACATCTGCTAGGATCCGTATCGGTGGTGTTTCAGGATGTGTACCTGTTTCAAGATACCATTGGGAACAATATTGCTTTTGGGCGGCCGGGGGCGTCGCAGCGGGATATTCAGCAGGCAGCGGAAATGGCTCACTGCCATGGTTTCATCATGAAATTACCGCTTGGTTATGATACGCCGGTAGGCGAAGGCGGAAGCACGCTCTCCGGAGGGGAGAAGCAGCGGATCTCCATTGCCCGTGCGATTCTCAAGAACGCTCCAATTGTGCTGTTGGATGAAGCTACTGCATCGCTTGACCCGCAGAATGAGGCCGAAATCCAGAAAGGAATTGATGCGTTGATTACGGGCAGGACCGTCATTGTTATCGCTCACCGGCTGAAAACCATACGCGGTGCGGACAACATTATCGTACTGGAAGACGGTCAGCTGGTAGAGCAGGGACGACATGATGCCTTACTGCTGCGCGGCGGATTGTACGACCGGCTCTGGAAGCTGCAACAGCAGTCCGTTGGATTCCGCATCACATCTTAGGCAATGCTCAGCACATTTTAGGAGGGAAACGTATGCCTATAACAAAGGATGAATCCACTTGGCCGATCATAAGCCTTAGTTTGGGGGAGGCGTTTGATCAGGAGACAGTAGAAGAATATATCGCTTATTGGGAAGAGCTGCTCGCGCGCCGATCTGCCTTCGGCCTGCTGATGGTGCATTCCGCAGAGAAAAACACACGTCCAGAGCGTGCGGTCACACAGCTGTATATGAACTGGTGCAAGATGAACAAGCGGGAAATCGCCCAATATTGTTCAGGCATCGCGGTCGTAATGCAGAATGCTAAGTTGCTTGCTGTCTACAAGCCAGTTACAGCGTTGTCCACTAAAAGAACCTACGGCTGCCCCGGAGGTGCTTTCTCCGGAGAGGCTGAGGCGATAAGGTGGCTGGAGGAGCAGTTGGCTAAGGCACCCTCGGGTACGAAAACCTAATATAGCTGCCCATAATTTGGGGATACACATTTAAGCTTTCTTCACCCTTTAGGGTGGGGAAGGCTTTTTTTGTCTAGAAAGATAAGAATCCGCCAACCCCTCACAACCAACGTGTCAGAGTAAGCTTTTTAAATATAAACGGGGTGTGTTGGATGAAGATAAATAATAATTATTTGAAAGAACAATTAAAACATGTATATTGGCTAAATGGTGGACCTTGTGCTGGAAAGACTACTATGACCAAGAAGTTTGTAGAGGAATTAGGTTTTCAAACATTAGGGGATGATCTCTTAAAATATAGACCATTCTCTAGCCCTATGGAATATCCTGCCCTTCAATTCCCTAATCCTAGTTTAGATTGGAATAAGTGGTTTAATAAACCTGTAGATGAACATTGCCAATGGTTATTTCAAGTGGTCGAAGAGATACCGTTTATCCCGGAAAAGAGAATGATATGTTTTTATACGTCCGATGCGGAGATAGAGAGATTATATTACTTTAGAGAAGACCATAAGATGATTCTGGACTGCATTAACGCTTATACGTTAAATCCAGAAGAAACAATTAAACACAGTAATAAATCTATGATTAAGTTCTCCAATGAAATAAAGAGCGCTTGCACTAAGCTGGGCATCAAAACCATAGAAAGAACACTAAATATGAGCGTAGAAGAACAATTTAGGTTAGTTCGTGAACATTTTAAAATGTAGGGATGACTGTAAGGTATACCTACTCAAAGAAACCATTCCTTTGTCAGGTATGGTTTTTTTAATACCTAGAAAAGTACACAGGTGTGCCCGTATAATAAATAGGAGTAAGTAATTGGAAGTAGACTGATGATGAGGGGAGAGAAGACATGTTTTTCTTTAAGAAAAATAAAGGCATCACAAAAGAGGAACTGCAGGCCCTGGTTGAAGGCTTGGAGCAGGCTTATATGGATAAGGATGAAGAAGGTTTGAGCAAAAGATTTCATCCAGATAAGAGGGGAATGTCCTTTTTAAATCACTTTCAATTAATGATGACATTTCAAATCTATAATATAAAATCTGAAATTCTCGAATTTGAATTGCTGTCAATGGATGCTACTAAAGCAGTCTTTACATACACTCGGAAGCATATTCATACCTGTATCAACCCCGCCGATGAACGTGAGGAAAAAAGAAATCAAATTATCAGTTATTACGTTGAGGCTGTGAAGGAGAATGGTTCAATTTGGATTACGAGGTACAGCCCTTATAGCACGATTTTTGTAGATAAGAAGGGTGATTTCCTTAGTGGTGTGGATGCGGTCATTCCTCCTGGAGAAGAGATCAATTCAGGCATTGCGCGATTCATCCCGTATTTTCAGCTTAATAGCTATGTACCTGCAACATTCCATGTCTACAGTAACAGTCAATTTATCGGATATTATCCGCTAGGAGAATGCCATCGGTACGAACCTTCGCATACGTTCACGATTAATTATTTTGATAAGATAGAGGCATCTTCTGTAGAGAAGCATACAGCGGATTATATCTCCCAAGAGACCTTATTGACCGCTCAAGTATTGCATCAGACTGATAATAGCTCTGTAGTTGAGACGCAGTTGATGAACAATAATGTATTAGAGCATGAACTTGTTACCAGCCTGCTTACGAAGGATGGGTTCTATATGATTAGATTTCTGTATGACAAAGGGGAGCCGATACCGCCACAGGAACGAGAAAAGTGGAAGCGTGAGATGGTCACTTTAATAGAAAAAGAGCACAGCAGTTAACACAGAAACTTGCAGTTACAGACAGCACGCGAACTGTATCCTAAGTAACGATAAGTTTTTTTGGGAATAATGAGAGAAAAGGAAAGATGGAAATGTCCTATATCGTTGATTTTAAAAATGTGTCTACGGTTGGGTTAGAATCTTCACCTGTAGTAGATGCGCTTGCTGGTCTGCGTGCTAATGAGGCCCGTTATTTTATGAATAAATACAAGCATGAATTTACGGTTGTACAAGCCAGCGAAAGCCAGGAGACCCTTGATTATGTGAACCGAATTTTAAAAGAAGAACGTGATATTGAGTTTGCGGCCAATCCTTTAGAAACGTCGCGTTTTCAAGTGGAAAATATTAAATTTGCTTATGTCTTTTATGAGGATGGCCTTGCGGTCAACGTTATGTATACGGTTGATGACCCAAAGAAGCGGGCTGTTGGTTTTAAGCTTTCTGAGGGGATGGAGATCCCAAAGGAGCTAGAAGAGAAGTTTAAGTTTGCCAGGCAGAAGTCCAAGCTAGCTGGAACAATTCGGGGTTCGTTTTTTGTAATTAAAGGAGAGTATTAAGGTAAGCAAAATTGCAACTTAATCAATGAGAGGGCCATCCTATAAAAGGATGGCCCTAAATCTTTTCGGTATAGATAATTTGCGTGGGTTATCTATGGGAATGGACTCTCATTCAAGAGGCCGAATTTATTATATAGAGCAACGAAAACTGGAGTTGCGAGCGTACTTCACAATTATTTTGTATGAGTAGCTGAGATGCTGGAATGTACGGTATAAATCCCGTAGAAAAGAGCTGAGGTGGCTGGAATAGTAAAATGTACGGGATAAATCCCTTACAAATGAGTTGAGGTGGCTGAGATGCTGGAATGTACGGTATAAATCCCGTAGAAAAGAGCTGAGGTAGCTGGAATAGTGAAATGTACGGTATAAATCCCGTACAAATGAGTTGAGGTGGTTGAGATGCTGGAATGTACGGTATAAATCCCGTAGAAAAGAGCTGAGGTAGCTGGAATAGTGAAATGTACGGTATAAATCCCGTACAAATGAGTTGAGGTGGCTGGAATAGTGAAATGTACGGTATAAATCCCGTAGAAAAGAGCTGGAGTAGCTAGTATGCTGGAATGTACGGTATAAATCCCGTACAAATGAGTTGAGGTGGCTGGGACGGTGAAATGTACGGTATAAATCCCGTAGAAAAGAGCTGAGGAGGCTGGAATAGTGAAATGTACGGTATAAATCCCGTAGAAAAGAGCTGAGGTGGCTGGAATAGTGGAATGTACGGTATAAATCCCGTAGAAAAGAGCTGAGGTGGCTGGAATAGTGAAATGTACGGTATAAATCCCGTAGAAAAGAGCTGGAGTAGCTAGTATGCTGGAATGTACGGTATAAATCCCGTACAAATGAGTTGAGGTGGTTGAGATGCTGGAATGTACGGTATAAATCCCGTAGAAAAGAGCTGAAGTGGCTGGGACGGTGAAATGTACGGGATAAATCCCGCAGATAAGAGCTGAGGTGGCTTGGCTATATCGACTTGGTTGGAGACTCTCCGGGGGCATCAGATTTGATCCATTCAAATGTGTTCGACAAGCCACCTATCATTTGACAAAACGTGGAAGATGTTGGATGCGGTCAAAAACAATCGAATTATTGAGATTGATATGGAAAAATATTTTGCAGCAGATTCATACTCCTCCTTGTTACAAGCTGAAGATATTGCCGACAAATTATCGAAGCTGGCTTCATCAAAATAACCTTATTGGATTGAACCTACCTGAAGTCATTTAAATAAAAAGACGAAGCCTATTATGGCTTCGTCTTTTGTAGTTTTGCATGCCCTTTTCATCCTAGAAAATAAGGTCCCTGTTACAAATGAACTATTGGACCGAAAGTACAGTCTCCAGCTCAGGGATATATTCCTTGACCATATTGTTGTCTTCCCACAGTCCTTTAGTCCCAGCTGGGGCTTGACCTTCGGAAACGACTAAGTACGGTTTGATGGTTACGGTACTCGGTATAGTCTTGAAGGGTTCAAAATGAACATTATAAGATTCGCTTACGGGGTGAGCACCGACAGGCTTCAGTTGAACGCCACGTTCATCCACAATGTCAAATTGAAGAGCGATGACGCCCCCGTTAGCACCCTTATATTTCGAAGGGATAGAAGCGAGCATTTCTTCTACGCTCTGGCCCGGTTTGGTTTTGTACTCAATGGATACCTGCGTTGTGATTGGGGTGATTTCTACCTTACTGATCTGCAAGTTAATGTTATCGTGATGCTTGGTCTCCTCTGAAGTTAGGGCGGTAACAGGCGTTGATGTGGTAACAGGCAGAACGAATTCGAACGGGACATCGTAACCCTTTAACGTTATATTTACAGTCAAGTCAAACTGATCAGGGAACTGGACAGTCTGTGTTGTTGTGCTCGGCTCATAATAAGTGTTCAAAACCTGAACCATTATGCTGGAAGCAGTCTCACCATCCATGTGTTCGTAACTCCAGAGCAGAGGTTGGCCTTTATAGAGAACCTCAAACTTATCCACCGCCCCTTTATTGGCATCGGAAGGCGGCGAATTGGGCTCCGAAGCCAGACGGTTTCCAGGAGTGGTTAGGTTCATAAGAATTCGGGTTCCGTCAAATAACAATGTTGGGATATTCATCGTCACATCGCCATGGGTCACGCTTTGGTTTACGTTTGTGATGAAATCCTCGGCTTGTTGAACACCGGGATCTAAGTTTTTTTCGCCCCATAATGAATAGATTTGTCCCAGAACCGGAATTTGCTTGAGTGCATCAGCTATTGCGGGCGATACAAAGCCGGAAGCAAGGAGTGTAACTCCCAGGATTGCAGCGGCTGCAGTGGAAACCCACCATTTATTAAAAGTTCTTGATACATCTATCTTTCTCTGAATGGGGGAAATAGAATTATCGGTCTCCCTGATGATTTGGTAAGTCTCATTCAGCTTGGAGCGGGCAATATCCGATAACTGATCGGGAAGTAAGCTTTGGCAGTTCTTTAATTGTTTTTCTAACTTAGTGTTTACCATGTCGCAACCTCATTTCTTGATTGAATTGAGATGAATGCTTTAGCTTTTTGCGGGCGCGATGCAGCCGGGTCTTCACGGCTACCGTAGAAATTTCGAGAATGTCGGAAATTTGATTGATCGGCATGTCCTGTAGGTAATGAAGGTGAATGACAATCCGGAGGTTCTCCTCAAGATGTTGAACGGCATCCCATAATTCGATTTTCTCATAATCCTTGGAAGTGGAAGGGACTTCGGGAAGTTCTCCATACGGGAGGGTTCTTGCGTTGTTTTTGAGCATTTTATTGCATTCATTAATCAGAATCCGGAAGATCCACGTTTTGAAAAATGCGGGCTCTCTGAGTGTATGGATGTTCTTAAAGGCTTTTAGCATCGTCTCCTGCAGGGCATCTGCACAATCTTCTTCTTTGTTGACGATGGACCTTGCAGTTCTGTATAAAGGTAACTCTATCTCCTGCATCAACTTCACGAATGCTTCAGGGTCCCCAGCTTTGGCTTTGACGACAATAGGATCTATATGCAAAGATTTACCTGCTTTCTTGACTAGAAGTCTTAGGATGTTCGTAACGTTACTTAAATATTAGATCGGGTAGGTAGCTAGAAGGTTACCACAAACATGATTCCATTCTCCGCATCTCGCAAAGGATGAAGATTACTTTTGCTGTCTGTAGCTAGTAGCAGGGTATCCTTCGCATAATGGGAAGGCATTTCACGGTGCTCTTCCGAACGATTAATGTGTAACTGAGCTAGCAAGGTGAGAAATTGGTTTTTTTCACAAAAAAATCGCCGTTCAAATTCCCTGTCAGGAATCGGACGACGATTTTTCATAAGCTAGTCAGTCAGTCAATCAATCAATAATATAAATGACCCATTCCCCTTGATCGTTTGGCCGAATAGCGTATAGCATTTTTACATTTTCAACGGTCTCTGCGGCCATATCCAAGCGTTGTCCGATTACCGTTATATTCACCTGATGTTCGTTGGGTAACATGGAATCAATGCTTTCGATGTCTGTGAATTTGTACTGATATTGTTCGTCATAATAAGGCTCCATAGCCTCTGCTAGTTTTTTGTTTACGAACCCGGATTGATAAATTGTGTGGTCATGCTCAACTAAAGCAGTTAGGTTTTTTTCCAGCACTTCAAGTGCGGGGAGATCATTCTCTGTCAATTGATCTGCATATGATTTCAGATTTATCAACAATTCTGCCTTAAAGCTGGTTTCATTTGGCTGCTTGGGTTCTGTGATTTGCGGCTTCTGCGTATTAATCGCTGGACTTTGGGTTGGCGTATTTGCTCCTGTGCTCGGCTCCTGGTTTGGTTTAACGTCCCCTGCACATGCTGCCAGAAAGATTAAAGACATCAACATGAGCATTCTTGCAATAGTTTTTAACATCTAACTCCACCTTTTTGAGGATATGTTAGTTAGTCGCGAGAAAATATGGAGAAGTTACAAGGGCTGAATGAAGCCCCAAAAAAGCAGATTAAACCGTTAGTTTTTGTGTATCTACAGAGTCACGTCCGCTTACCGCAAGCATGATTGTAGAAATAATGACGAGTATGAAACAGAGCACAAATGAATACCGGTACCCAACAACACTAGCTAATAACCCGCCAACAAGACTGCCAATCAGTCTGCCGATCGTGGATGAATTAGAGTAGAGCGTGGATGCATACCCAGGCATGTTTGGAAGCAGATCCTGAATGTAGCTAATGCCAATCGCTGAAATAACGGCAACAAAAAAGGCAAGCAAAATTTGGGCTGCAAGCATTTGCCACATCGCGCCTGAAGTAATGACAACGAGATAATAAGCTCCTCCGAAAATGGCTCCGCACATCATCAGGATGCGGTTACTGTATTTCGCACTAAGTAGTCCCAGCATGATCATAAAAGGAATTTCCAGCGCAGCACAAATACTGCTGACTAAACCGACATCGCTTGTTGTTCCCCCTAGATTGTTGGTGATAAAGAGGGCAGTATTGATGCTACTCGTCCAGTGGGCTACATACATGAGTATCATAATCAGAAAAGGAAGCAGAACATTACGGTTCTGACCCAACCGGAAACTTTTTACTTTTACTTCTGCAGTACTGCTTTTCACTTCTGTATTTGATTTCAGGAATAGTGAAATAAGTAAGGCAACCAGCAGGAATACTCCGATGGTGCCCGAGAAAATCCCCTTAAACCCAACAGCAGCAATTAGCAGAGTACCGATTAAAGGACCTGTAATAAAGCCGAGAGAGAAAGCAGAACGCAAGGTAGAATTTGCAAACGCAGTATCTGTAAAATCGCTCTTATTCACTGCTTCTCTAGCTATGGCGAACAATTGAGGCATCCCTGGTGCACCGAGTGCGGTGAACACAATCATGTAAATGAATAAGATCGTAAAATCCCCAATGAGCAAGTATCCGCTATAAGCAAGGGCATTACAGAGCGTGGAGACAAGGTAAATGTTTCTTCGATTTAAGCCAAGGTCAGAGCGTCTCCCGATTAGTGTACTGATCCATATTCCGGCAATTAACGTGGTGGCCAGAAAAACACCAAACAGCCCGACAGATACTCCAAGCTGTTCCGTAAAATAAATGGATAAAAAGGGTGCGCTGAGTGAAATCCCCATCCCCTGCAGTAACATACATAAAAAGAGTAAGCCATAAGAGGGAATCGAAAATAGTGCAGTTAGTCGTTTGAACATGTTGTGAAAGTACTCCTCTATATTTGTTTAGATATTTCATAAAAAAAAGCCGTTGAAATTGATTCCAACGGCTTTTTGTATGCTTGTTTTTTTCAAGACCTTATTCAACATCATAATTGATCGGAAAGAATAAGTCTATACTTTCGGCTGGATTTTATTTACTATTGTGAAGTCGGCAAAACCTAATAAATGGAGTGTTGTTAATGGACGTTACTTGTCATCTCGATAAGGCTGACTTACAGGATTATATTAGTAGGGTTTTTGGCAGCAGTTATTTCGTTGCTCGTGTTTCGCGCATGCATGGCGGTGCACAAAAGGTGGTCTACAAGATTGAGTGCAGTAATGGATTTTCCTGCGTTTTGTATGTGTGGGATCTTTCGATGAATTATTTTAAAGAAGAAAAAGCAAATGAAGATATAAATGAACAATCCTATGGAAGTCATTTATTCGAATTAAATAACAGGTACTTAACACAACATGGAGTTCAGACCCCTGCTCTTTATGATCTGAATAAGGAAAGAGATCGTTACTCTTTCGATTATGCTCTAGTTGAATATATAGATGGAAGAATGGCAGAAACCTATTTTTATCATCCCGATTCACGTGTTCAAGATAAAGTTTTTCAGCGTGTGGGGGAAATGCTTACTGCTATGCATACCAACGAGAGGCATGTTTTTGGGAAAGCAAATGCTAACGAGAGCAGCATGAGCGAATGTCATTTATTACAAATGGAAAATGCGAAAGTGCAGCTAGCCTATGCCTCCCAACATATTGAGAAGATCAGGTCTAATCAAAGCAAACTGCTCGATAAGTTGTACGAGCTTGAATCAAAAATTCAACCCAGACAGCAATATGGGTTTATTCACGGGGAGCTGGGACCTGACCATGTTATGGTTAATGATAAACTGGAGCCCTTTCTGATAGATATTGAAGGGGCAATGTACTATGACATTGAGCATGAGCATAGTTTTTTACAGATGAGATTTGGGGATTTCTATCGGTACTTAAAGAACGATGCTCTGGATCATGATAGGCTGTTATTTTATCAATTCCACCATCATGTCTCCTTAACTTCAGGTGGATTAAAGCTGCTGCATAGAGGATTTCCTGACCAACAATTCGCCCAAGGCCTAGCTGATTATCAATCGGAACGCGCGCTGAGGTTTATCGAAGGATGAACTAAACAAGGCGTTTGGATTGATAACCTACTGCCATGTCCTCGAAAGTAACCTATTAGCCTTCTTCACCCTTTAGGGTGGGGGAGGTTTTTTCGTTATACAACTACAAGGCATAATAAAAGACCGCATCCACTGGAATTGCTTCCGGATCTGGCGGTCTGATGTCTTCGTTATGAATCAATCTTTATCTGAAAGGGTTAGTTAATGAAATTTAACGGTCTTGATTCGAGCCTCTTCTTCATAGCTAAGTGGTTTCGGAGATTGCGGAGTGTGCAGATGACGCTCCACGGAGTACTCCATTTTCCGGTAGTCCTCATTACCTGTATTCAATGTTGGATTCCAGTTTTCTGTCACCCAATTTTTAAGTTCCTTAAGTCCTGCTAGCATTTCCTCCAGCCTCCTTTGGCGAAGAAACAAAATAGATTTTGTAGTTATTTGTTTACGCTTTCATTATAATCCTAAACTCCATTTTTTAAAAGGTGTGTCCGTCTGAAAAACACAGATTATTCAGTGAACATTGTGTGTTATTTAGGTTTTGTGCTTCATCTGGAGAGAAGTGTCTCCCTGTAGGAGACATTTTTAGTGAAGCTGAAAGGATACTCATTAGTACCCCTTTTTTATATTATTTTACATCCGTATATCCAACAAATACTGCCCGGAAGAAATAAATTTAGGGTGGAATATTTGCAGGATTATTTTCTAATGAATATGGAAAAATAAATGATTATTAGCTGCGAGTTATACTGAAAACCATTATTGTGCTAATCATAAATAAGATTGGTGGAAATAAATTTTATTTTTCTAAAAATAGAGAAAATAATTTACAAAACCAAAATATAATGATATTTTGTTTATGTAGAAAAGAAACCGCTCACAACTTAAGGGGGATTAACAATGACACTCACAAAGTTCCACGGAATTATACCTGCCTTTTATGCCTGCTATGACGATCAAGGAAACATTTCGGAATCCCGGACGCATGCTTTATGTGATTACTTATTTGAAAAAGGAGTTCAAGGTGTATATGTGGGAGGCAGCTCAGGAGAATGTATTTACCAGAGTCTCGACGAACGCAAAGCGGTACTAAGCTACGTAGCTAGTAACCTGAAAGGTAAAATGACACTGATTGCCCACGTGGGTGCCCCTTCCACTAGAGATAGTATTGAGTTAGCGAAACATGCTGCAACCTTAGGGTATGATGCATTATCCGCAATCCCGCCTATATATTTCAAATTACCTGATAGTGCAGTCTATAAATATTGGAGCGAGATTATGGAGGCAACCCCTCTTAGCTTCATTATCTACAACATTCCTCAGACTACTGGATATACACTGACTCCTTCCCTATTTGAGAAGCTGCTTGCGAACAAAAAGGTGATTGGTGTGAAGAACTCCTCCATGCCGACTATGGATATTGAAAGATTCAAAAGAGTGGGTGGAAAAGATGTAGTGGTATTTAATGGACCAGATGAACAATATGTTGCGGGAAGAATCATGGGAGCGGATGCGGGAATCGGTGGAACCTATGCGGTTATGCCTGAGCTGTTCCTCCAAGCAAATGAATTTGTTAAGGCTGGTAAGTTCGAAGAAGCTGGACAAATTCAAAGCGATATCAACGATATTATCATCGCCCTTTGTTCGCTGAAAGGTGCCATGTATGCCGGAATAAAAGAGCTTCTAAAATTAAGAGGCGTAAACATTGGCAGCGTAAGAGCACCGCTTGAGGCAGTAGCCGTTGAGGATGCTGGTCCGATCGCAGACATTATGAAATTGATTGATCAAGCTATTGAAAGATATTGCGGTTAAGATAATGAAGAAATCCATCGTATGCTTTGGCGATTCTAATACTTGGGGCTACGACGCAGAGACAGACCGCAGATTTAAGGATGATATTCGTTGGACGGGAATTCTTCATACAGAATTGGGTGACGCCTACCGAATGATCGAAGAAGGGCTTCCCGGCAGAACAAGTGTCAGTGAGGACCCTCTATTTGAAGGACTTTCTGGAATCTCCTATATCTATCCCTGCCTGATGTCACATTCGCCATTAGACTTGGTTGTGATCATGCTTGGGACCAATGATACAAAAGAAAGGTTTGGACTAACTTCTTATAACATCGCACAAGGTATTGTTAGGTTGGCTCTTAAAGCTAAAGATAGCGGTGCAGGACCCGAGGGGAAGGCTCCAGAGGTTCTAGTAATCGCGCCCCCTCCGATTGGAGCAGAGTATATTCATACCCCTATTGGCAAACCAATGGGTAGCGGATGTAGTGAGAAGTCTATGGAGCTCGCTGAGCATCTTGCAGCTTTACTAACGGAAACTGGCATCCACTTTATAGACTCCAGAGATCATGTATCGATGAATGAAATTGATTATATGCATCTTGATCCGCAAGGACATCGCAGCATGGCCGATTTAGTGCAATACCATGCCAAACGGATTTTAAATTAAGGGTTCTATACTTTCGAAGCAAGTTTTGTACGAAGTGATTCAAAGAAGATAATGCTTACAAAACTTTAAGCGTATGCTTTCGAAGCGAGTTTTGTACGAAGCGATTCAGAGAAGATAATGCTCACAAAACTTTTAGGGAGGTTTATAAATGAAGAAAAAACGTTTACTCTCGACAATGGTTGCGCTAATGGTGATTATTTCTTTAATTTCAGGTTGCTCAGGTAACAATGCTGCTAGCTCTAATACATCCGATAATTCTTCTGCATCTGGGAAGGAAAAAGTGGGGATCAGAGTATGGCTGACTCCACAGTGGAAGGGTGTTGTGGATGCCACGGAGGCAGGCGCGGACTATGATAGCTTCCTAAAGCACGCCGCTGAGAAATTCAAAGCACAATATGATAAATATGATGCGGATATTCAAATAGAGGTCATTGCTGGAGATCAGCGCGATCAATTGCTTAACGTTAACTTAAGCGGAGGAACACCTCCAGATGTGTTCTTTGAGAGTGTATTCCCGATGGGGGATTACGTTCACCGTGGAGCATTGGTTCCTTTGACCGACATCATTGATGAAGACGCGAAAAGCGATATTGCTCAAAACTACTGGGACGCTGTAACGTTCGGAGAAGATATTTATTTCTATCCATTCCAGCACAACCCAGGCACCTTGGTTTACAACGCGGACATGTTTAAAGCAGCAGGCTTAGAAAAGTTTGTGGGTGAAGAATCCGAAATCAAAACTTGGAACTTGGATGAATATCAACAAATTCTTGAGGGTCTGAAAAACAATCTGCCGAAGGATAAGTATTCGAATGCATATCCAATGGCATTATTCGCTGTAAATAATCAGGGCGATACATGGAACCTTGCCTATATGAGAATGTTCGGCAATAAGTTCTTTGATGATCAAGGCAACATTGTCCTGAACGATGAGAACGGAGTTAAAGCTGCAACTTGGCTGAAAAACCTATATGACGGCGGATATACAAATCCAGGAGCAGAATCTGTTTCTTCTAATGATGCCAATGCTATGTTCCAAAATCAGCAATTAGCGATCAGTTTCACTAACCCGATTCTGTTTAATGGTACGAAAGCTAATATGGCGGATGGTACGGCAGCGAAATTCGATATGAGACTTGCTAATATTCCGTCGGAAAGCGGCGATCCTCTATCCTTTACTTATGTAGTAGGCGCTAGTGTATTCAAGTCCAAAGATGCTAAGAAGACTGAAGTAGCTAAGGATTTCGTGAAGTTTTTCTCAAGCGATCCTGAGTTAGTTAAATCCTCTAAGAATGGGATTCCTGTAAGAAGTTCTGTAGCCGAAGCACTTAAAGCGGAGAATCCACTGTTTGCAGCTTACGATGCCAATTCTAAATATTTGTTCAACTTCACAGGCAACGTTCCAGGATACAGCCAATTAAGAGAGGTTTTATATCCAGAGCTACAAGCACTTTACATGGGAGCTAAGACACCGGAACAGTTTGTACAAGATTATCAGACAAGTGGCAACAAGGTGATTGAGACCAATAAAGCTGGCTCTGTAATTTTCCAATAATCTAAGACCAGATAAACAATACACGATTGACAGCCTTTAGGGTCTGAAGAGACTCTGGGGCTGTTAATTAGAAAGGTAAACGATATGAAACTACGTAGTAATTACCTAAAAGAGAATATTACAGGTTATCTGTTTATTTTACCTCAGATGATAGTATTCTTAGCCTTTCTTGTCTATCCGATCTTAGAAGGGATGCGGCTGAGTCTATACCAGATTAATTATGACAGTGAGAAATTTGTGGGTTTTGCCAATTACACCACATTGTTTAATGATCCGGTATTTTTTAAGGCTACCATCAACACCGTTGTGTTCGTAATATTTATCGTTCTACTTACAGTGGGGTTTGCATTGTTCGTAGCCTCCGCGGTATTTGATAAAAATGCTAAGTACGTTTCCTTTATTAGAGGAAGTTATTATATCCCGGTAATGGTGTCCATGGTGGTTATGAGTATGGTCTGGAGCTTTTTGCTGAATCCGGCTAATGGACTTATCTCTTATCTATATAAAGACATGGGACTAGGGACGATTAATCTGCTGGGAAATCCAAAGACGGTTCTGCCAGTCGTGATATTTGTAACCTTCGCAACTAACGTGGGCCAGGCAATTATTCTGTATATAGCTGCAATGATTGGTGTCTCGAAAGAGCTTTTTGAAGCAGCCGAAATCGACGGTGCTAGCAGATGGCAAGTGATATCAAAGATCCTGATTCCTTCGGTAGGACCGACAACAACTTATATTACGATTATCAATATTATTGCCGTATTAAAAATCTTTGTAGTTATTCAGTTATTGACCGGTGGCGGACCGAACAATTCCTCCGTAACGCTGATGTACTACCTTTATAATAATGCCTTTAAATATAACCAACTCGGTGTAGCTTCTGCGGTAGGGGTTATCATGTTCGTGATTACATTGATATTGTCTGTGCCACAGCTACGAAGCATGATTAAGGTGAAGTGAGGGGGAATACAACATGTCGAAGATTAAAAACAAGAAAAAGAGAGAGAAGTTTGATGTGATATCGAATGTAATCATTATCCTCTTCGCGCTCCTTAATCTTTTTCCACTATATTGGTTATTCACAAGTTCACTCAAGAACAGCTCGGATGTTGTGAAAATGCCTCCAGACTGGTGGCCCAAATCGATTACATTCTCCAACTATGTGGATGTATTTCAGAACCAGCCGGCTTTAAGATGGACGTTTAATAGTATTTATGTATCAGGTATTTCTACTATTTTGGTTATCGTTGTAGGCTCTATGGCCGCCTATGCGTTCTCAAAGATTAATTTTAAAGGTAAAAATATAATCTTCATTATCTTTATATCAAGCTTGATGATTCCTAAAGAAATTATGATTGTACCCTTATTCCGGATCACCCAACAATTTGGAATGGTAAATAGTTATAACGGTATGATTTGGCTGAACGTGGCGGGTGCATTTGGAGTGTTCCTATTAAAGGGATTCTTCGATTTAACCCCTAATGCCTTAAGAGAAGCCGGGAGAATAGATGGTGCAAATGAATGGAGAATCTTCACACGCATCATGTTGCCTATTGTCAAACCTGGTATTGGAGCCTTATTTATTCTAAATTTCGTGCAAGTCTGGAATGATTACTTGTGGCAGCTGGTTATAGGCCAAGAGAACAAAATGAAAACATTAATGGTTGGTACTGCGACCTTAATGCAGGATTTGAATCCTAATTTCGCTTATAAAATGGCCGGAGCTACCATCGCTGCAATTCCGATGTTGCTAGTGTTCATGTTATTCCAACGGTTCTTCACCAATGGGATTACGGCAGGAGCAGTTAAAGAATAAATAAAAATGTGGAGTGGGTTACTGATGAATACTGAAAATAATGTACTTAAAAAAATAAAACATAAATTAGTCGTCTCCAGTCAAGCCTTACCAGAAGAACCGCTGCATAGCCCGTTTATTATGGGGAGAATGGCTTATGCTGCTTACTTAGGCGGGGCTTCTGGAATTCGGGCAAACAGCGTAGCGGATATTCAAGAAATCAAAAAGCAAGTGAATCTGCCAATCATTGGGATAATCAAAAAGGTGTATGAAGGCTCTGAAGTCTTTATTACACCCACTCAAAAGGAAGTCGATGAGCTGTACCGCGAAGGGGTAGATATCATTGCTATGGATGCTACAGACCGTATTCGCCCGGACGGATCTACTATTTCTGAACTTTTTCCACTTTTAAAAGAGACCTATAAAGATCAACTGTTTATGGCGGATTGTTCTACATTTGCGGAAGCTGCGAAGGCTGTTGAGCTGGGATTTGATCTGATAGGAACTACCTTGAGCGGTTATACAGAGGCTACTAAAGGCCGCAACTTGCCAGATTTTGAATTGGTTCAACAAATCGTCAACAACTTCTCTGTTCCCGTTATAGCTGAAGGTGGGGTTTCCACTCCTGAAGAATTAAAGACCATGTTTGATTTAGGTGTGTATTCAGCAGTGGTTGGCTCTGCGATCACGAGACCGATGGAGATTACGAAACGGTTTGTGAACGCTATTCAGTAGAACGCCAGAGAGGGTAGATGGAAATGAGGATTGTAGCCGTAGATGTTGGCGGTACCAATACCAAGATGTGTATATGCGATAAACAGGGGAATGTACATGACTTCAAGGAGTATGCAACAGAAAGCTACTTGGGGGGACCTCATGTAATCTCAAGAATGCTGGAAAAGATTGCAGAATACGATCATTTTGATGCCATTGCCATAAGCACCGCGGGCCAAGTTAATGCAGAAGAAGGATTTATTGTCTATGCTAACGAAAATATACCTAGATATACTGGAATGAAAATTAAGGATATTGTCACCCATCATTTTCATAAACCTGTTATGGTAGAGAACGATGTGAATTCAGCTGCATTAGGCGAAGCTTATTATGGAGCTGCTCAGAGCTTTAACAATTTCTTATGTCTAACCTTTGGCACAGGCATTGGCGGTGCAATCGTCATTAATCGCCAAATCTACAAAGGGGCTAATGGGGTAGCGGCTGAATTTGGCCATATCTTTACTCACCCATTGTCGGCCACATCCGGAGTAGAAGGACTGCCATATTATGAAAAACACGCTTCAACCACAGCTTTAGTCAAGATGGCTCAACTGGCAGATCCCGAATGCACGGATGGAAAAGCCTTATTTGATAAAATACAGAGCGGAAATGAGCAGCTTGAACGTATTTTAGATCTATGGATTACTGAAGTGGCTGTTGGTTTAGCTTCTATCACGCATATCTTCAATCCATCCGCGATTATTATTGGTGGCGGCGTAATGGAACAAGAAGATTTGGTTCGAAGGGTAGAAGAACGAACGAAGTCTTTGCTTATGGAAAGCTTTGCGGGAGTGAGAATTGTTAAAGCCTCATTAGGGAATAAGGCAGGTCTGCTGGGAGCTTCCTCCTTATTCGTACATTAATTTATTGAAAAGGAGGGGCTTTTTTGCGGACAATCAGTATTTTTTCTTCAATTCATTCTAAATACAATAATTTGACGAATACGGAGAAGAAGGTAGCGGACTACGTACTGGAGAACACGAGAAGTGTAGTCTACATGTCGATTACTGATCTTGCAGATGCATGTGATGTTGGGGAATCAAGTATATTTCGATTTTGCAAATCTTTAAGTTATAAAGGGTATCAAGAGTTCAAGATCGCATTGGCACATAGCATCACTGTGGAGAATGAGATCCCGCAGCTTACCGATCAAATTCTGATGGATGATACGATTGAAGCTGTTGCTTCTAAAGTGCTGACCACGAATGTAAGTGCACTCAACGAGACCTATAATTTAATTGATATACAGAAGATCAGTGAGGCTATTGAGTATTTGATTAATGCAGAACGTGTATTATTTTTCGGTGTGGGCTCTTCTCTAGTCACAGCTATGGAAGCCAAAATTAAATTTATGCGCATTACGAACAAAACGGAATGTTTAATGGATTCACATCTGCAGATGATGTCGGCAGCACTGATGTCTAACCGGGATGTCGCTGTTGTGATTTCTTATTCCGGCTCGACCAAGGATAGCATTGAGGTTGCGAGAAAAGCAAAGGAAAGAGGAGCCAAAGTAATATCCATTACTAGGTTTGAAAAGTCACCGCTAACCTCGTACTCCGATCTGACCCTGCTATGTGGTGCTAATGAAGGACCGCTGCAAGGGGGTTCATTATCTGCAAAGATATCGCAGCTCTATCTGCTTGATATTTTATATGTAGAATATTTCAAGAAGACTAGTGAGCAATCCATAATTAATAAAGAAACAACAGCTTCAGCAGTCAGTGAGAAACTGGTTTAGTACATTAAGATGTGAGGGGAATGGGAAGTTATGATCTTAGGTTCTTTGTCATCTTGGGAAGAGCATATCAAGTATGAGAATCCTGTCATTGTTGAGGCTATCGAGGAATTGAAAGTAATCTTACAACATGATCCTGATCTGGGACGAATCGAAATTCGCGGGAACGAAATGTATGCTTCGATTATGGCTCTTGAGGCAAAATCGCTGGAGGAACAAGTCGCAGAGAAGCATGAGGCCTATATTGATGTGCATTATCTGATCGAAGGTGAAGAAACGATTGGCTGGGCAACCCTGCAAGAAGGGATCGAACCCATTAAGCCTTACGATGCCGAAGGAGAATATGCGCTTTATCCCCCATCAGCAGATGAAATATTGTTATCTTTGAAGCCTGGCATGTTCGCGGTCTTTTTCCCTCATGATGTTCACAGACCGGGTATGGGTCAACCGGGGCAGCAGATTAAAAAAGCTGTCATTAAAATCCACACAAATCTACTAACTCCATAACATTGAGATTGAGGCTGGTAGCGGAACCATTCCGCTGTCAGCTTTTTTTGCGTCGCTTCTATTTACTTATATCTAAATTTATAAATATACAAAATATAAAGATTGGTGGTAAACTTAACATGCCTAAAGCTTTTTTTGTAGAGCTTAAGGATTTTTTTGCATGCACATTTATGAGTGAGCAAAGAATATTACAGAGAATTACACTATAGAAAGAATAATGGAGGCAGGAGAGTTAAATGAAGAATAAAGGTCTAAAGAGAATGTTGTTGTTATCTATGATGGTTGTTGTCATCGCTGCACTTGCAGTCGGCTGTGGTTCGAAAAATTATACAAATACAGAATCGTCAGAGGGAGCTGCTCCAGAGGCTGCAAAAGAAGTTACCTCCTTGTCGCTAGGTTTATTGCCCTCGATTGATGCTATTCCTTTTATCATCGCACATGAACAAGGTTTCGATAAAAACCACGGTGTGGAGCTGGATATCCAAACATTTAAAAGCGCCAAAGATCGGGATGTAGCTTTTCAAGCAGGCAAGCTGGATGGTCTAAGCGCTGACCTGGTTGCGATCTCCATTTACAATGAGGCTGGACTGGATGTGAAGATCGCCAGTACAACTTTTGGAGAGTTTGATTTGCTGACTGGAAATGAATCCATCCAGGATGTGAAGGATTTGAAGGGTAAAACCGTGATTTTGTCCAAAAATACCTCCACACAATATACAGTGGCAATGATGCTGAAACAAGCGGGCCTGACCGAAGATGATATTACAGTCACAGAGGTTCCACAGATTCCGACCCGTTTAGAATTGCTTAAGAATAATAAGGCGGATGCGGCTATTTTGCCGGAACCTTTTGTAACTATGGGCAAAACCTCAGGGTTGCGTGTACTGAGCTCAACGCTAACTGCGGGAGTAAATCCGTTCGTTTTAGCTTTCCCGCAAACTGCAATTGATGCCAAAGCAGAGGCTATCCGCAGTATGTATGCTGCATATGATGAAGCAGTAGCTTATATGAAATCCCATGAGCAATCCGAATATATCGATCTTGTAATCAAAGAAGTAGGATATCCGGAAACATTAAAAGATGAAATCAAGGTACCAGATTATGTACCAGCTTATCAAGTGGATGTGAAGGAAGTAGAGGCCGCATTTGCTTGGGCACGGGAAAAAGGTTTGCTCAGCAAAAATATCTCGGCTGAAGATGTGATTTCTGATGTCCAATTCAAGAAATAAAGGACTCGTTATAAAGGATCTGAAAGTAGAATATAAGAGCGGACAATTGGCCTTGGGTCAGGTAGATTTAACTTTGCCGGAGCACGGGATTTACACCATTATCGGACCCTCCGGCAGCGGGAAATCAACTTTATTACGGGCGATTGCGGGCTTGCTGCCTAGCTATCAGGGACACATTCTTTTTAATGAGAAATCTGTGCATGAGAAAGAAACGTTAATCGGGCTGGTGCCGCAGAACTACGGGCTTCTTCCTTGGAAGACTGTACATGATAATATTCAGATAGCGATGAAGATTACGCATACGGCAAGTTCATCCAAGCAAGAACGGGAGACGCAGATTAAGGAGTGGCTTTCGTCGATGGCGATCTCTGATTTAGCAGAACGTTATCCCTTATCCCTTAGTGGAGGCCAGCAGCAAAGAGTGGCGATTGCCAGAGCTTTTGCCATTTTGCCTACTATTCTGTTGCTGGACGAGCCATTCTCTGCACTCGATGCGATAACAAGGGAAACGCTGCAGGTCCTCTTTTTAGATAACTGGCTGGCTAACCCTACGACTACGTTATTTGTCACTCATGATGTGGAAGAAGCGATTCTGCTGGGGCAAAAGATTATTGTCATGCCTTCCAACAAAGAAACTACACCTGAGATTATTGATAATCAGTTGGTGTTTCATATGAAGCATGAGGATAAGCGGGACAGTGTAGATTTCTTTGAGCAGACTAAGCGGATTAGAAAGGTAATGCAGGAGATATGGTAAACAAACGTCGACTTCATCATCTAGTAAGGCTTCTATTTGTATTTGTTTGTATGAATGTAGTCTGGTATATCGCATTTTTACTTATGAATCATTCGATTTTGCCAAGTCCCTTTGCTGTATATAAAGCGATGTTTCAGTTAGGGGCGCAGGATATTGCTATAAATGTAGGGTATAGCTTGTTCAGAATTTTTGCAGGTGTGGTAATGGCGTTAATTATTGGACTGCTTATAGGTCTTCTAATGGGACGTTCGTTGACCTGGAACAAACTGCTGGACCCTGTGGTTTACTTGACCTATCCGGTTCCCAAAATTGCCCTGCTTCCAGTAGTGATGCTGTTCTTCGGGCTTGGGGAAACGTCCAAAATCCTAATGATCATGCTGATTCTATTGTTTCAGATCATCATCTCTGTAAGGGATGGGGTTAAGGCTATTCCGGACAATACCTATGATGTCTTAACTAGTATAGGTGCCAGCGCTGTGCAGAAGTTCTGGCATGTGACACTGCCGGGTGCATTGTCAGTGATTCTGAGTACGATTCGTATTTCGCTAGGGACAGCGATATCTGTACTGTTTTTTACGGAGATTTATGGAACAGAGCACGGCATGGGCTTTTTCATCATGGATGCGTGGTTAAGATTAGATTATCCGGAGATGTATGCGGGAATTATGTTGTTCAGCTTGGTCGGTTTTATTCTCTTCTTGCTTGTTGATTTTCTTGATTACAAGTTTATGAAGTGGCGGAATTAAATTTAGTTGAGATATAACTATAGCTTTCCTTTGCCCGAGTTTAGGCAAAGGGGAGCTTTTTTTATATGATTTTTTGGTGAGAATAAAATTAATTTTAATTTCATCATTATTTGAATGGAAAAATAAAACAGTAAAATAAATGGAGGGAAAAATGAAAAATAAACTTACTTATGGCTGTAAACCCCCGTTTATTTTAGAGGAATATAAAGATGGTGAGATGAAAAGAGGGAATTTATTTTAAAAAAACTAATAAATCTCTTAATTTCTTGCATATCTATTGGAAATTATATTCATAAAAGTATAAAAAGGTTTAGTTTAATTTATTTACAACCAGATTTTAGTATGGTATTTTATCAATGGAAACGGATTCATTTAGGTTTTACGGAATAATTTTAAGTTTTTACGAATGGAAGGATTTGTTCGCTTCATAAGAAAATGAAAATGCTAATAAAAAGTTGGGGGTAAATATCTTTGAATAAATATGGACGAAAACTATGGCTTACGGTGTTGATTTTCGTGATTGTAGTTGGCGGTCTGACGTATTATTGGGCTTCTAAGGGAGAAAACACCGCGCCACTGTCTCAGTCTAAGGAATCTGCCGTAGAAGCAACGGGTGAAGCGGGAAAGGAAACTGTTCCACCGGCGACAGCAGCTAATACAAGTAGTGGACCCGCGTATACGTTGACCGTGGATACGGAAAATCCGGGAGCTAAGATAAGCCCGATGTTGTACGGAGCCTTTTTCGAAGAGATTAATCATGCGGGAGATGGAGGGCTATATGCAGAGCTGATTTCCAATCGTTCCTTTGAGGATAGTTCGGTCACATTGTTCAATTGGTGGATTGATGAAAAAGGAGGCAGTAAAGGGAAGCTTGCTCTGACCGGCACTAAGCTTTTGAACGATGCTCAGACCCAGGCAATGGCTTTAACAGTATCATCTGCTGCCGAGGGCGGTTCGGTATCTGCTGTGAATAACGGTTACTGGGGGATCGCTTTGACGAAGGATGCCAGTTACAAGTTGTCTTTCTATGCGCGGCCAGAGCCAGGGGACATTATGCCACTGCGTATAACGTTAGAAAGCCCGGATGGCAAAGAGCTATATGCAGAACAGACCGTTGATAAGTTAAAAGAAGGATGGAATCCATATACATACACACTGACTTCTACAGGTACTGTAGCAAACGCACGAATTGTAATCTCTGCTGCAAATGTAGGTACTGTTTATCTCGATATGGTGTCTTTGTTTCCTGAGACTTGGAACAACAGAGAGAATGGACTTCGCATCGATTTGGCTGAAAAGGTAGCTGCGATGAAACCCGCATTCGTTCGTTTTCCGGGGGGATGTTTTGTGGAAGGAAAAACGCCAACAGATGCTTATCAATGGAAGAATACCATTGGACCGATTGAGACGCGTCCCGGTCATAAGGGATATTGGGATTATCGCTCCTCAGATGGGCTGGGCTTCCACGAATATCTGCAATGGGCTGAAGATCTGAAAGCGGAACCATTATATGTAGCTTATATCGGGATTTCACATAACGGAGATCCTATAGCCAAGCAGAATACCGTTCCAGTCAGTGAAATTCAGCCGTGGATACAAGATGCGCTGGACGCCATTGAATATGCAAACGGACCGGTTACTAGCAAATGGGGGGCACAAAGAGCCGCCAATGGTCATCCAGAGCCTTTTAATATGAAATATGTAGAGATTGGTAACGAAAACAATTTCCAGATGAGTGAATATATTAAGCGTTATGGCTTGTTTTATAAGGCAATTAAAGAGCAGTATCCAGAGATTCATCTCATTGCTAATGCGGCAGTTGAAGGAGAACCTATCGAAATGGTTGATGAGCATTACTATGAAACCTCTGAATGGTTCCTCAGCAACTCGAACAGATACGATACTTATGACCGGAGTGGTCCTGAGATTTATGTTGGTGAGTATGCGGTGACCAAGGGTGCCGGAGAAGGCAATCTGAACGCTGCAATCGGCGAGGCCGCTTTTATGATGGGCATGGAACGGAATTCTGATATCGTGAAAATGTCCTCCTATGCTCCATTGTTTGTGAATACGAAGGATCGTACTTGGAACCCGGATGCTATTGTGTTTGATTCATCGACTAGCTACGGAACACCTTCTTATCATGTGCAGCAGATGTTCGGAAGCAATAAGGGGGATATAGTTCTTCCAACCTCACTTGTGGCTCTAGGACAAGAAGAAACCTCCGGTAAGCAATCCATTCAAGGTGGAATTGGTTTGGGGACTTGGGCCACCCAGGTAGAGTACAGCGATGTACGAGTAGCGAAAGGTGATGACGTTCTTTTTGAAGATCATTTCAAGAAGGATTCCGGAGCCTGGACTCTAAACAATGGGGACTGGGAACAATCCAAGGGTACTTTTAAGCAGACTTCTAATGATATTGATATTCGCGCAGTTGCCGGTGAGGCTTCATGGAGTGATTATACACTTTCTCTTAAGGCGAAAAAGACTGGCGGAGCAGAAGGCATGCTCATTATGTTCGGCTCTAAAGATGAAGGCAATTTCTATTGGTGGAATCTTGGCGGCTGGGGAAATACGCAGAGCGCGATTGAAAAATCAGTAGGTGGAACAAGAGCAGTCATCGGAAGAACGGTTCCTGTAAGGATTGAGACTGGGAAATTGTATGATATCCGCATTGAATTATCAGGTGCTAATATCCGGCTCTATCTCGACGATGAGCTTATACAAGAGGTGAACGATGAAAGTCCAGCAGGGCCGCTGTTCCAAACTGCGAGCCGTGATCTTGCCACAGGTGAGCTGATCGTTAAAGTCGTTAATGCAGGTGACACTGCTCAGCGCACGGATGTTTCTTTTGCCGGACTTGCCACATCAAGCCTGGAAGGAACAGCTACCGTACTTCAGTCGGACGATTTAAATGCTGAGAATAGCTTCGCTGAACCTGACAAGGTGGCACCTGTAACTCAAAAGATAAGTGTAGACAAAGGTAGTCTGGAGTTTGAATTCCCGAAATATTCCGTGACCGTGTTAAGACTAAAGGAAGGGGGGGAATAGCCGGTCACGGAGGGAGGTTCACTCCTTCACTATAAACAAGCATTTATTTGTTCAATTTAAGAGGGAGGTTAGGTTATGATTTCGCAAAGAAAAACGAGCAGTTTAGTCGTATGTATGTTAATGGTTTTTGTGCTTATTCTGTCAGCCTGTAGCAGCGCTGGAAGCTCAACGACGAATCAAAATGCATCTAACAACGTAAAAACGAACACTGAAAAAACCAATAATGCTAGTGAGCCAACCAATGCAACAGCTACAGAGGGCACGGAAGCAACAGATCCTGCCAACGACCTGCCAAGCAAAGATATTCAAGGTGAGGTTACGGTTTGGGCCTTTAATGAAAAAGTATTTGATGAAGTCGGCGCTGCATTTATGGCTGAATATCCTGGTATTAAGCTGAAGACGGTAGTTATGCCCTTTGGCGACCTGCATGACAAGCTGCAAACCACAATCGCCGCAGGTAGCGGGGCACCGGACGTAGCAGAAGTAGAGATGTATCAGTTGAACCGTTATATGGCGGGAAATGTTTTGGAGAATCTTTTGGAAGAGCCTTATAACGCTGGAAAATATAAAGATCTGGTTGTTCCGTATAACTGGGAACGTTGGATGACACCGGACAGCTCACAGCTGCTTGGTATGCCTTGGGATATGACCCCGGGGGTTTATTACTACCGTGCAGACATTTTTGAAGAGCTTGGATTGCCAAGTGATCCTGCTGAGCTCGGTGAATACATGCAAGATGAAGAGAATCTCTTGAACTTGGCTCAAATTTTGAAAGCTAACGGTAAATATTTTATGGAGTGGAGCGATGGCCCGATCGTATGGGCAGGAGATGAAGTCGGTTACTTTGATAAGGATATGAACTGGACACGTAATACGGACAAAATGGTGAAGGTTCTCGATATTACAAAACGTGGACAACAGCTGGGCTGGGCACCACATATCGGTTATGGCTCAGACGAAGGTAAACAGCTAGTTCTAAAAGGTGATTTGGTTGGTGTCGTATCGGGTTCATTCGGAGCGCGCGGACTTCAAGAAACATTCCCTGAGCTTGCCGGAAAATGGAAGGTAACCCGTTTGCCAATAGGAATTAACGTGGGAATGGGCGGATCAAGCTTTGTTATCCCTTCGCAAAGCAAAAATAAAGAAGCGGCATGGGCTTACATTCAGTGGAGCATGAGAAGTGAAAATGCTTGGAAAATTTGGACAAAACATTCCATTCAGCCGGGTTACAAGGATATTTCCAGTCTTGATTGGTACGCAAACACTAAAAATGAATATCTGGGTGGGCAAGAGGAATTTAAACTATATGAACAATTAAGCAATGATATTCCTGTCAAACACCTTACACCAGTAGATAACAAGGGCTGGGAAATCTTTATAACGGCGATCGGTGATGCACTGGCTAAGAACACAGATTCCAAGACGGCTATTCAAAAAATTGGTGATGATGTCTTGAAGCAAGCTTCCAAAGAAATTGCTGCCTTTAAAAAGGCAATGGGAATGCAGCCGTAAGGAAATCTAATAACAGGAGGGGCAGCCTGCAATTGCCAGAGCTGCCCTGCTTGTATTCACTTAAGTCCGAGAGGCCCGTAAAGATGGGAGGAGACCGATGCGTGTTACGCATACTGCGAAAATATAAGATTAGTTTGTTGTTACTGGTACTTTTAGGAGTCTCCCTAGTGTGGTGGAATCAATCACGAGGGTTTGATAATTCAGCGATGGATGGCATCCCCGTTTATGCGGATGTTGATGAAAGCTCTATTTTAGAAAGCGATAGTGTGAATTCAAAACTCGAAGCCTCTTACTTAAGCTATTACGAGGAAAAACAGCAGGATGGAGCAAAGGACTCATCGGATTTTACGCTTGCTATTCCTTCGGGGGATTATAAGGCCATTAGTTCTGAAGGTACAGAGGTAATGACGGATCTTGGTGGAAAACCCGGCAAGGTACTAGCGCTTAAAGCAGAGGATAGCTGGGTGGAATATAAATTTACGGTTCCGGCAGATGGTTTGTATCAGATGGGGATGGAGTATTATGCCCTTCCTGGTAAACGATCCTCGATCATTCGAAGCGTAAAGATTGATGGGGAGTATTTATTCTCTCAAGTAAAAAAAATGGAATTCCAGCGGATGTGGAAGGAAAGTGCAGAGCCATGGCTGGACAATCAAGGGAATGAATTTAATCCCAAGCGGGAAGAGGTAACAGGCTGGCAATATCGGGAGTTTCGAGATGCCGAGGCCAGAACTGCGGATCCCTTTCGCTTTTATCTGACCAAAGGGGAGCATACGGTGAAGCTGGAAGCCATCCGGGAACCGGCTGCACTTAGTGAACTGAGAATATTTTCTCCAGAACCGCTCCCGACTTATGCGGAAGTGAAGCAGGAGTATGAGAATAAGGGTTACAAGCCTGTTCAGAATCAAGTGATTAAAATTCAGGCAGAAGAATCCTCCCTTCGTTCAGATCCAACGCTGAAGCGGATCGAGGACCGGGAGCCACTCACCGAACCTTTTAACAAAGATGCTATTGTGCTTAATAGTTTTGGGGGTGTCGGTTGGCGTACGGGTGGACAATGGGCGGAATGGGATTTCGAGATTCCTGAGTCAGGGCTCTACAATATCGCAATTCGTTACGGCCAGTGGTTCCTAAACGGGATACCGGTGGAACGCCGGATTATGATTGATGGCGAGGTACCGTTCCAAGAGCTGAATGCCTTGAAATTCCCTTACAAAGCGGAATGGCAAGTAAACAAGCTAGGGAATGAGGATGGAGAGTACTTCTTTTATCTAGAACAAGGTAAGCATACGTTGCGGATGGAAGTTCAAGTATCGGGCGTTGGCGGAATGATTGAAGCTGTGCTGAACACTACACATAAAATGTCTCTTTTGGGACGTGAAATCACGCAGGTAACGGGAACGAACCCTGATCCAAACGGGGATTGGCAGCTGGAGCAGAACATTCCTAATCTTGTGCCACGTTTACATTTGATGGCGCGGACGTTGGATGATGCTGTGCAGGATATGTATGCTTTTGGCGTTGCTGATGGAAGCTCTGAGCTGAGTACGCTTTATGAAGCACGTGACCGGTTCCTGGAAATGGCGAAGGATACCTCAAGTATTCCAGGTCGTCTTCAGCAATTTACGGACCTGCAGTCATCACTTGGCTTATGGGTCAACGGATTAATGAAGCAGAGTATTGTAATGGACTATATTGAAGTGAAGTCGGAAGATCAGCCATGGCCTAAAGACGCGGCTCCTTGGTATACCCGTGTAGGGACGATGACGTATGACTTCTTTAGTTCTTTTACAAAGGATTACAGCGGCATAGGAAATACGTACAAAAATGAAAAGGTGCTGGATGTCTGGATCTCACGTGGACGTGATTGGGCGGAGATCATTAAGCAAATGGTGGATGAGGACTTTACACCAAACACGGGCATCAAGGTGAACGTCAATATTATTCCTACGCTTGCAGCGGATCAGAAGCAGATTCTGTTATTAGCCAATACTGCCGGACTTGCTCCCGATGTGGCACTGGGGGTTGAGGGTGAAGTGCCGATTGACTTCGCGGTGCGGAATTCACTCGTGAATCTGAATGAATTCTCAGATTATCAAGAGGTTGCTGAACGTTTCAGAGCGGGTGCACTGATTCCTTATAAGTATGATAACGGAGATTTTGCCTTACCTGAGAATCAGAACTTCACGATGCTCTTTTACCGGAAAGATATTATGGCACAGCTGGGCATTAGCGATAAGGATATTCCGGATACGTGGCAAGAGGTTATGGAACTGATTCCTGTGCTGCAACAAAACGGGATGGACTTCTATTATCCACATGCCCCGAACAACCCGAGTCTAGCCATTAATGAGTTTGCACCGTTCTTATTCCAGTATGGCGGGGATTTCTATAAGAATAATGGGATGTTGTCTGATCTGAATTCACCAGAAGCACTGACAGCTATGAAAATGTGGACGGGACTCTTTACGAACTACAAGCTGCAGAAACAAGCGGATTTCTATAACCGTTTCCGTTCTGGAGAGATGCCAATCGGCGTTGCTGATTATTCCACATACATTCTGTTATCTACTGCCGCACCTGAATTGACAGGCTGGTGGGGCATGAAACCAATGCCGGGTATTGAACAAGCCGATGGACAGATTAACCGTTCTACAGGCGGGCTTGCACAGACAGGAATTATTTTTAAGGATACGGATATGAAAGAAGAATCTTGGGAGTTCCTGAAATGGTGGACCAGTGCGGATGCACAGGAGAACTTCGGCTCAGAGCTTGAGTCTTTGCTGGGTGTTGAAGCTCGTTGGAATACAGCCAATGTTGAAGCACTCAAACGTCTGCCGTGGCAGCAAGATGATATCGACGCCATTATGGAACAGTGGGAGTGGTTTAAAGAGCGCGAAGTGGTGCTTGGAGGATATTACACGACCCGGCATATCGCCAACATCTGGAATGAAATTGTGCTCAACGGTAAATTCCCGCGGGAGGCGATGGAGCAAGGTGTACGTGAAATCAATAAAGAGCTTAGTAAGAAACGCGAAGAGTTCGGAATTGAAACTTCCCAGACTTCAAGCGCCAAAGAGGAAGGAGGTCAGAAATGAGTAGTGAAATAATTACACCGGCACAGAACGAAGCCGTACAGATGCAGCCGACGAAAACTCCCGGGAAATGGACTCAGCTTTGGTTAGATATCAAGAAAAATAAAGTTTCCTATTATTTCTTGGCCCCTTTCCTGATTCTGTTCACCGTTTTTACTATTGTTCCTATTATCATGTCCGTCGTTCTAAGCTTCAGCTATTACAACATTATTGAGACACCGAGATTCATTGGCTTCTCTAACTATAAGCTGTTGTTTGTAGACGATGATATCTTTCTTAAAGCTGTTGGGATTACGCTGAAATTTGCCATTATTACAGGTCCGATAGGTTATATTATGGCCTTCTTGCTGGCCTGGCTGATTAGCCAGATTCCGCAGAAGTTCCGCTTTTTCTATACCCTATGCTACTATGTGCCATCGATTACAAGTGCAGTAGCAATGTCCGTGGTTTGGTTGTATTTGTTCGCCGGCGACCGCAAGGGGTTGCTTAATCACTGGCTCATTCAGCTGGGGATTATCAATGAACCTTATTTATTTCTGCAAAATGTGGATTCCATTGTACCCGTTATCATCATAGTTTCCTTATGGATGAGTATGGGGGTAGGTTTCCTTGCTTTTCTGGCCGGACTTCAAAATGTACCGACAGATTTATATGAAGCTGGCTCAATTGATGGGGTCAAGTACCGCTGGCAGGAGCTTTGGTACATTACGATTCCATGCGTCAAACCGCAGCTGTTATTCGGTGCGGTGATGCAGGTGGTCGGTTCGCTTACCGTATTTGACGTCAGTATGCGGCTTGTTGGATTTCCGAGTCCCCTTTATGCAGGCCATACGATTATGGCGCATCTGTTCGACTACGCATTTATCCGCTTTGAGATGGGATATGCGTCAGCGATTGCTGTATTACTGTTCGCTTTGATGCTTGGGCTCAACCGTCTCATCTTCAAAGTGCTGGGGAGGGATTAGGATGCACAAAATAAATTTACGGCGTATTGACTATGGCGGCATCTTTTTATATCTGTTCTTAACGGTGTTTGGCCTAATTATGCTGCTGCCACTTGTCTATATGGCAGTGACTGCTTTAAAACCAACAAGCGAACTATTCCTGTTCCCACCGCGGTTTTTCGTAGTGAATCCGACGTTGGTGAACTTTCGTGATTTGTTGTTAATTACCGGAACCTCGGCGGTGCCGTTCTCACGGTTTATTTTCAATAGCGTGGTCGTTACATCGGGGATTGTGGTCGGGGGTGTCTTAATTTCAGCAATGGCGGCTTATCCGCTTGCCAAGCACAATATGCCATTTAAAGGCGCTATCTTTAGTATGATTGTGGCGGCGCTGATGTTCTCACCCTTAGTATTGCAAATACCGCAATATCTGCTGATTAGCCGCAGCGGATTAATGAATTCGTATTTTGCAATGATCTTACCTTATCTGGCTGCACCCATGGGAATGTTCCTTATGACCCAGTTCCTGCGGCAGCTTCCAGACGCTTTATTAGAGGCGGCCCGCATAGACGGGGCTTCAGAATGGAAGGTATTCTGGGTGGTTGTGATGCCAATGCTTAAGCCGGCGATTTCGACTTTTGCTTTATTTAGCTTCATTTCTGCTTGGAATGATCCGTATCCTTCAATGGTCTATACGACTGTTCAGGAAATGAAGACATTGCCGCTCGCCATCCAAACTATCAGTGGTGGAGCCGGAGTCGTTGCTAGGGTAGGCACTTTGGCAGCAGCAAGCTTCTTGATGATTCTCCCGACTATTCTTGTCTTTATATTAACGCAGCGGATGGTGCTTCAGACAATGGCCCATTCGGGGCTGAAGGAATAGGGGGAGTCATGATGATAGGACGTAATATGAAAAAAATGCTGCTAACAGGGCTACTGGTGACGCTGACACTGCCAGTGCTGCTGCTTCCAGGGCAGGCGCTAGCTGGTGAAGCCCCATATGAGGGGTATACGTGGAATCAGTCCGGCAATGAGGTCCGCTCGATTAATGGTTATCTCTACGATTCTTCTATCGATCCAACAGGAACAGATACGGGGTCCTTCAAAAATCCGGAATCTCTCTTTATTAGTGATGACGATTCACTCTACGTAGTAGACACGGGCAATAGCCGTATTGTTCATATGGATAAGGACGGTCGTCTGCTAAATCTGATCGGCGATACGGAAGGCAGCGGCAAGCTGCAAGAGCCGAAGGGTGTATTCGTGAAAGAGGATGGAACGGTATATGTAGCAGATACAAAAAACGCGCGTATTGCTATTTTTGATAAAAATGGCAAGTTCGTAAAAGAGTTTCTAAAACCGGACAGCCCATTACTGGGTGCTAATTTCTCTTATTCTCCTTCTAAATTAGTCGTAGATAAGCGTGATTATATGTATGTGGTGAGCGATGGTAACACGCAGGGGTTGCTGCAAATTGACTCGGGCGGTAAGTTCAAGGGGTTCTATGGGGCGAACCATGTAGGTTTCTCATGGACACGTCTCTTAATTAAGCTGGTGGCTACTAAAGAGCAGCAGAACCAGCTGGCGACCGTTAAACCTTCTGAGTTCTCGAACGTGGATCTGGATGAAGAAGGGTTTATCTACAGCACAACCTTGGGCGAAGAGTACAACCAGATCAAACGGTTATCTCCGGTAGGCGTAGATACGCTGAACATTGGTAAACGCTGGTACGGTGATTATTACTCTGAGGGTCCATTCAGTATGGCTTCCTTTATGGGGATCAGTATTGATAAGAACGGATTTATAACTGCGCTGGATTTGCAGTCCAGTAAAGTCTTCCAATATGACAAGCTGGGGAATTTGTTATTCAGCTTTGGCGGGATTGGGGATCAGAATGGACTCTTCGTGACTCCTTCCGCCGTAGATCAAACCGCTGATGGCCTGATCTATGTAGTGGATAAAGGACGGGGCAGAATCGATCGCTTCCGGACCACGCCCTTTGCGGATTTGGTTCATCAGTCGTCTTTGCTCTATGTAGATGGCAGCTATGACGAAGCGCAATCCTTATGGCAAGAGGTGCTGCGATTGAACGCCAATTATGATATGGCTTATCAAGCTATCGGCAAAGCGCTATATAAAGCAGAGCAATATAAGGAATCTATGAGCTACTTCAAGCTTTCAAATTCCAAAGCTGACTATTCATCTGCTTTCCGCGAATATCGTAAATTGTTTATCCGAGAGCACTTTACTTATTTCTTCGCCGGCGGAATTGGACTGTTCTTAGTACTGCTCTGGAGTGTGCCGAGATTATACCGGAGATTCCATACCTGGCTGTATAGAGGAAACAAGGCAGTATTGGATCCGGCAAAGGGGGAGATTGGATGAACACTTTGCGAATGATTCATCAGGTTGTAGTTCATCCTTATCAGTTCTATAACGATATTCAAGGAAAGCAACGTATCCGCTGGATACAGGGGATTGCCATCGTTCTACTGACCTTTGTGGCACGAATGATCTCGATTCTGATTACAGGGTATGCTTTTCAAACAAGAGAGCCGCATGAAATCTCCATGTTTCATGAGTTTATTTGGCTTATCGTTCCTTGGTTGACCTGGTGTGTCTCGAACTGGGGTGTCAGTACGATTATGGATGGTGAGGGGAAATTCAAAGAGATTTTTGTGGGCAGTGCCTTTGCCCTTGTTCCATACATGCTCTTTATCCTTCCAGTCACACTGTTAACGTTGGTCCTTTCGCTGGATGAGGCTTCAACCTTCAATCTGCTGCACAAGTTTGTGATTCTTTGGGTGGCTTGGTTGATTTTAATGAAGGTGAAGATCCTGCATGATTTTGAGATTCGCAAGGTTATTTTTATCACCATAATCAGTGTAATAGGAATCGCCATTATCTGGTTCGTAGGTATTTTGCTGTTTGGTATTTCCAATCAATTTGTTTCATTTATTGTCGATCTGCTCAAAGAATTGAGATTGCGCGCGTAAGGAGGGAAAGGTAACACGATGAGAAAAAAAGTTAAAGTGCGGGGCATTCTCTGTATTGTTGTGATGATGCTGTTCGCAGTGATAAATGTTCAACCCCTACACAGTTCCGCCGATCCGTCCACCGCTGCGCAGTCTGTTCAGACTGAAGAAAGCAAAGAGGTTGGGCAAGAGCAAACATCGGTGGTGACTGAACCAGTTGAAGGGCAGGCCACTGCTGTGAAAGAAAAGGAGACTGCGGTTCCTGCAGAAGAGCAGACTCCAGCCGTCGTAGCAGCACCTGTTCAGAAGGTTGAGCTGCAGCCGGTCACGCCTGGAACAAAAGCACTGGAGAACGAACGCTATATTTTGTATGTAGATGAGAAATCGGGAAATCTTCGCATCACAGACAAAATCACAAACAAGGAGTGGCTTGGATCTCCACAGCTGGAGCGAACAGCCATGCCAAATATTAAGAAATACACGACCGCGCCGATTTATGCAAGATACACACAGGGGGCTGACATTACACAGGTCTACCCACTTAAAGATGAGGACTCCACGGTTACCGTAACGATTGAGCAAGATGTCGTCCGCGCGGAGTTTGCTTTTATTAGCCTGAAGCTTTCTTTTGCTCTGGAGTACAGACTGACGGCTAATGGATTTGAGGCTTCCATTCCACAGGAGTATTTGAAGGAAGAGGGGAATGCGAAATTCACGAGTCTGGAGGTTCTGCCATTTTTTCATGCGGCTAGAGAAGATGCAGAGGGGGCAATGATGCTTCCAGATGGTTCAGGGGCATTGCTGGAGTTTCGTAAAGAACATCCCGTTTATTTGAAAGGTTATTCTGAGTACATTTACGGCGGGGACGAAACCTTCGTGAAACAAAATCATGAAATTACGGATAACTCTTGGCAAAAGGCGGCACCTCTTAAAAAAGCTATCGCTTTGCCAGTGTTTGGGATCTATCAGGGAGACACCGGATATTTAGCAATTGTTACTAAGGGAGATACCGACGCTAAAATAAACGGTGTTCCATCAGGCATTCGCGCTATTTCGCTTTATAGAGCATCAAGTGAATTTACCCTGCGCAAGGATGATGTTATTTTTGTCGGCAATTCCGGCCAAATTCCTTATTATCAGGGTGAGATGATCAAAACCGATCGTAGCGTACGTTATGTTCTGCTCCAAGGCGAGGAAGCTAACTACGTTGGGATGGCGAAGGAATACCGTAATTACTTAATGGAAGAGAAAAAGGTCAAGGAAGTAGTTCTTGAGAACACGCCATTGTATCTTCAAGTGCTCGGTGGGATTTCTCGTGATGAAGTCATCGGTTCAACTTTTATAGAAGCAGCTACGTTTAAACAAATCAAGGACATGATTGATCAATATCAGGCAGAGGGTGTTACTCAGCTAGAGATTACGATCGAGGGATGGTCCAAAAATGGTTTATACGGAAACCAGCCAGAACAATTTCCGGTTGAAAAGAAGCTGGGAGGTAAAAAGGGACTTAAAGAGCTTCAGGAATATGCCGCAGGCAAGGGCGTAAATCTTTATTTGAAAGCTAACTACGTGAAACCTTACCAAGATAGCAACAGCGTGAAGGCAAGCAGAGATGCTGTGCGCGGCATTAATCGTGAAGTCTTGAAGCAGTACGTTTATTATCTCTCTACCCGGTGGAATACGGATGATTATTTCTATTTAATGAAACCTAGTGTTATCGCAAAACGCAGTAATGCTGAGCTGAGCAAGTTCCAGGATTTGGGTGTGAAGGGTGTACAGTTTGAACACTTTGGAAGCTTGCTATACTCCGATGAGGATAATAAATCCAATACGGACCGCCAGCTTACAGAAGATACTTATGTTAATGCATTGGATAACTTCCGTAAGGGTGAGCTTAACACGGCAGTAGATTATGGTTTTGCCTATACATTAGGACATGTGAACCGGATTGATCAAGTGCCGCTCGACTCCAGTCAATTTGTCTATACAGATCGGGCGATTCCTTTCTATCAACTAGTGTTACACGGCTTAGTGCCTTATACAGCAAGCCCGGTTAATCTGTACGATGATTCCCGTAACCAAACCTTACGGGCGCTGGAATATGGAGCCCTTCCAAGTTATGAATTAACTTATGCTCCGACTAGCGATCTTCAGAGAACCATGGCAGACCGGCTGTTCAGTTCTAGTCTTGAGAACTGGCTGGCACCTTCTGTACAGAATTATCTCGCATTGAAAGAGGTCTATGACAGCATTAGTAACCAGCAAATGACGAATCATGAGCAGCTGCAAAGTAAGGTCTTTCGGACGACTTATGCAAACGGTGTGAGCATTATAGTCAACTATAATGAGCAGTCTGTTGACGTGTCTGGTCAGACCGTCGAGGCATTCAGCTATGCGGTAACAGGAGGATGATGAAGTGAAAAAATCAAAGCTATCGATGCGAGCGCGTTATTTCGTTGAAGGATATTCCTTCATCGGCCTGTGGCTGGTCGGATTTCTGGTGTTTATGGCTGTTCCGCTGGGCCGTTCCTTGTATTATTCCTTTCAGGATCTCCAAGTGAGCAAAGGTGGCTTACTGGCCACTTTTGTTGGGATGGAGCATTATCGCGCCGCTTTTACTACAGATGTTAATTTCTTGCCTCTGCTCAAATCGACGATGGTGTCGACGGTGACTCAGGTTCCGTTAATTCTTATCTTTTCGCTCTTTTGTGCGATTCTGCTAAATCGCGGACTCGTAGGAAAAACCTTTTTTCGTGGCGTGTTCTTTTTGCCGGTCATCATTGCTTCAGGGGCGATCCTGGGCAAATTGATGGATCAGGGTGCCGCAAATTTACCGATTTTTTATAATCAGGATTTATATGATAAGCTCCATAACTTTATCCCCGGCGACATTTTGAAGTCGTTGCTGAAATATGCAGAATCTTTAACGCTGGTGATGTGGGATTCTGGCGTGCAAATTCTGATTTTTCTAGCGGGGTTACAGACGATTTCTGTTTCACTGTATGAAGCGGCCAAATGTGATGGAGCAACCGCGTGGGAAAGCTTTTGGAAAATCACCTTCCCGATGATTATGCCGATGATGCTCGTAAACACATTGTTTAGTATCGTCAGCTCATTCACGAAGGCAGATAATCAAATCATGAGTCATATTTTGAATGTCGTCTTTAAGAATAATGATTTTGGATATGGCTCAGCGATGGGTTGGATTTATTTTGTGTTTATTTTCTTGGTTCTGGGTTTGGTCTTCCTGTTATTCAGCAAGTCGCTCGGTGCCACCGAAGGGAGGAAGTAGAAGATGTTGAAGGAATCCGTAAAGCAGGTTCGGACAACGAACATGGAACATCTGACAACTCGTCTAAAAGCAAGCGGCAAGCTGGACAGGGTCGTGAAACGTTCGCTTCAGGTGCTGAATATCGCTTTTTATTACTTGGTTATTCTCAGCTTAACGTTCGTATTCCTATATCCCTTGTTATACATGGTATCCAAATCCATGATGCAAGTAACAGACGTGGCCGATGCCACAGTGCAATGGCTTCCGAAAAAGATTAGTTTTGGCAACTATTTTCTGGCATGGGATTCGCTAAAATTCTGGGCCGGGTTCGCAAATAGTGCGATTATTTCCTTCGGGAGTGCGGTTCTGCAAATCTTAAGCTGTTCCTTAATCGGTTATGGCTTTGCCAGATACCGTTTTCCAGGCTACGCAGTGTGTTTCGTTCTGCTGCTGTTTACTTTTCTAGTTCCACCGCAGACGATTGTTGTGCCACTGTATTTGTTCTTTAGTGACTTGGGGTGGATTAATACACATTTGCCGTTTGTGGTTCCTTCTATGTTTGGGCACGGGTTGAAGGGGGCATTATTCGTACTGATCTTTATTCAGTTCTACCGCGGAATGCCTAAAGTGTTGGAGGAAGCAGCACGTATCGACGGTGCAGGCGCATTCAGAACGTACTGGAAAATCATGTTTCCTATCGCCAAGCCCGCAATGCTGATCGTATTCTTATTCTCTGTGGTATGGCACTGGAATGACAGCTTTGAACCGAATACGTATTTAACAACACCGGATTTCTATAATCTGTCGCAGCGATTAGCGATGTTTTATGGTTCCAATAATCAGGCAGCGGAGACGATGTCGCAAATGACTTCGGGTTCTATTGGGATGGCCCCAACTGGACTGAATCAGGTTATGGCGGCGTGTATTCTAACTATTCTGCCAATTCTGATTCTGTATTTGTTCGTACAGCGTCATTTCGTAGAAAGTGTGGAACGCTCCGGTATTGCCGGGGAATAAGAACAAAGCTCTAGTCAGAAAAAACCAGCAAGCCTCCCGTATGTGGGGGCTTGCTGGTTTTATTTTAGGCAAAGGGGCTTCAAATTAGTATATCAATTCGGTTAAGATGGATAAGTATTCGATAAACTGTATTAGAAATACACATCCAAACCAAGGGAGTCAGACGATGAATAAACGCACATCGGGATTTGAGCACAGTACAGCATCCATTGCTGAGAAGAAAGTTACTTGGCTGGAGCTATTTTATGATCTGCTTTTTGTAGCAGCAGTTTCAAAAGCGAGCCATGTCCTATTGCATGTAGAGGCGGGTACAATCCCACTTGAATACTTATCCAAATTTATCTTGATATTTGTTCCGATCTGGTGGGCTTGGGTAGGGCAATCTCTTTTTGTGAATCGGTTTGGGCAAGACATCTTTTCACATCGGATATTTCTGATTCTACAATTATTTTTTGTATTAATAATGACGGCGAGCTTATCGGTTAACTTTGATCAATATTATATGCCATTCTTAATAGGTTATGTTGGTTTAAGAGCTATGACAGCCATTCAATATCTTACGGTAAATAAGAATGAAGAGGATGATAGAAAGGGCACTGCCCGGTATCTGGGAAGCAGATTTTGGATTGGATTAGTGATCTCTTCTTTATCACTTTTCTTTGACTCTTGGATGCGTTATGTAGTTTTGTATGCGGGAATTACTGTAGACATTTTGCTTCCATTAGTCGGTCGGAAATACTTGGTGAAAAGTCCGATCAATACTCATCATTTATTAGAACGCTTCTCGTTGTTTACGCTTATTCTGCTTGGGGAATCAGTGGTCAGTATCCTTGCGGTTTTACAGTCTAGCCACTGGACGTGGCAATCTATTGTATTTGCATTATTAACTTTTCTATTAATTATAGCTATGTGGTGGCAATATTTTGATAATGTTGAAAAGAAAGTGGACAAGACTATAGAGACTGCCGGGCAAACCATAATTTATGGGCATTTATTTATTTATGTATCCTTGAGTATGATTGCAGCTTCGATCCAACTGTTATTTTTAGATCAATTAAATTATATATTTATGGTGTGTTTTATTTTTGGATCGGTCCTGCTCTACTTCTTCTCTACCTCACTGGTCTTCCATAAATATAGACGTATACAGCAACGGTTAGGGATATTCCATTTGGCGTTATTATTAGGTTTACTTGGTGTTTTTTTCGCAGTAGATTTGTTGTTCCTTATACCTAATTACCTGATCATTGGTGAAATGATGTTATTTTTTGTGGTATATGCAAAATTAACGACGTAAGTTTGTTGTGCCGAAGCTGAATAAGAAAACAAGAAGGAAGCCGATCCATGTGATCGGCTTCCTTCTTGTTTTAGATCCCATGAAATATAATCTATCTAGTTACGTTCGAACGGGGAGGCTTATTTCATAATATGTATAAGATTGTATTTTTTGATGTGGACGGTACTCTAGTAAGTGAAATTGATAGAAGCATCCCGCTTAGCACGATAGAAGCAATTGAGAAGTTGATAGAGAGAGGAATTAATGTCGTAGTTGCAACAGGGAGACCGCATAACTTATGTGAAGAGTTCAAGTCTATGGGCATTGATACCTTTATTTCTGCTAACGGTGCGCTTATCAAATGTAAGGATAACGTTATCTATAAATCAATGCTTTCAACAGAAACCGTGCGGGATGTCTCGGCTTTTGCTGAGTTAAACGGACATGGCATGTCCTATTTCACCGAACTTATAACCATGAACGGAATGGGTTCCGAGGATGAGCGCGTTATGAAGGCATTAAAGGAGACTTTGAGTCTTACACAATATCCCGAAAAAATGAGCGCTCTGCCAGAGGAGGTTTACTGTATATGCTTGTATGCGGACGAAAATGAAGCGCAAAAATTCCAAGATAGATTTCCTGAATTACGGTTCGAACGTTTTCACGGATACGTTATGAATGTGCTTGAAGAAACAAAAGTTTCTAAATCAATTGCGATTAAACAAGTGCTGGATTATCTGAATATTTGCAGGTCAGAAGCTATCGCGTTTGGTGATGGTGGAAATGATATCGACATGTTGGAGTATGTGGGATTGGGCATTGCGATGGGAAATGGTGCGGAACAGTTAAAACAAAAAGCCGATTTTGTTACAAAAAAAGCAAGTGAAGGCGGGATAGCCTACGCATTAAAGAAATTTGGTGTCATTTAAGCTTGCAGCAAACTAATTGATGAAAAATTGAGAACGATTTTTCGTTCAAATCAAACAGCGACAGCCCAAGACTTTATCAGTCTATGGCTGCGGCTGCTTTATGGATTGTGTGGTATCCACACATAGAACTGCATGTGATTTCTGGTTCTTACTGCCCTAGAAGAGCAGGTACAATAAACCGGCCGAAAACATTTGCAGGAGAGCCTTTTTTGTACTTATCCGCGGTGATAACGGCAACCAGCTCGTAAGCAGGAACTACAATAATATGCTGACCTTTGAAGCCGAGTGCAAAATAATAAGGGATCTCGTTCGGCTGCTGTTCTGAACCTGCATTGAACTGGGATACCCACCAATGCCAGCCGTAGAATCCTTTTTGCGGATGATTGGCTTCAACGTAAGGGCGAGTGGATTGCTGAATTGTATCCGAAAAAAGGATCTGCTGATTCTTCCAGCGTCCCTCCTGTAAATAAAGTAAGCCGAATTTCAGCATATCCTCTGGCTTCAGATGAAGTCCGAACCCACCGGTATGTATGCCTTGCGGATCGCTCTCCCAGTGATAGCTTTGAATACCAAGCGGTTGAAACAGCTGGTCTTCGGCAAATTCTGCAACCGCTTGTCCAGAACAATCACGCAGGATTGCGGACAAAAGCTGGGAGGAGCCTGAGTTATAGGTCATCACGGTTCCTGGTGTATGAGCTAATGGCTGTGCAAGCACGTATTTTATCCAGTCCGCGGTTTTAGTCATGGCCGGAAAAGAATTCTGCCCACCGAACTCTGTCCAGTTAAAGCCTCCGGTCATCGTTAATAAGTGTTCGATAGTGATCTCCTTTTTACGTGGGTCACGATCTTCTTTTAATGAAGGAAAAAATAAAGAAATAGGTGTGTCTGGAGGTGGAATGATTAGTTTATCTATGGCTATGCAAACTAAGGCAGAAAGTACGCTTTTGGTGCACGAGTTGATTTTGCCAAGCTCTGCAGCGATTTGTGGATCACGGTAATGCTCCAGTATGGTTTCTCCATGTTGAACGATTAGACAACTGCGAATGTCTAGGCTAGTAATACCGTCAATAAGCGGCTGAAGGTTCCAGTCAGTAATGTCGGTGACCCCCTTTCTAGATGAATTATAGCTGCAACTGTTTACCATTATAGCTCACATCACCAAAATGTCGTAATTTCCTGTCGTTAAATAATTATGGAAAATACAAGAAAATATCTGTATAATAATATGAATCACGTGTTAGAGGAGGATGAATTCTTTTGAAAAGCAATAGTACTCTTTTTGTTCATCAAACGGCTAAAACGGTATTGATCACTTCAGTTGCACTCGCGTTACTCTTACCCCCTGGCTTAGCCGCAGCCGATTCTATATCTGTTAGCAGCAACACTTCCGTAACGCAGGTTAGTACGCAATCAGCGGCTCCAGCTACGACTACGAACTCTGAGGCTGATCCTACAAAAGTGAAATTCACGCAGGAGCAAGCCATTGCAAAGTTAAAAGAACTATTCCCATCCCTAAAAGATGCAACTGTAAACAATGTTCAACTGGGATCTAACCAAAGCTACCCAGCACCAGCAAATCAAATGATCTGGCATATTCAGTGGCAGGTTCAAGAAGGGAATATGGGATATGGTTTTAGCAGTGAGGTAGACGCCATTAATGGTGATATCATCAATACCTATCTCTCATTCTCGCAGGAAAAGAACGAGTCCTATTATCCACCGAAAGTATCGCAGACTCAGGCATTGGAGATCGCCAAGACTTTTGTGGCTAAGGCAGCCTCATCAGTTAAGAGCAGTGAGCTGCAATTAAATGAGAATGTCGGTTATAGTTATTTTTCGGAATCATTATTCGGTCCTGTTCAATATGGGTATAACTTCAGTATTCTGAAGAATGGTATTCCTTCTGGATCGGACAGCATTAACATAGTTGTGGATGGTAACGGAAATGTAACGCAATTCTCTAAGTCTTCTCAAGGGCTTGAGTACCCGTCTGCACAGCCCAAGATTACCTTGGAGCAAGCACAGAAGCAATTTGCGGAACAGTTTGATGTGGGCCTATTTTACATTCCTATTTATAAGAACGGAAAACCTAACAACTGGATTCTAGGCTGGCGTCCAATAGATCAGTCTCTATATCCTATCGATGCATTAACGGGCAAGCGGATAGATTATGAAGGAAAAGAATCCGTATCCACCTCAGTCGTGTATTCAGAAGTAGCGAAGAGTAAGGATGTTTTTCAGGCAAGAAGTTCTAGTACAGAGCTTTCTGCAAAAGAAGCAGCACAACTTGTAGAGAAGGTTGCTTATATTCCAGCAGACCGTAAATTGATCTCGCAAACCTTGAGAAATGACTATCAGGATTCAGATCGAAAAATCTGGCAGCTATACTGGGGCAGTAATGGAAATGATCGTTACATTGGTGCTGGCTTTCCAGAGCAATCCTCTGCCGAGATCGATGCAAAGACCGGTGAAGTATTGCAGTACCAGGTTCAAGCTTATGGTGCTATTCAGGATAAGAAGAAGGAAGAGCCGGCACCTGCTGGAGGTAAGAAGCTTAGTGAGGCTGAAGCGAAGGTGAAAGCGCTTAGTATAATTAATAGTCTATATCCTCAGGCGAGCCAGAAGCTAAAGCTGGTAGAATACGGGGATAATTCGAGTTTGATTTCAGACGGATCAGGATATGGATATCAGTTTATTAGATATCATCAAGGAATTCCTGTGAGTGGCAGCACCATTACGGTAAGCTTGGATCTTTACGGCAGACTGACTTCTTACATGGGGAATCGGATAAGCAGTATCGATGAAATCACATTATCGCCTGATGCAACAATTTCCAAGAAAGAAGCGCTCGAAAGTTATAAACCTAAATATCAGACTAAGCTGAAGTATACTCAGGTTGGCGGATACAATACTTATAGAAACTATGTCGCACCGAAGGTGAAGCTGGTATATGATACAACCTTTGATGAATCTAACGGATTGAATCAGGTTTTGGATGCAGTCACTGGAAAATGGATTGCGGTCTATGATTATCTCGGTCAGCAGGATGCTCAACTATCTGCAACGGATATCAAAGGCCATACAGCAGAGCGGGAATTATCAGAATTGGTAAACCACCATGTGATTACACCGGATGCCGATGGCAAAGTGAACCCGGATCAAGAAATAACTGTCGGTGATTGGTTAACCTATCTTGCCAAAGCTTCTAGCCCAAATTTCACCAATTATTATAATAATAATGAACGGAAAACTGTAGCAGGCGTGAAGCCAGAGAATTCATATTATGATGCAGTTATTTTTGCAGCTGATCGTAAATGGATCAATAAGGATGAAAGCCTGCAAGTAGAGAGTAAGTTAACCCGGGAACAGCTTGCTGTTCATCTGGCTAATTTCTTGAAATACAATAAACTCACAGCTTATCTTGATAAAGATGTGACTGTAAGTCAGTTTAGTGATAGCTCAGCTATAAACAATAAGGGGGCCGTGGCTCTTGTTGTGAAATTGGGACTCTTAAAGGATGACAACGGCAAGTTTAATCCGCAGCAGAATGTAACAAAAGCGCTGGCGGCTTCGGTGATCATGAAGCTAGTGGAGCTGCAAGGAAAGACTGATCAGATCATAGGTCAATAAGTGTTAAAAAGACAGCCAGGCAGCGATTCTCCGACGATTGGAGGAGCGCTGCCTGGCTTTTTAGTTTGCAGCGCGGCGGAGTGACTGAAGCATCTCTATCTGGCAGATGCAGTTTTCGGTCTCCACCCAGCATTTTTTTGTGCGCCGATTCTTGCTGGAATCCGGAAAATAACTGTATTCTATACAGCTATTTCTTGTGCAAAAGGCGAATGTGAATCTTTAATTGCATTCTCTGCAACTAAAAACTAGAGAATTCACCTATCGGCGAGAAAAGCAAGAATATAAGTGTACGAAATACACTTATATCCTTTGGCCGAGTGATTTGATGCATTATAAGTGTACTAAATACAATTAAACGCGTAATGCCGCGTAATTCAATGCTTAATTTAATCCTCAGCGCAATCCTCAGCGCAATCCTCAGCGCGATCCTCAGCGCAATCCTCAGCGCGATCCTCAACGCGATCCACAACGCAATTCTCAGCGCAATCCTCCTACACTATGCACCGCCGGCTCATTATAGGTAATCTTGATGGCTAAGATTCTTAAGGGATAGCATAAGGATCAGCCTCTTTTTGTGTAATTAATTACCAATACATAGACACTTACAATCTCACAGTATTATGATAATCAGAGTGATCCTAAAGCGGAGCTTTGTTAGGCGAACATGAATAGGTAAAGAAAAGATACCGAATGTAAACGGTTCACACTCGCTGTGTTAACGCTTTCTTCTTACAATTAGGATATAGAAAATAAGGGAGGTTCAATAGATGAAAAGTAAGATTAAAGGCTTGCCTTTAATGGCATCGGCCATTGTTTTATCATTAGTTTTCAGTGGTTGCTCCAGCAATAATAGTGGAAACAGTAGTAGTTCCGCAGAGGGAAACACTAGTGCGCAAACGGAAATGGAAGGCGGCCCTTTAACCAAATATGACCCGCCGATCAAACTTCGCTCCACGATGAACGAAACAGGCAAAGAGACGTTGGCGCAGGGCGATACACATTCCAATAACATCTGGACCAGAGGATACGAGGAAGAACTTGGGATTAAAGTGTCCTATGACTGGATTGTGGCTGATGCCAACTATAACGATAAAATGAACGTTACCTTGGCGAGCGGCGATTTGCCTGATTTGTTAAAGGTGTCCACGGTGCAATTCGAGCAGCTTTATGAAGCTGGCATGTTGGAGGATTTGACCGGGGTGTTTGATAAATATGCTTCGGATCTTGTCAAAGAATATTACGCTGAAGAAGACGGAGCAGGACTAAAGCCGGTTACGAAAGATGGAAAACTGATGGCGATGGTAAGCTTCCCGGGTTCGCTGGATTCCTCTGATATGATATGGATTCGAAAAGACTGGATGGACAAGCTGGGTCTGGCAGAACCAACATCCATGCAGGATATTATTAAGATTGCAGAAGACTTTACATTTAAAGATCCAGACGGAAATGGCAAACAGGATACTTACGGCATTTCGTTGAACAAGGACTTGCCAATCAATGCGTTTCTTCTCGGGTACCATGCCTACCTGGAAACTTGGATCAAAAATGCCGATGGCGAGGTTGTGAATGGTACGATTCAACCGGAGGTAAAAGCTGGACTTGCGGAGCTGCAAAGATTGTATAAAGAAGGAGTCATTGATCCAGAGTTTGGGGTAAAAGACTTTGCCAAAGCGATGGAGGATGTGAATGCTGGTAAATCCGGTATGTTATTTTTGCCGCAATGGGCCCCTTTCCAAGTAAAGGACATGATTAAAAAAGATCAAAATGTTAACTGGGTGCCTTATCCAGTACAATCTATTGATGACCAACCTGCCAAAACTCAAAACCATCTTACAATTGGTGGCGTATTCGCGGTCCGTAAGGGCTACGAGCATCCGGAGGCATTGATCAAGCTGCTTAACTTCCAAGCAGAGAAAATGTTTGGGGAGTCCGCTAAAACAGAACGGGCAAAATATTTGAACGGGGACACAGGTCTGGGCTTCCAAAACGCGGTTGTATCCAACCTGCCACCGAACAAAAATGTAAAGGCACAGGATGAAGTGGAAAAAGCCCTTGAATCGGGGGATACCTCAAACATGGGCCTTGAAGCTAAATTATTCTATGATGATATTCAAAGCTACCGCGGCGGAGATCTTGATAAATGGCATATGGAACGGATCTTTGGGCCGCTTAGCTCACAATCGGTTATCAAACACTACCGCGACAATGACTTGGTGTTGATGAATGAGTTCATTTATGCCCCAACCAAAACGATGAACAGCAAAGCGGCTACCTTGGATAAACTGCGTGCAGAGACCTTTGTCAAAATCATTTACGGAAGTCTTCCTATCGATGAATTCGACAAATTCGTAGCCAACTGGAAAAAGCTCGGTGGAGATCAAATTACGAAAGAAGTAAATGATATCGTAAAAGCTAACTAGTAAAAACGACGCAGAAGAGGACTGCCCCTAGTCATGATAATGACAAACGGGCAGTTCTTTTTTTGGCTGAACAGCTATTCGGTTCGATAACCAGGTCAACAAAAGATACTTAAAGTCAATACGCTACACTATTAAGGCAATTTGGGGCTGCTCTATAATTGAGATACAAGGAGGAGAAAGCATATGCACTTTAATACTAAGCAATTTCTACGTAATATTCCGCTCCATTTAATGATTTTACCTGCCTTAATAGTGATCATTATTTTCAGTTATATTCCGATGGCTGGCCTTGTAATTGCCTTCCAGAATTTTTCCCCGATTTCAGGGTTTAAGAATATGAACTGGACAGGGCTCGAAAACTTTCGTTATTTGTTTGAGCTTCCCGGTTTTGGACAGGTCGTATGGAATACTGTATTTATCTCCGTCATGAAAATTATTGCTGGCCTGACCGTGCCAGTTATAGCGGCTTTATTGCTTAATGAGGTTCGTGTAAACGGCTTCAAACGTTCAATTCAGACGATTATTTATATGCCGCACTTTTTCTCATGGGTTATCTTGGGTGGGATTATCGTAGATGTACTGTCTCCGAGCAGCGGGATTGTCAATATGCTTTTAAAAGCACTAGGCATGCAGCCTATTCAATTTCTAGCCGACAATAGCTGGTTCCCATACGTACTAGTGATCACAGATCAATGGAAGGAGTTTGGATTCGGGACGATCATTTATTTGGCGGCTTTAACCAGCATTGACTCCTCTCTTTATGAAGCTGCTGTAATCGATGGTGCCGGAAGATGGAAGCAGACCTGGCATATTACGCTTCCGGGCATTCGCCCGATTATGATCCTGATGCTTACACTCAGTCTTGGCAACGTCCTGAACGGGGGATTTGACCAAGTGTTCAATCTGTACAATCCGCTAGTGTATGAATCAGGCGATATTTTGGACACGATGATTTACCGAATTGGTCTTCAGGATGCTCAGTACTCTGTATCGACCGCATTAGGATTGATAAAATCTGTAGTTTCCTTCGTATTTATCGGGCTGGGTTACTATCTGGCGTATCGTTTTGCTAAATATCGGATTTTTTAGAGAGAAAGGAGTGGACTAAATGCACCATACTTCAACTGCTTATCGTTGGTTTCTCCGCTGCAATTATGTATTTCTGACTTTGCTCGCAGTGCTTTGTCTTTTTCCGATCGTGAACATTCTGGCGATCTCCTTCAGCTCCAGCGCAGCTGTTAACGCGGGTAGCGTAACCTTCTGGCCTGTGGATTTCACACTTTCTTCCTATAAATATATCCTTCAGAACAACCAGTTCATTCACTCCTTCGGAACTAGTCTGCTCCGGGTAGTGCTTGGCGTATCCGTTAACCTGTTGTTTACGATTCTAGTAGCTTATCCATTGTCTAAAGAGGCAAAGTCCTTCCGCTCACGGACCGTGTATGCCTGGGTTTTTGTGTTCACGATGCTCTTCAGTGGGGGTCTGATTCCTGGCTATTTAATTGTAAAAGAAATGGGGCTGCTGGATAGCATCTGGGCGCTTGTTATACCGGGCGCGGTGCCGATCTTTAATGTTCTGCTTATGCTCAATTTCTTCAGAGGTTTGCCAAAAGAATTGGAGGAAGCCGCATGGATGGATGGCGCAGGACACTTACGTACGTTATGGAGTGTGTATCTGCCGGTATCTATGCCAAGTATTGCGACCATTACGTTGTTCGCTTTGGTGGGGCACTGGAATGCATGGTTCGATGGTATGATTTATATGAGAAGCCCGGAACATTATCCGCTGGCCACCTATTTACAATCCATACTTCAGCAGGTATCGATCCAGACTGAAAATATTACTTTTGAACAAGCTGCGTTATTAAATCAAATCTCAGACCGTACAACGCAAGCCTCCCAGATCTTCTTGTCTATCATTCCGATCCTGGCGATTTATCCGTTCCTGCAAAGATATTTTGTGCATGGACTAGTCGTGGGTAGTGTAAAGGGGTAAACTGGACTGGACCTAAATATAAGAAGGAGCCTGAACATGGCTCCTTCTTTATTATTATTCGTTAGAAGAGGGAGAAAATTCCAATGAAATCATTCTCCATCGGGTGGAACCCCGATTCCATTGTGATCAAGCTGATCGGAGCTTTCCTATTGGTCATGCTTCCACTCTGTGCGCTGAGTATATCTATTACCTACTATAGCTCCAACCAAATGCAAGCTGAAGTGGAGAGGGCGAACGAATCGAAGGTTCATTTTTACTATAGCCATCTTGAATTTGAGCTGCAACGGATAACGGGCTTAGTCACGGAGTACTCTCAGGATGAAACGCTGGCTACCTTCAGTACCCGTATTCCAATTATGAGCCGGTACGAAGTGGATTCTAATCTGAACAATATATACACCAAGCTAAAACAAATCAAAGAAACCAGTCCTTATATTAGTGATGTTGTGTATTATGTACCGGAAATTAATAAGCGGGTTAGCGCTGCGGTGGGGGTTAGGGATGTCACCAATGAGGAATGGCAAAGTCTGCTGGCCACTATGGGCAATCTGAAGGGCGCTTTATCTAAATACGAAGACGAGTTGTATTTACTGCGCAGTAATCCCTATAACCTGGATCGCAATCTTTCACCTAATTTTTTGCTGGGAGTGAAGCTTTCGTCGCCTGAGCTTGAGTTGCGTTTGAAAGAATTTGCTGTATCAGGGGGGAGCGATATTACGTTGGCCTTCGGCAATAACGATTATGTGATATCAACTTCTGACCAGAAGCCCAGGTTATTCCCAGTAGAGAAACCGCTAAATAGTGAAGATACTGTAAGTGTGCAGCGGTATCGTTATGATGACTCTTTTTATTATTCGCTCTACGATCACAGCAATAACTTTAGGCTGACCGCAAATATTCCCAACACGGTGCTCATGAAGCCGATTCATGTGTACTCATTGCTGCTGTGGCTGTTGTTCGTTGTCTCGATAGTGATCATTATCTTGTTCTCTTTATGGACGTACAGGATGATTCATCGACCGATGTCTATTCTTATCAGAGGGTTTAAGAAAGCGGAGCAGGGGCAGACGGGGATCTTTATTACTCACTCCCGCAGGGATGAGTTTGGGTATCTATATTCTCGTTTCAATGAGATGCTTAAGCATTTAAATACACTAATTGATGAGAACTACGTGCAGCGTATCCGGACAGGGGAAGCGGAGCTTAAACATTTACAATCGCAGATCACGCCTCATTTTCTCTACAACAGTCTATTTAGCATAAAACAGATGGCTGAGGTGGAAAATGTAGAGCTGATCAAGGAGTTCTCTGATTATTTAGGGCAATATTTTCGGTACATGACCCGGGATTCCGCCCAGGAGGTTACTTTGCAGCAAGAGCAGGAGCATGCTTTGGTCTATCTGGCTATACAACGGATTCGTTTTGGCGCGAGAATTAGAGCTGAAGTAGATGAGATTGCAGCGGATTGCCGGGACATCAAAGTCCCACGGGTCCTCCTGCAGCCCATTATTGAAAATGTATTCGAACATGGGCTTAAGCAAAAAAGCAGCAATGGCCTATTAAAAATGAGTTATGAAAAAGTTGAGCATACGCTGACTATTATAATAGAAGATAACGGTGACTCGCTTAGTGAGGACAAGTTAAATCTCTTGCAGCGCCAGTTCTCCGAGCAGAATGCCATTCAGGGGGAGATCACAGGTTTATTAAATGTAAATCAGAGATTGAGGATCAAATTTGGTTCTCCTTATGGCTTGCAGGCAGAGAGAAGTTGTTTGGGCGGGCTTTGTGTAAGAGTCAATTTACCGCTTAAAGGGGACGTGCAGGATGCAACGAATGATGATAGTTGATGATGAGCCTAATATTTTGGATGGGCTGTACGAATTTTTTGTAAAGGCAGATTTTAAAGATTTAGAGATCATAAAGGTTCATTCAGCGGATCATGCCATAGATTGGCTTAATACCGTAAAAATAGATATTGTGCTTAGTGACATCTGTATGCCAGGTATGGATGGGATGGCGTTAATTCAGGAAATTGTCGACCGCTGGCCGCGTTGTAAAGTAATTCTGCTGACAGGACATAATGAATTCGATTTTGCCCATCAGGCGATCCGAAATCCATGTGTAGTTGACTATTTATTGAAGACAGAGGGGATGGATAAAATTCGTGCCGCTGTGGAGCTGACTTTGGAGAAAATATCTTCAGAAGAGGATTATTTCTATAAAAGCCAATGGCTTCGCGATAAGCTCCCGCGTGCTCTGCCCCAGTTACAGCAGCAATTATTACACGATATTCTAAGACGCACCGAACGGATAGACCGGCAGAGCTTGCAGGTTGAATTCGACGCCATTCAGCTCCCGTTCAAAGCGGATGGACCCGTCCTGCCTATTATTCTGCGGATGGAGGCTTGGCGAAATTATGAAACGGCTTCAGACCGGAGTTTAATTCGTTATGCGGTAGCCAATATTGCGGAGGAGCTGCTCAGCGACAAGGTTGAAGTTAAGGCTGTGGATCTGGACCCGGGGACGATAGCTTGTTTTGTTCAGCCTAAAAGTGAAAGTGTATCCTCAATCAAGGAAGAAGAGCTCTGGTTAAAAACGCTCCGTTTCGTCCATGGAACAATGGAATCCGTTCAGCAAGCCTGTGGCAAATGTCTGCAACTATCTGTGTCTATTATCGCCAGTGATCAGGAAGTGCATTGGCATGAGCTGAACTATGCCTTGAACCGTTTACGATTAGCCATTTTTGATAGCCCCGGACTTGGGATGGAAAAGCTGCTGAGGATAAATACCAAGGAACTGAGCCCAAGTCCAGGTTCTATGCATAATCGAAATGCAACAGCGGAACTACTGCTCGACTATTTAAAACAACGGCTGCTTGAAGGTGATCTCGATTGGGGCACATCTTTTCGCAAATGGGTGGAGCTCTCGGGGGAAGGTGGGCCGGAGGATCCTTTTTTGAGATTAAGATTAATGTCTGGGATCAGTAACACCCTGCTGCAGACTTTACAAGAGTTAGGTTTAACGGAAAAAGCCCATAGCGGTATGAATTTATCACGTATGTTATATTTTAATATCAATACACACTGGTCGGATGTCATCTCTTTTTATCACACGTTCTTTGAATGGATTATCTCGAACAGAAGCGCTACCTATAAACATGATGAATCGAACATCCTGTCCATGATCCACCAATATATTAAATCCCATCTGGCCGATGATTTGTCCTTAACCCGGATTGCGCAGGAAGTCTCACTTAATCCGTCCTATCTGTCACGCTGGTATAAAAGAACGACAGGGAAGGGGATTTCTGATTATATTCTGGAGAAAAAAGTGGAGCTGAGTAAGGAGCTGCTGCTTGGAACTGCTCTAAAAATGCACGAGATCTCCGGCCAGCTCGGGTTTAGTGATCAGCACTATTTTTTCCGATTCTTTAAAAAAACAGTTGGCTGTACGCCGCAGGAATATCGAGAGCAAAAACGAGGATAAATAACAATACCCCGAAAGACGGACACCTGTTCAGAAGGTGCATCTTACGGGGTATTGTTTGTGGCTGTATTTTAACGATTATTTACCGAGTTGTTTGTCTACTTCTCTAACCGGATTCTCGCCAACATTCTCTTCAACCTTGTGGCTACTCATAAACCAGCCGATTACAGCGATGAGTACGAGCACAACGTAGAAGGTGGCTTTCCACCAGGTACTATGAGCGAAATCTTCGGACAGAACACCAAGTGAAGGGTGCGCCAATGTAATGACTGACAGCTTAACACCCACCCAACCTACGATAAAGAAGGCTGCAATTTCAAGTCCTGGACGGGAATGCAGCAGCTTAACGAAGAAGGAAGCTGCGAAACGCATAATGACCAGACCGATAAATCCACCGGCAAAGATGACGAGGAATTGTCCGCCATCGAGGCCTCCGATTTTTGGAAGACCACTTGCAGGAAGAGCAACCGCGAGTGCAACTGCGGCTAGGATGGAATCGACCGCGAAGGCGATGTCAGCGACTTCTACCTTCAGAACAGTAAACCAAAAGCTGGATTTCTTTTTATTGACCGCACCGTCAGTGCCGCTTTCAGCAGCTTCATCTGTGACGGGCTTCTTAAACAACAGTTTTCGGAAAATATGATTACCCGCGATAAATAATAAATAAATCGCGCCGATGGCTTGTACTTGCCAGATATCGACCAGATAGGAGATGACAAATAGCGAACCGAATCGGAACACGAAGGCCCCCGCTAATCCGTAAAACAGCGCTTTTTTTCTTTCCTCATCAGGAAGGTGCTTAACCATAATTGCCAATACCAATGCGTTATCTGCGGCGAGTAGTCCCTCTAGTGCTACCAGAACAAGCAATACCCAACCGTACTCTAATAATAATCCCCAATCCATTACTGTTGTCCTCCCTTTTTGAATGCAAATATCTACCAAAAGATATCTACCCTACCATTTTAACCAAATTTATATAAAAAAGACCTTTACCAAACAGATTAGCCTTTGGAATAAAGGTCTAACCTGATTGGTAAAGGTCTCGCTAACAATGTGAATTGCCAATAAAGCCGGAGAATATCCTCATATTCTCGTATTGACGACTTTATTTAACAGCTACTCCCCTTTACGGGATATATTAAATTTTTAAGATTATTCAATGTGTTCTTGCCTAAAGAGATCATATACGAGATGAAAGTCATTGTCAATAAAAGTTGCAGAAATAAATGGATTCTATCTTTTAAGAATCATTAAAATGGCCAGAAACATGACATGATGACGGAAATCAACAGAGATTGAATAAAAATGGAAACGGAAACATGATACATTTAGGTTATATAAACTAACATTTAATATGACGAAACTGCAAACATAAGGAAAAACAGGACTTAAAAAGGAAAAACTCGATTGACGATGTAGGTTGATGAAAATATGATGAAACTAATCAAAGCAATCGAACATGGTTTGTGTTAACTAAAATTACATCAGTTGTTCTGTTGAAGTGAGTTTTACTGCGAAGAAGTACTAGAAGTTCATGTTGCATAAAACTTTTAGGAGGTGGGGAAATGCCGCAGACGTCATCGAGGTTATCCATTGAAGCAGAGGAGGAGCTCAGCCGCCATCCCTGCTACAGCGAGGAAGCTCATCGTTTTTTTGCTAGGATGCACATCCCGGTTGCTCCCGCCTGTAACATCCAATGTAATTACTGCAACCGAAAATTCGATTGTGTGAATGAAAGCAGGCCTGGTGTAGTTAGTGAAGTGCTAACTCCAGAGCAAGCTGAAAGAAAAGTGAAAGGTGTAGCCGCACAGCTGATGCAACTGTCGGTAGTTGGGATTGCAGGTCCGGGTGATCCGCTGGCGAATCCAGAACGAACCTTTGACACGTTCGAACGAGTCAAGCGGCAGATCCCTGATGTTACCCTTTGCCTGAGTACTAATGGATTGACCCTTTACAGGCATGTAGACGCCATACTAGCGCTAGGTATCCGTCATGTCACGATCACCATCAATGCCATTGATCCCAATGTGGGCCGTGAAATTTATCCATGGGTTGTTGACGAAGGGGTCCGGTACGAAGGACAAGAAGCAGCGGAGCTGCTGATCAGCCGCCAGCTTCAAGGTTTGGAGCTGCTGGCACAGCAAGGTATTCTTGTTAAAGTTAATTCCGTTATGATTCCAGGGGTCAATGATCATCATCTCCCTGAAGTATCGCGAACAGTTAAAGCGCTCGGGGCAACTCTGCATAATGTGACGCCTTTAATTATCGCACCGGGAAGTCAGTATGAACGGGATGGGCGCAAGGCGCCGCGTCCTAAAGAACTGCACAACCTGCAGGAAGTGCTTGGGCGCGAAGGAATGAAGGTCATGCGCCATTGTCGGCAATGCCGTGCTGATGCCATTGGGCTGCTGGGTCAGGATCGTAATCAGGATTTTATATTAGAAAAGATGGATGCAAATCCAGTTATAAATGAGCAAGCTAGAGCGCTCTTTCAACGTGAACTCGATGCCAAAATCCGTCAGCGTGTCAAAGCCAAAGAGCTAAGGCAGAACTCTTTCCAGCAAGGGCAGCACACCACCAAAGTCGCTGTTGCTACACGTGGTGGGGATAAGGTCAATCAACATTTTGGCCACGCGACAGAGTTCATGGTTTATGAAACAGATGGAGTAAGCGTGAAGCTGCTAGGTGTCCGAAAGATTCAGGCCTATTGCCACGGTAAAGCGGATTGTAATGGGGATAAGAATACCACGCTACAAGAAATTATTTCTATATTACAGGACTGTCAAATATTGCTCTGCTCTGGTATTGGCGATGTCCCTCGCGCCAGCTTAAATAAAGCCGGGGTATTGCCTCTGGTGCGTAAAGGTGAAATACAGGATGTGATTCTCGAAAGTGTGAAGATCAGCTCTTATTTTGAAAATATATCGATTTCGAAGGGATGATGAATGATGAGACAAATTGCTTTTTACGGTAAGGGCGGTATCGGTAAATCCACAACTTCGCAGAACACTTTGGCGCAGCTCGCCACTAAATTTGGTCAAAAAACAATGATCGTAGGCTGTGATCCTAAAGCGGACTCCACACGGTTGATTCTGAACACCAAAGCTCAGAATTCAGTGCTCCAATTGGCAGCTGAAAGAGGAACGGTTGAGGATTTGGAGCTTGAGGATGTAGTTCAGTTGGGATATGGCGACATTCTTAATGTGGAGTGCGGTGGACCTGAACCGGGTGTGGGGTGTGCCGGCCGCGGGATTATTACAGCGATTAATTTTTTGGAGCAGCAAGGGGCTTATGAAGGATTGGATTTTGTATCCTATGACGTACTTGGTGACGTGGTATGTGGTGGATTTGCAATGCCGATCCGTGAGAATAAAGCACAGGAAATTTATATCGTATGCTCCGGGGAAATGATGGCTATGTATGCGGCCAATAACATTGCGCGCGGAATTCTAAAGTATGCCAACAGCGGTGGCGTAAGATTGGGCGGTCTGATCTGCAACAGTCGTAATACGGACCGTGAGGATGAGCTCATTATGGAGCTGGCACGCCGTTTGAATACACAAATGATCCATTTTGTCCCGCGGAATAATGTGGTTCAGCATGCAGAGCTGAGAAGAATGACCGTAGCCCAATATAATCCTCATCATCAGCAAGCTAGAGAATATGAGATTTTGGCAGAAAAGATTCTGAATAACAATATGATGACAATCCCGACCCCGATTTCTATGGAAGAGCTGGAGGATTTACTCATGGAATTTGGTGTGATTGAGGATGAAGAGACCGCGCTGAAAAAGCTGAAGGCATCTGGCCAATAATTAGGTTCGTCCGGTGAACAGGAGTGGAGAGACGGCTGTTCACCGGATCACTCTAAGGGATGAGGAGGATTCAGAATGGGGCTAAATATCGAAGATAACCAAAAGATGCTCGAAGAGATTCTTGAGGTTTACCCGGAAAAGGCACGGAAGGATCGTCAGAAGCATTTTGAAATCAATAATGAAGAGTTAATAAACTGTGGCAAATGCGCCATCAAATCGAATATGAAGTCCCGTCCGGGGGTTATGACCCAAAGAGGATGTGCTTATGCCGGTTCGAAGGGCGTGGTCTGGGGCCCGATCAAGGATATGGTGCATATCAGCCATGGTCCTGTAGGTTGTGGGCAATATAGCTGGGGAACAAGACGGAATTATGCCAACGGAACACTGGGCATTGATAATTTTACGGCTATGCAGGTGACGAGTGATTTTCAGGAGACAGATATTGTATTTGGCGGTGACAAGAAGCTTGAAGTCATTTGCCGTGAAATTAAAGAAATGTTCCCACTGGCTAAAGGAATTTCGATCCAATCAGAGTGTCCTGTGGGGCTAATCGGAGACGATATTGAAGCGGTGTCCAAAAAAATGTCTATCGAGCTAGGTCTCCCGATCATTCCCGTTCGTTGTGAAGGATTCCGTGGGGTTAGCCAATCCTTGGGTCATCATATTGCTAACGATGCGATCCGTGATTTTCTGATGGGGAAGAAGGAGCTTGCGGAATGTGGTCCTTACGATATTAATATTATCGGAGATTATAACATCGGTGGGGACGCTTGGGCTTCACGCATTTTACTGGAGGAAATGGGTCTGCGTGTTATTGCGCAGTGGTCTGGGGATGGAACCATCAATGAATTGGCGATCGCGCATAAGGCGAAGCTCAATCTGATTCACTGTCATCGCTCCATGAACTATATGGTAACGACGATGGAGAAAGCATATGGGATTCCTTGGCTGGAATACAACTTTTTCGGGCCGACCAAAACAGCTGAAAGCCTTCGAGCCATCGCCGCAAGGTTTGATGAGTATATTCAGGAAAACTGCGAGAAAGTCATCGCTAAATACACGCCACAAATGGAGGCGATTATCTCTAAATTTAAACCCCGGCTGGAAGGTAAAAAGGTCATGCTGCTGGTAGGCGGATTACGTGCCCGCCATACACTGGGGGCTTATGAGGATCTGGGGATGGAGGTAGTGGGCACAGGTTATGAGTTCGCTCACAAGGATGATTACGAGAAAACATTCCCTGAACTGCCGGAAGGCACTATTATCTACGATGATCCAACCGCTTACGAGCTGGAAGAGCTTGCGCAAAGACTTGATATTGATCTGATGGGCTCGGGTGTGAAGGAGAAATATGTGTATCACAAGATGGGTATTCCTTTCCGGCAAATGCACTCTTGGGATTATAGTGGTCCTTACCATGGCTATGACGGGTTTAAGATTTTTGCTAAGGACATGGACATGACCATTAACAGCCCAGTGTGGAGCTTGATCAATTCAGGGAAAACAGGATCACTCCCTAAAAAGGAGGCGGGCGTATGAAGGACAAACTGGAGATCCCGGATTACAATACATTATTTCAAACTGAACCCTATGTGAAGCAACGTGAAGGGAAAAAAGCATTCGAGGCACCCTGCAGTGAGCAAGAGACAGCGGAAGCATTAGCCTACTCGAAGTCGTCTGAATATAAGGATAAGAATTTTGCTCGCACCTCACTGGTAGTTAATCCTCATAAAGCATGCCAGCCCCTAGGAGCCTTGATGGCTGCGCTGGGATTCGAAAAAACTCTGCCGTTTATACATGGCTCCCAAGGTTGCACTGCGTATTTTCGTAGTCATTTGAGCCGTCATTTCAAGGAGCCAACCCCCGCGGTTTCTTCCTCTATGACAGAAGATGGTGCGGTGTTCGGAGGGATGAACAATCTTATTGATGGTCTTGAAAATAGTGTGGCGCTCTATAAGCCAGAGATGATAGCTGTATCCACTACATGTATGGCTGAGGTTATAGGGGATGATCTGCAGGCTTTTATATCCAATGCCCGCCAGAAGGGTGCAATTTCGAACGAAATTCCAGTGCCCTACGCCAACACACCAAGTTTTTCCGGATCACATATTACAGGTTACGATTCCATGTTAAAGTCCATCCTCAGTACCTTGTTCATCCGCTCTGGGATTGAAGCTACCTCTGGCAGTGGAGAGGGAACTGGAGAGAAGCTGAATGTCATTATAGGGTTTGAGCCTTATACGGGGAATTTTGCGGAAATTCGAAAAATCCTTGCCGCGTTTGATACAGGCTACACCTTCCTTGGTGACCACAGCGGCAATTTTGATTCCCCGGCTACAGGAGAATATTCCTATTATTATGGGGGAACGAAGCTGGCAGATGTGCCGAAGGCAGCTAATGCGTTGGGAACTCTATCACTTCAGAAATATTCTGTCAAAAAAACATTGGAATACATCAGCAGCACATGGAAACAACAGACCGTTGCGATGTCGACTCCACTGGGCATTAATGCGACAGATCGGCTAATAGAGTCTATCAGTGAATTAACGGGATTGCCCATTCCGCCTGAGCTTGTGGAAGAACGTGGCCGGGTAGTGGATGCTTTGCTCGATAGCCACCCTTATCTGCATGGCAAACGAGTGGCTTTAGTTGGCGATCCGGATTTGCTGATCGGCCTGATTGAATTCTGTCTGGAAGTCGGTATAGAGCCTATTCATATTGTGTGCTCCAATGGGGAAAACGGATTTAAAGAAGAAGCGAAAGCTCTGCTTGCTGCCAGTCCCTACGGAGCAGAAACAACGGTTCATATCGGAAATGATTTGTGGCATATGCGCTCGCTGCTGATTGATGATCCTGTGGATCTGGCCATTGGAAGCTCTCATCTTAAATTTGCTGCCAAAGATGCCGACGTTCCTTTGATCCGTGTAGGCTTCCCTGTCTTTGATCGCCATCATCTGCATCGTTATCCGATTATCGGTTATCAAGGTGCCTTGAACTTGTTAACTACTATAGTAAATACAATCCTGCAGGGGTTGGATGAGGATTCATCTGGCTTCAACCACGATCTTGTTCGTTAGTCCAATATTTATCGTAGTGACACTGAATAATTGAGCATTTTAAGAGTAAGGAGTATTCAGTTACGGGAGGTGGTACGATGGAGTCCATCAGAAACGATGTATTCGACGCGCAAGCTTGCGGGAGCTTAACTCCGAAATCGAAGCCATGTCCACGCCCCAAGCCGGGCGAAGCGGCTGGGGGCTGCTCCTTCGACGGAGCCCAAATCACGCTGCTGCCGATCATGGATGCTGCGCATCTCGTCCATGGGCCGGCTGCTTGTGCCGGGAATAGCTGGGAAAGTAGAGGGGCTTTGTCAAGCGGGCCATCACTTTCACAATACGGATTTACTACAGATCTCAACGATAACGACATTATTTTTGGCGGAGAAAAGAAACTGAAAGATAGTATCGACTATATTGCCGGGCGCTTTATGCCTCCGGCAATATTTGTATATGCGACCTGTGTGACAGCATTGATTGGCGAGGATTTGGATGCGGTATGCAAGGAAGCGGCAGGCAGATTGGGGCTTCCTGTGATCCCCGTGAACAGTCCCGGATTCGTAGGCAGTAAGAATCTTGGAAATCGGCTGGCTGGTGAAGCGCTGCTACAATATGTCATTGGCACAGGTGAACCAGAGATTGAGATTCCTTTAGGTGTGAATTTGATTGGAGAGTACAATATCGCGGGTGAAATGTGGGATATCGAGAAATTAATGAAGAGTGTTGGAATTACGCTAATGTCCAGAATTACAGGGGATGCAAGATATAAGGAAATTACATGGGCACATCATGCAAAAGTGAATATGGTTGTGTGCAGCCGTGCATTGTTAGGTCTGGCAAAAGAAATGGAGGCAAGATACCACATTCCCTATTTCGAAGGCTCCTTCTATGGGGCCAAAGAGACAACTTATTCCTTACGTCAAATGGCTTATTTGCTGAATGACCGTGAGATGGAGCGGCGTGTGGATCGGTTGACGGAACGAGAGGAAAACAGACTGATTCAGGAGCTGCGGCCCTACCGCAAGCTGCTTAAAGGAAAGAAAGCAGTTCTCTATACGGGTGGAGTAAAAAGCTGGTCGATTATTTCCGCACTGAAGGAGTTAGGCGTTCAGGTGGTAGGTGTAGGCACGAACAAAAGCACGGAAGATGATGTACGGCGTATAGCGGATCGTGTTGGTGATGACACCGAATATATTCCGGAGGGCGGGGCAAGCCGAATTATCAAAACCGTCCGGGATCGTAAGGCAGATATTATGATTGCTGGCGGACGGAATATGTATGTGGCAATGAAAGAGCAGATTCCGTTTATCGATATTAATCAAGAAAGACACAAGGCCTATGCTGGTTACGAAGGTTTACTAAGGCTGGCTAAGGAGCTGACGTATTCTCTTGATAATCCAATCTGGAAGCTGGCTGCCAGTGCCGCTCCCTGGGATAAGGGGGAACCTTCCTATGACCGTTAACAAAAGGAGTAAACCGACTTCGGTTAATCCAATGAAAATAGGCCAATCCCTTGGTTCCGTACTGGCATTTCAGGGTTGCTACAAGGCATTGCCTATTGTGCATGGTGCGCAAGGTTGTTCCGCATTTCCGAAGGCGCTGCTTACCCGGCATTTTCGTGAGCCTATAGCCGTACAGACCTCTGCTTTGCAGGAGATGGATGTAATCTTTGATGCGAATCGTAATTTAGAGGAAGCTCTAAATACCATACTCAGTAAACACCGACCAGACATTATAGGCATTATTGGGACTGAGCTGACGGATGTGGCAGGAGTGGATTATCAATCCATGCTCAAGACCTATAAAAGGGAGCGGAACATGCGGGGTGGGCTTGCTTTTTCCGTCACCTTACCAGACTTTCGTGGTTCATTGGAATCGGGGTTCAGCTCTACCGTGGAGGCGATGCTTGATGAGATGATCCAGCAGGTAGGCCATCGGGGTTCAAGGAGTGTAAATACACGTCAGATTACCCTCTTGCCGGGATCGTTTCTGACGCCGGGTGATGTGATGGAGCTGAAAGAAATGATATCCTCCTTCGGTTTTGAGGTAATCGCTGTACCTGATATTTCGACCTCTTTGTCTGGGCATCTGCTGACAGGATTTTCACCGCTGACAAGAGGTGGGGTGCCTCTGGATTCGATGCTGCAAAGCTTGCATTCGGGTCTAACCATTGCCATCGGCGGAAGTATGGAGCGTCCAGCTAGAAGACTGCATAATGCGCTGGGAACTCCCTACAAAGTATTCGAGAGTGCGATGGGGCTTAAAGCAACGGATGATATTTTGCAATTCCTGCATCAAATTAGCGGGGAGCCGGTACAGCTTCGTTATTGCTGGCAACGGGAGAATTTATTGGATAGCATGCTGGATGCTCATTTTCAATTTGCGGGGATGTCTGCACTTGTCGCGCTGGAGCCAGATCATTTGTATACCGTATCTTCTTGGCTCGAAGAGCTGGGGGTGGAGCAAAAGGCCCTGGTCACCTCCTATGAAACTCCTTTGGTGGTTGAGATGGAACGAGAGGTATGGGTCGGTGATCTGGATGATGTTGAGTTTTTGGGTAAAGGTGCAGATTTATGGATCGGTAACTCACATGGGATAAATGGAGCGGCGCGGTTAGATGCAGCATTTATGGCGGCTGGATTTCCCGTTTGGAATGAGCTTGGTGCTTATATGGCCACCTCTGTAGGGTATCGGGGAGCGATGGAGTGGACGAATAAAGCGGCGAATCTGTTAATGCGAAGGGAGGAGGAACATCGTGAAAGTAGCATTCGCTACAGAGGATGGAATTAGAGTGAATGCCCATTTTGGGCAGAGTCCGATGTTCGCAATTTATAAAGTTACCAAAGGTGGCGGGGAGCTTATAGGTCTTCGTAAACTGCCAACGATTCTCAATCAGGATGAAGCAGGCAAAATAGAGAGTCGTCTGGAGGTGGTAGAGGATTGCACGCTAATATTCATCATGCAGATTGGAGCCTCAGCAGCGGCAAGAGTCACACGTCGTAAAATTATGCCGGTAAAGGTTCCGCCAGGCAGTCCTATTGATGAGCAAGTGAAGCGGATTGTTGAAATGCTACAGGGCAAACCACCGATGTGGCTAGCCAAGGTATTACATGCTGAAAATGAAGCGGAAGGGGCGAGTGTAGATGGATCCCATAGCTAATGAGAGTTCTGCATTAATGGGCCGGGTTGCTCCGGAAGCGGCAGTATTAAAACGTCGTTGTCGAACCACGGAGAAAAAGCTGGATAAAGATATAGCAGAGATGCTCATACGCCGGTTGTGTCAATTGCTTGATACAGAAGACTTTTTTGGAAGGCATGATTCTCTTTCACCACAGAAGAAGATCGAACGATTGTTTCTCGCTTCCCCTGAAGACAAGAACAAATCTGATTTTAACTGCGCGGTTTCTCCAAAGGTCCGTTTGCAGGTTCCTCTCTTGTTTCAGGCGGTGGCGGGCGTGATCGAGGAGAAAAGTGGGGTTCTGGTTCAGAGCTCTTCTGAAATAAATGGGGAAGGATTTGGGCGTGCTCTTTTATATAGTGATCGGATTATTCTTGTGTTAAAAAGCTTGAGAGCAGGTTTTCCGTTTCCTTTTACCTCGGAGGATAAAGTAATTCGCTACGGCGTTGCTTGTGTAGAAGAAGGGCTGGCCTTTATGGATAAATTTAATGAAATGACAGCTCTCTATGGAACGGATGGTCTGGAGGGTTAGATTCCAATGATGCAGCTCAGCCACAGGGAGGGAGCAAAATGGAGCAGCTTGTAGGCGGCACCGAACTGGAACGATACGCACGCCAATTGAAGCTGCTTGGAGAAGGCGGGCAGAAAGCGCTAAAAGAAGCTACAGTGATGATTGCTGGAATTGGTGGGCTTGGAGGCACTGCCGCACTTTATTTAGCTGCTGCCGGAATCGGCAAGCTGATCTTGGCGCATGAAGGAAACATTGTGCCTCCAGATTTAAATCGACAGATTTTGATGGACAGTGATCATTTGGGTATGGAAAGGATGAGCACAGCAATTCAGCAGCTAAAACGTCTGAATCCAAATGTTGAAATTGAAGGATATAATTCGAAGATTGAATACAATATGGCAAAACCTTGGGTAGAGCAAGCTAATATAGTGATTGATGCACGGTATGATTTTCCGGAAAGATATACGTTGAACCGCCTATGTGTAGAAACCGGCACGCCAATGATAGAGGCGGCGATGTATGGATTTGAGATTTCACTAACAACGGTTATACCTGGTGAAACCCCTTGCTTAGAGTGTCTTTATCCGGATGTTAATCCAGAATGGGAACCGTTTGGCTTTCCAGTATTGGGAGCAACCTCCGGAATTGCGGGTTGTCTGGCTGCGTTGGAAGCCGTAAAATGGGTTACAAGGGTAGGGACGACTTATGCGGGCGTAATGCATCGCTTCAATTCACTCGACTTCGCCTGTTACAGCGTCCATATTACCCGTAATCCGAATTGCACTTGCTGCGGAGAGGAAGGTAAACCGTGAAAAGTCTCAGGCTATGTGACACGACACTTAGGGATGGTGAACAGGCGGCTGGAGTTTCATTCACGAGGGAAGAAAAGCTGGAAATCGCAAGGTTGCTGTCGGAATGCGGAGTGGAGCAAGCAGAGGTAGGAATTCCTGCCATGGGCAAGCAAGAGCAAGAAGATATTGCGGCTATCGCTGATTTAGGTCTTCCTATGAAGATGATGACCTGGAATCGGGCCTTGGAAAGTGATATCGACAAAGCATGGGCGACGGGTGTGAACTGGAGTCATGTATCGATCCCTGTCTCGGAAATTCAATTACAAGGTAAGCTAGGTTTAACACCTGCCAAAGGTCTGACAAGATTACTGCATGCGACGGAATATGGTCAACGGCTAGGAATGACTGTGTCGGTGGGGATGGAGGACTCTTCAAGGGCGAGTATGGAGTACTTGGTTGAACTGGTAAATACATTATATAAAGAAGGCATTCGTTGGTTCCGTTATGCAGATACGGTATCTGCTCATCATCCGGGTCAAATGGCAGAGCGGGTAAGCACATTACTTAGTGCTGTTCCTGCAGATGTAGAGCTTGAGGTACACTGCCACAATGATTTTGGTCTTGCGGCTGCAAACACACTTAGCGGTATTGCCGCGGGTGCGGTCTGGGCAAGCACTACGGTGGCAGGGATTGGTGAACGCACCGGGAATGCAGCATTGGAAGAAGTAGTGATGGCTTGGCGTTATCTTTATGGCGGGGAGAGCAGCGTGCGTCCAGAGTGTCTGAAGGGGGTGGCGGATAGGGTGATCGCAGCCTCGGGCCGAAGTGTCGGCGATGCCAAACCAATCGTCGGATCACTCGCCTTCACACATGAATCTGGGATACATGTTGACGGTTTGTTGAAAGAAACAGCCACCTACCAGACCTTTGATCCCACTGAGGTGGGGAGAGCACATCATTTTGTGTTAGGTAAACATTCCGGAAGTGGTGGAATCATGCATGTTCTGAACGCACATGGTTTAGAGGTTAGTGCGGGAACCGCGGGACGTTTGCTTGAACGGGTGAGAGACTATGCCGAAGTTAATAAAGTGAATGTGCCAGAGCTCCTCTTGGTTGAATGGCTGAGGGAGGATTGGCAACGACCGTAAGGGATATAATAAGAATGAATAAAGGCTGACAAGACGGGTACGAAACCTGTCTTGTCAGCTTTTTTATGTTGTTATGATTAAGTTTATTGTGTTACCCCTTAACCGCTCCAGCGGTAATTCCCTTGGTCATCTGTTCTGTAAAGAGCAGGTAGATCAGGATGGTTGGGATAGCGATGATCGTCATAACCGCGAACTGTGCACCATAGTTGGATGAATACTCACCAGTGAATTTCATAATGGAGAAGGGAATCGTCTTAAGATCTTCCGAGGTGAGGAAGGTGTTCGCCATAATGAATTCATTCCACGTGCTGATGAAGTTGAGCACACAGATGGTTGCCAGCGCCGGTTTGGTGATGGGCAGGATGATACGGAAGATTAACCCGTAAATGCCACTGCCATCAATAACGGCGGACTCTTCAATAGCCCGTGGGATGGTCTCCAGGAACCCGGTCATAATCAGCACACTCATGGGGATGACAATGGCTGAGTAAGGCAAAATCAATGTGTACATATTGTTCAGCATCCCAAGCTTGTTAAACAGAATGAAGTTTGGCAGCAATGTGGCGTGAATGGGAATGATCATGCCTAACATGATTAGAGAGAGGACGATGCCACTTAGCTTCCATTTCATCCGGGTAAACGCATATCCCATCATCAGGGACACCAGCGCAGAGAGCATAACAGTAATCACTGTAATGATAAGACTGTTGGCAAAATAACGTGGCACACGCCCGTAGGTAAAAGCGTTTCGATAGTTCTCCCACTGGGGTGGAGAGGGCCATTTCAGAAATGAGCTTCCAAAGAACTCACCGCTCTTGAGCAGGGAATAATCGATCAACCAAATAAGCGGAAATAACTGAATCAACGCCATGATACACAGGAACACCATCATTAGGATTTTGCCCGTTGTAGGCTTTCTGCGTTCTTGTTTGTGAAGGTTTAGCTTAGGGGGTGAAGCGGCAGGCGATAAGGAATTATTCATAGGATTTCCTCCGGTTACAGGGTTTCTTTAAAATTCTCCGATATCTTTCTTTAAAATCTTGTTGAGGATAACGGTTAGGATCAGGCAGAACACAATAAACAGAATCGAAATGGCATTACCATAACCGTATAGCGATGATGAGAAGGCAGTTTTGTACAGATAGTTCCCTAGGAACTGTGTGCTATTTGCAGGGCCACCGTTGGTCATTAAGAATACGGTTTCCATTTGCTTAAGGCAGGTGGTGACGGCAATGATGATGGCAACCCGCATCATCGGCGAAAGCAGCGGAATGATGATACGCGTGTAGAGGGTGAAGTTGTTGGCGCCGTCGATTCTTGCGGCTTCGCTTAAATCTTCCGGAATGCCTTGCAGACCTGAATAATACAGCAGCAGTGCATACCCAAAGCCTTGCCACATAACAACAATGATGATGCACCAGATGGCCGTCTTTGGATCACCGAGCCAATCATGCGTAAGTGCATCCAATCCAACTCCGCTTAGCAGCTTGTTGAGCAGTCCGTAGTTTGGATGGAAAATTCCGGTCCACAGCTTGGCTGTAACGACGACGGAAATTACAGCGGGGATAAAAAAGATCGTCCGGAATATTTTTTCGTATTTGCCGGAATTGGTTAGGAATATCCCCATGAGAATGGCAAAGGGATGTTGTAAAAATACAGTGGCGGCGGTCAGGAGCAGGGCATTGACTAGCGATCTCCAGAACACTTTGTCATGAAATAGAATTTCACGGTAGTTATCAAAGCCGATGAAATTGTATTTGCCGATTCCGCCCCAATCCGTAGAACCGTAATAAGCGCTCATGAAGATAGGGATGCAGATCATAAAAGCAAATAGGAACAGTCCAGGTGCGATGAGTAAGAATATCGCTTTTTTGTCGCTTAACACTCTGTGCATGGAAATCTCCGTCCTTTTAAAGAGTAATCTATCTATTACCATCGTAACGGGAAGCCAGGCACCGGAACATGCCGTAAATTTCAGATCGGTGTATACATTTTTTCGAAAACAAAACCCCGGCCTCTGGGGGAAGCCGGGGTTTGCGCACTGCCATCTATTAGGTTACTTCAGGAGCGCTAAGGTTCATGTTTTTTGTAGTTCTCTGGTTTATTTACCAGCGAATTTATCGGATGCAGCATCCAGTGCTTTGGCGAATTCCTCAGGGGTAATTGCATCAGAAAGCAGGCTTTGATGCGCCTCCATTACCTTTTGCTTGAACTCATCGTCACCCACATCCTGCAGTGGAGTACCGCTGGAAGAGGTCATGGAGCTGAATACTTCAATCAATTCTTTTTGCAGCTGGGTTTCGTTACCCGTTAGGAATTGATCGAATTGCTGCGCAGGTGTACCCGCGCCGGCTTGCCATAGCATTTTAGACCAATGCTCTGGAGCGAAGAAATATTTCAAAAAATCAACAGCGGCTTCAGCATGTTTGGAATTTTTGCTGACTGCATATCCGCCACCATACCAAGCGGCATCATCGGTTGCTTTACCTTTATCTGAAGCTGGGAAAGCGAAAGCACCTACGTTATTGCGGAATTCTTCAGAGAAGTTCTCGTCTGTTGCCAGACCCGACTCCCAAGCGCCCATAAAGAACATGGCAGCTTGCCCTTGTCCGAACAAGTTGCGTGCAGCACCGTAATCGGCAGTCAGCCAGCCATCGGCAAAACCTTTAGCATCGGCAAATTGCTGCATTTCAGTTGCGGCTGCAACGAGACTAGGATCTGTAAAGGATATTTTACGCGCAACAGCTTCATCCATTGTATTGAAATCGCCAGTCTGACGTTGGGCTACAAATTCATACCAGATAGGCAGTGTCCAAGCGTCCATACCATTCATAGCGATCGGGTTAATTTTCTTGGCACGAAGTGTTTTGACGGCGGCAAGCAAATCATCTGTGGTTTTTGGAACCTCGATGCCGTTGTCAGCGAATATTTTTTTGTTATAGTACATGACCATGTAGTCGGCACCACGCGGCAAGCCGTAAAGTTTACCATCTTTACTGAAGCCGTCCATGGATCCGGACACAAACTGATTACCTTCGAAGTCAGCGCTGTTCAGTTCAAGCAGCAGATCGTTATCCAGCAGCGGACTCAGGAAGGAGGGCTGACCCCAGGCTTGAATGATATCAGGCAGCTGATTGCTGGAGGCATACACTTTGATTTTTGATTTGTAAGGCTCATCTTGAAGCGCTTCCACTTCAATCTTGACGTTAGGGTTCTCTTTCATGTAAGCATCGATAATGTCTTGCTCTACCTTACCTGAACCATTTGCCCGATCCGCGAGCGCGGTGAAGAACTTCAGTGTGATTTTTTCGGCGGGTGTATTTTCCCCTGCACTTGCTGTTGCTTCGGCAGTAGCTTCGGCCTTGTCATTTGTAGGTGCATTGGTAGCTTTCGCATTGTTATTTCCGCCACCGCAGCCTGCGAGCAGAGCTGGTAGCATTAGACTCATAAGTGCTAGCTTTATTCCTTTACCTTTCATCAAAAACCCACCTTTTTTATGAGATATATTTCCACGAGAACGGCTGTCATCAAACGAGGACGACAATGTCGTTTCTTCTTGCATCCCCATCTTAAGAGTTTATGACCGATAGAAACATGGTCCATATTTAAGAACTATGTAGGTATTTTTCAGTGATTGTAAAAAGCTGGTTCAGGGTTTAATGATTTCAGTTATACTTGGTTTACACATTTATTGATTATACATGAAGGTGGTTCTCATGAATCGAAACATCCGCTTATTAAGCCGTTATCGCCATCTTCCGCTCCAGTTTAAGCTGTTATTATGGTTTGTGCCGCTGCTTCTCGTGACTATATTCGCTATGGGGTGGAACTCCTATCAGATCTCTTCGCAGCAGGTGGTGGAGAAAATGAAACAGTCACAGGATCACCTGACCCGAAAAACAGCAGAGCAGATTGATGAGATGGTGAGGGGAATGATTTCTTTTTCCAATACACTCTTTCTGGATGAAAGTGTGCAGCGGCTCTTAGTGTCGTCAGAAGCACAAAAAGAACGAAATTCCGTATTTAAAACGGTCACCAACCTGATGGTCGCTGGCAACTCGATTCAATCCCTGATTCTATACTCTTTGGAAGACCAGAATAACGGGGCGGAGCCTTTTGCTGCGAACCAAGCCGGATTGACAACTGGCATGAAGTTCTCTAACTTTATCCAAACCTCGTACTACAAGGAAGCCGTTGAAGCCGCAGGTAGTCCAACCTTTGGATTGTCCAGACCCACGGATGGCATATTTGTTGGTGATCATTATCATAAGATTGTACTTTCCAGAATTATCAAGAATGTATATACTTTAAAACCGGCAGGGCTTGCGGTGATCGGGGTCGATGCTGGTAAGATTGGAAGCCAATATCTAGACAACTCTGAAGATGATGTAGATATGTTTGTGGTAGATCGAGACGGGCTCATCATTACGGCTTCTAACAAGAGCTGGATCGGCAAAAGAGATCTTGATCTTCCGTATTTTGCGGACAGCGATCCTAAGTTGAGCCTAAAGGAGAGGCTGGAGTCTACAGCGGATCACAAACAGTGGATTGTCTCGCATCTGCAGTCAGAAACGACGGGTTGGTATGTAGTGGTGGTGCATTCCAAACGGCAGCTTGTCAAAGAGCTGGGACAGATTTCACAGGTCACGGTGACGATCGCTTTTCTGTGCTTAGCAGTTAGCTTAATGGTTACCTGGCTCGCCGCCGCCTCAATAACGAAACCGCTGAAAAAGCTTTCCCGCTCCATGCGCAGATTGCAGACAGGGGATTTCACGCAGCGCGTATTTTTTGAAGGAAATGATGAGATTGGTCTCTTGGGCCATGGTTATAATCTAATGGTGCAGCGGATCAAATCGCTCATCAATGATGTATATGCCTCCAAACTGAAGCAGCAGGAAGCAGAATTGAAAACGCTTCAGGCACAGATCAGGCCGCACTTTTTATATAACACGCTGAATACGATTTGTTGGGAAGCTGAGAAGAAGGGCGACAAAGAAATAGCGGATATGGTCTATTCGCTTTCTCAAGTATTCCGGCTGAGCTTAAATGATGGGCGGGATACGTTTACATTAGAACAGGAAGTAGAGCTTGTGACGAATTATTTGTTCCTGCAAAAAAATCGGTTTCGAGAACGTTTTGAGTTCGAAATTGCCTTGGATGAGAGTATCAAGGATTTCACAGTTCCGAAGCTGCTGCTCCAGCCACTGGCGGAAAATGCAGTGATTCATGGGATCGAGCCACTGGCTGGAAGTGGGCTAATCTCGATTCGCGCCTTCCGCAAAGATAGAACTATTGTACTCGAGGTTCAAGATAACGGGGTGGGAATCACGCCGGAAAGACTTCAGGAGCTACATCAGCGTTTAGCGAGAGGAAGCTCTATTTCGGAGGAAGAGGAGAATGCTGGACGTTCGGGGTTTGCACTCTCGAATGTACAGGAACGTTTAGCTTTGTTTTTTGACGGAGCCTCATTGCAAGTAGAGAGTGTAGAAGGAGCAGGCACACGTATTATCATTCATATCACTGTGGAGGGTCCCTAAATGATGAAGCTGAAGCTGCTGATTGCTGAAGACGAAGACACCATCCGTGAGGGTATCGTCAATATGATTGACTGGAATTCGCATCAGATTGAGGTAATGGGCGAGGCGGGGAACGGAAGTGAAGCGCTGGCTCTGATGGAGTCTGAACAGCCGGATTTATTGTTAACGGATATCCGCATGCCGCAGATGAATGGTCTGGAGCTAATCGAAGCTGGACGGCGTCGCGGTTACGACTTTCGCTCGATTATTTTATCTGGATACAATGAGTTCTCTTATGCAAAACAAGCGATTGCGCTGGGGGTTGTCGATTACGTGCTGAAGCCGTGCCGGCCGGAAGAAATTCTGAAGACGGTACTCAAGGCTAAGGAGCTAATTGAAAGGCAGCGTTGTCAGGAGAATGAACAGCTAAAAAGAGATCGTTCCTGGCATAAAAATGCACCGCTTGTCAAAAGCCAAGTGCTGTCCCAATGGATTCATCATCCTCCGGTTCCGCTGGAGCGGCGGCAGGAGCTGATCGGTGAGTTAGCTATGGCTATTAGCCATGAAGGTCCGCAGATTGGGCTGGTCAGCTTTGATTTTGATCCTCCCTCTGCTGGTGGGTCTGGACAGGATTTTGTACTTTTACGTTACGCGGCCCTAAATATTATTAGTGAGACCTTGTCTCCTATCTATAAAGGAAAAATCGAGACCTTTCATGATGGCAATCTCCTGCTCTGGATCGGCAGTGGTTTAGCTGGAACGGATTCCCGCAAGTCTTACCGAACCCCCATCTATTTAAAAGAGCAGATCGGGATGCTGCAAAGCAATCTGGAGAAATACCTCAAGCTGTCAATCAGTATTGCTGTAGGCTCCTGTCGTGCGGATATTTCGGAAGCTCACCTGTCTTATAAAGAAGCGCTTCAGGCCATGGAATCCCGCTTTCTGAACGGGAAAGGCGGCGTTTATTTTTATACAGAAGGCTCGGGAGTTATTGGGGGTGGCGCACAGGAGATCGGGATTTTAGATGATCCTGAATTAAATGTGCTGGAGGATGAGATGCTTGTGGCAGTCGGTGCAGGAAGTAATGAGCTTGCCCTCGATCTGCTGGAGCAATGGCTGGAACGTTTTCGCGGAAACCCCGGATGCCTCAAGCAGGAGGTGAATATTCGGGCAACAGCTTTTGTCGTTCGCCTTAAGAGGCTTGCGCAGGAAAAACAAGTAGCCGGATTCGAATGGAAGCAGCATTTGGTCAATTGGATGGAGCAGGCACCACAGATCGAGACGCTGGAAGAATTGTCTACGATCCTGAATAAGATCATGCAGAATGTGGTGGAGGCTTTTTCTAAACATCGCCCTCTGCATCGAACAGTAGTTACAGCGCTCGAGATCATCCGTAACAAATATAATACCAATCTGTCTCTGGAATATGTTGCGAAGGAAGCTTATGTATCTAATACTTATTTAAGTTCACTGTTCCGCCAGGAGCTGGGTGTGAATTTTCTCGATTATTTGCATCAATACCGGGTAGAAGAGGCAAAAAAGCTGCTCCGCCAAAACTTAAAAATGTACGCTGTTGCAAAGTTAGTAGGCTACGGGGAAGAACGCCACTTCAGTGCTACTTTTAAGAAATGGACCGGACTTACGCCCTCACAATATCAAAAGGGACTAGGGAAGTAGGAGCAAATTGTTATCTACTAGGCTTTGTGTGGTTAAACTCTACATATAGCTAAATAGGAGGTAACCGAGAAATGAACCCGAAATGGTGGAAAGAAAGTGTCGTGTACCAAATTTATCCGATTAGCTTCATGGATAGTAACGGAGATGGGATTGGAGACTTGCAAGGAATCATATCCAGACTGGATTATTTGCAGGATTTAGGTGTAGACGTGATTTGGGTCTGCCCTATTTATAAATCGCCAAACCATGATAACGGTTATGATATCAGTGATTACTGTGACATTATGAAGGAATTTGGCACGATGGATGATTTTGACCATTTGCTGAGGGAGATGCACGCACGTGGGATGAAGCTGATGATGGATTTGGTTCTGAACCATACGTCACATGAGCACCCATGGTTTGTTGAATCCAGATCGTCGAAGGATAATCCGAAACGGGACTACTATATTTGGCGAAAAGGAAAAAATGGAGGTCCCCCGAATAACTGGGAGTCTTATTTCAGTGGCTCGGTGTGGGAGCTTGATCCGCGGACCGATGAATATTACCTTCACCTCTATTCCAAATATCAGCCTGATCTGAACTGGGAGAATCCCGTGGTCATTGATAAGCTGCATGAGATGGTGGAATGGTGGCTGAAGAAGGGTGTGGACGGATTTCGCTTTGATGCCATTGCACATATCGTGAAGACGAAAGGTTACCCGGATGCGGATAATCCAGGTGGAACACCTACCGTACGGGCTTATGGAATGTTCTCCAATCTGGCAGATGTGCATACCCTGCTACAGAATTTATATGATAAAGTGCTTTATTTCTACGATATTATGACGGTAGGAGAGACCTCAGGACTTGGACCGGAGCAGGCGCTAGATTACGTAGGTGATGGTCGCCGGGAGCTGAATATGACTTTTCAGTTTGAGCATATGTTTCTGGATGCCGCTTCGGCAGGTAGTGGAAAATGGGATGTCGTCCCATGGAGTCTACTGGAGCTGAAAAAGATTATGAGTAATTGGCAGACGGTTCTGCATGACAAAGGCTGGAATGCGAATTATCTCTGCAACCATGACCAGCCGCGCGCAGTGTCCCGGTTTGGGAACGACCTTTTTTACCGGATTCCTTCGGCTAAAATGCTGGCGACCTTCATTCACATGCTGGAAGGCACACCTTATATTTATCAAGGCGAAGAAATTGGAATGACGAATGTCTGTTTCGAATCCATTGATGATTACCGGGATGTAGAGACGCTTAATTATTATGAGGAAAAGCGAAAAAACGGCGTTCCAGAAGAGCAGATTATGTCTGCCATTCATCATAAAAGCCGGGATAATGCCCGCACCCCGATGCAGTGGGACGATGGTCACGCAGGTGGTTTTACGACGGGGACTCCTTGGATCGAAGTGAATTCCAACTATATGGAGATCAACGCTGGCAACGCGATTAAAGATCCCGATTCCATCTACAACTACTATAAACAGCTGATTGCCCTGAGAAAAAAACATAAAGTCATCGTTTATGGAGCCTACGAGTTGTTGCTTGCAGAGCATACAGAGATATATGCGTATACCCGGACATTGGAAGATCAGCGGCTGCTGGTTATTCTGAATTTTTATGATGGAGAGCCTGTATTCGAATGGCCAGCAGAGTTCCAACCAGAAAATATAGAGCTGTTAATTTCTAATTATTCCGTGGAAAAAGATGAGCAGATCCAACCGCTTAAACTTCGACCTTATGAAGCACGAGTATATTTGCAGCAGCTTGTGTAAAGGAAGCTGTAGGAATGAGTTGTCATGAAGGGGCTGAACGCTCACTGTGACAACTCTTCTTTGAGTTTGTGAGTAAAAGACTGTACAATGGCGATACATTAACATACATAGAGTGGAGTTACAGGAAGACGCCTGTGGGAGGAGAGACAACATGACTGAATGGTATGAAAAGAGCTTCGGAGAGGATTATCTGGTCGTATACAAACATCGAGACTTTGGTGGAGCTCGTAAAGAAGTTGAACGAATGATCTCGTGGCTGGGACTACCGCCAGGCTCCAAAGTGCTGGATTTATGTTGTGGGATGGGACGTCATTCACTGGCGCTTGCGGAAGCAGGGTACGAGGTAACTGGAGTGGACTTATCAGAGGTATTGCTGCGTGAGGCAAGATCTCAAACAGGAGCGGAGCAGGTAACTTGGCTGCGTTCTGACATGCGTGACCTACCGTTAACTGGAGGTTTCGATGCTGTGGTTAATCTATTCACTTCCTTTGGTTATTTTGAAGAGGATGAGGAGCAGGTAAAGGTTTTGCGTGAAATCTATCGGATGTTGAAGCCGGGTGGCAAGTTTGTTATTGATTATCTGAATCCTGCGTATGTGATTCGTCATCTGGTGCCGCATTCTACCCGCGAGGATGGAAAAAATCTGATTGATGAGTCGCGGCGGATCGAGGATGGGTACGTGAAGAAGGACATCATTTTAACCTCTAAAAATGATTCTACACCTCGCCAATATCATGAACGTGTGAAGCTGTATTCCTTGGAGAAATTCAGCGGGATGATCGAGGAAGCGGGTTTACAGCTCGAAGCTGTGCATGGCAGCTATGAAGATGAGGTTTATAATGCAGAAAGCTCCACGCGGATGATTTTTAGTGGAATTCGATCGTAATGGTATCAGGAAAAAGATTCAAAGGCGGTGATCGCACCATGTCTAAGGCGGATATCACTTCATGGGACGAGAACATTCTTCAGGTCTCGGTGCCCATGGACTCGCCGCTTCGTCAAGTGAACAGCTATATTCTGCCCGATGAGGATGGCAGAATTACTATTATTGATCCCGGTCCGCGTAGCCCGGAGACAGAAAAATGCTGGCAGGCGATCCTGCAGGAGCTGGGATTGTCGTGGAAGGACGTGTGGGATATCGTCGTAACACATCATCATCCCGATCATTATGGATTGGCGGGATGGTTGCAGTTACAGACCGGATGTAAGGTATGGATGACTGAACGTGCTCATGCCGAAGCGATGTTGATGTGGGGCAGTGACACGGATATCAATGAAGTTTTGCCGTTATATTTCATCGGACACGGAATGTCGGAAGAATGGTCGAGTGGAATAAAAACGCATTTGGAGAGCTTTGACGCTCAAGTGGAGCCGCAGCCGGTTGTAACTTATCTGAATGAGGTAGAGCCTTTCGGGATGGGGGGCCGTGAATGGCAATTGATTGTAACTGGCGGACATGCACCGGGACATGTGAGCTTTTATCATGCGGACAGCGGGCAAATGATCTGCGGCGATGCTGTGCTGCCGCAGATTTCGCCCAATGTCAGCCTGCTTCCAGGCAGCGATCCACAGCCGCTGCAGACGTTTCTTCAGGGGCTGCGGGAGCTGGGCAGCTATCCGGTCAGCATGGCGTTCCCGGGCCATCGGGAACCGTTCACGGGCTTCACGCACCGGGTCAGCAGCCTGCTCGCTCATCATGAGGAGCGGCTGGATACCGCTGCAGCCTTGCTCGCAAACTGCCCGCTGAGCGGCTTCGCAGTCTGCGAAATTCTGTTTCGCAGCCGGGTAACCACCGTTCACCAGATGCGCTTTGCGATGAGTGAGACACTGGCGCATTTAGCGGAGCTGATGCGCCGGGAGCGGGCAGTGATGATAGAGGCGGACGGTGCTATATTATTTGCAGCATCTCAAAGTGCTGGAGACCATGTTAGTTAGAGTTTCTAGCGGGCTCGAAGAGTGATGAGTGATGAATGATGATTGATGAAATGAATTGAGATGTGAAGGTTATGATCAAGTAGAGGTACAGAGCAGTCCTGTGTTATTGGGACTGCTCTTTTTTTGGGTTTTGGTTTTAGTGACTAAGGAGAGAGTATAATTCGGTGCTATTTATATGAATATTGAGCTCCTCAGTCCGATCGCATACCAAACTAACCTTTGATTACATACTCATGCGTTAGGCTGATCATTTGGACTAACATTTGATTACTTTGCTTACGCGTTACACAGGTCATTCGGACTCAGATGCAGCTATTCGTGAGTTTTGGGGCTTTTGAGGTTAGTATCGGACCGGAGAGGCGTTATTGCTAGTGCAGAGGGTAGTTATTGGTCATTTTTGAGTGAATAGCGACTCTGGAGTCCGAAAGTGTCCAAATCTAAGGGGATTGTGAGTATAGTGTCACCTGAGTCCGAACGCATTACCAACTAACATTTGATTACTTTACTTATGCGTCACACAGATCATTCGGACTCAGATGCCGCTATTCGTGGGTTTTGGGGCTTTTGAGGTTAGTATCGGACCGGAGAGGCGTTATTGCTAGTGCAGAGGGTAGTTATTGGTCATTTTTGAGTGAATAGCGACTCTGGAGTCCGAAAGTGACTAAATCAAGGGTGTTTTATGGAAATAGGGTCACCTGAGTCCGATCGCATTACCAACTAACATTTGATTACTTTACTTATGCGTCACACAGATCATTCGGACTCAGATGCCGCTATTCGTGGGTAGAAACACATCTTGTCGAGTAACTAAGTGTTGGTATTGACTAATTGGGGAATTCCTCCCTGTTTTTTGAGGATTGTTGAGGTGTAGAGCGGATATTAGGGAATTTCTCCCTAATATTCTACGAATGTAGCTATAAATTAAGGTTTTCGTAGAGTTATTAGGGAAGAATTCCCTAATACCTTAGGTTTTGAACGATTTTCGGTATTTTTTAGGGAGATTTTCCCTAAAACGGTCCCAACCCAATCCAACCCAACCCAACCCAACCCAACCCAACCTCAAAAAAAGCGATTGTCTCATAACCCGCAAGGGCTACGAAACAATCGCTTTTTAATTCTCAGAGTGTACCCAAAACACCGGTTACTCCGGTTGTTTTTCATGTTCTGCAAGTTTCCTTGCAGCTTCTTCGCGATCCTCAGGTGAATGCGGAAGTTCGAGGTCTATCTCACGCTCTGCTTGCTTACGGTGTGCGATTCGGCTACTAGCTGCAGCGGCTACAGCTCCGACGATATCGTCGAGAAAGGTGTGGATCTGCCCGGTGTTTTTGTCGTTCAACCGTTCAAGAACGCCTGGCTTAAGCTTGTCCACATAACCATAGTTGGTGAAGCCAATGCTGCCGTATACATTTACGATGGAGAAAGCCAGAATCTCATCCACTCCGTATAATCCCTCATCATTTTCGATCATATCCTGAAGCGGCGGAAACAACTTCCCCTCCTCCGCGAGCATGTCCAATTGAATGCCCGTAAGTACTGCATTTTGCACTTCCCGTTTGCTGAGTACCATCTCAACGTTATGGACACACTCTTCCATTGTTAAGTTTGGATAATATTTTTTTTGCAGAAACATAACGAGCTCTGCGATTTCCTGCAGGTTCACTCCACGCTTATTCAACCACACTTTGGTCGCATCTGCGACTGCCTTGCTGTTCAGACTGTAAGGTATTTTTGCGATTGGTTCATCAGCCATGATTAGTCACCTCGTAAGTTAAGTCTTTGCATTACAACGTTCGTTAGCATGATGTTAAGCGCTGGTGTTATCTCAGATTGTACGTTTAGAAGAAGTATTTGTCCAGAAAGCGGAGTCTATGTGAATTAAAATCTAGATCCAACCCAACCTGAAAATAAAGTACACAGGCTTTTCCAACAATTTAGGATAAGCAGTTGTTATTTTTTGGACAAAGGTCTCGTATACATAGCAGTACAAATGCTATCTAACCTTGAAAGGGGTAATAAATGATGAAAACAATGCAACAAATCCGCGGGATTTCCGCGGTCTGCCTACTCGCAGTTCCACTGGCACTGTCCGGTTGTGGCTTGTTCGGTTCGGAATCAGCATCGATTGATGCTCCGCCACCTGAGGTTGAAGCGCAGATGCTACAGACAGAGGGAAATAACACTTTGGATTCAGGTGTATTTGGTCCAGTGGCTCAGGATGATGCACAAACAGCTGTTAAGGACAGCACCAAAACCGCTAAAGCAACGGATAAAACAACGGCTTCCGGTGACCGGACGACCGTATATTTGGAAGATGGAAACGGCTTACTCGCTCCAGTGTCGCTAAATCTGCCAAAAAGCAAAGATTCCAGCACGCTCAAGAACTCTTTAATGGCATTAGTGAATAAGGGAGAATATGCGTCCTTATTGCCAGAAGGCTTCCAAGGCATTCTACCAGCTGGAACTGAGGTGCAAAGCATTACGGTAGACAAGTCGAATCTGGCAGTTGTTGAGTTCAATTCGGAATTTAACAACTACGATGCTGCGGATGAACGCAAAATCCTTGAAGCGATCACTTGGACGCTGACCGGTCAAGATGACATTAAAGGTGTACAGTTCTGGGTAGATGGTAAAAAGCTTACGGAAATGCCGCTTCAAGGTACTCCGCTGGATCGCCCGCTGTCCCGCACAATGGGCATTAACCTGCCTAAACAAGGTCCATCTTTGATGAACTCTAGTGCGGTTACTGTTTATTTTTCCACAACATCTCCTGACGGTATCCAATATTATGTTCCGGTTACGCGCTTTGTACCCGCAGGGCAAGAACAGCTGACTGCTGCTATCAATGAACTGATTGCGGGACCTGAATCCGGAGACGGTCTGGAAATGGTTATGACACAGGGCACATCACTTGATTCGGTTGAAGCCGGACAAAACGGTGTTGTTACTGTATCCTTGACTGACGATATGTTCGCAGATGGGAAGGAAGTTCCTGCCGAATTGCTGGAATCGGTTGTTCTGACTGTTGCGCAAAATACGGAAGATGCTCTGGTTCAAATTCGTTTGAACGGCAAACAATCGATTACTGACACTGACAATGTGGATTATAGCAAACCTGTTTCTGCACCTGAATTTTTGAACGAGCTCCCGTTATAGAATGACCTTCTAAGGTTTAAAAGATGCTTTTGTGCCTCCTCTTTGGTAGAATAAAAGTTGCTCAAAAAGACGTAACGTCCCGAACGGTGAACTGCCGCAATGAACAACAGGGAAACGGGACTCACACTAAACTATTAGCTATACGATGTAGGAGGCAGAAAAGATGAGATCAAACGGGCGAACTGACGACCAATTACGGCCGCTGACAATAACGACCCAAACGAATAAATATGCTGAGGGCTCCGTGATCATTGAGATGGGAGACACCAAAGTTATTTGTACGGCTACTGTAGAGGAAAAAGTGCCTCCGTTTCTTAAAGGACAAGGAAAAGGCTGGGTAACTGCTGAATATTCGATGCTTCCTCGGGCCACTCAGTCCCGTAATCAACGTGAAGCTGCACGCGGTAAACTTACCGGACGTACAATGGAAATCCAACGGCTGATCGGCCGTGCGCTTCGCTCCGTGGTGAATTTACAAGCGTTAGGTGAACGCAGCATTACGCTGGATTGTGATGTGATTCAGGCGGATGGGGGAACTCGGACGGCTTCGATAACAGGCGCTTTTGTTGCCATGGCATTTGCTATTAATAAAATTGCACTACAGCACAAGCTGGCTGTTTTTCCTATAACAGACTTTTTGGGAGCAATTAGTGTAGGTGTTGTAGGGGATAAAACACTGCTCGATCTGAATTATGAAGAGGATTCCAAAGCCAAAGTGGATATGAATGTAGTCATGACCGGCGGCGGTGCTTTTGTTGAGGTACAAGGAACTGGCGAAGAAAGACCATTCTCGCGTCAAGAGCTGGATCTTTTGTTGGGTCTAGGTGAGAAAGGGATTTATGAACTGATTGCCGCACAAAAAGAAGCGCTCGGAGCGATTGCTCTGAAAATCCCTTCCGGCCAGCCGGGCCAAGAGGTGTAACATGAATTCCACGGGCAATATTCTCATTGTCGCTACGAAGAATAAGGGGAAGGTGCGCGAATTCGAGCACGCTTTTGCCCCGCTGGGCCTGACAGTTAAGAGTATGTATGACTATCCGCATCTGCCCGATGTGGTAGAAGACGGAGCTACTTTTGCAGAAAACGCATTTAAAAAATCCAAAGCCGTAGGTGACGCACTTGGAATTCCGGTACTCGCTGATGATTCGGGTCTTTGTGTAGATGCTTTGGATGGCAGACCTGGTGTGTACTCTGCACGTTTTGCAGGTGAAGATGCTACGGATGGGGAAAATAACCTAAAGCTGCTTAGCGAGCTAGAGAGATTGAAACAGGGGGAAGACACAGATCAGCCTTTGCTGAGCACGGCTAGGTTCGTCTGTACTTTATCGCTGTACGATCCAGTTTCCAAGCAGGAGCTAACCGCAGAAGGTGCGGTCGAAGGTTGGATTACTTCAGAACCATCAGGTGCCGGTGGTTTCGGTTACGACCCGCTATTCTACCTGTCGGAACATGAAAAAACTATGGCCGAGCTTACGCTGGAAGAGAAGCAGCAGATCAGCCATCGAGGAACTGCACTGCGACTGCTGACGGCGAAGCTGGAGAAGAAACTGGCGGCTGAAGGCGGCCTATCGCCGGAATAGAGTTTTTTATAAAAGTGGGGGTGTCCAAAAGCCGCGAAATGGCTGCTGGGCACCCCCGTTTTTTATACCTTCCCTTTGAACTAAGCCTCAAACTTCGTTCGATTCTAACACATTTACCCGTATGAAGCTGCCACCCGGACACAGCTGACCTTAAACGTAGCTATTTCCGATAATTGAGATTCTACTGGACCCCAAAGTCGCTATGGGCACGAAAAACACCCCAAAAGAAGCATTTCATAAGGAATAGCAGCACTGGAGTCCGAAACATAGCTCCAAAGGCTTGAAATTTGTAAATAACGTCAACTGGGTCCTTAACGTAAGCCCCAGAGAATGAGTATGACTCTGCACTAATAATGGGATGTTCTCCTTGTAATGGGACAATCTTCTTGTTGGAATCAAAGAGAGCACCCGATTATATCAGCTTCCAAAGAGCAGGTGTAGAAGCTGGCTCCCACCCCTGAAGTGAAGTGTGAGGCTGCAAGCAGGTATACGTTTTTCCACTGTAGGCAACGACATCACCTACTTTATAAGCAACTCCTGTTACCCAGCTAGAACCTCCCGAAGTAGGTGTAGCAGTCGGTAATGGAGTTTGCGTGGGTGTTACGGTTGCTGTAGGCGTCGGTGCCACCGTTGGTGTCAAAGTCGGTGTTACCGTTGGAGCTACAGTTGCCGTTGGTGTAGACGTTGCTGTTTCACATACGCTGATGTATTTCCAGACACCGTCCGGTCCGCTAAGATCGGGACGATCGCCTTGTGTCCACCACTTGGCTTCATAGATTGAGCCGTTGTAGGAAACACGTTGTCCGCCAGTATATGCGGTTGCCGCATTCCAGGTCGCTGCCGAGCATTGTCCCGGCGTAGGAGTAGGTGTTGGCGCTACAGTTGGCGTTGGCGTCACGGTTGCCGTCGGAGTCGGTGTTGTTGTAGGTGTTGCCGTTGGTGTTGCTGTTGGTGTAGTCGTCGGAGTAGGTGTTGCTGTCGGTGATGCAGACGGTGTTGGTGTTGGCGTAATGCCTCCGTACAGTTTATCGTATTCCTGTTGGGACGAGTTTCCGTTCAGGGTGATTCGCTGTGGACCGCCTGAAAAATTCAGCTTCATCATACCCGGAATTTCAAGTGAAGCTCCATTCGCAATAGTTTGAGTAGCTGTGCCTGTAATACGGTAGCGGTTGAAATCCCAGGCCGTGGAGATTTGCTCAACGCTACCGGCTCCCCATGCCGAGGTTAGGGTTGTAGTTGTTGGCAGGTCGAATTCCAGCTTCCAGCCACCGGGAATATCCGCACCGGTGTTGTTCGTTATTTTTAATGAATAGGTATAGTTCGGATGATCATAAGCGCCGCTGAAGCTGAGGTTGAAGTTTTTAGGTTCAGGCAACTGCGGCTTAGGAGCTCCGCCCGGCGGCGAGGCTGTCTTCAGCTGATCATAGGCAAAATCGGTCAGAGAATTGCCGTACGTATAAGTGCCATCGCTCTGCTCAGAGTAATCGCCCGTTAATTCCCAGAACATCATGCCTCCCAAGCCTTTTTGTTTAATGTAATCCAGCTTGTAGCCTAGAGATTCCTTATCTTCATACGTAAGAAAAACCTTCTTGTCTGCGTTGAACAAGTACGGTGTTTTGGTAACAGGATCGAAGTAACGTTTATTCGCTGGATCTTTGAGCAGATTTAGCACATGCCAGATTGGATTTGCACCAGCAGGCTGCTCTGGTGCGGGATCATTCCAGATGCCGTATTGGCCATCTGCTCCCCCACCGGTTGTCGGAGCTGTGCCGTAAAGGCCGGTATTGTTGATGCCTCCATTCACATTTTTCCAGCCTCGTGAATAATAAGGAACTCCGATCACGATTTTTTCCGGAGGAAGCGTACCGAGATAGTATCGGACCGCCCAGTCGGTATTCAGAACCGGAGTACCCAGCGCAGCAGTTTCAGTATCGCGGGAATCCGGGTACAGTGCAGAATGCGGCCCTACATAACCATTCCACGCACCATGGAAATCATAGGTCATAAGGTTCGCCCAGTCTAAATACTGATTGGCTTCCCCAAGCTTCATGCCCCCAAGAATCCAGGAAGAGGCGGTGGCCGCAATGGTCAGATCATATTTCTGATTGTCTTGTGAACCTGCCAGATCGAGCTTTTCGCGAAGTTTTTTCATAAGAAGAACGTAGTTGTTGTAATTAACTGTACGCAGCGGTTCTGCCACGGCAAAATCGTTAGGATTACCGGACTGCCCAGTGCCAGAAGGGTACTCCCAATCGATGTCCACTCCGTTGAACTGATAGGTACGCAGAAAATCCACAACACTATTGGCAAAAGCTTCTCGCCCGGCTTCCGAATTCGCCATGTTGAAGAATCCTCCGGAACCCGACCAGCCGCCAACAGAAATCAGGGTGCGTACATCAGGATAGAGCTGTTTGTACTTGATCAGTTGGTTAAAATGCCCCTTAAAAGGCAGGGTAGTCAGCTGACCGGGATAGTCTTTTTCGATTGCAGCTGTACGGTCCATGAGATCAATCTTGTTCGTTTGAGGATTTACCTTGGCGAAGGCGTAGTTAATATGGGTAATTTTATCCCACGGAATTTTGTCTACGGTGTAAAATCCTTTGTTCTCCTGATCGCCCCACTCTGGGAAGTAAGCAACGATTTTGCGAGGATGGTCAGCTGCTGGAGCGGGAGCGGAAGGTGTTGTTTCCGTTGCATGGGCCACTGGTAAGGATGCACCTGTCCCGGTGTAAAGTGGAACCAGAACGATTAGGCTCATTAGCGCAGCAAGGTAACTTATGGATATTTTGCGCTTAGCACGTGCTTTTGCAATCATATTTAATATACCTCCAAGGGGGGATAATGTTATTTAGGGAACGCTGCTTCCTGCATGACTTTAATTGAGCTTCCAAAGAGCAGGTGTGGTGGCTGGCTCCCAGCCCTGAAGTGAAGTGTGGGGCTGCAAGCAGGTATATGTTTTTCCGTTGTAGGCGACGACATCACCTGTTTTGTACGCAACGCCTGTTCCCCAGCTAGACCCTTCCGAAGTAGGTGTAGCGGTAGGCAAAGGAGTTGGCGTAGGTGCAACGGTTGCAGTTGGCGTTGGCGCGACAGTAGGCGTAGGTGCAACGGTTGCGGTAGGCGTTGGTACTACCGTAGGTGTTAAAGTTGGGACCACAGTTGCAGTTGGCGTTGGTGTCGCTGTTCCGCATACGCTGATGAATTTCCAGACCCCATCAGGTCCGCTAAGATCAGGACGATCCCCTTGCGTCCACCACTTGGCTTCATAGACTGAGCCATTGTAGGAGACACGCTGTCCGCCAGTGTATACGGTTGTTGCACCCCAGGCCGCTGCCGAACATTGTCCCGGTGTAGGCGTTGGGGTTGGCGTCACGGTTGCAGTTGGCGTTGGCGTTGCTGTTGCCGTAGGAGTTGGAGTTGCCGTAGGTGTAGGTGTAGGTGTAGGTATTGGTGATGTGGATGGTGTCGGTGTCGGCTGCACCACTCCGCCACCAAGATCGGCGTTTAGTTTATTGGTTAGTGTTTTGTTCCGGTCACCACTTGTTTCCCAGAACATAGCACCTGCAAGACCCTTGGACTTCAGGTAGCTGATCTTGTGGCCAAAGGATTCTACGTCGTCATAGCTGATAAAGGTTTGATTTGTTGGATTATAGAGATAAGGCACTTTGGATGTATCATTCCAATAGCGGGTATAGCCGTTTTTGTTGATATAATTAGCTTCGAGATCATAGAAATCATAGCTGCCTTTTTCCCATGTTCCTGTTGGTGAGATGCCAGCGGATACCTGATATTGGCCGTTTCCTGAAGCAGGAGCTCCGCCCCAACCACGACCGTAAAAAGCCATGCCAAGTACAAGCTTGTTCGCAGGTACACCATTCGCAAGATAGGAGGTTACCGCTTTATCGATGTTAAAATTTTGCGGTTCGGTTAAGCCCGAAGCGGAAGCTGCGGGATCATAGTACAACGGAGCATTATGTCCGGTGGTGGTGTTCCAGCTCCCATTAAAGTCATAGGTCATAATATTGATCCAGTCGACAACGGAAGCAATGCCGGCCAGGTTATTGTTGTTGATATACGTTGGGCCTGCCCCGGAAGCAATGGTCAGCAGATAGGTTTTTCCATCCGCCGCGCCGGCTGCATTTAGCTTTTCGCGAACTTTTTGCAGCAGCAGTACATAGTTTTCTTTATCTTCAGGACGGTAGCTATTGCCTGCGAGTCCACCACTTACTGGATATTCCCAGTCGAGATCCACGCCGTCCATCTTGTATTTTCGAATAAAATCAACCGCGGAATTGGCAAAAACCTCACGGGTCGCAGCTGTCGCAGCTACATCCGAGAAACGGTTCGACCAGGTCCAGCCCCCAACGGAGATTAGGGTCTTCAGGTTCGGGTTCTTTTCCTTCAGCTTCCATAGCTGCTTCAGGTTACCTTTGATGGGATCATCCCATTTGTCATCCCCGAAGCTTTTTCCAGTGTCAATCCACGGATCACCAAGAACAATCGTACCGTTCGGAACGCTGATGGCTTGGCCTTGTTCATTCTGGCAAGACCAGGTCACCGGATTAGGTCCAGTGGGGTCGGGATTGCCATGAATGCCATTCCAACAAATATCCGCAAAAGCGTAGTTAATGACATTCATTTTGGTAGGATCGATATCTGTTACATTGTAAGCACGCCCGTAAGCGGCCCATGAAGCGTAATAACCAACCAGTTTGTAATCCTGTGCGGCGTTGGCTGTTTTGGGACTGCCACCCAGGGTGGAAAAGAGTGTCAGAACAAGCGCGGCGATCATCGCAATTGCAAAGGTTTTGCGTGAAGCTTTTTTCGTGAAGATCATTGAATTTCTACCTCCTCGATTCAAAGTGTAGTTCGAAATTCTTTTCGGCAAGATGTCCTGACCTTCACCTCCCGTCGGTTGTAGTGCACCATCACCCTTGGCGTCCCTATCATTCTATTGAAGTTCAATTCGTAGATTCAGCAGCAAAAAAGCAGCGGTCCAAATCAAGCCTTACCCAATCAGTAAGCGCTTTCTTTTATGCTTTTTATGTGCTGCTGTTTCATTGATTTTAAAAGATGTAACATGCTGTGTATGGTTTGAATGAATAGAGGAGGATGTTTGGAAGTTGGATAATTAGGATGAATTAGATATAAATGGGTGATGGTAACTCTTATTCTCAAGCATAGCTTGCAATTGCGCTAGGGATAAAATCAGGTGATATAGGGGGAGAATTTTCTAATTTATAGTGACTTGTCAAAAAGTGAACCCTTTTGGATTTGTATACTCGCCTTTTATCAAGAAACTCATGAAGAAACACATAACCACCGATGTAATGAATATAAATTATATACATGCCTGAAATATTTTTTTATGGAACTATGCAACGCATCGATGTTTCTTTTCGTTATAGTAGTATCATACGGAAGGTGGTGGGCTCACCGATGGTTGTGTGGGTGTTTTGGCTGATCGCAGCCGGTGTCCTGTTTGTTGTAGAGATGATGACGCTTACTTTTTATTTATTGTGGCTTAGTATTGGTGCTTTGGCCGCAGGTTTGGTGTCGCTGATTGTTCCCGAAGCCATTTTGTTTCAGGTGGTCCTTGGATCACTGGTCGCACTTGGTCTGACTATATTCTCGAAACCACTGGTTTCTAGATTTCGCCATTCACGTGGGTTCAAGGATACAGGTACAGAAATCATCGGTAGGCAAGGAGTAGTTGTTGAGCCGATAGAGCAGGGACGTTACGGGCAAGTGAAGGTAGGCGGAGATACGTGGAGCGCGACCTCTGAACAGTCTCTGGGCAAGGATGAGGTTGTAAGAGTAGTGAAAAGAGGCACGACGATTATCGAAGTAGAACGATGGGGGGAAATGAACTAATGCAATGGGCAATTATCGCAATTATTATTGTAGTGGTCGTAGTTTTTGTGGCATTAACAGTCAAAATCGTACCACAGCAGCGGGTAGGCGTAGTGGAAAGGCTCGGTAAATTTAATCGTCTGCTGACACCGGGGCTGAACATTCTGATTCCTGTAATTGATCAGGTGCGCACCTACCATGATTTACGGATTCAACAAGCAAATGTACCTCCGCAAACGGTAATTACAAAGGATAACGTGCAGGTGCAGATTGATACGATTATTTTCTACCAGGTGGTTGGACCAGAGGAAGCTACTTATGGTATTTCTGATTATGTTTATGGGGTAAGAAACATCTCGACGGCAACGATGCGGCAAATCATCGGTAAGCTGGAATTGGATGAGACCTTGTCTGGACGGGAAAAGATTTCGACGGATATCCGTCTTGCTCTCGATGAAGCTACTGAGAAGTGGGGCGTACGGATCGAGCGTGTGGAAGTTATCGATATCAAACCGCCGTTGGATATTCAGGAAGCGATGGATAAGCAGATGAAAGCAGAGCGGAGCAAACGTGCCATTGTTTTGGAAGCGGAAGCTGCCAAGCAGGATATGATCCTGCGCGCTGAAGGGGATAAACAGAGTAAGATTCTAAAAGCAGAAGGCGATAAAGAAGCGCGTATCCGTCAAGCTGAGGGTTCACGGCAGGCGCAGGAACTGGAAGCACACGGTGAGGCTAAAGCGATTCAAGCCGTGGCAGAAGCAGAAAAATCACGTATTGAGCTGATTCGTTCAGCAGGTCTGGATGAGCAGGTGCTGGCTTATCGTTCCTTCGAGGCTCTGGCTGAGATTGCCAAAGGCTCTGCTAATAAAGTGTTCTTGCCAACTAGCGCTGTTGAAACACTGGGAAGTCTTGGAGCGATTGCGGAAGTCTTCAAAGCGAGCAAGGACAGTAAATAGATTTTACAATTCGAGCTTATTCCGTTAAAGTAAAAAGCAAAAACAACCTTATGCATATGAAGCTATTGTTGTTCATGCTAACTTTGAAGGAGAGAAGCTACTGTGACGCAAAAAGAAATTTCACCGCTAGTTGAACTGCTTGGATTACAGCCTCACGTTGAGGGTGGTTGGTACAAAAGACTTTGGAATTCGGAATTTGAAATTTCGCAGGAAGTGTTAGGCGATAGCTATTCTGGATCACGTCATTCGGCATCTTCAATTTATTTTTTACTTCACGAAGGCGAACAATCTGATTGGCATACAGTATTGTCCGATGAAGTTTGGTTGTGGCATTCCGGTAGTCCAATCGTGCTTAGTCTCGGAGGTAATGGAGATAAGCCTGAGGATGTGCAGGAAGTTATTCTGGGTCTCGATATTGCTGCAGGCCAGCAGCCACAAGTGGTTGTTCCAGCGGGAGTATGGCAGGCCGCGCGTTCGTTAGGCAAAGAGCCGACGCTGGTATCCTGTATTGTTTCTCCTGAATTCCACTTTGATGATTTCAAACTAATTGAGAAATAAAGAAGAGCGGGGGCGCTTACGCCTCCGTTTTTTTATAAGGATTTGGGGAATGATGAAGCCATCTGCTATACTTTTTATGGTAGCGTTTGCTTCTTAAGTGGGTAAATAGGTTAAGTATGTTTAACGAAATAACAATAAGCTTGGAGGGTTAAGCGATGAGTGAATTGAATGCACCGTTCTCGGGTGGTCCTACTTTAAATGACGGGGTGACCATGCCGTGGCTGGGTCTTGGCGTGTATAAGACTAAAGATGGCGAAGAGGTTATTCATGCGGTCAAAACCGCAGTGGAATTAGGATATCGCAGTATTGATACGGCAGCCGGATACAATAACGAAGAAGGCGTAGGACAAGCTATTCGTGATTGTGGAGTGGCCCGTGATGAGTTGTTTATTACGACTAAAGTACGAAATCCTGATCAAGGTTATGAGTCTACGCTAAAAGCGTTCGAGGATAGCCGGCGCAAGCTAGGTCTGGACTATCTAGATCTGTATCTCATACACTGGCCGGTGGCAGGAAAATATCGTGAGACATGGAAGGCCTTAATTCATCTGCAAAAAGAAGGCCTCATCAAATCTATCGGCGTGAGCAATTTTCAGGTTCATCATCTGAAAGATATCATCGAGGATACCGGAGTGGTGCCTGTGGTGAATCAGGTGGAATTCCATCCGCTGTTAACTCAGCGTGAGCTGTTGAAATATGCCAATGAACAGGGCATTCAGCTTGAAGCATGGAGTCCATTAATGCAGGGGAATCTTGACCTACCGCTCTTAAAAGAGTTGGCTGAGAAGTATGGTAAGACCCCTGCTCAAATTGTACTTCGCTGGGATTTGCAGCAAGGTGTCATTACGATACCTAAATCCGTACATGCGGATCGAATCAAGGAGAATGCAGGATTCTTTGACTTTACGCTTAGTGATGAGGATGTCAAAGCTATCGAGGGCTTGAACAAAGACCATCGATTTGGCCCGGACCCGGACAACTTTAACTTTTAAAGGTCGTTCAGATAAGATCGTAGAGTAATCCTTTGCAAATACAAGCCAAACAGCAAGCCACCGGATATGGAGACTTGCTGTTTGGCTTGTCGATTACCTCAGTTGTCTACGCGCTTATTGGATGGAGACGTTATATTTACGCAGCCAGAGATCCACTTGGGCGAGGTAAGCAAACAGCTGAGGACCGGACATGAGCTGGCCGAACCAAGGCAGATTGGTTGAGGATTCCGGGGAAGCGGCGATCTCACGGATTTTGGCAGCATCAATTAGCGGAAGTAGGGGGGAAGTGGAGTCATCCAGAATGTTTAAAACTTGAGTTCGTACCGCATCTAAATAGGCAGGATTATGAGTTTTGGGGTAAGGGCTTTTTTTGCGGTAGAGCACATCGTCTGGAAGAATGCCTTCAAGAGATTTACGTAAAATCCCTTTTTCACGGCCCCCCAGATTCTTGATTTCCCAAGGAATATTAAATACATATTGAACGAGTCGGTGATCACAATATGGAACACGTACCTCTAGCCCTGCGCCCATGCTCATTCGGTCTTTACGGTCTAGTAGAGTAGGCATGAAGCGGGTGATATTCAGATAGGACATGACGCGCATTTGTGCTTGTTTTCCCGTTTCTCCATCCAACTTTGGAACTTCAGCCACCGCATCGCTATATCTGTCACCCAAATATTCCAGTGGACGGATCCACTCGTTAATTTCTGGGGAAAGTAGACTTGCACGCATTTTCGGAGCAACTGACCAAGGAAAAGTGCCTGAGGAGAGCATTTCCTCACGGTGGAACCAAGGGTATCCGCCAAAAATCTCATCCGCAGCTTCACCAGAAATAGCTACTGTCGCGTTCTTTTTAATCTCCCGGCAAAATAAGTACAACGAAGAGTCCACATCGGTCATCCCTGGTAAATCCCTAGTGTACAAAGCATTATCCAGCGCTTCTACAAGCTCCGGGGTATCGAACGAGATGTAGTGGTGGTTTGTATTCAATTCATCGACCATTCGTTTAATCCACGGCCCATCTGCTCCCGGCTGGAAAGTATGACTTTTGAAATGTTTGTCGTTATCTACATAGTCTACGGAATAAGTATCCACTTGTCCCTGACCATTCCGTTTGTAGTAATCCACTGCAAGTGCCGTCAGCGCACTGGAATCCAGCCCTCCCGACAAAAGAGAGCAAACAGGGACGTCTGAGACCAGTTGGCGTTCGAGTGTATCTTGGAGCAGTTCACGCACCTTAGCGGCTGTCTCTGCTTCATTGTCAGTATGCTTTGCGCTCTCCAGCTTCCAATAGGCGTAACTGCGCAGACCTTCACGGCTATAGATCATAGCATGACCTGGACGAAGCTCTTGCATATCCTTATAAACACCATGACCCGGTGTACGCGCTGGACCGATGATGAAGATTTCTGCGAGACCTTCAGGACCCACGATTGGTTGTACCTTAGGATGCTGCAGCAACGCTTTAGGCTCTGAGCCAAAAACTAGCACATCATCAACCTTGCTATAGAACAGGGGTTTCACACCTAAACGGTCACGTGCAAAAAAGACTTGGTCGCGAAGACCGTCCCATACTGCAAAAGCAAAGATCCCATTGAGCTTCTCTGCGCAATCCGGCCCCCATTCGATATAGGAATGCAGCAGCACCTCTGTATCGCACTGGGTGCGGAATTGATGCCCTCGCTGCTTAAGTTCTTGTTTGAGTTCGAGGGCGTTATATAATTCGCCGTTGTAAACAATCGCGTATACCTGTTCCTCATGGCGGGTGATCATGGGCTGGGCACCGTTCTCCGGATCGATAACGCTAAGTCTGCGGTGACCGAAAGCACAGGGGCCTGAGATCCAGGTTCCGGCTGCATCGGGGCCGCGGTTTGCTAAAGTTTCAGTCATTTTGACCAGCAGCTGCGAGTGCTGAGTGAGATCTCCGCGCCACTGGATAAATCCGGTTATTCCGCACATGATGGTTCATCCTCTCTTTTGTGCGATTGTTGTCCTTACTTTTTTGCCAAGTAATACAGATATATGCCGAAGGAAGGCATAAAATGTATGTCCTTATCCGAACACTAGGGGAGAGGGGAATTTGCCAGGAGGGAAGGATGACAGGTGTATTATATTAAAGACGCCAAAATTCGCAGAATGATGGAGTACGATGGTGCGCCTTGTGCAGAAGTGGGTGTTTTGCCGGGTGCTGTTAGTGATCCTGCGCTTTTGGTGTATATCGTTGAGGATCGGCGTGAAGAGGGATATGAGATTGTCCGTATTCTGACTAATGATGCTGATACCTCTACCGATTGGTTTGATAACAATATGCATGACGCTTTTCAAGATGTGACCTCGAGTGCATTTACAGGCAGCAACTTCATGTCGCCAGAAGATGAGCATTCCAAGTTTCAAAGAGAATTACTCACTTTTGGGGATTTGAAAAAGCAGCTGGAGAAGCGTTTTCGAAAGCTGGAGTAAATAACGAAGGCTTGTAAAGTGTACACTGGAATCGCTGAAAAGGACGGCAGAAATGCCGTTCTTTTCATTTCCTGTGGTTATACTGACGTGTAAAAAAACCGCACCGAAAACTCTTTTATTATTTTTCTAAGTTGTTTTGACTTGAAAAATCCGCTGAATAAGGTATAATAAATATCGTTGCGTCAATACATAGTATTTATTTCTTATATGTCCCGGTAGCTCAGCTGGATAGAGCATGCGCCTTCTAAGCGCACGGTCAGGGGTTCGAATCCCTTCCGGGACGTCAATTAACAGCCTTCCTTCGGGAAGGCTGTTTTTGCGTGCGCGAGTTTTAGTTCGAGGTCACACACGGGATACCTTTGTCTTCCTTCTTGAACTAAACGTCGAAATTCGAGTCATCGTTGAACATTAAACTTCAAACGACTAGATCACATTTGTACATACGCAGCAGCTATCGGACTCAGATGACCTTAAATGCTGAAAGGTATGGGATTTTCGATGTTATCGGACTCCATTATCGCTATTGGTATCAAACGTGCCCCAAAAGAGCCGCTTTCTCAGGAATAGCTGCACTGGAGTCCGAAACGTTGTTCAAAAGACGATAAATGAGCAAATAAGGTCATCTGAGTCCGCGAGCCTCCTCAGCAACAGAAAGTGCTGGTTACTTGGTGTGATGAGCTACTTGTAGGCGGTGGAGAATTACGGTTTGAGCATCGATTGGTGTGAACGCTTGGGCGTGTTTAGCTACTAATCATCGTTGAACATCAAACTTCGAACATCTAGACCACATTTGTACATTACGTAGCAACTATCGGACCCAGATGACCTTAAATGCTGAAAAGTGTGGGATTTTCGATGTTATCGGACTCCATAGTCGCTATTGATGCCAAACGTGCCCCAAAAGAGCCGCTTTCTCAGGAATAGCTGCACTGGAGTCCGAAACGTTGCTCAAAAGGCGATAAATGAGCAAATAAGGTCATCTGAGTCCGCAAGCTTCCTCAGCCTCAGAAAGTAAATGGTTACTTGGTGTGATGAGTTACTTATTTTGCACATATGCAGCAGCTATCGGACCCAGAGGACCTTAAATGCAGAAAAGTGCGGAATTTTCGATGTTATCGGACTCCATCGTCGCTATTGGTATCAAACGTGCCCCAAAAGAGCCGCTTTCTCAGGAATAGCTGCACTGGAGTCCGAAACGTTGCTCAAAAGGCGATAAATGAGCAAATAAGGTCATCTGAGTCCGCGAGCCTCCTCGGTCTGAGTAATGCTGGTTACTTGGTGTTGTGCATCTATTGTTGTTGACTGCATGGCGAGTTTGATGGTGGGGACTTACGGTTTGAGCATCGATTGGTGTGAACGCTTGGGCGTGTTTAGCTACTAATCATCGTTGAACATCAAACTTCGAACATCTAGACCATATTTGCACATACCCAGCTGCTATCGGACCCAGATGACCTTAAATGCTGAAAAGTGTGGGATTTTCGATGTTATCGGACTCCATCGTCGCTATTGGTGCCAAACGTGCCCCGAATGAGCCACTTTCTCAAGAATAGCTGCAGTGGAGTCCGAAACGTATCTCAAAAGGCGATAAATGAGCAAATAACGTCATCTGAGTCCGCAAGCCTCCTCAGCAACAGAAAGTGCTGGTTACTTGGTGTGAGGAGTTACTTATTTTGCACATACCCAGCTGCTATCGGACCCAGATGACCTTAAATGCTGAAAAGTGCGGAATTTGCGATGTTATCGGACTCCATCGTCGCTATTGGTATCAAACGTGCCCCAAAAGAGCCACTTTCTCAGCAATAGCTGCGCTGGAGTCCGAAACGTTGCTCAAAAGGCGATAAATGAGTAAATAACGTCATCTGAGTCCGCAAGCTTCCTCAGCCTGCGACAGCGCTGGTTACTTGGCGGTGTTATGTACTAATCGCCGAAGAATGTAAATTACCCATTATGCGCACGCTAACCTCAAGCCATAAAAAAGACCGCTCCTAAAGAAGCGGCCAGATTTCCTCCCAGACGATATCCAGGATGCCCTGCATGTTATCTTCCATGCTGTTAATTGCAATGACTGCTTGAGCGTCCGGCACCACAAGACAGAATTGTCCATGAGCGCCATCGGCACGGTAAGCGTCGTGGGAGCAGAGCCAGAATTGGCAGCCGTATCCTTCTCCCCAGTCGCCGATTCCATCATTGTCGATCTGTTTTTGTGTAACAAAATCGATCCATGCTGCGGGGATCAGTTGCTGGCCCTGCCACTTTCCTTGCTGTAAAAGCAGCTGTCCAAACCGGCTTAACTCTTCCGTGTTAATCTGAAGTCCGGCACAGCCAAGGGTTACCCCTTGAGGTGTTGTTTCCCAATCCACATTGTTTATACCCAGAGGTGCAAACAAACGAGGTACCAGATAATCCTTTACGGTTTGCCCGACGCGGGCTTGCACCATTGCAGAGATCATAATGGTATCTCCGCTGCTGTATGTAAATTTCTCTCCGGGAGCTCTGTCTAAAGTCAGAGATAAATAATGCTGCACCCAATTTTTATCCTTCAAGGCTAATCTCTCTTCAGCCCAAAATGGAGGGGAGTCGTGCCCTGTACTCATTCGCAGTAAATCGAACAAAGTTATATCTCCGGGCTGCATGGAAGGAGGTGTTTGTTTAAGAGGAGAGACATACTCCGGAAAAACATCTTTAAGCGTTGTTTCCAGTGTCAGCTTCCCTTTATCAATGGCAAGACCTACTGCCATAGAAGTAAAAGACTTGCTGACGGAATGCTGCAAGCGCCGAATATCCTCCGTGAGATCCAGTTTTCCCACAAGGTTTCCGTTTTGAAGCACACGAACATTGAAGATATTCAGGTTTCGTTCACGAGCCTTAGCTGCGAATTGAGCCATGTTCAACATAAAAAGAGTCCTTCTTTCTCTTGATATTCCTAGCTAGGATAGCGAAGTGACAAAAAGAAAAACTAGAAAAATGAGTGGAAACGTTTTCTGTAAAAACGATAAAAATCGCTAAATTGATGGTATTCCATTCTTGTTTCAAAGTCAATAAAGCAAGAAAAACTATTGATTGATATATAAATACCACTTATTTCTAATTTATAGATTGAGTAACTATAGACTTATTGTAATTTTAACCAAATAAAAAGTGATGAATCACAATTTTTTTTGTGTTTTTAGTTGACTTATAAAAATTACCTGTTCATAATGGACGAAGTAAGCGGAAAAAACACGCTAAGGACTCAAAATGATGTCGTGGGAAACGTTTCCCATCATTTCATGCGTTTCCACAACCTGATTTTCATCGGGTGAAGGGGGGACTCATCATAGGAGTGGAGCAAGGTAAATATGAATATCAAAGATATTGCAAAGCTATCAGGCGTGGGTATCGCCACAGTCTCCAGAGTAATCAATAATAGCGGTGTTGTAAGCGATACAACTAGAGCTAAAGTAATGGCGGTTGTTAGAGAACATAACTATATTCCAAATGGTAATGCGAGCAACTTGAAAAAGACGCGATCCAATACCATAGCGCTAATGGTAAAAGGGATCTCAAACCCGTTTTTTGCAGACATGATCAAGGAAGTTGAACGCCAGGTGAACCTGCGGGGATGTCCGCTAATGATCCAGCATGTAGAAGATGGAGTAGACGAGATCGATATCGCTCTACAGCTTGTAAAAGAAAAAAATCTATATGGCATAATTTTTATGGGCGGAACGTATGATCACTCCGAAGATAAATTCAAACAATTAAAAATTCCATTTGTTCTGACTACCATCACGACTACAAAAGAAGTCGATCCTGCTGTTTTTTCAAGCGTGATCATTGATGATCTTCAGGAATCTTATAAGGCTGTCAGCTATTTAATTTCATTAGGACATCGCAATATCTGTTTTTTGGCCAGATTTCCTCTGGTGCAAAATACAACAGGCAACCGGCGGCTTATGGGATATATCAAAGCGCTTGAGGAGCATGGAATTGAGTACGACCCTTCAATGGTAGAGGATTGTGAATATAGTCCCAGCTCTGGCTTTACAGCTACCAAACGTCTGCTCAATAAGAAAAAAGATATCACTGCTGTTTTTGCTGCATCAGATACGATTGCCATTGGGGCGGCTAAGGCGTTATTGTCCTTGGGCTTATCAATTCCAAATGATGTTTCGATTATCGGATTCGACGGGATTGAAATGGCAGAATATTATCATCCATCTCTGGATACGATCAGCCAACCCGGAGTGGATATGGCGAAGGCCAGTGTTGAAATTTTGTTTGACCTGATCACAGGTGATTCGCAAAACAAACATATGGTATTCGAATCCGTACTGGTTAAGCGGGGATCTTGCAAGAAAATAAACAAATGAATAAGAACGAAAAGGAGATAACTCATGGCATTATTAACAGTTGAGACAGGCTCTCCTACCTTGAGAATGACAACGACCATCAGTATTATCTCCCCCGTCGATTCAGGCAATATGTCTGGAGGAACGCTCTATCTGCTGCATGGTGCTGGTGATAACGCCAGCACTTGGCACAGGATGACTACTATTGAGCAGTATGCAAGTCAATATGGTTGTACAGTCATAATGCCGCAAGTAAACAGGAGCTATTATACAGACATGGAGTACGGACTGGATTACTTCCACTATGTGACCCATGAGCTTCCCGAGCTTTGTGGCCGAATGATGAGGTTGGATGATAATCCGCAGAAGACGTATATCGCTGGTTTATCGATGGGCGGGTATGGCGCTCTGAAATGTGCACTTACCTATCCCGAGCGTTATAGCAAAGTGGTTTCGTTATCAGGAGTTACCGATCTCCAGAAACGATTAAACGATCCGCAAATGTCCAAGGACATGGCGAGGGAGATGGCGGGTACTTTTGGAAAACGCTTACAAATTAAGCCGGATCAGGATCTGTACGCTTTAGCCGCTAAATTGGTCGACGATAGACGTAACCTGCCTTCGATTCTGACTTGCTGTGGTTCGGAAGATCCGTTTGTGGAGATGAATCGGGAATTCGCAGCTTACCTGGAGACGACCCCTTATGAATTTCAGTATGTTGAGACCCCTGGAACTCATGAATGGCGATTCTGGGAGGAACATCTGAAGACAACCTTTGATTTCTTGTACAACTAAAAGACATAAGCAGAGTGAGGAGATGCAAATTGAAATCCGAAGTTGCAATACCGGCTAAAAAAATAAACGACAGCAGATTCCAACTGTTCCTAAGAGAAGTCTGGAAGAACAGAATGGTCTATACTCTGGTGCTTCCTGGACTAGTGTGGCTTTTCCTATTCGCTTATCTGCCGATGGGTGGTCTATCTCTGGCTTTTAAAGATTTTAAAGCGAATTTAGGAATTTGGGGCAGCCCATGGAGCGGATTCGAGAATTTCACCTATGTGTTCCGTGACCCGGCTTTTATTGACGCCGTATGGAGAACGTTAACCATTAACATCGGTAAGCTGATTATTCAGTTCCCTTTTCCAATCATATTGGCATTGCTGCTGAATGAACTGCGCATGAATCGTTACAAAAAAGCTTTACAGACGGTGTTCACATTTCCGAACTTCCTGTCATGGATCGTAGTATCCGGGGTTGTTATCAATGTGCTTTCCTATGATGGTCTGGTTAACAGCCTCATTCAAATGTTTGGCGGGACAGGCATTAACTTCCTGGGTTCTGAAAAAATGTTCGTTCCGATGTTGTATCTTACGGATATCTGGAAATCAGCAGGTTGGGGAGCCATTATTTTTATGGCCGCTATCTCTGGTATTGATACAGACCAATATGAATCCGCACAGATTGATGGTGCTACACGCTTGCAGCAAATGTTCCGCATTACTCTGCCTAACATTCTTCCGACGATTACGATTATGTTTATCCTTTCTGTCGGTGGCCTGATGTCATCTGGATTTGACCAAATCTTTAACTTGAGCAACGCTGCAACGAAAAATGTCTCGGAAGTACTAGATGTGTATATCTACCGAATCACGTTCCAGTCTTCAACAGACTTTTCATTCTCCACTGCAGTCAGTTTGTTCCGTTCACTTGTTAATATGATTCTGCTGATTCTGGCAGATAGAGCTGCCAAACTTATGGGCGGAGACGGTTTATTCCGGTAAGAAAGGAGTGCAAATGTATGAGTAAAAAAAAGCTGACCATTATGCAAGACCATAAAAAAATGACCGCTATGGATTATGTGATTTTCGTAATTCTGAGTGTAGGCGCTTTGGCCATTCTTATTCCATTCTGGAATGTCATTATGATTTCTTTTTCTACGCAAAAAGAATACGCTGATAACCCTATGATGTTATTTCCGAAGAACCCAACACTGGAATCCTATCGGGCACTCTTTGCTGATGGGCGGATCGGGACAGGGTATTGGAATACCTTTAAGATCTTAATCTTAGGACTCCCGCTTAGCTTGTTCTTAACGACAAGTATGGCTTACGGCCTTAGCCGCAATAAATTCCCGGGTAAAAAGCTGATTTTTATGCTTGTCCTGTTCACAATGATTTTTAATGGCGGGATTGTACCTTTGTATCTGGTGATGAAGGATCTGCATCTGACAGGCAACCTTTGGTCAGTTATTCTGGCTGGAAGCTTCAGTGCGTTTAACCTGATTCTGATGTCGAACTATTTTAGCAGTCTGCCTGAGTCCCTGATGGAATCTGCGCGACTTGATGGTGCTGGGGAATGGAGAATCCTGTTCTCTGTAGTCCTGCCATTATCTGCTCCAATCGTAGCTACCATCACACTGTTCTACGGAGTAGCCTTCTGGAATGGATGGTATGACGCCATGATCTTCCTGCGGAAAGCGGATCAGATGCCACTGCAGAACGTGTTGCGATCTATCATTATGGAAGCCCAAGTGAATGCATCGAATGCCACAAGTGTTGACGCAGTGGGTAAACAATCATTCTCCATGGGTATGAAAATGGCGGCAGTATTCGTTACCATGGTTCCTATTATGTGTTTCTTCCCAATGCTCCAAAAGCACTTTGCCAAAGGGGTACTTACAGGGGCTATCAAGACCTAGGGATTTATGATTTATCCATACAAAAGAGGGTCAGTCACACAATTTAAGGAGGACAAAATGAATATTTTAAAAAGAAAATCTGTAAAGTCAATCCTTGCCGGTGTTTTATGTCTTACTCCAATCATGTTGGCAGCATGCTCAAGCTCAGACAATAATGCTAATAGCGGAAATTCAGGCAATCCAACAGATGGATATAAAGATGAGTTGAAGATTTCGTTAGCCAGCACCATTAAGACAACAGAATCTGATTTTGATAACGTGTATCATAAATATTTTACGGATAAGTTCAATATTAAATGGGATTACAACTATATTGAATGGGATTCATGGGCTGAGAAGCTGCGCCTGTGGATTAACTCCGGTGATCTTCCTGACGTAGCAAGCTGGAACTATGTTCACGGTGATGCTCTTAATTACATTGATCAAGGGCTGCTGTACAAGCTGCCAGATGACTGGAAAGAACGTTGGCCGAATGTGGCAGCCGCTTATAAGCTGACAGGACTTGGCGATGAATTGGAGAAAGCGGTAGGTGGCACTTATGTTCTGCCAAGACCGGTATACTTTGAGAACAAGCCGGCAGATCCGCTCATTAACCAAATCGGAGTAATTGCTCTGCGTTCTGACTGGGCTAAAGCCGTTGGTTTTGAATTGAAAGATGCCTACACTACTACAGAACTGATGGAATTTGCTAGATTGCTTAAAGAGAAAGACCCTGGCAAGGTAGGAGATAAACTCATTCCTATTTCTTATGACATCAACGATGCTTTGACTAATATTGTAATGGCTAATAGCGTGCATTCCAGAGTAGAGTCGGCATTCTATAAAGATGCAGATGGCAAATACCAATGGGGTCCAGCCAACGATGAAACGTTAGCGGCACTGAAAGAACTTCAAACTACTTATAAAGAAGGATTACTGCACCCTGAGTTTTATACTTGGAAAAATGGCGAATCTGGCCAAAAGTTCACAGTTAACGGTGTTTCCGGTATTACGAGTCTAGGTGGTTTGGCTTCTTACAGAAAAGACATGGACGTTAAAATGAAAGATAACCTAGGTGTAAATAGTGATGACCTAGTGCACACAGCTATTGTACTTGGCGATGACGGTAAATATCGTAACCTCGATCAAGTTAACTTCTGGTCTGCTGTAATCTTCTCGCCAGATATCAGCAAAGAGAAATTTGAACGGATTATGGACTTCATGGAATATACAACAAGTAAAGAAGGTCAATTGACCGTTAACTTGGGCTTTGAAGGAACAGATTGGAAAAAAGGCGAAAATGGCGAATTAATCAGCCTACTCCCTGAAGGAACAACATTGGATAAGAAATATCCGAACCGTTTTGAAGGACTGTATGTCTTGGCGGATGACTTTAGTGTCGTGAACCCTGCGATCAAAAAAGAATATCGCGATCGTTCTGTAGAACTGTTCAAGGAAAAAGCTGAGCTTGCGTTAAAAGACAAAGCAACGGCTGAATATGACTGGGATTACCAGTTGTATGATTCCAAGGCTAAAAATCAGGCTTCCTTTGACTATGCTACAGAATACACTAACCTGATTTTGAAACCAGGCGATCTAGAGGCGAACTGGAAAGAATGGGTTAAGAGCAAACAATCCCTCGTTCAGCCGGTTCTAGATGAACTAAACAATCTAAAAAAATAGCTTTCGCCCTATGCATGTAGGAATGAACCTACAGGACCCGCGTGCAATTCTTGCACACGGGTTTTTCCATTCATAGGCATCGGCAGAATTGAACAATGGAGGATTTGAAATGAATGAGCAGCAACTGACTACCTTGTTGAACCAGATGACGCTTGAAGAAAAGATTGCACAATTGCAGCAGCTAGCCGCTAATTTCTATGAAGGGGCAGAGGATGGAGGACAAATCACTGGCCCTATGGCATCCATGGGAATTACGGACCACATGATCGAGAGCAGCGGCTCTGTACTTGGTCTATCAGGTGCAGCGCAAGTCATTGCGGTTCAGGAAGCCCATTTACGCAAAAATAGATTGGGCATTCCCTTGCTGATGATGGCGGATATTGTGCATGGCTTCAAGACGATTTTTCCGGTCCCGCTGGCAATTGGCTGCTCTTGGGATATGGATCGCGCAGAGCTGAGCGCCGAGATTGCGGCTAAAGAAGCGGCAGTCTCCGGTGTGCACGTTACTTATGCGCCAATGGCGGATCTTGTACGGGACCCGCGTTGGGGAAGAGTAATGGAATCTACAGGAGAAGATCCATATTTGAATGGTAGGTTTGCCCGTGCGTTTGTGCGCGGATTTCAAGGAAGCGACTTGACTGGTGATGTAGATCGTCTGGCGGCTTGTATTAAGCACTTTGCTGCCTATGGTCTATCCGAAGGCGGTCGTGATTATAATACGGTGGATTTATCGGAACGGCAGCTGCGTGAATATTATCTGCCGGCCTATCGTGCAGCACTGGATGAAGGTGCAGAGATGGTCATGACTTCATTTAATACGATTGATGGGATTCCGATAAGCGGCAACGTCAAGCTGCTTCGCCAGCTGCTTCGTGAAGAATGGGGATTTGATGGCGTATTGATTTCGGATTGGGGTGCAGTGAAGGAACTGATCCCACATGGTGTCGCCGAGGATGAGGCTGAGGCAGCACTTAAAGCCATCAAAGCTGGTGTAGACATCGAGATGATGACGGCTTGTTACGTTCATCAGCTTCCGGCGCTTGTTGCAGATGGGCAAGTAGATGAGAAGATTATTGATGAAGCTGTGCTTCGTATTTTGAAATTGAAGCAAAGATTGGGCTTGTTCGAGCATCCGTTCCGCGGAGCTGACGTCGAGAAAGAGCGTGAGGTAATCTTCTGTGAAGATCATCGAAATGCGGCGCGTGAGTTGGCGGCTAAATCCTGCGTACTGCTCAAGAATGATCAGGTTCTGCCGCTTGCTGCAGAGCAACGGATTGCGCTAATTGGACCGTTTGCTACTAGCGGAGATATTCTTGGACCGTGGTCGTGGTTGGGTTCAACGGAAGAGGCAAGCCGTCTTGCACCGGCGCTTCAAGCTCGCGCAGGTGCGGGTAAGATTACTGTTGCAGAAGGTTCTGGAGTCGATAGCTTTACAGAGGAACAGTGGCTGGAGGCGGAAGCGGCTGCTAAGCAAGCTGATGTGATTGTACTGGCGCTTGGTGAACATTCAGAGATGAGTGGAGAAGCGGGCAGCCGTTCAGATATCCGTTTGCCGGAAGCGCAGCTTGAGCTTTTACAACGTCTGAAACAGCTGAATAAGCCTATCGTGGTGGTGTTATTTAATGGACGTCCACTAGACTTGGCCGGTGTGTACGAGCATGCAGATGCTATTCTGGAAGCCTGGTTCCCGGGCAGTGAAGGCGGAGCGGCAATTGCCAGTCTACTTTATGGAGATGAGAATCCTTCAGGAAGATTAACGATGTCTTTCCCGGTATCCGTTGGGCAGATTCCAGTCTATTACAATCATTTCAACACTGGACGCCCACTTCATGCTCCGGGTGCCGACAAACGTTATGTCTCGCAATATCTGGATATTCCTAATGAGCCGCTTTTGCCATTTGGTTTTGGACTATGCTATACGACATTTAGCTATAGTGAACCAATTCTGTCCGGTGATATCATGACTGAAAATCAGCCTATTGAAATAAAAGTTACGGTGACCAATACTGGAGAAGTAGATGGGGAAGAGGTAGTGCAGCTGTATATCCGAGACATTTCCGGAGAGGTCGTCAGACCAATGAAGGAACTGAAAGATTTTGCCAAAATCAACCTCTCACCAGGGGAAAGTCGTGAAGTGACCTTTACCCTTACCGAACAGCAGCTTCGTTATTATCATAGCGATCTAAGCTTTAGCAGTGATCCGGGACGATTTAAATTATTCGTCGGTTCGAACAGCAATGAGGTTAAAGAACGGGATTTTTGCTTAACATTAGCATAAGTAGAATATATACGGCAGTAACGCCGTAATGGAGGAAGTGTAAAATATGACTACTAATTTGAATACTAACATCCGTTTAAACGCCGGGGATCTATCCTTCACTTTTACAAACAGCGGGGACTTGTTCCAAGTCCTTTACGAACGGACAATGATCAATCAATTGCTGCCAAGCATTGTGGACGGCTCATTATCCAATCTATATTTGCGAGTGCACAATGATGGAAACATTCAAGCCATTCCTTTGCTTGGCATTCATTCTTCAAGCACTGTACGTAAGGCTGGAAACCGTTTGGTTTGGGAAGGTACTGCGGAAAATATAGAATATCAAGTTATTTTCACCCCTACTGCAGGAGGAACTTGGTTCTGGGATGTGAAGCTTACTGGACAAAATGCAGAGGTAGATCTCGTGTACGGACAGGATGTAGGGATTGCTGATATCGCCGCTGTCCGCAGTAATGAAGCTTACTTGTCACAGTATATCGATCATGCGGTATTTGAGGATCAATCCAAAGGGTACGTTGTTTGCTCTAGACAGAATCAGCCACAGGGCGGGAAATTCCCATATCTGCAACAGGGTTCACTTACCAAGGCAACGAGCTTCTCAACAGATGGTTTTCAATTCTTTGGACTGTCCTATAAAGAAACCAACCAACCAGAGAGCTTGGGTCGTGAGCAATTAAGTAATGAAATCTATCAATATGAATTCGCATATACTGCGCTGCAATCGGAACGGGTGAAGCTGAGCGGGGAAACACGGTTTGTGTTCTACGGATTGTTTAAGCAAGATCATCCAGAAGCGATCACTGCGCTAGAATTTGCTAATGATATTGCTGCGGCTTGGGACGCTGTTAAAGATTTACCTTTAGAAGCTGAAGCAGCACTTGAACGTTCTTTCTTCTCGAAGGAGCTGGGAGCACCGCTGGCTGCAGATTCGCTGACAGAGAAAGAGATCGAGGTCTTGTTTCCGGTTCGTTATCAGGAGGAGAGAGAAGGAGACACACTACTTTCCTTTTTCACGGAGAATTATGAGCACGTAGTATTAAAAGAGAAAGAAATGCGCGTAGAACGGCCACACGGTCATATCCTGATGAGTGGGGATAACGCTCGACTTAATGATAAGGTCATCACAACAACTTCTTATATGTACGGGATCTTTAACTCCCAGGTGGTAATTGGAAATACCAATTTCAACAAGCTAATGTCCAATCCAAGAAATGCGCTTAACATTCCAAAAGCTTCAGGACAACGCATTTATGTAGAGTGGAACGGTGAATATCGTTTGCTGACCATGCCTTCTCTATTTGAGGTTGGCTTCAACTATGCTCGTTGGTATTACAGAACAGATGGTGAATGCTTCATTATTACGAACTACACCACCGAAGATTCGCCAGAGATATTCCTGAATGTGCGTTCGGAAAGCGGACGAGCTTATCGTTATTTAGTCACTAATCAAATCACCATGAACGTTAACGAATACGAGCTTCCATATCAAGCTAAGCAAGAAGGTGGAGCAGTAATCTTCTCGGCTGACAGAAGCGCACTAAGTGCTGGTGAATATCCTGACTTACAGTATAAATTACAGGTACAGGGTGCGGAGTTAACTCTGCAGGATGAAGGTAGACTTGTCTCTCCTGTTCAACCAACTGAAGCACCGTTAGCAGTACTGGAGCTGTCTGCCAGCAGTGAATGGACCTTGAATATTCAAGGCCTTCTGGATGGTAAGTCACTTGCTCCAAGAAATCGTTCAGCTGAGGAAGAGATTTCTGCTTATCGCGCGTTTTATGCTGGTGTGATGAATGGATTCCGCCTGACGCTTGGGGACGGAACAGAAGGTGAACTGTTTAAGGTTAACGCTCTGACTTGGTGGTACACACATAACATGCTGGTTCACTATTCGGTTCCACATGGTTTAGAGCAATATGGTGGCGCTGCTTGGGGAACACGGGATGTATGTCAGGGACCTGTGGAATATTTCATGGCTACGCAAAAATACGAACAGGTTCGTGAAATTTTGCTGACGCTGTATAGTCATCAATATGAAGATGATGGCAACTGGCCACAATGGTTCATGTTTGATAAATACACGAAGATACAACAAGAAGAGAGCCATGGAGATATTATTGTGTGGCCGCTTAAGGTGCTTGGAGACTACTTGGCAGTAACTCAGGATTACAGCATCTTGGGAGCAACAGTGCCGTATACCCGTAAGCACAGCTTTGACTTTACAGAAGAAAAAGCGACGTTGCTGGATCATGCGCGGAAGGAAATTGCTTATATTAAGGATCATTTCCTGCATGACACACATCTGTCTTCTTACGGTGATGGAGACTGGGATGATACACTCCAGCCTGCAAATCCACAGCTGAAGCAGTATATGGTTAGCAGCTGGACAGTGGCGCTTACCTATCAGACACTTAATCAGTTCTCAGAGGTACTTCGTTCAGTTGATCAAGCTGAGGCAGAGGAACTGAAGGCGATGGTGGAAGGAATCCGTAAGGATTTCCATACTCATATGCTTCAATCCGAAGTGATTCCTGGCTTCCTGTATATGGAGGACCCTGAGCAGATTAAGCTTATGGTGCACCCAAGTGACACAGAAACAGGTATCCAGTACCGTCTGCTGCCAATGACGCGCAGTATGATCAGTGAGCTGCTTACTCCGGAACAGGCCGAAGCACACTATGATGTCATTCAGGATAAACTATTCTGCCCTGACGGTGTACGTCTGATGAATCGTCCAGCTCAATATGTTGGCGGGGTCAGCACTCATTTCAAACGTGCGGAGCAAGCGGCTAACTTTGGCCGGGAAATTGGACTTCAGTATGTGCATGCACATATCCGTTATGTAGAGGCTATGGCCAAGCTCGGTAAAACCGATCAGGTCTGGAAGGGTCTGGCAGCGATTAATCCGATCGGAATCCGCGATGTGGTGCCAAACGCTGAACTACGTCAAGCTAACTCCTATTTCAGTAGCTCGGATGGTAAATTTAACACCCGTTATGAGGCACAGGAGAATTTCGATAAACTGCGCAATGGTGACGTAGCTGTTAAAGGTGGCTGGAGAATCTATTCCAGCGGTCCTGGGATCTATATGAACCAGTTAATCTCGAATGCACTGGGGATCCGTACGGAAGGTGGAGACTTAATTGTTGACCCGATTCTGCCGGAATCGCTGGATGGAATGCACTTTAGCTTTGAATATGCAGGCACTAAGGTAGATTTTATCTATCATCTTACAGGTCGTGAGATCAGTCGAATTACTATCAACGGTACGGAAGTGCAAACAGAAGGTACACCTAACCGCTATCGTAGCGGTGGTGTTCGCATCAAGCGTGCGGACTTTGACCGTCTCAGCACGGAAGCTGGAAATGTGATAGAGATTTATAAGTAACATTATATATAGAAGGGCAATCTCCGCGTTAAGCGCGGAGATTGCCCTTTTTTTGTGTTTTTTACATTCGGCTCGGTGTCGGTAACCCAAGCACTTCGAGCACATCTCCCAAGATGTCCTTGAATCTTGAAGTGAGCCAGAGGCGGAATTCGATCGTGGCTGAATCGCCTTTTAGAATTGGACATACAGAATAGAAGTTGTTGAACAGGGTAGCTAGGGTATGGGCGTAAGTGCAGAGCGTATTTGGCGTTAACTCTATACTTGCTGAATGTAATATCTCCGGCCAGAGGCTTAGCTGTCTTAGCAGCGCAAGCTCTGCTTTTTCCAACTTGGAAGGGAACTGAAGCTGTGCGGCAGCTGTAAGGATTGGGATCGTAGCTTTACTCAAAACGCTTGTCGCACGCGCAAAAGTATACATCAGATAAACTCCGGTATTGCCGGATATTTCGGTAGCCTGTTTGAAATCAAACACGATTTCCGTTCCTAAATTAAACCGTAGCAGATAGTAGCGAATCGCAGCAGTGGCAATCATTCGGCTGGAGAGGCCGTCTTTATCGGAACGTGAGTGTTCGATGTTCTGTTCCATGAGTTCCACCAGATCGCTTACCTTAATCCCGATTCCCTGTCGTCCGGACATAGCATAAGAAGATTTGCCTTCTGAAATATCTATACCCAGCTCGGCAGCCGAGGCGGGACTAAGAGATACAACACCATAACTCACATGATGGAGTTTGTCTGCTTGCTCGTTATAACCTAGTGCCCCTAAGGCTTGCTTAACCATCTGTTGTGGATATTCCTGTCTGTAATCAATCACATTGATGACTCTGTCCGCCTGCCCATAAGACTCTTGGGTTCCAGTTAATCCTGTTGTCCATAAACCGGACGAGAATTCGCTATAGGAGAAATCTTTGGTTAAAAGACCAAATTTCCAGAGATGATAGGCAATATCTTTGGCTGTATACGTTAAAATCCCATTCGAACGCACCAGCACCTTATCGAGATGATGCTCCTCTGAATCCGCTCCAATGTTAGCCTCTGTTCCTTGCTTCAGCACCCAGCAGCCTGCGAGTTTACCTTCAGTCTCTTGTACAAAAACGGCTGTCTGCTTCAGTAGCTCAGCTGCGGCTGCCCAAAATCCCTCTTTTAAAATACTGCTCTCCCATACCAGCAAATCATAATAAATCCCAAAATGTTTCATTTCCTCTACATGCTCTCTAACGATACGTTCAGCTACAAGGTTGCCCAGCCAGGCTTCATTGCCGCCACCTTGTTCAAGGGAGTGCAGTATATCTGTGCGCTTGTGTGTCATCTCAGGGTTCAGCGCATATTCTTTGTTCACTTTGGCATAAAGATCCCAGCAAAAATCACCGAAACGTTGATGTTCCCCTTCTAAAGGTATATTTAATAATCCAACAACTGTATCCGCCAGCTGATTGCCGAGATCATCAATGTAGTTATGGACCTCTACGTTATACCCAGTTCTTTTCATAATTCTGACTAGAGTATCGCCAATACAGGCGTTTCTTAGATGACCTACATGAGCGGCTTTGTTGGGGTTGATAGAAGTGTGCTCGATGATGACTTTTTCCCCAGTGCTGGCAGGCAGTTCAAAGGAATGTTCAGCCCAGCTTTGCCAATTCATATACAAATTGATAAATCCGGGAGCAGCGACTTCAACTTTTTGCAATAGACCGGCGAAACGCCCTTTGAATTGAAGTTCTGCTTTCACTAATTCTGCTATGACCATTGGGGATTTACGTAGAGTTTTGGCTAGCTGCATAGCGATATTACATGAATAATCACCATGTTCTAGATTTGCTGGCTGTTCGATCAGAATGGCAATGTCCTCTGGATAGTCAGCTCCTAAAGTATTGAATACACGGTGTACACTGTGCTTGATTCCGTCTTTGATGATTTGATCTAACATGGTATACCCTCCTTTGAAAATACAAAAAAGCCCTCGTCTCAAAAGAGACGAGGGCTTTAGCGCTCGCGGTACCACTCTCGTTGCTGAACAAGTTGTTCAGCCACCTTACGGGATAACGGCCTTCAGCCGGGACTTCCTACTAAGATTCAGAAGTCCATCTCACGGGTGCGCTTCATTAAAGGAATCTGTACCGGCTTACACTCTCCCGGCTCGCTGAGGACTAGATCTCGTTAACTACTCTCCCGCTCATCGATGCTTGAATAATTTTTATCAGTATAACTAATATTTCGAAAAAAGCAAGGGTGGTGGAGCTAATCCCAATTTTCTTGAGCATCTTGCAGGGATTTAGAAGTCTCAAAAACTATCAAATCATAGCTAAATCAATATAAAATTTTTGGGCATTCAAACAATCAAATGAAACCAATCATTAATACAATACAAGGGGAATTATTAACCTTTTCCCAATTTTAAATTTTGTATTTTTTATTTGTAAATCTGAATTTTTGAAAAATACTTAATAAAGGAGGGAATAGCTCAATGGCAGTATTATCAACAGGACCCATTGCAAATGATCCTGTTAGTGGTGTCAGAACAATTAAAACGGTTATTATCAAAATTGTAAACCGTGATTCTATCAATTTTTCTTCTGTTCATATTCAAGGTTACAAATTAAACAGTCTCAGAACACTCTACGTACTAGAAGAAATATCTATTGCACCCAATGAAGTTATTACGAGAAATTTTGGAGCAGACTTTGATGCATATGAATTCGTGTTCACCACAGACGGTTTTGCTGAAATAAGCACTGAGATTTCAGTTTGGGGGAGAAACGAAAGTGGTGCAATTATCGATGTTCAACGAGTTGTTGCAGAGGAGCAGTCAGAAACATAAATTCAACATATATGCAGGGTAATAACCACATTCTTAATAGATAGTTGAAACATATTATAAAAAAGAGCAGTTTAACAAGAAATCTTGATTAACTGTATTTTCCAGAAAGGAGGGAGTGCCGTAATGGCAGTACTATCAACAGGACCTATTGCTAATGATCCGGTTAGTGGTGTTAGGTCCACTCAAACCGTGTTAATCAAACTGGATAATCGTGATCCTGTAAATTTTTCTAATGTTGTTATCGAGGGCTTTCATTTAAATGGTACCAGAATATTATATGTACAAGAATTAGTAACCATAGGTCCTAATGAAGTATTATCTAGAAGCTATTTCGCTAATTTCGATGCAATAGAGTTTGTCTTTACCATAAGTGGACCAGCTGAGAATGAAACACAAATTTCTGTATGGGGTAAAAATGCTGCTGGGGAATTCGTGCCTGCCCATCGATTAGTCTCTGATGAACTTTTAGGAACCGAGATCGCAGGCCCTCAGGGTGATACTGGACCGCAAGGAGACCAAGGACCTCAAGGGCCTCAAGGGGACCAAGGACCGCAAGGTGATCAAGGACCTCAAGGCGTACAAGGACCGCAAGGTGATCAAGGACCGCAAGGTGACCAAGGACTTCAAGGGGACCAAGGACCGCAAGGAGACCAAGGACCGCAAGGTGATCAAGGACCGCAAGGTGACCAAGGACTTCAAGGGGACCAAGGACCGCAAGGAGACCAAGGACCGCAAGGTGTACAAGGACCTCAAGGGGACCAAGGACCTCAAGGCGTTCAAGGACTTCAAGGAGTTCAAGGCGTACAAGGACCGCAAGGTGATCAAGGACCACAGGGTGTTCAAGGACCGCAAGGAGACCAAGGACCGCAAGGTGATCAAGGATCTCAAGGCGTACAAGGACCACAAGGTGATCAAGGACCGCAAGGTGATCAAGGACCACAAGGTGATCAAGGACCTCAAGGCGTACAAGGACCACAAGGTGATCAAGGACCGCAAGGTGATCAAGGACCACAAGGCGTACAAGGACCTCAAGGCGTACAAGGACCGCAAGGTGATCAAGGACCACAGGGTGTTCAAGGACCACAGGGTGATCAAGGACCACAAGGAGATCAAGGACCTCAAGGCGTACAAGGACCACAAGGAGATCAAGGACCGCAAGGTGATCAAGGACCTCAAGGCGTACAAGGACCACAAGGTGATCAAGGACCTCAAGGCGTACAAGGACCACAAGGTGATCAAGGACCACAAGGTGATCAAGGACCTCAAGGTGATCAAGGGCCTCAAGGCGTACAAGGACCACAAGGTGATCAAGGACCTCAAGGACCTACAGTGTTATAATAGATCCTGAGGGATTCAAGTTAATGGTGTACTTTAATGGGGCTGTCCCAAAAGTATCTTTGGAATAACCTAAGTGCCAAACATTACTGAAATACGAATGGACGAAGGAGCTAAGCGGTTTGTAGATGCTTAGCTCCTTCGTGTTTTTTTTGCGTTCACTGAAGCCTTCTTTAGTAGATTGTGGGCAAGAGAAAGCCACCCGACCTCTATACTTACTTTTGGTAAGCGATGAAGTAGGGATCTCTTAAAACCACGGTTATTCTTTATATCGCCAAACACAGGCTCCGGCTTACGGTAATACAACCACCTTTTCCTTACACGAAGCAATGTATTTGGCATATTGTATACAAGTTTCGAGTGAATCCTTTTGCTGCATCGGCCACCATCGAATGGCACCGGTAGGAGCTTTAGAGGCATAGATTTCAACTTCCTCCGGAATTCTTCCAACAACCACTATCTCTGTGTTCCTAAAATTGTTTTCAACAGCCCTTTGGAGTGTTTTCATTAATTGGATGTGCTCTTCAGGACAACTATATGGAATCGGAAACAGTATTGAGTAACGGGAAGAATCCTCATGAATCACATGTGCAGATTTCCGGGCAGGATCATTAACGGAGGTCTCCCATATGCGGTTATACGGTATTTTTTCCGGTAAATCAAGCTCGATTAATCTCATTGTAATTCTTTGATTGTATGCTCTCTTTAATTGCCGAACCAGAATTTGAATCTGTTTATTCCTTAAAAAAGTGGTATTATTCCCATGTTCATTGCGATATTGGATGTATAACAAATCAGGGATCTGTACAATTTTAGTACAAAGAAATGTACGTACCAGCATGTCGTAATCATCTGCTACCAATAATTCATCTCGATGTCCTCCGATTAGATGGTAGCAATCTCTTGTCCAAGCACGAGGGTGATTAGGCAAACCGACAAGGTGAGAAATGGTCTTCCCGTTAATAGTTGTATGTTTCTGAGCATTTTGCCAGCGGTTCATGTCATGCAGCCAGACCCGGTAATGAATACTGTAACCAAAGCCGCAGTCCCAACCGTACCAATGCGCATAGTTACTTTCTGCAAACACCTCGGCACAATCCCCATATACAAATCCACAATCTGGATTTTGCTTAAACGCACTGACGATTTTCTCAAGGCATTCAGCTGTCAGCTCATCATCATGATCGACTTCTACTAATATTTCTCCTCTGCATAGCCCTGCAGCATACCTTTTATTTGCCCCGATATAACCATTACGTGAGTCTTGACGATATCTGCGAACACGATAGTCATTTAGTGGAAGTAAATATTGTCTATATGTCTCATCATCATCACCGGAATCATCTACGATTACCCATTCCCAATTTGTATATGTCTGTTTCAATAAGGATTGATAAGGCCGATCAATTTTCTCTTTGGATCTGTAGGCGGCAGTAAATACGGATATTAAGGGTGTGCCTGATGAAAAACGAGTTGGAGGAATCATCCGATTCTCTGGGAGAGGGTCTGTAGCTTTGAGCCAGCAGAAAAATAAATGTTCAGGCTGAATTTCGTTAGGTGAATGAAAGTGCAACCAGCGTTTTTTTTCATGCTTAGGCAATTCAATAAGAGCACTAAACGCGCCCCAACCCTCACCCAAAGAAATATAAATGTGAGGTCCTTGGAAAAAAGTCTCTTGTAAAGGATGGCCTGCTGCATACTGATTTACGGTAATATGGCTTTCTTCCATTCTCTCTACAAACCTTTCAAGCTCTTTCTTTAACACCGTATCAGCTACAAAAAGATGAGCTGTCAATAATGGAGTGAAATCGAGTGACATGAACATTCCCCTTTACTAGTTGTGAAGACATTTTTATCATCATTTCGATGCCTCATTAATATATATATGGGAGTGTTTATGTGTATGTTAGCAAATGAAAAAAATCCACATTGCCGAATTAGAAAGGTGGATTCATGTGAAATACCCTTTAGTGAGTGTAGTAATACCTGCTTATAACCGACCGCATACGCTTCAAATCGCCATTGATAGTGTACTCGAACAGACCTATCCGAATATAGAAATCGTCATCTGTGATGATAGCTCGAATAATAATGTACAAGAGATGCTAGTTCCCTATTTAAATGCGTTTCCTCAAATAAAATATTTCAAAAATGAAAAAAATCTTTTTCTTGAAAATTGGCATAAGTGCTATAACTTGGCATCCGGGGAATATATCAATTACTTAATGGATGATGATGTATTTCATAAAGAAAAAATTGCAAAGATGATCTGCTATTTTCGAGAATTTGAAAACATTACGCTGGTTACCTCATACCGACAAACGATTAATGAATCAGGTGTAATTATCCCTCCTCTCTATGCAACGAATAGGTTATATCAAGAAACAAGGATCATGGACGGTAAGCAGCTTGCAAATATTGCATTAAGTCGTTGCTTAAATGTAATAGGTGAACCTACAACGGTATTATTCAAAAAAGCCGATCTTATCGATCGATTTGGAGTGTATTCAGGAAAACAGTATTCTCTTCTCAATGATTTAGCCTCTTGGTTAAACTTACTATCCAAAGGAAAAGCAGTGTATATTCCAGAACCTCTAAGCTATTTCCGCATACATCCTAATCAAAATAATCAAACACTTGGTCCTAATGTATTCTCTGAATGGTTGGATATTATTATCGCCGCTAGAGATGATGGATTTCTAGAGACAAATGATTTATATAAAGCTGCACTCCATTCTTATCTTAATCGTGTAAAAGATCATCATCAATTTTTTAATGATATCAAGCGAATTGAAATGATATTAACAACCTTATAGAAACTCCTATCTTAGATTTAATTGTTACAAATGAAGGAGGGTCCGTTCATGTTTGAAATCCCCTTTTTACGACCTAACTTAGTAAAAAAAGAACAATTTCTTACTTACTATGAGAAGATTGAGGCAACCCGAATCTATTCTAATTATGGACCCTTAAACGACCTATTTGAAGAACGTGTCATTACGGAAATGTTCGGAGGGACCGGTTCCGCTGTGACCGTTCATAATGCTACTGTCGGACTTATGGTAGCAATTTCTCAATCCAAGCGCTCCAAAGGAAAATATGCAATTATGCCAAGCTTCACTTTTGCTGCCACCCCCCTTGCCGCACAATGGTGTGGACTTGAACCTTATTTCCTAGACATTGAACCGGACAATTTACAAATGAATAGGGAGCAATTAGAACATACCGTCAAACAGCTTGGAGATGAGGTTGCGGTTATTGTTCCTTATGCCACATTTGGTACAGCCATAGATTTATCGTTATATAATAGGCTAATGCAGCAAGGTGTTCCAGTAGTTATTGATGCTGCTTCTAGTTTTGGCACTAAAACCTTAGAGGAGGCCACTCATTTTGGCAAAGGCTTCGGAGGAGCGGTAGTGTTCAGCTTTCATGCCACCAAATCATTCGGAATTGGAGAAGGTGGATTGGTCTACAGTATGGACCAGGAGCTTATTAAGCGAATACGTCAAGCAGGGAATTTTGGCTTCTCCAGCAACAGAGAGTCCGTTATCCAAGGGTTAAACAGTAAGATGTCAGAGTACACCGCAGCTATTGCCTTAGCTACTCTAGATCAATTCCCCTCCATACAGGAGAATCGAAAGGCGATTTATGAAATGTATCTTCAAGAACTGGACAAAGAAGGTTTATTTGAACAGGGCTGGTCCATGCATAAATCACAAGGATCTGTTGTTCATCAATTTATTTCCATCCTCAGTCCAGAGTCCCATAGCAACAGTGAAGTAGTCGAAAGGTTATCCTCTAACTCCATTGAAGCCAGAACCTACTTTTCCCCGGCATGTCATCAACATAAGCAATTCCAAGGTTATCCCAGAGCATCCGTGAAGGTTACCGAATATACCGCCGAACATATTGTCAGCTTACCCTTGTGGGAGGAACTGGATGAGGTTAAGATTCGAAGAATTACTAAATTTCTTGGAAACTTGGGAGAAGCTAACCGATGAGAAAACTAGTCATTTGGGGATCTGGTGGTCATGCCAGAGAGATTAACTGGTTATGCGAAGAATTAGACGTTCAAGTAATGGGATTTTTAGACGAACGACCTGAGTTCAAAGGCCGGATTGTCGATGGCGTTCCCGTTCTGGGAACTTTGGTTGATATTGAGCTATTAAAAAACGAGGTAGAGCTAGTATGCGCCGGGGTGGGTGATACGAGTTTGAAAAAAAGATTCGTTCATGAAACCATCCAATCAGGATTCCGTATTGCATCCCCTTTGATACATCCCCGTGTTCGAATCTCTCAAAGTAACATCATCGGAGAAGGAAGTATGATCTTTCAAGGGGCTATCTTATCTGGAAATATCAGGATCGGCCAGCATGTTATTATTAACCAAGGCGTTAGTCTCAGTCATGATGTAATAATTAGTGATTTCGTAACTATATCTCCTGGTGTTAATGTAGCCGGTAATGTAACCATTGATGAAGGCGCTTATATTGGTATCGCTGCTTCGGTCCGTGAGAAACGCCATATTGGTTGTTGGTCTACGATTGGTGGAGGAGCGTTTGTCAAAGACGACGTTCCCGATTTTACTTTGGCTGCTGGTATCCCTGCAGTCGTTAAGAAAAGATTTAACTCAACTTATTATGAACCTTAGGGGCGTTTGAGCTTCTCGGACAAATTTCTCACGATACAATCGATCCGGTGATGTGCACCTGAATATGTTTCATAGGCATATCTCTTAGATTTGAGATATGCCTATGGTCATATCACTGGTTTAAAGTGTTAGGTAGATTCAAAGATATCTTGGTAGTTGATTTTTCACTTTAGTAAACTCTTCATCATAAAGAAAATCTAAAAGCTGGTTACATTTATCTACACTTTCAATTAGATATTTCTTCTTCTCAAATTGATTAAATGTCTTATTTCCAGTCCAAATCCCATCATCGTGCTTTCTATAAACGGTCATAGGTTTATTAATATAACCGATGTCTCCAAACTGAGAATAGAATATATTTAATATCCAATCCCCAACAAAGGAGGAGGTAAATAGATCATCTGGGATTTGATTCAGGTAGCTCGCATCGTAAAAACAACAGGAGATGTTTCCGATTATATTAGACTGAATGATATCTACAGTAGTATAAATCTCTTTAGTTTTAGCGTGCTGTAAGGGATGAGGTCCAAATACACCTTGGTTCTCCCAATATAAAATAATACTATCAAACGAAAGTGCACATTCTGGATGGCTTCCTAAGAAGTCTATGTGCTCTTGCAGCCTATGTTCTTCATTCCAATAATCATCACCATCGATTAATGCTAAAAAGTCACTCCCTTGGCAAGCTTCCAATAGGCGTTGTAAATTCTTAACCATTCCCACATTTTCTTCACCCTTTAAGAATACAAGGTTTACTCCATTAGGAATCGGAGAGCTTTTAATAAACGACTCGATATACTCGGCTGTTTTGTCTGTCGATTTATCGTCACAGATAACGATTTTTAAATTAAAGTCACCTTTTTGAGTCACAATAGATTGAAGACATTGTTGAATATATTTTTCATGGTTATATGCAAGAACACCTACGTTAACCGTAGGTTTCTTTTTTTGTATTTGTTGTTCAATATTACGGAGCTTAGTATAAAGACTTTTTAGCTTTTTTGAGGTTAAATTTGCAAGGTCTACATTTTTTTGAGTTTTTTCTTTTTTCATTAGAATTCCATAATACATCGTTTCGAATAAAACAATATAATCCTGTTTAATATCGTCATAGCATTGTCTTACTGAATCCCAATGGATATCATCAAAAACAATGAATCCCCCGTCTTTAATAAGCGGAGCATAATTGGTGAGATCCTCAAGAACATGCTTATATTCATGATTGCCATCTATATGGAGCATATCAATTTCGATATGTTGTAAATCTATAACAGCTTCGGATGAGGTTTTTCGGATTAATTCAATTACATTTTTAAGTCCAAATGCTTCTCGCTTTAAAATAAAATTTATATATAGATCTTCGAAATTTAATTTTTCAACAAAGTGATTTACTTGATCTCTTAAGTTTTCATCAATATTGTATTGCATGGCTTCACTGAGCTCATAGGGGTCTATTCCATAAGCAGTTCCAGTATTATCTTTAATAGCTTGTGATACAGAAAAGATACTTCTTCCTTTATAAACACCAATCTCCACATAATTCTTAAGGTCGAATTTCTTGATTAAGTATGCCATAACATAACATTTATTCAGAGGGCTCCCCCCTCCAAAATCATGTAAGGAAGAATCAGTTTGTATTTCCATAATTCTTTGAAACAAACTATTCCTGTTAATCATTATTTACCCCCTCATGATCCAGACAATTGTTGTACAACCTGTCTAGCTTCACCAACCTGAGCAGTACACCTTTTTATAGGTGAGCTACACATTTTTTAGAAGTTTTTTGGAAAGATGTACTTCAAAAGAATTTATCTAATTATTCTATTCCGTCTGAGGATTTTTGTGACATGAAAATTAATATAAGTGAAGAATAGCTCTGAAGACATGTTCTGGTTTAGCTATAAGGCACATCTTTTGATTGATTGCAAAAGTCAGTATATCTTAACAGCGCTGCTTTCTTCCGGCAACGTTGTAAGGATAGCGATACAATAACAGTGGATTTTGAGCTTGCTTGTCTAATGTATACAGCATGTAAATTAACAGTTTAGTAGATTGCGGGTATAGGAAATGAGTTCTTCAATAAAAAAATCTGACAATTCTATGTAAAAACGTCCACACGTAACTTTAAGCTACGAATATTTCTGTATAGAGCTGTATAGAGCAGTATATAGCTAATCATTTCGAATCATAGAACTAATGTTGCCGTACTAAACTTTCAATTTGTAATAGAGGGGAGGAACAAAAAAGATGGCAATATATACAACAGGACCTATAGATAACAGTTCTTTTATGGGAGTTAGAGAGACACAAATCGTAACAGTGAACATAGTAAATCGCGATGCTATCAATCCTTATAACCTTGTAATTCAAGGTTTTGTATTAGATGTAGTAAGAACGATGTATGTGAATGAAACAGTAAATCTAGCACCCAATCAAGTCTTAACTAAGAACTATTTTGCCGACTTAGACGCATTTGAATTTGTGTTTACAACAGTAGAAGAAGTTGAAGCAGAGATTGGGATTTCAGTCTGGGGAAAACAGAATTCCGGAGCATTGGTAGATCCTCATCGCATAGTTGCATGGGAGAAGCAGGCAGTATTAATTTAATAATTTTTTTAGTGAAACAGTTAACGTTAAAGGAGTGATGAGGAATTGAGTTATTTATCTACCGGACCGATAGACAATAGTATGGTAGGGGGTGTAAGACCTACTCAACATGTCACTGTCAAAATTGATAACCGAAGTGACGTTGATTCATCAATGGCTCTTGTTCAAGGATACTATATGGATGGGACAAGAACTTTATATGTAAGTGAGCTGGTAAATGTAGCACCTAATGAAGTCATAACACGTGATTATTATGCTGATTTTGAAGCGTTCGAATTTATATTTACAACTACAAGTCTGGTAGATGATCCGATTCAAATCTCAGTCTGGGGAAAAAATAGCGTTGGCCAAATCGTGACTGCGCATCGACTTGTGCATACAGAGTTACTTGGTGCAACGCAAGGTATAACTGGCGCGACAGGAGCAGATGGAGCAACTGGGGCGACTGGTGCAACTGGAGCGGATGGAGCAAGGGGAGCTACCGGGGCAGGAGTGACTGGAGCAACTGGAGCCGATGGAGTAACAGGTGCAACTGGAGCGGATGGAGCAAGGGGAGCTACCGGGGCAGGAGAGACTGGTGCGACAGGAGCCGATGGAGTAACAGGTGCGACTGGAGCAACGGGAGCGGATGGAGTAACGGGTGCTACAGGAGCAGACGGAGCAGGAGAGACTGGAGCAACTGGGGCGACTGGAGCAACGGGTGCAACTGGAGCGGATGGAGCAACGGGAGCTACAGGAGCCACCGGAGCAGGAGAGACTGGAGCAACTGGAGCGGCTGGAGCAACGGGTGCAACTGGAGCGGATGGAGCAAGGGGAGCAACCGGGGCAGGAGAGACCGGAGCTACAGGAGCAGATGGAGCAACTGGAGCAACGGGTGCTACAGGAGCCACCGGAGCAGGAGTGACTGGAGCAACTGGAGGCGATGGAGTAACAGGTGCAACAGGGGCGACCGGAGCAGGAGTGACTGGAGCAACAGGAGCGGCCGGAGTAACAGGTGTAACGGGGGCAACAGGAGCAACCGGGGCAGGAGTGACTGGAGCAACGGGAGCGGCTGGAGCAACGGGAGCTACAGGAGCCACCGGAGCAGGAGTGACTGGAGCAACAGGAGGCGATGGAGCAACTGGGGCGACTGGAGCAACAGGAGCGGATGGAGCAACAGGAGCGACCGGAGCAGGAGAGACAGGGGCAACAGGAGGCGATGGAGTAACAGGGGCGACTGGTGCTACAGGAGCCACCGGAGCAGGAGTGACTGGAGCAACAGGAGCAGATGGAGCAAGGGGAGCTACCGGGGCAGGAGTGACTGGAGCAACAGGAGCAGATGGAGCAACAGGTGCGACTGGTGCAAATGGAGCGGCTGGAGCAACGGGAGCCGATGGAGTAACAGGTGCAACAGGGGCGACCGGAGCAGGAGAGACCGGAGCAACGGGGGTAACAGGAGCGACCGGAGCAGATGGAGCAACTGGCGCAACGGGTGCTACAGGAGCAAATGGAGCAACGGGAGCCACCGGAGCGGCTGGAGTAACAGGTGCGACTGGAGCAACTGGGGTAGCTGGGGCAACCGGAGTAACCGGAGCAACAGGAGTAGCTGGAGTGACCGGGGTAACAGGTGTAACTGGAGAAACTGGAGCAACGGGGATAGCAGGAGCAACAGGAGCAACCGGACCGAACGTTCAAGCTGAGGGATTTTCTGCACGTCTGTCATCTTTGGCAGTTGCTGCTTCTTCTCAACTTACGGGATGGACTGTGACTTCTCCTTCTTTTACTAGTCCGTCCTTCAATCCAGTTTCGGGTAATTACACAGTTCCAACAACAGGCAGATATTCTATTGAAGCGACCATCAACTATTCCACAACGGCTGCGCTTTCGATAAGTCTTGGGGCAGGAGTCAATCCTGCTTTCGTAGTTCAGAGAACTACCCCTATAGCAACAAACTTAATAACTGGTTTGTTCCCTATACTGGACGTGAATGTTGCGCTTGTATTGAGTTTAAGAGCAATATTAGGAAGCGGAACAGTAACGCTAGCTGGAGAATTTTCACTGACGGCTGGGGATGTTATTGGATTGTTCTATGTAGCGAATGGCTTGACCTTAAATTTGAATCTGGGTGGTGCCAACACATCAGGGATTGTATGGTCTATTCATGAATTAACTTAAATTATCTCTAAGTTAGATGTATAAAATAGGGGTAACTCGGTAGCTATTAGTATGGCTTTCCGGGTTATCTCTATTTTTGTTAAGGATATGTCGCGAGTCGACTGGAGCGAAAAAATGTTTTTTAGAATTATATCTTACTGTACTACCACTATGAAAATTCAAGCGACTTCAATGTTTCTAAAATATATTGGTAGTTTTTAAATGGATGTCCACACCTTAATTCAAAATAAGAATAATACTATAAAGAGCCAAAAAATATGAACTGATTTGTAGGCTCATAGATTATCAACTTAGAGCAGGTGGGAGGAATGATTATAGATAAAAACCTAGTTTATACGAAACTCTTGAGGATAGTTTTGTTCAGGTGAGTTGATTTTCGAAATTCAAATAATACGAGTATTATAATTTCATAAAAAATGAGGTGTTGAAAATTGAGTCAACTATCTACTGGTCCCATAGAAAATAATCTGGTAGGCGGCGTAAGACCTACTCAGCTTATTACTCTTAAAATTGTTAATCAGAGCGATGACACTCCGTCAACGGTTCAAGTCGAAGGTTATTATATGAATGGGACAAGAACTTTATATGTAAGTGAGCTGGTTAATGTAGCTCCTAATCAAGTAATTACTAATGACTATTATGCAAACTTTGATTCATTTGAATTTTTATTCACAACACCTACTATGATTGATGATCCCATTCAAATTTCAGTTTGGGGAAAAAGCAGCACAGGCCAACTAGTGACTGCTCATCGCCTTGTCTACTCTGAATTATATGGAGAAAATATAGGAATTACAGGTGCTACTGGGGCTACAGGAAGCGTTGGTGCAACGGGAGCCACAGGTGCTGGCGTAACCGGAGCCACAGGTGCTGGCGTAACCGGAGCTACAGGAAGCGTCGGAGCCACGGGAGCGACAGGAAGTACTGGCGTAACGGGAGCGACAGGAAGTACTGGCGTAACGGGAGCGACAGGAAGTACTGGAGCAACGGGAGCAACAGGAAGCGCTGGAGCAACGGGAGCAACAGGAACTGCCGGCGTAACGGGAGCGACAGGAAGTGCTGGTGTAACCGGAGCGACAGGAACCGCTGGAGCAACGGGAGCAACAGGAAGCGCTGGAGCAACGGGAGCGACAGGAAGTGCTGGCGTAACGGGAGCGACAGGTGCTGGCGTAACGGGAGCGACAGGAAGTGCTGGCGTAACGGGAGCGACAGGTGCTGGCGTAACGGGAGCGACAGGAAGTGCTGGTGTAACCGGAGCCACAGGTGCTGCTGGCGCAGGCGCAATCATTCCATATTCTTCTGGACTTCCAGTTGCTATGACCACTGTATTAGGGGGTCTTTTGAATACTTCAAGTGCAGTTGGTTTTGGTAGCAGTGCGACCAATATCAGTATTACAGGCGGTACTATAGATCTTACTGGAGCGGCTGGAACCTTGCTGAACTTTGCGTTCTCGGTTCCTAGAACAGGAACGCTTACGTCTATGGCAGCCTATTTCAGTGCGACATCTTCCGTTAGTTTGGTGGGTTCTACGGTAACAATCACGGCTCAATTATACAGATCTACTACACCTAACAATACCTTCACAGCAGTACCTGGGGCTTTAGTTACGTTAAGTCCTCCGCTTACAGGATTAATTGCTCTTGGAACTATTAGCAGTGGTAATACCACAGGCTTAAGCATTCCTGTAACTGTGGGAGAACGCTTGTTGTTGGTCTTCACTTCGACGGTCACGGCTGGCATTGACGTTGCAACTACTGTTGCTGGCTACGCTAGTGCAGGAGTTACAATTGCATAATCTGAAGAAAAGGGATATCCCGATAGCCATAGAGGCTGCAGGATATCCCTGATTTTTTCTCAAACATTGTTATTTAGATCATCAGAATCTCCCGGATGTCTTGCTCTGTGAGGGTAGACAAGCTTTCCTGACCTGGCTGGATGACCTCATCGATCAAGTTCTTTTTCTTCTGCTGCAGCTCATACATCTTGTCCTCTACGGTGCCTTGGGTGACGAGACGAATTACTTGTACTACATTTTTCTGTCCGATACGGTGAGCCCGATCCGCAGCTTGCTGCTCGACGGCAGGGTTCCACCAAAGATCGTAAAGGATTACAGTGTCTGCCCCAGTTAAGTTGAGCCCGGTCCCGCCGGCCTTTAAGGAGATTAAGAAAATATCACGCTCTCCTTCATTAAATTTATTACATAAATCTACTCGTTGAGAAACAGGCGTTTGACCATCTAAATAAAAGTATGGAATGCCCTGATATCCTAGTTCACGTCCAATCAGGCCGAGCATCTCTGTGAATTGTGAGAATACTAACATACGTTTACCCGAACTGCGACATTCTTCTATAATTTCGAGCAGCTGCTCGAATTTAGCAGAGCTTCCTTCATATCCATCGACAAAAAGAGCAGGGTGGCAGCACAACTGGCGCAGACGAGTTAGTCCCGCCAGAACTTTGATCCGATTATTATTGCCGAAGCTATCTTGGGTCAAATGCTTAAGCGCCTCTTTTTTCAAACGGGCGAGATAAGCTACATATAACTTTTTTTGCTCCGGCAGCAGTTCACATGCTTGTACGGATTCGATTTTGTCCGGAAGTTCCTTTAACACATCACTCTTTAAGCGCCGCAGCAAAAAGGGACGCGCCCGCATCGCAACCGTTTCTCTTGGTAAATCATGAAAAGCTTTTTTGCCTGGAAACAACCCAGGGAACACGGTGCCGAAAATGGACCATAAATCTTCCAACGCATTCTCCACGGGAGTACCCGTAAGTGCAAAACGGTGCCGGGCTTGTAGCGCCATTACAGCTTGGGCTGTCTGTGTAGTATGGTTTTTTATAGTTTGTGCTTCATCGAGAATCAGAGTATGAAAAGACTTTTTAGCATACAGCTGAACATCTCTGCGAAGCAACGGATAAGAAGTGATGATTACATCAGCTTTTGCTGTATTTTTTAAAATCCGCCCGCGTTCAATTAGACTACCGTCTGCAATGACAGCTTTGATCTCTGGTGTGAATTTTTTAAGCTCATTAAGCCAGTTATAAGTGAGAGACGCAGGAGCGACAATTAGGGCAGGCAGTCCATTCTGACGGATCTCTGGAAGTTCTGACAGGAGAAAAGCGATACTTTGCAGCGTTTTGCCTAACCCCATATCATCCGCCAAAATACCACCAAAACGGTAATGGGCCAACGTCTTCAGCCACTGAAACCCATACTGTTGATAATCCCTTAGCACAGGAACCAGACTGTCAGGTATAGGAAAATCAAGATTCTCAGGATTCCGCATGTTCGCAAGTAACCTTTTAAAGGATCTGCCCAGCTTAATGGAGTCACTCTTAGCATCCGTGGAGGTCAAATGTAACCCGCGAACAACGGGCAGAGAAAATTCCACCCCTTTGATCTCACCTTCCCGGATGCCTATATCATTCATAAAGGTAATGATTTCTTGAAGCTCCTCGCTCTCCAGTGGTAGCAGGGCCCCATCAGGCAAGCGGTAGTATCTGCGTTTTTCCTGCAGGGATTTCAGAACCATAACAATCTCAGCTTCTGGAATCCCGCCCATATCGAATTTAAAATCAAGCCAGTCCGTCTTTTCATTCCAACTAATGCTCACCTTTGGGGGTGTAGTGCTCGTGAACAGTCTTGCTTTGACTGCGGAGGTCGCATAGACCGAAAGCAGCGGTTCCAGCAGCGGAATGGTATGGTACAAAAAATCGTACTCGCCCTCTTCGTCTGTCATAATATATCCGCCCTCAGTTTTAGCGAAGGATTCGTGCTCCATCAGCTCCAGAATGCGGGCTTCTCCCTCCCCGTCTCGCAAAAGAATCAAATTCGTCCCGCGAACATGGGCTTTTTCATCTAAGGGATTGATCACAATGTCACCATATTGGAACTCTAGTCCGGCGAGCAGCCGATCTCTCACACGGTCCAGATAAAGTCTCGCGATAAGCCTATGTTGGACAATCCGATCCGCGATGGAATCGGCGATATGGACGTTGCCTAGCTTTTTCAGACCAGGAATAACCTTGTCCATAAAAGACTCCATTTGCTCGGGGGCAATATCGATACCATTTCGGCGGGAGGAATCCAGCATTTTTTTCATTTCAGCAAGGCGTATGCATTCTTGAGGGGATAGCTTCAGCAACTTACCTTCCGTTAGTACTATCCCGTAATCTTCTAAGACCGAAATCTGCTCAAGTCCTTGAATATCCAGATGATATCCATCCTCTTCTGCCTGTTCAAATTCAAAGCTGAGTGGAGGCGCCTCATTAGACACAAGGATGCCTTCGTACAGCACCTCTTCTTGTTGCAAAAATACCGAAGAGACCTCTGAAAGCGCAGGCTGAAGCGACTCCCAGAAAAAAGGAGGGACGGCCAGCAAACGATCTCCCCCAATACTTCCCCCATATGGTGAGTAAGGAGTTACGTTATCGCGGTACATTTTTTCATTTGATACAATATCAATCAGCTTCTGTAGAACAACATTGTCTTCCTTCCGAAAGCTGTAAATGGCAGGATCATAGATAAAATGTTTCGAGAACTCAAAGGATTCTCCGCGGTGTACGCTTTCTAGAAATCCCCTTATTTTCTGAACAATATATAGACGTTTTGGACCGACTTTCATTTCTATACCCAGCATGGTGTGGCTGTAACTATAAGTGAACGGCTTGCATGTAAACTCTATATTTAGAGGAAGTCTGTTATCTACAAAAGCCCCCGTACCGCTAGGACGCGGTGTATGGTTGCTGAACATCCCCAGTAGGCTGCTCACGAGCTGTTGATCTCTGGACTTTCCCCCGTTGTCTTGCGCAGTATCTGTAAAAATACGTGGGGTTAGAATCTCAGTATCTTCTATAGAGGACAGGTGCGAAGCTCCGGTAGGCTCTGAACGATCTCGGCCAGTTTTAAGGGCGTCAACGTTGATCAGCACAGCCGCGATATGTTTACAGAATGGCCCCCCATGGGAGTAGGCTGGACAATTACACTCTGCCTGGACATCCCCATCAATATCAATGACCACCATAACTTCATAGTCGATCGCCCCCTGAACAATGGCTTCATATCGAGAGCGGGGCAAATCTGGAATGGAGACATTGTATTCTTCAACTTCAATTATATCGACACTTTCAGTTTGGTAATAAGCTAATCCTTTTTCAAAAATAGACTTGCCGCACAGCAGTTTGATTACCCGTTCTGATACACTAAAGCCCATAACATAATTCCTTCCTCATAACTTGATCTTGAAAAGTCCGAATTTAATATAGTACTTATGATAACAGAACGGGCGTGCGCATCAAATAGGGGGTGTTGTTTTACTTATTCCATGCATGATAAAAGCGATCGTCAGGTTGATTTCTTCCTCGTCGTTCCAGTCCTTATCTGGCTGCAGCAGCAAGCGATTCATCAAATAACCTACGACAGATGAGAGTGTGAAGCGTATAAGTGTGGGTGTAGGCACCTCGATGATTTCACCCTTTTCCTTAAAATGTTCAACAATATCAATCACGCGCTCCAGTATTTTGCTAAGAATATTCTCTACAAACTGCGCTCTAACTGTTGGCTGAAAAGGAATCTCCTGAATAAGAATCTTAAGAATTTTAAAATTCTTGCGGGCGAAATCCAGCCGATTGATCATAAATGCCCGCAGGAACTCCTCAAAGCTGTCGTAGGGCATATCAAGCACGCCGTTGAAATTCCGCAGCACAAAAGGCGCAAGCATGCGACTCATGGTAGGACCTACTATGGCAAGCAGCAGATCATTTTTAGTCTTGTAATAGCGAAAAATCGTTCCCTCCGCCACGCCCGCCTTCTGAGAAATTTCACTCGTGGATGTCGCAGAGTATCCTTTTTCGGAAAACACCTCAATCGCCGCTTGTAGAATAGAAATCTGCTTCGGTGTCAGTTTCTCGTCTTTGCTAAGGGTCAGCAACTCTTCTATCCACTGCTCTTCTATATTTTGTTCCGTAGAAACTTCCTCTTTCATTACAATAACCCTCCATGCTTGATTCATTTTGTTTCAATGATAATAGCTTTTGTGAAGTTACATTTTGCGATGCTTGCGCAGTGCCAATACATTCAGCAGCATAAATAGCAGCGAAAATCCTATAAGTACATAGACATCCATTGCAATTGCGCTCCATCCTTTGCCACGGACCATAATGTTCATCAGAGCTTCTGATCCGTAATAGATCGGTGTAGCGAGGCCAACGCGCTGGAGCCACAGTGGAAGGGTATCAAGCGGGAATAATCCACTGAGGAAGATTTGTGGCACTATAATGAGTGGAATGAACTGAATCATCTGCAACTCATTGGCTGCAAAAGCCGACAGCAGTGTGCCCAACGTCAGCGCTGTCATCGATAGGAGTAATGTGATCAGCAACACGTAACCAAAGCTGCCTGTCATCATAATGCCAAGAATCTGTATGGAATACCATGAGATCAATAGCGCCTGAAAAACGGTAAATATGCCGAAACCACATACATACCCGAGCACAATCTCCCATCTTTTTAATGGAGTCGAAAGTAGGCGTTCAAGCGTGCCTGTGGTTCGTTCCCTTAAGAAGGATACACCTGCAATCAAGAATACGAAAAAGAAAACAAATACGCCAATCATAATGGGACCGAAACGGTCGATCGTCTTCATATTCTCAGAACCGTAAAGATAGCTGATCTGCGGCTGTAATTGTTCCTTTGTGCTTGGAAGAAGCTTCTGGGAGATTTGTTGCAGCGTCATGATTACTGCCTTGTTGGCTGTAGGGTTGCTACCTTCTAGCAGCACTTGAGGCGTAACTTGCGAATCTCCGGCGGATCCGTTCAAAGTGATCAAAGCGTCAATTTTTCCTTCTACTAAAGCGCCTTTTCCCAGCTCTGCGCTGGCATATTCTTTGATGATGGCATTTTGTTCTTTTAACGCAGCTGACATATTTAGAGGTACACCGGACACACCGATTTTGGGTTCATAGGCGTCACCGTTGAAGACCAAGCTCATTAAGCTTAGAACGAGGAGTGGTGCAATGAACATTAATGCCATCGTTCTTTTATCATGAATAAATTGTCGCAAAATCCTTAAGGTGATCGCTCGGATTCTCATGAACGCACACCTCCATAATATAAAAAGGCTTCTTCAATAGAAGCTGAACCGGTGGCTTGCAGCAGTCCGGCAGGCGTGTCGGCGGCAAGTAGCTTGCCATCACGGATCATTCCGAGCCGGTCACATTTTTCAGCTTCATCCATGACATGCGTGGTCAGCACAATGGTGGTGCCTTTCTGGTTCAGCGCTTTTAGTTCCTTCCAGATGGATAGCCGCAATACCGGATCTATGCCAACTGTAGGCTCATCAAGAATAAGCAACGGCGGTTCATGCAGCAGCGCGATCGCCAATGATAAGCGGCGTTTCATCCCGCCGGAGTATTGGTCTACTCTTTTTCTTAAATGATCTTGTAAATTAACGATCTCCATTACGGCTGTGATGCGTTTGGAGCGTTGCTCCCCCTTTAGTCCATATAGCGCTGCAAAAAACTCCAGATTCTCCTTCGCGCTAAGCTCCGTGTACAAGGCATCAGACTGGGCCATATACCCAATCTGTTGCAGCATAGTCAGCTTCGGCATCGTCACGCCAAGTATTTTCACCTCGCCGGAGGTTACCTCATCGATACCTGTAAGCAGCTTCACTAATGTTGTTTTTCCTGAGCCCGATGGCCCTAGTATGCCAAAGGTTTCCGCACGTTCCACTTGAAGCGAAATATCCTCGAGCACCTGTTTCTCTCCAAACGCTTTCCCGACATGGCTCACTGAAATAACTGGAACCTCTGAACCCATGTTTATCTCCTCGATTCTGAATGTTCTGGGATACTTGCTTGAGGTGAAGATGTTGCTGATAAGGTGGTGGTGATGGTGATGAAGGTGTAGAAGGTGTTGAGATATTCCTGAATTATACTGCTCTGTACACTCTGATTAGATAATGAGTGAGTACTCACTCATTATCTTGCATCAAAAGTTAGGAATTGTAAACCATATATTTTATACAAATGTATCCCACAGTATTAGCTTAATCCCAATTGAGGTTTGTTAATTCAACTTGTCCTTTTACTATGTATATAGAGATGATTTGAATGAAAGGCAAAAGTGCCACTAAATAGCGTCAGTCCGCCTAAACTAGGTAATAGAAAGGCATAAATGCCCTTAAATGGCGCCGATCCAGTTAAATCAGCTAAAAGAAAGGCATAAATGCCTCAAAATAGCACGGGTTTACCTAAACCAGACAAAAGAAGGGCATAAATGCCACTAAATAAGCATGATCTAGATAAATCAAGCAAAAGAACGGTATAAATCCCGCACAATGAGCTCAATCCGACTGAAGTCAGTTAAAGAACGGTATAAATCCCGCACAATGAGCTCAATCCGACTGAAGTCAGTTAAAGAACGATATAAATCCCGTACAATGAGCCCAATCCCGCTGAAGTCAGTAAAAGAACGGTATAAATCCCGTACAATGAGCTCAATCCCGATGAAGTTAGCAAAAGAACGGTATAAATCCCGTACAATGAGTTCATTCCCGCTAAAGTTAGCAAAAGAACGGTATAAATCCCGTACAAAGAGCTCAATCCCGCTAAAGTTAGTAAAAGAACGGTATAAATCCCGTACAATGAGGTCTATCCCGCTAAAGTTCAAAAGAACGGTATAAATCCCGTACAATCAGCCGAATCTCCTACGATGACCCTTACGCAGAATGCGCCACAACAGACCAGTTAGTTTTTAAATTGTAAGCAGCAGCCACATAACAAGCTTCCCCCACGCGCCAAGCGACCAGCGTAATACGTTCCCCACACTCCAAGCGACCTCCGAAATATACTCCACGTGCCCATCGATCTCAGCAACAAGGCTCTCCCACGCACCCAAGCGACCTCCGCAATATACTCCACGTGGCCCAGCGACCTCCTCAATAAGCTTCCCCCACACTCCAAGCGAACTCCGCAATATACTCCATGTGCCCATCGATCTCAGCAACAAGGCTCTCCCACGCACCAAGCGACCTCCGAAATATACTCCACGTGCCCAGCGACCTCCGAAATATACTCCACGTGCCCATCGACCTCAGCAACAAGCTTCCCCCACGCACCCAAGCGACCTCCGCAATATACTCCATGTGCCCATCGATCTCAGCAACAAGGCTCTCCCACGCACCCAAGCGACCTCCGAAATATACTCCACGTGGCCCAGCGACCTCCTCAATAAGCTTCCCCCCACACTCCAAGCGACCTCCGCAATATACTCCACCCACCCACCTCAGCAACAAGTTCCCTCCACGCGCCTGCAATATCAAATTAGTCCCTACGTCACCCCAAGATCCCAAACAATTCTCCAACTAAATAAGGCAGCTGCACCGAGCACCTTTTTACGAAAAGAGGCTGTTTTTGCTGCTTAGTTCATTTGGTTACCTGGTTTTTTTAAAAAAAGAATACTAGTTAATATTTCCATTACATTCCTCTGCAACAGAATTGACAATTGTAGACGAAAATGACATTAGCAGTTACCTATACGAAAAGGGTGAATCTAATTGAAAAACAGTAAATGGATTAGCGCAACGTTGGCTTCAGCACTTCTTGCAACAGTAGGCGTTGGAAGTGTATCTGCAGCTAGCACCGGCAGTAATGTAAAATTTGTAGCTACCAATCAAGTCGCTGCTGCAACAGCAGTTAAAGAAGGTACAACTACTTGGAATGTAAACGGAACGCCGATTGTGTTTAACACCATTAACAACAGTGGTTACAAGCTTTACTCGCTGACTCAGGTAGCTGGAGAAATTGGGGCTAAGGTAGTACTGGGAACAAGCGGGTTTGAACTTAACGACAGCAAAGGACTACATAATGTGCAACTCAAAACAGGCTCAAAGAGCTATCAAGTAGATGGTAATTCCGAATCGTTCACAGTGGCTCCAGTGTTTTATAACGGTAAAACCTATGTAGAGCTTACTAAGTTAGTTACTGCATTAGGTGGAGAGCTGGACGCTGATGTTAGCACGATTTTGAGCTTTGCACGTCCTGAAGGTTTGTTTGATACTTTGCACTGGACGGCAGCTGGCAACCTGATTGCGAACAAAAGTGATGCTGAAACTACTCAGCTTATCAAATTCAGTACAGAACCAGGTAACTATGAAGTGTTTTCGTCAAATGACAGTGCAGTGGACTTTGCAGTATCGCCGGATCAGCAGTGGGGAGCTTTTAATGATGAGAAAGGTTTGCTGAATCTGATTAACTTGTCTAGCGGAGCTGTTAAAACACTAGGCACCGACAATAGTGTGAAGACAGATCTGGTTTGGTCCAAAGATGGGAAAAGCATTTATTTCATCCAAGGAGACAAGCAAGAAAAAATCGCTAAAATCTCAGTAGAGACTGGTGATGTTAAATCCGTATTGGCTGACAAGGTTGAGAATAAATCCGAACTGCGTATTTCTGCTGACGAAAAAAGCGCCGTTTATATCGTTAATTTGACGGGTGTTGCTAAAAATGATGCAGACAGCACAGAAGATTCTCTTACGGTTGACTTTAGCTCGGCAGGAGAGCAGCTTTACAAGCTTGATTTGGCTACAAAAGATGCTAAACCAGCTGCACTAACAACTACAGCAGATAACAAGCTTTACCCAGAGATTTTGGCTGATGGAAATGTGGCATACCTGAGCGCAGATGCAGACGGCAATGCGAAGAATACCCTGAAGCTTGTAAAAGCGGACGCAACCAGCACTAATATTGCACTTGATATCGAAGTGAATTGGTCCACTGGCGTTAGCAATGATTTGGTAGTGGCAGGTACTACGGCAGACGGAAGCACAGTGATCTATTCTATCGATGGTAGTGGTGCAAAGACCGAACTGTTCCGTACGGCTGAAGATGTATCTGAAGTATCTGTATCTAAAGACGGAAGCAAGCTTGCGATTGTGAGCGGCGACAGCGTATGGGTTATCCAAGGCGGTAAAGGGCTGCAACTGACTAAATAATTATTATTTCAAACATATTTTAACGGCCTAGAGCCGAGAGGAGAAAATAGTACAATGAAAATCTTCAAGAAATTAACAGTAACGGCTTTAACAGCCGTAATCGCGGTAACCGCATCTTTTGCAGGGATTGCAGCAGCAGCAGATTCACTTAGTGGCAAAATCACCGTTAACGGTTCGACCGCACTTCTTCCATTGACGTTGCAAGCGGCAAAAGAATTCCAAAAGCTGCATCCTAAAGTGAAAATCGCAGCATCTGGTAAAGGCTCTGTAACTGGACCACAAGCTGTAAAAAAAGGCATCGCTGATATCGGCGCTTGCGACTGGGATGCTAGCATCGACGTACCAGGTTTCAAAGCATTTGACGGACAGGTAGCGAACAAAGTGGCTGTCATTCCTTTTGCCACGATCGTGAACAAAAATGTGGGTGTAGATAACCTTACAACAGAACAGCTTAAAGGTATTTTCGCTGGTAAAATCACCAACTGGAAAGAAGTAGGCGGCGCAGATGCAGATATCGTTGTCATCACTCGCTCATTCGGTTCTGGTACCCGCGTTAACTATCAGGCTAAAGCTTTGGACGGCGGAGATATCGTTAAAAAAGCTAAGAACTACAAAGAAACAGGTTCATCCGGCGACATGAAAACAGCAGTAGGAACAACTCCTAACTCCATCGGTTATATCGACCTTGTTTATGTAAGTGGCGACGTAAAAGCAGTGAAACACAACGGTATCGCAGCTACTACAGACAACGTAATCAACGGTTCTTATAAGATTTGGGCTTATGGTTACTACATGACTAAAGGCCAGCCTACTGGCGCAACTAAAGAATTTATCGAATACGTACAAAGTAAAAAGTTCCAACAAGGTTCTCTGAAAAAGCTTAAATTCATTCCGATCGCAGCAATGAAGGGTTAATAACATCTGAAGATCATATTGAATGGTAACAGCGGCCAGCCCCGATTTTGATACGGGGTTGGCCGCTTACAGGAGGGAAAGTATGGGGGCACCAGTCCACAACCTGGCAACTAAGGTTAAGGAGGGCGTTACAGAAGTTAGCGCCAACTCCAAACGTCACAGTAGACATATGTTTAGCAACCGATTATTCCGCTTTTATTTCTTATTCAGCATTCTTGCACTTTGTTTCGTGCTTGGACTTGTAATCCTATTTATCGGCAAAACGGCGCTGCTTCTGTTTGGTCATCTCTCGCCTGCGGACTTTTTCTTTTCTTTTAACTGGACGCCTGAAGAGGACTCCTTTGGGGCTGCTGCCTTCATTGTAAATACACTTTCACTGACGGCTTTGACCCTGCTGATCGCAGTTCCTATTTCGGTAGGCATGGCCGTGCTCTGTGCGGAGATTGCTCCGAAGTGGATGAAGACCTTCATTCGCCCGGTGCTCGATCTGCTCGTTGGTATTCCTTCTATAGTATATGGTTATTTAGGCTTAACGGTATTACTTCCTTTCCTGCGTAGAGTTAGTGGGGAGAGCTTGGGTGATGGTTTGCTGGCTGCGGCCCTCGTACTCGCATTAATGGTCCTGCCAACAATTTGCCGAATCAGTGATGATGCTATTGTCGCTGTTCCACGCAAATATCGGGATGCTGCGTACGCTCTTGGATCTACCCGTCTGCAAGTCATTATGCGTGTTGTTTTGCCTGCGGCTAGCAGAGGGATTATCTCCGCGGTCATCCTCGGGATGACTCGTGCTGTGGGGGAGACAATGGCTGTAGTTATGGTTATCGGAAACACACCACAGTTGGCGAAAACCTTATTTACACCTGCTTCGGTCTTGACTAGTAACATCGTTATGCAAATCTCGAATGTAGAGTTTGAGTCAACCTGGAATTATGCCCTACATATGATGGCCTTTCTTCTGCTAGTGATTTCCTTTGTACTGATTCTGATCATCCGCGTGCTGGGTAGAAAAAGGAGGGATGCAGCGTGAACGGATTCGCAAGTACAAAGCATACAGCGCGTGCTCAGAGACGCAATAAGCTCGCGACTATTGGGTTTTATACGCTTGGGGCTTTAGTCATGCTGCTAATTTTCTGGCTGCTCTTCACGATTCTTAGTAAAGGCCTGCCAGCGCTGCGACCTGATTTCCTGATCAAACAGCCTGAAGAGATAGACGTAGGTGGCGGGATTGGTCCTGTACTTTTCAACTCTTTTTATATTTTGTTCATCTCGCTGCTTATTTCCGTCCCTATCGGTTTAGGTGCAGGAATTTATATGGCGGAGTACGCTCCGGATAATGCTTTTACAGGCGGACTGCGTATATGTGTAGAGGCGCTCTCTTCGGTTCCCTCGATTGTATTCGGTATGCTTGGTCTTGCGATATTTGCTGAATATTTTGGGATCGGCCTGACGATTCTTGGCGGTGGGGTAAGCTTGGCGCTTTTGAATCTGCCTATGCTTGCACGTGTGACGGAGGAAGCGGTCCGTGCTGTTCCTGGGGAGATGCGTGAAGCTGGATATGCACTGGGCATGACTAAATTCCACGTGATCCGCACAGTTGTCCTACCCGTTGCAATGTCTGCCATTGTTACTGGGATTTGTCTCGTTGCTGGACGCGCCTTCGGGGAGTCTGCGGTTATTATCCTTACCGCTGGTCTCAGTACCTCGGGCGAAATGTGGGACTTTAATCTGTTCTCGCCGGGAGAAACCCTGGCCGTACACCTTTGGTATGTACAATCTGAGGCAATTGTAGAAGATGCGCGGCAAATCGCTGACAAATCAGCGGCAGTACTAGTATTTGTAGTTTTGTTTATTAACTTTGCTTTCCGTTTTCCGCTCTGGCTTGGAAATCGCCGCAAAGGGCGCTGATTCGCTTATAAAGGAAGAACATGCATAAAAAACTGTCTCTCGGCGGAAGAAAACGCCGTGAACAGTTTTTTTATTCTCGATTAAATAAGCAGGATAGTCTCATCCTTCGATAATATTGCTAATGCGCGTGTCTTTTGAGTAATTAGATTGGCCACGCTTATAGAGAGCTAAAAATGTTCCCATATTTAAAAATCAGAAATGGGAATGTGAATATTAATATTCGATGAGTAGTGAGTAGTGAGTAATGAGTAATGAGTAATGAGTAATGAGTAATGAGTAATGATTGGTGGATGGTGAGTAATAAGTGATGAGTAGTGGTGATAAGAGTGGTTTTTAATTGCACTTTATGCACTTATTTTTGATGGTGATAGGTTTGTTTGGGTTTAATTGTACTTTGTGCAGTTAAAAATGGTGAAAAGACCATTCTAGGCGTAAATCTGAGAATATAAGTGTATGAAATGCAATTAAAGCGATTTTTGGAGGTAAAAGGGTACTTTTAGTTGCAGAAAATGCAATTAGATAGCATGTAGCTGCGTTTCTCCGGAAAAGCAGCCGTAATGTTCTAATGCGGCGGGTATGATGTGGTACTGACTCATAGAAACTGATCATCGATTGCTAAGCTTCACAGAACCCTGAGCCCCAATGAGTTCTAAGTGTGACCAAGTCCGAGCGAGCATCAAAAGTTAAGCTCCATCGACTCATAGCCCGACGAGGCCCAGGTTTTCACCAAATTCTAAGTTTCGAATGCTAAGCTTTATCGGACCCTGAGCTCCGACGAGGCTAAGTTTTCATCAGGTTCTGAGCTTCGAATCCAAGCTCCATTAATCTCTGAAACTCAACTAATCCAGAGCAGCGAATCTTTAAGCTCAGTCGTTCAGTCGACTATTCGTCCCAGTGACTCCCTGAGCTCCACCCAACCCCTCCCCTGAACACAGAAACAGCCTTCCCGAAGGAAGGCTGTTTCTATATGACGTCCCGGAAGGGATTCGAACCCCCGACCGTGCGCTTAGAAGGCGCATGCTCTATCCAGCTGAGCTACCGGGACATGGTTGCTGGCAGAAAAGCAAGCAGGAATTATCATATCATATGGGGTGTTTTTTTTCAAGCTGTTTTTTAAAAAGAGTACGGGGTATGCTATAATCTACAATTATTAAGTTTCGGAAGAAGCTTAAGGTATTAATAACTTTTATAATGGTTAGGATTCCATTCACATAAGTAGACATAAGGAGGTGCCCTCATTAAACATTCGGATTCCCCCGCCACCAAAGAGAATATCGTCCTTTTCCCCAAGACACTGGACTATTATCAAATCCAGCTGACGGTGATGCTGGAAAGTGAACGCTACGGGGAAGCGATGGAGCTGCTTCGTTTTTTGCTGCAGTGTCAAGGACAGGAAGAGCGAAATTACGAGGAATGGCGGTCCCTGCTGGAATGGCTCGAAACGGCATTTCCTTACGCGTCCCAGAATGGAGATGCGGAGGGAGCTGTTCACCCCGAAGACGAAGATTTAAGGGAAGAGGATATGGCCCGCTTTTTGGCCAAATCCAAAATGAACGAGGATACGGGGTATCCCAAAAAGCTGCTGCAGCGGGTGATGAACGAGCCTCTGTCTGAGGCGACAATACTTGCACTAGAGCAGCTATCCTATCTGGAAGGTGGCGGCGTTGACGAGGAGCTGACCACTTGGCTACAGGGGGATAATGTTCATCCACTGCTGCAATTTCGGACCTTGCAGACGCTTAAGCGGCGTGGGATGCAGGGAACAGTGAAGCTGATTCGTGGACATGAAAAGGTACTTGTAGAGATCGAGAGCGTGCCACTGCAGACGGAGGATTTTCCTCCGCAGGTGAGTCATGTGCTGGAGCGGGTAGCCGGGCAGGCTGAGGTGCATGAGCCTACGCTGTATTATTTTGCACAAGAGCTCTGGGGCCAGTTCATCATGTCGATTTATGGGTCGGATGAATATCGGAAATTGCTGGAAGGCGAAGACGTTTTGCTGGATATTTGGGCAGGAGCGTTGCACCAATTTGTTTCTGAGAGTTTAAACGGCTCCCGACAAGAGGAAGAGACACGTGGAATGTATGGCATCACAGACGGCATGCGCTTTCAATTTGAGGGAGCTTATCGTGCTCTCAAGGGTTTTGTAAAGACTTCTCTACTTGATAAATAAAGTAATGTTGTATATAATATAATGGTTATTCTGTGCGTGGATTGTATCATTATTTGAAGTAAACTTGTGAACCTATATTTTGGAGGGAAAAGTATAATATGAAAGCAACATGGGAAAAAATAGAGAAGAACCTTGGAGTTCTTGAAGTAGAAGTAGACGCAGAACGCGTAACAGCAGCACTTGATAAAGCTTTTAACAAAGTCGTTAAAAAAGCTAACGTACCAGGCTTCCGTAAAGGTAAAGTACCTCGGCCGATCTTTGAATCCCGTTTTGGTGTAGAAAGCTTGTACCAAGATGCAATCGACATTCTTCTTCCTGAAGCTTACGGTGAAGCAGTTGAACAAACTGACATCTTCCCTGTAGACCGTCCTGAAGTTGATATTGAGCAATTTGCTAAAGGCCAATCCTTTATCTTCAAAGCGAAGATCACGGTTAAACCTGAAGTGAAGCTCGGCGATTACAAAGGTCTGGAAGTTCCAGTACAAAAAGCTGAAGTGACTGAAGAAGAGTTGAGTGCTGAACTTGCTCGTCTGCAAGAACGTCATGCTGAGCTTGTAGTAGTTGAAGAAGAAGCAGCAGCTAACGGCGACATCGCTGTAATCGATTTTGACGGATATGTTGATGATGTACCGTTTGAAGGCGGAAAAGCTGAACGTCACTCTCTTGAGCTTGGCAGCAACTCCTTCATTCCAGGATTCGAAGAGCAAGTGGTAGGAATGGCTACTGGAGATTTCAAAGATGTTGAAGTTACTTTCCCTGATGAATACCATGCAGAGAACCTTGCGGGTAAAAAAGCAGTATTCAAAGTGAAGCTGCACGAAATCAAACGCAAACAACTTCCTGCACTCGATGATGAGTTCGCTAAAGATGTAAGTGAATTCGAAACTTTGGATGAGTACAAAGCAGATTTGAAGGCTCAGCTCGAATCCCGTAAAGAGGAAGAACTGAAAGGCCTTCGTGAGAATGCAGTTGTTGATAAAGCAGCAGCTAACGCTGAAGTTGAAATCCCTGAAGCTATGATCAACAGTGAAGTTGAGAATATGGTTCGTGACTTCGACACTCGTCTTCGTCAACAAGGCATGAACATGGATATGTTCCTTAGCTTCTCCGGCCAAACTCGTGAAGACTTGCAGAACCAAATGAAAGGCGATGCTGAAAAACGCGTTCGCAACAACCTGGTATTGGAAGTTATCGCAAAACAAGAGAACATTGAAGTTTCCGAAGAAGAAGTTAACGAAGAGTTGGCTACTATGGCTGAAGCTTACAAACGTACTCCAGAAGAAATCCGCAGCATCTTGGCAGCTAACGGTTCACTGGGCAGCTTGAGCGAAGAGCTTTCGTTGCGTAAAACCATTGATTTCCTTGTTAGCAATAGTGTAGAAGTTGAAGCAGTAGAAGAAGCACCAGCTGCTGAAGACACTAAAGCTGAGTAGGATATTTTAAAATTATAAGAAGGTATAAGTTTCACTTTATACTTTATTCTTATAATTCTCGCATAAACGCTTACCGTCCTTAAAAGGACGCCGAAGGCGTTTTAGCTTGACACTACCTAGAACGGCCAGTTACACGGCCTCCATACAGATATGATAAGGCACGTAAGTTTCGTTACGTGCCTTATTTTTATCCTCGGCCGCAAATATATGTGACTACATAGGTATCCGTATGAACGTATGGCAATAAGGTAATAGGGGCGGTAACGTCACAATTCACAAGCAGCGGACTGTCCACTGTAGTGAAAAAATGACATCGCGCCGTGAACGTGTTAAAATATTTCTGAAACGATAAGACTAATCTGTACAGAGAAAAGAGGTTGGTGGCATGAGTCTGGTACCAATGGTTGTGGAATCAACAAGTCGTGGAGAACGTTCGTACGATATCTATTCCAGATTGCTCAAGGATCGCATCATTTTCTTAAGCAGTGCGATTGACGATGATGTCGCCAATCTGGTTATTGCTCAATTGCTGTTTTTGGCAGCAGATGATCCCGAGAAGGACATTCACTTGTACCTCAACTCACCCGGTGGTTCAGTAACAGCCGGCATGGGTATATACGATACGATGCAATATATCAAACCGGATGTTTCAACCATTTGTGTAGGGATGGCAGCAAGCATGGGATCGCTCCTTCTAACAGCTGGGGCTCCGGGCAAAAGATATGCGCTGACCAACAGCGAAGTTATGATTCATCAACCGCTCGGCGGTGTTCAAGGTCAAGCGTCTGATATTTGGATTCACACTGACTGGATCCTCAAGACGAGACAGAAGCTGAATCAAATTTATGTAGATCGCACAGGTCAGCCCCTTGAAAAAATCGAACGGGACACAGACCGCGATAACTTCATGAGCGCGGAAGAAGCCAAGGAATATGGGCTTATTGACCAGGTTCTTTCTTCACCGATGAAATCTTAAAGGGGTGGTTAGATGTTTAAATTTAATGATGAAAAAGGGCAATTGAAATGTTCTTTTTGCGGTAAATCACAAGAGCAGGTTCGTAAGCTTGTAGCAGGACCGGGCGTTTATATATGTGACGAATGTATCGAGCTTTGCACGGAAATTGTGGAAGAAGAGCTCGGTCATGAGGAAGAGCTTGATCTGAAGGATATTCCAAAACCAAAGGAAATTCGTGATATTTTGGATCAATATGTAATCGGTCAAGAGCAAGCGAAGAAATCTCTTTCTGTAGCGGTTTATAACCACTACAAGCGCGTGAACAGCCAAAGCAAGATCGAAGATGTTGAGCTGACGAAGAGTAATATCCTTTTGCTCGGTCCAACAGGTTCTGGTAAAACCTTGTTAGCACAAACGATGGCGAAGATTATCAACGTTCCTTTTGCTATTGCAGACGCTACTTCCTTAACGGAAGCTGGTTATGTTGGCGAGGATGTTGAGAACATTCTGCTCAAACTCATTCAAGCTGCAGATTACGATGTGGAGAAAGCCGAACGCGGCATTATCTATATTGATGAAATTGATAAAGTAGCACGTAAATCCGAGAATCCGTCCATTACTCGTGACGTTTCCGGCGAAGGTGTACAGCAAGCGCTTCTGAAGATTCTGGAAGGAACTGTTGCTTCTGTGCCTCCGCAGGGCGGACGTAAGCATCCTCACCAGGAGTTTATTCAGATCGACACGACGAACATCCTGTTCATCGTTGGCGGTGCCTTTGACGGTCTGGAGCAAATGATTAAACGCCGTATCGGTAAAAAAATCATTGGCTTCAACGCAGCAGTTGAAGGACAAAAGGATCTTAAGCCTGGCGAATATTTGTCGATGGTATTGCCTGAAGATTTGCTCAAATTCGGTCTTATTCCTGAATTTGTAGGCCGTCTGCCAGTCATCTCGACTTTGGAGCCGCTTGATGAGAATACGCTTGTACGTATCCTTTCCGAGCCTAAGAATGCACTCACTAAACAATATATCAAGCTGCTGGAAATGGACAACGTAGCGTTGAAGTTCGAACCATTGGCACTCGAAGCAATTGCCAAGGAAGCGATCAAACGTAATACGGGAGCCCGTGGACTGCGCGCGATTATTGAGAGCATCATGCTCGATGTGATGTATGAAGTTCCTTCACGCGATGATATTAAGGATTGTGTGATCACGGAACAGGTCGTTCAGGAGAAAGCTTTGCCTGAGCTCAACCTTAAGAAAGACAAGAAGAAAGAGGAAAGCGCGTAAGCCGCTTTTCCTTAACAATACATGTCACAGTCTCCACCTTTCTTCCGCTTATCCCGCTTCACATTAGCGGGAGCGAAGGGGTGGAGCTTTGGCGTTATGGGGGAGAAAAATCATGTTCTTGAGACACCAAACCCGTCCTGTCAATGTTGGCGGGCTCATTATTGGGGGAAACAACGAGGTTGCGATTCAAAGCATGTGTACAACCAAAACCGCTGATGTGGAGGCTACTGTAGCTGAAATATTGCGGCTTGAGGAAGCAGGCTGCCAGCTGGTACGCGTAACTGTCAACAATGAAGAGGCGGCTGCCGCAATCAAGGAGATCAAGAAACAGATTCATATCCCACTCGTAGCGGATATTCATTTCAACTATAAGCTAGCGTTGATGGCTATTGAGAACGGCATCGATAAGGTACGGATTAATCCGGGGAACATTGGTCGCCGCGAAAAGGTAGAAGCGGTAGTTAAAGCATGTAAAGAAAAAGGGATTCCGATTCGTATTGGTGTAAATGCTGGTTCTTTGGAGAATCACCTTTTGGAGAAATACGGATACCCAACCCCAGAAGCCATGGTAGAAAGTGCGTTATACCATATTGGTATTCTGGAGGAACTGGATTTCCACGACATTATCGTCTCTCTAAAAGCATCAGATGTGCCAATGGCCATCGAAGCTTATCGTCAGGCTGCGGAAGTCATTCCTTATCCGCTACACTTGGGGATTACAGAATCCGGCACATTGTTTGCGGGTACAGTGAAAAGCTCCGCTGGTATCGGTGCACTGCTCTCTATGGGCATCGGCAGCACCCTGCGTATCTCGCTTAGTGCCGATCCGGTTGAAGAGGTTAAGGTGGCGCGTGAGCTGCTGAAGACGTTTGGTCTGATCTCTAACGCGGCGACGCTGATCTCTTGTCCGACTTGCGGACGACTGGATATCGATCTTTTCTCCATCGCTAATGAGGTGGAAGAATATATTTCGAAGCTTAAGGTGCCTATTAAAGTTTCTGTCCTTGGCTGTGCTGTTAATGGTCCTGGTGAGGCACGTGAAGCAGATATCGGTATTGCTGGCGCTCGTGGGGAAGGTTTGCTTTTCCGTTACGGACAAATGATCCGTAAAGTGCCTGAAGCTGAACTCGTGAACGAGCTGAAAAAGGAAATTGATGCGATCGTGGTGGCTTACGAGGCAACGGGCGAAATCCCAGGCCGCGCCCACGCTAACCTTGCACCTCCGGTGCAGTCGAAGTAACTTGGTCTTTTACGAATATATAATTCGTTAATAATACGTGGCGAAGAACGCCCTGTGCAGCTCCGGTAAATCCGGGGCCCATGGGGCGTTTTTTTTGCGTTTATTCTTATTTTGGAGGAAGGGATGAGTAAACATGAACTATGAACAAGCCCATGAAAAATTTATTGCGCATCATCTTGCAAACAGAACGGGCGAACGGCGGGGGAGGCTGGAGAGAGGTCATGGCCACGCAGAAAAATTATTTTTGCAGAACGTCTGGTGGCCGCTTCGTGGTGACTTCAATGATCTTCATCCGGAGTATGAGGTGCTGGATTTACAGAGACGGGCTTATTTTGCTGATTTTGCTTTTTTGCCGGGGCCGATCAAGCTCTTGTTTGAGATTAAAGGGTATGCAGCTCATGTAAGAGACATGGATAGGCTGAAGTATTGTAATGAGCTAAATCGTGAAACTTTTCTGTACGGAATGGGTTATCAAGTAATTTCATTTGCCTATGATGATGTTGAACAGCGCCCTGAGTTATGTGTTACACTGCTGCGTTTGGCGTTAAGCCGCTACCAAATTTTAGATGCGCCACGTGACAGGCTGCTAATCGCTGAGAAGGAAATCATGCGTTTAGTGGTACGAAACGCTGGGATAATACGTCCTAAAGAGGTAGCTGATTATTTCACGCTAGATCCTAAAACAGTACGCATGATGCTAAAGAGTCTCTGTGAAAAAGGCTGGCTAACCCCCATAAAAAGGGGAATCGGCGTCAAAAATGTTGAGTATAAGCTGGCTCGTGATGTTCTCTATTACTGGGATTGATAATTGTAAAGGTTGATGGTTGATGGTTGATGGTTGATGGTTGATGGTTGATGGTTGATGGTTGATGGTTGATGGTTGATGGTTGATGGTTGATGGTTGATGGTTGATGGTTGATGGTTGATGGTTGATGGTTGATGGTTGATGGTTGATGGTTGATGGTTGATGGTTGATGGTTGATGGAGCCTATATGATGGAAGTTGTTAATATAGAAGTAAATGATGCAAAGGTTTAGCCAATGTAATTGATATAACTGGTGTAACTTATGGAGTTGTTGGTGCCATTGTAGCTGATGTAACTGGTGTAGCTGATGTAACTGGTGTAGATGACGTAGCTAATGTTGAAACGGATAAAGTAGTAAAATTGGCTGATGGAGCAGGTGTAGCTGAAGTGGTTTGATGGGGCTGATCATATAGGCGTAACAATTTTGGCCATGACTTTTGCTGAAGGTGGGGATTTGAAAAGAAGGTATGTGAGGGAGCTTGATGTGAAGTCGGTTATGAATTGAAACGCAACAATTAGGGAAATTCTCCCTGAAATAAGCCGATTATGGCTCAAAATCGAGCTTTTTAGGGAAAAACTCCCTAATAAAAGGAGCATTTCCCTCATTATGTGTGATTTTACCGATAATCAGGGAGGATTTCCCTAATTAGCAGTTGAAAGGTCGTGAATTACTGATAAATAGGGAGTATTTCCCTAATTATTTGGCTGGGTACCAATGATACTTAGATTTTGTACTAAATAGGTTGTTTCTACGAACATAGAAGATACAAACTCATACGTTCAGCAAACTAAGTTAACTCTGCGTCTTAGAGGTAGTCCCCCGAACTTAACTAACTCAGCCTCTAGAAGTAGCTCACCGTCCCCAACTGACTTAGCCTCTAAAAGTAACTCACCGTGCCCAACTGACTTAGCCTCTAGAAGTAACTCACCGTGCCCAGCTGACTTAGCCTCTAGAAGTAACTCACCGTGCCCAGCTGACTTAGCCTCTAGAAGTAACTCACCGTGCCCAGCTGACTCAGCCTCTAGAAGTAGCTCACCGTCCCCAGCTGACTTAGCCTCTAGAAGTAACTCACCGTGCCCAGCTGACTCAGCCTCTAGAAGTAGCTCACCGTGCCCAGCTGACTTAGCCTCTAGAAGTAACTCACCGTGCCCAGCTGACTTAGCCTCTAGAAGTAGCTCACCATTCCCAGCTGACTCAACCTCTAGAAGTAGCTCACCGTCCCAGTTGACTCAGTTTCTAGAGTAACTCAGCTTCTAAAAGTACCTCGACGAACTCAACTAACTAACATCTACAGGAAACTCCCAACTTCCTCACCCTTAGCTGTAAAGTCGCAGAATTAGGTTCCTCACCCTACATAGCATCGATCACGATCCTCAGTTACTAAGTTCAACGGCTCGACATATCACCACAGTTCCTCAAATTCCCTTTCCACTAATCTCTCCCGTATTTCTCCGCGATTTTCCGCATTTCTCCGCATTTCTCCGCATTCCTTCTTCTCCAATCTCCTTTCTAACCACCTCAACAATCTCCTTTTTAAAATTTACATAAGCTACATTTGCACTCCCCACACTCATTATTGCCCTTATAGTTAATTATCAGAGTCTATCCTACTGCAACAATTCAACAAATCCTCAAATTCGCGTTTACTAATTACCGAAACGGCTATACTACCTAATAGTAGCCAAGGGTGGAAAGGTAGACTGAACGAAACAGGAGGATGACCTATGGAATTAAGTATAGTTGTGATGATCGTGCAGCTCTTTTTCGCGCTGGTTATCGGCGTATACTTTTGGAATCTGCTGCGGGGTCAGAAGACAAATAAGACAGCGGTGGAACGAGAGTCGCGCAAGGAACTGGACAAGTTACGGAAAATGCGGATGATTACATTAACTAAACCATTGTCGGAGAAAACACGTCCGGCTTCTATTGGAGATATTGTCGGGCAAAAAGATGGGCTGCGCGCCCTGAAAGCCGCACTTTGCAGCGCTAATCCGCAGCATGTGATTATTTATGGTCCGCCGGGAGTGGGCAAGACTGCGGCAGCGCGTGTTGTCATGGAAGAGGCGAAAAAGAATGTGCTTTCTCCTTTTAAAAGTGACGCCAAATTCACAGAGATTGACGCCACTACCGCTCGTTTTGATGAGCGTGGTATTGCTGACCCGTTGATCGGCTCTGTGCATGATCCTATTTACCAGGGTGCAGGAGCCATGGGGGTGGCGGGCGTGCCACAGCCGAAACCGGGAGCGGTGACTAAGGCGCATGGCGGGATTCTTTTTCTGGATGAGATAGGAGAGCTTCACCCCATTCAGATGAATAAGCTGCTTAAAGTGCTTGAGGACCGGAAGGTACTGCTAGAGAGCGCTTATTATAATTCGGAGGATAATAATACTCCGGCTTATATTCATGATATTTTTCAAAATGGATTGCCTGCTGATTTCCGGCTAGTTGGCGCTACTACGCGTTCTCCGGATGAGATTTCACCTGCATTGCGTTCGCGCTGCATGGAGATTTATTTCCGCCCGCTGCTGCCGGATGAGATTGCCGTCATCGCGCGTGACGCGATACAGAAAATCGGGCTTAAACCAAGTCCGGAAGCTGTCACTGTGGTGCAGCAGTATGCAACCAACGGCCGGGAAGCAGTTAATATGATTCAACTGGCTGCCGGATTAGCTTTAACTGAACAGAGAGATACACTAAATGCTGCTGATGTGGAATGGGTAGCGGGCAGCAGCCAGCTTCCGCTGCGTACGGAACGCAAGATTCCTTCGGCACCGCAGATTGGATTAGTCAATGGTCTTGCCGTGTATGGACCGGGGATGGGTACTCTGCTCGAAATCGAAGTCTCCGCAGCGCCTGCTGTGAACGGCCAGGGCAGACTGAACGTGACAGGTGTGGTGGATGAAGAAGAGATCGGTGGAGGCTCCCGCACGATTCGGAGAAAAAGTATGGCAAAGGGCTCGGTTGAGAATGTATTGACCGTACTGCGTACGATGAATCTGGAGCCCGATCGTTATGATCTACATGTGAATTTTCCAGGTGGAACACCGATTGACGGGCCTTCGGCAGGGGTGGCGATGGCAGTAGCAATCGTATCTGCTATTCGTGGACTTCCCGTGGATAACACTGTAGCGATCACAGGTGAGATAGGCATCCATGGACGAGTCAAGCCAGTGGGTGGTGTAATTGCCAAAGTGGAAGCTGCTTTTCAAGCTGGAGCCACTACAGTGCTTATTCCAAAAGAAAACTGGCAGTCTCTCTTCGCTGACCTTGCGCCATTACGCGTTATTCCAATGGAAACAGTAGAAGAGGTGTTCCGTCATCTGTTCGGTGCCGATACAGCTGATGTAAGGCTGCCTGCAGTTGCTGGAGAGCTGTTCTCCGCTGCACCTTCGCTCCTGAAGGCCGATGCCGCTGGTGAATCTGCAAAGGGTTAAACTAAATTGATCCCTAATTCGAAGAATAAGGTGAGATTTGTCGCTGTAAAATAAAGGAGGCTGCAGGCAATTCTGCTGCTTCCTTTTTAAATGCTACAAGAACGTTGTCTCTATTTATGGAAAAGCAAGTCGGTTCTTCTTGAAATCTAAGGACTCTGTTGGTGTTTTGGGGCTGCTTTTGTTAGAATGAATGCATATGAGATTAATTGAGAGCCATGGGAGGTGCGAAAGCGATGATGACAAATAAAACAAAAGGTCGTCGTTTTCCTTTATTGCCGCTAAGAGGGCTTCTTGTGTACCCAAGCATGGTTCTTCACTTGGATGTGGGCCGTGAGAAGTCAGTTCGGGCGCTAGAGAAAGCTATGGTTGAAGATAATTTGATTCTTCTTTGTTCCCAGTCGGAAGTGAATATTGAAGAGCCAGGTCAGGACGATATTTTTCGGGTCGGTACTGTCGCCAATGTGCGGCAAATGCTGAAGCTTCCAAACGGTACGATACGTGTACTGGTTGAAGGTGTAGAACGGGCCGAAATTATTAATTATATCGATAATGATGAGTACTATGAGGTTATGGCGCGTGAGCTGCCGGAAGATGAAGATAGCGATCAAGAATGTGACGCGCTGATGCGTACAGTACTCAATCAGTTCGAACACTATATTACGTTATCCAAAAAAGTGACCCCAGAGACCCTCGCTGCTGTATCCGATATAGAAGAGCCTGGTCGACTTGCGGATGTCATTACGAGTCATTTATCGCTAAAAATTAAGGATAAGCAAGAAATTCTCGAGACGATTGATGTTAGTAAACGGCTGGAGAAGCTTCTTGATATTCTTAATAATGAGCGTGAAGTGCTGGAGCTTGAACGTAAGATCAATCAACGTGTCAAAAAACAGATGGAAAAGACGCAGAAGGAATATTATTTGCGTGAGCAAATGAAAGCGATCCAGAAAGAACTCGGCGAGAAGGAAGGCCGGGTAGGAGAAGCGGAAGAGCTGCGGACGCTAATGGAAGAGAAAAATGTTCCAGAACGTGTGAAAGAAAAGATGGAGAAAGAAATCGATCGGCTGGAAAAAATGCCAGTCAGCTCTGCGGAAGGCGGCGTCATTCGCAACTATGTAGATTGGCTGCTTAGTCTCCCTTGGAGTGAACAGACAGAGGATGATCTTGACATCAAAAAGGCCGAGCAGGTACTTGATGAGGATCACTACGGTTTGGAAAAACCGAAGGAACGGGTATTGGAATATTTGGCTGTTCAGCAGCTGGTTAAGAAGCTTAAGGGTCCGATTTTATGTCTTGTAGGTCCTCCGGGGGTGGGGAAAACCTCACTGGCTCGTTCCATCGCCCGCTCGCTCAACCGCAAGTTCGTCCGTATCTCGTTAGGTGGTGTACGTGATGAGGCGGAGATTCGAGGACATCGCCGGACTTATGTAGGTGCGATGCCGGGCCGGATTATCCAAGGCATGAAGACGGCGGGTACGATTAATCCGGTTATCCTATTGGATGAAATCGATAAGATGGCTGCGGATTTCCGTGGAGATCCATCTTCAGCGCTGCTTGAGGTGTTGGATCCAGAACAAAACAACACGTTTAGTGATCATTTTGTAGAGCTGCCGTTCGACTTGTCGAACGTAATGTTTGTAACAACAGCGAACGTAGTGCATAATATTCCGCGTCCTTTGCTGGATCGAATGGAAATGCTGTTCATTCCGGGATATACGGAACTGGAGAAACTGCAAATCGGCAGCCGTTATCTATTGCCTAAGCAGAAGAAAAACCACGGTCTTGCAGAAGATCAACTGATTATCGAAGACGATAGTTTATTACGCATTGTCCGCGAATATACCCGTGAATCCGGTGTGCGTAATTTAGAGCAGCAGATTGCAGCATTATGCCGCAAAGCTGCGAAACAAATCGTGTCTGAGGAAAAAGAGAAAGTGGTCATTCTTCCTGACGACATCAAGGATTATCTTGGGGCTTCTAAATATCGTTACGGTATGGCTGAGCTTGAAGATCAGATCGGTACGGTCACTGGGCTAGCTTGGACTGAGGTCGGTGGAGATACACTGCTGATCGAAGTTACGGTTGTGCAGGGAACAGGTAAACTAACCCTTACCGGACAGCTTGGCGATGTAATGAAGGAGTCGGCACAGGCAGCATTCAGCTATACTCGTTCGAAGGCGGAGGAGCTGGGGCTCCAGCCCGATTTTTATGAGAAGATTGATATTCATATCCATATCCCGGAAGGTGCAATTCCGAAGGATGGTCCGTCTGCAGGGATTACGATTGCAACCGCATTGATCTCCGCGCTCACGAAACGTTATGTTTCGAAGGATGTGGCGATGACAGGTGAAATCACCTTGCGGGGACGTGTACTGCCAATTGGTGGATTGAAAGAGAAATCCCTTGCGGCTCACCGAGCTGGATATAAAAAGATCCTTCTTCCCAAAGACAATGAACGGGATTTGAAAGATATTCCTGAGAGCGTACGTAATGATGTTGAGTTCGTACCTGTATCTAATATGGATCAGGTCTTGCATCATGCGTTAGTTGAGCATCATAATGAAATTAGCAGTGAGCCACCGAGTAGTGTGCATTAGAAAGGAAGTCCTATGAAAGTTAATATTGCCGAATTTATTATCAGTGCCGTTGGCCCTGATCAGTACCCTGATGATTCCTTGCCAGAGGTTGCTCTGGCAGGGCGTTCCAATGTGGGGAAGTCTTCCCTCATTAACCGAATGATTAACCGTAAGAATCTGGCTCGGACAAGCTCCACGCCTGGTAAGACACAACACATGAACTATTACCGTATCAATGAAGACAGCATGTATTTTGTTGACTTTCCAGGTTACGGGTATGCCAAAGTCTCCAAGACACAACGCGCGGTGTGGGGTAAAATGGTTGAGAAATACCTCTCTGAGCGCGATACGTTGAAGCTTGTTCTGCTTATTGTGGACCTGCGGCATTCGCCTACCAGCAATGATAAGATGATGTTCGACTGGTTGAAGCATTATGATCTTCCTATGTGTGTTGTAGCGACCAAAGCGGATAAAATTCCGAAGACACGCTGGCAAAAGCATATCAAGACCATGAAGCAGGAGCTGGGCGTGCTGCCAGGGGATAATTTTATTCCATTCTCCTCGGAAATTGGTCTCGGCAAAGACGAGCTTTGGGGCTTAATCGATGGGTATATTCGCCCTTCTGAGAATGAATCTCCGGATTCAGAGGATGCTGAAATGATAGCAAATGAATCTCAGCAAGAGGAGTCAACCGAAGCGTAAGATATGAACTCATTTACAATCAAGCAACCATTCCTGGAGGGAATGGTTGTATTTTTTTGTTGATAAAACTAAAATTTCTATGGAAAAGGACCGATAGATAACATATGATAGATATTCACTGCCACATCTTACCCTTTTTGGATGACGGAGCCTCTGATTGGGAAGCTGCTCTTGCCATGGCGCAAGACGCCCACAGAGAAGGGATTACTTCAGTCATCGCCACGCCACATCATGCCAACGGTCAATATATGAATAACGCCCCCAAGATTAAAGAAGCTGTGGAGCTGATGAATGAAAGACTTCGTCAGGCTGGTAATCCACTGCTTGTTCTTTCAGGTCAAGAGATCCGTATCTACGGTGATCTGCTGAATGATCTGGAGCGGGGGGAACTGCTGAGTCTTGCAGATTCGCGGTATATTTTACTGGAAATGCCTTCTTCACGAGTACCACGTAACATGGAAGAAATCTGCCACGAGCTGATCATTCAAGGGTTCGTTCCGGTCATCGCCCATCCGGAGCGCAATGCTGAAATAGCTGCTGATCCTTCTAAACTAGAGAGATTGATAGAGCTAGGATCACTTGGACAGGTAACCGCACAGAGTCTTGCAGGCGTTTTCGGGAATAAGCTACAGAGATTGTCGCTGGAGCTATGCCGTAGAAATGCAGTACATGTGTTGGCCTCTGATGCACATGACAGTGTTCATCGTCCTTTTGGATTAAACGCTGCTTATGTGGTTATGGAGAAAGAATTAGGCCCTGAGATGCGTGACTATGTTCGCGGCAATGCTCAGCAAATTATGACCAATGGCGAGGTTATTCATGGAAAACACGTACAAACAAGGGGAAACCGACAAAAATTGTTTGGATTTTTTTTCCGAAAGGGCTGACTAATCTACCTAATAGTGGTAGAATGGGTTTTATTGGGTGATTTAATGCTATACGTAATAGCGTAGCATTTGGGCGAATTGTTCTAGGTCTATGGTAGTACAGTATTTTAATACATAAGAAGAGGTGGATATTTAGTGACTTTGAAAAAGAAACTAGTAGTATCAACATTAGCAGCAAGTATGGTAGCAGCATCCGTAGCGGGTCTTCCGTTGGGAAGCCTTGGAGCAGTAGGCACAGCATCTGCGGCTACAGTTAGTAGCAGTGCAGCAGTTAAGGATAAGGTTCTTGCTGTTTACAAACAATTGACCGCAACAGATGCAGTTTATCTTTACAATTTGAAGACTGAGGTTGCAGCACTGAGTGAGAAAGAATTTACAGAAATTTTTGCTCCAGTACTGAACAAGCTTTCACTGGATGGAGAAGAAACAAAAACATCACTTAAATTGTTCCAAAGCGTTACTAGTGTAGTCTACGATGTCTATGGAAATGACTTCTCCGGAATCCAAGTGATCCGTAACGATGACAAAAACATTGCTTTGGTAAGCAAAATTGCAGCTAAAGCGGGTGTGTCTGGACTTACTGTTGATAGTGTTGCTGAATTCTTGAGCAGTATTGAAACAGAACTTCGTGAACTGGTAGGTAACAAGTCATCAGCAGATTTGTTGGCAATTCTTACATCTGAATCTGGTTACGAGACTTTGTTGGATGAAGCCATTGCGAAAGTGATGAACCACACTACAGGTGCAGGAGCTCTTACAGTAAGTCAGGCTTTGAACAAGCTTGGAGTTACTGCTAATGATGTTAAGCAAACATTGAAAAACCTGAACAATAATATTAAATCCGCAAAACCTGCGGCAAAATCACTTGCTGTTGCTTACGTTAAAGCTTATGGATTTAGTACTGGCGGCGGAGTCGGTCCTGGTAGCGGTGGCAGTGGGAGTGGAAGTGTTACAACGCCTGTAGCTCCTGTTCAAACTCCAGGAATCTACGATGTATCCAAGCTCGTAAGCATTGTTGACGGTAAAGCAACCTTGAAATTGGTTGATGCTGATGTAATTAAAGAATTTGATAAGCTGGTTGCAGCGAACCCTGGTAAAACTGGTCTTACTTTGACCCTAAATCTGGGAACAGTAAACGCTACTACAGTTGAAGTTCCACTTTCCCAAGCCATTATTGAAGCTGCAAAAGCTAAAGGTATTGCGAATATCGCCGTTACTTTCAACGGTGTAACTGTAACGATTCCTGTAAGCCAATTCAGCACAGCAATTTCATTGACAGTAACTACAGCTAAACCAGAAGTTGTAACTTCCGTTACCAAGCTGAAATTGGCTTCGGATGTGTATGAATTCACACTTAGTGTGAACGGTGTAGTACAAAGTACATTTAAACAACCAATTACTATCAAACTGCCACTTAAGAATACTGATGGTCTTGATAAAGAATTGCTTTCTGTTGGTAAACTTGTATACGGCGACCTGCAATTCCAAGGTGGAGTTCTTGATGGAGATTTCATCGTAGAACCACGTGATACATTCTCTTCTTACGCAGTACTTGAGAATAAAGTCTCCTTTAATGATATTGCTGCTGTACAAGCATGGGCTGGTAGACAAATTCAAGTCGTAGCTGCTAAAGGTGCGATTGAAGGAGTCGGAGCAGGTAAATTTGCACCGAAGAACAACGTAACTCGTGCTGAGTTCTCCAAAATGTTGATTCGTGCGCTTAACCTGGAAAACAACTCTGCTGTACAAAGCTTTAGCGATGTAAGTTCAACAGCTTGGTATGCACCATATGTAGCAGTTGCAGCAGAAAAAGGGATTATCACTGGACGCAGTGCGGCCAAATTTGATCCTAATGCAACTATTACACGTGCAGAAATGGCAACAATGATCTCCCGTGCGTTGAAATCTATCAATCCTGATGCAAAAACGGATTCTACTGCAATCAGCAAATTCTCTGATGCTGCTAAGATCAGCGCATCCCTAAGAGATGGCGTAGCGTTTGCAGCAAGCCACAACCTGGTTATCGGAAATGCTGGCAAGTTCAACCCGAACGATACAGCTACCCGTGCTGAAGCAGCAGTAATTATCTACCGTACTATTAACTTCAAGTAAATAAAACTTATAGTATACAGCCTCCTCTCATGTAGGTGAGAGGAGGCGATTTTTTTGCAAATAGAGAAGATTTGAACAGGCATCGAAATATTTCAGAAATAGCTTGGGGGTAATTTCACTTGTCATCACAAGAATTGGATCTTCGCGATTATTTTCAGATCGTCAGGAAGAGACTATGGCTCATTTTCAGCATAGTTGTATTGGTGTGCGGTATTGCTGGTGTATATAGTCTGTATATTAAAAACCCGGTATATGAGGCATCCACGAAGATTATCGTTAACCAAACACCGACGCAGTCAGCGGTGGGGCAGCTTGATTTAAACCAGATTAATACCAATATTCAATTAATTAATACGTATAAGGAAATTATTAAGACTCCGGCCATCCTTGATATTGTTACAAAGGATTATCCGCAATTCAATATTACTGCGGAAGAGCTATTAAAAAAGGTTAATGTGAGTTCCGTAAATAATACGCAGGTGATGACACTTGTCGTTCGAGATAATTCTTATCAGCGGGCTGCTGAAATCGTGAATGCCATTTCACTTGTGTTCAAGGAAGAAATTCCAAGTCTATTTAATGTGGAAAATGTATCGATTCTGAATGAAGCTAAAGTGAATCCAACTGTTGAGCCACGGCCGGTAGAACCAAATGTTTTACTGAACATGGCTATTGCTTTTATCGTATCTTTGATGATTGGATTAGGGATTGCCTTCCTGCTGGAATATATGGATGACACCCTGAAGACAGAAGCAGATATTGAGAAGTATCTTGGATTGCCTACCATAGCTATGATTACAAGATTGGGTCAAGATGAAAGCAAACAAGGTGCCGCACAAACACAGAAACAATCATCCAGAAAGGCGGGGGACCTCGAACATGTCACAGCTTCCAAATAAACAACGCCATCTGATCACCGTTACGAACCCACGCTCTCCTGTCTCTGAAGCGTTTCGCGCATTGCGCACGAATATTGATTTTTCTTCTGTAGATCAGACCATTCAAGTGATTATGGTCACTTCATCCGGACCGGAAGAAGGTAAATCTACGGTATCTGCTAACCTGGCGGCAGCTTATGCACAAGCAGATAAAAGAGTATTGTTGATTGACGCCGATTTGCGGAAGCCGACGGCACATAAGACTTTTACACTAAGCAACCGTTTTGGTTTATCCTCCCTACTGTCTCAACAGGCAGTTCTTGAGGACACTGTCCAAGACTCCGGTGTTAATAATCTTTCAATCATGACCTCTGGACCAATCCCGCCCAACCCGGCGGAAATGATGGCATCTAATCGGATGAGCACTCTTTTACAGGACTTGCGTCAGCGGTATGATGTCATTCTTATTGATACTCCACCATTATTAGCGGTTACGGATGCACAAATTGTGGCCTCGAAGAGTGATGGCGTTATTATGGTTGTCAGCTATGGTAAGGTAAAACGCGATATCGCAGTAAAAGCTAAAGCTAATCTAGATCGTGTAGGTGCAAAAATGCTCGGCGTTGTTCTCAATAATGTAAAACGTAAAGCTAGTGAAGGGTACTATTACTACTACTATGGAAATTGATTTATTCATAATTAAAAATGTTATTTTTGGAGGCACTGAAAATGACAGCGAAATCTAGAGTGATTCTTTTATTCTTCATTGATCTTGCGATCATTTGGTTCAGTATTGTGACATCTTATTTGTTTCGGTACCCTAACCATGCTCTTCAGGAATACGTTGTACAGATGCTGCAATTTGGTTTGATTGCAACATTTGCATTTGGTGGAAGCCTTATATACTTCGGTCTTTACCGAAGAATGTGGCAATATGCCAGCATCGGTGAAATTATATCGGTTTCTAAAGCTATTGTAGTAGGGTCTTTATTTTCATTTGCACTGGCATATCTAATTTTGCCGGATAGAGTACCTCTTGCCATAGAAGTTCGGTCGATGGAGACTATTCTTTTATTAGTAGGTGGAGTCCGATTTTTGTGGAGAGTACTTCATAATGATCGAATCAATTACAAAGACACTAAGACCCATACACTAATTGTAGGTGCTGGTGATTGTGGGTTATTAATTGCTCGGGAAATGATGGGACCCTCTTTTGCACATACCAAATTAGTCGGTTTCATTGATGATAATGCGAATAAATACCATATGTATATATTGGGTGTTCCTGTATTAGGTAATCGATATGCTATCCCAGCTATTGTGAAAGAAAGAGAAATTCATGAGATTATTATTGCCATGCCCTCTGTTTCACGTACTGAGATTTCTGAGATTATTAATCTTGCCAAAAAGACTGGAGCAAAGCTTAAGATTATACCGGCTCTTAATGATCTGATCGCTGGGAAAATATCAGTTAAGAAACTTCGCGATGTTAGCGTAGAAGATTTATTAGGTCGTGAGCCGATCGTAGCTGATTTAAATAGTATTTTAGGTTATGTACATCATAAGACGGTGTTAGTTACGGGGGCTGGCGGATCTATTGGTTCAGAGTTATGCCGGCAGATTGCTCCTTTTGGTCCGGACAAGCTAATGTTACTTGGACACGGTGAGAACAGTATTTACACGATTGAAATGGAGCTTCGTAAGAGTTTTCCGGAGTTGAACATTGTAACCGTGATAGCAGATGTACAGGATCGCAGTCGGATAATGGATGTATTCAGTGGCCATAGACCGCATGTGGTCTTTCACGCAGCAGCACATAAACACGTTCCTTTAATGGAGCGTAATCCTTCGGAAGCCATTAAAAATAATGTTTTTGGCACCAAAAATGTTGCGGATTGTGCAGATAAATATGGTGCCGAGAGATTCGTAATGATCTCTTCTGATAAGGCAGTTAACCCAACCAGTGTAATGGGTGCCACTAAACGGATTGCTGAAATGTATGTGCAGAGCCTGCACACCACAAGTCAAACAAAGTTCTCTGCTGTGCGTTTTGGGAATGTTCTTGGCAGTCGTGGTAGTGTGATTCCAGCCTTTAAGCAGCAGATCGCTGCCGGGGGGCCAGTGACTGTGACTCATCCAGAAATGGTGCGTTATTTCATGACGATTCCGGAAGCTGTTCAGCTTGTCATCCAATCTGGTTCTTTCGCCAAAGGCGGAGAAGTGTTCATTCTGGATATGGGAGAGCCGGTTAAGATTCTAACGTTGGCGGAAGACTTAATTACGCTCTCTGGATATGAACCCTATAAGGACATTGATATTCATTTCTCCGGTATTCGTGAGGGTGAGAAGTTATATGAAGAGTTGCTTACAGATGAAGAAAATCTAGGTTCTACTGATCATGGAAGAATCTTTATCGGTAAACCTAATGTCATAAGTCTGAACCAGTTAGAACTGGAGTTTAAACGTTTGGAACGTGTTCTAGCTGAGGAACCAGAAGTTATCCGCGAAATAATCAATCAGATTGTACCAATGCAGCCCGTTGCCCAAGTTGCTATTAGCTAACTATTCATAAAGGGGGATATAAAGTGTTCAACAAACGATGGAAAAAGATCCTTTTATGGACGCTGTCAGTTATTGTAGTGCTGGGTGTTGGCGGCTTATTCGCCGCGAATTACGCTGTCGATAAGCTGATGAATTCAATGGTAGATGGTTTTGATCTGGAGTCTGAGGATAATGTTGGTGGTGGTCAGGACCAAGGAATAGCGACAACTGATACAGTTGATGTTAGTAATGTCGATCCTGTAGAGTCCGCGGTACCTACTACTCCACCAGCAAATGATGAGGGAAGTAGTAATCAAAGTAGTGAAAATAACGATAAACCTAGTGGAGAAACAACAGCTTCTACTACTAGTGAACCGACCAAAGCTCCATCATCAGAACAAAAAGATGGTTATACAGCACAGGTCTCCACGGATAAAGCTAAGCAAATTCAAGAGAATGTAACGATTAAGGATAAAGCTGATGTAGCTTCTATTGTGCTTGGTCAGCTTAGTGTATCGGATATTAATCGTCTTAAAGATTTGGCAAAGGGTGGCTTAACACTTGATGAAAAGCGGGAAGCACGTAGCATAATTCTTGGTAAAGTATCCGAAGAGCAATACAATGAGCTTTCTCAAATTGCTAAGAAGTATGGTGTTAGTCAAGGGAAGTCACGTGACCAAATTATTGCTGAAGAAGAACAATTAAAAGCGAAAGAAAAGGGAAGTGAATAAGCATGTTTAAAGCAACGCTACCAGTCATAGCTCTAACTTTAATTGCTTCAATTGGTTTAGCACCATTAACAGCATCCGCACCTATATCTGTATCGGCAGCTGCGGCGGTACCAAGTGGAACGACTAAGGCTGCAACTAATACGATTAAAGTGCAAAGTATGAACGTGAATTTGATTTTTGACGGAGTGAGTATTCAGCCACCCGCAGGCCAGTATGTATTCATGTACAACAATACAACGTATGTTCCATTGCGCTTTATGTCATATGCTTTGCAAAAGAGTGTAGCTTGGGATGCTAAAAACGTTAAAGTTACAGTTGCAGAGCCTAGCAGCTCAGAGCTAGTTGTGATTAAAGAATACCTAATGAATGCAACGAACGGGAAAAGTACTTCAGCAGCAGCGAAGAATATTGCCCTCAATCAAGTTAAGGCAAGTTATGTATTTAACGGTGCAACCAAGGCTTTGCCTACAGGCCAATCTAGCTTTATACTGAATGGTTCCTTATATGTACCCCTACGTTTTTTATCGGAATCTGTAGGTCATAACATTAGCTGGGATCAGAAGACGAAGACCATTACTGCAGTTTCCAAGGGTTATCAGGAACAAACCACTAATGGATCGACAAACAATGACAATGGCAAGGACCCATCTCCAGTAGCGACACCAGCGCCAACGGATACAACAGGTGCAGCAGGTGGTGGTTCTGCAGGAACTGGAAATGTTTCATATGAAACTATCACTAGTGACACAGAAGCTAAGCTTACGGCGCTTAAAAATCAAAGTCAATCGACATTAATGAGTATTGGGTTTGAGTATCTTGGAGCGACAGATGAAGCGAGTAAGAAAAGCATTAAAGAAAAAGGGTTGCAACAGCTGGCCTCATTTACTGCTAGCTTCAATAGTATAGTTGCTGACACTGAACAAAAACTGAACAGCAACGGCTATAGCACGGAGATTATTAGTCAATATAAAAGTGAATTTGAGTCACAGCTTCAGGCGGGTAAAGATATAGCTGAGAAGATGGCGAATTAAGAGAGTAGTAAGAATATCATCTCTATGCTCGTTTGGCATAGAGATGATCTACATATATGAAGAAATAGTAACTTAAAGGATCAGGTGAATTTATGAGACCTTATGTTTACGTGAAACAAACCATTGATTTTCTATTAGCTTTAATCGGAATGCTAGTGTTATGGCCGGTCTTATTAATTATTGCGATTGCAATTAAGATAACCTCCAAAGGCCCTGTTTTATTTAAACAAAAAAGATTAGGCAAAAACAAATTGGAATTCTACATACTTAAATTCAGAACGATGCGAACAGATACACCACAAGATATGCCAACGCATCTACTAGAAGATCCTGACTTCTTCATTACTAAAGTAGGAAAGTTTCTAAGAAAAACTAGCTTGGACGAACTACCTCAGATAATCAATATCCTAAAAGGTGAAATGAGTATCGTGGGACCTCGCCCTGCATTATGGAATCAATATGATTTGATTGCTGAACGTGATAAATATGGAGCTAATGATATCAAACCTGGGTTGACTGGCTGGGCTCAGATTAATGGTAGAGATGAGTTACCTATTGAGAAGAAGGCGAGTCTGGATGGGGAGTATGTTGCAAGTCTTTCTTTTAAGTTTGATATAAAGGTATTTTTTATGACGATACTAAGTGTTTTGAAGTCTGATGGTGTAAAAGAAGGAACAACAAAACAGGAAGTGTCTTCTACTAAAGGAGTAACTTTATAAGATGAGTAGACGAAAGATATTAATAACTGGTAAAGGTAGTTATGTGGGTACAAATTTTATAAAGTGGCTGGAACAATGCCCAGATCAATACGAAGTCGTGGAGCTATCGGTTAGAGGTACGGAATGGAAGGAACATGATTTTTCAATTTATGATGTAGTACTCCATGTTGCTGGAATTGCTCATGTATCTACGGACCCAAGTATGGAACAGCAATATTATAAAGTAAACCGCGATTTGGCGATTGAAGTTGCGGAAAAGGCAAAAAAAGAACACGTTAAGCAGTTTGTTTTCACAAGCAGTATTATCGTCTATGGTGATAGTAGCCATATCAACAAGAAAAGAATAATAGATAAAAATACGAAACCTCAGCCATCAAATTTTTACGGTAATAGTAAGCTTCAGGCAGAGAAAGGTATTTCTCTTCTAGAGAGTGATGATTTTAAAGTAGTGATAATTAGACCACCAATGATTTATGGTAAGGGCTCTAAAGGGAATTATCCGAAATTGGCAAGCTACGCACGTAAATTACCAATATTTCCTGACATCGACAATGAAAGAAGCATGCTTCATATAGATAATCTTTGTGAATTTATTAGGCTGATGATTGAAAATGAAGAAAAGGGTACTTTTTTTCCTCAAAATAAAGAATACGTTAAGACTAGTGAGATGGTTAAACTTATTGCAGAGGCACATGGGAAAAAAATCAGACTAACGAAACTAGCTAATAGATTTTTGAGTCTTACAGGGAAAAAATATAGTTTGATTAATAAAGTATTTGGTAACTTAGTCTATGATAAGGGTATGTCGAGATATACAGAAAACTATTGCGTGAAAAATTTTAAACAGTCGATACAATTTACTGAAGTGGATGGAGAGTTGGGTTTGCAATGAAAGCAGTTTGCGTTAGTTGTTTTAATTATTACAATACTAGGGTTAGGTTTGTTGAGCAATACTTAAACAGTGAGGGGTATGACGTTCACTATATCACATCTGATTTTGATCATATCGATAAAGCTAAATATTTACTTGAAAGACCCAATACAACCCAAGTAAAAGTTAAATCCTATTATAAAAATTTATCAGCCCAGAGACTTTTGTCACATTACTTCTTTGCTAAAGAAGCTTTCAAAGAAATAGAGAGACTCAAACCAGATTTACTATATATTATGTTGCCACCTAATTTTTTAGCCGAATTCGCCTCGAAATATAAAAGAAAAAATAAAAAAGTAAAAATAATATTTGATATATATGATTTATGGCCAGAAACATTCCCCTCAGATAGAGCTAAATTACTACTTACAATCCCATTTAAGCTTTGGGGTAGCCTGAGAGATAGAAATTTAAAAGCAGCGAATGTTGTAGTTACAGAATGTGAGCTTTATCAAGAAAAATTAAAACACGTACTAAATGATTTAAATACTGAAGTGCTTTATTTGACCAAGGAGAATAGTAGCTTGACGAGTAAACCTCATCTAGATCTAAACGGAATAAATATTTCCTATCTAGGCTCTATTAATAGCATTATAGACATTCCATCTATTATTAAATTACTAAGTGGTATAAATAAACTTAAACCGGTCACTTTACACATTATTGGTGATGGGGAAAACAGAGAACAGTTTATTGATGGGGTCAAACTTTCTGGTGTGAAAGTTGAATATTACGGAAAAATATATGATGAAGAACGTAAGAAGGAAATATTTGATATCTGCTCTTTTGGTATTAATATGATGAAAAATTCGGTCTGTGTAGGTTTGACAATGAAGTCAATTGATTATTTTCAATACGGTCTGCCTATTCTCAATAATATCCAAGGAGACACGGCCAAGCTAGTTGAAGAAAATCAGGTTGGTATTAATATTACGGATGGTAATTTGAATGAGGTCATCGAAGAAGTAGTAAACATTAATTTGCCAGAACTTTTACTTATGAGAGATAGCGCTCTGCAAGTCTTTAATGATCTGTTTTCAATTGAGGCATTTAATCAAAAGTTTGGAAAGATCTTAAACCAATTGTGATTATTGAATGTTATGGAATATCTATAGGAGGGTAGAAAATTGAAAGAGCAACGTGCAGGTAATTATGGATTCGGCGAAATTATCAAAAATGGGATTTCGTTAATATACACCAAGTTATTTTGGAGAAAAGCTAGACTCATACGCCTTCCTATACGTGTAAGAGGAAAAGATTGCTTGACTTTTGGTTCTGGTTTTACTACGGGGTACAGTTGCAGAATTGAAATGAACGGGACAAAAGTAAAAGATAAGTTGATAATAGGGAACGATTGTGTGATCGGAGATTATGCCCATATTGTAGCTAATAATAAAGTGGTTATAGGTAATGGAGTTCTTATGGCCTCTAGGATTTTCATAACAGATACTAATCATGGAGAATATACCGAAAATATGGACGGATCTCTCCCTACAACTCCACCTAACAAACGACCTTTATACTACAAGAAAGTTGTTATAGGTAACAATGTATGGTTAGGTGAAAATGTATCGATATTACCAGGGGTTATTATTGGAGATGGCTGCATTATAGGTGCCAATGCTGTAGTTACTAAGAGCATTCCTGCGAATAGTATTGCTGCTGGAAATCCAGCTAAAGTTATTAAGAAATATGAGAAAGATACGAATACATGGAGAAGTATTAATAAATAGTTTTGATAGAGGTAGGGAAAAAAATGATTGGGTTATTTAGTTTTGATGGACCGATGTATCGTGATTGTAATGGTGTGTATTGCAATACAACGATTACTTCAGAAATGTTTTCACGATATTTTCAAGTTGTTGATAAATTAATAGTTGTTATCCGTACATTGCATTTAGACAAGACTTATAAAGAAGCTAATTTACAAAAAGTAGAATTAAATGGGCTTCAATTTATTGAAATACCTAATTTAAATTCTATTCATGGATTCTTGAAAGATAAGCCAAAATATAAAAAGTTAATTGGAGAACAGGTCGAAAAAGCTGATTTAATATTTGCAAGAATGCCAAGCGTTATAAGTGATATAACTATTCATTTCGCAAGAAAAATGAAAAAGAAATATATGGTTGAAGTAGGTGGTTGTGCTTGGGATGCTTATTGGAATCATGGATTAATTGGAAAATTAATTGCACCATATATGTTTTTTAATGAAGTAAAAGGAGTAAAACATGCTACTTTCGCGTCATATGTAACTGAAAAATGGTTGCAAGAGCGTTATCCATGCAATTGCCCATCTGTTTCAGCATCAAATGTTTACTTGGATAAGAATGAAAAATCTGTTTTAGAACAACGAATAAATAAAATAAAAACAAAAAGTAAGGATAGCAAAATTATTATAGGTACAGTAGCAGCTGTAAATGTTAGGTATAAAGGACAGGAATATATTATAAGAGCTATATCTGAGCTAAATAAACAAGGATATAATTTTGAATATGAATTAGTTGGTGGGGGAGACACCTCTTACTTGAAAAAAATATCGAAAAAGTTAGGTGTGGAAGATAAGGTTAGGTTTAAGGGGCTATTATTACGAAGTGATGTGTTTAAATGGCTTGACTCAATTGATATATATGCTCAGCCAAGTAAACAAGAAGGTCTACCTAGAGCTTTAATAGAAGCCTTAAGTAGAGGATGTCCAGCTATTGGTTCAACGACTGCTGGGATACCAGAGTTACTTCAGACTAAAACGGTTTTCAGAAATGGAAATATTAATCAGATTTGCGATATACTAAAAATGCTGGTTACTACGGATTTACGTGAAATAGCAAAATGTAATTTCGAAAAGGCAAAAGAATATGAGTTGGTGCATCTAGAGAGCAAACGAAATAAAATTTACGAACAGTATAAAGTTCAGTGTTTATATAAATTATAATAAATAATCCAATACAAAAGGGGATAAATGGTGGGAAAGATGACATCGCTTATTAGAATTAAACAAGAACTTACGCGAACGACAGTTGGGCGCATTTTTATTAAGGCTTATCATTATACAGTAGCTGTACCAATAGCTAGAATTTATTCATTTAAATTTCACTTCATAAAAAATAAGTTTAAAAGTATTAAATTTTATTCTAATGAGGATACATTTGATATGCTGAAATCGAAAAAAGTTTCTTTATGTAGATTTGGTGATGGAGAAATTTCTTGGATATATCGAGATTCAAAAGGATATTTTAATCAGGAAAATTCGAAAGAGTTAAGCGATAGACTGCGGGATATATTATTATCAGACAATAAGAATATAATTGTTGGGATACCTAACTTTTTTGGTTCTTTGGATCAATATAGTCAAAAACGTAGAGAATCAAGGAATACACACTTGGCAAAATATTATAAAAGATGGATGGAATTGTTAAGTTCTGATAAGTATTATGCGGATGCACTAATAACAAGAGTTTATTATGGTCTTAATGATAAAAAAAGTGATTATATGTTTAAAAATTGGAAGAGTATATGGGAAGATGAAAATATAATAATTATTGAAGGTAGTCAAACGAGATTTGGTGTAGGGAATGATTTGTTGAGCAATGCACGTAGTATTAGAAGGATTATTGCGCCTGCAGAAAATGCTTTTCAAAGATATGATGAAATATTAAGCAATGCAAAAGAGTACATATCAAAAGATAATTTATTTATAATTTCATTAGGACCTACAGCCACAGTGTTAGCAAATGATATTGGAAATTGTGGAAGTCAGGCTATTGATATCGGACATCTAGATATAGAATATGAATGGTTTTTGTCTGGTACAACTAAAAAGAAGCCTGTAATTGGTAAGTATGTTAATGAAGCAGGAGGGGCACCTAATATTGAAATGCCAGAAGCAGTTTTAAAGCGATATAAAACAGAGATTATAAAGTATGTTGTATAAACTAATATAAGGGGAGATTGTTAGTTGTATAACTTTGTATTCTATAATGATAGTTTTAAAGATTTAGATAGATTATTTTTCTTGGATATTGAAGAATTAAGTAATATGAAAATTGTTAAGAGAGAAAGATTATTTAGATTCAAGTTTCTTAATTTTCTTTGTAAATTTCATTTATCTCATAGAGTAAATTCAAAGATTAATTTACCGTTAAAATGGATTTGGAATAAAGTGTTATTTAAAAATGATTTTGTTAATGAGGATGAATTATGTTTTGTATTTACACCAGGATGGTATTATCCCAATTTTATCGAGTATTTAAAAAAAAGGTATAAAACGAGTAAGTTTGTATTTTATTTTAGTGATACTATTGAATCTAAATTAAATGTTATACCTTCATTAAATATAGATTATTTAAAAGAAAGTTTCGATTTAGTACTATCTTATAATCAACAAGATGTGAAGAAATATAATTTGAAATATACATCCATATATTATTCGAAAATGCCCCAATCATGGATTGGAAAATTACCTCTTTATGATCAAGTAGATGTACTGTTTATCGGTGCAGCACGAAATAGGTTAAATGAAATTAGGAGTGCTTATAAAAAACTAACAAATGCAGGATTGAAGTGTTTTTTTTATGTTGTGTCTATTAATTCAGAACATGAGCTAAACGATGAAGGGATATATTATAGTAAGTCGGCTATGCCATTTAGAGAATACTTAGGTCGTACTATGTCTGCAAAGTGTATATTGGAAATACTTGATACTAATACAACTGGATGCACACTAAGGTTCTGGGAAGCTGTAATGTACGATAAAAAACTAATTACTAATTATAAGTATGCGAAAGATAATGCTTTTTATAACCCTTTAAATATGCATTACTTTTCATCTGTTGATGAAATTAGGACAAGTTTTATAACTGAAGAAAATGAAGTTCATTATAATTATAAAGGCGAAAATTCTCCAAGAAATTTTCTGGAATTGATAGAGAATTATTTAGCTGAAAAAGTGTAAAGAAGGTTAATCAATGGCTATATTATTTTATGGGATTTCAATATTGATGAATGTTTTTGCCAGTAAAAATCTCCGTAATAATTTAGAAAAAAAGACTAATAACGTTATCATATTTTTATCTTTTATTATTATTTTTCTATTAATGTCTGGTTATAGAAATACATCAGGTTTATCTAATGACTTATCAAATAATGAACTTGAATACAATAATATCATCAATGGACTAAATTCAAATTATGAAATTGGCTATATTTTATTGATGAAAGCGGGGGGGGTATTTACTCAGGATTTTTATATATTCCGAAATGTTGTTATTGGAATTTTTTTGTTCTTTTTATTTTGGGCTATACGAAAGTGGGCGCCAAGTCCTCATTATGTTATTGCTTTGTTTAGTTCTTATTTGATTATATTAAGTTCAGAACAATTAAGATATTTTTTAGCATTTGTTATTTTTGCAATTGGTCTGTTTATTCTTGTATATTCAAATTTTAAACATAAAAAAATAATTTTTAGTTGTTTTTTAGTCTTAGCTACAACTATGCACTTATCTTTTGTAATTTATTTCATATTTCTACTAAGTAATAATTCGGTGAAAAGTAAAAAAGAAAAGATCATTGCAACCGCAGCATTATTATTCTGTTTAATTATCTTTTTAAATAATAATCAAATACCTGGTTTATCCCAATTATTAAAATCAGTAGATAATTATAAAGTTGTTGTGTATATGAGTCAATCTACTAATTATGGATTCTTATATCCTTTTGTATTTCAATTGTCATCAATATTATTAACTTTATGGGCTTTGAAATTATATAGAAAATCAAATGATAACGAAGGTACTCAAATTTTAGAACATGTATATAAGCTGAATTTACTAGCTGTTCTATTTTTTCCACTATTCATGTTGCAATTGACATTTTATCGGTTAGCACGAAATATGTTAATAGTTAATTATCTTGTGTTTTCTCAAATAAGAACCTCAAAAAATATAAGTCTTAAAAATAGAAAGATATTCGCTTTTGTAGTGTGGAATAGCGTTATATTATGGATTGTTGTGGATTTAATTATTAAGACTCCAGTAAAAGCTTTGCTTATTCCATTTTTCACTGAAAATATTTATTTTAATTTTTAATTAGTTTCAGAATGTTCACTTTTAATGTATATGCATAAAGGGTATATGCTTCTGTATTTAGAGGATGCAATAAGTAGATTAATAACTAATATTATTAGGTAATGAGTTGATAACTTGAATATAAAAGCAATGAGCTTTATCAAAAACATGTCATATACTATATCTTCGAATTTGATAACCCTTATTATATCTACCTTGGGTATTTTGGTTATTCCCAAACTTTTAGGTGTTGAGGACTATGGGTATTGGCAATTGTATTTATTTTATGCTTCGTATGTAGGTTTTTTACACTTTGGCTGGACTGATGGTATTTATTTGCGATATGGCGGAGATGAGTACAACGAATTAGATAAAAAATTATTTTTCTCTCAATTTGTTATGTTATTTAGCAGCCAAATTTTTATTGGGATTTTTATGTGTTTTTTTACTAGTATCTTTATATCAGATTTAAACCGAGGTTTTATTATAACAATGGTTTCTATATCCATGATTATTGTAAATATAAGAATAATGCTCATATATATATTGCAAGCGACAAATAGAATCAAAGAGTACGCTCGGGTCACAATGTCTGACAGAGTTGCGTTTATTATTCTAGTGATTGTCTTTTTGCTTGCTGGAATTAGAGATTATAAGGTGATTATCCTTGCTGATTTACTAGGTAAACTATTCTCGCTTATATATTCGATGGTTTCATGTAGGGACATTGTGTTTAATAGAATCAGTTATTTTTATCTTACGATAAATGAAACAACAAAAAATATAGGTGTAGGAATAAAACTAATGTTCGCCAATATTGCAAGCATGTTGATAATAGGCGTTGTTAGATTTGGTATAGAACTTAAATGGAATATGGAAACTTTTGGTAAAGTGTCATTAACCTTGAGCATATCTAACCTCCTGATGGTATTTATTAATGCTGTTGGAATAATTATATTTCCAGTTTTGAGGCGAACAAATGAAGATAAACTCCCATTAATCTACTCAACTATGAAGACATTCTTAATGGTTCCTTTATTGGGTTTGCTTGTTGGTTATTATCCGTTGAAGATAATTTTATCAGTATGGCTACCTCAATATACTGAGAGCCTAATGTATATGGCACTTCTTTTTCCAATGTGTGTCTATGAAGGAAAAATGGCGTTGTTAATAAATACTTATTTAAAAACACTGCGTAAAGAAAAGTTGATACTTAAAATTAATCTAGTATCTGTGATGTTAAGTATTACTCTTACCATATTGTTTACTTTAGTGATTGGAGATCTAACTTTAGCTATTTTATCGATTGTTGCACTATTGGCTTTTCGATCTGCTTTAGCAGAGGTGTTTTTATCAAGGATACTCAATGTATCAGTGTACAAAGATTTATTACTAGAGATAGCTATCACTCTAATATTTATATTAACGGGTTGGTTTCTAACCTGGTGGATTGGGGCAGTCCTCTATTTAGTTGCATATAGTTTGTATTTGGTAATTAAGAAAAAAGATATTACAGATACATTGAAAATTGTTAAACAATTAATAAGAGAATAGGATTGTAATAAACTTGAGTGTTTCGAATTTCGATTTAGAGATCCTGAAGTGGACAAACCTATGAAGTAACAAGGTGACGAGTTATAGAAGGAATTACGAAGAAGCTTAATAATGTCGAAAAGAGGCTTCTTCTCCAAGGATTTCTGATAGTCCTAGACGATAATTTGCCACAGATATTCTTCTAGAATTCGACGAACGACATCAATCTGCGTGAATCCAGCTTCTGCAGCATTCACTTGTACCGCTGAGATTCCAAAAATCACTTGAGGAACTGGATTGCCCACGAGCGCTCAATCCCTTGAAGGAAAGCAACTGATTTTCGAAGATGTCGCAGGAAGAATTTCAGGAACTAAAGAAGCGGTACTGGGGGCACTGTTTAATGAGCACCCGTATTTTTTGTAGAAGAGTAGGAGTAGTAACGGGAAAAATGATCAAAGAATATAGCGATGAGCAAGAAAATGAAAAATGGGTGAAGTATTAAAAACGAAGAGTGAGTTTTAATCACGAACTTGAGCTTGTTTCAGAAAAAAACACTTTAGTGTGAAGTATGGCTTTCAATCAAGAACTTCAGACGGATCTGCGACATAAATACCTGTACTTTAAGCAGGGTGGTTTAGATTCTAAGGTATTAAATGTTTTGCAATTGATGTTTTATTGATGGGAGATTAAGGGTAAATCACCCTTTTACGCTTATAAATAAGGGAAAGAGGGCTAACTATGTTTAATATTGCAGTAGCTGGAACTGGCTACGTCGGCTTAGTAGCAGGCGTATGTTTCGCCGAAGTAGGTCATCAAGTAATCTGTGTGGACATCGATGAAAACAAAGTTGAGTTGATGAAATCTGGTGTGTCACCAATCTATGAAGCGGATTTAGAAGAACTTATGCAAAAGAATTATGCAGCAGGTAGACTTGAATATACTACTGATTATAAGTCAGCTTATAAAGAAGCAGATGCGATATTTATCGGTGTTGGAACTCCTGAGCAGCCTGATGGATCGGCTAATCTTTCATACATAGCTACAGTTGCAAGACAAATAGCAGAAACAATAGAAAAAGATTGCCTTGTTGTGGTTAAATCTACTGTTCCTGTAGGAACAAATGATAAGGTGCAGCAGTTTATACATGATTTTTTACCTCGTGAAGGAGAAAAACTTGTTGGTAATGGTAATGGAGTAGGTAGAGACATCAGAGTTGAAGTAGCATCTAATCCAGAGTTTTTAGCGCAAGGTACAGCTGTTAGGGATACTTTGCAAGCAGCAAGAATCATAATTGGAACTGAGAGCAAATGGGCAGAAGATATTCTTATGAAAATCTATGAGCCGTTTAATATCCCAGTTGTATCTGTTAAAAGGAGATCTGCAGAGATGATCAAATATGCATCTAACGATTTTCTTGCTCTGAAAATATCTTACATGAACGATATTGCTAATCTTTGCGAATTAGTAGGAGCAGATATTCAAGATGTATCAAGAGGAATGTCATTTGATGAACGCATTGGAAGCAAGTTCTTAAATGCAGGTATTGGTTATGGAGGTAGCTGTTTTCCTAAGGATACGAAGGCACTAGAGTACTTAGCGAGACAAAATGGATATGAGCTTAAAACCGTTAAAGCAGCTATTGATGTCAATACTAGCCAAAAGACAATTCTGTTTAAAAAAGCATCTAAAAGACTTATTACCTTTAACGGTTTAAAAGTAGCGGTGCTAGGACTGACATTTAAACCTGGGACCGATGACTTAAGAGAAGCTGCTTCGCTAGAAAATATACCTTTGTTATTAAATCAGGGAGCAGAAATCTATGCTTTTGATCCTGTAGGAAAAGTGAATTTTTCTAAGGAGTATCCAGAAGGTAGAAATGGTAAGGGAAGTATCAAATATGTTGAGAGCATAAAAGAAGCTCTTGAAGGTGCGAATGTCTGTTTTGTATTTACTGAATGGGGAGAAATCAAAGCAATCGAGCCGGAAGTTTATAAAAATTTAATGAGAACGCCGTTGGTGTATGACGGCAGAAATTTGTATGGGGTACAAGATATGAAAGAAGCTGGTGTGGAGTATTATTCCATCGGAAGATAGTCGAAGGGGCGAGCAATTTGAATGATATACTTGTAGATCACACGAAAACATATCTAATTACTGGAGCAGCTGGCTTTATAGGATTTTATTTATCTAAAAGGTTATTGGAGCAAGGGAGCCGAGTGATCGGAGTTGATAATATAAATGATTATTATGATGTCAACCTCAAACACGTTCGCTTAGAGCAACTAGAATTATTTAGCCGTTTTGAATTCGTAAAAGTTGATATATCAGATAAGGACATGATTACAAAGATCTTTGAAGAATATAAACCGAATATTGTGGTGAATCTTGCAGCTCAGGCTGGAGTGCGTTACTCTATAGAGAACCCAGATGTGTATATTCAAAGCAATATTGTAGGTTTCTTTAACATTCTTGAAGCTTGTAGAAATTATCCTGTTGACCATCTTGTATATGCTTCATCTAGCTCAGTTTATGGGTCTAATAAAAATGTTCCTTTTGAAGAATCAGATGTTGTGGATCATCCGGAATCGCTTTATGCAGCTACGAAAAAGTCGAATGAGCTAATGGCGCATACTTATAGTCATCTGTATAAGATACCGACTACTGGTCTACGTTTCTTTACTGTTTACGGTCCCATGGGTCGTCCAGATATGGCGTATTTCGGATTTACTCAGAAATATTTTGCTGGTGAATCTATAAATATATTTAATAATGGTGATTTTAGAAACGATCTTTATCGGGACTTTACTTACGTAGACGACATTGTTGAGGGTATTGAGAGACTTCTAAGTAAAGCACCGACAGAAGCGGTTCCGCATAAGGTTTTTAATATAGGAAACAACAGCCCAGAAAAGTTAATGGTATTTATTGAAACATTAGAAAAGTGTTTAAGCAAGGCTACTGGGAGAGCAGTGATATTTAATAAAGTATTTGAACCTATTAAACCAGGGGATGTACCAGTAACATATGCATCAACGGATTTATTACAACAAGCTGTAGGATTTAAGCCGAAAACTTCCATTGAAGAAGGTTTACAGAGATTCGCTAATTGGTATGTAGATTATTATAAAGAGAAATAATTCGAAGAGGAGTTACGACATTATGAAAGGTATTATCCTAGCAGGCGGCAGCGGTACGCGCCTATACCCATTAACAATGGTCACAAGCAAGCAGCTTTTACCTATTTACGACAAACCAATGATCTACTATCCACTATCCACATTAATGCTAGCGGGCATTAAAGAAATTCTTATTATTTCAACTCCAGAGGACACGCCTAGATTTGAAAGTTTATTAGGTGACGGTTCTCAATTTGGCATCTCATTACAATACAAAGTTCAACCAAGTCCTGATGGTTTAGCGCAGGCTTTTATTTTGGGTGAATCTTTTATAGGTGATGATTCAGTTGCCATGATCCTTGGAGATAATATCTACTATGGCAATGGAATGCGGAAGATGTTGCAACGTGCTTCTTCTAAACAACAAGGAGCAACGGTGTTCGGATATCATGTACAAGATCCAGAGCGCTTCGGTGTGGTAGAGTTTAATGAAGAAGGTAAAGTATTGAGCGTGGAAGAAAAACCAACTCAGCCAAAATCTAACTATGCAATTACTGGTCTATATTTTTATGATAACAGAGTTATTGAGATTGCTAAGAATGTTGAGGTCTCTTCACGTGGGGAATTGGAGATTACCTCCATTAATGAAGCTTACTTAAATCTTGGTGAGCTTGATGTGGAACTTCTAGGTCGGGGATTCACTTGGTTAGATACAGGAACTCATCAAAGTCTTGTCGACGCAACTAACTTTGTACGGACTATTGAAGATCATCAAGGAATCAAGATCGCCGCTCCGGAGGAAATTGCATATATTAATGGATGGATTACTAAAGAACACTTGTGGAATTGCGGGGAAAAGTTAAGTAAGACAGGGTATGGTCAGTATTTGATGAAAGTAGCAACAGGTAAAATACAATACTAATAACTGAAAGTGTGGCAGTGATGAAAATTACAGAGACCTTTTTGCAAGGCGTATTAGTCGTTGAACCGGCCGTTTTTGGGGATCACCGTGGTTGGTTTATGGAGACGTATAGCGGAGCTAAGTTTAAAGAGCATGGAATTGACATGGAGTTTGTACAAGATAACCAATCCTACTCTGCAACTAAAGGAACATTACGTGGTTTGCATTTTCAATTACATCCTAAGGCACAGACGAAGCTGGTTCGGTGTACACGTGGTGCTATTTTTGATGTAGCTGTAGATATCAGAAAAGGTAGTCCTACCTATAGTAAATGGTTCGGCATTGAACTGAATGCTGAGAACAAAAAGCAACTGCTGATCCCAAAAGGATTTGCACATGGATTCATGACACTAACAGAAGACGTAGAGGTTCAGTATAAGTGCGATGAGCTTTATGCCCCGGAATGTGATGGGGGTATTCTGTGGAATGATCCTTCTATTGGCATCGAATGGCCTCTTCATATTACACCGGTATTATCTGCCAAAGATGAGAAGGCGCCTTTATTAAAAGATGCTAATTTGAATTTTTTTTACAATAACTAATAAAGCTAATAGATCGGGAGTGCGTTCATTGAGTAAGCAAAAGATGCTGGTTACGGGTGGTGCCGGATTTATTGGAGGCAACTTCGTACAGTATATGGTAGATAAATATCCGCATTATGATATTGTGAATTTGGATTTGTTAACTTATGCGGGTGATCTAACGAAGCATAAGGATATTGAGTCCAAATCCAATTATCGGTTTGTTCAAGCTGACATTGCTGACCGAGAGGCAATATTGTCTCTTTTTGAGTTGGAAAAATTCGATTATGTTGTTCATTTCGCTGCGGAGAGTCATGTGGATCGCTCAATTACTGATCCTGCGATATTCGTTCGTACGAATGTTATGGGGACACAGGTACTACTGGATGCAGCTAAAAAATTCGGCATTACTAAATTCCTCCATGTCTCTACGGATGAAGTGTATGGCGAACTCGATTTTGATCCTACTGTATTTTTTACCGAAGAAACACCTTTGCAGCCTAACAGTCCTTATAGTGCTAGCAAAACAGCGTCTGATTTGTTAGTTCGTGCGTATTATGAGACCTTTGGTTTACCAATGAACATAACACGCTGCTCGAACAATTACGGCCCCTATCATTTTCCTGAGAAACTGATTCCACTAACCATTTCAAGAGTATTAAACGAAGAGAAAGTTCCTGTATACGGAGATGGAAAAAATATTCGCGACTGGCTCCATGTTTGGGATCACTGTGCGGCCATTGACCTTGTCGTGCACCAAGGAGTAAGCGGTGAAGTTTATAATGTAGGTGGTCATAATGAGAGAACTAATCTTGAAGTAGTTAAGACGATTATCAGTACCTTGGGGAAATCTGAAGATTTGATTGAATTTGTAACAGATAGATTAGGACATGATAAACGCTACGCCATTGATCCAACGAAACTTGAGAATTTAGGTTGGAAGCCCACTTATACTTTTGAGACCGGAATTGCGCAGACGATCCAATGGTATATTGATAATGCTGATTGGTGGCAACAAATCCTTAGTAACGAATCGCATAAGTGATTTATGCACGACTTAACGGTTAAGAAAAGAAAAGGTAATTTAATGAATAAAAGATTTGTCCTTTTCGTATGCTTACTATTGTTGATTACTGGTTTCTTCAGTGCAGGCCGCTTCTTAGCTCTAACTGAATCTCCCAAACAATCAGATGTAATCATCGTCCTAAGCGGAGGCCAAGGTCGTGTGGAAAAGGCAGCTGAGTTATATAAAGCAGGCTATGCTCCTTATATAATTCTTTCCAATGCTAAAGAGTCTACAAGTAAGTCGGGTGACATGGTCCAAAATGCCATAGCCTTAGGCATACCCAAGGATGTTATTTATACTGAGAACGCCGCAAAAAGCACTCATCAGAATGCCAAGTACACTCTCCCAATTATGAAGGAATACGGTTTTAAATCTGCGATTGTTGTTTCCTCTGACTTTCACATGCGGAGGGTGAAATTTCTTTTTGGTCGTGTGTATAAAAAATCGGAGATTGAGCTGACATATGTGGGTTCTGCATCAGGATATAACGCTAAACGCTGGTGGAGTGACCGAAAAAGTAGAGAAACAACGTTCAACGAGTATGTGAAAATGATCGGCAACACCTTTGGTTACAATGGTCCGGAGGCAAAAAGTACTCTTGATCAGATTAAGAACTGGTTTCGCTAATCTGCTGTAGAATGTTCACACTATAATCCGACAAAAACAGTTTTTTTCTTATCTTGGCTTAAGGCGCATTACGACAAACAATATTGCTTAATAGTTTTATACTTATAACTATATCAATATTATTCTCGTGGGAGAGACGCCAAATGCCTAATTACTATTTTAAAGAAATATGGACGCCTTTAAAATTAGTGAATATTCGTTTTTATCTAGATGATGAAAATCGTGTTTGGGTTAAAGTTTGGTCTAAGCATCGGCGACTTCTGAACTACATTCGCTAAAGGCGAAATGAGCAACGGATATGCTAACGTCATGCCTATTGGGAAAGCCTTCTCTTTTGGCTCACCAGTTATCTTCACATTTTGCAAAAGGTGTGGAGAAGTAGCGTCGATAAAAGTTAAGAAACCTGAGAAGTTTTAAGTCACTTAGCAGTGACTTATTTTTTTTGGAGAACGGACTTTTTGACGATTTTAAGAACTAGTAGGCCATAATATTTCATTCTCACTTCCACAACCTTATAAATTAGCTAAAAATAACTCATCCTAACCGTAGCGAACCTACGGTTTTTTATTTATAATAATTATTATCTGGATTTCATAAAGCGTTCAAAAAATCTGTAAAAAGTCTTATTTTCGTGTGATATACTTAACACAGTGTTTTGAGATGTTGTGAAAGTGAACGGTATGTAAGATATTAATTTATATAACTGGATTTCAGTAACTTATAGAGACTAGGATGGTGAACTATCGATGCACATCGTCGTCGTTGGCCTGAATTATCGTACGGCTCCCGTGGAGGTTCGGGAACAGTTTGCTTTTGCGGAAAGTGACCTTCCGGCAGCGCTCCATCAACTGATGAAGACGAAGGGTGTGCTAGAAGGGGTCTTAGTAGCTACTTGCAACCGTACGGAAATTTATGTGGTGATGGACCGCCTTCATATGGCTGGTTATTTCATCCGCGGCTTTATGGAGCAATGGTTTGGTGTGAAAAGCGAGCAATTTACTCAGCATATGTATATTTATGAAGACGAACAGGCGATTGCGCATTTGTTCCGCGTGACCTGCGGTCTGGATTCCATGGTGATTGGGGAGACGCAGATCCTGGGACAGGTGCGGAGTTCTTTTCTCACAGCTCAGGCTGAGGGTGTAACTGGTACTTGGTTCAATCGGTTGTTCAAGCAAGCGGTGACGCTCGGCAAAAGAGCACATAGTGAAACGTCAATCGGCGAGAGCGCAGTATCGGTCAGTTATGCGGCTGTGGAGCTGGGCAAGCGGATTTTTGGCATGTTCACTGGGAAAAAAGTGCTGATTCTCGGCGCCGGCAAAATGAGCGAGCTTACCGTGAAGCATCTATACAGTAGTGGTGCGGCAGAAGTGATTGTCGCTAACCGTACGCTGTCGCGTGCGATTGAATTGGCGGAGAAGTTCTCGGGTAAGCCGAGCACGATTGAAGATGCGTTAACAACTCTAAATGAAGTAGATATCGTGATCAGCTCGACAGGAGCAGACGGGTATGTGCTTACGGCTGATAAGGTAGCGCATGCTATGAAACGCCGTCCTTCGCGGCCGCTTTTTATGATTGATATTGCTGTACCACGTGATATTGATCCTGCGGCGGCAAATGTGCCGGATGTTTTTTTGTATGATATTGACGATCTGGAGGGCATTGTGGAGAATAATCTGGAAATGCGCCGAAGTGAAGCTGCGAAGATTGAAGTGATGATCAGCGAGGAAATGGATGAGTTCCAGCTGTGGCTCAAGACGCTTGGGGTAAGACCGGTGATCCGGGCGCTCCAGGATAAATCGAATACGATTCATGAAGAAACGATGGAGAGTCTGTTCAACAAGCTGCCCGAGCTGGACGAGCATCAGCGGAAAGTAATCCGCCGCCTGACTAAAAGTATCGTGAACCAGATGATGCATGATCCGATCAATGTAATTAAAGAGCTGTCCGGTGGTAAGCAGGGAAATGAAGCTCTTGATTATTTTTCCAAAATCTTTGCGTTGCAGGAACAGCTCAAATCCGATTCAGATGATGGAGACATTGCCCCGGTTAAGCAGTCTAGTTCTGGAGAACGTACGGCTGGCAGCGCTGATTTTTCTGTGCCTAAAACGGCGCTTGCTCCGGCAGGCTTGCTGGGCGGGTGAATAATATGCAACTGCTGAACGGAATATATGATGCCGCTCTGCTGGTCTATGCCCTGAGCCTGCTGTTTGTTTTCTCGGATTGCCTTAAAAGGAGTCCGGGTGGGAAGCGGTTAGGCACGGGGCTTCTTGTTGTTGTAGGTCTTTTGCAAGTTGCAGGACTTGGAATTCGTTTCTCTCAGGAGAAAGGCCTGCCTATTTTCACACCTTATGATTTCTTGTTTTGGTTTGCGTTTAGTATTGTGCTGACTTCGCTTGCGGTGGCTTTTACACGTGGAGGCGAGTTTACGATTTTGCTGCTCAGTATGGCCGGGTTTAGTGTTTTTCTGCTTAATCGGGTGTGGCTGACGGCGGGTGGGCATACGCTTGAGACTTGGAGTGCGGTGTATGGCTGGCTGACGATGCATGTGATTTTGGCAAATATGAGTTTTGCAGCACTGACGTTAGGGACGGTTTTTGCAATATTGTACTTGTTCCTGCACACCAGACTCAAAAGCAAGAAATGGAGCGACCGGATCCGTCGTTTGCCGAACCTGGAGACTACAGATAAATACTCTTACACCGCTATTTTGGTGGGCACTCCTTTGCTGGGAATATCACTGGTGGTGGCTGGTTTATCTATAGTATCTGAGGGACGGACGCTTTTATTGAAAGATTTAAAAGTATTGACGACTCTTATCGGTCTTGGGATTTACATATTTTATATTATCTTTAAGAAGTCCGGGCGGAAAAGTGGAGTAAGTATGGCTCGCTGGGCGATTTTAGGATATGCTTTTATTATCTTAAATTTTCTGTTGAATTCTTGGTCTGATTTTCACGGTTGGAGCGGGGAGTGAGGGGCATGACGCGTTATTTACCCATAATGCTGGATTGTGAAGGGCAGCCCTGTGTGGTTATTGGCGGTGGTGTCGTGGCTGAACGTAAGGTGAGCGGGCTGTTGGAAGCTGGAGCGGCGGTTAAGGTGATTAGTCCTTCTTTGACAGATCCGCTTGATTCTCTAGCTGAAAAAGGTCTCCTGATCTGGATGGACCGTACTTATGCTCCCGGAGATCTCCGTGGGGCCTTTCTCGTATATGCAGCCACTAACGATAGGGCGGTTAATGAAGAGGTTGCTCAGGAGTCTAGGCGGCTTGGAATTCATGTAAATGTGGCCAGCCATGCCGAAGCGGGAAACTTTATCACGCCCGGAGTGGTTCGGAGGGGACGTTTGACGGTAGCTGTATCTACTTCGGGTGCTGGCCCGCTTGCGGCAACGAAGATCAAAAATGTGCTTGAAAAAGCGCTGGATGCGGCATATGAACCATATTTGGATTTTGTTCATGCCATGCGTACACGGATTAAGGAAAAAGAACCTTCTGCTGAAGTTCGTGGAAGGCTTTTGCGGAAGCTAGGCGCGCTGGATGTGTTGAACGAGATGAGTAAGGGTACCTTCATAGCGTGGAGTCCGGAGGATATGGACGCTTGGATTGCTGAGCAGCGGGTGGAGTAAAAGTGCGCGTGGACACTGTAAAGATTATAAAATTGGGTTAGATTAAGATATGAAGTGATGAGCGGTTGTTTGGGTAACCATAATGAATGGCTGAATTGGCTCGTAGTGGATGGAATGGTGGAATGAACGGTATAAATACTGTTGAAATCGGCTTAAGTAGCTGGGATGGCGGAATGTACTGTATAAATCCCGTTGAATTGGGTTGAAGTAGCTGGGATGGTGAAATGAACGGTATAAATCCCGTTGAACTGGGCTGAAGTAACTGGAATGGTGAAATGAACGGTATAAATCCCGTTGAATTGGGTTGAAGTAGCTAGTTTGGTGAAATGAACGGTATAAATACTGTTGAATTGGGTTGAAGTAACTGGAATGGTGAAATGAACGGTATAAATCCCGTTGAATTGGTATGAAGTGGCTGGAATGGTGAAATGAACGGTATAAATACTGTTGAATTGGCTCGTAGTGGCTAGGATGGCGAAATGAGCGGTATAAATACTGTTGAATTGGGTTGAAGTAGCTAGTTTGGTGAAATGAACGGTATAAATCCCGTTGAACTGGGCTGAAGTAACTGGAATGGTGAAATGAACGGTATAAATCCCGTTGAATTGGGTTGAAGTAGCTAGTTTGGTGAAATTAACGGTATAAATCCCGTTGAATTGGGCTGAAGTAACTGGAATGGTGAAATGAACGGTATAAATCCCGTTGAATTGGGTTGAAGTAGCTAGTTTGGTGAAATGAACGGTATAAATACTGTTGAATTCGGCTGAAGTGGCTTAGAGGGTGGAATGAACGGTATAAATCCCGTTGAATTGGACTTAAGTAGCTGTGATGGCGGAATGAACGGTAACAATGCCCTCTAAACGAGCCACAGTCGCCGAAGGAGCCAAATGAAAGGCAAGAATGCCTCAGGTTGGTGGGAGTCATCCGAAGTAGCGAATTCAAAGGCAATAATGCCTTTTTTAGAGTGAGAGTAGTTAATTGGTTAGTTTGGGTTTGGATTTCTAGTGCAAGGTTCTGTGGTGAAGAGTAAGAGGCGAACGTTACCAGGAGGAATGGACAATGCGTAAGGTTATAGTGGGGAGTAGACAGAGCGCGCTTGCGTTGACGCAAACGGGACATGTGATTGCTGATTTGGAGCGACTTAGCGAAGAGCATGGTTTTGGATTTACTTTTGAAGTGAAAAAGATCGTCACCAAAGGTGACCGCATTCTTGACGTTACTTTATCCAAGGTAGGCGGCAAAGGGTTGTTCGTGAAGGAAATCGAGCAAGCGATGCTGGAAAAAGAAATCGACATGGCGGTGCACAGCATGAAGGATATGCCATCCGAGTTACCGGATGGGCTGATCAATGGTGCTGTGCCGAAGCGTGTCGATCCGCGTGATGTTTTGATCTCTAACGGAGGCGTCTCGCTAGACGAGCTGCCTCAGGGTGCACGCGTAGGCACAAGCAGCCTACGCCGATCCAGCCAGCTTGCTGCGCTGCGGCCTGATCTGGTCATTGAGCCCGTGCGCGGCAACATTGACTCGCGGCTGCGCAAGCTGGAGAGCGGCGAATACGACGCAATCCTGCTGGCAGCGGCGGGGCTGTCGCGCATGGGCTGGCAGGATCGCGTGAGCGCCTACCTGCCGCCGGAGGTTTGCCTGCCCGCTGTAGGGCAGGGCGCACTCGGCATCGAGTGCCGTGCAGATGACGCTGACCTGCGGAAGCTGCTGGCATTATACAACGATGCCGATACGGCGTTGACGGTAGCGGCGGAGCGCACGTTCCTTGGCGTGCTGAATGGCGGCTGCCAAGTGCCGATTGGTGCTCATGCGGTGCTTGACGCAGCCGCCAAAGCTGCTACCGCTGAGCACAAAGTAATCTCGTTAACGGGGATGGTGGGAACACCGGACGGTTCAACGATTTTGAAAGAAACTTGCACGGGGGTTGACCCGGTACAGCTCGGCGAAGAAGTCGCTAAAAAGCTGATTGCAAGAGGAGCGGAGAAGATACTGTCAGACGTTAGGGGATGAGTGAATTGACGGGGAAGGTTTATTTGGTAGGTGCAGGTCCCGGGGACGCAAAGCTGATTACTGTGAAAGGCCTCGAGTGTATCCAAAAAAGCGACGTACTGGTGTATGATCGCTTGGCAAGTCCTAGATTGCTGAAATGCATGAAACCCGGCGGGGAGAAGATTTATGTAGGCAAGCTGCCGGATCGCCACACGATGAAGCAAGAACAGATTAATCAATTGTTAGTTGATTTGGCTTTACAGGGGAAAACAGTGGTGCGGCTTAAGGGTGGGGACCCTACGATTTTTGGCCGAGTGGGTGAAGAAGCGGAGCTGCTGCGCAAAAATGGGATCTATTACGAAATCGTACCAGGCATCACGTCAGCGATCAGTGTACCTGCCTATGCGGGTATACCTGTTACGCACCGCGATCATGCCTCTTCCCTGTCGATTATCACCGGGCATGAGAGTCCGGATAAACTGGATCATTCCATACATTGGGATAAAGTAACGAACGCCACAGGCACGTTAGTGTTTCTGATGGGCGTAGCTAAAATAGGTTATATCAGCGCTCAGCTGATCAAGCACGGGCGGCCGCCAGAAACACCAGTGGCACTTGTGCGCTGGGGCACCCGCGCGGATCAGGAGACGCTGACGGGAACCCTCGCCGATATTGAGGCGAAGGTGAAGGCGGCGGATTTTCAGCCGCCGGCAGTCATCGTCGTCGGCGACGTGGTGCTGCAGCGTGAGCAGCTGAAGTGGGTCGAGGCGATGCCGTTATTCGGCAAACGCATCGTGGTGACACGGGCTCGCAGCCAAGCAAGCGAGCTGGTGGATAGAATTGAAGAACTCGGCGGGGAACCCTACGAGTTCCCGGTGATCGAGACGATCATGCCGGAAGGGGCAGAGAAGAAGGCGAAGATTGCAGCGGCGTTTGGCGCGCTGGAATCGTACGACTGGGTATTCTTCACTAGCCCGAACGGCGTGGAGTTTTTTTGGCGCCACTTGGCGGAGCTGGGGGCGGACATTCGCGGGCTACATCGCGCGCGTATTGCAGCGGTGGGGCCAGGCACAGCCGCCGCGCTGGCGCAGCGCGGGGTGATCGCTGAGGAACTTCCGGCGAAGTTTCAGGCGGAAGGTCTGATTGAGACGTTCGGTCCCCAGCTGCTGCCGGGGCAGAACGTGCTTTTGCCGCGCGGCGATCTGGCGCGGGACTGGCTGCCGGACAAGCTGAGAGAGCTTGGCCTTCAGGTGACAGACGTGGATACTTATGAGACGGTTGTCACTGGTGAGGATGACGACGAGTTGTTGAAGCTGCTAGAGGAAGGTCGCGTACACGCGGTAACCTTCACCAGCTCGTCAACCGTGCGTAATTTCTTACACATCCTGAAACGGATGGGACTTGTAGATCCGCTCCCGCTACTTGCAAACGTGAAAATCGCCTGTATCGGCCCGTTAACGGAGCAGACTGCGGTAGACGCGGGACTGACACCAGGACTCTTGCCTGAAGAGGCAACCATAGATGGTTTGGTGCAGGAGCTCTGCCGCTGGAATGCGGAGACTCAGCTGCAGTAGCGCTCGGATCGAGGATAGAACGAAGCAATAGTTTACTGGTGAGCTTGGCTTGTTTAGCTTACTTTCTGGTGGGAAGGTAGAAGCTGATTACTCTGCGGGGAGAGTAGTAGCTGTTCAACGGAGAAAGGCAGTGCCTGCTTAGAAATATAGCGCTCAGCTTATAATTAGTTACATTACAGGCTAGAGTTTTGTTCGTAGTTACTAAATAGTTCGTAGTTACATGTGAGTTGGTAGTTACTAAATAGTTGGTGGTTACATGTGAGTTGGTAGTTATTAATGAGTCTGCGCTTACATTTACTAATTGCATGTGTTGGTTTGCTCGCCGTTATATCTACGCTCAAAAGTGCCACATCGCAACCTTCAAGTAACATATAAATTGAACTCCGAAAGTAGTTACTTATGGAGTTCGGAGTATAATATTTGGTTGTAAACTAACTGGTATGTAGAGAATATGTCGGTAGGTTAATTTGAACAGGTCTGCTTGAGGTTTAGGTTTAGTTGTACTTCATACAATTAAATTTCCTATATATCAGCTAAAGTCGAGTTTAGTTGTAGTATGTACAATTAATTATCCGCTAAATGAGGAATCTTCGCTCTTTTGTAATAAATAACTGTAGAGAATGCAACTAAAGCTTACAATTAGGACAAAACATCGAGATAGTTGCACAAACTACAACTATACGCAGTTAGCCAGTGGTCGGCGGTTTGGTTGCGGCTAATTTGGACTTGGCTGCGGCTAGTTGTGGTTTGCTGCCAGACACATAATTTGGTTTTATATTTTATTTTTCAGGAGGATGAACAAATGAGCTTTCCAATTACACGTCACCGCCGTTTGCGCGGTTCTGCTGGAATTCGTGGCATGGTGCGGGAGACGATACTGAATGTGCTGGATATGGTACAGCCTATTTTTGTGACTTATGGAACAGGTGTGAAGAATGAGATTAGCTCGATGCCGGGCGTGTATCATTTTTCGCTGGATACGTTAAAAGCAGAAGTGGACGAGATCGCCGCACTAGGCATCCCGGCTGTATTGTTGTTCGGGATTCCTGAGACGAAGGATGCTATCGGTTCTTCCGGTTTTGCAGAGGATGGAATTGTGCAAGAGGCTACTCGCTTGATCAAGCACTGGTACCCAGAGCTGTTGGTCGTTGCAGATACCTGCCTTTGTGAATTTACGGATCACGGACATTGTGGAATGGTGCATACGCATACGGTGAATGGTGTGGTACATGGCGATGTTATCAACGATGCTTCGCTGGAGCTTTTGACTCGTACGGCGGTATCCCAAGCAAAAGCTGGAGCAGATATTATCGCCCCTTCCAACATGATGGATGGATTCGTTCACGCGATTCGTGCGGGACTTGATGAGAACGGTTTTGAGCATGTGCCGATTATGTCGTATTCGGTCAAATATGCTTCGGCATTTTATGGCCCTTTCCGCGAAGCAGCGGATTCAGCGCCACAATTCGGGAATCGCAAAACGTATCAAATGGACCCTGCCAATCTGCGCGAAGCGCTCCGTGAAGCAGAATCCGATGTGTTGGAAGGCGCGGATATGTTAATGGTGAAGCCAGCCCTGGCTTACCTAGATGTGATTCGTACGATTCGTGATCAGTTTGATCTTCCTTTGGTGGCTTATAATGTGAGTGGAGAATATTCCATGGTAAAAGCAGCGGCATTACAAGGCTGGATCGACGAGCAAGCCGTTGTGCTGGAAATGCTGACGGGCATGAAACGCGCTGGTGCGGACATTATTATTACTTATTTTGCAAAAGATGCAGCCCGCTGGCTGCGCGGCTAATCTTCATCACACCGACATCGCGGCAGCTAATATATGTTTGTACAAGCTTGTGTAACCAAGAAGAGAATAGGAGTGAAGATACATGAGTAATGTGCCAACGGCGCGTAAAGAGGAAGCGTCCCGGAAGGCTTTTGATGAAGCAAAACAATATATTCCCGGCGGGGTGAACAGCCCTGTACGGGCGTTTAAATCCGTAGGTCTGACTCCGATTTATGTGGATCATGGGATCGGTTCGCGTATTTTTGATATCGACGGCAACAGCTTTATCGACTATGTGCTCTCATGGGGACCACTGATTATGGGTCATGCGCATCCTGAGGTTGTGAAGGCATTGCAGGAGACGGCGGTAAAAGGGACAAGCTTTGGCGCCCCAACGCTACTCGAAACGGAAATGGCAAAAACCGTTGTTGAACGTGTGGCATCTGTAGATATCGTGCGCATGGTTAACTCCGGAACGGAAGCTACGATGAGCGCGATTCGTTTGGCACGTGGTTACACTGGACGCAGCAAGATCTTGAAGTTCGAAGGCTCCTACCACGGTCACGCGGATAGTTTGCTTATTAAGGCTGGCTCTGGTGTAGCTACATTGGGATTGCCGGATAGCCCGGGTGTCCCAGAAGGCGTTGCAATGAATACCATTACGGTTCCTTACAATGATTTGGAGTCCACTCAGATTGCTTTCGAACGTTTTGGCAATGAGATTGCGGCAGTGATCGTAGAGCCAATTGCCGGCAACATGGGCGTTGTTCCACCGCTTCCAGGCTTCCTGGAAGGGCTTCGTAAATTAACCTCTGACAATGGTTCGCTGCTTATTTTTGATGAGGTTATGACAGGCTTCCGTGTTAATCGCGGCTGTGCTCAAGGCTTGTTCGGGATTACTCCGGATATTACTTGTTTTGGCAAAGTTATCGGCGGCGGACTTCCAGTGGGTGCTTATGGCGGGAAAAGAGAGATCATGGAGCAAATCGCTCCTACTGGACCGATTTATCAGGCGGGCACACTAAGTGGTAATCCATTAGCGATGGCAGCCGGATATACTACGCTCAAGCTGTTGACACCGGAAGTATATGACCGACTGGAACAGTTGGGTGCACGTCTGGAAGCGGGTTTGAGAAAGAATTCAATCGAGACTGGCATTCCGCTCACGATCAACCGGGTAGGATCAATGGTTTGTCCATTCTTCACTGAAGGACCTGTAATCAATTTTGAAACGGCTAAGACGAGTGACACGGATCTTTTCCGTCGTTATTTTGGTCATATGGTGAGCCAAGGCATCAGTGTGCCACCTTCACAGTTTGAGGGGATGTTCGTATCGGCTGCACATAGTGAGCAGGATATTGATGATACCATTGAGGGCCATTATAATGCCCTGAAGGCCCTTTGAGCATCGGAGCCGGAGAAACAACCGGTGGTGGCGCTTGGACTCGGCGTGGAGAATGGCTGGAGGTAACACCCGGCAAAATCATTACTGGAGCTGAGGATACGCAGGCGACGATTGATAAGTGGCTGCGAGAAACTGTGGGCATGCCCGAGAAACTTCATCTGCGGTTACGCCGCGAGGGAGGCATTCAGTGGAAAGGTGACCGGCTTCGGCTGGCACTTTTTCCCGATCGTGAAGTGGGGATTGAACCGATATGGGAAGAGCTTGAGGTGCTGTACGAGGATGATTTTTGCCTGGTAGCTCATAAACCAGCTGGGATGGCGGTTCATCCAGATGGCAGTGGAACAGGTGTAACTCTGGATCACCTCGTAGCTGCGCATTATATCACTTCCGGCGAGAGTGTGGCTGTGCGCCATATTCACCGCTTGGACAAAGATACAACGGGTCCGGTGATGTATGCGAAAAATGAGTTCGCACAGTTAGTTCTGGACGAGAATATGCGTGAAAAAAGCATCTCACGGCACTACGCCGCGATCGTCGAAGGCACAGTGCCGCCTGTACTTAAGGTGATCGATGCCCCGATTGGGCGCGATCGGCATCACGCTGCGCGCAGACGCGTCTCGCCCGGCGGACAATCTGCCGTGACGCGAATCATCGAGCGCGAGGCACTGCATGGCGGAAGCCTGGTGCATGTGCAGCTGGAGACCGGGCGGACGCATCAGATTCGCGTCCATCTCAGCCATATGGGTCATCCCTTGTATGGGGATGAACTATATGGCGGCCCGGTTTGGGCTTCCAGCGCTGCCGGCCGCCATGCCCTGCATGGTGAGTCGTTGTCCTTCCGCCATCCTTGGAGCGGAGAACAGCTGGAAGTCAGCGATCCGTGGCCGGAGGATATGCTGCAGCTGCGAGAGCTGCTGTCTGAAGCACCCTGACGGATACGTAAGCAACTAAAGAACAGTAGAATCAGCAAAAGCTGGTTCTGCTGTTCTTTTTCTATTTTTTTCAGAAAAAAAACATCTATCCATGTCTTATTAATAAAAGCAGCATATAATACTTTGTTCTTACGAAGTAGTGCATCTATCAGCAGGCTGAAGGTTTGATGAGCTCTTAAATTCATGAAATTTATTAGCATCCTGTCCGGTTAGTACTACCAAAGTTGTCATGCCTCTCTGTTTGAAGCATATACATGTGGGGAGTAACATTTTGGGCTTATGCTCTGGGCCTGTCTCAGGGTTAGATTATGCCAAGAAGGAGGACATATCCCGTGTTTGATCAGTCCCACGGCTTGCGGTTTGATATTTACGAACGCATTCACCTTTCGGAAGAGCTTCCGGGAATAGCTGAGCTGGAGGAGGTTGAACTACTTCCGGAAATTCAGGTGATTCAGCGGGAGGATCGGGCCGAGTTATATGGTCAGCTGTTGCTTACCGGGCTTTACCGGAGTGAAGATGACCGAACACAACGTCTGGAGCATGCCATTCCCGTCGAAATCACTGTTCCGCTTACACGCGTCAGCTCGATTGAAGATATTGGGGTGGAGATCGAGAATTTTGATATTGATCTGCTCACGATGCGCACTGTGAATATAACAGGCGTACTATCGCTGCGGGGGATCGGTAGTACGGATCCTCAACCTCAACCGGCCTGGCAGCAAGAGGAGTATACAGTCGCCTATTCTCCTGTTAATGATGACAGGGTGATAGAAGCAACTGCTGAGCACCAAGAACACGAAAATGATACCCTTTATGAAAATTCACAGTGGACCTTTGGTGAAGATGCATCACAGGTTGCTGTAGAAGAACATGAACAGGCCGATGCGGCTGAGGACGCACAGGAGTTACTAGTCTCAAGCGGAGCGGCTCATACGTCCCCTGTAGTCAATTTCTCATCCGCTCAGGAGAAGGACAAGGGCGCAAAAGCCCGGACACATAGTCTAGAGTCACAAGCAGAGGATGCCAAAGCGGGTTTATCCGATTACTGGTTTAAAGCCGAGCCACAGATCAAGGAAGCTGAAGTGTCCCAGCTGAATCAAGCAAGTTATGTGAGCGAAGAGAAGCAGCAGCCGGAAGAGGAATATTCTTTTGCTTCTAGAGAGACCGTTGTTCCAACGGCTAGTGCAGAAGCGAATCAAGATATACCTGTATTTGCTTCTGAGAGTGAGGCTAATCATGAGCTTCATGAACAGGATGAGAATGCTGAACCCATCCATGAGAATGTGAACGAAGTTTTTGTTTCACAAGAGAGTGTGGCTTCTCATGAGGAGAAACAAGATCTTAAGATCGCCTTGGGCAGTAAAAAAGAAGCAGAGGTTCCGGAAAAAGAACATCTCACCTTCTCCTCTTTACTAAGCTCCAGTCGTGTCCGTAAAGAGCAGGAAGCTCTGCAGTCGGAAGGAAACACATCTGCAGCAGTGGACGTTCCAGAGGTTGGTAATAATACGGAATGGAAGAGCAGATTCATTGCCAGCGCGGACGGAGCTAACATGTTCCGCAAAGTTCGGCTGTGTATTGTACAGCGTGAAGAAACACTGGATACCATTGCAGAGAAGTATCAGCTAAGTGCGCGGGAGCTGGTGATGTATAATCGCTTGTCCGGGCAGAGTGTAGAGGAAGGCCAAGTGTTGTACATCCCGTAATCGAATCGTGATGCGTACACACATGAATAGGTGAATCCCGATCAGGTATTAGGGTCGGGATTTTTGCTGTTTCATTGTTGGAATGAATGCTTCAGAAGAAATAAGTCGAAATTCAGCCTAAAGTCCCGCTGCAAAGGCGTATCCAGGTTGACTAGGGGGGGCTCAAAATGTATTATGGAGTAAGCAATATCTAAGTAAAGACTGGGAACGGGAAGAGTAGGCGGTCAGCCCTTCAGAGAGCGGAATTGCAAGTGCTGTGACATTCCGTAGGAAACAGCCCCCGAAGTCGCCCCGGAGTCGCCCTTCTGAGCTTATCTTCATATCTATGAAGGATAAGTTAGGTTGTGGCCGGTAGCAGCCGTTATCTGTACGAGTGTCGCGCTAAGCTTCTGAATCCGTTGGGTAAGAAGTGTAGTTTTATTTTTCATTGGCGCGAAACAAAGGTGGTACCGCGAAAGAATGACCTTTCGTCCTTTGAGACGAGGGGTCTTTTTGTTTTTTTCAGAGACCTGTGCGCTCTATACAGCAACTTTATTAACAACTATAAGCAACTACAAGTAAACTAGTGGAGGTATCAGAGAATGGCTGACCAAAACCATCTAACAGCGGCAGATGCTGCCGCTACGAATGAATCTAAAAACGAGATGCCAACAACGTATGATCCGAAGGCAGCAGAACAGAAATGGTATTCCTACTGGACAGAGGGCGGATATTTCCGTGCAGGCCAGCGTCCGGATGCTCAAGCCTATAGCATTGTGATCCCGCCGCCAAACGTAACAGGAATGCTGCACATCGGGCATGCGCTCGATTTCACATTACAGGATATCCTGATTCGTACCAAACGGATGCAGGGCTTCGATACGCTTTGGTTGCCAGGTACGGACCACGCAGGTATTGCAACACAAACGAAGGTAGAGCAGAAGCTGCGCGAGCAGGGGATTTCTAGACATGACCTCGGACGTGAGAAGTTCCTGGAGCAGGTGTGGGATTGGAAAGACAAATACGCAAACACCATTCATGAGCAGTGGGCTAAAATGGGACTTTCCCTTGACTACTCCCGCGAGCGTTTTACCCTCGATGAGGGTTTGTCGAAGGGAGTTCGCGAGGTATTTGTTAAGCTTTATAATAAAGGCTTGATCTACCGCGGTAAACGTATCATCAACTGGGACCCGGCGGCTCGTACGGCGTTGTCGGATATCGAGGTTGAATATAAGGAAGTTAACGGTCATCTGTACCATCTGCGTTACCCACTTAAAGATGGCAGCGGACATATCACTGTAGCGACCACACGTCCGGAGACGATGTTGGGTGATACGGCAGTTGCTGTTCATCCTGAGGATGATCGTTATAAAGATCTGATTGGCAAAACGCTGATCCTGCCGATTATCGGCCGGGAGATTCCAATTATCGCTGACGAGTATGTAGATAAAGAGTTTGGCAGCGGTGCAGTTAAGATCACGCCAGCTCATGATCCAAATGACTTCGAGGTAGGTCAACGTCATAATCTGCCGCAGATCAACGTAATGGATGAGAGCGGCACAATGAACGAAGAAGCAGGACCTTACCAAGGTCAAGACCGGAGTGAATGCCGTAAGGCCATCACGGCGGATCTGAAGGAGCAAGGCGTTCTGATCTCTATTGAAGATCATGTGCATCAAGTTGGACACAGTGAACGTTCAGGAGCGGTTGTTGAGCCGTACCTGTCCACACAATGGTTCGTGAAGATGCAGCCGCTCGCCGAAGCTGCCATCAATGCACAGAAGGATGGTAATGGGGTTAACTTTGTACCTGAACGGTTCGAAAGAACCTACCTGAACTGGATTGAAAACGTACGCGACTGGTGTATTTCCCGTCAGCTTTGGTGGGGACATCGTATTCCGGCTTGGTATTCTGAATCTACCGGTGAGCTGGTTGTGGCGAATGATGAGGAAGAAGCGCGCCGGATCAGCGGCCTAACCGACTTGAAACAGGACGAGGATGTTCTGGATACTTGGTTTAGCTCCAACCTCTGGCCGTTTGCAACCCTAGGCTGGCCGAATGAAGACAGCGCAGATTTCAAACGTTACTATCCGAACGATGTGCTCGTAACGGGCTACGATATTATTTATTTCTGGGTAGCGCGGATGATCTTCTCGGCACTGGAATTCACGGGAGAGAAACCATTCTCCGACGTATTGATGCATGGTTTGGTACGGGATGCTGAAGGACAAAAAATGTCCAAATCACTCGGCAACGGCGTAGATCCGCTTGAGGTTATCGAGAAGTACGGGGCAGATGCTATGCGTTATATGATTTCTACCGGCAGCACAGCGGGTCAGGATTTACGATTCCGTTGGGAAAAGGTAGAGCAGGCGCGTAATTTCGCTAATAAGATCTGGAATGCGTCACGCTTCGCCCTTATGAATCTTGAAGGAGTTAGCTTCGAGAATATTGACATTACTGGTGAGCTAAGTACGGCTGACCGTTGGATTTTGCACCGCCTGAACGAAACTTCTCGTGAAATTACGCGTCTAATTGACTCGTACGAGTTCGGCGAGACCGGCCGCCAGCTGTACAACTTCATTTGGGACGATTTGTGTGACTGGTATATTGAGTTCGCGAAGCTGTCGCTTTACGGAACGGATGCCGCAGCCAAAGCGAAGACACAGTCCGTACTTGCTTATGTACTCGACCGCACGATGCGCTTGATTCATCCGTTTATGCCGTTTATTTCGGAGGAAATCTGGCAGCATCTGCCGCATGAAGGAGAGACAATTACTCTGGCTGCATGGCCTGAGTATGATGCTGCTCTGGAGAACCCGCAAGCGGTAGCGGAAATGAACCTGCTGATGGATGTAATCCGGGCAGTTCGTAATATCCGTGCTGAAGTGAACGTACCGATGAGCAAGAAGGTTGAATTGATTATTAAAGCGAGCAATGAAGAAACGCTGAGCATCATTACTCGTAACGACAACTACATTGGACGTTTCTGCAATACCTCTTCTTTCGAAGCTGGTCTGAATCCGGAAACGCCAGACAAGGTAATGTCCGCTGTAGTAACGGGAGCGGAACTGCTTCTGCCTTTGTCGGGGCTGATTGATATTGAACAAGAAATCGCTCGTCTGGAAAAAGAAGTGCAGACGCTGAACAGCGAAGTAGAACGCGTAGAGAAAAAGTTGAGCAATCAGGGCTTCGTAGCCAAAGCTCCCGCAAAAGTTATCGAAGAGGAGCAGGCGAAGCAGGCGGATTACTCCGCCAAACGTGAGAAAGTACTTGCCCGCATAGCAGAGCTGAGAGGATAAGAGACATGGATGACCTAAATCGGGGCGGGAGCACCGCCCCTCTTGCGACATATACCGAAGCGGTTAACTGGATCAAGGGCCTGATTCCGTTTGGAATCCGGCCAGGTTTAGACAGAATTGAGATGTTGATGGACAAGCTGGGAAACCCGCACCGTCGGCTGAAATTTATTCATGTGGCGGGTACGAACGGCAAAGGCTCTACCTGTGCCTTTTTGACAAGCGCACTTTTGCAAAGCGGCTATTCCGTCGGCACCTTCACGTCTCCGTATATTACGAAGTTCACGAACAGGTTCCAATATAATAATACGGACATTCCTGAAGAAACTCTTCTTGAGCTAGTGAATACCCTTCGTCCTTTGGTAGATGAGATTGCAGAAACGGAATTTGGCTCACCAACGATGTTTGAGGTAACTACAGCTGTGGCTATTCTATTTTTTGCGGGTGTTTCTTGTCCGGATGTTGTCGTATGGGAGACTGGGCTTGGGGGAAGGCTGGATGTAACGAACATCGTTACTCCGATCGTGTCGGTGATTACAAATGTTGGCCATGACCATATGGATATTTTGGGAGATACGCTTGAGAAGGTTGCAATGGAGAAAGCCGGAATTATCAAACCCGGTGTACCCGTTGTTAGCTGCGTAAATCAACCGGAAGTCGTGGCTGTACTCAAGGAGAAAGCGGCGGCTTGCCGCTCTACTCTTTATCTTGCCGGAGAAGATTTTAGCTATGAAGCTACTGGAATCCATGCGGATGTGCAGACTTTTAACTTTAAGGGTCCCTTCCGTTCGCTTGAACTTGGGATTGTGATGAAAGGCGAACACCAGATTAGCAATGCGGCGGGAGCCATGATGGTTCTTGAAGTTTTGCGCCAGTATATGGCGTTCATGCTAGAGGATGAAGATGTTCTGGAAGGATTGCGTCATGCATTTTGGGCTGGAAGGCTGGAAGAGGTAAGTAAATCTCCGAGGATCGTACTGGATGGAGCACATAATCCGGAAGGCGCGGAGAGCCTTGCCAAAAGCCTGCCACAGCTCTATAAATACGGTAAATTAAATTTACTTATGGGAATGATGGCAAATAAGCATCATGAATCCTACTTTAAGCATATACTGCCTATAGTGGATACGCTCATCCTGACCGAACCGGATTTCCAGAACAAAATGGACGCGGAGCATCTGCAGGTTATCGCAGAAAGTCTGCGGGATAAATATGCCAAGGAAAACTTGGTAATCATAGTAGAACATAATTGGGGAAAAGCGCTGCAACAACTGAAGTCGATTACAGCGGAGGATGACCTTGCCGTCGTATCTGGTACGCTGTATTTGATTTCTGACGTGCGCGGTACACTTTTGCAGCAACCCGATACTGAAAAAGGCTGGTGACGACTGTTGGATACTACTGAACGTGTGCATTTTATAGGGATCGGCGGCTACGGTATGAGCGCGATTGCCCGAGTAATGCTAGAAATGGGATATACGGTTACGGGCTCCGATGTGGCTGCCCAAGAATTGACGGATAAATTGATTGCTAAAGGTGCCAAGATTTATATTGGGCATACAGCAGAACAAGTAAAAGGTGCGGATCTGGTCGTGTACTCTACGGCTTTGTCCAGCGATAATGTGGAATGGGTGGAAGCAGAGCGTCTTAAGATTCCAATTCTGCACCGCTCACAAATGCTGGCTCGTTTATTGAACGAACGTAAAGGGGTAGCCGTTGCCGGAGCGCATGGTAAAACAACTACCTCCTCCATGATCGCGCTTGTAATGGAAGAGTGTGAAGTTGATCCTACGTATATTATCGGCGGAGAGATTATGAATGTCGGTACGAATGCAAAGGCAGGACAAGGCGATTATGTAGTGGCGGAAGCGGATGAGAGCGATGGCTCTTTCTTGCACTATCATCCTTGGCTTGGAATTGTCACGAATGTGGAAGCAGATCACTTGGAAAATTACGGCGGAGATTTTAACCGTCTCAAGGCTGCTTACGTACAGTTTATGAACCAGACACGTGAAGACGGCACTGCGATTGTGTGTGCAGATGACGAGAACGTGATTTCTTTATTGCCTGAAGTGTCAGGTAAGGTGATTACTTACGGCATCAAGTCGAAGACAGCAGATTATATTGCAACAGACATCGTTCTTGGCGACCGTCAGGTTTCGTATACGATGAACCATAATGGCGTAGTATTGGGACAAATTGAACTGTCCGTGCCAGGTCAGTACAATCTGTATAACTCAATGGCTGCGGTTATCGCTTGTTTGAAATCAGGAATCTCTTTTGAGAAAATCGCTGAAGCGATTGTGAAATTCCATGGTGCGAAGCGCCGTTTTCAAGTACTCGGAGAAGTCGATGATATTCTGGTCATCGATGATTATGCGCATCACCCAACTGAAATTCAGGCGACAATCAGTGCTGCTAAGGCAACGGGGAAACGGATTATTGCCGTATTCCAGCCTCAGCGGTATACACGTACGTTCTTCCTGCTAGATGCCTTCAGCCGCGCCTTTAGCGAAGCAGATGAGGTGATCATCACCGACATCTACTCTCCCGCAGGTGAGAAGCAGATTGAGGGGGTTACTTCTGCGAAGCTGGTTGAGCTTATTGTGCAGAACAGTAACGCCGGTGCAAGACATCTGCCAACCAAAGAAGATGTGCTTGCTGATCTGAAACCTCGTATTGCCCCAGGTGACCTGGTGATTACGATGGGCGCAGGCGATATCTGGAAGGTTGGATACGCATTGGCGGACGGCTTGAAGAAGCGTTAATACAAACACAGGCCTACACGAGAATATTCATATTCTCTTGACCATAGCACTTCCCCCGAGCTCCGTGCAGGGGGAAGTGCTTTTTTGTATACTTAAGCGGTGTAGTACATTCTAAAAAATGAAATAAATAGGGTATTTGCTGAACCGGCCATTGAGTGCTATAGTGCTGTCAGTAGAGGATCAATTTTTCCGTGTAGGTGGTGACTCATGGACTCCCAGCTTGATATCAAAACGTTAGTGTATTTATTTATTTTTGGAAACCTATTTATATTGGTACTGATAACCAATTACCGGAGGAGCGCTCCTAAAGACAGGGCATCCACCTTATTCATACGCTCTAAGGCGGTGCAGCTGCTCTTCTGGTGTTCATTATTATTATGGGGCCATATTCCCCGTGCTTTATCCATTCCACTTAGCAACGCTTTGATTCTTCTAGGCTGCTGTCTGGAGATTATTGCTTTACTGCTGATGATGGGCATCCTTGGGCAGCGGATAAAGTTGTATTACATAACGCTTTCCATACTTAGTTCGATTACTTTTAGTATTGTTGCCGTCTTCTTTCATCATTCCAGCTGGCGCATAGCCTGCACCTCACTATGGTCGATACTTTTTATTGTCTATCCAGCTTACCACCTCACGGTGAACCCCAAAGGCACCCCTCTTCAGAAGATACTCGGAATATTATTTTACGCTTTTGCAGGGATTATGCTGCTCCGCGCGATTGTTGCACTGATCTGGGAGCCAGAGATGAACGTGTTCACAACTAATCTTTCGCAGTATTTATATTACCTGGGGATGTATTTATTATTGATTGTGGGAGCCGCAGGCTTTATTCTACTTTCTAACGAGCATTCCTTTGTAAAACTAAAACGAATCGCTAGCTACGATGATCTGACTGGAATCCTTAACCGTGGAGCATTTCTTCAGGAAGCTGAGGTACGGCTTGAGAAGGCAGTTGCTGAGCAGGAGTACTTTTCGTTTATGCTGCTGGATTTGGATCACTTCAAAGAAATCAATGATACATACGGCCATGATACCGGTGATGTTGTTCTGGAAGAATTCGCATTGACGATTAAGGACAACCTCGAAAACAGCGATTTATTCGGCAGGCTTGGCGGCGAGGAATTTGCAGTTATACTTTGCGGGCTTGATGAAGCTAGCTGTGACCGGAAAGCTGAAGCGTTACGAGAGGCAGTAATGAAGACGTCCACACAAAAACTCTCACAAGGATATACAGTTAGTATAGGTGTAATTACGATCATGCCGGATCAGGAGATCTGGATAAATAAGCTGTACAAGCTGAGCGATAAAGCGTTATACCAAGCCAAACAAGAAGGAAGAAACCGAGTGGTCAGATACAATTATATTTATTGAGCTTAGAGAATACAGGGGGTGAAATTCACTAACATGCATCTGGATCTCAAGACACTGCTGGTCTGCCTCTTTATGTGGCAATCATTCACGGTATTGCTTATTGTTGTCTATCGTTTGCGTTACGCGCAGGAACGGACTTCAACCTTGTTTGTCACGGCAAAATATTTGCAGCTGGCAGCTTTAATTCTCCTTTTGCTGAACGATTTCACAGACTCGCGACTTCCCATTCCAATCAGTATGCTGCTTGCTTTAGCTGGAGGTACGCTGGAAAGCTTAGCGCTTCTGATGCTTCTCAGGGTTTTTGGGAGCTGGGTTGAACGATATTATACGATCCTGTTCGGAGTGTCCATTGTCGTTGTAGTCCTACTGCATTTAATTATGCCAGATGAGCGGTTCGTTATGGCTGCAACTTGTCTATTTGGGATTATGATCATAGCTTTACCTGCTTACATATTAGCTGTGAAGATTAGAGAGACCTCTCTCCAGCAAACCATGGGATTGTTGTACGGTGTTGTGATTTTAACGCTGGTTGGCAAGGGACTTGAACCGTTTTATTCGATGTTAGGACTGAATGCACTGACCTCTCACTGGCTGCAGATATTTTTTTATCTGGGGATTTATTTGCTTATGTTTTTAGGAACTGCGGGAATCATGCTGCTATATAGAGAGGATTCCTTTACAGAATTGGAGCGGGTGGCCACTTATGATGTGCTGACAGGTATTTTGAATCGCAGATCCTTTGTTCAGCGTGTCCGACCTTTAATAGCTGCCTCAGCGATGAAGAAGCTGCCATATTCTTTTTTACTGCTGGATGTTGATCACTTTAAACGTATAAACGATACCTACGGCCACAATACCGGCGACCACGTTCTGAAGGATCTGGCTCATAAAATAAAACAGCAGCTTGGCAATGGCGATCTGTTCGGAAGATTCGGCGGTGAGGAGTTCACTGTGCTGCTACATAGAGCCGATGAACAAAACAGTGATATGATTGCAGAGCGGATGCGCACAGCGGTTACAGGGGCGATCATTCATGGTATACCTCTGCCTTACACAATAAGTATTGGAGTCATCACGGTGGATTCAGGTGAACGATACTCATTGAGCACTCTTTACAAACTTAGTGACATTGCATTGTATCAGGCTAAGAAAAAGGGCCGGAACTGTGTAGTTAGAAGCTACGACAACTAAAGTGTCTTCCTTTCGACATTATACGAGGGAGACGCTTTTTTTTGTATGCAAAGAGGATTAGTACATAATACCTAACGATTACAACTTCTATCAATAGAGCAATTCATGATTATGTATGTCGTGAAAAAAGGGGGGGTAGTCTGTTTTTTAGAAAAAGCGGCGGTTTATAAGGGGAAATTGTAATAGAATTCTGAGGAACCAGAAAAAAACTTAAAAAAATTTAGACTTCCCCTATAAATCGACAAAACTTTTAAGTGAAATGAGTTACTATTGAACTGCATCTAAAGTTTCAGTTGGTAGATGGGGGTTTTTATTACAAAATACAAGGAGCCAGAGTCATGCGAGAAAGAATGCTGTTCCTATCAGCCCAGAATCAAAGCGCAGAGGATCTAGAAGGAGAAATGAGAACAGGGAGTATTCTCGAGATTTTGCTTGGGAAATTTGATATAGATTTGCTGACGTACGGAAGTGCCAACCAAACCGTGTCTATAAATGAGCGGACGGCACTTACGGTTCATAACATTAACGAAGATTATACAACCTGGAGGCCAATGTTGCGCCCCTTACATAAACTGCGGAATTTCTCAAATTTAAGTCATATAGATAAAGATATGAAAAACACTATTTTGGAGCTTTGCCGTTCCAATAATTATAAGCATGTATTTATATCGCATGTCCTATTGGGAAAATGTATTGATATGGTGAGGAACTTGCTTCCAGAAGCCAGTGTGATCACAGATACCTATAGTTTTGCAAACGGAAGCGGAGGATCTTCCGGAGAGACAGGGAAGTTAAGCAGGAAGAATCCATATAATAAACTCAATGCTGCATGGGATCGTAGGAATAAACGGCGATTAATGAATAAAACGGGTCTGCTTTTAGCAACCTCGGAATGGGATGCACTAGCGTTCAAATCTCTATCATTTGCAGATGCCCGTAAGGTTCATGTTGTCCCCCATTTCATCAAGATGAATGAGTATGAGACTTTTGCAGAGCCTGTGACTAAAGAAAATTCAATTGTGCTGCACTGGAATATGAATATGAGACTGGGAATAGATGCAGCCCGAGTATTCTTTAAAAAAACCTATCCCATGATTAAGGAGCAAGTGCCAGATATCAAAAGTTATATTATCAGCTCAGAGGTTCACCCGGAGGTCATGACTTTGATTAAGGAAGATGAATCGGTCATAGTCACTGGACCAGTAAATTCCTCTACTGAATACATACGACGGTCTAAAGCTGTTCTGGTGCCTATCCTTGAAGGCTGCGAAGTTTCTAGAAATATACTGGAATCCTGGGCGCTTAAAACGCCGGTGGTTACTAGCTCTATCATGTGTGAGAAGCTGAATTGTGAGCATAACCGAAATATTTTGCTGGCTAATACCTCGGTTGAGGTTGTTGGAAGTGTATTGAATTTACTGAAAAATCCTGAGCTTGGCGCTATTATTGCGGATCGTGCGCATGAGACTTTATTAAAGAATTATGAAATGAATCATGTTAAGAGTAAGATTCTTAGTCTTGTATAGAAGGTTGTCTGACAAGATGCTTGCTGCTCTGGACAACAAATAACCCGCGAGGACCATTAAAAGTCCTACGCGGGTTATTTGTTGACAGGATTTTAGAGCAAGTTGCGGCGCAGTTCTTCTGGTGATTTCGGAGACAACATTCCAAGTGGAATATCGAATACAGTACGCGCTCCGCTTTGACCTTCTTGACTCATACGCTGAGCAGCTCTGGCATAAGCCACAAGCACACTAGCCGTAAATTCAGGATTGCTCTCCAGCTTCAGGCCGAATTCAACGATTTGTTTCGTGCCTTCTCCTGTTACACCACTGCGAATAACAAACCCGCCGTGCGGAATACCGCTATGCTGAGCTGCTAGTTCTTCTTCAGTGATGAAAGTAACCGTAGTATCATAATCTGCAAAATAGTTCGGCATATTCACGATTTCTTCGCGAATGCGCTCTTGATCTGCACCTGCCTCAGCTACTACAAAACACTCTCTAAGATGTTTTTCACGAGTAGTAAGTTCTGGTGTTTCACCCGCACGGATAGCCTCGATAACCTCTTGTACTGGAACCGTATATTGCACGCCACCTTTAACGCCTTCTACTCTGCGAATGGCATCGGAGTGACCTTGGCTGACGCCTTTACCCCAGAAAGTATATTCTTTACCTTGTGGAAGAATAGCTTCAGCTAGCAGACGGTTCATGGAGAACAGGCCTGGATCCCAGCCCGTAGAAATTACGCTGAGTGTTCCGCCTTGTTTAGCTGCGGCATCAACGGTCGCAAAGAACTCAGGGATTTTGGCGTGAGTGTCAAAGCTGTCCACGGTATTAAACATCCGGGCAATAGCTGGTGTCTGTTCTGGCAGGTCGGTAGCCGATCCTCCGCACAGAATCATAACATCCACTTTTCCCTTATATTGTTCGACGGCAGAGATATGCTCGAATTTCACACCGGTTTCACCGGCTTCCAGTTGTCCAGGCTCTCTGCGCGTAAAGATCGCAACCAGCTCGATATCTTCACTTTGGTTAATAGCCTTACGTACACCTTTTCCTAAATTACCGTAGCCCACAATTGCTGCTTGAATTTTTTGTTTCAGAAAAAGCCCTCCTAAACTGTAATGAACTAAAATCCTATTTCTAGCTTAACTAGTATAGTGCACACTTTTAGCTCTTTTTATATAGTATATAAAAGTTACATGTAATGTAAACTGAATCCGTATAACTTTCATTATTCATTTGGCTATAAAAATAGCATATCTCTCTATTGTCTATCATATATTTCCATATAGATTAGATGAGGTGAGGTGTTACTGTTGAATAACGGAAGAATGACATTCCGATTTGACGTGAATAAGGACGAGCCTAAGCCAAAACCGCAGGTAGTGGAGCGCTGGTCCAGTGGCGGACTGGGCACAGCTGAAGAATATGCAGAGGAGTTGCGCAAGGAGGTCGGTCCAGCACAGCAGCATACTTGGGTGCATGAACCTGATTTACGCTCTATGCGTGAGGCACCACCGGAGGATGCTTACGACTACTACTCAGGAACTGTAGATCCACGCCAGCAAGAATGGGACGAACAGGATAGAGATTTCAGAAATACGCAGCAATCATATCTGCTTTCAGATTTGGTACTGGATGACAGAGATAAATCAGCAGAGGTTTACACGGGAGGTTATGGGGGCTCATACCATACTCGTCGCCCATCGTATTGGTGGAAATTATCCCTGTCTGTGGTGGGGGCGATCGGCACGGGTCTACTATTAGGATATGCGGCACTTTCCTTTTTTTATGGAGGAAACATGGACAGTAGTTCAGGAACCGGGATAACAGATACGTTGGCTACTTCAGGGCAGACTTCCGGAGCTAATGATCCAGCAGGTGTAGGAACCTCGGGATTGCCGGTTACGGGCACAGATGATGCCGGCAAAAACAGTATTCCTGTTCAAGTGGCTGCGCAAAGCTACTACCTGCTGCAGTATGGCGTATTCAGTACGCCGGCAGGCGCGGAACAAGCTAGACAAGAGCTGTTGGACGCTGGCTTGGCTGCGGGCTTAGACCCTGCTGACGGAAATCGTGTATATGCCGGAATGTCCTCTGACCGTGAACAAGCTAAGCTGCTCAGCAGTGGTCTGAAGAATCAAGGGATTGAGCTTTATGTGAGAGAGGTGGATCTTCCCGGAGTGGAACGATTAGGATTTGCCGGAAATGCGGAGGCTGTGAATAGTTATTTCGCGGTGAGTGGACAGTTGCTCAGTGAACTAAGCAGTCAATCCGCTTCGTTACTCTGTGGCGGGCAAACGGATGCGGCAGCTAATACCTCAGCTGTGAGTGATCTTCATCTCCAATGGAGTGAAGCTGTTAAAGCTCTGGAGCAAGGCATAACGCCTGAAGCCAAAAGCATTTGCGCAGCGCTAGAGAAATCTATGAGCCAAGGAATTTCAGCACTGAGTGAATATAACAAGAACAAGGCGCAAGCCCTGCTTTGGGAAGTGCAGGAGTCCATGCTGAGCTTCTTGACCAGCCAAAAACAGCTGCTGTCTGCTATGAATTGAATGCTTGGATTGCGGATTCAAAAAACAACAAGTCTCCGGGGAATTGGGGGCTTGTTGTTTTTTTTGGAGAGGGGTATCGTTCCGCAACTTTTAGGGCAAAAGGTGGTAAACATTACCGTAGGGGATTTTACGTTTGTATTGATCACCGTTTCACCGTATAATAATTAGGGTGTCAAAAAATGGCGAGGGAAGACTGAGATGAAGAAGAAAAATGTAGGAACACTGCTGTTATTTCTAATTCTAGGCTGGCTGGCTGGAGCCTGGATCGCCAAGCTGCTGCAGCCCGTAAAGGCTCTGTCTTTTCTAACAACATCGACTGTGCTCAAATGGTCTCCGCGAGCCGATTTAGACATCATAACCTATGACATCACTATTCATTTGAAATTGTGCATGCTTAGTCTCGCCGGTATTATTACAGCTGTATGGCTGTACCGCAGACTGTAACTCTCGTTACTGAGCAAGAAGGGACGTTTACAACGTGGACAACTCACCACTCATTATTCTAGCCTCAGGTTCACCGCGTCGACGTGAGCTGTTATCCTTACTGGGTTTGCCCTTTGAGGTCATTACCAGCGAAGCTGATGAGAGCACACCGCCGGATTGGACGCCGGAGAGAATCGTGCGCAGTCTAGCTTTGCGAAAAGCAGAAGCCGTAGTAGCTGCAGCCGGAGAGCGTAACGCAGTCATTATAGGAAGCGACACAATTGTTGTATTAGATAATACTGTGCTAGGCAAACCGGTGGACAAGCTGGACAGCAAAGCGATGCTTACCAGACTTCAGGGCCGAACTCATAAGGTATACACGGGTGTAGCCTGCCTCGGACTCCCGAATGGGAAGACTATAGTGGAGCACCGTGTTACTTCCGTAACGATGAGGGCAATGACTGAAGAGGAAATTGCTGCTTATATAGCTACGGGGGAGCCTGCTGATAAGGCTGGCTCATATGCGATACAAGGGCTTGGGTCCATTTTGGTGGAACGAATTGAAGGCTGTTATTTCAATGTAGTCGGATTGCCTTTGTCGCTTCTTGGCGAAATGCTATCCGAGTTCGGTATAACTGTATTGAGCCGGTAGGAAGCCTGGGGAAAGAGGGATAGGGATGGAGTCGCAACCAATTATGCTGCGGGACCTCCCCCATGAAGAACGACCTAGAGAGCGCATGATGCATTATGGGGCGGAATCATTAAGTCAAGCGGAGTTGTTAGCCATTCTGCTGCGTACGGGAACACGCCGCGAGTCGGCTATTCATATTGCACAGCAGATGCTGGGGAAGATCGGTGGCCTGCGTGGGCTAGTTGACCTTAGCATCGAAGAACTGACCAAAATCAACGGTATCGGTCCTGCCAAGGCCGTACAACTAAAAGCAGGCATCGAACTGGGAAGGCGCCTTGCGAATTCCAGGTTCAATATGCCGGTCATTATCCGCTGTCCTGGGGACGCTGCAGAGATTCTGACTGAGCAATTGCGTTATTTGCAAAAGGAGCATTTTGTCTGTCTGTTTCTGAACACGAAGAATCATGTGATTGGACAAGAAACATTGTCCATGGGCAGCCTGAATGCTTCGATCGTTCATCCTCGTGAGGTATTCAGAGCAGCTATAAAATGCAGTAGCGCCTCTATTATATGCGCGCACAATCATCCTAGTGGTGATCCAACACCTAGTCCGGAAGATATTTCCCTAACCGCTAGATTGCTTCAGGCAGGTGAGATTATCGGAATAGATGTGCTGGACCATCTAATTATCGGAGATAGCAGTTTCGTAAGCTTGAAAGAAAAAGGACATATGTAATATAAATGTAGATTTACTTAGGAAAAGGAGAAATTAGCATGTTGGGTGGTTTCACAAAAGATTTAGGAATTGACTTGGGGACAGCGAATACGCTTGTCTACGTACGCGGTAAGGGCGTTGTTGTAAGAGAGCCTTCCGTTGTAGCGATTAACACTGATACTAAGACGATTGAAGCCGTGGGTGAATCCGCCAAAAAAATGATCGGTCGTACTCCTGGAAATATCCGTGCGATCCGTCCGATGAAAGATGGCGTTATCGCTGATTTTGATACAACGGCTACGATGATTAAATATTTTATTCGTCAAGCACAGAAACAGCGTTCTATGTTCCAGCGTCACCCTAATGTAATGGTCTGCGTGCCATCTGGCATTACTGCTGTAGAACAACGTGCGGTAGAAGATGCTACCAAACAAGCTGGCGCTCGAGAAGCTTACATTATCGAAGAGCCTTTTGCTGCTGCTATCGGTGCGGATCTGCCAGTATGGGAGCCTACAGGTAGTATGGTTGTAGATATCGGTGGAGGTACAACTGAAGTTGCTGTAATCTCGCTCGGCGGTATTGTTACTAGCCGATCAGTGCGTGTTGCAGGTGATGAAGCGGATGAGTCCATCATTCAATACATCAAACGTCAATACAATCTGATGATCGGTGAACGTACTTCGGAGCAGCTCAAAATGGATGTTGGCTCGGCCCTTCCTCTTGAAAAGGCTGAAACCATGGAAATTCGCGGCCGTGATCTCGTAACAGGTCTGCCAAAAACACTTACAATTACTTCTGATGAAATCTGTGAAGCTTTGTCTGACACAGTGAATGCTATTATTGAAGCTGTTAAAGTAACATTGGAAAAATGTCCGCCAGAGCTTGCAGCAGATATTATGGATCGTGGAATTGTTTTGACAGGTGGGGGAGCTTTGCTTCGCAACTTGGATAAGCTGCTTGCACGTGAGACGGGAATGCCGGTTATTGTTGCTGAGAATCCACTGGACTGTGTAGCTATTGGAACCGGTAAGGCACTTGAGAACATTCATTTGTTCAAGAGCCGCAGCGGATCCAGTCTTCGTTCGAAGAGATAAGATGATGTTCTACCACTTGTGTAAGTCAACCCCTGTTATGGGAGAAATACTGTTGTTAGAGGGTGTTGAAACTGTTTAAACTCTTAAGCAATAAACGTCTGTTTATTCTGTTGATTACACTGGTGCTGTTCATTGTGGTAATGGGCTTCAGCTTGGCAACAAGGAAAGGCTTGTCCTGGCCGGAGAACTTTCTCAGAGATTCGACTGGTTTCGTGCAAAAAATGTTCTACAAGCCCGCTGGATATGTAGCGGGCTTGTTTGAAGATATTGGAAATCTGAGTGATCTTGCTAAAGAAAATGAACAGCTTAAAATTATGGCTGCCCAGTATGCACGTGATAAAGCCCAGTATAATTTCGTCAAGGCAGAAAATGAATCTTTGAAGGAGAAATTGGACTTCACTAATGCCCAGAAAGAATTGTATAAATATGAATATCGTATTGCGCAGGTAGTTAGCCAGACTACAGAGCCAAGCAATAGTACGATTGTTATCGATTTGGGCTCCAAAGATGGGGTTAGACCTAATATGTCCGTGATTTCCGTCGATGGTATGGTAGGGGTTATTAGTCAGGTGAGCAATTTCACCTCCACGGTGAAGCTGATGACAATGATGGACACCAATGATCCTAATTCCCAGCCGCCTATTGCGGCAACTGCCTTAAATAAAGAGGGTAAATCCTTTGGGATGATTGAGAGTTATAATCCAGAGACGAACAGACTGCTGATGACTAAGATTCCACCGGGTGATCCTATTGCAGCGAAGGATACTATTCTGTCTTCCGGTATTGGAGGATTGTATCCAAGGGGATTGACAATAGGCACAGTTGAAAGCGTCGATGTTGGTGAATTTGGATTAACCTCCACAGCAGTGATTAAGCCTTCAGCAGAATTTCAGGACTGGAAGCAGTTGATTGTTGTGTTTACGGAGGAGCGTGCTGAATAGTGAATATGCGCAGATCAGTTCTTGTTCTGTTACTGTTCCTCTTATTTATTGTGGAGGGAACCATTTTACCTTGGCTGATTCCAGATGTTTGGCAGATGCGAATCATTCCGAATCTGGTTTTTGTAGTGTTATTGTTCGTGACTATATATCATCATCGGCATACAGCACTTATATTGGGATTATGTTTTGGAATGCTGCATGATGTCGTTTTTTACGGCAGAATTCTTGGAGCACACTCTTTTGCGATGGGATTGTCGGCTTATTTAATCGGCCTTTTATTTCAGATTCCACGTGCTCCGCTGCCCCTTATGATGACTGTGGTTCTGCTTGGAAGTCTACTTGAGGATAGTATACTATTTGGTATCTATAGTGTATTTAATCTTAATCAAGAACCTTATAGCTGGGCGATTTTGAATCACATGCTGCCGACGATGCTTTTTCATTTTGCCATCGGGCTACTCTTCTACATACCGGTTCGGCGCCAGCTTGAGCTAATCAAGAAAGAAACGAATAAGGAAGAAGCGGCTTAAAGAGCTTCTATTTTCTTTCTATACAAAGCAGGAATTTAAGGGGCCCGGCACGAATGAATGAGGATAGGGGGCCAGGCATATGACAGTAAAATCCAAGCATGTAAGGATTAAGGGCATCAAGGATGGCCTGATATTCCTGCTAGACGACAAATGTCCCTTTGAAGATCTTCTGAGCGAGCTTCGCTATAAGCTGGAGCACAGCCATCAAAATATTTTAACTGGACCGATTGTACATGTGGACATAAAGCTGGGCAATCGTACCGTAACTGAGGAAGACAAGGAAGCTGTGCTGGAGATTCTTAAGGGACAGGGAAATCTGTTGATTCGATCTATAGAGGCGCTTCCAGCGCCCGGCAGTGAGGATAATGACGCATTGTTTTTGATGAGTGGAATTCTACGTTCCGGTCAGGTGCTGCACCATAACGGAAATCTTCTATATCTGGGGGATGTGAACCCTGGGGGGACCATAACCTGTTCAGGCGATATTTATATACTAGGTTCGCTAAGAGGGATGGCGCATGCTGGAGTAGACGGGAATGAGGAAGCAATTATAGCTGCTTCTTTAATGTCTCCAACGCAGCTGCGAATTGCCGATATTATTAGTCGTCCGCCCGATGAATGGGAAACCCGAGAAAGCAGTATGGAATTTGCATATTTAACAAACGGAGCTATGCAGATCGATAAGATTCATAATTTGGTCAAATTACGTCAGGATTTAAATGTGTTTAAAGGGGTGTAGCCTCCATGGGAGAAGCGATAGTCGTAACCTCGGGCAAAGGCGGAGTTGGCAAAACAACCACAACAGCCAACATTGGAACCGCACTTGCACTGCAGGGCAAAAAAGTATGTCTCGTCGATACCGACATTGGACTGCGTAATCTGGATGTAGTTATGGGGCTTGAGAATCGTATTATTTATGATCTTGTGGATGTAGCGGAAGGACGTTGCCGCCTTAATCAAGCGCTCGTTAAAGACAAGCGCTTTGATGAATTGTATATGCTGCCTGCAGCTCAAACAAAGGATAAAACGGCTGTCTCTCCTGAACAAGTAAGAGATATCATTCTTGAACTAAAGAAGGAATATGAGTATGTTCTGATCGATTGTCCAGCAGGAATCGAGCACGGCTTCCGCAATGCGATTGCCGGTGCGGATAAAGCGATTGTGGTTACCACACCAGAGCATGCCGCTGTGCGGGATGCCGATCGTATAATCGGACTATTAGAACAGTCGAGTGTGGAATCGCCGAAATTGGTGGTAAACCGTATTCGCCCAGGTCTTGTGAAGTCTGGCGATATGCTTGATATTGAGGATATATTACAGGTGCTGAACATTGATCTTATCGGAATTGTTCCGGATGATGAGCTAGTTATTAAAGCCGCAAATAACGGAGAACCTACAGTTATGAATCCCGATTCGTCAGCAGCTATTGCCTATCGCAATATTGCACGTCGAATTCTAGGTGATGCTGTACCCCTGATGCAGCTTGACCGCAAACCGGGAGCATTTAAGAAGCTTAAGAAATTTTTCGGCATGGCTTAGTCTTAAGTCTAGCGATTTTACTATAAAAACATAATTGATCCCATCCATAGAGAAATCTACGGGTGGGATTTTTTTTATTTATAATAGGCAATGATACAATGCAAAGAATTGTGGATAACTCCGATAAAAAGGTAGGAGAGATAAATGTGAAAAATCAGGAAAAATGTAATAAAAAGGGATTATCGGGATGATTCTAAAAAACCACTTTCATGGATTCATGGAAATGCACAGTCATCAATTACCAGAGATTTTGCATGCCTCAATAATGGAGACCGTGAACAAAGCGATTCGCTGCAGGACAAGAGATATGGGTTATGCGAGATATGAGTGTTAAGGATGTACACAAGGAAACCCAGAGCCCATATTCATCTGCTTCACCTGTAAAAGTCGTTTTTGTCATGGGTGTGGGAAGAAATATACAGATGAATGGGCAGAGAAGCAACAGGAACGAATCCTAAATGTAACCCATCGTCATATGGGCTTTACGGTACCTCAAGAATTACGCAACGTATTTTTTCAAGATCGTCGCAAGTTAAATGAACTAAGCAATCAGGTGGCAAGTGTTATCCAGTATTATTACCGACGAAAAATAAGAGCAAGAAATACGAAGTCGGAGTGATTACGGACATCCATACGTTTGGACGTGATTTGAAGTTTAATCCGCATATTCACGCACTTATTACAGAAGGTGCATTAGACATAAATAAAGAATGGAAAAAAGTTGAATACATCTCGCATGAGTAACTGCGGAAATCATTGCAGAAGTTGCTACTTGATTTGATGATGAAATGGTAACCGAAGGAAGAACGAGTGAAAAAATTGTTGAATGAGCTATACCAGCGCTATCCGCAAGGATTTTATGTGAATACAGAGCAGAGGATGAAGGATGCCCGAGGAGCCACGAAATATATAGGGCGCTATTTGGCACGTCCGGCGATAGCAGAATACCGAGTCGTAAGTTATGACTACCACAAGGTACATTATTGGTACGAGGAGCACGGAACAGGTAAACGTGTAGATGTGGTGTCGCCGGTGATGAAATTCATCTTTGATCTGGTGCAGCGCATTTCTCCGAAGCATTTTCGGATAGTAGGGCGTTATGGTCTATATAGCCGAGGAAAAACAAAGAGTCGCAGAAAGCTGGCTAGTAAGTTTATTCAACTCACCCGTAGGGTGAGTTTGTTCTGTGATTGCGTCAATAACATCACCTATCTTTATCCAGCCATAATCCTCTTCGAGTTGAAATTTAATTTGTCTCAACTGTCGGTCCACCTGAAGTGCCATGCCTCTCACCTTAACATCCTGCACTGAATCAAACAGTACAAGCGTTACCTGCTCCCACTCCTACAGCGAGTGCAGTCAGCAGAAAAATAAAGTATTTGACTCGATGTTATGTTCCACGCGAGTATCCCAATTGTCATACTTCATAAAATATATTTTATACTCTCTCTAAAAACTAAATCAGTGACAGCAAAGGACGAGAAAATAAAGTCCTATCTGTCACTGTTTGATTTGATTTTGGTAAATGTCCCAAAACAAAATTATTACATTTAGTTACTATTGGTAGTTTCTAATATATCCTTTTGCTGTATGAGTCTCTGCATATACTTTAATTTTATACTGCCAACCTAAATTCATGTAAAAGTCAAGTGATTCTGAGCCCTCGCCTGCATCTAATAAAATACCACTGTATCCTGGATCATTTATACCCATATTCGTCCATACTCCATTACCTGTATTGTAGTAAATAAATAAAGTAGCCTTTCCAGCTGATTCAAGTGTAATTTTTCCATACTGGCCAGCTCCATTAATGGGATTTGACAATGTATAGGTAACAGGAGCTACAACAACACTCGTAGATTCCCCCGCTACTAAAGGTGCAATAGAGTCAATCGAAGAAGGGCTTGTGTTAGCACTAGATTCATTCGCAGGAAACGTAGCTTCCCCCGCTACAAAAGGTGCAATAGAGTCAAACGAAGATGGGCTTGCGTTAGTAATAGATTCATTCGCAGCAAACGTTGGAACTGCACTCACTAAAGAAATAGCAGCCGTTAAAAGAAATAAACTAGAGATTTTTTTCATAAGATGTTGTTCCTCCAATATATATATTTTTTGTTCTTAATTACCATATCAAATACTTATATAGAAGTAAATGGTTAATAAGTAAATTGATACCTTTATCCTACGTAATATTTATCCAAAAAAATCATGTCGATTTTTGTCTTATTTTTCAATCATGATAATTTACCATATTATGGGATGGCAGATATTCCGGAATTCCATTTATTCCAGAGCAGGCTAAGCTGAACCAGCCGCTCCAATGGAAGATTAAACATGCGCAAATACTGCACAAATTCCCAAAAAGGTCAGTTGAGTAAAGATAGGCACGTTGGGATGAATTTCATCAAAAATGTATTTCTGGAGCACATAGACGGCAAGGGGCACAAATAATTGACTATATACCGCATTTTCTGTCGTTCCAAATAGATAAGGCACATCAGATGCTGTTTAATCCACCGGAAAAAGACTTCAATTTGGCAGCATGTCTTATAATTCTTAGCGATAACGTGAGGAGAAGCTTTTCTCACATCGGTCACAACCCGCACGATTTCACCCCGGTTATTTTCGATTTCAACGTCCCGATGTCGATTTGCGATCGATTCCTCCACGTTCAGAGGTATGCGCTGGTCATGAGTCCAGGCGCCATGCAACTTAATGCCCCCTCTGAATTTTTGTATGGGGCCTAAGGCACTCGGGAGTTTGCCGCCGTGACCGTAGGTCGAGTCAATCAGTAGAAGATCGGTGGGAAGATTCAGATGACGCCGGGTTTGACGGTTACATATTTTTCCTTAACAATGTGAACTTAAGGAACACAATAATAGCAGTCTTATATTTCTTGCTTAAAAGCTTAGCTCATGCTAGTACTTTCCGGTATTTATATGGTCTACCTTGGAGGGGCTTGTTCTAAAGAGACTTCCGTGCTTCATAAAATGGAAGTAAAACAAGCCCGTCCGGAGGGATAAATATGGATCAGAAATCAGATATCAAGAATCGCCGCAAGGAGCGTATTCGTAGTTTATTGGAGGAACTCCCGGAAGTCTCAGCAGTCTCAGGAGTTTCGGAAGTCGAAGAACTAGAAATAGCGGAGACTCCCCCTTTATTTATTATGCCGGATAAGAGTACGAGCTTTAAGGAATGGGGAACAGGATTTAAGAATGCGGATCAATCCTCTGTAGAGCCCGATCCAGAGGTGATGTGGAAAAAGAGTCGTGGAGGCTGGGAGGATGATGGCGGTGGAGGCTCGAATTTTGCTGCCGGTTTTATTCGGCGCTTTGTTGCTAGTGTTCTTGTGTTTGGAGCAGTGTGGGGGGTCTTTGCGGTACATCAGCCATGGTCGTATAAGATGCAAGCTTTTATTAGTGATGCGTTAAGCAATGACATGGATTTCACGGCTGTGAGAGTTTGGTATGAGGAGAACTTTAACGGAGCTCCAGCGTTCATTCCGATGTTTGGAGATAAAGATGAGCCTGCTCAAAAAGTGGCCGCTCATCATCAACTCACTGCGCCGATTGCTGGGAGCATTGTCCAGCCTTTTGCTTCTACGCTAAAAGGGGTGGAAATTATGCCTCAAATCGATTCAACCTTAAATGTGACGGTGAAAAGTATAGACATGGGACGTATTCTCTCCATCTCTAAAGAGCTGGAAGGGGGCATTCGAATTGCTGTTCAGCATTCAGGCGGTGTCACCGCAGAATACGGACATTTGAGCGGCACCAAGCTGGAGGTTGATGACTGGGTGCAGAGCGGGGATTCACTCGGTTGGATGATGGAGAAGGACGTATCCTCAGCTTCCACACTGTTTTTCGCAGTGATGAAAGACAAGACTTATATTGATCCTACAGAAGTGGTATCGTTTGATTAGGATCTTTGGTATCGAACTGTCACTACATCCACTGTTCGTGATCATTATGTTATTCTCCGTGATCACGGGACAATTTCTAGAGCTGCTCACCTTATTTACGATTGTCTTCATTCATGAAATGGGACATGTCGTTGCGGCTCTTTTGGCTGGTGTTACAGTTAAGTCGGTTCAGCTTCTTCCGTTTGGCGGAGTGGCTGTTATTGAAGATCATGGGCGGCTTACAGCCAGTCGTGAGATCGGAATTGCCCTTGCCGGTCCACTGCAAAATGGAATTATGATTGTAATTGCTTTGGGACTTCAACAAGCCGGTTATGGCAATCAGGAATTTCTGACCTATTTTATTCATGCCAATGCCATGATTGGACTTTTTAATCTAGTGCCAGTGCTGCCGCTTGACGGAGGTAAAGTGCTTCAGGCCACTATTAGTTTAGTGCTTCCTTATTACTACACTTTGTTATGGACTGGACGGGTGAGTGTAGCCGCAAGTGTCCTTGTGATTATATATGCGCTGCTGCCTCTTGGAGCGGGTGGAGGCCTTAGGCTGAATATGGTCATGATCGGAGCTTTTTTGCTGTATTCGAATTTTACCGACCATCGTAATTTACCGTACCGGTTTGTTGCTTTTTTGATGAATCGGGAGGCTGTTTATGAGTATCATTTGCGAACAGGAAGCGTAGCTCGTCCAATAGTTGCATTATCTGCGAAACCTTTAGATGATATATTGCGTCTATTTAAACGTAATCAATATCATTTTATCTATGTGTTAAACGGTAAAGGAAATGTTGTTGCTGTTGTGCCGGAACAGCGCTTAATATCAACCTACTTCGGAATATAGTGTATTTATGCAGAGAATGTGAAGGAATGAACGAACGAAACCAGAGGTGAAGCCATGAAACAGATGATCGTTCACTGCACGCAGCACATTACCCGAATGGCTCTTCTGGAAAACGGAAGGCTGGTGGAGTACGCGGCTGAACGCGATCAGCAGCAAGGGTTGGTCGGCAGTTATTACAAAGGCCGTGTGATTAACGTACTTCCAGGTATGCAGGCTGCTTTTGTTGATATCGGACAGAAGAAGAATGCTTTTTTATATGTTGATGATGTATTGCATCCTAATTTGGATAAACAGCCTGATGTGAAGCCCTCTATCGAGACGCTTTTGCAGCCGGGACAGGATATTGTTGTTCAAGTGCGGAAAGAGCCAAGCGGCGGAAAAGGCGCGCGTGTAACGACTCATTATACGTTGCCCGGGCGCTGGATGGTGTACATGCCCTTTGCAGAATACGTCGGTGTCTCCAAAAAAATAAGCCGGGAAGCAGAGCGCAGCCGTCTCAAAGGAATCGGAGAACGTCTGCGAATGAAAGAAGAAGGGCTTATCATGCGGACGGTTTCTCAGGACGAGCCACATGAAGCTGTGGAGGGCGATCTTTCCTTTCTGCGTGCCCAATGGGAGAATATTACACGTAAAGCACAGACGGTAGAGGCTCCCGCTTTACTACATCGTGATCTTAGTATTGTCCAACGCTTTATAAGAGATGCCTTTAATCCGCAACGGGATCAGTTGATTATTGATTCATCTGCCGCAGCTAGAGAAGCAACAGCCTTTCTGGACGACATGGCTCCTGAAGGGTACAAGCCAGTCTGTCTTTATAATGGAGCGGAGTCTATTTTCGCTGCTTATGGTATTCAGGATCAATTGCTTAAGAGCTTCAGCCGCAAAATCACGCTGGAGGGTGGAGCAACAATGATCTGGGATGAGACAGAGGCGTTAACCGTAATTGATGTCAACACCGCTCAATACATTGGCGGAGCATCGCTTGAAGAAACGGTTACCAATACGAATTTGCTCGCAGCTGAGGAGATCGGTCGTTTGATCCGGTTACGCGATACTGGTGGAATCATTATTGTCGACTTTATTGATATGGAACAAGAGCTTCACCGCAAGATGGTCACAGAGCGATTAGAGAAAGTGATCTGCAAGGATCGCACCAAAACACATATTTTGGGGTGGACAAGACTCGGGCTGCTCGAGATGACCAGAAAGAAGGCAAGGCATGATTCAGCCAGCTTTGCACCTGTGATTTGCCAGTGCTGCGGGGGAACCGGAAAAGTTGGAGAATGGCTGGAATGAGTTGACGATAAGTCATAAGTATGATACTATCTTCAAGTATGTGTTTGATGCAGTTGATCCTGCACATGCTGTAACCGCTCCGATCGGGTACATAAGCGCAGTTCCTACGGGAATTCTGCCACCTAGACTAGGCGAGTCTGAGACATGAGGAGGTGCAAGTAAAATGTATGCAATTATCGAAACTGGTGGTAAACAATACAAAGTCCAAGAGGGCGACGTTTTGTTCATTGAAAAGTTGGAAGCTGAAGACGGCGCAAGTGTAACTTTTGACCGTGTATTGGCTGTTTCTAACGATGGTGGTCTGACTGCAGGAACTCCGCTAGTAAGCGGTGCGTCTGTAACAGCTAAAGTCGAGAAACATGGTAAAGGCGCTAAGGTTGTAGTTTACAAATACAAACCTAAGAAGAACTACCATAAGAAACAAGGTCATCGTCAACCGTACACGAAAGTAACTATCGAGAAGATTCAAGCGTAAGAAGGTGCGTTAATGATTAGCGTGCGGATTACACGATTATCGGATCTAGGAACTATCGTTGGCTTTGAGGTTAAGGGGCATGCGGGTTATGCGAAGCGTGGCGAAGATATCGTATGTGCCGGGGTATCCGCTGTAACAGTTGGAACCGTCAATTCGATTGAGACCTTGACCGGAATCTCCATGGACACGTCCATGAAGAACGGATTCTTAAGTGGAACATTAAGTTCTGTTGAAGATTTCGATACTTCCGCGAAGGTACAATTGCTGCTCGAATCCATGGTCGTGATGCTGAATGATATCGCAGAATCATACGGGAAGTATATTCAAATACAGCAAGTAAATATTTAAAGAAGGAGGTTGACAACATGTTGAAATTGAATCTTCAATTGTTCGCATCGAAAAAAGGTGTAGGTTCCACAAAAAACGGACGGGATTCCCATTCCAAACGTCTTGGCGTGAAACGTGCTGACGGTCAAGCAGTAACCGGCGGTAACATCTTGGTTCGTCAACGCGGAACAAAAATTCACCCAGGAACTAACGTAGGCATCGGTAAAGATGATACTTTGTTCGCAATGGTGGATGGCGTAGTGAAGTTCGAACGTTGGGGCCGCGATCGCAAAAAAGTGAGCGTGTACCCAGTTGATGTCGCTCCGGTAGCAGCGGCACTGGAAGCGTAAGCTTACGGACCATATGAGCAAGTAGAAGCCTCCGGCATGAGTGCCGGAGGCTTTTTTGTAGAATATTCATAATTATTTGTGTTGCAAAGTTGGAAGGGTTAGATAGATGTGAAAATCTCGTTATTATCTCTGGTGAACTACAGTGAACGCGTGTGTTATACTAGGAAATGGTAAATGATACTAACAAAACAAATAATCTAAACGAAGTCATGAATTTTGCGAACTGAGGGACGGGGAGAAAGAATGAAATCCTGGAAAAGTGCAATCTGGGCAGTCATGTTATCCGTAATGCTTCCTTTAGGTCTTTTGTATTGGCATACTTCTCTTCTGACGTGTCTATTACTCGGAATCTGGGTAGTGGCAATCGTTGCTTTCAGTTTTATCTGGAGCCAGCGTCATTATGAACGGGAGCTGCGTATACAAGAGAACACTCTGCAACAGGCGGCGATTCGGACACTGAATCATCATCGACATGATTGGATGAACGATTTGCAGATTCTATACGGATATATTCAGCTTGGAAAGCCTAATAAATCCGTGGAGTGTGTGGAAAGAATAAAGGAACGCATAGCACTTGATAGTCGTATCGCTAAGTTGGGCATTCCTTCATTGGTTTTCTATATCCAATCCTTCCGAACTAACAGGTCTAGTCTGGAATTGGAAGTTCAGGTGGAGGAAGGGTTGCAGCTAGAGGACAAGCTAAATCCAGAAGCAGGAGATGAGCTGACTTCAGTGATTATGCAGACCATACGGGCTTATCAGTACAACGGGCTGGCTCCTCAGGGGGAGACGCGCAAGCTGCGCCTTGGCTTTTTTCAGGATGGAGGAGACATTCTTATCTCCTTCGAAGGCGAGGGGGAGCATGGCAATCCCGAGCTGCTCAAAGGGCAAATTTATAATATAGTACAAGGAAAAATCATGAAAGCAGAGCAGTTTAAGCCTAGCAGGGCTTATGTAGAGCTGCGATTACCGCTTGAAATGTGAGGAAGGTGAACATTTATGTTCGTAGATAAAGCTAAGATTTATGTTAAAGGCGGTGACGGCGGGGATGGTCTCGTTGCGTTTCGCCGGGAGAAATATGTACCGGAGGGTGGTCCTGCCGGTGGTGACGGAGGCCGTGGAGGCGACGTTATTTTCCGTGTAGATGAGGGACTGCGCACGTTGATGGATTTCCGTTATCAGCGCCACTTCAAAGCTGACAAAGGGATTAAAGGACGGAACAAAAGCCAACATGGAGCGAATGCGGATCATATGATCGTTCGTATTCCGCCAGGAACCATTCTGATTGACGATGATACGCAAGAGATCATTGCCGATATGACGCGTCATGGACAACAGGTTGTAGTTGCACGTGGAGGCCGTGGAGGCCGGGGTAACACCCGTTTTGCCACAGCTAATAATACTGCACCAGAGCTTGCGGAGAACGGTGAAGAAGGCCAAGAGCGTTATGTGGTTATGGAACTTAAGGTAATGGCTGATGTAGGGCTTGTAGGCTTCCCGAGTGTGGGTAAATCTACGTTGCTGTCGGTTGTGTCCGCAGCTCAGCCCAAAATCGGAGCTTACCATTTCACAACAATTACACCGAATTTAGGGGTAGTGGATGTTGGGGATGGCCGAAGCTTTGTGATGGCGGATCTGCCAGGATTAATCGAGGGAGCTAGTGAAGGCATAGGTCTGGGTCACGAATTCCTGCGTCACGTTGAACGTACGCGTATCATCATTCATGTAGTTGATATGTCTGGCTCTGAGGGTCGTGATCCCTTCGAGGATTGGGTTCTAATTAATGATGAGCTGAAGCAGTACAATGCAAGTCTAATCGATCGTCCGCAGATTGTGGCGGCGAATAAGATGGATATGCCTGAATCAGAAGAGAATCTTATTTCTTTCCGTGAACGCGTAGCTGAGGTGCGGCCGGATTTAGAAATCATGCCAATTTCATCCCTTACCCGTCAGGGTGTTCAGGAGCTCTTATATCGTGCAACGGATATTCTCGACAGTATTCCGGTTGCTCCGGTGGTTGAGGAAGTTGCTGAAACTACTGAACGTAAGGTGTATAAGCTGGAAGCAGAAGAAGATAATTCGTTTACTATTACACGTGATAACGAGGCATTTGTGGTCACAAGCCCACGTATCGAACGTATGCTGAAGCGCATGCAGCTTAGCACACATGATGCGATTCTCAAGCTGGCACGGACTTTGCGTCATATGGGTGTAGATGCAGAGCTTCGTAAACGCGGTGCTGTAGAAGGAACAATTGTCCGTATCGCTGATTTCGAATTCGAATTCGTTGAGAACAGCAGCTACTATTAATATTTAGCTGACTATGAAGCGCCAACTATGGTTTTCCTGTAAAGGGATGGCATAGTTGGCGCTTTTTTTGTGAGGAGATCAGTAATTTTTTTCAATAAAAGAACCCAAAACACGATATATATCGTATACAATAAATATCGAAATACACTAATTCCCATTTGGGAGCATACACGTTATTTATATATAAGATAATGAAAGAAGGAATAGCAGATGGCAATTATAGAAGTGGTGAAGTATGACGGTCCTCCAGGTATATTTGCATGGAAATATCCTAACCAGGAGCTGGGAACATGGACACAACTAATCGTTAATGAATCCCAGGAAGCGATTCTATTCAAGGGCGGACAAGCGCTTGATTCCTTTACAGCTGGGCGGCACACCCTTAGCACCGCTAATATACCTATTTTATCCAATATCGTTAATCTTCCTTTTGGTGGAAAATCACCATTTACGGCTGAAGTATGGTATGTGAATAAGACGAATTCGATGAATGTCAAATGGGGAACAAGCTCGCCTTTACAGCTTCAGGATCCTAAATACAAAATCATGATTTCTGTTCGCTCTTTTGGGCAGTTTGGTGTAAAAATCGATGATCCGCGAAAATTCTTGCTGAAGCTCGTAGGGACACTCCCGCAGTTTGATCATGAAACGCTTATCAGTTATTTCCGCGGACTGCTGATGTCGAATATAAATGAACTTATTTCTTCTTACCTTGTGCACAAGCAAATCAGCATACTGGAGATTAATGCTTATGTTGCAGAGATCTCCAAACATATTCAGGGCCGACTAGCCTCGGCTTTCTTGGATAATGGCATTGAGCTGAATAATTTCTATATTGATTCGATCAATATTCCAGAGGATGATCCGGCAACGATTCGTTTGAAGGAAGCTTTGGCTAAAAAAGCAGAAATGGATATCATCGGATTCACCTATCAGCAGGAGCGTGGTTTTGACACGATGGAAGAAGCGGCAGGTAATCCCGGCAATCTTGGAGTGGGCATGATGAACACCGGGATGGGGCTTGGACTTGGAATGGGATTTGCTGGACCGGCTATGGATATGGTGAACCGTATGACTAGAGGGATGAATTTGGATTCAGGGACTACAGTTATACGTCAAGAGCAGCGTTCCTGCTCTAAGTGTGGAGTTATGAATCCAGTAGAGGGACGGTTCTGCAGCGGTTGTGGGCAGGCGCTTGGAGGCAACCCGCAAGGTTCTCCGTCTGCGAACAAGATCAAATGTTTTGAATGTGGGCATGAACTAAATGCGGGAGCTAAGTTCTGTCCAGGTTGCGGAAATCCTTATCGTGCTTGCCCATCCTGTAAAGCAGATAATCCTGAGGGAGCGGCTTCTTGTGTCTCCTGTGGAAAAGAAATGCCTAAAGCTTGCGGTAAATGTGGGACTATGGTAGCGCCAGGGGTGAAATTCTGTCCTCATTGTGGAGACAGCATGGTGATTAAATGCAGCGGCTGTGGACATGAGCTGAAAGCTGGACAAAAATTCTGTGCAGAGTGCGGAACAAAAGCAGGCTAAGGAGGACCTAATGAACAAAAGCAGGAGATATATATACATTATTACCGTCATTTATGCGGTAGCTATAGTACTGACAGTGTTCTCGTTTATTGGATTAGGTTTCTCCGACTCACTGTTTCGGTTCATAATTTCTTTATCCGCGGTTCTGCTAGCAGAGAGTGTAATCTATGGCTATTGTATTTTTTGGCTCCGAACTGCAAGTAGCATTCAGCAGACTCCGCCTGTTCTTATCAGCGGTGCAATCATTACGGGAATCTATGCAGCGATCGTATTTGTATCGGCCTTATTATTCGATTGGCTGCTGGAGTTACTCGCCTTGTGGTACGCAGCCGAACAACTGCTGATTCTTGTGTTAGGGGCGATCACTTTGGCCGCGATAGGGCTTTACGGGTGGAATGCCGGGGCAGGGGAACAGCAAGCCCAAAAGTCTTTACAAAAGTTTCGGCGGTATCAGAACGAATTAACTGAAATGAGTGAGCTGGCTAGTAGCTGGAAGAATTCCGAATCTGGGCAGCTAGTGAACGTGCTAGATATGTTGGAGGAAAAATTTAAGTACAGTGATCCGATATCAGAACCGTCTTTATATGCTACAGAGGATATTCTGCAGCAGCAGATTTCCTTGTTACATGATCACGTGAAGCTACTGCTGGCGACCCAAGAGCCACATGAGGGCTGGCAGGTAGAAATAAATGAGATGTCAGAGAGCATAAAGTCTACACTTCAGCGGCGTAACCGTGAATTAGCGGCACTTAAATAGGAGGAGTTTACTACATGAACAGTTTGAACCTACAAGAGCCGTCACCGCTCCCGAGAGGAAATGCAGCCGTTCCCCGGCTTAAATACGAACGTACCGGGTTTGATTATGTTATTCTCGCGGCGGCTTATCTGCTGATGCCCGTTGGACTTGTGCTTGCCTTGTTACGTTTGATGACAACGCATTACAAAAATTACCGCAGACCGACTAACCTCAACCTGCTGATGCATGTATTTATTGGTGGGTTTGTTGAACTTTCTATTGCCATGTTTTCTAGTGCGCTCAATGGGGAATTTGGAACTTCTGAATTAGTATCAACGCTTATTTTAATTGCAATCATGTTTTTGACTCCAGCTTTTATACTGGCCAGTGTGACAGCGAAAGCTAAATATACCCTTTCTAAGCTTAACACTTCTTATATAGAGCTGATTCAAAATAAGAATATCCGGCATATTGGCAGTATATCTGAACGAATAGGCCAAAGTGAAAGTGATGTACGAAGAGATGTCCAGTATCTGAAGGATAAAGGACTGCTTGATATTGATATCTCGTTATCCGAAGGGCGCCAGACGCCAGAGTCATCAGCAGCTAATCAAGGTTACCCTGGAAGTACTTCGGGCTTCGAAGGAACGGGGAGAACCCAAGCATCGGGGCAGCAGATACCTGCGCAGCCTCAGTCTCCACCGCAACTGCCTAAGTCTATCCGTTGTCCGGGGTGCGGAGCCCAGAATACTGTGCTCCCAAGCCAATCTAAAAGCTGTGATTACTGTGGAACGAAGATCCCGTACAATTAATGCCGTCAACCAATAGATTAGCTGCATCGCATATAGGATTACATAAATAAGGGGATTAAAGACAAAATGAGTGGATTGGATATACGCAGACAGCCGCCGACATCGGGAAAACCCGTGTACAAGCATGAATATGAGCGGACGGCGTTTGATTATACGACTATTGTGTTTGCGTATGTATTTGCTCCGGTTGGCTTTATATTGGCTGCCATTCGGTTATTATCTACACATTCCAAGAGACAGCGCAAAGCAAGCAATATTAACCTGTTTTATCATGCGTGTATGGGTGCCTTTGTAGAATTGGTGATCTATTTCATTATTAGCAAGCTACTCGGTCAAATCGATTATGTCGCACTCTTGATCAGGCTGGTGATTATCTACGCATTGTTTAGGATTCCCGCCATCAAATTATCCGTTAGAGCCGTAGGATGGAGAGAGGGATTCACCTATCTTTGCAATGACTATATCGCATTGGTTCTTGTGGACGGCATAAGGCATATCGGCAGCCTATCCGATATTCGCGGATTCAGTGAAGAGAACGTCCGCGAGGTTTTGGAATATTTAAAAGATCAGGGAGTACTTTCTCCAGATATTGTTTATTATGAAGGACGTGTAGATAACCCATTTGTAAAATTGCCGCCGAAGCTTATTTATTCTAAACGGGCACAAGCACTGGTGCGTGCGCCTGAGAATAACCTTCGCTATCGTAACAAGCGAGACCGGACAGTGTTTGATCGAATCATCATGGCGATTGCCTATTTGTTTGCTCCGCTTGGGTTTGTACTTGCGATGCTTCGTTTTGTAAGCACTCATTATAAGAATGAGCGGAAATCATTTAACTATAAATTGCTCTATCATGTATGTATGGGAGCTTTTATGGAACTTGCCGTCCTCTTCGCCGTGGGGACCTACAAAGGGGATTTTAAGTGGTTCACTTTATTGATCATTCTGGTGGTCCTCTACTTGATCTTTATAATTCCGGCGGACAGCTTTGCAGGGAGGGCTACCTTCGCAACAGAAAACTTTGATTTTCTGTGCAAGAAGTATCTCATGCTGATCATAGTGGATGATGTTAGACATATCGGTAATTTAGCTGATATCACGAAACAAAGTGAAGATGATGTACGTAGAGACCTACGGTATTTAGTGAGATGGGGGTTACTTGCTTCTGATCTTGTCTATTATGAAGGACGTGTTAAGCTCTTAGATAAACAACCGCCCAATCTTGTGCATCCTGACCGGGCACAGCCCTCCGCGGCATCAGAGAACCAGCCATCATCTGGGCGGCAGTCATTGCCGGAGAATAGGCCTAAACCACCTGTCCAACTGCCCAAATCCATCGTTTGTCCGAGTTGCGGTGCTAAGAGTAGAGTACTTCCAGGGCAGGATAAAATCTGTGACTATTGCGGGACGACGATTCCATACAGTTAGTGTACATACGATTGCCAACTGCCCCCGGGAATCCGGGGGTTTTATTGCGTCTAACTCCCCGACCTCAGAGTATCCAGATAAAGTTATTGCAATTTACAGGCTTTTTCCGATATAATGTCCACTAAGAAAACACAAAAGTCTTTGAGGTGAGGACGTTCGTGAAAGAACGCTATTATTTGGTCCGGGAGGACATATTACCTGATGCTGTACTTAAGACTATGCAGGTTAAACAATTGCTTGAGGCCGGGGATGCGAAGACCGTAAATGAAGGTGTAGAGCAGGTGGGATTAAGCCGAAGCGCTTTTTATAAATACAAGGATGGAATTCATTTGATCCATCAGCTCGAACGGGAGCGGATCGTTACGATTTCCATGGATTTGGAGCACGAATCTGGAATGCTTTCCAAGGTACTAGGCTCTGTAGCGGGACATGGGGCTAATGTGTTGACGATTCACCAGAGTATTCCGCTGCAAGGGCGGGCAAATGTGGTGATCTCCGTAGAAATTTCACACTTAAATGAGGAACTCGGGGAGATGCTGGATAGTCTGAAAGAGATTCCAGGAGTGAAGCGAGCTTTAATCGTTGGACAGGGATAGGAACTATATTCGTAAACTTTTAGGAGGAGACAGATGAAGCCGGTTAAAGTGGGGTTGCTGGGCCTGGGAACAGTAGGCACAGGTGTAGTTCGTATCGTGGAAGGGAATCAAGAGGATTTAAGCAGCCAGGTAGGCTCTTCAATTGTCATTGAACGTATAGCTGTGAATAATTCTAATAAACCACGCGAAATCGAGGTTGATCCTGCTAAAATAACGACAGATCCATGGGATGTGATTCGTGATCCTGAAATTGATGTCATCGTTGAAGTTATGGGTGGAATCGCGGGAACCAAAGAATATATTCTTGAAGCTTTGGAACGCGGTAAACATGTCGTAACTGCGAACAAGGATTTGATGGCGCTGCACGGATCAGAGATTCTTGCTAAGGCGCAGGAGAAGCAATGTGATGTCTTTTATGAGGCTAGCGTTGCAGGAGGCATTCCGATTATCCGCACACTTATCGAGGGCTTTTCCTCGGATAAGATTATGAAAATTATAGGTATCGTGAATGGAACGACTAATTACATTCTAACCAAAATGAGCCAAGAAGGCGCATCCTATAATGATGTGTTAAAAGAAGCGCAGGATCTGGGATACGCAGAGTCTGATCCAACCTCGGATGTGGAAGGACTGGATGCAGCCCGCAAAATGGCGATTCTCGGAACCTTAGGTTTCCGTACTAACGTGGAGCTGCATGATGTAAGTGTGAGTGGGATTTCTCAGGTGAGTAAGGCGGATATCGCCTTTGCGAAACGTCTCGGATATGAAATTAAGCTGTTAGGCATCGCTGAACGTCAGGATGAAGAATTCAGCATCAGTGTTCAGCCAACCTTGATTCGGGCTAGTCATCCCTTGGCTTCCGTCAATGGCGTGTTCAACGCAGTTTACGTATACGGGGAAGCAGTGGGAGAGACTATGTTCTACGGTGCGGGTGCGGGCGCTATGCCAACTGCAACCTCAGTGGTAGCTGATTTGGTAGCTGTCATTAAGAACCTTAAACTAGGTGTTAATGGATTGAAGCAAAAAGTACCTTACAAACAGAAAAAGCTTAAGAGTGATGAAGCTATTTTTTATAAAAACTTTTTGCTTCTGCATGTTGATGATAAAGCAGGGGTATTGGCTAAGATTACTCAAGTGTTTGCCGAATATGATGTAAGTTTGGATTCAGTAGTTCAGCAAGCCAATCCCAATAATCCTGATGCGGAGATCATTATTGTCACTCATAACGCTAGTAAAGCAAGCATGAACAAAGTGCTGCGCCATTTCGAGGAGCTGAAAGTCATCCGCCGGATCAAGAGCCATTATCGAGTGGAAGGTTAACCACGTCACTGAACTAATACTTTCATATTTCAAAACATAGTAAGGAGATTGTACCTGTTATGAGTATTTACGGAAGAGCTAGGGTTAAAGTGCCTGCTAGTACTGCCAATCTTGGTCCGGGCTTCGATACTCTAGGTATGGCTTTGCCGCTATATGCCTGGATTGAGATGGAGGAAGCAGAGGAGACTGTTTTTCATCTGTATGGTGACGAGATGAATGGAGTGGCTCAGGATAAGAGCAATTTACTCTATAAGGTCGCTCAAATGGTATTTGCAGAGGCAGCCGTTACGGTGCCTGAATTATCGATATCCATGTACTCGGAGATTCCGCTTACGCGCGGACTCGGCAGCAGTGCCTCAGCTATTATTGGCGGAATGGCCGCAGCGAACACAATGATTGGCTCTCCGCTGGATAATGCTAAGCTGTTTGATATGGCTACCCAGCTTGAGAAACATCCCGATAATGTGGGTGCCTCCTTGTTTGGCGGCATTATTACTGCCGTGTGGGATGGTGAACATGCGGATTATGTTCGGCTAGAACCACCACAAAATCTTGAGGTGCTGGTGGTTATTCCTGAATTCGAACTGGAAACCACAAAAGCGCGGGGGTTGCTTCCAACAGAAATCTCAGTTAGTGATGCTGTGTACAACATCAGCAGAACCTCTCTATTGACGGCTTCGCTGGCATCAGGCCGGCTTGACCTGCTTAGCAGAGCGATGCAGGATCGCCTGCATCAGCCGTATCGTGCACCGCTTATACCGGGCATGGAGAAGCTGCTCGCAGAAGCTCCTGAACACGGTGCTTTAGGAATCGCACTTAGCGGTGCGGGACCGACTCTGCTATGTTTAGTGGATCGCCAAGAGACCCGCAAGCGTGAGCTTGAGGCCTTCTTGAAGAATACGATGCAGGAACATGGCATTTCCGCTCGGACCTGCTGGTTAACACCTTGTGCTTCTGGAGTGACTACAGAGCTGCTCGAAATAAACGAGATGCAAAACGTATCATTTTTGGATATGATAAAAGGAGTACGGTCATGAAATCAATAGCGGTATTGCCGCAGGGCTCGGTATCCCACGAAGCGCTGCTGCATTTGTTTAACGGTGAACCTGTAAAGCTTGTACATCACAAGTTAATTTCCGATGTATTTCTCTCTACGGCGGGTGGTATGACCGATTACAGCGTGATTCCGATTGAAAATACCATTGAAGGCTCAGTTAGTCTTCACATCGATTGGCTCATCAATGAAGTGGATCTGCCAATGCAGACGGAATGGATTTTTCCATCGATACAGAATCTTATCGGTAACCCAAGGGAATTCACAGATACAGACGGCAACAAGGATTTCACCAAGATGGTAAAAATCCTTTCGCATCCCGTAGCAATGGCACAATGCATGCAATTTGTTCGTAAGCATGCCCCTTGGGCTGAACTGGAGTCGGTCGGAAGCACCTCTGAAGCTGTGGAAATCGTCAAAAACAATCCCGGCAAGGGCTGGGCTGCTATCGGTACCGCTCTTGGCGCCGCTACGCATGGGCTGGAGATTGTAGATCGGCAAATTACAGATCACAACAACAACTACACACGGTTTGTCCTGGTCGGCCCACAGAAGATAAATCTTCCGCGGAGCAGCACCGGAGTAAAGACGAGTGTTCTAGTAACGCTGCCAGAGGATTTTCCAGGTGCCTTGCATCAGGTGCTTGCTGCTTTTTCCTGGCGGAAACTGAATTTATCGCGGATTGAATCACGACCAACGAAGAAGAAGCTGGGTACTTATTATTTTTATATTGATGTGCTGGAACCGATAGAATCTGTTCTGCTGCCAGGGGCTATTGAAGAAATTAGTGCTTTAGGCTGTCAGGTAAGGATTCTGGGCTCGTATCCCACATACACCTATGAGGAAGAGAAAGCGGAGGTGCAGTAAATTCATGGCTGAGCAATGGATCTATTTGGATGGACAACACGTAACGAAGGAAAATGCAAAGGTATCCGTTTTTGATCACGGTTTTTTGTATGGAGACGGTATTTTTGAAGGTATCCGTATCTATAACGGCAATATTTTTAAATGTAAAGAGCATTTGGACAGACTGTATGATTCGGCAAAATCGATCATGCTGGACATTCCGCTAACGTATGATGAGATGCTGGAAGCTATGGCTGAAACGATTCGTCTTAACGACATGCGTAACGGCTATATTCGACTGATCGTCTCCCGGGGACCAGGGAACTTAGGTCTTGATCCGCGCCGTTGTCCAAAAGCTAGTGTAATTATTATCGTTGAACAACTGGCTATTTACCCAGAACAAGCGTATTTGAACGGACTTCGTGCAGTTTCTGTATCCCAGCGCCGTAATATTCCGGATGCACTCAATCCAAAGATCAAATCGCTTAATTACCTAAACAATATCCTAGTAAAAATCCAATCCAACTTGGCAGAAGCCGACGAAGCAATCATGATGAACGCTCAAGGTTATGTTACTGAGGGATCGGGCGATAACATATTCATCATCAAAAATGGTGTAGTTTTCACTCCTCCATGTTACTTGGGAGCCCTTGAAGGAATTACCCGTCTGGCGATTATTGAGCTCTGCGAGAAATTAGGTATTAAACTGAAAGAAGAACCGTTCACAATGCATGATGTTTATATAGCGGACGAGGTGTTCTTCACTGGCACAGCTGCTGAAGTTATTGCTGCACGTGAAATTGACGGCCGGATCATTGGTGAGGGACAAGCGGGTCCAATCACTTTGAAGCTGCTCGAAGAGTTCCGTAATGTGGTTGATAAAGATGGCTATAAGGTTTGGGAATAAAGACTAATCATACAACGTAAATAGCATTGAATACGCATCAGAAGTCCTTTTATGCATACATGCAGAAGAAAACGGGAGTCTCCGGTTAATCTTTTCATGGATCATGAAAGGATTTTTTTTATTTCGGGGATGTCATTCGCCCATGGGCTGCATAAGATGTAGTAACGAAGGAGGCGGCTGTACCGCATATAACTTTGTAAGAGAGCAATGTTCCATGAAAAGGGTGTTTGCTTTCGAAGTCAGTTTTGCTGTGTAGCTGTAAAGAAAGCAATACTCCACAAAACTTTTAGGAGGTTAATGCTACGTGAAAATACACATTGTCAAACAAGGCGATAGTTTGTATGCATTATCGCAAAAGTACGGAGTGCCGTTACAAAAACTTATTGAAGCTAACCCGCAGATCAGTAATCCGAACGTATTAGCGGTTGGAGACAAAGTAAAAATACCTACGGCCCCAGTATCCGTACCGGAGAACAGTGAAGTTTACTACAAGCACACCGTTAAACAAGGAGATACCTTGTGGAAATTATCTAAAGCCTGGGGAATTCCTTTAAAGGATATGGTTGAGGCCAATCCCCAATTAAAGAATCCAAATGTACTTATGCTAGGGGAAGTAGTTAATATCCCTAAAAAAGTATCCAATACCTCACCCACACAGCCTGGGTATACACCTTCTAACGCCTCAGAGAAAACACAAGTGGGTGGCAAGGAATATACAGGTCCCAAAGAACAGCCTGCTGCTGAAGTAGTGCCTGCACCTAAACCGGAAACTAAACCAGAAATAAAGCCAGAAGCTAAACCAGCACCTAAACCAGTGACAAATATCTCACCTGAATCTAATTCTGCACCACACCCATCGCTAAACATCGCCCCTATTAATACACAAAATATTGCACCAAATCCTGCGCCTAATATGCAAATGGAAGTTGCTCCAGTGCAAGAAATTGAAATGCAGAGTTTATTTGTTCAGATTACGGTTCCAAATCAAGAACCGGTTGCTCAACAAGAAGCACCTAAAGCTGAGAAGAAAGCAGACAATGATTGCTCATGGGATAATTCCAACGGATACCCGGGCTTGGGAGGAAATCCTTATCTCTATGATTCATATCAAAATAGCCCTAATATGAACATGAACTGGGCACCAAGTTATGTTCAGCCAATGGCTTATGCACCAGAATGTATTTCCCCATGTTATTTTTCGGGCAATATGTATTCTAATATGAGCCCAGAACAGTGGAATCCCAATGCCGCGCCAAACATAAGCCCGGAACAGTGGAATCCCAATGCCGCGCCAAACATAAGCCCGGAACAGTGGAATCCCAATGCCGCGCCTAACATAAGCCCAGAGCAATGGAATCCAAATGCAGCGCCTAACATAAGCCCAGAACAATGGAGTCCCAATGCTGCCCCTCCAGGACAGTGGAATCCGATGGAGGCTAATGTTGCTGGCATGAACGTAGGCGGGGATTTCTCCCCGTATGCTGTTCCTCAATATGGAGGACAGACGCCGAACCTTCCTTGGCCAACTTGTGGGTGCGGAGGCGTGCATATTCAACCAGTGCAAACTTATTCATATGACATGCCTGTATACAACACCTATCCTGAATATGGGAATCCAAACGCTTTTTCTGCATATGGAGCAGGAATGCCTAATCAGGGAATGGTTCCTACTTCTACGCTTGGAGCATTTGGCGGACAGGATAACTCTAATATTCCATCCAATCCGCAGTATCCAGGGATAGGTAATTATTCGCAGCATAATCGGGTGCCGGAAATTCAAGAACCTGAAGCGTTCGTGCAGGAATCTCCTGAAGCGGCTAGAACAGAGACTGATGAGTTAACTTCTAACGCTTCTCTCAAGAATAAGGGGAGTGTAGCAAAGGAAACAGCAACAGGCAAAAAAGCAAAGACCTCAGGTCAACCTAGTAGCAAGAAAAGCAAAACTGCTACGAAATCTCAAGGTTCAGCAGCGAGTACTAAAAAACGTAGAAATCCTTGGATTTCAAACTAATAAATTTATATAACAAGCCGCTGTCCGGACACACGTGTAGATTCTGTATCCTTAGAATCTACACGTTTTTTATAGGTAAATAGGGATAAAAGATGTTAAATAAAGTGGGGCAAAAGCACTTATTTATAAAATATAAATTTTTAAGTATTGTTTTTATATAGGGATATATGGTACATTATAAATCCAGTCGCAAAGAGGATCTATAAAGCTTTCGGTTGGTGAATGTTAATCTGAATTAGATTGCAAAGAACTTTGAAAAAAAGAGTTGCAATAAATCAGAAAGCATGATATATTATAAGAGTTGCTGCTGAGACATTAAGCGGCGTCAACGAGAACTTGATCTTTGAAAACTGAACAACGAGTGAGTAGGAAATCACGCAAGTGATATCCAAAATTAGAGAATTAATTTTCTCGTCAGATGTTTCAAAATGAGCATATCGCTCTTTTCAATACTAATTGGAGAGTTTGATCCTGGCTCAGGACGAACGCTGGCGGCGTGCCTAATACATGCAAGTCGAGCGGAGTTATTTTGAAAGCTTGCTTTCAAAATAACTTAGCGGCGGACGGGTGAGTAACACGTAGGCAACCTGCCCTTCAGACTGGGATAACTACCGGAAACGGTAGCTAATACCGGATAATTTCTTTTTTCTCCTGAGAGAAGAATGAAAGACGGAGCAATCTGTCACTGAGGGATGGGCCTGCGGCGCATTAGCTAGTTGGTGGGGTAACGGCCCACCAAGGCGACGATGCGTAGCCGACCTGAGAGGGTGAACGGCCACACTGGGACTGAGACACGGCCCAGACTCCTACGGGAGGCAGCAGTAGGGAATCTTCCGCAATGGGCGAAAGCCTGACGGAGCAACGCCGCGTGAGTGATGAAGGTTTTCGGATCGTAAAGCTCTGTTGCCAGGGAAGAACGTCCGGTAGAGTAACTGCTACCGGAGTGACGGTACCTGAGAAGAAAGCCCCGGCTAACTACGTGCCAGCAGCCGCGGTAATACGTAGGGGGCAAGCGTTGTCCGGAATTATTGGGCGTAAAGCGCGCGCAGGCGGCTATTTAAGTCTGGTGTTTAAACCTTGGGCTCAACCTGAGGTCGCACTGGAAACTGGGTGGCTTGAGTACAGAAGAGGAAAGTGGAATTCCACGTGTAGCGGTGAAATGCGTAGATATGTGGAGGAACACCAGTGGCGAAGGCGACTTTCTGGGCTGTAACTGACGCTGAGGCGCGAAAGCGTGGGGAGCAAACAGGATTAGATACCCTGGTAGTCCACGCCGTAAACGATGAGTGCTAGGTGTTAGGGGTTTCGATACCCTTGGTGCCGAAGTTAACACAGTAAGCACTCCGCCTGGGGAGTACGGTCGCAAGACTGAAACTCAAAGGAATTGACGGGGACCCGCACAAGCAGTGGAGTATGTGGTTTAATTCGAAGCAACGCGAAGAACCTTACCAGGTCTTGACATCCCTCTGAATCTGCTAGAGATAGCAGCGGCCTTCGGGACAGAGGAGACAGGTGGTGCATGGTTGTCGTCAGCTCGTGTCGTGAGATGTTGGGTTAAGTCCCGCAACGAGCGCAACCCTTAACTTTAGTTGCCAGCAGGTAATGCTGGGCACTCTAGAGTGACTGCCGGTGACAAACCGGAGGAAGGTGGGGATGACGTCAAATCATCATGCCCCTTATGACCTGGGCTACACACGTACTACAATGGCCGGTACAACGGGAAGCGAAGCCGCGAGGTGGAGCCAATCCCATCAAAGCCGGTCTCAGTTCGGATTGCAGGCTGCAACTCGCCTGCATGAAGTCGGAATTGCTAGTAATCGCGGATCAGCATGCCGCGGTGAATACGTTCCCGGGTCTTGTACACACCGCCCGTCACACCACGAGAGTTTACAACACCCGAAGTCGGTGGGGTAACCCGCAAGGGAGCCAGCCGCCGAAGGTGGGGTAGATGATTGGGGTGAAGTCGTAACAAGGTAGCCGTATCGGAAGGTGCGGCTGGATCACCTCCTTTCTATGGAGAATCGTCTTCTGCAATGAAGACATTCAAATCGGAAGCTTAGCTTCCACAATCTCAGGTTTAGGCCTGTTACTCACTCGTTGCTCAGTTTTGAGAGTTTAAGCTCTCAAGTAAGACTTGATCCTTGAAAACTGGATACCGAAACGAATTTGCGTTTTAGAACATCTTTTAGCAACTTGTGCAAACAAGTAAATGTTATTAGTGAGATTTTTCTTCGGAAAAATCAAGGTTAAGCTAATAAGAGCACACGGAGGATGCCTAGGCGCCAGGAGCCGACGAAGGACGTGGCGAACAACGAAACTGCCTCGGGGAGCTGTAAGCAAGCTTTGATCCGGGGGTGTCCGAATGGGGAAACCCAGCTGTGGTAATTCGCAGTTACTCATTTCTGAATACATAGGAAATGTAGAGGCAGACCAGGGGAACTGAAACATCTAAGTACCCTGAGGAAGAGAAAACAATAGTGATTCCGTCAGTAGCGGCGAGCGAACGCGGAACAGCCTAAACCTAAGAGCTTGCTCTTAGGGGTTGTGGGACGTCTCACATGGAGTTACAAAGGAATATGGTAGGTGAAGAGGTCTGGAAAGGCCCGCGATAGAGGTAAAAGCCCTGTAACCTAAACTGTATTCTCTCCGAGACGGATCCCGAGTAGTGCGGGGCACGTGAAACCCCGTATGAATCCAGCAGGACCATCTGCTAAGGCTAAATACTACCTGGCGACCGATAGTGAAACAGTACCGTGAGGGAAAGGTGAAAAGCACCCCGGAAGGGGAGTGAAATAGAACCTGAAACCGTGTGCTTACAAAAAGTCAGAGCCCGATCTATGGGTGATGGCGTGCCTTTTGTAGAATGAACCGGCGAGTTACGTTTAACATGCAAGGTTAAGCCGAGAAGGTGGAGCCGCAGCGAAAGCGAGTCTGAATAGGGCGATTGAGTATGTGGACGTAGACCCGAAACCGTGTGATCTACCCCTGTCCAGGGTGAAGGTGCGGTAACACGCACTGGAGGCCCGAACCCACGTACGTTGAAAAGTGCGGGGATGAGGTGGGGGTAGCGGAGAAATTCCAATCGAACTCGGAGATAGCTGGTTCTCCCCGAAATAGCTTTAGGGCTAGCCTCGGTATAAGAGTAGTGGAGGTAGAGCACTGATTGGGTGCGGGGTCCGCAAGGATTACCAAGCTCAGTCAAACTCCGAATGCCATATACTTATTGCCGGGAGTCAGACAGTGAGTGCTAAGATCCATTGTCAAAAGGGAAACAGCCCAGACCATCAGCTAAGGTCCCCAAGTGTGTGTTAAGTGGGAAAGGATGTGGAGTTGCACAGACAACCAGGATGTTGGCTTAGAAGCAGCCACCATTGAAAGAGTGCGTAATAGCTCACTGGTCGAGTGACTCTGCGCCGAAAATGTAACGGGGCTAAACACACCACCGAAGCTATGGCTAGATACTATGTATCTGGGGTAGGGGAGCGTTGTGTAGGGGTTGAAGGTGTACTGAAAAGAGCGCTGGACACTACACAAGTGAGAATGCCGGTATGAGTAACGAAAAGATCAGTGAGAATCTGATCCGCCGAAAGCCCAAGGTTTCCTGAGGAAGGCTCGTCCGCTCAGGGTAAGTCGGGACCTAAGGCGAGGCCGAAAGGCGTAGTCGAAGGACAACAGTTTGAAATTACTGTACCACCGTAATCCGCTATGAGCGATGGGGTGACGCAGGAGGGTAGTGACGCGGACTGATGGATGTCCGTCTAAGCAGTGAGGCTGATGTGTAGGCAAATCCGCACATCGTTAAGGCTGGGCTGTGATGGGGAGCGAAAATTATAGTAGCGAAGGTCATGATCTCACACTGCCAAGAAAAGCCTCTAGCCAGGAGAAGGTGCCCGTACCGCAAACCGACACAGGTAGGCGAGAAGAGAATTCTAAGGCGCGCGGAAGAACTCTCGTTAAGGAACTCGGCAAAATGACCCCGTAACTTCGGGAGAAGGGGTGCCCCGGTAGTGTGAATAGCACGAGGGGGCCGCAGTGAAAAGGCCCAAGCGACTGTTTAGCAAAAACACAGGTCTGTGCGAAGCCGCAAGGCGAAGTATACGGGCTGACGCCTGCCCGGTGCTGGAAGGTTAAGGGGAGTGGTTAGGGGTAACCCGAAGCTATGAACCGAAGCCCCAGTAAACGGCGGCCGTAACTATAACGGTCCTAAGGTAGCGAAATTCCTTGTCAGGTAAATTCTGACCCGCACGAATGGCGTAACGACTTGGGCGCTGTCTCAACGAGAGATCCGGTGAAATTTTAATACCTGTGAAGATGCAGGTTACCCGCGACAAGACGGAAAGACCCCATGGAGCTTTACTGCAGCTTGATATTGAATTTGGGTACGATCTGTACAGGATAGGTGGGAGCCGTAGAAATCGGAGCGCAAGCTTCGGTGGAGGCGCCGTTGGGATACCACCCTGATCGTATCTAGGTTCTAACCTAGTACCCTAATCGGGTACGGGGACCGTGTCAGGCGGGCAGTTTGACTGGGGCGGTCGCCTCCTAAAGAGTAACGGAGGCGTTCCAAGGTTCCCTCAGAATGGTTGGAAATCATTCGCAGAGTGCAAAGGCATAAGGGAGCTTGACTGCGAGACCTACAAGTCGAGCAGGGACGAAAGTCGGACTTAGTGATCCGGTGGTACCGCATGGAAGGGCCATCGCTCAACGGATAAAAGCTACCCTGGGGATAACAGGCTTATCTCCCCCAAGAGTCCACATCGACGGGGAGGTTTGGCACCTCGATGTCGGCTCATCGCATCCTGGGGCTGAAGTAGGTCCCAAGGGTTGGGCTGTTCGCCCATTAAAGCGGTACGCGAGCTGGGTTCAGAACGTCGTGAGACAGTTCGGTCCCTATCTGTCGTGGGCGCAGGAAATTTGAGAGGAGCTGTCCTTAGTACGAGAGGACCGGGATGGACGTACCGCTGGTGCACCAGTTGTTCCGCCAGGAGCATGGCTGGGTAGCTACGTACGGACGGGATAAGCGCTGAAAGCATCTAAGCGTGAAGCCCCCCTCAAGATGAGATTTCCCAATTAGTAAGACCCCTTGAAGACGACGAGGTAGATAGGTTGGAGGTGGAAGTGCAGCAATGCATGGAGCTGACCAATACTAATCGGTCGAGGGCTTATCCTATACGTAGAATGCAAATTCGTTTCGGATTCAGTTTTCAGGAATCAAGCTCAGATTTATATAGTCCAAGTGACTGTTTGATGATGAATTTGTTTTCAGCATTTGGCGATGCTGAGACCTGAATAATGCATTTGTACCGCAAATGCCCGTTTGGTGGCGATAGCGGAGGGGTTCCACACGTACCCATCCCGAACACGACCGTTAAGCCCTCCAGCGCCGATGGTACTTGGACCGAAGGGTCCTGGGAGAGTAGGACGTTGCCAAGCACACAAGACCACTGTTGAGTTATCGACAGTGGTCTTTTTGTTGTATGATATTTATCCGCTTATTATAAGGATAGGCAATCATTGTGAGTGATTTCTTCGAATGAAAATTAGTTCACGGAGGCAAATGATCATGATTATATGGATCAATGGTGCTTTTGGTTCAGGGAAGACACAAACCGCATATGAAATGTATCGAAGAAAAACATAGCTAGCGAATATGATGGAATAATTATCGTGCCTATGACCCTAATGAATCCGGATTATTGCAGGGAAATCATCGGCAAGTTAATGGATGGAGGTATAAAGCTTTATCATTTTAGTTTGTGTGCCTCCCGAGAGACCTTGCTTAAGAGATTAAGCGAGAGGTGAATGAAAAGACTCTTGGGCTGCTCAGCAGATCGACAGGTGCATCACAGGGCTTGATCACGAGGTGTTTAAGCAGCATCTAGACACGAATGATAGAACTACGGGTGAAATTGTTGAGATAATAGCTCAAAAGCTTCATATCAATCTATTACCTAGTGAAGAGTAGAAAGAAAAATAATTAGTTTAGGTATTGCTATACTTAATAATACATGATATAATCTTTTTTGTTGTCAAAACAATTTGTTTTTAAAACGGCCCGTTGGTCAAGGGGTTAAGACACCTCCCTTTCACGGAGGTAACATGGGTTCGAATCCCATACGGGTCACCATTTCTTCTTGAAACGGCATTAGACTTCTAGAAAAAATGGTTGCATTACAGATTTGATTATGTTATGATAATTAAGTTGCTTCTTTACATGGAGGCTTAGCTCAGCTGGGAGAGCATCTGCCTTACAAGCAGAGGGTCGGGGGTTCGATCCCCTCAGCCTCCACCATAACACATCCCCAAAAGTGAAGTTAATGCTTCACTGAGGATTCCGGATACTTTCCGGGGAATCAAAGGAAATTAATACTTTTTTACTGACGCGGGGTGGAGCAGCCCGGTAGCTCGTCGGGCTCATAACCCGAAGGTCGCAGGTTCAAATCCTGCCCCCGCAACCAATTTTCATTAAGCAATTATTCTTCTGGAACCGTGGTGTAGTTGGCCTAACATGCCTGCCTGTCACGCAGGAGACCGCGGGTTCGAATCCCGTCGGTTCCGCCATTTTCTTGCTTTATGAGCCATTAGCTCAGTTGGTAGAGCACCTGACTTTTAATCAGGGTGTCGAAGGTTCGAGTCCTTCATGGCTCACTTCTTTAGTGAGTCGGACATCAATACATACCGTGTGCGGACGTGGCTCAGCGGTAGAGCATCGCCTTGCCAAGGCGAGGGTCGCGGGTTCGATTCCCGTCGTCCGCTCCATATAAATTTTGCGCCCTTAGCTCAGCTGGATAGAGCGTTTGACTACGAATCAAAAGGCCGGGAGTTCGAATCTCTCAGGGCGCGCCATATTTTAACTTAATACTTTGCCGGTGTGGCGGAATGGCAGACGCGCTCGACTCAAAATCGAGAGGGAAACCGTGGAGGTTCGAGTCCTCTCACCGGTACCAACTAAATCAACTCAAAGTTCATTAGATACTATATCTGATGAACTTTTTTGTTTGTTTTTTTACAATTCCGTTCATGCCTGTGCCGGAAAACTTTTGATACATCCTTCAGTTGTGAATAAGAAATTGGACTTAGTTGTACCGAGAATGATTAATGTAAGAGGATATGTGAATGAGATAGAGGCATTCCTGAGGAAGCTCCACTTCGAAGCTATAAGCAAGCATGATACTAAACAGCGATTGACAAAATAGAGGAACTACTTAATACTAATTGATAATCATTATCATTGTTGTGGAATATAATTAATTCAAATAGATTGTGGAGCAGATCGGAGTGTATGGCAAAGATGAAGCTGGAAGATCATATTTTCGCATGGAATTATGCTGCTGTTAAAGTACTTGATATTCGACATGCTGTGATGGAGCCTGGGGACAATCTGCAAGGCTATATATTACCAGCATGCGGATTTATCTACTGTGTGCGGGGTACGGCCAGCTTGAATCTCAACGGCATAGATTACGACGCAGACCGTCACTTTATTGTGCATGGTGGCAAGGGCATGAGACTAAGTATAGAGACAGGGAAGTTGTTTGAATACTATTTATTATTCTATAGAGCCTCCTTGCCAGGAAGAAAGGATTTAGCAAGACTTTTAGAACGCAGCAATCCATTTCGGATGCAGTATAGCTTCGAGTCTTTGGAGCCATTACCACTGCACTATCAACTAATGGCAATGGAACAACTTTGGGCACAAGGAAGCCAATTGGAAAGAATTCAAGTTAAAGGCTTGTTCTATCAGTTTATACATGAATTATTAAAGCAGTTCACAAAGGATGGAATTAACCTCAGGCAACCGGATGTCATTGGGCAGGTTGTCCGTTATATTGAGGAGCATTATCGTCATAATTTATCACTAGAATCTATAGCGGAGCAATTTAATTACAGCCCTCGTCATTTATCAACCCGCTTTAAAGGGGAGACGGGGTTTAGCTTGATTGAATATTTGATACGATTCCGGCTTAAACATGCAGAAGAGCTATTACGATGTACCGATGCTCCACTTCGCGATATTGCAGAAGAAGTTGGATATAGCGATGTATATTACTTCAGTCGTATGTTCAGTAAATACAATGGTCAATCTCCCATCCGGTTCCGCAAGGAAAGCAGGCAGGTGAGTTCATCGGACAATCGTCCATTTACCACCGCCAAATTCTCCATTGGCGAGCACATATCCTCCCGATATAATGTTATTGAGTATGATAATCATTATCATTACTATTACCAAAATGAAATAACCGGAGGGTCTTCACCTATGAGATTAACAAAGACGTCAAGTTTTATTGTAGCGATGCTGCTTAGCTTTACCTTGCTTTTAAGTGCATGTGGATCTGCAAGCGTTGGTTCTAATGCCACAAATTCTAATGGATCCAAAGCTTCTGAAGTTACATCATCACCAGCAAATAATTCAATTGCAGCTGACAATGTCAATAAGGAGGCTCAGACAAGAACTATCTCTACAATAAAGGGAGATATTGTTGTTCCAGCTAATCCAAAGAGGGTTGTCGTGTTATACCTTCAAGGGGATCTTGTGGCCCTCGGCATTAAGCCAGTAGGTACTTCGAGTGTTTTTGAAGGAGCGGCCTTTGCAGAAGAGCTGGGGGGGATTGAAGATCTAGGTTCATGGTATGAGCCTAATCCAGAGGCTATTATGGCAGTAAAGCCGGACTTGATCATAGCTGCTTCTGAAGAAACTTACGAAATCCTTAAGGATATTGCACCGACCGTTCCAATTCCCTATGAAAAAATGGCGACGGATGAACGTGTAATGAAGATTGGCGAGGTATTTGGCAAGGAGCAGGAGGCACAAGCTCTATTAGATAATTTCCACGAGAAGTTGGAGAAGAGCAAGCAGCAGCTTGATGAACTTGGAATTTTGGATAAGACAGTAACCATTATCGAAGGCGGAAAAAAAGAGATGGCGGTGATCGATAGCAAGCTTTATGGAAGGGGCTCTCAGATCATTTATGAATATTTAGGGCTAAAAGCACCAGAGATTCTTCAGAAAAAGATTGATGGCAGAGAGAAGGCTACTGGAGGGTTTGTTTCCTTAGAGGTGTTACCAGAGTATATAGGAGACTTCGTGTTCCGCTCTGTATGGGATGGTGCTGATGATTTGTCGGACAATCCAATTTGGAACAGCATTCCAGCAATTAAAGAAGGTAGATTGATCGAAATTGGGTTTGATTTTTCATATTATTCCGATATCTACTCTCTTGATAAGCAACTAGATTTTGTAGTAGAGAAGCTAGTGTCAGCGTATGAAAAAAAATAGAAGGCTAGATGATAGAACAACCGTTATCCCTGATTTAAGAGGGAAATCGTATTTCGGTCTGTTTCTACTCCTAGGGATACTGCTGCTGCTGCTTTCAGTAGCAGCTTCTATCTCATTTGGCTCTGCTTCCATGAGCCTGAAGATGGCATGGACAGCGATTTTTAATTTTGATCCTGAACTGACCGAGCATCAGATTATTCATGCCCTTCGTATTCCGCGTACAGCAGCTGATATTATTGCGGGGATGTGTCTCGCGGTAGCAGGAGCGGTTATGCAGGGCTATACGCGAAATCCCTTAGCAGATTCCGGATTAATGGGAGTGAATGCAGGAGCAGCTCTTGCAATGGCCGTTACACTGGTTTTTCTTCCAGGGCAACTGCAGACAACAACCCTGCTGGTTAGCTTTATTGGCGCAGGACTTGGAGCAGGATTAACGTATCTTGCCGCTTCATTGAATCGTTCAGGAATGACACCTCAACGACTGGTGCTAGCTGGAATATCAATTACAATGCTATTTGGAGCTGTGGGGTCATTTATCTCATTAAACTATGGAATTGGTCGTGCCCTTGCTTATTGGACTTCGGGTAGTGTGGCTGGAGCAACATGGGTGGAAATTAGGCTAGTTATACCTTGGTTCTTAGGTGGACTGGCTTTGTCACTATTCATTGCACGCTCTATCACTATTTTAAACTTGGGGGAAGAGATCGCGAAAGGCTTCGGGCAACGGATCGTTCTCGTTAAGATGATAGCTACGCTTGCGGTCCTTTTACTAGCGGGTGTAGCTGTTGCACTTGTAGGGCCAATCGGCTTTGTAGGGTTAATTATTCCGCATATTATGCGTTTTTTTGTAGGTGTAGATTATCGTTATATTATTCCGGCATCAGCCATTTACGGCGGCGCACTTATGGTTGTAGCGGATATCGCTGGAAGGCTGATTAATCGTCCGGCAGAGACAGCACTGGGCATTATTTTTGCAATGATTGGTGTTCCTTTCTTCTTGCTAATTGCGAGCAAAGAGAGGAGAGCCTTCAAATGAATGTTGTTAAATCGCATAAGGCTACAATATGGATTCTATCTCTTTTAATACTGCTTATTGCAGGAGCTATTCTTAGTCTTAATATGGGAAAGGTGTCCCTCAATCCACTTGAAGTATTTCAAGTATTGCTTGGACAAGGTCCAGAGGAGCATAATCTCGTTGTTTATAAGTTTCGTCTTCCTCGGATCGTATTAGCGATACTTGTTGGATTTGGGATGGCACTGGCAGGTGCAGTTATGCAGGCTTTGCTGCGCAATGATCTGGCTGATCCCGGCATGCTTGGTATTAGCTCAGGTTCAGGTCTTATGGTGTTGCTGATTATCTCAACGGTAAGCATTCAAGGCGCCGCTATAACATTATTACTGCCGTCTATGGCATTCTTAGGCGGTCTGCTGGCAGCAGCTCTGATCTATGTTCTAGCCTATAGAAAACGTCGTATGATTTCTTCTACACGACTTGTCTTGACTGGTGTTGCAATCAATATGGGGTTTAGTGCGCTGTCGCTATTCCTGACTTTAAAGCTTGATGACCAGAAGTATGAGTTTGCGCAGCGTTGGCAAGCAGGATATTTATGGGGGGACAAGTGGTCTTATATCAGCTTGTTGGCACCTTGGGTATTGCTGCTATTCGCATATATTCTTTCTAATTTCAGGACATTGAACGTCTTGGTGCTAGGCAACGAAATTTCGATAGGATTAGGAGTCGCTGTAAAGAAGAAATTTTTGCGCTTGGCAATTGCGGCTGTAGGCATAGCTTCTGGCTGTGTAGCGCTCGGGGGCTCGATCTTCTTTATTGGATTGATTAGTCCGCATGTGGCTCGCAAGCTGGTAGGTCACGACTACAAAGTTCTTCTACCTACTTCAGCGCTTATTGGTGCGCTATTGCTGCTTGTAGCGGATACGATTGCTCGAACGGTCAGCTTTAAGTCAGATATTCCCGCAGGAATTATTGTAACAATGCTGAGTGTGCCTTACTTCCTATATCTATTGATGCGTTCAAAATAAATATCGATAGGTTCCATTCCTCTCACCGGTATACTAAAAAGGTCTATAAAATTGCTTAATAAGCGATTTTATAGACCTTTTTCATTTTCAGAGCTTATTGAATTTCTAATAGGAGCATTAGGTTTTCCTCTACTACTACTTCTGAATTACCCTATTTCCAAAGTTCTAGTGTATACCGTTAGCTTCGCATTCGATGATTTAGCATTGATACTATAAAGTGCAAACCTTTTCCTACTTTTCAACGTCTCTAATTTATAGAAACAAAAGAAAAGATGACTTGCATTTTATTTATACAGTTGTATAATAGAAGCAGTTATACAACTGTATAATATGGAGGTTGATTCATGATTAATGAAATTAAGAAGCTACCTGATGCAGAGTTAGAAATTATGCTTGTCATTTGGAAAACTGGGAATCCAGTGAGTTCTTCCTACATATCGAATCAATTACGTAATAAACGAAATTGGGCTTTGGCTACTTTAATGACGGTACTTTCGCGACTCGTTGATAAAGGATTTCTGTATTGTGAAAAGGAGGGACGGAGCAATAGTTATCGTGCAGCCATCTCAGAAACGGATTATAAGGAATGTGAAGGGAAAATCGGCAAAATGGAAATATTGGATATGGATGATTTTGACTATACGCTTGCTACTTCCATTTAACATTTCGTTTGCCAATAATGTCGTACGGATTCCGCTTCCTGATAGCTCAAAGATAAGTACAGTGTTTCAAGACATTCCCTCCAACAGCATACAAATTGATGTGTCAGGGATTTCTCATCCTGTTCAGCAGGCCGCATCGTTAAATCATATACCATCTCTTATGGACATCTTAACTTGGCTCTGGTTTTCCGGGTTCGTACTTTTTTTGCTTTATCATTTTACCAGTTACTACTTTTTCAGAAAACAGTCTCTTCGTTGGAGTAATTCTCTTTTAAGTGACCAGATGGTATTGAAAATAAACCAAGTTTATAAAGAAATGAAAATAAAATTATCCATCACCGTTTTAATTAGTGAAAAGGTTCCAAATCCAATGTTAGTTGGTTTTTACAAGCCGATTCTCTTCTTGCCGCATGATCAATATAACGATGAAGAGCTTGAATTTATCTTCAAGCATGAGTTAGTTCATTATAAGAGACATGACATTATATATAAGATACTCCTCTTAATTGTACATGCAATTCATTGGTTTAATCCTTTCGTGTGGTTCATGGTACGCCAAGCAGGACGTGAAATTGAAATTTACTGTGATGAGACGGTAGTGGGTACACGAAGCTTATCTTACCGTAAAAAATATTGTGAGGCTATCTTATCTGTCATACAGAATTCGGATCCCCGCTTTTTGGCTTTATCAACTAACTTTTCAGGAGGGGAAATTTCTATGAAAGAGCGATTTATATCTATTCTTAATACGAAGAAAAAACGAAACGGCATCACTCTATTTTATACCGTCCTGCTTTTGATCGGGGTAATCAGCGTGTTGGCGTCGTGCACTAATATAAAAGGCACCGAATTCATCAAACCCGGCACGATCTATTCCATTGGCTTTGATGGGGAGCAAGTTGTTGTTAATGATGCTGGCAATTCGTACTCCATAGATGCAGAGGGGAATGTTTCTGTTTCATATCGGAATGGAGATGTTAAAGCAAATGTGCCATTAAAATTGGATACGACCGGAGGGGTTCTGGGAATGGGGCAAGAGAACACCGGTTATTTTATATCCGAGGATAAAACAGCTATTGTTTATGGTTTTGCAGATGGAAAATCATTGCCGCTGCATGTTTTAATCAGTAATGATAAGGGACAGACATGGAATGACTATCCTATTCCTGGAGCAATGGGATATGAAACAAAATTTATCGGTTTCACGAATAAAAATGATGGTTGGCTGGTCAGTGGTGCTTCACAAGGAGTTGGGAGTGCGCTGAATTATGTATATCAAACCTCTGACGGAGGTAAGACGTGGAAAGAGATAGGCAATCCAAATGATATTTATTCGGAACATTTGACCGGCGTGGGATTTTCTAGTTCGGATATCGGGTTTTTAGGGTACAGATATTATATGGATGAGGGTCCTGTAATTTATTGGACCAAAGATCAGGGGCAAACTTGGGAAAGGCTTGCTGTATCGCTTCCAGAAAAGTTTGATAAATATAAAAAAAATCCCCTTTCTCCTATCTTTAATAGAAAGGAAGGACTGTTCCCTATCTCGTTAATTGATCAAGATACCGGTGTGGCAGGAACTATATATCTTACCAGTAAAGATGAAGGAATCACTTGGGTTTATGATGAAGCTTATGATAAGCTTCTAAATCCTTAAAAAAAGCGGCCATTGGAATGGCCGCTTTTTGATTGTCCAATGGGATCTCAGATAATGGAAAAATAGATACGATGAATACTAATTCCCGAACTAAAGTCAAAAAGGCTTCTATCCTAAAGTATGCCTAAGGATAGAAGCCTATGAGAGAAATATTCGAAAAGAGTATTAGCGAATTGTAAGGGATCCAATTTTGCAACGTTCATTGATTAAAAAATAACATGAATCCAATGAATTAATATGTTGTATTACAGATGCAACTTCTTATAGGATATTATAGGGTATCAAGCGGTACATGCAGCAGTGAGAAAATTCGGAGGCTAAAGGATCCCTTCTATTTGTTTCTCAATTTGAATAAAATAGGTTACTATTTCCAACCCCCTCCTCCATGAGAAGATGACTCTACGTAATCAATCTTAATCTGACCGTTGCCTGAGCCAAGCGTGGTGTTAAAATTATATTGACGTAAGTTCCAATCATTGAAAGTCCCTGCCCAGCTATTATCGACGATAAAAGTATAACGTGTCGTAGCTGAGAAGGAGCCGCGGATGTAGGCACAAACAGCTCTTGAACCGTAGATTCCCACTTTATAACCGTTAGGATTTTGAGTGCTGCTGTTTAGAACTGACATTATCCCTTGGAAATAAGGCACAACATTTCCAGTAATTTGAGTAGTGGTCATATCGCGATCCACGGCGAAATAAATCGGAGTGGCATTCGTTTGTCCGAAGTCATTTGCCAATTCCACAGCATCTTTCGCATCACTAACACCCTGTGCATTCGTAAAGTAACTGACAGTTGTTCCACCTTTGTTTTCATAAAGGGATACTATGAACAGCCCAGCATTAGAAATTCGTGTAATCTCAGCATCTGTAAGTCCGTCATGAGAACCTTCTACACGGTTCAGGTATCGTCCAACAAATGTAAAGTTATTATTTTGAAGTGTCATCAATCTTGCTGAAGTAACGTTTGTTGCAGTATCACAACCCAGTACCAATGTGGTTTCCTTCTTTCAAATTATTAGATAGATTTCTTTAAACTGCATTCATAAGACCTCTATGAGAAAGATTGGCGCCAACCTAAAATAGTATATGAGAAATAGTTCACAAGTTCTTGGGGGAATAAATTAGTAGATATAAAAGAGGCAATTGACTTTAGTTGGATATGAGGTACAACCGTGCTAGATTCATTGTTTGAGGAGTAACTAGCATATTTATAAATCTAATTTAGAAAAAGAAGAACAGATCTGCATTTTTATTGAGATTTTTATTAAATTTCGCTTAAGTTTGTTAGGGGAGAGTTGGTTTTCTCCTAGTGCATTTCGTTCTCTTTCTAATGTCCAACTGTGGAGGTTCGATTCATCTCACTGTTAACTAAAAAAGAACAACCTATTGTACTTACGATAGGCTGTTCCTTTTTTTACAGGCGACCATAAAAAGAACAATTTCGACTTGAAATAGATTATTGTTATATGAAATATCTACTAAGCCATTACTATCCTCTACGACCTTCTGGATACTTTTTAAGCCTATACCATGACCGGATTTATTAGTTTTTGTGGAGCAGATGTCGCCAAAACGATTCGTATGAATTTCATTCACATAAGGATTCTGAATCCGGATGAACAAGCTTTCATTAAGATAATGCATATGTATGGTTATATAGCACTCTTCATTTCTTTTATCGCAACAAGCTTCAATGGCATTGTCCAGTGCATTTCCTAAAATCACACTGATAACTGTGGTGTCGAGCGTCAGCTGTGCAGGGATGTTCAAGTCTAACTTGAAGGGGATCTGATGCTTTTCAGCGACCTGCTGCTTGTAGTTGATAATGGAATCAATAATCGTATTCCCGCTATTGCTAACGCCTATTGGGTTGTCTATTTGCCCCAGTAAGTTGTCCAACTCATTCAGATTGGCAGCTTCACCGGATTGTACCTTTGCGCGTAAACCTATGAGAATATTTTTAATATCATGCTGGAACTTAAAAGATTCTTCCTGTATTTCTTTTGTCAAAAGATATTGATTTACATAGTAAGCATTTTGTTGCTCAAGTAAATAACTTTGGTTCTGCGCAGATTGGATAACTAACATACGGTCGCATAAGATAAATATCAATAAATTTATAATGAGTAGCCCTGTGGACAGGATTGGAACAAGGGTAGGGAAGGACTGCATATAAAGGCTGGATGCGAAGCTGTAGATCCCTAGTGTGCTTATAGAAGGGCAAATAAATAATAGAACCCAATACCATTTAGATAACCCGCCATTTCCAAAGGCTTTAGCTACGCGCACGGATACAAAAGCTAATATAAACATCAGCAGCTTGGAAAGAAACTGGTTCAGAATATATCCCTTTGTCGAGTAAAATAGGGGTAATGATAACTCACTAAGCGTAATAAGCGCAACCAGAAAAAGAGCGGCAACGATCCGCCATTTGATATTTCCATTGTAAAAAAAAGATAAGAGAGCAATCAGGCCAATATTGAGCGTGAGTAGGATTGAGCCTGGCAGTGAGCTATAGTGCAGAAAGACAATACAGAGGAAATATAGGGAGTACACGATAACAAGATTGGCTTTGGTGGTAAGTCGGCTAACGAAACAATGCCTGTAGAAGTAATGAATAATGATAGGTAAAAGTGGAAGCGTTACTAGATAAAATAACTCCTCCAGAAAGATATTATCCAACAAGACTCCCCCTGAATTTCAGATATTTTTTCTTGAAATCGGCACTGTATTTTGCACTAATGGGTAAGGCTTCGCCATTTAGGAGAATTACTCCCTGGTTCCTGATTTCTTTAATAAAGTAAAAGTTAACGATGTAGGATTGATGGATTCGGACAAAATCGCTCACAGGAAGCTTCTGCTCTTCCTCGTTTAGTGTACTGTAGTAGTCATGTTGATCCTTGCAGGAATAAAGAATAATTCTCCGCCGGTTGCTTTCCAGATAGATGATATTTCGATAGGGGATTAGAATTTCTTTTCCTTTTTGCTGTAGTGATAAGAAGTTTTTTTTGCCTTGCTGCAGCTTGCGAATTACTTTTTCAATCGTAGAAATCAGTTTGTGCTTAAATATCTCTGAATCGATAGGTTTCTTGATAAATCCCGAGGGCTGAACATCGAAGAGTTGCAGATGATATTCATCATGACTAGAGACATAGATAAGCTGCACTAGATCATTTTCATCATTTCCCCGCAGTACATACCCAGCTTTTATTCCATCCATATCCGCCATTTCAATGTCCATAAAAATAATATCAAACGCGCAGGCCTCTTGAATGGCCTTAGTGAAGCTTTCTCCGGAATAAAAGATCGAGACCTCTATTTTCCTTGTGAAATTAGGTTGAGTCTCCAAAATAAGTCTCTCTATTAATTCAGTAGTGGGAAAGTCATCATCACAGACAGCAATACGTATCACTTTATCATTCCTTTCGCCAAGAATTGTCCAAAATATCCGGGAATTTGTCGACCATATAAGTCACATTATACAAATCCTTCTTAATAATTACATTAACTAACTTGATTGTTACAGTTTGAATGTAGTGTCCATGGCAACATGATAGGATGTGGAAAAGTGAAAAGAGGAGTGTTTGATTTGACGCAAACGATCTTTGAGGCCAGAGGTTTAAGCAAACAATACGGAGAGTCTTTTGCGCTTCAGGATGTCTATATGACGATTGGGGTAGGAGATATTTATGGGTTTGTTGGCGAAAATGGGGCAGGTAAAACTACATTAATGAAAATTATAGGCGGATTGGTACATCCGACACATGGTGAAATCTCTCTTTTTGAAAAAATGGACACAAAAGCTGTTCACGAGGCAAGGCGAAAGGTTGGATTTCTAATTGAAAGGCCAGCGCTTTATCCTAATCTAAATGCGAAGCAAAATCTTACGTTTTATTGCCATGCGTTTGGGATTAAGGATAAGAGCAGAATTGCGGAAGTATTGCAGGCAGTATCTCTGGCAGATGCCGGTTCTAAGCTAACCTCAGAATACTCCCTTGGGATGAAACAACGTTTAGGTCTGGCTATTGCTCTACTTAACGATCCCAAATTTCTGGTATTGGACGAGCCTATTAATGGTCTTGATCCGTCAGGCATTGTAGAAGTGCGAAAGATCCTGGAGAAGCTTTCCAAAGAACAAGGAGTGACTATACTAATCTCCAGTCATATTTTAAGTGAGTTGCAGCTACTAGCGACCCAATACGGTTTTATTCATAAAGGAAGGTTAATCAAAGAAGCTTCTGCGGAGGAACTCTTATATACGGCGGAAACAAAGATCTGTATTCGAACGGCTGATCCCGCAGCGACACTTCAGATTTTAAAAAGTGAACTCCAACTAGAAACCATTACGATCACCGAAGCTGGAGAAATTCAAATTCCTAAAGAGAGTACAAATCTGGAAGAGCTGATGTCTCTTTTTCTGACGCAGGGCATCCATATTGAAGGGATTAACCTGTCGGCTCCAAATCTTGAGAACTATTATATGGATCTAATTGCTGGAGGTAACGAATGAGGAATTTTCTTAAGGCTGAAGCTTATTATGTAACCAAAGATCCTATGTTCAAGGGGATAAGTCTTCTTTTGCTGTTTGGAAGTGCCTTATTACTGGTTTGGATGGGGGTACAAGTAGGATTTGATATAGATGGTCCTTTAGAGCCTTTAATCACTAGCATTCAGTTATCTTTTTTTCTGTATTTCATCATTCCGATTTACGTTTGTTTTTTTGCTACCGAGGGATTTGAGTATGGGTCGGTCCAAACCATTATCGCTTCGGGTCAGCGCAGGTCATTATATTTGTTGGGAAAATATCTAACCGAATTAAAAGTTGTAGTATGGTGGGTAATTCAATTTTTTGGTCTTTTTTATGTATTGTGCATGCTGGCAGCGTTTGTTACGGGTTCCCATATCGGAAATGAAAGCTTAGAGGGGAAGTTTATCGTTGCTATGGGGGCTATTGGATTCAATATTTTGTATCTCGCAGCTTATTCCGCTGTCGTACTGTTGTTAGGAGTATTGATGAAAAAATCGGCTACCGCTGTAATTGCCACTTTTGTTTTTGTATTTGGCGATTTTCTGCTCAGTGGTTATCTTAAAGACTCTTCGTATGTATATCTGCGAGTGATTTCTGAAAATACGCTAACGACGCAAATTTTTAAATTCTCTGCTGTAAATTCACATGAGATATATACCCTAAACGAGGGTATTCGTATGATCCTAATTCCTGTTGTAATCATAGGGGTTTGCTTGAGCGTTGCTTTAATTTCTTTTGAAAAGAGAGATGTGCATCTATAGAGAGGAAGGATGGATTATGAAAAAGCATAACAAAAGAACAACTGTGATCTTAAGTATTTCGGTAGTAGTTATAATTTTTTGTGTTCTTTTTGTGAGTATACGAATATCTTGACGCTGTCTATCTAGTTTAACTAGAACGTGAAGATTGAATCGCTCTCTGGCAAAAAAGCCACGGCGTACGTTAATAACGTACCTCGTGGCTTTAAGTGTTTATGGAAGGACATTGCCGGCAGCACGGTAGATTTCATACCATTCTTGCCGAGTGAGAGTTATATCGGAAGCTTTGGCAATATCACGCAAGCGCTGTGTATTAGTTGTGCCAACGACAGGCTGCATATTTGCCGGATGTCTGAGAATCCATGCGATGGCAATAGCTGTATTGGTTACGTCTTTTTCAGCTGCTAAGCGGTTAATGACCTCGTTCAATTCAGGGAACTTATCGTTATCTAAGAATACGCCTTCAAAGAAGCCATATTGGAAAGGCGACCAAGGCTGAATGGTCATGTCATGCAGGCGACTGTACTCCAAAATCCCGCCATCATGAACAACTGAACCGGAGTTAGTCATATTCACATTGAAACCTGTATCAATCATGCCAGTGACCATAATGCTCAATTGCAGCTGGTTGAACAGCAGCGGTTGCTTTACATTTTTCTTAAGCAGCTCGATTTGCAACGGGTTCTGATTGCTGACACCAAAGTGTTTGACCATACCTTTGCTTTCCAGAATATCAAAAGCCTCAGCGACTTCTTCTGGCTCGAACAGCGTATCAGGCCGGTGAAGCAGTAGGACGTCGATATAGTCTGTTTTCAAGCGCTTAAGGCTGCCTTCAACGGATTGCAGGATATGTTCCTTGGAGAAATCAAAAAAACCGTTGCGGATTCCGCATTTGGTTTGGATCATCATTTTATCACGCATACCCGGATTGTTCTCCAGTACGCCTGCGAATACTTCTTCGGCTTTGCCAGCTGCGTAGATGTCAGCGTGGTCAAAAAAGTCTATTCCGAGCTCTAGGGCACTATGTACATGTGTATCTGCTTCTTTTGCAGATAGATCAGCAATCCGCATACAGCCAAGCGAAATTTGTGACACCTCAAGTGCGCCGTTTGCTACACTAATTTTTTTAACCAAAAGTGACTCACTCCTTTGAATGTTAGTAGAACATGCAGTATTCAATCAAACCATATCATAAAGAGGGGAGGTAAGCCAATGTCTGTCTAAAAGAGAAAGAGGTTATCTCATCAGTAGAATTCACTACTTCAGAGACAACCTCATTTGTCTATAGGTCAGTTATTAATACATATTTGGAATGTCGACATTAGGATCAATGTCAGCTTCGTAGTCTACACCCTCTGTTCTAAAACCAAACAGGTTAAAGAAATCTTGGCGGTAGCCTTCAAGATCAGCAAGCTCACCTGCATTGTCGGTTGTCAGCTCGTCCCAACGTTTCATAACCTCAGTCTGAACATCCTCACGCATTTCCCAGTCATCAATTCGGATCAAGCAGCCTCCGTCAGCAGTAGCTTCGCCCCCACTGTAAAGATGCTCAGAGAATAAACGGTACATTTGTTCAATACAGTTCTCGTGCAGCCCTTTTTCCTTCATTACTTCATACAATGCAGAAATATAAAGAGGGACTACAGGAATCGCGGAGCTGGATTGGGTTACCAGAGCTTTGTTCACGGAAACAAAAGCACGTCCACCTTGAGTGGACAGGCGATCATTCAGTTGGATCGCTGTTTGTTCCAGATCATGTTTGGCTTGACCAATCGTTCCGTCGCGATAGATAGGGTGAGTGATTTCAGGCCCGATGTAGGAGTAAGCAACGGTTGTAGCTCCATCGGCAAGCACGCCAGCTGCTTGAAGCTGATCGATCCACATTCTCCAGTCTTCGCCGCCCATAACTGCGATGGTCTGACGTACTTCCTCTTCTGAGGCAGGCTCAATAGTGGTCATGGAAACTTCACCTGTGTGGAAGTTCAAGGTTTTGTTCGAATAAGCGGTTCCCACCGGTTTAATGACGGAGGAGAAGGTTTCTCCTGTTACCGGATGAGTGCGGCGTGGTGAAGCGACACTATAGACAACTAAATCAACTGTGCCATATTCAGCTTTAATCAATTCAATGGTCTTTTCTTTGATAGCATCGGAGAAGGCATCGCCAACTATGCTGTGAGATTTAAGTCCAAGCTGCGCTGCTTGTTGTTCAAAAGCTGCGGAGTTGTACCAGCCAGCAGAAGCTGTACGTTGACCTTCAGCAGCTTTATCAAAGAAAACACCAATAGTGTTGGCTCCAGCACCGAAAGCGGCTGAAATTCTGGAAGCTAGTCCGTATCCGGTAGAAGCACCAATGACTAGTACATTAGCGGGTCCCTCAATTTTCTTTTGTGCTTTTACATATTCAATTTGTTGTTGTATTTGTTTGGCGCATCCCTCTGGATGGGCTGTTGTACATATAAATCCGCGAGTTTTAGGTTGAATAATCATCAAGGAATTCCCCTTTTTATAATAATTAAAGTCCAATGTTACTTCAGAGAAAGTATAGCAAACAATATTTACTAATACAAAGAATTTAGGATATTGGAGAAGAATGACTGCTCTCCACTACGATCGACTGCCATCCGCTGTCGCTTACGGACCCAGATGACTTTATATGCAAATTTATCGCCTTTTCAGCAGGGTTTCGGACCCCAGAGACGTTATTGCTTAGAAAAAGGTTCATATTAGGTGTATTTCGTGCCAATAGAGGCTATGAGGTCCGTTGGAATTCCAAATGTGCAATAATGCTGCGTTACGGGTCAACTATGTCCGATAGGGGATTGTGCGGGGAGCTGGGATAGGTCGATCGAAGAACGTACGAAGGAAATAAAACGAACAAATGACGAATCTTACGAATCGTGGCAATCCAACTAACTAATCCGAATCATCCGATGAACCAAAGCAGAAAAGGGGCTGCCCCAGCAGCCATTTCGTGGCCATGGGACAACCCCTTAATCTAATGAGGCTAGATTACGCCTTAAATATGGAATCTATAGTTTTGATCTCTTCAGGTGTCAGCTGCACCTTCAGCGTCTCTAAGTTGGAAACGATCTGCTCAGGACGTTTGGCGCCCGGAATAAGCGCATCGATGGAAGGTACGGTCAAATACCAGGCAAGTACGACATGTGCGACTTCGACACCTTTGGCATTGGCAATCTGACGAACCTTGTCCACCTTCTCCAGATTCTTGGCAAAGGTCTCCCCTTGAAATAGCGGATCATTTTTTCTAATGTCGCTGAATGTATCGCCTTGCTTATATTTGCCGCCCAGCAGGCCCGACGCAAGTGGGAAATAGGGCACGAAAGAAATGCCGTGTTCCTGCGTATAAGGGAGCAAATCTTGTTCCGCATCACGATGCAGCAGATTGTAATGGGATTGAAGAACATCCACATGACCGTCTTTGTTGGCTTCTTTCAGCTGATCAATGGAGAAGTTAGACACCCCGATCGCTCTAATCTTCCCTTCATCCTTCAGCTTCTGAAGTTCACCTACAGCTTCGTCCTTAGGTGTGCTTTCATCAGGAAAATGAATATAGTAAAGATCAATATAATCGGTCTGGAGGCGTTTCAAGCTGTCTTCCACAGACTGTCTTAGAAAAGCTGGAGAGTTGTCGAGTGTAATCTTGTCACCGGTAATCACGTGAGCCCCTTTAGTAGCAATGACCACATTGTCGCGGCCGCCTCTTTCCTTCAGCACTTCGCCAATCAGTTCCTCGGATCTTCCTGGTCCATAAATAAAGGCGGAATCAATAAAATTAATCCCATGATCCAGAGCGCTGCGCACAATATTTCTGCCGGTTTCATCATTTAAACCCGGAAATAAATTATGCCCGCCAACAGCATTGGCACCCAGACCCAGTGGGAGAACCTGCAGATTGGTTTTTCCTAAAGTTATTTTATTAGCCATAATCAATAGTCAGCTCCTTGAAATATAATACGTACTATATTAAGTATAGAGAATAACTGAGGTCTGGACAAATTTTGCCTTCCAGCTTTATACATGAATATTTAAACCGGATAAGTTATGATAGTAAGAAAAATTTTATATTCGCGTTCGTGCAATCATGATGAGGAGAAGGAGGTCCGTCTTATGCTAGTCATTAATCAAAATGAAGTGGCTGAATTGTTAGCTATGGAATCTTGCATCTCCGTTATGGAATCTGTGTTGAAGGCTCTGTCCGCTGGACAAGCCGTACAAAGCTTGAGACAAGTACTTCCTTTACAAAAGAGCAATCTGCTCGGCTTAATGCCGGGTTATTTGCAGCATGAAGAGGTAGCTGGTGCCAAAATCATCAGTGTATTTCCCGGCAATCATGGTTCAGGCCTGCCTTCTCATCAAGGTCTTGTTACCCTATTCGATTCATCTACGGGTGTTCTGAAAGCTATAGTGGATGGACAAAAGATCACAGCCATTCGTACGGCGGCAGTCAGTGCAGCAGCAACCCGATATCTGGCCAGAGAGGATGCTGAGATCCTTGCTATTCTTGGAACTGGTGAACAAGCAAAAAGTCATCTGGAAGCGATGTTGCGGGTTCGACCCATTCGTGAGGTAAAAGTATGGAGCAGGACACTCGCAAAGGCGCAGGATTTCCAAATGGAGATGAGCCAAAAATATGATGTGCAGATCATTGTTGCTGAGACAGTTCAAACGGCAGTCAGCGCAGCGGATATCATTTGTACCGTGACAGCATCCACCGAACCTGTGCTCAAGGGAGAATGGCTGAAACCGGGTGTACATATCAATGCTGTCGGCGCATGTAGACCCAATGATCGTGAGCTGGATTCGGAGACCGTCCAATTAGCTAAGTTATATGTAGATCGGCTGGAATCCGCTCAGAATGAATCTGGGGATTATTTAATCCCGCTGAACGAAGGCAAAATCACAGCAGATCATATTGTCGGGGAGATTGGCGAGCTGATCAGCGGCACTATCGAGGGCAGAAGGTCCACGGCTGACATTACTCTTTTTAAAGGATTAGGGCTGGCCATAGAGGATTTAGCAGCAGCTAATTTTATATATAATGAAGCTGTTAGATTACATAAAGGCACTGAAATTGCATTCTAAGGAGCGACTACACGATGAGCACTTATGAAGGTCTGTATGATTTCAAGTTGACGGAGCAAGAGGAGGAGCGGGCTAAACGCTTGCATGAGCAGAACATTATTATCGATTTGCTGTTTCAAGGTCCCTTATCTCCAAGCGCGATTCCAGACTCTATCTCTGACAGAATCAAAGAATTATGTGAGCCTTATAAAGATGAGCCAATGGTATACAGCAGTATGCCTGCAAAAATCATCACAAAGCTATCTGCGAGCGGAGAGATCCCTGAGTATAAGGAAGAGTGGTACAAGTCCGGAATTACAGCAGGGAACCGTGAACTTCATTTAGAATCCTTAGACAGCATCATTACAAGCATGGCAGAGGTGCAGCTGCAATTCGATTCCGCAGATTGGTTAATCAAAGCCTTAACTGCCGAAGACATACGTGCTGCCAAGCGTAATGGTCATAAAGCGGGCATTATCACAGCACAAGAAACGGATGGTCTGGGCACGAATCTCGATCAAGTAGATGTACTTTATAACTTCGGTTTAAGAATTCTACAATTGACCTACAACAATCAAAACCAGATTGGGGCGGGCTGCGCAGAACAATCGAACGCCGGTGTCACTAATTTTGGAAAAAGATTCATTGCGCGCTTGAACAAGCTGGGGATCATTGTAGATACGGGGCATTGCGGGAAACAGACTACGTTAGATGCCTGCGCTTATTCCACAACTCCGGTGATTGCTTCACATACGGGTGTAGAGGCGATCTATCCGCATATGCGCTGTAAAAGTGATGAGGAGATTATCGCGATAGCCAAGACGGGTGGAGTCATTGGTATTTTTGCTATGCCTTGGTTTGTTCATGAAGACCCTAAACATACAACTATTGACCATGTGCTGGATCATATCGAATATGTAATCCGGCTTGTAGGCGTGGATCATGTCGGAATTGGAACGGATTGGCCGATGAGCGATGTGCTCTGGTCATTGGTTTATTTTAAAGAACATATCGCCCCCAAGCTTGGATTCGCCAAAGGAGACGGACCTTCTACAGAAGCCGTTGCTGGACTTGAGAAATATAGTTATTTTATTAACTTTACTAGAGGTTTGGTTGCCCGCGGTTATGCGGATGCAGATATTGCTAAGATCATGGGCGGCAACTGGCTGCGCGTATTTGAAGAAATTTGCGGATAGGGGATAAACAGATGACAACCTACTTACACACAACTACATTTAACGTCTACTTTTCTGGTGTTTATACAGGCAAAATTCATTTTACAGAGCAACAGATCATGCTCGCTAAGGTCGATCCGCGCAGAAGAACGCAAATGCAAGACAATGTGCTGGATGGACAGTTCAAAACTGTGCTTCCACTTCAAAAAATCCACAAACATTTAGACGCTTATGCTAAAGCGGAGTGGGTAGATTATGAGGTTGTGCTGAGTAATGGCGATATCTATCAAAAGCATATCCAGTATCAGGCGCAGATTGAAGGCCGCGAACTGACCTCACAAGTATGGGCGCTGCGCAAAGAGACGGCTCTGGACATTGTGACTTTGGATGGGGAGATTATCGCTTTTCTTACACCGAATCGGTATGGTATTGAGCTTATGGTTAAAGCGGGTTATGAGAAGCTGACTCCGTTAGTGGTCTACGATGATCCTCTTCTATCTAAGGCAGAATATGGTGTAAACGATCTGGGCACTGATCTGATTCCGATGCGTGATGGAGTGAGGCTGGCGACAGATGTTTTTTTACCAGAGGGCATTAAGCCGGGAACCAAGCTGCCAACAATTCTCGTAAGAACATGTTATGACCGCAACGGAAAAAAAGAGATTTTTATGAGATGGGCCAATAAAGGTTATGCAGTAGTATCGCAGGATGTTAGGGGGCGGGCGGATTCGGAAGGAGAACTGATTCCTTTTTATAATGAACGGGATGACGGCTATGATACGATTGATTGGATTATTGCTCAGGAATGGTCGGATGGCAACGTCGGCATGTGGGGCGCATCCTATCTAGGTTTTGTTGTTGTGGCGGCGGCCACCAGTGGGCACCCGAATCTGAAGGCGGTTGTGGATGAAGTGAATGTAGGCTCTCCATTTGTTGATACCGTTCGCAAAGGGGGAACTCTTTGTTCTTGGCCGTTGCTCTCTTGGACTCTTGCTCAATCTGTGGGTACTCGGACGGATTTTGATATCTTTGGAGGCATTACGGTGAATCCGGAAGCAGCCGTTGATGCAAGACCGATTAAAGAGATCCCTCAGCAAATGATTGGCAAAACATCAGGTCCATGGGATCTGTGGAGCCAGCATCCCGAGTATGATGATTTCTGGAAAAACTGTACTTTTACCGAGCGCGGAGATCAGGTGCAGGTGCCTATGTATGTCATCTCAGGCTGGTATGACGGCGACAGCGCCGGCGTATCGGAGACTTGGAGAATGCTGACAGAACATGATGTGCCTAATCGCAAAATCCGTCTGGGCGCTTGGGAGCACGGGCCGAACAGAGCCAGAGACTATGAAGGTGTGAGCTTCGGCAATGATGCCGTAGTCTATGATTACGATGTTTCTGTGCTGCGCTGGTTCGACCGCTTCCTCAAAGGCATTCCAAATGGAATAGATCAGGAGCCTAGAGCCTCTTATTATGTTGTTGGTGAAAATCAGTGGAGAACGTCCGCGGATTGGACACCTGCCGAAGCCACAGTTTCTTCCTTCTACCTTTCCAGCGGTGGGCGAGCGAATTCAGGACATGGGGATGGGCAACTGCTCGCAGCGCCTGAGGAACATTCTCCTGAAGATACTTATGTCTATAATCCTCATGATCCTATGAATGATAGCGGTGAACGAGAGCCTGAAAATTTGCGGAAATACGAGCTGCGCAATGATATCCTTGTCTACACTAGTGATATTCTGACGGAAGAGCTGACTGTGGCCGGAGAACTGTCTGCTGTTATCTACGCTGCCAGCACTGGCAAGGATACGGATTGGGTAGTTACGCTTAGTGATGTGAATGGACAAGGGGACTCCATTCGGTTATCGAATTATATTGTCAGAGCTAAATACCGTCATGGATTGGAAGCACCTGAGCTGCTGATTCCTGGGCAGGTGGAGAAATATGATATTTTCATGCCGAATATAGCCCATAGATTTGCTGTTGGACACCGAATTCGGTTCTCGGTTACTTCGTCCAGCAAATTCGTTGCTTTCCCTAATACAAATACAGGTAATAATCCATATGAAGATTCAGAAGCGATTACTGTGCTGCAGACCGTTTACCATAATCGTGAGTATCCGAGCCATGTGAAGCTGCCGGTGGTTCCTAACGCTTAAATATGACTTTAATACGAAGAAGATGCTGAACAAAGGTAAAAGAAATTACCACTTGAAGCTGAGGCAGCATTTGATGACCAATGATGCTTCAAGTGGCTTACCGAGTGAGCACCGAGTGAGGCCTAGGTAAAATAATAAGTGAAGAACGAACTTAAGCTTTAAATGAAGCAAAAGGTAAAGCACTTATAGAACGATTAGGGAATTTCTCCCTGAAATTCTTTGGATTCTGGTCGTCAGACATATAATTGGGGAAAAACTCCCTAATATATGTCTGATTCCCGGGAATTAAGGAAAACAGCTTATTTATTAGGGAGTAATTCCCTGATTTCGTTCATTTAGAGCGAATATATGCTATTTTCAGGGAGTTTTTCCCTAATTAGTTTTAGATCCACTCCGCACAACGCGCAAACGTAGAACGCATCCCCCCATCACGCAAACGCAGAACGCCTACATCGCTACCATCCCAAACGCCCAATTCAATGGCATAGCACACTAAGAACTAAATAGTCTATTGGCAAAGCAAAAGCTTTGGTGGAAAAAATGGTCGATCGTAATGAAATAGGTATCACCTAAGGCCGGTATGTGAAACCTCTCCCCAGAATCGCCCTTCCAGACTTACACCATAAACCTTGAACCATACTGCAAGGTCAACCTTGTATTTTTGGAGAAATGTCGATTATTCACAGAAAAGCGCATAAATGCTCCCTTCTTAGGTCACAATAGGGAAAAACCAGAATGAAGGGATTAACGTGAACGCGTTTCGCTTAAAAAAACAACTTTGGCGGCGATGGAGACGTTGGAAAAAGGCGCTTTGGGTAGGAGCTGCTTGTATAGCTTTTACTGTACTGGCTTGGCGCAGTATGCAGGTACCTGAGGAAATCAGTGGACTGCTGACGAATTCTAGCTGGGCGGATAGTGCCGATAGTGAGTTAGCCGCAGCTGTCTTTAAAGTAGGCGAGGACAGTGATGAGGCAAAAGAGAAGGGCACTTTAAATAACGAACAACTGCTGCAAACCATCTCCCAAAGTGGGCTCAGCAGAACCGTTCATTTAAAAACAACCTATGTGTCCGGAGAAGAGATTCAGACGTTGCCAGGCGTAAAGAACCCGCTTCAGCTGAAGACTATAATCAATGAACACCCTGAATGGAGCGGTTGGATTAGTTCAGAAGGGGATTTGTGGCTGGAACAAAAAGTGAATGATTTATCGACAATGATAAAAAAAGAAGCCTATATTGGTGTAGATGCGTTTGGGAATTTGACCTTGTTTAAAGGTCCGCCAGTTCAGGAAAAGGTACTGAAGACTTTTTTTCAAATGGATATGGGTTCCCTGAAATCCTCATTGCCGGAAAATATTTGGAAAGAGCTTCACGAGGGGATTCGTGTTCAGGATATTGAAGAGTACAACAGTGTGCTGTCTACCTTCAGTGATTATGCCCGCGAAGCTGCTGAGCATGTCATGCAGAACAAGCAATAGATTTGATAAGCTGTCCAAAAGTCATTATTAATGGCTGAGGGCAGCTTTTTTGTGTGAAATGAAACGGGGAAGAGTCTAAGCTGTAGGCCTAAAGTTGCCATTTCGCTGCAAACGGTAAACTTTTTTTCTCCCGCAAGGGGGATTTTTGCTATAATGGTTAGAAGGAATACATATGTTCGCTTCATGGCGGAGGAATGGATGAAAACGGTGGAATAATCTGCCTGTTATAGAGGAGAGATCATGTTTGCGTATTTTGGGAATTGATCCGGGGCTGGCGATCGTCGGCTTTGGCTTTGTAGATAAGGAAGGACATAAACTGACCCCCGTCCAATATGGTTGTATTCAGACTGAGGCTCATACGCCTGAGGAAGAACGACTGCTGCATGTCTATGAAGGCATGGGTCAGCTCATTGATAAATATAAACCCGATGCTGTGGCGATAGAAAAGCTGTTTTTCGCTCGCAACGTTACTACAGCATTGCCAGTGGCGCAGGCCCGCGGTGTGACTATATTAGCTGCAGTACAGCGGGGTCTCCCCGTCTCGGAATATACACCTATGATGGTAAAGCAGGCTGTTGTGGGTTATGGTAAGGCTGAGAAACGGCAGGTCCAGGAAATGGTGAAGCTGCTGCTGAAGCTATCGGCGATTCCGAAACCCGATGATGTGGCGGATGCGCTGGCGGTAGCGGTATGTCATGCCCATTCGAGCAGTCTTAATTCTAAATTAAATGAGGTATTGCGAAAATGATAGATTTCTTAAGAGGACCCGTTGTTCATTTGGAGTCGGAATATGTGGTGCTGGATGTGCAGGGAGTAGGATACCGGGTATTCTGCCCGAATCCTTATGCTTTTGCCAAAGTAGAAGGACCTGTAACGATCTATATTCATTACCAAACACGTGAGGACGCTACGCTATTATTTGGGTTCCCGACTCGTGAGGAACAAAAATTGTTCCGCAAGCTGATAGAGGTATCTGGCATCGGTCCTAGGGTTGCGCTTGGAATCCTGACAGGTGGAACACCGGATCAGTTAATTTCAGCGATTTATCAAGAGAATATAACGTTCTTAACGAAATTGCCGGGCATTGGCAAAAAGACAGCACAGCGTATGATCCTTGATTTGAAGGACAAGCTGGACGGACTCAGTATGGCTTCAATGCAAACGGGATTGTTTGCAGTGCCAACGGAAGAGGCAACGGATGGTTTGGCCTGGCAAGAGGCGCGGGATGCGCTTAAGGGGCTGGGTTATACCGAAAGCGAATTGGACCGCGTGTGGCTCGCTTTGAAGAAAGAGGGAGCAGAAACAGGAACTGTAGATGTGCTGATGAAGAAAGCACTAGGGCTGCTATATATAGCTAAGTAAAGCCGTACACATCCTAAAGAAAGGGAGCGATAGGAAATGGATGACCGGATTATATCCGCGAATTTGATGATGGATGAGCAGGCGGTAGAACTAAGCTTGCGCCCTCGTTATCTGGGAGAATATATCGGCCAGACTCAGGTGAAAGAAAACCTGAAAGTATATATAGAAGCGGCCAAAATGAGAAGCGAAGCGCTGGATCATGTGCTGCTGTACGGACCTCCGGGTCTCGGCAAAACAACGCTCGCTAATATTATCGCCAATGAGCTGGGTGTGAACCTGCGAACAACTTCCGGCCCTGCGATAGAGCGTCCAGGCGATCTTGCCGCTCTGCTGACGAATCTGCAGGAAGGCGACGTGCTTTTCATCGATGAGATTCACCGTTTGCACCGCACGGTCGAGGAGGTTATGTATCCTGCGATGGAGGATTTCGCGCTGGATATCATGATCGGCAAAGGGCCAAGTGCCCGTTCGGTACGATTGGATTTGCCGCCGTTCACACTGATAGGTGCCACAACCCGGGCAGGACTATTGTCTGCGCCACTGCGTGATCGTTTCGGAGTGGTCAGTCGCCTGGAATTCTATAACATAGATGAGCTGAGTTACATTGTATCTCGAAATGCGGATCTTCTAGGCATTGAGATTGTTGGCGATGCAGCAGAAGAGATTGCACTTCGTTCGCGGGGAACGCCGCGGATTGCCAACCGCTTATTGAAGCGGGTCCGTGATTTTGCTCAAGTGCGCGGAGATGGAATTATAACTCCTGAAATTTCTGGGGAAGCATTGAAGATGCTTCAGGTGGACCCGCGTGGGCTGGACAGTATTGACCACAAGATGTTAAGTGCTATGATTTCAAGCTTTCGCGGCGGTCCTGTAGGACTGGATACGATTGCAGCTACGATTGGTGAGGAAAGTCAGACGATTGAGGACGTATATGAGCCGTACCTGCTGCAGATAGGTTTCTTGCAGCGGAGTCCGCGTGGAAGAATTGTAACCCCGGCCGCTTATCATCATTTAGGGCTTCCGCTCCCTCCGGAGCAGCACTAGTTCGTCACTACAATTATAAAGGAGGATGCTGGATGAAGCATACGAAGAGGAAATGGAGAGGGGTCGCCCCGCTAAGCAAAGGATTGCTTGCGGCTGCGCTTGCTGTAGGAAGTTTCCTGATCCCTGCGGGTGCCAGTCATGCCGATTCTAATAGCACGATACGAGTTGCTCTTTATGCTGATATTGGAAGTAAATATAAATCCACTGTGCCAGCAGTAACACTGCAATCAACGCAAAGCTTTACTTTGCTGTCGGATCAAGCAGGAAGTGCTCCTTTGGTATCTGTCCCAGGACAGAAGCAAATTCGTATAAGTCTGGACGGATATAGAGTTAAGGTGATGGAGGCTTCAAGCTGGCAGACAGCAGCGGATGCAGCTAAAAAGCTCCAATCCACCTCCGATAAACCGCAGATTTTTGCAATCTCCAGAAATGGAGCGACTGTGTATCAGTTGTACACGGGCGTCTATGCTAGTGAAGCAGCTGCCAAGGATGGGCTTACCCGTGTAGTCAAAGCAGGGCTGAGCATTCCTGCTGACCAAACCCCAGCGGTGAAAGGCAATAAACATTTATCAGCTGGCCGCTATTCTTCGGAGCAGGAAGCAGATGTGGCGCTTAATAGCCTCACTGCAGCTGGTTTAGATGCTTGGAAGGTGTTTCTGGCAGGAAACGACGGCAGTGCACAAGTAGAGGTATGGGTAGGCGAAGCTGCCAACGATAGTGATTTAACAGCTGTTCAGGCCGCTGTGTCTACGGCGGCACCACAATTTACGGTTTCTGTGGCCACCTCGCCCGGATTAATACTGCGTAAGGATGCCGGGCTGGATTTTAGCAGTGAAACTCAAGCCGATCATTATCTGGTTTCTGGAAGCAATGCTAAATTTCTTGCGGCAGGCAGCGAGGCTGGGATTCAGTTAGTGGAAAGATCCAAGCGTACATATCGCGGAAATTTGGAACTGAGCAATTTGAGCGGATCGCTGGCTGTAATTAATGTAGTGCCGCTGGAGCAATACTTGTATGCCGTAGTGGGAGGAGAGGTTTCCTCCAGCTGGCCGGAAGAAGCGCTAAAAGCTCAGGCTGTCGCCGCCCGCAGCTATGCGCTGTCGCAAGGCAACCGTTTTGATGTAGCGAATGTAGTAGATACTACTCTTAGTCAGGTATATAACGGAATCGGGTCTGAAGCTCCCTCCATTATCAAAGCTGTAGATACTACTGCTGGTGAAGTGCTGATGAGCGGTGGTAAAGTTGTTGAGGCTGTATTTTCTTCCAATAGTGGTGGTGTGACAGCTGACCCTTCAGAGGTTTGGGCGAATGGTGGCGATGTATTTGCTAGTGTTCCAAGCGTTGAAGATGTTTCGGCGGCTGCTGCTAAGAAGTGGTATTATGTTCTGCTTGCGAATGGTACCTCTGGTTATGCACGTGAAGATAATATTAAATTAACCGGCAGCAAAACTGCTGCCGGACTCGATATAGTTACGGCTACAACCAAAGATGTGAATATACGTCCTCTGCCAGTTATTGAGAGCAGTGTTAGTGCGGTCGGAAAGCTGAATCCGGGTGAGAACGCTGTGGCTCTGGATAAAGTATATGAGTCCGGCAGCTATAGCTGGATCAAAGGGCCGTATACCTCTGCTGAACTTCTAAAAAGCTTGCAGGGCAAAACAACAAGCACGCTCCCTTCCAGCATCTCTAACCTGCAAGTTACTCAGCGCGGTCCTTCTGGAAGAGCGATTCAGGTGAAAGCTAATGGTCAGGCTCTGAATGTGAAATATCCTGATATGTTCCGCTCCGCGTTTAATGGATTACCTAGTACTTTGTTTGATATTGTGGCACCCGGAAGTTATACTGTATTAGGCGCTGACGGCGCTACCGCCACAATTAGCAGCTCGCAGAGTGCTGGTGTGCTTTCCGCATCGGGGAAGGTTAATGTAAATGGCAGTGGAACTGTAGTGATGGGTGGAGATTCTGCAGCCAGAGTGATCACTAACAGCTCGGGCTTTCTGTTCATTGGACAAGGCAACGGCCATGGTCTAGGCATGTCGCAGTGGGGCGTGAAAGGCATGGCAGACAGCGGGTATGATTACAAGCAAATATTGCAACACTATTATAAGAACGTTACTATAGTTAAGGAATGAAGACAGACCATGAATGTAGATGCTTATGATTTTCATTTGCCGGAAGAATTGATTGCCCAGACACCTCTCGCTGATCGCAGTGCTTCTAGACTGCTTCTAGTGAATAAGGAGGATGGAGAGCTGGCTCACCGGCATTTTACCGATATTATTGATTATTTTAATCCCGGAGACACGCTTGTTCTAAATGATACGAGAGTCATTCCAGCGAGATTGTTTGGAGTGAAAGAAGATACTGGTGCTAAGGCGGAAGTGCTCCTCCTGAAGAATCTTGGGGATGATCGCTGGGAAGCACTTGTAAAGCCAGGGAAAAAGCTCAAGACAGGCGCGGTGATCATCTTTAGCGATGAGCTTCGTGCCGTTATCGAGGACGAAGCTGATATGGGCGGCCGTACGCTTCGTTTCATATATCAGGGTATTTTTCAGGAGATTCTGGACAGGCTGGGAACGATGCCGTTGCCACCTTATATTAAGGAAACACTGGATGATCGTGAACGATATCAGACTGTGTATGCTCGGCATGAGGGATCGGCCGCTGCGCCTACCGCAGGGCTTCATTTTACCCGAGAATTGCTGGAACAGATTGAGGCTAAGGGTGTAAATATCGCTTATATCACCCTTCATGTAGGTCTCGGTACTTTTCGTCCGATGTCTGTAGAGAAGGTTGAAGAGCATGTTATGCATTCTGAGTACTTCGTAATGTCTCAAGAGACGGCAGATACCATAAATGCTACAAAGGCACGAGGCGGCCGTATTATTGCAGTTGGCACAACGTCTTGTCGGACACTTGAAACGGTCGGAAGACAATGTGAGGGTGGGCCGCTTGTGGAATGCAGTGGCTGGACGGATATTTTTATCTATCCAGGGTATAAGTTCAGTGTAGTAAATGCGCTAATTACCAATTTCCACCTGCCAAAGTCTACTTTGGTTATGTTGGTTAGCGCTTTGGCAGGTCGGGAACATATTTTAGCTGCTTATGAAGAAGCGATAGAGCAGAAGTACCGATTCTTTAGCTTTGGAGATGCAATGTTTATTTATTAAGGTAAGAGGATGGGTTAACTTATGGCAGCAATTACTTATGAGCACATCAAAACGTGCAAACAATCCGGAGCCAGACTTGGAAGAGTCCACACTCCACATGGTGTGATTGAGACACCAGCATTTATGCCAGTCGGCACACAAGCTACAGTCAAGACTATGAGTCCTGAAGAGCTGAAAGAGATGGATGCCCATATTATTTTGAGCAATACTTACCATCTGTTTCTAAGACCAGGCCATGATATTGTTCGTGAAGCTGGTGGACTGCACAAGTTCATGAACTGGGATCGTCCGATTCTGACAGACAGCGGCGGGTTTCAAGTATTCTCGTTAAGCGACATGCGCAAGATTACGGAAGAAGGAGTTCATTTCCGTTCCCATCTAAATGGGGATAAGAAATTCCTGTCTCCGGAAGTAGCGATGGAGGTTCAGAACTCCCTGGGTTCAGATATAATGATGGCATTTGATGAATGTCCTCCATTCCCGGCTGAGTATGATTATGTGAAAAAATCACTGGAGCGCACCACGCGCTGGGCAGAACGTTGCCTGAAAAGTCATGCTCGTCCTAACGATCAGGGTCTTTTTGCTATCGTGCAAGGGGGCATGTATGAAGATCTGCGCCGTCAGAGCGCGGCTGATTTGACTTCCATGGATTTCCCGGGGTATGCTATTGGGGGGCTCAGCGTCGGAGAGTCCAAGCAGCTAATGTATGAAGTACTGGATTATACAGTTCCCCTGCTGCCACAAGGCAAACCTCGCTATTTGATGGGCGTGGGTTCACCGGATGCGCTGCTGGAAGGATCAATCCGAGGAGTGGACATGTTCGACTGTGTCTTGCCTACTCGTATTGCCCGTAATGGAACAACGATGACCAGTCAGGGAAGACTCGTTGTACGCAACGCTAAGTATGCCCGTGATTTTGGGCCGCTTGATCCGGAGTGCAATTGCTATACATGCCGGAATTATTCCCGCGCTTATTTGCGCCATCTAATCAAAGCCGATGAAACCTTCGGACTTAGATTGACGACATACCACAATTTGCACTTCTTGTTGGATTTAATGCGTAAAGTGCGTGAAGCCATCAAGGAAGATCGGCTGCTTGATTTTCGCGATGAGTTTTTTGCCAAATACGGATTATATGATAATCTTAAAGGCTTTTAGGGTTTGATTTATGAGTCATGCTTTAATGTACTTTGAAAGGGGGGAGAAATATGATTCAATCGTTTCAATATGCAGCTGGCGCAGGTGGTGGAGGTAGCATACTAGGCCTGGTAGGTCCCTTTGTCCTTATGTTTGTAGTATTCTACTTCTTGCTGATTCGTCCGCAACAAAAGAAGACCAAAACTCGTAACGCAATGTTGAAAGCTCTGAAAAAGGGCGATAAAATCGTTACTATTGGAGGACTTCACGGTACGATCATGGAGATTTCCGATGATATTGTGGTTCTGCGGGTCAACGATGTAACTAAGCTGACTTTTGATCGCGGTTCCATCAGCCACGCTGTGGCGACGGATGTCGAAGAGAAAGTATAGACTTGTTATTTAAGTACATAAAAAGCGGTGTCTTCTCATTGGAGAGGACACCGCTTTTTTGATCTTTAAGGTTATTACGATTTAGCAGTTTAACTTTAACGTACATTTGTTACGCGGCTCGGAACGGTAAGCGATTCTTCACGTCCCCGCAAAGTTAATTTGGCGAGTTGAACGCCAACTGTAGAGGCTAGCACAGCTAGCAAGGTTCCACCAATCATATCTGTAAGCCAATGAATGCCCAGATAGAAGATTCCAAAGACGATTACAACTGCAGAAATGCTAGTGATGACCATCCAGCGGCGGTTCCCTGAACGGAAGGCCAGAAGTGCCATTGTAACAGATATGGACGTATGTAGACTCGGGAAGCAGTTATTGAGACCGGATAGCGGTCTATATTCCTGTTCGAATTTCGGAAATACATCCAGCATAGTAAATTTGACGCCTGCCGGCAGATAGGACCATACCTCGTTTACCGGGAAGTAAAGATAGAATGGAATCGCCAAGGCATAGTTGATAATAATAGCATAACAGGTTGCGTATAACATCACCCGGTTTTTATCTAACAAATAGACCCCTAATGAAGCTGCTAGAACGGATTGAAGCATGAAAATGTAGAAAAAGACGATGATCGGTGTTAACCATGGACTGTAGAATATATCCTGAACGGCTTGGACAAAATGACCCTCTAGGCCAAATATAAATGGCGTATAATCAGAGGTAAGATGCATTTTTTGTTCAATTTGCAGTTCATATTTATTTATGGCTAATACGCCAAACATTCCTGCAATCAGCAACAAAAACTTATAAGATCGCAGCATCTCTTTCCCAATTTCAACCAATGCCATGATTGGATTACGTTTAGAGCCAATCCATACTAATATCACTACTAATGCAACTGTGTACAAAACAATATGGTTCATTGATTGGTAAAACAAAGCAATCGAAGCCTCCTTGATCTCTTAATGAAGTCAGATGATCACAGTTTAACATATTTTCAAGGAATGTTTCGAATTTAATGGAATTATAATTTTAGCTTTTTTGTAAATTAACGCCAAACATTCCGCCGAGAGCGCCAATTGCTGCAGCTGCGAGAACCCATAGCAGATCTACGCCAGATGGTGCGCTATCCAGTGCCAAAAAACCGATTAACAGAACGATAATCCCATAAAATGCTCCTGTAAGACTTCCTTGATACCAGCCTTTGCTCGTGGCTCTGCGACCGGCGGTTAGTCCTCCGAATGCTGCAGCTATGCCGTGTACAATGTATGTGTACATTGAGAGATCCTGCTCCTTCAGACTGCTGCCCCATAACAAAAGAGAGAGGACAAACGCACCCATCAGCATCCAAAGGAATGATCGACATAGGCCAGATAACACAGGATTGGCTATTCTCCACGAGAACATGCGCCGGATTAAATACATGGTACAACCTCCTAAAGTTTTTTTGAGAAAAAAGAATCAACATAGTTATTATTCATTGTATGGGATGGCTTGCCCCAATAGTACAAGAAAGGGCATTGCAGCCTTTTTACCATTAATTAATATGCCGGCTTCCGAATGTTCCCTGCACAGAGCGGTCAGAATAGGGTTACATTAATCCACCCGAGGAAACAAGTCTGCGGGTGAGAATGGAGGGGAGCGAAGCTATATGTTCCAGCATATCTCTACCCATATTTTCTTGACCGTGCTGATGTATTTCTTCATATTCCTGTGTATGCGCATCATGGGGAAGAGGGAAATAGGTAAGCTGTCTGTATTTGATTTAACGATCTCCATCATGATTGCCGAGATTGCTGTTTTTGTGCTTGAGGATATCAATCGGCCGATCTATGAAGGAGTCGTTCCGATGGCAACATTGGTGTTGATACAGGTAATTGTGGCTCAACTCAGTCTTAAGAGCAGAAAGCTCAGACTTTTAATGGACGGCAAACCGAGCATACTCATTTCTGGAGGCAAGCTGCACCGGGGCGAAATGCGTAGGCAGAGATATAATATTGATGATCTGCTGCAGCAATTGCGTGGACAGAACATCGCCAGTCCTGCTGACGTGGAATTTGCGATCCTGGAGCCTAGTGGACAGCTAACCGTATTCGAGAAAGAGAAGGGGAGTTCATCCTCTAACCAATCAGGCAATAGCAGTGCAGCTGCTGAGCATAAAAAGAGTGACGATAATAAAGGGAACAAGAACCGTAAGATAGAACTGCCGAAGAATAAGATCAGGTATGAAGGACTTCCAATCCCTCTGATTATGGATGGAAAGGTGCAGGATCAGAATTTAGAGATGATTGGAAAAACCAGATTTTGGCTAAGAACTCAAATTCGCCAAAAGGGAGTATCTGATTTCAAAGATGTATTTCTATGCTCCATAGATCATAAGGGCAGAATTTATGTCGACCGTTTGGACAACAGATAACCTTTTAGAGCCTGCGTTTGATAAACGGCAGACGGTCCAAATCACGCAGTGAGATAAGGCCAGCTAACAGACTGATTCCAAAATACAGGACCATTCCTATCGCAGAGGCAAATAAAAATTGAATCCATTGTACATCTGCAATGGGAATGGAAGTGTATACATAATGCACGCCCGCTCCCATAATGAGCATTGCACATAAGGTTTTAATGGTTTCGGTTACTCTTAAAGATAATGAAATGAGACTGACTACACTGTATCCGTGTAGTAACGTAACCAAAATGCTGTTCACAATAATGGCTATGATAGCGCCGTAAATTCCATATTCAGGTTGGGATGCCAATATTACAATCAGAATGATTTTGACTACTGCTCCAATAAAGGTGTTGATGAGTGCCCTGCCCGGTCGATCCATAGCTTGCAGCGCAGCTTGTAAGGGAGCTTGAACATAGATGAACAAGGCGAACGGAGCCATAAGCTTCAGCATAGGGGCTGTATCCGCGTTGCCATATAACAAATTGCAAAGCGGGACCGCCAGGATATACATAAGAACAGCAAATGGGGCACCTGTTACCAGCGCAAGCCGCAACGCTTGATGCATACGCTTGTGAATGGTAGGCAAGTCCTTTCTTGCGGCAGCTGCTGATATGGAAGGAACCAGAGATACAGCAAGTGACGAGGTCAGTGCCCCGGGCAGCAGCAATAAGGGAATAACCATCCCTTGTAAAGACCCGTACTGGGCTGTAGCGGCAGCGGTGGCTATACCTGCCAAGGCGAGACTGCGCACAGTAATAATAGATTCCAGCAGATACGAAAAAGAGCCGACAAGCCGACTTGCCGTAACGGGAATGGATATGCCTAGTAACCGCCGTAATATGGGGGAGTTGGCTTTCACACCTTGTGTATCAGATGAGATAACCTCCGGCTCGAGAGCGGGGTGCTCTGGAGTCGGATTTGTCTGCTTTTTATCTTTTTTAGTAATGACATAATATTGCCACAGAATCGCTAACATTCCGCCAATTTCTCCTACCGTCACACCTAACATCGCTCCAGCCGCCGCCATAGCAATACCCTTAGGAAGCAACAACCAGGAGAACCATAGCATAAAGAATATTCGCACTAAAGATTCGAAGATGGAGGAGAGCGCCGATGGAATCATGTTCTGCTTGCCTTGGAAATAACCGCGGTAGATTGCAGATACGGCGACAATCCCAATCATTGGGATCATGGCAATAAACGTATAATAAACTCGATGGTCTGTTAAGATAACATTGGAGACCCATGAGGCACTTACCAAAGCAACCAAAGTAAAGAAGATTGCAAGTCCAACACTAAGGGCAAGTCCAGTACGTAAAATCAGCCTTGATTTTTCAGGCCGATTCTCTCCTTCTGCTTCCGCAACCATCTTGGCTATCGCCAGTGGAATCCCGCCTGTAATGACAGTAACCAGCACGAGAAAAAAAGGATATGCGAGCTGATATAGTCCCACACCTTCTGCTCCGATAATACGTGGTAAAGCAATCCGGGGAATAAATCCAAGCATCCGATTAATGATGCCGGCGGCTAGCAAGATTAAAGTTCCTTGTATAAAGCTCTGTTTCTTCAAAGGTCACGCCTTCTTCCCAAAATGAAATAAAACGCTGGCGAACTTGTCTATTCTTATGGATATGCTATACCCCTATCTCGGCATGCCTTGTTTTAGTAGCTTTAACTTTTTGTGAAGGAAGAAGGAAAGCGAAGAACAAGAGTCGAATATCTATGGTGAGCATACGAACATGAGCGATCTTTGGAGGTGTCAACACGTGGAATCGGAACAGTGGAATCATGATCAACATAGTGAAGAAATCGAAGCCATGTGCCGCAGCAAAGCTGAAGAATTCCGGCTCCTCGGCTATGAGTATGTAACCAGCAAGGATATCTGGGATTGCATCAGCCGTAATTATGATAAGGAAGGCTTGCCTCCCCTACATAAGCTGGTAAACGACATTTATTCCTTGAAAGCCAATAGTTACATGAATTATTTGACTATTGCGGCCTATCGGGGGTTGAACTGAACAATAAACCACATATTTCTTTTTGCGAACTGCCTGATAAAGCAGTAAAGTAAGAGAATAATAACTCCACATCTCCTATTAAAAACGGATGTCTTGCTGATTTAAGCAGGGGCGGCCGTTTCTTTGTGTGAGTATAGCTCTATCAATGCTGTGAATTGACGGTCATTTCGCGTGTAGCTATAATAGGAATATTGAGTTAATGAAAGGGGAACTAGCTAGAGCATGAAGAGACTAATGGGCTTTTTTATTACCGTGCTCGTTTTGACAGGCGTTATGGCATTTACTACTCCTGGACTGCTGGACAAGGTTAGACTTGGTCTTGACCTGAAAGGCGGATTTGAGATTTTGTATCATGCTGAGCCTATGGAAGCGGGAGCAGCATTGTCCCGAGCTTCTCTGCTGAAGACAGCGGAAAGCTTAGAAAAACGGGCGAATGCGCTCGGAACAAGTGAACCAGAGGTAACTACTGAAGGTACGGACCGTATCCGTTTGAAAATTGCGGGCGTAACGGATGAAGCCGAGGTTCGTAAAAAAATGAAGGAACCTGCAGTTCTGACTTTCCGTAGTGCTGCTGAAGGTGACGCTGAGGGAACTTACAGCAAAATCGAACTGGTAGGTAGTGATTTTGTTGAAGGTGCTGCAGAAGTTGGACGGGATAACCTGAATCAGCCAATCATCAGCATCAAGATTAAGGACAAGGACAAATTTGCAGAGATTACTAAACGTCTCTTAGGAAAGAATCTCGCAATTTACTTGGATGAGAACAAATTATCTGACCCTACGGTACAAGCAGTACTTACCGATGGCAGTGCTTCTATTTCGGGTAACTATACAATTAAGGAAGCACGTGAACTTGCAGACACTATTAACCTAGGTGCATTGCCACTGAAGCTGACGGAGAAATATTCCCAAAGTGTGGGTGCTACCCTGGGTAAGCAATCGCTTGATCAAACGATTCGAGCAGGTCTGCTGGCTTCTGTGATTATCCTTATTTTCATGATCGGAATGTATCGTTTGCCAGGTCTTTTGGCTAGTTTTGCCTTGCTCTTGCATACATGGGCGCTAATTGCGGTCTTCGTCTTCGCAGACTTCACCTTGACGCTGCCTGGTATAGCCGCATTTATTCTGGGTATAGGTATGGCGGTCGATGCCAATATCATTACCAACGAACGGATAAGGGAAGAAATGCGCAGTGGAAAAAGTATACTGTCCTCCGTTAAAGCGGGGAATAAATCCTCTTTCCGGACAGTAATGGACTCCAATGTGACTACTATTATTGTGGCAGCAGTTATGTTTGCCTTCGGTACAGGTGCGGTCAAAGGCTTTGCATTGGTGCTGATTGTAGAAATCGTGCTGAGTATCGCCACGAATCTTTATTTCTCCCACTGGTTGCTTAGCCAGCTTGTCAAAGCGGGTAAGCTGAACAAACCGAAGAGCTTCGGTGTTAAGGAGAGTGAAATCCGTGCGCTTTAAGAAAGAGCTTGATTTCGTACATTTGAGTAAATATTTCTATATTTTCTCTATCGCATTGACAGTAGCAGGATTGATTTTCCTGGCGACATTTGGCCTGAATTACAGCGTTGACTTTAAAGCTGGATCTAATGTGGACATCTCCCTTTCCAAGAATTTGAACTTGGATCAGGTTAAGACTGCAACTAGTGCAATCGATGTCGATCATGAACCAACGATCTCGTTTGGTGATCAGCGTGTGAATATCCGCTATGACGAAGTTCTTGATGAGGCTCAAGATGAAGCCCTAAAAGCTGAAATCCTTAAGCTGGATGACAAAGCATCATTTGAAATTAATACCGTGGACACTGAAATGGCAAAAGAATTGGCACGTAATGCTATTTATGCAGTTCTGATTTCTTGTCTGGGGATTATTATTTATGTAAGTATTCGTTTTGAATGGCGTTTCGCCGTGGCATCGATTGTGGCCTTGCTCCATGATGCCTTTATCGTAGTCGCGCTCTTCTCTATCTTCCGTTTGGAAGTGGATTTGACTTTCATTGTAGCGGTGCTTACGATTATCGGTTATTCCATTAATGATACGATCGTTATTTTTGACCGTATCCGTGAGAATTTACGTTTTGGTAAACAGAAAACTTATGAAGACTTGAAACACCTTGTGAATAAAAGTGTGGCTCAAACGCTTATGCGTTCTCTCTATACCGCATTTACCGTATTCATTGCGGCGTTCTTCCTGTTATTGTTCGGAGGCGAGTCGATTAAGATGTTCTCGCTTGCGATGGTAATCGGCTTGCTCTTCGGAGCTTACTCTTCCATCTTTATTGCCAGTCCACTCTGGTTAGTGCTTAAAAAGCGTGAGAAGGTTAAAGTGAAGAGCAGCCCGAATAAAGGTTAGAAGAAATTAGCATCGAAGTTCTACTTTTCTTATACGTTTAAGAAAGCCGCGTCAAATGCGACGCGGCTTTCGAAATCTTTAGGGTCATGTCATGTGTATTGAATCATCATGAGATTACTTGCTATTGGTAAGGAGGGCCTCGTATGAATAAAGAACGATCACCGCAAAGCGAGACGGTTGCTTGGACAGGGATCATTAGCGATGTTACTTTGGCAGTAGCTAAGGGGAGTTTTGGCTATATTTCAGGGAGCAAGGCATTAATGGGGGATGCTTTGTATTCCGGAGCAGACGCAGCAGCCAAACTGGCGGATATTCTTCCGTGGCGCTCTGAGCAAGGGAGAAAGAGTAAGCAACGGATCGAAGAACGGCGGGGCACTAAGGAGCCGCTGTTGGCTATACTTTTTTCGGTATTTATTCTTATGGGGGGACTGCAGATCGCATTCTCTGCAATCCGCGACTTAACGGATGGAAAATCATCTACACACGGACAGCTGGCGTTTGTAACCGTCTTAGTATCTATTGTTTTTAAAGAAGCTGTATTTCAATATCAATATCGCTACTTTAAAAAAATAGGTGATGGCAGTCACGCTGCATATGTTAATAGTCATCGTTTCAGCTTATATACATCTATCACAGTATTAGTCGGAATTTCGTTATCCATGGGTGGCACCTATTGGCATCCTCTATCTTATATGGATCCTATTGCCGCACTCTTAACCGGAGTTTTAATTCTTCGTAAAGGCTATTCACTCATTGCTAGCTCTATTAACACTAAAAATGCGCAGGAGCTTCCTTCGGAGGAAGCCGCTAATTTTATTGAAACGGTGCAACGTGTTCATGGCGTCATTCGCGTAGAACATCTGAAGGCACTTGAGCAAGGGAATTATGTGAATCTTCAAGTGAAGATCAGTGTGAATCCGCGGATTACGGTGATGGAAGCACAGGATATTTCGGAATGCGCTAGGAAGCTGCTGCAGCACCGGTTTGTTCATGTCGGTGAGGTGCATATGGACGTTGTTCCTTATGATCCCGGCTATCCGTACAAAAGCAATTATGAATTGCCGGATAATGATATTCCTACGTTGCTTCAGTAGTTTGCAAGGTGAGAGAAAGGTGAGTTCTATTGCTTTATTCAAAAACAAGATGGCAATCTCCGGCAGCCAATCCCGACACAGTTAGGGATATGGCCCGGAGCCTTTCTATTTCTCCACTCTTATCCTCACTATTAGTAAATAGAGGAATGAACACGCCTCATGAAGCTCTAAGCTTCATGGATGGCAGTGAGGAAGAACAGCATGATCCGTTCCTACTCAAAGGAATGGCTGAAGCGGTTCCTAGAATTAGAAAGGCTTTAAAAGATGAAGAACATATTCTTATTTATGGCGATTATGATGCCGACGGGGTGTCCAGCACAGCACTTATGATTCATCTGCTGCGCTATTTAGGCGCTTCCTTTGATATTTATATCCCACACCGCTCTAATGAGGGTTATGGGCTGCATAATCATGCCCTGGATTGGGCTTTACAGCAAGGTGTCTCCTTAATCATTACAGTAGATACTGGCATTAGCGCTTATCATCAGGTTGCTTACGCTAATGAACTGGGGATCGATGTGATCGTTACGGATCACCATGAACCCCCTGAGCTTTTGCCAGAGGCCTATACGCTTATTAATCCCAAGCTGCCAGACTGCCCTTATCCGTTCAAAGGATTAGCGGGTGTAGGTGTGGCTTATAAGCTTGCTCAGGCTATTCTAGGGGAAGAAACTCCCACAGAATGGGCAGAGATTGCAGCGATAGGAACGGTTGCGGATTTAATGCCGCTGCTTGGCGAAAACCGTGAGATTGTTAGAAATGGCTTGGAAAGTATGCGGCATTCAAGTTTCCCGGGGATTCGTGCCTTACTCGCTGTCAGCGGTGTGAACATGAGCACTGTGAGTGCGGTCAATATCGCTTTTGGCATGGCGCCGCGCATTAATGCCAGTGGTCGCCTGGACCATGCTGGACGGGCTGTGTCCCTCCTCACTACCGAGCATGCGGCTGAGGCAGAGCAGCTAGCTGGAGAGCTGGACCTGCTTAACAAAGAACGCCAATTGGTGGTAGAAAGAATTGTTGTTGAGGCTACTGCCAAGCTGGAGCAGATGACACAGGGTGGCGAAATCCCAGACATCATTGTTCTTGCTGATCATGGCTGGAATGTAGGTGTGGTAGGTATAGTGGCTTCCAAACTGCTGGAGCGTTATTATCGGCCTGTGATCATTCTGGATATACATCCAGAGACCGGAATGTGCAAAGGTTCTGCTCGCTCCATTCCTGGACTTGACATCTACGCTGCACTTTCTTCTTGTTCTGATTTAATGGATCATTTTGGAGGTCATCCAGCCGCTGCGGGAATGAGCCTGCATCGGGATGGATTAGAAGCCTTTGCTGCAGCATTAAACGAATATGCGTCCGGGGTGTTAACGCCAGAGCATTTCGTTCCTGTTGCTTCCGCTGATGCAGAGGTGTCAATCTCAGATTTATCACTGCAGACCGCGTTAGAATTGGAAAGGCTTGCACCATTCGGAATGTCTAATCCGTTGCCGAAGTTTATTATTCGTGGGGCTACCGTGAAAGAGACACGTACAATGGGCCAAGATGGAAAACACCTGAAGATTGTATTGCAGCAGGGGAAAAACAGCATTGAAGCCTTGGCGTTTGGTAAAGGCGCTTTATCCAGGCTGCTACCGGCGGGTACTACGATCAACGTGTTAGCTGAGCTGTCGATCAATGAATGGAATGGCTCACGCAAATCACAGCTGATGCTGCAGGATTTATCTGTGCAGGATGCTCAGTTATTCGATCTTCGTGGTGCTGCTGACGCCGTACGGCAAGCCGCACATATTAGAGAACTACTTCTTCCTTATAGTGGTGCGGGTCCGTATCGAGCTGCTGCAGTGTTTCAGAACGGACGTAGTACGCCTGCAAGTGAATTGATAGGAATGTCTTTATGGGTATATGATAAAGAAGCTGGCATTAGCGCTGCTGTTAAGGATGAGCCCCTTCAGGAATCAGGGCATGTCTCCCTGTTATGCTTACTGGATATGCCGGAGACTCCTGAACAACTGGATGCGCTGCTCGAAACCTTCCCTAATGCTGATAATATTGCGTTATTGCATTCTATCAAGGATGGCCGAGAACGACTTATTACTCCGACACGGGATCATTTCAAAATACTATATAAACTGTTGGCTTCGATCACCTCAGTTGCAACACCTGAGAACGAAGTTTTGCTGCGGTTAAGCCGCCAGTCCTCGTTAAGTATCCGCATGCTTAACAACATGCTTGATGTGTTTGAGGAGCTTGATTTTATTAAAAGAAGTCAGGGAAGTGTGGCGTTTATTACTCAGCCAGTAGCTAAAAGTCTGACAGCATCGAGTCATTTTGTCCGACTGGGACAGATGGCGGAAATGGAGCAATACTTCATGGAGGGCAGCCTGTCAGAGTTACAGGACTGGATGTTATCGCGTCGTTTAGGCGTATCATAATCCATGCAAATATGAGCTGCTGAGCGTACCCAACGGTGTATAAAAATGCAACGCTCAATATAACAAAACGTATGCTTACGAAGCAAGTTTTGTCGATCTGAATCAAAGCAGCTATGCTAACAAAACTTATAGGAGATGATAAATTTGGATTTTAAAGATAGTATTCGTGTGATTCCTGATTTCCCTAAAGAAGGTATTAGTTTTAAAGATATCACCACATTGCTTAAAGACGGGGAGGCTTACCGCCAAGCGATTGACGCGTTGAAAGCTCTCGTAGCGCACTTGGAAATCGACGTTATCGCTGGACCAGAAGCACGTGGCTTCGTAGTTGGAGCACCTCTTGCTTATGCGATGGGAGTAGGTTTTGTGCCGATTCGTAAAAGCGGCAAGCTTCCATATGAGACTATAGAGGTAGGTTATGATCTTGAGTATGGCAAGGACACACTTGCTGTTCACACGGATGCTATCAAGCCTGGTCAAAAAGTATTGATCGCTGATGATTTATTGGCAACTGGTGGAACCATTGCTACTTCGGTTAACCTTGTAGAACAGCTTGGCGGTAAAGTGGTAGGTGCTGCTTTTCTGATTGAGCTGGTTGAGCTTGCTGGACGTAATAAGCTTTCTGGAGTTGAAGTTCTTTCCTTGGTGAATTACGAGGATTAATCTTGTAAAGTTTGTCTTTTCCCGGGAAATAAACGGGGATTCGGCTCTCGAATTATGCTGAAAAGTGCAAAGACGCAAAGTGTGGAAGTTAAACATTAATTGGAAAATGTAAGATAATAACAGCAGCTGTCTGCCTTTTGGCGGAGAGTTGCTGTTTTGTATCTGAGTCAATAAAAAAAGCTGCCCAAGTCCATAAATGGACGTTGGAGCAGCTTTTTTAAAATTCTATTTTTTATAACCGATTAATGGGCAGTTTTATCACTTTCTCCGCCTTCATTAGACAATCCGAGCACTTCAATGAGTTTGAAGAACAGAGCCAGAACGATACCAACAATTGTAGCCAGCGCCATACCACTTAGTTTAACGTTGCCCATGGTAAGGGTTGTACCACTGATTCCGACAACGAGTACCAACGTAGCCATGATCATGTTAGTAGCTTTGGAAAAATCAACTTTTTGCTCAACGAAAATACGTAATCCGGAAGCCGCAATTACACCGAACAGCAGCAGGGATACACCGCCCATTACAGGGGTTGGAATATTAGCGATAACAGAGGAGAAAGTACCAGAGAATGAAAGCAGAATAGCGATCACCGCTGCGCCGCCGATTACATATACCGAATATACTTTAGTCAACGCCATAACCCCGATATTTTCACCGTAGGTTGTATTTGGAGTAGAACCGATAAAACCGGAGATAATTGTAGATATCCCGTTCCCCATCAGGGAGCGGTCAAGTCCAGGATCTTTTGCCAAGTCTCTTCCGACAATATTGCTTGTTACAAGTAAATGTCCAATATGCTCAACGATAACAACTAATGATACCGGGATAATAGTGAATATTACATTCCAATCAAATGAAGGAGTAACAATGGAAGGATGCGCTAAAAATTTTGCATTAGAGATAGCAGCGGTATCCACCATTTTCAAAATATATGCTAAACCATAACCAGTGACGATACCAATAAGGATGTGAATGATTTTTGGAAAACCGCGGAAGAGTACAGCTCCAATTACAGTTACACCAAGCGTCACCATAGAAAGTGCGATTGTTTTGCCATCTGGCGTCCAGTCTGCAACTGCAACGCCTTCAGGAGCAATAAGTCCTGCCATTCGTGCGGCAACAGGTACAAGTTCAAGTCCGATCGTAGCTACGATCGCTCCCATTACTGCTGGAGGGAAAACAACATCAATCCATTTGGTTCCTGCATAACGAATGATCAATGCCACGAGCACGAATATAATACCAGTGACGATAAAAGCACCCAAAGCAAGCGAGTATCCTTTCATGTGATCATTTGGGTAACGACTGAGTACTGATAATACCGGTGCAATAAAGGCAAAGCTGGAACCAAGGTACGCAGGGATTTTACCGCGACAGATCCAAATGTACAGCAATGTACCGATACCATTCATAAGCAAAATCATTCCAGGGTCGACCCCGAACAAGTTAGGCACTAGCACTGTACTGCCAAACATGGCAAACAAATGCTGGAGACTTAATAGAAAGCCTGGGCCCCATGGAAGTTTTTCGTTAACTTGAATTTCGCGTTGCAATGGAGTTCACTCCTCTTTCTTATCTGATATTATGTTGTCCGGCGAAAATCCGCCTTTACTAGATTAAATAGAACTTGGCTTTTTTACAACAACATTTTCACAAGTGTTATTAATTTGTCCGAATTTAATTACTTTTACTTCTGGAATCCCATGAGATGGCAAGTGTTGACGTAATCCTCCTTAAGCCTCATAATTATAGACAACTTTGAATAAGGGCGTAAGTAAGCTTGGACAAATGAAATGATTGGAACCTGCAGATTTTTGAACAGTTGCGGGTTCATTTTATTATAGAAAGGAATCGGATACGACGAGAATGGGCATTGAGCGATTAATTGATAAGGCTGGCGCCTATATAAAAGATAAAGATCTTCTCCGCATCCGGGAAGCTTATGAATTTGCCGATCAGGCTCATCACGGGCAGATCCGCAAGTCGGGGGAGCCATACATTCTGCATCCGCTGGCGGTGGCAGATATTGTCGTCAATATGCAAATGGATGTTATATCTATTGTTGCAGCGCTTTTGCATGATGTGGTGGAAGATACGACGGTCTCACTGGAACAAATCCGCGCTAAATTTGGCGATACCTGCGCAATGCTTGTTGACGGCTTAACGAAGCTGGAACGCATTCGCTTTCGCTCAAAGGAAGAGCAGCAGAACGAGAATTACCGTAAAATGTTTATTGCTATGGCTCAGGATATCCGGGTTATTGTCATTAAACTGGCGGACCGTCTGCATAATATGCGAACGTTAAAATACCAATCTGAAGAGAGCCAGCGCCGTATTTCTTATGAGACGTTGGAGATTTTCTGTCCTGTAGCTGACCGGCTGGGGATTTCCGCGATCAAGTGGGAGATGGAGGATATTGCGCTTCGTTACTTGAACCCGCAGCAGTATTACCGGATTGCTAATCTGGTGCATAAGAAGCGGGCCGAGCGTGAGCAATTTATCGACAGCGTAATTGGCCGTATTCGTGCCAAGCTGGATGAAATGGGCATTGAAGGTGATCTTTCCGGCCGCCCGAAGCATATTTACAGTGTTTATAACAAAATGAGCACAAAAAACAAGCAGTTTAATGAAATTTATGACCTGCTGGCCATTCGTATCATTGTGGATAATATCAAGGACTGTTATGCAACCCTTGGAATTATTCACACCTTATGGAAGCCAATGCCGGGGCGTTTTAAAGATTATATAGCTATGCCAAAAGCCAATATGTATCAATCTCTGCATACTACTGTGGTAGGACCAGGCGGAGAGCCTACTGAGGTGCAAATTCGCACCTGGGAAATGCACCGCACGGCAGAATACGGGATAGCCGCACACTGGGCATACAAAGAAGGCAGCAGTAATAATGCTAATCCGGAGAATCGGATGCCTTTCTTTCGCGAAATATTGGAGCTGCAGCATGAAGCTAAGGATGCCGAAGAGTTCGTAAAATCACTGAAAATGGATTTTTTCTCAGACCTGGTGTTTGTATTTACTCCTAAAGGTGAGGTTATTGAGCTTCCTGCGGGTTCTGTGCCTCTTGACTTCGCGTTCCGCATTCATACAGAAGTGGGCAATCGTACAATTGGTTCCAAGGTGAACGGGCGGATCGTGCCGCTTGATCACAAGCTGAAGACGGGCGATATTGTTGAGATTTTGACGTCTAAGCATTCTTACGGACCTAGCCGTGACTGGCTCAAAATTGCACAATCCTCTCACGCAAGAAGCAAAATTAAGCAATGGTTCAAAAAAGAAAAACGTGAGGAAAATGTCGAAAAAGGTCGCGAAGCGATTGAACGTGAGCTGAAGCGCCTGAATGTCGAAGTTTCCGAGTGGATTTCTGATGAAAAACTATTGGAAGCTGCGAAAAAATTTGCCTTTAATGATGTAGAGGATATGTTGTCTGCCGTTGGTTTTGGTGGGATTACCGCTTCGCAAATTGCCTCCCGCTTGACGGAGAAGCTGCGCAAGGAGCAGGAAGAAGCTGCTAATCACTTGGAGCTTACTTCAGAGATGAAGGAGATCAAGTCTTCCGGCGAGAGACGTAATCAACCTACCAATGGTGTTAGTGTAAAAGGAATTGAAAACTTACTTGTTCGTTTTGCACGATGTTGCAACCCGGTTCCGGGTGACGACATTGTAGGTTATGTTACACGGGGCCGGGGCGTATCTGTACACCGCCAGGATTGTCCTAACATTCCGGGTGAAGGTGACGGAGAAGAAGCAGCTAGAGTGATTGAAGTGGAATGGGAAGGCACGATGGAAGCAAACTACAGTGTGGATATTGAGATTACAGGCCATGATCGCAATGGACTGCTCAATGAAGTACTGCAGGCAGTGTCCGAGAGCAAAACGAACATTTCAGCGGTCACTGGGCGCTCTGACAAGAATAAGATGGCAATGATTCATATGACCATCCTTATTCGTAATACGGAGCATCTGCAATCCGTTGTAGATAAAGTGAAACGAGTCAAAGATGTATATACAGTGAATCGGATCATGCAATAAGGCAAGGAGCGAAGTAGTGCGATGAGAGTTGTAGTACAGCGTTGCAAGGACGCCAAAGTAACCGTGGATGAGACAGTGACCGGAGCGATTGGCAATGGTCTGATGCTGCTTGTCGGCGTTACCCATGAAGATACGGAGAAGGATGCCAAATATTTGGCGGATAAAATAGCTGGACTGCGTATTTTTGAAGATGATGCTGGCAAAATGAACTATAGTGTCACGGATACTAACGGAGCTATTCTTTCAGTGTCCCAGTTTACTTTATACGGAGATTGCCGTAAGGGAAGACGGCCGAATTTCATGGGAGCTGCAGCTCCTGCGGAGGCCGAGCGTCTTTATGATTATTTTAATCAAGAGCTTAGAGCTGGAGGTCTTCAGGTGGAGACGGGCATATTTGGAGCGATGATGGATGTGTCGCTGACCAATTGGGGCCCAGTTACTCTCATTCTGGATAGCCGCAGCTAACGAAATAGAGGATGTCGAAGATTGCTTCTGGCCGGAGCTAACTTTCGACATCTTTTTTTTATGCGGATAGAGCTTCTTTGGGCTGGATAAACTAAATGCAGGCAGATATCACGCATAAGGCAGGGAGTTTAAGAATGAGACAATCACAGAAGGCATGGGTATGGAGAAGTATCCCGGCACTACCGACTGGGAGTCCTATGGAAGCCTGTGCATTAGCCAAAAAGCTAGAAGGCGAGACCGAACCATTAGTAATCAAAGGAAGAAGCCGCAATCTCTTGCCGCGTACCTGAAGCGGGTGGAAAAGGCGGCTTTTTCGGTGTTGTGAATGAAGCCTATTTTCCGATTAAAGGTTAGAAAGCATCCTCATAAGGGTAATAGACCACAAGAAAGAATAATAAGAACATCATTAATTGCTAAAGACAGAGAGGAGAAACTATCACATGAGTAACGTTGCTTTCTTACTGGCTAATGATTTTGAAGATTCTGAAATGAAGGTTCCTTATGATGAAATTATAAAGGCAGGACATCAAGCTGACATTATTGGTTTGAAAAAAGGGGAGACCCTGCTGGGTAAAAAGAAAGAAGTCTCCTACGCAGCAGACAAGGCGATCGCCGAGGTTCAAGCAAGTGATTATGACGCGATTGTCATCCCGGGTGGTTCTTCCCCCGAGAATTTACGGCAAAATGCCGATATTTTGAAGTTTGTAAAAGAAGCAAATGAAGCAGGCAAGCCTATCGCCTCTATTTGCCACGGACCGCAAATTCTGATCAGTGCAGACTTGCTTAAGGGACGCACCATTACCTCTTATCCTCCGCTGAAGGATGATGTTGTGAATGCCGGTGCGGTGTTTAAGGATGAGGAAGTAGTGGTTGATCGCAATTACATTACTTCGCGTACACCAAAAGATGAGCCTGCATTTGTTCGTGAAATATTGAAGGTCCTGAAATAAATAAGCAATATTTAAATTAGAGTCTTATAATCCAAGGAGGTAATGGCAATGAGCAGAAAAATCCAAGCGTATTTCAGAACTGAAAATGAAGCAGAAGGCGCAAAAACAGCATTGATTAGCTATAAGGTGGATGGCTTGGAGGTTTGGCCACTCACGGACCCTATCGGCAATGATCGTAATATTCTGTTTCCAATCATTCCACTGGATAGTGCATCTGTAGTCGCAGGCACAACTGGAACGCTTGGAACGGCTAGCACACCTGCAGCTGGAGCTATGCTGGTTCCTGGCATTGCCGCTTCCGACACTCGTGCTGACCCTGAAACGCATTATAGTGTGAATGAAGATCAGGTTAGTGCGAACGTGGCAGAAGGAGATCTCGAAGATGGGGATTTAAGTGAACTTCGTTATGTGATGGAGCTAAGTATAGCAGAAGAGAATTATAATGAAGTTGTGGAAATCCTCCGGGGCAAAGGGGCTTATGTTGAACAATTCGAATAGTATTCTATTAAAAATAAACCGCTTTCATGGAATGTAATATAATCGTAATATTACGTACATGATTCCTTAATATAGCGTGTTTATAATAAAGGCATGACCCCCTTTTTAATAATATATGATGATGGACCTGCAGCATTCGGCTGCAGGTCATTTTTTTGTTACAATATAATTGCTGAATAAAAAACTCGGAAGCTGTCAAAATTTATACTAGGCATCCTTTTTACTACCTTGACTTTAATGCAGTAGTTCAGTAGAATATTAACAATATACGATTTTATCATATGGTTTTGATGACGGGACCAAGTAATTCGAGAACCCACAACTCCAGAGAAGAATCCCTTGTCGATTCGGATGACATCTACTTAAGTGGATGATGAACCGGTATCGCTTGGCTGCAAGGATTCTGTTGATGAGCGAATGAATGACCTCCCCGAGAACGTACGGCGAAAGTGGGCAGTGTTGATTGCCGCGATCAGTAGCCGTTTACGCGTAGGCGGGCGTTAACCGCTTTGAGCGGCTTCAGTATATTTTTACTGATCCGGAATGTGGGTGGTACCACGTGGTGTATTATTGGTTATGATAATCCCTCGTCCCTGTTTTTTTATAAAACAGGGACGAGGGATTTTTTGCTATTTCTGCAATAGAAACAGATGAAGAGAACAGCTTTAGAGGGGTTATTTTTTAGGAGGGATAGACTGTGGCTAAAGAAAGATTCGAGAAACCAACAGGAACGCAGGACGTGCTTCCGGGTGCTGTGGAGAAATGGCAGTATATTGAGGGGAAGGCCAGAGATTTATGCCGCCGTTTTAACTATCGGGAAATTCGCACACCTATGTTTGAGCACACAGGGTTATTCGAACGTGGAGTAGGCGAAACAACGGATATTGTGGAAGGCGAAATGTATACGTTCAAGGACAAAGGCGACCGTGATTTGGCTCTTCGTCCAGAAGGAACGGCTGGTGTCGTGCGGGCTTACGTTCAGAACAAGCTATACGGTGAACCTGATGTAAGCAAGCTGTATTATATCGGACCTATGTTCCGTTATGAGCGTCCGCAGGCCGGAAGATATCGCCAGTTCCATCAGTTTGGGATTGAGGCGTTTGGGGCCGTGGATCCGGCTATTGATGCAGAAGTAATCTCTATGGGCTATCAGTTCTATAAGGATCTAGGTCTTAAGGATGTAAGAGTGGAGCTTAATTCCGTGGGTAATGCACCAAGCCGTGCGGCTTACCGGGAGAAGCTGCTGGGATTCCTTAGACCGATGAAGGATAACCTCTGTAGTGACTGTCAGCGTCGAATCGAGCGTAATCCGCTTCGTGTGCTGGATTGCAAGGTGGATCAGGATAAATTTACAGATGCCCCTTCTATTTTGGACAGTTTGGATGATGAATGCATAACTCATTTTGAGAAGGTTAAGATGCATCTCGACATTATGGGTGTAGAGTTCACGATTAATTCTCGTCTTGTACGTGGTTTGGATTATTACACGCATACTGCGTTTGAATATAAAGCAGCTGGCATTGGCTCTATTGATACCGTAGGCGGCGGAGGCCGGTACAACGGTTTGGTTGAAGAAATCGGTGGACCGGATCAACCGGGTATTGGTTTTGGGATCGGGCTGGAGCGTATTCTTCTTATTCTGGAGGATCAGAAGGTAGAGCTGGAGACTGCGAAGCCACTGGATGTGTATTTTGTAGCTCTTGGCGAAGAGGCTGACATTGAAATCTCCAAGCAGCTATACTTTCTGCGTAGCCAAGGGTTCTCGGCAGAACGCGACTACCTCGGCCGGAAGATGAAGGCGCAGATGAAGTCAGCTGACCGTATGTCGGCACGTTATACTGCGATTCTTGGCGAAGACGAGCTGAAGAATGGTGTAATTGCGCTGAAGTCGATGAGCACAGGGGAACAGCAGACTGTGAAGCTCGAAGAGCTGGCTCAGGCGTTGGTATAGAAGAAGACTTTTTAAGTAGAAATGTATTTTTAAATAAAAAGGGGAATGGTGAATTATGCAAAGAAGTCATAACTGTGGGCAATTAACACCAGAACATATTGGACAAACGGTAACCTTAAACGGATGGGTCCAGACCCGCCGCGACCTTGGGGGCGTACTTTTTATTGACCTGCGTGACAGAAGCGGTATTGTGCAAGTTGTATTCAACCCGGACTACTCCGGCGAAGCACTGCAAATTGCGGATAAGGTTCGCAGTGAGTATGTTTTGGCTGTCAAAGGAAAAGTGGTTAAACGTGATGAAGAAACTATTAACCGCAATCTGCCAACAGGTGAGATTGAAGTTCAAATTACAGATATCGAAGTGCTGAACGCTGCTAAGACTCCTCCATTCTTCATCGAAGATGGAGTGGAAGTAGACGAATCTCTTCGTCTGAAATATCGTTACCTGGATCTGCGTCGTCCGGAAATGCAAAAAACACTGTTGCTACGCTCGAAAGCTTCTAAGATTTTCCGCGATTTCCTTGACAGTGAAGGATTTATTGACGTAGAGACACCAATCCTAACTAAGAGCTCACCGGAAGGTGCGCGTGATTATTTGGTGCCAAGCCGTGTGCATGAAGGCGAGTTTTTCGCATTGCCTCAATCTCCACAAATCTACAAGCAGCTTTTGATGGTGGGTGGCGTTGAACGCTATTATCAAATTGCTCGTTGTTTCCGTGATGAAGATTTGCGTGCTGACCGCCAGCCGGAATTTACACAAGTGGACATCGAGACTTCATTCCTGTCTCAAGATGAGTTGCTTGGCATGATGGAGAACCTAATGCAGCGTTTGTTCAAAGAAACTGTAGGAGCGGATATTCAGCTTCCATTCCAACGTTTGACTTATGCTGAGGCAATGGGCAAATACGGTTCAGACAAACCTGACCTGCGTTTTGGATTAGAGCTTGTAGAAATGAACGATATTGTTGCAACAAGTGGCGTAAAGGTATTTGCTTCTGTGATCGAAAAGGGCGGAGAAGTGAAATGTCTAAATGCTAAAGGCTGCGGGACTTGGACTCGTAAAGAAATCGATGATCTCGGACCTTATGCTGCGCGTTATGGTGCGAAAGGTTTGGCTTGGATTCAAGTGAAAGACGGCGAGTTCAAAGGACCGATTGTCAAATTCTTCACTGAAGAAGAAATTGCCGCTGTGAAGGAGCGTACAGGCGCTGAAGAAGGCGACCTACTGTTGTTCTCCGCTGATACCAAAAAGGTTGTAGCGGACGTTCTAGGCGCCCTTCGTGTCAAAATCGGACGTCAGCTGGGTCTGATCGACGATAACGTGTTCAAGTTCGCTTGGGTGACTGACTTCCCATTGCTTGGTTATGATGAAGATCAGAAACGTTATGTAGCAGAACACCATCCGTTCACTCGTCCGCGTGAAGAGGATCTGCATCTGTTCGACACAGATCCAGGTGCAATTCGTGCACAAGCCTACGATATCGTTCTGAACGGTTATGAAGTAGGCGGTGGCTCCATGCGGATTTACAAACGTGAAGTACAGGAAAAAATGTTCCAAGCTCTCGGCTTCACAGAAGAGGTTGCTTACGAGAAGTTCGGTTACCTGATGGATGCGTTCGAATATGGTACACCTCCACACGGTGGTATCGCCTTCGGTTTAGATCGTCTAATCATGCTGCTGGCGGGTCGTACAAATCTGCGCGAAACCATCGCATTCCCGAAAACGGCAAGTGCAACGGACCTGCTTATGGATGCACCTGCACCAGTAGACGGTTCACAATTGGAGCAACTGCACATTAAGCTGGCCCTTAAACCAAAGAAAGAAAAAGAAAAAGAATAATTAAATAAAGCGGGCGAGGCAGATTTCTGCTTCGCCATAGCTTTTGAAGGAGGCTGACCTCATGCTGCATCAGTTCTCACGTACGGAACTGGCGATCGGACCGGAAGGTCTGGAGATTATGAAGAACAGCACAGTAGCGGTACTTGGTATCGGCGGTGTTGGCGGTATGGCTGTTGAGGCATTGGCTCGTAGCGGGATCGGCAGACTGATTCTGATTGATAAGGATTCTGTCGACATTACCAATGTGAATCGGCAGATTCACGCACTTACTACTACGGTTGGGCAAAAGAAGGCCGAACTGATGGTGGATCGCGTGAAGCTGATTAATCCGGAATGTGAAGCGATTGCGCTGAACATGTTCTATACGGAAGAAACCTATGAGGAACTGTTCAAGCTGAAACCGGATTATGTGATTGATGCCTCGGATACGATTATCTACAAGGTACATTTGATTAAAGAATGTCTGTCACGTGGAATTCCTATGATCTCAAGCATGGGCGCTGCCAACAAAATGGATCCTACAAGATTCCAGGTAGCGGACATTTCCAAGACAACGTATGATCCGATTGCCCGTGTCATTCGCCAGAAGCTGCGTAAGGATGGGATTAAGAAAGGCGTGAAGGTGGTCTTCTCTACGGAGCCGCCAATGAAGCCACGTCAGGATGTTACGGACAAGATTGTTCCGGAGAATGCGCCGGATCGACGTAAAGCGAAACAACCGCCAGCCAGCAATTCATTTGTTCCACCGGTAGCCGGCCTAATCATGGTCAGCGTTGCCGTGCGTGATTTGCTTGAGGCTGGAGGCGTCAGCTTGTAAGTGAATCGCTGAGCTGAGGCTGTTTCAATTATAGTTATAGGATTAGAGTAATGGACAAAAGGGCGAGTAGCTGGAATCCGGCTGCGTACGCCCTTTTGTTGTCGTTAACAGGCGGGCTCTGCAATAAGCAGGCCATAAATAGGCATAATAGCTGAACCGGGATGAACGGCTGATTATAAGATTTATAATCCGGGTAATATCCGCCTGCGGAACTTAATATCAGTGGAGGTTTTTGTACATGAAATCGAATTTTTGGCGAAATAGTGTGGGGCTTGCGCCTGAGAATGACTGGAAACGGGAATGGGCTGCAGGGATTCTCTCCTATTTTGCTTCAGTTTATATTGTTATGGTGAATGCGACGATTCTCCATGACGCAGGGATGCCGCTTAGACCGGCAATGGTGGCTACACTGTTGACCGCAATTACCGGCTGTCTGCTGATGGCTTTCGGCGGGAAGACGCCTATCATCGTGGTTCCCGGGATGGGGATTAACGCATTTTTCACTTATACGCTTGTTCATTCCATGAAACTGGACTGGAGAGAGGCACTTACTGTAGTCGTTATAACAGGCGTGTTATTCGCTATCGTGGCCTTTACATCACTTTATCGTATTCTTAGTGAGGCAATTCCCCAAAACCTGCAGCATGCCATTACAGTCGGTATAGGGCTATTTCTGACTTTTATAGGGCTGCAAAAGAGCGGGATAGTGATTGCCCATCAGACTACTTTTGTTGCCATAGGACATTTTAGTGATCCTGCAGTTATTACATCCTGTGTGACTTTATTGCTGGCTTTAGTGTTATTTATCCGGGGAACTAACGGCGGCCTGCTGATAAGTATGCTGGTTGGTACAGGACTAGCCTATCTTCTGGGAGCTGCACATGCACCGGAAAAACAAGCTTCAGGGCATGTATTCTCAGGTTATGGCGGCCTATTTTTCGGAATGGACTGGAGCGGTATTGTGAGCCTTGTGTTCTGGATTGCTGTATTCCTGTTATTGTTAATCGTTGTATTTGAAAATATCGGTCTTGTAGCCTCACAGACGATGATGGCAGGCCGTCCAGAACGCTTCAAAAGCAGCCTGCGTGCGCTCTCGCTTGCCAATATCGCCGCGGGTCTTTTCGGAAGCAGTCCAGTCGTGGCCGCTGCAGAATCTAATGCAGGAATAGCTGCGGGCGGGCGTTCGGGTCTCACCTCGCTGGTGACAGGGCTTCTATTTGGGGCGACCTTCTTATTCCTTCCGTTGTTATCCTATATTCCCGATAGTGCGATCGCACCGATCCTGATTGTGATCGGCGGACTTATGGTACAGAATGTGCGTGAGATGGACTTGAGTGATTTGACCGAGCTGTTCCCGTCTTTTCTAATCATGGTTATGATTCCATTCACCTATAGCATTGTGGATGGTATGGCTTTTGGTTTTATTACCTACCCGATTGTGAAGCTGGCGCTGGGCAAAGGGAAGGAAGTGCCACCTGCGCTGTATGGGATTGCTGGTTTGTTTGTAGCTAACTTTATTTTGCAGGCTGTGTTATAGTGCGGCATCCAGTTTCTTTGATTACGAGGGAACTGTTGTTCACTAATCAGCTCTATTAGCCAGCGTTGAAATCAAAGGTATAAATACCGTAGATTCGAGCTAAAAGCGCATAGACGCCGAAATCAAAGGTATAAATACCGTTGATTGGAGCTAAATGCGCGTAGACGACGAAATCAAAGGTATAAATACCGTAGATTCGAGCTAAAAGCGCATAGACGCCGAAATCAAAGGTATAAATACCGTTGATTGGAGCTAAATACGCGAAGACGCCGAAATTAAAGGTATAAATACCGTTGATTCGAGCCGAATACGCGTAGATGTCGAAATCAAAGGTATAGATACCGTTGATTGGAGCTAAATGCGCGTAGACGACGAAATCAAAGGTATAAATACCGTAGATTCGAGCTAAAAGCGCATAGACGCCGAAATCAAAGGTATAAATACCGTTGATTGGAGCTAAATGCGCGTAGACGACGAAATCAAAGGTATAAATACCGTAGATTCGAGCTAAAAGCGCATAGACGCCGAAATCAAAGGTATAAATACCGCTGATTCGAGCTAAATGTGCGTGTACGCCGAAATCAAAGGTATAAACACCGTTGATTGGAGCCGAACGTGAGCGAACGCTGAAACCAAAGGTATAAACACCGTTGATTGGAGCTAAATGTGCGTGTACGCCGAAAGCAAAGGCAAAAATGCCTTTGATCCGAGCTAAATGTATGTAAGCGCCGAAACCAAAGGCAAAAACACCTTTGGTGTGTCCTAAATATTCGACGCTTGTGCGAGCTAAGGAGCACCAAAGGGTTTTAGGTTGGAGAACTTATAAGTTTAGTCAAATCATTTGAAAGATTTGGTATTTAAGCGCTGATTGTGCTACAATGGGTATCCTTTTGCGTGAGAAATGGGCGTAGGAGCATGAAAATTTAAGCTCGATAAACTTTTAGGAGGTAACTGAAATTGGAAGACAACTTTCAAAGTGCCTATCAAGAGGAAGAAGACAGGCTGAATCAAGCGCTTACTGAAATTGACACTTTGCTGGAGAAGCTCCAGCAGACACCAGTGTACACGGGACATGACTATACGGAACAGGTGCTGGAAGCGAACCGTGATCAGAAGCGCAAAGATCTTGCCAAGCTTAGGCAGGAGCCTTATTTCGGACGGCTTGATTTTCAAGGCAATGATGAGAATGAACGGAAGGCACTCTATATAGGCAAAATCGGCGTAGACCGTGAGCAGGTAAGCGACCGTCCGCTAGTCATCGACTGGCGCGCACCGGTAGCAAGCCTGTTCTATTCGTTTACCGGCGGTACCGAGCCAGCCTCCTATGAAGCTCCTGAGGGATTGATAGAGGGGCTGGTATACCTCAAACGCAACGTCGTGATTCGGAAGCAAATTCTGGAGCGGGTCGCGGATACGTACAATCGGGAAAGCGATGCACCGATAGTATCAGATGAGTTTCTCGTCTATCGACTTGGGGAAAATAAGGATAATCGCCTACGGGATATCGTATCGACCATACAAGAGGAGCAGGACAAGATTATCCGTGCTGCCAAGAATACAGCGCTGATCATTCAGGGCGTGGCAGGAAGCGGTAAAACAACCGTTGCACTGCACAGGCTTGCTTTTCTGCTGTATCAATACAAGGATCAGGTTTCTGCGGAAAAAATGATCATTTTTGCACCAAACCGGATGTTTTTAGATTACATCTCGGATGTATTGCCTGAGCTCGGGGTAGGTAATATTGCTCAAAGTACATTTCCGGATTGGGCAGCTAATGTACTAGGACTGGAATTGCCGGAACAGGATGCGACGGAGACGATGAACCGCTGGTTCGAAACCCCTGGGGGCATGCCGGTAATTACAGAAGAGACACCAGGGCGCTTCAAGGGTTCCACGGTGCTGATGGGAATCATAGAGTCCAGCATCAAGCTATTGGAAAGCAGCTCCGTACCTGAGGGTGATTTTAGCCCGTGGGAGGGTGCGGTGCTACGCCGTTCTATGATTTTGCGCTGGCATAATGAGGAGTATGCTCCCTATCCTCCAGCTAAGCGCAAGGAACGGGTAATGGCGCGGATTCATCGCTGGATTGAGATGGAACTGAAGAAGAGCCCTTCAGCTGCTGCTATGAAGGATCGCAAGAAAAAAGGCGCGCAGCGAGAGAAGGCTTATAGTGCCAAATGGCCTAAATATGATCCATTAACGATCTATAAGCAAATTTTCCGAGCAGCTAAACTTCCTGAGGATTGGCCGGTTGAACCGCCAGAGGAAATTCCGGCAGCTGTACTGAAGGAAACGGCAAAAGAGCTGAAAAAAGGCATCATACGTGAAGAGGATTTACCTCCGCTGCTGTATATCCATTATCTTTTGAATGGTGATGAGGGTGTTACTCGCTTTGACCATGTAGTAATTGATGAGGCTCAGGATTTTTCACCTTTCCAAATTGCCGTTCTGGATTTATATGTACGAGGCCATTCCTTTACGATCCTGGGTGACCTCTCGCAGGGTATACATGCCTATAAAGGCGTACACGCGTGGGAAGAGATGCAGACGTTGTTTGCCCCTGAGAACACGGCTTATCACGCGCTGACACGCAGCTATCGTTCTACTATGGAAATTATAGACTTCGCTAATGGAATTCTATCTTCAGGTGTGGAGAGCTCATTGCTGGCTGTTCCTGTGTTTCGTAGTGGAGATCCCGTGCGTATGATCGCCTACGGTGAGGATAACGGGGAACTGGTGGCTGATGAGCAAGCTCGCTTGCGGACAATAACCTCTGCACTGAAGTCTCTGTCAGGAAGGGAATACCGTACGGTGGCTGTCCTAACAAGAAATCTTCATGAGGCTGCAGAACTATATGCGGAGCTGGCACAGCATTTTGAAGATATTCATCTGATTGATGGCAGTATGACGCAATATCAGGGTGGACTATCGGTGCTGCCTGTCTATTTATCAAAAGGTTTGGAGTTCGATGCGGTGATCTTAGCAGATGCCGATCAAGACCATTACGGGGCGACGGCTTGGGACGCGAAGCTGATGTATGTCGGCTGTACACGTGCTCTCCATGAGCTGTGGCTGCTCCATAATGGGGAAGTTCCTTCCTATGTGCAAACGGCGGCTGGAAGCGATTCTGAGGGGGAGTAAGACTGGTGGAGAATGGTTATAACTGTTCTTGGTCTTGTAACTCCCCCATAGGTATGGCTTAATAATAAGTGTCCGGCCGGGCAAGAACACTTCTGGAAGGAGGCTGATTGAAATGATTTCAGTATACGAGGTGGTTTCCGTTTAAGACGGAAACCTGCTTAAAGCGAGGAGGCCTTATGGCCTCCTTATTACTAACATAAGAAGTACCACACTTATCCATAAGAACGAAATTTATGAAATCGAATGTAGACGCTACCAAAAGGTTTTTATATAATGAAATTACGGATTTTTCCAAATATGAGGAGAAGAAAGGAGGCAGGTGACGTGATTATAACTAAAAACTTAGTTGACCGACGCATAGGGACACACCTGTTGAAGGAGGAAATGCAAGTTGAGTTATGTAAATGGGAAGGATGTGCTCCCCCCTGGCTTGCTCGAAGAGCTTCAGGGATACATCCAAGGTGAACTGCTCTACATCCCAAAGAGGACGGAAGAGCGGGTTCGATGGGGCGAGAACAGCGGTTCGAGGAAAGAAATAGCGAACCGGAACAAGGAAATTTTCAGTTGTCATCGAAGCGGTGATTCCGTAGCGGAACTTCAGAAGAAGTACCATCTATCGGAAGAAAGCATTCGTAAAATCATATCAAAAATGCGGCTGGCAGTAAATTGCTAGCTTGCAATTCAAGCATAAACGCCTCTGGTGTCCTTATAAGGACGGTAAGCGTTATGCGAGAAATCATAAGGATAAAGTGTAGCGTGAAACCTATACTTTCTTATATTTTGAAAAAAGAGCATGGCTCCCGCCTTTCTAAGACGAGATCATGCTCTTTTTATTTTGGCGTAAAATAAGTCTATGCTGATACTGTTACCTTGAACCGGCAGGACATCCTAATCCTTCCCTGTGATATGGTATGATAGAGAGGGATTTATATTGAGCTTTTACAAGAATATAGCAAGGAAGTGGAGTTATGGATTTATTTTCTTTCGGAGAGGACACCGGGGGCGGACGGCTGCTTGCGGACCGGATGAGACCGGAGAATCTTGATGAATATATTGGTCAAGAGCATATCATAGGTCGGGGGAAGCTGCTGCGAAGAGCGATTGAGGCGGATCAAGTCTCTTCGATTTTGCTCTATGGTCCCCCGGGATGCGGTAAGACGACACTCGCGCATATTATTTCTCATCACACACAAGGGGAATTCGTACGTCTGAATGCGGTGGAAGCTACCGTGAAGGATGTACGGGAGGTTATTGAGCGAGCTCAGAACAATCAAACATTGTACGGCACAAAGACGATCCTGTTCCTGGACGAGGTGCATCGATTTAATAGCTCGCGCCAGGATGCGCTTTTGCCAGCGGTAGAAAAAGGGACCATCACCTTCATTGGAGCGACTACAGAGAACCCGTTCCATTATGTTAATGGGGCGCTTATGAGCCGCTCCACCTTATTTCAGCTGGAGGCATTAACGAGTGAACACAGTCTGATCGCGATGCGCAGAGCCTTGGCGGACAAAGATAAAGGTCTTGGATTTATGGAGCTTCAGGTCGATGAAGAGGCTTTGTTGCATATTGCAACTATGGCTAATGGAGACATTCGCCGGGCACTAAATGCGCTGGAGCTGGCAGCCCTGACTACCGCGCCGCAAGTTGATGGAAGTGTTCATATTACGCTGGAGGTGGCGGAGGAATCCATTCGGCGCCCCATTGTGAAGGCTGATGAATCTACGCAGTATGATGTGCTATCCGCTTTTCATAAAAGTATTCGCGGTTCCAGTGACGCCGCGTTGTTCTGGTTTCTGTATGCGGTAGAAAAGCTTGGAATGGACCCTATGACTTTTATTCGGCGCCTGATTGCAGCCAGCAGTGAGGATATCGGCCTGGCTAATCCCCAAGCTATGGTTCAAGCGGTGAGTGCGCTGGATGCCTATCGAAACAATGGTTGGCCAGAGGCGAAGCTGAACATTGCCCAAGCTATTCTTTTTGCCGTGGAAAGTCCGAAGTCTAATGCTGTGGTTATGGCTATTTCCAATGCAATGGCAAGTATGGATGAGATCAAATCAGCGGAGGTACCGCTGCATCTGCGTGATACGCACTATAAAGGCGCAACTGCGTTAGGGCATGAAGGATATCAATATCCGCACAATTTTCCGGGGCATTATGTAAAGCAGGAGTATTTGCCTAAGGAGATTTCTCAGCGTGTTTTTTATCAAGCAACTGAGCAAGGCAACGAGATTAAGATTCGTCATAATCAAAAGCTTCGGCGGGAGCAGTAACCCAGCTAGCGACTGTAATACCTTCCAATTTCATGCTGGAAAGCAAAAGATTTTAACTTTCAGACGAACTAAATAATTCCCAAAAAAAGGCGGCCTAGAGCCGTTTTTTTGTTGCCTACGTTACTTTTAATCACATCGATTGAAAATTTTTTATAGGAAAAGATTGATAATTTACCATAAGTTAATTAAAATGAACTACAAAGTTACGAGATGTTCATTTTTATTTCCGATTGAACTACTGGTAGTATTCTTAATGGTGTTAATTATCATCACATTGGTTATTTCAAAATGTTTCATGAAAATCAACACTATTTATATCAAAATTTACATAATATTTTCATTGTGTTAATTTTGAAATCCTTGTCGTTAGGGTGATGAATATGGGCGAAGAACTACTAGAAATCAAAAATTTGTCGACATCGTTCAGAATTGCAGACGACTATTATGCTGCGGTTGATGATGTTACCCTGTCTGTTCGCAAAAATGAAATTCTGGCTATCGTTGGAGAGTCTGGTTCAGGAAAAAGTGCGCTCGCCTTTTCAATTATGGGGCTGCACACCAGAGCCAAAATTGACGGACAAATCAAATACAAGGGCCAGGACATCGTTACCATGTCTCCTGCTGCACTAAACAAGCTGCGCGGCCAAGAAATGTCTATGATTTTTCAAGATCCTTTATCCGCTTTAAACCCGCTAATGATCATCGGCTCACAGATTGAAGAAGTACTTATCCTACACGATTCCAAGCTTTCTAAGAAACAGAGAAAAGAGAAGGTCATTGATCTTTTGACCAAGGTTGGAATTTCCCGTCCCGAGCATACATATCAGCAGTACCCCCACGAATTATCCGGTGGCATGAGGCAGCGGGTGGTTATCGCCATTGCGATAGCCAATGGACCCAAGCTTTTGATCGCCGACGAACCTACTACAGCACTAGATGTGACTATCCAATTACAAATCCTTGAACTTATTAAAAAATTAAAAAACGATATGGAAGCAGGCATTATCTTAATCACTCATGACTTAGGGGTTGTAAGCGAAATGGCTGACCGTGTTGCGGTGATGTATGCCGGACAAATCGTCGAAATCGCAGATATTTTTACGTTGACGTCTAATCCGAAACATCCGTATACGAGATCCTTATTAAACTCCATTCCAACAGCAAAAGAAGAGAAATCCAGATTGCATGTGATTCAGGGGATTGTTCCACCACTGCAAAACCTTCCGCGTAAGGGCTGCCGTTTCTCGGCACGGACGCCTTGGATTCCTGAATCGGAGCATGAGGAGAACCCACAGCTGCATGAAGTCGCACCCGGACATTTCGTTCGCTGCACCTGTTATAACAATTTCCATTTCCCTGATACTAACGAGGAGGCAATCCACAATGGGACTTCTTGAGGTTAAAAATTTAGCAGTACATTTTCCGATCCACGGCGGTGTTTTTCGAAGGGAAGTTGGCGTAGTTAAGGCTGTCGATAATGTTAATTTTACCATTGAAGCTGGGCAAACCTATGGTCTGGTTGGTGAATCTGGTTCCGGGAAGACGACAACGGGTCGCGCGATTATAGGTCTTAATTCTATTACTAGCGGCAGCGTGATTTTTGAAGGGCAAGATTTGGCCTTGAGGGGTGTACGTAAGCAAAGAAATGTCCGCAAAGACATTCAGATGATCTTTCAGGATCCGTACTCTTCCTTAAATCCTAAGAAGCGTGTACTCGATATTATTGCAGAACCGTTGCGTAATTTCGAAAAAATGTCTCCAGGGGAAGAAAAACGCCGGGTGCAGGAATTGCTTTTACAGGTAGGCTTAAGTCCTGAGAACATCCTGAAATATCCGCATGAATTTTCTGGCGGCCAGCGGCAGCGGATCGGAATTGCCAGAGCAATTGCACTCAAGCCAAAGCTTATTATTGCTGACGAGCCGGTATCTGCGCTAGATGTCTCAGTACAGGCACAAGTGCTTAACTTCATGCAGGACATTCAAAAAGAGCTGAATCTTACTTTTCTATTTATCAGTCATGATCTCGGGATCATCAGGCATATGTGCGATCACATAGGGATTATGTATAAAGGACGACATGTGGAGCAAGGGACTGCTAAAGATATTTTTGACAATCCTCAGCATATTTATACCAAACGACTCATTGCCGCCATTCCTGATATTGATCCGAAACAGAGAGAAAAGCAGACGGAGTTTAGAAAATCAGTAAGCAAGGAATATGAACAAGCGCACCGGAATTATTTTGATGAAGAAGGCATGGCTTATCCATTAAAATCAATTTCCGAGACTCATCTGGTAGCCTTGCCTGAGAAAGGTTGAGAATATGTGGAAGATTATCGTTCGTAGAATTCTTATAATGATCCCTCAAGTAGTTCTATTAAGTATTCTTGTTTTTCTTATGGCGAAGGCGATGCCAGGTGACGCACTTTCAGGAATGCTTGATCCGAATATTGACCCGGCGGCCATTGATGCGATGAGAGAAAAGCTCGGTTTAAATGATCCATGGTACATCCAGTACTGGGATTGGATCACTAAAGCGATACAAGGGGATTTCGGCCAGTCCTTCCGTTTCAAAATGCCGGTCTCAGAGCTAATCGGTCAACGCCTGATGAATACCCTTTGGCTGGCCATTGTTACGCTGATTCTTACATACCTTATTGCTATCCCGCTTGGTATTACCAGCGGACGTTATAACGATTCGTGGCTGGATCGCTTGATAACTGGCTATACCTATATTGGATTTGCTGCACCGTTGTTTATTTTTGCACTCTTAATGGTATGGGTTTTCGGATTTCATTTTCATTGGTTTCCTACCAGCGGCAGTGTCAGTCCCGGGGAAGTTCCAGGTACACTAAGTCACTTCTGGAGTAAATTCTACCATCTGCTTCTGCCTGCGCTATCTATGGCGCTAATTGCAACGGTTGGGACCGTACAATATCTGAGAAATGAGATCATTGATACGAAGCAAAAAGATTTCATTCTCACTGCTAGAGCTAAAGGGGCTTCGGAGTCACGCGTATACAATCGTCATATTTTGAGAAACTCCTTGCTGCCGATCGCTGCATTTTTTGGATATGAGATCACTGGGCTAATCGGTGGTACGGTGTTCGTTGAAACGATCTTCAGCTATCCAGGAATGGGTTTGCTGTTTCTAAGTTCGATAACGATTCGGGATTTCAGCGTGGTAACAGCTCTTGTTCTTCTGTATGGGGTTGCTTCCATCGTCGGTGCGTTGTTATCAGACATTATTTTAAGTATCGTAGATCCTCGTATCCGGATTAAATAAGAAGATGAACACTTTGGGGTGAATGAAATGGCAAAGACGAGCGCAGAGATAGCTCTGCTGCAGGAAACTGATAAAAGTCCATCGGGCTTCAAAATTGTTTGGCGGGAGATGGTGCGGGATAAGCTGGCACTGATCTCATTGATTTTCCTATTTACGATTATTGCTGCTGTATATGGGATCTCCTTATTTTTAGATCAGAAAGAAATTGTCACGGTTGACTTGTTCGCCCTATATGAGAAGCCTTCGGCTGTGCATTGGCTGGGGACTGATTATGGAGGACGGGATGTATTCGGTCAATTAATTATAGGAACACGAAATTCCATGTCTATTGCCTTTATGGTTACTTTTTTTACGGGAATTATCGGTATTCTGGTAGGTTTAGTCTCAGGTTACTTTGGGGGAACGGTAGATAATGTCGCGATGCGTATTGTGGATTTCTTCATGATTCTACCTTTTCTAATGATTGTTATAGCTTTTGTCAGCGCAGTTCCTAAGTACAATACATTGACCTTCTCCTTTATCATGACAGCATTTCTTTGGATGGGGATTGCCAGGCTAATTCGTTCCAAGACATTGCAAGAGAAGGAATTGGATTATGTTCAGGCATCTAAGACCCTAGGCTCCTCCAATCTAAAAATTATGTTCACGCAAGTTCTGCCGAACTTAAGCTCTATCATTATCGTAACGATGACCTTGAATCTGGCAGCTAATATTGGATTGGAATCAGGCCTATCCTTTCTAGGTTTTGGTTTTCCAGAAAGTACACCCAGTCTGGGTACTCTAGTAAGCTATGCGAGAAATCCGCAGACCCTTGAGTTCAGATGGTGGATCTGGTTACCCGCATCATTGCTGATCCTGGTATTGATGTTGAGTATAAATAATGTGGGTCAAGCGCTTAAACGTGCGACCGACGCAAGACAAAGAAAAGGATAATAAGGGAGGAAATGATTAAATGAGAAAAGCCATTCGTTCAAAAGCTTTACTAGTTTCATTAATGTTTGTAATGTTGTTCGCTCTTGCGGCTTGCGGCTCCAAGAACAACAACGAAGCGGCTGAATCAACAGCAGCTCCTAGCGCCAGCGCACCTGCGGCAACTGCAGAAGCAACGGCCGCGCCTGAGGCAGAAGACGGACTTTATAACATTAAAGATTTTAGTAACGTTAAGACTAACCAAGGTGAAGCTATTGACGGAGGGACAATTACATTTGGACTTGTTTCCGATAGTCCATTTGAAGGTACTTTGAACTGGAACTTCTATTCTGGGGATCCAGATGCTCAAGTTCTGAACTGGTTTGATGAAGGTTTGTTAACTTGGGATAAAGACTATGTATATACTAATGATGGTGCGGCTACTTATGAAGTTGCAGAAGATGGACGGACCTTTACCTTTACGATTCGCGACAATGTAAACTGGCAGGATGGTAAGCCAGTAACGGCTGAAGACTGGTTGTTCGCCCATGAAGTTATTGGTAATCCTGCTTATGATGGTCCTCGTTATGGTTCTGACTTCACTAATATTGAAGGCATGGATGAGTACCATTCCGGTAAAGCCAAGACCATATCCGGGATTAAAGTGCTGGGTGATAAGAAACTGCAGATTACTTATAAGCAATCTACACCTTCCTTGTTAACGGGTAGCGTATGGATTTATCCATTAGCCAAACATATCTTTGGCGGCATGGATGTTGCCAAAATCTCCTCTTCCCCTGAAGTCCGCCAAAAGCCAATTGGCTTCGGAGCTTTTAAAGTAGAGAGCATCGTTCCTGGTGAGTCTGTAGTATTTGTTAAGAATGAAGATTACTGGCGCGGAGCCCCAAAACTGGATAAAGTAATTTTGAAGGTTATCAACCCAACAACGATTGTACAAGAACTGAAATCTGGCGGAGTTGACTTGGTGGATTCCTTCCCTATTGATCAATTCCCGGATAATGCAAAGATGTCAAACGTTGAATTCCTGGGTGCGGTTGATCGTGCTTATACGTATATAGGCTTTAAGCTTGGTAAATGGGATGCAGAGAAAAAGGTTGTTGCAACAGATCCTAAAGCTAAAATGGCGGATGTAAATCTGCGTAAAGCCATGTGGGCTGCCGTAGATAATGATACTGTCGGTAAGAAGTTTTATAATGGACTTCGCTGGAATGCGACTACGTTGATCCCACCTTCCCATCCTGAATTCCATGATGCTTCCAATCCAGGTGTAGCTTATGATCCAGAAGCAGCTAAGAAGATCCTGGATGACGCTGGTTACAAACTAAACGGTGAATTTAGAACGAATCCAGATGGCAGCGAGCTGAAGATTAATTTCATTTCGATGACTGGTGGAGACATTGCTGAGCCGCTGGCTCAATATTATGTACAATCCTGGAAAGCGATTGGTCTGAATGTAACTTTGGAAATGGTAGAGTTTAATACCTTCTATGATCGCATAGGTCAAAATGGTGAGGATGATCCTACTGTTGATGTGTACCAAGGCGCTTGGGGTGTAGGGATTGACGTTGACCCATCAGGTCTGTATGGCAAAGATGCAATCTATAACTTCCCGCGTTACTCGAGTGCAGAGAACGATCGTTTGCTCGCCGAAGGGATCTCCGAGGCTGCATTTGATGTAGACAAACGTAAAGAAATCTATAAAGAGTGGCAACAATTTATGGTTGATGAGATTCCAGTATTCCCAACACTTTATCGTGCTGTAATAGTGCCGGTTAATAACCGCGTCCTGAATTATTGGGCTGTTGGTGATGGAGTTGAAATCTATTATAACGACATTGCGGTTTCTGCAGATAAAGCTGCGGTAGCTCAGTAAGAGGGTATTAATGAACAGCAGTTCAAGGAGAGATCCTGAGCTGCTGTTTTTTATTTTTCATTAAATTAACAATAATTCCTATATTTTGTGCATTATTTACTGTAAAAATATAGTGTTTTAATGAAAGATATGGTATATTTTGGGTGAGAGCGAAACTTTCGCTTAAATATAGCTCTTAGAGAGAGGTGAGTGGATGATCGCAATGACGGGTACCTGATTCAAGTGAGGGAGGTGTTACGGGACTGAGGTGTAATCTTTCTTGTGGCATTCACTGAAGAGAGGGGCAGTAGAAATGATCAAGAGGTATAGGAAACAAGGACTGGTGTTCAGTTTGTTGTTTACGCTTACATTTTGTTCAAATGCTGCATTTCAACCGGCGATAGCAGAGGCGGCGGCCGGAGACTACAACTATGCGGAGGTTCTTCAAAAATCTATTTATTTCTACGAAACCCAGCGGTCTGGTGAATTGCCAGATAACAATCGGGTGGAATGGCGGGGCGATTCCGGTCTTTTGGACGGGGCGGATGTGGGACATGATCTGACTGGTGGTTGGTATGATGCCGGTGATCACGTTAAATTCGGTCTGCCTATGGCTTATTCTACGACGATGCTGGCGTGGTCGGTTTATGAGTACAAGCAAGGATATGAGGGGTCTGGGCAGCTGGAGGAAATATTAGACAATATTCGCTGGGCAACCGATTATTTTGTAAAAGCTCATACTGCTCCTAACGAGCTGTGGGGACAAGTTGGTAACGGAACAACCGATCATAATTGGTGGGGACCCGCAGAAGTCATGCAGATGCAGAGACCTTCCTACAAAATTGATGCCACTCATCCCGGATCAGATCTTGCCGCAGAAACAGCTGCAGCGTTAGCTTCAGCATCCATTATTTTCAGGGATACGGATGCCGTATATGCGGACAAGCTGCTGCTGCATGCTAAACAGCTTTATAATTTTGCTGACACTTACCGCGGCTCCTATTCCGATAGCATTACCGATGCCAAACAATATTATAATTCTTGGAGCGGTTATGCGGATGAATTGAGCTGGGGGGCTGTCTGGTTGTATTTGGCGACTAACGATCAGCAGTATCTCAATAAGGCTATTGCAGCAAGTGATCAATGGGGAACGAATCAGGCTGGAAACTGGGGTTATCAGTGGACGCAGTCTTGGGACGACAAGCATTATGGCGCTCAATTACTGTTGGCACGAATCACCGGGCAGACCAAGTTCATTCAATCCACTGAACGGAATATGCAGTATTGGACGACTGGAGTGGGTGGAACAAGTGACCGTGTTGCCTATACACCTGGCGGACTAGCCCATCTGGATCAATGGGGCGCATTGCGTTATGCAGCCAATCAGGCTTTTATGGCCTTCGTTTACTCGGACTGGGTGAGCGATCCGGTGAAGAAAGATACGGCGCGTTCTTTCGCGGAGAGACAAATTACGTATATGCTTGGCGACAATCCACGAAACAGCAGTTATGTTATCGGTTATGGTAATAATTCTCCTCAGCATCCCCATCATCGAACCTCACATGGATCATGGAATGATAGTCAGACCGTTCCGGTAAATCATCGCCATGTCTTGTACGGAGCGCTAGTTGGAGGCCCGTCCAAAACAGACAGCTACAACGACTCCATTAACGATTATGTCTCGAATGAAGTTGCAACCGATTACAATGCAGCTTTTACAGGAGCTATTGCAAAAATGGTGCTGCTGCATGGACAAGGGCAACAGCCGCTTGCACAATTTCCACCTGCAGAGACACGTGAAGATGAGATGTTTGTCGAAGCCTCTGTGAATGCTAGTGGCAGCAACTTCGTAGAGATTCGAGCATTGCTGAATAACCGTACGGGCTGGCCGGCACGGGCCAGTAAAGAGATGTCTTTTAACTACTATGTGGATCTTAGTGAAGCGATAGCGGCTGGTTATGCTCCTGAGGATATTACGGTTACGGCGGGAGGCTACAATCAGGGTGGAACGGTGTCTGCACTTCAGCCTTACGATGCAGCTAACCATATCTACTATACTAAGGTTGATTTTACAGGTACTTTAATTTATCCGGGTGGACAATCTGCTCATCGTAAGGAGATTCAATTCCGAATTGCAGCCCCGCTGAACACTAACTTCTGGAATAATGCTAATGATTTTTCATTCCAAGGTGTGGCAGCTCAAGGAGCAACTCCTGTTAAAACAGCGAACATTCCGGTGTTTGATGCAGGTGTGCACATGTATGGAGAACTTCCAGCGGGTGGTGGACAACCTGGAGAACCTCAAGTCCCTGCACGTCCGACTAATGTTCAGGCAGTAGCAGGTAATGGGACTGTCCATTTGACTTGGAATGTCATTAGCGGGGTTAGTGAATATACCGTTAAACGCAGTGAAGTGAGTGGAGGCCCGTATACGGTGCTTGAGAATGTCATGGGAACGGATTACATGGATAGTGGACGGGTGAACGGAACCACTTATTATTATGTGATCACTGCCACGAATAGTGTAGGGGAGAGCTTGCCATCTATACAGGTTAGTGCCAAACCCCAAGAACCAACACAGCCCACAACGGGGAATTTGAAGGTGCAATATCGTACGAATGATACGAATGCCAGTGATGGACAGCTGCGCCCTCAGTTCCGAATTATGAATACAGGAACCGAGTCTGTGGCACTTAGCGGCTTGAAGCTGCGTTATTATTTCACTGTGGATGGGGATAAACCACAACAGTTTCATTGTGATTATGCTGTAGTAGGCAGTGGTAATTTAAGCGGCAGTTTTGTTAAGCTGAATCCCGCCAGTACGGGCGCGGATTATTATCTGGAGATTTCTTTTGGTGCAGAGGCTGGAAGCGTAGCGCCTGGTGGAGATAGCGGCGAGATTCAGGCTCGCACCAATAAGACGGACTGGACGGCTTACAATGAAACGGATGATTATTCCTACAGCGCGGTTCAGCAGACATTTGCCGATTGGAATAAAGTTACACTTTATCAAGGTGAAACACTTGTATGGGGCTTAGAACCATAAATATATCCAAGAGAGGGAGCTTGCCTAAGATGATGAAATTGAGCTTAATAAAGAAGCCTGTTTCTGTAATGATGGCCGCAGTCCTGTTTCTCTCACTCATGACCGGTCTATTTAATTTTAGACCTCAGACTGCTCACGCTTCTACTACGGAGCAGACGCGATTTCTGCAATTATATGCGCAGCTAAAAGACCCCGCAAATGGTTATTTCTCTGCTGAAGGAGTACCTTATCATGCGGTAGAGACCTTGATGAGTGAAGCCCCTGATTACGGACATATGACGACCTCAGAAGCTTACAGTTATTGGATGTGGCTTGAGGTACTCTATGGTTATCACACAGGGGACTGGACTAAGCTGGAATCAGCTTGGGACAACATGGAGAAGTATATCATCCCTATTAACGAAGGTGATGGCAAGGAAGAACAGCCAACCATGAGTTATTACAATCCGAACAGCCCGGCTACGTATGCAGCGGAGCATGCTCAGCCGGATCAGTATCCAAGTCAGCTAGGTGGCCAGTATACAGCAGGTAAAGATCCGCTAGATGCTGAATTGAAGGCGACGTATGGCAACAACCAGACCTACTTGATGCACTGGCTGGTAGACGTGGACAACTGGTACGGCTTCGGCAACTTGCTGAATCCTACGCATACAGCCGCTTATGTGAATACATTCCAACGGGGTGAACAAGAGTCCGTTTGGGAGGCGGTCCCTCACCCGTCTCAAGATGACAAAACGTTCGGAAAAGCAAACGAAGGCTTCATGAGCCTGTTCACAAAAGAAGCTAACGTGCCTTCCGCTCAATGGCGTTACACGAATGCTACAGATGCCGATGCACGGGCAGTACAAGCAATGTACTGGGCTAAAGAGCTCGGCTACAACAATACAGTGTATTTGAATAAAGCTAAGAAAATGGGCGATTTCCTGCGGTACGGTATGTATGATAAATACTTCCAAAAAGTAGGAAGTGCAGCTACTGACGGCACACCTGATGCCGGGACTGGCAAAGATTCCAATCAATATCTTCTGGCTTGGTATACCGCATGGGGCGGTGGACTTGGAGCTACAGGAAACTGGGCTTGGAGAATCGGGGCGAGCCATGCCCACCAAGGGTATCAGAATGTCGTGGCTGCCTATGCACTTTCTGATTCGGATGGTGGTCTGATCCCGTCATCAGCTACAGCTGGACAGGATTGGGAAAATTCTCTGAAACGTCAATTGGAATTCTATACTTGGCTGCAGTCCTCTGAAGGGGCAATTGCCGGAGGAGCGACCAATAGTTATCAAGGCGCCTACAAGGCTTATCCAGCCGGAACCAGTACTTTTTATGGCATGGCATATGACGAAGCTCCAGTCTACCACGATCCTCCATCCAATAACTGGTTCGGGATGCAGGCATGGAGTGTGGAGCGGGTAGCAGAGCTGTACTATATCCTTGCTTCTAACGGAGACACTACATCTGAAAACTTTCAAATGGCAAAACAAGTTATAGAAAATTGGGTAGATTGGTCTAAAGATTATGCCTTTGCCAACAAACGTCCAGTTACGGATGCTGAAGGTTACTACCTGAACAGTCAAGGTAATCGAATTCTTGGAGGAGACAACCCACAAGTGGCAACAGTCTCTGCACCAGGAGAGTTCTGGATTCCAGGTAATGTGGAATGGACAGGACAACCTAATACGTGGAATGGCTTCAGTGGTTCTGCAGCAAACAGTAACCTGAAAGCCGTAACTAAGAGTCCAAGCCAAGATACAGGTGTACTGGGCAGCTATATTAAGGCACTTACCTTCTATGCGGCTGGCACCAAAGCTGAACATGGCAGCTACAGTACTCTGGGAGGAGAGGCTCAGGTACTGGCTAAATCTTTGTTAGACACGGCATGGGGTTATAACGATGGAATTGGTATTGCAACTACCGAAAGCCGTGGAGATTATTCTCGCTATTTCACTAAAGAAGTCTATTTTCCAAGCGGTTGGACAGGTACATTCGGCCAAGGAAATACGATCCCTGGTTCATCTACAGTGCCTTCCGATCCAGCTAAAGGCGGAAACGGGGTATACGCAAGCTATACCGATATCCGTCCAAATATCGTGAATGACTCCAAGTGGCAATATTTGCTGGACAAATACAATACTTCTTTTAATAAAGTGACTAAAACTTGGGACAATGGAGCCCCTGAATTTACCTACCATCGCTTCTGGTCGCAAGTAGATATGGCAACTGCTTATGCTGAATACGATCGACTGATCAACAGCAGTGTGCCTACTGAGCCAGTAGCTCCAAAAGCACCTTCCAAACCAAGTGTGGTCGCTGGTAACAAAGTTGTAGATCTTAGTTGGAACAACGTAACTGGAGCTACTAGCTACACTGTGAAAAGAGCTGCGACAACTGGTGGCCCTTACAGCGATGTGGCTGTTGTCACTCAGGCGACTTACAATGACGCTTCAGTGGTTAACGGTACGGATTACTACTACGTAGTTAGTGCTTCCAACGTGGTTGGAGAGAGCCCAAATTCGCTTGAGGTTCACGCCAAGCCTATTGATGTGCCGATTCCGGTACAAGGAGATTTGCTGGTGAAATACCGGACAAGTGATACCAATCCGGGAGATAATCAGTTCCGCCCGCAGCTGCAAATTGTTAACAATGGGGATACGGCTGTAGCGCTTAGCGATGTAAAGCTGCGGTATTATTACACGATTGATGGCGATAAACCTCAACAATTTAATGTTGACTATGCTAACATCGGTGGAAGTAATATACAGGGAACATTCGTGAAGGTGGACCCTGCCAAAACTGGAGCGGATTATTATTTAGAAATCTCCTTCGGCGCAGGTGCAGGCAGTCTTGCACCGGGAGCCAACACGGGTGATATCCAGATCCGGGTCAACAAAACGGATTGGAGCAATTACAACGAGGTTGGAGACTACTCTTATGATCCTGCCAAAACATCGTACACGGAATGGAATCATGTGCCGTTGTATTTGAATGGTGATCTAGCATGGGGACTTGAGCCTTAAAGTCTAAATAAGGGAAGCCCTAGCCATTTGGCTGGGGCTTTTTTTAGTAATTGGCTAGTTAGCGACTGCGACTAAATGTGGCTTCATATCCATTTTAATTGTATTTTTTACAACTAAAATACACCCTAGCCGCGCCAACGTAATTTAGTTGCACTTCATACAACTATTTATCAGTATATGGGTATTTATTGAGGTATAAGCTCAGTTTAACTGTACAATATACAACTAAAACCCAAAAAGAAATAAAAAAGCACGAAATAGCTGTATTAAATACAACTATTTCGTGCTTTTGGTATGTTAGTTAGATATTGTGAGTTACTACGATTACTTGTAGATAGGCTTTTATAGAAGCTTGGCTTACATTCACACTTGTGCTGAAGGAACAACCTTCTGCGCGTATTCTATCGTTCCGCCGCCGAGACATTGCTCGCCGAGATAGAAGACAACGGCTTGACCAGGTGTGATAGCTTTTTGTGGAACATCAAAGGCTACATTTATTGTTCCATCTTCACGCGCTGTAAGGGTCACGCCTTGATCTGGCTGGCGATACCGGAACTTGGCGGTGCATTTCAGCGGCTCTTGCCCAAGCTCTTGACCGTCAATCCAGTTAACACCGGAAGCAATCAGGCTAGTAGAGTACAGGCTATGGTGCTTGTCTCCTTGTACTACATAAAGAATGTTGCGGCTAAGGTCTTTCTCAGCTACAAACCACGGTTCGCCGTTGCCAGAGCCACCAATACCAAGGCCTTGGCGTTGGCCTAACGTGTAATACATAAGTCCGTCGTGGCGGCCTTTGATCTCTCCAGTTACTATGTCAACCATATCGCCAGCTTGTGCCGGGAGATATTGACTGAGGAATTCGCGGAAGTTGCGCTCGCCGATAAAGCAGACGCCTGTGCTATCTTTTTTCTTGGCAGTGTAAAGTCCTGCTTCTTCAGCAATTCTCCGCACTTCAGGTTTCGGCAGATGTCCAATAGGGAACATTGTTTTAGAGAGTTGATGTTGCCCCAGTGCATTCAGGAAATAGGTTTGATCCTTATTGTTGTCTACGCCGCGGAGCAGCTTGTACACACCATCTTCTTCTATAACACGTGCGTAATGTCCAGTTGCGACATAATCGGCACCAAGCTGAAGAGCTTTGTTCAAAAATTCTCCAAACTTAATCTCGCGGTTGCACATGACGTCAGGATTTGGCGTCCGGCCGGCCTTATATTCATCGAGAAAATAAGAAAATACCTTATCAAAGTATTCCTTCTCGAAATTAACGGTATAGTAAGGAATATCAATCTGCTCGCATACGCGGCGAACATCCTCTGCATCGCTTTCGGCCGTACATACTCCGAATTCGTCGGTATCGTCCCAGTTCTTCATGAAGATGCCGATGACGTCATAGCCCTGCTGCTTGAGCAGAAGCGCCGTGACGGAGGAATCGACCCCTCCGGACATGCCGACGACGACACGGGTGTCTTGTTTTGCTTTTGTCATCGTAATCACCATTTCTGTACCCAAAATACCGGTCATTCATGGAACACCCGGCTCAAAATGTATTATAACATACCTGTCTACTCTAAACCTCTGAAATAAGAGACTGGAAACAACAAAATGTCCACCTGGGGTGAACATTCTCGTAAAATGTTTCGTTTACCATTTCATTTGTGACTTCGGATATGATAACATAAACTGAGAGTAATTATCGGAATACCTTGATATGACAATCAAAATGACTTGCCGAATCAATAGTATACAATAATCAGACATTAAACTGAAAGAGGTGCCCCTTTGAAAATATCAACCAAAGGTCGTTACGGACTAACAATTATGATGGAGCTTGCACTGAAATTTGGTGAAGGACCAACTTCACTTAAGAGTATCGCTGAGAAAAATGGTCTTTCCGAGCATTATCTGGAGCAACTAATTGCTCCTTTGCGCAATGCAGGACTTGTAAAAAGTATTCGTGGAGCATATGGAGGATACATTTTGTCGCGTGAGGCGAACGCTATCACTGCCGGTGATATCATCCGTGTGCTGGAGGGCCCTATCTCTCCTGTAGACTTCACGGAAGAGGACGATGCAGCGAAACGGGATTTATGGTTGCGTATTCGTGACAGCATTGCCGATGTGCTGGATTCCACAACACTTTATGATTTGATTAACTACAAAGAAGAGAGTTTGGCTGACAATTACATGTTTTATATTTAGTCCTCGAATGAAAGATATTCCAAAAAAATAATGTGTCAACGTTTAGGCTCCCATTTGGGAGTCTTTTTTTATCTGCGATTCTATTTGTTCTTACGCTTATTAAAGAGCACGATCCAGCAGCAAGAGGCTCCGATGAACGCTGCGAGAATCGGTATCCATTGATTAGTAGTCAAGTTAGCACCTCCATAGTGCTTATAATTCTTTTGTCATAAAAACACTATAGGGGTCTTCAATGTAATCTGCAAACGGACAACAGTATTCAAATCCATATTGTTCATATAATTTTCTAGCTGCTTCGAACCCTTCAGTGGATCCGGTTTCTAAGCTCAGCCGCCGATAGCCTTGTTGCTTAGCTTCCTTAATGATATGGGCAAGCATTTTAGATGCAATACCCTTCCTAAGATGCTTGGTAGAAGTACGCATAGATTTGATTTCACCATGATGGCTACCCAGGTCTTTAAGAGCACCGCAACCTAAGAGTTCGCCCTGCTCCCAGGCGCTCCAGAAGGTAATTTCAGGTGTTTTTAATTTATCTAAATTCAACGCATGTACACTCTCTGGCGGGGATTGCTCAAACATGCTCTGCAGATGTTCACTGATCAATGCTATGATTTCGGTTCCGGTTAAGTTATCGATTCTAATCTCCATATTATTCACTCCCAATGATAAGATTATGGTTTGCTCTATATATCATATTTCTTTAGCGGAGTCCGCTGTTGTATGTTGTAGCAATCGGTCCAAGGCTTTCTGTATAAGTGGCATAAAGTAATTAAGAATTAAGCCGCCTAAACAAATGGTAAGTAGAGTGCCAATCCCAATAGGCCCATTGAAAATAATGGCGGCAAATAAGAAAACCAGATAAATGATTGTTCTAGTAAATAGTATACTAAGCCTAGTTATCGTTTGCAGTACTAATGTTAGTCGGTCCACTGGAATCGGTGCGAAATTTGCGTACAAATAAATGGATGTACCTAATCCAATTGCGATTAATCCTAAACCATAAAAGGCGATTTTACTGATCCACAGATTAGGCTCGATCAGATTGTTTAACAAAAAAAGCCACATATCGATACCAATGCCTGCTATAAATGCAGTTACCAACCCTAATAATTCTGGTCTTTGCTTGGATAAACATGAATTACATCCAATCAATAGGCATGCGATCAGCACCTCCCAACTGCCTACTGTAAGACCGACATTTTGGGATAGACCGACTAAAAGTGCATCAAAAGGGGACGCTCCAAGATCGGAGATTATTGTTAGTGAAACGCCTAGGGTTAAGATGAAAATTCCGCAAGTGAAAATGGAAAACGTAGTTACACTAAACTTCTTCATTCTATTGAAGCAGAAAGATCTTTAATCATTAAAAGATGAGGGATGCCATCCTCCATAAATTCAGTAGATGAAGCCCGATAACCAAGTTTCTTATAGAACCCCTCTGCCTGAGTTTGCCCGTGCAATTTAACCTTTTGATGCCCCTTTTCAACCACGATCTCTTCTAATGCAGAAATAATTTTTTTCCCAATTCCAAATTTACGATAAGGTTCTAGGATGCAAATACGCTCTAACTTACCTAATCCATCAAGAAAGCGGATCCTTCCTGTGGCAACTGGTTGCCCATCATAATAGGCGAGAACATGCTCACATTCTCCATTCAGCGTATCGAATTCATCAAATTCATCATTAAGGGGTACGCCTTGTTCCTCAACAAATACTTTTTTTCTTATTGAAAATGCAGCTTCAAGTTCCTCGATTAGTGTAATTCTTTTAAGATTCATTCTTGCTTACTCCATTCTGTATTTGTTTTTTTTAGGAAAAACGTCATAATGAATTAACGACAATTATAAGTATATATATAATCAATATTGTTGTAAATACAACATTATTGGAACTGGTAGGTGATTGAATGAAGGAGATACTTCGTGAAGTTGGAATGATAGCGAGGGCATTAGATTCCATAAGTAATATAGAGTTCAAGGAATTAGAGCTTACAAAGGGGCAGTATTTATATCTGGTCCGGATATATGAGAATCCAGGTATTATTCAAGAAAAGCTGTCGGAAATGATAAAGGTGGACCGAACAACAGCAGCGCGTGCGATTCAGAAACTTGAAATCCAAGGTTTTATTGAAAAGAAAGACGATGAAACCAACAAAAAAATAAAAAGGTTATTCACAACTGAAAAAGGTAAACAAGCCTATTCTTTTCTGAAGAGAGAAGGGGAACATACCGACTTGGTTGCGTTAGCAGGATTATCTGAAAAAGAAACGGAAGTATTGTTTCAACTCTTGCAAAGGGTTAGGAAAAATGTTGAGGTTGAGTGGGAATACGTAAAGAAGGGAAATAAAAGAGAGTACTAAAATCAGCAATTGTTATTGAACTAACCCAACGCGATCGCATGAAAAAATGCCTTGCTAGTGATAATACTGGCAGGGCATGTTAATGTGATGATCTATATATCAACGGAGCCGTGGAACGTGCGGAGCGGAGAATAAAAAAAACACCCTAAGGTGTTCTTTGAGGGTAATTATTGTTCTGCGGGTGTATTTCCCATTGCAATAGAAATTCTGTTCCAACTGTTGATTTGATTAATGACCAGTACAAGATCAATATATTGCTTCTCATCGTATTGTTCACGTACTCGTTTATATAGCTCATCAGGAACTCTTTTGGAAGGGATTAGCGTAATATGCTCAGATAGTTCGAGAGCAACCTTCTCTTCAGGTGTATAAAAAGTACATTCCTCCCAAACATTTAAACAATAAATTCGTTGTTCGGTTTCACCCATTTTACGAGCTTCGGATGTATGCATATCTATGCAGAAAGCACATCCGTTAATTTGAGAAACTCTGATTTTGATAAGTTCTCTTGTAGTCCGATTAATCGTAGATTTTTTGGTGTACATCTCCATATCCATCATGATTTTCATACCCTCAGGTGCAACTTCATTGTAGGCAACTCTTTGACTCATTTGGCAAGACTCCTTAGGCTTTAGTTTAGGAATAGTATAACTTTATTTTAACACTATTATTCTTTATATGCGAACATTTGTGCTTATTTACTTATGAGAAGGCAGAAATCACCGATGACCTCTGCATTGGTATACATAATGTTCCAAATCTAGTATTCTAGTAAGAAGATTTTATACGGATGATGTGAAATACATAGGAGCCCGTAATGAGACGTAGTTAACATAATAATACTCAAAATGAGGTGTTTTAAAATGGGCAAGAATTATCGTTGGAGGCACGAGAAAGGAATGGGAGTATTTCGAATGTTTGGTGTGATATTTATTTTTACTCTAATGCTTAAGGGCGTCACGTTATTAGTTCAGGGAATGGAGAGTCTGGTAAGAAATACATATGAATTTGGCTATGCTTTTGGATCTTTATTAGAGAAGGTTTTTTAACTGAAAAATCGAACATATGTAATATCAAAGCCCAGTATGCTATGGATCTTGCCAGAGTGGGAATCGGCGATGATGCGGATGCGAAAGCTCAGCGTAACAGCGTTCAAGTTCATGAAAATATTTTCTTTTTCATTACCTGCACTAAAAAGCCTATTGCCTAATCCCCGGCAATAGACTTTTTATGATGTTGGCAGCCAGCCCCAATCAAGTAATAACTACATCGGAATATCCCGCAAAAATAGTCTGTGTTCCCGGACTAGTATCTGTCCATACGCCGATATATCCTCCAGGCGGAACGGAAGTGATATCAATATAATCCCCTATTAAGGTTACAGGTCCTGTACCTCCAGCATTCGGATCGAAGGAAACGTTAGTTATTCTAGTGTTGGTAAATGTCTGTCCACCGTTAATGGATCGCGCAACATATACATCTAGCAAAAATCCGTTAACCTGATTGCTGTAATAGATCACATTTACTACGCCCGTCAAAGGGTCGACATCGATCGCAGGAAAAAAGTTCTGAGATCCCGCGGGTGCACCGGTAATACTAACGGGAGTGCTCCAAGTCATGCCCCTGTCGTTTGAAATGGACATGAATACATCAGAGTACCCTTGGCGGAAATCCTGCCAGATGGTATACACACGGTTGGTAAAGGGTCCGACTGATCGATCGGTTGAAATATTCGCAAATGTTAAGACCCGAAAAGCATAGCCGGGAACGGGCAGGACTATGGGCACAGGTACGATCGTGGACACAAGAACAGGGGCGCCAAACGTTGTTCCACCATCCAAAGAAGTTCTGATCACAAATCGGAATTCCGGATTTGTCGTAATCCATGCTCCATACACGCTGCCTATCAAATCCACAGCCACATCGGGACGTTCTACCTGATTAGCTTCACTGGAAAGCAGGATGGGAGTGTCCCATGTGGCTCCATTATCACGAGATCGACTAAGAAAAGCTGTCGAGTTACCTCCGTTAGCTACATTGAACTGATGATTGTAAGAAACATAGATATTTCCTAAATATGGGCTAGATTGTCCTACATCGATTGTGATATTTGTTTCGTCATTATTAATGTAGGTTCCATACCCGCTACTTACAATTACAGGGCTGCTGAAATTAGTACCATTGTTGGTGGAAATATAGAATATAGTTGTTCCGTCTGAAGCGCCTGGAAAAGCATGTGCAGAAATGGCAAATGTATTCGGAAAGGAGTACGCAACAGCAGGTGCTTCGGCCCCTGTAAATCCTGGAGGCAGAGGCAGTAAAGCTTGTGACCAGTTGGCACCGCCATCTAACGATCGATACATCCCTATTAATGGAACTCCGGTTGTAGTGTCTACAGCTACAGCAATCATGATCCCGGGAATAAGCAGATTCACAGCAACATAGGGTTCAAACTTTGGTGGCAAACCTGTAGTGACCTGAAAATTGAAATTGGTCATTGTCACCTCTCCTTTTTCATCTTTAATCTATGTTATGAAAAAAGCGGGAAAGGAACTGTATACCTGTCTATTTGGCTATTATTCCACGTGTTAACCCCTCCTCTTGCCTCACAACTATAAGCTAGCTGTTGAATAAGTTGATAGAAACCAAGAGGAGGAGTGAGAAAATGCCTTATACAACAGGTCTTATTACGAATACGAGAGCAACTGGTACTGCAGCGAGTAATGTAGTGGTCAGTGTTCGTAACACAAGTAATGCGAGTGCAATGATGATTGTCGAAGTCTTCGGTGTTCCATATTCCTTGCCAGCTCTTACCCCGCTTTATGTCACAGGTTATTTCGTTCCTGCAAAGAGTTCTGATATTAGAGAGTTTTTCATTGGGGGGAATCTGGCTTACGAGGTGCAAATTAGTAGTCCTTATCCTTTGGCAGAAGTAGTCACCTCTGTTTATGGGCTGGATGAGTTCGGAAATCTAGTTACCGATCAGCGGGTGCTTCAATCTGAAATGACGGAGATTACCGCCCTTTCTATACCTGTATAATAGTAATATTTAGACCATTAAGCAGCAGTCGCTGAAAGAAATAGGGCGATTGCTGCTTTTTTAGGCGTAATAAAGTATTTTAAGGGCATTCACACAGTCAGATGGGAGGAATCAAAATATACTGTTTTTATACTCCAATGTAGAGAGAGGTAAAAAATCATGGCGGATGTAGGAGTAGTTATGCCTGTGTATACCCAAAAGCCGGAGTTCTTACGGCAAGCTCTGCAGTCTGTTCTACACCAATCTTTTACCAATTTTCGGCTGGTTGTTGTGATCGATGGTGCACCTGAAATGGAACCGCTCGTGAGATCCATTATTGTCGAAGATCCAAGGGTAACGGTTATCTCTTACGTACAGAACAGGGGTATAGCACATGCACTGAATACCGGCTTTGATCTTTTGTATAGTGAGCCTAGTATTCAATATCTAAGTTGGGTTTCCAGCGACAATGTTTATGAACCCCGTTTCCTCGAAATCCTTCGGGGGGCGCTAGTTAGAGGTCCACAGGAGTTAGGCATCGTGTACAGTTCTTTTCAAAGCATCGATAACGAGGGAAGGTTTCTTCATAACGAACATCAATTAGCTACTCAGCGTAATTATCAGTCACAGCCTAAAGAGAGATTGCTGGATTACTCGCTTATTGGCGTTTCTTTTATGTACAAAGCACAGATTGCGAAGCTTGTTGGAGCTTATGGAATGGAACCGGTGGAGGATTATGATTACTGGCTGAGACTGGCTGAACATTGTGAAATTCGCTTTATACCGGTGGAACTGGTGAATTATCGTGTGGATTCTACCTTTAGTGTATCTGCCCAATTACATTCGGTTGAAAATCATCGTAGATGGAGATATGCCTATCATTTGACCCGCCATCAGGCACGGTTTCGCAGAGGAATTCCGGCGATGATTACCGTTCTATATCCTGTAGTGAATGCTTGTGCGGATGAAATAACGCGGATAGAGAATCTGTACGAACAAACGTATAGCAATTATGAATGCCGGGTGTTGGATTTATCAACTACGCGTCAGCCATCGGCTCTATTGGAAACCATACCTCATCCTGCGACAGCGTTCGCCTGGCTGCCTGGAGCTGTGGAGTCACACGCGATTTGCAGTGCTATAGAACAACTATCCACTCCATTCACGATAGTTTTAGGTCCAAAAGTTTTTATAGGAGCGCTCGATATTGAGTACATGCTGGAAGCTTTGGTAACTACGGGCGGGGATACGATTTCCAATTACTATACGGATGATCATAGCCTGATTGGATTTCGACACAGACATGTCCCATCGACCAAAGGCCACTATTATAATGAGCTGTTTCGCAGCGCAGATCTGTATGATTTGTTGAAGACCTCTTTTACCTAAAAATAATTTGCGAATGAGTGATCATAATGAAGATTTTGTTCACTTTTTATAACCCGAGTGGAGGTATGCAAACCCTGAACCGAGTTCGCTGCCAAGCGTTACATGCTCGCGGTGTAGAGTGCCATTTACTGTATACACACCATGGAAAAGGACAGCAGAATATCCGTAACATTAAAACGCATATTACCAATAGCGATGACGAGATCAGGGCAATGCTTGCTCGTGAAGCTTTTGACTTAATTGTAGTGTGTACGGATATTAACTTAGCAGAGCGGATTCGAGGGTTTGGGTATAAAGGGCCGCTTGTTTTTGAAGTGCAGGGTTTAGGCACCTTAGATGAAGCTGAGCAGGTCGTTAATAATTTTACAGAGCGCATTTACAGGCTCACCGATGCACTGCTGTATCCAGAAACAACCCATTTGCAGGCGCTTTTCAAAGGCGGATTTCCAACCATTCCACAATATTGTTTTGATGATCCGATCGATTGCGATCAGTTTGGATATACCAATTATCCCGCGAAAAGTTTCCCTATCCTCGGCTGGGTAGGACGCATTCAAACGAATAAGAATTGGCGGGAATTTCTGCAAATCGGGCAAAGGCTGCTGGCGATCCATCCCGAGCTTTATTTATGGATTTTTCAGGATGATACGTTGTTTGATCCAGAGCAAAAAGAAAGCTTTGATCAATTTGTAGCTGAGACGGGGATTTCTTCACGGTTGATTTCGTATTCCAATATTCCACATGAGCAAATGGCAGATTATATGAGCATTATTGGTGATTCGGGAGGATTGCTCCTTTCGACCTCGATTTTGGAAGGATTTGGATACGCGGTTGCTGAGGCGATGTTGTGCCGTTGTCCTGTACTTACTACAGATTCAGATGGCGTTCGAAGACTCGTCATTAACAATCACACTGGAAAAATATACACTAGAGGGCAGCTGGATGAAGCTGTGGTTGCTGCTCTATCCTTGATGGATGATCAGGCACTGCGGGCCAGAATCAGGATGAATGGGGAATGGCATATCCGGACTAACTTGTCCTCCGAGCTGTATGCGGACAGATTTCTGCAGATGTATCATCAATTGATGGGACGCAGAATTCATATTGAGCGACGCTGGTCTTAACTCTGCGGTTAATCCGCAGGGTTAAGATGTTTTTTCATGGATAAACAACGAGGTCAGAATTAGTGTCAATAAAAGGGTGATAATCATTCCTACCATTTGAATAATATTGTTTTCTATATCTCATTGATTAATTCCTTCGTATTATTCCGGACATTTCCTACTTCAGTGGAAACCGGATAGGCTCTCATTTGATGCTGATCATAGGGTTTAAGAAGCTTTATTAACGAAGTTGCGTCCTGATTGTCCCGGCTCAGCCATTCTGGCTCATCCTCAGGCTTCAAAATAACTGGCATACGGTTATGGATTTCAGCCATAAGTTCATTTGGGGTAGTCGTTATAATCGTGCAGGTACTTAATTTATTACCTTCAGGGTCCATCCAAATATCATACAATCCGGCCATTGAAAAAATACCCCCATCGCGCATCACGATTCGCATGGGTTGTTTGCTATTGCCCTGAACCTTCCATTCATAGAAGCCATCAGATGGAATGATGCAGCGGCGGGAGCTTACTAATCGCTTGAAAGAAGGCTTCTCAAGGAGTGACTCTGCCCGGGCATTAATCATTTTACTGCCGATTTTGTCATCTTTGGCCCATGAAGGAACCAGACCCCAGCGCAGTTCCCCAAGTTTATTGCTGGATCCTGTGTTAATGACTGCCGGAATTTGCTGCATGGGTGCTGCGTTATATGTTGGAGCATAGTGGATAATGGTTGAATCATTCGCAAAATATCTGACCATCAGCTCTTCCATGGTGACGGTTATCGTATATCGTCCGCACATTTTATACACTTCCCATTCGGTCGTTTTTGAGGCTGGATTTGTTTACAGCTTGTAAGCAGCATGTTATGCTCGAAATATTTCTTAGCTTGAACGGCTGTTGAGGGTTGTATCTTATTATAAACGAAGCACAATGAATGAAGAAAGCGGTGCATATAGGTGATTTTGGTAAGCTCTTGTTTAGCTGGTATGAAGGTAAGATATAATGGCACAGATTGTTTGGATGAGAAAATTCAGAAGCTTTTGAATGACAATCAAGCTATTGCTGTGTGTCCGGAATTATTAGGGGGATTCTCTACGCCTAGAGAGCCAGCTGAAATTGTCGGCGGGGATGGTGAGGCTGTGCTTGCAGGAACGGCTAAAGTAGTGGACCGATCGGGCATAGATGTAACAGAACTATATTTAAAAGGGGCTTATATTACGCTTGAGAAAGCTCAAGAAGTTTCAGCTACGATGGTAGTCCTCAAGGAAAACAGTCCTTCTTGCGGCAGCACCATGATTTATAACGGAGAGTTCAAAGGGAAGAAGATCGCTGGGAACGGCGTGACTGCAGCTTTACTTAGAAAAAACGGCATAGAAGTTACCTCTGAAGAGAATTGGCTGTCATTACCTTAGCCTGTGCAGGGAATTGATTACAATATTGTGTTCTTTAGTTTGTGGAAAACTAACTTCTCGCGCGGTATAATTTAATAGTTCTTAAAAACGAACTGTTTTCCTATACCCTAGAAGTGGAGAAATGAATGATGAAAACCATCTATTTGGACCACGCCGCATCAACCCCGGTTCATCCGGAGGTGGCCAAGGTCATGCTGAATATAATGACAGAACAATATGGAAATGCGTCCAGTGTACATCAGTTCGGACGTTCAGCCAAGAAAATATTAAATGGGGCGCGCGATACTATCGCCGCCTTTTTAGGCTGCTCGCCGGAAGAGTGGGTGTTCACTGGCGGCGGAACCGAAAGTGACAATCTAGCACTCTATGGAGCTGTCGCTGCTGTTGCTGCTGTTGCCCAGAAAGGCAATCATATTATCACCTCTGCGATAGAGCATCATGCAGTGCTACATACCTGCGAAGAGCTGGAGAAGGAAGGCTTTAAGGTTACTTATCTTCCTGTGGATTCTACAGGCCGAGTATCCGTTGCAGATGTAGAAGCAGCGGTGCAGGAAGACACAGTGCTAATCAGTGTAATGTATGCCAACAATGAGGTAGGAACCGTTCAGCCGATTCAGGAAATTGGCCAGTTTGCCAGAGAGCGGGGTATTCTGTTCCATGTTGATGCTGTACAAGCTCTTGGTGCCTTACAAATCACACTGCGGGAGCTTCCGGTAGATTACATGAGCTTTACAGCTCACAAAATCAATGGACCTGGGGGGATCGGTGGCCTTTATGTGCGGAGTGGAGCACCGCTGCATCCAAGACTCCACGGTGGCCTTCAGGAGCGCGGCAGACGAGCCGGAACAGAAAATTTAGCAGGTACTGCTGGATTTGCCAAGGCTGTTGAAATAGCAGTTACAGGTCTATCAGAACGTCGACAAAAAGTGCAGCTCCTGCGCAATAGACTACTTGAAGAGCTGGATGCGCTGATTGGACGGGAAAGTTATTCAATTAACGGCAATACCGAGCATTTTTTGCCAAGTATACTGAATTTGAGCTTCCCGGGAGCTAGAACAGATGTTATGCTGATGAACCTGGATATGGACGGGATTGCGGCAGCAAGCGGTTCAGCCTGCACGTCAGGATCACTGGAAATATCCCATGTTCTGAGAGCAATGGAGCTTCCAGAAAATATTTTAGGGTCAGCGATTCGATTTAGCATGGGTTTGGGTAATACTACTGAAGAAATTGAGTACGTTGCTCGAAAAGTTGAAACCATTCTGAATCGGCTGCGTATCAGAGACTAGTTACTTCTAGGCTATGGTAGGTATCCTGATCATTCGGGCTTTCACTTTTTGAGAACTCGTAATTACACTCAAAGTGAGGAGACCGAGCAGCCATGAAACTTCAAGATCTGATCGGCTTGGCTGTATATGAAGTTGAAGAGGGTAACGCAATCGGCAAAATTGTCGATATTTTGCTCGATTCAAACTGGAATATTACGGGTATTGAACTGGAAAGCAAATCTTTTTTTGGTGGCCATGTGAAATTTGTGGCATGGGAAGATATTGTGGCCTACGGCGAGGATGCTGTCATGATTCGTAATAAAGAGTCGATTGATAAGATAGATGCCGATCATATACCTTGTACTTTTCTACTTGGAAAGAACAAACTTAAGGATTTGAAAGTGCTAACTACAACTGGAACTATACTCGGACGAATATCTGATGTTTATTTTGACCAAAAGTTGGGAAACACAATAGGAGCGCTGGAAATTAGTGACGGGCTTGTCACTGATTTGATCGAAGGCCGCAAATGGCTGCCTTGTTCTGACGAGATGTCCATTGGTGAGAATGCATTAATGGTTCCTGCGATGAGCGAAGAACGGCTACAAAAAGCCATTAATATTGTTAACGGATAGGTGGAATGTATTATATGAAGTGTCCAAACTGCAACTCCAAAGATATCGGAAAGATCGGTTCCCACCAGTTTTATTGCTGGGGCTGTTTCATCGAATTGACGGTAAATGGCGAAAAAATGTCGGTTTATCAAGTTGAAGAAGACGGCACACTAAGCTCGCTGGACGACCTGTTCTCCGGGGATGATATGACTCAGGATTTCCCGCAAATTCATGCGTCGTCTTAACTATGAATCTTGCTTTGTAAGCAAGACTGCTCTATGTACTTAAGCGTCAATTTCCTTTCAGCTGAAATCAGTTGCAAGGTTATTGACGCTTTTTTGTGTGTTTGATGGTTATTTTGCTGCGGCCATACATATACTTATTTACGAAGCTAGTCCAGGCTCTACCGCAGGAGGGTACTCTCATGGAACAATGGTCCCAAAGTAAATGGTTCCGCTGGATGATCGGAGTGCTGCTATCCCTGATCATTTTGTATTTTGTTTGGTTGCTTCGTCCGATGCTGCAGGGGATTTTTGTATTTTTAAAGGCAATCCTCGCTCCATTTCTGGCAGCTATGATTATTTCCTATGTGCTGAATCCCGTGGTTAGTATGCTGGCCGGACGGAAGATGCCGCGTAGCGTAGCTGTTCTACTTATATATGCAGTGTTTCTAACGGCGATTACCGTGATCGCCATCAACCTTATCCCGATGTTTATTGAGCAGCTTGAAGAATTAAATGAACATCTGCCTGAGATCACACTGCAAGCCCAGGGGCTGATGAGCCATATGAATACAAGGCTAATACCGCCTGGGGTTGAAATGGGGATGAACAACTGGTTTTTTCAACTGGAGAATCGTCTGGCCGAAGGGATTTCGCATTTTCTCGATAATATAGGGACAACGATTAACTTGCTGTTCAATGCTTTTATCGTGCCGTTTCTGGTGTTCTATATTTTGAAGGATTTTGACGTATTTGAACGGACGGTGGTCTCTTGTCTGCCCCGCGCACGCCGCAAGTCTATTGTTACTTTGTTAAAAGATATCGATGCTGCGCTCGGCAATTACATTCGCGGACAATTTCTGGTCTGCATCATTATAGGTGTGCTTGCCTATATCGGCTATGCCATCGTCGGAATGCCTTATGCCTTACTGTTCGCCAGTGTGGTGGCAGTATTTAATATTGTTCCGTATATGGGTCCTTTTCTAGGGGCTGCACCTGCCATTGTGATGGCTTCGACCGTCTCTTTTCGATTAGTTCTACTGGTTGCTGTGGTAAACACTTTATGCCAAATTGTGGAGAGCAATATTATTTCTCCACAGGTCGTAGGCAGGACGCTACATTTGCATCCGCTGCTTATTATCTTCGCATTGCTGGTAGGTGGTGAACTGGCAGGGATGATTGGACTTATCCTTGCTGTACCGTTCTTTGCAGCTGCAAAAGTCGTAATTCAACACTTTATGGCGTTTTTAATCAAACGAAAGCCCGTATAAAGGGATAATCATTGACTATTGATAACAGTTTTGTATATAATGTTGGGGAATATTACTGATGACTCAGTATATAGTTGTTCGATGATGAGGAGTATTAATTCTATACCGTTATTGCAGAGAGCCGACACTAAGGTGCGAGTCGGTTAACGGAACAGAGTGAACTCACCTCGGAGTAACGGTGCAAGTTTACAGGATATCCATAAGAGATAATGGATGTCATGAATGAACCGCCGTCGCCTCACCCCCGCTAAAGGGTGCAAAGTGAGTGGCAGAATAAAGTATATTCGCCGCTAACTAGGGTGGTACCACGGGAATTATAACCTCTCGTCCCTAGCGATAATACGCTAGGGATGGGAGGTTTTTTTGTAAATATAAGAGAGTATACGTTTCACGCAATACTTCATGTCTTATATTTCCCGCATAAACGCTTACCGTCCTTATAAGGACACCGAAGGTGTATATGCTTGGTTAAGAAATAAGAAATCTAAGAAGTAACACTCCAAGGAGGAGCAGACAATGAGCGACAATCAAACAAATAGCACACCCGCTGGTGGTTACCGGGCGCAGACTATTGAGCCGAAATGGCAAAAGTTCTGGGATGAGAACAAAAGCTTTAAGACAGGAGAAGATCCTGAAAAACCCAATTTTTATGCACTGGATATGTTTCCGTATCCTTCAGGTGCAGGACTGCACGTAGGTCATCCAGAGGGTTACACAGCGACTGATATCGTTTCTCGCTACAAGCGGATGCGCGGTTTCAATGTATTGCATCCGATGGGCTGGGATGCTTTTGGACTTCCGGCAGAGCAGTATGCGATGGATACCGGCCAGCATCCACGTGATTTTACCGATAAGAACATCGATAATTTCCGTCGTCAGATCAAATCGCTGGGTTTCTCCTACGATTGGGACCGCGAGATCAGCACGACAGATCCGGATTATTATAAATGGACACAATGGATTTTTATCCAGTTGTATAACAAAGGCCTGGCTTATGTAGCAGAAGTACCTGTTAACTGGTGTGAGGCACTGGGTACGGTACTTGCCAACGAAGAGGTTATCGATGGTAAAAGTGAGCGCGGCGGTCACCCGGTCGTGCGCAAACCGATGCGTCAATGGATTCTGAGAATTACAGAGTACGCTGAGCGTTTGCTGGAGGATCTGGAAGAACTGGATTGGTCCGAAAGCATCAAGGATATGCAGCGCAACTGGATCGGGAAATCAACAGGTGCAGAAGTGAACTTTAACATTGAAGGTCACGAGGCTAACCTGACCGTGTTTACTACACGTCCAGATACACTGTTCGGAGCAAGTTACTGCGTACTGGCACCAGAGCATGAGCTTGTTGATGTGATTACCACTGAAGCTCAGCGTGCTGCTGTGGCAGAATATCGTGAAAAAGCTTCTCGTAAGAGCGATCTGGAGCGTACGGATTTGGCAAAAGAGAAGAGCGGTGTCTTCACAGGCGCATATGCAATTAATCCTGTGAATGGTGCGAAGGCGCCAATCTGGATTGCAGATTATGTGCTTGCTGGTTACGGAACGGGAGCAATCATGGCAGTTCCGGGTCACGATACACGCGACTGGGAATTTGCTAAACAATTCGGCCTGAATATCGTGGAAGTCGTTCAAGGCGGCAACGTTGAAGAAGAGGCTTATTCCGGAGATGGACCGCATGTCAATTCTGATTTCCTGAATGGACTCAAGAATGAAGAAGCGATTGCGAAGATGATTGCTTGGTTGGAAGAAAAGGGCGTAGGTAAAGGCAAAGTAACCTATCGTCTGCGTGACTGGCTGTTTAGCCGTCAACGCTACTGGGGAGAGCCCATTCCAATTCTGCATTTGGAAGATGGCACAATGAAGACTGTTCCGGTTGATCAGCTGCCGCTGGTACTGCCGGATGTAGATGCGATTAAACCTTCGGGTACAGGGGAATCTCCACTTGCGAATGTAACAGAGTGGGTGGAAACTATTGATCCTGAGACTGGCATGAAGGCTCGCCGCGAGACGAACACCATGCCGCAATGGGCGGGCAGCTGCTGGTATTACCTGCGTTATATTGATCCGAAAAACGATCAAGAGCTGTGCTCCCCTGAGAAGCAAAAAGCATGGCTTCCAGTAGATCTGTATATTGGTGGAGCGGAGCATGCCGTGCTTCACTTGCTCTATGCACGTTTTTGGCACAAGGTGCTTTATGATCTCGGCGTTGTTGAAACAAAAGAACCTTTCCATAAGCTGGTTAACCAAGGTATGATTCTTGGAAATAATAATGAAAAAATGAGTAAATCACGCGGAAATGTCATCAACCCGGATGAGATTGTGGAAGCTTTTGGTGCAGATACACTACGTGTGTATGAAATGTTTATGGGCCCTCTGGAAGCAACCAAACCTTGGAATGAAAAGGGTGTAGAAGGAGTTCACCGTTTCTTGTCCCGTGTATGGCGCCTGTTCGTGAGTGAAGATGGTAAGCTGAGCACCAAAATCACAGCAGACGGTGGCACTGACGAGTTCAAACGCACTTGGCACAAGACCATTAAGAAGGTCACTGATGATTTCGAGCATCTGCGTTTCAATACCTCAATTAGCCAGTTGATGATTTTTATTAACGATGCTTATAAGCAAGAAACTTTGTCCCAAGAAGCTGCTGAACACTTCGTACAAATGTTGTCACCACTGGCGCCTCACATCGCTGAAGAGCTGTGGCAGCTGCTCGGTCACGAAGGAAGTATCAGCTACGTGGCTTGGCCAACGTATGATGAAGCATGGACGGTGGATGCTGAGGTTGAAATCGTTATTCAGGTAAATGGTAAAATCGTACAACGCGCGTTGATCCCGCAGGATATGGGTCAAGAAGAGATGCAAGCTCATGCGTTGTCACTCCCGAATGTGAGTGCAGCAGTAGAAGGTAAAACCGTACGCAAGATCATTGCGGTTCCTGGCAAGCTTGTAAATATCGTAGTGGGTTAAGCGAAGAACGCAATAATGCCCGCAGCAACGGAGAATTCCGTGCTGCGGGTTTTATTGTTTTCTAACGGTCTACAGGACTTTGAATAATACCGTCATGCCCAAATAATGCATCCAGCTTGGTGACATCCTCATCGTATTTATCATGCGTAGTCATGATGAGACGTTCGAATACGCCCTCAAGGCTAATGCGAAGATGGTTCAGTGCCTCTGCGGTAATCCCGCCACGGACAGCTACACGTTCTTGGAGCTCTTGCGGGGTGAATTCTCCTTCTGTTAACAGCTTGCCTGTTCCAAGCAGCATTTCACCTGCAAGCCGGCTGATTAACGTCTCTTCAATCCCGGTAACTTCCACCGCAGCTTCAATCCAGCGTTCAATGAAATAGCTCAAGAACGCAGGTCCGCAGCTGGAGAAATCAGAAGCGATTCGGGTATGGGCCTCTTGAATTTCCAAAGGAACACCTATGAAAGACAACAGCTGCAGCAGCACAAGCCTGTCTTCTTTATTAAGCCTGCTGCCAAATATGCACAGTGATGTCCCACTTTTGACACAGTGTGTAATGCTGGGGATGATCTTGGCTATTTTGGACGGCAAAGCGGATTCCAGATGTTGCAATTGAACGGGACTTGTAATGGATACGACGATTTGATCGCTGCGGAGATAAGGGCCAATCTCATCTGTTAAGGTTTTGAATTCCAGCGGTTTTACACATAAAAAAACAATGTCACTTCCAGTCGCTGTTTCACTATTGCTTCCGCATAAGTTTATGCCGGGATGACGATCTTCTAGCTCCAGCAGTTTATTCAGACTGCGGTTGCTGGCGAGTACATCGCACGGATTCAGGGCTCCGGAAGAAAGAAAGGCGTCAATCAGCAGGCTGCCCATGCTGCCTGTTCCGATAAATCCTACTTTCACCTGTGGTTCCTCCTTTCTAGCGTTGCTTTTTTACTAACTGACATGAATGCTCTTCGTTATATGTATGCAGGATAGACTTGGACAGATGACAGGTTTTGTATGAATTATTAAAGGAGTTTCCAGCCGCAGGAATGTATGAAGATTCACAAAAAGGCATAAGAAGAATTTTTGTGAGGAGGAAAGTGATATGAATAAAGGGAGTATCGTGCTCGGAGTGGCTGCTGCTGTAATAGGAAGTGGGCTATTCTGGGCGGCGGGAAGCAAGGGCGATTCCGGGATTGCCGGGTGGGAGACTTTGAATGTTGGTATGGAGCAAGCTGTTGGAATCGCTGAGTCTGGTGACGCTCCAGCTGCTGGGGGCAGTGAGGGAGGTCATCAGACGAAAGGAAATAAGCAACATTTAGAGAAAGATGCAGGGCAGGCTGAAGCTGCTGGGAATGTTGAAGACGGTGAGAAGGTTAAGGAGGCTGCGCAAGCAGAAGAAGCTGAACAAGCAGAACAAGCTGTCCAAACTTCGGCAGATGAAAAAGCTACGGCAGCCGCTGCGGGGGAGAGAGCAAAAGGAGCGAGCCAAACGCCAATGGCAGAAGGTCAAACACCAACAGGGGCAGAAGTTCAAACGCCAAACATTGCAGGGAAGCAAACGTCGGCAGGGGATAAAGCTTTTGCGGCTAAGGAGGCGACTGAGCTTTCCGCATCAGCAGCTTCACAGGAAGGTAAAGTAAATGTGAATACTGCGGGTGTTAAGGAGCTGATGGATCTTCCGGGCATCGGAGAAAAGAAGGCTCAGGCAATTATGGATTACCGCAACCGTGTAGGCACCTTTCGCAGCCTATCTGATCTGGGGAAGGTAAAGGGGATAGGACCTAAAATGCTGGAGAAGTTAAAAGCTTTAGTAATATTTTGAAGATAAATAGGAAATGAAGATCGTTGGAAGTGCCACAACCGTTGTCCTAGTGAAAACTTGCGGGGATGTGCTACAATAGTTAACAACTATTTAGAAGGATATGGAGATTGATTATGACTACTGCCTATCGTAAAGACTGGGATACTTATTTCATGGACATTGCCTGTATGGTCTCAACTCGTTCACGCTGCTCACGACGACATGTAGGTGCTGTGCTGGTGCAAGGCAAAAAGCTGCTTGGTACCGCGTACAACGGGGCGCCAATGGGCGTACCTGATTGCTCAGAGGCAGGTTGTATGCTCTCGGAGCAATATGAGATGGAGATCGTGGATGGCGTAGAGACTATGGTGAAGAAACAGCGCTGCATTCGCACGATTCATGCGGAACAGAATCTTTTGCTATTCACAGACCGGATTGACCGGGAAGGCAGCACCGTCTATGTGACGGATGAGCCTTGCTGGACCTGTGCAAATATGCTGGCTAATAGCGGTATTGTGGAGATTGTGTATTATCGTCCTTACCGTAAGGATATGGAAAAGGTAGAGGCAATGATGGCTGCCAAAGGCATCGTATTTCGCCAATTGGAAAATTATGAGCCGCCAAGTGAAACGATGATTAAAGTAGCGGATTAGCTGTATTGTACAACCCTAATTGAATAAGATGACTTGAGGAAGAACCTCTCGTACGCTTTTATGGCGTATGCAGAGGTTCTTTTTTTATCTTGCGAAAGGAGGAGAATGGAGGCGTGAAGGAGAGACCCTTATTAAGTTTTACAGTGTGTTGGGTGACTGGAAGTGCAGCAGCGTGTTTATACTCAGGGATTAGCTTGTGGTTGGCGGGGGCTGGATTACTATTGTTACTGGTTAGTATGAGAGTTTGGGTGAACATGAGCTGGAAACAGCTGGCGGTATTTTGTTTGGCGATTATTATATCCGCTGGATATTGGGAATGGAATGAAGGCCGCAATGTAAGTCACCTGCCTGAAGTGCTGGGGAAATTATTTTCGGAGTTGAATGAGACTGCCGTGGAGGCTAAGGGGACGATTATTTCCGTTGTGGAACGGGACGGGGACCGGGTTGATTTCACGATGAAGCTCTCAGAGTTATCGTTGATTACTGAGGAAGAGGCCGCTTCGCCTGATCCGCGGGACGAACAAGATAAAAGGGGGCATGGGGAGTTAATTATGGTGCAGATCAAACTTCTTGCCGAGCAAGAAATCGCTATTGCCGCGGAGTGGCGCAGAGGGGATCAGGTGTCGCTAAACGGTGTACTTGAAGAGCCAGCGACAGCGCGGAATTACGGAGGGTTTGATTATCGAGCCTATTTACATACGCAGAAGATCCACTGGCTTCTAAAGGGTCAGGGGGCAGAGAACGTGCAAGCAACGGCTCCAGATTCATGGCGTCCGTTAATGATCTTACGCTGGAATGATAAAGCGCGGGCAGTTCTTGGAGCAGAGACGGATCGGCTGTTTCAAGAGCGCCACTCTGGATATATGAAGGGTTTGGTGATTGGGATGCAGGATGATCTCGATCCGGATACCTTTAAGCAGTTCTCACAACTTGGGTTGACACATATCCTCGCCATTTCAGGCATGCATGTTGCAGTGTATGTTGGTGTTCTTTTATTTATATTCAGGCGCTTACGGATGACAAAAGAGACCACGCTAACAGTCACCTTAGTGCTCGTTCCCATATACGTCCTTTTGACAGGTGCGGGTCCGTCTATCGTACGTGCGGGATTAATGAGTATGATTGCATTGCTCGCTGCACGAGTTGGCATGCTGAAGGATGGACTGAATATTTTGGCTGCAGCGGCACTGGTTATGCTGATTTGGAATCCTTACATGCTGCTCAGTGTCAGTTTCCAGTTGTCATTTCTGGTGACCTTAGGATTAATGGTCTACGTTCCGCTTATGGACCCTCTGCTGAGGGCACTGCCACGCTGGCTTAAAAGCGCCGTCTCTGTGACTCTAGTTGCCCAGTTGGTCTCATTTCCATTGACGATCTATTATTTTAATCAATTTTCGCTGCTGTCTTTAGTGGCTAATCTGGTTTTTGTGCCCTTTATTACTTTTATTGTATTGCCTTTAGGAACGCTGGCGCTACTGCTTGGACGATTGTGGGGAGATGCTGCAATTTTTTTGGCACATATTACGGAGCTGCTGAATAACGTTACTTTTTATGCGGTTGAATGGATCAATGGTTTTGCTGGTGGAGTTTTGATTTGGCGCTCGCCTTCACTGCTGTGGATCGGAGTGTATTATGTCTTGTTGTACGGGCTGTTGTATGCTGCCAAGCTAAGAATGGAAGCCCGCGCAACACCGCAGTATATGGAGGATGAGACGAAGCCGTTAGCTGAGATTGGTTTACCTGTGAACAAGCACGGCGGGTTTGGGGGAGCGGGGAGCGCACAGTATTTTTTGGATGCGCCTATGTTTGTACGTTGGAGCGGAGCGATTGTTCTACTATCTGCGGTTGGACTGGGCCTAATGCTGTACAAGGGTTATCAGTCAGAAAGAATGGAAGGTAAAGGGACGATTAGTTATCTGGATATCGGGCAAGGCGACAGTATCCTCATCACTACACCAAAAGGAGCTCATATTCTTGTAGATGGTGGAGGAACGTTAAATTTTGGGCAAAAAGAAGAATGGCGCATTCGCCGCAGCCCGTTCGAGGTAGGGGCTAAAGTGTTGGTGCCTTTGCTTAAAAAACGTGGGATCCACCGTCTGGACGCGATTATTTTGACTCATGGGGATCAGGATCATGCCGGGGGACTCCAAGCCGTTATGGAGGCGATTCCGGTTTCGGCACTGCTTTTTAATGGCACACTCGCTGACCGTGAATCTTATATGGAGATGATGCGGACTGCGCTGGAGAACAATGTTCAACTGTATGCCGTGCATCAGGAAATGAGGCTTTCCCCGGATGATAAGACAAAGCTGTCCTTTTTATGGCCGGAGGAACAAGATAGAGAGGGAGCAGCGTCAGGTTCTTCTATGCTGAATGGCATCCCAATGCTAGAGGATCAGAACCACGATTCTGTAGTTTTTCGTTTAGAGATGAACGGAAGGAATTTTCTATTTACCGGAGATATGGATCTGGAAGCCGAGGAGGAGATTGTGCAGCAAGCACTGCAAAAGGGTATTAACGCAGGACCTGCCATTGACGTTTTAAAAGTAGCTCACCATGGGAGCAAAACTTCAACAGGCGAGTCTTGGCTGCAGTTCTGGCATCCATCGGCTGCGGTGATTTCTGCGGGAGTAAATAATCTATATGGTCATCCGAAAGCTGAGGTATTGGAACGTTTGGAAGTTAATCATGCTGCTATTTTTAGAACGGATCAGCAGGGGGAGATTCAGATGCGTGTGCGGGCCGACGGGATTATGGTGCGTCATAAGTTGGCGGAGGGAGCGGATTAAGGAAGGTAGTAGAGGAAGGTAGTAGAGTAATGTGATTGAGTGCTGGGGTATGAAAGAGGGATTTGTGAGTGCACACGGACTTCTACTGTTGCGGTTTGTGTAAGCGGGCAAAGTTGCTCCTATCCGAATTAATTTAGGTAGTAGACAGCTCAAGTAGCTCCTTCTGTCGCGTTAGTGCAGAGTAGGTCATCATGTATCAATATCGCAGAATCTATGTAGCTCCTTCCGTTGCATTCTTCCCCATAGACACCATAGAACCTAAAAACTCGTTTAGTTGCACTTTGTGCAATAGATCGCACTTTAAAGTAGCTGGATCTTCATTTAGTTGCACTTTGTACACTTGGAATCTGGAAAAATGCCTATTTCTCTAATTTTGAACAGAAATAGTTGCATGAAGTGCAACTAAATCACTTTATGAGCTGGAAAGATCTTTTTTAGTTGCACAAAGTGCAATAGAACGCTCCATATGAACATACCAAAGCGCCTCTGTTACATATTATCGTTGTAACGATGTTAACTTCCACCCAAATTCCGATTACTTGCTGATGATCCAGTCCATTTGTTCTAGCACCAGCTGCTCTAATGCAGTAACTGTAGTCCCTGTCTAGCACCAGCTGCTCTATTGCAGTAACTGTTGTAACTGTTGTCCTGTCTAGCACCAACTGCTCTAATACAGTAGCTCCAGCTCCAGTAACCGCCGTCCTCCTCCAGTAATTATTACGCGTGCATGCACAATCTATGTGAACGCTTTATAATAGAGATAGAAGATTCTGGTAAACTCTATGCCTACTTAAACTATATTTCAAAGTGCGGTGGTGAGAAGCTTGTGTCCTCCGTGTTTTGTAGCGAATTAGGAGATGAAGCGATAGTGAATACATATGCAGAATTTAGAGTCACAACGGAAAGTGTATATGATGTTCAAGTAGAACGCAGTAATCCAATTGAACATGCTTGGCGGATGATCGCCAGAGATCATGAGCTGGTGTTCGGAAAAGCTCCGAACCAAGGAGCAGCAGCTACTGTAATTATTCGTTATGCGACAGAGGATGAGGGCTGCCCGGAATGGGCGGAGGGTTTTTGTTTGCGTTTTGCAGGTAGTGAAGAGGATCGGATCTTGCATATTATCGGCCGTGATGAATTGGGCATTATTTATGGGATGCTTCATTATAGCTGCCACGTGCTTGGTGTAGATCCCTTCTGGTTCTGGGCGGAACTTCCTCCTGCTAAGAAAGATGCGATCAATCTGCCTGTTTCTGAATACAACAGCATTCAGCCAAAGGTACGCTACCGAGGTTGGTTCGTGAATGATGAAGTGTGTCTTATCGGCTGGAAGGAGGATTATCCTCCGACGGCGGAGGTATGGGAGCCTGTTTTTGAAGCGCTACTGCGCTGTGGTGGAAATATGGTAATCCCGGGGACGGATTTGCCGAGAGACGGAATTCATCATCAGCTTGCGGTGGATATGGGACTGTGGATCACACATCATCATGCGGAGCCGCTTGGCGCGCAAATGTTCCTGCGTGCTTTTCCGGGCAAGCAGGCTAGCTATAAAGAATATCCAGAATTGTTTGAACAGCTGTGGAGAGAAGCCATCGAGCGGCAAAAAGATGAAAAAACACTCTGGGTGCTCTCCTTCCGCGGACAGGGCGATAAACCTTTTTGGGAGAATGACCCCTCTTTTGATACTCCGGAGAAACGGGGCGATTTGATCTCATTTGTGGTTCGCAAGCAATACGATATGATCTGTGAATATGTGGACCAGCCTGTGTGCTGTATGGCGATGTACGGAGAAATTGCGGAGCTGTATAAACAGGGAAAGATCGAAGTTCCAGAAGGTGTTATTAAAATATGGGCGGATAACGGATACGGCAAAATGGTGTCGCGACGACATGGCCATCTGAATCTGCGCGTGCCTGCTCTACCCGAGGCAGGAGATCAAGGCAAAAACGGGGTATATTACCACGTCACCTTCCACGATTTGCAGGCCTCCAATCATCTAACACAATTCCCTACGGATCCGTCCTTTATAGTGGAGGAATTACAGGGTGCATTTGCGGCAGGGGCTAGTGAATATCTGCTGGTGAATTCAGGGAATATTTTGCCTCATCTCTATACATTAGATCTGACAGCAAAGTTGTGGATGGATGGAACAGCAGATGCTGATGAACAGCTTCAGACCTTCGTTAACCGTTTCTACACAGCGCAGCAGGGGCGAATTGCCCAATTGTACAAAAGCTACTTCAAAAACACCATAGTATATGGTCCTAATGCTGACGACCGCGCAGGCGATGAATTCTATCATCATCCGGCAAGGCAGATTATAGGGCATTGGCTGCAAAATAAGACGGAGAGCGATGAACGTCTGTGCTGGGCCGCAGGGGATGTTCCTTTTGTAGAGCAGGTTCGATGGTTCAGGGATCGAGCTGAGCGAGTTGTACTAGTCTGGTATCTGCTGCGAAAGCAGTGCCTAGAGGTGATGGAACTTTTACCCGAAAAAGAGCGAAACAGGCTGCATGTTCAACTGCTAGTTCAAATTGAGCTGCATTGGAGCGGGTGCAGAGGGTTATCCTCTCTTTGCCAGGCGTATATGTGTTACCAAGAAGAGCGATTTCCAGAGGCGTTTATCGAAGCTTCACATGCGGTTTGGGATTATAAGGAGGGCCAGCAGGCTCTTTTACGGGCAGAGATCGGTCAGTGGAAGCATTTTTATCGGGCTGATTGGTTGACCAATATTGCCAACACTATAGATCATGTAGAAACAGCGCGTAAATTTTTGCGGATTCAGGGGGATAGTCCGGATATGTTTTTATGGTATAAGGAATATTTGATGCCCGAGACTGAAAAGCATATCTATCTGGAAAATACGCATCGTAATCCGTTACCGGACGATGAGCTTGCACGGCGGCTGGAGGAGAAATTCAGCTCTCTTTAAAATATCCGCACACCACTAGTGAACGCTTAAAACGTTCATCGGTGGTGTTTTTTAATGAATGACCTATTTTTTTATTTTAGAGGGAACTTTTTCAAGTTTGGAAAGTCTTATTAGGCAAGGGGTGAGGCGAAACATGCTAAGCGAAGATATACCATATACAGCAGCGTACGCGCCCGCAATGAGTTTGCGGGAAATGATGGAGGCGCATGGCTCGGATGTGTGGAATTATGCTTTTTTCTTAACTAGAAGTCGAGAGCAGGCAAATGATATCAGCCAAGAAGTATTTTTGAAGGCGTATAAGAATGTTGGGAAATACCGGGGTCAATCTTCGATGAAAACCTGGCTGCTTACAATTACCAGAAATACGGCCTTCAGTTGGAGCAAAAATAGCTTTTGGCGCAGATTCATTGCTTTGGGCGATCAACCTACTACTGTTAATGCTCCTTCTGCGGAAAAAGAAGCTCTCGGCAATCAGTATGCGAACCGTATCTGGGAAATTATTATGACCCTTCCAGAGAAGAACAGAGAGGTGCTTGTGCTAGATATTCAACATGGATTATCCATTGCCGAAATGTCAGATTTGCTGAATGTAGCACAAGGAACCGTGAAATCTCGGCTCGCGCGGGCGAGAGAGAAGGTTAAAGAGGCTATCCAGAAGGAGGAGAGGGAATGAAACGCAACGCGGATGATAGTAATCCAGTGATGATCGGGCAGACGGATTGGTATGCGGAAGCAGGCAAAAGACCTTTCATTGAAGATGGTTTCACGCCTGAGTTAATGATGCGGATCGAACAGGCTGCTGTGAATAAAAGTTCAGGTTACAAACGTTATTGGATGAATAAAAATGTGCTTCTAACCAGTCTGGCTACGGTTTTGTTGATAGGTGCGCTTACCTTGCCTATGGGTGTATGGAAAAACACAGGGCCAATCCATTCGCCATCCGTTCAGTCACAAGGCGCAGGCATACTGCCTTCTTCTAGTTCTGCAACTAATGATAAAGCGTTAGGGCCTCCGACAAGTCCAGTAGAATTTGAGATTAGCGGTAAGAAATACTACATGCCTTTGCCAATGAACAGAGATAAGAGCAAAGGGTATGCCGTTGAGACAACAGCGGGAATTCTTTGGTCGCCGCCACCCCCGATGGTTGACTACAAGAAGCCAAAGTACACACATCCTACAGAACCGTTCACTCTTTACCTGAGCTCTAAGGACCAGACGGAGCTATCGGCTTCTTCGGCTACTAGGATTTATACTTTTCCTCTTTATGGGGGAGGGGCAAGTACGTATCAATATTTGAGTGGATTTTTTGGAGCAGGCGATTACGTCCTGTTAATTTCCTTCAAAATGACTCTTGGTGTAGGAATGTATGAGGATGTTAAATTTTCAATGCTTAATGTTAAAAAAGCAGCGGCAGGAGAATCTGTAGTTCCAATAGCGCTTGCATCCTTCGATAATACACTTTTAGAATACAAGTCATTAATCGCTGTTGATAAGGAGCATGGACAACTCGTACTTAGTTACTTAGAACATGCAGGGGATAAAAAGTACAAAGAGAAAACCGTACTTTATGATATGGAGACCATGAGCATTCCAACACCTGCTACAGCAATTGGTTTTAAAGAGATTAAGGGAGAAACATTAATTATGGATTATAAAGTGGGTGGGGAACAACGTAAAGCGGATATTCTTACGAAAGCTGGATTGGGGTGGCTGGATGAGAATTGGGCTTTTTTATCCGAAGAGCAACAAAATAAGCTTTATATGGATTATATGAACAATACTCCCTAGTAGATAAATCACTAAATAAAAGCTATACTTTTTGATAAAGTATTTTCTTTTGAGAAGAGTGGAGCCGAAGCGATGAAGAAGTTAACGATTGATGATGTGGCTCAAAAAGCGGGAGTTTCGAAAAGTACGGTCTCCCAATTTTTGAACAAACGTTTTAAATATATGAGTGAAGCGACGAAAAACCGGATTGAGGCAGTAATTGAGGAGCTTAATTATCAGCCGAATGGTCTGGCGCGCAGTCTGAAGCAGAATCGGACGCATACGGTCGGGATCATCGTAGCCAATATTGACTATACGCTGTCAATCCAATGTATCCGGGCGATTGAGAATGAGCTGCAGCATCACGGAATCCAAGTGATCATATGCAACGCGGATGAGAATGCGGAGAAAGAAAGCAAGTATGTAGAAACCTTAATCGCACGTCAGGTGGACGGGCTGATTATTTTTCCTACAGGGAATAACCCGTCTGCCTATAGCAGGCTGATAGAGGCTGATTTTCCGCTAGTCTTTATGGATCGTCTGGTAGATGGAATCACCACGCAGAGTCTATTGCTGGACAATGAAATGGCGGCAAAGATAGGCGTAGGGCAGCTAATACAGCAAGGTCATGAGCGGATTGCTCTGGTGTCCCTCCCAATTGGGGAGCATGCGATTACCCCTCGGAAAGAGCGGATTAGTGGCTACAAAAAAGCGATGGAAGAAGCGGGCATAACGCTGCGTGAGGAGTATATTTGCAGTGTATCCAAAGAGGAATTAGCTTCGGGGCTGGAACACTTATTAGCACTGCCGGAGCCGCCGACAGCGTTGCTGGCTACGAACGACATCACACTAGCGGAAATTCTGAAATATGCGAATCGAAATGCCATCTCTATTCCAGAACAGTTGTCGGTCATCGGGATAGATGATGCGGAATTCGCGCAAATATATAATCCGGTCATTACGACAATCCGACAGCCTGCTTACGAGATGGGGATGCAGGCTGCCAAGATTATACTCTCTTGTATCGAGGATAAGGGAGCTTCTGTTCCAATTACATATCGTTTTCCGCCGACCTTGCAGCAAGGGCAGTCGGTGAAGTCTTACAAATAAGTTTGAACTATAAAAAGGGGAGTGCCCAGCAGCTATTTCTTAGCTTGTTGAGCACTCCCCCTTTTATTGGACCTAACTTTATCTAAACACTAAACTTGGGTTTGATTGAGTAATATTTTCGCGCAGGAAGTCGCTATCGGACTCAGCTGATCTTATAAGCAGTATAATCCCATATTTGGAGTACAATCGGACCCCATCGCAGCTATCGGCATGGAAAACATGCTAAATGCCCTTTTTCATAAGGAATAGCGTCACTGGAGTCCGAAACTACGCCGCAAAGGTAAAAAAATCGCAAATAGCGTCTTCTGGGTCCGAAAGCCCCAGGGGTACGTGATTACACTGCTGAAGCATAGCAATAGCAATAGCAATAGCAATAGCAATAGCAATAGCAATAGCAATAGCAATAGCAATAGCAATAGCAATAGCATAGCAATAGCAATAGCAATAGCAATAGCAATAGCAATAGCAATAGCATAGCCATAGCAGCCAATCAGCGACCCAAAAAGCAGAGCAGCGCTCCTCCAATAACGGAGAATCGCTGCTCTTTTGCGATTATTAGACTTCTTGTTGCATAAACTTCGCAAGTTCCTCACGGGTGGGAAGTCCGTCCATATCGCCTGGCGACATGACGGCTAACGCACCGATCGCATTGCCGCGTTTGACGGCCTCAGCAATCGGAAGCTTTTCCAGCATCGCACTGATTACGCCAACCGCAAATCCATCACCTGCACCCACCGTATCAACAACCTGCTCCACCTTGAATCCGTCCACGTAACCTTCCCCAGCAGAGGATTTATAGTAAGCGCCTTCAGGGCCAAGCTTGATGACGACTAAGCTTACGCCACGCTCCAGGTAATAGTCAGCAATCTCTTCGGGTGTGCTCAGTCCGGTAAGGATTTTACCTTCACCGAGCCCCGGCAGGAACCAGTCGCAGCGTGTAGCCAGATCATTAATGGTACTCACCATTGTTTCTGTATCCGGCCATAAGCTAGGACGCAGATTAGGATCCAGAGAGATCGTCTTTCCTTTACTCTTCATAAATTCCATAGCGTGAATAGAAAATTCAAGACAGTTCTTGGACAAAGCGGCGGAGATACTTGTAACATGCAGATGTCCTGCGGAATTGAAGTAGGCCTCGTCAAAATCCTCCAGACTAAGCGTGGAGGCTGCGGAGTTTTTGCGGAAGTATTCGACCTTTGGATCGCCGGTAACCACTTTCGATTTGATAAGCATACCTGTTGAATACTCTTTAGTAAAAGTAATATTGTCCGTATTAATGTTCTCATTCTTCATCGCCTGAGCAATGAATGTGCCAAAGTTATCTTCGCCAAGCTTCGTAACATAACCTGTAGGATGATTCAAACGCGACAAGCCTGTAGCCACGTTGCTTTCTGCACCTGCTAATGCTTTGGAGAACGAAAATACTTCATGCAGAGGACCGGCCTCATTCGCATAAAACATCGCCATCGGCTCCCCGAAAGTGACGGCATCCAGCTGTTTACTCATTTTTAGTTCCTCCTAGGGTAATGATTTTATCCCAGTATAATGATTTGTAATTTGAAATTATCACATAAATCGGTTTTGTACAATAAAATAATGATTGTTAACCAAAAAACTTTTTTCGTAAAAAGAAAATAATGTTTCCATAAACCCTTGTTTTATAAAGGTTTTTCTTAGATTTTATTACTTATTTCCCTCTGATGTAATAAAAATGTATTGACTGTTAATCGTATTGTTATTACTATTTCCTTATAGAACAAAACGCAATAATTAGTAAATTTAATAAAATAGTTTATCTAAAAAAGTATTTCCTGTTTATCTATGATCGTCCAAGAGAAAGGGAGTCTACTGATGAAGAAAATGAAAGTATTACAGAATGTGGCATCCGTCGGGGTTGTAGCGGTTATTCGAGCAGAAAGTGCTGAGGAAGCTTTTAAGATGTCCGTTGCTTGTATAGAAGGCGGTCTAAATAATATTGAGGTAACTTTTACTACACCAGACGCGGACGTGGCGATTAAGAGATTGGTTGCAGAGTACGGGAGTCGTGCGGTGATTGGCGCCGGAACTGTCTTGGACCCATTAACAGCTAGAATAGCCATTCTTGCAGGTTCAGAGTTTGTCGTTAGTCCCTCTTTTGAAGTGGAGACAGCTAAGATGTGTAATCTTTACGGCATTCCCTATATGCCTGGTTGCATGACATTAAATGAAATGAAGGAAGCGTTGAAGTACGGCGTGGATGTGCTTAAACTGTTCCCTGGCAGTGCTTTCGGTCCGGATTATGTAAAAGCGGTTAAAGGTCCTATGCCACATGTGAATATTATGCCGACCGGTGGCGTGGATTTGAACAATATGGAGAAGTGGATTGCAAACGGCTGCATGGCTGTGGGCATTGGGGGGAATTTGACTGCACCGGCGAAGAATGGCCGATACGATCAGATTACCGATCTTGCTGCCCAATATGTGGCGAAGTTTAAAGAGATAAAAGGGATTTAATGTATAGTTCGAACGGAGATTGAAATCCAGATTCGCGTTTTTATTTATAGGCTGTGTGGCTGACAGATGTTGGCCATGCAGCCTTTTTATGTTGATTTTCTTTGAGCTGTCCATATTCCTTTTATTCTATGCTTTTTAGAAAGTATAGAATCGGGATAAAGATAATAAACTATATAATAGAAGAGTAGTGATACATGGACTGAACGTCAGGATCTATTATCCAGCCGGGAGTGAGTATATGCCTGCTTATAATGACAAAGCGCTGTATCAAGCAGCGGATGAAGATGATGCTGAGTACGTAGAAATTGAGTCGGCATTCCATGGTTGTAAGGTGACGGAAGGGCAGATCTACAGATTAGAGCGCAATTACAATAACCCTCAATTATTTGAGAATGGAGAAGCCTATGTGGTGGATGATGAGACTAGGGAAAACTACGCGGTCTTCATGCTCTGCAAAATTGCGCTCTATAAATAGAGTTTCTTGCCCGATTCCGGAGGGTAATATTTAAGACAGACGGCTTCATTTCCGACAAGGGGATAGGCCGTTTCTTTTGATGTCATTTTTGTTACTAAGATAGTGAAAAAGAGTATTTGAATGATTGTTGTTTCCCCTGTATGCTTAGTAGGAATTATTGGCTAAAAATATTAATTACACGGTTGCAACAAATTCGCAGTCTTGCGCGTCAGTAAGATTGCATAGAGAGGGGGAACCTTCGTGGTGGAGCAGGGACTCATCAGAGCCGCTCAAGCGGGCGATCGCGACGCTCTAATCACCCTATTGCGAGAAATTGAAGGACATGTATATAAAACGGCCTTCTACATTTTGCATAATGAACAAGATGCGTTAGATGCATCTCAGGAAGCCTTGATCCGGGTTTATACAAAAATCGGCTCATATGAGGAGAAGGCCCAGTTCAAAACGTGGGTTCAGCGAATCGTCACTAACATTTGCATTGATAAATTCAGAAGAACTAAACCTACAGTTTCTATTGATGAACATGAAATGGTGTTTCAGGATAAACACAATGTGGAACGTGAGGTTCTATCCTCTTATTTAGCTGAGGATATACGTGAAGCAATTGATCAATTGCCCGAGCATCATCGGACAGTCATCGTCCTGCGCTATTTACAGGATTTTTCTTACAACGAGATTGCAGATTGTCTGGATTTGCCCTTGAATACAGTGAAATCATACTTATTTCGGGCTAGACAGCAACTGCAGAATAGACTTCAGGAGTACCAGAAAGGTGGTGTATCGGGATGAAATGCGCGGAGGTGATGGAATGGATGCACCGCTATTTAGACAAAGATTTGAGTCAAGATGAGATTATTGAAATGTTCCGTCATATCGATAATTGTCCTTCCTGCGCGGAAGTCTTTGAGCGCCTGACACTTCTCTCCAATGAATTGGAGCAGTTGCCAGACGTGAAACCCCCGTTTAGTCTGGTTGACTCTATTTTACCTCAGCTTGCAGAATTGGATCGAAGCAGTCGTGAACAAAGTGCTGTGAGATCTGAGGAGCCGGTTGTTGTCCCATTTTCACGTGAAAGCTCCCGCGGTAAACCTGCCAAGGGAACCTCTATAGCAACACGGACAGGCATTGGAGCTATTGCAGCTGCCGTTCTATTAGGGATCGCAATATTTAATATGCCCGATAAAATGCCTGGGGCAGAAGTGGAACAAAGGATGCAGGATAGCGCTAAAACAGCCAGCGATGATACTAAGGATACAGCAATGGAATCGCAAGCTTCTATTACTGCTAACTCTGATGGAGCTTCACCTGCCGCTGGTGGAGAGAACGAGGGCGCTGCGCAGTTTAAGATGGATGCACCGGAGATGAACGAAGATAACGCCGCTTTAGATAGAGCGACGGGACCAGTGGACCCTGCCTCGATGCCAAGTGCACCGGCGGATGCAGCTGATGCGGGAGCGGGAGCTGGAGGGCGGTCGATCACTGAACCGCCTCAAAGCGTAGATCCTAAGCCGACAGAGAAGATTGCTCCGCCAAGGCAGGATGTCGCCACGAAATCTCAAAATTCAGATTCTAGCAACGCCAGTAGCAATCAGCTAAAGGTGGATAATAAGGAGCAAACTGCTGATATGAATTCAGACAGCGCAGCCGATTCTGCTCCACCGATGGAGGATTCTTTAAAGTTTCCATATGACTACGGACGGGAAGTTATGAGCTTAAGCAGTTCTGAAGATCCTAATGTGCAGACCTGGACTTCTCCTGATGGTCAGTATGCTATAGAATTTGTTGGGTTGCAGCTTGTAATTTATAAGAAGTCGCCAGGGGGCTCAGCGGAAGAACGGTTAGCCGTAAACTCTTATCCGCTAGAAGGAAATTGGATTTCTGGTGAATGGTCCGCGGACAGCTCGAAGTTTACGTACGTGACAGAAAAAGATGGTGTGAATGTGACCAAGGTGTACACTGTACAGGAAGCAGCTACTGCTTCTTCAAGTCCGGCTGCATCCCCTGGAGCGACCCCAACGAACACTCCAACCTCATCTTCAACAAATTAAAGTGGGGTTGGAACTTTTTTCGAAGTTTCTGAATATACTATATCAACAGGACAGGAACTAGAAAGTATAGGTTTTGCAGAACATCGGTATGACCGCCGGATGTGGAGTTTCTAGAGCTTCGCACTCCGTCGTTTATATAGATGCGCCGCTTAAACGGAGAGGCTTTGGCCATGGCTGCCAGAGTTTCTCCGTTTTTGCATGCATTTTTGTAGTTTTTTTTGCTACAATAGAACTCTGGACAAAATGGGCTAGATGAATGGAAAAGGAAGTGGCGGGATGGATGCCAAAACGGCGATAAAAGAAATCAAACAAGGGAAGATCTCACCGTTGTATGTTTTATATGGCAGTGAGAAATTTCGAATGAATGAATTCACGGCACTGCTGGAAGAACAGCTGATTGCTAAAGAGGATCGTGATTTCGCAGTTATTCCCTTTGATCTCTCTGAGACGCCGGTGCAGGCTGTGGTAGAAGAAGCGGAGACAGTGCCATTTATGGTAGAACGTAAACTATTGCTGGTGCGGGATGCCTCGTTATTTACAGCGGGCAAAGAAAATGCCAAACTGGAGCATCGTATAGATCTTTTAAGTGACTATTTGCAGCATCCTGTAGACTTCAGTGTGATCGTCTTTATGGTGAATAATGATAAGCTGGATGAGCGTAAAAAAATTGTGAAGACTGTCAAATCAGTGGGCACAGTATTAGCATTTAATCCGCTGGGAGCAGAAGAGCTGCTGCGCTGGGTGGAAAAAGGAATTCGTGAGCGTGGTTGTGTAATGGCACCTGGCACTGCAGAAATTCTTATAACGAATGCAGGCACCGGCTTACAAGGTTTATCTGCAGAGATGGACAAGCTTTGTTTATTCGCTGGTAAGGGCGGCACTGTGGATGCGGGGGCCGTAGAGAGTCTGGTACATCGTGGAACAGAACAAAATGTGTTTACGCTTGTTGAGGATATCGCTAATCTGCGTCTTGATAAGGCGCTTGATACATTATATGAGCTGCTGAAGCAGCGTGAGGAACCGATCAAGATCGCAGCGCTGGTTGCGCGGCAGTTCCGCATTATTTTGCAGGTTAAGGATTTATCAGCACATAGTTATTCGCAGGGACAGATTGCGTCACAGATCGGATTGCATCCTTATGCGGTTAAGCTTGCTGGGGAGCAGGCCCATAAGTTCTCCAGTGAACGATTGCGGCAAATCTTAAGTGCATTGGCGGATCTGGATTATAAAATGAAAACAGGGGCTATAGACAAAGTGCTAGGGCTGGAGCTGTTCATGCTGCGTTTAGGTGTCTGAGCTAAGAAGGGAAAGAGTATTGGAGATGATCTGACTATGAAAAGAATATTTCAATATTCGGCACTGCTTTTACTCGTTCTACTAATTAGTTCCTGTGGCAAAACGGATACTAATTCACCGTCAGGATCTGCCTCTGATTCGCCTGCGAATACGAATACCTCTGCAGATGCACCTTCTTATTTTGGGGAATGGAGTGTACAAAGTATAGTAGGTTCTACACCTGTCTCGGCAGCGGAGGATGAAAAGCTTATTGGAATGCGAGTAACTTATTCGATAGAAAAAGCATCTTTTGATAAAGATGAAATTATGAGCCCTGAATATAAGGAAGAGAACATCACTAAGGATGACTATTTTAACGAATACAGAAATGAATTAAGTGACCTTGGGATCGAAACGGAATCGGTTAAGACGGTATCTATAAATAATTGGACGAATCCCGGCAGCAGTTTTATTGTTAAAGACGATCAAACGATGATTTTCTTATGGGATGGTAACTATTATGAAATGAAAAAAGAGAAAAAATAAATGAAAGAAGACCGCCTCTCTAAGGTGGTCTTCTTTCATTTAACACACATCTCTTAAAAGTAACTAACACTACTTATTATTAATTAATAGACACAAAAAAACCTAACCGTATGAAGCATAGCGGTCAGGTTCTTCAATTGCTCATTATGAATGTCGTCTTAGGCTTGAGCCGTAAGAGCGTTCAATTTCTTCGCCAAGCGGGATTTTTTGCGGGCAGCCGCATTTTTATGAACCAGACCTTTACTTACGGCCTTGTCCAGCTTTTTGGAAGCAGCTAGGAAAGCAGCTTGAGCAGTTTCTACTTCCGTACCAGTCAGAGCTACATCAGCAGTTTTCACAGCTGTACGAAGCGCGGATTTTTGGGAAGCATTCAGTGCACGGCGTTTTTCGTTCGTGTTTACGCGTTTAACCGCGGATTTAATATTTGGCATTGCATTCACCTCCTGTAAGACATTCGAAATCATTATCAAATGATTCACAACTTAAAATAGTTTAGCATGACCGGTAGCAAAAAGCAATACTTAAAGCTTTCAAATTAAACCTCCGTATCCTGCATAAACATTGGCTTTCTCTCGCACACTATCGACAAAAGAGCATAGGCAGAAGCTTGCCAAATGAGGATGAACTCATGGAAGTGTATGCTTACAAAACTAAGCAGCTGCTTTCGAAGTGAGTTTTGTTCGAAGTAATTCATGGAAGTGTATGCTTACAAAACTTTTAGGAGGCTGGTACACAATGGAACCGGATCTGCAGCTATATTCTGTGCGCACCGATTTGGCGTTAGAGGCAAAGGAAATGGCTCAAGGCCCACAACGAACGCCAATCCCTGGTGTGAACGAAGAAGTGGAAGAGTCTGATGGGATTAAAGTGACCCGTCTTGGTGTAGCTAATGCTGCCGGATCACAGGCAATAGGACGCGCAATTGGCAACTATGTAACCCTTGAGGTACCCGCTCTGCGTGGCGGAGATACAGGCTTGCAGCAAAAGGTGGCAGAAGTTTTTGCCCGCGAATTTGAGGACTTTTTGATCAGAATTGGGATTGGCAAGGATGCATCTGTGTTGATTGTTGGTCTTGGTAACTGGAATGTTACACCGGATTCACTGGGTCCTTTAGTGGTGGAGAACTCACTCATTACACGGCAGTTCTATGAGTTGGTTCCGGATCAGATCTCCCCTGGTTATCGTAAGGTGAGCGCTATTGCTCCTGGAGTGCTTGGGCTGACTGGAATTGAGTCGAGTGAGGTCGTGCAGGGAATCGTGGATCGCACGAAACCTGAGCTTATTATCGCCATAGATGCGTTGGCATCCCGGTCACTGGAGCGTATCAATACGACGATTCAAATTGCGGACATTGGGATCCATCCCGGTTCGGGGATTGGCAACAAGCGACGTGGATTAACCCAAGAAATTCTGGGTGTTCCTTGTATCGCAATCGGAGTGCCCACTGTCTGCTATGCATCAACTATTGTAAATAATGTGCTGGAGATGATGAAAAATCACTTCGGGCAAGGAGCAAACCATACTAAGGAAATCATGGGGATGCTGGACGATATCTCTGAGCAGGAACGCTTGTCATTAGTGAAGGAAGTGCTTGAACCCTTGGGGCACGATTTGATCGTCACTCCCAAGGAAATCGATGAATTTATTGAAGGGATCGCGAATATCGTGGCCAGTGGTCTGAATGCGGCTTTACATGATGCGGTTGATCCTGAGAATGTTGGCGCTTATACCCACTAACTGAATTATGGTTTGTTAAGCCCGGCGGGATGCTGAATTAAGGTATCCTGTACGGGCTTTATGTCTATTCTCTCATTTTCGGTTCTAGTATTGCTCTTGCACTCATAGATTTGGAGTATAAGAGATTACAGAGGGCTGGAGGAGGAAATAACTACAATGAATAAAAAATGGTTTCAGCTTTGGAACATCGGCCGTTTAAGGGGAAAAATGCTGGATGTTTTATCGCTGGGGAGAACGATGCTGCTGTTGGCCGGAGGTTCACTAGTATTTTTTATGCTGCTTGGAGCTGGTGGATTGGCCGGACAGAAGCTTAGCTCTTCACCCATTCCTTCAATGAAGGGGCTTGCCGCCTCCCTGTCTAGTGGTTTTTTCATGGAGCTGCTGGGGATGGAGGTGCCGCATTTACCGCAGGGTAAAGAGCCATCCGCTTTTTCAGGTGAAAAGGTAACTTCTTTCGTATTTCAGTTGCTGACCAGCGTGAATCCAGGTGACCCTAAGAGTCTAGTCTCTCGTGAAGTGCCGGGGATGGCGGCGGATGATCCATTTCTTTTGCGGAAAGGTTCAGGTGGATCTACAGGAGCACCAGTGGATTATCATCCTGGGACTGATGAGCTGGCTGAGGGTAGTGGAGATGCGGAAACTTCTGTTCCGGACGAAGGGGACAAGCAAGAAGATGTTACAACACAGCAGCCTGAAGCGACGGTTGCACCATCTCCTGATCCATCAGCGGCGGAGGAAGGGACGGATAAGAGTAATCCGCAAAGCGGCACAGACAGCACTAAGGATACCTCGATCAAACGGATTCTAATCTATCATTCACATCCTAGAGAAGCCTACAATCCTCTGTTAGGGGCAGCAAATGAAAATCCCAGCTCCGGAGTTTCAACTAAAAATGTAATGCTGGTAGGATCATATATTACGAAAAGACTGGAACAGCTCGGGATTGGTACGGTTCATGCCAAAGAAGATTTTCCGACCAAAGTCACCGACTATAACTGGAACTTTTCCTATAAATATTCCCGGATCTTGGTTAAATCAGCACTCAGCGCAAATGAGGAAATGGATAGTTTTATCGACATTCACCGTGATTCGCAGCGTCATAGCAAAACAACAGCTGTTATTGACGGGAAAAGCTATGCACAGGTCTATTTTATCATTGGACATGCAAATAAAGACTGGAAGAAGAACGAAGAGTTTGCCAATAAGATTCATCAACAGCTTGAAAAGAATTACCCGGGAATATCTCGTGGGATATGGGGAAAAGCTGCGGGTAAAGGCAACAACGGAGAGTACAATCAGACCCTGTCTCCCAATAGTGTTTTGATTGAAGTGGGCGGAATTGATAACTCGGCTGAGGAATTAAAGCGGACGGCTGATATTTTGGCAGATGCTATCGCTGATGTGTACTGGAGCAGTCATGACGCTCAGAAGGTGAACGCACCTGAAAAAGTGGCGAATCCCACTACAACACCAAAGAAATCAAACGGAGCTTCGTAAAATAAATTACCAAGGATCAAAAAGGAGTGGTGTACATGTCGCGTTTCGGAAAAAAACTGGTTATGGTTGGGATTTGGGCAGGGATTGGCATCCTCTTAGGGATGCAGTTCGGCGGAAGCGGTGGGTCAACAGTCTCTAAGATTCTACCCGGCTGGAATGCCAGCCCGACTACGCAGACCAGTCAAGTAACAGGCATGCAGCCACAGCCACAACTGCAAAAGAATGGTGTGACACAGGGTGGGCAGACTTATGTATATGTGCCAATGGTAATCGATCCTGTCACAGGTGCATATACGGCTGTTTCTCCTTTGCCTCAAAATAGCAATACAACGCCAGCCGCAGATCCTCCTCAGCAAGTTGTGGATGATTATAGTACGAAATCTCCGGAGCAAATTCTAATTCCTGAGGAGCAAAAGCCTACAGTCGATGTTCTGGCAGATAAGACGGCAGGTCTCTTGCAGCAGGCTTCCCAGAAGGGAATCCGCTGGGTAGTTTCATTGTTCGCTTCGGCAGAAAATTAACAGCAAATTTAGAAGAAACGGTTATTTCACGGGATCGTGTATAGCTGTTTCTTTTGTTTTGGGCCAGCGCGGGATTGATGGAGTAAGCTTGTACTGTTATAATAAGTGGATTAATATCAGGCTGTCTGTGGGGGTAAGGAATGACTGACGTTCAGAAAAGACAACAACAAATTCGCAATTTCTCGATTATTGCACATATAGACCATGGTAAATCGACACTAGCTGACCGCATTTTGGAATACACGGGGGCACTAACCACGCGTGAAATGCAGGAACAGGTACTCGATCAGATGGATCTGGAGCGCGAACGTGGTATCACAATAAAGCTGCAAGCCGTGCGTTTAACCTATCGTGCAGACGATGGTGTAGAGTATTATCTCAACTTGATTGATACACCGGGGCACGTCGATTTCACCTATGAAGTTTCCCGCAGTCTTGCAGCATGTGAAGGCGCACTGCTGGTCGTGGATGCGGCTCAAGGAATTGAAGCACAGACGCTGGCCAATGTGTATTTAGCACTGGATAACAACTTGGAAATCCTACCTGTGCTCAACAAAATTGATTTGCCAAACGCTGACCCTGACCGGGTAAAGCAGGAGATTGAGGATGTTATCGGGCTGGATACCAGTGAAGCGGTTATGGCATCTGCCAAAGCCGGTATCGGAATCAAGGAAATTCTGGAGCAGGTGGTGAAGCAGGTTCCTGCGCCATCCGGTAATTCAGAAGAGCCGCTTAAAGCATTGATCTTTGACTCTCACTACGATCCTTACAAAGGCGTTATCGTCTATGTGCGCGTAATGGACGGGAAGATCCGTGCGGGTTCGAAGATTAAGATGATGGCAACTGAGAAGACCTTCGAGGTCATTGAAGTTGGCGCATTTATGCCGCGTATGACCATTGTCGATGAATTGAACATCGGTGATGTTGGCTTTATCGTAGCTGGGATCAAGCATGTTGGAGATACCCGTGTCGGTGATACTGTCACTGACGCAAAGAATCCTACTGCTGAGCCGCTTCCGGGTTACCGTAAGATCAACCCGATGGTATATTGCGGGTTGTATCCGATTGAGACCTCCGATTATAACGATCTTCGTGAGGCCTTGGAGAAGCTCCAGCTAAATGATGCTTCGCTAAGCTTTGAGCCGGAAAGCTCAAGCGCGCTTGGATTTGGTTTCCGTTGCGGTTTCCTTGGACTCTTGCATATGGAGATCATTCAAGAGCGGATTGAGCGCGAGTTCAATCTGCCACTAATCACAACAGCGCCGAGTGTTATTTACCGAATTATGCTGACCAATGGCGAAATGATCCAAATCGACAACCCGTCACATTATCCGGAGATCGGTACGATTGACTACATTGAAGAGCCGTATGTTAAAGCAGCGATCATTGTGCCTAACGACTTCGTGGGTACTGTAATGGAGCTGTGCCAGAACAAACGCGGCGAGTTCGTAAATATGGAATATCTAGATACTAATCGTGTAACGATTACGTACGAGATTCCGCTGTCTGAGATCGTTTATGATTTCTTTGATCAGTTGAAATCCGGTACGAAAGGATATGCTTCTTACGACTATGAAATTTGTGGATACCGTCGTTCGAATCTGGTCAAGATGGATATCTTGCTTAACAATGAGCAGGTCGATGCCTTGTCCTTTATCGTTCACCGCGATCGTGCCTACAACCGCGGACGTATCATTTGTGAGAAATTACGTGGGATTATCCCTCGTCAAATGTTCGAAGTGCCGATTCAAGCCTCTGTGGGTACGAAGGTAGTTGCGCGTGAAACCGTTAAGGCGATGCGCAAAAACGTACTTGCTAAATGTTACGGCGGTGATATTTCCCGTAAACGGAAGCTGCTTGAGAAGCAAAAAGAAGGTAAGAAACGCATGAAGCAAGTGGGTAGTGTAGAAGTACCACAAGAAGCGTTTATGGCAGTACTGAAGATCGACGAGTAAAAAATAGGTAGAGCCGGGAGAATATCCCGGCTCTATTTTTTTGAGCAGGAGCAGATTACAATAGGGGGAAGGATTGTAAGCACATACAAAGTGAGGGGATTCCTCGTGAAGCGATTATATTTGAAACTTACGCCAAGTACCTTTAAGAATCGGATTTTGTTAGCTTTCTTGCTGTTGGTACTAACACCCATTGCCATACTCGTTCTATATAACTTTAAAGAGACAGAACGAATGCTGCAGGATAATGCGGAAACGAAGAACATAGAGCAGCTTATTGGTATTAAGAATGGTTTTGTTGATCTCATGAGTCTCGTGATGAAAACAGGGTCATTACTCGAACAAGATACGACGATTTTATCGATAATGAAGAATCCCGAGCAATCTGATGAAATCACGAGAAAAAAACTCGTTGAAAACAAGTTTGGAGCGATTGAAAATACATTCTTCATGAGTGGAGCGACGGTGTATTATACTTTAATCGACCTTCATGGAAACGCATACACTTCCTTTATGCCAAAGGAAACTTTGAGCTACGACGAAATCCAATCGGAGGATTGGGTTCAAGCATTGAAGCGAGAAGGAACGAATCGATATATATGGAATCCGAATGACAAGAATAATGTGGTCCGGGAAAGTACAACAAGTAAGAAAATGCTTAGTCTCTATGAGGTTATGCGTGATAATGATTTGAATATTTATGCCTATGCAAGATTAAGTATCGATTATGAGGAGTGGTTTACTAGATCAACGTTAGGGAGTAAACAGGAAGGGGCTTTATTTCTACTCGATGCCTTGGGGGGAGTGATGCTTAATCCCCTTAAGGATGAGGCTTTTTCGTCTGATATTGCGCAGAGTATTGTGAAGAGTGCCAACCAGCGGCAGACGGGGCGTGCTGCATCCATTGTCAACCCGAAGGAGGAAAGCTTATACACCTACAGCTACATCGAGGAGTTAAATGGCTATGTTGTTAAAAAGGTGCAGCTAGCACAGCTTTTTCTTGAAGTAGACAAGCAGAAACGACGGTTTTTTGGTGGATTTGGAATCATTCTGCTGCTATTTGTTCTATTAACTTATTTCATATCATCGACGATTACAGTACCGCTTAAGAAGCTACAGAAGAAGATGGAAATGACCGCTAAGACGAATCTCAAAATGAAATTACCCGAGCAAGGGCGGGGAGAGATTCTTGCCCTGACTCAGAGTTTCAATATAATGATTCATGATTTAAATGAGCTGTTGCAGCGTCTTCAGCTTGAAGAAAAACAGAAGCAATTCGTTCGGTTTCAGGTATTACTTTCGCAGATGAACCCGCATTTTCTACTAAATACATTGAATACGATAAAGAGCATTGCCTTAGATAAAGATGATGATGAAATTTATGGAATTTGTGTTGCACTAGGAAAAATATTGGAGACAACCTTAAATACTGAAGTGGATTTGATCCTGTTAAAGGATGAAATCGTACTAATAGAATCTTACATGGAGATACAGCGGCAACGTTTTGGACATGGGATTGAAATTCAATATGATATCAACGAGGAGCTGCAATACGCGTTAATCCCTAAATTTTGTCTGCAGCCCTTAATTGAAAATAGCTTGATTCACGGCTTCGGTCAGTCAGTAAAACAAGGGAGAATTGATATCTCCGCTAAGGTGACTGGACAACAGCTGTACCTGCAGGTTAGAGATAACGGCATGGGGATAGAAAGAGCACAGCTGAATAAGGCTACACGGAAACGTAAAGGAATCGGTGTTCAGAATATTAGGGAGAGCTTAGAGCTGTTGTTCAAGAATCAACGGACAGGTATGGACATTGTATCTTCGGATACAGGAACTGAAGTGATCATCCATTTTCCATTCCTTATTTCAAAACCTTACGATGGAGGTAAGCTCACATGTGGAGAACGTTAATTGTGGATGATGAACAACCTGCGGTTAAAAGTATACGGAAGCTATTCTTAAAGGCTGGAATCCCGTTTGAAATTATAGGTGAGGCGGAGAATGGAGAAGTAGGCTTGCAAATGATTCGTGAGCTTCAGCCTGATGTGGTAGTGACGGATATCAATATGCCGGTGATGGATGGGGTGAAGCTTCTTCAAATTGCGCGAGAGGAAGGCTTCGAATGCCGGTTTGTAATGTTGACCGCATTGAGTGAATTTGAATACGCCCGCCAGGCGCTCGTATTTGGGGCTTCGGATTACATTTTGAAGTTATCTTTAGATCTCCAAGGTTTGAAGCAGACCATGGGTAAGGTTCAGGCCGAGCTGGAGCGAATGGTGAAGATGAAGAAAGCCGATAAATGGTTTCCGGAGAAGCAACAAACGGGACCGACAGATCATGTGGAGATGAACAAAATTATAGCTTATATTGAAGAACATTATGCTGAGGACATCTCGCTCAAATCCATGTCAGAGTTGATCCGGATGGATGCCAGCTATATAAGTGACTTATTCAAGAAAAAGACAGGGAAAACGTTGACCAATTATATTCAAGAACGCCGTATTCAGGCTGGGAAAATGCTGCTTGCAGAAACGAAGCTAACGATTAGCGAGATTGGGCAGCAGGTAGGCTTTGAGAACGATAATTATTTTATAAAAATCTTCAAAAAGTGGTGTGGTGTCACGCCAAATGAATTCCGTAAAGAACCAAAAAACGTTCTATAAGTTCCCAAATGTAGTTCATCCCCCAAAATCCGCTCTGATGATAAAGTTATAGATGTAGAGCACAACACATAATCCTTCCAAGGGGGAAGCTATCTATGAAGAAAAAGTGGTATCCTGCAGTGCTTTCTGTCTTATTAGCAGGTACGATGCTGGCTGGTTGTGGGAGTGGTGGAAGTAATGAGGCGCAGGGCAGTGCAAATGGAGAAACAGCAAAGGAGAAAATAAAGCTTACGATGTGGGGGGCAGTTCCTGCCGAAGCCGGGCCTCAAGCTGTAATTGATAACTGGAATAAAGATCATCCAGACATTCAGGTCGAGTATATCCGTAATGTAAATGACGATGCAGGCAACTTAAAGCTAGACACTGCATTGATGACCAATCAAAACATAGACCTTTTCATGAACTACGATCTTGCTCATTTACAGAAACGTATGGATGCAGGCGTTGCCTTGGATCTAAGCACGAAAACAGACTATGACATCGACAGCCAGATCGGCGAGGACGCAGCAATGTGGAAAATCAATGATAAGTACTATGGGATTCCTACAAAGAAAAACATGGCGTTTGTATGGTTGAACAAAGATATGCTGGATGCAGCAGGATTACCGATTCCTGCGGTGGACTGGACTTGGTCAGATCTTGAGGAGTATGCGAAGAAGCTAACGAAGCCTGGTGTGTACGGATTACTGCAGGCAGATTCCTCCTTCTCAACAACGATGGACGGTACGCTGGCTGGAATGGGTGTGAAACAGGCGGATGGTACCTCAAACTTTGGGAATGATCTCTGGAAACAGCACCTGGAAATATTGCATAACATGATGTTCGTGGACAAATCCACACCGGAATATGGGGAGCAGCTGACCAGTAAAATGCCGGTTGATACCATGTTCCTGCAAGGCAAAGCGGCAATGCTGGCAGCCGGTGAATTTATTTTTAGAAATGCGAACAACTTGAAGGACTATCCGCATGATTTCAAAACTGCGTTCGCCGCTATTCCAAAAGTGAATAAGGATCAAAAGGATTATAAATATTCGGGCGGTGTGGGTGACATGCTTGCTCTTAATGCAAAGTCCAAAAACCTGGATGCAGCTTGGGAGTTCGCAAAATGGTATGCGGATGGCGGTATGCTGCCAATGGCAAGCGGGGGTCGTATTCCAGCCTCTAAGAGTGTAGACAGTAAGGAAGCGATGAGCCTTCTCTTGAATGGTGTAGAAGACAAATATGATACAGATTCAATGAATAATATTGTATTCGGCAAATTCCCATCCTTCCAGCTAAATGTACCTCAACAAGCCATTGATGCACGTAAAGAAGAGTATGAAAAATACTTCTTAAATAAGCAAGATATTGATACCACGATGAAAAATATGCAAACCCGTTCGCAAGAGTTAATGAAATAAAGAAATAGCTAGCACAAAAGAGAAGGAGGAAGAATTCTTCGTTCTTCTCTTTCGTGTACCCATTTTTCAGCATACGAAAGGCGGCGATACCGTGAAGCGGAGAAGCTGGATGGACAGACAAGGCTGGATCGGCATGACTTTTATTCTCCCGAATATGATTGGTATTCTCTTATTCTTTGTGATTCCTGCAATCTTTTCCTTTGTCCTGATGTTTACGAATTATCAATTTTCAAATCCGAATTGGCAATTTACCGGGCTGGATAATCTCAAACGGTTGTTCCATGACGATAATTTCTATGCCTCGATCAAATATACGGTGATATTCCTGATATCGGTTCCAGTATCGATGGTGCTCGCTTTTATTGTGGCGCTATTTCTAAACCGCAGTGTGTATCTTAAAGGCGTATTACGTGGAATGTTTTTCTTACCGTATATCTCTAGTGGAGTAGCCGTTGCATTTGTCTGGATGCTGCTATTTCAGCCTTCACAGGGACCCATCAATGAACTGCTTCGCTGGATTGGCATAACATCGCCGCCAGGATGGTTTGCAGATACGGAAACCGCAATGTATGCCATTGATATCGTACAGATCTGGCTGATGCTTGGCTACAATATGATCATATATTTAGCAGCACTACAGGAAATTTCGACAGAACAACTAGAAGCTGCCCGGATCGATGGTGCAAGCACATTCAAAACAACATGGAAAATTGTATGGCCTCTTGTTAGTCCAACAACTTTTTTATTAATGATTACCGGATTAATTATGACGATGAAATCGTTCTCGATTATTCAAGCCATTACGGCTGGAGGACCTAGCGGAAGTACGACGGTCTTATCACTATTCGTTTATAAAACAGCATTCAGTTATTACGATATGGGATACGCTTCAGTTATTTCATGGTTCTTGTTCGCCGTCATTCTCGTTATTACAGTCATTCAGTGGATCGGCCAAAAGCGCTGGGTTCATTACTAAATGAATCCACAAAGTGGAGCTTTGCGGGAGGCCCCGAAACCATAAATTAAAGGAGCAGGCGGTATGAATGAAAAAGCAGGAAACATGAAGGTGAAGCTGCCAGTAACGATCATCATGTTTGTTCTAGGACTATTTATGATTGTGCCTTTTCTATGGATGCTCAGCACGTCTTTTCAGACACCTGCCGAGGTGTTTAACGAATGGCTGCCTTCATCTCTCAACTGGAGCAATCATATTCGGGTGTGGACAGGAAGTTATGATTTTGTTCCGTATTATTTAAATTCACTTAAGATATCGATTATTGGAACTGCGGGAGCTGTGTTTCTATCTGCCCTTGCCGCTTACGGATTTTCACGTACTTCGTTTAAAGGGCGGGATGGCCTATTTGTCATATATCTATCCATGATGATGGTTCCACCACAGGTACTTTTTGTTCCTAAGTTTATCATGTTTAACTGGGTTGGGATTTACAATACGCACTTGGCCCTAATCCTTCCAGCCATGTTCTCGATCTTCGGTGTATTTATGCTTCGGCAGTTCTTCATGGGCATTCCTAAGGAAATCACGGAATCTGCTTTTCTGGATGGAGCCGGGCATTACAGAATATTTTTCCGCTTAATTCTGCCATTAGCGAAGCCGGCAATCGCTACGTTTGCTATTCTTGATTTCTCCTGGCAATGGAATGATTATGAGAATGCGCTTGTATTTTTGCAGAGCCCTAAGCTATATACCATTCCGCTTGGATTGCAGAATTTTATTCTTGAGAACAATGTGGATTACAACGGGATGATGGCCGCTTCGTCGGCTGCGATCATTCCAATGATTGTTATCTTCTTCATAGGTCAGAAATATATTATTCAAGGGATTTCTAGCTCGGCTGTGAAAGGCTAACTATAGGAGGGATACTGACATGAGAACAGAAACGGTTAAATCCGATGTGACAGTGGTCGGGGGTGGACTTGCAGGGATGAACGCGGCGATTGCTGCAGCACGTCTTGGGTTAAAGGTAGCACTGGTACAGAATCGTCCTGTACTTGGTGGTAACTCGAGTTCAGAAGTTCGGGTTTGGGTATGTGGTGCAACAGGACATGGTGTAAATCGCTATGCACGTGAGACAGGCATTATGGGTGAGCTGTTCATCGAGAATCAATACCGGAACCCGGAAGGGAATCCATATCTATGGGATCTAACCTTGCTCGAAGCGGTGAAGGCAGAATCGAATATCAGCTTGTTCCTAAATACCGATGTACGTGAAGTGGAAGCGGAAGGTGAGGCAGAGGAGCGTACGATTCAGAGTGTGACCGGCTGGATGATGGGATCTGAGCGTTTAATCACGTTCGAGAGCGATGCTTTCATCGATTGTACGGGTGATGGTTTAGTTGGCTTCCTAGCAGGAGCGGATTTCCGATTAGGACGTGAAGCCCGTCATGAATTTAATGAGGAATGGGCACCAGAAGTGCCTGATAATATTACATTAGGCAGTACATTATTATTTTATACACAGGATACTGGAAAACCGGTACGTTATGTTGCACCCTCATTCGCTAAGGATATTACAACAACTTCTATCCCGATCCGCCGGGTCATTCGGAGTGGGGATTCAGGCTGTCACTACTGGTGGATTGAGTGGGGCGGCGAGCTTGATACGGTGGATGAGAATGAACGCATACGTGATGAGTTATCCTCAGTTATTTATGGGATTTGGGATTATATCAAAAACTCGGGCCATTTTGATGCCGAGAATATGACGCTTGAGTGGGTTGGCTCGATTCCGGGTAAACGTGAATACAGACGGTTTGTTGGCGATACGATTCTAACGCAAAATGATATTCTCGCGCAGCGTGAATTTGCAGACCGTATTGGATTTGGTGGCTGGTCAATTGATCTACATCCACCACAGGGGATGTACGCACAAGAGAGTGGCTCCAAGCATCTGCATGCGGACGGGATCTACCATATTCCATTTGGTTCGCTATATTCGAAGAATGTACGGAATCTATTCTTCGCGGGTCGTAATATCAGTGCATCTCATGTGGCTTTTGGAACAACACGCGTTATGGCAACCTGTGCAATCATGGGTGAAGCAGCTGGAACAGGTGCCGCTTTATCCGTCATCAAAGGTGTGACCCCTCGTGAAATTCGCGAGCAGTATATGCATGAATTGCAACAGGTGATGTTAAAGCAAGATGCTTCGATTATTGGATTACGTAACGAAGATCCACTGGACCTCGCCAGAAAAAGCGAGATTCATGCATCCAGCACGATGAATGGTATCCTGCTGGATCGCCCAGCCGAAGCTTATGAGCTTTCTCATGATGTAGGGATTTTGTTTCCGGTTGAAGGAAGTATCCGTGGGTTAAGGCTGCTTGTGTCAGCAAGTATTCAGACGCAGCTGACCGTGGAGATCTGGACGACTGGACGCGCGGAAAATTACGTGCCGGCGGAGTGCAAACAGGTTGATGTTATAACAGTACAGGCTGGAGAGCAGCAATGGATTGAAGTTCCGATACAAGAGGAGAAATGTAGTCCAATCGGCGAATGTAATATCTTCGCTATTATTCGAGCTAATGAACACCTTCAATTGCATATTTCAGAAACCCCAATCACTGGTGTCATTACATTTGAGCGAGGTGCTAAATCCGTTGTTGATTCATCGCTGGAGGATCATCAGCCAGATCAGCCGGTGATAGAGTGGAGCATGAAACAACTTGTACGCAGGCATTTCTGCTTTGCAGTAGAAACATCGGCATATGCTGCATCTAAAGTCATTGATGGATATGTTCGACCTTTCGCGGGACCGCATAGCTGGGTTTCTGAGCCGATGACCGCGGGTAGATCGGAGTGGGTAGAGGCGCGTCTCCCGGATGCTTCTCCAGTCTCCGAAATTCATTTCACCTTTAATGATGATGTCAATGAAGATCTCATCAACTTACATCACCATGAAACGCCATTTCTAGTGATTCCTGAACTGGTAAAGAACTATGATGTAGAGCTGCTCATTGATGGCGCGTGGCAAGTCATGCTCCGTGTCAAAGACAACCATCGCCGGAAGAATGTTCATCGATTAGAGAAGCCTGTCCTTACAGATGCTGTCCGGATCGTTATTCATGAAACTAACGGTGGAGTACATGCCGAACTTGTGGAAATGCGGATTTATCAAGAAGCAACGGCTTTGCCGACTTTATAGGGACGGTATCCGTTTCTGCGGGAAATACAAAATATATAGGATAACGTAAAACTTATACTTTCTTGTATTCTAAAATAGAGTTCATTTATAATTGAACGCCCTCGAAGGGAAGCCGTCAGGCTTCCCTTTTCTTGTTTTTTAGATTACACTATTCAAACGATATTTTTATATAAAGGAGACAGCTAATGACAACGAAGACTAATGGCCGTCCCCCTGAGGCTGTATACATTCATATCCCTTTTTGTACCAATAAGTGCTTTTATTGTGATTTTAATTCCTATGTACTCAAGGATCAGCCAGTTATGGATTATCTCGAAGCTTTGGATCGAGAGATGGAGCAGACCGTCAAGAACACCCCTCCGGGTGTTATCAAAACGATCTTCGTCGGCGGAGGCACACCCACTGTTTTAAAACCTGATGAAATGGCTTATTTCTTAAAGTCTGTTCGTACGCATTTCCCAAACTGGGATAAAGATATTGAGTTCTCTATGGAAGCTAACCCTGGAACAACGGATCTGGACAAGCTGACGGTTATGAAAGAAGGCGGCGTGAACCGGGTGAGCTTTGGCGTTCAAGCATTTCAGAACGAGCTGCTCACAGGCATCGGCCGGATTCATAATGTAGATGATGTATACCGGAGCCTAGAGAATGCACGTGCAGTTGGACTAAATAATCTTTCAGTTGACCTGATGTTTGGGCTGCCTAATCAAACTGTTGAGATGTTGGGCGAAAGTATCCGCAAGGCGTTGGAGCTGGATCTACCCCACTATTCTATTTACAGCTTGAAGGTGGAGGAGAATACTCTTTTTCACACGCTGTTTAATAAGAACAAACTTCCTCTTCCTAATGAAGAAGATGAATTGCAAATGTACCTCCTGTTGATGTCCTCTATGAAGGAAGCTGGTTACAATCAATACGAGATCAGTAACTTCGCGAAACCGGGAATGGAGAGCCGCCATAATATCACCTACTGGCGTAATGAAGATTATTATGGTCTAGGAGCAGGAGCACATGGATATGTGGGGCGTCAGCGGCATATTAATGTTAAGGGCGTAAATCCATATGTAGAAGCAACACGTAAAGGGCTGCCACGACTGGATGCATACCCAATCTCAGAAGCAGAAGCGATGGAAGACTTTATGATGGTCGGATTGCGTATGCATGAGGGCGTCTCTAATGAAGCTTTTCAGGCGCAATTCGGGCGTTCAATAGAGGAAGTATTCGAGAAATCCTTGCATAAAATGCTGCATGCAGGGCTGTTGGAACAAGAAGCAGGGGGTTACCGACTCAGCAAGCAAGGAATCTTGTTTGGGAACGATGTTTTTGCTGAATTTGTAGGCGCCCTGACAGAAGTTTAATTTTAAAATACCCCTTGAATTGTAATTCACTCTGTTGTATATTTATTCATATTATCAACAGAGGGGTGAACCAAAGTGCTTGCCAAGACGGAAATGATTCGCCATTCGTCTCCAGCGGGAGACGCACAGGTAATTTGTAGAAATGCTGTGGTAGAAGACGTTGAGCCATTGTATCTAATGATAGAAGAGTATGCACAGCGCGGCATCATGTTGCCCCGTTCCCGGCAGGCGCTGACACGCCAGATCGATCAATTCGTAGTTGCTGAAATCGAAGGCAGATTCGTAGGCTGTGGTTCACTTTTCAAGCTCGGGAATGATCTCGTAGAGATTCGTTCGATTGGCTTGAATGATGAAGGTAAGGGTAAAGGCGTAGGCTCCATGATATTGGCGAAGCTGGTCGAGGAAGCTAGGAACCAGAAAATCCCAAAGGTAATGGCACTAACCTATGCTGTTGATTTTTTTCTTAGAAATGGATTTGAAGTCGTCCAGAAAGAGATTTTCCCCGAAAAAGTATGGACAGATTGCGTGAATTGTAAAAAGCAGCATGCCTGCGATGAAATAGCAGTGCTTAAGATACTGAACTGACTTGACAACGTCAATGTCAGTTTGGTATTTTTGTATTAGTGGTTAGCACTCATCTGAGTCGAGTGCTAACGAATCGGAGCCACAGCCGATAGGAGGGAATAACATGTTAACTGATCGCCAGAGAATGATACTAAATGCAATTGTGGATGATTATATTTCATCGGCAGAGCCAGTAGGATCTCGCAGCATTTCTAAACGGGGAGATGTAGGATACAGTCCGGCTACGATTCGAAATGAAATGGCTGACCTGGAGGATTTAGGTTATCTCGAGCAGCCTCATACATCGGCGGGAAGAATTCCTTCCCATAAAGGATACCGATATTATGTGGATCATTTGGTACCGTGGAATTCCGCCGAAACGGCAGAAATGGGCACGATCCGCGCTTTTTTTGCCGAGAAGCTAAATGCAATGGAGCAGGTAATCCAACATGCGGCGATGATTCTTTCCAATATGACGAATTATACTTCCATCCTGCTGGGACCGGAGGTTTTTCATACTTCATTGCGTCATTTTCAGTTGTTACCACTAGATGATACAACCGCTGTGGCCATTATCGTCACAAGTACGGGGCAAGTTGAGAATCGTACGGTGAACATTCCGCCGGAGATTTCTGTTTCCGAGATGGAGAAAGTGGTTAACCTACTGAATAGTAAACTGGTCAATGTACCACTCTATAAGCTGAAGACTCGGCTCTATTCCGAGCTTGGCGAAGAAATGCAGCGTCACATCTCACATTATGAAGAATTAATGCAGGTGCTGGACACCGCGCTGGAAAGCGATCAAGAGCAGCGCATCTATCTCAGCGGAGCAACGAATATGCTGACACAGCCTGAGTTCAAAGACGTAGACAAGGTGAAGAGTATTCTTGATCTGCTGGAAGAGACACCGACACTGCTCAAAATGCTGGCCCCTACAGTGGGTGGCACAGGTATTCAAGTACGAATAGGAACAGAAAACAATCACGAAGCGTTCGCTAACTGTAGTCTGATCACCGCCACTTATTCACTTGATGGGCAGGCACTAGGAAGCATTGGAATCCTTGGGCCGACCCGTATGGAATATGCAAGAGTGATGGGGATCTTGGGCATTTTATCCCGAGATTTGACAGCGATGCTGGCGCACTGGTATAAGTGAACAGAGTCAACATGATTTCGTGAATGATTTTAAGGAGGTGAAGACAACTTGAAAAAGGAACAAGTTCAAGATTCTAATGAATTCAAAGAGGAATTGATCAATGAGGAGCCTGTGGCTGAAGTAGTCTCAGATGCCGACTCATTTACAGCTGAAAACGTTAGTGAAGGTGCTTCAGATACAGGTGCTGAGGTGAAACGCCTACAGGATCTTGCTGATGAATATCAAGGTCGTGCACTGCGTGCACAAGCTGATTTTGATAACTTCCGTCGTCGTACCCAGAAGGAAAAAGAAGAGTTGGCTCAATATGCTACCTCCAAGCTCCTGACGGAATTGCTTTCCGTGCTGGACAATTTCGAGCGTGCGTTAGTCACTACTCCAGCTAATCCTGAATCCGAAGCTTTCGCGAAGGGCGTTAATATGATTTTCCGTCAGCTGGATGGAGTATTGAAGGCTGAGGGGCTTACAGCTATGGAAACAGTAGGACAGCCTTTTAATCCTGAATACCATCAGGCTATTATGCAGGTTGAGAGCGAGGAGTACGAAGAGGGTATCGTTACAGAAGAGGTTCAAAAAGGATATCTTCTGAAAGATAGAGTTCTTCGTCCGGCCATGGTCAAAGTCAGCATGTAGTCTGTCTATATAGGACGGGCAGTTTCTGCTCGCCATAAAGCAGCAGTGCTTTTGCCTACTATTTATCCGATTGCAGGCTGTTGCCCGGATAGTTTTATTATCAATCGAATTTTTTTGATATTTTTATAAATTTATTGAGCTTAGGCTCCATATAACTTTAGAGGAGGCAAATTATTGTGAGTAAAGTTATCGGTATTGACTTAGGAACCACGAACTCTTGCGTTGCCGTTATGGAAGGCGGCGAAGCCGTAGTAATTCCAAACCCAGAAGGCGCGCGTACAACCCCTTCGGTTGTAGGCTTTAAGAAAGACGGCGAGCGTATCGTCGGTGAAACGGCTAAACGCCAAGCGATTACTAACCCTGATCGTACGATCAGCTCTGTTAAACGTCACATGGGTACTAACCACAAAGAAAGCATTGATGGTAAAGACTACTCCCCACAAGAAATTTCGGCAATGATTCTGCAAAAACTGAAATCCGATGCAGAGGCTTATCTTGGCCAAACTGTTACTCAAGCAGTTATCACTGTTCCTGCTTATTTTAATGACAGCCAACGTCAAGCTACCAAAGATGCAGGTAAAATTGCAGGTTTGGAAGTTCTGCGTATTGTGAACGAGCCAACAGCAGCAGCTTTGGCATATGGTCTGGAGAAATCCGAAGATCAAACCATTCTAGTCTATGACCTTGGTGGCGGTACTTTTGACGTATCCATCCTTGAACTTGGTGATGGCTTCTTCGAAGTAAAAGCTACAAGCGGCGACAACAAGCTGGGTGGCGACGACTTTGACCAAGTGGTTATGGATTACCTGGTATCCGAATTCAAAAAAGAGCAAGGCATTGATCTGAGCAAAGATAAATCTGCTGTACAACGTTTGAAAGATGCAGCTGAAAAAGCGAAAAAAGAATTGTCAGGCGTACTGACAACAACTGTATCGCTTCCGTTCATCACTGTGGTTGACGGCGTACCTCAGCACTTAGAGATCAACTTGACTCGTGCGAAATTTGATGAACTGACTGCTGGTCTGGTAGAACGTACTTTGGGACCAACTCGTCAAGCATTGTCTGATGCTGGTATGACACCTGCAGACCTTACTAGAATCGTTCTGGTTGGTGGTTCTACACGTATCCCAGCTGTACAAGATGCTATCAAAAAGCTTACTGGCAAAGAACCACACAAAGGTGTGAATCCGGATGAAGTAGTAGCTCTTGGTGCTGCTGTTCAAGCGGGTGTATTGACTGGTGATGTTAAAGACGTTGTATTGCTTGACGTAACTCCGCTTTCCCTGGGTATTGAAACTGCAGGTGGCGTGTTCACGAAGATGATCGAGCGTAATACTACGATTCCTACAAGCAAATCCCAAGTATTCTCAACCTTTGCTGACAATCAACCTAGCGTAGAGATTCACGTGCTGCAAGGTGAGCGTCAAATGGCAAATGGCAACAAGACACTGGGACGCTTCATGCTGAACGAGATTCCACCAGCACCACGTGGCGTGCCACAAATCGAAGTTTCTTTCGATATTGATGCCAACGGTATCGTAAATGTATCTGCAACAGATAAAGGCACGAACAAGAGCCAAAAAATCACTATCACTTCTTCCAGCGGCCTGAGCGACGCAGAAGTAGAACAAATGATGAAGGATGCCGAGCTTCACGCTGAGGAAGACCGTAAGCGTAAAGAACTGGTAGAAGCGAAGAACGGTGCTGACCAACTCGTGTATTCTACTGAAAAAGTAATTAAAGATCTTGGTGATAAAGCTGATGCTTCTGATGTTGAAAAAGCAAATGAAGCTAAAGATAAAGTTAAAGCAGCACTTGAAACTGACAATCTTGAAGAAATCAATGCAGCTACAGAAGCATTGACTGAGATTGTACAACAGTTGTCCATGAAGCTGTACGAACAAGCTGCTCAAGCTGAGCAAGGTGCTGAAGGTGGCGCTGGAGCCGCTGAAGGCGCTCCTAAAAAAGATAATGTAGTTGACGCTGACTATGAGGTTGTTGACGAAGATAAGAATCAAGGGTAACCTTATACGATAAGTGTAATAGGAAACTGATAAATTCTTATATAGTTAAGAAGGGAAGGTCAAAACCGGGTCATCCCGTGTTTTGACTTTCCTTTTGTAATATCAGATTGCACACTCTTTGCGAATGCGCCTTCTGATATTGTAAGAATAAACATCGCTGAATCTGGATGGTCAGATCCTGAGGTTTTATCGTATAATGGTTTGTTTGACAGGTAATAAGGAATTTGAGTATGTATGCACGGAGGTGAAAGCAGTGGCAGATAAACGCGATTATTATGAAGTGCTTGGCCTTAGTAGAGATGCTTCAGACGATGAGGTGAAAAAAGCGTACCGGAAATTGGCGCGCCAATATCACCCAGACGTGAATAAAGCAGATGACGCTGAAGCTAAGTTTAAGGAAGTAAAAGAAGCTTATGATGTTCTTAGTGATGGACAACAGCGAGCTAGGTATGACCAATATGGCCATATTGACCCTAACCAAGGTATGGGCGGCTTCGGAGGCGGCGGTGGTGGCGACTTCGGAGGACTTGGCGATATCTTTGATATGTTCTTTGGAGGCGGCGGACGCCGTGATCCTAACGCACCGCAGCGCGGTGGGGATTTGCAGTATACCATGACCATTGAATTCAAGGAAGCGGTATTCGGCAAAGAAACCGATATTACTATTCCACGTACAGAAACTTGCGATACCTGCTACGGCTCCGGGGCTAAACCGGGCACTAAACCAGAGACTTGTTCCGTATGTCATGGTAGTGGACAACAGGAATTCGTACAGAATACACCGCTTGGACAGATGCGTAATCGTCGTCCTTGTTCACATTGCAGTGGTACAGGTAAGATTATTAAGGAAAAATGTACGACTTGCGCCGGACAGGGTAAGGTTAAAAAGCAACGCAAGATCCATGTGCGCATCCCTGCCGGTGTTGATGACGGTGCACAGCTGCGCATGACTGGCGAAGGCGAAGGCGGCTTACGCGGCGGTCCTGCTGGAGACTTGTATATTGTTATCCGTGTTAAATCGCATGATTTCTTCGTGCGTGAGAACGATGATATTATGTGCGAGGTTCCACTTACGTTTGCACAGGCAGCACTTGGTGATGAGATTGAAATTCCAACCTTAACCGAAAAAGTGAAGCTGAAGATTCCTGCCGGAACGCAAACAGGCACTTTCTTCCGCCTCAAAGGTAAAGGTGTTCCGCGTCTGCGCGGATCTGGCCAAGGTGATCAGCATGTACGAGTAATTGTTGTGACACCTAGCAAGCTCAATGAAGAGCAAAAAGAATTGCTACGCCAGTTCGCTTCTCTGAACGGAGAAAACACACATGAACACGAACAGTCCTTCTTTGATCGTGTGAAACGTGCGTTTCGCGGGGACTGATATCCTAACTCATTCATTCAGTAAATGAATAGAAAAAGACAGCAGAGCAGCGATCCTCCCATTATTGGGGGATCGCTGCTCTGCGTTTTTGTTTAGCATGAGATTAGGGCAGGGCCATTTAACTAACCTCATGCAATTCTTTGGAGGAGCTGTGATGCTGGAACCTGGGGAATTTTGCGAGCTTGGCTAACTCGGAAAACCCGGAAAAGCCTGGCAGCTCGTGGTGAACTCGGCAAGCCCGGTAACTCCGGTAACTCCGGTAACTCCGGTAAACCCCGCCGAACCTCTGAACCCGAATCCCGTCCGCGAACCCTGAACCCCGAACCGCGAACCGCGAACCGCGAACCGCGAACCGCGAACCCCCGAACCCCGAACCGCGAACCGCGAACCGCGAACCGCGAACCGCGAACCCCGAACCCCGAACCCCGAACCCCGAACCCCGACCCCGAACCCCGACCCCCGAACCCTGTAACCTTGAAACCCCCGACTGGTCTCCATCTTTTTTTAACACACTATCTGTTTTGAATTATCTACGTGGGCATGGTAAATGTCGCATAATCCAGCATTTAAGTGCAACTGCGTCCGATAGCGCCGAGAATAATCATCTGAGTGGATAGGACCCAAAAGATGCTGGAGGCATACGGACCCAGTTGACGCTATTTGCACATTTTTCTCCTTTTGAGCGAAGTTTCGGACTCCAGTGCAGCTATTGTCCAGAAAAGCGCTCATATTTGATGTTTTTCCTGCTAATAGCGACTATGAGGTCCGATGGCATGGCAAATATCGCATAATTCAGCGTTTAAGTGCAACTGAGTCCGATAGCGTTGAGTGTAATCATCTGAGTGGATAGGACCCAGAAGACGCTGGAGGCTTGCGGACTCAGCTGACGCTATTTGCACATTTTTCTCCTTTTGAGCGAAGTTTCGGACTCCAGTGCATCTATTGCCCAGAAAAGCGCTCATATTTGGTGTTTTTCGTGCTAATAGCGACTATGAGGTCCGTTGGTATGGCAAATGTCGCATAATTCAGCGTTTAAGTGCAACTGTGTCCGATAGCGCTGAGAATAATCATCTGAGTGGATAGGACCCAGAAGACGCTGGAGGCTTGCGGACTCAGCAGACGCTATTTGCACATTTTTCTCCTTTTGAGCGAAGTTTCGGACTCCAGTGCAGCTATTGTCCAGAAAAGCGCTCATATTTGATGTTTTTCGTGCTAATAGCGACTATGAGGTCCGTTGGTATGGCAAATGTCGCATAATTCAGCGTTTAAGTGCAACTGTGTCCGATAGCGCTGAGAATAATCATCTGAGTGGATAGGACCCAGAAGACGCTGGAGGCATACGGACCCAGTTGGCGCTATTTGCACATTTTTCTCCTTTTGAGCGAAGTTTCGGACTCCAGTGCAGCTATTGCCCAGAAAAGCGCTTATATTTGGTGTTTTTCGTGCTAATAGCGACTATGGGGTCCGTTAGCATGGCAAATGTCGCATAATCCAGCATTTAAGTGCAACTGTGTCCGATAGTTGCCTCGTATGCGCCGCAGATGTGACCTAAAGCGAGAAAGCCCCAGCAGCCATCTGGCTGCTGGGGCTTTCTTTGAGAGTTCAACTAGATACTGTTTAAGAACGTAGGTCCTCGAACACGCGGCTCAGAATCGTTGCTGCCTGTGCCCGAGTCAGAATACCTTGTGGATTGAAGTTGTCCGCGCCAACGCCCTTGAGATAACCTTTGCTTACCGCATAGGCTACGGCGTTACGTGCTTCTGCAGCGATGTTGTCGGCATCCTTAAAGCTCAAAGGAGTCTTAGCTACTGTAAGATCAGCACCTAGAGCTTCAGCAATGATAAGAGCTGCTTCTTCGCGAGTCAGCACATCACGTGAACCACTTTGTTTGATACGAGTATTCCAAGTGTCACCTTTTCCAAGTAGACGGTCGAAGAGCGTTAGTAGCTCCGCTTGATTTAAGGTGTCAGTAGGCTTGAAGCTGCCATCGGTTCCTTTGCCGGCAATGATACCATGAGCAGCAAGAACTTCGATATCGCCTTTAGCCCAGTGAGTGCCGATATCCTTGAAGCTTACATTACGGAATGCAACGCTATAAGAGCCGTCGCCAGTAACTGTAAACTGTAGAATACCTTCTTTAGAGAAAGATCCAGGTTGCAGATAGGACCACTTATGATCCTTTGTTTCTGCATAGGCGGCAGTTTTTCGAGCATCACGTAGACTGCTGTCTTTTAGATTAAGCTGAAGGGTAATCGGCTTTCCGGTTGTCCAACCATTTTTAATGGTCAGAATGGAAGAACCAATATTGATCGCAGCTGAGCTTCCTGATAACACTGCTGCATCACTAGCATCAGCCAGACTTATCGTAAGCAACAAACCACTGCTGCTAATGAAATCCGGAAGGGTTGCCGCTGGAATAAGAACATTGAACCCACTACCGTTAAGGCTGAGTGCATTCTCCGATTTCTTCAACTGTTCGGCTTGCGCCGGGGTAAGAGTAATAACGACTTGGCTATACTTATTGAAATTCACATCGCTAAGATCAAGTACAGAAGTCTTATCTTTTGCATTCTGGATCGAATTTGTTAATGCAGCATCTAAGATGTTAAACACCGTTGAAGGTTTACCACCAGCTGGATCGGCTGTCTCTACTAGCTTCCCAGATTTCAAAGAAGGTCCAGGAGTGGGAGTGCTGGTTGCTGTAGATACATAGGTCTCAGAAGATGGAGAAGACGTAGGTGATGGTGTCGGTGTTGGCGTTTCTGTTGGATCTGGCGTTGCTGATGGTGTCGGTGTTGCTGATGGCGTTGGTGTTGGCGTTGGCGTTGGTGTCGGCGTTGGCGTTGGTGTCGGTTTTTCAGGTGTGCTTACAGTTACACTTACTGTTCTCAAACCAGATGGGATAGTTGATGTTGTGGCATCATTCCAAATCTGGACATCATATAGCTCAAAGGAATAATCTCCTGCTGTTGCTGGTTCGAAGGTTATTTGGGCTAGTGAGCCGGAGCCGTGATAAGCACCTCCTGACAGATTGACACTATATTGTGTCAGTTTGTGGCCGTCTCCAAGGTCATACGTTTGTGAATATTCTGTAAGTGGAACACTAGAGAAATGCTCCTCTTGATACGTAACCAGCTGTACGCTTGGCTGGATTACCGGTGATTCAAGGGAATCATCGTATATGACACCGAATGAAGCCCCATAGACGCCATAAACCTCGTCTGTCACGGAATAATCTAAATCAACGGTCACAGATTGTCCTACTTCAATGGTGGATGCAGAAAGAGCCGGAGTTACTGTGAAAGTACCGTCCCCTGTGCTATAAAGCAGCCGCTGAACGTAATCATCGTCGTCTGCACCATTCCCCACTTTATCGACCACATGGACTTTGTACTCATTTAGCCCCTCGTTAACAGGAACATCAATGGTAAAGGCACCGTTATTTGCAATCACACCGCCAAATTTATAAGCATTCCCATCATAATGTTTGCCTTCGGCATATACGGTAAACCAGTTTCCAATAGGGTTTGTATTAGAAATATAATAGGCCATTAAGTCATCATCAATAAAACCACTAATTTGTGCCACGCCAGGATCGGTTGGCGCTTCGCGTTCATACTCCTCAATGGTGATGCCGGAAACTAGCGGCTTCTCGGTATCAATTGTGAATTCGGCCTTTTGTTTCTCGAGCAGTTGCCCATTGGGAAGCACAGGAATGATGTAGTAGTGACCATCTGCTAAAGTAGACTTGGCGGAGGTCTCCAGGTCTGTTAATGTTCCATCCCAATTTGGAACTTCGTATACGCCACGATAGATCTTCTCATCGATTGCATAAACTTCACCTAAAACTGTTGCAGGAGCATCTTTTGAAGAGGCAACGAAACTTATGCCTTCCAGCTCTTCATTGACAGAAAAGGTAAAGGTGGTGTCATCTGAGCGTCCATCCCCATTAGGTGAAATTTGTGGACTTTCAAAAGAGAGCTGATTAATAGGTGCTACATTAAATTGGTCGCCTACAACAATGTTAAATGGCAGACGAAGGGTTTCTGTATCAGAGGTAAGTAACAGGATACCTTCATATGCGCCCTCTTTTGCTGTTTTAGATACATTGAGTGTAAATTGTGCATATTGATCTACCCCTGAAGTAACGCTGTGTGGTGCAAAATCAATACTAATATCACTAGGCACTTCTGTCAGCCATTTGGTGGACAGGGTGTATGTTTCTCCATTCCCTTTAAAGTCCTCTACATAGACAGCTTTCGTTACGGTAACACCCTTTGGCTGTAAGCCGAAGGATAAGGAACCTGTGTAATAAGGGATTTCAACAGTACCCGGAAGACCGCTGTTAAGGATCTCACCGACTTTAGCAATGGATTTAGCGTTTATCGACTTCTCCAGATTAATTAAACCTGCACCTTGTTGGTACAAGGAGTAAGAATTCCCATCACGTTTAAAAATAGGATCAGCATTGTTCATCAGCAGGGCTTTAATTTCATTTGGCTTCAGATCAGAGTTTTTACTCAGTAACAAAGCCACAGCTCCTACAACATGTGGAGTTGCCATGCTAGTACCATTTTTTAAGCCGAAAGCTTGGTCATAGTTCCCATCCCAGCTAGGGATCGTCGAGTTGATATTGACTCCGGGCGCTACAACATCAGGTTTTATTAGATAATCGGGCATCCCCGGACCCATAGAACTGAAGTTTGCTAACTGATTTACTTCAAGCGCTATATAGTAACTGATTATATCTTTAGCCGCAGCCATCTGAGTTTTTATTTTTTTGCCATCGGCTTGACTGATTCCGTAGGTAGGAATGTAATCCCCAGGCGCACCAAGGGTGGGGCTGATTTCACCAGGCTCATTATTGGCAATCAGCAAAAGCTTCGCACCAGCAGCTTTGGCATTAAGAGATTTGTCTGAGAAGCTCAGCGAGCCCCGATCGACAAGCACTACCTTATCTTTGACATCCAGATTTTTGTAATCGGAAGGACTTCCAAGACCAGCGAAAACGATCTTACTGCCAGCAATATTATCGATTAAATCTGGGGAGTAACTGGCTAATGTCCCGGGAATCTTTTTAACATCGCCAATATCAAAGAAAGGGGTATTTATCGGAGTAGTAGAAGCTCCAACACTAAGCGCGAGTTGGGCACCAGCGGGTTCGCCCAGTGTTCCTGCATCCGGTCCAGCGTTACCGGCGGCAACAATAACATTCACGCCCGATTTTACGGTATTGTCTATCGCGATTGAACTCGCGGAATAGCTTTGGTTGACACTAGAGCCTAGAGAAAGGTTAATAACATCTGCTCCGTCATCGACCGCTTTCTCAATACCCGCAATTACATCCGCTGTGGAACCAGATCCATAGGGACCAAGTACGCGATACGCATACAATTCTACCTCAGGTGCCACATCTAAAATTGTCCCGGCAACGTGTGTACCATGCGAGGTTTCGTAAGGAGTGCCTGCTCTTGGAGGGAAGTTAGCATCAGGGGCTGTTTCAGCCGGATCATCATCCTGATCATATACATCATAGCCGCCCTTATAATTATCTTTTAACAAAGGGTGATTCTTATCAATACCAGTATCGACAACCGCTACCTGTACATCTTTGCCTGTGTAACCTAAATCATGTAGTTTGTCCGCGCCTATTAGCTTGCCGCTGTCTGAATAGGAACGTGTAACAGGTAATGTCGCTACTTCAACACTGTCTGCTAACGCATGTACTTCTTCATTCGGATAAATAGCGGCAACGCCTGGAAGCTCTAACAGCTTGTTTACTTGATTGGCTGGCAGCGTAATGGAATACCCATTAAAAATCTCACTGTATTCAAAACCGATATTTGCATCGATTTTCTGTGTTGAGGAAATAAAGCTTTTATGCTCTGAGATAATTTTACTGCGTTGTGAGGAGACTGAGGATCGTAAAGAATAAGTTTTTGCCTCATTTACATACACACTGACTGGTTTATTAGTCAATTCCACAATCACTGAAACTGGTGCTGAACCTTTGAGTACTCCAGCATAGTTATGAGGGGTCACACTTTGAGACTGTACATCCGTAACCAGGGTTGAAGATTCAAGGGATGAGTTCGCAAATGCAGCTGATGGAAAAAGAACAGACACAGCCAGACCGAAGCTTGCCGCTCCAATAGCAAATCTTTGAATAGAGTGTTTAAAGGTACGTTTCAAATAAGTTCATCCTCCCAAATGAATTTTTTGTATTACAATGTGTCTGTGGTTCTCCTCCTCCATATAAAATGTAAAAAATTATGAAAATTAAATTTATTCTACAGCTATAACTTCAAATCGAATATACAACTTTAGTACCATATTGCAGCGAAGCGTTGAGGAAAATGTCGAATACCCAGTAGATAAGTGGAATATAAGAAAATCAGAGCATAAAACAAGTGAAATTAAGACAATATAAATGAATGCAACAGATGTCTGAATTTCAAGCGAGAGCGGGGATAAGATGTCGGAAAGATATATTTTGGCATATTTTAAAAGTCCAGAGGAAGCCGAAGGCGTCGCGCGCAAGCTTCGTGCACTTCGGGCCATTGAAGTTTCCATTGATCGCTTCAGTAGATATGGAGGTACCAGCTTTAGCTCAGGGGTAAATCCGGTGACAGGCAATGTGGCCAGAATGGACTCCATGACTGCTGAGCACGCACACACAGGCATACTTGCAGCTGCGGACACCAGCTCTAGCGGAATGAGTCATGGTGGTAACGGAGGTCCAACGGGGAGAGATATTTTGCTTACGGTTATTGTGCATACGGAGTCCTACGATCAGGCTCTGCGCTTAATTGAAGAAGCAGGCGGGATGGTCTGATCGGCACTTCATTAATAAGAAGAAAGGAGACGAACAATGGATAGAGAAAACTCACAAATCTTCTCCAAGACGGAGAAATTGAAAATGTTATATGAAGCTAAAGCGGAGGATGTAGAATTCTCGGCGGCGGAAGCCGATCTTGATGATATTGAAGCTCAGGATCGCGCACAAGAAGCGGACAAACGTCAGCTGAATGAGATTATGAAGAAAGAATAGCAGCTAAAAAAGCTAAGGCGGATACCTCACTTTGTGGGGTATTTTTGTGTTTGGGCATGTATAATTAGGGCGAAGAGCTTAAGTGTGGGGGGAGAAGATGGATAACGTTATTTTGTGGACAGGATTAGCCTTATTGATCGCACTATTAACCTATTTGAACCAGAAGCAGTTGTACTCTCCAAAAGTAAAACGGGCCTATCGTGAGTTGCGGGAGCTGACAGAGAAGGTTCGTATGGAGCGCTCTGAGGCGAGCGATTTGTATCGATGGGAAGCAGAATTAACCGAACTAGAGAATCATCCGAACGAACTGAATAAATTGGATGCCGAAATTAGGTTTCATCACGCATTTTTGTTATATCTTGAACGTCACTACCCTTCAGACCCAAGGATTATTGGTTTGAAGCAAGCTGACGCATATCAGAAGGATATGGTTTTGGGGATTAAAATAAAAGATTATAAATCCAATTAATAAGATACTTTTGACTGTACGTACAATGGGAGAAGGAATATATTCGCACAGGTCGCAGACAACTGCTGCATGAAGCGAAGGTAGACGTAGCTTGAACACAAATCGCAAGCGCTTTATCACGAATTAGCAGAAACGCTTGAACTGAGCGATAGTCCTGTGGCGCAGCAGGTATGCCATGATATTAAGGAATTGCTGACACCTGAACGATTACGCGAACTATTACATACCGTTCATGGAGTACCACAGTAGAAGAACTGGGTGTGAAGGACGAGTTACTGCGCCGCAGCCTAGCTGGAGTGCATTTGATTTGGATGAACTGCGAAATTTTGCTGCGTGCTCGTAATGAGGGAACGACTGAAGTAGTGGTAAAATAAAGTTGCTTTGTGGTTGGAATCTGAAAATTGAAATTAGTAATGGGATTGAGAATGATAGAATTTGAAAATGAAATTGAGAGTTGAACCCTAGCTGATATTTGCAGCTGGGTTTTTTTGTTATGAGATCAGAAAAATGAACTAAATTAGGGCAAGCTTTTAGCTTATAAGTAAGGCTACCGCTAAGAAGAATTTGGGCGTCTCATAGTCGACGTAGCTGTAGATGCATTTCTGTTGGAATTGGATATAATTTTCGGCATGATTGAGGTTGGAAAATGAATAATTAGGGAAAACCTCCCACTATTTTTCTCTAAATGCTCGAAAAAATGAGTTTTTAGGGAAAACCTCCCTGAAAAACGCTCGAAAAGATAGAAAAAGCCTGATTTCATGAGTTTTTGGGGAGTATTTCCCTAAAAGATAGATCAACCTTCGAATCTTGCACATCATTAGGGAAATTTTCCCTAATTATCATTATTTTCAATTATATTAACGTCTGCAGATGTTATAAATATTTTAAGTAAAATAGCTAATATCACACTACAAATTAAGGATGTATAATTGTTCGAATATACTAACTACGACCAATCAAGTATTGAATTTTTTCAGGGGGAATTAGAATGGGGCTGGTACACTCTCAAGGAGTTACTGATGAGCTTGTTGTTAGATCTTTAGAAAGAAATTTAGCCATTATCCGGTTTGACCTTGATCGCCGAGTTGCTTATGTGAATGAGGTTTTTGCAAATTCCATGGGATATAAAAAAGATGAAATGTACGGAATGCATCATAAAGAGTTCTGTTTTCCACATTTCGCAGATAGCCCAGGTTACGAACGGTTTTGGCAGGATCTTTTTACAGGGAAGAGTTTTCAGGATAAGATCGAACGAATGGATTCGAAAGGAAATGCGGTTTGGCTTGAAGCCACCTACATGCCAGTGTTTGATGAAAGCAATGAACAAGTCATCGGAGTATCTAAAATAGCAACTAATATCACCCAAAGACAAAGCAACATGAGTAATGTTGTACTACGGATGCAAGAGATGGCAGACAGCTTGAATCAAAGAGCAGATTTAGGTATTGAGCGCAGTCAAGAATTATTACGAAGCATCAACAAAATCGCCGAAGTATCGATAGAAAATACACATACTCTAGCTAATCTTGAAAAGCAAGCTGTATCGATTCATAGCATCGTGCAAACGATTCGCGATATTGCTTCGCAAACGCAATTATTAGCCCTAAATGCTGCTATTGAGGCAGCGCATGCCGGGGAGTATGGCCGAGGTTTTGACGTGGTGGCAAAAGAAGTAAGAAAGTTATCTTCCATGGTACAAGATTCGATCATAAAGGTACGGGATAGTGTGGATGCGATCACGCTGGAAATTGGAAAGATCTCTATAGGTACAAATCAAGTGCAAGAAAATATAGAAGATAGTCAGCAGCAGGTTCTGGTGGCGTTGGAGGATTTTTCGAAGATTGCTTCATCTGCACAAAATCTCGACACACAAGCGCGTGAGGTTATGGATATTCTCTAGCAGCAGTATGTATGTTGATAGATTGAATATCAGCAAAAAAGGGTCGGTCTCCTACTTGCGAGAGATAGACCCTTTTAATTGTTGGTATTATCCGATTTTGTTAACAATCAAGGTAGGAATCATATATCTATGATTTATGATGACTCCGTTAACTCCGGTGTTACCAGAAGCACCAGTCGTGCCAGTGACTCCAGTCGCGCCCGTAGCTCCCGTCACTCCAGTAAATCCCGTGTCCCCAATCGCCCCATCAGAGCCAGTCCCACCTTTAGCCCCATCACCCCAGTAGCGCCTGTCGCGCCAGTTGCCCCATCATACCCAAGTAATTCTGCTGTAACTAATCGATGCGGGGCTACTAATCTTTCTGCACTGTCTTTACCCCAAAATGAGAGTTGAATTTGATCTGGCAAACTAGCAGTTGTGAAAAAAAATTCGAAAGTATCAAAATCCGCAAAATAATTTTTAGTTATTACTTGATTTGGCATCACATCTAGCAGATCGCATACATATTGAATTCTTTCTCATTCATGTAGTAGCCTTCGATCAGAACTGTAGAAGCAATCTGACCGCTACCATTAGCGAATTTGACCGTGACCTGTTGTGTAAGTCTTGTGTTGTTTTCTGAGTTAACATTGTTTTCTATCGGACCAGTAGTTAAAAGAGTCATTGTCCTTCCTCCATTTGCTTCATTCAGATTATTAAGCCCGTTTGATTTTCCCTATGTCTTTGAGAGTAGCGATAGATTATGCTCAGAAAAACGAACCTTTTCCAAGGATTGGTTGTCATATAGATATCTCAGTCAAGAAAGGAGGGCGCAAGATTTGGAGAGTAACCGGGAGTTATTTGAAACCTACAATAAAGATGTATACCGAACTTGCTACTATATGGTGCATGACGCGGCGGATGCAGAGGATTTGACTCAGGATGTCTTTATTACCGTATTTCGCAGCAATCGTGAGCACGTGGAGCATATCAAGGCTTGGATTATGAAAATAACGGTCAACCATTGCCTCAATCATTTGAAACGAAAACGGACATTACAACAGAAGATTACGGACAACCTTCATTTCTTTAATAAAACGGCAGAAACAGCTGTGGAGCAGCAGATTGAGCAGCGTGAGACGGAGGTCGAGTGGGCGCAATATATGAGCCAGGTCCCTATCAAACTTAGGATGGTGCTCACACTTAGGTATATGCATGATTTCAGTCTGGCTGAAATTTCGGATCTGCTGTCCATTCCACTTGGAACGACCAAATCTAGGCTGCATAAAGGACTAACGGTAATGAGGAGAATCCTGCAGGAGGCTGGGGTTCAAATTGAACTAAAGGAGGGCGAAGCTTTTGAAAAAGTTAGAAAATATGCTGGAGCATCGTTTAAATGAAGATAAAGGCGTGCCTTATCCAGATTTTGAACGCATGTGGGGACGTTTAGAGCAAGAAAACAGTACAATGACTCCCCTACAACTTCGTATGGCCAATGGTAGCGGGAACAGAGGGAGAAACTGGAGTAAAATAGCTGTGGTTGCTTCATTTTCAGTACTTATTGCAGCGGCACCCGTATATGCGGCAGTGCATTATGATTGGGATAATTTGCTCCATGGGAGAGGAGGCGTTCAAGCAGCGCTGGCCCAAAATCTCGGACAACAACTGAACCAGTCGGTGACACAGGATGGAGTAACTCTGAAGCTACATACAGCGATTGTGGATGAGAATCGGACGGTTATCTTATTCACTTTGGATGTAGGAAAACGCTTGGAAAATGAAAATTGGAATGTTAAAGGAATGACTTTGAAGGGCGCAGATGGGGCGAATGGTCCCAGTGAGTTCAGTTATGTGTTATGGGATGAGAAAAATCAACATTACAACGGATATTTCGAGAGTGATTGGACACCGAAAAAGGATACTGTGAATGTGCAATTAGTTGCAGATAATCTGCAAGCCTTTAGCACACAGGAGTTAGATTTACCGCTGGATATCCAATCGCAGGAGACACAAAAGTTTCCTATTGGACAGGAAGGCATGCGCAGCATAGAGGTGAAACCTTTTACCCAAGGACAAGAAAAAATATTATTCTCTTCAGCGATCATTTTTGATCAGCCAGAAACAAAAGAATGGGCCTTTCCAAATATTGTTGCATACAAAAACGGAACGCTCATAAATTCGCTGGCTGGAGGTACTTTCGGTACACCGGGAGAAAACGGGGAATATACGTCCCAGCAATATTTTAAGGCGGCTGATATTTCCAGCGGAGAAGTGAATTACAAGCTGCAGTACATGAAACAAGAGAAAAAGGTTGAGGGGCCACTAGCTTTTGATCTTCAATTAAGCAAAAAGCAGATGGAGAGCGGAACCATAAATACTTCATTGAATCTGCCGCTAGAAGAGGGCGAACCTAATTACACGCTGGAGAAAATGGTAGTGACGCCTACTCAAATTCGAATCGCTATTAGAAGTAAAGAGAAAGGCACCAATTTCCCGTATCAAAAGTCTACTCTTGAAGTAGCAGGCAAGACGCTGGAGGGCAATTTCTGGAGATCTCCAGAAGGTGAGCCGGAATTAACAGTGCTTCGTTTTGAGCGGCCAGTTGACCTTGAAATCACAGAAGAGACGCCAATTACCTTTGTTGCTAAATACAAGGTAACTCAGCACGGCAGCTATAAAATTAACAAGGACGAAAAAACACCACTTCTGTTGACGAATATATCTGATAAGAAACAGACGCTTATCCAGCAGCTTAGCGGTTATCCGGTAAAATGGACGTACTATATGCAGGGTGCCGATCTTTATGTAGAGACTGAAAGTGAAGATGCTCGCTTCGGTGGAATTAACCAGACCCATATCGGACTGGGGAAAGAGCGTATTTTAGGTAAACCTCTGACCGTTAATTTCACTGGGGATGGAAACAATAAGGCCATTGATGTTTACAAGGGTTTCAAAGGTACAGAAGCTTCTATTTATATATTCTTCTATACGACTGACGATCCGGATAAAGAAACAAGAGTGCAGCTGCGGCCATAGAAAATTTTTTTTTAGGGAGGAACCTTGTGTTCTTCCCTTTTTTTCGTTTAAAGTGAGTAGATGCTGAGTGGACTCAGCGAGGATTAGCGTAAAGGAGAGAAAAGGATGGAAATCACTCGCTGTGCTTGGGTTAATGAGGATCCTTTATATATCGCATACCATGATGAAGAGTGGGGTAAACCTCTGTATGATGACCGGAAGCTGTTTGAATTACTTATGCTCGAAGGCATGCAGGCAGGATTAAGCTGGTACACCGTCTTAAAAAAGCGGGCACATTACAGAGAGGTATTTGATGGATTTGATCCGGAAAAGATTGTGCATTATGATGAGCCGAAAATTGCTGAGCTGATGAACGATCCCGGGATTATTAGAAATCGCTTAAAGATTGATTCTATCATTCGTAATGCAAGCGTATATTTGCAAATTAGTGCGGAAACAGGCAGCTTTGCAGATTATCTCTGGAGTTTTGTGGGGGGTGCACCTTCGATTAACCATTGGAAGACACGTGCGGATGTCCCTGCTTCGACGGCTCAGTCTGACGCAATGAGTAAAGCATTAAAAAAGCGAGGCATGAAGTTTGTCGGCTCTACCATATGTTATGCTTTTATGCAGGCATCGGGGATGGTAGATGATCATTCGCTCGATTGCTTTTGCAGGAGTAGCACGGGCATGGCAGAGCGTTGATCTGTAGTTTGGCGTTACCCCAAGAAGAAATGTTATACTATGAAGCGAATGCTCACAAAACTAAGTCTATGCTTACGAAGCCAGTTTTGCACGAAGTCAATCAATGAAGCTAACGCTCACAAAACTTTAGGAGGATCACATAAAGATGTTATGGCATGAAGTGACGATACATACAACAGAAGATGCACAAGAAATGATTTCGAATTTTTTATATGAAGCAGGAGCGGGTGGGGTTTCTATTGAAGAATCCGGAACACTCAGTAAAGAGCGGAATACGCGTTACGGTGAATTATACGACCAACCCTTGAATGATATCCCAGAAGGGGAAGCGGTAATCAAAGGTTATTATGCCGATTCCACGGATATGGATGCTGTTATAGAAGAACTGACTCCACGGGTAGCAGAATTGCGTGAGTACGGTATTGATCCGGGCAAATCGCTGATTTCTTGGAAAACCGTAGATGAAGACGAATGGGCGCATGCTTGGAAGCAATATTTTAAACCGCTCAGGGTATCGGAGCGTCTCACGATTAAACCAACTTGGGAGGAATATACGCCTGAGCGCCCAGATGAAGCAATCATTGAGCTGGACCCTGGTATGGCATTTGGTACAGGGACTCACCCTACAACAGCTTTGTGCCTGCGTGCGCTTGAAAAGAATATTAGCGGCGGCGAAGAAGTGATCGATGTCGGTACGGGTTCAGGAATATTGGCTGTAGGTGCGATGCTGCTTGGTGCGAAATCCGTGCTGGCGTTAGATTTGGACCCGGTAGCTGTTGAAAGTGCGCGCGAGAATGTAGCACTGAACAAACTTGAGAAGTTCATTACGGTAAAAGAAAGCGACCTGCTCTCCTTGCTAGGCGGTGAAGGCGTAGCTGACACAGCTGCTGGAGAAATGTGGCCATCCGCTAGACCGGGTCACACTCTTGAGGGAACACCTGGTGAGCAAGTAACAGAGGATAGTCTTGGCGTTACACTCCCAGTGAAGATTGTAGTTGCGAATATTTTGGCAGAAATCATCGTATTGTTTACGGATGACGTGTATCGTGCACTTCAGCCAGGAGGCTTGTATATTACCTCTGGTATTTACAAGGATAAAGAAGGACTTGTGGCTAACGCACTACAAGAGTCCGGCTTTGAGATTATGGAAGTATCCCGTGAAGAAGATTGGGTGGCATTTACAGCCGGAAAGAGGTAAAAATGGATATATTGCAAAGTATAATACGTGTGGATCTGGATCAGCTTCCTTTTCTGCTCATTACGATTTTAATTGCTTTTACAGTACATGAATTCAGTCATGCTTATTTCGCCAATAAGTTCGGTGACCCTACCGCTAGATTATTAGGACGCATGACGCTTAACCCTGCTGTACACTTCGATTTTTTTGGTATTTTACTGCTGCTGGTTGCTGGTTTCGGGTGGGCGCGTCCGGTTCCTGTAAACCGCGATAACTTTAGCCGCCCCCGTCTGATGGGAGTCATTGTGTCTGCTGCGGGCCCAATCAGTAACCTGTTACTAGGGATTATTGGTGCTTTAATATATGGGGTGCTTGCGGCAACTGGTGTATTAGAGTCGATCTCCAATGACCGCGTATTAGAGGCAGTGTATTTGTTCTTTGGCACCTTTATTCAATGGAACTTCTTTCTATTCTTATTCAATCTGATTCCATTGCCTCCGCTGGATGGCTACCGGATTGTGGAGGATATTGCCCCTCGCTCTATTCGGGGCAAATTACAGCAATTTGAGCAATGGGCTGTATTTATCTTTTTATTAATTCTGTTTATTCCAGGGTTACGAACCTATACCATTGATCCTCTTGGCCACTGGGCTAGTGAAATGTCGAGAACATTTGTGCAGCTATTCCTAAGAATGTTTGGCAGCTAAGGTAGGGACTGAAGTCTGGTCAACCCTGCTTAAACATTGTATTATGTAATTTGTTGAAAAATAGGATAGTTAAATTTCGCCTGATCCATAGTTATATTTCTCTAAGAAACGGGTGACGTCTTAATTAAGGCGTCTTTACCGTTTCTTCTTACTGAATTCATGAACAGGATGATGAAGAGATGCAGCGATATTTTGTTACACCGGAGCAGTTTGGTACGGATAACGTTAGAATTGACGGAGAAGATGCAAGGCATATTGCCAAAGTGATGCGCGGTAAGGCTGGGGACAAGCTTATTGTCAGCGATGGCGTCTCCCGTGAAGCGTTAGTGGAGATTGCTCAGATCGAAATTGGGGAAGTGACAGTGAATATCTTGGAAACCCTGGAGATGACGCATGAACCGCGGATAAAAATCACAGTGGCTCAGAGCTTACCCAAGGCTGATAAGATGGAAATTATCATTCAAAAGTGTACAGAAATTGGAGCCGTTGGTTTTATTCCTTTTCTGTCGGAGCGCACGATTGTACAGTACGATGAACGCAAGGAAAGTAAGCGGCTGGACCGCTGGCGTAAAATTTGTAAAGAAGCTGCCGAGCAGGCACACCGGAACATCGTTCCGGCTGTAGGCTCACCGTTATCCTGGAAGCAGCTGCTCCAGACTTTTAGTGAGTATGATGCAATTTATTTTTGTTATGAAAAAGAAGAAGGCTTGCAGCTTCGCAGCAGTGTTGCCCCTTGGTTATCCTCGCTTTCACCGCAGGCTGGTGGGAAGGTATTGATTGTGGTAGGTCCTGAAGGGGGCTTTACACCAGAGGAATGCCAAAAGGCAGAAGAAGCTGGTGCGGTTTCCGTAGGACTAGGACGGCGTATTCTGCGCTGTGAGACAGCGGGCATGGTTGCCGCTGCTTGTATTTTATATGAATCTGGAGAAATGGGAGGAGCTTAAGAGATGCCATCCGTAGCATTTTATACTTTAGGTTGTAAAGTGAATTTTTATGACACCGAAGCCATCTGGCAGCTATTCAAAAATGAAGGTTACGAGCAGGTCGATTTCGAGGGACCTGCCGATGTATATCTGATTAATACTTGTACTGTAACTAATACAGGTGACAAAAAAAGCCGTCAAATGATTCGTCGTGCCGTTCGCCGCAATCCGGAGGCTATCGTGGCGGTTACTGGCTGCTATGCACAGACCTCTCCTGGTGAGATTCTTGATATTCCTGGTGTCGATCTTGTTATTGGTAACCAGGACCGCGATCAGATCATGACGCATGTGAAGAACATTGAAGCCTCACGTCAGCCGGTCAACGCTGTTCGTAATATTATGAAGACACGTGAATTCGAAGAGATGGATGTACCTGGCTTTGCGGATCGGACGCGTGCTTTTATGAAGATTCAGGATGGCTGCAACAACTTCTGCACATTCTGCATCATTCCATGGTCACGTGGACTTTCCCGCAGCCGTGATCCCAAAAGCATCGTAACCCAGGCGCATCAATTAGTAGAAGCAGGGTATAAAGAATTTGTTCTCACGGGTATTCATACCGGTGGTTACGGTGATGATCTTGATAATTACCGTCTAGCCGATTTGCTGTGGGATCTAGATAAGGTGGATGGACTGGAGCGGGTACGTATCAGTTCTATCGAAGCCAGCCAGATCGATGAGAAGCTGCTGGAGGTGCTGAACCGTTCCTCTAAAATGTGCCGTCATCTGCATATCCCGCTGCAAGCCGGACATAATGATGTGCTGAAAGCAATGCGCCGTAAATATACGACAGAAGAATATTACGCCAAAATGCAGCTGATCCGTCAGGCGATGCCAGATGTCGGGATTACTACGGATGTTATCGTTGGATTCCCGGGGGAGACCGATGAAATGTTCCGTGCCGGCTACGACTTCATGAAAGCTATTAATTACTCCGAGATGCACGTATTCCCTTACTCCAAGCGGACGGGCACTCCAGCAGCGCGGATGGAGAATCAGATCGACGAAGAAATCAAAAATGTACGCGTGCAGGAACTGATTGATCTTTCAGAAGAAATGCAAATAGCCTATGCTCGCAAATTTGTAGGTCAGACATTAAGTGTTATTCCGGAAAGAGCCGCAAAAGGGGCTCCGGGGCGCAATATCCAGCATGGATTTAGCGACAACTATTTGCAGGTGTTCTTCGATGGTGAAGATTCACTCCAAGGAGAACTTTGTCAGGTGAAGATAACGGAAGCTGGCGTGAACGAATGCCGCGGTGAGTTGATCGGGGTTAGTCAGACTGGGCTTCAGCAGGCTGTTCGTTAAGCAATAAATATCCGTTAAATAGATATTAGTAAAAAGACAACAGAGCAGCCATTTTTCCGTTAATGGGGAAGGGCTGCTCTGTTTTTTAGTTGCTGCTGCCTAGACCACCAATTCATAACAATCTCCTGATGCTTTCGGACCCAGATGGCGTTATTTGCAATTTTTTTGCCTTTTATGCTTAGTTTCGGACTCCAGTGCAGCTATTCCTCAGAAAGTGGTTCATAATAGGTGTTTTTCATGGCAATAGCGACTATGGGGTCCGTTAGTGTTCCAAAAGTGGGATAAAGCTGTGAATAAGGTCAACTGGGTCCGATAGCGACTTCATACGCGTAGAAGTGGATCAAAAAAACATCCGTAGGATCATGATTGAAACAATCCCCGCCAGTACAGTGCCTAGCAAGCTCCGGGTTTTTATCGCAACCAAAAAAGTAGGCAATGCCGCAAAAAGCTCAATGTTATTAGCTAAAGACGAAAATTTTCCATCATTCAAAAATATCTCCTGACCTATTAATGCCGCCATAACAGAGATAGGAACATAATTTAACCAGCGCATTCCCCATTCTGGCAATTCAAACCGGCTAAGGATCATAAGCGGAACCACCCTGGGAATAAAGGTCACAAAAGCTGCTCCTAGAATGATCAGAAATACATCCCATCTCACTTCCATTTTTCAAACACCATCCCTATCGTTGACGCAATAACTGTAGCGATAATCACTCCAACACTACTGGAGAATAGGAAAGAGCTTCCTACTGCTATGATTACGGCAAGGATTGCGACAACCAAATCTAGTTTGATTTTATTACGGTCAATCATGGAAATTACAAGAATACCAATAAACATCGCAGGTAAGGCAAACTGCAAACCGAATTGATCAGGGTCTGAGATCCACTGGGCTAAAAAAGCTCCCGCTACATTCGCAAGAAACCAATTTAAATATGCTGTGAGATTTAGACCGTGCATCCATTTTTCACTGATTTGCTGCTTATTCAAAGCTTGATTGATGGCAACTCCAAAGGTCTCATCAGTCAATAAAGAACCAACCAGCATATTTCTCAGTGGGGAAAGATGGCGGAAATAAGGAGAAAGAGCTGCACTAAGCAAAATATGGCGAAGATTCACGATAAATATCGTAATGATAATGGCCGCAGGCGAGCTGCTAACGGCTATCATTCCAGCAGCTATAAACTGAGCGGAGCCCGCGTAAAGAATCAAGCTGATTAAGGCAATCTCAGCAATGCTGAGTCCGGCTGTCTTTTGAACAACGCCTGCTGCAAGTCCGATGCTTAAGTAGCCTAGTAGTGTGGGAATACAATCTTTTACCCCTTTAAGGAAGCTATCTTCCTGTTTAGGAGACGGGATTGCTTCTAGTTGGACGTTCTCTGCACTCATCGTAGCCCCCTTGTTTCAAGAAAGAATTTAGTAGTTAGCATATTACTTCCTAATATTTTGATCAACCTTTACCGTATTATCTAGTCTGAAAGTCCCGAATTTCGCTTTATAGAGCCAGGGGGTAAACACTTAGGGTACAATTGTCGATATAAGTAAAAGAGTGTGGGGATAAACCACCGAACGACATTATAGCCTAAGGGAGAGAACAAATGACTGTGTACAGGAAAATGACGAAAATGCTCCTCATCATGATATTGTTAGCTACTGCGGTTTTTCCGGTAAGTGTCTTTGCAGCGACCGGCGATATCAACTCGATTGAATTCGAAAGCTCAGCTAAAGTAGAGCTTACGGTTGGACAAACGCCAAAGCAACTTAAGGTATATGCGAATGTGGAAGGGTCCTCATCTAAAAGAGATGTGACAGGTGCAGTTGTATGGAATTCTTCTAACACAAACGCTGTAAAGGTAGTAAATGGCCTGCTGACTCCGATAGACAGTGGAAAAGCTATTATTACAGCGACTTATAATCATGCACTTGCTACCATTGAAGTTGAGGTAGCACATCCTGTTAAAGAACTGAAGCTCGAATATAGTTCTGAAGGGAACTACAAATTGGGTGATGATGAGGATAAACTGCTGGTCAAAGCCAATGCGATTGGTGGAGAAACAGCGACTTCTGCTAAGGATGTAACGGCTGATACTACTTGGAGCAGCTCGAACACAAGCGTATTGACCATTGCAGAAGGTAAGATCACTTTGGCTGGTGAAGGTACAGCAACGATCACTGCCAAATACAAGACCTTAACAGCAACCTTTAAGGCTGTAGTGAAATTGCCTTATTCTGAAATTGAGCTTAAACATGACGACAAAATCGTTAAAGAACTAGAGATGCTAGTTGGAGATGCACCTTTGAAATTGGTTGCAGAGACTAAAGAAACTACAAAATCCAGCGCAAATGATATTTCAGCGAAAGCGGAATGGTCCTCTTCTAGTGCTAGTGTAGCTACAGTAGACAAAGGCGAGATCAAAGTGTTGTCTGCTGGTAAAGCTGTAATTACAGTATCCTATCTGGGGATTACACAAACTGTAGACGTATATGTACGTGCTCCTTATGAAGCGCTACTACTTACTCCTACAGGAGATCAATTCCTGTTTATGGGTGAAACCCTGAACGTTAAGGCTGAGGTTCGCGATGCTGCGAATTCTACTCCGAATATTTCAGGCAGCGCAGTATGGACTTCGGATAACCAATTGGCGGCAACCGTTACGCCTGGTAGCGATACCGCGGCAGTGACTGCTAAAGCAGTGGGAACTTCGGTTATTAAAGCAGAGTACAGAGGAATTAATAAAAGCTTTAAGCTGACAGTTTATCCTACGATTACAGAACTGGAAGCCGACAAGACGGAACTGGAGCTTTACACAGATGACACCGTAAGCCTTCCAAAAGTAAACGGTACAAAGCTTGACGGAACAAAGCTAGATCTTAGCAGTGATATCGAGTGGACCTCTGCGGATGATGAGATTGCCACCATTAAAGACGGTAAAATTGTAGCTGAATCGGCAGGTATTGTGAAGGTTATCGGTAAAATAAAATCAGAAAACCCAACGACTTCAAAAACAGCTGTAAGAGAAAAAAGTGTTGAAGTAAAGGTTACAGTGAAAGATAAAGTCCTTGTCTTGCTTGGACCAGAAGAAAATCTGGTGATTGTTACTGGTGAAGAGAAGGCTGTTCCTGAAGTGAAAGCTGTGATGGAAAACGGCAGTGAACTTGATGCTACTGGAACTATGGAATGGGAGCTTACCGGTACGAATGCAATTATCAAGACAACAACTTCCGGTAAGGTAATCAAAGGACTGGTGAAGGGTTCTGCTACTTTAAAGGGAACTTACGCCAATAAAACCATCAGTATCCCAGTTACCATTGAACAAAAGGTTACTAAGCTTGTTGTAGAACCTACTGCTATCGAAATGAACATTAAAGGCTCTAAAGCGATAAAGGTAACGGCTTATTATTCTAATGGTAAAACGGGAAATGTCTCCAGCAGTATGAATTGGCAGTCCTCGAATGAGGCGGTTGCTACGGTTAAAGCTACATCCGTTAAAGCAGTAACAGAAGGTACTGCTACGCTGACAGGATCTTACCAAGGGATTGCTGCTAGTGTCAAAATTACTGTAGTTCCTAAATTGACAAAGCTAACCGTTAATGAAAGCAGACTGAAAATGGCTCCGGGAGCCGTTCAGAATGTAGTCGTGACTGCACAGTATGATACTGGTAAGACTGCTGTTGTTACTGGAAGTGCGGTATGGACCAGCTCCAAGCCTTCTGTAGCGAGAGTATCTGCTAGCGGTCAGATTGTAGCTGTGAGTAAAGGAACGACATCCATTAAAGGAAAGCTAGGCGGCAAGACAGTTACGGTATCAGTGACAGTGAAGTAATAGAAAATATGATCTGAATAATCAAATATGAATCTGCAAAGCCAACATTATGTTGCTTTGCAGATTTTTTTATTTGGATTCTATAGTAATTCCGACTATTCCGATGTATAATCACATAAAACATAATAGATGCGTTGGGGGAGATGAGAACATGGCAAAACAAAAGGTGTTGTCGATCAAGACGATTGTAGCGATTGGTATTGGTTCTGCTTTATTCGTTATATTGGGGAGATTCGGCTCGATTCCTTCGGGTATTCCAAACACTAACATCGAGACTACATACGCATTACTGGCATTGTTCTCCCTATTGTACGGTCCGTTTGCCGGATTATTTATAGGCCTGATCGGGCATACCCTGAAGGATACGATATCTTATGGATCGCCATGGTTCAGTTGGGTCATATCATCTGGCATTGTAGGGCTGGTTATTGGCTTGTTAGTAGCTAGAATCGCTATTCATGACGGGGAATTCGGACGGAAGGAAATAATACGCTTTAATCTGGCTCAGATTGCAGCGAATGCTGTAGCATGGTTCCTTGTAGCCCCGGTGTTGGATATTCTGATCTATGCAGAACCCGTAAATAAAGTATTTACGCAAGGACTGACCGCAGGTGCATTAAATATAGCTTCGGTGGCAGTGATCGGATCTTTACTAGCCATTGCGTATGCTAAGACAAGAACGAAACAGGGCAGCTTAACTAGAGAAGCTTGAGTGGAATACAAATCCAAGCTAAAAAAGCCGGTGGAAATCACCGGCTTTTTTCTCTTCACATTAACCCAGAGGAAGGTCTCGGATGAAAAAAGTAATGATTGAATTTAAGGATTTCAGCTTTCAATATCGGGCGCAGCAGGAACCCACACTGCAGGGGATCAACTTAACGATTGTTGAAGGGGAAAAGGTACTTATCGTGGGGCCTTCAGGTTCTGGGAAAAGTACACTTACTCATTGTATTAATGGTCTCATTCCTTTTGCTTACAGTGGGGAAATATCAGGTTCATTACGGATTATGGGCCAGGAGCAGAAGGATCTGAGTATCGCAGAGCTGTCCAATCAGGTGGGTACCGTATTGCAGGACCCGGATGGACAATTTGTAGGATTAACGGTTGGTGAGGATATCGCCTTCAGTCTAGAGAACCATGTGGTTCAGCAGACAGAAATGAAGAGTAAAGTGGCGGCTGCCGCAAGAGCGGTGGATATCCACGAATTTCTGGCTTCTTCTCCTCAAGAGTTATCGGGTGGACAAAAGCAAAAAACGACCTTGGCAGGTGTTCTGGTAGGTGATGTGGACATCCTGCTCTTTGATGAACCGCTGGCAAGCTTAGATCCTTATACCGGTATAAAAGCGATTGAGCTTATTGATCGAGTGCATAAAGAGACAGGTAAAACCGTTATTATGATCGAGCATCGTCTTGAAGAGGTGCTGCATCGGGCAGTGGATCGTATTATTGTGATCCATGAAGGACGTATTGTGTCGGATATGCCGGCTGCAGAACTGTTGAGCACAACGTTGCTTTCAGAAGTTGGCATTCGGGAACCTCTCTATTTAACGGCTTTAAAGTATGCCGGATGTTCGATTACAGCAAATATGAATCCGCAGCATGTGAACGATATAGAGTTGGAGGCGTGTTCTAATAAACTAAAGATCTGGTATGAGTGCAATCACTCACGCCAGGATAAGCTGGAGAGCCCACCCATCCTTGAGCTAAGAGATATTTCTTTTGGATACGAAAAAAATCAGCAGGTGCTGGATAAGCTCAATCTCTGTATTCATAAAGGAGAGATGGTCTGTATAGCGGGGCGAAATGGGGCTGGGAAATCTACAGTTTCCAAGCTTATTTGTGGCTTCTATAAACCTACTTCCGGATCAATACGGATGCATGGGCGTGATATTGCTCAGGACACGATTAAGGAGCGGGCAGAGCGGATCGGTTTTGTCATGCAAAATCCCAATCATATGATTTCTAAGACACTTTTATATGACGAGGTCGCTCTAGGACTTAGACTCCGAGGTTGCTCTGAGGAGCTAGTTCGTGAACGTGTCCATCAAGTCTTGAAGGTGTGCGGACTTTATGTTTTTCGCAGCTGGCCTATCTCGGCGCTTAGTTATGGCCAGAAGAAACGGGTTACGATTGCCGCTATTCTGGTACTGGAGCCGGAAGTGATCATTTTGGATGAGCCGACTGCTGCTCAGGATTACAGGCATTATAACGAAATGATGGAATTTCTCTTGACGCTGCGGGGGCAGGGGATGACGGTCATTATGATCACGCATGATATGCACTTGATGCTGGAATATGCCGATAGAGCTATAGTGTTAGCTGATGGCGTGAAGCTTGCGGATGATAGACCTGAGCGAATATTAACGAATACTGATGTGGTAAAAAAAGCGAACTTGAAAGAAACCTCGCTTTTTGCCCTAGCTGTAAAAGCTGAACTGAAACAACCAGAGGAGTTCGTTAGAAGGTTCATTGCGTATGATAGGAGGAGCCGAGGCGGATGAAGGCCAAAATGTTAACTTTTACGAAGCAGGATTCACCTATTCACCGTCTTACCGGCGCTACTAAGTTGATTTTATTTGTAGTGTGGTCTGTGACGGGGATGATTACATATGATACAAGATGTCTAATTGTGATGCTGTTATTTAGTTTGCTTGCCTTTAGAATTTCCAAAGTCCAATTTCAGGATTATGCTTTCGTATTATATTTCATCTTGATTTTCTTTTTGCTTAATCATATAGCTATCTTTATCTTTTCTCCTTTGGAGGGCGTACGTGTTTACGGTACACGTCATGATATTATGCACATTGCAGGCCGGTATACGGTAACTTGGGAGCAGCTATTTTATCAATTCAATATTGCCCTCAAATATGCAGTGGTCATTCCAATGGCACTATTGTTTCTTCTAACGACCCATCCCAGTGAATTTGCAGCATCCTTAAACAGAGTTGGAGTGAACTATAAAATTGCATATTCTGTATCGCTGGCTCTACGGTACATTCCGGATATTCAACGAGATTATGAGAATATATCGTTTTCTGCTCAAGCAAGGGGAATAGATATTTCCAGAAAAGAAAAGCTGCCTAAGCGGCTAAAAAATATCATTTCGATTCTGATGCCCCTAATTTTGACTAGTATCGAGCGAATTGAAAATATCAGTACCGCTATGGAGCTGCGCGGCTTTGGCACTGAGACAAAACGAACTTGGTATAGCAGTCGCCCGTTCACGAGAGACGATTATTTTGCATTGGCTTTGTTTGTGCTGATTGGAATTTTCTCGACGGTGATCACTTTTTACGACGGTTCGCGGTTTTATAATATTTTCGATTGAAGTATAATAGTACAGTTGTGGAAAGCTGGGGTATAAAAAAACGGTACCTTTAAGCTAAGACTGAAGACGTTTTTCCAGTTTTGTCCATATAGGCAGGTAACATAATGGCAGTGCTAGAAGTGAGCAGACTACGTTGAAAATGGTCTGGGCGTGGGCGATTTGTGAAGCAGGGCCTCCACCAATCCATGCTGCACTTGCTTGTAGCAGCCCGATCATGGGCAAGAATAGTAGTGCACCGCCTACATTAAGCGCAACATGGGACCAAGCGACGAAGACGCCGGATGGCGTGCCGCCGATGGAAGCAATGACCGCTGTGACACAGGTGCCTACGTTGGCGCCTAGCACTATGGCTATACCTAGCTCAGGCGGCATGGCACCCGAGGCGGCAATGCTCATAGCCATAGCTATGACAGCAGCGCTGCTATGGAGCAGGGCTGTTAGGCACGCTCCAGCGGCGAGCCCCCATAGGGCACTTGTAGCGGCATGGTTTAGGAACCAGAGGAATAAGCCACTTTCCTGAAGTATTCCGCCGATAGACTGCATGACAGCGATCCCCCATAGGACGAGGGCGAAGCCTGATACAGCCAGACTGATAAATTGCAGTGGCGGGGATATTTTGTGGCAGAGCTCTGCCACTCGCGATGTAGGCGGCAGTTCGCCTGCAATAACTGCCGCTGCCCACAGACTGAGCGAGGCTGCCAGCAAGGGCGTGGCCATGGTATTGATCTGAAGTCCGATCAATTCTGTAGTTAATGTGGTGCCGATGTTGCTGCCCAAGATAATGCCAAGTGTGCGGGCATAGGTGAGCAGGCCGGCATTGACCATGCCGATAGTCAACACCGTTACAGCAGTACTGCTCTGGAGTAAGGCGGACAACAGGCTGCTGGCAATCATTCCTTTAATAGGTGTTGAGGTAGCTCTATTTAGACTTGTAGTTAATAGAGGGCCTGCTAGCTTGGACAACGCCGTTTCCATCAGCTTCATGCCGGCTAGAAAGATAACAAGACCATATATGATAGGGAACAGCAAATCACTGAACATAGGGCATACTCCTTTGGACGAGGGTTGTACACCAATATATGAATGTATTGCATGGGACATGTATAAAAACATTTTTAGAAAAACAGGGAGTTGAAGTCATTGCCATCGGTTATTTTAGAACGCAATCGCAAAAAAAGACTGGAACAGGGCCATCCATGGGTCTATGCAGGTGAAGTCGCATCGGTAGAAGGAAATCCGGAAGCGGGGGGATTAGTAGATGTCCTTAATCATCAGGGCCGATTTTTGGCCGTGGGATATTACAATCCAGCGTCACAGATTCGGGTAAGAATTGTATCACAGGGACCCCTTGCGATCATGGATACAGCCTTTTTTGCAGAACGTTTTGCGAATTGTCTGCAACACAGAAATCGGTTCCTTCCGGGTGCGGATGCTTATCGCTTGGTTTATGGTGAAGCGGACTTTTTACCGGGGCTTATTGTAGATCGATTCGGAGATATTTTGGTTGTGCAGCTGCTTACGCTCGGAATGGACAAGCGGCGTGCAGAAATCGTCGAAGCATTGGTGCAGGTTATGGCACCGCGCGGAATCTATGAGCGCAGTGATGTTAGTGTGCGCGAGCTTGAAGGTATGGAGCAGACAACGGGTTTGCTGTATGGGGAGTGTCCACGGCATGTAACTGTGAGTGAGAATGGCCTGAAGCTGGTCGTTGATATTGAAGAAGGCCAGAAGACTGGCTACTTCTTTGACCAACGTGAGAATAGAGCTTCTATTGCTCCGCTCATGAAAGGCTGGGGGGGACGAAGCGGCATTACGCTGCAGGAAATCGAAACTGAGGAGGGTTCGCTACAGACCTTGCCAGTTAATAAGAGCGGTAAACATGTAACGTTCCCTTATTGGGACGGTGCGACAGTGCTGGAATGCTTCTCACATACGGGCAGCTTCACGCTGCATGCCTGCAAGTATGGCGCGAAAAAAGTAACCTGCCTCGATGTTTCAGCGCATGCCATTGAGAGTGCCAAAGTGAATGTGGAGCTGAACGGCTTTAGCGATCGTGTTGAATTCGTAGTGGATGATGCTTTTGCATATTTACGGAATCAGGTTAAAGGACTAGAGGAACGTTCTGAACGGGCGACAGTTGCAAGTGGAACAGAGACGGCAGCAGCTGCTGCAAATCCTAAATCCGGAGGCAAAACAGCCAAAACCGACACATCCAAGCCGATGACGGCAGGTGGAGGAAGAACTTGGGATGTAGTCATCCTGGACCCTCCGGCGTTTGCCAAAACCAAAAGTGCAGTAGCTGGCGCTTGCCGTGGTTACAAGGATATCAATCTGCACGGGATGAAGCTGGTGAACGAAGGCGGCTATTTGGTTACCGCAAGCTGTTCTTACCATATGCAGCCAGATCTGTTCCTCGAAACGATTGCCGATGCAGCTAAAGATGCTGGCAAGGTGTTGAGACTTGTGGAATGGCGGGCCGCAGGCAAAGACCACCCACAAATACTTGGCGTTAACGAAGGACACTATCTGAAGTTTGCGATTTTTGAAGTGCGGAGTAAAAAATAAGCCTGAAGGTCAAAAAGGTTTACAGTGCCAAGTAACAAATAGGATAAAAGGGCGGGACGTAGGGTGGCCGTGAGTCGACTGTAAGGCAAGTAGTTGCCAACGGACTCAGATGACTCTATTTAGCGTAAACAGCCTATTATTGAATTCTTACGGACCCCAAAGGCGCTATTGCTCTTAAAACACCCGTAATGCAACACATTTTCGAAGAATAGCATCAATGGGGTCCGAAAAGTTGCCAAAACAGCACTGAATCCACGAATAACGGCTCCTGGGTCCGTAAGTAATTAATGAAACAAGCCTAGCCAAAAATGTGCAATTTGAACGCTGAACGCCGAATGCCGAATGACGAACGCTGGATGCTGGACGCTGGATGCTGGACGCTGGATGCTGGACGCTGGATGCTGGACGCTGGATGCTGGACGCTGAACGTTGAGCACTGAACACCGAACACCGAACACCGAACACCGAACACCGAACAGTCTAACATTGACCCTATGCTCCGACATTGGCAGCTCTAATCTAACGTTGCACATCTGGCATTAAAAACAAACTAAATACTCTAAAAAGCAAGCCGCCAAAATCCGGAGGTTTGCTTTTTTATATTTGTACTCGTAGTTGTTTATCCTTTGTAAAACATTAGAAAATACTAGCAAACACATGTTCCGATTAGTGTGGTTATGATATACTGAAGGGACGAGGAATCACTGAACTTTTTTAATTGGAGTGTAATCAATAGGTGGATATTTCACCTTGTAATTTATATATTTTCTCCGCTACGGAAGGAGTCTATCATTTATGTCGGTAACCTTTTTACTAGGCCGCTCGGGCAGTGGCAAGACAACAAAAATATGGGAATCTATCTCTTCTTCCTTAGAGAAGGAACCGCTTGGTGCGCCGATTATTATTCTTGTGCCAGAGCAAGGTTCTTTTGGAGCAGAACGGGGGCTTCTGACCGTAGGGAATGTGAAGGGAAGCCTTCGGGCGCAGACACTGAGTTTTTCGCGGCTTGCCTATCGTGTGAAGCAGGAAACTGGTGGCAGTGCAAGTCTGCCAATCAGTGATGAAGGTAAGAAAATGTTAATTTACAAAATCATCAGTCGTCGCAAAGAGGAACTGAAATTGTTCGGTGCCTCAGCAGACAGACCGGGTTTTGTGGAACGTCTGAACCAACTGCACACGGAGATGAAGCGTTGCTGTTTGGGTTCCACTGATTTAGAAGAGCAGTTGTCCGCTATGCGAGGAGCTATTGCAAGAAGTCCTATTCTTGAGGGTAAGCTGGATGATTTGCAGCTGGTATTCAGCGATTTAGAGAAGGAAATGTCACGTCTCTATATCGATGAAGAGGATCGTTTAGCAGAACTGGCTGAGCATATTCCTGATTCCTCCTATATTCGCGGGGCGGAGATTTGGGTAGATGGATTCCATGGATTTACTCCGCAGGAATTCGTAGTGCTTCGAGAATTGATGCAGCAAGCTTCGCAGCTGACCGTTTCGCTTACAATTGATCGTCCTTACCCATATGGAGATCAGTTGAATGAGCTTGAATTGTTTCACCCCACTGCGGTTACTTACATTAAACTGCGTGGAATAGCTGAAGAGCTGGGCATTGATGTGTGGGACGAGCTGCTGGAGCCAACGGTTCTTCCACGTTTTGAAGAAAGTCCAGTACTTGCTCACCTTGAACGGGGATATGATCGCCGGAAGGCCTGGATAGGTGCGGATGAACTGGCAAGAGAGGCTATATCCATAGGCGCCGCAGTTTCGCACAGAGCAGAGGTTGAGGGAGCACTGCGCGAAATGACTAGACTGGCGCGTGATGAAGGTGCAAAATATGGCGAAATGGCTGTATTGATGCGCAATATTGGCGATTACGAGCAGCTGATCCAACCGTTGTTCCAAGATTACGGAGTGCCATTTTTTCTGGACCAGAAGGTAAATGAGCTGCATCATCCGCTAGTGGAATTTATACGTTCCGCGCTGGATGTAGTGCGTCGTCGCTGGCGTTACGAGGATGTATTCCGTTGCGTAAAGACGGAGCTTTTGCTTCCGCTAGACGGTAGTATTACACGTGAGGATATGGATGCTTTAGAAAACTATGTGCTGGCTTGTGGGATTCAAGGGTATCGCTGGACGGATGGCCGCTCATGGAAAGGTATTCCTAGCTTGTCGCTGGAAGGCGGCAGACAGATGGATGATGAACTGCTTGCTACTATGGAACGATGCCGTGCTAGTATAACAGGTCCTTTATTTGCTTTTGAGAAACGAATCCAGAAAAGCCGAAGCGGCCTTGAACTATGTACGGCAATGTACAAGCTGCTTGAAGAGACGGATGTTGCACGAAAGCTGGAGAAACTCAGTGTTAAGTCTATGGAGAAGGGCCAACCCGAGAAGGCTAGGGAACATAGCCAGTTGTGGGGTGCGGTACTTGATCTGCTAGATCAGATAGTAGAAATGATGGGCAATGAAAGACTTGAGTTTGAAGTGTTCACCGGAGTTCTAGAGACAGGACTTGCTGAGCTTAAAATGGGACTAGTTCCGCCCGCACTGGATCAAGTATTGGTCGGCAATATGGATCGGACTCGCCCAACAGGGGTTAAATACGCTTTTTTGCTTGGATTTAATGAAGGTGTTGTGCCTGCGCAGTTTAAGGAAGATGGAATTCTCTCGGAAGGTGAACGCTCCGTACTAGAGAATGCTGGAATGGAGCTTGCTCCCGGCGCTTCTCGTAAACTACTGGACGAGCGGTTTCTGATCTATAATGCGCTAACGACAGGAAGCCAAAAGCTCTGGATTAGCTACGCTACAGCGGATGATGAGGGCAAAGCTCTCCTTCCCTCTGAGGTTATCCGGCATTTGCATAGAATGTTCCCAAGGGTTCAAGAGCATAGCTTGTCAGCACTTCCCCCTGCGGGACTACCGGCAGAAGTCGGAAATCCTATTCATCTCGGTTTCATTGGTCAACCAGAACAGAGTCTTCGCGCATTGATTATGCAGCTGCGGCAGTGGCGCCAGGGGACAGAAATTCCGGAGCTATGGTGGGATGTGTATAACTGGTTTACTAAGAACGAAGATCGTAAATTTCAACTGGAACGTTTGCTAAGCTCACTGTTCTATCGTAATGAGGGAACGAAGCTAAAGCGTGGCACAAGCCTCAGATTGTATGGTGGCTCAACACTGCGGGGCAGTGTGTCCCGGATGGAGAAATTTGTTGCGTGCTCATTTTCCCATTTTGCGTCCTACGGACTAAGACTGAAGGAGCGTCAGCTATATAAGCTGCAAGCACCTGATATTGGACAGCTGTTCCATGCTGCGTTAAGTGATATGGCGATAAGACTGAAACAAGAGGGACGGGGCTGGGGCAGCTTGTCTCCGGATGAATGTCGGCGTGAGGCCAGTGAGACAGTAGAGCGGCTATCTCCGATGTTGCAGGGTGAAATCCTAATGAGCTCCAAACGTTACGGGTACATCTCCCGTAAGCTTAAGAATATTGTTGGACGTGCTTCTGTGATTCTGGGCGAGCACGCCCGCCGGGGCAGCTTTGAGCCAGTAGGGCTGGAGCTGGACTTTGGACCGGATAAGGAGTTGCCGCCTTTAAGGATTACGCTGCCAAATGGCTGCGTGATGGAGGTTGTTGGCCGGATTGACCGTGTAGATATGGCCCGTGGAGAGAACGGAATTCTTCTGCGGGTAATTGATTATAAATCGAGCCAAAAGGATCTCAAGCTGCATGAGGTGTATTATGGATTATCGCTGCAAATGCTGACTTATTTGGATGTGCTGCTAACATATTCGGAGCAATGGCTGGGGCAGCCGGCACTTCCAGCCGGCACACTTTATTTCCATGTGCATGATCCGTTGTTGACCTCATCCAATGGGATGAACAAGGAACAGGCTGAGCAAGAGCTGTTGAAACGCTTCAAGATGAAAGGACTACTTACAGCAGATCGTGAGGTTGTCTCCCTGATGGATACCACTTTAGACAAAGGGTATTCTTCTATCGTGCCTGTAGCAGTAAAAGCTGACGGCAGCTTTTATAGCAGTGCTTCAGTAGCTACACCAGAGCAGTGGGGTCATCTATTATCCTCCGTTAGAGGGACAATTTCGGATATCGGGACACGGATTACAGAAGGTGATGTGGCGATTGAGCCGTACCGAATTGGGCAGGAGACCGCCTGCACATTCTGTTCCTTTAGACCTGTCTGCCAGTTCGATGAAGCTGTGGAAGGCAACAGCTATAACAATCTGGGTAAGCCAGGGAAGGACGTTATATGGGATCTGCTGTCCCGCAAAGGAGGAACTACACCTTGAGTATGAAGGCTGAAATAGAAGCGAAACCGGAAGGAAGTATATGGAGTGATGACCAGTGGCGCGCCATTGCGGAGAGCGGTGATGACATCCTCGTTGCTGCGGCAGCAGGTTCCGGTAAGACGGCGGTGCTGGTAGAACGGATTATTCGAAAAATCAGTAAGGAAGAGAACGGCTTCAGTGTAGACAGGCTATTAGTAGCTACGTTTACCAAAGCTGCGGCTGCCGAAATGCGGCAGCGGATCAGGGAAGCCCTTGATCGGGAGCTGGAGGAGAATGGGGAGAACGACCATTTGCGCCGTCAGCTATCCCTGCTGGGCAAAGCTTCGATTACAACGTTGCACTCCTTCTGTCTGGAAGTGATCCGGCGTTATTATCAAATGATTCCGATTGATCCGGGTTTTCGCATATTAAATGAGCATGAAGCGGAGATGATGCGGCAGGAGCTGCTCGAAGAGTTGCTGGAGGAAAAGTACGGTGAAGCAGGTGCGGATGGCGAGGATAGTATATTTGTGCAGCTCGCTGATTGGTTCAGTGGTGAACGCAGTGATGATGCAGTGCATGCGCTCATACAGCGATTGCATGATTATGCCCGCAGCCATCCTTGGCCTGCGCAATGGCTCCGTGATACTGCAGCTGATTTCTCATTGCCAGACACCGAAAGTCTGGGTGGAACGCCATGGGTGCTGAGCATTCTTGAAGAAGCGAAGCTGACACTTGCGGGCGCAGCCAGTCAGCTGATTCAAGGCCGGGAGATTGCACTGCAGCCGGGCGGTCCGGCACCCTATGCTGAGAATTTAACCGCTGATCTTGAGATGGTAAATGCACTGCAGGATGCCGTAAACGAACGACCTTGGGCAGAATTATATGATATTTTCATGGAAGTATATTTTGGGAAATTAAAGGCTTGTAAGAAGGATTCGACAGATCCTGGACTGCAGGAAATGGTGAAGGAACTGCGCGATAGTGTGAAGAAGAGTATTTTAGATCTTCAGAAAGCATTGTTTGGCCGTCCGCCTGAGGTTTTTTTGAAAGAGCTGAACGAAGCGGCTCCACTGATGGCAGAGCTTGCAGAGACAGTGATAGCATTCGGTGAACGTTATAGAATTGAAAAAGCAGGAAGAGGTCTAGTCGACTTCAGTGATTTGGAGCATTATTGTCTGCAAATTCTACGCCATCCGGACTCTACGCCCGGTCATTCCCTGCCTTCTGATGCAGCTATGGAGTACCGTGCTCAATTCGATGAGGTTCTGCTGGATGAGTATCAGGATACGAATAGCGTGCAAGAGGAGATTGTGCGGCTAATATCCCGTGAAACACCCGGTAACCGGTTTATGGTCGGAGATATGAAGCAAAGTATCTATCGATTCCGTCTGGCGGAGCCGGGGCTATTCCTGGATAAATACCGCAGCTTTGGCTCACACCAAATCGATGATCTATCTGAAATTACTAATGAATCATCTAGCGGTTCGGTCATCGATCTGGCCCGTAATTTTCGCAGTCGCATGGAGGTTGTAAATGCCGTGAATATGATCTTCCGGCAGATTATGAATGAGACGGTAGCGGAGATTAATTATGATGAACGCGCTGAGCTTGTTTACGGAGCGAATTTCCCAGGTGCAGCAGAGAAGGGTCCTGATACCTTTTTTGCACCGGAGTTATTATTGATTGATCGTGGTTCGGCAGCAGGGAAGTCAGAAGAGACCTCTGAAGACGGTGAGGCGCCACTTCAGGAGAGTGAAGCCATTGAGAGCGAGACGGCGCAGCTGGAAGCGCGGGCAATTGCCCGGCGTATTTCACAAATGACGGGGATGACCGGTGGATCGCCACTGCTTATCTACGATAAAGGACTCAAGATTATGCGTCCGGTTATTTACGGTGATATCGTGATCCTGCTTCGCTCGGCAAGAATCTGGACCCCTCTAATCATCGAAGAGCTTCGGATGGAAGGAATCCCTGCTTATGGTGATCTGAATAAAGGTTATTTTGAAGCTACAGAAGTGGAAATTGCACTTTCCCTCTTAAAAATAGTTGATAATCCTCAGCAGGACATTCCGCTGGCTGGCGTACTTCGTTCACCTGTGGTCGGATTAACGGAAGAAGAATTGGCTACGGTGCGTATGTGTAGTCAGGGTCCTTTTTTTCAAGCAGTACAGATGGCGGTGGATATGCAAGATGCAAAAGAGGCTGAAGAAGAGTATGACCTCTTCTCGGCTCATGTGATTGAATCCGCAAGCACCGTCGAAAATAATGTTTTACCTGATAAAGATCTGCCGCAGATCAGTCCAGAACTGAAGCGCAAGCTTAAACATTTCCTAGAACAGCTGGAAAGCTGGAGAAATGCGGCTAGACAAGGTAGTCTCAGTGAGCTGATCTGGCGTATCTATGGGGAGAGCGGCTATCTGGAATGGGTTGGAGGACTGCCTGGAGGCTCGCAGCGCCAGAACAATCTTAAAGCTTTGTATGATCGGGCTGTGCAATTTGAGAATGACACCGCAGCACGCGGATTGTTCCGTTTTCTGGTGTTCATTTCACGGCTTCGTGAGAATGGCGGAGATCTGGGTGTAGCTGGCGGTGGCGGTGAAGAAGGCAATGGCGTCAGAATCATGACCATCCATAAATCCAAAGGTCTGGAGTTCCCTGTTGTTTTTGTAGCCGGGATGGCAAAACAGTTCAATCGACAAGATTTGCATTCGCCATTTCTTATGCACAAAGAGCTTGGCTTTGGGCCACGCTTTGTGGAACGGGAAACGCGAGTTAGTTACCCAACACTTCCTTATCTGGCTATTAACCGGCGTACACGGCTTGAGTTATTAGCTGAGGAAATGCGTGTATTATATGTGGCGTTAACTCGTCCGAGAGATAAAATGATTCTAGTGGGCACCGTAAGAGATTTGCCACGCAAAATCGCTAGCTGGAGCAGCGTACAGAACCGGGATGAGCTGCTGCTTGCAGACCATCTGCTGGCCCGAGGGCGCAGCTATTTGGATTGGGTTGGACCGGCATTGATCCGGCACCCTGCTGCGGCGATTCTTCGTAAGCTGGGCGGTTCAGAAGGTACCGTCTCCACGGTGCTGCACAACGATGTGTCCAACTGGAGCATCAGTGTGCAAAATGCTTCCGAACTTAATTCTGGGGCGTTCCTGCCAACGGATCAGACTGAAGATAAGGTAGAGGAACGGCAAGCTGTACTCGAAGCACTGCATAAGGGTGAATCTGTAAATATATATGAAACAGAGACTAGCGATGAAATTGCTAGAAGACTGGAATGGAATTATCCGTATGCGGCAGCCTCAGGTATTCCGGCTAAAACTTCTGTTACGGAGTTAAAAGCGTTGTTGTCATTACAGGAGCAGCCCTCTTTTGATCTGCTGGAAGAAGGCAATTCTACAACCTCAATAGAAAACGATAAACGTCCAAGTGTTGCAGGTGCGGACAGTCTTCATTTGCGGCGTCCGAAATTTATGGAAAAACGCAGTCTGACCCCAGCGGAACGCGGGACAGCATACCATACAGTCATGCAGCATATTCCGCTGGAGGGTTCAGTTGATCCTATGGTTGTGGAAGAAACCTTAGCCCGGCTTCAGAGAGTGGCTATTCTAACTGCTGAGCAGGTGGAGGCTGTAGCTCCCGATCAGATAGAAGCTTTTTATAATAATGAACTTGGACGTAGATTAATAGCTTCTTCTTGGAAGCTTAGAGAAATGCCATTCAGTTATATGGTTCCCGCAGGTGAGGCTTATCGAGGGCTCGATTATATGAATGAAGCCGTCTCGGAGCTTACCCCTGAGAACAATAAGGAAGGCTTTAGTGAGGCTGTGCTAATTCAAGGGGTCATTGACTGCCTGTTCCGAGAAGAGGACCGGATTATTCTGCTAGACTATAAGACGGACTCTGTATTAGAACATCAGGGCGGCCTAGAAGCACTTAAGGAAAAATATCGTTTTCAGCTAGAGTTATACAGCAAGGCATTACATGATATTTTGGGAGAACCGATCAGCGAGATTTGGCTGTACTTTTTTGACGGCGATCATGCTGTGAAATTATAAATTATTCATTGCCGCATAGGAGCGGGGAAAGAGGACGAAGATGCGGATATTGCATACGGGGGATTGGCACTTGGGCCGTACGCTGGAGGGAAGAAGCCGCCAGAAGGAGCAAGAGCAGTTCATAGATGAATTGGTGGAGATCGCTGATTTTCATAAGGTGGATTTGATTATGATGGCGGGAGATGTGTACGATTCCGTTAATCCACCAGCGGCTTCGGAGCAATTATTCTATGAGGCTGCTGCCAGGCTATCTTCAGGGGGCAGGCCCCTTGTGGTGATTGCCGGCAATCATGACCAACCGGAGCGCGTATCTTCAGTCTCCCCGCTTGTATTAAGGCAGGGGATTACCTTGGTAGGACTTCCAACCTCAGAGCCAGTGACAGTTCATGCTGCGCGCACAGGTGAGATTGCCAAAATCGCAGCCCTTCCCTATCCCTCAGAGGCACGTCTTGGTGAGCTGCTTGCTGGGGACAGCGGGGAAGAGGAGCTTCGATTAGCTTACAGCGCACGGGTAGGCAAACTTATGCAATTGTTGGGACGGGAATTTACGCCACAAACCGTGAATTTGGCGATGAGCCATATTTATGTGCTTGGAGGTGTAGAGAGTGATTCGGAACGCCCAATTCAGGTGGGCGGGGCTTACACTGTAGACCCTTCTGCTTTATCCTGTGGAGCGCAATATACTGCCCTAGGCCATCTTCATCGCGCTCAGCGTGTTAAAGGGGAAGGGATGATCCGTTATAGCGGATCCCCGCTGGCATATAGCTTTTCGGAAGCAGGACAAGCCAAGTCGGTGACGCTGATTGATGTCGCGCCGGGCGGTGAGCCGACCTTCGAAGAAATCTATCTACGCTGTGGGCGTCCACTTGTAAGATGGAGCTCTACGGGTGGATTGCAAGAGGTATATAACTGGTTGGATGAAGGTAGAGATGCTTCTGCTTTTATAGATTTGGAGATTCGGCTCAGTGAAGCTATGTCGATGAATGATATTCAGCGCCTGCGTAAATCACGTGAGGGGATCATTCATATTCGTCCGATTTATCCGCAAATGGAGCTGGAGCTCGAACAGATTTCCCGTTCACGTATGCCTGTACAAGAATTGTTCCGTAAATTCTATCAGCGGCAGACGGGCGGGGCGGAGCCGGAGGATCGTTTGATTGAGCTGTTCTTACAGCTAACCGAAGAAGAACGGCAGCAGCCGGAGGAAGGAGAGGAGAACTAAGTTGAAGCCTATTTTATTAAAAGTTGCAGGATTGCAGAGTTATAGAGAAATGCAGGAAATAGATTTTGAAAGTCTGTGTGAGACTGGGCTGTTTGGGATTTTTGGACCTACGGGCAGCGGCAAGTCCAGTTTGTTGGATGCTATTACTTTGGCGATGTACGGGAAAGTAGAGCGCGCCGTTAACGGGACACAGGGGATTATGAATCACTCTGAGGATTCACTCAGCGTGGCGTTTACCTTCGAGCTCACTTCCTCTGCTGGGGCACATCGTTATCGTGTTGAACGTAAGTTCAAGCGGACAGGTGAGCAAACAGTCAGCAACACCATTAGCCGTTTCATTGAAGTCACACCTGACGGGGATAACGTTATGGCGGATAAACTCGCAGATGTTACACGTTGTGTGGAAGAGCATATTGGACTCAAAATGGATGACTTCACGCGAGCAGTTGTATTGCCGCAGGGGAAATTCGCCGAATTCTTATCGCTTCGGGGCGTAGACCGCCGACAAATGCTGCAGCGCCTGTTCCATTTGGAACAGTATGGCGATCAGCTTGCGTTGAAGCTTAGCCGGCGGGTGAAGGAGAATGAGGCTGCGCTCCGCGCGCTCGAAGCGGAGCAGCAGGGGCTTGGCAGCGCAGGCAAAGAGGATGTAGAGGCAGCGGCGGAGCGCCTCGAACAAGCAGCCCAACATGCTGCGGAATGCCGCCGCAAGCTGGAGGCGGCGCTGCAGGTCGCGGAGCGTTTCACGCGCATTCGCGAGCTGCAAGAGGAACGGACCCGCCGCGAATTGCAGCGGCAGGGACTGCTCTCCAAGGAGGAGGAGATTCTCCTCCTTGAACGGAAGCTCGGCCAAGCTGACGAGGCCGAGGCTAGGCTTCCCGCGCTGAAAGCATGGCGAAGCGCGGAAGATGCCTTCAAGAGTCGATTGACCCGCGCGGAGGGTCAAGAGGTGCTGGCCGCCGCTGCCGAGCAGGAGGCGGCGCATGCCGCTGCGGCCGCGGCTGCTGCGCAGGCCGCGCTTGCGGCGGAAGAGCCGGCCCTCCGGCAGGGGGCCGACACCTACCGCCGCGCGCTCGAGCTCGAGTCCGAGCTCGGCGCCCTGCGGCGCGAACTCGCGGCTCTGCGCGAGCGCCGCGAAGAGGCCTCCCGCAAGCTGGCGGAGCTGCGGGAGGGCATGGCCCGGGAGCGTGAGCTTTTGGCCAAGGGCCAAAAGCGCCAGCAAGAGCTGCAGCAGAGCTTGCAGCCGCTCGGTGTCCGCTCCCAGGAGCGGCAGTCTCTGCAAGAAGCGATGCAGAGACTGCAAGGGCTGCACTCCGCCGAATCCCAGTGGGATAAGGCGGAGAAGGAGCGCCGCGAGCGTGCCGCTGCACTCGCGGCTGCGCAGGCGCGACTCGCGGAGGCCGAGGGCCGTCGCGAGCAGCAGGAAGCTTCTCGCGGGCAGCTGATCCGCGAGGCGGCGCTGCATCAAGAGAAGCTGCTGGCGACAGAAGAAGCTGCGCGCACCGCAGCAGAAAGCCTGGAGCAACATATCAGTTCTTTGGAAGCAGCCCTCAAGGGGCATGAGTTGCACAGACTGTCGCTTGGATTGGCTAAAGAATTGGAAGCAGGACAACCTTGCCCTGTATGTGGCAGCGAACACCACCCGACCCCTGCTGTATTGCAGGATAACCTAGAGCAACAGGAACTGGAGTCAAAGCTTCAACAGGCTCGGGTGTTGTCCAGACGTGCTTTGGAAGCACGCCATATGTTCCGTGGTTTAAGGGAGCAGGACCTGGTTTGGCTGGAGCAGGTGTTTGGTGATGGAGCTTTTGATACGGTAAATCATCCTGCAGCGGCAGGTTCAGAAGTCAGTACTACAGAGGTTTCCTCTACCGATATGTCCATCCCAGATGAAAAAGCTTTGGCAGAACTTGATGCTGCATTTTTAGCATTAAAAAGCCAGTCTGGAGAACTGCGCCGTACAGCGATACAGTGGCAGCAATCGATGCAGGAAGTTCAGCAGCTATGCCTCAAAGAAGCAGCAGGTGCCGAAGGTGAGCGAAGCTGGGTAGAAGGTCTTACCGCCAAAGCCAAGGAACTGAGTGGCCAACTAACCGCTTTGCGGCAGAACTGGGTACAGCAGTTCCCTGATTTGGCACCGGAAGAGGTAGAAAAAGCTTATCGTGAGCTGTTAGCCAAGGATGCTCAAGCTGAGGAAATTAGATCCCGACTGGAAATCAGTGTCAAGTTTCTGGATGAGAAAAGCGCTTCGGTACAGAATCTTCAGGAAACCATCACCGGACTCGATAAAGAGCTTACTCAGTGGAATACACAGATGGAAGGCAAAGAAGAATTGCAGCGTGAAAAAGAACGGCGTCTTCTAGAGTGGACTAATGGCCGCGCTGCTGCCCCACTTCTAGCAGAGTGTGAGCGTCGTCTGCAGGAATTGTTAGCAGCTGTGGAGACCAGCCAACGATTACATCTCACGGCAGCGGAAAAAGCGCAGCATGAGATCAAGGAGGCAGCGATTACCCGCCAGGCTGCAGAATCTGCTCGAGAGCATTATGTGACTTCAAGCCATCTGTGGGAGCAAAGCTTAACCTCTTCACCGTTTAGTTCGGCCGCTGAGGTTGAAGGAGCAGCTCTCGCACCTGAAGAGCGGGAAATTTCATCTTCTCGGGTACGTGCCCATCGTGCTGAAGAAGCTGAAGTCTCATTGCAGCTGCGCAATATTGAAGAGAAGCTTGATGGAGCCAGCTTAAGTGAAGAGGAATGGCAAGTTAGCCAGGAGAGCTTAAGCGCGTGTAAGTCAGAGGATGAAATGTCTCTGCAAGCAAGAGCGCGTGCAGAGCGAGATCTAGAGGATCTGCGGCATCGGCATATTCGCTGGATGGAGCTTGAAGCCCAGCGGCTAGAACATGCTTCCCTACAGGATCATTTGTCCAAATTGCAGACGGTTTTACGTGGAAATGCTTTTGTTGAGTATATTGCGGAGGAACAATTGATGCAGGTGTGCCAGTCTGCTTCTCAGCGGCTTCGTTTCCTGAGCAAACAGCGTTATGCGCTGGAGGTTGATTCGGGCGGTGGCTTTGTAATCCGTGATGATGGAAACGGTGGTGTAAGAAGACCGGTCTCCACGCTTTCCGGCGGAGAGACGTTCTTAACTTCCTTGTCACTTGCACTTGCTCTTTCGGCACAGATTCAGCTGCGGGGGCAGTATCCATTGCAATTTTTCTTTTTGGACGAAGGTTTTGGTACGCTGGATCCGGAATTGCTCGATACGGTAATTACCTCACTGGAAAGACTGCATAACGACCAACTGTCTGTCGGCATTATCAGCCATGTTCCAGAGCTTCGGGCACGACTGCCACGCAAGCTGGTAGTAGTACCTGCTGAACAGGGTGGAGGGGGATCTCGGATCCTTTTGGAAAAAATGTGAAGATCTACAATGTGTGTGATTCTTATCACAGATACAGTATCAACGCGCTGTTATAATACAGCTAAGCCGACATTACTTTAGAAACACCTCGGCGGACGTATGGCAGGGAATGAACTCCTTTTCATACGTCCGCCGCCGAATCAGCTTTATAAGCTGTGAAGGGTGTTTCTCTTTTTTTTGTCTTTTTTAGGCCTAACGGTGTTGATATATTTATTTAATGGTTCATTCTGTAACAGATACAGTTTGGTGCTGATTATACTGAGTTTGCTTGCTGCTTTCGTAATTGATGATTATCCTGTATGATTATCTTATGATGAAGTGGAATTTCACCAATTTTTAGGAGGCAAGCACTCTATGGAGACCGTGTTTAGCAAAATTATTGAGGGTACTATTCCTTCCAAAAAAGTATTTGAGAATGAACGTATTCTTGCATTTTACGACATCGAGCCGGCTGCACCGGTACATGTGTTGATCATTCCCAAGAAGTTCATTGCTTCAATGAATGATGTTACACCTGAGGATCTTCCGCTAATTGCTGAAATCCACAGTGTAGCCCAACAGATCGCCAAAGACCTTGGGATTGCTGAGTCTGGTTATCGTTTAATCAATAATTGCGGGCCTGATAGTGGACAAGCTGTGCCTCATCTTCATTATCACCTGCTGGGTGGAGCCAAGCTGGGTGCGCTCACTGGAAACTCAGCTTCCCACGCATAGCATAATCATTTAATGTTGAAGAACTTGCCAGAAAAAAGAATAGCACGAAGGTTGACACGTTATTTCCGTTTGACCTATAATGGAGTTTGATAAACCGTGTTATGCTCTTGGACGGTATGGTCGGAGGGAGGGGAAACCTGTGTCTGAAACGAAAGTTCGCAAAAACGAGACAATTGATGCTGCACTTCGTCGCTTTAAACGTTCCATCGCAAAAGATGGTGTCTTGGCTGAGGTGAAGAAACGCAAACATTACGAAAAGCCGAGCGTTAAGAAAAAGCTGAAGTCTGAGGCTGCTCGTAAGAGAAAGTTTTAGGAGGATTACCCACGCATGAATCTTAGCGAGAGATTGAACGAAGATATGAAGCAAGCGATGAAGAGTAAGGACAAGTTCACGCTCTCCACGATTCGAATGGTTCGTTCTACAATAAAGTATCTTGAAATAGATCTGAAGAGAACATTGGACGACAACGAAGTGCTTGATATCCTTAGTCGTGAAATCAAACAGCGCAAAGATGCCCTCCAAGAATTTGAATCAGCGGGTCGCGACGAGCTTGCCGCGAGTACAAAAGCAGAAATCGAGATTATTATTAAATATCTTCCCGAGCAACTTTCCGAAGAAGAAATTAAAGTAATTGTACAGCAGACCATCCAGGAAACCGGTGCTTCTTCGAAGAGCGAAATGGGGAAGGTCATGAGCGCACTGATGCCTAAGGTCAAAGGTCGCGCTGATGGTAAACTCGTGAACCAGGCGGTTCTGCAATTTCTGCAATAATATAGCACTAGCACCCCTTGCAAAAGGGGTGCTTTTCTATGTAATGAAACGTAAATCCAATTTCAGCGTATTAAGGGTTATGAGTTCTGGGTCAAGCTAAAGAAGGGAGGTAAAATCATTGAGAAGATTACGGAAAATACTGTTAGCTAGCATTCCTGTGGTCCTGCTGTTACTCCTCCTGACACCCTTTGCAACGAATGTAAGCGCTGACGGGGCAGCCCCGAAAACACCGGGGGTTACGAACAGTGAGCTGAAACAAGGTCCCGTGTTTATTATTCCGGTAGATCAAAAGATTGAACGGGGTTTGCAAAGCTTTTTGGAAAGAGGATTTGAAGAAGCCGCTAATTATGGAGCAGTCCTTATTCTACTAGAGGTCGATACACCTGGAGGGCTGGTGAAATCGGCAGAAGAGATTGGGACGATGGTAAGAGAGAGTGAAATACCAACAGCTGCCTATATTAAAGGTGATGCCGCTTCTGCAGGCAGTTACATAGCACTTAATGCAGGTGCAATAATCATGAAGCCGGGCAGTATGATCGGCTCCGCTTCCTTGGTAGACATGAATGGTCAAAAAGTCGATGATGCCAAAATGATATCCTACTGGAGATCTAAAATGATCGGTGCTGCTGCTCTGAATGAGCGTGATCCAGACATTGCCGCTGGTATGGTGGATAGTAATTTGGTCGTGGATAAGCCAGAGCTTGGTGTGACTAAGATACAGGGAGAGATCATTGCCTTGTCTAGTGAAGAAGCTTTAAAAGCTGGTTACGCTGATCAAATTACAGATACCTCTGAAGAAGCAATTCATTGGCTTGGATATACTACAGACGACATCTTTCGCGTAGAGCATACCGGTGCGGAAAAAATGTCGCAATTTCTGACCAATCCGATTATTATGACGATTCTGCTGTTCATTGGGATTACAGGCGTTGTAATTGAACTGATTGTTCCAGGCTTTGGTGCGCCAGGAATTATCGGGACATTGGCTTTTGTGTTATATTTCTTCGGCAACTATGTTGCAGGATTCGCCGGAGCGGAAACTTGGCTCTTGTTTATCATTGGGCTTGTCATGCTTGTGCTGGAGCTCTTTGTGCCTAGCTTCGGAATATTGGGGCTGCTCGGCTCTGTTAGCCTTGTAGCGGGTGTCGTACGAGCTGCTTACAGCTATAAGCATGCACTTCTCAGTCTAGGTATCTCTTTCGTAGCTGCGACTATAGTTGTAGTAATTGTTGCGGTCATTTTTAAAGAACGAGGGATCTGGAACAGATTTATTTTGAAGGAAAGCCTTACTAAAGATCAGGGATTTGTGCCCGTAGAAGAGAAGCTTAGCTTATTAGGCGCTACAGGAACCAGTATTACTCCGCTTCGTCCATCAGGAACGGCTATGATAGGCGGCGAACGTGTGGATGTTGTTACAGAAGGTAGTTTTATTAGTGCTAATGCACCGGTCTCTATTATTAAAGTAGAGGGCGGACGGATTGTTGTGAAAGAAATCAAGGAATAAGGTAAACACTGGAACCAATAACAGTTCTAGAATAAATTTACGGAGGTTATATAGTATGGGTGAAGCATCTTTGATTCCTATTCTGTTTATCGCGGTAGTGGTGATTATTGTATTAAGCGTGTTTTTAAGTTTCTTCCCGGTTATGCTCTGGATTTCTGCATTAGCGTCGGGCGTTAGAATCAGTATTATTACACTGGTGGCGATGAGACTGCGTCGTGTAACCCCAAGTCGTATCGTTAACCCAATGATTAAAGCGACCAAGGCAGGTCTTGGACTGAACATTAATCAACTGGAGAGTCACTATCTCGCAGGTGGTAACGTAGACCGGGTGGTTAATGCGCTTATTGCAGCACAACGTGCAGATATTCCTCTGGAATTTACTCGCGCAGCAGCCATTGATCTTGCAGGACGTGATGTGCTGCAGGCTGTGCAAATGAGCGTTAACCCTCGTGTAATTGAGACACCGGTTGTTGCGGCTGTTGCTAAGAACGGGATTGAAGTTAAGGTAAAAGCGCGCGTAACCGTTCGTGCCAATATCGACCGTCTCGTGGGTGGTGCGGGTGAAGAAACGATTATTGCCCGTGTTGGTGAAGGGATTGTAACGACAGTAGGTTCGAGTGATTCCCACAAAGATGTCCTTGAGAACCCGGATTTGATTTCGCGGACGGTATTGTCCAAAGGTCTGGATTCAGGTACTGCTTTTGAGATCCTCTCCATTGATATTGCGGATATCGATGTAGGCAAGAACATCGGTGCTTATCTACAAACTGAGCAAGCAGAAGCGGACAAACGTATTGCCCAAGCCAAGGCGGAAGAACGCAGAGCGATGGCTGTCGCTCACGAGCAAGAGATGAAGGCGCGCGTAGTAGAGATGAAGGCTCTTGTTGTAGAAGCTGAATCTCAGGTGCCTATGGCGATGGCTGAGGCGCTCAGAAATGGCCAAATCGGCGTGATGGATTATATGAATATCAAAAACATCGAGGCAGATACCCAAATGCGGGGATCTCTCGGCAAAATGAATGATCAGGACGACAATAACCGTCCTAACAATAATAAATAAAAGGGGATGTGAATCTCCATGAGCTGGATCTATATTATTGCGGTTATTATATTCGCGATCGTATCCAATGTGAATAAAGCAACTAAAAACAAGCCCAAAGGAGCTCCTCGCGGGGGGATGCCCACTTTTGGGGGCGGAGAGGATTCTCCGCTCCGCCGGGTAAAGCGCCCGGATATCGATGGAGGGCGCCAAGCGGAGTCTGGCAGTGGATTTCCTGCTCCTGTTAACACCTCTTCCCGGCAGTCGATGTCAGAGGATAACCGGGAGTATGATGCCTCTCCTGCCTTTCCAGAACCTGCGTATATACCAACTCCAGATTATTCTACTGGAGAAGGAATGTCTTTGGAGCATGCCGATGACGGAGTTGAATTACGCACACAAAGAATGCAAGAAGAGGTGCGGCGCCTTCAATCTGCTTTTGACGGGATAGCGGGTGCAGATTCCAAAAGATCAAATAAGACTAAGAACACCAACTCACCCTCTGCGGCAGACCAGACACATGGAACAGGGAGTCGTGACGACCTGCGCAATGGTGTAGTCTGGGCAGAGATTCTGGGACCACCGCGTTCTCGCCAGCCGCATTCCACCCGAAGATAATATTTACGGATCATAGTAACAATAAAGCCTCGGTTTCCTATCTTTACGATAGGTTGCCGGGGCTTTTTTTGCTTTTTTCACACTAGAAGGGTCCTCCTTTGTTACTTCTTCTCATAAAAAAAAGCGTTGCCGCATAAGGTGTACAGAAGGCAGGAAGGGGGAACGTCTACTTATGACCCGTATTGGCCGCAGGCTGCGGGGATGGACAAACGGGGTACTGGATCTACCACAGGACTTATTACAGGAAATGCCCCGGATCACCCTGATCGGCAATAAGGAACTGCATATTGAGAACCATCGCGGCGTGCTGCATTTTTCCTCTGGTCAGCTTAAGCTCGCGTTAGCTAAAGGATCGCTTGAAATCAAAGGCGAGGGACTTGTCATCCGAAATATTCTAGGCCAGGAATTGGCTGTAGAAGGCGTTATCGGGGAGATCAGATATAACGAAAGCGAGGAGAGATCATGAAGGAGCCACCTCTGTCATCACTGCGGGGGTTCGTTACACTGCATGTGACGGGACCTCAGGTGGAGCGATTTATTAATTTCATTTCTGAAGCAGGAATCATGATTTGGGATGTGAGGCCCGCTGAGGGCGGCGCTTCCCTTAAGCTGCTTCTGGATGATTTTTATGTCCTCCGGCCGATTTTAAAAAAGACAGGCTGTCGTATGCACGTTACCGGTAGAAGCGGACTTCCATTTCTTATGGCACGGCTGTGGAAAAGGAAATTTTTTGGCATAGGTATTTTAATGTTTGGAATTACACTTTTTATGTTATCTACGATGGTATGGAGTATTAGAGTCGAAGGAAATGAAAAGATTGCCTCTGAGGATATATTGGCTGCTGCTCGCCAGGAGGGGGTGTACCCTTTTCAGTGGATATGGCGTCTGGAGGAGCCGGACAAGCTCTCTAAGGGGCTGCTGGCCCATTTACCGGGTGTTTCTTGGATAGGGCTGCAACGGACGGGGACGAGCATCAAAATTCAGGTTGTAGAGGCTAAACAGCCCGACATCAAACCTTTGCTTAGCCAGCGCCATTTAATTAGCCGAACAGATGCGGTGGTAACAGAAATATATGCGGAACAGGGCAGACCGGTAGTTGCGCGTAATTCGCGTGTGAAAAAAGGAGATATCCTGATTTCCGGTGCTCTTGGAGACGAAGAAAATGTAGAGTATGTGGTAGCCAAGGGTGAGGTTAAGGGCTTGGTTTGGCATGAGTACAATATCGAGGTCCCTCTTAAAACAACAAATAGCACCTATACTGGGGAGCGTAAGGATCGCACTTATCTTATGTTGGGGAAATGGGCTATTCAGCTGTGGGGTTATGGCAAATCCGCCTTTGAGAATTCAAAGACGCTCACAGAGCATGATCCGCTGTCTTGGCGCTCTATTGAGCTGCCGCTGGGCCTGATGACTGAGAAAGAAATGGAGATCAATGAAACAAAGGATACGATAACTCCAGAAGCCGGAGTTGCGAGGGGAATTGAGCGGGCGAAGAATGATATTTTAGCTCGATATGGTGTTGATAGCGTCATCAAAAGTCAAAAAGTTTTGCATGAGAAGAAAGAGAATGGTAAAGTTTATATGAAAGTGATCTTTGAAGTAGAAGAAAAAATTTCCGAAGAACTGCCAATAGTAAACAATTGAGGAGAATGAGGCTACTTGTCAGAACAGACTGCAAGCATTCGTATATCTTTGCAAAATGCGGGAGAAGCGCAATCGCTGTTTGGCCCGCAGGATGGATTCTTAAAAATCATCGAGAGTGAAATTCCCGCCATTATTGATTCGCGTGAAGCTGAGCTAACGATTCGTGGAGCTGAGCGGGAAGTAGACATGCTGGGGCAATTGTTTAATGTGCTACTGTCCCTCATTCGTAGCGGTTACATACTTACTGAACGTGATGTGCAGTACGCTGTGGAACTGGCGAAAGATTTTCGTGCTGATCAATTGCTCGATTTGTTCAAAGGAGAAATTACTACAACTTTTCGCGGAAAGCCTATCCGTGTCAAAACGGTCGGCCAGAAGCATTATGTGACAACGATCAAGAAGCGTGATATTGTATTCGGAATCGGTCCTGCAGGAACGGGGAAGACCTACTTGGCAGTGGTGCTTGCAGTTACGGCACTGAAAGAGGGTTCGGTTAAGCGTATTGTTCTTACGCGTCCCGCAGTAGAAGCAGGAGAGAGTCTAGGATTCCTTCCAGGGGATTTGCAAGAAAAGGTAGATCCATATCTGCGTCCGCTTTATGATGCGTTATACGACGTTATGGGACCCGATCAGGTGGCTAAGGCGCTTGAACGGGGATTGATTGAGATTGCTCCGCTGGCTTATATGCGCGGACGTACACTGGATGATTCATTTATCATCCTGGATGAAGCACAGAATACCACACCTGAGCAAATGAAAATGTTCCTGACTCGACTCGGCTTCGGGTCCAAAATGGTGATTACAGGTGACGTTACCCAGATTGACCTGCCCCGCGGCAAGAAATCCGGTTTGATTGAAGCCAAAGCGATTTTATCCGGCATAGAAGAACTTGGCTTTGTCTACTTCGCGGAACAGGATGTTGTACGGCATTCCCTGGTGCAGAAAATTATCGTTGCCTATGACCGCTCTGCCGAAAACCTCCAATAAAGGGGATTGTCTTCATGGCTTCAAAGCAACCATCTAAATTAAGCGGATTTGTATATACGAACAACGGATGGAAGTATAGCGCAGTGACACGCTATGCTCTTTTCCTGTTACTCGGACTAGTGTTCTACTTCAGCTTGTCGCCAGAATTGCTACCTAAGAAATATGATATTAAAGAGAATACTTACAGTGCAAAGGAAATAACGGCACCGAAACAAATTAAGGACACCAAAGCTACGTTAAAGGCGGCTGAGGAAGCGGCTGAAAGCGTATCTCCCAAGTACAAAATTATCCCGATGAGGGCGGACAACCTTGTGACCTCACTGCTGGACCGGATAGATCGCCTCAATCAGGATGATCTGATTTCGCAAAGCGATAAGACGGGGATTTATCGTGATGAGATTCCGCAGAGAGCCAGCGACTTCATCTTGAATTTCGTAGCTTCCAACCGAGGCAGCGCTACTTATTCAGATCACCTTCTGGATGAAATGCAATCTGTCATCAAAGAGCAGACCTATGTCATTCCGGAAGAGACTTACATTAAGATTCCGCGCCTGACCTCTCAGGACATTATCGAGATGAAGCCTGTCGCCCGAGATATTGTAACTAGGCTGATGAATGATCAGATTACGGATGCGCAGACTGCTCGCGCCAAGGTAGCGGAACAGGTCAGTATTAGTTCTCTAAGCCAGCGCACAGCGCGTGAGGTTGTTCAGGAGCTTGTACGTCTTGTGATCACAAGTAACAAGTTCTACGATGAGGATGCTACCAAGGAAGCGAAGGTACAAGCTCGGGAGAACACACCTGATGTATTCATCGAGCAAGGGGACACGCTTGTTGCTAAGGGGCAGCTAATTACTCCAGAGCTCTACACTCTTTTGGATGAGAATGGTCTACTAAGCAATGAGGTGAATTACTGGCCACAATTAGGGCTATTGATTCTCTCTGCGATGCTCTCCGTCGGTTTGCTTGCGTTCATTCGTTATTCTGGCGGTACCTCAGGCTTTAAGTACAACAATTCTCAGCTATTGATGCTGGTGCTTGTATTTGTTATAACTATTATCTCTATGCGGCTGGCCGCTGTTTTGCAGACCGATGTCCGATCTTATATCGGATTCCTGGCACCAGTGGCGATAGGCGCAATGTTAATTGCAATGCTTCTGGACATGCCTTTGGCCTATTTCTGCTCCATTCTATTCAGTGTACTGGCGAGTGTTATTTTGAATGTGCAGCAGAACTCAATCTTTGATTTTAACTTTGGTTTCTTTGCCATCGTGGTTTCTTACGTGGCTATCTTTGCGACTCACCGTGCGGGTCAACGCTCCACGCTCCTTAAAGGCGGGATTATGGTATCGCTTTTTGGCTGTCTGACAGTTTTTATGCAGATACTGTTAGGCGGAGGGGCATGGAAAGAGGTAGGTACCTTGTATTCGGTTGGTTTTGCTTTTGCAGGGGGTCTATTGACGGCTGTGCTTGTGATTGGGCTAATGCCTTTCTTCGAAGCAACCTTTGGTATTCTATCAGCATTGAAGCTGGTAGAATTGTCTAATCCAAACCACCCGCTGCTGCGCAAACTGCTTACCGAAACCCCGGGAACCTATCACCATAGTGTAATGGTAGGTAACCTGTCGGAGGCTGCCGCGGAAGCGATTGGAGCAGATGGCTTATTATGCCGGGTAGGATCGTATTATCATGATATCGGCAAAACAAAACGTCCGTTTTATTTTATCGAGAATCAGAATAATATGGAAAATCCACATGACTCTATTGAACCGAAGCTTAGTAAATCTATCATCGTTGCCCACGCCCGTGACGGGGTGGAAATGCAACGAGAATATAAGCTGCCAAAACCAATCCGTGACATTGCTGAGCAGCATCATGGAACAACGTTCCTGCATTATTTTTACCATAAGGCACTGAAGCTGGCTGAAGAAAAAGGTGTCGAGGCTGATTTTACCGAGGAAGATTTCCGTTATCCTGGACCGAAAGCCCAGTCGAAGGAAGCAGCCGTTGTGGGGATTGCCGACAGTGTCGAGGCTGCAGTGAGATCATTGCGTAAGCCAACTGTTCTGCAGGTGGAAACGATGATTGAGAAGATTATTAAAAGTCGACTGGATGATCATCAGTTTGACGAATGTGATTTGACGATTAAAGAATTGGATATTATTGCACGGACTCTGAAGGAGACGGTTATGGGAATTTTCCATTCACGGATCGAATACCCAGAAGATGTGCGTAAGCCGAAAAAAGAGGAAGGGGCACCTAACCCATGAGTTTGGAGATCGTTTGGGATAACGAGCAAGAAGAATACGAGATAAAGGACGATCTCATTACGCTGCTGGAGAGTATTTTGCAAAAAGCAGGTGAAGCGGAAGGGATCGATCGGGGCGAGGTAGCTCTTACTTTTGTCGATAACGCTCGTATACATGAGTTGAATTTAGAATATCGGGGAATTGACCGTCCGACGGACGTGCTTTCTTTTGCTATGAATGAAAGCGGAGAGGACGAGCTGGACATTATATACGAGGTAGAGGAAGGCGAGGCGCTGGAAGATGTTCCAGACGTACTTGGGGATATAATCATTTCCGTAACTCGTGCGCAGGAGCAGGCGCTGGAATACGGTCATTCACTGGAACGAGAGCTTGGTTTTCTTTTTGTTCACGGATTTCTGCATTTGTTAGGATATGATCATCAGGATGAAGCCTCAGAAGCAGAAATGATGTCCAAGCAAGAAAAAGTACTATCTCAGGTTGGGTTGACGCGCTAATGGTGAAGAACACGGCGGTAGGGCACAAGAAGTTCTGGCACTCTTTTCGGTTTGCATCGCAAGGCTTAGTGTCGGCATTCAAATCCGAGCTTAACATGAAGGTGCATTGCTGTTTAGCGGTGGTTGTGCTAGTTGCCGCTGCCGTGTTCAGACTTCCGCTGGCCAGTTGGATGTTGCTGCTGTTCTCGATCACGCTTGTCCTAACTGCCGAACTGCTCAATACGGCAATTGAAGCGACGGTTGATCTGATCTCGCCAGAGATTCATCCACTGGCTAAGAGAGCAAAAGATACCGCCGCAGGAGCTGTGCTTCTCACGGCGGTGTTTGCTGTCTTAGTCGGGATCTATGTTTTTTACCAGCCTGTGATGGACTGGATTAGCGGACTTATGTCATAATCAGGATACAAAATCAATTCAGGGGAGAGGCGGACCCGCGTTTTGCGATTCCGCCTCTTTCGTTACTGAATAATTTTGAAGTGAGTTATGTACCCGAATATATCTCATGAAGTACGCTGATAAAATTTAGTGCATGCTGAGAAAATAACGATAAACGAAACTAATTAGATGCTTACGAAGTGAGTTTTGTCGAAGTAATAACAGGAAGTAACGATAAACAAAACAGAGCGTATGCTTACGAAGTGAGTTTTGTGCGAAGAAAAATCAACGAAGTCAATACTCACAAAACTTTAGGAGGACAAAATATGGATTCTACTCTTCTTATGCAAGAGGCGATTAAAGCACGAGCTAAAGCTTACATTCCATATTCCCGATTCGGAGTGGGAGCTGCCCTTCTTGATCAGGATGGTCATATTCACCACGGCTGTAATGTGGAAAATGCTGCTTTTGGCCCAACCAACTGTGCGGAACGGACAGCATTATTCCGTGCGATTGCGGATGGACATGCTGTTGGTTCTTTTAAAGCAATTGCCGTAGTAGCTGACTCTGACGGCCCCGTTTCACCTTGCGGTGTGTGCCGGCAAGTAATGATTGAGTTGTGTTCACCGGATATGAAGGTTATTCTTGGAAACATGAAGGGTGATGTCGTTGAGACTACGGTGGGAGAATTGCTTCCAGGCGCTTTTGGTCCCGTAGATCTAAAGCAAGGACAAGCTTCAGAATAAAATGAGGTTTTGATTTAATGCCTGTGCCCGTATAAAGGCAAATTAGGCATAGTTAGACGAAGGTTGCTACTTTAATTGCACAATGTACAGTTAAATTGCTACTCTTTCCCACAAAAATGAATTTAGTTGCAGATAGTACAATTAAATTTATGATAAAGTCCATATTAGGCTCTTAAGACAGGATTTAATTGCACAGAATACAACTAAAGCACCAAAACATAAACTCAAACTAAAATTAGTTGTACAAAATACAATTAAAAGTGTTCTAGTTCTACCAAGTTAGGCTAAACTGGTGCAAACTATGTGTTATTAGAGTAATATTACGAGGTAAGCGCCGCGGCAAAAGCCGCCAGCGATTCTTTGCCCATCGTAACTTGAAACCCTGCTTGTAAGCTGCATCTCAGTAATTTTTCTCCATGGTGAGCTTAATGCGAACCGTGTTAATAAGCGACAGTGAAGCGTGTCCCCAACAGGGGACAAAAGCGCTCATGCACAACCGTCCCTCTAATCCCGTCGAACGTTGCGGGTACGCCTATTTTCGGGTGTCCAGAGGGTCGCGGCCCTTGGGGTCCCCCTTGGCTGAGGGAGATTCAGGGGGAGCGAAAAAGCTTTTAAAAAAAGATTGAATGATTGAAAAAGATTGAACTAGAAGGTAAGTATGGAAGGAAGATAATATGAAATTCAAATCAGGCTTTGTCGCAATTATCGGCAGACCAAACGTAGGTAAATCAACACTCATGAATCAGGTCATTGGCCAGAAGATTGCCATCATGTCGGATAAGCCACAGACAACCAGAAACAAAATTCATGGTGTTTACACAACAAACACTTCACAAATCGTATTCCTGGACACACCGGGGATTCATAAAAGACAGTCCAAGCTAGGCGACTACATGAACCAGACTGCAATGAGTACACTGGGTGAAGTAGAAGCTGTGTTATTCCTTGTGGATGCGTCAGAGGGCTTGGGCGGTGGAGACCGTTACATTGCCGAGCAATTAAATGGTCTGAAGACACCGGTGATTCTGGTGCTCAACAAGATCGATAAAATAGAGCCGGAAGCTTTGCTCCCGCTTATGGCCCAATATAACAAGCTGCATGATTTTGCCGAAATTATTCCGATTTCTGCGAAGATGGGCAGCAATGTTAACACGCTGTTAGAGCAGGTTGCCAAGTACTTGCCGGAAGGCCCTCAGTATTATCCGGAAGATCAAATCACGGATCACCCCGAGCAATTTGTCTGCGCGGAATTAATCCGGGAGAAAATTCTGCATTTGACTCGTGAAGAAGTGCCGCACTCTATTGCTGTAGCCATCGAAGATATGAAGGTTGAGCCTAATGGAGTAGTACATGTTTCAGCTGTTATTTTTGTTGAGCGTGATTCCCAAAAGGGAATTATTATCGGCAAGCAAGGGGCAATGCTGAAAGAGGTCGGCAGACGGGCTCGGACAGATATTGAGAACCTGCTGGGTTCGAAGATTTTTCTGGAGCTATGGGTAAAAGTGAAAAAAGATTGGCGCAATCAGGACCGCGTTCTGCGGGATTTGGGCTTCCATAAAGACCTTTAAGTTAATTCCGTTATTCCTCGTTTGGTAGGAATTGCAAGGATAGAACCTGCTCCATCGCACCATCCTAATTCTTGATAAGAGACATCGTCTTTCCCAAGAAAGGATGAATACGAATGCGAAACTTTTCGTGGAAGTATTTTGCAATGACAGGAGACGTCGATGCTTACCTGCTGTATAAGGAAGCTGGCCATCCGCTTGAAGATAGTGGATTACAGCTAGTGGAGGAAGAGAAGGCCTGTGATGAAGAAGCGCAATAAGGACTGGTTGCTTGCCGAATGGTTGGGGGAAGAGGCATGCTACACAGGGTGGAAGGGATCGTCATCCGCAGCATGGACTACGGCGAGGGGAACGCAATTATTACGCTTTGCACCGAGAACGCGGGAAAAGTAGGGGTTCTGGTGCGTGGCGCAAAGAAGGTCAAGAGCCGCCATGCTGCATTGATCCAACTGTTCACCGTTGGGGAATTTGTTTTTTTTAGAAATAACGGAGGACTTGGGACACTGAATTCTGGCGAAATTACGAAGTCTCACCATCCGCTCCGTGAGGATTTGATCAAAGCTGCTTATGCGTCTTATGCGTGTGAACTGCTTGATCGTGTTCTGCATGATGAGGAAACGGGAAGCTTCTGGTTTCGCCAGCTTACGGCCTGTCTTAATGCACTTGAAGAGGACAAGGAACCCGGCGTTATCATAAATGTCTTTGAAATGAAAATCTTACAGGCAGCCGGTTATGGTCCTGAATTCGATTCTTGTGTAATTTGTGGTGCCGAGAAGCCGGATGATCAACTGCTGGTCAGCCCTCGCCTTGGTGGAGCACTGTGCCGCAGTTGTAAACATAATGACCCTCCAGCCATGGAGGTCTCTGCTCGTGCGTTGAAGCTGCTGCGATTATTCGCCAGACTTGACCTAACTAGACTAGGCAATGTGGATGTAAAGGAAAGCAGCCGGGATGAGCTGAAAAAAATTATGCGGGCCTTTATGGATGTGCAACTCGGATTAAAGCTGAAGTCACAAAGTTTCCTAGACCAGCTCGACAAGTACAAGATTTGACGAAAACTGATTTTTCCGTTACTATAGGATCAGTTTATTATATGATCGTCGTTATGCTCCAATTGGGGAGAGGCGTGCATTGATCGGGAAAGTAGTGGACTGTATTGTCGTTATTCAGCGAGCTGGGGGCAGTGGAAGCCTGGCGGGACAACGTTCATGAACATGGCACCCGGGAGTACGGATGCGGCGAGTGAAAGTGGATTTCGTTCTTGTCTTGGCAGCAAACTTGCTCATACAAGGTATGAAATCAAGTAGGGTGGAACCGCGGGAGAATAAGTTAAGCTCTCGTCCCTATGTCTGTTAATCAGGCATGGGGGCGGGGGCTTTTTGTTGCTGTCAGGAGCTAAAAGTGCCGCCTCCATGGTAGAAAGTTTTAGGCAAGCTGTTGTAAAAAACTTGTAAAGCGAAGGAGACGGTATTATGAACTTCCAGCAGATGATTTTGACACTGCAGCAGTTCTGGGCTGAACAGAACTGTATCATCGTACAGCCTTATGACACAGAAAAAGGCGCCGGCACGATGAACCCTATGACTTTTTTACGCTCGCTAGGTCCTGAGCCTTGGAGAGTGGCTTACGTAGAGCCTTCACGTCGTCCCTCCGATGGTCGTTATGGAGAGAACCCGAACCGTCTGTATCAGCATCACCAGTTCCAAGTAATCATCAAACCCTCACCAGATAACATTCAAGAGATCTATTTGGATAGCTTGAAAGCACTCGGTATTGATCCGCTCTTGCATGACATCCGTTTTGTAGAGGATAACTGGGAGAATCCGTCGCTGGGCTGTGCAGGTCTGGGATGGGAAGTATGGCTGGACGGTATGGAGATCACTCAGTTTACTTACTTCCAGCAGGTAGGTGGCATCGAAGCGAATCCTGTTGCTGTAGAAATCACTTACGGTATGGAGCGCTTAGCCTCTTACATTCAGGATAAAGAAAATGTGTTCGATCTTGAATGGGTAAGCGGTATGACTTATGGTGATGTTTTTCATCAGCCGGAGTTTGAGCATTCTACCTACACTTTTGAAGTATCGGATGTAAAAATGTTATTCTCGCTGTTCAACATGTATGAAGAGGAAGCGCGTAGAGCGATGGAGAAACATCTTGTGTTTCCAGCCTACGATTATGTGTTGAAATGCTCACATAGCTTTAATCTACTCGATGCACGTGGAGCAATTAGTGTAACTGAACGGACTGGATTTATTACCCGAGTGCGTAATCTTGCCCGCTCCGTAGCGGCAACATATCTTGAGGAACGCGAGAAGCTTGGCTTCCCGCTGCTGAAGAAAGAAGGTGCTGACCGTGTCTAAAGATATCCTGTTTGAGATCGGTCTGGAGGAAATTCCTGCACGTTTTATCCGTGCTGCGATGGAACAGCTGCAAGATAGAATGTCCAAGTGGTTGGATTCTGCACGTATAAACCATGCTGGAGTTACTGCATATGCTACGCCACGTCGTCTCGCTGTATTTGTTAAGGACGCGGCTGAGAAGCAAGAGGATATTAGTGAAGAGGTCAAAGGACCTTCACGCAAAATCGCGCTGGATGCTAACGGCGACTGGAGTAAAGCTGCACTAGGATTTGCCCGCAGTCAGGGTGTATCTCCAGAGCAATTTACATTTAAAGAGCTAGCTGGCGTGGAATATATTTATGCCACAAAAAATAGTGCGGGTGTAGAGACTGCTTCTTTGCTCACAGAAGGACTTCTGGGTATTGTAAATGCGATGACTTTCCCGAAGAATATGCGCTGGGGAGCTTACGATTTTAAATTCGTTCGTCCGATTCGCTGGATGGTTGCTCTTTTTGGTAAAGAGATCATTGATTTGGAAATTACGGACGTAAAAGCGGGTAATGTGAGCCGTGGACATCGTTTTCTCGGTACAGAGACTGTAATTTCGGAGCCTGCACAATATGTGGAGAGCATGCGTGCGCAGCATGTACTTGTGGATGTGAAGGAACGGGAAACGCTCATCCTGGATCAAATCAACAAATTGGCTGAAGAGAAAAGCTGGACAATTGCGATTAAAGAAGATCTTTTGGAAGAAGTACTGTTCTTGGTAGAAACACCAACCGTGCTCTTTGGAACCTTTGATCCATCTTTCTTAGAGATTCCTCAGGATGTGCTGATTACCTCGATGCGTGAGCATCAGCGTTATTTCCCTGTTTTTGATGCAGCTGGCAAACTGCTGCCATTCTTCGTAACGGTACGTAACGGGAATGCAGAATCATTGGATGTTATCGCTAAGGGAAATGAAAAAGTGCTTCGTGCTCGTCTATCAGATGCCAAATTCTTCTATCAAGAAGATCAAAAGATGAAGATTGACGATGCGTTAGCCAAGCTTGAGAACATTGTTTACCATGAAGATTTGGGAAGCGTAGGGGATAAGGTGCGCCGTATTCGCCAAATCTCTGATCGTCTGGCTGTGAAGCTTGGACTGTCAGCTACTGCTGTGTCCGAAGTAAGTCGCACTGCGGATATTTGTAAATTTGATCTTGTAACTCAAATGGTTTATGAATTTCCTGAGCTGCAAGGAACAATGGGTGAAGATTATGCACGTAAAGCAGGCGAGCCTGAAACTGTGGCAAAAGCGATCTTCGAGCATTATCAGCCACGATTTGCAGGAGATGCTGTACCTTCAACAGAAGCCGGTTCAGTTGTCAGCATAGCGGACAAAATCGATACGATTGTTGGCTGCTTCTCCATCGGCATCATCCCGACAGGATCTCAGGATCCATATGCGCTGCGCCGTCAGGCTGCAGGAATTGTCCAAATTGTGCTTGAGCATAAATTGCCAATTACGCTGCGCGAAATTTTTGAAGCGGCGATTGAAATTCATGAAAATTCAGGAAATACGAAACATTCTGGAGATGAACTACGTATAAACCTGTACGAGTTCTTCGGTCTGCGTGTAAAACGTCTTTTATCTGACAATGTACGCTATGATGTTGTGGACGCTGTAACAGCGGCTGGTTTTGACGACGTGGTAGATGTTGTGGGCAGAAGTCGTGCTCTTATGGCTGCTGTGTCCGACCAAGCAGATTTCAAGATTACCGTAGATTCGCTTACTCGTGTCAGTAATTTGGCAAGTAAAGCAACCGGTGAAGTGATTGATTCTGCTTTACTTAAAGAAGATGCTGAATTGCAGCTTTTCAATACATGGCAGGAGCTTCACACACCTTACCTGAAAGCTATGGCGGCAAAAAATGCCGAAGAAGCACTTCGGATTCTTTCGGGTCTAAAAGACGCCGTTACAACATTTTTTGATTCCGTTATGGTTATGGCTGAGGACGAGCAAGTGCGTGCTAACCGTTTGGCTCTGCTTGCTGGTATTGATGCTGACTCCAAGTCGTTCGCTGATTTCGCGAAGCTTGTCTGGTAATTTTAATCAAGAAAATTTGAATCTTATGGTATAGAATGTTGGTTTGGGGTATAAATATACGGAACGGTGCCAATGCGTCATTTGACATCCGTTCCGTATTTATGCTTAGAAAGAAGGATTTCTTGCGGAGAGGGCGTATATATATTACACGGGAAATTGGTGATGATCATGGAGAAGTCCCAGTCTAGAACGATAGTGGTGGATGGGGATGCTTGTCCGGTCAAAAAAGAGATCGCTGAGGTAGGTCGCACCTTTGGTGTTCCGGTACTTATGGTATCTTCTTATGACCATGCACTGAAAGCTGAAGAGGGTGTAACGGTTGTGCAGGTGGATCGAGGAGATCAGAGTGCCGATCTATATATTGCCAATCATATTACTGCAGGAGATGTGGTATTGACTCAAGATTATGGTCTTGCGGCACTTGCACTAGGTAAACGATGCAGTGTGCTTTCATTTCGTGGTCAGGAATACGACAATTTCAAGATGGATTTTATGTTGGAGGGAAGACATGCCAGGGCCGTGGAACGAAGACGGGGACATTATTCCAAGGGTCCAAAACCCATAACGGCAGAAGAAAAAACTTATTTTCAACATAAACTGACAAAACTTTTAATACTTTTGCAGGAGAATGTGGAGCAATAGCGAATTATATTTATTTGTTAAGAGATGAAGGTGGTTGAAGTGGCTAGCGGACACGGCAATATTCCGGAAGAGGTTATCGAAAGCGTGCTTGCGCGTCATGATATAGTCGATACAGTCGTTAAGGTTGTTCATTTGTCCAAGCAGGGGAAATATTTATGGGGCCTCTGCCCGTTCCATTCGGAGAAAACCCCTTCCTTTACTGTTACCCCCGACCGGGGAGTATTTCATTGCTTTGGCTGCGGTATGGGTGGAAATGCCATCAAATTTAGGATGGAAATCGAAGGATTAACCTTCCCCGAAGCTGTCAGAATAATGGCTGAAGAAAGTGATATTCCCGTTCCAGAAGGTAAGGGAGGTATGATGTCTCCCCCTGATCCGGAACGCGACCGGTTGATTCAAGCTTATGAATGGTCGGCAAAGTTCTATCATTACTTGCTGAAGAATACGGAACACGGCAAAGCCGCTATGGACTATTTAAGAGGCCGGAACTTCAGTGATAAAATGATTGACCAGTTTCAGATCGGATATGCTCCGGACCGCTGGGATACTTTGCTGCAGTTTTTGGAGAAGCGAAATTTTGACCTTGCGGAAATGGAGAAAGGCGGACTTCTGTCAGCCCGCGGTGAGGGCAAAGGCTATTTGGATCGTTTCCGTGGCCGGATTATTTTTCCGATTGCCAACCGTACAGGCAAGGTAATCGCATTCGCCGGAAGAATACTTGGAGAGGGTCAACCTAAGTATTTAAATTCTCCGGAGAGTAGATTGTTTAACAAAAGCCGGATATTGTACAATTTGCACCAGTCCAAAGCATCCATTCGCAAAACTCGACAAATCGTCCTGTTTGAAGGATACGGAGATGTCATCTCATCCTGGGAAGCGGGTGTGCATAACGGCGTAGCAACGATGGGAACGTCCTTGACGGAGGGTCATGTGGCACTTATGAAGAGCCTGGCTGATGAAATTATACTGTCTTACGACGGTGACCGGGCGGGACAAGCAGCAGCCATGAAGGCCATTCCGATGCTTGAAGGCAGCGGCCTGCGTGTAAAGATCGCCTTACTGCCAAGCGGGGTGGACCCGGATGAATTTATCTCCAAGCATGGAGGAGAAAGATTTAAAGATCAGGTTATTGATTCAGCAGTTTCATCCATAAAATTTAAGCTTATATATCTGAAAAAAAACCATATACTCCTAGAGGAAGATGGCAAAATCGCCTATGTCAAGGAAGCCTTAGAAGTTATTGCTTCACTGCATTCCTCAACAGAGCGAGAGGTTTATCTGAAGGAAATCGCTGCTGAACTCGAACTTTCATATGATAGTTTGAAGCAGGATTGTAATTTACTTAGGGCATCGATGCAAAAAAACATCCCTGAAGGGGATAATAACGACAAAAGGTGGAATAATGGTAGGCATAAAAAAGGGCAGGTGCAGACACCGACCTTACTACCCGCTTATCATGTCGCGGAACGGCGTCTATTGTCCTTTATGATCCAGGACCCGGAAGCCGCCACGTATGTGGGCGAACGCCTCGGAGAAGATTTCAACATCGTTGATCATGCGGCAATTGCTGCTTATCTATATGCCTATTACGCGCAAGGCAAACCACCCGGCATTAGTCGGTTTCTATCATCACTTCAGGATGATCGTCTGGAGAAAACTGCGACATCAATATCCATGATGGATACCCCTCCGGACTGGAATATGCAGGTTCTAGATGATTGTATTCGTGAAGTGCGGAAATACCCACTGCAACGCAAAATGGAACAGAAGCGTGAAGAGATGATTCAGGCTGAAAAGTCAGGTGACTTTTTGCGTGCGGCACAAATAGCAAGTGAGATTATAGCCCTAGAGAGACAATGACATGTTGACAGGATGTACCTAGGGAGGAGGGAGTCGAATTATGGCGAACGATCAGCATACTGAATTGGAAGCAGAATTTACTTTGGATCAGGTGAAGGATCAGCTCATTGAGCAAGGTAAGAAAAGATCATCATTAAATTACAAAGATATTATGGAGAAATTATCGCCGTTTGATCAAGACCCCGAGCAAATGGAGGAGTTCTACGAGCAACTCAGTGATTTGGGAATTGAGGTTGTAAACGAGAACGATGAAGAGGTTAACAGCCTCCGACCAAGTGAGGATAATGAGGATAAAGACAGCGATGATTTCAGCTTTGATGACGATCTGTCACTGCCACCAGGGATCAAGATTAATGACCCTGTCCGTATGTATCTAAAAGAAATCGGACGCGTTCCTTTGTTGTCGGCTGACGATGAAGTTGAGCTTGCTATGCGGATTAAGAATGGCGATGAAGAAGCTAAACGCCGTCTTGCAGAAGCGAACCTGCGTCTCGTAGTAAGTATCGCGAAACGTTATGTCGGACGCGGTATGCTGTTCCTGGATCTGATTCAGGAAGGTAATATGGGTCTGATCAAAGCAGTAGAGAAATTTGACCATAATAAGGGATTCAAATTTAGTACGTATGCTACTTGGTGGATTCGCCAGGCCATCACTCGTGCGATTGCGGATCAGGCGCGTACCATTCGTATTCCTGTACACATGGTGGAAACGATCAACAAGCTGATTCGGGTTTCTCGCCAATTGCTGCAAGAACTGGGACGTGAACCTTCCCCAGAGGAAATTGCGGCTGAGATGGAACTGACGGTTGAGAAAGTTAGAGAGATCATGAAGATTGCCCAAGAACCTGTATCCTTGGAAACACCAATTGGTGAAGAAGATGACTCTCATCTGGGAGATTTCATTGAGGATCAGGAAGCATTGGCTCCTGCGGATGCAGCGGCTTATGAACTCCTGAAGGAACAACTGGAGGATGTGCTGGACACGCTCACGGAGCGTGAAGAGAATGTACTTCGCCTGCGTTTTGGCCTTGATGATGGACGGACAAGAACGCTTGAAGAAGTCGGCAAGGTGTTTGGTGTTACCCGGGAACGGATTCGCCAGATCGAAGCCAAAGCATTGCGCAAACTTCGTCACCCTAGCCGCAGTAAACGGCTTAAGGATTTCCTTGAATAGTATTTCATGAACTGGACCTTCTGCTGCTCAGTGGCAGGAGGTTCTTTTATTTGAATTTACGCTGGTAAAAAATGTGTTGACCTTGTGTATCTGGAAAGAAGGATGAACCAGTGAATTTGGAAAAACGCGACATCATTATAAAAGAGATTCAGTATTGGAGAAAAAGCCGGTTGCTGCCAGAGCAGTATTGCGATTTCTTAACCAATCTGTATGACGATGAGGATGCGAATAAGGATAACAATCCAATTTCGCTGAGAAATTTACAGCAGGGAAGCATCAAAATTTGGCTGTTTTCTTTTGGAATTATTTCCTTGATTTTCTTGATTAGTCTTTATTTTAGCGTTTTTCCTTGGCCTTTGCAACTTGCAACCGCACTATCTGTATTAATTATTTGTTATGGATACTCCGCCGTTTATAAGGACCGGAACAATGTTATCAGTCTTATCCTAGCGGGGCTGGGCAGTGTTTTAACGCTTGGTTTTGGGCTATGGCTGATTGATTTGCATGATCTGGATCCTCAGCTCTGGAGGCCTATTCTAATTGGGTGCTGCGGCTTGTTATGGTGTATTTTGGGATTTTTACTCCGGATAGGTTTGTTGCAGTACTGTGGTTTTGCTTTTTGGGCATTACTGTATGCAGGGTTCTTCGGTGGAAGAAGCCCGGAGGCCTCTATATTTGAACTGGAGTTCCTATGGCTGCCATTGTGTGTGCTGATGGTATGGTTAAGCTGGCTTTTGCATCATAAGGTAAGAGGTGTTGCCAGTGTTTATTTTGCAGTGGGAGTATCGTTTTGGATCATGCCAGAGCTTGACGCTCTTTTATTAAGACAGGATTATCCGCAGTGGATTTCATTGATGCTGATCCTAAAGATTGCAGCAGGGTTAGCTTTGTTGTTTGGGTTTCGAAAAAAATGGATAACGTGGGTGGCAACATGAACAATGTGAAATTATCAGATCGGCTTCAGCAATTGCTGGAGCAAATTCCGCAAGGAAGCAGATTAGCAGATATCGGTTCCGATCATGCCTTGCTTCCTGTGGCCGCTGTCGAAAGCGGTAAGGCTGTGTTTGCAATTGCAGGTGAAGTAAACCCGGGTCCCTTTGATGCTGCTTGTAAGGGCGTTGCAGAGGCTGGACTAGGGAAGGTGATCTCGGTGCGCCGAGGAGACGGCCTTGAGGTTCTGGAACCTGGTGAAGTCAATTGTATCACGATTGCTGGTATGGGAGGCGCATTAATTGCCGCGATTCTTGACCGGGGTCAAAGCCAAGGTAAGCTAAAAGATGTTACAACCCTTTTGCTTCAGCCGAATGTAGGCGAGGATATTTTGCGCCGCTGGTTATTAAATAATAAATGGGTACTCGTAGCTGAGAGAATTTTGGAAGAAGACGGGAAGCTATATGAAGTATTGACGGCTGTACCAGAAAATACGGACGCTGGAATTACAAATGAAAGTGTATATCGTGAATTAACCTTGGGGGATTCCGCTAAGGTCCTTGGGCAAGAGGCCTTGCTGCAAATGGGACCATGGTTGCTTCAAGCACCAAATGCTGTGTTTTTTGCTAAGTGGCAGGGTGAGATTCAGAAATTGGAAGGCATTTTAACATCGTTGTCACGTTCAGAACTAGAATCTGCTGAGAATAAACGGAAACAGATTCAAGGTCAGATCAGGGAAATTACGGAGGTGCTACAATGTTTGCCAAGGGACAAACAGTAATTCAGTATATGGAGCAACTGGCTCCTAAGCATTTAGCTGAGGATTGGGACAAAATCGGCCTTCAACTGGGCACGCTGCAAAAAGAAATAACTAATGTATTAGTTGCTTTAGATGTGAATGATGAGGTAGTTGAAGAAGCGATTCGTCTAGGCTGCAATTTGATTATTGCGCATCATGCGATTATTTTCCGTCCATTGCAAGGAATCCAGACAGACACACCGGCGGGCAAAATGTATGAAAAATTAATCAAGAATGACATTGCGGTGTACATCAGCCACACGAATCTGGATGTTACCGAGGGTGGAATGAATGATTGGATGGCTGAAGCTCTTGGCATAGAAAACGGAGTACCCATCAAAGACATTCATTCAGAGCAATTATCAAAGCTGGTAGTATTTGTGCCGAAGGATCATCATCAGAAGGTTCTGGATGCTATCCTGAATGCTGGAGCAGGGGCAATTGGCAACTATAGTCATTGCAGCTTCAATATCGAGGGATACGGTACTTTTATTCCAGGAGAAGGCACGGATCCTTATATCGGGGAAAAAGGTAAGATGGAACGTGCCGAGGAAATTCGTATTGAGACGATCGTCCCGCACTCCATCCGCAATAAAGTGGTGCAGGCTATGCTTAAGGCCCATCCTTATGAAGAGGTTGCCTATGATTTATATTCAATGGATCTTAAGGGCCGCAGCTTAGGACTTGGGAGGGTAGGAAAGCTCAAAGAGCCTACAACCCTTGGACAATTCGTGGAGACGGTAAAAAAAGGTCTGAAGGTAGACCATGTACGGGTTGTTGGTGATTTGGACCGTCCGATTCGTAAAGCAGCTGTTCTCGGTGGCTCGGGTGGAAAGTATTATAACAGTGCTATTTTCCGCGGTGCGGATGTCCTGGTTACTGGGGATCTGGATTATCATACAGTTCAGGATGCTGCGCTCGCCGGAATCACTCTGATTGATCCGGGACATAATGCGGAGAAGATCATGAAAGAGAAAGTAGCGGAGTGGATGGCTGGAAAATTGGCCGAGCATAAGTATGATACAGCTGTACATGCTTCGCAGGTGAATACGGAGCCATTTAAGTTCCTATAAAATTGCCATTTAATAATGCTTGTGCCAGACATGTGATGTCTGTATAATATATAATGTTGTTCGGAAAGTTTGACAGACAATCGCCGGTGACGTGAAGACGTCACGGGAGGAAAGTCCGGGCTCCATAAGGCAGGATGCTGGATAACGTCCAGTCGGCGCGAGCTGAAGGATAGTGCCACAGAAATGGACCGCCGATGGCCGCCTTAGGGCGGCACAGGCAAGGATGGAACCGAGGTGTAAGAGACCCCGAGGAACGCTGGTGACTTCGTTCCTGGTAAACCCCATCTGGAGCAAGACCTAATGAGACGCAGCTGAATAAGCAGCCTTAGCCTGAGGCGCGTCTAGGTTGGTCGCTGGAGCTGTGCAGTAATGTATGGCCTAGATAGATGATTGTCGCTTATGGTGGGAGGGTAGTTCCCGATCGAACCACGACGAGCACAGAACCCGGCTTACGGCAAACTTTCCTAACTGCAACGTTATAATAACAACACCATACAAACGGCGACGTATCCCGGTAACCCGGCTACGCCGCCTTTTTTGTTGCAAACAAATGTGGATAAGGCAAATATATAAAGCAGTGAATGCGTGAAAATGCAGGGGTTTAGTAACGTGATATGCAGAAATTGGATTTTTTAACAGAATTGCTAGCGGCTGATGGGCTGATGACTGGTGGTTGATGAGCTGATGGCTGATGGCTGGTGGTTGATGAGCTGATGGGCTGATGACTGGTGGTTGATGAGCTGATGGCTGATGGCTGATGGTTGATGGGCTGATGAGCTGATGAGCTGATATGCTAACGGACCGAGATGCAGCTATTTGTGTATTTTATGCCTTTTTGGAGGAGTTTCGGACTGGAGAGCCGTTATTCGGCATAAACAGGGTGGATATCAGGCGTTTTGAATCCAATAGTGACTATGGAGTCCGATAGCAAACCAAATGAGCGGAATTGATGCAAATAAGAGCGCTGGGGTCCGATACGAACCTCCCGAACTCCCGAACTCAGAACTCCAGAACTCCAGAACTCCATAGTTACTTTGAAGCCAGAATTAGATTAGTAGCTAGCAAACTGTAACAATGCGGAGCTTGGCTAATCTTCTGCGGGAAGATTGGAGTTAGTAGCAAAATATCAATTGTAACCTCTGGCTGTAACTTCGCTGGTGAAATCGGAGTTAGTTAAGTGGTAGATGTGTTGAGTAACTAGAGGATAATTGGTGATGCGGAAAGCGAAATGTGGGGAATTGGATATATGATGTGCAAAGGGTAGAAACGCGAATGTGAAAATGCGAAATGAGATGTGCAGAAACGCGAATGTGAAAATGCAAAACGAGCTGTGCAGAAACGCCGAATGTGAAAATACGAAATGAGCTGTACAGAGACGCTGAAATGTGGAAATCAGAAATGAGCTGTGTAGACACACAAATGTGGAATTGCGAAATGAGATTTGCAAAAACGCTAAAAGTAGAAATGCGAAAATTTGATTTGCAGAAATGCGTAAAGGTAACATTCTGCAAATGCGCAAAAGTGAAAACGCAGAAATCTGCTCACAAAAAATGGCTTCTCCGGCCAATAAAGGATGGAGAAGCCGTTTTAATTAGCTATCGTGGCTATTGATTATGAGCAGTTATTCACGACCGAACGATGTTTTGATTTTGCTGCCATTGAACCAATGCTTTCTCTAGACGTTGAACAGCAACAGGAACTAGTTCGGGTGGCGTATGCGTGAAGTTAAGGCGCATTTTGCTTTTGTGAGGCTCCGCTGAATAGAATACCTCTCCTGGAACAAACGCTACTCCGTTTTCCACTGCCAGCGGGAGTAATTCCTTAGTGTTAATCTCTTCGGAAAGTGTAAGCCATAGGAACATGCCGCCTCTTGGTTCAAGGAAATATGCTCCTTCCCAGTTATGTGATCTGAGCTCCGCGGACAGGAGCTTCATACGCGAATGATACTCTCTTGAGATGAGGCGGATATGCTGCTCAATATCAAAATGTAACAGCAGTTCATCTAAAGCACGCTGGTCGATGGTGCTGGAATGCAGATCGGCTGCTTGCTTCGCCTTGGCGATGGTCTTGATTAGTTCGGAATCGCCGATAATCCAACCCGTGCGCAGGGCAGGGGCGACGATTTTGGAGAAGGTCCCTGTGTAGACTACACAATAATCCCCGCCGAAGCTTCTATCGATGGAGGCTAGTGAGGGGGGATATAGAGTTTTATCTTCATCAAAGGTTATTTCTCCATAGGGATTGTCCTCTAGAATAAGAACACTGTAACGGCGGCAGATTTCAACCACCTGCTCGCGGCGCTCTTTACTCCAGGTTGCTCCAGACGGATTGTTGAAGGTCGGAACTGCGTAGAGCAGTTTTGGCCGATGTACCCGAATCTGCTCCTCCAATTGATCTGGCAGAATGCCATGTTCGTCGTTTGGTATCGTATGAATAGCAGCCCGGTAAGAACCGAGTACCTGTAGTGCTGCCAGATAGGTGGGCGCTTCCACAAAAACTGCATCGCCGGGATCCAGCAATATTTTGCATAACAGATCTATAGCTTGCTGTGAGCCTGTAGTCAGCACCATCTCAGAGGATGTAACCGGGATGCCTTGCCGGGTAAGTCTTTCAGCGATTTTGTCACGTAGTGGAGTAAAACCCTCGGTTAGCCCATATTGAAGCGCTGAGGTATCGCTGGAGAGCACACGATTATAGGCATCGCGTACGGTCTCCAAGGGAAACAAATCCTCCCCAGGCAGCCCGCCTGCAAGTGAAATGATGTCATTGCCCTGTGTAACTTTTAGAATCTCCCGAACTGCTGATGACCCTAGATGATTGGCTGCCGTTGAGTATTTGATATCCATAAATTAGTTCTCCACCTTTCGATTTGATGCTATCATAATAGGAGCGCTGTATAACAGTAAAGCGTTGAATATAACAGTGGAGGTGAAGGGTTCATGCATATCGATTTGAATCGCAGCGGCAGCAAAACTCTGCCCCATCAAATCAGTGAAACCCTCAGTCAGCGGATCTCATCAGGACTGCTTCAGCAAGGTGTCCGGCTGCCCTCCGTTAGAAGTCTAGCTATAACATTGAACGTGAGTCAGGTTACAGTAAGCAAGGCTTACGATATGCTTGAGAGACGAGGACTTATTTACTGCAGACAGGGCAAAGGCTGCTTTGTAGCCGATCCAACCCATAATAGACGTCACGAAGAGGGTTGCTGGCAGGATTTATATGATGATTATTTGCCGCGGGCTCAGCTTTGGCGGAATTTTGATGTTTCGGAAGTGAAATATCCCTTTCATTTAGCCGCCATCCACAGTGAGCTGCTGCCGCTTCACGATATCGGTGACACCTACACCTCCTTGGTCAAAGAGCAACCGGAGCTTATGGCAACCTACGGGAATTTTCAGGGAGATCTTGAGCTGCGGAATGTCATGAGAGAACATTTGAAATCGCGTGGGGTTTCACTCACTTCTTCCGATTTGATGATAACCAGCGGGACCCAGCAAGGCATTGATCTGGTGGCTCGTACATTTGTTGGTCCTGGAGATACAGTCTATCTTGAGGCGCCTAGCTATACTGGTGCTATTGATGTATTTGCGGGACGAGGTGCAGAGATGATTTTTGTACCTACGGATAGTGAAGGGATGCGGGTGGATGTTCTTACAAAAATGTGTGATCAAAGACCCCCAAAGCTAATTTATACCATCCCTACTTTTCAAAATCCAAGCGGCGTAACTATGAGCATCACAAGAAGGCAACGACTGCTGGAATTAGCGCGCAGCTACCGTTGCCTCATTGTTGAGGATGACCCATTTAGTGATTTATATTTCCATGCACCTCCACCTAGGGCGATTAAATCAATGGATCCCGATGGACATGTAGTCTATATGAAAAGCTTTAGCAAAGTACTTGCTCCTGGTTGCCGAATCGCCTGTGTAGCAGCAGAAGGAAATATTCTGTCCCGGCTGATCGCCGCTAAATCTGCGAGTGACCTAGGAAGTCCCTTGCTGACACAGAAGGCTGTATTACCCTTCATCGCTGAAAAATACGACGCCTACGCAGCACAGCTGCGAATTACACTGCGTGGTCGTATGGAAAAGGCGGCGAAGCTTCTGAAGCTGTACGCGCCGCCTGGAGTGAACTATATGCTACCAGAGGGAGGACTTAATCTCTGGCTGGAGCTGCCCCCTTCTCCTGATATCGCAAGCCTGCATGACTTGGCGGAACAGGAGAGCATTTCTTTTTTACCCGGTGATGTCTGTTACTCTGCGGAAACGCCTTCCCGCCACATCCGTCTTTGCTATTCTCAAATGAAGGAACCGGAGATGGAGGAAGGGTTGCAGCGGTTTCTTCACTTACTTGGCCGGTTTTTGCAATGACACGGTTAAGGGGTGTTATTTGTTCTTTGTTTTAATTGATTCATTTGCTGGCGTACATGTTGAGGGAAAAGCTGCAATGGGACTTGATTGCCGCTTGCCGCTTGTAGCGTTTTATAAATATCGACCTGACCCCAGCCAAAATATTTATCATGGCCGGAAGTTCCCAGATCCACAGCGTTTTTGGTCATAAGGTCCATAACTTCCTTATTCGTCAGATTAGGATTTAGTGAACGTACCAGACCCGCCAGCGCAGCGACATGGGGACTGGCCATTGACGTGCCGGATAAAGCGGCATATTGACTGTCCGGATAGGTGCTTGCGATGCTTTCTCCGGGTGCAGCGACATCAATATAATCGCCGTAGTTGGAGAAGGAGGCTTTTTCCCCTGAAGCATTTGTAGCAGCCACTGCAATCACTTCGGGATAAGCTGCAGGGTATCCAGGCCGCTCTGTATTATCATTGCCTGCTGCAGACACAAGCACGATGTCCCGGTCATAGGCGTATTTAATCGCATCATGAAGGAACTGAGAGTCGGCATAATTCCCTAAACTTAAGTTAATAACCTTTGCACCATTGTCAGCTGCCCATATGATACCTTCTGCTACGGAATAAGTCGTTCCGGCACCTGAGTTATCTAGCGCTTTTACAGGGAGGATCTTATTGTACCAGCTGATGCCAGCTACACCTTCCCCGTTGTTAACAAGTGCGCCAATGATTCCAGATACATGTGTACCGTGACCTACATCATCCTCGGGTGTGGAACCATTGGTAATGGCATTATAACCAGTTAAAAGCTTACCTTGTAAATCAGGATGATTAATCTGTACTCCCGTATCCACCACGGCCACAACCACTTCTTTGCTGCCTTTGGAAAGATTCCACCCTAGCTCGGTTTCAATCGCCGGGAGGTTCCATTGGTAAGTGGAGAATAACATGTCGTTAGGAGTGACAGTTCCTTCAGCGTTTTTAGTGATGGTATCATTGGTTAAATACATATAGTGAGGTTCCGTATATTCGGGATGCCATTTGTTGGTGAAATAGGATTTGAGCTGATAGTAGGTCATCTTCTCAGAGCGAAAGATATAGGCATATCCCAGCTTGCGTGGCTGCTTGCAGTGGATATCGGCGACTATCGTCTGGAGCTGTCCTTGAGTCGGAGCATTTCCCTGAAAACGGACTACAATTTCATTCTCATAAAAATGGCTGGCATTTTCGTTATCATGGCCTGTCTTGACCGTAATGTCCTTTAAGTTATCGGTATGGACTGATTCCACATGGTATTTGCCTTCCTTAGGATACGGAATGAGACGCAGGTTCTTCAGCTGATGGTCTGCCACACGCCCAAGCACCTTTTGGTTGATAAGTGCAATAATCCCTACATTTTTTTCTTTGTTCCGCTGAGCGATAAAGTAATATTTTTCTTTACCGATTGTAAACGTTGGAGATTCATAGGATTGATGACCGTGGATTGCTGATTTTGCCGTATTGAGATATTTTTGAAGCTGCTTGTTCTCCTGTTCGGTTCCTTTTGGAAAAGATGACTTAAAGGTCTCAGTCTTTTGTGTGCGAAAATCGATCCACATCAGCATGGAGATAAACCCGTGGTCTTGCTGCAATCGTTTCGCATACACTGATTTATCATGAATCGAAGACATCCCGTCTGTTTCAGACAGGAGTTTAGTTAAATGTCTACTGACATCGACTCTATTCAGATGATCTGTCGCCTCCACATCCTGGCTTAAGGAGGTTTTCTTTAATGTTTTTTCCTGAGAGGGATTTGGAGGTGAATGCAAAGCTGAAGTTGGAGCCGGATTCTGAACAGCGACTTTAGCGGCATCTCTGGTCGTCCCATTAGTGGCAGGCCGCAGGGCAAAGGTAAGTAACCCAACTGTAAAAGCTGCTGTAACCAAACCTGCAACTGTTAGATTTTTTCGTGACATGATTTCCGCTCCTCTATGCAATGTAATGTCTATAGGTTTAGAAGAGAGCGTATCTTTTATGCATCTTAGAAAAGGATACCTTCCTAACGTTTTTTATGATAATATCAGAGAGAATAAGTATCTCGAATTGTCTTCTTGATTTTGTAAGAGATACCTCATTAGATGTTGTTCTTAATAATTGTTCAGAAGGTTAGACTTCTCTGTGTTCACATCCTGATATTGCAAGAATAAAGAGATACGTCCTTAGGGCGGTTTCTTTCAGAGGATTAACTTTATTGACTACAAGAGCAGGGAATAATAAGGAGGAGCAACCGCTATGTCAGCAGCCAATGTGCAGAAATTATGTGAATCGACGAGAGATAAACTTAAAGTGGTAATCGACAAAATGGAAGTATTTCTAAATGAGCATGCATTGCCTCAGCTTGTAGTTGAGGGAGATGAGGAAACTGTACAATTTTACCAAGGTTTTCTGTCCGATCTTCGTCATCTATTAGTGTTCTCGGAAATGTCATATGAGAAATTAGGCGTTGCGCTGCGTCGTGCGACATTCGATGAATCTTTTGCACAGAAAGCGCTTTATAATGTATATCACTATGGCGTGAACAACTTCTTTTATCCGAAAAATGAAAGCTATTCTGAAGATGGCCGTTACGCTTATACTGGTCAGGATGCAATCCGTTTCCGCAAAAAGCCAGTACGTCCCGCACGTGATATCATCCTAGAAATCACCAAAACGTATGAAGATCTTCGCGATGATCTCATTTATTATGAGAACGACTATTTGACCGAGAAACGTATGCAAAATCAGGTTTAACTTCTAAATAGTGATCTAAAGGGATCAGCACTTTGTCATTTTGTAATGACGATGAGCTGGTCCTTTTTTGCGTGGATTGAAAGCCTGTCTCGATACATCAACTGGAAACCACTCTGTCGAATAGCGGGTAAATGGAGCGGACATAATGAAGCCGAGGTGATAATTATGTCGAGTGAAAAACCATTAGTAAAATGTAGCGTGAGCAATTGTCATTATTGGGGCGAGCATAATTTATGCCGGGCTGAAGAAATTGTCATTGAGATCGATAAGCACGTAGGCAATGGTTATAAGGAAGAATATGCTGAAGAAATGACGAATGAAGGTCACCGCGATCATGCCAGTACATCATCTGCAACATGTTGTCTGACGTTTAAGCCGAACGCTTAGGAGGCCGCCAGAATGGACACAGAAAAGGATAATGAATCAAGCTCATCACGGGAACAATCCGGTCCGAGAAAAGTCATTCTTCGTCCGCGGAGAGTGGACTATCCTCGTCGGGACAGAGAGCATCGCGAAGAATACGCTGCTGAGGTAAATCCGGTTCCAATGCAGGTACGGGATGCCCCGCGTATAGTGGAAGAGCGCAAGGACAGTGAAGCGGAATATAGTGGAAGCCCGGTAATGGGGTATGTTGGACTGGGGATGGGAATCGCCTCATTGTTCATCTGGTCCTTTATTCTCGGACCCATCGCTGCCGTAGTTGGTTATTATTCCTATGTCAAAGAGCAAAAAACGCTTGGGGCATGGGCAATGGGCTTAGGGATTGTTGCGACACTAAGCTACTTCGTGATGATTCCCTTTGCACGCTAAAAAGAACTGAATTGCTTTGATCTAAACAGGCTTTTAGACCTAAATATCAGGGTCTGAAGTCTGTTTTTTCATTCCAACATATAGCAATAATCTCAGATAAAATGTAAGATTAAGCCGTAATTCATCGAAATTTCAACGCGAAACCTTATATATGATTCGAGTAGGACAAAAAAAGGAGTGCGCCAGCATGCAGATCAATCCCGCTGTAACCGACGGGTTAGGGCAGCTTAAATGGATCAACCTTAAGGCTACAACCGAAAAAACTAGCTCCGCGAATGGAAATGAACGGTCAACGGGGGTTTCAGCTTCTGGATTTGCGACAATGCTTCAGGCAATGTCAACGAGTAGTGAAAGTTCAAGCTATTTGACCTCTCTCCCGGATGCAACTTCAGTCAGCAGCTTGTTATGGCAGCAGATAGGTGGGACAACAGAAACCTTCAATAACATAATTTCCGGGGAAATAACGGGTTCCACACCTACAAGCTATGATGATCTCATCCAGAAGGCGAGTGCTAAATATGGCGTGCCGATTGATCTGATCAAAGCAGTGATTGATACTGAATCTTCGTTTAATCCTAATGTGGTCTCTTCGGCAGGGGCTAAAGGTTTAATGCAGCTTATGGATGGCACCGCGAGCGGCTTAGGGGTTACTGATTCGTTCGATCCGGCGCAAAACATTGATGGCGGCGTACGTTATTTATCTTATCAACTGAAACGCTTTGGCGGAGAGGAAAAGATGGCACTTGCAGCGTACAACGCAGGGCCGGGACGGGTAACAGATCTTGGAGTAACCAATGATCAGGAATTATTGGAGAAACTTAGCCTGCTTCCAAAAGAGACACAGTCTTATATCTTCAAAATAGAACGCGCTCGCGCTCAATACGCGGTATAATAAAAAGGATCAAACGGGAAACACCGTTTGATCCTTTTTCGATAATAAGTTCACTCAACGAAGTAAAGGAGACATTTGACATATGCTTTACTGGGATTATGCCGCCGCTACACCGCCCTATGAAGAAGTGGTGCAGACGATGGAACAAATTATGAAGCTGCATTATGCGAACCCTTCCTCTTTGCACCGTGCGGGCAGTGAAGCGGGTAAGCTGATCAGACGGTCGCGTGAAGTATGCGCTGCTGCTTTATCTGTACAACCGCAGGAGATTCTATTTACTTCTGGTGCAACGGAAAGCAATAATTTGGCGATAAAAGGCGCTGCTCTGCAATATCAGTCTAGAGGCCGCCATTTGGTAACTACAGAAATAGAGCATCCCTCTGTATATGAGAGTTTCCTGCAATTGCAGCGAATGGGCTGGGAGGTTACTTTTGTAGCACCCGATAGCACTGGCGTTGTTGATCCTGAGCGCGTAGCTGCTGCTGTCCGGCGCGACACAGTGCTTGTTAGTGTGATGCATGTCAATAACGAGATTGGAACGATACAACCGCTTAAAGAGATGGGTAAGCTGATTAAAGCTGTGAATCCGCGAACCTTATTTCATGTAGATGGTGTTCAGGGATATGGTAAGCTTGCAGTTGATCTAAAGGATTGGCAGGTGGATCTTTATAGCCTGTCTCCTCATAAGCTTCGAGGCCCACGTGGAGTGGGATTACTGTATATCAAAGATGGAATTAAGCTATTCCCATTGCTTACAGGGGGCTCTCATGAAGAAGGACAACGCGCTGGAACTGAAAATGTACCTGCGATTGTCGCATCCTCCAAAGCTATCCGCATGAGTGGTGAGCAGCGCGAAACCTTCGTTGCCCAGTTGGTTCCACTCCGAGATCGATTATTACGCTTCTTGCGCACCGTTCCTGAATTTGTTATAAACAGCAGAGAGGATGGAGCTCCCCATATTGTGCATTTCTCTTACCCTGGCATGAAGGGAGAGGTATTCGCCCGCAAGCTGGAGGAACTGGGGATGGTAGTCTCCACCCGCTCGGCTTGCTCCTCACGACTGGCTGAGCCTAGTCGTGTGTTATTGTCTATGGGTAAAGATGTCTCCAGTGCTTTAGGTGGGATTCGTATTAGCCTTGGCGACAGTCATACAGATGAGGATGTCTCTGCGCTTGAGCAAGCATTAACCACTGCGGTACAAGCTTTAAAGATTGCTGAAGGAGGAATGAAGTAACAAATGAGCATGATGAACAAGGAATCTGCAGAAGGCAGAGCCCATAGTATAGAATACGCTGATATGCTGCTCCTGCGTTTTGGGGAGTTTACTTTAAAGGGCAAAAATCGTACCCGATTTGAAAAAACCGTACTGCGTCATGTGAAGGAATTGATTAAGCCTTATCCAAACGTAGTTCTGAGCAAGGAATTCGGAAGAATTTACGTGGAACTGAACGGGGAATCTGCGATTGAATTGGTACAAGCACTGAAGAATGTCTTTGGCATTGCTTCTGTCAGTCCAGTGAAGGTTTCTAAGTCAGAGCTTGAGGATATTGTAGCGGTAAGCCGTCAATTTTTGGAGATAATCGCGCCTGCTCCGGGCACCAGATTTAAGGTTAATGCTCGGCGGGTATGGAAAGAGTTCCCTTACGGCTCCATTGAGATGAATAAACTGATCGCGACACCACTATTGCAAGGATATCCTGGCCTCACCGTAGACGTTAAATCGCCTGAATTAGAGCTGAGGGTCGAAATTCGTCAGGGACATACTTATATTTTCTGTGAAAATATTGCCGGTGTAGGTGGATTTCCATTAGGCACTAACGGAAAAGCGATGTTATTGCTGTCCGGTGGCATTGATAGTCCCGTAGCAGGCTGGTCATCCATGCGGCGCGGACTTGAAGTGGAGTGCGTGCATTTCTACAGTTATCCTTATACAAGCGAGCTTGCTAGACAAAAGGTTGTGGATCTTGCGCGAGTATTGTCACGTTATGCGGGTGTAATCAAGCTGCATCTGGTACCCTTTACAGAAGTGCAGACTTCCTTTACCGGCATCGGCCAGGATAATCTGATTATTACACTGATGCGGCGGGCAATGCTGAGAATTACTACCCAGCTTGCGGAGCGCGAAGGTGCATTGGCGATTGTAACCGGGGATAGTCTGGGACAAGTCGCTAGCCAGACCTTGCCAAGCATGAACGTGATTGGCCGGGCGACAACCCTCCCCCTTCTGCGTCCGCTGGTAATGATGGACAAAAGTGATATCGTGGACCTGTCGAAGAACATCGGTACCTATGATTTGTCTATCCTTCCTTATGAGGATTGTTGTACTTTATTTGTTCCAAAATCACCTACAACAAATCCGAATTTACGGATTGTGGATAAGATAGAGGCTACGCTTCCGGGATATTCTGAACTTCTGGAAGCAGCGATTGAAGCCACAGAGACTGTGTTAATCACTCCCTATGGAGATGAGAAGCCTAGTGATGTTGTAAGTGTTGAGGCTGGATTACAGGAAGAATGGTTCTAAAATAATAAACCAAAAAACTGCCTTGGAGCGTAGTGAAATCTACGTTCTGAGGCAGTTTTTTGTGGTTTAGACGATTGTGCCCTCCTGAGGCTCTTCTGGTTTTGATTGGCGTTTCCAATGTCCCGCTGCCAAGATACCTATAATGATCACGATTATAAACAGATATTTGAGCAGCGGATGATGATCAAAAAATGGCGCAAGCTGATGTTCATCCGTCATCATACTTGAAGCAGTAAAACCTAAGACAGCAGAACCAATATAAATGATCCATGGATATTTGTTGATTAATTTAATAAAAAGGGTACTTCCCCACACAACGATGGGGACACTGATCAGCAGTCCTATGATAACCAGTGAGATATTATGCTTGGCAGCTCCGGCAATGGCGATCACATTATCAAGGCCCATGGCAGCATCAGCTAAAATGATTGTACCTACAGCGGACCACAAGCTTTGACCTGCCTTGATATCTGTTGAAGTGTTCTCACTGGTTAACAGCTTATAGGCAATCAGAATGAGTAAAATCCCTCCGGCAAGCAGTAACCAGGGGATTTTCAACAGCCATACGACCAGAATCGTTGCGAAGATCCGCAACACTACAGCGCCTGCTGTTCCAAATACGATAGCCTTTTTTTGCGTGTCGGACGGTAAATTACGCGCTGCAAGTCCGATCACAATGGCATTATCTCCCGCCAGAATAAGATCTAGAAAAATAATGTTGAGCAGCGATAATATAAACTCCCAGATGGATGTATTCAAAGCGAAGTCACTCCCAAGTTTTGTTAGATTGAGCTGCAAAATATGCTTAGTTTTGTATACGCAAAAAAAGGAGCCAACATGCGTTCACGCTCAAAAAAAGTTGGACAGGAAGCATAGCTTGTCATTTCCGAACATACAAGTAGTTACATGTGACTCGGGGAGGTAAGTGCGAATGGATTCATTATTGCTCCTTGGTGAAATATTGATGATCAATCTGGTGCTGAGCGGAGATAATGCAATGGTTATCGCAATGGCCAGCAAGGATCTTTCGGCGAAGCACCGAAAGACTGCGGTATGGTGGGGCTCAGCAGGCGCAGTTGTTCTGCGGTGTTTGCTTACTTTTGTTGCGGTATTGCTATTAAAAATCCCTTATATTCAGGCTGGAGGGGGGATGCTGCTGCTATGGATAGCGTTCAAGCTGCTTTTGGAGGAAGAGGAGGATCTCAGAGTAAGGGAATCATCCTCAGTCTGGAAAGCAATCCGAACGATTCTTGTAGCAGACTTCATTATGAGTCTGGATAATGTACTAGCCATTGCAGGAGTAGCTAAAGGAGATTTGGCTTTAATTGTCATCGGGATTGCCCTTAGCATTCCGATAGTAGTGTGGGGAAGCGGCATCATTGTAGGCTGGCTGCACCGGTTTCCAGTGCTCGTATTTATCGGTGCTTATATACTGGCGTTTACAGCAGGGGATATGTTGCTTCAGGATGCAAAATTAGGGACAATGCTCTCCTTTTTATTCCCCTCCTTACATTCCTTTTTGCCCATTGCCTTAGGCATATTAGTTGTGGTTACGGGAGCAATTAAACGCAGAAAAACATCTGCAGGTTAATAAATTGCAATAAAAGGCAATACTAAACGGACATCTCCATAAATTGGAATTGTCCGTTTTTTTTGCGTGATCAGAAGTGCTTATAGACACTGATTAATCACAGGGAGTGATGGCATTTTGTGTATGTTTCGGATAATATATGAGTAAGAATCCTGTCGCTTTCAGGCTATAAGGTGACGAGGAAATGAGGTAGACGTGAAATTGAAGGGATGGGTGAAGGATGTCTTCAAAGAAAGATATACAGCTAGGAATTTTTATTGTTGCTGCTGGCATCGTGATTTTATTAGGTAAGCTGGGCGTCTTCGGATTTTTGGGCCGCGCGCTTTGGCCTCTAGTGATTTTAATTCCAGGAATAGTGCTGCACATGTTATTTTTCAGCCGTCGTGCTTCGGCCTCAGTATTGGTTCCTGCTGGGATATTAACGGTGTACGGTTTGTTGTTTGGCCTTTGCAATATTTGGGGATGGGGGCTTATGAGTAACTTATGGCCTGTGCTGCTGCTTGGTCTTGCCGTGGGCTTGTATGAATATTCTATCTATGAACCAAGACGGATGGGTGGACTATCAGCAATTGCTGTAACATTAGGCTTACTAAGCCTTGCACTTTGTATTTTCAGCCTTATGGGTACCGGTGCGATCTACCTGATCGGGATTGTATTAATAGCTGCAGGAATTTGGCTGATTACCGGTCGAGGCAGAGCACGTGGCCGGAATAGATGGTACCGAAGTTAATTGCTGTAGGATCTTGTGAAAAAAAACGGAAATTGGTAACTGTTTTTTCATAAAAAGACTTGCTTTTCATGGTGCTTTCACTATAATATTAATGTTATGTTGAAGCGTCGGCTTTCTGCCTGGCGCTTCTTTTGTGAGACTGCCGTGACATGCTATGAATTTTAACAGTTTTAATTTGATAAATGAGAGGATTTGGATACAAATCATGCATTCAAGAAAAGATATTCGCAACATTGCGATCATTGCCCACGTTGACCATGGCAAAACAACACTCGTCGATCAGCTCCTTCAACAATCGGGGATCTTCAGCGCCCATGAGCACTTGCAAGAACGTGCTATGGACTCTAATGATATCGAGCGGGAACGTGGAATTACAATCCTAGCTAAAAATACAGCAATTACTTATAAAGAGTTTTTGATCAACATTGTGGATACACCTGGACATGCTGACTTCGGTGGCGAAGTAGAACGGATCATGAAAATGGTTGACGGTGTATTGCTGGTTGTTGATGCTTATGAAGGCTGCATGCCGCAAACGAAATTCGTTCTGCGTAAAGCATTGGAACAAAAACTTACACCGATCGTTGTCGTGAACAAGATTGACCGTCCAGCTGCTCGTCCTAAGGAAGTTATTGATGAAGTGCTCGATTTGTTCATCGAACTTGAAGCAAATGACGAACAATTGGAATTCCCGGTTGTTTATGCATCTGCTCTTAATGGTACATCAAGCATGGATCCTGAGAAACAAGATGAAACGATGCTTTCGCTCTACGAAACCATCGTTGAACATATTCCAGCTCCAACCGAAAGTGTTGAAGAACCGCTTCAATTCCTCGTAACGTTGATGGATTATAACGAATACTTGGGTCGTATTGCGATTGGACGTGTTAACCGCGGTGTGATCAAACAAGGTCAATCTGTAACAGTTATTATGCGTGATGGTAAGAGCAAAACTGCACGTATCGAGAAATTGTTCGGCTTCCAAGGTTTGAAACGTATTGAAACAGAGCAAGCGGGCGCAGGGGATATTGTTGCTATTGCAGGGATCAAGGACATCAACATTGGTGAGACCATTGCTGATCCTGCAAACCCTGAAGCACTTCCGGTTCTGAAGATTGACGAGCCAACCATGCAAATGACATTCCTAGTGAATAACAGTCCTTTTGCTGGTAAAGAAGGTAAATGGGTAACTTCCCGTAAACTACGTGAGCGTCTCTTTAAAGAACTTGAAACAGATGTGAGCTTGCGAGTGGAAGAAACTGATAGTCCTGACGCATTTATCGTTTCTGGACGCGGTGAGCTTCACCTTGGTATTCTGATCGAGAATATGCGTCGTGAAGGTTACGAAATGCAAGTTTCTAAACCACAAGTAATCATTAAAGAAATCGACGGTGTCAAAATGGAGCCGCTTGAGCGTCTAATGATTGATATTCCAGAAGAAAGCATGGGCTCTGTTATGGAGAGTCTGGGTACTCGTAAAGCCGAAATGGTCAATATGATTAACAACGGTACGGGTCAAGTACGTCTGGAGTTCCTGATTCCTGCACGTGGTTTGATTGGTTACAACACTTACTTCTTGACTTTGACACGCGGTTACGGCGTTATGAACCATGCTTTTGACAGCTATGCTCCACTGGTTGCTGGTCAAGTTGGCGGACGTCATCAAGGTGTGCTTGTAGCAAGTGAGACTGGATCAACAACTCAATACGGAATCGTGGGTGTTGAGGATCGTGGTATTCTCTTCTTGGATGCAGGTACAGAAATTTATGAAGGTATGATCGTAGGTGAGCATACCCGTGATAACGATATTATCGTTAACATCTGTAAGGAAAAAGCACTTACCAACATGCGTACCTCAGGCAAAGATGATACTGTAAAAATGAAGACACCACGCACCTTCTCTTTGGAAGGCGCACTTGAATATTTGAACGATGATGAATATTGTGAAATTACACCTAAATCCATTCGTTTGCGTAAAAAGATTCTGAACAAAGGCGAACGCGAACGTGTAGAGAAACAACGTAAAACAGCACAAGCCAACGCGTAAACACATGCTTTTGAATAAGACCGCCGGATTATTGCATCCGGCGGCTTTTTTTAATATAAGAAACAAAAAATTCCCCTACTGATGATATAATGTAAACGTATCTTAAATTTGGGAGGAGTGCGGTTATCTATGCAGGTGTGGTTCGCTGAGCATCCAATCGTCGCTTATATTGTTATCTTTATATTGCTTACTTTTGTTTATAATCAAGTCTTTCGTGTGAATCAAAAGTTATCGATTGGCAAGGAAATCATGCTCTACATAATGATGGCGATTGGCTCTGGCATGCTCCTCATTTTCCAACATGATAAGCTTCCGATTATCCAATGTCTGTTGGTTGCTGTCGGATTAATGCTGATGGTACGGATACGTTATATAGTAGAAGCTCGACAGAAGAGAAAGGCTGCGGCAGCAGCGAAGAGATCGTAATCGCAACTTTTGTACCTTATGGATCGTCTAATTAATGTAGCAATTCTAATTCTAAATGAAATGAAAAGGACTTTATTCTATTATGAGTACAAGAAACAGCGGTTTACCTCCAAGAGCAAACGGGCAACAACCTACTAATAGAAAACAGCCTGTGAAGGGTGTTTCTAAGAAAAAAACGAAAAAGAAAGTGAAAAAGAGAGGTTTTTTTGGCAGATTAGTTAGAGTATTGTTAACTTTGCTAATTATTGCGATCCTCGGCGTGCTGGGTTATGGCGGTTATCTGTATTGGAAGCTTGAGCATGGCGTATTTAATGCAGGGGTTGAGGGTACGGTTGCTCCAGGGCAATCCGCTTCAGAAAAGCCACTGACGATGCTTATACTGGGAACGGATAACAGACCTAAACACGAGTCTTATTTGACTGACGTAATCATGGTTGCAGCACTTAATCCTAAGACCAAATCAGCGACCATTGTTTCGCTTCCTCGTGATACCTATGTGGAGCTAAGCGGCTATAAGAAAACGAAGATTAATGAATTTTATGCTCGCTTCAAGGGTAAGGAGAAATCCTCCGGTCTACTGGCTGAAGACGAGATGAAGACGATGATGGGTAAGTATTTGGACATTGATGTAGATTATACAACGATTCTTGATTTTCAGGGCTTCCGGGATGTGGTGGACGAGCTTGGGGGAGTCGAAGTAAATATTAGTGAAAATATGTGTTATACAGACACTGTGGACGGCACGAATATCAATCTGAAAAAGGGTCCGGCAGAGCTGGATGGAAAAAATGCATTGGACTATGTGCGGTATCGTAAATCCAATTGCAAGCCTAAGACTAACGCTTCAGATGATTTTGATCGCAACAAACGCCAGAACGAAGTCCTGAACAGTCTGGTGGATCAGATGCAATCGCTTGGTGGCGTATTGAAAATCGGCAAGGTGCTTGATGCAGTGGACAGTAACATGAAGACAGATATCGAAAATTCGCAAATCAAAGATATGATTGCGACGTATTGGAAGATTTCCAAAGAGAATATCGAATTCAAGCCGGTTACTGGTACGTGGCGAAGTCCATATGTATATATTAATGATGAGGAGTTGGAGGCCGCTAAGAAAAGCTTGCAGGATCGAATTGCAGGAATTTCCACTGGAGCTGATTCGACAACTGCTGAGGCGCCTTGAGGACCTTAATATCTTCCATAGCTAAAATTGAATGCAAGTTTCAGCCTGTGCTATAATATAATAAATCGAATGAATTAACGTCGCATAGGGGGCCAGTACTTATGTCCGAAGCCGTTGCTCAGCTGAATGAAACTTTGCTATCGATGCTGCAATCGGAAACCTTTGTTCTTCTAAACACAGTTGATGCGGAGACAGGCGGTCCTACATCCACAGCTATTTCGTGGCTTTATGCTGTTAGTCCTAGTACTGTGCGTTTGGCTATTGATCATCGTTCAAGACTTGTGAATAATATGAAGGTTAATCCATTAATAACTATAACTGTGTTTGGTGAAGGAACTGTCTATGCCATTAACGGTAGTGCTGCTGTAAGGCAGGACCCGCTAGAGGATGTTCCCTTTAAGATGTGCTGTTTTGATGTTGAAATTAAAGCGGTCCGCAACGCGCTTTTTTACGGCGCGCAGCTTGACTCCGCCCCAAGATATGCGAAAGTTTATGATGGACGTGCCGCTGAGAAGTTGGACGGACAAGTATTTGCTGCCATGAAAAAAGCCTAGTGAAAATATCACTGGGCTTTTTTTGAATTCTAAGGACTTCTTTTGTCCTTTATCCACTACTGTGCATTTCTTTGCGGCTTGGTATCCTCTGGCAGCTGTGGCATGATTCGTCCGATAATATCAGCCAGCTCGGATGAGAATCCGGAAATCGGATGTCCCTTGGAGATATGGCGGCTCATTTCCGCTAATCTGCTGGAGAGATCCATATCCGCTGTGACAAGCGCCCGTACACTTCTTGGGTCTTTGCGGATAGCTTCTGCTACAGAATATTTGATGCTTCCTACACGTGAGCGGCCTAGAGAACCTTCTACATCAAGACCAACAATGGCAACTTTGTTCATGACTACACAGTGTGCGCCATTTACACCGGGAACTCTTTTGGCCAACTGTTCAAAATGATCCTTAAGTGCAATTTCATTTTCTCCATTAACATTGACGGCTTGACCAGCTTTTGAGGTGGCTTTAGGATTAGTCGCACCATCATTGGACAATTGCCGAACCTCATGGTTCCCCGTACCCTTTACAGCATTCGCAGATTGTTTATTCTGAGGAGAGGGTGATGTCTTTTTATTAGCGATACCGCAGCTTGTCAGTAGCAGCAGTACCAGCAACAGACATATTGATTTTCTCATATGTGATTACTCCTTTCAGCCAATGAATCGTTTCTGTACCTTATCTTTTCCCTTGGCGGAAAGAGTTATGTATGATCAATCAAACCAGGCGCTGTGGAGGGGATAATATGAACAAGATATTTGTGCTAGATACCAACGTGCTTTTGCACGACCCCAATTCAATTTTCTCTTTCAAGGAGCATGAGGTGGTTATTCCGGCCGTTGTGCTGGAAGAAATCGACTCCAAGAAGCGCAATGCTGACGAAATCGGTCGGAATGCCCGTACGGTATCCCGATTGCTTGATGGACTCCGGGAACTAGGTCATTTGCATAGTGGTGTGGAACTGGAGCATGGAGGCAAGCTGAAGGTAGAACTTAACCATCGCAGTTTTGTGAAGGTACAGGAAATGTTTGGTGAGGTGTCTAACGACAATCGGATTTTGGCTGTTGCGCTCAATTATTTGAATGAAGAGAATGAGAAGCCTGATCCGCGTCCCGTTGTGCTTGTGAGCAAGGATGTACTGGTTCGTATTAAAGCGGATGTACTTGGAATTACGCCAGAGGATTATTTGTCAGATCGTACTGGAGACTTAAATGAACTATACACTGGTTACCAATCTCTGCAGGTGCATCCCGCATTGATTGATGAATATTATAGTCACCGCTCTCTGACGGTAAAACAGCTCGCGTTGTCGTATCCGTTGTACCCTCATGAATTTGTGATTCTCAAGGATGAGATTGGCACTGGCAAATCAGCTCTTCTCAAAGTGAATAGTGATGCCACACGTCTGGAGCCACTCTATCTGGGCAATGATTCGGTTTGGGGGATTAGCGCCCGTAATGCTCAACAACGAATGGCACTGGAGCTGCTGCTAAATGATGAAATCCCACTCGTAACGATCACGGGTAAGGCTGGGACAGGGAAGACGTTATTGGCGCTTGCAGCCGGACTATTCAAAGTGGAGGATGAACATAAATACAAAAAATTGCTTATCGCCCGTCCGGTTGTTCCTATGGGTAAGGACATTGGTTACTTGCCCGGTGAGAAGGATGAGAAGCTTAGACCCTGGATGCAGCCTATTTATGATAATCTGGAATTCCTGTTCGATACCAAAAAAGCTGGCGATATCGATAAAATCTTAATGGGGTTAGGCAGTATACAGGTAGAAGCCTTAACCTATATTCGCGGCCGTTCAATCCCATCACAGTTCATTATTATTGATGAGGCGCAGAACCTTTCCCGTCATGAGGTGAAGACCATTGTCTCCAGAGCGGGAGAAGGAAGTAAAGTCATTCTAATGGGCGATCCGGAGCAAATCGATCATCCATATCTGGATGCTGCGAGCAACGGACTGAGCTATATCGTCGAGAAGTTTAAGCAGCAAGGGATTAGCGGACATATTACTTTGGAAAAAGGTGAACGTTCCCGCTTGGCGCAATTGGCCGCGGATCTACTCTAGCCGTTCATGAATCCAATTTTCAGCCGGGAGAAGCAAACACTCCCGGCTTTTTCCTGCCCGCCCGGAAACGGCAGAGGAATTTAGGAGGTTTTAGAGCGTTTCACCCATATAATAGAAAGAGAACGGTTTCACAAACTAAAGACAAGCACCGGAGGGTTTGGTAAAATAGGGGAGACCAATCAAAAGGGAAGGTGGGAAATCGTGCTGAAACGCAAAAATTATTGGCTGCTTTTTGCAATTTTACTACTATCGCTGACAAGCCTGTCGCCCAGTATGGAATTGAGTACCAGTAACGATCCACGTCCTATGAAAAGACCGCAAAGTCAGTCGACCAATCCCTCTTCCGGAGATGAGGGAACTATAGATAGCTTACATATAAGAGTATCGTTAAATAGCGAAGAATTTAGTGAACTGGAGCTCCTTAGCAACCGCTATACCTTAGAAAGTGGAGTAAAGGTTATTTTAAGCAATGTGGATATTGAGGATGCCGATGAGGTATTGAAGCATGATTTAACGATCGGGGACAGCCCGGATATAGTCATGGCAGATGGACGAAGCATACTGGACTGGGCCACACGTGGATATTTATTGCCGATGGATGTGTATCAGAGCGTTCCGGGGAGTGCACCGTTAACACAGTTGATCCCCTTGATGCAGTGGAATGGATATAATTGGGGAGTCCCGTTAGATATAGATCCTTACGTGCTCGTTTATTCCCCACAACGGCTGGCGGAGCTGGGTTTTAATGCATTACCCAAAAGCCTCGAAGAGTGGAATATCCTGCTTCAGAATGTGCTTAAAGAGCAAGGAAAATATTTACTCGCGATGGATACCCGTAATCCTTATGGATTGTCAGCGGTAATGGAGAGCATGAATAGCAGCTTGTTAGCAGATAACCAAGAAGTGTTGAATTGGACTCAGAACGCCCGCAGTTATTTTTATCTCACCAGCCGCTACAATAAAGATGTCTGGGATATGCTACAAGGAGGTAGTGTCGCGGTTGCTTCTTTACCGTTATCCGAGTGGCAGAAGCATGGTAATTCATCCCTTGCTGCTGTTCCGGCGCTGACTGCCAATAACGGAGGTGGGTTTGAATCCTGTTACAGTCGATCTTTTGCCCTTCCAGCTCAATCTCAAAGTCCAAAGGAAGCTGTGAATTGGCTGACTTTTATCACCTCAGAGGATGCTCAGTTGGATTGGTTGGAGAATACGGGGAGCTTGCCGGCGCTTGATGTTCTTTATCGTTCGGAGCATGCTTTTAAATACAAACTTCCTTTCGATGTTGAGCTATTGCTGACAGAAGAAACCGCCCCGGAGGATGAGTCACAGGGCGGCTGGAGTAAGGTTGTTGAAGCTGTATCATTACTATTAACAGGGCAGATAGATGCGGAAGGCTACAAAGAATATCTAAAAGAAGGTCTAAAATGAAATGGAAAGCTTAACATGCAAGACGCCCTCTTGGCTATCTACTGCCGTGGCACGAAGGAAAGATACTATTTTTCCAGGATAAAAGCCTAAGTCAAATTCTTCTTCCAACGTTTTTCTTGTCGTGTCAGGCAATTCAAGACCATTAAATACAATATGATCGACTTGGAATATAAGGCCGTTGATCGGTTCTTCCTGAATGGTGTAGTGACCGGTCAGTGAAAGAGCTAGCGCTCCGCTTTTTCCAGTGGCAGTAATTGAACCGTCATTGAAATGAAAGGCGAAGTCTTTAAACAGCGAATTCTGTGATTGCAAAAATTCATTCAAATCCTCTTCCTTCAGGTTTAGCTCATAAGTCATTCCCTTTCGAGTCAGTACACCCTCTCGATTCTGAACAAACTGTGGTAGTTTATTCATTGCGGAGGATAACGCCTTGAAATATGTTTTTACCTCGTGCAGGCCGATATTCTCCCAATATAATGTGAATTCTTTAAGTAGAGTACTCATATTTTCAGGATCGCTGCTATTTTTAATCCCACCCTCAATTTCCTTGTTGAGCGCGTTTACCCGAACTTGCTGTTCCTCCAGAGCCGTGCGCAGCCGGGCGAGCTCTTCCGAGTTTCGCTTCGCAGTCTGAATGGTATCCTTCAAATCCTTATATTGTTCTTCATATTGTGAGAGAATATCGCGGTCATTCCCAATAATAATCTCATAATAATCGAACAGAGCCAGGAATCTGCTGATACTTTTTGCTGAAAAAAACGCGACCAGAAGATTATCTCTATCCCCCATATAATAAGAACGCACAACTGCACCTGCCCGTTCCTGTTGGTCCGCAATGGCTGTTTTTTTCTGGGTAGCTTGTCTGTTCAAGCTTTCTACCTTTTGTTCAAGCGCTTTTTGTTCGGCTGTAATCTTGATGATTTCACGTTCAATTTCTGCAGAAGACAAGGTCTGTTCAAGTAGTTTACGGGTTTCTTCATTATCTGGTATAGCAGAGTTGAAAAAATCACCGCTAGGATCGGCAGACAAGTACTTCACAGGTTGTAACGGAAACAAAGTACAGCAGAAGAGAATTAGTATGGTTGCAATCATGCGGCTTTGTAAATTGCGGGAGCGCACCACACCACCACCTTTTTTTTGAAATGATATATGTATGTACTAATAATATGTTTAACCCTTCTAAAATAGCATACAAACAAAAAAACGGAAGTGATCCTTATAAGATAAGGACCTCATCCGCTCTAAAAGAGTACTGCAATTTATAGTGGAAGACCCATTTGAAAGATCGTCCAATAACTAAATCCGGTGAAAGTCAGAATCATGTATGCCCAGAAGAGAAGAACATAAGTTTTTTCAGTAAATTTCATATAGCCAAGTATTACGAAAAATGCTGTTTGCAAAAAGAAAAGCAAGGCCATTTCTGTTAGACCTCCGGCGAAAGCCATCAATCCAATAGCTAATGTGAAAAAACCTAATACCCGAAACATGCGGTCCAAGAGAGAGTCCCCCTTCCAGTATGTATCTCACGAATATTCCTTCGATTTATTATACCCTCAACATAATTATGTGTAAACGAATTCATTGAAAAAAATGCACTAATCTTCAAAAAATGTGATTTTTATAATTGACCTGAGTGATTAGCGCTTTAAAAAAGAGAATTTATAGTTTTATGCGTATGATGTACGCAGATAATGGAAATACAAATTAGTATCAAATAGATTCTATGAACTCTATGAGAAGCATAGAAATGGAGTAAGCAGCTTTTATCCCTATTCACTACCCGGCAGAACTGCCGGTTATGGAGATGGTTATTTCATGACGTTGTTAGGAGGTTTGGCTTTATGACAGCCGTTAGACAGGACGCTTGGAGTGCAGAAGATGATCTAATATTGGCAGAAGTAACTTTGCGACACATTCGGGAGGGCAGCACACAGCTTGCCGCTTTTGAAGAGGTGGGTGAAAAAATCGGCAGAACTTCGGCCGCTTGCGGATTCCGCTGGAACAGTTGTGTTCGGAAAAGTTATGAAGGTGCAATCGGTATTGCTAAAGGGCAGCGTCAAAAGCGTAGCTACCTGAAAAAGCAGCCGTCAGTAAGAGGAGCGCAAGTAGCTGGTCTGATTCTGGGTGATGTCGATGAGGAATTTGGACGCGGTGAGGGATTAAGTGAAAACACATTATCCATCGATGCGGTCATTCGTTTCTTAAGGCAATGGAAGGGTACGATCCAGGAAGCAGGACGTCAGCTGAAAATGCTGGAAAGAGACCTGCGCGAGAAGGAAGATGAATTAACAGAATTACGATCTGAGAATGAGCGGTTGTCTAAAGAGGTTAATCTTGCTCAAAGCGACTACCGGGTAGTCAACGATGATTACAAAGCTTTAATTCAGATTATGGATCGTGCTCGCAGGCTTGCTTTCTTAAATGAAGAAGAAGAAGAAATGAAGACTCGTTTCAAAATGGATGGTAACGGAAATTTAGAACGCATTGAATAAACGATAGGTTAACTAACAATCCCGCAAGTGGTCTGCTTTTTAAGCACCACTTGCGGGGTTTTTGGTATACTTAGAAAAATTGTGCTTAAGATCAGCAGGAGGGTTATATGAAAATTGATATAATTGGTGCAGGTTCACTCGGGCTGCTGCTGGCAGGGAGATTGATCCAAGCCGGGAATGATGTGAGACTGTGGGGCCGAGGGATAGAACAATGCCAACGATTAGGGCGTGATGGCTTAACGGTTACCTACGAGGATGAACGCGAGCCGATAACAATTTCGGAAGATCAGTTTGTATCCGCGCCAATAGGGGAGTTCGCTGGTGCTTATCTGGAAGAGCCGAGTGATTGGATCGTGGTGACGGTTAAACAGAATACTCTACATAATGATTTGCCTGAATTTCTATCCCTACTTAAGGAAGAGCAAGTACATATGATATGTTTTCAGAATGGTACAGGACATATGGAGATGTTGGGGGGCTTGTTGCCGGACGCCAATTTATATGTAGCTGTGACTACGGAGGCTGCGAAGCGCAAATCATTAACTGAGGTCATTCATGCAGGAGCAGGGGAGGTGTGGATAGGAAAATGGAGCTCAGGGGATGGACAAGCTCATAGCATACATAATGATTTAAAAGCGAATAATTTAATAGAAGTTCTCATAATGGCAGGATTCGCAGCCTTTTTGTCGAATGAAGTGGATACCATGATTTACCGGAAGCTCTTGATCAATGCCGTTATTAATCCACTCACGGCGATTTGGCGTATTCCAAATGGGGAGCTGCTGTCTTCAGAGCAACGCCTCCAATTAATGAAGGAAGTTTTTGAAGAAGCAACAATGGTGTATGATTTCTGTGAAATTACTTATGATAAGGATGCTTGGGATAACATCCTTCAGGTATGCCGGTTAACGTCTGGCAATATTTCATCTATGCTGGCAGATGTACTTGCTTCAAGAACCACAGAAATTCGTTGGATCAATGGAAGTCTTGTAGAAATGGCAGAACGATCTGGAGTGTCGGCACCATTAAATCGCTGGCTCTGCCAATTAGTAGAAGGTATTGGGGTATGATCTCTGGGGAGAGGTGAAGCTATGGGACTGCTGATGGATTCGGTTATTACTTTAAGCGTTATTCCGATTGTGCCGTTTTTGATTGTTTTTTTCATTGGAAAAGGCTTAAAAAAAGATAAAAAGAAAACTTTTATGCTCGCTATGGACGTGACCACATTTTTTTTATTATTGTCGGTCTCCGCATTGTTTAATAACATCTTTAATTCCGGTTTTGGGTTTTACCTTATACTAATTATTGTATTAATATCCGCTGGACTGATTGGCGGAGCTCAAAATCGGATGAAAGGAAAGGTAGATGGGAAGCGGTTATTTCGGGCAGTTTGGAGACTTTCGTTCTTTTTTATGAGCGTCGGATATTTATTATTTATGTTTGTTGGGCTAATTACCTACATATCACAAGCGATGTAACGTTCCACTGCTTCGGTGAAGCGTCAACGTCACAAAAGTTTAAAGTTTTTAAAAAAAAATATTTTCTGAAAACATTGCACTAGATTTTTTTGACCACTGGTTGTATAATCATAAACCATATACCACATTCTATTTAGGGGGAACTGCTAGATGAAGAAGAGTAAAAGTCTATTGCTAATGATTGCATTAGTACTTGTTATCGGCACAGTGCTTGCTGGCTGCGGCGGAAACAATGCAAACAGCGGCAATAAAGGTAACAATGCTAACACTGGTAACACGGCAACTGGTAATGCAGCTACAGAAGAAAAATTGGCTGCTGACCAAACATTGAGAATTAACCTTAGTTCTGAGCCTCCAACATTTGACCCAGGATTGGCGCAAGATAGCCAAGCTAACACTGTCCTGAAAACAATGTACGAAGGTTTGACTCGCATGAATGATGAAACAGGTCAAGCTGAACCAGGTGTTGCTGAAAGCTGGGAAGTTTCCGCTGACGGTCTGGTATATACTTTCAAACTCCGTGATTCACAATGGAGTAACGGCGATCCTGTAACAACAGAAGATTTCGTTCGCGCTTGGAAACGCGTGCTCGATCCTGCTGCTGCATCTGCTGCGCCTTACGCTTATCAATTGTACTACATCAAAAATGCTGAAAAGTACTACAACAAGGAAATTACTGATTTCAGTCAAGTAGGTGTCAAAGCGATTGATGAGAAAACTCTTGAAGTTACTCTTGAATCCTCCACTCCTTACTTCCTTGGATTGCTTTCCTTCTACACTTATTACCCTGTACACAAATCCATTGAGAGTAATCCTAAATGGGCAACAAGCAAAGATTCTATGATCGTTAACGGTGCTTTCACTCTTACTGAGTGGACTACTGGTCAAACTCTTGTTGTAACTAAAAACGATAAATACTGGGATAAAGATTCCATTAAACTTAGCGCTATCGATTTCTCCCTTGTAAACAGCGGTGCAACTGAACTGCTCAGCTACAAGAACGGTGAATATGATCGTGCGGGCGGACCAACTGGTGAAATTCCATCAGAACAAATTCCAATCGTACAAAAAGAACTTCCTAACGAATTCAGCCGTAAAGGTATTGCTTCCGTATACTACTACGAATTCAATATCACTGAAAAACCATTCACAAACGCTAAAATCCGTAAAGCTCTTGCAATGGCGCTTAACCGCCAAGCTTTGATTGACAATGTAGTTCAAGGTGGACAATTCCCAGCATTCGGTTTTGTACCTCCAGGTATCGCTGGTGCTGATGGTGAATACCGTACAGCAGTTAAAGATAGCTACTTCACTGAAGATCTAGAACAAGCTAAAACATTGCTTGCTGAAGGTCTGAAAGAAGAAGGTATGGATAAACTGCCTACATTCTCCCTGACTTACAACACAAGTGAAGGTCACAAGAAAATCGCTTTGGCGATTGCTGATATGTGGAAAAACAATCTTGGTATCGACGTACAAACCGTTAACCAAGAGTGGGCTGTATTTATTGAAAACCGTCAAAACCTGAACTACCAAGTTGCTCGTGCTGGTTGGACTGCGGATTACAATGATCCAATGACTTTCCTTGATATGTGGGTAACAGGTGGCGGTAACAATGATACTGGTTACGCTAACCCTGAGTATGACAAATTGATCAGCGAAGCTAAAACAAGCACTGACTTGGCAGTACGTCAAGAAAAGTTTGCTGCAGCTGAAAAATTGCTCATCGAGCAAGATATGGTTCTGATTCCTTTGTACTACTACACTAACAACTCCCTGACTAAAGAGTACCTTAAAGGTGTTACTCTTGACTTTAGTGGTGCAATTGACTTGACTCGCGGATACTTGCTTGAGCACTAAGATATTGCTTTAGTAATTACAACAGAATAGTTAGTTGACTGAAGTTGCAGAATACTTCGGGATATATATGTGGAATTCCATATATATCCCTTTTTTTTGTACTCCTGTCTATTTGTTAATTAATGTTATTAATAACATATATAGAAAATAGACAAAAATCCGTTTTTTTCATAAAATCATTATTATGTGTATCAAAAATTGTCGGAGGAGGTGTGATGGGGATGGTTCGTTATGTCGCAAATAAGTTTTTCTATATGTTGGTTTCTCTATTTGTATTGATTTCAGCTACCTTTTTCTTGATGAAAGCTATTCCGGGGGATCCGTTTACTTCTGAAAAGAAGGTACCGCCAGAAATTAAAGCACGTCTGATGGAACAATATGGTCTGGACAAGCCGCTCTCTCATCAGTATTTTAAGTATTTAGGTGATATTATCCAAGGTGACCTAGGTGTCTCAATGAAACGCCTAAATCAAGATGTATCACATTTGATCAGTCAAACCTTTTCAGCGTCGCTGAAGCTGGGACTCGTCGCAATCGTTGTGGCGGTTATTGTCGGAGTATTTCTCGGCATGTTGGCGGCACTCTATCACAGAAAGTTTATTGACAGCGCAGCTATGGTGCTGGCAGTTCTGGGGATTGCGGTTCCGAGCTTTGTAGTCGCGTCATTACTGCAGTACGTATTTGCTTTCAAACTGGGTTGGGTACCGGTTTCAGGTTTTAAAGGGCCAATCTATTATTTCTTACCCGTGGCCGCGCTCTCGGCACAGCCGATCGCCTTTATCGCCCGCTTGACCCGTTCAAGCATGCTTGAAGTTTTGAATGCGGATTATATCAAAACGGCTAAAGCAAAGGGATTGAGCTGGATGGCTATTCTGAGCCGTCATGTACTTCGTAACGGAATTCTACCTGTTGTTACTTATATGGGTCCAATGACAGCTAACATCGTAACTGGTTCGGTTGTTATCGAGCAGATCTTTGGTGTTGGGGGTATTGGTAAACAGTTCGTGGAAGCGATTGGTGTCCGTGACTATACCGTTATTATGGGGATAACCATTTTCTATGGTGTATTACTCATGGTTGCCCGCTTTATTACTGATATTGCTTATGTATTGATTGACCCACGTATGAAATTAAGTGGAGGAAAGGAGGGCTAAAGAGTGGCTACTGAAAATAACTTGCTAAATCTAAAACCGGAAGATTTTCAAAAAGTCGGTGTGGATGAAAAAGAAGCCGAAGTTATCCAGCGTGAGAGTCTCTCTGCTTGGAAAGACTCTTGGCAACGGTTGCGTCAAAATAAAATGGCGATGACTGCGCTCGGTATCCTGGGTTTGATTGTACTTGCAGCGATTTTTGCACCTTTTATCTCGAAATATAACTATTATTCTAATGATTTGATGAGCACCAACAAGCCCCCTTCCTCCGATCACTGGTTTGGAACGGATGATCTTGGTCGTGATATCTTTGTTCGTACTTGGTACGGTGCACGGATCTCCTTGATCGTTGGTCTTGCTGCGGCAGCCATCGACTTGTTCATCGGTGTTATCTACGGAGGCATTATGGGCTTCTTCGGCGGCCGTGTAGATAATATTATGAATAAATTCTCTGAAATTTTGTATTCTATTCCATATTTGCTGGTTGTAATCTTGCTCTTGGTCGTTCTTGAGCCAAGTCTTGGAACAATCATCCTAGCTCTAACCATTACAGGCTGGATTACGATGTCGTGGATTGTGCGTGGAGAAATTATGCAGCTCAAGAATCGCGAATTCGTATTGGCGTCCCGTTCCATGGGTGCTGGTTCTGCGAGACTGTTGTTCAAGCACCTTCTGCCGAACGCGGTTGGTCCGATTATCGTAACCATTACACTGTCTGTACCAAATGCTATCTTTGCTGAGGCCTTCCTAAGCTTCTTGGGTCTTGGTGTACAAGCTCCTGTTGCTTCACTTGGATCGATGATCAATGACTCACTCACCGGCTGGCTGTACTATCCATGGCGCTTCTTGTTCCCTGCGATCCTAATCAGCTTAACAATGCTTTCTTTCAACATTTTCGGTGATGGTCTTCGTGACGCGCTTGATCCTAAGCTGAAGAAATAGGAGGAATATGGATGGAACCTATTTTACAAGTCAAAGATTTGCATATTTCCTTTTTTGTTAAGGGCGGAGAAGTACAAGCTGTCCGTGGTATGAATTTTGAAATTGGCAAAGGCGAAACGGTTGCCATCGTCGGCGAGTCCGGCAGCGGTAAGAGTGTAACTGCTCAATCGATTATGCGTTTGATCCCTTCTCCACCTTCTAAAGTGAAAAAGGGAGAAATTATTTTTCAAGGACAGAATCTGCTAGACAAAAGCATGAAAGAAATGGAATCTATTCGCGGTAAAGATATTGGCATGATTTTTCAAGACCCGATGACTTCTCTGAACCCAACCATCAAAGTGGGCAAACAGATCACTGAAGTTTTGATTAAACATCAGAAAATGTCAGCGGCCGAAGCGAAAAAGCAAGGTATGGAGATGTTGAAATTAGTAGGCATCAAAAATGCGGAGGCTCGCTTTAACCAATATCCCCACGAATTCTCAGGCGGTATGCGCCAGCGTGTAATGATCGCAATCGCGTTAGCTTGCCGTCCGGCTTTGCTGATAGCGGATGAGCCTACAACGGCTCTAGATGTAACCATTCAGGCGCAGATCATGGAAGTTATGAGAGAGATGCAGCAAAAACTAGGTACCTCCATTATTCTGATTACACATGATCTCGGCGTAGTTGCTGGCATGTGTGATCGGGTGATTGTAATGTATGCAGGTGAGGTTGTGGAGACCGGAACAAGATGGGAAATCTTTAAAAATCCACAACATCCATACACCAAAGGTCTGCTGCGCTCAATGCCGCGTCTGGACCAAAAGAAAGGCGAGCCGCTTATTCCGATCATCGGCACACCGCCAGATCTGATCAAGCCGCCGATCGGCTGTCCGTTCACTGCTCGTTGCAATGAAGCGATGCATGTGTGCGAACAAATCGATCCCGGCGCCACAGAATTCAGCGAAACGCATATGGCGCGTTGCTGGAATCTGCATTCGATGGCCAAGGAGGTGCAGTACTCTTGAGTAAGAACCTAATAGAGGTAGAAGGTCTTAAGAAATATTTTAATGTAGGTAAAGGTAAGGTTCTTAAGGCTGTTGATAATATTAACTTCACGATCCGTGAGGGCGAGACACTTGGGATGGTAGGTGAGTCCGGTTGTGGTAAGACTACTGCTGGACGTACGATTCTTCGCTTGTATGAGCCAACTGCTGGAAGTGTGAAATATAATGGTACAGACATTTATAAATTACCTGGAAATCAAATGAAGGCTATGCGCCGTGACATGCAAATGATTTTCCAAGATCCGTACGCATCGCTTAACCCGCGGTTTACGGTTTCTGATATCATCGGCGAGGCACTGGACATTCACGGAATGGCTGGCAGCCGTGCAGAACGTAAGAAACGGATTGAAGAACTGCTGGATATGGTTGGTCTTAATCATGACCATGCAACCCGTTATCCGCATGAATTCTCCGGTGGACAACGTCAACGTATCGGGATTGCCCGTTCGTTAGCGGTTAATCCTAAGTTCATCGTTTGTGATGAGCCGATTTCCGCACTTGACGTATCCATTCAAGCTCAGGTCGTTAACTTGCTTAAAGAATTGCAAGATCGTCTGGGATTGACTTATCTTTTCATCGCGCATGATCTGTCCATGGTTAAACATATCAGTGATCGCGTAGCAGTTATGTACTTGGGTAAAATGGTTGAGTTGGCGGAAAGTGAAGAGCTATATGCAAATCCTATCCACCCTTATACTAAATCCCTATTGTCGGCTATTCCAGTTCCGGACCCGGAAATTGAAGTCAACAAAAAACGTATTCACTTGCATGATGAGCTTGGCAGCCCTATTTATTCTGCTAACGATAAGACCAATGACAGTGACTTTGAATTAGTAGAAGTATCTAAAGGCCACTTTGTCAGCAAAAAATTCGCATAATTTATACTTAGGTTTTCAAAGGCGGGAGCATTATGCTCTCGCCTCTTGTATGTATTTAGGATATTATTTAATGATTTTATAGTATAATTGAACAGTTGGCTGTACCTGTGTTGCTGATATCAAGACATGTTTTGCTTTGACGCGGCTCCTGACTTTGGATACAATCATAGAGAGTTTTTACGAACTTGGATTTACATATAACTGCTTAGTAGAACTGGAGGCACTAGCGAATGAATATTGTAACGGAACCGCTCAAGGGTGGATCTGCACTCTCGCGCGACTATATAGATCATTTTGAAAAGGTTAGTCATTTGTACGGTGGGGATTTCCGCAATAAAGAAAGTAGAAGTAGACGGGCCGATTGGCTAGATAGCAGAGAAAGCCTTCGTGCCGACCGGACTCAGATTGCTGGGTGTCTACGACAATATAATGAAAAGCATAATTCGCATGATGCGGTGATGGCTTCGCTGGCGCTCTTAGAGCAGCCGGGGACATTAGTGGTGACAGGTGGGCAGCAAAGCGGACTATTTACTGGACCCCTGTTAGTGGTATATAAAGCTGCAACTACCATTATGGCGGCAAAAGAAGCAGCTGAACAACTCGGCCGACCTGTAGTTCCTTTATTCTGGATTGCAGGTGAAGATCATGACTGGGATGAAGTGAATCATACGTATGTACTGAATCGTACGCAGGAGATTACTAAGATTAAGATAGAAAAGTCAGAAGAGAAACGCTCCTCAGTAAGTGATATTCGTGTAGAAGAGGAAAGCTGGCAGCAGGTAGTAGAACAGTTAGACGGTCTGCTTCAGGAAAGCGACTTTAAGCCGCAGATCATGGAATTCATTCGCACTTCTTCTTTTAGAGCTGATAGTATGACGGATGCATTTGCCAAGCTGATGGGTTCATTATTTGGTAAATTTGGTCTGATTCTGCTTGATTCTGCTGATCCCAACTTACGTAAGTTAGAACAGCCATTTTTCACTTCGCTAATTATGCAGAATGATGCACTGGAAACAGCGTATATGAATTCTGCTTCTGATATTGTGGGCGCTGGATATGAGCTTCAGGCTGATGTTACAGCTGGCAATGCCAACCTCTTTTATATTCATGAAGGTACACGGCTTCTGCTTCACAAGAAGGACGGAATCTTTACGGATCGCAAGGGTCAGGTATCCTTTACCCGTGATGAATTACTTGAGGAGGTGCAGGCACATCCGGAACGCTTTAGCAACAATGTGCTGACACGTCCACTTATGCAGGATTATGTGCTGCCTGTTCTGGCAACGGTGCTGGGTCAAGGTGAGATTGCTTACTGGGCCATTCCGCGCCGTGCGTTTGAGACCATTGGGGGAGAAATGCCGTTAATTATCCCTAGAATGTCTTTTACTGTCGTAGAAGGTACGCTGCACAAGCATATGGACAAATATCAACTTAGCTTTGAGGATGTAAGACAAGGACTGGATCATAAAAGACATGAATGGCTGGCCGCACAGGATGAGCTCGGGATTGAACGCCGTTTTGAAGAAACCAAAACCTCATTTGCCGCCATGTACGAACCGCTGATTGAGCAGCTTGGAACGGTTCAGGCCGGTCTGCTTAAGCTGGGGAATAACAATAAAGAGAAGATTCTAGATCAGATTACTTTTTTACAGGCGAAAGCCCAAGATGCAATGGCAAAACAGAACGAAGCTGCAATCCGGCAATGGGAGCGAATCGAGCTGTCATTAATGCCACTGGGTAAACTGCAGGAAAGAGTGTACAATATCATGTATTACTTGAACCGGTACGGGCTTGCTTGGCTGGATGAGCTAATGACGGTTGAACCGGATTACAGTGGAACACATCGCATCATTTATATGTAATGGAAGTATTGCTTTCCACAAAACAAAGCGTATGCTTACGAAGTGAGTTTTGTACGAAGTAGATCAATGTAGTAACGCTCACAAAACAAAGCGTATGCTTACGAAGCAAGTTTTGTACGAAGTAGATTCAATGTAGTAACGCTCACAAACTTTTAGGAGGTTTCATAATGAGTTCATCTAAACAAAATAGTATCGTGGCTGATATGTCACTCGCACCGGAAGGGCATTTGAAAATCGACTGGGTTCGCCAGCATATGCCGGTACTGAACCGTATTCGTGAGCAGTTTGAAGCAGAACAGCCATTTAAAGGTCTAAAAGTTTCGATTACATTGCATTTGGAAGCTAAAACCGCGTATTTGGCGAAGGTTGTCAAAGCTGGTGGTGCAGATGTAACCATTACAGGTTCGAATCCACTTTCTACACAGGATGATGTATGTGCAGCGCTTGTGGAGGATGGAATCACAGTATTTGCTAAATACAATCCGTCTCCTGAAGAATTTAAAGCCCTTAATATCAAGGCACTGGAGAGCAAACCGGACTTGATTATTGATGACGGTGGGGATTTTGCTACATTGCTGCATTCGGAGCGTTCTGATCTGATGGAGAATATTCGCGGGGGTGCTGAAGAAACAACAACCGGGATTATTCGTCTAAAAGCTCTGCAAAAGCAAGGCGTATTGAAGTTCCCAATGGTCGCGGTTAATGATGCCTACTGCAAATATTTGTTTGATAACCGTTATGGCACTGGCCAATCGGCATGGGATGGAATTATTCGCACAACCAACCTTATCGTAGCGGGTAAAACAGTAGTTGTTGTCGGTTACGGCTGGTGTGGTAAAGGTGTTGCCATGCGCGCCAAAGGGCTTGGAGCAAAAGTGGTTGTCACAGAAGTTGATGCGATTAAAGCCGTTGAAGCACATATGGACGGTTTTGAAGTAATGCCAATGCTGGAAGCAGCTAAGGTTGGTGATTTCTTCGTTACAGTAACTGGTAACCGTTATGTAATTCGCGGTGAACATTATGATGTGATGAAGGATGGAGCGATCATGTGCAACGCGGGCCATTTCGACGTTGAAGTGAATAAGCCTGAGTTGTCGGAAAGATCCGTATCCCAACGTACCGTTCGCAAAAATATCGAAGAGTACCAGCTTCGTGACGGACGTAAATTATATCTGCTTGCCGAAGGCAGACTTGTAAATCTGGGTGCTGCTGATGGTCACCCTGCTGAAATTATGGATACAACCTTTGCGCTCCAGGCGCTGTCGCTGAAATATGTAAATGATAATTATAAGAGCATTGGCGTAAAAGTTGAAAATGTTCCTTATGAGCTGGATGAGCAAGTAGCACGTTATAAGCTGGAAAGTCTGGGCATTAACATCGATAGCCTGACTCCGGCGCAAGTGGATTATTTGGACAGCTGGAATTTGAACGATTAATAACTGAACGCATAACAATAAAGTGTATTAACCAGTGTACCTTGAACTGAAGCAACTTTTTTAACAAAGCCATGCAACGGACAAGATTCCGATTGTATGGCTTTTTTCTGTGGAGAAATGTTTTTCGGGAAACGATCTATCTGATTTAGGAAAAATTTCCTTGGCCAGAAAAAGGTTTTTGATTTTTAATGGCGAATCTATTATGCTTAAGTGGTGAAAAGTGGGGTAAAGTGGGGATTCGGGGATTAGGGGTGGGAAAAAGGATGTTCATGGGAGAGTATCAACACAGCATTGACGACAAAGGCCGAATCATTATTCCGGCTAAACTCCGTGAATTGCTCGGAACCTCCTTCGTGACGACCCGCGGCCTAGACTCCTGCCTGTTTGTTTATCCCATGGAAGAATGGGCAATCATGGAACAAAAGCTTAAAAGCCTTTCGCTGATGAAATCAGATGCCCGCGCATTTAGCCGCTTTTTTTTCTCAGGTGCAACTGAATGTGTTTGGGATAAGCAGGGAAGGGTAAATCTGCCGGCCAATTTACGGCAGTATGCCAAACTGGACAAAGACTGTGTCATTCTGGGCGTTTCGAACCGGGTGGAAATCTGGAACAAAGAGCTTTGGGAACAGTACTTCGAACAGTCCGAGGAATCGTTCAACGAAATCGCTGAGAAATTGGTGGATTTCAATTTTGATCTATAAAACACAATAACGAATACTGTCCTGGAGGGATGCAGCTTGTTTCACCACATCACGGTGCTTAAGGAAGAAGCGACAGAAGGGCTGCACATCAAAAAAGACGGAATCTATGTAGATTGCACTCTCGGTGGGGCGGGACACAGCTCACTTATTGCTTCCAAGCTTAGCGGCGAAGGCCGTTTAATCTGTTTGGATCAAGATGATTGGGCTTTGGAGAACGCCAAAGAAAGATTAGCGGAATACGGAGACAAGGTTGTGACTATTAAGACTAACTTCCGTGATCTGGAGAGTGTACTTAAGGATGTGCCCTTTGTGCCACAAACAGATGGTATTCCCCAAGTAGATGGAGTGCTCTTTGATCTTGGCGTATCCTCTCCCCAGTTTGACGAAGGGGAACGAGGCTTTAGTTACAATCATGATGCTCCGCTGGACATGCGCATGGATCAGTCAGCACTTTTGACGGCTGCTGAAATTGTGAATACATGGTCCGAGCAGGAGATTGCCCGTGTTCTTTTCCAATATGGAGAAGAGAAATTCTCGCGGAGAATCGCTAGAAAAATTGTTGACAGAAGAGAAGAAGCTCCTATTGAGACAACAGGAGAATTAGCAGAACTGATCAAGGAAGGTATCCCGGCAGCTGCTCGAAGAACAGGAGGGCATCCCGCTAAACGTAGCTTTCAAGGATTAAGGATTGCTGTGAATGACGAATTGGGTGCTTTTGAAGAAGGGCTACATAGTGCAGTACGTTGCCTTGCACCAGGAGGCAGAGTATCCGTCATCACCTTTCATTCGCTCGAAGACCGAATTTGCAAGCAAATTTTTAGCAGCTATTTAAGCAGATGTACATGCCCGCCTGACTTTCCGTTTTGCGTATGCGGCGCGAAAGGTACGCTTAAGTTAATCAATCGTAAACCGCTTGTGCCTTCTGAAGAAGAGCTTGAGCTTAATACCCGAGCCCGCTCAGCTAAGCTGCGCATTGCAGAAAAATTGTAATTGACGATAAAGGAGAGTCAGAGATGGCCTATACCCGCGGCAATTTAGCAGTTCAGCCCAAAAGAAAAGAAGAGGTAAACCCCCTTTACCGCGAGAAGACAAAAGTAGTTACCAGACGAAGAGTACTTCCGCTGCAAGAGAAACTTTTGTATATGCTGACGCTAGGAGTATGCGTTCTGGTGGCGATCACCCTGATTTCACGTTACGTCCAAATTTATGATTTGAACTTGCAGGCTCAGAAATTAGATCAGGATATTGCAACAGCTAAGAAGCAGATTTCTACGTATCAGATGGAAAAGCAGAATCTAGAGCAGAAAGTCGCCCAAAAAGCACGGGATCTTGGTTATGTGTCTCCGGATGAGAATGCAACAATCTATATTCCGGCAAGCTCGGCAACGACTCCAGGTGATAATTAGTGAGCGATTGGCAAGATCGCAATAAAAAAAGTTGTGAGGTTCGCTTATGCTGAAAAGAATAAAACTTCGCACGCTGTTTATAGGAGGGTGTATTACCCTCTTTTTTCTTGTTTTGATCGTTAGAGTGTTCTGGATTCAAGTTATGCAAGGTGAGGAATGGCAGGAAAAGGCCGCCACACTTTGGGCGCATACCTCAACTATCAAAGCGGAGCGAGGTACGATTTCTGACCGTAACGGGAGTGTGCTTGCTAGCGATGTCCCTGCTTATACCGTGGTGGTGAATCCTGAAGTGATTCAACAACAAGGCATCGGGGAAGAGGTCATCACAGGATTACACGAATTGCTAGGCAAACCAGAGGATGAGCTGCGTAAGCTGGTTGAAGCCAAGGACGAAAAGACGGGTGCTTACCTCAAGAACCGTGAAATACGTAATGAAGGCTGGAAGATTGATCAGGAGCTTGCCGATAAGGTGAAAGAATTTTATGTAGCCCTAGGTAAAGAACATAAAATTCAAGAGACCGGTATTGGGCTTGTTAGAGAGCAGAAACGATATTATCCAAAAGATGAATTAGCTGCACATATCTTAGGTTATACAGATAGGGACGGCAATGCTATCATGGGACTGGAAAAATACTTTGATACGGAGCTTAAGGGTGCCGATGGCAAGCTGCTTTATCAAAGTGACGGTCAAGGGGTAAAATTGCCGGATTCACAAGATACCTATAAGCCAGTAGTAAATGGAAGTAATTTCAAGCTTACAATCGATAGTACGATCCAGCATTATATAGAAGAGGCCATGCAAAAGGCGTATGCGCAATATAAGCCAAAAAGTATGAGTGTCATTGCTGCTGATCCGAACACGATGGAGATTTTGGGATTAGCCAACATGCCTACCTATAATCCAAATGAATTTTGGAAGACCGGGGCTGAAGGGGCAGGATTCTATAATCATGCTATTAAATCTACTTATGAGCCTGGTTCCACCTTCAAAATTGTAACGCTTGCCGCCGCAGTAGAAGAGAAGCTTTTTGATCCTGTTGCGACATTTTTGTCCGGGTCCATCCGGATAAAGGGATATAGTAAGGCACTGCATGATATTAATCATGCTGGATGGGGGCAAATCAGTTTTCTTGAAGGTGTGAAACGTTCTAGTAACGTTCTATTCGTTAAGCTATATGAAATGCTCGGACAGGACAAGCTATTACAGTATATCAATGATTTTGGCTTCAATGAGAAAACGGGAATCGATCTGCCAGGAGAAGCAAGCGGGGTCGTTAACCCTAATGTTGGACGTCCTATAGAAATTGCGACACTCGCATATGGACACGGAAAAGTGCTAGTAACCCCACTTCAGCAGCTCGTTGCCGTATCTGCTATCGCTAATGGGGGGAAGTTGATGACTCCGTATGTAGTTAAGGAGGTCACAAACCCTAACACTGGTGAGACAAAGGTTACTGAGCCTAGTGTAGTGCGTCAGGTGATTGATGAGGAAAGCGCCAAGAAAACGGGTGAATATTTGGAGCAGGTTGTTGCTGACCAAGTAAAAGGAACAGGCCGCAACGCTTATATTGACGGCTATCGCGTGGCAGGAAAGACAGGAACGGCTATCAAGGTTGAAGGTAAGGATTATGTGAAATCCAAAGTACTTGTCTCCTTTATTGGTTATGCTCCTGTTGATGATCCAAAGATCGCTGTTATTGTCATTATTGATGAACCGAACGTTGAGGTTGGCGGCGGTAAGGCAGCTGCTCCAGTATTTAAAGAGATTGTATCCCAGTCTCTGCAATACATGGGAGTACCTAAGCTGGCGTCTGAGGCTAGTGATAGCAGCAGCAAAAAGCCGGCTAAGACTGAAACAGTCGCACTTCGGACTACACCAGATCTAACAGACAAGACGATGAAGGAAGCAAGAGAAGCACTTTTGGATCAAGGCTTCGATTATGTAGTGGTCGGAGAAGGATCTGCTGTAGAGAGTCAATATCCTGAGGCAGGTACGAAGCTTGCTACAGGGCAACGGATCTATTTATTAAGTCCGCAGGGGGCTCAGCCTACCATTCCAGATTTAAAAGGGGAATCCCTGCGTGATGCACTTGAAATTCTAACTCTACTAAAAGTAGAGATTGCGGTAGACGGAGAAGGTTACGTCTCAGAACAGATTGTAGGCACGCAAAATGGCAAGACCTTGGTCACTTTGAAAATGAAGCCATTAAATGATTATGGCGAAGATATTCCCGTGGCCCCGCCTGCTGATGAGGGGACAGATCCCGAGAGCGGAACATAGCTTGTTCTAACCCCTGTTTGTCCCGAATAGTCATGAAGATAAGAGCTCATGTCTATTGTTGAAAGTGGGGGAGAACGGAATGAAGGTTTCCAAAGTCGTAACACGGCGGAGAATGCTGTGGACATTGCTGGGACTGGCAGTGTTATTCGGTTCGCTGGTCGTGCGTCTTGCGTATGTGCAATTATCTCAAGGCGAGGAATTGACTGCGAAGGTAGAAGATTCCTTGCGCCGCAATATTCCTTTTACCGCTAAACGTGGTGAAATTATGGATCGTGAAGGTGTGCCGCTCGTTTCTAATATCACCACACCTACAGTGTATGCAGTACCGGTGCAGGTAAAAGAGAAGCAAAAGACAGCACAGCAATTAGCTCCACTGCTTGGGATGACTGAGGAGAAGCTGATGACATTGCTGTCCAAAAAAGAAATGTCGGTGAAACTTCAGCCCGGCGGCCGCAAAATTACGATGGATCTTGCCGCGAGCATCCGTGATTTGCAGCTGCCGGGCATCGTTGTCGCTGAGGATAGCAAAAGATATTACCCTTACGGCGATTTAGCCGCGCATATTTTAGGCTTTACAGGTATAGATAACCAGGGTATTACAGGAGTAGAGAGTATATATGACAATCTGCTCAAAGGCATAGCCGGCAATATTTCTTATTTGTCTGATGCAGGCGGAAGACTTATGCCTGGCTCATCTGAGAAATATTCTGCCCCTCAAGACGGACTTAATCTGGAGCTGACGATTGATAAACAGATCCAGTCCATTATGGAACGTGAGCTGGATCAGGCTATGGTAAAATATCAGGCGCAGGGTGCTTGGGCTATAGCTATGAATCCGAAGAATGGTGAGATACTAGCCATGGCTAGCAGACCGGGGTATGAACCAGCATCATACAAGGAATATGATGCGCAGATTTACAACCGGAATCTGCCTATCTGGATGACCTATGAACCTGGTTCAACGTTCAAAATCATTACTCTGGCTGCTGCGCTGCAGGAAGGTAAAGTAGATCTTCAGAACGATCATTTCTATGATCCGGGTTTTATCGAGGTAGCGGGCGCAAAGCTGCGCTGCTGGAAAAAGGGCGGCCACGGTAGTCAAACCTTTTTACAGGTAGTTGAGAACTCCTGTAACCCTGGGTTTGTCGCCTTAGGGCAACGGCTGGGAAAAGAATCACTTTTCAAATATATTCGTGATTTTGGTTTTGGCAGCAAAACGGGAATTGATCTGAATGGGGAAGCTAATGGCATTCTGTTCAAGCTCAGTCAAGTAGGTCCGGTAGAGCTTTCGACTACAGCCTTCGGCCAAGGGGTTTCGGTTACGCCTATTCAGCAGATTGCTGCGGTATCCGCGGCTATCAACGGCGGTAATCTCTATAAACCGCATGTAACAAAAGCATGGGTTAACCCGGTTACTGGAGAGACTGTATCAGAGGTGAAGCCAGAGCTTGTGCGGCAGGTCATTTCGGAGGAAACATCCAAGAAGGTGCGGGCAGCACTTGAGAGCGTGGTTGCCAAAGGCACAGGACGGCCGGCTTTTATTGACGGCTATCGTGTAGGTGGCAAGACGGGTACTGCACAGAAGGTTGTAAATGGACGTTATTCTCCAACAGAGCACATTGTTTCTTTTATTGGCTTTGCGCCAGCGGATGATCCTCAGATCGTTGTGTACACTGCCGTGGATAATCCGAAAGGGATTCAATTTGGGGGTGTGGTTGCAGCTCCAATCGTGCAAAATATTTTGGAAGACTCACTGCACTATATGAAGGTTCCGGAGCGCAGTGATCAGCTTCCCAAAACTTATAAGTATGGCGAAACTCCGATAGTGACCGTACCTGATCTTACCGGAGCAACGGTGCAGGATATCTATGAGGATTTAAATATGAATTTTAATCTTGCACGTTCAGGCACAGGAAATACGGTCATCAATCAAGCTCCTAAGGCTGGGGCCAGAGTAGAACAGGGCTCAACCATCAGGATTTATATGGGAGCATCTAGTGAATAATGATTAAGGTATAAGGTTTCAGCTCGTATCCGAAAATGTAGAGTGAGGGATTACTATGAAAGTTAACGAATTATCTGCTTGTCTTGCTACTTCGCAACTATACGGGGATGGAGATGTGGAGATTACTGATCTTCAGACGGATTCCCGCCGTGTAGGCCCGGGAGATCTATTCATCTGTTTGCCTGGCCACACCGTGGACGGGCACAAATATGCGCCGCAAGCAGTAGCCTCCGGAGCGGCGGCTATTGTATGTGAGCACAAGCTGGAGCTTGATATCCCGCAGATTGTTGTGGATGACTGCCGGTTTGCGATGTCTGTCATGTCGAATGCTTTCTTTGGCTCACCTAGCAGCCGGATGAGAATGATCGGGGTGACGGGCACAAACGGCAAAACAACAACGACTTATCTCATTGAGCGGATTATGCAGGATCAGAATATGAAGACAGGTCTGATTGGAACGATTCAAATGCGCTATGACGGCAAAAGCTACCCTATGTCAGGCACAACTCCGGAGTCGCTAGATCTGCAGCGGTCCCTTCATGATATGGCTTCCAAAGGTGTGGAGTGTTGCGTAATGGAAGTATCCTCTCACGCACTTCAGCAAGGACGTGTGAAGGGTGCGGACTTCCGTACGGCAATTTTTACGAACTTAACCCAAGATCATCTGGATTATCATCATACAATGGAGGAGTATCGGGCGGTTAAAGGGCTCTTTTTCTCCAGATTAGGAAATGTGATCTCTCCGTGGAAGGAAGAACGCAAATATGCGGTGTTGAACGCGGATGATGAAGCAAGTCACTATTTTGCAGCCCAAACTGCGGCGGAAGTGATTACATATGGCATTGATAACAACGCTAATGTCCGAGCTTCGCAAATATCGATCACTGCAAAAGGAACTTTTTTCCATGTGGATACGTTTAAGGGGAAGACGGACATTTCACTCCGTATGGTTGGTAAGTTCAATGTCTACAATGCACTCGCGGCGATTACAGCTGCTTTATTGGAAGATGTCTCTCTGGCTGATATCAAGACTAGTCTTGAGGCAATCGATGGTGTAGCTGGACGGGTGGAGTCAGTGGACGAAGGTCAGGAATTTGCTGTTATCGTTGACTACGCACATACACCAGACGGGCTAGAGAATGTATTAAAAACGGTCTGCGAATTTGCTACCGGCAAAGTGCTTACAGTGTTTGGCTGTGGCGGTGACAGAGACCGGACGAAACGTCCATTAATGGGGAAGATCGCTGCACGATATAGCGACATGGTATTCGTAACTTCTGACAACCCCCGGACGGAGGACCCTCAACTAATCTTGAAGGATATAGAAGCAGGACTAGTAGAGGATGGAGTCACCTCTGACCGGTATCATATGATTGTTGATCGCCGAGAAGCTATCGGGAAGGCTATTGAAATGGCAAGCCCTGGCGATGTAGTATTGATTGCGGGGAAAGGTCATGAGACCTATCAACTGATTGGCGGAGTGGTTCATGATTTCGATGACCGCATCGTCGCTAAAGAAGTTATAAGGGGCCGAAACTATTGATTACAAGAACGCTTGAAAATATTGCTGCCATGTGCGCAGGGGAACCTGCTGCTGTCGAAGCTATGAATACAACCCTTACGGGAGTCGTTACCGACTCCCGTAAGATCACACCCGGCTGCCTGTTTGTGCCTCTATCTGGAGACAAATTCGATGGTCACCACTATGCTGCCGCAGCACTGGCTGCTGGTGCGGGTGCAACCTTGTGGCAACGCGATAAAGGACCGGTACCTGAAGGTGGCGGAGTTATTATTGTTGAAGATACACTAGAGGCTCTTCAGAAGTTGTCCGCTGCTTATCTGAAGGAAGTGGCTCCACAGGTTGTCGCTGTTACGGGCAGCAACGGGAAAACAACAACAAAAGATATCATTATGTCTCTGCTTGAAGTGCAGTTCAAAGTGCATAAGACAGCAGGGAATTTCAATAATCATATCGGTCTTCCGCTTACTATTTTATCCATGGCTGAGGATACAGAGATCGCTGTACTTGAAATGGGGATGAGCTCGCGGGGAGAAATTGCTCTGCTGGCTTCTTTGGCTGAACCAGACGTAGCGGTAATTACTAATGTAGGCGAGTCGCATTTACTGCAGCTGGGGTCACGTAAAGAAATAGCCCGCGCCAAGCTGGAGATTGCTGAAGGGCTGAAGCCGGGGGGATTGCTGATTTATAATGGTGACGAACCGCTGCTGACTGAGGTAATGCAAGAGTCCACTTTTAAGGCTCCAGAAGGGATGAGAATCTTCCGATTTGGTCTAAATGAGGATAATGATGATTATCCAACAGGGATGATGTCCCATACTGGTGGCATGACGTTCACGTCAAGCCGTCATAAGGAACATGCTTTTACATTACCGCTGCCAGGTCAGCATAACGTTGTTAACGCTCTGGCTGCACTAGCGGTTGCTCGTCATTTTGGGGTTACGGAGCAGAATATGAAGGACGGTCTCAGCAGGCTCAAGTTGACGGGCATGCGGATTGAAGTGATTCGGACTTCCTCCGGACTTACGCTTTTAAACGATGCTTATAATGCCAGCCCTACTTCTATGAAGGCGGCTATAGATGTCCTGCAATCTATGAAATGCAGTGGCAATAAAATCGCTGTGCTCGGGGACATGCTGGAACTTGGGCCGGAGGAAGTAGAATTTCATCAAGAAATAGGCTACTACCTTGACCCTTCATTAACTGATTTTGTATGTACTTACGGACCATTATCCGTTCATATTGCCAAAGCAGCAGAAGAGAAATTCGGCAAAGAGCGCGTAAAAGCTTTTACAGATAAAGCGGAACTAACCGCTGTCCTTCTAGAGAAATGCAGTGCTAAGGATATTGTTCTATTTAAAGGATCAAGAGGGATGAAGCTCGAGGAAGTGCTTCAGAGCCTAAATAAAGATATTCAACAGACCTAAATCATTGGAGGGGGTGTACCCATGGATTATCAACTATTGTTATTGACTATTGCTGTTTCCTTTATCCTTGCGGTCATTGCCGCTCCGCTCTTCATTCCGCTTCTGCGCAGGATGAAATTCGGACAGCAGGTGCGAGATGACGGACCGCAAACCCATTTGAAGAAAGCGGGAACGCCGACTATGGGCGGTATCGTGATTATCGTAGCTTTTACCTTGTCTTATCTGAAATTTTCTGTGGTGAATACAGATTTTTACGTACTGCTCGTAGCTACGCTTGGTTTTGGATTGATCGGGTTTTTGGATGACTATATCAAAATTGTATTTAAGCGTTCCTTAGGGCTCACAGCACGTCAAAAGTTATTTGGACAGCTGCTGGTTGGTGCTCTGATGTGCGGTCTTCTGATTTATGCCGGACACAGTACAAGTATCAGCGTACCAGGTACTGATTTCAGCTTTGATTGGGGTGGCTGGTTCTATTATCCATTCATCATTATTATGATGATGGCAGTGACGAATGCCGTTAACTTTACAGATGGAGTCGATGGACTGTTGTCCGGGGTTAGCGCCATTGCTTTGGCCGCATACGCGGTGGTGGCAATGCAGGCTACGTCTATTGCGGCAGGTGTATGTGCTGCGGCAATGATTGGTGCTGTACTTGGCTTTCTTGTGTTTAATGCCCACCCTGCTAAAGTATTTATGGGGGATACGGGTTCGTTTGGTATTGGTGGCGCGATAGGTGCTATTGCTATTGTCACGAAGAGTGAGCTGCTGTTTCTCATCATTGGCGGTGTTTTTGTAATTGAAATGTTGTCCGTTGTGATTCAAGTCGTTTCATTTAAAACCCGTGGCAAACGTGTATTCAGAATGAGCCCGATTCACCATCATTTTGAGCTTGGTGGCTGGTCGGAGTGGCGTGTGGTAATTTCGTTCTGGGCGGTTAGCTTGGTGTTGGCTGCTGTGGGACTATTTATTAGCAAGGGGTTGTAGAGAATGAAACATCCAGATAAGTATCGTGGTGAAGAAGTTGTGGTTCTTGGGCTTGCTAAAAGCGGTGTCCAGGTGGCTAAAGTGCTGCATGAACGCGGCGCTGTAGTTACGGTGAACGATAAAAAGGAAAGAGATCAAAGTCCCGAAGCTTCCGAATTGGAATCTTTGGGAATTTGTGTTATATGCGGTGGGCATCCGGAAGGTCTTATTCATGAAGGTGTAAGTCTGGTAATCAAGAATCCAGGCATTCCTTATTCTGCGCCTCCTGTACAAAAGGCAATTGAGCTTGGAATTGAAGTGGTCACAGAGGTAGAGGTGGCATATCGACTTTGTGCAGCGCCGATGATCGGGATCACGGGTTCCAATGGTAAGACGACAACGACGACCTGGGTAGGCCATATGCTGGAAGCTGCGGGAATGAACCCTATAATTGCGGGCAATATTGGTACGCCTCTCTGTCAGGCTGCACAAGAGGCTACCGAGGATAACTGGATGGTAGTTGAGCTTAGCAGCTTTCAACTTAAAGGTACGGAGACCTTCCGCCCTAAGATAGGCTGTCTGCTGAATATTGCAGAGACCCATCTGGATTATCATGGAAGCATGAAAGATTATGTGGATTCCAAAACCAAGCTGTTCGCTAATCAATTAGCTACGGATACAGCAGTGCTGAACTGGGATGATCCTGTCTGCCGGGAACTTGTACCCTATATGAAGGCTTCTATTCTTCCATTCTCCTTGTTTGAGGAGCTGCCTCATGGAGTATTTGTTAGCCCGTCCTACATTACGGGGCAAGATGATGAGCTGAAGCGCCACATTATCTATCGCGAATCTGCGGACAAGGAAACGATAATCGCGGATGTGGATTCCATCGCCCTTCCGGGTCGCTTTAATGTGGGGAATGCGCTGGCTGCCTGTGGAATTGCTATTGCCGCTGGAGCGGACCCCTCTCTATTAAGCGGAGTGCTTTCTTCTTTTCGCGGTGTGGAGCACCGCCTGGAGTATGTAGCTGATAAGGCTGGAGCCGCTTATTATAACAATTCCAAAGCAACGAACTCCAAAGCGACAATTACGGCTTTGACATCGTTTCAGCGGCCGGTGGTATTGATCGCTGGCGGATTAGACCGCGGCTCCGATTATATGGAGCTGCTGCCTGTCCTGAGCGGACGCGTCAAAGCTTTGGTGGCGTTAGGACAAACCAAGGACAAGCTAATAAATGTAGCACAGCTGGCAGGATTAAAGCAGATTATCTCCGTCGATAATGGGGAGAGCGCCGCCGCCGTGCTGCAAGCAGCTGTGCGGGAAGCTTCCGCTCTGGCGGAAGAAGGAGATATCGTTCTCCTGTCTCCTGCATGTGCTAGTTGGGATATGTTTACATCCTATGAAGAGCGCGGGTGTATTTTTAAAGAGGCGGTGCATAACCTTTAAGTAGGGGGGTGGATAAGCCCCTACTACGGATGCAAGAGGTGTGCTCCTGATGAACAAAACTCGTCATGCTCCCGATATTTGGTTGCTGATTCCCATTCTTTCTCTGCTGGTGATCGGCATGGTGATGGTATACAGCGCCGGATCTGTTTTAGGCTTCCGCAATTATGGAGATTCGTTTTACTTTGTAAAGAGGCAGCTTTTGTTTGCAGGACTGGGACTTGTTGCAATGTTTGTTACAGCGAATACAGACTACAAAGTGTTAAAAAAGCTGGCTAAGCCGGCACTGATTGTCTGCTTTATCCTGCTCGTTATGGTGCTTATTCCCGGCATTGGTGTAGTTCGCGGGGGAGCGCGCAGCTGGCTCGGAATCAGCTCCTTCGGGATTCAGCCCTCCGAGTTCATGAAGATGGGGATGATTCTATTTCTGGCGAATTGGCTGGGAAAAGAAGAGTATGATATCACCTCCTTCACTCGTGGCTTACTTCCCCCGTTAGCGCTTATCGGGTCAGCTTTTGCACTGATTATGCTCCAGCCGGATCTGGGTACAGGTACCGTTATGTTTGGCGCAGCCTTGATGATGGTCTTTACAGCTGGGGCAAGAATGAAACATCTACTCTCACTAGGAGTAGCTGGGGTGGCTGGTTTTGTTGCTTTGGTTGCCGCAGCACCTTACCGGTTGCAGCGGATCACCGCTTTTCTTGATCCTTGGTCCGATCCCCTCGGTGCAGGCTACCAGATTATTCAGTCGCTATACGCGATTGGGCCTGGAGGGCTCGGGGGTCTCGGACTTGGAATGAGCCGGCAGAAGTACAGTTATGTACCTGAGCCGCAGACCGATTTTATTTTTTCTATATTGGCCGAGGAACTGGGGTTTATCGGTGGTTTGGCAGTGTTGATCCTGTTTCTTATTCTAATCTGGCGCGGAATGAAGGTGGCGATGAGTCTGCCTGACCGTTTTGGAAGCTATTTGGCCGTTGGCATCGTCTGTATGGTGGCTGTGCAAGTCATTATTAATATTGGTGTGGTCATTGGTCTGATGCCTGTAACAGGCATTACGCTTCCTCTGATTAGCTATGGAGGTTCTTCGCTTACACTGATGTTAACCTCCCTGGGCATTCTATTGAACTTATCCCGTTATGCGAGGTGAAAGACATGCGTATCGTATTAAGCGGCGGAGGCACGGGTGGTCATATCTATCCCGCAGTCGCTGTTGCTAGACAACTGGAATCAGAAGATAGTGAATCTACCTTCCTGTATATTGGTGGAACGCGTGGCTTAGAGAGCAAGCTTGTTCCCCAAGAGAATATCCCTTTCAAATCTATCGACATCACTGGCTTTCGGCGCAAGCTGTCCATGGACAACGTCAAGACGGTGATGCGTTTTTTAAAGGGCGTTAAGGCTTCCAAAGAAATGTTAAGAGAGTTTAAGCCTGATGTTGTAATTGGTACAGGCGGTTATGTATGTGGTCCAGTCGTTTACGCTGCATCCCGGCTGGGCATCCCAACCTTGATCCATGAGCAAAATGCTATCCCTGGTTTAACAAATCGTTTTTTAAGTCGTTACGCGAGTACAGTGGCCGTAAGCTTTGAAGGGACAGAATCTGCTTTTCCGGGGAGCAAGCACGTAATCTACACAGGTAATCCTCGGGCAACGACGGTTACTACGGCTAGTCCACAACGGGGGTTTGCCTCGCTGGGCATTCCGGATAACAGCACGGTTGTTTTGGTTGTTGGCGGCAGTCAAGGGGCTAAGGCTATTAATAAAGCCATGATTGAAATGGCCCCATTTGTGGGTAAGGGTAATGGTGTTCATTATGTTTACGTTACAGGTGAGCCTTATTTTGAGGATACCCGTGCTGAATTGCGTCAGAAGCTGGGTAGCACACCGAACTGGCTGCATGTCCTACCTTATGTTCACAATATGCCGGAGGTCTTGGCTTGTACCTCCTTAATCGTAAATCGGGCGGGGGCATCCTTTCTCGCTGAGATTACAGCGCTGGGTATTCCTTCTGTACTTATCCCTTCTCCTAATGTGACGAACAATCACCAAGAGGCGAATGCAAGACAGCTGGAACGCGAAGGGGCCGCTGTGGTGCTGCTTGAGAAGGATTTGAATGGTAAGGCGCTTTATGAAGCTGTGCAAGCAATCATTGGAACTGAAGCTGTACGCCAAAAAATGTCCGAGGCTTCCAAACGACTGGGCAAAAGGGATTCTGCTGCCATTGTCACTAACGAACTCCGAAGACTAGCCGGTAAACAGTCTTAAGCCATTTACCTTTGAGAGGTATTTTCCTTATTGGCAGCTCTCTGTCACACACTTGGAGGAACGAACATAGGATAATCCTATAATCGTGACAATCACCCAGAACACTTCCTAACCTGAAAGGTAGTGCAGGATAATCTTGTACATTTCATATGACCTTGTATCGGAAGTGTTTGTGGTGGGTGAGCGGTAATCTCGGAGGTGATACATTGGACAAATTGGTGATTGAGGGTGGAAGTCCCCTGTCAGGCACCATTCGTATCCATGGAGCAAAAAATGCGGCGCTGCCGATTCTAGCGGCAAGCCTGCTGGCCGAAGGAGTTCACTCACTGCATAATGTGCCGAAGCTGCTGGACATCGAGACTATGCTAGACATCTTGGATCGGCTGGGCTGCAGGTGCGTGCATCAAGAGGATACGGTGACGATAGATACGTCAGCCGTGGGGACATCTCATGTACCTGAGGATTTGATGCGGCAGATGAGATCTTCCATTTTTTTAATGGGACCGCTGTTATCCAGATTTGGTGAGGTAACGATCTATCAGCCTGGTGGCTGTGCGATCGGGGAGCGTAAAATCGATCTTCATTTGCAGGGTCTTAAAGCACTGGGGGCGGAGATCGAGGAAAGCAACGGACGAATATCCTGTCGGGGCTCAAAGCTTGTAGGGAGTGATATTCATCTCGACTATCCAAGTGTTGGAGCCACGGAGAATATTATGATGGCTGCCGCCAAGGCAGAGGGGACAACGACGATATCGGGAGCAGCAAGAGAGCCGGAAATACAGGATCTACAGCAATTTTTGAATAGTATGGGTGCTCAGATTATCGGTGCAGGCACCGATACCATTACGATCCAGGGTGTCAAAAACTTATATCCCTGTACGTACGAGGTAATCCCAGACCGGATAGTGGCTGGAACTGTAATGATTGCTGCGGCAGCTACACGTGGGAATGTGACCTTGACACATACGAACGCCGGGCATCTGACTTCGCTTATTCATGTGCTTAAGCGGGCTGGTGTTCAAATCACAGTATGCAATGATATAATTAATGTCAGCTGCATGGGGCGTCCGCGTGCGGTTGAGAGAATTGTAACCTCTCCTTATCCTTCTTTCCCGACGGATCTGCAATCTCAGGTCATGGTGCTGCTGTCGCTCGCCGATGGTTTTAGTGTGATCAAGGAGACGGTGTTTGAGGGACGGTTCAAACATGTGGAAGAAATGGCCCGGATGGGTGCTGACATCTCTATCGATTTGAATCGTGCGTTTATTCGCGGCGTTCAGAGATTGTATGGTGCTACTGTGGAAGCTACTGATTTGCGGGCGGGTGCAGCTCTGGTCATTGCCGGGCTTGCTGCACAAGGGACTACGGTCGTTGAGCAAGCGCATCACATTGACCGTGGTTATGATGGAATAGAGAAGCTGTTTCAGAAGCTTGGCGCGCGTATAAGCCGTAAGGTGCCTGTAACGGATCCACTTGATTTGGCCAATTAAAGCTCCCTGTCTCCTTCCAGATCTCTCAGAGAAGGAGACAGGGCCTTATTACGGAGATATGAGAATGACTACAACCCGATTACCTCTACTTAAAGAGGACAAGCCTAAGAAAAAAATGAGCCGTAAGATTACGGCGATCCTGCTGCTGCTGTTCACTGCGCTTCTTGCTGTGATTTTTTTCAGATCGTCTATTAGCCATATTACAGTGATAGATTTTCAAGGTAGCAAGTATTCTACTAGTGAAGAGTTACTCTCACAAAGTGGAATTAAAATAGGTGGGCAATTCTTTGCTGTATCAACTAAAGCTGTGGAAGAATCTCTGCTGAAGCTTAAGACGATTAAAGACGTCAGCGTGCAGAAGGATTTCCCCGGGGTGATCACAGTAAAGATTGAGGAATTCCCTGCGGTAGCTTATGAACTGGAACAGGGAGGCCTCTTAAAGGCGATTCTGTCCAGTGGAGCTGCAGTGCCTGTTAATGAGACTGGAATTGCTGTTGAGAAACCTATATTAACGAACTGGGACCCGGATGATCCGAATAAGGCTAAGCTATGTCAAGCATTAGCAAGCATTCCTAATGAATTGACAAGTGATATCTCTGAGATTGTTCCCTCGCCAACCTTGTCTTTTCCAGACCGGATCAAGCTCTATACTAGATCCCGTTTTGAGGTGATTACAGCCATCTCTTTGCTAAAGAGCAAGGTGTCCTATTTGAATCAGATTATAGAGACTGAACAGCCTGGACTCATTAAAATGCTAGAAGCCGATTCATATGTTCCTTTTCAGGTGGAAAGCGATGAAGAAGATGTTGCGCAAGAGTAGTGTGGAGGTAAATAGTCCCTACTAATAGAGTTAAAAAAATGCTACAATCGGAGTTACGGGCAAGAAGCTATATCCCTCTTTTTTCTTCGATTTTTTTGAGATATAGTACTATATTTGGTTGAAATGACCAATTAGGCCGATATTTCCTGTGATAATTGCTATTTTTACAATAACATATGAGTAACTATTCACATTTGGGGATGTTGGAATATTATTCCGTTCAAAAAATTTGTAGAAAAAAGAGGGAAAGGATTAGGTATGTTGAATATGTACAGAGAAGTTTCCCGGGACCGGGATAAGGTAATGCAATTAATTATGATTATAACAGGAGGTGCCATAGGACTTGAGCAACAATGACATCATTGTTAGTTTGGACATCGGTACATCCAAAGTTCGGGCAATAATTGGGGAAGTTACCAATGGAACCTTTAATATTATTGGCGTTGGATCTGCTGATTCGGAAGGAATACGTAAAGGCGCGATTGTAGATATCGACCAAACTGTGCAATCGATCAAAAGTGCTATAGATCATGCAGAGCAGATGGTGGGTATTCAAATATCAGAGGTTTATGTAGGCATTTCCGGTAATCATATTGGCCTGCAATCCAGCCACGGTGTTGTGGCCGTTCAGAATGAGGATCGTGAAATCGGCGATGATGATATCGATCGCGTAATTAAAGCTGCGGAAGTCATTGCTATGCCTCCGGAGCGTGAAGTGATTGATGTTGTTCCCAAACAATTTATCGTCGATGGTCTTGAAGGAATTCAAGACCCGCGCGGAATGATCGGTGTTCGTCTGGAAGTTGAGGCAACAATCATTACGGGTGCTAAGACGCCAATACATAATCTACTACGCTGTGTTGAGAAATCAGGGCTGAAGGTAAAGGATCTTGTGCTGATGTCTCTTGGAGCTGGTGGATTGGCGCTGTCCAAGGACGAGAAATCGATGGGATCTGTTCTGGTTGATATTGGTGCGGGCTCAACAACAATAGCCATATACGAAGAGGGTTCTCTTAGTGCAACCTCCACGATTCCGATCGGAGGAGAATTCGTAACCAATGATATTGCCTACGGACTTCGGACGCTTACTGATCAAGCGGAGAAGGTAAAACTTAAATATGGTTGCGCATGGATTGACGATGCAGCCTCAGACGTTGTCTTCAAGGTATTGCGCATTGGCAGTAATGTGGAGAAGGAATTTAACCAAGAGGATCTGGCGGCAATTATCGAGCCAAGGGTGCAAGAAATATTCCACCTGATTCGTCAAGAAGTTAAACGGCTTGGTTACAGTGAACTGCCTGGAGGTTATATACTTACAGGTGGGACTGTCTCGATGCCGGGTGTATTGAAGGCTGCTCAGACCGAGCTGGCTGCATCTGTACGCATCGCCGTGCCGGATTATATCGGTGTACGGGACCCTGGGTTTACCGGCGGTGTCGGTATTCTGCATAATGTTGTCCGTAGTTTCCGAGCAAGAAACAGTGGTGGAAGCAGCAACAAAAAGACGGTCAACCGGAGCAAGCAGAACGCCACTCCGAGTCAGGAAACTGTTCAGAAGCCCGGATTTGTGGAGCGTCTAAAAAATATGTTTAGCGAGTTTATATAAGTGTAAGTCCAGATATACTTGGACCGGCCATCCAAGCACATTGAGGGGGAGATGGAACAATATGTTAGAATTTGATTTTGAAATGGAGAGCTTGGCGCAAATAAAAGTCATCGGCGTGGGCGGCGGAGGTAGTAATGCTGTCAACCGGATGATTGAAAACGGCGTTCAGGGTGTAGAATTTATTACGGTTAATACAGACGCCCAAGCGTTGCATATGGCCAAATCGGAGCACAAGCTGCAGATTGGGGACAAGCTGACCCGCGGTTTGGGTGCAGGCGCCAACCCTGAAGTCGGTAAGAAAGCAGCGGAGGAATCCCGTGATCTGATTTCGAATACCCTTAAAGGTGCAGATATGGTATTTGTTACTGCAGGAATGGGTGGCGGTACAGGTACAGGGGCGGCGCCAGTTATAGCTGAAATTGCTAGAGAATGTGGAGCCCTGACTGTGGGTGTAGTTACTCGCCCGTTCACTTTTGAAGGAAGAAAACGTTATAACCAGGCAATGCTTGGAATCGAAGCTTTGAAAGAAAAAGTCGACACGCTAATTGTCATTCCAAATGACCGTTTGCTTGAGATCGTTGATAAGAAAACACCGATGTTGGAAGCTTTCCGTGAAGCAGATAATGTTCTCCGGCAGGCTGTTCAAGGTATCTCTGACCTAATTAAGGTTCCTGGTCTGATTAACCTTGACTTTGCGGATGTAAAGACGATCATGACAGAGCGCGGTTCAGCGCTTATGGGAATTGGTATAGCAAATGGTGAGAACCGTGCGTCTGAAGCAGCACGTAAAGCCATCATGAGCCCACTCTTGGAAACGTCTATTGAAGGCGCCCGCGGCGTAATCATGAATATTACGGGAGGATCTAACCTCTCCCTATACGAAGTCAATGAAGCGGCTGAGATCGTTACATCCGCCTCTGATCCTGAAGTGAATATGATCTTTGGTGCGATAATTGATGAAGGCCTGAAGGATGATATCAAAGTAACAGTAATTGCTACTGGCTTTGAACATAAACCATCGCCTGAAGCTCCAGGACGTCGTCCGGTCTCGACGAATAACGAGCCAGCGGCAGCACCGGATAAGAACGCTGCTAATCTGCGTCCGTTCGGGAATCAGAACACGTCAGATCAGTTGGATATTCCGACGTTCCTGCGTAACCGTAATCGTAGCAACAACGACTAGTTAAATATTTTTATCAAGAAGATATGAAAGCACCGTATTATCCAGCTAATAGAGCTAGGGTACTGCGGTGCTTTTTTTATGTGAAATGCTGTTCAGAAGGAATAAAACCCTCCCACGCTATAACTCGACAAAAAAACCTCAAGAATGCCCCCCAAGTTTAGACAGACTTTGAAAGCGAGACTTTTTATACTAATCATATCGTCCAAAAAACAGAGCCTGATCCATTTTGGCTACAGGATAGATTCCGCCATAGTAGGCAGGTGAATGCACTGGTTGTTTATATTGACTTGATATTCGCCGCCAATCTAGTGATCGACGGAATTCTATTGTGGCTGACAGGCTGGATGGTCAAGCTGAGGATATCATGGTGGCGGCTAGTCCTCTCAGCTCTGGTTGGTGCGCTCTATGTGGTGATGATGTTTGTGCCGGAGTTGTCTTTCATGTATACCTTCCTCATTAAGTTTGGATTGTCGGTGGTTATGCTATGGATTGCCTTTGGTTTTGGGAGTCTGCAAAGCTACCTTCGCACTATGGGAGCTTTTTATATTATCAACTTCGCAGCTGCTGGTGGGATTGTAGGTATTCACTATTTGCTGCAGAGCTCCGGTGATATTTGGAATGGTATTATGTTCACTGCTTCAGGAGGGCATGCTTACCGCCTAAAGATTGGTTTTTGGTTTGTAATTGCAGTATTTCCCCTGGTGTTAATCTGCTTCAAGGCAGTGCACTCCTCACGAATCAGAAGGGAGCAGCTTGAAACCTATATCGGTGAGGTGGTAGTAGAAATTGATGGAGTGACTGTTTCCTGTCCCGGCCTGCTAGACACAGGTAACCGGCTTTGTGATCCTTTGACCCGCATACCGGTGATGGTTATGGAATCTTCGCTCTGGGAGGGACATCTGCCTGAAACATGGAAAGGTAGACTCACTCAGGACGGAGCGGACAAACTTTTACTAGAAACGGACGGGCAGTCGTTTGCTTGGCAGGACAGGATGCGTCTGGTGCCTTACAGGGGAGTTAACCGGGGGGCATCATTTATGCTTGCACTGAAGCCTGATCAGGTGACGATAAAGCTTGGTGAAGATATCTTTTATTGTAAAAGAGTCTTGATCGGGCTGGATGGTGGGACATTGTCGGGGGATGGAGCCTATCGGGCTGTAATACATCCTGATTTGACTCAAAAAGAGAGCGCTATTGATGCAGCACTGCCTTCCTAATCTTTAAAGCTAGCTGAACCAAACTTCTGATGGCTGAAAGCGGGATTTGAAAGCTTCACACGCGAACCGTGCACTTCTTGGAGGAGGAACAAATAATGGTCAAATGGAAAATTGCTCTGCAGCTGCAATATTACCGCATGCTGTTTCTACTAGGGCTGAAGAGTCAGGAAATCTATTATATTGGCGGGAGTGAGGCACTTCCTCCACCGCTGACACGGGAAGAAGAAGAATATCTGCTTCAGCGGCTGTCTAGCGGCGATGCAGCTGTTCGTGCGATGTTGATTGAGCGCAATCTTCGCTTGGTAGTATATATCGCTCGTAAATTTGAGAATACCGGCATCAATATCGAGGATCTGGTTTCGATTGGCGCTATTGGCTTAATTAAGGCTGTGAACACTTTTGATCCTGAGAAAAAAATAAAACTGGCTACTTATGCATCCCGCTGCATAGAGAATGAAATCTTGATGTATCTGCGGCGGAACAGCAAGACACGGAGTGAGGTTTCTTTTGATGAGCCGCTTAATATTGATTGGGATGGCAATGAATTATTGCTTTCTGACGTATTAGGAACGGAAAATGATACCATTTATCGGAACATAGAAGAACAGGTTGATCGCAAGCTGCTGCAAAAGGCACTGGAAAAGCTGAGTGACCGGGAAAGACTCATTATGGAGCTGAGATTTGGCCTGCGCGGAGGCGAAGAAAAGACACAAAAAGATGTGGCCGATCTGCTTGGCATCTCCCAATCTTATATTTCGCGGCTGGAGAAAAGAATTATCAAGCGGCTGCGCAAGGAGTTTAACAAGATGGTGTAAGGTGAAATTAGCAAGGAATAAAATGGCGAGCCCGGGAGATAATGTACAGTAATGTTTCTCCTTGGGAGGTAAATCATCATGACCCGTAATAAAGTCGAGATTTGCGGTGTGGATACTGCTAAGCTGCCTGTTCTAACGAATGTGGAAATGCGGCAACTGTTCACTTCGCTGCAGCAGCAGGGCGAGCGATCCGCCAGAGAGAAATTGGTAAACGGTAATCTTAGACTTGTTCTAAGCGTTATCCAGAGGTTCAATAATAGGGGAGAATTTGTTGACGATTTGTTCCAGGTGGGTTGCATCGGTCTGATGAAAGCCATTGATAATTTCGATTTATCACAAAACGTTAAATTCTCCACATATGCAGTTCCGATGATTATCGGTGAGATTCGGCGTTACCTGCGTGATAACAACCCGATTCGGGTATCACGTTCTCTCAGAGATATCGCCTACAAGGCGCTCCAGGTACGTGATAGTCTGACCAATCAGAACTCGCGGGAACCGACGATATTCGAAATATCAGAAGCGCTGGGTGTGCCGAAGGAAGATGTTGTATTTGCTCTTGATGCCATTCAGGATCCAGTGTCCTTATTCGAGCCGATCTATCATGACGGCGGCGATCCTATTTATGTAATGGACCAGATTAGCGACGATAAGAATAAGGATGTGTCGTGGATCGAAGAAATTGCATTACGTGAAGCGATGCGTAAGTTAGGACAAAGGGAGAAACGAATTTTATCCATGCGGTTTTTCGAAGGGAAAACACAGATGGAGGTCGCAGACGAGATTGGCATTTCACAGGCACAGGTCTCACGTTTGGAGAAATCTGCGATTCAGCAAATGCAAAAACACGTGAAATCTTAGAGCAGTAGCCATGAGGAGATATTCCAGAATCCGGGTTAAGGATTTTGGGCGATCTCCTCTTTTTAATGAATGTAGACAAGCTTCCGTATCATATATTGGACTATAGGTCGGATTGTACAGGGGTGGTGAGATGAATGAGGATTATCAAGGGTCTGCCAAAAAAATGAAAATCTCTGATTTTCAGACGAAGGATGTTATCAACATTGTAGATGGCAAGCGGCTGGGGCAGATTAGTGATCTGGAGCTTGATTTGCGCCGTGGTGTCATAGATGCCATCGTTATACCCGGATACACTCGGTTTATGGGATTGTTCGGAGGCGGGACAGATCTGATTATTCCATGGCGGAATATAGTCAAGATCGGGTCCGATGTAGTGCTCGTGAAGATTGAAGAGTCACGGATGTCTCCGGGACAGGAAGAGCGGGAAACGATGTATCTGGAGCGGGGAGATCGCAGCGAACGGCGCACTTATTAATTAGGTGCGTTTTTTGTTTTTTTATTTAAGAATTTAGGCGATCTGGCTTAAGCGTCACTTTGTACGGGTATTTACATGTGGTACACTAAGGCGGAGGTGAGGAAATGGAACCGTTTGTGCAGGGGAAAGAAATGCTTATGCTGCTCCATCTGGAGCCGTGGCGAGTGGAGCATAATGAAATTACAGCGGGGTTTACTGGTAGACAGGGAGGGGCTAGCAAGGCGCCCTATGACAGCCTGAATTGTGCGTTTCACGTTGGGGATGCTCCTGAAGCTGTCCTGAGCAATCGGAGAGCGATTGCCGAAGCTCTTGATTTCAAACCGGAAGCATGGACCTGTGGAGAACAAACCCATGGGGCAGAGATAGCTGTGGTAAGGGAAGTAGACCGTGGGCGGGGACAACAGGACAGAGCATCGGCATTTCAAGCCACGGACGGTCTGCTGACGGATGTGCCCGGGGTTTTGTTGACTTCTTTTTATGCGGATTGTGTGCCCCTTTATTTTTATGATCCCGTGCGTAGAGTCGTCGGTCTTGCGCATGCAGGCTGGAAAGGGACGGTGGCTCAGATTGCCGCAGCCATGGTGAATAAGCTGCAAACGGTATACGGCAGCAATCCACATGATATTGTGGCAGCGATCGGTCCATCCATTGGCGACTGCTGTTATGAGGTGGATGATTATGTGATGGAGCATGTTCGCCAGTTGGAGGGCAGCTTGAATGAGGGTATAGAAACTTTCGATGCTGTGGAGCTTTACAGAGCCTCCGAGACTGATCAGAGTAAATACTTGCTAAACTTGAAAGAAATGAATCGACGCATTATGATAAAAGCAGGAATATTGCCGACTCATATCGAATGTACAACATGGTGTACAAGCTGTAATCGTGATTTGTTTTTTTCATATCGCAAAGAAAACGGTATTACAGGCAGAATGACGAGCTGGATCGGAATAAAGGAGAGTTGAAAGTTGTCTTTAACACTGCAGGAGAGAATTGCTGAGGTAGAGGAACGTGTAGCACGTGCCTGCGCGGCAAGCGGCCGGGATCGTAATGACGTCAAGGTAATTGCAGTGACGAAATATGTTTCTCTGGAAATGGTATCCTCCGTATTGGAGGCAGGACTAGAGCATATTGCCGAGAGTCGCTGGCAGGATGCTGAGCACAAATGGAAGGTTTTAGGGGACAAAGGGACATGGCATTTTATCGGGCATTTGCAAACCAATAAGGTTAAAGACGTTATTGGAAAATTTCAATATATACACTCTTTGGACCGGATGTCTCTGGCGCAAGAATTACACAAAAAGGCGCTTGCCGCCGATCAGGAAGTGAATGTGTTTCTTCAAGTGAATATCTCTGGCGAAGATACGAAGTTCGGTCTGTCACCTGAGGCAGTACCTGGATTTTTACGTGAAATCGCTAGTTTGGACCGCGTTAAGGTAATTGGACTTATGACGATGGCACCTTTAGAAGGTGATCCAGAGCTTACCCGTCCTGTATTTCGCGGACTTCGTGAGCTGCGCGATGAGCTTAATCAACTTGCTTTGACACCTGAGCCGATTACGGAGCTGTCCATGGGAATGTCGAATGATTTTGAAGTGGCGATACAGGAAGGAGCTACCTGGGTACGCCTGGGTACGGTGTTAGTAGGCCATTAGGAGGGATCGTGATGAGCGTTATGAACCGATTTATGAGTTTTTTGGGCTTGCAGGAGGAAGAGGAAGTTGTGGAGCGGGAGCAAATCCACGAAGAGGATGAGTATGAGCCGGCCCCTGTAGAAACCCGCAAAAATCAAAGGGGCAACGTTGTCAGTATCCATTCGCAAAAAAATGTCAAGGTTGTATTATATGAACCACGTTCATATGATGAGGCACAGGAGATTGCTGATCATCTCCGTTCGCATCGGACGGTAGTAATTAACCTGCAGCGTGTTCGCAATGATCAAGCAATGAGAATTATTGATTTTCTCAGTGGAACTGTTTATGCCCTTGGGGGAGGAATCTCTAAAATTGGGGGCAATATATTTATGTGCACTCCAGATACTGTTGAAATTCAAGGCTCCATTACAGAAATCCTAGGTGACGATCAAGACTATAACAGAATGAGGTGAATGGGCTTTGCTTCAAATTGATTACATTATCGATATTTTGTTTAATATCTATTTTTACATGATTATTTTCTATGTGCTAATGTCCTGGTTACCCAACGTTCGTGATAACTTCATTGGAGAACTGCTAAGCAAACTCGTAGAGCCGTATTTAACACCTTTCAGACGGTTTATTCCACCGCTCTTCGGTACACTTGATATCTCTCCAATCATTGCATTACTTGTCTTGGAATTCGCAGCAGGCGGACTTAAATCTATCCTGCATTTGATTTTTTAGGCATCTGTGATGAAGAACGAAGTTTACGGGCATTTTCATCCCGATGAACGTCAATTTGTGGACAAGGCCTTCGAATGGGTTACCAATGCTGGAGAATATCATGAGACTAAATTAACTGAATTTCTCGATCCCCGCCAAGGTTTTATTCTGCAAACTTTAGTTAACCGCCATCCTGACGTGATTGTTAAATGGGAGGGTGGACATGCTGAGGCAGAGCGGAAGCGAGCGCTTGTCGCCCCTGATTATCGTGATCTGGATCAGGAAGACATGGAGCTGAAGGTGCTTGCGATAACCTCAGGGGAGCAGAAGTTTCTGGCCTTGGAGCACGGGGACTACATGGGTTCTATTCTGGGGCTGGGCGTTAAACGAGGCAAAATCGGTGATATTCATGTTCTGGACGATGGTTGTCATGTTGTAGTCGCTGCTGATATTGCAGATTATTTAGCTATGAATTTAACTGGAGTGCACCGGATACAGGTAAGTACGGAAGTATTACCCCTTTCCGCCTTGCGTAATAGTGAGGTTAAGCTGGAAGTGATGGATTTGACTGTAGCGTCCCTGCGATTGGATGGCATTGCCGCAGATGTAACACGGCTTAGCCGAAGCAAAATTCTTGCTCCCATCAAGGCTGGACGCGTTCGGGTAAACTGGAAAGTGGAGGAAGACCCATCCTGCAGTCTTAAGGATGGTGACATGGTATCTATTCAAGGCTTCGGTCGCTTCAAGGTGCTAGAGGTCGGCAGTTTGACGAAAAAGGGCCGATACCGTGTTCAGATTGGTAAATTTGTGTGAATCCCTTGCAGGAATACGGTCTTACTTGTCGAAATTGATTATTTCGAGGGAATCAAACATTTTTAAAGCTGGACGCCGATACTTTAAAGAAGAGGCGGACCATAAATGGCAGGCGGAACACAGAAACACCTTCTGCCTTTACTTGAAGTACAGTCTTTCTTCTTTGTCTGCCGCTTAGTTGCGATTTAGAGATAAAGAAGGTCCGAAATTTCTAGGAGGTGCACAGCATGCCATTAACACCGCTCGATATACATAACAAGGAGTTTTCTCGGAGACTTCGCGGTTATGATGAGGACGAGGTCAACGAATTTCTAGATCAAGTGATCAAGGATTACGAAAGCGTCATCCGTGAGAACAAGGAACTGCAGAATCAGCTTTTGTCTATTCAAGAGCGTCTGGATCATTTTGTGAATATTGAAGAAAGTTTATCAAAGACGATCTTAGTCGCTCAGGAAGCGGCGGATGATGTGAAGAACAACTCCAAGAAGGAATCCCAGCTCATTATCAAGGAAGCGGAGAAAAACGCCGATCGGATTATTAACGAAGCGTTATCCAAATCCCGTAAGGTTGCTATTGAGACTGAAGAATTGCGTAAGCAAGCTTCGATCTATCGCACTCGTTTCCGGACATTAGTGGAAGCTCAGCTGGAGCTGTTATCACAGGATGACTGGAATGCCTTAGAGAGTCGTGAGGCGAGCGAGAACGTAGCCTTCAAGGATGATGTTCTTCATCGCATCTAAAGGTTTCAGACGATAATTGGCTAAATAGAGGGAGCTATTCCCTCTATTTTTATTTTCCGATAAAATAGACCATAATAAAGTGAACTCCATGCGCAAGTACGTCCTTAATAGCTAGATTGGGCGAATGGCTGTTGACATTTAGATTCAAAAAGTCTATAAATAGAACATATCTGTATAATGTTTATATGTATTCGATGACGGGACAAGTACGACAAGGTAACGTTCTCCAGAGAGTCGGCGATTGCTGAGAGCCGATTGTTCGAGCCCTGCCGGAAGATCTTCCCCTAGAAGTTAAGCTGAAGCGTTGATCGTGCGTAAGCTTAACCGTCTGCCGGACGTTACACCGGACCTGTGCACAAGATTTACGCGCAGGACTGAGATTGTGCTGAATACACTCCCCTTAAGGATGTGCTCATGCGCAGAATTAGGGTGGTATCGCGAGCGTCGTCTCGCCCCTTTGGGGGTGGGATGACGCTTATTTTGTTGTTCCGGGGCGGCCATCCCCCTAAATCCCCCTTTCTAAGGGGGACCCCAAGGGCTGCCGCCCTCTGGACACCCGCAAAGTAAAGCCTCGTGCAAATAGGTACGGTGGTGGAAACGAACGGACTCATGTGGCTGAACGAGTGGCCCTTCTTAGGCTCCCCTGGCGGGTTCGCCTGCGGGGCCTTAACGGCAAGAGCGGTGCGCGACCAGCTGCGCAAGGTCGCGAAATGGCGCCCCGAGCGATTGCTGCCCTGCGGGAACGCGGCTCGGGAGCCAGGGCAAGAGCGGTGCGCGACCAGCTGCGCAAGGTCGCTCATTGGCGCCCCGAGCAATTGCTGCCCTGCGGGATCGCGGCTCGGGAGCCAGGGCAAGAGCGGTGTGCGACCAGCTGCGCAAGGTCGCTCATTGGCACCCCGAGCGATTGCTGCCCTGCGGGATCGCGGCTCGGGTGCCAGGGTAAGAGCGGTGCGCGACCAGCTGCGCAAGGTCGCGAAATGGCGCCCCGAGCAATTGCTGCCCTAACGGGATCGCGGCTCGGGTGCCCGGAAAGAAGGGGCGGTTGCTGCGCAATGCCGCCGAAGCCCCCGAGCGATTGCTGCCCTACGGGATCGCAGCTCGGGTGCCCGGAAAGAAGGGGCAGCTGCTGCGCAGGATCGCCCAAGGATCGAAAAGAGCTTTATAGACTAATCCATGAAAGGATTGACCATCACATGCAAAAAGTAGATGTCAGAGAAAAGGCGCGGGCAAGAGATGTCCGCATATTGAAGAAATGGAACGAAGAGAATACGTTCCGCAAGTCCATGGAGAACCGTGAGGGACGTCCAAACTATGTATTCTATGAAGGTCCGCCAACAGCAAACGGTGCGCCGCATATCGGACACGTGCTGGGACGGGTAATCAAGGATTTCATCGGTCGTTACCAGACAATGAAAGGTTACCGCGTAGTACGTAAAGCCGGCTGGGATACACACGGTCTGCCAGTAGAACTAGGCGTACAAAAGAAGCTTGGCATCTCCGGTAAACAAGAGATTGAGGAATATGGCGTAGAAAAATTCATCCAGGAATGTAAAGACAGCGTCTTCGGTTATGAGAAGCAATGGCGTGAATTTACAGAAGCAATCGGATACTGGACGGATTTAGATAATCCTTACGTAACCTTGGATAACACCTATATCGAAAGTGTATGGAACATCTTGGCTACAGTGCATGAGAACGGGTTGCTTTACCGCGGACACCGTGTTAGCCCGTATTGCCCGAGCTGCCAGACTACACTAAGCTCACATGAAGTTGCTCAAGGCTACAAAACCGTTAAGGATCTCAGTGCAACTGCGAAGTTCAAGCTGGATGACAGCGGAGACTACGTATTGGCTTGGACGACAACACCTTGGACCTTGCCAGCCCATATGGCGCTAGCTATGAACCCGGACATGGATTATGTACGTGTGCAACAAGAAGATGGTGTGTACATCGTTGCTAAAAACTTGGTCGAAGAAGTAATGAAAGGCGAGCACACAGTCCTTTCTACACATAAAGGTTCCGAGTTTATCGGTAAAACTTACGCACCTCCATTCGGATATATTAAGGCAGAGAAAAGCAATGTTATCGTAGGTGCTTCTTTCGTTACAGATTCCAGTGGTACAGGGATCGTACACATGGCACCAGCACATGGTGAAGATGACTACAAGACTTGCCGTGAGAATGGCATCAGCTTCGTAAATGTGGTTGATAATTCCGGTAAGTATACGGATGTAGTTTCTGATTTTGCGGGACGTTTTGTTAAGGATTGCGATCTGGATATCATTAAGGTTTTGTCTGAAAAAGGATTGCTTTACGGTAAAGAGAAATACGAGCATAGCTATCCGTTCTGCTGGCGTTGTGATACACCACTTTTGTATTACGCAACAGACAGCTGGTTCATCAACACTACAGCGATCAAAGATCAGCTGATTGCTAACAACAACAGTGTGGCTTGGTACCCTGAGCATGTACGTGAAGGTCGTTTCGGGAAGTTCTTGGATGAACTGGTTGACTGGAATATCAGCCGTAACCGTTATTGGGGTACACCCCTCAACGTTTGGGTATGTCAAGAAACGGGCAAAGAGTTTGCACCACACAGCATTGAAGAGCTAAGAGCGATGGCGATTGGTGATGTTCCGGAAGATATCGAGCTGCATAAACCTTTCGTGGATAAGATCAAGCTGCGCAGTCCGTTTAGCGAAGATGCAGAGATGGTTCGTACATCGGAAGTGATCGACGTATGGTTCGACAGTGGTTCAATGCCTTTTGCACAAAGCCATTATCCATTTGAGAACGAGGATAAGCTGAATGATCAGTATCCGGCAGATATGATCTGTGAAGGGATCGACCAGACCCGCGGATGGTTCTACAGCTTGCTTGCAGTATCCACCTTGTTTAAGGGTAAAGCTCCATATAAAGCAGTTATCGCTCACGGTCATATCCTCGATGAGAATGGTCAAAAAATGTCCAAATCCAAAGGCAATGTTATTGATCCTTGGGAAATCATGAACGATTACGGCACGGATGCATTCCGTTGGGCTATTTTGTCCGACAGTGCACCGTGGAATAATAAACGTTTCTCGCGTGGTCTTGTAGGTGAGACAAAATCTAAAGTAGTGGATACGCTGGTGAATACACATGCCTTCTTAACGCTTTATGCGGGCATCGATGGATACGACCCAGCCGATCATCCTTTTAAGGTATCAAAACATAAGTTGGACCGCTGGATCCTGTCCCGTCTGAACAGCTTGATTCTTTTGGTGGATAAAGGACTTGCGGTAAATGACTTCGTAAATACGTCTAGAGCGATTGAGAACTTTGTGGATGAGCTGAGCAACTGGTATATCCGTCGTTCCCGTGACCGCTTCTGGGGTAGTGGTCTAGGTGAAGATAAATTGGATGCTTACCGTACGTTGACTCATGTGCTTTTGGCGACAGCGACTTTGATGGCTCCATTTACACCGATGTTGTCCGAAGATATCTTCACGAACCTTGGCGGCGGAGAAAGTGTGCATTTGGCAGACTACCCGGTTGCTGACGAGAACTTGATCGATAAAGAGCTGGAAGAGGATATGGAAAGTGCAAGACAGATCGTTGAGCTGGCGCGTAACGTACGTAACGAAACAGGCATTAAGAATCGTCAACCGCTGTCCGAGCTGATCGTTTCGATGAACCGTGACTTCCATTTGTCTGAGTATGAAGAGATCATCAAAGACGAGATCAACATCAAGAACATCGTGCTGGAGAACAGTGACAGCGGATTTGTTGATTTCACACTCAAGCTGAATCTTAAGGTTGCCGGTAAAAAATACGGTAAAAACGTAGGCTTCCTGCAAGGCTTTCTGAAAGCTATGGATAGTGACTCTACCCGTAAAGCGGTGCAAGACGGCTCAATCGCGATTGCGACACCTGAAGGTGAAGAGCTTGTAATCACTTCTGAAGAGCTGCTTGTTGAAAAACAAGCCAAAGCAGGTTTCGCCGCAGCTTCCGGATATGGAGTTACGGTTGCGCTCAATACCGAAATCACGCCTGAGCTTGAACAAGAAGGCTGGGTTCGTGAGATCATTCGTGCGGTTCAAGATTACCGTAAACGTCTGGATCTGCCGATCGAGAAACGGATCGCACTCACTTTGAAGTTAGACGATGAGCTAAAAGCAGCTGTTACAGCATTTGACAATGTACTGCGAGACAATGTACTTGTGACTACGGTTGATTTTGATGGAGAACATGCTTTTGAGACGGTAGAAGTCGGTGATAAATCCATCGGTATCCATATCGAAGCATAATTCTGCATTACCTGTCCCAAAACAGCATATACTAGCGGCATAAGTGTAAACGGAGATCTTCCGTTTATGCGGGAAATATAGTCTTTATATTTCGGCGCAAAACTAACGAGTCCCGAGCTTAAGGAGATGAATTCTCTTTGGCCGGGCTCGTTTACTTTGTAGCGAAGGAAAGACATATGAGAGGAGCCGTAGCTGTGGAGGGAAACAAGAGGAGAATCTCCATTAAGACATCCGGCAATAAGAATAACCCAGACAAGGAAAAGGAGAATAAGGCTTTTCCTGAAGTTAATCCTGAGTATCTAACAGCAGATCCACGTAATCCCGAGGATATTCCGCTGGAAGAAAAAATGAATACAATGTACCGATTGACCTTTGAGTGGGCTCATATTTTGGAAAAATCCCGAATTTATCAATATACGGATCTGCTATATTCACCTTGGCGGTTGATTTGGAGAAATATTTTATTTGGAGCAGCTCGGGGAGTTGGGATTGCACTGGGTTTTACTTTTTTTGCAGCAACGATTATTTATATCCTTCAGGGACTAGGCGCGCTCAATCTACCGATCATTGGGGATTATATTGCGGATATTGTGCGGATCGTACAGCGTCAGCTAGAATTCAAATAGCCATCGAAACGTTAAGATTAAAAACAGCGAACCATTCCTTAAAACTGGAACAGTACGCCGTTTAAATGATTTTGTGTATGGGACATCTGTGTTTAGTCTTCCTCGAGAGGATCAAGACTATGGGTTGCCTCGTCACTGTCCAAATAACGCTGGTAGCTCCGTCCCGGCACTACAATCAGATTGTTGCCCGTGATATCAGTGGCGATAAAGTTCTCCCAAGGCTCTACGCAGCCTTCCAGCTCATCGGCTTCAATCTCCATATCATTATAAGAATCAATATTGTTGCCCTCCGCCATGGCGGGAGAATTCGAGGTACCCCAGCTTTCAACAATCTGCCAGGCATCCTCGCCGTCAAAACCGTTTTGATCGTCGCGCTCATCCAGACTGGTGCGTCCAAAAGGTGGAGATAACAGCTCCTCTTCCACTGGACGAGTGAAAGGTGCGTTTTGCCGCGGGTTGTGCTCTTTACAATAAAGTGTGGAAGGGATGGCAGATAAACGTTCAAAAGGGATCGGCTCACCACTAGCCTTGCATATCCCATAAGTGCCATTATCCATAGCGGATAAAGCAGCTTCAATATCGTCCAGCTCATGCTCGTCCCGTTCTAACAGTGAAATGTCCATGGAGCGATTATACAAATCGGTGGCTGCATCTCCTGGATGGTTGTCATTCTCGGAAAGTTCTCCGGAACCATCCCGCATGGATTCATCTAAGCCGTAATGCTCATTATTCTGAAGCCTGCGCTGAATCGTATCCCGATCTTTTTCCAATCGTGCACGTAGCTCTGAGAGCTGCTGTACTGTCAGGTGCGTCATAATGAGAAAGCTCCTTTCTGTACCTTTTATAAGAATCATTCCGACTTGCCGGATAACACCGGATGGTTCTTCTGTTAGGTTGACCGGAGAGCAGGGATTTTACCGCTGGAAAATAGTCCCCAAGATTGAACTTAGCGGATGTCCCGCAATAGACGATTCTTTAAGGGCTGTGCTACAATATACAAGTCTTTAAACAGTATTCGTACCGCATTTAGCGGGAAAAATAAGAACGGAGTGACAACTTCTGTGGTGTACTATTTGATTGCTCTTATTGTATTTTTGGTGGATCAAGGGACAAAGTATCTCATTGCTACACGTCTGGAGATCGGAGAACAGATTTCTGTTATCGGAGATTTTTTCCTGATTACCTCTCATCGCAATCGCGGGGCTGCTTTTGGGATTCTCGAAGGTCAGCAATGGTTCTTCTTTCTAGTTACGGTTGTAGTGGTTAGTGGTATCGTTTGGTATTTGAACAAGACTAGACACTCGCGGAAGCTGTTATCTGTTGCCCTAGGGCTTGTACTGGGTGGAGCTATCGGTAACTTCCTGGACCGGATAATCAATGGTGAGGTTGTTGATTTCCTTCTGTTCAATTTTGGGAGCTATAGCTTCCCGATTTTTAATGTGGCGGATTCTTGTATCGTCATTGGGGTTGGATTGATTCTTCTGGATTCTTTTCGTGACCTTAAAAACGGCGAAGAAATTACAGAAATAAAAGAAGTAAAAGAAGCAAAGGAAGTAAGAGAAGGGAATGAATGATTTGAATAAAGACGTCAATCACCAAGCGGCATCTACGAGCGAAGAAGAGAGGGACGTCACGGAATGGACCGTTTCGGCAGAGAACGCGCGGGAGCGAATCGATAAATATATTACGGAATCATGGGAAGAAGAAATTTCCCGTTCTCAGGTGCAGCTGTGGATCAGCGGCGGTAACGTTACGGTTAATGGCAAGCCAGTGAAAGCCAACTATAAGCTATCGGAAGGCGACGTGGTTAGCGTTGTTGTCCCTGAAGCAGAAGTAACGGATTTGATCGCGGAGAACATTCCTCTTGAAGTTGTATATGAAGACAGCGATGTCATTGTGATTAATAAACCCCGGGGCATGGTTGTGCATCCAGCTGCGGGACATCCGTCAGGCACCTTAGTAAATGCGCTGATGTATCACTGTAAGGATCTGTCCGGCATTAACGGTGAGATTCGTCCAGGCATTGTACATCGGATCGATAAGGATACCTCTGGTCTTATCATGGTGGCTAAGAATGATGCCAGTCATGCCTCACTTGCCGCACAGCTTAAAGAGCATAGTGTTACGCGCCGATATATTGCAGTCGTACACGGCAACTTGTCGCATGATAAGGGCACTGTTGACGCTCCGATTGGCAGAGATCCACATGATCGCAAGCTATACACAGTAACCGAAAAGAACAGCAAAAAATCCGTGACCCATTTTACAGTAATGGAACGCTTCGGAGATTGTACACTGCTGGAGCTGCAGCTGGAGACTGGCCGCACGCATCAGATCAGGGTACATATGAAGTTCATTGGCCATCCACTTGTAGGCGATCCGATATATGGACGCAGCAAGGGCACTACGATGAATGGACAAGCGTTGCATGCGGCGGTGCTCGGATTTATTCATCCTACCACAGGTGAATATAAAGAATTCAGCAGACCTATTCCGGAGGACATGGAAGAAGTCCTGTTCACACTACGCAGCAGATAAGTACAAATGAAGTGATAATTAGTCTATGGTATTGAACACTACTTTACGGCATATTTAAAAACATAAGGATAAAGAAAGGGTAATGCCTTATTCTTTATCCTTATTTTTATAATGAAACGGATATCCGGAAACATACGCCATCCAAGGGACGGCGAAGCCGTTTCTTTTAAAAGTAGAATAGATATTCAGGAGATGAGATGACAGTATGAGTATTGAACAATACCAAGATAGCTTCATTCAGACTAATTTTGCAGACCGCATCGGCGGTGCCAATTATGGCAAAGACACTTCGATTTATAAATTCGAGAAAATCAAACGTGCTAAAGCATCCGCAAAACAGGATTTTCCTAACATTGAACTAATTGATATGGGCGTAGGCGAGCCGGATGAGATGGCGGATGCGGGTATCGTAGCTAAGCTTGCTGAAGAAGCAGCGAAGGAAGAAAACCGCGGATATGCGGACAACGGAATTGCCGAATTCAAGACTGCTGCTGCTGAATATTTGCGGGAAGTTTTCCGGGTGGAAGGAATTGATCCAGAAACGGAAGTAGTTCACTCCATCGGATCGAAGCCTGCGCTGGCTATGTTGCCATCTTGTTTTATCAATCCAGGTGATATCACGATTATGACCGTGCCGGGTTATCCAGTCTTGGGTACACATACTAAATATTTGGGTGGACAAGTATTTACAGTGGAGCTGAAGAAGGAGAATAAATTCCTTCCAGATTTGAACGAAATTCCAGAAGACATTGCTCGTAAAGCTAAGCTTCTTTATCTAAACTATCCAAACAATCCAACGGGCGCTAGTGCCACTCCTGAGTTTTTTGCTGAGGTCGTTGCATGGGCGAAAAAATACGATGTAGTGGTTATCCATGACGCACCTTATGCTGCCTTGACTTATGACGGTTTGAAGCCACTTAGCTTCCTCTCCGTTCCAGGTGCAAAGGATGTGGGTGTAGAGCTGCATTCTCTTTCTAAGTCTTACAATATGACGGGCTGGAGAATTGGTTTTGTGGCTGGTAATCCGCTAGTGGTTAAAGCTTTCAGCGATGTGAAGGATAATAACGATTCCGGCCAATTTATCGCGATTCAAAAAGCAGCGGCTTATGGTCTTGCTCATCCGGAGATTACTGAAGCGATTGCGGATAAATACTCCCGTCGTCACAACCTGCTGGTTGATGCACTGAACAGCCTCGGCTTTAAAGCTGAGAAGCCAAAAGGTTCCTTCTTCCTGTATGTCGCTGCACCTAAGGGAATCAAAGACGGCCGTCGCTTTGAATCCGGTGAAGATTTCTCCCAATTCCTGATTCGTGAGAAGCTGATCTCCACTGTGCCTTGGGATGATGCAGGCCCGTTTGTTCGTTTCTCCGTTACCTTTATTGCTAAAGGTGAAGAGGAAGAGAGACGTGTCATCTCTGAAATTCAAAGACGTCTTAGCGATGTGGAATTTGAATTTTAAGCATTGTTATTGAAATTAATGAGGCTGTCTCAAAAGTAGTGAATTCTACTTTGGGGCAGCTTCTTTTTTATGGAATAGGAAATGTTGTAGATGTTGCTGTGCCTTATGACTATAAGCCGCGTGTCGTGTTCTGTACTATTGGGGTGGGTGGTGGATGAATGGCTGTGTGTGATTTTCGTACAGCTTGCAGTAGATGATTTGTGGTAGCTGTGACGGTGGACTTTGTGCGGTGGACTTGTGTGGCGGACTTGTGTGGTGGACTTGTGTGGTGAGCTATATGCGTTCTGTGTTTGTGCGAAGTAAAGAGTGGGTTATAAACTAATTAGGGAAAAACTCCCTGAAATTAGCCGATATTCGCTCTGAATTTACGAAACCAGGGAAAAACTCCCTAATAATCAGGGGGTTTTCTATATTAATCACTGAATCGGCCAACAATTAGGGAAGTTTTCCCTAATTACAAGTCTGATGAACAGAAATCACTGACTTTCAGGGAGAAATTCCCTAATTACTATATAAGAACCTCACCAATTGCATCATTTTCAGCATTACTAGGTGCGCCTCTTGAACCATTTGGACATCAAGTAGTGTTAAGAACATAAACGAGGTTGTCCCAAAAGCCATGAAACGGCTATTTGGGTTCAGCCTCGTTTTTTATGCAGATATACTGAGTACCGCTTTCCCCTTGTTGTTAATAGAAGTAAGGAAGAGAAGTGCAAAAGTTTAGGCAGAGAAAGTTGACATGAGGGGGTTGTTCTGTCATAATTCTTGTTAAATGAATAGCGCCTTTAATTCAGTCCTGTGAGGCTGGCAAGGTAACGTGAATCGAGGTTCGCGACTCTTAGAAAGGTATCCGTGTGTAAATACGGAACTGTCTTTTTATGCGCGCGGCCGTCATCTTCCTCATCTGCGGATTTCACTCCTTGCCTGTTATAGGCAAGGAGTTTTTTGATTTCCGGGAACTTGAATAGGCGAACAAGCTGGAGGGTGACAAGATTATGGTTACTGAGAAAAATGTCATTATGGATGAAACGGCGATCCGCCGGGCCTTATCGCGTATTGCTCATGAGATTTTGGAGAAGAACAAAGGTATCGAAAATTGTCTGCTGGTCGGCATTCGGACACGAGGTGTGTATCTGGCACAGCGTATCGCTGAGCGCATCAAGGAGATTGAAGGCGTCGAGATTCCATACGGTGAGCTGGATATCACACATTACCGGGATGACCGTGAAGTGGAAGGCAGTGAAGCAGTAGTGAAGAGTAACGTCGTTATTACTTCAGGAAGTGCTGGCATCCATGATCAGAAAGTCATTTTGTTCGATGATGTACTTTACACCGGACGCACCATCCGCGCGGCGATGGACGCTTTGATGGATTGCGGACGCCCACGAATGATTCAACTGGCAGTACTGGCTGACCGCGGACACCGCGAGCTGCCGATCCGGCCGGACTACATCGGTAAGAATGTACCTACCTCAAAGCACGAGCAGATTGAAGTGGCGCTGAAGGAATACGACGGCAAAGATGAGGTCTACATTATTTCAAACCGGGAGGAACGATAACATCATGACACTTACCAAGGTAAAGGAACGTAGTCTGCTGGGAATCAAAGAGCTTGACCGGTCGGAAATTATCCAACTGCTTGACAGAACAGCATTTTGGGACAATCAAAGTGAAAAGCTAACGCCCATCTTGAACTCCCATTTTATTTCTAACATGTTTTTTGAGAACAGCACACGCACACGCTTCTCTTTCGAGATGGCAGAGAAACGACTAGGTGCGCAAGTACTTAATTTTACGGCTGCAGCTTCTAGTGTAGAAAAAGGGGAGTCGATCTACGATACAGTGCGCACACTGGAATCGATGGGGATCGATGCCGGAGTTGTGCGTTTGAAGCCTGCAGGTGTGCTGCAGCAGTTAGCTGAGAAGGTGTCCATACCGCTTATCAATGCGGGCGACGGCAACAATGAACATCCAACGCAGGCGCTGCTTGATTTATACACCATGACCAAAACCTTTGGGGAACTAAAGGGCCTGACAGTCTCCATCATTGGGGACATTATGCATAGCCGCGTAGCGCGCTCTAATCTCTGGGGGCTTACGAAAATGGGAGCGAAGGTGCAGTTCTGCGCACCGGATAATATGAAGGCTCCTGAGCTTATGGAGTATGCGCCTTACGTAACTATGGAAGAAGCTCTTAAAGCGGATGTAGTAATGATGCTTCGAGTACAGCTTGAGCGCCATACTTCCGGCATTAAGCTGTCTGCTGAAGATTACCGTAGCCACTATGGTCTAACAGAAGAGCGGGCAGCTAAGCTCGCCAAAGACACAATCATTATGCATCCAGCTCCGGTTAACCGGAATCTAGAGATTGATGATGCAGTAGTAGAGTGCAGTCAATCGCGGATTTTCCCGCAAATGTCTAATGGCGTACCGGTTCGGATGGCGGTTCTCGAAAGAGCTTTACTATAAGCTTACAGAATGCTAACGTATAGAGACTAATAAATATACACAAAGATGAATTTTTATTATATAATAACGAGAGGGCCCGCAGCTGTGATCTGAGGGTAAAGGTAGAATCATGACAGTGATTATTAGAAACGCCAGCGTATTGAATAAGGAAGGCTTGCTTGAGCGCAAACACATCGAACTACAGGATGGTGTAATCTCGGCTATAATCGACGGAAATGAAGCTATCGGAGAAGCCACGGAGATCATTGATGCTGAAGGTAAGCTGCTTATTCCGGGACTCATTGATATGCATGTGCACTTGCGTGAACCGGGATTTGAACACAAGGAAACAGTGGAAACCGGAAGTCGCTCAGCTGCTAAAGGCGGATTTACAACCATTGCATGTATGCCAAATACTCGTCCGGTGACAGATAGCCCGGAGATCGTGCAATTTGTGAAAGACAAGGCGCGTGAAGCAGGACTAGTTAAAGTGCTTCCTTATGCAGCCATTACGAAAAATGAGCTCGGACGTGAGTTGACGGATTTTGCGGCGCTCAAAGAAGCTGGAGCTATTGGTTATACAGACGACGGTGTGGGCGTACAAAGTGCTCAAATGATGAAAGATGCAATGAACATCGCAGCATCGCTCGATATGCCAGTCATTGCTCACTGCGAAGATAACTCGCTGGTTGAGGGCTGCTGTGTAGCTGAAGGTGAGTTCGCTAAGAAGCATGGCCTCAAAGGAATTCCGAATGAGTCAGAGGCGATCCATGTTGGACGCGATATTTTGCTGGCAGAAGCGACAGGCGTTCATTACCATGTATGCCATGTCAGTACTGAACAGTCGGTGCGGCTGATTCGCCAAGCAAAAGAGATCGGCATTAAAGTAACTGCTGAGGTATGTCCGCATCACTTGCTTCTTGCTGAAGACGATATTCCAGGCCTTGACGCCAATTGGAAAATGAACCCGCCGCTGCGCTCCCGCCGCGATGTTGAGGCGTGTATCGAAGGGTTGCTTGATGGCACACTAGATATGATTGTTACAGATCATGCGCCACATAGTGAGGAAGAGAAAGCGAAAGGAATGCAGCTGGCACCTTTTGGTATCGTTGGATTCGAGACAGCTTTCCCACTCTTATACACGGCGTTTGTAGAAACCGGAAAATGGGATTTATCCTTACTAGTACAAAGAATGACTGCCGATCCTGCACGGGTATTCAGATTGAACACCGGGGTTATGGAGATCGGAGCTCCTGCAGATTTGACACTCATCGATCTGGAGCAGGAAAAAGAAGTAGACCCAGGTTCCTTCGCAAGCAAAGGACGCAACACACCTTTTGGCGGCTGGAAGCTTAAGGGTTGGCCAGTAAAAACTTGGGTGGACGGCAAAGCCGTATGGACTGAGAAAAACTAGCGGACTGGTGAGGCGAAATTGCTGATCTTTACAGATCAGCAATTTGAGCGCGTACACTCCGGAAGGCATGCAAGGCATACGTATCAGACTACAGAACATGAAGGAGTGGAAGGGAATGCAGGCGAGATTGCTGCTTCAAGACGGAACTTTATTTACAGGTACCGCATTTGGCGCTGAAGGTGAAAAGACAGGCGAGGTTGTTTTTAACACAGGAATTACAGGATATCAAGAGGTGCTGTCTGACCCTTCATATTGCGGACAAATCGTTACCATGACGTACCCATTGATCGGGAACTACGGGATTACGCGGGATGATTTCGAATCTGTTCGACCTTTCGTACACGGTTTTGTAGTGCGTCGTCATGAAGAAGTTCCAAGTAACTGGCGCGCAGAATACAGTGTGGACGACCTGCTGAAAGAATACGATATTCCTGGAATCAGCGAGATTGATACCCGGATGTTGACGCGGATTATTCGCCACTACGGAACAATGAAGGCGATCCTGACTACCTCTAACAAACGGGTAGAGGAATTGATGGAAATGATGGGCGACACTTCAATTGAAGAACTGCGCAATCAGGTAGCACGCACATCTACTCCAAGCATGTACAATAGCCCAGGAACTAAAGAACGCATCGTGCTGGTAGATTACGGAGCGAAGGCTGGTATCTTACGCGAGTTGAACAATCGCGGTTGTGATGTTGTAGTTGTACCTCATGACGTAACTGCTGATGAGATTCGTCGCCTCAATCCAGATGGTATCCAGCTGTCCAACGGCCCTGGGGACCCGAAAGACGTTCCACACGCAGTGAAGACGATCTCAGAATTGCTTGGCGAATACCCAATCTTCGGTATCTGCTTAGGTCACCAGCTGTTTGCACTGGCTTGTGGCGCGGATACAGAGAAGCTGAAATTCGGACACCGTGGCGGTAACCATCCGGTTAAAGAATTGGAGAGCGGACGTTGCTTCATTACTTCTCAGAACCATGGCTACACAGTGAATGAAGACTCTGTGAAGAGCACGGATCTAGAGGTTACTCACATTAATAATAATGATAAGACCGTTGAAGGACTTAAACATACCCGTTATCCTGCGTTTTCAGTACAGTACCATCCAGAAGCAGCACCGGGACCTCATGACAGCAGCTACTTATTCGATCGTTTCTTACAGATGATCGCTGATCATAAAGCTAACACACCTGTAAGCTCGCGCCAGGCGCAGCTTGCGGCAAACGCCAGAATCACGGCGCCAAAACCTACAGTAAAACAGCTTGAAGCCGTGAAAGGAGCTCTATAACATGCCTAAGAATGAAAAGCTTAAAAAAATATTAGTAATCGGTTCTGGACCGATTGTTATCGGGCAAGCCGCAGAATTTGACTATGCCGGAACGCAGGCCTGTCAGGCCCTGAAAGAAGAAGGCGTCGAAGTTGTGCTGATCAACAGTAACCCAGCGACTATCATGACTGACACCAATATGGCTGATAAAGTTTATATCGAGCCGATTACCCTTGAATTCGTAACTGGCATCATCCGTCAGGAGCGCCCAGATGGCTTGTTGCCAACTTTGGGAGGACAGACAGGTCTTAATATGGCTGTAGAATTGGCTCGTGCAGGAGTACTAGAGCAAGAGAATGTTAAGCTTCTAGGTACCCAGCTTGAGTCCATCGAAAAAGCAGAGGATCGCGATTTGTTCCGTGATCTGATGCGCGAACTGGAACAGCCTGTACCAGAGAGCACTATTATTACCACAGTAGATGAAGCGATGAAATTCGCTGAGGAAATTGGTTTCCCTCTAATTGTACGCCCGGCCTATACGCTTGGCGGCACCGGCGGCGGGATCTGCGACAACGAAGAAGAGCTGCTTGAGACTGTCAAAGCAGGTATTCGTTATAGCCCGATCGGACAATGTTTGGTGGAGAAAAGTATTGCCGGCATGAAGGAAGTTGAATACGAGGTTATGCGTGATGCGAACGACAACTGTATCGTTGTCTGCAACATGGAGAACTTCGACCCGGTAGGTGTGCATACAGGTGACAGTATCGTTGTGGCACCTAGCCAAACGTTATCCGATCGTGAATATCAAATGCTGCGCAGCGCTTCACTCAAAATCATTCGTGCGCTGAATATCGAGGGTGGCTGCAACGTGCAGTTCGCACTGGATCCGCAAAGCTATCAATATTATGTAATCGAAGTAAATCCACGTGTCAGCCGCTCTTCGGCTTTGGCTTCGAAAGCAACCGGTTATCCGATTGCCAAAATGGCTGCCAAAATCGCGCTTGGTTACACACTTGATGAAATCGTCAATCCAGTTACTGGACAGACCTATGCTTGCTTCGAGCCTACACTTGACTATATCGTAAGCAAAATCCCACGCTGGCCGTTCGACAAGTTCATTCATGCGAACCGTAAGCTGGGCACACAAATGAAAGCAACTGGAGAAGTTATGGCCATCGGTCGTACCTTCGAAGAGTCCATTCATAAAGCAATTCGTTCCCTGGAAATCGGTGTACACCGTTTCCGCCTGCCGGGCGCTGAAGATTTGGAAGAAAGCGTCCTGCGTGAACGTCTGGCAAAACCTGATGATGAGCGGTTGTTCTTGATCGCGGAAGCCTTCCGCCGCGGATTTGGCTTGCAAGAGATTCAAGATATCACTAACGTGGACTGGTGGTTCCTGTCCAAGATCGAGGGATTGATCAACTTTGAAGAGGTTATCCGTGGGGATGAAAGCTTATCAGCAGAAACCCTGTATCAAGCTAAACGCAGAGGTTTTACAGACCGTGCGATTGCTGAGATTCGTGCAGAAGGACAAGCGAACGTTAAATTCATCAAAGAAGCTGATGTACGCGCGCTTCGTTTAGAGCGAGGATTAACGCCTGTATTCAAAATGGTAGATACCTGTGCGGCTGAGTTCGAAGCTTCTACACCTTACTACTACTCTACTTATGAGACTGAAAATGAAGTCATTCATTCCGATAAACAAAAGGTTATCGTACTTGGATCGGGTCCAATCCGGATCGGTCAAGGGATTGAGTTCGATTACTCCACTGTGCATGCAGTGTGGGCGATTCAGAAGGCAGGTTATGAAGCGGTTATTATCAATAATAACCCTGAGACTGTATCTACGGACTTTAATACTTCGGACCGGTTGTATTTTGAACCCTTATTCTTTGAAGATGTAATGAACGTAATTGCGCAAGAGAATCCGATTGGAGTTATCGTACAATTCGGAGGCCAAACAGCCATTAACCTTGCTGCACCATTAAGTGCGGCTGGCGTTAAGATTCTCGGAACTAGCCTAGACAGTATTGACGAAGCTGAAGACCGGAAGAAATTCGAAGCTTTGCTGGCTCGTCTGGATATTGCCCAACCAAAAGGGAAGACGGTTATCAACGTAGATCAAGCAGTAGAAACTGCACAATCGCTTGGATATCCGGTGCTGGTACGTCCTTCCTATGTACTTGGTGGACGCGCAATGGAAATTGTATATAATGATGCGGAATTGCTTAGCTACATGGTAGAAGCGGTTAAGGTGAATCCGGAGCATCCGGTATTGATTGACCGTTACATGCTTGGTAAAGAGGTTGAGGTAGACGCAATTTGTGACGGTGAGACGGTAGTTATTCCAGGGATTATGGAGCATGTTGAGCGTGCAGGCGTTCACTCCGGTGACTCCATCGCTGTATATCCTCCGCAATATCTGGATGAAGGTCTGAAAGCAAAAATTGCAGAGATCACAATCAAGATTGCTAAGGAACTGAAAACGATTGGTCTGGTCAACATCCAGTTCGTCATCTATCAGAATGAAGTGTACGTCATTGAAGTAAATCCACGTTCATCGCGTACGGTTCCATTCTTGAGTAAAGTAACTGGAATTCCAATGGCGCATCTGGCAACCAAAATCATTCTCGGCGGCAAGCTGAAAGATGACGGTTATACAGAAGGTCTATGGCCGGAAAGTGATTATGTATCGGTTAAAGTGCCGGTGTTCTCTTTTGCCAAGCTGCGTAGAGTAGAACCAACGCTCGGACCTGAAATGAAATCGACGGGTGAGGTTATGGGCCGCGATAAATTGTATGCAAAAGCTTTGTATAAAGGTCTAATCGGAGCAGGAATGAAAATTCCAGCAACCGGCGCTATCATCGTTACAGTGGCAGATAAAGATAAAGCAGAAGCTGTGGAGCTTATGAAAGGCTTCCACTCGCTGGGTTACAAGATCATTGCTACCGGAGGAACCGCTCAAGCGCTTGAAGAAGCAGGTCTCAACGTAATGAACGTGAACAAGCTGGATGAAGGTGCACCGAACATTCTCGACTTGATTCGTGGTGGGCAAGCCAACTTCGTCTTTAATACACTGACTAAAGGGAAAACACCAGAGCGTGATGGATTCCGTATCCGTCGTGAAGCGGTTGAGAATGGCGTCGTATGTATGACATCACTCGATACAGTAACGGCACTGCTCAGAATGCTGCAAACGATCAACTTCTCGTCACAGTCCATGCCTGCTTTTGTCGGACAATTAAACTAATCTCATAAAGATGCATAGGGCGGTTTGCGTTTACGCAGACCGTTCCGCTATGCCTAGGGGCTAATAAATGAAGAGTGTGGATTTAAGTCTGCACTGGATGGGAGAACGGTTATGGGACAGGGAGATGCAAAGTGGAATGAAATGGCGAATCGCTTGATGATCGCCTTGGATTACCCTGATGTTGCTGGGGCAAGAACCTTGATTGACAAGCTGGAAGGGATTCCTTGTTATATGAAAGTGGGAATGCAGCTCTTCTATGCAGCAGGACCGGAATTCATTAATGAACTGAAATCTCGGGGGTATTCTGTATTTGCAGATGTCAAAATGCATGATATTCCTAACACGGTAAAAGGCGGGGCAGAAAGCCTTACGAACCTCGGTGTAGATATGTTTAACGTACATGCCGCTGGAGGCTCGGCAATGATGGCTGCAGCCCGTGAAGGCGCTGCTTCAGTAGTTAATGGGAATGCTGCGCTTAAAATGCCTTTGATTATCGCAGTTACACAGCTAACCAGCACGAGCCAAGAAGTGATGAATAACGAAATTGGAATCGCAGGAGACGTAGCAGATACTGTAGTCAGATACGCTAAGCTGGTAGCCGCTGCAGGTCTGGATGGGGTAGTGGCTTCACCACAAGAGTCCTCAGCGATCGCAGAGGCTTGTGGACCCGCATTCTGCACAGTTACACCTGGTATCCGCCCAGCAGGTGCATCCTTAGGTGACCAGTCCCGGGTGATGACGCCGGGCAAAGCCATTCAGCAAGGCAGCCACTTCCTGGTGGTGGGACGTCCTGTTACAACTGCAGCTGATCCACGTCAAGCAGCACTAAATATTATTGAGGAGATGACCCTAGCATGAGTACATTAAATAGAAGTGAACAAGTAGCAAGTTATCTACTTACGATAGGAGCGGTGGCACTGCGACCGCAGGAGCCTTTTACCTGGACCTCTGGTATTAAGTCCCCGATCTATTGCGATAACCGTCTGACTATGGCTTACCCAGAGGTACGTAACTATATTGCTGATGCCTTCGCTGAGCTTATTAAAAGCCAGTATCCAGATGCAGAGGTGATCGCAGGTACAGCAACCGCAGGCATTCCTCACGCAGCTTGGGTAGCTGATAAACTCAATCTGCCAATGGCTTATATCCGCGATAAAGCTAAAGGTCACGGCAAGCAGAATCAGATCGAAGGCCTAATTAAGCCGGGGCAAAAGGTAGTCGTTATCGAAGACCTGATCTCTACTGGTGGAAGCTCCATCAAAGCAGCTCAAGCTGTGCAAGAAGCAGGCGCAGAAGCGTTGGCTGTATTGGCAATCTTCAGCTACGAGCTGGATCGTGCGGTCGATGCTTTTGCTGCCGCTGAAATGCCATTACAAAGCTTGTCCAACTACAGCACATTGATTGATGTGGCTCTTACACAAGGCGAGATCGCAGCTACGGATGTGGAACTGCTGAAATCTTGGAGAAAAGATCCGTCCGCATTTGGCGTTTAAAATAAATACCTGTGTATAGATTGGACGGGCCTCTCACATTTTGGTGGGAGGCTTTTCTTTTTAACTGCACCGAGTGCAATTAAAAGGAAAAGGTGCTCTGACACTCTGGAATACTATATTCTGCCCCGGTGATGCCATCGCAATGTCGTCACACACGCAGAATAGTTGCAGTTCGTGCACTTAAACTAACCTTCCTTAGAGGATCTGGCGGATATAGTTGCACTTTGTGCAATTATATCCGCCAGAAATCCGCCGAAAGCACCTAATAACGTTTTTTAACTGCACATAGTGCAATTAAAAGGAAGAAGCATAATACATTCGGCTTTAATAGTTGTACAAAGTGCAATTATCCTGCGTAGAAGGGGCGATTTGTGCCGGTCATAGGAAAGGCAGCAGGTTAGTTAGTAGGTTAGTTAGTAGGGAAGGCAAATGCTGTATTGGTAAAAGGAAAAGTAGAGTGGAGTGGAGAGTAGGGTTTTGGTGTTTGCATTCACATTCACATTCTGACATTTGGCTGACCTGCGCACTGTCGCTCTGGTATATTGTGCTCTGTCACTCTGGTTTATTGCGCTCTGTCACTCTGGTATTACGCTCTGTCGCTCTGGTATATTGCGCTCTGACACCTGGTGATTTCATCGCACTGTCGTCACAAACGCCGAATAGTTGCAGTTCGTGCACTTAAACTAACATTCATTAGAGGATCTGGCGATATAGTTGCACTTTGTGCAATTATATCCACCAGAAATCCGCCGAAAGCACCTAATAACATTTTTTAACTGCACATAGTGCAATTAAAAGGAGAAGCGCAACACACACAGCTGTAATAGTTGCACAAAGTGCAATTATCTTACCGTAGAAAGGCATATCAGGATCCTCAGAAAACTCCCGGAATGTTTTTTATAGAAATAATATGAAGAAATCGTAGCATAACTTTAAACAGCCTGTAACTTCCCCTCCTGAATAAAGCTATATACTGTTACTAGAATTATGGGTAATTATTCATAAGGTGGATGGATTGAGTATTTTATGGGAGGGTTCAAGAATGAATCATATAAATAATAGAAGGCTATGGCGGCGCTGGTTAAGCTTTGGAGTATGTGCTGCACTGCTATTGCCTTTAATTTCTGAAAGCAGGCATACAGCCTGGGCAGAGGCTTCTAAGCCATCTACAGAACAGCGCGTGTTACGTATTGGCAGCCTCTGGTCTGGAGAAGACGATTCTTCTTTTCGTCAGCAGTTTACAGATATGTATGAATTGCAGCATCCTGAAATCAAACTTGAGATTATTCCAGCCATCAATATGAATGAGCTTCGTTTTGACAGCACCTATCCAGAGGTTAACCCAGATAATCTGGAGAATATCCGAACAATTATGGGCGGTGCACAGCCAGTTGATGTAATCGTCGGTGATAGTACATTGGTGAAGAGTTTGGTGAAGCATAATCTGGTGCAATCGCTGGAGCCGCTTATCGCACGAGATCAATATGATTTAAGCAATATGGCACCTACAATGTTAAATGGAGTACGTGAGCTGGGTGGAGGAAGTCTTTACGCGTTAGCACCGACCTTTATGTCGAGTGCGTTATATTTTAACAAAGGTATTTTTGATGCTGCTGGTGTAGGTTATCCGACGGACGGAATGACTTGGGATGAAGTGTTCGCGCTGGCCGAAAAGGTGACCAAGAAATCGACAAATAAAGATAAGCGTATATATGGATTTTCGATGAACCGTTATATGAGCGATCCTTTCTGGGATATGCAGACCTATGTCTCACCGCTTGAGCTTGCTATGTATGACAACAAGGGACATAAGATGGAGGTAAACCAAACACAGTGGAGTCAAGCTTGGACGACCTACAGCCAATTGGTGAAAAAGCAAATTACACCTGGGTTAAACGGTATGGATTTTATAGAAACAGAACGGAGCACGTATAGTCCTGTCCAAGGGGATCTATTCCTTACCGGAAAAGCTGCAATGGTAATTGGAGAATACGATTATCTTAATGAGCTTGCAGGTGTGAGCCGCAATGCAGCAAAAATTAAAAATTACAGTCCCGTCGATTGGGGTTTCGTTACCGTACCTACTTTTAAGGAGAAACCAGGAGTGGCTGTAGGTACTTGGGTAGGTAATATGATGGCTATCAACACTATGGCTGCTAATAAGGAAGATGCTTGGGATTTGATCAAGTTCGTCAACAGTAATGAGGTAGCCAAAATTAAAGCTCATACTCGCGGGGAACTAACTTCCCGTAAGGATTACATTACCACGAAGGTACCTTCAGTAAATCTGGAATCCTTCTATACGCTCAAACCATTACCAGCCAATGATCCTTTGATGAACGTCCTACAAACACAGAAGCCTGGAATTAGCCGTATTAACGATGTTGGGCGCCAACTATTCACAGAAGTTTATCAGGGCAAAAGAACGGTGGAGAGTGCCCTCAAAGCTTGGGAGAAGCAAGGGAATACCATGCTGGGTACGCTCGAAAAAGATCCCACATATTATTTCGACTCTATAGGGGATTAAGTTTTGGAATATGTAGCGGCCACCGGATTTCCGGTGGCTTATTTTGTGGAACTTGGGCATGATAAGTTCAGAGCAGCGTGAGATTAATTTGCGAAAAGGAGAAGAGGGCATCATGAATTGGATATACTTCGCGAAACTGTTCAGAACGAGATTTCAAGCAGGTTGTTTAGCAAAAAGGTTGGAGCAAGATGGCTGGATTTATGGCTATCATGACCCAAGTTTTGTGGAAATTTATCGATCCCGCAAAGGAAGATATGGGGTTAGATTTTTGCCTTGAGAACTTTTACAAATTCATCCTTGACGTAGACCCATTTTGTACTGTATATTATTTATTGTCGCTGTTTGAATATTATTTCTGACGCGGGGTGGAGCAGCCCGGTAGCTCGTCGGGCTCATAACCCGAAGGTCGCAGGTTCAAATCCTGCCCCCGCAACCAATTTTATTACAACAGCAATTGTACATTCGGATATTTTTAGATCCGGGCCCTTAGCTCAGTTGGTTAGAGCGGTCGGCTCATAACCGATTGGTCGGGGGTTCGAGTCCCTCAGGGCCCACTTATCAAAAACCCTTACTTTGTAAGGGTTTTTTGCTGTCTATAAGCTTAGCAATATAAGAAAGTAGAATGGATAAATAACAGAATTTTGAGTTTGCTAACGGATTTGCTAACGGGAATTATTTTTCTGCAGTTTCGAGCTGTTTTTCAGCGTATTTATTCAGTTCTGCTTCAATTTTATCAACGGCCTCTTCTTGCATGATTGGGAGTAGGTGTGAGTATTATTCGTTGAACATCGCTGGAGTCATACCCAGTCGTTCAGCAGCTACCTTTAGCTTTATATAGCTCCGACCAGAGTAGCAACATACTAAGTCAATTTCCTTGTATGAGTCCTCGTATTCTTTTTTTAGCCCCGATTTGCGTATAGCGTTCCCTAAGACCATCAATAATATTCTGAAAAACCTTGCAAAGTACCACTGGTTATCATTGTAGCCAATCTAGAATATTTCTAGTGTCGTTTGTAGAGTACGGCAGTTTACTTCTCTGCCACTGCCGCTCTTGGTAAGGCGCATGCAGGTAACTGTTCTTTGTTAGTAGGGCGATTTAATAAATTTTAGTAGAAGGTCTGACATTCATTTTAAATAAATGTTATAATTATTAAATCAGTGTGTAGAGATATTGGTCTTTTTTGTTGGGCCAAAAATATATGTCTCATGATACGTCTGCCATCTGAAATATTATTCACGGAGATGACAAACATGCATGGAGACAAAAGACTGCCCAGAAACGGAAAAGAAGGTATACTATTTTTACTCATTATTTCAATCATTTCAGTAAACACTATTGCCCCTATTATTGTGGGGTTGGAACGTGGCTTCAGTAAGGAAGTGTATATAGATACACTAAAGGTTATTCCGTTTATGTGGATGATCGTAGTTTTATCTGTAAGATTAGTTGCAGGACCGATTGTTGGGAAAGTGATGCCGAAATTCATGGGACAAACAGATGGATTTAATGCAAGGATTCTGTTGAATACTTTATTGAATGTCACGGTGTTATCTATTTTACTATCAATTATCGGCACATGGGTTGGGACGAAACAAATAAGCCTGGATCCACTTAAAAATTTCCTTCACATCTGGCCAAGAAACTTTGGTATAGCATTTTGGATTGAACTGTTGGTTGCGCAGCCGATAGCAAGATTTGCAATGAAAACATTACACGCAAGACAGGATCGAAAATCGGAAAGTGTAAATGCGTAACTAGCTAGAATTTTGTAGACGAATAAGAAAAAAAGGAGCGTCCATGGTGGGCGTTCCTTTTTTATGTCGTAGTAGTCGAACTATAATGCTCAACAGGAGATGCTCGCGAATGACTGAACGCACAATGTAGAAGCATGCTCTAAATACTGCGTACTTTTGATTTGCCTTTGGGGCAAATTGCTTCGTAAAGAATTAATCCAGCAATAACTCTAGCCCCCGGTCACCGCGGTTGAGTTTACAAGTACCCACTAAGGAGAAGTAACCGATGAAAACGAAAATACTCTTTTACTATCTGTGATAATTGCATTTACATGCACCGCAGTCACACTGGAGCCAACCACAAGAATAATGAATAGGGTGTGTCTCAGTGCCTAAAGGAGCATGACATCTCCAGCATTTAGTGTGACGTATTCCATATTTCATAATTTGTTTTTCTTTGATATGCGTTTGGAAGTATTCTTTTTGTGATTTTTTTCGTTTTTCTTCCTCTTCTTTCCTAAGTTGTTCATTTTGTTGAATTATGAATTTTCTTTCAGCTTCAATCTTTTTAATAGCGAGTGCTTCTTGAACGTACCCTTGAATTAAGGAAATATCATTTTTCAAGCAACATACTATCTCTGTTACATTCTGTCGTTCATCGGAAATCATTCCATATAGGTTAACGCCATTGTTAAAGTCATCTTGCGATAAATTAAGCATATCAAGATTTCCTGACACTAATGAACGACTTATCATAACGTTTTCAATGGATAAAAATCCTGAACTCAATTTCATGCTCAATATGCTATCTTTATGCAGATAATTATTACCTTTAATTTCAATGATGGCGAATTGTCTGTTTACTGTTGGAGTATAAGTTAATTTATTATCGATTTTTATAGTATTTGATTCCGAAAGTTTCTGATATTCTCTATCTTCTATTATTGTAAGAAGACCCTGTAATACTCCTTTGAAAAATCCCATATTATGTACTCTCCTTTTATTTAAATCAGGTTTATTTTACCATGTGAAATAGTTTAATAGTGAGGAAATTTGAATTGTATTTGACTGAGGATTAGTAACATAAGGACTCTGGAGTATGAAAGATTTGTTATGGACAGAAAAAAAGAAAGAGTTATCCGGTATGATATGCTCCCCATATAGTAGACAGGTGAAATAATAAAAACCTGTCGCTGTATGGGGAGCATTTTTATGGAACAAAAGAAGTATACAGCACTGGAAAAGTTAACGATTCTCCAAGAAATTGAACGGGGCGACATTGGTTTGAAAGCTGCGGCCCGGAAGTATGGAATATCCAAAAACTCTATAGTGAAGTGGCGGCAACGTTATCAATTGTATGGATACGAAGGGCTGGAAGTCCGAAGCTACAATCGTACGTATTCTGCAGAACTTAAACTCTATGCCGTTAAGGATTATCTCGAGGGAGGATTGTCGCAAAACCAAATCATCTGCAAGTATAAGATTGCAAGTGCAACCCAACTCGCCAACTGGATTAGGAAGTATAATGGTCATAGCAACAGCTTAACAGCTCATTCAGGAGGAACTAAAGCTATGACCAAAGGACGCGTAACCACTTGGCAGGAACGGATAAATATCGTGCTGTACTGCCTTTCGAACGGAGAAGACTATGCGAAGGCGGCAAGCCATTTTCACGTGTCTTACCAACAAGTATATAGCTGGGTAAAGAAGTACGAAGCAGGTGGTGAAGAGGCATTACGAGACGGTAGAGGACGCACCAAAGCGCCTGAAGAACTTACGGAAGCAGATCGCCACAAACTCGCGATGCAAAAGCTGGAATACGAGAATGCACGCCTGCGTGCGGAGAATGCTTTTCTAAAAAAGTTAGAGGAACTCGAAAAGAGGAGGCGTTAAGAACCATTCGCCAGGTGAATATCTACCTGGCCATTCAGGCTGTTCAGCAGGAACAGTCTTGCTCCATTCGGCTTTTGTGTGACATCGCAGGGATTTCACGGTCAAGTTATTACAAATGGTTGAATCGCAAACCCAGTTTTCGAGAGGCTGACAACGAGAAACTGACAGAGGCCATGCTCCTCTTGTATGAGAAGGTGGAACGAACCTTTGGGTATCGCCAATTGACCCTGCATTTGCGCAGACAAATGGATAAATCTATTAACGCAAAGCGAGTGTACCGGCTGATGAGATGCCAAGGTATCCAGTCAGTCATCCGCAGAAAGAGAAAGAAGTATGTAGGCTCCACGCCTCAGCAGGTTGCAGAGAATGTGCTGAACCGTAATTTTGAGGCTGAAGCTCCAAACCAAAAATGGGTAACGGATGTAACGGAATTCAAATACGGCAACGGCAAGAAGGCGTATTTAAGTGCAATAAAAGATCTGTATGACAAGTCCATTGTTGCTTACGTTCTGGGTCATTCCAATAATAATTCGCTAGTTTTTAACACACTGGAATTAGCTTTGCAGGCAGCACCGGAGAGCCGAACCTTACTCCATAGCGACCGTGGTTTCCAGTATACCTCTCTGCATTTTAAGAAGATGCTGGACGATGCAGAACTGAAGCAAAGCATGTCCCGAGTAGGCTGCTGCATTGACAATTCGCCGATGGAATCCTTCTGGGGAACATTGAAATGTGAGAAGTACTACTTACATACCTACCAGACCTTTGAAGAACTCCAAACAGATATTGATACCTACATTCACTTTTATAATAACGAACGGTTACAGGCAAAACTAAACGGCCTCAGTCCCATTGAATTTAGGACTAAGGCCGCTTAAACTACTTTTATTTTTTGTGCTGTCTACTTGACGGGGTGCAGTTCAGTATCCGATAAAATAGCTGTTGGGGCACTCTTTCTTGCTGCAAACTTACTTATACTAAACACCAAACTTCGTTTGATTAGGGAGCATTTTTGGTATGAGGCTCCTATCGGACCCAGCTGATCCTTAAAGAGGTTTTTCTCCACATTTGCAATTCTAACGGACTCCATAGTCGCTATTGGCATAAAAAGTACCGCATTTGAGTCTCTTTCTAGGCATTAGCGTCCATGGAGTCCGAAACCATGCTCCAAAGGCTGAAAATCAGCAAATAGCGGCATCTAGGTCCGATAGCTCGAGGTGAAGGAGGTTAGCTCGTTAGCTCGTTAGTGCCATGCTCCTCGCAGATGTAGTTGCAGAAATTACAATGAGAAGTAGCCTATAAAGGAACAGTCAGTAGTTTCACCTCTACAACCAGCATATCTAGTATGCGGGCTCATAAACCATACAGTAAAGCACAAAACGGCACTGCTCCAAACCATGAAATGGTTTGGAAGCAGCGCCGGTTTTGTTAGCAGTCAGCTAAATTCCTCCAATGGAGAGCAAGGCGACCGAAACGATGTACCCAATTGCTTCCGACCGCAGTCCCAATCTCAATCTCGATCGCAGTCCCGATCGCAGTCCCGATCGCAGTCCCGATCGCAGTCCCAATCGCAATCTCAATCGCAGTCCCGATCGCAATCGCGATCCCAACCGCAGCCCTAGTCGCAGTCCCGATCGCAGTCCCAATCGCAATCTCAATCGCAGTCCCGATCGCAATCTCGATCCCAACCGCAGCCCTAGTCGCAGTCCCGATCGCAGTCCCGATCGCAATCCCGATCGCAATCCCAACCGCAGGCCCTGGGTATCCACCAACATCCCTAAAGTTTCATGCTGTCCCACAGTTGCTGGAATGCCCCGGATTCGACCTCGAAGAATACCGGTGCCTGACCGTAGCGTACAAGTCCTTGACCGAACAGCGTCAGCTCTACTCGGGCGTTGTCTTCCAGCTGCAGATAGATGATCTTGCGGTCTTCGCTGTCGTAGATGCCTTGCTCGATCAGCGGCTCTGCTGTCAGCGGTTTAGCCGCTTGGAGTGCTGTCAGGAAGCCATCAAGCGCCTCGCCATTGGCGATTGGCGCCTGCTGCTGGAGGCCGTTGTTCCAGCTGTTGAAGCTTTCCCACTGAGCTGAAGTAACTCGGCCTTCAAGATTCAGCTTGCCGAATAGGTCGGCGCCGCTGTTTATGGTGATGCCGTTCGTGTGCTCATACAGTTCAGCGAATACCTCGCCGTTGATTTCCGAATAGGACATAATCAGGAAGCTGGAGTCATAGCCCTTCACGGAATAGAGATCCGTTTCGCCGATGTTCGAGGCTAACTCAATATATTCGTCGTTACCGCTCCATTCGTTGATGCCGCCTGTAGTGCGTCCTAACTTGTCACCGCGCAGAGCGGCAGCATCGGCAGCGTCGATGCGAGTCGCTGACTGTGTGTAAATATTATTTTTATACACGACCAAGGCGATCATATCTGCCTTCACGCCAGATTCCTTATCTGGCAGTTTCAGCTTGGGAATGACAATGCTGCCCGATGTAGCTGTGCCCGAATTGCCAGCATTGCTTACACCCGGAGTTACCTGGGCAACCTGCCCCGGGGAGCTCTGACTGTTCAACTGCTGCCATATACTAGGCCCAGCCAGACCGATTCCTGCGGCGAGCACGACACTTGCCGCGATATAAACTGTCTTGTGCGGACGTTTCCGCTCCTGCCGCTGCTCCATTTTGTCGAACAATTCTTTTTTCATTTCTTCACCTGGCTTCATCGAATCCACCGCTTTCTTATATGATGTTCGAAACTGATCTTCCTTCACTGTGGTTCCGCTCCTTCCAGCTCCAGTTTTAACCGTTGCCGTCCCCGCTGAAGTCTCATTTTCACGGCAGACTGACTAATCTGCAGAATCTTGCTGATCTCCTGGATGGGATAGTCCTCGTAATAATAAAGATGGATTACGGTTTTATACTTCATGGGCATCGCCATAACTAACTGCAGCAGAGCCCAATCCTCGGGGCTGTCTGCCGCAATTGGCTCAGCGCTCTCCAGCTTAACCTCGCGCTTGCGCCAGCCTCTGCCCAGTAGTGTTTTACAATGATTGGTGATTACCCGGATCAGCCATGCCTTCTGATGTTCGGCATCTTTGAACTTTGGCGCTTTTTCTATTAGCTTGATGAAGGTATCCTGAGTGGCTTCTTCGGCATCTTGCCGGCTGCCTAGATGGACCAAAGCGATCCGGAACAGCATATCTGCGTAAATTTCGTAACTCTTCATCACATGATTTCCCGGCCGGGTCATGGATCGCTGCATGATACTGTGCCCCCCTTTACCTATAACACCATTTAGGACGGCATTAGGTCACATTTTGTTCCTGAGAAAATTTCTTTGTGTTTGAGAGTAGAGAATGCCTATTCATAAATTATCGCCAGAGGGTTATGGACTCAGAAGTCGTTATTTGCATATAAATAGACTTTTGAGCAAGTTCGCGGACCCCAGTGACGCTATTCCTTAAAAAGTGGGCCTTGTAAGGTGTTTCTCATGCCAATAAAGGCGAGGGGGTCCGTTACACTTCGAAATGGAGGGTTATGCTACGCATAAGCTCAACTGTGTCCGATAGCTGCTAAGCAGCACGCCAATATTGTCTACGCAAACGATGGTTACTTATTTAGAACAGGGGAGATCAAAAAAAACGCATTTGCCCAAGCACCAAGTGCTGACTGCTGGACAAACGCGTCTTTTTAATAGAGTGACTCCTTCACTGGAGATCCTCTTCGATATGTTTATATGTATAGCTAGGATCATTACCTTTAACGGGAGCCCTGCTGTATTGATAGATCCTTCCATTTTCTTTTCGATAAAAGTATCTTGCGTAGGGTTCGTCTGCGAAAATCACCGTGGTACTTACGAGGGGAGCTTTGGCGATCTGGGTGTATACTTTATAAAAATCTTCCTTCTTATAATTTCTCGTCTCTATTAGATAATGAATGACTTCTCTGTTCATATGATTTCGGAAGGAGTGGAGGGCTAAGGATGTTATTCCACAGATTAAAAGGATTAGAACGATGAAGATTAGTTTTGTATTTTTCTTCATTAATTCCCTCCATATAGATAATTTGTATATAGTATAAGATAATATACAGAGACTATTATGTCATTCATAGATATCTTGTAAATGTACAAATAAGAAAGGAGGTAAGAATATGACGCAGGAAGAAGAGAAAATACTGGAGCTGGAGCAGCGAATTAAGGTGCTGGAAAACCAGGCAAGGCCGAGACTGCCGGGGATGAAAATTTTATGGTTTTTAATTTGGGGTTGTGTAATACAAAAAGGCAGCAAATACCGATAGTAATCCAGGCGTAGGCGAACGAAGAATTGCCGGGACATACTATATTTGCTGCCTTTTAACTTATGAAGAATAATGATTCTCTTTTAGTCTTCTTTGGGTTCTTGCAATAAAATGGAGAAGGTCCCTGTTTCGTGATCCACCTCAATCGTCTCAATGCCCACAAAATCCGGGATTTCGGGGTGTACTGCATCTACATTATAATCCGGATGAGTCAGTAATAATTCAATTACTTTAATGGCTTCCATGTCGTTCCCCCTCACGAGAAATTCCACCATAAATGAATATGCAGAGAACTATTGCAACTAAGCTTATTATCTCCGTGATCCGTTGCGAATATGTGTCAGTCGTTCTTCGTTTCTTCCCATCACGGCCAATAATTGCCCTTGGAACACACGTCTTTGGATCTGATCAATCCGCTGTAAGGCCAGCTCGGCAGGTACTTGGAATTCTGCTGCAAGATAGGAGATGGCATCTTCCCGTTGCTCAGGCAATGTCATGCGGGAGATCATGGTGTAAGGCATCGCCGCATACAAGATAAAACGCTCGGATTCGTCCTCCTGTGCCCGCGTGAAATGCTCTGGCATCAAGGTCTGATTATCGCTGCCATGGCGAAGTAGATGACACAGTTCATGAAGAAACTCTAGCCGTTGAAGATTGGCTGGAAGGCGGTTGTCGATAAACAGGCTGTACATCCCTGCAGACGCTTCAATGCTCTTGCTTCTCACATCTAAATAATGAACCCAGATATTAAGCCGCTCTGCAATATACGATATTGAAATTTGCGAAGGCTGATGAAGATTTAATCGCTTGTATAAATCCTCCGTCCATTTCTCAAGCACAGTCATTTGATAATATGATTTCATGTTCTCCAACTTATTCACCTCGTTTAAAATCACTAATAAATCACTAATGGGATCGTATGTTCGCATAAATGCGCAAAAGAAAAGCCCGAAGGGCTATGTAGAGTAAAAAAAGTCTAAGGATACATAGGAACGTTAGTTCTCATGTACCCTTAGCATAAAGCAATTACACACTAATATCAAGTGTTTTTCCCAAATTCGGAGCAACGCTTTTGCCCAGCATTTCCACCATAGTTTGGCTCTGGGTTTCAGCCTGATTCTTGGCAATATTCATGACCTGTATCCCAACATTTTGAGCTAAGGATGCTTGGCTCATTGCCATTGATAATGCAGCTATATCCATATTGCACCTCCTTTGTGTATATCCTGTTTATCGACTGTCCGCCTTCAATTCATTAGGTGTTTGGCATTTGTTTGCCAATTCGCCCAAACGGCTTATCTCCTTTTTACATATCTTGTGCTGTAGTCATTAATCATTAGGAGGAATTGAAAATGGGTATGGAACATGGTTGTGGTTGTAACGTAGGTCCGGTAGTAAGTCCAGCATCAGTAGGTCCGGTGTGTAGTCCTTGGACTTCTACAGGAGCAATCCTGGTACTTTTCATCTTGCTGGTTATCATCACTAAAGCTTGCTTATTCTAAGTTAGCTGATGTGAAGTGTAGCCCCGTCTGGCGAATGCCAGGTGGGGCTATTCTGTTGCCTGGGGATGGTCAGACAGATCGTTATTTAAACATAAATTCCACCCGGGTTCCGTCTGCATAATTCTCCAGCTGATTGCCAACCCAGCTTCCTGCCCCGCGGTTATCGCTTGGCGTTATGTATTCAATGTCGGCACCAACGCCGCCTTCCTCACACATAGCCATTGGCCATTCATCCCGGTCATATCCCTTTTTAGTAGGGATCCCTTTTAAGGACTCTTTGCGGTTCTCTTCAGCCTGCTCTCGGTTAATCGTACATGTGGCGGATTCACCTTTCGCAATGGCATCCTGAATATGCTTGGCGGTCTCAGGATAGCGGTCTGATGGGAAGGTTAGCTGAACAACACTCGAATTGGATGGAGACGAGGGGTCTGTAGGCTCTCCGTTTTGTTCAAACCAGTAACTAGCCAAAGCAAGTAATGCAACAATGATGAGACTGGAGATCCATTTTTTCACTTTCAATTCTGCTCCTCCTTTTTTGGCACTTAAAATAGTATATCTTATATCATAATTCAGTGCGATTTAATATAATTAGGTAAAATAAAGGAGGACGTAACTGGATATGGAGTACATAATTACCATTGAGGATCAGACGCTTATTACGGCTGCCGAAGATATAATTACCAGACGTTATGAATGGGGGCGTCATCATGTGGGTGCAGCGCTTCGTACTAAAACAGGAGAGATTTTTACAGCGGTACATGTGGAAGCCAGCATGGGGAGGATTACAGTCTGTGCAGAAGCGATGGTGATTGGCAAAGCGATATCCGAAGGTTATAAGGAATTTGATACGATTGTTGCGGTAAGGCATTCTGATCCAGACAGCGAGGAAAAAGAGATTAAAGTAGTCTCTCCCTGCGGCATGTGCCGAGAGTTAATTGCGGATTACGGAATAGACTGCAAGATAATTGTATCGGAGGATGACCGATTAGCTAAATATGAAATCACTGAGCTATTGCCTTTAAGGTACACGAGATAAGAAAAAAAGTAATGAGGAGCCGCTGAGCTCCTTTTTTTGTTGAGCCGTGAAATTATTCAGCAGTTCCTTATATCGTCCCAACTTATTTTACAACTTCATGTCCATTCGCTGAGTTCATGTCACTATTGTCCCCATACTATAACTTAAAAAGATTTAAAAGGATGGTGAGAATAGATGGAGCAGCGGATTATTCGTCAGATGGTTGATTCAGCATCAAGGTTCGTGGGCGATGTGCAGTGGCAGATGGCTTTTCGCAGATTACAAATGGCTCCGGCGGATTCGGGACTGTCGTCCTCGGCTCAGCTATTGCTGAATACCCTCTATTACTTGCAGGGAAAGGGTGTGATAAGCGGCCAACATGATTATTTGGAAAGTGCAGACGAGCTTATGGAGAAGCTTAAAAATACCAGTGGGCAATATGCTGCGCTTCATGGCTACGAGCTGGGCGCAATCAATAATCAGTCCCAGGCTCTAATTGACAATCAGCGGAATTGGGTCGTCAACAGTGCGATACGCTGGTCTAGAGCCGGCGGGATCGTAACGATGTGTTATCACGCTGCATTACCGGGGACAGCGCCAACTTGGGGGAATGTAAATACGAGCCTAAGCAATGCTGATTTTGATAAATATATAACCTCAGGTACCACCCAGTATAATGCGCTGTTAGCTGATCTGGATAAGATAGCCCAGTCGCTGAAAAAGCTTAATGACGCAGGGATTCCTGTACTTTGGCGGCCGTATCATGAAATGAATGGTGGATGGTTTTGGTGGGGGCAAAAGAGCAATTACGCTGCATTGTGGAACCTTATGTTCGATCGTTTTACCAATTATCATAAGCTGCATAATTTATTGTGGGTTTGGAGTCCAAATGCAAAAAATCAGTGGTGTGATGAGCCGGCAGAATACTATCCGGGCAGTGATAAGGTAGATGTGCTGGCGCTCGACATTTATGACGCGGATTTCAAGATTAGCCATTATGATAATTTATGGGATCTGGGTCGTGGCAAGCTGATTGCGATTGGTGAGAATGGAGAGCTTCCGTCTGCTGAACTGTTGTCCAAAACGCAGCCCAAATGGTCTTATCAGCTGACCTGGGGGAAACTCCTCTATGAGAAGAATACCGATGCTGTGATAAAAGCTTTTATGAACGACAAAATGGTATTCACACGAGAGGAGTATGCTGCTGAGGCCGCCGCTTTCGCTGCTATCGGGGATAGTGTGCTGGAGAGTGGACTCTGTGGGCAATACTACAATAACATGACGCTTAGCGGCACACCTGCACTTTTGCGTACGGATGCCAATATTAACTTTTCATGGAGACAAGGTTCGCCTGATCCTGCCATTCGTGTAGATGCGTTTTCTGTGCGGTGGAGTGGGAAGCTGACGGCTGCTTTTAGCGAGATTTATACGATTTATTCCTACTCTGATGATGGGATACGGGTATGGATTGATGGCGGGCTAGTCATTGATAGTTGGGTAAATCAGAGCGGCCAGGAACGAAAAGGAAGCATAAGTCTGATTGCAGGTAAGCCGTATGAAATAAAGGTGGAGTATTATGAGAATGCGGGCGACGCCCGGGTTGTTTTGCAGTGGGAGAGTCCTAGCCAGATCAAGGGGGTTATCCCAGCGGGGGCATTTTATCTTCCTTAAAAAAGAGTACTTCAAGTGTACAAGCGCAAGCAAAAAGCCCCGGTTTTCCGGGGCCTTTTTACGTATGAGCGTCTTAAATTTGTTCGCGGTAGCTAATGTTGTTGGCGATCTTCTCGTCACGAACGGCTTTGCGCAGAACATCTTTGACGGTTTGGGCATCATGGATTTTTCGAAAAAGAAGCTGAGGCGCTGAGGCATCATCAGAAAATACAGTTAATGACCCGATGCCAAGCATCCGGTCCATTATTGACTGTTTCACGGATAAATCGCGTACGCGCAGCAATTCGATTTCTTCAACATTTTTACCGATAAGTCCGGTCTTTAACATAATGCGCTGACTTGTAATGGTATATGAAGTTGTGTTAAGAGCTATAATTCCTTTAAGTCGATCTGAGATGCCGGCAGGTTTGCCTTTCCAGAGCACAACTTCTTGATTGACATGATTATCTTCTGCTGGTCGATGGGCGGTCACTGGAGCGGTACCGTTAAGGCTGGTTCCACATTCTCCACAAAATTTAGCGCCCTGCTTGTATTCCGCTCCGCAGGTGGTGCAATAAGGCATAAATACCCTCCTTTTCTGATCACAATTAAAATAATTATAACATAACAGTCATTTTACATATATTTCATTTGCGCTTTACACAAACCGACATTATCCTGTTAAGTGGAGGGATAAATAATGAAAAAAGCTTTACTAATAGGAATGCTGATGATGACTGTCATCCTTAGCGCCTGCAGCAATAATTCAACTTCATCGGCACCTGCCACGGAAGAAGAAGTGCAGGAGACTGTGCAAAACTTCTACAATGAAATGTCTAAACTTGAAGAGTCGGGAAAATCTTCTTTAGCGGAGTTCAATGAAGCCATTGCGGGTTATTCAGCAGGAGAACTCACGGACAAGCAGTTGGAGAAGAAAATTAAGCAATTCCAGAGTACCGCAACTGATTTATCGAATCAAGCCGAGAAAGTAAAAATTTCCTCCAGCTTGCCTGAAGACATTCGTAAGTTGCTTGAAGAGTCTAAAATTTCCTTTGAAAGTGCTTATTCTTTAAAAAAAGAGGCTTCTCAGGGCGCAGATTCCGCAAATGTTACGGCTGAGCAATTTAATGAATTGAATCAAAAAGCTGATATAGCGATGTTGTTCGGTATCTCCAAGCTTAATGAGGCAAGAGAAGCAACTGGACTTATAGATTCCGAAGGTGAAGCTACCTCAGTATCTGGAGATGTTGTTCAAGAATAAATCAAATCAGGCGCTGCACAGTTTATCTGTCAGCGTCTTTTTGCTGCGCTTACATGGATATACATTGATATACATCTTTTGGATAAAAAGCGCTCCTTCAAAAAGGTATCTTTTTCCTGATTATTGATTAATATGCGAAGATGCGGATATAATACAAACATACGTTCGTGTTCAGAAGAATAGATATATTATAAGGGAGGGGTTACCATGGGCAAAAAGCTGGAAAAAAACGGGCTGTGGGAAAGCAGCCGCATGATGCTGCCGGAGCATAAGACAAGAATTATAAGAGATGAACGGGAGACGCTGCGCCGCATCAAGCCTATTCTGGATGAGCAAAAGCTGGAGGAGATCGAATGTACACTGGCTTTGTCGTTGCGGAGTCATGTACGAGTGACAGTTGTTCTGTTTGATCCTTTTGAAAATACGATGTTAAGTGGCTTTGTGACTTCCATTCACACCCACTCGCGTGAGTTTAAGCTGCAGTGGGCGGAGGAATGGAAGTGGATCGATGTGGATGATATTGTCGAGGTCTACATCGTTTAATGCTGAGAACCGTTGCCTTCGCTTTTCTCATAAGCGATTAAGGTAACGGTAGGGTTACCGGTCAGATGTGCAATGGAAGCTTCAGCATTCCGAATAATTTCCAGTGCTTCTTCCTGTTCACTAAGGGCTGCAACTTTATAGCTATCGCTATGAATATCCATATGTCTCCCACCTTTCGTTAAATATGTTGTCCTTTTTTGTGGAAATCATCCTAAGGGGACAGGGGTACAGGCAAATAGGACAGCGGCATCATTGAATATACCAAAGGGGTGATTCTATGCTGACTTTGGAGCAATTGAGGGAAAAATCCGCGGCGCGTCTGGTCGGGCTTCATCCTGTCTTGGCGGCAGGTGCGAATGTTTTGATTCAGCAAAGCCATGCGAGAGGAGTCCCTATCGTTATTACTCAGGGTCTACGGACCATCGCTGAGCAAAATGCTTTGTATGCGCAGGGTAGAAGCAAACCGGGGCCGATAGTTACCAACGCTAAAGGCGGTACCAGCTATCATAATTATGGTCTTGCGTTTGATTTTGCGCTTTTGCTGCCGAATGGCACTAGCCTTTCTTGGGATATCAATCGTGATGGTGATAAAGATAAGACTGCGGATTGGCAAGAGGTTGTACAGGAGGCTAAGCGGCTTGGATTAGAATGGGGCGGGGACTGGACCTCTTTTAAAGATTATTCACATCTGCAAATGACTTTCGGTTTAACTATAGATCAACTTCGGGCAGGTAAACGTCCAACGACGGACCAAGCCAAAGAGGCTTTAAAAAAGATTACCGGAGGGGATGATCAGGTGAACAAAGACGTTACAGTGACCATTAACCTAAACGGCCGCAAGCTTACCGATGGCGTTCTCGATACCGGAATAACCTATGTGCCCATACGTGCGCTGGCTGAGGCGCTTGGAGCAAAGGTAACTTATGATGCTGTGACCAAGACAGTTAATGTAGTAAAAGAGTAAAATCATCATGCATAGACAGTGCCGTCCAAGGGGAAATTATCAGTGATAACTAACCTTAAAGGGAGGCATAACACTGTGAACAAGCTGATAACAAGCCTTGCATGCGGTACTGTACTGTCAATGAGTCTAATGGGAGCTAGCTATGCATCAAATGCCGTTGGATCAGCAGCATTGGGCGGTATCCCAGCCGCGAATACCGGAATGGATGGCACTGCGGAACACACTCGGATGATGAATACGGAAGGCAATCTAATGAATGGCACCACGGGAACAATGAATCAGCATGAGAGCATTATGAAAGATAAGATCCGCATCGATGATAATTACAGACCTAACAACTACAACACCAATAACTACAATGACACCCGCAATAACTACAGAACCAACAGCACTGTTAACCCGGCAACCAACACTACACAGACCGGCAAATACCGTGCAACTAGTACAACAACGAATGCTGCGACTAACAAAGGATCTAACTGGGGCTGGCTCGGTCTGCTTGGACTTTTGGGTCTTGCCGGAATGAGAAGCAGAAGTGACGAGCGTAGATAATCCCCGTCTATAATAACCCGTGTCGGTTTAGGCTGAACGGGTTATTTTTATTGTAAATAAATTTTTTTCGAAAAAGGATTGCGCGTTATCGATATTCATGATATTATATTTCTTGTCGCGTTATATGTGAACAACGTATGAAGCTTCAACACATAATATGCCGGGGTGGCGGAACAGGCAGACGCACAGGACTTAAAATCCTGCGGTACGTGAGTACCGTACGGGTTCGACCCCCGTCCTCGGCATCCTTGATTTATAAGGGTTTTTTCCGAAAAACCTTGGTTTTTGAAACAGCTTGGGAGAGAACTTTTTATCGAGTTCTCTCCTGCAGTTCTCTCCTTTTTCCGGAGGAGAGAACGAGGAGAAGATCGCATGACTCTCATGTAGTATTGAGGGCAGTGCGATCTTTTTTATTAAAAGACCAAAACACCACTCATTGTTGATGCTGAAGATACTTTGGAACTGTATTCCAAGTGAGAATAAATGTTGGCTGTTGTAGAATAGTTGCTGTGTCCCAGCCATTCCTGAATTTCTTTCATACTGACTCCGTTGGCGAGTAAGAGGCTTGCACAACTATGACGCAGGTCGTGATAGCGAATATGGCGAAGACCATTTTTTTTAAGAGTTCTAGTGAAGTTCTGTGTGATATAGCCGGGTTTAATACGTTGTCCCAACTTATCTAGATATACATACTCCTCATAATCAGTGCAGTAAGAGTTAGCACATATGAGTTTATTAAGAGCTTGAAGCTCACGAATACGCAGCAGTAGATCCTCAAAGGCTGGCACAAGAGGTAAGGTGCGGCGACTCGGCTTGTTTTTAGCCCGGTCCTTTTCAATGATGTGTTCCTTACCTTCAAAATAAACCGGAGTTACAGTGTGCCTAATACTAATCGTTTTGTTTTCAAAATTTATAGCTGTCCATTTCAACCCAACTACTTCACTTCGGCGCAATCCATAAAAAGCAGCAAGAATGACTGCTAGCTCTATCAGCTCGCCCTTAACTTTTTCAAACAGAATATTTGTCTCCTGCTTGTTGTAAAAACTGCCTACAAAATCATTTTTCTTTGGTCTTTCAATCTTATCTGCAGGATTAGTGTTAATTAAATCATTTTTGAGAGCATGTTTTAGCGCTTTGCGAATATTAGCGTGATAATGGAGAACCGTGTTGGTTGTTACTCCATTTTCCTCTAACTCATACTGATAATAATCCTGAATATGAATTGGTAATAATTCTTTGAGACGGAGGCCTTTTTCTTCAAAATAAGGTGCTACATGATTAGTTATGACATTGTGGTAAGATGCGTAAGTGATAAATTCAACCTTGTGTTTCATCATTGCTAGCCACTGAAGCATGAAGACTGAAAATAGTGGTCCTTGATCGACTGGCTCTTCGGCTGGCATTTCTTCGATAATTTCTTCAACTACCGGTTCTTCCTCAGTAACATTTAAAAGAAGTGTAAATTCCCTCCTTGTCTCTAATAGCAATGCTTCTGCTCTTTTTTTGTTTCCCTTTACCGTAAGACCAGTAGGAATCCACTTTGGTTTTCTCTTACCTTCTTCATCCTTGCAATTCAAGACCATATAAAAAAGACCTTTTTTTTCTTGCAGGTGGCCTGCTACCATGAAAAAACCTCCTTCATAGCAGCCCGCTTGACCCTACCATTGACGCTTTTATTATAACACGTATATAAGTATTGATTCAATGCACTAAAGCGTCACAGTGAGGAAGGTCGAAGGTAAATGCAAACATATTAAGATAAAGTAGGATGTTTATTTTTGGAATTTTATAAACTCTGCCAATTTTGAAATGACAGATTTTATTATCTTGGAGTAACTTATAAGCGGTTTTGCTACTAATACCTCCAAGCATTTCACACATCTGCATAACAGTTACAATATCCGGATATTCTTGATATATGATACCATACATATCTTGAAAACCTGTGGGCAGCCAAAAGTCAGTAGTCATTAAAAGGACCTCCTTTATAAACATAATTACCAACAAGGAGCCAATAAACTATAGAATAATTCAAATATTCATAATAAAGATAAGTGTCCGTATCAAGCTGCTGCTGGTTTGCAGCATCATAACTTTGTTAATACCAAAGTTCCCCCTCATCAGAGCGAGCTACCCCCAATACAGTGACGTTGGCCGGGCAGAAGTATCAGGATCTTTTTGCTGGTTGTGGCGATTCAATCTACCATAGATTGATTTTAGCCAGAAGATTGTCGCTCCGAACTCTAGGTTCTATATAGATCTAGATCGCTAGAGCTCATCTTGGCGTCTCCGCTTCGTCGCTTCTGTGTTTATACAGAGCAAATAAGAACGTACTTGATACTAGACGTATGTTATTGTCAAAGGACATCCAAAGCTACAAGCCTAACGAAAAAACCGGAGAATTAATTCTTAAAGACATTATATTAATCCTCTGTATTAAAATGGGCTTTATCATTTGAAATACAACTTAAATACAAAAAAAAGTTATGTTTCAATCTATAGGTGGCAATTAAATAGCCATAAAAGAGCATACTAAATTAGATCAACTAAGAGAGATAACGGTTGATATCAAATCGGCGGACAGCCAAGATAAAAGTGATAATTAGTTGTTGTTTACAGTCTTCGCTATAGTGGCCGTTGTGCCATGAATGTTTAAAGATTAATCGTTCATATCGAGAGATCAACTCTTCTTCAGCAAGTCTATCCCCACCTTGAGCTAATTCGATAAGTTCCATTACTTCCCGCATAAGAAACCTCCTTTCTACTGGGATACACATTTTGTAGAAAAGGAGGGGAACGAATGCGGGTGAAAAGCTTAATTCTACACCTCCAGTTGTTGCTTAAGTTTCTCCAATAATAATCTTTTGGCCTTACTCACAGCTTGTTGAGTTAATCCCAATAAATTAGCGATTTCTGAATCTGTCTTTTCATCGTAAAATTTATAAGCCAATAGTTTTTTCTCCATCGGATTTAATGCTTTGATGACAGAACTCAAGTATTCCTGAACCTCTATCTGTCCTATAGGAGCAGAGAAAAAATTTATTGTAAGCTGTACATTTTCAATATTTTCATTTAATGGCTCAGTATAACGGTATTCAAAATCTAATTTTCTGAAAAAATCACGACTGGAGTGATAGAGGCATATTTGAATGTAACGGCTAAATCCTTTTTCAACATCAGAATGAATATTTCGTCGATTGTTCATCATGATCATCTCCTCATTCTCAAATAGGGAAAAAGATCCCAAAAAACAACTATTGACATAATATTGTAAATAATAATCAGTTTTTTTGTTGATTTTTGGTGATAAACAACTTTACGTATACGTAATCTTGTTTATTGTTCCTGCTCAACTGTTCGTATCAACATATAAGTCGCTCGCGTTAACTTAATCTTTGTCAACAAAGAAGTAAGGTTAGAACGTGTTCAATAGAATTGGACTTTCTTTGAGTGCACAACTTGGCTCCTATGGAATTGAAGTCGAACTATATTGTTGAAATTTGTTACATAATGTTTAGAATTGTCAGTTGAACCGTGTCTGAACCTCCTTGGCGTTTTTTGTAAGTTTAAATTAAGTTACCGATCTGTGCAATCTTCATTCGTGGTTATTATTCGGCTGCCTTTGGACGGTGTACTCGCCATATTTAATTGCTCAGCCACCCCTTTAAAGTACATACTATCAAAATAAGAATTAGCTATACGTAGAAACGCTGCATTTGCACAAGAGAGCAAGGAGACTCTACAAAGTGGATATAAAATTCACAAACGTCATTACCGAGCCAGAGCTGCGAAGGCTGTCCACTAACAGAACACTGTACGAAGGCAGCCGGAAACCTGGAAGTGATTGTAAGTCTGGAATGGCTGTGTTACCAGAAGTAGGCTCAGGAAATCCTGCGAAGTAATTCTTTCACTTGCTCATAATCTACTGAAGCAAGCTGCAAATGACCAAAAATGCAGAGCAGCGATCCTCCAATAACAGGAGAATTGCTGCTCTGTTGAATTCTACGGTTTTGAGAATGAACGTGGTCTGTCTCCACTAGTGGAAAACTACTGTTTATACGATAATGAACAATCTAAAATGTAACATGAAGCACATAGTGCCTTCGTTGCTCCATCCGGATTTCTCCAGTGTAAACAAAGGAGGCTTTATTCTAAATGGTTTTAGCTTCGTTTCAACACTTCTTTTTGTATTTAGTGGCTGTCATCCCGAAATATTTTTTGAATACATTACTGAATTGTTCCGGTGTTGCGAAACCCACTTGTGCTGCGATTAGGCCGATGGAAGTTTCCGTTGTGAGTAGAAGCCTTGAAGCTGCAGCCATTCGTGCGTGCAGCTTCTTATCTTTGAAGGACATACCGTATTGCTTATGAACCATTCGTTCCGTCTGTCTTGTGCTTAGCCCCAATTCGTTAGCAAGCTGTTGCAGGCTAATGGAGCTGTAATGGTATAAAAAGCTATTCTCAATCATAAGCAGTCTGCTATCATCAAGAGTCTTCAGGGGAAGGGACGGTACGGTGGTATGATTCTCTCTGTAATGTCTTAACAAACAGATCACAATCATCTCAAGAATGTTGGTCGCCATATGATGGACGCCGATTTGTTGAAGGGAAAGCTCTTCAGCAAGCATTTGGAACAATTCGAGCATTTTCCCATCCTCCTGCCCAATCCAGAAGGGGGTGGATACCAGCAATTCGGGGAGAGACGGCTCTCTTACGAAGGAACGTTTGACATTGGGAGATATAGAATTGCCGGGCAAAATCTCAAAGAAAATGCAGTATTCAGCCATCGGGTCTTCCAGATCCGGAATCTGCTCGTGAACGACATCTGGACCGGTTACAAATAACGTGCCGGGCGTGATTGCGTAACGGTTTCCTTGTGCATTCAGAATACCTTGGCCGGTTGGAATAAAATGCAGCTCGTAGCTTCCCTGGCTATGGCTGTGTTCAGGCATAGGAATGTGGAAATACCCGAACTTAACATACAATACGTTCAATACTACCTCGCCAAGAGTCAGCTTGATATCTAGATTTCCGATGTTAATATTAGGTAATTTCATGCGATCTAACTCTCCCCTTGTAAAAATGCGACATGCTTCCCTCTTCCTTGTCATCTCCCAGGATAACGAATCCCAGTCTACATTGATATAATTATTACTAAAATTCGACGCAATGTTAATAACTGCAGCCCAAACAGATCAGGAGGAGATCTTATGACCAGTTTACCGGAAACAATACGTTTGTATAAGAAAGGAAATTATGCAAACACCTACACGGAAGTTCCCGCTGTTAATCCCGGAAATGCATGGCGGGAGGGTATGGTTAGCGGAAACGGGGAGAACGGATATATTACTTCAGGTTCGCCGTATGCGGACAGTTTTATTTTTCAGAATATGTCCTTTAACTATCCTTCCAAAGATCCAAGAGTGATTCCCGAAGAATTGACGGAGCAGCTGACTGATGCCAGACAAAATGTTTTTAAGCAGAACGATAAATGGAAGATTACGAATAAAACCGGTTCCACAAGGATCAGAACCTTTTATTATAGCTACCATCCTGGACACCAACTCCGATTCAGTATACCTTCCCAAGGAAATCTGGGTGGTTATGAGAGATGGACGAATTATGAAACAGCAGAGACTGGGGTACGATACAGCGATGAGAATGGGGAATGGGTCCGCACCTCCTTTACGTCCCGTGAGGATAATGTAACTTTTACCAAGATCACAGCATCTTCTACAGGCACAAAAATTAATATAACCCTCTCCATTGATGACATCTCCACAATAAGCGGAGCGAACGAAGGCCACATCGAGCTGAGAGAGCTGCAGTATAAGAAGCTGGTGGACTCCGTTGCGAATTATCTCGCCCAGGTTGCTCATTATCCCGTGTATCAGGGAAGTGAACTAGCTTACGGCGGATACGCTGGCTTGACTCAGGTTGTTGTTGTAAACGGAACCAAGAAGAGAATGCTGATGGCTGGCAGTCATGAACGGATCAATGTTGGGCGAGAACCAAATCCGGTCATTCAGATTAAGGACGCTGATGCCGTATATTTAATTACGCGCTCAAGCAGAACTCATTCTATGGGGAGAATCGAAGAATTTGCTGAAATGACACAATACAATATCGTAGACCAACTCTATCAAGATATAAATGCGGTTGTGCAAAAATATTTGGCCTCAGACGGTCAATTCAATTATGATGCAGCTCTAGCTGCCCATACGAGGAAGCATTCAGTAGAGTTTAATGCAGTGAGCTTCAGTATTAATGGCGACGACCACTACAAAAATTCAGATAACCAGACCTTAATCACTACGCAGAAATCAACTCCGGGAAGAGTCAATCATGCTTTTATGGAGCAGGTGTATAACCAGGGACGGTATGCCATGATCTGTTGCAGCGGTACCAGTGCACCACGCTTATATGGAATGTGGACCGGGGAGTGGAATCCTGGCTGGCGGGGGATTTATACGCTTGATGCTAATGTGAATCTGCAGGTTGCCTCCATGAATACAGGCCATTTAACTCAAGCACAGCTCGGATATATTACTTTTTTCCTGAGAAATACTCCCGACTTTGAATACAATGCGCGGATGGCGTACGGAATGCACGATGCACTGCAGGTTTCAGTTAACTCTGACGGCGATCGCGGGATGCATGTGGAATATGACAATGATTATCCGTTTGAATACTGGAACGCGGGGGCAAGCTGGTGCCTTCTGCCCATTTATGAATACTGGCAGTGTTACGGCAACCAAAAGATACCGCTTCATGAGAATATGCGGATTCATGAACTGCAGACTATTCTGAGTGTACAAGATGGAGGCATGAGCGATGAGGAGTTCACACAGCTGTTAGACAAAGGCTATCTGGATCTTGCGGAAGATATCCTGCTTCCCTTGCTTACCAAGCAGGCAAACTTTTGGCAGCAGATCTGTACACCGGAATATTACATGGATGTCAACGGCAAGGCATGCTACCAGTGTGACAAAAAGACTTTGAATTCAGGAGAGAAATACCTAATTATTCCCACATATTCTCCAGAGAATCACCCCATCGGATATAACAGTACAATCACGGCGAATGCCACCATGGACATTTCAGCTGCACGGGATGGTCTATCTATGGTTATCTCCATGGAAAAGGCAGTCAAGCGCGATGGTTATGAAACAGCCATAGCTAAGTGGACAGCATTGCTTGAGTTGCTGCCAAATTATAAATATGACTATGATGGTGCTTTGCGCGAATGGGCTATGAGTGAGTACACGGAAAATAACAATCATCGGCATTTGAGCCATCTTTATGTGGCATGGCCAGCCTATGAAACACAAACCGATCCGGAGTTAAAGCGGGCAGCAAAGATAGCGATTGACAATAGAGACCGATTTAATACTGTCGACGATACCGCCGGGCATGGTTGGATGCATAAGGCGCTAGTTCAAGCTAGGCTGAAAAATGGTGACGGAGTGCTCTCGGCATTTCTTCCCATGATGAGGGATGCGGGTTATTACAGCTCCTTAATGACAGATCATGATTCAAACAGAAGATGCAATTGTTATTGCACAGATACCTCTTTCGGTACTGTGGGAGCCATTAATGAAGCGCTGTTATTCTCGAATACGGGTGAAATAGAGGTTCTTCCGGCATTGCCATCCGATTGGACAAAGGGTTCTATAGATGGGCTTATGGCAAGAACCTGGGTCGAAGTCAAGGCATTATCCTGGAATCTTTCCGCCAAAACGGTGCATGTATTACTGCGTTCCAGCAAGAATGAAAATACCATCCGAATAAGGGTGGGACTATCTTGGACTGAGGCCAAGATCGACGGAAGTAAAGCGGATGTACAACAGGACTTACGCGGGAAATATATTCAGTTAACACTTAGTGAAGGTACCGAGGTTACAGTGGCATTTCAATTGTAGGACCAGTCCAACTGTGACCACCTTGAAAATGGACATCTCTTTATTGGAAATGAACTGTGTTCATGACGGCATGAGGAACCTATAATTTAACCTAGAAAGCGAGTTAATCTATTAGCCGTCAAGGAGGTGGACATCATTCAAGAAGAGCTATTTCTAAAACGTTTACACAAACAGCTACCCTTTCATTTGTTCGTAGGACTTGGGATTCTGTTTCTGCTGGTCTTCAGTTACATTCCGATGTTCGGCATTATCATCGCCTTCAAGAATTACAAAATTTCTACTGGTATTGAAGGTATCTTCACCAGTTCCTGGGCAGGATTATCGCATTTCAGAGAGTTGATTAACGATTACAACTTTCCAAGCCTGGTGCGCAATACGTTAATACTCAGTGTACTGAAAGTGATTTTTTCGTATCCGATTCCGATTCTGTTTGCGATTATGCTTAGCGAGGTCAAACACGTATTTTTTAAAAGGTTTGTACAGACCGTAAGTTACCTGCCACATTTCATTTCCTGGGTTGTAGTAACTGGCATTGCATACGCTTTCTTTTCATCCGGTTTTGGAATTTTTAATGAGTTGATGCTATCGCTGCATATTATCAAGGAACCTGTACAAATCCTGACCGATCCTGATTCGTTCTATGGCTTGGCGGTTATGACTGCGATCTGGAAGGAGGCAGGCTGGTGGACCATTATTTTTCTGGCAGCTTTGGCTGGCATTGATCCAGCATTGTATGAGGCAGCGGAGATTGACGGGGCTGGCAGACTTAAACGAATTCTGTACATTACCTTGCCGGGGCTTAAAAGTGCCAGCATAGTAGTGCTCATTCTGACCATCGGCAGTATTCTGGGAGGCGGATTGGTAGGGTCAAATTTCGAACAGTCAATGCTGCTGGGGAATCCGCTCAACAATGAGAAGTCGCAGATTATCCAGACCTATGCATTTTCGGTTGGTCTAGCCCAGGGACGGTTCTCTTTTGCCACAGCGATTGACCTTATGCAGTCGGTAATCTCGGTATTCCTGATCTTCACCAGCAACTTTATCGCCAAGCGGTTCTCGGGAACCGGTTTGTTCTAGCCTAGAGTCATTACTCAAACAGAAAAGGCAGTGAAGCCATGCGCAGGAAAAGAACGATGGAGGATTGGATACTGGACATTCTGATTACGGCCATTTTATTAATCATTGTGTTTATTACGCTGTACCCCTTCTATTACATTCTTATCATTACGTTTAATTCAGGATCTGATTCTAATCTAGGAGGAATGTATTTATGGCCGAGGGAGTTCACCCTGGGGAATTACATCTACTTTATTGAAGATCCAAAATGGGTAAATGCTTTTCTGGTTTCGATCCTACGGACGATAGTGGGAACGGTGCTCGCAGTGTTTTTCACCAGTATGGTTGCATATGGGCTTGCGAAGCGCGATTTGATGTTTAGAAAAACGTATTTTTTTATCGTGGTAGTAGCGATGAATTTCTCGGGCGGACTGATTGCTTTCTACATTGTGCTCAAAAGCCTCGGGCTGATTAACACATTCGGGGTATACGTGATTCCCAGCATGCTGAATTTGTTCTTCCTGCTGATAGCCATCTCTTTCTTTCGTGAAATTCCAGATGAACTAGGAGAATCTGCACGGATTGACGGAGCAAGCGAACTGAGGATATTCATCAGCATCGTTGTACCTGTCTCCATGCCGCTGATGGCAACGATGAGCTTATTCATTGGCTCCGGACAGTGGAACTCCTGGCTCGACTCTGCATATTTCGTTCAGAACGAGAACTTGAGAACGCTTACTTATCGGATGATGCAGGTGATCAATCAGTCCATGGTACCCACGGGGGATGCCGCAGCGGCTTCGATGTCCAGAGCTAAGGTTACTCCCTTCTCTATTCAGGCGACGGCAATGGTGGTGTCTATTATTCCAATTCTCGGGGTCTATCCGTTTCTGCAAAAGTACTTTGTTTCGGGGATGATGCTCGGCTCGGTAAAAGGTTAAACATCCGGTAATTTCCAAAATTACATGAATGGGGGAAAGAAAGATGGAGAAAAGCTCACGTATGCTATTTAAGCTGATACTGGCGGTACTTTTGGTAGCGGGCGTACTTTCAGCATGCAGCCAAAATGGGGATCTGAGTGGTGTTGCATCATCGACCGACAATGGACAGAATAGCGGAGAAGCAGGTGATCAGAACTCAACAAATTCCAGTACTGACAAAGGGCGCGACCATCAGCCGGTGGAGCTGACTATGTTCGTTGATGCAACATGGTATCCTTTTCAGGACTGGTCCGGGGAAATCCCGGAAATGATCACTAAAGCTATTGGAGTGAAGCCGAAAATTACGGTTGCCACGGACGATAAGCAATTGGCACTGATGGTAGCTTCAGGGGATCTCCCGGATATCATTGTTTCTTTTAACTTCAAGCTAATGTCCGATGGTAATCTAAGCTGGCCGTATAATGAAATATTTCCTAAATATGCTCCTGATGTGAAGTTCGATCCAGTAAAGGAACTTGTGAATACTGTGAGTGACGGGAATTATTACGCCATTCGCAATGACTTTTCTCCTGAATCAGAGTGGAAGGCTAACCCTTATGCCCATATGATGGTTCCCGGGTTAGCTATGCGCAAGGATGTTCTGGAGGAAATGGGTAATCCGTCCATTAAGTCGCTGGAAGATCTTGATAATGTGTTTGCAACTGTCAAAGAGAAATACCCTGAGATGACGCCTTTAATTCTTAATCCTAACTGGCAAAGGCCATATTTCGATGCACAATTCGGTGCTTATGGAGGTTTTGTGGACGAGAATGGGAAGATTGTTTACTACCTGAGACAAGATGCTGTACGCAAGTCGATGCTGTATATGAATAGCCTATATCGGAACGGATATATAACATCCGAGAATTTTGCCTATAAGAATGAGACGGAGACAGAGCAAATGATGGCGGCCGGGAAGGGCTTCGCCTATACCTGGACCTATTCCGGGGCAGAACGCCTCAATGCGGATAACAAAGACAACGGTATCAGCTTTGTTCAATTGGCCGAACCGCTTAGACCAGAGGCTTCCATTCTAAGCTCAGGAACCGGCGGGCTGGGAATGTATGTCACCAAGAGTAATAAAAATGTGGAAGCGACCGTCAAATTTTTGAAATATCTATTCTCAGAGGAAGGTTGGAGAACAGCAGAGTGGGGCGTAGAGGGCAAGGATTGGAGCTGGAACGCAGCCGGGTATCCGGAATTCAATTATGATATTAACGACCTCGAGCTACTGAAGAAAAAAGGGGTGTACTGGTGGGGGGTGCCTACTGAGACTGGTGTAGGAATGGCATTGACATCTTATAAAGAAGGCTCGGAAACGACACGGCAGGGAGAGAAGTACTCACCAATAATTAAGTTTAATCCGGCGATAGGTATGATTAATCCTGACACGGATTCACCTGAACAGATTATCCGCACGAATATTGATAATATGGTGAAAACGGAGGTCACTAAGATCTATCTGGCTGCTACAGAAGCTGAAGCTCAGGCTGCCTTCGACGAGCTGATCAAAAAAGCCGAAAAAATCGGAATGAGCAAGCTTGAAGAATGGGCAACTGCGCAGTACGGTCCTCTTAAGCAGAAGTATGATCAGTTAACGAAGTAATTAGTAACATACAGTCACTATACCGCTCATACAGGATGCAGGCTCAAGGTGCCGTGCTAATCCTGTATGAGCTCATTGCGTTAAAATATCATAATAGACAGCGGGGAGGTATGTGATATGCGTATACGTACAAAAATGTACTTAGGTTACATTCTCCTCATTGTGCTTCCATTTCTGTTCTTTGCTCTTTTCTCCTATGTTCAGCTGTATGACAAAATGCTCACCCAATATCAACTTGTAAACCAGCAAAATTTGGAGCAAACTGCATCCAATCTGGATTCAAGCCTGGCTAAGCTGGAATCACTTACTTCGATTTATCAAAACAATGCAGCTTTAATTGATTTTTTGCAAGGAGAGTTTGTGGATGACCGTGATTTGATCTACTCGTATTTAAAAGAAATTAATCCGGCATTTTCGTTTGCTTATCTGGCAGATCCTTTAGTACAAAATCTTACCGTCTATCCCAAATCTCAGAAACGGCTACTCGGGGCTCCCGGTTTTCAGAACTATCGTGATATAGGGGGATTTCTAACTCCTGATGAAGTAGAAGAATTGCGTCCGGCCCAGGGACTATGGAAGCATTCTTTCGATCCTGCCGCCCCGACACTGAGTTATTTCCAGAAGCTGTACAGTAATTCCTATATTACTGATCTAGGTATTATTCAGATAAGTGTCGACCCTGCAATGTTAGATCAATTCGTGTCGGCCTTGACTCAAGTACATCCGAATAATGCAATAATGGTGCTTGATCGTCAAGGAAAGATGATTAGCTATGTCATGAATACGAAGCTGTCAGATGAGCAAATACGCTCCATTGTCCAGCCGTTTGGAAATGAATCCTTGGGAGGATTTCTTGCCGACCATGATCGACTTTTGATTAATTCCGTTCATATTCCAAAGCTGGGGCTGACGATTATCGAGGTGAATAAACGGGCAGCTTTATTCGAATTTCTGAGGGTAAAACAGTTATGGGTAGCTTGCGGTTTGGCGCTGCTGGCGTTGTTGTCCGCTCTGTACTTTTGGATCGTCTCTTCGCTAACCAAGCGAATCGTCCGGCTCTCACGTCATATGCGCAGAGTGGAGCCAGAGTTCCTGAACAACCCCGTTAAGGGGAAAGCCGGGAAAGACGAAATAGGCTTCCTGATCACGAACTATAATGAAATGATCAGCCGCATGGATGAATTAGTAAACCATGTTCAAAAGGTGGAGATGCTCAAGAAAGAAGCAGATTTCAAAATGCTGCAGGCACAAATTCAACCTCATTTTCTATATAATACCCTGGAAACGATGCGAATGCTTGCCAGGTCGAATAAGGATTATAAAGTAGCTGAGATGGCGCTTTCTCTCGGCAATTTGTTCCGCTACAGTCTGTCAAAGTCGGAACATACGACGCTTCGAGATGAGTTGGATCATGTAAGCACCTATATCGCAATACATCAAATCCGTATGAGTGACCTTGAGGTGGAGTTCCAGGTAGAGGAGACGCTATTATCGTTGCCTTGTCCCAGATTTATCCTGCAGCCGCTTGTCGAGAACAGTATGATCCATGGCTTGTCCAAGAACAGGGGAAGTAAGCGGATTGCGTTGCGGCTAGCAAGAAAACATGGATATGTGTGGATTGAGGTAGCCGACAACGGTTCCGGGATATCGGAGCAGCAGTTGAAGTCTCTTCAGCGGTTGCTGGAGGGCAGTATCACCAAGCATGAAGCGAAGCATAAGACGACAGGCATCGGGCTTAGTAATGTGGCTGAACGGGTCAAGGCGTATTACGGTAAAGAATCATCGCTTGGAATAATAAGTACTCCCGGCAAAGAGACGGTTTGTTGCCTTAAACTGCTGCTGAAGGAGGAATACTTCAATGCTCAAACTACTGATTGTGGATGATGAGCCAATCATTCTGGAAGGTTTGCGAGATATGATTGAGGAAGAAAAGACAGCGTTCAGGCAAATTATAACGGCTCGTGATAGCATCGAAGCGCTGGAACGAATAGAACTTGCCCGTCCGGATTTAATCATTACAGATATCCATATGCCAGAAATAGACGGTCTGGAGCTAATTCGGCGAGCGCAGCAAAAGAATATAAAGCGCTTCATTATCCTGACTGGGCACGATGTATTCGACTATGCACGCAAAGCTGTTAAATTGCAGGTAATAGAGTACTTACTTAAGCCAATTAAACAGGTGGAATTAGCTGAGATTCTAAGAAGAACAGCATGTGAACTGATTCAAGAACGTGAAATTATAGCGGTATCTGGAAATCCTCTTGAAGAAATGGGCACCTCGCAGAACGAACATATTAAATTGCTAAAAGCCTATATAGAGCAAAGTTACATGAAGGATATTTCTTTATCTGATGCGGCGGCATACCTGAATTTGCACCCAGTGTACCTTGGACAGATGTTTAAGCGGGAAACCGGAAATACTTTCGTGCAATATATAAACCAGGTAAGGATAGGTAAGGCTAAGGTTATGATGGCTAGCATGAAGAATTTGTCGCTGGATACGATAGCCAGAATGGTAGGGTATGAGAACCAGCGGACTTTTTATAAAGTGTTTCGCAAATTTAATGATGAAACTCCGGGACAGTTCAGGGACCGGAAAATGCAATCAGACTCAAATTCTCTATTTTTTTAAAGGAGACGCAGACCATGGATAAGATGAGCACTGAGACATTCTTGCCATGGCCTATGATTCTTTTGGATTATTTGCCATATAGTTCAAGCCCCATTCCTCTATCTGATACAGTATAGAATGAAGGCTCTTCCCGGTCTCTGACAAAGAATACTCTACCTTGGGTGGAATTTCAGAATACACCTGCCGGTTAATCAGCCCATCGTTTTCGAGCTCACGCAGCTGGCGAGTGAGTGTGCGCTGCGTAATATTGGGGAATTCTTTTCTTAATTCATTAAACCGTCGCACGCCGAGAAGCGAAAGCTTGTGCAGAATGAGCAGCTTATACTTGCCCCCAATCATATTGACTGTAAATTCAACCGGACATTGTGAGCAATGTGAGTCTTGATTATCCACTCTGATTATCTCCTTTTTTAGGTATCCTTAAGGATACTATATATCCTTCATGTGCGTACTTACATTATTGAATTTAAACCTATATTATTTAACTATAGTCACTAAATTACTTTTAGTAAACGGAAGGATGATGAAAAAATGACAACTAAGGATAAGATATTAGTATATGGAGCAGGCGGCGTACAAGGAGGGGCTGTCGCCAGCAAGCTTCTGAAAGAAGGACACGCCGTTCATACAATCGTAAGAAATTCGGACAAGGCCGCTCAGCTTCAAGAGCAGGGCATTACTGCCTTTGTTGGCGATCTAACAGATGCTAGCAGCCTAACTCCTGCTCATCACGGTGTCAACAAAGTATTCCTGGTGCTGCCGGTGGACTACGACTTGGAGCGTAATCGACAATTCATCCGTAATACCGTCGATGCTGCCAAAGAAGCCAATGTTAAACTCCTTGTTTTTAATACCAGCGGTTTCTTTACAGATGATGTTACAGGTGTTGCTGCTTATGATATTAAGAAGGAATTGATCGCTTATGTGAAGCAAAGTGGCATTCCGACTATCATCCTTCAACCTACATTTTATATGGAAAACTTCCTTATCCCCGGCGTTGTAGACAACCAAACACTGGCTTACCCTGTACCTGCTGATTCTGCAGTCGCATGGATTAGTATGGAGGATGCAGCCGCTTACAGCGTATATGCACTTAACCACCCAGAACTGGCGGGGAAGACATTGCCTATCGTAGGACCTGAGGCGCTAACTGGAAATCAGCTGGCAGAGCAATTTAGTGCCACATTAAATCGAAAAATACAGTTTTACTCGCTCCCTGTGGAAGCGTTCGAAGAAGCATTATCTCCAATGCTAGGCAAGGAAACAGCAAAAGGCCTCGCCGACTCCTACAAATGGCTTGGATTAAATTCTCATTTTCAATTACTTCCCAAGCCAGACCAAGTCAGCGACGAGTTGCGTTCTGCTACACCGGGCACTCCGCTCCAAGAGTGGGTGAAACAAGCTGTGCAGAATGGATTTTTCGCACAATAACAACATAGGATTCGAGGGCAATCCATTTGCAGAGAAAAGCAAGTTCTGTCTATACCGGGAGGGGAGACAGACGATCGCCGAGATCAGCAAGTGAGCTATAGCGTAACAATAACCACTACGAGAGTAGTGGTTATTTGTGATTTGGCTGAATTTTGTCAATTAATGCAGATCTGGTCACGGCTGTCTTATCATGTTAAGCAGTAATGAGACGTCATTGGTAGAGCCGACGGAAATGACTGTTTTTTGGGCATCATCAATAAAGGTTCTCATTTGTTCAGCCAGGTCGCTTCTTGTAATGATCACATCCGCTTGTTGAACAGCCTGAATCAGGTCCTCGTTCGGGACCGATGAAATATCGATCGTGTGAATTTCGGCAGAAGTTAATCTCTTGATTTCATCCAGATAAAAGATGCAGGAGCTTGCCTTGCATTCAATGAAAAGAAAACGCCGCTTCCTTTTTTGATGCTGGCCAAACAAATGTACATAAGCGAATCCGGACAGCAGCAGGTCGTCTATTGAAAAATTCATTTTGTGGGCTTCGTCAATCATTTGCTCCACAAAGGAAAAATGAAGATTATTAGCTTTAAAGCGCTGGATGTGTTCTTCGTCGGCAACTTGCGTTCCCCGCCCCTTTTGCATCAGCAGAAGTCCCTCTTCTTTCAATTGTGTATATACACTTTGAATAGTGTTCCGGTTAATCGACAACTGCTCGGCCAATTGATTGGTGGAAGGAAGCACATCTCCCGAATGGAGTAGGCCCTTCCCAATAAGCCATTTGATCTGTTCTTTGATCTGTATTTGAATCGGCAAGGGAGAATCGGGATCGATATTAAAAAGCAAGCCTGAGTTTTCCATCTTTATACGACCCGCTTTCTTGGTTGGTTGTCTATGGATTTGGATATTTACAGCTTAATGAAGAAAATGATAAAAATCAAGCATTCAAGCTCTGGATTACTAGTTGGTGGAGAAGGCTTGACAAATCACAGAGAAAGATTTACTTTAATAATAAATAACTAATTAACTATTTAACTAGTTAACTGAAAATGAGGAGAAGTGAGTTATGGATCAGACAAAAACGACACTCAAAATGGAATGGAACGGGAATAAAAGTGGGAGTGGGAAAGTCGAAGCAGGCTATCTAAAAACAGAAATTGCTGTTCCCCAATCTTTCGGCGGTACTGGTGAAGGTACTGAGCCGAAGGAACTGCTAGTCACTTCCGCTGCAACATGCTTTATGTTGACCCTTGTAAGCATGCTAGAGGCAAGAAATCTTGCTGTAGAAAGTCTGGAAATGCATTCGGAAGCAAGTGTCTCCAAAGAAGAAGGGTTCAAGATCACCCATTACCCAGTAATTGTGCTGCCTGCGGGTGGGACTGAAGAGGAAATTCAATCTGTTGATCGAACCTTTGCAGCGGCCGACCGAAACTGCGAGGTTGGAAATATGCTTAAAAAAGCCGGAGTTCAAATCTCCATTACCGGTGATGTCTCATTATCAATAAATGCTTAATAGCCTTCATTAATCACTTATCCATTTTGAGGAGGAAGTCATATGAGTGCAACAGCTTTAACGAAAGATACGTTTCAAAATCATATTAAATCAGGAGTTACACTGGTTGATTTTTGGGCACCTTGGTGTGGGCCATGCCGAGTTCAACTCCCCATTGTTGAAGAATTGGCAAATGAGCTAAAGGATCAAGCTAATATCGCTATAGTTAATGTTGATGATGAGCAGGAGTTAGCTATACAATTTGGCGTTCGAAGCATTCCGACTTTGTTGCTGTTTAATGAAGGTAAGCTGGTAGAACAAATGGTCGGTATAAATCCGAAATCTGTACTGAAGGATAAAATTCTAAATGCGGCAGGAAAATAATTTTTAAACAAACTAACGGAGCATTTTTAGATAAAGGAGCCACTCAGTGGTTCCTTTTTAATAATTAATGTTTGTTATCCTGATATCGCTTGTAAACAAAGGGGTGGCTAATTGCATAATATTCAAGTTGGCTCTTTAGTCTTAAATGGACAACTGATATTCTATTTTTGGTTTGGGACAGCGGGCTGGTTGATGCTGCATTACCGAAATCGGAATCAAAGGGTACAAGAGGAAGTGTTGCCCCTCCTTACTAACGCGTTCTGGTTATGGATGGTTATCTGGAAAGCAAGTTATTTGCTGTTTTATCCCGTAGAGGTTATTCGACGTCCGATCTCTCTCCTGTATTATGATGGCGGGGAACGCGGGGCATGGCTGGCAGCTTTGGCAGCAGTGGTCTATATCTGGAGGGCAGCCTCAAAGCGGAATATCATATTTATGGCTTTGGTCGACGGCTTGATTATATATATGCTGGCGGGTTACTTAGCTTCAAGGATATTATTGCTACTTACCGGAGTGGAACACATATGGTTTCATTTGACAAGCTTAGTACTAGCTCTTGTACTTCTTATACTTCTACAGACTACAAGAGCAGCAAATTTGCCTGCCGCCAGAAGGTTCGTTTACGTTGTCTGGTTCTGTATCGGACATATTGTACTTTGGTTTTTTATTTCCGAACGTCAAACGTGGTTTTTATCATTCAACAAGCAACAGGTATTCTTCCTTATAACCGCTGCGGGTCTTGCCGGAATGGGCGGGCTGACCGATAACAAGCAAAAGAGAGGGTTAGATGAATAATATTAATGTTTTCTCGGCCTTTGCCGCAGGTGTACTATCCTTTTTATCTCCTTGTGTTTTTCCGTTACTCCCCGGTTTCATTTCTCATTTGACCGGTTCATCCGTTCAAGATGGCAAACTGGTTGTAAATAGGGGGAAGATGATTTTTCTATCCTTTTTTTTCATAGTAGGTTTCAGCCTTGTTTTTATTACGCTGGGAGCGTCGGCAAGTTTTATAGGCTATTTCTTTGCCCGGGAACGCGATGTAATTCAAAAAATAAGCGGCTTATTGATTATTATCTTTGGCATGCAAATGGCGGGGATTCTAAATCTCCGGTTACTGATGTCCGGTAAGACAAGAGAATTCAAGACGAAAAGAAGACATGGTGCAGTGCGTTCACTGCTTACTGGTGTGGCCTTTGGTGCGGGCTTTAGCCCTTGTGTGGGCTTGGCATTGTCAGCTATCTTACTTCTGGCTGGGTCCAGCGACACGCTGTGGAATGGCGTTGGGCTTCTTACCGTCTATTCCCTTGGAATGGGAGTACCGTTCCTGCTGATTTCATGGTTACTGACTTATTCTCTGCAATTAATGAAAAAAATCAACAAATGGGTTCCTTTTCTGTCCAAATTGAACGGCTGGTTAGTGATAGGTCTGGGATTTTTGTTGTTTAACGGACAACTGCAGAGAATTAGTGCCTGGCTGGCCCAATACACACTTTTGGATATCAACTTTTAGTGGATGGTGATGAATCAGTTGAGAAAAAACCTGATTGCAATCCTTGTTTTGATAGGACTTGTCGTTTATGGCGGTTACGATTATTTCAAAAAATCACCCCCTGAAACAATACAAATAACGAAGTCAGAAAACAAGCAGTTGAGGACGGGGATCCTGAAGGGACAGCTGGCGCCGGACTTTGCGCTTACGGACTTAAAGGGGACTACAGTTCAGTTGTCTGATTTTAAGGGCAAGATCGTATTGATTAATTTTTGGGCTACCTGGTGTCCGCCATGTCAGGTGGAAATGCCTCATATGCAGAATATTTTTCAGGATTTCAAGGCAAAAGATGTTGTCATTCTGGGGGTCAACATGACGCTTACAGAAGAGAATTTGGAAGTCGTTCAGACCTTCGTTAATGAACAACAACTCACCTTTCCAATTGTTACGGACGAGAAGAATGAGGTTGTGCAAACTTATCAAGTTGTTGCTTACCCCACAACATATTTACTGGACACCGAAGGAGTCATCCTGGAAAAATTTCAAGGGGCGATCAGCTATGAAATAATGGAAAAATATATATCCAGAATCCGTTAAGAAAAAAACTATTTGGTTAACTGAAATGAGGTTTCATAATGAAAGAAGTATATGAATTAACTACGCTACGGGAAATCGAGAATTTTCTTAAGGATTACGAACTGAGCTTTTTATATATTTCTAAGCCCGATTGCAGCATCTGTCATGCACTGTTGCCCAAACTCAAAGAACTCCTGTCCCATTATCCAATTATCCGTCTCGGGCATATTGATGCCAGCAAAGTAGAAGAGGTAGCAGGAAAGTTTCTTATTCTGAGTGCTCCGATGATGCTCTTGTTCATCGAACAAAAAGAGTATTTGAGAGAAGATCGATTTGTTCGTTTATCACTGTTGAAGGAAAAGCTGGACTATATTTATCAGATTTATAATGAATAGTTCACTAATGGTGGCGCTTCAGCCAAGGCTGAGTCGTTTTTTGAATACGGTGGGGGCTATGGCAAAAGAATAACAGCAGCCGGAACCTCCGGCTGCTGTTATTTGAATTTATAATGAACAGTAATCCCTATATATTATAGTGTATAAGATTCGCCGTCATCCGGCACGAATACATTAGAAGTAATCCCTTTTTCATTTAGGAAGATTTTTAACTCTGCTCTTGACAAGGTCCAGTGATTTACTGTTTCCATGTGAACTGAAACAATCACCGCGTTAGGTGCAGCCTTATGCACTTCATAAATATCGTCTTTTCCCATAATCAAAGAGCCGCCTTCTGTGAGCTGGACATCTCCTCCATTAACCACAATGACTTCCGGCTGGTGTGTTTCGATTTCTTCCTGAACATCTTCGTACCATACGGTGTCTCCGGCGACATATAACGTTTTCTCATCCGGATGTTTAAAAACAACACCACAAACTACTCCCGCCAGGGTTAAGATCTCTCCTCTTCCATGTTCGCCTTTCGTTTTCACTAATTGGATCCCTTCGAAGGATGTGCTCTCCGATAAAACTTCAATGTCCTGGAAGCCGGCTTTTTTGATTTCTGTTGCATCTTCTTCATTTTGTACAAACATTTTCACGTTTTTGGGCAGCACTTCTTTGGCAGCTTCATCGAAGTGGTCATAGTGTAAATGAGTAACAATGACCGCATCTACATCCTTAATTAAATCTTCAAGCGATATCGGTAACTGAACTAAAGGGTTATATTGTTCATTTTTAGTGAAAGCAGGAAATGGCGGAAGAGTTCCCTTCTCTGCCAGGAATGGATCAACCAAAAATTTCTTGCCTGCATATTCAACAACCAAAGTTGCATTTCTTATCAATCTAACTTTCATAAAATTAGCTCCTTTTCTTTTGTTATATTATTATTGTACCTAGGAGACCATTTAACTTACATATATAAAATCAAGTCTTTGGATGATTTAACTTTAATTTTGAAAGAAAATGATATCAAATACGCTTGCTTTGATTTTCACGTATTTCAATGGAGGGATTACCATGGATCAAACCGATTTTCTTATTCTGTCTGAATTATCTAAAAATAGCCGTATCACCATGAAAGAATTAGGGGAGAAAGTGCATATGACCGGGCAAGCAGCCGCAATCCGTGTTGCGAAACTGGAGGATAATGGAGTGCTTGAAGGGTATACGATAAAAGTTAATCATTCCAAATTAGGGTGTTTTATTCACGCTTTTATTACACTCTATACAAATACGCATAATCACCAACCGCTGTTGGCCTTTATTAAAATGAAAGAGCCCTTTGTGTTGAACAATTATAAAATTGGCGGGGATGGGTGTTATCTTCTGGAGTGCAGATTTCCATCTAATAAACATGTAGATGAATTCTTGGGAGAGGTGAGTGAATATGCGAACTACAAAGTGTCGATGGTTATTAAAAAAGGAGTGTTAGATAATTAATCGGCGGTCAGCTCCCCTACGTATTCTGCTGGGGACAGGACGCCGATTTTTTGCCTATGGTTTATTGGACTCAGGTGGACTTTCGCTCAATCAATTCAAATTCTAAAAGGCGGGGTTTAGGAGCAGGCTGACCCAGCATATCCAGAATGATCAAAAAGGCATTCTCTGCCTGGTCATTTGCAGGATAGTGGATAGTTGTCAGGTCTAACAGATGAGCAAGCTCGGAATTGTCGAATCCCAATATGCCGACGTCAACCGGAGCGGTGAAGCCGGCACGCCGAAGCTCGGTGAGAAGTCCGGCAGCCACATTGTCGTTCGAACAGGCGATAGCATCCGGTCTGTTCGTCTGTTCTATCCACCATCTTGCAACCTCTTCTCCATCAAAAATGCTGAGCTTATAGTGGAAGTCTGGAAAGTCATTGGATTTTATTTGATACTTAGCTGCAAAATCATTATAGGCTCTGATCCGTTCCGGAGTGTTTAATCCTTTTGATGAAAATACGTTCGCGATTCTGCGGTATCCTTTGGAGTAAAGGTACTCAAGTCCTAGCATATAACCCTGATATTGATCCATGAAGACTGAGGGAATCGTATCGCTCACAAGCCGCTGCCAAGTCACAATCGGACCGTACTTGGCATAAGATTCGATTACATTCCATTCATTGGTTCGAAATAGACAAACCAAGGCATCCAACTGCTTACTGCGTAGCATTTCAAGCGCTACGAGTTCTTGCTGAGGATCTCCGTTTGTAATAAACAACATCACATTGAACCCATGCTTTTGAGCGATGGTGTTAAAAGCTTGAATGAATGATGTGGATAAGGTCGTATACGTCCCAGTCAAAACACCAATAATCCGGGTCATTCCTTTTTTAAGGGACTTGGCACTGGAGTTGGGTACATAATCCAGATGTTCAATGATTTCGAGAATTTTTTGACGTTTGGTTTCACTTACATAAGGGTGTTGATTGATGACACGAGAGACGGTTGTTGTGGACACGCCAGCAAGACGCGCGATTTCCTGAATATTGGTCATGGATTCTCACCTCTTCATCAAAGGATAGCATATTCAGTGGATAAGAATCGAATTTTCTTACCGCTTCAATATGTAAGGAAAGTGGGCTTGACCTGTAATGCATTCCATAAATTAATGTGGAGGAGTAGTAGAATTAACACATACAGGAGGCGTTCTCATTGAATAAAAAATTGAAGATTGTGACCATCGGCGGCGGTTCCAGCTACACACCGGAATTGATCGAAGGATTTATTAAACGGCATCATGAACTCCCGGTCAGCGAACTATGGCTGGTGGACATAGAGGCTGGTAAAGATAAGCTTGAAATTGTAGGTGCCATGGCAAAACGGATGATAAAGGCTGCGGGGATCGAATGCGACATTCACCTGACCCTTGATCGGAGACTGGCGCTTGAGAATGCTGACTTCGTGACAACCCAATTCCGGGTAGGGCTGCTGGAAGCGCGAATTAAAGACGAGATGATTCCTCTTAAACACGGCATGATCGGACAGGAAACCAACGGAGCGGGTGGCATGCTGAAGGCGTTCCGTACCATTCCGATCGTTCTTGAGATCGTCGAAGATATGAAAGAGCTGTGTCCAGAGGCCTGGCTAATCAACTTCACTAATCCTGCAGGTATGGTTACGGAAGCTGTGCTTCGGTACGGGAAGTGGGAGAAAGTTATCGGGTTATGCAATGTTCCGATCATGGCGGTCAAGAACGAGGCAGCTGTAATCGAGAAGGAGGAAGAGGACCTCTTCTTCAAATTTGCCGGCATCAACCATCTTCATTGGCATAAAGTTTATGGCCAAAACGGCGAAGAGCTTACGGCCGAGGTTATAGATAAATTGTACGGGCCGGACGCCAAGCCGGAAAAATTGGTTGAGAACATTAAAGAAATGCGGTTCTTGTCTGAACAAATTGCCCATCTGGAGATGCTGCCTTGTCCTTATCACCGTTACTACTACATGACCGACAGTATGCTGAAAGAGGAACTGGAAGAGGCAAACGGAGAAGGAACCCGTGGGCAGGTCGTCAAGCGCCTGGAGGAGAGTTTGTTTGAACTGTACAAAGATCCAAACCTCGACTATAAGCCCAAGGAGCTGGAGAAACGCGGAGGGGCTTATTACAGCGATGCGGCCTGTGAAATCATCAATTCGATTTACAACAATAAAGGCACAAGAATGGTGGTCAATACCCGGAATCGAGGCACGATCAGCGATCTTCCTTACGAGAGTGCCATCGAAGTAACGAGTATTATCACGGCGCATGGGGCGGAGCCGGTCCACTTCGGAGCGTTCCCGCCAGCCCAGCGGGGGCTGCTGCAGTTAATGAAGTCGATGGAAGAGCTCACAGTCGAAGCCGCGGTTACGGGAGATTATGCGACCGCCCTGCAGGCTTTCACATTGAATCCTCTTGTAACGAGCGGAGATGCCGCAAAAATTGTTCTGGATGAGATGTTGGAGGCCCATCGCGAATACCTTCCTCAATTCTATAAGTGAGTATGTTTTAAATATATATTCATTACGAAGGGGCTTCCCATAAGTTATGAAATGGCTGGGACGGCCCATATTTTTGGAGTTAGATAGCCGGTTGTGCTATCGCCAAAGCGGTACGGCTGAGCTTTCCCTTTATGTGGATTTTACAAGAACGAGCCCGGGCAGTTGACTCTCTGGCTCGTTTTGTATTCTGTTCGAAAGAATACATCCGAATTACCTGCAGCATTCGGATGGAACCACTTTCCATAAGTGAAAACACTTGTTGGTGCCGTAGGCCAGACACTGGATGATTAATAAAAGGAATATCGGAAATAATGATGAGTGCATCAACCTTATGGAAATCTTCTCTCAATAAAAAAATATTGAATAATTAACTATTCATAGATATAATTAAAGTGCGAGTTAAGGATAGTGATTGTTTAATTACAAGCTAGACCTGCTTGCACATTTTGATTGACGTTTCTTCGGAACGTTAATTTCATTATGTGCGGGCGGGTCTTTATTTGTATAAAGGAGGGCAGAACATGATCATACGTAAAATTCTTAACAATAACGTGGCGGTAATACGGGATAAATTCGACCAAGAAGTTATTGTGATGGGCAAAGGAATAGCATATCAAAAAAAAATTGGGGATCTGATTGATGAGCAAGTCGTTGAAAAGATTTACTCATTGTCAACTAAGGAATCATTTATTAAACTACAGGATCTTTTAACAGAGATTCCGATTGAATATTTTAATGTAAGCGACCAAATAATAAATTACGCAAAGTTGACTCTAGGGAAAAAATTGAATGATAGTATGTACATCTCTTTAAGTGATCATATATTTACAGCTGTGAATCGGTTTCGGGATGGCATTATTTTAAAAAATGCACTACTTTGGGATATTAAGCGCTTTTATCCTGAAGAATATGAGGTTGGTGTTAAGGCTCTACAATATATCAGTCAAGATCTAGATATTCAATTCCCTGACGATGAGGCTGGGTTCCTTGCTCTGCATATAGTGAATGCTGAAGAAAGAGAAGAGAGCCAAGATATCTATCGTGTAACTAAAATTATTCAAGAAATAAGCAATATTATAAGGCTTTATTTTCAGATTAATTTTGATGAAAAATCAGTTTATTTTTATCGCTTTATTTCACATCTGAAATTTTTTGCCCAAAGATTAGTTAGCGGGAACATGCATGAAAATGAAAGTGATCAGGATCTGCTAGATGTAATTAAATCAAAGTATAAGAACGCTTTCTTGTGCGTTGAAAAAATAGAAAAGTACATCGAAGCTAATTATAGTTACAATCTTACAAATGAAGAGAAACTGTATCTAACAGTCCATATCCAAAGAGTAGTTTACAAAACAAATTCATAAAATAATTCCTTTAAGGGGGTGAGATGTTACACGCAAGACAGGATGGTGACATTAAGTTGGCCAGACCCTTCAGGATCTATTTATATAATAGTTATGGAGGAGAATAAACTATGGGTAAATATCAAAAGTTAGCTGAAGAGATCGTGAACCATGTAGGGGGATCAGAAAACATTAGTGATCTGACACATTGCGTTACGCGATTAAGATTTCATCTGAAAGATGACTCACTGCCAAATGATGAAGTTTTGAAAAAAATAGAGGGTGTAGTTACTGTCATACGCTCCGGTGGTCAGTATCAAGTCGTTATTGGTAATCATGTCACAGAGGTGTATTCCGAGGTTACATCGTTCGCTAAACTTAATCATGGTCAATCGGATCCTTTGGCAGAGACGGTAGTCAAAAAGAAAAAGCCGCTAGATGCCCTCATTGATATCATATCCGGTTTGTTTCAGCCAATTCTTGGTATTTTATTAGCAGCCGGAATGCTTAAAGGCCTCAATACGTTGTTAAACGTTTTGGGCGTATACTCTTTAGATAGTGGAACTTATACGCTCATCAATGCTATGGGAGACGCTTTATTTATGTTCCTTCCTGTATTTTTGGGCTATACTTCCGCCAATAAATTTAAAGTTCAGCCCTTTATTGGTATATTAATTGGCTTGGCCATGTGTTATCCTGCGATCCAGTTGGATGCTTTGGCTGGCTCCAAAGAGCCACTATATACCTTGTTCAGTGGTACAGCATTAAGCTCCCCTGTATATCTGGATCTGTTTGGTATTCCGCTAATCAGCATGAACTATACGTCCACCGTGCTTCCGGTCATCATCGTTGTCTACTTTGCTTCTAAAGTACAACGCGTGCTTGATAAAATTGTTCCGGATGTAGTCAAGTTTTTTATGGTACCGATGGTTACGGTATTGGTATCTTTATCTCTGGGATTTTTAATAATAGGCCCTGTAGCAAGCTATGCCTCTGAATTGATTGCGCAAGGAATACTTGTTGCACGGGACGCAAGTCCATTACTTGCAGGTTTTCTATTAGGGTTTCTATGGCAAGTCATTCTTGTTTTCGGACTCCACTGGGGACTAATTCCTCTTTATATAAATAATATTACGACGCTAGGTTATGACACTATTATGGCCTCTGTCTTTGCGACCTCTTTTTCCCAAATGGCCATTGTACTTGCGATTATCATCAAAACCAAGGATAAAAATTTGAAAGCATTAGGGATACCTGCGGCTATTTCAGCACTATTTGGCATAACCGAGCCGGTAGTTTACGGAATTACGCTTCCGCGAAAAAAACTCTTTATCATGAGCTGTATTGTTTCCGGGGTTGCAGGAGGATTCTACGGGCTATACAACCTGAGGGAGTTTACTTTCGGAGGATTAGGAATATTTGAATTTTTTACAATGATTGATCCTAATGATCCTGGAACAGCCAACCTTATAATTGCCATTATTGGGGTTGTTTTTGCCATGATCATTTCATTTATTCTAACATTTGTAATGTTCAAAGATGAAACAGCAGAAGTCGAGACTCCAAAATCCGGACTGAACAAAAGACATGTCATGTCCAGTCCGATGAGCGGTGAGGTTATTTCTATTAAAGAAGTAAAAGATGAAGCATTCTCACAAGAAGTTTTAGGCAGAGGGATTGGAATTCGTCCTTCAACAGGTGAACTGGTTGCCCCATTTGATGGCAAGGTTGTCACACTCTTTCCTACGAAGCATGCTGTTGGACTGGTATCCGATGAGGGAATGGAAGTACTGATTCATATTGGTTTTAACACTGTACGATTAAAAGGAAAACATTTTGAAGCGTTTGTACAGGAAGGTGATACAGTTCAAAAAGGTCAGAGACTGGTTACTTTCAACATTGAAGAAATCGAAAAAGCAGGTTTTTCGGTTGAGACACCAATGATCGTTACGAATACAGATAGTTATCTGGAAATTATCGAGACACAAGAATCCAGTGTGAATGCAGGCGAAGTTCTGCTGACAGGCTTGCTCTAAGAGGCGGTCTACAATTACACATGTTTGAGGGAGACGATTTATATGGGTTTTAAAGAAGGTTTTTTATGGGGCGGTGCTACCTCGGCCAATCAGTCTGAAGGTGCTTATAATGTGGATGGCAGAGGACTTGCAAACGTGGATTTGAGCCCTACAGGCCAAGATCGGGAGCGCGTTCTGATGGGGAAAATAAAAATGTTTGATTATGATCATAACTACTATTATCCGGCTAAAGAAGGCATTGATATGTACCATCACTTTAAAGAAGATATTGCCCTGTTTGCCGAAATGGGCTTCAAGGTCTATCGGTTATCGATTGCATGGAGCAGAATTTTCCCTAAAGGTGATGAAACTGAACCGAATGAAGCCGGACTTCAATTCTACGAGGAGTTGTTTAAGGAATGCCGCAAGTATGAAATAGAGCCTCTCGTAACGATTACGCACTTTGATGTTCCAATGCACCTGGTTAAAGAGTATGGTTCTTGGAGAAATAGAAAGCTAGTCTCTTTTTATGAAAGATTATGCACAGTCATTTTTAATCGTTATAAAGGTTTGGTTAAATACTGGATTACCTTCAATGAGATTAATATGGTTCTGGAAGCTCCATTTTTGGCAGCTGGACTATTTATTGAGGAAAATGAGAACGCAGAAGCTGTAAAATATGCAGCAAGTCATCATGAACTGGTGGCCAGTGCTCTGGCGACCAAAATTGCCCACGAAGTAGATCCAGAGAATAAAGTGGGGTGTATGCTGGCAGCCAACGCTCCATATCCGAGAACATGTGATCCGAAAGATATCTGGAAAGCCAAGCAGGTAGAGAACCAGAGTTATTTCTTCATAGACGTTCAAGTAAGAGGGGAGTACCCGGCTTATACGCTCAAAGACTTGGAACGCAAAAATATTGTGCTTCCGTTCGAAGAAGGGGACAAGGAATTACTAAAACAGTATACTGTAGATTTTATCGGCTTCTCGTATTATTCATCAAGCGTCGTAAGTGCAGATCCTGAATTAACAGATACAATTGGAGGAAATCTGTTTCCAAGCTTGCCTAACCCATATCTGAAAGCTAGTGATTGGGGCTGGCAGATCGATCCGCTTGGACTACGGATTACGCTGAACAACATCTATGATCGCTATCAAAAGCCGTTGTTTATTGTGGAAAATGGCCTAGGTGCAGTGGATATTCCTGACGAGAACGGTTATGTTGAAGATGATTATCGAATATCCTACTTAAGCGAGCATATTCGCGCGATGAGGGATGCGGTAGAATACGACGGCGTAGATCTGCTGGGCTATACTGTTTGGGGACCTATTGATATTGTAAGTGCAAGTACAGGTGAGATGAAAAAAAGGTACGGGTTTATCTATGTTGATCGGGATGACCGTGGCCAGGGTTCCTTTAAACGAACCAAAAAGAAATCATTTGAATGGTATAAGAAGGTTATTGCTACTAACGGTGAAGATCTGGATTTTTGATTGGCATTTTAAAGAACTCTTATACAGTAGCATGGACTCCATATATCTCCGCAACCTCCTAGGGATTGGACAATCTCTCTGTGGCTTGGTTGTGGAGATTTTTTTGTACATTTTAATGAACTTTTATGACATGAATTTATTATCTCGGGCGAATATATTAGGCACATGATTTATCGGTTTAATCGGGGAGAATATCTTCCCTTAAACCGAAACTTTTTTAAGATTTTCTTCTTCTTGACTAAAAGCCGCTGGGACATTCGTAAAGTGCCCCCTTTATAAAAGGCGTTGGATAATAAGGATGCAAATTTATAATGAGATTATTGACAAAGTCTTTGTCGCTTCACATACTCTTAATTAACATTAAAGAGATTCAGTTTCACTTTTGTGAAAGCGCTATTTCAAAAGACAACTGCAAAGGAGATACTTCCATGTATAGCATGATCAAACGAATGAAAATCTTCCACCGACTGGTATTTTTTATGCTGTTGCTGATCTCGCTCGTGTGCGCCGGATTTCTGGTGGTCACAACCCTCTCTTTTAAAACCTATGATGAGATGCTGTACGAGCAGGCTTCCCGCGCCATGAATCTGTCGGTCTCCGGCATTGAAAATGAGATCGGCAATATCGAGAAGCTGTCAATGAATATGGCGCTTGACTCCAGAATTCAGGAGCAGCTGATCAGCATACAGGGAGGGATTTCCTCGTACGAGCGTTCGGTCAGAACGATAGATTTCAAGAATAAGATCATGCAGTATATGTTTTCGGAAGAGAGTATTGCCTCCATCAGGTTCCTGAATACGAGCGGATACGAATTTTTTGTCGGGCAGAACAGAGTGACCAATCAGGAGGAACAAATTGCAGGGATTGTCCGTACTGCACACGAACGGGAAGGCTCCGGCGTCTGGATCGAACCGGAGAATAAAAATGAAGGACTGACTCTGGCAAGAGAAGTCCGTTCTATTTTCGAACCGATTCTGGATCCGCTGGGAACGCTGATTTTTCAGATTGATTTTCAAAAGCTGGTGGAGCGCCATTTCCGGCCGGCATCAAGTACAGCGACAGAGCTGTTCGTTATTTCCGATTATGGTGTGTTGTACCGGCCTGCGGCAGAAAGCTTCCAAAGCTTTGATGTGGGAGCAATTGCACTGACAGGCAATTACGGCTCTTTTGTTCAGCAAATCGCCGGCAAATCTTATTTTCTCGCGTACAAGCAGTCTCAGGCGACGGGGTGGAAATATATCAGCCTTATTTCCTATGACGATGTGTTTCAGGAGAAAAAAGCGCTGCGCAACACGATTTTGCTCATTGCCGCATTGTTAATTGTAATCGCCTGCTCCATCAGCTATTTATTCGCCAAGAGGTTCACCCGGCCGATTAATCAGCTGGCCAGGCAGATGCGCAGCGCAGAAAAAGGCGATTTCAGCGCTTCCCTGCTGGATATCCCCGCGGCCTCTCAAATGGACGAGATCGGCTATCTGCATAAAAGATTTAACAGCATGATCCGCAATATCGAGCAGCTGATTGATGAGAATTACAAGAAGCAAATCGTGATTAAAGATACGGAATATAGGGCGCTGCAGGCGCAAATCAACCCTCATTTCCTCTACAATACGCTGAATTCGATCAATTGGATGGCCCGCATGCGCAGCGATGAGGTCATCTCAACTATGGTGGAATCCTTGAGCCTGCTCCTCCGCGGGGCCATGGATAACAAACGGACCATGGTGACCGTACGCGAGGAAATTGAGCTGATTAACAGCTATATGTATATCCAGAAGGTACGCTATGGCAAGCGGATCGATTTCAGTGTGGATATACCAAGCGATGCGCAGGGCAGCCAGATCCCGAAGTTTGCGCTGCAGCCGATCGTGGAGAATGCGGTGTATCATGCCGTAGACCAGATGGCCGGGGTATGCCATATTATGATTCACTCCGAAATCACTGAAAATGGGGAAGAGCTTGTGTTTGTGGTTAGTGATGACGGTCCCGGTATGGACAAGATTTATCTGGAGAGCCTTAGAAGTCTGGATTATGAAGCGAAAGGAACAGGGATCGGACTACGGAACATCCACGAGAGACTGCAACTGACTTTTGGAGAGGGGTATGGCATCGGCATTGAAAGTGAGATTGGCAAAGGAACCAGTGTCTGGATCAGGATACCAAGGGGAGGAAACACATATGTATAAAGTACTGCTTGTCGATGATGAGGAACTGGTAGTGCAGGGAATCTCCAGTCTGATCCCATGGGAGAATAACGGGTTTCAGCTGCTTGAGCCCGCATACAACGGGGTGGAGGCCTTGGAGCGGTTCCGCCGTGAGCCTGCCGACATTGTGATTACGGATATCCGCATGCCTCTCATGGACGGACTGTCATTAATCAGGGAGCTTAAGGAGGAGTCGCCGCACACTGAGTATATTGTCTTGTCCGGTTACGGCGAATATGACTATACGAGCGAGGCAATGGCTCAGGGAGTGAAGCATTATCTGCTGAAGCCGTCCAATGAGACTAAGATTCTAGAAGTGCTTCATAAAGTGGCCGCTGAACTGAGAGGGCGGGCGGAGCATGCGCATTTTGTGGAACGGCTGCAGAATGATTTCAAGAAAGTGTTGCCTCACGTAAAAGAGCAGCTGTTACGGGATATTGTGCTCACTGGAATGTACAAAAAGCAGGATTGTGACTATTTCATGGACCTGTTCATGATTGAGCAGCAAATGTTCAAGCTGGTGTTATTTACGCTCCATGAAGAAACGGAGTATATTCACAAATTCGCGCTTAGAAACATTGCGGAAGAAATGTTCAAAGATGAGGGAGCCTATTTAACGACAGTGGTGCGGGACCAGGTTCTGCTACTTGTAAAGGCGGTTGATTTCACACGGCTATCAGAGAAGGTCAAGCAGGTTCAGCGGATTTACAAAGCGTACTATAAGTTTGAAATATTTGTTGCCATTAGCAACGAAGGGGGATTCACCGCCATCCGGTCGATGTACGAAACGGTGAGACGCTGTCTGAGCTTCGGCATAGCCTTTCAAGAAGGATATATCGTGACTCCGCAGGATGTGCTGGATGCCGAACGGGAGCTTCCTGCGGACACGGCAAATGTATCGGATCGGCTGGCGCTGGCAGTCCGTACAGGCAATCCCGCAGAGGTGAGGGAAACCATTATTGAAGCGGGCAGATGGCTCGAGAACGGCTTATTCGATGCGGCTGCAGCCAGGAAATTATGCCTCGATCTGTTCCTGACCGTGATCCGCCAGAGCGACGGGGGACTGGACGAATATGTGACCGTTATTCCGCAGCTGTACAATATGCCCTCCCTTCGCGGGGCTTTTCAGCTGCTGGAGGAAACGGCACTGGAGCTGGCTGCACGGAATTCCGGTTGGGCGGCCAAACGGCAAAATGATCTAATCGACTCGGTGCTTCGGATTATAGAAAATAATCTGGGTAATCCTGATTTATCGTTAAAGTGGATCGGAAATGAGCTGCTGTATGTGAATGTAGATTATCTTGGGAAAATGTTCACCAAGAAAATGGGCAGCAAATTCTCAAATTATTTGGTTAGGCTGCGGATGGAATCGGCCAAAAGGCTGATGGAGCAGGACAAGGATCTGAGAATTTACGATATTGCCGTGATGATGGGGTATCCTGAGGATGCCCAATACTTTTCCAAATTGTTCAAGAGATACGCTGGCATGACGCCAACAGAGTATATTCGCAGCAGGGAGGCACAGGAACGGTGATCTGCAAAACCTCGATTTATTTCAAGAAGAACCTCTGTTTTTTCCATGTTGGAGATTAGCAAAGAGATGTATTTTAAATATAGAGACGGTTTGTACCTATCCGGGCCCGGACAACACAAATACGTTCACCAATACAACAATTAGAGGGGCGCTAACTAATGAAGAGACGCTTTTCCATGACGATGATCCTGGCAATGGCCTGTATCCTTGCTCTTGCCGGATGTTCAGGAGGCAACTCGGCTGAGCCAAGCGGAACAACACAACCTGCACAAGAAACCGGCAGCAGCGGTACGCAGGAAGCAGGAGGCAATCTCCGTGTGATCTGGTGGGGAAATCAGGATCGGCATAATTTAACGTCCGAGGTTCTCGACCTCTACTCCAAAGCCAATCCTGGAGTAACCTTCACGCCGGAATATCAGGGATTCGACGGGTATTACCAAAAGCTCACGCTCCTTGCCGCTTCCAACAATATGCCTGATATTTTTCAGTTTTATGTAGGCGCCAGCGATGCGAATCAGTTTGTTGATAAAGGGCTGGTTGAGCCATTGGACGCTTATATCGAGAAAGGTCTGATTGATGTTTCGGAGATTGGGGAGAGCACGCTGTCCGGCGGTATAGGCTCGGACGGCAAGATGTATGGGATTCCTCTCGGTGTCAATGCCAGAGTCATGATCGTTGACCCTGCTGCTTATGAAAAAGCGGGCCTGACCGTTCCTGAAAACGGTTACGCGAACTGGGAAGCGCTGTATGAAGATTTGAAAAAGCTGAAGGAGATCACCGGTGCATATGGGGCAGACGACCTATTCAACATCGCCTTCACTTTGCCTTATTATGCCCGACAGTTTGATCAGACCGTAAATGCTGAGGATACAGGAATCGGTTTTGATGAAAAATTATACACTGATTTCTTTACTTACCGTCAGGAATGGGCTAAGGAAGGCCTTATTCCGAAGATGGACGCCTCCATGTCAGTAAAAAATCCGGAGGAGTCGTTCCTCGTGAAGGGCCAATCTGCTGTGATGGTTGGTTATACAAACCAGTATCCCGGAATTGTAAAAGCGGCAGCACGTCCGCTTAAGATGATTCTTATGCCTGGACCGAATTCTGAGAAGGCAATGGATGTACGGCCGGGTCTGCATTTCTCCATCGCTGCCAATTCCGCCAACAAAGAAACAGCGGCAAAGTTTATCAGTTACTTCATTAACGATGTTGAAGCGAACAAAGTGCTGAATGCGAACCGAGGGATGCCGATTTCAAGTACCGTACGCGCTGCCTTAATGGAACAGTTCGAGCCTGAAATGAAGGATGTAGCCGATTATATGGAAACTGTAGCTGAGCATAGCAGCCCGCTCGACCTGCCAGCTCCGGCCGGGGCTACGGAAATCGATACGCTCATGGTTGATCTGGAACAGCAGATTATGTACGATCAGATTTCGATCCAGGATGCATATGAGAAGCTGCAGAAGGATGCCGCAGCTATAGTGGCCAAGCATAAGCAGTGACAAACAAAGCGGCCGGCTCTTGATTACGATTAAGCAGCCGGCCGTAGATAGGTGTGGTGAAGATAATGGCACAGAAAGTCGCAAAAGCAGGCGGTTATGAGAACAGAGTCGGCTATCTATTTATTTTACCTTGGATTATTGGCTTTATCGCGTTTACGGCCATTCCGTTCGTGGCATTGTTCTACTTTTCCTTTACGAATTATGACCTCATATCGACACCCAAGTGGATCGGGCTGGATAATTTTATCCGCATGTTCACCGTGGACGAGAAATTCGTAACCAGTCTTAAAGTCACGTTCTTCTATGTTCTGACAGCGATCCCGCTTCGTCTCATCTTCGCTTTGTTCATTGCCATGCTACTGAATATGAAGATTAAGCTTGTGGGACTATACCGAACCGCCTTCTACGTACCATCCATTATCGGAGGCAGTGTAGCTGTGGCGGTTATGTGGGGCCAGCTGTTTGGACTTAACGGGGCTGTCAACGGAATCATTGGAGTTTTAACCGGCACCAGCCCGAACACATCATGGATTGCCAATCCCGATACGGCGCTGTGGACGCTCATCCTGATGGCCATTTGGCAGTTCGGTTCCCCCATGATTATTTTTCTTGCCGGGCTGAAGAACATTCCGGATTCCTATTATGAAGCGGCGGTTGTTGACGGCGCGAATGCGTTTCACCGGTTTGTAAAAATCACGCTTCCTTTGCTGACTCCGGTCATCCTGTTCAATCTTGTAATGCAAATCATCGGCGGATTTATGACGTTTACCCAGGGACTTATCATTACGTCAGGCGGACCGCTGGACCGGACCTTGTTCTATCAGCTCTATGTGTACCGCCAGGGCTTTGAATTCCTGGATATGGGATATGCTGCGGCGCTGTCCTGCTTCTTGCTGGTAATTGTTGCGGTTCTGACCGCGCTTGTCTTTAAATCGTCGTCCTCATGGGTACATTACGAGTCGAAAGGATAGTCATTATGATACAAATTTCAAAGTTTAGTGTGGGTAAGCTGACGATCCAGCTAGTGTGTCTCATCATCGGGATCGTCTCGCTATACCCGCTGGTCTGGATGGTCGCCAGCTCGTTTAAGGAGAGCTCCCAAGTTTTTGTGAGTGCGCAATCTCTGATCCCTAGAAGCTGGGACTTCAGCAATTATACAACCGGATGGCAGGGGTTTGCGGGAATTACCTTCGGGACATTCTTCAAAAATACAATCATTATCGTATGTTCAGTGGTAGTGGGAACCCTTGTCTCCTGTTCGTTGATTGCTTACGGATTCGCGAGAATACCGTTTAAGCTGAAAGGCTTCTGGTTCGGAACCGTGATGCTGACTCTGCTGCTGCCGGGACAGATTGTGCAAATTCCGCAGTATATTATTTTTCATAAAATGGGTTGGGTCAATACGTTCCTGCCCTTGATTGTCCCGTCATTTTTCGGATCTGCCTTCTTTATCTTCCTGCTCTTGCAGTTCATCCGCACCATTCCTTATGAGCTGGATGAAGCGGCCAAAATCGACGGCTGCAGCCGGTTCGGCATATTCTCACGGGTCATTCTTCCGCTGATTAAGCCGGCTTTGGTGACAACCGCCATCTTCGAATTTTATTGGTCCTGGGACAATTTCTTCGGCGCGCTGATTTATTTAGGCAAACCGCAGTTGTATACGATCAGTGTTGCACTCCGTCTGTTCGCAGATCCGAGCTCCGGTACGGATTGGTCAGCCATGTTTGCAATGGCTACATTATCGCTTATTCCGCCTATCCTTATCTTCTTTGTATTCCAGCGTTATATCGTAGAAGGTATCAGCACGACGGGATTGAAAGGATGAGTGGATGATGAATAGCAGGCAAATAATAGGTTTGAACGGCAGCTGGAGCGCTACGCTGGAAGACTGGAATGAACCGGGAAAGACCATATCCAGGGAAATTACATTACCAGGAACGCTTGATGAGCATGGGCTGGGGCCTGTACCGGACACTTCCTCTGAGCATCTGACCCGTAAGCATGCGTATGAAGGGCGTGCCCGTTACGAACGCCGGGTGATGATTCCAGAGGAATGGCGGGACAAAGTGCTTTTCTTCGGAATGGAGCGGACGCGGGAAACGGAGCTTTGGATCGACGGGGTACAGGTAGGACGCAGCAACACGTTGTCCACACCTCAGCTGTATAATGTGAGCGGTTATCTTGAGCCGGGACCACATGTTCTCTCGGTCATCGTGGATAACAGCTCCGGAATTATGGGCTGGAGAAGTATCCGCAACTCGCATATGGCGACGGATCATACCCAGACGAACTGGAACGGTATCCTTGGAGCCATCCAGCTTACCGCAACCGATCCGCTGCGGATCGGGCAGCTTCGCCTGTATCCTCAACAGGGAGGAACGGTTAAAGGCAGAGTTACGGTAAGCAAACCGGACCAGGGCTTTGCGGACGGATATGTGTCCATCCAGGTCCAGGATTCTGCCGGTCAGAAGCTGTACGATAGCGGGAGAATTCCTTTCCAGCTTGAAACGGAATCCTCAGGTGGAGAAATTCCGTTTCTGATCCCTGCAACCGATGCTTTACAGTTATGGGATGAATTTAACCCTAACATGTACACGGTACATGCTGTGCTGGAGGGAAAGTACCAGGACCGATCAAATGAAGATGAATTCACCGCTCCTCTGGGAATTCGGACTTTTGGTGTATCAGGAACCCAATTTATAGTGAATGGCAACAAGACGTTCCTGCGTGGCAAACATGATGGCTGTGTATTCCCGTTAACGGGATATGCCCCTATGGATAAGGAGTCCTGGCTTCAGGTTTTTCGGACGGCAAAGGCTTACGGTATTAACCATTATCGCTTTCATTCCTGGTGTCCGCCGCAGGCCGCTTTTGAAGCAGCCGACGAGACAGGCACTTATTTGCAGCCGGAGCTTCCGTTCTGGGACCCCGGGACCGCGTTTCAGAATGATGAGGAGTGGGGCTATTTCTCGGGTGAGGCCTTCCGGATTATTGAAGCATATGGCAACCATCCGTCATTTGTCATGTTTGCCTGGGGGAATGAGCTGTCGGGTTCGATGGAACGGATGGAGGCGCTCGTAGAGAAGGCCCGCAATTGGGACCCAGGCAAACTATATGCTATCGGCTCCAATAATTTTTTCCTCCAGGCGGGGTTGCCTGGCAACTCGGATTACTGGACCACCTTCTGGACCGAAGGGGTCTGGAATGTGAAGAAGGCAGGATACGGAGGGAAGCATGTCCGCGGAGCGACACCGCATCCGACACGCGGGTTTATTAACAACAGTCCCCCTTCTGGCCGGAAGGATTACCACGAAGAAATCCAGGGTGTACCGATCCCGGTGATCGGGCATGAAGTCGGACAATTTCAGGTTTACCCCGATTTCAGGGAGATTGACAAATACCTGGGGGTGCTGGAGCCGGGACATCTTATAGGATTCCGCAATCTGGCGGCTGCTTCTGGACTGCTCCAGCAGGCAGATGAGCTTCATGCCGCTTCTGGACAGCTTGCCGCTCTATGCTACCGCGAGGAGATTGAGGCGGCTCTGCGGACCCCGGGGATGGCCGGTTTTCAACTGCTGGATTTGCAGGATTTCCCCGGCCAGGGTGGAGCCTTGGTCGGCATGTTGGATGCTTTTATGGAATCCAAGGGGATTGTTGTTCCTGAGGAATGGCGGCGTTTCTGCTGCGAAGTGGTTCCTCTCGCCCGGCTTCATCGGTATGTGTGGAGCGAAGGCGAAAGTATTCTGGGGCAGATAGAGATTGCAAATTATGGGCCGGGCCCGCTTACAGATGTCGAAGTAGTCTGGTCGATCACCGATGGCTGTGGCCGTACGATCGGAGAAGGGAGTTATCCGGCAGCCAATATTCCCCAAGGCAAGCTGTGGCTCGCCGGGGAGCTTGAATATCGGATTCCCGCAATGACACAAGCGGACAACTTGACACTTCAAATCAACATTGCCGGAACGCCCTACAGCAACGAATATAGGCTGTGGGTATACCCGGATGACGCCGGGTTACAGATTCCCTCCTCGGTTGTGGTATCGGATGCTTTTGACGCGGATACGCGGCGTGAACTGCAGAGCGGCAGGAATGTGCTACTGATTCCTCCGGCGGGCGGGTCGTTTGGTAACGGTCCTGTTGGAACGTTCATTCCCGACTTCTGGTGTTATCCCATGTTCAAGAAGTACGATCCTCCCGGAACGTTAGGCATCTATTGTGCTGCCGATCATCCGGCGCTGGCGGAATTTCCGACGTCTTCGCATGCAGAGTGGCAATGGTGGCACTTGATGAGGCATTCCCGGGCCATGGTGCTGGACGATACTTCAACGGACTACCGGCCCATCGTTCAGGTGATCGATAATGTGGCGAGACAGCATAAGCTCGGTGTTGTTTTCGAAGCAAAGGTGGGAAACGGACAGCTGCTGATTTGTTCCATCGACCTTTGGAGTCAGCAAGACCGGCCGGAAGCCAGGCAGTTTATGCGTTCATTGCTGAACTATTGCGCTTCGGACCGTTTCGCTCCCGCAGTGGAATGGACGGAGGTGTTCACGGACAGCTTGTTCGTCAGCACAGAAATGTCCAAGGTTGCCGCCAATCCGAATGCGGATAACTACGGGTAACAGGAATGCAGAAGAAACTTTGAATGAAGGAGAACAGGAACATGAAGATGAACGGTTCTGCAGATGTACTGCGGTTAAAGGGACAACTGCGGATTCAGATTCCCGGGGAGCCTTCTGCGCCGGTCCGGCACGCGCTTCGCATGCTGGTCCGGGATGTGGAAGCAGTATTGGGCGACAGCCCTCTACTCGTCACAGGGACCAAGGAACGGTCGGACCTTCAGATTCGCTATGCCACAGCTCTGGATGAGGGAGTACAGCGTCAGGAATCCTATGCGTTTTATTTTCACCCGGAGGATAGCAAGGGGCGGATGAGCATTGCCGGTTATGATGACCTTGGGCTTGTCTATGGCATCCTGGAATTCAGCCGCAGGTTCTTGGGCATCGAGCCCTTCTGGTTCTGGGCAGATCAGCCGATTGCCCGGCGGGAAGAGATTGAGATTCCTTGCGAAGCTTATCATTCACCGACTCCCAAGGTACGCTTCCGCGGCTGGTTCGTCAACGATGAGGTCTGTCTGATCGGCTGGAAGGAGTCTTATCCGCCTGGGCGTGGGGTGTGGGAGCCGGTATTCGAAGCGCTGCTGCGCTGCGGAGGCAATATGGTCATTCCGGGTACGGATCTGCCGCGGGGAGGCGTTCACTACGAGGTTGCAGCTGAGATGGGCTTGTGGTTAACGCATCATCATGCCGAGCCGCTCGGCGCGGAAATGTTCCTGCGGGCTTATCCCGGGAAACAGGCCAGCTACCTGAAGCATCCGGAGTTGTTCGAAGCGTTATGGGCAGAGGCGATTGAGCAGCAAAAAGATAAGAAGGTCGTCTGGGTACTTTCCTTCAGAGGACAAGGAGATCAGCCTTTCTGGGAACTGGACCCCTACTTCGACACGGCCGAGAAACGCGGCGCAATGATCGCGCAGGTGATCCGGAAACAATATGATATGATCAGAAACGCCGTCCAGAATCCGGTGTGCAGCGTAGCTTTGTACGGAGAAATTGCCGAACTGTATAAAGGCGGATATATTAAACTTCCTGATGATGTCATCAAGGTATGGGCGGATAACGGATATGGCAAAATGGTCTCGCGCAGGCACGGTAATCTGAATCAGCGTGTGTCTTCTCTCCCGGAAGCGCATGACCTGGGGCCACACGGGATTTATTATCACGTGACGTTTCATGATCTGCAGGCTTCCAACCATCTTACAATGTATCCGGGTCCTGCTGCCTTCCTGAAACAAGAGGTGGAAGCAGCGTTCGAGTCCGGTGCAGACGAGTATGTGCTGCTGAATTGCGGAAACATCAGGCCGCATGTTTATACGCTAGATATTATTCGGGAACTATGGAGCGCTGGAAGCATCAATGTTAATGGACATTTGCGGCAATTCGTTGCCTATTATTATTCAGATCACCATGAGGATTTGGCAGCACTGTATCGTAGTTATGCTGATGTGGCCATTGTGTACGGTACACATAACGACGACCTGGCTGGCGATGAATATTATCATCACCCGGCACGCAAAATCATCGGACACTGGCTGACTGGAAAAGGCGATCAGCCGCTATCGCAATTGGAATGGGCGGTGGGGGAAGTGCCATTCTCAGAGCAGGTAAGCAGGTTCGGGGAGAAACTCGCATCCGGGGTCAAGACCTGGAGAACATGGCTTGACCACTGTGATGAAACCATCAGCAAGCTTGGTCCGGAAGACAAACAAAGAGCGCAGGATCATTTGCGCTTTCACGGAGCCATTCATCTGTCAGGCTGTGAGGGCTTTTACTGGCTGTGCTGTTCTTACAATGCCTACCGCAAGGAACAGTATCCGCAGGCTTTTGTCCATGCTTCGGAATCGCTGTGGTCTTACCAGAAAGGGCTTGATGTTCTGCGCCAGTCCGAGCACGGCACGTGGAAGCATTTCTACCGGGCGGACTGGCTGACTAATATGGAGAACACAATCTACAATGTGGATACTCTAAGGCGTTATCTCCGCATGCACGGCGACAGCCCGGATTTCTTCCTGTGGTATAAAGCTTATCTGATGCCGGAAACGGAGAAGTATATTTATCTCGAGAATACGCACCGTGAGCCGCTGTCAGATGATGATCTGGGCTTGCGTTTGAAGGATCATTTTGGGGAGAAGGAAATGAATGAAGCATCGGCTGAATGTTCAATTTAAATGTCAAGGAGCGAGCAGCATGAATAACGAAATCAATTGGCCCCGGCCCTGCCTCAACCCTCTGCCGCATCGGGTAAGTAACACGGGAAATTCCCTGGTAAGCCTTTGCGGGGGAGACTGGAAATTAAACTTATCCCCTGCGAAAGACTTTTTTGATCCTGCCACAGACCTTTCCGGTTGGTCAAATACCACTGTTCCACTGCAAATTGATGCGGGTGAAGAGGAGTACGCATATGCACGCGAGCTATACATTCCTGCGGAATGGGAGCAGAACAGAGTTTTTCTGCGTTTTGACGGAGCTAACTGTTATGCGCGTGTGTTCATCAACGGCAGTTTTGTTCGCGATCATTATGGAGGTTTTGTCACCTGGGATTGTGATATTACCGATTACATCGTTCCCGGACAGGCACACCGGCTGGTGGTAGGGATTACCGATAAGTCATCTGAGGTGAATCCTTTTCATCGGGGAGGGCTGATCCGTGAAGTGACCCTCTACACCGTGCCTCAGACCTATCTTGCCCGCCTACACGTCGAGACTGTGTTTGACGGAAACTATTCAGATGCAACTCTTACCGTCTCAACTATGATTGCAGGAGGAAACGGTACAGTGGAGCTAATGCTGACTTCTCCAGACGGCGAGGAACTGCCGCTTCCGCCTCTTGCCGGGAACGCTGGAATTGACTTGTCCGGCTCTTATCCCATCACAGATCCACTGAAATGGGACAGTGAGCATCCTTATCTGTATACCCTTACGGCTTTGGTAATCACAGAAGAGGGTTGCGTTGAAGTCGTTGTCAAGAAAATAGGTTTCCGTCAGATTGAACGCAGAGGAAACGAAGTGTTTGTTAACGGGCAACTGCTTAAGCTTCGAGGCATCAATCGTCACGACATTCATCCTGTAACGGGCAGAGCACTTCCCCGAGTGCTGATGGAGGAAGATGTGCGTCTGTTTAAGGAAGCCAATATTAACTTTATCCGTACAAGCCATTATCCGCCCAGTCCCTATTTTTTAGATTTGTGCGATCAATATGGCATGTATGTAGAAGATGAAATTGCGGTGTCTTTCCTGGGCTATGGCACTTGGTATAGCCAGAGTGACCCAGAGTTTACCTCTTGTTTTATGGGACAGTTTGCGGAAATGATTGAACGGGACCGCTCTCACCCCAGTGTAATCATCTGGTCACTGGCCAACGAGAGTTATTGGGGAGACAATCTGGCACTGATGAACGCGTATGCCCACAAGGAAGACCCAGGGCGCTTAACTATCTTCAGTTATCCCCTTACGCAAATGGAAGATGACCTTCAGGTGGATATCTGGAGTGTGCATTATGATAAATGGGACAGAGATCTTGCCGATTTAACGGATTGCTTCCGCCGGAGTCACCGTGAGCCAGGCGCCTGGCCAGTGCTTCACGATGAATCGACTCATATTCCTTGCTATAACCGAAGAGAGCTTCAGCGGGACCCGGGAGCCCGCGATTTCTGGGGGGAGACCATTTACCGGTTTTGGGACAGACTGTGGAAGACAGACGGGGCTTTGGGGTGTGCAATTTGGGCAGGGATTGATGATATTTGGGTGAAGGACGAGAATTCATTCACTTTTCCCTGGGGAATTATTGACGGCTGGCGGCGAACAAAACCGGAATATTGGCATACCCGCAAAGGATATTCTCCGATTGTTCTGTTAGGTGAACCTGAGAGTCAGAACGGGCATATCGTCCAAACGGTTCAGAACCGGTTCAATCATACCTGTCTAAGTGAAATTCGCATCGGCTGGAAACTGGAAGGAGAGTATGGAGAAATCCAAGGACCGGCCATCTCCCCCCGGGGCGAAGGCTTGCTGGTTATCCCATCCCCTTTCCGGCCGGGGGCGAAGCTGGAACTGACCTTTACCGATCCTTTCGGATATCAGGTGGACGAAGCCATGTATTTGCTGGAAGCGCAGCCGGTCCAGTTGCCCTGTCTAAGTGGGGGAGAACCCACCATTGAATGGAGAGAGAAGTTTGTGCGGATTAGCGGACTGAACTTCTCTTTGTCATTTTCGGTTGAGACCGGATTAATCACCGAAGGATACCATGGGAATACGCTGTTGCTCACCGGAGGACCATTCCTGACCTTGACTGGATTGGAACTTCGCCCGTGGAAGCTAGAATCTATGGATGTCTGTCCGGCTGAAGGCAATGCCAGGATTACATTGAATGGATCTTATGGAGAAGTACAGGTATGCTTTGTAATATCTGTGGATGCATCCGGACTTATGGAAACCGTCTATGAAGTTAAGGATATGCCTTATGCAAGTCCCCGGGAAATTGCTATTGGCAGCGGTATTACGTCCCATTCCGGCGGGTATGACGAGATTGGAGTCTCGTTTACTGTATCTGGGGATTTGAATACCTTGAGCTGGAGGAAAATGGGCTTGTGGAATGTTTATCCAGACTCGCACCTGGCCCGTCTGGAGGGGACTACGGCCAAGTTCAATCCAGAAGGGTTGAACCACATCGCCAGTCCTCCTGGCTGGGACTGGCGGATGGATGAGAAAGACACAGCTCTTTTCGGCAAATATGATATAGGCCGCCGGGGCACCCGCGATTTTGCAAGCATGAAGCCATCTATTGTCTATTCCACTATCGGGAATGACAGCGCGGCATTTACCGCGCTTTCTGACGGGAGTGATTCTGTACGGATGGAGGTGGGCTTCAAGCCGGAGCATATCATATCAGACCAGCATTCAGCTATCGTATACAAAGGCACATGGTTCAGGCAGGACACCCGACACCGCAGTCTGGGAGGAACCGAGATGTGGTCCAAAACAGCGGGGGATAGATGCGAATATACGTTTACGGGAACCGGAATTGCCTGGATTTCCAGTCTGGACCGGATTTGCGGCATAGCCAGTGTGTATATTGATGGCGAGCTCAAAGACCCCCATATTGATTTAGGGGTTAGTCGCGCCGGTAAAAACGCCCGCGGCTACACAAAATATTACCGTCAATTGGTATACTCCATTCAGGACTTGCCTATGGGCAAGCACACCCTTCGCATTGAGGTGACAGGCGAAAAGGCAGCTGGCTCAAACAACAGCTACGTGAATATTGATCATTTTCTTGTGATGGATGGAAATGAGATCGGAGATACCCGGTTTCTGATCAACAGCGAGTTCAATTATCCGGAGCTCTCCTGGGGAGACTATACCAAACCTCCAATTATCGTCTCGTCCGGATATAAACGCTGTATTTACACCAAGCTTGGGCGATAATGCTGGGCTTATGAAGAAGATCCATTCATATTTTACCAATGAAGAAGACATTTCGCATCTTTATGTGAGCAGAGTTGAAGTCACTTGTTTGCGGTTGTTTTGATCTTAATCGAGGATATTTTGTGCCGGAAGTTGTGCTTCCGGCTTTTGAATTTTTAACACATGAATTTAAGCAAGCAAGATTAAATAAACAGATTAAGACTAGTACTTTGACCAGACCAAGTCATTTTTGGCGTTTGTATACATAGCTTCCATTTTAAACTGACTCAATGAATAGTTTTCAGACACGACCTAGTTCGTTTCTATTCTTCTCAGTCATTCATTGTTATATCCAATCTGGAAATCCCTCGTTTTTGGATACATGGATCATCTCTTTCGAAAAGAATTTCTCGAAATATTTCTTCGCCTTGAGATGGATATCATTTTCATACCATTTTGAAAGATTGTTTTGATTGAACAAAGTCCGTAAGCCTGAATGAAGGTCGCCATACCGTTTTATTTAAGTATTCAAGGGATCTATCCAGACAGTATCCACAATCCCTATTAACAATTCAGGAAATTCAGGAGTAAAAGGTAGCACAGGAGAAACCGAAGCTTGAGTCGTAATTCCACTTTCTTTTAAAGTTTTTAGTGTTTTAAGACGAACCCTTATCCCTGGAGCATATGGAGCAAATATTTGTTTAACATCTTCACGATCGGTTTCGATTATCATAGATACTAGCAACTTGCATGCTTCCTTAAGCACAACTAACAAATCCAAATCTCTTGTGATAAGTGGACTTCTGGTTTGGATTTGAAGCAAATCAGGTGGACTTTCGATCATTTCTTCAAGCAGGCTTCTCGTTAGGTTTATCTTTCTTTCAATTGGCTGATAAGGGTCAGTCACCGTAGACATGAAAATATTGACTATAGCACCCTTGCTGCGTAAGCGTCTCACCTCTTTTCTATAATTCTCTGCCGCATTTGTTTTTATATCAATCCATGAGCCCCAAGAAAGCTCTCTATACTTTTGAATAGGCATTTCACGGACATAACAAAATAGGCAAGAAAATGCGCATCCACTGTAAGGATTTAAGGAATGTGTAAATCCTACATCGATTTGCCCTTTTGCAGGGCTCAGAATATTTTTGGACAAAATAAATATTTCCTCAGGCTGCATCTTGCATTCTCCCTTTGTCTACTTAGTCTGTATCAACCTTCCTTCAAGAATGATGTGTAAAACATCACTATATCCATTATTCTCGCTCATATGTTTATTATAATAAAACACTACTGACAACAGAGTGAAATAGTCCTTCTGTATATCAAGTAAGGAAGAAGGTAATAATAGATCGATAGATCTATTGCTAATAATTTTTACCCACTCACGCATTTATATATTTTAAAGGTCCTTCCGAAGACCAGTTTAACGATGTGAGTCTGTTCACGAGGATACTTAAACGCATACTAAGGCTGATGAAGAAGCCCAAGCATATTATCTTAGAATGCCTTACGTTTGCTCTGCTCAAAAAGTAGGTGGAAAGTGAAAAAATCAAGTTTGAGGATGAATTGTTCTTACTAAGCCCTGCAAGAAGATGTGACTAAAAAAACAAATAAGACTTAATTTTAAAAAAGATAATCTTTTTTATACGAAAAAACACTGAAAGCCAGCGGATTTTTACTCGCGGTAAACGTCCACTGGCTTATTCACTTCAGAGGAGCAGGAGTTCCAGATTATATAAATCAAAATTCTTGAACGACTATTCAGTTACATCGAGAAAATGCCAAATTGGTGTCCAGTATTGTCACTTAATCGTGCAAATGTAACATTGGACGCATCCGTAACCGGTCCCCAGATAACTTTCCCACCCTTTGTCTTGGCTTTTTCAATCATTGCCGCAACATCTTCTACTATCACATAAAATGTTGAGTATTCTTCAAGCTTGTTTGCAGTGTGCAGAATACCGCCTGTTGGCATTTCCCCATCTCCTTGAAGCACTGCATCATAATTCACACCAGGCAGATCATTGTTTGCTTTAAACTTCCAACCAAACATTTCGCTGTAAAAATCTTTTGCCTCTTCGGGTTGGTTTGCTCCAATTTCGAACCAGGCAACGCGATTAAATTGTGGTTTGTCCATATCATAATCTCCTTTATTTAAAAAAATATAGTTTACCATCTGCTAACATGGTATATGTATACTTTACTCGTAAATTTGTATATAGTAATTTTAAAAATTAGGTATATCCCATCTTTTCTTTTAAATAATAAGGAGTGTATAACTTAATGGACAATACCGATATTGAAATATTAAAACAGCTAAAAAAAAATTCCAGAATTCGCGAAAATAAGTTAGCCCAATTGATTCATATGACACCACCATCGGTTTCTGCAAGAATTAAACAACTGGAGGATAAAAACGTTATAAAAAAATATACAATTGAAGTTGATCCGTCTAAGCTTGGGTATACTCATCAGGTGTTTATCGAGACTGAAATGACGCATCTTAGTCATAAAAGATATTTAGAGTTTATTCAATCCAAACAACAATTTATTCTCCACCATTATAGAATTTCTGGACAAATGAATTATATGATCCAAGGTGGATTTCCTTCTAATGAAGAGCTGAATAACTTTTTGGAACTATTAAACGAATATGCGAATTACAAAGTCCTACACATTATCTCTGAGCTAATTTAAACCGATTTGACAACGAATTAGATGTGATAGACTATAATTGACAATAAAAAAGCGGATAAGAGGTTATAACAATGGAGGATGAAATCAACTATATTCCAACGCATATCAATGTACAGGGAGCCAATGCGAATAACTTGAAAAATATTAATATTGATATTCCTTTGAATCGTTTAGTTGCGATTACTGGAGTATCAGGCTCAGGCAAATCATCTTTGGCGATGGACACCATCTATGCTGAAGGAACAAGACGATACTTAAATGCCTTGGCCACGTACACACGGCGTCGTATTAAGCAGGTGGGACGTTCAGATGTGAAAGCAATTAAGAATCTCCCTTCAACGATTGCTTTACGCCAACGACCAGACACACCCGGCATTCGCTCAACAGTGGGAACGCTGACCGAAACCTTGAACATTTTACGGTTGATTTTTTCACGCTTAGGTTCTCATGTTTGTCCAAATGGGCACCGTCTAGAGCCGACACTGCGAGTAGCAGAAGTCATGGATTTCATGGGGACAGATGAAAGAATGGGGATTATTAACTGCCCTACGTGCGAAGTCCCTTTCATGGTCTATGGTGCGGAAAGCTTTGCATTCAATTCAGATGGAGCTTGTTCAACTTGTCAAGGGACGGGAGAAGCAAGAGAAATCCAGTTAAAAAAGATTATTCCAAATCCTGATTTAACTATTAAAGAAGGTGCCGTGGCATCCTGGCGTTTACCGGGCAGAACGCATATGCATTTACTAGCGGAACAGCAAGGTGTTCGCTTAAATCTTCCCTTTAAAGAACTAACGGATAAAGAGAAAGAAATTGTACTTCATGGACCAGAAGTAAAACGAGTCATTGTGGTTCCAACTTCAACTGGGAAATCTTTCGAACTTAATGCTAAGTACGAAAACGCTTTTGTAGCAGTAGAAAACAGCTTTAATACTGCCAAAAATGAAAATACAATCGAGCGATTAAATCGGTTTTATGATGTAGGGTGTTGTTCCAGATGTCATGGAACTCGCTATAATCCCGAACTATTTTCGACGCTTATTATGGGCAAAAACATTGCAGAAGTCAGCCATTATGATTTATTACAGCTAGAAGAGTTTTCAGATAAATTAGTTTACTGGGTACCTGCCGAAATGAAAAATATGGCTGCACAACTTTCAAAAGAGTTGAAAGAACTAATAGAACCAATTGTCGCGCTAGGTCTGGATTATTTAACTTTAGATAGAGCAGGGAACGGCCTCTCAACAGGAGAATTGCAGAGAATTCAACTAGCTCGTACAATTCGCAATCAAATGACAGGGATTCTATATGTTTTGGATGAACCAAGTGTTGGTCTCCATCCAGAAAATGTGCAAGCTTTAATACAGATTATTCGGCAGATTATTAGACAAGGTAATTCGGTTCTCGTCGTTGATCATGATGTGGCCATCTTAGAGGCAGCGGACTATTTGATTGAAATAGGGCCTTTATCTGGTGAAAATGGTGGAGAAGTTATCGGTGCAGGAACTCCAGGTGAACTATCTACTAATGATCAGTCAGTTATTGCTGCTTATTTAAATAAATCAGCAGAGCTTGTTGTTCGTAACATTCAAGATGCTAATCAGCTGGATAAGATGATAGTTACAGTTCAAGGTAAAAACAACATTCATGAGGTTGGTGCGGAGTTTGTGTTGAATGGTCTCAATGTTGTGACAGGGATTTCAGGATCAGGGAAGACCACATTAGTATTAGATAGTCTCGTCCCCGCTATGAAAGCCAGATTGGCAAAGGGAAAACTTCCCGACCATGTTACGTTAGTAGGCGAAGGAAAGATCAAGCAAGTCGTAGAAATCGACTCAAATCCGATTGGCAAAAATATTCGTTCTACAGTAGCCACTTACTCAAAAATTATGGACAAGCTGCGTAAACTTTTTGAAACGGAAGCGGATCAGACACATGGATTCAAGGCAACTGATTTTTCCTATAATAACAATTCAGGAGCCTGTACTTATTGTGAGGGTACAGGAAGTGTAAATCTAGATATTCAGTACTTGCCAGATATTGTTGAAGTCTGTCCACAATGTCATGGCAAACGATATAGAGATGAGATATTAGATGTTACTTTGCAAGGAAAAAATATTGCGGAAGTACTGGAATTGACGGTTGCAGAAGCACAATCTTTCTTTGAAAATCAATCCAGTATCTCTAAAACATTGAAAGTTTTAAATGAATTAGGTCTTGGTTATCTACATCTAGGCGAAAGCACGCCAGCACTTTCTGGTGGAGAAGCACAACGATTAAAGCTGACTTACTATTTAGAGAAAAAACAAGCAAACTACTTATTTATCTTTGATGAACCAAGTATTGGATTGCATCCTCGAGATGTTGCTACATTAGTGGGTGTATTAGATAAATTGGTGCAAAGTAAAGCAACAGTAATTGTAATTGAGCATGACTTAGATGTGATCGCAAATGCTGACTACATTGTTGATATGGGGCCAAACGGGGGACGCTATGGAGGTCAATTAATGGCAAATGGTTCTGTAGAACAAATTTGCAGAACAACATCTAGTGTTACTGGAAAATATTTAAAGAATTATCTTATATGAATCTATTATATCGATCCTACTTTCTTTAGAAAGTAAAGTAATTTGGCTGTTTTCCTTTTTTAATAATGTAATGATTTTTTATTACACGATAAAATTATAATATAAACCGATTAGGTTATTAAGAATGAGCAAGTGGTACTTTGATTCAAATCGGGAAGTTACAGAGCTCAAATAACTTGATAAATTTAAAGGAGGATTTTCGATGTATATTACACAAATCAGGAATGCAACGTTAAAAATAAAGTATGGTAAAAAAATCTTTTTAGTAGATCCTATGCTCTCTAAAAAAGGTGGAATTCCTCCATTTGCACCACCACATGCACCGATGCCTATGTCTGGAAATTTGGAGAGTAATCCTCTAACTGAATTGCCAATGTCAGTTAATGAAATTCTAGAAGGCGTGGATGCATTGATTGTAACGCATTTGCACTTAGATCACTGGGATCCTGCGGCAAGTGAACAAATAGATAAACAAATTCCTTTATTTTCGCAAAATGAAGATGATGCAACTACACTTCGTGAGCAAGGGTTTAAGAATGTTTATGTAATAGGTGATAAGACACATTTTGAGGGAGTTTCTTTAACTCATACCAATGGAAAACACGCAAGTGTTGACGAGATGCTAGCAATATCAGGTCCTGTTTGCGGTGTTGTCTTTAAGCATGAAAGTGAGAAGACTGTATATTTATTAGGTGATACCGTTTGGTATGACGAAGTGGAGAAAAATCTGCAAAAATATCAGCCGGATGTTGTAATTATTAACGCAGGTAACAATCAATTTGAAATTGGTGGGCCGTTAATTATGGGGGCAGAAGGTGTGTTAAAAGTACATCAAACTCTTCCAGAAGCTGAATTGTTTGCAACCCATATGGAGGCAGTTAATCATGCTTATCTAACACGTAAAGAGTTAAAAGACTTTGCAAGAGAGCACGGGTTTGACGCAAAGTTATCAGTTCCGGAAGATGGGGAGAAATTAGAGTACTAGGTCGTGTCTGAAAACTCTTCATTGAGTCAATTTAAAATGGCAGCTACGTATACAAACGCCAAGAATGACTTAGCCAACTTGTCGTAACGAGTAGCCACACGGCGAAAGTGTTTGATTTTATTGAAAAAGCACTCCACTAAGTGGTGTTCTTTATACCGATACCAATCGACGTTCCATGGGTTTAGACTATTCGCTTTAGGCGGGATGGTGTAGGATGAATGCTTAGCTGTAATCCAATTCCGAATCGCTTCGGAGCTATAGGCTTTGTCGTCAAGAATATGACTTTCTGTAATATCAAGCTGCTGAAGTAAATCGATCGCTGGAACAGAAATGTAGACTTGACCACCCGTCAGAAGAAAAGCGATGGGATTTCCTAATCCATTGACGACGGTGTGAAGTTTGGTTGTCTTTCCGCCACGACTGACGCCGATGTGCTGAATTAAAATCGGTCAAGGTACTTGATTGATCTGCCTGACCGAGATAGTAGCCAACATCACTAATTTTCACGCCGGCTATAAGTTCTTCTTCAGTTATTCCCATCACATCCATTGACATTGAACAAGCAACCACTTCACCACCCTGTTGAATCGCAGATTGAATTAATTCTTCCAAAGACGAAATATTTTTATCTTTCATGACAATTCGGATCATTTTGGTGCCAAGACCCAGCATGTTCATCTTTAATATAGTCAAATTTTGACTGCCACGAGGCATCATGGCCCCAAACATGCCCACTGAACACAACCATAGAGCTGCAATCCAGGCGAGAAGGTGTCGTTTCCGTTGCAGCGGGACGATTAGTATCAGGGGTTCCTTTTCTTAAAAAAGCTTCTGTTCTACGGAAGTGAATAACGGTTGCTATATCATCAATTCTCTTAACCGCTCCGTCAGATTCTACAGCGTGGGCGCCCAGTACAGTACCTGTAGTGTCAAAAAGCAGCTTAATGGTAAAAGAGGTAGCACCTGGATAATATGATGGATGTATATGGCTTCTAGTGTCTGCACAATCAGTTTGGAGCGGTCTTTAATTAAATCGCCGATATAGTAGGGTAACCCGAAGTTGGCAAAAGAAATGTGTTCATCGCGCTCAAACATCACAATGTGTGCTTCCTCATCCAAACGGCGCAGGCGTGCGGCGACTGAAGCTCCTCCACCACCCCCTTCGATAATTAGAACCTTTTTACTCATGATAGATCATCTTTCCCGAAGAAAACTTGAATTAATTGTTTCACTCTGACATAAAATTACCTTGATTCTGGATAACAGCCGGATTCAACATGCTATAGAGTTACAGCCTTTTTGATAAATTCTATAAAATTAAAGATCTTTATATTGTGTGAGAATCTAGGACAAGAAAATTGATGAGAGACACAAGTATATTGCAGAGAAGATTAAATAATGTATGATACTTGATCGTTCTGCGTGGAGATTGTTCAGATCAGTATCGTATATGAACTCAGCAAAGAGAGAAACTGTGTCTCATAATTAATCAAAGAGCTTATATTTATCAAGAATAGGAGTGACCTTTCTTATCTAAGAGAGGTCACTCCTATTCGTCGTATCCCGCTTATAGAACTTATAAATGAAGTCCTCTTTGAGGTCACCAAGCAGCAAGGCTAATATGCTCCTCTGCTGTGGTACCCACCGAGGATATCACGTGTGAATTCATCAAAGCGATTGGAACTGGCGCATGGATGGCAGAGAGCTACAAAATGGATCGGGACTCTCTTAATGAGAGCCGCTGCTATAGTTCAAAGAATTACTTTTTGTTGCCTTCATGCAAAGCAGCATTAGCAGGCTTCGTAGACGGACTATATGACAAGACATTAGTCGGGCATCCTTACCAAGAAAGAGTGCCAAACAAACAGCTTAATTACGTTAACGAACTCGAGTTTGTTCATAGATTAGATATATTTTGATTTGGGATCATTATATTCATAGCTCCATTGAGTCATGTTGAGTATTTAAAAAACACGTATGCTTAATTTTAGATATAAAGAAGGCTAGGAAGGAGGAGTACCGCAAATGGAGAATGTAAATTCAAACAATAATATACTCATCGTGGATGGCGACAGGCAAGTCCGTAAGTTGCTGCGTGTTTATTTTGAACTTGAGAAATATAATATCGAGGAAGCCGAGCAGGGAGCAGAGGCGTTATATAAAGCGCTGAGAACTCGCTATATTATGGTTATATTAAACTGGCAGTTATCCGATACCAGTGGGGAAGAGCTATGCAGGCATTTCAAGCTGATAGGAACCGCCCCGCTAATCATGTTTATAGGCAGAGCGGATGAGAACGAACGGATACAGGGATTTATGGCCGGTGCAGATGATTTTATTGACAGGCCGTTCAGTCCTAGGGAGGTTGTTGGACGAGCCAAGGCAATGATTGGGCGGGTTACAGGAGTTGTGGTGCCCCAGGGAGCTCAGTCGCATGAAGAGATAACGATATCCTCCATTACTATTAATCCCAGAGCAAGAAGAGTCACCGTGAAAGGGAAAGAAATTCATTTCACTCTAAAGGAATATGAGCTTTTCTATTTTCTGGTCAAGCATGAGGGTGAGGTCTTTTCCAGAGAGAATTTACTGTTAAAGGTATGGGGTGGAGATCATAAGAGATTCGCGGATCATCGTACAGTAGATACTCACATTAAACGGGTAAGACATAAGCTGTCGAGTGCATTCACTGAACGAAACGGACTCATTCAAACCGTATGGGGTTATGGATACATGCTGAGCTTTAAATCGATGTGAACATATCATTGAGGAGGGGAATATGCAAATGACCTATAAACAGATTAAATGGATGATTCTTTTAATTCCAACGTTTACGGTCGGGGTATGGGAATATATCAGGCATCAATTTTTATTACCTTATATTTCTATGGAATTAGGAAACTGGCTCACACCGTTGATAGTTTATCTGGTAAGTATGACCCTGCTTAATAAGATGTTTCGTATGCTGGATCACATTCAGAAGGAGCTTGAGGTGGAACGTAACGCAACAACCGTGCTTGAAGCCAGAGAACAGCTGGCCAAGAAACTACATGACGGAATTGCACAATCGTTATTTCTGCTCTCCGTCAAAGTAGACCGTCTGGAAGAACATGTAGTGGATAATGATCGGCACCTCCAGAACGTGCAACAGATCCGTAAAACAGTCCACGAGGTGAATCGTTATGTGCGCCAGGCCATAGCTGATTTAAAATATGAGCCTATGGAAGATAAAACAATTTTATCTCATGAATCTATGGAGTCTAAGTTGAAAAAGATGGTAATGGACACTCCTGTGCAATTTAGTGTGAATTGGTCGATACCGGACAGTATGTTGTCCCCGAAAGAAAAAGTTGAACTGCTTGCCTGTGTTCGGGAGGCTGTCGTCAATATAGAGAAGCATTCAGGGGCTACACACGGTTGGATTGTGGGAGAAGGAGACCCGCACCGGTTCAAGGTTACGATTAAAGATGATGGACGGGGATTTGTAGACAACCCATTTATGTTTAAGGACCGTTTCGGATTGAATATCATGAAGGAAAGGGCGGAGGAGATGAATTGGAAAATGGAATTTCGTCGGGATCATTTGTACACTGCAGTAGAATTAATGAAAGAGGGTGAGGGCAAATGAGGCACACGCGTGTACTGGTTGTCGATGATCACATACATGCAAGGGAGGCTATCTGTGATATTTTGTCCCTTGACCCGAGCTTTGAAGTAGTTGGAGTGGTGACTAATGGGCAGGAAGCCATAGAATTCACTGCAGAGTGGCTGCCGGATTTGATCCTGATGGATATCCAGATGCCCGGAATGAACGGGCTTGAGGCTACACAGAAAATCAAACTGATGTTCCCCTATGTGAAAATTGTAATGATAACAGTGTCAGATGACCTGATTCATTTGCTGGAAGCTTTAAAGCGGGGTGCCCAAGGGTATCTCTTGAAGAATCTTGCACCTTCAACCTGGATTGAATATTTGCACTCTATAGTCCATGAAGAAGCGCCTTTAAGCCGGGAGGTCGCGTATCAAATTTTGAAGGATGTATCCTTATCTGCTGTCAAGGAGCCGCAGGTAAACTTAACGGCCAGAGAGCAGGATATTTTGAATGGGGTAGCCACGGGTTGGACGAACAAAGAAATTGCTGAGAATTATGGAATTTCGGAATATACGGTGAAGAACCACCTTAAGAATATTCTGCAAAAGCTGCAGGTACAGAATCGCGTTCAGCTTACAAGATATGCGCTGGAAAGAGGGCTTATTTCGGACGATTACAATCGTTTGTAGTAAGTCCTTTTTATTGGTTTTAACAGAAACTTCGATAGGTATAAAAAATTATGAAGTGACATATGTCACGATTCATTCATATAACAGCGCGTTTTCACAAAAAAGACGCACTATAGAAGAAAGTTAGACACATTGCCCCCCTCGTTTGGGCCATACGGAGTTTCCCTAAACTCATTATACTTGTGAATTAAAGCACAGCAAAGTGGAAGGAATAGCAAAGCGCTTCTAAAATTTGCTGGGCTTCATTCGCAAGATTGAGGGGGGATGTATTCGTGATGATTGATACAGTGATGTGGAGTAAATGGTTAACAGGAATGACGTTAGCATTTCACACCATTTTTTCTACGATTGGTGTCGGTGTCCCATTGATGATAGCTATTGCCGAATTCGTCGGGATACGAAAGAAAGACCAGCATTACACTCTGATGGCCAAAAGATGGTCACGCGGATTTATTATTTCAGTAGCTGTTGGCGTAGTGACCGGAACAGCGATTGCCTTGCAGCTTGCGCTTGTCTGGCCGAAGTTCATGCAGATCGGCGGGAACGTAATCGCCCTTCCCTTATTTATGGAGGTTTTCGCCTTCTTTTTTGAAGCCATTTTCCTAGGGATTTATTTGTACACCTGGGGGCGGTTTCGCAACCCGTATATTCACTTACTGCTGACGATTCCCATTGTCGCCGGGGCAGGCATGTCCGCAGTATTCATCACAACAGTGAACGGATTCATGAATCAGCCTGGAGGCTTTGTAATGGAAGCCGGACAATTCACGGCAGTGAATCCGCTGGAGGTAATGCTTAATACGGCAACACCTTCAAAGGTATTTCATGTCTTAACTTCTGCCTACTTGACGGGCGCTGCTTTGCTTGCGGGAATTGCGGCTTGCACTATCCTGAGAAGGGGAGTCTCGGCCTACTCCAAGAAAGCCTTGAAGCTGATGATGACCGTTGTTGTGGCGTTCAGTCTGCTGACAAGCCTGGCCGGAGACATGTCAGCCAAGTTTCTGGCGGAGCATCAGCCGGAGAAGCTGGCGGCAGCGGAATGGCACTTCGAAACCGAACGCAGCGCAGACTTGGTTCTGCTGGGCTGGCTTAATGCAGAGAACGAGATTCTGGGGGGAATTCACCTTCCGAAAGCGCTAAGCTTCCTGGCGTTTGGAGACTTTAACGCTGAGGTCACGGGTCTTGAAGAGTTCCCGCTTGACGAACGCCCGCCGCTTATTGTCCACTATTTGTTTGATTTTATGGTCCTGAGCGGAATGGTTATCTTGGGGATTGGACTGCTGTATTTCCTCTTCCTGTTCTGGAAGAGACGAAATGAGCTTAACAAGTGGCTGCTCAGATCCATTGTCTTTAGCACATTTCTGGCCTTCCTGGGCATTGAATTCGGCTGGTTCTATGCAGAGCTTGGCAGGCAGCCTTGGATTGTCCGTGGATATATGCGTGTAGAGGAAGCAGCCACAACATCGCCGAATGTGAGGATTCTCTTTTTCCTCTTCCTCCTTCTGTATGTTGTAATGGGGACGATGTGTGTCATCGTACTTAGACGGTTGTTCCACAATAATCCTCCAGAGGCCGAGCTGAACAAGCTGGCACAAGCATCTATAGAAAAAGGTGAGCAACTATGATCAGCTATGAGCTGGCCGGTATTTCAGTGCTTTGGATTTTTTTGTACGGCTATTTAATTGTCGCGTCTATTGATTTCGGGGCCGGATTCTTTGCCTTATATGCCCGCTTGACGAAACAGGATCACCTGATTAACCGGCTGATCTCCCGCTACCTGTCGCCAGTCTGGGAGATTACTAATGTATTCTTTGTTTTCTTCTTTGTGGGCATCATCGGATTTTTCCCCGACACGGCATACTATTATGGCTCGGCGCTGCTTGTTCCCGGAAGCATCGCCGTGATTCTGCTGGCTATACGCGGCTCCTTCTATGCTTTTCAGAACTATGGCTCGAAGCAGAACATTATCTATCTGTTTTTATACGGGGCCACAGGTTTACTGATTCCGGCTTCTTTATCGGTGGCACTGACGCTGTCTGAGGGCGGTTTTATTATAGAGAATAGCGGAACGGTCACCTTAGCCTATTGGACGCTTTTGACCAGTCCGTTGTCATGGAGCATTGTAGCCCTCGCCATCGTGTCGGTGCTGTTCATCAGCAGCTCGTTCTTGGCCTACTACGCTTCGAAGGCGGAGGATCAGCCCGCGCTCAAGCTGATGCGAACCTACGCCCTGTTTTGGAGCATACCCACGATCATTGCTGCATTTACGGCATTTGTTTTTCTTTCCCAGCACAATGAGCGTCATTTTCAAAACATGATGGATTTGTGGTGGCTGCTGGGCTCATCCGTTGCCTTTTTCATGATTGCTACATGGCTGCTGTACTACGGCCGCCGCTACGGATTGGCCTTTATCTTTGTCATGCTTCAGTTTCTCTGTGCCTTTTTTGCGTACGGCATAGGGCAGTATCCTTATATCCTGGACCCCTATATCACCATTCAAAGTGGAGCCACGAACGAATCCATGGGGATTGCGCTGGTGGTAGCCTTTATCGGCGGTCTGTGTCTGCTGGTCCCGTCGCTCATTCTGGTCTTCAGATTATTCCTGTTTGATGCGGAGTATGTAAAAGGCAAAAAATAAAGGAGGGGAGTTATCATGAAGAGGAGAACCGGACTGATCTCAGAGTATATGTCTACACAAAGGAAACGTCGTGCACTATTAGCAGGCTTCTCGCTTGCACTCGGTGTAGCCATAACATGCCAGGCCGTGCTGCTCGCGGAAGCCGTTAATAAGATTTTTGTAGAACGGGTATCTGTGTCATCGGCGGCGGTTATCCTTGGCCTGTTACTTGCTGTCATGGCTGCGCGTACGCTGCTATCTTATGGCAACGGGTTAATTGGCTTGCACATGGCTGCTGATGCTATGGCAACGATGAGGGCCAGAGTGCTGCGGAAGATGACTCAAGCTTCTGTACCCTCGTCACTTCGCGGGCAAACGGGCGGTAAGGTAAGTGTAGCACTGGATGCGGTGGATGAGGCGGACAGTTATTTCAGCCAGTACATGCCAAGAATGATGGAAGCTGCGGTCATACCCGTGCTGATATTAATCGTAATCTTTACCCAGCACAGCAATTCCGGATGGATCCTGCTGTGTACCGCACCCTTTATTCCGGTATTCATGATTCTTGTAGGGCTGCAGACCAAGAACAAGGCAGAGGAGAAATTCGCACAGCTCGCCGGGTTCTCCGGGACCTTCCTCGACTCTCTTCAGGGGCTGGTCTCGTTGAAGCTGTTCGGCCTTGCCCGCCGCCAGCAGCAGGAGATCGAACGCAGCAGTTTGGGGTACCGGGATGCGACAATGGGTATTCTGCGGATTGCCTTTACCAATACCTTCATGCTGGAGTCGATCGTTATGCTGGGTATTGGGATTATTGCGCTTGAGCTGGCGCTTCAGCTTCTTGTCTTTAAATCTCTTTCCTTTCATACCGCGTTTCTGATCCTGCTGCTGGTGCCTGAGTTCTTCAATCTGCTGAAAAACACGGGAACTGCTTTTCACAGCGGCCGCACCAGCATGGGAGCCCTTCGTAAAGTGGAAGAGATGCTTGCAGAAGCAAAAGAAGAGAGCGCGGCAGGGGATCAACTGGTAGCATACGAAGGTGACTTGCACCGGATGCCCCCTACTATTGAGCTGAGGGATATCCGGTTTCAATATGCCCCGGGTATGTTCGGGCTGTCAGTGGATTCAATATCCATACAGCCGGGTGAGCAAATCGCCATTGCCGGCAAAAGCGGGTCCGGCAAAACCACGCTGCTGCATCTCATTGCAGGACTGCTTAAGCCGACGGCGGGAGAAGTACTGGTGAACGGACGCCTGCTGACGCAAATAGAGGAGACTTCTTGGTTTGAACACGTCAGTTATATTACTCAGCACCCGTATATTTTTGCCGGTACGTTGGCTGATAATATTGCGCTGGGCGCTGGCAGGAACGTCTCCAGGGCCGAAGTCGTTCAGGCGGCGGAAGCCGCGGGACTTGCTTCTGTGGTGGCTGAGCTGGAACAGGGCTACGATACCCTGGTAGGTGAAGGAGGCCGGGGATTGTCAGGCGGCGAGAAGCAAAGGCTTGCTCTGGCACGTGCCTTCCTGAAGCATCCGGCGGTGATTCTATTTGATGAGCCCACGGTGGGATTGGATCTGCATACCGAACGCGTATTGCAGCGGTCTATAGCTGAACTTGCCGGTCAAGCCACGGTGATTACCGTGGCTCACCGCCTGTATACGATCCGCCAAGCCGACCGCATATTGTTTATGGACAAGGGAGAAATACTGGACTGCGGAAGCCATGATGAGCTTCTTGAGCGGTTGCCCCAGTATGCTGAAATGGTGAAGGCGGGAAAGGGGGAGCAGCATGAATGAGCTGGCTATTTTGACCAAGGCCATGTTACAGGAACGGAAAGATATTGTTATGGCCATCCTTGGGGGATTCATTGCGGGAATAGCGGGGGTATGCCTCTTTGCAACCAGCGGATATCTGATCTCCCAGACAGTATTTGCCCCTCCGCTATATACCTTGATTGTGCTGACGTCTCTCGTCAAAATACTTGGTCTGGTGCGGGCGGCCGCGCGATATGCTGAACGCTTGTATACCCATCGGGCGACGTTTTCGATGCTCAGCCGTCTGCGGACAGCTTTTTTTGCCAAGCTGGTTCCTTTGACTCCGGGAGTACTAAACCAAAAGCGGAGCGGAGATCTCCTCTCACGTATCGTAGGCGATATAGAAAGCTTGCAGCACTATTTTCTGCGAGTCGCCTATCCTCCGGTCATTGTCGTTATGGTATTTTTGGCCACGGTTCTGTTCACTTCTGCCTTCTCCATCTGGATCGCCTGTTTGTTTATACTGGGGATGCTGGCAGCGGCATTTGTGGTTCCGGCCATGGTAATGCTGGGACAGAGGAAGAACCAGGGACGTGTTCGGGAGCAACGCTCGGCGCTTTCCACGGAGGTGACGGAATTACTTTACGGTTTCCGCGATTTAAAAGTATACGGGCAATTGGAGCAACGCGGAGAGCAGTTGGAGTCTGCCTCTGCGGCATTGACGGCTGAACAGCAGGCAGCAGCACGGCATTTGCTGCGCGGGCAATCGCTGCATGTATTTGTAACTTTTCTGATATCCTGGAGCGTGCTGACCCTTGGCGCCTTGCTGATTGTGGAGGGTTCGCTTGCCGGGGTGTTCCTTGCGATGCTGGTCATGACATCTCAGACTGTGTTTGAGGAAGCTGCGGCAATGGCGACACTGCCAGCATATAAGCAGGATAGTGAGCATGCCGCCAAACGGCTTGAGGAAACCGTTAGGGCAGCTGATCTACTGGCAGAGCAGCCAATCGGCAAACTTCCTGCCGATCAGGCCGTGTCCATTGAGCTGAGCGGTGTATCTTTTCAATATGAAGATGAATGGCGTCCGGCACTCAAGGATGTGTCCCTCCATATTCCGTCAGGATCTAAGACTGCCATTGTCGGGCCGAGCGGTTCAGGCAAAACAACCATTCTCGAACTGCTGCTTAAGCTGCGTGCACCGGCGGAAGGACAGATCCGGTTCAATACAACTTCGATTCAAGAGCTGGATGAAGCAGGCCTATGGCAAGCTGCCAATGTGGTACTCCAGCACAGCCATTTCTTCCGGGGTACCCTGCGTGATAATCTGCTGCTGAAAGAGGAAGCTCATTCCGATGAAGCGTTATCGGAGATGCTGAATAAAGTGCAGTTGCCGGACAAGCTCCTGGATGACATGGTTTATGAGAAAGGAAAGAACCTGTCGGAGGGGGAAAAGCAACGCCTGGCCCTGGCCCGTGTGATGCTAAGGACAGGAAGGTTATGGCTTCTGGACGAACCAACCTCTTCGCTGGATTACATTACCGAGCAGCGGGTGCTCAGGCACTTGCTGGACCAGGCGACAGACGATACGCTTATTCTGATCAGCCACCGGCTGACCGGTCTGGAGGCGATGGACCAGATCTTGGTCATGGACCGTGGACAAGTTATTGAAGCAGGCAGTTATTCAGATTTAATGAAGCAAAAGGGCTATTTCTATGAAATGAAACAAATTGAGCTACAAATGATAGAGGGAACATGACATGCTGTAGCAAATAAAATTTCTGATCATCGGCGTTTGGGTATGACATAAATCACAAATAAGACACAAATATTTTCGTGTATAGCTACATTGAGCTATAGGCAATGATCTACCTTTTATTTACACTAAAAGCGTATTCATAAAGAGGCTCGCGATGGTAGATCCTGCTCGACCTAACGTATCTTATGCTATAGAAATTTCGCGGTACAGTGGGGGTGAATAATGTTTATAAACAAAAGGAATCATCTTTTAAGTGTAATTAAAGTTCTACTTTTAATGATGGCGGGCTTGTTATTCATAAGCTTGTACCATTGCAGTACTATCAGTGCAGAGACAACTGCAGAGACAACTGCAGATGCGATTCCGCTGCAGCCTATTATCGATGCGGCTCGCAGCGGAGAGGTTATCATGCTGGCTCCAGGAACTTACTCAGGACCGGTTCACATTGACAAGAGGCTTACAATTAACGGAAACAACAACAGGGCCACTCTGCTGAACACGTCTGCGGAGGGACAGATTGCAGTGCTGATCCGTGCAGATGGTATACAGTTGACGAATATGAATATTCAGCAAAATAATGACGGAGAATCGGCTGCTGTGCAAGTTGAAGCCGACAGGGTTACTTTATCGGGTCTGGCGGTTCATACTACTGGCTTTGGCATTGTACTCCGTGAAGCGAACAGTGGAGTGATTACGAAGAATAAGATCCGCTGGTTTATTCCGAAAGGAGCTGCATCAGGGACAAGAGGCAATGGTATTGATCTCTACAACTCTCATGGCACTGAGATTAAAGAGAACAAAATCGCTTATCTGCGGGATGGCATCTATCTGGAGAACAGCCGCAATACGGTAGTAGATCAGAATGAGCTCTCCTATTTGCGGTATGGTGTACACTGCATGTATATCAATGGATCTAAGATCATCAACAATGTGGGGGAATATAACATCACCGGCGCGATGGTGATGGGCGTGACCGATGTTGTGGTGTCTGGCAACTCTTTTCGCAAGCAGAGCCAGAATGTCCATTCTCAAGGAATCTTACTCTATGATGTGCGTACCTCAAGTATTGTCAACAATGTGGTAGAGGGGAACCGAGTGGGGATCTATATACAGCAATCCTCAAACAACATTCTTCAGAACAACCTTGTGCTCAGGAATTATATCGGGATTCAGTTTGAGGATGCGGAAGGCAATCGTTTTCAGCGGAACGGGTTTGTAGCCAATGTCATTGAGGCACAGGCGACCGGGAGCAGAGACAACGAGATGAACGGGAACTATTGGGACTCATTTGAGGGGCTCGATCTTACAGGCGACGGTGTAAGTGATCTTCCATATGCCATCAATCCGTTCTACCAGCAATTGATTTCCAAGAATGCAGCCTATCAGCTTTTTTTTCAGTCACCGGGTATGACATTTTTAAGCGATATGTACACAAACGGCAAAAGCCAGTGGTCGACTGATACGGCGCCGTTAATGCAATTGGCGGCAGGTGCGGCTACAGAGGGGCAAACAGGCGACGGTCAGGGTACGGTTATGGTAGTGGGCTGGCTGCTGCTGTTTTTATCGGTAATTTCAATCATTTATATGGGGGTATTGAGGATATGAAAAAATGGAGTGCGATTTTAATAGTAATGCTGGGTTTGATGGTCCTTTCAGCTTGTGGTGGTGGGAAGAAATATGAACCTTTGGCAATAGATGAAGCCGTTGATATTTGCGTCATTTGCAACATGCAGGTTAAGGACGATGCGTTTGCCACACAGTTAACTACAAAAGACGGGAAAAATTATAAGTTTGACGATATCGGCTGCATGAATGAATGGAAGGAAAAGAATGGAACCGAAGATATCGGAATGGATTACGTCCGAGACTACAACGACAAGGAATGGGTTGAATTCAGCAAAGCGAGATATGTATATGATGAGTCTCTGCGCACACCTATGGCCTATGGGGTTATCAGCTTTAAGGACGAGAAGGCTGCCGAAGCCTTTGTAAAAGAACAAGGTGTGGGAACGGTTTTGACTGCCTCAGATTTAGCTTCCCATGAATGGAAGCAAAATACGGATATGATGAATATGGATATGAACAGCGGGGGGGGTCATATGGACGAGCATATGTCTGAGGATCAGGAAGGCATGAATACAGACAAAGAGACGGATATGTAATGATAGCAGACATGCTGCAAGTAGCCCGCCGAGAACTAAAAATGGGATTTCGTAATCCCTGGTCTTATTCGTTTTTGGGTCTGTTCTGCACATTCAGCTTAAGCTTACTGCTGATTAATTCACAGAATGTGGTTGAAGGCTATACAGCTGTCACGAGTTCCATGCTTAGCCTTATTCTGTACCTGCTACCGCTCATGACCTTGTTCCTGGGTTCATTCTCGTTAACCTCGGAAAAAGAAGAGGGGAGCTGGCAGCTGTTGTCAACCTATCCTATGGGGACGATGTCATTTGTTCTGGGTAAATATATGGGACTTGCCGCGGTGCTGCTCATCATAGTTGCTTTTGGGTATGGGCTCATGGGGTTGATCAGCGGGCTTCTCGGCATGGCTTTTGATTCCGCTACCTATTTTCTGTTTTTGGCATTTTCCGTGGGACTTGTATTATTGTTTCTGACAATTGCTTTGTTTATCGGATCATTGTCCCGCAACCGTTGGCAAGCCCTGACGATCTCCGTAGCCATATGGTTTTTTACAGTTATCGGCTGGCCGAGCTTTCTGATCGCCGGTCTGGGCTTGGTGCCCTATCTCTGGGTTAAGCCTTTGCTTGTGGCCTTCACTCTTCTTAACCCGGCAGAGCTTGTCCGTCTATTCGTTGTCATTAAGCTGGGCGGAGGTTCAGTACTGGGGCCAGAGTATTACCAGTGGATAGAATGGATTGGGAAATCGGGCGGCTCACTGCTGTTTATAGGTGTATGTCTCATTTGGATACTTATCTCTATTTTGTTGGTTTATTGGATATGGGAAAGGGGGCGTTCCCGTGGATAACGCTTTAGTAAACGTCAGTGGAATATCCAAGGTCATCAAGAAGCAGACCTTAGTGGAGGAGATCAGCTTTCAAATCCCTTCTGGCAGCATCCTTGCCTTATGTGGCGGGAACGGGGCAGGCAAAAGCACGGTTCTGCGTATGATTGCTGGTATTCTACAACCGACAGCAGGCAAGATTTCCGTCAATGGTCTTCACTGGCGGGAGTCTCGTAAGAAATTCTCCACACAAATTGGATATATGCCGGACGACTATCAATTTACACAAGGTTTGTCCGCAGAAGAAACACTGACGTTCTGGGCAGCGCTTCGCAAGGTTCCTAAACGGAGAGCAAGAGTCGAAGAAGTCCTTGCCTTGGTGGGCCTTGAGGACAAACACAACCGTCTGGTAAGCACGTTCTCTAAAGGCATGCGGCAGCGAGTCTTATTTGCCCAAGCGCTGCTGGCTAAGCCGCCGCTCCTGATTATGGATGAGCCGACAAATGGTCTTGACCCTTTCTGGATGAATGAATTTGTAAACCTACTTCAAAAAATCCGGGAAGAAGGGCACACCGTGATTTTCTCAACACATCAGCTGGAAATTGCAGATAAGGCTGCCGATCAGATTGTTTTTCTGAACGGAGGAAGAAATGCTGGTTCGGGCAAAGCCGAAGCATTCCGCGCAGAGTATGGTTCTTTGTATGCTGCCTTTAATCATAGTCTGGGGCTGTCATGAGACTGCGCAGAATTGTTGCTTTGCTGCTTGTTGCCGTCATTGCCGCGGCAATCGTCTGGGTATTTATTAATCATTCCAGTCAGGCTAGGGTTGAGGGGATTGAAGAAGGAGCTTATGCTCCAGATTTTAAGGTTATGACGTTGTCTGGCGAGGAGGTTAGCTTGACAGAACACCGTGGGAAAGTAGTGCTGCTCAATTTCTGGGCTTCCTGGTGTAAGCCATGCATGCAGGAAATGCCGCTGCTGAATGAAATCCATCAGTCCTCCAATTCCCAAATAGAAACCTTGTTTATAAATGTTGGAGAATCTAAGGGTACGGTATCTGAATATATGAAAGAACTCCAGTTTTCGTTCCCTGTGGCTATTGACGTTACCGGTAAAATCTCGACGGCCTTTGGAGTTACTGCACTTCCCTCTACCTTCATTATTAATGAAGAGGGAGAGATCGCAAAGATTAGACTGGGCGAAATCGACGATTTCACCTTGCTGCAGCAATGGCTGGCGGATGCGAAGGTTACACAATAATGAAGTTGCTTCAAAGAGCTCAAAGATGGCTGTCGAAGCCATCTTTTTTGCGTGCAGTGTGTCCATAGGCATGCATTATCTAGTTGGTGAAAGTCCAACCAAGGGAGGGCCGAGCCACCTTTGTAGCTAGGATGCTTAGGACACCATAAGCTTAGGGAAGGAGCCCTGTTTTGTTTATGCTTTTGGAGGAGGTACTAGTGAGTGAATGCCAATCGGCTAATGACCTCCAAAGAAAAAGTTCTAGAACTCCAAGAAAAGCTAGGTCATGTGGCCAAGGAAAATAATAAGCGTAAATAAACAGATACTCAAATACCTGAATTTAAGGAATCAGTGGTAGGACAGATGTTAAAAGGTATTCTGTTAAATAGTGGACAAGAGTCTAGTGATCCAATGAAGGCAACTGCTGCCGTAATTAAAGTAGTTGAGACATCCAAACCGCCACTTCAATTGCTTCTTGGTAAAAATGCATATCAAGCAGCAAGGCATAAATTTACAAGCATGATTGCAGGTATGGAATAATTGAAGGAATATCGCTCAACTCCGATTTTTAATAAAGTCCATCTTATACTAAAGGCTGCCACTGAAAAACCTGGACATTCGTGGTGAAAACTAGAAGACGTTCAGAAAACCGCCCACTTATTCTGACGGGTAGATGTAAATATGCTCGGAAGCTTGGCAGAAAAATATAAGAAAAACCCTGAGATTACAAGTTTTGCTTCTACAGTAAAATGGAAAGATGGGTTTTATTCGGAGGCCGAGGTTGGAGACTATAAGCCGGTATCCGTTGATGAACCAGAGTGGCTATCCAGAACTGGAAAAGGGCCTAATCTGGTTGAGCTTTTGTTAAGTGCACTTGGCGCTTGTGTAGGTGTTGGATTCATTGCAACAGCTAGTGGTATGGGTATTAAAGTATATTCGGTAGAAGTTGATGTTACTGGCGAAATAGATCAGAACGTTTTCTTAGGCTTAAGAGAAGGGGATTCTGGTTTGATGAAATAAACGTTCGTTTTAATGTGGACAGTAACGCAAATGAAACACAGGGAAATGAGTTAGTGGCACAAGCCATGAAACTATCACCGGTGAGAAACACAATTGAAAGAAACGTTAAAGTGAACTCGACGTATACAATTATCCATTAATACCAGGAATACTTGATTGTTTTGCTAGAAGCGTAGACATTATGCGAGGAACACATAGCATAATGTCTACTTTCTTTAGGATTAGGGGCCCGTCCCCTTGTCAGCTATATTGATAGCTGAATATTGCGAGATGGGTAACCCACAGGTGGTTTCCATCGATAAGGCAGGTGACTCCTTTTGGCAAACGCCCTACCTAGAGTCAGCGGTTGATATTTAAGCAGACGAAAGACTGTCTAGTTGAAGCGGATCCACAAAAGTGTGCTGGTCTCACTCCTGAAATGTCATTCATTTAAGCGTCTTGAAAAGAATAAATATACTTACTTAGCTAACTATTGACTTTGCACTAAAAGATTGTTACTATTTTCACGAGAGTAAGTTATTTTTTTCACAAAATAAAAGGAGGCTATATTATGTTAACTACGTTTAAAGCTACTGCCACAAAATTGCCAGGAGGTTTGCAGGTTGAGGCTCAATCCAGAGGTTTTAAAATCTTGATGGATGAACCTGAAGAATTAGGTGGAACAGATAAAGGGATGAATCCGGTTGAAGCGCTTCTGTGTGCGTTGGGAGCATGCCAGTCCATTGTTGCTGCTGCTTTTGCGGATGGGTATGGATTCTCGTATGAAGAGTTGTACGTTGAGCTTGAAGGGGATTTGGACCCGGATGGGTTTATGGGGCTGGCAGATGTGAGAAGCGGTTTCCAGGAAATTCGTTTTGTGATGCACTTTAAAACGACCGAAAGCCAGGAAAAAGCAGAAGCTTTTGCGGCATTCATTGAGAAGACCTGCCCGGTTGGAGACTGCTTGGCGAATGGGGTTAAATTGGTACAATCAGGTGTAGTGAGACATTAAACAAATCGATAAAAGCGGCGCGGCTTTACGCTTTTTAGTTGTGAAGGAGTATAAACATCATGGAAATTAAAATGTCAATGATTGCTGGAGGGAAAAAAGGAAAGGCAGGAATAATCAATGTGCAGCTAGGGGAGAAGGTTTCTATCGGAGACATACTCGTCGAGGTTGAGACGGGAAAAGGCAATCGAGAAATTACAGCGACCGCAGCGGGGATCATCAGTGAGATTCTTTTTGAAGAAGGTGGAGAAATTTCCTCCAACCAAGTTTTGTTTACATTGGAAACCGCTGAAGAAGACACCGTTGCATTATCTGAACCGCAGGCTGCTGCAATGGAACAGCCTGTCATGGCTAAGAAAGTTGAACTATTGATTATTGGTGCAGGACCAGGTGGGTATGTAGCCGCCATTTATGCCGCTAAAAAGGGGATAAAAGTTACATTAGTTGAAAAGGAAGAATTGGGCGGAACATGTTTAAATGTAGGTTGTATTCCAACCAAATCACTGGTTAAATCTTCTGAAGTCTGTCACTATGTCAAACAATCGTCTTTATTTGGTATCCACACAGCAATGGACCTTCAGGTCGATATGAAGCAGATTATTCGTCGTAAAGATGAAATCAAGGATAAATTAATTTCCGGGATTGACTACTTGATGGAGAAGAATAATATAGAAGTTATCCGCGGGGAAGCTTCTTTCTTATCCGCACATGAAGTGAGTGTGAAAGGACAGAACCACTACCATATTTCCGCGAACGACATCATCGTAGCTACAGGCTCCAAAATTTCCAAGGTGAATATCCCAGGCATCGATCTTCCTTTTGTGATGAACAGCACTGATGCGCTTGCATGCACTGAGCTGCCGAAGAGCATCACGATTATCGGCGGGGGCGTCATTGGTATGGAGTTTGCCTTCATCTATCGTTATCTGGGTGTTGAAGTCCATGTAGTCGAATTTATGAGCCGACTGTTGACCATGATCGATAGCGACATTTCTGAAGAAATTAAACATTCGGCGGAGCAAGCAGGAATTCATATCCATACGAACTCGAAGGTAGTCAAAATCCAGCGTGCTGACGAAGGACAAGCGATTGTAAATTATGAGGATTCCCAAGGTGAGCATCTGCTTGTTAGTGAAAAAGTGCTGGTGGCTATTGGACGGGAGCCTAACTTGGATGGTTTGGAAGTTGAACGAGCTGGAATTCAACTCAATGAACGTGGACGAGGCATTACCGTGAACGAACACATGCGTACAAACGTCGAACATATCTATGCGATAGGCGATGTTACAAATATAATGCAGCTTGCCCATGTCGCTTCACATCAAGGTACTACAGCTATCGATGGGATATTAGGCGAATCGGGAGGCATGCATTATACGGCAATCCCGAACGTGATTTTCACTTCACCTGAAATAGCCAGTGTAGGTCTATTAGAGGATGAATGTAAACAGCAGGGTATGGATTACAGCGTGAGCAAGGTTTCCTTTACCAGCAATGGTAAGGCGTTAACAATGAATGAACCGGATGGTTTTATTAAATTGATTAAGGATAATCGCTCACAAAAAATAGTTGGAGGGGCGATTATTGGTCCTGATGCGTCATCCCTGATCAGTACATTAACGCTTGCGATTGCCAATGAGCTTACGGAGAAACAAATCATGCACACTGTTTTTGCTCACCCGACTACGGGAGAAGTGATTCATGAAGCTGCATTCGGCTTTAGCATCGGGGCGCTCCATCAGGCATAAAACACGATGATGTAGTCATATCATTTCACAAAAAGTAAAATGTTTGTTATTATATTACGAATAGAGGAGAAATACACGGAGATAAAACTGTTGGGATTGGTTGGTGTGTCTATTGTTTAATTTAGAGGATTGCCTTGCTTTTGTCACAAACCGTAGTGGGAAAATCTTTGCAGAAGCATTGGAGAAAGAGTTTCGTCCCTACCACATCACCAGGAGCCAATGGATCGCTATGTATTACATCTATATTCAAGAATCCATTACCCAGCGAGAACTAGCAGAAGAAATGTCGATTAAAGAACCGAGCGTGGTCCGTTTGCTTCAAAAACTGGAATACGATGGGCTTATATATCGCTCCGCTACGAATTCAGATAAACGAGTCAAGCAGTTAGAATTATCTGATAAGGGTGTAAAGGTATGTCTCGACTTAATGCCAATTGCCGAAAAGTTCAAAAACGATACAATCGCAGGTATTTCCAAGGACGATCTTGAGACATTCAAACATGTGTTGAGTATTATGGTTGAGAATACAAAATAGTGAAAATCTTTTGACTTTATTTTAAAAATAAAGTTAAAATAAATTCTCGTAAGTCAGAGGTAACGAAAAAGACATCAGTTTAGGTGATCAAACGTTACTCTTGAATGGATCTTTATAGAACAAAACAAAAAAAGACTCTTTCGTTTTTGAAGACGAAAGAGTCTTTTTTTATTCGTTGCGCGCCTAGCCAAGCTAGGCACAGCTAACCGGTGAAACTCCGGTCGAGTTATGAGCCAAGTCGCCTCGTAGCTAACAGGCAACTGGTGGAGAGATTCTAAGGTTGAAGCCCTGTGACAAAGTAGCCCTGAGAGGGGAACTAGGAAAGCAGCAGGCCGTAACATGAAGTGAATCCTTTTTGAAAAATAAGTTTTAGACTGCCGCTGTTATTAAACTAATGTTTCCCGTTAACATACAAATAGTCCAATGGTCAATTATGTTAGGCAGTTTCGTTAGATTGTAGTCTTTATTCTAGGCTAACATGTTGTGGATGCCTTCGAGTGTCTCGCGCTTCTTGTTTGGGCCGTTACCGGCAATACGCTCTTCATTTTCTTCCAGATTGGTTCCTCCTGAACGGACAACGGCGTTATCAGTACGACGATTTTATCTGCAGCGGCAAAACTTGGCTCTACCCACGACCTGTATACGCTTTCTGCTATCCACGAATCGAGACCGATAATTTCTCTGAGCCGGCGGTCGCGCTCATCTTCCGGTGCCTTTACGCCATATTCATTCGATTGTGGATCCCAAAAATTTATCATCTAAATCATAATCAGGAGTTTATGGCTCAATAACGCTGCAATATAGGATTTTTCGCTTCCATCGCCGCCAATGATATGGATTCGGATTCAGACACCTCTTTCTTCCAGATTGTCTGTATATAATTACCTTTGTGAGAATAATTAGTCTCACTGTTCAAACTATCCTGCTCTTTAGCTTAGAAAGCCTGCTAGTCTAATACTATATTTTCTCTGAACAATTGGCGAAGGCCATGGAACTGTCTGCCGGGCGAGAAGCTGTAAATAAAGTATGGGAATTAATCGGGCACAAGGACCACTTTGCGATAGAAAATACTCATTCGCAATCAAGCTAATGCCTGATCACTAACTATCTTTGATGTTTTGTCTTTTTTTTCGTATCAATATGGTGATGAGCAGTATAGCAGGGAGGGCAACTCAGAAAATAGGAAATATCCTAACTATTGCATAATGATGACCTTCTCACATAAATTTTGTATACGTCGGTGATAAAAAAGAGAGGACAAGAACACTTAGAGCCAAAGGGATTAGCCATATTTTATATCTAATTGTAGTGAGTCTTTGCATCCCGATGGTAGCCTATAAAAAAGATGCACATGGTTCACATCTAAACCAATAAACAAAATAAGTGTAAAGAACGCATCGGCCCGCTCGAAAATTTGGGCTGCATATATCATTTGAACAACGGTAAGCAACGGATAGGTGGTGAGACCAGCAACTTCAGGATTCAAGACAAGGATTACCGTCTGATTCAGTAGGGTCAACATTAGTGATACAACGATGTAAGTGGAGATGCTACTTTTACCAAGCTTCTTACCTTTTAGTGCATATTTAAAGAACACAGAAAAAGGACGACTTATCCAAATGGAAAAAAATCAATTTTCGGAATTGCAGAGTCCCAAACTGGCTTAAGATCTTTCTTCAGTATAGGGAACATAAATTCAGGGTGAAACAGTCCTGTCATAGGAATGGAAACCAATATTAATGCATAACCGAACGTTAGTAGATATATAAAAATGACGCAAAGAAGAAAAAATACTTTAGGTCCATAGCTAGAGACAAATGTGTTCTTTCAAATTGGAGAGAACAATATCCAAAAGCTACCAATAAACAGCTTCAGTTCACTTATGAGTACATTGTAAATGGAAGTATAGCAATCATAGAACAGTGGCTAATTTTCGGAATGCACGAAGATCATTTATACGTTGCCAACTTTTATTAGAACTATCTGTAATACTGCATTAGTAATGTTGGAATGAGGGAAATCGCTTATTTATTCTAATAAAGGTAAAGTAACAACTGTATGTGTACCTGCAGAATTGCTGAATAAACGAATACCATACTGGTAGCCAGCCTTCAATTGAATCCGTTCATGAACATTGCGTAATCCGTAGCCGTATAATTGCTGGTCGAACAGGCCTTCCCCGTACTTGTTGTACATCTCTTTTCCATTATCTTCAATGAAAATTAGAAAATGTCTTGCTTCGGTTTGACTGCGGATAGTTATACTTCCTTTGTCTCTACGCAGGGTATTGATTCCATGTTCAATGGCATTTTCGACAAGCGGCTGGAAGATGAAGTTAGGGACCTGGAGCTCAAGTAATTGTGGCGATATATCGTAAATGACATCGAAAGGCTCATCGCGGGCCGTCTGCTGCAGAGCAATATAAGACTTTATATTTGCGAGTTCCGTTTGCAGAGTACTGTACTCCTTGCCTTGATTCAGGGCAGTCCTGTAGAAGGTAGCCAAATCGTTAGTGATTTGAGAAATTTTCAGCTGATCATTCTCGATTGCAATCCAGTTGATGGTAGACAAGATGTTGTATAGGAAATGGGGATTGATTTTCTCTTGCAGTAGCCGCAGTTCCAGCTCTTTCTGACGCAGTTCTGCAGCATATTTTTCCTCGATTAGGTGGTTTAGCCGGGTGAGCATCAGCTTGAATGACAAGGCCAGACTTCCGATTTCATCTTTATAAGAGGTGTCCACACGGATGCTTAAATCCCCTTCGCGTACTTGCTGCATTTGATGGGTAAGGATAAAGATTCTTTTAATCATGGAACGGGAGAGAATGCCTATAATCAGGCCAACGAGCACCAGACAAATCAAAATGATCACAAGATTGAGTAGCAGCTGGCGGTTTGAAAATGAAGAGATATTCTGGCGGTTGAAGTCATAGGAGATCTGCCAATCCAGCGGTGTTAATGTTCTAGTAATGTTATATGCGTGAACAAGCCTGGACTCAGGATTAGAAATATAGATGACTTCTGTACTGTCGGAGATCGTGATATTTGCCGGAGCAATAACGAAGGATTCGAAGCTGCGGGTAAACAAATCCTCCTTGACACGCATCCGGGCCACACCGAGAAACCTGCCGGTAATTGAATTCTTAATTGCCTTGCCTACATACAGATGATCTTCTTCCGGCCACCAGTAAAAAGAACTTGATGAGGAAATCTTCTGAAACCAGTCAGCATTTTGAATCATTTTAGTGGAGCGTATTAAATCTTTCAATACAAATACATCGTTCACTGTATAGATTTCCAGTTTGTCGATATATAGGTTGGACAGCATTGCATTGTATAGGAAGGGACCGATATACATATCTGCAATCCGGTTGGTTTCCAGTGCCGATAACTGCTGTGACGGCAGGAGAAACTCCTGGAAGCTGTAGTTGTTAGCCACCAGGGATAGTGAGGACTCGGCTTGGTATAACTTCGTCTCAATCTCCTTGCCTACACGTTCTACCGCAGTATCAGTCTCTTGTTTGAGCTGGGAATGTACAAATGAAAGCGAAGACTGATAAGAATACCCTCCAAGCAGCAGTAGAGGGATCATGAATACAAGCACGTAGGATAATCTTAGCTTGTGTGTAAAAGATAAATCCCTCCAATAACGTTGCATGAGTACTTAAATCCCCTCTCTCTCCCGGTACTGTGCCGGACTGACATTTTCCCTGCTCCTGAAAATAGAAATAAAGTAGGATGGTGTCTGAAATCCCACTTGCTCACCGATTTCAGCTATTTTAAGATGGGTCGTTTTCAATAGATGTTTAGCCTGTTCAATCCGATATTCAGCTATGAATTTGCTGATGTTATGTCCTGTTTCTTTTTTGAATAATGTGCTGAGATAGGCAGAGGTAACTTGCACCTGTCCCGCCAGATAGGCTAGTCCCATCTCATTGCTGTTGTAGTCACGGGAAATTAGGTCCTTAACACTTCGGATAAGCCAGTTCTGATCATGATTAGTATACTCTTTTTGTTCGATCCGCTTTAGAATATTCACAATGACTTCCATTGTCTGATTGAGATTATCCGTCGCATAGATTTCATTGACAAGATCGGTTGGTTTTAACTGCAGAGTTGTATTTTTGGAGATTTTCTTAATCATTTCGGTCAGCACGTATTTAATGAACATTGGGCTATATGACCTGTTATTATGGATTTGGGACTGCAGCCGCTGCAACTCCGAATAAGCTTCAGAATAATTACCGGCTTTTATACAGGTTGTGATTTTATCAGTGGAAATTTGTGTAACGTCATAACTGGACTGGATATGATTATCCTTCTGTACATACACTACGGTGCTGGAAGAAATAAAATAATAATAATCGGTATATTTACTCATGTGATCGTATTCAGCTTTTAAGCCTGATAGCTTGTGCAACTCTCTTCCGGCGATTACAAATACCACAGACTGAAATTTCTGTCGGATTGTCAGTAATAGAAGATCACAAAAAGCGCTTACATGTTGTGTGTTTGCTCTGGTAAACAGAATAATGAGAAACGTATTAGCATCCATGAGTCCATAGACGAACTCAAACGGCTGGGTATCGTGATTGCCTATTGCTTCGATGACTTCTATGAATTCTCCCGCTTCACAGGTTACAAGTAGTGGAATAAACGGGGTGGATTCAAACGCTGGTACTAGCTCCCGGATGGTGTGCACTGCTTTGTCACTTGTGGCAGTGGAAGTAAGCAATAGCTGCAGTTGCTTCTCTAAAGTGTAGAATTTAGAATACTCGATTATTTTCTGGAGCTGTACCGCCTCTGAGCGCTGCAGTTCCTTCTCATTGCACCAGGTGATCGCTTCAGTTATAACCTGATTGAAATCTCCAACATTAATCGGTTTGAGTAAGTATTTGCTGACTCCAAGCGAAATAGCATTCTGTGCATATTCGAAATCGGCATAGGCGCTGTAGAGAATCAGAAACAGCTCTTTGCGATACTCAATCTTCCGTATTAGGCTGATTCCATCCATGAATGGCATTTTGATATCCGTTAATAGAATGTCTACAGACTGCTTAGATAGTACGGACAGTGCTTCCTCGCCATTACCCGCTTTCAAAACGTTCAGTCCAAAGCTGCCTTTGCGGAGGAGCGTTTCAATACCGTCACGTTCATTTTTTTCATCATCTACAATAAGTATGTTGTACAAGTTAGCTTCCTCCTTATTAGAATTAAGATGACGTGGTTACATCACTTGAACAAGTTATATTGTATCCTGTTTAACTAATATAGGCTATGCGGCGGGAGCTGAAACGAAAAAAACGATATGAATCTATAATTTCTTGCATTTAAGCGCTTTCTTAATAAGCCTATAATTTAAGTAAGCTAACTTGCAAGAGCTACATTATAAAATCGGGGGGAAGTATTCCATGAAAGTAAGAAAAAGACTAATCACAGCAGCGGCACTCGTACTCTTAGTTATAGGTGGTTGTTCTTCAAATTCCGGCGGAGAAAACAATACAGCAGAGAGCGGGAAATCCTCTACAACGATTTCGATGATCGGATGGTACGAAGACAATATAATGACTGACACCATTAATAAGATTAATGAGAATCTGGATGAAGGATATAAACTAGAATATACATTTATTAACTTGAAGCAATACAACAATGTCTTGAGCACACAGCTTGCGGCCGGAGAAGGGCCTGACATTGTTATGGACGGGGCATCATTCCCGGCTCGTATAAAAGCTGATAATCTGCTGGATATTACCGGTGAAGATTTCGTCGGCAACTTCAATGAAGCAGGGCTGGCTCTGTCCACTACAGAAGACAAGGTATATGGTATCCCTTCCTATGGCTGGTATTCAGGGATTTGGTATAACAAAGATATTTTTGCACAGTATGGCCTGACGCCACCAGAAACTTTTGAGGACCTGCTTGCGATCTGCAAGACGCTATCAGACAACGGCGTACAGCCATTTGGTTTCGGCCTATCCGACAGCGATACAGCTTGGCATTCACTGGTCGGATACCTTGAGAATTCTTACTATAATAATGGTAATGAAACACCAGCTTTTGATACAAAATTCGCCCAAGGTGAAGTGACTCTTTCCGGCAATCTGAATACTGCAGTCGATGAATGGGCGCAAATGATCAAACAGGGATATATCAATGATAACATGTTGGGTATTTCCGGTGAGCAAGTTATCCCGGGATTCCTTGAAGGCAAAACTGCGATGTTCTACGGCGGGCCTTGGAACTATGAAAAGTTGAAAGAGGGCTCAGTGAATTTCGGTTTGTTCTCGCATGTAGGTACAAATGGTGCTGAAAAATGGCTGGTAGGCGGGCCCGCTGCAAATTTCGGTGTCAACAAGAATAGTAAAAACCAGGAAGGCGCTAAAAAAGTGCTGGCCTTACTTGCTTCCGAGGATGTGCAGAAGACTATCCTGGCGAGTAACGTCGGAGGTTTTAGCTACTATAAGGATCTGAATAGTGAACTTCCTGAGGAGTACAGTGAAGTCAAAGATATTCTTGCTGCAGGAAGAGTCGGTGTTGCTTGGGATCGTTGGGGCACCAATATGCCTGCACAATCTTTGATTGATGAAGGTGTCAAACAGTTACAAGGAATGGTAGCTGGAGTAACGACCACAGAGCAGTTCCTCAAGGCGATGGATGATAAAGCAAACCTAATCAGGTATCAAGATTAATGGCCGGGGACCTCTAGCAGGTCCCTCTCTCTAGTCACCTTGAAAGGAAGGACACACGTGAAAAACAAAATCAGAGTCTATTCACCTTATGTGCTGATGCTGCTTCCTCTGCTGGTGATCTACGCAATTTTTTATATTGTTCCTTTGATCTACACAGCAGCATACAGTTTCACAAGCTGGAGCAATTATTCCAGTTCCATATCCTTTACGGGACTCGATAATTACCGGCGGATATTTGAAGATAACACTTTAGGTATAGGTATCAAAAATTCACTCATCTATGCAGTTGTTAATGTGCTGCTTGCAAATGTCATCTCGTTGCCGGTCGCAGTACTCCTGAACACCAAACTGAAATTCCGAAACGGATTCCGGGCTTTATTCTTCAGTCCTGCAGTGCTTAGTACACTTGTTGTGGGTTTTCTGTGGAGCTATATTCTGTCTTCCTCGGATTATGGAATGCTGAACAAGCTGATCGGTGCTGTCGGTATGGAACCGATTAATTGGCTGGGTAATCCGAAGACGGCACTAGCTGCGATTATTCTTACTCAGGTATGGCAGTGGTTTGGATGGTCAATGGTTATTTATCTGGCTAACCTGCAGAGCATCAGTGAGGACTTATATGAAGCTGGACGTATTGACGGTGCCAATCGCTGGAAACAATTTTTCCATATTACACTGCCGGGCTTAGCACCTGCAATCAAAATTAATCTGATTACCGGGATGATTTCCGGACTTAAAGTCTTTGATATTGTAGTGTCGCTTACTAAGGGCGGACCGGGTTATTCCACGGAAACCATCCTAACCTTGATGTTCTCCAAATTCTCTGAAGGGAATTACGGGTATGCGGCATCCTTTGGGATCGTCTTCCTTGTGGTAAGCATCCTGCTGGCCGGCGTTCTGCTGCGAAGCTTCAAAGTATGGGAGGACCGAATCAATTGAAAAGTGAATCTGCACAAAACAGACTTCTGCATATGTTGTCATTCCTGCTGATGTTCATTCTGGCCTTAATCGTGGCGGTTCCATTATACTATCTGGTGGTCACTACCTTTAAAAGCTCCTATGAAGCGGGAGTTCATCCTCTGGCCTTGCCAAGCTCGCTCAGCTTTGAATCTTATATTAATGCTTTTCAGAAGATGCAGTACCCTCGGGCCTTTATGAATACCTTTATCATTACGGCGCTTTCGGTCATCGGTGTAATTCTCTGTGCATCCATGGGAGGATATGTGTTGAACCGTAAGGGTGATAGTAAAGCTGCCAAAATCGTGTTTGTTCTGATTCTGGCAGGAATTATGTTCCCTTATCAAATGTCAGTCTTAGGCTTGTATAAAGTTGTGCAAAGCCTGCATCTAATGAATACATTATGGGCTGTGATTTTTATTAATATCGCTGTGAACATTCCATTTGCTACCTTTATGTTCCGCTCTTTCATCACTACGATTCCCGGTGAACTGGAAGAAGCCGCTAAGATTGATGGGGCAGGATTCTATAGGGTATTCTGGGTAATTACCTTTCCACTGATGAAGCCAATTATTGCTACAGTCGCTATTCTGAATTCACTTACGATTTGGAACGACTTCATGGGGCCGCTATATTTCCTTCAATCCAGAGAGAAAAACGTAATTTTACAAGAAGTATACCGCAATGTCGGCCAGTTCTCTACGGATTGGAACAGCATGTTCCCGATGATGGTTCTGGGTGTATTGCCGCTATTAATTTTTTATCTGTTTATGCAAAAGTATATTATCGGCGGTGTTATGAACGGTGCTCTGAAAGGCTAGTACAAGAATGACAAGAATATTTAAACGGGAGCGGAGCGACTTATGAGAGAGAAGATGGATTATACAGAAAAACAAATAATTCGTTTAACAAGCAATTTGAGTAAGTATAACATTGAAATTTCGGATAAAAATCATATATCCCATTTAAGTCACCCGGACGATCCTCACGGAATGAACTGGGCTGGAGAATCCGGAAGATGGGGGGAAGTATGTCTGAAGCCTGGTGTTGATCTGACTGTAGAGAGACAGGTGCTTCCCAGTGGCAGACTGCAGGAAACCTATATATTCACCAATAATACCCCTTATGACATTTACACACAGAAGGGCGAGATTGGAATCCACGCTACCTTCCCTGATCAATACGATTCAGCGGATATATGTATGACGCAAAGAAGCCATGCACACATATGGTGCGGTGGGGAGGCCAGTTATATTATGGGGCTGCGCATGGGAGGAATTGCCCCCCATCTGGGTCTAGTACTAACGAACGGAAGTATCACTGAATATAGCATTGAAAGGGATGCCGCTCAGAGCAGCAATAACCGTGGCTTGATTATCCTCCATCCTGCCCCCTTTGTTCTTATACCCGGGGCATCCATCTCACTGACTTGGGAACTGTTCTGGCATGAAGGGAAAGAAGACTTTTACCAGCAACTACAAGCTTACCCACGATACATTCACGTCGAAGCGGACAAGTACGTGCTGTTTGCTGGGGAAAAGTGCCGGCTGAAGATATCGCATGCCTTCCCACAACTGGATCTAGTTGATATTATCTGCAAGGGTGAAGAGGTCCCTTATTCCGTTACGGGTAATTGTATTATCGTAGAAGCGGTATACGAAACATCAGGTGAGTATAGCTATTCAATTGATATCAACGGTATCAGTACAATCTGCAATATTCTCGTGCTGCCTCCGCTTAATCAACTCATCGAGGCCAGATGCCACTTTATTGCACGAAAACAGCAATGTCGTGACAAGGGAAGCCGCTTGGATGGTGCATTCCTCGTCTATGATAATGAAGAGCAGAGCAGATATTATTCCCATTACCATGATCATAACGGCGGAAGAGAACGATTCGGCATGGGGGTGCTCATCGCCAGATACTTACAGACCACTGCTTCAGATGAATTGGAAGCAAGCCTGCTAAAATATGTGGATTATATTGAAAGTGAGTTATTCGATGAGGTGAGTGGTACTGTATTTAATGATATCGGCCGCAACAATGACATCCATAGGCTCTATAATTATTCGTGGCTGGCCATTTTGTATATGGAATTGTTTAACCTATATAAGAACAAGGCCTATCTAGTCAAGATGTCGAAGATTATGCACGGATTCTATAATAATGGCGGCTACAAATTCTATCCGATTGAACTGCCGATGAATGATATGATCGGCCTGCTGAGAGGCAATGAGCTGATACTGGAAGCTGATTCCCTGTACGCGCATTTCAGTAAGCATGCAGAGACTATCTTTGAATGCGGAATCTCCTATCCTCCGAGCGAAGTGAATTATGAGCAGAGTATTGTGGCTCCTGCTGCGAATGTGCTGATTCAGATGTACCTTCTGACCAAGAATGAGAAATATTTGACCGCATTCCGTGAGCATCTGCACATATTGGAGCTCTTCAATGGAAGGCAACCCGACTACAACCTGCATGAAGTGGCGATTCGTCACTGGGACGGATATTGGTTCGGTAAAAGAAGACTGTTAGGCGATACGTTTCCGCACTACTGGAGCGGATTGTCTGGGAGAGTCTATCTGGAGTATGCTAAGCTGACTGGCGAGGAGCAGTATGAGACAATGGGGGAAGCTTCCCTACGCGGTGTACTCAGTCTTTTCAGAGCAGATGGTCAAGCCTCCTGTGCTAGATTGTTTCCTTTCAAGGTGAACGATAAGCCAGGTAAATACGATGATCCTTGGGCTAACGATCAGGATTGGGCACTTTATTTCATGATTTCGTAAGATCCAGGTTACGTACACAAAAACATTAGCACCTCTTATGCTCAATCCGGAAACATTCGGTGGGAAGCAAAAGAGGTGCTATTCTGTTACAACTTAACATTATCTAACCATTCCTAGGGCCTGCAGCTTTTACGGGTGCCGGTTGCAGCGCCATCATCCAATATCTAAATCCAACCACTAAAGGAGAGCTGAATATGACAACAATTAAAATGACTTCCGGAGAGTTTACTTTTCTGGCAAGGCTTGAGGAGGAGAAGAAACCAGAATCCAGCCGCTGGCTGCTTGAGCAGCTGCCACTTACGGTCACAATGATTCAGGGGGCATGGAGCGGCAGAGCCGTCTTTGCTGACCTCCACGGCATCGGCCAAGGCGTTGTCTTCGAACACCCCACAAGCTATCCGCTTCCGGGCGAAATTCTCCTGTATCCGGGAGATGAAATGGGAAGCACAGGGAAATATATCATAAGGGCACCGTGATATAAAATCAGAATAAGGAGTATTGCAAATGAAACCTACAATTGGATGGATTGGTTTAGGGAATATGGGCAAACCTATGGCTCAAAATCTTGTAAATGCAGGGTATCAGCCTTGGGTTCATAATCGCACAGCCGAAAAAGCGAACTTCCTGGTGGAACAAGGCGCCCAATACGCCGAAACGTCCAAAGTCGTTGCTGAAAAAAGCGATATTATCATTACCATACTATCGAATGCCTCTGCCTTGCAAGATTTCTACCATGGAGACGCAGGTCTGCTGTCCGGTGTGGACAGTAGTAAAATTGTAATCGATATGAGCACGATCGGCCACGAAGCTGCGCTGAATCTAGCGGGTCAATTATCCAGCAAGCAGGTGCGATTCGTTGATGCACCCGTTTCCGGCTCAGTGAAACCGGCGGAAGCCGGCCAATTGGTCATTTTGGCTGGAGGGGAAACAGGGGTTGTTAATATCTGTAGGCCAATCTTTGATGTGTTAGGTAAAGAAACTTTGCATTTTGGCAAAAACCGGCTCGGGAAGCCAAGCCAAACTGGTAGTTAACCTGCTCTTGGGAATCACAATGCAGGGTATTGCGGAGTCACTGGTTCTCGCCGAGAAGATGGGGTTGGATCGCGAACTGGTGATCAAGATGATGACTGAATCTGCTGTAAACAAACCGATGCTGGGAGCCTAAACAAATGCTTTAATGGATGAATCGTTTCCTCCTGCGTTTGCCTTGAAGTGGATGGAGAAGGACTTGAATCTGGCGATGGAAACGGCAAAAGCACTGGAGAGTAGCCTGCCTTTGGCTGCAAATGCAGCAGCTACATATACATCGGCCATAGCCCGGGGAAAGGGAGATTTAGACGTAGCGGCGATCTTTCTGCACATTAAGGAGCTTTCGGAAAAGTAAGACAATTAGCCGAAAATCCTTTGATTTAGTACTTTAATCAATTTGTAAAGAGTGTTGTATTACACTTGTAATTAGATTTCTATAAGAAACAGCGCCTAAGATTAATTATACGCTGTTTTTTTGTGGATTTTAAGTTATGAAATGCCAAAACGAAAACACATTAATTTAACGCTCAAAGATAATGAAATATCCGACTGACGGATGCTCATTAAGCTAACGGACGGGATAGCGTGAAAACGGGTGGTTAGTAATACTAACTCCGTTACAAGAACCCCTCGAAATTTCGAGGGGTTCTAATATTACATTTCCAATTGATACAATTCGTCACATTGAAGAGGAATCCTGTATGTGAAGTGAGCTCTCCGTGTGTCGGTTATGATGACAGTTGCTTCTGGCATCGAATTACTACTTCCGGGGCTACGATACTGACATTTCCACGTTCACCGTCAAGCTGCGTGGACGACACAATAACGTAAATGTAGGCGGACTAGCTTCAGTTTTTCCGCCTTTTATGTTTGATTTATAATGAATCCACATAGTAGTAAATTGGAAGGTAAAATATGTTTAAAGCGACCATTCTTTTAACCACGGATTCAACCGCCGACATTAAAGTAATGGACTATAAGCCGGGCAAAGTTGTCCAGAAAGATGTGACGACTAAAAAGGCGCTGTCAAAAAGGACATTAAGATAGAAGGAACCATACTTTTCATCGCAAACATGGACGTATCGTTCAAAAGGAGCAACTACGATATCCAGATCGGCGGCGGTAAAGTAATCACTGCTAAATTTATATCTAACACAATGAAATGGGACAATAATCATGGACCAAGGCAGGTTATTTTCGCCGAGCGCTGATTCAGCAGTCCGATCCGCCTTAACAGTTTTTATTAGGATTAATTGGCTATCTGGAAACTTTCGTTCAACAAAACAAGCAGCAACTGAAAGTGCTGCTATTCAGTTATAGGGCAGGATACTTCTAAATAAACGGCGAATCAAATAGAGTAGTGATTTTGTTGGAAGGAATGATCAAATGGTGCTATTTACTTCAAACCCAGATATTTATAAAAATGCTTACCCTAATTGGCAAAAAACTTTCAGGGATTACAACGGTTTTTTTGATTTATATTCTGAATATTTTAAAGAGGCTGCAGACAAGTTAATTGATTCCATTGGAGCTAACCGGGGGCATATTGCTGATAATATAATCAACCCGGCACTATTTCTGTATAGACACTCTGTTGAGTTATCCCTGAAAGCTATTCTGCATCGGATATACATAACATCCGGTTTGGATGATAATAAGATTAAGGAGAAACTAGAGGGACACGGCCTTGAGAGTTTATGGGCAAAAGTTAATAATGAAATTCGAAGTAAATATAATTTTGGTGCAGACCAAAACGAAAAGAATGAACTGAAAACTATAGGCGGATTAATTATCGAATTACATAATACAGATGATAGCTCAATGACTTTCAGGTATCCATTTGACAAACGGCTTGATGAGTTTACTTATGGAGATGGTAAAGAAAGTTTTGGGATTGATTTTATACATTTCAAGAGCCAACTAGATTATCTGCATTCAAGGCTAAGATATTGGATTTATTATAGAGTTTCAGGGGAATGGAGTAACGAATAGAAATATTATTTTGAAATTGCTTAAATCAATGATAAGGCAGTTTTTGAACGTTCCATCGCAGGTCTCGCTGAGCGATTGGAGAAGTGCATTCAGGATTGCTCCTATTCGAGTAGAATTCCTAGGAAGATGTTATAAGCTGTAAGGAGCAGCGGCTATATATGCATTGTGCTAACTGAAAATGTTAGTTTAACAACAACAGCGGCAGTCTAAGACTTTATTTATCTTGTCTTGTTCCGCCGCTGCTTCATTTTATAAAACAGTCTATAACTTATTTTTCAAAAGCTGACGATTCTTCAATTAATATACGTTGATAAATCAACGACTTTAGTCTAATACTTTATTATCTCATAACACTATAAACTGATGAGTTAAATGAAGAGTTCTGAATAAACTAATATTGATAAAGCTGCTTTCCGAAGCCCATGGCCTCGGTTTTTTTGTGTGTAATAAATAGAGCATATCATATGATTTTGAAACTGTAGTGATATACCGGCGCTCATATTAGAGATATGCCGTGGATAAAAGCTGTTGCTGGTTTGGGTACAGAATCCTAGCCTTTTAATTTCGTGAATCTGACAAAGTTTGCTGGTAAGTTAATGTGGAAATTCCGTTAGACATACGTGTAATTTCTATTTCTATATGGCTTAAAAGGAAGGTAGGTGATTAGTCCGGGTTTTATAGGAATATTTCCTTACAAGTAATAAAGAATTCACATACATATTGTGCCAAATGAAATATACTAAACTAGACAAAATTTTTCATTTTTTGAGGTGTGAATTGAAAAATAAACTTTTTAAGTATTTTAAGGCCTCTGCTTCTAGTGCCCCATCAGACAACCTTGATCTTATTTTGCTCGCGTAGAATAAGGACCTTACGTTTATTCTTGTTTCGCCAGCGAAGATACGCTTGAATGGCCAACCCTAAATCTTGGTGTTTGGCAAAATCACTACCTTCGAGGACAAATTTTCGTAGGGGCCCAAAATGACATTCGATTCGGTTAAGCCACGATGCGTACGTTGGAGTATAGACTAATTCTACATTGTTCGCTGCAGCCCATTCCTTCACTTTGTGGTGCAAATGCGGAGAAAAATTATCCAGAATGATGTACAAGCGCTCTGACCGATGAAACCGGCGCCGAAGCACATGGAAGAAACGAAGAATATCCTGATGCTTCTTCGTTTTTGAAGCATGGCCATACAACTGATCTGATTTTAAATCCAGTGCAGCAAGCAAATGCTTTACGCCATGAGGTCGGGTGTAGGTCGCCCGAAGTCGAATCGGCCTACGTTTTTGAAACCAGCCTTTCCCACGGTAAGGTTGAAGCGAGAGCGGCCCAAATTCATCCATACAAATTACACGCCCATCCGTTGGAGGGTTCCGGTAGAGGTCTTCGATTCGTTTTTTTTAGACTCGAATTCGGGATCGTTTGAATCCTTCCACGTTTTCGTATTTTGGTAGGTAATCTTGGCTTCGCCCAGGATCACTCGAAGTGTTTCGATGGAGATGGAAGACACAATCTTACGTTCCTCCACGGCTTGTTTCAATTTCGAGAGTGACCAATTGGTAAACGGATAGCCCGCTACTTTGGGAGGAATTTGGGCAAGTTCAATGATCTTGCTGCGTTCTTCTGGAGTGAAGGTGGGCGGACGTCCCCCGCAGTATTTCGGTTTCAGGGAAGGCAATCCTTCCTGATTGAATCGATGAATCGTATGCCGGATATGTTCGCCTGAGATATGATAAAGCCGGCTGATTTCAGGTACTTTCATTTTTTGGGCGGAGGCCAGAATGAGCAAGGCCCGACGGACCTGAACCGGATCTGCCCCCTTACGGGCAATCCGCAGGAGGCGATTACCTTCTTCCTGAGTTAAGTCACGAACAAAAATAGTCATGCTGCTCACCTCGAGAGAGTTGGATTTACGTATAATTACCCGTTTTCCCAACTATGATCTCTGATGGGGCACTAGCAAAGTTTTAATTTACAAATATATGCCGATTTTTCACAAGTTTTATTTCTTTGTGGTGAGTTTATCGATGGTGGGAGCAATATCAACGGGGATATCCATTTTATTTATTACCTCAATTTCTAAGTGGTTATTAATTTCATTGCCAGCTACTGTGATTCTCATAGCCTCCTTATTCGGATTGAATCGAGTTTTGGCACACAAAGCAATGAAAATCATAAAAAAGCAATATTCCATAAATATAAAACCAAAACAATGGCAAGTAACTGTGTCAGAAATACAAATCCATTTAATAACCGAATACTTAATTGAAAATGGAATTTATTCAAAATGGAAGATAGAAAAATTAATAGATAACTATCGTGAGGATGAAAAAAAGAAAAAACTACCACCGTTGATAGCTCCGGGATTATTATTAGCAATTACATTACCCAATATTACGCAACTAATAACTCGAGTTTATGCTTACTATAATTCAGAAGAAAATAAACCGAATTTCATGAAGCAAAAAGGAAATTACTCTATTAACCTTAACTTTTCTCTGTTCGTAGTAATATTCATTTTTTCTATATTGATTGTGGCCACTGTTGCAAGGTGGAATAGGCTAAAGGATGCGATTATAGAAGTATTGGGATTTGTGAGAAATAGAGACGGCCCAAAAAGAGAGGCATTGATTGATACGCTTGATAATATCCTTTACCAGCTTGAGGAGAAATCAAATGAAGAAGAATACATACAAAGTCCTCCTCACAGACAATGATTTCTTAATGGCTGCTTTGACGCAATCTGAAGTGTCTGTCTGGTATAAGAGAGATCCGGATCCTGTTGGGCAAATAAGGACCGTGGTGGCATTGTGGAGGGATATACGCCTGAGTCAATTAAGATTAGTGGGGCGAGGTTTATTCAGCAACGGTTTGAATTTAGGGCTCCTGATTGTCGAAAGTATTAGCCTAATGATAGTTAATGAAATCACGAGTTAGTCTTTATTTACAAAGTTGCAAATAATTATTAGGCAAAACAATGATGTCTATCAGAATACTAAGAGGAGGAGTGGGAATTGATTGGCAAAGAAAGTTTAAAAGGATATATCCTTGAAGAAATAATTGCTTATCTTATTCGTAATACCGGATACAATTTGCTAGTCGATCCTATTCAAGATGAAAGGGAACTGGCAAGGAAGGGAAACGGACTTGTCGTTAAAGGAAGAGGAGCAGTTCATCAAGCTGATGTATTAGGTCAATTAGTCTGGATTCCTGCGTTTACTTTTCCATTAAGATTATTCGTAGAAGCAAAATGTAGAAAGATGAAAACGGGGATTCCAGAAGTTCGTAATGCTGTAGGTGTTTTGGATGATATCAATCAGAACTATTCTCCAGTAAGAGAAGGAAAACCTTTAATGCAACGATTTTCTTATCGTTATGCTTTATTTTCAACTTCTGGGTTTACTTCAACTGCTTCGGATATGGCATTAGCACATCAAATATCTTTGATTGATTTAAGTGGTCCAGATTTTGAAGATCTAAAGAATCTGGTTGATGAAGTGGCCGAGATGTTATTAAACGATCTAAGGATTCAACATATTGACGAAGATGAAGATACAGAAAGTGCATTTATAAATACAAATGAACTTCAAAATCAAAAAAATCCGAAGAAAAGTTTACCCCTCTTATTTAGATTATACATGCGAGAAATATTAAATACTTGGCCAACGAATGTAACTGGCCCATTGAGCTATATAGAATACGAATATATTGAAAATAAATTGCCCTCATTAAGGTCAATTTCCGAAGTAATCTTAAATCAGATGGAAAGGTATAGAGAGTTTTTTGTAGGGATGGCAAACGGGCCATTTTTACTTATTTTTAAATCTGATAATCCGGAAGCTTTCATTAGATATGTCAGTGAGAATCCAGTACATAAAGTTACAATTACGTGGACCCGACGGAACAACATGGAACGGCAATGGATCATACATCCTGTTAATGACCAGCAAGCATATTCATTAAGTTTTGGTTTACCGCAAACACTTGGCTATTGGATTTTTGGAGATGAGGAAAGAGCATTGCGAAGAGCTTGGAATGTGAAAGAAAATTATTTATCGGATATTACTATTTATCGCTTTGTTGGTGGCAAGGACCAATTGATTCGACTTATTTATGATGCAAACGCAACACAAAGAAGAGTCAATAATGACTAATACATATTTGCTATAAAGGTAGTATCTCATAACATATCTGATTGGCTCCGCTGCTCATCGGTCGCCCGGCGCATTTCTAGATAGAAATTCAGGTGACACCCCGCATCACTAGCCGCGTCGCTTAGGGTCTTAAGGTGGTTGAGTTCGGGAATACGAGGAATGTTCTCCAAACAAACTCTATAAATTATGAAGGAGAGACAAGGCATGACAAATATTTTCCTCTCATATTCAAACAAGGATAAGGATTTAGCTAGTGAATTTGCTAATAAATTAAGAGATTTTAATGTTGATATATTCGTAGATGCGCTCAGTCTTAAAATTGGAGACAACTGGAGTGATGTTCTATCTAACGGGTTGAAAAATGCTGATGCAGTAGTAGTACTCATTACAGAAAATTCTATACAAAGTAATAATGTCTTATCCGAAATTTATGCTTCATTAGGATATATGAAAGAACGTGGAAAACCGAGAATTTTACCTATTATTTTTGATGATGTTCCAATTCCTGAACCATTAATGCATTTATTGGTATTACGTGCAGATCGTGATAGACTTGATATCACGATGAGAAGAATAAAAGAGTCAATCGGACAAATAACAGGAGAATTAAAAGCAAAAGCCGACGAAAAGAAAGAATCAATCTATAAAGTCGAAAAATCTGCTGAACAATATATTCAAAATTCACTTCAAGAACTACGGGGAAGAGAAGACAAATATAAATGGATTGCATATGCCTGCTATCTAATTTCTTTTATTAGTTTGGCGGTATGTATTGTACTCGTTCTAACCCGCGGTAATACTTTATTAGGCTTTGATAATGATACCAAGGTTTATAAGTACATCGAATTTTCTTTACTTAACATAGTAATTATTAGCCTAATAATTGCATTAACTAGATTTACATTCATATTGGCAAAATCATTTATGGTAGAATCATTACGAAATGCGGACCGGATTCATGCAATATCTTTTGGGGAATTTTATTTAAAAGCATATGGTGATAAAGCGGATTGGAAAGAAATTAAGGAAGCATTTCAGCATTGGAATATTGATAATGGTTCATCATTTATTTCTCAGTCTTCAAAAGATTTTGATCCGGAATTAATAAAGCATCTCATAGAATTTACTAAGACTATAACAAACAATAATGGTAAGTAATATGAAAAGAGAGTTGCATAGCATATTAATAGTATTCTCACTGAGGTCCTGGCGAAGCTTTAATCTTTAGAGAATTTCTGGGTGGCAGGCATTTAACAATTATGCACTGGATAAGTCTATTAACTGGGGCTGCGTCTATTAACAAAAGGAGATTTGTGTTTATAAAAGCAGTCTGCAAAAACTTTAATTAAGATTAGGAGATAAAAGATGACAAGTTTTATCTGGGGAAGAGATCCTCAAGAAGCTTATCAAAATCCTTACGAATATGAAGCTCAAGATCAATTTTATCGAGAAGCAAGTAATTTGTTAGGGTTATTATTTAATTATCTGACAATAAAATCGGGTGCATATACACGTGATGAACAAAGTGCTGAGAAGGCTATTTGGATGCTTTTTCTTGATTCTTTAGAATCTTTAATTGACTGTCTAGATCTATTACAGGATAAAAAACATAGGATTGCAGGTAGGCTGTTTCGGGATGCTGTAGAAGCGATGGATACAGCCTCTTATTTTTATTCTAATGACGCAAAGAAAGATAAGCACTTGAGAGATTGGTATAACGATAAAGTAATACAAAATAGAGTCTACAGAGATTACATAAAAGAAAATGATGAGGAAGAGTGGGGAAAACTAAAAAAATATTATTCGCAATTGTCTAAGATAAATCACAGAACTTATAGGTCGTTAGCATATTCGTATTTGCTAGGAAGTGGTGGGAGATTGATATATGAGGGGAGAGATGAGCACAGATTGATGGTTCCACCCCATGTGATTGCAATGTACTACGCTCTTATTGGCGGTCTAATTAGTCATTTTGTGCTCAGAATGGTTGATTGCAAACTGATTTCTGCTGAAGAAGCAAATGTATTTTGGAGTCAAGCATTGGAAGAGGAAGTTATAGAAAGGAGGTTTATTTCTCCAAGAGAAGCTTTCGAAAGATTTCTCAGTGAAGTAGATAACATCACATAGAAACATTATTTTCACGCTTAAAGCGTGTATTACTGCCATCAAAAGGCTTTCTAGGAGCCAGTGACGACTTGTATAAGATATAAATGGAGAAAACTATTTTAAAAGTAAAAATTCTGGAGGGAAATCAATGAAGTTTATGATTAATAGTTATGATTTAACCTTTAGAGAAATTCCTCTAGTATTTATGACTTCATTATATTCGGATGTTTTTGCCACCAAGAATAATAAGACCCTTAGAGAAACTATCGAGCACAAAAAGTATAATATATTTAAAAATATTGTTATAAGTAATTATAAGGCCTATTTAGATATTGGATTGGGTTCTTTTGTTGCTATTTTGAAAGATAAGGGGGATATTTTTTATAAAGAATTTTTAAATAAGAACGGTGATAAAATCTACTCCCAATTTTATATTTCTGACAAACCTGTTCAGAGCAGTAAAGGTATTTATCTATATTGTGTTGATAAAGAAGTCAAGTATATCGGTAGATGTAAGGATTCATTTGGTAAGCGAATCAATCAGGGATACGGCAAGGTTCAACCGAAAAATTGCTACATAGACGGACAATCAACAAACTGTCACTTAAATAGTCTGATAACTGAAAATAAAGAGAAGATAAAATTTTACATTTTAGAACTTTGCGACGAGAAGCAAATTGTTGAACTTGAAGTGACTTTAATTAAGAAATATAAACCAGAATGGAATAAGACCTTTTAAATTGATTGAAGTTATTTAGGGAGTTGTCTCTTCAGATAATAATAGAAGTACGCGTTAAAATAATCACTTTTGGTCCAGCAAAGGGAAATAAAAAGCGGGGGCAGCGGGCTGCAATTGATATCGTCTGACTCGTGAATGCAAGTCGTTATTTGATAATAGTATATTGCTTTATGATGCTGAAAAAATTGTTGGGGAGAGAATATGATTAAATTTGAAGAAATTGCTGAGGAAATCATATTTAAATATACACCATTGAATGGAGTAAGCTGGATAATAAATCGTTTCCAAGCTAAAAGGAGTATCAATATAGGTAAAACTTTTTATTTTGAAGAAAAAGACTTGTATGAGGAAATTAAACCAGTGGAATTTACCATGTTAGATGAGGTATCTTTTTCTTTTGCGAAGTTAGAAGGTGATTATTATAGAGTGAAGAAAAACACGATTGGAATAGATCATGAGTTATTAATTCATAAGAGCATAAAATTTCAATTAAATATGTTCAAAACATGGAACAATATTTCAATATTCAGAAGAATTTTTGAGGTGGTAGAAGGGGATTTGTCTATAGGGCCAAAAGAATCAGATTTGCCAATTGAAGAATTTCATAAACTACTAGCAATATTCCCCAACTCTTCTGAACTCAGGAAATATTCTAATGCAAGGATTAGCCATATAATAAAAGAATATATAAATGTAAAACAAGATTTTGTGGAAGAATATAATTCGTATATGTCAAATAAGTCATTAATAAGAACTACTAAGTCAAGCTTAACTTCTTCATTCGCAGAGTACGAAATTTTTAAGTATCAGGTAATACTGGAGCGTCTTAAAGATATGCTAAAAAATGAAATGGGTTATTCTGAGTCGGATTGGCAGAAAGAAATTATTGAAGTCATAATTTTGATCTATCCAAAATATATCACAGCATTTAAAGAAGTGAGTATAAATGACGATTACGATTTAAAGAAAAGAAGATTAGATTACATGTTAGTAGACTCAAACGGAAATATTGATGTTGTTGAAATTAAAAAACCTAATTCTACTGCTTTAATTTCAACGAGAACATATAGAGATAATTATGTTCCTGTTAAAGAACTTTCAGGTACTATTATGCAAGTTGAAAAATATCTTTTTCATTTGAATAAGTCAGGTAAACAAGGTGAAATAAATCTTACAAAAAAATATAAAGATTTTCTTCCAGAAGGTTTTGAGATTAATATAACAAATCCTAGCGCTATTTTAATCCTTGGAAGAGAAGAGGGGATGAGTAGTAAACAAATTCGAGACTTGGAAATCATTAAAAGAAAATATAAAAATGTGATGGATATCGTTACGTATGACGACCTTATTACGAGGTTAGAAAAAATTATTGAAAAGTTTAAACGTCAATTGCCAAAAGTAGACTCGCAAATTGATTCTGTCGAATAACATAATTATTCAAGCTGTGACTTCTAAAGAAATTTGGACTTTAGACTGATTCGTCGAAGATTTTTTAACAGTCACATTTGACTTCGTTGGGCAATGTGAATAGAAGATTGTGAGGTGGAAAATGAATCCATATCGTGAATTTGTCGCTAGTATTTCTGCTACAGAATTTGAAGTGTTTTGTTTAGAAGTATTAAATGCTTACGCTGAATCCGAAGCACTTAAAGAATTCTCCATACTTCATAACCAAAAAATTCAGACTAACGACGGAGAGTACCAAATTGATATTATTGCAGAATTTATGGCCCTGTCTGTTAAATTTAAAGTAATTGTGGAATGCAAGCGGTATACCCGACCAGTAGAACGTGAGAAGATTGTCGTTTTAGCTGACAAGGTGCGAAGCTTAGGTGCACATAAAGGAATATTAATTTCCACATCTGGTTTTCAGAGTGGAGCTACAGAATATGCAAGAAAGCATGGAGTTGCTTTATTGCAAATATTTAATAAAGAGGTTATGCATATTCAAGCCTTCATTGGTCCCACTGTTGATTATATAGATCATATGCTCACGGAAATTATTAAACAATCCCCAAAGTTTTACGCTTACCAATGGAGTACTAGGCTCGATGATTTTCCTGATAAAGAAATATATCCCACAAAAAATATGATGCAAGAAATTAAAAATAAGATATTGAAACAATAAAGAGTAGATAACGAATAGGAAGAGACTTTTTTGAAGAGGAGAGATATTATTTGCTTTTGATTATTTTAAAAAATGTATTTTTTATTCTGTGAGGATTGAAGGGACGTATTCTCTCTAAAGTTCCCAATAAATTCTACTTATAGTTTTTAGAAGGAGGAGAATATTTATGGAACAATCTCAAAACACAAGACTAACTCTACGTATACATGAAGAATTAGGAAGTATGGACGCTATCGATTTCGAAAGATTTTCTCACGCACTACTGGAGAAGGCTGAAGGTTTTCCGCTAATTTATAGAGGGTCAACTATGAAGGGGGCAGCATCAGGATATACTGTTGATTCATACAGTTCCAATGCAAAGATAGTTGGGGAATACGGTACAAAACATCGCTATTTTTCCAAGCCTTTCGATAAACCATTGGATGATGTCAAGCATGCGTTGAGTTTACTACCTTCTTTAGAAAAACTGTACTTATTAAGCAATCAAGACGCTACCAATACAGAGATGCTTGAATTGACTAAAGCAATAAATGATCATGTGAGTAAAGTTGGTCGAAACCATATTGAGATCCAGATCTTTGATGCCAGAAAAATAGCAGAACATCTAGTATCTATACTGAAAGATATTGATTACTCAGATCCATTCCTTACACATTTTTCTGCATTGGAAAAATACTTAGACGAATTTAGTATGACGAATATGTTACCAATGATTCGGAAGGAGTATGTTCGGCGGGGAGAAGAAGAAGAGGCACTTGAACAATTAGAGCGAAATCAACTACTTTACGTGCATGGAATCAGTGGGATCGGAAAGACGGAATTTGCGATTTCTATTGCTAATCAACTTAGGGTAAAGGAAATATTTGAGGTAATCGTGTGGATTGATGGGAAACAAATAGATTCTCTACACTCTTTAACATCAATTAATATTGAGAGGGTGCAACAAAGACAAAATGTCGCTGGTTTATTAAAACGTAGAAAGATTTTACTGATAATCGACAATTTGGATCGGGATATACATAAGATACTTTCGTTTTTGAGTGAGATAAATCAGAATAATTCAAAGATTATAATTACTTCGCAGAGGGACGAACAAGTCAAAGACAGAATGGAAAAAATGAATCTTTCATTCCTAAATGATTCTACAGCCCTTCAAATCTTAAACTTTGAATTGGTGACACATTGCCCTCAATCAATTTACAAGGATATCAAGCAAGTAATCGGTGGACACCCCTTGTTACTTACACTAACGAATAGATGGGTTGTTACCGACAAAATATCTTGGAAGGAAGTTAGTAGAGAGGCTTCAGAGTTGCCGAAATTTGCTGACGACAACGGAAAAGTTTTTTTTAAACGTCTATTAGAAAAACACTCTGAAGCGATTGCCACTGAATTGTCAGTTCTCCTTTGGTTAGGGGGGCAGGTTTTTAATCGAAGTTTATTGCAGAGGTTAATTTCCTCCATGAGTGTTATGGATTTGCTAAAACGCGGTTTTTTAATAAACTATGAAAATTTCACATTAAGGATGCATGACCTTATTTTCAATAGTATTAAAATGGAAAAATTACCTCAAGTTTCGAGTGAAATAGAGAATAAGTTTATCGCTTTTTTCCTGGAAGCGCAGCATATTAAGGATTATCAATTTTATAATGCACTTTACATTCATCGTAATTTCCTGATCCAGGTCATTAGTAAATCACCAGATCGTTTTGATTTGATACCTACTTATCTGATGTTTGAAAACATTCAAACAAACGAAATAAAGGAGATAATGAGTCGAACTAACATTGATAACTTATTGCTATGCCAAACTCTAATTAAGGAGCATCAACCTCGAATAACGGCATATTTGGAATGCGCGGAATTAATGCACCGAAACTATAAACAAAGTGGGGATAGAGAAGCCGAACCTTTTGCCAATCAAGTTATTAATAATTTAAAAACACTTGTCGATAATAGCAGATCCTGTCTTGATTTACATTACGAGATCAAGCATCATCTAGGTAAATTCTATACTTTTATAAAAGCAGATGCATTAGCTAGGGCTTGTTTCGAAGAGGTAATTGATAATACGGATGATGCATATCATAGTAAGTTACAATTAGCTAAGTTGGCGAGCGTCGTAGAAATAGAACAGGCTAAATTATATTTGGAGGATATATTTATTACATTTAAGAAAGCTCCTTCATCGATCAGCATTTCTATCGTTCTCGCAGCATTTAATGAATTTAAGAAATCGGTATTCTCGGACCTGAGGGAGAAGTACCTTATGCAAGGAGAACTTTTTGAAACGGCTATCCAGTATTCGGCGGTATGGGGATATTATCAACCCTTTAAGGTTTTGACTGAGGTAGGTAAAACGATAACTTATCGCCAACCTGAAAGATATATTGAACTAGTTAAATTGCTTCCAGAGGAACCTAAAGATCGGAAAAGCGAAACAGAGCTTTTTTATTTGGGGCAAGTTTATAAGGAGCTGGGTAAATGCTATAAAAAGCAATCTGAAGAATATTTATCTGCACTCCTTCTTGCAAAAACATATTTTCAGGGAATATCAAGTACTAACGGATATTATTGCACAATGATTGCAGAATGTTACATCCTTATAGAGGAATACGATCAGGCATTAGAAATACTAAATATTGCAGCTCCCAATAATCGGGGCATTCATTGGCTTTATCGTTATTCCCAAGCTTTATATGGAAAGAATCAGTTCGATGAAGCATTATGTATTATTGAACAGGCGATTTCTGGAATTCGGGAAGAAAAGTATCAAGCGACATTTTTACGCCAACAAGCTCAAATATTATATGGACTTGGTCTAAAAATAGAAGCAAAGACTGCTTATGAAAATGCGATTCATCATAGTGACCCCATACTCGCAGATGATATAAAGGTCGAGATGACGGGGTTGCCTTTTGATAATTAAAGTTTGGAAATTAATTGAATTATTGTAACTGCATATTGGGAAGTAACCGAACTAGAAAAATAATTCATTTTAAACATTTTTAATATTTTTCATGCCAAAACTTGATTGAAAGAAGGTTAAGCAAAAATACTTGCTCAACCTTCTTTGTTGTTTATAAGATTTCTTAGGATCAAAAAGTATCTTTACGATATAGTGATGAGAGCTTCAAAAAGCTTTTGATAAAATGTAGCGTTTGCAAACGGATCAAATAAGTTATGAGAAGATTCGCTAAAGATAATACGAGAGTCAATCGTTTCAAGCATATACGACTTTAGATCATGAGGAACAAATAATCCAAGCGACTGTACAGATAAATTCTTACACCGTTCTATAGCTCGATAAAATCGTGCCAAATCATAAGGCATTGCTGATCCGCACAAGAGTCTAATATCTGCCGCGATAAAGTTTTCTTGGATTCGAGGCTCACTTAACACACCGCAATCCAACACAATAACATTGTATTTCTGGTTCAACTCTTCAGTTATATAGAGATCATTACCCTCCAAGTTGTATGCATTACCTAACTTTTCGGGTTCGAATAAATGAATAATATGAGCCAAATGGTAGTTTGCGTTTGCCTCTACATAACAGGCAGATCCCCCATGAGCGTTGATCCAACAAACTAAATTCATTGCAGTTATCGTAGTTCCGACACGTCGATCGGAGCCAGCAATGGCAACCCTTAAATTGTTACATTTAAATTGATACTTTATTTGCTCAGGAATAAGTGAAGTGGGCTGCTCTTCTGGATCAACCTGAGGTGGTGCTGCGGATTTGAACCGCAGCATGCCATCATCTGAAAGGCACTCTTTCAATTCACTTTGGAGTTTTTCAATCTCAGTGGACGTCACAATTTCAGAAATACCGATTTGAAGCAATTGCTGAACCAGAGGGCTGCCAATAGACAACCCTTCAGCTATGATGATTACACGCATCCCATAAATAGTTTGATACGAGAGAAGTGCTTGAATCAGATCCTCGTCAGATTCACTTATTGCCATCCGATCCAGTACAACAAATTGGGCATGAGAGAAATTCCGCATGTCCTTTACGACGAAGGACAGAAGACTAAAACTTCCGGTTAGCTTCTTAATGGGAAACTCCTGCTCCAAGAAATCAAGTAAATTGATACGAGCCTCGCTTGTTAAATATAAGATCATACGTTACCCCTCATTTCATCAGTAAGAGAATGACTCCAACGATCACCAGACCGATGTAAAAGAATAGCTCAATAATTTGTTTGTGTTTATTCATCGTTAACGTCCTCCCGCCGAACCCATGTAAGTAAACTTATAATCGGGGATCTCAAAATGGGCATGGATACGCTTGGAGCCAATCATAAGCAGAGCGTGTTCGCGCTTCTTGCTAGCCAATAATTCTTCTTCTGCATCCGTCAGATTGTAGAGTTCTTTAGTTTCCTGAAGGTTCTTGCCATCAGTCCCCATCAATATCTTAATGCAGGGGATGTCCAGTAGGGCTTGCCCATACATCTTAATTTCTGGAGCGAGAAAATCAACGACACTGTGCGAAACGATGGCTAAAGCAGCCTCATATTTCCGGGCACGCTTTTCGACGTTGCGAAGGAATACCAAGCTTTGAGGAACCTTCGGGTCGATCATCAAATAGGTTTCGTCGCAAATCAGTAGAACTCGTTCCATCCGATCCTGCGACATCTGTTCCCAGCACCAGGAAAGCAGGTTGAAGTATTGGGTTCGTTTGATGTTTTCGCTGGTGTTTTGTAGGGAATGCGTATCTAAGCAAATGCAGCGGCTCCGGGTCTGAATAGTACTGTGACCATTCCAGAGGAAAGAGTCTCCACCATTAGCGATATCAAAGAGTAGAAGCACTAACTCTTTGTAAATCTGATCACCTAAAGCTTGCTCTTTCAACTGGACGAGAGTGTACAAATCACTGAAGGTAGGGAAATCGGTGCTCTGAAGTGTCGAAATATCGGTTGTCCAGGTGATGTGGAATTGGTTATATAGTTCGATTAGGCATTGCTTGAGCACAGCAAGCTGCATCATATTCAAATCAGGAAGATATAGATTGAAGAAAATCTCCAGGTTTTTAAGATGCAGGGCCATGTCAGACATTCCGTTTCCTTCATCTTTGTAGAGGGGATGTTCTTCTCCTTCCTCATCTCGCGGAGCTGGCCGAATCTGTAGCGGATTAATTTTGCCGAGGGAACCGCCTCCGGCGTTAATCCAGTCCCCGCCTAGCTGTTGACAAAGCTCCTTGTACTCCGATTCTGGATCGATAAAGATAACTTTGGTGCCTTTCATATATTCGCTCAGTGCAATATGCTTTACCGCTGTGGACTTACCGACTCCGGCCACACCCATAACAACTATATTGGAATTGGTACGATCTCCACCGCGTTTCCAGGGATCAATAATAATAAGGCCACCACGGGAGTCTTTAGCCAGATAATAGCCAGTGCCATCATTAAAACCACTACTGGCGAACGGAAATCCCCCAACGAAGGTGCTCATGGGCATGATTTTGTTCAAGATGTTTTCAATGGTATCCTGTGCCGGATACATGGGGGATAGCTGCTGCAAACTCTCTTTCTGCAAGTGAGCCAGAGTTCGAATCTTACAGCGCATTAGGCTGAAGGTATTCTCTACTCGCCGGCAGGTTCGAGCAAATAGCTTGTCATCATTAGCAAAGGGCATGACCAGTACATTCATGAGCCCGACGGTTTCTCCGTTTTGGTCAATTTGAAGCATAATGCTTTCTCCATCTATTGCAGCTTTTTCCGCTCGTTGTCGGGTCAGCGCGTCTTTGGCGTTATCCGCTGTGCTGCGGTTTTGAGTAATGGATTTGGAAATAGATGAGATGAGTGCGCTATTGTCGATGGGTTGAAATCCAATGGAAACCATGGTGGATGGTAAATTAGTGAGAGCGGATAGCCAACCTACATTAGCCTTTGGCGGGTATTGAATGACACCGTACAGCTTCGCAGCTTGCTCGCCAATGATCAAGCTGGTACGCGAAAATTCCAACCCCATAGGTGTTATTACATTAAGTAGCGAACTGTTCACGCTCGCATCTTTTTGTTCATGCCGCATTTGCTGTCCTCCTTCAACTGATAATCCAGAACGGGCCACCTGCGGAAGCGTTCTTTCGGGCTTCATTCAAGATGAGCGAGAAATCCCATGCTTGTAGGCTACGTTTACGGCTGGCAGGATCAGCAACCAATATTTTTCCATCTGAGGTGACACCTCGCAGCACCATGAAATGACCTGATGATGTAAAGTGACCTTTGCTCATAATGGCGACTACAAGCTTTCCTTGGGCTAAGGCATCTATGACCTTTTGTGCTTCGTTGATAGAGGAACCAGTTACATAGAGGCCAAAATGTTTGGCACCATCGGGAATCAAACTATGATAGCTGCCAACTCCTTCAGCCAAGTAGCCATTTTCGTAAGCCCATTTCGACATCGTCACGGGATCGACGGTGTCCCCGGTCAAAGTAGAAACTACGATAGACAATGAAGTTGGCCCGCAGCCAGCAACGCCAATGGTGTCATGAGGACCATAGGGCAGATTCGCCCAGCGTGTATCGAGTTGATTGAAATAAACAACTTCTCGGCTTCCATCTTGAAAAGTGACGCCTTCATATTGCTGTCCGTGGCTTTCTACATATCCATCGTCAGAGGCCTGAAGTGCTTGAGTGAAGCCGTAGTCCACTCTTAGTTCATCAACCACCGGAGTTTCTTTCGTGTTCAGCATGAGTTTGAGTGACTCAATAGGTGAGGTGAGAATCTGGAGTACCAAAGATACGAGGAGTAGAAAGGCAATGATGGGAGCGACGATGAGCAGGACTATTCGTTTACGTGATTCTTTATCGGCAGCAATTCTCGTCGAAAGTTTAAGTAATAGTTTAGCTGTAGCCGGATCCAAAATTTAAACCTCCTTTAACACTGGAATGTTCGCGCTGAAGTTTGAGTCTTCTAAATGAATGAAAGAAGGATTATTGACTAAATTGCACAGTTGAACAATTTCATGCTGCTTTAATACATGAGCTTGTACTTGTCCATCTTCAAAATGCTGAACAAGCCGTTTAGCCTTCTCCAATAAATCCCGTTCTCCGTTTTCTTGCTGCTGCCATAAAATCAAATAAAATTGCCGTTCCACCACTTCTCCGGACAAAGCCAAGGTGTTCATTTCTGCAATTTCTTGCCGCAAAAGCTCTTTTTGTTTGGAGTCTGCAGTGGGGATTGCCGTGACAAGTTCAGAAATAAGTGGGGAAATATCTACTGGACGACTAACCGCCAAAAACTTGAAGGGAAAGCGGATGGAGGATAATTCGGCTGTTAGTTTATTGATAAGGAGCTTTTTCTCAGAGCTACTGAGTAAATCTAGGCTGATAGGGAAAATGCGAAGATAGCAGAGCAGCCAACCATCTTGGGTATACAGAAAGTTTTCTCGGATATCTTGGACGTTTACGAATTGATGGGCTGTCTGATCGTTTGAGTTGAGGGGAGTTTTAGAACCAGGCTTGTTTGTTTTTAAGTAAAATAAAACAACTCCTCCACCGATTAGGCAGAGGAGCAACATGACGATAGGGAGCAGCATTAGAGCGGCACCATCTTTCTATTTAGGATCTTCCGGAGCAATATGCCAATCCGAGAACAAATTTCCGGAGATAGTGATGGAATTTTGCAGTTGGATCGTAAGCATTCCTTCGGGCGTCCATGCGTCCAGAATTCGAGTGATTGGCGAATAGGACCCGTTAGGGAACCAGATGGGGGTAAAATGTACGCGGCTTTGATAAGTGGAATACTCGTTAGGCTTAAGCCAGAAGCTGGCGCTGTATCCTGAAGTCTTTATATCATGCAACCGCCAGTAGTTTTGGTAAGCAAATTCGGGGAAATAGGAAACGGCATGTTGTGCTCCTGTAATGTGACTGCTTGGAGCATTAGAAGATAGAGCGGTAGTAGTGTTGATTTCAATTCCGTATCCTGATTTCATTTGATTCGATAAGAGAGAAGGAGACTTTGGATCAGGCAAGAGGGATTGAGTTGCGGAGAGGGTGGCCATATAGCTTGCGCGTGTATAATCCCACCATCCGTCGTCCCGCCAATGCCCATTATCTTGCCAGTAGCCGGTATCTTTTCCCGTGGTGTACCAATGCCAGTTGGATATCCATACCCAATACTCATGCCAGCTGGCGGACCATACTCCCCAAGATGCTGATGTTCGATTGGAGTAAGATGGAACACTGGGTGGAACATAGCTGGTATTTTGATCGGTTGCTTTGGGGTCAGGTGGTGGATTTTGATTTATATCGACAATGGAGGCCGTAATTGTACTTTCGCTAAGGCAGCCATTAGAGGATGTAATATGGATGGTAGTAGTTTGCGCTTTACTTGGGGTTCTCCATTTTACCCAAACGACCTGGCTATCCCCATCTGGAATAACGATATTCGTTACTGTGTAACTGCTGCCCATAATATAGAAAGTAACGCTGGCAGGAGCTTTGGGGTTAATCTGAGTGCTTGTGGAAAGGTGTACGGAAGTGATGACATCAGTGTCAGTGCGGTACTGCAAGCTGGTTTCGGTGGGAGGGGGAGTGGTCGAAGCGTCTTTAAAGCGCACTATCCCAAGTCCAAGAGAACTTATGATTTGATCGTTGCTCACGCGATTGTCCGTAGGACCGTCCCAGGCTGGAAAGCCAAGATCAGTTGTTTCCAAAAACAAAGATAGAGGAAGATTCTGGTGGGTTAGGCTGACCATCTTTGAGCGTAATCCACCACTAAGGAGTTGATCGTACAAGGCGGCTTCATGAGCGGTCATGGCCATTTGTACACCTTGAAAGGTGATGTAGGCAACAGGTTCAAGAAGTAGTTTATAGTTACCATTAGTCAGAGTGTCGTAATCGACATGACTGGCTTCCGCAATATATTGAACAACCAGCTCGTCGGTAAAATAACTTTTAATTTCTTCAATGCTGGTCTGCCCGCTTTTCGACTTAATAATGAAGGGAAGCCCTTTCTGGGGGTGAACATAGGTATAGACACCGGTGTTTGGTGTTAAATGCGCTCCGTGAGTATACTGTAATTTGCTGACTTTGCCAAAATGCAGAATTGCATTCGGTGGTGTTCGATTTGTGAAATCAACCGGTGAAGCGACCGTGGTTTGGTCACTGTCTCGAATGATTGTTACTCGCACTCCTTCATCATGAGTATTCCAAAAATTCTGGTCACTGCCGCTGCCCATGCCTCCTCCGCCATGATCAATGTTGCCATCTCCTGTTCCGTCAGCGTAACCGGAGTATGGAAATATGCACAGAAGAACTGCGATGATGAGGAGAACTGATTTTATTTTTCTCAAAGAATAAACCTCCTCCAAAATAAAACGAGCGTAGCAATTTGCTACGCCCAAATTAATGTGTATAGTGTTTAGTCCATCGAGCCAACTTTGTTGCCGGTTAGTTCATCGCCTTCACTGCCTACGCTTGTTCCTTGACTCCCGCCACCTTGGTCCTTGACCCAACCAAACCCAGGAACATAAACTTGTCCTTTGTTGTTCTTATCTCCTGCTTTAGGAGTAGTTGCCGTTTCCTTATTTGGTTCAGTTTGCTTCTCGTCATACTTAGGAGGGGCCGCAGAGGACTTTACTTTTTCAAGCTCCTTAACTTTAGGTTTTGGTGGTTCTGTAGGTTTAGAGGTTACTTTAGGCTGGGAGATGGGAACTTCAACCTTAGTTACTTCTTTTTCAGGCTGCAGGATAGGAGCTTCAGAAGGCGAGGGTTGGGTGCTAATTTCGGGTACAGCAACCGGTGATGAACTTGGTTGTTCCGAAGAGAGGACGGGGGCCTTTGTTACGTCGGGTGCTTCTATTGCAGGAGAGGGTGAAGCAACGGAAACCGTATTACTAAGAGTAGCTACATTCTTATTATCATCTGGATGGGAAGAGTCACTCCACAAGTATACTCCGATGGCTACAATAACCAGGCCGCTGGCTATCAATAAAACTCTTTTCTTCTTCAAAATTCTACATCTCCTTTATAAAAAAAATTAATTTGGGGGGGAGATACTATCTCTATATTACTGTATAAAAATGTAAATTCCAATAGAAACAGCGTAACGGTTTTTATTTTTTTATGAAATAATACTTTACTTACTGAACTTAGGACGGTAAACGGCTTGAATCGGCAAGTCTGCTTTCATAGAGGGCAAACGCTCCCAGCCAAAAGAAAGTGGAACCTCTAGATGAATAACGGCCTGCACAGTGAATTGCTGGATACTCTCAGTGGAGGCAGGTGCAAAGGAAGGGTTTTGTATCGTGACCTTTAGATTGGAAATAGTGTATTCGACCTCTCCCCCTGTCCGCTTTTCATATTGATTTCCCTCTTGGACTAATCCTAGAGCTTTTACAAGCCGTGTGTAGATGTCACCTGTAGAAACCTTTATTGCCCATCCAGCCGAGGAACGAATGTATCCTCCTGAGTAGCTTTGTCGAAGACTTGGATAGACATTGCTGTAGTTTTCTGTTGCAACGGAAATAATGGCACTTTGAACTGCATCGCGTACTCCGGAGGCTATAATGCTGAGTCTCAAGAATTCGTACACGGCGCAAGAGAGAATCAACAGGGCTAATACAACAGCTACAATTAGGGGGAATCCGCTACCAGACCGATTTTTCAGAAGGATCTTCATTTCCAGTACACCTCGCTTTTGCCGGGGCCTTTCGCCGTGAGCTCAATTGGAAAGGAACCGAAATCGCCGAACAACCCGATATTAACAGTGGTATTCAGCGTCACCGTGAACTCCTGATTGATCTGAATCTGACCGGTTTTGCTCCAGGAGATCGTAGGGTGCAGCCCCGTTTGCGCCTGTAGTTCTGCGGCCCTCTGCGTAGTTTCCTGTCCGACTCTACCTGAAATCTCAGCCTCGCGCGCTAACTCTGCCGCAAAAGTATCTAATTGATATTTTGTTACAAAGACGGGGATAACTTTTACTACCAGCGCGACACAGAGCATGACGGCCATGACCAATACGACAACATCCACATATCCCTCGCCACGTTTATTGATGAGGTGCTTCATGGCCAGCTTCCTTTCTCATAAGGTGAGCGAATGACTAAAAAAGAGTGCCGACAGCCTTCATAATTTCCATGCCCAAAATGACTACATACATCAACATGAAGCAGACAAGCATCCAAAGAGAATATTTTCGGATTTTTCCAGGTCGTTTCATGGCTGTGAGTTTAAGGCGTTGGATTTCCATGAGTTTGAAATCATGAGCAAGCATATCGAAGTAAACTGAACCTTGATCACCGCGCATAACGGCAAGTAACCCGCGCACTACATCAGACAGCATGGAGCTTCCCAATCGTGCCTCCAGCCGTAAAAGAGCTGTTTCCTGATTGCCACTCTTCATGTCTGCTACGGTCATATTCAGTTCGTGTTCTAAGCTGCCGCCAGCATGTTTACTGTAAACCTCCAGTAAGCGGAGTACATCGCGGGATGCCTTAAGCTCCTGGGCAATGGTGGCGACAAAACGGGGAAGCTCCACTTCGATTTGCTCCCGTTTCTTGCGCACGACTTCGTCTGCCAGCCGTGATTCCTTGAAAAAAATCGCAATTGCGAGAAATAGAAATACCGGAAACAATAGGGGAAGCAGTGGAAGAATGAAGAATCCTGCACAGAAGATTAATCCAGCCTTTACAATTGCCCCAGCTAAATAAGCCTCAGGGGTGATGGATATCCCCGCTGAACGCAAGGTCGCCGCCGTTTTTCGCTTGTAGTAATCGCCGAGTTTTAATTTGCTGGCTAGCCAAATAGATAAACGAAAAATGACGCTTTGTAAAATGGAGCCTTTAGCCTTCCCGATTCTGGCAACCAGAAGGGTTGCCCGAGTAGAAGCTAAAGTGGGAAGTTTTATCCATTCTGCGACAATAAAATAAGACCCAACTGCCATAAGGAGTTGGAAACCAATCAGTATGCCGGTCATAAGTGAGAGGGACCTCCTTTATCTTTCCCATTCGTCATCAGCCTGCTTCTCGAGCGCAGAACAAGGAAGGAACTCGACAGAATAGGGAGTATTTAATTCCCGAGCCTGATGCCTTTGACCCCTATAACTCGGTGTATTTTCTGCAACACGCGGCATTTGTCCAAGATTGGCAAGCGAGGCGAAGGTTGTTCCTGCAATGATAATATGATCAAGAACCTGGATATGAAGGGGAGAGAAAATCGAGACTAGATTCTTGGTGAGCATGATATCTTCGGGAGAAGGTGTAGAAATTCCACTTGGATGATTATGGGCCAGAATGATCGAAGAACAGTCAGCATTTAAAGCGGCCTTCAGGATGTTCCGGGGATAGACTTGTGCTTCGCCTACACTTCCTTCGGAAATCACCTTTGTTTCTATGATTTGATTTTTGCGGTCCAAAAAAGCCACCATAAAACGCTCCCGATCTTTTATGCCGGCCAGATGGATGGAGAAATAGCGATTTGCTATTTCAGGTGACGAGATCACTTGTTTGGCGTTTTCTTCTTCCCACTGCAAAAAACGATGAGAACGAAGGAAAGCGTTCAGGAGCTCAACCTTGCGAATTTGCGCGCTTGTTAATTCCAAAGAGTACGGATGCTCCAAAGCGTTCAGCAAGTTGTTTGCAGATCCATATTGCTGTAATTTATCAAGCGGAATGCCGGTCAAACGTGAGAGCGATTGGATATAATCCGTAATTAATTGATCATCCAATGGATTTAAGGCCATCAGGTTGGCTCCTTTAGGTTCTTCAATACCTCGCTGACAAAATGTAATTTGGTATAAAGTTCATCAGAGAATTTCCACTCTTTCAGCCGCACCCAGAATTCGCTCGTCCCATGCTGATTGAGTAGGTGAGCAATCGCCTCCTGCTCCTGAGGAGTTGTTTCCAGCAATTCACTCAACCAATAGGCAGTTTCGATGGCTCCGTCCTTCATCGCTTATACTCCAAAGGCCTTGTTAATCGGATGACTGCCGCAAACCCAATAAAGAGCGTCACGCCACAAAGAGCCAGCACCATTTGTCCCGGCAAGCTACCAGTTAGGCTATGGAACCAATCCCGATTGAGAAAGTAGAGCAAAGGGATGTTTCCCAGCATGAGCAGCGCCATCGTTAAAAATTCTTTCAATGGCTCGTACAGTTGATAATCTAGCTCAGCAGAAACCACGCGCATATCCGAATGCTTGGCGACAATTGGCATTAGCGTGGACTTGAGTGTGCGATCATCCTGGCAAGCGATCAGCGCAGCGCACCACTCTTGAAAGACGCTGTCATTAATTCGGTCCTGCAGCTGAAGTAGCGCTAAGCGTAAATTGGAGTGGATCAGTTTCGATTCGGCTAGGAATGCCTGAAAGACATCGGATACCGGCGGATTAAGGTACGGCAGATTCTCTTCGACCGCTGCCAGTATGTTCTCACTACGCAGATATGAGGTAGTGATAATAGAGAGGGAGGTTTCTAGCTCGGCATGAAGCCGTTTCTTATAGAAGGTGGAGGTGAAGATGACCATCCATACCGGACAGAGGGCGAGCCCTCCAGCTAGTACCGGGGCCAGCCAGCCGTTGTGAAGCATCATTCCCAGTATGGCCCCTAGAATAGCTAAGGCCAAAGAGCTTGCGGCCATAAGTCCAATTTTATTTACTTGCCCGGTTTGCTGAAGAATAGCCTTCGCTTCATGAACAGCAGCGCGCCACCCCTTTAGCTTTTTTGGATGCTGAGCTAATCGGACGCGTTTACCGAGGGCAAGCTGTCGCGAGGATAAATGTGTGAGTGTGCTCGATAATTCCTCTCGTAACACCCGCGGAGATAGATCCAGTAGCAATAGGCAGCCTGCAGATAAAACGACGAAGGAAACTAAAAACAAAATCATGCTGCTCCTCCTTCCAGAAGTGTAGTAAGCCGAGACAGGGGCATTCCGTTTTCTAAAAGCCTCTTTTGCAGTTCAGGAGAAATATCACGGACCTTTTCATATCCGCCCTCCACCACAATTTTTCCGCTAATTTCCCTGATGGAATGAACGGCATATCGAAATAGGGGAGCGATTTCCCGTTGTCCATTTGGCAGGATGCGGCATTCCGTAATCTCCATGATCCGCCGAGAATTATCTTCCAGCTTCTTGACGAATAACACCAGCGGAAACGCCTCTGTCACCAAGTTGTACAGCGTAGCGTCGTTCATTTCGTACTTCTGGGTGCAAAGTGTGACCATACGGTAATAGGTGGATAAACAAGAATTAGCATGGGTAGTCGTAATGACGGTATGCCCAGTTCGGGCTGCTTCCTGAGCAGCGAACGCCTCTGCTGATTTCATTTCACCCACACAAATCACATCCGGATTGGCAGTTAAGGCAAACTCCAGTAGTCTTTCCTGGTCAATATGCTGCCGTGGATCTTCGCTGGAGCGGGTTACAGTGTGTACAACATTATTGAGGACCAGTCCTTGTTCATCCTGGACGACTAAATCAAATTCACGAGTCTCATTTTCAATTGTGAATATCCGCTTCTCAAAGGGGATCGTGGAGAGAAGCCAGCTCATCAAGGTGGTTTTGCCGCTGCCTGTAGCGCCCGTCACACACATAGACAAGCCGTAACGCAAGCAAAGACTTAGAAAATCGAGCATTTCGGCAGTCGCCGTGCCATTGACGACGAAATCTTCCCGGGCTAGCTTCTGTGGATTGATGATCCGAATCGAGGCGGCAATGCCTTTTTCTTTATCCGTAATCGGTGGTCCGAATACCGTGATACGGATATTATTGGCAAGATGTCCGCGTACTATCGGTTGTGAATAATCTAAAATCATTCCAGATTGATGCAGTAGCCGCCGGACGATATCAATGGCATGTTCTGGCGATGAGAACTGTTCCTCAGCCGGAATGATTCGGCCATCAGTGTAGCTGATTTTGACATCGTTATAGCCATTGATGTTGATCTCTTCAACGTCTTTGGAGTACAGGTAGCGGGTGAGGAAGGAGTACTCAACCATTTCGGCATACAGACGGTTGACCAGCTCATCAAAGGATAGTCCTGGCACGTGTAGGCGATGGTCGGTTAGATATTGACTCATATAGGCGATAAGCTGCTGTTTCTGCTCTTCAGGTTTTCGGCTAATCAACGTTGCGTATTTTCCGGAAAGATAGCTCTGAACCTCTTGCAGCACATCGGTAAACGATTTGGACTCGGTAGAGAAAAAATGAGCAGCATGATTCATGAACGGTCACCTCGTTTCATTCGTGAGAAACGATTCAACACTTTTTTGAAATAGGAAAGGGGGTGGCCGGAAGAATCTGTTCGTTTAGGTGGTGGGGCTGCTGATTTGGCCGGCAATAGGTGGTCGATTAATGAATGAATGCCTTGGAGGTAGGCAACAGCCTCTTTGCCAGAACAATCCTCCAATAATTGAGCCGCAGCTACTTGCTGTTCAATCTGCAGAAGGTAGGGCAGTGTGATGTCAATACCACCAAAGATCTGAGTGTATTCGTTGCTGTCCTGCTCGGGTTTTACCTTGGATAACACTGAAACAACACTGGAACGGCGAAAGCGGTGGTCGGTCAGAAGAGGCATATAGGAAGCGAAAAACATCAGGCTCTTCAGATCACAACTGTGGATGCGTACCTGATGATCGGCCAACTCCAGCGCAATAACGGATAAAAGATCGGCTGAAAGATAACTCGAGCAATCGACAATGACCACATCTGCCAAATGACGAGCAAGGGTCAGCAGATCTACGACACGCTCACGGCTGTAGGTTGCATAGCTGAAGGAGCTATCTCCTTTTTTGTATCCCAGAAGTGCAATATGCGGGGAGACGTCCAGTGGCAGAGCATAGTGTAAAATATCGTCTTGGCTTAAAGCTGGCAAGCTAAGTAGTTCTCCCAGAGAAGCATGGTTTGCGCTACCCTTTGGCGCAATTGTGGCCGCAGAGGGGCAAAGTGCATCACTGCAAAGTAAGAGTACATTCTGCTTTCGATTGGCAAAGGCTTGAGCCAGCTTTACCGCTGTCACCGTCTTTCCGCTGCTTGGGCTGCCCCATACGGCAATCAACGTTTTGTTATTCATGACTGCTCTCCTCCTTCGGAGCAGAACTTGCTGCGAAATAAGCATCCTGTTTATCAGTGAAAGTTTTGGCAGTAGCTGCATCTCCGCGATAGACCAAAGCTACATGAAGTTTGCTCTTGTTTTCCAGGTCTGCCAAGAGGGATGCTTGCTGCGGAAGAACTAGCAATGTTAAGGTTGACGGCAGTTCTTGTTCTTCTCCATCCGAATCCGTTGATGCATTCTCAGGGGATTGGGCCTCAGCACCGCTGCTCGTTGTAACTCCCAGTACCTCTACATATTGCAATTCCGGCGGGGAAGTCGTGGTACGCAGTTCACCATAGTCGGAAGCAATCAGAGTTACAATGTCACCGGATTGCAGTTTGCCGGATAAACCGGCAGCTAAGCTTTTGATTGAAATCGAAATGGCTTGTTTGGTTCCATTCAATCGGCTTACATAGGCGTCCAGCGGCACCGAAGACAATTTCCCGGGAAGAAGGTAATCCCCTTTGAGCAAATCGACAGTTGCGTAATGGCCGATTACATTGTCCGGTGATGACAGTACATCGGCCGGCAAATGATATGCCCCAACTTGTACCGTCTCTATATCTTCCGGGGCAATTGCGATTCCTTTGGCCACATTTTTAACCAAACGAACAATACTGGTTTGTTCACTGCTTTTTTGGTTCAACAGAGGTGCAATCCCCAATGTCAAAATGAGCGAGAGGATAATACAAAGAAAGCCTACAGTCGAACGTTTTCGAAAAAGGTTTTTCAATTGAGTGACCTCCTAGAAATGAACAGTTACTGAGCGAGATGAGCCAGTATAACGACCACCACACCGCCAGCAGATAAAAAGGGAGCAAGCGGTAAGGCCGTATATTTGGCGATGTGGAATCCATGACGAAGGGCAATAGCAGTCGCGAAAATTAGCACAAATCCCAAGCCGAATAGGCTTTGTAGCGTCCCATATAGAGGGCCGAATACAAAGCCGCAAGCTGCCATCAGTTTGATATCGCCGCCGCCAAGCTTACCATTTGAACCTATGGCACCAATCCAATAGGGAAGTCCGGTAACAAGTATCCCAAGGATGGAGAAGAACAGGGAGAAGTGGAGTAAACCTACGAGGAAGATGGCAAGGGGGATAGCATTCGGGATTTGTTTCGTTTTCAGGTCGCAAATACTTGCCCAGAGCAAAAGAGGAAAGAGCAACCATATATGAAGGGAAATGCTGCTCATATCGAAGTGTTATCCCATTCTGGCAGAGCACGGTAAGGGTAATACTTCTGGCTTTTCTTGAATGCAACCATAAAGCGTAGTTGATCCAATACAGAGAGATTATGCCGATCTTTGGTTGTCATCATCACAGAGGCAGCAACACCACTGAGGAAGGTGACGACGGCAAAGGGGACACTGCCTTTCAGGAGCCAGATCATAAGGGCAAGAAAAAAAGCTCCGAAGGAGCCAACGAAGGTTTGAATCAGTTGCGATTTACCGAAGCCTGGAAACCATTCGCTTTGCGGTTTGACACCCATAGGGATATATAACGTTTGCGATTCTTCATTCAAGGTGGATGCTCCTTTCTTTGTGCGTATAAGCTATCAAGGTTCCTACTGATAGTAATGCAGCATGATCTCCTTGATCTGCCAGATACTTTCCGCGAGTACATAGAAGATGACTACATTTCGAGCGCGCTTCTTATACTTGCTTACTTCCTCATCTGCTCCGGAAAGCCGGACCATGGTATAGATGAAGCGAAATACACAGCCCGCACGTATGAGCAAGATACAGGCTTGGGCTAATTCCTCTAGGGTTACCATCGCCTAACCTGCCTTGCCCAGTTTGCGCGCCATGCCAACGAGCTTGATACTGTGATAGACATTGTTAACCACGCCTCCATTGCCTCCGGTTGTAATCAAGAAGTCGGAGAGGAAGCGAGGGGTCCGGATCGCCAGCATCATGCAGGCCATCCCCCAAAACACGTGATTCTGTAGCATTAATCCGACGCCCAGCTTTGCTAGGGCAATCTGAATGACAACTGCCAGCATGGATTGCATGAATTTTTGAGCATATGCACGGAACACGCCTTTGTCGTTGTCCAGTAAACCGACGCAGGCCAGCGGGATGCCAACACGCAAGATAAACATTTCGAGTCCTCGCATCAAGAACTGGAAGTACAGAATGAAGAAACACACCACGAAGATAAGACCAAAGACAGCGGTAACCAATCCGGCAGACTCTAAGGCATTGACCCACATCTGCCAATCGTAATTAGTAGATTGACCGATTACCCCCAGCAGTTGGTTTGATAAGTCTTCGACAATTTGACCGAGCCAGGTATAGATAGTGGGGAAGCAGATCGCAACAGCCATGGAGCGAAAAAAGTTGGTGAGTAGAAAAAGAGGATCTTCATCGGGGTCGCCATCGGTCCATAACACGTAAATTTCGAAGCCTTTTTTCAGGAATTTGAGGATCATTAAGGCTACACCGAAAGAGAACACAATGTCGTAAAGATTTTCAAGCAGATTCGCACCGGTGGTTAACGTCATGTATTTCTCGGCGTACAGTGAAATTGGGATGATGTCTTTCAGCAGAGAGTCGATATAGACCAAGGAACCATTCAAAAGCGCAATGATGAGCAGCAAAATGATTTTTTCCAAGCTTCATGCCTCCTTCCTGCAGGAAACGGCGCTAAGGCCGCTCCCGCAAAAGGTAGTGGGATTAGCCTTTGTAGTTGAACATATCCTTGATGCGTTGTGTCAGGGTTGGAAGAATCGTGCCATTAAATAGCACATACAGGCCGGCCAGCAGCAAGGCTCCGATGACAACGGCAATCAGAATTTTGATCCCGGTATCTACGTAACCTTCTCCGCGACGATTACGCAGAGTTTGTTTTGCCAGCGCTGCAGTATCTATGCTTTTTTCCTTTGCTGCCTTCAACCATTTTTTCATTATTCATAACCTCCAGAAATATAGTGTGGTAGGGAAAACAAAAAGAGCCTGTCCAGGGGACACGCCCGAATTACTTGTAATAGCCGATAATGACATTGAGAGTGGCTGAACCAAGCACGGCTCCAATACAAGAAACGATGGCCACGATAATCCGATTGTTCCACTTCTTCGTGTCCATCTCGTCCGCAGCAGAGCGCCGGATGCAGAAGTAAATGATAAGCAAGCCAGCGACTACGGGGGCGAGGATCATCAACCAAGTCGTGACATCTCCGATCAACTTCTCCGTACCTGTTACAAGCTTGCTACCTTTGATGTCCCCTGATGCATAAGCAGATTGGGAATTTATCAGCAAACAACTGAAAAGGATGCTCATATTGAGCGTAAGACGATAGATGAATCTCTTGGTCAATTCTAATCGTCGAAGGGCGGAGGCATGAATCCGCCGGAGGAGGTTGTAGCCTGCTGACGTTGTTCGGCCAATTGTCTTGCGATGTCCTTTTGATAATAAATCCAGATGTTCCACAGCTTCACCTCCTCTCTCGTGTTAGTCAGAATGGGGCGTCGCTGCTCTCGTTCCTCGCGGACTCGTCGGTTATGTTCCTTGTCGCCCAGACCCATCATGGCGTTAAATGCCCACTCACTGAGATCCGGAGAATACATCATGGCGGGGTGCGAACGTGATAAGACGATTTGATAAGGCCGGGACACACGGCGTACTTCGTCAACGGTCAGAAGCTTGCGCTCCAATAAATTAAGGCTGTGCGAAGTACTGGGAGTAGAGTATTTGCCATGCGAAGCCGAAAGCTGATAGCTGGAGGTGGTGTATGTCCCCAATTTCTCACTGATTTCACGTAAGGTCTCCAGATCATCAGCCTGTAGATAAATCCAGGTTTGACAGTTACTCTTGATCGTACCGGCTACATGATCGTCGTATTTCTCTTTGAGCTGTTCAAAGCTTTGTACAAATAAGTTGAAGCGCATCCCACGTCCGCCGCCTACCGTCAGTTTGTTGGTGAAATCTGCAATAGGTGTAAAGTTACCAAATTCATCTAAAATGAAGTTGACACGCCGTTCCAATCTCCCGCCGCGGACATCGGCCTGAGTGGTTAGGAGTTCATAGAGCTGCGAAACCATCAGGGAAGCGACAGGGTAGAAGGTGGTCTTTTCATCCGGAAGAATGATAAAAAGCGCCTGTTTCTTCTGGCCGAAGTCAGCCAGGGAAAAGTCGCTTTTATGGGTAATGGCATAAATAGATTTGGATGTGAAAAGTCTTAGAGTCGTAAGTGCCGAAGTATAAAAGCTACCCTTGGTGCGAGAAGGTGCAATGTCGGAAATGCTGAGCAGGGCACGGGCCGGATGATTCTGAGGTAGGCGTTTAAGGTACTCCTGCATCGGAGTCTTGTTGCCGATCTGCCGGTTCATCTCTGCCAAAAACCAGTATACATTGGTGAGGTTCTGATATTCCGGGCGTTTGATGTTATCCCAAACTACACTAAGAATGGAAGAAGCAATAACCGACATTTCTCCGTTCGTCCAGATTTTCTCTCCCTGTGATTTGCCGACCAATACCTGTGTCATATCCCAAGCCAGCATTTCGGCCTGTTCCTGGTCATCAGCCAGTGCAGCGTTGATAATAGGTTGCAGCAGGTTATAGTGATGGCTTTTTTCGGGGTGCCGGAAATCCAGCGTCCATACGGTGTATCCCAGTTTCTCTAGCAGCACATGGCTAAAATGAAATAATTCCGCTTTCGGGTCACTGATGACCATGGATTCTCCAGCCAGTCCTAAGAGGCCGATGGATTGCAACACCACTGTACGCGATTTCCCGCTCCGAGTAGCTCCTACGCACAGGGAATGCACATCATCTCAGATATAGTAGAGACGCTCCCGGTTACCTTCACGCTGCATGCCTAGTACAATCCCACCAGAAGATATAGGTGGAGAAGAAGAGGTATCATTCCTTCCCGTTATTCTGGGAATCCCTTTAGGATGAAGGAGGTTCATTTGCATCCCCTTCTTTCTTCAGTTGATCTAGAAAGGTCAAATCCTCATACCCAGTCGCGATTAACTTCTCCAGGAAAGGATGCTGCAGATCCAGCATCTCATTGTCGAACAGACGCAGGAGTTCCTCATCTCGCATCCAGCGTGCAGAACCGTGTTGATGTTGTCCAGTAGGCACGGGCGTTTCAATTCCCGGTGCCACTTGCTTCAACTCACTTTGATAGGGCTGGTTGTTGAAAACAAAAAATAAGGTAGCCAGTACTATAACCAGGCCTTGAAAACAGATGAATAAGAGCAGGTGAGGTTTGCTACTCATCAAGCTGTGGAGACTGTGGCTCACAGAAGGGAAAGCTAGGGAGGAAGTAAAGCCCGATAGAAGGTTGTGCAAGGCGGTGCTAATAAACAGATTGCAGATTGATCCGAGTAGAACAATTTGAAGTGCCAGTCCAAGCCTAGGCCTTGTTCTCACCACTCCATCCCATCGCTAGGCTCATAGAAGGCATCTGTAGATTCATGAGTCTGCATGGTGTGGAACTCCTGTCCCTGCGCCGGATAGCTGGAAGGTAAAGGGGGAAGGTCTTCGTTGTTTCGCTCAGCCGCTTCATCTAACTGAGCCTGCAGGAAAAGAGAACTGGGAGCAGGGCGGTCAAAGATATGCCTCCATTCCTCAGTGTGCAGGTTATGAATTCCAACATAGGAAGGATAATCATCACAGAGGGTGTGCAGTAAGCTATCCTCATTTATGACTTTGGCTAAGACGCCGGGATGAGAGGCGGACAATTCATAAATGGGGATGGCGCAGTCGTTTAGGGGATAAAACCAATAGGATTCGTGACCGGCAGCATGCATGAGGGCCATATCGGACAAAACCTGTTCAGCGATCGTCTGATGGACGGCAAGCTGCATCCCTTGTGGCCGTTCCACCAGAAAAACTCCGTTATCCCAGGTTTGTTGCTGAGGGTATGCTTGACCCTGACCGTCTTGTGGCGGAGGAAAATCACCAAAATATTCGGGAGCAAAGTAATGGCCTTCTGTGACGAGTTGTTCTGGATTTTCAGCTACAGCGTGTAATTCCGGATGTGTAATGGCACCTTGTTTGGCTAGCTCATACGTAGGGACAATACTTTTTACATCATCAAAATACACATGGCCATCACGTTCTTTTCCCAATTGTAACGCGTTTTCGCTGAGCGCTTTTTTTGCATAGTCAGCATCAAGGACAATCCCTTGGTCGCGTTCGGCTTGCAGCGCGTAGATATGCAAGCCAATCTCCACACAAGTCAGGATCGTTCCCCAAATAGAGGTTTGTGGTTGGGGCATCAAGAGTCATCTCCTTTTTTGGTAGCTAATTAACGGGATAGTTCAGCGGCATCTAATGACTCTGGATCACCGTCCAGATCATGAGCAAATTCAGCATCGTAGTCTAGGTGAATATCCCGTTCTTTAAGCGTGGGAATCAGGTCTTCGAGCCGGTCAATCAGGATCTGTACTTGTTCAAACTGTTCCATATTTTTGTCATTTGGCGTAATCAAAAATTTGACCATTTCATCGTGAATAAGTGTTAATTCCGTTTCACTGAACAGCTTACGGGCATCCACCAGGCCGCTGCGTTTAGCGAAGCTTTCAGTGGCTTCATCGCGGTTATAAAAATACTGCCGCTGAACGGGTGTTTGATTGTCCGGTGATAAGCGATAGGTAGAGAATACATAGTCAAACAAAGGGTGGTGCTTGCAGGCCAGCACGACATCGCCATGCTCACAGAGCTTATAGACGCCGTTAACAATTTTCTCACTTTTGTCGGTATAGGGCTTCTCCGTGCAAATGCCAAGTTGCAAGGCGGTTTTTCGCGCCAAGTCGTGAATGCTGCTCATCAGGCGATCCGGTACGGTAACGAAGGGATTACGTTCAATTTGGTCGGCGCGAGTATAGAACGCAATGAGCTGGTCCTTTTGGTAAAAATCAGCAAGATAGTCTGCAGAAGTGGAGCGACGGACTTCGATTCCTTGTTCCATAAGGGCAGCGAAGTAAGCCTTGTAGAATTCGTTCTTGCTTTTCAATGAGTCTCACTCCTTAAAGAGATAGATATCATTAGGTTTCCTGCTCCATTTCAAGCTCAGCTTCCGACATCAACTCTTCTCTTGGTGTAAGCATACAATCCACTCGATGCAGCAGATTATCTAAACTCTCCTGTTCTTTTAATTGGAGTGCAGAGTCTTGCATTCCTCGAAACAAAAGAGTATCTCGAATTACTGCTAGTTCGTCCAATTGAAAAAGAATGGCACGGTCGGCAAGCCCGCTGCGATACAAAAAGTCAGCTTTGGCAGCTGAGTAATGATTTTCATGAAAATAATGACCGAACGAAACAGCATTATTGTCGTACATGTACTGCCAGCTAGCAAAAGTGAATTGACCATCTCCGTCGTAGCGAGCCGTGAGAACGATGCCGTTATACTCAATCAATTTCCGGTATTTACTGACAGAATCAATATGCATAACAGGAGCTTCTTGATAAGCACGTTCCATTTCCCAGACTTGGTTAACAATCGTTGGAACAGGTAGGGCGTCTTCCTTATCGCAAAGAGTGGAGTAGATAATAAATCCATCTTCCTGAACATACGCGACAGGTGTATCGTCTTTTACGACAAGCAAAACCTCATCTAGAACAGGGGGAGTTGTGTGGAGTCCCACTTTTCTTAATTCATAGCGCAAGACATCAAGTAAGCGATCATTGATTTCCATCAGGTTTTTCCTTCTGTGGAGAATCTTTAGGTTCAGTCGATGGTTTCATCGGTTCTGAACTCTTCATGGGCCTTGCAGGACAATGGGGTGTTTTTTTCATTAGTTTCTCGAAGGATTGTAATCGTCCATTAGTAAATAACATAAAAGGCTCCTTTCAATATATAAGTTATCCATAGATTATTCACAGGTTGTCCACTGATTGGGTACAAAAAAATACGCTTCAGGAGCGTATTTGCAAGAGTGATGATTAACGATCTACTCCTTTGTCCTTTTGTCGGAGAAGCCATTCTTTTTTCGCCTGTTTGGACCATTCTCCGCCGAAGATAACCTTGGCTTTATCATCGTAATCGAGCTGCGCCTGCATGGAGAGTTGTTCCATGACCGACAGCAACTCCAAGATCAACTGCTCCGTCCAGGCCTTGTAGCGTTCGATTTGGCGAATACCAACATCTGAAGCTTGTTCAAGCTGGATGATTGTGCGAACGGTGGAGAGTATACGATTGGCAATGCGTTTCTCGGCCTCTGCTTGATACTTGCTTCTTTGTTGGGTGAGGACAGCAGGGTCTGAAGTATAGAGCTTGGCAACCTCCAGCTTAGCTTTGACATACGTCTCCACCATCTCAGCTAAATACGGATTTTGTTGCAGCAGATCCTGGACGAATTCATCTACGAGCGACTTTGCTTCAGGGGTCAGCAGCTGGTAAGCTAAGCGTCCATTTTTGGACAATGCTTGGCGGAGTTGCAGTAGGTGAGACGCAAGCTGATCCACAGATTGGGAGTTGGTCAGATTATGTTTGGGGAGACGAAGCAATGAATCTTCATCTGCATGCTCAAACCGTTGTTGAAGTGCTCGAAAAGATTGTGGATTTAAGGATTTCATGTGAGCTTCAAATTGTTCCAGTACATCATCAGTGATGTTTGTGATGCCTGTTTTGGCTAAGTCTCGTTCGGCACAAAACTCCTTGATCTTGAAAGCGAAGGTATCCTTAATAAGCTGTTTGCGGATACGATTGGGGATTTCAGGGTGAGTGAAGTTCTTCATGATCGTCTGTTCTTTATCCCAGAACACAATATGAAGATGGGGATGATCCTTTTCGTTATGGAAGGCGGCGGCCCAACAGAGGTTTTCTGTTTTGATCCGGTTGTGCGCGGCGAGTGTAGCGATATGCTGCTCAACATATTGCTGCCAAGCTTCAAAATCATTAAGTCCCAGCTCCATTGCCGTTTCTGTGCGAAGTGAAATGACGCTACGGTACATGTTCTTACCTTGTTTGGAAATTTCTCTAGCGATTCGGGCAACTTCTTGCCAAGACTGGAAGACATCTATACTTCCAGGTTTCATTTTGCCAAAGAGTCCGTGAGGCGAATTCTCATGACGAACGGTTCCAGGGCGGGTGGCAATATAGCCGATGTGTACATAGTTGCTTACTGCAGTTTTAGGACGGTTTGGATGGAAAAAACGCTGCTTATAGATCAGGGCTGAAATCTTCTGCACCTCCGTGTAGTTTGGCAAGATTCTGCTCAAACGCATCGCCAGAAAGGAATAGCTGTTCGGCATCCGTCAGTTTCATTTTCGTATACTCCACTGCTAACTGACGAGCCTTCTTCTCAATCTCTCGGAAGGTTGTGTAGCGGTTCGTGTCGATGAGGTCGGCAATAATGGCGATGGTGGAATAGTACGCTGCGGCAGACATAATGAGGTCTTTACTGGCAAGGCCGGCTAAACGGTTACTGAGTCCGCCTATGGCAATGTTGATTTCTTGGCGGATAATTTCAGTGATAAAATCAATCTCCTGCGTGTAGGACTCGATAGACATGCCTTTCTGAATGAACGCCCGCACAATATCGGCCATGCTGAGATGTTTGGAGGCTGCATATTTTTTCAAAGCGTCATACTGCTTTTTGGGAAGCTTGACGGTAATCTGTACCGTTTTTTCAGTTTGAGCCAATACGGGCACCTCGCTTTGAGCTTCCTTGGACGACATTCGATAGCCGGGGGAAAACAATAAGAAATGTCGGTGGAAGCTCTGCTTCCACGCGGTTTCTTCGCCAAATGACATTTGGCTATTCCTGCCTTTAGTTCACTCCTAAGAGGTTAGAGGCGGGCCTCTTGGAGTGTGAAGAAACATAAGCTCAATTAGATTAAATAGGTCATTAGTAGTCATTACTTTTTTCCTTTCGAATATTAAGAATAAACGACAAAATCCTGTGCTATCCGAGAATATGTCAATAATTTGTAGGATAATATTGGGTATTCGGGACGATTTGATAGTATCATAGAACTATGATGAATATTGGTATCATCATTACATATATAGAAAGTTAATCCTGGACTAGGAGGGGTTCGCTTGCTACCTAATTTAACAGACATAAAATTTATAAGATTACTGAAAAAGATTAATTCGCGCCATAACCCAATCTTTATTCCGGTTGTTACGGAGCCCTACGCGGTAGTTAGTGAATGTTTTCCAAATGTAGAAAGAAAAATAAAGAGAGATGGTGGGAATATCATATATGGATGGCAGGTTTGGAGTACTAATCTAATATGCGAAGCAGAATTCCATGCTGTTTGGAAATCTGATGCGGGGGAGTTAGTAGATATAACGCCTAAAAAATCCTCATGTTGATACTATTTTATTTGTTCAAGATGATAGAGACGTATACAAAGGTGCACAGATCGATAATATTCGTATAAATAACACAGATAATTCATTGGTGAAGGATTTTATAGATATTCAAAAAGCTTTATTTAAACTTAGAAACAAAGGTTCTCGTGCATTTAGTAATGAATACACACTTAGCCGAAATGAGGCATTAATATATAGCAATCTGGAGTCGTTCAGCATAGATTTATGCAGCTATATTTATAACAGGGGGGGAATTAATACACATTGTTTTTGTGGAAGTGGAGAGACATATGGGAATTGTCATAGGGGAAAATTAGATTCTTTAATTTGGTTATCAAAAACAGTTTAAGTAAAAGTTTATATACATCAACAATGATTCAAATACTACATAAAGGCTAGGTGATACGTTGTGGCAATTTCTTCAGAGGGATTAACTATAGATAGTAATGCATTGAAAAATAAAATAAAGGGACAACTTAAAGATAATCCTGATCATAGCGAAATTGATTTGGATTACGATAGAGATATTGAAATATTACTTAAAGGATATTCTACTGATTTGGGTGGTCTGGTTGCAATCAGAGGATTTGTTTATCAATACTACGTATCTATTTACTACATGCTCCAGATGTTGCATTCGAAAGATGCATGGTGGGATTGCGTTGTATTTGAATTAATGGATGACATTGCTTTAGTGGGGGAAAATCAGATTAGATTTGTTCAAGTTAAAACGATAAAAGAAGAAGGACAAGCAAAAATATTTACTTTGGGTGATTTAAGTAAACGAGAAAAAGGAGAGCTGAATAGTTGGTTAGATAAGCTTTTTTTAAATTACCCCAAGTTCAATTCAAAAAATCTATCTGGAACTACTCCCTTAATTGGAAATGATCCGATTATAGAATTTGAAATAGCAACGAATAATAACTTCAATAAAGATTTAAAGAATTATTCTAATAATAGTGATTTTTTAATTTCGGACCCAACAAAATTAAAAGAACTATCACCTAAGTTTGACGTCGCATGTAAGAAAACAAAGGTGCTTTTGAAGGATGCGGTGGGGAAGGAAGTTGAATGGTGCCTGGCTCGCTTCCACCTGAACCATATGGATCGGTTTATAGTTTTAAAAAATCAAATCATTGGGATCATTAAAGATCTAAGTGAAATAGATTCTTTAGATGTATCAGAACGAATTTTAAAACATATATTTTATCATGTTCTCCATAGAACACATAGTGATTCTGTTCATGATGTTAATAAGTACGTATTTTCTAAAGAAGAGATACAGACACTCATCGGAACCTACAAAATTGCTGCTATGAGGGATACACATAATTATTTGCAAAGTCATGACATTCAATCAAAGTTTGTTCAATGTATCAATGAAATTAGGATCGATTTACAACGAATAACCTCTCCTGTAAAATTTGAGCTAATTAAAACACTAACTTGGATCCAAGAACAATTTACAGCAAAATCAAATCAAAATGTCTTTGTATATGCTCGTTTTCTTCATTTGTTATTTGATATGACAAGCAGCGATGCGGAAAGAGATTTAGAAAATTCTAATGAGTTAAGTGCACTAAGAAAATCGATTGAAATGATGACATTGTGCTTGACTTTTTATGTCGAAAAAGATTTTTTATTATCAGATGCCCAATTATTGACTCAACAAGGAAAAACTTCACAGACACAAACAAGAACATTTACGCTATTTCATGCCCAGGAATACGAATATTTTGATATTGTTTGCAAAAAAATTAATGACACTGCTGAAAACTGCACTGTTCTTAATCAAATGCATGAAGAATTTTATTGTTTTATTTTGGGCTCGAAAAAAAGGAGTACCTTATTAAGGAGCAAACCGCATGGGGTTACTTCAATAACAGATAACTATACTGAATCAGAACAAGTCACCATTACTGAGAAACCTTCTTTAATAAAATATTATAACCATGATTTTTTGGAAGATGTTAAAGATCATTTTTATAACCTCCAAGACCAATTTTCATTAATAGAGGATGGTGCAGTTGAAACCTGGCATGATTTTTTAAATCAAAATGGATTATCACAGCAAAGGAAGGTGCGCAATGAAAATTGAAGTGGTTCGCAATTTACTTCAAGATAAAGCGGGGTTCAGTCCATTATTTCATGAGAGTGAGGAAAAATCGCTTGTTTTTGAAACTGAAGACAATAAGTTGATTCAGCAAGAATTGGAGTTGCTGAGAAAGAACTTCTGGAATTCGGGTCTTGAAGTTTGGATTAGTCCACAGAGAGTTGCAGTAACCAAGGCATATAAGAGTTATACATATTTTGAGCAGTCTTGGAGACAAGATCAAATTATCATATCAGATTTATTAAATTACCTTCATTTAAAATATAAAAATAATTTGTACTTTTTAATTATACTTGAATTCGATCCGAGCAATGAACTTGATAATAAGTTAATAATTGAAAAAAACAGAGCAGAAAAAAACGCGAAATATTGTCGTAAGTATCTTATTCAGGATGATATTGACCTTGAGAGAATTCCTTTCTTTTTTAATTTAGAGGCTCCAATAGAAGAAAGTTTTTCTTACGAAAAAAAGTTTATCGATAAACTGGTTATGGAAACACACGGGTTATCTCCAAATGTTATTCAAGTGATTCATAAATATTTTGAACCCGAAATTCGTTCTGCTCTAAATGATAAAGTGGCGCTAAGGGTATTAATTGAAGAAAGATTGGGGGAAGAAGAAAATAATGCAGATTTACCAACTATCAATTGAAAATTTTCGCGTCTATTCTGGTAACCACAAATTCCTCTTTGATAATAAAAAGTTAATCATAATTCGAGGATTAAATGGCCATGGAAAGAGTAGTTTCTTTGATGCTATTGAGTGGTGTCTGACAGGAGATATACAACGGTATGTCGGTTCTGCAGAGCGTCAAAAATTCAACTATATTGTTCATCAATCAGTAAATGATCCTGACAGTGCAATCAACAGTTCGAGAAATGAAGCGAAAGTAGAGATAGTATTCAAAAAAGAGGGAAATGAAGAAGTACGGATAAAGCGTACATACAATGCTAAAAAAACAATTTCAAAACCGGTCGAAATTGATGGGAAAGCCTATGCAATTAAGCAAGGTAATCAAAAAATTTCTGAGATGTTAATGAATAAATTTCTTTTAACGGATGGAAAAGAAGGACTAAAGGAATCTCTAAAGTCTGAATTTTCAACTCTATTTTCATCAACTCAATTTTTGTCCCAGGATCAACTCCAAGATTTTATCTCTGCAAAGAAGCCTCAAGATCGTTATCTAGTTCTTGAAAAAGTTCTAGGAGTTCAAAAGTACGGTTCGGAATTCCAACAATATCTAAAGCAAGTTAAAGAGGTTGTGGAGTCTAGAAGGGACAGTTCAACCAGTAGCTTTTCTGTGATAGATGAGCAAGCTAGGCTCAAAAAGAGCGTTGTTGATACAAAGGAAGAATTACTGGGGAAGATTGGCGAGGAAACAGAAAAGACTTTGCATCAAAAAGTCGAGAACCTTTTGCAACAAATTAATGAGTTGGAACAAGGATTGACCAAATTGCAATCAACATCAATAACTGAAGAATTACAATTTGAAATTGTCGGATCAAGAAAAGAACTTGATGCACGTAAGGATGACTGTGAGAGAATGTTACGGTTATTAGACGAAGCAGAGTCTTTATTCTCATCATCAGTATCGGACTACGAACAAAGATTAAACAAAATAAATACTGATTTGAATAATCTATCAATAAAGTTAAGTGAAAATGAAACAGGAAGGCAAAAATTTATAAATAAACAGAATGATTTTAAACTTTTAAAAGGCTATAGAACCAAATATCAAGAAACAATTTCTATCATTAATAACATTCAGACACAACAAGAAGAATATTTTAAATCTCGTGAGAATGTCTTAAAAGAACCGATGATAGTGGAAGCTATTCAATTACACGAGGGCTTGGATAAATTTAAAGAATCTTATAGCGCTCACTTAAATAAGAATAAATGGCTTTATGAGTATTTACATGTGCTAGAGCTTGAAAAAAATATCACAATAAAACAACAGACAGCCGATCAGTTTATTCAAGATATTAATGCAAAGCATACTCTGCTAGGAAAAAAGAAGGAGGCAATTAACAATCTTAGTGAAAACATCAAGCATCGAGAGCAATTGCTTGAAGGGTATAAAAATAATACTATTGCACAGATGATTCATACTGTCCAATGTCACTTATTAGAACAATCTGATGAGCATACGCCATGCCCTATTTGTGGCACTGATTTTCAAAATCCAGATACTCTACATACAGCAATTAAACTTCAGCTTGAAATAAGCAACAAACAGTTAAATGAGAGTGAAATTGCACTTCGAGATTTGCATACTGAGTTAAATGTTTTTAAGAACGATGAACTTCTGTTAATTAATTCAGTAACAGATATGTCCCGGCAACATACTGAACTTCTTTCGCGAATTTCTAAAGAAGAAACCACTATTTCCGGAGATAAAGCAAAAATTTCATTGGAAATAAAAAAAATGAACGAAGAACAAGCCAAAGCAGAAAAGAGAACAGTAGAAGAGTATTTAAAAAAATATGAAGTAGCTGAAAGGCTCAGTAATGTATTGAAAGAACTGGATGACGCAATAAGACCATTAGAAGCAGAAGAGCTATTACATAAAAATACCTTAAAGGATTTGCGGAATTTAGCCAACAAAAATGTCAAAATGCTTGAGACTACAGAAATATCTTTTAATCGTCGCTCAAGACGCATAGATCTATACCTATTGTTGCACAAAGCATTAACGGAGCGACTCAAGGCTTCAAATGATGAATTAAAGATTCAATATTCCATGCTAGAATTGCAGCAAAACGAAAGAGCTTCTAAATTAATCGAAATTCAAAAATATGATTCGAATTTTAATGTGGAACAAAGACAAATGTTTAAACAGGAGGTTGCAAATCGTATAGAACGCCTAAAAAATTGGGATAAAGATTTAGCTGAGATATCGTCTCGAATTGAGGCTTTCTTGTCTCATAACCAAGTCATGACAATGAAATCTGAATTGGCTGAACTTACACGTGATTTAGGAAGTCAGCGAAAGAAAGTAGATTATTACAATGCTATACTAGAGCAACTTAAAAAATTGGATATCGGCCATGGTAACATTCAAAGTGAGTTGTTGGACGAATATTTGCAGCAATACAGTGAAAGAATTGATGATTTATTTATGCAAATAAGCCCTCATGCATTCTATCGGCATGTACATCTTGTGCCTAAAAAAGGGGAATTATTTGTGGTGGTAAGTGATAAAAAGGAAGCAGGTTTATCCAAATTATCTCCAGAGGAGCTGGAAAAGAAATTTAATGCTAGTCTGACATTTAGTTCAGCTCAATCTAACGTATTAGCGGTTTGTATTTTTCTTGCACTAAGTTTATCTCAAGAATGGACTCCGTTAAAAACAATCGGAATTGATGATCCATTCCAAAATCTAGATGACATAAATGTATACTCTTTTCTAGATGTTTTAAGTAGAATCCTTTTAGATAAACAAGTTATTATTAGTACACATGATGATAAATTTGCAAATCTTATCAGGTATAAAAGTAGCCTCGAAAATCATCAAATAGCAGAGATATGGTTGGAATCGTATAGTAAAGATAGCATAAAAATACAATCGGAGTGTCACAAAGAATCTGTTTTTTAATTTCAGTCCTTATTTGATCTGTTTGGAATAATTGCGGTATAACCTACATTATTATATCTATCTGAGTAATCTTTGGCAGCATCTTGCCCCAGTTAGGGTCAGTGCTGCCTTTGTTTTAATTGTCTTTTCATTTTAACCAAATGAAATTCCATTAACAAAAAATTATTATTTTTAGAAAACTTCTTAAGTGACGAATACGATAATCCACTACTTAATATTTTTTTCATTTTGAATGTAAAGTTTTGCTTTTGTAGCTTAACTCTATCAATGTGAGACTAATAAACATTTGAAAATAGTGGTGATTTTGCCTAAAGAGATGTACAAAATAGTACCACTTTAAGAACAAGATTTTAGATCGCATGGAGGCTAAGAGATGAAAATATGGGGATTAGATATATCGGTAATAATTGTGGCCTTAGTCACAGCTTATATAGGGTATCAGTTTAATCATCGGGCCAAAAAAAGAGAAACATTTTTAAAAGAGTTAAGTGTAAGTTATAACGAGGTTTATTCACTGATGTATGTGGAATTATCTCTGATTGAAGCGACGGAAGGGAAGGAAGAAAAGATAAGGCTTATTGATAATTTTGTTCAAGAGTACTCGGGGAAAAATTCAAAAATCCGGTTACTTGCTTCATCATATTTGCTTGAATACTTTTACAACTTTTTAAAAATTCATTTAAAGTATAAACAAGAAGAGAATCGTATTAACGAGCATGAACTATTTAAAATGGTAACAGAACTCTTTTCAATGATAGAAGATGAATACTGGAATGCTCACGATACTATCTATGAAGATCATAAGCAATTTATTAGTGATACCTTCACTAATCCTTTTTTTGTGATATTTGCAAATTTGTTCAGAGTTATATATCATTTATCAGTTTTTGCTTTTTGGAGTAGTATTATTATTCTTTATTTTACTGTGGCACAATTAATTTCCCCAGTTGAATGGTTTCCTGTTTGGTGGAATATTTATTATTCAATAACATTAGTTATCATTAGTATTGCATTTTTTGGATTTATGATGATGTTTAAGGAAATGATTATTAAAAAGAACAGGCGTGAAAGTAAGCTTGTGAAGAGCTTGAAGAAAAAAACAAAAGAAACAATACTCAAATACCGGAGACTTTTACTAGGACATTAATTTTATAAACTAACTCATATAGTTAAAAATAATATTTAATTATATGCTATACTTCTGGTTCTTCGAGATTAAGATCGTCAGGTGCATTATCCATATTAGATTCTTCAGATATTAATTCCTGTCCTTGCAGTTCTTTAAATTCCAGTTTTGAATTTATCTCCGATTGTCGAGCGACAAGTTGCTGAAGTTGGTATTCCAGCTCAAACGGCTTACCAAATTCCTTTTGTGCTGCAGTAAGCTGCTCTAGCGTCTCATTCTTATGCTGTATTTTGTCTTGAAGCAAAGAAGGCAACCTCTCGATCATGTTTTCGAGGCGAGAGATATTCCCAAGTGTTGATCCTCCAAGCTCTGCAGAGTGTGTTTCTACCCCTTGGACTCTTATATGGACGTTATCATAAATTGAACGGAACAGGGAGAGTGGAAGACCCCGAAACTGACCAATAACTTTAGTAGGCTGATCACTCTCAGTTAATTTGGCTAAAAGAAGAAGTATTTCCCCGGCTTGTGTTCGTTCCTCATAATGCTTTCCATCCAGCTGAATCATAAAATTCGGTTGATTATTTTGTTCTACTACTTTGATATCTGCTTGGAGTTTCTGAATTTTCTCCTCATACTTCTCGAGCATGATAGGATACTGATTGTGTATACGTTGTTCCAACATCGCCTGCTCATTCTGCCAGTTCGTCTTCAGCATCTTTAGCCGCATCACTTCATTATCGACCTCCATTTTCTCAGCCAGCATAGGATTACCAACGGCGATGGCTTTTACTTCTGCGGCAGATAGTACGGTCTCATCAGCATCCTGGCAGGAGCGGGAAATGCTCTTGCCGGTCATTACCTGGGAGATGTAGCTCAGTTTTTGCTCTTGAATTTGCCACAGATAAGAGTCGAATGTGCCCTTGGTAACATAGCGGAAAATCTGTACTACCTCGTTCATATTGCCTTGCCGTAAGATTCGGCCGTCGCGTTGGGTAATGTCCGAAGGACGCCAAGGGCAATCCAAATGATGTGCAGCGACAAGCCGACTTTGTACATTGGTGCCAGTACCCATTTTTTGCGTAGAGCCTAGCAACACACGTACTTCGCCGCGGCGGACCTGTTCAAATAAGGCTTCCCTTGCCGCATCGGTATTAGCATCATGGATAAACGCTATTTCATGTTTCGGTATGCCACGCTGGAGCAATTGTGTTTTGATTTCATCATAAACGTTAAATCGTCCGGGCTTTGGTGTACCACTATCACTAAAAATGACTTGAGTTGATTGCTCAGCTTGTGTTTCATTCCAGATATCAAAGACATTCTCGATGCATCGGTTCAGCTTAGATTCAATTTCGGTCGGAGCATCTTCATGGACTAAACGAGGGTCGATAGACATCAGCTTTGCTTCATGTGTAAGCTTTAGCATATTGTCTTCGCTAGCATCCACATCGTTATTGCGGATTTTCTCGGCACGCTCTACGAATTCATCCATCATTTTCTGCTGAAAAGGAGAGCATTCACTGACGAAGATGGTTGCCTTATCACCGACTAATTTTGGTGTGGGCAGACTGAGCATATCAGCAGTTTGAATGTCAGCAACGAGTCGAAATATGCTCATGAGTTCCGGTAAATTGTGAAACTTGGCAAACCGAGACTTCATCCGATAACCGCTGCCTTCTGGGGTGATTTCGAGAGAGGAGACAACCTCACCAAATGTTGCTGCCCAGTTGTCAAAAAAGTCCAAACCTAGCCTTTGCAAAAGGCGGGGCTGAAGATAACGCTGCATAACGTACATCTCGGACATACTGTTGCTTATTGGTGTACCGGTGGCGAACACAACGCCCCGGCCTTGGTTCATTTCCTGCAGATACTGGCATTTGAGCAGCATATCGGTTGCCCGTTGACTACTAGATTTACCAATGCCGGCAACGTTACGCATCTTCGTAAAAGTGAAGCAGTTTTTGTAAGCATGAGCTTCATCGACAAAAAGCATATCTACACCAAGCTGTTCGAAGGTAAGTAGATCATCTTTTTTACTTTCGTTGGTTAAGCGTTCTAATCGAGATTTGAGGTTGTTCTCAAAAACAACCATTTGCTTGATACTCCAGTTGTCGCCTTTTTCTTTTTTGATTTGGTTAATCGTTTGGGAAACATTGCTGATTTCGTTCTGTAAGAGCTTTTCCTGTCGCTCCCGGGAGATCGGGATCTTCTCAAATTGGCTGTGACCAATGATAATTGCATCGTACTCGCCCATAGCAATGCGGGATACAAAACGCTGGCGATTGGATAGCGCAAAATCCTTTTTGGTAGTTACCAGAATGTTAGCGCTGGGGAAAAAGCGTAAGAATTCGTTTGCCCATTGTTCGGTAAGGTGGTTAGGAACACAATATAGCGGCTTGTGAATCGCTCCCATTCGTTTGAGATACATCCCGGAGGCAATCATTGCAGCTGTTTTTCCAGCACCAACTTCATGCGCCATGAGTGCAGTCCCTGAATAAATAATTCGAGCTGCTACATCCTTTTGGTGTTTTCGTAGACTCATTTCTTCATTCATCGCCTGGAAAACGAGATGATCACCACTATAAGCTCGCGGGCGAATTGTATTAAACTTTTCGTTATAGATCGAGAGTAGAGTATCTGCTCTAGTCTTATCTCGAAATAGCCAGGAAGCAAAGGCCTCTTTCATCTGCTGCTGTTTGGCACGGGCAATCATCGTTTCTTTGGCATTAACAACATACTTAACTTGCTCGTTACCGCTTGCATCTAAATAGGTAACGGGGTCGCGTATTGTAATGCTTTGAAGATTCAAGCTGCTTTCATAAATCTCATAAGCATTTGCTCGTCTCGTACCAAAGGTTTGATTGATCTTGATGGAGCCCGGTTCGATGTTTTTCCCGGAGACACGCCATGTGTTAGTGAATTCTAAATAATTTACATCTACAGTCTGCGAATTTCGCAGCACTTGGGAGGTCTCAAAAGTCTCATATATGAATTCCCGGTAGTAACGAACTGGAATCCATGGACTACCGATACGAAAATCAATGTCGCCGGGCAACAAGGGGGCCGGCTGCACACGGGCTAGAGCCTCTACATTTCGTTGAAACAAGTCGGGATGCTCTTGTGCCTTTAGTGTTGCATAAGACAACTTATCCCGGACATTACCGGATAAGTATTCCTCATCAAGTTCCCAACCTTCTTCTTCATCGCCACTATACTTTTGAGGATTCAGATAAATTCGTTCCCCAAGGGCTTCTTTTACTTCAGTAATACTCTGGTTACACAGATGGGCAATGTAGGCGAGGTCGATTCGTAAACGGTGATTCAAGCATATTTGCATTGCTTCCAATGGATTGTCAGTATGCTCAGGCAGTGCATTAATTCTAATGGTTGGCCGGGTGAATATCGCGGCTTTGCTCCAGGTTTTCTCTGGTGTAAGATCCTCAATGGATCGAAGAAGTGGCAGTTGATCATCATCGGCAAAAGCAGAGGTATTCGCCCGATCATTAATATAACCGTGTTGCTGAACGAAGCGGTCATAAACATTATTAAGATGAGATTGGGCTTGTTGTAGTTCTGGGAGTTCATATCCATACTCTCGGGATTGAATATTAATAACATCAATCAGAGCTTGGCGTATACTGCATAATCCTTTTATACGGTCTGCCTTTTTTCCCTGAATATTTTGCGGCAGAAGTAATCCATTCTCGCAGTAGAAGAGCTGACCTTGGTCTTCGATGAACGTGTAATTTTTGGTTCCCGGTGGAACTTTTCTGCTGGCTGGTTCTTCGTCCTCTTCCCAAAGAGGAGAGAGCCTGTTTAGAGACTGTTCAGTTGAATGACCAACCAATTTAGGGAAGTTAGCCTGCAGGGATCCAAGCGCTTGCTGTAGAGTAGGAAGCAGAATTTGTTCTTCATCTGGGATACATGCGCTAGATTTTTCTGCGCCGTACATACCTCGATCCCACTGCATCTTTCCGAGCATCATATCGGGATGGGAAAGATAATAGCGATTAACAGGAATACCGTCGGAGGTCTCACCAATATTAACCCATTCAGGCAGTTCTTCTTGGGAGAAGAGAAGGGAGGCTTCACGTTTCTGCAGAAACACGATATCCGTTGTAACTGTAGTACCCGCAAGGGATTGAAAGGTGGTGTTTGGCAATCGCACCATACCAATCAATTCGGCTTGTTGAGCAATGAGCTGGCGAACTGTTGAATCCTGTTTATCCATGGTTCCCTTACTAACGATATAGGCTAGCATGCCACCTGGCTTGAGTAATTCCAAAGAGCGGAGAAAAAAGTAATCATGGATAAGATGACTACTGGTAAAGCGGCGATCATGAATACGGATATTATGAAACGGAATGTTCGAAAACATAGCATCAAAGCGCATTTCGCGCCAATCTACGCTCTCGAAGCCTTGTAGGTGTATAGATGCAGTAGGGTAAAGCTGACGAGCAATTCGGCCGGTAACTGAGTCTAATTCCACGCCGTGCAACTCCGCGTTCTCCCAATCCGTGGGGAGTACGGAGAAAAAGTTACCGCTGCCCATCGCAGGATCCAATATGCGTCGCCCTGTTCCTTCCGATAAACCGAAACGCTGAAAGGTAGCATGGATAGTTTGGATAATCGCTTGTTCTGTATAGAAGGCGGTAATTGTTGAATTGCGGGCAGCTGCATACTCTTCTTCATCCAGTAATTGCTTCAGCTCAGCATATTCATTTTCCCAGCCTTTGGCTGAAGGGTGGAAAGCATTCGCTAGGCCACCCCAGCCCACGTAACCGGCTAAAATATGTTGTTGTTTCGGGTTTGCCTGCTGCTGTTCACTTTCCAACTGCTTAAGTAACTGTATGGCTTCTACGTTGCGCTTATATTTGCTCTTAGGGCCTGATACATAAGGGGAGTGATCAGCATAAAAACGATAATTTATTGCAGGGATTGGCAAGGAGATAGGCTGAGCTTCACTCTTTGATTCTTCATCCAGAGGAATACTGCTATCCTTATTTAAGGCTAGAGGGCTGTTTGGTATTTCATCGTTTGGAGTTGCATCTTCCATAGAAGATTGTTCGGCAAAATCAAATAATGTCAATTCAGGCTCAGTTGAAGGAAGGGGAGGCAACACTGCATCGTAATTTCCTTCAGCAATTAACTGAAGAAGAGTGTCACTGATTTTCTTCCATTTAAAGTGCTCGTTATGAGATCCTCTTGAGTCATTCCAATCAATCGTAACGCCTTTTCCATCGTACATATAACCGATCAATCCATACTCGAATTCGCCTCTAGCACCACTTATGCCATATAACGGTTTTAGATATGCAATCAGATCGGCAGACTTTACTGGATGATGCTCAACCACAAACTGATAGATGTGCTGCTTTCTGGATTCAACACCTTTTCCGCTGGATAACAGAAAGATGAGCATTTCTTCTCCAGTTTGGCCGTGAGACAAATCAGAAGAAGTACTGGGCATAAAAAAAGAACCGCTATGTGGCGGTTCTGATCTGGTGGAAGTGACGATGGATTCGGTTATCTCGGTTTCAGCAAGATGTCGTTCAAGACCAATTCTTCTGCTGTCGATTTGATCTGATTGAGGTGTCGTGTCCGTTCCAGCGTATCGTCGGTCTTTGGCATCGGTCGAAGGTGGAGTAGCTGCTCGGTCAGTTGCTCCATCCGTTCCAGCGCTTCCTGCTCGACGTTGTGTATCGTCTCCATGAGGATGCCTTGCATCATGAGAATCTGGAAACGCTGTGGATGATTGTCCCGAAGATAACTCATTGCCATCCGGCCGTACCTGCCCAAAGGCTGCTGGTCTACCTTGGCTTCGTTCGAAATGTTCAAGTTGGGATACAGCAGACCGTCGATTTCGCGATACGTCAGGTTCGGGCTGTTCGGATTGTTCATTTTGCAAACTCCTTTCTGCTTCCATAATTTTAATGTATCGAGCAATATCTCCTAGCAGGCTGCGGGCTAGAACATTGATTTGGTTGCCTAACCTCGCCGCCAATGGGAGCGTATGAAAATGAGTTATGGTGGTAAAGTCTACATTGTCGGGTTCAGATAACTGGCAGCGCTGATGAATAAGATAGCGAAGACTGTCCTTAACTAAATCTCCGATGTGTTGTTCCAGACCTTGAAGTGGGACTGTTCCTAAGAAATGATCCTTGATATCAAGTTCGATATCCTGTAGCCAATCGTCTAACGAAGTAAGAACAGCTGAATGCGTCATCTGAGAAATAGCCTCAGGTAAATTCAGTGAATCGTAAGAAGTAAGTCTTCCGGCAAGCTCATCTGTGTCCACCTGATTCAAATTCCAAAGCTGTGGAGTGTTCTTACCTGTCGTCTGTGATACGTCAAACAGGTAGGTCAAAGAAGGGCTATTTTCCGATGTGAAGTCGCAAACTGCGACACTCTTTTCACCTTTGCGAACGTACCTCCCCAGTTGATTCCACAGAGATAAGGGAGCCAGCATGGAGGCGTCCGGGCGTTGCGTATAGATAAGCAAAGTGTTATCAAAGGAATACTTGTAGATTGATGCTGCAAATTCTAAGTAGTCACGCCAAGCTTCTGCGCTGTGAGTAATGTTTGCAATAGCAGATGAGTAAAGATCTCGCAGTTGATCCATACGGCTCATGACTGGCTCTCCTTTCTTTGGAACTGGGATAGGGAGGAGTAGAGTTAGATTTCCTGTTCATAAAAGCCCAGCATGTCTTTAGCATCCAGCAGGGAGAACGGGAGGGATGACTGATCAAAGGAGTGAGTATACTCTGAATACCGCAACTTAATGGATTCAAAAAAGTAAGGCATCAGGTTTGTATCAAACAAAAAGTATGGGCTGTAATTCCGAGGACGGTCAGGATTCAATTCGCTATCACCGGTAAAGCCGTTGAACAAATTAAAGGCCAGTCGGGTGATTTTCAAGGTTGTGCCGGTTTGCCAGCCCTCTTGCAATCCTTCCAGTCGGATACAGTTATCTTGATGGTCGTAAAGATCTTTAATATGCTGGCGCGTTTGTGGTGATAGGCCCAATGTGTAGAACAAAGATTTATGGTACGAATCTTGCGGTATATTGACCATTCGCAGATTGCCTTCATAGAATTGCTCATGCTCTATATCTTTAAAGTTCGGGCTCATGTTCATCGGCCTCCTTATCATTTTGGGCTGAAGCGTATTGTTGTTGATGGGAAAAATACATTTCAAGGGCCTTGTCGATAATCTGCTCGATCTCAGAAGCTTTGCTTTGGCTGGTAAAATATTTGGCAAAGACTTTATGCTTCAATTTGAATGGCGGTGGTGTTTGGTTACGCGGCTTTCGAGTTGCCTCACCTGATAATATTTTGTAGGTTTGCTCTGTGCTGAGCCTGCCGGAGTAACCCTGCAAAAGCTCTGACTTTTTCATATCCAACTTAAAACCATTGTCGGCAATAGATTGTTCGATTATGGATTGCTCACCTTCTGATAAATAAGACAGGTGAACGGCACAGCGTAACGGTAGCTCATTGGCATCGACACGCTGTTTTAATCCGGGAATCAGTTTATCAATTCGCAGTAGCCTGGAGACAGAGTTTTTGGATAATCCATATTCTTGAGCAACCTTATCCCGGCTGGTTGGCCTCTGCCCCATTGGGGCAGAAGTTTCATTTTCCTTGTTGTATTGTGGGTCTTCTAATCTTTTTAGCTCATCGATGATATCGTTTCGTTTTCCTTGTGAGAACATTTCTGAATGCCGTAAAGATAATACTTTTGCTTTTTCGGAAGGCAGCATTTCGCTAAAGGAACGCTGAAGCACATTAGTCTCCACAACATATAGCAGTGCTTCTTCATCAGATAAATGCTCTTTAATAATAGAAGGAAGCTGCTCTAAGCCAACAAGGAGTGCAGCGTTCATACGATTATGTCCTGACAACATCTCGTACTCATGGCCGGACTCATCTGGTTCAATTCTTCGAATGATAACCGGGACAAGTAGGCCGTTAGTTGAAATGCTGTCAACCATATCGGCCAGTCGCTCACCTTCATATAAATGGAAGGGATGGTCTTTAAAAAATCTGATTTTATAGATAGGAATAGATTGAATAATTCCCTTCGAAGAAGGAGATTCTGATTCGTGAGGTGTCTTCTCTGAGAGTTTCAGGAGTTCATCAATACTTCCTAGCTTAGGAGTGATTCGTGGCTTGGGCATATTCATGTTGCATCAGCTCCTTTGCCAGATTTTGATAAGCTGCTGTTACCTTTGATTTAGGCAAATAAGTCATTAAGCCTTGACTATAAAAGTTGGCTTCTCCGACTTTAACTGAGAGAGGGATTTGTGATGTAAAGATGCGGATGATTTCTCCGTAGTAGTCTTGAACCAATTTGTAAGCTTCCTTGTATAAATTGGTGCGAGGATCACACATAGTCATTAGAATGCCCTCAATGGTGATTCGCGGATTAATTCGTTTCTTCACCTTAATGATAATTTTCAGAAGCTGAGTTAGGCCTGTTGCTGACCACAGTTGAGGGTTTACCGGAATTAACACACTGTCACTGGCAGCAAGGGCGTTTATCGTTAGTAGACCAAGAGAGGGATTTGTGTCTATAATGATATAGTCATATCTTTGCTTCATGGATTCCAATAATGTGGTGAGAGTCTTTTCACCACCCATTTCATCTCTTAAATTAATCTCAGCAACGGATAGTTCTATGTTGCTTGGGATGAGGTCTATATTGCCATGATTATGAATGTATTCTTCAGGAGCCGGCAGTGGTTCGTCGCTCATGAGGGCGTTCATAATATTGAACATTGAAAACTTAAGCTGATCTGGATTCTCGATTCCAAAGCACATGCTCAGATTGCCTTGTGGGTCGAAATCAACCAGCAGCACTTTTTTATCTTCATAGGACAAGGCGCACGCCAGATTGTAGGCGGTGGTAGTCTTACCTGTGCCACCTTTCTGATTGGCAATGGTGATAACGGTTGTTTGTGTCATTGTAAAAACCTCCCCGGAGGTTTGCTCCGAACATATTGTCAATGGTAGGGAGCGGGCTGGTTCTCTCATTTTTCTCTCCGAGTTCTCTCGCAGTTCTCTCCAAAGGCTAAATTTGCTCTTTCTGTTACTTGTTGCCGGAAACCCTTGTGGCTCTAAGGAAAACACGAAAAACCGTAAAAATCCTTGATTCTACAAGGCTTTTTGCGGATTGTAGGTTCCCTTATATTCCTCTGCAGGGGGTTAAAGTCCAAATGACTTCTGGGACTTAAAATCCTGCGGTACGTGAGTACCGTACGGGTTCGACCCCCGTCCTCGGCATCACAGTGAAAACCTTGAGAAATCAAGGTTTTTTTGTTTTTTATTGGTTTCGGAAAAAATTCCTTAACAAAGGATGATAATATTGGACAAATTAAGTCAATCGATAGCAAATTATACAAGGATAAGGTGTGATGCGGATGACTGATTTTACAATGATTAAAAAGCTGTTTCATATTACGAAACGAAACGGGTTTAGTCATGATGAGATACAAACCATTAAAAATAATTTCGGTGAATTGCCCCAGGTGTTTATAGATTATTATTTGGAACTCGGTAAAGACGAGCGGCTGAATCATACGCAAGATAGTTTGATCAAACCCGAGCAATTCCAATACTTCAAGCATAGCGAATATTTAATTTTTTATTGCGAGAATCAGCGTGCCTGTGTCTGGGGAATCCATAGGAACGATTTATCCAGGTCCAATCCCCCTGTCTATATGAGTTGCGATGAAAAGGTATGGAAAATGGAATTTGAAGCATTGACCGATTTTTTTCATGCGATGGCCTATTTGCAAACCGTATTCGCTCTTGAATACGGCTGTGAATCGTTTTATTCCATTGAACAAACCGACTTGGATTTTATTCGTGAAAATTTTAAAAACAAAGATATTTCCTTTCGGCATTGGATTGGCATCGAATTTTATGGGAATTACGATGACAGCATAATAACGGTGATGAATAATGACGATAGTTTTAATTTGATTTTTGCTTCAAGCGACAAAGAACATTTTGATGAAATGGATCGGATTCTCTCAAAACTAGGAGTAGTAATTTGAAATTTTCTGTTTCAAGAAGTCAACAAAATAGGGACTTCAGAATGTAATCAATAAGTTAAATAGCTTGGAATAGCCTTACAGAAGAAGTGTGAAAAATAGAGTTAAATCCAGTGGGGCAAGCATCTGTTGTACTGTTTGGAATTGAGGATGAACGAAAAGCTAATTAGATTCGGGCAGGATGGCTCAATAAATTCGCGAATACTCTACATATGGAATTATTTACGAAGTTCGTAAATATGACATTATCTGAAAGAGCGGCCCCAAAAAACTTTTAAAGTAATTCATTCGCAACATTTTGTTGCCTTATGCAAAAGATTATTTAGTGGAATTTCTTTTTATACAACTCGTGTTTGTGAAAAAATACGGACGAGATATTTAAATGAATAGGGGTTAATAAATGATAAAGATTCGAAATATGACAGAAAATGAATTTGAAAAATTTAAAGAGTGGTCTGTTAATGACTATGCAAAAGATTTAATCAAATCTAAAATGAGTAGCGATAAAGATGCTTATAAATGTGCTGAAAAAGAATTCAATGAACTACTTCCGATGGGTTTATCAACAAAAAATAATTATTTATATGTAATGATAAATCATAGTTTAGAAAAAATTGGTTTTATTTGGTATGAAAAAGAGAATACATCAGGATTCATTTGTGATTTTTTGGTTAAGCAAAATTACAGAAATAAGGGATATGGATTTGAAACTATGAAATTGATAGAGCAGGATGCCAAAGATAAAGGAATTAGAAAACTCAGACTTAGTGTATTTAATTTCAATGAACCAGCCTACAATCTATATAAAAAACTAAAATATAAAGAAGTTGAGAACAATGATGGAAATGCGATAATGGAAAAAATACTTGATAACTAATATATGGGGAATTTCAAATGCCCCTTGTGTACTGAATCAGTAAATGATCATTAAGCTAATGGGAAACGTTAATTTAATAAAAACATGTAAGCAGCCGCTCAAACAACCGGCTGCTTTTTCATTTAAGCTAACGGGCAGTTATGCGTAACTTTTAGGGAATGTAAACATCTAAATAACGTAAGGAACGAGGAGGCGACAATTCATGGGAGGAACGAATGTATGGGATGCGGAGTGGGAGGTTAACGAAGAGCAGGCGCGGACGCTGATCGGCAGACAATTCCCTCAGCTGTCATCGAAGCAAGTGAAGCGACTGGGCTGGGGCTGGGACAATACGGTTTTTCTCATCGGTAACGAGTACGTGTTCCGGTTTCCAAGAAGAAAGATTGCAGTTGGCTCGATTCGTATGGAAGGGAAGCTGCTGCCAAAGCTGGAGGCATATATAACCATCCCCTATCCGAAACCGTTGTTTTATGGCGAAGCAAGTGACGAATACCCGGCACCATTTCTTGGCTATGCCTACGTGCTAGGAGATTTCCCAATCGGTTTGACGGAAGAACGGCGGGCTTTATCGGCAGAGACGCTGGCGAAATTTTTGCGGAGATTGCATGAGTTTCCGGTGCAGGCGGCGCTGAAGTGCGAAGTTCAGCAAGATCATCGAAACTTGACGGACATAGCATCGCGCAAAGTGAAATTGGAGGGATTTCTATCGAAGGTGGTTGAACACTTGTCGCCGGAGGAGTCCGGTGTGATCGAAGCGTATATTAGCAGGCTGCAAAAGGACCGTGTCGAGGCGGTGAATGCACTGCTACATGGCGATCTTCATTTCAAAAATATGCTTGTGAATGAGAACGGGATCGTTTCCGGCATCATTGATTGGGGCGATCTGAGCGTAGGCCATCCGGCTTGCGATTTGAGCGTTGCTTATAGCTTTTTACCACCTTACGCTCGCGGCGTGTTTTTCGAAACGTACGGAGGAGCGGACGAGGAAACGAAGCTGCTGGCGCGGCTAATCGCGGTATACATCCCCATACTGATCTTAATGCAAGCGGTCGATGACGGGAATGAAGCAATTGCGGCAGAGGCGAAATCCAACATCATGCGGGCACTGTCGGATTAGGCTCATTATTTCGTTGCGGCTATGGGGCTATGGCTATCGGCACCATTTTGTCGTTTAAAGGCCGCGATAAGGTACGATCCGCCTTCTCTGATACCGCTTTATGTTGAGGAACACGAAATCCAACAGAGTAAGTCGTTGCGCTAACGGGAAACGTTAGCTCAATATAGACATAAGACACCCAACCGATACGATTGTAAAAATGTGCCTCATCAGTGATTATACTGGTGGGGTTTTGCGTTTCACTGGTAACCAATGATATTTTAGCATGTTTCAAGTAATTGATAGATTACATTTAGGATTTTATTAGATATGCAAATTAATGAGAGCAAAGTAAGTACGGCAGAAATTACACCAGATAGATATTAACCAGGCCAGGCACTAATCCCAAAAAAACTAATAAAAACCCTTGCACAGATTTTAATTTCTGTTGCAAGGGATCAAAACTCTGGTTATAGTATAAGCGGTGTTTTTATCTTTATAAAACTAGGTTTTTCTAAATAATCGCAGGGGACGAACTGGGGACAGACTCTAGGTCAATCAGTAGAAACCAGTCCAAATGAGAACAATATAAGAACGGGTTGAGACCTTGATATGACTAGGTTATTGAGTTTAGTTCCATATCATATCAATAAAAACTCATGTCTTAAAATCCTGCGGTACGTGAGTACCGTACGGGTTCGACCCCCGTCCTCGGCATCACAGTGAAAACCTTGAGAAATCAAGGTTTTTTTGTTTTTCTTGAGTAATGCTTCCGTCAAAAACTAAAGGTTCTGTGTGTCTTGGAATCACATCCGAGCTCACAGAATCAGGGTGATAACACTCCTTTTCAGTGCTTGTCTAATCACAAGCTCTGGAGAGGAGTTTTTTAATATGGAAGATTTCATGAACCGCCGTATATCAAACGGTAAGCACAGTGGTATGAGAGATCCGAGCCTTTTGATTACTGTCGAATAACATCTTAATTTGTTGTATTATTGATTAAGCTAGTTTTCAAGAACCAAGGAGGGTTAAAGTTTGCTTACACTGAGAAGAGCCGAGCCGCGTCAAAGTAAAAAGCTCAGTCTCACATCGCTGCTTACGGGCTTGGTTACGCTGGTGGTTCTACTAACTTCAAGCATTCTTCTGATTGGCTCTTACGAGTCCAAAAAACAATCATTGATGGAGACTACGCTCCATCTGAATTACTACAACGCTGACCGAATGACCAAAACAATGGATTCCTTATTTCAGTCCATGCGCAGCAGTTTGGAATACAGTGCTGAGACACTCTCCGATGACGAAACCTTAACGCCCAAGCAAGTGAATGATAATTTGGAACTGATGCGCAATAGTAGCAATTACTTCAATTCTATCGCCGTGCTCAATGCCGACGGTCTGATCCGCAATGTAGTACCGACTAGTTTGGGGTCAGCAGGAAATCATATAACTTCTAAGGTCGGTTTGGAAGCTTTGGCGCTAAAAAAACCTTACATATCCTCCCCCTACATGACCCAAACCACCAATAGACTAATCGTTTTTATGAGTCAGCCGATTTTTAGCAAGAATGGTATATATCGCGGTATTTTGAGCGGCACATTTTATCTGCAGGAGAACAATATTTTGTCTATGATTTTTGGCGATAATAACGTGGACGATTCTGGCTCCTATTATTATATTGTGGATTCAAGCGGGCATCTGTTGTACCACCCGGATAAGCAGCTCATTGGGGAGGATGTTAGCAATAACAAGGTTGTGCAGAAACTCATGAATGGGGAGAGTGGGGAACAGCAAGTGCGTAACACCCGTGACGTTGAAATGCTTGCCGGATACTCCAGCGTTCCAGCCAACGGATGGGGAATTGTGGTCGTTTCGCCGATTAGTGTCATCCATCATCAACTGATGGGGCACCTTCGGACCATTCTCTGGTATTCGTTGTTTCCGTTCATTATACTCCTGATGGGCGTCATTCTCGTAGCACGCAAGCTGGCCCGGCCTTTTGTGTACCTGGCAAATCTGGTGAGCAGGATGGGTAAGGAGAAGATTGAATTGCCAGAAGCGAAGCCGCAATGGAGCCGAGAGGCAGATCTGCTGACCAAGGCTGTGTTGCTTGCCGTGACGGATATTCAGAAGCAGACGGATCAACTGACCCAAGAGGCTACGACGGATGCTCTGACCGGTTTAATGAACCGAAGATCCTTAGAGTATACGATGAGTCAGTGGATTGACTCAGGACAACCGTTTTCGCTCATTGTGCTGGATGTAGACAAATTCAAACTCGTGAACGACACCTACGGCCATCTCATCGGCGACGAAGTGCTGAAACATGTAGCCAATGTTATAGTTACCTCGTTTCGTCCAGACGATGTTTGCCACCGCTACGGCGGTGAAGAGTTCATCATCTTGCTAGCCCACACTAGACCCGAGGAAGCCTTCACCATAGCTGAAAGAGTCCGGCGGGCAATGGAACAAAGCAGGGGGCCAATCCCGACACAGGTTACGATCTCTCTAGGAATCGCCCATTATCCTATTCATGCATTGGAGCGGGAGGGGCTGCTGGAGAAGGCGGATCAAGCGTTATACCTGGCCAAGAGCAGGGGAAGAAACCGGACGATGGTCGCTGATGTTTGAAACAATGGCTCGAAATATGCGGTACTTGCCACGTCCCCGGCATCATAGTGAAAACCTTAGGAATACAGAATTTGCGTAGAAGTATATAAGTCTCCTTTGCTGTATCTGATTAAACAGTAAAGGAGACTTTTTAATGGTTATACGTTTAACAAAAGTTAAAGGCAGCACTATCAACAATGGAAGAGCATTAAACAGTTTATCAATTAGAAGAAAGCGAATAACCTCAATGAACATACAATCTTTGATTACACCAAGCACGTCAATGCTTTGTGAACATTTCCCTGATTCAACAGAATCATATGAGCAGTTAGAAGAATCCGCCTTAGTAGGTGGGTTTTGAGGAGTTATCCGTCAACCACACTCATCTGCGCATATTCAATTGTGCTGAAAGTACTCGCCTGAGCCCCATATGCGGTGCTGGAATTCGGTTTAGTAAGATATTGTTTTCCACCTTGCGGTAAATTATTTGCACAACCCACATCCGCACCAGTGTTGATATTCGTGAAACCGGCAGTGACGCTCCGAAATTTGAGGGTTCAAATAAGTAGACAAACCCAACATATATTTCGCGGCTAGGGATGAAAATCATAAGTTTGGGGTTTAGTTAACTGTTCTTTGCGCACATTTTCTTTCAATTAAGGTACATCGCATCGGCCACTAGACGCTCCAGTACTGCCTTCGAGGCAGTGGCTTCCTTTGCGCCCGATGCTCTAACGACCAACTGTACCGGCTTGCCAGAGCGGAGATGTTTGTCTGCCTGGCAAAGCTTCGTGTCATCATTATGTTCTTCGATATGCGCGGTGAAGCGCAGTTCCTTGACCTTCTCTTTACTGTTTCACCTGGACATTCGTCCGGTATCCGCCTTGAACGCCGCCGCTTTTCCTTGTCTTTCGCCATCAGGCTGCACGGCGGCAGGCTACTCATCGGCGAGGTGCACACCAAATATGCTCCTTGCGAACGGGCCATTGCCAGCGCCTCCTCTCTGGAGGCGACCCCGAGCTTCTCGCCACTAAGTCCAGTCAACACCACCTCCAATGCTCTTATCTGTTCATTGATTTATATTGTCACAAAACTGAAGCCTCTCTTGAAAAAAATGATAAAGCTATCATATATGGAACATGATTTTGGTTCAATTATCTACTTGTAAGTAATGCACATTGATGTTGGTCCCATAGTCTTTGGCAATTATAAAATCATGTATTTCCTTTAATGGATCTAACTGGATATAAACGTTCACAAAGTATTCCTTGGAAGGGATAAACTGTTTGTGTAAGTATTCACAATTATTCCACCTTGCAGTATTATAATATAAGTTGATCGCAATAACCAAAATTTAACTATACAGGGGGAAACAAGCTTGAAAAAAATTAGTTATTTATTTGTAGTCTTTGCAATGCTGTTTCAATTGATTCCACCGCTATCAGCTTCGGCAGCGGTAACTACATACAAAGGGGGAGTATTGGATGGTCTTCCTATGAATGTGGGAGTCAGTGTAGGTAGTGCTTTCTATACTGTCTCAGAATTAACAGATAACAATGCCGCTACAGTTAAAAACATGGGTACAAGTATTGCTTGGTATACTTTCTCTGCACCACAAGATATTGAAGCAGTTATTATAAATAACGTGTCGAGCAGCTATAGTTCAAAGATAGAATTCTACGATAACAATAATACTAAAATCGGTGAGTACATTCCTGTTACGAATGATGGAGTAGAAACACTTTCGAATCCCATAACAGGTGTGTATACGGTTGTGCTTAAATCAACGTCTGCTACCAACTTATATGTACGTGAATTCAACGTATACACAACTCCAACAGCTGTACCTAATGTCCCGACAATTAGTTTTTCTGCAGGATGGGACAAAGTAACTGAAATTAATTGGACTTCGACCGGAGCGAAAGCGTACAACGTCAAACGCTCTACATCAGCTACTGGACCATTCGCTACTATTGCTACCGATGTAAAGGGAACAAGCTACAGCGATACTACAGTTGCAAATGGTACAACATATTATTATGTCGTCGCCTCTAGTAATGAAGCAGGTGAAAGTGTTAACTCCACTGTATCGGCTGCCGTACAACCCAATGCAACGAAATATACCGGAGGATTATTAGATAAATTGCCAATCAATGTAGGCGCATCGGTAGGCACGACAGCTTATACAGTGCGAGAATTAACAGATAACAATGCCGCTACAGTTAAAAACATGGGTACAAACATTGCTTGGTATACGTTCTCTACACCACAAGATATTGAAGCAGTTATTATAAATAACGCGTCGAGCAGCTATAGTTCAAAGATAGAATTCTACGATAACAATAATACTAAAATCGGTGAGTACACTCCTGTTACGAATGATGGAGTAGAAACACTCTCGAGTCCTGTAACAGGTGTATATGCGGTTGTGCTTAAATCAACGTCTGCTGCCAACTTATATGTACGTGAATTCAACCTATTCTCAAATCCAACGGCTGCACCTTATGCACCGACAATTAGTTTTTCTGCAGGATGGGATAAATTAACTGAAATTGTTTGGACTTCGACTGGAGCAAAATGGTATAACGTCAAACGGTCTACATCAGCTACTGGACCATTCGCAACAATCGCTACCGATGTAAAGGGAACAAGCTACAGCGATTCCACGATTACAAATGGAACAACATATTACTATGTCGTCACTAGTAACAATGAAGCAGGTGAAAGCGGAAATTCAAATGTGATGAGTGCGCAACCCAATGCAACGAAATATACCGGAGGATTATTAGATAGATTGCCAATCAATGTAGGCGCATCGGTAGGTACGACAGCTAATACAGTGCGAGAATTAACAGATAACAATGCAGCTACATTAAAAAATATGGGTACCAACATTGCTTGGTATACGTTCTCTGCACCACTGGATATTGAAGCGGTTATTATAAATAACGCGTCGAGTAGTTATAAATCACTCGTACAATTCTACGACAAAAATAATATCAAAATCGGTGAATACACTCCTGCTGCGAATGATGTAATTGAAACACTTCCGAGTCGTTTAACAGGTGTGTATACCGTTGTAATCAAATCAACGACTACAGCCAACTTGTATGTACGTGAATTCAACGTTTTCGGAGAGGCAAGCCCAATTCCGCATCTTACTGCGACTGCTGGGAATGCTAAAGTTACTTTGAATTGGGATGCTGCCGTGGCTAATGCTACAGGTTACATTGTAAAACGAAGTGACACAGCGGGTGGTCCTTACATTGATATCCAAACCGTTACAGGCACTACTTACACCTACTTGGATAGTAATGTTATAAATGGTGAAACCTACTATTATACTGTTATAGGGAAAATAGGTACAGGCGAAAGCGGCCTCTCCAATGAGGTTTCTGCTACACCTAATTTTGAAATGAAAGTACCGACGAATCTCACTGCGGTAGGTGGAAACAAACAGGTAACGTTAAAGTGGGAAGCTGTAAATGGTGCTACTGGATACATTGTGAAACGTGGAACAGCAGCAGGAGGGCCGTATTCTTTGAAATTAGTTACTGTTCCTTCAACCACACTAACCTATTTGGATACCAATGTAGTGAACGAAACAACCTATTATTATGTAGTGACTGCTTTGTACGGACAAACGGAGAGTGCCAATTCAAATGAAGCTTCCGCTAAGCCTAACGTGGGTGATGTGGGTGAAGACAATGGTGACAGAGCTCTCCTGTTCATTATGCTTAATACCGGAGAGCAGAAAGAATATGATGTGTCCATCGCAGTAGTTAATGCTTTCGTGGAATGGTATGAGAATCGTGGTAAAGGCGTGGGTCCTGTAACCTTTGCAATCGACAAACAGTCCAATAACAAAGGTCCTTTTAAAAGTCGTAAAGACTATATTATTTACGATAAAATCATTACTTTTGAAGTAAATGAATATACATCAGTGCCAACACCACCATCCTCAAAAGAATAACAATCATAAGTAGTAATAAGTAGTAATAAGTGAAAGTGGGTGTCCCAAAAGCCATGCAAATGGTGGCTGGGACACCCTTTGTTTCATAGTAGGGTTGAAGTTGTTGATTTGACAGACGCTCCGCGAACGGACTGTTGCTCCAATCGCTGATATGAACGAGACTATCAAACGCAATTGTAGCTTCTTCGTTTTCCCCTCCGTCTGCAGTGAGTACACTACGAACTGTGCACGTGCATCTTCACCTCTAAGGTTAGGCACATAGCGATTGCATGGATTCTCTATTGCGGTTTTTCTCCTTGTCTTCTAACTCAGCTTCTCAATCCTTCTTATCTATTGGGTTTGGTGATCTCTAACCCTACAAACATTTACCCTCCGGCATTTAGCTTATGGCTTATCCTTGTCTTCTGGTTTCTTTGATTTCTCAAATATACCTGAATAAATTAATAGTTGACAGCATTTTTGAAAGCGGTTATATTTATCTCGTAAACAATACGTTATATAACGTTATATCAAAGGAGAGAATCAAATGAATGCAAATCAGGTTGTTCAAAGTATCCGTGAAAAAGTGGCAGAGGGGATTTCAGAGGTATATTTTGTAGCTTGTGGGGGTTCACTGGTTGATATGTATCCCGCGAAATATTTTTTGGATAGTGAAGCGAAGAAACTGGTAGCAGGGCTCTATACGGCGAATGAGTTTGTTCATGCATTGCCTAAACGTCTGGGCACACAATCGGTAGTAATCGTTTGTTCCCATGGCGGAAATACACCGGAATCGGTAGCTGCGGCGCAAGTAGCCAAACAGCATGGAGCGCACACCATTGGCCTAACCCATAACAAGGAAGCTGCGCTGCTGAATTACTCTGATTATTCTTTCTTGTATGAATGGGGAGATGATAGCAATGTGAAAAATAACCCGATGGCTATCATTCTGGATCTCGCTACTCAATTGTTAGATGCGGCTGAAGGGTATGCGCATGTTGAAGCTTTTCAAAAAGGATTGGAAGCTATCGATGGCATTATTAACCAGGGTAAAAAGCAGGTCGCTCCACGTGCCCGTGTGTTTGCCAACAAATACCGTAATGAGGAGCTTTATTATATCTTGACGAGTGGAGCTTCGTACGGACATGCTTATGGATTTGCAATCTGTTCTTTGATGGAAATGCAATGGCTGCATGCTGCGGCGATTCACTCCGGTGAATTCTTCCATGGTCCTTTTGAAGTGACGGATAAAGAAACCCCATTCATCCTAATGATTAATGAAGGGCGCACCCGTGAGCTGGATGAACGAGCACGGACTTTCCTGAATCAGTATGCAGAGAAAGTCGAAGTGATTGATGCTAAAGAGCTGGGAATTGGTACAATTGCTGATGAAGTTGTGGAATTCTTTAATCCGGTATTATTCTACAGTATCATTTGTGTCTATCGCGAGGCTCTTGCCGAGGTGAGAAATCATCCGCTAGAAACCCGCCGTTATATGGGGAAAGTAGCCTACTAATCGGGAGGATAAAACCATGAAAGCTCTAGGTATTGGCGATAATGTGGTAGACAAGTATGTTCATCAGCGTACGATGTATCCCGGCGGCAATGCACTCAACTTTAGTGTTTTCGCCAAAGGTGAAGGAGCTGTCGCGGCTTTCCTCGGTGTTTTCGGCGATGATGACGAGGCACGTCTTGTGGAAAATACGCTGCAGCAGCTGGAAATCGATATCTCACATTGCAGACATCATAGCGGAGAGAATGGATGTGCACGGGTAACCTTAGAGAATGGGGAACGGGTATTTCTGGGCAGCAACGAAGGCGGGGTTACCAGACTGAATCCAATAGCGTTGAGTGAAGCCGACAGAGAATATATCCGTGGGTTTGATATCATCCATACAGGGCTTTATAGTCACACCGGACATTTGCTTGCGGAGCTGAATGCACTGGGAATTCCCCTCTCTTTTGATTTCTCCGATGACTTCGAGGATGCGCAGGTAGAACGGTATATTGGCAATGCGGATTTTGCTTTCTTTTCCTGCAGCCATATGACGGATGAAGAGACGCAGAATTTTATTGAGACTAAACGCAGAAGAGAAGGCCAAGTATTGGTGGCAACACGCGGGGGAGACAGATCCATTGCCTATGATGGAGCAAGCTTTTATTATCAGACCCCTGAGCTTATTGAGGCTGTTGATACGATGGGAGCAGGCGACTCTTATATTACTGCCTTTTTAATGAGTATGATTAAGGATGGTGATATTCAAGCTGCTATGCGGGAAGGCTCCAGATTAGCTGCCAAGAGCTGTATGGTGGAAGGTTCCTTTGGATTCGGGGCTTCTTATTAACAACGGATGTGTACTTATCTTTGCTTGTGAAAAAGAGGATCGTTTGTTACTCTAACAATAGAGTAATATAACGTTATATAACAAGTGAGGGTAAATCATGTTAAATTCAGAGCAGGCAGAGCCATTATATATTCAATTGAAAAAAGCGGTCCAATCCGCCATTGCGAACGGTACCTTTAATTCAGGAGATAAAATTCCTACTGAAATTGAGCTTAGTGAAACATATAATGTCAGCCGAATTACTGTTAGGAAAGCTATAGAGGAATTGGTGAATGAGGGATATCTGACGAAACGCCAGGGCAAGGGCACTTTTGTCAACGCACAAAAGATCGGCCGCAAGATTGAGCATGTCATCAGTTTTACGGCGGCCTGCAAAGCCAATGGTGTTTCATCACACAGCGTCGTTACGGAGAGAACTAAACTTAAAGCCGATCAGGAAACCGCGGAGCGGCTGCAAATACAGCAGGGTGAACCGGTGTTATATATTCAACGTAAAAGATATGCTGGCGAAAGACCCCTAATGCTGGAAAATAACTATTATCCGTATGACCGTTTTTCTTTCTTAATGGATGAAAAGCTTGAAGGATCGGTATATGAGCTGCTGCGGAAACGTTATCATATTGATCCCAATCAGCCGGGAGAAACGGTGTTGCAAATCACCTTGGCTGATGAACAGCAAGCAAAATTACTGGAGATTCCCATTGGTGATCCTTTGTTCTATATGAACACTATTATTTATGATCAGGACAGTCAGCCGGTTCATGTAGGCAAGCAGTACATTATCGGTGACCGTTATCAATTTACTTTATAATTCATTCTGCTTCTTGCGGTAAGCGGGAAGCAGAAGCTTCGATATAACGTTATAAGTCGTATTATTAATCGGCAGAAAGGCGTTGAAATCATGGAAGCAGTTAAACATGGTTTTGCAGATCGGGTACTGTTGTCTAATGCAGTATTTACAGGAATAGAAGATGGCGCTTCACCGGCATTTATTGCCCTGCAAGGGGAGCGAATCGTCGCGGTTGGAATCCCGGCAGAAGCAGAGGAATGGATAGGACCGGCAACATTTGTTCATCATCTGAAGGATGCGTTCATTATGCCTGGTATACATGATAACCATGTTTTTTTTACCGGTTACATGTCCATGCACCGTGGAGTGGATCTGACGAATGTCGCTACAATTCAAGAGGCTTTAGAGTTGCTTAAACAAGAAGCAGAAAAAATACCCTCAAAGCAAAATGTATACGCTTACGGGTGGAGTGAAGGTTGTTGGGGCGAGATTCCGGGGCAAAGCTTATTAGACGAAGCTTTTACTGAAAGGGCTGTAATCGCCATTAATCTGACGAAAAGCTATTGTTGGATGAACAAGCTTGCTCAGGATAAGTATCAGTTTCTCCCTGACCAATGCAGCGCGGAATCACGCGCCCTCCTCCTTCATGACATGATGCAGGATCAGGAATTAGTCAGACAAGAGTTTTTGGACTTTGCCCGAATGCTTGCTAAACGGGGTGTCACTTCGATAAAAGATATAGGCTTTGACAGGCATAGCGGTTTGTTGCCGGTCCTTGAAGAGCTGGAAGCAACGGGAGAGCTGCCGTTGCGGGTCCATTTTGCGCTTGAACCTGTATTGCAGCCGCTTGATATTTCCACGGGTTTGCAGTACAAAGAGCGTTATCAAGGAGAATTTCTTCGGTTTCAGGGATATAAGCTGATGTTGGATGGTGTGGTAGCTGATCATACGGGAGATATGCTGGAGCCTTATGCGGATATGCCAGGTGTTACAAACTTGCAGTCAGTTGACTACGAAGGGTTAGAAGAGGCATTTCGGGCAGCAGACAGCCATGGAATTAAATGTTGTCTAACGGCTGAGGGAGATGCAGCAATTCGTAAGGCAGTAGACATGATCGAAGATTGCAATCGTAACCGGGGAGCACAGCGGATTAGGCATTCAATCAGCGATTTGGAATATCCACATCCCGAAGACATTCAGAGGATGGGGGAGAACGGGATTTTTGCCGAGGTATATGCCCAGATCTTGCTCTTAAATCCTTCTTATGAGGATGCTTATATGGCTGCTGTGGCCGGAAAAGAGAATGAAAGCCGGTTTTATAATTACAAGTCCATGCTTGAGGCCAATGTACCGATTACGATAGGTACAGATTTGCCGCTTTTCCTCACCAGTGTTCCTGATTCGCTGTATGCGGCTTCTTTTCGGTTGTTCCCTGATGGATCCCCTCCGGGAGGCTGGAATTCCGAGCAGGGGATGCCGGCATCAGAAGTCCTAAAGGCCTGGACGATTAACGGGGCCAGACATTGCGGTATGGAAAGTACAGGAACCTTGGAAGTTGGAAAAGCTGCTGATATTGCTGTATTTGACCGTAATCTTCTGGATACAGCTGCAACCGAGATTAGAGATGCACGTGTGATTTTGACAATTACCGCCGGTCAAATCACCTATGATGCTGCCAGGAACGAGGGGTAGAAATGGAAACGGTTAAACGTAAAATAAAATGGTCCCTTCCTCATAGTTATACATTGATTTTTCTGATTATCGTGGCTATTGCCGGATTAACCTGGATTGTCCCGAGCGGCCAATTTGACCGTCAGGAAGTGCTGGTGGATGGTTCCTCCAGAACAGCCATCATCCCGGGAACCTATCATACCGTTCCCAAAATCAGTGAGCAAGGGGATTTGAGACAAGGATTTGCCCAAATTGCCAGTGCGCCGTTAGAAGGAATCATCAATGCTGCTGATGTCGTCGCCTTCGTCCTGATTGTAGGGGGAGCTTTTGGAATTATTCTGCAGACTGGGGCGATTGACCGGGCACTGATGGCTCTAGCCGGAAGACTCAAAAGTAAAGGGATATTACTGATTCCGATAGCCATGGTGATTTTCAGCCTGGGGGGTTCAACCTTTGGAATGAGTGAAGAAATCATTCCGCTTTATGCCATTTTTATACCGTTAATGTTTGCCTTGGGCTTTGACTCCATGACGGCGATTCTCATTCTATTTCTCGGAACACAGATCGGCTATGTCGGATCAACTGTTAATCCTTTCTCTGTATTGATTGCGCAAGGCGTAGCAGGGGTGCAGGGAAATCCACAGCTATGGCTCAGATTTATTGAATGGGTTGTTTTTACTGCGATATCGATTGGTTTTACGATGTGGTATGCGCAGCGGGTGAAGAAGAATCCGGAGAAATCAGCGGTATTCCAAAATGATATTCTAAACCGCCAACACTTCATCAAGGAGAACGATGGGATAGATGTAAGTTTCTCGAACCGGGATAAATTAATTATTGGAGGCTTCATCTTTACCTTGGGGCTAATTGTCTGGGGAATACTGAGCAAAGGCTGGTATATGACCGAGATCGGAGCGCTTTTCTTTGCACTTGGGATTTTTTCGGGGATTGTCACCCGGATGAGTCAGAAGGAAATTGCCGAGAATTTTGTTAAAGGTTGCGGAGAATTTATCTACGCTGCCGTGATTATCGGTTTGGCCCGGGGGATCCTCGTCGTTGCAGAGAACGGGATGATTATCGATACCATTTTGAATGGGCTGGCTACTATGCTTGAGGGCTTGCCGAATTACTTGTTCACCACCATCATGCTGGTCGTGCATAATATTATTACGTTCTTGGTTCCTTCTTCATCAGGAGAGGCGGCCTTGACGATGCCTGTGCTTGCACCATTAGGCGATCTTGTGGGTGTTAACCGCGAAGCAGTAGTAACCGCATACCAATTTGGAAATGGATTAACGAATCTCATTTCGCCAACAGGCGGTGTGCTGCTGGCAGGTTTGGCCATCGCCCGGATCAATTTTGGACAATGGTTAAAGGTAATTCTCAAGCTGTTTCCGATTCTTTGGCTGGTGGCGGCAATCTTTGCCGCAGTTTCCTCAGCTGTAGGCATGTAGTGGATAAAAAATATTGCAAAGCCATGCGGGATTTCCCGCAGAAGATAATCAAAATCCCAAGGTCATACTGACCTTGGGATTTTTGACTCTATATATTAATCCTATTCCCCTCACATCCCATCTGTAGAAAATGAATCGTCCTCCTAACTAATTTATTTTTGTTTATTTTAACAATTAATCGGCACTCTCCTCTTTGTTGTATATTTCCTCCTGATTTGTGGCCACAAATAATGTATGCTAAGAATTTAATCCGTTATTTACCTATCCGTCAGTTTCTGCCGTTCCAAACAGCAGAATACAAACTGTTCAGAAGATAACGCTTCCACGTATGATGTATTCATAACCAGCTGAGTGCTTCATCCGATACTAGTATCACAAATGAGGGAATTTAAGGTGAGAGAATATACGATTGTTAATATTTTATATACCCGCAAGAGTCCTGTGCGCATGAGTGAGCTGATTGCCGAAGTGGGGTTGTCTGAACGGACTCTCCGTGACGTAATCCGTGCACTCGACAAAACAGGAGAGGCGAATGGTTTTGGTATCCGCATGATCCGCGGCCAGGGTTATCTGCTGGAGATTGGTGATGAAGCCAAATTCAGTAGCTACCAGGAAAAAGGAATGCTGCAGCTGGATCAGGTGGATCTCGATAATAAGCAGTCACGCCAGCAGTATTTGCTATTTTATCTCTTACAGAATGATGGCTATCAGTCTATGGATAACATGGCGGAAGAAATCGGCGTCAGCCGTTCTACCATTATTTCTGATCTGAAGGAGGTAGAGCAGCGACTGGCCGCTTTCCGGCTTAGCTTGAAACGCCGGGCTCATTATGGCATGAAAATCGAGGGGGAAGAGCAAGACTTCCGCAAAGCCTTTTCTTACTTTATCTTGCAATCGGGTCATACGCTGCAGCATACGGAGGATTTTCATGCTTTTAGTCAGGACTTTGATGCTGAGCAGCTTAAGGGATTTCTACTGCAAATCCTCAAGGAAAAAGAACTGAAGATCTCAGATGTGTTTCTGGATAATATCTTGACCCATCTGTTCATTCTTCTATACCGGGTTTCCAAGCACAATTTCATTGTGGCTGGTCAAGCCTTGCAGGGAACACCTGAGCTGCTGTATCAGGATATTGCTAGGAGCATCGCAGATTTTATCTCCTCTCACTACCGGATTAAGCTTCCGGCGGATGAAATTGATTATTTGGCGCTGCACATTTCTGGCAAGACCATTATGGAGCGGATGTCGGAAGAGACCAAATCGCATCTGCGGGAGGGAATTACGGCTATTCTGGAGCGCTTGGACCGCGAGTTCCTCACTGGATTCACTCAAGATCACGAGCTGCGCGAAGCGCTTCTATTGCATATGTTCCCGCTGCTGAACCGGTTGTATTACAATCTTCAGCTCGGCAACCCATTGGTGGAGGATGTTTACAGCCAGTATGCCAATGTGTTCGTCATTTCCTTCCGCTTCGCTGAGATTGTAGAGGAGCAGTACGGGTTTCGGATGTCGCGCGATGAGGCAGGGTATGTCGCGTTGCATTTTGCCACCCATCTGGAACGGATGCAGCAGCGCAATCTGGAGAAGTTCAAGCGGATTGCCGTGATCTGCTCGACGGGAGGGGGCAGTGCCCAGTTAATCCGGCTAAAGCTGGAAGCGGTATTCCCCAAAGCGTCGGTGATCACAGCCTCCATTACGGAGGTGGAGGAGATCAGCAGCAAGCCTGTGGATCTGATTCTCTCTACTGTACCGCTGGCAACAGAGATTAAGGAAAAACCGGTGATCCATATCAAACAGCTGCTGGATGATCAAGAGATTCAGCGGATCAAAGAAATATTGTCTTTGCAGATTAATCGTACAGAACCGTCCTACAAGCTGATGGATTTCAAGGATTTGTTCCGTAGGGAGCTGTTCCATCTGTCTGGTTCGGACGAAGATTACATGGAGCTGTTAAAGCAGCGCTGCCGGGAGATCGTGGGCAATCATTATGCAGCTGACGATTTCCCTGAACAAGTGCTGCTCAGAGAGCAGAAATTCACCACCATTTACAAAAATGGGGTGGCCGGCCCGCATCCGATGCGGATGAGCGCGATCCGCGACTGTATCAGTGTAACCGTGTTGAAAAAACCGCTGATCTATGAGGGGAAGCCGGTCCAATTGATTTTTCTGATCAATCTGGGTCCGGGGCAGTTGTTCCTGCACAAAGAGATCAGCAAGCTGCTACTGGTTCTAATGGAGAAGGAAGACAGCCGTAACCGGCTGCTAAACACGAATAGTTATGAGCAATTTATGAATGAGATAGAGAACCTACTATAAAAAATGACGATACGGAGTGGAGAACCCATGGATTATGAACAAACGATTATGCAGATTATTGCCAGCAGCGGAGAGGCAAGAAGCCTTAGCCTAAAAGCGGTAAGAACCGCGCGCGCCGGAAACCTGGAAGAAGCGGGCGAGATGATTAAGAACGCCAAGACCAGCCTGACCAAAGCACACAAAGTGCAAACGGGGCTGATCCAGGCTGAAGGCCGGGGCGAAAAGACAGAAATTACGCTGCTGATGATTCACGCGCAGGATCATTTGATGAATGCCCTGACGGTTAGAGAACTGGCTGTGGAATTGATCGAAGAAATCAAAGAACGCAAAGCACTCGAACTAGAATTGAAAGGATCGGTGAACTAAGATGAAAAAAATATTGCTCGCCTGTGCAGGCGGATTCTCGACAAGTATGCTGGTGGAACGGATGAAAGAATCGGCACGGACACAAGGGGTTGAAGTGGTTATTGATGCGGTGGCGGAGAGTGATATCGCCGATCAAAAGCCTTTTGACATCATTATGCTTGGACCACAAATGGGACACGCCGAAGGCGATCTGGCCGCAGAATATCCGAACATTCCAGTAACTACGATCGATATGATGGACTATGGCATGATGGATGGGGACAAGGTGCTGGCTACAGCACTTGAACTGATGGAGAAGGGGGCTTAAGTCATGGCAGGCGGCGCAGAATGGAGAGCCAAGATCCAGAAAGTCAGCACGAAAATCCAAAAAAACACCTATATCAGCGCTATTTCCAACGGTCTGATGGCCTTGATGCCAATATTGATTCTGGGCGCTATTTTTTCCCTGATTAATGCACTCAAGCTTGATCCTTATCAGAATTTCCTGGAAAGCACTGGACTCAAAACTTATACTTCGATTCCGGCAACCGTAACCACTGATTTGATCGCACTCTACGCGGTGTTCTCCATCGCTTATAATTTCGCTACCCAACATAAGCAGCAAGGCTTCTCGGCAGGGATTTTGGCGCTGATGAGTTTCTTGCTAGTTACACCAAAAGGTCTGCTGGATGACGGTGTGACCAAAGCATTTGGTTACTCCTGGTTAGGCGCCAAGGGATTGTTTGTGGCAATCATCCTGGCACTGCTGGTAGGTAAGATCTATACCTTTGTATTGGAAAAGAAATTCTATATCAAAATGCCGAAGGGTGTTCCGCCCACGGTCGAGAAATCTTTTGCCGCACTTACGCCTGGTTTTATCGTAGCGGTTCTGATGCTAGTGCTGACGGCGATTTTCGCCGCAACGAAATATGGCAATATGCACGAGTTTGTCTTCTCGATTATCCAGCTGCCACTGACTAGTCTGGGGGGTACCTGGTGGGCGATGCTGATCTGCATCTTCGTAATTCACCTGCTGTGGTTCTTTGGAGTTCACGGCACCTTGGTAGTCTATTCCGTTGTCGGCCCGATTTGGGTGGCTTTGGGACTAGAGAATCTGGACGCTTACCAAAGAGGTGTGGAAGGTACGCATATCATTGGTTCACCGTTCTTCCCGGTTTATGTACTGATCGGTGGTGCGGGGGCAACGTTAGGTCTCATTATTGCGATGTTGTTCGCCAAATCTACACGTTATAAGACACTTGGTAAACTGGCAATTATCCCAAGTCTGATCGGTGTCAATGAGCCGGTGATTTTCGGGATGCCATTGGTGCTGAATGTTCGGTTTATGATTCCGTTTATCCTGACTCCGCTGGTGAGTAGTGGTCTGGCGATTCTTCTGACGACGCTGGGTATCCTTCCTGTGCTGCACGGGATTCAGGTGCCGCTGGGCATTCCGGTGCTGGTTAATGGCTGGATGAACGGGGGCTGGCGCGTAAGTGCGTTCCAGCTGGTTATGATTGGTGCAAGCTTCATGATCTACTATCCATTCTTTAAAAAAGCCGATGCCGAAGCGCTGGAGCAAGAGCAGCAGGCTGAAGCTAAAGCGGCAGCAACCGCTGCCACCAATTAATAAAAGGAGACTCAACCGATGACTTATCCATTTCCGGAAAACTTCCTGTGGGGCGGTGCGGTAGCCGCCAATCAGGTCGAAGGCGCGTATAATGAGGGCGGGAAGGGTTTGTCTACTGCTGATGTAGTCAAATATTGTCCTCCTAAGGAACGGCAGAGCCTGGAACTGTTATTGTCCATGTCCGGCCCACAGCTAGAAGAGGCCATACAGGATGATAATCAGGGGAATTACCCCAAACGCAGAGGGATTGATTTCTACCACCGCTACAAAGAAGATATCGCCTTGTTCGCTGAGATGGGTTTTAAGGTATTCCGTATGTCCATCTCCTGGCCACGTATTTATCCGAATGGCGATGAGCAGGTACCTAACGAGGCAGGATTGCGTTTCTACGACGATGTTTTTGATGAGTTGCGCAAATATAATATCGAGCCGCTGGTTACCATTTCCCATTATGAAATGCCTGTGCATTTGGTCACCAAATACAACGGCTGGGAATCCAGAGAACTGGTTGAACTGTTCGTCCGTTATGCGGAAACTGTGTTCACCCGTTACCGGGATAAGGTGAAGTATTGGCTGACTTTCAACGAAATCAACTGTACGCTCAAAGCGCCGTTTCTGGGCGCAGGGATTATTCTGGATGGCAAGTCAAATGAGAAGCAGGTTGCTTTTCAGGCTTTGCATCACCAGTTCGTAGCCAGTGCGCTTGCGATTAAGCGGGGCCGGGAGATCAATCCGCAGTTCCAGATCGGCTGCATGCTGGCCCGCAAGCTGCTCTACCCATATTCCTGTCATCCCGGTGATGTACTGAAAGCGCAAGCGGAGAACCAAATGGCAATGTTCTGCTCCGATGTTCAGGTTAGAGGTTATTATCCTTCTTATATCCGCCGGCATTTGGAGCAGCATGGAGTGACAATAACCATGTTGCCGGGGGACGAAGCTTTGCTGCGGGACAATCTTGTAGATTTTCTTTCCTTTAGTTACTACATGTCCTCAGTAGTCAGTGTGGATGAGAGCATCACGGCCACCACGGAAGGTAACCTGTCCTCAGGGCTGAAGAATCCCTTCCTGAAAACTTCCGATTGGGGCTGGCAGATCGATCCAAAGGGGCTGCGGTTTGTGCTCAAGGAGATGCATGACCGCTACCAGCTTCCTTTGTTCGTAGTAGAGAATGGTCTGGGTGCTGCAGATGTACTCGAACTGGATGGCACTATCCGTGATCCATACCGGATAGAGTATCTGGCACAGCATATTGAGCAGATGGCGGAAGCCATTGCCGATGGCGTGGAGCTAATGGGCTACACCAGCTGGGGCTGTATTGATCTGATCTCGGCTTCCACCTCGGAGATGCGCAAGCGGTACGGCTTCATTTATGTTGATCAGGATGATGCAGGCAATGGAACGCTGCTGCGTCTGCGTAAGGACAGCTTTTACTGGTACAAAAAGGTCATAACCTCTAACGGTGCAGATTTAAGATATTAGTGTGGTGTTATAGTCCTTGTTCATTTTTTATGAAAACCTTGAGAAATCAAGGTTTTTTTGTTTTTTTAATAAGGAATAGGAATCTTGTGAGTTTCTTCTTATAACGAAGTTTTATCCGGGAAGGCACTTAACTTATGGGCAAGCCGCTTTTTGGCCGACTATTTTTTTAGGTATTCCGAGAAGTTCTCCTGAAAGTCCAGTGAATGAATATCTTCCCGAAGATGGTGGTGGATTAGCGGACCGATATTGGTGGTTTCCTTTTGCACCATAAGCTCAAGAATGGATTGGTGTTCGCTCCAGATTTCTTCCAGCTTGTCGGTCTTGAGCATGTGCAGTCTGCGGTACCTGAGATAATGTACATTCGACTGCTGGATCAGAGTCCACAGATACTCACGTCCAGCAAGCCTGTACAAGGCCCGGTGAAACTCGTCGTCTAAATTAAGGAAAGAATCTACAGCATTCTCCTGCCCGATGACCTCTTTTTGTTTCTTAAGAATCTCCTTCAGTTCGTGCACCCCGGGTAGTAAAAGCTGTGCAGAAAGATCCTTGAGGATCTCCTTTTCCAGTGTGCAACGCAAGTATGTGATTTGTTCAACAGATTCTAGATCAATAAAGGACACAATATTACCTTTTTTCGGGTAGATATCGGTATAAGATTCCAGTGCAAGCTGCTTGAGAACATCACGCAACGGCGTACGTGAAATCTGAAACCGCTCAGACAAGGCTGTTTCACTTAGAATGGTACCTGGCTTTAACGCCAGCGTGAGGATTTCTTGCTTCAATGTGTTTAGAATTTCAGCTTTGATTGACATTTCTGTTCCTGCTTTCAATTGTTGATGACAGATACAGTACTAGTATACATGATAAGTTCGTTCATTAAAATTATCGAGATGAAAATAGGGTGGAAATTCCTTGTTTTTATGATAAAATTCCTGATGAATTTGTGATTGACAAAGAATTGTTCTTATTCTATGATCAAGTAAATCTTGTATACAAGATAGATGAAAACGAATTCACAGGAGGGTTTATCAATGAACATGACGTGGAGATGGTACGGCGAGGGCAATGACAATATCACGCTGGATCATATTCGGCAGATTCCGGGTGTAATGGGGATTGTCTGGTCTTTGCACGAGAAAGTAGCTGGAGAAGTGTGGGAAATGGAACGGATCCAAGAAGTGGCGGATCAAATCACCAGTAAGGGTTTCAGCACGGCTGTAGTAGAAAGCGTCAACGTTCATGATGATATCAAAATCGGCTTGCCGACCCGTGATAAATATATCGATATTTATATCGACACCATTCGTAAACTCGCCAAGGTTGGCGTTAAGGTGATCTGCTATAATTTTATGCCTGTTTTCGATTGGACCCGCACAGAGCTGTATAAAGAGTTGCCTGATGGCTCGAATGCCCTCTTTTATGAAAAGGCTGCCATTACCGATAATCCGCGTGAGATGGTGGACCGGATTTTGAAGGGAGCTGGACAGTTCACGATGCCGGGCTGGGAGCCGGAGCGGCTGGCGAAGCTAGATGAGCTGTTTGCGGCTTATGCGGATGTGACGGAAGATAAACTGTTCGACAACCTCCAGTATTTCCTGGAACGCATTATTCCAGTATGCGAGGAAGTGGACATCAAGATGGCTATTCATCCGGATGATCCGGCTTGGCCGATCTTTGGACTGCCGCGTATTATCCGCAATCGGGATATGATCCGCCGCTTTCTGGATTTGGTGGACAGCCCGTACAACGGTTTGACGTTCTGCACAGGGTCACTCGGCACGAATCCGGATAACGATCTGCCAGCGATGATCCGCGAGTTCCATGACCGTATTCATTTTGCACATATCCGCAATGTGAAGGTATTTGAGAACGGTGATTTCATTGAGGTGTCGCACCGTGGGCGTGACGGAAGCGTTGATGTGGCCGAGGTGGTCAAAGCCTATCATGAGAACGGATACATTGGTTATGTACGTCCGGATCACGGGCGTCATCTGTGGGGGGAAGAGAAGAACTGCCGCCCGGGTTATGGTTTGTATGATAGAGCTATGGGCATCATGTATTTGCTTGGTGTCTGGGATAGCTTGGACAACGTCAAGGAGGCAAAATAAATGCTGCATCTGACCAGAAGCAGTATCCAAGGGGAAAAAGCAGCTTGGAAAGCTGCTGGAGTGGAGCTTCCACAGTTCGACTATGAGCAGGTAGCAAACAATACACAGCTTAAACCGGAATGGATTCATTTCGGTGCAGGTAATATTTTCAGGGGATTCGTGGCAAATGCTCATCAGAAGCTGCTGGATAGCAGGAAGTCGGATACAGGTATTATTGCGGTGGAGACCTTTGATTTCGAAATGATTGATAAAGTCTACAAGCCCTACGACAATCTGACCCTTTTAGTGCTGATGAATGCTCGTGGTGATTTTCAGAAAAGAGTAGTCAGCAGTATTGTGGAGGGAATCGCAGCGGACAAAAACCGTGAAGCGGAGTACCGCCGATTGATCGAGGTGTTCGAGAATCCGAGCCTGCAAATGGCCAGCTTCACCATCACGGAGAAGGGATACTCGTTGACGGATCCGCATGATAAATATCTTGGCATTGTGAAAAAGGATATCGAGAGCGGACCGGAGCATCCTGTTCATGTCATGAGCATTGTAGCTTCGCTTGCTTATCGAAGATATCTGAAAGGCCAATATCCGATGACCTTTGTCAGCATGGACAACTGCTCACACAATGGCGACAAGTTGAAGAACGGTGTTGTGTCCATCGCTAAGGAATGGGCCCAAAGAGGACTTGTTGTGGAAGACTTTGTGCGCTATCTGGAAGATGAACGATTAATAACCTTTCCATTGTCCATGATCGATAAAATCACACCACGTCCTTCGGAGAGTGTACAGGCCGCGCTTCTGGAACAGGGAATTGGCGATATGGATGTAATCATTACCTCCAAAAACACATATACCGCTCCTTTCGTAAATGCCGAGATTAGCGAATACCTTGTAGTGGAGGACAACTTTACGAACGGACGTCCACCACTAGAGGAAGCCGGAATTATTTTTACGGACCGGGAGACAGTCAACAAGGTGGAGACGATGAAAGTAACGACCTGCCTTAATCCGCTGCATACGGCGCTTGCTGTTTCCGGTTGTCTGCTTGGCTACACCTTGATCGCGGATGAGATGAAGGACGATACTTTGCGGAGGTTTGTGGAGATAATCGGTTACAAAGAAGGTCTGCCCGTCGTAGTGGACCCGGGGATTCTCAGTCCAAAGCAGTTCCTGGACGAAGTCCTTAAGGAGCGTTTTGCCAATCCATTTATCCCCGATACTCCACAGCGGATTGCTACAGACACTTCGCAGAAGGTGGGTATACGGTTCGGTGAAACTATTAAATCCTATATTCGACGGGAGGAGCTCGATCCAGCGCAGCTAACAGCGATTCCACTGGCTATCGCGGTGTGGTGTCGTTACTTACTAGGAGTGAATGATGCTGGAGAGGTCTTCACATTGAGTTCAGATCCGTTACTAGAAACACTGCAAGGTTACCTGCAAGGAGTTTCGCTTGGAGACCAAACCGCAAGTGTGCGCCCCATTCTTGAAGATGAGCGACTTTTTGGGGTTCCGTTGTACGCAATTGGTCTAGGCGATAAGATTGAGGTTATGTTCCAGGAAATGATGGCAGGCCCAGGAGCGGTACGGAGAACATTAGAGAACTATTTGAAGTGAAAGCTAGGCAGTTAAGTAGATTTGATTTAATATAGGGTAAAATAAAGCAAAAAAAGTCCCTAGGCAATCAATCGGGGCTTTTTTTGTATGATTTTAAAAAATCCAAACAAAGTGTGAAAAGAATCTTATGTAAAATGAGAAGAACGAAAGTTAAACTAAAAACATGGCGAATAACCGGTGTTCGTCAACTGAGCGACGAATTTTGAGGGGGTTCAACACCATGTTGTGGAGCGGGCAGAAAGGCCGGCTGGAGTAGAAGCGGCGAAAAGGAAGCGGGATTTATACCGTAGAATGAGGCGGATGGAGTGGTTGCGGAGACAATAGAGGCATTAATGCCCTAAAATGTTGCGGATCGAGCGGATGTGGCGAAAGGAACGGGATAAATCCCGTAGAATGCAGCTGATCGGGCGAATACGGAGAAATCTACGGGATAATTGCTTTAGAATGCAGCGGATGGAGCAGATGTGGAGAAATGAACAGGATAAATCCCGCAGAATGCAGCTGATCGAGCGGATGTGGCGAAAAGAACGGTATAAATCCCGCAGAATGTACCGGATCGAGCGAATACGGAGAAATCTACGGTATAAATCCCGCAGAATGTACCGGATCGAGCATATACGGAGAATTCTACGGGATAAATCCCGCAGAATGTACCGGATCGGGCGAATACGGGGAAATGAGCGGTATAAATCCCGCAGAATATATCGGATCGAGCGAATACGGAGAAATCTACGGTATAAATCCCGCAGAATGTACCGGATCGAGCGAATACGGGGAAATGAACGGGATAAATCCCGCAGAATGCGGCTGATCGAGCGAATGTGGCGAAATGAGCGGTATAAATCCCGTAGAATGCAACGGATCGGGCGAATACGGGGAAATGAACGGGATAAATCCCGCAGAATGCAGTCGATCGAGCGGATGTGGCGAAAAGAACGGTATAAATCCCGCAGAATGCAGCGGATCGAGCGAATGTGGCGAAATGAACGGGATAAATCCCGCAGAAAGCAGCGTATGGAGCGGATGCGGGGAAAGGAACGGTATAAATCCCGCAGAATGCAGCGGATCGGGCGAATACGGGGAAATGAACGGGATAAATCCCGCAGAATGCAGTCGATCGAGCGGATGTGGCGAAATGAGCGGTATAAATCCCGTAGAATGCAGTCGATCGAGCGGATGTGGCGAAAAGAACGGTATAAATCCCGTAGAATGCAGTCGATCGGGCGGATACAGAGAAATGAACGGGATAAATCCCGCAGAATGCAGCGGATCGAGCGAATGTGGCGAAATAAACGGCATAAATCCCGCAGAAAGCAAAGGATCGAGCGGACCGGTCCGGATCAATACACCTTAAAGGAGTGATTCCGCCCATTAACCGGAGAACCACTCCTTTTTTATAGCCAACTTTATAATCCAATCAACGACGACCTCCGTGATCGTTAACTGTGTAAATTGCTGAACTCGATTCGCGAGCTGAAGGACCTAGTAAACTCTTTTTCGATTATTGTTTTCATGATGTTGTGATGCACTTTGAGTTGTGATTGATCGGCGTGGTCTCTAAGGAGTTCAAAGAGCGCTGCTGATTTTTTGAAGCCGGTATCATCGTCTAGCTTGATGCTTAATAACAAGATTTCTAGAATAGTGTTGATTGTATCGTACATATTCTCTTGTTTATAGTAATACATCGCCAGCAGATAAATGTAATCCTCATGGTATCTGATATTCACAATAGTCTCATGTTCTCCTATGTCATCAACATTGATTTTGAATTCCTTCAGAATCCAATCAACGGAATAATCATGTATTATCGAAGATTCTAAGATTGTAATGAGTCCCGGCAATAATTCTTCATCATCACTTTTTCTAATAAACTCAACGTATTTATGTAGGACTCCCATTTTGCCTTCCAGCAGATCGATAACGTATGAATTGGCTTTTGCTATATTGCGGTAATATTCGACTTCATTAATACCCTCTTCATCTAAACCTACTATCCAGCCTAGGTCAGCATACTTCTGAATACATATTTTTGCCTCGTCAAACTTACCGGATTTTTGTAGTGCTATACCTTTTGCGCATGAGCTATATCCAAAATAATAGGGGATACTCCGTTTCAGTTTAGGACCTCTTATGAGGTTACTATTGTTTTCATATATGACGGAAATTTGTTCATGTAGCTTGTCTGCAATTTCAATCATGGCATCCCAATTCTCAAATGAAAATGATGCCTTAAGCATCTGAATCAAGGAATCCACATTCAACCCTTCCAAATCCAACTTCAATCCTATCTCCCTTTCTAGAGCATATCATGCATCGATTTAGATAATTGTATTTCATTTCTAAATTATTCATTTATTTTACATTAAATCATGTGATTTCCATCACGTTACATAAGGTCAAAAGGGTCTTTATTAATATTTTCAAAATAGATCCAGCCCATATTATCTTCCTTAAGTTTCTATTGTTGGAGGAATAATGTTTGTTCTGTTGTTCATTTGTCCCCTTGTTTTTGGGTTATTTGTACGTAAAATGCGGAAATGTACCTATCGTGGAACTCGTTCTTCCTTTATGATCATCCCGTAAAGAAAGCGCTATCAAAGAAATTTTAACCACATTTTATGAGGGGGAAGGATGATTTGAAGCGAATGGGAAAAAAGCTGGGAATGAGTCTGTTGGTATTTATAATTGCAGCAGCGCAGTTCGGTTTCACAGGAACACAGGGCAATGTGGCACTAGCAGCTGAGAAGAGTATGGCGCAAAAGCCCTATATGGGCTGGAGCAGTTACAGCATGCAGGTGTATGACGGTGCAGGTAACTGGACCTCGGCCGAAAGCATCAAAAAACAATCGGATGTTATGCATGAGAAGTTGCAAGCCCATGGGTATGAATACATCAATATTGATGCGGGCTGGAATGGCAGCATGGATGAATACGGCAGACCGATTCCAAGTGAGACCTTATATCCTAACGGATTTCAAGAGGTCATCGACTATGTTCATAATAATGGACAGAAAATTGGAATCTATATGATTCCGGGGGTATCCATCGATGCCTATAATCAGAATCTAGAGATTTACGGAACGGGTGGCCAATGCCGTATACAGGACATTACAGCCAAACCGCTTACCATTATGGATTACTGGAATTCTTACACTTATAAAATTGATTTCACAAATCCATGTGCCCAGAAGTATGTGGATTCCATTGCGGATATGATTGGCGAGTGGGGCATTGATTTCGTCAAATTTGACAGCGTGACTCCTGGCTCGGGGATTGACAACTTAAGCCGTGATGCGCGCGGCGATGTAGAGGCATGGTCTAAGGCTTTTGACAGAAATAACATCTGGTTTGAGCTGTCCTGGGCGCTCGATCACAATTACGTGGATTTCTGGAAAAAGTATGCCAACGGTTGGCGTATTGACTGGGATGTGGAAGCTTACGACGGCAGTGGGCTGACAGCCTGGCCGAGTATTTCCCGCTTGTTCCCCAAAGCAGCACTTTGGTGGAGGGATGCAGGTCCTGGTGGCTGGAATGACTTTGATTCTCTGAACGTTGGCAACGGATCAATGGATGGTCTGACCAAAGACGAGCGGAAATCCGCGATGACATTCTGGTCAATCTCTTCCGTGCCATTGTATACAGGTAATGACATGACTAGGCTGGACAGCTATGGTCTAGAACTGCTTACCAATGATGAGGTAATTGCCGTAAATCAGGCAGGACGTCCAGGCCATCCGGTATCTATGGATACCCAGCAGCAGGTTTGGTATGCCAATAATGGAGATGGCACTTACAGCGTAGCTCTGTTCAATTTGGGCAGTCGGAGTGCGGAGGTGAAAGTCAAATGGAGTGATCTCGGCCTTGAGGGCCCGGCTTCCGTTCGCGATTTATGGAGTCACACTGAGCTGGGAGACTTTGAGAAGGAATTTAGCGGAGGGATACTTGAACCTCATGCGTCGAGGATGCTTAAAGTTACAGCATTAGGTGGCACCTCTACAGTCAATGATGATGATACAGGTATGCGCTACAGCGGGGATTGGAAGCGAAATGGTGGCAAAGAGCTGCTAGAAGGAAAGCAAGATTTGAGCATTACGATCAAGGATTCCTCGTCTGCTCCGTCGATGGCTTCACAATCGGATGTTACGAACTATGGGACTGACCCGTCTGAGAATTCGTCTGCTGCGAACAAGGCAACGGTCACTAATGTAGTATACATTAATGATAATGACAGCGGCATTAAATATAATGGCGCATGGCAGGTAAGCTCATCTAGAGGATTGGGTGATTATAAAGACGATGTGCATTATGCCGAGAAGAACGGTGATTCCTTTGAGTACACCTTTACGGGCACTGGCATTGACCTGCTGACCGAAAAGCATGAATCTCAGGGAGATATGATTATTACGCTGGACCATGAGGCTGCACAGACCGTTAGTGCTTATAAAACGGGATCAAGAGAGGTACAGCAAAATCTGTACAGTGTCTCGGGACTGGCTAACGGCTCTCACACGCTTAAAGTGGCCAAAAGCTCAGGTGATTTTATGCTGCTTGACGCATTTAAGGTGACTACAGAAACTCCAGCAGGAGGACAGAATAGTACCATTACTCCGACATCTGCTAGATTCGACCAAGCAACAGAACAACAAGAGGATGTTACTGTCACCCTGAATTTGAATGGTAATACACTGAGCAGTATTGAAAATAATGGCGAGGCACTTTCGGAAGACGATTTTACGGTGACGAATGACAAGTTGACCATCCATAAGCAATACCTTGCGCAGCAGCCGGCAGGCACAACCGACTTGATTTTCATTTTTAACGCTGGTGATCCACAGACCCTGTCGATACAAATTAGCGATTCTACAGGCATTCGTTATGTGATGATTAATAACGATGATTCGACAGTTAAGTACAATGGCACTTGGAACCGCAGCAGTGGCAGAGGATTGGGCGACTATAAAGACGATGTGCAATATACGGAGCAGAATGGTGATTCTTTTGAATATACCTTCAGAGGAACGGGGATTCAGCTGTTCACAGAGGTAGATGAGTCACAGGGTGATATGGATATTTATGTTGACGATCAATTTAAGGAAACAGTCAGTGCCTATCATCATGGACAAATGTCACTTCAGAACCTTTACAGCATTTCTGGCTTACCGGATGGTATGCACACGCTCAAGGTTGTGAAGAAATCAGGCAGATTTATGCTTCTTGATATGCTCAAGGTAGAAATTCCGAATATGATTAATCCGATCGCTGCCAGCTTTGATAAAGCTGCTTCCGCTCAGGAAGATATTGAGGTGACATTATTGCAGCAAGCGGAAAGCTTTGCCGGCATTACTAACGGATCATATGATTTGGTTCTGGGGACTGATTATTCAGTAGCAGGTAACCGTGTTACACTGAATAAATCTTATCTTGCTGCACAGCCAGTGGGCACGCTGAACCTTAAGTTTACTGTAGGGGGAGATTATCTTAATGATGTTCACTCTACATCAGTGGACGGTGATTCCTTTGAATATACCTTCAAGGGTACCGGAATCAGCCTGATTACACCTATTGGTCCAGAGCAAGGTGATATGGATATTTATGTGGATGGACAACGGGTCCAAACCGTGAATGCGTATAGTCAGAGCCGCGTGAGCCGTCAGGAAATTTATAGTATTTCGGGATTGGAAGGCGGGATACACACGCTTAAAGCTGTGAAGAAATCTGGTGATTTCATGCTGACGGATCAATTGAAATTCACAGTTTCAACGATTCCTGTTGTATCTCCGACACCAACGCCAAGTCCGACACCAACATCAACTTCTACACCGACACCAACATCAACACCAACATCAACATCAACACCAACATCAACGGATTCGGGTGGCTCGTACATTCCAGCTCAGCCTTCTTCCACACCTGCCTTGACTCCGACGCCAACTCCGGCAACTGGAAACGAGGATGGATCTGCAGGGAATGGCGAGTCTAATACGATCCGTCATACCGCATATATCAAAGGTTATCCGGGTGGGTTCTTCCAGCCGGAGCACGAAATTACGCGTGCTGAGATGGCAACGATTCTTGCCAATGTTTCTGAGAAGGGGGCTACTGGAGCAGGTGTCGTGTTCAGTGATGTGCCTTCTGGTTACTGGGGTGCTGATGCCATAACTAAAGTAGCGAAGATGGGACTAATAAAGGGTTACAGCGATGGCACCTTTAAACCTAATCAAACGTTGACGCGTGCAGAAATGGCCACTCTGGTGACCCTGCTTAGAACGGATTCGACGCAGAAGGGTTCCGGTTTCTCTGACATCAATGGACATTGGGCACAGGCGGCGATTTTGCAAGCCCAAGGTACTGGCATTTTCACTGGTTATAATGACGGGACTTTCCGTCCTAATGCCAAGCTTACTCGTGCCGAAGCTGTTGTGGCTATGAATAGAGCTTTAGGAAGAGGTCCCCTAATCAATGTAACGAATCCACAGTGGGCAGATGTTCCGGCAACACATTGGGCCTTCGGCGACATTGAAGAAGCTTCGACGGATCATGTCTTTACATCTGGATCAGAGGCCAGAGATCAGAAGAAGAACTGATTGTCTAGCCAAAGCAATGATGAAGGGGGCCGTTACTGGCCCCTTTTTTCTAAATGACAGGAGGGCCATGTAAGGGTCACACATCGAAACAGCTAACGCACTATAGATAAAATATCGGAATTGCCGATAAAAGGCAGTGATAACGGCGTAGATCGCTGTTTTTTTTCCATTTCTGAAGAGGTGCAGGAGGGTGAAGAGAGTTCGAACCCTTGACTATGAAGCAAAATGTTTTAATCTATGGTAATGATAGCGCTATCGAAATGTCATATTGAGGGAGGCTAACTACGCTGAAATATTCCAATATCTTTCGTAAATTTCTAATCTCTTATGTGGTCATTTTGGTCATACCCAGCATTGGCGGGTACATGTCCTATCTAACCTCAATCTCCGTGACACAGTCCATCTCGATTGAGAATGGAGTCACTCAGCTTCAGAAAAGTCAGGAGATATTGGAGCGCCGTATGGCGGAGGTTGAAGGCTTTACCAGGCAATTGGCGGTCAACCAGGAGCTAAATGTTCTTATGAATGAAAGTGAAAATGAGACGAATGTGTATGGGATTTGGAAAACGATGCGGAATGTTTTGACTTTCGGTCAGACTAATGATTTTTTGCAAAACTATTATATTTACCTCGCCAACTATAATCTTATCCTAACCCCAGGTTCGACCTATCGTCCGGAGCATTACTACTCTAATTTCAACTATAAGGATCTTTCGTTACAGGATTGGAGAAAAGAAGTGCTTGAGACAACCCACCGCAGCGAGATCAAGCCACTTAGTGATTTTGTCAGCAGGGGGATGCAAACCTCGGTTATTACCTATATGCAGTCACTCCCCTTGGATAGCTTTAATGATTCCTCGCCGGCTGTCGCAGTCGTGATTATTGATGAAAAAAATATTTCCAGCTTGCTCTCAGGCCTGACCGAGCGATACGGGGGCTGGGTGCATATTAGTGACGCTAAAGGGAATACGATTGTTTTGCAAGGAAGCGATGAGCAGAAAATGGTCAAAATGCTCGACGATCCAGCTTTTGATAAGAATAAGGTCAGTCAGTTCTACAAGGATGATCTGGTGATTACTACCCGTTCCGATTCCAATGGCTGGGTGTATCAGACCGGGATTCCTCAAGATATTTTGATGGAGAATGCTAACAAGATCAAAAGAATCTCCATACAAATTACAGGAGGCACTCTAATTATCGGTTTGATTGCCGGACTGATATTAGCTTACCGTAACAGCGCGCCAATCAATCGTATGCTCAGCGTCATGAAGGAGCAATTCGGTAAAGAAGAAGCCTCGGAGAGGAATGAATTTGACTTTTTGAGCGGAAATATTGCCGATATGATTACCAAAAATAAGCTGCTCGAGTCCGAGCTTAACCGCCAGCTTCCTCTGGTCCGAGATGCCTTCCTGAAACGGCTGATTGCCGGTGAATTCAAGACGCGGGATGAAATTATCTCTGCAGCCAAGCAGGCGGATATCAGCATGAATCAGGATACTGGCTACGTAGGAATTGTTCAAATTAACGGATATGCGGGTATGGACAGTGTTGAAATTCTGAACGAGTTGAGCGCTTCCCGGCTGCTGCTGAAACAGACCTTGGCTGATCTTGGCGTGGATGTCTTGATGACGGATATGGGCTCTGATAAAGTTGTAACGCTGTTCTTTTCTAGGGAAAAAGGAGCTGACAAGGAACAGGAAGCAGCGAATATCACCCAGACGATGGAGGAGCTCGCTCAAAATGTCTTTAATGAGTACCGCATTACCATTCTGGCGGGCTTCGGGGATCTATTCACAGAGGTAACGGAGGTTAGCCTTTCGTATGATCAAGCGAAGCAGGCGCTGGAATATGCAGTTTACATGAATAAGAAAGGAATTATCTGGAGTAGCGAAGCTCAGATCGAGAATACAACTTATTATTATCCGCTGGATTCGGAGCAACGGTTAATCAGCACGATTCGAGCCGGAGAGCTAGAAGAAGCCGAACGGATTGTGCGTGCGATTATCGCCCAGAATATGGAGCAGCGAGAATTATCCATCGAAATGAAGCACCAGCTTGTCGGGGAAATGAAGGGGACTTTTCTCAAGCTATTGGATCAAAAGGCATTTACCGAATATTCAGATATCGAGAGTGTCAAACGGCGGGTCATAGACATTGGCTCATCAGAGTCGCTTGAGACGATCCAGAACGAATTTTTTGACATTATGGAAGAGCTGTGCGGACTCATTGCGAATAAAAAGAAAGATATTCATATTCAAATCATCAAGCAGATTAAGGACTACACAGCAAAAAACTATTCGGATACGGAACTGACCCTCTACCGGGTGGCGGAACAGGTGGAGCGGCCGGAAAAATACATTTCCCAGCTGTTTAAAGAGGTAACGGGTGTCAACTTCTCCGACCATTTGATAAAAGTCAGAATGGATCAAGCCATTATCCTGCTCAAAGAGAATGGATTAACGGTGGATGAGATTGCCGTGCGGGTGGGCTACAACAGTTCACATTCCTTCAGACGCGCATTTAAAAGGTTGATGGATGTCTCCCCGAGTACCTATAGACAATCTGTGGATGAATAAAAAAATATGCCATAACATACGGCTGCACTGTCCACTTTGGACGATGCAGTCTTTTTTCTGATTTCAACCCTGCAATTCGGAAAAATGGCTGTTCTACTGCTATTTTGTGCTCCTCAGATAAGGCGATTTGTACGCTGAAGTCCCCAAGTGTACCTTTCTTTTGGAGATAAAAGTCATCTATGATCAATCCGTAGAAAGCGCTATCAAAAATCACAGACATCTGCTTAGGGGGAATTGTTCTGGAGAAAGAAATAGTATTACATCGCAAGTCGTTGCCGAAAAGCAAAGGCCCCGCATTCTTACAAAATGCTCGCAAAAGCATAAAAAAGCACTGGCAGTTACATCTGCTTGTGATTCCGCCTTTGCTGTTTTTTATCATCTTCAAGTATTATCCGATGCTGAACACTGTCCTAGCCTTTAAGGACTATAACGTCATAAAAGGGATATGGGGAAGTCCATGGGTCGGATTTAAAAACTTCCAGCTCTTCTTTGAGAATCCGCAGTTTTGGACGCTGCTCAAGAATACTATTATGCTTAGTGGCTATCAGTTGCTGGCGGGTTTTCCAATCCCGATTATTCTTGCGCTCATGATTAATGAGGTACGGGGAGGAAGGTTTAAGAAATTCGTTCAGCTTGTATCGTTTGCTCCTTATTTCATCTCGACGGTTGTCATGGTGTCAATCGTTATGCTATTTCTGGCCCCACGGCTCGGTTTTGCCAACATTGCACTCAACTTCTTCGGACTGGATTCTATTAACTTCCTAGGTGAACCCGGCATGTTCCGTTCGATTTATGTGTGGTCTGATATTTGGCAGACAGCGGGCTACAGTGCAGTCGTATATTTGGCAGCGCTTGCAGGGATAGATCCAACACTTTATGAAGCTGCCAAAGTTGATGGAGCCTCGCGGTTTCAAAAAATCCGTCACGTCGATTTGCCAGGGATTGTGCCAACTATTGTTATCATTTTGATTCTGAATGTAGGGAATGTAATGGCGATCGGCTTTGAAAAAGTCTACCTGCTACAGAACCCGCTTAACCTCGTTAATTCTGAGATCATTGCCACTTATGTCTACCGGGTCGGTCTGTTGAATGCCAATTACAGCTTTGCAACTGCGGTGGGCCTGTTCAACTCCATCATCAACCTGGTTCTCTTATTTACAGTAAACGGTCTGGCGAAAAGAATCACGAAGAACAGCATCTGGTAGGAAAGGAGCTCATCTATGGCAGCAGCAGTTCAAAAAAAGATTAAAGAATCCGTCGGCGACAAAGCGTTCCTGATCACAATCTATATTGTGCTCACTCTTGTGGTAATCGCTGTACTTTATCCGCTTATTTTTATCATCAGCAGCTCAATCAGTAGTCCGGCAGCCGTAACCTCTGGTCGTGTCTGGCTCTGGCCTGTAGATATATCCTTCAAAGGTTTTAAAGTGTTGCTGAATACGCCTGAGATTATCACCGGTTATGGAAACTCAATTTTCTACACCGCAGCGGGAACGCTGATTAGTATAACTTTAACGGTTATGATTGCTTATCCACTGTCTCGAAAAGGTTTTTTCGGACGAAATACACTGATGATGATCATTACCTTCACCATGATCTTCAGTGGGGGGCTAATTCCCACCTATTTGGTAGTGAAGGAGATGCATCTGATCGACACTCGGTGGGCGCTGCTGATTCCGAACGCCATTTGGGTCTGGCAGGTCATTATTGCCCGCTCCTTCTTTCAATCCTCGATTCCGGAGGAGCTTTTGGAAGCTAGTGAAATCGACGGCTGTAGTGATATGAGATTCATCTGGAGCGTGGTGCTCCCGTTATCCAAGCCGATTCTCGCAGTGTTGGTGCTTATGTACGCGGTAGGTCAATGGAATGCCTATTTCGATGCGTTGATTTATCTGAAATCAGCAGATTTGTTCCCCTTACAGCTTGTCTTGCGAAGCATCATCATTCAGAACAACAGCGCTGGTGGGGCTATGGACGTGGGGAAACTGGTCGAGAAACAACAGCTTTCCGAGCTGCTGAAGTATTCCTTAATTGTGATTGCCACCTTGCCGGTACTTGTTATCTATCCTTTCGTACAGCGTTATTTTGTACAGGGGATGCTTGTTGGTTCCGTCAAGGGTTGATCTTAGGAATCTCTTTTTTTGGAAAGGAGGTATGCCCGGAGTACACACTTAAGGTATCATCGTATCACCTGCTAAATTACAAAAGGGAGTGATAATATTTGAAGAAGCAAAGCTTGATAACTTTACTAATTCTGGTCATGGCATTTACGGTTGTAATTAGCGGATGTGCAAATAAAAATACAGGTAACGCATCCAGCACGCAGCAGGGCTCTGGTTCGGGGTCGTCTGGCAAGCCGGTTGAGATCAGCGTGTTCTCAGTTCAGGAATCCGGCATCGACCTTTCGACCAATAAATTCACAAAACATGTAGAAGAGAAATTTAATTTCAAATTCAACTGGCAGATCAATCCATCGGATGGTGCTCAGGAAAAACGCCAGATCTCACTGGCGAGTGGCGACTATCCAGATGCCTACCTGCTTACTCACTATATTGATCAATTCTCACAGGCCGATCTACTGAAATACGGCAAGCAAGGTGTACTCATTCCGCTAAATGATCTGATTGATAAATATGCTCCTAATATTAAAGCAGCCATGGAAAAGAACTCTGACCTAAGAACGTTTAATACTGCACCTGATGGCAACATTTACGGACTTGTAGCTTATACAGAATGTTTCCACTGTTCCTATCCTAGCAAAATGTGGCTGAATACTGAGTGGATGAAAAAGCTTAACTTGGAGATGCCGAAGACCACTGAGGAATTCAAAAATGTATTGAAAGCCTTTAAAACGCAAGACCCGAACGGCAATGGCAAAGCGGATGAAGTGCCGCTAAGCGGTTCCATCGAGGAGTTCGGCGTACGCATCGTTCCTTTCTTGATGAACGCATTTGTTTATGATGATGATCGCAATTACCTGAACATGAAGGATGGAAAGGTCCAATCTGCTGCCATTACCCCGGAGTGGAAAGAAGGATTGACCTATATTAAATCTCTGTTTGACGAAGGTTTGATTGATCCGGGTGCCTTTACACAAAACGCGGAAGCTTTTAAGAAAATCGGTGAAAATGCTGATGCAGAAATTCTAGGTGCCGGTGCGGGTATGCACCCAGCGATCTTCGTAAACATCGACCCGGGGAATACCCGCTCAACACATTACAACCCGCTTCCTCCGATTTCGGGACCTTCAGGAATTTCTTATGCGACTCATGATGGAGGCGGCGTAGTCCCGGGTGCAAAATTCGTGATCACAAACAAAGCAAGTGAAGAAGCGCAAATTACACTGATCAAGATGGTGGATTATATGTTCACACCAGAAGGCCAAACGAATGGCGCAGCTGGCCTGAAGGGAACCGATTGGACCGATCCGGTTGAAGGCGATGTGGCGTTGGGTAAAGATGTTAAACCGATGATCAAATTAATTCCAGGTGAAGAAGGCGCAGCACCACGTAATGCGGGCTGGAGTGGTATGGCTCACTTCTATGAGCCTAAAGAATACCGTGATACTTACGTTCAAGGTACCGACATCTTTGCTTCTGATGGTTACGAACGTAGATTGTATGATGCGACTCTGCTATACGAAGGTCATGAGCCTAAAGAGTTGTTCCCTATCTGGTCGATCTGGATTGATCCAAGTGAGATTGATGAAGCCAGCTTGCTGCAGACAAATTTGAAAAATTACATCGAACAAAATGAGCTGCAATTCATCACAGGCAACAAGGATCTGAACAAGGACTGGGACGCTTATGTAAAGGGATTGCAGAACTTGAAGCTTGACCGTTATCTCGAAATTTTACAAAAGGCTTATGATACTTCAAAAAAATAAATATTGAAATCAGAATCAGGTGCTGTATGATAGACCCCGCACCTGATTTCTTGATTTCAAGGAGAAATATGGTTTTTTATGGATGGAGGTTGAGTTATGACAGACGAGAAACATTGCAATCATTCATTTGTAGTTCCGCGCCGTGGACTACCTCAAATTAGCGGCAGGCTTACGGAAAAAGGGACTGTGACCGTTGCCTTTTTAGGCGGCTCAATTACGGAGGGGGCAGGTGCATCCGAAGCAGACACATATAGCTGGAGAGCGCTCACCGGTAAGTATCTTCAGGAACGGTTTGCGGATCAGGAGTTCCGCTTCATCAACGCAGGAGTGGGGGGAACGAACTCAACTTTAGGTGCTCATCGATTACAGGAGCATGTCCTGCAGCAGGGCACAATTGATTTGTTATTCGTTGAATTTAGCGTCAATGACGGCAGTGACCGGGAAGAATCCATTAGAGGGATGGAGGGCATTGTCCGCCAATGCAGACGGTTGTCACCGGGCACTGATATTTGCTTTTTGTATACGGCAGCAGAGAAGAATCTCTCCGGGAGCAATCCCTTTAATATCGCTGTCCATGAAGAAGTAGCTGAGCATTATAAGCTTCCCTCTGTTAATTTTGCAGCTAGAGTCTATGCGCAGCTAGAGGCGGGACAAATGGAGTGGACTAAGCTGGCACCGGATGGATATCATCCCAATGATGACGGTCATGCGCTGTATGCTTCTTTTTTGCGAGAGTATCTGGAGACAGCGCTTGTTCCTGGCAAGACGAATTTGAGCAGCGAAAGCTCTTTAGATATTCCACCCTTGGCGGTGCAAAATTATGAATATGGCAGTTTGCTTGATTTCCGCGCGGCTGATCATGTGAACGGTTACGAACTTCGCGAACTGTCTGCAGGAGATCCGCTGATGAACTGGCGTTTTGGAACAGAGCATCTGTATACCCATAGCAAGGAGGCTATGTTTTCTTTTACCGTAACCGGGCAAAGCGCAGGCTTGATGCTGCTCTACGGACCGGACAGCGGGATTTTTGAATATTCGCTTAATGGCAGTTCTTATAAAGCTGTGAACTTATTCGATGAATGGTGTCCGCTTGCCTTTCGGCCTATTATCGCCATGTTTCCGATCCAGGAACAACGTCAAGAACTGCGGGTTACAGTACGCATTACGGGGCTGAAGGACGAACAGAGTAAAGGTACCAGCCTGCGTATTCTGAAACTGCTGCACAATTGATTATTTTAAGCGGAGATATTATACTGCCAAATATTAAGCGTTTACAAAAAAGAAAGGCGGTGCCGATGATCACTTCTGCCGAGAATAATGCCTTAATTACTCCTAGTGTAATCCGCCTGACGGATTATGGAGTACTGCCGGATTCTGGTTTAGACGCGCAGCCAGCCATGGTTCGGGCTATTCAGATTGTCGCTGAAATTCCCGGCCCGGGACTACTGGATTGCCGAAGGGCTGCTATCATTTCTATCCGGACGAGGCCATCCGGAAACCTTATTTTATCTCGAATACTGCCAGCGAGGAAGAGAACCGGGATGTCACTAATCCAAGTTTGAGAGTATTGATGCGTTGGCCCTTAGTACCAAGAGCACCTGCGGACTGGTCTTTAAGTGCAATGGAATTCCGGCAGGCAGTGGTGAGGCGAGTCTTTCGAATCTTGATGATGCGATTGAATTAAATGCCTGCAATGAGGTTGAAATTGCTGATAATTTATTAAATGACAGATGGTGAGGAGAGCGCGTATGAAACTTCAATATGACAAGCCAGCATATGTATGGACGGAAGGTCTTCCAATTGGGAATGGACGTCTGGGCGGTATGATCTTCGGTGGTGTGGAGCAGGAGAAAATTAGTCTGAACGAGGATACGCTTTGGTCAGGATACCCAAAGGACGGTGACAATCCCGGTGCTAAGAATGTTCTGCCAAAGGTGCGACAGCTGATTCAAGAAGGCCGCTATGTTGAGGCGGACACGCTGACCAGAGAAATGATGGGGCCGTATACTCAATCTTATTTACCTTTTGGTGATCTATTGCTTCGTTTTGAGCATGGCAACGTCTATCATTCTTATCAGCGTACACTGGATGTGGAAAATGCGCTGCATCGCATTGAATATCAGATTGGCAATGTTACTTATACCCGTGAGATGTTCGCTTCTCATCCTGATCAGTTGCTTGTACTTCGTTTGACCGCGAGTGTGCCAGGCGCATTGAATGTGCATGCCACGCTGGAAAGTCCACTTCGTCACAACCTTTATTTGCAAGGTGAGAGCTATGTTCTATCGGGAACGGCACCGGAGCATGTAGATCCAAGCTATTTCGGGAGCGACAATCCCATCCGATACGGTGAATCAGGCAGCAGCAAGGGAATGGCTTTCGAAGGACAACTCTCCGTGACGGCGGATGACGGCCAAGTAACGGTTGATGGCAGTGGGATTCATTTGCTGGGTGCGACAGCGGCAACCTTTTATTTCAGTGCGGCTACAGGCTTTAACGGGTATGACCTAATCCCGGGAATTGAAGGAAAAGATGCCTCCACCATTGCAGCCTCTTTCTTGGCAAGTGCTCAAGGCAAGTCTTACACCAGCCTGCTTCAAGCGCATATCACCGATTACCGGGCACTTTTCGATCGGGTGAAGCTTCGGCTGGGCAAGCCGCTGGCGCCGGAAGGAATGTCAACCGAGCAGCGGATTACGACTTACTCCACGCAAGATCCGGGTCTAGTTGAGCTGCTGTTCCATTTCGGACGTTATTTGCTGATCGCAAGCTCGCGCCCCGGAACGCAGGCTGCCAATCTTCAGGGAATATGGAATGCCTCTACTCGTCCGCCTTGGAGCAGTAACTATACACTGAATATCAATACAGAAATGAACTATTGGCCCGCTGAGATTTGCAATCTGGCAGAATGTCATGAGCCACTTTTGGATTTCGTCGGCAATCTGGCGAAGAGAGGGGCGGATACCGCTCGGACCAACTATGGCACCCGGGGCTGGGTAGCTCATCATAACTCGGATCTTTGGGCACACACTGCACCGGTAGGTGATTATGGCGATGGAGATCCAAGCTGGGCCTATTGGCCAATGGGCGGCATCTGGCTGACCCAGCATCTTTGGGAACATTTTGCTTTTGGCGGAGATACTGAATACTTGCGGACTTCGGCTTATCCTGTCATGAAGGAGGCGGCTCTGTTTGCATTGGATTGGCTGATTGACGACGGCAAGGGTAATCTTGTGACCTCCCCGTCCACTTCACCAGAGCATAAATTCCGGACAGCGGAGGGTGTGGCTGCGGTCAGCCCGGGTGCCACAATGGATATATCACTGATCTGGGAGTTGTTCACGAACTGTATCGAGGCATCAGTGATTCTTGGAACGGATGAAGCTTTGCGTGAAGAGCTGAAAAGTACCCGTGAGCGTCTATTGCCACTGCAGGTTGGCAAGTACGGGCAACTGCAGGAATGGTCCTCTGATTTTGAGGATGAGGACATGTATCACAGACATACCTCGCATCTGGTTGGAATTTATCCGGGCCGCCAGTTGTCAGAAGAAGAGACCCCTGAGCTATTTGCTGCGGCAAGAACTTCGCTGGAGCGGCGCGGGGATGAAAGCACAGGCTGGAGTCTGGGCTGGAGAGTCGCTTTATGGAGCCGCTTCCGGGATGGAAACCGTTCCTTGCGTCTGCTCTCCAACATGTTGCGGCTGGTGAAGGACGGGGAGTCGGAGCAGTATAATCACGGCGGAGTTTATGCCAATCTGCTCGGCGCACATCCGCCGTTCCAGATTGATGGCAACTTTGCAGCCTCCGCCGGGATTGCCGAAATGCTGCTTCAATCTCACCGCGGCTATCTCGAACTACTGCCTGCATTGCCGAATGAATGGCAGGAGGGAAGCGTTGCAGGTTTACGTGCCCGCGGTGGCTTTGAAGTCAGCATTCAGTGGGACAACGGCAAGTTAGTGGAAGCGCAGATCACTTCCCTGCTGGACACAGAATGTGTGATCCGCATGGATACTCCACTTAAGGTGACCTGTGGCAGCCACGATATACAATGTGAACGTTCCGCCGAAGGAAGGGTAAGTTTCGCTACAACCGCGGGACAATCCTACAAGCTTATCATTGGTGATCAGCAATAATCCGTTTTATAAGCGTATGAACAGCAGTAGGACCTGAACGTTTGGTCCAGCTGCTGTTTTTTGCATTTGTAGCATGAAGCTTCAGGACCAGCAGAGTTTAGGTAAGATGTGTTAGATCGCGGTATGGATCGGAAGATCGTTGTATAGAAAACGCTTTATCCGCTCTTTATAATGAGGTCATACTTGGGGGATACAGCTACTGAGACTGCGGCCTTCAAGGTCCAAAATGCAGCAACAAGGAGGCAAATTATGCTAACTGACAGTAATACAACCGTAAACGTGAATACAGATACAACGTCTCTTATCCGTGTAACCAATGGCCTGGTGAATCTGGAGATTGATCTCGGAACAGGTGAGTCATCCGTTGTCGGCGGGACTTCTGCACATGTGAAGGGGATTCGCAGCGCCTTTCGCTGGCAGGGCCGGGAATATAATACTGAACACTATCAGAGCCACGTGCTGAAGTTGCAGGAAGAGGTTGTTCGTGAAGGCTTTGGCAAAGGTGTTCATCTAGTGATTGTGCATGAAACATCCCTGCTGCCTCAGCTGGAGCAGCATTTTTATATTTATGAGTCATCATCATATGTGTTGATGCAAAGTGTGATCGCAAGCGATGAGGATATCAAAGCGAACCGCATGGCGGTCATTCAGAGCAAATCGGTATCCCTCGGCGGCGAGTCAGGTCAACCGGATGAACCAAGCATCCTGCGTGTGCCTTACGACAACGATAAATGGGTCAGATATACAGTGGTGAAGCCACCTATGGATACAGAGAGCTACGAGGTAACGGCAGTGTTCGCACCGGATAGCCGGCGAGGAATTATCATGGGTTCCATAACTCACAAGGTGTGGAAAACGGGTATTCGTATCAAAAGCGAGCGAAGCGGCCAGATCGAGGAGCTGGATCTTTACGGTGGGGCTGTGAGTGAATTAACCCGCGACTTTCAGCCGCACGGTTATGTAAAAGGCAAAAGAGTGGAGTCACCGCTCGTATTCGTAGGTTTTTATGATGATTACAGAGAAGGTCTTGAAGCTTACGGCCGGGCCAATACATGGATTGAAGCTCCGCTGGCTTGGGAGGGTGGCGTTCCAGTTGGCTGGAATAGCTGGTCTGCTGCAATGGCTGATCTGGATTATGATTTGTATACGTCGACCAGTGAGTTTTTGAAAAAAGAAGTACAGCCGTTAGGATTCCAGAATGAGGATACGCTGTACATCAACTTTGACGCTTTTTGGGATAATTTCACAGCAGAAGAGATGAAAAATGCACTTGAGCTAGTGCGGAAGAATGGTCATAGACCGGGAACTTACTGGACCCCTTTCGCTTTCTGGGGAAGTCCTACTCAGTTCGGAGATGTCGTGGAAGGTACGAACGGTAAATACACCTATGGCGATATCCTGCTTCGGGACAGCGAAGGAGAGATTCTGCCGGATGTTGATGGAGGGCTAGCCATTGACCCCACACATCCGGGGAACCTGCAAAGAATGGATTGGTATACAAATAAATTCATCTCGGAAGGATTCGAGTATATCAAACTGGATTTCCTGGCACATGGCGCACTGGAAGGGCAGCATCACAATCCGGAGATTACGACGGGCATTGCGGCGTATCACTACGGTATGTCCTACTTGCAGAACAAGCTGTCTCCAGAGGTAATTGGTCGACCGTTCTTTATTAATCTGTCCATCGCACCGTTGTTCCCTTATGCATTTGCACATAGCCGACGTGTCTCTTGTGATGTTTTTGGCACGCTGCAGGATACAGAATATATGCTCAACTCTTTGACCCATGGCTGGTGGATGAGCGATTCATTGTACCGTTACAATGATCCCGACCATTCCGTACTGTACAAAAGCCATAACCAGGAAGCCACGGGCTGGCATGAAGGCCGGAGCCGGCTAACCGCTTCGGTGATCGCGGGAACGGTGCTGCTGTTAGGGGATGACTTCCGAAAAGAGGAAGCCGCCGCCCGGGCTAAAGCTTGGCTGAGCAATAAGGATATTATGGATGTTGCTCGTCTTGGCAAAACCTTCAGACCGATAGAAGGGGACCTCGGCAAGCAATCCTGTGATACTTTTGTGCTCAAATCTGCAGAAGAAAATGCCTTTTATATAGCTGTCTTCAATTACGATGCCACGAAATCTGCTCCTAAATCTCTCTCATTAGAACGGGCAGGGTTGAATGCTCAAGCTGCTTACCAGCTGCTGGACCTATGGGAAGGTGTAGAAGGGGAAACCTCAGGAAAGCTGGAAGTTACGCTTGAACCCGCAGAATCTAAAATCTTCAAATTGACGGCAAAATAACAAAAGAATACGCGCCCTCTGCTTCTTGCGGATAGCGCGTATTCTTTTTTACAACCTATATTTGTATTCGGCTTTGCGGATTAAGGCGGTATTGTGTGGGATTTATGCCGTAGCAGGCACTGAAATGTCTGGAAAAGGGATGGATCGAAGGATAGCCTAATTTCTCAGCAATGGCAGTAACACTTAGCTCGCTCTCCAGAAGCAGACCTGCCGCCCGCCGCATAACGAGATTATGATGATAAGCGCGTGGCGTCATTCCGGTTTCTCGCAGAAACAGCTCATGAAAATAGGTTCGCTTGAGTCCGCAGAGCTGTGCCCAGTCTTCGATAGATTTACCACGTTCGGGATGAGTGTTCAAATACTCCAACAGGCGGACAATCCGATAATCGCTTGGCTGATGCTGATGGAGGGCATTATACCAGCTTAATATCCAACCGTATAACAAGCTATGAACCGCTTCATTCCGGTAGAATATCGCTTCATTGTATATTTTGGCAATCATCACAAGACTATCGTATAGCTGTGGATATTTAGCTAGCGGGAAGACGCAAGGCAATTCGTTCAGCTCGGCGCAGGGGACTTCGGTGGCCTTTTTCTCAAGCCTTAAGGGTTCAGGCGCATGGATAAAAGAAAGATTAGTAGATATAGGCGACTGCTTGTCCCACAAATCAAAATAGAAATTGTAGGACGAGAGTGGATGAGAAGGGGAAATATGAAAGGCATGTGGCTGGCCGGGACGGAGAAACACCAGTGTTCTACGCTCAATCGGATAACGAATTCCGTCGATTTCCATCTCACCGGGGCCATCGGTAAATAGATGAAAAGCGTAGGCATTGCCGACGCGCAGATGCTCATTGCTACTGCCGTCGTACAGATAAGGCATGATTGCTCCAACATACGGTGTGATTTCAGATAGTTTGTTCATACTATACCCCTTTTCTAGCAGCATTTCTTAATTCTGGCCTGTAGTTAAATGTTTGGGATAACGGATAAATTGTCAAATGAATGAACGAGTCAACAAAGACTATTAATACCGACAATGTTACGATAAATGCGATAAATAGACAATGCTAATAAAGAAATAAGCGAATTAATTAACAACACTTTGAGGTCTATTACAGACAGGAGACGATCTAATGAGCGGTTTTAAATTGTGGTATTCAACCCCTGCAACAAGCTGGTCGCAAGGTTTGCCATTGGGCAACGGAAGAATAGGTGCTGTTATAATGGCGGCGCCGCATCGTGAGGTTTGGAGCATGAGCGAGGTGACCTATTGGTCTGGGCAAAAGGATCCCGACCCTGCTCCTGCCGGAGGTAGAACTGCGCTTGAAGAGGCGCGAAGTCACTTTTTTGCCGGCGATTATGACAGCGGTGATCGTTTAGCCAAACAGTATTTACAGCCTAAAAAACAAAATTTCGGTACGAACCTGGGATTATGCGAGGTTGTTATTGATTTTGCCCAGGATGCGGATGTTAAATCAGGCGGTGTGTTTCGGCGGGAGCTGGAATTGACAAGTGCAGTGGCTGGGGCGGTCTATGAGAGCGGCGAAACAACCATCCATCGAGAGGTCTTCGCTTCACATGCCGATGATCTGTTAGTTTCAAGAATTTGGAGCGATAAGCCTGGAGGTGTATCCTTTACGCTTGCCATCGAAGGTGGGACAGAATCGTTTACGACTGAGGTTGTGGATGGCGACACCATTGAATTCAAGGGGCAAGCTACAGAAAAGGTGCATAGTAATGGTAAATGCGGGGTATGGGCAAAAGGGCAGCTCAAAGTAAGTCTATCCGGCGGTACGATCTACAGGGGGGATGGCCGATTAAGAGTTTCCGGAGCTAATGAGGCCCGGATTTATTTTGGGGTCAGTACCGATTATCGCCGGAGCAACCAGGATTGGGAGACGGAGAGCTACAGCAACCTACGGCAGGCTTTAACCAAAGGTTATGCACAGTTAAAAGAAGATCATATTCAAGATTACCGTCAGGAATATGAAAAGGTGGATATTCAATTGGGAAGCTCCGGGAAAGAAAGTCTGCCTACCGATCAGCGGATTAGGTTGCTGGCACAGGATCAGGTGGAGGACCCTCATTTGTTCGCATTGTTCCTCCAGTATGGCCGCTACCTGACCATTGCCGGATCACGGGAAGATTCACCTCTTCCACTGCACTTGCAGGGAATCTGGAATGACGGTGAGGCTTGTCGTATGGGCTGGAGCTGCGACTATCATCTCGATATTAATACACAGATGAATTATTATCCGACAGAAGTCGTGAACCTTGGGGACAGCCACCTTCCATTGATGCGATATATTGAAGATTTATCTCAGGCGGGAAGATCAACTGCACGCGATTTATATGGCAGCAAAGGATGGGTGGCGCATGTATTCTCTAACGTCTGGGGTTTTACAGCTCCGGGCTGGGAAACCTCATGGGGGCTCAATGTCACAGGCGGATTATGGATTGCAACCCATTTGATGGAGCATTATGAATATAGTCAGGATCGTGTATTTCTAGAGCGCCAGGCATATCCTGTTCTAAAAGAAGCCGCAGAATTCTTCCTCGACTATATGACGATTCATCCGAAATATGGCTGGCTGGTGACGGGGCCTTCGAACTCGCCAGAGAACAGCTTCTATCCCGCAGATAGCAGCGAGGGTGCACAGCAGCTGTCTATGGGCTCGACCATGGATCAAGTGCTCGTGCAGGATCTTTTCGAGTTCTGCCTGAAGTCTGCGGTGTTACTTGATACAGATGTTGAGCTTCAGCTGAAGCTAGAGGAAGCTATCGCTAAGTTACCCCCGCTACAGATTGGCAAAAGAGGTCAGCTGCAGGAGTGGCTTGAAGATTATGAGGAAGCACAACCTGAGCATCGACACTTGGCTCATTTGTTCGCTTTGTATCCAAGCAACCAGATTACACCGGACAGAACACCGGAGTTAAGTGCGGCAGCAAGGGTAACGCTGGAGAACCGGATGGCTCAGGAAGAACTGGAGGATGTAGAATTCACCGCCGCCTTATTCGGCCTTAGTTTTGCCAGACTATATGACGGGGAGAAGGCGTATAAGCATATCTCTCATTTGATTAGCGGATTGTGCTTCGATAATCTGTTCAGTTTCTCCAAATCAGGGATTGGTGGGGCAGAGTGCAATATCTTTGTCGTGGATGGCAACTTTGGCGGGACGGCTACCATTGCAGAGATGCTGCTGCAAAGCCACGCGGATGAAATTCATCTGTTGCCAGCGCTCCCGCAAGCCTGGAATACAGGATCGGTGTCTGGATTACGAGCCAAAGGAAAGGTAGAGGTAGACATAGTTTGGGAGAAGGGGCAGTTGACGGAAGCTACGCTTCGCACCTACTCACCGGGAACGGTGACCCTTCGATGGGGAGATCAGAGAAATACCTTCCAAGCAGAAACAGGAGGAAGCTACTATTTCAACAGCCAATTGGAGCTGTTATAATAATTCGGCGGGGGCGATGAGCCTCCGTTTTCATTATGCGTCCGAATAATGATGAGTACGTATCAAAGGGCTATCTGGTCTGCTTAGGACCCGATAGCCTTTTTACAAGCACGTTGGGATTAGATCTTACAAAGTAACGATTCATGCCTGAAAATGACTTACATTAATTTGGTCGATGATCGCCTAAGGGGAAAAGAATATAATAGGAGCAAATACAGACAACAAGAAGGAGGAAACCTCAGGTGTATAGTATTTTTCTGGTAGATGATGAAGAAATGGGTCTTGAGATGATGAGAGATTATATCCGCTGGGAAGAGATGGGCATCTATGTCGTTGGAACAGCGAGCAATGGTAGAGAAGCTTTGGAGAAAATAGAGGCTTTTCAACCGGATATTATTCTTACAGATGTTCAGATGCCGATAATGAATGGAATTGAGTTGGCTAAAAAAATACATGAATGTTATGACCATATGCAAATTATGTTCCTCACCGGACATGATGAATTCCACTATGTTAAATCGGCCCTTAATGTAGGAGCTGTTGGATATTTACTGAAGCCGCTAGATTTGACTGAAATTGAAAGCGTTATCGAAAAGGTTAAAGCACGCTGCGAAGAGGTTCAGATGAAACAACGTTCTATGGAGGCTGCTAAAACTAAAATTCTTAAGGAGCTTTCTTTTGAAAAAAATGCGGAGCAAGCCGCAGAGCTGGCAAATAACTTCAACAGGCTGACACGTCTCCCAGAGAGTAATCGTTATACCATGGCACTGTTCAGCATCGATCCCAAAGAGGCGGAGGGTGAGCAGCAGAGTCTGGAAGAGTGTATGAGTAGGCTGATCTCTTATCTGGATCACTTTTTTAAGGCGAAAAATATAGAGGTTGTTTTTGTTCCTTACAAGGATGGCGAGACAGGTGTGTTTATGGAAGCGACTCAACAGCCTGGCTATTATACTTGGGAGGATTTAGCAGTGGCTATTCGTAGTGCACTGGATTTTACGGTGACGGCAGCAGTCGGGGCGCAGGCAGCAGAATTAGCGCTGGTCCATAATCTGTATAAGCAGACGCGTGTGATTTTAAATGAACGTTTTTATAAAGGCACGGGCTTAATTATTCATGCCGCGGCTATTTCGAATCAGTTCGACAGTGAACATATGCCACCTTTTGAGAGAAAAGAGTGGTTTGAAGCTATCAATCAGCTGGACTTCGAGCAGGCCGCACAAAAGCTGCATCAATATTTCGTGGGATTGGCCACGCTGAGAATCAAGAAAAAAATCATCTGTAATTGGGCGATTGATCTTGTTGATGAACTGCTAGAGCAGCTGCATCAGTCGGTTCCCGAGGGCTTTAAGCGGGCGGAGCTCTATCATTCCATCTATAATGCGCTGACTTTACATGAGATCGAGGATTTAATCCTGGGCACTGCGGGTGATGCCGTGAGCATGCTAGGTGAGCGACTTATGGATAAAAATACAAAGCTGGTCCACAAGGTTCGCACCGTGATTGAACAAAATTACGATCAGCCGATTACGATTAATAGTCTGTCTGATCAGGTTTATCTGTCACCGAACTACTTAAGATCTATTTTTAAGGATAAAACAGGCATCACGATCCACGATTATTTAACCCGTATTCGGCTTGATAAGGCTAAGGAGCTGCTCGCAGACGGGTCACTGAAGATTCAAGATATTGCCCAGAGAGTGGGTTACGAAAGCACGTCTTATTTTATTTCTCTATTTCTGAAGAACCATGGGGTCACACCTAACGAGTATAGGAAAAATATTTAACCTTCCGCACTTCTGCTTACTGAATAGAAAGAAAAGTCGCTTTCCTCTATGAATTGTAAACTTGCGATATGGAAAGATGCCCCTTTGCTTTTTACAATAAGCATGTATTACAACTCAGCACATGTGAGGGGCTTGATTCATTATTGCGATTAAAGGAAGCTTTTTTACAAATCTAATTGCGATAGCGCTTTCAAGAAATCCAGACGGCAATAGTTGGATACAGCATTCTTGAGAGAGTAATCGGTACGGGCCGTACATTCCTTACATGACGTTACTTACAACAAGGAGAGGAGTTCTGAAGACGTTATTTGGAAAAAGGAACAACTGATGAATTGCAACCGGAAGGCTTTTCTTATATCAGAAAGTTAAATGGAGGGATTAAATGTTTGGACGTGTAATGAAAAGAGGGTTCTTGTTCTTTCTTATGATCAGCTTAGTGTTAGGCAGCGGTGGTCAGTTTGCCGGCAAGGTTTACGCCGAGGATACAAATAGCTATGAAGCTGAAGCGGATGGGAATATTCTGACGGGTAATGCGTCAATTTCTGACCACCCAGCGGCTTCCGGAGGGAAAAAAATTGGCGGCATGTATCAAGGCAGCTCCTTGTTGTTCAATAATGTGACCGTAAACGAGCCGGGGAATTATAAAATTACAGTGTATTATATTTCTGGCGATTCGCGCCCGTTTAATATCAGTGCCAATGGCGGTGACAAGCAATTTGAAGAACCGTCCAAGACTGTGGACTGGGATACGGTAGGCACTTATGATGTGACGCTTCCGCTGAACGCGGGTGCTAATAACATCTTGATCGATGACAACAACTGGTATTCTCCAGACATCGATAAGATCGTAATCCGTGGACTAGACGACAGCGATCCAGGTGAAGGACCCGGAGGTGACTGGAAGGAGAAGCTGCATGGTGTGATCATGGAAGCCGAGGCTACTGAGAATATGCTTACAGGCAACGCCAAAGTGGCGGACAGCAGTGTGGGCTCTGGCGGTAAAATCGTAACGGATCTGAACAAAAACAGTTCCTTACAGTTTACAAATGTTGCAGTACCAGCAGCGGGAACGTATTTAATCCGCATCTCCTATATTTCCGGCGATCAACGTCCTGTCTATATGCAGGTTAACGATGGAATGGATGAAATGATCGACCTGCCAAAGACGGCAAGCTGGAGCACCGTGGGAACCTATGATGTGGAGGCCTCTTTGGTAGAGGGTTTGAATACTATCACCTTCTCAGATCATGATTGGTATTCTCCAGATTTCGACCGGATAGAAATTATTCCTTATACCCTCAGCTATGAAGCAGAATCTCCGCTCAATGTTTTGACAGGTGAGGCCCAAGTTTCCGAAAGCCCGAATGCTTCGGGTGGCCAGAAGGTAGGGTACTTGAATAGCGGCAGTTCCATAACCTTCAACAAGATTACAGCCCCTATGACTGGTGATTACCGAATCACAGTCGCCTACATTTCAGGTGACCCACGCAGCTTCTACGTTAGTGCGAATGGTGGTGCAGAACAGTATTATGAGCTGCCCAAGACACCGGACTGGGATACGGTTGGAATGTATGAACTTACACTGCCACTGAACGAAGGCGAGAATACAATCAAATTTACAGATGGCAACTGGTATGCGCCAGATCTGGACCGAATTATAGTTGAGCCAGCCATGGGTGTGGATCCTAATCCCCCAGTGGAGGAAGACGGTGATTTAGGAACACCGGGCGCTTCGAAGAACTACGGAGCTATCACAGTTACCGAATATACTTACGGACTGCTTGTATCAAATGGCCAATATGAAGTGTCCTATAATACCAAGTCTGGATATGCAAGCTATAACTGGGCTGACGGACAGAAGCTGCATGGGATCTATAGCAGTATCAAAATCGGCGATACGCTCGTTGAGACTACAAGCTATGAGAGTCATACAATTGTTGGTGCTCCGGTAGAAATTCAGGATGGTTTCGGCAAAGGCGTGGAGCTAACTTTTGTCCACACTTCCACAGGAAAACCGACGCTAAAGCAGGTCTACAAGTTTTATGACGATCAAAAGTATTTTCTGACCCGTCTGGATGTCGCCAGCGATACAGCGGTCAAGACCAACTATATGTCACCTATTACCGTAAAACGTACAGGTGGTGTGGATATCGGAGCTAGTGCGGATAATCGTGTGCTTACAGTTCCTTTTGACAACGATGCTTGGATTCGTTATAAATCTCAATCTATGAACCGTGCAGATACCAGCTATGAGGTGACTACTGTGTTTAACAACTCGACACGCAGCGGCCTTGTGCTTGGCTCTGTAACTCATGATACCTGGAAGACAGGCATCGACTGGAAAGGTTCCGCCAATCGGCTAAATGAGCTGGTCGTATATGGCGGTGCAGCTAGTGATGTCACCCGCGATACCCAGCCTCATGGCAGCTTAAGTGGAACAGACTTGTCCTCACCTATGATCATGGTAGGGGCATTCAGTGATTACCGTACAGGGCTTGAGGAGTATGGTAAAGCTAATGCGATCATTACACCTGCACTTGAGCTAAACCCCGAGCTGCCACAAGGCGTACCGGTTGGTTTTAATAGCTGGGGAGCTTACGAGGGTACGCTTTCCTATCAGGATGTAGTGGATGTCTCCAATTACTATAAAGAGAATCTGCAAAATTTCAATAATAACGGCAATGTATTTATTAACATGGATTCTTATTGGGATAATCTGAATGATAAGCAGCTGGCTGACGCCGTATCGGTAATTAAAGGCAATGGCCAGCATGCGGGTATTTATTGGGCACCGTTTGTATACTGGGGCAACAATATGAACCAGATTGTAGAGGGAACTGACAATAAATATACTTACGGCGATATTGTCCTTAAGGATGCCGCGGGTCAACCGCTGCCAACTCTGGACGGGGCTTTTCCTTTGGATGTAACACATCCTGGTGCCCAATTGCGCATGAACTATTTTTTGGACAAATTTAAAGGTCTGGGCTTCACCTTCATCAAATTAGATTTTTTAACGCATGGTTCGCTTGAGGGGCAACATTTCGATCCAACTATAACGACAGGAATCCAAGCTTATAATGAAGGAATGCGTTATGTGAAAGAACGTCTGGATGGAAAAATGTTCATTAGCGCATCAATTGCGCCTATTTTCCCGAGCCAATATGCGCATAGCCGACGAATTTCCTGCGACACATACGGCAAGATCAATGAAACCGAATATATGCTGAACTCATTAACCTATGGCTTTTGGCAAAATGGCACGATCTACACCTACACCGATCCTGATCATTTGGCATTGGCCCGTGCTACCAGCTTGACTGAAGCGCGTAGCCGTATGAACTCTGGCGTTATCGCTGGAACAGTACTGCTTGGCTCTGACAATGTTAACGACTCAAAAGCACAGGAGTACATGACCGCTTTGTTCAACAACAAGGATGTTCTCGATTTAGCTTTAAAAGGAAAAGTGTTCAAACCACTTGAAGGAAATACAAACGCTAATGCCGCTGATACTTTTGTTATGAAGGATGGCAATGATTATTATCTGGCCGTATTCAATTACAGTGCATCTGCTTCGGCAGATAAGCAAGTTGATCTTGGCCGCGCTGGACTGGATGCTGCAGAGACTTATACTACGCTAGATCTCTGGACAGGAGAAGTTTCCTCTGTCACAGGAACTATGAAATTGTCCTTGCAGCCGACAGAGTCGATATTGGTAAAATTGACGGCTGCACCTAAGAAAGTAACCGGTATAACACTGGATAAGACAGAGCTTTCGTTGACCGCAGGTGAAACCGGCAAGTTGACGGCTACGGTATCGCCGGAAGATGCGACGGATAAAGCAGTCCTCTGGACTTCGAGCGATACCTCTGTAGCTACCGTAGTCTACGGAACAGTAACCGCTGTAGAAGCTGGAAAGGCCACCATTACTGTGGAAACGGTAGACGGTGGGTTCAAAGCATCGGCAGAAATCACGGTCAAAGAGGACTCTACAGGAGAGCCTAGCAATCCAGGAGAACCGAGCAGTCCGGGAGAACCGAGCAATCCGGGAGAACCGAGCAATCCAGGAGAGCCTAGTAATCCTGGGAATCCAGGAAATCCGGGAGAACCGAGTAATCCTGGGAATCCAGGAAACAATGGCGGTATCTCTGACAGTACTTCGGGCTTGGAGAATGCTATTGGAACCTTGATTCTAACGCCAGATATGCTGAAAGTGGACAGTGCTTCTGGTCAGGTAGTGGTTGAGATTAAAGGGGACATCCAACAAGTTCAGTTATCCTCTGCTATAATCCGACAGTTGGCGAACCACACCCTAGTTTTGAATGCGGGTAAGCTCTCCTTGCAGGTACCAGCGGAGCTAATTCACCAGCTACAAAACAAGCTGCCAGAGGGACAGCGGGAAGATAGCACGATTGCCCTGAAGATGGTGAACCTCAGCAGCAAGGCCGATGAGTTAGTTGCTACAGTGGCTAGTTCTACTAATGCGGCTGTTGTACTAAAGGGAGACATCTATGAATTTAGTCTTTCTATTACCACCAAGTCAGGCATTACAGACACACTCGCTACATTTGATAAGCCGATAACACTCATCATGCCAGTGGCAGAAGGCTTCAATGCTAAACGAGGCGGTGTTTATTATATCGCGGACAATGGCAGGCTGGAATATATTCAAGCTGATTATGCTAACGGTGTATTAAAAGCTGAGGTCAGCCACTTCAGCAAATATGCTGTGCTGGAGTTGAACCGCATCTTTGTCGATGTGCCGGCCAATCACTGGGCTAACCCAGTAATCCAAGAGCTGTCGTCCAAGCTATATGTGCAGGGCACAAGCAAAGAAAAGTTTGAACCAAGCCGGGCAGTTACACGTGCCGAGTTCACTTCGATGCTTGTTCATGCCCTTGGACTGACCGCGACAGGAAAAGAAAGCTTTGCTGATGTTGCTCCATCTGCCTGGTATGCGGAGCCTATCTCAATCGCTTACAAGGCGGGAATCGTGAGTGGTAGAAGTGCGTCCAAGTTTGAGCCGGGAGCACAAATCACCCGTGAAGAAATCACGGTGATGCTAATGAAGGCTTACGAGCTGAACAACGGCGTAACAGCCAATGGTGCAACAACCAACGGCGCAACAACCAATGGTGAAACAACCAATGGTGAAACAACCAACGGTGCAACAACTAACGGCGCAACAACAAACGGCGCAACTGCCGCAGCGTTCACCGACATGAATCAGGTGTCTGCTTGGGCCACTGCTTCTGTTAATGAAGCGGCCAATCTAGGACTGATTCAAGGTCAAAGTCATGAACGGTTTGCACCAAAAGGAATCACTTCGCGCGCAGAAGCAGCTCAAGTGATCTATAATTTGATTTTGAAGTAAGCTGAAATCACTACAAAAAAGCGACTCTCCATTAACCGGAGAGTCGCTTTTTTTGATAGATCACTTGATGAAATTAGCTACTTTATCGAACTTTACTAATAGGTACTACATTATTATTAGGTACATTACTGTTCGGCAGTTATTAGTACCGCACTTTACTATCTATCGGACCTTACTCCAGCGAAGTAGAATCCCGTGCAAAAGTCGAACACACCCCAGCAAAGTAGAATCCCGTGCAAAAGTCGAACACACTCCGGCAATGTAGAATTCCGCGCAAAAGTCGAACATTCCCCAGCAAAGTAGAACCCCGCGCAAAAGTCGAACACACCCCAGCAATGTAGAATCCCGCGCAAAAGTAGAACACATCGGACCGTATCGCAGCTATTTCGGAAATTTGAGTCATTTTACAAAGATTTCGGACTGTATAGCTCTTATTGTTATTAAATTGTCCAGAATTACTACGTAAATGAGTCAATAGCTGCATCTGAGTCCGATAGTCGAGCAAAATGCCCTGAATCATCGAAATAAGGTCTCCTCGGTCCGATGCGTATGAGGAAGGAATATAAGTTGGAACACACTAAGACACTCTGGCAAAGTAGAATCCCGCACAAAAGTCTAGCACACCCCAGCAAAGTAGAATCCCGCGCGAAGTAAAACACATCGGACTGTATTGCAGCTATTTTGGATATTTGAGTCTTTTTACAAAGATTTCGGACTGTATAGCTCTTATTGCTATAAAAATGTCCAGAATTACTGTGCAAATGAGTCAATAGCTGCATCTGAGTCCGATAGCCGAGCAAAATGCCCCGACTCATCGAAATAAGGTCTCCTCGGTCCGATGCGTAAGAGGAAGGAGTATAAGTAGAACACACCCCAGCAAAGTAGAATTCCGCGCAAAAGTCGAACACACCCCAGCAATGTAGAATCCCGCGCAAAAGTAGAACACATCGGACCGTGTCGCAGCTATTTCGGAAATTTGAGTCATTTTACAAAGATTTCGGACTGTATAGCTCTTATAGTTATTAATTTGTCCAGAATTACTGTGTAAATGAGTCAATAGCTGCATCTGAGTCCGATAGTCGAGCAAAATGCCCCGAATCATCGAAATAAGGTCCCCTCGGTCTGATGCGTAAGAGGAAGGAGTATAAGTTGAACACACCTCAGAAAAGTAGAATCCCGCGCAAAAGTAGAACACTCCTCAGCAAAGTAGAATCCCCGCAAAAGTTGACCACACCCCAGCAATGTAGAATCCCCCGCAAAAGTAGAACACATCGGACCGTATTGCAGCTATTTCGGGTATTTGAGGCATTTTACAAAGATTTCGGACTGTATAGCTCTTATTACTATAAAATTGTCCAGAATTAGTGTACAAACGAGTCAATTGCTGCATCTGAGTCCGATAGTCGAGCAAAATGCCCCGAATCATCGAAATAAGGTCTCCTCGGTCCGATACGAATGAGGAGGGAGCAAATAGTGCCGAACGATCCCAACGATCCCATCGATCCCATCGATCCCATCGATCCCATCAAATCCAAGGAGAAGCAAGCCAAAGGATTCTCGCAATGGAGAATCCCCTCGTCACCGCTCCTACACCTCTTTTTGCGGTAAACGAATCTGCACGGTGGTGCCTATTCCTAGTCTGCTAAACACTTTAACGCCGTAGTGCTCACCATATTTTAGTTTGATGCGGCGATCAACGTTAGTGATTCCGTACCCTCGTCCAGGCTTATCCTCAAGCAAAGAGCTGAGGGTCTCGCGGCTCATCCCCATGCCATCATCGATTACCGACAAGATAATATCGTTTGCTTCCATGACACCTTTGATATGAATGTTCAGCGGACTTTCTTGGCTCCACACGGCATGCAGCACTGCATTCTCCACAAAAGGCTGTAAGGCAAGCTTGACAGTAGAGTAGGGCAGGATCGCTTCATCTACTGTGTAGGTAATGTTCAGTTGGCCTTTAAAGCGGATTAGCTGAATGGCGTTGTAGCTCTGGGTCAGCTTTAATTCCTCGTGGATGGTCAATATACTTTTCCCTTTATTCAAGGAGATTCGATAAAACTTGGCTAGATGAAGCACCAAATCTTGTATACGCGTATCTTGATGTTTTAGGGCAAGCGACGAGATGGAGCCCAGCGTGTTGTACAGAAAATGAGGGTTGATTTGCGCTTGCAGCAGGTCAAGCTCGGCCTCCTTACTCTGCAGCTCCTTCTGATACACCTCGGTAATGAGACTTTTGAGCCGGGTGGTCATTTGCTTGAAGGCAAAATGCAGCTGGCCAATCTCATCATTCCCCAAATGTTCTTCTGTACTATGATTGAAATCGCCCCGTTCCAGGCGGCGGATCATCCGGATTAAAGTACGGATACGCTTGCTGAACAGCGACGCCGTAATGTAAATCAGCAGGAGGGCCACACCAATAAAGCCCAGTGAGATTTTGATAATCAGATCTGAGAGTGATTTAGCGTCCTGAATGATGCTGTCATAGGGGAAGATAGATACAGTTTTCCATCCATTCTTGAGCGTGTTGTAGACCGCGAATGCCTTTACCCCTTTGTAAGTTGTATCAAATCTGCCCGATGGTGACTCATCGAATTTCTGATCAAGCAATTCCGGCAGGCTCGTATTTAATAAGTGCTTGTCAGCTGCTGAGAGAATAAGCCCTTTGTCATTAATAATAAAAATATCTTTCCCGCCCGCTTCTTCCTCCATTAAAGAATAGATGACCGATTCGGAGATTCTGAAGACCAGAATACCGTAGGGATATTGATTGCGGTTATTGTTCAAAAATCTTGCTAAGGTAAACATGGCCGGACTATCTTCGGTCTGCGGTGAGGATAGATGAATGATATTCCCATGTGACTGCTGAAGCTGCTTGAACAGCTCGGTCTCTTTAACCTCAGCTGTTACCGGCTTGATATAGTAATCATCTTTGGGAAGTGATTCATTGTCCGAATAAATAAAAACGCTATCAAAATCAGGATAGGCAGTCATTATCGTGTCCATGCGGTTGCCTATGTATTGATAGACATCCAGATAAGAAGGATCATCCTGGTATTCACTCGTGAGGTAGCTGGCAAGTCTGTTATCCAGGTAGATGGAAGCTGAAATATGTTCATAGCTGTCCAGCTTGTTTTCCAAATTTTTATTAATCTGAGCTGTTGAATTCATCATATTGCTGTAAATCTGATCCGTTAATTTTGATTTTGTTAATTCGTAGGAAAGGTAGGCGAAAAGCATCATCGGAACAATGGTCACTAGCACAAATACGCTGAACAGCTTGGAGCGAAAGCTCAAATCGATAAAAGGCATATAAATATATTTCCTATATATATGGCGCATAGAAGAAGTCCCTTCTTTACTGTAAATTCGCTGTTTGCCATGTTCATCATAGCAGACTGAATATCGAAATCCAATGCTCGAATCTGCCGAAACTCCTTTAAAAAGCGCTATCATTCGTAGGATTGAAGTATAGAAAGCCACCTGTTGCGGACTTAAGATGAATAGGAGAGAAGTTGAATCGAGATGTGGCTCGACATGCTGCACTAAATAAAAAGGGAGGGTATTTGATGCATAAAGCAAGCGCTATCAAAACAGTCAGAGGCAATAATCTGTGGTACAGATTAAAAGAGCAGAAATGGTTATTTTTGCTGATGCTGCCTGCCTTAATTGCGACATTGCTATTTTCTTATGGTCCTATGTTTGGGATGTATATGGCGTTTACGAATTATCAGCCGGGCGGAGGAACATTTTTTCAACAATTTTTCCATGCAGAGTTTGTAGGATTCAAGTGGTTTGAGTATTTCTTTACTACCGGAGACTTCTACCGTGTAATGCGTAATACGCTCGCTACAAGCTTGCTGACCTTGTTATTCGGATTTCCAGCACCGATCATCCTCGCACTTGTACTGAATGAAGCTAGACAGGGATTTTTCAAAAGATTTGTACAGACGGTTTCTTATCTGCCGCATTTTATCTCATGGGTTATCGCTGCAAACATCGTGATTACACTGCTGGCTTCCGATGGGATGTTTAACAATTTACTGGTGACGTTGGGCATTGTTCAGGAACCGGTTGCTTTTCTACAAAATGGACCGCTATTCTGGTGGATCATCGCTTTGTCCAACATGTGGAAGGAAATGGGTTTCAGCGCCATTATGTATCTTGCTGCAATTTCCGCTATTAATCCAGAGCTCTACGAAGCAGCTAGAGTGGATGGAGCCAGTCGCTTCCGGCAAATGTGGCATATTACGTTGCCAGCCTTGCGTCCAACCATTGTTATTTTAGGGATTCTTGCCGTCGGAGGCATTTTGAATGCGGGCTTTGAACAACAATACCTGCTGCAAAATAATACCGTGCTTGAGTATTCAGAGGTTATCGATATTTATGCATATAAATACGGGCTACAAAACAGCATGTTCTCCTACGGGGCGGCCGTTGGGGTATTTAAATCCGTGATTGCCTTCATACTTGTTGTAATTGTGAATCGAATTTCTAGAAAAGTGAACGACCAAGCGTTGTTCTAAACCCGAAAAAGAGAGGAGCGCTTGTGATGATTTCGAATAGATACGGGGATCATATTTTTAAATTTATAGTTTATTTCATTCTTATACTTGTGTTGCTAGTTACCTTTCTCCCTTTTTGGAATATTCTCGTTCTTTCATTAAATGCTGCTGAGGATACCGTACGTGGTGGCGTCTATTTATGGCCCAGAGTCCTCACCTTTGATAGCTACAGTCAAATCTTAAAAGATAGCGAGATTTTGAATGGCTTATGGGTTACTGTCAAACGTACCGTAATTGGCGCGCCGCTATCTGTCCTTGTCATTACGATGCTTGCTTATCCGCTAAGCCGCCGGAATTTGATGGGACGTAAAGGATGGAATCTATATTTTGTCTTCACAATGTATTTTGGAGGCGGACTGATTCCTTATTACATGGTGCTTAAAGCGCTGAATATGATTGACACGTTTTCCGTATTTATTTTGCCAGGGCTGATGAATGTCTTCTATATGATTATTGTCCGTACTTTTATGGAGGGACTGCCTGGTGAGATCGAGGAGTCGGCGAAGGTAGACGGGGCGAATGACCTGATGATTTTCTTCCGGATTGTTCTACCGTTGACCACACCCGTGCTTGCGACTGTAGGACTTTTTCAGGCAATTTCACATTGGAATTCGTGGTTTGACTCCTATGCGTTTACCTATAGCTCTGACTTAAAGACCTTGCAAGCCGTACTCGTGAAAATATTAAGCCAATTCCAGACCGGAGGCATGGTATCGCAATCGCAAATGCTAGCTAACTCGGCTAAGCGGAATGCGGTTTCAAGTGATACTATCCGGATGGCAGCGACGATGGTGGCAACATTGCCTATCGTACTGGTATACCCATTCCTGCAAAAGTACTTTGTTAAGGGTATGACTTTGGGAGCGGTTAAGAGTTAATATGATTAAATAAATAGCGGCCCTGAAGGGGGGTGAACGGGCAGACTTGCTTGGTTGCTTGATAGACTTATGAAGTAACTTACTTAATGGGAGGAATTAGGGTGTCTATGATAAAGAAAAATAAATGGTTGAACGTGAGTATTACTGCCGCATTAGCCGTTGGTGTATTAGCGGGTTGTGCTTCAAATGATGGAAAAAACAATACAAACCAAACGGCCGGAGACGATAAAAAACAAGAGCCGATTACATTGACCTGGTTTGATTCAAATACCAAGGGAGAACCTTTCACTGATGCTATTGCGCAGGAAATCACCAAAAAAACAGGCATTTCGATCTCAATCCAGCAGCCAACGGGTAATCCTACGGAAAAGCTGAGCTTGATGCTAGCCAGCGGTGACTATCCAGATGTAGTTGTAATGAGCCGGGGCGATGCTTCTCTCGATAAATACATTACAAGTGGCGCATTTATAGCGCTCGATGAGTTAATTGAGAAAAGTGGACCAGACATTAAAGAAATGTACGGCGACACATTGATCAAAACACGTTATAAGGATGGGAAAAACTATTACCTAGCTAACTGGTATGGCCTGGATAGTGATCCTGTTTTCGGTATGCTGATGAGAAAAAATCTGGTTGCGGACCTAGCTCCAGATAAGGCAGATGGCTCTACCCCACTCACAACGGATGAGTTTGAAGCACTTTTAAAGAATTTTAAAGAGAAAAACAAGACAATTGATGGAAAAGAAACTGTTCCAATGACGATGAACGGTGAGAATATGGGCGCCAACCTCGGTACATTTAAAGGGATGTGGGGTCTGAGAACCTACTATGATAATAATGGAACATTACAATATGATGTTAAGGATCCAAAGTATCGCGAGATGCTGCTTTATGTGAACAGTCTGTATAGAGAAGGTCTAATCGAAAAAGAGTTTGCCATCAGCAAAACACAAACCTGGATTCAAAAGCTGGCTACCGGCGCAGTGTTCTCCACACCAGGCGCATACTGGGACCCAGGTAATGCAAATGGTACTCTGAAGAAGGATGGCGGAGATGATAATCAGTTCTTCCCGTACAAGGTTGTAGCACCAGGCACAGAGACCTCCCAAACAACATTCGGACCAAGAAGCTCACTTGGATGGGATGCTATTGCCATTACGAAAAATAACAAACACCCTGAAGAAACTATCAAGCTGTTCAACTACCTAGCGAGTGACGAAGGACAACATTTGCTGCTATGGGGTAAGGAAGGCGAGCAGTACACCATGGTGGATGGAAAGAGACAACCAGACCCTGCATTCCTGCAAAGCTTCAAGGATAACTGGGACGATGCTGTGAAGAAGAGCGGTGTTCGTAAATGGTTGTGGTTTGTTAAAAATGGTCTGGATGCCAATGAACAGCCATACGATATGGCCGTTAAATACCAACGTAGTGAAATTGACGAAATGGCCATTAAGAGCCTTGGAGATTCCGTATGGGATACAGCAGAATTTGATAACTTAGGCCCTGACGGCGGAACGCCTGAAGCGCTGACAGCGCAAAAAGTAAAAGATATTATGGACCAAAGCATTACGAGAGTAATCATCGCTCCTTCTGAAGCCGAAGCCAATTCTACATTCGACAAGATGCTTGCGGATATGAAAAAAGCTGGGGATGAAAAAGTAGAAGAAATCTTCAATCAGAAGTATAGCGAACGTATGGAATTGTGGAACTCAAAATAATATATTTATCTATGTAAAAGCTTCCTCTCTGCATTTCAGCAGAGGGAAGCTTTTTGTTGTATAAAAAAGCTAAACCAGCCGATTAACATGTGCATTCCTGCGGAAATCAAGCGGGGCTTGATGATAGAATTTTTTGAATTGATGATAGAAATGACTGACATTCTCGAAGCCGGATTCCAAAGCGATATCGACCACACGCAGCTCGGTAGTGAGCAGTAGGTTGCGGGCTACATTGAGCTTTAGCTGGTTGATATATTCCGTAGGCGTCTGGTTCAAGTATTGCCGGAAGGCGCGGTTCACATGGCCGGCGCTTCTCCCTGACAGCTCGTACAAGGCATGAAGTCCACGGTGCAAATTATCCTTTAAATGCATTTTGGTTATGGCATGCTCTAGCCAGAGCGGGAATTCTGGTTGAGCGACTGTCTCTGCGGAGAAAAAATGCTGGGTGAGTGTATCGACGAGCAGGCCTTTTAGAAAAATCCGGGACTTAACCTTGTCTAGGGTTGATAGGATGCGAATGCGTTCCATAGAACGGACGAAACTAGCCATTTCCAGCTGAGATAACATGGCGATTCGGGGGAGAGGCGTGTTCAGCAATCCGTGCAAAAACTCCTCTTCATTCAGATAAGTTAAAGCAGCTTCAATGAGGCTTTTGCGGCAGGGAATGTTCAGGAAACGGCAATCGCTATCACCATCTGCTTCATATCTGTGGGTATCACTGGGCCGAATAAAGACAAGGCAGCCAGTCTGAAGCAGCTGCGCTGTCCCGTTAACAATATGCTGACATCTGCCTTCTGTGAGAATGAAAAATTCATAGAAATCATGCGTATGTTCTGGAGATACCTGACTTAAGGACTCCACCCAGAAAGGGTCTGCTAGTAGTTCAGGATTCATATGGCTTGCCTCGGTGTATTTGAGCATGTTCGTCCTCCAGTGTATTAATGATGTTAAAATAGCACATGATTATCGAGAACACAACACAAGAAATATAAAGATATTATTGATAGACTTGATCTATAAGAAGGCAAAATAGCACATTTTGGAGGCGGGAGAAAATGCATCTTGTAGATCTAAATGGCAAATGGAAAATGAGACGTCTGCATGAGCCGAGCTGGCTGGAGGCTAGTGTGCCAGGTTCTGTCTATCACGATTTATTGAATGCCGGAGAAATGCCGGATCCGTTCTATCGTGAGCAGGAATATGAGGTTCTGGAATTATCCAATTACGATTACGAATATCAGCGTTGCTTTCAAGTGGAAGCTGAAGTGTTACAGCATGACCGCGTATTTCTGCTGTGTGAGGGGCTGGATACGTTATGCGAGCTTTTTGTGAATGGAACTAACATTCTGAACAGTGATAATATGCACCGGACGTATGAAGTGGACATTAAGTCAGTGTTGAAGCAAGGCGATAACACCATTCACGCGATTTTTCGTTCCCCAGTGGAATTTGCTCTGCGGAAGCAAGCGGAGCTGCCGCTTAGCAGTTGTGCTGATGCAGTGGAGGGAATATCCCATCTGCGCAAAGCACATTCCATGTTCGGCTGGGACTGGGGTCCGAAGCTGCCCGATCTTGGAATCTGGAGAAGTCTCTCCATTCAGGGGTATGACAGTGCCCGTGTTGACGATGTTTATATTACACAATTTCACGAGCCGGATAAGGTTACTCTGGATGTTCGGGTAAGAACAGAGAGCTGGCAGGAGGTTGAACGGGAAATCGTAGTCAGCGTTCACACTCCAGCAGGTGTGGCCGTTGAACGTCGTGTGTCCGAAACTGCGGGAGAAGATCATCATATTACACTGGAAATTATGGAGCCAGAGCTTTGGTGGCCGAATAATCTGGGTGCACAACCCCTGTATAACGTCGAGGTTGTACTGTTGCAGAAGGGACAGGAGCTGGATCGTCGAGAACTGCGGATTGGATTAAGAACGATTTCTGTGAAGCAGGAAGAAGACCAGTGGGGACAATCATTCGCTTTTGAAATCAACGGCGTACTTATCTTTTCTACAGGTGCCGATTATATTCTGGAAGATAATCTTCTACCTCGCGTGACTAAGGAGCGCACGGATCGCCTGCTCCAAAGCTGCGTGGCTGCTAACTTTAATACCATTCGTGTATGGGGTGGCGGTTATTATCCTGACGATTATTTTTATGATCTATGCGATGAATATGGGCTTATCGTCTGGCAGGATCATCTGTATGCCTGCGGGATCTATGCACTGACAGAATCTTTTGAGGACAATATCACACATGAGACGATCGACAACATGAAGCGCTTGCGCCATCACGCATCGTTAGGCTTGTGGTGCGGTAACAACGAACAGGAGATGGCTTGGGTCGATTGGGATTGGGAGAATCATTATTCGTTCCAGCTAAAGGCCGACTATATCAAGCAATATGAAGTGCTTCTGCCGGCTATCGCTAAGGAAGTTGATCCCAATACCTTCTACTGGCGTGCCTCTCCTTCCTCTAAAGGAAGCTTTGATAAACCGAATGACGAGAACTATGGAGACATGCATTACTGGGGCGTTTGGCATGGCAAGGAGCCTTTTACCGATTACCGGAAGCTCTATCCGCGTTATATGTCTGAGTTTGGCCTGCAATCCTTCCCAAGCTTGAAGACGATTGAATCCTTTACGCTGCCGGAGGATCGCAATATTTTCTCCTATGTCATGGAGTCCCACCAGAAGAACAATACCGGAAATGAGAAAATTCTCTATTATATCGGCGAGACCTACAAATATCCGAAGGATTTTGAATCTATTCTCTATGCGTCCCAGCTTATCCAAGCCGAAGGCATGCGCTGTGGCGTAGAGCATTGGCGTAGACATAGAGGGCGCTGCATGGGCGCATTGTATTGGCAGTTGAACGATTGTTGGCCGGTTGCTTCCTGGTCTAGCATCGATTATTATGGCCGGTGGAAAGCAATGCATTATACGGCTAAACGTTTTTTTGCTCCAGTTCTTGCTTCTGCACATGACGAAGGAACCGTAGTTTCCCTGCATGTCTCTAATGAGAGCAGAGAGAAGGTGAGTGGTGAATTAAGATGGAGACTGCTTACTCCGACATCAGAGGTTCTAATGGAAGGTGCGAAGTCGGTGAAGATTGAGGCTTTAAGCAGTGCCGAGTTCGATCGGCTTGATTTTGGTCATGTCTTGGATACAAAAGAGAAGAAACGTAAAGCTTATCTGGAATATGTATTTGAGGTAGAGGGGGAGACGATAAGCGGGGGAACCGTCTTGTTCGTTAAGCCGAAACACTTCAGCTTTGTTGATCCTGAGCTTGAAGCCGTACTCACTGAGGAAGCAGAACAATTCGTTATTACTGTGAAGTCAAAAGCATATGCCTGTTTCGTCGGACTTGATTTCAAGGAAAGAGATGCGATCTTCAGTGATAGCTATTTCGACCTATCAGCTGGCGTTTCAAGAACCGTTACGGTTGCTAAAAAAGATCTCGATAAACCAGCTACGGCTGAGGAACTGCGTGCCCAGCTTACTGTACGTTCCGTCTTTGATATTTAAGAAAAAGGTTATTTTCCTACTATATCCTAGGCTACCAATCTCCAAATGATAGTTTGATGATATATATTCTAGTGGTTTAGATCCTGCGTATAGATAGATCAATATTTTACTATAATAGGTATAGATATTAAGATTGTATACCCTTCCATTTCACTCTAAAATAGACTTCGAAGAAGCATTAACTACAAACAATAAACGTTCTATTGAGCTACCTTAAGGAGAGTGCAAACATATTATGGGTATTTATTATGATGACAACCGCAAGGTGTTTCATTTACAGTCTGAGAAATCCAGCTATATTATTGAAATGATCAAAGGTGTTATTCCAGCGCATGTCTACTGGGGCCCAAAATTGGCAGGGAGAGAATTTCAACATCCGTTGAATTTGGTGGAACGTTGCTCTTTTAGTCCAACTTATTTGCAGGAGGATAAAAATATCTCCCTCGACACCTTGCCAAGCGAATTCCCTTCTTATGGAAACGGTGATTTCCGCGAGCCGGCACTTGAGGTTCACCTAGTAGATGGCACGACCGTAACGGATTTCCGTTATAAGAGCCACACCATTAATAAAGGAAAACCTGCACTCAAGGGTCTGCCTGCTACTTATGTTGAAAGTGAAGAAGAAGCAGAGACCCTGGAAATTATACTGCAAGATGATAAAACAGGATTGATCGCTGCCTTGAGCTATACCGTATTTAACAATCAGGATGTTATAACACGTTCCGTGCGGATTGAGAATCTGGGTAAGGACAATCTGGTTCTGAAAAGAGTATTAAGCGCGAATGTTGACTTCCATGATTCTGACTATGACATGCTGCAATTATCCGGTACTTGGACTAGAGAACGCCATATTCACAAAAGACCACTCGTTCCTGGCATCCAGCGGATTGACAGCAAACGCGGCTCCAGTAGCCATCAGCAGAATCCTTTTATGGCCTTGCTTGCAAAAGATGCAACAGAGGATCATGGCGAAGTTTACGGGTTCAGCCTTGTGTATAGCGGAAGTTTCCTTGCCCAAGCAGAAGTGGATCAATACGGAATTTCCAGAGTAGGGATCGGTATTCAACCTTTTAACTTTCAGTGGTTGCTTGAACCGGGCGAATCCTTTCAGGCTCCAGAAGCCGTATTGGTAAGATCCAGTGAAGGGCTTGGTGGATTATCGAGAACCTATCACCGTCTGTATCGGACCCGATTATGCAGAGGTGAATTCCGCGATAGCAAGCGTCCTATTCTGATCAACAACTGGGAAGCGACTTATTTTAATTTTAATGCGGATAAAATCAAAGAAATTGCTAAAGCAGGCAAAGAGCTAGGCCTGGAGCTGTTCGTGCTGGATGACGGCTGGTTCGGCAAACGTGATAACGACGACAGCTCCCTGGGAGATTGGGTAGAGGATCGTCGCAAGCTGCCTGAAGGTCTTGGAAAGCTAGGCGAAGATATCACGGCAATGGGCATGGAATTCGGATTATGGTTCGAGCCAGAAATGGTATCGCCTGAAAGTGATCTTTACCGTGAACATCCAGACTGGTGTCTCCATGTACCTGGGCATAAAAGTTCGTTAGCCCGCCAGCAGCTAGTGCTGGATTTATCCCGCAAGGATGTATGCGATTATATCGTCGAGTCAGTTAGCTCGGTATTGTCATCTGCTCCGATTACTTATGTGAAATGGGATATGAACCGGAATATGACGGAGATTGGATCAGCGCTTCTTCCAGCCGAACGTCAACGCGAAACGGCACACCGTTATATCCTTGGACTTTATGATGTGCTGGAACGTATCGTTTCCCGTTTCCCTCATATTTTATTCGAAAGCTGCTCCGGCGGTGGCGGACGATTTGACCCGGGAATGCTGTATTATATGCCACAGACCTGGACTAGCGATGATACGGATGCCGTGGAAAGATTGAAGATCCAATACGGAACAAGTATGGTGTATCCTGCGAGTTCAATGGGTGCGCATGTGTCGGCTGTTCCTAACCATCAGGTACATCGTATTACTCCTTTGGAGACACGTGGTCATGTCGCGATGTCGGGTAATTTCGGCTACGAGCTGGATTTGACCAAGCTTACTGAAGCTGAACGCGAGGATATCCGCAAGCAGGTTTCGGAGTACAAGGAACTGAGAATGCTGATTCAGTACGGTGATTTCTATCGACTGCTTAGTCCTTTTGAAGGAAACGAGACGGCATGGATGTTTGTTTCCGCTGATAAAAAAGAAGCCTTCGCCACCTACTTCCAAGTTCTGGCCGGGCCTAATCCACCGTTGCGCAGATTGCGTCTGAAAGGACTCGACCCTGCGAAATCGTATAAGCTTGAGCTTAACGGCGGAGTATACAGAGGGGATGAGCTGATGCACTTCGGACTCACGCTTCCACAGCTAGAGGGCGATTTCAGAAGCCTACTTTTCGTGCTTAGAGAAGTTTAATCAAAAAAGGAGGGTGCCCAAAAGCCATTGGCTGCTGGGCACCTTCCTTTTTTTTCTCCTTTTTTGAGTTCTTTTGTGACTAGCTGCGCGCCCGAAGCTGTTATTGGATGGGGCGCTTTGCGAGATGCTTACTTGGCCGGGGACTACCAGACGCGAATTAGTGCGACTTGCAAGTAGCTTGGCGCCACTGGAGCTGATTGTTTATACTGAAGCCGGCGGGCTCAAATTGGTGCACCATGTAAGTTGCTTACCCAGCCAACACAGTGCTATCGGACTCAGATGCCGCTAACCGCTCTCTTTTCACACATTTGGAGTTTTATCGGACCGCATAGTCGCTATTGGCTCGAAAAGTACCAAATATGCACATCTTTCGAAGGAATAGCTGCACTGGGGTCCGAAACTGTGCTCAAAAGGCGAGAAATTGGCAAATAGCGTCATTGGGGTCCGAAAGTAGCGGGGGATGGTTGTGAGTCGGTGCTGCTGTACGCGAATTAGGGTGTTTAGTAAGATGCTTACCAAGCCGGGGCCTGCTGGACGCCAATTAATGCGACATGCAAGTTGCTTACCCAGCCAACACAGTGCTATCGGACTCAGATGCCGCTAACTGCAGTCTTTTCACACATTTGGAGTTTTATCGGACCGCATAGTCGCTATTGGCTCGAAAAGTACCTAATATGCACCTCTTTCGAAGGAATAGCTGCACTGGAGTCCGAAACTCTGCTCAAAAGACGAAAAATTGGCAAATAGCGTCATCTGAGTCCGAAAGCGTCGGGGGATGGTTGTGACTCGGTGCTGCCGTACGCGAATTAGGGTGTTTAACAAGATGCTTCCCTAGCCGTGGGCTAGCGTACGCGAATTGGTGCACCATGCAAGTTGCTTACCCAACCAACACAGTGCTATCGGACTCAAATGCCGCTAACCGCTCTCTTTCCACACATTTGGAGTTTAATCGGACCGCATAGTCGCTATTGACTCGAAAAGTACCTAATAAGCACCTCTTTCGAAGGAATAGCTGCACTGGAGTCCGAAACTGTGCTCAAAAGGCGAAAAATTAGCAAATAGCGTCATCTGAGTCCGAAAGCGGCGGGGGGTGGTTTTGAGTTGGCGCCACCAAATCTGAATGGTTACTACTTGCATCCACCGGACCCGAATTAGCACGCCACGCATGCCACTCAGCTCTATCAAAGCCGAATGGTTATGCCGAGCAACATCAATTTTCAAAAAACACATGTTTGGACAGGAACTCCAGATCCTGCTCGCGGTAAGTGGAGGGGCTGACTCCAAAATAGGAACGAAAGACTTTGCCGAAATAGCTGGCATTGTCAAATCCGGTATCCACGGCGATCTGGTAGATCGTCTGATCTGTTGTTTTCAGCATAGATGCTGCCAGCTCGATCCGTCTCCTTCTTAAATACTCAAAAGGTGAGAGATTGATGTTTTTTTGAAATAGTCTGCAAAGATGATGTTTGGAAATTCCAACATGTGCGGCGACATCGTCTAAGCTAAGGTTATTATTGTGCAGATCATTTTTCATGAATTGTATTGCGGCATGGAGTTTGTCATTTTTTATATAGGTGGTTAACAAACTCGGTTTCTTGAGGTATTTCTCCATGGACAATATCCACTGAAAGGCTTTCCCCGTTAGAAAATGCAAATCTCTTTCCTCATCAACCTGTATGTCCTTGAACATACTCCACAATAAATCTATCGGAACCGATTCCTGAGGGAGTTCTATAATGGGACCGCCATGTGCGATCAGTTGGTTCCAGAGTGAAATAGCTAGAGGTCCTCGTACATTCAGCCAAATGAATTCCCAGGGCTCTGTACCTTCCTCCGGATAATAATATCTGTGTATACTGGGGACAGTCACTAGGAAAGCTTTGCCCTTCGTTAATGGGTGAACAACCCCGTCTATTTCAATTCTACCCTCTCCAGATAAGGTGTACTGAAAAATAACACAACTTCTCTCCGTCCGGTTCTGGCCGTTAAATGAATATGCCGGAGTCTCGGCTTGTTCCCAGCCAATTGAATCAAACAGAAGCATAGAAGCTTGTTCTTCCGAGCGAATGGTGTAGGAGGAGCGCAACATTAGCAGGTTTCCTTTCCATGGTTCGTTACTTCATTCAAAGTGTAAACTTTTTTGCTGATCTGTTCAATTTTTGTTTCATTTAATCTGCTGTCTTCGATATTGATAAGGCGTAATGCCATACTGATCTTTGAACAGCTTAATGAAATATTGTGGCTTTTTGTAGCCGACTAGATGTGAAATATCGAGCACATGTAATTTGGAATCGATCAATAACTTGGAGGCCTTTTCCAAGCGTTTAGAAGAAATGTAGCTCGATAAATTTTCGCCCGTCTCCTGCTTATAAAATTTGGACAGGTAAACAGGATGGAGGTGAACAATTTTCCCTAAGTCCTCCAGGCTCAAGCATTCACTAATATGATTGGAGATATAGGCTTGAATGGTATGGACAATATTTTGATTGGAAAATTTAGCGCTTCTATCTAATTGGGTGAGGCTTTGCAAGATGGATTGAAGAGCCGTATTTGGCTCTGATAATTGATTGAAAATCCAGTCTGCGGCCTCAGCTGATTGGATTTTATCGGTTGTGGAATATAGCAAATTAATGAATTCGAGCAGATAGAGGAGCTTTTGTTTTTTTGCAGTGAGCTTGGCAAAGTTTTTTAAAATGTTTTTTCTGGTTTGTTCCCATTCTCCAAGCTCTAATTTAGGGAGAGCACTAGAGGTACTCAGCATAGTAAAGTCATTGGTCCCAATATTTTCATTAAAAAAGTAATGATAAAAAATATGCCGAACAGCATGCTTCTGAGAAAATTCAAACGGCTCGGAAAAAGAAATGGAATCGATGCTGTTTGCCACAGTTTCGGTATTGGATTCTGGAATAATTCCAGTAATTGCTGATGGAGTGGTCCAAATAAAGTCTCGTCCACCATTATGATCTTTTAACATCATTTCATCTTTCCCACTAGCCCCTGAGACATGAAAAAAGCAAAAATGCTCATTCCGGAAGGTAGGATCGAATGTACTGTGATCATAACGTAGTGGGGAAGGATCGCTAATAACAGAAAGCAAATAACCTAGCCCATCTATCTTTTTCTCTGCCACTGGAGTTTTTGGGGGGTTCTCAGCGATACTCTTAATAACTTGACTCATGGCTTTTTCCATATCCTCTTTATCTACCGGCTTGAGTAAATAATCGAGTGCACCCAGACGAATGGCTTGCTGTGCATAATCAAATTGAGAATAACCGGAGAGAAAAATTACCTTGGTATTGAGCTTTTTCTCATGAACATGATGCAGTAAATCAATGCCGGATACCTCGGGCATACGAATATCTGTAATAAGGATATCTATATGATTCTGATTCAATAGCTCCTTGGCTTCAATCGAATTTGTTGTCGTCTCCATATGCTCAATTCCAAATTTGTTCCAATCCAGCAGGTGTTTTAAATATTCAACGATGTAATGCCCGTCATCAACTATCAATAATCGCATATTGACCTCCTTCATCCAGCGAGAAATCTATGAATGCCAGCACGGATAAACCGCCCCAGTCATTAATGAAGAAACGCAGTCCGCTTAATTCACCATACGCATTTTTGAGGCGATGATGAATGTTCCAAAGACCAATTCCTCTTGATCCTTCAGGAGGGGATTCATTCTCGAGCCTGGCCATTAGCTGGTGTATTTCCTCAGCAGTAAGCCCCTTACCATCATCGGCTACAATAATTAACGCTCCAGTATCAAGTTCTTTTACATCTATAGTAACGCGATAAGCCCCTTGCTGTTCTTCAATCCCATGCTGAATCGCGTTCTCGACCATAGGCTGGATAATCAGTGGCATAATCAGATGCTCTCCCAGTTCAGGGGGCAGGTTGATTTCATAATTTATTTTTTTGGAAAGTGACATGATGGATAAAAAATGATCGGCAAGCTGCAATTCAGAAGCCAACGTAACATTATCTGAATTCATTTTTGTTAAATAACGATAGTACTCTGCTAAATGTTTGCTCATCTGCATTACGGCTTCCGGTGAAGTTTTTGCCACAGCCATAATGAAAAACAGATTATTGTAAAGAAAATGTGGATTGATCTGAGCCTGCAGCTGTTTCACTTCCGCGTTTCTGCGAAGCTCGGTTTCTATTTTTAATGAAGCGAATAAAGCCTGTATTTTGGCGACCATGTGGTTAAAGCTTTTAAATAGACTATAAAATTGATTGTCCGGGTTCTCACTAATTCTGGTGCTGTAATTCCCTTGTTCCACTTGGTAGAATTTCTTGTCGAGCAGATATACATTGCGATAATAGTTTCGATAGAACATAAAAATCACGATAAGGCCAATGATCAAGATCATTAAGATGCTGACAAAAAACACCTGTTTATTCCGGTTAAGCGGATTCAAAAAATCACTCATTCGCGTATAGGTAACTAGATACGTATCAATCGGCTCAATATACTTCGATAAAACATAATAATCGTCATCGTTGATATGATAGTCAAACTTTAGAATTTCATGTGCATTGGGTGTTATCGTCTCCTTGGCTTTTTCCTCGATTCGAATATCCACCGCTTTATTGCTAATCATCAAACTCTTGTTCACAAGCAAAAAGGCATTGGAGCTCTCACCGCCACTCACTGCTTTTTCTAAAAGACTTGTTAAATACTCCTTTTTCAGCTTAACGCCCACAATGTATTGAATATTTGCAGGGTTCTTAGGCTCATGAATATAAGGGTAGATTGAAAAATAATACAAATTATTATTAACAATCTGCCAGCCTCGCTGCGTGACCTTCTGAAAGGGCTGTTTGGCAAGCGAATCATGACCCGTAAAAATAAAAGTGCCGTCCGATTTCCAGTAGATACCGATAGATTCAATCGCCTGACTGGAGAGAAGTGGTGCTGATATGCGGTCATAGATATCGTTTTTTTTCATCTGGGCATCGTAATTGTTCATCTCTTGTATTTTGCTTTGATAGAAACGTACGGAGGTGTCGGCTGTATATTGGATGCCATACAAACTTGCCTCAGAGATGATGCCATCCAGTATGCTTTCCGTATAAGCTAGCTGATTTTTGGAGGAGTTAACCAAGCTCTCTTGAATGGTTTTGGAACCTAGGGAGTTCATTATGAAAAACAAACTTAAGGTAAGTAAAAGGAAAAAAACGAAAAAATATATGAATCGTTTCATATTTACTTTTTTAATCATAAGCATTACTCCTGTCGCTAGGACTCGTGTGAATTCATCATAAGCCATATATTCCAAAAGAAAAAGGGAAGAGCTCTCGCAAAATGAAAGCGTTTATAAAGATGTTTAGCGAGTGGTTATGATATTTAATTTGAGACATTTTCGAATGAAAGCGCTTTTGTTAACATTAAACCAGAAAGAAATTAGCAGCCAAGAATGTAAAAGGGGGTAAGCACAATAGCACAGATAATGAATACCCAGCTCAAATGGAGTGAGAAAGCCAACGTTAAAAAAAACAGGAAAAATCCTTGGAAAAAGGAAATCAAAAAAAATTGGCCATTGTATGTTTTATGTATCCCAGCTTTGGTATTCGTTCTAATTTTTGCCTACGGTCCTATGGTCGGATTAGTGATGGCCTTTCAGGATTACAAGCCCTGGCTTGGAATTACAGGTTCAACTTGGATTGGTTGGGATAACTTCGCAAGAATCTTTCAATATAAAGAGGCGACACAATCTATTATCAACACCCTCATTATTGCTGTAATCAAAATTATAGTCGGAATTATCGTTCCTATCTTTATGGCGATTCTGCTAAGCGAGATTAGAAACATGGGGACTAAAAAGAGTATTCAAACCTTGGTCTATTTACCGCATTTCCTCTCTTGGGTAACCGTTGCCGGAATCATGATTGATATCCTGGGTCTTGACGGGGGCATAAATCATTTTCTTACGAATTTCCTCGGACTAAAACCCATTTTCTTTTTGGGTGATCCTACGCTGTTCAGACCGACGATCATCATCAGTGATTTATGGAAAAACTTCGGATTTGGCATGATTGTTTACTTAGCGGTGATCACAGGGATCGACCCTTCTTATTATGAGGCCGCCGAGATAGACGGCGCGTCACGCCGCCAACAAATACGACATGTTACCTTACCGAGTATGATGCCGATGATCATCGTAATTGCGACGTTAAGCCTTGGAAATATTTTGGATGCAGGATTTGACCAAATCTTTAACTTATACAATCCACTCGTATATAGTACGGGAGATATCATCGATACTTATGTTTACCGGTCATCCTTATTGAATGGCCAATACGGTTTTGGTACCGCTGTTGGGTTGTTTAAATCTGGCATCAGTTTCATTTTAATCGTAATTTCCTATCGAATTGCTTACAAGGTAGCTAACTACAAAATATTTTAAGTCGAAGTTGTTAAGCTTTCAAAACAGTTAGGAGGAATGGGAGTGTATTATAAATCCAAGGGATATAGGATATTTTCGATTTTCAATCATATCCTCCTGATTCTAGTAGCCTTATCGTGTTTATTGCCTATGCTTCATTTGCTAGCACAATCATTTAGCAGTAAGACAGCGGTAAATGGGAATTTGGTATCCTTTTGGCCGGTGGACTTTAATATCGAAGCCTATGTGAAAACTTTTAAAAACACGAATTTTACAGGCTCCATGAGAATCTCAGTGGTCCGGACGGTGCTGGGGACGTTAATTAGCATGTTTATTATTACAACGGCAGGGTATGCCTTGTCCAAAGATTTCCGTGGGCGTAATGCTTTAATGTGGATTTTTATATTCACGATGTTGTTTTCCGGTGGATTGATTCCTTCTTATATATTGGTTACGAAACTTGGGCTCAAGGATACGATCTGGTCGCTCGTTCTTCCCGGTGCCTTCGGAGCTTACAATTTGATTCTGATTATGAATTTCTTTAAAACAATCCCTAAGGCGCTTGAAGAGGCGGCATTTATCGATGGGGCTTCGTTCTTCGTCATTTTCCGGAAAATCTATCTTCCACTTTCCCTTCCCGGTCTAGCAACCGTCGGATTGTTTATCATGGTAGGGAGCTGGAACGCATGGTTTGATGGGATTTTGTATATGTCGAATACAACGGACTATCCGTTAGCTTCATTCTTACAGACTGTAGTTGTACAAGGTTCAGCGCAGAGTATGGCACTTAGTCAATCAGAAGCAGCCGCGTTGTCAGAACAGAGTATCAAAGCTGCGCAAATTTTTATTAGCACACTGCCCATTATCCTTGTGTACCCATTTCTACAGAAGTACTTTGTCAAAGGCATCGTTCTGGGTGCTGTAAAAGAATAACGTGACCAACATATAAAACTTAAATTCAAAGGAGCTTATTGATGAAAAAAACAGGGGCCTTAATAACGACTACTGTATTGATGGCAGGATTGCTAGCGGGCTGCGGCTCAAACGGTAAAGAATCTAATGCGGCAGAAGCGGTTCTCAAAGACGGCAAATACGATCCTCCTATTACTATCAACATCGCCAAGCAACAAGATGAGAATGCCGGTAAATATATCAACGGGGAGAGCTTAAATGATAATGTGTTGACCCGCTGGGGTGTCGAGAATCTAGGGATTAACATCCAAACTACTCTTTTGGGCGGTGATGCCTCCCAATATAATACGAAACTTCGTTTAGCGCTCACTGGTTCCGAGAAGCTTCCGGATGTTTTGCCAGTGTATGACACCTCCTTAGAAAATGATCTGATTCAATCTGGACTTGTAAAAGATATTGCGGAAGACATTAACAAATATATGCCTGAGCGTCTGAAAGAAATATATAAACAATATCCAACAACGTTCAACCCGGTTATCCAGGACGGCAAGGTTTATGGGATGGCGATCTCGCCCAATCTCACTGAAGGTGAAGTCATGCTTATCCGTCAAGATTGGTTAGATAAATTAAATTTAAAAGCGCCAACAAATATAGATGAATTTGAACAGGTTATCGCTGCCTTTACGAATGATGATCCGGACGGTAACGGAAAAAATGATACTTATGGATTTGATTTCTCGGGAAAAGATTCTTACAACACGGGCTGGGTGAGTGACTCTGTAATGATTTTTAGTGCTTATACAGGCAAGAGTCTCCCCGGCCAATGGTATAACGACAATGGTAAACTCACTTACGGTTCTGTCGCTGATGGGACAAAAGATGCGTTAGCTAAACTTCGCGATTGGTACTCCAAAGGGTATTTAAATAAGGAATTGGCTACACAGGGTGCATGGGATGCACTTGCGGATTTCACTGAAGGTAAAGCAGGGATTATTATTGGCCGTCCTTGGCTGTACGGCAGTGTTAAAGATGTGGAAACTAACGTAAAAGGGGCTAAAATCAAAGCTTACCCAACAATCAACGGTGTAAGTGGGGATCGAACCTACCAATCCGGTCAACAGAACGATGGTGTCTTTATGTTTAATAAAGACTTCAACAATATGGAAGCTTTCTTCTTGTATTATGACAAGCTTTACGATGCAGCATTTGGTACCGGAGATTTCAAATATGGTTATGCTCAGGGATATGATTATGACATTGTTGGCGATGAAGTGGTATTCGATTCCAAAAAATTCAATACTCCTTTGGATGCCGCTCAAGGTGTAGGCAAAATGGCTTTTACCAAAAATACACCAAGTGTTGATGGCCCAGGTAAATCTTTTTATGATCTTTCCAAAGGTGCAAAAGCAGAGAATGGGGTCTTGATCAGATCGGCATCAAATGATGAAACAGCCAAAGAGGGATATGTGATTTCCTATGAGAATAGAGAGTCGCTGCTTCCAAATGCATTTAACGGTCCTCCTACCAAGACTATGCAGACAACCTGGGAACAACTGAATACGATGGAAAAGGAAACCTTCACCAAAATTATTTACAGTAAAGAGCCGCTAACTGCGTACGATGACTTCGTGAAGCAATGGCATGACAAAGGCGGTACGAAAATTTCCGAAGAAATCAACGAATGGTATAACAATGCTAGCAAGGTGGATGTGATGTCTCAGATGGGATTGAAATAAGTTCGCAAGAACAGCAGGTTCAGTTAAGGTCATCCTTGGCCGGACCTGCTTTTTTGTATAAAAATCTGATCCTCTGGAGGATAATCATGGACGAAAACGCGAATACAGTCACCCTACTAAATAGCGCTCCACTTCTGGATATGAGCGGAAATCCTGTACATGCACATGGTGGACATATGCTCTATACGGATGGATATTATTACTGGTTTGGTGAGAAGCGGATGGATCGGCGGAGAGTGAGCTGCTACCGATCCGTGGATCTAGTGAGTTGGGAATGGCGCAATGATGTGCTCACACTCGATTCACCGGTACAGCCGATTTATCACCGCACCACATTAGAGCTTGAACCCTTGGACAGGGAGGGGCGCCCAACGGGTGCGGTAATTGAGCGCCCAAAAGTACTCTACAACGAACCTACAGGGAGATTTGTTATGTGGATGCATTGGGAAAATGGACGCGACTACTCTGATGCGCGCTGCGCGATCGCTGATTGCGGGACGGTAGATGGGGATTATGTTTACCGGGGCAGCTTTAATCCGATAGGTAACATGTCTCGTGACTGCACCTTGTTCCAGGATGACGATGGGACGGCTTATTTTATCTCCGCGGCAAGGGAAAATGCTGATCTTATTATGTATCGTCTGTCACCTGATTACCTCAGCATAGAAGAACAGGTCAAGACCTTGTGGCCCGGACAAGCGCGTGAAGCACCTGCATTAATGAAACGTCAGGGTGTATATTTCCTCATCTCGTCCGCCTGTACGGGCTGGTTGCCTAACCAAGGAACCTATGCCTGGTCCGAGGAATTATTTGGTCGTTGGTCACCCTTGCTGCCTTTGGGCGACATCACTACATACGACAGCCAGCCTGCTTTTATAGTTCCTATTGTAGGAACAGACAATGACCAGTGCTCTTACCTGTATGTTGGGGATCGCTGGGACCCTGCGGATTATTATGCCTCTTCCTATGTATTTCTGCCGCTCAGCTTTCCTTCTGACCGGGAAATGAAGCTTGACTGGGCAGAGCGAACCGTGATTGACCTTAGGAAGGGAATCGTAGCTGTGGAATGCGGCTCTGGTAGTGGTCTGTTCAGATTGAAAAGCTTAGGAATGGGGATTTATCTGGCGGCGGGAAATCAATCTATTGAACATGAGGAGACCCTGAACGTCGAAGTCCGTACGCTTTCGTATGAAGATCAGCAGCAGAGATGGACGGTTGAATACGGGGAGAAGGGCAGGGCAAGAATTCGAAACAATGTAAAGGTCTTATCTATTGGCTCGTTGAATTCCTTGCTGCTGGAGCCTATTCGGGACAACGAAGATCAGTTTATATGGTTGCTTACAGAGACAGAAGCAGGTTCACTGACTATTGGGAGCAATGACGGAAGAGTTCTTACCGTAGCAGGAGAACAGCGTGGGGGCTGGGGTTGTGTGTTTCTTGAATCCAAACGCTGCCATGATCCCCGTCTAGGTGCAGACCCGCAGCTTTTTCAACTGATTTCAGTAAGGTAAACAGTTTAGAGAAAAGAGGTATACCGATGAGTTTATCTGTCTCCTTCCCTATGGAATGGTTTAAAAGTGACCCCCATACACAACTTACTGCGACTTCCTCTGAGGCTTTTCAGTTAATCACTACACCAGAAGGTGGTGGAATTGAGCTTCAGCCAGGGCAGCTGGAATCCGCCGCTTGGTGCGATTATGGTTTCGTTAATGCTGAGGTTTACCATGAAAGCCATGACGTTCTGGTGCTGTTATTCAGTTTTTATGATCGGGATCATCGCGTCATTACTTATCATGTAGGAATTTTACCTGGTGTGCGCACGAAAATTTGTTTACCCTTGATTCATTTAAATGGGGAGAAGTTGTTCCTTCCCCGTTATCCGGGTGTGATGCAGACAGTACTGAGGGGAGATGCAGGCATCGATCGCAAGCATATCACCCGATTCTCTATCGCTACTCTCCCTTCAACAACAAGTAGAGCTGTGCAAATTAGTGGCTTGGCTCTAAGTCTAACTGAGCCCGTCTTTGAGTATGAACAGCAACCATATATAGATGATCTGGGCCAATTAAAGGGAAGGGGTTGGCCAGGGAAAACGGTTGATGCAGAAGCGTTGACGGATCGGCTGCGCGAAGAGCGGCAACTTGCGGCACAAGTTGATCACAGTGGAGGTGACCTCAGCAGGTACGGGGGTTGGAAGGCGCTGAGATTCGCGCCAACTGGATATTTCCGCACGGAATTTGACGGCAGCCGCTGGTGGTTCGTTGATCCAGAGGGTTATGCCCTGTTCAGTACGGGGATGGACTGTGTGGGTCCGGCTTGTTCTATGCATGTAACTGGTATGGAGCACTTGATACCCTCGTTGCCGGAGCGGGAAGGAATCTATCAAGAAGCTTGGTCACAGGATGGCGAGGAATTCAGCTTCGAGATTGCTAATCTGATCACTGCTTTTGGGGCGGAGTGGCGCTCTAACTGGGTGGCTATGACGGATTTCCGCTTACAACAATGGGGATTCAACACCATCGGTAACTGGTCCAATGATCTTTTTATTAAGGAATCTCAGCTTCCGTATGTTTATCCTCTAGTGGACTTTCCTATGACGGAGCAATCTATTTTCCGGGATTTCCCGGATGTGTTTAGCCCGGAGTATGAGCGGAATGCCGGGAGCTTTGCGGAGCAGCTTCTTCCATTAAGGGAAGATCAGAGAATGGTTGGCTATTTCATGCGTAATGAGCCGCATTGGGCATTCGTGGATGGGTTGAATTTGACCGGGCAGATGCTGAAATCTCCGGTCCGTTATGCCAGCAAGAAGGAATTCATTCGCTGGCTTGCAGAAAAGTACAAAACAGTGGAGCAATTAAACATGGCGTGGGATAGTGTTTTTGAAGAATTCGAGGATTTATACGATGTATCGAATGTGAATGTAACCGGGGATAATCTCACTTCTGCCCGAGAAGTGGATTATAACCAGTTCAACCGGATCATGATCCGGCGGTATGTAGAAGTGCCAGCCTGTCTTTGCAAGCAGACGGATCCGAATCATCTGAATTTGGGAATGCGTTATGCCTGGGTTGGCAGTGATGAGGTGCTGGAGGGCTGCGAATGGTTTGATGTATTCTCTATGAACTGCTATCAGTTCAGTCCTGACAAGGAACAGATCGCCCAGATCAGCGGACGACTGAACAAACCAGTCATGATTGGGGAATATCATTTTGGTGCGGCTGAAGGCGGCATGTTGGCTTATGGGATCCGTGCGGTGGCAACTCAGAAGGAGCGCGGTGAAGCTTACCGTTATTATGTAGAGCAGGGGGCAGCCATCCCGCAGCTGATCGGAGTTCATTATTTTCAATGGAATGATCAGCCTGTGCTTGGACGTTATGACGGAGAAAACTATCAAATCGGCGTAGTGGATGTCTGCAACCGTCCATATGAACCTTTCGTGCAAGCAGCGAAAAAGGCCCATGACCAGATGTATCAGGTGCGGACGGGGAGGACAGCACCCTATAATATTGTGCCAATAGAGATTCCGAAAACGGGATTCTGATTGCAAATCTTTACAACAAAAAGGCCCCCAGCCAATGGGGGCCTTTTTTGTCCTCTCCTCTGCAATGTAGCCCCTTTATAAGCCAAGGCCGGAGGAGGGGAGTGAATCATCACGGGAATAGCGCTTGCGGTATTCCCCCGGAGTTATTCCGGCACAACGTTTGAACATACGGATGAAGGAATTTACGTTCTGATAACCGACCTGAAGCGCGATATCCTGAATCCGCAGTTCCAGATTCATTAGCAGCTCTTTGGCCCGCTCAATTCGCAGATTGTTCAGATATTCACTGAAGTTGATGTTTGTTTTCTCTTTAAAAATGCTGGACAGGTAACCTGGAGTTAAATTCAACTTGTCTGCTACTAGGTTGAGGTTGATGTCCTCGCCGTAATGTTTGTCTAAGTAATCCAGCACAAAGCTGATAATAGGGTCGCGCGACTCCGAGCGGTTACTGATGACCACGAGCACAGGACGAACCAGATCACGCAGCCATTCCTTGTATTGATCCATTGAGTGGAAAGCGTTAAATGGCTCTAGTCGGGGTGGTAAGAGACGCTCCGCTTCCGCTTGGGGCAGATTCAGCTTCGTCACCGTTTTGCTCGTCTGTTCCGCTGCTCCCAAGGCAAATGCCCGAAAATCCGCCGCCGCCGCGTCCTTGTGCTGCAGCTGCTCCAGCTGACGATCCAGCCAAGCGAATACAGCCTCCTCATTGCCAGACTGCAGCAGATTGTGCAGCTCCTCTCCGTGGGTCACCTTTAAATGAAAGGATTTGGCGGACGAGGCTCTAGGTTCTACGATAATTTGTGTTTCCCCGTTCAATCTACGCTCATTTAACAACATCGATAGATTATTGTAGGCATCGGTAAATGAGGTTTCGCCTGAATATACCGGACTTACAGCAATAGTCAGGTATAAGGATGTCTCCGAATCCAGCAGTTCTTTCAGTGTATCAAGAGCCTGCAGAAAACTGCTCTGCGGTCCGGGGTTGAACAGGAGCAGCAAGAGCTGATCCTGCTCCGGCTGGAGTGCGACGCTGTCGCTTTCACCTCCGGTGATCAAGGTTTGGATTAGTTTCCATAACATCAGTGTGTGTTTCTCAAATTCGTCCGGCAAGGTTTTGAAGCTGACCTTGAACAGAATGGAGGCATAGGGTAGTTCGGATTGCCGGACATCTTCAAGCTCCGCAAGACTTTTACTCAGCGGGATATTTTTCACTTTATGAGTGTAGGCATATTGGCGTACCAGTGAGTTCTTATGATCAAGATCGGTCTGGATGAATCGGTTATTCTCCAAAATGGAGCTGAGGCGGTCGCCGATAATGGCGAATTCCTTCACACTGCTCAATTTTTCTGGCCGGCTGCCCGCTTTACGGTCCAAGGCACCAATCAGGCGCTGGAGCGGCTGGTTAAGCCGATGGCTGAAGATCAGGGATGAGAGAACACTGATCAGTACTGCCGCAGAGAGTAACACAGCCAGCAATAGCTGCATACCACGCATTTCCGCGGCAATAGCCGCCACCTCGGTCACTCGGATATAGGTGAATCCGGTTTGTTTACCTTTTTCATAGAAGTAATATTGATCTCCGACCCGCTCATGGGCATTGCTACTTTCCGGAAGCTGGCTTGTTTGCAGATTAACATCTGATGTAGAGAACAATAAATTTTCTTGTGCATCCAGAATATAGAATGGGGTATTGCCGGCATCACCGTAGGTATCCTGCATCAGCTGCGGATTCAGCATGACAATCCCATACACTTCCTCATAAGGAATCGCTTTGACCAGCACTGGCATTAACCTTCCGAGCGTACGGGTGGAATGTATAGTTTTCTCGGTAAAGGTTACGGCGGGCATGACTTTTAAAAATTGATTGTCCATCGTTTGCCGGCTCCAGTACTCCGGAGGATATTCTGCACTGAAGTAGTATTTACCGAACATATCTGCGGCGCTGCTTAGGCCCTCCCTCTCCAGTACATAATCTTCCTTTTTAAAATAAAGAATGAAATTTTCGATATGCAGAAAAGGATTAGCATACAAAGTTGAGAGATCCGATGTCACTTCTGCCGGGATATCATATCGACGGTTCTCTTTGAGGTGGCTTAAAATGCCCAGATTGGCAGTCCATGAATCGGATTGGGTGAGGGCAAGAATCATGTTCTGGGTCAACCGGAAATGATTTTCGTAGCCTTCGACCGTTTGTGCGAGTCCAAGCTCATTTTGACGGATCATCTCCTTATAGATTTTGCCGCTTAAATACAGATGGGAGAACAGATTAAATGATGCCAAAATCAAGATGACACTGAGGAAGCTTAGCATCAGCTTAACGAACAGGGCATTCAGCGCAAATTTGCCTGTAACGGATCCCTTCATATGTATCCCCCTTTGGATGCACCCGTAAATGAATTGGATTAATTCTATCATAGCGGCAAAAAGCTAACACCAACAATATGCAATTTTGCTGATTTGTACGCTATTCTATGGAAATCCGCAGTTAAGGCGAAATGTTATATAACATGTAGATAGCGCTTTCCAAAGAAATGCAGCTATAATTCGGAGACAAATCCCAGAAAAAAGGGGGAAGTAATCTGACATCTATATGATTTATGATCATTTTAACAAGAGGAGACATGCATATGGCTCAAGCTAGCGTAGTGCAGGACAAAATGCGAAAGAAAGTGCACCGGCGACCCCAACGCCACAAAACGGGAATCCTTAGAACTTGGAATAAAAACAAGGCGCTCTGGCTGCTGTTCCTGCCGTGCCTGTTGTATTATTTGATCTTCCGCTATGCGCCGATGTTTGGATTAGTTATCACTTTCAAGGATTACAATCTTTTTAAAGGAATTTGGGCCAGCGATTGGGTGGGACTCAAATATTACAGGATGTTTATTGAGAATCCCGATTTTTGGCCGCTGATGAAAAATACTTTTCTGCTTGGTTTATATAAGCTGTTTTTCGGCTTCCCGGCACCAATTCTACTGGCGATTTTGCTTAATGAGGTGCGCAAGGCTGCTTTCAAACGTGTTGTGCAGACCGTCAGCTATCTTCCGCATTTTATCTCAAATGTCATTGTAGCCAGTATGGTGATTATGTTTTTATCCCCAACCGGAGGGCTGATTAATAATCTGCTTGGTGCCATAGGGATTGGACCGATCAATTTCATGAATGAACCTGGATTGTTCCGCGGTATTTATGTCCTGTCGGAAATCTGGCAGCATATCGGTTGGGAGACTATTATCTACTTGGCCGCGTTGACCGCTATCGACCCGCAGCTGTATGAAGCCGCTGATATGGACGGAGCCAGCCGCATGCGTAAAATATGGCATGTCACCTTGCCCGGCATTTCACCCGCCATCGTGATCACCTTGATTCTTAATATCGGTAAAGTGCTCGAGATTGGCTTCGAGAAGGTGTTCCTGATGCAGAACCCGGCGATCTACGACACAGCGGATATTATCAGTACTTATGTCTATAGGGTGGGTATGGTGCAGGGGAACTTCAGCTATGGCGCTTCTATTGATCTCTTCATGGGCGTGATTAGCTTGATCTTCATCTATACAGCAAATTACATCAGCCGTCGTGTAAGCGAGACAAGTTTATGGTAGAAAAGAGGTGTGGTGATGAGATCACCCCGTGTATCCTGGTTTAATGTCGTGAGCACTTTTATCCTTCTCGTGGTTGTGGTGGTCACGCTTTATCCGTTCCTGCATATGCTCGCTGTCTCTCTCAGTAGTGATGTGCATGTCATGAAGAATACAGTTTCTTTCTGGCCTAAGGGTTTTAACCTGAATATGTATAAGCTTGTACTCGGAGATTCGCAAATCTGGGTGGCTTACAAAAATACACTCATTTACACCGTGCTTGGCACCCTTATCTCGCTGGTGGTCACCTCCACGGGTGCCTATGCACTCTCACGCAGTGATATGGCGCTGCGCAAGAGCTTCACCCTGTTGATTGTGGTGACGATGTTTTTCAGCGGAGGGATGATTCCTACGTTCCTCGTGGTTCGCTCCCTGGATCTGGTCGATACCGTATGGGGCATGGTGCTGCCGGGTGCAGTTAGCACTTGGAATCTGATTCTGATGCGGACCTTTTTCTCCGGCATTCCTAAAGAGCTGGAGGAGTCAGGCCGCATCGACGGACTGAATGATACCGGCATATTTATCCGTATTATTGTTCCGCTTTCCAAGGCTTCCTTCGCCACCATAGCACTCTTTTACGCGGTTGGCATGTGGAATAACTTTATTTACCCGCTGCTCTACCTGCGCTCACCGGATTTGTTCCCGCTGCAAGTGCTGCTGCGCAATCTGGTGCTGGCTGGCAGTGCTAGCTCGGGAGATGTTACTAGCATTGGAGGTGACAACATGGTTATAGAAGAATCGCTGAAGTACGCGACGATTATGGTCTCGACGCTTCCGATTCTGATTGTGTATCCATTTGTACAGAAGTATTTCGTTAAGGGGGCCATGATTGGCGCAGTTAAAGGCTGAGGCGGGTGGTACCGTCACAAATTCAGAATAAGGGAGAGATCGTAATGAACAAATGGAAATCTGTACTGCTGCCACTGGTGATTGCAGCAACCGTAGTAACTGGCTGCAGCGGAGGGGGCAATGACACCTCGCCGCAGAGTAATACTCAGGGCAGCAGTACCGCTTCACCTACTGATTCGTCCAAAACGGAAAAAACCTTCACTGCGCTCTTAGACAACAATGCTACGTTCCCTTATTCGAAAAGCTGGCCCATTTGGAGCTGGCTGAAGGAGAAAACCGGTGTCACACTCGAGGTGCAGACCCCTTCCGGGAAGCTTGAAGAGAGCTTGAACCTGGCGATTGCCTCGAAGGCAATGCCGGATCTGATGTATATGCCTAACCGCAAAGAATCGAATAAATTCGGGCAACAGGGTGCGTTGGTGGATTTGATGGAGTATATGGACAAAATGCCGAATCTGACCGCCTGGGTAAAGCAGTATCCAGAGGAAGCGAAGGCTGCACTGTCTGCTGATGGCAAAATGTATATGTTCCCGAATCAGGGCTTTGGCGAGACGAATCGCATGATCTGGTTATACCGTAAAGACATTTTTGACAAAGAAGGAATCCAGGCACCAGCCACATATGAGGAGCTGCATACAGCTCTAAAAACCTTGAAGGCGAAATATCCGGACAGCTATCCGCTCTCGATCCGTTACGGTCAAATTCCTGATGAAATGAATGCCAATATGACTGTGAATTACGGGACAGGTGAAGGGGCTTATTATGATTTTGATAAAAAAGAGTGGCTTTTTGGGCCTACGGAAGATAGTTACAAGGAAATGGTTGGCATGTGGAAAATATTTTATGACGAAGGGCTGATTCCGCCCGACTTTCTATCTCTGCAAACTAAGCAATGGCAGGACATGGTGTCCACGGGCAAATCGTTTGTGACCATTGATTACATCAGCCGGATCGATTTTTTCAACAATGCGATGCAGCAGGAAAATCCGGAGTTCAACATGCAGTTCATGGCTCCTCCAGCGGGCATTGCCGGCGGCAAGCAACTGAACCCGTATTTTCATTATATGGAAGGTGGCCTAACCGTGGCATCAACCTCAAAGAACATCGATGATGTGATGAGCTATATGGACTTTTTCTATTCCGAAGAGGGACGTACGCTCAGCAGCTGGGGCGTGGAGGGCGAGACGTATGTGAAGGAAGGCGACACGATTAAGTTCAAACCAGAGTACAACGATGTGATCGAAATGCGGAAGCAGACAGGACTTCAGACTAGCGGAACGTACACCTGGATCGACTTTGGTGCACATCTGTCGTTGTTCTCAGACAATTTGAAGTATGCCTTTGAAGAAGCGACGAAATATGATCCGTCCATGATGCAGCCACGGCCTGCATTTACGGAGAAAGAGAATGAAATTATTGCGATAACCGGCCAGGCGATCCAAAAACACCGCGATGAAAGCTTTGCCAAGTTTGTTACCGGCTCCCGAAAGCTGGCCGACTGGGACAAATATGTGGAGGAGATGAACAATCTCGGCGTGGAAAAGTTGTTGAGCACTTATAAGGAAGCTTACGAGCGTGTTCAGAACATTCAGTTAAACGGGAATTAATCTGTCTGGTGCCAAGGACAATAGTTGCCCGGAAAGGATGAACGGGATGAATGACATCATTAAGCCTTTAGAGACACACAGAGTAGAGCAGATGTCCGTTCAGGTTTATGAAGATCGTAACCTGATGGGCGCTGCGGCGGCATCGCAGGTTGCGCAGAAAATTAGAGCTTTGCTTCAAGATTCTGCGCGTCAGGTCCGAATTGTGTTTGCTGCCGCACCTTCGCAAAATGAACTGTACGAGGGGCTGGTGCGGGAGCAGGGGATTGATTGGTCCCGGGTCAATGCTTTTCATATGGATGAATATATTGGCCTTGCGGCTTCGGCTCCCCAGCGTTTCGGCCGTTTTTTGACAGATCGGCTATATAGTCGGGTTAACCCTGGCCGGGTAGAACTGCTGGATGGTCTCGCTGATGTGGTGCAGGAATGCCAGAGATATTCGGCCCTGTTGAGCGAGGCTCCTATTGATATCGTTTGCCTCGGGATCGGGGAAAACGGGCATATCGCGTTTAATGATCCGCCAGTTGCTAATTTTACCGACCCGCAGTTGGTCAAAGCAGTCGAACTGGAGGAAGCCTGCCGCCGCCAGCAGGTGAATGACGGTTGTTTTACCAGGCTGGACGAGGTGCCAACCCATGCGCTGACGCTTACGGTACCAGCCTTGCTGGCTGGCCGTCACCTGTACGGAATTGTACCTGGGGTGTCCAAACGCAATGCTTTACAGGCGGCGCTCCATGATTCGATCAGCACGGCATGTCCAGCTACTATTCTGCGCACCCATCCGGAGATCACGATGTTCACGGATCGGGCTGCATTCGGCCTATGAACGTGTCAATTAAAGGAAAGCACTACAAGACTGGGCTGCCGGTTGAGGTGAGTGTCGAGCACGGGCAAATCACTTCGGTCACCGAACTTGCGGAGAGTCCAGCCATGGCCGATTGGCCCTGGCTGGCACCCGGGTTGGTGGATCTGCAAGTGAACGGGGGCTGGGGGCTGGATCTCAACACGCTGCCTTTGCAGCCTTCCACGGTATTGGAACTGTCCCGACTTCTGCTAGGAAACGGGGTTACCAGCTATTGTCCAACTCTGATTACCAATGGCAAAGAAGCGCTGGCTCAAGCGATCTCAGCCATTGCGGAAGCCGCTTCGCTGTATCCGGAAGATGCTGGGGGGATTGTAGGTATTCATCTGGAAGGACCTTTTCTGTCACCAGAAGAGGGTCCACGCGGCGCTCATCCAAGGGAACATATTGGCCCGCCGGATTGGGATATGTTGTGCCGCTGGCAGGAAGCGGCTGAAGGGCTTATCCGTATCCTCACCGTCTCCCCGGAATGGCCAAACGCCGCTGCATTTATCGCCCGGTGCAGTGAATCAGGCATCCTTGTTTCCATAGGGCATACAGCAGCTTCCCCCGAGCAGATTAGGGAGGCGGTTGCCGCAGGAGCGGTGATGTCTACGCATCTCGGCAATGGCACACATCTGACGCTGCCCCGTCATCCCAACTATTTGTGGGAGCAGCTGGCGGCGGATGAACTATACGGCTGTATGATTGCAGATGGCCAACATTTGCCGCCTGCTCTGTTGAAAGTAATTCTGCGGATGAAGCGCAGCCGCACCATCTTGGTCAGCGATGCTGTATCACTGAGCGGAATGCTGCCGGGAACTTACCACCTGCACATCGGTGGAGAGGTTGTATTAACAGCAGAAGGACGGCTGCATCTGCCCGGTAATCCGCAGCTGCTGGCAGGCTCCGCCATGATGCTTCCAGATCAGGTAGCCTATCTTGCGGAGGCTGGATTAGCCCGGCTGGATGAAGCCTGGGATTGTGCTTCTGTTCATCCGGCTACTTTGCTGGGGCTGGAGCAGGCGGCAGGGCTTAGGGCTGGAGCGCCTGCCGATCTCGTGAACTTCTGCTATGAAGACAGGACACTTACCGTGCTGGAATGCTGGAAAAAGGGTCATAGCAGGGCTTGCAGTAATGAATTACAGCAAAGATTAGGAGGAGAACGATGCAGAGCTTGATACCGCAACCGAAGCAGATCCAAGTGAAAGAGGGAGAAGCTTTTCAGTTCAGCGAGGATGTAAGCCTGAGCCTCTACATGGAGCAGCATGATCCGAGACTGGTGGTTCATTGCCGCCGCTCGTTTCCGGAGCTGGAATGTACACATGTTATCTCGGGAAAAGGATATTCACTTATTCTTCAGAGTCTCTCGCAGCCAGAAACGAAAGGAGCACAGCCAGATGAAGTGGATCTAAAATTGCTTAACGGCCGGGCGGAAGGGTACAGGCTGGAGGTGTCGGAGCGCCGGGTGGTAATCCGTGCACTGGATGCGCCGGGTCTGTTTTACGGGCTGCAAACGGTACTACAACTGCGTAAGTCAGTAGGGGAAGTTCCTGCCGTGTCTATCACGGACTGGCCTGACACTACCTTGCGGGCGATGAACTTTGATCTTCGCCAGACATTTTCCAAGCCAGAGCTACTGCTATCGTATTTGGCGGATTTTGCCAGGTATAAAACGAATGCGGTTCTGATTGAATACGAAGATAAATTCCCGTTCCAGAAGTACCCGGAATTCGTGCATCCTCAGCAATCGTTAAGCCTCACACAGCTAGAGGAGCTGAAACGCACAGCCCATGAGTATTTTATTGAGATCATTCCGCTGCAGCAGAGTTTTGGACATCTGGAGTATGTGCTCCGCCACGACACCTGGCGGCACTTGCGCGAAACGGAGTTATCCCTCGGGGAGATCTGCCCGTCGCATCCGGAATCCTTCGAGCTGATTACCGATCTGTTACAGGGGATGATGGATGCCCATCCTGATTCCCGTTATATTCACCTCGGCTGCGACGAGGTGTACAGCTTATGTGAATGCGAACGCTGTAAAACGTTGTTCGGAGGGGTACGGGAGCGGGCGTTTATCGCTTTTTTGAACACTTTGATTGAATTTACAGCCAGCCGTGGTAAAAAAGCGATTTTCTGGCATGACATGCTGGACAAATGCCCGCCGGAAGAACTGGCAAAGCTGGATAAGCGGAGTGTGGCGATGATCTGGATATACAACGGACGTAATATCGAAGCTGAGGTTTCCTCTCTTGCGGATAAATTCAGGTCACTAGGTATCGAGGTTATGGGAGCACCGGCGGTTCGCAGCTTTGACTGGGCTGAACATCAGAATTATCCGGTACTATTGAACCGGACGGATAATCTGCTCCAATGGGCGGAGACAGCGGAGAAGCTGGACCTCGGTTGCATCGTCGCCACGAACTGGACGGGACCGTTCAGCCTTGGCGTTCCTTATGGTATCTTCGAGACAACGTGGTATCCGATGCTGCTGCACGCCGATTTGGCCTGGAACCGCAAAGCGGACGCCTCAACATTTATCGATCGATTCATGGAGCGGTTTCATGGCATTGATCCTAGAACAGGTCATGCTCAGCTCGGGAATTATCAGCTGGAAGATTATTATGATGTTATCTGGAAGCTGCTGGACAAGGTGAAGGATCATAAGGATGAAGCAGAGCTGATTGCCATTATGCATGATTTTGAAGCGGCGACGGACCGTTCGCGGGCGATCCACAAATATGTCTACCGCTGGGAGCTCTATCCGGGAGACGATGCGGAATGGCATTCGCTGCTGAACAATTACATGAGAAATCGCCGTGGACGTGAGAACGTTTTGCCTCGCATGAAAGCGGTTTTGGAGCGTTACCAGCCATCCGATATGGCGGAGCATTTTGTGAAATCCCGGTTCTATCTTCACGATTATCTGGAACAGACATTATACCGTGAGCTGGGGTTTGGTCAGGCTGAATAAAGGTTTTGAAAAGATCGTACGGCTACCGTGTAAGCGGGTAGCTGTGCGGTCTTTTGTTATTCTTATCTGGATAAAAATGTATATTGAAACATAGTCAGGAACAAAATCCCATTTCGCTGCGTCTAACCTTATAAAGTTCTAGCAAACTACATTGGAGGAGAATGAATATGAGAGCAACACCCATAAACAGGACGATAAGGAAGGTTACACTTACCGCATTATGTATTTTGCTTGTATTGCTGAGTGGCACGGTAATGGCGGAGCCGTCTCCGGCACAAAAGACAACCGCGGTATTCACAGCGGAGATGCAGAGTACCTTGGAAGGGGCGCAGAATGTGCTGCTTACGATACAGCCATTCCCGGACGAAGCAGCCGTAGGTTTCTTCAAGAATGGGCGCAGTCTGCCCAAGGGATATCTGGAGCAGACTGCCGATAAGATTCTGGAACAGCGGGGCAAGTTCACCAAGGTGGCAGAGCTAACTCGAACAACGTTGGCTTACAGTGCTGCGGGGGGCAACATCAACAACATCGCGGGTATTGATCTTTATCCATTCCTGATGAATCATGACGGAATTGATTCGGAAGGGGCAGCAGCGGTAGCAGCCGCCTATATTACCTCGAAGAACTCCATTTCAAATTCATTGGAGCGGACAAACCGTTACCCCGATTTGCTGTTTTATCAGCTGCTTGATATGCAGCTAGCGGATGGCAGCTGGCCGCTGGCCGGGCAGAAGCAAGGAGATCTGGTAGCTACTGCCTGGGTACTGACGGCACTTGCTTCGGAAGTGAGTTCAGAACAAACTGCGCAGCCGATTGAGAAGGCTTTGCAGTGGCTTAAGAGCAAGCAGCAGCTAGACGGAGGATTCGATGGTAAAACTACGACGACAGCGCAGGTGATTGTTGCTTTATCCTCGCAGGGAGTTGATGCAGCAGATTTCACCAAGGAAGGCGGAGCCTCGTTGCTGGACCATTTGCTGGCGCAGAAGCTTCCGGGTGGCGGCTTTGCGCAGACAGCAGACGGCGGAAACGATAGTCCCGCTACTGTGCAAGCCTACCTTGCCCTGACTTCCTATAAGCTGCTGTCCAAGCAGGCTGGCATGCTGTATAGCGGACTACATCATGCTGGACTTGACCGGGCAACGATTCAGGTCGAAGGACCCGGTGGCACCCTTGCCGGGGGGCATATTGTTGGCGGAGATGCTGTGAAGGCAGCGGCAGCTTTTTTACAGGCGAAGGGTCTGGCGTATAAGCTGAATGCGGATGCAGCTAAACCGGCCTTCACAGCTATAGAAGGGATTCAGAACGGGCGATACAATGGACGCGGAGAATGGAAGATTGCTGTATTCAGCGGGGGTAGTGCATGGATGTATCCTGAGAATAGCCCGTACAGACTGACAATAGGCAATGGGGATCAGCTGCTTGTTTACTACGCGGATGATACAGAACTGCTTGACCGGATGGAAGTGAAATGGAAAGATAAAAACGGCCAGGAAATGGGTGGATACGCAAGCGCCAATATGCCGTTTTCCCTCCATATCACCAAGTCAAACGGTCAGCTGGGCGGTCTTCCGGCTTTCGGTGCTACTGTGACACTTCAAGGAAAAAGCGTAGTGGCAGACAGCACGGGAAAGGTGTCTTTTGCCGGCATGAAGCCCGGTGTCTATCCTGTGCAAGTCACCAAATACCGTAAAGATGCTGCTCCAGCACTTTCCAAACGGACGTTTGCGCTGCATGTCTCTTCCCCGGAATTGGCCAGCTTTACGGATGCCAATAAAGTCGCAGCTTGGGCACGTTTGGATATCGCAACAGCGCTCAGCAGCGGATATATTCAGGGCGTGAGTGCCAGCGGAAATGTGCTGGCTCCTAAGCAGAAGCTGACCCGGGCTGAATTTCTGACCCTGCTGCTGCGGCTATTGCATGAGTTCCCCGATGCCAAGGCCACTTCTAGCTTTAAGGATGTTCCGGCGGACAAATGGTACAGCGGTACCATCGCCAAGGCTGAGGAGCTGGGCATTATCAGCTCTTCAGCCGGCAAGTTCGAACCGGACCGCGGTATTACGCGGGAAGAAGCGGCGGATATGGTAACCAAAGCTGCCCGGTTGTCTACGTACGGCAGCCCGGACCGTGTGAAGTTTGCCGATACTTCCAGTTTGTCAGAGGCGAGCCGCCAGGCGATTCAGGCCGTGAATGAACATGAATTAATGACCGGCAGCGGGAGCCGTTTCGATCCTAAGCAGATTCTGGTGCGTGAGCAGGCAGCGGCAATTTTAGTCAGACTGCAGAAATTAATCCCGGAAGCCTTCTATTAATGGAATAAACGTCCAGGGATATGATAAGCTTCAGATAGAGTTATCACATCCAGTGCAGAGGAGGCAAATCTATGAGCCGCTTGATCACAGGCAACATATATTATGGATTTCAGGTCGTTAATGAGGAATTTATCCGGGAGATCGATTCCGCCGTATTCACGATGGAACATCTGAAGAGCGGCGCCAGGCTGCTTTTCGTGCAGAATCAGGATGACAACAAGGTATTCAGCGTGAGCTTCAGGACCCCTCCTGAAGATAGTACAGGGGTCTTTCATATTTTGGAGCATTCTGTATTATGTGGTTCGGAGAAATATCCGGTGAAGGAACCTTTTGTAGAATTGCTAAAGGGTTCGATGCAGACATTCCTGAACGCATTTACGTTTGGGGATAAGACGATGTATCCGGTGGCGAGCCGGAATGAGCAGGATTTCTCCAATCTGATGGAGGTCTACCTGGATAGTGTATTTCAGCCGAATATTTATAAGCAAAAGGAGATTTTTGAGCAAGAGGGCTGGCATTACGAGCTTCAGCAAACAGAAGACGAGTTGATCTATAAAGGCGTGGTTTACAACGAGATGAAGGGTTCCTATTCCTCGCCGTTTACAGTGCTGATGGACAGGATCAAAAAGTCGTTGTATCCAGACACGATTTACCGCCATTCTTCAGGTGGAGATCCGCAGGAGATTCCTGCGCTTACGTATGAGCAATTCCTTAAGGCGCACAGCAATTATTATCACCCGTCCAACAGTTATTTTTATCTGTACGGAGACGTCTCTATTGAAGAGAAGCTGCAATTTATAGACCAGGAATACCTTAGCCGTTATGAAAAAAACAGCTTTGATACCTCCATTCCCCTACAACAGCCTACCGGAATGACGGAGCTGGTAGCGGATTATCCGATTCTGGAAGCAGAAACGGCCGACGACAAAACTTATTTGAGTCTGAACTATGTAATTGGAACCTCTACGGATCGGGAACTGAATCTGGCTTTTGATATTTTGAAAAGCATGCTGATGGACAGCAATGCAGCTCCGCTTAAGCAAGCCCTGCTGGAAAGCGGTCTGGGTAAAGATGCCTTTGCTTTTTATTCCGACAGTATGGTTCAGCCGCTGCTTGGCATTACCCTGACACATTCGAACGCCTCCGCCAAAGATGCCTTCGTGGAGCTGGTGAAGACCACATTAAGCAGCTTGGTTAAGAACGGGCTGGATGAGAAGCTGGTGCTGGCGGCGGTCAACAGCAAGGAATTTGAACTGCGGGAAGCGGACTTTAGCCGATATCCAAAGGGACTTACTTACAATATCGAAGTGATGAAGTCCTGGCTCTATGACGGTCAGCCGTCTACTCATATGCTTTATGAAGAGGTATTCACTACCATTCGGGAAAAAATAACGGATCGTTATTTTGAGAAGCTGATTGAGGTCTACTTACTGAATAGTGATCATTGCAGTCTGGTGGTGCTGAACCCGTCCAAGACGATTGCAGCCGACAAGGAAGCGAGCACCCAGCGTCAATTAAGTGAATACAAATCATCACAGCAACCAGACCAGCTGGAGCAGCTTGTGCAGAGTACACAGCATCTTCTGGCGCGGCAAGGCCGTGCAGATGCTGCCGAGGATTTGCAGAAGCTGCCAAGTTTATCTCTACAGGACATTAACCGCAGTGCTGAACCTCAGGTGCCATCCCATGAATATAACCTTGAGGGTCTAAAGCTGATCCATCATGACGTATCTACTCAAAAGATTGCGTATTTCAAGTTTTATTGGGATACGAGTGTTGTGGCTCCTGAGCAAATTCCTTATCTTGTGCTGCTGGCAGAGGTATTGGGCCAAATGGAGACAGCTTCTTACAGCATTGAAGAGCTCACTAGTGAAATTGGGATCAAAACCGGAGGCATTCATTTCAAAAATGAGATCTTTGGCGCTGCAAAAGATACTGGAGCCAGTTATCAGCCTAAATTCACTGCGCAGGTTAAGGTGATGGCGGGGCATATTGGCGAATCGCTGGATCTGCTGCGCGAGTTGCTCTATACCAGCGCGCTCGATAACCTGACGAAGCTACAGGAAATCGTGCGCCGGGAAGCTTCGCAGATGGAATCGGTTCTGAACCAAAAAGGCAATGAAATCGCGGCCAGCCGCCTGATGTCTTATTTTTCGGACATGGGAGCGTATCAGGAACAACAGGGTGGTGTGGCCTATTACCGCTTTATCCGTGAGCTTGCCGAGAAGATCGATCAGCAGGGAGCTGAGGTGGCAGACACGCTGAAGGATATCTGTGCGGTTTTATTCAATAAACAGAATTTAATCATCAGCGTGACGGGTACCCCTGATTTGTATGAAGAATTTGCCGCTAATGTAGCGAAGCTGGATATTCAGGATCGGCCAGTGGTGAATAAACCTAAGATTACGGCGCAGGGGCATGCGGATAATGAAGGTTTTATGTCTTCCAGCCAGGTGCAATATGTGGTTAAAGGCTACGACTTCAACAAGCTGGGATTTACGTATTCCGGCAAAATGCAGGTGCTCAAAAAAATCATGAGCCTCACCTATCTGTGGAATGCCGTGCGCGTGAAGGGCGGAGCTTATGGCGGAAGCCTGATGCTGCGCAGAGATGGGATATTGATGTTCACTTCCTACCGTGATCCCAATTTGCAGGAGACGCTGGAGGTTTATGATCAGGCGTACCGATTCACCGAAGGATATGAAGCGGATGCCGACGAGATGACCAAAGCAGTTATCGGCACCCTGTCCATGCTGGACCAGCCGCTGAGCCCAAGCGCTCAGGGACGGCGGGCGGACCGGCATTATTTTGAGCAGGTAACCGGGGCCGAGCTGCAGCAGGAACGGGATGAAATCTTGTCGACCACACCGGAAGACATCAGACAGTATGCCGATTTGCTTAAGGCTGTGACGGAACAAAATTATTTCACAGTTGTCGGCAATGCCTCCAAGTTGGAATCGAAAAAAGTCTTATTCGGAAACCTAGAAGAACTAGTAATGTAATTCTCTCTATAAACTCCTCTTCAGTACCTGTCTGCCGACAAGTGCTGGAGAGGAATTTTTTTGTATTTAGTTAGAACCTTGACAGTTAGAGTTCTAACTATTATGATAATGATGTTACTTAGAGTTCTAACTAATTCAAAAGAGGAGGGAATAACAATGAACAAACCCGTTGTAGACACACCATTTTCTAATTTAATACGAGAGATTGGGATGAAAATAAAAGGTACAGCTGACACCAGGTTAAATGAGTTAGGTCTGAATTCACAACAAGGCCGCATGATCGGCTATATTTTTGAGAATCAAGCAGAAGGGGTTATTCAGAAGGATTTAGCGGAGGTCTTTAACAGGAAGGGGGCGAGCATCACCAGTATGCTTCAGGGGTTGGAGAAGAAAGGGTATATCCAGCGTGTCACTCCTGAAAATGATGAACGTCAAAAGAGTATTTTTGTATTGGAAAAAGGTGCTCTTTTAGTGGAAGAGTTCAATGAGATTTTCTCTGAGGTAGAAGCAAGCATTACTAAGGCGCTTAGTCCGGAAGAAACTGCAACCCTAAAGTCTTTACTTCAAAAAGTTAGTTCAAGTTTATAAACGTTCGGAGGTTCACTTATGACAAATGAGTTCTCAAATCAATATTATTTAGAGTCGGCGCCCATGAAAAAAGCGATCGCTCATTTATCGATTCCCATGATGATTGGGATGTCTGTGGGTACTATTTATAATGTAATCAATGCTTACTTCATCGGCTTATTGCACAATACAAGTATGCTGACCGCAATCACGCTGGGCCTGCCTATTTTTACCGTTTTAATGGCTTTTGGAAATGTATTGGGGGTAGGCGGAGGAACATTTGTAACCCGCTTGGCGGGGCAAAAAGAGACGGAAAAAGGGAAAAAGGTTGCCGGATATACTTTTTACGGGAGTATTGTAGTGGGGCTTCTTATCGCGCTCATCGCTTGGTTAGCTATTAATCCGATCACGCGCATGCTTGGTGCAGATGCTGCTACCTTAGACTTTACGAAGTCTTACGCGCTCACTCTTTTTGCAGGCGGATTTGCTGTTGTGCTTAATTTTGCATTGGAACAACTGGTCCGTTCGGAAGGGGCCTCGAAGGAATCAATGTATGGTATTTTTATCAGTACGGCTTTAAGTTTGATTTTTGATCCTATATTTATTCTCGTGCTGAATTGGCATGTTGCCGGGGCTGCTTTGGCTATGGTTTTAGCAAATTTGGGCTCTGCTATTTATTATATTTACTTTTTGGAAACGAAAAGTGAGCATTTAAGAGGATTTTTGAAGCATTTTAAGATATCTGTACGAGATCAGCTTGAGGTTTATAAAATAGGTACAGCCGAGCTATTGCAAGCCAGTTTTTTAATTGTCAGCACGCTTTTGTTAAATAACTATTCCATTCAATATGGGGAGAGTGTGGTCGCCGGATTTGGTGTGGCTTTAAGAATTGTGCAGATTCCAGAATTTTTATCGATGGGTTTATTTTTGGGATTGATTCCGCTATTTGCTTTTAACTTTGCTAGTAAAAATACGGAGAGACTTAAATCCAGCATCAAATACGCTTTTGCATATATAGGCGGCATTGCAGTTGTTTTTGTGAGTCTAGTATATGTGTTTAGAGGAACGATTCTTCATTGGTTCTCAGGCGATCCTTCTGTGTTAAGCATGGGAACTTATATTTTGGCAGCTATGCTGATTTCGGCTTTATTTAATGGATTTACCGGATTATTTATGAGCATTTTTCAAGCAACGGGGCAAGGCACACCCACTACTATTATGGCAATAAGCCAAGGTGTATTATTTATACCGATGATTATCGTATTGCATTCTATTTTTGGCCTGCACGGTGTGATTTGGTCGATGACTGTGACTGAGGTAATAACGAGTGTGATGGGTGTGGTTTTGTTTATGATTTTTCGGAAAAAACTGAATAGTGCGGGCGGGGATGGAAAAGGCGCTGTAGAGGTTACGTCGGGATAACGCGATTGCTTTATGTAAAACTCAATATGGATTTTGTTTGCTGCGGGAGCTTAGCTCGCGCTTTTTTTGCGTTGTGCAAAAGGAATATAAAACTGCTGGATCGGTAAAATTCGTTCCAAAATGAACAATTCTAGTTCTTATGATGACTGCTTACTTTTTCTACAATTATGGATAAGTAAAGGAGGAGAACTATGATACGCAAAAAAAGGTTTCATCTTAACATGGACACGCGCGAAGCGATGGCGGGATATTTATTCGTTGCTCCGCTTATGCTTGGGCTGATCATCTTGACGTTGATCCCGGTGCTGGGCTCACTGCTGTTAAGCTTCACGGACTGGAACTTTGTGGCTGGGTTAGGGGGGATTAAGTTCGCGGGCGTGGATAATTTCATCAGGCTGTTTCATGATGATGCTTTTATGAAAAGCTTGCTGAACAATTTGCTCTTTATTATCACAGTACCGGTTACGATCATCGTTGCCCTGCTGCTGGCTATCCTGATTGATAAACAGGTTTTTCTGAAGGATTTGTTTAAAGTAATTTATTTCCTTCCGTACATTTCCAGTGTAGTTGCCATCGCTATGGTTTGGCAGGTTATGTTTCACCCTTCGCTGGGACCCGTCAATCAATTCCTGATGTCACTGGGGTGGAACAACCCACCCAAATGGTTAGCTGATATCCATTATGCTCTGCCGTCGCTGATGTTGATTCAAGTCTGGATTCAGCTCGGTTACAACATTATTATTTTTATTGCAGGTTTACAGAGTATTCCAAAGGATCTTTATGAAGCAGCTGATATTGATGGTGCCAACGTCTGGCGCAAATTCCGCAACATCACGGTTCCCTGCATTTCGCCAACTACCTTTTTCCTGCTGGTAACAGGGGTTATCGGCTCATTTAAAATCTTTGATCTGATACAAGTATTGACCCAGGGTGGACCGGCTAACTCCACGACCGTTATCGTCTACGAGTTATATGATACAGCCTTCAATCAGCTGAAGACAGGTTACGCCTCTAGCATGGCACTCGTTCTGTTCCTTATTTGCCTGATCATTACAGCCTTGCAGATGTTGGCGCAAAAAAAATGGGTCAACTATTAAAGGCGGAAAGGAGAAATTACAGTGAAAAAAGAGCTTCTATCCAGAACCTTCTGGACCATCGCCATGGGACTGCTAGGTATCGCATTTCTTTTACCGTTCCTATGGATGTTATCCACTTCCTTTAAGCTGGAGAAAGATGTGTTTAACTTTCCGATTCAATGGTTGCCACAGCAGTGGAACCTCATTGAAAATTATAAACAGGTATGGTCGGGTGACTTCGCTCGCTATTATGGAAATTCCATTTATATTACGCTGGCTACGACTATAATTAATGTGCTGATATGCGCACTTGCTGCTTATGGGTTCTCCAAGCTGCGTTTTCCGGGCAGGGATGCGATGTTTATAGTTGTATTGGCACTTTATATGGTTCCTCCGCAGGCTTCGTTGGTTCCACAGTTTCTACTGTTTAACTGGCTGAATTTAATTGACACACATTTGGGATTGATCCTGATTAACAGCTTTAGTATTATTGGAGCGTTTATGCTCAAGCAATTTTTTATGGGGGTAAACAACGAGTATCTTGAATCGGCGCGGATGGATGGAGCAGGGCATTTTCGCTCTTTTCTACAGATTGCCTTTCCGCTGATCCGTCCCGCTGTAGCTACTTATGCTATTTTGCGCTTTATTTGGACCTGGAACGACTATCAATATCCACTCATTTTTTTGAAATCTAAAGAGTTGTTTACGATTCAGCTGGGGATCCGGTTGTTCGGGGATCAATACGGGGATGTCTATTCACTCATGATGGCTGGTGCGGTATCTGCAATTCTGCCGTTGCTCATCATTTTTGCACTCGGACAGAAGCAGGTTATTGAGGGAATTGCCCTCGGAGGTGTGAAAGGATAATAAAAGTCAAAATAGTTTCTCTTCGGTAGAATATGAGAACTTTCCTCGTCAATCCTGCATGTTAGGATGTTCTTGTAAGCAGTTACATAGTCACTGGTTATTAAGCGAGTGATGCCTAACACATTTATAGGAGGGTCTAAATGAAAAAGAAATTATTATCTGCATTCATCATCACATCGATGGCGTTATCATTGGCCGCTTGCGGCGGAAATGCGAAAACAAATAATGCAGGAGCGACTAATGCACCCGATGCTGGTGGAAATTCAAAGCCTGCAGCAGAGAAGGTTACCCTGAAGCTGAGCACCTGGCAGACAGAAGCCAAAGCGAAATGGAGCACGATTATCGCGGAGTTTGAGAAGACGCATCCCGATATTCATGTGGAAGTAGATTTGCTGAATGAAAAAGGTGATTCGGTAGCCTCTATGCAGAAGCTGGATTTGATGGCGGCTGCAAGCGATCCGCTGGATATTGTCGAACTGCCTTATACCAACTATTCACAGCGTGCAGATATCGGGTTATTGGAACCGATGGATGACTATATTCAGAAGGAAGGTTATAAGCTCGCAGATGAATATCTGGTGGACACTACGGTCAATGGCAAAATCTATGCGTTACCGTCTTCCATGCAGCGCTGGTTCGTGCTCCTTAACAAAGAAATGTTAGATGAAGCAGGCCTTCCGGTTCCGACAGATTGGACATGGGCGGATTTCGAAGAGTATGCCAAGAAATTGACCAAGGGCGAGGGCGCAACGAAACGTTTTGGCGCGTATCTGCATAATTGGCCGGATTATTTCCAGCTCCAGCTGATGAGCAAGTCTACGGATAATACTTTTCTAAAAGCTGATGGAACCTCCAATGCACTTGACCCGCAATTTAAGGCTAATCTGCAGATGATGAAGAAAATGATGTACGAAGATAAGAGTGCCACTCCTTATGAGGATATTATTTCGCAAAAACTAGCCTACCGGAATCAGTATTTTAACGGTTTAGCAGCGATGCTTCCGATGGGCGACTGGATGGTTGCGGAATCGGGTGGAACGGATGCCATTCCGGCAACCTTTGTTACCGCATTTGCGCCGATTCCCCGACTTGACAGTGAGAGCAAACACTACTCGCCCGTACAGCCGACCTACATGGGAATAGCCGCTAAATCCAAGCATAAGGAAGCTGCCTATACCTTTGTGCGCTGGTATACCTCAGAAGGACTGGAAATCGGTGGACGCGTTTTCTCTGGCTGGGCCAAATCGGATACGAACAAATTAGTGGATACAATTGTGAGTGGTTCTAAGGATGCCTCTAAGATTGATGTCGATTCTCTGAAATATACGATGGAGAACTCGACACCTGGTGCAACGCAGGTTCCGGCTAAATATGCGGATGAAGCTAAGAACAACGTTATTCCAGAAGCGGAGATGTATCTCCTAGGCCAACAGGATCTGGATGTCACAGTTGCCAATATCGATAAAAAAATAACGGAAGTTGTTCAGAACAATAGCGGAAAGTAAGCGGAGGCTGATTGTACGCTTTTCAAAGGGGGCTTATAATGTGGGGGCAGGAAAGCATTTCTGCCTCCTGCTCCAAATTCAAACAGATGTGGGGCCTGTAATCCGTGTTTAGAAAGCATCTATCCCTCCGTAAGAAACTTGTCTGGTCATCGCTGATCTGCGTCCTGATCCCGCTGATCTGCATTTACATGGTTACTGATTATTTGACCCGGGATCTCATTCTGGAGAAAGCGGTTGGTAGCGCAAGAGAATCTTTAAATGCAGCCAGCGCCAATATGAATGCCATATTTGAACAGACACTGGAACAGTCCAACTTTGTGCTCCAGAACAGCGAGATCAGGCAGATGATGTCTGCCGATTCAGAGTCGCTCCGTGCACCAAAGCAGATCATTCAGTATAACCGTATGTCGCGGATGCTGGATGATATGTTTGTTTTAACAGAATATTTGAAAGTGACGTTAATCGGAAAAAATGGTCTTATTTATACCAGCTATCCTTACAGTGACTTTAACCCGAAAAATTTCTACAACAAGAATTGGACATCGTTGCTGAAACAAATTCAACCCATCTCGACTTATTGGAGAGCGGAGCACGATACGTACTACAATTATTCTGATAAAGGCTCAGCTGATTGGGTAACCATTGCAAGGCCGATTCAATCGACCTCTAGCAGTACCATCGGATATTTAATTATTAATATCAATGAGCGCAAGCTCCGTCCTTATCTAAATAACGATAATGATAAAGAGATGATGCTTTTGGATGACAAGGGAACTGTAGTTTCCCATGCTGATAAGGCCCGAATCGGAGAGACGATGACGTGGTTGAAAAAGGATGGCGAGCTTGACACTGTGGAAATCGACGGAGAGAAGTTTTTATATGTTGATCAGGAGCTGAGCAGCAACAAATGGCGGATGGTCAGCATTATCCCGCTGAAGGCAGCCTTGTCAAAAAATAAGCAGATTTTATTTATCAGCCTGGCGGTGCAGATTCTTTTCTTTACTTTGTTTTCCGTTCTCTTAACCGTTCTAATCTCAAAGCTGACTCAGCCTATCGTAAAATTAAGCGCTTTTGTAAAGCGAATAGGTCGTGGTCAGTTAGATGAACGTTCGTTCATTCGAGGGAATAATGAGGCAGCACAGCTCGCCCGCACCATTGACCAGATGCTGGATCGGATCGAGTCTATGATTGAACAAATCACTTATGAACAGACGGGAAAAAGAAAAGCCGAACTAGAGATGCTACAAGCGCAGATCAATCCACATTTTATGTTTAATCTGCTGAATTCGATTCGCTTAAATATTCTGATGCAAGGCGATCGGGAGAATGCTGAGTTGATTGGTTCGCTGTCGTCTTTGCTCCGTATGACCTTTAACAGGGACAATGAGTTTATCCCGCTTCGTGAGGAGACAGATACGATATCGCATTATGTCACTTTAATGAATTTCCGCCATGCCAATCAGGTCAGGTTGGAAATGAATTTAGCGGACGGGAGCGCTGAAGCACTGGTGCCTCGATTTATGATTCAACCCATGATCGAGAATGCCATCATCCATGGCTTCGAGCAGTTTGGTGGCGAGATTTTTATTGAAGCTCGTATTGTTGCAACTACGGGAAGCTTGGTTATCACCATTAAGGATAATGGGATCGGGATGTCACCGGAAACTTTAACAAGACTTCGTGAAACCGCATACAGCAGCGAACAAATTACAGAGGAGGACAGAAAAGGGTTCTCCGGCATAGGTTTACGCAATGTGGCCCAACGCCTCAGTATGATTTATGGCGCTTCTTTTAAGCTGAATATTCAAAGTGAACCTGATGTGGGCACGGAGATTTGTCTGGAGTTTCCTCTGGATTACGGAAAGGTGGGTGTGGAGAATGCTGACGGCAATATTGGTGGATGATGACTATCCGGTTATCCGTTATTTGTCGCAGGCCGTACCTTGGAGTGAGCTCGGTATTGAACTCATCGGATGTTATTATAGCGGTCTCGAGGCTTGGGAAAAAGCACAGCAGAGTCCACCAGATCTCATTATTACCGATATTGGCATGCCCAAGATGAACGGGCTGGAGATGCTGGAGCTATTCAGAGCTGTGCAGCCCGGAATCCGTGCGATTATTCTCTCCTGCCACAACGAATTCAAATACGCCCAGCAAGCGCTGAAATTAAACGTAGGAGAATATATTTTAAAGGAATCACTGGATATTGAGCAGTTACAGCAAGCGATTAGAACCCTTGTGGCGGAAGTGGGACTGAATAGGCAGCAGCATACGGAGATGCTGGTTTATAAGCAAAAGCAGTCTCAAAATCGCGCCGCGCTGAAGGAAAAGTTTCTAAAAGATACCTTGTATCAATCCTGGGACAAGGGGGCTTGGATCGAACAGGCCCGATCAAACGGAATTATGATCCATGCCAAAAACTATATCCCGCTGGTTATTGTAATTGACCGTCCAGAGGAAGCTTCAAGGGTGCGCCGGATGAGTGAATATACGATTTCTTTTGCGGTTGAGAATATTATGCAGGAAGTGCTTGAGGCTGATCACAGTCTGTTTATTTCGAGATACAGCCATAAGGAGATTGTCATTCTCTTTTGCAGCGACCAGCCTTCCAAAGATCATCAGGCAATCTATCACTCCATTCAAAATGCAGCCTCTGCGGTTCAGAAATATCTTAAACTTTCTGTCTCTTGCTTATTTGGCGCTGAGGCGCGCAGTCCTGAGGAAATTCGCGGAACATTGCAGCGGATGCTGAAGGAGAAAATACAGCGCTTTTATCTCCCTGCGGCGGGAATTCACCGTTTTGAAGAAGTCTGCTTTTCCGGAGAAGATATTTATGCTGAATATGGAACCTTATACGCTGTTATCAATGATGATATTGCCTTGAACAGGAACACGGAGCTTCGCGTTCATGTAAAGGAATGGAGGGAATGGGTGGCCTCGCAAAAATTCCATCCGAATGAAGTCAAGGAATGTGTGCTTCGCTTGCTGATGGACTTGCAGATGAAGACGAAACAGCTTCTGCAATCTCCATTGCCTATAACCGAAGAAAAGCTATTTAGCGTGGTTGGTGACATTGAAACTCTGGAGCATTTGGAACAATGGCTGGTGCAGTACTTGGAGGAATTAGCGCGGAAAATAAGTATGTTCTCCATCAAGTCTAAACGGAGTGAAGTCATCAAAGCCCAGCAGTTCGTGATTAGTCATGTGACGGAGAAAATAACGCTGGAGGACATGGCAGGCCGCCTTAACTTAAATGCCAGTTATTTCAGCCGCTTATTCAAACGGGAAACAAACCAGAACTTCATTGAATATGTAAATATGCTAAAGCTTCAGAAGGCAAAGGAGCTGCTTAACCAATCTGAAAAGACAGTGGAAGAGATCTCCGAGTATTTGGGATATGCCAACAAAAGTTATTTCATCAAGCTGTTTAAACGGGAAATGGGCATGAGACCTAGCGAATATGCGGCTTGGCATTAAGTGTGGACAGGAGGAAACATTGCTGTGGAAATAAAGGCCACTAAAAATGAATTACAGATGTTCCTAAATGAACTATATACTCCACTGGAGAGCAGATTTACTTCTGGTTGTGCAGGAATTAATATGGGCGCTACAGGATCGATTTACAATGAAGCTACAGCGCTTATGGAAGCTTTCGCCCGTCCTTTATGGGGCCTTGTTCCTCATACCAGCGGTGGAGGGGAAAGTGCACTCTGGCCGATGTTTCTGGAAGGGATCATCAACGGAACAGACCCGGAGCATGAAGAATATTGGGGGCAATTTACTACCAAAGATCAGCGTATGGTAGAGCAGGCCGTGTTGGGACTGGGGCTTGCTCTTGCACCACATAAAATGTGGGAGCCGCTGAGCGACACGCAGAAAATGAATGTATATAACTGGCTGAATCAGATTAATCATGTGGATCGTTCCAATCCGAATAACTGGCTGATGTTCACGGTTCTTGTGAATGTGGGCTTCAAGAAAGTCGGATTACCTTATGATCAGAGCATAATGGATGATTATCTAGCGCAGATCGATAATTACTATCTTGGTGACGGTTGGTATTCCGATGGATTGACCGATCAGAGGGATTATTATATTGCTTTTGCTATGCATTATTATACGCTGATATACGCTAAGTTGATGGCGGATGATGATCCTCAGAGAGCTGCTGTTTATCGGGAAAGATCCGCACGATTTGCCGAGGATTTCATTTATTGGTTCGCTGAGGACGGAAGTGCACTTCCTTTTGGTCGTAGCCTGACCTATCGTTTTGCACAGGTTTCTTTCTGGAGTGCGCTGGTGTATGCAGAAGTGGTTCCTTTTTCATATGGCGTTCTTAAAGGAATCATTATGCGCCATTTTCGTTGGTGGTTTGAACAACCTATTATGGGATTAGACGGACTGCTTAGCATCGGATATGCTTATCCGAATCTAGTCATGACAGAGAGCTACAACGCCCCCGGATCTCCGTATTGGGCTTTTAAAGCTATGCTTATTCTTGCCTTGCCAGATGATCATCCTTTTTGGCAGGCGGAGGAAGAGCCACTGCCTATTTTGAAAGAGGTACGGGCTTTCCAAGAGGCGCGAATGCTTGTGAGTCATCCGGAAGGAAATCGGCATGTTATTGCCTATACCTCTGGCCAGATGGCTAATTTTGATATGGCCCATAGTGCAGCCAAATATTCTAAATTTGCATATTCCACTCTGTTTGGCTTTAGTGTCCCGAAAGCGGGTTACGGGTTGGTTCAAGGCGCTTACGATTCTACACTCGCACTATGCGAATGTGATGAACACTATCGGGTACGCAGATTCTGCGAGACCTGGGAAATCGGAGACAGCTATGTATATTCCCGCTGGCATCCCTGGAGTGATGTACATGTGGAGACATGGATTATTCCGGCAGGTCTATGGCATGTTCGTGTTCACAGCATTCATACTGCCCGGCGGCTGGATGTAGCGGAGGGTGGATTTGCCATTGGCCAGTCAGCTGGCTTCTCGCACAGTGAACGGGAAACCATTAAGGTATCAAACACTGCTGTTTCGGTGCAGCTGCCCTGGGGAATCAGTGCCATACATAGGCTAAGCGGCTTTGATCGGGGAGAGTGCGTACATCCCGAGCCGAATACCAATCTGCTGAAGCCGCGGACACTTCTTCCGAGCTTGTGCTCCAGACTGGAACCGGGAGATCAAGTATTGATATCTGCTGTCTTCGGAGCGACGAATACTCCGGAGAACCAGGCAAGTCTTGCTTCACCACCGCTTATTCAATGGCACTCGGACGGAAGGGTTGCTGTATACGAACCTAGTAACGATACACTTTTGCATACTGTTGATTTAAGGGAAGGGAGAAACAAAGATGTGGAATAAGGCTATTGAGGATGCGATTCACAAAGTTGGGAGCAATATGGCTAACCATCCGGGCAAACTGCCTCATATCGCTGAGGGGCAACAGTACGAATGGGGAGACAACGACGACTGGATAGAGGGTTTCTATGTTGGGATGATGTGGCTTGCTTATGAATATAGTAAGGATTCATGCTATAAGGAGGCGGCAGCCTCTTGGTTAGGGGACTTCAAGCATCGTCTGGATCAGCACATTGCCCTGGACCATCATGATATTGGTTTCTTGTATACACTGACTGCAGTAGCGGAGTGGAAAATAACGGGCAGCGAAGCGGCGCGAGCTGTCGGCCTGCAAGCTGCGGACACGCTGTGCAAGCGCTGGCGTGAACCAGCAGGGATTCTTCAGGCCTGGGGACTGGAGAGTGACCCGGAGAATGCGGGACGTATCATTATTGACTGCTTGATGAATTTACCTCTATTGTTCTGGGCAGCGGAGGAAACAGGAGATAAGCGCTATTATGAAATAGCGCTCGAACATGCGTTTAAGAGCCGGAAATTTCTTGTGCGTGGGGATGCCTCCTCTTACCATACTTTTTATTTTGATCCGGCTACCGGAAATGCAATTCGTGGGGGAACACATCAAGGTTATGAGGACGGATCGACCTGGACACGGGGTCAAGCTTGGGGAATATACGGTTTTGCTCTGGCGTATCGCTATACGCAGAATGAGGATTTTCTTAATACCTCTAAGAGCCTAGCGGATTATTTTATCAGCCATCTACCGGAGGACGGTGTGGCTTATTGGGATTTCGATGTGCCAGTGGGAGCGGACACCCCTCGCGACAGCTCGGCTTCGGCGATTGCTGCAGCCGGTCTTTTGGAACTGCTCGATCACCTAGGTGTAGATGATCCGGACCGGGCCATTTATGAAGTTGCTTTACACCGTAGCATGAAATCCCTAGTGGAACATTATGCGACATCTGGAAATCCGGAAGCAGAGGGACTTCTAAAGCATGGTTCTTATCATGTGAGAGGTGGACGTGTGCCTGATGGTCATATGATTTGGGGAGATTATTATTATTTGGAAGCGTTGATCCGCTTGCAGACTGGCATCCGAGGCTATTGGTAGTGGGATGTTAGAATGTGGAAAGGTTTAGCCTATAGAAAAAGGAAACTGCTAAGACTAATCTCTTAGCGGTTTTCTTTTTTTTTGTGGCTACTATACAAGAATTTTAAAACGTAGTTATTTACTTGGAATAGTATGAATAAAATCATATCACCACACGTAAGGTTTAATGTAAGATTTTGATAATTATTAGAAATTAAGAAAAGGGGATCGGGTTACTCAGATATGAATTTAGACTGGGAGTTTATCTACGAGAGTTTGCCGCTTTATGGTGAGGCGATGTGGCTGACAGTGAAGCTAGCGTTGTTAGCTATTGTCTTCTCACTCCTTATTGGCTTACTGTTTAGTATCGTCTTGTACTATAAGGTTAAAATCGTCAGTGATGTTATTAAGATCTACATTGAGCTTTCACGGAACACCCCTTTACTTGTGCAGCTCTTTTTTCTTTACTATGGCTTACCTAAGATCGGAATTCACTTTAGTGAGATGACCTGTGCGATTGTAGGCATGACATTTTTGGGCGGGAGCTATATGACGGAGGCTTTTCGTGGTGGGTTCGAGGCAGTTAGCCAATCGCAGATTGAAGCAGGTCAAAGCATTGGACTGTCTAAGCTGCAGCTGGTCAGATATGTTATTTTTCCCCAAGCCTTTGCGATAAGTATTCCTTCTTTAGGGGCAAATGCGATCTTTCTGCTGAAGGAGACCTCTATTGTAGGTGCCATTGCTTTAATGGATTTGATGAATGTGGCAAAAGACTTGATCGGCATGCATTACAAAACAGCGGAGTCTCTGCTCCTTCTGGTACTCGCCTATTTGGTGTTAGTCCTGCCCTTATCGCTTTTATTGACTTGGGTGGAAAGGAAGGTGAGATATGCAGAATTCGGGGATTGAGGTGCTTTTTGAAGGTTCTAATTTCGAACGATTATTAGGGGGCTTACTTGTAACGATTGAAATTTCATTCCTCTCTATTGGAATCGGTACGTTATTAGGTATCCTTATGGGATTGCTCCGGACGCTGGGATCGAGGCCTTTAAGGTTTATATTACGTCTTTATTTGGAGACCTTTAGAATTATTCCGATTCTAGTGTGGCTGTATGTAGTACATTTCAGTTTCTCTCCATTACTTCATATCGATATCAGCGGGGAGGCTACCTCTATATTGGTGTTCAGCTTATGGGGAGCTGCTGAGATTGGGGATCTTGTTCGTGGAGCTTTGCAATCTATGCCAAAACATCAGGTGGAATCTGCCAGGGCGCTAGGTCTGAGCAGCTGTCAACTTTATCGGCATATTTTGATCCCGCAGGCTGTACGCAGAATGCTGCCGGGAATGATTAATCTTGCCACACGAATGATCAAGACAACATCACTGGTGGTGCTGATTGGAGTGATTGAGGTGGTAAAGATCGGGCAGCAGATTATTGAACTTGGCGTGATAAAAGCACCCACCGCTTCATTTTGGGTATACGGCTTTATCTTTATATTATATTTTTCTGTATGTTTTCCGTTATCCAGACTTTCGAAAAAAGTTGAAAGCAGATGGCAAAATTAAGGCTTAGGAAGGAACGGTTATAATGGAGGATTCCGGAGAACTCCTGCTGGAGGTTACACAATTACATAAATATTTTGGAGAGCGAAAGGTTCTGGACGGCATTCAATTGCAGGTGGAAAAAGGAGAAGTAATCGTTATTCTGGGTCCCTCTGGCTGTGGAAAAAGTACGTTCCTGCGTTGTCTTAACGGTTTGGAACCGGTTCAGGAAGGGGCGATACAATATCGCGGGCAGAACCTTGCGGGGGCTGCTGTAGATTGGCGTGAAGTTAGGCAGCATATCGGAATGGTCTTTCAAAATTATGAGTTATTCCCGCATATGACGGTTATGGATAACATTCTTCTAGGCCCCCTGAAAGTACAAAAGAGAGAGCTTAAAGAAGCAACGCAGCAAGCGGAACAGCTCTTAGAGCGGGTTGGGCTGCTAGAGCGTAAACTGGACTATCCACGCCAGCTTTCCGGTGGACAAAAGCAGAGAATAGCTATAGTAAGAGCTTTATGTATGAACCCGGAGATTATGTTATTTGATGAAGTGACGGCATCCTTGGATCCGGAAATGGTTCGGGAAGTGCTTGATGTGATCTTAGGGCTTGCTCAGCAAGGAATGACGATGATCATCGTGACTCATGAAATGGGGTTTGCCAAATCGGTTGGGGATCGAATCGTGTTTATGGATCAAGGAAAGATATGTGAGATCGCTGCCCCACAACAATTTTTTACCCACCCTGCGACAGAACGTGCCCAGCATTTTCTGGATATATTTCAGTACGAAAAATTATAGAAATAGGAGAGGAAGAGAAATGAAGAAAAGTTTGAAATGGCTAACGATGCTGGTAAGTGTAAGTATATTATTGATGGGATTAGCTGCTTGCGGCAATAGTTCGGATAACAACGGAAACTCAGCATCTTCTAAATTCACTTCTATTGAACAGCTAAAGAAGAAAGGGAAGATTAAGATCGGCGTATTTGCAGACAAACCACCTTTTGGTTATGTGGACGCTGAGGGTAAAAACCAAGGGTTTGATGTGTATATTGCCAAACGCTTTGCCAAGGATCTGCTGGGGGATGAATCGAAGGTTGAATTTGTGTTAGTTGATGCTGCCAGCCGCGTGGCTTATCTTGAATCGGGTAAGGTTGATATCATTATGGCTAACTTTACGGTCACCGAGGAAAGAAAAGAAAAAGTGGACTTTGCTAATCCGTACATGAAATTATCCTTTGGGATCGTATCCCCAGACAGTGCTCCAATCACTTCCATTGATCAATTAAAAGGGAACAAGCAAAAGCTCATTGTAGCTAAAGGTACGACAGCGGAAACCTATTTTACCAAAGAATATCCGGATATTGAATTGCTCAAATTCGATCAGTACACCGAGATTTTTGCAGCGCTTAAAGATGGTCGGGGGGCGGCAATCGCTAACGATAATACAGAACTCATTGCCTGGGCTAAATCAAATCCTGGATTTACGGTCAGCATTCCTGCTTTCGGGGGTCAGGATACAATTGCTCCAGCAGTGGCAAAGGGGAATAAGGAATTATTGGACTGGATTAATACAGAACTTGATACCCTTGGTAAAGAACAATTTATCCATCAAGCCTATAAAGAAACCTTAAATGAAATTTACGGTGAAGGATATACCGATGAGCTTGTTGTTGAAGGTGGGAAAATCCAGTAACAGATTAGGAATAACATTGCGGGGGCATCTGAGAAGATGCCTTTTCTGCAGATAGACTATTGCAATTTCTATAATGCCGAGTATAATACTGGGTATACACAGAATAAGGAGTCGGTGAAAATGTCTGTCGATGATTATCTGGATCTTCTAAACTACGCCAAAGCAATTAACGATGGACAGTGGCAAGCTGACATCATAGACCGTTTGAATAAGCTGAGTAAGGCTTCTCATGCTGAGACAACAGAACAAAGTGTGAACGAGCTGTGGATTCAATTCGACGATATAAATGCAATATTAATGGATTTATTTAATAAGCTGAGGGAAAGTGTGGATCCAGTAGAGCAGTATCGGTGGAAAGAGAAAATCTGGGAGTTAAAGCAGGAACGGATTAATCTATCGAAGAAGATTCAGAGTAGATATATCAGGATATAATTTAAGCCCACATTGTGATAAAAAAGAAAATAAAAAAAGGCATGCAGTTAGTCTGCTCTGCCAAACTTACGATGGTCTATAGGCTACTTAGACATTTGCATTCCTTCGCGCATCATTGTCATACACATAGTCATCATTTCATCGCAGTCCTGCATTTTTTTCATCATCATATCCATGTTCATATCCATCATGCCCATTTCAGACATTTTTTCCATGCCCATCTTCATACAGTTCATCTTAGACATCATATCATCCATACACATGTTCATCATCATTTCCATACACATCTTGTCCATTTTTAATTCCTCCCTTCTTTTAAATTACCTTTCTTCCATAAAATACTATACAATTTAGGAACAATCAACGCTAGATTTGATATTTTACTAACTTATTTTTCTTATTTGTCGTAATTATGTATATCCTTACCATGTGGATGTTATTAATCAGAATACTTAATTGCGGATCGGTGACTATTGGCTAGATTGCCTCAGGTCAGCGTTTTTTTGCGTTCTACAGAGTGAGGAATTAACGAGCCGGATCATCACTCTGGGATAAACGAGAAGACACTGCCATAGGTCCCTGTAAATACGGGCTGACCGAATTTTTGTGTCCATTCCTTGAGTAGCTTATATGAGACCTTTTTGCTCGTAATAACATAATCGGGATGATCGTAATTAACGATCTCGGGAAGGTATTCAGAGAATCCGTGCATCGAGCGTTCAAAAGCAGTCCAACCCAATACGCCAAGAGAATCTTTTGTCACGAAGGGATCTTGTCTGCCATCACATAACACATCTCCCCCTCGGAACATGACATAGCCGGATGAACCGTAGTGGGCGAGAACTTTGGGACGTGTACCTTCAGGTGTATGCTGCAGAATATAGTCCATTTCATCTACAGGATATTTTTTAGCGTCAATAACTGGTGGTACAAGGAACAGATAAGCAATGTTTAGCAGCAGACCAACTGCCAGTAACCCTCGTAATGTACTTTGTCGGACTAGAATACCTGTTTTGGTGAACTCAGGAAGCGCATCAAAAAATACAGCCGCAAAATAGGGAATGAACAGCCACATAAACAGGTTTTGCTTGAAGTTTGATACACCGAGGTATAGAATCCCAAGCATAAGAAAAAAACGGAACGGTTTACGCTGGAGTGCAAAAGGAAGTGTGCAGGCAAAGAACAAAAGCAACAGTAGAATGGGCAAATTATCCAAGCTATTGAACCGAATCGGCTGCCATTCATTAATCAGCAGGTTAAAGTTCTTTTTCGTTACTGTCAAAATAAACAAGAGGCTTTTTACGCCGCCTGGATTTAGAATGCCAACTAACCAGATGAGACCGAAGACTATAATTTTACGCTCATTCAGCGTTTTTTGGATCAATGATTCAAGCAAGGCCATCCCTGTAAATACAGCAATTACAAGCCATACTCCTGCATGGAAATTGGCAATGCCAATAGAAAGGGCAATCATCGCAGCGGCATATTTCTTTTGAGCACTCATTTGATATTCACGCAAATATACGAAAAACCAGACAATCATAAACGAAGAGATCATCTGTGGACGGCCTTTGAAATAATTATAATAAATCCAGCAAGAAATTAGCAGCACAAAAGGGAGCAGGAGAACATGGTCTTCCGGAAGTCCCAGTTCTTTGCGTGAAACCTTACCCAGCCGAAGCAATCCGAGCACTAAAAAGAACAAGCATACAGCGGTCAAAATATACACACCCGGCCATCCAAACGCTGCATAAAGCGGGGCAACGAGCAGCTGGAATCCGAATTCATGAGGGACGTAGGGCAGCTTATTTCCGTAAAAAGTATGTATGGCATGATGTAGAACTTGTCCGTGCTCGATCATATATTGTCCTAGCTCTATATGCCAGAAGGTATCGGGATCATTGTAAGAAAATTTAGGGAACATCAGCAAGATAGCGGCTATAACGAATATGCCGTACAAAAATTTGTGTATATTGAATTTCACCATTATTTTGTTTCCTTTCTTATATAATAGAAAATTTATGAAGCGGAGTGAACACTCATGCATCAACTATTTACGTGGATATCTGAATCCGCGCTTCACCTTGTTAATTCTATGGGCATTTGGGGCATATGGTTAGGGATGATTCTAGAGAGTGCCTGTATTCCCATTCCCAGCGAAGTGATTATGCTCAGCGGTGGCTGGCTGATTGCGCAAGGCTCGCTTACTTTTATGGAAGTTGCTGTTGCTGGGATATTCGGAAACCTACTGGGTTCCATCATTGCCTATTATATTGGTAAGGCTGGTGGACGCCGGTTATTAGAGAAATACGGAAAATATATTCTCCTGAATGAGCATCATTTGGAGCAATCGGAGCGTTGGTTCGAGCGTTATGGCGAGAGTACCGTATTTTTTACTCGTATGTTGCCCTTTATTCGTACTTTTATCTCACTGCCCGCAGGGATTGCTGGAATGAAAGCTTGGAGATTCATAACATTTACAGCACTCGGCTGTATCCCGTGGAACTTAGCTTTGATCTATCTGGGATACCGCTTAGGTGACAACTGGGGTATCGTGGAGCAATTTATTCGCCCAATCAGTTATACCATTTGCGGAATCGTGGTGCTTCTTGTGTTGAGATGGTTAGTACGGAGATTTCGTAACCAGACTTAATGCCAACTCTTCGGGTGTTTTCTGCTCGGTGAGCCTCACAGCTTATTATGGATAAATTAAGGTTAGGAACGTCGGTGCTAGAATTAACTGCTATATGTTGAATGTATTCTATATTCAAGATTAATCTACTTATGTCTGGGAGGTTTGAAATGAAGGTCAAACGAATCGTCGCCAATATAAACACGAAGGATATCACGGCAGCTAAATGCTTCTATGAGGATGTGCTCGGTCTTGATTTAATGATGGATCATGGTTGGATTAGAACTTATGGTTTAGACGAGGAGATGAGCATTCAGATTAGTTTTGCCTCACAGGGTGGCTCAGAAACGCCTACGCCTGATCTATCAATTGAAGTCGATGATGTCGATGCTACATTTGAAAGCATGAAGAAAGCTGGATTTCCGATAGAATATGGGCCTGTTGATGAGCCTTGGGGCGTTCGGCGATTCTATGTCCGCGACCCGTTTGGCAAACTTATTAATATTCTTGCACATAGACATTAGAAGAGTGGTCACGGCGTGCAGAAATCTTGATTGTTAAACTGTCGAATAGCGATAGCTAAATGATGACATAGGGGCAGCCGGTCAGGGGATCGGCCGCCTTTGTTCAACTAACGGGCAGTAGAGCGTAATGTCGCTGATACAAAAAACTAACATTACATAAAGTGTTGCTACGAATTGTATGTCTTGGGTAGAGATAGGGCAACCTAATTAATGGAAAATAAGATAACGGAGGAAAAGAGCGCGTGGATTTTTTTAAGAGCCAAGAGTCATTGTCGGCAATAGGGTGGATTTTACGCTCGATTGTCGGATTTGTATTCCTTATAATTGCTGCCAAAATGATGGGTCAGCGTTCAATATCGCAGCTTAGGTTTCTTGATTTCATCATCGCGCTGACGCTGGGAAATATTATTGCGCATCCACTGTCGGACGAGCAACTTGGCCTGAAGGGTTCCATGATTACGACTCTTTCGCTCGTGATCCTATACATAGTCGCGATCTGGCTCAGTTTAAAGATCCCACTGTTAAAACAATTTTTCGATCCTCCAGCGATTACTCTTATTCAGGAAGGGAAGCTTAATTACCGGAACCTGTCGAAGGCAAAGTTACCTATTGATTTTTTGTATGCAGAGCTGAGAAAGTCGAGCGTAGAGGATATCTCGAAGGTTGCCTTTGCTTCATGGGAGCCAGGCGGTACTCTTTCTGTCTTCGTAAATACGGCTTATCAGCCTGTAACTCCGGCTGATCTGAAGTTGGCCACACAACCATTTAACCTGACCAAACCGATTATTGTGGATGGCCACATTGAACATGCACTGTTACGCGAAATCGGCAAAAACCGCGAATGGTTGGAAACGGTAATACAGCCCCACTTATTGAACAATGTCATCTTGGCAACCGTAGATAGTAAGCTTACAGTGCAGGTACATGTGGCTGAGGGTCCATAAACGTATGTTTCCTCCGAAAGTGTAATCGCGTAGCCATGAAATTTGAATATATAATACGGTTCACCGTAATGCTTCCAAATACAAAGTACAGTTTGACCACAAAATGTATATCAGTATATAAAGCAAAAAACACTCCTGACAATGGAGTGTTTTTTGTTATTCAAATTTATTTGAGGTCCATGTAGCAATTCCATTCATTGGACATGCAACAACCAGCCAATTATCAAATTCTACTCCCACCTGCCAACATTCATACTTCTCATGAAAACCATTAACAAATAATATGCTTCCTGATTCCAAGTTTATAATTAAATGTGGAGTAACGTCTCCCGATTTTATATCTGTAATTTTTTCACGTCTCAGCTTTATTATTTGACTGTACTTTTCTTCCTCTGAGACATCTGCAATTTGACTTTCATTACTAGGGTATTGAGAGGGAACTGAATCAAATATAGTCCACTTTGATTCAATGTTCAGGTACAGTTGACCAGCTAAATCATCGAACTCGTTCAGCGAAGTCCCTATTTTCTTTATTCATTCCGTTCCCAGCTCTTTTCATCAACGTATAAGCAAAATTTTTACACCATATCTTGGATTTGTCGGTGTTGGCTTTTCGCTTCAAATTTCACTCCTAAAAAACTCAATTACGACACAAAGGCAGCCAGTCAATGGAGCGGCTGCCTTTGTTTAGCTAACGGAAGGTTAGTTCAAATATGCAGGTGACCTGCGTTTTTATATTAGCGTTTTGGCATTTTGCTCTCATCCATGTACAGCAGATTCCAGCGGTGACCGTCCAGGTCGGCAAATCCTGCGCCGTACATCCAGCCGTCAGTTTCACTTGGCTTGCCAAAGATGTTTCCTCCGGCAGACTCTGCTTTTTGGATAAAGGCATCTACTTCTTCTCTGCTTTCAGCACCAATGGAGAATATTACTTCAGCGCTATGGGAAGTATCTGCGGTCTTTGAACCTGTGAATTTCTCAAACGCCGCATCCGGAAACAGCAGAATTGTTGTTTGGCCTATAACAAGCTTGGCTCTCTCGTTACCAACACTCACCGCTTGGAATCCAATCTCATTGAAAAAGGCAGTTGACCTCTCAACATCTTTGACTGGCAGGTTAATCCAAATCTCCTGTGACATGGCTGTAGCCTCCTAATATATTTTCAACTATTCCTACTATACTCTACTTCTGGCAGCAGAAGCGATCTCTTTCGCAACTCACCTTTAATTGAAATACTCGATAGTTTTCTCAATAAATGCCTTGGCCGATTTTGTCAGAAAACGGTCGGAACGATGAATGATCTCAAAGTGACGATATGGCGGATCGTCTGTAATTCGGATGCAGTGTAGTGTTGGTTCATTCATCGCTTGGATCAGAGGATAAGGCAGCAATGTTCCTCCGACGTTGGCTTTAACCAAGCTAATAATGGAAGTTGCCGAACTGGTCTCCATGATCGTATTCAAGCTGAAGCCATATTTACGGCAATAGCCATCAACCAATTCTCTGCCTGTAAATCCTTCGGGGAACATTACAGTTTGGATATTACGCAGTTCCTGGATTCCAATTGTGCTTCGTTCAGCCCAATCATGTTTCTCGGAAACGACAAGTACATATTCTTCACTGCACAAAGGAATGCGTACAAGCCGGTCATCAGGAGCGGAAATGATCTCGATCCCGATGTCTACTTCATTATCCAGTACTTGATTCAAGACGTAGATCGAAGAGATAACCTTCAGCTGCACCTTAGGGAATCGCGTATGAAAATTCACGAGTAATGGGGTGAGCCGATAGTCCAGATCGGAAGGGAGAACACCAATTACCAACCGCCCTCGTTGATCATTGCGTAATTCAGCTAACGCATCCTGGGTATTCTGTAAATGCCGAATCATCTGTACACAGTGCTCCAGAAAGAGATTTCCGGCCTGAGTCATCACAATCTTTTTGCCGACTCGGTCAAATAAGGGAACTCCGAGTTCATCCTCGAGCGCGCGTATTTGTTGACTCAACGTAGGCTGAGATATGCCAAGCTTCTCAGCTGCTCGTGTAAAATGAAGCTCCTCACACACAGCAATGAAGTTTTCCATCTGACGAATCTCCATATGAATGACCTCTAATCATTGGTTTTTGTAATCATTTTAATAGAAACTATAGTATTGTTCAATCATTCTAATGATTCTATACTTAATCGTGCACCATCCAAAGATCTGTTATTAACAAATAGGATCATGGGTGAATGCATCGATACTACTACCATGAGGTGATTCATAATGAAACTTTTTTATATCGTCTTGGCGCTTATTCTGGCTTCACTGAATTTACGGCCACCCATTACATCCATTTCTCCTCTAATGAGCACCATTCAGAATGATCTGGGTATAAGCGGGATTACCGCCAGTCTGTTAACCACACTTCCGGTATTATGTATGGGTATATTTGCTCCGTTCTCCGTACGATTAAGCAGAAGGTGGGGAAATGAGGGTGCAATTGTTCTGGCTTTAATCCTCATTGGGTTAGGTACGGGATTACGATGGTTTGTTGGTACAACTCCTTTGATGATGTTCACTTCTTTTCTGTCCGGTGTAGGGATTGCATTGGCAGGGCCGCTGTTGTCCAGCTTCATTAAGCAGTACTTCCCTGACCGAGTGGCATCCATGGTGGGTATTTACTCTACAGCGATGGTGATGGGGGCCAGCATTAGTGTGGGACTATCGGTTCCGCTACAGCATACGCTGGGTGGTTCGTGGAGAGGCTCGTTGGCTGTATGGGCATTACTCGCAGCCATTGCATTGCCGATATGGTTGAGATTAGCCTGGTCTGCGCACGCAGATCGACAATCCGGTAAAATCTCCAGTGTACTTAATGCACCACTTCCGGTGAACAACAAACGTGCCTGGGTGCTGACATTATTCTTCGGGCTGATGGCAGCGATCTTCTATTCATTGACCGCTTGGCTTGCACCAGCAATCCAAAGCCAGGGGTATAGTCAAGAGACGGCCGGCAAAATCCAAACTTTATTTACATTGATATCACTGCCCTCTACGTTGTTCATTCCCATGCTTGTACATCGTTACCAAAGACGTGTATTCTGGCTTGTCGGGTGTGCATTATTGGAGTTGATGGGTGTCCTGATGCTGAACCTAACCGTTAGCCCCTGGCTCGCGGCGATTCCGCTCGGTATTGGAGCGGGTGGGCTGTTCCCGATTGCACTGATGTTGCCCATTGATGAAACAAGCAGTGCTCAAGAAGCCAGTAGCTGGTCCGCAATGACCCAATCTGGTGGCTACATTCTCGGAGCGCTTGGGCCGCTAGTCATTGGCTGGCTGCACGATGCAACAGGCAGCTTCGTTCAAGCATTTTATGGATTGGCTGTAATCATCGTGCTTCAGATTATCGTTCAAATGGCTATAGGAAATAAAAAAAAGTTCTCCAGCGAGTTATGATAAACCGCAACCTGGTGTATAAAGAAATCTATCAATATGATGAAATCTCCTATTTCTGTTCCGTCTCTTTTTCTAGAGCGTGAGCAATGCTAAGCTCCACAAAGTTCAGCGCTTCGTCGGAAACGGGATATAGTCCTGACTCTGATGTAGGGAGCTTCCTCACTTCCCAAAACTTCTCCATCAATTCCTCGTCTCCATTAAAGGTTTCGTGTGATAGCTTTATTAACTCACAGGCAATGGAATAACCTTCATCAGATTCAGGTGGAACAGATTGTTGTATGCACCACTCAATCCGGCGCAGCAAAGAGGCATATTGCTGAGTGGTCTGGTCATTACTGCTGAGATTGGGTAGTGCATTTTGTAGAAAGGTACTTTCGTCATCGTTGAAGTAATCGATCCATTGTTTAGAAATGGGTTGTACGTTCTGGACCAGATGAGAAACCCGATCCCAGGAGAGTGTACCTTCTAGATCAATCATGTTGATCAAAGAAGTAGTATTTGCAATACTGCCCTGAAGAGAAGCAAGCTGCTCCTGAAGATGATTATGATGTGCGATTAGAATATGACGAAAGGATAGCTTGTCCATTACATTTTGAATGTCTTCAAGCGGTAGTGATAGTGATTTAAGCAACGTTATCTTTTCGAGAGTGAATAAATCTTCTTCTGAATAATAACGGCGGCCGTTATCTTCCTTATAACTCGGTGTAAGTAGACCGATCTGATCGTAATAACGTAGGGTTCGAACCGAAATGTTCCGCTGTTTGGATATTTGTCCTGTTGTCCATCTATTCATGGTTCTTTTTCCTCCCAAAAATAATGCTTGCAGGTGACGTAACGTCACCTATTATCATTAAATTATATCACAGAGGATTGAGGGATTAAGGATGACCAGCACAGAAATGTGGAAGAAGATGGATCAGTGGACATGGCGTGAGTTTATTGCTTTACTTGCGCTTGAGTTTGTATTTGTTATATTCGTTATCAAATATGCGGTACAGTCAATGTATGAGCAATGGCTGGGGAATACTCTTTATTCAGGAACTCTTACAGGGCTTACCATAGCAATTGTACTTTTGTTAGGGTTATATTTTATTGCTTTACGACCGAAGAAAATGCCTTGGACTGAGGTAGGAGTAAAGAGATTTTCTGCGAAAGATTGGTGGAGAATTGCGCTGTGGACACTTATTCTTATCGTATTGAGTATGGCGACTCTCTATCTCACGAGTTTTCTTGGGAATACGGTGGACAATAGCAAAACAGAGAGTCTGAAGCAAAATGTCACTCTATTTACTATGATTATTGGTATTGTGTCGGCAGGGATCGTATCACCATTTTATGAGGAGATATTTTACCGTGGATTTATATATCGTTGGTTACGGACTCGTGTTAGTATGAGCTGGGCGATTGTGATTAGTTCGCTAATCTTTACGCTTGCACATTTTCCCACTATGAATGCCATGCCCGTGAATTTTATTAGTGGAGTTGTCCTTGCATGGACCTATGAACGTACGGGATCGGTCGTGCCTGGTATGATCGTTCACGGTGTGTTTAATACGATTGCCGTGTTGTTAACAGCGATGAGTTAGAGTGATGATTATATTATGTATAAACGATGAGCGCTGATGAGCCTCAGGGTTTCTGCATTAATTGGACGAGAGAGCAACGTATTTAAGACTTCGGTACTGACCAAAGGCCTGGGTATAATTCAACTAGCGGGTAGGATAATGGAAATGATTTGTAGAAAAAAACCTATAAATGAAAGTGACAAAAGTGGACAATTCTACCGGCAGTTGAATAAAGCGCCTGTGAAAATTCAACCACCGCTTGATAGGATTGCGTTTGAGGAAATGCTATGCTGTTTTCGACAGTGCGCACTGTACATTTTGTTTTATTGGAGGTATACAATGCTCGACTTGCGTAAAATTGGAGCTTATATTTCAAAGCTTCGCAAAGACCAGGATTTGACCCAATTAGAACTTGCCGACCAACTGAATGTAAGTCATCAAGCGGTATCGAAATGGGAACGGGGCGACTCGCTACCGGATATCGGAACGCTTCCGCAGTTTGCGAGGTTATTCGGCAAAACGGTAGACGACATTTTAAATGCAGGAGACAACGCAGAAAATCGGGAGCACCCGCACCTAGGAACGATCGTTGAGGAGATCGCAGAGAACAGGCCGGACCAAGTTGCAGAGATGGTCAATACCGGTGAGGTGGAGGTGGAAGAACTTGTAGAAGTAGCGCCGTTTGTAAAAGCGAGTGCTCTGCATAAGGTTACAGAACGATTAGACAGCAGCGTCCTTAAGTTAGACGTGATCATGCGGCTGGCTCCGTTCCTTGGAACAGATACATTGGATGAACTGGTTCGTCAGGCAGAAGAGGGCGAAATTGTGTGGAATACCATTACTGGACTCGCTCCGTTCGTCAGCAGCGACACATTAAGCCGACTGGTAGATAAATCAATTGACGGTTCCTTAGAAGTGCACAATCTTGTTGGAATTGCCCCATTTCTTGAAAAAGAACATGTAGATCGGTTGGTACAACAAGCAGAAGAGGGTAGCTTGAGCTGGAATTCCGTTCAAGGGTTGGCACCCTTTATTAGCAGAGAAACGTTAAGCCGCTTGGTAGACCGGGTTGCAGATGGCACTATTGATGCGAACCGGATCATTAGCCTCGTACCTTTTCTGGACAGGGAAAATCTCGAGAAGTTAATTAGTGGAGTCGAAGCTGAACATCTTAGCCCAGATCTGCTGGCAAGCCTTGCTCCTTTCGTCGATCAAGGGACATTGAGCAGAATGGTGACAAACTTATTAAATAAAGTAAAGTAGACACGTATATCGGAGATTGGTGATGCATAGGCAATGGCGTTAAGCTAACATCATACGCTAGTTCAATAAACACGATAAAGGCAGCCCGTCAGTAAATGTGATCGGCTGCCTTTATTCAACTAACGGGCAAGTTACCTTAATAAACTAGGTGGTGGATAAAATATAAATATAAGAGTTCTCTCCCGAACTATTAGAAAAAGTCATGGTACGATGTCCTTATTCGGTTGTTTCAGGGGGAGTGAGGAGAACATGTTAAATACTCATGATGTTGCAATAGAAGCATTAACTTGTTATTCAATTACTTATCAATCAATAGATCATATTGGTCAAAATGCAAACACTATCTATAAAGTGACAGATGAAGAAAGTAACTGTTATAGTTTGCGGATACATCTATCAAAAAATGATTCGATGGAAAGGATTTGGTCTGAGGAAAAAGTCATTCATTCAGAAATGATTTGGCTGGAATCATTAATAAATGATACTGATTTGGTGTTACCGTCACCTATAAAAAATAACATTGGTGAATATGTTACTAAGATAGCTGACATGAACTGTACATTGGTAAAATGGGTAGAGGGTGAGCAAAAACAATTTGTTCCAACAGTCAATGATGCCGAGTACGTAGGCAAATTGATCGGAAAGCTTCATAAACAATCATCTATTTGGAAGGTTCCGCAATCATTTACTAGACCATCCTTTGATAATACTAGAATTTCACAATCATTAGAAAAGTTCAAACAGCTTGCTGACGGTGGTGAGCTCAATAAAAATGATGTGGCAATTCTGCAATTGGCAGGAGAGCGTGCAATTTTAATGATGAACGATATAGAAAGAACACCTAGCAACTGGGGGGTAATTCACGCAGACTTGATTCCAAGTAATTATGTGTTTCATAAACAAGAAGCTAGAGCCATTGATTTTGGAGCTTGCGGGTTCGGATATTATTTATTCGATTTAGGTTGGACACTTTCTTATATCCATCCAGTTTTCAGAAGCCAGTTGCTAGAATCATACGCAAAACAATTCGACCTGCCTCATAACTATGTTCAACAGTTAGAAGGCTTCTTTGTGGCGGCCCAACTCGAAACAATGAATTTTTGGCTTGGGTTGCCTGATTCTAATGAGTGGTTGCCCAGTCATATTAGTAAATTAGCAAGTCGGGAATTTAAGTTATATGTAAATAAAGAAGAATTTCTCTTCAGTGGGACTCCTTACTGGGAGTAGTTTGTTTAATTAACGGGAAACGATGGCTCAAGAATCACGATCAGGCAACTGCGTGGTCGGCTGCTTTTTGCTCGATCTTGATCGTATCGGACCGTATTGCAGCTATTCCAGCATATGGGTTCATATTGCGAAGGTTTCGGACTGTATAGCTCTTATTGCACTTGATTTGCATAGAAAAGAAGTACATTTGAGCAAATAGCTGCAACTGAGTCCGATAGTGTGGCAAAACGAGCTGAATTATGGAAATAAGAGCAACTGAGTCCGAACAGTTGGTGAAAAGAACGCCGCCTGCCAAATTTGCTCCTAAACGTGCTACCCAGTGCTTAAACTAGCCGTCTATAGCTCAAGCTATCTACACCGTGCGCGGAATTAGCTACCTATAGCCCAACCTAGCTACTCCGTGCGCAGAATTTGTTACCGGTTGCTCAAACTAACCGCCTATGTCTCGAAACTAGCTGCCTTTTGCTCGATCTTGATCGTATCGGACCGTATTGCAGCTATTTCAGCATATGGGTTCATATTGCGAAGGTTTCGGACTGTATAGCTCTTATTGCCCTTGATTTGCGTAGAAAAGAAGTACATTTGAGCGAATAGCTGCAACTGAGTCCGATAGTTTGGCAAAACGAGCTGAATTATGGAAATAAGAGCAACTGAGTCCGAACAGTTGGTGAAAAGAACGCCGCCTGCCAAATTTGCTCCTAAACGTGCTACCCAGTGCTTAAACTAGCCGTCTATAGCTCAAGCTATCTACACCGTGCGCGGAATTAGCTACCTATAGCCCAACCTAGCTACTCCGTGCGATAATTTAAGGATGGGCAAAGGTGAAAACGTTTATTGGCTTATTACGCACCAATTAAACATTGGAAAGAAGCATAATATAAACAAGAAGGCAGCCGATCAACACGATCAGCTGCTTTTGTTCATCTAAGAGTAATTTCTTAAATAAATAAAGGCATCCTTGACTTTCCCCTGCACGGGAAGCTGTATACTCACATTATGTTATAGATTGGAGATGATATTTTGTTCAAAATCAGTGCATTTTCTAGGCTAAGCAAGGTGTCCTTAAAAACACTGCGTTATTACGACCAGATTGGCATACTTAGGCCGAAAAAAGTGGATCAGGATACGTGCTACCGTTACTATTCCGCAGATCAGCTTCTAGAGCTCAACCGAATTTTAATCTATAAGGAATTGGGTTTTACATTGCCCCAAATTAAACAGCTGCTTCAGGAAAATATTTCATTAGAAAATATTCAAGGCATGTTTAAGCTGAAAAGAAGCGAAATCCAGCATATCATCGATACGGAACAAGCTAAACTCGTCAGGATTGAGGAGCGTATGCAGCTTATAGAAAAAGAGGGGCAATTCGAAACGGGTCAAGAAATCAGAGTCAAGGCAGAGGCTGCTCAATTGTTTCTTTATCAGAAAGCATGCGGGAAAGAAGAGGACATTCCGGATTTGCTTCGTCAATTTGATCAGTTTATAACGACGGAAAATCGTCAATTAATTCAAGGTCCTCAGGTTGTTTTGTGGAAAGAAGTCGAAGGAAAAGAGGATGAGTTTGAGTTTGAAGTCGGGTATTTTTTAACCTGTGAGCTGCGATCATTCCCAGAACCGTTTCAGCTACGGACTCTTCCTCCTGAACCGATGATGGCCACAATGGCTTTTCATTCAAATACTAATTTTGATTGTGCGGCCTGTGTTCATTTAGCTAAATGGATTGAGAAAAACAACTATCAGATCAAGGAGAACGAACCGGGCAGGGAGTTATATTTACCGTTATCTCCAGAACGAGATGCACAATTCATAGAAATACAAATTCCCATTATAAATAGATAACTGAAGAAGGTGGAGTGGGGGAAATTGAAAAATAAACGGATCATTTATGTTCTGGCACTGGCTGTTTTTCTGATTGGAACCATTGAATATATTATTACGGGAGTTATTGAGATGATCGCTGTGGACTTGGGAGTATCTACTTCAGAAGTTGGATTATTGGTGACTGTGTTTGCCCTCTCCGCAGCCATTGTCGCTCCGGTTTTGATTGCATTAACGATCAATGCAGATCGCAAAAAACTACTAATGACCACCTTAGGTGTGTTTATTGCCAGCAACGGACTTATGTTTGTAGATCTTGCTTATGAAACAGTACTATGGTTACGTATTATCCAAGGGGCTAGCGGAGGAATTGCTACCGTTGTGGCCATGGCAATAGCGACACGTCTTGTTGAAAAAGAAAAAAGGGGCAATGCCATCGGCATCATTTTGATGGGGCTTAGCAGTTCGCTAGTGCTTGGTGTTCCTGTGGGCACATTTTTTAGTGAGATGTTTGGATGGAGAGTGCTATTTGTTTTAATAGGATTATTAAGTATTCTTCCATTACTTATCATCTATAAAAAGGTTCCGGCAATCAAAGAAGAGGAAAAGGTTACTCTCAGAATGCAGCTCTCTATTTTAAAAAATCCAACCATTCTGATGGCCTTGGTTATTACGTTATTTTATGTCAGCGGCTATTCTACACTGTTTACTTATATTACGCCTTTCTTGCAAGCAACATCCTCTCTTTCCATGACCGAAATCAGCGGTGTTCTGTTCTTGGCGGGCATTTGCAGCTTTGTCGGATCCAGATTAGGCGGACAATTGGCAGATGCAAAAGGATCGAAATTTACCATTTGTCTCGGGCTCCTGTTACAAGGGGCGACTTTGCTTTTATTCGCTCTAGTCGGAGTGAATCTCTTGGTATTAATCTTGGTTTTAATGATTTTTATGTTAGCAACGTGGAGTATTTCCCCGGCCCAGCAACTATATCTGGTTACTCTGGCGCCTAGAAATCCGGACATTGCTCTTAGTGTAAATACTTCGTTCATCCAATTTGGCTTTGCACTGGGATCTGGATTAGGCGGGTTAGTTATCAGTCGTACATCTGTCCTATATTTGAATTGGCTGGGTTTTGCCGCTGTATGCATAGCTTTACTTCTTGCCATCTTACTATTTAAAAAAATGAGCAGTAGGACTAAAACTACTATGGCTATTAAATAAGAAATGGATCGAACTGCTGATGATTTCGAGAGCCGGGTGGATAGAATTAATTGCCTATCCTGGTTTTCAAGGGCTATATGAAATTAATGAAAAAAGTGGTTGGTTTGACTGCGATAACCTCGAAGAATTTATTTTTGAAGTCGAATCACATGTCGATTCATTACCTTAACTTTACGCTAACGTGAAACGATAACTCAATAACGACACACAGGCAGTCGGTCAATGGATCGGCTGCCTATGTTCAACTAACGGGCAGGTTAGTGTAATCAGGAATTAACCCTGTTGCGTATGTTCTTTCCCCCAGTCACACATAGTTTTTGTTATAGGAAGCAAAGATACCCCTTTATCGCTTAAAGAATATTCAACTTTTGGTGGGATTTGAGAATATTCCTGACGTATTATTAATTGTTCTTTTTCTAATTCTTTCAGTTGCTTGCTTAACATTTTATGTGTAATCCCATTAATGGATCTTTTTAGTTCATTGTATCGCATCACTTTATCTCGTCCTAAAAAGAAAATAATTAACATCTTCCATTTTCCACTCATAATGGAGAGGGTATATTCAAAGGATTCCAATCCATTGAAATTTTCATTGCTCTCGTTCATTCTAATACTCTCCTTTTGGATAGTAACTCACTAATAAGTGCATACTGTTTTTTAATCACATTATATACTATCCTATGCTTATTACTACATCAATAAATTTTCGCAACAAAGGAGTTTTTCAAATGAATAATAAGCAAAAAGTAATATTAGTCACAGGTGCAACTGGTTTACAAGGGGGATCTGTGGCACGGGAAGCATTAAAGCAGGGATTTAAAGTCCGTATTTTAGTTAGAGATAAAAATTCTACTAAAGCCCAGGCACTTATTCAAAAAGGGGCAGAGGCTGTAGTAGGTAACTTCGATGACCCAACCTCTTTGGAAAATGCTATGAAAAATGTCGATGCTGTTTTTTCTGTGCCTATCTCTGGCGTGGATACCAATGAAACAGATAGAGAGAGAAAACAGGCTTTTGCATTAATTCAAAGTGCAATAAAAAGTGGCGTAGAACAATTTGTGCATACTTCCGTTGCAGCCACAAGCAGATATACGGAATTCCCGGAATGGGGAACAGGTTATTGGTTTGAAAAATATTGGACAGATAAGTGGGATATAGAGGAAGCTGTTCGTTCAGCAGGCTTTCCTTTATGGACTATCGTGAAACCAGCACATATTATGGAAAATTTCACTGAAAAACCTGAGTTAATGTATCCACTTTTAAAACAAGGGGAAATAAAAACGGTTACGTTTGCGGATACACGTATAGATCACATTGCAGTTGAAGATATTGCTTCTTTTGTTTGTGCAGCCTTTGCAAATCCTGAAAAATTCAATAAACATAATATTGAATTAGCTGCCGAATCGCTGTCATATAAAGAAATTGCCGAGATCATCTCGGAGGTAACAGGAAAAGAGCTTAAAATCACAACACTTAGTATTGAGGAAGCATTAGAGCAAGGGATTCATCCATTATCTGTACGAAGTGAGCAATGGAATAACGTAGCTGGTTATAATGTAGATATTGATTCGTTAAAAACTTATAATCTTAAATTAACCCCGTTTAAAGAATGGGCAGAGAAATATAAAGACAAGATTAATATCGGCTAATCCCCGGAGGTTTATTTGAGAAACAGTACTAAGCTAACGGGCAGATTAACGTAGGAAAATAGATATGGACGTGACTGAAACGGAGCTTTTAAATATAGCTATATATATTGAACTTGAAAATATTTTATAAGGGAAGAGAGACGCAAATATAAAATATTGGGAATACGGATGTTAGTGGTTATGGATCTATCAATAATTAAGTAAAACATGAAAGCGAAGAAGGAGCCATTGTCGAAAAACAACGGCTCCTTCTTTATGACTTGCTATTTTGATGAACTTGTTGGAATATCAGCATCAGTCGGGTTTTCATTTGTTTCATTTATGAGTAACGAATTGGGATAAAATTTCGAAAATGTTGATTCATCTATTTTTAAAAAAAACTTGCCTTCAAAAATTAGTTGATTCGTATTAGGTCCGATTTGATCTAAATTTCTTGCTATCTCCGATTCCTTAAAGATACTTTGTTTATCTGCTCGCAAGAACATGCCATGAGGTGTATATAGTTGACTATAATACCCTTTTGCGATTTTTGATTCTACGGATTCTTTTACAGATTCTACGGATTCCACGTTATTTGTTGAAAAATTAGTGTTAACAGGATGTTCATCTGTCTTATTTACGGTTACCATTTCTGGATAGGTGTCTGCTTTTGAATTGGATATTAACACCACTCCTGAAATAATAGTCACTGCAAAGGCTATTAAGCCTATTTTTTTAAACATACTATCCCCAACCTTTCTTTACCAGTAAATATGTCCTACTTTAAAACATTATATTCACAAAAATGTTGAACGAATCGATAAGGTTCGTAAAGGAAAAGATCCCACTATAAAATGTTCTATTTTCCTAATTTTATAATAATACCTTTTAAAGTACATGTGAACATCATTTTACGATAATATTAATTTCCTTATGCATTAAATCTCCAATTCTTCTCTATGTATTTCCGGTGGCATTTGGAAAGACGTGCGTTAACCGAAATTGTAGACATTTTGGACAAATTATTTCCTGCCCTCAGCGGGTATTTGGAACGCTTAACGCAAGCTGGGACTTCAGGCCTTGAATTTGGTGTGTATCCTGGAGGAATCCGAAAACTTTCTGACGAACAAGAAGAACGGCTGAAGGAGACCATTGCCAAGCAAAGAACGGTGGATGCTAGATTCGAAGCGAAATGCACTTGGACGTTCGTGCATGGGTCCTTCGCGAGTTCGGCGAGAAATATACCCTAAAAGGAATCCCTAGAATGCTGAACGGCTTGGTTTTAGCTATACAAAAGCCACCTATACGCTGGTATGAGACAACAAGAGGAACAAAAACAATTCCGCGATGTCACTTTACCTGAGCTAAAGGAGAAACTGAACCAGCGAGAAATTGACCGTCTTTTATTTGAAAAAGAACCCTTTTTTTGAGCATTCAACTATCGGGAAACGATAGTTGAATAATACATTACATTGATAAGCAGGTGCTTCGGTATTCTGCTCTTTTTATTAAGCTAACGGGCAGGATAGCGTAACGGTAACGTAGAAATAATGGGGAAATAATCAAAAGGTGGCTCAAAAAAATGGTGAGAGTGCAGTGTCCTTGTTGCGACTATTTTACTTTCAATAGTATAGAAGATGCTCTCTTTGAAATCTGTGAAGTATGCTTTTGGCAGTACGATGAAGTTGCTCATGACAAGCCTAAAGTTAATATAGGTGCAAACCATATTTCCTTAGACCATGCTAGAGAAAACTTTAAAAAATATGGTGTATGTGAGGAAAGATTTAAAGCAATGGTAAGAATGCCGATAAATGAAGAGCTTCCAATGAATAACTTATAGTAGTCCATCACGCTAACGGAAAACATAGTTTAACAAAACAGTAAAATCGAATGAAGGAGGTTGGTTTTGGTGTGTGAATTTGTAATACGAGGGAAAAAGGGCTGTTTTATATTAATCACCATAGAAGAGGTATTCGATTTCCCGAATATTACAAGCCATTTTGGTGGATATGATGTTAGAGGAACCGCCGAAATCAAAAGTGGGAACTATTATCTCAAGGGGTAGTTGTGGTTCTCAACAGGTGAAGCCTATCAGTTTTATAATCAGTTGATATTGTGTTGGGCTGATTTAGACGGTGTTGCAACCTTTATAAATTCTGAAGTGAACCTAAAGTTAGATGTTACGTTTAATAAGCGAGGGCAAGTAATCGTCGAAGGTTACTTTAAGGAATTTGCACATGAGGACAATAAGTTAAAGTTTGAAATTGAAAGCAATCAAAACTTTTTTGTGGAGACATTGGATGGATTGAAGAAAATCGTTAAACATTATGGGGACTTGAAAGGAATACCTTCTGAGTAGCACTAAGCTAACGGGACACGATAGTTGAATAATACAAATTGATGAGCAGGAGCTAAGGTATCCTGCTTTTTTCATTGAACTAACGGGTAGTTTAGTTCTGATATGTGCTAATATAGTTTATGTAAGACCAATAAATTAACACGGGTCATCCCAGGTGATTTGTATGAGTTTAACCCACGAATTTTTTCTTCTTAACGTTGATTTTGATTTGAATAACAGATATGAATGGTACAGAAATAATCGGTATACATGGGCTGAGAAGTCTGTAGTATTAGATGAGACTATTCAATACATGACGGATTTTTTGAACTGGTTACCTTCATATAACCCTGAAACAAAAGTAAGTCACAAAGGGTTAAATTACTATGGCGTAACCGTTATTAATAAGCTTGGAGCAGAGAAGCTAATAAAGATATTAGATAAATGGCTTGAACTAATCGGAGAAGCCCCAGACACTTTTAGTTTAAGGGGAGATACTATTTGGAAAGAAGAAGAGAATGAAGAGGGCTACTGGGAACAGACGAGAAATTGGTTGAAACGAGAAACAATGCAAAGTGAATTAGAAGTATTAATTGACTTGGCTGCCAAAGCTTCAGCCAATAACCAATTGATTATTCACTTCGGAATCTAAGTACAGCCGATGAAAGTAAAAAACTATGAGCTTATAGGCTGGTTAGAAACCAGCAGTGATTGATGTGATAATCGAAATTGATGGTTACTTTGAGAATGTACTGCTTAAAGGCAAAACATGTTCAATTATAGAATTAAGAAATATGTACATTATTGCCAAAAGTCATTGCACAAACATAAATGATATTTCAGCCATCTTTTGCAGACTATTTGAATTTGAATTAATTCATGAAGCATACAAAGAAGGGATTGGGATTGATTTCGTAATTGATACAGATACAGACCATGTTTATACACCAAGGTATTAAACTAACGGGAAACGTTAATTTAATAAAAACGTGTAAGCAGCCGCTCAAACAACCGGCTGCTTTTTCATTAAAGCTAACGGGCAGGATAGTTGAATGATTTCGCGAATAACTTAAGTCATGACGAATTTACGAAGTTCGCAAAAAGGCGTTAGCCGAAAGAAGTTCTTAGTTTAGGAGGAGTCTATATGATATTAGAAAAAGTTATAAATAGAATTGAAATACAAAGTGAATATAAGGATTTTGTTGATAAGTATATAGATAATATACTTACCGAATTCAAAGGTAAGATTCATAGCATTTATATGTGTGGCTCGATTCCAAAAGGAACTGCTAAACCTTTTAAGTCAGATGCAGACTTTACTATTGTATGTGTAAATCCCAAAGATATTGATTACGAAAGATTGTCAAATATTAAAGACAGGCTTTTGGAAGAATATCCAATAGTAACTAAGATTGATACGATAATTTGCTCGATTGACGATGTATTAAGTAAACCAAATGAGTGGGGTTTTTGGGTAAAGATAATTTGTGTTTGCATATATGGTCATGACGTTGGTGAAAAAGTACCACCGATAATTATTTCTCCAGAGTTCATTTTAGACTTAAATACAGAGACCAAGGAGGAAATAGATCGTATACATAGTTTACTTTCTAATGCTAGTGATAACACAATGAAAACTAGATATATTAAAGGTTACTCTAAGAGATTAATTCGTGCATTATACTCTTTGGTTTTAGAAGATACAGGTGTATGGCAAGATGACATTATTAAGATGAAGAATGCCCTATTAAACTATTGTGAGATTGACTCCGCTTTAGTTGATTATCTGTATGCTTGTTACTTGGATAGTAATGTACTTGTTGAAGAGTTTCTGGGAATTGCAGATGAAGTATGTAGCTATTTTGAGAACGTCTTAAATGCAATGGCTGCTTCCAGAACTTCCCTCGGCTAACACCATATTGACGCTCCGGGTCACTCTGGGAAGCGAGTGACCACATCCAGCCCCCTAAGCCCGTCGGGACGTCACTGCGTTAGGTGTTTGGCAAGCCTCACAACTATAAGCAGCGACTCTAATTAAAACATATGACTATCGAGCTAACGGGAACTTTAGTTGAATAATACACATTAATGAGCAGGCGCTACGGTAGCCTGCTGTTTTTATTGAAGTAACGGGCAGATTTGCACAATAGTCACCGCAGTTTAATGCGACTTCAAAATAAAAAGGAGAGAAAAGACCCATGAATACTACACTTGGCAGATTAACAGGTCGAATCGCAATAGTAACAGGTGCAAGTCGCAGCACAGGAATCGGTGCTGCAGTGTGCAAAGAGTTGGCCTATCTAGGCGCTGATGTATTTTTTACACACTGGGTTAGTTACGATCAACAGATGCCCTGGGGTAGCAATAATGAGGAGCAAAAGCAACTTTGTGAGGAAATACGTTCCATGGGCGTTCGTTGCGAACACCTAATGATGAATCTTTCTGTACCTGAAAGCTTTGTGGATTTATTAAATAACGTTGAGCAGAAGCTGGGAGAACCTTCCATTCTTGTTAACAATGCTTGTTATTCGGTTAACGATGACTTAACCACGATTACCCCAGAGTCTTTGGATGCACACTACGCAATTAATGTTAGGGCGGTAACTATGCTTAGTGTGGAATTCGCTAGACGGTTTACGCAATCGGCAGGTGGTCGAGTTATTAATATGACATCGGGCCAATCACTAGGTCCCATGGCTGGTGAAATCTCTTATGCCACAACGAAAGGGGCAATAGATGCTTTCACACGAACTTTTGCAGCAGAGGTGGGACCGAAAGGCATCACCGTAAATGCGATAAATCCTGGACCCACAGACACCGGCTGGATGACTCCTGACCTACGACAGCAGTTATCTAAGCAATTTGTAACAGGTAGAGTAGGATTGCCTAAGGATGCAGCTCGTCTGGTTGCATTCTTAGCCAGCGATGATGGGGAGTGGATTACCGGCCAAGTTTTACATTCCACGGGTGGATTCAACTAACGGAGAACGATAGTTGAATAATACATTACTTTGATAAGCAGGTGCTTCGGTATCCTGCTCTTTTTATTAAGCTAACAGGCAGGATTGTTTAGAAAGTCCCTGATTGTATTTACCTATGCTTACTGTTAATCTAAACAATAGAGATGCAAACAAAGGAGCATAAACTTATCATGTGGAATACTCTGTAAAGATTAACAATTTGAAAGGATGCCTGAAATAGTGACTACACTATTTATTAGGTATGCTTTTCTTTAATCTTATAGGGTATGCAGGAAAAGGTGTATCATATACCCATCCTGCGGATACCTGATGGTATCCGCTTTTATTCGTGGGAAACAGCATAACAGCATCTCTATTGATTCCTACCTGTTTATCCTTCTACTAGCGAGTGGAGGAACTTTGTTATGCGATCGAAGTTAGTCTTGATTGAGGGAATGCCAGGATCTGGTAAAACAACAACTGCTCAGCAAGTTCATGAAATTCTTACGGAAGTGAACATTACATCCCAGCTTTTTTTAGAAGGAAATCTGGAACATCCTGCTGATTATGATGGAGTCGCTTTCTTTAAGAAAACCGAATGCGATGAATTATTGAATACCCATAAAAAGTTTAAAGATTTGTTGAGTAATCTAATGATTAAACAAGGTAACGATTACTTCCTGGAATATCGGAAAATAAAAAATGAAGTCTGGTCAAGTTTTCCAGATGAATTGCATCACGCAGTTTTTAAACATGATATTTATGAATTGCCGCTAGATCAAAATAGGAAACTGATAACAGAAAGATGGAAGAAGTTTGCGGATCGTGTTTTGTATGGCGCAGACACCTTTGTTTTTGATTGTTGTTTTATACAAAACCCTGTAACTATAGGCATGATTAAACATGGTGCGAAGAAGGAAGACGTTATAAGTTATGTTATTGAACTGGCAACAATTGTAGAGCGATTGAATCCATTGTTGATATATGTACAGCAGAATGATCTTGATCATTCTTTCAGAAAGGCTGTAAAGGAAAGACCTCAGGAATGGTCAGAGGGATTTATTGAATATTACACGAACCAAGGGTATGGAAAAGAACAAAATTATAAAGGGTTAGATGGAACACTGCAGGTTCTTAAAGCAAGAAGGGAACTGGAAGAAGAAATTTTTAACAGATTAAACATTACCAAGATAAAAGTTGATAACTCTTCTTATAATAAAAATGATTATAAGCAAGTTTTAGAGGGCATTTTATCAGAATATTATAAAACAACAAACTAATGAGAGAATGGATTCTAATGATTGCAGGCTGAAAAAGAGGCAATCTATAAAGCTTACGGGAAACGATAGCTGAGGAGCATTGCCATGACAATGCTCCTCTTTTATTTGTTAAAGTTACGGGCAGGATTGCTTCATCAATTGTCGAATCCTTTGCTTGAATATTTCTATAAAGGGGGGGATGGAAATTAAAATACGAGAAGTTGTAGCAAATGATTATACTGAAGTTGTTTTTTTATGGAATGATGTACTTGGCGTTCGCAATGTTAATATTGAAAACTTTCGAGTTACTATGGAAAACATGAATAAGGCTGGAAATTACAAAACATTCGTTGCATTATTTGAAAATGATGTGGTTGGTTTTGTCACTATAGTTCAGGCGTTATCCGTAGGGTCTTCGAATGGTTATCTACATATTCAAGGGCTTGCTGTTAAAAAGGAATTACAGCATAGTGGGATAGGTACAGAACTACTAAGATACACTGAAAATTACGCTAAAGAAATGGAAATATCAAGTATTATTTTATGTAGCGGATTTAAGCGAACCGACGCCCATGCTTTCTATGTGCATAGTGGCTATGACAAAGATTCATACTGCTTTGATAAGATTATTAAACTTGACTAATTTTGAATATGTAATAGCCGAGCAGCCATTTTGTATTAAGTTAACGGATAACGATAACTCAATAACGACACACGGGCAGGTCAGCGTGGGATTTATGTTGTTATTCAGGAGGATTTTTAATTGTGGGTTTTGAACAGGATTTTAAAAAAAGGGTACATGAAGTTATTACACAGAAACAATTATGTTCAGTTATGAATGACACTAAGTGGGGAAACTTACAAAGTGATGTACTAAATAAACTACCTTTTACCCCTCCATATCAAGCTAAGTATGTATTAGACGATATACTTTATCCAGAGAACTTCGAAAACGACGTCTGGTATTTAGGGGATTGGATAGAAGGACTTTCACCTTTTTTTTCTGTAGAATGGATACGGGTTAGACCAAGGTATCAGAAGCACAAGGGGAATCTGCTTCCTCCTGAATTAATTGACATAAGTAAAGAATTTCTTTCGATTTTACATGAATTAAGAATTCCGTATAGAGAAGAAAATAATACATTTTTCATTTATGGATATATATCAAATACAGACTCACTTTTCAAAGGTAATCAATTGAGCTAACGGGACACGTTAGTTCAATAAACCAGCGGCAGTCTAAAACTTTATTTACTCAGACACCAACTTTCATTTAATTTGATCATATTACACGTTCGAAGATGCTTTCGGACACAGTTTGCCTTTAACTAAACACAGAACATTAATCCTATCGTTACTGGAGGTTGATGCACTGTGTTTTTTTCTGCGGATTTCTTCGTTTGCTTCGCTCTATAGAAAATCATGAAGTTAATATTCAGTTGAGGATCTCATCACTATCTGTTTACGATTCAGAGTTAGAGTTAGAGAAGGCCAAGCGAAAAAGGAGCTTTCTCATGAACACAGATCCTAAAGTACTTATTGTAACTTCGGCATTTGGAGACGGGCATATCAAAGTAGCAGAAGCAATTGATCATTCTTTTAGACGTAGAGGGATCAGCCGGATTGTTACCTTGGATCTTTTCGCTGCAGTCTACCCTAGTCTGAATGAGCTGTCCCGCAGATTCTATCTGAACAGCACAGGTTATACTCAAGAATTTTATGGATTAGTGTACAAGTTGACGAGCAAGATTAAACCAGACCAGTTCATGGGTAAATGGATTCATTCTATGGGCAAGCGGAAAGTGCAAAGGATCATCGACGAGATTGGACCGGATATTATCATTCATACCTTTCCCTATTTGGCCGCTGCTGAGCTTGCATCAACAAAGGGAAGACGAATCCCCCTTTTCACTGTCATGACGGATTATGTGGTTCATGGCAGGTGGCTTCATCCACAAACCTCGAAGTATTTTATTGCTACGGAAAGTATGAAAGCAGAACTGATGTCATTAGGTATTGCTGAAGAAAAGCTTGTGGTTAGCGGGATTCCGATTCGTGAAGCTTTTGAACAGACTCAGGAACGTGAAGGCCTTTTACGTAAGCATGGACTAGATGGAAATCGACATTATCTATTACTTGCGGCAGGGGCTTACGGCGTGTTGAGTGATATTAACCATTTAATAATAAGGGCGCTGCAGCAATCAAACTTCGATGTAATGGTATTGTGCGGGAATAATCATAAGCTCCAGATGGCTACGGAAGAGCTTTTTCAAGAGAATCCTCGGGTTCACATACGGGGTTATACAGAAGAAATGCAGGAGCTAATGTGCATATCCTCCTGTCTGTTGACCAAAGCAGGGGGGATTACCTTGACTGAGGCGATGGCTCTAGCACTTCCTGTAATTGTCTATCGTCCGCTCCCCGGTCAGGAGGCAGGCAATGCAGAATGGTTGTCTGAGCACAATTTAATAGAGATTGCCCGAAACGAGGAGCAGTTAGTAGAGCAGCTTCAGAGATTGGAGCATCTGGGGTACAGGGATGGAAAGGTGCAGGATATGAAGAACTTTTCCCGGAAATCAGCCGCGGATGCTATCGTTACTGAGGCTTTAGAGGTTATCAAGCTGCGGCAGCCGTCTGTTTCAGCCGTAAAATCTATGGTTGTTGAAGGGCAGGCGAAGACGATTCATGGATATTATTAGCAAGGTAGAAAGACCACGCGTTGTGGGTCCTCTAATTGGAGGCTGGCTCGGAAGCTCGGGAAATGAATTGCTGCCTTTTCAAGTAAGCGACTGTTTATTTGATTATAATTATTTATTACCAGATAAAGGGTCGATAAGATGTTATTATTTGTATGGGTGAATTTATTGAAAATGGTGCTTTATTGTCATTGGGGAGGACAAAATGTACACGAATCAGAAGATAGAGGATATTTTGCATGAAATGCTAATCAAGTTTGTGGAAAATGAAAAGTTTCCGGGATTAGCGGCCGGAATCGTAAAGGACAACCAAGTTCTGTTTACTGGTGAATATGGGACGGCAAATTTATCGACGGGTGATCCTGTAGTTCGTGGCACTTTGTTTCACCAAGCCTCTGTCTCCAAAACCTTCGCAGCAACCGCCATTATGCAATTAGTTGAGCGTGGTAAGGTAGAATTGGATGCCCCCATCACTAAATACCTGTCATATTTTAAGTTAGAGGATGAGCGGTATCAAAATATAACAATAAGACAGCTTATGAATCATACCTCCGGTATGCCTGATGAGGAAGATTATGCGTGGGATCGCCCTGAATACGACGAGCAAAGTCTTGAACGATATGTAAAAGGGATAGGTCACCACAAGCTGTTAAGCCAACCGGGAGAGAAATTTGCCTATAGTAATATAGGATATGAGATCTTGGGAGATATGATAGCAAAAGTCAGCGATATGAGCTTCGAGCAGTATATGGAAAAAAATATTCTTGAACCAACAGGAATGCAGTCCAGTTCTTTTCTTAAACAGGAGGCTGAAGCTTATATTGCTGCACCTCATGTGCTTGGAGCTACCCATGAATGTGGTGGCTGCGTTAGTAGTGTTTTTCCATATAACAGGGCCCATGCACCTAGCTCCACTTTATATACCCATGCCGAAGATATGTGCCAATATCTGTCGATGCATCTAAACGGTGGAACAGCCGGGAACGGCAATGAAATCCTCCAGCCAGGTAGCTATGATGAAATGTGGAAACCTCATGCACAAACGGGCTATGATCCGGAAAATGCACAGATAGGATTGGGCTGGTTTCTAGGAGAATATAAAGGTTCTCGTATTCTCTCACATTCCGGCTGGGATACTGGATTCTTAAGCAATCTGTTCCTGCTTCCCGATGAAAAAATCGCTATTTCTGTTATGAGTAATTGTGACTATGTCAACATGGGCGGTGTATGCTTCCCAATCCTTGATCTGTTGCTTGGCTCCAATATTTAGAACGAGTCTGTAACTGATTTTACAACTTCATAACAAGGGGCTTCGTACTTTATAACATTCGTAACTTAAAGTACATGTAAGTCAAGCCCACTTACACTATGGAGGTTATGAGAAATGAAGAGTAAAGATGTGAAATCAGCCCTTGGGGTGATCGCGATATCCGGTGGTCTGCTGGCCCTGACTGCTTTGGCAGTGCCCAAAATCGTCGCTTACACTACAGTGAACCAGAATGTGTCTCAAGCGAACGTTTCCTACACGCAAGAACTCAACCAGAAGCCTGCTGTTCAACTGGCGAGCAGCCAGATCCCGGTACTTAAGGTTGCAACCAAAACACCAGTCTCGACGATCAAGTCGTATTTTGAGCGCACAGTCACCGCTGAAGAAATTAAGCAGATTAATGAGTATGCAGAGAAGGCCAGGCTCACTGGCAAGGATGAACAGCTTACGCGGCAATTTACGGACCAGGAGAATAAGCGGCGGATGTTATTGGATGATCAATACAAGTACGATGGTTTACGGCCCAAGCAGAAGCTACCTTTGAAATCAGGGAGCTCCGAATTTTATCTGGATCAAAGCAAATTTACCTATGTATTTCCTAAGCGCGAACTGACCGATGAAGAAATGCTGCAATTGATCGACTGGAATTACCGTTTTAATTATGTGGTAAGCCTCAATCTTGTCGTGGCACAGCCAGATAAGAAGGACATCAGTCAGGATGAAGCCCTACGCAGAGCAAAAGAGAGCGTAAGCCGTCTATTCGGTGTCGATCTCTCAAAGTTGCAGGCTCAGACCTCATATCATAAGCCTTTTCCTGATTCGAAAGGGCAATGGTTCGTTAATTTTCTACCTTACCGGGCAGAGACACTGCGGGCTCAGGATAAGTCTTATTTCATGTATAATACTTTCGTGGATGCAAAGAGCGGGACCGTACTTGATACCACGATAGTGGATCTGTCCTACAAGAGAACTCCGATTACAGCAGCTATAAATAAAAAGATTAGCCAGGATTCCAGCTGGCTTCAAGCCGCTAAATCCATTGTGGTGGACAAGCAGGGCGAGACCCGTGCGATAACCAGCTCCTCTATCATTAAAGACAGTGCATATGACAAAAGCGGAGTGGTAGCGGTCTTGGTCAAACTGAAAGACGGTAGCACCTACACGGCAGAGCTGCGCTATCCCGAGAAGACGCTGCGCTGCCTGATCTATACACCGGTTTCTAAGTAATGAAGTGAACCAGCGTTATAACCTACTTTAGTATTTACAACCTACAGCAAGCCCCACTCGGGGCTTGCTGCTATGCATTTTGAGAGCTGGTGGATGACTATTGTGAGAGCAGACATGGGTATAGGAATTTCTTTTTACAAGAAGGGATGGTTAGATGCTAGATATTAAATCCTTACAAGAATGTCCTCTTCGTCAAAATGAGCTTATTAAGTATGTCAAAAAACGGTGGCCAAAAGTACAACAAGTTGTGCTCCCCAATATACAAGAAAGTTTAATCTCAAAAGATGAGGAGTTTCCTTTTACATTTTTGCTGTTGAAACATGATGTAATCATCGGGTTTTATCAATTAATTGAGCAGGAATTTATAACTCGAAAAGATTTATCACCTTGGATTGCGCCATTGTTTATTGACGAAAGTGAGAGAGGCAAAGCACTAGGAGCCGTTTTGTTGGAGCATGCCAGAAAAATAGCTGGACAACTAGGTTATGCAAAAGTCTACTTGGCGACGGATCATATTCTTTATTATGAGAAATATGGATTTAAGGAGATAGGTCTGGATAACTTCGAGTGGGGACGGCCCACCAAAATATATGAACATGACACTATTACATAAATGACCCAAATGGAAAGCAGGAGTTATCATGGAACATATCTTCGAATTAGCAAAAATAAAGAGTGAAGAAATAACGATACTCGAACTGCAGGATGCAATGGTAAGAGGGGATGTTAGTTCTAGGGAACTTGTTATGTATTACATGTATCGGATAGCAACGTTTGACCAGAGTGGTCCCATGATAAACTCTATTATGGAAATGAATCCAGATGCGATTTTTATTGCCGAGGCATTAGATCAGGAGAGAAAATTAAGCGGAGCACGAAGTCTTTTACATGGTGTGCCTGTATTATTGAAAGGAAATATTGAAACGAATGATAAAATGCATACAACTGCTGGCGCATTAACTTTGGAAAACCATGTTAGCTCAAACGATGCTTTTCTTGTCCAAAAACTAAGGGATGCTGGGGCAATTATACTTGCAAAAACAAATATGACGGAATGGGCAAATGGGATGTCATCATCCATGTGGGCTGGGTATAGCTCAATAGGAGGACAAACCAAAAATCCATACGGGGATCATTTTCCGGGGGGTTCCAGTACGGGTTCTGCCGCTTCCGTTGCAGCCAACTTTTCAACAGTAGCCGTGGGGACAGAGACGTCTGGCTCTATTTTAAGTCCAGCTGTGCAAAACGCAATTGTTGGTTTAAAGCCAACTGTAGGTCTAATAAGTAGATCAGGCATAATTCCATGGTCATATTCTCAGGATACAGCTGGACCTATGGCAAGGAATGTGACAGATGTTGCGATCTTATTAAATGCACTTACGGGAAAAGATGAAAGTGATTCTGCTACTTGGAAAAATGAATATTCTACTATGGACTACACAGCATTTTTGGATAAAGACGGATTAAATAAAGCGACCATAGGCGTTTTTAGAAATGCTCTACCTAAGAATTATTGTGACATGGGTGAATATGATGAACATTTATTTAATGATGCTGTGGCTAAATTAAAAGATTCTGGAGCCAACATAATAGAAGATATAGATATTCCATCGTTCCATAGAGAGTGGAAATATAACAAAATGAATCTTGAATTTAAGCATTCCGTTGAAAATTACTTATATAACCTTCCGGCTCAACTTCCTGTCCATAACCTAAATGAATTGATTGAATGGAACGAGCGGAATTCGGAAAAGGCTTTGAAATATGGACAAGATATGCTGAACTATCGATCACAGCTAGATAAACCGTTGAATCATTCGGAATATATTGTAGAGTCTATCTCTGACTTATATTATTCGCAAAATATAGGGATCGATCATGCTTTAGAAAAGTATGGATTGGATGCAATCCTGTTTCCTGCTTATGTCGGAGCTGATTTAAGTGCTAGAGCAGGTTATCCAACTATAGCAGTGCCCGCAGGCTTTCAAGAGAATGGAAGAGCCTTTGGGATCACATTTGCAGGAACGGCATTTAGTGAACCGACACTCATTCGGATTGCATTTGCATTCGAACAACAAACGAAACACAGAAAAATGCCGGCTCTAAAGAAATGAAAGATGATTTGAAAATTAGAAAAAGGTGCATTTACAAACGAACGTATGTTTGCTAAAATGTTGATGTGGATAAAAATACCAAAGTGAAGAAAAGAGCGTTTGAGATTAGCAATCCATAAAAAACAACCCAAGTTGAATTCTGCTAAAATGTAGTTAATGTCTAATGTAGATATCCCTCATGAACAAAGGAGAACTGAAAATGAGAAAACTCGTTCTATTTCTTCACGCATCGCTTGACGGTTTTGTAGAAGGGCCGAATGGTGAAATGGACATTGGCTGGGTTTCCTACGATGCTGATTTGGAGAACCATGCGAAAGAAATTCTGAGTACTGCCGACACTGTCATTTGGGGACGTGGGACTTATCAGATGATGCACAGTTACTGGCCATCTGTCCCTTCGAACCCATCAGCTTCGCAGCATGAACGGAATCATGCCGAGTGGATCGAAAAGACAGCTAAGATCGTTTTTTCCACGACGCTGGAGAAAGTCGAATGGAATAATTCCAGACTCGTGAAAGAAGCTGTCGAGGAAGAGATCAATAACCTCAAACAGCAGCCCGGCAAGGATATGGTCATCCTCGGCAGTCCTAGATTCGCACACCACCTTATGCAGCTTGATTTAATTGATGAGTATAAAATTACGGTTTCTCCCGTCCTGATCGGTAAGGGATTGCCATTATTCCAAGGTCTCAAGGAGAAGAGAAATCTTAAGCTAATCGAAAACAAGACCTTTGATTCTGGAGCCATAGGTCTCGTTTACCAGACGGTAAGATGACCTTGTCACTTAAGGTGATTACGCTCACGAGGAACGTTATTGGAACGACAACAGCGGCAGTCTAAGACTTTATTTATCAAGTCTTGGTCCGCCGCTGCTTGTTTTAATGGATCCAGTCTAATACTTTATTTTTACCAAACACTAATCAGATGTTGGTTCTTTCATAAACCATGAAATATGGGTGCATCGCTTACAAATAAGGATGGCAGCGTTTTTGTTCGCCCAGTCAAAGCCTAAAAATGATGCGCCGCTTGTGTTAAGCAGTTTATAATCCAGATCAAAGGTATCGTTTTGACAGCAAGGACAGGTTATTGGTGCGCCTGCAGCACTGTATCTCATTATAAAAACCTCCTGTAGATTTGTATATTACTTTAACGTATTTAAGGTTATTCAGGTTTCGTGCACTTGAAAGGATTACTCACGAGTTCATTTTGCCAAGGGCAAGAGTGTTAGGTTTATTTCAGTTATAATATTTGATATAAGGTATACAGGATTCGTTTTAATGAAGAAGGTGAGGGACTGATTTTGACCCATAATATTATCGAATACTGTTTACAAAAGAATGGAGCAACAAAGGATTTTCCTTTCGGCTTCGATCCAATGGTGATCAAAATTGCCGGTAAAATGTTCGCGCTTATATTTGAGAATAAGGGGAATTATGCTTACATAAATCTAAAATGTGATCCGGTGATTGCAGGGAACTTGCGAGAGCAGCATGAGAGCGTTCGGCCAGGATACCACATGAACAAAAAACACTGGAATACGATTGTTTTGGATGGCTCCTTACCAGAGTCGGATATCTATTTAATGATTGATCATTCTTACGATATGGTTGTCAAAAATCTCCCTAAGAGCCTCCGACAAACGATATATTGAAGGTGGCATTAAGTTGTCGTTAAAATGGCAATGAACTGGTATAATATGGTTTATATTCATGGGAAGGAGTTGTATTTATGTCTGACTTTTTTAATTCAGGACCTAATCCCAATTTGTCGGACCCTGCAGGCCATAAAGCAAACCATGATGTAAATGCGCAAAAATATCATACTGAAGGCGTTCCAGGATTCTGGAGTGAGGTAACCAATCTGTTGATCGTTGTGGCTATAATTGCTATCATTTTTTTAGTTATAAGGTTTGTTTTATGATTACCCTGGTTTAGAGTGAAGACATTGACTTTTAGGAGGCGGTTCCATTGGTAACTATCATTAGGTGGACAGAATTTAGAAGGATAACGCCTACTCGTCCATAAACTGCGTATTTCCTTCTTAATGAGGGTACTAGATGCAAGAATATAAAATTAGTACAATGAAAGACTATTCAAAGCAATCGATTGATCAAATCCGCATATTAGAACATCTTTGCAAGACGTCCGACAGATCAAGTTTGAGGGTGGGTATAGAAAGCCTTAAGGAGATAGACGGAGATGAGGCATTCTTGTGCCAGATCGATAACCAATTAGTCGGATTTCTCAGTTGGTATACTTCGGATGGCATCGAAGCTAATATTAACGGAATGGTTCACCCGGACTTTCGTCGCCAAGGTGTATTCCACGACTTACTGAAAAGTGCCGCATCAGATATGCAAATGCAAGGCATACAAACTTGCCGTTTTAGGATACCTTCTAATTCTGAATCAGGGATGGATTATATACGGTATTTAGGGGCAAGTGCTGCACCGTCTGAATTCCTCATGGTTTTTAATCGGGCACAAATCGCTGGATCAAGCCACTCCGGTTTAGCTGTGCGATTAGAAGAAGATCAGGATTTAGAGTTCATGGTTAAATGTTCATCACAAGCTTTTGGTGATTCAGAGTCCTGGACTAGGAATTATTTAACTCGTACAAGAGAACCGGCACGGATTACTTACATTGCTGTGGACAACATGATTCCGGTTGGGATGATCAGAGTCAATTATTTAGATACAAATACAGCGGTTATACATGATTTTTGTGTGCTTCCTTCGTGTCAAGGCAGAGGATACGGACGTGAAATTCTTTCAGAGGTAGTTAAAATCTTGCGAGATCAGAGGGATTTCCAGATTCGTCTTGGCGTGGTCACTCAAAATAGAAAGGCATTATCCCTCTATCAGTCGATTGGGTTTGAGGTGACTGCGGAGTCTAATTACTATGTAATATCCGTCGATATGATTTATTAAGAAAGAGGCGCTACTCATGCGCCTCTTCTTTTTTTATCATGCCCTTCTAATTATCACGCTGAATCTAGCTATAGTTAATACTTATAACCTGTCATAGCTCATTGGTAGATCGGTTTAGTCAGTCGGTTATGCTATATTTATTCTAATAATTTGTTTACGAGGAGATTAATATATGAGCATTCAAACCGTACCCCAAAAACGAACCGTTACTCCATTTCGATATGATATCGTGGGCAGCTTCCTGCGCCCCCAAGCGTTGAAAGATGCTAGATTAAAATTCAAGAATGGTGAAATTACTGCCGAGCAGTTGAAGGAAGTAGAGAACGACGAAATCGTTAAGCTCGTGCAGAAACAAAAAGAGGTGGGTCTTCAAGCAGTAACCGATGGCGAATTCCGCCGCTCTTGGTGGCACCTCGACTTCTTCTGGGGACTTGACGGTGTAGATCGGACAATTATTGACCAAGGTTACCAATTTAACGGTGCAGAGTCCAGACCAGAAACAGCCCGACTGACCGGGAAAATAAGCTACAGCAGCCATCCTTTTGTTTCGCATTATGAATTTTTAAAAGGTGCTGCTGGTGAGGACGTTGTTGCGCGTCAATCGATTCCTGCGGCTGCACAATTCCTGTTCGAGCTAGATCGGGCGGAAAACAAGGAAAGCACAAATGAATTATACCCGAATCGCGAAGAGCTTATCTCGGATATTGCCAAAGCATACAAAGCATCGATTCTGGCCTTCTATGCAGCGGGCTGCCGCAGTATTCAGATCGACGATTGTACGTGGGGAGCGCTTTGCGACGAACAGTTTATAGCATTTATGAATCAGATTGGCGTGAACGTAGCTGAATATGCAAGCGAACTTGCAAAATTGAATGAGGAAGTTGTAACTGGTCTGCCGGAAGACCTTGTTGTAACGACCCATGTATGCCGGGGCAATTATGTTTCGACTTATGCTGGAGTAGGTGGAGGCTACGAGCCTATCGCGCAAACGCTTCTTAATATCAATAACTACTCGGGTTATTATCTGGAGTTTGATACCGAACGTGCAGGTGACTTCAAGCCATTGCGTTTCTTGAAAGACAATCAGCAGGTTGTGTTAGGTCTGTTCTCATCCAAATTTGGTGAGCTTGAAAGCAAGGAAGATATTCTGAAGCGTATTGAGGAAGCGAAGCAATACGTTGATCTAAACCGGATTTGCCTTAGCCCGCAATGTGGCTTTGCTTCTACGGAAGAAGGCAACCACCTGACAGAAGAGCAGCAATGGCGTAAGCTTGCTTATATTAAAGAAATTGCTGAAGAGATCTGGAACTAACTCTAATTAAAAAGTAGACAGAGATAAAGATAAAGATAAAGATAATACACCTTTAGATTCGGATGTTCATCCGTTCGGTTAAAGGTGTATTTTGTTCTACAGTGAGCATATCGATATACTTGGCTAGTTCTATCTATACTGTGATGGAGGATTAGGGAAAACCTCCCTAATAAAAGCCGACAATTGCTCTAAATGAATGGAATTAGGGAATAACTCCCTAAAAACAGAGCAATAACAAGATTTACCGCCAAATCAGCTAAATTTCAGGGAAGAATTCCCTGATTATTAGTCTGATGACCAGAATCCTCTGAATATTAGGGAGGTTTTCCCTGATTATCTCCAGGGCGAGCATATGATTGAGCTTTACGGAGTTTTTGTGCCACGCTCAGTATAAAAGAAATCACCCCCGTTTAATAAACGGGGGTGATTTAGCCTAAGAAGTAAGAGTGGCAGCTTTTAATTGTCTTTAGAGTGTCTTTCGCCAACCTGGAATTCATCGGCATGTTCAAACATATATTTCACGGTCAAAGGGTCTTGACCAGTAAGTTGTTTGAAGTCGTCCGTATAAACATCCATTTTTCCTTCACGAATAGCTTGTCCGAAAGTAACCATACCTTCTGAAGAAAAGGGGGCTTCGGAGCCTTCTTTAAATGCACCATCGGTGGTTCTAGGAACGCCCATTGCTTCGAATACGGCATAATTTTCTTCATCCGTATTTTCTTTGTAGGTGATATGATTGCCCGTTACTTCATTACCAATCTTAATGAAGTCGGTAATTGTCATCAATTCAAGCCCGTTGATATTTAGAATCGCTTCCTGATAGTTATTGGAGGCTAGGGCATACGCAACGGCTTTTGCGCAATCCTTCCGCGAGATATAAGCCATTTTACCGTCACCTTGATTGTTTGTTAATACCCCGTCACCCTTCACATACGTAAAGTAATTGGTTATCATGGCTTCCGCGTATTGGGAATTCCGAAGGAAGATATAGTCTAGCCCAACGCTTTGAATATAACGTTCGGTATACACATGGTCAATTTTTTCTACGCTTGGATTGCTTTCATCGGCTGCGTTGACCAAAGAAGTATAAATGATCTGTTTGACTCCAGCTTCTTTGGCAGCATCGACCACATTTTTTTGTGCATTTTGACGTTTCTCTCCAACAAAAGGCATGGAGATTAGTGCGAGTTTATCGGCATGTGCAAAAGCTTCGGCAAGGCCGTCCTTGTTATTAAAGTTGGTCACATGTGTTTCAATCCCTTGTTCCGCATATTCTTTCAAACATGCTGGATCGTAAGCGCAAAAAATGATTTGGTCTTTATCTACCAGCTCCAACAAGTATTCCGCAGCTTGCTTCCCTAGATTTCCATCGACACCAGTCAACAATAATTTACCCATGATCGTTGTCACTCCTTGTGGATATGATTTATACCCTTATAGTATGTGAAAAAAAGAACATAGTCTAACACATAAAACTTATGGTCGATTGCTAAATCCAATTTGGATTTGTTGCAGGAAGGAGGGCAAGGCCGGGTTTGTATTATTTTTGAGATAACCTGCTTCGATTGCAAAGGTATGGTGTGAATCATCTAAAGGAATTAGCCGGACTTCATCTTGAAGATAAGCGAGCTGATAGTTATCCGGGAAAAAGCCAATCAAATTCTCCGTGATGATATAAAACAATTCTGTCTCCACATCGTCTGCGGTTCGAAGAATGTTCGGCTGATAGCCGTCTTCAATTGCATGCTGGATCATTAGATGATAAGAGTTTCCAATAGCTGTTGGATTCAGCATGACTAGCGGATGTTCATATAACTCCTCTTTGGCGATCGATTCATGATGAAACAGGGGATGGTGATGACTCACAGCCGCACAATAACGTCCCCTATATAAGGGATAGGTTACAATGTCCTCTTTTCCCTGAAACTCGGAATCAAAGGCAATAGCCACGTCGTAAATCCCTTTTAGCAAGTATTCTGCAATATCTTTTAGCAATACTTTATTCAGTTCCAGCTTAATATTCGGATGATGATCCTGAAACGAGGGAATCAATTTCAACAAACTTTGGATATCCGTCATCGCCGCATATTCGATACTCAGGGATTGCGTATTATACTTTTGAAAGTTTTCCATGCTCATCTTCATATGGTTATATTGCTTCCAGAGGATCAGAGCTTCGCCATAGAAAAGCCATCCGGCTTTGGTTGGCTCGATAGGGATCTGCTTTCTGTCAATCAATTGAATGTTGAATTCCTCTTCAAGCGCGGCGATTTGTTGACTAATGGTGGTCTGCGATACATAGTTCTTTTTAGCTGTTTCCGTAAAATTTCTGCATTCCACGAGATCGATAAAATATTTAATCCTTCTTATGTTCATAGTATCCTCCGCCTGCCGCTGTTTGCTTTTATTATAACCCAGAAAGTAAAAAGAGAGCCTCGTTTAGAGACTCCCTTTGTTGTACTACTCTTATTTTGTATAGTTATCGAAATAACCTTGGATATAAATCATTGGTGTTCCTTTATCGCCACTACCAGAAGTCAAATCAGATAATGATCCAATCAGGTCAGTTAATCTACGAGGTGTAGTCCCCTGTGCTTCCATCGCACCAACTAGATCATCATTTTTATTCTGGATGTATTTAGAAATGGCTTGTTTTAACTCTTCACCACGAAGATGAGAGAAGTTGTTATCGGCCAAGTATTTCAATTTTACTTCATTTGGTGTTCCATCAAGTCCGGCAGTGTAAGCAGGGGAGACAACTGGATCTGCGAGCTCCCAGATTTTTCCGACTGGATCTTTGAATGCTCCATCGCCATAAACCATAACTTCTACAGTTTTACCTGTAATTTCTTTGATTTTTGCTTGGATACCATCCACGATAGGCTGGCAGTTGTTTGGAAATAGCTTTACACTTTCTTCTGTAGCTTTGTTTGATCCTAGCAGACCATAAGCTTCGTTAAAGCCGCTGCCATCGATTGATTGTGTAAGAATATCATCCAAACCGAATACTTTTTCAGCACCATTGTTTGTGAGAATGCGTTTGGTTCTGAAGCGAGTGTGAATATCGCAAGTTAATACATTTTTTGTATAGTTTAAAATGGTTTTTGGGTTGTTGGAGAAGATGACTTCACAAGCCACACCTTCAGCTTCAATTAAACCTTTATAATATTCAATATAGTCAACCCCTGTGAATGGGTGCTTAATATAGCCGAAAAACTCACGGAACTGAGCTTCTGTTAATACATCTGTCCATGGATTGATACCTTTAGCATCTAGTTCGTCGATGTCTACAAGGTGGTTGCCAACTTCATCAGCTGGATAGCTTAACATTAGGACTACCTTTTGTGCTCCTTTGGCAATACCGCGTAAGCAGTTAGCAAACCGGTTACGGCTAAGGATTGGAAAAATGACCCCTACAGTTTCTTCGCCGAATTTCCCCTTTATATCAGCAGCAATATTGTCGATCGTTGCATAGTTTCCTTGTGCCCGAGCAACAATGGATTCAGTTACGGTCACAATGTCACGATCTTCGATCGAAAAACCCTCGACTGTTGCTGCATTCAATACCGTCTGAACTACGATTTCTTCAATGTTATCCCCATTGTTAATGATAGGTCCGCGAAGTCCACGTACAACTGTTCCAACTACTCTTTCCAATATGATCTCTCCTCTAATAAGGGTATACTCTATATTATTAAAATGGTTTTAAAGCCTATATTACTATACCCTTTTAGAGCGATATAAGTAAAATTAATGTTTATAATATCTAATATAAAAATTATTTATAGTTAAGGAGGATTACAATTGGCGCGTGTGTTATTTATTAATGGTGGATCAGAGGGACATATTAATCCCACGATTGGCGTTGTGGAAGAGCTTATTTCGCGTGGCGAAGAGGTAGTGTATTTTTGTATAGAAGCTTATAGAGAACGTATGGAGATGACGGGGGCTACAGTACGAACATTTGACGATCAGAAATTTATACAAGCTTTTATCTCAGGTGGAAGAAATTATGTACTCGAAAGAATCAACGGTCTTTTACTTACGACAGATATAGTTATTCCAAGCGTTCTTGAACAGATCAAAGGGGAGCATTTTGATTACATCATCCATGATTCTATGTTTGGTTGTGGACGTTTGTTAGCTCAAATTCTTAGGCTTCCGGCCATTAGCTCCTGTACTTCTTTTGCGCAGACAAAAGCAGCATTCGATGAAATGTTAGAACAATTTTATACTACAGTTCCTGCAGAAGTAACTAATCCTATAAAGGATAAATTCCAAAGCTTGACGCAAATGGTGAAGGGCAAATATGATGTGGACATCCAATCCCCTTATGAAGTGTTTTGTAATCCTGCCCCACTTACTATCGTTTATACAACTAGGGAGTTTCAACCTGAGGGAGAAGCTTTCGACCCGTCTTATATCTTTGTAGGACCCTCCATCTCTTCACGATTAGCTCCAGAAAACTTCGACCTCATGGCAATTAAGGGGAAAAGTCCAATTTACATTTCACTCGGCACAGTTTTTAACCAAGCCATTGAATTCTATAAACTTTGTATTGAAGCATTGGGGAACACGGAGCACACTATTGTGATGTCAATTGGAGATAAAGTCCAAATCACTGATTTAGGGGGAATTCCGCAAAACTTTTTCGTGAAAAATTATGTTCCACAAACGGATATACTGCAATACACAAAGTTATTTATTACACATGGTGGAATGAACAGTATCAATGAAGGGCTTTATTACGGGGTTCCGCTAATTGTAATTCCACAAAGTGCGGATCAGCCAATAATTGCGGATCAAGTCGTCCATGTCGGAGCAGGCATTAAGTTACAAATGCAAAGTTTAACTGCAACTCAACTACGAGAAGCAGTAGATCATATATTAAGCGATTTATCTTATAAAAAAGCTGTCCCCAATATCAGTGAATCGTTTCGGAACTCGGGTGGGTATCGACGAGCTGTTGATGAGATTGTTCGGGGAGGGGGAGTCGTATGAACAAAATGGACCGGTTGTTAGCTATAGTGCTTGAACTGCAGCGTAACAAAATGTTGCGGGCGGAGGATTTGGCTGCTACGTTTGAAACGAGCGTAAGAACGATCTATCGGGATATTCAGGCACTGAGTGAAGCGGGCGTTTCCATTATAGGAGCGCCAGGACAGGGTTACTCCTTAATCGAGGGGTATTTCCTGCCACCCGTTAGTTTCACGCTGGACGAAGCAGTGACATTGCTTATCGGAACTGATTTTATCGAGCAGCGGTTTGATGCACACTATGGTAATAAGGCTAGAAGTTCTAAAGCAAAGATAGAAGCCATCCTGCCGGAAGCTATCCGCAGTGAAGCATCACAGATTCGCAAAAGTTTTCGTTTATTTGCATCCGCAGAAGATATAGCACCCATACAAGAGAAGGCATGTTTGGAAGCCATTCGTGGAGCGATATTGGAGGGAAGGAAAATAAGATTTCGTTATTCCAAAAGAATCGCCGAAGCCGATGGGAACCGTCAAAGTATTCGTACGGTTGCTCCTTATGGACTTGTGCTTCATCACGGGTCATGGGTACTCATCGCCTGGTGTGAATTGCGTCAAGACATCCGTCATTTCCGGTTATCCCGAATGAGGGAGCTTATTAATCTGGAAGATGAATTTATACTGCCAGCAGATTTTCATCTGGAGGTATACCAACCTCCTGATGATCGCAACGTTCATGTGCTTATCTTAGTCCAAGCTGACATAGCCGATAAGGTAAGGGAATCAAATAATTTCTATATGGAAACTATTGAGGAGCATGCGGAGGGGGTACTTGTTACTTTTCGCGTTCGCGAGCCAGGGGAATTGCTGCAATGGGTGCTTGGCTGGGGAGGCGGTATGGTTGTGCTGGAGCCCGAATCTTTCCGTGATCAGGTTAGAAATGAAATAGAAATAATGTTAAAACGCTACTGACATAACGCTGTCAGTAGCGTTTTTGTATACTTGGACCATCAATGACTACAGGAGCTGATATATGATGATTACAACAAAAGAAGTCTTACAACGATTTGAAGAAACTGCGACATACTATATTCAAGAATTAGAGCGATTCAATCTGGAGCAGTTGAAGCAAAAGCCGAGTGAAAACGCCTGGTCCATCGGACAGATGTTTCAGCATCTCATTAACTCGGCGCTATATATGCAGCTTCGTAATATTGATCAATGCCTTGTGCTAGACCAAGATCCCTTAGTAGCTCATGTGGGGAAAACTGAGGATGGTGCGGCTATATTTGCGCAAGGAAGCTTTCCGCCCATTCGTATTCAGGTTCCGCCTTCCGCCCAATATACGCCGGAGCAGCCGGAGAGCAAAGAACAATTAATTCAAGGGTTACGTACAGTCATTCAAAGAATGAGAGAGATCGAACCCTCTCTTGAAAAAGCGTCCAAACAAAATACCGTATCTCACCCGCGATTCGGTGGACTATGCGCGGAGGAATGGTTCCTACTTATTGAAATGCACTATCGTCATCATCTACTGCAGCTGGAGCGGTTAAACAAAGAGTTGTTGTTTAATTCCATATTTGCACCTAAAGAAGGGTTCATCAATAACATTCAGGTTGTGAAAGGATCATAAAATCAGAAACCGCGTTCCAATAAAAAGAGTTGGAATGGTCTTAATTTCCTGAACCAAGCGTGGCCTGAACGTGATTCTTATATTCACTAGGATTAACACCAAAGTGTTTTTTGAATAACCGGGTGAAATAAAATTGATCGTGTATACCGATTTGCGTGGAAATTTCTTTAATGTATGGATTCCCTTTAAGTATTAATTCTGCAGCTTTTTCCATTTTCACAGAATTAATGTAGTGAATGATGCTTTGCCCCACTTCTTCTTTGAAGATTCTGGACAGATAGTTCTCACTTAAGTTGACATGCTTGGCAATCAGAGATAAGGTGAGCTTCTTCTGATAATGTGTGTTGATATAGTCAATCGCTTGTTTAACATCTCTATTGTGTGTAGTTACGATCTGTTGCTTTTGATGGGAGAATAGTTGGAACACAAGCTCCATTATAGATAGAACGTCAGTGGTACGTTTACTGCTGGCGATATTTTCTATATAGGTCTTCAAAAGCTTCGGATCCTCGACAATGAGATGAGCATCGCATAAGGGAAGATAATGCAGACAATTTACGATGAACTTTTTGGTTTCAGCAGGATTAATCTGCTTGGATTTACAGGTGTCGAGAAATTGCTGAGTTGCTTGATTAACGGCTTCAACCCCTGAAAGCTTCCAGTTCTGAATTAATTGCGTCGAGAAATCATGTACATCCTCGAAGTCCAGCGTATCCTTTAAATGGACATCCTTTGGATCTATAATCGTTATTTCGTTGTAAAATTGGATTTGCAAGGATTCTTTACATCGCTCTAGGGTTCGTTTTGCTTCAGCATATCCCCGTACAGGATCAGAAAAAACAATAGTAGGGGTGATAGAAATATACATTTTGATTAACCGAATGACCCTCTGGATAAAGTCTGTGCGGATAATTTGATGATCGTCTAAGGTATCACAGGAGATTAGAAGCAGCAGCCCATTAGATTCTAGCTGAATAATTTCTAACTGATCTACGGTCTCCAAGATATCCAAGATAATGTTTTCAATAAAGGATACGGAGATGTGATTTTGTCTTTCGTTTTGGGTGGCGTTATTCTGCTCAAAAGTCACGTAGAATAAATAACAGCTGCTTTCGCTGAAAGCGAAACTTATAGCATCATGCTGATCAAGCTGCTGCACATCGTAATAAGGATCGGTGAAATAATCTTTTAGCAGCGCATTTTTCACGCTTTTTAAATTGTGCTGCAATAACTGTGTTTGGGTCTCCTGCTGCTGCCTAGATTGAAGCTGCTCTTGAATTAGCTTCGTAGATTTCTCCAGCAAATGGATCAAATCCCCCGTTTTCATACTAATCTTCAGCATATAATCTATAGCCCCAAGCACTAAGGCTTCACGAACTAACTCATACTCCCCGTGGTTGCTCGCCACCAGAATTTTTCCTGCAAACCCTCTGTTATTCAGTTCTTTTATCAGCTGCAGACCATCCATATTAGGCATTTTGAGATCTGTAATGATGATATGGGGATTAAACTTGTCTACAAGTGTTAAGGCTTCAACTCCGTCAGAGGCAGTAGCACAGATCATGTATCCAAGCTCTTCCCATGGAATCATGGTTCTGAGCGCGACTTTAACAATAGGTTCGTCATCCACTAGCATTACATTATACATAGGATACATAGTATCACCCCTTAAGTTCGTATGTTTGTTTAGGGATAATTAGGCGGCAGCAGGTTCCATGACCCATTGAGCTTGTGATGAACAGCCCGTAACTCTCACCGTATTGAAGTTTAATGCGATCGGCCACATTTGAAATTCCGATACCCGACAGATTGTCAGCTTTTTCAGATTTGGTGGTGTCAAACCCTTTTCCGTTATCGATGATCTCAATAATAAGGGTGTATTCATTTTTTGCGTATACCTTAATTTGGATTAGAACTTTTCCTCCTATATCTGTAACTCCATGAAGAATCGCGTTCTCTGCGATCGGCTGCAGGATGAGCTTGGGGATCATGCTCTGTAATAAAGACTCATCCAAGTCATATTCAATGTCAAACCTGTCGGCATAACGTATTTTTTGAATGGCAAAATAATGATCCAGATTGTTTAGCTCCTGCTTGATGGTGATTTGCTCATCTTGATCGATAATGGTACTACGCAGCAATTCAGCTAGTGAGGAGATGCCGTCGCTAAGGACGGGAACCTGGTTAATCATCGCCAGCCATCGTAAGGAGTTAAGTGTATTAAAAAGAAAGTGAGGATTAATCTGCGATTGCAGCATTTGCAATTCGAGCGAACGTCTTCTTTTCAGATCTTTCTTTTGATCCTTCATCAGCTGTTCCATTCTACTGACCATGCTGTTAATTCTATTGGCCAACACGCCCATTTCATCGTTGCTGTGATCTTCGATCCGGCTCGATAGATCACCATAAAAAATTTGATTGCAGAAGACGATGATTTGTTTGATTGGTTTCAGGATGCTTTTATACAATACGATAATAATTAGAATACACACGACTACAATGATGCTGACAACAATAAGTAGTCCAGTGGTGATTTTACTTGTCTCTGAATTGATATAAGAGAAGGGCACGGTAGAAATCATGTACCAGCCTAATTGATTATTGTTAATATAGGAGATTTGCTGCATTTTGCCATTGACCATGCCTTGGAAGGAATGGTTTTTCTTTGCCTCTTGTGTCTTGATTTGCTTAAAAAGTTCATCTTTATAATAGGGTTCTCCTAGCGGAGTATCCTTTTGATTCGAGGACATTACTTTTCCCTCCCTATTCATAATAAGGAGACTGGAACCTGTACCTAAATCCACACTGGAAAGAATGACTTTTGAAAATAATTCCCCACCAATAAAAACAAACACATGACCTAAGGGAACGCCAATGTCATCTTGATCAAAAATTTTCCGGCCCAGGACAATGGTATTGTAAGCGCGATAGCTTTTTACATAGTTAAGACTGTCATAGGGGGCATTCAGCTCTACTTGTTTCATAATTTCTTCATACATAGGATTGGGGATGCCGTCGTAGCCTAATTCATAAATAGGTTGGTTCTTGGCGTCGATGACCCGAACGTTCTGGACATATCCGGGGTAGATGGTTCTATATAAATTGTCCATGGCATGATTAATGGCAGCATTGCTAGGAGCGGGTTCATTTGGTGCTGCCGATAAACGCTCCTGAATAATACTATTGGTAGAAACAGAGCCTGCAAGATATTGATAGTTGTTAAGTTCACTTAACATCGTTCGATTAAGCAGGGTTAAAGCCTGAAATGTGGATTTACTTAATTTATTGTTAATAGATTTGGAGTAAATGGTGTAGGAGTAGAAACCTATAAAGATGATTGGGATCACGGATACGATTAAGAAAATGACGGTTAAGCGATTTTGAATTTTAACCTTGCGCATGATTTGCGGAGGATTAGGAAAATGCAGCTTCCCTTTGCGTCGACTCAGGTGGATGACCTCCCATTCACTATCTTTTACTTACAAGTTAACATAAAAAGAACAATGGAATATATATGCAGCGGCGAAAAGTGAGAATAATCTATGGAATGGATAATATTATCCATTCCGTTAACGGCTAAGTTTACAGGTTATGTGATCCTGATGAATAAGCTTATACGAGCTCGCATTGGAAGATGGATAAGATAATACATAGGTAGGTTTGTATTGTAAATGTAAATATAGCGTAAATCCTTCTATACTTAAATTATTAAAAAAGCGTTTACAAGAATATCTTAAGGAGGGCGTTTATGAAAAAGACTATGAGTACATTATTAGCAGTGATGCTGCTAGGTGTGGGGTTGCTCGGCTGTGGGAACAGCAATAATAAACCTGCTGCCTCTAATGAATCAGATTCAACGAAAGCTGCGAGCACCGCGCAAGCTACAAGTACAACGAACGCCGGGAAGACTAAAGAAGAACCTGCTAAAGATTTTGATAACAAGGAACTTAGCATTGCTGTATTCCAAGGGGGATATGGTGCGGATTATTGGAATGAAATTGTCAGCAAATTCGAAAGTGCTTATCCAGGTGTGAAAGTGAACATGACGATTAATCCTAAAGTTGGTGAAGTAATCCGGCCGCAGATTGTTGCGGGTAATCCTCCCGACTTCCTGTCTGTTACAGATACAGAGCAAAGTGGCATCGTGCTTTCATTAATTAAAGAAAAAGGACTGCTAGATATCAGCGATGTATTTGAAAGCAAAGCGCTTGATAAAGAGGAGACGCTTAAGGATATGATTCTACCGGGGATGCTGGACAGTACAAGATTTCAGCCCTATCAAGATGGAAAGACGTATCTCGCACCTTTTAATGCTGGACCGATGGGCTTGATTTACAATAAAACACTGTTCGCAGAAAAAGGCTGGAGTGTTCCTGAGACTTGGGAGGAGTTCTTTGCTTTAGGTGATGAGCTGAACAAAGAGGAGAACTACCTGGTTAATGCAGATGGAACTAAAACGAAGCGGGCTTTATTCACTTATCAAGGCATCTATCCGGATTATTTGGAGGAAATTCTCTACCCGGCCATTGCCAGTGCGGGGGGAAAAGAAACGCTGGATAAAGTCTTTGCATATGAAGAAGGTTCATTTAAGAACGACACGATCAAAAAAGTACTGGATATCTTCTATAAAATCTCTAAAGACGGTTATCTGATGGATGGCACGGTTGCCTTGAACCATACACAGTCGCAGACCGATATGATGATGGGTAAAGCTTTGTTTATCGTAAACGGCAACTGGATGGAAAATGAAATGAAGGATTCACCTAGAGAAAATGGGTTTGAATTTGGGATGACAACAGTACCTGTGTTCAATAAAGGCGATCAGAAGTATGTGCTTTCCAGCTACGAGCAATTCTCCATCCCTGCTAAGGCTAAAAATCCTGAGCTCGCTAAGGAATTCTTGAAGTTCCTATATACCGATGAGTCTGTGAAACTATTCGCGGAAAAAGCGAATGGGGCGTATGCGCTTAACGATGCGAAGGAGCTGTCTAAGCCATTTTTGACTAAAGGTGTCTATGACATGTTTGAGGCTTATAATGGTTCCATTTCTATTCTACAGGGCTGGCAATCGTTACCGAAGGGTTCCAAGGTTAGTGTAGTCACTGAAATGTTCAAGAATACGGTCACACCAGTGATGACAGGCCAGATGACCACGGATCAATGGATGGATAATGTGGAAAAAGCTTTTGCACAGATTCGTAAAGAGAAAGCAGCTAGTAAATAATCTATAGTATCTCATGCAAATGCATCCTGTTAGGAATGGATAAGGTTATCTATGAACGGGATGCATTTTGTATGAAGAGGAGTGAGAAAGATGTCTGAAATGCAGCTGGCAGAAGTAGCTCCTAGACAGAGAAAATCAAAGATTAGGACAGCGAAAACCAGAAATCCTAAGCTATTCATAGCGGTATGCACGATTCCTACGCTCTTGTTAACCCTCGTATTTATGATTATTCCAACCTTTCGGGCATTTTTTATGTCTTTTACGGATGCCACCGGGATGAGTGATGAGAACAAGTTTATCTTTTTGGATAACTATAAATATATATTTCAAGATGAGATGTTCCTCAAAGCGCTGAGCAATACATTTAAACTGATGCTGGTTGTGCCAGTAATTACATTGATTTTTGGGCTGGTGCTTGCTTTTCTATTAACGCAGACGAAGCTGAAGGAAAGAGGATTTTACCGAACCGTATTCTTTTTCCCTAGTATCATCTCTTTGACGGTAGTCGGAATTATCTGGTCCTTTGTGTTTCATCCCAACATGGGCATTTTGAATAATATTTTGGAGAGCATCGGATTAGATCAACTGAGCAGACCTTGGCTTGGAGATAGCCGAACAGCATTGTGGTGTGTAGCCGTTACACTGATCTGGCAAGCGGTTGGTTATTATATGGTCATGTATATCGCTGCGATTGACGGGATTTCTGCGGATGTGTTTGAATCGGCGACTATTGATGGTGCGGGATATTTCCGGAAGCTTACGAGCATTACGATCCCTCTGCTAAAAGATATTATTGGCATTACGTTTGTGTTGTCCCTGGCAGGTACGATCAATTTAAGTTTTATAGTTGTAACTGTAATGACTGGCGGTGGTCCGGCAGGTGGAACTACTGTTTTACTCCACTACATGTACACGCAAGCCTTCCAAAATGCGAACTTTGGTTATGCCATGGCTATTGCTATTTTTACGCTGGTGTTCGCTTTTATGCTTTCTTTTCTGTCCAGACTACTTACAAATCGAGCAGAAGGGTAGGGGCGAAGGATGACGAGCAATCAACAGAGTCTTATAAAAATGAATATTACCAACTGGATCACGCGGCTGTTTCTGATTGTAGCCACCATTGTTTTGTTATATCCGTTTGTATGGAATCTCTTAGCTTCATTTAAAAGCAATACGGAATTTCTGACCGACCCCTTCTCCTTTCCACAAGCCCTACACTTCGATAACTATGTACGTGCTTTTCAGAAATCCAAGATGGGGAGTTATTTCCTGAACTCTATCTTTCTTGTGGTGTTATCCACGGCGATTTTAGTTATTTTTGTGGTTCCTATGGCTTACGTCTTAACGAGATTTAAGTTTTGGGGCTCCAAACTAATCCTTAACCTTTATATGGCCTGTATCTTTCTGCAAGCCTCCTACATTATGGTTCCTTTATTTCTGCAGGTGAATTCATTCGGGATGTTGGACAATCGCGGGATGCTCAGTTTAATCTATGCTGTTCTGCAGTTTCCCTTTGCCATCTTTGTATTAAGTGGATTTCTGAGGTCCGTCCCTAGAGATTATGAAGAAGCCGCTAAGATTGACGGTTGTGGCAACACAGGAGTGCTCGTCAGAATTGTTGCGCCGTTTGCTAAACCGGGCATTGTGACGGTCTGTATGCTGGCAGCGATGGGCTTTTGGAATGAGTATCCGCTGGCATTGGTCTTAATTCAAAGTGATAGCAAAAAAACATTGCCAGTAGGTTTAGCCAATCTTTTTGAGGTTCAACGTTATGCTACAGATTGGAGTGCACTTTTTGCCGCGCTGATCCTAGTGCTGATTCCAACAATTCTTTTATATGTGATAGGACAAAAGCAATTGCTCCAAGGAATAAGCGCAGGCGGAATTAAGGGCTGAACAACAAAGACATGGAGGGAAGTTACGTGGACAAAGGAAGATTTACACTGCCTGGTGAAACAGGGATGGAAGAGGTCATAGGTGATCTCGTCGAAAGATGGGGTGTAGATGCCGTACGTGACAGTGATGGCACGAATCTATCGCAGGACATTCTCGACATGGGTCTGCAAATTTATTCAACGCTTTGTCTCGTCCGTGAGGACAACGAGTGGGCGAAGCAGCATCCGCAATATAGACAGCAGATTTATCTGATGTCTGCTCCAGTAATAGTAACTTCAAAGGTGAAGACCATCGATATTATGGCTGATTATTTTGTCGATCAATTTAGTCCTAACACAGATGTGAATATAAAAAAATATTGGCAGGTTGTAAACCGGACTACAGGAGAAGTATTACCTTCTGAATGTTGGAGTTATGCAGAGGGGATTGTCACACTTGAGCAGGCGGTACAATTTCACAAATATACGGTCAGTTTCTTGGCCTACCAGAAATGGGAGCCAGTCTCCATGTACAACCACATCACGAATGATTGGGATGAGGAGCATCGTTTACCGTTGGATGTTCGTTATCCCGAGGCTCAAGAGCATGTTTTGAAGGTGCTGGAGGATTGGCTGAAGAAACATCCCAAGACAGATATCGTACGTTTTACGACCTTCTTTTATAATTTTGATTTGATTTTTAACAAGGAAGGTAATGAGAAACAAGTGAATTGGTTTGGCTATCTCAGTTGTGTAAGTCCACTTGCGTTAGAGCAATTCGAACAAGCTTATGGGTACCGATTGACTGCAGAAGATTTTGTGGATCAGGGGCGATATAACACACCATTTAAGAACCCGACCCAAAGATATCTGGACTGGATGGACTTCAATCAGAAATTCATCGCAGGTTATGCGAAACAATGTGTAGATATGGTGCATGATTTCGGGAAGAAAGCGATTATGTTTTTTGGGGATCACTGGGCGGGCACAGAGCCTTATGGCAAATATTTTCCGGAGATCGGGCTCGACGCAGTGGTTGGGGCAGCAGGAGATGGCGTTACAACCCGTATGATTGCGGATATACCTATTAAGGATACCGAGGCACGTTTCTATCCTTATTTCTTTCCAGATGTCTTTTTTGAAGGGGGAGACCCTGTCGGAGAGTCCATGCCGATCTGGATCAAATGCCGGCGTGCGCTCATGCGCAAACCAGTTGGCAGGATGGGGTATGGCGGATATTTAAGTCTAGCGCATCAATTCCCGGATTTTATAGATCATGTGACAGAGATTGCGACGCAGTTCAAAGGGATTCATGCTAATGCAGAAGGGACACAGCCTTTTAAAGCTCCTTTTAAAGTAGCGGTTCTGAATACCTGGGGTTCCCTTCGAAGCTGGCAGACACATCAAGTGGCTCATTCTTTATGGAATCAAAGATGTTATTCCTACATAGGGGCATTAGAGTCATTGGCGGGCTTGCCGTTCGACATTGAGTTTATAAGCTTTGATGACATCAGGTTAAGTGGGATTGATCCTAGTATCGGTGTGATTATAAACGCGGGTGATGTCCATACCTCTTGGAGCGGTGGAGATCAATGGAGCGATCCGCAAGTTGTGGCAACACTTCGTGAGTGGGTGGATCAAGGGGGCGGTTTTATTGGGATTGGTGATCCATCAGCTTATGAACATCAAGGGGTTCTTTTTCAACTAGCGGATATTCTAGGGGTTCAGAAGGAGATTGGATTTACAGCAAGCATCAATAAGCCCAAGGTAACGCCTGTGCAGGATCATTTCATAACGGAAGATCTGGAAGGTGAGATCGATTATGGTGAAGGGATGACCATGGTTTATCAAGCGGAGGCCGGAGCAGAAATATTGGATGTGCACCAAGGCAGCTGCAATCTTGCCGTGAATTCATTTGGTCAGGGTCGGGGCGTTTATATCGCTGGACTTCCGTACAGTATTCAGAATACCAGACTACTCAGCCGAGCGATCTTTTGGGCTGCACATCAAGAGGAGCAGTTGTATTCATGGTTCTCAGTGAATCCGAATGTTGAATGTCATGCGTATCCTGAGACGGGTCGATATTGTGCCGTAAATAACACTTCCGAGATCCAAAAGACGACGATCCTGATGGACAATGCCGTGATCCAAGAAATAGAGTTGGGTGGGATGGAAAGTGTGTGGTTTCAATTTGAGATCACACATTAGGAGTCAGCCGTAACTACGGCGAATAATTAGACTTCCGGCCGCTGTTATCTCCAACTTTCCTGAATTGTACCGCTTCGATGGAGTGATTGGGGAATTTCTCCCTGAAATTCCGGGATTTTTGGTCATCAGACTAATAATCAGGGAAAATCTCCCTAAAGTTTAGCTGATTTGATAGCAATTATAGAAATTCCTCTTATTATTAGGGAGGAATTCCCTGATTTCGTTCATTTAGAGCGAATATTGATTATTTTCAGGGAGTTTTTCCCTAATTAGTTTTAGAGCCGTCCCCGCATACTGCATTAACGCAGAAAACACGAACGTTCGCCGCCCCGCATATTGCACATCTCACCTTACAATGTATATTGTTTATCGGCCCCCACAGGTATCATACAAAGCAGATGATCCATCCCCCTCAATGTTTTTGGCAGGTTCTTCTAACTTGGATTGAGATATTCTGGGGTTTCCGTATCTAGAGTATCCGGGACAACTTGCGATAAGCCCGCGGAGAAATCCCCTCATTCGCGGTAAATACCCTGCTGAAATAATGGATATCAGGATAACCAACGTTATCACCGACCTGTTCAATCGGCCAATCCGTTTCGCGCAGCAGCTTGCGTGCTTCCCGATGCCGGATGGAACGGAGATATTCACCAGGAGGCATGCCAGCCACCTCACGAAATAGCTTGGAGAAATGGTCTTCATGCAAATTCATGGCACCAGCCATGAATTTATTACTCCAGCGGTCTGCTAGCTTTGAATCCATCTCATCGATTAAAGCTCTGATCCGCCCGGTATGAACGGAAGATTTGGCTGCATTTCGGGAGCTTTGTGTTCGGAGCAGCGAGGTTAGAATGCCGAGCAGTAACCCCCGACAGACCCATTCATAACCGGCAGGCCGCATCGTAAATTCATACACGAGCTGTTCCATCGCATGGATACATTCGGGTGGCGGGGTATAAATGGGCTCCTGTGACAATGGCATAAAAGGAGCGGTCACAGCTTCCAAGGCAAACTTCTCGTCCATAACCTCCTCCTCATTGACCAGCATGTCTTCATCGCTTGTAATAATCGATTCCCCAAAAAAATCAAAATGGATCCCAATGAGTTTGGTTTCCGAATCTGACACAATCGCATTCTGATGATATACCCCGGAAGAAAGGAATATCAGTTGTCCTGAATTCAGGATATATTCCTCCGTATCCATTTTTGTTGATAATTTCCCCTGGCGAACGTATAGCAGCTCGAAATCATACAATCTTCTTCTTGGAAAGAGGCAAGGTGAGAGGGTTTGGAATTGTGCGTAGTGAATGCCAGGTGACCACTCCCGGGAAGGGACCTGTTTTCTCAAGTGATAACGGGGTTCTTTTTCAGCCACGAATAAACCTCCCATACAGTATAAAATGATTTACTAAATAGACCGGAATCGTGCAAAAAATCTCTTGTTCACCTAAATAAATCTAACTTACAATCTATTATAATATAAATAAATCAAGGATATAAGGGTATTTAGGGCAGGATCTTAAAAGACGGAAAATAACAAATTTGAGGAGGATTCAGATGAAAAAGGGAATAAACATTTGGTCGTTTCGCGAAGGTACTGAGATCGAAGAATGTGCACGTCTGGCTAAAGCGGCGGGGTTCGATGGAATTGAATTGTCTTTGAATGAATCGGGTGAACTTGGCCTGCAAACCACTGAGAAAGAAGCTATTAAGATCAGAAATTCCATTCAGGAGATGGGGTTAGAAATTGCAGGACTGGCGACAGGACTATATTGGTCATATGCCATGACAAGTGAATCCGCGGCGAACCGGACGAAGGCTATCGATGTATGTAAAAAACAATTGGAGCTGGCAGCAACACTTGGCGTAGATACGATTCTTGTCATTCCTGGTGCGGTTGGTGTGGATTTTATTGAGGGCTGTGAAGTAGTCGATTATGAAAAAGCTTATGATCGAGCCTTGAAGGCGATCAGTGATCTAGCTCAGGATGCAAAAATGGCGGGTGTTTCTATTGGGATTGAAAATGTGTGGAATAAATTCCTGCTGTCTCCGCTCGAATTACGTTCTTTTATAGATGCTGTAGGCTCCAATTATGTAGGTTCCTATCTGGATGTAGGGAATATCGTTCATTCTGGTTATCCAGAGCAGTGGATACGGATTCTAGGCCATAGAATCAAGAAGGTGCATTTCAAAGATTACCGCCGGGCAGCGGGAGGACTTCATGGATTTGTTGATCTACTTGCTGGGGATGTGGATTATCCTGCTGTTATGGAAGCACTGCAAGAGATCGGCTACAGCAATTATGTTACTGGAGAAATGATACCGCCATACACGCATTATTCGGAGCAAATCATTTTTAATACTTCTGCAGCGATGGATGCTATTTTAGGACGCACTAGTTACTAAGTTTAATAGAGGTGAAGGCTGTGCTCAGAGTGGGGCTGGTGGGCTTTGGATTTATGGGCCGAATGAACTTTGATCAGTATGTTCAATTACAGGAAGACGGCCATCCGATTTCTCTGGTTGCCATTTGTGACCCCCAGATTGAAGTCCTTAAACATACTAAATCCGCGGGAAATATGGACACGGCCCACGAGGTATATGATTTATCCCCTTACAACCTTTATGAGAATTTGGAGCATATGCTCGAAAAAGAAGAACTAGATGCTATTAGCCTTGCAGTACCTACGTACTTGCATGCTGAAATGGCTTGTTCGCTGCTGGAACGAGGGTATCATGTGTTTTGTGAAAAGCCGATGGCGAGACATTCCGCAGAAGCTTGGAAGATGGTAGCGGCGGCGCAAAGCAGCGGAAAAAAATTGCTGATTGGCCATTGTCTTCGCTTCTGGCCGGGATATGAATATTTGAAGGGGATCATAGCTAGCGGTGAGTTCGGTGAAGTGACAGAGGCTTATTTTTACCGGGGTTCCGGTGCTCCTAAAGGGTGGCTGGTCAATGATGAGCTAAGTGGTGGCTGTATGCTGGATATGCATGTACACGATACGGACATCATCCATCACTTATTCGGAAAACCGGATAAAGTATCAACGCTTGGGCGGAAGGTTTTACCGGGAAGTGGCTATGATATCGTCTCCACTCATTATTTTTATCAGGATGGAAAAGTGGTCAATGCCCAAGCGGACTGGACACTGGAAGGCGACTTTGGTTTTTACATGGGCTATCGGATTAATTTTGAACGGGGAAATGTAGTCTTCGATGGCGCGGAAGTTAAGGTGAATCCTAATTGTCAACCGGGGTTCATTGCGAAGCTTTCTTCGCATACCGGATATTACAGAGAGTTGGTATATTTCTTAAAAGTCATTCAGAACGATGAGCCAGTGACCCTATGTATGCCTGAAAGTGCGGCCCAGTCCATAGAAATCATTGAGGCTGAAATCCAATCGGCTGATCAGGAAGGTACCTGGATACGGATACGTTAAGTGCCATATTTTTAGTAAAGGAGACTTCACGATGTTGAAAATAGGTTTGATCGGTTTTGGATTTATGGGCCGGATGCATTTTGATAATTATGTGCGCTTAACGGAAGAGGGGCAGCCCATTGCCCTTAAAGCCATCTGTGATTTGCGAATTGAGGAATTAAAGGATGGAAAAGCAGCCGGGAATATGAGCACTGCCCAGGAAGTCTATGATTTGTCAGCTTACAATCTATACGATGATCTGGAGAAAATGATAGCCAGTGAGGAACTGGATATGATCGACATTGCGGTTCCTACTTATCTACATGCGGAAATGACTTGTTCGCTGCTGGAACGTGGATACCATGTTTTTTGTGAGAAACCGATGGCCAGAACTTCCGCACAAGCGCTGAAAATGGTGGAAACGGCAGCCCGGAGTGGGAAAAAACTGATGATCGGACATTGTCTCCGTTTTTGGCCGGGGTATGAATATTTAAAAGAAGTGATAGAGAGCGGGCAGTTCGGTCAGGTCACGGAAGGGTATTTTTACAGGGGATCTGGTGCTCCTAAGGATTGGTTTCTTGATGAGACACTAAGCGGTGGAGGCATTATGGATATGCATATTCACGATACGGATATGATTAACTATCTGTTCGGCAGACCGGATAAAGTATCATCCTTAGGACGTAATGTCCTTCCGGGAAGTGGATATGATATCGCATCGACTCACTATTATTATAAGGATGCAAAAGTAATTAATGCTCAGGTGGATTGGACGCTGGAAGGTGATTTTGGGTTTTACATGGGGTATCGGGTTAATTTTGAACGAGGAAATATAGTGTTTGACGGCAGCGAGGTCAAGGTCAATCCGAATGACAGGGCAGGCTATATCGCGGAACTTTCGCCGGATGTTGGCTACTATAGAGAGCTTGTATATTTTCTGAATGTCATTATCCAGGATAAGCCTATCATTATTTGTACGCCAGAGAGTACAGCGGAGTCTCTAAGAATCGTGGAAGCAGAAATGAAGTCAGCGGATGCTGAAGGCGAATGGATCGTGCTAGATTAGTTGTGTGCAGAGTGAGTAAGGACGTGAGCTGGAAGAGGATCATTCACAATGACCTTTTTCCAGTTCACGTCCTTTTGTCATCGCTGAAATTTGGTGTTGTCTCTTGCATAATGGGATACTGATCCGTCATATCTTCTCAGCCGTACTTGTTCATCAGAGAACAGTTCAACAATTCCTGAAGCAACCTCTGAATACATTCCATCAGGATCAAGCTGTAGCGCAGAAATATAGGTTTGGGATAAGGCAGCTATAAAAAAATCAATATTTTTCACTAGTGTTTGTGGCATGTTATTCCCTCCGGTGACATCTTGTACATGATGATATATTAAACCATAGGAGTTATTTTACCATGATTTATCGTTGAGTTTTAGGAAGAATTCTTTGGTAAAAGTCGAAAATATGAGAAATTTGGTTGAAAATGTATTTAAGATCATCTTTAATGAAACAAAGAGGGTAATTTTACCACTCTAAATAAATTAAGGGGATTACATAATGAAAGACTATGAAGTGCTGGAAATTAACAAAAAGAGTTTTTTTAAAACGACTATCTATTTTATGATTATTCCTACACTGCTATTGTTTATAGTAGGTTTAGGGATGGTGGTGGTCGGGCTTATCATTAAAGAGACGTTTATGGTTGTTATGGGTATCCCTTATTTGATTATGCCGGTTATTTTGATACTCATTTATGGATTGGTGGGTATGCTGGTAGCGCTGGTATATAACAAGCTGGCGAAGAGATTCGGAGGTCTAGAATTGAAAATAGTGGAGAAAACCCCTCCGGTTGAAGCAAACTATTTACCATAACCCGAAGTTATTAAAGGGCAGGTATTGCGATGATTTCGCTACCTGTCCTTTTTTATCTTTTTAATTTGAAAAGAAACCGGGGAATGGATATGATTTGGATAATGAAAGGATGATTGCCAGGTGACGGAACAGACACAAAGAGCCAAGGAGCTGTACATTCAGTTTTTGGGTCATTTTTTAAATATGCATAAAGCAGGAGTGCTTAAGGAGTACAAGAGTTTTGAAATTCCAAGAGAAGTGGAGCTGGAATGGCTGCAGGAATGGGCTACGGAGCACGTCAAGCAGTTGTCGATACGGGACTGGGATGCGATTACGATACTAGAATCCATCTCGCGGAATTATCAGGATAGCTGGATTGTGGAAAAAGTGGCTTCTTTTGCTTCGCGGAATATAATGAGCGCCGATAGTTTGGTTAGACTGATTTATGCGGAAAAAATGCTTGAAATCATTCGTTCTCATAATCAAGTGATCACAAAAGAACTGTTATTTCAAGGATGTAAGGTTGCTGTTCAAATCCTCGAGGATGTAATCTCACAGCCGCTGGTCATTGATCCTGGACACGAACTTAAAGAACATAACCTTAAAGATAAACGTGCGTTAAACAGTCGAGCCCAACAAGGGATTGAAGAGGTAAAGGTACTAATTAATTCTTAGTTGCCAAAGTTGACATACTGTTGTCAAATTGGATGTGCTACGATTTCCTGACAGAATCAAGTTTGCTGATCTAAAGAAGAAAATGAGGGATTATCGAATGGCTGAACCTTTAAAAGCAATGTACAATGAACAATTTCTGCGTGAGTTCGGCGAAAAGATTCGTGGCGTACATAATGTCTTCGAGACAGAGGCATTTGTAAGCTCAGCCATGACTGAACCGTGGGAAACGCTTGAGCTGAAGGCAAGAATGCGGCGGATCACCGAGACGTTGGGCAGCCACTTACAGCTTCCTTATGAGGAAGCGCTGGCTATCCTATTCGCCATTGCTGAGGAATGTGTAGGATTTCCGTATTTAATTTTTCCGGATTTCGTTGAGGTATATGGCCAAGGAGACGAACATTGGGCGTTGTCTATGCAGGCGCTGGAAAGATTCACAGCGAAATCATCGGCTGAATTTGCAGTTAGGCCGTTTCTCTTACGGGAACCAGAACGGATGATGGCTCAAATGCTGGTATGGGCGAAGCACCCTGATGAGCATGTACGTAGGCTGGCTAGTGAAGGCTGTCGGCCTCGTCTGCCTTGGGGACAGGCGCTCCCCATGTTCAAGCTTGACCCAGCTCCGGTATTACCTGTACTTGAGCAGCTTAAGGCGGATACATCCCTGTATGTGCGTAAAAGTGTCGCTAATAATTTGAATGATATTGCGAAGGATCATCCGGAAGTGGTGCTCGATACCGCTCGGCGCTGGAAGGGAACACATCCCGATACAGACTGGATTGTGCGGCACGGCTGCCGTTCTTTGATTCGTAAAGCTGAGCCAGAGATTATGGCTTTATTCGGATACGCAGAGCAGACAGACGAAGCTACTCCACTTATAACGAGTGCTTCAATTCTATTGGAACCTTCTATCCTGACCATTGGCGAAAGCTCTGAATTACAGTATAAGCTTCAAGTTCGTGAGGGAGCTCCGGCACGGATTCGGATTGAATACGGAATCTATTTCGTGAAAGCGGCAGGTCGAACCTCTCGTAAATCTTTTTTGTTATCGGATAAGACCGTACCTGGAGGTACAATTCTGTCAGGTAAACGGACACATCGTTGGGCTGATTTAACAACTCGGCGTCATTATCCAGGAGAGCACCGGATTGTGCTGCTGGTAAATGGGCGAGAAGTGGCGGAAGTGGCGTTAGAACTTAAAGGGAGTGCTAATATATGAAAAAAGAAGTTTTGATGTTTCTATCCAATGGCTACGCTGATTGGGAAAGCGGATATATTAGTGCCGAACTAAATAAGCCGGAGAGTGAATTTAAAGTAAGCACAGTTGCTTTAACTAGCGACAATGTCAAATCTATGGGTGGATTTACTGTTGTACCTGACTATACTTTAGACAGTTTACCTGTTCAGTATGAAATGTTAATTTTAATCGGGGGCACAGGCTGGAAAGATAATTCAGCTATTACTCCAGTGATTGAAAAATGTTTGCAGGAGAGTGTACCTATTGCCGCTATATGTGACGCTACAACTTTTTTGGCTGAACATGGCTATTTAGACAACATACCGCATACCGGAAATTCATTGGATTATTTAAAACAAAACGCTCCTAATTATAAAGGAGATGCAAATTATATAGAAAAACAGGCAGTTTCGAGTGAACATATCATTACTGCTAATGGTACGGCTGCTTTAGAATTTGCAAGGGAAGTTATGAAGAAGTTAGAGGGTTTCCCAATCGAAACCGTCGAGGGATGGTACAATTTTTTCAAAGATGGTTTTTATCAAGAATAAAAATGTATATAAAAAAGGTGGTCTCAAGTCTTAACGACTTCAGATCACCTTTCTGGGGTTGAAGCTTATTTTTTCACTTCTGTAACACCAGTTACTTTTCCTTGATCGGATGAATTAAAGGTGGATTTATATTGATCGTTTGCGAAGTAGACATTGCCTTCAACGGTTGCGTTCACCAGGGTAAAACCATCCGCTTCTACGTATACATCTCCAATAAAAGTGCCGCCTTGAATACGGGCGTTTTTACTCTTGATGGTCAATTTTGGAGCAGTCAGTTTGAAGGAGTTGGTGATGTTGTGATCCGCATCTTGTGTGTATAGAGCAATTTTTCTGGCGGGTTCCTCTTTATTCATGAATTCTCCATCCACGACGAGATCTTCGGTGAAGGTTAAGTCTTTAAGTGTGGCAGCAATCCAGGTTCCCTCTGGACTGATGGCGCGTTTGAAGGCTTCTTCATTATCTACTACGGAAGCTGAGGTTACAGCATCTGTGGTGTTATTTTGATTATTAGCGGTGCCTGCATTATTAGTGGTACCCGCGTTATTTGTGTTCTCAGGAGTGCTTGTTGCAGTAGCATTATTAGCATTATCTGTTGCATTTCCACATCCGACCATTAACACAAAAGCAAATACCGCAGCAACACTTGCTATCTTTCTCATCTGTATAACCTCCCTAAGTAATTGTACCGATATCCTTCGAGCTTACTATAGAGTGATTAGTTAGTAATTTACCAATCAATCTACAAATGGTAATATAGGCCTGGACATCTCTGGCGTATAGTATGACCTGAAAAATGTGATTTATCCGATGAATTCACGAGCAATATGGATTACAATAAGTACAGGCAGTAGAAAAGGAGCATTATCCATGGCCAAGCAGAAATATTATGTAGTCTGGGAAGGTAAACAACCGGGAGTCTATAGCACTTGGGCAGAATGCCAGGCACAGACAGATCATTATACCGGTGCAAAATATAAATCCTATGAATCCAAAGCAGCAGCTGATGCGGCATATAAAGCGGGCTGGAAGGGGAATTGGGGAACAGGGGCAGCTGGTGCAGCAAAGTCTAAGGGGACAAGTTCTTTTAAACGCAGTGCTACAGTAGAGACCTCTGAGGAGATTGATTACAACAGTATTTCAGTAGATGTGGGGACTCGGGGTAATCCGGGGCCTGTTGAATATAAGGGTGTAGATACACAAACGGGAGATATCATTTTCTCCTGTGGTCCGATCAAAAAGGGCACTAATAATTTAGGTGAATTTTTAGCGATTGTCCATGCCTTGGCGTTGTTGAAGAAAGAGGGAAGCGATAAAACGGTTTACAGTGATTCTGTAAATGCAATGAAGTGGGTGAAGCAGAAGAAGGTGGCAACAACCTTGCCGCGCGATTCTTCAACAGAGGAAATTTGGGTGCTTATTGATCGGGCAGAGCGTTGGTTGCAAACCAATACATATGACAATAAGGTGCTCAAGTGGCACACAAAAGAGTGGGGCGAGATCAAAGCGGATTATGGTCGGAAATAAAAAACTATATCGCTATGGTTTCGGTTGAAGGAGGAGTTTGGGGATGTTTGGCAACGATTGGGATGAGGTATTGCAGGATGAAATGCAAAAGCCTTATTTTTTAAAATTAATGGATGTACTAACAGAAGAATATAAGGAACATACCGTTTATCCGCCAAAAGAATTATTGTTCACAGCATTAAAACTAACGCCTTATAAGGAGACTCGTGTAGTTATTTTAGGTCAAGATCCTTATCATGGTCCCGGACAAGCTCACGGACTAAGCTTCTCTGTCAATCCGGGGGTACGTATCCCTCCGTCACTGCGCAATATTTATGCAGAGCTGAAGGAGGACGTCGGTGTGCCTGTTCCGAACCACGGCTCTTTATTGCACTTAGCAGAGCAGGGAGTGTTGTTGCTGAACACCGTACTGACGGTACGTGAGGGTGAGGCGGGTTCACATAAAGGTCTGGGCTGGGAGACATTCACAGACACCATAATGCAAAAGCTGAATGAAAGAACTACGCCCATGGTATTTATATTATGGGGGAGTCATGCGCAGAAAAAAGGTGCTTTCATCGACCAAAGCCGGCATAAGGTGCTGCAATCACCTCATCCAAGCCCTCTCTCGTCGCATCGTGGATTCTTTGGCAGTCGTCCGTTCTCGAAGGCCAATCAATTTCTAGAGTCGCAGGGTATGGAAGGAATAGATTGGTTCATTCCGGACTTATAATTTATGGAGTGATGCGAAGGGGAGGTAGCTATGAAGCATTGGGTAGGTAAACCCGTTATAATGTACTGCGGAGAGAAACCTTATACCATTATGAAGGGAATCCTGCGCAAATGGGACCTTTCCGCATCGGTGGCGGTCATTGGCCATCAGGAAATTGCTGTGCCGTTTCGGGATATTGTTGTTATTAAGGCTCTGGCTCCAAAAGAAAGAGCGCTGCCTCCAGTTCTCCATTCCGTGGGTTATGTGATGAGGGATCGGCAGCAATTTGACAATGCAGTGTATTTTAAATCGGCGGTCAGCGTCTGGAAAGAGGATCAGCTTATTGCCTTTAATACGATTATTACCTCACATACGAAAGGTTCAGTTACACTTCAGAACGGCCAAAACCTGATGAAGGGCAATCACATCTTTGTAGTTCGTTCTTTACGAGGGTGATTTCAGGAACCTGTAAAGAATAAAAAAGGGTACGACTCCGAGTGATTGGAGACGTACCCTTTTTTATTTTATAGTTAAGCTCCGCCCGTTCACGAAGTAGATCACAACCGTTATAGCTCCTCTTTTTTGATAGGCTCAGCTTCATCTTTACGGTCTGCAATAATAATCTCATACACGCGCAGGAAAACAATTTTTATAATCATATAAACAGGGAGCGCAATAAGAACTCCGATAATACCGTAGAAGTCTCCACCTATAAGGACAAGGATGACCGTAGTCAGTGGATGAACATCCAATGATTTTCCGTAAATAATCGGTGAGAGTACATTATCCTGGATCTGCTGGGCAATGAAAATTATGACTAGAGACCATATGGCCATCGTCGGTGATTCAATGAAACCTACTATTATTACCGGAATCGCTGCTAAGAATGAACCCACATATGGAATGAAGTTAAGAGGCACTGAAATTACGGCGAGTAACAGGGAGTAAGGCAGTCCGATGATAAGGAATCCTATATATAACATAATACCGAGTACGACATTTAGCACCACACGTGTGACGATGAAGCTGCTTAATGCGCTGTCGATATCTCCAAGCATCTCTTGGCCTTCCTTCCGATATTTTCTCGGAATTAAGCCTTGAAGTTTAGGCGATAGCTTATAGTCATCTTTTAGCATGTAGTACAGAATGATGGGCAAAGTGGCGATTAACACTACAATGCTGGAAACAACGCCAATCAAATTGGACATGGAATTGGTAACCCAGGTAATAGTATCGCTAAGAAATTCTGATAAACGGGCCGCGACGTCAGAATCCCCTTTGAAAAAACGTGACAGTGTCGGATTCTCCCTCAATGCATTGAACTGATCCTGCAAACCTTGCACGAGGTAGGGAGTGTTATCAATAAAGTTCTGAATTTGTTCTTGCAGTGTCGGCCAGACTAGAATCCAGAAGAGAACGAACAAGCCCGCAATCAGAAAATAAATGAGCAGGATGGAGAACGCCCGGTTTAATTTTCTTTTCTCTAGGATTCTTACTAACGGACGCAGCAGGTAGTACATAAACCCTGATAACATCATGGGAACAAGTAATAATTTGAAAATGGCACCTAGTGGCGCGAAGAGAAACATTACTTTGGAGCCTAAGTACAAAATCAGTAAAAAGGCGATAATAGCAAGGCTTGTCCGAAAATACTTCTGTTGTGGCAATAAAAACATCCCCCAAAATTCAAATTTATATCTATGTAGTTTAATAACCCTAATTTACAAGTATTGATTCAAAAGCGGGTAATTCCTTATAGGTAGTTCTTGGCATACCCATATAGAGGTTCTAGTTACAAAGGTTACGCCAAGTAAAAAGATCGCAATATAACAAGGGTATATCACTACTTCGCTGCTTTTTTCGTGGATTATCTTGATTTTCGTTTATGAGATTTTCTAGTGGATAAAGTGAAGATTTCAGGAACTACCTCCTCGCCTCCAGTTTCTTTGGTAACTTGTCTTGCTTTAACAAGAGATAAAAAGGAAAAAATCTCACCTAATGCTACAAGTCCAGCTGCGATGATCTCATAATCCTCAGCGCTAAGTTCTGCGGATTCCACTGGATTAGTGTTATTGGTGGTCCCATTCTTATTAGCATTGCTGTTACCGTTATTTCTCCCACGGTTTCTTCCATTGGCCATTTCTGATCACCCGCTTTTCCCGGTATGTATTATTAATATGTTATAAATGCCGTATATGAGATAGGCAATTGGGATGTAATTTTGCACTGTCTCTTTTTAGCACTTTACATAGGATGAAAACGCTGTTAAAATCATAAACGAGCACAAACGATCAATAACGGTCACATATAATCAATTAACGGTCAAGAAAATTCATAGATGAGCGCAAGGAATTGTACAGGTCGCGCTCTCACATAAAGGAGCGAGCCACGATGATGTTTGAGGAAGAGAGAAAACAAAAAATCGTGCTTTTTGTGGAAAAAAACTCAAGAGCTTCTGTACAGGAGCTAAGTCAGGAAATGGGCGTATCCGAGTCTACTGTGCGCCGTGATCTGAAGGAGCTGGAAGAAGCCAAGCTATTAAAGCGTACTCATGGCGGAGCAGTTTCCTTGCAGAGTGTCAATTTTGAGGCGGCTTATCCTGATAAGGAAGATCATTTATTGGATGAGAAGCAACGGATTGCCCGCAAAGCAGTGGAGATGATTCAGGAGGGTGACGCTATACTGCTTGATGCAGGAACAACAACACTGCAGATTGCCAGAGAGCTGAAGAACTTTTCGAATATCAAAGTCATTACGAACTCGATTATGGCGCTGAATGAGCTGCGGGATTGCCGCAATATCGAAGTCTCAATTACAGGTGGTATGCTTCGCCCGGATACGATGGCTTTTGTTGGACCGATGACAGAACGTTCCTTAGATATGGTGAGAGTGGATAAAACTTTTCTTGCTACTAATGGACTGGATTTGCGGGAAGGCATCACAACCCCGAACATGTTAGAGGCAGCTACAAAACGCAAAATGATCGCAGTCGCCAAGCAAGTTATTCTACTGGCAGATCACAGTAAGCTGGGGCAGGTATCCTTTAGCAAGGTTGCTGATGTGACGGAAATGGATCATTGCATTATAGATTCAGGAGCGTCTGACAAATTCATCCGTGAGATCACGCAATTGGGTGTGGATTTCACGCTGGTATAAATTCTATATAGGATAAGCAATTATGAATTACCGTGTGATCGTTTGGAGAAATTACAGATGCCGTATTTTTGATCGGTAATCTATGGCTTAGAAAACCAACATAATTGAGGGATAATCATGATCTATACTGTAACGCTTAATCCTTCCATTGATTATATCGTGGAAGTGGAAGATTTGAGACTGGGTGACTTGAACCGGATGAAACGTGATTTGAAGCTTCCCGGAGGGAAGGGGATTAACGTATCCCGAGTGCTTAAACAGCTTGGGGTTCAGAATAAGGCTATGGGATTCCTTGGCGGCTTCACCGGCCGATATATTGAGGATTGGTTACACGAAGAATCAATTTCAAGCGATTTCGTGTTTGTTTCTGATGATACGCGGATTAACATCAAGCTCAAGCATGGAGAAGAAACGGAGATTAACGGTGTTGGACCCGCCATTCTTGATCCGGAAGCCGATGCACTATTACAAAAGCTGGCTGCTCTGAACGCGGAGGATGTAGTGATTTTGTCGGGAAGCGTTCCCCCATCACTGGGTGCAGATTTCTATGACAAGCTTATATCTGTGTGCAAACAGAGTGGAGCGGAATTCGTCATTGACACTACTGGTGCTGCACTTCAAAAAGCGCTGGCGTATCAGCCATTGCTGGTTAAACCGAACCATCATGAGCTTGCAGAGCTATTCGGCGTAACAATAGACACGAGGGAAGAGATTGTTACTTATGGACGCAAGCTGCTGGATGCAGGAGCGAAACATGTACTGGTTTCCATGGCGGGTGAAGGGGCTTTGTTCATTACGGAGCAAGGGGTATACCACGCCAACGCACCAAAAGGTAAAGTAAAAAATTCTGTAGGTGCAGGGGATTCCATGATCGCTGGTTTTGTAGGGACACTGTCTTTGACAGGAGACTTGTTGGAGGCGTTCCGTGCAGGCGTTGCCTCGGGCAGTGCAACCGCATTCTCTGATGATTTAGCGGATAGAGAATTCATTGAACAGCTGAGACCGCTGATCCAAATCTCAGAAGTGTAAGCCGACAGCATTCAAAGTACTTAAGGGAGTTGAACATGATGAAAATAACGGATTTAATGATAAAAGAAACTATGATCATGGATCTAAAAGCTACAACTAAGGAAGCTGCAATTGATGAATTGATTGCAAGTCTTGCTGCTAGTGGCCGAATTAATGATCCGATCCTTTTTAAAGAGATGATTTTGAAGCGCGAAGAGCAATCCAGTACTGGGATTGGTGGCGGTATCGCGATGCCGCACGCTAAGACTAAAGCGGTAAATGAAGCGACGGTTGTATTTGCTAAGAGCGCAAAGGGAGTGGAGTTTGAATCCCTTGATGATGAGCCAGCACGTATCTTCTTTATGATTGCCGCTCCAGAAGGAGCAGGCAATATGCATCTTCGTACACTGGCCTCATTGTCCAGACTACTGATCGATAGCGAGTTCATTGAACAGCTTATGAATACTCAGACTCCGGATGAGGTATCAGCTTTGTTTGATGCCAAGCAGGCGGAAGGCGAAGCTAAGGAGAAAGAGAACGAAGCCGCTGAAACTGCCGCAAAGTCAGAGCCTGAACGTGTAATCGTGGGCAACCCGGATTCCCAAGCTTTTGTCGTAGCTGTAACTGCTTGTCCTACAGGCATTGCGCACACTTTTATGGCTGAAGATGCCCTTAAGAAAAAAGCTCTAGAAATGGGAGTTAATATCCGTGTAGAGACGAATGGTTCAGAAGGGGCCAAAAACGTACTCACCCCTGATGAGATTCGGCGTGCAAGCGGTGTAATTGTTGCAGCTGATAAAAAGGTGGAAATGGCCCGTTTTGACGGTAAACCTGTACTGCAAAGACCGGTAAGTGATGGCATCCGTAAGTCGGAAGAGCTTATTCGTAAAGCTATGAATGGGGAAGCGCCGATCTATCACAATGAAGGTCGCGGTGGCAATGACGAAGGGTCTAAAGAGAAATCTGGCAGTATCGGCAGTAAAATATATAAGGACTTAATGAATGGGATCTCCCACATGCTTCCGTTTGTAGTCGGTGGCGGTATTCTGCTAGCAATCTCCTTCCTGATTGAACAAGTAGGTGGAGCAGATCATCCGCTGTTCCAGTTACTGCAGACAATCGGTGGCGGAGATGGTGCCTTCCATTTCCTAATTCCAGTCCTTGCTGGATTTATAGCGCTTAGCATTGGTGATCGTCCGGCTCTGATGCCAGGTATGGTTGGGGGCTACATGGCCTTGAATTCCAATGCTGGGTTCCTCGGCGGGCTGGCTGCTGGTTTCTTGGCGGGTTATGTAATTATCGGACTACGTAAAGTATTTGCAGGTCTGCCTAAAACACTTGACGGACTGAAGCCGATCCTGTTATACCCGGTATTCGGGCTTCTAATTACCGGTGGATTGATGTATTACCTGTTCGATCCGGTCTTTAGCTGGATCAATGTCGGACTGATCGATTGGCTTAATGATCTTGGAACTGTTAATGCTGTTATTCTGGGCCTGGTTCTCGGTGGCATGATGGCCATAGATATGGGTGGACCTTTCAATAAAGCTGCTTATACTTTTGCCATCGGTGTATTCACTACCAGTGGCAATACCAACGGCTTCATGATGGCTGCTGTAATGGCGGGGGGGATGGTACCTCCACTTGCAATAGCACTGGCTTCTACTTTCTTTAAGAATAAATTCACGGAAGAAGAACGTAAATCAGGCTTAACGAACTATGTGCTGGGCTTATCGTTCATTACAGAAGGGGCCATTCCATTCGCCGCAGCCGATCCGCTTCGTGTCCTAACCTCTTGTATTCTTGGTTCGGCCGTTGCTGGAGGTCTTACACAACTTTGGAATATCAACGTGCCGGCTCCGCATGGCGGGATCTTTGTAGCTGCCCTTTCAAGCCACGCGCTGTTGTTCCTGTTGGCTGTTCTGATCGGTTCGGTCATCTCCGGATTGATGCTCGGATTATGGAAGAAACCGCTTGAAGCAAAGTAACTTTATAAGTAAATTGAACTGCTGGGTGCCAGAATTTTCATTCTGGTGTCCAGCAGTTTTTGCATGGACTTTAATCTACCCCTTTCCTCGCCCATAGGTAGATTTATCTCCATAAATGAGGTTTAATTTTATATAATTGAAAATATATATAATCAGAAGGAAAAGGAGCGAGCGAGATGATATTACATAAGGGGGAAGTCTTGTTCCGCCAAGGAGACAGCTGTGATTTTTTATTTAAGGTAAAAAGCGGGCTGTTCAAGGTCACAAGACTTCATGAGAATGGGAACATGGTGTTATTTAACATCCTGTATCCTGGTGAGATGGTTCCCCATCATTCACTCATTTCGCCAAAGGAGGCGCATGGAACGGCAGTTGCGATGATGAAGAGCGAGGTGGAGGCAGTTCCATCAGCAGAATGGTATCAACAGCTGCGGGATGATCCTGGTCAAGCGATGGAAATCGCCAGACTGCTTCAGGAGAAGGTACGGTTTATGCAAACACGGCTGGATCATCTTACTGTAGGTACACCTGCAGAACGTATGGAATTGCTAACCCGCTGGTTTAATGACTATTCTCATGGCGCAGCGCTAACAGAGTTATTGACCCAGGAAGAAATAGGGCAATTGATCGGTGTAAGACGTGAAACAATCAACCGTTTGCTGCGGAGTACAGAGTGATTCCTGCTTTTTTCTGGCAAACTGTTTAGAGTAGGGTGGCTCCGTGGTATAATGTAAACAGAACTTATCAAATTAGAGAAAGGATCAGGATACCATGTGTCCCCGAAGGACGATTCCCCAAAGGACGATTTGGAAACGTTATGATCTGTCTTATACTTAGCTTCCCTGTAGAAGGTGCGTAAACCGTTGTTACTTGACGAACCGCCTCTGCGAGGGGAAGGAGTATATATATGCGAAGGAGCAATACCTCCGGTTTTACCCGTCGTAGAGGTTGGTGGGACGTCTAGCCGCCATATACGATAAGGGGAGACCTGTATGAGGAACCACAATTACGGAGTGAATGTACTGCTCCGATTGACAGTCATTTTGTTTGGAACATTTTTGCTTGCATTTACTTATTATCACATCAATTTTCAGAATCATTTGTCAGAGGGCGGATTCGTAGGATTATCGCTGCTTGGCAAATATGTATTAGGAATTTCACCTTCGATTTCAACTCTGCTTCTAGACGTTCCAGTACTCTTGATAGCATGGATGTTCAAAGGGAAAGCGTTCGTGTGCAACACTTTTGTTTCTGTAGGAGCTTTTACAATCTTCTATGGTCTCATGGAACGTTATTCCGGTTTGGTCATCAACTTGCAGGACAATTTGGCATTAGCAGCTCTTTTGTCCGGCGTACTGACAGGTTTAGGAGCGGGAATTATCCTGCGGAGTGGCGGGGCTAGCGGTGGAGACGATATTTTGTCGCTGCTGGTTAGTGAATGGAAGGGAATCAAAGTAGGTACGGTATTCATCATGATGGATGTAATCGTTCTGGCACTATCACTCTTTTATATGCCTGTTAAAGAAACGATGTATACAGTGATGGCTGTAGTCGTAGCTGGCTATGTAATCACTTTTACAACCTCTTTAGGCAAACCAAAGCTAGTGAAGTCGCCAAAGATTCAATCTACTTTGCGTAAACCTCATGATGGTACGGTAATGTGAATAAGGCTGTATAAACAGCTTATTTGGGGATATACTACATTTAAGGTCAGCCAGAATTTCTGGTTGACTTTTTTTTGTTGGATATGACGTATTTTAAAGGGTGCAGTCCTAGGGGCGTTGTTCGGACGTTTCGCTCATAACAAAAGATGGCGTACAGTGAAAATCCTGCACGCCACCTTTTAGTTAACTTAAGACTCACTTGTGCTCGTCTTTGAATCGTGTAGAGACATTTGCGACCAGCTTGTCTTTTATTTAGCCCACGGTATTCGTGATAGCTTCGCATTCGTCCGAACAATGACCACTGTGCTGTGTTTCACAGTCCTCACAGCAAATATGCTGAAGATGACAAGCATCATTGGCGCAATTGATAAATTGGTCAGCTGGCTGACCGCAGTGATGGCAACGTCCGACAACGATATCCTCGTCGGTATGATTAATCTGTACGGAGATCCGCTCATCGAAGACATAACATTTTCCATCAAACAGTTGGCCCTGTACCTCAGGGTCTTTACCATAAGTCACAATGCCGCCATCCAACTGGTACACCTGCTCAAAGCCTTCCTTCATCATAAACCCGCTTAATTTCTCGCAGCGGATCCCGCCTGTACAGTAGGTCAGGATTGGTTTATCCTTAAGGTCGCTCATATTCTCGCGAATCCAGTCCGGGAATTCTTTGAAGCTGTCTACTTCGGGGCGGATGGAGCCGCGGAAATGACCAAGATCGAATTCGTAGCCGGTACGACCATCCAGAATCACCACATCGTCGCGCTGCATCATTTCGTAGAAATCTTTAGGCGCCAGATGCTCTCCGGTAATCACGTTAGGGTCCAGTTCATCCTCGACCCGGAACGTCACGAGTTCCTTTTTATAACGAACGAAGATCTTTTTGAAGGCATGAGCATCAGCCTCATCGATCTTGAAGACGATATCGCTAAACAGAGGGTTTGCGCGCAAATCCTTCATGTATTGCTCGGTTTGGGCAACCGTACCTGATAGTGTTCCGTTAATGCCTTCATCAGAAATGAGAATTCGTCCCTTTACATCAAGCTCTTTGCAGTAAGCCAAATGCTCCTGGGCGAATAGTTCTGCATCCGGCACTTTTACAAATTTATAGTATAGCAGAATTGCATATTCCGATTGTGGATTCATTCATTTCACCTTTATCATTAGAATTAGACTACTAAATAAACATTTAAGTATAAAAAGTATTGTAACATATTATCAAGTATTGACAAGAGATGTGGTACAGTAACCTGAAGAAAGCTGGTATAAATATCATTTTTCAGGGATACCAGGATTAAGGTCAGCCAGAACCTCTGGTTGATTTTTTCTGCAGGATATAGGCGGTTTTCATGGATAGTTATGATTAGCGAAACCGTGAATCGCAACGCACGTATATATTTTCATTCATAAGTCACATGATGACTTTAATTATAAGGAGGAACTGCGGGATGAGTGCTCATGAGATTGATTATGCCATTATGGGTGAGGAAATACAGTGTGTAGAGGTGCAGCTTGACCCAGGAGAGAGTGTAATTGCCGAAGCCGGGAGCTTCATGATGATGGATCAGGAAATAACAATGGAGACGATATTTGGTGACGGCAGCGGAGGCTCGCGTGGAAGTGGCTTGATGGGGAAGCTGATGGGCGCGGGCAAACGTCTGTTGACAGGTGAAAGCTTGTTTATGACCGTCTTCACACACAGTGGTTCTTATGGGCGTAAAAGTGTTACCTTTGCTGCTCCGTATCCAGGCAAAATCATCCCGCTCGACTTGCAGCAATACGGTGGAAAAATCATCTGTCAAAAGGATTCGTTCCTTTGCGCGGCAAAGGGCGTTTCAATCGGTATTGAATTTCAGCGTAAGCTGGGTACTGGCTTTTTTGGTGGGGAAGGTTTTATTATGCAAAAGCTGGAGGGTGATGGACTTTCATTTGTACACTCTGGCGGTTATGTTATGGAACGCACACTTCAACCGGGAGAGACGCTTAAGCTGGACACTGGCTGTCTAGTCGCTATGACGTCTTCGGTGGATTACAATATTGAGTTTGTAAAAGGGGTCAAAACCGCGCTGTTCGGCGGTGAAGGCCTGTTCTTCGCAACGTTGCGCGGACCCGGCAAGGTGTGGGTACAATCGCTGCCATTCAGCCGAATGGCCGATCGCATCCTGTCCGCTGCCGGCAACAGCGGTCGGAAAGAAGAAGGAAGCGTGCTTGGTGGGCTTGGTAATTTGCTGGATGGCAGATAAGTCTGCGTGAGCGCATTGCATAGTGTGGAAGTAGAGGATATATGGAATGTGGAGTGAGCGTGGAATTGCTGAGCATATGAGGCAAAGAGCTTTTGAGATGTGGAGTGAGCGTGGAAATACTGAGCATATGAGGCAAAGAGCGCGCGAAATGTGGAGTGAGCGTGGAAATGCTGAGCATATGAAGCAAAGAGCGCGCGGAATGTGGAGTGAGCGTGGAAATGCTGAACATATGAGGCAAAGAGCGCGCGGAATATGGTGAGCGTGGAAATGCTGAACATATGAGGCAAAGAGCGTACGAAATATGGAGTGAGCGTGGAATTGCTGAACATATGTAGCAAAGAGCGTACGAAATATGGAGTGAGCGTGGAATTGCTGAACATATGTAGCAAAGAGCGTACGAAATGTGGAGTGAGCGTGGAATTGCTGAACATATGTAGCAAAGAGCGTACGAAATATGGAGCATATGAGGTATACAACATTACAAGAGGACGCATCGTTTCAGCGGTGGTTCTATATTGGGATGGTGAAACAAGGGCAGAAATGCCCTTGTTTTGCTGTAAAGGTTTAGTATCGCGCGAAAGAAGGGCGAAAGTACCTTTGATTTGCTCGAATGAGCTAGTGTGACGCGAAAGAAGGGTAAAAGTGCCTTTGATTTACTCGATACTGCCAAATGAAGTGTATAAATCCCGTAGAATGGAGCCGATGGAGCACATATAGCCAAATGAACGGTATAAATCCCGTAGAATGGAGCCGATGGAGCACATATAGCCAAATGAACGGTATAAATCCCGTAGAATGGAGCCGTTGGAGCACATATAGCCAAATGAACGGTATAAATCCCGTAGAATAGAGCCGATCGAGCGTATACGGTCAAATGAACGGTATAAATCCCGTAGAATGGAGCCGATGGAGCACCTATAGCCAAATGTACGGTATAAATCCCGTAGAATGGAGCCGATGGAGCACCTATAGCCAAATGAACGGTATAAATCCCGTAGAATGGAGCCGACGGAGCACCTATAGCCAAATGAACGGTATATATCCCGTAGAATGGAGCCGACGGAGCACATATAGCCAAATGTACGGTATAAATCCCGTAGAATGGAGCCGACGGAGCACATATAAGCCAAATGAACGGTATAAATCCCGTAGAATGGAGCCGATGGAGCGTATATGGCCAAATGAACGGTATAAATCCCGTAGAATGGAGCCGATGGAGCGTATACGGTCAGATGTACGGTATAAATCCCGCAGAATGGAGCCGACGGAGCACCTACGGCTATATGAACGGTATAAATCCCGTAGAATGGAGCCGATGGAGCACCTACAGTCAAATGAACGGGATAAATGCCGTAGAATAGAGCCGATCGAGCGTATACGGTCAGATGAGCGGTATATATCCCGCAGAATAGAGGTGATCGAGCACCTATAGCCAAATGTACGGTATAAATCCCGTAGAATGGAGCCGATGGAGCACCTATAGCCAAATGTACGGTATAAATCCCGTAGAATGGAGCCGATGGAGCATATATGGCCAAATGAACGGTATAAATCCCGTAGAATGGAGCCGATGGAGCGTATACGGTCAAATGAACGGTATAAATCCCGTAGAATGGAGCCGACGGAGCACCTATAGCCAAATGAACGGTATAAATCCCGTAGAATGGAGTCGATGGAGCGTATATGGTCAAATGAGCGGTATAAATCCCGCAGAATGGAGCGGATGGAGTAGTTGCGGCCAAAGGAGCGGTATAATCCCATAGAATGGAGCCGATCGAGCGTATACATCTCTATAAGCGCTATATATCCACAGATAAGTTACTTCAACAAGCAATAAGTTACTTATGTTCGATGGGATATCACCGTTCGGCGTCTGCAATATCAACTCTAAATTGTCCTCCACTACCGTTATCGCTACCACCGCTGCCACCTCCACTACCGTTATCGCTGCCACCGCTATCTATGCTACCACCGCTGCCACCACTACTACTGTATTCTTAAACCAATTTATAGTTTGTTAAAGCCGTAATGGGCTATGCTCATTTACGGTTTTTTATGTTTTTGTAAGTAATGGTTGGCCGAAGTAGATGACCACTCAGGTAGGATTGGGATAGTTTAATTAATAACTATATAATACCAGTTCATGAGTAGCTGGTTCAGGTATGATGTGTTCAACACTAAATCGTACTTTGGAGGAATGTATATTGGTAATGGACGTGGAATTTGGCAAGGAAATTGAGAATGCTATTAGTTGGGCTAAAGAGCGGCTGGGGTCGCAGGAGTATCCGCTGCGTTGTCTTGCTTTTGTTGAAGATGCATATGAAAGAAGCAATGGGATCGAAATGTGGGGAGGCAGCGATGCACGTGAATCCGCTGAGCTGTACGATGCGCACAAGAACACCGGGGCTCCGCCAGCTGGCGCGTTTGTTTTTTATGCGTGCTCAGGTTTGGTGGACGGTGAGCTTAAGGATTGGGGGCATGTAGCTTTGGCCCTTGGGAATGGCGAGGCCATTCATGCCTGGGATAAAGTAAGGATAGATCACTACATGGAAATTTGCCATCTGCAAGCTGCTCCAGGCTGGAGCCAACCAGAACTTATCGGCTGGGCACCTGTAGAGCGAGTTCTTGCCGGGATTCAGAATAAACAATGGGACTAGTTGATATCCTCAAACCTAACTTATCCAAGAACCTAGAAGGTGCCGTAAATAGGTGCTTCATGGGTTCTTTTTTCTTCCTTCTGATTTGACTAACCCTATGCACGGTGTATATATTATTTGGCAGACCCCCTTATATTGTTAAGGCTGGACCGGAGGTATGATATGTTTAAAATATTTATTATAGAAGATGACCGTGGACTTGTGGCTTTGCTGCAGGATTATTTACATAAGTTTGGATATGATACGCAGGCGGTGAGTGATTTTGAGCGGGTCCGCACTCAGTTTGAGGCGTTCGCGCCACATCTGGTGCTCCTTGATGTTAATTTGCCAAAATACGATGGTTATTACTGGTGCCGCCAAATTCGCGGAATTTCAACCTGCCCTATTCTTTTTATATCTGCCCGCGATGGCAAAATGGACCAAGTAATGGCGCTGGAAAATGGAGCCGACGATTATATCACTAAGCCTTTTGATTATGAAATAGCGATGGCCAAAATCAAAAGTCAGCTGCGGCGCGCCTACGGCACCTATGCCGGAGGGAATAATGAACGCACACTGAACGTTGCGGGAATGACGCTGGATGTAGAGCGGCTAATCCTTACCCGAGGCGAAGCTAAAGTGGACTTAAGCCACACGGAAGCCAAAATACTAGATGAGCTGATGCAAAAGTCCGGAGTCATCGTTACCCGGGACAGGCTGCTCGAAAAAATCTGGGATGATCAAGCCTTCGTGGATGAAAATACATTAAATGTATATGTTACCCGTGTACGCAAAAAACTTGCTGCTCTCGCTATCACAGATGGACTACAAACCGTGCGCGGTCAAGGCTACCGTTTGATTCCGAATTGGGGGGATGAGGAATGAAGTTGTTTTTAAGGGAACAGTTCCCCCTGATCGTGGTTTATCTAGCCCAGCTAGTCCTGATCACATTAGTGTATCGGCTGGATGGAGGCAGCGGTCTGAATGTAAGTTTATATGCCGCGCTGCTCAGCACTTGTCTACTGATTGGCTACCTCGCTTACCGTTATGTCACCAATCGCACGTTCTATGAACGTTTGGAGACTACGCCCTCCTCTCTCGATGAGGCAGGTGGCCCTGCACAGGATTCTCCGCTAGCCGTAAGCTTGCGAGGTTTACTGGGGTCGCAATTCCGCCTCTACAAAAATGATTTGCACAGCTACCGCCACAAATTAGAAGAACATATTCACTTTATTAATCAATGGGTACATGGCATGAAGACGCCGTTGTCTGTCATTCATCTGATCATTCAGGATAAGGATGGCCCTCCTTTTACGGCAATTGGTGATGAACTGGATCGTCTGAAAAAAGGACTGGATACCGTGCTTTATACGGCCCGTCTGGATACTTTTGAACACGATTTCTATGTGGAACGGCTGAATTTGGAGACAATCGTGCGTGGTGTGACCTCTGAGCAGAAGCGGCTTTTTATTCGAAAAAGAGTTTTTCCAGCTATACAAATAGATGAGCAGATTACCGTAACTACGGATGAAAAATGGCTCACTTTTCTCCTTACGCAGCTGATTACGAACGCTGTACGTTATACGACTGAAGAGGGCAAACATGTTTTTTTCCAAGGGATGGTCACGGAAGATAAGCAGACTGTGCTTGAGATCCGGGATGAAGGAGTGGGCATACCAGCAGGAGATCTGCCGCGCGTGTTCGATGCATATTTTACCGGGGTGAATGGACGAACCTTCCAGGAATCTACGGGGATGGGTTTATATCTCGTGAAGCAGATCTGCGGCAAGCTTGGACATGAGGTGAGTATCCGTTCCGAAGAAGGAAGCGGGACCACCGTGCGGATTGTATTTAGGGAGCAGCATATAACAAACCTTACAAATGTGTAAGGGCATTGTAAGTTTCAGAAATAGCAGCCCATGTGTACACTTTGTATAATGAAGGCAATCCAGTCGAAAGAAGGAGAGGTAACACTTGCCCATTCTAGATGTTCATAATTTATCAAAAATATATGAGGGTAAAGTGTCCACTCAGGCGCTGAATCATATCCGCTTTTCTGTAGAAAAGGGGGAGTTCGTTGGCATAATGGGCCCATCAGGGAGCGGGAAAACAACGCTGCTCAACACGATTGCCACCATCGACCAACCGACCTCCGGTCAGATTCTGATCAACGGCCGAGATCCTAATCTGCTTAGCAGAAAAGAAAAGGCACTTTTTCGCCGTCATGAGCTAGGCTTCGTCTTTCAGCATTTTAATCTACTGGATACGCTCACTGTAGAGGAGAACATCGTATTACCTTTAACGCTTGCAGGTGCCCGTGTCCCAGAGATGGAGAGCAGGCTAAAAGAGGTCACTACCTTGCTTGGCATCGAACATTTGCTGAAGAAGCGCACGTATGAGGTCTCAGGCGGACAAATGCAGCGGGCGGCTATCGCCCGGGCGATGATTCATCGTCCAGCGTTAATTTTGGCGGATGAGCCCACAGGCAATCTGGATTCCAAAGCCTCAGGGGAAGTCATGAATATGTTGACAGAGGTGAATAAGGAAGAAGGAGCTACGGTGCTGATGGTCACGCATGATGCAGTGGCTGCGAGCTTTTGCAACCGGGTCATCTTTATTAAAGACGGACGTTTCTATAGTGAAATGTACAAAGGGAGTAATAGAGGCGCTTTCTTCCAAAGTATTATTGATATGCTGTCTCTGCTTGGGGGAACCAGCCATGACCTTTCGGCAATTCGCTTATAGGAATGTAACACGTAATAAACGCAAATATGCCGCTTATTTTGTCGTCAGTGCTTTTTCGGTGATGATCTTTTTCGTGTGCGCTTTGTTTATTTACCATCCGGATATTTCAAAGAGCTTAATTTATAGTACGGCGGCTCATACGATGATGGTGGCAGAGGCAATTATTTATGTCTTTTGTTCTTTGTTCGTGCTCGTATCCGTTGGATCCTTCCTGCAGTCGCGGAAGATGGAGTTCGGAATTTTATTGATGCATGGAATGACGAAGAGACAGCTAAACACCATGGTTTTTCTGGAAAATATGATGATCGGCACCTCTGCCATCCTGACGGGTACCCTTCTCGGGTTACTTCTGGGCAAATTATTTCTGATGATCGGATCCACTTTTTTGGGAATTCCCCTGTTAACCTTTCATCTCCCATGGCAGGCACTTGTGCTTACGATCTGCAGCTTCGTGTTATTGTTTTTTCTGATATCGCTTTGCACCTTTGTTTTTATCGGCAATGAGTCACTGATGCGTCTGTTTCAGGGAGAACGTAAGGCAGAAGAAGAACCCAAAGTATCGTTTATATTGTCATTTATCTCTGCTGTACTGCTGATCAGTGGTTATTATATGGCGGCTACTGCAAAAGCTGCTTCCGTAGAGAAAGTCATGTTTCCGGTCGTTGCGATTACGGTTATCGGGACGTATCTCTTTTATACCCAGCTAAGTATTTGTGTGGTTAAGCTGCTTAAGGACATTCGGCGCTTGTATTGGCATCGTACGAATATCATCACTTTATCGGGCTTGTCCTACCGCTGGAAAGAGAATGGCCGAATGTTTTTTATGGTGACGATTGTATCCGCAGTCTCCTTCACTTCAGTAGGGGTATTTGCATCGATACATACACTTTCCAGAGAGCTGAAATTGGATTATCCTGCAGCAGTGGGTTATGTAGCTAAAGGAAATCAGGCGGATGAACCCTTTGATCAGCATCTGAACGAAATTAAGGAAGAGCTCAAGACGCACGGACTCCCTTATGAAGCGCTTAGTATCCCGATTAAATATGCTGAGGTCGAAGCTCAGACTGGACCCGATCGCACTTTACGCCTTCCCTTGATTGCTTTTAGTGATTATAATCTCGCCCTGCAACGTGCAGGTTTCACAACGGCTGAGCGTGCTCTGGTGGGCAACGAAGGTCTGGTGATGATTGGTTCACAGCGGGATCGCAGTTTAACAGAAGGCAGAGTAAAAGCGGTCTATTCCTTGCAGCAAGGACTTGCCATTAAAGAAATAGGTTATACCGCGCAAGTCCCCATTGCTGAATATTTATTGCCGGAGCTGGATGGTAGAGATGGCGGGGATTTTAGTGGTGTCGTGATCAGTGATGAGCTCTACAGCGCTATTGATCCCGTGCAGACGGATCTTTATACAGGTTTTTATGTAGAGGATTTTCCACAGACGGTAGGTATCGCAGATGATCTTGCCCATAAAGGCAAACAGTCCTATGAAAGTGATTCTCCGTATGCGATTGTGATCAGCGGCACGCTGTTTGAACTTCAGAAAACATTGTATAACACAATGCTTTTTGCTTCATTGCTGGTGGGTACTGTCTTTTTTATCGCGGCAGGCAGCTTTCTTTACTTCCGGTTATATACCGATCTTGATCATGATCGCAATCAATATTCCACTTTGTCCAAGATGGGGCTTACGGATAAAGAACTCAATCGAATAGTCACAATTCAGCTCGCTCTATTGTTTTTTGTGCCGGTCGGAATAGCTATTTTACACAGTGTGTTTGCCTTTATTGCGCTTCAACGGTTGTTCTACTTATCTATCGCAACGGAGACAGGCGCGGTGTTACTCGGATATTTGGCTGTTCAAGGACTATACTTCTTTTTTATTCGCAGCCGCTATTTACGCAACCTGAAGAAGAACTTGATATGAGAAATGGGGGTAACAAGAATGCAAGCATGGATTACAGATTTTATGGAGCAGTTTGGTTACTTCGGTATTTTTCTGATGCTGGCCTTTGAAAATATATTTCCACCAATTCCTTCAGAAGTGATCCTGCCCTTTGGAGGATTTATGACCACTACGACGAGCTTAACGATCCCTGGTGTAATCATTGCTGCCACTGCTGGATCACTACTGGGTGCAGTAATTCTCTATTATATTGGCCGATTATTGGATGTGAGCCGGTTAGAGAAACTGGTTGAACGCTGGGGGGGTCTAATTCGCGTTACTAAAAAAGATATCCACAAGGCTGACGCCTGGTTTGATAAATATGGCTATTGGACTGTATTGTTTTGTCGGATGGTTCCGCTGGTCCGCAGTCTGATTTCGATTCCGGCGGGAATGTCAGGTATGAAATTTGGAGTATTTATGATCTTCACAACGATTGGCACATTGGGATGGAATTTGCTGCTTGTGCTTATTGGCGCGGCTTTGGGCGAATCCTGGGAAGACATTGCCATGTACATGGATGTGTACTCCAATGTGGTCTATGTACTAATTGCTGGCGGATTAGTTATTCTTGGGTTTCTGTACTTCCGCAAACGCAGCCGGAGAATGAACACTGAGGGCTAAGCGGGTGGAGGACTGATAATAGAAATGACTATTAAAAAGGAGGGAAACACATGGAGCTATTAACGATTATTAAAGCCATTATTTTGGGGCTTGTTGAAGGTTTAACCGAATTTGCTCCAGTATCCTCCACGGGTCATATGATTATTGTTGATGATATGTGGCTGAAATCACAGGAGTTATTTGGACAATATACGGCAAATACCTTCAAAATAGTTATTCAACTGGGTTCTATATTAGCGGTTGTTGTGATTTTTAGAAATCGATTCATTGATCTGTTGGGCTTAAGGCGTTTCAGCCGTAAGCAGTTGGACCCTGTAACAGAGAAGCTACCGCAGTTAGAGCAGGGGGGGCACCTCAAGCTGACACAGGTTCTGGTAGGGTTAGTGCCTGCAGGTATGTTAGGTGTTCTGTTTAATGATTATATTGATGAGCATTTATTCTCTACCTCAACGGTGTTAATTGGTCTAGTGATCGGGGCTATATTAATGATTATTGCGGATCTGTTTGGGCCGAAGAAGATCAGAACTGAGAGTGTAGATCAGATTACATACAAACAGGCACTTGGTGTAGGTCTTGTACAGTGTTTTTCGTTATGGCCTGGATTTTCACGCTCGGGCTCGACGATTTCTGGTGGCGTAATCCTCGGGATGAGCCATCGTGCCGCTGCTGATTTTACGTTTATTATGGCAGTACCCATCATGGCAGGTGCCAGTCTGTTGTCACTGATGAAGAACTGGCAATATTTCACCATGGACGCGCTGCCGTTTTTTATTGCAGGCTTTATTAGTGCCTTCCTATTTGCGCTGTTATCGATGCGTTTCTTCTTAAAACTGATCAATCGTATCAAGCTCTTACCGTTTGCTATATACCGTATAATTCTTGCTGCTGTAGTATATTTCGTATTTTTCTAAGTCCGTTATAAGGAATCGATATAACAGAAGCCCCAGTAATCTATTGCAGATTGCTGGGGCTTTCACGTATGATGACATCAGATTAAGACACTCAAATGATGAATGATATCGGAGACAGGTGCTGACCGGAAAATAGTAATTCGGTAGGCTTAATAGGGAAATTCGGTTCGAAGCCGATGCGGTCCCGCCACTGTAACGGAAGAATCTCGAGCAACAGAGGTCACTGGCAATTTACTACTGCTGGGAAGACTGCTCAAGATGTTGACGCCGCTAGCCAGGAGACCTGCCTGTTTCAACAGCACTGCTTCACCTACGGAAGATAGGGAGGTGTTAGACGTTAACCATGGGTATATCATGGGCGTCTTTCCCTTTGACTTTTTTAGGGAAGGGCGCTCTTTTTTATAGGAAAGCAAGTAGTTTTGGAGTTTGAAATAAGAGATTGAAGAGGGAGTGTATCGAAATGACGAATAAGGTAAAAGTAAGCAATCTTGGATATCCGAGAATCGGAAAGAACCGCGAATGGAAAAAGGCACTGGAGGCATTCTGGCAGGGGAAAATAAATGAGGAGCAATTCCGCTCCGAAATGGCAGCAATCCAGCTGCAGCATTTGAAGACCCAGCAAGAAGCAGGAATTGAGCTTATTCCGGTAAATGATTTTACATTTTATGATCATGTGTTGGATGCGGCTGTTATGTTTGGAATCGTACCTCCACGGTATGCGTATGATGGCGGCGACATCGGGCTTGATCTTTATTTTGCAATGGCCCGTGGTAATGCTGAGGCTACTGCCTGCGAGATGACCAAATGGTTCAATACGAACTATCACTATATCGTTCCAGAGATCGGCACACAAACACCACGCCTGACTGAAAACAAACCTCTAGCGGCTTATCGTTTTGCTAAATCGCAGGCAGGGATTGAAGGTAAACCGGTACTTTTAGGTCTGTATACCTTCCTTAAGCTGTCCAAAGGTTACGCAGCGGCAGATATCGCCAAGATTGCTGCACGTTTTGTTCCAGTCTATGTTCAACTGCTACAGGAACTGAAGCAAGAAGGGGTAAGCTGGGTACAAATCGATGAGCCAGCGATTGTTACAGGCATAAGTAAAGAAGAATTAACACTGCTTAACTCGATATACACAGACATTGCCGGCTCCGTGCCGGGCTTGAATATTATTTTACAGACGTATTTTGAAGCTGCTGAGCCGCTGGAGGCACTGCTAGAGCTGCCTGTTCAAGGCTTGGGTCTTGACTTTGTGCACGATGGTGGAACGAATCTGGCTTCCATCGAACGTCTTGGCTGGCCGAAGGACAAATGGCTGGGTGCCGGAATTATTGATGGACGGAACATTTGGCGTTCCGATTTAGACGCTAAGCTGCAACTGGTAGAAAAGCTCAGCGTTCATGTACCGCTTGATCGTCTTATTCTTCAGCCTTCTTGCAGTCTGCTGCATGTCCCAGTCACCGTTCAAGGTGAAGTGAAGCTGAAGGCGACAGTTAAGAATGCGTTAGCCTTTGCCGATGAGAAGCTTAAAGAGCTTAGTCTGCTCGGAGCAGCCATCGCAGATAAAGGAGAAGCTTCTCAAGCAGCGCTGGCCGCTAGTCGTGAAGCTATTGCAGCGTTCCGCGCACTACCTGAGCGTGGCCGTAAGGATGTGGCGGAGCAAGTGCTTGCACTTGCAGCTCTACCAGACCAACGCAGTCTGCCTTTTGCTGAGCGCTTAAAGGTGCAGCAAGAGAAATGGCAGCTTCCACTTCTGCCAACCACTACAATTGGTAGCTTTCCGCAGACAGTCGAAGTGCGCCAGGCGAGATTGAAATGGCGTAAAGGGGTCTGGAATCAGGAGCGTTATGATGGATTTGTTCGTGAGCAGATCGCGGATGCAATTACCTTCCAAGAAAAGCTAGGTCTGGATGTTCTGGTCCACGGCGAGTTCGAGCGTACAGATATGGTGGAGTTTTTCGGAGAAAAGCTGGATGGATACTTGTTTACTAGTAATGGCTGGGTTCAATCCTACGGTTCCCGTTGCGTTAAGCCGCCGGTGATCTACGCGGATATTGCATTTATACAGCCTATGACTGTTAAAGAAAGCGTCTATGCACAATCGTTGACGAAGCTTCCGGTTAAAGGAATGTTGACGGGCCCTGTTACTATCCTCAATTGGTCATTTGTACGTGATGATCTCAGCCGGGAAGAGGTAGCCAATCAAATTGCTCTTGCCCTTCGCCATGAAGTAAAAGCGTTGGAAGATGCAGGCATCGAAATGATTCAAGTGGATGAGCCGGCTATTCGTGAAGGACTTCCGCTAAAGGCAGAAGACCGTGAGCATTACCTGAACTGGGCAGTGAAGTCGTTCCGTGTTGCCACGAACCATGTGAAGGCTACGACACAAATTCATACGCATATGTGCTATAGCGAATTTAATGACATGATCGATTCAATATCGGCTATGGATGCTGATGTAATCTCCATTGAGACTTCACGTAGCCATGGTGAGCTGATTATCAGCTTTGAGGAGCAGGCCTATGATAAAGGAATCGGTCTTGGAGTGTACGACATCCATAGCCCGCGGGTTCCAGCTGTCGAAGAAATGACTGCGAATATCGATCGTGCGCTGTGGGTGCTTGACCCTGAACAGTTCTGGATTAATCCGGATTGCGGTCTGAAAACGCGTGGCTGGCAGGAGACAGAGGATGCACTACGTAACATGGTAAGAGCTGCTGCTATTGCGAGGGAAAAGACAGGGGTTATTGCTTCTAAATAGACTTAAATAAATTAGAGCCAGGGTAATTTACCCTGGCTTTTTAGTTCAATTATTTTTTTGTAATCAGCTACTTGATAATAATTCTCAATCTTGTTAGAATGAAAAAGAAAAAGAAGGAACCGTGGAGGGTCCCTTTAGGCATTTACTTATTTACTTTCGAAAGTTTTGCAATCTGTTTCTTCTGCGCGTTTTGGTTCTTGGGAGCTGTGGAAAGCTACGAAGATCGATTCAGCGCTGCATTTGTTCTCTTCTGCCCAGTGGGTGCAGGAGTTAACTTCACAAACTACGTCTTTTGCCATGAGGGTTCACCTCCCCTTTTAGTAATTGACAGTATCATTCAAAGAACGGCTCTGTTCAGCAAGGTGGAGCTTGTCTCAGCAAAGCCGTGTCACGCCCTCATTCATTATGAATAGAGGGTATTTGGATTTTTTTACTAGGTTAGACGTGGTAATTGTACCAAATAATGAGTTTGTAAGCAAATGAGTTCTTTAACTTTCAGGACCCCTCCCACATAAAAAATATGTCCAATAAGAGCCGCAGAAATGCGGCTTTTTGTGTATTTCAACATGAAAAACCAAAAGAAATTTACCGAAATTCCATATTCCAGTGCAACCTTCCAAGTTTTGGGGCGTCAAAGAAATGAGAGACGGAAGAGATCTGTATAGAACATGACATTCCGTAACGTTACAATGCTAGGGATTACCACTACATTTTTGGAGGAATGAGAATGCGCAAATGGGGTCTGCATTACTTATGTTTATTAATTCTTGCGGTGGTATTGGCAGGTTGTGGCTCGGGTGATAACAATTCGGCAGCTGACAAATTAGCTAGTGACGGCGGAAATACGAGTAATTCTGCTGCAGCAACAACTGAGCAATCTTCAAAAGCTACATTAGCGGATAAGAATACCTCAGCAGAGGCTGAGACAGCAGCGGGAGGCAACGAAGCCCCAGTTGAAAAAGGTTTGACATCAGAGAACACGGATCAAGCAAACGCGGGATTCACGGGCAGTGATGTCGTGGAAGGATTGAACAAGAAGCTTATCTATCATGCCAATCTGACTATGGAAGTAGAAGACTACGGTAAAGCTCAGACTGAAATTCGAAACATGGTAACGATGGCTAAAGGATATATTATAGAGTTTAACGAGAACATGTCGCAATATGAGCAAGGGGGGACGTTTATCCTTAAGGTGCCAGCCTCCGGATTCTCTCATTTTCTGAATAATTTGGAAAAAGTAAAACACGAATCGCTACAGCGCAGCATTCAAGGTCAGGATGTCTCGGAGGAGTATGTTGATCTAGAGTCGCGTCTGAAGGCAAAGCAGTTAATGGAAGCTCAATATACTGAGTTTATGAAAAAAGCAACGAAATCAAGTGATCTGGTCGCCTTTGCAAACGAGCTTGGTTCGATTCAAGAAACGATTGAGCAGATCAAAGGCAGAATGCGATATATAGATCAGAACGTATCCTTTTCAACGGTAGAGCTTAGAGTGTACCAGACGGATGAGAGCTTAGCTGTGAAGGAAAAGGCAGAGCAAGGTCCATTGCTGGAACGCGCATCAGATGCTTTAAAAGGAAGCCTGAACGCACTATCTGTTATGTTTCAGTGGATTTTTGTAATTCTTGCAGGCGCATTGCCGATTCTAATCGGTGCGGGCATTATTTTAGCCATCGTTTGGTTTGCCCGCAAAAATATCCGCGTACGACGGGAGCAGCAGACCCAGCGGATACGGCAGGAAAATCGGGAGCTGAACAAGGAGGTACTCCCTGCACCAGCAGAGCCAAAGGTGACAACCTCAATAAAGGATAAGAAAGCGAACGAGGACGAGAATAAAGAATAAGCTCCTATGAATTAAAAAGCCTCCAATTCATGGTATACCGTGAATTGGAGGCTTTTCTATAAGACAGTACAGTTTCGCACGTTATCGAAGATTAGGCAGGCTGGAAGAGTACACGATACTCGCCATAGCCCTCTTTCTCCAGATCCTCTTTCGGTATAAATCGCAGTGCCGCTGAATTAATGCAGTAGCGCAGGCCGTTTTCCCCTGGACCATCGTCGAAGACATGACCTAGATGGGAATCTGCTACTTTGCTGCGCACTTCTGTGCGAACCATCAAATGGCTGAGGTCCGTCTTTTCCTTCACGGCGTAATCGCGGATTGGACGTGTAAAGCTGGGCCAGCCACAACCGGAATCGTATTTATCCTGCGAACTGAATAATGCTTCACCAGATACGATATCTACATAAATGCCTTCTCCGTGGTGATCCCAAAAATCATTTCGGAAAGGTGACTCTGTAGCGCTATTCTGAGTGACTTCATATTGAAGTGGCGTCAGACGTTCTTTCAAGCTTAGTTTATCTTCTTTATGTGTCCAGTGGGTTTCGATAAAATCCTCTCGGCCGGAACCCTTACGGTAACGTTTGTAGTGGCCCGGGTTCTTACGATGGTAGCCCTGATGATATTCTTCGGCAGGATAGAAGGTTGCTGCCGGGAGGATCGGGGTAACAATCGGGCTAGCGAATCGTCCGCTTTCTTGCAAAGCTGCCTTGGAAGCCTCTGCTTGTTGCTTTTGCTCTTCAGAATGGGTGAAGATAGCCGTTCCGTAAGAGGTGCCGCGATCATGGAATTGTCCACCCGCATCGGTTGGGTCAATTTGCTGCCAGAATAATTCAAGCAGCTTGCTATAAGGGAAAATTTCTGGGTTGAACGTAATTTGTACCGCTTCAACATGTCCTGTGGTTTCGGAGCATACCTCTTCATAGGTAGGATTCACTGTATGCCCGCCAGTATAGCCGGAGACGACACTAATAATGCCTGGCAATTCCTCGAACGGCGAGACCATGCACCAGAAGCATCCACCTGCAAAGGTTGCTTTTTCCGCCTTGGAATTTATATGGTTAGTCTGATGTTCACTCATTAATATCCCTCCATTCATGTAATGCAATTAAATAGATCACAATCTAATTATAAAGCAAATAACCACAGCCTGCTAGCTTCCGCCAAATAAGCTCTCTGTTACCTAGTGTTTTTTTACTTCCTGTGAACTGTAACGAAAGCTTAGTCCGGCTATAATAAGCACAATGGCATAAACAACGATGGCTATAATCGCATTTCCAGGGTTCTGGAACAGTTGATCCCCAAGGAAGGCATACAAGGCGATGCCTGGGATTTTTCCAATAGCTGAGGCAGCTAGATAACTCCAGAAGGGCAGCCCGGCTGCTCCGGCATAGATGTTAACTGCTGTCTGCGGGATAATCGGCAAGAGACGTGCTAAGACAATAGAAGCAAAGGGCCGCCGTTCTATGCCTTTTGTGAATTTTTCAAGTAAGGGAATAGAAGTCAGATAAGCTCTCGCTTGATCTTGAAATAAGAACTTCACTACGCCGAAAAGGAATGCGGCAGCAAGGGTTGTAGCTACCCAGCAAATTAAAGCACCAGCCAAACTTCCGTATGCATAACCAAAAAATCCGATGACCGCTTTGTACGGTACAACTGGAAAGAGAGCCAGTAAAGTTGCGATCCCTATAGAGCCAAAAAGATTATGATCCTCTTTCATCCAGCTAAGGATGTCATATCTGTAGATAAACGCAAGGATTGTGCCCGAAACATAAAGAATAATCGAGAACCATTTTCTCATAGCTAATATACCCTTTCTTCCACTCATTCATCTCATCATACGGGATAAAAAGTAAATATTGAAGTGAAGATCATTGTCGGCGAACGCCAAGCAGGTATAATAGCATTTATAGAGAACAAAGAGAGAGATGAATTCTTGAATTATAAAGAGGGGAGTTAGATCAGTGATCGTTTCTGTACGCAAAAGAGTCGCCATCATCGGGATTGGCAATATCGCCCGCAAAGTATATTTGCCACTGCTCTCTCAGCATGGACAAGTTGAGGTAGTGGGGGTTCTCAGTCACTCGTCCACAACAGTAGAGCAAGCTGTTAATGCCTATCGCTTTCCTAAAGGTACGACAAATTTGGACGAGCTGTTGTCTTGGGATCTGGATGCAGTATTTGTGCATAGCCCAACGACGACCCATTATGATATAGTAACAAAATGTCTCGAACAGGGGATTTCGGTGTATGTAGATAAGCCGCTGTCCTATGATCTGGAAGAATCCAGAAGGATGGCAGAGCTGGCAGAAAATAAAGGGCTGCTGCTAGGAGTGGGCTTTAATCGGCGTTTTGCCCCAATGTATGTCACCGCCAAGAGTTGGCTCGAGGAAGCTGGAGGCATTAGCCATTGCCACGCGATTAAACATCGCACGAAGCTGCAATTAGGCAGCAGCCGTGAGACTGTACATGACGACTTGATTCATATGCTTGATCTGCTGTTATGGTTATGTGGAGATCAGTATGAGCTGCTTCGCAGTAATCTTCAATCCAATGGAGAGGGGCGACTTGTCCAGGCATCTGGAATGCTGGGTTGGGAGCAAGGCTCAGTGGGGATGTATAGTATGGTTCGTGAGGCTGGTGTTGATTTGGAGAAGCTGGAGCTGCACGGTAATGGCCGTTCGGTGGAAGTGGCAGATCTGGACCAAGCCATCCTATATGAAAAAAATGCTTTGCCACGGACCCAGAGCTTTGGAAGCTGGGATACGGTGCTGGATAGAAGAGGTTTCGGTGGAATGGTAGATCATTTCCTGAACAATATAAATACACCAGAGTTATGCAGTATTGCTGCTTCAGCAGTTCTGCCTAGTCATAGATTGGCAGCTCAGCTTGCTGAATGAGGTCTCTAAGAAAGGAGTAAAATATGGAAGACAACCGTAAATTAGTGGAGGAACAAATCATCGAAAGCTATAAGCGGGAGGAAGAGATGATGATCCTTGTATTCGCCCAGTGGTGCGTGAATCAAGGACTCGACCCGCACAGTTTATATTTGCAGGCTTATCCACAGCAAGAAGGGAATGAAGCCTTGCGAAAAGCGCTTGCCCTAACGGTTTCTGCGGAGGAAGCAGGGGATATTTCCGATGACACAGTTCTCGGCGTACTCTCCTTATTCGGAAATGATGACTTGGCGCAAATCGTGACAGAAGCGATTGCTCAAAGGGAATCTAAAGCACATACAGGGGATTGACAACGAGGATATAATGATAATGTCAGATGAACTTTTTTTAGTAAACGATGTTCATCAGGGATGAAATGTGTTAATATTATATATACTAACTAATAGTAAGTTTCGCTAGTGAGAGGTGAGAACAATGGAAGAACATCAAATTTCGATGTGTCCCAGATTTGAGACAGCCTTCTCTTTCTTAGGCAAACGTTGGAATGGACTTATTATTCAGACATTGATGAGTGGACCGAAGCGGTTTAAAGATATTTCCGGCCTCATTCCTTCAATGAGCGATAAGATGCTGTCCGAGCGGATGAAGGATTTGGAAGGTGAGGGTATTCTGGTTAGACATGTATACCCGGAAACACCTGTACGTATTGAATATGAACTAACAGACAAAGGCCGTGCGCTGGAGCCTGTTATGCAGCAGATTCAGTCTTGGGCTGAGAGCTGGGTAGAGTAGAAATCAAAGTCGTGTTGTGGCCCTTTTTCCTGAAGAACGGAGGAGGGCTTTTCAATTTTTAAATAAAAACCTTGCACAGATCGAAAAAATCTGTAATATAATAGAAAAAACGTTGTATGTTCCTTGAATGGAAACGCTTGCAATATTGGTTTTTGCTCAAATCTACTCAGCTGGAGTACAGGCATAGCAAAACTATTAGGAGGCGAGGGAGATGAAGACCACCCTGTTTTCCCGGGAAATAACGTATGGAAAAAAGGATGTTACTGAGCTGGAGAACGCTTCGATCAAAGTACAGCTCATCTATGACAAGACGTTGTTCATGCTGCATAGCCATCTTCCAGATTCCTTATGGGATGCGTGGATTGGTGTGCCTTACAGCATTATCTCTTCACTCTACAAAGGCAACAATGATAGCGGGACTATTTTTCAAAAATGGATTCAAAGTCCTTCTGGCTGGAAATGTATCGGCTGTGAACGGCATTGTCTGGAGTCGACGGAACCTCTTCAAGAAGTGAATGTGGCGAGTAATCAACGACAATATAAGTTCCATAATGGCATTCGCCAAAGCATGGTGCTACAAGCCCTAATTTGGTCCATGTACGAGAATACCGTATTATTCAAACCCTTTTTAGGGGATGAGCCCTTTTTTGATGAAGATGATTTGCATACGATATCCTCTTATTTCGTGCCAACTTATCTTAACGATCTACGTCTACTGGAGCAGTCTAAGCCTTGTAAAGAGTACAAAGATCAGAATATACAGATTTATCAGGAATGGATATCCGCCCCTGACCTTGTCCTCAAATGGAATGGTGGCCTGACAGAAGGCAGATGGATGACCGGTGTTTATATGGATCACTCCCGCTTTGCTGGTTTAGGACCTTATTTAAAGGACGCAAAGGGTAAGCGAACGTATATGCAGGCTTATGTTCAATAAAAGATACAGATTTGGTGTGACCGAATAGATAAATGTAAGACAAATAACATTACTGATGCCCGTGTGGTAAACAAAAGACAGGTCGATTGTGGGGATATATCTCCATGATTGACCTTTTTCGTTCAACAAAGAGATACAATTTTCGTGAGTACAATCACAAGTCAAAACTCCTTTCAGGGTTAAGGTGAACAGGTAGAAAAGATTTTTTCAGAACCTGATCACATATCCCGAGGAGGAACTATTATGGAAACTAAACAACCTAATGATAGAATTTCAGATTTACAGCATAAGCAATCGGTGCAACCTGGATTTACTCCAGATGCCCTTGTAAAAGATATTGTGCTGCAATTCCCAAAAGCTGCGGATTATTTCAAGTCCAAACGGATTGATTTCTGCTGTGGAGGCGCCAAACCTCTTGCTGAAGCAGCTGTAGAGCGTGGACTAGATCAAGAGATGATCATTAGTGATCTCAACAAGCTATTCGAGGAATATCCGGTACCACAAGAAGAACTCGCATGGAACACAGCACCTTCTGCAGAGTTAATCGACCATATAGTGAGTAAACATCACCATTACCTGCGGGAAGAGCTGCCCCTAATTAGCCAAAATGTAACTAAGGTATACCGGGTTCATGGCGGAGATTCACCTCATTTAGAAGAGTTATATAGCTTGTTTAATACACTTAAGGAAGATCTGCTTCAGCATACAGCTAAAGAAGAGGAAGACGAGTTTCCAAAATTATTAGCGTATGATGCCAATCCAAGTGAAGAAGGGCTGACCATACTTCGTGAGGCATTAATTGACCTTGAGAGTGAACATGACACAGCAGGCGATATATTGAGACAAATACGCAAAATAACAGATGATTTCACCCCACCGGCTCATGCTTGTACAACCTATCGTTTGACTTATGCCCGGCTAGAGGAGCTGGAGAGCATGACTTTTGAACATGTTCATCTGGAGAATAATATATTGTTCCCTAGATTCCAGTAGAAAAAATGAGTTTTCAAAGAGTCCCTTAGGGGACTTTTTTTATATTTGAGAACAAAGCTTATTTACGTTATTCTTAAATAGACAGTATGCATAACTTACTACAAGCCTGAGACGCTGTGTGGTCATTAGGCGGGACAAGGCGGTGTCACTATGCCCACGAAATATATGTGGAGGTTGTTACTAGGATTAGTCATCGTATTCATAATAGGTGGATGTTCGACTCTTGCTGACGTTAATAATGAAGGGAATAATGGCTTAGCAGGATCAGACGGGCCTACGCTTTCGCTTATCGTTGCGGGAAATGACTTGCTGACCAACCCTTTGGACAAGCAGCTTAGCGAGAGCTACAGAAAAGGGATAACGATCTTTGACCTACTGAAAGGTAGTGGGAAGGCCACCTTTTCTGAGGATAACACAAGCATTCTAACGGTAAATAATATTTCACTCAGTCCAGGAATGAATTGGGAGCTGCAAATGGATGGGGAGACCATTGGATCTGAGGATTGGGGTCGAACCGTCGGGCATGAATCAAAATTAGTAATTACGGCGATGTCTAAGGAACAAGAGGAACCCCTTCAAATTGTGTTGTTGACCGTGAATGGCGGAAGTGAGCAAGTGAATTTGAATCATTCATATGTTATGGGATTTACTGAAGATTTAACAGTGAGAGGTTTGTTGAAGAACAGCAGTGTGGTGCAGTTGACCGAAGACAACAAAAAGGTGTTATCCATTGGTGATTATACTCCTCTTAGCAATGAAGTTTGGAAGATGAAGGTGAATGGGAAGCAGCTGCTTGAGAATGGAATGGACATGAAGCTTAGAGTGCAGGATGAATTGGAGATTTTATTGGCTATACGTTAAAAAAAGTACATAAATGCCAGATCTACGGTTATTCAGAACCTGTGATCTGGCTTTTTTTATTAGAATTTAGAACCTAACAAAGTTGTCTTATTTTTTATGTGAAAATATTCACATTTAATGTGACTGTAATCACAATCTCTCTTAAATTTTGAAATGTATAATTTCATTATGTAGAAGATAAGTTGAAGCAAAGTTCAACAAGAACGGATAAGACTGAGGAGGCACCTAACTATGGCAGCGAAGAGAGAAAAATTAGTATTAGTCGGCAACGGTATGGCAGGCATAGGTACGCTAGAGCAAATATTGAAGCTAGGTGGAGCTTATGACATTACGGTCTTTGGAAGCGAACCTCACCCCAATTATAATCGGATCATGTTGTCCTATGTTCTCGAAGGCAGCAAAACCATCAACGATATCATCCTAAACGACTGGAACTGGTATGAAGATAACAACATTACCTTGCATACAGGAACAACAGTTACGCGAATTGACGAGCATTCCAAGCAAGTAATTGCGGATAACGGTATGGCTGTTTCTTACGATAAAGTGATTATTGCAACGGGTTCGAATTCATTTATTTTACCTGTACCTGGTTGTGATAAGGAAGGCGTAGTGGGTTTCCGGGATATTGCAGATTGTGATGCGATGCTAGCTGCGGCTAAACAATACAACAAAGCGGCGGTAATCGGCGGAGGCTTACTTGGATTGGAAGCGGCAAAGGGTCTTGTGAACCTTGGCATGGACGTTACTGTAGTGCATCTGATGGAAGATCTAATGGAGCGCCAGCTTGATCGTAATGCCTCCTCTATGTTGCAAGCTGAGCTAGAGCGTCAAGGCGTGAAATTTGCCATGGGCAAACAAACAGTAGAATTGACAGGGGAACAGAGAGTAAGTGGTTTACAATTTAGTGATGGCACTACACTTGCAGCTGATTTTGTAGTTATGGCTGTAGGCATCAAACCGAATATAACTGTGGCAAAAGAAAGCGGAATTGCTGTTAATCGTGGAATTGTAGTGGACGATTATTTGCAGACCTCTATGCAGAATGTATATTCCATTGGCGAATGTGCCGAACATCGCGGAGTTTGTTACGGATTAGTAGCGCCGCTCTTCGAGCAGGGTATGGTTCTAGCTAAACATCTCTGCGGAAGCGATACAAATCCATATGAAGGTTCTGTTGTCTCCACCAAATTAAAAATTTCCGGTGTGGATGTATTTTCTGCAGGTGAGTTTATGGATTCCCCTGAGCACACTGTAATCTCAAGCAAAGATGAATGGAAGCGAACCTATAAGAAAATTCTGCTCAAAGACAATGTCATTGTTGGTGCAGTCCTGTTCGGGGATGTGACGGAGTCGGCTAACCTGCAAAAGTTAGTAAAACAAGGCGCTGTAATGACCGATGAAATTTATACAGAGGTTATGGGGACGGGCTGCTGCGGAAGTGGATCCAAAAAGAGCACGTCCGTAGAAGCGATGGCGGACGAAGAAATCGTTTGTGGCTGTAACGGGGTTACGAAAAAAGCGATTGTGGATGCGGTCATAGAAAATGGTTTTACTACTGTGGACGAAATAAAAGCATGTACAGGAGCGACGCGCTCTTGCGGAGGTTGTAAACCGGTTGTAGAACAAATTTTACAATTTGTCCTGGGTGATAGTTTTGAGCAGTCTGCCAAGCAAGGAATTTGTAGCTGCACAACGCTTAGCCGGGATGAGATTGTTGCTGAGATTACAGCTAAAGGTCTTAGTACTACTAAAGAGGTTATGCATGTACTGGGTTGGAAACAAGAGGAAGGCTGCTCTAAATGCCGTCCGGCGATTAACTATTATCTGGGGATGATAAATCCGGATACACATCAAGACGAGAAGGAATCACGCTTTGTTAATGAACGTATGGGAGCCAATATTCAGAAAGACGGAACCTATACCGTTATTCCACGCATGTACGGCGGGGTAACGACACCGGAGGATTTGAAGAAAATCGCCGATGTCTCCCTTAAATATGATGTAAAAGTTGTGAAGGTGACGGGTGGGCAACGCCTGGATCTAATCGGGGTGAAAAAAGAGGATCTGCCGAAAGTATGGGAAGAGCTCGATATGCCATCAGGTTATGGTTATGCCAAGTCGCTACGTACCGTTAAGACTTGTGTGGGTTCACAGTTCTGCCGTTTCGGCACACAGGATTCGCTGGGAATGGGCGCGCTCATAGAACGTAAGTATGAACGTCTTGATTTTCCTGCCAAGTTTAAAATAGCTGTCAACGGCTGCCCACGTAACTGTGCGGAATCCTGCACGAAGGATATTGGCATCGTCGGTAATGACGGCGGTTGGGAAGTATTTATCGGTGGTAACGGTGGGATCAAACCACGGATTGCTGATTCCTTCTGCAAAATTAAGACCGATGAAGAGTTGATCGAAGTGTGCTCCGCTGTGATGCAATATTATCGTGAGACCGGTAATTATTTGGAGAGAACCTCCGAGTGGGTTGAGCGTATGGGACTTGAGCAGATTCAAATGGTCATTTTGAATAATGAAGATAACCGCAAAGAGCTGGCCGCACGGATTGACTTTGCTCTGACTCAGGTGACGGATCCTTGGAAAAAAATGCTCAATGACAGTAGCACTCGTACTGCGCTTTTTGAAGAAACAAGAGTCTAGCGGATATAACGCACACAGAAGGGGAGAGACCAATGAATAAGACCACACAAACGTATGCAATAGGCTCAGTACAGGATTTCCTGCTGCAGATTGGCCGTGTAGTGATAGCTGGAGATGTTGAACTGGCTGTATTTCGTGCCTCTGACGGAGCCATCTATGCAGTAGAGAATCGTAGTCCTCATCCTAAGGGTGGCCCGCTTGCGGAAGGGATCGTGTCAGGTCACTATCTGTACGATCCGCTGTACGATTGGAAAATCGATCTGCGCACGGGCGAGGTGCAGGCACCTGACCAAGGTAGTGTTGTGACTTATCCAGTCACTCTGGACGGAGAGAAAGTTACAGTAAGCGTGTAGACACCGAAGCTGGTAGTAATAGATTTAATAGAAAACGGTGGGGTGGAGTGTTATGTTTACGCAAAGTGTGGAGAGCATCGTAGAAACGGCAGTCAGTAAGCGGGACAAAATGAATGAAAGCTTACCAAGATATTTTCTAGCAGCCCTGTTGGCAGGTGCATATGTAGGCATTGGGATTATCCTTATTTTCTCTCTAGGAGCACCGCTAGCAGCTGCTAAATCTCCTTTCCAACCGCTTATTATGGGTACATCCTTCGGCATCGCCTTGACGCTTGTAGTATTTGCAGGCTCAGAACTGTTTACTGGGAATAATATGTTTTTTACTGTAAGTACACTGGCAGGCAGAACCAGTATCTGGGATACGGTTAAGAACTGGATTCTTGTATTCATCGGAAATGTGGTAGGTGCAGTGATTTTAGCGCTTTTAATTCGTGGGACTGGGTTGTTCAGTGCTGCGCCGCCAGAGCATTTGATCTTTACAGCCGCTGCTAAAAAAATGAGTCTCCCGTTCTCTGAGCTGTTTTTTCGTGGAATCCTATGTAACTGGCTGGTCTGTTTAGCGCTATGGATGTCCTCACGTGCTAAAAGTGAATCTGCTAAGCTAATTTTAATCTGGTGGTGTCTGTTCGCCTTTATCGCAAGCGGATATGAGCATAGTGTGGCTAATATGACTCTGCTTAGTGTTGCTGTGTTGCTCCCGAATCATCCGGAAACCATTACGATAGCTGGATGGCTGCATAATATGATCCCTGTAACTTTGGGGAATATCATTGGTGGGGGCGTATTTGTCGGCATGGCCTATTGGCTGATCTCACCAGTGCGTGGTACTCGCAATAACCGTTAAATCCATTTTTAATTAACTATATTAGAGCTGAACCGATCTTGGGTTTAGCTCTTTTTTTGTTGAATATAAAAAAAAGACACCTGCATTAGGCGCCTTGGACCACTCTATTTTATATTATGCAGAATAATTGGGTCATGTATGTTTCATTGAGGTGAATAGAGGGTATATTATAACGGAATTAGATCCGGCAGATTTCGTTCGGACACAGTTCGCAGTGGCAAATTTCTTGCAGCATGCCAAGGTCCTTGATGACAATCATACCGTTCTCATACTCAACAGCATCTTTTTTACGCAGGTCGCTCAGCATCCGGTTAACACTTTCACGAGTGGCACCGATCATGTTGGACAAATCTGTATGCGTAATTTTTTTGTTGATAAGGATATTCTCACCATCGCTGCTCTTCTCACCATAGGTATTGCCAAGACGAATGAGCGTGGAGCATAGTGCACCAGGTTTGCCGTACATCATTAGATCACGGAATTTAGTTTGGGTGAGACGGTGATGAATACCCATCCATTTCATAAAGTCGATAGCAAAGTCACAATGTTGGCAGATGAGAATTTCTAGATCCTTTTGTTCGATGACGCCAACTTCACTTTCTTCAATCACTTCGGCTGTAAAGCTATGCTTAGTGCTGAAGAATGGATCTGCTTGACCTACCATATCGCCAGCTTGATACATATAAAGAATGAGTTCTTTACCTTCATCAGTAGATTTAGTTAATTTCACACGTCCACGTTTGATATAAAACAATTTATCCGAGTAGTCGCCTTCCCAGAATAGATGTGAACCCTCTGGAACTATGCGCTCTTTCATTGTAACTAGAAGTCTGTTGAAATTCTGTTCGGAGAAACAGTTTGTATTTCCGTGGGCTTCGATAACATTGTAATGTTCTTTTAGCATAATCGACATCCCCTTTATTCCCTCAGTTTTTCAGTAAATTTTAAATTAATTATACCTTGAAAATCCCTCGAATTGGTTATAAAAAATCGTTTAAAAGTGTCGAATTTTCAACATTGTGATAAATTTCACTTCTAAAGTGTTCGATGTAATATTCTTTTTAACTAAAAAAGAGTAAGTGATCTCACGTTTATGATATATGAACAGCGGCTATCCATTATTCTCAAATACTGGGTTAATCGCTGTTTTTTTGCGTCCCCGTTAGATTGTAACATATAACACAGTTGAAATTCATGTTAAAGAAATTAGTTTTATCTCAACTCCGTATAAATGCACACATCTTCATTACGGTCGGACATTGGCTCTATTGCTATGCAGCGATATCCTGAAATTGGAGCAAAAATCAGGAGAAGGAGAAATCATATATGGCTAAAGTAGCAGACAAATATCTTAAGGTTGATCCGTGGGCAATTATTGAAGAGGGCTTTGATCCAGAAAGAAATCGGACTTCGGAATCTATTTTTTCATTGGGTAATGAATACATGGGTGTACGCGGATATGCAGAGGAAGGGTATTCAGGTGACACCCTGCAAGGAAGTTATTTTAATGGATTAAATGAACAATTGGATATTGGCAATCACTATAAAGGGATTATTCGCTCGCTGAGATATATGGTGAATGCGGTGGACTGGCTGTATACACGTCTATCTGTAGATGGTGAACAGCTTGATTTAGCAAAAAGCAACGTAACAGATTATGTGCGCAAGCTGGATCTTCGTAAGGGTACGTATCGGAGAGAGCTAATCTGGCATCTAAACGATGGCAAGTCGCTAAAAGTAGTCTTTACACGTCTGGTCAGCATGACTATGTCTCATTTGGGGTTGCAGCGGGTGGAGTTTGAACCCCTTAATTTCTCAGGGAGCGTGGACATTTGTGCAGGTCTTGATTTCGGCATTATTCATGAAGAACGCGGCGAATGTATGTGGAACAGTCTCCGCAGCGGAGTAAGTGGAGCGTCCTCTGCTATTATGGCCAGTACAGTGAACACTGGGAATAAGCTGTTCTCAAGCTTTACCTTACAATCCTCGCAGCCGTTGCAGCTCACTGCTACTGAGAGTGATAAGTTTATTGGACAAAATTTCACTCTGGACCTTACGGAAGGAGAAGTTTCCTATTTTACCAAACTGGTTATGAACTATTCGGATAGTGATTCTGCCCATACAGCTGAAGAACTGTGGAACAAAGGTCTGTCTCTTGCTGAAACAGCAAGCCAATTGACAGATACCCAAATAATCGCTGATCAGACAGCTTATTGGAAGGGCATCTGGGAGACAAGTGATATCCGAATTGAGGGCGATCCTGAGAATCAGCAGGGTATTCGTTTCTGTATCTTCCAGCTTTATCAGACCTATCATGGCGATCATCCCGGATTTAATATTGGTGCCAAAGGGCTGACGGGTGAAGTATATCGTGGGTTGGCTTTTTGGGATACAGAATCCTATTGCTTACCGTTCTATATGTTCAATAATCCAAGGGCTGCCCGGAGCTTATTGGAATTCAGATATAAAACATTGCCGCAGGCTATGCAGCGCGCTAAAGAGGTGGATTGTGAGGGAGCCTGCTATCCAATTGCTACTATAGATGGAACAGAAAGCTGTGATCTCTGGCAGCACTCTAATCTTCAGCTTCATGTAGGGACTGCTGTTTCTTATGGCATTTGGCATTATGTCAAAAATACCGGTGATAAAAGCTTCCTGCACAGTAAAGGGGCTGAGATGCTGATTCAGATCAGCAGATTCTATGCTACACGTGGCCAATGGGGGCAACGCAGCGGGGAATATGGTTATTTTGGCGTTATGGGCCCTGATGAGTTCCAATTGATGGTCAATAACAACTGCTACATTAATCTGATGGCTCAACAATCTTTTGAATACACCCTAGAGACTCTTCGGGAGATGAAAGAACAGGCTCCTGCTGCTTTTGCAGCTGTGGTAGAGAAAACAGAACTTCATGACGAGGAACTCACCGATTGGGAAAACAAGGCGCAGCATATGCGGATTCCGGTTGACGAAGTGACAGGAGTTTATGAAGAGCATGATGGGTTCTTCGATATGCCACATATTGATATTCATTCGATTCCTGTTACAGAATTCCCGTTATATTCGAACTGGTCATATGATCGTTTATATCGCTATGACATGATTAAGCAGCCGGATGTACTTATGTTTATGTTCTTGTACAGCGGACAATTCTCTAAAGAAGCGAAGCTGGCGAACTATGAATATTACGAGCCTAGATGTATTCATGAGTCTTCGCTGTCACCTTCGATCCACTCCATTTTGGCGAGTGAAATCGGCAAACCCGAGGAAGCATATTCGTTTTTTGAATTTGCTACTCGACTGGATTTAGACAACTATAACCGTAATACCCGTGAAGGGCTGCATACTACCTCAATTGCAGCTGCTTGGATGAATATTGTTTACGGCTTTGGTGGAATGCGTTCGGATAGAGCACGTCTGTCCTTTCAGCCAACCCTGCCAGAACGCTGGGATGAATATAGCTTCCAAGTATTGTATGAAGGAGTGCTTCTGAGAATTGCGGTCGACAAAAATTCAGTAACAATCACTGCGGTTAATGGTGGAAGTACCGAAATTATAGTGTACGGACAGTCGATTACAGTGGATGCTTCCGGGAAGACGCTTCCGCTAGGCGAAGGGATGCTGGCAGGATGAACTGGATCGTAAAGGAGAGTTGTTTTGATAAACAGCTTGTGACGACGAACGGTAACAAATATATGTTAGGCAACGGCTACATGGGGTATCGCGGCACACTGGAGGAATTCAGTAAAACTGAGCTAGTAGCTGTCACCCTCGCAGGACTATATGACAAAGAGGGGGACAAATGGAGAGAACCAGTTAATGCCCCTAATGGATTGTTGACCAAAGTTTTCTGTAATGATCAGCTCTTAAGTGTGCTTGACTGTGAACCGGTCGTTCATACTCAGGAGCTGAATATCCGAAATGCCATTCATCATCGGAGCACTGAATATGCTGTATCTGACGGTGGGGCGTTGACGTTTACCGCAGATCGTTTCGTAAGCCAGGATAATCTTCACTTGCTCGTTAGTAAATACTCTATTCGCAGTACTCAAGACTGCCGAGTAGCGATTGAGACGGGAATTGACGTAGATGTGTGGGATATCAATGGGCCTCATCTTTACGGACAAAAGGTACAGCTCAAGGACGAGGTGCTGATCTCTTCTTCTGTTAGCGGAGAATTGAAGATTCCGGTTGTTGTGGCGGAGAGGGCGTATTTCAGTTTTGGTGAGGAGCTACTGGAAGATGGGGCTGCTGTTCGCCGGATTTCTTTTGATGCCCGTGCGGGTGAGACGTATGAATGGTTTAAGTATGTAGCAGTCTATACTGGACTTGATGCGGATCAGCCGGAGACGGAAGCTGTTAAATCTGTCCATGCTGCTGAGGCGTTGGGTTATGAGGCGTTATTTAAGGCTCATCGTCTGTTATGGGACGAGAGATGGTCACACAGCGATGTAATCATCGAAGGTGATGAAGCTGCCCAATTTGCCTTGAGATATAGTATCTATCAGCTGTTAATCATTGCCCCTACAGTTTCGGAGAAGGTGTCTATTCCAGCCCGGGGATTATCGGGTCAGGTATATAAGGGAGCTGTATTCTGGGATACGGAAATGTTTATGTTGCCGTTTTTCCTGCACAGTGATCCTAAGGTAGCGCGGAACTTGATGATGTACCGGATTCATACATTGGATGGTGCTCGCCGTAAGGCAGCGGAATATGGATTTTTGGGCGCATTTTATGCTTGGGAAAGTCAGGATACGGGAGACGATGCCTGTACGCTGTTTAATGTGAACGATGTATTTACAGGCCGGCCGATGCGGACCTATTTCCGCGATAAGCAGGTTCATATCAGTGGTGACGTTGTGCATGGGATCTGGAAGTATGTTCAATTCACAGGCGATGAAAGTCTGCTTACTAGTGGAGGAGCTGAGGTGATCTGGGAATGCGCTCGCTTTTTCTACTCTTACGCTTACTATAATTCGGTTAAACAGCGGTTTGAGATTCTGGATGTAACAGGTCCGGATGAATATCATGAGCGTGTGAACAATAATGCTTTTACCAATGCACTGGTTAAAGAGACGCTGGAGATTGCCTTGCATACGGCAGCTTTGCTGCAAGAGAAGTATCCTGAGGCCTACGGTCAATTGTCCGCTCCGTTTAGCTCAGGGCCATTCCTGAAGGAGTTCAAAACGATGCTGGATAGCTTTTATGTTCCACAGCCTGATCCTGCCAGTCTTGTTATTGAACAATTCGACCGGTACCTCACCTTGGAGGATGTAGAACTAACAGAACTGAAATCACGTGTGCTTAATAAAAATGAGTATTTTGGCGGCGGCAATGGCTTAGCTACCACCACAACCATACTTAAACAAGCAGACGTTGTGTTGATGCTGAATCTGTTTAAACACTCCTTTAGCAAGGAAGTGAAACAAGCGAACTGGGGATTTTACGAACCGCGTACGGAACATGGATCAAGCTTAAGCCCTTGTATCTACGCTTTGGTAGCTGCTGATATTGGTTCACCGGATTGGGGCTATCCGTATTTTATGCGTACGGCTACCGTCGATCTCACCGGCGAATCTAAGCAATATGTAGGGGATCTCTACATCGGAGGGACTCATCCAGCTGCGAATGGTGGTGCTTGGATGGCTGCGGTTCTTGGCTTTGCTGGGCTGGACTACGACGGAGGGGTTGTGCACATCAATCCATCTCTGCCGCAACATTGGCAGTCCGTTCAGCTTCCGGTTACACTGCGCGGCGATGCCATCCAACTGCGGATCAGTAAGGATGAAGTCACTGTGATCACAGCTGCTGATTACAGTGGAGACTTAGTATTCTCGGTGCAAGGCGGAGAAGGCAAGTCGTGCTCTGCTGGTGAGAACCTTCGACTGGCTTTGTCGAAACAGGAGTATAAATATTAATACACAACGGAGAGGAAGCAAATCAATGTTGGAAAATATGAAAGGCGCCATCTTTGATCTGGACGGCGTGATCGTAGATACAGCCAAATATCATTATTTGGCGTGGGCGAGTCTTGCAGATGAGCTTGGCTTTAAATTCACGGAGGAGGATAATGAACGGCTTAAAGGTGTGAGCCGGCTGAGATCGCTTGATATCCTGCTGGAAGTGGGTGGCCTGGAATTTGAGGAAGCAGAGAAGCAGGCAATGGCGGAGAAGAAAAACCGCCTGTACGTAGAATACATTTCTCGACTCGAGGAATCGGAGCTGCTGCCTGGAGTGAAAGAATACCTAACAGGATTGAGATCACGTGGGATTGGGATTGCGCTAGGATCAGCCAGTAAGAACGCTGAGTTTATTTTGAATAAGCTGAACATTACAGACTTATTCGATGCAGTTGTTGACGGCAACAAAGTGTCACTAGCCAAACCTGACCCAGAGGTATTCCTGATCGCGGCTCAAGAGATAGGCTTGCAGCCGGATGGATGTGTTGTGTTTGAAGATGCTGAGGCAGGCGTTCAAGCAGGTAAAGCTGCTGGAATGAAGGTTGTAGGTATCGGCAAACCTGAGGTGCTGAAAGAAGCTGATCTGGTCGTAAAAGGATTGTATGAGCTGCTGACAGACTAAATTTCTAAATGAACAAGGGACCGACTCCAAAGTAGCGGATGACTTTGGGGGCGGTCTTTTTTTGTGCAAAGTCTCTGTATTTAGCTAGCTCAGACTGTCTATCGGACCTCATAGTCGCTATTAGCCAAAATTCGGCTTATTTGCGAACCTATCGGACTCCATAGTCTCTATTGGCTCGAAAAGCCCACATATCGCGTATGTTTGGAACGAATAACGCCTCTGGAGTCCGAAACTCCTCGTAAAAGCCAAAAATCAGCCAAATAGCAGCATCTGAGTCCGATCGCTCATCGTGAAGGGGTGTGTGGGAATGTAAAACGCCGAATAAGTAGTTAGCTACACATTAAGTAATCCAAAAGGTTAGTATTAAGCTCAGACGGTGATCGGACCCCATAGTCGCTATTAGCCGTATAGTAAATAATTCAGAAGGTTAGTCAAAAAGCTCAACAGTTTATCGGACCTCATAGTCTCTATAAGTAATAATTCGGCTCATATGCGAACCTATCGGACTCCATAGTCGCTATTGGTTCGAAAAGCCCACATATCGCGTAGTTTGGAACGAATAACGCCTCTGGAGTCCGAAACTCCTCGTAAAAGCCAAAAATTAGCCAAATAGCTGCATCTGAGTCCTATAGCTCATCGTGAAGAGGGCGTATGGGAATGCAAAACGCCGAATAAGTAGTAAGTCGCACATTAAGTAATCCAAACGCTCAACAAGCAGCAAAGCCGCACATCCGGTAATCCTAACGCACAACAAGCAGCTAAATAGCACATCAAGTAATCCAGACGCCCAACAGCAAAGCACATTCAAGTATTGAAGTACTTGAGTGTTCAAGTGTTCAAGAACATACATCGCACTTCTTCCATATAGAGTTCATTCCTCCTAGCCCCACGCAGTGGTCTTTACGCCGTCCGCCCCTTTTTCTGTTTGCGGTTTTTAAGAGTTCGTTGATGGAGTTGCGAAGTGGAGGTTTGGAGCTGGAGAAACGCCAGTGGTCGCCTTTATCCTCGGATTTCTACCGCTCAGCGGTATAAAATCAGGAAATCTGAGGATAACAGCGATCGTAAGCCCAAACGCTCCACGTAGTGGCGAACATATCATCGTGCTCTTTTTATCCGTCCAACAGAAAAAACTACATACAAATGAACATAAAAAACTTTAAAATAAACATATGTAAGCGTTTATCACTTTGATATAGTTATTGAACCCGGAGGTGCATCTCGATGTTGTCTAGGCTGATTCGGCCGATTCTGAAGCTGAACGTCAAACAGCAGCTTATCCTGCTGTTTCTGATTATGATCTCGCCCATTCTGTTTTTGAACATTTACGGGAATATGAAGGCTGAGCAAATTCTGAAGCGCCATGTGACGAATGCTTATGTAGAGCTGAACAAGCAAAACTTCACCATCATTAACCGAGATATCGATACCGTAAATAAAATTACTACCACTGTAATTCAAAACCCTCTGATTCAGCAGATTAATATGACGGGTTCGGATACCATCCTGGAGCGGGTTAAACGCTATGAGACGATAGAGAAGCTGTTGGTCAGTTACTCGCAGGGAGCTGAGCGTGGGGACGGCATCTATTATTCCCTTTATATATACGATCCCGAGGATTATTATTTTTTTGCACCCAATTTCCCACAGGTTAAGAAGGCGGGGGTATATTTCTTTTCCAAAGCGGAAGAGCCATATTGGTTCGAGGAGGTTGTCCAGAAAAAGGGCCGCGGATCTCTAAAATTCACAGGGAAGCTAAGTGCGCAAGCGGAAAACTTGAAGACTCTTACCTATATGAGAGCTGTCAATAACATCTCCAGGAAAGCTGAGACTATTGGGGTCTTAGTCATTACCAAGATGGACGCGAAAATCGGAGAATCCCTCAAATCCATATCGTTGCCTGATGGTGATATTTACTTAACGGATCTGGATAATCGTGTACTCGCTTCTACTACGAATAATACTGGTGAGATCATTACGTTGCCGGAAACGGTCATTGCTGAGGATTTGGAAGGTACCGTGGATGTTATTACCTCGGATTTTATTTATGTGGTCAATAATAACCACGCCTTAGGACAGAAGCTAGTCTACAAAATCGCCGTAAAAGCACTGCTGCAGCAACAAAACGAAATGAAAAGTGTGATTCAATACATAACTGTGGCCTATGCTGTTTTTGGATTAATCATGATTACTTATTTCTGGCGTTCATTAATGACGCCTTTGCAAAAGTTAGCCTTTTTCGTCCGAAAGTTTGAGCCAGGCAATCGTGTCCCTGAGACGCCAAAAAGAGGGAGTAACGATGAGGTCAGTGTGCTGATTGGATCTACCTATGACATGGCCCGCAGGCTAAATGGACTAATTACTTATAAATATCAGATGGAGCTAAAACAGAAGGAATCACAGCTTCAACTGCTCTATCAGCAGATCAATCCGCATTTGCTCTACAACACTTTAGAGAGTATTTACTGGAAAAGCTCGCTGGAAGGCAACGTTGAATCCGCCGAGATGATCAAGGAATTATCCAAGCTTATGAAGATTAGCCTCAGTCGGGGAAGGGAGCTGATTAGCCTTGAAGAAGAGCTGGAGCATGCAACGGCCTATATCAAGCTGCAGCAGCACCGGTATGATTATATATTTCGTGTTGTAATGGAGATTCACCCAGATACGAAAAGAAATCTAATTCCTAAAATTACCCTGCAGCCGTTAATTGAGAATGCTATTATTCATGGTGTCAAAAATATGGGCGAGGATGGGGAAATCATCATTAGCGCAGTTTGTGTGGACGATACCGTCGAGATCACTATTGAAGATAACGGATATAAGTCTGTTGATTATCAGGCCATTGAAGCTGTGCTGAATGACGACAGTCCAAATCCGGCCAGCGGTTACGGGATTCGCAACATTAACCAGCGCATACATTTACACTTTGGCTCTGATTATGGCATCAGCTATACGCCTCGTAAAGAGGGCGGTACATTGGTGACGGTTAAGCTTCCGAAATCAGAGAATCAGGACTAAGGAAGGGGAGCATACAGATATGTTCAATATATTAGTTGTGGATGACGAACCTTTGATTTGTAAAGGGCTGAGCAATTTATTAGCTTCTTCGGGGTTAAACATAGACCATATTTATACAGCAAACAGTGGTTTTGAAGCGCTGGACTGCATTCGGATGGAGGAAATAGACCTGCTCGTTACTGATATTCAGATGGGCGCAATGAGCGGGATTGATCTAATGCAGCATGCAAAATTGGCCAAACCCTGGGTACAGACCATCGTGATTTCTGCACACGAGACATTTCAATATGCGCAAATGGCGGTTAGGCTTGGCGCGAAGGATTATTTGATCAAACCTTTGAACAGTGAGCAATTTCTGGATTCGGTGCGAAATGTGCTGCTTAAGATGGGCAAACCATCACCAGAATTGGACATTTTCATGTCAGGGATTAACGAAAGCTTTCGGCTGGAAGAGCCGCTTCCGGAATACAGCAAGTTATTAAATGAGCTGCTCAATGAGCCTGAAGGTGTACTGTGTGATGCAGAACGCTTACAAAAGCTGGATAACCTGAAGCTGCAAGGGCCGTATTTTTCCGTCTTAAAAATTAAGGTGCCTCTGGCTGGAATGAATCAGGAGAAGCACTACACCCTGCGGGACAGACGGCTTCTTTGTTATGCCGCGCTGAATATCGCCAAAGAGCTGATGGATCAGGAGTGGAACTCGACAGGCTTTTACGCAGAGGATGAAGAAATAACGATCATTATTCAATGGGATGAAAAAAGCTATGAAGATTCGTCTGCCAGTCAAATCAATAGGCTAGATATTCTTGGCCGCAGTCTTCATTTTAATATTCAAAAATATCTGCACTTAAATGCAGTCATCGGCATCAGCCAGATTCTCAAGGGTCTATCATTTATGGCTGTATTGAACCGTCAAGCCTCCAAAGCCATTCTTTGGAATAATGAACATAATGACCATTATGTGTTTTACTACGGGGATTTTAATTGGAACAGCTACACAACCGATCCTTCAGTAGAAGAGCTTCATACACGCAGCAATCTGATTGTAGAGAAAGCAAGAGAGTATATTGACGAGAACTATGCGCAAAAAGGATTAACCATCCATGAAGTGGCTAAGAAAAACCATGTCAGTCCTAATTATTTGAGCTATTTGTTTAAGAAAAATACAGGTTACAACCTGTGGGAATATGTAATTAAGCTGCGGATGGAAGAAAGCCGGGACATGATTTTGAACACTGATCTTCGCAGATACGAAATTGCCGAGCGTGTAGGTTATGAATCACCGGAGCATTTTAGTAAAATTTTCAAAAAATATTATGGGATTAGCCCCAGTGAATTGAAGAAGTAAAAACACATACTACTTCGGTAGATTTAGACATGTTCAGTACAACCCTCATTTTCTACAATTTAAGGTAGGAAGCATTTTGCGAAAAATGCTGAAAGAAAAATGGAATGAGGGAGCCTGATGAATCAAACCGCAGTTGTATCCGAAAATCCGCCGGCGCTGAAGGGTACACCTTACAAGCAAAACCGCTGGAAGAAAAACTTTTGGGGATATATGTTCCTCGTACCTGCTGTGATTATTTTTGTAATGTTCCTGTGGGTGCCAATTTTTAAAGGCTTGTTGTACAGCTTCTACCATGTTGATTTTGTAAAAGGGAATAGCTTTGTTGGCTTTGAGAACTACGCTAGAGCCCTTAGTGATCCAGATGTTTTGACCGCGTTAAAAAATACGGGGTATTACATGCTTCTATGTCTTATTATCGGGTTCTGGGTTCCGATTGCTTTTGCCATTATGATCTCGGAGCTGAGAAGGTTTGGGGGCTTTGTACGGGTAGCGGCTTACCTTCCTTTCGTTATGCCTGGTGTGGTTCTATATGGACTCTGGAGATGGATTTATGATCCGGTGGGCCCAATCAATGCGGTATTAAGCTCGCTTGGTGTGGACCAGGTTGCCTTCCTGACAGATACAAGGTGGTCGATGATTTCTCTTGTTTTTATGGAGACGTGGCAGCAGTTTGGATCAGGGATGTTAATATACTTGGCTGCTGTACTCAGCATTCCGCGGGATTGGTATGAAGCAGCTGAGATTGATGGGGCTGGTGTGTGGGCACGTATAAAGTACATCACATTGCCTTCGCTACGTAATTTGATCATTTTGATGTTGATATTACAGATTATCGGGACTTCACAAGGGTATCAGTCACAAATGGCGCTGCTTGATGGTGGGCCGAATAATACTACGCTTACCTATGCGCTGCTGATCGTAAAATATGCTTTTACGCGACTCGATTATGGAACAGCGACTGCGCTTGGCATGCTAATGTTCATTGTCCTAGGTGGTTTGGGCATTTTACAGTTCAAGCTTAACAAGGAGGACAACTAAGATGAAGAGCGCAGATAGAGGGATTCTCTCAGAACATGATTTGAAAAAAACAAGCAATAAGATCGTTTATGGCTTGATGTGCGTGGTTATTTTGATTATGGTGTTCAGCATGCTGTATCCGATCTGTATGACGTTATTTAACGGACTGAAATCGAATCAAGAGGTGAACTCATTCCCACCGCATTTTTTCCCGCAGGAATGGCACTTCAGCAACCTTAAGGAAGCGATGAATTACATTGATCTGCTGATGTTCCTTAAAAACACCATTTATATTTTTGTGGGGAATATGGTCGTGACACTAGTAGTATTGGGAATGTCTGCTTTCAGCATTTCTCGTATGAATGTCCCTTACAGAAAGGCAATTTATTTCTTTTTCCTGATGACATTGTTTATTCCGGCGACCAGCTATATGATTCCCAACTTTGTCAATCTAAAAGAGCTTGGATTACTAAATCAGTACGCAGCATTTTGGCTGCCGGCTGGTGCGAATACATTCTATTTTCTACTCTTAAAGAACTTTTTTGATGGGATACATCCTGAAATTTTTGAAGCCGCGCGGATTGACGGTTCCTCTGAGCCGAGAAGCTTTTTCTCCATTGCAGTGCCATTGTCGGTTCCGATTTTTGCTACGCTGGCGATCTTTATCTTTTCTACAGCATGGAATGACTGGTTCTGGCCATCTCTGGTTATGCACAGTGAAGAGAAATATACGCTCGCGACAGCAATCTATAAATACGTTATTAATGTAAAGGCACTTAATACGAATATTAAATTCGCCATCCTATTTATCGTATCGTTGCCGCCGATCCTTGTCTTCCTGATCTTCCAAAAGTTCATTATGCGTGGCGTCGCATTATCAGCAGTTAAGGGATAAGCAAGGATCGACGGATTTAGTCACGGATCGTAAACATGCACATGAAAGGAATATAAATGCACCTCGTTTGTAAACGATTTCTCTTTTATGATCGATATGTAAGATAACTATGAATTGAAAAGGGGAGTTTCAATGCGTAAGTACTCTAGCGTGCTACTAAGCCTCCTTGTGGCCGGATCGTTGTTAACCGCTTGCGGCGGTAATAACAATAACGGAAACACGACAGGAAACAAGGAAGGGGAAGCGACTACTGCGCCAACGAATGCTGCAACAGATAATGCTGGCAGTGCTACAGCAGCGCCAACTGATGATATCACACAAAGAAAAGTGACCATCAAAATTCACTATCCAACCCCTGACCTAACCGAAGTTAGAGCACAGGAAGATGACAAGATCAAACGTTTCCAAGAGGAATATCCGAATGTTGAAATCGTCAAAGACGATTGGCAGTACAATGTAAGTGAAATCGGCATCAAAATGGCAGCGAATGAAGCTCCAACCTTCTTTAACACCTACGCTACAGAAGCAAAATTCCTAGTTGAAAAAGGCTGGGTAGCTGACATTACGGATCTGTGGAATAAATACGAATTTAAGGATCAAATTAACCCGGTTCTCCAAAATCAATTTATCATTGACGGTAAAGTCTTCGGCGTAACTCAAAAGGGTTATGTAACAACCACAATGATCAACAAAAAAATGCTGGACGAAAAAGGCGTTGCTGTTCCACCTATGGATTGGACTTGGGATGATATGCTGAATACCGCGAAAGGCGTAGCTGATACCAAAAAAGGTATTTCCGGTATTGCTCCAATGGGTAAAGGGAATGAAGCAGGCTGGAACTGGACCAACTTCCTGTTCGAAGCTGGCGGTGAAATTCAGAAGATAGAAGGCGGTAAGGTTGTAGCTACTTTTAATTCTGAGGCTGGGATTAAAGCGCTGGATTTCTACAAGAAACTTAGATGGGAAGCAAACGCGATTCCTCAGGACTGGGCACTGGGCTGGGGTGATGCTGTAGGCGCATTCCAACAAAGTCGTACAGCAATGGTAATGGCTGGATCTGACGGTGTTATTGAGCAAGCGTTGAATCAAGGCGGTCTGAAACCAGAAGATGTACTTACGTATCCAATGCCTGCAATGGAAAAAGGCGGAAAACACACCGGGGTACTTGGTGGTGACTACCTTGTAATCAATCCAAATGCAACACCAGACGAGCAAGAAATGGCATTCCGTTATATTACATTTGATTACTTCTCCGATAAAGGTCTAGAAGCACTGGATGCGGTTCTGCAACAACGTACAACGGATGGTAAATACTTTATTCCGCCGCTCTTAGATTACTATTCTGCAGATTCTGACTTCGGCAAGAAAACGAAAGCTGTGTATGATAAATATACAAATGTATATCAATACAGCCCTGATATTTTAGGTTTGCTGGACGGTAAACCGGAAGCGCAATACAATACACAGGACTACTACGCAACCATGTCCAATGTAATTCAAGAGCTGTTCTCCAAAAAAGGAACAGATTCCAAGACACAGCTTGAAGCTGCTGCCAAAACAGTGCAAGAGAAATTCTTCGACACAATTAAAGTAGAATAGCTAGGAAGAACAGAACCGGCTCCATAGGAGTCGGTTTTTTTATGTTTATATTATTGATATTTTTATAAATCAACACGACGGGGGGGCATCCCACTATTTTTTAGAGACCAATGGAAAAATAGAGTGTCAACAAAATTAGGTTTGCTTTTTTAAAATATTTTTGCGAGCGGAAAGGTAGAAAATGGGTATCAGTTCTTGTCTTTTTAAACATAAACTTTAAATTTAAGAAATAATAAAGCATAAATAATGGTAAAAAATCTATAATATGATCGAATGAAAGCGCTTTGAAAACAAATCAAAAAAACTTTATACTTTGTGAAAGATTTCACTATACAAGGTGGAAATGATGTGATAAGATAAATGTGTAGAGAAAAACAACCTAAAAATTGACAGGAGGACGAGGGAGATGGCAGTTAAGAACGAAGTCGCCGCCCAAGTTAAACAAACTACCGCTGAAGAGTATATTCAGACTTTAGTGGATAAAGCGAAAAAAGCACATGAGGCATTCATGGCGCTGGATCAAGAGCAAGTTGACACAATCGTTCATGCAATGGCGTTGGCTGGACTCGACAAACATATGTACCTCGCTAAATTGGCTGTAGAAGAAACTGGCCGCGGGGTTTACGAAGACAAAATTACTAAAAACATCTTCTCGACAGAATATATCTGGCACGGAATTAAATACGATAAAACAGTAGGCGTTATTGAAGACAATGCTTATGAAAGCTTCCAAAAAATTGCTGAGCCCGTCGGAATTGTAATGGGTATCACACCGGTAACCAACCCTACATCCACCACGATGTTTAAAGCGTTGATTTCGATTAAGACACGGAACCCTATTATATTCGGTTTCCACCCATCTGCGCAAGAGTGTAGTGCAGCTGCTGCTAGAATTCTTCATGATGCGGCTGTAAAAGCTGGCGCACCTGAGAATTGTATCCAATGGATTGAAATGCCAACAATGGACAAAACAAACGCTTTGATGAACAACCCTGACGTTGCACTTATTCTCGCAACAGGCGGTTCAGCAATGGTAAAAGCAGCTTATAGCTGTGGTAAACCAGCTCTTGGCGTAGGTCCTGGTAACGTACCTGCATTCATCGAAAAGAGCGCGGATATCGATCAAGCCGTAACGGACATCATTCTTTCCAAAACATTTGATAATGGTATGATCTGTGCTTCCGAGCAAGCTGTTATTATCGAAGAACCAATCTTTGATCAAGTGAAAAAGAAAATGATCGCTAATGGCTGCTACTTTGTTAACAAAGAAGAAGCTGCCAAACTTACTAGCGGCGCTATGAACGTTGATAAATGTGCGGTTAACCCAGCAATCGTTGGACAATCCGCAGTGAAAATTGCTGAAATGTGCGGCATTCAAGTTCCTGCCGGCACTAAGATTCTGGTAGCAGAACTTGAAGGTGTAGGCACTAAATATCCATTGTCCGCTGAAAAATTGAGTCCTGTGCTTGCTTGCTACAAAGTTAAAAACGCAGATCAAGGTATCGAACGCGCAGCACAAGTTGTTGAATTTGGTGGTATGGGCCATAGTTCGGCTATCCACTCCAACAACGAAGAAGTAATCATGAAGTTCTCCAACCGTCTGCAAACAGGACGTATTCTCGTTAACTCGCCTTCCACTCATGGTGCGATCGGCGATATCTATAACACTAACATCCCTTCGTTGACGCTGGGCTGCGGATCTTATGGTCGTAACTCCGTGTCGCAAAACGTTACAGCAATTAATTTGATCAACGTGAAAAGGGTGAATCGTCGTACCGTGAATATGCAATGGTTTAAAGTACCTGACAAGATATATTTCGAAAAAGGCGCTACTCAGTACCTGACCAAAATGCCTGATATCACACGTGTCGCAATTATCACTGACCCAATGATGGTTAAGCTCGGATATGTTGAGAGAGTTGAACATTACCTGCGTCAACGCCAAACTCCTGTAGCGATAGAAGTGTTCTCGGAAGTTGAACCAGATCCATCGACAACTACAGTTGAAAAAGGTACAGCAATGATGAACAGATTCCAACCGGACTGCATCATCGCACTTGGTGGTGGTTCCCCAATGGATGCTGCAAAAGGAATGTGGTTATTCTATGAACATCCAGACGCAGACTTTAACGGTCTGAAACAAAAATTCATGGATATCCGTAAACGGGTTTACAAATTTCCTAAACTTGGAAACAAAGCTAAGTTTGTAGCGATTCCAACTACTTCGGGTACGGGTTCGGAAGTAACATCTTTCGCAGTTATTACCGATAAAACAACTGAACAACACACTAAATATCCTTTGGCTGACTACGAGCTAACTCCAGACGTAGCTATCATTGATCCAGAGTTCGTATATAGCTTGCCAAAAACTGCTGTAGCTGATACAGGTATGGACGTATTGACACATGCCATCGAAGCTTATGTATCTGTTATGGCGAGTGACTACACTGATGGTCTGGCAATTAAAGCAATCCAATTGGTATTCCAATACCTTGAAAAATCGGCGCTTGAAGGCGACAGAGTTGCCCGTGAGAAAATGCATAACGCATCAACACTTGCTGGTATGGCCTTTGCTAATGCTTTCCTGGGTATTAACCACAGTTTGGCGCATAAATGGGGCGGTCAATATCACACTGCTCACGGTCGTACTAATGCGATCCTTATGCCACACGTTATTCGTTACAATGCTAAGAAACCTACGAAGTTCGCTTCGTTCCCTAAATATTCACACTTCGTAGCTGACGAGCGTTATGCAGAAATCGCCCGTATTCTGGGATTGCCAGCTCGCACAACTGAAGAAGGTGTAACTAGCCTGATCAATGCTATTCGCGATATGAACAAAAAACTGGGTATCGAAGAATCCTTCCAACAACTGGGCTTTGATCCTAAGGATTTTGAATCCCGTGTAGATTACTTGGCTGACCGTGCATTTGAAGATCAATGTACAACTGCCAATCCTAAGCTGCCACTGGTATCTGAACTTGCAGATGTGTACCGTAATGCTTTCTACGGAAGATTTGATAATTAATATTTGGTTAAGTAGATAATAGGATGGTTGTGGACTAGATATAAGTGACAAATATCACCGGAAAGGTGATATTTGTCACAGTCTATTTATAGAAAATAAACTAAAATGTTTATATAAACAACGGTCCCATACATGGAACAATGATTGTGAATTTTCGAACAACCATATCTTTCTTGGGATCACGAGACACGGGATCAACCTTCAAGCCCGCGATCTCTACAAATATTATAAATATAGATGGAGGGATTTAGCATGTCGGTGATTGAAAAAGATGTACAAGAAGTGAAATCCGGTTGGAGAAGTTTTACAAAAGGTAAATGGTCCAGAAAAGTTGACGTTAACAACTTTATCGCAAGTAACATTAAGCCTTATGAAGGAAACGAAGAATTCCTCGTAGGACCTACTAGTAACACAACTGAACTATGGAAGATTATTTCCCAATTGAGCAAGGAAGAAAGAGAAAGAGGCGGCGTATGGGATGTTTCCCTAGATACTGTCTCCACAATCACTTCACATGCTCCAGGCTACATTGACAAAGACAAGGAACAAATTGTAGGCGTACAGACTGACGCTCCTTTCAAACGTTCCATCCAGCCATTTGGCGGGATCAAGATGATGGTTGATGCTACGAAGGCTTACGGCTTCGAGCTTCCACAAAACATCGTTGACATGTTTACGAACATTCGCAAAACGCATAACCAAGGCGTATTTGATGCATATACACCAGACATGAGAGCTGTGCGTAAATCCGGCGTAATTACAGGTCTTCCTGATGCTTACGGCCGCGGACGCATCATCGGCGACTACCGCCGCATTGCTCTGTACGGTATTGATTTCCTCATTAAAGACAAAAAACAACAACAAACTGAGCTTGAAGTTGATTCCATGACTGAAGATATTATTCGTTTGCGTGAAGAGCTGTCCGAGCAAATTCGTGCACTTGGCGAATTGAAAGAAATGGCAGCCGCTCATGGTATGGATATTTCCAGACCAGCGACCAACTTCAAAGAAGCTACTCAATGGGTATACTTCGGGTATCTTGCAGCAGTTAAAGAGCAAAATGGTGCAGCGATGTCCCTAGGCCGTGTGTCCTCTTTCTTGGACATCTATGCAGAACGCGATATTGCTGAAGGTACTTTGACTGAAGAACAAGTACAAGAAATCGTCGATCATTTCGTAATGAAACTGCGTATCGTGAAATTCTTGCGTACACCTGACTATAATGATCTGTTCTCCGGTGACCCAACATGGGTAACTGAATCCATCGGTGGTATGGCTGAAGACGGAACAACTCGTGTTACCAAGAACAGCTTCCGTTTCTTGAACACCCTGTACAACTTGGGTCCAGCTCCGGAACCAAACTTAACTGTACTGTGGTCCGAAAAATTGCCTGAAGCCTTCAAAAAATATTGTGCTAAGGTTTCCATTGAAACTAGTGCAATTCAGTATGAAAATGACGATGTAATGCGTCCATACTGGGGTGAAGATTATGCGATTGCTTGCTGCGTATCTCCAATGCGTATCGGTAAACAAATGCAGTTCTTCGGCGCTCGTGCCAACCTGGCAAAAGCATTGCTGTATGCTATCAATGGTGGTATAGACGAAAAATCCGGAGCACAAGTTGGACCGGAATTCCCAGCGATCACTTCTGAATATCTGGATTATGACGAAGTAATGAAACGTTTCAAACCGATGATGGAGTGGTTGGCTAAAACTTATGTTAACACTTTGAACATCATTCACTATATGCATGACAAATATTCTTACGAACGTATCGAAATGGCGCTGCATGACCGTGACATTCTGCGTACGATGGCTTGTGGTATTGCTGGGCTGTCCGTTGCAGCTGACTCACTAAGCGCAATTAAATACGCCAAAGTAAAACCTATTCGTAACGAACAAGGTATTGCGATCGACTTCGAAACCGAAGGCGAATTCCCTTGCTACGGTAACAATGACGATGCTGTAGACAGCATCGCAGTAGAATTGGTTGAAACCTTCATGACTATGATCCGTAAAAACAAAACATATCGTGATTCTGTGCCAACTCAATCGGTACTGACCATTACTTCGAATGTAGTGTACGGTAAGAAGACAGGTACTACACCTGACGGACGTAAGAAAGGTGAACCTTTCGCACCGGGTGCTAACCCAATGCACGGACGTGACAAGAAAGGCGCCTTGGCTTCCCTGAACTCTGTAGCTAAACTGCCTTACTCCGATGCACAAGATGGTATCTCTAACACGTTCTCCATCGTACCTAAGGCACTTGGTAAAGACGAGGATTCCCGTAAGTCTAACCTGGTACACATGATGGATGGATACTTCCATAACAACGCTCAGCATTTGAATGTTAACGTATTTAACCGTGAACAGCTGATGGACGCTATGGAGCACCCAGAGAACTATCCACAATTGACTATTCGTGTATCCGGCTATGCAGTTAACTTCATCAAGCTGACTCGCGAACAACAAATGGATGTAATCAACCGTACATTCCACGGTTCGATGTAATTTGTTTCTCTTTGAATTAGTACTACATTGAAATAATTGCAAGGAAGATACCGCCCTTGTCTCAAGGGCGGTAATATCTTGTTTGAGAATTGTTAAAATTTTAAATTTTATAGCCGCGATTTAGGGATATGACAGTCTCAAAGACAGGAAGCTTCATCGTTGAAAGAGGGACTGTTAGTCTGTCGTGGCGAAAGGATGACATCCTATGATTAAAGGTCGCATACACTCTTTGGAAACCTTTGGAACCGTTGATGGACCTGGTATTCGATTTGTCTTGTTTATGCAAGGCTGCTTGCTGAAATGTCAGTATTGCCATAACCCTGATACTTGGGCTTTAGATGAAGGTAAAGAAATGACTCTAGAAGAAGTGCTTTCGGAGATCGAGCCATATATAAACTACTATCGTTCATCCGGTGGCGGGTTAACTGTATCCGGTGGAGAACCAACCTTGCAGGCGCAATTTGTAAAGCAGTTATTCACGGAAGTGAAAAAACGTTGGAATCTGCATACCACATTAGATAGTAATGGCTACAACGAAGGTGACAAGATTAATGACTTATTGGACGTTACAGATTTGGTTATGCTTGATCTGAAGCATATTGATGAAGAAGCGCATATCAAGTTAACTGGTAAATCCAATGATCGAACTTTGAAGCTTGCACGCTGGCTCTCAGACCATAATCGTAAGATGTGGATCCGACATGTGTATGTACCTGGTATTCATGATCGTGAAGAGGATCTCATTAACTTAGGTCGTTATATTGGAACCTTAAATGGCGTCGAGAAATTCGAAATCTTACCTTATCATCAGATGGGTATCTATAAATGGGAAATGCTCGGCAAAGCTTATGAACTGGATGGAGTACCTTCTCCAACAGAAGAAGAAGTGCAACGGGCATATCGCTTGGTAGAAGAAGGTCGTAAGCAAACGGCATTGGTATAATAGATATATATTTTTAAGAGAGACCGTACCCTCAGTGGTTGATCACTGAAGGTGCGGTTTTTTGTTATGAGGAAGTAAAAAGGGAGGGGATAAAGCTCCTCTGAGGGGGTAGTTTTATACTATTCCTAATAAAGACATGCTATAGTTACACGTGGTTAATGGGATGGATAATAAATGAATATGTCAGGTAATGTGACTATTTGGATGTTTTATTAATTGTTTCTAGAGTGAAAACAAAGTTTTGTGATGAGAAAAACAAATAAATTAAGCGATTTAACATTTTTGTGTTATGTAATATAACTTATAATGTAGTTGATTCCGCTTACATTAGAGATTTTTATCCCTATAGTGGATGAATCTTAACCTTACGATAATGAAGTCTGTTTTCTATAATAAGAAGTGTAAAGCACATCAATATATAGGGAGGGTCACAAGAAATGAAAAAAAGTATGACTTTGCTATTGTCCCTGATTTTCGTATCATCAGCTTTACTGACTGGTTGCGGAGGCAACAACAATGAGTCTTCTAACAAAGGAGATGGAAACGCTACCGCGACTAATTCAGCCGCTACAAATGCTCCTGCAACAGAAGAACCGGTAAATAACGAGCCATTTGAAATGACGATTCGTCACACTCAAATCGGTGCAGACAAGCAGAAACGTCTGGCTATTCTCGAAGAAGTAGTTAACAAGGTACAAGAGGATGTACCGGGTCTGACCTTTAAACTCGATGGGGTAGATTCAGATGTAAACCGTAAAGAAAAATTGCGTGGTGAAATGGCTGCGGGTAATCCGCCGGAAATCTTCGATCTGTTCGGTAGTCCTGACTCCAAGATCTATGCTAAAGAAGGTAAATTACTTGACCTGACTCCAATTCTTGAGGAACTTGGAATTAAGGATAAATTCTCAAATCTTGATCCTTTCACTTATGAAGGAAAAATCTATGGATTGCCTATCGGTGGTTCTGGAGAAGGCTTCTTCTATAACAAAGAATACTATACAAGCAAGGGCTGGAAGGCTCCAACAACGTTTGCCGAATTGGAACAACAATTGGCTGATATCAAGGCTGATGGAAAAGTACCTTTGGCTGGTGCATCCAAAGCTGGTTGGGTACCACTTATGTTAGCTAACCACTTGTGGTCACGTTATGCAGGTCCAGATGTAACTGCTAAATTTGCAACAGGCGAAGCTAAATGGTCTGATCCAAATGTAGTAAAAGGATTTGCGAAATATAAAGAATGGGTTGATAAAGGCTACTTCAAAAAAGGCGAACTTGGCTTTGAATATGCTGAATACACAACACAATTTACTAGTGGTGAAGCGATCCTGCTGTATGATGGTACTTGGAAATCCTCCGTATTTAAAACTGGCCAATCTGGCGAAGGTTTGATCGGTAAAGTTGGCTTCTTCAATATCCCAGCAGTTGAAGGCGGAGCGGGCGACCAAACTGCATTGATGCGCGATGTGAACAATGGTTATGGTTTCTCTGCATCTGCTGAGAAAGATCCACGTCAATTGGCTGCTGTGAAATCTTTTATTAAAAACTTATTTAATGAAGAAATGCAATTGCGTGGACTTGTTGAAGATGGTGTATTGCCAGCAATGAAGATTGACCAAAACGTATTGAATGAGAATATTACTGATGATCTGATGAGCGAAATCGTAGGTGTACTTAACAACTCACAATCTTCGTTCCCAGCATTTGACTCTCTTGTTCAAGCTGATGTAACTACAGAAATCAGTAACATTCAAATTCAAAAACTGATTGGCGATCAGACGACTCCTGAGAAAATGGGCGAAGCTTTGCAAAAGGTACAAGAAGAAGCAAACGCAGCAGTTGAATAAATAGCTGCAAACTGAATGTACCCTGGTGCTAAATCCAGGGTACATTTTTAAAATCAAAGAAAATATGTGTTTGCACTTGATCTGAAGCATTCACTATTCGCCAGATGTCAAAGCAACCGGAGGTAGTCATGAATAAAGCATTAAGAAATCCAGTGGTATTTTTCCTTTTCGTTCTTCCAGCATTGATATTGTTCACGATGTTTTTCATTTACCCCATTTTCAGTTCTATTTATTACAGTTTTACCAGTTGGAACGGTGTATCGGAGACGGTTAAATCAGCCGGATTAAGTAATTATGAGAAAGCATTAGGAGATGAACGATTCTGGATATCCGTTAAAAACAACGGTTGGTTTATTCTTTTCTCCGTATGTATCCAGGTACCGTTGATCGTATTCTTCTCGTTATTGATTTCTAATGTGAAGAAGTTAAAAGGCTTATATAAGACAGCAGTCTTTATGCCTTCCATTATGTCTACAGCGGTTATCGGTATTCTCTGGGGGTTTATCTATGAGCCCAACATTGGACTTTTTAATAAGCTCCTTAGTCTAGTAGGAATTAATCCTATTTACTGGCTGTCAGATGAGAGATTTGCAATGCTTTCTATTTTGTTGACGAATGCTTGGCAGTGGACTGGATTTTATATCGTTATGGTCCTAGCGGCGATTCTAGCTATTCCTGGTGAATTGGATGAAGCTGCAGCCATTGACGGCGCAACCGGATTTCAACGCGCTACCCGTATCACGCTCCCACTAATCGTACCGATCATCTCGGTTGTAATTATGCTATCCATTGCTGGAGCAATGAAAGCGGCGGATATTGTCATCGTTATGACTAAGGGGGGACCTGCAGGTTCAACCGATGTAATGGCAACATACATGATTAAATATGCGATCACGAACTTTAAGTATGGATACGGAAATGCCATCGCTGTCCTGATCTTTGCGTTTACACTGGTGGTTACAGTCCTTTATCAGCTGCTGATTGCACGTCGTACAGAAAGGATTGAATACTGATGCCACGCGCCCTGAAAAAGAGTCTGCCACATATTGCCCTTTTATTCTATTTGTTAGTGATCCTGTTTCCTTTCCTATTCGTATTATTCTCATCTGTGAAAAAGGATAATAATGAGATTGCGCTTAATCCTTTTGGCATTCCAAAGGAATTCGTCTTCAATAACTACGTCGAAGCTTGGGTAAATGCCAAGATCAGTACTTACTTTTTCAACAGTTTGTACATTTCGATACTTGCTTCTGTAGTGTCCATTCTGCTTGCGTCTATGTTTGCTTTTGCGGTTACGCGGATGCGTCAGGGGAAATGGAATACTATTTTGTTCTCACTGGTTTTAGTAGGAATGCTCATTCCGAATAATGCTTTAATGCTGCCGATTTATACGATTGTACGTAAGTTAGGAATACTGAACACCCACTGGGCGTTGATCATTCCTTATATCGCCAATGCGATTCCGTTTACGATCATTATTTTAGCAGCATTTATGCGAAATTTACCTAGAGAAATAGAAGAAGCTGCGGTCATGGATGGCTTGAAGGCACCGGGTATCTTTGCTAGAATTATTGTACCTCTAACGGTTCCGGCTATGGTTACTGTATTCATTGTTAATTTCCTGGGAAATTGGAACGAGTTCTTGCTAGCTAACTACTTCCTGTCAAATGACGAGCTGCGAACGCTTCCAGTAGGTATGGTCCAATTCCGTGATCAATACCAGATGAACTATGCACAAATGTCAGCCGGTATCGTCTTCAGCGTCCTGCCGGTAATTATCATTTATGCTATTCTGCAGGAGAAGATTATTGAAGGTGTAACAGCGGGCGGCGTAAAAGGATAACTTTATTCTCAGTCAGGAGCACTAGCCGATGAATTTGCGCTATAAATTATTTACGGCATTTTTGGGCCTGATTATCATTCCTTTATTTATTCTAGGCATGCTTATGTTTTTTGTGACTTATAATTCTATTGAGAAAAAGTACAGCCAGCAGTCGGAATACTCACTTAAAGCGATTAGCTACAGTATTTCTAATGTACTAAAAGATATGGATAACGTTACAGACAACGGAATTGCTACCTCGGTATTTCATATGGCCCTTAGTGCAGATGATCCTACCAATCAGGATTTGACTGATGCTGAGCAACTGAATCTGAATGCGAGCCAGCGCAATTTCCGTAGTCTGTTGTTTAATCATCCATCGATCAGTTATGCGTTTTTGTACAATTTTAACGGTAGAGGTAACTCTGAAATCGTGTCGCTTTTTAACAAGGAAAATTTCCGAACGCTACCCTATGATACATTCAAAAAAAGTGATCTGTACCAGGAAGTTATGGACTTGAATGGTGTGCCGAAATGGCTGGCTCCTCACGAGTATCCCGAGCTTACGGGTACTGAACCTGTGTTTACACAAATTCGCTTAGTGAAGGAATTGAGCTTCTTTCAGAACATAGGTATCCTAGTTGTGCAGATCAAGAATTGGGAGTTCGAATCCATATTTCGCAATCTAAAAATTGGGGATAGCAATCAGGATGTTTCCTTTATGCTTGTAAATGATGATGGAATGATTCTTTTTGACCCAGATCAAAAGCTGGATGGACAGGACTTCCAGTCTTTCGCGGATAAAGAGATTACCTTTAAAAAAGGGTTTCAGAGTTTCAAAACAGAGTACAACGGGGAGAAAAGCATTCTTTCCATGTATCACTTGAAGGACTATCCATGGAGTCTGGTATCTGTGACTTCTTGGAATACGTTGTCTCACGAAGTTACAGTATTTGCTCGCTGGTTCGTCGCTGTGATTTTCCTTTGCTTATTGGCAGCTGTGATCTTCAATTTATTTTTTATGAACCGGATTACCGGCGGCATCGCCGTCATTGTTCGTTTTATGCGCCGGGTTGAAGACGGAGATCTGACCACTAGGGTAGAAGTTAAAGGAAATGATGAGTTAACGCTGCTTGCTAAGGGATTTAATGATCTTATGGATAAAATTAATGGGTTATTTAACAGAATTCATGTGGAGCAGCGTCGCAAGAATCAAGCTGAGATGCGTGTTCTGCAGGCACAGATTAAACCACATTTTTTATTCAATACATTAGAATCAATCAATGTTCTCGCTATACAGAATGAAGGTAAAAAAGTTAGTGAGATGGTCTACAGGCTGGCCAGTATTTTGCGAATTAGCATTCAGGATCGGGAAGAGATTACGCTGGATGAAGAAGTTAAACATTTGCGCAATTATTTGGATATACAAAAATTCCGCTTTGAAGATTTGTTCGAATATGAGATCGATATTCCGAATGAATTGATGAGTTGCGGTATCCTTAAACTCACTTTACAACCGCTTGTAGAGAACAGTATTCAACATGGATTTGAGGGCATTGATTACAAAGGTCATGTTTCTGTGAAAGTTTGGGAGAAGCAGGGGGATTTGATTTTACGTATTGAAGATAATGGTATTGGTATTACACCTTCTCAGTTAGCTATTTTTCAATATATTGTGAATGATCCTGTGGAGCAAGAAGTTAAGGTTGAACGGGATAACCGGATGAATCTTGAACGCAGAGGTCTTGGTATTCGCAGTGTAGCAGATCGCATCCGCATTGAATACGGTGACAGGTACGGAATATTTATCTGTTCTAGTCCAGGTCATGGTACTATTATCCAATGTGTCATACCTAAATACGAGCAGGGGGAAGATCATTATGCTAAAAGTATTATTGGTTGATGACGAAGCCCCAATTCTGAATAATCTGAACAGGGTATTGCCTTGGCAGGAGATGGGGATGGAGGTTGTCGGTATGGCGCGAAGTGGAATGGATGCTTTGCGTATTGCCGAGGAGAAACAGCCTGATCTTGTGTTATGTGACATCCGTATGCCAGTGATGGACGGGTTAACTTTTATCGGTAAGTTGCGGGAGATGGGATTGGATAGCGAGGTGCTGCTTCTTACCGGATATCAGGAGTTTGATTATGCACGTGAAGCGATTCGGCTAGGTGTTAAAGAGTATATTTGTAAGCCGATACATTATGAAGAGCTTGGCAATAAGGTACGGGAAATTGGGGCTAAGATCCGTAGTAAGCAGTTTAAGAATAAACTGTATAATAGCATTCCAATTTTTCAGGAAATCCCTGAAGGTGAAGATGATTCTGGCAAAAAAACACCGGATCAGCTGATGAACCAAGCAGCTAAGTACATCACAGAACATCTCCATTCTGATATTGGGATTGAGGAAGTGGCGAATAAGATCGGGATTAGTGGCAGTTATTTCTGTCTCTTATTTAAGAATCGTTTTGCTATGACTTTTGTGGAATACGTGACCCTACAACGAATTGAAGCTGCTAAGTTTATGCTAACTAACAGTGATAAGAGTATTACGATGATTGGCTCCGGAGTTGGCTATCAGGAGCGGCGTTATTTTACCAAGGTATTTCAGAAGCAGACGGGGATGTCGCCTAAGGAGTATCGCGACCGATGCCGGACCGAAGTGCAGTGAGGTCGGCGTCGCTCTGAGGAATGTTTGTTGCTGAGTGGTGAGGTTAGCGTCGCTCCAAGGAATGTTTGTTGCTGAGTGGCGAGGTTAGCGTCGCTCCAAGGAATGTTTGGACTTCCGGTCGCTGTTATCCTCAGATTTCTTGATTAGAAACCGCTATTAGCGGTTGAAATCCGAGGATAAAGGCGAACGCTACGCTCCTACAGTTCCAAACTTCCTCTCCGTTCCTTCTCCCTCACCCCTCTTCGTAGTAGTATAGGGGCCGTCCCACACCTACGGATGTGGGCCTTTCTGGGAACACAAGGGCTGATTGCCTAGTTAATCTAAGGCAGGCAGGTATTATCAACCAGCCCTTGGCGCTGTGCTGAAGAGAAAAGATTATCAACCAGCCTTAGCTGTGATGAAGAGAAAAGATTATCGACCAGCCCTTGGCTGTGATGAAGTACAAAGATTATCGACCAGCCCTTGGCTGTGATGAAGTACAAAGATTATCGACCAGCCCTTGGCTGTGATAAAGTACGAAGATTATCAACCAGCCTTTGGCTGTGATAAAGAGCAAAGATTATCGATCAGTTCTTGGCTGTGATAAATGCGATTAAGGTACATAAGCTATGATTAATTAAATTTTTTGCCTCTATTTAGAGGCTGAAGAGATGGTTATCCTCGATTTTCGAGGATAATCGTCTCTTTTTTTATAGAAATATAATATGTTCCCTATACTCCCATAAATTATCATATGTTTTAATTAGAGTGTAAGGAGGATACACAAAACGTTAGGCAAGCAAGAGTAATTGGGGCTTAAGAATGGGATGATGGAGAATGGGGGAACCAAAAATGAGTGTGACGAATCCTTCCGTCAGCTTGTCAGAAGTAAAGAAACCAGGCAGGGGAAGAACGCCGAATTTTCTTAGAGTAATGAAGAAATACTGGGTGTTCTATTTGATGATGTTACCTGCGATAGTGATTCTAATCATCAATAACTACATACCGATGTTAGGAACGGTAATTGCATTTAAGGATATCAATTACCAAAAAGGGATTCTGGGTAGTGATTGGGTCGGGTTAGCAAACTTCAAATATTTAATCTCGACGGAGACGGCCTGGATCATTACGAGGAATACGTTATTGTATAATACGGCGTTTATTATACTGACGCTATTTTTTTCGCTAGCTTTCGCAATTATGTTTAACGAAATGCGTAGCAGATGGCTATCGAAATTCCATCAAAGCGCTATGTTTCTCCCTTATTTTCTCTCTTGGGTCGTCGTAAGTTACTTAGTATACGGCTTTCTGAGTGCAGAGCATGGGTTCATGAACAAGACATTACTCCCGTTCTTTGGGGTAGATCCTATCGAATGGTATTCACAGTCTAAATATTGGCCTGGGATTCTTGTAATTGTGAAGATATGGAAAGAGATTGGGTATACAACGGTTATTTATATGGCCGCTATCATTGGAATAGATAATGAATATTATGAGGCGGCACTTATTGATGGAGCTTCTAAATGGAAGCAGATTCGAAAAATCACGCTGCCCCTGATCAGTCCAGTTATTATAGTAATGACGCTGCTGCAGATAGGTAGGATTTTTAACGCAGACTTCGGATTATTCTTTCAGGTTACGAGAAATGCAGGAGCGTTATACTCGACGACGCAGGTTATCGACACTTATGTATATCAGACCTTCCTTGCAATCGGTGATATAGGAATGTCTTCAGCCGCGGGTCTCGTTCAATCTGTTGTAGGATTTCTATTGATTTTCTTGGCGAATCTAGCAGTGCGGCGAATCAGTAAAGATGATGCTTTATTTTAAAGGGAGGTGGGAGTGTTGAGCCAGACAGAAACAGCAATAGGGTCGTCACGGCGTACAGGAAAGCGCACAAAACGGCAAAGACAACCCAATGAAATATCTAATATATCTAATTTGCTAATTAATATATTCTTTTGGATATACACAGCGATTTGTGTGGTGCCGCTGATCCTCGTAGTTATTGTATCGTTTTCGGACGAGAATTCCGTTATTCAGAACGGGTACAGCTTTTTTCCTAACAAGTGGGATATTTCTTCTTATGAATTTCTGTTAAAAGATTATTGGCAAATTATCGATGCAGCTTCCGTTTCGTTATTTGTGACTGTGGTGGGCACGATTCTGAGTCTTATCATTATGGCTATGTACGCTTACCCTATCTCACGTGGAGATTTTCCACATCGTAATTTCTTCTCATTTTTTATGTTTTTTACAATGTTGTTTAATGGTGGCCTTGTGCCTTGGTATCTGGTCTACACGCGAATGATGCATATGAAGGATACGTTATGGATTCTAATTATGCCGCTGCTGGTTTCTGCTTTCTTTGTTATCATCTTACGGACCTTTTTTGCCAATACCATACCACCAGCTTTAATCGAATCTGCTAAGATCGATGGGGCACCAGAATTCCGGATCTTCGTTCAAATTATTTTGCCTTTGTCTATGCCAGTGTTAGCTACAGTAGGTTTGTTTCAGACCCTGGCCTATTGGAATGATTGGTACCTTAGTTTGATCTTTATCTCACCCGAAGGTCATGTCAATTTACAATACCTAATGTATAAGACGATGCTGAATGTTCAGTTCCTGACTGCAAGTCCTCAGGCGATGGCTGCCTTAGCTGCACAAGGTGTAGAGATCAATATTCCGACAGAAACGGTAAGAATGGCGATGGCTGTTATTGGTATTGGACCTATCGTGTTTGTATATTCCTTCTTCCAGAAGTATTTTATTAAAGGGCTTACCGTGGGTGCTGTCAAAGGTTAAGGACGATTGTCATGGCTTAATTCGGCCGCTTTATGCTAAGGTGTGAACGGCCGATTCAGCATATATAAATATTTTGAGGGAGGTTATGGTGTATATGAAAGCTGTTAGAAAAAGCGCACTAATGACACTATTGCTAACGATGGTACTGAGTCTTAGTTTAGCAGGCTGCGGTGGGAATAACGGGAATAATGAAGCAGCTTCACCTGCTCCAAGTGAAAATGCAACCGCTACCAATGCTGCTGCTACGGATGAGCCAGCCGCAGATCCTACTGCCGAACCGGCAAAAGAATTGGAGCCTTATACCGTCAAGTTAATCTATGTCGGTGCAGTGCAAAAGGATGAAAAAGCAGTAGAAGATGAAATCAATAAGTTATTGGAACCTAAAATCAACGCCAAATTGGATATCGCACCGATCGATTGGGGTCCATGGGACAATGATGTCAATCTGAAAATTGCGAGTCAGGAAAAATTCGATATCATCTTTACAGCTCAATGGAAGAACTACGTAACGAATGCAGCTAAAGGCGCTTATCTCCCGATTAATGACGATAGCGGCAAATATGGTAATCTCCTAAATGAATACGGCCAAGGGATTCTAAAAAATCTGGATCCACAATTCTTAAAAGGTTCAGCGATCAATGGTGTGAATTATGCTGTTCCTACAAACAAGGAGCTGGCTGCACAAGGTGGGGTTGTCTATCGCTCCGATATTGCGGATGAACTGGGCATCGATATGTCGAATGTGAAATCCATTCAAGATCTGGATGCAGTTCTCAAAGTAGTGAAGGAGAAAAGACCTGACCTGACTCCATTGTATTTCAAACAAGGTGAGACCTTTAACTCACAGTACATGGCACAATACGATACCCTTGGTGATGCTGCCATTCCTGGTGTTCTGCTTAAAGATTCCTCAGATACTAAGATTCAATCGATGATTGAGATGGATCGTTATAAAGAAATCATTAAACTTACTCGTGAGTATATGAAAAAGGGTTACATTAACAAAGACGCCGCAGTTGCTACGAATTCGACTCAGGATGCAATGAAGGCTGGCAATGTCTTTATGACAGTGCAATCGCTTAAACCAGGTAAAGATAGTGAGCTGGCGAATGCTACCGGCTTGGTTGGCAAGCTGAAACAAATTGCATTCAATGATCCAACGATTTCTACAAGTGATGCTGCTGGATCTATGCTTGCGATCTCTGCTTCCTCTGGTGATCCGGCCCGGGCTATGATGGTGCTAGATATTCTGCACACAGATAAAGATATCAACAATCTGCTTGTTTTCGGTATAAAAGGTGTGCACTATGAAGTCGTAAGTGGTGATACGATCAAAGCTACAGATAAAACAGCTGATTATAATACGGCTGCAGCTTGGATGCTTGGAAGTCAATTCCTGAACCCCGTGTGGGAAAGTGAAGCTCCAGACAAATGGGAACAATTCAAAGCCTTTAACTCTAAAGGTAAAGCTTCTGTAGCGCTTGGTTTCAACTTCGACGCCTCCGCGATGAAGACTGAAATGGCTGCTTGTAAAGCTGTAATGGATGAATACGACATCAGTTTGGATACGGGTTCTGTTGATCCTGATACCGTACTGACTAAGTATGCTGATAAGCTGAAAAAGGCAGGGCTCGATAAGATTATTGCAGAGAAACAAAAACAGCTGGATGCTTTCCTGGCTGCGCAAAAATAAAGCGAAAATGATTTAAAAAAAGGCTCTCCCCAGCAGGCTAATTTAGCCGGGGAGAGCCTTTTTTATGATATTACTTAGCGGAAGGAGCTGTCTATTTGCTTTGCGGCTTGAACAGCAAGGGTCCAAGCCAGTTCAGGAGCTAGCTCGCCTTTTTCAGCTTTGGTCAAGTATTCGAGCATGCTTGTCTCCACGTCAGCGTGATGAGGGCCGTAATAGGTCGGAATTACTGCTTTTGCTGCTGACGAAAGGGTCAGACCAAGCTCTGAATTAGGAAAATAAGGATCATGCAGATCGTGGATCTCTGGGTCATCATAGATTTCGGGGGTGGAAGGGAAAGCCCCTTGTACCTTGAAAGAAACCAATTGCTGCGTTGGTTCGGTTAGCCATTTAATAAGAGCAAAGGATTCATCAGGATGATTACCTGTCTTTGGTAAGGTCAGAACGGAGCCTCCGCGATTAGCGCTGTTTTCTGGGATTTGTGTTACATTCCATAAACCGCTGGCAGTTGGAGCACTGCTCTTGATATGACCAATCATCCAAGCCGGACAGAGCATGACTGCAAAATCTCCGTTGAGCAGGCCTGCACCCCAGCGTTGCGTATCCACTGCAATACTGGCGGACAGATTTAGCTTAAGGGCTTGAATTGAGAAGTCCCAGGCTCGTTTGACCGCTGGATTATTGTCGAGGATCAATTCTTGCGTTGTGGGACTGTAATATTGAAGCTTGGACTGACGTAGAAGGGTGAGATAGAGGTTCTCTAAGTCATTTACAAAAGCTTTTCCTGTTCTCTCCTGTACTTTGGTGCCCGCTTCAAGGAATTGCTCCCAAGTTTGGATTTCTTTAGCCACTTCCTCTGGTTTAGTAGGGAGACCTGATAATGCGAATATATCCGTTCGATATAACATGGCATAGGGTCCAATTTCCGTTGGTAATCCGAAAATAAAATCATTACCCAGCACCTCCTGCCACTTCCAATTCAGAAATTGGTCCTTCAGATTGTCAGCTTCAAAAGTTTTTAGGTTATAAAAATAATCAGGGAACTGTTTGAAGCGATCCAAATAGCTAATATCAATGGCAGCCACGTCCGGGGAACTATAACCTGCTGCGAATGAAGTCTGTAGCTTGGCTGGAAGCTGCGTGGAGGTGGAGGTTTGAATATGAATCTCTAGCTCGGGATGTTGAGATTGATATTGGTCAATGAGCGACTCAAGACCTGATCCGGCAGTGAGCCAGATGTTCAGCTGTATCGGGTCTTGTAAAGCGGTATCTTCCTTGGAAGGGGAGAGCTGACAACCACTTGTATTAAGTAATAAGCCAAATGTTAATAGGACAGTAATCAACTTACCATTTACATTCAAGAGAAACACACCTCTACTTTATTTGTTGTGCTTCTGAAATTCCTGAGGAGTCATCCCCATGTATTTCTTAAAAATAAGGCTGAAATACGCAGGATCCTTAAAGCCTACTAATTCGCTAACCTCATACACCTTGAGAGTAACATTCTCTAATAATTCAGTAGCTTTTTGAATACGAAGTTTGGTAAGGAAGCTAGAGAAAGGTTCCCCTACATCATCTTTAAACAATCGGCCGAGATAGGTAGGATTCATATACAGTTCATCTGCGATCATTTTGAGGGAGAGATTCTCTTGGAGCCGGGAATTCATAACCTCAATCATCATAGAGATTACCCTGCGCGTTGCCTTTACTTGTAAGTGTTCAGCGAGCTGTGGAGAAGCCGAATGTATGGTGAGGTCTCTGAAAAAGATAACGGATGGCGTACTCTCTTTTTTGACCTGCTGACAAGCTTCCAGACTCTCGTGATAGGCGGTCGCGAGTGCCCCCAATTGATAGTGAGGATTGGAGACCCCTGCACAGAATGGCGATTTCAGAATACCCGATAGCTTATGCAACAGCTCTTGTGTCAATACCTCATCCACGCCGTTAGGCTGCTCAAGAGGATAGAATAATAGCATGATGGCTTCCTGCTCCTCTTGAATACCAACAACATTGGCGTACAGCGCAAAACATTCTTCTAATATATTAACGACCGCTGCATACATGGCTTGTTCCGACCAGTTCTGCGGCATGCCTACTCCAAGATGGTTTACGGTTATGACTACAAAGGAATGAAAAGGAGGAATAAGTTGTTCTTCAAAATAGGGTAACGGGATGCCGTAAAGAAGATCAGATAAGCGTTTCTCCCGAAGGTTTTTTTCTCTCAGCTGCGTTAATTGCCTCTGCTGTTTCTTCAATTGAAGACGTTCATATACGCCTGTTGCGACTTCAAGAATATGTTCTACTGAATTTGGTTTAACCAAATATTCCTTTACACCATAACGGATGGCTTGACTAGCATAGGTGAAATCCTGATAACCTGTGAGCAGCACGGTTTCAGTGTCTGGATAACATTCATGGATATGCTTTGCAAGTTCCAGTCCATCCATGCCGGGCATTCGTATATCGGATATCACCAGATCAACCATATGCTCTTTTAACAGTTGCACAGCTTCTAAACCGTTCTCTGCCGAGCCAATAATGCTAAAGTTATGATTCGCACTTCCCAGCATTTCTGACAGAGAACGGCGAACAAAACTTTCGTCGTCCACGATTAACACATTCATCGTTGTGCCTCCTTAACTTTGATCATACTGTAATGGAACAGTGACTTTCACAAATAAGCCACCAAGCTCGCTTGTTGATAGCTGTAGACCAAATTCCTGTCCGTAGATCAGCTCTATGCGATGATTTAGATTGGATAGTCCAATTCCGGTATGAAGCAGCTTCTCCGGATTAACCTCACCGCCGACTAATGCGTCTGCCATACTTTCCTCGCTCATGCCGTCCCCGTTGTCTTCTACAGTTAACACCAGAGATGTTCCTTCACTATAGGCACGTATGCGAATTAGCCATACTTCCCGAAGTGTGGGTTCAAGTCCATGAGTAATGGCATTTTCGACAAGTGGCTGAAGGGTTAATTTCATAAGCTGGCCATTCATAACCTCAGGATTTACAAAAAGATCAATCTGCAATTTGTCCTCGTAGCGCAGCTTCTGGAGAAAAATGAACCGTTCTAATTGCTTTAAATCCTCCTCAACTGTAACGAATTCGGATCCGCGGTCAATGCTATAGCGGAGCAGGTCACTTAGAGCGAGTACCATTTGGGACTCTTCCTGCATGCGTTTGTTGGCGAGCGACCAATAGATTGTATTCAAAGTGTTATAAAGGAAATGCGGGCGGAATTGCGCTTTGAGTGCTACGATCTGAGCTTGCTTTTCACTGATCTGCTTGCTGGATAGGTCAGCGATAGTATGATCCAGGTTTTGGAGCATCGAATTATAGCTTGAATAAAGGATAGCCATTTCTTTGTTCATGGTTGTTTTTACAAAAGGTAAAGTAGTTCCCCGTTCGACATTGCTCAGCTTGGTTGCCAGATTACGAAGGGGCTTGGATAGGGTCCAAGAGAAAAAGAAAGTGAATAGTAGGGCAGCGCCCATCCCCAGCAGGCCAATTAAAATAATATTCCGGCGAATCGTATTTAAATCTTTGACAGCGTCTTTAGAATCAATGTAAGCAAAAACGCTCCACTCGCTATAGTCGGAATAGGCATAGGATACGAATAGATTGCGTGAGTTTATTTTTTGTGGAATGATTCTGGCTTTATGATTGCTGAATTGTTTTAGAAGCCCGTCGTTCATATAGAGTCCAATTTCTTTTGGATCTGTGGAATAGACAATGGTATTAAATGAATCAACAACTTGGATTTTCTCATTTTTGCCGAGGTGAAATTGGCTGACAGCGTTATGGATAACCTCGACAGGGAGGACAAGAAACAGGGTTCCTAACCGGTTTAGATCATTCCAATCATTAATTTGTCTGGCACCCATCACCACAGGGATATTACCGTTCTGCCATACATCTACACCGAACCAGACCATTCGGCCTTTATTCTGTGCTATAGCCGGAAACCAATAAGCATCACGGATTTCCTTTTCGCTGTCCCAGATGACCTTTAAGGAACTGCTGTTGGTATACACCTGATCATCGGACAGCCCGAGCAGCTTGAACTGGATGTCAGAGTTTATGGAACGTGTCTGTTGATCTATGTAACGAGTAATTTCCATGGCGTCTGTACGAGGTGAACGTGACAACGCTAAGTCTCCCAAGGTTTCTTGAATCAAGGGACTGAACATGATCGTAGAAGAAAGCTTATCGTTATCCTGAAGAATTGCGTCCATTTTACCTTGAAGTTGCTTGACGGATTCCAGGATATATTGGTTGGAGCGGTTTAAAACAGCTTGAGAGGAAGAGCGGTAGGACAAAAAAATGGTGAATCCTACGATGGTGAAGATGATTAGAGAGAAGCCCATGATTAATTGAACGAGGATGGAGATTTTTTTGGACATGTTATCCCTCGCATGTAAAAGATATTCTTCCATACATTGTAACAAAAGCAAATGAAAGCGAATATAGTCAGACGAAAAATAAACATATTTATAGAAAAAATCTCATTTTTTTCAGGGGAAACAGCGTGGTTGTAGAATGTTATTTAATACAGCGTTAATCTTTCTTTACTTAATAATGAAACTTTTTATGGTGGCATGCGTCTAATACTATGTTTGTTATGACGATCGTGGCAAAAGCTTTTTGCCGCCCTATCGTGGGTGGTAGCATTTTGCGGGGAATATAAGAGGAGTATGAAAAAGATAGAGTCCTACTTATATTTACAAATAGGAGCAGAGGAGTTATATCATGGATTTGAAAAAGTTAACGTTAGTTGCTGTTTTGGCTGTATCTCAGGCCGCCTCGGCAGTGCCGGCTTTTGCTGAAGCTGTCAATAATACCCCAAGTAATACTACTGTAATAGGGACAGTTGTTTCAGCTGCGCCGGAGGTAATGCCAGAATCTACCGATCCATTGCCGCCATTGCCGACGGAGACGCCAGGAGGAGTAGTGTCACCAACACCAACTCCTATTCCTGCAGAGACAGTTGATCCTACGACTACTGTTGAACCTACAGCAACAATTGAACCTACTGCAACACCGCTTCCAACTGCAACACCTGGAGTTACTACAGAACCTACTACAACAACAGATGGTGCTCGTGCTGCGGCTAGCAATCAGCTTATCCTTATGATGAACAGCAACAAAATGTATCAGAACGGCCAGGAATATTTAGCTAATCAGCCTATGGCAGTGAAAAACGGCGTGTCCTACGTTTCGATCCGGGCTATGGTAGAACGTGTAGGTGTGAAATACGTTTATGATTATAAAACGAAAGAAACCATTGTTACCAAGGGAAGCGACGTTATGCGCTTTAAGACCGACAGCAAGGTCTATACAGTTAATGGTGAAAAGAAGACAATGAAAGGTCCAGCTTACCAATACAAGGGTACTTTCATGGTTCCATTGACATCCATAACTGGGGCACTGGGCATTCCTTACACCGTTGATAATGTACAAAAGCGGGTAATCCTTACATTAAACAACAAACCTAAAGCTTCTTTCACAGTGCCAACTGAAATTTACGCCGGCGAACCAGTGACCTTCGTTACCTCCAGCTCGTCACCAAATGGTGTAGCTATTGTGGATGAAAGCTGGGGAGGTAACAAGCAGGATATCTATGATCAACCAGGATATTATGTAGTAACCTATTCCGTAATGGATGCGAATCAACAGTGGAGTGATCCTTACTCCATGACCATCACAGTGCTTAAACCTAATACACCTCCAGTTGCTAATTTCACTACAGACAAGGATTCATATAAGATGGGTGAAATGATTACTTATACCGATCTAAGTAACGATCCTGATGGTGATGAAATTACCGTAACTTGGACGAACAAAGCAGAAGCTTTCTTTACTCCGGGTCCAGCGACAATTGCTGTCCAAGTAAAAGATTCACATGGCGCGATCAGTACCTTTGAGAAAACCGTTAATATTTCGGATGAAATCTTGTACAGTAAAGAAGATTTCAACAGATTATTTGCATCTCCGGGCAGTGTGTTTAGCATCGATGGATCGATGGTTCCTACTTGGCAGCAAGTAGCTTATAATCTTTCTTCCGAGCCTTATAAACTAATTCGCAGCAACAGCCCAGAAACGGTGTATACAGAAGGTGTTACTTACCGTGAGACTTCATTAGGTAAAACCCGCTTCTTGATTCACCACAAGAATAACCTGAATATTAAAGCTAAAGTGTATGTGATTGCTACGAATAACAATCTTTACCCAACTACGCTTACAACAGAATATGTTGGCTTTGCAGGCCCAAGCACATATCCTGAAGGTACAGGTAAAATGTCTGTAGAACGTTATTGGAAATCTATGCTTACAAATGAGCATTATAAAACGATTGTTCTGCAACCCGGGGAAAGCGTCTCAATTCTGACGGATCTAAACCAAATTGCGATGAAACCAAGTGAAATTGTTTCACTGCAAGCGGACTTATTTAGTGATTATCCAATCGATTATAATGTCATGTTAATTGATGCGAATAAAGATCCACTGACTACACTTCCAACACTTCCAGTTCTGGATCAAGACGGAGTGCATAATCGGGGAACTTACGAAGATTCTACTCGTATTATCACGGTTACCGATGAGGTAGGAAAAACCCCTGCAAAACTTCTGCTAGGCGATAATTCCAGTGATAAGAACCTGGCTGGCGTAGACCCAATGGCAGGTACGGAAGCATCCAATGCCGGTAATTTCGGGGTATTATACAAGATCAGATTCGAAAATGTTGCACCAAACTCCTTGATTACGTTTAATCCACGTGGCGGTAACTATATGGGGCCGGTTATGGTTAATAATCAAATCGTGCATATGCCAAGCGTGGGAAGTCTTGCTAATGCTGATATGAACAGTGTGGTTTATCGTAGTGGTGAGTATGGCGGCAGTGTGGAGATTTTGTTCACAGCAGCTTCAGGCAGTAACTTGCCGGTCAATTTCCTCATCACTCCACTTCCAGCAAAGAAATAACAGAATAGGAATATCCCTATAAGCTCTATTGGGGAATTATCTACAATAAAGGCCCGGCTGAATATTCCGTAAAGGAATACGCAGCCGGGCTTTTGTTTAAATATAATAATTCATTGGTTATGTAGGGGTGCTTCATTGTGCTTCATTGACGGGGCATTTATTTTGGGGCATTATTAAGAGAGTGAAATATAAATGAACTGATCTTATGGGAGATGAGCGTATGCTGTCGACAGAACAAATATTAGAAGTCATGTCGGGGCAAGGACTGCGAATCACCGACCAACGCAAAACGCTTGCCCAGTTATTCGGCGAGAATAAGGGATATTTGTCAGCGAAGGATGTATATGAGCATATGGGCCGCAAGTATAGCGGGCTTAGCTTTGATACGGTGTACCGCAATCTTCGTGTAATGGAAGAGCTTGGTGTGCTTGAACAGATTGTCTTTGAAGACGGAGTGAAGTTCAAGGGAAGCTGCAATCATCAGGATCATCACCATCATATGATCTGCCTTCAATGCCAAAAGACCTACCCGATTAATTTCTGCCCGATGAATTTAACGGATACACCCGATCAATTCCGGGTAGTCAAGCATAAATTTGAGGTGTTCGGTTATTGCAAAGAATGTGAAGAGAACCGGGAAGAAGAACTAGTTGCAGCATCAGATAAACAAAAGGGACTTTAGAAATGGTGACCCTACGCAGAACGATTCAGGCGCCTATTCGGGTGTACCGCAGGTACATTTCCCCTATTAAACCAGCAACCTGTCGCTTCTATCCAACCTGCTCTGCCTATGCCTTGGAAGCCATTGAAGTCCATGGTCCACTGAAAGGCTCATGGCTTGCAGCTAAGCGGATTGCCAGATGTCATCCCTTTCATCCTGGAGGACTTGATCCTGTGCCGCCGCTTCAAGATGAATCTGCTGAGAAGGATTCTGCCCCTGCGACTTGACATGGTGCCTTACCTTTGGGTATATTCACAAGTAATAGTATGAATTCCGAAGAACGGATAAGTAAATCGTTACGTCCATTACAGAGAGCCGGAATGTGCTGAAAGCCGGTATGGAGCGTTAGATTGAATATGGTCCGGGAGGAACTGTGTTCGAGCGGGGACTGCAATTGAGGTTCACGTAAGATAACAGCGTGATCCAGCGTTAATGGACAGTTCCCGCGAGGGAACTGGCGAAGCCTGTGCTCTGTGAAGAGACAGGAAATTTGGGTGGTATCGCGTGAGTTATACTCTCGCCCCATTATGGGGACGGGAGTTTTTTGTTTTTTAATAAGAAAGGATGATTACCGAATGAGTGAGAAAAAAACGTTTTACCTAACGACACCAATTTATTATCCGAGTGACAAGCTACATATCGGACATGCTTATTCAACCGTGGCAGGAGACGCAATGGCCCGTTACAAACGTCTGCGCGGCTACGAAGTGCGTTATCTAACCGGTACAGACGAACATGGACAAAAGATTGAGCGGAAGGCAGAGGAAGCAGGAAAGACCCCTCAGCAGTTCGTAGACGACATTGTTGTTGGTATTAAGGAGCTATGGCGCAAGCTGGACATTTCGAACGATGACTTCATCCGTACTACGGAAGAGCGTCATAAAAAAGTGGTACAGGATATTTTTGATCGGTTGCTGCAGCAAGGAGATATCTATAAAGGTGAATATGAGGGCTGGTATAGTATCCCAGATGAAACCTTTTACACAGAAACGCAATTAGTTGATATTGTGCGTGATGATAACGGTGTGATTACTGGTGCAAAAAGCCCAGACAGCGGCCACCCGGTTGAGCTGGTGAAGGAAGCAAGTTATTTCTTCCGGATGAGTAAATATGCGGATCGGTTACTGCAATTTTACGAGGAGAATCCAGAGTTTATTTTGCCGGAATCCCGTAAGAACGAAATGATTAACAATTTCATCAAGCCCGGACTGGAAGACCTGGCAGTTTCCCGCACAACCTTTGATTGGGGTGTAAAAGTTAAGGGCGACGAGAAGCATGTCGTGTACGTGTGGATTGATGCTTTGACTAACTATATTACTGCTCTGGGTTATGGTTCCGAGGATCGCACCTTGTATGACAAGTTCTGGCCCGCGGATGTACACATCGTTGGTAAAGAAATTGTTCGTTTCCATACAATTTACTGGCCGATCATTCTGATGGCGCTTGGTGAACCCCTTCCGAAAAAGGTATTTGCCCATGGCTGGTTGCTCATGAAAGATGGAAAAATGTCGAAATCTAAAGGTAACGTAGTTGATCCTGTGACACTGATTGATCGTTATGGCTTGGATGCATTACGATATTACCTGCTGCGCGAAGTACCGTTTGGTTCTGATGGCACGTTCACACCGGAAAGCTTTATAGACCGGGTTAACTATGACCTTGCCAACGACCTTGGTAACCTGTTGAACCGTACAGGGGCTATGGTTGAAAAGTATTTTGCAGGCGAGATTCCGGCATATGACGGGAATGTAACAGCATTTGATGGTGAGCTTCAAGCTGCAGCTGAGAATACTTATGCCAAAGTAGAAGAAGCTATGGAAAAAATGGAGTTCTCCGTGGCGCTGACAGCTATCGGAACATTCATTAGCCGCACCAACAAATATATCGATGAGACCCAACCTTGGGTACTTGCCAAAGATGAAAATAGAACTGCCGAGTTGGCTTCTGTGATGAGACATCTTGTGGAAGGTCTGCGTACTGCTTCAATCCTGCTGCAGCCGTTCTTGACACAAACACCAGCGAAGATCTGGGAACAGCTGGGTATTGAGCCTGGTGAGTTAACGACTTGGGATAGCGGTAAGACTTTTGGCCTGATTCCGGCGGGAACAAAGCTGGTGAAAGGCAATCCAATCTTCCCGCGTCTGGATGTGGAGCAAGAGGTAGCTTATATTGCCGAGGCTATGGGCGCTGGCAAAGCTGCGGCTGAAGTGGCGGAAGCGGCTGCTCCTGCTGCTGCGGACTCCGAGCCAGTGGAAGAGCATAAAGAGGAAATCGGCATTGACGATTTCGCTAAAGCAGAGCTGCGTGTTGCTCAAGTTATTGCTGCAGAGCCAGTGAAAAAAGCTGACAAGCTGCTGAAGCTGCAACTGGATCTGGGTTATGAGCAACGGCAAGTGGTTTCTGGTATCGCGAAATTCTATACACCGGAAGAGCTGGTAGGACGTAAAGTGATCTGTATCGTAAACCTTAAGCCAGTGAAGCTACGTGGGGAGTTGTCCCAAGGGATGATTTTGGCGGCTTCTAAAGGTGACCAGCTAACGATCGCTACCGTGCCGGACAGCATGCCAAACGGAGCAGTAGTGAAATAAGACAATACTGTTGCAGAAATTTTTTAATGAGGTTGTTTGATCAAGGGAATGCTTCTTCAGCCGGGTTGGCTGAGGGAACATTCCTTTTTTATTAAAGGCGATATTGCCGTTTCTTTTTGGATACTTTGTTGACTTATCGTAACGATTACTATTATACTACTAATAGTAAAATTTACGATTTGAGGGGTAGATCAATATAATGGCAGCAATGAAATCGCGTATAAGTTTGCTCGTCCTTGCACTGGTACTGGTATTTACACTAAGTGCATGCGGACCTAAGAGCAGTGGAAGTATAGTTGAAGGGAAAGTAAATGTAGTTACAACCTTTTATCCTATTTACGAGTTTGCTAAGGAGATTGGCGGGGAAGATATCAATGCTATTAACCTGCTTCCAGTGGGTGTGGAGCCACATGATTGGACACCGCGCAGTCAAGACATTATCAACACTTCTAAGGCACAGCTATTTCTATATAACGGTGCAGGCTTAGAAGGCTGGGTCCCTAACTTTTTAAAAGGCCTTGATAGCAGCAGTAAAGTTAAGGCGGTTGAAGTAAGCCAAGGTATTGATTATATCATGACCGATGAAGATGACGGGCATGATCATGGGGCAAGTGAGGAAGAGTCTCATCAAAATGAGGATACGGATCATAACAGTAATGCCTCAGGAGACAGCCTGCATACGGACCCGCATACTTGGGTAAGTCCAAAATCAGCCATTACTATGGCTCAGAATATTAAAGAAAGCCTTCAGTCCGTGGATCCTGAGCATAAAGAAGGTTATGAAGAGCGTTACAATAAGCTTGCTGAACGTCTGCAGGCATTAGATAGTAAATTCAAAGAGGAGCTTGCTAAGCTGCCCAACCATAAGATCGTAGTATCACATCAGGCTTTCTCTTACCTTGCCCGTGATTATGGATTGGATCAGCATGCGATTATGGGACTTTCGCCGGACGCCGAGCCGCGCGGACAGGATTTAGTGAAGCTTGCGAAAATGGTAAAAGATGAAAGTATTAAGTATATCTTTTTTGAAGAGCTTGTCTCCGATAAACTGGCTAAGACACTTGCAGCCGAAGCGGGCGTTTCCACTATGGTGCTTAATCCGGTAGAGGGACTTACTGCGGAGCAAGAGAAGAACGGAGATAATTACTTCACTCTGATGGAGAAAAATTTGCAAAATCTGATTATGGCCTTACAATAATAAGGAAAGTATAAGGGAAAGGCGGTACTTAAGCATGCAATCGGTATCCTTGGACTGCCATCAGCATATCATCGATATACAGGATCTTTCTTTTTCATATGGGGAACAGAAGGTGATATCGAATCTTAACTATAGTGTAAGAGAACGAGATTTCCTTGGTATCATTGGTTCTAATGGTGCTGGTAAAACAACATTGATGAAAATGATCGTCGGCTTGCTTCCGGCGAGCAGTGGTGAAATTAAATTATTCGGAACGCCTGTCCGCAAGTTTAAAGACTGGGAACGGATCGGATATGTTCCGCAAAAAAATGCTTTCAACCCATTGTTTCCAGCAACGGTGCGTGAAGTAGTTCTGTCAGGGCTATATAATAACAAGAATCTAATCCGCAGAGTATCTAAGGCTCAGCATCGTCAATGTGAGGATGCACTTGAAGTCATGCGGATACAAGATATTGCGGAGAAAAGAGTAGGCCAGCTGTCAGGCGGTCAGCAGCAGCGTGTTTTTCTGGCTCGGGCGCTGATTAACCATCCTGACCTGCTGATTTTGGACGAACCTACCGTGGGTATTGATGCCGAATCACAAGCGGGATTCTTTGAATTAATTACGCATATGCATGCTCATCATCATATGACCTTCCTGATGGTGTCGCATGATATCGACATGATTAAAAATTATTTAGGTCATGAGCCCGTGCAGACAAATGGTAAAATCAACTTTTACTCCCGCCACTCACATGATCTCCAGAATTGCACAGAAGAGAACCTGCAGCACACGCTCTCTTAAGTCATAATTGAACTCTGAACAGGGGTGCCTCTGTTCTCAGGGCATACATAACTTGCGTGTGGAAGTTAGTCAGTAGACATGGTTTTATTAAGAGGTATTTTAACCTTGTTCCTATTTCTTATTTTCTCTTACCTAAGCACCACCAAAGTACAAGCGTGTCCCTTTAGGGACGAAAGCGATCTTTCCCCAACCTATCTATGTTCAGTAACACTAACTCCTACGCTAGTTGCACTTAACGGGTGTCCAGAGGGCAGAGCCCTTGGGGCCCTCCCTTGGAAGGGAGGGTTTGGGAGGGATCGATAAAGGTTTGAAAATGGTTTGGAAATGGTTTGAAAAAGGCTTTAATATGGTTTGAGTTTTGTATGAAGGAGAGTTTAAGTTGGAAATACTATTTAGCGATTTTTTTCAGCGGGCGCTTGCGGGCGGACTGCTGATTGGTATAACAGCGCCGCTTATAGGCGTTTTTCTTGTGCTTAGACGATTATCCATGATTGGTGATACGCTGGCTCATGTTACTATAGCGGGGGTGGCACTCGGTTTTCTAACAGGATTTTATCCGCTGGGCGCAGGCCTTATCTTTGCAGTGGTAGCGTCCTTCGCGATTGAAAAGCTTCGCAAGGCTTATAAGAGTTATGCGGAGCTGTCGATTGCCATTATAATGTCGGGCGGAGTGGCGTTGGCTTCACTCTTTTTCACCTTAGGAAAAGGGTATAATGCGGACGTAATGAGTTATTTGTTCGGCAGCATTTATACGCTCGATAATACTGATTTGATCGTTGTAGGCATTGTGACTATAGCTGTTGTAGTAGTAGTATCGATGTTCTTTAAAGAGTTCTTTTTGCTTAGCTTTGAAGAGGATGCGGCAAGTGTAAGTGGGCTGCCGGTGAAGCTGCTTAACATGCTGATCACCATCCTGACAGCACTTGTGATTAGCACAGCGATCAAGATTGTGGGCTCGCTATTAGTATCTGCTTTGTTGACTATTCCGGTCGCAATCAGCTTATTGCTATCTCGTAGCTTTAAATCCTCGGTCATCCTGGCGGTTATCATTTCGGAGATTGCCGTTGTAGGAGGACTAGTAGTAGCTGGAGTGTGGAATTTGGCTCCCGGTGCAACTATTGTGCTTTTGCTCATATCATTATTGGTATTAACCTTGATCGGTAAAAAGGGATTGCCAGCATAAACAGCGAATTAAGTAATCGGTATCGCATTAGGCAAGCGTAAACGCCTTCGGTGTCCTTGTAAGGACGATAAGCGTTTAGGTGTGAAATATAAGAAAAGTAATAATGAGAAATTAATCCTTTCTTATATTAAAAAAAGGAGCCATAAGCAGCTCCATGAAGTGACTCGAATGCCGGAAGGAGAGCCGCTATTTTGTCTAATATCAATGCAGGAATTGCTTTAGCTGCAGGGGTGGCATCGTTTATATCGCCATGCTGCTTACCGCTGTACCCCTCTTATTTATCGTATATTACCGGGTTATCCGTTCAACAATTAAAATCAGGCAGCAACTCTAAAGAGGTTCGTATACGCACCCTGACTCATACATTGGCATTTATATTAGGTTTTTCTGCTGTTTTTTACACACTTGGTTTTGGGGCTGGGTTATTCGGGCAATTCTTTAATGGCCAGCGTGATCTGATCCGGCAATTGTCGGCGATTCTAATTATTGTAATGGGTTTATTTTTGCTTGGGATTTTTCAGCCCCAGTTTCTACTTCGCGAACGGAAGCTTGATTTAAAATGGAAACCGGCGGGTTATGTGGGCTCCTTTATTTTCGGGATTGGTTTTTCTGCTGGTTGGTCACCTTGTATCGGACCGATTTTGACGGCAATTATTGCACTGTCGGCAAGCGATCCAGGCACTTGGTTTACATTGATTACCGCGTATAGCATCGGATTTGCTTTGCCATTTTTTCTTTTAGCCTTTTTCCTTGGCGGAGTGAAGCGTATCCTCAAGTATTCGAATCTGCTGATGAAGATTGGCGGCGTCCTAATGGTATTTATGGGTGTTTTGCTGTTCACGGATCAAATGTTCCGGATAACAGTGTGGCTACAAGGAATAACGCCGGATTGGCTAATTTTTTAAAATACAAGAATTTTTAGAGCTTAGGTGAAGTAATCAATACCTGCTTCAGGAAAATGCTCGAAAATCCGCTCTGTGATAAATTCTCGCAGGGCGGTTTGCTGTTCATCCGGATAGACATATTTGTTCTGTCCCCAGCGGCCCCATTTCTTTTTACGTTTCTCCATGTCCATTTCTAGTTTAGATTTCGGGTAACGTTTCTCAATTACAGTCTTGGCTGTTTTGGTGAATCGGTGCTGAATCATTTCAAAGGTTAGACCTTTTCCTATTTCCGGCGGGAGGGTCTTGGCTAATTTGGCCAGCAGCTCCGCGTAGCCTTCCTGCCAGCCGTCATACCAAATAATTGGGGCAATGATGAAGCCCAGTGGATAGCCGGCACGTGCGACCTTTCCAGCCGCTTCAATTCGCTCTTCAAACCGCGAGGTAGCAGGCTCGAAATTTTTGATCACATAGTCAGCATTTACGCTAAAACGAATTCTGGTATGTCCGTTATGCTGCAAATCGAGTAGAGGTTCAACATGTTGGTATTTGGTCACAAAGCGCAGGCGGCCAAGGGGCTCCGCTGCCATGAATGTGATGAGTTCTGACAGAGATCCGGTAATATGCTCCAGTCCTAATGGATCTGAGGTACAGGCTGCTTCAAAAGTCGTGATTTCAGGGCTACGCTCCTCGATATATTTTTTGGCGGCGTCAATGATGTCTTCGGTGTTTACATATACACGAATGTAAGGCTTTGCACCTAAAGTAGTCTGCAAATAACAATAATGGCAGTGGCCCATGCAGCCAGTTGCGATCGGAATTGCATAATCTGCGGAGGGTTTGGATTGGTCAAACTTTAAGGTTTTGCGCAGGCCGACTACAAGTGTTCTTTTGGCAATTTTATATTGCTCGACCTCTGTGTCACCCGGGAAATTCATTATGCGGTTATGCGATGTAGTCATGCGATAGGGAATATTGTTAGCCTTCACCCATTCCATGATCCGTTCACCTTTCGGGTAATTTAAAGCATCCGGCTCGAAGAAAACAAGCTCGGGGACAAAAAGGGCTGTAGCTTTTCTGGTTCTCTTTACGGGAGGGGTCTCAGGTGTCACTATAGTCATGAATTCACGCTCCTTCTGAAAGATGAGTAAGTTTATTATGCCTAACTGAGTCTCATTAGAAGCATGGCAATCATGGGTAACTCCTCAGCATGTTCTCTTGAAGGACTTGCCAAGGGGCGTTAGAAACATGTATCATTGTTAGAGCAAGGTTTGGCTCGGCGCCAGGTTCATTATAGAAAAGAGGTAAATTTTAATGCCAACACCCAGCATGGAGGATTATTTGGAGCGCATATATAAGCTCATTGATGAGAAAGGTTATGCGCGGGTCTCGGATATTGCCGAGGGACTGGAAGTACATCCCTCCTCTGTGACCAAGATGATCCAAAAACTGGATAAGGACGAATATCTCATCTATGAGAAATATCGTGGGCTTGTCCTAACCAACAAAGGGAAAAAAGTAGGGAAACGTCTTGTTGATCGTCATCAACTATTGGAAGAATTCCTCGGTTTGATCGGAGTACAGCAGGAATTTATCTATAATGATGTTGAAGGGATCGAGCACCACTTGAGTTGGGATTCGATTACACGTATCGAAACGTTGGTGGAATATTTCCGCCGCGATGAAGAACGTCTGCAGACTTTATATGCTATTCACAATGAACTGGCAAGCGATTCTTGAAATGTTTTTTCCCGAAACGGATACCGTCCTTAAAGTTATGCCCAGCAAGGCTTTGGTGAGCATAAACTACTTGATGGTATAGCCGTTTCTATTTTGTTTAGTGCAACCTTTCCCAGTTTTTAGCGTCAAAACGGATAAGTCCTTTTTCTGGCTGAGATTGATACCGCTCTTTTGAAGGGTGGAATCGGTACATCAACTTGGAGGATTGATCCGTTTTTTCTTTTTTTATTGGATACATATTATTTTAGATTTGGGGAGGAATTATGAATTATCGTAAATGGATGTTGGGATTGCTAGTATTAGTATTGTTTCTGCCTTTATGGTCTCCTGGGGCACGTGCGGCAGCTGTGCAGATTACCATTGAACTGGATGGCGAGGCGCTGGCAAGCGATGTGCCGCCGTATATCACAGCTTCGAATGTAACGATGGTGCCAATTAGCGTCATTAGTAAAGGGTTGAGTGCTGGAGTAGTTTGGAATCAAAGCAGTAAGACAGTTACAATCACGCAAGGAGATACAGAGATCAAGCTGACCAGTGGCCAGAAAAGTGCATTAGTTAATAATGCTTCTGTAGCCCTCGACACCTCAGTACAGATTAAGCAGGGACGGGTTATGGTGCCGCTTCGTTTTGTAAGTGAGCAATTGGGGTTACAGGTTATCTGGGATCAGGCTACCAAACATATTTCTTTGTACTCTAATACAGAGCCGCCGCAGGCTGCTGATCCGGAAACGCCAGCAGTACCTACAGCGACTCCAGTCGTTACGCCAACGCCGACCCCAGCCCCTACAGCGACTCCAAAACCGACCTCGCCAACAGTTCCAAGTATCCCTGGTGCGTCGGCTAACAAGGAGATGAAGGGAGCCTGGATCTCTACAGTATTTAATCTGGACTGGCCTTCAGTAGCTTCTGCAGGTAACGAAGCGAAACAAAAACAAGAATTTGATAATCTGCTGGACAAGCTAAAAGCTGTTGGTTTTAATGCTGTTTATGTACAGGTTAGAACCTCAGCAGACAGCCTATACCCTTCTGTTCTAGTTCCTTGGTCTAAGGTGCTGACCGGCACACAAGGAAAAAATCCGGGTTATGACCCGTTGAGCTATATGGTCAGCGCTGCACATTCACGCGGTATGCAGTTCCATGCATGGTTCAACCCATTCCGCGCGACAACGGATGCTTCTACATCCGCATTAGCAAGTAATCATGTGGCTAAGTCAAATCCGGAATGGATTGTAGACGCAGGAGGTAAAAAATACATCAATCCAGGGATCCCAGCAGCCCGCCAGCATATTATCGATTCAGTGTTGGAGGTCGTCAAAGGCTATGATGTAGATGGTGTCCATTTGGATGATTATTTCTATCCTTCAGGTGTATCTTTTGCCGATGATACTGCTTATAAGACTTATAACACGAAGAACCTGTCCTCTAAGGCGGATTGGCGCCGCGATAATATCAATGAATTCGTCCGTCAATTGGGAGAACAGATTCATAAGGTGAAACCGAAGGTTTCTTATGGAATTAGTCCGTTTGGTGTATGGCGTAATATCAAAAAAGACAGCACAGGTTCGGATACCACAGCTGGAGTTACCGCTTATGACGATATGTACGCCGATGTTCGGACATGGATCAAGCAAGGCTGGATTGACTATGTCGCACCGCAAATTTATTGGAGTCTGTCCTTTAGCACTGCCCGCTACGATAAGCTAGTAGATTGGTGGGTTAAAGAGGTAGAGAATACGAATGTTAAGCTCTATATTGGGCAAGCCGCTTATAAGGTTGGAGCAAGTGACCAGAAAGCAGAATGGCAAAGTGGCGACCAAATCATCAACCAGCTTAAATATAATGAGAAATATAAAGAGGTTGCAGGCAGTATTATGTTCAGAGCAAATGACATTGTAGTCCGCAATCCGTTTGGATTATCAAATTTGCTGACCTTTTATTTTCAGTCCAAATAAGATAACTGTTCTAGATAAGGAGTCATGAATGCTCCCCCGTGCTCATAGATAAGCAATAGAATCTATGGGAAACGGGGGATTTTCGTGTATGGAGATTAACGCTGTGTTTGAAGGAGGGGGAGTAAAAGGGATTTCTCTCGCTGGAGCAGTTGAAGCCACAGAAAGGGCGGGGCGAACCTTTAAAAAGGTCGCTGGAACCTCCTCAGGCGCGATTGTAGCGACTTTACTGGCTGCGGGTTATGAAGGTGAGGAAATGAGTCGGATTATCCAAGGAACTTCTTTTTCATCGTTTATGAAGCGAGCTCCCATTTATAATACGGCTTGGGTAGGTCCTGCACTGCGAGTGTTATTGAAGAAGGGATTGTATTCGGGTGAAGCCTTGGAATCGTGGATGAGATCGCTTTTGCTTAAAAAGGGAATTATCACTTTTCGTGATCTGCCTCCAGGCAAACTATCTATAATTGCTTCTGACATTACCAATGGCCGGATATTGGTCTTACCAGATGGGTTGGAACAGTATGGAATCTCTCCTGAACATTTTGAGGTGGCTAAGGCTGTCCGTATGAGCTGCAGTATTCCTTATTTTTTTGATCCAGTGATGCTCAGGTTAAATGGACAGTCCGCTAGAGGGAAGTCTTTTATTGAGCAATTTGTATACGTTGTGGACGGAGGATTATTAAGCAATTTTCCTTTATGGCTATTTGACGGGATGAATGAGAATAGTAAAGTGCCGGGGAAAAGAATCCCTACCGTAGGGTATCAAACAGTAGGTAAAACCGACCCGCAGCCCCACAGGATTAGGGGACCATTCAGTATGCTGCAAGCTATGGTCAGTACCATGCTGTCTGCTCATGATGAGAAATATATTGAAAATGATAAATATGTCCGCACAGTAACCATCCCAACGCTTGGTATCGGCACGACCCAATTTAATATTACGAAGATGCAAAGCGACGAATTGTATGCCGCCGGACTGAAAGCAGGGGAAGACTTCTTTAAGGAATGGCGCCCCCGATAACAAGCAAGCTTCATAATATCAGAAAAAAAGCATCCCGCACGTTATTTTGAAACGTGGGGATGCTTTTTGGTGTTTGTCATAATTTAGTTAATGGTACTTCGGAAGCTGATCATCGTTTTTCCCTTTATTTCCTTCGATGACTTGGAAGGGATAACTTTTGCGTTTGCCTGGTGCTGCTTGTGTTTTGCGAATCCCAGCTACCTTGGTCATGGTTTTCTGCGAAGGTTTGACTTTGATTCTAGATCCATTACTGCTGCGAGCGTATTTCCCTGGTCCCATTTTGTAAGCATAATAGATAATCGCTAACAATACTAAGGGGAGAATCAGCTTCGACAGCGTGTAGAAAGGCTCAGTCAAGACTCCAATCACAAAACCGAATATTGCAAGAATTACTGAAATCCAAAAAATTAAAGCATGCCTGATCATAGGACACTCATCCTTTCGCAGGATCCAATATGCCGCCTGACACACTTGCCTCCGTATATCCTCTGGCTTCAATCTCTGCATCAAGCTCACGCATACGATTGAAAGAGGCGATGGATACTTCTACCTGATCATCCTTTGGTTCTTTGGTAGTGAGCAGCTGCAGCCATAGTCCAGGGTATCCCAAGTATTTGAGACCTGGAATTTCTCTTACTGCGTTGGTACCCTTCAGAACCTCAAACGAAACACCGATTACGACAGGCAGCAGAATAATCCGTTGGATCACACGTTCCCAAAGATTATCCCATGGTACTACGGAGTAAATAATAACGCCGAGGATAATCGTCAGCATCATAAAACTGCTTCCGCAGCGGTAATGCAGACGGCTGTATTTCTGAACGTTCTGGACAGTCAGCTCTTCGCCTGCTTCAAAGGCGCTGATGACTTTGTGTTCCGCACCGTGATACTGGAATAGCCGCTTGATCACAGGTGTTTGCGAAATCGCCCATAAATAGACCAGCAAGAGAACCATTTTAATGCCGCCTTCTATGAGGTTGTGCAGTACATAGTTATCAAATGCATTCTTGAATAAAAAATCTTCGACAAATACTGGTACAAGCGTAAAAATGAGCTTTCCGAATAAGAAGGAGAGAATACCCATTACAGCAACGCCAAAAATCATTCCGAGGCTCCAGCCTTCGTCCTTTTTCTTCGGCTTAGCTTTCTCTTTCGCCAGTTCTTCGGGTTCCAATTCATCTTCGGCATAGGATTCAGCCGAATAGTTCAAGTGCTTAGAGCCTTTGGCGCTGGCATCTATAATACTGACAAGGCCGCGAAGCAGCGGAATCTTGCGCAGTTTAGTGACCCAGCTCTTATCGCTTCTTGGCACCTCCAAAAATGTAATCTCCTGATTCTTTCGTCGCACGGCTGTTACATTAATATGCTTGCCGCCGAACATGACGCCTTCAATGACGGCTTGGCCGCCATAGCTGGGAGTTTCCTGGGACAACCAATTCACCTTCCCGTAATTAATATGATTTATATAATACATTGTAACTAATTTTTGAAGACATTACTAGTTGGATCGCCTTTTGCTGCACATACTACCTTATATGGACAAGGAGAGACAAATCGTTATTAAAAATACGGAAAGAGAGGCAATTCTATGAGCAAATCACATCAACAACAATCAGATCATACTAATATTTGGTTTTTTGCGCTCGAATTAGGTTTTTTCGCAGGTTTGATTTGGGGAGGGCTGCACTGGTTAATCTACTGGTTCAGCTTTACCAAGGTTAGTCCTGGTTATTTAGCAGAGCCGTTTTTTAAACATACTTTTCTGACAACAATGTATGGACATCTCGTGGGTTATTTGTTTTTCATTTTATTTTCAGTGATAGCCTCACTGCTATATGTGCTTATTCTGCGCAAGCTGAAGGGACCTTGGCCAGGATTGGTTTATGGTGTTTTGTGGTGGGTAGTTATATTTATTCCCGGCTCGCAAATGTTTCTTATGCAGCCGCCTTTTAAGCTGCCGTGGAACACTGTGATTAGTGAGTTCTGCCTTTTTTTACTTTGGGGGATGTTCATTGGATACACAGCGGCGATTGAGTATACCGACGAACGAAAGCGTGAGCAAGCGACTGCACTTGCCTAACGGCTCGAAAAAACTTCTCAAGGGGATATCCCTATGTTAAAATACAATGTGGCTATTTCGAGAGGAGAATGAAAATGGGTAACGAGCGCGTCTCCAAGCTGCGTAAGGTTTTGCAGGATAAAGGATTGGAAGCAATGTTGATAACCAGCGGTTATAACCGCCGCTATTTAAGTGGATTTACCGGATCGTCCGGTTATGTATTGGTGACAAGCGATGATTGTTATCTGCTAACTGACTTCAGGTACATGACACAGGCTGCGGATCAAGCGGTAGGAGTTAAGGTTGTAGAGCATGGTCCTAAATTTATTGATACAGTACGCGAGTTGCTGCCAACAGGCAGTGAGGTACGTGTTGGTTTCGAACAGGATGATGTCTCATTCAGCGCTTATACCTCATATGCGGAAGCCCTTAAGCCGGCAGTGTTAGTTCCAGTTTCCAAAGCCGTGGAAGACCTCCGTATGTTCAAGGATGCTGAAGAGCTTGCTGTTATGCAACGTGCAGCTGATCTGGCTGATGCTACATTCAATCATATTCTGAATGTGATCAAACCAGGCATGACTGAAAGAGACGTCGATTTGGAAATGGAATTCTATATGCGTACCCACGGGGCAACTGCGTCATCGTTTGATACGATTGTTGCTTCAGGTGAACGTTCGTCCATGCCGCATGGCGTAGCAAGCAGCCGTGTAATTCAAGGTAATGAATTTATTACGCTTGATTTCGGCGCATTACTCGATGGATACTGCTCAGATGTGACTCGTACCATTGCACTCGGAGCTCCAGATCCGAAGCTAAAAGAAATCTATGATATTGTGCTGGAAGCTCAGCTACATACGTTGGCACATATCAAACCGGGTATGACTGGACGGGAATGTGATGCACTGGCACGTGATATCATCGCTAGCTACGGATATGGTGATCAATTTGGACATAGCACGGGTCATGGACTTGGAATGGAAGTTCATGAATGGCCGCGTTTGTCCAAGCTGAGTGACGATATCATGCAGCCGGGAATGGTGGTTACTGTGGAACCAGGTATCTATTTGCCGGGGATTGGCGGAGTACGTATTGAAGACGATATTGTGATCACCGAGAGCGGAATATCGCTGCTGACCCATTCGTCCAAAGAATATACAGTACTGTAAGTAAGAAAAAGTAGTGGTTTAATTATCGAATTCAGGAGGGATTTTTAGTGATTTCAGTAAACGATTTTAAGACAGGCTTGACCGTAGAGGTGGACGGTGATATTTTTACCGTTCTTGATTTCCAGCACGTTAAACCAGGTAAAGGTGCAGCGTTCGTTCGCTCTAAGCTGAAAAACCTGCGCAATGGTAACACTGTAGAGCGTACTTTCCGTGCAGGTGAAACTATTGGCCGTGCTATTATTGAGAACCGTGGCGTGCAATATTTGTATGCAAGCGGATCTGAGCATGCTTTCATGGACAACGAAACCTATGACCAATTCGAATTGTCCAGCAAGCAGCTTGAATGGGAATTGAACTTCCTTAAAGAGAACATGACTGTAAACATCATCAGTTACCAAGGTGAAATCCTTGGGATCAACCTGCCTACCAGCGTAGAGCTGAAGGTTGTTGAAACTGAGCCAGGTGTGAAGGGAAATACAGCTCAAGGTGCTACTAAATCGGCCAAGCTTGAAACAGGTCATTCTGTACAAGTTCCTTTGTTCATCAATGAAGGAGATGTGCTGCTTATTGATACTCGCGAAGGTAAATATATCTCCCGCGCGTAGGAAGCATCATACTTGCTGAACTTATAACCAATCAGCCTCCCCCGTTATTACGGTGGGGGGTTTTTGGTATATAAACGAGGATGCATGAGGAACAGTATAGGTGTGGGATATTATACTTACGAATTAAAGGATTAGAAGGAGGCGCATATGAGAAAATTAATTATATCTCAGTTCATATCCCTTGATGGTGTTATGGAAAATCCACAATGGACCTTCTCATTCGGAAGTGAAGAACAGGAGCATTTCAAATTTGCTGAACTGAAAGCTGCTGACGCTCTAATGTTAGGACGGACAACCTACGAAGGTTTTGCAGAGGCTTGGCCAAATATGGTTGAGCAGACGGGTGAGTACGGTGAAATGATGAATGGATACGCTAAGTACGTAGTCTCCACAACTCTCGAAGAAACAACATGGAGCAATTCAAGCTTGATCAAGGGCGATCTTGTTCAGGAGGTGTCCAAGCTGAAGGAGCAGCCGGGGAGAGATATTCTCGTTTTTGGCAGTCGTACGCTTGCGCAGAGCCTCATGCAGCTTGGCCTTGTCGATGAATATCAGCTTCTGGTCTTCCCGATTCTGCTGGGTAGTGGTCAGCGCCTGTTCGATAACGTTGGTGAAGAGAAGACGTTGGAGCTAGTGGACTCCAAAAGATTCAGCTCTGGAGTGATGGCCCTGACTTATCGACCTGCTTCTCAATAAAAAACTGGAAGACGGGTGAAATGAGGTCAGCTAGTGTCTTGAAGCTGACCTTATCTTTTTGTTAGCTTCTGGAAAATCAATAATTTTTTAATGAAATCATTAACGCATTACGCTATTTTCGTATTATACTGGTTTAAAGCGGGAAACCGATTAGAAGCAACTACATAGACCGATATGGGGAGTGAGTGGGACTTTGTCACTTTATGTTATGAAATTCGGAGGCAGCTCCGTCGGCGACACAGAACGCATGCAACGTGTTGCCAAGCGCATCGCAGACAAGCAGGATGAGGGACATCGCTGCGTTGTAGTTGTATCTGCTATGGGGGATACAACAGATGATTTGATCGATACGGCGAAGCAATTAAACGGGCAGCCGCCTGCACGTGAAATGGATATGCTGATGACAACAGGAGAGCAGATTTCCGTTGCTCTTTTGTCCATAGCTCTTCATGGGATCGGGCGGAATGCAGTATCTTATACAGGATGGCAGGCCGGGTTCCGTACAGACGAAACTCACGGTAGAGCTCGTATCAATGATATTGATCCACACCGTGTAGTAGCGTCTTTGGAACGCGAACAGATCGTTATCGTTGCCGGTTTCCAAGGGATGACTTTGGATGGTGAGATCACTACCCTGGGCCGCGGAGGATCGGACACGACAGCTGTAGCCCTTGCTGCTGCTATTCAAGCAGATGTATGTGAGATTTATACCGACGTTGATGGTATTTATTCTACAGATCCACGCATTGTGAAAACAGCCCGCAAGCTGAACGAAATCTCTTACGATGAGATGCTAGAGCTTGCCAATCTGGGAGCGGCCGTACTACATCCGCGTGCAGTGGAGTATGCTAAGCGTCATCAAGTTAAGCTGGTCGTTAGATCGAGCTTTAATCATAATGAAGGTACTGTTGTGAAGGAGGAAGCAAGCATGGAGCAAGGTGTCGTAGTTAGTGGGATTGCTTATGATAAGAATGTAGCGCGTGTCAGTATTCTAGGAGTACCTGATGTACCGGGTGTACTCGCTCAAGTCTTCGGCAAGCTGGCTGAAGAAGGCGTAAACGTAGATATCATTGTACAAAGTGGTGTGCAGAATGAGCAGGCTGACTTCTCATTTACAGTTTCACTTGATGAACTGGATCGTGCGAAGGAAGTAATTAAAGAAATCCATAAAACTTTACCTTACCGTGAAGTAACGTCCGAGGATAACCTCGTGAAGGTTTCTATTGTTGGCGCGGGTATGGTTAGCCATCCTGGTGTTGCAGCTCAAATGTTTGATGTACTCTCCCAAGAGGGCGTAAGCATTAAGATGGTCAGCACGTCAGAGATTAAGGTTTCTTGTGTAATCGAATCCGGCAATTTGCCATCGATCATTCAGGCGCTTCACACCGCTTATAATCTGGATACAACTGAGCAGGCCTTTGTTGGTGGTCCTAAGGATCGTCGTTAAGAGCCGTTCAATAAATAAAAATGGGAGACCCTACAGCTATTTAGCTACGGGGTCTCCTTTTTGGGCATCAGCTATAAATGAAAAGGAACGCTGCAGGTTTGAATGCAGCGTTCCTTTTTACATCTATATGGGTATTTATCCTAAACGTCTAAATCGGCCTAGAATTTCAACAGTCTCAAGTACATTGACGAAAGAGCTTGGATCCGTCTCAAGGATAGTCTTACGCAGCTCTGACAGCTCATAGCGGGTCGTTACGGTCATCAGCATTGTATTGCCCTCGTGACTGTAACCGCCCTCTGCGTTGACTACTGTGATGCCATGAGGCAGCTCTCTAAGACGATTCAGCATTTTATCCCGTTCCTTGGTAACAATGAAGCAGGTTAGCTTGACATGACGAATATGAATCATATCAACCACTCTGCTTTTCACAAAAATACAGAGCATAGCGTATAAGGCTGAGTCCCAGCTTTTAAAGAAGCCTAAACTCAGAATAACGATCCCATCCATTACGAAGAGTACATTCCCAATAGGAATATCCCGCTTACGTGTAATAATCGAGCCTAATATATCAAATCCTCCAGATGAGCCCCCGGCACGGAGAGAAAATCCAACCCCGCCAGCAATAATTACGCCGCCAAAAATACTAGCCAAAATCGGGTCTTTGGTCACTTTCACCGCAGGAATAATTGTCATGAACCAGGTGGTAGCTAAAACGGAAAGCATGCTTAGTAAGATGTACTTTTTCCCCACTGCAATAAATCCCCAGATCAGAACAGGAAGGTTTATCGCAAAATAAATGATTGAGATGTACTTCGGATTAGTTACATACCCGATGACTGAAGCCACCCCCGCTACCCCGCCGCTTAGCAGTTGATGAGGAATTAGAAATAATCTCATCCCTGCGGCGACTAAAAAAGCTGAAAAAATAATGATTGCCGCTTCTCTTACTGGTCTGACTACGGACCGCATGCTGAGCGGTAGCCCGTAATTTCGAACGTGCATGACACAAATCCCCTCTTTTTCTTATGTCTTTTTAGTTTGCTTTTTTTGAAAATATAAACTCACTATATTTCCAATTAAAAAGGATACCACAGATGAAGGCGTTCGTAAAAATTATTTTATCGTACTGATTATATTTATTTATGAACCCACTCACTATGAATTCTTTCACAGTCTGATCTGTAAATCTGTCATTTCTCATTGTCTAAAGTGAAAAAGCCACGCATATCCATGAATAATAGAAAGCTAAACAAGCCTCAGATGTCTTTTGGTATGAATGAATTAGTAAAAGGAGTGGAGTAGATTGGACAAGTATGTAAGCTGGATGGCGACTCTGCGGTTGTTCTCGGGCAGTGCAGAGATTATAGCTGCGCTGATAATGCTCAGATTAAATCAGGTCGATAAGGCGCTGGCTGTCAATTCTGGACTGGCTTTGGTAGGCCCGACCATATTGATATTGACGACAGCTATTGGCCTGACTGGGATGGCGCAGCAGCTGTCATGGAGCAAATTAGGCTGGGTGGGCTGCGGTGTAGCCTTTCTCTTAATCGGGATTTTGAAAAAATGATAGATGATAGGCATATTAGGCGCGTACAAGCATAAATATGGAATAAAGCAATTAAGTAGAGGACAGCTTGGGGGTACTTTGTATGGCAGATGACTGGCTGCAATTGTTTCCTGAAAAAGTAAGAGCACTGTTAAAGTGCCTTCCCCTTCCGCTGCTAGGAATGGTGGAGGAGATTCGTGTCCGTGAAGGTCGTCCGCTGGAAATTAACTACTCTGGTAAATATCACTTTCTAAGAGTGAATGGCAGTTTGACGCAGAGGCCTGAAGAAGCTTACAAGCCTGATCGGGAAGACACTCATCGACTGCTAGATCTGATCAGCAACCATTCGCTATATACGATGGAAGAAGAGCTGAGAAAAGGATTTATTACGATTCCCGGCGGTCATCGGATAGGACTTGCTGGTCGGACAGTACTGAGTGGTGGAGGTGTAGAACATCTTCGTGATATCACTGGCTTTAATGTCCGTATTGCTCGTGAAGTACCTGGAATCGCAGATGGAGTGCTGCCTTATTTACTGGACAAGGGGCGGCAGCGAATGATGCACACCTTGATTCTCTCCCCTCCACAACATGGCAAGACTACCCTACTCCGCGATCTCGCAAGACAAATCTCCTTAGGGGAATTGGGCAAGCGCGAAGGGAATAGACCGGGGCTGAAGGTGGGAATTGTTGACGAACGGTCTGAAATTGCTGGCAGCCGGCGTGGTGTTCCCGCCTTTGACGTGGGTCCGCGGACAGACGTTCTTGATGGGTGTCCCAAGGCAGAAGGCATGATGATGATGATCCGGTCGCTATCTCCAGATGTATTAATCGCGGATGAGATTGGCCGTCCTGAAGATGCCGAAGCGGTTACCGAGGCACTGCATGCCGGAATATCTGTCATTGCTTCCGCTCACGGAAAAGATGTAACAGAGTTGGCTCGTAGGCCGGGTCTTGGAGGACTGCTGGAACAAAAGATGTTCGAGAGATATGTCATACTCCATCGTTCAGAAGCAGGCCTCACGTTTCGTATTCTGGATGGCCAGAAAAGAGGAATGCTGCTTATCTCTCCCGGGGATCGACTAGGTGGTGATTTGCATGCTTAAGCTGTTCGGTGCTGTGCTCATTGTGGTGGCTGGTACACTTGCAGGTCTCCAGTTTGCTCGTCAATATGCAGACAGGCCCAGACATATCAGAGGTTTAATAGCAGCACTACAGCGGTTGGAAACAGAGATCATGTACGGCTTCACCCCACTGCCGGAAGCCATGCGGCGGATTGGGAATCAGTCTAAGGACCCGCTGAAATCGTTGTTTGTCAAAACAGCGGAGGAGATGAGCCCTCCCTATGACAGAAGCGCCCAGGATGCCATCCAGCGGGCGATGGAAGCATATTGGAAGTCTACCGCTATGAAGGGGACAGAAAAAGAGATTCTTCGCCAGCTCAGCTGTACTCTCGGCACAAGCGATAGGTCGAATCAGAGCACTCATATCGCGTTAGCATTGCAGCAATTGAAGCAGGAGGAGTCGGTGGCCAGAGAGGATCAAGGCAAATATGAAAAGTTAAGTAAAAGCCTGGGTCTGCTGCTTGGAGTACTGATCGTCATTTTGATCTTTTAGCGAGGTGCCAGGAATGAATATTGAAGTCAATGCGATTTTTCAAATTGCCGGCATTGGCATAATTATCGCCATGATACACACGGTGCTCAAACAGATGGGAAAAGAGGATTTCGCACATTGGGTCACCGTGATCGGGTTCGTAGTCGTGCTGTTCATGGTGATTCGTATGCTGGACGGGTTGCTGCAGGAAATAAAAACGATCTTTCTTTTTCAATAGGCGTGCTATGGAGATTATTCAAGTTGTTGGGATTGGGCTGATATCGACCATATTGATTCTCGTACTGAAGGAACAAAAACCGATGTTCGCCTTTCTTCTTGCTACTACAACAGGAATTCTAATTTTTATGTTTCTGATCGGCAAGATCGGAATGATCCTCTCTACACTGGAGCGGGTGGCTGAGTCATCGGGGATGGAAATGATTTATTTGAAGACTGTTTTCAAAATCATCGGCATTTCCTATATCGCGGAGTTCGGTGCACAAATTGTACGAGATGCTGGTCAGGAATCCATTGCTTCCAAAATAGAACTCGCCGGCAAAGTGCTAATTATGGTACTAGCCGTACCCATCATCAGCATCATTATCGAAACCGTCATGAAACTACTGCCTGCTTAAAGCAATCGTAAAGAGAGCTGAGCAACGAATCGGGAGGAGAAATTATGCAAGAGCGCAGTGTTTTCCGTCCTCCAAAACTAAAAATAATACTGCTGCTGCTTCCATTCTTTTTCATTCTATGGTTTGCAGGTACAGCTCAGAGTGTGCAAGCTTCCTCAACACCAGAATCCGGCAGTTCTTCCCCGGTAGACCAGTGGGTCAAGAGCCAGGTGAATAATTTGCCAAAAGATAAAGTGGAGTCGTATTGGGATCAGCTGATGAAGGATTATGGTGGTTTTTTCCCGGACGGGGCCACACCTACGCTAATGGACATGCTGCTTCCAGGAGATAAGGGGCTCAGCTTGAAGGGTGTGTTATCTGGGCTTCTAGGCTTTATGTGGCATGAGGTGCTGTACAACGGAAAGCTGCTCGTGACGATTGTGATGATCAGTGTGCTCAGCATGATTCTGGAGACGCTGCAAACCGCTTTTGAGCGAAAAACGGTCAGTAAGGTCGCTTATACGCTCTGTTATATGGTGGTGCTGGTAATTGCTGTGAACAGCTTCAATATCGCTATTGGTTATGCAAAGGACGCTATCGACCGGATGATCGATTTCATGATGGCGATGATTCCACTGCTGTTCGCGCTGCTGGCTTCGATGGGGAATATCGTTACGGTCTCCGTCACCCATCCGTTAATTGTTTTTATGATTCATACGGTTGGCACCATGATCCACACCCTTGTTTTTCCGCTTCTGTTCTTCTCGGCTGTGCTGCATCTGGTCAGCGCATTGTCGGAGAAATATAAACTAACCCAGCTGGCTAACCTGCTGCGAAACATCGGTGCTGGACTGTTAGGTGTACTGCTAACTGTGTTTCTAGGTGTAATTTCCGTTCGAGGGATAACAAGCTCAGTAACGGATGGGGTCACCATTCGGGCCGCTAAATATATTACAGGGAATTTTGTTCCGGTCATCGGCAAAATGTTCGCGGATGCCACAGACACAGTAATCTCAGCTTCACTGCTGGTGAAGAATGCGATCGGCTTATCGGGTGTCATTATCATATTGTTCCTGTGTGCTTTTCCGGCAATCAAAATCCTGGTGCTTGCCCTTATCTACAACATAGCCGCCGCTGTGATGCAGCCGCTGGGAGAGACACCGATTGTGGTCTGTCTCCAGACGATTGGAAAAAGCATGGTGTACGTATTCGCTGCTTTGGCTGCTGTTTCCTTAATGTTTTTTATGGCGGTTACGATCATGCTGACTGCGGGCAACTTGACCGTAATGATGAGGTGAAGCAACAAAACCTTTAGGAGGGAAACCATGAGCTGGTTGGGCGATTGGCTGCGGGAGATCATCCTGGTTGTGCTGTTGGCGTCATTTGTTGAATTGCTGCTCCCAAGCAAATCCATGGAGCGTTATGCAAGATTGGTGCTAAGTCTCCTAATCCTGCTCACGATGCTCAGCCCTATCGTCTCTCTCCTGAAAGGTGATGCAATCTCCGAACTGAGTGTCGCTATGGGACAGCAAGAGAAAGAAGGCGGTTTGTTCACTGGCGGAGGGAAGGGAGACCCATCCTTGGAACAGATTCTGGCAGATGGGCAAAAGCTTGCACAAGGCCGTCAGGAACAGAGTCTGCAGCTCGCTGCCGAAGAGGTGGCGGGTCAGATGAAAGAGCAGATTATCAGCGAAACCGGCAAACGCGGGGTTAATGTCACCGTAACGCTGGGCATGGAGAAGTCTGGCGGCACCGGTAACGAAGACGTCCCTGTCATTTCTAATGTAAGGGTCTCTATGCCTCAGACAACGGCTAACTCCCCGGATACTTCCGGAGCTTCCAGCCCAGCGACTACAGCACCCATTACAATCTCTCCTGTAGCACCTGTAGAAGTTAAAATTGGCGCTAATCCGGGAGATAACGTAGAGAGTGAAGCGACATCATCAGCTGAACCTAATAAAGCAGTGAACGGAATTGTAGCTGAAGACAGCGCGTCCTCGAGTGAAATGGAGTCCATTGTAAAGCTGCTGGAGCTGAAGTGGGATTTGGATCCCAAAGTCATTCAGGTGGATGGCAGCGTGGCTAGTAACGTCAAATCATGAGCTTGCAGTTTCTAAATAACTATAATTTTTAGGAGGGATGGGAGTGGGCAATTGGCTGAAAAAGCTTGAGCAGTGGGCTGGGGGTGGGGCCGGCAGTCCAAAGAGAAGCCATACCTTTCGCTGGCTGATCATTCTGGGTCTGCTGGGCGCAGCGATCATGCTATTCAATTCCTTCGTCAATGTGAAGAGGATTGATAACGAGAATACAGGGCGTGAGCCGCCGCTGAATCAGTCCTCTCAAACGGCGCTGGTGCAGAGTGATCCAACCACAACAACCAATTCGTTCGACAGCATCGAACTAGCGATGGAGAACCGGATGAAGGAGATTTTGGAGAAAATCGTTGGCGTCGGTACGGTCGATATCATGGTTACAGTGGAGTCTACAGAAGAAATTGTCGTGGTTCGTAATATGAATGACTCCCAGCAGCTTAGTGAAGAGACGGATGCCAGTGGGGGGAAACGTCATACGACACAATATACGAGGGATGGCGAAATCGTAACCTACTCGCAATCAGGGGACGAAACACCCATTGTGACGAAGCGGATTAAACCTCAGGTACGCGGCGTACTGGTAGTTGCCAAAGGGGCAGAGAACAAGGTTGTTCGTGGACTCGTCGAGCAGGCTATAGAAAAAGGCTTGAACGTCCCGATCCAGCGCATTTCAGTAGTACCACGCAAACAAGAGTAGCAGGAGAAAGTCAATAAGTGAGTGCTTCCGAAGCAGCCACTAGATTAAATTTTAGGAGGAATATGGAATGAACGGCAAAAGACAAACGATATGGTTGGTTTCTATGCTCAGCTTGATGGTGGTCCTCTCTGCATACTATTTATTCACTGAAGACTCAGGTGCTTCGATTCCAAAAGACACGGCTGGCACAATGCAGGTTGATTCCCTGAAAGACACAGCAGGTGCAGCGTTGCCCACGGTTGGTGACAAAGGTGTTGTTGTGAACGAAGTTGTTAGTCAAGGCGATGTTGTTGCTGATGAAGGCGTTGTAGATAGCACTACTGGCGCCGCTACTACGGACGACAGCGCTACTGCCGCCAAAACGGATGACAGTGCTGCTACCGCTAAAACGGATGATAGCACTACTACTGCTAAAACGGACGACAGTACAACTACAGCTGCTAAGGACGATAGCAGTAAAGCTGCCGCAAATAGCAGTGACTCAGAGAAGGCAACAACCGACACTGCTGCTAAAGATGCCGCGAAAACAGATACATCTGCTAAAGATACAGCCGCAAATACAACCACCAAGACTCCAGCCAAAAATGACAAAGAAATTCTCGATGAAGTAGCTTCTCAAAGTGTATCGGCGAGCAGCATGTTCACTAACTACCTTTATGAACGTGAGCAAAAGAATCTTAAGAACCAACAAGACTTGCTTGCTTTGATTAATGACATGGATAAAACACCTGCTGATAACGCAGTCGCTCAAGAACAACTTCTTAATCTTGAAGAAAAAGAATCCAAAATTACCGGTATCGAAGAACAGCTTCAACAAAAATATGGAGAAGCGATTGTAAAGGAAGAAGCTGGAGACAGCTACAAAGTGGTTGTTCTCAGCGACAAACTGGATGTAAAGCAAGCGGTTAGTATCGTGGATCTCGTAATGAAGGAACTCAGTGTATCTCAAGATAAAATTAGTGTACAATACGTTTCTGAGCAATAATAAGCTGTAAAATTAAAAGAAAAATGACGAAAGAGCTCGGGTTGCCCCGGGCTCTTTCCATTTTTACCGATTGTGATATAATACATAAAGTTATCTTGTCCGCTTAAGAAGTGGCTTCGAGAGAAAGCTGAAGGAGTGAACTGATATATGTTCAAGTTGAGCGAAATTAAGGAATTGATTAAATTGCTGGACCAGACCTCCTCTGTACATGAGTTGGAGATCGAAAGCGAAGGAATGAAGCTTGCAATTCGCAAACCGGATCGCCCTGAAGCTGATGGAACAGCAGTACAGGCGACTCCTTATGCTGCCTATCCCTTTACGCCTGCCCCGCAGCCGCAGAGCGTACCGCAAGTATCCTATCCGGTAGTTGGTGAAGTTCCTCCAGCGCAGCAGCCACAAGCAGCTGATGAAGGCAAACTACATAAAATTGTGTCTCCAATGGTGGGGACCTTTTATAGTGCCGCTTCTCCGGAAACGCCTTCGTTTGTTAATGTTGGAGACCGTGTAAGTGAAAAATCAACGGTTTGCATTATCGAGGCGATGAAACTGATGAATGAGCTGGAAGCGGAGATCAAAGGTGAAATCGTGTCTGTACTTGCTGAGAACGGTCAGCTTGTAGAATATGGTCAACCACTATTCTTGGTTAAACCGGAATAAATACCGCAGACTACTTAAGGAGCGGAAGCTTCGCAAAACTTTGGGAGGAAACGCATGAACATTCAAAAAGTGTTGATTGCCAACCGCGGCGAAATCGCGGTCCGCATTATTAGGGCCTGCCGTGAACTGGGCATTTCCACCGTCGCGGTCTATTCGGAACCCGACCGGGATTCACTGCATGTCCGGTTGGCTGATGAAGCTTACTGCATCGGTCCGATGCCGGCCAAGGACAGCTATCTGAACTTTACAAATATTATGAGTGTAGCCACCTTAACGGAATGTGATGCCATCCATCCTGGCTATGGATTTTTAGCTGAAAATGCGGATTTTGCAGAGATTTGTGAATCTTGCAATATTATCTTCATAGGACCTTCTCCAGATGCCATAAACCGTATGGGTGACAAGGCTGTGGCGAAGGAAACCATGAAACTGGCTGGAGTTCCGATTATCCCGGGCTCAGATGGTCTTGTAGGCGATGTAGAGGAAGCTGTCATGCTGGGCCGCGATATTGGTTACCCAATCATCGTTAAGGCTACTGCGGGTGGCGGGGGTAAGGGAATACGGATTGCTGAGGACGAGGAATCTTTGGTGAAGCAGATCACTGCTGCACAACAGGAAGCACAAAAGGCGTTTGGTAACGCTGGTGTATATCTGGAGAAATTCCTAACAGGCATGAAGCATGTGGAGATTCAGATTATTGCAGATAAACATGGCAATGTAGTGCACTTAGGCGAACGGGACTGCTCCGTGCAGCGTCGTCGCCAAAAGCTGATTGAAGAGGCACCTTGTTCAGTGCTCACACCTGAAATTCGTGAAGCAATGGGTAATGCAGCAGTTCGAGCAGCACTTGCCGTGAATTATTCGGGAGCCGGAACACTTGAATTCCTGCTTGGACCGGATGGACAGTTTTACTTCATGGAGATGAATACTCGTATTCAGGTCGAACATCCAGTAACGGAAATGGTTACAGGCGTGGATTTGATTAAGGAAATGATTTCTGTAGCAGAAGGCAATCCGCTGTCATTCACTCAGGAAGATATCGTGATTAATGGCTGGTCGATTGAATGCCGTATAAATGCTGAAGATCCAGAGCGTAATTTCATGCCTTCACCAGGAAAAATCGGCTTTTATTTGCCACCCGGAGGCCTTGGCGTTCGTGTAGATAGTGCGGCGTACCCAGGATATACGATTTCCCCTTTCTATGATTCTATGATTGCAAAACTGATTGTATGGGCTCCTACACGTCAGGAAGCGATTGCGAAGATGAAGCGCGCCTTGGCTGAATTCGCCGTGGAAGGCATTCATACTACCATCCCTTTCCATCAGAAACTGTTGGAGCATCCTGTATTTTTGGATGGTAACTTTGACATTAAGTTTCTTGAAGAGTATGAAATTTAGGACGACTTCGGTTTGTTTGTCATAAAGTTCGTCAAATGATATAGTATGTTTAATAAGAGACGTGCTTTACGCTTGAAATCATGAACAATCTTTCTTGAAAGGTGTGAAGTCTAAAATGAGTACATTGCCGACAGAATACGAACGGACGGAAATCGGTGAAATCCAGATTGCTCCTGAAGTAATCGAGGTTATTGCAGGTCTGGCGACCGTTGAGGTTAAAGGTGTAGCAGGTATGAGCGGCGGATTCGCCGGTGGTATTGTTGAACTTCTTGGACGTAAGAATCTATCCAAAGGAGTTAAAGTAGAGGTTGGACAACGTGAAGCTGCGGTGGATGTTTCTGTAATTATTGAATATGGCAATCGCCTTCCTGAAGTGGCTGCTGAAATTCAACGCAATGTTAAGCGCTCCATCGAGACTATGACTGGTCTGACTGTTGTGGAAGTGAATGTGCATATTCATGATGTGCAATTCAAGAACAACAACACTGTAGACAAGAACGAAGAAGCTGAAACGATTCTTCGTGTGAAATAGCAGTCATCGTTCTTCCATAAACCCCCGACAGCAAAGTCGAGGGTTTACTCTAATTTAAGGAGGTTATGAGACTCGTGGCAAAAATTTTGGACAGACTTTTGCTGTTTGTCTACAGCTTAAGTATCGGAATACTATCTGTTATTGCCATCCTCCTCTTAAGCGGTGCGATTCCTAGAACTTTGGAGATTGAGAATGGACCAGCAGCTTATATTACAGCAATAATAGTAGCAGTTGTCTTGTTCCTTCTGAGCATCCGATTTTTCTACATCTCTCTGCGCCGTGATCGCGCTTCATTGCCTTCGGTCGATCAGCGTACAGAGTATGGGGATATCCAGATTTCAATGGAAACTATTGAGAATCTGAGTCTTAAGGCTGCTGGTAAAGTGAAGGGAATCAGAGATCTCAAGTCACGTATTCGTGTCTCTCAGGCTGGCCTTGAAATTACAATTCGTGCAGTAGTGGACGGTGAGCATTCATTACCGCTGCTTACGACAGAAGTACAACGTCAGGTGCATGATTTCGTGCAGGAGACAACCGGCATTCCGGTTGCTGATGTGTCTGTATATATTGCTAACCTCACGCAGTCTCCAAGCTTCAAAAGTCGAGTGGAATAGAGGTGAGTTTCCCTTATGTCTTGGAAAGAAGTATGGGAAAGTCACGGGGGTAGAATCGCCGGAGTGACTTTCGGCATTGGTCTGGGTTTGATTTATTTAATTTGCGGTTTTTGGGATATGCTGTTCTTTGCACTGGTAGTGTTCATCGGATATACGCTCGGCAAAAGAAAGGATACCGCGCAAGCGCCCCTGTTTCAATGGCAGGAGTTGGTTTCGCGATTATCCGGACGCTGGCGTCCCTTTAAGTGAACCGCGATAGTCTTTTTCCCGGAGCAGGAAACCGTAAGTTTGTGTTGTCCGTTGCCCCCGGAAGAAAGGCATTGCGGTTTTTTTGCGACAAGGGATAGGTATATTTGCGAGCTTCCTCTGAAGGTATCTTCGCTTTGTGCAATAATCCTCACAGGATTAGGGAAAGAATGAATAAGTGTGAAGCGATATTTAGGTCGTAGACGTTGTTGCAGTACAAGTGAATATTTTAATGCGATATAAGATTTTAGGAGGAACACATGAAAAGACGTATAGCTAGAGAGATTATTGTCCAAAGCCTGTATCAGATGGAAATGAACGATGTGGAAAGCGCGGAAGCCGTAGAAATGCTGCTCGAGGAAGCTTCAGAAGAGAATGAAACCGAACGTGTAATCACGGACGAGATTCAGCTTAAACACTATGTGGTAGAGCATGTGAATGGGGTATGGGAGCACAAGGTAGCGATCGACGATATACTTGAACATTACCTGAAGGGCTGGCAAATGAGCCGTCTGTCACGTGTGGATCGTCAGATTCTACGTTTAGCAGCGTATGAAATGGTGTTCGCTAATGATGTGCCTGCGAAGGTTGCGGTGAATGAAGCGATCGATTTGGCCAAGCATTTTGGAACGGATGATTCCGGGAAGTTTGTTAACGGAGTACTCGGCAAAATGATCCAAGAGATAGATACTATTAAAGCTGACCATTCTTAATTTATAAACCATAGTAAAGTATATAAAAGGGGAGAGACTAACATGACAGCAGCAATCATCAGTGGTAAACAAGTATCCGAGGAAATTCGTATTAGCATTGCCCAAGAGGTTGCTGAACTGGCGAAACGCGGCGTAAAGCCCGGTTTGGCTGTTATTCTAGTAGGTGAAGACCCGGGATCTCAGGTTTATGTTCGCAATAAGGAGAAATCTTGTATCAGCTTAGGATTCCATTCGGAAGTGCATAAATTGGATGAATCCACTTCTCAAGAAGAACTTCTGGCACTGGTAGCAGAGCTAAACGGACGCGATGATATCGACGGAATTCTGGTTCAACTCCCATTGCCTAAGCATATCGAGGAGAAGGCTGTTATTGATGCAATCTCCGTGGAAAAGGATGTAGACGGCTTTCACCCTGTCAATGTAGGCAACCTGGTCATCGGTGCCGACAGTCTTCTTCCATGTACTCCTGCAGGAGTAATCGAACTGATTAAACGTACAGGAACAGGTATGGCAGGTAAACATGCCGTTGTAATTGGTCGTAGCAATATTGTAGGAAAGCCAGTTTCCCTCTTGTTGCAACGCGAAAATGCTACCGTAACTATGTGCCATTCCCGTACAGCTAATATGCAAGAGATTAGCCGTCAAGCGGATATTTTGGTTGTAGCGATCGGACGAGCTAATTTCATTGATGCTTCCTATGTGAAGCCGGGTGCTGTTGTCATCGATGTGGGCATGAACCGTCTGGATAACGGTAAACTCGCAGGTGACGTTGATTATGAAAGTGCAAAAGAAGTTGCCGGATACATCACGCCTGTTCCAGGCGGGGTTGGACCGATGACTATTACAATGCTGATGAGCAACACGCTGATTGCGGCTAAACGCCGTCACGGCCTGGAATAGGGGTAAGATTCATGGCGGCAGAGCGGCAGGTTTATTCGATAAAAGAACTCAACCGTTATATCCGCATGAAGCTAGACTCGGATAATTTACTTTCGGATGTGTGGATTCGCGGAGAGATTTCCAACTTTACACATCATGGCAGCGGGCATATGTACTTCACACTTAAGGACGAGAGCAGCCGTATTAAAGCGATTATGTTCGCTTCTCATAACCAGCGGCTGCCCTTTATTCCGAAAGAAGGCGCTCGGGTAATTGCCAGAGGCAATGTGACCGTTTATGAACGGGATGGGCAATACCAGTTCTATGCCACACATATGCAGCCTGATGGGATTGGCAGTTTATATCTGGCCTATGAGCAGCTGAAGAGCAAGCTTGAAAAAGAAGGCCTTTTTGCAGAAGTTCGCAAGCGTTCATTGCCGCGGTTCCCGAAGTGTATTGGTGTGATTACATCCCCAACAGGAGCAGCTGTACGAGATATTGTGATTACGCTTCAGCGGCGGTTTCCGCAGGTAGCTATTGTAATCTATCCCGTACTGGTGCAAGGCAAAGGCGCTGCGCCTTCGATAGTGAAGGCGATTGGCGCGCTGAACGCCATGGGTGAAGCCGACGTGCTTATCGTCGGCCGCGGCGGCGGTTCGCTGGAGGAGCTGTGGGCGTTCAACGAGGAGGAAGTCGCACGAGCGATATCGGCATCAAGGATTCCGGTCATCTCGGCCGTCGGCCACGAGACCGATTTCACGATTGCCGATTTCGCCGCCGACCTCCGCGCGGCTACGCCCACAGCGGCCGCTGAGCTGGCCGTGCCTCACGCCGGCGAGCTAGCTGCGCAGCTTCGCCAGCTGCAGCAGCGGCTGCGCCAAGCGCTGCAACAACGCGCCCAGCGTGGACGCGAGCGCCACTCGGTGCTGCAGCGCTCGCTGGCGCTGGCAGGCCCGCGCCGGACGCTGATTCAGCACACGCAGCGGCTGGACATGCTGCGTGAGCGGCTCCAGCGCTCAGCGGATGCACGGCTCAGCCGTTCCCGCGAGCGTAAGGCGGTGCTGCATCACAGTCTGCAGCGGTTCCATCCGCGCGACAGTGTTGCCGCAGCACGTCAGCGCACGGACAGCATGCGCCGTGAGTTAATGGGCGCTATGCAGGCTCGTTTGCAGGAGAAGCGATCTCGCTATGTGGCAGAGATTCGTCACCTGGATGCGCTGAGCCCGCTAAAAGTAATGTCGCGCGGCTACAGCTTAGTGTATGACGAGGCGGAAGAACATTTAATCAAATCGCTGACCGAAGTGCAGCTTGGCGATCTTGTGGTGATAAAGATGAATGACGGACAGCTGAACTGCCAAGTATGGGGGATGAAGGAGGATGGCAAAGACGATGACGAAGGAAGCGGAACTTGATTTTGAAGGCGCTATGGACCGACTGGAGGAAATCGTTCGTGAGCTTGAACACGGCGACGTTCCTCTGGAGAAGGCCATCGATTTATTTCAGCAGGGCATGAAGCTGTCGCAGCTTTGTGGCAGCAAGCTGGAACAAGTAGAGCGTAAGATCGAAATGATTACCCAAGAGGACGGAGAACTGCGCAAAAAGCCGTTTGGTGCACGTCTGGAAGGGGACGCCGATGAATCGCTTTGAGAATGATCTGGAGGGAAGCTCCGCAAGTGAAAGCATGCGGCAGCCGCTGGAGGATTACATCGCATCGATAAGTGATTTGCTCTCACAGGAGCTTGAGACTATTCTTCCCGCAGCATGGACGGTTCCGGAAAATTTACAGCAAGCGATGAAGTATTCGCTAATGGCAGGGGGCAAACGCCTCCGGCCGCTGCTTGTGATCGCTGCTTGTGAATCACTGGGAGGCAGCCGTGAAGCAGCCTTGCCTGTTGCTGCTGCTATTGAGATGGTACATACCTACTCGTTGATTCATGATGATCTGCCTGCCATGGATAATGATGATTATCGGCGCGGTAAGCTGACGAATCATAAAGTCTTTGGTGAAGCGTCAGCTATTCTTGCGGGTGATGCGCTTTTGACCCATGCTTTTTACAGTGTGGTACAAGCCTCCCGTAAATTTGGCATCCCTGCTGATAATGTTTTATCCATAGTGGAGGATCTGGCGGAAATGGCGGGTCCACGCGGCATGGTCGGCGGTCAGATTGCAGATATGGAAGGCGAGCAAGGACTAACAGATCTTGCACAGCTGAAGTATATTCATCTGCATAAAACCGGAGATTTAATTATCTTTTCGTTGTTAGCCGGCGGACGTATCGCAGGGGCAACAGAGAAGCAGCTTGAAGCTCTGCGTGATTTTGGCACAAGCATCGGACTCGCTTTTCAAATTCAGGATGATATTCTTGATTTGGTTGGAGATGAAGGCAAGCTTGGTAAAAAAACAGGCAGCGATATCAAACAGCAGAAGGTAACCTACCCTTATTTTATTGGGTTAGAGGAATCTCGTGCTGAGGTGAAGCAGCTTACAGAAGCAGCTCAAAATGCTGTGCTGAATGGCGGTTTTTACGACAACCAGCGCCTGCTGGAAATTGCAGATTATTTAATGGCACGTGATCACTAAGTATGAACTTTCGAAGCGGCTGTATTTCGACAGCCGTTTCGTTTGTGTTATAATGGTTTTTATATATTTTACAACATCTAGGAAAGCGGGGAACTATTCGTGCTGCTTCCACAAATAAATGATCCACAACAACTGAAATCACTGTCAGTCGAAGAATTAACTACTCTTGCAGAGGAAATTCGACGATTTCTGATTGAGAAGCTTACAGCAACCGGCGGGCACCTCGGTTCTAATCTGGGGGTGGTGGAGCTCACGCTGGCCTTACATTATTGCTACAACAGTCCTCGTGACAAAATGATCTACGACGTTGGCCACCAAGCCTATGTCCACAAAATACTGACCGGCCGTCAAGATCGCTTTGATACCCTGCGCAAATATCAGGGATTGTGCGGCTTTGTTAAGCGCTCTGAAAGCGAACATGATGTGTGGGAAGCTGGACATAGCAGCACCTCTTTGTCGGCAGCGATGGGGATGGCTATGGCTCGTGATCTTAAAGGCGAAGACAACAAGGTAATTGCCGTGATTGGTGACGGTGCGCTTACCGGCGGGATGGCTTTTGAAGCGCTTAACCACATTGGCCATGAGAAGCGTAAGCTGATGGTTATTTTGAACGATAATGAAATGTCGATTGCTCCGAATGTAGGGGCGATGCACAATTATTTAAGCAAAATTCGTTCGGACCGCCATTATTTGCGTGCTAAAGACGAGGTTGAAGGGCTGCTTAAGAAGATTCCGGCCATCGGTGGACGATTAGCGAAAACCGCTGAACAGTTAAAAAACAGTCTTAAATATATGATGGTACCCGGAGTATTGTTTGAAGAGCTTGGCTTTACGTATCTTGGGCCAGTGGATGGACATGATCTGGAGAAAATGATCGACACCTTCCATCAAGCAGATAACGTGGCGGGTCCTGTGCTTGTGCATGTGCTGACGACCAAAGGCAAGGGCTACAAACCGGCTGAGACTGATTTCTATAAATCGCATGCCATTTCCCCTTACAAAATTGAGTCGGGTCAGGCACTTAAAGCTGTAGGTCCTCCAATGTATACCGAAGTATTTGGCAGTACGCTGATTGAGCTGGGACGTGAAGATTCGCGCCTGATTGCAGTTACCCCTGCGATGCCAGGCGGTTCAGGGTTGTTTCCTTTTGCGAAGGAATTTCCGGATCGCATGATTGACGTCGGGATTGCCGAGCAGCATGCAGCAACCCTGTGTGCAGCTTTGGCTATGGAAGGGATGAAGCCGGTATACGCCGTGTATTCTACCTTCATGCAGCGTGCCTATGATCAGATCGTCCATGATATTTGCCGCCATAACGCCAATGTTATGTTCGCCATTGATCGTGCTGGATTTGTGGGTGCGGATGGTGAGACTCATCAGGGTGTGTACGATGTTGCTTTTATGCGCCATATCCCTAATATGGTTATGATGATGCCAAAAGACGAAAATGAGCTGCGTCATATGATGAAGACGGCACTTGAATATAATGACGGTCCAATTGCTTACCGCTATCCGCGTATTAACGGAACAGGCGTGGCAATGGATGCTGAACTGCATACCCTTCCTATAGGATCATGGGAACGACTGCGTACAGGAGAAGGATATGCTGTAGTGGCATGTGGTCCTATGGTTCAAGTGGCTGAAGAAGCCGCTGATTTGCTGAAGCGGGAAGGGATTCAGGTGGGCGTTGTGAATGCGCGTTTCCTGAAGCCGCTTGATAACTCCATGCTTCTTGATTTGGCTCATGCTGGGACCAATATGGTTGTTATTGAAGAGGCTTGCCAAGCGGGAAGTCTCGGCAGTGCGGTATTGGAGTTCTACGCGGAGCATGAAATTTATGACGCGCGTGTACATCTGATGGGTGTGCCCGACATCTTCGTGGAGCATGGCTCCATTAAAGAACAACGTCAGCAAACAGGCCTTACCGTAGAAGCGTTATGTGCACGTATCAAGTCCATGATGGCTTTAAGTGCTTATAATTACAAAACAACTTCGTCTTCCTAAGTGGAAGCCGGAAATTAGTAACCCTTGAACGATCGGGAGATGACCATGGAACACCGTAAAGAACGGATTGATGTACTGCTTGTGGAGCAAGGTTTTTATGAAAGCCGGGAGAAAGCTAAAGCTGCTATTATGGCAGGGTTGGTGCTCGCGGATGAGGAACGTATTGAAAAAGCTGGCATGAAGGTCTCGCGGGAGTCTACCCTTAAGGTTAAAGGCTCTGTGCATCCGTATGTCAGTCGTGGGGGCCTAAAGCTGGAGAAGGCTCTTCGCCAATTTAATATTGATCTTACGGGACGGAACATGCTGGACATTGGTGCTTCCACTGGCGGCTTCACAGATTGTGCGCTTCAGAATGGCGTTAGCCATGTGTACGCTATTGATGTTGGCTATAACCAGCTGGATTGGTCACTGCGTAATGATGAGCGAGTGAGCGTCATGGAGCGTACGAACTTCCGGTATATGACACCTTCAGATTTGCAGGGTCCTGTTCCGGACTTTGCCAGTATTGATGTATCTTTTATATCCTTAAAAATAATTCTCCCACCCCTCAAAGCCTTGCTGCAACGTCCAGCAGATATCGCTGCACTCATCAAGCCGCAATTTGAGGCTGGGCGTGAGAAGGTTGGAAAATCAGGTGTGATTCGTGATTCCGCGGTCCATAAAGAGGTATTGATTAATGTACTGACTATGGCTGCAGAGTTAGGATTCGGTCTACATGGATTAACCTTTTCACCAATTACAGGCGGAGAAGGCAATATTGAGTTTCTTGCTCACTGGAGACTGACGCCAGAAGTGGTGGAAGGCGAAGAAGTATCCGTACAGCCGGCAGCTGCTGTTGCAGCAGTCATTCCAGTGGAGGACTTCGCTTCCCTTGCTGATGAAGTGATTAAGCAGGCTACGAGTACTTTTAATGTGAGTTCTACTCATGGAAACTCCCCGCGCCGCTAGAGCTTTATGAACACCCCGTCAACCTCAAATGGTCAGCGGGGTGTTTTGCAGATTTGCTCAAATGGATTGAATTTATTAAAATAAAGACCCGGTATAAAATCCGGGTCTTTATATTTTGAATTTTTGGATTTACTGTGCTCGTTGTAATTGTAAAATGCTGAATTAGCGAATAATATCAATTATGCGGAAAGCTCGTAAAAAGACAGCTTAGAAGCAGGATTTACCAGGGCCTCACGCGAATAAATCACCGAGGTGATTGATAGTGGCGGGTAGCTCTGACAAGGTCGTTATGGCGTTTATTGGGGTAGCATTATCGATTTTTATAATATATCGGATATATGTATGGCTGCAGAGTTCTCCGCGTTCTTTTATGAAGGATCAAATTCCGTTCAATAAAGTGATTATTCCACATCCCTCTATTGATATACTTGAGGATGAAGGATATGAGGTCGTTGGAGGGAAATTAAAAATCCCCTTGTCTTTCAACGTAAATGGGGCGCAGATGTATAGCCGGTTATTTATAGATTATGTGGCGACAAAAGAGGAAGGATCGTTATATTTGGTTATCCTTTCGAGACCACGCAAGCCTTTGGATTTCACTGGCAGCGGCTTACGTGATACCTTGCTTCCCTACCTGCTGATCTATCCGGAATGCAGCGGCGTTCTATATGTTAATGTAGCAACAGCATCGATCCATGTAATTAAGCTTGGCAAAGACGACGGAGAATCAAACTGAGTCCATATTTTTTATATACCAGGAGGCAACAATGAAGGGACAACGACATATTAAGATTCGTGAAATTATTACACAAAAGGATATCGAGACACAGGACGAGCTTGTGGAAGCCTTGCGTGAATCAGGTTTTCAAGTTACTCAAGCCACAGTATCTCGAGATATAAAAGAGCTGTTGCTCATCAAGGTACCCATGGATGATGGAAGATATAAATATTCACTTCCAACGGATCAACGGTACAATCCCATTCAGAAGCTTAAGCGCGTTCTTGTGGATAATTTTGTGCAGATCGATTCCTCGGCTAATCTTGTGGTGATGAAATGTTTACCAGGTACGGCTAACTCTGTCGCTGCTTTGATTGATAATATTGACTGGCCGCAAATTATGGGAACCCTTTCTGGTGATGATACAATCCTTATTATTTGCCGTTTACCTGAGGACAGTAAGACTGTAATTTCACAAATCATGGGTTATATTTCTTAATTATAATTAATCAGATGCCTGTCATCTTCTCGGAGGTGCTCTATTAGTGTTAGAAACCTTGTCTATACGCAATCTTGCCGTCGTTGAGGCGGTTGATGTGCATTTTTATCCTGGCTTCCACGTGCTTACGGGGGAGACCGGGGCAGGTAAATCCATTATTATTGATGCGCTTGGATTGATTGTTGGAGGCCGCGGTTCAGCGGATTCCATTCGTTATGGTTGTGAAAAAGCGGAGATGGAGGCGCTCTTCAGTCTTCCCAGCGGTCATCCCGTTTGGGAGACTTTGGAGCGTCTTGGCATTGAGGCCCAGCGCGAGGAGCATCTTATTATACGACGCGAGCTTACCTCTCAAGGTAAAAGTACATCACGTGTAAATGGACAGATGGTCAATCTTACCATGCTTCGCGAGATCGGCGAGCAGCTGGTTAATATACACGGCCAGCATGAGCACCAGAACTTGCTGAAGGCGGAACGGCATCTGGGACTGCTGGATACATACGGAGAACCGATTATTGGTCCGCTAAAGGCAGTTTTTCAGGAAAGGTATTCTGCCTTCGCGAAGGTGGAGAAAGAGCTGCGAGAGCTGCAGGAATCCAGCCAGAAGGCATACCAAATGCTCGACTTATATCGTTTTCAGCTTGAAGAAATTTCATCCGCCGGATTAAAACCGGGAGAAGATGAATTACTTACCGAAGAACGGGTCAAACTATCCCACAGTGAGAAAATGATGGATTCCGTATCGGGTGCATATGAGCTGCTTTACGACAGACAAGGCTTGGAATCGATCGGTAATGTCATTTCCAGACTTGAGGATGCAGTTCGTTACGATGAGAAGGGTCTGCGAACAGTGCTCGAACAGCTGCAGTCCTCATATTACCAGCTAGAGGATGCTGCTTTTCAGCTTCGTGATTACCGGGAAAATATCGAGTTCAATCCGATGCGACTTGAAGAAATCGAGAATCGTCTGGATTTGATCACTGGACTCCGACGTAAATATGGAGAGAGTGTAGAACAGATTTTGGCTTATTATGAACAAATTCACCGGGAAACTGATTTGCTTGAGAATAAAGATGAATATCTGGAGAAACTGACGGCGAAGCGCGATTCGCTGCTGTCTGTATTAATGGAAGCAGCTACGGAATTAAGTGAAGCACGCAAGCTTTGTGCTGCTGATCTGGCCACCCAAGTGGAGGGTGAGCTTAAAGACCTTCAAATGGAAAGAACCTCGTTGCAGGTCAAATTAGACACGCTGGAGGACCCCCGTGGAGTGGAATACAATGGTCGGCGTATTCGCCTCACAAGACAAGGGATAGACAGCGCAGAATTTATGATATCCCCTAACCCGGGCGAACCCCTGAGACCTCTTGGCAAAATCGCCTCTGGTGGTGAGCTGTCGCGTATTATGCTGGCAATGAAAAGTATTTTTGCACGCCATGATGCAATTCCAGTTCTGATTTTTGACGAAGTGGATACCGGTGTCAGCGGCAGAGCCGCTCAGTCCATCGCAGATAAGCTGTTTAAGCTATCCTCTACCTGTCAGGTGTTCTCCATTACTCACTTGCCGCAGGTGGCTTGTATGGCTGACCATCAGTACTTAATCCGCAAAAAGGTTGAGGATGGAAGAACCATGACTGAAGTGGAATCCCTAACGAACGATGGACGTGTAATGGAGCTGGCCCGGATGCTGGGTGGCGTAGAAATTACCGAAAAAACATTGCATCACTCGCAGGAAATGCTTAATCTGGCCGAGGCAAGTAAGGCTGCAACAAGCTAAGCGGAGCAATGATTGACAGTAATAAAAGCCTGGGGGCAAGGTTATCTTATAGGTACGCAATTGGCGACCACCTTTTTCGTCAAGCGAAAGAAGCAAAAGGGAGCGTGACAGCCATTGAAGCCTAACCTCAGGAAGTTAATGCCAGGCCTTTTATTTGCCTTCTTTCTTAGTTTATCGGGCATAACGGGAACAAATCTAAGTTCTGCTGCACCACTGCATGGTGAACCAGCCAAGGTGACTGCACAAGGAATTCATTCCGAGCTTAAGGTGATCCCGGGAGGTCAAACGATCGGTGTGAAAGTGAAATCAGCAGGTGTTTTGGTTGTTGGTCATCATCTGATTGAAGTATCCGAGAAATCTAAGCTTTCCCCAGGAGAGGTCAGCGGTTTAGTGCCGGGTGATCTGATGATCTCCATGAATGGTGAGAAATTGGATGAGTTGTCCAAGGTGGCCAAGCTGGTGGATCGCGCTGGTAAAGCGAATAACCCCTTGACCATTGTCTTCAAACGCGGAGGTAAAGAGCATACAGCTAAGCTAAAGCCCGCGTATGACATTCATGACAAAGTGTGGCGGTTAGGCCTGTACATTCGGGATTCAGCAGCGGGTGTCGGCACATTAACTTTTTATGCTCCCGAGCAAGGTGTATATGGAGCTTTGGGACATGTGATTACAGACATGAATACCGGTACCCCAATTGTTGTAGGCAGTGGTCATATTGTTCAGTCCAGTGTAACCTCCATATCCAAAAGCCAGGATGGCGATCCGGGCGAGAAGCGAGCGCATTTTTTGAAAGAAAGCCAAGTGCTTGGAAATGTGGAGAGCAATACTGACTTTGGCATCTTCGGTAAAATGAGCTCCAATCCCGAGCACAGTCTTTACAAAGAACCGATTCCCGTGGCGATGAGTGATCAAGTCAAGGAAGGTCCTGCTGAGATCCTAACTGTAGTTGACGGACAGCAGGTGGAGCGGTTTAAGGTTGAGATCATTCATGTAGCACATCAGCAAACGCCAGCCACTAAAGGAATGGTGCTGCGAATCACCGATCCACGTCTTATCGATAAGACAGGCGGTATCGTTCAAGGCATGAGCGGAAGTCCTATCGTACAGGATGGCCGTCTCATCGGGGCCGTAACTCATGTATTTGTAAATGATCCTAAGTCCGGTTATGGGTGCTTCATCGAATGGATGCTTCAAGATTCAGGTGTGACCAAACAGGAGAATAGGTATTCATTAAATCTTAAGGCGGTTTAGCCTTAAGATTTTTTGTCGAACGATTACGAAGAACCTCGAACATTGAGATAAAATATTTAATTATAATCCAACGCAGAAAAAAAATAAAGAAAAATAATTTTCGACAGAAGGGAATTCGATCTCCATGTCGAAAACGTAAGAGACAAGAAAAAAATGTTATTTTCGAATAGCAGATATAATTAAGGAGGAAGCAGCCAGTGCAGAATATTGAAGTGTTGTTGGCCGATGATAACAGGGAATTTACGAATTTGCTTTCCGAGTACATTTCTGAGCAAGAAGATATGACCGTAACGGGTATCGCCTACAATGGTGAAGAAGTGCTTCAAATGCTTAGCGAAGCGCGTAAAATTCCCGATGTTCTTATTCTTGATATCATCATGCCGCATTTAGACGGCCTAGGTGTATTGGAACGTCTACGTGATATGGATCTGAATCCTCAACCGAAGATCATCATGCTGACTGCTTTTGGTCAGGAGAACATCACTCAAAGAGCTGTACAGCTTGGTGCATCCTATTATATTTTGAAACCGTTCGATATGGAGGTCCTGGCAAATCGTGTACGTCAGCTTGTCGGCTCTCAAGGCAGCATGAGCTCTTCCTCCAACATGTACAATTATTCGTCGACGTCCAGATCGAATGTAGTGCCGCTCTCTAAGGGCAAGAACCTCGACGCTAACATTACCTCGATCATCCATGAAATCGGTGTCCCAGCGCATATCAAGGGCTATCAGTACCTGCGTGAAGCGATCACCATGGTATATAACAATATCGAGATCCTTGGTGCGATTACGAAGACGCTCTACCCAGCAATCGCTGAGAAGTTCAAAACCACGCCTTCACGTGTAGAACGGGCGATTCGCCATGCGATTGAAGTGGCTTGGACACGTGGGAACATCGACTCCATCAGCCATTTATTCGGTTACACCATTAATATCTCCAAATCTAAGCCTACTAACTCGGAATTTATTGCCATGGTAGCAGACAAGCTGCGGATTGAGCATAAGGTTAGTTGAAACCCCGGTGTTACGCGGAATAGGGACGATTGATAGAACGTATGTTCACGTCAACTTGTGCGTTCGTTGAACGGAGATTCCGATAAACTATCGGTGCGCGACTCCGTTAAACTTTCCGTATTCGCCTAATGTAGTAGCGCTAATTTATCGGACGTTTAGCTAACGAGAGTTTAACGCATATTAGAAGAATATACAAACAAACGCTCGGCTACGTACTTAACGTGGTCGGGCGTTATTTGTATATTCATTCGTCTGCGTGGGTATCCTAACCCTTAGGGGGCGTTACTCATGGAGTATAAGGATAAGCGAAAAAAGATACTCGAGATGCGTGAGGAAAAAGAGGAATTGAAGATGCAGGTAGCGATTAACATGTTCATAAAATCACGAAAACTCAAAAATTTATCCAGTAGTACTGCGGCGTTTTATAGTCAAACCCTTACGAAATTCTCGGATTTTTTGGAGGATAACGAGGTTTTTAAACCAACTGATGTTATTTTAGAAGACGTACAGGAGTTCATTCAGATCCGGATGGATAAAGGAAACAGTACGCCGACGATCAACAAATACATACGTAGCTTACGTGCATTTTTTAATTTCCTCTGTAGCTCTGGGTATATGATAGAAAATCCGATGGAGGCAGTAGATAGACTGGTAGAAGAGAAGCGAGTACTTAGAACGCTAAGTCGTGACCAAGTTCATGCGCTACTCGAAGTTCCGAATCGTTCAACTCCTGCGGGCTTTCGTAACTATACTTTTCTGCTGCTTTTATTAGATACAGGAATGCGTCTAGAAGAAGCGTTGAGCTTCCGTTTGGATGATGTGTTCTGGCAGGAGCGTGTTATTCAAGTGTTCGGTAAATGCCGTCAGGAACGTTTAATCCCGTTCAGCGATATATTAGCGGCTCATATGTTGGAGTATGTGGAGTTTCGTGGTGAAGTAGAGTCGCGTATATTCTTTGTAAATGTTGATGGTCAACCACTTAAGCGCCGTACGATTCAGGAAGAAGTATCTGAGTATGGGAAGATTGCTGAGATAAAAGGCGTTCGCGTATCGTGCCATACATTGCGTTATACCTTCGCTAGGAATTATGTTCTTAACTCGGGGGATGTCGTAAGTTTGATGAGAATAATGGGACACAAGAGTCTACATATGGCGCAGTTATATACGGAGATGTTTCAGGCGGATATTTCGAAGCAACACGACAAATACTCACCAGTTAGCGCGATGTTTAATTGAGGGTCGTAGCGAGTCTATCTAATCCGAATATTGAGCGCGCGTGAAAATACGAAATTGGACTCGCGCGGGTATGCTGCGGAGTCCATTATTTTCAGAGTTTATCGTTTAGAATCATTTAATTCTAGAGAATGTAGCCGGCTACCTTATCCCATAGAGTAGACAGTGCATTAACGGTAAGAACGGTCTCTTTTACGCTCTTTATCGCTGCTCCCATTATAGCATTCTTCTGCTCTTGGGGTGGTTTTGCGGACTCTTCCCCAACAAAAGCAACTTGCTCTACAATATCATTTTTCTGCTCTTGATTAAGCTCTTCAGAAGCTAAAACGGCTTCGGTGAAGATCTTTATTTCATGAGATAGATCTTCATTTCCTAAATTGCTTATCTTATTCATTGATAGGTTAATACTTTCAATTGTTCCGGTGTTGACGGACCCGACCACACTTTTATTAATACTAATATTATTCATGTCTCCTGTGAAAATAGGTGGTTGCTCTGGCACCTTATAACGAGGAAGTGATCCGGGTAATCCAGAGACTGACTCAATTTTGTCCACCTGATAATTCATTTGTGAAGCAAGCATACTTAGCCGCTGAACATCCATGCTTTGTTGCAGAAACATTGCGTTTTGCAGAGTGCTGAAACATGTCACACAAAGATGCTGTCCAGACTCGTGTTTAATAATTGCGGGTTTATCACATTGGTCACATTTAGTCATTGGTTGCCTCCTATTATTTAACGCAAAACTCCGTCGCTCGTGCAACAACGTGCCGCCTAACTGGCGTATTTAAACGTACATGTATCCCGCATAAAATACTCGCCGCGCACCTTAACGGAGATGTCCGTAATATCTTCGATTACTCCGCTGCCTACGAGCTCATCCGCGATGAACACGACGATCGGAACGCGCTCAAGCTGCGCGGTATACAATTGAACGTTAGAAGTTAGCGGCTGCATAAAACGGCTCATAAGCGTAGTCCTTTCGTAGAGGATTACGTACACTTTCGACAAAGTAGCGCCATTTCCTTCCGAGGAGGTGGCGTTTTTCGTGGCACGATACGCTGACGTACTAGTTCTCCCCTTGCGGTGACAAGCGCTATTGCGCCGATGTTTGGCCGAATCGTTCAGCCATCGAATGGAGGCGTGAATCACGACGTCATCCAAACGATGGTTCACGTTGAACCTGCGTCTCAGTCATCGGAAGGTTGTCGTGTTTCACAACGTCCTTACAAACGACAAGAACGTCGATAAACGTGCAGGCGGCGCTACTGCATTCGTTATTTTCTTGATATTCTTCTTTAAGGGAAAACGCCAAAAACCCATGCTACGTAAGGATTTTTACGGAGTTTTAGCACCTTTGATGTGCTAAGTTATTAACGTAGTGAAAAGGCGCAGTCTTAGCGGAGGGTATCCGTTAGGGCTGCGCCTTTCTTCGTTCATATATCGCACGATCTGCCTGCGTAAGCCCTTGAATTAGCGCGTCTGGATACTTCCGAGGGTAAACGTAAGGGTGCGGGTTAAAGGCGCTGATTTGACGGTAATTCTACGTAAAGAGACCGCTATTAACGTTCGGCGGCCGGTATGTACTCGATTATATCGTCTATTCCAATAGTACGCTCAATGCCTTTTTCCTTTGCCAGCTCATTGAGGGCGTCGAGGATATTCGCTAACGTATCGAGCTTAATCGTTCGGGTATCCCCACTTGCGAGGTCTAGAATAGTCGCCGGCCGCGTCTTGGATTCGACCGCGATCTTATTACGAGTGGTGCCGAGTACGTCAAGAGTAGCGCCCAATTTAAATTTAATACGGTTATCTTCCACGGCGTCAAACGCTCCTTATAACTTGTTAACCCCATTATACAGCGTATTACCCGCAGCGTAAAACTTTTTCGAGTTTACTATTGACGTACTACTCCCCGAGTAGTATAGTGAACTCAAATAGTAATACGAATAAAGTACATGGAGGTTTCAAAAATGCCTAATCTTATTACAATCGCACCCGCTACTATAGACGTTTCCTCGTACCCAAGCCGCAGCCTTTCTAGGAGCGCAATACGTAATCGCCGCTCGATGCTTAAATACGCTATTTGGCCGTTCGTAAAAGCCTTCGTTACTCTCAGCGCTATTATCGCAAAGGAACTATTCCTATAACAACGGAGGTTTTGTGCCTATGAAATTAATTACCCTTGTACTCGGACCGTTCGACCCCGGCGAGTTTGAAACAATTCCGGCTTTCCTAGTCGATCACGACCGCGCCATCTTCGTATTTGAAGGTGCACTATGGGCGCAGGTAGTACGTAAGAGCGCAGCTCAAGAAGGTTTCTACGAGAGCAATAACGGCGATGATTCCGTAATGATCGCGGACGACGTATCCGGTACGACCGACGAAGTTGTTCCGCCACTAGTTGAACGCTGGCAGGCTATGACCGCGCTGGATTTCATCGTGCGGGATATGGTCGGAGCTGTCTGTGACGAATTGGGGTTGACGATATAAACTACCGCCTGATGATGGCCCGCTGCGGCGCGGGTTGAAACGGAGAGCTCACGTTTGAGCCGTCCGTCGCGGATTCCGCACTCATACAATAGTCGTCGGACTTTAAACGCGGAGGTCATTCATGGCACAAGCAATAGAAATCGGTTACGCGCTCGACCGCAGAACAGGCAATTTCATCGTTACTAAACTCGATTACACATTCCCCGCAACTAGTAAATTCCGTCGTCAACAGATCGTCGTCCTTCCCGGCGCATTCTTCCGCGCATTACCTTCCGTTAATCGTAGATCCGTCGCAAATGTCATTGAAATTACCGCTAATCAGGCGCATGAGCTCGGCTTCATCGTCCGCGAAAAAACAGATGTTAACGAGTATAATCACGCCGTTTCCGCTTAGAAAATATAACCCGAGGTGAATGTAAATGAAGTATTCGCGCAGACTCGCCCTTAAAGACCGTCGCAGACTGTACATCCGCGAGGTTAACGATAAATGGGCCGAAATTAAGCTGAATCCCGTAGGTGTACGGTTAGGTTAACGCTTATGTACTTACCTTCGATGATGGCGCGTCAACGCCGGAGAAGCTGACTAGTATTACCGACCGCCTTCGCGCCAACGTCGACGGTTGTGAACGTTGCTCGAACAACGATTTAATCCGCGCATACCGGTTGCACCCGGAATGGACTGCCTAGCGGATCGCTTTACCGAAGTGCCATACGCTAATATGGACCGCTACTCTTCGGGTAACAACGTAGGAGGTGTCTGTGATACGCCAATGTCACCAACTTCTTGCGGGTATGGCCGGACAACTTCGCTTATCGGGCGGTGGAGTTGTCCTTTGCTTTATAATTAGTAATACGTACGTATGTTCTAAAGGTTCCAAAAATATCAATAAATTTATTTCTGTTTACAAACGCTATATGTTGGGTTATTTTTACTTACGAATACAATATATAGTGTATGGAGACGCGGACGAAGGGCACGTATACCAGTTTGCGTAATTAGTGTCCATATCTATAGTATAGGCATTTTATTTTCCGCAGATGGTGCGGGAGAGGAAAGTGTACACCAATATTATCGTATAGTGTGTGCGAATCGCTTGAGGACGTCGGCTTTATATATGTAGCGAGCGTACGGAACGCGATCGGCACACGTTATATCAATCGTAAGTGGTGCGGGAGGGGATCGTAGTGTTGTCTATCTAAGTAGGCGAAACTTTCGCGGATAGTGTGCGGGAGGGAGTTCGACGGGGACATACGTATTGAGGACATAAGTGTGTTGCGCTCGTATTCACTACGTCTCTATAAGTGTAAGGCGCGGATCCGACGTAAAAGTGTGCGGGTTACAAAAGTGCCGTAGATAATACCACGTAAGGCCCGCAAAAGTGTGCGAATAGGCTTCGGACTGCGTTGAAGAGATAGATAGCGGTTATCCGCTTAACTATAAAAACCAAACGATAAGGGAGACGATTAATAATGACGACTGAACTGATGACTCGCGAGGAATACGTAGCTAAGATGAGCGCTGGGGAATGGGCGGAAGAAGGGGCGATCGCTCGGAAGTATCGCATACTGTTCGGGCTTACTATCGCGGAGGTTGCGAGCGCAATCGGAACGAGCCCTTCAACGCTTGGGAGATATGAACGAGGGTTCCCGGTTAGCTCGGCCCGATTGCTCGGAGCAGCGTGCTTCCTCTACCTAGACAGAAGACGGATGATGCTAGAGCCGGATACTGACAACACGTATCACAAAGCGGATTTCTTGATTGATTACGGTGAGGACAGCCTCTTAATCAAGAAACGCGAGTATCGCGTAGTGGCTGAAATAAATACGGGGGATCACGATCTTGACCAAGAGCTCGCAAAAAGTTTCTGCGAGAAGCAGGGCGGGGACTATTACTTCGTCCACTAGTCAGATGTCAAAACGCGGCTTCGTAATGAGGCCGCAACTATCGATAAGGGAGGGCGCTACTATGAACGATGATCGCTGCGTTGTTGGACGTTTTGGCTCGGCGACGTTTACGTTAGGACAAGCTGCACTAGTGCTCGGATGGGACGAGCGTACCATGCGCGAGTTTCTGTATAGACGCAAGGTGCTGCGTAAAAAAGGTCTGCCACTAAACCGTTACGTTCCTAAGTACTTCGTAATCCACGAGTTTGAAGTGACGGAGACGCCAGAACCTCCGTTCATTATGCGTTACACGGGCGTGACTCCTGACGGCGTTCTGCTTATACGGAGAGTACGAGAGGGTGAGGACGTTAACGTGCGGGACGATAGTGGGGATATTCGCGTCATTGCGGATCAAATACCGACGCGGCTACCTTACGTGGCTTAGTCGTTTATATACAACCAAACAAAAGGAGGCGTCGTTATGGGCCAGCTAACGAAAGTGTTTACGTATGAATCGGCGGAAGTGAGATCGGTCATGGTCGAAGGAACTCCGTGGTTCATCGCGAAAGACATCTGCGTGGTATTGGAGTTATCAAACCCAACTATAGCAATGCAGCGCTTAGACTCTGATGAGGTGGCTAAGTTCAACTTAGGGGGCTTATCTGGCGAGGTTAATGTGGTAAATGAATCCGGACTCTACTCGTTAATACTCGGCAGCCGCAAGCCCGAAGCGCGTGCCTTCAAACGCTGGATCACGCACGAAGTAATCCCGTCGATCCGCAAAACGGGGATGTACGCAACTGATGCGCTCCTTGATGATCCGGACTTATTACTTAAGACGGTCACGCGGCTTGCGGAGGAACGGAGAGCCCGCCTCGCGGCCGAAGCGCAAATCGTCACAATGGCGCCAAAGGTCGAGGCCTTCGATACGTTCATCGATGCAGACGGGACGATGACGGTCGATCAAGTGGCGAAGTTGCTCGGCATGAAACCGAAAGTGTTACGCGACACACTAAGAGACCGGAAGTTGATCCGCCAAGACGGACTCCCTTATCAGCGATATACTCCGCGCTACTTCGAAGTAATACCGTATGTGTCTCCCGGCGGGGTAGCGCGTCCATACTCTCGCGTAACGACGGAAGGTATTGCGTATATTGAGCGCATGCTCGCGGGTAGCGTGGTTCCGGATAACGTAATCACTTTCGAACCGCGTCGGCCTTCCTCGATAACGCTTAATTTAAACCTGAACACATAGACAGATCGAAAAGAGGCGCCTTCTATCTGAAAGTGCCTCTTTTTCATAAACAAACGGAGGAGGAATACGGATGGACTTTCGCCAAGCAGTAACCGCGTACCAAATAACCGGTGATCGCCACATAATCGACGTAATACTAGAAGATGTCGAAACGGATTTCTTAGCGAACACTTCACGTAGATATAAAACGAACTTCACGCACGACATTTCGATTAATCTGACAAGCCCGGAGGAATATATCGCTTATCGGATAAAGGCGATCCGCGAGAAAGCCATCAAGCGCGTGTTCTATATCCGTAAAGATTCCGGTTGGGTTCACTCGGAGATTAACCGTTATTTGTCCATAATGGTGCTCGATTTACGTATGCGAATCCCTTTCAAACCGGTACGCCATAACGATTTCGGCTACGAATACACGTTAACGCCCGAATTGACCGCCTGGCTAAGAGAAAAGAACGGTCGGATAGAGCGAAGATTCCGCGAAGAGGGGTTCGGTAGCTCGTTTACGCAATACCAACGCGCCCTAGACGTTGCCGAACGTACTGAACGGGAAGCCGTGATTGAGGAAACACGGATACGAGCGGAGGTTATGACGGACATGGTTGGCGCGCTAGAGTACGCGCTTAAACACGTCGATGTCTGCCGTAGTCCGAGGGAGATCGTCACCTACGTCAATAAGGCGTTGTTAACGCGCTACTACGAAGCCCAAGCGCGCCGAAAAGGGATGCGGAGAGTCACCGTAGACGGACGCCGTAGAATGATCGCGCCTTATTATGAGGGGGCTATTCGAACGATATTGGGCGTTAACTCTACGGAAGATTACGTATATAGACGCGTATCCAGTAAACAGGCGGATTTCATGCGTGAGCTTATCGGTATTGTTGAAACGGACATGGCTGCAAGGGATTGCGCGGCCTACCACGTACTTCCGGACGGTGAGTACCTTCTCTCACGAAAATATGCGGCGGAGAAGCTCGGATTACCTTACTTAACCGTGAAAATGCGGCTATTAAGAATCCGAAAATTAATTACGGAAAGGGTCGCGTAAATGTATCCGTAAGGATGTATATTTAGATACTTTGCAGGAAGAAATAAGGGAGATCGCTGCCGCAAAACCCCCGCATAAACCAAAGGGATAAAAGGCGAACGAGTCATGCGGCGGATTACGTTTAAGTTTATTTCTTCCGAAGGTTGCTTTTTATGTGATTTCTTATCGGGAGATATAGAAAAGCACATTTATTTTTTTGATACCTATATTTTACGCGCACAGTTACACACATATATGAAAGGACTGCTTTCGAGCGGTCCTATTCCGTTTGGATTGCGAATGCTGCGGGTATACTCCGCACGTCCTTACGTTAACTAAATCAAACAAATGGAGGTATCAATTATGGCAGACGTAGAGTATTTATACTTTTATATCGAGCACTACGTTAAGAATGAGGTTGATTATCCACAACTGTCAAAACTATCGCAGGAGTCATTTGAGAAGTTCTTAACAAAAGCCGCAATACAGGTATCGAGAAGTACCTCTCCAAAACAACTATACAACCTCTCGCGTGAAGACGTGAGAGAACTTATATACAAGATTATGTACGATGTAAGGCTAAGCGGTAAGAGGTGTGTGTCCCCAGAAATGGACAAGATGTACTCGTTTATAAATCACGTAGGAGAGCCGATTTTCATTCACGCTAAAAGCAAAAAAGAAGCTTCTGAGCGTTGGAAAAAAGCCGCGCATACGAGCCCGAAGTATTGGGGGAAAGGTAAAACCCTACATAAAGTGGTTGGAATTTCAGACGACGGCAATTTCCTATTAGACAACGGAGAGACACGAGACTTAATAAATGATTTGAATGTTGTAAACCTATACGGCTATGGAGGTAAAACGAATGAGTGAGCACTTTGTTGTGACGTCACAACGTGTGGCAGGCCACTTGATGATGAGCGGCTTCGTACTTAAGGGCGTCGGCGATAACCGCAAGTATCCAGGCCGCAACGTTTTCTTCTTTAACAATACGGCGCATTTGCGTCAGGCAATCGCCGATTTCAACCAAACAAACGGAGGACAAACAAATGGAAACGGAAAGCAGAACGAAGGGCAAGCCGTTTGAACCGACGCGAGACTTTACGATGGTTCATAACGCGATATTTACGCTGTATACACGCCTTCCAAATTTCAAAGCGAACCACGCGTTATTATACATGTACCTAATGGCGCGCTACAACGTGGCCTATGGTTACGCGTATCCAACAACGGAGGACATCGCGCTGTCGATGAACTGCGGAAAGAACGTGATTAGAGGGTATAAGGAAGTTTTAGTCGCGTACGGACTCGTAACAATACGTAGGCATCCACGTTGGAATAACGATATTTACGTAGTACACGCGCCAATATCGGAGCCCGCAGCATTCTTCGCGCGGTTTCCAGAGGCGCGAGAGCATGAGGCTAAGCGTAAGGCGGTCCTGAAAATGGACGTGGAGGCGGCGGTAGAAGACGCGTCAGACACCTTAGAAAACGCCGAATTACTAGCTTGGTTATAGTGTTATCCCGGTTATTGGGATGAGTCGTCCCAGTTTCTGGGATAACCTAATCCCGTTTATTGGGATGTATATATACTTACTCTATTAATACTTAATAATAAAAACTTATAAAACATTACCGCATCCGATTAATTCGCTACGCTCATGAATCTTCGCGGAGCTTATATAATTAATAGATTAATCGCGCATAAAGATAGTTTCGAAGGAACGCTAGTGACTGAGATAGGTTTTGCAAAGGAATGAGCTTATACCTATTCATGATGATTAATCAAAGTAGTAACTCATGTAGGCAAAGATAAGGAATAGCGCGGATGTTAATAAACGTAGTTTACTTCGTTTATACGCGCTATGTACCGCATCTATTACGTTATGTATAGAACAACGCGTATCTTAAAGCGTTAAGCGAACGTACGTGAGCGGAGGGATAGCGTAATGTTAATCGTATTCATATGCGTATGGATAGCGCTAGGTATCGGAGGAATTACGCATCATATCTGCGTGTATAAGCGCGAGTCACAGCCGTTAATGATAGCGTTCATTATCGTATGTCCACCGCTATATTGGGCGCTGATATATGCGTTTAGGAACGGGTTTGGCGGTTGGGTATAACGTAATAGATAGCGCTGTTCGTACGCTTTGCCCGAGCGTATGAGTAGCGGCTTTAAGGACGCCGTTTGTCCGCTTATTAGCGTTAGATACACGTTGATATAGGCGCTATGTACGCAAGGTAATACAAATACTTATACGCGTCGTTAAGGCGCTAATATACGGGAGGAATTACGGTGGCATTGAAACGATTAGAGGCGCATCATCTTATAGCGCTGAACTATCTTGCGTTGCCTAGACGCGGAGGACTAACGATGGAACAGATCGGAGAGGCCGCAAGTGTATCACGCCAGTCTATATACGATTGGTTAAAAGATCCGCTATTCGAACGTGAGCTAAAGCGGCAGATAGCGCGCAATACACTCGATCGGATACCGGAAGTAGTGGACGCAATGGCAGACGCAGCTATACGGGACGGTAACGCAGCGGCCGCGAAGCTCTTGCTTAATATGAACGATATGTTAACGGAGCGTGTAGACGTTACGAAGACGGACATAACCGGACTTGATAGGGACGAGCTAGACCGTAAGATTGCGGAGTATCGAGCGCGTACTACGGATGTGTAAAGCGTACGGGATGCGCATATTATGACGCCTATATATGAAGGAACACGATTGGGTGCGCCTTGACTACGGCTTACAGCGCAGGTAAATACATCGGCTGCGAAGCTTGGACGCGTGCCCTTCGAGAATTTTCGGAACGGCGAAAAGGGTACGCATTATCTACGTACCCTACGCTTCCTATAGCTTAAACCCTTCGAGAGACTCGTCGATCTCGTCTTGACGGATGCCTATGTAACGCTTCGTTATGGATGGCGCAGAGTGGTTGAATATCTCCTGTAACGCGGCAACGTCCTTATTGCGCTTATAGTGGTGATAACCGAATGTCTTGCGCATCGTGTGCGTACCGATATCTGTGCGGTCGATCATCTCGCCAGCCTTTACGAGCGCTCTATACGCCTGAGTTGGCGTGATATGACCGTTTCCTTTACGGGAAGGGAATAACCAGTCGTCCGCGTTCATACCGCGTATATACTCGGTGATTTCCGGCTGTATCGCCTTAAGGTTAACGTTGCGAACCTTGCCGCTTTTCTGTTCGACGATACGTACGTGCGTCTTATCTTTGACGTCCGCAACCTTAAGCGTGACTATATCCGATACGCGAAGGCCGGTGTTTATTCCCAAGTTAAACATGAATAGATTGCGCTCACCACCCCACCGGCGGAGCGACTGCTTCATGTCTTCGATTTCCTCGCGGGTTCTTAGCGGCTGGACATCGTATATAGCTTTCTTCTCGCCCATTTTGACACGTCCTTTTCATACATAATAGTACATTGAATGTACGATTACGCTATCATAAAGCAATCATACCACGTAAAGCCAATGAAATCAACGTTTTGAATGTACGAAAAGATACAAAATCATACATTGGGGAAAAATTGAGAGGGCGGCCCACCCCCGGCACCCCTCGAAGGTCCGCCGTTTCGTGCCAGACCAATCCGGATATCATTTTTAACTTTGAACTTTACACTATAATCGGAGGTCGGATGCACTCCGCAAGCTTACGCATGTTTTTACCGTAGAATCACCGTTGAATTAGCGCGTTAGGGGCGCAGGACTACTATTTGCTAGGGCACGATGTAACAACGCTAATTTAACGGTAATTGCACGGACATAACGAATAGGAGGTGATGCGGCTATCGCGTGGATAAACGATCACTGGATTAAACGGGACGGACGCGCTGAGACGATCGGAAAGCTCGACGCACTAATCGGCGCGATGACCGCGAACCTTGACTCGCTGACGCACGAAGAAGAGGCGGATCTCGCGCAATACTTGGATGAGAGCGCCAGGTTAACGAGGATTCACCGTGCGGAAGGCGACCTTCTCTACTTCGCGTTTGAATATTTCTCGGAAACGCGTAATCCCGGTAACGCCGGCAATTGGGACGGATTCGATATCGCCGGTCTAGATGAATCGCCCGATTTTCACCGTGAAATATGCGCAACAATGGACGATGTTTCAATGCGTACGATAAACGCTAAGGTAGTACGTGCGGCGCCGCGATCTCACGCTAAATCATCGTATTTATCGAAGGCGGAACCTTTACGCGAGATTGTTTACCGTCATCGAAAGTACATCGTTAATATTTCGGAGACTCCGACAGTATCAACCGGCAACCTCGAATGGATTGCGGGACAGCTTAAGAGTAACGAAAAGCTCCGGCGCGATTTCGGTCCGCTGTTATCGCCGAAGCAACAAGCGAATCCGAGAGATAATAGTTCGGAGTTTATCGCATGGGAGCCGCAACCTAGCGGAGTACCGCGCCTGCTAACGAAGATGGAGGCCGCGAGTAGTAACCAAACGTTGCGGGGGCGAAATTGGGAGGGCGTACGGCCGGATTTAATAATCTGCGATGACTTGGAAGACGTAAGGACGAACGCGGCTACACCGGAACAGCGCCTCAAGCTTCGCGATTGGTTTTCGCAGACGGTCGTACCACTAGGCGATCCGGAAGGTAAGAAGACCGCGATTATCTATATGGGAACGGTCGTGCACGTTGAATCATTGCTACGAACCGTCATGAAACGGCCGGACTTCAACGATAAGCTATATAAAGCGCTGATTGACGAGCCGGAACGTGCTGATCTTTGGGACAATTGCCGCGCAATCTATCTGAATACTGACGATGACGAGTCGGTATCTAATGCGCGAGCTTACTACGAAGAGAATCGCGCCGAAATGGATCGCGGATCCGTTGTATTATGGCCCACGGTTCAGCCGCTATGGACGCTGATGACATGGAAATGGGCGAACGGCTCGAAGGCATTTAATACAGAGTACCAAAATACGCCGATTGACGAAGAATCCGCGATATTTAATCCGGAAGAGTTTCATTACTACGATGAGTCCGACTTATTTGACAACTCAGGGCGCCCTAGACCGCTTGATCTATACGCGTTTTGGGATATCGCGCAAGGAAAGAACAGCCGATCAGACTATAACGCGATTGTAACGATAGGAAAAGACCGATTAACCGGCGTTATGTATGTCCTGGACGCGTGGGCACGTAAATGCCCGGCACACATCGCGTTAGATCAGTCCGTTACAGCAATCGTAGAATACGGACATAAAGTCTTTGCGATAGAAACCGTCGGCGCTCAACACGATATGTACCGTCAATTACAAGAACGGCTATCAAAAGAACGTATCGGAACTACTCGACTAAAGCCCGTCATATCGCGGACTAAAAAAGAAATACGCATAGAATCATTGGAGCCGCTCATAGAGAGCGGTTTTTTACGTTTCAATCGAGCGCACCGCCTATTGTTCGAGCAAATGGAGCAATTCCCTTCCGGCACGCATGACGATTTACCTGACGCCTTAGCCGGTGCAGTTGAGGCCGCTGGTGGAACGGGAAGACGTGGGCGGACTTGGCAGCGAAAACCAAAAGGATTATGAGGAGGTTAGGGATTGTTCGAAGTAGGAAAAGTTTATCCACCAGTAGAGCATGAAGATCGGATAGAACGTTACCGAGAAAATGCCGAGTTGATTAGTTGTAGCAAATACATGATTAGACGGATAGCACAATTATTAGAAACGGAAGAACACCGGTTCATATATACGAATTACGCCGGATTGATCTGTAAGAAGTCCGCGGATCTACTGTTCGGTGAATCTCCGATATATAGCGCCGGCGAAGACAGCTCTACAGAGCAAAAAGCGCTTGAACGGATTGTTAAGGACAACGCATTAGGCACGGTAAATTACGAAATGGCCTACGGTAACGCCTACCGAGGCGACTCGTTCTATAAAGTGAAGTGGGCGCAAGAATATCGCGGAGCCCTATCCGAGACACTTGACCCATATCGCGCCGTAATCGAAGCGCAAAACGCAGCGTATGTGTTTCCGGAGACTATCCCAGGTAACGAGAAGAAAATCGCAGCTTATCACATCGCGGTTCCGGTAAAGGTGACGGAAGGGAATTCCGTAAAATGGGAACTTTTCGTTGAGACGCATAGGCCTGGCGAACTAACCACGGCTAAATACGCAATGACTGCGCAGTCAACTAAAGACGGCGAGGTCATTTCGTGGAATATAACCGAAGAAATAGAAGCGCCGAGTGCCTCAATCGAGACTGGTGTACCCCTTCCGCTAGTGGTCCACGTTCCTAACTTTGCGCTTGATACGTCGTGGCACGGAGTCGATGATATTACGGAGAACAGGGCGCTTCTGCGAGAGATTAATCACCGTCTTACGCAGATATCCAACATCTTAGATAAACACGCTGACCCAATCTTAGCGGTCCCAACGGGCGTACTAGAAGACGGTCCGGACGGCGTGCCACAGCAAAAGGCCGCATACGCTAAAGTCTTTGAGATCGTAGGGAAAGACGATGTTATACCGCAGTACGTTACTTGGGACGGGCAACTTGAGTCCGCGTTTAAAGAGCTAGACAAACTTATTGACGCACTGTTAACCGTTTCCGAGCTCCCTCCGGTGGCCCTCGGTAAAGAGAACGCCGGCACAAGCGGAGCAACAGGGCTCGCCGTTAAGTATCGGATGGGGCCGCTGCTTTCGAAGACGACGCGTAAACGTCAGTATTTCGATAAGGCGCTGACGGAAGTGTTGTTAATCGCGCAATTACTGGAACACGCACAGTCAAGTGAAGCGCTGGACTACATCCCAACGAAGCCTCACATTATTTTCAAGGACGGACTACCTACTGACGCCCGCGAAATGGCGGAAATAGCGCAAATTCGTACGGGTGGCAAGGCTACGATGGCAGTATCTGACGCTATTAAACTGTTGGACGGAGGCAACGACGAGCAGGCGGCACAAGCAATCGCAAGGATAGATGGCGACGAATCGCGAACGGGTGGGACGGTAGACTCTTCGTTGTTTAATGACCTCGACGAGAGTGCTGCGTAATGAACATACCGGACCCGATTTACGATTATGACGTCGCCAAACTCGTCCGAGCGCTCAAAACTGCGATACTAGATATAACCGGAGAGCTCTCCCGTCTCGACCTTGCCGGCCTTTCCCTCGCTAATTCAAAGTTTGCACTCGCGGAAGTTTCAAAGATACTTAGCGGACTCAACGCGGAGTCTGAGGCGTGGGTAAACAAATACGTTCCTAAAGCGGCGACCGACGGAGTAATCCGCGCGATCGTCGATTTAGGCGTTGCATCAACGGTAGAAGAGGCGGAAAAGATCGCGAAGTTTAGCCGTATCAACCGCGAAATGGTCGCGGCGGCCGTAGCGGATACACAGGCAGACGTACTGGCCGTTACGCAGAATATTGAGCGTAGGGTTCGGATTGCAGTACGCCAGGCTACCGCAGATTCCTTGCGCGGAAATATGGCGAAGGGAGTTAACGGAAGCCGTACGATTAGTCGCGATATTCTTAGCGGAATGAAGAAAACGCTAGGCGATTCCGTGAATACCGGAATAATTGATGCGGCCGGAAGGCGCTGGGATCCAAAAGTTTATACCGATATGCTGGCGCGAACAAAGTTATCGCAAGTACACCGGGAAGCTTCGACGAACGAAGCGGTCGGGCGCGGCGCTTATTACGCGATCGTAACTCGTCACGGTGCGACGGACGCCTGCCGTAATTGGGAAGGGCGCATAGTTAAGCTGATCCCGGAGGCTCCTGGCGAGTTTCCGTATGTAGGCGACATTCCGAGACGCGAGCTTTTCCACCCGTCATGCCGTCACGTTTTATCGCCAATACGCGATCCGAAATTACTGGAGCAATGACTCCGCGTCCGAACGCAAACGACGCCATAAACTTCGCGGAAACTATGCGCTACGCGGCGCTTAAACGCGGGAGGACATACGATGGAAAACAAAATGAAACGTTCAAGATATGCGCTTAATCTACAGCTATTTGCAGAAGGCGATCCAGATACGGACAAGACGTTTACACAAGCGGATCTAGACCGCATTGTTGCCGACCGTCTCGCACGTGATCGTAAAGGCCGCGAGGATTACGATGATATCAAAACGAAGCTGACCGCGCTTGAACAGGCGGAGGCTGACCGAGAAGCCGCGAAGCTCAGCGATACAGAACGTTTGGAAGCGGAGAAAGCGACCGCGCTCGCTGCAGCGGAGTCCGCAAAGGCTGAGCGGGATAGGGCGCTCACTACAGCGAATCAACGTCTGATTAACGCGGAGTTTAAGTCATTGGCGCGCGAGGCTAATGTACCGGCTGACCGGTTAGCGGCGGCATTGAAACTAGCGGATTTAAGCGCAGTAACGGTGGATGACGAAGGGAACGCGGTCGGCGTTAAGGAAGCGGTCGAGGCGCTTATTGCGGCAGAACCGTATTTAGCGAACACGGCTGGCGGTGGGAATCGTCAAATTGGCGGGGATACAAACGGCGGCAGTCGTAAGCCTGGAACTGATGGACTCAGTACGCGAGAGAAGCTTTCGGCAGGATACGCAAGTAAATAAATAAGCAGAAGGGTCCCTAGTGGGCTCTTTTTTATTACAAAAAAACATTACTAGGGGGATTTATAAATGGCTTTGACACTATTGGAATCTGCGAAACTTTCGCAAAACACGCTTCAACAAGGGGTAATTGAGACATTTGTACAGAATGCGCCAGTGCTTCAACTTATGCCGTTCATGGACATTCAAGGTAACGCCTACACCTATAACCGCGAGGCTACACTACCGGGAGTTGCGTTTCGTGGTGTTAACGAAGCTTACACAGAATCGACCGGTACAGTTAATCCGGTTACTGAAAGTTTGGTAATCCTGGGCGGAGACGCAGACGTGGATCGATTCATCCAACAAACACGCTCCAATATCAATGATCAACGCGCTATTCAAACGGCGCTAAAAACCAAGGCAGCGGCTTTTAAGTTTCAAGATACTTTTTTCAACGGAGATACCGCAGTAGATTCCAAATCCTTCGACGGTTTGAAGAAACGCCTTACTGGTAGTCAGTTGATTACTGCAGCTACAAACGGTTTGGATTTAAGCGATGCAGCTAATGCAACAATGTTCCTCGAAGCTCTGGACGCTTTGATTTACCAGACTCGCGGTAGAGCGGACGCGCTGTTCATGGACTCCAAGACAATGATTAAGGTTAATTCCATTGCGCGTAAACTTGGCTACTTCACGCAAAGCGAGGATGCGTTCGGTAAACCTGTAGTTACTTATAACGGGGTGCCTATGTTCGATGCAGGTGATAATGCTAGCGGAAGCAAGGTAATCGGACACGCTGAAACAGCCGGGACAGCAACAAACACAACTTCGATCTATGCTGTTAAATTCGGTGCTGACGAGTATGTGTCCGGTTTGACTAACGGCGGAGTAATGGTTGAGGACCTTGGTCTTTTGCAAGAAAAGCCAGCTTACCGTACTCGTATCGAGTTTTACACTGGATTGGCGCTGTTCGACGGTAAATCCGCCGCACGTTTGTCCGGAATCATTGCCTAATTAACCGGGGAGGTGCGCAGATGCACGTAATCAGAACGCCTAACCCGAACTATGACGGGACGACACACGGCGTCAAGTTTAGCAACGGTGCGGCTGTAGTTGAGGACGAGGGTCTGCGCAAGATTCTCGTTCACGACTATGGCTACGCGTTGGAGGAAGACGAAAGCAAGCCGGAGGGGCCGCAAGTCAGCGTCGTAAAAGCGCCTAAGCCGCGCAAGACTGCCGTAAAATCCTCCGGTAAATAAACGGAGGTGTGCGCATGTCAACGACAGTAATCGCAGCAGAAGCTTATATTAGCGCGAACGTAATTGATACCGAGGGATGGGTGGATTCAGACGCAGCCAAAAAACAACGAATGTTAAATGTGGCTGAGCGTACTTTAATTCGCTACTACTCGAAGTATACGATTCCGGACGACGCTGTGTACGAGTTTGCTGCGGCACTGGCTACGGCTTATAGCGACGTTATGGTGCAAGGTCAGCGCGGCATACAATCGACGTCACTTAGCGGTGTAACATCGATGAGTTTCCGAGAGGGGTCGCGTGAACTAATAAGTATGATTCCGCAATCTTGCCGGGATCTAATAGGGGACGCGAACGGGGTTAGGATACCGGCGCGTCGAGTCGGGAGGCTGATACCTTAATGGCGGTTATCCCACTTAAGCAAGACGTAGTTATTACGCCGTTTGCCGGATATGATCCGGATTATAACGAGCCGTCTTACGGTGTTCCTTATACGCAGAAATGCCGCTTTAGTGAGGCGGTCAAACTCGTACGCAATCAACACGGCGCGGAAGTCGTAAGCGTCGGCACGTTTTACTTCGATAAGCTCGCGGATATCGGACTCGACGACCGCCTCACGTATACCAACGAACTATTAGCGGAGACAACGTACACGCCAATCGCAATCAGCGTAAAACGGGCGCTCAACGGGAAGCCGCTAATAACGGAGGTGGATGTATAGTGGCGCTTTTAACAGTCGCAGATATTAACGCAACCATCCGCTTAATCGTTCCGGGGTTTACCGTAGTCGGCAACGATTTTACAACGGCGAATCCGGACGATTGCGCATATACGCGGATAACGGGCGGACCGCCACCTAGCGAATGGTCATCCGTTGCTTATCCGTCATTTCAAGTCGTGATTCGCGCGAAGTCGATGGCGACCGCAGAAGCGAAAGCTAACGCAATATTCGAAGCGCTGCATGGTAAAGCGGAATTTATAATCGGAACCACACGCGTCGTTAAGTGCCTGGCGGATCAGTCGGCGCCGTGGTATCTCGGTCCTGACGCGAATAACCGAGCGCTATACTCCGTGAATTTTACGTTAACAACATCGCTATAAACGCAGGGCTGTCCGTTATCGGGCGGCTCTTTTTTAGTACGTCCAAAATAAGGGGGAAATAACGAATGGCTCAAGATTTCAAAAAGATCGAAATAGGTCCGGCAATCGTTGAGTACGGCACTGGTCCGGACATGATTTCGTTTGAGACTACGATCGGTGGCGTTGTACTTAATACGGAGACAACTTACCGCGAGCAGAAGACGGATCAGACGGGTGAGACAGTCGTTGATAAGCGCATAACAGGGCGTAATGTCAGCGCTCAGATTCCGTTCGCTGAGTATCAAATTGACATTATTCCGAAGATTATGACAGGCGCGGAGATCGTGACAGGAACAGGCGGATCAAAGGTGCTTGTTAAGACCGGTGTAGGCTTGAGTCTACTTTCTTCCGCAAAGATCGCTGTTATTAAACCTCTCGCGCATAAAAACGATCCTGATTTCTGGACAACGTTACCACTCGCGTACAGTGAGACGGATTTGTCCTACTCGTTTAACAACGAAAACGAACGCATCACAAACGTCACTCTACGGTCAACTCCGGACGAAGATGGCGTAGTCCTTATTCTTGGCGACAAGCTTATTACCGCAGTTTAATAGAACATTTACGTTGAAAGGGGCGCTTAACCGCGCCTCTATTTCTTTATAAGGAGCGAATATAATGCCGATTTTTAAGCGTTCAGATAAAGCGGAAACTACCGCGCCAAATATCGTAATTGACCCAAACGTAATCCAGCTCGGAGACAGAACGGTAAAGGTGCGGAAGGTAGCGGTCGGACAATGGCGCGAACTATTTGCCGCTGTTAATATGCTACCGGAATTGATTATGGGCGTTATGTCAGCGCCAGCCGAGAACCGCGTAGCTTACTTATTCGCGTTCATCGAGCACGCGCTAAATGACGTCGTTCAAGTGGTCAGCGTATTGACCGGATTCGAACCGGAGTGGATCGAGGCAAACGTAGCGCCGGACGAATTGATGGCGTATTTTACCGCCGTTGCGCGCGTTAACAACTTCGGCGGCCTCTTAAAAAACGTGCAAGGCGCTCTGCAACTCGCGAACCTGCAGACGGGAGTAGCGGAAGCGAGCGCCGAGTAACGATAGACGAATTTTTTATTGACGCAGCCGTACGCCTCGGTAAAACGCAGGTCGAGTTCGAACGCGGATATTACGTTATGGATTTACTCGACGTGCTGGATGCGGATAAGCGGCGTAAGGCCGGCGAAACATTAGACGCGCTAAATGTTAATGTCATGTCGCATACGACTAACGTGGAGGACTACCGCAAGTTTACGACGGGGCTGCAACGTGAAGCCGGATTCGCAACGCAGAGTACGCCGAAGTTTGACGAGGCCGGATTTAAACTATTACGCGATCAGATGAGCGCGGGGAGGGTGTGACGGACGATGGATTTTCGTATGGAAACGGCGGCGCTACGTCAGTTTTTAGAGCGCCAGAAAACGCGCGTACTTGACGGAGCGACAATCGGATTACACGACGCTACCGACCACCTACTCGCGGCATCACGTAATGAGGCTCCGTTAAAGTCGGGTACGTTGCGGATGACGGCAGGCAAGGAAGTCGTAAATAGGGACGGACGAATATACGGTGAGGTATTTTACTCCGCAACGGAAACGGGTCCCTCTGGTGCGCGCTTTAATTATGCGCTACGTGTACACGAGATGGGCGAGTATAAGAATCCGACCACTCCCGGCACTCGTCCGAAGTTCTTATCGCGACCACTCCGAACGAATGAACGGATATATAAACAGTTTATCGCGGATGCAGTAAGGAGGGCGCTAAGATGAGTACGGGCGGTACAAACGTAGGTGAAATTCAGGCGCGGATTACGCTTGATATAGCGGAGTTTCGGCGTAACTTAGACGAAGCGAGGCGCCGGATACAGGAACTCGAAGATCAAAGCAGACGCGGTGCGGACGGCATGAAGAACTTAGGCTCCGCGCTTGCTGGGCTCGGTGCTGGCGCTGCTTTAACGAAACTCGTTTCCGAGATGAAGCAAGCGGTTGACGCAGCTACGAAGCTGTACAACGCTTTTCAAGGTTTAAACGCTGTGGCAAAGGGCTTCGGAGTTCAGACGAAAGATGCGCAACAGGCCGCGCAGGATTTAGCCAAGCGTGGGTTCTTATCTCTGACCGAATCGGTATTAGCGTATAAAACCGCCATGTCAACCGGTTTAGGGTTGGAGCAGTCTACGAAGCTTATCAACTCGCTTGCGGATTCAGCAGCCTACAATAGACAATCCTTCTACACAATGGGCGGCGCTATCCAAGCGTCACTTGATGGTATCAAGAACGGTAACTCGGTACTGTCTGATGCGGTCGGCGTTACGAAGAATCTATCCGTTATGCAAAAGGAATACGCACGAACGATCGGAACGACGGCGGGCAGATTGACCGATGCGCAGAAGATCCAAGCTGCGTATAACGGATTTATCAACGAGGGCGCGATATTCACCGGAAATGCGGACCAAGCGATGCAAGATTTCACCGGCACACAAGCGCGGTTCACTGCCGCAACGGACGAAGCAACGGTTGCGTTCGGACAAGCGTTCACACCGCTGTTTAAAACCGTACTCGAAACGTTGACTCCGACAATCATTGCGCTCGCCGAGTTTACCACCGAAAATAAAGCGCTTGTCTCCGCTGCCGCTGCGAGTTCGGTCGGTGTATTAGGACTCGTTGCAATACTCGCGACTGTACCGCCACTTCTCAAACTCATTGCGGCCGGTTTGAAGGAGATGCAGCTTGCGGCGGGACCTATCGGCTGGATTACGCTAGCCGTCGGCGCATTAGCGGGAGGTATCGCCTATCTAACAACAGCGCAATCAGAAGCCGCTAATTCAGCGAAGGAACTCGCGAAGGCACAGTCCGACCTCAATGCGGTATTAAATAAGCGGGATATTGATCGCACGGCTGCGGATGTCGAAGAGTTAAAGGTAAAAACGGAGGAGTTAACGCCTGTTCTCGAAGAACGCGCGCGGCTACAAGAGCGGTTAAACGAGCTTCAGGCGGCTCAAAAGGCAGGCACAGCACTTCCGGAAATGTATACGGAACTTCCCGATATTATCGATGCAATCAGTATACTCGACGATAAGCTCGAAGACCTCGGTTACACTGGCGTAGAGAATGCGACGCAGAAGCTCGGAGAAATGAACGCGGTCATAGATAAAGGTGTTATCGCGATATCCGCTCAGGATAAAGCGGAGTATGCAGCCCTTGCTACGAAAAAGCAGACGCTAAAGGAAATGTCCGCAATGGCTGCGGAATTTAAAACGCTTAACGCAGCGCAGGATCTGGACGCATCGCAGAAAAGCCGCCTCGTTGATATTACGCAGAAGTTAGTCGAGCAGTATCCGGAATTGAACGCTCAACAAGGCGAGGACGGAAGAATTCGCGCTAGTAACATCGATGTAATTATCGACCAAATTGCGACGGACAAGCGTTTTACAGACATGGCCGCCGATAACAGCGTGGCGCGTATACGTAATTCCGCTAAAGAAAGTGAAGCGGTAGCGAAATCAATACAGACGCAAATTGATAACTACACGCGGCTGATAAAGGCGATGGCAGCCGTATCCGGCACAAAGGCAGGAACTTTTGAGGAAGATATGGCGGCAAAGGCGGAGGCTGACAAGCGCAAAAAATCGGGCAACGTTATGGACATCGTGACTAATGGCGCGCTGGGGATGATGGTGGGGTCCGGAGCATCTAAAGAACTTGAAAAGCAACGAGACGACGCACTTAAAGAGCAGCAGAAGTATTCCGACGCAGCTCGTGATCTCGAAAAGCTGGCCGCCGAGGTTGAAACGGGAACCCAAACGTTCACGAAGGATATCATCACGCCAGATGCCCCGAAAGCGGCGAAGGAGAAGAAGGAAAAGACGGGTAAAACTCCGGCTGAACTCGCTGCTGAGCTACGCGAGAAGTTATACAATGCTGACCTAAAGACCGTCCAGTTCCAAGCGGACTTTTACGATATGACGGCTGATGCGCAGATTAAGAAATACGAAGAGTTGCGCAAGAAGCACGCTACTTTCCTCAAAGAGTCCGTAGACGACGCGCGTACACTAGCGCTACAGCTTAAACGACTCGGAGAAGACAGCGCCCAATCACGCTATGACTTTTCGGTTACGTGGATTGATGCGGAGTCGAAACGGATGGAGGACAGCGGTAAGTCGGAATTAAAGATCGCGGAAATGAAGCTCGCTAGCTGGACGCGATTACGTAATCGTTACGCGAAGGACAGCGCAGAGTACATCGCCGCCGACGATCAAGTCCGCCAATCACGCAAGAACGTAGCCACCGCAACCGAAGCGGAAGCACGCGCTCAGTATAACGCATCGTCGAAGTGGATCAGCGCAGAGGAACGCCGCATGTCTGACGCAGGCAAATCGGAGACAGAGATCGCGCAAATGAAGATTGACGCGTGGACTCGTGTACGTAATCGCTACGCCAAGGACTCGGAGTATTATGCGCAGGCTGACGAGCAACTCTACAATCTCCGTAAATCCCTTACGAAGCTTACGCAGGATCTCGCAACCGACCTCGTTAAGACGCAGAAAGCCGCAATTAAGGACGCAAAGGATGCGGAACTCAAGGCGATCGAAGAACGTAAGGACGCCGCGTTAGCCGATTATGACGCGCGGATTGACGCTATCCAGCGGTTACGTGACGCCAACAAAGAGCTTAATGTTGACGCTGATTACGCGACGCAATTAGCGGAGAAACAGACGCGCTTGGCGGAGTTATCGAGCGCAGTCGGTCCGGAAGGAATAGCGGAACGTGACGCGTTACTTAAAGAGATCGCGCGCATGCAACTCGAACACGACCGAGAATTAACCGACCGTACGCTCTCGGATCAACAAGACGCGCTTAAGGACGAAAAGGATGCGCAGACGAAAGCGTACGAAGCGGAGAAGACCGCAGCCGAAGCGCAGTACGACGCATTAACGGCGGCATTTGATGCGTACTCAGGCGATATCAAATCGATAGAGGACGGAATCGCAGCGTACCGTGTTAGTGCAAGTGGTAGCGCGAATACTGCGATCCTTACGGAGCTTGACGGATTCCTGACGCAATATCGCGCGAAGATGGCGTCGATTACGCAGATCAATGCGGAGTCGAAGAAGGCAGCGGATCTCATTACGTATAACGCGAATAAGGACGCATATGACGCAGCGAAGAAGTCCGGTAATACGGCGGAGATGTCGCGTTTGCAGGCGGAGAACCAAACAATCCGTGATCAATACGGGATTACGTCGGATACCGGTAAACTGCAGGCATTTAAGGTCGGAGGCATCGTCCAAGGCGAGGCAGGTGAGGCGGTTCCTGCGATAGTACACGGAGGCGAAATGGTGTTGACCGCCGCAATGCAAGCTACATTATGGGACGCTGTATCAAATCCGCGGATGGTTGCGCAATCTCCGGCAGCCCCGACTTACATTACGAATAACATTGATATGGGAGCGGAGAATGTGACGCTGACAGATAAGGCAGATATCGGTATGTATTACGATGAAAAAGCGCGCGCAGTCAGCCGACTCGCATCGATGGGCATTAAGAGCGATTAAGCGAAGAGGGGAGTCCGGCTATTGTGCGGGCTCCTTTTTATATAGGTGTTTAATATCTCACGAGTAGAGAGAAGGGAGATGTGCATTATCGGAGAAAAGACCTGTAGCGCCTGTGGTAAGGAGAAGGCATTGACGGAGTTTAGCCCGGATAAGCGTGCCCGCGATGGGAAACAGTCCGCGTGTAGGCTATGTGGAAACGTCCGTAAACGTAAGCGTCTTGAGGCGCGCAACCCCGGAGCGAGAAAGTCAATGCGTTGGACCACAGAAGCGTTTGCGGAAGCTGTAAATGTCCGAACAAATGGGGAATACACACTCACTAGCGATTACCTTGGCGCTTTGATACACGTAAGCATCCTCCATACTTACTGCAACAACACCTACTCAGTAGCACCAAACAACTTTCTAAACGGAACACGTTGCCCTCACTGCGCTACTGAGATTAAACGGAAAACATCTGCGCAATTTAAAGAAGAAGTGGCCTTGCTTGTGGGTGACGAATATAGCGTTGTTGGAGAATACACGAGTGCTAGGGCATATATAGACATGCGCCATAACATTTGTGGTGGTTCGTACCTTGTGTACCCTAACAACTTTCTTGCTGGCAAACGCTGCCCACACTGCGTTGAGTCTCACGGAGAAGCTGCGGTTCGAAGGTACTTAATTGAGCATAAATATGCCTTTACCCCGCAGTATAGGTTCAATGATTGCCGAAACGACCGACCACTGCCGTTCGATTTTGCTGTTCACTTTCCCAATCTCGACGTTCTTATTGAGTACGACGGTGTGCAGCATTTTCAGCCAGTATCCTTCGGTCGCGGTGATAGCGGTATGCTTCTTGAATTTAAGAGTATTCAACGGAGAGACCGCATTAAAACCACTTATTGTAAGGCGCACGGTATTCCGTTAATCCGAATCTCTTACGAGGAGTTCAACCGGATAGACGCTATTTTAGACGAAGCCCTGGCGCATTATAGTGTGATAACGCCGGAGGTGATCGCCGCATGAGTACGTACGATGTAGCGGTAAATGGCGTTTGGTTATCGGAGCACGGAGCCGCGCTATACGAACGTAACTTGCCGGTCTTGCCGGAAACCGAAGATAACACGGTGAAGCTCGCTAATACGGACGGCGTCGTTGATTTCGGCGCTTCCTACGGACCACGTACGATTGGACTAACGTTCGAGATTACGTCATCGGCTGCGGAGTTTCATCGGACATTAGCGTATCTAGCGCGGACGTTTAACGCTAAACGCGGAGATATTACGCTAGAGTTTGCGGATATGCCCGGCAAGTATTACGTAGCGACTTACGCAGGTACGCTCGCGCTTGGTGCGACCGGATCGCGTTTGATTGACGTTAATCTGCGCATGAATGATCCGTGGCCGACCGGTAGCGAAGTTGTAACGGAATATACGATAGATACGTCATGGCAAGCGGTGGCAATCGAATCGGAAGCGGATGTAAGAGCGCGACCAGTTATTACGATGGCGAATACGGGGTCGACTACGGTTAACGGATTTACGCTAACGAACGAATATACGCTCGAAGATTAAACGAAGGAAACGCGGAGGGTTCGGCAATTATGCCGGGCCTTTTTTGCGTTGTCAAAAAAGCGTGATCATGACGCTTAAAAATAGGAGGAAACGAATAATGGCGATGCAAATTTCGAACTATCTGAGCGCGGCGCTACTCAACGCAGCTTTACGCAATACGGCGTTTACTGGACCATCTACGGTATATATCGCGCTATATAAATCGGACCCAACAGCGGCGGATACCGGCACGGAAGTCAGCGGAGGCTCATACGCGCGCCAGGCGGTTACATTCGGAGCGCCGACGCTAGTTAGCGGACAGCAAACCGTAGCGAATACCGCGGAAGTAGTATTCCCCGTTGCTACTGCGGATTGGGGACTCGTAACGCATATCGGATTACGGACGGCGGCGACTGGCGGCTCTTTACTATGGACGAAACCGCTAGATAATCCGCGTACATTACTCGTTGGCGACCGTCCGAGATTCGCGGTATCAAGTACATCCGTTAAATTTACGCAGTAATTACGAGAGGGGAACGAATAGATGGCGCAAATGGAAATGTTTCCTGCCACAGCAAATTCGCCAGCGACGGAACTATCGGCAGCAATTACGGACGTAGCAACGACCGTATCCGTACTCGACGCGTCTAAGCTACCGGACGCTCCGAATATTGCGACAATTGGCGTAGATGAGAGCGCGGAAACGGTGCGGTACGAAGGGAAAAACGGAAATGACCTGACGGGAGTTACGCGCGGTTTTAGCGGGACAGTAGCGAAGGCGTGGGGAATCGGTAGCGGAGTGGCGCGGTATTTTACGGCGTACGATGCGGATGCGTTGCGGGAGAATGTGGCGGGGCATAGTGCGGAACTTGTGAGCGTAAATGCGCAGTTGGCGGAAGAAGCACAACAGCGGCAGGCAGAAACCGCAACACTAACGGTTGACGTTGGAGATAAGTCGCTGCTTACTACGGCGGATAAGTCCAACCTTGTCAACGCGATCAAAGAGGTAAAAGCGCAGGCAAACGCCAATGCCTCCAGTATTGCCGGGATCGGTACTTTGCGATTCATCGGTGCCTACGCTACGGTTGAGGCACTTACGAGTGCATATCCAGGAGGTACAAGCGGTGTGGCACTTGTCACAGCGGATGGTTACAGCTATTACTGGAATGGAACAGCGTGGGCACAGGCGGCGGAGTTTCAAAGCACTGGAATCGCTGCTAAATCCGTATCACAGGATAAAACGGACTTTCTAACTACGGGGAAAAACCTACTGGACATAAGCAAAGTCACTGCGGGCTTCTTTGTTGACTATACCACTGGCAATCTGGTGGCAAGCGCTGGTAATAAGGTGACTGACCTTATAGTTTTAGAGCCTAACACCACATACACCCTAAGTAGCCAAATCAGTAAGGATTTATCGCAGTTAGCTTTCTACAATAGTGCGAAAACGTATGTTAGTGGTATATCAAACACGGGCACACAGGAGTCCATAACATTCACCACAGGCGCGAGCGTGAATTTCATGAGACTTACTATTCCTATCACGGTGACCGACGGGGTTCAGCTCGAAAAAGGATCGTCAATGACTGGATTCGAGCCTTTTTTCTTTCGCCTTCCCCATTTAGAGGTGCAAAAATCCAACGTAGGTAAAGAGATCATTGCGGATCAAAATATCGATCCGGCTAGTAACATTGTGATGAAAAAAATAGGCACGAATTTACTTGATATCTCCAAGGCAAAACTAGGTTATTTCGTCAATTACGTGAATGGCAATCTGGTCGCAAACGTGGACAATAAAGTAATAGAATTTTTGCCTCTGATACCTAACACCACATACACCTTAAGTAGCCAAATCAGCAAGGATCTTTCACAACTCGCATTTTATAACGCCTTAAAACAGTATGTTAGTGGGCTACCGAATTCGGGTATCCAGGAATCAATAACCTTCACTACGGGCGCGAATGTATATTTTATGTGCCTAACTATACCTGTTAGCGTTGCGAGCGGAGTACAACTGGAGCTTGGAACAACGATGACTAGCTTTGAGGATTATGGTCACGTCATTAGCGTGGCTGACTTGCCTAAAGCGGCTCTATATCAGCCACAGGGCAAAGTTATTTCTGTCAAGCAAGATGGCTCTGGTGACTCCACCAACTTAAGAGCAGCCATTGAAAGCATCACTGATGCAAGCAAAGGTAATTCCTACACGGTTGAAATCAGCAAAGGAGTCTATGATATTTTCGGGTACTACACACCAGAAGAATTAAACAGCACATCTTTTGACGGGCTAAGGATACCGGATCATGTGAGTATAGTAGGGATAGGGGATAAGGAAAAAATCATCCTTAAAGGTGAGCTGCCTACGGAGGATACGGTCATTACCTACACTTCAAAAGGTAGGATTTCGACGATATGCCCTCTTGGTAGTGGAACTATTGAAAATATCACTGTCACGGGCAAGAACCTACGCTACGCAGTTCATGATGATTATAATTATCCGGGTGCACAAAAAGTAATGAAGAACTGCAACTTCATCCGCTATAGAGGTGATGGTAGAAATTACGGCGGTAAACAAGCCTGGGGAGAGGGCTCCTGGAGTGGTCAAAACTATCTCTTTGAGGACTGCTATTTCTTTACGGAGTGGGACTATTACGCATACACAAGTCATAACAACGTGAGTTTTTCAGAGCCATCGCATCATAAATTTATCAACTGTAAGTTGATCACAACAATGGGCGAATCGGTAAGATTTGAATCGCTGGGAAGTGGTCAAAAGGATACTGTTGATATGATCGGTTGCAAGATGAACGGAAATATAGCACTCACTGTTTACAGTGGGAACGCGGCTGGGAACATCGACTATGACCTAAAAGGGTATGGAAATGAAGTTGTACCGGTGAGAATCGCCAACACAGACGGGAGACAGTACGCCTATGAGTTCGTGGGTGAGACGCGGGAAATGTACAATGGCGGAGCTAATGGTATTACTAAGGGAATGCCCGTCATGCTAAACTCTGGCAATACGTCAATTGTGCCGTTCACTGGGACCGGAAAAATCCGTTATTTTGGAGTGACAATGGAAGACATTCCTACAGGATCAAGCGGTATCGTTAAAGTAGCGGGGTACTTGGCAATAGCCGATACCGGACTGACTGGGCTTGCGGTAGGAGATACTATCGGGATAGTTAGTGGGGCCTTGGCAAAGGTGACATCAGGTGATTATATAGGTGTTGTGACTTTAACCGACTATATTCAACTGTGTTAATAAATTACAGGACCATACTGCGCACTAACTAGTGCTATTCCAAACGCAAGCCCTCGCCATCAATCGCGGGGGTCTTTTTGCGTAGCAACTATTTACGTTAGAAAGGAGACGCACGCTTATGTCGTTTCTCGGCGCATTCAATCGCGCGCCCTTTAATCGTCCCTACGTAATCCAGACGTTCTTTAACGTTACGATCACATCGGACTCGGACGTATCCGCACGCTTAAACGCTGACTTCGCGGTCGGCATCGTATTTGACACCGAAACGAAGTTCGACGGAGCCCCAACGCGCGACATCCCGTCTGCCGCAGTATTTGAATCAGCTACGGAGTTGCTCACGTCAATGATCCGCGAACGCCTACACACGGCGGGTATCCGTTCATCTACGCAATTTAACGCTAAAGTCCGTTACATGCATGTTGATAAGCTCGCGTTTACTGGCGGGTTTAGCCCGGGCGATAAACTCGTAATTGACGTCAAGAAGCAGACGATTACGCTAAACGGAGTCAACGCGATTCATTTGCTAGACGGAGATTTCTTCGAACTCGGCCTCGGACTGAACGAAGTCACCTACGCAGATAACGAAGCATCTCGCGAAATCCTAACGCGCATTACGCATCGTGACCGCTATCTATATTAAAGGAGGCGCGCATTTGATTAACGCTTTGCAATCGTACGACCGTTTCCGCAAGCGTATCGGTATCCTACGTGACGCTTACGATATTACGCGGGTCCGCCGGATTAACGCAGATTATACGCTGACTTTCACCGTCCCAATGACGTCGGATGATTTCCGCGATAAGTTGCCGCTAAAGGGTCACGTAATGGACGAGCGCGGTCAATATTACGTAATTAACAAGCGCGAACGATCGCGCGAAGACCGCAAGCTAACCGCACAAATATCGTGTTCACACGTCATGTTTAAACTGGCGGACTATAAATTTCCGTACGCGTCGTATATCCGCGAAGCTTACGGAATCCATATCACGCAACTAACAGCGCTCATCTCGGCGGCAACCGGTGGGCGCTTTTCTATTGCGGTCGATGACACGTTCGACCTCGCGGACGTTAAAGCGTTCGGTGGCGGCAACTGTCTCGAAGCGCTCAACGCGGTCATAAATCTGTACGGTGCGGAAGTTGAGCCGGATAACTTTACGCTACATTTGCGCAAGAAGATCGGCAATCCCGCGTCAGACTATCGGATCCAAGTAACTCGCAATTTGATCGAGGCATCCTTTACCGATAGCGCAGCGTCATTATGTACGCGATTATATGCGGAAATGAAAGACTCACGGACATGGATCGGTCAGCCTGCGTCGATTTTAACCGCGGACGAACAGGCGCGGCTTAGCGTGATACCTGGCGCAATCACTGACGGAATCCTCCGCGTCAATTACCTCGTATCTCCGTATGCTGACGCGTGGGCTTCGGATAGTGTGCCGTTTTACGACGACTTGTTAACGGAGCAAGACGTAACCGATCCGCTTAAACTCGTAGCCGCCGCGAGATTGCGCTTGGCTGAACGCGAAGTGCCTGCGCTTGAGGTGTCCGTTAGCGCTGCGGATTTATTTAAGATCGATAAGCAAGAAGCGCGCCCCGGTCTCGGCGATACGGTTACGCTCGTAGATCCAGCGCTCGGCTTGACGGGCATTACAGCGCGAATCACGGAAATGACGGAGTACCCGTATGCGCCGGATAAACATACGCAGCTAACCGTTGCTAACGTAATGAAACGTGATTATACGCAAATACTCGCGGACTTGGAGGCGGGACGGCGCGCGATTGAGAACGTGTTTAGTGGCGGGCGGATCAGAGCGGAAGTATTCGAAGAGTTCGCGCGGCTTGCGGTTAACGAGATCAACGCGAGTAAGACGGAGATCAAATATGATGAACGCGGTATCGTCCTGCAGTCGAAAACGGACCCGTCCGATCAAGTCATATTAACGTCAAACGGACTTATCTTAACGACGGATGCCGGAGCTACAGCGCGGATAGCGATGACGGCGACCGGAATAGCAGCGGAGGTAATCGCGGGGCAGCTCGGTAGTTTCGTCTCGATGGTCATCGGCAGCGGCAATAACGTAGTCAAGATTAATACGAACGGTATCAGCGCAGGGCATGACGACTTTAACTCCGCGCCTTTCCGCTTAGATATGGCGGGTAACGTCGTACTCAATAAGCTGACCGCTAACTCTGCGAATATTCTATCGTCCAACTTTACGAATGGCGCGATCGTCGGTTCGTCGATTAACGTTGGCAACGGAATGTTTACCGTAACAAGTGGCGGGATCATGAGCGCGGTTGACGGTAACTTTAGCGGACATATTAGCGCCTCGACTATTACGGGCGGTACGATAACGGGCGCTAAGATACAGACGTCGGACTCCGTTTATCCGCGCGTAGTGATCGATCCGACAAGTGTTGCGTTCGGTGTATATGCGGACCCGAATAACGGGATTCAAATACCTGCGTTTGATGGCGGCATGAGTAAGATTATATTTAACGCAAACGGTAATCAGTCTACGATATTCAATTCGCCCTCTTCTGGATTCATAGTATCTGGATACTCAAGAGTAGGTTTATCAGGCGGAGAGGTTGATTTGATGCCGTCGAGCGGATATGTGCGAGTCCCTTCTTGGTCTAAGTTTTTCAGTAATTCGTCTCTAGGAACTCTGCAGAGTGAGCTTGACGCACTATGGAACGCTCTTTCCAATAAAGCAGACCGAAACCACTCACATACTGTATCTGTCCCGAATCATAACCACGGAAATCCAGCTAACGCAACAAGTGGCGGCGGAACGTTTACGACATCTGCTTCGTAATGGTACTATTAGGAAAATACTATTACGGAGGTTATCAGATGAAAAAGTTTATTTCCGGCGTCATTGTTGGCGCGTTACTATTTTCGGGCGTAACTGTCTTTGCGGATTCGGTAAGTCTTATCGGACAAAAAGTTCAAGGATTATTTACTATAGAGAAGAACGGCAAGAAAGTTGATGACGCTATCATCATTAACGGTACTGCCTATGCGCCTGTACGTACAGTAGCTGAGGCGACGGGCGCTAAGTTAGCCGTCGAAGGGAAGAAAATCATAATGGGCGAAGCGACTACGGGAGTCATAAACGAAAAGTCTCTATCAGAACTAACGAGCAAGCGGGAGACTCTCGTTACTAGTATCGCGAAAATTGAAGCTAGTATTAAAGGTAATGAAGAAAACAATATTCCCTTTCATGAAAACCTTGCTAAAGAACTAGCTAATAACGGTAACTTAGGCGCACAGAATCAAGAAGCAGCGGACGCTTATAAACAACAAGTGCGGGAGGACAAAGTAAAGCTTACCGAACTACAAGCGCAATTAACGGAGATCGACGCTAAGATTGCGCAACTCGGCAAATAAAGTCTCCGTCAAGCTGACGGAGAGTCTATACGCACACATTACGGCCGTCCTTCGGGGCGGTCTTTTTTATTACGAAAGGGGCTTACGCCATATGAAAGTACGCGCATTACTCGAATGTACGATAGATACCGCTAACCCAGCGCCAGAGCTCGCTGCAACAATTAGCGCAGTCTTGGCCGCATTACCAAACGCTGAATCCCGCCTATCCGTACTCCAAACGCTCGACGACGAGATCGGCCGCGCACTTGCGGATTATCTTGCGCCTGAAACGGAGGCGGCCGCTTGATGGACGGGTCACTTTGGGCGGAGGTCGCCAAGAACGGAATATTTGCGGTAGCAGCCGCAGTTATCGCGTGGACATTATGGAAAGAGATGCGCCGAATGTCCGATGAAGCGCGCGCGCGTGAAGAACGCATAAGTACGGAAGCCAAGACGGAACGCGAGCGGATGCACAGCGAAGCAATCACGCGGGAAGACCGCTTGATGAAGCTGGCGGAAGGACTGACGGATCGATTCGAAGCGCTGGCCGGTCAATACGAGAACCTGGCACTCGATGTCCGCGATATTAAAACGATAGTACACGGAAAGGATGCTGCGTAAATATGGGCGATTTTAATTACCGGAAGGATTATATACCGAAGACAACCGCGTGCAATCGGCGACCTGGATACGCTATGAGCGCGACGACTATTACGATTCACAATACGGGTAATCCGACGTCCTCGGCAGCGAATGAGCGCGCGTGGTTAACGAACCCAACGAACGCGCGCCAAGCTTCATTCCATATCGTAGTCGATGAGCGCGAGGCAGTCGAATGTTTACCGCTGAATGAGAACGCATGGCATAGCGGAGACGGCAGCGGAGCGAAATCCGGCAACCGTACGTCGATCGGCGTAGAGATATGCGAAAGTGGTAACTACGCGAAGACGCTCGATAATGCGGCGAGCCTCGTAGCATTGATGTTAAAGGAACGCGGATGGGGCGTGGATAGACTGCGCCGACATTACGATTGGTCCGGTAAAATATGTCCGCGCTTAATGTACGATAGCGGTAAATGGACCGGATGGGCAGCGTTTAAAGCACTAGTAGAGGCGCACCTATCGGCACGCGTAAGTGAGCCGAAGTTAAATCCGATTAAGCAGGAGGTCAACGACATGATCGTATATAAAGCAAACGTAGTAGTTAACGGATGTAAGGCGAAGGATGGCGTATTGATTGACGGAGCGGTGTACGTTCCATTGCGCGAAATGTCCGATCAGTTTGGCGCTGCAATCGCGTGGGATAACGTAACGAAGACCGCAACTATTACAAAGGAGGCGAAATAATACGATGAATAAAAACGATATCTTACGCAAGTTATCCTCGCGTAAGTTTTGGGCGCTATTGGCTGCGTTGGCAACGTCGGTACTTACGGCTTCGGGCGCGGGTGACAATACGGTGCTGCACGTAACCGGCGTCATTGGCGCGGTCGGTGCGTGTGTTGCGTATATGCTGGCGGAGGGGATCGCGGATGGTGCGCGGAATAAGACGGATGAATAACGATTTAAAAGGCGCAGTTCTTACGGGAGTGACTCCGTAGGGGCTGCGCCTTTTTTTTGCGTTTATAGCGTCAAGAACCTACGCATTAACCCCGCTGCTTCCTTCGCTACTTCCCCGTCCGGCAACGCGATATCCCCGATGTAACCGCGGCACTGGTAGCGTACTAAAATACCGCCGTCCATACGCTGATTACTCGTGATCTTAATTCCGCGTCGGTGCGCTTCGTTTTTGACCCTGCGTGCTTCGACCGCTAGTTTTTCGCGTGCCTGCGTCAACCAATCTACGTAAGGGTCCGGCGTCTTTAGATGAAGGAACACGTTAGAGTCACGCTCGAATGCGGTCTGAACCATCGGGAGTATAACGTATGGCTTTATGAGCGCGCGGTCCTCCTCGGTAATACTTGCGGGTACTGTGGACATGCGATTGCCTCCGTTCAAGTGCGAATATATGTTCGTATTATATAACGTGAGATTACTAAACGCAACAATAAGCCCGCCAATTACTGACGGGCCAATTACTTCTGAGTTTATTGAAACATTCTCTTTCCGCGCTTTTTCTCATTCCCACTATCTATTAATTGCATAACCGGTGACGCCTTATCGTGCTGTTCCTTTAAGTCAGTGCCTGTAAATCGAACATACACCTGAGTCATATCTAAGGAGATGTGTCCGAGGATACGGGATAGGGCTACTGTGTCGCCACTACCTCGTAAAAATTTCACGGCAAAATAATGACGAAAAGTGTGAGGGGAGACCCGCGGTCCAACAACCCCTGCCCTCTTAGCGTATAGCTTAAGCATCTTCCCGAAGGTATCCCCAAAATATCTCTCACCAAATTGGGTAAGCCAGAGGTAATCTGAGCCTTCAACGTCCATATACGAAATCAACTTTTCCAGTTCTTTTAATGTCCGCTGGGAAACTGGTACAACACGGGTCGTATTGGACTTAGCAATCTCCGCACGAACTACAATTTGACGTAGTTTGAAGTCTACGTCTGAGACACGCAAACCGGTTAGTTCTTTTATACGAAGGCCGCAGTCGACAAGAACGAGCATCATACAGTAATCACGCCGGCCGGTATAGACCTTCCGATTAGGTGCGCTGAGAAGCCTGATTACGTCTTCATCTGAGAAGACTTCAAATGTATCTTTTTCCTCGCGCTGATAACTTACCGAGTCCATCGGTGAGTGCGTTATGATACGCTCACTAATAAGGTAGTTAAAAAAGATGCGCATAACTCTAATAACGTTATTAACTGTTCTCGGAGATAGTCCTACACTTCCGTGAGGGCTCGTAGGGTGATCGTCCCACTTCGTTTTGCTAAATGAGAGGTATTCTATATATTCCCGCAGAATTTCCGTAGTGAATTCGGTATAATCCGTAGCGTCATACCATTTACGGAACTGCTCAAGCACCTGCTCATACGCTTGTATCGTTTTATCCGATCGCTTAGCTAACCGTCTAGAATCGAGAAACTGCGGAATGTGCTTAGAGAGCGTTATTTTAACGCCTTTTCCTCCTTTCGATACAAACGTAAATTTCGGAACTTTTTGTACCATTTGTCTGCGTCTCCTTTAGCGATAAAGTTTCGCTAAACGTTCCGATAAAGGTGCGCAATATTTATCGCAATAACGAAGTGTTCACGCCCAACTTTCCGCGTCGTTGTGCGTTTTGTGAGCGAGCTTGTCCGGAATCAACTCGGAATTTATTGCCATGGTAGCAGACAAGCTGCGGATTGAGCATAAGGTTAGTTGAAAGGGTTAGGGGTAGTGTGTGGTAAGGGATTGTGGGTTGCTGGTAGGTGTTTACAGTCAGTATATAAAAGCCGATAAACTTGTTTTGAAGCCGATAAACTTTTTCCATCTCACCCGATAAACCTTTTTGGTTTATTGGGTTTTGTTTTTATTTAAAGATTAGCCATCTTATAAATGGTGAAACTCAAGCAGGGGCTTAGAACAATCGGGCGAGCTGGTTAAATAAACCAATCTTCTATCAGATATAGAGAACTACATTTATGAGTTAAGTCGGAGGAATCTTCATGAATTATTACGAATCAGGTGTTGAAAGAATTAGGAATATTGATGCGAATTTATACATTGGAATTTCAAAAAAAAGATACGAAGAAGTAAGATCTAAGGGTGAATATGAAGCAGATGCTAATTTGATTGCAGAGTATTACCGTAGAGTCGGCGTGTTTTTGCGGTTTATCTCAAAGGAAGCAGCAAGTATATACATAGGAATGGATATGTTATTAGGTTTTAAGATGGAGGAAAATGAGTGGGACAGTTTCTTAGAAACGTGTCCGAATTTTAATAAAATTGATATTATGCTTATGAAATTAATAAGTATACATTATTTACGATGGTGTTCTTTGCTTGATGTGCGCGACAATATCGCAGTACAGTTTCCAGATATATATGAACCGATGATCAAATTATTTGAGAGAGGTGGGGGACGGATTAATACCCATCACCACGAACTGGTTGGTGGATTTGGAGCTTTTTCACGCTCTATCCATGCAAATAGAGGAGATATGACCCCTTTTGATATAAGCGATGTTGCTCTAGAAAATATCATTAAGGAAATAGAACTAGCAGAAGGTTACTTAGTGGACTATAAGAACGGAAATTTATCAGAAAATAATTGTATCCGCTGTGGTAACAAATTATTGATCCTACCAAACTTATCGGATTATGGTTATCAATGGTATAAAATTAAATGCGAGACTAAAGACTGTTTTGATAAAAATTTCTCATGATACTTCATTATAGTTATATCAATCAGAGTGTCCGCGGCATGAGCTATCAATAAATCAATGCAGTAAAAAGACACTGAGATCTATTCATCAGTGTCTTTTTTTTGGATACTTTTCCACCAACATTTTATTTCATCGTTCTTGTAATCATTTCATTCAGAGGGTTGGAATTTAAAGCAACTTAATCAGCTCTTCTAGCTCATCAACCATACCTTTTGCAAGTTCAAAATTATTGTCTTTTAAAGCTAATTCTATTTTCATTTCAACTGCTTTTTTATTTTGTTCATTTTCTAAATAATCTTTATCAAAATGACTAGCATAAATCATCTTTCTGAATTTTCGCATACTCATTTTTCTAATCGTCTTCTCGTCAATGATTAGTACATAATCCATCCCATTTACTACAGAATAGAAATCATGAGAAATCATGAGTATCGCACCTTTATAGTCTTCAATGGCTTTCTCCAGTGCGATTTGTGTATAGGTGTCTAAATGGCTTGTCGGTTCATCAAGAAGCAATAAGTTTGCTTTGCTAGCAGAAACTTTTGCCAATTGCAGTATATTTTTTTCGCCACCAGATAAAGATTCTATCTTTTGATTAAGAATTTCTCCTTCAAAGCCATAGTTTGAAAGATGTGCTCTAATCTCGTCATAAGTTGCAAACCCGGCATCGATGAAGTCTTCTAGTATGGTATTAGAATCCTTTAGCACTTCGTCTTGAAGCTGAGAAAGATAAGCCACTTTAATATCAGAATTCATTTTAATTGAATCATGATTATTTTTAAAGATATCTCGGAGTAAAGTCGTTTTCCCGGTACCGTTTGGACCGATAAGGGCTATTTTATCTGTAGGTTTCATCTCAAAGTTAACATTTTCTAAAATCAACTCATCAAAGGAAACACTATAATTATTCACATTTAAAACAGTGATGTCTTCTTCAAATTCATTGTCCACACCAAAACTGATTTTTGGTTGCTTAATATCAACGAATGGCGCTTTAATTTTTCGCGCTTCCAATCTTTCTTGAAACTTAACCCTAGCTTTTAACGCTCTCCCTCTAGATGCTTCTGAATTATAGGTTGCGATCGCTCTAAGATTATCAATAATGTTATCGTATCTCTCTATCTCTTCTTGTTCAGCGACTGCGATTTCTTGTAACTCAATTTTCGTCTGAAGTAATGAGAAGTTATACTCAATATATCGCCCATCGAACTCTTGGATCTCCATATTTTCAAGGTGTATAATTTTGTTAAAACAATGATTCAATAGATAACGGTTATGCGTAACCACTAGCAATATTCCTTTGTGAGCATTAATAAGATTTTTAAGTGCATTTAGGTTTTCAAAATCTAAAAATACATCGGGCTCATCCATAATCATTAAGTCTGGATTAGTCAGCATTTCCTTCATCACTTGAATAAGCTTGAATTCCCCACCACTTAGGTCGGATACCCTAGCATCTTTTAGTTTCAAGAGGTTGGCTAAATTTAGTTTCTTATTAATATTGCTTTCAAAATCATTTCCATCCATTAAATCAAAGGCATCTAGAGCTAATTGATACTTTTCGAGTAATGAATCAATATCTGATGATGTTTCCATTTCAGTGAGAATAGCTGTTATTTCATTTTGTATCTTAATAAATTCTTCTCCTATATATTCAAAAACGGTTGTTTCTTTAGATTTGTCTAGTTGCGAAAACTGACTTACATACCCAATTTTGCAGGTTGGGTCCATCTCTAGCTTGCCTTCGAACAAATATTTTTCTGGATCCATTAGTATATCGATCAGTGTACTTTTACCACTGCCGCTTGTTCCTATAAAAGCGCAATGTTGTGCCTCTTCAAGCGTAAATGAAATGTTTTTATATAGGTCTTTTTGCGGGAATGCGAAGGATAAGTTATCAACTTTTATCATAGTGTTACCTTTCTTAACTAAAAATAGTGACTATTATAAGATGTATTGAAGAGCACAGATTTTGAGTTTACCGTTGATAGAGTAACACTGTTTACAAGCAACTTCAATCATTTCGCATTAAAGGTGTTAAAATCATCTGATAATACAATCTTACAGACTATTAAATTATGGTCATAAAACCTATAAATACCTTATGGCTACAACTCGGAATTTATTGCCTTGGTAGAAGATAAGCTGCGGAAAATATTCCATTTAATGTTATAGTGGATTTAGTAAGAATAAATCCTTTGTTTTTTTTAAGATACGTACATGCTTGAATTTATTAAGGAGAATCATAGCTACAGATGTAAATAACTTAAGTGTAATATTAAAATTATGGAGGGAATATGAAATTTCATTTGAGATATGTAATTCTATCTTTTTGTGTACTATTCTTTTTGTCAGGATGTAGCTGGAATGCAATCACTGAAAAAGAATTAGATAAATTTATCGAACGTGAAAATTTGGATTATGTTTCTATACAAAAGTTAAACGACGAGGAATATTACATTTTTAGCTTGCCCTATATTTATATTTATCGTAGTGCTTCTGACTATACTAAATCTACGGGTATGATACGAGATGAGATAGTTATTGGTGGTTTGGAGAAAGGTTCGATTGGACTTGTAATTAATAATACGCAAGTTTTAAAAGATGCTAAAACATTTTCAGTAGTGATTGACAGTAAAACTCGTGAGTATGAATATACAGGTGGAAAATATCTAATTATAAAAGATAGTAGAATTTGGAATCCGACTGCTCAATTAAAAATTGTTTTCTCAAATGATAAAAACGAAACAATATTTGAATCAGATTATTAAAGAAGATTTATTAGTTTTTTACAACTATTTTCATGTTCTTATTTTGCTGATTTTCTATTACATGAGTATCACTTGAAAATACATATAAGAACCCTCTTTGCTGCTCCAACATTACCATTAACGGATGATGAAAAGAATGGGTAGAAGATTATGAAAATATTAATTTGTCGTATTAGTGAATGTAACGTATTGAAGGTATGAACCTCATGCGTAAACCACAAAGTGATTTCGTAGATTCTGATGATACCTATCTTCAAAATTAAATTGGTAAACAAATAAGGAGAACTCTTTATGACAATCCCATCAGGAATAACATGTGAACACGTAATCAGTGGTAAAATATTCCTTGATTATCTTTGGTTTATGTTTATAAGAGCAAGAGTCATATAAACTGAATTTGAAAGTGGGAGAATAGTTTATGGATTTAAAGAAAATTAATTCTTTAACAAAGTACCCTAGCATTCTTACATATCATCAATTAGGTGAACGAGGTCGGTTAAATGATGTTTTAACGGAGTCAAGAGGCTTCGCAGAATTAGACGATATTTTTGTTTACGAAAAAGTTGATGGTGAAAATTCAAGGATCATTTTATTAAAAAATGATGTTAATGAAGTTGATTATCTAATTGGTTCCAGAGAAGAATTGTTATATGCAAAAGGAGATAGAATCGGTAATCCTTATGGGAACATTGCGGAATTTCTTAAGCCGTTAGCAGAAAAAGTAATTGCAGATATCTTTCCTAAGGCTGACTGGGCATTAACCGTAATTTATCAGGAATCTTATGGAGGAAAAACTAAAGCATCCAAGAACTATTCTGACAGAAAAACTCAAGGGTATCGTGTATTTGATATGTTCTCCTTGAATAAGGATGAATTATATAGACTTCTTGAGTTATCGCAGGAGAAAATTGCGGTGTGGCGTGATCACGGAAATCAACCATTTTATGATGAAATTGAGAAGAAGAGATTTATTGAAAGCATGGATTTGCAGTCCGCACCACTTCTTGAAACCATAAAGGGTTCCGAGTTTCCAACTTCTCTTGAGAGTACATATTCTTATTTAAAAAGATTCGAGAATACTCAAGTAGGAATCGACGCAACAGGCAAATCAGAAGGAATCATTGTTAGAACAACGGATCGTAAACAAATTAGAAAAATACGGCTTGAAGATTATGAAAGAACGTTTAGAAAGTAATAGAAAAATAAACATTTTGCCAAAAATTGAGGTTCGATATGATAAATGTTTATCTTGATGACTTACGAGACTGTCCAGAAGGATTCACCTTGGCAAGGACATTTGAAGATGCTGTTAAACTATTTGAAAATAATGAAGTGAATATCCTAACTCTTGACCATGATTTAGGTGAAGGCGCCGATGGAATTGAACTAAAGAATGGGTATGATTTCGTAAAATACTTTTGTGAGCATGGTTTAAGGGCGAATAAGATATATCATCATACGGATAATCCTGTAGGAAGAAGGAATATGTACGAGACCTTATTGGCTGCTCAACGTAGAGGTTTTATAAATGAAGATATAGAAATTTACTATTATCCCGTAACCGTTAATAAATATAGTGGAGATTAATAAGAGGATTCTTTATTATGGAATGAAGCTATTAGTACGAAACAATAAAAAAACGGAGTGGAATAATATTATTAGTTCTTTTAGCAACGATGGATATGATAATAGTTCTGACCAGTAAATGCAATTCTGTGAGGCTCTTCTACATGGTTTAGGATTTAATCGGCAATCAACCTGTTTACGGTACCACATTCCCTCCAAGTTACTGTCCTTGGCAGGAAAATTTGTTCCATGGTATATTCAGTGTACTAAGAAATCGCTCTTTTGGAATAGCTGACCGCACGTTCGATACAGCAATTGGACAACGGTCCGTTCCAGTATGGATACCAGGAGGGAGACTACATGTTGGTGAATACCTGCCGCAATTTAGATGAACATCAGTACTCTATATGTCTGAAGCGGATTTATGAGCCGGCGGCTCCGGAGGACGGGTACCGGATACTGGTGGACAGGCTGTGGGCACGCGGAATTACGAAACCGCAGGCGGCATTAGACGAATGGATGAAGGAGATTGCTCCAAGCCCGGAGCTGCGCAAATGTTTTGACCACATGCCGGAGCGTTTTGCGGCATTTAGTGACCGTTATATCCGGGAACTGGAGGAAGATCCGACGCGCGTGAGACTTGCAGCGACAATCCGTGAACGGGTGCTGAAACAGGATGTTACGTTGGTATATGCCGCGAAAGACCCAATACATAATCATGCGAATGTATTATATAAATGGCTGCTTTCCAGATAAAAAGCACACGGATCTCCCCCGAATCGTTAAGGATTTCGAGGGAGGCCCGTGTGCTTTTTTTAATAAATAAAATTAGATGCTGGGTGAATAGATTCATAATTAAATTGTTGTTCAATTGGAGTGCCGGTCCGAAAAACTCATAATGAATTTGCTCTTCTTTCATCCCGAGCCTGGGCAGTTCGCCAATCATCGCTTCCATTGTTGGGCGAATACACGCTGCAAGAATTACTGATTAACAAAGCTGATTTGCGTGCCATCATGCAAGCTAGAAATGAGGTCACGCCTCCTCAAACAGAAGACGTTCTTCATCCCGGCTATGAATCGCGTTCACAACCAGCAGCGCGTGGAACTGGTGAAGCACCTCCGGAGTGAGGCCTTCTTCCGCAAGCAATGCTTTGACATCTTTTACTATAATCCGCAATAATTCATGATCACGTGTAAGCCCAAGAACTGCGTCTTGCAGGTTAGGATTCTTCCCGGCCATTTCCTGGTAGAACCCGTCTTCCTCCGCGTCAGCATGGCTGATAATCCGCGTCTCCCAGTACTCAATTAGATGTTCGGCGGCCTGATGCGCCACTTCAAATTCCTTCGCTTCCAGCAGTTCTTCCACTTCTTCGGTCTTGGCTACAGCGCCGGAGAGCCCGCCCTGATGAATGGCATGGTGGGCATGCAACTGGCGTAGTGAGGGTCCTGGCATGTTGCTTCATCCTCCCGTTTTTCGAAAATATAAGAATCTATATGTTTCATATGATAATGATCATTCTACTTCTCGCTGAAACGGTACCGTCTTCAAAAAAGGACGGTAAAGCCGTTTCCACTTGCCAGTATAGCACACGAATTTGCAGAGGAATTCCCGCTAAGGAATTCCCCGGACCAAAAAGAGGGAAGTCCCTAATGGGATCCTCTGCCCGGGAAGTAAACGGCAGGAACACAGCTTTTCTCCTCAGTGGGAAAGGCTTTTTGCTTTTTATTCAGATCGAGGGAATTCCCGAGGTTCAATAGGTGTTTCCCTAATGGGAAGCACGGCCGGGTAGATCCATAATGGTATTAATTGAATAAATTTTGAAGGGAGTGTTCTGGATCGATGAAGAAGAAATTCGGACTTAACTTTTTTAAACCGGTTGAAAGCTATTCCGGAAACTGGTCCATTCTTGAAGAGAAAAATAGAGATTGGGAGAATATGTACCGCCAGCGCTGGTCTCACGATAAAGTAGTGCGTACCACTCACGGAGTCAACTGTACAGGCTCCTGCAGCTGGAAGGTGTTTGTGAAGAACGGAATCATTACTTGGGAAAATCAGCAGATCGATTATCCTTCCTGCGGACCGGATATGCCGGAGTTTGAACCGCGCGGTTGTCCCCGCGGAGCTACCTTCTCGTGGTACGAATATAGTCCATTGCGCGTGAAATACCCGTATATCAGAGGGAAACTGTGGCGGCTGTGGCAAACGGCGTTGAAGGAGCATGACAATTACATCGATGCCTGGGCCAGTATTGTTGAAGACCCCGAGAAGGCTAGCCAGTACAAGAAGGCGCGCGGTAAAGGTGGACATATACGTGTAGCCTGGGACGACGCGCTGCGGCTGATCTCGGCCCAGCTGATCTACACGATCCGGAAATACGGTCCCGACCGCATCGCCGGCTTCACACCGATTCCGGCCATGTCCATGGTCAGCTACGCATCGGGGGCGCGATTCATATCACTACTAGGCGGTCAAATGCTCAGTTTCTATGACTGGTATGCTGATCTTCCTCCGGCTTCCCCGCAAATTTGGGGCGAGCAGACGGATGTTCCAGAATCTTCGGATTGGTACAACGCCGGTTACCTGATGATGTGGGGCTCTAACGTACCGCTAACTCGGACGCCGGATGCCCACTTTATGACTGAAGTACGCTATAAGGGAACCAAAGTCGTGTCGGTGGCACCGGATCTCGCAGAGAACGTCAAATTCGCCGACAACTGGCTGGCCCCGAATCCAGGGTCGGACGCTGCGCTTGCCCAGGCCATGACGCATGTCATCCTGCAAGAGTTCTACCAGGAACGCCAGGAGCCGATGTTCCTGAATTATGCGAAGCAATATACAGATATGCCTTTCCTGATTCTGCTTGACCCTCATGAGGATGCCCTTAAAGGCGGACGTTTCTTGCGGGCGAGTGATCTTGGAGATAACTCCCAGCACTCAGACTGGAAACCGGTAATCTTTGACGAGGTGGCTGGTGAGATGATGGTTCCGAACGGTACCATGGGGCAGCGCTGGGAGGAAGGAAAGAAATGGAATCTGATCCTCGAGCGGGAAGACGGCAGTAAAGTAGAACCCGCCTTGACCATCGAAGGCCACGGAGAAGAGTGGACGGAAATCGTGTTCCCGTACTTCGATAATGCCGGCAACGGCACCTTCAGGCGGGTGATTCCGGCCCGCAAAATACGGCTTGCCGACGGTGCAGAACGTTATGCCGCCACAGTCTATGATCTGATGATGAGCCAGTATGGCGTCGCACGTACAGAAAGTCCGCTTAACGCAAAGGGATATGAGGATCAATCCTCTTATTACACCCCGGCATGGCAAGAGAAGATTACGACGGTAAAGGCGAGTGTCGTAGTTCAGATTGCCCGCGAATTTGCCCAGAATGCGATTGATACGGGTGGACGCTCTATGATCATCATGGGCGCAGGGATTAATCACTGGTTCAACAGCGATACCATCTATCGTTCCATTCTGAATCTAGTGGTGCTGACCGCTTCCCAAGGTGTTAACGGCGGCGGCTGGGCGCATTATGTTGGTCAGGAGAAATGCCGTCCGATTGAAGGCTGGTCAACGGTTGCTTTTGCCAAGGACTGGCAGGGTCCGGCACGTCAGCAGAACGCGACTTCGTTCTTCTATTTCGCAACAGAGCAATGGCGTTATGAGGAGAGCGGCACTGATTCACTGAAATCGCCGACTGGAGGGGATGTAGCTTACCAACATCCGGCTGACTATAACGTATTGGCTGCCCGTCTCGGATGGCTGCCATCCTTCCCGCAATTCAACAAGAACAGTCTTCTGTTCGCCGAGGAAGCCGCACAGCAAGGCAAGAAGACTAACAGCGAGATTATCAGTCACACCGTGGAAGAGATTAAATCACGGAAAACACGGTTTGCCGTGGAAGATCCCGGCGCACCGGAGAACTTTCCCCGTTCATTATTTATCTGGCGCTCGAACCTGATTTCAAGCTCTGCCAAAGGGCAGGAATACTTCATGAAGCATTTGCTCGGAGCTTCCGACGGTCTGCTGGCCGAGCCGAATGAAGAACAGAAACCGGAAGAGATTATCTGGCGTGAGGATGTCGAAGGTAAGCTCGATCTGATGGTTGCCCTGGATTTCCGGATGACGACAACACCCCTCTATGCAGATATCGTGCTGCCGGCCGCAACCTGGTATGAGAAAACAGATCTGTCGTCGACTGACATGCATCCGTTTGTTCATCCGTTCAATCCGGCAGTTAACCCGCTGTGGGAATCCCGGTCAGATTGGGATATTTACCGCCAGCTGGCTGAGGTATTCTCCGAAATGGCAAAATCGCATCTGCCTGGCGTTTATAAGGATGTTGTGATGTCACCGCTCGGCCATGATTCGGTAAGCGAGATCTCACAGCCGATGGGTCTTGTCAAAGACTGGACCAAAGGCGAAGTTCCGGCTATCCCGGGCAAAACAATGCCGAACTTTACTATTGTAGAGCGTGATTATACTAAAATTCATGACAAATACATTTCACTCGGACCTAACCTCGCAATCGGCAAAGCAGGCGCGCACGGCATCAGCTTCTCTGTCGCCGAAGAATATGAGGAATTGAAGAAGCTCAGCGGTATTTATTTCGATGAAACGATCAAAAACGGACTGCCGAAGCTGCAGACTGCCCGCCAGGCCGCAGATACGATTCTTCACCTGTCTTCGGCTACCAACGGGCGCGTGTCCCAGAAGGCTTACGCTGCAGCGGAGAAGGATTCAGGAGTAGAGCTGCGAGATATCTCGGCGGACCGGGCCGCAGAAAAGATTACGTTCCAGAGCATCACCGCACAGCCGCGGGAAGTCATTCCGACACCGGTATTCAGCGGGTCGAACAAGCAGGGACGGCGCTATTCACCGTTCACCACGAACATTGAACGTCTCGTTCCGTTCCGGACGCTGACCGGAAGACAGCATTTCTACATTGACCATGAAATCTTCCAGCAGTTCGGCGAAGCGCTGCCGGTTTACAAGCCAACGTTGCCTCCGATGGTCTTCGGGCCGCGTGACAAGGAAGTGAAGGGTGGACAGGATTCTCTGGTTCTGAGATATCTGACACCGCACGGGAAATGGAATATCCATTCGACCTATCAGGATAACCAGCACATGCTGACGTTGTTCCGGGGCGGTCCAACCGTGTGGATCAATAATGAGGATGCTGCGGCACATCACATTGAGGATAATGACTGGCTCGAAGTCTACAACCGTAACGGTGTCGTAACTGCACGCGCGGTTGTCAGTCACCGGATGCCGAGAGGCACCATGTTTATGTACCATGCCCAGGACAAGCACATTCAAGTACCGGGCTCTGAAATTACGGATACGCGCGGCGGAAGCCACAATGCGCCTACCCGGATTCATCTGAAGCCTACCCAGATGGTCGGCGGATACGCACAGCTCAGCTACGGTTTTAACTACTATGGTCCGATCGGCAACCAGCGTGATGTCTACGTAGCCGTCCGCAAAATGAAGGAGGTCAACTGGCTTGAAAATTAAAGCGCAAGTTGCAATGGTAATGAATCTGGATAAATGCATCGGCTGCCACACCTGCAGCGTGACCTGCAAGACGACCTGGACGAACCGTAAAGGTGCGGAATATATGTGGTTCAATAACGTGGAAACGAAACCGGGGATTGGTTATCCGAAACGCTGGGAAGACCAGGAGCTCTACAAGGGCGGCTGGCAGCTGCGCAAGGGGAAGCTGGAGCTGAAATCCGGCAATAAGCTGTCCAAGATTGCGCTCGGCAAAATCTTCTACAACCCCGACATGCCGGAGATGAAGGATTATTATGAACCGTGGACTTACAATTATGAGCATCTGACGAATGCAGGAGAGCAAAAGCATTCCCCGGTGGCGCGGGCTCATTCTGCTGTAACAGGCGAGAAGATGGATCTGGAATGGGGGCCTAACTGGGAGGATGATCTGGCGGGAGCGCATGTAACCGGCCCGCTTGACCCGAATATCCAGAAGATCGAGGAAGAAATTAAATTCAACTTCGAGAAATCGTTTATGATCTATCTGCCGCGCCTCTGTGAACACTGCCTCAACCCAAGCTGTGTCGCCTCCTGCCCTTCAGGTGCGATGTACAAACGGGATGAAGACGGGATTGTTCTGGTCGACCAGGAAGCCTGCCGAGGCTGGAGATATTGCATGACTGGCTGTCCGTATAAAAAAGTGTATTTCAACTGGCAGACCAACAAAGCGGAGAAGTGCACCTTCTGTTTCCCGCGTGTGGAAGCAGGACTGCCTACGGTATGCTCCGAGACCTGTACAGGCCGAATCCGCTATCTCGGGGTTCTGCTGTATGATGCCGACAAGGTTCTTGATGCCGCATCCACCCCGGACGAGAAAGATTTGTACAAAGCACAATGTGATCTGTTCATGAATCCGCATGATCCGGAAGTCATTGCCCAGGCGAGAAAAGATGGTATCTCTGAGGATTGGCTGGAGGCAGCCCAGAACTCACCGGTCTATAAACTGGCGATTGAGCACAAGCTTGCCTTCCCGCTTCACCCGGAATACCGCACACTGCCTATGGTGTGGTATGTGCCGCCGCTTAGCCCGATCATGAATTATTTTGAAGGTAAAGATTCGCTGAAGAATCCCGATATGATTTTCCCGGCTATCGAAGAGATGCGCACACCGATCCAGTATCTGGCGAACATGCTGACCGCAGGCGATACGGAGACCGTCAAAGAAGCCCTGCAGCGGATGGCCATGATGCGCTCCTACATGCGCGCTAAATCCTCAGGCCAAGGGTTTGACGCTAGCCGTCTTGAACGTGTCGGTATGACAGCACAGCAGACAGAGGAAATGTACCGGCTGCTCGCGATTGCCAAATATGAAGACCGTTTCGTGATCCCAACCTCCCACAAGGAGCAGCACATGAACCCTTACCGTGCCCAGGGCTCGACCGGTTTCGGAAACGGGATGGGCGATATGGGCTCCGGCTCCGGTTGTGACGGCTGCGGACCTGCCAGCTCTGCCGGCGACACGATGAAGACCGGCAAGGAAATGTATGAAGAGAATTTCTACGGGGGGATTTGGCGTGATTGATCTGATCAAACTGCATGATTACAAGGAATCCTTCGGTTATTTCGCCCTGCAGCTCATGTACCCGGAGAAGCTGGACTTTCATCCGGCTTTTCTGGAAGAGGCGTTTGACAGCACTCATCCGGGTTATGCCCATGTGCATACCTATTGGAAGCAAATGCAGAGCTTCAGTCTGGATGAGATTCAGGAGAGTTATGCCGCTACATTTGATTTTCAGAAGGACTGCGCCTTGTATATGACCTATTTCAAATTTGAGGAGGCCAAGGAACGGGGGCAAATGCTCGCCAAGTTGAAGCTTCTGTACGAAATGTTCGGTCTGGAAATGCCGGAGGAAGAACTACCTGATTATTTGCCGCTTATGTGTGAATTTCTATATGCCGCGCAGTGGTTGGAAGTCCCGGGAGCGCCGGAGAATTTCCGGATGCTGATAGCGATTCTTGAGGATGGTACGTATCATCTGCTCAAGGCTCTGGAACGAAATGAAAGTCCCTATTTCCATCTGGTCAAGGGATTGCGCGAAACATTAAAAGCTTGTGCTGAACAGGAGGCCCTGAGTCAATGAATATGCTGGGTCAGTTTTTATGGGTCATTTTTCCCTACATGTGTATGGTGATCTTTATCGGCGGACATATTTTTCGTTATCGTAAGGATCAGTTTAACTGGACGGCCAAATCCAGTGAGTTTATTGAAAAGAAACAACTGAAATTCGGCAGCATTCTGTTCCACCTCGGAATTATGCCGGTTATCCTGGGCCATATTGGCGGGCTCGCTGTTCCGAAATCATGGCTGGAATCCATCGGCGTAAGTGATCATCTTTACCACATCGGCGCGGTATACATCGGGGGCATCTTCGGTGCAGCCACACTGCTCGGGATGCTGATTCTGACTTCGCGGCGCTTTACGCTTAAGAATGTCCGCCGTCTCAGCAGTGCGTCGGACCTGATAGTCAACTCACTCCTCCTGTTTATCGTGTTTATGGGGATGTACTCTACCATTGTAACGAATGCCGTACAACCTGAGTTTGACTACCGCGATACGATTTCTGTCTGGTTCCGCGGCCTGTTCATGTTCCGTCCGGACCCGTCACTGATGAGTGATGTGCCGTTTTCCTTCAAGCTTCACATCTTGTCAGGGTTTGCCATCTTTGCCTTTTGGCCGTTCACCCGGTTGGTCCATGTATGGAGTGTTCCGTTGAATTATATAGGCAGAAGTTATATCCTATACAGAAGAAATAAATCGAATTAACGGAAAGAGTTGCGTGGACTTCTTTTCCTGTTCTAATCGAGGAGAGAAAACGATGAACAATAAGGTGGATTATCAAATCGAGCTTGACCGGATCCGCGCAGCTCTAGGATATGACTTCATGTCGCTGGCTCTTGCTGAACCTGCGGAATATGACTATGTAATCCGGTGGAAATACGCCTCAGGGAACACTAATGACCGTTACAAACGGATTGTACTTCAATCCGGCAGAGGGATTGCAGGGATCGTGTTCAAGACCGGAAAACCGTTCTTAATCCCTTCTGTGCAGACAGATGTGAAGCCTGATACCTTGTTTAATTATCCCATTACTAAGATGGAGAATTTGAACAGTATTGGTGCTGTACCGGTGTGGAATGATGCCCGCGTCGCAGGCGTGCTTCTAGGCGGTTTCAGGGGTGAACGGCAGGTAACCGCTGAAATGCTGAGAGACCTGGACAGGGTAGCACGTAAGGGGATTGGAGACTTGAACGGGAAGGAATTGTTGCTCAGTTGATGACACCCGGAATGGATCTGCGGAGCCTGCTCATGACGAAGCTGTTCGAGAACAGCTCGGAGGCGATGTTCTTTTTTGACCGGCAAGGGAAAGCCCTGGCGATGAATCCGGCTGCCGAGAACATCGTTGACCAGGATATCCTGAAGCAGTTGTATCAGGGAAATCCTGAGGCACTATGCGGGACCTGCCGGGGATACACTAGTGAGACGGAGCTCCGCACATGCCTTAATTGTTACTTTCATACACCGGACTCAGAGGAATTTACCTCTTATCAAGTCTATCTGGAGACGAAAGATAAAGGGATTGTCCCTTATGCCGCCACCTTTCACACGATAGATGACGAGAATGGTATCAGAGTGTTTATGCTCAGGGATCTGAGCAGACAGTTCACGACACAAGAGAAGTTCTACCAGAACAAGATGATGAAGCATATCATTGAGGCGCAGGAGAATGAACGCAAGCGGATATCCCGTGAACTGCATGACAGCGTTGCCCAAGAGCTGATGAGTGCCGTGATTGATCTGCGTGTGCTCAAATATATGACAGCTGATGAACAGCTGCTGAAGAAGGTGAAGCAGACCGAAGTATCCATGACAAGACTTCTGAATGATATCCGCAACCTTTCCGTGGAGCTCAGGCCGGCTGCACTTGATGATTTCGGGCTGGAGGCTGCATTCCGGTCACACTTCAAGCGGATGGAACAAAGCTACGGACTTATAATTGAATATGAGTCCCGGCTTTTGGAGAAACGGTATGAGAGTGAGATTGAAACCGTCATGTACCGTGTATGCCAGGAAGCTGTGTTGAACGCCCTGAAGTATGCCCAGGTAGACAGCGTCAAAGTATCTCTTACAGAAAATGACGGCGTGCTGCGGCTTCTGATTAAGGATGAGGGAACAGGCTTCATTCAGGGAGACGAACCCAATGGAACCGGACTTGGTCTTTTTGGCATGCAGGAACGGGCGGAGCTGGTGGGTGGCACCTTCACCGTAGATTCAGGGATAGGTAGGGGCACAACCATTATTTTACAGGTGCCAGTAGGATTATCCCGAGGAAAGGAATGAGCTTCTGATGAAGATCGTCATTGCAGACGACCATGCGATCGTACGGAGCGGATTCTCCATGATTCTCAATTTTCAGGATGACATAGAAGTGATCGGAGCGGCGGCAGACGGGAGGGAAGCTTATATAATGGTTGCCAAATTCCGGCCGGATATTCTGATTATGGATTTAAGCATGCCTCCGGGCGAAAGTGGGCTGGTTGCAACCGGGAAGATTAAAGAGGATTATCCCGATACCAAAATCCTAATTCTGACGATGCATGACGATGATGAATATCTTTTTCATGTATTGAAGAACGGGGCCTCCGGTTATGTTCTCAAAAGCGCTCCGGACGAGGAGCTTTTGCTGGCCATCCGGACCATTTATGAAGGCGGCACTTATATCCATCCTAAGATGGCGACCTCACTGGTCCGTGAATTTATTAAGCAGGACAAATCCGGCGGTACAGAGGATCTGTTTGAGCTGTTGTCCAAACGTGAACTGGAGATCCTGCCGCTTATCGCCAAGGGATACGGGAACAAGGAAATCGCAGAGAAGCTGTTTATTTCGGTAAAAACGGTGGAAGCCCACAAAGCGAAAATTATGGAGAAGTTAAACCTTAAAAGCAGACCGGAGCTGGTCGAGTATGCTTTAAGGAAAAAAATGCTGGATTTCTGATTTGCAAATGGAGGGTTAGCAGGATGCCGGAAAATACAGGGCTCAAGTTTACGATGCCCGCCATGCGTATTCTTGAGAATGAACACCGCTATTTATCATTTCTGATGGAAGAATGGCATGCACTTGTACTCTGGTTTGAACACGATCAGCCCGTTCTGGAAGAATCTAGGACACAGCTGCATAAGCTGCGTAAGGCGATTCTGGAGTTTACTGGTCCGTTGAAGAAGCATACTGTGAAGGAAGAAACGTTTTTTTTCCCGCTGCTTGGCAGTTATATCGGCTTTGAACAAGGACCACTGGTCGGCATCCAGGAGGAGCACCGCGAGATTGACGGATATATAGGGCATTTCCTGCATTACACAGAGGGCAATATAGATATGCTGCCGCTTGAGGATATCCGCGCAGCTGTTAAGGATGCAGGGGAGGCTTTTGAGGTTCTGACGGTACACTTTGTCAAAGAAGAGACTGTCATTTACCCGATGGCCGAGCATCAGCTGAGTGCGAAAGACAAAGAATGGTTAAGCCAGCAATTGAATACGCTCATTACGTGATAATGAACAGGCTGCTCCTACTTGGGGCGGCTTTTTTGGGTCTTATTAAGAGAGTAGATAAGGTATTATGTTTCATTTGTGATAGGAGTGAATAAGTTCTGGAGCAAGGCCCCACTATGTGGGGTTATTTTATTTTTAGGGTTTCCCCTGTCAGGGAAAGGGGACTCCCCTATATCTGAGCCGGGGGATCGGCGGATACAATGAGTACAGGAAGTATTGGTATGAATAATCAAGAGAATAAACGGCGAAAAGGTGAGTCGAATGATTAAAAAAATGCAATTGCCGCTACAAACATTAAACTTGATTACTGGATTCATGGTGTGGGTGATCATCTCTTCCCTGATGCCCTTTATTTCCGAGGATATCAGCATTCCTCCGGGGCGGCTAGCGATGGTCACGGCTATTCCGGTGGTGCTCGGCTCTATTCTCAGGATTCCTTTAGGCTATTATGCAAACATTCTGGGAGCACGCATTATTTTTATGTTCAGCTTTATCCTGCTTTTGTTTCCGGTATATTTCATCAGTGAAGCATCCTCGGTCACTCATTTAATTATCGGAGGTTTGTTCCTGGGAATCGGCGGAGCCGTTTTTTCGGTAGGTGTAACCTCTTTGCCGAAGTATTTCCCCAAAGATAAGCATGGTCTGGTCAACGGAATCTACGGGATCGGGAATATCGGAACAGCTGTCACTACCTTCTCGGCTCCGATTGTGGCAGCACAGATTGGCTGGGCACCCGCGGTTAAAATGTATCTGATCCTGTTACTGGTATTTATCGCATTAAATTTCTTCTTTGGGGATCGTCATGAGCCTAAACTCAAAACGCCGATTATTGAACAGATCAAGGGCGTGTCCAAAAATGAAAAGCTCTGGCTTTTCTCCTTGTTCTATTTCATTACTTTTGGCTCCTTCGTTGCCTTCACTATTTATCTGCCGAACTTTCTAGTTTCGAACTTCGGTCTGGAAAAAGTGGATGCCGGGATGCGCACAGCCGGCTTCATTGCCGTTGCGACCTTCTTCCGGCCGATAGGCGGCTGGCTTGCCGACAAGTTCCAGCCTTTGTTTCTGCTTACCGGCACATTCAGTATTTATACGGTTGCAGCAATCATCCTGGCATTTATGCCTGACATGGGCTTATATACAGTAGGTTGCCTTGCTATTGCGTTCAGTGCGGGAATCGGTAACGGAGTCATATTCAAATTAGTCCCACTGTACTTCAATAAGCAGGCGGGTGTCGCCAACGGGATCGTATCGATGATGGGCGGTCTGGGCGGTTTTTTCCCTCCCATTATGCTGTCGGTGATTTATTCGGCTACAGGGCAATATTCCATCGGGTTCATGCTGCTCTCTCAGGTAGCGCTGGCCAGTCTGGTGCTGGTAGTGTGGATCTATTTTCAGGACCGGCTTGCGCTTACCTCTGAAGTGTTCAATTCTACCGGACAGGGGATTCTGGTTACGGATGTCTCCGGTCTGATCAAGACCGTCAATCCGGCGTTCACGAAGCTCACCGGCTATACGGAAGACGAAGTTCTTGGCAGACAGCCCAGCATTCTGAAGTCAGGCCGCCAATCCAAGGAGTTCTACCGCTTAATGTGGAGCGAAGTCAGGGAGAAGGGGATGTGGCAGGGTGAAATCTGGAACAAGCGCAAGGGCGGGGAAGAGTATTTGCAGTGGCTGAATATCAGCGCTGTAAAGGATGAGACCGGCGAAGATGTCCGGTATGTAGGCACATTCAGCGATATTACGGAGAAATAACCGGATGAACCGTTTTTTAGTACGGCACTAAGTTAGGAGCAGATGAAGGTGGAAAAGACCAGAACTCCGGTTACCGTTGCCGAAGCTGTATTCCGGGTAACTGAAAGAGCATGTTGCATAGGTACAGAAAGGATTCCACTTGCTGAAAGCTATGGACGGATCCTGGCGGAGCCGCTGACGGCAACCCATGATGTTCCGCATTTTACCCGATCACCCTATGACGGATATGCAATTTCTTCGGCAGATTCTGCCGGTGCTTCCGGTAATAACAGGATCAGCTTTACTGTAGTAGATCATATCGGCGCAGGGGCAGTATCTCAGATTGCAATTGGGCCATGCGAAGCTGTCCGTCTGATGACGGGAGCGGCGCTGCCGTCAGGAGCGGATGCTGTAGTTATGTTTGAACAGGCCACAGCAGCAGGTCATACGTTTACAATCCGTAAAGCTTTTGCGCCACAGGAGAATCTGTCCCTGAAGGGTGAAGATATGCGGTCAGGAGAAATGATCGTTCCGGCCGGCAGCTTCATTCATCCCGGGATTGTAGCGCTGCTGGCTACATTCGGTTATGGGTATGTTCAGGTCGGTAAGCGGCCGGTAGTAGGGATATTGTCTACGGGAACCGAACTGCTGGAGGTGACAGCACAGCTTGCACCCGGCAAAATCCGCAACAGTAACGGACCGATGATCGCAGCCCAGCTCGCCCGGATGGGTATTCCTTACCGGATGTATGATACAGCCGCAGACCAACTGGAAGCATGCCTGCTGACGGTGCGGAAGGCAATGACAGAAACAGACTGCCTGATCACAACGGGAGGTGTGTCCGTCGGTGATTATGACTACCTGCCGGAAATATATAACCGTCTCGGGGCTGATGTGCTGTTCAACAAGGTGGCGATGCGTCCGGGCAGCGTGACCACAGTTGCGGTTGCCGGGGATACGTACTTGTTCGGACTGTCCGGCAATCCTTCTGCCTGCTTCACAGGCTTCGAGCTGTTTGTTAGACCCGCCCTGCTCAAAATGATGGGAGCGGATAAAATTTATCTGCCGCGCACGACGGCGGTACTGGCAGAAGATTACCCAAAGGCCAATCCGTTCACCCGGTTTATCCGGGCCGTTCATGACCGCACCTCGGTGCGTCCTGCCGGTTTCAATAAATCTAATGCCGTATCTTCCATCGCACGCGGGAATTCGCTGATTGTGCTGCCGGGCGGGACAAGAGGTTACGCCGCAGGTGATCTTGTTGATGTACTGCTTCTGGGTGTTGAAGAAGGTACGGATAAATGGGTACTGTAAGCCTACCGGAAGGGAGATAAGAGTCATGAATGCACATCCACTACAGGATCAATTGCGACGGCCTATCCATGATTTGCGGATTTCGGTAACAGACCGGTGCAATTTCCGCTGTTCCTACTGCATGCCGAAGGAAGTGTTCGGTGATGATTATGCATTCCTCCCCACAAGCGAGCTGTTAACCTTTGAGGAAATCTGCCGGCTGACGAAGCTGTTCGTATCCCTTGGAGTAAGCAAAATCCGGTTGACCGGTGGCGAGCCGCTTATGCGGCGTAATCTGCCTGAGCTTGTTGCGGGAATCCGCGCTATCGGCGGTGTAAAAGATATGGGACTGACGACGAATGGGGTACTGCTCGGTGCGCAGGCAGCGCCACTGTATGCTGCGGGACTCCGCAGACTGAACGTCAGCTTGGATGCTTTGGAGCATAAGCGGTTTGGAAAAATGAACGGACGGGGCTTTACGTCTGGATTAATTCTGCATCATATTGATCATGCCGTAGAAGCCGGGTTTGAGGTCAAAGTAAACATGGTGGTACAAAGAGGTGTGAACGAATCGGAGATTGTACCGATGGCTGCCTATTTCAAGGATAAGAATATAACTTTGCGGTTCATCGAGTTTATGGATGCCGGCAACGATAACGGCTGGAGCTATGAGAAGGTTGTAACCAAACGGGAAATACTGGAGCGCCTCCAAGGCTCATTTGAAATGGAAGCACAGGACCATAATTATTTTGGCGAGGTAGCCAAAAGGTACCGGTACAAGGGTAGCTGTACCGAGGTCGGTTTTATTACTTCCGTATCTGAATCGTTCTGCTCTTCCTGTACACGTGCCCGGCTGTCTTCCGACGGCAAATTATACACTTGCCTGTTCGCATCAGACGGTTTTGATCTCAGGGAAATGCTCCGCAGCGGGGCGAGTGACCAAAGCCTGCTGCTAGCCATTAGGGATGTATGGGAGCAGCGGACAGACCGTTACTCCGATGAGCGGACAGAACAAACCGTGAAGAACAGAACAAAGATCGGCATGTCCTATATTGGAGGTTAAAGAGCAGAATGCAAGTTCAGCTGTTGATCGAGCCGGATGGCAGATCATTTTTGGCTGAGCAATGTATCCTTATTGTACCTCCAGGATCGAGCAATCCGGAAATGATCGCAGAATAGACTAACGCAACAACAAGGAAGCTCCTCTACCCGGATTACCGGCAGATGAGCTTTCTGGTTTTTTACAACTGTATACTAGAAGTACAACACGAGCACAGACACATATAACATAAAGGAGAAGCCAATTTCGATGATTCCGGTACGTTTTACTGTGATGCCCGTCTTTGGCAGGACAGCTGCCCGCACAAGCAGGATGAGCAGCGGAACAAGCAGAGATGGAAACAGGAACAGCCCGGCTGCTGCAACCAGCAGGTGATATAGAACAGATCCGTAATAGAAGCTAATATTATTTCGTTCACGGATGATGGTTTTGACATACAAAGCGGTTCCGACAAAGTACAGGACAGCCAGCAGGAACAACTCGGTCGCTGTCCGCCAGCTTTCTCCCTGACCGACGTAGAAGACCGGATAAATGATCAGGCAAAATGCCAAAATGGCCGAGATGTCATTGAGCAGGGCACGTTCATTTTTAGTTTTTGCATAATAGAGATTTACAGCGAACAAAGGCACGAGCGGTAGAACAAACCATAACAACTTAGGTTCGGCTACTACCAGATAGACGATCAAAGGGAGTAGCAGAATTCCATATACCTTCAAGGGCTGGGCATAGCGTTTAAATCTTCCTGTCTTCACCCCCTGCAGTAAAGGAAAACTGAACAAATAGATCAGAAGCCAGCAAGCAAACAGCGGAATATGTATCGGTTGCCCCTGGGATGCGGCTACCCCGAACAGAAAGGGAAGGACGAGCATCGCCCAGGCGCCGTGCTGGTTAGGGATATACTTCTTCATAGTAAACATCCTCCTACCCTGAAATATCATGGCATGCGAGGATGCCATACTCTTTAACTATACGTTTTTCCTTGAGGGGACCCGGGTGATTTGAAGCACTAATCATTTTAAGAAAAGGAGTAAACATCGTGAGTATGGAATCTCATCATGCAACAGTACAGGGTCCGGTTCCTGTATTACAAATTGTCGGGTACAAGAATAGCGGAAAAACAACACTTGCCTGCCGTTTAATTCGCGCTCTATCTTCTCAAGGTATACGCGTCGGGTCTGCTAAACACGATGCTCACCATTTTCAATTAGATGATCCGGGTACAGACAGCAGCAGGCATCTGCTGCACGGTGCGATTGAAACCGTACTGACATCGTCTGAGGCTACAAGAATAATGCGGAAGTCCGAGACTTCATTAGAAGAAATCGTACAGTCTATGTATGGTAAGGTTGATCTGCTGATTGCTGAAGGGTTCAAATCTGCAGATTATCCCAAAATCGCCTTGATCCGCAATGTAAATGAAATGATAAATCTGCGAAGTCAAGCAACGAATATTTATATGTGGTTAAGCTGGGAGGAGGACGCTAATATGAAAAGTGTAACGTCTGTGGTAAGCAAGAATACTACCCCTGTACTACTTTTAAGGGATCAAGCTCTTATAGATCAGGAGGTCCTCAACCTGGCTTTGTCGCTGCTTCAATCTAGTATGGGAATCCCTGACATAAGAGAAGGAGATTCCCTTACAGGAGGTGCACATTGTGCTGACTGGAATAATACTGGCAGGGGGACAGAATTCCCGGATGAAGGGTCGGAATAAAGCGCTCCTGACCTATCACGGGGAGCATTTTATTGTTAGACAGGTGAAGGAGATGCGTACCCTTTGCTCCAAGATCATTATTGTTACGAATGATGCATCCCTGTATGAGGATTGTCTTCCATCCGGTATCATTTTTCTACCGGACATCTATGAAGGGCATGGACCCTTAAGCGGGTTTCATGCCGCTTTTGTCAGGGTGGAAACGGATTATGCTTGGGTTGTCGGATGCGATAGTCCTAATATTTCAGCCCCTGCAGCTTCGTGGATGCTCACCCGGTTCAAGGAAGGCGACTATGATGCTGTTCTTCCCATCATTAACGGTAAGCATCAGATGCTCCATGGGGTATATCGGCCGCACCTGATTTTGCCAAGTATCATTGATAGACTGGAAACACGACAGTACCGGCTATCAGGATTATTAGATTCGATGCATTGGTTAGGGGTAGATAAGGGCGACCTTGCTGGTGCTGGTATATATGAGGATTTCACTGCAGATGTAGATACACCTGAGCAATATAAGGATTTGCTGCATCTATCGAAAGGGAGTGATCACATGGGCAGTTCATTATTTGAAATTACAGACGGACCGATCACACCAGCGGAGGTATCTGATAAAGTCCTGCGTAGAGAAGCGGGAGCGATTACCTTATTCCTAGGCACTGTACGGGAGTTCACGCAGGGTAAGCGGACATTATATCTTGAATATGAAGCTTATCCGCTCATGGCTGTAGCGCAATTGGAACGAATCGGGCAGGAAGTGAATGAGCGTTGGCCAAATACTATGGTTGCTGTAACCCATAGGATAGGAAAACTTGAAATCACTGATATCGCCGTTGTGATCGCTGTATCCTCGCCGCACCGTAAGGCCGCTTACGAAGCGAATGAATATGTGATTGACCGGATTAAAGAAATCGTGCCTATTTGGAAAAAAGAAATGGGCGAAGACGGCGAAGCATGGGTTGGCGATCAGCTGAATCAATTAACCTATCCGGAAGGGCGGCCATTATTTCCGGATGTTCCTGCAGAAGATAAGAAGTAGAGGCGGCTATTAATGAAGCAGGGGAGGAAGCAAAGAACATAAATGAGTACTGCTCGAATTGCCTTGTAGTATAATATAAATCAATTCAAGCCATCTAAACCTAAGGCAGCAATAGAACATAGGGATTTTTACCCAAAAAGCGAGGCGTAAGGAAATGAATGCAGCAGAGTTTCAACAGTATGTTAAGGAGTTCAGTGAAATCAAAGGGTTTGATACCAGCACCATTGAGCAGAGAATGCTGTACTTAATGACTGAGGTTGGGGAGTTGTCCAAAGAAGTTTTGTCCGTATCTTTTCATCCAGATGCAGAGCGGAAAGAAAACTTGGGATACGAGATGTACGATGTGGTGTGGAATATTTTTGATCTGGCCAATAAACTTGGCATTGATCTGGAGCAGGCTTTTAAACGTAAGCTGGAGATTAATGAACAGAGGACTTGGGAGTAAGGTGTACCTATTGAATACTATAAAAAAAATCCAAGGACCTCCCCTGTGGGAAGCCTTGGATTTTTTTCACCCGAAATTTTATTTAAATGAAGCATAACCTTCATCAGCCATTACAACACTACCGTTAATTGCACTAGCTTCTGGTAAGGAGAGCAAGTATACAGTGTCTGCAACTTGTTCAGGCAATGTTAATTTGTTACCCATTACTTTACTCTTCATTTGGTCGACCATTCCTTGATCTTTATATCCTTGGATAATTGGCGTATCTACAGCGCCTGGAGCAACGGCAAGCACGCGGATACCATGGACGGAAAGTTCTAGTGCTGCGGATTTAGTCATCATAATGACCGCACCTTTGGAAGCGTGATATGCGAATGTACCTGGGGAAGCTAGGAATCCAAATACAGAAGCTGTATTGATGATCACACCTTTAATGCCGAGCTCACGCATTTTTTTACCAGCAGCGATAATCCCATGGGCTACGCCATGCTGATTGACATTAATGACACTATGATAATCCTTAAGGTCTTGGTCTAGTACAGGAGTGACGCGGCCGATGCCGGCATTGTTGAACATTACGTCAATTCTTCCATAAGTATCTACAGTTTTCTGAACGAGTGCTTCAACTTCTTCGTATTTTGAGACGTCAGTTTTGACGAAAATAGCTTCGCCACCATCTTTAATAATTTGTGCTACCGTTTCTTCACCTAATTGTTGATTGAAATCGGCAACGACAACTTGATCACCTTTACTTGCAAATTTAATGGCGGTTTGTTTCCCGATTCCACTGGCTCCACCTGTTATTACGGCTACTCTTTTGTCTGTCATTTGAGTTTCCTCCTCGAGCAATATAGTTATACTAGAAATGAAAGTTGATATAGTAAAAATGGTTACTTACTAACTTATTTACATTGTAGCACTTGTCTAAATTAATTAAAATTTAAGTAAATTTAATAGTTATTAAGTAAAGATTAACTTAAGGGGTGATTCAAATGAATTTGGAGCAGTGCGAGAATATCGTAGAAGTCGCAAAGATTGGTTCTTTAACCAAAGCAGCTCAGAATCGTCATATCACTCTATCCGCAATGAGCCAGTCCATTACCATGCTGGAGGCTGAGCTGGGAGTTACTTTGTTCATCCGTTCGCGCGGGCAAAAGGCGGTTCCCACAGCAGAAGGAAATGCCATTATTAGCAAAGCAAATGAAGTCCTGATGAAAGTAAATGAATTAAAAGAAGAAGCACAGATTTACAGCGATACGTTAAGTGGTCATTTGAAAATTGCTACGATACCTGGACCCATGCATTTGATGGTGAAGGTAATCTCTAGCTTTAAGGCAGATTTTCCAAAAGTGAAAATAGAGATTTTTGAAAAGGGACCTAAAGAAATTCTGGATAATGTACTTCAGGATGAAATGGACATTGGACTTATGGTCTCGCCGGAAGGAATGCCTGACAAATATAAAGGGGTTAAGTTTGAACGGTTAGTGGAAGGAAAGATTGTAGTTGGTGTACATCCACACTCACCGCTTGCCCTGAATTCCATCCTTACACCTGCTCAGTTAGTGGGGCAGACGTTGGTTTTATACGATGATTCTTACATTAAGGACTATGTAGAGCGATATTTATCTGGCTATGGGCCGATCAATTTGCTTTTTGTAAGTAACAACACACGGGCGATTGAGAATGCAGTTGCAGAAGGACTGGCCATCACAATTGGTCTGGATTATTCGTTTCTAAAAATATCAGAGGGTTCTCCAGGCTTCATGAAAACCATCGAGTTACGATCACCAGATACCCGTGCGAAATATTCAGGAGCTATTGTCTCTGCTTCAAAACAGACCTCCCAGACCGCCCGGAGATTTATCAACAGGCTAAAGCATGAATTTGATGAAATGATTAGACGAAGTTAACAGTATGCCTTGGTAAATTTTATCTAACCTTTACGCTTCCTAGTTAATATTAACCCTATGATGTTGTCCAAGCTCAGATCGATATTAGGACAGCCAAGTGGGGAGGATGTCAACACAGTGAGATGGTATCTTAGGCAAATTAATGTTGTTATTATCTTTGTTTTGTTGATTTCGTTGTTACAACCGGGTGCAATTGTTCGCGCTTCCATTTCTGATTTATATTTACCAGCAACAGATTACGGAACCGTTATTGATGTTCGCCAAACAGAGCTTGCACCCGGGGCGATGTATACCTGGATAGATCTCCAGAATGAACGTGGTTTACAAAAGATACATGCAGTGGAGTTCAACCCGCAACAAGGAAATTTGGAGCTGCGGGCAGGTACGAAGGATGGAAAGGTATACGGTATGAAGGGCGTTACCGAAATGGCCATGTATGCGGATTCGCCTGGAAACCGAGTGATCGCAGGGATCAACGGTGATTTCTATGAAATCCCCGGTTTTGCTACGGGTGTTCCCAATGGACTTTAAGCTTACACCAAGAGTAGTGTATCTGTAGCTAGCCGTAACATTTCGGCATTCAATGATATTGGTCTTGCTCCACAGTGGGCTCAAGAGGCAATCAGTGAAGTGTACAGACTTGGTTTGATGCAAGGACGTGCTGAAGGGCAATTTGCACCGGACCAAAACGGAACACGTGCTGAAAGTGCACAGATGATCCTCAACCTGCTGAGTGTTATGGAGTAATGATTATGGCCAGTCTCAGGTTTATGGGGACTGGCTGTTTTTTTGATAATTGGATTAGTGGGATATACGCAGGATACGCACGCATGAATACACTGAGGGGGAAGCGGAGTAAAAGTAAAAATAAGGGTGAGACACAAAAGGTAAGTGTATATGGAGAACAGAGAACTAAGGCACGCTCGCTAAGGTACGATAAAGCTGAGGCACGCTCGCTGAGGTGTGCTAAAGCTAAAGTACGCTCACTGAGGTACGCTAAAGCTAAAGTGCGCCAACAGCGATGCACACTTGGTAAGTTTGGCTCGGACGAGCTACTTTTATCAAGAAAGTTTGTTTTAACAGATAGCCTCGATGGTTTGGGATCGTAACGGACTGTATTGCCGCTATTTTAACTTTTTGGTCTATTTTTCCAATTTTTCGGACTCCATAGCTCTTATTGTCATACTTTTGCACGGAATCGTAATATATTTTAATGAATAGCTGCATTTGAGTCCGATAGCTGAGCAGAATGGCAGAAATCAGCTTAATAAGGTCTCCTCGGTCCGATGAAGTAGAATTGAGTTAATAAGGTGAGTAAGGTGAGCTATGTGAGCCAAGTGAGCTAGGTAAGTCAAGTGAGTAAAGTGAGCAAGTTGAGAAGGTGAGCTAGATGAGTAAAGTAAGTAAACTGAGTCAGTAAACGGAAGATAAGATGCAGAATACAGATGGGGTTTAAGCGTATAGTAAAACTGAGGCGAGTATCGAGCATATTCCAAATCCTTACAGACGAGCGCCGAGTCTTTTTCCGGTATTTTGTAAATATAGGGTTATATTGGGCGTGGAATACTGGGAATTACTCTTCAGAGGCAAGTAAAAACAAGGAATAATTGTTATTAGCCAACACAAATTGTTATGTTGTGTTATGATAGTAGGGAGGTGACTCCCATGAATGATTTTGAGAACTATCCCGATGAGCTGGGTAATTTCATTCGGCACATCAGAAAGACGAGAGGGTTAACCTTAAGAGGACTGGAAGAAAAGAGCGGTATAAGTTACTCACAGCTCAGCAAAATCGAACGTGGAGAGAGCATTCCGCTTAAAGACAATCTGGACAAGATCATTGAAGCGCTTGGAACGGATCTGAAGAATCGGATGTACCATTTGGCAGATTATATGCCAGATATTGAATATATCAAGACCTTGAAGCAAGGATATGAGCTGCCACAGCTCAAACAGTCTCAAGATTACATCTACGAGACAGCCTTTAACAAGCTTAAGGAATTCAGAGCGAAGGAAGGGAAAGAAACATCGTACGTTTCCTTTGATTCGAATGAAGTTATAGTTTACGAAACGGAATATGGGGCAGGAATGGTAATAGAGAAGATTGAGAAATACAATCTGACCGATGTCCTGAACGATAAGTTTGAGGGTAACCTCGACTCCTTAAGAAAGAGCCCCCGTAAAGGGCGTCAAGCCTTTCTATTTGGCGAGTGGCTACGGGAGTGCGTTTATGAACTGAAGGAAGAGGAACAGGATCAGGTCATACAAGCACTTAAAGAATTTACTCAGTTTAAAGTACAACAAATAAAGGGTGCTTATAAATAATGTATGCCTTTTGCTAATGATCTCAAAAATGAATGAATGTTGCCCTTTCTTGCAGCCATCTATTCATCTTGATCCATAAACTAACAACTAAAAATGGTTTGACAGAAAAGGGGATATTAATAATGAAAATTAACATGAAGTTTACCAGCAAGGGCAAAGTCGCTATAGAGAATTTTAATAACGAGGAATTGCTGGAGATCTTCGCACGTTACATCAAGACATTATCCAAAAAGTATGACATCGAAGTTGATGTTCCTCTTGAAGCGAATCAAAACATTGTTGGTGATGGTGCGGTAATCGCAACTGCAAAAAATGTGAAATGTGATGTTGAAACTTTCTTTAAAGAATTGGGCAGAGATATTAAAGTTCCTTTGAAGAAAAGACTCGGCGGCAAATTGGAGAATGTTTTCAAAACAGAAATTACAGAATAGAGCATTATTTTTATCTGAGATTAACCATCATATGTGCATATAAAAAAGGTAGGGCCGCGGAGGCTCTACCTTTTTTATGTTTATGTACTTAACTTAAGGCGACCTAAGGAGCTTATTGTTGGTTGAAGCTGGAGAATAATGTGTACCATGCGCAGTGTGAATTTAATGGGGAAGGGGATGTTATATACTTTCAGAATCTATGAGATTTCTACCTCTCATGATATCTTTAATAATTTCAATGAAATCCGGTAACGCATGGGCATCAACCGCTAGCTCATAGATTCTTAGTAAATCCTCGTCAGATATAGATTCCAGAGATGAGGGCCGTGGAGAGGGATGAAAATAGTAATTCATTATGATCCTCCATCATTAATTGTTTTTATTATAGGTTTATCTATATGGTATCATTTGGAATAGGATCCGTCTCCTGTCATTCATCCTACGAATTTATCTTTACATTTGAGGATTATTATGGCATAATGTGCGATTTTGAGGAAATTGCTAAAAAGTTTCAATTTTTAATAAAATAATCCCGGCATGCGTGAACATGCCGGGATTATTAAAAAACTGAATTTTATTCTGACGGTTTTTTCTTTTGTGAAGCAAGATACTTCTTAAGGCGCGGTTCATTGGATTCCGAAACAGTAGTGAACTGCGTACCTTGATTAAAGCATACAATCTTCCGCCCGGGATCATAGCCTTCTATGTTGTTGATATTGACGACATTGCTGCGGTCAAGGCGTTCGAATCCCTTACCCTCATACGCTACGGAAAGATCGGAAAGCGTGGTGGGGAGAATAAATTCGCCTTCTTTCGTATGGACGAATATTGTATTTTTATAATTCGAGAAATACAATATATCTTCCTCTAGAATATCACTAGAGGAACCGTCTTTCTGTAAGACACGCATCTTTTCCCCATCCTTGTTTAATTACTTGCGCAGTTCTTTTGGAATTTCAGGGCTGTAAGCTGCTGGTTTTAGAATTTTTGTGAAAACTTGAGCAGAAGTACCCAGTAGGTTAGAAGCATAACGAGCTAAGGTTTTTTTCATCTGATTGACCTCCTTTGTAATGGGATTATAACTGTAAAGGATTGAACTAAAAATGCCAATCCAATGACAGACGAATGGATCCAAAAATTCAAAGAAACCAGAATTATGGAAATGATCTTTAAACCCAAATACCATTCTTTGGGGATTTGAGCATTAGCATCAGGATTCGGAGCACATAAGATCATTACAAGTAAAGAAAAAAGATTAATCCAAATCAAATGGTTATGTATTAGATAGGTAATATGAGGGATAAGTGAACAGATAAAGATAGATACAATATTGCAGGACCTTGCGGATTTTAAATGCACACCACCAGATGACATTCTTAGGAGTATGAAACTGAATAAGGCTAAGAATGTTTCTTTTAGCTGTCCAGTGAGCCCGCCAATGCATAATGAAGTCATAATAATTAATAAAGTATTCAGAATAATGCTAAGGGCATAATGCATGATTTCAATAGAATGCGTTTGCTCTGGATTACTTTTCTTAATGAACTCAACAATTTTAAGAGATAAATGATTCATAATTATTTCTGTCCTTTTTGTATGAGAAATATAGATATCCCCATAATAGTATTCCATAGAGAAATGGGATTATGAAAAAGAAACGAGATTCAAAAAAGTAGTTGAGTGAAGTAACGACAATTATTGTAGGAAGATTAAGAGCGAATAATATTTTTTCATTAGTCGTTGGTTTAATTTTTACATCGGGTTTATCAGGTACAAAGTCATATCCAATACGTTTATGACCTACATACATACCAATGAGAATCGCGGTTAATGCTGATAAAACCTGCATTGTGATCATGTTTTTGGTAATCGGGTTCAAGATATTTAGAGGCATGATGATTACAGAGTTTAATAGATACATAAGACTGGTCTGAATCACCAAGTATGCTTGATAGGTCATCCCGGTTAATATAGAAGCGTAGAAGGGATGAATCCGGAATAACATCCACATAAAACAAAACATTAGTGCATATTGTGAGAAAATATCTAATGGAAACATCCCATAGTTGATCCTAATTGTATAAGAAGAAAAGCCCATAATAAAACTAGCAAACACCATCTCTTTATGATATAGATCAATTTTGAAGATTTTGAAAGCCAGAAAAAACATTGCATAAGTCTCTAGTATTGAAAATATCATAAAAAGAATAAAATCTAGCATGCCGACACTCCCGATGACTTCTAGTTTAACCAACCCTATTATTGCAAGTATCGTATAAAATGAGCTAAAATACAACAACTACAGTATAATTTTCCTCCTATTTTTTCAAAAAAATTCAAAATGAGAGGGGTTTAGACATGGGTCGACGTCCAGAAAGCAGTGAGTATCTCGAAGAATTATCAAAATATGTCGATTTAGTGCCAGCTGAAGGAGACATCATTACTATTTTTAGAGAGCAGACGGATGAGATTTGCACTTTTATTTCGAATCTAACGGAAGAACAAGGGGACTATCGTTACGCTCCGGAGAAATGGAGTATCAAGGAAATGGTCGGACATCTGGCTGATACCGGAAGAATCATGTCCTACCGTTTATTGTGCATCGCCAGAGGGGATACGACTCCACTGCCGGGTTTTGAAGAGAAAGACTACGTACTTACCGCCAATTTCGAAGCGCACACTTTAAAAGTATTGCTGGCCCATTACAAGCTTGTTCGAGAATCGACATTACTCCTAATGGAAACTCTGCCGGAGGAAGCATGGATCCGGAAGGGAACGGTTAACGAGACTACTCTTTCTGCGAGAGCTCAGGCCTGCATTATGATTGGACATGACCATCATCATTTGAATATTCTTAAAGAAAGATATTTAGGGTAATATCTTCTTAATCAAAAAAGCATTCCATCAGCCTTTATGGCTTTGGGATGCTTTTTATACACGGCTATAGCGGTGGATTCTTGTGACATTTACGGCATACCGGATAGTAAGCTTCATTGCCACCAATCTGGATTTGCTTGCCGCTATATACGGGCTTGCCGTTTTCTACTCTTAGAGCCATAGTAGCTTTGCGCTCGCAGAACCAGCAGATCGTCTTCATTTCCTCGATTTTATCAGCGTAGATCAGCATATATTTGCTGCCTTCAAATAACTGATTCTGAAAATCATTTTTAAGTCCGAAGGCCATTACCGGAATGCCCAGCTCATCAACGATACGCACTAGCTGGAGAATACATTCCTTGCTTAGAAATTGACATTCATCAATAAGTACACAGTGTGGTTTAGGTTGGTTACTGCTGACGATATTATAAATATCTGTGTTCTCATCGATGGGGATCGCTTGTTTCCGAAGCCCAATACGAGAAGAAATAAAACCAACCTCGTCCCGGTCGTCTATGGATGGAGTGAAAATAAGCACCGATTTCCCCTGCTCTTCATAATTATGTGCAACCTTGAGTATCTCAATAGATTTACCACTGTTCATTGCTCCGTATTTGAAAAACAATTGTGCCACTTCCATCTATCCTTTCGTAAAAACCATTGATTATAACTTAAAAATGCGACCATATTAGAGTATCATATTCGGATCGGATGTATCCAGTGAAAACATTGCGATTGATTGGATGTGGTATGATAAGAGGTAATAAGAGATGGGAAAGGAAGTAATAAGTGTGACTGAAAGATTAGACGAATATAAGGAACGGTTAGCTCTTTTGCAGCAGAATGGAGATTTATCCAGTGACACTGAAAGCTTGCTGGAAGAAATGATGGCGGATTTGGTGGAATTGAATCGGAGTAATAAAGCACTGCGTCGAGCAATTCTGAAAACTGGACAGGCTTCCACGATGTCAACTCGGTTAAGGGATGCACTGTACGAATAGAAAAAGAGGGTATGCGAATGGCTTTGATTTTCTCTTATCTCAAAAAATATAAGGTAGCTGCAATAGCTGCCCTTGTAATGATGCTCATTGAATTGACGGTAGAATTATCACAGCCTTTGATCATTTCCAAAATCATTGACTTGGGGATCCGAGAAAAAGATACCTCTGTAGTATGGCTGTGGGGCAGTATATTGATCGGCAGCGCGGTAGTTGCGTTTACAGCCGGGGTACTCAGTTCTTTTTTTGCTGCCCATGCAAGTCAGAGCTTTGCGTTCGATCTTAGGGACAAATTGTACGAAAAGGTACAGTCTTTTACGTATGAAGTATTCAATCGTTTTGCTACCTCGTCACTGATTACCCGTCTGACTGGTGATGTATCACAGCTGCAGGATACTATTTTTATGAGCTTGCGCTTTATGACACGGGTGCCACTTGTTGTGGTAGGCAGTGTGATTATGGCGTTAGTTGTTCATGTGAAGCTGGGATTACTGCTGACGGTGGCGTTACCTTTGTTGATTTTTTTCCTCTACTGGATTATGAGAAAAGCTTCCTTGTTATTTCGTACGGTCCAGCAGCGTTTAGACGGAGTTAATGGCGTGATTCAGGAGAATCTTACGGGTATTCGCTTGATCCGCGTATTTGTGCGTATGGGGTATGAGATTGAACGTTTCACGGTATTTAGCGGGAATTTGATGAGATCAACGGTGTCTGCCTTGCGTTTGACTGAGACGACGATGCCTTTTGTTATGCTTATTGTGAATGCGGCGATTTTGGCGATTTTATGGTTTGGACGGATAGCCATTTCCAATGGGGATGCTACTTTGGGTCAGACTGTTGCTGTTATTAATTACTCCTTGCGAACGATTGGAGCACTATCAGCGATATCTGGTCTTGTTGTAACGTTTTCCCGCGCTCGGGCCTCCTCTCAGCGTGTTTCAGAAGTTATGGAAGCGGGAGCTGGAGTTCATGAAGGCGGGACTTTGCAAGGCGAACCGATTCAGGGCCACGTTAAATTTGAAGGCGTTTGCTTTAAGTATCCTAATAGTGATATCTCTGTCCTGGAGGACATTCATTTTGAAGTAGCTGCTGGTGAGCGAGTAGCGATTATGGGGGCGACCGGATCTGGAAAATCCTCACTCGTGAGTCTGATTCCGCGCTTGTATGAAGAGACTGACGGCACCATTTGGATTGACGGTGAAAAAAGTGCTGATATTGATATTTTCAGACTGCGGAGATCGATAGGTTATGTGCCTCAGGAATTGCAGCTTTTCAGCGGATCAATCCGCAATAATATTGCATGGGGCAATGAACACGCCACACTGGAACAAATCCAACAAGCAGCGGCGGCTGCACAAATTCACGAGACGGTAAAAGGGTTGCCGGATGGCTATGACACGATGCTTGGTCAACGAGGGGTTAATCTCTCCGGCGGACAAAAGCAGCGGTTAACGATTGCCCGCGCACTTGTTAGGAAACCGGCTATGTTGATCCTTGATGACAGCACCAGTGCACTTGATGCGGTTACGGAAGGGCTTTTGCTGGAGGCGCTAAAGGATATCTCCTGTACAACCTTTTTGATTACTCAGAAAATCAGTTCAACGGCATCAGCCGATTTGATCCTGTTGCTGGATGAGGGACGATTAATTGGCAAAGGCTCGCATAAGGAGCTTATGGCAAGCTCCGAGCTGTACCGCAAGATTTATGAATCACAGGTAGAGGAGGCGAAGCAGCATGTTCAAAGCATTAATTGAACCTTTTCGTCATCCTAAACCGAACTTTGAACTTGGCGTGGGACGAAGTCTAGGGACAGCATCTGGCGGCAAACCCAAAGCAAAGGCGAAGGATTGGTCAGGGACGCTGATCCGGATCTGGAGTTATCTAGCTGAGCGTAAAGCCAAGCTTATTCTTGTACTGATCATGGTTGTCTTCAGCTCAGCGCTAGCGCTGATGGGGCCATACATGATTGGCAGAGCGGTGGATAATTATCTGGAAGGTACCGGCGGGCGCTCATGGGTTGTTTTTCTGACAAGCCTTGCTTGTGTGTACATTTTTTATTCTCTGACTTCTTGGCTGCAAAACATATGGATGATCGAAATTGCTCAAGAAACTGTATTACGGATGCGTACGGAGCTATTCTCCCATTTACACCGTCTGCCCATTTCCTTTTTTAATCGGAGACAGCAGGGAGAAATTATGAGCCGTCTTACCAATGATATCGAGAACGTCAGCTCTACGTTGAATAGCTCGGCTATTCAGATATTTTCAAGTGTCTTAACCTTGCTGGGAACCGTAGGGGTTATGCTGTGGCTTAGTCCCTTGTTGACGCTGCTCACATTCCTCGTCGTGCCTTTGATGTTGTTAGGCATGCGCTGGATTACACGCCGTACAGGTCCACTATTTAAAGAACGTCAGCGCAATGTAGGGGAGCTTAACGGTTATATTGAGGAGACCTTATCCGGACAACGGATTATCAAGGCTTTTTCACAAGAGGAACGGGTCATCTCCGGTTTTCATGAACGCAACAAGCGAATTATGCTGTCAGGTTACTGGGCGCAGTCCATTTCTGGTTTCATCCCCAAGCTTATGAATGGTCTTAATAATCTCAGCTTCGCCATTGTTGCAGGAATTGGTGGTCTGCTTGCGATCCGTGGGTCGATTACAGTGGGTGTGATCATCGTATTCGTTGAATATACCCGCCAGTTTACTCGTCCGCTTAATGATTTAGCGAATCAGTGGAATACCTTGCTTTCAGCGGTGGCAGGGGCAGAACGGGTGTTTGAAGTGCTGGACGAAGAGACCGAGGCTAAAGATGAAGGTGCAGCCATATCACTTGAAACTGTACAGGGTGCGGTGAAGTTTGAAAATGTAGCTTTTTCTTATGATGGAGGTTCTAACACGCTGCAGGATATCAGCTTTGAAGCGAAGCCTGGTGAGATGATCGCTTTAGTTGGACCTACCGGTGCAGGCAAAACAACGCTAATAGGGCTGTTATCCCGTTTTTATGATCCTAATCAGGGGAAAATCACGCTGGATGGCTTAGATATCACTTCGATTCGGCGGGAAAGCTTGAGAAGTCATATGGCCTTTGTATTGCAGGATTCCTTTTTGTTCAAAGGGAGTATCCGCGATAACATCCGGTACGGGAGGCTGGATGCGTCCGATGAAGAGGTTGAAGAGGCGGCTAAACTGGCCAATGCCCATTCTTTTATTATGCGAATGCCCGAAGGTTATGAACGGATGCTCTCGGCGGATGGCAGCGGTATAAGCCAAGGGCAGAAGCAGCTGCTCTCCATTGCGAGAGCGATTCTTGCTAACCCCTCTATGCTTGTGCTTGATGAAGCAACCAGCAGTATTGATACAGTGACCGAGATCAAGATTCAGGAAGGGCTGCAGGCGCTGATGAAAGGGCGAACGAGCTTCGTCATCGCTCATAGACTTGGCACGATTCGTGCGGCTGATCGAATTCTTGTGCTTCAGGGCGGCAGATTATTGCAGCAAGGCTCTCATGAAGAGCTGCTGAAGCAAAGCGGACTGTACAGTGAGTTGGTACAGGGGCGGCGGAAAGAGGCGCTTGATAAGGCGGGTATTTAAGAAAAAGGCGAGAATTTTCAGGGAGCGCAGATTGCGTCCATGAAGTTCTCGCCTTTATGTTATTTGTGATAGATAACGAGCACCAGATCGGGTGAGCTGGGAGGGTTTGAATGTGGGGAAATCTATTGTACAAATTACAATCAGCAGGGTAATAAGGCTTGATTGTGTGCGATTCGAGATTCATATGATCAGATGAACAAATGATGAGATGAAAAAGCTGATTCTAAGTTTAACATAGCATCTTAAGAGATCGTTTCCTGCGTTCCGGCTTGTTTCACCTTTTGCTTCTCCTTGAACCTTGGACCTACGTAATTCTTCTTACGGTCCCTAGCCAGAATCCAGCCACCAAGGAAAGTCATGCCAGCTGCGAAGAGCAGCAATCCACCACCGAAATGCAGCCAAGCAAAGTGGGGCACAACGGTATCATCACCATGCATGGATATGTAATCAAAAATATCATCCTTCATCATAAGGAAGCCCTTCATTGCTATTAAGCCCGGAAACACAAGAATAAGGATGGCAATGAAGCGTGAAATTAACAGTTTCATAAGTGTCTCCTACCCCTCTTAGCCCTTTAGATTCACCCATATGATAACGCTTTAGCAAGAAAAAGTCCATTTGCATATGACGTTTATAAGTTTTGTAATAGAGCAAAAAGAGAGTACAATATACTAAGTAAAATGAACTTACGTGTAATGACTGGAGGATACATATCATGACAATTTCATGTGACGTGGCCATACTTGGCGGAGGTACTGGAGGGTATGTGGCGGCTATTCGCGCTGCACAGCTTGGAAAGTCCGTTGTCGTCATCGAAATGGACAAACTGGGAGGAACCTGTCTGCATCGGGGCTGCATTCCTAGTAAATCACTGCTCCGTAGTGCAGAGGTATATGCTGAAATCAATGAGAGTGAGAGCTATGGCATTGAGACAAGCGGTGTACAGCTGGTATTCCCAAAGGTACAGAAACGCAAAGAAGCTGTAGTTGAGCAACTTCATCAAGGCGTACAATATTTGATGCGCAAAAATAAAATACAAGTTGTCAAAGGTAAAGGGCGCGTAACGGGTCCTTCTATTTTTTCTCCGCGCAGCGGTGCTGTAGCTGTGGAACTGGAAGATGGGGAGATGGAAACAGTAGTTTCCAGCCATCTTATTATCGCTACGGGCTCACGCCCACGAGTATTGCCTGGTCTCGAACCAGACGGGAAAGTGATTCTTAGCAGTGATGAAGCGCTCACGCTCGAAGAGCTGCCATCTTCTATCATTATTGTGGGCGGCGGTGTAATTGGTGTCGAATGGGCTTCAATGCTGGCTGATTTTGGAGTGCAGGTGACTGTGGTTGAAGCGGCAGGTCAGTTACTGCCTCAAGAGGATGAAGAGATAGCTAAGGAACTGCAACGGTTGTTGAAAAAGCGTGGTGTTAAGGTACTGACTGAAACTACAGTGGATGCTGCAACCTGCCAGGTAACGGAGGATGGAATTTCGATCGAAGCCCGTAAGGGAGAGCAAAGTCAAAGCCTATCCGCAGAAAAATTGCTTGTATCCGTAGGCAGAGTGGCCAACATCGAGAATATTGGTCTTGAAAACACAGATATTCGCTTTGACAAAGGGATTATTGCTGTAAACGCTAGTATGCAGACGGCAGAACCGCATATTTATGCGATTGGTGACTGCATCGGCGGGCTTCAATTGGCTCATGCAGCCAGTCATGAAGGGATTATGGCGGTTAACCATCTATCTGGTGAGAAGCTACATCCTTACCATACACATTTAGTACCACGTTGTGTCTATACTCGGCCTGAGGTAGCAAGTGTGGGCTACACCGTGAAGGAAGCTAAAGAGCTTGGACATGATGTAGTGATTGGCAAGTTCCCATTTTCGGCCATTGGCAAGGCAATTGTATATGGCCAGAAGGACGGATTTGTCAAAGTTGTTGCCGATCGTAGCAGTGGAGATATTCTTGGTGTGCAGATGATTGGTCCTCATGTGACGGATCTAATTGGAGAAGCGGCCTTGGCACAGCTTCTGGATGCAACACCTTGGGAGATTGGTGAAGCTATACATGCTCACCCTACCCTTTCGGAGATTATCGGAGAAGCAATGTTAGCTGTGGATGGAAGATCTATTGGATTTTAGTTTTTCTTAGCTTTTCTTTTTGGGTAGAAAGGGATTATAATATACTCAAGTCAAGTCTTAGTACCAGGTTTTAAGATCAGGGCACAATTGGTCTTAATTCCTGTAAGACTTCAGGCTTTATGAATAAGGAGGTATCTCTTTATGGAATCCCAAGGTACTGTAGAAACGATTAACAGACATAAGCAGCTTGGACTTAGTGACGGCCAGGTCATCGATATGTACAGATATATGTCGCTCGCTCGTAAATACGATGAGCGCAGTCTGCTGCTTCAGCGCGCTGGCAAGATCAACTTTCATGTCTCCGGCATAGGCCAGGAGGCGGGTCAGGTGGCGGCGGCGTTCGCGCTGGACCGGCAAAATGATTATTTTTTACCGTATTACCGCGATTATGCTTTCGTGCTCTCAGTGGGTATGACTACCCGCGAACTTATGTTGTCCGTATTCGCTAAGGCAGAAGATCCAAACAGTGGTGGGCGGCAAATGCCGGGTCACTTTGGCAGTAAACGTCTGCGTATTGTGACAGGGTCAAGCCCTGTAACCACGCAGGTCCCTCATGCGGTTGGCTTTGCTCTGGCGGCCAAAATGCAGAAGAAGAAATTCGTCTCCTTTGTAACCTTCGGTGAAGGTTCCAGCAATCAGGGGGATTTTCATGAAGCTTGTAACTTTGCCGGAGTGAATAAGCTGCCGGTTATTATCATGTGCCAGAACAATCAGTACGCAATCTCTGTTCCTGTTCATAAACAGTTAGGCGGCAAGGTTAGCGACCGTGCGCTGGGTTATGGATTTCCTGGTGTGCGTGTAGACGGAAACGATCCGCTTGAGGTTTATCGTGTCGTTAAGGAAGCGCGGGAAAGAGCCCTCGCGGGTGAAGGTCCTACGCTGATTGAAGCGATGATGTACCGTTTGTCTCCACACTCCACCTCAGATAATGATCTGGCTTACCGGACCAAAGAAGAGGTTGATGAGAACTGGAAGAAGGACGGCGTAGCAGGATTCCGTAATTACTTGATCGGTCTGGGATTGTGGAGTGACGAGCAAGAACAAGATCTTGCTGCTGAATGCAATCTTGAGCTTAAAGCGGCTATCGAGTATGCCGATAATGCTCCGTTCCCGAAACCGGAAGACACACTGCTGCATGTATACAGTGATTCCGACCTCAAAGGAGGGGCATAAACCATGGCTATAATGGAATATATCGATGCCATCAGGCTCGCGATGAAGGAAGAAATGGAGCGCGATGATTCCGTGTTCGTGCTTGGTGAGGACGTTGGTCTCAAAGGCGGCGTATTTACCACAACTAAAGGTCTACAGGAACAGTTTGGCGAAGAGCGGGTTATGGATACACCCCTCGCTGAATCAGCGATTGCTGGTGTAGCCATCGGAGCAGCTATGTACGGAATGAAACCAATTGCTGAAATGCAATACTCCGACTTTATGCTTCCAGCGACGAATCAAATCATTAGTGAAGCGGCTAAAATCCGTTATCGTTCAAATAACGATTGGAGTTGCCCGGTTGTCATTCGTGCCCCTATTGGCGGCGGGGTGTTCGGCGGTTTGTATCATTCACAGTGTCCAGAATCGATTTTCTTTGGTACACCTGGATTGAAGATTGTAGCGCCTTACTCCGCTTATGATGCTAAAGGTTTGTTGAAGGCAGCCGTACGTGATCCTGATCCGGTTCTTTTCTTTGAGAACAAAAAGTGTTACAAGCTGATCAAGGAAGAAGTGCCGGAAGGGGATTACACCGTTCCAATTGGCGAAGCTAATCTGTTGCGTGAGGGAACGGATATTACGGTGATTGGCTACAGTCTTCCGCTGCATTTTGCTATGCAGGCTGCGGAAGAATTGGAACGCGAGGAAGGAATTACAGCACATATTCTTGATCTGCGTACCTTGCAACCGCTGGATCGTGATGCGATTATTGCTGCTGCCCGTCAGACCGGTAAGGTATTGATTGTGCATGAAGATAATAAAACAGGCGGAATTGGCGGCGAAGTGGCGGCCATTATCGCTGAGCATTGTCTGTTCGAGCTGGATGCACCGATCTTCCGTCTCTGTGGTCCCGATGTTCCGGCGATGCCAATCAGCCCGCCAATGGAGAAGTTTTTCATGCTAAGTAAAGAAAAAGTGAAGGCGGAAATGCTCCGGCTAGCACAATATTAATTTGTTAAGTAGATGCGAAGCTTCCTAAAACTCAAGTGATGCTTACGAAGCTTCGTAAACTTTAAGAATATGCTTACGAAGCAAGTTTTACTGCGTAGTCTTTCTAAGAGTCATTGCTTCGTAAAACTTTTAAGGAGTGAAAAGATGTCTGACAACCAAAAGTTGACTGACGTGATCATGCCGCAGCTGGCAGAATCGCTGGTATCGGCGACGATCGGCAAATGGCTGAAGAAACCGGGTGAACCGGTAGAGCAATATGAACCACTATGTGAGCTTATTACTGATAAAGTAAATGCGGAATTGCCTTCGACTGTAGATGGAGTTATGGGTGAGCTTTTGGCGGAAGAAGGTCAGGTTGTTAATGTCGGCGAAGTGATTTGCCGTATTGCAGTTCCTGTGGCTGCCTCTGCTGCTGCTCCAAGTACGAATCAGACGACAATTGCATCGAATGCTTCTAATGATGTTGCAGGGCAGAAGTCCACTGCAAATGCTGGCGATTCGATGCGTGCTCGTTATTCTCCTGCAGTACAGACACTGGCTGCTGAGCATAACATTGATCTATCGTTGGTTACTGGTACAGGTATGGGTGGCAGAATTACCCGTAAAGATGTGCTAACCTTCTTAGAAAAAGGTGGAGCTACATCCGCAGCTTCAACTCCTGCTAGTCAGCCTGCCCCGTCTGTATCACAACCACCAGCTCCACAGTTTGTTCAAACCGAAGTGAAGAAAGCGGAAGAGCCTCTTCGCCATTCCGGGCTACATTTGAGCGAATCTCCGCGTATTCCAACGATAGAGGTTGAGGGTGGACGAGGAAGCAGTTCGGAATATCTGATTGATGTAACACCAATCCGAAACACAATTGCTACAAGAATGCGCCAGAGTGTCTCGGAGATTCCACATGCTTGGACGATGATTGAGGTGGACGTGACTAATCTGGTAGCGCTGCGCAATAAACATAAGGAAGAATTCAAGCGCAAGGAAGGCATCAATCTAACCTATCTGGCTTTCATGATGAAGGCTGTTGTGAGTGCGATTAAGGATTACCCGATTATGAACTCTGTCTGGGCTGTAGACAAAATTATTGTCAAACGTGATATCAATATCTCGTTAGCGGTAGGTACAGAAGATTCGGTTATCACTCCTGTGATTAAGAAGGCTGATCAGAAAAATGTCGCTGGGTTGGCTCGTGAGATTGATGAATTGGCACAAAAAACACGCGAAGGCAAACTTAGTCTGGAAGATTTGCAGGGAGGGACTTTCACTGTAAATAATACAGGCTCGTTTGGCTCCATTCTTTCTTATCCAATCATTAACTATCCACAAGCAGCGATTCTGACCTTTGAATCGATTGTGAAAAAGCCTGTGGTCATCAATGATATGATTGCTGTTCGCTCAATGGCTAATATTTGTCTGTCCCTGGATCACCGGATTCTGGACGGAGTCATTTGTGGCCGTTTCTTGCAACGCGTCAAGGATAATATAGAAGGATATACACCGGACACTAAGCTCTATTAATGAATAACTAGCCAAACTGTGCAGGCAGGAGACTGGAAAAGGGGACCTGACGGTATGAAAAATACGGATTTTCGTAAGCTGCAGATTTCATATGACCCCATTATGGAGTATGGGACGGCCTGGGAGCTGCAAAAAGAAAGTGTGCATGCCATTGATTCTGGCGAGCAGCCGGAGCGACTTATTCTTTTGCAGCATCCGCCTACCTATACTATCGGTTCACAAAATCATCCTGAACATCTTCTCTTGGATCAAGAGCAGCTCGAAGAAAAAGGAATCGCGCTGTTTGAAATCGATCGCGGAGGAGATATTACATATCACGGACCAGGTCAGCTTGTAGGTTATCCGATCCTTAAGCTCGGAGAGGATGGCAAAGTGGATTTGCATGGGTACTTGCGCAGTCTGGAGGCTGTTATTATTGATTATTTGGCATCCTACGGAATTGTCGGAGATCGTAAACCGGAGTATACCGGAGTATGGGTTGGCGATGAGAAGATCTGTGCTATTGGTGTGAAGTTTAATAAGAGTAAATTTCGAAGAGGTTTTATTACCAGTCATGGTTTTGCTTTTAACATTTCTGAGGGGATTGCGGCGCGCGGGTTTCAAGGGATTATTCCATGCGGGATCACCGATTTTGGAATAACTTCTCTAGAGGAATGTGCAGGTCGTCGATTTGAGCTTCAAGAGGTGGCTAGAGAGCTGGTCCCATATTTCTTGAAACATTTTCCATATGAAGAGCTGATGGATACTTTCTGTGATATGGCAAAGGCTGATTAAGAACAAACGTGCAGGCCAAATAGCGGCAAGGTGTTCCTAGCCGCTATTATTAATGCTTCCTGAGCAATGTTTAACCTGCAAGGAACGGCTCGATAACCATAAATAGCGTAGAGGCAATCATGGCAAACAACATGACGTAGATGAAGATCTTGAACCATTTATTACGTTGCATGGGTAACTCCTTTAGATTTAGTTTAAGTTATTAACATGAAGATGGTAATGCCGTACAACCATTGTACCGTATTCACGAAAGAGAGGGAAGTCCAGTGATTTCACAAGACCGATTGATTCAGGAGTTTATGGAACTTGTCCAAGTTGATAGTGAAACAAGAAATGAACGGCAGATCGCCGATGTCCTTAAGAGTAAGTTTAACGCACTGGGTTTAGAAGTGCTCGAAGACGATTCCCAAGAAAGAACCGGACATGGAGCAGGCAATCTATTCATTACCTGGCCAGCTGAGAATGGAGGAGCTGCTCCAAAGCTTCTGTTCACTTGCCATATGGATACGGTTGTTCCCGGACAAAATATCAAGCCTACACTTGGTTCAGATGGATGGATTACAAGTGATGGCACTACAATTCTTGGAGCTGATGACAAAGCAGGGCTTGCTGCGTTGTTCGAAGCCATTCGTGTTATCCAAGAGCAAAAGCTTCCGCATGGCCAGATTCAATTCGTGATTACAGCGGGTGAAGAATCTGGATTGCTGGGCGCACGTTCGATGGATCCAAGTAACTTGGATGCTGACTTCGGCTTTGCACTTGATTCCAATGGTGAAGTTGGAGCGATTGCGGTGGCAGCACCGACACAGGCTAAAATCACGATGCAAATCTTTGGGAAATCGGCTCATGCTGGCGTGAACCCTGAGGACGGCATCAGCGCAATTCAAGTCGCTAGCAAAGCGATTGCAGCCATGAAGCTGGGTCGTATTGATAATGAAACCACAGCGAATATTGGAAAGTTCGCTGGCGGCGGCCCAACGAATGTAGTGTGTGATCACGTTCAGTTGGATGCAGAAGCACGCAGTATTGTGCAGGAGAAGGTTGGCGATCAAATCGCTTCGATGCGCGAAGCGCTCGAGACAACTGTGCGGGAATACGGCGCAGAATGCGAATTCCGCAGTGAAATCATCTACCCTGCTTTTAGCTTTAATGAGCATGATGCAGTAGTGCAGCTTGCACAGCGGGCCATTACTTCTATGGGGCTTACTCCACGTCTGTTCCACTCTGGCGGAGGTAGTGACGCTAATGTATTCAACGGTCTAGATGTTCCGACTGTTAACCTTGCAGTGGGTTATGAACATATCCATACTACCAAGGAACGGATTAAAGCCGAAGATATCGTTAAAGTGGCTGAACTCGTTGTGAATATTGTAAAAGAGAGCGCAAAGGGCTAATCGCCTTATAAAACAGCAGAGCAGCGATCCTACCGTAACGGAGGATTGCTGCTCTGCATTTTTTTATGGGGAGTATAGTGTAGCAATATCAAGGTAAATCCAAAAAAAGTCATGCGACCTCTAACGCCGCTTTTGGCGAGTCTCGAAGTAGAAATTTTCGGAATGCTCCGATGAAGTCTTCATGCCAGTAACTACACTGGGGTCCATAGGCATATCGATGTACAGAGAGCGATAGTGCCAAGTCCGCCCCCTCTCTTGAGGCTAAAGGACCCAGATGACGCTATAAGCAATATTATCGCCATTTGAGCAGAGTTTCGGACACCAGCGCAGCTAATCCTTATAAAGAGGAGTATATAGTGTGTTTTTTGTGCTGATAGCTGCACTGGGGTCCGATAGCATCGCAAAAGTACGAGAAAGGTGTGTTTAAGGTCAACTGAGTCCGATAGCACGAGTCACATCCGATAGTGCGAGACACATCCGACAGCGCGAGTCACATCACATAGTGCCGAGACACATCACACAGCAACGAGTCACATTCGATAGCACCGAGACACAACAGATAGCGTCAAGTCCGCCCCCTCTCTTGAGGCTAAAGGACTCAGATGACGCTAAAAGCAAATTTATCGCCATTTGAGCAGAGTTTCGGACACCAGCGCAGCTATTCCTTAGGAAGAGGAGCATATAGTGTGTTTTTCGTGCCGATAGCGTCACTGGGGTCCGATAGCATAGCATAAGTGGGGAAAAGGTGTGTTTAAGTGCAGCTGAGTCCGACAGCGTACAAAGGTAGGCGCAATAGCGACCTAATCAAACAACTTGTGCTAGATATCAGCATCGTGAGCGATCAACAAGTTGTGTCTGATATCAGCATCGTAAGCGCATAGTCGCTTAATCAAACAACCTGTGCCCATTACCAGCATCCTAAGCACAATCCCCCATAATCGGGGGCAACGCAAAAAGACTGGGGTGCCCCAGCAGCCATTTCATGGCTTTTGAGACACCCCTATAGTTGTGTGAACATGTATGGCTAAGTCCCAAAGGAGAGGATGAATTCATCCTGCCTTGGACGGAAGGATTGTAGATTGATCGTGCAGGGAAAGAATGTATGCCAGGGGCATATCGCGCCCATACTGCTGGATCCATCCAGCCAAGATGGCCTTTATTTCCTCCGGCTTACCTACCATCATAACTGCGGATGAGCTTGTACGGCTGAAGATTTCGTTCATCTGAAATTCCTTCTTTCCCTTTAAGTTTGCTATAATACACCGTATGCACAATAGAGAAAAAGGAGACCAGAAACTTTATGGGAGAACAACATTTGCACAGCAAACCCGAGCTTGATGAAGTGACATTGTCTACACAGCCTGTTTTTGATGGGAAGATTATATCTTTGCAGGTGGACACAGTGAGACTGCCTGATGGAAATACTGCGACACGTGAAGTTGTGAAGCATCCTGGCGCCGTAGCGGTGCTTGCTTTAAACAACAACAAAATGCTTGTTGTAGAGCAATACCGTCAGCCCATGCAACGCACTGAGGTAGAAATTCCGGCTGGGAAGCTGGATAAAGGTGAAGATCCATTAGTTGCGGCTGGTCGTGAACTTCAGGAAGAGACTGGATTTCACAGTGGAGATCTGAAATTGCTTAAATCCTTCTATACTTCTCCCGGCTTCGCCGATGAGATTATTCATTTGTATGTGACTACTAATGCTCAACCAGGGGATATGTCACTGGACGAGGACGAATTCCTAGAGGTTTCGGAGCTTACCTTGGAGGAAGCGTATCAATATATGGCTGACGGGCGCATCGCGGATGCAAAAACGATGATGGCAGTATACGCTTGGCATCTATACACGCTGACAGGCCAATGGAATTAACAACTGGACTGAAGAGTTTCTATTGCGATTTGCATGTTCATATTGGACGAACGTCGGAAGGTCAGGCTGTCAAAATTAGCGGCAGCCGCGAGCTTACCTTTGCGGGCATTGCCAAAGAAGCTGCAGAGCGCAAGGGACTAGAAATGATCGGTATTATAGACAGTCATTCACCTGGCGTACTGCGGGATATTCAGCGCTCTTTGGAATCTGGAGAGATGACGTTAGCTGAAGGTGGAGGGATTGCTTACCGAGGGACTACGATCATTCTGGGGACAGAGATTGAAATCCGCGAGCCTGGGCGAAAAGAGTGCCATGTGCTCGCTTACATGCCGGACGTGGAACGCATGACCGACTTTAGTGCGTGGATGAGCCGCTATATGCGGAATGTGAATCTAAGTTCCCAGCGCCTGTATGCTCCGGCTAGGGAGCTTCAGGATGAGATTTACGGGCGGGGAGGCATTCTTATTCCTGCACATATTTTCACGCCTCACAAGGGCTTGTACGGCTGTGCTGCAGAGCGTATGGCGGACATCTTTGATCTGGACCGCATAGCTGCGGTTGAACTCGGGCTGAGTGCGGATTCCGAAATGGCTGGATATCTTTCTGAACTTGATAATTACACGTTTCTAACCAACTCAGATGCGCATTCACTGGGTAAGCTAGGGCGTGAGTATAATGTGATGGAGCTGGCACAGCCTTCGTTCGCTGAACTGCGGCTTGCACTGGAACGTAAAGATGGACGGAAGGTAAGTGCAAATTTCGGACTTAATCCACGGCTTGGCAAATACCACCGGAGCTATTGCGGGGGCTGCGGCAGTATTATTGATGAGGCTTATGTCAACGCGGATCGTTGCCAATATTGCGGCAGTCTTAAGCTGGTTAGAGGTGTCTTCGACCGGATCCTAGATATTGCTGACCGCAAGACGCCGATAGTGCCTGCTGACCGTCCACCCTATCATTATCAGGTTCCGCTTGAATTTATCCCGGGGTTAGGGAAGGCGAAGATGAACGCGTTACTGCAAGCATTTGGAACTGAGATGAACATTTTACATGGTTGTGGTGAAGCGGAAATTGCCAGCGTTGTAGGTGCGGATCTGGCGTCGATGATCGTCCAGGCCCGCTCTGGCATTTTGGAGCTATCAGCAGGCGGTGGCGGGACGTACGGTAAAGTGGTACAGCCCAGAAAGTAGAGTCATTACCTAAAGGACAAGTCATATCGCGGGACGTTTTCTCATATGGTGTAACATGTAACCGGAAAGGGGAACGTCCCAAATGCGTAATTTACGGCTGATGATGAAGGAACAGACGCCTCTGTATATTTTTGTCGGCGTATTATTTCTGGTAGGTGTTGTATTTGGAGCTCTTATCGTTAGTGCGCTTACGATGGATCAGCAGCAGGAGCTGGGGGATTATCTGGGGAATTTCTTTGTTACGGTTGATCAGCAAGGTCTGCCAGCCGCACCTGATTCGTACTGGAGTATAGCAGCCTTGAATCTGAAATGGATCGGACTGATCTGGATTCTTGGGTTGTCGGTCATTGGGCTGCCGGGAATTTTGATTCTTGATTTTTTAAAAGGGGTACTGATCGGTTTTACGGTTGGCTGTTTGGTCAGTCAATATTCTTGGCATGGGATGTTGTTCGCGTTAGTTTCTGTGGCTCCACATAATCTGGTGCTGATCCCTGTGCTGCTGGTTAGCAGTGCAGCTGCGATAGCTTTTTCCTTGCAGATGATCCGCAGCCGGGTGATGGGACAACGCCGGACGCCAGTGACTCGTCCTTTTACCATGTACACTATATTGTCATTTGTGATGGCGCTTTTGATCCTGGGTATTTCATGTTTTGAGACCTGGGTTACACCAACCATGATGCGTTGGGTCACGCCTTCACTTGTACAAGCGGTGACGACCTTGACTGTGCAGTAAAAGCGTTTGACTTCTGAAAGCGACACCCCCTATAATGGAAGAAGTGGTTTGAAGACCGGTGCGGTAATTATCCAAGGGGGAGGGAGACAGGTGGAAGCACGGATAGACAAGATTAAGCAACAGTTACAATCCCAAGGATACAAGCTTACACCCCAACGGGAAGCGACCTTAAGAGTGCTGCTGGAGAATGAGGAAGATCATCTTAGCGCGGAAGACGTATTTATGCTCGTGAAGGAGAAAGCTCCCGAGATCGGTCTTGCGACTGTGTATCGTACCCTCGAACTTCTCAGTGAGCTACATGTCGTAGAAAAGATCAATTTCGGCGACGGTGTAGCCCGGTATGATTTGCGAACAGATACTGCGAAGCATCATCATCATCACTTAATTTGTGTGCAATGCGGCAGTATGGATGAGATTCGCGAGGATTGGCTCGGTCCGCTGGAAGAGCGACTGGAGAAAGAGTTTAATTTCACAGTGCTTGATCATAGACTTGATTTCCATGGGATTTGCTACCGCTGTACTGATAAGAACAATACAGACGGAAATCCATCCTAAGTTATCTTATATTAAGAATTAACTTCACAAGTCCTCCCCGGTTCCTATACCGGAGGGGGCTTTTTAAATGATTAGTCTATTAGAGCTATACATATCAGCCTTTTTTGGAGCATAAAATGAAGGACGAGCAGAATTCATTTATATGTAATAGGAGGCGTCCTTATGATTGTTTCTGTGCCCAAAACAGTGCGCAAGCTGTATTTTATGATCATGTTTGTGGCTCTAAGCTATTTACTCTACTATGCTATGAGCTGGCTAGGGGAATGGCTTAGTCCGATAGAGAACTATGGAATTCCTGAAGGCACCGCTGTTCGGGCATTTGATCACGCCGAGGTTGGTGATGATGGTCTGGATGCAAGGCAGCGCTTACGTTTCTATTACTGGTTCGGAGAATGAAAGCTCCGCAGGAAGCAGGAACAAGCGAGAAGAATGTCGAAGAAAGCTAGGGTGGATTTATGCAGAGTAAGAGTTGTGTACACATCTGCTGAAGCCTCATGCTGAATGTGCTGCAGGAAGACACTAAGAGTAGCTGCGCCAGGACAGGAGCGTGAAATAATGAAGTCACACTTGCAGCCTTTTTTACATTATTTGTCCGGAGATAAAGGCTTGTCCCCGAATACACTGGAATCTTACGGTAGGGATGTATCGCAGTTTCTAGAGTTTGCTGAAGAGCGGGGGGCTGAACAGCCTGAAGAAATCCGAAGATCTCATGTGATGTTATATCTTGGCTCCTTACGCGGAGCGGGAAGAGCCACTGCAACGCTCAACAGAAACGCGGTGTCCCTGCGGGCCTTTTTTCATTATTTGTTGAAGGAACGTTTAATTGAGCAGGATCCAACACTGGACATGGAAACCATGAAGCCTGATAAGAAGCCGCCTATGGTGCTTGCGGTTTCGGAGGTTGAGCGGCTGCTGGCTGCTCCAGATGTGAGTACAGCACAAGGGATGCGCGATAAGGCAATGCTGGAATTGCTCTACGCAACGGGGATAAAGGTTTCTGAATTGATTTCTCTTAACGTAGACGATGTGCATACGGACATGAAGTTTGCGCGCTGTACAGGGACTTCGGGCAAGGAACGAGTGGTTCCCATTGGAACCATTGCTGCTGAGAGTGTAGCAGCTTACACTTCTCTTATGCGGGACAAGCTGCTTCGTGATCATCAGGAGGAGCCGGCCATGTTCCTGAATAGCCTAGGTGGGCGATTAACCCGCCAGGGGTTCTGGAAAATCATAAAAAAATACGCACGGGAAGCAAACATTGAGCAGGATATTACACCGCATACGCTTAGGCATTCCTTCGCCGCCCATTTACTGGAAGGTGGAGCGGATTTGCGTTCCGTACAACAAATGCTGGGTCATGCTGATATTTCGACGACTCAGATTTATAACGGTATCGCCCGTAAGAATATGAAGGAAGTATATGAGAGCCATCATCCCAGAGCTCGCTGATCATGCTTCAAAGATGCTTTTTGTGAGTAAGATAGTTATGATGGAATCATACTTATAGGATAGACTGGGGAATGGGTAATTTTCCACAGGTTATCCTTTGGCAGAAACGGATACCTGACAGGCGATACATTGTATCGCTAGCTACGGAAGCATCTGACTTCCGGGAGAAGGTACAGCCGTTTCTTCTTGTTGGTGCAAACGAATGAACTAACGATCTATATTAAAAAAGGAGTGAAGACAATATGTCCTCATTTAAACGAATTGGTTTTATTGTTCTGGATAGTGTAGGTATCGGAGAAGCTCCAGATGCTGCGAATTTTGGTGATGCGGGTTCACATACGCTTGGTCATATTTTGAACCGTGTTCCCGGATTGAAACTCCCTAACCTACAGCAGTTAGGATTAGCTAATATTGCTCCGCTGCCGCCGCTTGAACCTGTAGCTTCACCAACAGGATATTATGGCAAGATGCAGGAAGTATCTGTCGGTAAGGATACGATGACCGGGCACTGGGAGCTGATGGGGCTGAAGATCGAGGTTCCATTCAATACGTATCCGGATGGATTTCCGGCAGAATTGATTGAAAAATTCGAAGCAGCAACTGGCCGGAAAGTGATCGGTAATAAACCAGCTTCCGGTACGGAAATTCTAGTTGAATATGGCGAAGAGCAGATGAAGACCGGAGCTTGGATTGTGTACACCTCTGCGGACAGTGTATTCCAGCTTGCGGCACATGAAGATATCATTCCACTGGAAGAGCTATACAGCGCATGTAAAATCGCCCGTGAGCTAACTATGGCTCCAGAATTCTCCGTAGGGCGTGTTATTGCTCGTCCATATGTTGGCGAACCAGGAAAGTTCGTACGGACCTCAAATCGCCATGATTATGCCGTGAAACCACCGGAACCAACGGTAATGAACGCGCTGGCTGATATCGGAAAAGATGTTATCGCGGTAGGAAAGATCAACGATATTTTCACAGGTGAAGGGGTTACAGCTTCTTACCCTACGAAGAGCAATGAACATGGTATCGAAGTCACCATTGAGCAACTTCGCCAACCGTTCAATGGCTTGCTGTTCACGAATCTGGTGGATTTTGACTCTTTATATGGACACCGTCGCGATCCGGAAGGATATGGTCATGCACTGGAAGTATTCGATCAGGCGCTGCCTGAAATTCTATCCACGCTTGGTGAAGATGACCTGTTGATTATTTCAGCAGATCATGGGAATGATCCAATCCATAGCGGAACAGATCATACTCGTGAATATGTGCCACTGCTTATTTACAGCCCACGCCTTAAGCATCCAGATAGCTTAGGTATTCGTGAGACCTTCTCGGATGTTGCCGCAACCATTGCTGATAATTTCGGTGCGAAGGCGCCGCAGTATGGGACAAGCTTTTTAGCGAAACTGCAATAAAAGGATGTGGGTTGCGCCACAACATTCATTAAGGAGGATCATCCATAGCATGTTAACTCAAAAAGAAATTCAAGAAGCAGCCATTTATATAAAAGACAAATGTCCGGTGGCTCCGGAAATTGGATTGATCCTTGGTTCAGGACTCGGTGTGCTGGCAGACCTGATCACCGATGGAATCAGCATTCCATATGATGAGATTCCTCACTTCCCTGTGTCCACTGTAGAAGGGCATGAGGGAGAACTGCTGATCGGTATGATTGAAGGACGCCGTGTCGTGATGATGAAGGGCCGCTTTCATATGTATGAAGGATATGGACCGGAGGTAACGGCATTCCCTGTTCGGGTTATGAAAGAACTTGGTATAGCCAGCCTATTAGTAACTAATGCTGCTGGTGGAGTGAACACAGATTTCACGCCGGGCGATCTTATGCTCCTTACGGATCATCTTAATATGACGGGGCGGAACCCGTTAATAGGACCTAATGATCCTGCACTGGGCGTGCGCTTCCCGGATATGTCAACCGCTTATAGTCGCCGCCTAATCAAGGTAGCGAAGGAAACGGCAGCGCAGCAGAATTTCGAATTCAAAGAAGGCGTATATGCAGGTCTGCTGGGACCTTGCTACGAAACACCTGCTGAAATCGTAATGCTTCGTCATCTAGGGGCTGACGCTGTGGGCATGTCTACTGTGTCGGAAACCATTGTTGCCCGTCATGCAGGTATCGAGGTATTGGGTATCTCCTGTATTACTAACATGGCTGCGGGAATTCTGGATCAACCTCTCAACCATGAAGAGGTTATGGAAACTGCAGACCGTGTGCGTGAGCGTTTCCTGAAGCTAGTGTTGGGCTTTATTCCGAAAATGTAATTTCGGGTACTGCATTTTGAATTTTTGGGAGGTCCAATCTATGACACAAGTGAATGAACTTGAGCCATTGACGTTTGAACAGATAATGAAGGTAACTAATTTGACTAGACCAAAATTTATTGGACTTGCTCGCGCAATTGTCCGTGAAGTGCAGGTGTAATATGAGAGCTGTCGATATTATTCAGAAAAAAAGAGATGGCGGAGAGCTGAGTCGTGAGGAAATTTCCTTTCTAATTCAGGGCTACAGTAAAGGTGAAGTGCCTGATTATCAGCTCTCTGCTTGGGCAATGGCTGTTTATTTTCAAGGCATGAACGCGCGGGAAACCGGCGATCTAACGATGGAAATGGCGATGTCCGGCGATCAAGTAGATCTTAGCCCAATCGCAGGTATTAAAGTCGATAAACACTCCACAGGTGGAGTGGGCGATAAAACAACTGTAGTATTGGCACCCTTGGTAGCTTCTGCTGGAGTACCGGTAGCGAAGATGTCCGGTCGTGGACTTGGGCACACTGGAGGCACGCTCGATAAGCTGGAGTCAATCAGTGGTTTCTCTATCGAGATGGCTCGTGAGCGTTTCTTTGACCAAGTAGGGGAGATCGGGGCTGCCGTGATCGGTCAGTCGGGCAACATTACACCCGCAGACAAAAAGCTGTATGCCCTTCGGGATGTAACTGCAACAGTTGAATCCATCCCCCTTATTGCAAGCTCTGTGATGAGCAAGAAGATTGCAGCAGGTGCGGATGCGATCGTGTTGGATGTCAAAACAGGCAGCGGTGCTTTTATGAAGACGCTGGATGATTCTATAGCACTCGCTCAGGCGATGGTTGACATTGGAACGCATCTGGGTCGCAATACCGTTGCAATCATCAGTGATATGGACCAGCCGCTTGGTTACGGGATCGGAAATGCGTTGGAAATTAAGGAAGGAATCGAGACCTTGAAGGGTCATGGTCCAAAGGATCTACAGGAGGTCTGTCTTATTCTGGGCAGCCAGATGCTTGTTCTTGGCGGCAAAGCCAAGGATGAAGCGGAGGCACGTTCGATTCTTATGACGCATATTGAAGATGGCAGTGCGCTAGAGAAGTTCAAACAAATCGTGAAGGCACAAGGTGGAGATGTATCGCAAATTGATTCTCCGGAGAAGCTCCCTACTGCTAAGCGATTCATTGAAGTGAAAGCAAAAACCAAAGGGTTCATAGAAGGTATTCAGGCCGAGGAAATTGGCGTTGCGGCTATGCTGCTTGGAGCTGGACGTGAAACTAAGGAATCCGTAATCGATCTGGCTGTGGGGATTCAACTTTCCAAAAAGGTTGGAGATGCTGTAGAGATCGGCGAGACGCTTGCAGTCTTGCATATCAACGATGCCAGTGAGAAGAAAGTTGAGGAAGCTGAAGGTAAGGTGTTAGAAGCCTACCGTATCACTTCTGAACCTGTTCCTGCCCAACCTTTGGTATTTGCACTTGTTACTAAAGATGGGGTAACACGGTACTAGTCAAGGTAATATAAATATTGTCATGGCTATGGCCGTAAACAGACAACAAAGCAGCGATCCTCCCATAACGGGAAGGTCGCTGCTTTGCGTTTTGCTCAATGGTGCAATATTTATAACTGGTTATTGATCTTATTGAAAATCTGCGAAGCCCCGCTGCTTGTATTACATAATACGACCACAGTCTCGCCACTAGCTGGATAGATAGCCGACCGGAAGGAAACACCGGGATCATAGCCCATAATGTGAAATTTGAACACTTTTTCTTCGCGGAGGGTAATCCATACACCATAACCATAATAGCCTTCGCCATCCACATGTACATGGGGAGTAAGCAATAATGAAGTGAGTACTGGACTCAATAATGTATGGTTCATTAACCCGCTCCAGAATAGCTGCAGGTCGGGGGCAGTGACGAAAGCTCCACCGTCAGCGCCTCCTTTTACCGGGATTGAGTAGATGTTGGTTCTCCAGTTCCCGTTCTCTTCCTCTATGTATCCTAGTGCACAGTTGGCAGGTAAGGCATCTAACGTGAAGTAACCGGATTGCTCCATTCCGCAAGGCTTAAAGATGTGATGCTCTACATAATCGGAAAAAGACATTTCACTCAGTTCCTCCACCAGAAGGCCTAGCACGATATAGCCGGCATTGTTGTAGTGGAAACGTTCGCCCGGGGTCCACATCATGGGAAGGGTTCGGAACATCGCCACAAAATCCTCAAGCTGTCGCAAGGTGTACATAGGCCGTGCCTTCCACAGGTCCTCGAAATCATCCATAATTGTTTCATCAAAATAATCCGGAATACCAGAGCTATGCGTAAGTAGCTGATGAATGGTGATGTCAGGACTAAAGAGAGGGAACTCTACCTTTTTAAGATAATCTATTAGTTTACTTTCAAAAGAAATCAATCCCTGATCGACCAGCTGGCAGACAGCAATCGCGGTAAATATTTTACATCCGGAAGCAATGCCGAACCGGGTATGAATATTGTTTTCGCGCTTATCCGACTTATTGGCATAACCGTAACAGCTGCTGCTGACTTCTTTATCATGTTGTTGTACCAGCACTACACCAGAGAAATTGTTCTGTGTAGCTTCTGCTTCAATACAATCTGCAAGGTGGTTCATCTGTATATTCACTCCTCTATAAGCAGTTAAGTTCTTAAATAGCATTCGTTAAAATATTCCATTTTCCTTTAAAGTGAATACGAAAAAATTGGAAATACTTAAAATTTGAAATAATTTTTGATCTCCCCTATAATAAAAATGCTCTGCAACTACTGCTGGGCTTTTTTTAATTGACAACAACATTACTTCTTGGGATAAATTATTATAGTTATTTACTTAGAAATGGAATAATTTCCACCCTTTCTGACGAAACTGGAACACAGTACCTGTGATATGAAGGTTAACGTTCAGGAGGGGAACCATTGTGAGAAAAATGCGTTTTGCTGTGCTTGTGCTCTGTATCGTTGTGTCGGTTCTAGGACCGATGTCAGGTGCTTATGCTGAGGAAAAAAGCAAGGATTCTGGCAGTAATGCTGCCGCTGTAGATCTTGCGCCTGGTGCGCGTTCTGCGATTTTGATGGATGCAGGCACCGGCACTATTATTTATGAAAAGAACAGCCATGATAAGCTGCCTCCCGCAAGTATTACGAAGATTATGACGATGCTGCTTACGGTGGAAGCACTGGATGAAGGAAGACTGCAACTGACGGATAAGGTGCGCACGAGTGAATATGCCGCATCGATGGGCGGATCGCAAATTTTCCTGGAGCCTGGTGAAGAAATGTCGGTGGATGAGATGCTCAAAGGCATCGCTATGGCCTCCGGTAATGATGCATCTGTGGCGATGGCAGAGAAAATAGCGGGTTCGGAGAGCGCTTTTGTCGATCTGATGAATAAAAGAGCGGAAGAGCTGGGTCTGAAAGATACCCACTTTGCCAATTGCAACGGTCTTCCAGCTGCTAATCACTATTCCTCAGCCTACGATATTGCGGTAATTAGCCGGGAGCTTTTAAAGCATGATAGAATTATCAAATATACCGGTTCCTATCAGGATTATCTGCGTAAGGATTCCACCAAACCATTCTGGTTGGTAAACACGAACAAGCTTGTACGTTTCTATACAGGTGCTGATGGACTGAAAACAGGATATACCGCTGAAGCAAAATTCTGCTTATCCGCTACGGCTGCAAGAGACGGTCTGCGTGCTGTTGCTGTTGTGCTGGGTGAGCCGAACACGAAGACACGTAACAGTGAAGTGTCGGGCATGTTTGACTATCTCTTTTCGCAATATAAGATCCACACTATTCACAAAGAAGGGGACGCTATTGGTACCCTTAAGATTGAGAAGGGTGTGAAGTCCGAGCTGCCGATTACGGCGAAAGAGACGTATAGTGTTCTTTTGAAAAAAGGTGTGACGCAAGAAGGCATTCGTCACGAACTAGTACTTCCAGAAAGCGTGAAGGCACCAGTGGCTGAAGGCCAGTCCATAGGCAAGCTGGTTGTCTACCAAGGAACCCAAGTGATTAAAGAGTATGAACTTAAAGCAGGGGAAGCTGTGGCAAAAGCAGGCTGGTGGAAGCTCTTTAAACGTACAACAGGCTCGATGTTCGGCATGGATTAAAAAGAGCTTTTTTGTAGATTGCGCCCATGTGCTTTGTAGATTCATAGGGGTTTTCTTCTAGTTTTGTCGTGAGGCAGGATTCCTGATTTGCCACGTAGAAACCTTGTCCTTGAAGAGAATGGGTACTGTCTCTTAAGGCCAAGTTTTCAAAGCAACGAAGAGGAGAGTGGCAAGCATGAATTCTAATGTGGAAATGGAGCATCACAGGGGTGTGCTGATTGTCCGTTTATCTGGGGAACTCGATCATCATGCCGCCGATTTTGTAAGAATGGATATGGATGAAGCGATTATGCGGGGTCAGGTATCGCATTTGATCCTTAGTCTTAAGCATCTGCAGTTTATGGACAGTTCGGGTCTCGGCGTAATTCTGGGAAGGTATAAACTGATCCATAGTAAAGGCGGCAAAATGGTGGTGTGTGATGCAACGGCACCTGTGAAGCGACTTCTGGAAATGTCAGGCCTGTTCAAGATCATGCCCCTATATGACGACGAGAGCACTGCACTCTCGGATTTGGAGGTTGCGTTATGACAAATGGTAAGGCTGGTAACTTCATGAACGTGCAGTTCGCTGCACTCTCGGAGAACGAATCATTCGCGCGTGTAGTTGTAGCGGCGTTCGTTTCTAGGCTTGATCCTACAATGGACGAGCTGAATGATCTGAAGACAGTCGTGTCGGAGGCGGTCACCAATTGTATTATTCATGGGTATGATAGTGATCCGGAAGGTATTGTGACTATTTCAGCTTCGCTGGACAACGAAACGGTACATTTAACCATTGAGGATCAGGGACGGGGCATTGAGGATTTGGAGCTGGCACAACAGCCGCTATATACCTCAAAGCCAGAGCTGGAGCGGTCGGGCATGGGCTTTACCATTATGGAGAATTTCATGGATGAATTTGAAGTCACTAGTGAACCGGGACACGGCACTTCGATCTCAATGAAGAAAACCATCGTTTCGAAAAAAGCTTTATACAATTAGGGGTTGGAGCCATGGATGCAGAGTCAAAAAAAGCTCCGCCGACCTATTTGGACGATGCGGAGGTCAAACGTCTTATCGCGCTCAGTCAGGCCGGAGATAATCTTGCCCGGGACACACTAGTTAGCTGCAATATCCGGTTGGTCTGGTCGGTAGTGCAGCGGTTTATGAACCGCGGGTATGAACCTGACGATTTGTTCCAGATCGGTTGCATCGGGCTCTTGAAGTCCGTTGATAAGTTCGACCTCAGCTATGAGGTCAAATTCTCCACTTATGCCGTGCCGATGATCATTGGCGAGATTCAGCGTTTCCTTCGCGACGATGGAACCTTGAAAGTTAGCCGTTCTCTTAAGGAGATGGCTAATAAGGTCCGCAAGATGAAGGATGAAATGTCTAAGACGCTGGACCGTCTGCCTACCATCGGTGAAGTTGCTGAGGCACTGGGAGTTACGCCTGAAGAAGTGGTATTTGCTCAGGAAGCTAACAAGCCACCGACCTCGATTCATGAGACTGTGTTCGAGAATGATGGTGACCCGATCACTCTGATTGATCAAATCGCTGACGAATCACAGGAACGCTGGTTTGATAAGCTGGCACTGAATGAGGCTATCGGAGGTCTCAGCGAGCGTGAACGGCTGATTGTTTATCTTCGATATTACCGTGACCAAACGCAGTCAGAGGTTGCTAGTCGCCTTGGGATTTCTCAAGTGCAGGTATCCCGGCTGGAGAAGAAAATATTGCAGAATATCCGCGAGCAGATTGCTCAGTAGATAATGGCTAAAATGTAAAGACGCTTGCGAAATAGCGAATAGGAAGAAAAAGCCGCCCCGAAAAGGGGGGGCTTTTTATGTGGAGGGAATCTCAATATGCATTCACTTGGCGACAAGGATATGACCTCATGGTCTATTGACATGGAAGCAAATTTGCTGACAATGTCGAATGTTTTGGAGAATTGGGTGGACTGTTCAGATCATGCTTTACCGCATAACCCCAATTTTTTACGTGAATATGTGTACAGTGAGGATCTTGAACGGTTTGATGCGTATATAGATAAATTATACTCTGGTCACCTATGTAATCTTGAGTATCGTATGCAGTTACCTGCAAAAGCGCTGAAGTGGGTTCAAAGTATAGGCACGCCCGTTTTTAATCAAGAGCATAAGGTTTGTAGAATAGATGGCGTAATCATAGATATCACGGAACAAAAAAATGCTCAAGCCCAGTTAGAGAGTAGCTTTTCTCTGTATCAGCAGATGTTTGCTACGATCGATGTGGCGATTTGGTCTTACGATTACGTATCACGGAAAATGTTATTCATATCGGATGCCATTTTCAATATCACGGGATATTCACCAGAACAGGCGAAGGAAGATGACTTTTGGCTAAGAATTGCTCCTAAAGAAGAGCGGCCTTTAATTCAGAAGATTATAACTACAGTGGGGCAAGGAATAAGCAATCTTAGTGAATATCGGATCATCCATGCCAGCGGTGAACTCCGATGGGTCCAAGTCAGGATCATTCCCAGTATGGATGAGACAGGGGCAGTGGTACGGCTCAATGGGATCTTAATCGACCATACGGAAAAAAAGCAGATGCAAGAGGTTCTATTAAAAAGCGAGCAGCGCTACAAATCCCTGTTTGACCATAACCCAGATATCGTGTGTGAATTGGATCTGCAGGGCAGCATTGTAGCTATCAATCCAGCGGCAGATCAAATTACTGGAGAAGCTTTTAATAGATTCGGAGAAAACTTATCCATTGTGAATTTATTTGGTGCAGAGAATTCGTATATGATGTCTGATTATTTTGAGAAAACGGTTGGCGGAGTTCTGCAGCATTACACGGTTACTTCTGTCCGCGAGAATGGATTAGTTAACCATTGGTCGATGAAAAACATCCCTGTACATGAAAACAATCAAATTGTGGGTACCTTTGTTATCGCAAGAGATATCACTGCATCTGTGGAGGTGGAAAAGCGGCTGGCTCAGCGGGAGGCGGAGTACAGGCTTATTACAGAGAATATGGAGGATATGATTGGGGTTCTGGATCAGCAAGGGAACTTCATTATTGCTTCGTCCTCTTGTGAGAAAATTATTGGTCTTCCTGTTGGTTCAATAAAGAACACAACCATTTTGGAGTATATTCATCCTGATGAACAAGAAGTGTTGCGGGAACAGATCTTGGATATTTTTCGGACAAAAGTATGTAAGATGTTTTACAATCGGTTTATTCACATCAAAGGTCACATTATAGATCTGGAATGCTTGGGTACACCTGTTCTTGGTGAGGATGGAGAAGTAGTTAGTATTGTGATTGTAGCGAGAGACATTACAAAAAGGGTCCAGATGGAGAGTGAACTTAGAGAAAGCGAGGAACTCAATCGGCTGCTTATTGATATGTCACCTGAAGCGGTAGTACTCCATAGTGAATATAAATTCCTTTATGTGAATTTTTCCTGTTTAGGATTGTTTGGAGTTTGCAGTGAGGATCAATTGATTGGCACCTCTATTTTTAATTGGGCCCACCCAGACTATATAACGCTGGCTAGAGATCGGATGCGTGAAATCTATTATGGACCCAATCGGATATTAGCTCCTATTGAACAAAAGGTCGTGCGGTCAGATGGATCTATTATCGATGTAGAAGTAACAGCTAGCTCAATTCTATATAAGGGTAAGGTTGCATGTATCTCTATCTTTAGGGATATCAGTGATCGGAAAAAAATTGAGGTGGAAAGACAGCTTACAGAGCAGATCATTCGGAACAGCGAGGAAAGGTATTTCAACTTACAGATGAGTCTTGATCAATTCTCGCAAGATTTGTTTGGTGCGATGAAGATCAGTCACATGGAACAACGATTACTAAAAGAAGTTAGAGAGGTCTTGCGGGTTACCAATATTTGTATGGTTGAAGTTGAAGATAACCATGATAAAATATGCGAGATTATTGAGACCGAGCAGGGCTATTCACTTAAGATCGGAGAGTTCCGAAGAAAAAGCTATATTCTATCCATTAATGAGAAGTCTATTTTATTAGAAATAAGTTCTGTTCGAGTGTGGCTGAAGACGATTACCCGTTATGTTAGTGTGTTATTTGATAATTTTTTGCTCATAGAAGATCTAACTAAGGACCTTGAGTTAGCGGCTTCCGAGCAAGCTCCGACATGGTTACTACGCTTTATGTTTAATTTATCCGAGAATGAACGCAAACGGCTTGCTCAAGATTTACATGATTCAGCACTTCAAGAACAGATCATCTGGTATCGTAAGCTTGATAATTTTTTAAGTGATAAATCCGTTACGGGGGAACTAAAGGAGCAGTTAGAACAGATCACAGAAGGTTTACTTGATGTTATCTATGAACTGCGGATTATCTGCAATGAGCTTAGGCCACCAGCATTAATCAATGAGGGGCTTGCTTCCTCACTTGAGACATTGTTTGAATTTGCTCAGTTGCGGAACGACTATCAGATATATTTTGAGTCAAACGCTTTCAGGCATAAGTTAAAAGACGAGATTCTAATAGGTCTGTACCGTATTGTGCAGGAACTTTTGGCTAATGCAGCTAAACATTCCTGTGCCACAGAAGTACGTATCTCCTTAGCTAGTGAAGGGCAACAGGTGCTTTTGGATTATGAAGATAACGGAATTGGAATGAGCCTTTTAGGAGAGGATTCTATTAAGAGTATGGGGATTTATGGGATGAAAGAAAGGGTTCGCAGTATGGATGGGACCATACGATTTCTTTCGCCAGAGAATAAGGGATTAGCTGTCTTTATATCCATACCTGCAGATTAATCATGGGGCATAATAAGGGGATAGGGGTGTATTAGGCATGATTCAAATTTTGTTAGTGGACGACCATCCCTCTGTCATGGAAGGGACTAAGATGATACTGGAACAAGAGGGAGATATGAAGGTTACCCTAGCCAATTCAGCCCATGAGGCGCTTAACATGGTGGGTAGCCATACGTTTGACGTGATGTTGTTTGATCTTCATATCGCTGATGGGAATGGGATTGATTTGGCGAAGGAAGTCTTAAAAATAAACGCAGACGCGATTATCTTAATCTATACCGGATACGAAATTACTAACAAATTTAACTTGATGATCGAATCGGGTCTGTTTGGGTTTATTTCAAAAACGACCAATAGAGAGCAGTTGGTTGCAGCAGTGCGTTGTGCTTTAAGGGGAGATGTCATTTTGCCTCATACCCTAGTTAAACAGTTAAGAAAAGTATCATCTAAAGGAATGGAGATTAATGTTGACCAAGCAAACCCGAAGATAAGCAAAAAAGAGCATGAAATGCTGACAGAGATTGCAAAAGGAAAAAGCAACAAGGAAATAGCAGAGATTGTACTTATGAGTCAACGATCGCTGGAATACAGTTTAACGAGTCTGTTCCAGAAGCTAAATGTGAAATCAAGAATTGAAGCGGCAATAAAAGCTAAACGACTGGGCATATTGAAGGAGTCCGATTTCAACAATTCACTATGAAAATTCGTAACAAACAAATAGATCAAAATCCCGTTCACGGTTCTGTGAGGCGGGATTTTTTGGTCTGCGCTTTTTTTGCGGGATGACGCAATATTTTTGCGTGGTCGCGCTATTTTTTTTCGGTTACCTTAATCTGCTTACCGTATATGATGAAATAGTTCCTAAGAATTACTAAAAAATGACTAACGCCAATGAGGGGCTGAGGAAAATGAAGTGGTTTTATAATTTAAGAACAGCAGTGAAGTTAATCTCCGCATTTCTGTTAGTATCCGCAATATTGTGCTTTGTAGGATTCTATGGAATTACGAATTTGAGTAAGATGGACCGCTCTATCGTGGACATGTATGAAAACCGCTTAACACCTATAGCTTATCTGGGAGAAGCGAATGAACTATTTTTAACAAATAGAATCAATATCCGTGATATAAACACGATGGCTAAAACAGTGGCAGAAAAGAAAGAATACGAAGATAAAATACATAAAAACGTTCAAAGTATTGAAGAGATCATGGGTAAATATAGCAAGACTGCGTTGAGAGCTGAAGAATTAGCCATAATGAAGGATTATCCTGAGATCTGGAAACGGTATATCACAAGCCTGGATGAGGCTATTGAATTAAATAATACAAATATTAGTAATGAGAAATATACAAATTTTTTGCTTGTAAGTGATTTGCAAACAGCTACAACAGAGCTGACTGACTTTCTGCAAAATTTAATAGACATCAATATGAAGCAGGCTCAAGGTTCGATTGTTAATGCCAATGACCTTTATCAGTCCTCTCGTTTGATTACGTTTAGCGTTACTATTGTTGCGCTGCTCATCAGTATTGGTCTGGGTCTTCTAATATCGCAGATCATAGCACGGCCTCTAAATCAAGTAATGCGCCTGCTAGGTAAAGTGGCTAATGGTGATTTAAGCGAAACGTCGAATCTGGAATCTAAGGACGAGATTGGAATGCTAGCTTATTCTGTTAATGAAATGGTTCTGAACCTAAGACGAACTGTGAGCGGCATTTCTTCTTCTGCGGAAAGTGTCTCAGCTGCTGCACAGCAAATCTCAGCAAGTACAGAGGAAGTAGCTAGTGGAAGTATGAGTCAAGCTAGTGCAGCACAAACGATGAATGAGTTGTTCCGAGAATTATCTGCGGCGATTAATTCAGTAGCCCAGAGTGCTGAACAGGCATCTGAGCTGTCAGATCAAACGATGCGTATCGCTCAAGATGGAGGGATCGTGGTTAAGAACTCCGTACAAGGAATGACAGTACTGGATACTCAAATGTCTAGACTTGCGGAAGATTCTGATAAGATTGGTGAGATTATTGCGGTGATTGAAGATATTGCCCAACAGACAAATCTGCTAGCCCTGAACGCAGCGATAGAAGCGGCCCGCGCAGGTGAACAAGGTCGAGGTTTTGCCGTTGTTGCGAATGAAGTAAGAAAGTTAGCTGAGCGGAGCAGTGGGGCTACGAAACAAATCACGGGCATTATCAAAGAAATGCAGAAGAATACGCAGCATAGTGTAAATGCCGTAGTAGAAGGAGTAGCTTTTTCACAAAAAAATGGAGAAGCCTTTGAACATATCCTTACGATGGTGAACGATACCGCTCATAAAGTAACAGAAATTGCGGCTGCCAGTGAAGAACAGGCTGCACAATCGTCTGAGGTGATGTTCTCAATTGAGAGCATATCCGCGGCAACTGAAGAAATGGCGGCAAGCAGCAGTGAAACGGCAACGACGGCCAATGGTTTGGCTCAGCTAGCAGAAGAGTTAAATAGTCTGGTATCTATTTTTAAAGTTAAATAAACAGTGTCAGGGGTATTATCATTGATAGGAGAGGAGAAGTAGTGCAAAAAATAAAGGTGCTCGTTGTAGCTGCTTCAGTAACCATGCGTAAACAGATCTCGAACCTAATTTCGGAGGATTCAACCCTCGAGGTCATTGGAGTAGCTCGAAATGCATCCGAAGCGATCAGCATGGTTCAAAAACTCAGGCCCGATGTCGTGGCTATAGATATAGAAATGCCGGAATTGAACGGTTTGGTAGCACTCACAAGCATAATGTCACAGCGGCCAACACCTATACTTATCCTGAGCTCAGCTACAAAGGAAGGTATAACTGCAACCATTACTGCTCTACAAAATGGTGCAGTGGATTTCATCTCCAAGCCAGCTCAATCTTATGGACCTGGTCTATACAGCATAAAAGATGAGTTATTATTCAAAATTAAGAAAGCCGCTGAAATTCCTTTAAGAACTCTTATTCTTAACAATATAAACATCTCCAAAGTGAAAGCTCGACAAGAGAAACAAAAAAACGATAAGAGTGGATGTACAGAAGTCATTGAGCAGATCGTGGGAATTGGATGTGGAGTAGGAGGGCCGAAGGCATTAGAAATCTTAATTACCTCACTTCCAGCGAGCTTCCCGTATCCCCTGCTAATTGTGCAACATATGCCGCCTAAGTACACAAAAGCATTGGCGGAACGACTGAATCGGTTCTCAAGTGTACGGGTGGTGGAAGCCAAGGACAAGCAATCGGTGCTCGGGGGAACCGTCTATATCGCTCCAGGTAATTCTCATATGACCATCATTCGGGAGGGGCAAGATCTCAGAATAAAACTTATGAAAAAGCCTGCAGTGAATGGGCACTGTCCTTCGGTCGATGTCTTGTTTGAGTCTATATCTGCATTAACTGGTCTACAGCAGCATTTAATCCTAATGACCGGAATGGGAAATGATGGCGCTAAAGGGATGCTAGCTGCCAAACATGCTGGTGCCCAATCAACGCTTGTAGAATCGCAAGAAACTTCTATTGAAAGTGAAATGCCTGAAGCAGCGGCGAAGCTGGGTTGTGTGGATTACGAGCTGCCCTCGCATTTGTTAGCCTCGAAGATTATGGAGGTTACGGGGGAGCTGAGATACCGAAGGGACACATTTCCATCAGTTTGAACGGTCTTATTTTACTTCTGAAAAAGCGTTGGCAGGATAAAATCCGCCAATGCTTTTTTGTATTTCAGGTTGACACTTTCAAGTGATAACAATTATCATTTACGGAGCTAGAGCAGAGATTATGTAACTCATCGTATACAAGGAGCGAAGAAGGAGAGGTTTGCGATGACTTTAAATATATTGAATATGGAAATTCATGATCTTTTTGATCAATTTACAGAACGGATAGAGGGGCATGTTGAGCATAACCAATGGGAACAACGGCTTACTATCCCTTCACATATTGGCAAGGGAAGTGTCACCCGTACACGGATTCGTCCAGGTATGGAGATTATGTATACGGACATAACTTACGAACAGGATATGAAGCTCCACATTCAAGAAGCTTGTCCGTTGTTTGAACTAAGCTATAATCTAAGCGGAGAAATCTATTGCGAATGGAACGGCAAGGAAAGTTACACGGATAAACAAATGGGCAATGTCCTTTTTCTAGAGGATGTTCAGGTGTATGAAGAGAAAAAAGCAGGTGTCCCCAATCAATTGCTGGAAATACGGTTTGCTCCTAGTGAACTGCTGAATTACGCCGGAGATTTATCGGAGAAGCAGCAGATGGAAACCTGGCTTAGACATCATCGTGGCAATATTGATCGTTATCCAGATACTGCGGCAATCCGAAAATGTGTCTCCGAAATAATCCACTGTACCTATCATGGAACATTGAGACGTTTATATATGGAGAGCAAAGCCCTTGAATTTATTGCTTTGTTTGGTGAGTCTGATGGTTACGGTTCTATTAGCGATAGTATGACGCTGCGGCACGATGATATTACCAATCTGAAGCGGGTACATGAATTGGTGCAAATCCATTTCGAACAACCGTTATCTATACGTGAGTTGGCTAAGCGGGTAGGTATCAACGAATTCAAGCTAAAAAAAGGCTTCCGCGAATTATTTGGCATGACGATCTTCGAGCTAGTACGTATAAAAAGGATGGAGAAAGCGCTCTGGTATATGGAGGTTGAAGGTTTGAATATAGGGAAAACAGCTGTTTCGGTCGGATATAGCAATGTCAGCAATTTCACGACGACCTTTCGTAAGCATTATGGCTGCAATCCAAGCGAATACTTAAAACGTATCGAACAACAGAGTTTGGAACGAAACAGGCTGTAGGAAGATTTGTAAATGCAGAAAGCTTAAAGCTTCAAGTGTTAGAACATAGGGTTCGGAATCGAACGTTATATTCTGTCTGCTTGAGGTTTTTTTGTGTTTGCTCCCTTATCAAGGAGTGCACCTCCCTTAACAGGTAGAGAAAAAGACCACTCTAAATGATAATAATTACATAGATTGCAGATAAAAAGGTGGTTATACAATGGAACAACAACAAGTAGATTCGCACCGGTGGTATGCGCTGGGGGTTATTTTACTGCCAACATTACTTATTTCATTAAATACTTATATGATTCAAGTTGCGCTTCCATCTATGCAATATAGCTTGAACGCAAGCTTTTCGGAAGCACAGCTTATCGTTACCGGATTTTCGCTAGGATTAGCTGTGGCGTTGATTATTAGTGGAAAGCTTGGGGATATATACGGCAGAAAACGGATGTTGATGATCGGGGTGAGCGGGTTTACGGTCATGGCAGTGTTAGGCGGATTGACCTCAGATCCGGAACTTCTGATTATTATTCGGATTGTGCAGGGTTTGGCTGCGGCGTTTATTCAACCTCAGGTTCTATCTACGCTGCAGGTCAGCTTTCTGCCAAAGGAAAAAGGGCTTGTTTTCGGCATTTACGGCGCCATGATTGGTTTTGGATTTGCATTCGGATTCATCCTCGGAGGCACTATTGTGAATTGGAATCCGTTCGATCTCGGTTGGCGGACGGTGTTTTTTTTCAATGTGCCATTTGGACTTCTCGTCCTGCTGTTAATGCCGATTGTACCTGAAACACGGGCTGAGCAGGCGCACAGTATTGATTGGACTGGAAGCTTCCTTCTGCTGATCGGTTTGTTCCTGCTGATCTATCCGTTGTCAGAGGGACAAAAACAAGGGTGGCCGTTGTGGATTTTTGGCTGTCTAATGTTAGCTCTTTTCGTGTTGTTTACTTTTATCTGGGTTGAAAATCGAAAGGGAAAGCAGGGGGCGTTACCGTTAGTCGATCTGTCTATTTTCAGAGATCGAACATTTAGCGCTGGTCTGGCAACCGTTCTTGTCCTTTATCTAAGTATGTTCTCTTTCTTTTTTATTTTGAGCTATTATATGCAATTTGGTTTGCACTATAGTGTTCAAGATACGAGTATGGTTTTCTTGCCTATAGGGATAGGCTTTTTTCTGACTTCCTTAATCTCGTCTCGAATGGTCAAAAGATGGGGGATGAGTGTTCTTAAGATAGGAGCGCTGATGATGGGTAGCTGTAGCCTGCTGCTTATGTTAGAGCTAAATGTGGACGTTACGCATCTGCTGGACCCTCGTAATATCCTAATATTATTGATATATGGTTTCGGTCTCGGAATGGCTACTACGCCCCTAGTTAACGTCACGCTTAGTTCAGTACCCCCAAAGATCACGGGCACGGGTTCAGGCTTGATCACTACCTTTATGTATTTTGCGAATTCGTTAGGAGTGGCGTTAATCGGTATTTTATTCTCCGCTTCGCTAAAGCATTCTCTTTTGGAAGCAGATCTAGCGGATTATGTAAGGGCGTTTTCCTTCTCATTAGCAGCAATCGGAGGACTTGCTTTTACTGGTTTTCTTTGCCTTTGTTTTTTGCGGGAGCGGAAATTATAGAGGAGGTATCCTGCTTTTTTTGCGCTGTGAGCAATCTAACAAACGAACGCCCTTCTTAGCTTTATAGTAATACCGAGTGATTGAATTCCATTTAATGTAACTCAATTCAAACCTATCAATGAGAAGGTGTTAGGATGTCCATACTGCAAGTAGAGAATCTCTCAAAAGAATACAAAGGAAAAGGCAAAACGAATCGGTATCGAGCGCTGAACGGGATTAGTCTTACTGTGGACAGTGGCGAGTTTGTGGCGATTATGGGACCCTCGGGGAGCGGAAAAACGACACTTTTAAATATACTAAGCGGAATCGATACGGAGTATAGTGGGGTTGTAAGAATTGCAGAGACTAGTATAAGTGAGATGTCCAAGAACGAGCTTGCGCTTTTTCGCCGGCAGCGTATGGGATTCGTTTTTCAGGATTACAATCTGCTGGATAGTCTGACCCTACGGGAAAATATCATGGTGCCCATGGTGCTGGATGATCAAGAGGTAGAAGATATCAATGCCAAGACAGATGAGACGTTATCGCTATTTGATCTGGATGAGGTGAAGGACAAATATCCTTATATGGTTTCAGGGGGGCAACAGCAGCGTGCGGCGATCAGCAGGGCGATTATTAATCATCCAGATGTGATTTTTGCGGACGAGCCGACGGGGAATTTGGATTCCAAATCCTCGAGTACGGTGATGGCAACCTTCGCCAAGCTCAACACTCTAAAAGGAGCAACGATAGTGATGGTCACGCATGATCCTTTTGCGGCCAGCTATTGTAATCGCGTGCTTTTTATCAAAGATGGGAAGGCTCTACTAGAGATTGCTAGAGAGAATAAAGAGCGCAGAGCATTTTTTGATCTGATTCTGGAGAACCTGGCCTTTATTGGAGGGGGAGAAGATGACCTTTAGGAGAATGGCATTTCAGATATTTAAGGCGAATCTTAGAAGATATTTGTTGTTTTTCTTATGCAGCAGCTTTACAGTCATGATCTTTTTTACATTTTATTCGCTGTACAGTAATCCTGATTTTAATGACCCTTATCAAGTGAATGGGATGGTGTCAGGTAATTTATATGCTCCTTTTTTGGTGATAAGAGTGTTTGCTGTTCTGTTTATTGTATATGCGCAGATGGCCTTTTTGAAATTCAGAAAAAGCGACTTTGGGCTATTAATGGTACTTGGAATGACAAGCCACAATATCCGCAAAATCATTTTGTTCGAGAATAGCATGATCGCTTTAGCCTCGATTCTCACTGGTTTAGGTGCAGGGACGGTTTTCTCCGGTATTTTTTTCTTCATTGTTTCGCTGTTAGTTAATATTGGGGACAGTGCTTTTATACTGACGCTGGATAGTTATCTGTATACCATTAAATTCTTCGCGGTGATTTACATAGTTGTGATTGCAATCAATTTGCTATTCACTTTGAGATACAGCATTTTACGTCTTTTAAAAGAATCCAGAACCGCAGAACGCAACCTGATTCATGGGAAAATCACCGGAGTCATCGGAGTTTTACTGTTGGGAATCTCCGTTTATAATATGCTCACTCATTACAACCCTTCCGATGCTCGCATGATGTTAATAAATCTGGGAATTAGTATGTTGGGCGTTTATTTGCTGCTGTCAGGACTTGGGGACTGGATGAAACTTTTTATATCGCGATCAAGCAGAGCATATCACAAGCACCTGCTGTTTAGTTCCAATTTGATCTATACCCTTGGTCGCTCCAAAGTAGTGCTTTCTCTCATCACCTTTCTCGTCTTCATCACGATTTCTCTAAGCGGGATTATTTTTTATTTGACCTGGAATGCTGAGGAAATTCCGGTTGCAAACAATCCATATGATATTGCCTATTCAGAAGTATTCGGAAAAAATAGCATCTCACCAAAAATACTAAGTGAGATCACGGATCATGGCGCTACGCCGCTGCTTTCACACCAAAAGCTGGAGTATATCGACTTGTTTAATTTTAAAATATTTCTGGACCAGAATATAAACGCATTAATCGGCTCTGATTATCATGTGGAGAAAGATCACTTTCTAAATCTGGCCACAGTTGCACAAGGAGAAGAGTGGAAGAATCAAAGACCGGAAATGCCCACCTTTGACCTGACGCTTGCTTCCGGGAAGCATACGCTGTATTCACAAGGTATCCTATTTAACATGGTATTTAACCCTGTGCCGAATTTAATGAATGGTCTTCATATCATTGTAAACGAAGAGGATTATATGGCGCTGAAAGCGGAAAATAAAAAAGCGATCGGTATCCTTCAGCTCCTGAATTTTAAGGATTGGAAAAAAACTGCGGATATAGATGCTAAGTTAAATGCCGCTTTAGCCAAATATAACAAAGACAATACAGAGTCCTGGTATGGCAATGAGCGGCAAGAGGCCCTCGTATTCTCTACGAAGTCTAGAATAAGTGACTATCTACAGTTACAGGAGTCTGGCCGATTTGGAATCTTCGTAATTTCATTTGTTGGTTTAATATTTTTCGGCGCCTCCGGGATAGTGCTGCATTTCAGTATTCAGACCGATTTAGAGCGTGAGCGGATCAAATTCAGGAAGCTGAACAAGATTGGAATTACTACTAAGGACGTGGCTCGTATTATAGGCGGCCCTTTAAAAGTGCTGTTTTTTCTCCCTTATGCATTAGGTATTGCATTGTCTTCTTTTTATGTTGTTGGTTCTTCCAGGGTTGAAATGTCTACAGCTCTGGAGCCGATGTGGTTTTGTTTGTTAGTAGGCGGAGCGTATCTTTTATTTCAAGTCCTCTTTTATCGTATATACACTAAAATATACACTCACAATATGCTGGTACATATTAAGCTACTCGATATTCCCTTAATAGAACAAAATGAGATTTCAATTTAATCCCAAATATGATAATATTGGTGCACAAAACGTGGGGGGATTCCATTTGAAAAAGATTTTTTCCAGAATTGCAGTCGCATTAATGATCTTGACCCTTGTTGCGATAGTCACTTGCTTTTATATTGGTGAATTCACCTATGCGTATGGATTAATTTTGGTGCTGTTTTTCGTATTTGCGGGGATGGGGCAGCTCTATAAGCTTAAAAATGATGAGTATATGTACAAAAAATTAAATAACACCGATGAGTATAATGAATATACTAGATGATATAAATTTAACAGAAGCTTATTATGTATAGCCAAACACCCCACTTTAGACAGTGCCTAAAGTAGGGTGTTTTTGTATGTGCCTATGTTTATTTCTTACCGTTGCGTTCAAGAATCATATCTACGAACAGATCAATCTGTGCGGTAATCGCAATCGGATCATAGCGGTAGTAGGTATCAAAATCATTGTAGAATAGATGATCGTTCTTCGCAGCATCAAGTCCGTTCCAAACTGGAGATTCCTTCAGTTCTTTCAGCTTATCTCCTTTTTTGTCAGGATCATAAGTGGTGAGGAACATGTAGTCAGCTGCATATTCTGGCAATAGCTCCATGGACAGCTGCAACGTTTGGTTGTCATTGCTGTTCTTAGTAGGCATTTTTAGCTTAAGTGCGTTATAAAGGGCTTGTCCACCCCGGCCAGCATTATTTCCGAAGGTCCATAGCTCACCTTTATCAGTCAGCTCATAGATTCCAAAAGTATCATTTTCATTTACGACACCTTTAAGCTTCTCGCGGCCTTCAGCAGCCTTTTTCTCAAAGTCAGCAATAAATTGTTCAGCTTTGTCAGGCACACCTACAATGTCACCGAACAGTTTAACAGTTTCATAGATATTTGTAGCAGTTCCGTATGGAATATGAATGGTTGGAGCAATTTTGGATAAAGCATCGTAGTTATCATCATACATAACGACGATTAGATCAGGTGTAAGTTCCAGAGCTTTCTCGGCGTTAACTGGAGCACCGACATCTTGTGTGTTTGTGAGCAGGTCTTTCAAGAAGGGATTATCAAAGGTACTAGGTTCGACACCTACAACATTTGCTCCTACGGAGAGCAACTCCCCACCATAATAATCTGTAATAATCCGCTGTGGTTTTACAGGTATTTGCACAGTACCTTTAGTGGTTTCATAGCTACGCATTTCAGCAGCTGAAGCCTCAGGAGCAGTCGTTGGCTCTGTGCTCGGTGCTGTAGTTGCTTCTGTTGTTTCTGTTGGTTTATTAGATGAAGCATTGTTTGTTCCCCCGCAAGCTGTCACAAATACAGACAATAACATTATGAGTGCCAGGATGGGGAAGAGGGTCTTTCTTTTTAGCATGATAAACCTCCCTATATATGTGTACCAACAAATAATAATGAGAATCATTATCATTATTATTTTCAATTTGAACTTTATCAAATCCTAGAATTCCTGTCAATGCAATAAAATAAATGCCTCCTATTAAATCTATCTATTGCCAAACCTAGGAAGGCTCATTTACAATAGCATAGTGATAATGAGAATCAATTTCATAGAAATAGGGTGGCATTCATGAATCAACAGATATCTTCCAAGATTAGACCTAATAAAGGGTCAGCCATACAAGAGTTCCGTTCACGTCCTTGGGCTGCCACGTTAATCTTGGTTGGCGGTCTGGTACTATTAGCACTAGGTATCGCTGTTTCAGTCTCCTTTGGAGCGGCTGATATTAAACTTTCTGTGGTGTGGGCAGCTGTGTTTCACTTTGATCCGGAGATCATGGATCATCAGATTATTAGAGAATTACGATTACCCCGTGTACTTGGCGGGGCAATGATAGGGGCCAGCTTTGCAGTTGCGGGTGCCATTATGCAGGGAATGACCCGAAATCCACTCGCAGATTCAGGTTTGATGGGCATCAACTCAGGCGCAGGATTTGCGCTGGCGCTTTGTTTTGCATTTTTCCCGAATCTATCGTTTATGTATTTAATCCTATATTCCTTCATTGGTGCCGGAGTAGGGGCTGGGGTTGTGTATGGGGTCGGATCATTGGCCAAGGGAGGGCTGACTCCTGCTCGTCTGGTGCTGGCAGGTGCTGCTTTTAGTGCACTGCTGTCAGCGCTGAGTGAAGGGGTAGCTTTATATTTTCACATTGGGCAAGATTTGGCTTTCTGGTATGCGGGAGGCGTGGCTGGGACGAAATGGATTCAGCTTAAAGTCATGTTCCCTTGGATAGGAGCAGCGTTAATTGGGGCTATGGTAATATCCCGATCGATTACAATGCTCAGCCTAGGTGACGATGTTGCTAAAGGGCTAGGCCAGCGCACAGGGCTTGTTAAGCTGGCAGGGACTTTAATCGTATTGATTCTGGCTGGATCATCAGTTGCAGTAGTAGGAGCCGTTGGGTTCATTGGACTAATTATTCCCCATTTGACCCGTTTTTTTGTAGGTGTGGATTACAGATGGATCATTCCATGTTCAGCTATTCTTGGCAGTCTGCTTGCAGTATTTGCAGATTTAACAGCACGGATGATTAATCCCCCTAATGAAACGCCGCTTGGAGCAATTATTGCACTGATCGGTGTACCTTTCTTCCTTTATCTTGCACGTAAAGAAAGGAGGGAACTGTAATGATAGAGAAAACTTCATTCGATTCCTTCCAAGCCGCCAAAAATAAACGTGGCTTAGTTATAATGATTATTTTAGCTGTACTGATTGTTATTGCTTTTATTATTAGTATGAATACAGGATACATACGTTTGACACCTATGGAGCTGCTTAATACGTTATTCGGTAAAGGGACGGATAAGCAAGAGTTGATCTTGTTTCAATTTCGGCTACCGCGTATTGTGATCTCCGTTCTGATAGGCGCAGGTTTGGCTGTATCCGGAGCTGTGATGCAGGGCGTCTTTCGTAATGCTTTGGCCGACCCCGGCATCTTAGGGATTAACGCTGGTGCAGGAATTATGGTTATGCTGTTAATATCTTTTTATCCGACGGCAACCGCGGCTCCGGTGTATCTGCTGCCTATGGTGGCGTTTGTTGGTGCGGGAATTACTGCTGCCTTGATCTATGTCTTAGCTTATAAACGGCATGAAGGAATAAAACCCATGCGACTGTTGCTGACCGGTGTAGCGGTTGCAGCTGGAATGAGTGCAGCGATGATCGTGCTGACTCTTCGGCTGGATCCGGAGAAGTATCAGTTTGTGGCTACTTGGCTTGCGGGAAGTATTTGGGGCACAAGCTGGAAGTTTGTACTTTCTTTACTACCGTGGATCGTAATTCTCGTGCCGTATGTCATCTATAAAGCAAGGGTAATGAACGTCCTTAATTTGGGTGAACAGACAGCTGTAGGACTTGGGGCTGCTGTAACGAAAGAACAATTCCGGCTTCTTGCGGCTGCGGTTGGTCTAGCTGCGGCAAGTGTTGCTGTGAGTGGTGGGATTGGCTTTGTCGGCCTTGTCGGCCCCCATTTGGCGAGACGACTAGTTGGACCCAAACATCAGCTCATGCTGCCAACCTCAGCGCTGCTCGGCTCACTGCTAGTCATTATAGCGGATACCATTGGGCGCTGGATCTTACAGCCATCTGAGATCCCCACTGGAATTGTTGTTGCTGTAATTGGAGCGCCATACTTTTTGTATTTGCTAGCCCGTACTAAATCTTGATGAAAGAGGATGGTCAATCACCGGAAGGAGCGAATTTTTACAATGTTGCGTCGTTTTTTTGCTTACTATAGACCCTATAAGGGATTGTTTATTCTTGATTTCTCCTGTGCTATTGCTGCTGCACTGCTGGAACTAGTCTTCCCACTGGCGGTTAACCGGGTAGTGGATGATATGCTGCCAAGTGGGAATTGGAAATGGATTCTCTATTCTTGCCTCGGTTTGCTGGGGATATATATCGTCAGCGCCTTTATGCATTTTGTCGTTACTTATTGGGGGCATAAGCTGGGGATCAATATCGAGTCGGATATGAGAAAAAAGCTATTTGATCGTGTGCAGAAGCTCTCTTTCAACTTCTTCGATAATAACAAAACAGGCCATTTGGTCTCGCGGATGACAAATGATCTGATGGACATCGGTGAGATTGCCCACCATGGTCCTGAAGATTTATTCATAGCAGTGATGACGCTGCTTGGTGTATTCGGTATCATGCTTAGCATCAATTGGAAATTAGCTATTCTAACCTTTGTAATTGTCCCGCTGATGATTTATTTATCCATGTACTTCAGTCGCAAAATGTCCAAAGCGTTCCACATCATGTTCGCGGACATTGCTGACTATAACGCACGCGTAGAAAACAATGTAAGTGGGATCCGTGTTGTGCAAGCTTTTGCTAATGAGAATCATGAAATTTCCCGTTTTGCAGTTAATAACGAACGCTTCCGTATTACGAAGCTTATGACCTATCGAATTATGGCTTGGAATTCATCCTTTAGCTTTGTGCTCATGAAGCTGGTCTCGTTATTCGTTCTTGTGTGCGGAACCTATTTTGTAATCCAGAAGCAAATGACTTACGGTGAATTTATTGCTTTTGTGATGTTGTCTAATGTCTTCTTAGGACCTTTGCAACAGATTAACTCGGTCATTGAGACCTATCCTAAAGGGATCGCTGGTTTCAAACGTTATCTTGAACTGCTGGAGACGGAGCCAGATGTTGATGACGCAAAAGACGCTAAGCCAGTGTCTCATCTGTCAGGGAATATAACCTTCCAGGATGTAGCTTTTGCTTATAGTGATAAAGAAAAGGTGCTAACCAATGTGAACTTATCGATTTCGGCAGGAGAGACGGTTGCACTTGTGGGTCCATCCGGTGCTGGTAAGACAACACTTTGCAGCTTGCTGCCACGCTTTTACGATGTAAGCGAAGGCAACATCTCTATTGATGGAATAGATATTCGCTCCATGACGTTAGAATCACTTCGTTCCCATATCGGGATTGTACAACAAGATGTATTCCTGTTTGACGGAACCATCCGTGAGAACATTGTTTACGGCAGATTGGGAGCTTCCGATGAAGAAATCTGGGAGGCTGCGGGACGCGCTCAGCTGGAAGAACTGATCAAATCTCAGCCTGCTGGGCTGGATACAATGATCGGTGAGAGAGGCGTCAAGCTTTCTGGCGGCCAGAAGCAGAGGTTGTCCATCGCCCGGATGTTCTTGAAGAATCCGACGATTCTCATTTTGGACGAAGCAACCTCTGCATTGGATACTGAAACGGAGTCCGCTATACAAGAGGCCCTCGCCGAGTTGTCTGAAGGACGCACAACACTTGTTATTGCTCATCGCCTTGCAACGATCAGAAATGCGGACCGTATTGTTGTCGTTGCGGAAGGCGGCATCGCAGAACAAGGTAAGCATGAGGAACTGCTGCAGACTGCCGGAATATACAGCCGATTGCATGAAGCGCAGTTTGGAGCTTAAGTAGCTGAAGGGATCACTAGAATATAATTTTGGAGGGACACGATGAATAAACAACTGGAATTATACGATGTAACCATTATTGGTGGCGGACCTGCTGGGATGTATACAGCTTTTTATAGTGGAATGAGAGACTTGAAGACAAAGTTAATTGAAGCGAAGGATGAGCTCGGAGGAAGAATGCTTATTTATCCCGAAAAAATGATCTGGGATGTAGGAGGCGTAACCCCAACTCTTTGCCATCAACTGATCGGTCAGCTCAAGGAGCAGGCTCAAACCTTCGATCCGACTATTGTGCTGGGTCAGCAAATTATGAATCAAGAGAGACAAGAAGATGGGACGTACATCTTGACCTCTTCTACTGGGGAACAACATTGGACCCGCACAGTCATTTTGGCAATTGGTTACGGAATTCTACAGATGGCAAAGCTTGAAATTGAAGGTGCAGATCGTTATGAGGTGACGAATCTTCATTATACCGTTCAAGAGCTGGAGCCGTTCCGCGGTAAAAGAGTGCTAATCTCCGGTGGAGGCAACTCCGCAGTAGATTGGGCGAATGAATTGGAGCCCATCGCTGCAAGTGTGACGATTGCGCATCGCCGCGAACAGTTTGGCGGACATGAGAAAAACATTGTGCGGATGAAGGAATCCTCAGTCAATGTCCGTGCGCCATATGCAGTAAGCCAATTACACAGCAGTAATGGTGAAACGATAGATCAGGTTACGATCAGCCATATAGAGACAGGTGAAACAGAGCAGTTTGAAGTGGATGCTGTCATTGTGAATCATGGTCTGAAGAGCGATTTTGGTCCGTTAAAAGAATGGGGCCTTGATATGGGCGAGTGGTGTGCGAATGTAACTGATAAGCTGGAGACCAATCTTCCGGGTATATTCGCAGCAGGTGACTTTGTGGATTATGCGAGCAAGGTTCGTTTGATCGCAGGCGCTTTCACTGATGCGGCTCTGGCGCTTAATAGCGCAAAGCTGTACATTGACCCGACCGCGGCCAAAGTCGCTTACGTATCTTCTCACAATGAACGGTTCAAAGAGAAGAATAAAGCGCTTGGAGTCGTTGACGACCACTAAGGATAGAGGCTTCTCAAACCATAAAATCTGAAGTTTTATATAAAGCGTATAGGAGATCTTATCCATTTCGAGCGGAGAGAACCCTTATACGCTTGCTTTCTATTTTATGGGTTATTAAGTCTAGCAGTCTGGAAGGGAGCAGGAATGAAGCTATCAAATAATAACCCGGTTCATAGAATTTATCTGTTAAAAGAGGCAGGGAAACGCCAATGCGGCGGCGGTCACATCAATAAACCCCAGATTGCCCAGTCCCCACTCTTCCTGACACCAATAGAAGCTATCGTTCAAATAACCATAGAAGGAGAGACAGTAGCTCTTAAAAATGGTGAAATTCTTTTTCTAAGCACAGGTGTGACTTATCAAATTGATGCTCCATTAGAGACTGTTATCTCTGTTCTAGCAATCTCCTATGAGGTATATGGGCTAAGTAATAGCACGGAGCAAGAATTGGTCTATGGACTTTGCCGTGAAATTTTTCCGGTCAATGGGATTTTACCTATACGTACGACGAATAAAATAACTCGCTTATTCAGCGAATTAGAAGACGTTGCTGCCAATAATTTAGAAGTACAGGCAGATAGAATTCAATCCTTGCTGCATCAGCTACATCAACTGCTCGTAGAGGCTGACGCTGAAGCAGACATTACGGATAGTTCATATTTCAGAATGCTCGCTTATATCCACCAGAATTTCCAAAAGGAGATTACGCGGGAGATGATGTCTCGAATGATGGGCTTCAATCCTCGTTATTTCTCAGTATGGTTCCGCAAGCAGACGGGTTGGAGCTTCACCGAATATGTAACTCATTTAAGAGTAAATAAAGCGAAAAAACACTTGATGTCCAGCAAAGCAACAATACAGGAAATTTCGCAAAAAGTTGGCTATACAGATGGACTATATCTGAGCCGCAAATTCAAGCAAGTCACCGGGATGACCCCAACAGAATTCCGTTTACGTCCCAAACCGAAGCGGATAGTAGCGTTACAATTTTTAGGGGATTTACTTGCGCTGGGAGTGAAGCCTGTCGCGGTTGAAGAAGATGTGATGAACTACTCATTGCTTTTGCTGCCGGAACTGGCGGGTGTGCGATCATTTGAGTTGCAGGGATGTCCGGCGGAAGCGGACTGGTCTGGGCTAGAAGCCGATCTAGTTATTGCACCGACCTATCTGAGCCCTCGTCAGCTTAAATGCATGGAAAAGTTGGGTCCACTAGTTACTGTGGAGTGTGATAAAATGGACCGCCTGGAACAGATTCGTTTATTCGGCAGACTGCTGGGAGAAGAGGAGCGGGCAGAGGCATGGATAAGGCACTATCATTTGAAAATAGATTTGGCCAAGCAGCGTTTGTCCTCATTAATTGAATCTGGTGAAACGGTAGCGGTGTATGAGATTAGGCAAGATAACAGTATTTATATCTGGAATTATACAGCCCGAGGGGTGTACAATCTGTATCCAATGCTGGGGGTAACTCCACCGGACAAGGTAAGGTCAGATGTTCTGGAGCGGAATGATCATTTATGCATCTCACTGTCGGAATTGCCAATATACGCGGCTGACCATATGTTTGTGGTTGTATCAGGACAAGAGGACTGGATGTCGAGAACACGTAAACGCATTAGTAAAAGCGCGGTTTGGCGCAATCTTCCAGCATTCAGGAATGAATGCATATATTACCTGAAGCTTGAGGAATTTTGGGGCAGCGAAGGGCTTGCGCTCGAACGCCAGCTGGAAATACAGACAGATTTGTTAACCGGCCATAAATTAAGCTGACAATCGTCCATAGCTAAATTGATGTATTAGCGTGTATATATGTTTTCCCGCGGAGACGGTATATTAAACAAAGATCTTAATGATATTGATTATCAATATCATAATAATATAAAGTCTCAAGGGGGATTTACATTGTACAGAATTATATCGTTAGGAAAAATAAGCATGATAGCTGTTATGCTTACGCTGGTGCTGCTGTTGAGCGCATGCGGACAAGCTGCTAATCAGGGGAATGCTCCAGCTAGCACGTCGGCTGAAGTGGCTAAAAGCACTAATGATTCTGTAGTTGCCAGCACGGAGCCGGCTGCTGATGCAGAGTATTGGACGTACGAAAGCGACAAAGGCCCGGTGCAGATCCCACGCAATCCACAAAGAGTTGTGATTCCGGTACAAGACTTTATTGGTGATCTTCTGACGCTTGGCGTGACGCCCATTGCCGTTGCCGGGAATGACATCTTGAACCATCCATATTTCAAAGAGGCGCTGACAGGTGTAGAAGTAGTAGGCGATGACATGACGGTGTCCCTGGAGAAAATAACGAGCCTCGAACCGGACTTGATTATCACTTATCAGGAAGATACCTATGAGCAGATCTCTAAGATTGCTCCGACTGTCTTTATTCCTTGGGGCAAATACGACTATAAGGAACGATTGATCGAGATCGGGAAAATCTTGAACAAGGAGCAGCAGGCTGTAAAGTGGGTGGCGGATTTCAATCAGAAGCTGGAAGCGAAAAAAGCGGAATTGGCTGATCTGATCGCAGCTGACAAAAAGGTGGCGATCTTTGAAATTGCCGGTAAAGAGCTGTATTTATACGGTTCGTCATATGGGCGCGGTGGAGAGATTATATATAACGGATTGGGGCTGCATGCACCTGATCTTGTCCAAGAGGCAGCCTTTAAAGAAGGCTGGGCTTCCCTCTCACTTGAAGCGTTGCCCGAGTACTTAGGTGAAGCTGATTATATCTTCCAAGGCTTCAGCCGTGGTGTGGAGCAGGATAAGCTGGACATTCTGGACAGTGTCTTCTGGCAGAACCTACCTGCTGTCAAGTCGGGTCATGTATTCACCTACGATCTAAAAACTTATTATCTATCCGATGCTTATGCGCTGGACAAGCAGCTGGATGAGATAGTTACGTTGCTGAAGTCTCTTCAATAAGTTAATTTCAAAAGAGTAAAAGGGGATGTTCGCTGAGCTATAGTAGCTCAAGGACATCCCTTTTGCGTATTTATATTCCAAGTTAAGGGAGGTTATAGATTCCATTTGTTGCATAAAAAAGCGGTGTAGAACAAATAGTATGAGCAGGAGGTGTTAATGATGGACCCCTTTAACTCTACTATTTTGGACGATAATCTTAAAGAGCTTCAAGAAAGGCTTGGCCATAGCCCTGATATTGTTATTCGTAGAATTAAATCCACTACCACACAGGTTGAGGTAGCTGCTGTATATATTGAGGGATTAATAGAAAAATTAATGGTCAACGAGTTTGTGGAGCATGCGATGTCGTTCGATAAGCTAAGTGAAGAAAACCCGGTGGTAACATCCGCTGAAGATATCTTTTTGTATATGAAAGAAGTGGCGAGAGGGATCGGAGAAGAACAGACACTTGAAGATTGGGATGTGCTTTTTGAGGCTTTATTCTCTGGGGATACCCTTCTTTGGGTCAACGGGATAAGGGCAGCTATCAGAGGGAATACAAGCGGCGGTGAGGTTAGAGCGGTATCGGACGCTACAACTCAAGTAGCCATTCGTGGCTCCAAGGAAGGCTTCACAGAATCTATTGGGACGAATATCTCTCTGGTGCGCAGGAAAATAAAAAGCCCTAATCTCTGGGTGGAGTCGATGAAGATAGGTGACGTCACGCAAACGAATGTATCTATTATGTATATTCATGGAATCGTCAATGATAATACCTTAAAGGAGCTCAGAACTAAGCTGCAAAGCATTGATATAGACGGGATTCTGGAATCTGGATACATTGAGCAATTTTTAGAAGATACTCCCTTTTCTCCATTCCCAACATTATATAATACGGAACGTCCTGACAGTGTTGCAGGAAATCTTTTAGAAGGTCGAGTTGCTATATTTGTGGACGGGACCCCGTTTGTGCTGATTGCACCTACAACCTTTTTTATGTTTTTACATGCCGTAGAAGATTATTACCAGCGTTATGATATCACGACTTTGATCCGATTATTGAGATTTATTTGCCTTGTTATTTCGTTATTTGGCCCAGCGTTATTTATTGCAATTCTAAACTTTCATCAAGAAATGATCCCAACGGCCTTACTTATTAATTTTGCTTCACAAAGGGAGGGGGTTCCATTTCCGGCTTTTATTGAGGCTATGCTGATGGAATTTACCTTTGAGATTATACGTGAAGCAGGAATTCGTATGCCATCCCCTATAGGCCAAACTGTGTCGATCATTGGGGGCTTAGTGTTAGGACAGGCAGCCGTACAAGCCGGTATTGTCTCTCCTGCAATGGTTATTGTAGTTTCACTTACAGGAATATCCAGCTTTGCTACTCCCGCTTTTAATATGGCTCTTTCCATACGTATCTTGCGTTTCATCATTATGTTTATCGCAGCCTTTATGGGGCTTTATGGAATAACGATCTTTACTTTTATTTTGGTTGCTCATATGTGTAGCTTGAAATCGTTGGGTTTTCCGTATATGTCTCCATTTGGTCCTTTTATCGCTGAGAATCAGAAGGACTCGATCTTGCGTGTGCCCTTGAAATATATGAAAACTCGGCCGCGTCTTGTTAGCCAAAAAAATAATACTCGACTTAAGGTGAATGATGGGAAGCCGGGGAGTGGCAAATGAAGGTCGGATGGATGATGCGTTCATTTATTTGTATATGCTGCTTAATGTTGCTGACAAGCTGCTGGAACAGTCGGGAATTAAACAATTTAGGCATTGTGACTGGTATAGGTGTGGATAAGGTGCCGAATAAAGAGGAATATCATGTTACTTTTCAGATTGTGAATCCATCCTCAACAGCCACAAGTGCAGGAGCTAGCACCGGACAACCCACGGTCACTATTTATTCTTCTACGGACCGTACGATCTTTGGCGCTTTTCGCAAGACTTCAAAAAAGGCGGCAAGACAGATGTTTTTTGCACACACGCAGCTATTAGTTTTAGGCGAATCTACAGTGAAGAGCGGTATTGATGGGATTTTTGACATCTTTGAAAGGTCCCATGAGCTGCGGCTCAACACGAATGTTATTGTAGCCAGAGATACGGAAGCATCCTCTATTCTGAAACTATTGCTTCCCGTAGAAAGCCTGCCTGCAATTGGGATTATTAAAAAGAGTAAAAATACCGCTAGAATATATGGAGAAAGCCGGGATATCAATGTTTTTGAGCTAATTAATGGTCTCAGTGGAGAAGGGTCAGTGGTGATATCCGGAGCCAGAATTCTTGGAGACGCTGAAGAAGGAACTAAAAAATCCGGGATGGAGCAAACTAAAGTAAAAGCACTTGTCACAATGAGCGGGCTTAGCGTATTGAAAAAAGGGGTTTTTCAGGGGTGGCTGGATGGCCCTCTTGCTCGGGGGGCACTATGGGTACAGAACGAGATTAATGAAACCAGTATTAATGTAGATTCAAATGAGGTTAAAGATTCGATAGCCGTTAACATTAATTATTCAAAAACAAAAATTAAGATTGAACTCCGCAATAAAGTACCCGTCATTCATGTAAATGTTGTGGAAGAGGGGACGCTTAGTGAGGCACAGAGTTATATTGAGCTAAGTGATAGAGAGGTAATCGTTCAGTTGGAACAACAAGTGGCTCTTAAAACTAAACAGGAAATAACCCAAGCCTTACAGGCTGCTCAAACTATGAAATGCGATATTTTCAATTTCGGGAATGAACTGAAGCGCACAAATCCAAAAGCATGGGAGACTGTTAAGGACGATTGGGAGTCAGTGTTCGCGGAAGCGGAAGTGGATGTTTCTGTAGAGGCCTATATTCGCAGTGTTGGAATGAGATTAGAGCCGAAATTGTTAAAGGAAAAATGAAAGTGTTCAGTGAGAAAGGTGGGAGAAGGCCACTTTATGAAAAAAGAAACCATCAGCGCGAGTCAATTATTTGCTTTGATTTTTTTGTTTGAATTGGGAACGGCCCTTGTGGTACCGATTGGACTTGAAAGTGGCCATGCTGTCTGGATTGCTATTCTGTTAGCTTTGCCCGGTGGACTTCTTTTGTATTTGATTTATGTTTATTTATACCGGCAATATCCGGGCATGATTATTAGCGGGTATACAAGAAAGATACTGGGCAATGTATTAGGCTGGCCGTTAAGCTTAACATACATTCCAATCCTTCTCTTCAATGGCTCTCGAAATCTGCATGAATCAGGTGAGTTGTTAATAGCTGCTTCTTACGACAGAACACCCGTGTTCATCATTTATGCAATGATGGTTGTTGCGGTAATTTACATCTTAAATAAGGGGATTGAGGTGTTTGCGCGGGCGGCTGAGATTTATATGCTGATTATAATATTATTGGGCTTGACCAGTTGCTTTTTGGTTATTGCCGCCGGACTAGTAAAACTAGATAACTTGTTTCCGTTACAGGCCTCGGATTGGAAGAATGCATTGAAATCAGCCTATCTAAATATATGGCTATTTCCGTTCGGGGAGATGGTATGTTTCACTACGATTTTACCTCATATCAAAAAAACCAAGGTAGCAAAAAGAACCGGAATCATCGCAATTACTTTATGCGGATTATTACTCAGTTTTACCCATGCCATCGAAATATCCGTTCTAGGAACAGAAATCTACAGTAGAGCCAATTTTCCGATGTTCACTACGATAACGTTAGTAAACCTGGCCAATTTCATTCAACGTTTGGACGCGCTTGTGCTCTTAACCTTAATCATTGGAGTCTTTTTTAAAATGTCAGTATATTGCTACGCTGCAATGGTAGTCACCGCGGATCTATTCAAGGTGCAAGACAGCAGAAAGCTCGCCGTTCCCGTTGGTATTGTTGTTTTGTTCGGGGCTTTTATTAGTTCAGCGAATTATCCGATACATATGGACGAAGGAAGGATATTTCTGAAATATATTTTGCCGTATTTCTGTGCCGCTGTACCTATTCTCTTGTGCATCGTTCATTACATCCGCAGAAAATTAGGGAGTTTAGGTTAGTATATTTTATTTGATGGATTTATTGCTTCTATTTCGGATAGAGGATGTAATTGTAATAACAAAAGGTAAGGAGATAAAAACGAGCATAGTTATTGATTCCTGTATGCTTGTAGCTGCAAAGGAGTCATAGATCGTCCGCATTGAAGCGGTGAGGTTTTCTCCTGATAAAAGGTCGATGATTACTGCCATCAGCAACCCCATAAAAGCAAGCATGAAATATAGTAATAGTAATTTCATATTGATCAACTCCATTTGCTAGATTAACCTTAGGCTAAATGTATTATTACCTCTTGAGTGTGTTTGTAGTCAAAAGAAAATAACAAATCCCCTATTGCTCCAACGTTGTTGGAAGCAGTAGGGGATTCTAATTTAAGCGCATTTTATTGTGTAAGCCAAGCAGCCAGTTCTTCGGTCTGGGATAACACGGCAATTGGATCATAGTACCAGGACCGTTCTTCTTTCCATACATAGAGATGGCCTTTTTTTACAGCGGGTAGGCTACTCCAGATTGGATCAGCTTTGTAATCAGCTTCTGTACGGTTATTGGAAGTTAAGATAATATAATCTCCTGCGTATTTAGCGAGTGCCTCTGTAGAGATTTCCGCCCATTGCTTCTCCATAATTTCTGCGGCCACAGCTGTAGGGGGCTTACGACCCAGCGCCTGATAGACAGGCTGTCCGCCTCGGCCAAAGTTATCGCCATAGGCCCAAATGGATTTTCCGCCGTCTTCCATGATGGAAAATGTTGCATCTGCAGGGATTACTTTGTCTACTTTGGCTTTAGCTTCAGCTATCCGTTTGTCGTAATCTGCAAGCCAGCTTTTGGCTGCCTCTTCCTTACCAAGGAGTTCTCCGAAATAGGTTAATTCGGCATGAGCATCTTTCAGATCACCATATGGCACAACGATGGTTGGAGCAATTTTGCTTAGTGCTTCATAGCTTTCAGCTTGTCCAGAAATAATCAAATCAGGATTAAGTGCGATGATTTTTTCAGGTGACATTTTGCCGTAAGTTCCAGTGTCTGCAACTCCAGTAAGTGCCTCCTTAAAATACATATTCTCCAGTGTTAATCCGGGAGCACCAACAGGAATGGTATCTAGCGCAATCAGACTGCCCAGATATTCCTCAGCGACAATCCTTTTAGGTTGAACAGGGATTTCAATATCACCATTTATAGTAGTGACCTTTTTAAGAGCAGCTGTTTCCGTAGTTTCTGTTGGTTGACTAGTTTCGGTAGGTACTGCAGTTGCCGATGATGTGTTGCTGGTGTTACTGCCTGTATTCCCCACAGAATTATTGGAATTCCCGCAAGCTGATATGACTAGAATTAATGCCAGCATGAAGGGAAAAAGAAGCCAATGGGTTTGTTTGGAGCTATTTTTTCCTGGATTATGCAATTTGTTGTTCCCCCTATGTATATTGATTATCATTCTCAATAAGAACTTTACAAGCTTCACCGGGTATTTACTATGGACGGATATGATCTCAGCTTATGCAAATTTATGATGTCATTACCCGTAGCAATTCTTGAAGCTGTGCCTGTGAGGACAGTGGGTCAAATCCGTAGAACATATCAGCCTGGTTCAGAATATATACCCGTCCGTTTCGGACTGCATCTAATTGCTTCCAAGCTTTAGAATGTAGTAGGCGAGTAAAACGTTGTCTTCCCTCAGATGATGAAGGGATGCTAGTGATAATAATATGGTCAGCAGGAAACGATACGATATCCTCAATAGATGCCTCTAAGTACCCGGAATCTGTGATCCCTTTTTCAATAATTACGGAGGGGGGCTTGAAGCCAAGATCACCGTATAGAATTTGGCAACCTCTGCCGAAGCTGCTACTGAAACAGTAGGCGGATCGGGAGCTAACCTCCCACACGATAGCCGTACCTCTCTCCATTCCTATAGCATGGTTTAATAACCCGTTGGCGGTAAGACAAAGTCTGTCATAATGACTTAGCCACTGTTCAGCACGCTGTCGTCGATTCACAACCTCGGCAATCAGAGCAAATTGCTCTCGCCAACTCATTTGCATAAAGGGCAGCTCGATAACCGGAGCAACAGGAGTCAGAATCTTATTGTCGGGTAGACTGTAGCCGATAATGACATCTGGTTTTACCGCAGCTACTGAGTCATAGAGTAATGAAAATTTACCTTCGCTCATTTGAAGCTGTTTGGAAGCGGGAACTTGTTCCAAGCTATGTTGCCATTCGGAATAAACCCCGAGTTGAGGCATGATTTCCAGTACTCGCAGGCTAGCGGTGTGATTATAGTTCAGGGCAACGACCCGTTTATTCTTATTCTGGTAGGCTGTAGGTGAAACGCCAACAAGCTGCTTGAATTTTCGGCTTAAATAAGTTCCCTCTTCGTAACCAACCTCATGTGCCAATGTTGTCAGATTGGGAGAACTGGTGAGGATTCGTTGCTGGGCTTTACGGATTCTTAGTAGTGTAATATAAGCACTGAAGGATAGACCTATTGATTTGCGAAAGGTTCGCGAAAAGTGCTCGGGGCTCACTTCAGCTAAAGCAGCCATTTGATCCCGCGTGATATCTTCATTGTAATGAGCTTCTATATACTCAGTCACCCGTTCCATCCAACTGCTTGATCTTTCTTTATGGGATGTCAGTTCACCATGAAGCTCCACGATGAACTGGGTGAATAGCTGCTGGACCCTAAACGGCTTTTGTTTATCAGCGTCTATCCAGGCACTGTAAAGCTCACCTGCCAAGGCTATCAAACGAGTGGAGGCATGGTGGACAGGGGAGTTGTCATTTATAAAAATGTCCTCATTTTTACTCTGGGGTATACAGGAATACTCAATCCATATCCCCTTTAACTGTAATTCAGGTTCCATCTTCAATAAAGAAGAACTACTAAGGGCTATTAAGCTTCCGGCCATGACCTTGTGTATCTTACCGTCTATTTCAAGAAAACCTTTCCCATCCCAGATCATCATAAGGCTGGAATTAGTAGAAGAAATGTTTGAGGCTGAGTAGTTGGTTATTCCCGATAAGCTGATGACCCGAAGGGGCATATAAAAAGGATGGGATGGATAAGGCATCCCGTCGGATTGGATCTGCATGTAGTAATCCCCTTCTTTTCATTGATAATCATTCTCATTTATAGTATAACAGTCTTTCTTACTATTGACTATAATGATGCTTATGATAGTGTTTAAAATAATCCACGAACGGAATAGGGTTAGCTGATAAGAAGGGGTTGAAGTCATCCATGACGACCTGGAATTTACAAGGAACTGTAAGTCACTTATTAATATGTAACGGTAGCAGCTGCAAGAAACACAAAGGTGAAGAGGTAGCTGAAGCGATAGAAGACGAGATTGAGAAGCAGGGCGCACAAAGTCTTATACATACGACTGTGACCCGTTGTAATGGAAGATGTTCAGATGCTTGTGTGGTGATCGCTTATCCCGAAGGTGTGTGGTACAAAGAGATTACACCTAAGCTGGCGAAATCATTAGTGCGGAAACATTTGCAGGGGGAGAAGCTTGAAGATCACTTGTTATACACCTATGATGGACAATTGATTGCTTCAAATGAAAAGGGCGCTAAAGGGAAAAAGAAAAAATAGCAAGGCTTGTAAGTACCTTTTAGTTGCGGTTCTAACCCTGTACAGAGGAATATCTCGTGCAGGGTTATTTATTTATAAACAGGGGAGGATTATGATTGAATCGGATCATGACCAGACTCGTAATAGGACTGTGTGCTTAATTAAGGACATCAAATTTGACTTGCAGGGCTAACGTTGACTATGCTATTAAAAAGTGAATGAAATAACACAGTATATATGATGGTTTATAGGGGAGAGGGTACGATGGAGAGGCTGCAGGTGTGGCCAGAGAAGTTCAAAAAATTTTTTCTGAATAATAAATTTGTAGTAGTGCTGCTCATTATACTGCTGGTTGGAATTAATATTCTGGTATTCTCCAAAATACCGTTTATTTTTAAGCCGATATCAGTATTGCTGCACACCGTGGCCGCACCATTATTACTGGCAGGTATAGCTTATTATTTGCTGAATCCGTTGGTAGATCGGATGGAGAAAAGATCCCGAATAAAACGTGTATATGCAATAATCATCCTATATTTGTTGATTGCTGGTCTCATCACGCTGGTTTTGTTTATGGTCATTCCAATTATACGGACTCAGCTATCAGGTTTGATCGACAATTTTCCAAGGTATAGTGAATTAATTCAAGAACGGTTTATGGATCTGACCGGAACGGAGTTCTTTGGGCAAGTTCAAGATAGTATCGGAACGAACCTTAGTGAGATAACATCTAAGATTACGGCGTGGGGCAGTTCTTTTCTGAATAATGCCTTGACGGGTGTTGGCAGCTTTGTAGGAGCCCTTACAGAGATTGTCTTGGCGGTTGTAACGACGCCATTTATTTTGTTCTACTTGCTTCGCGATGGAAAAAAATTGCCGGATTATATTCTGAAGTTTGTACCTACTTCTCTGCAGCCGCAGACTCGTATGGTCATGTCGGAGATGAACAGTCAGGTATCCTCTTACATACGCGGGCAAATTATTGTCAGCTGCTGTATTGGTCTGCTGCTCTATATTGGCTATTTAATCATTGGTTTGGAATACTCTCTCGTTCTGGCTATTGCTGCTGCTTGTACAGCAGTTGTTCCTTATCTGGGCCCGGCAATCGCGATTACACCTGCCCTAATTGTGGCGATGGTCACTTCTCCATTTATGTTGTTGAAGATGATTATCGTGTGGACAGCTGTTCAGCTGATTGAAGGGAAATTTATCTCACCACAGATCATGGGCAAGACGTTGAAGATTCATCCGATAACCATTATTTTTGTAATTATATTCGCAGGTAAAATGTTTGGAATTCTGGGGATTATCCTTGCAGTTCCGGGTTATGCGGTACTTAAGGTGGTATTTACACATCTTTTTGAATGGTTCCGGTTTCGATCCGGCTTATATAAACAGATTGAAGAGAATAAGGAATAATGTGGAAGGGTGAAATGTAATGGGAGCACCAATAGCAGTAACCTCTTATGGTAAGCTTCAAGGAATACAGGAGGGGGACGTGAACATTTGGCGCGGGATCCCTTTTGCAGCTCCACCTGTTGGAGAACTTCGGTTTCGTGCACCACAGCCACCAGAAGCCTGGGATGGGGTTAGAGATGCTTCTGAATTTGGTCCAGTTAGTCATCAGCCAGCGGATACGAGAGGTACTCGGTTCGGTGGCAAGACGCCGCTTCATTCCGAGGATTGTCTGTATTTAAATATTTGGGCGCCAGCAGTTCATGATGAGCCCCTGCCTGTTATGTTCTGGATTCACGGGGGGACGTTTGTGACCGGGGCTGGAAGTCAGCCGCAGTTTGACGGCACAAGCTTCGCTGAACGCGGTAAAGTAATTTTAGTGACCATTAACTATCGGCTGGGTCCATTTGGATTCATGAATTTGTCTCCATTTGGCCATGGGCTTGCTTCTAATCAAGGTTTATTGGATCAAATCGCCGCACTGGAATGGGTAAAGCTGAATATTGCTGCTTTTGGTGGGGACCCGCAGCGGGTAACTGTATTCGGGGAGTCAGCAGGGAGTATGAGTATCGCAGCCCTTTTGGCCATGCCAGCAGCGAAGGGGTTGTTCGCTGGTGCGATTATGCAAAGCGGGGCTGCTCAGACGCTGCCTTCCGAGCAGGGGAAGTACATTGCAGCTGCACTACTAGCTGAATTAGGGATTGCTCCAGATGGAGATGCCAGTCTTCTGCAAACATTTTCTTCTGAACAAATTATCGATGCAGCCGCAAGAATGACTAAAAAGTTAACGGGTGGCTCAATTGGCATGTTATTTCAGCCTATCATTGATGGGGATACACTTCCTGTAGAACCTGCACAGGCTGTGGCAGAAGGATCGGCACAGGGTATTCCGCTATTGATCGGAACCAATCGTGATGAGGGCAACTTGTTCTTCAGAGAAGAATCGCCTGAGGCAGACTTTGACGATTCACTCAAGGCGCTGGAGCAGATGATGGGTACTGGGAGTCTGAAGGAGATTGCGAACCATTATTCATCCTCATGGGAGGGACAAGCCGAAATTCTAACGGATCTTTACTTCTGGGGAACCTCGGTGTCCCTGGCAGAGAACCAACTGAAATATGCACCTGTCTGGATGTACCGTTTTGACGGCACGATCCCAGGTCATCCATTGTTAAATAAAGCTGTGCATAGTGCAGAAATCGTCTATGCCTTTAATAATCTATCTCATCTAACCCATCTTAGGGCAGAAATTAATCCAACGATGCAGAAGTTGGCTGAAGTTATGCATGATGCTTGGATTGCTTTCGCTCATCAAGGAAATCCGGCTACAGCAGAGAGGTTATGGCCGAAATACAATCTGGAGGAACGGGCTACCTTGATCTTTGATGAAGATACGCATGTAGCTTATGATCCTGAGGCAGAGAAACGCAAAAGAATTGTCACTATGCTGGCTTAAGAAGATTGAGAGGCTGAATAAAGATGCAGGTAGAAGGCTTTAACCATGTGACCGTAAATGTCAGTAATTTAGCGAATTCCCTGAATTTCTACACAGGAGTTCTGGGCCTTCAGCTAGTTCATAGAGGTAAAACTGATGCTTATCTGGAATGGGGAAGTGCCTGGATATGTCTTCTTGAAAAGCCTGATTATATGGCGATTGCAGATAAAGTAGTTGGGGTAGACCATATCGCTTTTAGTATTGCAGAGGAACATTTTGAGGAAGCCGTCCAAGTATTGCAAACCCAGAATGTGCCCATAATTAGAGGGCCAATCAAACGGGGAATAGGCTGGACGGTCAATTTTCTAGATCCGGATGGTATACAGCTAGAGCTGCATACCTCGAATCTGCGGGAACGAATGAGTGTTTGGAACACAACTACCGAATAAAAGATGGGTGTCCTATCAGCCTGCATGGCTAATGGGACACCCATTTTTTTAACGACCTAAATATTCTTTGATTCCTAAAACTACTGCTTCGGCTATTTTATTCTGGATGTCCGGGGTAAAGAGTAATGCTTCATCCTTGGTATTGCTTAAGTAACCACATTCTAATAATATTGCAGGCATTTTGGTTTCTCTTGTTACATGATAGTTAGCTTGACGAACCCCTCGGTCCTGCAGTCCTGTAGCAACTGCGAGGTATTTGTGAACGGTTTGAGCGAATAATAAGCTATCATTACGTGTGTAATAGGTCTCTGTGCCACTAGGATTACTTTTACTGCCCGCCGGAATACTATTGGCATGAACAGAGATAAATAGATCGGCTTTTACATTGTTGGCGAGGTTAGATCTGTCCTGTAGAGTTGGGTATGTATCGCCACTGCGCGTGAGTATAACCTCGATATTTGGTTCTTTCTTTAGTAATTCTGCAATTTTCAGTGCTGTCGGCAAGGTGAAATCTTTCTCTTTAAGCTTGTTAACACTTGAACTCCCTGGATCTTTCCCTCCATGTCCTGCATCAATGACGATTATCTTCTTGTCTGTGTTGCCGGTAGAAGGTGGAGGAGTTATAACCGGTACTTCTGGTAAGGTGGTTTCAGGAAGCGTAACGCTAGTCCCATTAAGATCCACAATAATAAGTCCATCATTAGCATTTATCAGACTGTAGCTATTAGCGCTGTTTAGATCAATGACGATCCGAATGGTCGATGGGGAACTGCTGAACAATGAATAGCGAACGGCAGAGACATTAGGATAGTCGGTAACCGTTAACTGTCCGCTTTGGTTCTTTCCTACGGAAAGATTCTGATGGAAGTCGGTTCCAAAGCCAGTATTCGGTAAATCCACGACAATTCGGTCTTTGTCTGTCATAGTGAACACGGTAGGTTTTATACTGCCGTTCACTGCAATAACCAGCTGGTTATTGATGAAGCTAAGATTGGTGACTGCAGCCACTGAGCTATTCCCTTCAGTTGCTGTATTCCCGGTTGATCCGTTCTCCGAAGGTGCTGTTGGAGTGGGTTCTGGAACCGTAACTTCCGGATCGCTTCCCCCAACCTCAGGCACTGGAGAGGTTAAATATACGGTTTTGGTTACATTGTCCCAACCGACAGTAGTTCCTGTCTGTTCCCCAACAAATCTTAAAGGAACAAGGGTTGTGCTGCCACTGAGAAACGGAGGGTTGTCCAGTTTGACTTGTTTCCCTGAAGCTTCTGCCATCGTATTATCCACGATCAGTTTTAAAGTAGTTCCCTTTTGCTCAATGATCGCTGTCTTGGCCACATTATCCCATTTCACGGTATAACCAAGCTGTTCCGCAACAACGCGAAGAGGAACCATTACACTGCCATTTACAATTTGTACCTGTGCTTCTTTGGAAATCTTAAGATCGTTGCCGTCTAGGTTGATGTGTGTTTCCGTAGAGCCGGCATAACCAGTTCCTGGATGAACCAGCACCAACAAAAGCAGCAGTAACGCCAAAAAACCAAACTTTTTCATCTGCAATCCCTACCATCCCCGTTTATTGGTCTCTAGCAATTCTTACTTTTTCTTCCTTTGATGCCGTTTAAGGCTCGTATAAAGTATAAACGACAATAGTTTCCAAAAGTTGCGCTCTACAAGCGATAAAAAGGAAAATTTTCGGTATAAAAATAGAAAAAGAGCCTTCCCAAACATTTGGGATAGCTCTCATTCGCTAGAGATATGTTATTTTAACGATGTATAACCTGTTTTCTCTACCAATTTCTGACCCTGAGAAGATTGAATCCAATCCAGAAAGGGTTGAATATTAGGGTTGTCGCTTCCCGCGGTCACTGCATAAAATTCTGTTGCCAATGGGTACTGTCCACTACGAATACTTTCCTTGTCTGGTTGGATACCATCGATGGCCAGCAGGGCTATTTCCCCGTTCCGATTCATTTCTGAGGCGTAAAATAAGAAGCTGTAGCCCAGTGCATTTTTATAGTTTCGATAGCTGGAGGTTTGTTGAATGATACCGCTCATAATATCCGCTACGTCTTCTTGAGGCGGCTTCATGAGTGGAGTGTCCTTCATAAACTTTTGCAACATCGTCTGGCTTCCACTATCTTCAGGCCGTTGAAAAGCACGGATTCGGTTATTAGCTCCGCCTAAATCTTTCCAATTTGTGATCTTGCCTGCGTAAATATCTTTAAGTTGAGCGGTGGAAAGTCCGGTTACGTCGTTTCGTTTGTTTACAAAAAATACGAAGGCCTCGCGGCCGATCGGCGTAAGCTTCAGTTCGACACCTTTGCGCTTAGCTTCTTTTTGTTGTGCGATTGACGGAGCCGCTACAAATATAATATCGGTTTCTCCTTCAATTAATCTCTTGTAAGCTTCAGGTGTGCTGCTGCAAATTACTTGACTTGTTTGAAAATCATACGGATTATAATAACCCTCAGGATAAGTAGTTTGAACGAAAGCTGAATACAGTGGATAAAGTGCGGTTGCGCCGTCCAATCTTGGAAGATTGCTAGCGATATGATAGGAAGAAGGTTCATCCAGATTCACTGCTTTGGTCTTCTCAGCAAAGGGTTCATATTGTAGCAGATTAACCTCCCGATCATCGACCATGGCAATTCTGTTGACGTACGCTTGCTTGATCTCATATCCTGCGGTCGCGAGCAGACTAAGTCCGAGGATAGATAACAATACAATATTGCTTGTTTTTCGTGACAACACATTAAATATGATAAGTACAACATAGATGGCTAATACGATCGCTAAGATTGCCACAAGTGGGGTATAAAACAGCAGTCCTCCGTAAAGCGCAGTAATTATAGCACCTATGAATCCTAAAAAAGCTATTCCTCCAACGGCAAAGATGGAGAACAATAACTTCGTCCAGAATGCTTCTTTCATAACAACCTCCTCGACATGATTACTAAACTATGGAAAAATCAACATATTTTCATTATACAGAAGTTTTTTGGATGAAGCAGTAGAACAATTACGAACAAACATGTAATAAAATGCTGCGAAACATGAAAGTAATGTGTACATTTTCATAAAGTACTGGACGAATGGCAAGAAGAGGTTTATTCTGAGATTGTGAAAAAAACAACGGAATACAAGATTCTCGGGGTAGGGTGAAATTCCCGACCGGCGGTAATGTTCAAAGTGAACTGAGCCCGCGACTCACTTGTTCTGCTTGCAGAGAAGTGACTGATCTGGTGTAAATCCAGAGCCGACGGTAAAGTCCGGATGGGAGAGGATCATAAGATAAAGACGCTAGGAGTCTATCCTTGTACGTCTTTATTGATAATGCCCCCGAGTTTACCTTTTTGGTAATTCGGGGGTTTTTGGTCTCTTATCGAGGGTTTGTATCGACAAGGAGAATGAAATTATGAGTAATGTTACAGCTTCATCATCAACTAAGGTTGGCAGTACATCAGCGCTACGCAGTGGATTTTGGCTCGTTGTGATTGGTGCAGCATTATGGGGCGTTGATCCGCTCTTTCGTATCATCCTGTTAAAATCTTTGACCTCATCGCAAATTGTTCTTCTGGAGCATGTGGTGCTTTTCTTGGCTGCTTCACCTGTTCTTTGGCGTCACCGGGCGGAGCTTAAAGGAATTGGATTTCGCCAGATTGGTGCTTTATTGATTGTTTCATGGGGAGGTTCTGCCGGGGCGACGATCCTATTTACGATGGCACTTTCCAGTGGGGATTTGAATGCGGTGCTGTTACTGCAAAAGCTTCAGCCAATATTCGCGATCGGTCTAGCTGCTTTAATTCTTAAAGAACGTTTGCCTAAAAATTTCGGACCACTCATTGTGTTGGCGCTGGTAGGAACCTATCTGCTGACCTTTGGCTGGAGTATCCCTTTCGGACATGTGAATAACTTTATTGGGGTTAGCAGTCTGATGGCCTTGGGAGCAGCTGCACTGTGGGGGGGATCGACAGTCATGGGACGTTATCTGCTCGGTTCTATGAAATATGAGACAGTGACTTCGCTGCGGTTTATCCTTGCGCTTCCTTTACTGTTCGTTATCACTACGCTAGAAGGTGCACCGTGGCAGATTCATGGCGGGTTTGGTGCATCGGCAGCCATTGCGATTAATCTATTGCTGCAAGCTTTGCTGCCAGGACTTCTTAGTATGTTGTTGTATTACAAAGGGCTTAGCACGACCAAAGCTTCCTTCGCCACATTAGCTGAACTCAGCTTTCCTATGACGGGAGTAATCATCAACTGGATCGTGTTCCAACAGCTGGTCACTATCCCGCAGATTCTCGGATTTGCCTTGATCTGGGTCGCTTTATTCTTTTTATCTAATCAACAGTCCAAACCACAAACGCTCTGAGCAAATTGAAGTGGAATGGTTCTACCTATATAAAGATGATTCGAAGCCTTATGGCTTTCGGATCATCTTTTTTTGTATGTGATTTTACTCCTTGCTTAGATCAAATCGACTGCAAAAACTGCTGAAATGTTTCTAATGTAACATATAGCAGAATTAATAAAGCGTTTACAATTAGGGGGTGCACAAAATGACTGTGCCACTGAGTACATAATCCATTATTAAATTATTTAGGAGGAAACAGACATTGAAGAAATCATTTGTATTATTTATGATTCTGACCTTTCTTATTTCCCCTTTTACGTTTGGGCCGTCTGCTCAAGCGGCAGGAGATGAGAATATTGCCCTAGGTAAGCCTGCAATATCAGATAGTGAGCTTGCAGGGTATGAAGCGGGTAACGCAGTGGATGCGGATGAATGGAACACACATTGGACGGCGAATGACGGGAGCTTTCCTCATTGGCTGGAAGTAGATTTGCAAGGTGTATATGATTTGTCAGGTGCAACCGTCATCTGGAATGCATGGAGTTACATTAATCAATATACGATTGAAGTATCACGTGATCATAAGGTATGGACAACAGTTGTGGACAAAAGTCAGAGTAGCAGTGTAGAGCAAACTCAGTACAATGCTTTCAAGCTGCGGAATGTTTCTTATGTAAGGGTCAACCTGACCGGCATCAACGGCGGAAAATGGGCAGCCATTAATGATCTGAAGGTCTGGGGTGTTCCCGCAGCCGGCCCGCCGCATGAGCCGGCACAGGGTGAAATACAAACTGTACTGCCAGTACGGTTGGACACGGAAATTGGGCAAGCCCCTGAGCTTCCAAGTGTTGTAACTGTGGTATATAGCAATTCTGACACGGAGGATGCTCAGGTTACTTGGGATGTGATCCTGCCAGCAGAGTATTCCCGTCCCGGAACCTTTACAGTAAGCGGTTCTATCTCAGGTACTGTGCAGAAGGCAGTGGCGAAGGTAACAGTAGTAGGTGACAGCAGCACGCCTATTGTCGGATTTGAGAGCATAAATGTCAGCACAATTACGGATGTGCCTGCTTTATTGCCATCAGTGGTAACGGCTATATACGAAGATGGGTCAAGCAAACAGCTGCCTGTAACCTGGGATGACCTTACTGAGGCGGAGTACGCGGTTGAAGGAACTTACAGCGTAATGGGGAAAGTTGCAGGGACAGACCTACAACCCACAGCTGATATTCAGGTTACTCCGCTTGTGCTGCAATCCGGGTTCATAAAAGGTGCGGACATTTCCACACTGGAAGCGATTGAGGATGCCGGTGGAAAGTATTACGACAATGGAGTAGAAAAGGATTTGCTGGATATTCTTAAAAGCCGGGGTGTAAATTACATTCGGCTACGTTTATGGAATGATCCTCAGGAAGCTGGCGGCTATAATGACCGTGAGCATGTTGTGGAAATGGCGCAGCGCGTCAAAGCCAAAGGGTTTAAGCTGTTGCTTGATTTCCATTATTCTGATTTCTGGGCTGACCCCGGAAAGCAAAACAAGCCGGGAGCATGGGCGGATTACTCCTATGATGAATTGAAGCAAGCGGTATATGACTATACCAAAGATGTTATGGATGAGCTAAAGGAAAAGGGAGCTTCACCCGATATGGTCCAAATCGGAAATGAGATTAATGGGGGCTTGTTATGGCCTGACGGCAAATCCTATGATCAAGAGAATGCTTTTGAGAAGGTTGTTCCGCTTCTAGAGAGTGGAGTGAAGGGAGTTAGAGACAGCCAGAGTGCAGATCAGGATATCAAAATTATGATCCATCTTGCTGAAGGTGGCAAAAATGATATGTTTCGTTGGTTCTTTGACGAATTAACGAAGCGGAATCTTGATTATGACGTGATCGGCGCGTCCTTTTATCCGTATTGGAGCGGAACGATGGATAGCCTGCAGTTTAACTTGGACGATATCTCTAAACGATATGGTAAAGAAGTGATTGTGACGGAAACCGCATATCCTTACACGTTGCAGGACGGCGACAACTTTGAGAATAACATCGCTCGTCAGGATCAGCTAGACGGCAGTGGCTTCCCAGCTACGGTTGCAGGTCAAATGGCTGAGGTCAAAACAGTAATGAATGTATTGTCCAAAGTACCCGATGGTAAAGGAACAGGCTTGTTCTATTGGGAACCAGCTTGGATTCCAGTGCAAGGTGTAGGCTGGAAGGTAGGCGAAGGAAATGCTTGGGAGAATCAGGCAATGTTCGATTTTGCAGGGAATGCACTCTCTTCATTAAATGTCTTCAAAACCCCGGTGGCCGGTGAGGGGGGCGAAGAGGAACCGGGAACGGGAGGAAATCCCGGCACTGGTGGGGAACCCGGAACGGGAGGAAATCCTGGCACTGGCGAGGAACCCGGAACGGGAGGAAATAATCCCGGCACTGGTGAGGAACCCGGAACGGAAGGGAATCCTGGCACTGGTGAAGAACCCGGAACGGGAGTTAATCCTGATCCTGTCATCACGGTCAGAGATTCAAGCGTTGTAAATTCAGCAAATAAAGCAGTGGTCGAACATACAGCGGCAGGACAACTTCAGGTGAAGGCACAAGCAGGAATTTCCGGCATAGCTGATATCACGCTAGGTATAGAGGATATCAATAAGGCGCTGTCGACGCTTCCGGCGGATGAAAAACTGATTATTTCTGTTCTGCCATCGACGGGAGAGCTTAAGGGAGCAGTCGTTCATCTTCCGTTGAGTTCTATACTAGAGCAGGGCAAACATCCCCAAATAGTAATTGTATATGGTGCGGCATCTGTTACGGTTTCTACGGAAGCTAGTGCAGGAATTATAAAGACGGGAGCTAAGGAACTAACGCTCTCACTGGTTCAGGTAGCTACGCCAACCTTGCCTTCACCATTGGTAACTGGAGCAAAAGACTACCCGGCCTATAACATCCATGTGTCAGTAGACGGGACTTCTATCGATGTTTTCAAAAAAGGAGCAATATCGGTAGCCTTCCACTACAAGCTGAAGCTCGGGGAGCAGAGCCAGCGGATTGCTGTTTATTCGATACTTGCTGATGGAAAACTTGAAGTTATCAAAGCTGTGCGGTACAACCCAACCGCGGAACAGATTGTGTTTAATCCAAGTCATTTCAGCATTTATGCTGCGGGGTACGCAGAGGTGGGGTACACAGATTTAAAAGCAGCAGATTGGGCCACGTTAGCGATTGAATCCTTGACGGCTAAAGGGATCGTGCAAGGAATAGGAAACGGGATCTTTAATCCGCAAGGGGAGGTTACACGCGCTGAATTTGTCAGCATGCTGCTGTCCGCGCTGGAGCTAAAAGCAGAAAGAGGAACAGGCAGTTTTAAAGATGTGAACCTTGATGCGTGGTATAGCTCTGTTGTGATTACTGCTGGGAAATTGGGTGTTGTACAAGGACATGCGGATGGCACTTTTGGCCCGAATGATAAATTGTCCCGTGAAGAAATGGCAGCTATTTCGTATCGTGCGCTTAAGTTGGCGGAGAAAGTGAACGGTCAGACGGATGTGAACGTTATTTCTTTTAAAGATAAAGACCTGATCTCGTTGTATGCCAGTGAAGGGATCACAGCGCTTGCGCAGGCTGGGATTATCAATGGATTCGAAGATGGCAATTTCCGTCCGCAAGCCTATACAACACGCGCTGAAGCGGCTTATATCATACTCAATCTTTTGCAGCAATAATAGGCAGACAGGCAATAACTGTGCTCGAAAAGGCAGTTAGGGCCTGTCTTTACCACATTTTTTAGATATTTATCTTTTCGCAAGTAGGGATTGTTTGTACAATAGGGGCTATGACATTTGAGCCGGAGAGTGAAAGAACGTGTATAGATATAATTTATTTACCAAAATCGTGTGTATCATGGTCATTATGCTGATCCCGATAACCATCCTTTACTTCTATTCCAATAAAACGACCACGGATGTGCTGCGTACGGAGTTAAATACTTCGAATAATAATCAGCTTAGTTTTTTTCTGAATCAGGTAGAAAGTAATATGGAGTTATTGTCCTCGTGGCCGATTCTGCTGATCCATGATCCTGATATCCTCAGCCTTAAGGACACTTATCTGGAAAAAGGGCGTTTGAATCTGGATACGATAAACCTGATCAAACGGATTCAGACCAAAATCAGCATTCAAGAAAGCTCCTCCAATTGGAAGAGTAAGCTGTATTTATACTCCCCGTCCATTCATCGTATGGTATCTGAAAATGATGCGAAGTTATACGAAGATGAGGATCTGAAGCGGGAAGTGAAGTCGGGCTGGCATGTGGAGAAGATTGAAGGGCAGGAGGGTGACCGCTTCGTATTCTCGTGGTTTTCTTTTACACCTTTTATGTCAGAATTCGCTCCGGAAAAAGTCAAAACGGTTATGAAGGTAGAGTTCGACAGCCGGAACATAGAAGATATGCTGGATAAATTCAAAAGTGATGGCAGAAGAGACCCTTTTTATTATAAGCAGGGAACAGGACTTATTTTTAACCGCAGTGCCGACAAGGTGTTAGCTAAAGAATTGGTAGACAGGCTGGAAGAGACCCAGCTGAAGCCTAGTGAGAACCGCACGGTCAAAATAGAAGGTGAATCCTACAGTGTAAATATCGTCTATTCGGACAAAATGGGCTGGTATTTGATCGACTATATGCCGCTGACTGAAATCCTACATCCAATCCTGACCTCTAATCGTTTATTTTATTTTGCGATCAGTGCTTTGTTGTTAATGAGCTGTCTCGTAGCCTATCTGTTATATGTTCAAGTGCAGGTGCCTATAAGGTTATTGGTTGGAGGCTTTCAACGGTTGAAGCAAGGGGATTATTCTGCGCGAGTGGAGATTAAAGGGAAGAATGAATTCAGCTTCCTGTCCGGCCGGTTTAACAGTATGGTAGAACAGATTCAGATGCTGATCGAGAATGTGCTGATGGAGAAAATCCATGTTCGCGAAGCCCGCTTAAAGCAGCTTCAATCACAGATAAATCCACATTTTTTCTATAATTGCTTCTCCTTTATTACAAGTATGGCGAAGCTCGATAATATGGGGGCAGTCGTTGGGATGTCGCATAATTTGTCCCGATATTACAGATACACCACTCGTCAGGAACGTGATTTGGTTGCGCTGTCTGAAGAGGTGGAATTTGTGAATCATTATCTGGAGATCCAGAAGATGAGGATGAGCAGACTTCGTTATGAGATCAATATCCCACCGCAAATGCGCAAAAGAGAGCTTCCGCCGCTCGTACTGCAGCCTCTGGTGGAGAATGCGGTTATACATGGAATTGAGCCCATCGCCAAAGAGGGACTGGTGCGGATTACGGGTTCATGTGTAGGCAGAGAAATGACGCTTACGGTTGAGGACGATGGTCAGGGCATGACGCCAGAGGGAATTATAGAATTGGAAAATAAACTAAGCAGGGCGATGGATGAAGAAATGGGCTGCGGTTTATGGAATGTGCATCAGAGAATGCGGCTGCGTTTTGGGGAGACGTCTGGCTTGCGCATCTCGCCTTCTCCGCTTGGAGGATTACAGGTGACACTGCAGTGGTTGCTGCCCAACACAGACAATGAAATGGAATGACATCTAGGAGGGGAAAGAATGATAGAGCTGTTGTTAGTTGATGATGAGCCCTATGTTACGGAAAGTTTAGCTCGTACTATTCCATGGGCTGAAATCGGGGTGAAGCAGGTGCATCAAGCGGCATCGGGTGCTGAAGCTCTGCAAATTATGGAACAGCAGGCTATAGATATTATGGTTACTGATATTTCAATGCCAGGAATGACTGGCCTGCAATTAATAGAAGCCGTAGGCGAGAAATGGCCAAATATTCGGTCCATTTTATTGACGGGTTATTCCGATTTTCAATATGCGAAAAAAGCTATTCAACTGCAGGCATTTGATTATATTTTGAAGCCGGTAAGTGATGACGAGTTTATCAAAAGCGTATCCGGTGCGATTGAATCTTTGAAAGATGAATGGGAAGCCCATGATAGATATCATTTGCTGCTGTATAATCGCAAAGCCGATTACAGTGTTTTGCGGGCTAATCTGATGCACGAATTGCTTCTCGGCAGGGTGCTGTCCGAGCGGACGCTGGCCATTAAGCTGAAGGAATATGAAATCTCCTTCCAGCCGGACGCTGAAGCAGCGATGCTGCTGATTCAGCTTGGTAAACATTATGCCGCCATGGATCACCATTCGGTTTCTCTAATGGAATATGCGATCGGTAACATTGCCGAGGAGCTTTTTAAGGAGCAGTTCCATGTCTGGTTCTGCAAAGCGCCGCATGATTGCTTGATTCTGCTTGTTGAATTAAAGCCGGCAGTTCAGCAGGGATTGGAGCAAATTGCTAACTATGAAGCTGCAAGGCAGCAAGTCCTAAAAGCGGTGATCGCGAATTTCCAAATTAGTGTAAGCAATTACCTCAAGGGTGAGATTTCACTGATTGTAACGGAGTGGTTCACCTTTCCAGAGGGGATGACGGCTGCCTATCGAAGCGGTCTTAGCTCGATGTATTTGGCAGCACATGATGAATCCAGTTCCGTGCTGTTTTTGGATGATCGCCAGCATCAGGAGACGATGAGCATCAAATCGCTCGAATGTCTTTATCGTCCACCTACACTCATTCATCTGTTGGAATCCAAACAATGGGATACAGCAAGGCAAAAAATTGCTGACGTGTTCCGGGATATGGAGAATGCACGGTTTTCTAGTGAACATCTGTACGAGGTCTTTCTATCGATAACGAATGCATTTATGTATATAGCGCATAAGAGTGGCCAGTTCATCTCCAAGATTGATCAATACGCTTTAGATCCGTTGTTGACGCAGAGTATTATTGTTTCTTTTGATAAGCTTAAAGAATGGGCGTTTGATATGCTCGATAAGCTTCAGAAGGAGCTATCCGAAAGCGATCAGAATACGAAAAGTTATATTATCAAGCAGGTCCATGAGCTGGTAGGAAACCATTCGGGTCATGAGCTGTCCGTCAAAACCATTGCCGATCATGTATATTTGCATCCTGTCTACTTGTCCAAGATTTATAAGGCTGAGACTGGGGAAGGGCTTGGGGACTATATTATTCGGATGCGGATGGAACGGGCACTTTATCTGCTTAAAAATACGAATAAAAAAATCTATGAAATCACCTCTGAGCTTGGATATCAAAATCCGCAATATTTCAGTAAGATGTTCAAAAAACACTACCATATGACACCAAATGAATTCCGGGACGGATAGAGGTTGAGAAAGGTGCAGAAACCTTGTTTAAATGACGTATTCGGGCTTAGAATCGTTCCCTATAATTAAATTGTAACCAACACTTATGGAATCCAAGGGGGAACAAAATGAGCGCGATGAAGAGAAAAAGATGGCTGCCGCTCCTGTGTATGAGCATGCTTTTGGCGGGTAGCCTTGCGGGCTGTTCAGGCAATAACGCTGCTAATAGTAAAGACACTGCTGGAGATAAAACAGCTGGTGAAGCGACTGCAAATACAGCTTCCAATTCTGAAAACGCCTACAAGGATAAATACGATCCTGAGGTGACATTTACAACCGCATGGGGCGTGGACCCTGAACTTAAATTCAAAAACGGTGAAAGCATTGAGAATAACGTGGCTACAAAATGGGCTAAAGAAAAATTCGGCATCAACATTAAGTCCCTTTGGTCCATCACAGATACGAACGGCGCATTTGGTACGAAGCTGCGTTTATCCATGTCTTCAGGTCAGGACATGCCTGATGTCGTAACCATCGGTACAGCCGACAACACGATTGCACAGGATTTGATCGATTCCGGCATGTATGCTGATGTAGGAACTTTGTTTGATAAATATGCTTCAGATACATGGAAAGAAGCGATGGCACAGGATCCTAACGTTTGGAACCAATACAGCCGTGATGGAAAAAGAATGGGTCTGCCTGTTCTCGATTATGCATATAACCATGATTACATTCTGTGGATCCGCCAAGATTGGCTGGATAAGCTGAATATGCAAGCACCGAAGACGATCGATGAGCTGGAAAAAGTGATGGATGCGTTCAAGAATCAGAACCCTGATGGCTTGGCACCAGACAAGGTAACTCCACTTAGTATCGGCTTTAAAACAACGATGAACACTTGGATGGGCGACCCTTCTTGGATCTTTGGTGCTTACGGAACCTTGCCACAGCAATGGAATCTAGATGCTGATGGTAAATTAGAATACGGCTCTGTAAATGCTGGCATGAAGCAAGGGCTCGAAAAACTGAAGGAATGGTTGGATAAAGGTTATATTCCTCAGGAAGCGGCTCTTTGGGATGAGAACAAAACTGCCGAACCAGCAGTTGCGGGTACAGCAGGTATTCTCCCGGGTCCTTACTGGATGAGCGGCTGGCCGCTTCAGGATACCGTGAAGAACTCTCCAGATGCAGTATGGGCTCCAATTGAAATTCCAGCGGGTCCAGATGGAAAGGTTATGCGTCATGGTACACAATTCACTAACGGTGTAACTTTGATCAGCACGAAAATGAAAAATCCTGAAGCCTTCTTTACTTATCAAAACTACCTGTTCGATAACTTTGCTAATCCAACGCCAGGCAGTGAACTGGATAACGGCCTTTTTGCAGGATACGACTATGAGCTAGATGCGAACGGTAAGATGATCGAAAATGATAAAATTGCTGGCGGTTATGTGAATAGCGTTCGTTATATGCTGGTTCGTGACGGTGCCCGGATCCCGGATGCCCAAATGAAAGCACTCCTTAACCTGGCAGATGGCGCAGAGCCAACAACCCGTCTGGAGAAGGACGTAGCTGTGAATTATGGTAAAGACACCCCTGCGGCTGCAAAAGTTCTGCTGGCGCAAGAGGATAAATCTTTTAAGAATATGTTCACAGGTCCTACGACCGAAACTATGAAATCGAAAATGGACTATTTGAATAAAATTGAGAACCAAACGTTTAATGAAATCATCTATGGCAACAAACCGCTGGATGCATTTGATTCCTTTGTAGCGACCTGGAAATCAGGTGGTGGCGATCAAATCACTAAAGAAGTTAACGAATGGTATGACAGCGTAAAATAAGGTTTGGATTAAGTTTGACTAGGTAAAAAGCAGTAAACGGGACCATCTCTTCAGCCGTAGCATTAGGCTTTAGGGAGGGTCCCTGTTTGCGTTTGGAGTCCTCTTTTTTCAATGTGATAAAGAGATTGCTTTTGTACCATATATATTGGTTTTGCTCGCTATTTGAGGAATTCGGGCGTTGCTATAATTTGAGTATGGTTACAGAAGAACTTGACACGATATGGGGGACCAAGGATGAGAACACTAAAAAAAACATGGCCTTTTCACTTGATGTTATTGCCGGCGATGATATTCCTGATCATCTTCAGCTTTATTCCAATGGGCGGGATTGTGATGGCATTTCAGGATTATAAGCCATGGCTGAAAATTTCAGGCTCGGCATGGGTTGGATTAGACAATTTCCGTTATCTGTTTGAACGTAATGACAGTATGCAGGTCATTTGGAATACATTGATTATTGCTGTTCTAAAAATGATTTTCAATCTGGCTGTACCGTTTGTATTCGCCATTTTGTTAAATGAGATTCGCAAGGTATACATACAGCGTACTATTCAGACACTGGTATACTTGCCTCACTTTTTATCTTGGGTTATTCTCGGCGGGATCTTGCTGGATTTGCTTGCTACAGATGGTTTTGTCAATCAGATCTTAGGCAGCATGGGCTTCAAACCCATCTTTTTCTTAGGCGACAACAACTGGTTCCGGTTCACAGTTATTCTCACAGATGTGTGGAAGGAATTTGGTTATAATACGATCGTTTTCTTAGCTGCTCTAGCAGGAATTAATCCTTCATTATATGAAGCTGCTGAAATAGACGGCGCTAACCGCTGGAAGCAGACACGTTTTATCACAATGCCATCTCTATTGCCAATGGTTGTGGTGGTAGGTACCTTGGCTCTCGGAAATGTATTGAACGCAGGGTTTGACCAGATTTTTAACCTCTACAATCCACTGGTCTATCAGAAAGGCGATATTATTGATACCTTCGTGTACCGCACGGCTATTCTGAATGGTGAGATGGGCTTTGGTACGGCAATCGGACTGTTTAAGTCGGCCATTAGTATGATCCTAATTCTCGTCTCGTACAGTTTGGCTAAGAAGTGGGCAGGATATCGCATTTTCTAATCTACCAAAGGAAGAGGGAGACAACTTATGTATTACAAAACAAGAGGTTATCGTATATTCAACGTGTTTAATACTTGCTTTCTAATCCTGCTCGCACTGATGTGTATTGTACCTTTGATTCACGTGCTGGCTGTATCCTTTAGCGCGAAGTCGGCAGCGGATGCCAATTTGGTAGGGTTATGGCCAAAGCAGTTCTCTCTGGAAGCTTATAAAAAGACAATAAACAATCCAATCTTTCTACACTCCATCTGGGTATCTGTTCAAAGAACCATACTCGGGACTGGACTTACACTTTTAATTACTTTTCTGGCAGCCTATCCGTTGTCCAAAGAAAACTCAGCCTTCAAGGGCCGTAATGTCTACTCTTGGTTGTTCGTTTTCAGTATGGTGTTCAACGGTGGATTGATTCCATTTTACATTGTGATTCAAAAGATTGGTTTGATGGATTCCTTCTGGGTACTTGTTCTGCCAGGTGCGGTAAATACGTTCTTGGTGATTCTGATGCTGAACTTCTTCCGTGGTATTCCAAAAGATCTGGAGGAGGCCTCGCTAATAGACGGAGCCGGACATTTCCGTACGTTGTTCAGTATTTACTTGCCGATTTCTCTGCCGTCGATAGCTACGATTGCCTTGTTCAGCATGGTATTCCATTGGAACTCCTGGTTCGATGGACTATTGTATTTGAATAATTCCAAGCAATTTCCACTGGCGACATTCCTGCAGACGGTTATCATTCAACGGGATATGAGCTCCATGAGCATCAATCCAAAGGAAATGGAGCTGATCTCGCAGACGACGGTGAGAGCCGCGCAAATATTTATCGGAGCCGCTCCAATTTTGATCGTATATCCTTTCCTGCAAAAATATTTTGTTAAAGGGATGACACTTGGTTCTGTAAAGGAGTAGCAATGATGACAACCACATTTATCAATGGAATGGATATCTCGTTTCTGGATGAAATTGAACAGGCACGGTATGTTGGATTACTTGCGATCTAACTGATGAATTGGCAGAAACAAGAAGACAGCTTAAGGTTAATTACCTTGAGCTGTCTTCTTTTTAATTTCCAGAAGAAGGATTGGCCTTTCCTGATACCTATAAACAAGCAACATTTCAGTATTTCAGGAAATTGATTCAGAGCAGCAAGAGTAAAAATAAGGCTTTACTCCCATACTACCGTTATCTTGGACCTGAGCTTCACCATAACCTTTAGGAGGAATGCGGATGAAACAACATTCTGCTCCCACCATCTATATACAGCTTAAAAATCGGGTGATGGTTCCCAAGGGTAAAGGTGTCACATTGGGTGATATTGCTTTTTTGATAGCGGAGCCTGAGCTGAAAGAGTCGTTGGAGACAATTCTCTTAATGAAGCCGGAGCAAAGTGACGGCAATCTGATTTTGATTGATCTGTTGATGGTTATCCCCCGGATATATGAACTTATACCGAATGCGGACATTGAACCGATCGGTGAAGGGAGGACGATTGTGCAGATTGAGAGTCAGGTGGAGAGACGGAAACCTTCGGTGGCGATGTTTGTTTTAGTGTGGCTGCTGCTTTTCTTTGGGTCTGCTCTGACAATTATGAACTTTCATGCTGATGTAAATATGCTGGAGGTACAAATTCGAATTGTGGAGATGCTAACGGGTCATCGGGATGAGCATCCCTATATATTTCAGATTGCTTATTCTCTGGGCATCGGGTTTGGGATGGTCATTTTTTTCAACCATTTATTTAAAAAGAAGTGGAACGAGGAGCCTACTCCGCTGGAAGTGGAAATGTATCTGTATCAGAAGAACATCGACCAATATGTCATCAATGAGGAATACAGCAAGATGAGGCGCCGAAGTGAAAACCAATCTGAGAATACGGAGGACTGAAGATGACGGCACCCATAGCACTGGGACTAAATTTGCTGCTGGGCATTGCGGGTGGTATTGCTGTAGGCGGCGGAGTGATCGCTCTATTTGTTGTGCTCGATATGGTGCCGCGTCTGGCGCAATTAACCTCTTCTTACGATAAAGTTCATTGGTACGAAGGCGCGATGGTAGGTGGATCTTTAGTAGGTACTGTTAGTGATTTTTGGAATTGGAAGATTACCTCAGGTCCTCTAGTTGAACTTGGTGTAGGACTATTTGATGGGATTTTTGTCGGGATGCTCGCTGCAGCATTGACCGAAGTATTAAATGTGCTGCCGATACTCGCTAAACGCTTGAATATGACACATTATCTATTCGGTTTGTTAATGGCGATGGTGAGTGGGAAGGTCGCGGGTTCTTTGTTCGACTGGTTTGTATACCGACAGTAAACAGGGGGTTAGGAAATGAGCAAGTTTATTCACAGCGGTGATTCTGCACCGGAAGATGATCATCTGGAAGATAATGCTGCAGCTGCTGCAGCAATGAAGACAACTGCAGCGGATCTAGTTGCAGATCACACAGAACCTGTAGGAGCTTCAGCTATCGGGGAAAGTGAAGATTCAGCGGAAAATTCTACAACAACTGAAACTAGCCAAGACCAGGAGGATGCAGAGGCGTCAGCCGAATTAGGCACTGAGCTGCAAGACGCAGATGCAACTGCGGAGCAGGGAACAGGGCAGCAGGATGCAGCAGATGCAACTGCGGAGCAGGGAACAGGGCAGCAGGATGCGGAAGCCACTGCGGAGCAGGGAACAGGGCAGCAGGATGCAGCAGATGCCACTGCGGAGCAGGGAACAGGGCAACAAGATGCAGAAGCATCGGATGAGCTCGGCAATCAGGAGCCCAATGAGCCGAGTAAAGGTTTTTTTGCCAGGTTATTTGGTATGGATTCAGAGGATTCGGAATCAGATGATGAGGCACAGGATCAGAATGCTCAGGCAGCAGGAGGCATAGATAACGGTACCGGAACCGGGGAGGGTTCTCAAGCTCAACCGAAGCCTTCGAAGAAGCAGGCGAAGCAGCAGACTCAGAACAAAGGGAAAAATAAGCTGCAAGACAAACGCGATAGTGAGCATTCTAACTCATTAAAGGAATCCGTTATTTATTGGCAAGGCAATGATCATATCCCAGGTTCTCTACAAGAAACAAAAAACACGCTGACCGAAGTGATGGGACTGGGATCAAGTTTTGATGTGACGTTTAGAGAAATGTCCTTTGGGGGACATAAGACAGCTTTACTCTGTTTAAGCGGATTCACCAACGAAGATGTAACGGATGAAATTCTGAAACGACTAACCTACCTTTCTTCAGAAAATTTGTCCGCAGGTGTGTTAGGTAGCTTTATGAACGAATACATCCCTCATATTCAAGTTGAAGAGGGTAGTGTATTAAGTGAATGTTTCGATAAAGTATTAAAAGGAATGAGCGCACTATTTATTGAGGGTGAGAACAAAGTTATCCTAATGGATACTCGATCTTACCCAATGCGAAGTCCGGATGAACCCTCGATTGATCGGGTGGTACGTGGTGCGCGTGATGGTTTTACAGAAACCCTGCTTAGTAATATTTCACTTGTAAGAAGACGGATACGTGATCCGGGGCTGAAGCTTGAAATGTTTCAAGTGGGACGGCGGACACGGACAGATGTCTGTGTGGCTTACATCGATGATATCGTTGATAAAACACAGGTTACGTCTGTCATCGATAAAATCAACAGCATCGATATCGATGGTATTCCACTGGCGGATAAGCAATTGGAGGAAGCGATTATCGGCGGAGGGTGGAACCCTTATCCTATGGTGCGTTATTCTGAACGCCCTGACGTTGTTGCCTCCAATTTATTGGAGGGACGGGTCATATTATTCGTGGATACCTCACCCATTGTAATTGTTCTTCCGACCACCTTTTTTGATCTTTGCCAGCATGCGGAGGAGAATCGTCAGACTCCTTTTATGGGGACATATCTGCGGTGGGTCCGTTTCATCGGCATCTTCGCCTCCATGTTCCTGCTCCCGTTATGGATGCTGCTTGTTATCCATCCTGAGTTAAAGCCTGCTATGCTGGATTTTATCGGGCCGCAAAAGACAGCGAGAATTCCTATTCTCGCTCAGTTTCTGATTGTAGAGCTTGGGGTTGATTTACTGCGGATGGCCGCCGTGCATACCCCAACACCTTTAGGCTCAGCGATGGGTTTGATTGCAGCCATATTGATTGGTGATATAGCGGTGCAGAGCGGTCTGTTTGTAAACGAAGTAGTACTATATATGGCGGTAGCCTCAATCGGTATGTTCGCGACTCCGAGTTATGAGCTGGGTCTGGCGAATCGTATAGTCAGGCTTGTGTTATTAATTGCCGTAGCGGCGTTCCAGGTACCAGGCTTTATGATTGGCACGACGTTGCTGACTATCTTCTTAACCACTCATCGGTCCTATAACTCCTCATATATGTGGCCGTTTATACCCTTTAATGCAAAGGCAATGAGTGAAATTCTATTGCGTAAACCGGTCCTAAGTTCGAAGGAAAGACCGTCTTTTAACAAAACCAGAGACAATACCAGAATGCCGCCATCTCAAGAGAATGAGTAACAATCGTAGGAAAATACAAAACTACTGCAAATTAGTCCATTCAATGGAGTTCCCACTGTCTGTTATACTGAATACACTAAGACAGGGTGGAACCTTGATATTCCACAGAAATTGGAGGACTAAAGAATGTTTCTACACGGTACTAGCCGCATTAACGATGCTGGGCATTTGGAGATCGGCGGATGTGATGTAACTGAATTGAAAGCGGAATATGGAACCCCGCTATATATATTGGACGAGCAATTGGTTAGACAACGTTGCCGGGAATATATGGATGCTTTTAAAGCCTCCGGCCTTGGTTTCCAAGTAGCTTACGCAAGCAAGGCGTTTTCAGTAATGGCAATGGTTCGTTTGGCTGATGAAGAAGGTTTGTCACTGGATGTTGTATCTGACGGCGAACTATATACAGCTTTGCAAGCTGGCTTCCCGGCAGAACGTATTCATTTTCATGGCAACAATAAGACATCTGAAGAGATCGAAATGGCGATTGATGCCAAAATCGGCTGCTTTGTAGTCGATAATCTGGTAGAGCTTAACCTTTTGCAGTCCATTGCCGCACGTAAAGAAGTTAATGTGAACATCTTATTGCGGGTGACACCAGGTGTAGAAGCGCATACTCATGAATATACCGCAACTGGCCAGACGGATTCCAAATTCGGTTTTGATATCGGTAATGGATCGGCCTATGAAGCAGTGAAAGCAGCAGTCAGCAAAAAGAATATCACGCTGCTTGGTGTGCATTCCCATATTGGTTCGCAGATCTTTGAAACCGATGGTTTCCAGCTGGCTGTTGAGCGTGTGGCAACTTTTGCCCGCAGTGTTAAAGAAGGCTTGGAAGTGGACTTCCGTGTAGTCAATCTTGGCGGAGGTTTCGGCATTCGTTATGTTGAGGGAGATACCCCACTACATGTTTCTGAATATGTTGCAGCGATTACGGATGCAGTGAAGACTCATTTTGCGGGAATTTATAGTGCTTTGCCGGAAATTTGGGTGGAGCCGGGCCGTAGTATTGTTGGAGATGCAGGTACTACATTGTACACTGTAGGATCTAACAAGGACATTCCTGGCGTGCGTAAGTACGTTGCTGTTGATGGTGGAATGACCGACAATCCACGCCCTGCTTTGTATCAGTCTAAATACGAGGCATTGCTTGCTAACCGTGCTAACGAAGACGCAACTGAGACTGTTTCCATCGCTGGTAAATGCTGCGAGAGCGGAGATATGTTGATCTGGGATGTAGAGCTGCCAAAGGCTGAAAGCGGCGATTTGTTGGCTGTAGCCTGCACAGGTGCGTATAATTACTCCATGGCCAGCAACTATAACCGTCTTCGCCGTCCGGCTTTAGTATTCGTACAGAACGGACAAAGCGATCTTGTAGTGCGTCGTGAAAGCTATACGGATCTTATTGCCAACGATATTGTACCAGAGCGTATCGCCAAACAGACAGTTGTTGCTAAGTAAAAGCCTGCTGCTGTAAGGTGGGTAAGGTTGAGCAGCATATAGAGCAAGCAGGAAAGTCTCCTGCTTGCTTTGCTTTGTGCGTGGTTTCATAGTAATATAATTGAGGTATTCTAAATTTGTTAATTTTGAAAGGGGTCATTTACATATGGCAAAGCAAGCGAAAATCACTCTAGAAAATGGTGGCGTAGTGCTGCTGGACTTGTTCGATCAAGATGCACCTAACACTGTAGCCAACTTTGAAAAGCTGACAAAAGAAGGTTTCTACAACGGATTAACATTCCACCGTGTTATCCCTGGTTTCGTTGCTCAAGGCGGATGCCCTAACGGAACTGGATCTGGCGGTCCAGGATACACAATCAACTGCGAAATTAACCCAAACAAACACGAACGCGGAACACTTGCTATGGCACATGCGGGTAAGAACACAGGCGGAAGCCAGTTCTACATCTGCTACGCTCCACAACCACACTTGGATGGAGTACACACTGTGTTTGGTAAAGTAGTAGAAGGCATGGATCTTGTTGATGCTTTCAAAGGACGCGACAAAATGACTTCGGTAGAAATCATCGAAGCTTAAGATTTAATAGTTAAAAAGCCAGTCTCCGAATATCGGGGCTGGCTTTTTTGTGTTGTTAAAGAATCCGCCTAACCTGTGTACGCCGCGAATTGCGCCGTTCTGGCAGCCAGAAGAATATCAAATACATGGCAAGAAACACAGTGAAGGCAAACAGCTCTTCAACAAGCAGGTAATAAGGATAAGGTCCAAAATAATCCAATACGGAATAGGTGCTAGGCTTCTGGGATAGGAACATGTAGTTTGAGCCTAGGAAGTAATTAGCAGTCCAGATGCAGGCAGCCACAATATTGAGGCCAAGCATGGTGATGAGTAACGATCTCCAAGTCGGCTTGTAGCCCTCAATCCAGGTCATATAAAGAGACGCCAGAATAATAGAACCATGAGCTATAAAAAACAGGAGAAAGCGGAAATGAGGGAACGGATAAACTAGGTTAGGGGTAAGCAAAGCAATAAATGCTCCGCCGATCCCGGCAAAGTAGAGAAAGGAATAAAGGGTTCGACTGCGTGAAATTAACATGATAATAGACAGCAGTAGAGTGATTCCACAGAGCTCGAACGGTAATGAGGAGCTGGAGCGCCAGATGTTCTGAGAGATGTACCACATTTGCAGCCCGGCTTCTGAGACTACAAGTAGAATGATTAGCAGCAAACGCACACTTTGCCGAAGTCTTGAATCTGCACGAATTTCAAACCGTAAGCCATAGAGCAGTAGACAACTTAACGTAATGATAGACAGCGCAACCCAATGCGAAGATGAGAACATGATGAAATCCTCCGCGTGCTGGCGATCAAAAAAAGATGAAAGCTGCATAGACAAACCTCCTTTGAACGTGAAAACATCCATCAAAAATAAAGTTTGAGAATTTTAATAATATTGATTCTAGATATCCATAAATTGGGTATATATGTATATGTTCTGTCAACTCCACCACATAAGGAAGACTTTTCATTATATTAACATAAGATGGGGCGCTGGGTGCGGAATTACATATGAAGCTTTTGAACAAACAGGGGTGGAAAACAATTAGAACAAGAAAATGGAGGCAAAAAGAACATGTTTAAGAAAAAAATAAGTGTAATGGTCATTATTTTGATGCTTGTGGCACAATATGCCTATGGCATCGGATTTGCTCCGCAAGTAAAAGCGGCTGCGATTGATGACGAAAGAAATATCATCACCAGTGTTTCGATGGCTGTTTACGGGCCGGATGGAATCACAGTCACGAATAGCGTATACGAACAAGATGCTAATGTTACCTTGGATTATAATTGGTCTCTTCCTAAAAATCATAATTACAAGCAGGGCGACACTTTTACTTTTCAGCTACCGGAACAGTTCCAGCTATTTAATGATTTTAACGGACCCTTAGTCTCTGAGGATGGAGATGTAGGGAGCTTTGAAGTCAGGCAAAATTCACATGAAGTGATAATGACTTTTAATGACTACATAGAAATGCATGATGACGTGCAGGGAACGCTGCGGTTAAATACTAAATTCGATAAACAGAAAATCTCGGGCAGTACTATTCAGAATATTTTATTTCCCGTGAGCGGTGGCGTTCAGACAGTGACAGTGAATTTTAAGCCAAGTGTTGGATCGATCATAGAGAAGAGAGGTATTCCCGAAGGCTTCAATGCGAACCAAATATTATGGACTGTTGATGTCAATAAGTCTTTGGAAGCCGTGGGGAATGCCATTGTGACGGACCCCATCCCTTCAGGCTTATCATTAAATACTCCAGTCACTGTGAGCGTGTATCAACTGAGCATTCAATTGGATGGTTCAGTAACGGAAGGAGCGTTGCTCGACACAAGCAAATACTCTGCAGAGCTCTCCGGAGGGGCACTGATTGTCCGTTTTACGGAGCCTGTGATTAAAGAGGCTTACCGTATTGTATATTCCACAGGGATTACTAATGACCATCAGCTAAGCTTCACCAATACTGCAACTTTTTCAGGAGATGGGCAAGAGCCTGCCAGCTCCTCTGCCACAGTGAATGTAGAACGTGGAGGAAGCTTGAAAAAGTATTCCACAAGCTATGATGGGGGCAAGCAGATCATTTCCTGGGCAATTGAATATAACTACAGTGAAAAGAACATCCCGCAAGGAAACGCTGTGTTAACAGATTTGTTCGATGATTCTCAAGAGCTGGTAGCCGATTCATTAAAAGTATATGCTGTGCAGCTGGATTCTTCCGGTGGTGCAACGTTAGGCAAGGTTTTGACAAAGGATGTTGACTACACGGTTGTTTCCACCTCAGACGTTCATAAGGCTGGGTTTGTATTGCAATTTGTACACGATGTTACTTCACCATATCGAATCGAATATAAGACAAAAGCGATAAAGCGCGTGTTTGAGGATGTCACCATAACTAATACAGTCTCCGATAGTACGTATAGTAATCAGGCTACCCGATTAATCCGGTCTTCCATTCTTTATAAGACTTTATCAACCGTAGATTATCAGAATAAAACATTGGGCTGGAAGGTCACATTGAATAGTGACAATTACCCGATGAGCCATGTTGCAGTTACCGAATCCTTCCCATTAGGCGGCCTAAAGTTTATTCCGGAATCACTGGTGATTAGAAATCTGAATGGAAATGTTTTAAATCCGAATAACTATAATCTAGTATACAACTCACCTGTCGAGCCTAATAAAGGCTTCAAGGTAGTGTTTAATTCACCGATATCTGGTCTTTACACGATTAGCTATTCTACAGAATTTAACAAGGATTGGATTTGGGCTAAAACTGAAAATTTCAACAACAAAGTTCGCTTAGACTGGATGGACTCTACTGAAGCCTTACGCACGATAGAAGCAGAAGGGTTATTCATTCCTAGACCTGAAGCGAAAAACAATGGATTTAAAGGGGGAGCCTACGATGCTTCAACTAAAGAAATTACTTGGACGATAGGCGCCAATTATAACGGCAAAACCCTCGAAGCTCCGGCGCTTGCAGATATTTTAAAATCAGGCCAGACCTTGGTTCCTGGTTCACTTAAAGTTTACACTATGAATATTGCAAAGAATGGTGATCCTACCAAGGGTGGAGAAGTGAATCGTAATAAATATACCTATAGCTTAAATAGCGATAATGAATTAAAGGTCATTTTTACAGATAGGATTAACTCCGCTTTCTACATTGAATTTAACACAAGTCTTGAAGGGCAAATAATAGGCACTACTATTGATAATAAAGCTAATCTCTATGATGGAACAAAAGTGGTTTCCAAAGATTTGACCGCCTCCGTAAAAATTCCTTTTGGAGAGGATTATGTGCTGAAGGACGGCACACAAAACGGGGATAAAATCGACTGGAGCCTGCAAATTAACCGGGGGCAGTCTACTGTAAAGGATGCTTTAATCAAAGATACTCCCAGTGCTAATCAAATTTTGCTGCAGAATTCATTCCATCTATATCCTACGGCTGTAGCTGTGAACGGAGATATCACGAAAAGCGGCCCTGAATTGATTCAGGGTATTGATTATAGCGTAGTTATTACAACGGATGCCGATGGAAAACAATCCTTTGAGTTAAGCTTTGCCAAGGAAATCAGCAGGGCTTACATTCTCGAATATCAATCCCTGATTGTGGCTAACACTGGAGACAAAGTAATAAATACTGTACATTTCAGTGGTTTTAACGGCAGCGAAATAAGTAAAGAGACCTCCAAAGAAATTATTGTCGGGGTCTCCAGCGGTTCTGGCACAGGCAGCGGGGTTAGAGGCACCCTCAATATTAAGAAGCTAGATGCTGAAGATAACTTAAAGGCGCTTGGTGATGCGACTTTTGCATTGTATCGACTAAATGGCACGGAACGTGTACTGATTAACAGTCTAACTACAGATGCAGAGGGTACAGCTACATTCAATAAAATATGGCTGGGTAGCTATGTATTGGTGGAGACAGCAGCTCCAAATGGTTACGTGCTCGATACATCCGAGCATCCAGTGGAGATTCGTTCCTCGTCAGCGATTCAACTGGTGATTACGAATCAAAAAGCAGTGGAGCCAACGCCTACGGCAACACCAGAACCAACCGATGCTCCAACAACAACACCAGAGCCAACCGTAACACCTGCACCATCAACAACGCCAGAACCGACGGTTTCTCCATCACCAGAAGCGACTGCTGCACCTACACCAATCCCTACAAGCAGCACATCTGGAGGTTCGGTGGTACCCACGTCTACAAGTTCGCCCGTACCAGGGGTAATTATTAATGATCCAGCTGTTCCTGCTGGTCCTGAAATTGCCGCCGATCTAGGATCCGCGACATCAACCGATGAGGGAATTCCTGAGCAAGAGATAACCGAAGATGAAATTCCTTTAGGAGAAGTTGATATCGATGATGAAGAAGTACCAAAGGGTACGGTGAACAATAGCACTTCGGTTGCTCCTCAGCTGCCGAAGACAGGTGAGAATAGTCCAATGCCACTGTATCTGTCGGGAATTGGGTTGATAACGATAGGCTTTGTTTTGAACCGAGTATTTAGACGTAGGGGTAAGACGGAGTGATTGAGATTAGTGTGATTTAAGCTTTTATGCAAAAGCACCCAGCATGATAAATGCCGGGTGCTTTTGTGCTTTTTTTGAAAAATTTATGGCTGATTCTTAAGTGTACCGGGACTAAAACTTTTCCTCCTGGCAGTAGCGGCGCAGCATCAATGGTGAGAGCTTTCCCGTTCACGAGTGCTTTGACACTGCCCACAGTCATAGTAACGGTGTTCTCGGCGTGCTTAAGCTAAAGATCAGTAGTGGTCGGCGATGCTTAGCTGTCGCGGTATGAATGAAATGGCCCCTAGCATAGTTAAATAAGATGGATAATAATATTAGAGGAATTCCTCACTTATAGCAGAGTTGGTATGAAATCACTATAAGTCAGAGATCTTAAGGCTTTATGTTATGAAATCTTATCATTTTCTTAATGGATGAGATTGTACAAAAAATCCCTGCAAGCATCATTCGCTCACAGGGAAAGAGGTTTCAAATTCAGTTTGTTTGCGTGTGCTTTTGGCTGTAATGGTTCCGCCGTGAAGCTCTGCAATACTCTTGGCTATGGCGAGCCCTAAGCCACTTCCGCCTGTCTCTCGGGAGCGGGATTTATCGACACGATAAAAGCGTTTAAATAAGTGGGGGAGGTCGGATGCAGGGATAGGAGTACCATAATTCGTACATACAGCAACTATTCTATCGTCTTTTCTAACAACAGAAATGTCTAGAATTTTTCCTTCCTTTCCGTATCTTACGGCATTGGTAAATAGGTTCTCATACAATCGCACCAGCTCATCCGCATCTCCGTTGATGATCAGAGGAGCTGTATCCGTATGAATGCGGTAGATCATATCTGCTTGTTCCAGTACGGGTGCAAATTCCTCAATCAGCTGTTCGAGCAGCTTGCCGAGATCTACAGGCTCAATATTTAGCGGTAATCCGCTGCTGCTGACGCGTGTGTATTCAAATAAATCGTCGATTAGCTTTTTAAGAGTCAGAGATTTCTCATAGGCAATATTCACATAATAACGCAGCTCAACCTCGTTTTTATAACGATCCTTCTCCACATATTCAAGGAATCCGAGAACAGAGGTTAGTGGGGTTCGGAGGTCATGGGACACACCTGTGATTAGGTCATTTTTGGCTTTTGCAGCGGCTCGTTCTTCCTCTATAGCAGATTTTAGCTTGCCAGCCATTGTGTTCATATTTTCAGCGAGCTTTCCGAGTTCATCCGTACCTGATACCGGCACCTTGAAAGACAAATTGCCATCCGCAATGGCCTGAACTCCGCTCGTAATGTTATGAAGATTCTTAGTTGTATTTCTGGACAGTTTTAGGATGAAAAAAATAAATAAAGGAATCCCTATAAGAATTACAACTGGCGTCGATCCAATGGTATTGATCACCCAGAGAATGAGTCTGACTCCCCAAAAGGAGCGCGAAGGATTTAACCACAGCAATAGTGAAGTGCCATAATAGCTGCCCATTAAGATTAAAGCGGTGAGTGCTAGGCTTGTTAAGCTGAAGCCAACTATTTTCCAGGATAGGGTATCGAATCGTTTAAAGTTCAACTAGAAGGACCTCCTTTTTCCAGTTTGTAGCCAACGCCCCATACCGTTTTTAAGTATTGTGGTTTACGCGGATCTTCTTCTATTTTTTCTCTGATTTTACGAATATGCACCATGAGTGTATTGGTGCTTTCCAGGAATTGTTCTTTCCATACTTTGGCGTAGATCTGCTCCATGCTTAGGACTTGTCCTCTATTACGGGCGAGCAGCTCTAGAATCGCAAATTCTCGCGGGGTAAGTTTAACTGGCTGATCATCCACACTAACTTCATGCGTAACCGAATTAATAACCAAGCCATCAATGATGATTTCATCCTGTTTGGCGTTTAGATCTGCCATGTAATTTCGAGTTCTGCGCAGCTGGGATTTAACACGGGCAACTAACTCCAGCGGACTAAAAGGTTTCGTAACATAATCATCTGCACCTACGCTAAGTCCGTTGATTTTATCAAGTTCCTGCCCTTTAGCAGATAACATGATGATCGGAAATTTTTGCGTTTCACGAATTTTAATACAAGCCTCAATGCCGTCCATATTAGGCATCATGATATCAAGAACCATGAGGTCTATAGTCTCTCTATTGATAATTTCGAGTGCTTCCAGCCCGTCTCTGGCAGTTAACAGCCGATAGCCCTCGTTCTCCAGATAGATCTGCATTAGTTTAATAATCTCGGCTTCGTCGTCCACCAATAGCAGCGTTGCGTTGTGCATTTCTCAACGTCCTTTCTTGCTTGTAAAGCAATCTTGCTATAAGAAGTATACAACATTTTCTTGTTTGGAAGCCTCATTTGAAGACCGGTGAAGGCAAAGGAACTGTATTGCAGCTCATAAATTAGTGGAATAAAAGACCAAATCGCCCACAGCATTATGCCAGTTTGTTTTTTCTTTTAGCTTGCTCTGATCGCTGTGCCTCAATCCATGTTTTGATCTGTGATAATACATTCCCAGCCATGCCCCTAACATGCAGTTCTGGAATCTTTTTTAAGAGTTGTCATGATAGAAATCTTCCTTTCTTGTAGTGCTTAAACCCTATTTAACAGGAGACTTCTTAACAACGCTGGCAGATAAAAGTAAAGGGAAACTTAATAGTTTCTTAACAAGTCTTAAGAATTAGGAAGCTACTATGCTATAATAATTTCAAATTAAATATGTTGGGGGTAATTTGGAATATGTGGAAGGAATTTAAAGCTTTTGCCTTGAAAGGAAATGTTCTTGATTTAGCGGTTGCGGTCATTATTGGAGCTGCATTCGGAAAGATTGTAACTTCATTAGTAAATGACATTATTATGCCAATTGCAGGTTTGCTTACTGGTGGGATAGATTTGAAGGATCGGGTGCTTGAAGTCAGTACGGACCTGAAAATACCTTATGGACTATTTTTACAATCGGTTGTGGATTTCTTTATTATTTCATTTTCCATTTTTTTGGTTATCAAGCTGGCCAATAAATTTCAGCGCAAAGAAGCCGTTAAAGTTGAAGTGGTGGAGACTCCAGCACCTGCAGAGGATATCGTGCTGCTTACGGAAATTCGTGATCTTTTGAAACAACAAGAACGTGGTTTGTAATCATGAAATATAACCAAGAAGCGCCAGGAGTCCTTGTCCTGGCGCTTCTTGGTTTCCTTTTATAAACTCAGTACAATCTATAATCTAGTTACAAATTTTAAGTAAATATAATAAACGCACTTGCATTTCGCTGGTGTAAGTGATAATTTTGTTAGTAAGGAAAACTTGAACCTCAATTAAATAAAGGATCAATCCTTCAGGGCAGGGTGTAATTCCCTACCGGCGGTGATGCTGTTGTAGAAGTAACTTATTAAGTTCATCTACAGTGCTCAGTCCGCTACCCGGCTCGCGTTGTTGACGCGAACGGTGGACCTGGTGAAATTCCGGGACCGACAGTATAGTCTGGATGGAAGAAGGAGAGGTTGACCGCTTGTCTGCAATGGACTGGCGGATCGCAGTGTTTTCATATAATTATGTGCGATATTTCACAATACCCGTCGATTGACGGCTATTTAAGCACACTTTTATTTGGACTGCCGATTAACTCTCGCATAACCCATCTTGAACTCCTCCTGGAGAATGAGATGGGTTTTTCTGTTTTTTTAGCTTAAGAATAGACAGCAGTGGATAGGAGGAAGAGATGGACAACATGAATGATGAGTTTTATATGTCGCTAGCACTGGACATGGCCGAACGTGCCCAAGGGCAAACGGGAATTAACCCTGTTGTTGGTTGCGTTGTGGTGAAGAATGGAGCAATGATTGGACTCGGAACTCATTTGCAGCGCGGTACGGGGCATGCCGAGGTGCACGCTTTGAATATGGCAGCTGGGCAGGCACAGGGCAGTACGGCATATGTCACACTAGAACCGTGCAGCCATTATGGAAAAACTCCACCTTGCAGCCAAAGGCTGATCGATGAAGGGGTAGCTAGGGTTGTAGTTGCTTGTGAAGACCCGAACCCTCAGGTGGCAGGAAGAGGAATCCAAATGCTGCGTGACCAAGGGATTGAGGTCGAAGTTGGTTTGCTGCGTGATCGCGCGTTTCGATTGAATGAGCGTTTTATCAAATATATTTTGACAAAACAACCTTTTGTTACGCTGAAGAGTGCTAGCACGCTTGATGGCAATCTGGCTACCAAATCTGGTGACAGTAAATGGATTTCGAATGGGGAAGCGCGGGAGATCGTACATACGCTGCGGCATCGGCATCAGGGCATCATGGTCGGTGTGAATACAGTGATTGCTGATAATCCCTCTCTGACAACAAGAACAGAAGTGCCTGGCATTAACCCGACGCGGATCATCATTGATTCCGGGCTACGTATTCCTCTGGATTCGGCAGTTGTATGTGATGGCCTAGCGCCTACTCTTATTGTAACAACCGATGCTGCAGATCCTGCTAAGAAGGCTGCACTGCTGAAAGCAGATGTTCAAATCGTTGTGTGCGGAGCAGGTCCAAGAGTGGATCTGAAGGCGGCCATGATATCCCTTGGCGAAATGGAAATTGGCTCTATTTTGCTTGAAGGCGGGGGAACGCTGAACGGTGCGATGCTGGAAAGCGGGCTAGTGGATCGTGTGATTCTCTTCTTCGCTCCAAAAATTGTCGGTGGTGGTGCAGAAGCGAAAGGGACTTTCGTATTCCCGGGTGTAGAGCTGATGAAGGATGCGATCTCACTTGAAGGATTGGAAGTAAAAGTGCTAGGAGATAATGTATGTATCAGCGGTACTCCGGTACGCTAACAAAAGCTATGCAAGAAGTGAATTTGAGGAAGTAATGCTTTTTAGGAGGGATATCATGTTCACCGGATTAATTGAAGAGGTTGGTGTTTTGCGCAGTGTCTCCGCCGGTGGGGAAATGATGGTGCTGAATATTGCCGCTTCGGTCATCATGGATGATCTAAAAATCGGTGACAGTGTGTCCGTCAATGGGGTTTGCCTTACGGCGACAACTTTGGGCGATCATTCCTTTACAGTGGATGTAATGCCACAGACCTACCGGAATAGCAACCTGAAGGAACTGAAGCCCGGCAGCCGGATGAATCTGGAACGAGCGATGGCAGCTGGCGGGCGTTTTGGAGGACATATTGTTCAAGGACATGTTGATGGCACTGGCATTATTAAGAGTGTAAAACGTGATCAAAATGCTGTCGTATTCGAGATTGCACCGGATCGTAAATCACTATTTAAATATATTATCCCTAAGGGATCGATCACGATCGACGGCATTAGTTTAACTGTAGTGAAGACTACGGCCTCATCGCTGGCAGTGTCCATTATTCCGCATACGTTAGGGGAAACAGTACTGACGCACAAACGGGCCGGGGATAGTGTGAATATCGAGTGTGATGTACTTGGCAAATATGTAGATCATCTGTTGCATTATGGCTCAGCCGCCCAAGATGAAGAAGGCGAGAGCAGCTCCGGGATTAGTCATGATTTCTTGGCGGCGAACGGGTTTGTCTAAATAAAGAGTTTGCTTACGAAGAAGGGAATAATCTTTCGTAAAGCTTTTAGGAGGATAGGATCATGAGCGAGCAATCGAAAAAGGAAAGTGTCTTGGATCCGATTGAAGATGCGATTTATGACTTAATGCGCGGTAAAGTCATCATTGTAGTGGATGATGAAGATCGTGAGAATGAAGGGGATTTTATAGCCCTTGCTGAACGGGCGACACCAGAGGTCATCAATTTTATGATTACTGAGGGACGTGGATTGGTTTGTATGCCTATTACCCAGGAGCGTGCGGCAGAACTTGAACTGCAAGCCATGGTAACCCACAATACCGATAATCACGGTACGGCTTTTACCGTATCTGTTGACCATATTGATACAACCACTGGGATCTCTGCGGGGGAAAGATCTTTGACCGTTAAGGCCATGATCGATCCAAAAGCGAAACCTGCTGATTTCCGCAGACCGGGGCATATGTTCCCGCTGATTGCGAAAAAAGGTGGCGTTCTGCGCCGCTCCGGACATACGGAGGCTGCTGTTGATCTAGCGCGGATGTGTGGCGCTTATCCAGCCAGTGTCATTTGCGAGATTATCAAGGAAGATGGCTCAATGGCCCGCTTACCTGATCTAATCGAAATTGCCCGCAAGCATGATCTTAAGCTGATCAGCATCAAGGATCTTATTCATTATCGAAATGAAAAAGAACAACTCGTCACGCGAGAAGTGTCTGTACGACTTCCTACCGACTTTGGGGATTTTCAGACCATAGCTTATACAAATGAAGTGGATGATAAAGAGCATGTAGCTTTGGTAAAAGGAGATATTTCCGGCGATGAGCCAGTACTTGTACGTGTTCATTCCGAATGCCTGACGGGTGATGTATTCCACTCCCATCGTTGCGATTGCGGCCCGCAATTTGAAGCTGCACTGCGGCAGATCGAAACTGCCGGCAGGGGCGTGTTGCTCTATATGCGCCAAGAAGGCAGAGGCATTGGCCTTATCAATAAGCTTCGGGCTTACAAGCTGCAAGAGGAAGGTCTTGACACTGTAGATGCGAATCTAAAGCTTGGTTTTCCAGCAGATCTGCGTGATTATGGAATTGGAGCACAAATTCTGAAGGATCTGGGTGTGCGCCAAATCCGTCTGCTCACGAACAACCCGCGTAAGATCAAAGGGCTGGAGGGTTATGGATTGGAAGTCGTTGAGCGCGTGCCGATACAAATGCCGGAGAACAAGGACAACACCAACTATCTCCACACGAAGCAAGCGAAGCTTGGACATATGCTGTCTTTTGACGATATTGAACAAAATGAGGATTCGAAAGCTTAACCATACATTATAAAAAACGAAGGGTAGATGATGGATATGCCGAAATATTTAGAAGGACACTTAGTTTCTGAGGGGTTAAAATACGGAGTTGTTGTAGGACGTTTTAATGAATTTATTACCAGCAAGCTTTTGTCAGGTGCACTCGATGCCTTTAAACGCCATGGTGTCGGTGATGATGAAGTGGATGTTGCTTGGGTTCCAGGGGTATTTGAAATTCCATTGATCGCGCAAAAAATGGCTGAAAGCGGCAAATACGACGCTGTAATTACCTTAGGAACGGTTATCCGTGGTTCCACTACACACTATGATTATGTATGTAATGAAGTTGCCAAAGGAGTAGCCGCTATCAATCTTAAGACCGGCGTGCCAACCATTTTTGGCGTAGTTACTACTGAAAATATTGAACAGGCCATCGAGCGATCAGGAACTAAAGCAGGCAATAAAGGCTGGGATGCTGCGACTGCTGCGATTGAAATGGCGAATCTTAACAAACTGTTTAAGTAAGTCAGCTATTGACGAATCAGTCGAATTCGTGCTTATTTATAGTATAAGAAGAAAGCATGGATTATAAGAGCCCTTTCTACTTGTGTAGCGTCCAGACGGGCGCTGCACTTTACTTTTTTTGGCGGGAGGATGCTTCGTGACTGTATTGTACAAGCTGGAGACGTTTGAAGGTCCGCTGGATCTGCTCTTGCATTTAATTGATAAGGCGGAAATCGACATCCAGGACATTCCGGTCGCCGAGATCACCGAACAGTATATGGAATACCTGCGTAGCATGCAGGAGCTTGAATTGGATATTACGAGTGAATTTCTCGTGATGGCCGCTACCCTTTTATCTATAAAGAGCAAGCTATTGCTGCCCAAACCACCGGTCATTGAGATCGATGATTTTGAATATTACGAAGAGGATGAATTTGATCCACGAGCTGAACTTGTTCAGCGACTGATTGAGTATCGTAAGTTCAAGAGTATTGCTGTACATCTAATGGATATGGAGAGCGAGCGGAGCTTGATTTTTACGAAGGAGCCTGAGGATTTGGGTCCATTCGTGCCAGAAGAGATTGATCAAACGCTAAAAGGACTACATACCTCAGACTTAATAGCCGCTTTTCGTAAAGCGCTAAGTAAGGCTGCCAGAAGGTCTTCTTACCAGCGGATCACCCGGGATGAAATATCGGTAAAAGATCGTATACGTGATGTATCAGATGCGCTGCAGCGCAGAGGAACAGGCGGTAAGCTGCATTTCTCCGCACTGCTTCACGATGAAATGGCACGGCACGAAATCGTAGTTACTTTTCTTGCGATTCTGGAACTGATGAAAATGAAGGCGATTTTTTGCTACCAAGAGAAATTGTTTGATGACATCGTAATGGAGTGGAGAGGAGGAGAACACTTCAATGGATTACAAAACGCTGAAATCGATTATTGAGGGCCTGCTGTTTCTATCAGGGGATGAAGGAATCTCTGTACGCCAAGTGGCTGAAATTACGGAACAGCGCCCAGAGCTTGCGGCCGGAGCATTAGAGGAACTGAAAGAAGATTATGTAGCACAGGAGCGGGGCTTACAGGTAGTGCAAATTGCCGGGAACTATCGGCTGGCTACATTGCCTGATCATGCCCACTATTTTGAGCGTCTGGCCTATTCACCATCCAGATCAACCTTGTCTCAGGCTGCCTTAGAGACTCTCGCAATCGTGGCTTATCGCCAACCGATTACGCGGGTGGAGATTGAAGAAATCCGGGGTGTGAAGTCGGAACGCGCAATTCATACGCTGAATAACAAGGATTTGATTCATGAGGTTGGTCGTGCGGAAGCGGTAGGCCGGCCAATTCTGTACGGGACGACTAAATCCTTCTTGGAGAGCTTTGGTCTTGCCAGTCTAAAGGATCTGCCGGAACCAACGAACTTTGAGTCCACGGATAATTTGGAAGAAGAGACGCAGCTATTGTTCAATAAGCTGGATACTCAAATGACGTTTGAGGATGTCGAGCTGCCTTAGTTCGTACGAGAACGCTAATAATTGTATTGAAGGGACTGCCCTTAAACCATTTATGTGGTTTGGGATAGTCCCTATTTTTATTTAAGCTCATATTTTTTATGCAAACCCCGAATTTTTTCCAGCTTAAATTGCCATACTAAACCAAAGGTTCCCATTATTAAGGTTTCTTGGAGGTAAATACGTGACGTTATGGCTTGCAATTCCCCTCGTTTTGCTTGTGCTGGCACTGATCCTGGTCCTGTCTTCATCTATCGATTTCCGCATACGGTGTTATAAACATGGAAAAAATGACCTGCTCGAATTAGATATTACCTCTCTTTTTGGTCTGATAAAGCTTCACTATGAACTTCCCCAATTGGTTTTTAAGGGATTGGAGCAGGGTGTGTGGGGAAAGTTTAAAGAGACAGGGACTGCGACGACAGGTGTAGATACCGTAAAAGAAGAGATATTCGATAAAGAAAGAGTAATGCACTGGCGCGACAATGTTAACCAAGCTGTAAAATCTACACGCGGGTTGAAGGAATGGTTAAAAGAGACTGTAGCTCATGTGAAAATATCAAAGCTCGATTGGTCCACCGATTTCTCTCTTGGTGATGCAGCAGATACTGCGACCGCATCGGGAGCGGTTTGGGGCCTGAAGTGGAGTATTGTTGGTTTTATTTCGCAGTGGGTGAAATTGCAGCAGCACCCTCGAATTTTTGTTAAGCCTGTTTTTGAAGATGAGCTTTGTTTTGCAATGGAGTTTGTCTGTAAGGGGAAAATCTCAGTCGGCTATACTTTGTATGCCTTAATGCGGCTATCTCGGCGTGTCTTGCGTGAAAAAGGTGGGATCGGCCATTGGAGAAATCTGCTGAAACAGATGCGTCAGGAGCCACATGGGAAAGTTTAAAATGAAAGTTACATACAAATGGGCGGAAGTGGGGATGATATACGCTGTAGAAGAAAGAGAAATCGTACTCAATTAAAGGAGGAAACAATATGAGCGACCATCCTATTCAAGGCCTAATGCAAACAGCGATGGAAAATATCAAGGGCATGGTAGATGTGAATACCATTGTCGGAGATCCAGTACAAACTCCTGACGGCAGCATCATCCTGCCTATCAGTAAAGTTGCCTTTGGATTTGCTGCTGGTGGTAGTGATTATCGAGTAGAAGATTCTATAAGTGGTTCAAGCTCCCAAGGTGGAGTCAAAATGCTTCCATTTGGTGGAGGTAGCGGGGGAGGCGTCTCCATTCGACCGATCGCTTTTTTAGTGGTAGGTAAGGATGGAGTGAATATTGTCCCTCTGGACAATCAAACTCACCTATTCGAAAAAATCATCGACGCAACACCAGGGCTCATCGACAAAATTCAAACCATGTTCCAAACCAGCAATGCTGCAGCTCAAACGCCGCCAACACCTGCCACACCAGCAGCAGCACCTGTTAAAACCGATCCAAGTACATCTCAATCTTCAACTCATTAGGTACACATAATTCTACAAATAGCCTCGGGGATATCGCCATACATCAGGCGGTGTCCCTTTTTTGACGTATCAGAAAGTATATTTTGGTCCCCGCAAATTACCTGAAAAAATATCGAAGCAAGGCCTCACATTGTGGGGATATTTTGTGTGGAACATCCCAAGGAGTGGACATACCCTAAGGCTGGTCCGCATACACTTGTACAACATAAACACTTTTACTTAAGATCCGATAAGAAGCCGGAGGATGAACATGAAGACAATAACCCGTAAATGGCCATTCGCCTTAATATTGTGCCTTTCGCTGCTGCTTCTGGCGCCGCTATCTTCAATTCAGGCCGAGAACAGCTCTATCTCTACACATGCAAGAGCAGCGGCACTGATTGATGTGGAATCCGGGCGTATTTTGTACAGCAGCCGTGGGGATGAGCCTATGCTTATTGCCAGCTTGACCAAAATTATGACCGCCCTCGTCGCCATTGAGAATGGTGATTTAGCCTCTAAAGTCAAAGTAGGAAAAAATGCCTATGCGAAAGAAGGCTCTTCTATTTACTTGCAGCAGGGGGAAGAGATGACGCTGGAAAATATGCTGTATGGCCTGATGCTGCGCTCAGGGAATGATGCAGCAACGGCGATCGCTGAGCATATCGGTGGTTCTGAAGAAGGTTTTGTATACCTGATGAACGCTAAGGCTGAGGAGCTAGGGCTAACCCATACTCATTTTGCTAATCCCCATGGTCTTGACGCTGAAGGGCATTATTCAAGTGCCAACGACTTGGCTGTTCTGACCGCTTATGCTCTTCATAATCCTGTATTTAAAGAAATTGTGAAGACGCAGGAGAAAACTGCAGACAATCCAAATGAGAAATGGGATTACAAATGGAGAAACAAAAATAAGATGCTGTATTTATACGAGGGAGCGGACGGTGTAAAGACAGGTTATACCAAAAAAGCACTGCGCTGCCTTGTCAGCTCTGCCACCAGAAACGGCCAGCAGCTTGTTGCAGTTACTATAAATGACGGCGATGACTGGAATGATCATGCTTCCCTGCTAAACTTCGGGTTTAATCACTATCCGCTCAAAACACTGATCGAACGTGGTGATGCCGTGACGGGCTATAACTTTGTAACCTCCAAAACCTTTGCTTATCCACTTGGACAAGGTGAACAAAATAGAGTGATCACGAAACTTGTTTTGAATCAGAAGGAAACGGTCTCAGCCGAAGCTACGCGAGCAAATTTTGGATTGCAAGGGGCGCTTGTGCTGGAGCTGGGCGGAAAAGAAATAGGCCGCGTGCCGGTGTATACTCCTGAGAATCTGCCTCCTGAGCAATCTGCTTATATGAAAAAGTATAGTCCCACACTAGCCCAGTCTTATCCGGCAAACAATTGGTTCCAGGCGCTGGGCAGTGCGCTGAAAGCTCTATTTGAAATGGGAGCGAGTTCGAAATAAGAAAATGGGCTGATGAATGAAGAAGGAGGCGTATCCATGATTAACGGGATTTGGCTAGGAATGATCATCATCGGTTTTCTGTTCGCCGCCGTTAACGGCAGAATGGATGAGTTTACAGCCGCCGTATTCGACGGAGCCAAGAGTGGGGTAACGGTTAGTTTTGGCTTAATCAGTGTGCTTGTGTTCTGGCTTGGAATCATGAAGATAGCAGAAGATGCAGGTTTGCTTAAAAAGATTGCCAAGGTGCTTGGCCCTGTCGTAGCTTTTTTATTCCCTGATGTGCCGAAAGGGCATCCTGCCATTGGATATATTCTCTCCAATATGAGTGCTAATCTGCTGGGACTAGGCAATGCCGCAACGCCAATGGGCATCAAGGCGATGCAGGAGCTGCAAAAGCTTAACCCTGATAAAGAGACCGCCACACCAGCCATGTGTACTCTTCTAGCACTTAACACAGCAAGCATTACGCTTATCCCAGCCACACTGATTGCCATCCGGTTAAACTATGGTTCAGCCGATCCCGCAGGCATAGTAGGTACAACACTTGCAGCAACGGCCGTGGCGACACTTGCAGCGATTGCGGCAGACCGGTTTTTCCGAAGGCTGACTTTACTGCGCAAACCGCCGAAGCCCCCTTCAGCAAAGTCTGGGGTTCCTCCTTTGACGAAGACAACACTCCCTAATTCCTCATTGAAAGGGTGAACGTGATTTGTACCAGTTCATCAGTCTCATATCGGCATGGGCGATTCCGGTCATGATCACGTTCATCCCGCTCTATGCTTTTACGCGCAAAGTGCCAGTCTACGAATCCTTTGTTGAAGGCGCGAAAGATGGGTTTGGCACGGCCATTGCGATTATTCCCCATCTTGTGGGGATGCTGGTTGCGATCAGTGTTTTTCGCGCTTCTGGTGCGCTGGACTTTTTCATGGGTTTCATTTCCCCTGCCCTGCGTGGGCTTGGTGTTCCTGCCGAAGTATTGCCGCTTGGTCTTCTGCGGCCGCTTACGGGGACAGGGTCGCTTGCCTACACTACGGATCTGATCCGTGTGCATGGCCCGGATTCTTTAATTGGTATGATTGCTTCCACCATACAGGGGAGCACAGATACAACGCTGTATGTTTTGACCGTTTACTTTGGAGCTGTAGGCGTACGGAATGGCCGTTATGCGCTTAAGGTTGGCCTGTTCTCCGATGTTGTCGGCTTTGTCGCTGCGATCGCTGTGTGTCTGCTATTATTTGGATAGTCACCCCATTGCCCCCCTGAACATATGCTATTGCAGCAATGTGGAGGGGGGCATTCCGCAATGAACTATAAAGGTTTTATTCTGCATCATTCTAGCTGTACATCCATTAACGGTAAAGGTTTTGACTTCTGGGTAGGAGTGGATGGCGCAATTTATGCAGCACCGCTACTGACAGATCCAGAGTATATTCATATTTGTTTGGAAGGTGATTTTGGAAAGGAAGTGGGCGATCCTCCAATATCCGGAAGGAAGGAGCAGCTTTTTGCAACGGCTAAACTCGTTTTAGAATTAGTAGAACGCTACCAAATCTCCCCTTTAATCATCGAACCCCACAATAATTCCTGCCCAGGAGCATTTTTTCCTTGGAATGAACTTGTGATTTATCCCTCTGATGGTTATCATTGATCTGAGGTGACTAGTCGAATATGGAAAGATTACAGAAAATTTTGGCGCAGGCCGGTGTGGCGTCCAGACGTAAGTGTGAAGAAATGATTTTGGCCGGTAAAGTGGAAGTCAACGGGGAACTCGTAACTACGCTTGGCACGAAGGTGGACCCCGCAACAGATATTATTAAAGTTTCCGGTAGACTGATCCGGGGCGAGAACAAAATCTATATTATGTTCAACAAACCTAAGGGAGTTATCACAAGCGCTTCCGATCCAAAGGGTCGTAAGGTTGTAACTGACTACCTAAAAGGAATTACTGAACGGGTTTACCCTGTAGGCCGGCTCGATTACGATACGGAAGGTTTGCTGCTGCTGACAAATGATGGGGACTTTGCTAACTTGCTAACCCATCCGAAGCACCATGTACCTAAGACGTATCATGCTACGGTCAAGGGTATACCGCATGGTACTGCATTGGACAAGCTGAAAGCTGGCATTAAGCTGGAAGATGGCATGACAGCGCCTGCGGAAGTAGAGTACAAGGATATTGATGAAGCAAATAAAGAAGCGGTAATCAGCATCACGATTCACGAAGGACGTAATCGTCAGGTACGACGCATGTTTGATGCGATTTCACACCCCGTACTCCGTCTGAAACGGATTTCATTCGGGGATATTATGCTGCAAAATCTCAAACGTGGCTCATACCGTCATTTGACCAAGGATGAAATTAACCATCTGCAGCAAATTGCCAAAGCAGGATTGCTTAAAGAAAGAACTCCACGTAAAGAGTCATAAAGACACAGAATATTCACAATTAAACCCCCTAAAGCTGTGACGAAATTCGCTATAATGTTCATAGGATGTTCACACCTTACAACATAAGTATGAGTTGCGTCACAGAAGGGGGCTTTACGTGTGGGTAAAGCAAGAAAACCAATTCAAATCGTGATTCTGTTTCTAATTGTTATAGTGGGCGGTTATGCCATCGGTTCCTCTGTATTTGGGGGAAGCGGCAAACCAGAGGAAGGGAGCAAAGCACCTTCCTTTGATTTGCTTGGGCTTGACGGTCTGGCTCATACCCTAGACGAATATAAGGGCAAGACTATTGTGCTTAATTTCTGGGGCTCTTGGTGTGCACCTTGTGTCAAAGAAATGCCGGCTCTCCAAGCGCAATGGGAGAAATGGAAGGACAAGGACGTAGTGGTCTTAGGCATTAATGTGGGCGAAGACCGGATGACTGTCGAGAATTTTGTGAAGCAAGTAAACATCGATTTTCCGATTTTGATGGACACTGGACGTGATGCTGTACGAAGTTATGGTATTTCTCCGCTGCCAACTACCTTATTCATTAATTCCAAGGGTAAAATTGACAACATTCATATCGGCCAGCTTGATTTGAATTCACTTGATGATCAAATTGGGAAGCTGGTGGATTGATGAGTGAACGCGAGGCATTTATAACCAATACCAAATGTGAATGTGGTCACCAGAACCCTGTAGGCACTGTTTTATGCGAAGCATGCGGGAAGCCGTTGGGTAAAGAATCAGACTGGGGCGAGAATTTGGAAATGCGTTACGATGGCGTAGCTCGCCGTTCTCAGCGCGTTAACCCGGGGATTATTGATCGGGTGTGGAACTTTTTCTCTTCCGTCAAAATAGCGATCTATCTGATCGTGTTGACACTTATAGGCTCTATGTTAGGGACGATTTTCCCGCAGGAGAGTACTTTTCTTAATATTGATGCCTCAATTTATTACAAGCAAGAGTACGGAACAGCCGGATATATTTATCACAAACTTGGACTTTCACATACATACGAATCCTGGTGGTTTGTAACTCTACTCGTAATGATCGGCGCTTCACTTGTGATCTGTAGCTTGGACCGAGTACTTCCGCTCTATAAGGCCTTAACCAGGCAGAAGATTCGGAAACATCGTCAGTTCTTAACTCGGCAAAAAGCTGTGTTAGTAACTGAAGTACAAGAGGAACCAGAAGCTTGGGTAGCCCGGGTAATTCAGCCAATGCGTAAAAAGGGCTATCGCGTGAAGACGGATGGAGGAGCTCTGCTGGCAGAGAAACATCGCTTCAGCCGCTGGGGACCTTATGTAATACATATTGGCTTAATTATTTTTTTACTTGCTGTATTAGCAAGAGGATTGCCGGGACTGAACATGGATCAGCATCTTGCTTTCCCGCAAGGGGAGATCACACAGATTCCGGACACCACCTATTATTTGAAAAATGAGAAATTCACCGTGGAGTTTTATACGGAGGAAGAGATGCCTGAGGAATTTCGAGGCAAAAAAATACTTCCAAAGCTATTCCAGACCCAAGCTGTGCTTTATGAATGCACCGCGGATTGTGGAGACCCTTCGAAGGAACCACAGCTATCCGAGGTGACGAAACATGATATCCAAGTAAATTCACCTTTGGATTATAAAGGATTGAAAGCGTATCAGTTTGATTATGATCTGACCCCGGTGCTGCGTTCGGTACAGCCTGAGCTTAAGAATTCCACCACTGGCGAGGCGTTCGGCAAATTTAAGCTGGACATGAAGAATCCTCCGCGGGCAATTCAGGCGGGTCCTTATACTTTAACTTTGAAAGAAAAGTATATGGATTTTGGTCTAAATGAGGATGGACAGCCGATTTCCAAATCACCTTATCCGAATGCACCTGCTTTTTTGTTCCTGATACAAGGTCCGGATCTCCCGGCGGAAGGGCAGCAGTATTTCTATTTTCCTAAACAGGTGGATAAGGCGCAGTTTCAACAGGCTGCCATTAACGATAAGCTTGGCGGGAGCAATAGATTTCTTGAGCTTGAAGTGGACAACATGAGCGACGTTGATTTTTCGGAATCGACTACTTACTTGAATATACGTATTGATCGTGCAATGCCGTTTGTATGGCTAGGTGCAGCAATCGTGATGCTGGGTTTAGTGCTTGGCTTCTACTGGCAGCATAGACGTATCTGGCTTACCGTTGCTAACGGGGAGCTCATCCTCGGAGGACATACGAACAAGAACTGGTTCGGTTTCCGCCGTGAGATCGTTTCTATTTTAGAAAAAGTAGATCTGGTAGTCGATGAAAAATCATTAGATAATGGAGGAGGCCTTTCATGAGCTTGCTCGACATCAGCAGCGCTGTCTTTATTGCCGCATTTTTATTATACAGCGGTTCGTTTATGTTATTCACTATCGCCATCATGGGTCGCAAGTGGTCAGGCCGCAAGCCGGAGGAACATACCGCACGTTGGGGCAAAATTGCTTTTATTTTCTCTTCAATAGGTCTTATCTTTCATCTTATTTATTTCTTTACACGTTGGGCGGGCTCAGGGCATATTCCGGTCAGCAACATGTACGAGTTCATGACTTTTTTATCGATGATGGTCATGGTTGCCTTTACCGTGATGTACGCTATTTATCGTAAGGTAATCCTGGGTCTCTTTGCAGTTCCAATCAGTATTATTGTGATGGCTTATGCTGCAGTGTTTCCACAGGAAGTACAGCCGCTGATTCCATCTCTTCAATCAAACTACTTAAAGATACACGTAACACTGGCTGCACTAGGTGAATCCTTCTTCGCAGTAGGGTTTGCGGCGGGACTGATGTATCTGCTGCGAACAGTCAATTTTTCCAGTAAAGAGAAGGCGGATCGCAAGCAACAGAGGCTGGTCGAATTTACTCTCTTTTCAATCATTGTTATAATTGGGTTTCTGGGTTCTGTTTTTGCATTCCGCGGAGCAGGCTACGAAACTGTTTTTGTCCGTCCGAACGTTACGATTGACAGCCCCGGGCAGGAAAATAGTACAATAGAGAAAGTGAGTTATCGAATGCCGCCGATTGTGGCACCTCACAATAGCGAAATTGAGAGCTTCCAGTCGTTTCTTGGCATAAAAGAACCACTCTTTGAGGCACCATCTTGGATGAATGGTGTAAATGCTGGACGGAAGTTTAATACTGTAATTTGGTCACTCCTTTCCGGATTAATCCTCTACGGAGTTCTTCGCTTGATCGTACGTAAACCGCTGGGCACTGCTTTACACCCAGTGATGGACGGAATTGATGAGGGCGATCTAGATGAGATTACGTATAGGGCGATAGCCATTGGCTTTCCTATTTTCACATTAGGCGCTTTGATCTTTGCAATGATATGGGCGCAAATCGCTTGGGGAAGATTCTGGGGATGGGATCCTAAGGAAGTCTGGGCGCTTGTCACTTGGCTCTTCTATAGCGCTTATCTTCATTTACGTTTGGCTCGTGGATGGCAAGGAAGAAAATCTGCCTGGCTGGCTGTGCTTGGCTTCCTGGTCGTAATGTTTACTCTGGTTGGCGTTAATTTAGTCATCGCCGGACTTCATTCTTACGCGGGGACGGACTGAGCATAGTTTACCTGTTAACGTTGCACAATGGTTTAAAGATTACGTTCTACTGTATTGATGAAGGGGTTGTAGTGAAATGGCAGATCATTTAAACAGAATTCTGGTAGTGGATGATGAGGAACGTATTCGCCGCCTGCTAAAGATGTATCTTGAAAAAGAAGGTTATGAAATCGATGAAGCGGAAGACGGAGAAATCGCTCTTCGTAAAGCAACAGCAAATGACTACGGTCTAATATTGCTGGATGTTATGCTGCCTGGCATCGATGGGATGGAAGTGCTGACAAGACTCAGAGGAGTGAAGTCAACACCGGTGTTAATGCTTACAGCTAAAGGCGAAGAGATCAACCGTGTTCAGGGCTTTGAGATGGGCGCAGACGATTACGTTGTGAAGCCCTTCAGTCCACGTGAAGTCATTTACCGGGTGAAGGCTATTATGCGCCGTTCTTCGGCAACTGCTTTCTTGTCCAAGGAGAGCAATTCCAGCAATAACATTGTATTTACTCATCTTATTATTGAGCATGATGCTCACCGTGTGACTGCTGGTGGTGAAGAAGTGAGTTTGACACCTAAAGAATATGAACTTCTGCATTATTTGGCTATTTCGCCGGATAAAGTATTTTCTCGTGAAGAACTGCTTAAGGATGTCTGGAATTATGAATTTTTCGGAGATTTGCGTACTGTAGATACTCACGTAAAACGCCTTCGTGAAAAACTGAATAAAGTATCACCGGAATCCGCAGCGATGATTACGACCGTATGGGGCGTAGGCTACAAACTAGAGGTACCTAAATAAGTGAACTTCTGGAGAAGTCTTGTCGGCAAACTGTGGGTTACGATCATCTGCCTGGTCGCTGTCGTACTTATTACCTTGGGGTTATTTTTGCTTCCCTACATAGACAGTAACTTTGCCAATTCCGGAGATATCAAACGTTTATTTATGTATACTTGTATGATCGGATTTTCTTTGACTACATTTTTTGCGTTATTTTTGTTTACCAAAATCACCCAGCCGATGCAGCGTGTCATTGAAGCTGCGAATAACATTCGCCGGGGAGAATACGGAACAAGGCTTACGCTGGTCACAAGTGATGAAATTGGCCAGTTGGCGACTTCCTTTAACCATATGGCTGAGGAGCTTGAAGAGAATATTCGCAGTCTGCATCATGAGAAGGGGCATTTATCTAGCGTACTGCGCAGTATGAGCGATGCTGTGATCACCTTTGATATTGAAGGGCAGATTATTTTGACCAATCCGCACGGCCAAGCTCTGCTAGAGAGCTGGAGCGATTTGCAGTGGGAACATGCGAGTGATGCTGAGCTCCATCCCGAAACGGCTGAGAGCAGTGTTCCGCCTCCCCTGCGTCCTTTATTTTTAAGCACCCTGAAACAAGGTGGCGATGACCGCTCCAATGTACATGTGCGGCAGGGCGTCTGGTCTGTTCATATGGCACCATTATATTCTGAAGGCAGCATCCGGGGAGTAGTTGCTGTACTGCGGGATGTGACGGAAGAGGTGCGTCTGGAAAAGATGCGCAGAGACTTCGTTGCTAACGTCTCCCATGAAATACGCACTCCGTTGTCGATGATGCAAGGGTACAGTGAGGCTTTATTGGACGGGATGGCTTCATCCCCCGAAGAAAGCAGTGAGCTGATCCAGGTCATTCATGACGAATCACTGCGTATGGGGCGTCTGGTTAAGGATTTGCTTGATCTTGCCCGAATGGAAGCCGGACATACGGATATGATGAAAGCTCAGGTGGACATGAATGAACTGCTGGAACGAGTCTACCGTAAATTTTCTGTACGTGCCAAAGAGCGCGATATCCATCTTCACTTGCAGCAACAGAGCGATATTGCTGTTCTGAAGGCAGCGGATGAGGATAAACTGGAACAAGTCCTAACCAATTTACTCGATAATGCTTTCCGCCACACACAGGGTGGCAAAAAAATCACAGTTCATACAGGAACTTGTGTATTAGAAGGTCGTCGTTATCTTGAGATTAAAATTCAGGATGAAGGGGTGGGAATTCCACCAGAGGATCTGCCGTATATATTCGACCGCTTCTACAAAGCTGATAAGGCGCGTGTACGGGGAGAATCAGGTGGAACAGGACTTGGGCTTGCGATTGTTAAAAATATTGTAGAGTCGCATCACGGGACCATCTCCGCTTCAAGCAAACTAGGCGAAAGTACAACCTTTACGCTAAGACTTCCTGTCGAAAAACAGTAATTCCAAACACAATGTGTGATAGCGCCTCTGACAGCAGAGGTGCTTTTTGTTGAAACAAACACATTAATCTTGTTCATCGTGGAACATATCTTGTAGGTTTTGCTTGGGAGGGCATAGAATGATTTTATCTTTAGACCAAGGTACTACCAGCTCACGAGCCATATTGTTCGATACGGAGGCTAAATGGGTCTCACAAGGTCAATATGATGTTAAGCAATCCTTCCCCCATCCAGGCTGGGTAGAGCATGACCCTGAGCAAATCTGGGAGTCACAGCTCGCAGCGGCAAGAGACGCGATTGCGCGGGGTGGCATAGCGGTTGAGGAGATCTCTGCCATCGGAATAACCAATCAGAGAGAAACGGCTTTAATCTGGGATAAAACAACGGGCAAACCGATATACCCTGCGATCGTGTGGCAGGACAGGCGTACTGCAGAGCAATGTGAAGAACTTAAAAGTAAAGGGCTGGAGCAAGTTATTGCGAGCAAGACGGGCCTTGTTGTAGATGCTTATTTCTCAGCTACCAAAATCTCCTGGATACTGGATCACGTGGATGGTGCCCGAGAGCGGGCGAATCGAGGGGAGCTTCTGGCAGGTACGATCGACAGCTGGCTAATTTGGAGACTTACTTGCGGAGCCGTACATGTCACTGATGTTACCAATGCCTCACGTACGATGCTGTTCAATCTTCATGAACGGTGCTGGGATGAAGAGCTAATGCAAGAGCTTCGTATTCCGCGTACCATTCTGCCAGAAGTAAGAATGTCTGGCGGCGAATTTGGAATAGCAGACAAACAGTGGTTTGGGGCGGATATTCCAATTCGCTCTGTACTTGGAGATCAACAGGCTGCATTGTTTGGACATACTTGTCTAGAACCCGGCAGTGCCAAAAACACGTATGGTACGGGCTGCTTTATACTTATGAACACAGGCACAGAAGCTGTAGCCTCCAGCCATGGCTTGTTGACCACTGTAGCTTGGGGTATGGGAGATGAACTCTATTATGCCCTCGAGGGCAGTGTGTTCGTAGCCGGAGCGGCTGTTCAGTGGCTGCAGGAGGGGCTTGGTCTTATAGAGGAGCCAGCAGGCTCAGAAGTTAAAGCAAGGGAAGTAGAGGACAGCGAAGGGGTTATCGTTGTGCCTGCGTTTACCGGACTGGGGGCACCCTATTGGGATATGTACGCCCGTGGTGCCATATTTGGCCTCACCAGGGGCACTACCTCAGGACATCTGGTACGAGCTACATTGGAGTCCTTAGCCTTTCAATCTAGAGATGTAATAGGAGCTATGGAAAAAGACGCAGGCATGCCATTGACCGGCCTTCGTGTGGATGGCGGAGCTGTGCGTAACGATTTGCTGATGCAGTTCCAGTCTGATATCCTGGGCAGTGAGGTTACTAGAACCACATATGCGGAGACAACAGCGCTAGGTGCAGCGCTTCTGGCCGGGTTAACGTCCGGAGTCTGGACACGTGCCCAGCTAGAGAGCTTCAACAAGGCTGAGAGGGTCTTCTCGCCTGAGATGGGTATTACTGAGCGGGAAGGTCGTTACAACGCCTGGAAGGACGCTGTAGCGCGTACCATGGGTTGGGAGAAGCATGAAGGATATCAGTGATAAAGGGGCTGTATATGTCTATGGTTAACGGAAACGAATCTGATCTGCCGGGCGGACTATCTAAGCCGGCGCTTCGAGCCCTGCATGGGGCTGGATATGTTCAGCTTCAACAATTCAGCAAGCTTACGGAGGCAGAGCTTCTGCAGCTACATGGATTGGGGCCAAAGGCGATCGTTCTACTGCGGAGTGCTCTCGCGGAAAAGGGGCTCACCTTTGCAAGTAAGTCCTGATGTTGCGTTCATATTTATAACAAAAAGCGGCAAGCTTAGGTGAATCCCTAGCTTGCCGCTTTTTGTTATACAGCTCCTAATATTCAATAACAAATGCTACATTTTGCCAACCGGCGCCCACTGTCCAGAACAGGACTTTATCACCACGTTCGATCTTTCCAGTAGTTACAGCTTTATGTAGAGCAATAAATGGGCTGCTGGTAGAGGTATATCCGAATTCATCTCCTATGTATACCGCTACATTGCGATCAATGCCGACTTTCTCACACATCTCTAAGATATTAGGCAATGAAAACTGTGAGAAGCAGGCTGCTTTAATGGCTTCAGGCGCGATATTGTTGTTAGACAGTAGAGTACGAATAGACTCAGAAGCAGCATCTATGCAAATGGAATCATCAAAAGGAATAAACTTCACATTAAACTCTCCAGCCGCTACACCTTGTTTACCCAGTTTAGCCAGGCCTGCGCACGGGAACTTGGAATTATCGCAAACACAAGGATTCGTTTGGTAGATAGAGTCAATGAAACCGACTACATCCTCAGCTTGTTCAAGAATGACTGCCGCCGCTGCATCACCGAAGTTAGCGTAGTAGACTGGATCATTCTTATCGGCATGAGGGGTTACATAATCGGAGCCGATTATCAACGCTCGTTTAATCCTAGGATTCGCTTGCATCTGACGGCTAACCTGTTCCACTGAAGCCGTCATACCCGCACAATTAGCATTGCTGTCAATGCAGATTGTATGGGATGCGCCTTTGATCAAACGGTGAATCATTAATGAGTTGGTAGGAAAGATATACTCAGGAGTTTGACTTGCATAGGCAATAAGGTCGATATCGGCACCTGTGAGACCACTTTTCTCCAGAACATTCCGGGCAGCCTCAAAAGCCATCGTAAGGGAATTCTCATCCGCATCCTTAATACTATACCGTGTAATACGACCTAATGCGGATAATAGACCTCGAATATCAATGCCTTTTTCGTCAAAATGCTTAATGAAAAAGTCGTTACCAACTATATTGCTGGGATGATAGATATCAATGCCTTTAATACGAATTCCGGTCATAATACGCCTCCAGGAAAGCAGTAAAATGTGGACTACATATTAAGATTAAAAGATCTAGACTGTAACCGCAGAAATGATCTCGATGTTATCGAGTCCAGCTTTACGGCCAAGACGGGAAAGCTGCATTTTGAGGATCGGGTTATTTTCAAGCGTTAGATTTACTTTTACAAACCCATCATTCTTAAACATTACAAAGCAGCTTTCTAAAAGAGGTACCACATCTGGTGCAGTTACATTTAGCTTTCTGCAGTCGATTTTTAGTTCATAGTCAGCTGGAGTAATTGGATTGATAGTTTGTTGATAAGCTTGAATAGATTTTAGACCATCTTCTTCAGAAAATGTTCCATCCAACTCAATGTTAATAACCTTATTTGCAGTGTCTGTCTTCAAAATGAAACTTCCCATGCCTAAATCTCTCCCATAGATTGAATTTGTCCAAAACAGTTCGACTGCAATATCCAGCCCTTTATATATCCACTTAGCTGTTTTATAAAAGTCAAAATTCGACACTATACAGCAAGTATTGGGATATTCCGACTCTATTATAGGCATATTTTTCAAGTGCATGCAATAATAAAGTCGAATTTTGTATATTGTTGTCGAACTGTTGGGTTATTGGATTTCTTCTATGGTTGCAAGCAGGATATTAAAAGCTGTGATGATTCTAGGTGCCCCTATAACGGGTACTAAGTGTAATAGAATACCTTTAAGCTGTTCTACGGTGACTCCAACACGAAGGGCCATGACATAATGAACACCCAGCTGTTCGAATTGACCCATTGAAATTAAAGATGAAATGACTGCAATTTCCTTCCAGTCAGGGGCTATAGTATTACGTTGAAAAATATCGCCATAGGCATTCCCCATAATAAATTCAGCCAAGTCAGGGAAGTGGTCTTTAATTGGAGCTAGTGCTTTTGCGCCATAGTCTCCTGATAGATTCGTGAAGTGGTTGAGACCACTGTTGATATTTTCCTTCATGGTTAGCCTCCTAGTTTAGGTTCAAAGTACGGTGTGCAGTCGGAGGGACTTCATCACGGTCTGTTAGTAGTTCAATAACGGCAACATGGTTTAGAGCTACCGCATCTTTAATTGCAGCTGTGAATTCATCCGCAGTCTCACATTTGTAGCCTTTAGCACCTAGAGATTCAGCGAATTTCACGGCGTCCATTGGTACTTCATATAGAGTTCCATCGATACGACCTGTGGTTTTCTCCATACCCTTAAGAGCCATATCTAGTTGCTTATTATTGACCACGATAAAGATGACAGGGATATCTTTGCAGACAGCGGTGTTAATCTCAGTGCCGAGCATCATGAAACAACCATCACCTGTAATGCAGAGGACAGTTTCTTCAGGAGCTGCAACTTTTGCACCAATAGCCATGCCGATCGAATTACCCATGCAAGCAAAATAAGCATCAAAAACAAAGCTGCCCGGTTTCTTAACCTTGTACCATTTTGCAGCGTGGAATCCATGGCTTCCATCATCAACGAAAATTGAATTATTATAAGGGATCAAATCACTTAAAGTGCTCATTACTGAAGCCAGTGAAAGATTCTTGAGGGTTGGAAGCTCTTCTGAATAATCAGCATTGGCCAAAGCCTCACGTTTGGTGATTGTGCTTGGGTCAATATGATTTAGGCAGTGCACCAAATTATCGCGCAGGTCCCCAGTGACCGGTATTGTTTTGGACAATAGGATTTTTCCGACAAAGGTTGGATCAATATCAAATTGAATTAAAGTTGCTGGATGATTCTCCCGTTTAAGATTACAGATGGTCATATCACTTAAACGTGATCCAAGCACTATAAACAGATCGCTTTTATTCAATAAATCATCCCCGTGGGTCGAACCGCCAACGCCAATAGGACCATGATAGAGTGGGTGATCCCAGACTATAGCCCCTTTTCCACCAGGAGATGTTACTACAGGAATATTAAAAGTTTCTGCGAGTTGAACAAGCTCTTTATGTGCTCCGGAGCGGTTAATTCCTTTACCCGCAATAATCAAAGGATTCTTAGCAGCTTGAATAGCATCGATGACTCTATCGATATTAGCTTGACTAATTAGAGACTCTCTTTCAGGGATTACAATATTGCATTCTTCCAATACTTCAGTTTGTACATCAAAAGGAATACAAAGATGAACAGGACCCCGTTTGGCCAGGGCCACAGAAATCGCATGATTAAAAATAGTACCAAAGTGATCCCCACGTTCAACCAATTTACTGAACAAGGTGGCAGGTCTGAACATATCAGCTAAATCAGCCAGAAAAGAGGTGGAGTCCTGACATTGAGGAATTCCAAGCTCTGTAATGGATTGGTGGCCAGTAATAAACAGGACAGGTAGGTTGTTAGCTTTCGCATGAGCTGCTGCTGTGAGCAGGTTAGTTCCACCAGGACCAGAAGTACCAAATGCTACGCCTAGGTTACCCGTTTTCAGCGCATACCCTGCTGCTTCGAATCCGGAGCTTGCTTCATGTCTGCCGGGAATAAATTCAATACCGTAATCGACCATCTTTAGAACTATTGGACAAATCGATTTGCCAATGATCCCAAAAGAATGGGTGACTCCTAGGTTACGTAGTGCTTCCGCCATGTAATCTGCGACTGTCTTCAAAAGAAACACCTCACAAGTTTTTTGATATATATTAGTTATTAATCTACCGAATAGATACGATAGATCAATATACTCAAAAAGTAAAAACCTGTGCTCTATAGTAAGCACAGGTTGGTGGCATAAGGCGCCGCTAAGACTGAACAATAGTTCAGCCGTCCTGGTTCCTCTGCAACCTGGCAATCATGGCCTCAAACGAAAAAATGAGGCTGTAGATCCATGGTTTTGCGTCATCCTCTTTCGAGGATTTTGCCAATATTAATTTATAGTTGATAAGAATAATTTTCCTTTACAATATATTCCTCATTAATTTTTGTCAACATAATCCGCTAAAAAAACTCGAAATTTGACGAAAGTCTTGTCCAAGAGATGAAGTTTTGTCTCGCGAAAAAAACTGCCACCTAAGACTCAGCTTAGGTGGCAGTTGATAGTTTTGAACTAGAATTTAAAGATATGAATGGTTTTTTGCAGATTAAATACGGCCTGGGTCATTTTTTCCGTTTCTTCTGCAACAGACTGCAGGGCATTAATCTGTTCATTCATAGCCGCCGATACCTCTTCAGTGCCTGCAGCGGTTTCTTCGGTGATTGCTGAGATATTCTCAATTGCACTGGAAATTTTCAAGGCACTTTCTAGCATAAGATCACTCTCCGCAGAGAATGAAGAGATTTGCTCGGTAATGTACTGCACGCTTTGTACAATTTGTGCGAAAATATGGGCAGATTGAGTGATCATTTCATTCTGAACCTGCACAACCTCTTCATTGATGGCGATATTATCGATGGCTTGTTTAATATCTGACTCAATGCTGCGGACCAAACCGAATACTTCTTTTGTGGAAGCCGTAGATTCCTCAGCAAGCTTGCGAACCTCTTGAGCGACAACGGCAAAACCCCGACCATGCTCTCCGGCACGAGCAGCTTCGATGGAGGCATTGAGTGACAGCAGGTTGGTCTGCTCAGCGATCTCTGTGATGGTCTTGGTGATCATCGTAATCCCGCGGGCATTTTGTGAGAGAGCTTCAATAGTATCAGCCACTTTTTGTGTAGCCTCTATGTTTTTACGCATGCCTTCAGCCTGTGTATCTACGGATTGGCGCCCTTGCTCAACAAGTTCTAAGGTATGTATTGAACGTCTGTTCATTTCTTTGGTGGAGTTCGTATAATTGGATACTTTGGTCTCAATGTCTTTAATGGATTCTGTCATATCAGCGATATCCGTAGATATTTCATTTGCACCAAGAGCGAGCTCGGTAGAAGAAGAGGCTACTTGTGCCATAACAATTTTCAGGTTCTGGTTCTTATCTTCGATTCCGCGGCTTGCATCCATTACTTGACGGGTGATCTGCGATGCATCGGTCAGAATCTTCTTGAGCTTATCAATCATTGTGTTAAAGGAGCGGCTTACGTCACCCATTGAACCATTTTCGTCCGCTCTGCTAGTGAAATCCCCCTTCGAAATACTGTGAGATACATTAGCAATATCATCAAAAGATGATGTAAGCGTTCTCTCCACGAAGCGAGCAACAGGTAAAGTCAGACCTGCAAGAACAACTACTAGTATAATTCCTACGAGAAATTGACCTAGAATCATTAACGTAACTAAGACAGGAATTGCAAACAGTGCGGCAACGAGGTAACATCCGGCAACAATTCTTTGTTTTAACGGAAGTTTGTGCATCCAGCTCATTGGTAAAATGTCCCCCTTATTAAATTTTATGTAATGGTGTTATTATAGGGGATTTATAGGTCATTGGTCTATAGAGAAGTGTCATAAATCTTCTTTAAGTAGTAGATATTTAGAATTCATGTCAAAATTCCTCATATATTGTGGAAATTGTTTTAATAGCAGACTTTACCATCCCTACTAGTTCGGTAGGAGCTAAAACAATAACTGAAGGAGAAAAAGAGAGTACGATACGACAGGCAGATTCTATAGTATTAAACTCGGCCTCTACGTTCATCCACCCAGTATTAGCAGAGGGTTCTACTAAAGTTATAGTTACATATCTTTCACGTTGTAATTCTTTAAGAATAGACTCATTCACCTTTAATTTCACTACATATTTTGGCAGAGCTGCTTTAAAAGCTAAAGTCGACTGTTCCCAGTAGCTTTTTAAATCAAAAGTCTCAGGTCTGACAAATGATTCATTAGTTGCTTCAGCTTGTATTAATCTTGACACGCGAAAAGTCCGCATATCACCCTCGGTTCGTGCCACTACATACCACACTCCACGTTTTGCGACTAACCCAAGAGGTTCAATAAAACGTTCCTTCGTCTCGTCATTCCGTGGGTAAGTGATCTTTACTTTACGATCTTCCCAAACAGCTTCCTGCAGGATAGATAGGAACGGATAGGTCTCGTCGGAAGGGTGCCAGCTGGCACCATCAATATGGATGCGCTGGCTTAGGTAACTGGCTGGATTATTCGTCCTAGATGGCGAAGCAGCCTCCAGCTTGAGTACGGCAGAAGAAAAGTCGTTTTGTATACCCAGATCTTTTAAAATCGAGGAGTCTGCGGACAGCAGCAGAGTAGCAATCTCTGAGGGCTTCATACCCGTTAACGAGGTTCGGTATCCTTCTGTGAGCATCCAGCCCCCTTCGCGTCCCCGTTCGGCAAGAATCGGTATTCCTGCTGTACATAAGGCTTCCATATCTCTAAACACAGTTCGTTCAGACACTTCTAAGGTCTGGGCTAGCTCACGGGACGTCATCTTTCCACGATTTTGCAGCAAAAGTAAGATGGATAACAAACGATCGGCTCTCATTAAGGGAACATTCCTCCTCCTAATAAATGTTAGTCAGTTCTTAATTAATTATTATATTATATATGTCAGTTGATGTCATATTAAAGAATTATACTTATATAAGGTAAGGATTAAATATAGAACATTTAGAGAAAAACAAATGTAGAAAGGATTGAGAACATGTCTTTAAAAGGAAAAGTAGCATTGGTCACCGGAGGCAGCAGAGGTGCTGGTAGAGGAATTGCATTGGAGCTGGCAAGGAAAGGTGCATTCGTTTATATTACGGGCAGAACGACAGAGGTCTCTGGCACAGGGCAAAGCAAGTGGAGCATTGATAACGTGCTTAGGGAAATAAAAGCGGAGGGAGGGTCCGGCAGCGCCATACGATGTGATCATACAAAAGATCAGGAGACAGAGACGGTCATTCGCCAGATTGCTTCAGAGCAAGGGCGGCTTGATATTTTAGTCAACAATGTATGGGGCGGCAACGATTTACTTATTGAGCAGAAGTCTTTCTGGGAGCTTCCAACAGCGCATTGGGACAATATGTTTAATGCGGGTGTGAGGGCACAGTTGGTAACAAATTATTACGCCATACCTTTAATGCGCGAGGCAAAAGCTGGCGGTCTAATCATCCACACAACCTTTTGGGATCATTACAAATATCTCGGAAACTTCTATTATGATCTTTCTAAAAATACACTTGTGCGCATGGCCTACGGGTTATCGATTGAGCTTAAAGAGGACAACATTGCAGTTATTCCTCTTACTCCGGGCTGGATGAGGACAGAGGCGGTGTTGGAGAGCATGAACACGGATGAGGAGCATTGGCATGAGGTTGAAGAATTGCAGATGACTGAATCCACAACCTATATCGGTAGGGCAGCCGCTGCTCTCGCAACCGATCCTGAGGTTATGTCTATGACCGGTCAACCGCAGCAGGTTGCTAAGCTGGCTGAAAAGTATGGATTTACCGACATCGATGGGCGGACTGTTCCCGCATTCTTAGTCTAAACAGCAAACTTGATCTGTTTGATCCCATATGTGCGTGTGAAGCAGTATAGGACACAGCTGATCTATAATGCAGCATTTTCGTATATTTAGAACGCTATCGGTCCCCATAGACGCTATTGATAGGCAAAACACCTGATTTAGCTTTCTTCTTGAGGAATAGTGGCACTAGAGTCCGAAACCCTGCTTCAAAGGCGAAATTATTGCATATAGGGTCATCTGGGTCCGTAACCTCAAGGGTGTCCGTAAGCCTCCACGAGGGAACTCGATTCGATATTGTAAATGAAGCCGAAACGGGTCAACGATCAACAACAAAAGCAGCGAAACTCCTATAAGAGGAGAATCGCTGCTCTGTTGTTTGATTTCTATCGTATTGCTTACAGAAGAATGATTTCTTCGGCAGTGTTGATTTCTGGTAGACCAGCAAGCTTCACAAGCACATGAGTAGGTACAGCTTTATCAACGGTCAGCAGCATGATTGCTTCGCCACCAACGATTTTACGTCCCACTTGCATGGAGGCGATATTGACATCATTTTCGCCCAGCAATGTGCCCACAAGTCCGATAATCCCTGGTTTGTCGTTATGGGATACTACAATTTGATGTCCTTCAGGAGCGATATCAACCGGGAACTTGTTCACTTGAACAATTCTTTCTCCATAACCTTGCAGCAATGTTCCGGCTACGAGACGTTCTTGGTCGTGATCTGTTTTAAGGGTCACGGTAATCAGATTAGTGAAGCCTTTAGTTTTGGACGCTTTAGTTATTACTACATTAACGTCGCGTGTTTTTGCCAAGTGCATGGAGTTAACGATGTTAACATCCTCAGCGAAGTGGCGGGAGAGCACGCCTTTCACAATATAGCGGGTAAGTGGTTGGGTATCGACATCTGACAGATCACCCGCATACTCAACATGGATTTCACGAATAGCACTATCTGTAATCTGGGTAACAAAGCTGCCCAGCTTCTCACCAAGTGTGAAGTAAGGCTGGAGTTTGTTCATTACGCTTGGAGCAACTGGAGGAATATTTACAGCATTGATGAACGGTTCATTACGCAGAATATGCAGTACTTGTTCCGATACATCGATCGCTACATTCTCCTGAGCTTCAATTGTAGAAGCGCCCAAGTGGGGAGTCACGATAATTTTTGGATGCGACAAGAATGGGTGATCTGCTTGTGGCGGTTCTTTTTCGAATACGTCAAATGCAGCGCCAGCAACAATACCGCTATCAATAGCTTCTACTAACGCCATTTCATCAATTACACCACCACGGGCACAGTTGATGATGCGCATTCCCTTTTTCATCACTTCAAATTGCGGGCGGGAAATCATATGGCGTGTTTCCGGAGTAAGTGGAGTGTGCACAGTAATGAAGTCTGCTCCGCGGACTACATCGTCAACGGAAGCTAATTTTACTTCCAGTTTCTCAGCACGCTCAGCAGTTAAGAAAGGATCAAAAGCAAGGATTTCCATGCCGAAAGCTTTGGCACGTTTTGCCACTTCGCTACCGATTCTGCCCATTCCCAGTACACCTAATGTTTTGCCGCGAAGTTCTACACCCACGAAGGTTTTTCTATCCCAGGTTCCACCAATTGTTTTTGCATAAGCTTGTGGAATGTGACGGGCCAAAGCCATCATCATTGCAAAAGCATGCTCACAAGTTGTAATGGTATTTCCATCAGGAGCGTTGATAACAACAACCCCACGTTGAGTAGCAGCTTCCAGCTTGATATTATCTACACCCACACCTGCACGACCAATGACCTTTAAGTTTTTTCCAGCTTCGATAATTTTTTCAGTTACTGTAGTTTGACTGCGGACGAGTAGACCATCATATTCACCGATGATTGCAACGAGCTCATCTTCACTGAGACCTGTTTTTTTGTCTACAACTACATCTGTTGCGTCCATCAATTGCTGAATGCCCAAATCACTGATTGGATCCGATACTAATACTTTAAACATGGTTTCTTATCCCCCTTAAAGTTGAAAAGCTTTATATGTCGAGGACGCCCTGATGGGCAGTCCACAATACCAGAAGGTTCACGAACTAGTAGAGAAAAACATGTAATAATAGTAGATCAACGCGGTGTCGCACAAAAGAAACAGCGTGCAAGAGTACCGCGAAATCGGTAACTTTGGGCATAAGGTAGTATTTATGGGGGATTAGGGAATTAAAAAAACTCCCAACCCCATACTACTGCCGTAGTAAGGGACGAGAGTTATCTTCGTGGTACCACCCTAATTCACTGCAACTTGGAAGAAGCAGCCTCATTGGCCTGCATAGGCCACACTGTTAACGGAGTTGATCCGATTGTACCTACTTTAAGGTTCGATACAATATCTCAGGAGCGCTAAAGATAGCTGTTCGTCACCGGTTTGCACCAACCACCGGCTCTCTGAAGACTTCCAGGATCTTTGTTCCATCATCGGTTTTGAATGATTAATTTTTTCATAATGTAACACGGTATGCAAGTTGTGTCAATAGGCTTTGCAAGCAGCGTTTCTTGAAGTGAACTTCATTTTTCGTTATGATTCAATAACTGGTTCTATTCAAAAAAGAACGGAAGCTGTGGAAGTGTCTCCCTGTTATAATACTGTTCCCGCCATTTTACAAAATCCTGTTCCTGCACAGCACCTGTAGAAATCAACAAGGTTACTGAGGACTGGATATCCGAAAGATTTAATGAGCTTGCAGTGCCTGAGTAAATCATATCGTCTATTTTAGCAGTGATGTCCTGAGGATCATAACCTGCAAAAATTCCGCGATTCAGCATCATGTCAGCGATAGAAGCATTCTTCAAAAGAAGCGGCATTTTTTTCCACTGGATGAAAGACATCGTTTTTAGTTCGCCAGGTGCAGAAGGTATTTTCTGGTTTGTCTTAGAGCCCCATTTTAGCATAGAATCATAGAAGTTCTTTTGTGCTAACAGACCGTACTTCACGGCGCCGGTTGTAAATTCATCATTTTTCAATAACTTGGCTGTCTCTGCACCAGAGGCACTGGTAGAGACTTTGCCGGAGGCCTTAGAAAATAAAGTTAAGCTTTTGAGTACATTGACCTGTGACTGATGTAATAGAGGAGAGTTAGTGAAAATTGAATCTTGATTAACTCTTTCATATTGCTGGTCTGCTAGAATACTTAGATTCTTCATTACTGCCGCATTCATACGAGCATCTGTGCTGCGCGCTAACTTATCTACTTGAATGTTCCAATTCCGCTTGAATTCCCGATAGGGCAAAAATACGTTATGATAGAAAGTAACAAGATCCTGCTGTTGATACGAGCCCGTGAATTCTACTAATCCATTCATGCTTGATTGATTGTCATATTTGGCTTCAGTTTTGTCTGCGCCAACCTTGACGCCAGTAAAAAATGCGGCGAAGGCGCAAACTAAGAAAAACAAAAAAACTAGCGTGTATAACATTTGATTGCGGGACTTACGTTTGCTCATAATAAATGCTCCTTTTTCTGGGGGGATTATCCTATGTATTATGTATTGATAGCAACACTATGGACGGTTTCTCTCTCGGAGCGGCCCGAAAAAAATAAAGAACAGGCAGGTCACGATGAAAAAATTCAAATTTGGCGAGATTAAGGTTAAAAAGGTAGAACCAGGCCAGTTGACAGACCGTCTTCTGCTGCTCAATCTCTATATCACTCAGGGGCTCACATTAATTATCGGTTTGATATGGATATTATTTCAGAAAAGAAATCCTTTTCAGCTATTAATTATTCCAGAAAAAGTACATTTTGTGGCATGGGGCCTTGGTCTTGCTGCTGCAATGCTAATTGTTGACTATTTATTGACACATATTGTCCCTGAGGAAAGCATGGATGATGGTGGAATAAACGACCTTTTATTTCGAAATCGCCCTGTGTGGCATATTATCGTCATAGCAGCAATTGTATCGGTATGTGAGGAGCTCTTATTCCGCGGAGCCATCCAATATTCCATTGGCCCTTATTGGACGAGTATAGTATTTGCTCTTATTCATGTCCGTTATTTACGTCACTTTGTACCTACCGGCTGGGTATTCTTAAGCAGTTATGGTCTTGGATATATTTACATTCAATCGGGCAGCCTCTGGGCCCCTATACTATGTCACTTCTTCATCGACCTGATCTCAGGTCTGGTGATCCGCTATAGGAGGGAATCATGAGTGAGGAATTAAGCCGGGTAAAGTCTCGACAAAAACAACACAAAAGTGAAAGCAAACATCCTGGCAAAAGTAAAAAAGAGAAGCGGACTTCGGAGGCTGTAAAAAAGGCTACTCCTGAAAAGAAGTCTACTCCTATAAAGAAAAATGCTACCGCTCGGGTTTCTACAGCAACTTTATCAAGAAAAGCTCGCCGCCCAGCAGGTTCTGCAAAGCGCTCTTCCACAGGAAGTAAAGAGAAGGACGAAGAATCTGTTCCTTCTCGTTCAGATACTTATTCTTCAGAAAAAGTTCGTTTAAGCAAGATGTTTGTAAATTCTTTGATTTTTACCTTTGTTATTTTGCTAATCGGGCTGCTTTGGTGGGGAATTGAAGGAGCGCCTCCGCTGAGCACATTATGGTGAGCACATGGGCATGGGGAATGGCTTTGGTCATTTTATTGATAGCTGCGGCCGTTGTCATAATTATGGTGATTAATGCTTTTAGAAACAGAATTATTACCGAGGAAATAATGCTAGATTCGCTACCTGAAGAGTTTGATGGATTTCGTATCTTGTTTATAACAGATATCCATCGCCGCCGCCTTCCTTCCGCGCTTCTGACACCATTAAAGGGTGGGGTAGATGTTGTTTTTCTGGGAGGAGATCTAACGGAAAAAGATAGTCCTTTAAATCGTCTTGTCGATAATATGACTCTAGTTACTTCTATTGCATCTACCTATGTTGTGCATGGAAATCATGATTACCGGGCTAATATTTCAAGGGTAGATGAGATTATTCAGGACAGTGGTGCAAAACTGTTAATGGATGAAAATGTGGCTTTTGAACGTGAGGGAGCTAAACTTTGGTTAACCGGAATTGATTTTCCGAAAAATGGGGGCAAAACTCCATACGGTCCTTTTCCGCCATTAACCACAAACACTTCTGCTGAAGATACCTGTCGTATTATTCTTGTACATGATCCGCTTTGGTTATCGAAGCGCCAGAGTGTGCCAGCGGACCTGATTCTGGCAGGTCATACGCATGGGGGGCAGGTGATCCTTCCATTTGTGGGTCAAAGACATGTAGAGCATTTCTATCATAAATATGACGCTGGAAAGTTTAGTTGGCCAAGAGGGGACGGTTCCGCAAAAAATGCCCTGCTGCTGATCAGCAGAGGGTTTGGAACAGCACATCTGCCACTTCGCTGGGGCAGTCCTGCTGAAATGCATGTGCTGACACTGCGTAAATCAACCCAATAGTGCATACTCTTTCCAGTAAGGAAAACTGGTAGCGTAAAAAGGGGGTTCCAAAGCCATGCAAATGGCTCTGAACTGCACCCCGTCAAGTAGACAGCACAAAAAATAAAAGTAGTTTAAGCGGCCTTAGTCCTAAATTCAATGGGACTGAGGCCGTTTAGTTTTGCCTGTAACCGTTCGTTATTATAAAAGTGAATGTAGGTATCAATATCTGTTTGGAGTTCTTCAAAGGTCTGGTAGGTATGTAAGTAGTACTTCTCACATTTCAATGTTCCCCAGAAGGATTCCATCGGCGAATTGTCAATGCAGCAGCCTACTCGGGACATGCTTTGCTTCAGTTCTGCATCGTCCAGCATCTTCTTAAAATGCAGAGAGGTATACTGGAAACCACGGTCGCTATGGAGTAAGGTTCGGCTCTCCGGTGCTGCCTGCAAAGCTAATTCCAGTGTGTTAAAAACTAGCGAATTATTATTGGAATGACCCAGAACGTAAGCAACAATGGACTTGTCATACAGATCTTTTATTGCACTTAAATACGCCTTCTTGCCGTTGCCGTATTTGAATTCCGTTACATCCGTTACCCATTTTTGGTTTGGAGCTTCAGCCTCAAAATTACGGTTCAGCACATTCTCTGCAACCTGCTGAGGCGTGGAGCCTACATACTTCTTTCTCTTTCTGCGGATGACTGACTGGATACCTTGGCATCTCATCAGCCGGTACACTCGCTTTGCGTTAATAGATTTATCCATTTGTCTGCGCAAATGCAGGGTCAATTGGCGATACCCAAAGGTTCGTTCCACCTTCTCATACAAGAGGAGCATGGCCTCTGTCAGTTTCTCGTTGTCAGCCTCTCGAAAACTGGGTTTGCGATTCAACCATTTGTAATAACTTGACCGTGAAATCCCTGCGATGTCACACAAAAGCCGAATGGAGCAAGACTGTTCCTGCTGAACAGCCTGAATGGCCAGGTAGATATTCACCTGGCGAATGGTTCTTAACGCCTCCTCTTTTCGAGTTCCTCTAACTTTTTTAGAAAAGCATTCTCCGCACGCAGGCGTGCATTCTCGTATTCCAGCTTTTGCATCGCGAGTTTGTGGCGATCTGCTTCCGTAAGTTCTTCAGGCGCTTTGGTGCGTCCTCTACCGTCTCGTAATGCCTCTTCACCACCTGCTTCGTACTTCTTTACCCAGCTATATACTTGTTGGTAAGACACGTGAAAATGGCTTGCCGCCTTCGCATAGTCTTCTCCGTTCGAAAGGCAGTACAGCACGATATTTATCCGTTCCTGCCAAGTGGTTACGCGTCCTTTGGTCATAGCTTTAGTTCCTCCTGAATGAGCTGTTAAGCTGTTGCTATGACCATTATACTTCCTAATCCAGTTGGCGAGTTGGGTTGCACTTGCAATCTTATACTTGCAGATGATTTGGTTTTGCGACAATCCTCCCTCGAGATAATCCTTAACGGCATAGAGTTTAAGTTCTGCAGAATACGTACGATTGTAGCTTCGGACTTCCAGCCCTTCGTATCCATACAATTGATAACGTTGCCGCCACTTCACTATAGAGTTTTTGGATATTCCATACTTCCGGGCCGCAGCTTTCAAACCAATGTCGCCCCGTTCAATTTCTTGGAGAATCGTTAACTTTTCCAGTGCTGTATACTTTTTTTGTTCCATAAAAATGCTCCCCATACAGCGACAGGTTTTTATTATTTCACCTGTCTACTATATGGGGAGCATATCACTTTTGGAACCCCCTTCTATTTTTGTTTGATTCGAAAACAATTGCACTGACGAAGCAACTATCGGACATGTAAAGATGAGAAGATCAACGCATTTTTAGCTCAATGCTGCGCGGATCAACAAAACTGTAGCCTTTACCCTCAAGTGTAGTGAGCAAGGTATCCAGTCCCTCAACGGTCCATGGTAGCTCATGCATCAGGATATTACTGCCGGAATGCAGCTGATCGGTAACATTACTGATCAATTTTTCTGTCTTACCCGTTTCCTTTTCTTTCATTTCCCAGTCAAGTGAGCCTACAGACCAGGTCATGTATAACATTCCATTCTCAGCCGCGACCTTCTTGCCAACATCCCCACCGGCACCATGTGGCGGACGGAAAAAGTGAGGAGCTTCTCCCAATGTTTCTTTGACAATATTTTGAACATCTTCGATTTGCTTTTTAACCTCAGTATAGGACTTGTCTTTCAATACAATATGATCCCAGCTGTGGTTGCCGATAATTCCACCGCGGTTATGTATTAACTCCAGAAGCTCAGGATGCTCCTTAACACGATAACCATTTACGAAAAAGATGGCTTTAGCTTGATGTTTGTCCAGAACATCCATCAAAGGGTTAATCATTGCAGCATCTTTAGGACCGTCGTCAAAAGTGAGCAGAACCACTTTTTTATTTGTAGCTTCCTCGTTAGGGACGATGTCGTAATTTTTGTTCATATGGTACAGCAGTGGAATTTCAGCGGATGCTTCACCCTTACTGGCTGTACTATTTCCTGTAGTACCTCCATCTGCTGTTGCTTCAGGGGTAGGACTGGCTGTTGCTTCAGGTGCTGGCGCCGTAGTTTCTGCGCTTTGTGTAGCTGCCGCCGTGGGCGGATTGTTTGTGGTGTTTGTTTCCTTGGCTGTATTTCCATTTGCACCGCTGTTGCCACAGGCTGTAAGCAGCAAGGTAGCCAATAGGAGCACTGATGTCATTTTACCCACTTTTTTCAACTCGCTTTCTTGTTATTAGGTTGTATGAGCCGGAATCTTTCCGCGAACACTAAACATGATTTTACCATACAAGGAGGCTGGAAATATGAATACTTCGTCATTTTTATGCGGGGTGCTGATGGGCGCCGCAGCCAGTATGATTATGTCCAAAAAGCGGAATTCTTTAATGTCTTCGCTAGGGCAATCGGGTGGTTCCATGAGTGGGGCTGCAGATAAAGCAAAAGAAAAAATAATCGGTATGGCCACGACTGGTTTTGGTAACACTGCTGTTTCAAGCAGTAATGCTCAAAGTAACGGTTCAAGCAGCGCAACCTCTGATCATAAGACTGAATCACCAGTGAAGTCGAAGGAATCCAATCTTAAATTGTTAAAGGAATTCATTCGCAGCAATCCTGAAGTAAAGAGCGAAGTAGAGCAGATTCTTAAAGAAACGCATACAACCATACCGGGATTGTAACCGTAAAGGACTCCATCAGAATCATTTTGGGGATGAAATATTCCGCAGAATGATTCTTTTTTATTATTCAGGGCCTTGAAAATGGTTTATTCAATAGAGAGGATTTTATATATTTATTTACGTGCATTTATCTCGGCAAAATGATAACATACTTACATAGTAACCATTTTTGGCTCATTACTCGGGACTCATCATACATTATAATAAATGAGCTTGCAAAAGGAGGATCCTGTCATGAGAATAGAGCGATTAAGTCAAGATAAGATACGGATTTTCCTCACTTTTGACGACCTGAGCGAGCGGGGCATCCAGAAGGAAGACATGTGGCAGGAAGTTCCTAAGGTTCATGACCTGTTTACGGAGATGATGGATCAAGCATATAGTGAACTAGGTTTTGATGCCACGGGTCCGCTTGCCGTAGAAGTTTTCGCATTGCCCGCGCAAGGCATGGTCGTTATAGTGACCCGAGGAAAATATGATCACCATCAGTACGGTGCGTCCGGGGAAGAAGAATTGCCAGAAGAGATTTATGAAATGGAAGTTACTCTTGAACAAAGCGACTCCATTGTATATGCATTCCGCGATTTCGAGGTTCTGGTTGAAGCGGCTCATGTGCTCATCGGTAATATTACTTCCCAGGGGAAACTGTATTCTTATAACAATAAATGGTATCTGTATTTCGATCCAAAGGAATTTGAAGAAACGGCGTTGTCAGGTCTTGTTGGCGTACTTGCTGAGTTTGGAGATTCCTCACCGGTCACAGAAGCTGTTCTCGATGAATACGGGAAAACAGTGATGCCGGAGAATGCGGTCCAGTTATTGTGCACTCATTTTAAGCGTCAGGAGTAATTAGGCAAGACTAGGGGCTGATGACCATTGTTTAGGCCGATCAGCCCTAGTCTTGTTGTTGGTGATATGTCGGTCATTCTTGTATCAAAGTTATCATCTACCTTGCTGTGTAACGGCAGTAATAGGGTTTAGGGGTGTAGGGAGGTTATTCGGTGCTCGTGTTATCGGTCATTACGTCGGCAGTAGCGCCGGGACTTGCTCTGTTGACCTTTTTTTATCTGAAAGACAAGTATGATCAAGAACCGCTTCATGTAGTCATTAAAGTATTCTTGCTCGGCCTTCTGATTGTGTTTCCAGTAATGATCATTCAGAGAGGGCTGATGCTGGGACTAAATGGTGGTCCCTACGTGGAGTCGTTTCTCATATCCGCTGGCGTGGAAGAATGTCTAAAGTGGTTTGTGCTGTACCATATGATTTACAATCATACCGAATTTGACGAGCCATATGATGGGATACTATACGCTGTGGCGATTTCGCTCGGCTTCGCAACAATAGAAAATGTAATGTACGCTTGGTATAGCAACGCTTCAATCGGATCAATGTTTCTAAGAGCACTTCTTCCGGTTTCTGGACACGCTATGTTTGGTGTGATCATGGGCTACCATATGGGAAGGGCGAAGTTCTCAAAAGGAGTTCATACCCGCAGAATTCTGGTGTTTTCTCTCCTGTTGCCATGGATGTGGCATGGAATATATGACTTTATTTTGAGTACGACAGCCAACTATTGGATATGGTTTATTGTGCCTCTGATGGCTATCCTATGGTATGGAGGTATGGGAAAGGTTGCTAGGGCCAACAGCCGTTCTCCTTTCCGCTTTCTGAAACGTGAAGAAGAGGTTAACCTATAATCGAGATGGACACACTTATATTCGAAGGGCAGTTCCTAGTAAGGAATTCCAGAGAGGAGAGAGGTGTCTTTTTTTGCGTATAAAAGTACGTATCGTTTGCAAACAGTGTGGTGAGACCTACATATTAAGAGGGATTAAAGAGCATGGTGTCATTCAAACCGGCTTTAAACAATGCCTTTGCAGTAATAGCAGTGGCTTTGAGATTGAAGAGAGAGCTTGAGCGGACGTTATAGTCACATTGTGTAGCAACTTCAGTGCATAAGACTCCTAGTTTATTGTCAAACTAACGCCAATAAGCTATCGAAAGGAGTCTTGTAGCCCTATGTACAAAAGATTAAGTGCTGTAATGTTCCCGCTGACCGCGCTGCTGCTGATTGGTGCGCTTGTGTGGGGTTATCAGGAGAATCAGGAGAAGAATTCAATACTAATTAAGGCGGAGAACCAATATCAACGCGCCTTTCATGATTTGTCCTATCATGTGGACCGTCTTCATGGTGAGCTTGGAAATACGCTTGCGGTTAACTCTGCTTCTAATGGGATGCACCGTAAAGGACTTGTGAATGTGTGGCGGATGACTAGTGAGGCCCAAAATGAGATTAACCAGCTGCCGCTGACCTTGCTGCCATTTAGCAAAACAGAGGAGTTTCTGTCCAAAATCTCCAACTTTTCTTATAAAGCCGGGATTCGTGACTTCACTAAAAAACCTCTGACAGATGGAGAGCTGAGCAATCTAAAAGCATTGTACAAGAACTCAGGAGAAATCTCTAAGGATTTGCAAGAGGTACAAAATAAAGTCATTGGCAATCGGCTGCGCTGGATGGATGTTGAAACGGCGTTGGCGACAGAAAATAAAGCGGAGGACAACACGATTATTGACGGCTTCAAAACAGTGGATAAACGTGTAGGGGCATACCCTGAGTTAGACTGGGGACCTTCAGTAGCAAGCATCTACGATAAACGTTCCGTCAAAATGCTCGGAGGTACCCCCGTGACTGCCGAAGACATCAAACGTAAGGCGTTGAAGTTCGCGGATGCGGGCTCCAATGCTAAAGTGGATGTTAAAGAAAATGGGAAGAACACCGAATGGCCATCCTATACAGCAACTGTTAGCGCTTCGAATAAGAAGCACACCATTAGTATGGATTTCACCAAAAATGGCGGGTTGCTGATCTCTTATTATGACAACCGTGAGGTTGGCCCTGCCAAAGTTTCTATTAAAGAAGCCGTTACCAAAGCAGAGCAGTTTCTTGAGAAAAAAGGATATCCCCATATGACTGCAGTCAGCGCTGATCGTTACGATAATATCGGAAATTTGACCTTTGTAACCAAACAGAATGATGTATTGATTTATCCTGAAAAGATGACCATTCGTATGGGGCTGGATACAGGTGATACCATCGGTTTTGAGGCCAGCGAATACGTCAATGAGCACAAGGACAACCGGAAGCTTCCAAAACCAAAGCTTACCCTTGCAGAGGCGAGAAAATTTCTGAATTCTGATTTCAAGGAGCAATACAATCGCCTGTCCTGGATTAAAAATGATGATTCCGTCGAGGTCTTGACTTACGAGTTCGGTGGAGGGGTCAATGGCTCAAAGTATCGTATTTACATTAACGCCGAGGATGGCATTGAAGAGTCTGTGGAAGAAATCAGACCTTCTTCGGGGTCTGAGGCAAAATAAAGGGAGGGCGCATCCAGCAGTTGGGTGCGTCCCTTTTTTTTGCAATATCTATAAAATATATCTGACTGGCTGATATTCCCATGCTATAATCAGGGGTAGTGATAATTACTAAACTGATGTGGCGGTGACATCTTTGTATCCTAAAATTAACGAATATCTATACATACAGGTTGCTTCCAGTGACGCTGCTGAAGCAGAAGTTGAATATAGATCAAGAATTGCAGAGACGGAAGAAGACGCATTTCTGATTGAAATTCCTATGCAGGAGAGCAATGGTCGTCTAAAAAGGCTCTTTATGGGGGACGAGCTTTCGGTCTATTTTTTAACTGAGGGTGGCATTAAAAATTACTTTAATACTTATGTGCTGGGCTTTAAAGAAGATGTAATTCGTATGGTCAGGATTCAAAAGCCGGAGACAGATTCGATATTTAAGATCCAGAGAAGAAGCTTTTTCCGAGTGAATGCTGATCTAGAGCTTGCTGTGAAGGATAGCCTTGGCAAACGGTTCCTGGTTCGTACAGATGATATTGGTGGCGGAGGAATCTCCTTTTTGGTGGATAACCAGGTTAAGCTGGAGGTTGGTAATAAATTGTCCTGCTGGGTACTGGTTCCTTATCGAAACGGAAGCACGGAGCATGTCAATTTTGAAGGTGAAGTAGTGCGCATTAAAAAGCTTGAGAATGGACGTCTTTTAGCCATGTTGAAATTTGTCGCTATTTCAGATTTGGAACGCCAGAAAATTATCCGTTATTGCTTCGAACGTCAGTTTGATTTCCGCAACAGATAAGCATTTTTAACAGCTCTATTAAGCTGTCTGATTTTGCACTGAAGTATAAACTGTGGTATAATTTTATAAGTCGCAGGCAATGCCTGCTTTTTTCTTGATAATATCATCAAGCATAACAATTTATGTGTGCTCCTTGATATTGCAGGAATAGTTTTCGTAACGCTAGATGTTTTTTTATGAAAGAGTGTTTGAGGAGGAATGCCCCGTTGGATAGGCAGGGTACACATACTTATGACAGAATAAACGTCGCCATCGACGGACCTGCCGGGGCAGGCAAGAGCACTGTAGCCCGATTGGTAGCCCAGAAGTTGTCTTATATCTATGTTGATACTGGTGCAATGTACCGGGCAATCACCTGGTATATGATCCAAGAAGACATTGAACCGGAAGATCAGCAGCGAGTGAACGAGAAGGTTCGCGACATGGTGATTGAACTTATTCCGGAACGAGACATTCAGAAGGTGCTGATTAATGGGGAAGACGTGACCCCACATATTCGGAGCCTTCAGGTTAGCGGCCTTGTGTCGCAGTATGCGAAGATCGAGGATGTAAGATCCAGACTGAGTCAATTGCAGCGTCAGATGGCGCTTCGCAAAGGCGTGGTAATGGATGGCCGCGATATCGGTACAACCGTGCTGCCGGATGCCGAGGTAAAGATTTTTATGACGGCAAGTGTGGAAGAACGAGCTCTCCGTCGTTATAAGGAACTGAGAGACGCGGAATCGGTGACGCTTCAGCAGCTTGAACACGATATTGCAAAGCGGGACCGTCTGGATGAAGGACGGGAGATTTCACCGCTGCGCCGTGCAGAGGATGCTATTCTTCTGGATACGACCTTAATGAATATCGATCAAGTTGTGGAGGCCATTGTATCCCACTGTAGATCTCATGTTGACGGGGAGAGAAATCATTTATGATTTATGCAATTTGTGTTGGATTGCTTCGCTTGATTTACGCAATCCTTTTCCCGCTTAAGATTGTGGGGAAAGAAAATGTGCCAAAGGAGGGCGGGGTACTGCTCTGCGCTAACCACATTAGTCTGCTTGATCCAATGACTATTGGAATTAAGCTGGACCGTCAGGTAAAGTATATGGCTAAGGCTGAACTGTTTGAGGTTCCGGTGCTCGGCTGGCTCATTAATAAATTGGGTGCTTTTCCGGTGAAACGTGGCGGCGTAAGCAAAGAATCCATAAAAACGGCCCTTAACACACTTCGTAATGGTAATGTCATGGGTATCTTCCCGGAGGGTACGCGTAACTCTGATGCCGGAGTGGCCAAGAAGGGTGCTGCTAGCTTTGCACTTCGAAGTGGCGCAGCAGTTATTCCAGCGGCTATTATCGGCCAGTATAAACCTTTTCGACGCATGGTCGTTGTCTACGGTGCTCCTGTAGACCTTAGTCAATTTGCCGGTGCGGGGAGCGAATCTCTCGAGGCTGTTACCGATGTCATTATGGATCGCATCCGTGAGATGAAAGAGACAGGTAAACCAAGTGCTAGTTAAGGGATGAGCAGAGCAATAAATTTTGCTCAATGTTTTGATTAAATAACGGCATAGCCGCTATTTTTTGGAACATACTATCATCAAGTGTAAGTGGCAATATCAAGCATTGCTTGTTTTGAACTCTGCTATACGCAGGTTTAAATAAATGGGGTTTTGAATCGAGGAGGCTAATCACATGTCTGAAGAAATTAAAAATCAGGAAGCTGCGGAAAAGAATGAATCCGTAGAAGCGGTGGATTCCGCTGTGACAGAAAATAACGGAGCTGTAGAAGAAGTTGCTGCCGTTAACGAAGAAGAAGTGACTAACCAAGCTGACTTGGAAATCATTTCTCTGAAAAAAGGCGATACCGTGAAAGGAACAATCGTCAAAATCGAAGATAACCAAGCTTATGTAAGCATTGGATATAAATACGACGGTGTGATTCCAATTCGCGAATTGTCCGCAGTACAACTGGACAACGCTGCTGCAGCAGTAGAAGTTGGACAGGAAGTAGAATGTAAAGTTGTCAGCATCAACGACAACAAGGAAAGCCTTGTTCTTTCCAAACGTGCAGTTGATAGTGAAAAATCATGGGAAGATCTTGAGAAATACTTCGCTTCCCAAGAAGCTTTCGAAGTTACTGTGGCTGACGTTGTTAAAGGCGGCCTAGTAGCTGATGTTGGAGCTCGTGGATTTATTCCAGCTTCCATGGTAGAGCGTCATTTCGTTGAAGATTTCAGCGATTACAAAGGCCGTACCTTGCGTGTTAAAGTGAAAGAACTTGACCGTGAGAACAGCAAAGTAATCTTGTCTGCTAAAGAAGTTCTTGAAGAAGAATTCGAAGCTAACAAGCTGAAAATTATGGCTGAGCTATCTGAAGGCCAAATCATCGAAGGTACAGTACAACGTCTGACTCAATTCGGCGCATTTGTTGATGTGGGCGGAGTTGACGGTCTTGTACACGTATCTGAAATCGCTTGGAGTCACGTAGAGAAACCTTCTGATGTAGTATCCGAAGGTGATAAAGTACGTGTTAAAGTATTGAAGGTTGATCCTGAAAAAGGAAAAATCAGCCTGAGCATCAAAGCTGCTGCTCCAGGTCCTTGGGACTCTGCTGCTGGCGAAATCAACATCGGTGATGTTGTAACAGGCGTTGTAAAACGTCTTGTGAACTTCGGAGCGTTCGTAGAATTGCTTCCGGGTGTGGAAGGTCTTGTGCACATCTCACAAATCTCCCACAAACACATCGCTACTCCACACGAAGTATTGAAAGAAGGACAAGAAGTTCAAGTGAAAGTTCTGGACTTCAATCCATCCGAGAAACGTGTTAGCCTGAGCATCAAAGAAACTGAAGAAGCTCCAGCTCCATCTGCTAGACCTGAACGCAGCAATAGCAGAGACAGAGCTCCTAAAGAAGTTCTGAACAACCCTAACGTTTCCCTTAGCAACGAAGGCCTTAGCTTTACGCTTGCTGAACGTTTTGGTGATAAGCTGGACAAATTTAAGGGTAATAACTAATCCCTAAACGAGCTTTTGAATATACGGGTAAAGTAATCGGCGAGCCCTCGATACGGGGGTTCGCCGATTGTCTTTTTTTCGGAACCGGCAGGATTGATGAGAGTTAACATGATTGTTAGCCAATTTAAATGTTTTTTGCTATGATGAGTAACGTAAGGATGACAGGAGGAATGAATATGGCAAGACCCGTTGTGGCAATCGTTGGGAGGCCTAACGTCGGGAAATCGACGATATTTAATCGGCTGATTGGCGATAGATTAGCCATTGTAGAAGATAAACCGGGGATTACACGTGACCGGATTTATGGTATTTCAGATTGGAACGGTAAGTCGTTCAGTGTGATTGATACCGGAGGTATTGAAATTGATGGAGAAGACACAATTCTGAAATCAATCCGCGTTCAAGCGGAGCTGGCGATTGAAGAAGCGGATGTTATTGTATTTATGTGTGAGGCAAAGAGTGGTGTGACGAATTCAGATGAAGAGGTAGCTCAGATTCTGTTCCGTTCAGGTAAACCGGTCGTTCTTGCCATCAACAAAGTGGATAATATGAAGCGTGCGGATGATATTTATGAGTTCTATAGCCTTGGTTTTGGGGATCCAATCGGAATTTCTGGTAGTCACGGAACCGGACTCGGCGATTTGCTAGATGCTGTAGTTGAGCGCCTACCTGAGAAAATAGATGATGAATACGATGAGGATGTCATTCGTGTAGCTTTGATTGGCCGTCCGAATGTAGGGAAATCCTCTTTGGTCAACGCGATTTTGGGCGAAGAACGTGTTATCGTCAGTGATATTGCAGGGACAACAAGAGATGCTATCGATACTCCTTTTGAACGTGATGGGCAACGTTATGTGCTTATCGATACGGCAGGTATGCGTAAAAAAGGCAAGGTATACGAGAACATTGAGAAATACAGTGTTATGCGTGCTATGCGTGCGATTGAACGGGCTGATGTGGTCCTCGTTGTAATTAACGGCGAAGAGGGCATCATCGATCAGGACAAGCATATTGCTGGTTATGCACATGAAGCTGGTAAAGCATCTATTTTTGTTGTGAACAAATGGGATGCCATTGTGAAAGACGATAAGACTATGCAAAACTTTGAGACTAAGATTCGTGACCATTTCTTGTTTATGAGTTACGCACCGGTTGTCTTTTTGTCGGCCTTAACCAAACAGCGTTTGCAAAAACTGCTGCCTGTTGTACAGCATGTATCTCAACAGCACGCACTGCGCATTACTACACATTTGGTGAACGACGTTGTATCTGATGCAATCGCGATTAACCCTCCACCAACTGACAAAGGCCGTCGCTTGCGTATTAACTACGTAACGCAGGTTGCGGTGAAGCCGCCTACGATTGTGGTGTTCGTGAATGATCCATCGCTGATGCACTTCTCCTATGAACGTTATCTGGAGAATAAAATTCGCGCAGCGTTTAATTTCGAAGGAACACCAATCCGTCTCTTTACACGGCGCAAATCCGAAAACGAAGGTTAGGGGAGAAGAAGTGTGGCGCTTGAACTTCTGGTTATCGTTGTAAGCTATTTGCTTGGTTCTGTCAGCTTTAGTGTACTGCTTGCAAAGTTGCTAAAGGGAATTGATATCCGTCAATACGGAAGCGGAAATGCGGGGGCTACCAATACACTGCGTGTATTGGGTAAAGGTCCTGCAATATTAGTGCTGTTGCTGGATGTGCTGAAAGGGGTTGCCGCTGTATGGTTAGGAACCTGGGTCGGCGGATGGGGAACCTGGGTTCCGGCTCTTTGCGGAATCGCTGCCATCATCGGACATAATTGGCCGCTCTATTTTCGTTTTCGTGGGGGGAAAGGCATTGCTACTACGATCGGTGTTATGGCTACGCTTTGTTTATGGCCAGCGCTGCTCGCCGGTATCATCGCCATCCTGTCTATCTTTATCACACGTTACGTGTCCCTTGGCTCATTAATTTTTGTAGCACTGACACCAGTGGCTTTATTGTTGACAGGATTTACACAACCTGTGCTCTGGACCAGTATTATTATTGCGGTCTTCGCCTTCTGGCGGCACCGGACGAATATTGTAAAGATCGTAGAAGGCCGTGAGAACAAGATAGGCTCAAAAGTTAAAGGAGGGAATCGTGTTGTCTGATAAAGTTACCGTACTTGTAGCGGGGAGCTGGGGAACTGCGCTGGCTAGTGTGCTGGCTGCAAACCACTCGGAAGTTTATCTGTGGACACGCAACTCTGATCAAGCTGCCGAGATCAATGGCTCTCATACGAATAATAAGTATCTGCCTGGCATCGCTCTGCCAGCTAACATTATTGCAACTACGGATATGGAAACGGCAGTGTCCGGTTCTAAGGCGGTTGTAATTGTGGCTCCGTCTTCAGGAATGCGGCAGGTTGCTCGCAGTCTGAAGCCATTCTGGAAGGATGACATGTTATGTGTCCATGCTACGAAGGGCTTTGAGTCGGAAAGCAATAAGCGGATGTCTATCGTAATTGCAGAGGAACTGGGCTGTGACGAAGGGCAGATCGTTGTGCTCTCCGGTCCAAGTCATGCAGAGGAAGTTGTACGTCTGTGCCCTACAACAGTTGTAGTTGCTTCACCTGATGACAAGCGTAGCGCCGAAGCGCAGGAATTGTTCATCAACAACGATTTCCGTGTATATACGAATCGTGATCAGGTTGGGGTAGAGCTTGCCGGTGCTCTTAAGAATATTATTGCCCTTGGTGCAGGCCTATCCGATGGCCTTGGATATGGGGACAATGCTAAAGCAGCGCTTTTAACCCGTGGACTCGCTGAGATCTCTCGGGTGGGAGTTGAGCTTGGAGCCAATCCTTTGACCTTTGCCGGACTTGCCGGAATTGGCGATCTTGTTGTGACAGCTACTAGTCAGCACAGCCGTAACTGGCGCGCTGGGTCCATGCTTGGTCAAGGTAAGCCGCTGGCCGAGGTGCTGGAATCCATGGGGATGGTAGTCGAAGGTATTCGTACTACCGAAGCAGCTTATGCAATTTCGCTCAAACTGGGTGTGCAGATGCCGATTACGGATCAGATTTATCATGTGCTCTTTCAAGGAAGAAGCCCACGCAGTGCGGTTGAAGCCTTGATGGGGCGTGATCGTAAACCTGAGCTTGAGTCGATCTCCCAGGAAACTTGGGAGCAGTGGCATTCCTGATCCTGTTCACCTTTTTCCGCAAATTCTCATATGTTGTAATGGGGATTGACGGAGGAGGGATGAAAAGTGAGCAGAGATTTTTCCAAGGATGCATTGAACGCCATTAACAAAAAGGCGGGCAAGAACATTACGGAAAGTGCCGTCAAAAAGCTAGCCAGTACGGTAAAGCCAGGAACTACGCAGAATGAAGCCCAGCTCCGCCAGTTAATTAAGCAGGTGTCATCAATGGCGAAAGTGCCGGTCAGTGAAGCTACTGTGCAGGAGATTATCAATGCCGTTAAAAAAGGCGGCGCAGGTTCCAGCACAATGGAGTCTTTAATGAAAATGATGCTTAAAAAATAGCTTTATGTTGGGTGAGCAAAAGAAAACGGATCAATGAATGATTCCGTCGTCTTTTGCTTTTTTTTTTATATTCCTGATAATTTTCACGAAGCATAGTTTATTTAAAATAATACATAAAAAATGATGTTTTTTTACAGAAAAGGATAAGGTCATGATATAATAGTCCCTAATAAATTACAGGCGAATGGGGGCTTTGACCATGGATCCGATGACAAAAATGTGGTTATCCCTGATTGCGATGCTGATTATGGGATTATCAGTATTTCTTATAACTTTTGCTCGGAGCAAAACCAAGGGATTGCTTAAGGCTGTACTGTCTATACTTGCTTTTGTCATCATGTTAGTGGGCCTATTGGGCGGAGTTGTTTCAATTATGTAAGCAGTTACATAGTGTTGAGGAAGGAAGTAACATCATGAAATCACAAAAAGGAGTTACCGTTGTATTTCAACCAGAAGGCCGTAAAGCTGTTGTGAACCGTGGCATTTCGTTATTAGAGGCTGCTCGTAAAGCAGGAGTGCCAATAACAACTAGATGCGGAGGCAAAGCAGGCTGTCTGATGTGCAAGGTTACAGTCGCGAAGGAAGAGGCTGCTGCAGTAAGGCCTCCCGGTGATATTGAGCGGCGTAAGCTTGGATCGGCCTTAGAAGAAGGAACGCGTCTGGCCTGTCAGGCTGCCGTATGGAGCGACGTAACCGTTCAGGTGCCGGAAGATCCACTGAAGGCTGCGGTGCGCCGTAAGCTTGAAGCAGCGCGGCGTGGGGAAGAAGATGAGCTGTGGTAGCGTAAGAATGTCACCGTGGGAGGGACTCGGTTGGAGTTTATAGGATATAAAATGAAACTGAAGGCAGGGGCCAAGATTTTGCTAGGGATGGTATCGCTCGCGCTTACGCTTTCGGGCTGTCTATACCCAGGTGAAGAGAAGCGGGCTAGTGTTAATTATCGGGAAAGTGTTAAACGGATACAAGCAGCCGTTGATGATTATCAACAGGAGGAAGGGGTACTGCCCATTCTTAATGCGGATGAAACTACTCCAAGGTATGAGAAGTTTCGTATCGACTTGGGGAAGCTGAATAATAAGGGATATTTGGATGATATACCGGCTACCGCTTTTGAGCAGGGTGGAAGTGCTTATTTTCTTATTTTGAATGAGGAAATTGATCCTGTGGTGAAGGTGATGGACCTTGTTACGGTTCAAAAGGTGAATGACGTGCAACGACAGGTTAACCGCTATAAATCAGCTCATGGCGGCAACCTGCCTGTGCTTGATGAGCTATACCCCGGATTGTATACCATTGATCATAAGCAGGCGGGTACAAGCTCTATAACGTTAACTAGTGTCTATTCCGGTCAAGTTCTTGACTTTATCATGGATAAGGATGGAACTGTCTACGTAGATTATGTTTTTGATATCATGGCTGCCGTCGATAAGAAGGGTGGAGAGCGCGACAAGAATCAGGACTTGCGACTGGATCTGGAGGAAGCTTCATATTACGTTCCCGTGAAGTCTTTGCCGTATCTATGGATTAACAATCAGCCAATCCCGCAGCCTCCAAGTTAGAGTGAAAGTTTAAGAGCGTCTAAGCTTCGGTTTTATCCGGGGTATTAGGCGTTTTTTTGTTTATATCCTTTTACACCAAGTCCTGTAATCTCAGCATCCACTAAAAATAGTTCTATCAAAGAATCCTAGCTCATAAGATGGATGAGTAAGCTTCCGGGCGTCAGACGCCTTGCGGCGCGCAGACTTAACTTTTTTGAAATTACATTGGGAAATGCGCGAATACGGGTCATAAATTCGTTCCGGATACATATGATGATACTAGTCCAAATGCATGTCCGAGCATTCGGAGTTTAGCGCGGGGCAAGTACGTCCCGGTCGAAAGCAGCTAGGCTTCGGGCGGGCATACGATAAGTCCGGTTGATGTCCTGCAAGGGTCAGATTACCGGCGGAACGCGAAGTCGATGCTCTTCAGGCATTTTTTCTTCGGAGTAATATGAGGAGGGGATCTCTTTTGGAAAAAGTGGATATTTTCAAGGACATTGCCGAGCGTACCGGCGGAGACATTTATCTTGGCGTCGTCGGCGCGGTTCGCACGGGGAAATCGACATTTATCAAGCGCTTCATGGAAACAATTGTCCTGCCAAACATCACGAATGAGGCTGATCGAGTAAGAGCTGTGGATGAGCTTCCGCAAAGCGCAGCAGGCAAAACGATTATGACGACAGAACCGAAGTTTGTGCCTAACAACGCAGTCCAAATCAAGGTTGCGGAAGGGCTTGAGGTTAATGTTCGTCTGGTAGACTGTGTGGGTTACGCTGTAGAAGGTGCAAAAGGCTACGAGGATGAAAATGGACCACGAATGATCTCTACACCTTGGTTTGAAGAGCCTATTCCTTTTCAGGAAGCGGCAGAAATCGGGACACGTAAGGTTATTCAGGAGCATTCAACGCTAGGTGTAGTGGTAACAACAGATGGTACGATTGCAGAAATTCCGCGGAACTCGTACGTGGACTCTGAAGAGCGCGTCATTGCAGAGCTGAAGGAAGTGGGTAAGCCATTTGTGCTTGTCATTAACTCCACCCGGCCACGCAGTGAGGAAGCGCAGCAGCTCCGTAACGAGCTAGCCATCAAATACGATATCCCAGTTATGACGCTAAGCGCCGCAAACATGAGCGAAGATGACGTAACTGGTGTGCTGCGGGAAGTGCTTTATGAATTCCCAGTGCATGAAGTAAATGTAAACCTGCCAAGCTGGGTTATGGTGCTTGGAGAAAACCACTGGCTGCGTAGTAGTTATGAGAACTCCGTTCGCGATACGGTAAAAGACATTCGCCGCTTGCGGGATGTTGACCGCCTCGTATCTCAGTTCACCGAATATGACTTTATTGATAAAGCTGGCCTAAGTGGTATGAACATGGGTCAGGGCGTAGCAGAGATCGACCTGTATGCTCCAGAAGAGCTGTACGATCAAGTTCTGATGGAAGTGGTCGGGGTTGAGATCCGCGGTAAAGATCATTTGCTCCAGCTTATGCAGGAGTTCTCGCATGCGAAACGAGAATACGACCGATTCTCAGAAGCATTGGAAATGGTCAAGACTACAGGTTATGGTATCGCGGCTCCATCCTTAGCCGAAATGGCGCTCGACGAGCCAGAACTGATACGTCAGGGCTCTCGCTTCGGGGTTCGCTTAAAGGCTACTGCACCGTCCATTCATATGATTCGGGTGGATGTGGAGTCTGAATTCTCGCCAATCATCGGAACGGAAAAGCAAAGCGAAGAGCTGGTTCGTTATCTGATGCAGGACTTTGAGAATGATCCTATTAAGATTTGGGAATCCGATATTTTTGGCCGCTCCCTGCACTCCATTGTTAGAGAAGGCATTCAAGGCAAGATAGCTATGATGCCGGATAATGCACGCTACAAGCTGCAAGAAACGCTTGGCCGCATTATTAACGAGGGTTCCGGCGGACTTATTGCAATTATTCTCTAAGCTGAATATAAATAAATTCAAAGAGTGGGAGAAATCCTGCTCTTTTTATTTGTATATATCCTAAAACTTGATTCCTAGTTCCTATAATAACGGTGAATCTGACTCAATTATTCTGATGAAATAAAGACCTAAACTGCTCCTATAGGTCTAACAAATTAGATCGAATTTAGATAAATATGCACGGATAGATGATAATTTCTGCTCCTTTTTTGAGTAACAGCTTGAATTTATGGATGGGCTGTATTACTATAAGTTTGTTGCGCTTCAAGGTCTAAGGGCGCCAAAGTTAAGTTTTAAACGGGATTATCACGTATATTTTACGTTGAAACGGAAACAGTGTATGATACCGGAGAATTTACTCAGGGAGGTGAGAAAACATGAATAAATCAGATTTGATCAATGTAGTTACAGAAGCAACTGAACTTCCCAAGAAGGATGCTACTAAAGCTGTAGATGCGGTTTTCGAAGCAATTACAGAAGCACTGCAAAGCGGTGATAAAGTACAACTGGTTGGATTCGGAAACTTTGAAGTGCGTGAGCGTTCTGCACGTAAAGGCCGTAACCCGCAAACTGGTGAAGAAATCGAAATTCCTGCAAGCAAGGTACCGGCATTCAAACCCGGTAAGGCGCTGAAAGACGGAATCAAATAAAGATTTCTACATACCTATCCCATAGTCTTTTAAGAACAACTATGCCGCCCTCCAAGGCGGCATTTGTTTTTTGAAATACTATGAACTGTATAATAGGTTTAGAGGAGGATGAGTGATGATGGATAAAAATACGGGTACTACTCCGCTTCCAACGGGCAGCGACTATATTGTGGTTAAAGCTAAAGATAATGGCGTTCAGGTCATTGGGCTAACCAGAGGTACAGATACACGTTTTCATCATACAGAGAAGCTGGATAAGGGCGAGGTATTGATTGCCCAGTTTACTGATCATACCTCAGCGATGAAGATTCGCGGTAAGGCTGAAATATGGACAAAGCACGGACAATTGGAAAGTGAAAGCTGAAAAGCAGGCATAGCCTGCTTTTTTTCAAAATATAGTAAAGATAAATGATCGTATTAGCTAAGAGGGGAATTATGGATAAGGAGGCGTGTTCATGAACAAGGCCTGGTGGGTCGGAGCCGTATTACTCTTGACTGCAACCTCTGCTGTAATATTGCCCAAAGTGGCAGATATGGATTCTACCTTACAGCAACGCAATGGTGCAGTAGAGACTTTTACTGGCGGCCATAACACAGTGCTAGACAATGATAATCTTGTTGATGTTCTTGGCGCACTTCCATTGACCTTATCCATTGATAGCGTAGGCTGGGAGGATCACGTTCTGTCACTGGATTTAAAAGTGAGCGGAAATGATCATGAACCCCAGGAGCTTTATCGAAATATGGCGCAGGCTATTTCTTTTGCTTTTCAAGAAACCTCGAATGTGGATCAGCTTTTGCTGCGTATCGTGGTCATGGATAAATGGCTGGATAGCCGCCGGCTGCTGCTAGCAGGGGATATCAGACGCACGGAGTGGTCGGCTGAACTCCAGAATGAACTTCAGTCTGCGGGTAATCTCCCCATATCCGAGCGACTCAAGACGGGCTTCCGTATTAGTGAGACTGAGCTCTGGAAGAAGCAGTTCATTTATCCTTGAGAAGAATAAAAGAAACTCAGTCGTACCACAGTGCGTGACAAAAAAACATGTGATATAATAGACAAGATTGTGAACAAAGGAATTATTATTAATGTCAATGGCTTCGGAGGCTGAAATGAAACCGTACTGCATACCGCAACTGGCAAAACCCTACACCGACTACGACATGATTCAGAAGCATACGGATTTGCCGCCGTTTTCTGATGGCCGGGGTCATTTGTTATATATTTTTCTAAACCATGGATCTTCTGTTAAAGGAAATGCTGGTGAGTTGTATACGCTCGTAACAGCACTTATTCAACTTGGACTAGATACACATGAGGTAATTGACCGCTCGAATGATAGACGCGGTGGAGATCCTATGCGTTCCCGTCAATTAAAGGTATTGGCTGGCGATTATTTCAGTAGCTGGTTTTACCATCTGCTTGCAAAGAGTGATCAAATTGAGATGGTTGGAATCTTGAGTAAGGCGATTGCTGATTTTAATGTCTTGAAAGCGAACCTCTATGTGAAGATGAGAGGAATCCGTCTTTCGGCTGAACAATACTTGAGGCACATGGTACAGCTCAATATGCGGCTGTTCCTTTCTTTTACGCCCATGATCGAGAATTCCTTAGTGGAGTTGTGGGAGAAGTTATTGACAGAATTCAGTCAGTGCGAAACTGTTGCCATAGAGCTTCAGCGTTGTGATAACCTTGAGAATGCTAGCAATGGTTATTGCTACTGGAAGATGCTGGAGTCAGCGACAGAGGAAGAACGCAAACAGCTTCAAGACCAGAACCTTGATCAGAAGGACTGGAAGATGCTGAAGATGAAATATAAATGTGATTCTCTGCTGACGGACAAGCTCCATCAGTCGATTCAGTCGATTCAGGGACTATTACAAAGCGTTAAAGACGAAAGCCTGCTTAGAGAGCTTGAGATAGCGCTGGATCGTATTCTCCTGCAGATGAAAGTCTCAGGACAAGCAGCCGTGGAGGGTTAGTGGATGACTATGGACAAAACTACAACTGCTGTGGGTGATAACAGCAAGCCGAAGGAACAGTTTGTGCACTCGGTGTTTGAGAGTATTGCAGGTAAATATGATTTGATGAATGATATCTTAAGCTTTCGCCGCCATAAGGCTTGGCGCAAGTTCACGATGAAGAAGATGGGCATGAAGCGCGGGGATTCAGCTGTAGACTTATGCTGCGGCACTTGCGATTGGAGCATTGCCTTGGCAGAAGCCACACAGACAGGGAATGTGATAGGACTTGACTTTAGTGCTGGCATGCTTGAAGTGGGGCGCCGTAAGGTGGAGGAGCGCAAGCTTCAGGACCGGATCTCTCTCGTACAGGGCAATGCTATGGAGTTGCCTTTTGAAGACAATGCATTCGATTATGCAACGATTGGTTTTGGACTCCGCAACGTACCGGATCTTGTTCAAGTGCTGAACGAGATGAAACGCGTGGTAAAACCCGGAGGAATGGTGGTCTGCCTGGAGCTTTCCAAGCCGATGAAACAACCGTTTAAAGGTATCTATTTCTTTTATTTTCAGCGTGTACTTCCATTGCTGGGCAAGTTATTCGCTAAAAGGTATGAGCAATACAAATGGCTGCCAGAATCGCTGGCGCTGTTCCCTGACCGGGAGCAATTAGCTGCTATTTTCCGTGAAACCGGACTGCAAAAAGTGGAATCCTTCCCCTTGACCGGAGGCATCGCGGCATTACATATTGGGCTCAAGGAGAACGGGAATGTTTAAGAAAATCGGTATCTTTTTACAAATGATCAAGTTTGAACATACGGTATTTGCTTTACCTTTTGCTTTTATGGGCGCTTTACTTGGTTCCGTTGTCATGTCTGGCACGCTACCTTCCTGGAGCCAGATTGGTTGGATCGTAGTGGCTATGTTTGGGGCACGGAGCGCTGCTATGGGGCTGAATCGACTGATTGACCGGATAAGTGATGCTAAGAATCCTCGCACAGCGGGAAGGGCTATTCCTGCAGGATTATTGAAGATCGGTGAAGTCGTCATTTTTATCGGCATTTCGTTTTTCTTACTCTTTTGGGCAGCCTTTAAGCTGAATCCTTTGTCGGCCAAGCTCTTGCCAATCGCAGTTTTCCTTCTTGTTATTTATTCATTTACGAAGCGCTTTACATGGGCTTGCCATCTTATCCTCGGTCTGACCATTGCGCTTGCACCTTTAGGCGGTTGGGTAGCTGTGACCGGTAGCGTGAATTGGACTTCAATGGTATTTTACTTCACTATTGTGTTTTGGACTGCAGGTTTTGATGTAATTTATTCTTGTCAGGATGTTGAGTTTGATCTAAAAGAGGGCTTGAAGTCCATTCCGGTTCGGTTCGGGGTTCAAGGTGCACTCATTATTGCCCGCGTATTTCACATTCTCACGGCGATTGGATTCGTATCGTTGCTGTTTATGACGGATTTAAGCTGGTGGTATGTAGCAGGCATGATCATCGCATATATTATTCTCTTTTATGAGCATTACATTGTATCTCCGAGTGACCTGAGCCGTCTGCAGACTGCTTTTTTCACTATGAACGGCGTATTGAGCATCGTAGTGTTCTCTTTCACTTTGATTGACTTGGTGGTGCAGTTCTACTAATGACGCTTACTAAACCGAAAAACATCGTGGTTGGAATTACAGGAGCAAGCGGTGCGATATATGGTGTTCGTCTAACTGAAACCTTGCTGTCACTAGGCTACTCCGTGCATTTGGTGGTTAGCAATGCGGGCTGGCGCGTATTTAAAGAAGAACTTGGCTATATCGCATCAGACCGGGAGGGCTTTTTGAACGAAAGGTTCAAAGGCTATCCCGGTTCTCTGCTTTATCATCCTGTTGCGGATATCGGCGCATCCATTGCAAGTGGTTCGTTTCGTGTGGAAGGGATGATTATTATGCCTTGCTCTATGGGAACATTGTCCGCGGTAGCGAATGGGACCTCTGATAATCTGATGACACGTGCTGCTGACGTTATGCTCAAGGAAGGACGCCCACTGGTGCTTGTTCCTCGTGAGACTCCACTGCATGCCATTCATCTAGAGAATATGTTGAAGCTGTCCCGTCTGGGAGTTCGGATGATTCCCGCAATGCCGGCTTTTTATTTCGGGCCGCAAAGTATGGATGATCTGATTAATTTCATGGTGGGCAAAGTGCTTGACAGCTTTAATATTGAACACAATTTATTTCGAAGATGGGGGGATTGAAAGGATGGACAATAACAGCCACACCATCATCGGCAAAATCAGCTATACCAACTCATGGCCGGTATTTCACAATTTTCATCCCTCTGCATTAAAATATCCTGCAGAGATGGTGAGTGAGGTACCTGCCATTCTTAATCAGGGGATGAGCCGTGGAACTATTCATGTAGGTGCTTTATCCTCTTTTGCTTATGCTGAGGCCAGTGACAAATTATTACTACTACCTGATTTATCGGTTAGCGCGGACGGTCCTGTGAGATCAATATTCCTTTTTTCCAGGGTGCCATTTGCTCAGATTGGTAGCGGTAAGATTGCTGTTACGAATACTTCTGCAACCTCGGTAAATTTGCTGAAAATTTTAATGGAAAAAGCTTTTGGCAATAAACCGGAATATATTAGCGCTAATCCTGATTTGGATGCCATGATGCATGAAGCGGATGCCTGCTTATTAATTGGTGATAATGCTATTAAAGCCTCATGGCAGGATCAAGGTTATATCGTTACTGATCTAGCTGAGGTTTGGAAGGAATGGACGGGCTTAGGGATGACCTTTGCGGTCTGGGCAGTGAACCGAAAGGCTGCTGAGGACAAACCGGAGGCTATTTCTGAGATTGCAGAGGCTTTTGCCGAGAGTAAAATGCGGGGATTGAGAGATTTAGATCCTATTGTACAAGCAGCTTGTTCTAACATTGGAGGAACAAAGTCTTATTGGGAAGGGTACTTCCGCAATTTATGTTATGATTTTGGAGAAAGGCAGCAGCAAGGTTTGAACCTCTATTTCCGCTATGCCTATGAGATGGGCCTGCTGCCGCAGGAAGTGAAGATGGAGATTTGGAGCCATAAACTGTTGACACGGGTGAAAGAATGAAACGACTGCAAATATTCGGATTACTGAACAGAGATATGGATCAGATTGAAAAAGAGCTGTACCGCAGTGTACAGGGGGATGACGATCTGCTTACAGAAACCTCCCTGCATTTATTAAAGGCAGGCGGCAAAAGATTACGTCCCGTATTTGTCCTAATGGGCGGAAAATTCGGTAAGTATGATCTGGAAAAACTGAAACGGGTGGCGATACCGTTAGAGTTGATCCATAGCGCTTCACTGGTCCATGATGATGTGATCGACGATGCAGAATTGCGCCGTGGTGAACTCACCGTGAAAGCAAAATGGGGCGATAAAATTGCCATGTACACTGGTGACTACATATATGCAAAAGCGCTGGTTATGACTACGGAGCTGAAGAATCCACGAATTCATCAAATTCTGTCTAAGGCGATGATCGAAATGTCGATCGGAGAGATGGAGCAGATTCGTGACTTTTTCAACAGTGAGCAAAGTGTACGTCATTATCTACGGCGTATCCGCCGCAAAACAGCCCTGCTGATTGCAGTTAGCTGCCAACTCGGCGCTCTTGCTGCTGAAGCAGATCCAGAAGTAGCTCGTCTGCTTTATAATTATGGATATAACGTGGGTATGGCGTTCCAGATTCGTGATGATTTACTGGATCTCTCAGGCACAGAGAAACAGATCGGTAAACCTCCGGGCAGTGATATGCGGCAAGGAAACATTACACTTCCAGTGATTTATAGTCTTGAGGATGAGCGACTGCGCGAGTCATTGCTTGAGGAACTGAAGTCTATACGTGAGGGACATAGCACGGTAGGACATGCGATTGATCTCATTCTTTCCGGAGACGGAATCGCCCGTTCTGAGGAGCTCGCTTCACGTTATATCGACAAGGCGCTGGCGGCGCTGGAACAATTGCCTAACAATAAGACTAAGCGCAATCTGCGTGATATTGCTTATTTTATAACAGGAAGAAGTTATTGATCTTCTGGTGAGATTGAAATTAAACGTTTCCAGAAAGCAATGTTTCTGTTAAGATAGCGTCAAAACAACCCTTCAAATGGGAAAATGGAGAGTGCTTCTATGGAAAAGACGTATCTGATGGTCAAGCCTGATGGAGTTCAACGTGGATTAATAGGGCGTATTGTTACCCGCTTTGAGGATAAGGGGTTTAAATTGGTCGCTGCTAAGCTGATTACAGTTAGTGAGGATCAAGCGAAAAGACATTATGCTGAGCATGCAGGCAAAGACTTTTTTTCGGAGCTGGTCTCTTTCATCACTTCAGGTCCAGTGTTTGCAATGGTATGGGAAGGCGATGATGTTGTAACGTTATCCCGGACACTCATAGGCAAGACAAAAGTTGGAGAAGCTCTGCCAGGCACGATTCGTGGCGACTTTGCCAGCCATACACCACTTAATCTAATTCATGGATCAGACTCGCCTGAAAGTGCAGAACGGGAAATTGCTAATTTCTTTGCTCCAGATGAACTGAATCAGTATAACAAAGACATCGCAGTCTGGATGTAAGGTCCAGGTGGGAGGCAGGGGATTAACATGTCTGATCGTAATGTTGCAGCATTAACAACAGATCCGGATTATAGCGGATTTATTCACAACGTTAAACAAAGCACCGGAATTGATCTGGCTCAATATAAAGAAGCGCAGATGAAGCGGCGTTTGACGACTCTTCGGATGAAGAATGGGTATCATACCTTCAGTGATTTTTTTGCAGCGATGATGAAAAATAAGGACTTATTTTATGAATTTTTAGATCGAATGACGATCAATGTCTCTGAGTTCTGGCGGAATCCGAATCGCTGGGAAGTTTTGCGGGATATTATCCTACCTGACCTCCAGCAGTCGGGCCGCAAATTAAAGCTGTGGAGCGCGGCGTGTTCCACTGGCGAAGAGCCTTACACGCTGGCTATGATTTTGTCGGACAAGAATATATTGGCGCAGACAGGCATTCTTGCCACTGACATTGATGATGGCGCTTTATCCAAAGCAAAGCAAGGTCTTTATTTGGAACGTTCTTTAAAGGATGTGCCGAAAGACGTGGCAGCACGTTACTTTACACCGGAAGGCCCTGTTTTCAAGGTCAGCGATTCACTTAAGAAAAACATAGATTTCCGCAAACAGAATCTGCTCTTGGACAAGTTCGACGAAGGTTTTGATCTTATTATTTGTCGCAATGTAATGATCTATTTTACTGAAGAGGCGAAGAACAAGCTCTATCATAAGTTTTCGGCTAGCTTACGTCCGGGTGGTTATTTGTTTGTGGGCAGCACAGAGCAAATCTTTACACCGGCTCAATACGGTTTTGAATCGACGGAAACTTTTTTCTATCGTAAAAAATAAATATTTTTTGCTCCTTCGCCATTAACTTCAAAGGTATACTTTCGCAAAAGTTCAGTGATACTGGATAGTAGAATCTGTACGCTAAGTGAAAGGAAAGTTAAACCGATGGACAAAAGCAAGGTCATTGCCGCGTACAAACGAGGCTTTATCACCGTTCGTGAGTGCGGGCAAATTCTCGGTGTGGAAGAAATGCAATTGGAGCGCCTTCTGCAGCTGGAAGAGCGTAAGTCTACATTCCCTCCACCAAGTCAGCGGCTCGGCAGCTAACAAGCTGAGGACCCAGCCGAGGAGCGCCATTCATACTCTTAAGGGTATGGATGGCGCTTTTTATTTCGATATACATAGAGTGTTTCTAGGGAGAGCCCTTTCTTGTCAAAGCGGATTCCCTATACTATAATGAGCAAAGATCATAGGATTTTAGCGGTTTACAGTTTAAAAGTATAAAAGGGGGAAGACATCATGAGTTTACGCTATTTAACAGCGGGGGAAACGCACGGCCCCCAGCTAACGGCTATTATTGAGGGATTGCCAAGTAATTTAACTTTGGATTTTGAAGAGCTTAACTTTCAATTGCATCGTCGACAAAAGGGATACGGACGTGGACGCCGCATGCAGATTGAGAAAGATACGGCACAAATAGTCGGTGGAGTACGTCACGGCTATACTACAGGTGCTCCGGTAGCCTTGGTAGTAGAGAACAAGGATTGGACTCACTGGAAGAACATAATGAATATTGAACCTATTCCAGGCAGTGATGAAGAAAAACGCCGGGTAAATCGGCCGCGTCCTGGACATGCAGATTTGAATGGTGGATTGAAGTACAATCATACGGATCTTCGCAATGTTCTGGAGCGCTCCAGTGCCCGCGAAACAGCAGCCAGAGTTGCATGTGGCGCTGTAGCCAGACAGCTGCTGGCAGCTTTTGGTGTGAAAGTAGCAGGTCAAGTCATTCGTATTGGTGAAATCGAGGCACCTGCTAATGATCTGCCTATCGATGAGCTGATTGAACGCACAGAACAGTCCTCTGTCAGAGTTGTCGACAAAGAAACGGAACAGAAAATGGAGGCTTACATAGATCAGATCAAGGAAGAGGGCGACTCCATCGGTGGAATCGTTGAATGTATCGTCGAAGGACTGCCCATCGGACTTGGCAGCTATGTACAGTCAGACCGGAAGCTGGACGGGGCGATCGCTGGGGCAGTGATGTCGATTAATGCCTTCAAAGGCGTTGAAATCGGCATTGGGTTTGAAGCAGGTAAATTGCGTGGATCGCAAGTCCATGATGAAATTATGTATGAAGCTTCTAAAGGATACTATCGCGCAAGCAATCGTTTAGGCGGTTTTGAAGGCGGGATGACGAATGGTATGCCGATAGTGGTTCGTGGTGTTATGAAGCCTATTCCTACCTTGTATAAGCCACTTCAAAGTGTAGATATCGATACGAAAGAACCTTTTACAGCTCAAGTAGAACGTTCGGATGCATGTGCAGTTCCAGCGGCATGTGTGGTTCTGGAAAGCGTAGTGGCATGGGAAGTTGCCAAAGCTTTTCTTGATAAATTCGGCGGGGATTCTCTCGAAGAAATTAAAGCGAACTATGAAAACTATCTTGCACAATTGGAGAGTTATTAATCATGCGTACGATCAATGTAGATTTAGGAGATCGTTCTTATCCAATTCACATCGGTAGTGGTCTGCTGCAGAACATTGGCCAGTACTGTGCTGAGGCTGGACTGTCCACTCGCAGCCCACTACTGGTTGTGAGTGATAGTGAAGTAGCTCCACTGTATTTACCGTCGCTTGAAGAAGCTCTACGTCAGCAAGGCTATACCGTAGTCAGCCACATTATGCCGGCAGGGGAAGCATCCAAATCATTAACCGTGTATGAAGAGGTTATGACGACCGCGATTCAAGCGGGACTGGATCGCAACTCAGCTGTGTTGGCTTTAGGTGGCGGGGTTGTTGGTGATTTAGCTGGTTTTGTAGCAGCTACCTACATGCGCGGAATAGGATTTCTACAAATTCCAACGACGATTCTAGCCCATGACAGCAGCGTAGGCGGCAAAGTGGCTGTCAATCATCCACTAGCCAAAAATATGGTTGGTGCGTTCTATCAACCTTCGCTGGTGCTTTACGATTTGGATACCCTTCGCACGCTTCCGCCACGCCAAGTCTCTTCTGGCCTGGCTGAAGTAGTGAAGCATGGTCTGATTATGGACAAAGAATTCGCATATTGGTGCCGTGAACATGCTGATGAGCTGCTTGCTCTGAATGCTGAAGCACTCGGCTATGCCCTTGAGCGCGGTTGTGCAATCAAGGCTCATGTCGTAGCGAACGATGAACGTGAGCATGGACTTCGGGCGATTCTGAATTTAGGACATACGATCGGACATGCTATTGAAGCGGTTGGCGGATATGGCGTATTTTTGCACGGTGAAGCGATTGCGATTGGTATGGCGGGTTCGGCGCTGCTGGCTGTAAAGCTTGGACATGATCGATCCATTTATGAGGATACAGTATCTATGTTATCTGCACTTTCATTGCCTATACAGCTTCCTTCTGAATATGATGAAGAGGAGCTAATGGAAGCAATGATGCATGATAAGAAATTCAAAGAAGGCAGAATGACTTTTATTGTGCCTGATGCCATAGGAGCCGTAAGCATTGTAAACGATGTACAGGAATCGCTTGTGCGAGAGGTTCTCGCAGAGCTTAAAAAGGAGGGGAAACCGTGGTAAATCGAGGGATTCGCGGAGCAACTACCGTGATTAATAACGAAGAAACAGAGATTTTGCGTGAAACCGTTGTGCTGCTGCGGGAGATCGTAGAACGTAATGATGTTATAGCTGAGGATATTAGCAATGTATGGATTACGATGACCAATGATCTGGATGCTACTTTTCCGGCAAGAGCCATTCGTGAGATTGAGGGCTGGGAAATGGTGCCACTTATGTGTTCAACGGAGATCCCTGTTAAAGGCAGTCTGCCGATGTGTATCCGGTTAATGGTGCAGTTTAATACGGATAAATCACAGCGTGAGATCCGCCATGTATATCTGAATGAAGCTCAGAAGCTTCGTCCGGATTTGTCGCAGAGTAAGTCTTAAATTTGAGTTGTGGGTTGTCAATGACCCTTGTCATCATGTATAGTGTAATTAGCCGAGTATAGAAGAGTTTAGTTGAGTTGAGATGAGTATAGTTGAGCAGAGTGCAAGAAATTTTTGCGAATATAAGAAAGTATAAGCTTTGTTCTATACATTCTTATATTTCACGCATATACGCTTACCGTCCTTATAAGGACGCTGAAGACGTTTATGCCTGATTAGCAGTTTTTGTGTACGCAGAGTCTTTATTTTGATATGTACTGGAGTGTTATTTCACATCCGTGATGTATCTTATTTAGAGATAAGTCTGTAGGCACAACATAACGATGCTGATCATTGCTCAAAAACATATACTTACTTACACAAACCCTCTACTTTGGTAGAGGGTTTTTCTGTGTTTCGGAAAGATTTATATAACTAAGGGGGCATCTAAAAATGACGAATCCGAGTGTTCAAGAGGTGGTAAAGCTGTCGCAGGATTATAATCTGATTCCTGTTGTGAAGCGGCTGCTGGCTGATATGGAAACACCTATCCGGTTATTCCAACGTTTTGCTGAACGTGACCGCGCGTTCTTACTAGAAAGTGTAGAGGGCGGCAAACAATGGGCCCGGTACTCGTTCATCGGCAGCGATCCCTTTTTAATGATATCGGGAAAAAAGGGTGCAATTAACGTAGAGATCGACGGTAAGAAAAAACAGCTGCATGGAAAGCCGATTGAGGAGCTTAAAGCACTGCTTCGTTCATACCGTAGCCCTAAGCTGGATGAGATGCCGCCATTTACTGGAGGAGCTATCGGATTTTTTGGATATGATCTGCTGCAATATTATGAGAAGCTGCCTGAGCATCCAGTAGATGATCTCCAAATGGATGATATCCGGTTTATGTTCTGTGATCGCATCATTGTTTTTGATCATGTGAAACAACAAATTCTCCTAGTTGGCAACCTGCATGTTAAAGACGGTGATACGGACTCAGATATCAAATCCAATTACGAAAGCTTAAGTCGTAAGCTTGAGGATATGGCCGAAGAGCTGCAAAAGGAAGGGCCAAAGGAAAATGTGAACCGCCGCAGCATTCCGCAGGATATTGAGCTGGGTGAGATTCATTCCAACCTGACTAAAGAACAATATATCAACAACGTAGAACAAGCGAAGGAATACATTCGGGCTGGCGATATTTTTCAAGTGGTGTTGTCGCAGCGCCTGCATATTGAAACGGAGGTTTCTCCACTGCATGTATACCGGATGCTCAGGACGCTTAACCCATCTCCATATATGTATTATTTGAAAATGGATGAAGAGATTATTGTTGGAACCTCACCGGAAGCGCTCGTAAAGGTAGATGGAAACCGTGTGGAGACACGGCCGATTGCCGGAACAAGACCAAGAGGTGAAAGTGAAGCTTCGGATCGTGCTTACGCCGCGGAGCTGCTGGAGGATGAAAAAGAACGTGCAGAGCATTTGATGCTAGTTGATCTAGGTCGTAATGATCTAGGAAGAGTGTCCAAATTCGGTTCTGTAAAATGCGATTCCTTTATGGAAATTGAAAGATACTCTCATGTCATGCATATGGTATCGAATGTGTCAGGCACGCTTAGCGAGGATAAAGATTTCTTTGATGCCTTTCTCTCCTGTCTGCCAGCCGGTACTGTCTCAGGAGCACCTAAGCTACGGGCAATGGAGATTATTGCTGAATTGGAGCGAGAAGCCCGTGGTGCTTATGCGGGGGCGATTGGATATTTGGGATTCTCGGGAAATATGGATTCTTGTATCACCATCCGTACAATTATCTTCCGTAAGGGCAGAGCATATGTGCAGGCTGGGGCGGGTATCGTTTGGGACTCGGTTCCGGAGAAAGAGTATGAAGAGACGGTGAATAAAGCGAAGGGCATGCTAAAAGCTATTCGTATGGCAGAGGCTATGTTCCCACCCGAGATAAAAGAGAAACAAGTCATCAATCAAGATTACATGTACACATATACCCCTGAACAGGTGGTTTGATTAATATAAAAGATTACATTAAGGCTGGGAGGATGAACATTATGGATGCAACAAAATTGATACAATCAGGAATCGCTGGACTAATCGAAGGCAAAAGTCTGACACGTGGAGAAGCACGGGATATAATGGGTGCAATCATGCTGGGAGAGGCTTCTCAGGCGCAAATCGGATCACTGCTGACCGCTTTACGGATTAAGGGAGAGACCGTGGAGGAAATTACGGGGTTTGCGGAAGCCATGAGAGGTTTCGGCACACCTGTCCTTACTGAAAAAGCGCGTCTGCTAGATACATGTGGTACGGGCGGTTCCGGCATCCATAAGTTTAATATTTCTACCGCCTCAGCGATTATTTCATCAGCGGCTTCTGTACGAGTTGCCAAACATGGCAACCGCTCAGCTTCCGGTAGAGCAGGAAGTGCAGATGTACTTGAAGCTTTGGGCGTCAACATTCATCTGAATGCGGATCAGGCTCGGGAATGCTTGGATCGAATCGGCATTTGTTTTTTATTCGCGCAAATCTATCATCCTTCGATGCGGCATGCGGCGGCACCGCGTAAAGAGCTTGGAGTGCGGACGATTTTTAATATGCTTGGTCCGCTTACGAATCCCGCGGGTGCTGACCGTCAGCTGCTGGGGATTTATGATCGGAATAAGACAGAGACGGTGGCTAATGTACTGAAGGAGCTGGGGTCCAAGCGTGCGATGGTTGTTAGCAGCTTGGATGGTCTGGATGAAATCAGCATCTCGGCCCCTACATTAGTGTCTGAGCTAAAAGAGGGCACCGTAACCACGTATGAGGTAACGCCAGAGGCATTAGGTCTTAACAGACATCCACTGGAAGCTGTGCTGGGTGGAGATGCAGCTGAAAATGCGGCGATTATTACCTCGGTCCTTCAAGGGCAGATTAATCCTTATCGCGATATCGTTCTTGCTAACGCCGGAGCCTGTATATATGTTGCTGGTCTGGCAGATACCATGGCCGGAGGCGTAGAGAGAGCAAAAGATGTAGTGGATTCAGGCAAGGCATTATCCAAGCTTAATCAGCTTGTAGCTATGACGGAGGAACTTAATTATGTATCTTGATAAAATTGTCGCGACTAAGATTAAAGAGGTTGAACTGCTCAGTAAAAACTTTTTGTTGGCACAAGCAGAGCGTGAAATTGCTCTTCTTCCGGCAACAAGAGGCTTTCGTAAGGCTCTGACCCAAGGGAAGAACAGAGATATGGGCTTGATCGCTGAGGTGAAGAAGGCTTCTCCTTCCAAAGGGTTGATCCGTGAAGATTTTGATCCTGTTTCCATTGCAAAAGGATATGAAGCTGGAGGCGCTGATTGTTTATCTGTTCTGACGGACACAGAATATTTCCAGGGCAGCGCAGCTTATCTGCAGCAAGTGAAGGAAGCTGTAAATCTGCCGCTGCTTCGCAAAGATTTTATTATCGATGAGAAGCAAATCTACGAAGCACGTCTTCTCGGAGCGGATGCCGTGTTGTTGATCGTCGCTATTTTGACACCGGCACAACTGTCTCATTTTATAGATATAGCTTCAGGGCTTGGATTGGATATCTTGATTGAGGTGCATGACCGAAATGAACTGGCGGTTGTACTGAGCACAGAAAAGATAACCCAACCTAACGTCCTGCTAGGAATTAATAACCGTAATCTACGTACCTTCGAGACCTCTTTGGAGACAACAGCCGAGCTGGCAGCTCTTGTGCCGCAAGGTGTTCCAGTGATCAGCGAAAGTGGGATTTCCGGGTCAAAAGACATCGGCTACCTAAGAACTACTGGTGCTCACGGAGTGCTCGTTGGGGAGTATCTAATGCGTCAAGCTAACGTAGAGGATGCGGTTAACGGTTTGCTCGGTGAGCTTCCTAACGGAAAGGACCGTGTCCGGCATGGCTGAGACATTAGTAAAAATCTGTGGACTTCAGGACGTTGAAGTGCTAAAATCTATGTTACACTTACCACTAGATTATATCGGATTTGTTTTTGCACCTAGCCGCCGGAAGGTATCCATAGAGCGTGCTGCCGAACTGATTGCAGAACTTCCAAATTGGAAGACTGGTGAAATTCCTAAGGCTGCAGGAGTTTTTGTTAATCCGGAGCTGGATGAGTTGAACGAATTGTTGTCTGTGGTGCATTTAGATGTAATTCAGCTCCATGGACAGGAGAGCCCGGCTTTTTGCCAGCAGGTTCGCCAAGCTTATCCACAGGTTCAGGTATGGAAGGCACTGTCCGTTGCTGATCAAGAGCGGGATAAAGCTGAAAATGAATATACCTTGGAAGATTACGAAGCTGCAGTAGATGCGGTTTTATTAGATACTTATGATCCATTGCAGAGCGGCGGCTCTGGCCGAACCTTCGCATGGAACAAATTACCTGAGTACCAAGAAATTGCAGTACGACATGGCTTGCCCTTGTTTGTGGCTGGAGGGCTTCATTCAGATAATGTTGGTGAATTGCTTGATACCTATGTCCCGTATGGGGTAGACGTATCGAGTGGAGTAGAGACTGACGGCATTAAGGATATTCAAAAAATGACAGCTTTTGTGGAAAGGGTGAAGCAATCATGATACAAGTACCGGACCAGCATGGACGTTTCGGTTCATTCGGAGGCCGCTTCGTGCCCGAGACTTTGATGAATGCATTGATTGAGTTGGAGGAGGCCTACCGTAAGTTTTCGGCAGATCCAGCTTTTCAGGAAGAAATAGATTATCTATTAAAGCAGTATTCCGGACGGGAGACCCCGCTGTATTATGCGGAACGTCTGAGCAAACATCTGGGAGAAGCTAAAATATATTTGAAGCGTGAAGATTTGAATCATACAGGTGCCCATAAGATTAACAACGCGATTGGTCAAGGGATTTTGGCCAAAATGATGGGAAAAACGAAGGTAATCGCTGAGACTGGCGCGGGTCAACATGGTGTAGCCACAGCTACAGTTGCAGCTCTGCTAGGTATGGAATGTAAGGTGTTTATGGGGGAAGAGGATACGCGCCGCCAGGCCCTTAATGTATTCCGGATGAAGCTGCTTGGTGCAGAAGTGATTCCCGTTACTTCCGGATCGCGCACTTTAAAAGATGCCGGCAACGAAGCGCTTCGCTACTGGGTTAGCAATGTAGACGATACCTTCTATATATTGGGTTCAGCTGTAGGACCGCATCCTTATCCGATGATGGTTCGTAACTTTCAGCGGGTTATTGGGGATGAAACACGGCGCCAGATTCTGGAGGCTGAAGGAAGGCTGCCGGATCTGCTCGTAGCTGCTGTAGGCGGTGGCAGTAATGCCATCGGTATGTTCTATCCATTCGTTGAGGATGAAAGTGTCGGTATGATTGGTGTAGAGGCGGCTGGTAAAGGCATTGATACCCCTTTTCATGCGGCAACAATGAGTAAAGGAACTCATGGCGTATTCCAGGGTTCGATGAGTTATCTCCTGCAGGATGAGCATGGACAAGTAACAGAAGCACATTCCATCTCCGCAGGCCTGGATTATCCTGGTGTGGGTCCTGAACACTCCTATCTAAAAGATATCGAACGCGCAAAATATGTACCGATTACAGATGCAGAGGCGCTAGATGCACTGAAGCTGCTTTGCGTAACGGAAGGTATTATTCCAGCGTTAGAATCAGCACATGCGATAGCTCATGTAGTGAAATTGGGTCCAACCCTTACCAAGGATGATATTGTTGTCATCTGCCTGTCAGGCCGGGGAGACAAAGATGTAGAATCCATTATGGCGTATACAGAAGGGAAGGGAACTGAATGACAACCCAAACTACAAACCGGATGGATTTGGTATTCCGGAAGCTTAAAGCTGAGAACCGGACCGCATTGATTCCTTTTCTGACTGTTGGAGATCCAGATTTGGAGACTACTCTTGCCATCATTACTGAACTGGAGACAGCAGGTGCAGATATTCTGGAGCTGGGAGTACCTTACTCTGATCCGCTTGCAGACGGCCCTGTAATTCAGCGAGCATCTGCCCGGGCACTGCGGGGTGAAGTTCACCTGCGCACTTGCATGGAGACCGCGTTAAAGGCTCGTGAAGCCGGCAGCAGTTTGCCATTTATCTTGTTTTCTTATTACAATCCTATCCTGCAAATGGGTCTTGATACGTTTTTTGCTGATCTGAACAAGCATGAAATTAGCGGACTTATTATCCCGGATCTTCCCGTTGAGGAATCAGCGGAGATGCGGCGCCGTAGTGATGAAGTTGGAGTCAACCTCATTCCTTTAGTTGCACCAACCTCAAGCGAACGTATTGCAAAGATTGTATCCGGTGCGAGCGGGTTTATCTATTGTGTATCTTCATTAGGGGTGACTGGAGAAAGATCCTCTTTCCATGCGGATGTAGAAGCCTTTATTGCTTCCGTTCGTCAAGCTACGGATCTGCCAGTGGCTGTAGGATTTGGGATCTCTACTGGCGAACAGGTTGCCCGTTTTGCTCAGATTTGCGATGGTGTTGTAGTAGGGAGTGCCATTGTCCGCAAAATAGAAGAAGTAATTCCGCTGCTCGATCATCCTGCTACGCGGAATGAGGGGCTGTTGCAAATTCGAGAATTTGTGGCACAATTAAAAAGACCATAACAGTGTCATTCTGACCTGTGTATAGTGGAGTAATCAACTATGGAGAGCGAGGACTATTGTATGAATCCAAAACCGAATATAGTTAATCTCCCTGTCTACAAACCAGGGAAACCTATAGACGAAGTCAAGAAGGAGCTTGGCCTAAGTGAGGTTATTAAGCTTGCATCCAATGAGAACCCGTATGGAGCTTCACCGAGTGCAAAAGAAGCAATTCTAGCAGAACTTGAGAATCTTTATCTTTATCCTGACGGCTCGGCCGTTGAATTGACTTCAGCACTTTCCAGCCGTCTTGGCGTGAATAACGACAATATTATTTTTGGCTGTGGCTCAGATGAGATTATTGCACTTATTGCTCGTGCCTTTTTCTTACCGGGTGATGAGACAATCATGGCGGACCAAACCTTCTCCGTGTATAAGAGTAACGCAGACATCGAAAGTGCGGTATCTATTGAGGTGCCACTTGTAAAAGGGACACATGATCTGGATGGAATGCTGGCCCGTATAACAGACCGTACTAAGGTTATCTGGATCTGTAATCCGAATAACCCAACAGGTACGATTGTACCAGAGGAAGCTTTGGTTTCTTTCCTGGATGCTGTGCCTTCCAATGTAATGGTTGTCCTTGATGAGGCATACTGTGAGTATGTAACAGATCTTTCATACTCCAATGGCATCCAGTTACTGACTCGTTACAAGAATTTGGTTGTGCTTCGCACATTCTCCAAAATTTATGGCTTAGCTGCATTGCGTATTGGATACGGTGTTGCGAGTCCTGAGATCATTTCGTTGATCAACAAGGTACGCGAGCCATTTAATACCTCTCGTCTTGCTCAAGCTGCAGCTCTTGCTGCTTTGAATGATCAAGATTACGTACAGGAATGCCGTCGTCTTAATAGCGCGGGTATTGTTCAATTGCAAGGTGAATTCAAACGCCTGGGCCTACAATCCTTCCCGGCACACGGTAACTTCATTATGGTAGATGTTCGTAAGCCTGCTACAGAGGTCTTTGATGCTTTGATGCGTAAAGGAATCATCGTAAGAGCGGGTCATCAGGTTTATCCGACTTATATTCGGGTTACTGTGGGCTCGGCTGAGCAGAATACAGCTTTTATCACCGCGCTGGAACAAACTCTTATAGAGAGTGGAGTACGCGCCTAGTAATAACAGCAAGTCAAGACTAAAGAAGGCAGGTAGTTCAAAGAACATGACGACAAAAATAGCAATATTCGGTGTCGGTCTGATCGGAGGCTCACTGGCCCTTTGCTTTAAAGGCAAGGAGGGCCTGACCGTCGTTGGCCATGCCCACCGTCCTGAATCCGCGAGTAAGTATATTAGCAGAGGTGTGGTCGATAGTGCCACATTGTCTGTGGAGGAAGCGGCAATCGATGCCGATTTCATTTTTTTATGTGTGCCTGTGGGTATGCTAGAGGATTATTTGCAGCAGTTAAGCAAATTGCCGCTCAAGCCCGGCTGCATCATTACAGATGTTGGAAGTACGAAAGCTAGTATTGCCGCATGCGCGGTCTCTTTGGATATTCCTGGAGTACATTTTATCGGCGGTCACCCTATGGCAGGATCAGAGCGTTCAGGTGTTGAGGCAGCTTCATCGCTGTTGTTTGAGAATGCCTATTACGTATTAACACCTCCACCGGGAGTGCCAGACGAGGCTTATCATGCGTTGGAGTCCTTACTCCACCTTACTAGAGCGCAGATTGTACGCCTTAATCCAGAACGTCATGATGAGATTGTAGGCGCCATTAGTCATTTGCCACATATTATTGCGGTTGCGCTGGTAAATCAGATTAAAGCTTATGATGATACTGACTCCTTGTATAGTACGTTAGCTGCAGGGGGCTTTCGGGATATTACACGGATTGCGTCCAGTGATCCAATTATTTGGCGTGATATCTTGTTAAACAATCGTTCAGTGATGCTTCGTTTGTTGAAGGATTGGAACGAGGAAGTTTCTTCTTTTGTTCGTTTGCTGGAAAGTGAAGATGGTGTAGGGATTGAAGAGGCATTTCATGAAGCCAATGGCTTCCGTAGTCAATTGCCTGAACGGCGTAAAGGTATGATAGCACCTTTATTTGACCTACATATTGATGTACCGGATCATCCGGGGATTATCGGTCGTATTGCTACAGAGCTGGGGGATCAAGGAATTAACCTTAGCAACGTACAAATTATCGAAAGCCGTGAAGATGTTCCGGGGATTATGCGTCTCTCTTTCCGTCAGGAGAACGATATGGAGCGGGCGAAGATCCTGTTGCAGCATCATGATTATACGGTATACGTGTAGTATTAAGGTTCGCTCGGGTTCATTTTCAAATCGTAATAAACAGCAAAACAGCGATTCTCATGTGAATAGAGAATCGCTGTTTTTTTTGTTTGTTGGTTTGTTGGTTGCTTACTTCAACATGCCGCCGTCAGTATCGTCATCGGTATCGCCATCGCCATCGGTATCACTATAAGTACCAGTATAAGTACCAGTATAAGTACCAGTATAAGTACCACCTAGTACTTACGGACCCTAATGACGTTATTGGCTCGTTTTTTGCCTTTAAAGCAGTCTTTCGGACTCCACTGACACTATTTCATATGAAGAGGCTTATATTGGGTGTTTTTCGTGCCAATAGCTGCTATGCGGTCCGTTAGCATCCCAAATGTGGATTAATGCTGCATTTAAGGTCAACTGTGTCCGATAGCGTCTTCGCACAAGCTAAATGTTTATTGGATCAACGAAGAAAAGAAAGGAGTGCCGCAAAATGCTTCCGGATTTATACCCGCAGACTCTAATTTAGGTTTGGTTTGTTGCAACTGTTCCCAAACTCGCTTTCTTCATTTAGATCAGTATTTCCATGAAATTCTCTGGTACTTGAGTTTTCTTCGTCGTAACTAGCTTGGCTACCTACAAAACGATTTCTTGCTGCTCCTAGACCGACAATAAAGAGTAAAACCGAAGCGCCAAGCAGTATGAAAAGTGGCAGGTTCCAACTATTTGTCGTGTCATGCAAATATCCTATAAGGGCAGGACCAATTGCGGCAAGCAGATATCCGATCGATTGCGCCATACCAGATAGTTCCGCTGCTTGATGCGCACTTTTAGTACGTAAACCGAAAAACATCATGGACAAGCTAAAGGCGCAGCCTCCACCAATTCCGAGTATGATAATCCACAACAGAATGATATTGGAGCTTCCGTAAAGCAGTCCGAGCGTTCCCGTCAAAAGCAAAATGGTTGTGATGAACACTAACGAACGTTGATTTGACATTCGCCCTGCAATAACGGGGACAATAAAGGTAAATGGAAGCAGCGCTAACTGCATTATTGAGAGGTACCATCCTGATTGGCTTGAGTCAATGCCTTGCTGTTTTAAAATTTCAGGCAACCATGCGATCAGCACATAGAAAATCATAGACTGCATCCCCATAAACAAGGTTACTTGCCAGGCAAGAGGGGAACGCCAAACATTCACATCATTGCCGGCCATCTGTTGACTTGTCGAGGCTGTTTGCTTCGTATGCTTCCTTAATTGAGGCAACCAGCAAAGGATCGATACAAAGCTTAGGATCCCCCAAATTCCCAATGCACCCTGCCATTTTAAACCTGCGTTTGCAGCTAGCGGTACACTGATTCCCGAGGCGATCGCTCCAGATAAACTCATTGAAATTGCAAATACACCAGTCATGGCACCGATTTTATTAGGGAAATCGCGTTTGATTAAACTTGGCATTAATACATTACAAACGGCAATTGCAAATCCAAGAATTGCAGTTCCAATATACAGATTTGCAGCCCCAGATAAAGAACGTATTACAATACCAACAGTCAAAAAGATCAGAGCGAACAAAATTAAAAGTTCAACTCCATACCTACGTCCTAGTTTTGGTACTAGAGGCGATAATAAAGCAAAGGTAAGTAAAGGTACCGTTGTGATCAAGCCTGCTAAAGTATTGGAAATATGAACGTCATCCCTTATGAGACCCACTAAAGGACCGACCGAGGTTAAGGGAGCACGTAAATTTGCGGCAATAATAATAATGCCGAGTAGTAGCAGCCCTAAAGATGATGGTACGAATTTTTTATTCGGCATTCTTCATTTTCCCTCCCAGAATTAATGCGTACTAATATCCGCGCGGACAATGAAAGTATAGTATAATATATTAAATTTAACAATAAGTATTTTAAAGTTTACTTTATTGAGATTGTTCTATATCTTGAAATGCTTAAATTAGTTAAAAAAATACAACTCAGAGTTTCCATATAGAATGGAATACTGAGTTGCATTTTATAGGTGAAATTTTCGACTTTTAGAAACCATATTTTAAGGAGATATGGAGCACTGTTTCGCTATTTGTATGATTGGTATAAGAGTGAGGGCGATCTGCACGAAAACTGATCGTATCATATTGATTCAATGTGTACATTTCTCCATCGACTCGAATTTCAATGGAACCAGTCATTACTGTCGCAATTTCAGTTGTATTCACATGATGACCTTCAGGGTGATACGAACTATTTGGCTGTAAGTAAGCCCGACACATTTCAATATCGTTGCTTACGTTTTTAAAGACGGGTTCAATGATCCAATTCTTTTGATCATTAGAAAACCGGAGACCTTCACCTGCTCGATACAGACTAACAGGGTCTTCAGATTTGAACAAAGCTAATAGGGGCAAAGATATGCCTTTTGAAATTTTCCATATTATCGCCAAAGTTGGATTTGTCTCGCCACGTTCGATATTCCCCAGAGTAAGTTTGCTTACGCCTGTTAATTCCGCTAAGTCATCTAAGCTCATGTTTTTTTCTTTTCTGTACTTTTTCAAGGCACCGCCGATTTGTAGTACCAGTTGTTTTGATTCATCGATTTCATCCATTTCAAATTCACCTCAATAAATAACTTTATAGCTAGTATATTGTTTATTTTGACTCTTTTCCATACGATTAGGATTAGAGGGTGGATAACACACGCAGCTAAACAAAATCTGACGTCTATGTAACGAACCTGCCCGTAAGCTTATCACCGTCCCCGGTTTAATCCTTTATTTTTGCAAAAGGAAGGATACCAATGGGGTGAGCGCAGAGGAGGCTATATTTGTAGGTGATCATCCAATGAATGACGTACAAGCGAGCCGTAACGCAGGGCTGCAAGGCATTTGGAAACGTAATGAGCATATACCTCTTCAAGTGGACGCAGACGGGGTAATAGATGATTGTGGGGATTTGTGGAAGCTAATTCGCTCGCTATAGTAAAATAATCTGATATTGATCATCTAAAAAAAGGTAGAGCGCTTTCAGGACAAAAAAAGACCGCTTACAAAGTAAGCGGCTACAGTTCACAATAAATTGGAACCGTTAAGTATTGGATAGGAGTGGAGAGAAACCATACTGTACTTTTATTATATGTATACGTTTACATTTTGTCAACAGTTTTTAAAAATTGATAAATGTGTTATTTTTAAAGCCGGATTCTAAGTCAGAAATCCAATGTCGGGTCTTGTTGGCGAGAGGACCTATCTTAAGTCTATTAATGTCATCCTATGAGAATATGTGGTACAATAGAGCAGGTATGTTTCTAGATTCGTTTCTATATTTATGTAAAATTAGAAGTATGCCTTATTTCTTTTTGTCTTCTTCATATACATCATGCCTTAATTATCGGGTAGTTGAATATACATAGGTGTATTTCATAAAAAAACTAAAAATTTGCAGTAACACCGCAACTTTTAAAGCCCAAACCGGTATAATAAGTACGGACCGGATGGGAAAAGACGTGCAAGGGCGAGGAGGGCCAATCTCACCATGACGGATTCCCAGTTGATCCAGCAAATCAAACAAGGAAACACAGAATTATATTCAGAATTAATGCGTCGTTATCAACGTAAAATACTAGCATTTGTATATCATATGCTTAGAAATTCACATATGGAGCTTATCGCAGAGGACCTTTGTTCGGAGACCTTCTACAAGGCATTTCGTAGCTTGCATTCCTTTCGAGAGGTAGATGCTTCATTCTCAACATGGCTGTACACTATCGCCCGCAACACTGTGCTAAGTGAGCTTCGCAAGAACCGTGCCGGTAATGTATCTCTGGAAGAGAGTGGATATACACCAGTAGCACCGTTTGAAGTTGCACCCGAGCAGGCTGCATTGCGCAATGAACGGATGAATTTGGTCCGTGAGGCGATAAATAATCTTCCCGAAAAACAACGCTCTGCACTTATCCTACGTGAATATGATCAAATGGACTATCAAGAAATCGCAGAAATTTTAGATCAGAGTGTAAGCTCAGTGAAATCATTATTGTTTCGTGCCAGGAGTAGTGTGAAGCTTCAACTCGAATCCTATTTCAATGAGCCTGAAGTTGAAGAGCAGGTTGAGAGGGTGTAAGGCGAATGAATTGCAGGGAAGCGCAAGAATGTATTCCGCTCTTGTGGGACGCTCCCCCCACACATCCTAGGCGGATTTTACTTGAAAGACATATTGAAACTTGTCCTTACTGCGCTGCAGAATGGGCTCTATGGCAAGAGAGCAGCCTGCTTATGCAAGATTTGAGGGAAGAGATCAGTGAAGAGCGTGCTGAAGCCATAAATGTTAAAGTCATGGAGCGGATTTATTTAGAGAGTCCATGGTTGATGCCTGGTGACGGGAAATCTGCTGGGACCTCTGCTATTGTTCGCCATCGGCTTAGCTTATGGATCGCATGCTTTCTGGCAATATTTCTGTCCAGCGTTCTTTATTTTACGATGTTCAGAACTCCAGGTGATGCAGTTGTTGCTCAGAGTGGAATTGTGGAGACAGGTGTCGCTGGATCCTCGATGGAATGGCAATCAACGTATCCAATCTTGGGCTCTGAAGGTGGGATCATTGAACCCCTTGTAGTAAGTATGGGACCCACTCATCCTCAATACTGGATGATGTTATCGATGTTAGGTGTAGGCTTTGCAGTATTTTCATTAACTAGGCTGAATCGTTATCGCCGATCATAGAGGGTTATTAGACGTATGTCTTTGCTTCCGTTGTTTATAATATTCAGAACATTGAAGGAGTCCCTTTACTTAATGTAATGAGGGGCTTTTTGCATTGTAAAACTCATAAAAAGAAGACTTTTTATTTCATCCATGTTACATTAAGAGACAAATACTTTGCTGAAAAGGGGGAGGCAACATGCTAATCGGCTTGATACGCCATGGATTGACGGACTGGAACGCGATAGGGAAAATACAGGGACAAAGTGATATTCCACTTAATGATGAAGGACGGATGCAAGCTGCAATGCTTGCTGACCGCTTATTACAGGAACCGTACAGCTGGGACTACTGCGTTACTAGTAATCTTTCCCGCGCTGCTGAGACCGGTAAGATTATTGCTGACAAGTTAGGAATTCCGCTATTAGAACCTGATCAGCGTATCCGGGAACGTGCTTATGGGCAGGTAGAAGGGCTTACTGCCGCAGAACGTGAAGAGAAGTGGGGTAAGGAATGGAGCCAGCTCTCCCTCGGTCAAGAAACCGACGAACAGCTTCAGGCTCGGGCTCTTGCTTTTATGGAAGATATTTCTGCACTGCATCCCAATCGGAATATACTCGTCATATCCCATGGAGGATTTCTTGCTCAGCTGTATACTGCTCTTTACAAGGATAAGTATTCTGAACGAATTGGCAATCTATCCTTGACGATTCTGGAGAAGAAAGAGCGGGAATGGAATCCTATTTTATATAATTGTACTCGCCATATCCTGCAAAATCAGCATTAACCCGGGCTTCGGGTTATTTTTTTTGCAATAAAGGGAATAAAATAGGCAGTATTCCCCATAATGGTAGTAAAACGGTGAGGCGATAAAACATGAATCTGGCGGATATGCTTACTTATGCAGATATTGGACAGCTGACCGCCATAGCGGGCCGCTACCGGTGTGAATGCAAACAGAATTCCAAACACGACTTGATCCAAAGTATTTTGATTATGCTTGGAAGCAGAAGTTTTATGGAGTCTCATATCCGGGAATGCGCACCGGAGGATTTACGGTTTTTGAATACATTGCTTTTTGATGAACGCACATACTTTAGTCTTGAGGATTTGTTGGCCGTGGCAAGGCAAGCGTCCTTTGATGCACCTGAAGGGAAAACTGGAGGTTTCCGGGAGATGGTCTCTCGTTTCAAAAGTGGAGGCTGGCTTTTTAGTGGTTCCTCACAGCAGACCAGATATTTGTACCAGGTACCCAAAGATTTAAAAGAACGTTTTCGGGAGACGATGAGTGCACATATCAAAGAGAGCATCGCAACTAGCCCTGAACCTGTTATGTATCGCAGTGAAGGAGAATTAATGATCAGTGATCTGGTAATGCTGCTGAGATATATTAAGGACAATGAGCCAGAACTGAATCAGGAAGGGGCAATGTATAGGCGGTACCAGCAAGGTGTGATGAACGCGCTTCATATTCCGGAGGAGCTTCTTAGCAAAGGCGGTTGGAGGTTTGGTTATGGGAGAGCTTGTGAGCATTATCCTCCAAGATTTGCGCTTTTGTATGACTATATTCGTCACCGCCGCTGGATCTCTGAGGAAGGCTTCCGGCTAAGGCTTACTGCGACCGGTGAGGCTGTGTTAAACGATGGAAAATGTGATTCGTTGATGCAGATATTCTCTTTTTGGTTAAGACTATATAAAGGGGCTGTGCCAAATCTACCTTCACTTGTGTATTGGATAAGCATTAGCGCCGGTAATTGGGTGACAGTACCTTCTTTAGTGGATGGTGTGGGGTGGCTAATTAAACCGTTTTATTATGACAGTGCTGCTTCTATTCTAGAGCAACGAATAATACGGATGATGGTGCACCTAGGGATGCTTAAATTGGGCGAGACTTCTGGTGGACTCGCTGTGATGATGACGCCATGGGGGATAGAGACAGCCGTACCTAAGTATCTTCGGTAGAGGTGCGCATGCGAAAAGGCTTATGGGGATTACATACGCAGATGTAGGAATCCGTTAATGCTGCTGATGGGTACAATAGAGGAAGTATTGAGCGTAATGGGCAAATATGTAGAACGAAGACAGGATTGATGAATATGCTTTAGTAGGTGCCGCTTCTCTTGAAACCGAAAACATAATCATCTTGATGGATATCAAAATATCAAATAACAAGAAAAAAGGATCTCTTAAACAGCGGAGGTGTATCGAATGGACAAAATGAAGGCTACGTATGAAGTGATGCTAGGACTTGCGGCAGAAATGGTGTGGGATGAAGCGCTGCGAAAGCGTCGCTCCGACATCTTGCACCGTGAGATTGACACGGCGCTGGCTACCGGAGATGAGATGGCTTTCCGAAATCTTACTGAGGAACTTAAAAGTTTGGCATAAAGAAATGCGCTTAGCGCATTTCTTTTTTTGCTTATAATCTACTCACTTTGCTTAAACGAACGAAAATAAAAAATCTAAATCTGGACGTTCATCCTCCTCCTTCAATATAATGGGTTCTATAACTTCAGGAAGATCTGCGAAAGATCAAAAAGATTAACAATTATACATAGGGAGATGAATGGGAATGAAATTCAGCGATTTTGAAGTGGACACTTGGGAAGAAAATCGAAAATTCTATGATACATGTCTCATACCTTTTACAGGATTAACTGGACTTGAGAGTCCTCCTGAGACCGTTCAGGCACTCGAAAGATTACGTAATTTCATGGATATGGTGGAAATACCGTTCAAGGGGCGGATCGTGACTTACCCAGCCATTCAGTATGCTGGAGAGGGTTATGTGAATTTAATTAATGAGATTTGCCAAAAAGTCAAATCCAGTGGTTTCCAGCATGTTGTGGTGTTGACAGCGGATGTACCTCTCCAAGAAAGCCAAATCTATGAAAGCGATTTAGTTCTCTCTCTGCCTATCATTGAGGCTTCTCCAGAAGGGAAGAATAACAGTGGAATTAGTATCAAAATTCAAGAGATGTGGCGGAGATGAACTCCTTATAAATGTGACAGAAATTCAACAATTACAGGTTGAAACCGCTTTTTAGCCTGTCACAAATTAGACAATATTCTTGACGGGTTTTGGAGCCTAAGCTATTATTAGGTTGAATCCAAATGGTATGTGATGTATTTCATTGAAAAGATTTGAAAACGGATTATTTATATTGAGACATCTCTGATCGGACACCACAGATACTTTCTTATATCTTGAGAAGGGGGTTATATAACAGTATGAGCAGCCATAATGAACAACAGGAGACATGGCCTGAACAACCACCCAGCCGTAAAGAGATGTCGCGCAGGCAATTTTTGACCTACACGCTTGGTGGCGCCACTGCTTTTATGGGGGCGGGTACAATTCTTCCAATGGTCCGTTTTGTCGTAGATCCGATATTACATAAGAAGGGTGCTGGAGATTTTATCAAGGTTGCTGAGATAAGCAAAATCACCGAAGAGCCCCAGGAATTTACTTTTGAATTGAAACAGAAGGACGGATGGTACGACAGTACAGCGACACTCACTGCGTGGATCCGGAAAGACGCGAAGGGTGATATTTATGCGCTTTCACCGATTTGTAAACATTTGGGATGTACGGTCGGGTGGAACAACAATAAAGCTCATCCGGACGAATATCACTGCCCTTGCCATGGTGCACGTTATACAAAGCTTGGCAAAAATCTCGAGGTTGCTCCTAAGCCGCTTGATCAGTATAAAACGAAATTCGATAACGGGTGGGTGCTTTTGGGAGACATTGTGCCAAATACAGTAGCTCGTGAGGAGGCGTAGTTCTGATGTTTAAAAATGTCTATAACTGGATTGACGAACGTCTGGATGTTACGCCAATTTGGAGAGACGTGGCCGATCACGAGGTTCCTGAGCATGTTAATCCGGCCCATCATTTCTCTGCGTTCGTGTATTGCTTTGGCGGACTGACCTTTTTTATTACAGTCATTCAGATTTTATCAGGTATGTTCTTAACGATGTATTATGTTCCGGACATTATTAATGCTTATGCTAGTGTTGAGTATTTACAGACAAGTGTTGCATTTGGACAGATTGTCCGCGGGATGCATCACTGGGGTGCAAGTCTAGTAATTGTTATGATGTTCCTTCATACGATGCGCGTCTTCTTTACAGGCTCTTACAAAGCGCCGCGTGAGATGAACTGGGTAGTTGGAATGCTGATTTTCTTCGTAATGTTGGGACTTGGTTTAACAGGTTACTTGTTGCCTTGGGATAATAAAGCTTATTTCGCAACAAAAGTAACTCTCGAAATAGCCAATTCTGTTCCAGTAATGGGGCCGGTGCTGAAGGAACTGATGCAAGGCGGAACGATTGTTGGCGCCGAAACCTTAACTCGGTTTTTCGCACTACATGTATTCTTCCTCCCAGCGGTGCTTCTTAGTCTGCTCGTAGGACACTTTATTATGATCCGCAGACAAGGGATTTCCGGACCGTTGTAAGTTAATCTGAGAGAGGAGGAATACGGATGGCGCATGGAAACAATTCTAAGGAAAAGGTTGTATATGTCGGTGATTCCAGAGTTCGTAAAGGGAACGGATTTATCACACCTCCGGACTACACGGCTTACCCCGGCAAATCGGAAGCCTTTATCCCTAACTTTCTATTGAAGGAATGGATGGTCGGAGTCGTTGTACTTGTAGGAATATTAGTACTTACTATTTCAGAGCCAGCTCCGCTAGGGTTTCCAGCAAATGCTAGTGCTACGGTTATCCCGATTCCTGACTGGTATTTCTTGTTTCTCTATCAGTATTTGAAGCTCCCTTATGCTTCGGGCGATTATATCGTTCTGGGTACACTAGGAGTTACTGGTGTGGCTTTTGGTTCACTTCTGTTGGCTCCTTTTTTGGATACGGGTAGAGAGCGTCGCTTTTACCGTAGGCCGATTGCTTCATCTTTGATGTTCTTGTCCCTAGCAGCAATTGTTTATTTGACCAATACAGCCTGGACTGAATATAAACATGAAATGGCTGAAACGGGTCAGATTCCTGAAGATGTTCAACGGGAAGAAAAGGCGGCGGAGAACAGGGCAAAAGGTCTTCCAACCTCCAGCGCCGTTAAGGCAAAAGAAGTAGCGATTGTGGACAAGGATGATCCAGCTATGGGGCTCTACAAACAAGCCACTTGTATCACCTGTCACGCAGCGGATTTGAAAGGGGCAGGCGGACCTTCGCTTCGCGGAGTTGGGGACACTCATGACAAAGAAGCAATCCTTACTATTATAAAAGAGGGTCAAGGGCAGATGCCAAAAATGTACGATACCGCGTTGGGAGCAGGTCTGTCAGAAGCGGATATCGATACCTTGGCCGGCTGGCTTGCCAAACAAAAAAGCGAACAGTAAAATAATGATAACGCAACCTGATCGTGCATGCGGTCAGGTTTTTGTATGTCTAAATGTAAAGTGCCACTACTTGGGGAGGTTAATAATCTGTATGCCAGTTCATTGGTTTAACAAACTGTTTAAGAACCGGGGAATTATTTGGTTGTTATTTATCGTAAATTTCCTGGGCACAATTTATGGCTACATATGGTATGGCAATCAACTGGAGTTCACTGCGGCTAATTATCCACACTGGCTGCTTCCATTTGTTCCGGATAGCCCAACCGCAAGTTTGTTTTTTACCTTAGCTCTGTTGCTGATGCTCTTCCCTCCAAAAAGCTACACAGGAAACAATGTAAGGGAACTTATTGAGGCTTTGGCGGTCGTTACGTCAGTGAAGTACGGGATATGGGCAGTGAGCATTATTTTTGCCGGGGGTTATCACGGTGATGTTTTGGTTTGGAAAGATTGGATGCTGGTAATCTCCCATACGGGGATGGCAGTTGAAGCGTTGATTTATGCAAGGTTTTTTTCTTTCCGCAAAATGATTCCATTAGCCTTACTATGGACACTCGCCAACGATATGCTGGATTATTCTTACGGAATCTATCCGTGGTTACCTTCTGTTTTGAACGATTATGTAATTCAGGTACAGTACTTTACTATGGCGCTTACGCTGCTTAGTGTTGCAGCTGCTTGGTTGTTTAGTAGAAGACAAAGACCGGTAGAGTCAATCTATCAGTTCAAGAATAGACGTTAGTAAGCAGTTCTATCCCTTGTCCCCCTGCCATACATTTAGAATTATAAGAAGTATAAGTTTTATACTATACTTTATCCTTATAATTTTACGAGAAACGAATATCGTCTTTAAAAGACGACAACGTCGTTTCTTCTTGGGTAGGAGGGGAGTTTCATGCTCCGCGGGAGATATTATGTAGTGGTTGTGCTAGTATTCTGCTGGCTACTGACCAGTATGGATGTTGTAAAGGCTTCAGCAGCGCTAGGGGATGATGGCGAAGGGTCTGGCAATGCTTCGAAGCAAAGCGCCGACGTTAGTTCGGGTAACGGTTTGGCAGTAATGAGCGGAAAGACTGGAGCACAGCAGCTGGAACAAGCCGCTGAGGCGTTGTATGGGTATGTTTTGGAAGGGGATGTAATGAAGGTCCGACAGGAGACCGAAGCGATCTCCAAGATCTTTGTGTCCACATCCTTTGAGGGAATGACCTCTGTGGAGGGGATTAATGCGTTGTCAGGGGTCATTATGGACCTGAAGGCTACCGTGGCAGGCGCGAAAATAAATCCACAGCAATGGGAAGCGGCAGCCGCCAAGCTACGTCTAGCTGCCAATAGTCTTAATCATCCGCGTCAGCCTATCTGGCTTCAGTACTACAAGCTGATTCGTGAGGATCTAAATGCGATGGAGCAAAGTGCGGTTGCAAATGATTTGGCGGGCTGGAAAACAGCTCTGGAAAGACTGCAGGGCAGGTATGATAACATCCGGCCGGCAGTGATTGTCTCCCGCCAGCCTGAAGTTGTGAGTGCTTTTGATTCTTGGCTTTCATATGCGGCCGGCATTCCTTCGTCCTCACAAAAAGTTGAACGTGCCCGCCTGCTTGAAATTGTATCTTATGGTCAGGATGCGGTAAGAGTGATGTTCGGAAAAGAGAAGGATGAACCCGCATTGTCCTTGCCGCTGGCATCGCAAGAATTTGGGATTTGGGGAGGGTTAGCAGCAAGCTTCATTATAGCTGCGTTAGCCTATGTAGCTTATCGCAAGTACCGTGGTCAGAATCAGAATTGGAAGCCGATTCCGTAGGGTGAAATTATAAACAGCAAAAAGGAGTGTGGGCTTGAAATGGCCTACACTCCTTTTTATTTAGGTTTCTCGAAAGCCTTCTCCATGTACGTCGTGTACATCGCTAATAATTACGAAGGCGCGTGGATCAACGGATTTGACCAGCAGACTTAGCCGGCGAATTTCTTGCCTTGAGACTACACAGTACACCATATATTTAGCTTGCTTGGAATAAGCACCAATGGCAGGGATGAGGGTTACACCACGATCCATTTCCGCTGTAATCAGATCGGCAATTTGCGGTGCATCATCACTGATAATTGTAAATGCCTTGGCGGCATAGGCACCTTCTTGGATAAAATCTATAACTCGTGATGAGATGAAAACTGCGACAAGTGTGTAAAGTATTTTTTCTTTAGGAATGTAGAGGATGGAAGAGCCAATAATAATAATGTCGATGGCCAAAATAATCTGCCCCATGCTCCAGCCAAAATTCCGTCCCAGAATTCTTGCGACAATATCAACACCACCTGTTGTACCCCCAAAACGGAATACTAGCCCAAGCCCCGTTCCAAGCGTTACTCCTGCGTACAGTGCCGCAAGAATAAAGTCGTGTTCGGTACTGAAGGGGATAATCCATCCCGCAGTAATCATTCGTTCGAAAACCCACAGGAAAAAGGTCAACGCCCCGATCCCTACACCTGTATACACAATTTGCCGCCCGCCTAGGACTTTCCAGCCCAGCAGAAACAAAGGAAGGTTGATCAGCAGTGTGGATAAAAAGATGGGAATACTAAAGGCATAATTAAGGAGAAGTGTGATCCCGGTTACGCCGCCTTCCATCAACTGATTTGGAATGATGAAATACAGTAGCCCGAAGGCATATACTGCGGCTCCGAGCAAGATGGGAGCGACTGTCTTGCTGATTGTAATTACCTTTTTTGAATTCATGAAATCCCTCGTTAGGCCTTTTGTAGGCAGTTTTTCTTTTCCTATAATAAGTATACCTTTTCTTGCGTGTGTTAAAATATTCAAAAAAGATTGTCTTCAAAACGTCTTTACGATAACATAGGGGCAAACAGAAGGCAAGATATACAGAGGGGGAGAAGTTACATTTTATGGACAAAAGTCTTGGTGACATACAGCGTGAAGTAGACGCTTATATATCGCAGTTTAAGGAAGGGTACTTCAGTCCACTCTCTATGCTGGCCCGCATGTCCGAGGAAGTCGGAGAACTGGCTAGAGAGGTCAATCATGAGTTCGGTGAGAAGCCTAAGAAGTCTGATGAAGCTGAGAACTCCATTGAACTTGAACTGGGAGATATTCTGTTTATTACCGTTTGTTTTGCAAATTCTCTCGGGATAGACCTGACGGAAGCGCATAATAAGGTAATGCATAAATTTAATACCCGTGATGCGGGACGTTGGACACCGAAAGACACCGATTAGGCCTCTATAACATATGCTGTACCAAACGAACGGGATTTAGCCGTGAGGATGGTGAGTATATGGATCATAAGGATTATGTAAGAGAGGCTTACCGCTCGATATTGCGCAGTGACTTTGCCGAAGCTATTGTTTGCTTCGAGTCTGCAATTGCGGCAAGCCCTGCTGATGCCGAGGTTAGATATCGTTGTTCCATAACGTATGCCCGCAGTGGTATGCTAGATAAAGCTTTAGTTCATGCTCAGGCTGCTGTAAAGCTGGACACCAGCAAACCTGAGTATAGTCTGCATCTGCAGCATTTGCAGGCTATGATGCATGTACAGGAAGCCAAACGGTTGATAGAAGATGAAGACAACAAAACTCGCAACCCTTATCATCCGATTACACTGCTCAAAGAGGCGATTACCCTTGATCCATTATATGGGGATGCTTATGTATGGCTTGCTATCGCGCATAGTCGAGTGAATGAACATTTACAGGCTATGACTGCCTTAAAAGAAGTGATTTCGTTACATCCGGATGATTCTGGCTTGCGGGAATTGATGAGAGACCTTCAGAAATCCATACAATCGTATATGCAATAACTATATAACTAGTGAGAGCGAGGATGGAAAAAATATGAATAACAAGATCAGGGTCGTTGTATCCGGCGCAGGCGGAAGAATGGGTAAAGAGGTTGTTAAACTTGTATTGCAGGACGAAGAGCTGGAGTTAGCAGCAGCAGTAGATCGTTCTTCGGGCGATATTGATGCAGGGCGTCTGGTAGGTCTGGAAGACTCAGGCGTTATTGTAACTTCTGATCTTGAGGCCGCCCTCGCGGGAAGCAACGGAGATGTCCTTGTGGATTTCACTACACCACAGTCAGCGTATACGAATACAGCGCTAGCTATTAAGTACGGAGTGCGTCCGGTTATCGGTACAACCGGATTCACACCGGAGCAGATGGTGGAACTGGACAAGCAGTGTCAAGAACAGGGGATAGGCGGACTTATTGCTCCGAATTTCTCCATTGGGGCTATTCTATTGATGAAATTTGCGGCGCAAGCTTCAAAGTACTTCCCGCATCTGGAAATTATAGAGTATCATGGTGACCAGAAACTGGATGCTCCATCTGGAACTGCGGTCAAAACCGCAGAGATGATTTCGGAAGTTCGTGAGGAACTTCGTCAAGGTAATCCTAAAGAGGAAGAAACCATTGAAGGTGCCCGTGGTGGTTACTATAACGGATTCCGGATACATAGTGTCCGTCTTCCTGGTGTGTTTGCTCAAGAAGAAGTGATTTTTGGCGGATTCGGACAATCCTTGAAGATTCGCCATGATTCTTATGAGCGTGCGGGATATATGCCAGGCGTTAAGATGGGTATTGAAAAGGTAATGGGATATACAGGCTTGATCTATGGATTCGAGCACTTTATAGAATAGACAGGAGAGAACACCATGTTAAAGATCGCATTTATTGCCCACGATCGTAAAAAAGATGAAATCGTAAATTTTGTATTAGCTTATGAACATGTATTTGAAGGTCATGAACTTTTTTCTACAGGGACTACTGGCCAACGGATTATGGATGTAACTAACTTAAAAATTCATCGTTACATGTCTGGTCCATTAGGTGGAGATCAGCAAATCGGTGCAATGGTAGCACAGGATGAACTGGATCTTATTATTTTCATGCGTGATCCATTAATGGCGCAGCCACATGAACCTGATATTTCAGCTCTACTTCGTCTATGTGACGTATACGGGATACCGGTAGCTACGAATATTGCCACAGCGGAGGTTCTTGTGAAGGCGATTGATCGTGGTGATTTTGCTTGGCGTGCACTGGTTCATAAATACAAACCAGGTGTTGATGAATGAAGCTGGACATTCTTGTATTTGGTGCGCATGCAGATGATGCGGAGATCGGTATGGCAGGAACAATTGCAAAACATACCGCTGCGGGACTTAAGGTGGGACTTTGTGATTTAACAGCCGCGGAAATGTCATCGAACGGTACAGTAGAACTTCGCAAGCAAGAAGCGCAGCAAGCTGCAGACCTTCTCGGAGCATCCGTGCGGACAAACCTGGGTCTGCCAGATAGAGGGCTTTTTATTACAGCAGAGCATGTTGCGGCTGTGACTGCTGAAATTCGCCGCTTTTCTCCTACGATAGTTTTTGCTCCTTATTGGGAGGATCGTCATCCCGATCATATCGCCTGTAGCAAGCTGGTGGAAGAGGCTGTTTTTAATGCCAAGCTACGTAAATATATGCCGGACAAGCCGGCAATTCCTGCTCCACAGCTGTACTTCTATTTTATCAATGATTTAGGACGTACCGATCTTATTGTTGATGTTACTGAGCAATATGGCTTGAAGGAGCAGGCGTTGTCCTGCTATCGCTCCCAGTTCACCAAACCTCCGGGTGAGGATGCTGTATCCACACCGTTAACGGAAGGCTACATTGAACGAGTCCGTTCGAGAGATATGCTGCTTGGCCAGCGCAGGCTGATTCCTTATGCAGAAGGGTTTGCAACGAAGGTACCTCATACGGTGGAATTGTTTACTTAAGGAACGGATATAACGAAGTTTGTATGATAATATAATAAGCTGATTATGATTGATCCAGGAGTGCTTGGAATTAATACGCCATTGCGCTCCTGAGAGCTTTTTTTGAACAGCTTAGAGAAATGAAGTCCTGTGATTTTGAAAGAAACGGTGTTCGCTTCGCTTTTTTGAAAGCGGCCGACAAACAATAGATGATTCATTACACGAATCAATACTGGAGAAGAAGGAGACAGGAAGATGGATCGTATGCTGAAAATAGGAATTACCTGTTATCCGTCTCTTGGCGGTTCAGGCGTAGTTGCGACTGAATTAGGTAAACTCTTGGCCGAGAAGGGTCATGAAGTTCATTTTATTACACATAGTATCCCGTTCCGGTTGGGAACGTTTCAGAAAAATATTTTTTACCATGAGGTAGAAGTAAACGATTATTATGTATTCCGCTATCCCCCGTACGATCTAGCGCTTGCTACGAAGATGGCTCAGGTTGCCAAAATGCAAAATCTGGATCTTCTCCATGTTCACTATGCAGTGCCACACGCAGTGTGTGCTTTCCTTGCAAAGCAAATGCTTGGGAACGATATGAAGGTTGTAACGACTTTGCATGGCACGGATATAACGGTGCTTGGTCAGGATGAATCGCTTAAAGATTTGATTCGTCTGGGGATTAATGAAAGTGATGCCGTTACGGCGGTCTCTCAGGATCTTATCAGAGAAACACGGGACGTACTCGATATTACCCGCGACATTGATCTCACTTATAACTTCGTGGATCATCGGGTCTATTATCCGCGTGATGTAACGGATCTGCGGGGAGATTTCGCAGCGCCTGATGAGAAGATTCTGATGCATATCAGTAACTTCCGTCCTGTAAAAAGAGTCAGCGATGTTGTTGACGTTTTTGCCAAAGTGAATCGTGAACTGCCTTCCCGCCTGCTGCTTGTAGGTGAAGGTCCGGATCTTCCCAAAATCCAAGCCAAAATTAGTGAAATGGGTCTGGAAGATAAAGTTCGTTTTCTGGGAAGGCAGGATGAAATTGCTCAGGTGATCTCTTTAGCTGATCTGCTTCTGCTTCCTTCCGAGAAGGAAAGCTTTGGTCTGGTTGCTCTGGAAGCAATGGCTTGCGGCGTACCGACGATTGGCTCGCAAACCGGAGGCATTCCTGAGCTTATAGAGCATGGAAAGACTGGATTCCTTGCACCGATTGGCGATACAACGGCTATGGCTAAATATGCAGTTAAGCTCCTGTCGGATGAACGTATGGTGCAACAGTTCAGAGAAGCTTGTTTACAAACAGCCTGCAAAGATTTTTGTAAGGATTCGATAACGAAACAATATGAAGATATTTATTACCGGGTGCTGGGGCGCAAGGTACTTGGACTGGACCCAGTTCGGGGGTAAGGAGTCACATATGGAATGGACAATGGCACCTTCTGCGATGGCAATTGCAGCGGAGATTGTAATTTCCGAGTTAACCCAAAATGGCCACGAGGCTTATTGGGTTGGAGGATGTATTCGCGATGAGCTATTAGGTAGGCCAGTGCATGATATGGATATTACAACCTCAGCACTGCCTGAGGAAGTGATAGCTATCTTTGCGCGCAGTGTGCCAACAGGATTAGCTCATGGTACGGTCACCGTGATACAGGATGGTTGCGGGTTTGAAGTGACGACATACCGGACAGAAAGTGGTTATGTAGACCATCGTCGTCCTGAACATGTTTTTTTCGTGAACGATGTGAAGGAGGATCTTCGTCGTCGTGATTTCACGATCAACGCGATTTGCTGTGGATTAAATGGGGAACTTATTGATCCATTCGCAGGTGAGAAGGATCTACAGCTGCAGGTGATTCGCTGTGTAGGCGATGCGGAGGAGCGGTTTGACGAAGATGCGCTTCGCATGCTTCGCTGCATTCGTTTTGCATCGGTGCTGGATTTCTCCATCGCGAAGAACACGTGGAGGGGCCTGATGCGCCAGCGGGATAAGCTGGCGCATATTGCTGTGGAGCGTGTCCGCGCGGAGCTGGACCGCATCGTCGAGGGGCCGCATCCTCTGCGCGGCCTAGGCATGCTAGCGCGCTGCGAGCTGCTGGCGCGCGGCAAAGCCCCGTTCCCCTGGACCGGAACCGATATGGCGGCTGCTGCCGCCTTAACGGCCGGGATCGGGGAACTGGAGAGCGCCCGCCTGCGGTGGGCGCTTCTCCTCCATGCCCTGAAGCAGTCGGCCCAAGAGGCCGATGTGCTGCTGCGGGCATGGACGTTCTCGGGGACGATGCGGACCGGCATCGTCCAGGTGCTGCGGGTCCGCGAAGCTTGGACCGCTGCGCTAGAGGGCATGCCGCCGGATATGGGCGGCATGGAAGGTCTGCGGCGGCAATGGATCGCCGCTGTGCTGGCCTTCGGCGTGGAAGCCGCCGAAGGGTGGCTCTCGCTGCTGGCGATCCTGCCAGCAGCCGCACCTACTCTTCCCACTGCGGCCTCTTCTGTCTTTTCCGTCGTGGAATCGTCAGAGGCCTCAACCTCACCTGCCGCTGTAAATGTACAAGCGGCAAGAGAATGGATCGCGCAAATGCCGCTAACCAGCCTTTCGGAGCTTGAGATTACAGGCAATGAGCTGCTGGAGTCTTTGGACAAACGTCCGGGGCCATGGCTCGGCAAAATGTTAAATGGACTCCTGCAAGCGGTCGCTTCAGGTGATTTACCTAATGATAAACAATTATTGCTGCTTGAAGCAAAAAGGATGGATGGACATGAGCGATGATAAAGCGCTGTCGCTAACTGAGCTGAAGCGAGAGACCTCCGCTTCGAATTGGATAGGCAACGTTCAGTTGCTGGAATCTGTGGTGTCCACACAAGAAGAAGCTAAGTTTTTAGCGGAAAACGGCGCGCCGGAAGGAACAACCGTCATCGCAGAAGAACAGACGGGTGCCCGAGGCCGAATGGGAAGAAAGTGGTTCTCTCCCCGTGGCAAGGGCATTTGGATGAGTATTGTGTTACGGCCCCAATTACCCTTGTCGGAGACTCCGCAGCTGACATTGCTGGCTGGAGTTGCCGTCTGCAAGGCAATTCGACGGGTGACCGGTGTAGATGCCGGCATCAAATGGCCGAATGATCTGCTCGCAGGCGGTCGTAAGATTTGTGGGATTTTACTCGAATCTTCTCTAAGAGAAGGGGAGCTTCATTATTGCATTGCTGGAATTGGCATTTCCGCGAACATGACAGAGGAAGATTATCCTGATCATCTGCAGGAGGTCGCCACTTCACTTCGGATTGAGCGGGGGGGTGCTCCAGTTGACCGTTCTGAGCTGGTAAGGGCGGTTTTGGACGAACTGGATATGCATTACAATCTGTACATGAAGCAAGGTTTTAAACCTATAAAGGAGCTTTGGGAGTCCATGTCTGTGACTTTGGGGCGCCAGATCGCACTGAACAGCCCTCAGGGGCGTTCTGAAGGTGTGGTAGTGGGTTTGGATGAAATAGGTGGTCTACTGCTTAAAAACAGCTCAGGAGAGATCTCTAACGTATGCTCAGGTGAAATTGAACTTTTATAAGATTTATTTATATGACAGGGGTATCATCCCTTGTCATATTTTTTTCGTGTAATTCCGCGCTCTTTTTGATATACTATGGGTCGGAGGCGGTATCGTTTATCGAACTGTACTCTTGAATTGTAGAACTTTTTATATTTTTTATTACTGAAAGTACCTTCATAACTGCGTTTGACGGTTACGTTGGATTCTGCTCTGAGCCGTAAGGACCGAGACAGAAGGGACGATCGCAAGTGACTCTTTTTTGCCCTTCGGACCTTTTTAGCAAATGATTGCTAAAAGGTTTTTTTGTTGCGATTTTTACGGGCAGGTTACTTAAAAAAGGAGGACGAAAAGAGAAATGGCAAACAAACAAGCACTAAATATTGTAAAAATGAAAAAAATGAAAGCAGAAGGTGTGCCACTGAGCATGCTGACCGCTTATGATTATCCATCTGCAGTTCTTGCAGAAGAAGCAGGTATCGACCTTATTTTGGTTGGTGACTCTCTTGGGAATGTAGTCCTTGGATACAATACAACTTTACCGGTAACGATTGAAGATATGGTGTACCATACCCGCTCGGTAACTCGAGGAGCACAAAGTACATTTATCGTGGCTGATATGCCATTTATGACGTATCACGGGAGTATAGATGAAACCCTGCGGGGTGTGCGCAGATTGATGCAGGAAGGGCGGGCTCATGCCGTCAAAATGGAAGGTGGACTTGAGATTTGTGAGACTGTAGCTACGGTTGTGGCTGCGGGAGTCCCTGTGCTGGGACACATCGGGCTTACTCCTCAATCCGTGAATATGATTGGTGGCTACCGGATTCAAGGCAAAGACGCCAAGGATGCCCAACGCCTGATGGATGAAGCTAAGGCGCTTGAGGCAGCAGGTGCTTTTGCAATCGTTTTGGAGCTGGTAACGGAAGAAGTAGCCCAGGCAATCTCTGAAGCGCTTAGCATCCCAACCATTGGGATTGGTGCAGGCCGTTACTGTGATGGACAGGTATTGGTTTTCCATGATTTGCTGCGTTATGCCTCACCTTATCGTGAGAAACGTTTTGTCAAAACCTATGCGGATGTGGGTAATGTGATCCGTGAGGGCATAAGCCAGTATGTGAAGGAAGTGAAGGAACGTTCCTTCCCAGATGAAGGCCACGTTTTTAATGCAGATGAAACAGTCTTGGAATCTTTATATGGCGCTGCCAGAAAGGAAGGGAAATAAATGAGAGTCGTCAGAAGCATTGAGCAGCTGCGCGAAGCTTTGGAGTATATGAGACAAGGCGGGCACGCCCCGATTGGGTTCGTTCCTACGATGGGATACTTGCATGACGGACATGCCAGTCTGCTTCGCCGGGCTGGAGAAATGAGCAACACAGTGGTAATGAGCATTTTTGTGAATCCTTTGCAATTCGGGCCAAACGAGGATTATGATTCCTATCCGCGTGACGAGCGTCGTGATTTGGAACTCGCTGAACGTGAGGGAGTAGATATTGTATTTATCCCCAGTGTGGAAGAAATGTATCCGCAGCCTACTCGGACTACTGTCTCGGTATCGGAGCTTACTACCCGGCTATGTGGGGCTTCCCGCCCTGGGCATTTTGATGGTGTAACCACAGTGGTTAATAAATTCTTCAATATTGTACAGCCGGATTATGCTTTCTTTGGGCTGAAGGATGCTCAACAAGTTGCTGTCCTTCGCCGAATGGTGTCCGATCTTAATATGAATGTCGAAATTATCCCTTGTCCGATCGTTCGTGAAGGGGATGGACTTGCGCTCAGCTCACGTAACGTATTCTTGTCTCCAGAGGAGCGTAGTCAGGCATTGGTGTTATCTCGTTCCTTACGTGAAGCACGTCAGTCTATTGAAGAAGGAAAAGTAAGAACCGTTGCTGAAGTGCGGGAATTGTTGACATCGGTTATTTCCAGCTCTCCTCTAGCGGTGATTGATTATGCGGAGATCCTAACATTCCCTGATCTTGAAGGATTAGAGGATGAAGCTCTTTTATCAGAAGTGGATGGGGAAATTATTATAGCGCTTGCCGTGAAGTTTGGCAGAACACGCTTGATTGATAATAATGTATTTATTCCAAAGGAGGTTGCTGCACTTGTTTAGACATATGATGAAATCCAAAATTCACCGCGCAACAGTAACGGAAGCGAATTTAAACTATGTGGGCAGTATTACCATTGATGAGAGCTTGATGGAAGCCGCGGACATTCTTGAGAATGAAAAAGTTCAAATTGTGGATAACAATAATGGTTCGCGACTGGAGACCTATGTAATCCCTGGACCGCGTGGAAGCGGAGTGATCTGTCTTAATGGTGCCGCAGCTCGTCTTGTTCAGCCGGGCGATACAGTAATTATCATTTCGTATGCGATGTTGTCCTCGGAAGAACTGGAGTCACATAAGCCAACGGTGGTATTCGTGGATGAGAATAACAAACCAGTGAAGCTGGCTGATCATGAATTGCATGCTACAATCGCTTAATGTATGGACTTACGCCATGTAATGAATGGCAGGGATGAAAGACCCCGATCTCGCAGAAAATGAAGTCAGGCAAGCTGAACTGATTTCATCTTCAGTAAGGGGGGATAGCCCATGTTTCAACATTTGTTTGCTGAAATGAACAAGGTGCTTCAGGAGATCATAACAGATTACCCTACAGCGGAGGGTGCCCGCCGGAACGAGCTTTTATGCAATTATAATATGCTGCATAGACTGAGCGATAAAGTGATGGATGAATGGCTCGCTTTTGCTGAGAAGCTAAGTCACTTTCGCGAAAGTGCGGATTTTACAGCAGTGGTCGAAGAGGAAGTGCCGGAACAGGAAGCACCAGAGCTGTGTATGGATTCCTTTGTAAGAGGTCAGGGATATTATAAGCTGCTGATGTATGGAAAGTGTATTGATCAGTTTAAAGAAGTTATTGCGCAATACCCGGATAGCTTGGCTGCTCGATTATATTTAGCCATCTCTTATCTGCAGGAAGGTGACGGTGAAGCCGCTTGGAGTCATCTGAACCATATGCTGGGCTTGATACGGGAGACCAAGCTGAAAGCCATGGTATATAATGCTTTAGGCTGCATACGAGCCTCACAGGAACGTTTTAATGAAGCGCAGGAATTGTTTGACCTTGCCTTGCAGCATGACCCGGCGCTTCCGGAGCCAAACGTTAACTTAGAGGTATGCCGCCGTCGTGGAGGGAAGCTGCATTTTGGAAATCAGCTGGTTTCCCTTTTGTAAAAGAATAACGGTTTTGGAAATTTCTATTCAAGCGATGCATCCCCTGAACCAGTGGTGTGCATCGCCTTTTTTCGCAACTTCTGTTATGCTGATTAAGAGTCTCAATTGAAAGGGAATAGAATTATAATGAAATTTGCCGTGCTTGATTTTGAAACAACAGGAACCCAATCCGTGGGTGAAATTATCCAGGTTGGCCTTGCAATTATAGAAGAAGACCGGTCCATCTCCCGGGTATATGGTTCCTATGTCAAGCCCGGAACGCCGATTCCTCCTTTTATAACAGGTCTGACGGGGATTACCGATGATGATGTGAAGGATGCGCCTGAGCTGGATGAGATGATGATGGAGCTTGTTCCGCTCTTGGATGATGTTGTGCTTGTAGGGCATAATGTCGCTTTCGACTTCCATTTTTTACAAAATGCTTTAGATCGTTGTGGTTATTTGCCATTTCAAGGGCGGATTTTGGATACGATTGATTTTCTGAAAATTTGCTTTCCTTCGCTCACATCTTATCAGCTAGGCTCTGTCAGTGCTCATTTTGGAGTGACACATGATCGTCCGCATCAGGCAGATAGTGATGCACTTGCGACTGCTTTAGTGCTGTTGAAATGTCTGGAGGAGCTCTACGAGCTGCCGCTGCTTACGATCCAGAGACTCTGTGAGCTGTTTACCGAAGAGGATAGTGATCTGGGCTGGTACTTTGATGGTCTGCTGCGAGAGCGGGAAGCGGAGACGCTACAGCCCGAAGGTGATCTGACTTTCTATCGTCAATTAGCGCTTGCAGTAGGAGACTGGACGGAGTTAGCGCCACCTAGAGATGAGCATGCTGAGAATCCGCTAGCGAATTTATCTTTTACTGATTATATGGACGAAGTAACCAAACGACTTAAAGACACATTACCGCAGTATGAAAGCCGGGAAGCTCAGGATATTATGATCAATGAGGTGATGACGGCACTTGCCGAAGACAAACACCTACTGATCGAAGCGGGCACAGGAACCGGTAAATCGCTCGGTTATTTGTTGCCTGCCATTTATCAAAGCGTTCGCACCAATGAAAAAGTCATGGTCAGCACTCATACCATTAATCTGCAGGACCAATTGCGCGAGCGGGATATCCCTTTGTTAACGCAGGTAGTTCCTTTTCCGTTTAAAGCTGCTATTTTTAAGGGAAGAGGACATTATTTGTGTCTGCGTAAGTTTGAGCATAAAATTAATAAAAAGGACTTTATAAGCCCAAGGGAAGATGCGCTTACTGCAGCTCAGATGATCGTATGGCTCACTCAAAGTGAATCAGGGGATGATGAAGAGCTGAATTTAAGCGGCCGGGGCGGTGATTTCTGGGAGACGGTGGCAAGCGATACCGATTCCTGTCTGGGCCGTTCCTGTCCTTGGTTCCGCAAATGCTATTATCATAGGGCCAAGCATGAAGCTGGGATTGCTGACGTGGTCATTACGAACCACTCCAAGCTATTCGCAGATGTTAAAGCTGGGCACCAGCTGCTTCCAGCTTACGAGCATCTTGTAATTGATGAAGCACATCATTTAGAAGATGTGGCTGGTAAACATCTTGGCATGCATATGAAGCATTTCACTGTGGCACACACGTTATCGCGACTGTATAAAGATAGCCGAAACGGACAGCTTCCTGCTCTGCGCCAGATCTTACAGTCGTCAGGCAGTGAAGAGGCTTCAGAATGGAGCGGAGTCATCGATCGGATCTACCCGGATCTGCTTACTGTCAAAGAAACCTGGGATGCACTCAGCGACAAGCTGTTCAGCCTTTTGCCGGAACGCAGTGATGCGGCAGCAGGGGAAGCGGGACAACTGGTTATGCGTTTGCTTCCCGCCCGTAAGCCGAAGGATTGGGATGAATTAGTTGCGCTTGAGAACACTATGAATCTGACGTTAAGCGACATCATCCGTAAGGGTGATAAAATGCTTAATGAGATGCGTGACCAGGAAAGCCAATCCTCAGCAGACAGTCTTGTTACTGATATTAGCGGTTTATTTAAGGATTTGGCTTCCATACGTGAGCAAGTAAGATTCTTTATGGGGCTGAATGACGATAATGTAGTATATTGGCTGGAGGCAAATGGAAATTACCGCAGCAAATCACTGCAGATGTATGCCGTCCCTGTGGATGTTAGCAGCCAGCTTAAAGAGTTGTTCTTCGATAAGAAAAAAAGCATCGTGCTTACCTCGGCGACGCTGTCTGTAGATAAATCTTTTCAGTTTATGATTGATAATCTCGGACTTAACGAAGCTGCGGAAGAGGGACGTCTAATGACCTCACTCCTTCCATCTCCCTTTAAGTATCGCGAGCAGGCGCTGCTAGTTATACCGCGTGATTTTCCTAGTGTGAAGGGCAGTGTGGGCGATGCTCGATTTGTCGATACACTCGTACAGTCGTTAGCAGAAGCTGCCAAAACAACACGTGGGCGGATGCTGGTTCTGTTTACTTCTTATAAAATGCTGCGTCAGGTATATGATCCGCTTAAAGAGGCTTTGGCCTCACAAGAGATTACGGTGCTTGGTCAAGGCGTGGAAGGTGGCAGCCGGAGCAAGCTGATCCGCCGCTTTCAGGACAGTGCAGCATCCGTTCTGCTGGGGACGAGCAGCTTCTGGGAAGGTGTAGATATTCCAGGTGAAGCACTGACTTGCCTGGCCATCGTGAGACTTCCGTTTCAACCACCGAATCACCCGTTGGCGGAAGCGAAGTCGGAGTTATTGCAGGCCCAGAAGAAGAATCCGTTCATGAAATTATCTGTTCCTCAAGCGGTTATTCGTTTTAAGCAGGGATTCGGAAGACTGGTTCGCACGGCGCAGGATCGCGGAATAGTTATTGTTTATGATACAAGGGTTATTGAATCTCATTACGGGAAGTATTTCCTTTATTCATTGCCTGGTCCCAAAATGGAGCATATGCTGACTGATCAAATGGTCCCCCGCATAGCGGAATGGCTAGAGGATGGCGGCGCTTCTTAAAATGCTCGTCTTCAGTTTAGCTCCTCCTTATCCTTAAGGGCGGTAAGTTACAGTACCGCCCTTAATAAGGAGAGGTATACGTTTGAATATGGATTTTCACAAGAACATTACTATTTTTAGGAGGAAAAATATGAAATCGGATAAAATATCAGAAGCCGTTGTTCGCAGACTACCTGTGTATTTGCGTTTTTTGAATGATCTCCAGAATCGCGAAATATTAACAGTTTCCTCTCAGGAACTTGGACAAAAGCTTGATCTTAATCCCGCACAGATTCGTAAGGATTTAGCGTATTTTGGTGACTTCGGCAGAAAAGGTATCGGCTATGATGTAACGTATCTTATTGAGAAAATCCGTCATATTCTGAAGCTGGATCAACAGCTTAATGTAGCTTTAGTAGGGGCAGGTAATCTCGGACATGCCTTGTCTAATTACAATGCATATCTTAAAGATACAATGAAAATCACGGCTATATTTGATTCGTACGCTCCTAAGGTTGGACGTAAGATCAACTCCCTTACTGTGCAACCAATGGATGAACTAGGCAGCACGATTCGTGAGCAAGGTATTCGCATTGCCATTATTACCGTACCTGATTCAGAAGCTCAAAATGTAGCAGATATTCTCATTTCTTCTGGGATTGAAGCGATTTTGAACTTTGCCCCTGTGATTCTGAAGACACCACCGAATATCCGGGTGCATGCAGCTGATTTTACAACTGATCTGCAAAGTCTTGCTTATTACTTGCGGGATGGAAAGGAAGAAAGCGAACATGAACAGCAATAAAACGATAATTAAGGGCGGGTATTTTCTGACTCCGGGAACGGATGAGCCGGTTCTGAGTGGATATATGACTATTGAAGATGATTTAATCACTTACATAGGAAAAGAAGAGCCTCAGATGGAAGCTGGAGTGCAAGTGGTTGATGGCAGTCGTCTGCTGTTCATGCCTGGACTTGTAAACACACATGGTCATGCGGCGATGTCTTTGCTGCGTGGATATGGAGATGATTTAGCGCTACAAGTGTGGCTTCAGGAGAAAATGTGGCCGATGGAGGAAAAGTTCACCGGTGATGATGTATACTGGGGAACCTCCTTATCTGTATTGGAAATGCTGAAGGGTGGAACTACGACCTTCCTCGATATGTATGATCATATGGACCGAGTAGCTGAGGTAGCTGAGTTATCAGGTATCCGTTCCGTATTGATGCGTGGTGTGATCGGGTTATGTCCAGAGGATGTACAGAATCACAAGCTTGCGGAAGCGATTTCTTTTGCCCGTAACTGGCATGGAAAGGCGGACGGTAGAATTACTACTATGATCTCGCCGCACGCCCCTTATACTTGCCCTCCGGACTTCCTGGTTAAGTTCGTGCAGGCAGCGCATGATCTGGATTTACCGATGCATACGCATATGTCCGAAACGAAACGTGAAGTGGAACAAAATGTGGCGGATTACGGGTTGCGTCCTGTAGCTCACTTAGAGAAGCTTGGAATGTTCACACGTCCCTCGATAGTTGCACATGGTGTTCATTTAAATGATGAAGAGATTGAGATCTTGGCTCGCCATAATGTGGGTGTCTCTCATAATCCGGGCAGTAATTTGAAGCTGGCTAGCGGAGTGGCTCGGGTTACTGATCTTCTAAAAGCTGGTGTGAAGGTGTCTCTTGGCACGGATGGCGCGGCCAGCAACAATAACTTGGATATGTTTGAAGAGATGCGGCTTGCAGCTCTCATTCATAAGGGTGTCAGCGGTGATCCAACGGCTGTTCCAGCTCCAGAAGCTCTACGTATGGCTACAGAATATGGCGCCCAGTCCATCTTTTTAAATAATGTAGGTAGACTTGCTGTTGGGATGAAAGCTGATTTCATTGCAATTGATATAGATCAGCCGCATTTGCTGCCACACACAGATCTGTTGTCTCATGCAGTTTACTCTGCTAGCGCTAAGGATGTTGAGCATGTGTGGGTGAATGGTAAACAGGTCATCAAGCATGGGCAATGCTTAACCCTGGATGAGGAAGCTATCCGGCGTAAAGCGCAAGAAGCCTTCGAAGGTTTATTGAAGCGTTAAGTCTGGATAATAACGAATAAATAATAGGCTGCGACTTTTTGCTTTTAGCAAAAGTTGCGGCCTTTTGTACATTTTAAAGGCTGGGAAAGCTAGAAAATTATGAAATTTTGGATAAACACGCGGGTGTGTTATATAATCAAAAAAGATATATTACTAGAAAGGGAGCTGTACCTTGAAGAAAAGGAAAAAATGGATCCTCCTGGGGTCAGTTCTGATTCTGCTCCTGGGGTTTGGACTTATCCAGTTCTATGCCTATATTATGAAAGATCAATGGAACGAGCAGGATATCGCCAAGGATGTTGCCAAAACCAGAGCGGGTCTAACAGAGGTAACCAAAGCACAAAAATCGGTTTGGGATGAAAATGCAGTGTACTGGGTTTTAACAGGAAAAAATGAAGCCGGGACTGCTCTTATGGTCTGGGTCCGCTTTACGGTAGATGGAAAATTTGCTGAAGGCGACGACGCAGTGTTTGCTGAGGAACTAAGTAAAGGAACCTCAGAAGCCCAAATACGCGGCATTATCAAAGCTGATCTTCCGGACATAACGATTGAACGCTTGCTGCCGGGAGTATATAACGGAGAGTATGCTTGGCAGCTTTTTTATAAACAGAGCGGTCGGTATTATTATCAATTTTATCGGTTTTCGGATGGGTCCCGAATGGGTGAAGGTTACAGTTTACCTAAAAGTTAAGCCGAACATAAGGAAATTAAGGGTGGCAATGTAAACAAGCGAACTTATTATAAGTTCGCTTGTTTACATTTATTTGATGTACAAAAGTGATATACTAAGTGATATACTGAATGGGTGGTTATCACCGAATATTCTCTTAAATTCACATACAAAAATAGGCCGATTGATTAAAAATCAAGGCCGATTTTGTCGAAAACGAGGAATATATTTGGTATTGATGGAAATATTTAAAAAATTAAATTTTAAATATATTCACATTTATTTTGAAATTAGTATATACACCTGTGATATACTACTACTTGTAATTAGAACAGCAATAAGAGACTTCAGTCTCTCTGATGAGCTCTCAAGTAGCTATAAATTATTATACTGAGCTTTATATTTTGTCATCTTTGAGAGGAGGACGTTTCTTGAAATTACGTCTTGTACCTGTGCTGATAACGTCTCTACTGTCGGCTACTCTATTGTTTGGTGGCTTCTTTTTGTATCGTCAGTTTGCAATGCAGGAACCACTTCAGAAGATTGTATCTCAATATGAGGGCGTCAATGATTCTCATATCAGTATTAACCGCAATGAGGTCACTTTGAAACTTGATCTCCAGCCAGGCACGAAATTACGTGAACTGGTTCAGTACGTCTCTAAAGAAGGAAAATCGATGATTGATGGACGTACACTGAAACTTGATGTAGAACAGAACTCCAGTGAACTGCTGGATGAATACTGGGATAAAGCGATGTTCTCTGTAGCTGAAGCCATGGAGAGCCGTAAATATACACTTATACCCACAGAACTTGATGGACTCAAAGCGCAATATCCGCAATATAAAAATGTGATAGCCTCAACAGAAATTGACGACAATAATGTCTATGTAAGCTTGAGTAATGGAAAAGAAAGCAAATTTATTATTTTGCCGCGCAAACCTGCGACATTGGGGGTATGGAATAATGCCTAAATACCTTAAAGAAATTCTAATCGGATTTGTTCCTGTCTTGTTTATTTTTATGGCTTTTCTAGGCATTAATATATTCCCGATCGTTATTGCTGCTGGGATGCTCACGGCTTTACTTATCATTGCTCATTTAAGAGGCGGACTTGCGGTAAATGCAGGTGCCGGGAAGAAACGCAAGAAGGATGGACCTTCAAAGCTTACTTTTGAAGAAATTGGCGGGCAAGACAATGCAAAGCAGGAGCTTCGTGAAGCGTTGGATTTTTTGATCCGGCATGAGGAAATCAGCAAATTCGGGATTCGGCCTTTGAAAGGGATTCTGCTTACAGGCCCTCCAGGAACAGGTAAGACCCTTATGGCTAGAGCAGCAGCACATTATACGAACTCTGTATTTGTGGCAGCATCAGGCAGTGAGTTTGTAGAAATGTACGTAGGTGTCGGTGCCGGCCGTATCCGCGATTTGTTTAAGGATGCCCGTACCCGCGCCCTTAAGGAAAACAAGCAAAGCGCTATTATTTTCATAGATGAAATTGACGTAATTGGCGGTAAGCGTGAAGGCGGACAGCAGCGAGAATATGATCAGACCTTGAATCAGCTGTTGACTGAGATGGACGGGATCTATAACAACGAAACGCCGCGCATTCTGCTGGTAGCAGCCACTAACCGTAAAGAAATGCTTGATTCAGCATTGCTGCGTCCTGGCCGGTTTGACCGTCATATTCAAGTGGACATGCCTGATAAAAAAGGCCGCAAATCGATTCTCGAATTGCATGCCAAAAATAAGCCGCTTCATGCAAATGTGAACCTCGACAAAATTTCCGAAGAAGCCTATGGTTTTTCCGGTGCTCAGCTCGAAAGTGTTATGAATGAGGCAGCAATTTATATGATGCGTGAGGAATTAACAGAGGTTGAGCAGCGGCATCTGTCGATGGCGATTGACAAGGTTATGATGGGGGAAAAAACGGACAGAGAAACTAACCACGAAGAGAAAAAACGGGTGGCAATCCACGAATTGGGACATGCCATTATGGCAGAGCTGCTTCGTCCGGGAAGTGTTAGTCAGGTTACGCTGACTCCGCGGGGGCAAGCCCTTGGTTATGTACGTCACAATCCTCAGCAAGAGCAGTATTTGTACACCAAAGATTATCTCGAAGATCAGATTATGATCGCACTTGGTGGAGCGGCTGCAGAAGAAATGTATTATGGCGGACGAAGCACAGGTTCGCGTGGCGATTTTGATCAGGCCCTGAATATTGTCGAAACCATGATGAAATCCGGATTGACTTCGTTGGGTATCGCCAAGCTGGAAATGGTTACCACTGAAGAACTTATGAAGGAAAACAGTAAAATTTTGGATGAACTGATGGTTCGTACTCACGACCACCTTGAAAAGCAACGAAATGTATTTGATTACTCCCTTGACATTTTAATGAAGGAAGAAGTGCTCTCTGGAGAGCAATTTCGATGTCAATTTCGTGACAGCGTGCGTTTACCAGCATAAATATTTATGCTGGTTATTTTTTTTTACTTTTCAGGCATGCTAAGATATCATTATATGTCGGGCTTTATAAATTTTTGCGACAGACAAGGTACAATACAAAAGTATAGATACCTGAAAGGATGGAGACTTTTTTATGAATTTCAAGAAAATTGGTGTCATCGGCGGTGGCACAATGGGACAAGGGATTGCCGAAATGCTGGCAGCCAAGGGCCTGGATGTATTGCTGGTGGAGAAAACCCCTGAGAAACTGGACTACTCCTACGAAATGATCGAGACAAGTCTAGATAAGCAACTGGAGAAATGGGCGATCACTCAAGCTGAGAAGAAGCTGATTCTTAGCCGCATTCAAAAAGTGACACATTTCGCAGAGCTGAGCTCTTGTGACATGGTTATCGAAACAATCGTTGAGGATTTAGAAGAAAAGAAAAAAATATTAAATCAACTGGATCAAGTATGTCCAAACCACATTATTCTTGCCAGCAATACGTCAACACTTAGCTTGACTGAACTTGCAAGTTCTACAATGTATCCGGAACGCGTGATCGGAATGCATTTCATATACCCTGTAGCTAAAGTGGATCTTGTTGAAATTGTACGCGGTCTGAAAACTTCAGATGCTACTTTTGAAGATACAAAATCCTTTGTTGATGAAATTGTTGAGAAAAAAGGTGTAATGATTTATGAATCCCCAGGATTTGTAACATCACGCCTCATTTGCTTGTTTATCAATGAAGCTATGCACGTGCTGCAAGAAGGCGTTGCCTCCGCACAGGATATTGACGATGCTATGCGTATTGGTTATCAATTCCAATATGGACCGCTTGAAATGGCTGACAGATTCGGTCTGGATTCGGTTCTTGCTGCACTTGAAAATATGTTCCGTGAATATGGTGAGCTGAAATATCGTCCTTCCACGATCCTTAAGAAGATGGTGCGTGCAGGACAATTGGGTATGAAATCAGGCGAAGGCTTCTTCCAGTACGACAAGGATGGTGACCGTATATGAATATTCTAGTAATTAACTCCGGTAGTTCTTCTTTAAAATATCAATTGTACAATATGGCTGATGAATCCGTTTTGGCTAAAGGTTTGGTGGAACGTATCGGGATGGATTCCTCCATTCTGAACCATAAACCTACTGGTAAAGCTGAAGTAACAGAAGTAAGTGAAATTTTGGAGCATAACACAGCGATTCGTAAAGTTCTAGCTTGCCTAACGGATAAAGAGCATGGCGTTATTGAATCCATTAAAGAAATCAATGCTGTGGGTCACCGTGTAGTACATGGTGGTGAATTCTTCAAAGCTTCCGCACTTGTGGACGCTGATGCCAAGACTAAAATTCGTCAATTGTTTGACCTTGCACCACTGCATAACCCAGCAGCAATGATGGGGATTACGGCTTCTGAAGTAAATATGCCGGGTGTACCGCAGGTTGTTGTATTCGATACTGCATTCCACCAAACAATGCCTGAAAAAGCTTATATGTACGCGATTCCTAGAGTACTGTACAATAAATATAAAGTTCGTCGGTATGGCGCACACGGTACATCACACGACTTCGTAAGCAAAGCTGCTGCGGAGTACTTGGAGCGTCCGTTGGAAGATCTGAAGATCATTACTTGTCATATCGGTAACGGAGGTAGTGTAACTGCAGTTCAAGATGGAGTGTCTGTGGATACTTCCATGGGTATGACTCCTCTGGAAGGTTTGATGATGGGTACTCGCAGTGGTGATCTTGATCCAGCAATTGTTCCTTACGTGATGAACAAGGAAGAATTGTCCGTAGGAGAAGTTAACTCCATGTTGAACAAACATAGTGGACTCCTAGCAATTTCGGGCGTAAGCAGTGATATGCGTGATATTATTGAGGGTATGGAAAAAGGTGAGCCTAATTCCACGCTAGCTTTTGAAATGTATGAGTACCGCTTGCGCAAGTATATCGGTTCTTATGCGGCTGCTATGAACGGTGTAGATGCTATCGTATTCACTGCTGGTGTTGGTGAAAATGCTTCATTGCTACGTGAGAAACTGCTAAATAACCTTACGTTCCTGGGTATTGAGTTGGATGTTGAAGCTAACAAAGTTCGCTCCGGCGACCCGCGTCGTATCTCTACGGTAGATTCCAAAGTGCAGGTGCTTGTAGTTCCGACTAACGAAGAACTTGTCATCGCACGTGATACAAACCGTATTGTGCAAGGAATTAACGGCTAAATTAGAGGAGAGATTGAAGGCATGGCTAACAAGAGTGTAATCAAGAACGTGAATGAACATGTTGGAGAAAGTGTTGTTATCGGTTGTTGGGTAAACAACAAGCGCTCCAGTGGTAAAATTCAGTTCCTGCAGCTTCGCGATGGTACAGGTTATATTCAGGGAGTTGTAGTGAAATCAGAAGTGCCTGAAGAGGTATGGGACGCAGCTAAGAGCCTCACGCAGGAAAGCTCATTGTATGTGACTGGTATTATTCGTGAGGAGCCTCGCAGTCAATCCGGTTTTGAAATGACTGTTACCGGAATTGAAGTTCTGCACCTTACAGAGAATTATCCAATTACTCCGAAAGAGCATGGCGTTGATTTCTTGATGGATCACCGTCACCTCTGGCTCCGTGCCTCGAAGCAGCGGGCTGTTCTGGTTATTCGTGCGGAGATTATCCGGGCAATCCAACAGTTCTTCAACGAGAGCGGATTTACAAAGGTGGATCCTCCGATTCTGACGCCAACGTCAGCAGAGGGAACTACTAACTTGTTCCACACGAAATACTTCGATGAGGATGCTTACCTGACCCAAAGCGGACAGTTATACATGGAAGCTGCAGCTATGGCACTGGGCCGTGTATATTCCTTTGGACCAACCTTCCGTGCGGAGAAATCTAAGACTCGTCGCCACTTGATCGAGTTCTGGATGATCGAGCCGGAAATGGCCTTCACAGATCATGAAGAAAGCTTGAAGGTTCAGGAAGAGTTTATTAGCTTCGTAGTGCAATCCGTATTGAAGAATTGCCGTGCGGAGTTGGAAGCGGTAGGCCGCGATATTTCCAAGCTGGAGAATATCAAAGCACCATTCCCACGCATTACTTATGACGATGCGATCAAGTTCTTGAATGATAAAGGCTTTGAAGATATTGCTTGGGGTGATGATTTCGGTGCACCTCATGAAACAGCAATCGCTGAAGCATACGATAAACCTGTATTTATTACTCATTATCCTGCTTCATTCAAAGCGTTCTACATGAAGCCGGATCCAAATCGTCCTGAAGTCGTACTGTGTGCTGATATGATCGCTCCTGAAGGTTATGGAGAGATTATTGGGGGTTCACAGCGGATCGATGATCCTGCGCTGCTTGAAGAGCGTTATAAAGAGCACAATCTTTCGATGGATTCTTATAAATGGTACATGGATCTGCGTACTTACGGATCTGTACCTCACTCCGGTTTTGGACTTGGGCTTGAGCGTACTGTAGCTTGGATCTGTGGTCTTGACCATGTACGTGAGACTATTCCATTCCCACGTACACTGTACCGCCTCTACCCATAAGTTCTTAGGATTTGAACAAAGGGGGAAGCACATGGACGGCAAGACATGGAGTACCTGGAGCGAAGGCGTCTCCTTCGGTCTGGAGAACGGAATGGCCGTCATACCTTACGCTTTACTGAAGTATTACCGGAAGCTGAATTTAAGCGGAAGTGAAGCCATGCTGCTGATTCATCTGCTCTCCTTCAGGCAAGTAGAAGGGATTGAGTTCCCTTCTCTGGAGGAGCTTCAGGTTGTAACTGGTCGTAGCATTTCCGTTCTCGCCGGAGAATTGCAGAAGCTCATGAAGGAAGGTTTCATTAGCATCGATGGAGACAACGATGAGCTAAGAGATATCCATTATGAACGCTACAATTTCTCAGGGCTATATGGAAAGCTAGGTGCTTATCTTGCGACAGCTGTACAAGAAAATGAGCAAGATAAGGACAAGGGAGCATATGGAACATCAGCTCCCCGGGCTGCTGCGTCAGGTGGAGGATTCGGAACTCCCCCCACATCTCCTTCTTCACTTGGAGATAAAGAGGAGAGCCGGAATCTATTCAGTATTTTCGAGAAGGAATTCGGGCGCCCGCTGTCTCCAATGGAATGTGAGACGATTTCCAGCTGGGTGGATCAAGACCGATATCCTGAGGAGCTGATTCTGTTAGCACTCAAGGAATCCGTATTTGCGGGGAAGGTTCATTTTCGTTATATCGACCGGATATTGCTGGAATGGGCCCGTAACCGGGTCAAGAACGCTCAGGATGTTAAGACGTATACACAAAAATTCCGCAATGGTGGAAGATAGATCGTTTAGGAGAGAACCGTATTGCTTTAGCTATTGCTAGAGTCTGTACGGTTCTTTTTTTATTTTTTTAGATAAGTGCAGGGGTAGGCGAAGAACTCAGCGTCTATTGCTGTGGGAAGGAGGGGAGAGTCATTGAGGAAGAGCTATTAATCAAGCGGATTTGCCAAGGAGACGAAGATGCGTTTCGCCAGTTTGTAAATACATACAGTCAGCATATATACAAAATCACCTATTCTGTATTACGTGAAGTTAAAGCGGCTGAAGACGCTGCTCAGGAAGCTTTTCTCCAGATGTATAAATCTCTCCCTGACTACCGTTATCAAGGCTTAAAATCATGGATTACGCGGATCGCCTTAAATAAGGCTATTGATGCCAAACGTAAACGTGATCGGCTACGAGAGTTACCTGTTGACTATGAGCTTGTGCTGAGCCAGACACCTTCTAATGAGGAGGATGTACTAGCCACTGTTGTCCGTCGTGACCGGATGAATCGTCTGTCGGGTGAGATCAACAATTTACCGGAGGGTCATCGGGAAATTATGGTGGCTTATTATCTGGAAAATAAAAAATATGAGCAAATTGCTGCTGAAAATGAAATTACTCTGAAGACGGTGGAGTCCAGACTATATAGGGCGAGACAATGGATGCGAAAACATTGGAAGGAGGACGAATGGCTATGATGAAGAGTGGAGAAAACCTAATTCGCCGCGAGCAGGCAAAAGCTTATCTTGAAGGGCAAGAAGATAGTATAGAGCGAGAAGAATGGGAACTAATGCTGCTCAAGGATGAAGACACATTTGTTTCATACATGGAGATGCTGGATGAGCTAAAGGAGGATCTGCCTTCATTGGAGAATTCGTCTGCTTTTACAGAGAGAGTTATGGGAGATTGGGTTGCTACGGTGAGATCTTCAGTAGTCATAGAAGAAGTAGCGGGGAAAGAAGAAGGATCACGGCGTTATCGCTGGTATGAAAAAACAATCTTTCATTATGCCGTTGCTGCTTCGTTAACGCTGTTGATTATGTCTTCCGGGATGTTTGATAAGTTACTCACGGGTGAAATGGAGCTTATTGTCCCTAAGAAAGATAATTCGCCATCTTATAGCGAACAATTCATGCAAGCCACCAGCGGATGGTTGAGCCGGATTATGGACGGAAGACAGAAATGAGAGGAGAAATGAACAATGCAACAGCAGCGTAATAAAATTAAGGGTCTTTTTCTTAATATGATTCCTGGAGCAGGTCATTATTATATGGGAAGACGCCCACAAGGGATTGTTTATTTTTTGCTAAGCTTTGGTGTGTTATTTATGTCATTCTTAATCGCTATGGCTGAAGGGGATGAGGGAATTCTGGCATTGGGAGTGATCGGATTCTTACTTCTATGGATCCTTTCGATGATTCATCTGGTAATTAAATTACTGCAAATGCCCACTCCAATTGTAGCGCCTGATGGATCAATGCTGGATTTTAGTTCTACTATGCCCGTAAAGACGGAGGATAATGAACGTGTGCATGTCATCTTATTGTCTTTCATTCCTGGATTGGGTCATTTTCATATGGGGCTGATGCAGCGTGGACTATCCTTTCTGATTTCTTTTTTCGGATTCATGACCGTTATGTTGTTCTTGGCCGGAATTACTTCGAGTGATGCATTTTTGCTGCTGTTTGGAGTATTGCCAGTAATTTGGCTGTATTGCATGTTTGATGCAGTTCAGTTGATCCATCGTAAACAAGCAGGAGAAATGCTTGTTGACCGCACATTATTCGAAGAGATGGAGGCTGGACGTGAGGAAGGACGACGCAGCAAAGTATTAGCGACATTACTATCCGCATTTCCTGGTGCTGGACAGATGTATCTGGGACTGCAAAAAAGAGGGCTCCAGCTCATGCTTCTTTTCTTAGGAAGTATCTATGTCATGGATCTTTTGCGGTTAACATTGCTGTTTTTCCTCATCCCGGTCATTTGGTTCTATAGCTTATTCGATGGCTTACAGTTAGTTAGCCGATATGGACGTGAACCTTTGCAGGATAAGCCGGTTATCGAAGGTTTCTTAAATCATCAAGGTTGGCTCGGTGCAGTCCTGATGTGTCTCGGATTATACTTTATTGTTGTGAATGTCGCAGTTCCTGCCATCGATATCAGATTTCCAGAATGGCGGCTGGAATATCGCGTAAATGAATATTTTAAGACCATTGTCGTCTCCGTGTTATTGATTGGTGGTGGGGTGAAGCTGATGACTGGAAGTAAGAATAATAAGAGTAGAAAAGGGGCGGGGGGTCAATCTTGAATAATCCAGTAGAAGTAGAGCCGGGAGTCATGGTAACTAGCGAGTTTCCAGTGAACGAAGGGAAATCTAGAAGTTGGCGTGTAGGTACGTTGTCGATGGGACTGAGCCTTTTATTTCTCGGGGCATTAATAATGGTCTCGCAGTGGAAAGGAGCGGATGTGTTCGAGACAACACTTGCTTGGTGGCCGCTCATTTTTATCTTACTTGGTTTAGAAATTGTAATTTACACCTTATGGTTCCGTGGTAAAGGGAAAATGTACTATGATGTGCTAAGTGTTCTGTTCGTCGGATTTCTGGCAGTGTGCTGTTTAGTATTCGCAGGAGTCAGCTCTTTAGGATTAACACAAGAACTTAGACATGTGATCTCATCTACGGAGGAGAATTATTCCTTGCCGGAATGGAAGGGGAATGTTCCACAGGGTGTAGGCACACTTATAATCCAGGCTGCTGAACCTTATGGAATTATGGTTGATCGAACGGCTGGGAACGAGTTGAATGTATTTGGGAGTTATTCCACGGCAGAAGGGCAACTCAAGCAAGAGCAAGAGAAGCGGCTGTTGCAAACTAAACAAGTCGGAGACACATTTTACGTCATTTTAGGAGACATACCTAGACATCTAGTATTCGATAACTCCAGGAATGCATTGAACGTGACCATTGCGGCTCCTGTAAATCTAAAGGTAATCGTAAGAGATAATTATGGAAATGTTGTAACAAGATAAAAAAAAGATCGCTTCCCACCCGATGAGGGGATGGGCTGCGATCTTTTTTTGGTTAAGAACGAAGCTCTTTCTCTAGGGCAGCACCCATTTCACGTGAGCGCTCGGCACATCGGTTAACTGCAGCAATCACAGTTTCAAAGAATTCCCCTCGTTCAAGCACTTCTATAGCTGCTTGTGTTGAACCGTTAGGGGAAGTAACCTTCTTACGGAGTGCTGCGGGTTCTTCTCCCGTCTGTTGTACCATTCGGGCAGCACCCAGCACTGTTTGAACAGTTAATTCGGTGCTTTGATCAAGTGGCAGCCCACCACGGATACCAGCGGCGATCATGGCTTCCATCATGTAATAGATATACGCAGGCCCGCTGCCTGAAATTCCGGTCAAGGTTTCCATACGTTCCTCATCAATGACTGTTGTAAGCCCGACAGCCTCAAAGATATTAAGAGCAAGGCGACGGCCTCTTTCGTCTACTTCTTTGGAGAAGGCTAGACCAGTGGCACCCAGACCGATGGAACTGGAAGTGTTAGGCATTGTGCGAACAATAGGCTGGGCTTTGCCAAGTAGACCTTGCATGGTGCGAATAGATAGACCTGCAATGACAGAAACTACGATCTGATCCGGAGAAAGAATTGGACCTAGTCCGCGTAAGGATTCTGCGGCATCTTTAGGTTTCATTGCCAGTACTATTACTGGTGCGTTCCGTAAGTATTCTATTTTTTGTTCGGGATCATTTGTGCCTATTACACCATAACGGCTTTTTAGTTCTGCCAGACGTTCACTGCTGCTGCGATTGAGCATGATGACATTATCGGACTTCACGATATTGCGGCTAATCATCCCGCGAACGATGGCTTCTGCCATGGAGCCTGCGCCATAAAAAACAATATTATGATTCATGAGTGGAACTGAAGGTTGCTGACACATGGCTAAAATCCTCCTAAAAGTTGTGTGATAGAATACTTAAACGTGCATACTAACCCCGAATTTGTCCCGTTCCGTAGATCTTATATTTGGTTGAAGTTAGTGCAGGCAGACCCATCGGGCCACGAGCGTGGAGTTTCTGGGTACTGATACCAATCTCTGCACCGAATCCAAATTCAAAGCCATCCGTGAAGCGGGTTGAGGCATTGTGATAAACAGCGGCAGCATCCACTTCTTGTAAAAAGCGTGTGGCGTTCTCCTGATCTTCTGTTACGATACATTCCGAATGTTTCGTACCATACTGCGCGATATGCTGCATAGCTTCTTCCAAATCACTGACGATTCTAATATTAAGGATATAATCGTTGTATTCTGTAGCATAGTCTTCTACGGTTGCAGGTAATACCCATGGGACAAGAGAGATGGTTTGTTGACAGCCACGAAGTTCTACATGAACCTCACGAAATGCTTCGGCTAAGGATAACAGATATTTGCTCGCGTAATCCTGATGAACGAGTAGTGTTTCCATAGAGTTACATACCGAAGGGCGCTGAGCTTTGGCATTTAAACTAATGTCCCGTGCCATTTCTGGCAAGGCAGTTGTGTCGAGATAAGTATGGCAGATGCCTGCTCCAGTTTCAATTACAGGAACGGTTGCGTTAAGGACTACATTTTGAATAAGAGAGCTGCCTCCGCGCGGGATAATCACATCTAAAAGTCCGTTCAGCTTTAGCATTTCATCTACTGAAGAACGATTAGGATCTTCAATCAGCTGAAGCGCGTTAGGCGGCATTGAGGTTTCAGCAAGAGCATTGTGCAGGACCTCGACAATTTTACGGTTGGAGGACAGGGCAGAGGAGCCCCCGCGCAACACAACAGCGTTGCCGGTTTTGAGACATAGACCTGCAGCATCAACAGTTACATTGGGACGTGCCTCGTAGATGATGCCGATCACACCAAGCGGAACACGCAGCTTCTGGATGTTGAGGCCGTTAGGACGTTCAATGCTTTCTAGCGTGTCACCGATAGGATCCGGTAATACAGCGATTTGTTGCAGGCCTTCGGCAATGCTGTTAATCCGGCCCACATCTAACGCCAACCGGTCGAGCATGGATTCCGGAGTTCCATTAAGTCTTCCTCGTTCCAAATCCTCCGCGTTGGCGGCGATAATGGCGGGAGCTTCGCGGCGAAGCGCATCGGCCATGACCAGCAGTGCTTCATTCTTCTGGCCAGTTGTTAAGCTTGCTAGAACTCCTGTAGTCTCCTTGGCTAATTTACTCTTATTAATTACTTCACTCATGACGATTCCTCCCTATATTTGAATTGAAAAAAATGTTTATCTCAGTGTAATCCATTCGTCACGGTGAATGACCTCAAGCCGGTGTACTTCTCCCAGCTTTGGTACAATCTCACGGCTTGGCAGACCTTGAATGCTGCGCAGCTGAGCATCATCGTAATTTACAATCCCACGTCCAAGCAATTTGGAGTCGGGTCCAAGTACTTCTACAACATCTCCTGCGTGAAAGCTACCCTCTGTCTGTTTGACGCCTACAGGCAACAGGCTGTGACCGCCATGAAGCAAAGCTTCTACAGCCCCTTCGTCCACGTATAGGGAGCCGAGAGGGGTAGACATAAAGCCAAGCCATTGCTTTTTGACGGGAAGAGAGGATAGCTTCGTTGCAAAATAAGTGCCCCTGCCTTCTCCTGTTGCAGCAAGCTGTAAATCTCCAGGTTCGGTGGCTCTTCCGACAAAGACAGGAACACCACCCCGAGTAGCGATCTTGGCCGCATCGATTTTTGATCGCATACCGCCTGTTCCAACACTAGAGCCAGCTCCACCAGCAATAGCATATATCTCCGGTGTAATGTCATCTACGAACTGATAGCGGACAGCATCCGGATGCTTGCGGGGATCTCCACTGTATAAACCATCCATGTCGGTTAAGACAAGTAGTCTAGAGGCTTTTAACAGGTTGGCTACTAGCGCAGAGAGGGTATCGTTATCGCCAAATTTCAGTTCATCTACGGAGACAGTGTCATTTTCGTTAAATACGGGCACCGCTCCTTGGCGAAGTAGCTCTTCTACAGTCATCATAGCGTTATTCATGGCTCTGCGGCTGCAGAAATCGGTGCGAGTCAGCAATATTTGCGCGGTAGTAATTCCATGCTGGGCAAAAGCTTCCTGATAGGCTTGCATCAGCAGCACCTGGCCAACAGCCGCAGCGGCCTGCTTCTCATGCAGCAGCTTCGGACGTGCTGGATAACCGATACTGCGGAAGCCTGCGGCTACCGCACCAGAGGTTACTAACAACACCTCACAGCCGTTTTTCTTCAACTCGGCAATCTCTGAGGCAAAAAAGGAGACTGCTTCACGATTCAAACCGCCCTCGGGTCCGGTCAGCGAGCTGCTGCCTATTTTGACCACGATTCGCGTCGTCATTTCTGTCCACATCCTCTTCGTTTATTAAGTCCTGAAAACAACAAAAAGCCCCCATCCTTAGACTTAGCAAAGGACGAAAGCTTATAAACTTCCGCGGTACCACCTTCATTGATGAGGGATCATCCGACTTCATTCTCATAACGGGAGGATCCGTCCTGTTAGACACAGGCCGCTCGGGGGTAGGATTCGGAACGAAAACCGCGGTAAATTCTTTCAGCCTGTCGGAATCTACTCTCTAGGCGCGGTTAGACTCATTCTTACTGGTCCCGTCTGCACGTTTCACTTATTTTCAATAGAATACCATGGAGCTGGTTGCATTGCAAAGGGAAAACGTAGGATATATTTCTTCATGCAGAAAGCTCTATATATTATGTTTAACCTCAAAGAGAAGGGGTAAAGAACTTATAATCTGTTACCAGGAGGTGGATTAAATTGACTAAAGACAACAATGCCGAGCAGGGACAGAATCAAGATTCAAACGAAGTTGCAGAGCTTCAGAATAGTGTGACTCGTGAATTTGTGGAAGAGCACACCGGGGCTCCAGTTGATAAGGGATTGGCTGATTCAAGTAAAGCACGTGTGTCGGATGATCAGAACCGCCTGATTACACAGCGTAATTTGCGTAAATAATCTAGTACTGTTACAAGAGGTTCACCTGAAAAGTGCCCCGACAACCACACGAATGGTTACTGGGGCACTTTATTTGTATATATTCTATTCTTCCGTTAATTCAGACACGGTTGATTTGAATGTTTCTACAAAAGCCTTTGCGGCTTTGGACAAATATCGTCCGCGTCGATATGCTACAACTAGCGTACGACTAGGCACTGGATCAGCAAGCGGTAAGTAGACTGGAACAAATTCACTCCGCGGTGCACGAGCGATAAAACGAGGAACAAGAGTCACGCCCATACCTGTTGCCACTAGGGATTGAACGGTTTCCATATTATTGCTCTCGAAAACGATTCGTGGCTCGAATCCGGCTTTCCGGCATAGTTCCACAGTCATTTTGCGGAAGCCCTGACCTTCCTTAAGTACGATAAAAGGTTCGTCCTTAAGCTCTTCAAGTGAGGTCCGTGTTCCATCTAGGATTCGTTTAGCGAGTGGATGTTCAGGAGGAACAGCGAGATCGATTCTTTCCTCTCCAAGCTCTTCATAAGCTAGTGCAGGAATTTCGAGGGGTAAGGAGAGCAGGCTTAAATCGGTTTGGCCACTTGCCGTGAGCTTCTCTAGGTTCATTGACGAGTCTTCGAGCAGCGTTATTTCTACCTCAGGATAATTTTGTTTAAAAACTGGAAGTACATGCGGCAGAAGATGTGCACCTGTAATCGGCATACTACCCACAACTACACGTCCAGTACGCAGTTCTGATATGTCGGACATTTCTTGCCGCAGCAGCTCCACTGCGTCAATGATAATCTGGGCTTGTTCAACGAATTTAGAACCTGCGTAGGTCAGCTCAACGGAGCTGGTATTACGCTGAAACAGCATTACGCCGAGCTCTTTTTCCAGTTTGGAAAGCTGCTGGCTGAGCGAGGGCTGGGCAATATGCAGCTTGTCCGCTGCACGAGAGAAGTTTTTTTCGGCTGCGATTTGCAGCACATACTGCAGTTGTCTCAGTTCCATGTATGAACTCCTTAGGAAAATGATTTACTTATAAGTATATCCTATTGGATTATAGTTTTGTATAGGCAACCCGAAAGAGCCTTCACTTCATCGCTCCTCAGGATTTGCGGGCCTGATTTCAAGAGATTAACCCCCCAACACTGACCGAAGTATCCGATATCCTCTAACAGTATATTTTTAGCGCCGGATCTTGAGAGTATCTATGAAATAACTGTATTTTGTACAGCTATTTCGTATGCAAAAGGGATCATTTTGGTTTTAAGTGTATTCTATACAACTAAAAACTAGAGTTCCCAGCTATAAGGCGATAATTCAAGAAAATAGCTGTACACAATACACTTATATTCATTAACGAATGATTCACAGGAATATAGCTGTACAAAATACAACTAAACGCACCTACACATCACACTTGCACATCTCTCCTACATATAGCGCTTGCGCATCGCTTCTACACACTACGCTTGCGAATCGCACCTACACATCACACTTGCGCATCGCTTCTACACATTACACTTGCGAATCGCACCTACACATCACACTTGCGCATCGCTTCTACACACTACGCTTGCGCATCGCTTCTACACACTGCGCTTGCGCATCGCTTCTACACACTATGCTTGTGCATCGCTTCTACACACTATGCTTGCGCATCGCTGCTACATATCCCGCTTGTGCAACGCTGCTACACACCCCGCTTGCGCAACGCTGCTACATACCCCGCTTGCTCATCGCTCCTACATATTGCGCCTCAACATACCCTAACTCAGCTTATAGGTTCAGGCTATCACTTTTATAGATATCATATCTTGGAATTATAAAGACAGGGGTGTTATATTTAGATCATTCAAGAGAGACTCCACGCTCTCTTCCAATGAACGATTCTATTAATGAGGTGAAATTATGAGCAACAAGACAATGTTTGAGAAGATTTGGGAGAATCACGTTATTCATCAAGAGGAAGGTAAACCTAGCATTATTTATATTGATCTGCATTTGGTTCATGAAGTAACTTCTCCACAGGCTTTTGAAGGGCTTCGTCTCAGCAACCGGAAGGTTCGCCGTCCTGAGCTGACCTTCGCAACGATGGATCATAACGTACCAACTAAAGATCGTTTTAACATTAAAGATCCAATCTCCAAGCAACAAATTGATACCCTTTCTAAGAACTGTGCTGATTTTGGTGTAAGACTGTTCGATCTGAATGATATTGATCAAGGCGTTGTACACGTAATGGGTCCTGAAATCGGCTTGACACATCCTGGCAAAACTATCGTTTGCGGCGACAGCCATACCTCCACGCATGGTGCATTCGGCGCACTGGCATTCGGTATCGGAACTAGTGAAGTTGAACATGTAATGGCTACGCAATGTTTGCAGCAATCCAAAGCTAAGACAATGGAAGTACGCTTTACAGGCAAACGTAACCCTGGCGTAACAGCAAAAGATATGATCCTAGGTGTTATTGCTAAGTACGGTACTGATTTTGCCACAGGTTATGTAATTGAGTATACAGGCGAAGCTATTCGTGAATTGTCGATGGAAGAACGTATGACTGTCTGCAATATGTCGATCGAAGGTGGAGCAAGAGCTGGCTTGATTGCCCCTGATGAAACTACTTTTAATTATCTGCGTGGACGTCAATACGTACCGCAAGGCGAGGCTTATGATGCTGCTGTAGAAGCATGGAAGAGTCTTGTAAGCGACGAGGGCGCTCAGTACGATACGGTTGTTGAATTTGATGTGGAAACATTGATTCCACAAGTGACCTGGGGTACTAGCCCGGGCATGGGTACTGACATCAACTCCAGCGTACCGAATCCGGCTGACTTCACCACTGAAAATGAACGTAAAGCTGCTGAAAAAGCGCTTGAATATATGGATTTGACTCCTGGAACACCTATTTCTGAAATTCCGATTGATTATGTATTTATTGGTTCCTGCACTAACGGACGGATCGAAGATTTGAGAGCTGCAGCAGTGGTAGCTAAAGGTCATAAGGTTTCTGAAAAGGTTACTGCCATTGTTGTTCCAGGCTCGGGCCGTGTTAAGATGCAGGCTGAGAAAGAAGGACTTGATAAAGTCTTTACTGAAGCTGGCTTTGAATGGCGTGAAGCGGGATGCAGCATGTGCTTGGCCATGAACCCGGATGTTCTGCAGCCTGGACAACGCTGTGCATCTACCTCGAACCGTAACTTTGAAGGACGCCAAGGACGCGGAGGACGTACACATCTGGTATCTCCAGCTATGGCAGCCGCAGCTGCGATCAAAGGTCGTTTCACTGATGTACGTGATTGGAATTATAAGACGGAAGCCGTCAGCTCATAGAACTAGAGAGAACACGGGAGGATAAAACTATGGATGCTTTTAAAAAATTAACAGGAATTGTTGCACCAGTTGACCGGGTAAATGTAGATACGGATGCGATTATTCCGAAACAGTTTTTGAAACGGATTGAACGGACGGGATTTGGACAGTTTTTGTTCTATGAATGGCGTTTTGATGAAGAAGGTAACGATAATCCAGCCTTCGAAATGAATAAACCACGTTATCAAGGGGCTTCTGTTCTGATCTCACGCGCTAACTTTGGTTGTGGATCCTCTCGGGAGCATGCACCATGGGCGATTATGGATTACGGGTTCAGAGTTGTAATTGCACCTTCTTATGCGGATATCTTCTACAATAACTGCTTTAAGAACGGCATTCTGCCGATTAAGCTTTCGGAAGAGCAAGTGGATGAATTGTTCAAACGGACAGCTGAGCATGAGGACTACAAGCTGACAGTTGATCTTGAGAACAACGCTTTACAAGATGAATTCGGACTGAGCATCAACTTTGATCTGGATGAGCACCGTCGTCAATTCCTGCTGCAAGGCTTGGATGATATCGGTTTGACCCTTCAACATGCGGATGAAATTGCTGCTTATGAAGAGCGTCATGCTGCCAAGCTATTCTCTTAAAAAGAGGATATAACTGGTCTGATTCTTAAACTTTACAAAAAATACGCAAAACTTCTATTTCCGGGTGTCGGAAATAGAAGTTTTTTTGCTATAATCGATATATTCATTGGTCATTAAGGAAACATTTGGTGATTTCTGTCGTCTAAATACTTATCTAGGATCTATTACTTGCAGAAGGAGCGGAAAATGAGAATGAGAAGAGCTGGGCTTCGTATATTGCTGCTTTTGTTACTGCCATTATTATTATTATCATCCACCGGACAAGAAGCTGCCGCAGCTGGTAGCAGCGCAGGCAGAATTATTATGGACAATCAGGAACTTGCTTTGCCAAAAGGAATTAAGCTCGAAAACGTAAATGGTAGCGTTATGATTCCGGTCAGAGTGGTAGTAGAGAATCTTGGATTCGAGGTGTTATGGGAGCAGCAGACCCGGAAAGTAACCGTTCACCAGGATGGTAAAAGCATTGAGCTGGCGGTAGGACGGAAAACAGCTGATGCAGATGGGGTGACGTTTGATTTAAATGCAGCTCCTAAGCAGAGTGGCGGCACAGTACTCGTTCCAATTCGTTTCGTAAGCGAGCAGTTCGGCTTAAAGGTGGGCTGGGATAATGTTGATAAAACCGTCTATTTGACAGGTGGACAAGTTAGCAATTCTGCAATGACACCTGAGGGGAATACTACCAATCCAACAGCAACTATTACACCTGTCCCAACTCCAAGTGCTACGCCGGGAAGTGACAACGGGACAACTGCTGGCAGTGTAGTAACTTCACCCAGCCCGACACCAGTTCCACAAACAACTACGGCACCAGGAAGCACAGCAGGAATTCCAACAGGCCCTCTAGTAAACGGGGCAGTATTCACTGAGAATCGGCTTATTATCGCTGTATCGGGGGCTACTAAGCCAAACGTTACAAAAATGAGAAACCCTGATCGAATCGTCGTAGATTTTCCGGGTGCTGCTTTCGATCCGAATTTCATTGGAAGTCTTTCGGGTGTTACCAGCACTGGAGGTCCTCAAGGTAAGCTGGACGTTGTCGGCTACCCGCTCGTTTCTGAGATCCGTTATGCACTGTTCAGTGTGAGTCCGTCCACTGTCAGATTCGTAATTCAAACGGTTGGAAATCAACCGTACCAGCTTAGTACGGATGAAAGCACCGGGCTGGTTACGATTGATTTGAATGTAACTAGCAGCGGAGGCAACACCCCAGGGGCTAATGGAACGTTAGGTAAACCCATTGTAGTTCTAGATGCGGGGCATGGCGGAACTCAATCTGGAGCTGTCAGTCTCACAGGCAAGCTGGAAAAAGACTTCAATCTGGCCGTCATCCGCAAAGTACAAACGCTGTTAACGCAGGAAGCATTAGTTGACGTGGTCTTTACTCGAACGGATGATGCTACCTTGGGGCTTCAGGATCGCGTGAAAATTGCGGAGGCTGCTAAAGCGAATCTCTTTATTTCAGTGCACGCGAATTCGCTAGATGTTGGATATCCAAATAGAGATAAAATAAATGGCAGTGAAACCTATTATTCTCGCAGTGATAGTCTGCCTCTTGCTCAGATTATGCATAAGCATTTATTAGCCGCTACTGGTTTTAAAGACAACGGGATTCGTACGAAAAGCCTACATGTTACACGAGAAACTACTATGCCGGCAGTCTTGCTGGAGGTAGGATATCTTACAAATTCAGGGAATGAGTCGGCGATGTATAGTGAGCAGCTTCAAGAGAAATTAGCGAGAGAAATTGTTGCCGGGATTAAGGAATATCTGGGGCTTTAAGACTTGAGGTTGGTGAGATTTCTCAATTTTTATGGAATATATTCGCAACCTTTATAGATTACCAGCGTCTAATAGAGGTCTGAGGTTGACGGAGACAGGGCACCACGATCGCCATTCACAGGCGAATACTAGATTCTTAGAGGTGAAGAATGAAGAAATTCAGTTTGATGTTGTTTTTGTTGCTCTTTGTGTTGGTTTTGCCTGAGCATGGACATGCTGCTGCCGCGAATAGCAAGATTTATCTGGACGGCAAAGAGATTACTGCAGGGCAAAAAGTACCGGTTGAAAATGTGAATGATACTATCATGGTACCGTTGAGATTGATCTCCGAGAGTCTTGGTTATACCGTGGGCTGGGATCAAAAAAGCAAAACGGTGACGATTGAACAGCAAGGTAAGGTCATCAAACTTATTGTTAATCAAAAGACAGCTTCGGTTGATGACAAAACAGTACAGCTTACCACTGCACCTGTCCTGCGGAGTGATACGACACTTGTACCTATACGGTTCATAAGTGAGCAGTTTGGTCTCACCGTCACTTGGGATAATGCAAAGAAGATCGTGTACCTTATTACCCCAGGATCCTCAAATGAAAACGGAAGTTCAGATGGAAACTCTGGAAATGGTGGATCTGAGGTTGTTCCGCCGGTAGATCCTACTAAGAATTTAACCATGATAAATGGTTTGAGCTTTAGTGAGAATCGTTTGAGCATTGCGATGGAAGGTAATTCAGCGCCAAAAGTAAGTGTAATGACAGGGCCGGATCGGTTAGTTATTGATTTTCCTAATGCCACTTTCTCAGATCTGTTTGGTACGGGACAAGTTCTTGATCCTGATCTGAATGGCAAACTGGAAGTGAAGGATTATCCTGATGTATCAGGCGTCCGGTATTCGCTTTATAGCTCCAACCCTTATACTGTACGTTTTGTAATTGATTTGAATTATCCTAAGAATTATAACATCAGCGTATCTGGAACTGATTCTAAGTTGGTTATCATTGACCTGAATGCAGAAAGTACGGATGATACTTCAACACAGCCAGGTAATGATGGCAAGAAGCTCGTAGTACTGGATGCAGGGCACGGAGCTAAAGATTCTGGTGCAGTAGGAGTAACAGGAAAATACGAAAAGAATTTTAATTTAGCTATAGTACTTAAGACAGCAGCATTGCTGAAAAAAGAAAGTAATATCGACGTCGTACTGACACGCAGTGACGATACATTCTTGGAGCTCAAGGATAGGGCGGCTATGGCTAATAATTTAAAAGCAGATCTATTCATTTCTGTACATGCCAACAGTTCCGCATCTTCTGCGGCAAGCGGGACAGAAACGTATTATCAGCGGGAAGCCAGTAAGGCCTTAGCGAAAGTGATGCATAAGTATCTAGTTGAGGCTACAGGGCTTAGTGATCGCGGTGTACGATACGGGAATTTCCATGTCATTCGTGAAACGAAAATGCCTGCTGTTCTACTTGAAGTAGGATACCTTAGCAATAAGAAGGATGAGACATTGCTATTTACGGAAGCATTACAAAACAAAGTTGCTGCTTCAATAGTGAGTGGAATCAAGGAATATTTGGGTATAAAATAACAGACCAGTGGCAGACGAGCGCCGCAAAGTCAGCTTTCTGCTTTTATCTATAAAAAGGCAAGAAGTGGTTTTGCGGTACCTGTCTGCCCGTATTCATCTAGAGGAGGCGTTTATTAATGTTTAAACAAAAATGGACTATGGTTGGGGTTGCTGCGCTGCTTCTACTAGTGATTGCTGGCTGTGGAGATAAGCCTACTGCAGCTCCTGCTAATGGAGTGGAGCAAGATACTACAAACGTTGTAAGTGGTGCGGGAGAAAGTACCCCAGCTCCGTCTGATGATCAGGAAAGCGAAGTGGCTAGCACTCCGCAACCGACAGCAGATAATACTAATGCAGAAACACAGCCGTCATCGAAGCCGGTAGAAAATGAGACACAAAAGCAAAGCCAGAGTATTGAAGTTTATTACACAGATTCGCAAATTATGGATTTAGTGCCTGCTAAGACTACGATTAACTACTCTGACGATGCTGAGAAATATACAGAGACGTTCAAAGCACTGCAAAGTAATGAGAATACAGATCTTGTACCTTTATGGGGGAAAATTGAACTCAAATCACTGAAATTCGTTGAAGGTCAAATCGTAATGGATATTCATAAACCAGATGAAGCTCAGCTTGGTGCGGGTGGAGAATCCTTTGCCATTACTTCACTTGCCAAAACTTATTTTCAATTTGCGGAAGTAAAGAGTATCGAAGTTTTAGTTGATGGTGAAAAGGTAGAAAGTCTGATGGGCCATGTGGACCTATTGCATCCTATGACTAGAGATAATTCTTAATTGGTCATGCAACAAAGGAATTAGGCATCTAGCTGACGAATTTTTAAACATACTATTTATTTGAGTCATAGAGAGGGGAATAATCTATTGTCCGCGCAAAAAAGGTCAAAACGTCCATTGAAGGCTTATTCTAATAAAGCAGTGTCGGCTGTTATGGCTGGTGTTATGGTTTTTGGTGGTGCAAGTGCAGTGTTTGCAGACACAGCTGCCACTACACCGACATCAACCACTACTCAATCTGTAGGGATTTTTAGCGATGTGAAGACAGGCTTCTGGGCTGAAAAACATATTTACAAACTCGCTTCACAAGGAATTGTGGTTGGGAATAATGGATTGTTCCGTCCTGGAGATTCTGTAACTCAACAGGAAGCAGTGCTTATGGCCCTGCGGTTTATGAAGTTGCAGGATAAAGTGGATGCTTCTTCTGCGGTAGCATTGCCTACCGATTTTAAGGTTACGAATTATTACAAGGATTATGTTGTGTTGGCTTTTCAACAAGGATTACTCGATAAAGCAACCGAAATGGCTCCAGATAATCTGAAGACTTCTTGGGGAGAGCGTAAAGCATCCCGGGAATGGATTGCGGAGCTGTTAATCCGCTCCCTTGGAAAAAGCGCAGATGCAGCAGGGGCTGCTAGTGAGCCAACTGGCTTTGCAGATGATACCAAAGTGTCTGCCAACAAACGTGGTTACATCAACGTTGCCGTTGATTTAGGCCTAGCCAATGGACTTGATGGCAATCGTTTTGATCCGCAAGGCGCTGTAACACGTGCGCAATTGGCGACTTTTTTCAGTCGCGCTGAAGCTCACAATACGGTTGAATACGACAACACGGTATCAGGAACGATCAGTCAATTAGCAGATGGGAAACTATCCGTCTATAACAACGGAAAGACTTCTACATATACCCTGGGAGCAAGCACTGCTTATTACACAAGTGCTTCTGAAAGCAGAATCAATCTAAGTGATGTCCAACCCTACACTAAGGTTACTGTAATTGGCGCGACATATAACGCGGCTTATGTTGAAGTGACTGACCCTACACAACAAGTAGAGACTCTGTCAGGAAACTTCGCCATGGTAGCTCCAGGTAATAAGCTTTGGTTAAAGTCACCAACAGGGTTCACAGAATACTACTACGATGAGACTACTTCCTTTGTGGATGTAAATGGAGCTGGAATTGAACCTGCTTCGCTGGTAACAGATAGTGTAGTTTCACTGCAACGTGAAACGTATAGTGGTTCACATAAAGTAGTAAAGGTTCAAGTGACTTCAGGGGTTGTTAACAAAACAACAACAGGCACTATTCAAAGTGTAGATCTTACTGGTAAAAGCATTACTTTCAAAAATACTGCGGGTACTGTAGAAACTTTTAAATGGGAAGATGGGACTTCATTATTCAGCTCTCAAGCATCAGTGCTGAAACCTGCAGATTTGAAGACAGGTAATGCGGTCAAATATACGATTCAAGATAATGTGATCCGCACTGTAGAAGTGACAGAAGGTGTTGAACGGACAGTTGACGGGGTACTTACCGAGCTGACTAGTTCCACAGTTGTTTACAAAAAAGCAGACGGAAATCGTGAGGTTAAACTGCTTGGCACTAAACCGACGATTGTTATTCCGAACATGAGTGGAGCAGTAGCTGATGATCTTATTGCTGATGCAGTAGGTGGGGACAAGATTCAGGTTACCTTAAACAGCAGCGATCAAGTCACCAAAATTGAAGTGTTAAGCCGCCAAATTGAGCAGTATAGTGGAGCAACAATTGTGGATTATAATAGCAAAACACAGCTCCTTACAGTTATGGATAGCAGCAAAAAAGCCCATGTGGTTCAGTTGGATGAGAAAACAAAGCTGATTTATGAAGGTGCATTGCCTAACTTAACTAATATGGGTGCGAAACTTATCGAGAACCGCAAAGTTAATCTGAAGGCAATAGGACAGCGTGCTTTGTCTTTGGAAATTGTCACAAAGTACGATGGAACTTTAACGGCTGTTAATTCTACGTCGAAAACTCTTGTTCTGAAGCTTAATGATGGACAAAGTTTAACGATGCCTTATCCGCAACTTGTTGATCTCTTTGGCAAGACTAGTCCAACCCTAAGCGATGTTCCTATTGGAAGCAATATAACTGCCTCACTGACTACAGGCCAGGATCTGATAGCGGTATTGAAAGTGAAGACTGTGCTGCAAGTTGAAGCGGCAACGGTGAATTCCGGAACCAACCGTTTGAGCATCAAATGGAATGGGGGAACCAGTGATATTAATACTTTGGCAATCCCGTTGACCAATGAAGCTGGTGAGAGCATTAAGCTAACGGATTTAAAAGCGGGAGATTATCTTAATGTGACCTTTGATGGTAGCTCACCGCTGGCTATTCAAGCAGTTAAGCTCACAACAGGCCAGGTAAGTTCTGTAGATGCCGCTGGGAATAGCGTAGTCGTGAAGGATTATGCTGGAGCTGCACAGACCTTAGCAGTAAGTGGAGGAGTCAAAATCATTCGTGACGGCTCGACAACGACTGCTCTTAGCAACTTGACGGCAGGGGACAGAGTAGAGATTCGCAAGGATCCGGATGGATCTACAACGATTCGTATTATGTCTCAGCTCAGTAGAACATTCTCACGTTATGAGAGTGCAACAAACTCATTGGTGACGAAGAGACCTAATTTGAACGATAAATATCAATTCTTTGTTCCTGCTAATGTTTATATTCATCAGGGAGATTCGACTTTATCCGTGCAATCTTTGAAAGAAAATGATAATATTATAATGTATTTCAATAATGATATTTTGGTTGAAATTGTGAAACAATAGTTGCAATGGTGGATTTCTGAGTGAATCACCGTCTTGACACAGGGGGCTTTACCTGCGTCAAGACGTTTTTTTTGAAATATAAGAAAGTATAAGTATTGCTCCTATACTGTATGTCTTATATTTCTCTCTTAAACGCTTACTGTTCTTATTAGGACAATCAAGGCGTTAATACTTGAAATATAATGCCAGTATCGTATGTGTTGAAATGTATGAATCCATACGTTATAATACGTACTTTGCTTATATTTCTAACATTTGAGGTGAGACGCTCGTTAGAATTTTCTGAGCGTTTTTGCTCCGTGGAGGGGACACTATGAAAGCTGCAGACGTCCGCCACATTTTGGATACGATTGGAGATTTGTTTCCGGATGCACATTGCGAGCTGAATCACAGTAACGCTTTTGAATTAACAATAGCGGTGCTGCTGTCAGCCCAATGTACGGATGCAACGGTGAACAAAGTGACCGAGGACCTGTTCCAAAAGTACAAAGCCCCCATCGATTATATTTCTGTGCCGCTGGAGGAATTGGAGGGGGATATCCGGCGCATCGGCTTATATCGTAACAAAGCTAAGCATATCCAAAGCCTGTGCTCTATACTCATAGAACAGTATGGCGGAGAAGTGCCTGAGGCACATGACTTACTTGTAACGTTGCCAGGAGTAGGTCGTAAAACCGCTAACGTAGTAGTGTCCAACGCATTTGGAGTTCCTGCCATTGCTGTGGACACTCATGTGGAGCGGGTTGCTAAACGACTTGCATTGGCAGGCTGGAAAGATTCTGTGCTGGAAGTGGAGAAAAAGCTGATGAAGGCTGTGCCACGTGATGAATGGACGCTCACGCATCACCGGCTAATCTTTTTTGGACGATATCACTGTAAGGCTCAGAATCCAAAATGTCAGGTTTGTCCGCTCCTTGATGTATGTCGAGAGGGCAAAAAACGTATGAAAACGGCTGTCGTCAGGAAAGCTAAAGATCATACGCCAAAAAGTTAAAAGTTAGAGTTGAAGAAGAGGATGGGATAGAGATGAAATGCATTTCTGTATACACAGATAATTTTGAGGTATTCTCGGATATTTTTGACCGCGTAGTGGAAAGCCCGCTGGAAGAAAATGAAGAGCAAGAAGTAGAGGGCATTACGATCAGTCATTCCGGTGATGTGCCTGAGCACTATCTGGAGCGTATGTCTGTAAAACCAGAGGTTGTCGTAATGAGAGACAAATCTCGTGGATTGACTATTCTGCAGCACGGAAAAGTATTCGAAATTCTGTTGCCTGTTTTGGAAACTGCATAATTGAGAAGTGACCTGAAATGGAGTCAGCCCTTGGGGCTGGCTCCTTTTTTTATTGAATATCCTTATATTTCTACGAGAAACGACTGTTGGCTTTACAGGACGACAACGTCGCTTCTTTTTTTGTATCATTTCGTAGGAGATGATAGGTTATTTTGTAAGTAGTGTGTATTTAATTTGTGTCAAACTGGTGATAAACTGTAATTATTATTTATAAAAATGTTCCGCGCTAAATTTCAGAAATTGCACCTATATAAGTTTTGCATAAAAAAGAGCTTAAATCAGTATTCATGAATGGATTAAGATCAGTGCATGATTAGAAGGTAACTGTGGAGGTGGAATGTCTGTGGGAGCGGAACGGGTTAGAATTCAGAGAGAGACATTAAGTGAAACAGCATCGCTGCTTTCCCAACTGAAAGATTTAATGCGCCACTGGCGCGATGAGAGCGCTGAACGAATATATGAAGATTTACAAAATAAAGAGGGTGGGAATGAACTGACCCTTGCTTTTTGTGGGCATTTTTCGGCAGGGAAATCCAGCATGATTAATCTTTTATGCGGCAGCTCAGTGTTGCCCTCCGGACCTGTGCCGACTAGTGCCAATATTGTTTCAATCCGCAGCGGGGCTCCACGAGTGCTTATCTATCCAAGGGTTGAGGGAAGTGAAAATGAACCTGACCCTGTAGAGACAACACCAGAAAGATTACAGGAATATTGTCGAAATGGCGGAGAATATTCCGCTATTGAAGTCTGGAATGAGATTCCTCTTCTAGGGAAGCATGGTGTTCTATTGGATACACCTGGCGTGGATTCGACGGATGATGGCCACCAGGCGGCCACTCGTTCCGCGCTGCATTTAGCTGATGTCGTCTTTTATGTTATGGATTATAACCATGTACAGTCAGAGAATAATTTAGCATTTGCCAAAAATCTTAGTGACTGGGGCAAACCGCTCTATCTTATTGTTAATCAGATAGACAAGCACAGAGAACAAGAAATTTCCATTGAAGAATATAAACGCCAGCTTGAAAATGCTTTTGAGCAGTGGGGGATTCATTGTGCGGGGATTCTGTTTACCTCACTCAAAATGAAAGAGCACCCATTGAATCATTGGGATAATCTGCTGAACCTTATAACAGAGCTGTTGGAGCACAGGGAACAATTGCTTCAATATAGCTTGTCACGTTCCATTCATCATACAGCAGATTCTTCGCTAACCGCGTTCCGTGAAGACCAGCAGGAGGAACGGGAAACTCTTTTAGCTGAGCTAGAGGGTGCAGAGATTACAGTTGTGATGGATGAGCTGAAATCGCTGGAGGAAGAGAAGGCACTGCTTGAGGAGCTGCCTCAGCAATCACGAGCGAGCCTGCGAAGTGATCTTGATGCCTTACTCAATAATGCTAACTTAATGCCTGCGGATGTTAGAGAGGCGGCAGGGAGCTATGTGGAGAGTGTCAGTCCAGGCTTCCGCTTAGGTTTGTTCTCTACAGCCGGACGGCGGGAGAAGGAACAAGACAAACGACTGGATGCCTGGCAAGGATTACTGGCCCGAGAGGTTTCCGCTCAGCTGGAATGGCATCTGATTCAGCTGGTACGTCAATGGGCGGAGAATCTCGGACTGTGGGCAGAGGAGGCAGAGACGACTCTGAAGCAAGGGTTCCCGGCGGTGAGCCAGGAATGGCTGGCGGCTGCAGTTAAGCCGGGAACGGGGTATAGCGGCGAGGCGCTGCTCAATTTTTGCCGCACACTTGCGGCAGATCTGAAGAGCCAATTCCGCCGCGCTGCGCTGTTAGTTGGCGATGAGCTGCTGGCGAAGCTGCCATCGCTTATCGAGGAGCAGCGCGCGGAACTCCAGCGCCGCGAACAGGCCCTTACGCGGCAGGCGAGCGCTGCCCGCGCGATAGCCGCCCTGGACCGCGCGGCTGACGCCCGCGCGCACGAGCTAGCGGCGCTGCTGCCGCCGCGCCGGACCCTCACCCCCGGCATCCTGCCGGAGGTGAAGGTCACCCTGCGTGCGGCTGCGCAGAGCGCCGCACCGCGGGAGACCCAGCCGCGCGAACGCGCCGCGGCTGGAAGTGCCGCCGCCGCAAGCTGGGCGGCGGGAACGGCTTCGCCGGCGGGCGGACGCCGCCGGCTCTCGGCAGCCGCTGACGCGCTGGCGGCTGCGGCAGAGCTGCTGCGCCGCGAGCCAGCGATGGCATCGGCGGCGCGCAGTCTGGCCGCACGGGCGGAGGATCTCGCCGGCGGCCGCTTTACCCTTGCGCTGTTCGGTGCGTTCAGCGCAGGCAAATCTTCCTTCGCCAACGCTTTACTCGGCGAAGAAGTGCTGCCCGTGTCGCCACACCCTGCCACGGCCGCAGTTAACCGCATATTGGCGCCGGAAGGAGACTTCCGCCATGCCAGCGCGGTTGTAACGATGAAGAGCATGGCCGATTTCTGGGATGACATCTGCCATTCCTTTAGCGTGCTGCAGCTTGGAGAGCCGCAACAGGATACGTGGACAGCAGTACTTGCGAGCCTGCCAACACGGGGAATCCACCCCTCTGCGCTGCCGCATGCAGGATTTCTAAGAGCCGCAGCATCCGGTTGGGCTGAAGCGGAGCCGTTGCTAGGAACGGTGCGGACCGTTGATTTGGAAGAATATCGAAACCTAGTTGCGGAAGAGACCCGAGCTTGCTTTGTGCAGGGGATTGACCTCTATTATGCCTGTCCTTTGACGGAGAGCGGGATTGTGCTCGTAGATACACCAGGAGCAGATTCACTGCATGCACGCCACACTGGCGTAACCTTTAGTTACATGAAAAATGCGGATGCGATCTGTTTTGTGACCTATTATAACCACGCTTTTTCGAAGTCGGATCGCGGCCTCTTGGCCCAGCTGGGCCGCATTAAAGACAGCTTTGCTCTCGATAAAATGTTCTTTATTATTAATGCCTCCGATCTCGCTTCAAGCGAAGAAGAACTAGATGAGGTTAAAGCACATGTCGTTCAAAATCTGCGTGCCGGAGGTTTGCGGTCTCCGAGAATCTATGCTTTGTCCAGCTTGCTTGCTCTAGAAGCTAAAACTCAACATAATCACGATCTTTATGGAACCTCCCGCTTCAATGAATTTGAGCAAGCATTATCCAGCTTTGCTGGTGATGAGCTTCCTCAGCTTTCACTTAACGCAGCTGCTGAGAGTATCGCATCGGTTCGGCGCCGGGCTGAGGAATGGCAGAATCTGGCTTCCAAGGCGGCGGGCGAGCGTGAAGCCGGGTTAAAAGAACTGCAGGAACGGCGTCAGTTCGCCATGAAGCGGTTGTCTCTTTTGGAGACTGAGGAACGTCCTAGCAGAGATCTTATTCACGAAAGTGAAGAACTGATCTATCATGTGTGCCAGCGGATTAGCTTCTCCTTCAATAGAAATTTTCAGGAATCTTTTCATCCCTCCTTACTGCGTGAGGATGCAGGGAATTTAAAAGCCATTTTCTCTGCCTGTAGTGCCGAACTAATGCGTACTACTCAGCGCGAGCTTGAGCAAGAGCTATGGGCAACAACGCTGCGGCTAGAGAGCACGGGACGCAGGCTTGTTCATGAAGCTGCTGAAGCGGCAGCTACAGAGCTACTCTTTTCCACGGAGGAATTTCATCTTATGGAGAATGAGGAGCAGGCTTGGCCATCTCCTAAGGATCTGGAATGCCAGCTTCAGCCTGTGCAGTGGTCCGCTTTATGGGGCCATTTCAAATCCCCGCGTTATTTCTTTGAGGGAACTGGGCGGGAATTGGTCAAAGGTGCGGCAGAGCCGCTTTTGAAAGAAGCGGTTAATCTTGCAGCGGCAGTGCAGAAGGGAAAATTAATTGCTCATTACGTCGAGAATATCAGCAGAGAATTAAAATCTGCTGCCGAAAGCCTGCAAGAAGGGCTTGCGGAGCAAGAGAAAGCGATGTTAGATCTCCTTAAAGGGGGTGAGACTGCAGATCATTGGGGCCAAATAAGCCACCAATTATCACGTCTAGAACAAACTTTCGTTGATAAAGTCGACAAAGTTCTGTGAAGTTTGTAGGAAAATGTCGAAGAACACTTGCAATCTGGCGTATGATGGATGAAAATAAAGAAGCCTGAAAATATACAATGAAACTGTTACGTTTTCTGAAATTCATAAAAACGAGACAGTCAATTTGCCGAAAGAGGTTGGAATCGACAATGTGGGGAGCTCCTTTTTCAGCTCAAAGCCGCAAGCTGTTGCTGCTGGGCAGCGGGGAACTGGGTAAGGAAGTCATAATTGAAGCTCAACGCCTTGGCGTAGAGACCGTAGCTGTAGACCGTTATACCGATGCACCGGCGATGGGTGTAGCTCATCGTTCACATGTAATTGATATGCTGGATGCAGAGGCGCTGAAAGCGCTGATTCGCTCTGAGAAACCGGATGTCATTGTTCCGGAGATTGAGGCAATTGCCACTCATGCTCTTCAAGAGCTTGAAGAAGAAGGCTTTTTCGTTGTTCCGACGGCGCGGGCGGCTCGGCTGACCATGGACAGAGAAGGGATTCGTCGTCTTGCGGCTGAAGACCTTGGACTGCCAACCGCTGATTACCGTTTTGCGGATAGTCTGGAAGAGCTGCAACAAGCTATAGCCGAGCTAGGCACTCCTTGTGTCATTAAGCCGATTATGAGTTCTTCTGGCAAGGGTCAGAGCGTATGCAAAAGCCCTGAGGATGCAGAAAACTGCTGGAACACTGCTTTGGATGGAGCGAGAGCTAAAGGAACGCGAGTTATCGTGGAGGCTTTTGTTACTTTTGAGAGCGAGATTACTCTTTTGACGGTGCGTTCTGTATCTGGAACGGTATTTTGTCCACCTATTGGACATATTCAGAAGGATGGAGATTACGTGGAATCCTGGCAGCCTCACTTTATGAAGCCAGAGCTGCTTGAAGAAGCGCAATCTATTGCAAAAGCAGTAACGGATCAGCTCGGAGGTTTCGGTATTTTTGGAGTGGAACTTTTTTTGACAGATCGAGGCGTATTGTTCAGTGAAGTGTCACCTAGACCCCATGATACGGGGATGGTCACGATGGCGACGCAGGATTTATCTCAATTTGCAGTGCATGTCAGAGCTATTCTTGGTTTTCCTGTCCAGTCAATACAATTGCTGACACCTGGTGCCTCAGCTACGCTGAAGGCTGATGGAGAAGGACGAGCCTTTGCTGTGACCGGAATTGGAGGAGCTTTGGAACTGCCCAGGACTCAGGTTCGCGTATTTGGTAAACCGGAAGTTCGTCCTGGTCGGCGGATGGCAGTAGCGTTAAGTGCGGCGGAAGATGTGGAAATCGCGCGGACGATAGCCAAGCAGGCGGCGTCTATGCTAAAAGTGGAGGTATATGAGGATGAACAGTAGTACCATGGCACCTGTACTGGAAATTCGCAAATGCGGCTTGAATGATCTGGAGAGAGTTACAGCGCTTCTGCGGGAATTCGGCTATCCAACAACGCTAAGCGTGATGAAAGAGAGACTGGAAAGCATGGAGAACAGCAATCTCCAATGCACACTTGTAGCAGAGCTGAATAATGAAGTTGTGGGTATGATCGGCCTTAGACAGGTAAGCTCGTATTACAAACAGACAGATTGTATCACAGAGATTACTGCACTTATCGTATCAGAAGAACTCAGAGGAAACGGACTCGGTAAAAGACTTGTGGCCGCAGCAGAAGAATGGGCACGTGAGCAAGGTTGCTGTCAGCTTTTCCTCAGAAGTGGCAACCGCGTAGAACGCGCACCGGCACATGCTTTTTATCGTCATATCGGTTTCGAAAAGACAGCAGGCTATCGCTTTAACAAAGCGTTGCTATAATACTTATAGGTTACCGATCATCCCCATCCCAGCTACGGCGGGATGGTTTTTTTTTGCTCTGGAACTCTTTTTTTATATGTATTTAATATATTAATACCTAAAACTATTTAAATAACTTAACCATAGATGGATTGGTTTGAATCATATACAATAAAATTTATGACATCTAAAACGTTTCCAAAGAGGGATGAGACATGTATAAGCTAGTTCTTGCTGAAGATGAAGAAGACGTTAGGGAAGGCGTTATCGGGCAGATTGACTGGGAGCGTTACGGATTTGAGATTGTTGAGCAGGCGGAGAATGGACGGGAAGCTGCGGATGCCATAGACCGTTTGCTGCCGGATGTGGTAGTTACCGATATCCAAATGCCTTTTATGAATGGACTTCAGTTGGCTGAATGGATTCGTAGTCATCATCCTAACACTAAGATTATCATTTTGACTGGGTATGATGAATTTGAATATGCTCAGAAGGCGATAAAATTGCAAATTGATGAGTATATTTTGAAACCGTTCTCTTCGCAGGAATTAATTGAAGTATTGCTTAAGGTTAGAGCCACTATCGAGGCTGAAATTGCAGAAAAAGAAAATGTATTTGTACTCAGTGAGCATTACCGGAAAAGTCTGCCTGTGTTAAGGGAGCAATTTTTATCGTCCCTTATTTCGCGTAGATTGCGTACGGATGAAATTGCTGAGAAAAGCTCTGAATATGGCATAAAATTAACGGGACGGTGGTTTCAGGCTTCGGTAATTAGTGTGGATTATATTCGTCCTGAGCGGGAATCGGCTGGGGGTGCAGCAGGCAGGCAAATTTCTTTACGAGACACTGGTGAAAAGAATTTACAGCTATTCGCTGTGCTGAATATTGCTGAAGAAATATGCTTGAAGCATGGTTTTGGAAGGGTGTTTATTCATCGTGATGAGGTCGTATTGCTCACAATCCATGAAGAAGGGGAAGAAACTGATATCACTGGAAAGACTTTTGAGCTTCTTGAAGAAATCCGCCAGAACGTACAGCGTTTTCTGAAGCTGACGGTAACGGCAGGCTCCGGAACGGTCTGTTCATCGCCTGCTTTGTTATTTAATTCATTTGGGGATGCCATGCAGGCATTAGATTATCGGCTTATTCTCGGCAATAACCGGGTGATCTGGATTGAGGATGTTGAGTCACGTTCCAGCACACTGCTAACCTATGATGAACTAACCCAGCAATCCTTAATCCGGACGATTAAACTAGGTACGGTGCAAGAACTTAAAGAGGTTGTTGAGGAGTTATTTGCTGGTCTTGACGCAGAGCAGGTGTCTACACAGGATTATCAGATTTTTTTGCTGGAGATTTTTACATCTATCCTGCGAGTGGCTAAAGAATCCGGCAGTGAGGCTGCAAAGTATATTGGTTCTGGCATTTCGTCGCTAACTGCCATTAATAAATTTAATAGTATGGCCGAAGCCAAGCAATGGATTATTGCAGTCTGTAGCGGTTTAATGGATACGATTGCATTAGAACGTCAATCTTCCTATAAGCTGCTTATTGATGAAGCTAAAGAATATATACGCAGCCACTATGTTGAATCTGATATTTCCATCGGCAAGGTTTGTCAGCATTTACATATAAGTACCGGCTATTTTAGCAGTATTTTTAAGAAGGAAATGAAAATGACGTTCGTTAGTTATCTTTTGCAAATTAGGTTAGAAGCAGCCAAGGAACTTTTGCGATCCACGGAGCTGAAGGCTTTTGAAATTGCAGAAAAAATAGGTTTTGCCGATCCTAACTATTTCAGCTTTTGTTTCCGCAAAAAATATGGCCAATCTCCTAAAGAGTATAAAAACAGCTCCAGAGGAGGGTAAAGATGCTGAAGGATAAACCATATTCCTTTCATCTAAGACCGCAGCATCCCAAAGGCGGAAAACGTCGGTTGTCCTCCAAGCTCCGAAGCATTCAAGTTACGATTACACTCACTTTTACATCTGTTGCCGTGCTGGTAGCTGTCGTTGTCAGTCTTATGCTGTACAACAAGTTTGCCAAGACCGCAGAAGAGAATGCCAATATGAATATGCAGCAGATCATTGAGCAAGTGAATTACAATCTGGGTCTTTATGTTAAGGGAATGCGCAATATTTTTGAGACAGCGGAGGAGCAGATTACGAATAGCCCTTCCGTGGATTCCGCTTTATTGACGGAAAGAATGGCTATGCTAATGGGGAGCAGAGAGGATCTGGTCTCGGCGGCTGTTTTTACACCACAGGGGAAATATGTCGTGGGTACACCCGGTCAGAAGCTGCGCAGCAACACACAGCTGGAGACTCAGAGCTGGTTTACGACGGCGCAAAGAACATCAGAGCTCTCCTATTCCGCACCTCATATTCAGAATTTATTCAAAGGTCAATATATCTGGGTCGTGTCTATCAGCAAATTAATTCAATATAAGGAGAACGGAGTCTTAAAAACCGGCATCCTGCTGATGGATTTTAACTTTCGAACCATTGATGAGCTGAGCAAGCAGGTTAAGCTTGGCAAAAGAGGATACGCTTACATCCTCGATCAGCTAGGAAATATTGTGTACCATCCCCAGCAGCAGCTGATTTACGCTGGCTTAAAATATGAGAATGTGGAGCCAGTACTGGAATATGCTTTTCGTAGTTATTTGGATGAGTCTACGGGTGAAAAACGTTTTATCACCGTAAGAACACTGGAACAGACAGGCTGGAAGATCGTGGGCGTGGCTTATTACGATGAGATTGTAACCACCAAACGCGATCTAAACACTTTTTTATCCTGGTTTTTAGCGGTAGTCATTTTATGCGTAATTATTGTATCCGTCTTTTTATCTGCACGTATTGCCCGCCCTATCCGCAAGCTGGAACGGACGCTTCAGCAGGTGGGCGAAGGGGATCTCAACACCCGAATAGATGTCAGTGGGGCGTATGAGGTGGAACAGCTGTCCAAACGGTTTAACCTTATGCTGCAACGTATCCGCCAACTGATGGATCAGATTATTTATGAACAGGAAACCAAACGTAAAGGTGAGCTTGAAGTACTGCAATCCCAGATCAATCCGCACTTTCTGTACAATACCTTGAATTCTGTGATCCGGCTCGCTGAACGCGGCAAGACTGAGGAGGTAGTCACGATGATTCAGTCCTTATCGAAGTTTTTCCGGATTAGCCTTAGTAAAGGGAATAATATGATTACCGTGCAGGAAGAGCTTGATCATGTTCGTCATTACCTTGTGATTCAGAGCTTTCGGTTCAAAAATAAGTTCCGCTACGAGATCGAGGCTCAGGATGAAGTGCTGCAGTGTCAGACTATTAAGCTAATTTTACAACCTATTGTGGAGAATGCCCTGTATCACGGGATTGAAATGATGCCTGATGAAGGTTTTATTTCGATCCAAGCGGAGCTGAAGGATGATCTTGTCATCATCCGCATTCGTGATAATGGACTGGGAATGTCCGAGGAGACTATGAAGGTTCTTTTGACTGGCGGCAGTAAGAGTATGCATGGCTCCGGGGTAGGCGTTAGAAATGTAAACGAGCGTATTGAGCTGTATTATGGGCGTGATTATGGTCTTTCTTTTGAAAGTGAAATTGAAGAAGGCACTACGGTTACTCTTATCTTCCCGGCACTCGCAGCAGGCGAGGGCAATCCTGGACATGAGGAGGATGAGACATCGGTATGAGAATCGTTCGTTTTTGGCTAACCCTGCTGGTATGTGTGGTGTTATGGACAACTATCACCTCTTGTTTTAATTCGGCACCTAATTATATCAACACGAACAAAACCCGCAATATTCATCTTATTGTAAAAATGAACAAAGGTGACTATTGGAATACAGTTAGATTGGGTGCAGAAGCCGCGGCACAGGAATTTAATGTGAAACTAACGTTCAAAGCTCCGAATGCTGAGAGTGATATTGCGGAACAGGTCAGAATGGTTGAGGACTCCATTAAAGAAAAAGCGGACGTTATTATTTTAGCTGCCAGTAGCTATATGGGACTTGCACAAGTGGTTGATCGGGCGGCATATTCCAAGATTCCCGTATTGTCTGTGGATGCAGAAGTCGGTTCGGCCAGAGTAAGAGCCTATGTGGGTTCAAACGGTTATGAAGCGGGACAAAAGTCTGCAGAAAGACTCATTCAGCTGCTAAATGGATACGGGGAGGTCGGCATCATTAACTTCACAAATTCATCTTTGGGGGCGGAGCAGGAGTCTTCAAACGGCATTGAATATGGTGCTAGGGACGCGGAGGAGCGGGAAAAGGGATTTTTAAATTACGCTGCCCGATATCCGAACATACAGGTAGTAGAGATTTCTTATACCACTTCGAGTATTAGTGATGCTGAAGAGCTGACACGGTTAATGCTGCTGAAACATCCAAATCTTCGCGGGATCGCCAGCTTGAATGAGACAGCTTCACAGGGGGCGGCAAAAGCTATCCAGAGCCGAGGGCTGCATAATATTAAAATGGTTGCGTTCGACAGCTCCCCGTCAATGATGGAGTTGCTGCAGGAGGGTACGGTTCAAGCGACCGTAATCCAAAATCCTTTTAGTAACGGGTATTTAGCCGTAAAACATGCCGTTGAGGTAATCGAAGGAATGGATGTTCCTGAACGTGTCGATACGGGCACTAAACTCATTGATTTGGACAATATGCTGTGGCCTGAGAATCAGAAATTGTTATTTCCCTTCGTCAGATAGTGGACGGTTTATTTTTGAAAAGACGAATGCCATCCTTAAAATGGGAGGTATTCGTTTTTTGGGTTCAGTAGAATTTTTATAAAAGTGAGTAGGATTTTATATTCGAAACCGTTTTCACCTAAGGCATAATATGGATGTGCCCGAGAGAATTCAGGGTTAAACCAAAAAAAGAAGTATAAACAGGAGGTCAATGAATAATGAAAAAAATCACTTCCGTTCTTTTAGCAAGCGCAATACTGGGTGCCGCCCTGGCAGGCTGTGGCAATAGCAACAATAATGCAGACAGTGGTAAAGCTACCAACGCTCCAAAAACTGAAAATGCGGGCTCTTCCACTGAAACGCCAAAAGTAGGGGTAGCCATTTACAAATTTGACGATACCTTCATGACAGGTGTTCGTAACGCAATCGACACTGCTGCCAAAGGCATTGCTACTGTAGATATCGTAGATAGCCAAAATTCTCAACCCACACAAAATGACAAAGTTGACTTGTTCATCACCAAAAAATATAAAGGCATGCTGATCAATCCGGTTGACCGTACTGCGGCTGGCGTTATTATCGAAAAAGCAAAAGCGGCAAATATTCCGGTGGTTTTCCTGAACCGCGAGCCGCTGCCAGAAGATATGAAGAAATGGGATAAGGTTTATTATGTAGGCGCTAAAGCGGAAGAATCCGGAACTATGTCCGGTCAACTGATCGTGGACTACTGGAAGGCACATCCTGAAGCGGATAAAAACGGCGACGGTGTCCTCCAATACGTAATGCTAAAAGGCGAACCGGGGCACCAAGACGCTGAGCTTCGTACTACTTACTCCATCCAAGCAATTGAAGATGCCGGCATCAAGGTAGAAAAGCTGGCTGAAGATACTGCGATGTGGGACCGCGTAAAAGGGCAAGAAAAAATGGCAGCGTTCCTTGGCTCCCATGGCGACAAAATTGAAGCTGTGCTTGCGAACAATGACGATATGGCTCTCGGTGCCATCGAAGCTCTGAAAGCTTCAGGTTACTTCACGGGTGATAAATTCATGCCGGTAGTAGGTGTAGATGCTACTGCTCCTGCGATTCAAGCGCTGCAAGATGGAACGATGCTTGGTACCGTGCTGAATGATGCGAACAACCAAGGTAAAGCTGCGATCACAGTTGCTGCTCTGCTTGCTAAAGGAGAAACACCTACAAAAGATAACGTAGGCTTTGATATCACAGACAACCAATACGTGTGGATTTCCTATAAAAAGATCACCAAAGACAATATCGATGACGCCAAATAATAACGCTCTAATCTAGATGGAATTCATGATCATATGGCAGCAACGGGGAGCGGATATTCGCTCCTCGGATTTCTTTCAGGCAGGGAACAGGATGAAACCGCTGTGCCTCTCATGAAAAAAGAAAAAAGCGTAGGGGGCGTAACAACATGGAAAAAGCTGAGTTTTTGCTAGAAATGAATGATATTACTAAAGAATTCCCCGGCGTCAAAGCGCTGGATGCAGTTAGTTTAAAGGTCAGACCAGGTTCGGTGCATGCCCTTATGGGCGAGAATGGTGCGGGTAAGTCCACTTTAATGAAATGTCTCTTTGGTATTTATTCACCGGATGCCGGTGAGATTTTTTTGGAGGGTGAGAAGACCTCTATCGGAAGCTCAAATGACGCTTTGAAAAATGGGATCTCCATGATTCACCAAGAGCTGCATCCCGTGCCGTTCCGAAGTGTGATGGAGAATATCTGGTTAGGACGTTTCCCAACCAAAGGGATTGGACCTTTTCAGTTTATTGACCATAAGAAAATGTACACTGACACGGAGAATTTGTTTAAAGATCTGGATATCGATCTGAATCCCGAGACATTAGTGGGTAAGCTGTCTGTATCCAAAATCCAATCCATTGAAATTGCGAAGGCTGTCTCTTTTCACTCCCGCGTTATTGTAATGGATGAACCTACTTCCTCCCTGACCAGTGTGGAGGTGGAGCATTTATTTCGGATCATACGGGACCTTAGGAGTAGAGGCGTAGCTATTATTTATATATCTCACAAAATGGAAGAGATTCTCGAAATTTCTGACGAGGTTACCATTATGCGGGACGGTAAAAAAATCGGAACCTGGCCAGCGGCGGAATTGACTACAGATCTTATCATTTCCAAAATGGTCGGCCGCGACTTGACCAATCGATTCCCAGAACGTTTTAACGTGCCTGGCGAAGTATATATGAAGGTTGAAGGATTAACCTCCCCTGAAGAAAGATCGTTTAAAGATGTTTCTTTTGAATTAAGACGAGGTGAGGTTTTAGGGATTGGTGGTCTGGTAGGCGCTCAGAGAACAGAGGTTATTGAGGCATTATTCGGCCTGAGGGCTATCAAATCGGGGACGATTTCTATCGATGGTAAGCGCATTCATATCCAATCTCCCAAGGATGCTAAGAAACACGGAATGGCTTTGCTTACGGAGGAACGGCGTGTCACCGGTATTTTTCCAGTCTTGTCTGTTCATGAAAATGGCGCAATCGCTAATCTGCATCGATACCAGAAACTACTACTTCTACTAGATGGAAAAAAGAAAAAAGAAGAAGTCGATAAAATGATTGAAAAATTACGGACCAAAACTCCAACAACCAAAACGCTGATCATGAATCTTTCTGGTGGGAATCAGCAAAAGGTGCTGCTCGCCAGATGGCTTCTAACCGAGCCCGAAATCCTGCTTCTGGACGAGCCGACTCGCGGTATCGACGTAGGGGCTAAATTTGAGATTTATTCGATTATTGCCGACTTGGCGCAGCAAGGGAAAAGCATCATTATGATCTCCTCAGAAATGCCGGAGCTGCTCGGAATGTCTGACCGTGTAATGGTCATGTCGGAGGGTAGGCTTACCGGAATACTAGAAGGCGAGCAAGCTACGGAAACCGAAGTTATGCGGCTCGCTGCACAGCATTAGGATAGGATTTCAATGATAGTTTTGCTGGGCGAAACTAGATTTGGTTTACGAAGAGAAGTACTCTTCGCGTAACTTTAAGGAGGAACACTACTAATGAACGCTAAACGAGCCCAATCTTTTATTACTCAAAATGCTATTTATATTGTCTTGGTAATTCTAATTATGGGTATTGCCTTATATGAGCCGGCCTTTATCTCTGTAAATACTTTACGGGACATTCTAATTCAGTCGTCAACACGGATTATCATCGCGCTTGGTGTTGCCTTCATCCTTATCACAGCTGGGACGGACTTGTCTGCTGGACGTGTGGTTGGTTTTACAGCGGTAATCTCTGCTTCGATGCTGCAAATTCCGGATTATTCCCGGCGCTTTTTTCCTGATCTGCCGCAGGTGCAAGTGTGGCTTCCGATCCTTATAGCTATTATCGCTGGCCTTCTCTGCGGACTCGTCAATGGTATTGTCGTCTCCAAGCTGAACGTCCCGCCGTTTATCGCAACACTGGGTACGATGGTTATCGTCTACGGCTTGAATTCCTTGTACTTTGACATGGACCCCAACCAATCACAGCCGATTGGCGGTCTGCGTCCAGATTTCACTACAATCGGTTCCGGGTTTATTGGCAAGGGGCAATATTCAATCCCGTATATCGTGCTGATAGCCTTGGGTGTCGCCGCCATCGTATGGGTGGTGTTCAATAAAACTAAGCTGGGCAAGAACATGTACGCTATCGGCGGTAACATGCAGGCAGCAAAAGTATCTGGCATCGATGTTTCCAAGAACTTGATCTACATCTATGCGATTGCTGGAGCCCTTTATGGTTTGGCGGGTGTGCTGGAGGCTGCCAGAACAGGTGGCGCAACCAATAACTACGGGAACATGTATGAGCTTGATGCGATTGCTGCTTGCGTCGTGGGCGGGGTGTCCACAACCGGTGGTATCGGAACAGTGCCAGGTGTTCTGGTCGGTGTTATTATCTTTACCTTAATCAACTACGGCCTGACCTTTATCGGCATCAGCCCTTACTATCAGTTGATTATCAAAGGTCTGATCATCATCGCCGCCGTCGCGTTTGATATGCGGAAGTATTCTTCGAAGAAATAGTTGCGTGTTGGATGTATGGTGATCATAGCGTTTGCTATTTATGGCAAACGCTTTTTGGTTTGTCCATTTCGCTTGCTGAGATTAAGCAATTCATAAGAAGCAATTCATAAGAAGCAATTCATAAGATGCAATTCATATGAACCAATTTAAAGTACCAATTCATAAGATGCAATTTAAAAGTACCGATTCATAAAAAGCAATTTAAAAGTACCAATTCACAAGTACCAATTCACAAGTACTTAACGTCGCCCCCTTGCTCCTCGCATAGAAAAACTACGCACGAGCACGAAAACTACCCACCATAACTATGTATGAAAAACTACCCACAAAAACTGGTTTAATTAGTTGGGGATAAACCAATTCCGCTCCCACTAGTACCATTGGCACCACCATCAACTACGCCAATAATATCAATTACACCAATAATATCAATTACACCAATAATATTAATTACACCAATAATGCCACTAGCAGCACTGCTAACTACAGCGCTGCTAACTAAAGTACTACTAACTACGGTACTGCCAACCACAGCACTGTCAACCACAGGACTGTCAACCAAAACACCACTAACTAAAGTACTACCAACTACACACAACACCAAAAATACCCACTAAGATGACACCACGACCAAATAGCGTCAACACCACCAACACACAGATTAACAATGGCTACTACCAACATGAAACAAACACACCACAAAAACTACCCGCGAAAATGTAACCACAACTAAACAGCGCCAGCAACACTAAAATCAACATCAACATCAACATTATTTACCACCACAAACTTCAATCAACATTGCCACCCTTGCTCCATCAAATCTAATATTCCACCAATAGGATTTACTCGACCCAATAGTTGCACCTTCACCGCCACGGAACATCTACAGCATCATTACCATCACCAATTAATGTCATCAACACAAACACGGCTATCACACTCCACTCAATATTATCAGCATGAACACAGCAATCACGGCCACAAATCAATATCAGCAGCAATAACACGACCATCGCCATCAGGAGCACCACGAAAACACATCATATTCATCATAGCTCCCCAACAATATCAACAAACTAATATTAGTAACAGAACAGAAGCACCATGAGGCGAAAGAACGGTATAAATCCCGTACAATTAGCCGCCCTGAGCTATGTGAGGAAAAAGAACGGTATAAATCCCGTAGGATTGGCTGAAATGAGCTATGTGGGACGAAAGAACGGTATAAATCCCGTACAATTAGCCGCCCTGAGCTATGTGAGGAAAAAGAACGGTATAAATCCCGTAGGATTGGCTGAACCGAGCTATGTGGGACGAAAGAACGGTATAAATCCCGCAGAATTGACTGAAACGAGCTATGTGAGGAGAAAGAACGGTAAAAATCCCGCAGAATTGACTGAAACGAGCTATGTGAGGCGAAAGAACGGTATAAATCCCGCAGAATTGGCTGAAACGAGCTATGTATGGCGAATGAACGGTAAAAATCCCGCAGATCTATCCGACCTGAGCTATG